>NC_019683.1 GCF_000316605.1 [Leptolyngbya] sp. PCC 7376 | reverse complement strand
TATTCAATGTAGTTCAGTTTTTGGCGATCGCCTCACGAAATCACACCAAATTCTTTTAGAGCTGGCACAAAATTATGGTTCTCATGACTAGGGCGACTCAGCTTAATCAATGCAAACCGTTGTAAATCCGTTAAACCTTGCCACTGCGCTGCTGAAATTTCGACATCACAAGACTCAGCCTTTTCAAGGACTTGCACGGGAATATCAGTTTGTTTCCAGAGGGGATTAGATGGAATCTCTAGGACTTTTGCTTTTGCGCCGCTCTTCGTTTCGATGAGAGTTTGCAAAGCATGGTGATAGGCTTGTGCCTCCTCAGCAGTACCGCAAGGCATGTCAACAAACCTTTGCTTTTCGGCATCGTCGAGTTTGCCCCAGTGCTCCAATTTCATTTTGACGCCGGAAGAATCGAGCTTATAGCGCATTACCATCGGTATACAGCGCATCGACTGAATAAAATCCTGCTCAAATTGAAAAAATTGCGTCATCGTTTCCGCCCTACTCTGCAAGCCTATTTGATTCGTTTAGCCACGACGCCATTCGGTTAAGCCGCCGGGTTTGTCAATCAAGATGATGTTATTGTCCACCAAAAGATCTCGCAGGCGATCGCCCTCAGCATAATCCTTATTGGCGCGGGCATCTTGACGCTGTTGAATAAGGTCTTGAATTTCCGCATCGTTTAAACCATCAGTTGTTTCTGTTGTTTTTTCAGTGGCAACAAAACCGAGAACATCGGCTAATTCTTTGAGCGTTAACCAAACCGTCGCCAAGATTTCGGGATGTTGTTTAAATTGACCCTCATGCACCAAAATATTCTTTTCTTTGACGAGTTCCTTCGCCAATTCAAATAGCACGGCTAAACCCCCAGAGAAATTGAGGTCTTTATCAACAATGTCCTTAAACTTCTGGAGAATGCCATCATCAGCAGTAATGCCATCGGTATTAAGCTGTTCACCAAAGAGTAATGCTTCGTTCAGTGTTTCCCAACCTTTAGTCGCAGCTTGCAATGCCTCATCCGTAAAATCAAGGGGCTTAGAATAGTGAGCCTGCAAGATAAATAACCTTACTGCCATCGGGTCATGGGTTTTCAACAAATCGCGGATAGTAATGAAGTTGCCGAGGGATTTGGACATTTTTTCACCCCCAACTTTCACCATGCCACTATGCATCCAGTATTTTGCGAGAGGCTGACCTGTGGCGGCTTCGGACTGGGCAATTTCGTTTTCGTGGTGGGGGAACATCAAATCGCTGCCGCCCACATGGATATCAATGGTTTCACCGAGGCGATCGCGCACCATGGCCGAACATTCGATATGCCAACCGGGACGGCCTTTACCCCAAGGGGAATCCCAAGCTGGCTCTCCTTCTTTTGCTCCTTTCCACAACGCAAAATCAAAAGGATCTTCTTTCTTAGGTGCTTCGGGATCTTGATCATCAACGCGGCCACTGGCTCCGGCTTGCATATCGTCTAATTTGCGGCCAGATAGTTTGCCATACTCCTCAAATTTCCGCACCGAATAATAAACATCCCCCTTGGAAGCATAGGCAAATCCCTTAGTCTCTAGATCTTGGATTAATTTCTGAATGCCATGGACGCAGTGGGTCGCGCGGGGATATTCATCAGCTGGTTGAATGGATAATGCCGCCATATCTTCGTGATAGGCATCTATATACTTATCGGACACCGCTTCCATAGAGCTATCTTCTTTACGGGCGCGGTTGAGAATTTTGTCGTCAATATCAGTGAAATTCTGAATATATTTCACGTCGTAGCCAGACCATTGCAAATAACGGCGTACCACATCCCAGCTCATACAAGTACGCGCATGGCCCAAATGGCAATAGTCATAAACCGTGATGCCACAGCAATACATCCGCACCTTACCCGGTTCAACGGGTTCAAAGGGTTCGGAGCGTCGATTGAGGTTGTTGTAGAGACTTAGGGTCATGGCGATCGCCGAAAAAGTGCAATTATTTGTAAAGTCTGATTTTAACCCATGGTCAACCATGACTCACCGCATCAAAATTCACATTGGAGCCAATTCCCGATTTCAATTTAATGGACATCACACCAACCATTCGAGTTAACGTAATCAATCAATTTAATCAAAATGACTTTGCTGTTATTTCTAAAGCAAACCAGGATGATATGCCGAAGAATTGGCAATGTAATTGGACAGAATTATTTGCAGGCTTAGAAGAGGAATATTATGAAGGCATGCTTAAGATTGAACATCGTAGCTCTCTGCTGGGTTTAGTCAAATTTGCTTTATACCCAGACCCTCCGGAACAAGTAGAATTCGTAGAAATCCTCAACCTAGAAGCTGTTTCCCGTAGCTATCGATCCGCTAACCCTATTGGGCAATGGTTAGTGTGGTATGTTTGCCACCTTGCTATACAGTACTGTCCCCATGGCTCGGCCACTCAAATTCTGTTCCTCACATCAGTACATGATGCTTTTGAATATTATCGCGATATAATCAAAATGGAATACATTAGTGAATCAAGCCTAGGCCCCGGAGAAGACGGTTACGTCTTTAGATTCAAAAGGCAAGATGCAATACAGTTCTGTAACATCTTAGAAGAACTCTATGGAAGCCCAACTCTTTTATAAAACTGAATTTAGTTTCTATCAAACTCTCGACCCAGGAAATACATTGCTTCTGTCTAACTTCAGGCATGCAAAGAACAGTATTGCAATTGAACCCTGTGTCATCACTTGTAAAACACCGAGAGGGCTTACACGTCAAGAACGATATCAACGAATCAAAGCACTTATGCAAAGATAGTTTGCCTGTTGACAACAGACCATACCCATGATAAGCTGCTAAAAAATATATTTTTTAGCAGCTTATCATGGGACGAAAGACACCCAAAGATTTGAGCAGTAATTATGCCAAGCTCATGGTCTCTGTTCCCACTTTCTGAAAAATGTTGATGGAAGAAGAGTTTAGAATCGGTTGTTAAGCATCGTTTATGAAAACAACCCCAACTCAGCCTTTTCATTTCCTAGCTCTTACGAAATTTGTTGGTTTGTCTGAAGGTTGTATTGCCTGTGAATGCAAGGGCTGAGTGGACATGATTGATTCTTAGTCCCAGATGTCACTTAATCTTATTTCTCTGAAGCAAAATTGTCCGTGATAAACCTCAATGGTGGGGCTTTTTTAGTTTCGCCAGAGTTAGTGTTGAAAATTTCGTCGCCGGGTCCATCTTTTGATGAGATGGCTCAAAAAGCTCTCGATTGTCTTGCGGCTGGCGTAGCAAGGGTCTGGATTGTGAGCGATCGCCAACGCAGTTTAACGATTTTCGCGCCAGATTCTGCGCCGATGACTTATCAAAATGATCAGCCAATTCAAGATAGTTTGTTTCCCAAGCTGAATTTCACAATTAACGAGTTATTTAAAAAAGCCAAAATCTAAGTCTATTCATTATTTTTATCATCGATAATTTTTCAAAAGAGAGAGATTAATAGCGGAAAATCAATGGCAGTTGCGGTTGAAAACCAGTTATTTTATGCAGCGCTAAATTATCAAATGTAAGCGTTAAACAAGGCTCTTGACCTTGCTCAAAACCGACGAAATTCAGCTCTTGCAACATCTGTAATGCTGGCGATAAAGCTTTATCTTGCGGCAAAACAATCGACACCTCACTAATTTCTCGGAGATTATTAGGATGCTCCAGAGGTTGACGTTTTTCAGAAGGGGCAGCATCTGGACGTGTCGAGTGAAAAGGCATCACAAAAATCAAAGGTTCATGGGGATAGGTGAGCGCAATATCAAATTTCAAATGAGGCGGTAAATAGGGTGGTCGAAACTCCCAAGTTTCAAACGGTAAATCTACATTTTGAGCATCGATTTTCGGCGCGTATCGTAACCCAAGACCAAAGGGCGAATAACCGCTCTGACGATAGTTAGAGCGAGCGAGAAATTCTATCGGGGCAATGTTGGCTGTTTGGGTTTCTGCCGCATCTCGAACCCATAGAAATTCCAGCATTAAATTATTGAAAAAGAGGCGACGATTGGCTGTACCTTGGCCGGGGTGAGTATTGCGAGAGCCTTCGAGAAAGCCCAAATCCATTACGGCATCGGCTTCGGGGGCATCGGTTTGGGTCAAAATAAAAATGTGGTCTAATTCCAGCACAAGCTACCTCGTCTTCGTAAATGCAGATATTTATGTGAGATTGAGTCCGCCATCGGAAAGCATAATTTCGCCCGTAATGTAGTGACTCGTGATCAACATAAAAGCGACTTGGGCAATTTCTTCTGGCTGTGCACCACGACCCATTGGCGATCGCCTAGCCCAGAGTTCCCGTGCGGCTGCCCAATTTTTACTCATCGGTGTATCGACTAAACCGGGGGCGATCGCATTGACTCGAATTTCAGGAGCCAAGTTCAGGGCAAGGAGTTTTGTTATGTGGTTTAGCGCCGCCTTGCTTGCCGAATAAGGAATTGACGCTCCTTTCGGACGGATGCCTGCATGGGAACTAATATTCACAATACAACTGGGGCAGTCTGGCGTAGAAGCTTGACGTAAGGCGGTTTCTGCTTCGGTGATTAAAGTCCAAGGGGCAATGACATTCACTTCATATATGTTCCGCCAAATTTCCGGTGTTGCCGCTTTCAGATCGGCATGGGGAATAGTTGCAGTGGTACCTGCATTGTTCACCAACACATCAAGACGGCCATAGCGAGCAATAACTTTTTGGATAAGCGCACGAGTCTGGTTTTGATCTGCTAAATCCGCCTGAAAATAAGTTGCATTCGGGTAAGTACTCGCAAGATTTTCACCAGCCTCCACTGAAGATTTGGAGTGAAAAACCACAGTGAAATTCTCTGCTGCTAATCGTTCGGCGATCGCCTTCCCGATACCAGAGGTTGAGCCTGTCACAAGGGCAACTCGATTTGTTATGTTTGCTGCCATCACGATTAATTCTCTGCTGTCTGAATAATAGTTGCATCGATTTCGACCAGCTGATTTTCGTATCCTAAAGCCGCAACTCCCAACAGCGTAGCGGGCGGCACATTATCCTCAAACCACGCCGTTACAATTTGCCACGTGTCCGCCAAATCCTGTGGATTGCCCACTACATAAACCGTGAGTTTGCGAATATCAGTTTTACAAAAACCATGCAATGTGATTAAGGTGCGGAGATTTTGCAGACATTGCCTAGCCTGAGCCGGGCGATCGCCAATCCCCACAAGGTTACCCACACTATCATGGGGCACTTGTCCCGCCACAAATAGTTGCGCCCCAACTTTCTGAGCATATTGATAATTTGCAGTGGGTGCTAAACCCGCATCTATTTCATCGCTATTCATGATTCGGTGGACATGAGTTTCTCGTATTCTTCTGAACTGAGAACCGTTGGGGTGGCGATCGCCTCTCCAGATGCTGCATCAAACATTGGATTTTGTTGATAGCTACCGTCCAATCTTCCTTTGAAAACCATCAGTAGATTTCGGGCGATAGTGATAAATAAACCTTTCGATTTTGGTTTCGGTTCCCCGATAGCAGCATCGGTATTGACATAACAGGATTTTTCTCCAAAAGCTTTGTCAAGACTGGTTTCGCTCGATTCTAAGCAGTTATGGACTATGCCAATAAATGGCAGTTTATGGTTGGGAAGGGTATTGCCAATCGGAGTGTTGCAACAGGATGCATACCACCGCAATAGACCCGTTTCACTGAGTTTCATGCAGGCGAGATTTTCGATGCCTTCAGAAAAAGAAAGGTATTTCGGGTGAGTTTGGACAATATCGGTGCCACCCTGACTATCCAAAACATCACCACCTTTACCGAGGAAATGGGCGAAGGCTTGGCAATCTTTGCAATAACATTTGAGACGATGGGTTGCTTTAGGATTGGTGAGTTTGCCTTTTAGACAACCGCACTGGCATTGGATTGGATAGCTCATTTTCCGATAACTCCACAAGCTCTTACCGGAGTTATAGCGCAGGTTTTTGGATTCGGCTTTGAGGGTTCAGATCCCCGACTTCTGTAATGTAAGAGCAATTTAACTGTTGAGCCTAGTAAAAGAAGTCGGGGATCTAGCGACACTAAATGACAACAAGTACAATGACAGGAAATTTTGCTGTTTGCTTTTAATGTCCTTCACTTCTGCTCTAGCTCTGTTGCTTGAAATCCAAATACCGGGAAGTATTCAAGATCTTTGGGCTTGGATAATGGAAAATCCGAAGGCTGTAATCACAGGTATTACTGTCGTTGGTGCGGCGATCGCTGGTGTGTTGACCTTTTTTGATAAGCAGCTAAAGGTCGTGTCTTCGATTATGGAGACTTGGCGGGGGATATGGAATAAATCTACTCCTTCTGAGACTGTGGCATCTTCAGCAGATCTATCTGGGAGTCGCGCCAAGTTATTAAAAGCGTTCCAAATCAAGCTAGGAAAACGTCGGCGGGATGTGCTGGAAAAAGATCAGCTCATTGCACTAGAGTATGACTCTCGTCCTGAGGAAGTGGGTATCTATGTGCCACCGCAACCAAAACCAGAAGAACCATCTCAGACAGCGAAACGGGATTATTTAGCGCAGTTGCAGAGTTTAAATCCTTTACGCTTATTGACTCGTCCTAAAGAAGATCCTGTAGAGTTGCCACCCCAAGAAAAGATGATCGATGTCTTTCAGCGGGAGAATGGACGACTCTTTATTCTCGGTGCGCCGGGGTCGGGGAAAACAACGACTTTATTAGAACTGGCTCAGGAACTGCTCGCGACAGCAGAGGCAGATGAGCAAGCACCTGTACCGATTATTTTTGAGCTATCGAACTGGAAGGAGAATAAACAGTCCATCGAGGAATGGTTGGTCGCGCAGTTAAAGGAGGAATATTATGTCCCCCTTGAGGTGGGGCAACTGTGGCTAAAGCAGCATCAAATTTTGCCGTTGTTGGATGGTTTGGATGAGCTGAGGGAACGGCTAGCGCCTTGTATAGATCGCCTAAACGAATTTTTGCCGGATAGTGAACCGGATCGGCAGGTGGTGGTCTGTTGTCGGAAAAAGGAATATCAGGAGCTGGGTAAGGATAAGCTACGTAGCCTAAATGGGGCAGTGGAGTTGCAACCGCTGAGCGATGGGCAAATTCAAGGGTATCTCACCGCAGTTAAACAGCCGAGTCTCTGGGAACGGGTGATCAAACCATCGGCAAAGCTGGCAGAATTGGCGCAAACGCCGCTGATGTTGACGGTGATGGCGGTGGCATTGCCCAATCAACCCTCAGCAACTCAGCTTGAGGAAATCTTCGAGGCTTATATCGAGGCGCGGTTTAGGCGATATGAGGTGGAGCATAAAGGTGGACTTCTCTATAGTCGTCGTCAAACTCGCCAATACTTAGGGCGGCTAGCGAAACAACTAAAAGCAGAAAATAAAACAGCTTTTCTAATTGAGCAAATGCAGCCAAAAACATGGTTGCAAACAAGACAACAAAAATTTTTTTACAGGCTGATTGTCGGGCTGATTGTCGGGCTGATTGTCGGGCTGATTGTCGGGCTGATTGTCGGGCTGATTGTCGGGCTGATTGTCGGGCTGATTGTCGGGCTGATTGTCGGGCTGATTTTAGGGCTGATTTTAGGGCTGGATGATATTGAACCTATTGAAATTCTTGACTTTTCTTTTGAGCGCGTAGCGCGAAAAGATTTTTTTCAAAAACTGATTGTCGGGCTGATTGTCGGGCTGATTTACGGGCTGATTGTCGGGCTGATTGTCGGGCTGATTGTCGGGCTGATTGTCGGGCTGATTGGAGGGCTGATTGGAGGGCTAAAGAGTGATATTACGATCCGAACAAAACCCAATCAAGGCATTATTGCCTCTGCCAGAAACAGCTTTATCCTGACAATTTTTGGTGTAGTTTTAGCCGGTCTTTTACCGCTGGGTCTGAATGCTTTACTTCCCAATGTCATATCTGATCCAGAAGAAATTTCCAACATCATTAACGCTAGTCAAGCAATGGCAATTCTTGCTCCTCTATTCTTGAGTGGTGGTTTTGCATTGATGCAGCATTTGGCTTTGCGGGTGGTGTTATGGCGTAGCGGCGCGACTCCCCATGACTATGCCGCTTTCCTTCAGTACACCTCTGAGTTGCGTTTAACCCGACAGACTGGCGGTGAGTTTCGTTTTTTCCATGACCTATTGCGGGAGCATTTCGCTGAGGGGTCTTCATAGCACTATTGCCTCCCTTTCGAAGGGAGGTGCCGAAGGCGGAGGGATTTTCAGTAGGTCTCGCAACGAGCGGAGGATCCCCCCTAGCCCCCCTTTGTAAGGGGGGAACTGGAATCACTAAACCGTTTGGGCGGTGGTGGATTTAGTTTTATCGCTGGTGGATTCTATTTCGTTGATGATTTCGAGGAGTTCTCGCTCGAAGGTCACTTGAGCACGATTGGTTTTACCGCCAAAGTAGAAGCGATCGCCGTCCTGTAGTGCCCAGACTTGGGAATAGGAAACGTAGCTCATCACCACACCGACCATCACGAGGAAAAAGCCTGTATAAACGATGGGGACGCCGGGGTCAGCTTTAATCTGTAACCCTGTGCTGCCAATCAATTCGACGAGATTGAGATTAATTCCATCAACTTCGATCGCCTCACCTTCTCGCACAGCACCCACCAGTTCACCTTGCGCATCATAGACGAGGGCACTACCTTGTAAATCTTGTAGGAGAACGGAAACACCTGTGCTCATATCCGTCGACGTCGGCACCCATGTCCCCCAAAGCTTTGCGCCATTTTTTGTAGGGATTTGGGCAACGGGCAATTGGAAAATCGGGCTATTGTTTAGCTTTACTTTTATCCCGGCGATCGCCCAACTAGTTTGATAGAAGGTAATGCCATCAAAACGCAGCGGATGATTGACTGAAATGGTGCGGCGGTCTAACTCATGACCCGTATCGTCAACGACCGTCAAATCTGAATAAAATTGGTCGATGTCACCATTCGGTGTGTAGTCAATCCAAAACCGATTTACATTCACCGACCACGGGCGATCGCTATTCGCAAAACGACCCGCTTCAAACACATTATTTACTTTGAAGTTGACACCGCTTGGAATCATTTCCTGCGCCATAAACCCACCGAAGGCCCCAATAATTGAGCCAACAAGCGTCACAATCATGCCGATGTGCACAATGATCGGGCCAATCCGTCCAGCCATCCCTTTATTTGCATAGAGCTTTTCACCTTCGCGAGCAATCTTGTAGCGTTTTTTCTCAAGGTATGGCGTTAGGGTATCAAGGGAACCTTGGTTTAATTCAGTACTGAGGGCAAGCTTTTTAAATTGACGAGCTTTGCTGTAATAATTCCAGTTTTTCGCAGCTTTGAGGGCAGGCAGTTGACGGCGGAATGTGCAGGCCACCAAACTTGCGCCAAAGGTCACCAACAGCGACACATACCACCAAGTTGTGTACACATGGTCTAGACCCATGCCCAGCAGCACTTTCCACGTGAGAAAACCAAAGAGGGCAGGGTCTTCGGGATAGTTCGCTTGGTAAGACGCTAAACCAGCATTTTGATCGATGACCGTGCCAGCAATACTAAAGACTGCGATTAAAAGTAAAAGGGCGATCGCCAACTTGAGATTTGCAATCCACTTGAGGCCTTTACGCCAAAGCTTTTGGGGAAAAGTATTCCAACTTGAGTTTGCCGGAGAATCAGATGCCGTCATGGGGTGTCTTTGCGCACTAAAGGTTTTGAGTCGTTTCGTTATGTTCTTTGAGTTGAGATCCCTCCGGCTTCGCCACCTCCCTTCATAAGGGAAGCAATGAGGAATCTGGACTATCTAGGATAAACCGATGGGCAGGCGAATGAGTAGGGAAAAAATGCCAAAGCCCACTAATAAAGCACCACTAACCGGGTTAATCCAGCCCGACCATTGTCGCAAAGAGAGGAGTTTTTTGAGAGAGGCGGTAAAAATCCCGGCGATTAGCACAGGCATCACATAGCCGAGGGTATAGGCCAAAAGTAGACCTCCACCAAGCACCAAATCATGGGTCGTACTCACCCAAGCCAACAATGTCGCCAAAACTGGGGTACTACAGGGCGATGCCACTAAACCAAAAGTTAAACCAACGAGATAAGCACGCACTCCTTGCGGCAAATCATTGGTAATCCAATCTGTTGCGCCAATAGAGGGAAATTGAATCTGGATAATCTCTAGCAAATTTAGTCCCATCACAATGGCGATCGCACTGACCACTATCGGTAGACCAATGCCAATCTGCCCATAAATCTGACCAAAGCCCGCCGCCACAATTCCTAAAGCTGCCAATGTTGTTGCTAAACCAACGGTAAACCACAGCGATTGAAAAATAGTTTGGGAGCGTGTTTTCTCCTCTGCGCCACCAATATAGCCAATGGTGATCGGCAACATCGACAGCGTACAAGGGGTCAAACTCGTCAGTAATCCCGCCCCAAATACCAGAAAAATACTCAACACACTCCAGTGCGTCAATTGCTGATCTACGAGGCGATCGCCCCACTGCTGAAGTTGATAAAGTTGCAGACTGAGAGATTCCAGCATCATGCCCAAAAGAAAAACTGTTAGCTATTGTATCGAGTTTTCCTGTGGCAATTTTGTGACTGATTCAAATTGAGCGGCTAGAGGGGATCAACTTTATCGATAGTTAACGGTAATGGATCAAGATCGTTTGTTCTAGGTCAAAATAGAACCAATGTTCTGGGCATAGAGATCATGAGAAGCCGCTTTCAGTCTATTTTTGTAGTGTTTCTGCAAATATTCGGTTATGTGGCGATCGCCTATGGACTGTGTTTTGGCAATTATGCAGCCGCCGCAACGTTAGAAGGCGCTGTCGAATTCCATGTGCATTCGGCTCCAGATGTAAGAGAGCGATTGTACGACGATATTGAACTCGTACAAGAAGCTGCTAAGGCAAAAATGCAAGCCATTGTCCTCAAAAATCATGTGACTTCCACTGCAGATCGCGCCATCCTTACTCATAAAACAGTTCCGAGTATTGAGGTTTACGGGGGCATTGTTCTAAATGAAGCGGTCGGTGGCATTAATCCCAAAGCAGTCGAAGTGATGGCAAAGCTCGGTGAAGGACGTGGCAAAATTGTGTGGTTACCCACGATCGATGCAGCCTACCATCGAAAAACATTTAATACAGGCAAAGGTGGCCTACGAGTGACGCGGGGCGATCGCCTGTTATCTCAAACAAAATCGATTCTGGAATTTATCGCAGAAAACAATTTGGTGTTAGGCACAGGAGATGTCTCTCCAAAAGAAGTTTTGGTGGTGGTGCATGGCGCAAAACAATTAGGCGTTGAGAAAATATTAGTGACCCACGCGATGGCGACTGTGCCAGGATTAACCCTAGAACAAATGCAGATCCTCGCAGACCAAGGTGCATTTTTAGAAATCACTTATTCTAATACTTTGGCAGGAAAAAACGCGGATGAGGCGGATCATGACGCTTGGGAGAATGTGCCGTTTGACGCGATGGTTACAGCCATTAAAACGATTGGCGCAGAACATTTTGTCCTCAGTACAGATTTAGGGCGATCGCAGGCACCTTCACCTATTGAGGGTTACCAAGCCTTTCTTGATCAATTAGAGACAGCTGGCATTTCTGAAACAGACTTACAACTGATGAGCCATACAAATCCTTTAAACCTCTTGAGCTAAAACTGGCAGGCGATCGCGGTACAGTAGATTTCCCGAAACGAATTGATTTGTAATTGGCAATGACTACTGAACTCCATACTTTTATTGAACCTGAGCTAGAAGATGGGGTGACAGATTGGTATGAAGGTGTTTGCCCGATGACGAAAGTCTATGCGCGGTTGCCTCGTACGATCCATGCGGAGTGGTTGTCACGTCAGTTGATGAAAGAATTCGCCCAAGACCCTAGCCATAATCTCAAAGGCAAAATGTACGGGGTAATGATCGTCGAAAATCACGTAGGCAAAAAATTTTATCTCAAGGCATTTTCAGGATTTTTCCACGGACAAAAGAATGTCCCTGGTTGGGTCCCTGTTATTGATGGCGGCGATCGCATGTTGCTAGAGGAACAGGAAATTTTGGCAGAATTACAAAAAATTCGTGTCAGATTTGCAGAGTTGGAAAAAATGCCAGAACGTCCTCTCTATAAAAAATTGGCAGCTCAATGGCAAAGCAAAATCGATCAATTTAATGCACAATATCGCCACAGCAAAAAATTACGTCAGCGGCAACGGGAAGAATATCAGCGGACATTGCAGGGGGAAGCATTAAGGCAAGCAATTAGGGATTTAAATGATCTCAGCTTTGATGAAAGTACAGAAAAACGTCACCTGAAGCGTCAGCGGGATAAGGAAATTGGTGACCTAAAACAAATTGTGAAAAAAGCAGATCGTGAAATCGAACAATTACGGATACGTCGTCGCAAGCTATCTCGAAATCTGCAAAAGCAAATGCACCGCGTCTATCAACTCAAGAATTTTGCGGGGAATGCTCAGGCGATCGCCGATCTTGTGCCGCAAACTCAAGGCTTACCAACGGGAACAGGGGATTGTTGCGCCCCAAAACTACTCAATTATGCAGCAAAACATCAACTCAAACCCTTAGCCTTAGCGGAATTTTGGTGGGGTAAAAACCTTAATGACAAAGTCGGCGGCGAATTTTATCTCGCCTGCGAAGAAAGATGCCGACCGATTATGGGATTTCTGCTGTCCGGTCTTGACCAAAAATCTTTTGAAAGCCTTCTTCAAACCGACGAATTGCCCCTTGAAATCGTCTCTGAAGACGACACAATTCTGGTGATTAATAAACCTGCTGGCCTAGCCACAATACCTGGTCGTAGCAGTCACCATTACGATAGTGTGTTTAGTCGTTTAAAGCGCGACTATCCAGAAATATATTTAGTCCATCGCCTCGATCAAGACACCTCAGGTTTAGTGATTTTCGCCAAAACTTCCGCTGCTCAAAAACACTTACAAGAGCAATTTAGTCACCGCCAAATCTCAAAACTCTACACTGCTATTCTGGAAAATCCTTTGCAACAAAAAGAAGGGACCATCGAGTTACCCTTATGGTCTGATCCTGGCGATCGCCCCCATCAAAAAGTTGATTTTGCCCGAGGAAAATCTTGCTGCACTCACTTTAAAAAGATCCACAAAAATCGAGTTGAACTCAAACCTATTACTGGGCGCACTCATCAGCTTCGTGTCCACTGCGCTCACCCCAAAGGTTTAAATAATTCTATCCTTGGCGATCGCCTTTATAGCAAGCAACCCAATCAAAAACAACGACTCCATTTACATGCAACAGCGATAGAACTCATACATCCAAGCACTAAAGAATGGGTAAAAATGTGTCGAAATGCACCTTTTTAGAAGTAGCAAAAAACCTATTCTAGAAGTAGCAAAATAACTATTTCGAAAATTTCATTTGTTTTGATGGAGTATCTTGGTGTTAAATGGACGGGAGAGAAATATATCAATAGAGCTGCCAATACGAGGATACTCAGATATCTCATCAAGCAATTTCTTAAGCTTAATATCTACTTAAACTAACCCTTAGGAAATTTAATTAAACGATTAATATTTATAAGTAATGGTGCCCACCAAAGAAAAAGTTTTACTGCTAGAAAATATCATTAAGTATATTAGACCTAAAATATTTGTTATATCTCTAGTCCCGATCCGATACTTGGCAATACATTTTCACCTATTTTTTCTGGAATACGCTCAATATAAACTCATTAATGACATCGAATCATTATGATGCGCCCTTTTCGCACCGAATACACTGGAGACATTTTAATTGTTGACGATATCCCAGAGAATCTACAGCTACTTTTTGAAATTCTCCGTGAAGAAGGGCATGAAGTTCGTCGTGTACTCGATGGTCAACAAGCACTCCAAGCCATCGCAGTTGATCCTCCTGACCTGATTTTATTAGATATAAAAATGCCTATTCTAGATGGCTATGAGGTGTGCACACAGCTTAAAGCAAACAAAGAAACGGCCCATATTCCAGTTATTTTCCTCAGTGCTCTTAATGATGTACTTGATAAAGCAAAGGCTTTTTCAGCGGGCGGCGTAGACTATATCAATAAACCATTTGATATCTATGAAGTTATCGTACGAGTTAATAATCAACTTAAGCTTTTAGACACAACACGAAACCTAAAAAAACGTAATCAAGAACTAGAAATACTCAATAAAGATCTTGAAGCATTCAACTATATGGTGTCCCATGATTTAAGGCGACCTTTAACACGAATATTAGGGTTTTGTGAACTATTAGTTGATGATGATATGACCCCTGATGAGCAGGGAGAAGCATTAGAAATCATTGGTAATGCAGGTCAAGAAATGGATCAAATGATTAGTGATCTAATGCGCCTAGCTAATGTCTCTTATCGTGATCTCGAATTAGAATTTAAAACCGTTAATCTGAGTGCGATCGCCACAAGCATTACTGAGCAGCTCCAAGTTCAAGATCCAGATCGTCATGTGCAGCTTGAGATTCAACCAAAGTTAACTGTTTCAGGCGATCGTCGTCTCCTCAAAATCGCCTTTGAAAATCTTTTGGGTAATGCTTGGAAATATAGCAGTGTCAAAGAGCTGGCTAAAATTGAATTTTTCCAGCTCGAAGACGGCAATTTTTGTATCCGTGATAATGGCGTTGGTTTCTCTGCAAAACAGCAAGACAATATATTTGCTCCCTTTACGCGACTCCATCATCAAAGAGATTTTTCTGGGACAGGTATAGGATTAGCAATAGTCCAACGTATTATCGAAAGCCATAAAGGCAAAATTTGGTGCAAAGGAATTATTGATGAAGGAGCCAGTTTTTTCTTCACCCTCAACAGTCAGCAAGGTTCTTCCAGATAATGCCGAGACATCTTAAATATCATCCAGTTTCCCAACTTTTATTGCTCAAGGGATGACAAGCAGGTTAGAAAGTGTTCTGGAGGTGGGATAGAGCGATGAAACCTCTGTGGAAATAGAACCACTTATGAGGTTTAGTGGCAATTAAGTGATGAGCCAAGTCTGTTAAAAGTGGATGAATATATTGGTATCCGTAGCGAGCTAATCCAAGAGTAAAAGAACTATAACGAGGATTAGAGCGCCGTTGTTTCGAAGCAAAGCATACAAGTAAGGTTTCCAACAGCTATCGTGAAGAAGATTGTCTGTAATAGGGGCTAGGCTATAAGTCATCACGACCAGTAGAAATATAGCCGAAAATCTGGATAGGTTGACCCGACTAGACTCAAGATTGTAGCCACCAGTTTTACAATTGACCTTTTGCAAGAAGTCATACGGTCTAAGCTTGACTTACGGTAAAGCGATTTTTCTCGAAAAACTATTGGAATGCTAGAAGGGCGATCGCCCGACCCGGAATTCAAAAAACTTGTTGGCTATTCTGGATTATTAGCTTCAATCCAAGTGCCGAGTTCTCGGCGGCGTTGTTCTAGCGCGGCCAAATCCTTATTTTTGCGTCCGCCATCATAGGCCCAAGCATAGCCATCATTAATCATTTGCTCATTTAGAGAAGTCTCTTCACCGTCGAGATAGAGCCATCCCAGATAACGACCATATTTATCTTCTTTCTCTGTGCGAACCACAATTGTTTCAGCCGTCTCTAACCGCTGCTGGACAAAGTCTTTCGCCTCTAGACCCAAACGCTTTTCTGCCAAATCTCGCGTCCGAGATTCTGGAGCGTCAATCCCTGCGACGCGAAAGCGTTCATTTTTAAATAAGGAAAAACCCAGATCAATATTGAGGTCAACAGTATCACCATCAACGATCTTTAAAATGCTCACCACTCTGTACTCATACATAGTCATTCTCTTCTCTACTTAAATTTCCACTGCCCATCAGTTTAGCGATGGATCCCTTATTCCCAACCAGCCAATGGCCTAAAAGTTATTACCGACTTCCACTCAATATCGATCTTCTCAGAGACCAGGCGATCGCCCCAGCACCAAAAACTGACATTGGGATCAAATACTCACTTAGCTAAGTTCCAAGCTCTTTTAATTAACACAAAAAAGCAGAAATTGTCTCAACAATCAGAATCTATAGAAAGTGAACCTCTAAATAAAGCAATCAAGTAAAACTCTCTTTTTCTAAACATTTCTCTGCCGCCCTACAATCTACAAATAAAAATTCCGGATAACAGCAAGAACAAAACAAGAAACTTCATATTCTAAAGGAACTATATTTTTATTACTACGTGGGAACTTCTAAAACTCACCTTTTCTTTATGAACAACCATTAAATTATCCTGATTTCAATATTTTGTACGCATAATGGCGTAGGTTTTTCATGAGATCTTCACAGGGCATATGTTTCAAGAGTTTAAGACTTTGCCGTCACAATTCTCTAAAAAGCATTTTTACATCAAAAAAATTGGTTGAAAAACATTTTTTATTGCGAAATATTTAAGCTTAAAAGAATATCCTTGATGTCACTTTTGTGCTTCGTAGAGTCTAAAAGCAAAGAGAGTTAAACGGTAGACAAAATGACAAATGACATTGCGCGTAGCTTTGGTGCAGAAGTTAACCTTGCTCTACCAGATTCCGATCAACAACATCTCTTTCTCATCAAATCTTCCCGTCCTATTACCTATGCCCTTGGCTTAGTCAATCGCTGTGGTGGCAGAGTGACGATCCAAAGTACAACTTGGATTGTGGCGCAGTTGCCGTACGAGTTGGGGATGGGATTGAAGCAAGAGCCAGGTATTACTTTTGTGGGCAGTGTTTTTCTGGAACCAGAGAAATTTCTAGCCTTCCAACGGCTCTATGGCAATTCTCAGGCGTGAATCTACCAACGATGACCATGAAATATTGAGGAACTCATTATGGCAAGTGTTGGACAAGAACTACTAGATGTACCTTTGCCGGATATGGTTGCCAAGCTCGCGATGGGTATCGCGAATGCTCAGGCAGCTTTGGATAGCAATTCTGTCAGAACGGCAACGATTTTGGCGGAGACGGAAATTCCGATCGTGCTCGGTGTCACGCAAGTGATCGCCGCAGATGGCACGGTGAGCTACACCCAAGCCGATCCGGTTGACGTCTCTTTGTTGCAAGTTGGTTTAATGCCAACGTTCTATCAGTTTTCTGAGGCAACAATCGAAGTCAAGATGGACATCAAGACGACAACTAGCCGCGAAACGAATGTCAAAGTAACGGCTGAGGCAAAGGCAGGCTTCGCAATGTGGAGCGCGTCGATCAAAGCTGAGGTATCCCACAACCGTAAATTCGGTAAGGAAGTAAACGGCACAAGCCGTATGGTAACCAAGCTTGTTCCCGTTCCCCCGCCAACGCGTCTGGAACCACAACTGATCATTGTGGATAATCGCCCAGCGGACGGAGAATAGGTCTGATTTAAGTCTATTCGCTTCTGATTTTTAAGGTTAGGACAGTCAGTACTTCGGGCGATCGCCATGGCACGTATAGATCCAAATAGATCGACTACGAATAGCTTTTCGCCCAAGGGAGTGCTGAGTTCCCGACCGATTATGCCAAACCATCCCTATCCCACGGAATTTAATGGAGGTTGCCAGCTCCCATGGCCTTTAATCTCACCCCCCGCAATATCAATAACTCCGGGCAAGAATTAGCAGGTGCCGCCCTCGGAGATCTCATTACCCAACTTGCCGAATCCGTCGCCGAAGGTCAAGCTCGCCTTGATTTATCTTCCGCACAGGTACTCCAAGAATTAGCCGAAACAAGGGTCGCCGTTGTCCCTCGCATTCAGCAAACCGTTAGCGAATCTGGCGACGTTAGTTACGAACAATCCCCCCCTGTCGAAGTGAGTCTGTTAGAACTGGGTGTATTACCCACCTTTTTCGCATTTTCCGAAGCGACAGTGGAAGTGGCAATGGATCTCAAAGTCGTTGAGGAAGTTGACACCTCTGGCACCGTCAAATCCAAACCCTTACTTTATGCCGCAACGAAAGCATTACAGACCCAACGCAAGCTAAATCGCAACGTCGAAATTTCCACCAAAATGAAAGTGAAATTGACCCCTGTGCCACCTCCTTCTCGCCTAAATGTGGCTCTTGATGTCATTAATCAAACTGAAAGTACAACAACCGCTGAGGCAGGAGAAGAAACCAATGGCTAAGATGAATATTGATTCACTACTGAGCGAATTTGGTCAATCTGTTTTGCAAGCCCAAAACCAAATTAACGCTGCCGCTCTAGAACAATCGGCAGGTTTGAACAATTTGCAGACAGGGTTAGCGGTCAGTGAAATCGAAGTCGATCTAAAAATGATGATCGATGAGGATGATGACGGTGTGGTGAATATCCAGCCGATTAGCGGTGACCTCGACAAACTTGGCAGTCTGAATGCTGGTGCTTTATCGAGTATTCGCGCTCGTTTTCTGACCATTCCCGATGAAGAGGTTCGTCCACCCGCCCGCAAACCTAGTGAGGTAAAAGAAGAAGTTCTGGCCAAAGCTGATGTCTCGCGTTTAAAGGATATTTTTGGGGACTTGGATGTGGATGTGTCCTATGTCGCTGCCAAAAATCGTTGGCTTGTAGATGTGAAGGATCCGACCAACAAAACAACATTGCGCAGTTTGCAACTAGACGATCGCCCCATCGATATTCCCGAGCGCTAAATTTTTAGCCGTTATTTTCGATCTCAATTTTTTTCTAACCGGAGTTTAAAACCATGCCTGAAGAATTTGTATCCCGTAGCTTCCAACCTCGCAATCTCCAACCCCAAAGAACAGTACGTTCTAAAGATTCTGAGCAGATTATTGAGGGGCTATCAGAGGAAAATCGTAAGCTCAGTGAGGCGATCGCCAACCTCGAACAAGAGGTAAAAATTCTGCGTCAACGTTCAACAAGTGCCAGTACCACCGAAAAAGAACTCAATTCTCTCAAACTCGAATTGTCGGATCTGCAGAAAAATTTCTCGACTCTCAAACGTCAAAATAGTCAGCTCGAAGCGACCAACAAACGTCTGCAATCCCAAACAGGCGAAACATCGCTCAAGGCTCTCACTCCCGAAGAAGGGACTGGCTTAATTAACCGCACCATCGAGTCTATTGCCAATGTCAAAAACTTTAAGCTTGTCGATGCGAATGTCAAACTAAAATTAGCGACGGCTAAAGTCGGTGAAGAAGGAACTCTCGTCTTTCCAAACCCCGACACAAAAGTTGATCCAGCGGTTCTTCAAGAGATCGAATTTAAGATCGTGCGCGATTCCAACATTCGCTTCTAAAGGATGAAACAGAGTAAAAGATAGGGGCGACGCTTTAGCACTACGCTAGATGAGTGCATCATTGAGAGAAGAAATACAAAGTACCAGACAACCATTTAGCGTTTCTGGTTGGTGGATAGATTTCTCTGTTGAGTCAATGCGATCGCCCGCTGTATAGGTGAGACCATCAATGATGAGATCACCTGTTAACATCAGCAACGTTTCGCCGCTATCGTGAATATGCATAGGGAAATGACCACCATGATTTGCCTTCACGAACAACGCAACTTTTTGATGGACTTCATCCGTTTCTAGAGTTGCGGTGTAAGCGTCTGCTGTATTCCCCGACATTGGTTTCCAAGTCACCGTTTCGCTCTTTTTTTTCAGCTCATCAATCGACAGTCGAAGTAGCCGATAAAGTTCAGAGTCAGCATTAACCGTATCTTGGGCAATCCGCTGGAATAGTCTGCCTTTAAGAGTATCTGACATGGGGATGGAGGGCAGATCATATGCGATCGCCGCCGCGGCGTCCGATAGATCACTCACCGTCTGAGCAAAGTCATCAGAATCGGCGATCGCCTGCCGCACTTGATCGCGCTCCTCGATCTCCAAAACATCGAGTGCGTACAAAGCAGCCAATTCCTCAGCATCTTGATTTTTATCGGGAAAAATAGGATTTGACGACATTATCTGGCTCGATGGCGGTTTGTTTTATCTAAAATCAAATAACTTAGACCCGTATAAGGTATACGTTTATTTTCTTCAGTTGGATCTCTATTAATAACAAATTTTGAATTGCAATTTTTCAACATCACAAGATACGCGGATTAAAATATCCAGCCTTCTATTTTGCATCCAACTCCATATCTTGAAGCAGCACTTTTAATTTGCTAAGCCCCAAACGAACACGTGTTTTCACCGTTCCAAGAGAAATACCCGTTTGCTTCGCAATTTGCGACTGGCTTAGTCCTTGATAGTAAGCTAATTCAATAATTTGTTGCTGTTCTGGTGGAATCTGTGCCAAAGCAATCTTCACTTGCTGACGACGATCTTTAATCAGCAACATTTCCTCAGGCGATCGCCCAGCTCGTGTAACAGGTACTTTCGCCTCACTAATTGCCGCTTCCACCACATTCGAGTTTCGTTTTCGTCGCCGCAATCGATCAAGAGCACGACTACGAGTTAATAGAAATAGCCAAGAATCCGTGCGACCACGTTGGGCATCATAGCGATCAGCCGTGCGCCACACCTGAGAGAAAACATCGAGCACAACTTCTTCCGCCTCTTCCGCAGTGCCCAGCATTTTATAAGCTAACGAATACATGATCCGAGCATAGCGATCATAAAGTTGACCCAAGGCAGCCTGCTCTTGCTGAGCAATTTTTTGCATTAAGTCAATATCTTCAAAGCATTGTGGCGTAAGGTTTTTTGAATTAGCCATAGCAGCGATTCAAGCTGTTTTTTAGAAAAAAATTGAAACGGACAGATCCAATCCTAAATTAGGAGCGTATACCTCTACAGATGACGAAAAATCATCGCTCAAAGGAATAAGTCTAAAGGTATCAGCCCTAGGACAAAAATGCGCTAGCAAACACTGCAGCAATGCTACGCATTTGGATCAGCTCACTCTCATAGCTTCCTAATCTCCTTGATGCTATTACTCTACCGGTCAGAGTATTTTCGTCACTCTTTGCGCAAAAAAATTTCATTCAAGAATCATTCAGTTCATTCAAGAAAATGTGCAATTTCTGATTGCACAACATGCGCTCTATTTCTTTCTTATTTACTCTATTTCTTTCTTATCCAAGAATAAGGAATCCAATGAAACTATCTCTTTCTTCTCTCAAGCAAATCAGCACCAAGAAAATCAATCTCAAAAAAGTGGTCGGAGTTACAGCCAGTTTGCTAGGCATTGCAGTCATTGCAGGCACTAGTGCACTTCATGTCCAAGCCTCAGACCATGATGATGGTGAAACAGATATTAAAGGTCGTAATCTCAACCTGACCGATCTGTATGTTTTCCGAGAGTCAGATCAAAATCCAAAGGCATCAGCCGACAATTTGGTGTTGATCATGAATACCAATCCCCGTTCATTAGCGCGACAACAGTACTATTTCAGTACGAAGGCTCGTTATGAATTTATGATTGACGCGGTCACAGATAAAGATGCGCCAGTTGCTGGTAAGGCTGATGTGACGTTGCGCTTTAAATTTGATGCCCCAGATGCAAATCAACGCCAAGCGTTTACGGTTACAGCAATCCACGCCGATGGTCGTAAACAAAGAGCGACAGGTTTCACCACTCCTCTAAACCAAGATCCCACAGTGAATTCTGTTTCCCTCGGCAATGACAATCTCAAAGTCTTTGCGGGGTTACGGGAGGATCCCTTCTTCTTTGATGTAGAACAATTCTTCCGAGTGCGAGCAGGTGCTTTAGGTATTGGACCAGCAGTAGGCTTCCGTGATCCTTCGCAAGCTGTTGATTTTGCGACAGGGTACAACGTCAATGCGATCGCCGTCCAATTGCCCATCGACTTTTTACAAGGTGCAGACAGCAAAGCCACCACCTTCGATGTTTGGCAAACGATCTCTTTCAAAAATCGCCGCGGCAAGTTCAAACAGGTAGAACGCTTGGCACGTCCGGCAGTCAATGAAGGCTTAGTCTTCACCCAAGAGTTTCTCCAAGCTCTCAACGAAGTCACTCCCGCCTTTGAAGCCGCAGCCCTAGCAGGCAAAGAAAAACAAGCAAATGCAGTTGCACCTATCGTCGGAGAAGTAAAACAAGTTCTACTCTCTCTCGGTAATAGCAGTGAGCGAGCTGATTCACTCATTGGTGCCTTCCTTCCCGATGTAATGCGCATTGATACCACTGGGGAAAGCGGCTATGCCAACGATCTCAATGCAAAAGGTAGCCCCGTGCGAGGACGTTTACTAAAAGATGACGTCGTTGATATTACGCTCTCGGTATTGACTGATGGCAAGATTACGACCGACAACGTGTCCTACGAAGGTACACCTGGCAATCCAGGGCAAGGACATCAGCCCTTAGATCAGAATTTCCCCTATCTAGCGCCAGCAAATTAAACCGTTAAATCCTTACTCCCATCTCCCAATCCAAAAATTCTGGGGGGTGGGAACCAATGCTTAAAGTCGTTTAATTATGAGAGATAAAGTTGCAATGTCTATCTCGTCTTTGTCCATTTTCAAAAATAAATCTGTCACTAGAAATACGCTGCTCGGATTCGCACTATTGGGCTTACTCCCAGCGATTTGGGTAACTGCTCCGATTCTTAGAACAAAACTCACACCAGCAGCCCAAGCTTATCCCTATCAGTTTTCACCATCGGAACGAACCCAAGAAAGTTTAACCGCAGAAATCGCCACACTCCATGCTCGCATCCGACGAAATCCACAGGATGGTTTAGATCTCGCCAGTTTAGCTGGGGCTTATTTAAAGTTAGCTCGGATAACGGGTGAAGATCGCTGGTATCAAATGGCTGAAATGTCCGCTCAGCAGTCTTTAGAAAATTTACCGTTTAGTAATAATGGGGCTTTGGTGGCGTTGGCGAAAGTGGCCGAAGCTCGACATGATTTTGCGGAAGCAACTCGCCTTGCAGAACAGGCTTCTGGTGGGGAGGCGATCGCCATTATTGTCACCGCGCACTTAGCAACGGGAAAGATTATTGAGGCAAATACAATGGCCGATAAATTAGTTGCATTTTCTCCTTCGATGGCCAGTTTAACGCTGAGAGCTTTGGCGAGGCAGGCAGAAGGGGACTTGACTGGGGCACAGCTCGACTTCGAACAGGCGATCGCCGTAGAACAGCCATCAGAAGCAAGGGGCTCAGCTTTGGCTCGAACTTTGTTGGGAAAACTCTACGCGGATCAAGGCCAGTACCAATCGGCAGAATCCCTCTACCAAGAAGCACTCGCGATTGTGCCGGACTATCCTCAAGCCCTATTGAATTTAGGGGAACTCGAATACAAACAGGAGAATTATCGAGCTGCCCAGAAATTTTATGAACAGGTGAGTGATCCGTTGGCATTATTGGCTTTAGCAAAGGTAAAAAGAGCACAAGGTCAGGAAGAAGCAGCTCGTATTCAATGGGCAGAGGCAGAAATAATTTTGCGCGACAAGGTTAAAGCAAATCCCCTCGATCACGGTCGAGAGCTAGCAGAATTGTTGTTGGAACGTGGGGATGACATGGATCGATTAGAGGCGATCGCCCTAATGGAGGCAGAGGTCAAACATCGACGTAATGCGGAAACACTCAATACCTTCGCCTGGTCTCTAGCGGAAGCTGGTCGTTGGCAGGAAGCTGATGCGATCATTGGGGAGGCGATCGCCCAAGGTATCCAGAATGCTGAAATATTTGATCGGGCGGGACGTCTCGCGCAGGCCTTAGGCGAAACGACCCAAGCAGAAAGCTATTTTCGCCAGGCAGATAATCTTAAACCCGAATAGAAGTTTGGCAAAATCCATCAAATCCAAACAATATCCAGTCAATTCTAAAGAGGCTATGACAGAGATATCTTGCAGCATTCTTCTTTAAAATTGACTGGCGATCGCCCATCCCATTCGCCGATGAACAAATATCAGCCGCATCATTGAGAGTTATGCCATGGGCAACTCAATCGTAAATTCTGTACCTACCCCTAATTCCGAAAGACATTGGAGCTCTCCCCCATGTTTTTCCATAATGATTTGACGGCTAATAGACAAACCTAGCCCAGTGCCCTTACCCACAGGCTTCGTCGTAAATAAATGATCAAAAATTTGTTGCTGAGTTGCTATATCCATACCTGGCCCATTATCACGTAGAGAGATGATGACCCGTTTAGTATCAGATAAATAGTGAGTGCTAATTGTAATCTGATTAGGCGCTGCCATAATTTCTTGATAGGTTCGCCCTTGATCACTCTCCTCAAAGGCATCAATCGCATTAGCCAGTAAGTTCGTAAAGACCTGATTCAATAGACCTGGATAACACTGGATCTCAGGGAGTTCTCCATATTCTTTAATCACTTCCACTTCAGGATGTTGCTCATGAGCCTTGAGACGATATTTCAGTAGGAGTATGGCACTATCCAAACTGTCATGGACTTGAAATGGTATCTTTCCACCGCGATCGCCCCGCGCCAAAATCCGTAAAGACTGACTAATCTCATGAATACGATCAACCCCTTTATCCATCGAGGCAATTAATTTCGGTAAATCTTCGAGGAGATAATCCAGGTCTATCTCTTCAATAAATTTAGAAATCTCACTATTTGGCGTAGGAAGCGCAGCCTGATAAAGATTCAGCAGTTGCAAGAGATCTGCCACATAATTCTCAATGCAACCCAAATTCCCACTGATAAAACCGACAGGATTATTGATTTCATGACCAATACCCGCCACTAACTGGCCGAGAGTTGACATCTTCTCACTGTGAATCAGCTGCAACTGAGTCGACTGTAATTCTTTTAATGAATTAGAAAGCTCTTGCGTACGCACTTCCACTTGATGTTCAAGCGTGTCATTCAAATTTTGTAGTTCCGCATTACGCTCACCCAAAGTTTGATTCAACTGCGATAACTTTAAATGCAACCGTGCCCTAGCAATGACTTCCTCTTGTTGAAAAGGCTTCGTAATATAATCAACCGCACCAAGCTCTAGACCCTTGACCTTATCCACAGTATCGGAAAGAGCCGTCATAAAAATGATGGGAATATCCGCTGTAACATCATTAGACTTAAGACGTTTACAGGTTTCAAAACCATCAATTCCCGGCATCATCACATCCAGAAGAATTAAATTTGGCTGTGCATATTCAATTTGCTCTAATGCAGATTCACCATCTGTCGCAACCAAAGTTGTCCAACCCTGACCTCGAATTGCTTCAGTCAATACTTTTAAGTTCGTGGCATTATCATCCACCAGGAGAATACGATTGTGCGATGCAGTCGATTCAACCGATGTTTTAGACAAATCGGTAGACACCATCTAATGATTTACCTCGTTCATCAGTGATTGAAGTAGGTTTTTCGTAGCTTTAACTTGGAAGTTACTAGTTAATTTCTTCAACTCTTTCGTAAAAGGAGTCAGTGTTGTGTCACTAGCTACTAACTGTTCAAGTTTCTGATTTATACCATCTAGGTTACCCATCATAGCTAAATGATGCAGGTACTTTAGAGTGTCTTGTGAAGGAGAAGTAAACTTTTCGGATTGCTCCAAAGAAGAATCAAGTTTTTTATCTGTCTCTTCAGCTTGATATTTCCATTTGACATCTAAATGTGTTTGTAAAATTTGTAGCAAATCTTCGACTTGGATAGGTTTAGGTAAAAAAGCCTGAGCACCCGCGGCTTTACTTTTCTGACGATCAGCCTCAAATACTCTGGCACTGGTCGCAATTAAAACAGTATCCTTGAGCATTTCATTTTCACGGATATGCTGCATTAACTCAAAACCACTCATCTCAGGCATCGTCAGATCTGTAATGATCGCTTGAGGGTGGTGTTCGCTAGCCAAAAATAATGCGTTTTTAACATCTATCGCTTCAATTAAATGACATCCTAAAGGCCGTAAAATATCCGCCAAGATCGAGCGAGCAGATTCTTGATCATCAACAACAAGAATCGTTGGCGGTGTATTTTCAATACCGATAATATTTCTAGCCGTTTGAATAGAGTAATTATTCGTCCATTTAGTCGAAACAGGCAAAGACAAATCCAACCAAAACCGACTGCCTTCACCGAGCTGACTTTCCACTTGAAGTTGGCTACCCATCAAGTTTGCAATACGCTGCGAAATGGCTAAACCAAGCCCTGTACCTTCTGCTTTACGTTCGTTGCGACCAACTTGCTCAAAGGGTTGATAGATTTTTTGGAGTTGTTCTGGTGTCATGCCTACGCCTGTATCTTCAATCTGAAAACGCAGACTCTCCATTCGTTGAGAATCTCTTGTCTTCTCAGATGTTAATGAATCAGACAGTAAAGCATTTTTTTCAGATGGAATAATTTCAAGCTCATTATCTTCCGCGCCATTGTCCTGAGCAGGAACTGATCCTGCAGTCGCCTCGATTTGACTAGCTTGAGACGCTAAACATTTAACAGAAAAGGTGATGCTCCCCTGATCTGTAAACTTAATGGCATTGCCTAACAAATTAATTAGCACTTGGCGTAGACGTTTCTCATCGGCATAGAGACCAGTTGGCAGATTGTCATCAAAGCACAAGTGAAACTCAACATCTTTTTGTTTAGCTTTGATTCGACACATTTCGGCTACACCCGTGAGGAAGGTGCGGAAATTTAAATCATTGGGATAGAGTTGTAATTTTCTAGCTTCTATTTTGGAAAGGTCGAGGATGTCATTAATCAGTGTTAAAAGGTGAGAGCCGCACTGATGGATAATCGAAATTCCTTCTTTTTCTTTCGCATTAGCAAGTGGCGATCGCAGCAAAATTTGGGCATAGCCTAAAATGCCGTTCAGAGGTGTGCGCAATTCATGGCTCATATTAGCCAAGAATTCACTTTTCGCCTGATTTGCAGAATCTGCTGACTGTTTTGCTTTGGCGAGTTCTTGTGTTCGCTGATTCACCTTATCTTCTAGGGTTGCAGCGTATTCTAGAAGTTGGTTATTGGCATATTCGAGTTGTCGATTGGTTAACAACAAACGCTGTTTTTTAAAGTCTGATGTTGAGAACACAGTGCTAGCTAGGAAAGCTGTGAGAGGAGGAACGAGTGGAATAAGAATTCCTCCAAGAAAAGCACTGTAAGCTCCTCCTATCAGAAAAACAGAGCAACCTCCTGTTACTGCCGCGACATTAATACGCAGGGATTGTCCTTCTTGATGATTACGATTTTCTAACCACCAACTTCCGAGCCCTCCCAAAGCAGACCAACTAAAAATCCACAGCCATTGCTGCCAAGAAGACCAGCCGAGTAGCCCACGTCTTCCCTCTAAGGCTCCACTAATTAATTGACTAGATATATTGGCATGGAGAAAGACACCAGCCATCGGTGGTGTTTTATAAGAACGCCATGAGCCACTGTAGGGTGTTTCAAAAAAGTCATTTGTACTTGGTGCGATAGAGCCAATCAGCACAATGCGATCACGCATGAGATCAGGTTTAACTTTTCCTGCCAACATGTCGCTCATGGAGACCTGCGGAAATCGATCACCAGAGCCTCGCCAATTCATCAAAATCTGGTATCCCCCTAGATCTCCCTTGGAGTATCCAGCTGTGCCTGGTCGCATAGGTTGATACACAGACTGGCCTAATTGAACTGTCTGTTTATCTGGATCAATTGCTTCTAGTGAAATATCTTCAGACTCAAGATAAAGAATGGCAAGTTGAGCTCCCAAGCCTGCCTTAATAGACTCATCTTGACTGTCCTGAGCTGATAACAGTATCCGGCGTAAATTACTATCACTATCCAATACAAGATCGGCGATCGCCACCCGTCCTAAATCAGCCAATATTGGAGGTGGTGCAACTCGACTGCCTGTAATTTTTTCAATAGCGATCAGTTCTGGGGTATTTTTATATACCTCCAATAACTGTTGATGCCCTGGTTCCTCTGGCAAATCACGATAGAGGTCTAATCCAATGACGCGAGGCTCCTGCTGATGGATAGCAGTAATTAATTCTGCAAGCGTTTCATCGGGAATCGGCCAATCCCCAACAGCCTGAATATCAGGTTCATCAATAGTGACAACGACGATACGATCATCCACTGGCTCCCTAGGACGAAAGCGAAAAAATTCATCACGGGCATTCCACTCTAAAAGATCAAACAACCCTAGAGAGTTACTAACCCCTACAGCAATTGCGACACCGCAAACAATGAGCAAGGGTCGATGGATATCTTGAAAAAAAGACTTCGCCTTTCGCCACATAAAACGAGCATCAAAATAATAGAGTCACAAAAATCGGCTAAAGCAAGATCTTTAATTATTGATAGTGGTTAAGATCGGAGCTTCTGTCACTCGATCAAGACCAACAGAAATCAGCAGCTCTGACCAATCTTCATTAGTTCCAACATCACTTTGTAAAGATCGCAAATCAGCCATAATTGCCACTGTATCGTACCAAATGCCATTTTGAGCTAAGACCTCTGCGGCTTTAGCAGACTCGACATTCATAAGATTATCCGCTAGCTCCGCACTAGGCTCTACCCGCTTAATCCAAGCATCAACAAAGGGACTAGCTGGGGTGATATGGTCTTCCGTTTGCAAGGTCAAAAACCATTGGTAATTCTGATTAACAGCTAGAGCTGGTGCTGTTTTGGGAAGCTGAATCATGATAATTCCTGCTTGTTCTGAGATAGGGACAAGCTGCTCATATATAAGATTCTGAGATTCGTCTTTTAATCTAAAAATTGCTTGTTGGGCATCTGAACGAGGAAGATACACCAGAATCGTTGGACGTGCTTCCAATGTCTGTCCATAAAAGCTCTCAGGTGTAATCGCAAGTATTGACTCGTTGATGCTCTGAAACGCTTCTGCACTTGTGCCATAAAGATTTGTCCGCGAAGAACCGCTAGCAGCATTAATAGGTTTCGCATTATCAGGAGCGGGGACAAACAGACCCTCTCTAGACGAACCACCACTGGCCACAATGGGAGCCACACTATCTGGCGGAGGGATAAAGTTAAAGCCGTCACGGGATGCGCCACTACTTGAACTTTGAGGAATAGGGTTATCGGTAGGAGGAATAAATTCAAATCCTCGTGATGCGCCGCCCACTGACTGATTGGGAGAGGTTGCGTCCGATGGGGGTGTGAATCCTCCAGTTCGTGATGCGCCACCTGATGACTGATGTGGAGCTGTAGCATCCGAGGGAGGAATAAATCCACCAATTCTTGAAGCACCACCACTACCCTGGCGAGGAGCAGAATTCTCAGAAGGAGGAACGAACTGTAAGTTCCCACGCGATGCACCACCGCTCACTTGGCGAGGAGCAGAATTATCTGACGGAGGAGTAAAAGGTACTGCCATAACCTGCGTTACGGCGATCGCCCAAACTCCGGAAGTGAGAAGTGCAAGCTTTAAAGAATGAAATAACAATTTAGAATTCACTATTCCTACTTCTGAGTTCTCTAGATAATCACTATAATACTGTCTAAGAATAGATAAATCAGTAATTGTGCATGACGAAATATCAAAGATCCAGCTACAGAGCTTAAACAAAAAATCAAGCAATAGCTTGGATTAAATATCCCCGCCAACTATTTCGGACATTAATTAATAGAGAAACAAATAAGTGCATGCAAACTCTGTTTGTTTTTTCAGAGCAATTCTGGGCTTCAAGAAAAGGAAGATAGCACCACTATATTTTAAGAGCAGAGCAGAAGAAATCCGCAGCAAAAAAAATCAATTTATTTCAATCATCACGACAAAGCAAATCCCTTTCTAGCGCTACCATAAAAGACTTCCAGACCCTCAAGACAAAATAAATCGCTACTTGCATATGGCAAGAGGAATGAGTTAAAACAAGCCCAACATATCATCAATATTTTTTAGGAATTGGCGATATTATTCTTGACGGCATAGACTCATTTCTTTATATCCAATCATCAAATCCCTATTTCTTTCTTTTTCTATATCGGGTTTTCTAAATCTCACAGAATCTTCATCTTAATATTCTGCTCGATTGTTTTATAACAGCTTATAGTGAGAAGCACAAAAAGATTTAATGGGAGAATCCTAGCTAAAGCTATTAGCTTTTATTGGGGTTGTATTTCACACACTTTTTGTTGTATGAGATTTTGCTAAAGGTTTGCTTAGAAATCAGGGTGTATTGAAAAAACAATACTTAGATTTAATTCGTCTATCCAGATGCTTGTCGTAACAGTGATAAATAAACTGTCAAATCTTATCGATCCTAAGAGACTATGGGTTTTCCTAGGTTTCAGTCATCTTTTCGCAATGGGGGCAACTCCCTCTCTAGCTCAGGTCGTGGCAGCAGATAGTACCGTCAATACCATAGTTAATGGTGGTGGACCTTTCAGCATCACAGGCGGAACCCAACAACTAACAACCTTATTCCACAGCTTTTCAGAATTTTCTCCAGGTACAGAAAATGTGTCATTTGATCTAAATATGGGTCAAAGCACAGTAGATGCCATTGTTGGGAGAGTTACAGGAATTAATGCATCTTTCATTGATGGAGAAATAAGTCTTACAGGCGGCAATAACCCAGATCTATTTCTGATTAACCCAAATGGTATTGCTTTCGGTGGGAATGCCAGCTTGTCCTTACCTGGTTCGTTTATTGCCAGCACGGCAGACAGTGTTGTCTTTGAAAATGGCTTCGAGTTTAGTGCCATAGTGCCTAGTACTGCACCTTTGTTAACCGTCTCAGTACCTATTGGACTACAGCTAGGTAGTTATCCTGGTGATATTACAGGTAATGGTCCGTTCTTAGAGGTTCAATCTGGTCAAACTTTTGGACTTGTTGGTGGCTCAATCTCATTTGATGATGTTCTTGTAGAGGCGTCGGAAGGTCGAGTTGAGCTGTTCGCTGCAACGGATGCTTTAGTCCCTCTCACGACTGTAAATGGACAGCAAGCTTTCGGCACCCAGCCTTCAGTGGGAGAGTGGCGCGATATTATTTTCCAAAATTACTCTGAAATCTTCAATGAAGGTAATGGAGGTGGTGCTGTTCAGCTCCAAGGAAAGCGTGTTTCTTTGCAGGGGCGATCGCGCATTAGCGTCATCAATGAAGGGTCTACCGCTGCTGGCGATATCAATATATATGGTTCCGAACAGATCGATGTGACAGGTGAAACATCTTCAGGAAGTCCAAGTCGTATCATCAGCGAAGTTGACGAAAATGCTTCCATTGGTGGTAATGGCGGCGACATTAATATTTTTACGGATCAATTCCTGATCCTAGATGGAGGAGTGGTTAGAACAGAAGCTGAAAGCGTAGAGAATGGCGGAGACATCAACATCCGCGCAAATCATGTTGAATTGAGTGGCTCTGGGATTGACGATGGGTTTAGTTTTCTCGGTTCTAAAGTCGATGATAAAGCGAATGCCACAGGGCAAGGCGGTGACATTAATATCGTCACAAATCAATTCCGAATCTTGGATGGCGGAGAAATTCGAGCGGAAACTGAAAGCGCAGGAAACAGCGGCAGTATCAACATTACAGCAGATTATGTTGAATTGAGCGGAGTCGGAGCAGATGGAGGACGCAGTTTACTCAGTTCCAAAGTTGACGATAAAGTCGGTGCCACCGGTCGAGGCGGTAATGTTTTCATTAAGACTCAAACATTTCTCGCAGACGATGGTGCATTGTTGGGAGCAGAATCTGAAGGTGTAGGTGATGCCGGAGACTTGATTCTCACTGTTACAGGTGATGCAATTTTTCAAGGAAATACTTCAGGAGGTTCCGGGTCATTTGTCAATCTTGAATCAGAGGTCAGTGGTGCGGGCGGAAATTTAACACTTCGGGCTAATCGCCTATTTTTAAGAGATGGTGCGCTTTTTGATGCTGATACAGAAGGCACAGGAAAAGGTGGCAGTATCGATCTTCAAGCTAAGTTAATATCGCTATCTGGAATTAACGGTAATGGTTTTAGTAGTACTTTAACGACGGAAGTGGATAGCAGTGCCACAGCGACAGCCCAGGGTGGAGATATTTTAATTCAGGCCGAACGGTTAGAGCTGAGCGATGGTGCACTTATTGAATCCATCACTGATGCAGCAGGGTCTGCAGGTAATGTTGTCATTAATGCTCAAATCATTGACCTTAATGGTGCTGTGGAGTCGAGGGATATCACATCCATTAATGCAGGGGTCTTTGGTAATGTCGCAGGGACAGGGGGTACCATTATTCTCAATACGGACATACTGAATTTACAGGATGGAGCGACCCTGAATACTTCAACTGAAGGGTCTGGTGATGGCGGTAGCATCGAAGTTAATGCTCGGGCGATTACGATTAGCGGTCAGTCTCCTTCTGGAGTTCGTAGTGGCTTCAGAGCTGAAGTAGCAGTGGGAGGGTCAGGGCAGGGTGGTCAAATAAAAATAGACACAGAGGATTTGACGATTCAAGGGGGCGAGATTACCACCAGCACCGCAGGGAAAAATGATGCAGGGCAAATAGTGATTGTCAGTGCAGGGGACATAAATGCAGATGCTAGCGATATTCGGAGTGAAGTGCTTTTAGGTGCAATAGGTAATGGTGGAGGCATCAATATCAAGGCTCAAAATCTAAATTTCAGCAATCAATCACGCGTAACAGTTGCAACCAATGCTCAAGGTAATGCAGGCGAAATTGCCGTCATGGCAGCCAATGATCTGAACTTTACTGGAAACAGTCAGCTCATTAGCAGCGTGGGAGATAATGCTCAAGGAAATGCGGGTCGTATCGATGTCTCTGCTGGAGGAGAAATTACTTTAAACAATAGTAGTTTTCGTAGTGATGTCGGCATAGATGCAATAGGAAATGGCGGAAGTATAACGGTTGTAGGAAACAATATCGACTTCAGTAATAATGCTCAATTGACCACGACAACAAGGGGAATTGGAGATGCAGGTCGTATTGAGATAAAGGCTCTTGATATAGTCCATCTCTCCAGTCAAAGTAGGGTAAGCAGTAGTGCAGAAGCAACAGCAATCGGTAATGGTGGTGATATTTTCTTCAGTGCCAGACGATTCGACTTGAGAGATGCTTCCATTCGGGCGAATAACTTATCTGATGGTGGGCAAGGGGGAAATGTCGAGCTTGTCAGTCGCGATAGAGTGATTTTAGAAAGAAGTGATATTACAGCTATTACAAATAGTGGTGATGGTGGCAATCTGAATCTTGATGTTGGTGAAGTCTTATTCTTGAGAGACCATAGCCTGCTCTCTACCACAGCTGGTCAGGCAGGTGGCGGTGGCAATGGCGGAAATATCAATCTGACAGCTCCCCTAATTCTGAGCTTCCCCAGTGAAAATAGCGACATTGTTGCCAATGCTTTTACAGGTAATGGAGGCAATATTATTTTGACGACCAAAAGTTTGCTAGGGCTGGCCTTTCGTCCACAGTTAACGCCAGAAAGTGATATTACTGCTAGCTCTCAATTCGGAGTCAGTGGGGCTGTAACCATCAATGATTTTCTCGCTGATCTAGAGTCTGGTTTGATTACAACGGCAGCAAGCTTAACTGACCCAAGCGATGAAATTGTACAGGGATGTTCTAGTAATCGCCGTAATGCGTTCATAGCCACTGGACGTGGTGGTATTCCACTCAGTCCCAATCAAACAGTGAGTCGCGATCGCCTCTGGATGGATACTCGTAACATCACCTCCGATATTGTGGCTTCCCCAATTTTTTCGTCTCCTTCTTTAGTTACCCGTCCTGCTTTAACCGAGGCAAATGCATGGCACACTACCTCAACTGGTCAAGTTGAACTCATTGCTGTTAACGCGAGTTCACCAACCATTGGTGGTGGAGCGAGTTGCTCTGGATAGGTTTTGGGCGACGATATTGGATAGATCAGAAAAAGAGATGATTTATCCGAATTTCAAACAGGGCACATTGTTATCGAGTTTATTTAAACCACTCCAGATTTTTGAAAAATAATGATGGATAATCGTCACCAATCTCGGAAAAAATATATTACAAATCTGAGATCGCTAAAATCGATGGGCTTAAAACGACGGCGGATAGATGGGCTTCGTCGATCTTCATCCCGCATTTACCATCGTTTAAAGTTTGGTTTATTAGGCTTTGGGTTAGTGATTCTTTTAGCTGCAATCCCTTTTTGGACAATTGTCCAAGCAGCTTCACCTTCAAATTCTTTACCTGAAGCGACTCTAGCTCAAAACGAAGTATCGCCACTATCCACTGGCCAACAATTGTATGATGCGGGTCGCTATGACGAAGCGATTGGAGTTTGGCAAAATGCTCTCGATAATTTTGTGACAACAGGCGATCGCACCCAGCAGATTATGGCATTAAATAATCTCTCTGCTGCCTATCAAGCCATCAATCAATGGCCCCAAGCCGAACAGACCATCGATCAAAGCCTTAACTTACTCACGCAATTTCCACAATCTTCAGTTTTGCAAGCCCAAGCACTAAATACTCGGGCAAGTTTATGGTTACATTTGGGGCAAGCAGAGCTCGCCTTAAGCACTTGGAAGCAAGCAGAGCAAAATTATGTAGAGGCTCAGGATACGATTGGAATCCTCGGTAGTCAGATTAACCAAGCGAAAGCCTTACAAACTTTAGGGTTTTATCGTCATTCTCTTGAACAACTAACCCAGGCAGAACAAGAATTATTTGCATTGCCTGATTCGACATTAAAAGTCATTGCCCTACGTAGTTTGGGGAAAGTCACTCAGTTAATTGGCGATCCGCGAGACAGCTACAATCTCATGGCTCAAGCTCTGGCGATCGCCCAACGTATCGATGCAACCCCAGAACTCAGTGCCACCTATTTCAGCATCGGGAAACTCGCGACAGAAGTTGAATCCGCAGACATTGCCCTAGCCTATTTTGAGAAAGCAGAAACCACAGCTTTAGAGTCACAAGAAAGACAACAAGCCCAGCTCGAACAATTTGGTTTATTGGTGAAAACCCAGCAACACGCTCAAGCCGAAAAAATGGCACCTCAACTCTTGTCCTCTTTGCAAGCACAATCGGCAAGCCGCGCCTCAATCTACAGCATTGTCAACTTTGCACAATATGCCTCTCAGTTACCCAATTCCTCTGTCTCCATCACGGAACTCAGCCAACTCTTAGCCCAAGCCATCCAATTTGCTGATGAACTTGACGATACGAGAGCAGAATCCCATGCTCTACGTCAATTGGGACAACTCTACAGTCAAGTCCAGCAATATGGAGAGGCTTTTGAGCTCACCGAGAAATCACTGCGACTTGCCCGCACGACTCAATCAGCCGATGTCATTGCCCAGTCTGCCTGGCAACTAGGGCGCTTACTTAAACAACAAAACCAGCTAGACAAAGCCATCGAAATCTACGCTGAAGCCGTGACCGCTCTCCAATCTTTACGCGGTGACTTGGCGGCAATTAATCAAAGTATTCAATTCTCATATCAAGAACAAGTAGAACCTGTATATCGAGAATTAGCTTCGTTACTCTTAGAGAGCGAAACACCAGAACACTTAAAACAAGCTCGTGGTGTTTTGGAAGATTTGCAAGTAGCAGAATTGGATAACTTTTTTCGAGAAGCTTGTTTAGATTTACAAGCCAATCAAATTGAGGAAATTGATCCAACGGCAACAGTTGTCTATCCCATTATTCTGCCTGACCGAATCGCCACAATATATTCAAAAGCGGATGACACTCTCAGCAAGTTTGAAATGCCTGTCGATAGCGTTGAAATAGAGCAGTCTCTGCGTGAATTTTTATCTCTCCTGCACCCTTCGGCCGATAAAACCCAAAGATTAGAAGTCTCTCAAAAAATCTATGATTGGCTTATTAGACCAGCAGAAGAACAAGGATTACTTACATCAGATCAACCGTTGGTGTTCGTCTTAGATGGGTTGCTACGCAATATTCCCGTCAGTGCACTATACGACGGTCAACAATATTTGATCGAAAAATATCCAGTCGCTCTCTCCCCAGGACTACAGTTAATGCAAGCTCAGTCTCTTAGCCAAGGAAATATTAAAGCTCTGGTTGGTGGTATTAGTGAACAACGGGGCTTATTTAGTGCTCTACCTGCCGTCAAAACAGAGGTGACAGCCATTTCAAATCTTGTCGCTTCAACAAAGCTTTTAAACAGTGAGTTTACCCGTAATGCCCTTGCCCGCAAACTCCAAGCTGAACAGGTTGATATTGTTCACTTAGCAACTCATGGACAATTTAGCTCTGACTTTAGTCAAACTTTTTTCCTCACTTGGGATGGGGTAATCAATATCAGAGAGTTATCAGAATTGTTGCAACAGCGGGAAGCAAGTCGTAACCAAGCTATTAATCTATTGACACTCAGTGCTTGTGAAACAGCTAAGGGTGATAATCGGGCAAGTTTAGGATTGGCAGGATTAGCAGTGCGATCTGGGGCTCGCTCAACCATCGCAACTTTATGGTCCATTAAAGACAATGTCGCAGCTCAAATAATGACGACTTTTTATGATGATCTTCGTCAGCCAGGTGTAAGCAAGGCAGAAGCGCTCAGACAAGCTCAGATTCACATGTTGCGCGATACAGATTTTAGCGACCCATTCTTTTGGTCTGCCTATGTTCTCATCGGTAATTGGGTGTAGGTAACGTGAGTTCGGGATAAGGACAACAGGAAAAAAGTCTTTCCCAATCTGAGTTTGAGGCTTCTTGGTTCTTTATTGAGCAGCGATTATTTTATGCAATATTCTACTGATTGAGCTCAATCAATACAATATTTTCAATTAACGTGAGTTCTGGATAAGGAAAGAAAAGGAGAAAGCCCATATCGTGGAAGTTGTAACGAATCCACGGCTTTCTCCCATGTCCAGTCTAGAGGCTCTGTTTTGCCATGTTGATGATTTCTGCCAAGTCTTTGAACCCTTATGGCATCAAGCGTTACTCAGCTCTGGCAAAAAATACCGTCGCCGTCAGAGAAGCCTCAGTCTGAGTGAGGTGATGACTATTCTCATTGCTTTCCATCAATCTCACTATCGAAATTTCAAGCATTTCTATCTCATCAAGGTGAAATGCGATTGGCAACAAGAGTTTCCTCTAGCTGTGAGCTATCAACGCTTTGTGACATGGATACCTTCGAGCTTGATTCCTCTCTGTACATATCTGCGACGATGCTTCGGACAATACACTGGTATTAGCTTCATTGATGCCACCAGCATCAAGGTTTGCCATAATCGCCGTATCTCTCAACACCGTGTTTTTGAAGGTTGCGCGGCAAGGGGCAAGACTTCGGTGGGATGGTTCTTCGGCTTCAAACTACACCTGGTCATCAATGAGCGAGGAGAATTACTCAACGTCCAAGTGACGCCCGGAAATACCGATGACCGCCAACCTGTAGTGGAGTTATGGCAAGACTTATGGGGTAAAGTCTTTGCCGATAAAGGCTATGTCTCACAATCTTTAGCCCAGCATCTTCAAGAGGAACATGAGGTGACCCTAATGGCTAAACCTCGTCGAAATATGAAGCATCATTTGATGGTTTATCAAGATAAACTTTTTGCTCGTAAGCGGGCTTTGATTGAGACAGTTATTGACCAACTGAAGAACATCTCACAGATTGAACATTCCCGACATCGCAGTCCCACAAACTTTTGTGTGAACTTGCTGTGTGGGCTGATTGCTTACTGCCATCAACCCAAAAACCTTCTTTACAGCTTGATTAGACCTATCATTCCTTATCCAGAACTCACGTTAAATAGGCACATAGAGGCACTAAGCTGGAGGGCATCCATGCCACAAAGCGTTGATAACTCACTGCTTTGGGAAAGGCTTTTTGCCAATAGTGTCGCACCATCAGGAGATAGAAATACTTGAAATTACGATAGTGAGATTGATGAAAAGCGATGAGTATCGTCATCACCTCACTCAAGCTTAGGCTTCTAGAACGGTGACGATACCTTTTGCAAGAGCTAAGTAATTCTTGATGCCACTGAGGTTCAAAGACTGGGCAGAAATCGTCAACGTCACAAAATAAAGCGTCTAAACTAAGCATAGGAGAAAGCTGTGGATTGGTTTCAACTGCCACGATATGAGCTTTCTTCTTTTCTTTCCTTATCCAGAACTCAAGTTAAAAACGTTAATTCAGTTTTTCTAGCGAGACATTTTGATTGACTTATTTGTGCTCACGCATGGTCTGCACGAACTTATCGAAAAGATAGTCTGCATCATGGGGGCCGGGGCTTGCTTCGGGGTGATATTGCACAGAGAAAAATGGCAATTCCTTATGCTCTAGACCAGCTACTGTGCGGTCATTGAGGTTGAGGTGGGTAATCTGGATATTGTCGCCCATCGACTCCTCTGTGATCGCGAAGCCGTGATTTTGGCTTGTAATCTCGATTTGCTTTTGCTTGAGACCAGCGGGTTGGTTGAGACCACGATGCCCGAACTTAAGTTTAAAGGTTTCTGCGCCGAGAGATAGACCTAAAATTTGGTGACCCATACAGATTCCAAAAGTGGGTTTTTCAGCCTTGAGGATATCCTTTACCGTTGCAATCCCTTCCGTCACAGCCGCCGGATCGCCAGGGCCATTAGAGAGAAAAATGCCGTCGGGGTTGTAGGACAAGATTTTTTCGGCAGGGGTATTCGCGGGGACAACAATGACTTTGCAACCATAGCTTGCTAAACGCCGCAGAATATTGCGCTTCACGCCAAAATCAACCGCCACAACAGTTAAATCTACATCTGACTTAGTGGTATTGCTAAATTCCCAGTGGCTATCAGTCGCTTCTGTCCACTCATAAATTTCGGTGGTGGTGACCTCTTTAACGAGATTTTGACCTTCCATGCTAGGGGTTTCTTGGAGTTGGCGGAGGAGTTCTTCTGTATCCAAAACCTCTGTAGAAATTGCGCCATTCATTGCACCGGATACCCGCAACCGTCGCGTTAAATCTCTAGTATCGATGCCATAAATACCGACAACATTATGTTGCTTTAGGTAGTCGGGTAGCGCTTGAGTTGATCGCCAATTACTCGGACGTGGCGCAATATTTCTGGCGATCGCCCCTTTAACTTGAGGGCCACCGGATTCTTCATCTTCGGGTGTCACACCAGTATTTCCCAGCTCCGGATAAGTAAACGTCACAACCTGACCGCGATAGCTCGGATCGGTGAGCACCTCCTGATAACCCGTCATGCCCGTATTAAACACAACTTCCCCAAAGGTCGTGCCTGTCGCCCCAAAGGAGCAGCCTTCGTAAGTTGTACCATCCGCGAGCACCAGAACAGCAGGTTTTGCTTTCACCAGAGACATAGAGATATGACCTTCACATTATTGACGTAACTTCTGCGCTCAATCTTACTTGATTAGACCTGCATATCTCGCGGCGATCGCCCTGAATCCGTTAATTTTTCGTGATGACATTCAGACATTACGTCAAAAACACACCAAAGTGTAAAAAATACATCTATAATGAAAGTGTAGATTTGACATTTAAATAAATGAGTGATCCACAAGATATTCAATCCCTATTCCAAGATGCCCATACAGAGGGAGTCTTATCCCAAGCTGCCTTCCAATCCCTTGATGTCCATGACCTTGGCGTGCAAATTCAGGCAGGGCTCGGCATTGAGGTGGATGATGTGATGTCCTCAGAAATTGTGTTGGTGACGATTATGCCCGATGATTCCGGGTCGATTCGCTATAGCAGCAATGCTCAAGCCGTACGAGGTGGTCACAATGCCATCCTTGATGCCCTCGATCAATGTCCCCAAAAAGACGAGATTTTGATTCACAATCGTTACCTCAATGGCACGGTACTTTACCCTTATTGCTTTCTCAACCAAGCGGTACGGATGACCCCACAAAATTATGATCCACGTTTGGGGACACCGCTCTATGACCAAAGTTTGGTGCTATTGGGGACAGTCTTAGCAAAGGCTCAGGAGTTTAGTGACAATGGCGTTCCAGTGCGAACCATTACTCTGTTGATTACAGATGGAGCGGATGTCAGTTCGCAGCGGGCAACAGCAAAAGATATCAAAGCTGTGGTGGACGATATGCTCAAAGCGGAAAATCATACGATCGCCGCGATGGGGATTGATGATGGTGGGGCAACGGATTTCCGACAGGTCTTTCGGGAAATGGGCATTCGTGATGAATGGGTGCTAACGCCTGGTCAAGGAGAACAGGAAATTCGCCAAGCTTTCCAGCTATTTTCCCAGTCGGCAGTGCAAGTTAGTCAGGCTGCTGGTAAGTTGTCAGGATTTTAAATAACAGTGTTTGTCGTTGATTTTTGGGGCAGGGTAATGTGAATGCTGGTGCCGCTATCAAGTTTGCTCTGGATATTTAGAGTACCGCCATAGATTTGCGTAATCAGTTGGGTGATCGCCAGTCCAAACCCTGCCCCTTGCTGCTCATGTTGATCCCGCTGAAATTGGCTGAGAGCACCAATATTTTTGCGTTCCTGTTCAGTCATGCCGCGACCACAATCTTTAACGACGATATGTTCTTGTTGATCTTCACTAAAAATTTTCACCACAATGGGTGTGCCTGCAGGCGAAAATTTGGCGGCATTATCGAGGAGTTCGCCTAGGAGTTGACGGCAGTCATTTTCATTGAGTTGGGTTTCATTAATGGCGATCGCCAGATCTAGATCCTCTTCCCGTTCATATTCATTTAGAGCGCGATAGGCTACTTCTGTGATGAGAATAGCTGGGGAGCTTCCAGAATTTCTGGACCATTTGAACGGCACAAATACCTTTCTTGGAGCTGCACAAAGGATAAATATTTCTGAATGAGCTGATGGAGGCGATCGCCACTCTGCTGAATATCTAGCAACAGTTCCCGCACCATGCCCGACTCTAAATTTTCGAAATCTGCCAATAAAAATTCTGATGCACCCAAAATTCCGACGAGTGGTGTCCGAAATTCGTGGGGGAGGGACATCGTAATATTTTGACGGAGCTGTTCGAGGGCACCTTCGTAATATTCTTTCAGCTGAGCTTGCTTTTTTAGGCGAATATCAATTGCCCGGAGTAATCGTCGCGTCGAAAACGGTTTCGCTAGATAATCATCAGCCCCTAGTTCCATGCCGACCCGCACATCTTCTGGCGAGGAATGTTCGGTGAGAAAAATCAACGGAATCGCTACTGTATCTTTATTTTTTTTCAGATGTCGCAGAACTTCATGCCCGCTAAGCGAAGGTAGTCCCACATCACACACAATCAGATCTGGTAATCGCTCAGTGGCGATCTCCATCCCTTTTGGCGCATCAAGAGCCGTTAGAACCTTGTACCCATGGGCGGTCAAAATATCAAAAAGAATCTCAAGGATCGCGCTTTCATCTTCAATGACTAATATTGTGGGCATTACTACCGAGTCCTAGGCAAAAAAAAGTATCTACAGTGAACGAGTTGCCGAGCTGCAACTCACGCATGAAACGAAAATTGTTGCTGTGGTGCTGGACAAATTTAGCATCAATGTCGGCTATGACAGAGGATTCTAGGAGGATTCTTATATTAAAAACACCTAAGCCTTGAGCGTTACTAGCGGAACACAACACAAGGCGATCGCCATGGGACTTGTCCCGAATTGGGCGATCACAAGAGAGATATCGACAAAGCTTCGAAGACAACTTGTCTAAAATAGGTCGTCCCAAATCTAGATCGAACATGTTTGAGCAGGCGGAAGCCTCTTTCACCATTGATTCAAATCCATGTTTACTCTCTTAGCTTAATTGAAATTTATTGAGAATCTCTTTAAAGCCTCTAATCCTTTTGATGCATTGGCGATCGCCACCCTATTCACTTGATTAGGAGAAGGTTAAGAAGCCGTAAAGATATCAATAGATTCTCAATTTCCCCATTGTTCAGAAATTGATGGAGTGAATCAGCAAAAAACAATTTTCTCGAGCTTACGGTTTCTGCTCGTATTCATCTAGGTTGTTTTTTTACGCCGCCAGAACCGAACTTGCAAACCATCCTTGGGTAAAGGGGTTGGAATGACCTGCATCGATAAATCTTGATCTGGTCGTAACTCCCAGTCATAACCCCGCACTAACATTGACCCCAAAACTTTTGCTTCGAGTCGCGCAAATTCTTTGCCGATACATTCCCGCATGCCGCCACCGAAGGGAATAAACTGGTAATTTTTTTGTTTCTCTGCGGCTCGCTCTGGTGAAAAACGTTCTGGGTCGAACCGTTCGTGATCTGGATAATTCTCTTCATCTTTGTGGGTTTGGAGGATTTGATATTGCACAGCCCAGCCTTTCGGGATCTGAAAATTTTTATACTCAAATGTCTGAATAACTTCCCGGAATCCTCCTCCCACAGGCGGCACAATTCGCAGTACCTCTTTAAACACTTGGTCGAGATAGGTCATCTGTTGAAGCGTGTTCATATCCAGCTCACCAGAAATATCTAATGCCGTTTGCTCTGCACAGATTTTCTCGAAGACATTTCGGTTTTGTCCCACAAATAGGCAAAAGGAAACCAATGATGAGGTGAGAGTTTCATGGCCTGCAAAGAGCAACAACAAAATTTGGTCTTTTAGTTCTTCGATGCTTAGGGCATTGCCGTCTTCGTCTTTTGCTCGAATCAATAGATCAAGGGCATCAGTTGGTTGATCGTCAGATTTCTGATTTGCAAGGCGATCGCCAATAATTACTTCCAATTCCTTGAGTAGCTGGGTGCGACATTTCATCGCTTTTCCAAACGTTGTCCAAGGCAAATTAATGGGTAGAGAAAAAAGACCCTGGACCCACTCCTCAAACAAATTAGCGAGAGGCGTATCTGCACCACCATCTTTCCCAATAAATAATGTACTGGCAACGTCAAACGTATATTTCCGAAGCTCGTTATACCAAGCAAATTCTTTTTTCTGTTCCCACTTGTCGAGATAGCGCTGGGTGATTTTTTCGATGGTCGGGATGTAGCTCTCTAGAGCACGAGGTTGAAAAGCCTGAAATAAAATGCGGCGACGGGAACTGTGAACACCACCTTCCTGTGTCGCCAAAGAGCTGGAACCAAGGAGAATGCGAGTACTCTTTGGCCAAGTGGCCTTCACATATTTATTTTCGTTGCGGAAGAGACATTGATTGGCCTCAGCTCCCACCATCACTACTGTGGGTTTATTGAAAATATTGGTTTTAAAGACATCACCATGCTCGTCTAGACGTTTCTGCTGGAAATTACGGTCTGTAAAAAATTCAATTGTTTCGCCAATAAACGGTAAACCAAATTTTCCGGGAGGGAGAGGCAGTTCGTTGGGGGAGGTCATGGGCGGCCTATTGCTTGCAAATCAAATCATTAAGCAAGGTAGCAAATTTCCCGAATTAATAGGGACGCTCACCCACATAATTGCCTGGTGGATCATAATTACAAACCCAAATTTCCCAGCCATTATTTTTGCGAACCATGCCGCAACCGACCTCTGTGGTTTCTTCCCAAACGATTTGGGTGTAATGGCCGCACTGTTTACCAGGCGCACAACGATTATTCGCGTAGTTGTAATCCGCTACTTCATTCCCCCAAAGATTGACGGCCTGTTCTGGTGAGAGAAATATATTTCTCCCCGTCGCCAAATTCTCACCGTAATCTGGGTTATTGGGATTGTGTTGCATTCTTTGGCTACTTGCGAGTTCTTCTGCCCAATCCTGGGCAAATTCGGCTAGATCATCAGACCAAACTAGTTCTGGTACACCGGCCTGCGATCGCCAATAATTATGAGCGGCCAACATCGCGTCAATACCCGCTTGACTGGATAAATCGTAAGTATTTGAGGAGATGCCACTCGTTTGAGCGACTTCGACATTTCTAATGCGATGGGGAAGAACATTTTCTTCAATTGTGCGATCGCCCTGATATTGGATGGCATAGCGAGTACCACTGAAACTGACAACACCATATAAGATCCGTGCCCGTAACCATTCACCATTACGCTCGACATAAACGGGCTGATCCAAATTAATGTCAGAAGTCTGGGGCTGGGCTTGGGTGGCAAGTGGTGTCATTGTCGCTGGCGTTACTGGTCGCAGACGAGTTGCCAAAACCCCTTCTTCGATAAAACCCACATCTAGGAAACGGACATCGTAGAGTCGCATGTTATCATCTGCGGTCACGCCCATAACTTCGCCAGAGCGCCATTGCCCTTGCCGTTCTATTTCAAGGCGATCGCCCACCTCAAATTCCATCTCAGCTTGGGCCAGCAATGTTTCCGCATGAGCAGAGGGCAGATTCATTGTGAGCCCACTAAAAGCCATTCCGAGACTGAGAACTAGAGCTGCTTGGGATTGGAACATGGAAAACCAGAGAAATGACGCTGCATTCCCAGACTGGTGGTGATCGCCAAAAAGTTCCTGACCTTACAACTCTTTTTTGACGTCAGTTAACAGACCATCGCAAGCATCGAGCAAGAGATCAATTACATAATCAAAGCCCGAATCCCCGCCATAATAAGGGTCTGGCACTTCACTATCCCGAAAATTTTCTGCATAGTCACACATCATTTTGACCTTATCGCCATATTCATCTTTACGATCCAGCGACAAAATATTGCGGTAATTGTCATTGTCCATCGCCAAAATTAGATCGAAGTCCTGAAAATCTGCGCGCGAAAATTGTCGGGATTGGCCGAGCAATTTAATGCCTTTTTTGCGAGCGGCAGATTGCATCCGACGATCTGGTGCAGAGCCGACATGATAGCTAGAAGTACCTGCCGAATCACAAATGATTTGTTCACCGAGACCGGCCTCATCAATGAGATGGCGCATAATATTTTCCGCCGAAGGTGACCGACAAATATTACCGAGACAGACGAACAAGAGCTTGTAGGGCATGGCGATCGCTTCCAAAATTACCAAAGAGTTATCGCGCTTTATTTTAAATTGCTGTCCAAAAAATCACTAATCCCCATGACAAATTGCCCATCTGCCTTAAAAATAGGGAAGGATTTTGTTGCAAAGGAAAAAATCGCATGTTTAAGCGTGGTCGTCGTCGTTCGTCCTACAGTCGGAGCAGAAGACGGAAAAAGAAAATTTCCCCTTGGACGGTTGTTGCAGCAATTCCCGTGGCACTTATCGGCTTGGAAATTTTAGCCAGACTCGGGTCGAGTTACTTCGAGAAAGCTGAAGACCAGCTCTCCCGCGAGGCGATCGCCCACAGCATCAAATTCGTTGACGAAGACCAGAGCGAATATCAAGGCCTTGACAACCGTGGCGAACTACTTGCGACCGAAGCCATTTCCACTGGCTATAAACTCCTCGGTGCCCAAGAAACAGAATTTTTTAGCTTGAATGAACAGGGCTTTCGAGATAACGAGCCCTTACCCGTTGCTAAACCCCAAGGTGAAATTCGCGTCTTTGTCCTCGGTAACTCTGCCGCTTTTGGCCGTGGAGTCGCAGCGAACGACATGACCGTGGCCCATCGCCTCGAACAACTTCTTAAAGATCGAGTCCAACGTCAACGCCAAGATCCCGGTAGTTATCGCCCCGATATTTTTCCGTTTTTCCAGCCTTCCAGAGAAAAACTGGTCGGCCTACCCGCAAAAATTAAGCAGGGTAATTATCGTGTGGTCAATGTCTCTGTGCCGGGTTATAGCTCTGGTAATGAGTTGGCGCAATTTGCCCTAGAGATTTTGCCCTACCAGCCAGACCTAATTGTGTTGCTCAATGGCTACGAAGATTTACTGTTGCCTGAAGATGCTGAGGCGACAGATATCCCGAAATTGGACGAGTTTGCGAAAGATCCAGACAAATATTTTCAGCAATATTGGCGCGAGTCTTTCGGCAAAAAAATTAAAAAGAGTGCCCTTATTCGCGTCATCGCCAATCTCACATCTGAGAAGTCCAATCCTCAGGTGGGAGAAGTGCTCAGTATTCGTGAACGAAATGAGCTATCCCTTGCTGAACAATTGCCCGCGTCAGAGGAAGCCTTTGCTGCCCGCCTAGAACGGTATCGCGAGAATATTAAACAATTTGTGGCTTTATGTAGCTCTGCAAGAATTCCTTTGGTGGTGGCAATTCAGCCAGAAATCACTGGTCGTCCAGAAGCAAAATTGGATGCGGCTGAGAAGGAGGTGATCGCAAATCTTCCTGCTGGATATGTGGATGGCATGACCACCTATTATCCGAAGATGGTCGAAACGGCGAAGGAGCTGGAGAAGGCTTTCCCAAACAACCTCAAAGTGCTTAATTTCTATCAGCTGAACGATAAATTTCCAACGCCAACCTTTATCGACCCCATCCACTTTAATGAAGGTGCCCATGGGGAAATGGCGCAGCAAATGTATTCGGCGATCGCCAGCATCGAGAAAATGCAGATTATCCCCGAGAATTTTTATCTCGACTAAGATTTCGCTGATTTACGAGGGACACCCGCACTGGTGAGCACATGGGTGAGCTTTGGGCAGGCGGATTCTAATCCAAAGCTACGGGGATTGTAGGTTTTCGCATAGGTGAAGTGCCGATAATCGATGCAAAACCGATCCCATGCGGCCACTTGAATGCGGAAAACTTTAATGATGAAATTGGCGAGTCCCACCGTCAGCGGAATTTTAAAGTAAACTTTTTGGCCGCGATGTTCACACAATTCGGCGATCGCCTCGTCTACCATTAAGGGTTCATTTCCGAGGACAAACAATCGATCTGGATCAAGCTCTCCCTCCGGCAAGTCGAACCGGATCAGGGGAGGGTTTTGGGCGAGATGTCGGACAACCGTCGCAATATCTTCGCCGTGAATGAAATGAAAACTCCCATCGGCACTAAAAAATTTCGCCAATCCGAGCCATTTAATCAAATCCTTTAAGCCGCCAGAGAAATGGGAGTAAGGTTTATCTGGTGCGCCACCAGCCACTAGAGTTGGGAAGACTACAGAGATTTTCGAGGCGAGATCGAGCGTCCCCAATTTCTGATAACACTCATATTTTGTTCGCACATAATCTGTCCCTAAATCTCGCGCCTCGGTCAAAATTTCGTTGTTGCGTCCTAATAGGCTTGCCGTCGAAAAATAAATAATTTGTTCGCAAGTCGTCGGGTCAAGTAAGTCAATTAATTTTGCAGTTTTAACGACGTTGGTTTCAAAGGATTCTTGGGCACCTCCCCATGCAGTTGCCGCCAAAATCGCAACATTCATGGTTTTGAGCAAGTCAGCCTGCGCTTCTATATCTATTAAATCCCCTTGGACAATGTGAATGCCTTCTCGTGCGTTGGTATCAAACTGGAGCTTCTGGGGCGATCGCACGAAGAGATAGAGTTCGTAGTCGGTATTCTGGATAAACGTTTCAGCAAGATAATGCCCGATGCAGCCGCTGGCGCCAGTGATAAAAACCTTTTTTGTCATGGATGGGGGAAGTGCAGAATTGAACCTTAGTTTATTACGACAGTGACCCCGCCGAATTTGTGGCAATCTCGAAACCGCAATGCCGTATTTCTTTATGACAAAGGCGATCGCCCATAGATGGGACTAATGGCATAGCAGATTTTGCGAAAAATGCTCGATAATAATCAATGTCGTAATATTTTTTTAATAATTACATGCCTTTACCCACAAACCTCGCAACCTTAGATGGGACTCCCCTCGCTCCAGATACCATTGCAAATAAAGTGGTTCTGTTCGTGAACGTGGCTAGTCAATGTGGTCTAACGCCCCAGTACAACGGTCTTGTGGCACTCGACAAAGAGTATGGCGATCGCGGTCTCGTCATTATTGGTGTGCCCTGTAACCAATTCGGTGCCCAAGAGCCCGGTACCCCTGAGGAAATTAAAGACTTCACGAAGAGCAAGTATGACGTAGACTTCATGCTGCTCGAAAAGCAAGATGTTAATGGTGCGAACCGTAGTCCCCTTTATCAATTCCTTGTTGGTGAAGGTGATGATATTGAATGGAACTTCGGTAAGTTCCTCATTAGCCGCAGTGGTGAAGTGATCGAGCGTTTTGATCCTCAGACTGCTCCTGATGATGCTGGCTTGAAAGCAGCTATCGAAAAAGCTCTCGGTTAAGGTTCAGATTAATTTTCTCGTAATCTACTGAGACAATAAACACGATTTTTGGCGATCGCCCTAAACTGAGATAAAGTGAACCTCCAATGGACGTTGGAGTCTAGCTAAACGCTCATCAGGGCGATTTTTCATTGAGACTATAACGATTTTTCGTTTTTTGTTTTGGGGACACCTTGCCAACTGTCCCACTAATTTCATTGGGTGTTCTACCGCACCGAGACTACACCGTAAGCAGGGCAAGGCTTACAGCGCTCCCTCTTCCTGGAAACTGCCATAAGCCTAGACCAGTTGAGAGAGTGTCACAGCGTTGTCCGGATACTACCACCCCAGCCGATAGATTCAAGGTGTCGAACACGGCACAGCAATCTACCGAGACACAACCCAATGAACACCAACACAATCGCTTCTACTTCTTTCTCTGCAACACTTCAGACTTGGCAACCGGAAAATTTAGAGCTCGATGCTTTACAAATTTGGATCGAAGCTGAATTTAAACAAGAACTCGAAACTAGTTTAAAAATGATTCGGGCGATCGCTACTCGTATGACTATCGAAGTCAAGCGCATCTGCGAAAAGAGTAAGCGCATCCAAAAATCTGGTGAGATTAAGTCTTGGGAAAAATCCCTTGCTCGCCACCGCATCAACAAGTGTGTTGGATACTATCGTCTCGGTTCTGCCCAAGGTCGCTCTGAGCTACACAGCAAACTCAGCGTCATTGTCTACCGTTACATTGCACCATCCAGAGCACAGCTAGGTTTCGCTGGTCGCTATAACCTCATCGAAGACTTCATGCAGGATTTCTATGCGGAATCCCTTAAGGCATTTCGTCGCGAAAATGATGTACCAGCAGACTATCAGCCCAAGACTCGCCTTGAACTTGCGGAATATATGGCTTTCACTGAGCAGTATGCAAAGCGTTCCATCACTCTTCCTGGCGGCTACAGCCAACAATTAATTATTCTTCGCGCTCAAACCTTTGCGAAGCGGATGCCTAAGGAAGCGGTCGTTGATATCGAAAAGGCAACTGAATTTTCTAACGATGACAACCCAGCACAACACTACTCTGCCACTATGCAGCAAGTGCGTGCTCAGCTTGTCGGTGATGTACATGACCCCACTGAGGATTCCACTCGCGATCGCCTCATTACAGCTCTATTCCAGTACTTCCAAGAGCAAGGTCACAAAGATTGTGCAGATTATCTCGCGCTCAAACTTCAAGACCTCCCTGCTTGTGAGATCGATGAAATTCTTGGCCTTACTTCTCGCCAACGCGACTATCTCCAACAGCGCTTTAAGTACCATGTTGAAAAGTTTTCCCGCAATTCCAACTGGAAAATCGTTCACCAGTGGCTTGGTGCAGATTTAGAGCAACGCCTCGGTTTAACTGACTCTCAATGGGAAAAGTTCTCTGATGATCTCAATGATCTTCAACTCGAAATCCTTGAACTCCGTGGTGAACAACTCTCTGATAAGGCGATCGCCACTGAAGTTGGGCTCACTCCCAAAAAGGTTCAGAAGCAATGGACAGCAATTCTTGAGATGGCATGGGAAATCCGTAACGCGAAAAAGAACGGCAAAAAATAAAACCCATAAATAGGCCGCGTTTCGTTTGATTAATGTCCTATTTCAAGTGATTGCATGATTAAAATTCAAAATCTTCTGCAGTATCGCCATAATCTTCCTCCACCTCGTTGCATAATTTGTAGCGAGGCTCTTGCTATCTAAGGCGACGAAACAAAATCCATGTCTGAGAAATTTGATTATCTGTTTGAGCAAATTGAAACATTGGTGATGCACCATTCCCCCAGTGGTATGGAAGGGGAAATTGACACCTATTTGTTGGACTTATTTGCAGAGCTGGAATTAGAGTATTGGCAGGATCGAGCCGGAAATATTATTGTCAAAATTCCAGGGACAAATCTTGAGGCTGGGGCGATCGCCATTACAGGTCATAAAGATGAAATTGGGGCGATTGTTAAAGATATTCATCCGCAAACAGGTCAAGTAAAAGTGCGGGCATTGGGCGGATCTTATCCTTGGATTTACGGGGAAGGGGTAATGGATATCCTCGGCGATCACAAAACAATTCAAGGGATTTTGAGTTTTGGTTCCCGCCATGTTTCACATGAATCTCCCCAGAAAAAATTACAAACAGAAACCCCTGTCCAATGGCAGCAGGCTTGGCTCGAAACAAAATGTACCGCTGAGGAGTTACACAAAGCAGGTGTGCGTCCTGGTAGTCGTGTCCTAGTCGGCAGACATCGCAAAGCCCCCTTTCGTCTGAAAGATTACATCGGCAGCTATACCCTCGACAACAAAGCCTCTGTCGTGATCCTCATCGAACTCGCCAAACGCTTGCAACAAAAGAATCCGCCGCAGGATGTGTATCTTGTTGCTTCCGCCAAGGAAGAAGTTGGTGCTTTGGGTGCGCTTTATTTCAGCCAAAATACGAATGTCGATGCTTTGATCGCCCTCGAAATTTGTCCCCTCGCAAGGGAATATGCGATCGCCTCTGGGGACAGACCTGTTCTCCTCCATCAAGACGGTTATGGTATTTATGATGATGGCTTAAACCAAGACATTATTGCAGCCGCTAGTCAGATCCGTAGACCTTTACAACAAGCGATTATCCAAGGCTTTGGTAGTGATGCATCTATTGCGATGAAATTCGGTCATATCAGCCGTGGCGCTTGTCTAAGCTTTCCAACCGAAAATACCCACGGCTATGAAATCACTCATCTCGGGGCGATCGCCCATTGCATCGATATCCTCGAAGCCTATTGCAACGACACCAGCAAACTTGATATTTAACCTGAGTTCGGGATAGGAAAAGAAGCTTCTAATCAAGCTGAAGAGAGGGTTTCTTAGGCTGATGACAGTAGGCAATTAGACCGCAAAGCAAGTTGACACAAAAGTTGGCAGGACTGCGGTGGCGGGAATGTTCAATCTGAGAAATTTTCTTCAGTTGGTCAATGACTGTCTCAATTAAAGCTCGCTTACGAGCCAGCACTTTGTCACGCCAAAGCATCAGGTGATTCTTCATATTGCGACGAGGCTTAGCTAGAAGCCTCACATCATATTCTTCTTGTAAATACTGTGCCAGAGCTTGAGAGACGTAACCTTTATCGGCAAAGACTTTTCCCGATAACCCTTTCAAAAGCTCCACTACCGGCTTTCTATCATTGGTGTTGCCAGGCGTGATTTTAACATTGAGTAATTCGCCATGGTCATTGATAATCAGATGTAGTTTGAAACCAAAGAACCAACCCACAGAGGTTTTACCTCGAGCGGCATGACCATCAAAAACGCGATGTGGAGAGATGCGGCGATTGTGACAAACCTTGATACTGGTGGCATCAATGAAACTAATACCTGTGCATTGTGCTGTAGGTAGACACATAGAGGTACTAACGTCGAAGGCATCCACTCCACAAAACGTTGGTCACTCACGGCTCTGGGAAAAGCTCCTCGCCAGTGATGACGCACATTGATGAGATAGAAATACTTGAAATTACGATAGTGAGATTGATGAAATGCAATCAATATCGTCATTATCTCGCTTAAACTCAAGCTTCTTGAGCAACGTCGCCGCCGTTGTTTCGAGGCCAGCAGCTGTTGTTGCCATTGAGGTTCAAAGACTTGGCAGAAATCATCAACAGCACAAAACAAAGGCTCTAGACTGGTCATGGGAGAAAGTGGTGGATTGCTTATCAACTTCCACAATATGCACTTTCTCCTTTTCTTCTCTTATCCCGAACTCACGTTAAACTACTGGTATCTTTGCGGGCGAGGAGGGTGAGGCGTTCTTGGCTGAGGGCTAGGATTTGGGGCGTTGGTGAATAGAGGTATGAATCTATGAGGGTCGAGGGATAGGAACATCCCAGAACTTGAGATAGTGAATCAGCAATCGAATCGAATGCTCTAACATTTCCACAGACTTTGAATAACATAAGGTCTTTCGATGGAGTCGAGCGAGATAATGCCGCAATCGAGTGTTCTCTCCTTCGACTCGAGTCATATAGGTCTTACTGACAATCTGGTCCCCATCGGGTACAAAGATGGGATAAACTTTCCAGCCATCTGTGACGTAAAAGAAGCATCTCCAGAGACTAACGATTGCCCATAGTGGCTTGAATGTCTCTGCACTTCTGTCACCAATAGTCCAAGCAAGAATACCTGGTTGAAAGTGGTCTACTGCTGTCCAGAGCCAGACCTTGTTTTTTTAGCACCGACGAATGTTTGAAGTTCATCGAGTTCCCCGACCTGAGGCATCTCTTCCGGTTCATAAGCATCAGGCAGCAATGCACCGACTTGTTTGACCCAAGTGATGACGGTAGTGTGGTGCACTCCTTTCACCCGTTCAATGGCTCGAAAGCCCATACCGTTGACATACATTTTGAGGCATTCACGTTTGAAGGCATTTGAGTAGCCGAGCTGACTATAGTGGTCGATAAACTGACGACCGCAATCTACACAGATGTGATTCTGTTTGCCTTTTTTCTTTCCGTTCTTACGGATATGAGTAGATTGGCATTCTGGACATTCCATTGAGTCAACAACCTCCATTCATACCTCTATTCTGCAACGCCCGAAATCTTTTGAGCATTCTGAATACCATCTCAATGATGATTCTTTGAGCTGCTAAGAGCTGATTCTCCTGTTTCTGCTCGCAGTAAACTCTCCTCCTCTAGGCTTCTTGTGAGGAGTGAGACTCCGCTGATGCCGCTTGTGTATGCCTTGATATCCGGCATCGGCAAGGCAGAGTTGTCCCTGTCGAAAATGGACTCTACTCTTTTTGAGTAGTTTGAAGTCATGGATGCTACCTTTCTCACAGTCACAACAGATAATCTGTGCCCACTGCCAAGCAATAACTATTTGAGCTTTAAGGGAATGATGCTTCTTTTTCCTGAGTAGTAAAGACGTTGTTTTTTGGGGCTTTTCAATCGCCTGTTCTGTGGCATCCATCACCACTACTGTTAGAGATAACTCTTCTGAACCATGGAGCTGTTTCATGCCGGGTAAGTGGCAATCGGTTTCTTTGATGAGTGTATTCTCTGTTTTTTGCACCATGCGACAAACTGTTGATTCATGAATGCCCCATGATTGAGCGATATGAAAATAAGTGCGATATTCCCTCAGATATTCCAAGATGAGGAGTAACTGATTTTCCAGGGATAAAATACTGGGACGACCGGGTTTTTGCTTTGCTTTAGCTTCTGCTAGGACCTCTACCAGACGATTGAAGGTCTGAAGTTTAACTCCACAGGCTCTCCTGAATTGTTCTGGAGATAAATGTTGGAGCTGTTCGTAAGTTGGCCTTTTTATCGCTATGGCTCTGTTACTTTCCTCTTTTTTACCTACTCTCACTCCTTTTGCAAGAGGTCAATTGAACTCTATAAACAAGCTCTTGATGCTTACAAAAAAGAAGGTGATTTATCGGGTCAAGCAATCACAAATAATGACATCGGAATTTCTTATGATAACCTCGGTTACAAACAGGAAGCCCTCGACTATCTCCAACAAGCATTACCTCTCAGGTGGGCGGTGGGTGATCGCCGTGGGGAAGCAGTTACCCTCAATAATATTGGTCGGGTCTACTCAGATTTAGGGGAAAAACAGGAAGCCCTCGACTATTACCAACAAGCATTACCTCTCAGGCGGGCGGTGGGCGATCGCAGTGGGGAAGCCACTACTTTGGGGAATCTTGGTTTTTTGCTAGAGGAAGATCAACCAGAATTAGCCATTATTTTCTACAAACAGTCCGTCAATCTTTACGAAACTCTCCGCAAGGATATCGAACAGCTAGACCCCGATATCCAGCAGACTTATCTTTCCACCATTGAGGGCACTTAACGCCGTCTGGCGGATCTCCTCCTCCAAGAAAACCGCCTCTTTGAAGCCCAGCGTGTCCTTGGCTTATTGAGAGTCCAAGAGCTAGATGACTATTTCCGTAATGTCCGCCAAGCCGTGGATACTGCCCCCGAAGATGTCCTCATCCAACAAGAACGCCCTTACCTCGCCCTACAGGAAGCCCGCAATAACCAAATCCGGCGTTGCAGAATAGAGGTATGAATGGAGGTTGTTGACTCAATGGAATGTCCAGAATGCCAATCTACTCATATCCGTAAGAACGGAAAGAAAAAAGGCAAACAGAATCACATCTGTGTAGATTGCGGTCGTCAGTTTATCGACCACTATAGTCAGCTCGGCTACTCAAATGCCTTCAAACGTGAATGCCTCAAAATGTATGTCAACGGTATGGGCTTTCGAGCCATTGAACGGGTGAAAGGAGTGCACCACACTACCGTCATCACTTGGGTCAAACAAGTCGGTGCATTGCTGCCTGATGCTTATGAACCGGAAGAGATGCCTCAGGTCGGGGAACTCGATGAACTTCAAACATTCGTCGGTGCTAAAAAAACAAGGTCTGGCTCTGGACAGCAGTAGACCACTTTCAACCAGGTATTCTTGCTTGGACTATTGGTGACAGAAGTGCAGAGACATTCAAGCCACTATGGGCAATCGTTAGTCTCTGGAGATGCTTCTTTTACGTCACAGATGGCTGGAAAGTTTATCCCATCTTTGTACCCGATGGGGACCAGATTGTCAGTAAGACCTATATGACTCGAGTCGAAGGAGAGAACACTCGATTGCGGCATTATCTCGCTCGACTCCATCGAAAGACCTTATGTTATTCAAAGTCTGTGGAAATGTTAGAGCATTCGATTCGATTGCTGATTCACTATCTCAAGTTCTGGGATGTTCCTATCCCTCGACCCTCATAGATTCATACCTCTATTCACCAACGCCCCAAATCCTAGCCCTCAGCCAAGAACGCCTCACCCTCCTCGCCCGCAAAGATACCAGTAGTTTAACGTGAGTTCGGGATAAGAGAAGAAAAGGAGAAAGTGCATATTGTGGAAGTTGATAAGCAATCCACCACTTTCTCCCATGACCAGTCTAGAACCTTTGTTTTGTGCTGTTGATGATGTCTGCCAAGTCTTCGAACCTCAATGGCAACAACAGCTGCTGGCCTCGAAACAACGGCGGCGACGTCGCTCAAGAAGCTTGAGTTTAAGCGAGATAATGACGATATTGATTGCTTTTCACCAATCTCATTATCGTAATTTCAAATATTTCTATCTCATCAATGTGCGTCATCTATTGGCGAGGAGCTTTTCCCAGAGCCGTGAGTGACCAACGTTTTGTGGAGTGGATGCCTTCGACGTTAGTACCTCTATGTGTCTACCTACAGCACTGTTATGGTCAATGCACAGGTATTAGTTTCATTGATGCCACCAGTATCAAGGTTTGTCACAATCGCCGCATCTCTCAACATCGCGTTTTTGAAGGTCATGCCGCTCGAGGTAAAACATCTGTGGGTTGGTTCTTTGGTTTCAAACTATATCTGGTTATCAATGACCATGGCGAATTACTCAATGTGAAGGTCACACCCGGCAACACCAATGATAGAAAACCGGTAGTGGAGCTTTTGAAAGAGTTATCGGGAAAAGTCTTTGCTGATAAAAGTTACGTCTCTCAACCTCTGGCACAGTATTTACAAGAAGAATATGATATGAGGCTTCTAGCTAAACCTCGTCGCAATATGAAGAATCACCGGATGCTTTGGCGAGACAAAGTGCTGGCTCGTAAGTGAGCTTTGATTGAAACGGTCATTGACCAACTGAAGAAAATTTCTCAGATTGAACATTCCCGCCACCGCAGTCCAGCGAACTTTTGTGTCAACTTGCTTTGCGGTCTAATTGCCTACTGTCATCAGCCTAAGAAACCCTCTCTTCAGCTTGATTAGAAGCTTCTTTTCCTATCCCGAACTCAGGTTAGTTTAAGTAGTTCAGAAAAACGCCGCTTTAGCGAAATCGAAGTAGAACTAAGCGAATTAGCCACAGACTTTTACGACTTTATCAATAGCCCAGAAGTCCAAGACATCCTCGACATCCTCGCTACCCTAAAAGTCAACCTCAAAGAATTCGACGAAACAGTCGATCTCGCCCAGTCCGACCAACTCCGCTCCGAACTCGCAGACATCAAAGAATTTGGTGAAAATGCAGCCCTGCTCTACCCCTTAATCTTGGACGACAGACTGGAAGTTATCGTTATTACCGCCGATGCTGAACCCCTACGTTTCACAGAATATATTTCGTCCACCGAGCTAAACGAAATCATCATCGAAGCCAGCGCCACTCTTAAAAACAAAACAACCGACTACCAAGCCCTCCAGAAACTCCACCAATACCTAATCGAACCCTTCGAAGCCCAGCTAAAAGATTTTGGCATCGAAAATATTATCTATGCCCCAGATGGCGCGTTGCGTTACATTCCCCTCGCGGCACTCTACGACGGCGAAAAGTGGCTCATCGAGAAATATCGCACCACAAATATTACTGCCCTAAGCTTGACTTCCTTTGCCGACAAACCCAAAAAAGTCGTGGATATCCTCGGTGCAGCTTTCCCAGATACCAAACAGACTATCTCTGTCGAAACCGCAGTCAGTACCAGAGAATTCGGCTTTGGAGGATTACCTGCCGCCACCCAAGAAATTGAGGGCATCGCCTCCGTCTTTCCCGTCGAAAAGCGCTTGGCTGGGGACTTCGGCAAAAATATTTATAGTGAATTTAACCTCTACTCCGTCATCCACCTAGCCACCCATGCCAAGTTTCTGCCTGGCACACCAGAGGACTCATTTATTGTGTTTGGCAACGGCGAATATACAAACCTGAAAGAGATTGGCGAAAAATGGAAATTCACCGAAGATCAGTTGGTGGTGCTGAGTGCCTGCGAAACGGGACTGGGCACAGATTTTACGGAACTCAATGCAGAAAATAACGGTATCGAGATTGTTGGTTTAGCCTACCAAATGCAACGCAGAGGGGCACAGTCAACCGTGGCTTCGCTATGGCAAGTTCAGGATGATAGCACCGAAAAATTAATGACAGAATTTTATCGTCAACTCCAGCAAAGCAATATCAGTAAAGCGGAAGCCCTGCGCATTGCCCAAGAAACCATTAGCCAAAATCCGGAATATGCGCATCCATACCACTGGGCATCCTTTGTGATGATCGGGAATGGTTTGTAAGTTCCCCCCTTTTTTCAAGGGGGGCTAGGGGGGATCTTTCTTTGGGTTAATGAACTTACTGAGGGATCCCTCCGGCTTCGCCACCTCCCTTTGGAAGGGAGGCAATGGGGGCAATACATTTTTAATAACCGAGTTGCTGAGAAATTTGTTGGCCTTCAGCCCGATATTTTGCGGCGATCGCCTCTTCTTCATTTCCTTCTGCAAAATCAGCTAATCGATTTAAGGCACGCATCCTGATTTCTGTAATCTGTCCCGGCGATCGCCCGATAATTTCCTCATATTGCTGTTGCTCTTCACGGGGTAAACCAATCCTTCCATAGAGTTCAGCCAGCCGTTCCCGAATATCCAATGCATTGGGATTCTCTCGCATATATCCCGACAAAATGGCGATCGCCTGACTGTAGAGTTCGTATTCTTCGTAGAGAATTGACTCTAGGATGATTTCAGTTTGAGCGGATAAATCCAATTGCCGTAACTCTTTCAGCAAACCAAATAATTCTTGCTGTTTCGCTTCGTCCAGAACTTCGATGGTGACGGTCTGGCCATCCTCAGTTGAGGCAATGAAATTACTGGTGGTGATTTTGATGCTGTAGGTTTCACCGAGAACCAATGCGGGTTGTGCCAAAGGATATTGATAGTTCAATTCCTCTGCCGTGATTTCCCAAGAAATGACCTCAGTGGTGGGACTACTCAACTGAACAGTATATGCTTCTGCTCCTTCTACTTGATTCCAGTGAATCCTTGGGCGTGTCGTCAAAATCTTACTTTTTCGGGGACTAATGACATATGGCAAATTCGCCAATCCAGCCCGTGCATCTTGAATGCTATTGGGTAATGGCTTGCCTCGAAACCAATCCCAAACGACTCCAGCTAGTGATCGCCCATCCGTCTCTCTAACTTGTGTACTCGGACATTTGCTTAACACTTTTGCTGTAGAAGTGAAGGTCGCCTCCGTTTCGTTGAGGCATAGCACGACTACTTTGCCGCCAGCTAAAACAGTTAGCTGGTCTGCCCCAGCCAACAGTTGCCCCGTTCGCAATGCCGTCGAACCGAGTTGTGCTCTCGAACTTTCGATCACAAAATGTTCTTTCTTGGTTTGGGCGATCGCCTGCGGTATCGAACTACCAACCCCCATTGAAATGACGAGAAGCCCCGCTAAAGATTTCCAGAGATGCATATAAAAAATCTCATTCTTCCCCATAGGATAGCGAATGTCGTTTGATTCACTATTGATCACAATTCGCTGAATAAAAATGATGATTTCTGTCTAATTAAATCCCTGACAGCCCTCTAGATGATCCTGTTGCTATCATTTAGGACGAGTCATGATTTGTTGTGGCGATCGCCCGTAAGGTCAGGAAAAAAATGTCTGGAATTAATTTTGAATATTTCGTCGATACCGAAGATGCGCGTTCTTTCGAGTTACCCGGCGCTAAACCCCACTACAATCCTGACCGTCCGGGGCAAGTTGAACATATTCTTCTTGATTTAGACCTCGATATCGCTGGGCGCTCGCTCGCAGGTACTTGTACGATTACCTTGGCTCCAATTCGCTCTGGCGTAACCACATTCAAGCTCGATGCTGTGGATATGGTGATTGAATCCGTTTGTGTCGGCAACGTCAGTCAGCCTTTTGATTATGATGGTGAATTTCTCACCGTCACGTTATTACAACCGACCACCACCGAAAAAATTGATCTGGCGATCGCCTACAAACTCGAAGAACCTCAACGTGGCATTTACTTCATTCAGCCGGACGAACATTATCCAGACAAACCTGTGCAAGTTTGGACGCAAGGTGAAGATGAAGATTCTCGATTTTGGTTTCCCTGTTTCGATTATCCGGGCCAATTAGCGACATCCGAAATTAAAATTCGTGTCCCCAAACCCTACCGCGCGATTTCAAATGGCGAATTAGTCGGCACAGAAGAACAAGGCGATCGCACCCAATACCATTGGCACCAGAAAGAAATTCACCCATCCTACCTTGTCACCCTTGCGGTGGGAGACTTTGCCGAAATTCAAGACGAATGGCAAGGCATTCCCGTACTTTATTACGTTGAGAAAGGGAAAGAATCAGAGGGCGATCGCAGCATGGGAAAAACCCCTGAGATGATGGATTTTCTCAGCGAAACCTATGGCTATAAATATCCTTTTCCGAAATATGCTCAAGTTTGTGTCGATGACTTTATCTTCGGCGGCATGGAAAACACTTCCACTACCCTGTTGACTGATCGCTGTCTCCTCGACGAACGCGCCAGCCTCGATAATACTCGCACTGAAACTCTTGTCCTTCATGAGTTGGCGCATCAGTGGTTTGGCGATTTAGTCGTCATTAAACATTGGAGCCACGCTTGGATTAAAGAAGGTATGGCTACCTATGCCGAAGTGCTATGGATGGATCATGAGTATGGCAAAGATGAAGCTGCCTATTATCTATTGGAGCAAATGCGGAATTATCTCGCTGAAGATCGCAGCCGCTACCGTCGCCCAATTGTGACTCATGTGTACCGTGCTCCCATCGAACTCTATGATCGCCACCTCTACGAAAAGGGAGCTTGTGTATATCACATGATTCGTACTCTCCTAGGCGATGAGTTGTTCTTTAAAGCCATCCAAACTTTCGTAAATCGCCATGCCCACCAAACTGTGGAAACGATCGATTTACTTCGCGCCGTTGAAACTGCTACTGGATTTAACCTTGCGTCACTTTTTGATCAATATGTTTTCCGGGGCGGACATCCTGATTTTGAGGTGAGTTATAGCTGGGATGGAGGCAGTGGTTTAGCGAAATTAAGTATTAAGCAAACCCAAGCGAAAAAAGATGAAAAGGCATTATTCGATCTGAATATTCCAGTTGCATTTGGTTATGTTGATGGTGAAAATGTTACTCAAAAAACATTTACTTTCCGCCTGAATGAAGCTGAACAAACCTTTTATTTACCTCTTGAAAAGAAACCGAATTTTGTCAGTTTTGATGTAGGGAATAATTGGACAAAAACTGTGAAATTGTCCTACCCAATGAATGAGTTGAAAGCTCAACTCACCGATGATCCAGACCCCATTTCTCGCATTCACGCAGCCGAGGCGATCGCCAAACAGGGAAATCTCGAAGCTGTTAAAGCCTTACAAACAGCCCTCACAAAAGAACCTTTTTGGGGTGTGCGAGTTGAAATCGCGAAAGCCCTCGGTAAAATCCAACTCAACCAAGCCGAAGCTGCTTTGATGATCGGTCTTAAAGATAGCCATCCCCGCGTACGTCGCGCCACATTATCCAGCCTAGGAAACTTTAAAACGACGGATAGCTACAAAGCCGTGAAAGCCAGTCTGCTCAAAGGTGATGATAGCTACTACACTGAGGCGGCAGCAGCAAGAGTTTTGGGCTCAATGGTGGCAGTGGGCTTAGAAGATAAGGCTCCTGAAAGTCGTGATCTTCTCCAACAAATTCTCGAAACTCGTGCAGGCTGGAATGAAGTGGTGCGAGCTGGAGCAATTGGTGGTTTAGCGGCCATGAAAACTTCCCCGGAAGCGGTTGATTTGCTTTTGCCTTATACCGAAATTGGTATGCCACAACCATTACGTCTTGCTGCGATCCGTTCCCTCGGAGCCGTCGCCAGTGGACAAAGCAACGACAAACTAGAGGTCATTCTGAATCGTTTAGAGGCGATCGCCCGCGAAACTTTTTTCCTGACCCAAGTGGCGATTGTCGCGTCCCTCGGCAGAATCGAAAATCCCAAAGCCATGAGTCTCTTACAAACCCTCGCAGGCCAAGCTCCAGACAAGCGTGTGCGCCAGCGAGCAGAGGAAACTGTTAACCGCCTCCAGAAAAAACTCAGCAAAGATAAAGCTGTGAAATCCTTACGCGATGATCTCGATAAACTAAAAGAAGAAAACAAACAACTTCAAAGTCGTCTTGCCAAATTAGAAGCTCAAAAGTAGGCAAACTTCTATCAGAAATTGCGTTTGTTAATGTGAACTTTTTTAATAGCCCTGCGTCAAAAAGCCTAGAAGAATTGATTTTTTGTATTTCAGAATACAGGCGATCGCCTATTCCATAAGGACAAGGACAAACGAGCTGCTAAACTCTGAAGAATCAACTTATCAATTCTTTATACTCTAAAGTTCCGTGTTAACATCGGTGACAAAAAGATGCGGAGAGAAGAAAACAGCACACTCTCTCAACATCCAATTGTGAGGAGTACGCAGGAGTTTCTAAATTCTATGTCTCAAGTTCAGACTGGTGTATCGCAAAAACCCGCAATTCGGATCGGTGTCATCGGCATCGGTAACATGGGACAGCACCACACCCGTGTTCTGAGTTTACTGAAGGATGTTGAACTCGTTGGGATTGCAGATCTCAATGTCGAACGAGGACTGGATCTTGCCAGTAAATACCGCATCAAATTTTTTGAAGACTATCGTGAGCTACTGCCGCTAGTCGACGCCGTTTGCATCGCTGTCCCCACAAAGCTCCATTACCAAGTTGGTTTGGAATGTATGGAACGAGGTGTGCATGTCATGATCGAGAAGCCGATCGCTGCTAGCATTGCCGAAGCCGAAGCCCTCGTGAATGCCGCTGCTGAACATAAAGTAATTTTGCAAGTCGGTCATATTGAACGATTTAATCCCGCTTTTCAAGAACTGAGTAAAGTCCTTAAAACAGAACATCTCCTCGCCATTGAAGCTCACCGCATGAGCCCTTATTCCCAGCGAGCAAACGATGTCTCCGTTGTGCTGGATTTAATGATTCACGACATTGACCTTTTGCTGGAAATGGCTGCTTCTCCAGTTGTTCAGCTGACGGCTACAGGCTCTAAGAAAGAAGAATCAAACCATCTCGATTACGTTACTGCAACGCTTAACTTTGCCAATGGTATTGTTGCGACTCTGACAGCAAGTAAAGTCACCCATCGCAAGATTCGGACGATCGCCGCCCATTGTAAAAACTCCTTAACGGAAGCGGATTTTCTGAATAATGAGATCGAAATCCATCGCCAAACCACCGCTAACTACACCACCGATTATGGTCAGGTTTTATATCGTCAAGATGGCTTAATCGAACAGGTTTATACCAGCAATATTGAGCCACTTCACGCTGAACTTGAGCATTTTGTGCAATGTGTGCGAGGAGGAGAACAGCCCTCCGTTGGTGGTGAACAAGCTCTCAAAGCATTACGCTTAGCGAGCTTAATCGAGCAGAGTGCCCTTGATGGCAAGGCTTGGCATGAAATGGATTGGCAGTATCAACACCTTAATCAACCCAATAAACCAATGACTCCAGCTAAGGTTTCCTAACTTTTTCACGCTTCCGTAATTTCTTGCACGCGATCACCCGGTAAGTTCGATAACCTATAAAAGAAGTCTTTTGTATTTTGTGGAACAGGAGTTCACTAAAAAAATATTATGTCTGATCTCAACCGTGGCATCATGAAATTCGATGGAGCTGACAAGCCCGTTGTCGTTGCAGTTTCTGCCGTACTGGTGCTTGGGGCGATCGCTGTCCTCATTATTTGGGGCCTGCGTACCGCTTACGCCTTCTAAAAGTCGTTACGCTCCGTTGTAACCAGCTAACTTACTCTCTCTGTACAAATTGAATTCTTTTGTTGCGATCGCCGAACCCCGTCCCCTTCTCGGAGAAATTTGGCTAGATATCGCCGTCCTCGCGGTAATGCTCTGTTTATCGGCTTTTTTTGCCGGATCTGAAACAGCCATTACCGCTTTTGATGATCTAAAGCTTGAAGGATTAATTAAGCGGCAGGGAGATCCGCAAGGCATGTTCCGCCTTGTAAAAAAGAACCGTACCAGATTTATTACGACCCTGCTCCTTGGCAATAATCTTGTCAATAATTTCTCTGCCATCCTTACCAGTAATCTCTTCGCCATCTGGTTAGGTAATGCAGGCTTAGGTGTCGCAACAGCTGTTGTCACGATTATTGTGCTTATCTTTGGTGAAATTACACCAAAATCTCTCGCTATCCTAAATGTGCGTTCTACTTTTACGTTGGTGGTGCGGCCAATTTATCTGATCTCTCGATTTCTTTCATTCTTTGGCATCATCTACATTTTCGAGACCATCACTGAGAAAACAATCAAGCTTTTTTCCGGCCAGCAAAATAAAAATGCCCCCACCAGTGAAACCCTTACCGAGTTGCAATTAATGATCGAGATCCTTGGCGGTAAAGGCAAGCTCGATTTACAACGGCGACAAATTCTTGGTAATACTCTACTCCTCGACAACATGATGGTGAAAGATGTGGTGAAGCCCCGCATCGAAATGTGTACCATAGACCATGGCGCGACCGTCCAAGCACTCATCGATGTTTGTTTAGAAACGGGTTATTCCCGGATTCCGGTACAGGAACAATCCAAAGATCACATCATTGGAGTTGTCAACCTCAAACAGGCTCTAAAAGTTATTAATGATACTGCCTCTGAGCAGCTATCAACATCAGTTAGTCAGGTGATGGATACTCCAGTTTATATCCCTGAAACAAAAAGGGTTGCGGACCTGCTAAAGGAAATGTTGCAGCAACGGTTGCACATTGCCATTGTCGTTGATGAATACGGTGGCACTGTGGGTTTAGTGACCCTTGAGGATCTTCTCGAAGAATTGGTTGGTGAAATTTATGACGAAAGTGACCTCGAACCTTTTGGCGATCGCCCCTCTAGAAAATCCTCTTAATCTAGACCCTCAAAAAATATTGAGAGAGGGCTTGCAAAAAAAAACTTTTATGTTAGAGTTGTTAACTGTGAAAAGAAATACGTGGGTCGGTGCCCGAGTGGTTAATGGGGGCGGACTGTAAATCCGCTAGCTATGCTTACGCTGGTTCGAATCCAGCTCGGCCCATCACCTTTTCCATGCCCATATGGCTCAGGGGTAGAGCACTCCCTTGGTAAGGGAGAGGTCACGAGTTCAAATCTCGTTATGGGCTCTACGTTTGAACGTCATGACGCTCTACCACTCTTCAAAATAGGCGAACAATGGGCGAACTTGTTTTTTTATTGTATCAAAATGGTTTGTGTTGACCGCTCCCTTTTGGGTTAAGTACTTAAGGTATTTGTTAAGTCAAGCAGTCTACCCATGAGAGGTAGTCAAACGATAAACAGCTTTTTCTTTGCACGGGACGAACCGACGTACCATAATCGCGGTTGAAGCTTGTGGTCTTTTAGCCAAGTGAAGTCACGTTTGATAAACACATTGCCGAAACTAGAACCCTGTGACTTGTGAATCGTCATCGCATAGAGATAATCCACATCAGCAAAAAACTTATTCAGTTTCCAGTAATCCTTCCATGCGACTTTACGCTCATTCTGGTTAGTTTGCTTGCTGGCAAAGTCCTTACATAATTTGAGGGCTTTTTTTAGTTTCTTCCGCTCTGATGGTGGCAGAGTGATGATTCTCCAAGGTGTAATTCCGTCATTCACATCTACAGCAAACCCATTAAACGAGAACGAACCACAGTTCAGACTAATTTGTTCTTTGTAGTGAGATGACCCTTTGACATCAAGCACTGAGCCATTGCTGTAGATAATCTCGTTGCCCTCAAATACCGGGCTATTGCAGATAATTTGCTCACCATCGGTAAACTGTTCTTTCTTCTGTTCAGGAGTAAGGCTTGAGTCAACAGAACGAAGTAATTGATTGAGAGTACCGACAGTATCGTTTTTCAGTGCAAGAGCTACTTTAGAGCCATCACATTTCTGCCAGTGTTCTACTAACTCAGTTTTAGAGATAGCTTCTAAATCATCAAAATCTGGTTTGTATCTAGACTTCCAGTCAAATAAAACCTGTAGGTCTACAGCCATCTTTGAGGCTTTAACGAAATCAGCGATTCCGCCACCGTCGTATCTCATCACTTCAGTAAGCAGAGATTTATGCTTACAAACACTAAACATCGGGAATTCGCCTGAAGCGTCACCCACGGGGGTTAGTTGTAGAGAATCACCCAAAACTAAAACCTTATTCCCTTTAATGAATGATTCTTGAACAATCTCTGAGCACAAGTCTTTGCTTACCATCGAACCTTCATCTACTATCACCAGCTTTTTATCGTTGAATCCTTGAGACTCACCAGAGATAGTTTCTTGAACGTGTTCATTGGTAGCGATAGACAAACCTAAAGCCTTGTGGATGGTGGCACATTCCACAGGAATATCATTTGAATCCATGAACTCAATCAAGACATTCTTCGCTCGGTGAGTTGGTGCTGTAGCGATTACCTCATGCCATCTCAAATCATATTCATCATGTAGAATCCCAAGGATTTTAGATGCTGTATAGCTCTTTCCAGTACCAGCAGAACCATCCAAAAAGAAAAATTGAGCAGGAGAATCCCAGAACTCAAGGAAGTTATTAACGGCTTCCTTTTGTCCGATGTTTAAGTTATTCATTTGTTTAATTGATTAGTGTTAGAAGTTTTCTCGCATGTATCGATATGCTTCTCTACGAAATTGCTCGTAGATAGCGTCTTCTAATAGGCTCCAAGAGCTAAACCCATAGGATATTGCGAGTTTATTCAGTAAAGATTCGTCCTCGGAAACCTTGTATAGGTCATGGGCTAAACAGAATTTCTCGAAGCACGAATCTAGCGTTTCAGGGTTAGTTAAATCCGTGTCCATACCGACTTGCTGCTTGAGTAAACAGACTTGGTTTGTCTGAACCCTAAAGACCACATTGCAGAGTTGATATTCTTGCCTGTAAGAGATTCTGTGATTGCTCCATTCATCCGGGCTTCCATCATCTTGCTACGAAAGAATTTAGCGTCAATTTCCAATGGAGTATCACACACCCATTGCTTTTGACAATTAGCAACAATTTGCTCAAACGCTATCTGCATAGATGTTTTGTTCTCTAGCAACACAAGCAGGATTTCCTGATAGTATTTGCTAAAAATGTCAACAGACTTATCAATATCACCACAGATACAGACATGGATGGCAATAATTTCTGAACACATAGAAGTAAAATCTTGAAGCATCCCAGATTTTTTTAGGAGCTTTCTAAACTCACGACATCTCTTGAGTTCAAAAAAACGATTTTTGTTGTCTTCGTTTGCCCAAAACATTGCATATCCTTGATAAGCAGAGAAATTGAATAAATCCACTTCCTCTAGGTCAAATGGTTGACGGTTAACCCCTTTATCCTCAGGAGGCAAAAAATCATATTTTAAATGCTTCAAAATCAGCATTCTGCGTTTAAGCTCTTCTAATTCTGGCACAGCCCAAAGTGGCGTCACTGAACCTAATAACTTAGGAGCAAATACATCGAAGTCTAGGTTTGTACCTGTCCCGGCTACTGCAATACCTGTGTTAGATGTGGCTCGTGATGCACCAGACTTGAGGATAGAAAACAATAGGTCGTCTTCGAGGATTCGGGGGGTAATGTCGTCCCAAGGGAGAAAACAATCTGATTCCTCAAGGTCTATCCCTGCCTCTACTTTGTCTTTCCAATCATTGCCAAATTTCTGTTGCTGTAGATGATTGCGGATAGCTGTAGGGGTAATCTTACCTAGTTTGATTGCTGATGCTGGGTTAAAGCCACGCACGGCAGCAACCAACTTTAGGAAGGTAGACTTGCCAGAACCTGAGACACCATAGCTTTGAACAATTGGAGCGTTAATCATCCATGAACTAGGCATCAAGCAAAGAGCTTTCATGATTTCTAGTTGTATTTCCTTGAAAGGAATAATCATGAAATTGTCAGCGAAGATATCTACAAATTCATTTATTGGGGTGAATTCGTCTAACCCCTCTATCTCGTGAAGTGGGTAAAAAGTCATGCTTATTTCCTAGGTAAAGTGTTCTAGTTAACCAAAGTGTTAATTGGTTAACATTCTGGTTAACCCACACGCTCTACCCACTGAGCCGACGATTGACTTAGTAGAAAAAGTGTTAATTGGTTAACACTTTAGTTAACTGCGATGCTCCACCTAGCGGACTAGTACCCCCAAAACAGCAGAATAAGATTCACGTTCAACTTGTTCTTGGTTGGACAGCAAAAGCACAACATCCGAAAATGATTTCAACTTTTCTTCTTCCTTTTCAACGCCTTCATTCAGTAGCTCAAGAACTTCTTTCAATCTGTCCTGAGCAGTTTTAGGCTTACGGAAATTACTGTAACCACCAGACAGGTTTACCTTGTCTACTTCTGATGTGTCTTCACATGGTTCGAGCTTCAGTGCTGTTTCCATAAGAAATTCCTTCATCTCATCAGTAAGGTCTGAGCCATCCTGCTTTTTGCCAGTCTTGAGAGATTCTAGAGATGTAGGTTGCAGTGAACCAAAGGTTAGACGACCACTAAAGCCCTTATCGCCATAGGTTTCCTTGATGTACTCAACTAGCCATACACCAAACTCTGTAGCTGTCTTCTTAGTCTTCTTATCTTGGTAGGACTTCTCGTAATCCTTGATAGTGATATCGAGTTTAACGGGTTCACCTTTTTCGTCTAGAGATGGATTAGAATCGCCACGTTTAGCAAGGTTGGTGCAGCTTGTAGCCAAAAGGATTAGAGTTGCAAAATTGCCTGATGAATCTAGCACCATCTTGCCCTGTGTGAACTCGATAGAAGTAGATTCGTTCTCGACGTTACCAAGGGATGCAGAGTCAGCGTTATCGCGTTTGTTGTACCAAATAGACATGATTTACCTGTAGTTAATAGTTGATAGGTTAATTAGACGGTTAGCGTAGAGGCTTATTCGTCGATTTCTTCTGCATAGCCATCTTGGATATCCAGTTCGTCGCAAATGTAGTCATCGTCCATCATTTGTCTGGCTTTTTCGAGCGCATCTTCTTCGGTTTCAGCTTCGACTGTATAGATTTCGGAGACTTCTGTAACAACGAGTCCTTCAAGCCCAACTGTGTACTTTTTCATGTTCTTTTTGTGGATGATTGTTGATAGTTAGTCAGTAGATAGTTAATGTCTTTCTAAACCCAGACAATTGAGCTATTCGTCTTTTACCGAGTCATAGAATGCAAGGGCATCATCAATTGGTTTTATTGAGCTTGGTGACACAGTTTCTGTGGTGCAAATTTCTAGTTGCCGTCTTGCTTTTTCCAGTGTCCTGATGTACCCCCTCAACAGATATGATTCGATAGTTGAACTTGGTTTTGACTCAGGTAAAACGGCCTTGTGTTTGATGCTCACAAAAACTTCATTTTCCTTGCAATTCCAATCACTCCATACTTTGATAGACTCAGCATCTTCCTGCTTGTACTCTCCATGTTTTAGGTCTTCAAGTAATGCATCATAGTCTTTGAGTTTCTCTTGATGCTCTTCCTCCATTTTTGGGAGGTATTCTTGTAGGAAACTGGTAGCTTTTTCGATGCGCTCGATTAGCTTTAATCGGTCTAGTTTTATACGTAATGTCGCCATGGTTAATACGGTTAAGTATGTTAGTTGTGTTCGTGATTTTGGCAGTATTCAGAGATAGCGTTATCCAGCGTTGACAAGCCTTGTGATGCGGCAATGGTTAGGGTAACTCCTACTAGGAGACTCACTACGATAGTTGTGATTGTTTTGAGCTTCATAGAGTTGCCAAAAGATTTTGATGGTGATTTTCAAGCACTTGGTTTGATTGGATAAGACCATCTCCCCTTTAGTTCCATGCTTAAAATTCAAGTACTTGTAAAGCAAAGGGAAAATAGTTGCACTGAGATAAGCTTTGAGAGCGATTAGATTGCAGTTCTTTAGGTCATTAGCAAACTGTCTCTTGACCTGAGATTTGATAGGTAGCGATTGACATTTATTCATGGATTACCTCAATTGATGGCAGCTTGAACTCGATTGTTGTGTGTCTGTGATTGCTGTAGTAGTAGGCAAATAGCCCTAGAAATACCGCGATAATAAGCATCACTAGAAAGGCTTCAGCTTCTCGATTCATTGTGATGATTAATGACGAAAGCCATCGATTGTAAATTCATGACCACAGCCTTCACAAGTGATGTCTAGGGCGATAGCTGCTTCATCGAAATACGCACTAACTACCTCCCCTTCTTCGTCCCAGTCCAGAATATCGATTGTGTCTAGGCAATTGGGACAATCGGCATAGCAAGAGTAGTCGAACACTGCTGATGCCTTGCTTAAATCTTTTTCGCCTTTAGTCATTTTTCTCTACCGCTTTCTTTGCAACCATATTTGTATTTGATTGGTTGATTCCTTCCATAAATTCACTTGGAGAATTGGCGGATGTCGTTGTGTATGCAACAACCTTTTCCCCATTGCTAAGCTGAGCGGTAAATTCTACTGTGTAACGCTTTTCCATGATTATTTAGTTGGATGAAATTTACAGGTGAATCGATTAGTCTTGAGCGAACTTAGATAGGCTTACGTGTAGCTTTGGATACAGCATTTTCCCTTTAAAAAGAGCTTCTGTATCACTAATCGCAGTTACCTGAAAAGGTAGTCTAACCAACTCTTTTTTGGTTGAGTAGCCATCTCTAAACAAGGTGTAAATGCGCATTGTTTATACTTTTGGACAAATAGTGTGCAAGTTCTTAAGCCGGACTACTTTTGACTTTGTTCTGCACTGAAACTTGGTAATTCTCTCTTGATTAAAATTGTCTGGTACGACAAACCAAAGGTTGCTAAATGACTCTGGGTCATTGTACTCAAAGAACTTAAGCTTAATCATGAAATCTTTAGTCAAAACAGCCTTAGGCTCTACGTAGATTGGAGTCTCTAGGCAGGGGTGAGATAGTCTAAAATCTACTTTCCAGTACATGACTGGGAAGACTCTAGTTTTGGGTTTAGCGACTAACTTGAACTGAGTATCTATCTGACAGAATGGACAGACCTTTTTCAGTTTTCGGTAAGTCTCAGCCTCTAATAGACTGTCAAACCTTATTCCATCGACATGTACAAACTTTTTGGCTCCCCTGTAGCTTTTTGTGGGTTTAGCCAATAATTTCGTCTAGTTCCAGCAGTAGAGCAGAAACATTAGACCATCTGGGTTGGTCGCTTTTCCCTGTTGTTTTGTTATCCCATTCCTCTACTTTGTCTTTGATGAGTTGTAGCTGTAGAGAGATATCAGTGAAGGTTTCAGAAGTTAGTTGAGTAGCCCATACAGGAGGATATTCAGAACCAGTTTCCTGCATGTACATCTGAGATGCTGATTCTAGAGCTTGCTGCCAATCTTCGAGACTAACCGATGCAACGTGATTTAATGTCTTGTAAAGCTTATGAACGACGTAAGACTTATCGTATTTAACCCAAATCCCAGCTTTGTTGACCAAGAAGCCTTGTTCGATAAACATTTGAGGATGAAGTCTTACCAAGTCGGAGCGATGACGACCCTTAGCGGTTTGCCAGTTAACTGTATTCATGAGTAGAATTGGAGTGTATTTATTCGATGAACGTCCTCGGTGGTTAGAACCCGTGGGCGTTTTTTGTTTGAGTTAGCCGATTAATGGATTAACTCGTTATTGATAAATTAGACTATCTCCAACAAAAATGCAACGTATACTTTGAGTTTTTGTGCGGAAAAAAGAACAAGAAGGACTCGAATCTACTGAAATGACTACGTTTAAGGCTTACTTGAAATCTCGTAACATCAAGCAGAATGACATAGCTGAATTATTGGGAGTAACTCATCAGAGGGTTAGCACAATAGTTACTGGGAAAACCCCGCCATCGCTCCAGCAAGTCATAACCATTGCTCAATATCTCGGAATTAGCACAGATGAACTCATAAAATTATTAGAGCTTTAGAGGGGTATATACCCGTACCTAAATCGATTGACTTAACAAAACACTTAACTAGTTAAGTATTAAGTGCTTAACTAGCGTTTTTTTATCTGAGAAACATCCTTTTCTACCTAGAAGTTTGAAGTTAACCAGAGTGTTAACCAGTTAACACTTTTTCTATTAAGTCAATAGTCGGCTCAGTGGGTAGAGCGTGTGGGTTAACCAGAATGTTAATCGGTTAACACTTTAGTTAACCCAGTGGTTGTATCTAGGAAGATACCTTTTGGCTCATAGAAAAAAGAACAAACCAGCGAACACTCTGGTTAACTCAGTCATTTTACCTAGATAGGAATAGGTATTCTGATGATTCTAGACAACTTAAAATCTCTAGCAGAAATTCAGTCACTTGCCATAGAAGAAAGTCGTTATACAAATTAGAAAATAAGATTTTGAATATTCATAACATTAGAGACACTGTTGCCTATCATTATTTAGCTTCAACTTCTGCTAAATAGCGATTCGGCGTCCCTTTCTAGGAGTCTTTCCAGATCTTTATGCGGATTGAAATTGAGTCAATTCGAGTTCAACTTCTCTCAAAGAGTCTCTAGTTTCTGCAACTCTTTCGCGTCGGCCAATACGCTCAAAAATATCTAATGCTTTTCTCAACCAAGTTTGAGCTTCATTAAGCTTATCTATCTTTCGAGAAATAGATGATTCAATTTGGGCTGAACGCTGCTCTATCAAACCATATCCTCTATAACACCAGGCTATTGTATGCGGACGCCCAATAAATCTCGCTATTTGTAAAGCCTCATCAAATCGGGGTCTGATTTGCTCAAGATTTTTTTCTTGTCCCAACCAGATTTCAACATGACCCAAATTTGCTGAGCTAAAGGCAATCAATGCCTCTTTATTCTGCCAAGAACTATTATTCGCATTCTCTAGAACAGTTGAATAAAGCCTCTGAGCAAGCTCGTAATGTTCATAACTTTCCTCTTCTTTCCCAACTTCATTTTTCCAGTGACCCATGTCAACTGATAAATCACCTTGGTTAGAGTCAACAAGAGCTATCGCATAATCTGGATCTTCAAACGTCCAACGTGGACCATTTTTACTTATGTACTCAATAAAAAGATTGCGCGCCTTATTATGATACCCATTCGCTTGTTCAAACAGATTATTTACCTCAGCTTTCATATTAGTTGCGGGGCTACCCTGCTTCTTGCTGCGTTTGTAAACTTCGACTGCTTCTCCATGAGTTATTAATGCGTTAAGTTGTAAAGTTTTGGCTTCATATAATATTTTAAAAACATTTTGACTAGACACTTTAAACAAACTCTCTTGAGCCTTTTCCAACCATTTTTTTGCTTCATCATAGTTGTTTTGACGACTAAAAACCCATCCTGCCCAAAAAGATTCTCGCCAAGCAGCCTCAAAATTATTTCCTGACGAATCATGATCAAGTGCTGAGGCAGAACTGCAAATCTGAATACGAGTATGCCAAAACCCTTTTTCAAACAAGAAATGCTGTAAATGTTCAACTATTTTTGAGGTATTTCTATTGTCTCTTTGATTACTACACCATTCAAATGCTGCTAAGCAATTAGGTAAATCCTGCTCTAATTTCTCATATTCCGATGCCTCCAGACCGGGGCGTCCTAATTGCTCCATCAAGCTCATAAAATAATTAACAGCAGAACTATATATTGCTTTTTTGACAACACGATCATCATCAACTTTTGTATCAATAAAACTACGAGTTAATGGATGTAGAGAAAAACGCAATTCATTTCCTTCTGTAAGATCTCTATCAGGTTGGATCAAAGACATCCGAATCAAATTTTTAATTGCTGATTGAAACCTATTTTCATTGGTGTCAGTAATGATCTGGATAGCTCTTTCAGCAGCAGGCGCTGCAAAAAAAGTCATGCTCATTAGGATTGTGCAAGCTGATGAATCATTCTCTCGCAGAAACTTCCATGAATTACCAAATAGATGGTCTAACAAACCTTCAATAGGCAAATCATCACCTACTAATTGCTCCATTTTTTTATTGCTTTTCAAGCTTTCTAAAACAAGCTTCAAAGGAATGTTCTGAGAAAGTTGACCAATGATCAACTTCAAAGCAATCGGTAAGCCAGAAGTTATATTATGAATTTTATCAATAGTATCTTTCTGTATAATCTCATTGGCAACTCCTTGAGCTTTACCAACCTCTCTAAGCATTCTTTCACTCTGTTCAGGTTTTAAACCTCGCAATTCAATAGTTGTAGAATTTTGAGGATAAATAACTCTTGTCGTTATTAAAATTTTACTGGGATAAAAGTCATTTCTAGCCAGAAATGTATCTACATCCGAATCTCCAATTCGTTCAAAACTATCTATAACTAACAGATATCTACCGCCCCGTAAGAGTTCTGATACTTTTTCTTGCTTTTCATCTATGTTTAATTGATCAGATCGATAATTAATTGCTCTTAAAACAATATCTAAAAGATTGGCTAAAGTGATTGAGTGATCATTTGCTGAAGCCCAGATAACTTTCTTGAATATTCCCCTTACAGCTCTGGCAACCTCAACCGCCAAAACAGTTTTGCCAGTTCCACCCATGCCTCTTATTACAATAGTTCTCACCCATTTTTCTGAGGATTTAAGAGCTTCTTCAATAAACTTTCGTTCTTCAGGTCTGTCGATAAATTGTACTGGTGCAGGAATGTCATATTTAGATATATCCTCCATAGTAGTAGTACTATCTACAGAAACTTTCTCTTCAAGATTAGCTATATCCAAACGCAAAATAGCAATTTCTTGTATCATCTCTGTCGGGCACTCACTAAGACCTCCAGAACTGTCTATTAAATCTTTAAGACGTTTCAATTGAGCTTGCTTGATATCTAGAAGTTGTGAATCAGACAAATCATCTTGTGACATATTAATCGACTCACTGCTAGCACTTTCTACTATCAATTTATCTTGTGTATCATTGCTGTATAATGGCTCTTGAGAACTCAAATTATCCTGCGATTCATTATTTGTGGAAAATACATTTAGTTTTTGTAAATCCGATTCTAATTTTTCAATTTCTCTATCACACTCTTCTATTGATTTTCTAAGTGAAAATTTTTTCTCATCACTATCAGATTTGATTAGTGAAAGTCGCAATGAGTGTCGTCGATCTTGCCAAGCCTTTATTTCATGTTTCAGGTCTTGAGATGACATAAGCTACCTCCGAGTCATTCCTTTAATTGATTCCCAGGCTTTATTCATCAAACCTGACGTTTCCATTTCTATTTCATAAGATGCTATTGCTGGAATCAGTGGAAGGGCAACTTTTAATTTTGCGGATGCAGGCTGTGTCAAATCTTCTAACAATCTTCGAATCTCATTTAGTAACAGAATCAATTCTTCAGCATATTCAGTATTTGATGCCTTATCAAATGACTCTACAGCTTCACTTACCAGAGCTAGTTGAGCTGTTGCTTCATCCTCAGAAACAACAATAGTTTCTAAAGGGTAGATCTTCCAATATTCTTTTTCAGACTGTCGAATATCTGGGAGAATCTCACGTTTAATAGTTTGTCTTAATTGAAACTTTTCAGGGACAGAGGCCGTCATAGCTAGTTGTTTCCGAAATACCCCGAGTTGTTCGTAACGAAGCTCTAATATTTCCTGAAGATCAGATAATCTTTGTGAGTCAAACATTTATCTTGATAACCAACTATCTTATGTGAAGTCATGTATCTCTCATTGGAGACTCAACTTCGTGTATTTCCTTTTGTTTTAGCATTTCTCCGGCCAAATAAGCGAAAATAAAAGTTAAGAAGTGCAGATACACTCTAAGAGGATGTCTGAAAAGGGTCTGACCGTAACTTTTGTCGAAATGAGTTGCACGTAAAAATAAGCACTTCAGGCGATCAACCTGGCGGAATTTACGCAGCATTTATCGAACATAAAGACTTTTCAGACAACCTCTTACTGGCTAAATCTCTAACTTTTCTTCTGCACCACCCTTTTCAGACATCCTCTAAAGTGTTAACCAATTAACACTTTAGTTAACTGACACAACCAACCTACGAAATAACCACCACCTGATGACTGGCTGCCTCAGATACAGAAATTTTTACAGCATCCAAGCTATCCCGATTTGCCTTGAGAACTAATGAGTACTCGCGACTTAACACGAAGTCCGGAAGTACAGATGATGGCTCATTAATTACGATGCGCTGCACCGGATTGCCCTGAAAGTACACATCGATAGTCAATCTGTCGTTGTCATTGAATAACTCTAAATCAGCTAGTACTTGGTCGATTCTGAAGTACTCGAACATAAAGCCGCTAAAGTCTACGGTCTTCTCTTGATTGCGCTGTAGCTGTAGCACTCGTACTGTGGCGGTTCTAGGGAGTATCGAATTAATATCCATGTCATCGCTCCTATAAAGTGCTAACTCAAGTCTGGTATCCCCTGATATATCTAATCCACGAACAGGTAAATTTTGACTATTTACCACTATCAATTCAGGGTTTTTATCGACTAAGTATGTGGGATTGATGGCTGTGGTAAAGCCGTTTAACTCCACCAGTAGCTTCATATACAAGGGTGACAAGTACGAGACACCGCCCCTAGTCCTACGCAACCTATTGATAGGTTCATAGTCAAATACCTTTATCGCGTCAAAATCAGGCAACCCTGTGATTATTTGCCCTTTCTCTATCTCGATTACTTCTAATAGTTCCATGAACAGCAAAAGGGAGCATAAGCCCCCTCAATAACTAACCTAGATGTGGATTCAGACCTAAGGATTTAGGTTGACAGTTTTCTCACACTCTACAATGTCGATTCGACGGTCTAAGAACAGTGTTTGTACCTCTGCTTTCCGTCGTCGAGCAGATTCGATGGTTTCCTCAGCGAAAAGAAGCACTTCAGCCTCGTTTACGTTGTCAGCATCAAACGGTTCGTAGCGGTCTTCACCATTGGCATCAGGGGTCGTTTGAGCACCATCATCAAACCAGTTAGGGTTAGGCACTAAATCAGCGATATTCTGAATCGTCCCATCGTCTGCAAAAACACCATCAACCGTGTTGTCTAGCTCGTCACTATAAGAAACAATTGCCCATCCATTAGCTGGCATAATTAAACCTCAAAAAAATAAATTTACTTGGAAAAGATGAAAGTGGAATGTGTACGTTAAGCGCCAACCTTGCGAATTTCAGTATCTCCTTTGACCTTGACGATTTTTTGCCCGTTGTACTTTTTGTCTTTCAAGCCACCATTGTTTTTTCGCACATCCTTAAGTTGGTCGCCGGAGCAATAAATAGTAGCTTGTTGTAAGACAGCTTTACCATTTCGCTTTTTCCCTTTTACTTCATAAGTAATCTTTACGGGGACTAAGAGAAGGCCTTCTACAGCCTCAACAATTGTCAGTCGTTCGCTATCTTCAGATGTGCTATCAGTTCGTTTTGTTAGACCCAAAAGGTCGTTAAAACCGTCGTAGTTCCGTTCGATTAGAGATACGGAATATTTGTCCCCATCGACTGTAAATTCGTAGGGAGATTCGGAGCGAGCAGGCTTGGTCATAAGTCAATTTTCCTTGGTTGTTCACAATCTCAAGCTAACACCAAAAAAGCGTGCTAAAGATACTGGGTACATTAATGTTTCATGCAAATTGTGTTAGTTAAGTCGCAGTCTCTCCATATACGTAATATTTGCCACGTCGAGCAATAAGGTTGAAATCTTTATTGTTTGGCAATACAAGTTCTACCAACTCCAACCTCACCTTCCCTGTTCGCGGCTGGTTAGTCTTTGTGCTTTCCTCCCCTAGAGTTTCTATTGTCTCTGTGACATAGTTCTTTTTGGTGATAGCGGCTAGCTTACCCGGTATATAACTCACCCCTGCTATATCACACAAAGATTCGTACATGTAGACAGCATCGGCTTCTTTTAATGCAGCCACTCTAGTACCAGAAAAGCTATTCTTAGGATCGTAGTAACTCCATTTATTTAACCCCTTAAAGTGCTCAAATTCAGAGGGAAACTTTTCTGTTATTTTGTCTTGAATCTCCTCTAGTAGCTGTTCTGTTAACTCATCGTTCCTGTACAGCAAGCGTACGGTTAAGCGCATATCTAGCCTGTTACGGCTTCTGCCTGCTTGCTTCGCTTGGAATCTTGTCTCTTTAAAATAAAAAATTAACTGTATCTCTAGTGATGAAAATACTCCTTTGAAAGCTGTTTTTGGATAGCCATAAAACCTATCTCCAATGTCGTTAGTAATAGCACCTGTAAACAATGCATAAAAAATCATCTTGGCAATGACTAGAGTTAATGAGTCCCCTTCATGCAATTTGCAGGCTTGTTTCAATGCTCCTAATGGTGATGAAATATCTGATTCTTCTATTTCGTCTTCAGGGTCAAAATAGCTTGATATTAAAGGGTTTAAAACCTTGCTTGCCACACTAAGGAAATGAGTTGATGAGTTGTAATTTTCGGGTAATGGCATATGTCTACTTCACTCAGTTAACTACTTAAATTATTCGATGAACTTGCATTCCTAGAATACATTACCTAAATAGAAGAAATTCTCTAGATTGAATTGGACAATAGCGGAAAGATTAGTTATGCTCTATCTAGAAATAGTTTGTATGTACTTATAACCAAAATGACTTGTATTAACGTCAATATTCCTATCTTTATGGATGAACAAAAATGATTAACTTAGCTCTTATATCTGGCAATACCGGGATAGAGTTGGGCTTGATTGCTACTCTCTTTTTGGCTTTACTCGGTTTTATGTGGAAAATTTATACCGAAATTCAAAAAGCTTCTTATCGCATGGGCAAGCTAGACCAAACAATCCTCAATCTTCTTCAGGATGTAAATGAGTTGAAGGGGGAATATAAGCAAATCTGGCAATACTTATTTAAGAAGTTTGCAGACTTTAAAAACACTGGTGGCAGAGGCAAATGAGGGAAGCTAAATTTTTCTTGTATGCAGCTACTGGATTAGCTATTGCTTTATTGATAGTTGTTATTTTTTAGTGGTTTATAAAACAACAAGATGGCTAGTTTTTTTGATGCGGTTAAAGAAAGAATAGGCGGCGCATATTGTAACGTCTCAGACTTCTCTGTCTGGTATGCAGCCAACGCCTCGGAGCTATTAACGGGCACTGTTGCCGAAGCCCCCGCTGAGGTTCAAGAGCAGCTTTTCAGGCATTGGAATCAATTGGCTTGCGGAGTTAGTCCCGACACTCCTTTACCTGCTGTTTTTGATAAGCCTTTTACGGGGGGACAGTGCGAAAAGCCTTACAACGTTAGTTACCGATTCTACGCAACAGATTCGGGGGGGCAGATAATTTCGGGTTCTGACTCTGGACTAATCACAACTGCTCCTTTAGTTGGGGCGATTTCTTACGGCTCGACGACCGAAGGCGGGGTTGAGAAAACTTGGCTTTACTGGAACAACGGGGCTTCTCGTCAGTTCCTTTTTCAAGAGGACGGCATTTTTTATCAAGGTGAGTACTACACAGCGGAAATCGTAGAATTTTCTGTCGATACGACTGATGGGTCTCCAGATGATTGCGGCGACATCTCCACAGCGCTTCCAGCAGATAACAACCCACTTGTAGATACGACTGATATCAATTACGAAGATGAGAATGGCGACCCTCAGACAGCTCAGGGGGTAGAGTTCACTTTTGGACTGCCATTCCTTGAACCTGATGGGACTATTTCTGTTCCGTACGAAGTTTGCTACAACGGTTTTTGCACAAAAGGGAAACAGAATTTCGGTGAAGGGGTATCCGTAATTTCGGAACCGCCATTCAAACTTGAAGAGTTAACCGAAGATATCGGCGAACTGCTGGATGAGAAGGATAGAACCGATGAAGTGCTTGATGCCCTATCAGCGGCTGAAGCTAATCAGGAAAAGCACTTGGGAATAAGCTCTTTGACCCTTGCCGTATCCACATTCAACGCTCAGCAATTATCGTTTAATAGCGGTGACTACATTCCTTCTATTGCTACTGCTGTATCAACTGCTTTTGATGTTGTAGACGAGGGAAGCAAGTATAGTGATTTGTTGATTAACAATTCAGGTAGAGATGATAAAGAATGGTTGGACAGCAGCAGCATAATTTCTAGCTCGACTAATCTACTTACAGGGCTAAAAGAACAGCATTATCTGAATGGGTTGCTTATCGATATCAGTAACGCAAAGTTATCTCTGTTGATGAATAGCCTCAAGGGGCAAAGCTTGGTAGGGCGCAATTCATACGAATTACAGCCATTAGCTTACGGAATAGACAGGGGTTACGGTGACTTGTCTGGCTATGTAGAGGAACTAGTTACCTCAGCAGAAGCCCCCGCCGGGGTAGGGGATACCACAGTAGGTGATGAAGAGAATCTGTTTGTAGCAACTATCCCAAGCGTGGCAACTGATATCGCTACGGGTATTCAAGCCATTAATCAAGACCTAGAGGCAGTCACGAGTCAAGGCATAACTGAATTAGAGAATGATTTATCTGAGCAGGATATCGACAATGAAGCACCCGAAAGCCTAGAGAGCGCAGACCCCTCAGCCCAGCAGGTTGCACAAACATAGCCCTAGGTTGTCTAAGGCCATGCCGTAGGAGGGTTACACGGGTTGCATGAGCATCGTTATCATTTCAGCCTTCTTAAGGTGTCGATTCTTGTCGTGATAATTGCGCCAGCGGATATTAGCAGCGCTACATAGCTTACTGAAATTCCACAGCCTTATCAGATAAGGAAATGAGTAATGTCGGCGGCAAAATAAATCTATGGGTTAAGTTCACCAATATTCCCGAAGATGGTAAGTCCTTCGAGCGTTTAGGTGATTACTGCAAACGTAAGCATATTTCTAAGACTTCGGTTCGACGTGCTATTAATGCTCAAAGAGTTAGGGCGTTTAAGTTTAAGGGGAACTGGTATATGAAGGAATACCAAGCATATTTTCTCACCTGAGTCGCTTGGGTTAACCAGACTGTTAACCGATTAACACTTTGATTAACTATCTCACTCTACCTAGGAAAGAGAATTTTTGATATGACTGGAACATACGCTATTTTTTTCATTCGGTCTCTATCAACACAAAAAACTACTCACTCTCACCTCCAAACTACTATTTTAACTAGCTCTATCTATCCGCTTATTGCCTGGCTTCTAGCACTATAGAAAAAATCATAGAAGTAGTAAGAAGTAGTTAAAATACACGATTTCAAAGCGTTTAGCCATCAATAGTTCCTCTCTATAATATTGTTTGTACAACCAAGTCCACCCTTTAAGGTCTTGATGAATAGAGGAGTCCAAAATGAAAGACTTCAAGCAACAAAAATACGTGCGATTGATGCAGTTTATTTCTGCGTTTTTATCTGGTCTTTACTGGATTCTACGTATTGCTCATCTGTTGTAGCCACCATTCAGTGCTAGAGGACTTGAAACTTCACTAGCACCTGATAAACGGCTTTGACACATTGCAAATGTAGCCACCATTCTATTTCAGTTTGGTGGTTGTATTGGTAGCCATTTTTTTATCTAATACTTTTTTAGGAATATATTTGTCATTAATTACTCGCGCTGTAGAGATAATGAAATATTCACGCTACAGTTCACTTTTTAGATTCTTTATGTTGTTTTTTTGGTGAAAGTTACTTTTTTATTTTGCTGTATAAGTCTGCAAACCTATCCATCATGGGAAGTAGAAAGCTTAATAAGATATAAACACCTAGATTGCCGAAAAGAATTAGGTTAACGAATAAGCGACTATAGCCTTCATTCTCGATTAAGTGCTGCTCTCGCTCACGGAATCCTTCGGAAATCTCTATCGCTTTTTCGTTGCTGACTTCCAGAATATGAGCTGTTGGAATAGCCATAAACCTTGTGACAAGAGTATCAGATTGACGCGGCTCTAATTCCTGTTGAAGCAGATAATCTACGTTCGAACTCGATACACTCATTGAGGACTTTTTGTCCAAAAGCAGTAAGACAGTAGTATCGTTTCTGCTTTTCTCCTTTTCCAGTTGCTCCGAGTTTGGTTCGTCCTTCGATAAGACCTTTTCGTTCAAGCTGTCTGAGCTTTGGATAGAGTGAACCAAAGTTGATTTTTCTATGTCCGAAGCTGGCTTGGTTGACAACTTCAATAATTTCAAGACCGTAGAGTTCTTTGGATTGCAAAACTCTAAGAATGATTTCATCCAGTTTCTTGATTTCATAGGAGGCAGGTTTATTCTCAATCATTTTCCTTGTCCTGCTCCTATCAAAAAAAATCAACGGAGTATATAACTACCAATAAATCCACTTAAGAGTCCTTTAATGAAAGGCATCTTAAACAAATCTAAATGTCAATCAACAGATAGAAGAAGGATCTCCCCAACGCAGATAAAGCATCAGGAAATGATAGATATAAACTTGCCGTGGCTTATTGGTCTATGTATTTATTCAATTCACAAACATGGGTCAACCATTGCACTGGAAACATCACATAAATCCTAAAATGAGTGCAATGGTTGACATCATAAATAATTGGCAGACGGACTTTTTGCCTTGATATAAGTGTGCGTACTATATGGGTCTCATTATATCAATTCTTTGATACAGTGACAACTCAACGATTGATGTACCACAATTAAAGTCTCTGCATTTTCTATTTCTAAGACATAAGCTATTTCCTGATAAAGGTAATCTAAATCTAAATTGACCAAGAACCGAAGCTGTCAACTGTTCCTTAAGTGCTGATAATTGGGAACGTTCCTACTCCCTAACTTGGCAAGATATTAATGGAGTAAATGAAGCGTTCAGTAAAGGTTTCGTAGAACCGCTTGCGGCTTGACCTTTATGGGTTGCTGAGTGAGCGTAAAATATTGCAGCAAGTTAGGTGAGAGCTTATCCGCTTCCCAACCTTTTAACTCATCATCGTTATCAATCTCACAAAGTAAAGCTCAAGCCTACGGTGCTTCGCAAGCTTGACATTGCTCCATTGATATCAATTTCAGGTCTTTGCAAGGTTGGAAGAGAGGTACGTTCACCGTTTACCTAACCTTAGTTAGTTAGCGTCAGTGAGATAGGGCATCCGATTTCCTGAACTAATTCAATTAGCGCATCCCTGATGAGTGCTTGATTTGTTCGCAGACACTCTAAAGCCACAGCTCTAAGTGCTGTCCCTAGAAAAACCGACACAACGAGGGCAAAGAATTGGGAATTTTTCATTTTAAGATTAGATTCGTGCAGGGCAATTAATTACTTGGAATATTCCGAAATGTAGTCACTGTAAGAGCTGAGGTCTAATCCCGTGTCATCATCAATCCACCAGTCGTTGCTAATCAGGTAAGTCTTAGTAATCATCTCGATAGACGTTCCAACTTGTGCAGCAATAACGTTTATTCTGTCACCCCGTTTAATCATGTTGGTGATAGCTGTATGTCTCATGCAGTAGGGCTTAAGGTACTTTCTGATTTTATTGAGAGCCACTAAATCTGTTAGTAATGGTTTCCAGATTCTTTTATTGAAATTACCCCAATTGATGTAAGTGCCCTTGGGTGACGGGAAAACAAGGGCGTTATCGATTTCATTTAGGGCGGATTCTTCCCAGCTAGGCCGTAAAAGGAAATCTGTTTGTGACTTGTCTAATCGGTAGGCGCGATGAACAATTTTTCCTTTCTTCCCTTGCTTGGTATTGTGCCTCAGGTCGCCTTTTGAGTAGGTTTTGTTGATTTGCATCAACCCTTTTTTGAAGTTGATATCACCCCAAGTTAGAGGGATAGCTTCTTCAGGTCTAAGCCCTGTCATAAACAGGAATTGCACCAAGTCACGATAAGCGTTAACACCTAAACTTTGAATTATTATGGCGCGCTCGTTAGCCGTAAAGCGACCCTTGTTGTTATGTTTTTTGGGAGTTAACTGACTCTTGATAGCAGGGTAAGGATTATGAGCAACTTTCCCTAATTTGCACCAATAATTGACGCAAGCAACAATGTCGTTTAAATCGCGCTTAACGGTTCCGTCTGAATATCCCAGCATCCGATACGCCTCAAGAAACCCATGTGCGTTACCTAGGTTCAGGTGCTCATGATGAATAGTAGACAAAACCGTCTCAATTCTTTTGTGGACACGCAGAGAAGCGGCACTATACTCGTGGTCAAGCTTTTTCCATTCAAACCAGAGGAAAACTAACGACTTGTATCGCTCATCTAAACGAGCTTTTTCGACTGCTTTCTTTGGGTCGTAACAGGCAACGGGGTTATAGATGCCAGCATTCAAGTCTCTTGAGATATTTAGCGCAATCTGTCGAGCGATAGACTCTTCGTTAATAGTTAGCTTGTACTGCTTTCTGTTAATCGACCATCTAAGCTGGTAGGTCTCCCCTGAACTTGTTTTTTGGCTATGAATCGATATACGCCCTATTCTTATTTTCATGGTTGCTCTTGATGAAATGGAGCAAGCAACCCACCGGGCGAATTTTGGGCGAAGAGTAGGCGGAAACAGCAAGGGCTAAATGAGTTAACCAGTTAACTTAAAGCTGTCCTAATCCTTGGTAAGGGAGAGGTCACGAGTTCAAATCTCGTTATGGGCTCTACGTTACCAAGATTAGCCCTCGATGACGCTCTACAATCTGACTCGAATCTGACTCACGGGTGGTTTCAGATTAGCACTGAATTAAAGTGGATGACTAGTCCCTTTTAGGTTAAGTAATTAACGTGAGTTCTGGATAAGGAAATGAGACTCTAATTGAGTTGGAGAGAAGGTTTCTTAGGCTGATGACAATAGGCAATCAAGCCACACAGCAAATTGACACAGAAGTTCGCTGGACTACGATGTCTAGAGTGCTCAATCTGAGAAATGTTCTTCAGTTGGTCAATCACGGTTTCAATCAAAGCTCGTTTACGAGCGATGAATGTATCTTGCCAGAGCATCAAGTGATTCTCCATATTGCGGCGAGGCTTAGCAATTAACATCACATCATGTTCTTCTTTGAGATGTTGTGCCAGAGCTTGGGACACATAGCCCTTATCTCCAAAAACTTTGCCGAATAAATTCCGTAACAGTTCAACGACAGGCTTTCTGTCATCAATATTGCCAGGAGTGATTTGTACATGAAGTAATTCTCCTCGGTCATTAATGACCAGATGGAGTTTGAAGCCAAAGAACCATCCAACAGAGGTTTTACCTCTAGCGGCATGACCGTTAAAGACTCGATGTTGGGCAATACGGCGATTGTGACAAACTTTGATACTGGTGGCATCAATGAAACTAATGCCTGTGCAATCTCCATAACAGTCACATAAATAGGCACATAGAGGCACTAAGCTGGAGGGCATCCATGCCACAAAGCGTTGATAACTCACTGCTTTGGGAAAGGCTTTTTGCCAATAGTGTCGCACCATCAGGAGATAGAAATGCTTGAAATTACGATAGTGAGATTGATGAAATGCAATCAGTATCGTCATCACCTCACTCAAGCTTAGGCTTCTAGAACGGTGACGATACCTTTTGCAAGAGCTAAGTAATTCTTGATGCCACTGAGGTTCAAAGACTGGGCAGAAATCGTCAACGTCACAAAATAAAGCGTCTAAACTAAGCATAGGAGAAAGCTGTGGATTGGTTTCAACTGCCACGATATGAGCTTTCTTCTTTTCTTTCCTTATCCAGAACTCACGTTAATTAAGGTATTTGTTAAGTCAAGCAGTCTACCCATGAGAGGTAGTCAAACGATAAGCTGCTTTTCCTCGCAAAAAATGCCACATTCAAAATTTAATCCCTTCATGGGTCTTCCTTTGGCATCTGGGTCAAGCTCATCAAGGAATAATCGCTGTCCTTTGACTCTTACGAGTTTTGCGCCTATTTGTCGAGACTGGGTAGCTCTGGCATTAAATACTTTGGGATGGACTTCTCTGACATGATTCCAGTAGGTCGGGCTAGTCGCTTTAACACAACCAATGCAGTTGGCATTCGGATACCCCAAAAAATACATCTCTGGTAGCCTTAGTCCCACATCTGCAATGATTTCAAAGCAATTATGCTTGCTGAGGTTCGCATCGATAAGTACGGGTAGAATGTTATCTCTTTCAAGTAGCTTGAATCGCTTGAAGCGACTATGTTCTTCTGAGGTAAACCCCAAAACCAAATAGTCAAAGTTGTTGGCATTTTCCCAGTGCTGGCGTGCCATTTTCTTTAGCTCTTGTGTGCAAGGTGCTCCGTTGATTCCAGACATGTACTTTCGTCCCTCCCATACCTCTACACATGAATGATTGGGATACTTGGGGTTTGTTGCTGACTCAATTTTTATGTCCAGCCAATTTCCTACATCCTTCAAAAATCTTCTGCTGTCTGGATGCTCTTCCCTGATTGGGTTGTTTACCGCTCTAATAAACGTGAGTTCTGGATAAGGAAATGAGACTCTAATTGAGTTGGAGAGAAGATTTTTTCGGCTGATGGCAGTAGGCAATGAGCCCGCAAAGCAAGTTAACACAGAAGTTCGCTGGACTACGATGTCTAGGGTGCTCAATCTGAGAAATATTCTTCAGCTGGTCAATGACCGTCTCAATTAAAGCTCGCTTACGGGCAAGGATTTTGTCATGCCAAAGCATCAAGTGATTCTTCATATTGCGCCGAGGCTTAGCCATCAACGTCACATCATGCCCTTCTTGTAAATGCTGTGCCAGAGGTTGAGAGATATAGCCTTTATCTGCAAAAACCTTGCCAAATAGAGAGTTTCAAGAGAGTAATGTTAAACGCCAATTGCGCAGTAGCTCAATACTTCCATTCACTCTAAATTTCGCAAACAGTGCCATGCTCAAGTCCACCATGTGTTTTGATTTAGAGACGACCTTCGTCCTGCGATGAAACCGAGCAAACCAATGGCGATTGTCTGAGTTGTTTCTCTCAATTGCTATTGTCTCTTTCTTGCTAATGACATGAAAAGCATCTGGGTGATTCTCTAATAGCTGTTGATAGGGTTTCCAATTATCGGTGCAATAGACAGTGATTTGCCATTGCGAGAACCGCTCTAGTAAATGACCTAAAGTTCGACTATCACGACTTCCCAATTCCCAGTCAATGAGTCGCCCAGTATTACGGTCATATGCTTTCCAGACCCAAAGTTTGTTTTTTTCTCTTGGATAAAATGCCATAGCTCATCTAGCTCCACCACGACAGCAGACTCAGGAGTGGGCTTTTCATAATTGGCTTCACCGAAATCTCTTACCCAATTGAGCACTGATTGAGCTGATACACCGAGAATCTTGGCTGTCGCATTCATGGACATACCACTCATATACATCAATACAGCTTCTAATTTCATCCAGAGAGGCTTGCCCCGCTCTTTAGAAAAGCTTGTAAATTGATAATTGCACTGCTTACACTTATTAAATCGTTGACGATTTTTAGCGAATCCACTTTTGATGATGTCTTGAGCATTACATTGGGGACAGTGAATTGTCATAGCGAGAATTTCTAGGAAACGACTCACTCCATTTTGTTATAGCATTACTTACTTGAAACTCTCGCCAAATAAATTCTGCAATAGTTCCAGCACTGGCTTGCGGTCATCAGTGTTGCCGGGGGTGACTTTCACTTGGAGTAACTCGCCACGGTCATTGATTACCACCAACCAACAGATGTTTTACCTTGAGTAGCGTGACATCTAAATACCCGATGTTGAGAGATACGGCGATTATGGCAAACCTTGATACTGGTGGCATCAATGAAACTAATACCAGTGCATTGACCATAACAGTGCTGTAGATAAATGCACAGAGGAACTAACACTGAAGGCATCCACTCCACAAAACGTTGGTAACTCACTGCTGTGGGAAAAGCTCTACGCCAATGGTGACGCACATTAATGAGATAGAAATGCTTGAAATTACGATAGTGGGATTGATGAAAGGCAATCAGTATAGTCATTATCTCACTCAAGCTCAGACTTCTGGGGCGCCGCCGCCGTTTTTGTTTTGAAGCCATCTGTTGCTGTTGCCATTGAGGTTCAAAGACTTGGCAGAAATCATCAACAGAGCAGAACAAAGATTCTAGACTGGTCATGGGAGAAGATGGTGGGCTGTTTATCAACTTCCACAATATGCACTTTCTCCTTTTTCTTCCTTATCCCGAACTCACGTTAGTTAGACTTACTTGCTTTGAGTTGATAACGACGGCCTCCTATGTTTTTCGCTGTTTTATAGCAGGCAAGGAGTGGGTTAAGACAGAATAGGATAGAAGCAATAAACATAGATGCCATGCCTGCTCCCCATAGTCTTGATTTACGCCTAAAAGCTGTTGCCGCCTTCGATAAAGGTGAACGAAAAAGTGATATCTGTCGCTTCTTTGGTATTAGCCGAAATACGCTAGACCTGTGGCTGAAACGACGAGAGAAAATCGGTTCAGTCGCTCCGAAGACAGATTACCGTCGAGGCCCTCAACCGAAGATTAATGATCTAGATGCTTTTCGTGCTTTTGCAGAGGAATATGGGCATCTAACCCAGAAGGAAATGGCGGAGAAATGGCCAGAGTCTATTAGTGATGCATCCAGACGTGAAGCTCTACGGAAAATTGAATTTACTCGAAAAAAAAGACCTATCGATATCAAGAGAGAGATAAAGAATTAGAAAAAGCATTTGTGGCACAACTGAAGCAGTATGGCCAAGAACGACTCGTATATATCGATGAAAGTGGATTTGATAATACCTTAGATTATGGGTATGGCTACTGCCATAAGTCAGAGAGGTTTATCGCAGAGAAGTTAGGTCATCGTACAGAACGAGTTAGCGTGATTGGAGGATGGCGAGAGGGAGAGCAGATAGCACCGATGGTATTTGAGGGCTATGCCAACAGCGCCTTAGTTTGCCAATGGGTAGAGGATTGCTTAGTGCCAGAGTTGATTCCGGGTCAAATTATTATTCTGGATAATGCCAGTGTTCATCCAAAGGAAAGAATACAAACATTGGTGGCGAAGGCAGGATGTGAAGTGATATTTTTGCCACCCTACTCACCACACCTGAACAAGATAGAGAAGTTTTGGGGGAGGTTAAAGAAGGAGGTAAGTAAGCTCATCAAGAAGACTGAGGATTTGTTCGATGCCATCAGAATAGCCTTCTGTTCTATGTCCTAACCTTCTCCTTCGCTGCTATAGGTATAGCAGGATAGTTTTAGAATAAGGAGAGAAGTATGTATCTATAGCGCTGGTCGGATGGTTTCAGAATTAGAATAAAAGTTGTTATCTAAAGAAAAAATGCCTGCCGCTTATAGTGATGACCTACGCCGGAAAGCTCTTGCTGCTGTGGAACGAGGTATTCCCAAACAAGAAGTTTGTGACATGTTTAATATCAGCCTCAGTAGTCTTTATCTCTGGATACAACGTCTAAAAGAAACAGGGAACTACAGCTCTAAAACAGGTTATCAGAAAGGCTATGGTCACAAAATCGCAGACTGGGAAGCATTCAAAAGCTTTGTACAACAGCATCCAGATAAAACCCAGGCAGAAATGGCAGAGTTGTGGCCGGGTGATGTGAGTCGTCGCACCATATCGAGAATGTTGAAGAAGATAGGTTTTACTCGCAAAAAAGGCCTATGGGTATCAGGAAAGGGATGAACAGAAGCGGGAAGCATTGAGGCAAGAACTAGCAAGATTAAAACCCGAACAAATCATCTACTGTGATGAGTCGGGAATGGATGAGAGAGACGGTCAGTATGACTATGGCTATGGCCCTGAAGAGGAAAGAGTTTATGACCTCAAGTCAGGAAGCCGTCGCGGAAGAGTTAAGAGGATTGCCGCATGGAGTCGAGGCAAACTGTTTGCACCTTTTATTGTGGAAGGCTCGGGAGTGTCAAGAATTTTGTGTAAGCCAAGAAAATTAGTGAAGAAAATACTCTGGATTATCAATGGCAAAATAGCTCAAAGCTCTTTTCCAATGGGGTATTGGTATCGTCCATCCCTTCATCAAATGCTTCAGGGCTAAATACAGCAATTTCAGGGCAGCATCTGCATGGGGGAACATGCCCTTGGTTTTTCACACCTTGCCCAAAGAGCGATTGACCGCCTCAATGGCATTGGTGGTGTAAATGATGCGACGGATGGGAGCTGGATAATCAAATAATGGAATGATGTTTTCCCAATGATTCAGCCATATTTGGGAAATAGTGGGGTAGATACCGTCCCAACGCTCCGCAAAAGCAGTTAAGGCGGATTCTGCCTCGGAAACTGTGGCGGCCTGGTAAATAGGCTTGAGGTCTGACACCACGGACTTACGGTCTTTCCAAGAAACGAATTTCAGGCTATTTCGTATCAGATGAACGATACATAATTGCACTCTCGTTTTTGGGAACACCGCTTCAATGGCAGCGGGAAATCCCTTCAACCCATCCACACAAGCTATGCAGATATGTTCGACTCCCCGATGGTGGATTTCATTCAGCACTGATAACCAAAATTTTGCCCCCTCTCCTCCCGAGGATAGCCACATTCCTAAGACCTCCTTGTGACCGGACTGCTTCACTCCCAGTGCTAGATAGAGAGTCTGATTCGTATCCCGTCCTTCCTCTCTGATTTTTATTCTCATGCCATCCAGCCACAGGATTGGATATATCTCCTCCAGAGGACGATGCTGCCATGCTTTGATTTCCTCCATCACTGCCGAGGTCACTTCACTCACTAGCCCAGCTGAAATCTCCACCCCATACAGTTCTTGCATTTGTGCCTGAATATCTCTGGTACTCATACCTCGACTGTACAAAGCCAGTATCTTCTCTTCTAGCCCTTGAATACGCCTTTGACCTTTGGGCACTAACAGCGGCTCAAATTCACTTTTCCTATCCCTTGGGATGCTGATATCCATTTCCCCTTGGGTTGATTTGATTGTTTTCTTGGAATAGCCGTTTCTACTATTCTGCTTACCCGCTTCTTTGACTTGATTCAGATGATGACTCAATTCCCCTTGCAAGGCTCTTTCAATTAATCTCTGATTCAAGTGCTGTAGTAAGCCTGATTCTCCCAGAATTGATTCCGAGTCGGGACAATCTGGCAGTAATTCATCAATCAGTTCATCGGCTCTACTGGTTTGATTCTGTTTTTTCATGGGTCACGGTCTCCTTAACCATTTGTTGATTTTGACCGCTTACACAAATTAATTTACATACCCACGCCGATGTCTTTTGACCTCTTGCAAAAGGTTATAGCAATTCAAAATTGTAAAGACCAGCAATGAGATTAAGTCTTAATCCCCATCTCCGACGGCGGTTACGATATCGACTGGATAATATACGAAATCTTTTGAGCATTCTGAATACCATCTCAATGATGATTCTTTGAGCTGCTAAGAGCTGATTCTCCTGTTTCTGCTCGCAGTAAACTCTCCTCCTCTAGGCTTCTTGTGAGGAGTGAGACTCCGCTGATGCCGCTTGTGTATGCCTTGATATCCGGCATCGGCAAGGCAGAGTTGTCCCTGTCGAAAATGGACTCTACTCTTTTTGAGTAGTTTGAAGTCATGGATGCTACCTTTCTCACAGTCACAACAGATAATCTGTGCCCACTGCCAAGCAATAACTATTTGAGCTTTAAGGGAATGATGCTTCTTTTTCCTGAGTAGTAAAGACGTTGTTTTTTGGGGCTTTTCAATCACCTGTTCTGTGGCATCCATCACCACTACTGTTAGAGATAACTCTTCTGAACCATGGAGCTGTTTCATGCCGGGTAAGTGGCAATCGGTTTCTTTGATGAGTGTATTCTCTGTTTTTTGCACCATGCGACAAACTGTTGATTCATGAATGCCCCATGATTGAGCGATAGGAAAATAAGTGCGATATTCCCTCAGATATTCCAAGGTGAGGAGTAACTGATTTTCCAGGGATAAAACACTGGGACGACCGGGTTTTTGCTTTGCTTTAGCTTCTGCTAGGACCTCTACCAGACGATTGAAAGTCTGAAGTTTAACTCCACAGGCTCTCCTGAATTGTTCTGGAGATAAATGTTGGAGCTGTTCGTAAGTTGGCCTTTTTATCGCTATGGCTCTGTTACTTGCCTCTTTTTTCCCTACTCTCACCCCTTTTGCAAGAGGTCAAAGGTACTTATATCGCTCATCAAGAGCTGCTTTCTCTACTGCTTTCTCTACTGCTTTCCGAGGGTCGTAGTAATCACGACTATGGTAGATACCTGCACCAATATCTCTATTTATGGCAAAAGCAATTTCTTGTGCCTTCTGGAAATCTATAACTGATAATGATGGGTTATTCTTTCCGCTACGCCACCGTATTCGGTAACTTGTCTTTATGGAGTGAGTCGTTTCCTTGGAAGTCTCGCTATGACAATTCACTGTCCCCAATGTAATGCTCAAGACATCATCAAAAGTGGATTCGCTAAAAATCGTCAACGATTTAAGTGTAAGCAGTGCAATTATCAATTTACAAGCTTTTCTAAAGAGCGGGGCAAGCCTCTCTGGATGAAATTAGAAGCTGTATTGATGTATATGAGTGGTATGTCAATGAATGCGACAGCCAAGATTCTCGGTGTATCAGCTCAATCAGTGCTCAATTGGGTAAGAGATTTCGGTGAAGCCAATTATGAAAAGCCCACTCCTGAGTCTGCTGTCGTGGTGGAGCTAGATGAGCTATGGCATTTTATCCAAGAGAAAAAAACAAACTTTGGGTCTGGAAAGCATATGACCGTAATACTGGGCGACTCATTGACTGGGAATTGGGAAGTCGTGATAGTCGAACTTTAGGTCATTTACTAGAGCGGTTCTCGCAATGGCAAATCACTGTCTATTGCACCGATAATTGGAAACCCTATCAACAGCTATTAGAGAATCACCCAGATGCTTTTCATGTCATTAGCAAGAAAGAGACAATAGCAATTGAGAGAAACAACTCAGACAATCGCCATTGGTTTGCTCGGTTTCATCGCAGGACGAAGGTCGTCTCTAAATCAAAACACATGGTGGACTTGAGCATGGCACTGTTTGCGAAATTTAGAGTGAATGGAAGTATTGAGCTACTGCGCAATTGGCGTTTAACATTACTCTCTTGAAACTCTCTTATAAACGTTAACCACACCTACGGTAAATAGTGAATCTGCCATCTTAAGAATACGAAGAAAAGTGAATAAAATTCACCCGCATTTCTGACTCACATTCGAGTTGGTAGATTGTTGAAACGGTTAATAGATTGATTAACTATTTGCCGTAGACCCTTGGTAAGGGAGAGGTCACGAGTTCAAATCTCGTTATGGGCTCTACGTTACAGGGATTAGCCCTCGATGACGCTCTACCAAATAGACTTATTACGGACTTATAAGTAGCTCTAGGATAACTGGTCATGACAGGTTGTGACTACTCCTACATCAGACTTATCTAAAAAAACGTGAGTTCGGGATAAGGAAGAAAAAGGAAAAAGTGCATATTGTGGAAGTTAATAAGCAATCCACCACTTTCTCCCATGACCAGTCTAGAACCTTTGTTTTGTTCCATTGATGATTTCTGCCAAGTCTTTGAACCTCAATGGCAACAACAATTACTGGCCTCGAAACAACGGCGGCGACGTCGCCCCAGAAGCCTTAGTCTCAGCGAGATAATGACGATATTGATTGCATTTCATCAATCTCACTATCGTAATTTCAAGTATTTCTATCTCATCAATGTGCGTCATCACTGGCGAGGAGCTTTTCCCAGAGCCGTGAGTGACCAACGTTTTGTGGAGTGGATGCCTTCGACGTTAGTACCTCTATGTGTCTACCTACAGCACAATGCACAGGTATTAGTTTCATTGATGCCACCAGTATCAAGGTTTGTCACAATCGCCGCATCTCTCCACATCGCGTTTTTGATGGTCATGCCGCTCGAGGTAAAACCTCTGTGGGTTGGTTCTTTGGTTTCAAACTACATCTGATTATCAATGACCATGGCGAATTACTCAATGTTAAAATCACGCCTGGCAACACCAATGATAGAAAGCCGGTAGTGGAGCTTTTGAAAGGGTTATCGGGAAAAGTCTTTGCCGATAAAGGTTACGTCTCTCAACCTCTGGCACAGTATTTACAAGAAGAATATGATGTGAGGCTTCTAGCTAAGCCTCGTCGCAATATGAAGAATCACCTGATGCTTTGGCGTGACAAAGTTTTGGCTCGTAAGCGAGCTTTAATTGAGACAGTCATTGACCAACTGAAGAAAATTTCTCAGATTGAACATTCCCGCCACCGCAGTCCTGCCAACTTTTGTGTCAACTTGCTTTGCGGTCTAATTGCCTACTGTCATCAGCCTAAGAAACCCTCTCTTCAGCTTGATTAGAACCTCATTTCCTTATCCCGAACTCACGTTATTTAAGAATTCAGTAGATCGGCCCTTCACCTCGGAAAATGGCTTTGAATCTATTAAGGACTATTTCATCCCCCAATACGTTCAGAGTGAATCTCGACCATTATCTTCTTTTGCTTCATTCCCTCGGAGTAGACAAGATTTAATCTGACTGTTGGGAAGGCATGCTGCTCTGGCGTGGCTTTTGAATCTGTACTGTGATGTCTTTGTGTTGATCAAAGAACCATGTGTAAGAGTTAGGGCGATCGCCCATATTTTTATTTTTCCAGCACTAATAAAAAGAGAGTGCTCTTATGAACACTCCCAATGATTTGCCCGATTTATGGGTGGATTTATTGAGCTAATAAATATTGGGCGAATAAATTAGGCATTGACTGTAACTGTATTTTTCGCGAAAAACTTCTCGCGGATAGATTGAGCCATTTGTGCTGGTGTTAAACCGTGGGCAATCTTGGATTCTGCCGGAGTTGCGTGATCGACAAGGACATCTTTAATCCCAAATCGCTTCACGGGAACCTGAATATCATGCTCTTGGAGAGCTTCACACACTGCGGAACCAAAGCCACCCATTAGACTTCCTTCTTCAAAGGTTGCGACTTTGCCAAGTTGCTTTGCGAGGGGCGCGATTAGCTCAGTATCTAGAGGTTTCACAAAACGGGCATTGATCACCGTTGCAGAGATGCCGTGCTCTCCTAAGATTTCAGCAACTTGTAATGTTGGGTTCACCATGGCACCGTAACCGATTAAGAGGATGTCATCACCGTTACGGAGAATTTCACCTTTGCCGATTGGGAGTGCTTCCCAGCCATCTTCCATGAGTGGTACACCAATGCCACTACCTCGGGGATAACGCATGGCGATCGCCCCTTTGTTGTATTCGATACCAGTGACGAGCATCTGTTGAAGCTCAGCTTCGTCTTTTGGTGCCATCACGACGATATTAGGGATGAGGCGGAGGTAAGAAATATCGTACATGCCTTGGTGTGTTGGGCCATCCGCACCAACAATACCTGCGCGGTCTAAACAGAAAAAGACTGGCAATTTCTGAATGCAAACATCATGAATAATTTGGTCGTAAGCTCGCTGCAAAAAGGTCGAATAAATTGCGACGACTGGACTAATTCCGTCACAAGCCATGCCTGCTGCAAGGGTTACTGCATGTTGCTCCGCGATACCAACATCAATATATTGCTTTGGTAGTTTCTTCTGGAGCTTATCGAGGCCAGTACCTGTTGCCATTGCAGCGGTAATCCCGATGATTTTTGGATTATTTGCGGCAAGGGTCGTTAAAGTATGGGCAAAAACTTTTGAGTAGCTTGGTGGAGTCGGCTTTTTCGAAGGGTAAGCCTTCCCTGTGGCGAGATCAAAAGGCTTTTGGGCATGGTAGCCTACTTGGTCTTTTTCGGCGATCGCATACCCTTTGCCCTTCACTGTTGCAACATGAACAAGGGTAGGGCCTTTCGCCTTGTGAGCTTGTTTAAATGTACGGATGAGCTCCTCAATATTGTGACCATCAACAGGGCCAAAATATGTAAAGCCAAGCTCTTCGATGACAGCACCGACTTTAGAGACTGCGAGACGCTTCATGCCTTCTTTGAAGCGTTCCATTTCTGGTGTGATAGATTCACCAAGAAAAGGTAGATGTTTAACCTGTTCTTCGAGGTTATCCGTTAAAAATTGCACCGGATCGCTCAGGCGTACCTTATTGAGGTAACGGGAAATGGCACCAACATTTGGTGAAATCGACATTTCATTATCGTTAAGCACCACCATCAAATTGGTGTCGGGCAAGTGTCCAGCGTGGTTGATGGCTTCTAAGGCCATACCGCCAGTTAAAGCACCATCACCAATTACTGCAACAGATTTATAGTCTTCTCCTTGGGCATCCCGCGCTAATGCCATGCCCAATGCCGCTGAAATACTGGTTGAAGCGTGGCCAGCACCAAAGTGATCAAATTGATTTTCTGTGCGCTTGAGGTAGCCTGCAACACCGTCTTTTTGGCGGAGAGTATGGAAGTCGTTATAGCGTCCAGTGAGGAGTTTGTGGGGATATGCTTGGTGCCCGACATCCCAGACAACTTTGTCGTGATCCAGATCGAGAGTTTGGTACAGGGCGATTGTTAGTTCGACGACGCCAAGTCCCGGGCCAAGGTGACCACCACTTGCGGCGATCGTTTGTAAATGTTTTTCGCGAATTTGATTGGCTATTTCTTCCAACTGGCGAATAGATAAACCGTGGAGTTGGTTGGGGTGGGTAATTTCACTAAGATGCATAGGTTTGCTAAAAAGCCATCTTATAAAAAGGTCTAGCTCTCAGCATATCAGGTCTGACTAGTTTGATCAGGGGAATCAATTCTGTGTGGGGAGCAGGGTCTAGAAATTGGTGAAGATCAATTAAAACAAGGAAATATCGGCGAGAAAATGTATTATCTGCCACAATTTTTGGCAGTGTAATACACCTTGCTTACGTATAGGTCTTGTTTATGTTGTTTTAAGTTTATTTTTGGTTGCCTAATTATCCTTCTGGACTATGTATTCTTGTATTTTTTGTTACAAAAAATAGGTTCATGAATATTTAAGAAAGAGGCGTTTTTCGATCCATAATTTAAGATGGGGTTTTGCCGAAAAGCTTATTTTGTAAAGTGTGTTTTATGGTGGTGATTGCCATCTGATTTTGTGAAGAAACCTGAACCCTTGGCCTTAAATCAACTGGCTCCTTACGAAGATCGATTGCTCCATGCGTTGGCTTTTTTTCGGACAAATCGGAGTGTTGAAACCCAAGCTCACCACTGTTTATCAATGTATTTGCGGCAAGGGGAAGCGCGAATTATGGGTGAAGTGGGTTTTTATTCGCGATTGTTGGGGATGGAACCAAGTGAATTGTTGCAGCTGATTTATGCTGAACCGGATGAGGCGATCGCCCGCTTGTCAGAATATGGAGAAATTGCCCCAATAGCAGAGGCGAATTCTGAACTTTAGTAGGCATAATGGGGGAATAACCCTTTCGTTGCCATCAGTCGCATGACAGCTACACCTACACCGGAAACCTATCAGGTCGAAGATATCCAGGAAATTTTACAGTTGGCGATCGCCCGCCGCGAGGAAGAAAGCGAGTTAACCCGCACTCAGTTAGAGGAGATTGCTGCTGATTTGGGCATTCCTCAAACTGATTTGGTTGTGGCAGAAGAAACATGGCGTAGTCAAAAAATTGTCAGTCGCAAAAAGCAAGACTTTAATCTATATCGTCGTCACATTCTTAAAAATAAAACGATTCGTTTCGGGATTGTTAATTCTTTTCTCTTGGGATTAAACACCCTTGACTCTGGGCAACCTTCTTGGTCACTCTACATTTTGCTCATTTGGGGTTTGTTTTTTAGTTTGAAAAGTTGGCGGCTCTGGCAAACTAGTGGCGAGAACTATGAAACTGAATTTGAACGTTGGGATCGTAAAACGCAATTAAAAGAGTCTGTCCAAACGCTTTGGCAAAAGACACAGAGATTTCTCAGCGGCGCTGATTTTAATTAAAAGAATTACTAGGCGAATGCCAATCTATTATTGTTCGTTAGTAATATTTAAAGAGTTGTAACTGTCGTTCCCTCAGGGGCGATCGCCAAAACTTTTGCTTGAGCATTCACTTTGAACTTTGACCATGTATCCTGCATTGTCGCCGCAACATTCTCGGCATTCTCGGGACTTGCTAAAGCTAATAATGTTGGCCCTGCACCGCTAATCACCATCCCGAAGGCTCCCGCTTCAACCGCTGCCATTTGGACTTGGTCATAACCCACAATCAAATTTTTTCGATAAGGCTGATGAATCTGATCATCAAGGGATGCCTTTAAATATTCTGCATTATTTTGTGCTAAACCATGAGGCAATAAGCCTAGACGAGATGCATTAAAAATCGCCTGAGCGCGGGCATACTGCTGCGGTAATACGAGACGGGATTCTTCGGTCGAAAGCTCAAAATCAGGGATTGTAACCACTGGGATCACGGCTTCATGCCATGCCCAAGGACAAATTACCCAGCTTTGCTGATGATTCACTGAAAGTTGACAGCCTCCGAGGAGAGCGGGAACCACATTATCGGGATGTCCCTCCAGCTCGATCGCTAATTGCATAACCTTATCTTGGCTCAAGGGAGAACCCGCCAAAATATTCGCGCCTACTATGCCACCAACAATCGCGGTGGCTGAACTACCTAACCCCCGCGATAAAGGCACTTTTAGATCAATGTCGATGTGAATATTGGGGACTGGCTGACCAATTTTTTCGTAGAGGTACGCAAAGGCAACATAGAGCAAATTGTCGGGATCGGCATCGAGTTTTTTTGCTTCAACCGCCTCACCGACAACATCCAAGCTAAAAAATGGTGCATCAGCTTCTGTTGGTGTAAACCGAAATTCATTATGCAGAGTTAGGGCTGCTCCGAGGCAATCAAAGCCTGCACCGATATTCGCGGTTGTTGCTGGAACCTTTACTTGGATTGTGGTCATAGTCTCTTAATTGTTTTGATGGAAAAGTAGCTGCTCGATAAATTAGGGAATGAGGTTTGGCTTGAGGATGATAATTTGCTCGACGGGAACGGCGATCGCCGCAAAATTATTTTGACTGAGTAAATTTAGTAACTCTACGAGACGGTCTTCATCAGCTGTTTGCTCGGCAAGGAGATAACCGCGAGTGGCATGGCTAACGAGAGCCACATCATTACTGAGTAACGTTTTGAGATCAGTGGCGATCGCCGGATTTGTGCCATAGTCTACCAGCACACCATAACCACTGCCATTTAAAGCTTTGGGTTCAAAAGGATCAACGATTTCTGGGACTTCTGCTACTTCGGCACTGAGTGTACCAATCGGAATATTACGAGAGGGGTTAATTTGCTGTCGGAATGTGTCCGAAGGGATCGCTGTTTCCGTAGGGACAATGACATCAGGAGGCGTTGCTGCTGCTTCGGAAAGCGTTGGAATTTCTGGCGCTTGAGCTGTTGCATTTGTGGCTGAAGTCACAGGGGTAATCACCATCAGAGGTAAACCGACTGCACCATCGAAATATTCAGCCCATTCAGTTGCTTTTGCTTGGGACTCGAAATTTCCAATTCGACTGAGGACATTGCCACCATGCTGACAAACCAAGAGATCATGATTCTGAGAAAGAGTGCGTCCGACTTGGAGACGTACTTCTTCTTGAAGTGGTTCTGAGGGCGTAAAAACCAAGACCAAAAATTCATCGGCATTGGGCCCGGTGCAAGTCGGTAGGTTTTCAGTTTGGGCAAAGGCAACAGGAGCCATAGACAGCGCCGATAATCCACCCAATGCCATCGATAGCCAAGGCGATCGCCCAATATTCCAGAACTTACCCATTGCTCATCTCCTTAAGCAATAACAACAAACCACAGCATTATTTTAGGGAACATTGTCCCTACTACATCACTTCCCCAGACAAAGATTTTAGGGGTTCTGGAATCTCATCAGAAGGTCCTTCAAATTCACCCACATAGATATATTCCAAGCGGAGTTTGAGCCAAGTAATGAATTTTTTATTGGTGGAAATGACTGCCGCACAGGGTTGAGGTGTTGCCTCTTTTACTGCTTTTTGGCTGGGCGCATCGATAAATGCAGGGTCTTTTACTACCCAAAAATCTTTCTCCAATCCTTTATCCGCGTAGTGACGTTTACGCTCTTTGATTACTTCAGGAAACGGCTCATCTTCAAATAAAAACTTTTGGCTCGCGACAGCGTAATGATAGGTGGTCATAATCGTTGATATAAAAGTGTTTTGAAAGGTTTTTATCTCAGTAAAGATACCCTACAACTGACCCCTCATGGCAAGCTTCATTTCGCGGACAGCACGCTCTAATCCGACCAGAACGGCACGGCTAATAATGGTGTGCCCAATGTTAAGTTCTTCCATCCCTTCGATGCAGGCCACCGGGAAGACATTGCGGTAGGTGAGACCATGACCCGCATTGACACGTAATCCAAGGGTGATCGCCTCTTTCGTGCCTTGGCAGAGGATGTCCAGTTCATTCTGAAGTTCCTCTTCGCTAGAGACCTCTGCATATTGTCCGGTGTGGAGTTCAATAAATTTTGCGTTCGTTTTAGCCGCCGCTTCAATTTGCTCGACTTCCGAATCGATAAACCAACTCACCGGAATATCCGCTTCCTGTAGCGTTTCGACTACCTGTTTAAACCGCTCAAAATTATTGACGATATCGATGCCACCTTCAGTAGTCACTTCTTCCCGCTTCTCTGGGACGAGGGTGACATAGTCTGGTTTGATATCGAGGGCGATCGCCACCATTTCGTCAGTGGGAGCCATTTCGAGATTGAGATGAGTCTGTACCGTCTGTCGCAAAATTTTGACATCTCTGTCTTGAATATGGCGACGATCCTCTCGCAAATGCACCGTAATCCCATTAGCACCACCCAATTCCGCTAAAGCAGCAGCAGTAACTGGATCCGGTTCGACAGTGCGGCGAGCTTGGCGAATCGTCGCAACGTGGTCGATATTGACGCCGAGGGTAAGGATAGGACTAGGAGTTTGCATCTGATCTTTATTTCAGGAAAATATGGGGAAACGAGAAATAATGGCTAATGGAAAAATTAGGCCAAGGATTCATCATATCAACCATTTCCGATGACTGGCATAGGGAGATTGTCAATTACTGACAGTCCAAGTCCATTTTCCTCCCATAGTGATGTACTCAGTACTATCCATAAATATCAAAACTTAGAATAGGAAAAGCTAATATTCTTTATCCTGTTTCCTCATATCTCACCGAGCTTTAGAAATAAATTCTTCTTGATCCCTCACTAAGAGCAATTCGGATCTATAGGTTTTCCTCCCACAAAGGGGCGATCGCCATTACGTATCTTAATCAAATGATCCCTTTCCCTTAAAAAGAACAGCCTAAGAATTCAGACTTACGAAAGATATTTACCTAAAAAGAGTCAAAAAGTTGGCATTTTTACTTTTCCAGATGACCCCTACAGTCATAAACTTGACTGAGAGGTAACAGGCAGTCATGAGGTCTTTTTTGTGAAACGCGTCCTAGGAATCATACTCGGCGGCGGCGCAGGCACTCGCCTATATCCGCTAACTAAACTCAGAGCTAAGCCAGCAGTGCCTCTAGCAGGAAAATATCGCTTAATCGATATCCCTGTTAGTAATTGCATTAATTCTGATATCCATAAAATTTACGTTTTAACCCAATTTAATTCGGCATCACTAAACCGTCATATTAGCCGTGCGTACAATAACAATGGCTTTACTGACAGTTTTACTGAAGTGCTCGCAGCCCAGCAAACAAAGGAAAACCCCGATTGGTTCCAAGGAACAGCTGATGCTGTGCGTCAATACAGCTGGTTACTAGAAGAATGGGATGTAGACGAGTACATCATTCTTTCTGGAGATCACCTCTATCGCATGGACTACAGAAAGTTCATCGAACGTCACCGTGAGACAAATGCGGATATCACACTGTCCGTTGTTCCCGTTGATGAGAAAGTTGCACCAGCCTTCGGTTTGATGAAAATCGATGGTAATGGACGTGTTGTTGACTTTAGTGAAAAGCCAAAAGGTGATGCACTTCGCGCAATGCAAGTGGACACCCAGTCCCTAGGTCTTGATGCAGAACAGGCAAAAACAAAGCCTTACATCGCATCTATGGGTATCTATGTTTTCAAAAAACAGGTACTTCTAGATCTCTTGCGTGAAGGCAAAGATAAGACTGATTTTGGTAGTGAAATCATTCCTGATGCAGCGAAAGACCATAATGTTCAAGCCTATCTGTTTGATGACTACTGGGCGGACATTGGAACTATCGAAGCATTCTATGAAGCGAATTTAGGTCTAACGCAGCAACCTATTCCACCATTTAGCTTCTATGATGCCGAAGCTCCTATCTATACTCGTGGTCGCCATTTACCGCCGACTAAGATGCTGAATAGTGATGTTACTGAATCGATGATCAGTGAAGGTTGCATTATTAAAAACTGCCGCATTCACCATTCTGTTCTTGGTATCCGGACTCGCATCGAAGCAGACTGTACCATCGAGGACAGTTTGATCATGGGTGCAGATTATTACCAAGATTATGACAAGCGTTTAGAGAGTATCAAAAACGGTAAGCCTCCTATCGGGATCGGTGAAGGTTCAACGATTCGCCGAGCAATTGTCGATAAGAATGCTCATATCGGTAAGGATGTCATGATCGTCAATAAAGACCGAGTTGAAGAGTCGAACCGTGAGGAGCTTGGCTTCTATATTCGTAGTGGCATTGTTGTCGTGCTCAAGAATGCGGTTATTGGTGATGGCACAGTCATCTAACGAGATTTATTCCAACTTAAATATTTTTTGATAAGAATCTGTTCTTAGAAACGTTTAAATATTTTTTGATAAGCCCTCTAGTCATTTAATTGCTAGGGGGTTTTATGTGTGTGCCTATTCCCATTTCCATGCGTGTTGGGACAGGCGATCGCCCACAATCTTTCCCCATTGTTCTAGCTGTTCTGGAAATTGAGGATGATCTAAACCTTTACGCCACATAATCAAGGCATCTTCACCTGTGGCTTTGTAATAACCTTTCCGCCGTCCTGCGGTCTGAAAGCCAAATTTTTCGTAGAGGGCGATCGCCGCTGTATTGGAGTCCCGCACTTCGAGGGTTGCCCGTTCCAAACCCCTCAGCCAAGCATCCCGTAATAACCCCAATAAAATATACTGGCCGAGTCCTTGTCCTTGAAAATCTGGGTGCACTGCCATAATTGTCACGTGAGCTTCCTCGACGATTGACCAGAGACAGCCTAAACCCATCAGGCGATCACCGTTATTAGGGAGTGGCAAAATTAAGAGCGTACTATTCGGACTTGCCATTTCTCGGAGATAACCATCCTTCGACCATAACCCCCCAAAACAAGCTTGGTCTAGTGCGAGAACTTGTGGTAAATCATCAGTCGTAAGGGGTTGAAGTTGAACAGAGAGACAGGTCACAGTGGTTATCAAAAATTAGTGAATTCGGTAATTCCTGCCGAAAGAGTCCAGATCGTACCTTAAACTTCTTAATTAACTTTATCTGTTATAGAAATTATCTAAACTAACGCTTATGTTGACCGTAGAAGCTACAGAAAATACAGGGCTGCAATATTTACCAGAAAATCCTGACAGCCTCTCGCCAAACCAAAGCTTGATGCCCCTTACAGCCACCGTGAATGACCAAGACCATTTGGTTGTGGGTGGTTGTGATGTGGTTGAACTCGTCACGCAATATGGTTCTCCTCTCTATATTCTGGATGAGCATACCCTCCGAACAACCTGCCGCCAATATCGCGATAGCTTACAGAAATATTATTCTGGGGAATCCCTTGCCATTTATGCCTCCAAAGCTTGGAGCTGTATGGCAATTTGTGCCATTGTTGACAGTGAAGGTTTAGGATTTGATGTGGTTTCTGGTGGTGAACTCCACACAACTTTGAAGGCTGGTGTGAGCCCCAAGAAAATTTATTTCCACGGTAATAATAAGTCCCGCGAGGAGCTAAGTTTTGCCCTCGATAGTGATGTCACTATCATTGTGGATAATTTCCTCGAATTGGAAATGCTTGCTGAATTGACCGGCGATCGCCAAGAGACAGCCAATATCATTTTGCGTCTCACCCCCGGCATCGAATGCCACACCCATGAATACATCCGGACAGGCCATCTCGACAGTAAATTCGGCTTTGATCCTAACCAAATCGAAGAAACCTTTGCGTTTGTCGGTCGCCATGACTATCTAAACTGCATTGGTCTCCACGCCCATATCGGCTCCCAAATCTTTGAACAACAACCTCACAAAGATTTAGGTGATGTCCTCGCGGGTTGGTTTAAAAAAGCTGGTGAATATGGTTTAAACCTCGAAATCCTCAACCTTGGTGGTGGCCTTGGTATTCGCTATACCGAGTCCGATGATCCCCCAAGTATTGAGGCGTGGTCTCGCAATGTTGCTGAATCCCTTGAAACGGCTTGCCGCAAATATGAGGTTGGCCTGCCGAAGTTGATTGTTGAACCTGGTCGTTCTCTAGTTGGAACATCTTGCGTTACTGCTTACACCGTTGGTAGCCGCAAAGTTGTTCCGGAGATTCGGACTTACGTTTCCGTTGATGGTGGCATGTCTGATAATCCCCGTCCTATCACCTACCAATCCCTTTATCGTTCTGTCATTGCCAATCGCTTGTCTGACAAGTGCGAGGAAACAGTAACTGTTGCAGGTAAGCACTGTGAGTCTGGTGATGTGGTTATTAAGGATGCCCAGCTACCTACTCCTCAACCTAGTGACATTCTTGTGGTGTTAGACACGGGCGCGTACAACTACAGCATGGCTTCTAATTACAACAGAATTGGTCGTCCCGCTGCCGTCTTGGTCAATGAGGGAGAGGCTCAGATTATTATTCGCCGGGAAACTTATGATGATTTAGTTCGTCAAGACTGTTTGCCGGAGCGATTGTGCCAAATGTAAATGGGATTTGATTTTTGTTTTGTCGAGTCGTTTGATTTTGCAAATTAACTCGCAAAATTTGGATTAAAGCTTAATGAGTTTGAGAGAATGATCGCCTTGTGGCGATCTCTTTTTTTTGTCATGGCGATCGCCAAAGTCATCGTAAAACAGGGTTTAGATTTCCCGAAAAATGATGAAGGAAAAACCCATCTAAAAATGGCTAAAAGCTTGTCTAATCAAGACGGAGGGATCAAGTCTAACCTCAGAAAAATGGCATTCATCAGGGGCTCTATGCCATGTTAGAGTCTAACTGCGGGTTTGTCGGGTCTACAGAGGTGACGGTTATCGCAAATGCCGAGTTGGCTTTTTACTAGCGTTGATATTGCGCTAACTTTATTCCTAATCTATGTGGCATTATTTGTCATTAGTGAGCGGCGTACACTCTGGGTCGTACGGGGCTTTTTAGTGCTGATTATCGCCGAAAAAATTGCTCACACAGCGAATCTCGGTTTTTTTGAAGCGATTCTCGATAAGTTGGTGTTGATCGCTGCTGTGGCGATCGCCATTATGTTCCAGTCGCAATTACGGCGTTTATTAGAACGAATTGGACGTGGCGATATTTGGACATTGTTTCGCCCGTCCCCAGTACGCGTTATTGCGGCAGAAGATAGTCTCCTTGATAGCATTGTTGAAGCTGTTAAAAGCCTGTCACAAAATCGAACGGGAGCTCTGATTGTTATCGAAACAACCACCCCGATGGATGAAAAGGATTTTTCTGTGCCGGGTGTCATCCTCAATGCTGAAATTTCAAAAGAGCTGCTACAAACTATCTTTCAGGGTAGTACTTTGCTCCATGATGGGGCCGTGTTTATTAGTGGCTCTCGCATTGTGGCGGCTGGCGTTATCTTACCTCTCTCTGAAAAAACCGCATCACGTCAACTGGGTACAAGGCACCGGGCTGCCATGGGTATTACTGAGCGAGTGGAACATTGTGTGTGTGTAGTCGTTTCAGAGGAAACAGGATCCATTTCCCTCGCGGAGCAAGGCAACCTCAATCGTCCCCTCACCAGCAGTAAGTTAAAAGAACTACTTGCTGAATATTTTACGCCTAGCGATCATGAATCTGTAACCCCTGATTTTGGACGACTCAGCCGTCAGTTAGGTTTTCAAGGTAAAGTTTTGCTAGATCGTTTTTTGCGACTCTCTTCCTCTTCGGCGGATAAAGATTAATTTGAAATGATTTAACCTCGATTCTGTAGACTACTTTTCTCTGCTTGTAGATTATTTTTGTCTGTATTTAGAAGCTTGCTCGCATTATGGCTCATCCTCTACCCATCGATCTCGATCCATCAAAATTGCCCCAACATATCGCCGTTATTATGGACGGTAATGGTCGCTGGGGTAAGCAACGGGGGCTGCCGCGGATTATGGGGCACCAACGAGGAGTAGATACCATTCGCAATATTTTGACTTATTGCCAGGATTGGGGTGTGGGAGCATTAACGGTTTATGCTTTTTCGACTGAGAATTGGCGGCGTCCTCCAGCTGAAGTGGAGTTTCTGATGACATTATTTGAAAAAGTACTCCGCCGTGAAATTAAAATTTGGGCGCAAAAAGGGATTCAGATTCGATTTGTTGGAGATCTCACTTCGTTACCTTATTCGCTTCAGGAAGAGATCCAACGATCAGTTCTGCAGACGAAGGATAATACTGGCATTCAATTTACTGTTGCGACGAATTATGGGGGGCGACAGGAACTGGTGCAAGCTTGTCAGGCGATCGCCTCAAAGGTTGCTGCTGGGGAGCTGAAACCCATGGATATTGACGAAAATATTATCAATAACCATTTATATACCCACGGTATCCCTGACCCTGATCTGTTAATTCGAACCAGTGGCGAGATGCGACTCAGTAATTTTTTGTTGTGGCAGATGGCTTACAGCGAAATTTATGTTACACCAACTCTGTGGCCTGACTTTGATAAACATGAATTTCACCAAGCTCTTTTGGCCTTCCAGAAACGAGAGCGGCGATTTGGGAAAGCTTCTGTGTCCTCTTAGCTTTCTAGCAAGCTGCAATCATAAATTAACCGGTACGCCAAACGATTAATGCTGCGGCTCCTAATCCCAGTGCATTTGGTAGCCATGTGCCGACAAAGGGCGTGACTGTGCCCCAGACGCCCATTGAGCTAGAGATTACTGAGAGCAGGTAATAAGCAAAGACGATTGCAACAGATAATCCGACACTCGCACCTGTGCTGGAATTTTGGGGTCGTAATCCAATTGCAGCCCCAACAATGCCAAAGACCACACAAACAAATGGCACTGCAAATTTTTCTTGTTTTTTAACCTGTAATGTCCGAATTCTTTTTTCATTACGGCTGAGTTTGAGACTGTCTAAGCAGAGATCAACGACGGATAAGGTCATCTCATTAACCCGCTGGCATTGGGTTGCCAAAATGAGTGGGGCATCAGATATGTCTAAAAATTCTGTTTCAAACTGTCGAATGTTGTTAAAGGAGCCATTCATATCAATTTGATAGATGCTGCCCTGCTGGATTTGCCAACCTTGGGCTTCTGTTTGCCATTGGGCTGAGTCAGCGGTGATGATGCGACTGGTATCGACTTCGGCACGGTCAAGCACCGTGAGTTTACTCATGGTCTCGCCGTCAAATTCTTCGGCATAAAACAGAGTCTTGAGGACTTCGCGGCGATCGCCTGTTTCTTCTGTGATGCGATGATATTCGGGATAAATAATATTTTTTTTCTTGAAATCTCTGAGCTCAGTATCTTCGACCTGTTTAATCATGATGGCTGCTTGGCGGGTCGTTTGGGGGACAACCCAGTCATTCAAATAAAATGTTAAACCACTGATGAGTAGTCCTCCGAAAATACAAGGCACCATTAGTCGAATTGGATTAAATCCAGCACTACGCAGGGCAATAATTTCGCTGAAGGTAGAGAGACGGCTGTAGGCGGTTAGGCTGCCGAGTAACACAGCCATCGGTAAGCCCAATACTAAGTATTCTGGTAAGCGTAGTAATAAAACTTGCCCGGCGATCGCCCAAGTGATGTCATTTGCGACGACTTTACGCATTACATCGAAGAGCACACCAATTGATAAACCCAGACTAGTGAACACACCTAAACCAAAAAGAAAGGGCAGCACCAACTGCGCCATGATGTAGCGGTCAACCAATGAAAATAGAGGAAAAGATCTCAACGTTATGCCAAACTTCGCTTGAAATTCTCACCGGAGAACTCCAATCACCATAATGCCAAAGAACGCATAATTATGTCAGATCTTACGCAAATGGTGATCGCCTCATTTGTCAGTATTTGGCCAATAGAACCCAAAATATTCAACAACCGCATAGAATATTACAAATAAAACGCTTAAAAATAGTGATGATTTGCGCCATGACTTGAAGAATAAACAGTCATTGATGCCGCAATTTTTCCAGTGGTGATCTAAAAAAATATTGTTTCGGATAGTTTGAGACATTAATGTTTGATCTTTTTTTACCTTTCCTACTGACTCAGCCTTCCCACCTTTCTGATCCATCTTCTACTGACATTACGTCTGTATCGGCTGACACGCCTTTGACCAGTGAAACCTCAGTTTTTTTGCAGGCTCAAGCATCCACTCAAACGAAAGAAGATGAATCAGATGAGCCCGATGACAAAGAACCATTGTCACCCGAGATAGAAGCTGACGACGTCCCTGAATTTGATGATATTCCTGAACTTGAAGATATTCCGGAATTGGAGCCTTTACCTGTAGTCTTGGTAGATTATCAAACAATTCTTCCGTTACCTGGTGAATTGAACCAAGTACCCGTTTTCAATAGCAATAGCCCTGAGATCATTACCCAGGAAGGTATTTTGCTATCCACCTTCCCGAAGAGCGTAAAAGCTAATCCTGAAGCTCATTTAGAAACGCCACTGGAAGGCCGGTTTGATATTTTTACTCACCATATTTCCCGTCCCGCTGACAAACCGAAAACCCTTTATCAAGGCCTGATTGTCAATAATCCGACTGGAAAACCTCGTCGTATTCGTATCCTGCAAGGGCTGAGCTATCTCAATAGCCAGGATGCTCCATTTCGTGAGTTACCTCCCTTTATTGAAGATCCTGATGGCCATGTTTATTCTGGCCCTGGTTCACGGCTCGTGGGAGATTTGTTGCGGGGTAAAGAGCAAGATTTTATTCCAGAGTTTGTAGAAGTGCCGCCCTACAGCACTGAAATTCTATTGAGTTTACCCATTCCTCCTAGTAGCTCGCGCTCCACTTATTTACAGCTTGAAAGTGATGGTGGTCTCTACCTCGCTAATCTCGCTAAGTATGAAGTGACTGATTTTATTGAGCGGGAAGTGGTGGATGAGGAAGCGGTAGAGCGATTAGAGGAAGAACTGCGGCGATCGCCCGAAGAGACTGAGGATTTAGAGGAGTCTGATCCTACAACAAAGGGATTTGAGATTGATTTTGGTGAGGAACGAGAAACATTTTCGTCTGAGCCATTACCTCGTATTCCGACAAAAATTATTAGGGAATCTTTTGTGCGATCGCCGTCTGTAGATGAATGGCGCACCTTATTGACGACAGGGAAATTAGTGGAACCGCGTGATCGTGCCCCGATTCCAGACTCTGATAGTAATCAAGTCATTTATGGTCGGGTCGCTGGTGTTTCAATGGGTGCCCAATGGCAGGCGACTGTCACTGATCCCAAAAAGAAAAATCGTTTTACGATTCCAGAGGTTGGTGAAGCTGTCTCTTTACCCATCAGCACCACAAGTACTGGCACCTTTGATACATCTCAAGTCCAAAGTGCGGCGATGTTGGCACGTTATCCCGACACGGCACTACAGGGTCATGGCAATTATTTAGTGCATTATGATCTGAAATTTCCGTTGCATAATCCTACCCGTGAGCCGCAACAGGTTTCTCTGATTTTCCAAACGCCGATTAAGCAAAATCAGTTTAGTGATCGCCTTACTTTCTTTGAAACGCCCCCGGATCGAGTTTTCTATCGGGGCACTGTGCGAGTTCGCTATCCTGATAGTTGGGGCGATGAAGTCACCCAGTATTACCATCTTGTGCAACGACGAGGAGAACAAGGACAACCCCTAGTAACCCTTGATATTCCCTCAAAGAAGACTGTAGAAGCGCGTATTGATTTCTTTTATCCTCCCGATGCAACACCCCCTCAAGTGATCACCGTGAAAACTTTAGGCGAAGCTGAAGATTAGTGGGAATTAGCTTTCGTTAGAGTCGAACACTCGGAAAAATTTGTCCCATGGGAATTCCCCAACAGGCAAAGTCGCGGCGAATGCTGACATTTGGATGAGGGTCGATTGCGATGACCGTATTTTCTGAAAGGAATAGGGTCGGTAAAAGGGTTAATGACATTTGCACAATGACATTGCTTAGAAAAAAACCGACGATCGCTAATGTAATCCCTATCACGCGCCACTGCCAGAACCCTGCACTAATGCCTGTGGCGAGGGGAGAATAATGGGCGATTTGCCAGAGGAGAATCACCATGACAACCGCACCAAGGGCATTGAGTAAAGGCTGACGTGTCCCCTGAATAAGCCGCAAAATCTGTTTTTGGCGTTCATCCATTCTTTCTGGTGGAATCTGGAAAATGAAAAAGCCAAAGGGCTGCCAAGGGCGCAAAATCTGTAGAACCCAGACAGGTACACCACCCACTAAAACGATTGTGATCAACTCTGCCGTTGAAAAAGGTAGCGGAATGCCCCATGCTAAGGCGATCACTACCAGCGCTAAAGTGAGAGGGAGCATCGCCAAACCGACCAAGTGGAGCCAGAGATACGGATCGAAAACCATTGCACAAAGTCCGCAAAATCAAAATCTCTCTTATTTTACGGGAAAGCTCTGCTTCCCATCCGTATGTTTATTGCGATGCAATATGTTGATAATTCGTGAGTCGGGTGGTGGCGATCGCCTCTCATAGAAAAGTGGAGCGATTTTAGCTTTCTACAGAAATCTCAATCTTTTCTTGGGGGAAACGAACGTAGGAGACACCCCGGTATTGCAAAATATCAATGGATTTCTCTGACTTCATCGTCATGGACTCAAGATTGCTATCTGATACGCTGAACGTCATCATTGCTGCATAGATTGAACAGACTGCGGAGATTGCGGAAGTGAAGTGTAGAAGTGTGATGATACTCATTTGATGCACTCTGATAGTAGAAAAGAAATCTTGTCCTGATGTCTTTAGTTTCGCGAAATTTTTCTATCTTTTCGGTGATACGTTTGGAATTCTGGATTGAATTTTCTCACCCTCCAGTGTTGTCGGAAATATGGTTTTTAATTGATGGCGATCGCCGCAAAAAGTGATTTGTCTCACTTGCTTAATCGATAATTTAAAACACTATATTGACAAGCAAAGAACCCCAGCTTCCTAGTGGAGCCGGGGTTCTTGGTTTCAACAAATTAGAAATTTAGTAGTAGTTCCCAACTTTGCGGTGGTGGACTGCGGTTAAACCTTCTTGGTTAGAGACGCGACCCGTTTCCACTTTGCTGTAAACAACCCAGTGATCGCTACATTCCATTCGGCTAACCACTTCGCATTCGAGATAAGCCAAAGCTTGACCGAGAATTGGCGAACCATTTTTTGCAGTTTGGACATTGACCCCTTCAAAACGATCTGCACCAGGTGGGAAACGCTTGAGGAAATGCTTCATCAAATCTTGGTACTTTCCTTCTTCGAGGATATTGAGGACGAAGCGATCGCCTACTTGCATGAGAGATTCAATTGCACGGTCTTTTGCCACAGCAACGGTAAATCCGGGTGGCTCGAAACTGGCTTGGGTTACCCAGGAAGCAACCATCGCACCTTTCACATCGCCTTTCTGAGCTGTGATGATATAAAGTCCGCCACTGATGCGACCCATTGCTTTATCAAGCTCGCTATCGAGGGACTTTCTAGCTTTCAGCTTCTCTTTTTTTGTCAAAAGTTGGCCGAGGTCAGTGCCAGATTCTTCACAGAGCTGATAAATATTTTCGCCGGGATCTTCCCGTACACGAATCGAATCAAATGCTTTAGTGAGGCCACCATCCCGGAATTTAATGAGTAGGGGGTCAATGGGTTCGTCGTTACCGCCGTAGGACTCAAACATCCCAAAGACTTGCTTATCTTTTGAAGCAGCGAGAATTGTACCGATCGCCTTACTAAATTCATCGTTATAAGCACTCTCGATGGGAGGCATACCAATCACAAGACCAGCTGCACGCCCAACCATTTCGTGGATATCCTGAGGATCCGCCACCTTCAGGTCAATCATTTCGACAGCAACACCTGCTTTTGTAATACCTTTGGCGATCGCCTGAGAAATTCGATCGCTGTAGCCATAGTCAGAAACGTAGAAAACAGCAGCTGTTTTGTCGCCTTTCGTTTGGGCTTCACTCCACTCGCGATACCACTCCATCAATTCCTTTGTGTTGTGCTTGAGGAGAGGGCCATGACCATTTGCAACTAGGGTGATTTCCGCATCGAGCTTGTCGATCCGTTTCATCGCACTCAGTACCGAACGGGCATTAGGAGCCATCAAACATTCGTAGTAAAAACGATAGTCTGGCGTAATATCTTTTAGATCTTCATCGTAGGTCGCTGCTGAGCAATAGTGCAGCCCAAACGCATCACAGGTAAATAGTGTGAGCGTTTTAGGATCATAGGTGAAAATTGTGTCGGGCCAATGCAGATTTGGCGCGCTGATAAATTCGAGGTCATGACCATTACCTAAGTCAAGGCGATCGCCACTTTTTACCTGAATAAATTCAAAGGGGTCATGTACCAAATCTTTGAGAAATTTAATCGCGACCTTTGCACCGACGATTACCGCTTGAGGTGCAATTTTTAGGACATCAGCAATCAGACCACTATGGTCGGGTTCAGTGTGACTAACGATGATGTAGTCGATTGTTGTCGGGTCAATTTCGCCAGTTAATGTGTCGAGGTATAGCTGACGGAATTTTGCGTGGGAGGTATCCACAAGGGCAACTTTTTCGCCACGAATAATGTAGGAGTTGTAGGTTGTGCCGTTTTGCAAACCGAATTCGATATCAAAGCGATCACGATCCCAGTCGAGGGAACGAATGGTCGTGGTATCTTCGTTAATCTGTTCTGTCTGGATCGTTAATCTTTTTTCGGTTTTAATTGGCGTAGCAACCATCGGGAAACCTCCTTCATGCGATGCAATAGTCATCTTTACTTATTGTGACATGATTTCTTTGGGGTTGTGATTGCTCTTTTCAATAGCTGAGATTAATGGTGTAGTGGAACCGAATTCAGGAAGTCTCCCAATTATTTTTGCGTCTTGGGTTGACTGCATTTGGTGGGCCAGTCGTGCATATCGCGATGATGCATGATGAAATCGTTTGAAAATTGGCGATCGCCCCCATCCTGTTTTTAATGCCCTTTAATTTAGCAGCGGTTAGTGCTACCACTTCAACAGCAAGATTGCCTTGTTTTTTTGACTTTTTTGCAAGTTGGCGTAGTGATGTATGGCAGTGGTTATGTGCCCTTGGCTTTTCTGCGAGCCGATTTAGTTGAGCGATTAGGTTGTTGGCTCATCGATCAACACTCAATGGTGTGAATGTTGGCGCATTGAGCTTGATGACTGTCGTCACCGTTTTTCTTGCCGAATCTTCTCTTGTGGATCTCCTCACAATTGGGATAGTGATCGCCGTTTTATTTCTGTTGATTCGATACAAAGTAAATTCTGTTTGGTTGGTGTTGGGAGGAATGGCCATTGGATTACTGATCTACGCATTTACTATGACGTTTGGCCCTAGTTCTATTCGTTTTGCACTATGGTAAAACAGCGTTGAAATGAGAATGAACGCTCTATTAATTTACGGAAAAGAAGCGAAATTATATTGGTTCCGGGTGTTTGTTGTCTGGCTTATTGATCCTTTTTCGGTTTTAATTGGCGTAGCAACTCTCAGGAAATATCCTATCTGCCATGCAGTAGATTTTTTCCCTCGTTATGATAATTTTCTTTCTGGTTGTAAATTGCTGAGCGTCAATAGTTGATATTAATGGTGCAGTGGAGTCGTTTAGGGGAAGTTTCCAAGTTATCCCTGAAGTTGGGTTTTACGGCTTTTGGTGGACCGATCGCGATTGTGGCGATGATGCATGATGAGTTTGTCGCGCGACGTGAATGGCTTAGTGAACAAGAATTCTTAGATTTTTTCGGTGCAACAAACCTGTTGCCTGGCTCCAACTCTATGGAAATGGCAAGCCATATTGGTTATCACCGAGCTGGTTGGTTAGGGCTATGGGTCGGCGGTATTTGTTTTACTGCGCCATCTATTTTTTTGATGGTGTTGTTCTGCTGGGTTTATGTCCACTACGGTGCATCTCCCCAAGGAGAATGGCTACTCTATGGCGTTAAGCCTGTGGCGATCGCCCTAATTGCACAAGCATTATGGCAACTCGGTAAAGGAGCAATAAAAGGAAAATTTGCAATAGTTCTGGCCTTCTTAAATATTGGTTTATCGATTGTCGGTCTGCATGAATTGGCCTTGCTGTTGGCAAGTGGTATTTTTAGTTTCATTGTTAAACAAGGCAAACAACTCTTGAAGCCTGACAAAGCTTTGGCGATCGCCCCGCTGCCGTTCTTAGCACCTCTGTCTGGCTTTAGCTTTGGTTTAGGCAGTATAGGCAGTTTTAGCTTGTCGTGGCTCTTCCTGATGTTTTTTAAAGTGGGCACAATTCTGTATGGCAGTGGCTATGTGCTTTTGGCGTTTCTGCGAGGAGATTTTGTCGAACGTTTGGGATGGCTCACCGACCAACAGCTCCTTGATGCGATCGCCATTGGTCAGATTACACCAGGGCCATTATCCACAACTGCGACATTTATTGGCTTTTTACTTGGTGGCTTTCCGGGTGCGGGTATTGCCACGCTGGGGATGTTTTTACCGGGTTTTATTCTCATCTCTGTCCTCCATCCCATTTTGCCGAAACTAAATCAATCAGAATGGTTTCGTGCCTTTCTCGATGGCGTCAATATTGGTGCGTTGAGTTTAATGGCGGTGGTAACAGCACAGCTTGCTCAATCTTCTCTCGTCGATCCCTTAACTATCACCGTGGCGATCGCCTCGCTATTTTTACTAGTGAAATTTAAAGTCAATTCTGTCTGGCTAGTGCTTGGTGGTATGGTCATCGGTCTTGGAGCCTCATTTATGCCTGGTGTGGTTATTGGTTAGATTTTTTGTACAGGTCTAAAGATTCCCAACCTCTGCATTCGACATAACGATTAAGCAAATTACGCGGTCTATCGAAGTGGAGATTATTGGCGATCGCCATATCGCTGGAACTTTATAGAAATTAAGGCAAACAGCAGACGCTTAACCATATAAGTTGCATTTTTAGCTGACCATACTATTCAAAATTTAAAAGAAATCATCCATCTTGCGAAAAGTTAGGTAACATCGGAGGGACTCCGATAGTGTGTATTTACCTTTTAGTGGTCTGTGGTTAAAGTTTGTAGCAACTTTCCTCAGCAAAAATTTCAATATTTCCCTCCATCAAATTTTTCAGTCAAACAAATGCTTCATTAGATTGAAGCTCAAATGGCTTTAGCTCGAAAATAAAAAAGATTATGTTTGAACAACACGGATTAGACACTGAATCCAATGGTCAACAATTGAAAGTTGGCGATATCAAGAATATTGTTCAGGGTGCATGCTTTCTCGCTTCAGGAGGAGGAGGTTCACTCCAACTGGCACTCACTAAAATCATCCCTCACTTCTTTGATGAAACAACTGAAATTAACCTCATCAATTTAGAGACCTTAACCTCAAAAAATGATTGGGGAGCAGTGGTCGCAGGTATTGGTTCCCCATTGGAACTTTTCAGGAAGCCAGACCTTGTTAAAGCAACTATTCCAGCCTACAAAAATTTAGCCAAACTGTGTTTTGATTTCAAAGCGGCTGGAGAGGACAGATATCAATCCTTAGAGCGTATGAGCTTTTGTCTGCCAGTGGAAATAGGAGCCGTAAATAGTATCGTTCCAATGGTTGTAGCCAATGGCTTGTCAACAGACTCTAGTACCCAATTTAGTTCTATATCTGTAGTCGATGCGGACGGTGCAGGGCGCGCTGTTCCGACATTGCCCCTTACTACTTATGCTCGTCAAATCGGACGCTATCCAAATATCTTAGGCGGTGATAACGAAACCGAACCAGGTAGTAATTACTTTGACTACGCCTCTCTCAATGTTCAAGATGAAACAACCCTAGAAACTGCGACCCTTGGCCTAGTCGAATCCAAAGCCTTTGGTCTCGTATCTGGTCTAGCGATATACGCGGCAAACGGACCAACCTTCCAAAACTGTAAACCTATCCGGAACAGCATGAGTGATGCTTTACAGATAGGCATAATCATTAATCAAAAGACCGGCAAAGACCGTTTACAAGATGTCCTGCATTACATCAACAACACCGTAAAGCGCACTGCTAAACAAGCTTTTTATGGGCAGGTGACCTTTATGGAACAAGCCACTGAAGGTTTGGATACAGGCTTAGTTCAGATAACTGGCGCAGGGACTTTTGCAGGAGAATATCTGACTATTTTTATTGAAAATGAAAATATCTGGTGTCAGAAAACAACAGAACCAGACCAACAAAAGAATCCAGATAAAGCATGGATTGTAGGTCCTGATTCCATGAATTATTTGACCGATGAGGGCCATGTCTTTGACAACTCAGATTTATGGAGTATTTATCAATGGATGATGTTCCAGAATCAGACAGGCCCAACGGTCAGTCTTATCGCGGTTCAAGCAGCCGAAGAAGTAAGAGCGAATCAGGAACTGATGGATGCATGGAGTCAGGAAGTCCAATCAAAGGGAGGACCAAAAGACTACACAACCCCATGGCTATCAAACCAACCTATTGAGAAAACATCAAAAATGAAGATAAGAGTCATTGCGCCCATTGCTAGTTCCGCTTTCAATCCGAGTGTCGAAGCAGAAATTAAAACCGTTGCAGCTCCAGATGCAGACATTAGTCTGGTAAATCTTGATCATGGAACCAAATCCATCGAGAGTCGTTACGATGAATTCCTAAACACAGCCGATATTATTAAAAAATCACAAGAAGCTCAACAGGAAGGTATGGACGGCATCTTTATTGATTGCTTTGCTGATCCTGGACTTGGTGTTGTCAGAGAACTCGTCGACATTCCCGCAATTGGAGGATTTGAACCAGCAGTTCTCATGGCTAAATTGATTTGCCAAAAGTTTTCGATTGTCACTGTCGAAAAAAGAGTTAACTCCATCATCGAAGATGAAGCTCGGAAACTAGGCATTATGAGTAACTTGATGTCCATTCGAGACCTCGGTATACCTGTTGTAGATTTAGGTAATAAGGAGCGCGTCAAGGAAGCTCTGCTAAAACAGTCACAACAGGCTATTGAACAGGATGGCGCTCAGGCTATTGTGCTTGGCTGTACTGGAATGTTAGAAGTTGCCAAAGAAACCGAGAAAGTTTTGGCAGAACTTGGTACCCCAGCTCCGGTTATTGACCCGACAACTGCTGCTATCACGACATTACAGGCCTTAGTCAGAATGAACCTTTCCCAAAGTCGTTTGGAATACTATAAGCCAGAGTCCCAAGACACATCAGGTCCTAAAGCTTCAACGATCAAAAGCTGGTCTTTTCACTAGATGGCCATCATTTCTGACGAGGCTGAGAGATTACAAATCACATATATTACGGTCTCTTTCGTTAATGTTTGGATTTGTCTTCAAATAGTCTCGTAGCCATTGACAGCCGTAGGTGAGCAATTCATCTATGGCAAATGATTGCGGCTTCATATCATCCTGTGACCAAATGGCAATTGTCCGGTCAGCGCTAACGGAAGCTAGACTTTTTCCGTCAGGGCTGAACCGGGCACCATAAACAATATTTTGATGATTTTGCAGTGTTGCTAGCAAGTCACCATCTCTGCTCCAAAGTTTTACTGTTTTGTCTGCACTAGCGGAAGCAATGGTCTGACTATCGGGACTGAAGCGGACATCATGGATGTGATAGGTATGGCCTTGAAGTGTTTTGAGTAAGTTGCCTTCAGCACTCCAAATTTTTATGGTTCTATCATCACTAGCTGAAGCAATCAGTTGACTGTCTGGGCTAAAACTGACACTCCTCACCCACTCAGAATGACCTTCTAACGTGAGTAAGAGTTTACCGTTTTCTCTGTTCCAAACTTTGATGGTGCCATCAGCACTCGCAGAAGCAATTTTTTGGCTATCGGGACTAAAGTGAACATCCCATACCCAATTTTTATGGTCTTTAAGGGTATGGATTAGCTGACCTTGCCAATTCCAAACTTTGATGGTTCCATCAGCACTAGCCGAAGCGATCGCCTGTCCATCTGGGCTTATTTCTAATCCCATCACGCCACCAGTATGATCTTCAAGGCTATGAAGTAATTGCCCATCTATGGTCCAGAGTTTGACGGTCGTATCGTAACTACAGGATGCAAGACGCTGTCCATCTGGACTGCAACTGACCCCCCAAACCCAGTCTTTATGACCCTGGAAAGTCTGGAGGAGAGTGCCGTCATCTTTCCAGAGCTTGATGCTCTTGTCAGCGCTGGCAGAGGCGATCGCCCCGTCATTGCCACAAAAACAGAAATCAAAAATCTGATCAACATGGGCCTCGATCATCTTGGGAAAGATAAGGTCAGTGCGCCAAAGTCTGACATCCCCATCAAAACCTGCTGAAGCAACAAGCTGACCATCGGGACTAAAATGCACATTCCAGACAAAATCTCGGTGTCCCAGAAATGTCGTCAGCAGTACGCCGTCTCTATTCCAGAGTTTAATCGTATGGTCAAGACTGGAAGAAACCAACATTTGACTATCAGGACTAAAACAAACTCCAACCACGATGGAGCCATGACCATCCAGCGTTTTGAGTAGCTCACCATGAGAATTCCAGAGCTTGACGGTTTGATCTGCACCTACTGATGCAATCATTTGACCATCAGGACTGAAACATACGCTCACCCCCCAACCTTCATGGCCCTCTAGAATTTGAGCAAGCTTTCCATCTGGATGCCAAAGTCTGATGGTGCTATCGTAGCCAGTCGAAACTATTTGCTGCCCATCGGGACTAAAATTCACATCTCGAACCCAATCTGTATGACCAGTCAGAGTTGCCTTCAGACAATAATTTTTACAATCCCAAAGTCTGATGGTTTGATCTGCACTCGCAGAGGCAATCGTTTTGTTGTCAGGGCTAAAACTGAGGTTTGTGACCTTACCTTCATGACCTTCTAGTGTGGCAATTAAGTCTCCATCGATGCTCCAGAGTTTAATGGTGTGATCATCACTGCCTGACGCCAGCATTGTGTTATCTGAGCTAAAACCGATCCCATGAATCCACTCTTTGTGACCCCGTAGACTTTTCAATAATTTTCCTTCTCGACTCCAGAGATGGACACAGAGATCCGTCCCAACTGATGCAATAGTTTTACCGTCTGGGCTAAATCTCACATTGAGTACTTTATTACCCGGTTTCTGTAAACGGTTATATTCCTGCATGCCATAGATGGTTTGACCGAGTATTTGGGCTGTCTGATGCTTGATCTCTGCAGGCATTTTTTCGCTCAATAGCTTTCCCGCCTTCACACTGACAAGTAAGGCTCCTAATTGATCATTTACAATGCGTCGTGTTTGCGACAGAGAGTTTAAAACATCGATTTCGGCTTTGGTTTTCTCCACTTCTATACGAGTTTCTAGGGCATGGCTTGCCTCAATGAATTCCCTTTGTAACGCTGTTGTGAGGGGAATGATTTTTGTTCGGCTAGCTTTGTCTAGCCAGTTTTGGGCGATCGCCAGTTCGCTTCCCCTAAGTAATAGATCCTCATTATCTTTCTGTCGCCAGGCCAAAGCCCTTTGGGACCATTGCGTGTGGTTTCTGACATGCTCACGATCCGTATCTAGAGTTCGTATCAACTCGCTAAAATTGGCATAAAAATCACCATCGTTATTGTGAAAGTCAATCCACTGAATTTTTGCTAATTCCGGATGGAGTGATGCCGGGTTAACCGAGCGATGTAATACAGTCACAATTCGCTTATTGAGCTTGGCTGCATGCTCCACTTCTCCGCCGCAATAATCAGAGTTGACAGAGTTGGGCGAAATCACGAACAAGAAGTTATCGCAGCTTTCTATGCCATGGAAAATCTCTTGCTGAAAGTCACTACCTGAGGCGATACTTTCTTGGTCGAACCAAGTCGTTTTCTCCTGAACCTGTAGCGCATCATTGAGTTGGCGCACAAAGTCTGAGTCAGCACGAGAATAAGAAACAAAAACATCGAGGGCGACATCCTCTGGTTGATCTAGGCTCGTCTGAATGAATTCTTGGTGAAGGGCTGTCGCTGGATATTCCGAGCGTTTGGCTGCGATTTTAAGCCATGTGTCTGCTTCTCTGAGATTATGCCCTCGCAAAAGAATACTTGTATTTTTTTGTTGAGCCTGCCATTTCAATGCTCGTACCAAAATGGTTTTATGCTGCTCATAGTAGATTTTGTCTTGGGTAAGCAGCTTCAACAATACATTTATACCTTTCCGATAGGCCTCTTCATTTTCATCAAGGCAGGATAAGTCGATATATTGAATTGCTCTAATTGTTGGTGAGAGGTCAGTCTCGTCTATAGGGGCAATGCTCAGCGGAATAATGCGTTTATTTAGAGATTGGGCATAAGCAATTTCCCGTTGGCAAAATTCGGATCCTAATGAATGTGGTGATAGTAGATAGACAATCGTATCTGTGGCTTCAAGGCCATGTTTAATGGCTTCGGCGAAGTCTACTCCTGCCTCAATATCCCGTTGGCTACTCCAAATAGTGTAGCCTTCGCGCATCAAACTACGACGAATTTTAGCCTCCATTTCATTGTCTTCATCCGCATAAGAGAGGAAGACCTGGGTCATTAAATTATTTGCGTTTCTGATACTTTTAGTGACGTATTCACAATGTAAATCTGTAGGAAAACAAGGTGCTTGGGTATCAGTAAAACGAGTCAAAAGCCAACCTTCGGCAGCAATCCGGTCTTCTCCCACAAGTAAATATTGGGATTGCTGTTGATGGCTTTGCCATGACAGAGCCTTTGCCAAAATTTCGGTATGTTGTTTGACGTAATCTTCGTGCTGACGACATAGTTTCATTAACCTTTCAAATGAGTCGTCAAAATCATCCTGTTCGCGGCAATAAACCCAATTGATTTTGCCGATCTCTGGGTTCATATTATTAAAACTGGAATGTTCTCCCCTTTCCTGAGCTGCTTCCCAGTCAGATTCTTCTGTTTTGTAAGGGTTACGTTGTTGCCATGTTTCTTTGCTAATTTCCTCGACATGCATGATGGGAATAATGCGTTTGTTGAGGTTGAGAGCAAGGTCGATTTCTTTGTTGCAGTAGGGAGAATTGATGGAGTGGGGCGCAATGATAAAGATGAAATTGTGAGCTTTTTCAATGCCTGCCTTAATCTGCTCCTGAAAGTCAACACCGAGGGGAATATCGTTTTGATCAAACCAAACATTAAAACCCTGTTCGACAAGGCAATCATGGAGCATTGTTGCAAAGCTTTTACTATCTGCCCGGCCGTAAGAAATGAACACATCAAAAAATTGGTTCATTGCTTTACTGGTATTGATGTAGATCTGTTGTAGATCTGTCGCACGAGAGTCCTGTTCTGTTGCACTTAGTGCAAGCCACTGCTCTGCCAAAGTGAAGTCTTGTCCTTGTAGCAAAAGCGACTTCGGACGTTTCTGACGATCCCAACTGAGGGCTTTGACGAGAATTTGGCGGTGCTGTTCGTAATAACCTGCGTCTTCCTTTATGGCTTTAAGAATCTGGGAAATGACTAATTGCTTAGTTGCGGCTTCGGTACCTGTGAAGTCAAGCCAGGCGAGTTGCTGTTGATTGTTTGGAATATTGTTAGGGGCGATCGCCTCTAGCTTGACAGGAATAATCCGCTTGTTGAGTTTTTGAGCATATTGTATTTGCGCTTGCTGCTCAGCGGACTCTATGCATTGGGCAGAGGCTAAATAAATGAGGCTATCTGACCCCTCAATACCACGCAGCACCTCAGTGTCAAAGTCTTTCCCCAGCTGAATATCAGCTTCTTCTGTCCAAACGCTGTACCCTTCTCGCCATAGTTGCTGCCGTAGTAGCGCCATCCTATCGGAGTTCTCTGGAATGTAGATAAAGAAGATTTGCGGCATGCCATTCGGCAACTGCTTCAAACTCTCTGTGATAAATTCGCCGTGCAGATCGGTAGGCTGGCAAGGGGATTGTTCATGATGAAATTTCGTCTGCAACCAATGTTGTCCTCGCAGTGTCTGCTCTTCACTTAAGAGAAATTGGGACTGTTTTTGTTGTTTTTTCCAAACTAAAGCAGCATGCAGAAACTCAGTATGTTGTCGGACATAATTGCTTTGTCGCTCTAAGATATCGATGAGTGCCTGAAGGGATTGTCCGTAATCACTTTCATCTTCTTTAAAGCTGACTTGATTCCAATTGATTTTGCCGAGTTCAGGGTGCAGATTCGTAAAACAAGAATGCAGTCCCTCTGCTTTGTAAGCTTCCCATTGTTCATCTGTGTCATTCGGGTTGCGTCCTTGCCAAGTTTCCCGCGAAATTTCTTCCACGTGCATGATTGGGATGAGGCGTTTGTTTAGGGCGATCGCCAACTCCACCTCTTTACGACAATAGGGCGAATTTGTGGCGTGGGGAGCAATTACAAAAATAAAATTGTCAGCATTTTCGATACCAGCATTAATTTGCTTTTGGTAATCGACACCTTGGGGAATATTTTTAAAATCAAACCAAATGTCATAGCCTTGGGCGACAAGTTGGTCATTTAGCCATTTTGTGAACTCTAGGCTGTCCGCTCGTCCATAGCAGATAAACGCATTTTTAAAGGGCGTTGTTGTCGATGGAGAAGCATTTTTTGACATAGTTTATCTGAAGATAGCTAAGAAGAATAAACTATCGGAATTATAAGTGTTTGATTTTTTAGCTGCAACACAAATTTGTCTGCAATATATCCAGTAGATTGCTAATAGTATTGCTAAGTTTAATTGATTATTGGATGAGGCTTTTGATCTTGATCATTGACATTGATCCAGTTTTGATTTACACAGGCTGATTTGAGTGAAAGCGATCGTTAATTATGATGGTGTGTGGCTAACGTAATGTAAATGCAGTAAACTTAACCTCTCTATATTGAGTTCTTTCTGATGTAGAAAGAACTGTCTCGTAACCGCTGTCTCTCAGTATTAGCTGATTTGTCTGGTTTCGGTACACTTGACTACTAGTGAAATAAGTATTCAAAAGTGTGAAAAGTGCTTGCTTAAGCCGTAGATGTTTGGATTTCTACTGTCAGCAATATCTTTATACTTGAGCTTTTTTCTTGTCTCTCTATCCAGATTTCCCCAGTCTCGAAATGATTATTGCGATCTAGATTTTCGGGACATTAGATTGGTAGCCAAATAACAGTAATGTTGTGTTGTAATACTTATCTGTTTTTCCGAGGGCTTCCATGTGTAGCCGTTCTGCAAGTCTTTGCGATCGCCAATTTCCTTCTCGAAGTACTGCATAAATAATCGGCAATTTCAATTCTCGCAAGCCATAATTCAGCAGATGAGTTGCCGCCTCAAATGCAAACCCTTTGCCCCAGCTCGCTTTCCGAAAATGCCAGCCAATTTCGAAATCTCCTGTGCGGCGATCGCCATGATTATCCGGTAGCTCAACCAACAAAATAGAGCCGATGGGAGTATTCGTCGTTTTTTCAACCACTGCCCAGATGCCAGTTTTCTGCTGGGTCTGTAAGGTCATCTCCCGATAAGCTAAAAGCTTTTTAGCAGTGCTAGCGAGGTTTTGCTCTGGCGCTCGGATAAATTGCATCACTTCCGGGTCACCATAAATCTCATGGGCGGCGATCGCATCCCGCTCCGGTTCCCATAACCGTAGTTTCAATCGCTCCGTTTCCCTGCCCAGTATTGCCATAACTTCTTTTTCTATGCGATTTCGCTAAAATCTTAGTCTTTGAAACAAGGCGATCGCCAATTGTCGAAACCTTGCCAAAAATGTCATTGAAACTCAACCTAACTTAAAAGATATCGAAAGAACGCTATGGATCCGTAAGAATAGATCATAAGCTAAAACAATTCTTCCCTTTTGGGCCTGATGAAACTAGGCCAGAACGAACCCGCCAACTTATATGGAACTAATGAGCCATCACAAAGCATCTATCCTTATTGTTGACGATACCCCTGATAACCTCCGCCTTTTATCAGACTTATTGACGCGACAAAATTACAAAGTGAGAAAAGCGATTAGTGGTGAAATGGCGCTGAAATCCATTGCAGAACAACCGCCTGATCTGATTTTGCTGGATATTCAGATGCCTAAAATGAATGGCTATGAAGTTTGCCAATGTCTCAAGGCGGACGAAGCAACAGCACCCATCCCCGTAATCTTTATCAGTGCTCTCAGCGAAATTGTCGATAAAGTTAAAGCTTTTTCTGTCGGAGCCGTTGATTATATTCCCAAGCCCTTCGATGAAAATGAAGTCCTTGCCCGAGTAAATTCCCAGCTTCAGCTTCAAGATTTACGTGTGAATCTTGAATCAAAAAACCATGCCCTCAAACAAGCCATTGTCGATTTAGAACTAGCCTTACTCGAATCTGCACGGCTACGCAATAATCTTGAAAGATCTAACCAAGAACTGACCGTTGCGAACCAAAAACTCGGCGAAATGGCCATTGTGGATGCGTTGACACAAATTCCGAATCGTCGTCGTTTTGATGAATATTTAGATCAATCCTGGGAGAAATGCCGTAAGGAAAAACAGCCTCTGAGTTTAATCCTTGGCGATATTGACTATTTCAAACTCTATAACGATCACTATGGTCATCAAATGGGCGATCACTGCCTATTTGCTGTTGCCCAAGCAGTGAAAAAAAGTGTGGTTCTTGCCCGGGATTTACCTGCTCGCTACGGTGGTGAAGAAATCGCTGTGATCTTGCCTAATGCAGGTTTAGCGGAGGCAAAGGTTGTGGCTGAACGCATTATGGAGCAGATTCGAGCGCTAGCCATTGAACATGTTGAGTCGAAGGTGAAAAATACAATTAGCTTGAGCCTCGGTATTCACTCCACAATTCCGACCTCAGTAAAACATATTGGTGACTTTATCAGTGACTGTGATCGAGCGCTCTATGCCTCGAAAAAACAGGGGCGCGATCGCCTGACAATTTTTAGCGAAAAACTCATCCCCTAGAGATGTTTATGCACCATCTCCATCGACAAAATGATATGGCGCAAAAAACAACATAAAATTAGACAGAGCTTATGTGTGATTGGAGTAAAGTAACGGCGTGAATTTTTTTGAGATGATCAATCGAGGTGGCCTCGCCATGTGGCCATTAATTCTGCTCTCGATCATGGCCCTCAGCACGATTATTGAGCGGCTATGGTTTTGGTGGAAAGTGATCCAAAAAAGTCAGCGTGTTCAGGACAAAATTTTGGATGCAGCCCATTATCAATGGCAGGCAGTAAGTGAAATTGCCCGCACTTGCCAAGGCCATCCCCTCGGTCGTTTTCTTTATGCTCCCCTTAGACAAGAATGTACTGACCCAGAGATTTTTCACCTAGCCCTTGAAGCTGCTGCGGATGAAGAATTAGCCTCAATGCGTCGTGGTGAAAAATTACTCGAGGCGGTGATTGCGTTATCACCTTTGCTGGGTTTGCTTGGTACTGTCTTAGGTCTAATTAATTCCCTCGGTTCGATTCAGCTGAGTGACCTTGGGACAGATTCTACAGCCGGGGTTACCCTTGGTATCGGTGAATCACTTATCTCAACGGCTTCTGGTCTGGTGGTGGCTATTGTGAGTTTGGCGTTTTATCGGTTATTCCAATCACTATCGAGTAATCAGGTGCGGTTATTCCGTCAGGCTGGCAGTGAACTAGAAGTGCTTTATCGGCAAAATTTTGTGGAAGGTCTACCGATGCCCACCGTTTCCCCAGATGCTGAACCTGTCACAGAAAATACAGATGATGATAATGCGACGGCGATCGCCCCAGTAGCCTCGGGAGAAGAAAACCATGAGTAACGGTAGTGATCGTCCGAGTGCGAATCCGAAGCTAAATACCCTGGGATTACGCCCTTTCAAACTGTGGCAAGAAGAATCAACTCAAGATTTACGCATCGAAATTATTCCGCTTATCGATGTGATTTTCTGCGTCTTAACCTTCTTTATTTTGGCAGCGGTCAATCTTTCTCGACAGCAGGCAATTAACCTTGACTTGCCCTCCGCAGACAGTGGCACGGTACAGATGCCAAACATGGTGATCGTCAGTTTGACTGACTTTGGCCAAATTTATGTCGAGAAACAGCTCATTCAAACCCAAACGCAGTTCACTCAAATTTTAGAAGACTATCTAGAGCGTAATCCCCAGGGTTTAGTGATTTTAAATGCATCTGAAACCCGTTCTTATCAAGAAGTGATGCAAGTGCTCGACTGGCTCAAAGAGATTGGCGGGACGCGGGTGGCATTAGGGACAGTGTCTGGTTCCCAGAGTGGGACACAAAATCTTGATAGCTTTTTCGATGAAAATCAAAATCCTGGTGTGACCCCTGTAAACCCAACAATTCCACGGGTTCCTACTTTTCAACCCTCTAATGATTTTCAATTTGAACCGCTGCAAAGTGATCAAGCATTACCGCCGCCGGATGGTTTTGAGCTAGAGTTGCAACCCATCGATGGATTTGGCGAGCCGCCTAGTCCTGACCAGATTCAAACGTCTGAGTAAGGGTTTGCAAAATAGTTTGGTGAATTTTTTTTGGAGGTTGGGTGGCATCGAGTTTCAGCCAATTCCCTTGATAATCAGAAAAAACCTGTTCGTAGTTATTGCGGACTTGGGTTAATTTCGTCTGGGTTTCGTAAATTTCTTGGTGCGATCGCCGATTCACTCTTTCTAAAGCAACTTCGACGGGCAGGTCAAAATAAAAGACCATATCGGGATTGGGAAAATCTTGATTGAGTCGATAAATAAACTCATATTCTTCTGGGCTATTGGCGTTATAGGCAAGGGAAGAAAAATAATAGCGCGTTGTAATGACCTGAGTGTCAGCCTTAAGCCGTTTCATCACGCCATCAATTTCGTTATACAAATGGTCGTGGCGATCGCCTGCGAAGAGATAGGCCATCTGACGATTAAATTGTGCTGGGTCTTCCGTGAAACGAATACGTTTGCGTAACGCTTCCCGCACCATATTGCCAATCATGCCGTTGGAAGGTTCTGGACTGAGCACCGCCGCGATATTTTCTGCCTGAAAGTGTTGGTATAAAAGCTCTGCTTGAGTGGAACTGCCCGAGCCATCAATCCCTTCAAAAACAATAAATTTTGCATCCATTACCAGCAAATCTCCGCCGCTATCCCCGCATATTCTAGGAGATTGTCCCATGACTGAAAGGGTTGCTTTGTTTTAATTAAATCTCGGCAAGCATAAATTAACTTTCCAGAGTGATCGCCGAGCACTGTTGCCCCAAGCATTTTTTGATCAACTGTGAGCCATAGCTTAATCGTTAAATCCATCGGAAAACGAAGTTGATCAACATAGTCCAAAAAGAAAGTTTTTTCTTGAGTGATGGCATCAGGCGGTAAATACTTTCCTTGGTAACCCACATGGTCAAATGGATAAGGTTCAAACAGACGGTAGGGCGTTAAAGGATAGGGTGAAATTGGTCGTTTCTTGTGGATTAAAGACTGTATTAAAAAATCTGCTTCGGCGATCGCCAACTCCGGTAAATCATAACCTCCCAAAATTGACCCGCAACCGTAAATATTTAGTGTTGATGTTTGAAGCTTGTGGTTGACCTTTAAGTACGACTTTTGAGTCCGAAAATGCTTTGGCGATAGATTTAGTGAGTTGATTTTTCCTTGCAGGAGATCACTATCAATAATATAGGCATTTTCCTGCTGGAGGAATTCTGCTTGCTCTGTAATTGAAGTATTTCGATAGACTTCAATTCCTGCGACTTCGAGAAATGTTTGGAGACGATGGGTTAGCTGTTGGTCTTCTGTGCCAAAGAATTGAGCACCAAGTAATAATTGAATTTTTTTGCCTTGCTGAGATAGACCGTAAGCTAATGTCATTAATTCTGGTGTAATCCCTTTAAAAATAATCGTTTGATTTAAACTCTGCCAAGTTTCCGGTTTCAGAAAATCAGGCAGTGTCAACATTTTGGGATCATCTGATTTTTCCCAAACTGTACTCGTGGTGATCGCATAATTCTTGCTCTTTAAAGTGCGAGTTTCAGTGACAAAGATAGGGTTGGATTCTATCTGGAATTTTCCCACTTCCGGAATGACATCGACACCTTTGTCCATCAGCTTAACGAGAGGCTCATAAAAATCTGTAGAAGCGATCGCCTTGCTTATTTCCTGTCTCAACTTCTCCCCACTCGAATGGGCAGCACAGCCCAATACAATTCTTTCTAAAGCTCGTAACTGAATATCTTGTAATGGCTGGGCAACCTGTTGTACTAATGCCACTCGCAATCTTTGGGCGATCGCCTTCTTCGCTAAAACTAATCCTGTCTGTGTTGCCCCAATGATGACTAGATCGTAGTCCACAATGTTGAACCTTGTCCTTGTGCGATCGCCAAGCCACATCATAACCCGTTAATACAGCGATCTAAACAAAAGAAAAATCCCCCAGAACTTGGAGGATTGTTACCATCAAACTAGACTTAATGACTTAAGTTTTTTCTGAAAAATCTCTTTACTGTGCTTCTTCGCGAGCAGCAGCAGCTTCGTCAGGGTGAATGCCGAGACGAGTGAGATTAATACGACCTTTATTGTCGATTTCGCGGACTTTAACGACCACTTCATCACCTACGGCGACTTCATCTTCCACTTTGCCGACACGACCTTCTGCGAGTTGCGAAATGTGGATCATTCCTTCTTTGCCAGGGAGGATTTCGACAAATGCACCGATTTGAATGATGCGCGTCACCTTACCGAAGAAGACGTCGCCCTCACCCAATTTACGAGTCATATTGACAATCATCTTCTTGGCATTTTCTGCATTTTCTGACTCAGAAGACGCGATGGTCACTGTACCGTCGTCAGCGATATCAACCTTGGCGCGGGTCTGCTCAGTAATACTCTTAATTGTCTTACCGCCTGGTCCAATAACCATGCCGATGAGGTCAGGATCGATCTTGATGGTAAGTAGACGAGGTGCAGAAGGAGAAAGCTCTTTAGGCTTGTCGATAACGTCAGTCATCTTCTCCAAAATATGCAAGCGAGCAGGGAGTGCTTTGTTGATGGCTTCTGCAATCACATCAACCGCTAGGCCTGTGATTTTCATGTCCATTTGCAGCGCAGTAATACCATCGGCAGTACCCGCCACTTTGAAGTCCATGTCGCCAAGGAAATCTTCGATACCTTGGATGTCAGTAAGAATTCGAACTTCATCGCCTTCTTTAATGAGACCCATTGCAGCACCACTAACGGGCTTGGCAATCGGAACCCCTGCATCCATAAGCGATAGCGTCGAACCACAAACAGAACCCATTGATGTGGAACCATTGGAAGATAAGACTTCCGAAACCACACGAATCACATAGGGGAATTCATCTTTTGCTGGTAATACAGGAATTAAGGCACGTTCCGCTAAAGCACCGTGACCAATCTCCCGACGACCTGGCGATCGCATAGGACGAGTTTCACCAACAGAATAAGGAGGGAAGTTGTAGTGGTGGAGATAACGCTTCTCATCAGAGGGATGGAGGTCATCCATATCCTGGGCATCACCCGGTGTCCCCAAGGTGACGATGGAAAGAACTTGAGTTAAACCACGATTAAACAGACCACTGCCATGCACGGCACGAGGTAAAACCTCAGTTTTACAGGAAATAGGGCGAACTTGATCGAGTTTGCGACCATCGACTCGTACACCATCCTCAACGATCTGTGCTCGCATCAACTTTTTCGTTAATGCTTTGAATGTATTGCCAACGAGCTTTTTATTCTCAGCAGTCTTTACACGCAGCTCATTATCTTCCGGCATTGCTTCAATCGCTGCGACAATGTCGTTCGCTTTGATCTCATCTAATGCAGCATCACGACCACTCTTATCGAGATCAAACTGACTTAAAATCTTTTTGATTTTTGCTGATGCTTGCTTTGCAATGAAAGACTCTAAATCTTCTTCTTTTGCTGGTGATTCAGCCTTAACAATTTCGATGCCAAGTTCTTTAATCAATTCAAGTTGACTATCGATCAGTTCTTGAATGGCTTCATAAGCAAAATCGATTGCCTCAATCATGTCTTGCTCAGGCAATTGATTTGCCCCTGCTTCAACCATGATTACCCCTTCTGGCGTTCCTGCCACAATGAGGTCAAGGTCACCGCTAAGGATCTCACGGTAGGTCGGATTGAGGATGAAATCATCACCAACTAAACCGACTCGCACAGCAGCCATTGGCCCGTAGAAGGGTAAGCCTGCGAGTAATGTTGCGACAGATGCTCCTGTGACGGCCAAAACATCTGGGGGAACATCCTCATCCATAGACATCGTTGTGGCTACAATCTGGATGTCATCCCGGATCCACTGGGGAAATAAAGGACGCATTGGACGGTCAATCAAACGAGATGTCAATGTTGCCCGTTCTGGGGGACGACCTTCTCGTCTGAGAAATCCACCGGGGATACGACCTGCTGCATATAATCTCTCTTCGTAGTCCACCAGCAGCGGTAAGAAATCAATGCCTTCTCTACCTGGCGCTGTTGTTGCACTTACTAAAACGGCGGTTTCCCCTGATTCGATAAGGACGGAGCCGCCAGCCTGAGGCGCTAATAAGCCTGTTGTTAATCGAATCTCTCGCCCATCGAAAGATATCGACTTCGTGAACTCTTGCATTATTGCGTTCTTTCCCTTTTATGTATAATCACTTTTCTCTGTTCTGTGGCAATCGTAACACCTTATGCTATTCCCAAATGGCGATCGCCATACTCTGCAACCATCGAGGCTATTTGAAACTTGAGCTTGCATCTCACCGATGGATAGTCTATAATCGCTGCTTGTGACTAAATATACATTTTCTTTGCATAGCACTGAGCATACTTTCGGATTACTGAGAGTTCATTTGCTACAGAGTCTGGAAAAGCATTAAGTATGTTCGAGTCCGTCACCGAGGTTTACGGTAACCCTAAGCACTTGCTAGTAGTTCGGGTTTTCCGCAGTTAACCAAACGTTTGCAGTCGTATCAAGATACTGAAAGCAAATTTTGTTTTTAAGTCTTGGGCGAAGTTTGTATCCACGAGATACCTGCATCCCTAAAGTCTTTCAGAGAATCAAAACACTCTGAATACTCACAAGAGTAGAAGACAAGAACCACAACTTCCTTGCGGAGCGGTTCATATTATTTCTGCTCGATTTTTAATGTTGTCTATTAGTAGATAAGAGGTCTTTGTTCCGTGTCACTCGGTATCCTCGGCACTAAACTCGGTATGACCCAGATCTTTGATCAGGAAACAGGGGCAGCAATCCCTGTAACTGTTGTTCAAGCTGGTCCTTGTACTGTTACCCAAGTCAAAACTTCTGATACAGACGGCTATGCTTCTGTACAAATTGGTTATGGCGACGTAAAAGAAAAGGCTTTATCTAAGCCCGAACTAGGACACCTCAGCAAAGCTGGTGCAACACCGTTGCGTCACCTTAAGGAATATCGTCTTGATGACGTATCTTCCTATGAGCTCGGACAATCCATCACCGCTGACATCTTTGAAGCAGGTCAAACTGTTGATGTTTCTGGTAATACGATTGGACGTGGTTTTGCTGGTTACCAAAAGCGTCACAACTTTAAGCGAGGCCCTATGACTCATGGTTCTAAGAACCATCGTCAGCCTGGTTCTACTGGTGCTGGTACGACTCCTGGTCGTGTCTATCCTGGTAAGCGAATGGCTGGTCGTTATGGCGGTACGAAAATTACTGTTCGTAAACTCGAAGTTGTTCGCGTTGATGGAGAGCGTAATCTCTTACTCATCAAAGGCGCTGTCCCGGGTAAAGCTGGCAACCTATTGAGTATTGCACCTAGCAATATCGTAGGTCAGAAATAAATTAATGATTTTGGCTCAATATTTGTAGCCGACTATCTTTAACTATTTATTCAATCTAAATATGTAATACAGCTCAGATTTCATAATCTTGAGCACCAGATAACCGATAATCCGATACTTCATCACTATGGTTAACTGCACCGTAAAAAATTGGCAAGGAGACGAGGTCGGTAAAGCTGATCTCGATCTAAAAGTCGCCAAAGAAGAAAATGCATCGCACATTGTGCACCGTGCCCTTGTGCGTCAATTAAACAATGCTCGTCAGGGAACATCCTCCTCCAAAACGCGTTCTGAAGTTCGCGGTGGTGGTCGTAAGCCTTGGCGTCAAAAAGGTACTGGCCGTGCTAGAGCTGGTTCTTCGCGATCACCTCTATGGCGTGGTGGTGGTGTAATCTTCGGCCCTAAGCCTAAAGAATACAACCTCAAAATGAATCGCAAAGAGCGTCGTTTAGCTCTAAGAACTGCATTCCAAAGCCGTGCTGAAGACCTTATTGTGGTCGAAAGCTTTGCCGCTCAGCTCACAGCTCCCAAAACCAAAGATTTACTCGCTGCGATGAATCGTTGGGGCGTTGAGTCTGACCAAAAGGTTCTGCTAATCATGGATGAGCTTGCCGAAAATGTTCACCTGTCTGCTCGTAATGTTGCTTCATTGAAGCTCATTCCTGCAAATGGTTTAAACGTGTTCGATATCCTCAATGCCAACAAAATTGTTGTGACATCCGAAGCATTAGCCAAGATTCAGGAGGTTTACAATGACTAGTCGCGTTCAGACCCGCGATCTTGCAGATTTAATTCTGAAGCCAATTGTGAGCGAGAAAGCAACAATTCAGCTTGAGGAAAATAAGTATGTGTTTGACGTTGTCTTAACCGCAACAAAAACAGATATTAAAGCTGCAATCGAAGACTTGTTTGAAGTCAAAGTTGTCAAAATCAACACAGCCCGTCTACCTCGCAAAAAGCGTCGTGTCGGTCGCTTCATGGGTTTTAAACCCCAATATAAGCGTGCTGTCGTTACTTTGGCAGAAGGGGACACAATCACTTTGTTCCCTGAAGTATAGTCGTCATTTACTTGAATAAATCATGGGTATTCGTTCATTTAGACCATATACTCCGGGAACTCGTCAGGCCACTGTCTCCGACTTTTCGGATATTACAAAATCCAAACCAGAAAAATCACTTACTAAGTACAAGCACCGTAAAAAAGGTCGCAATAACCGTGGTGTGATTACTTGTCGTCACCGTGGTGGTGGTCATAAGCGTTTGTATCGCATGATCGACTTCCGTCGTGACAAGCGTGACATGTTCGCGGATGTTGTTGCGATCGAATATGACCCGAACCGTAATGCTCGTATTGCATTAGTGCAATATGAGGATGGTGAGAAGCGTTATATTCTCCAGCCTGCTGGTCTCGGTGTTGGCGACAAAATCATGGCTGGTGAAAGCGCTGCTTTTGAAATTGGCAACGCTTTACCGCTTTACAAGATTCCTCTTGGTACTGAGATTCACAACATTGAGCTTTATGCTGGCCGTGGCGGACAAATGGTTCGTACTGCTGGTGGTTTTGCTCAGCTCGTTGCGAAAGAAGGTGACTACGTCACTATCAAGCTGCCTTCTAAGGAAGTGCGCATGGTTAGAAAAGAGTGTTATGCAACGATCGGTAAGGTCGGTAATGCTGAAGCTCGTAACCTAAAGCTAGGTAAAGCGGGTCGTACTCGTCATCTTGGCCGTCGTCCCCAAGTCCGCGGTAGTGTGATGAACCCTGTTGATCACCCCCATGGTGGTGGTGAGGGTCGGGCGCCCATCGGTCGTAGTGGTCCTGTAACTCCTTGGGGTAAGCCTGCACTCGGTAAGAAGACTCGTAAGAAGAAGAAGCAAAGTAGCTCTTTGATCGTACGTCGTCGTCGTTAATCCCTTTTTGTTCATCACACTCGATTAAAAAGTTATGGGTCGTTCATTAAAAAAAGGTCCGTTTATTGCGGATAGTCTCTTAAAAAAGATTGACAAGCTTAATGCTGCTGGTGATAAGCAGGTCATTAAAACTTGGTCTCGGGCTTCGACAATTCTGCCTCAGATGGTAGGTCATACGATTGCTGTTCATAACGGTCGTCAGCATGTACCTGTCTTTATTTCTGAGCAGATGGTGGGTCACAAGTTGGGGGAATTTGCGCCAACTCGGACTTTCAAAGGCCATGCAAGAAGTGACAAGAAAGCACGTCGATAAGGGTTAATAACAAATTATGTCTATCGATACTACAAACGAAGTTAAGGCGATCGCCCGCTATATCCGGATGTCTCCCCGTAAAGTACGACGGGTGTTGGATCAGATTCGTGGTCGTAGCTACCGTGAAGCCTTAATCATCCTTGAATTTATGCCCTACCGGTCTTGCGAGCCTATCTTGAAGGTTTTGCGTTCCGCTGTAGCTAATGCTGAACACAATGAAGGTTTGGATCCTGCCAGCCTCATCGTGAGCACTGCTTTTGCCGATGCTGGTCCAGTACTTAAGCGGTATCGTCCCCGTGCCCAAGGTCGCGCTTTCCAAATTCGGAAGCCTACTTGTCACATTACTGTTGCAGTTGCTCCCGGAGCCACTGAGTAGATATATACCGTTTAACGAATCGTCACTATCGCAAAGGAATAAGCCGTGGGACAAAAAATTCATCCAGTTGGTTTTCGTTTAGGAATTACAAAGGAGCACTTATCTCGTTGGTATGCTGACTCCAAGCAGTACCCTGAACTTCTCCAAGAAGACTACAAAATTCGTCAGTACGTTGATGCAAATCTCAACAATGCTGGCATTTCTAAAGTGCTGATCGAGCGTAAAGCAGATCAAGTTGATCTCGAAATTCACACTGCCCGTCCTGGTGTTGTTGTGGGTCGTGGTGGTTCCGGTATTGAGGCGCTTCGCACAGGCCTTCAACAAGCCTTGGGTGACCAACGTCAAATTCGGATCAACGTCGTTGAAGTCGCTCGCGTTGATGCAGATGCTGCTCTCATTGCTGAGTACATCGTTCAACAGCTAGAACGTCGTGTTTCTTTCCGTCGCGTTGTTCGTCAAGCAATCCAAAGAGCACAAAGAGCTGAAGTTCAAGGCATCAAAATTCAAGTGAGTGGTCGCTTGAATGGTGCTGAAATCGCTCGTACTGAGTGGGTTCGTGAAGGTCGTGTTCCTCTGCATACACTCAGAGCTGATATCGACTATTCCTATAAGACTGCTCAAACCATCTACGGCATTCTTGGCATTAAGGTCTGGATCTTTAAGGGTGAAATTATTCCTGGACAGGAAGATATTCCTCCTGCAAATGCCGCGCCAATGCCCCGTCGTAAAGCTCGTCGTCAACAGTTTGAAGACCGTAGCGAGCAGTAGTTTCGTTTTTGTCGATAAGTAATTATCGATATTCCGTTTCTGCTATTTACTATCTATTTCACTAGGAAATAATGCTAAGTCCAAAACGTACAAAATTCCGGAAGCAGCATCGCGGCCGTATGCGGGGGATGGCGCAGCGTGGTAATACAGTTCAATTTGGTGATTTTGCCCTCCAAGCGATTGAACCCAGTTGGATTACCGCTCGTCAAATTGAAGCCGCTCGTCGTGCGATGACTCGTTACATCAAACGTGGCGGTAAGATTTGGATTCGGATCTTCCCAGACAAGCCAATTACTATGCGTCCTGCTGAAACTCGTATGGGTTCTGGTAAGGGTAACCCTGAGTTTTGGGTTGCTGTTGTCAAGCCTGGTCGCATCATGTTTGAGATGAATGGTGTAGAGGAAGAAATTGCACGTGAGGCAATGCGCCTTGCTGCTCAAAAGCTTCCGATTAAAACTAAGTTCGTCACTCGTAATGTGGAGTACATCTAAATTATGGCTTTACCCAAGATTGAAGATGCTCGTAAACTCGACGATCAAGCGCTAGCGGATGAGATTGTGGCTGTGAAAAAGCAGTTATTCGATTTGCGTCTGCAACAAGCAACGGGTCGTTTGGAAAAAACTCATGAGTTTAAGCATGCCCGCCATCGTTTGGCGCAGCTAATGACCGTTGAACGTCAACGTCAACTCCAAGCTCAGTAACTGTCGGAGAAATACCCTGTATGGCTACTAAAGAAAGAGTGGGATTGGTTGTCAGTGACAAGATGGACAAAACTGTCGTTGTTGCTGTAGAGAACCGTTCTCCTCACCCCAAATACAAAAAAATCGTGGTTAAAACAAAGCGTTTTAAGGCCCACGATGAAGAGAATCAATGCAAGGTCGGTGATCGCGTCCGTATTCGCGAGACGCCTCCCACTAGCAAAACTAAACGCTGGGCGATCGCCGAGATTCTCAAATAGTAATTAACCTTTCTATCTAACCCTTACTGCAAAGCCGTGATTCAACAACAAACCTATCTAAATGTTGCCGATAACAGCGGTGCTCGTAAGCTTATGTGTTTACGGGTTCTGAGTACAGGGAATTGTCGCTACGGTGGCATCGGCGATCAAATTATCGCTGTTGTGAAAGAGGCAATCCCAAATATGGGTGTCAAAAAGTCTGATATCGTACGCGCCGTGATCGTTCGTACTCGTCAGCCCTTACGTCGTGTAAGTGGCATGAGTATTCGTTTCGATGACAACGCTGCTGTAATTATCAACGCTGAAGGCAACCCCAAAGGTACTCGTGTTTTTGGTCCCGTTGCCCGCGAATTGCGGGATAAAAACTTCACTAAAATTGTTTCCCTCGCACCGGAGGTTATCTAAATGGCAGGACGTAAAAGTTCCACCCCAACGCGCCACAAAATGCACGTTAAAAAAGGTGATACCGTTCAAGTGATTTCCGGTCGTGACAAAGGTAAAGTTGGCGAAGTGCTCCAAACCTTACCCAAGTCCAGCAAGGTAATCGTTAAGGATGTCAATATCCGTACTAAGCATGTGAAGCCCCAGCAAGAAGGAGAATCTGGTCAGATTCAAACCTTTGAAGCTCCGATTCATAGCTCCAATGTGATGCACTATTCCGATAAGGAAAAAGTTGCCAGTCGCGTGGGTTACCAAATCACTGATGACGGTCGTAAAGTTCGCGTTTTGAAAAAGACTGGCGAAGTTATCGACTAGATTTAGACAATATTTTTTTGAAATATTCGATTAATTCTATTGTTCCCTGACCAAGCCCAGGGAGGTTTAAATTAAGCTCTATGTCTCAACGACTAAAAACCCTCTATCAAGACACCATTGTTCCTAAACTAACGGAACAGTTTGGTTATAAAAACATTCACGAAGTTCCTAAGGTTATTAAAATCTCAGTGAACCGTGGTCTCGGAGAAGCTGCTTCTAATGCGAAAGCAATGGAGTCTTCCCGTGCGGAATTGGCAACAATTACAGGTCAAAGACCTGTGATCACCCGCGCTAAAAAGGCGATCGCCGGCTTTAAAATTCGCCAAGGCATGCCTGTTGGCGTGATGGTGACGCTGCGCTCCGAGAAAATGTATGCATTTCTAGATCGTCTTGTCAGTTTGGCACTTCCTCGTATTCGTGACTTCCGTGGCATTAGCCCTAAGAGTTTCGATGGCCGTGGAAACTACAGCCTAGGAATTCGTGAGCAACTGATTTTCCCTGAAATTGACTACGATTCCATTGATCAAATTCGAGGTATGGATATCTCCATCATCACCACCGCAAAGACCGATGAAGAAGGTCGCGCGTTGTTGAAAGCGATGGGCATGCCCTTCCGCGAAAGCTAAATCCTAGGAGAGATTAAAGGTAATAATGGCGGCGAACGATACCATTTCCGATATGCTGACGCGCATCCGTAATGCGTGCATGGTACAGCATGAAAACACCAAAGTCCCTGTCACCCGCATGACCCGTAGCATTGCTGCAGTCTTGAAAGATGAGGGCTTCATTGAGAGCTACACAGAAACCGGCGAAGGTGTACGTAAATACCTCGTCATTTCTTTGAAGTATAAGGGCCGCAACCGCAAGCCCATTATTCAGAAGCTGCAACGCGTTAGCAAACCCGGTTTACGCGTATACAGTAACCACAAAGATTTACCTAGAGTTTTAGGTGGAATTGGCATTGCGATTATTTCCACTTCGAAAGGCGTGATGACTGATCGCCAAGCTCGTAAAGAAGGAATCGGTGGTGAGATTCTCTGTTACGTCTGGTAAACGTGACTGAAACTGATATTCAGGAGAAAAAGAATGTCTCGTATTGGTAAACAACCCGTTCCGATTCCTGACAAGGTCACTGTTGCAGTTAATGGTTTGTCCGTATCTGTAAAAGGGCCGAAGGGAAGTCTAGAGCGGACTCTGCCCGAAAAAGTAACGATTGCTCAAGAGGATAATACTGTTGTTATTAGTCCTGTTGATTCAAGTCGTGCAGCTCGTGAGCGTCACGGTCTTTGCCGCACTTTAGTCGCAAATATGGTTGAAGGCGTATCCAATGGATATAGCAAGAGCCTTGAGATTATTGGCGTTGGTTATCGAGCACAGGTTAAGGGAAACACCTTAATTCTGAACGTTGGGTATAGTAAGCCCGTAGAAATGGTAATGCCAGAAGGGATTACTGCTGCGATGGGTGAAAAAAATACTCAAGTAATTATCTCTGGTATCGATAAAGAAGTGGTCGGTAATACTGCTGCGAAGGTTCGCGCAGTTCGTCCTCCTGAGCCCTACAAAGGTAAAGGTATTCGCTACCAAGGTGAGTATGTTAGACGTAAAGCAGGTAAGGCAGGCAAGTAGTAAAGATGAAAGCAACTCGCAAACAACTTACACAACGTCGTCATTACCGGATTCGTCGTCGCGTCGAAGGTTCTGGCGATCGCCCCCGTTTGGCGATATTCCGTTCCCACAAGCATATTTATGCCCAAGTCATTGACGACGACAAACAACATACCCTAGCTGCTGCATCCACCTTAGACAAGGATTTGCGTGCAGAATTAGCATCAGGCGGTAATACTGCGGCTTCTTCCGCTGTCGGTAGTCTGATCGCTAAACGTGCCCTCGAAAAAGGAATCACTAAAGTTGTTTTTGACCGTGGCGGAAACCTCTACCATGGCCGAGTAAAAGCTTTAGCAGAAGCTGCCCGAGAAGCTGGACTAGACTTCTAAACTGTTGTTGACGCACATAGGGAAAAAACAATGGCAAAGCGCCGTAAATCATCAAAAAATAAAGACAAAGATTCGAATTGGCAGGAACGAGTCATCCAGATTCGCCGAGTCAGCAAAGTTGTCAAAGGTGGTAAAAAACTGAGTTTCCGCGCCATCGTTGTGATTGGTAACGAAACAGGCAAAGTTGGCGTTGGCGTTGGTAAAGCTGGTGATGTCATTGGCGCAGTTCGTAAGGGCGTAGCCGATGCTAAAAAGCATGTCGTTGATGTGCCCCTCACTAAAACCAATACAGTGACTCACCGCGTTAATGGCATTGCTGGTGGTGCAAAAGTTATGATGCGCCCCGCTGCCCCTGGTACAGGTGTAATTGCTGGTGGTGCAGTCCGAACTGTACTTGAACTCGCTGGTGTAAAGAACATTCTTGCAAAACAGCTTGGCTCCAAGAGTCCGTTAAACAATGCTCGCGCCACTATCGATGCCCTTGGGAACCTCCGGAGCTTCTCCTCTGTTGCCCAAGAGCGTGGTGTTTCCATTGAACGGATCTACGCTTAAACCCTGTTTTAATTGCGGACATAACAATAACTAAACCCAATAAAACAATGAAATTATCCGATATTTCTCCCAAAGCTGGCTCAAAAAGACGCCGTCGTCGCGTTGGCCGAGGTATTGCCGCAGGACAAGGCGCGAGCTGTGGTTTTGGTATGCGGGGTCAAAAATCCCGTTCTGGTACTGGTACCAAAGCTGGCTTTGAAGGTGGCCAAATGCCTTTATATCGCCGTGTGCCTAAACTAAAGCACTTTACGATTGTCAATCCTAAAAATTTCACAATCGTGAATTTAACCCAGTTAGCTGACCTGGCAGCTAAAACTGAAGTTACTCTAAGTTCTCTTATGGAAAAAGGCATTGTTACTAGTAATGATGGTCCCTTAAGAGTGCTTGGAGAAGGTGAAGTCACTGTACCTTTGACTGTTAAAGCTGCTGGATTTAGCAAAAGCGCCCAGAGCAAAATCGAGGCTGCAGGCGGTACCTGCGAAGTTCTTGGCAAATCCAAAGGGTAGATAGATTAAGTTAACATCTGAAAGAGAAATCAAAACTTTTTTAGAAATTGCCCATCTCTCTTAATCGTCACAGAGAATTTAATTATGGTTGTCAGTCGCGAAAAAACACCGACAGCACAAGAAACTTTTATGCAAATGGCACAAGCAGCAGGCCTGAGAGGTCGACTGCTTGTAACCCTTGGATTACTTGTCCTTGTTCGTCTGGGTGTTTTTATCCCTATTCCCGGAATTGATAGAACGGCACTAAGTGCTGGTATTCAAAACTCTCCTTTCTTAGGATTCTTAGATGTATTTGCTGGTGGTGGTTTATCCGCTGTTGGTATTTTTGCCCTAGGAATTTTGCCCTACATTAACGCCTCAATCATCATGCAATTGATGACTGCCGCAATTCCTGCTTTGGAAGATATGCAGAAGAATGATGGCGAAGCTGGACGTCGCAAGATTTCTCAGATCATTCGCTACGTTACTGTCGGTTGGGCTGCCTTACAGAGTTTTGGTATTACGCTACAAATTCTTCGTCCCTATGCTGTGGATCCAGGATTCACTTTTGTTCTTGAAACAACTTTGGCGCTTACTGCTGGTTCAGTATTTGTCATGTGGATCTCTGAACTCATTACAGAGAAGGGTCTAGGTAATGGTGCTTCTTTATTGATTTTCGTCAATATCGTGGCTGTATTACCACGTACTCTTGGCAATACGATTGAATTTGCCCAAGCTGGCGGACGAGCTGTAATTGCTAAAGTCATTCTTTTGTTACTGGTTTTTCTAGTGATGATTATTGGCATTGTCTTCGTTCAGGAAGGTACCCGCCGTATTCCGATCGTTTCTGCGAGACGTCAAGTTGGTCGTAAGTTATATCGGGAACGCACTAGTTATTTGCCACTGCGTCTAAATCAAGGTGGCGTGATGCCGATCATTTTCGCTTCTGCTGTGTTGGTTTTGCCCTCTTCCTTAGTTGGTTTAGCTTCGGGGGAAGGCACTTTAAGCAACATCTTGGTTGGTGTTACTAATTTTCTTCAGCCAGGGAGAATCCCTTACGTCATCGTTTATTTAACGCTGATTCTTTTCTTTAGTTATTTCTATGCTTCATTAATCGTTAATCCGGTTGATATGTCGCAAAATCTGAAGAAGATGGGGTCAAGTATTCCTGGTATCCGACCAGGGCGTGCTACTAGTGAGTATCTCGAGAAAGTAATTAATCGTTTGACTTTGTTAGGGGCTATTTTCCTCGGCTTGGTGGCAACGGTTCCTACTTTTGTTGAAGGTGCTACTGGTGTTACAACTTTGCAGGGTTTCGGTGCGACATCACTGTTGATTCTTGTAGGTGTGGCAATTGATACGGCGAAGCAAATTCAGACTTATGTGATTTCCCAACGCTATGAAGGCATGGTGAAACAGTAAGTCTGTAATAAACCTGGTCAAATTTCGTCAGGATAATTAATTCTTTTATAGGTAGAGGGATGAAACTTATTTTTCTTGGTCCTCCCGGAGCTGGGAAAGGCACTCAAGCCAAACTCCTTGCTGAGTCTTACTCAATTCCTCATATTTCTACAGGGGAAATTCTTCGGGCGGCGATCGCCAAAGAAACTGATTTAGGGAAGCAAGCTCAGGCGTTTGTGGATCGAGGGGAACTAGTTCCTGATGCTCTTATTCTTGATTTAATACGAGCAAGGTTACAAGAATCCGATACACAGCAAGGCTGGATTTTAGATGGTTTTCCGCGGAATGTGTCCCAGGCAGAGTTCCTCGAAAAACTGTTGGCTGAGTTGAATCAAAATTGTGATCATGCCCTCAACCTTGAAGTTCCTGACGCTGTACTCGTTCAGCGATTGTTAGGCCGAGGTCGTAAGGATGATAATGAATCCACGATCAGTCGTCGTTTGGATGTTTACCGTGAACAAACTGCTCCTGTAATTGAGTTTTATAAGCAGCAGGGAGCTCTGGTTAGTGTTGATGGCAGTCAGCAAATGGAAGATGTGACTAAGAATTTGAAATCCTGTATTTCTGTTTAGAATTATTCGTTATGAGGAGCTTTATTTGTTTTGTCTAAACAAGACTTGATCGAAATGGAAGGGACTGTGACTGAGTCCTTGCCCAATGCTATGTTCCGAGTGGACTTGGACAATGGCTTTAATGTTTTGGCTCACATTTCAGGCAAAATTCGCCGGAACTATATCAAAATTCTTCCTGGCGATCGCGTGAAAGTTGAACTAACCCCTTACGACTTAACCAAAGGAAGAATCACTTATCGACTCCGGAAAAAATAGATATTGGCATTATTTATTTAGCGATAGCTGAATGATAGCCATATTGACTTAATCTTGATAAGATTGAACACTTGTGGCGTTTTTTTAGATGACTGTCGAAAGGCACCATCATTTTAATGACTTAAATTGCTGTATCAAAGCAAATAAACTATGAAAGTTCGAGCATCCGTTAAAAAAATGTGTGACAAATGCCGTGTTATACGCCGACGTGGGCGTGTAATGGTTATTTGTGAGAACCCGAAGCATAAGCAGCGTCAAGGCTAGAGCTTCATTTAATATCTATATTTATTTTTATTTACTAAATTATCACCATCATAATCTAGGAGAAAGAATCGTGGCACGAATAGCCGGTGTTGATTTGCCCCGTGATAAACGCGTTGAAGTTGCTCTGACTTATGTCTATGGCATTGGTTTATCTAAAGCACAAGAAGTTATTGCTAAGACTGGTGTAAACCCAGACACCAGAGTTCGCGATCTTTCCGATGAAGACGCGATGAAATTGCGTGCTTATATTACTGACAATTATCAAATTGAAGGTGATCTAAGACGCTTTGAATCGATGAATATTAAGCGTTTAGCTGATATTGGCACATACAGAGGCCGTCGCCATCGCCAAGGCTTACCTGTTCGCGGTCAGCGTACACGTACCAATGCTCGTACTCGTCGTGGTCGCCGTGTGACGGTTGCCGGTAAGAAGAAAGCTCCACGTTAGATATTGGCAGCATTGCCTATGGCTAACCTTACCGTTGGCCTGGCATAAAAAATGTTCGTAACTTTTGAATGATTTAGAAAAATTATGGCAAGGCAAAAAAAAGGTGGCGCTAAAAAGGTAAAGAAGAATATTCCTAATGGTGTCGCGCACATTCAGTCAACTTTCAACAACACAATTGTGACGATCAGCGACACAAAAGGTGACGCTGTTTCTTGGTCTTCTGCTGGTGCAAGTGGATTTAAAGGTGCTAAAAAAGGTACCCCTTTCGCGGCACAGACTGCAGCAGATAATGCAGCAAGAAGAGCAATCGATCAAGGTATGCGTCAGATCGAGGTGATGGTTAGTGGTCCTGGTGCTGGTCGTGAAACTGCGATCAGAGCACTTCAGGCAGCTGGTTTGGAAATTACTCTAATCCGTGATGTTACTCCAATTCCCCATAATGGTTGTCGCCCACCCAAGCGCCGGAGAGTATAGACTCACTTAAATTGTGGTCTTGGAGCATGTAAAACCGAATTGTTCATTGATTTGAGGATTTCGGTCACTTAATTAAGGGAGATTGAAGAGAGAGTGGCACAGTTTCAAATTGAATGCGTTGAAAATAAAACGCATAAAAACCAAAGTCAGTATAGTAAGTTTGTTTTTGAGCCTCTAGATCGTGGCCAAGGCATTACTTTAGGGAATTCCCTAAGACGCATTTTGCTATCTAACTTAGAGGGGGCAGCGGTTACCGCCCTGCGTATTGGTGGTGTTAACCATGAATTTGCAACGATTCCTGGTGTACGTGAGGATGCTTTAGAAATCATTCTCAATATGAAAGAGATTGTTCTAAAGAGCTTCACTCCTCAACCTCAGATTGGTCGTCTTGTTGCGACTGGTCCTGGTCAAGTTACTGCTGCCCAGTTTGATTTGCCTTCTGAAGTTGAAGTGGTCGACCCGAATCAATACATCGCAACTCTTGCTGATGGCGCCAAGCTTGAAATGGAGTTTCGCATCGAGAAAGGCAAGAGTTATCGTGCTGTTCAACGTGGTAAAGACGAGACTGGCGCGCTTGATTTTCTGCAAATCGATGCCGTTTTTATGCCTGTAACCAAGGTTAATTACAGTGTTGATAGCATTCATTCTGATAATGATGTCGTTAAAGATCGATTGACGTTAGAGATTTGGACTAACGGTGGTATTAAGCCCGAAGAAGCCTTGTCTCAAGCTGCTTCAATTGCTGTTGAACTCTTTAACCCTCTTAAAGATCTAACGCTTGAAGCAATTCAAGATGATTATCAAGAGGATGAAGATCCAACTAGTCAAATCCCGATTGAAGAGCTTCAATTGTCTGTTCGTGCTTACAATTGCTTGAAACGTGCTCAAATCAACTCGGTTGCTGATCTTTTGGACTACAGTCAAGAAGACTTGTTAGAAATCAAAAACTTCGGACAAAAGTCTGCTGAAGAAGTGATTGATGCTTTGAAGACTCGTCTTGGAATTACTTTGCCAGAAGAGAAAGCTGCTAAATAGATAATCTGTTTGGTTTTTTAGTTTATTAATTTTAAGGAGGACAAAGAAATGAGACATGGTCGCCGCGTTCCGCAACTTGGAAAGCCTGCTGATCAGAGAAAGGCACTTTTGCGTGCTTTGACGACTCAGCTCATTCGTCATGGTCAAGTGAAAACGACTAAGGCTCGCGCTAAAGCTGTTCGCTCCGAAGTTGATCGTATGGTCACTTTAGCGAAGGATGGTTCTCTTGCTGCTCGTCGTCGTGCGCTTGGTTACATGTATGACAAGCAACTTGTTCATGCTTTGTTTGAGCAAGCGAAAGATCGTTATGCTGATCGCCAAGGTGGTTATAGTCGTGTTGTGCGGACTGTCCGCCGCCGTGGTGATAACGCTGAAATGGCGATCATCGAGTTAGTTTAGAGTGTCATAGGCGATCGCCAATGTCTGTCGAACTGTCTAATCATCGAAAGCGTGTTGCCATGGTTGTGCAATACCTTGGGACAAACTTTTATGGTTGGCAGAAACAAAAACAAGGACGCACAGTACAAGGAGTTATCGAAGACACCTTAACTGGAGTTCTTAGTTGTACCACGAAAATACATGGTGCTGGGCGGACTGATAGCGGTGTTCATGCCGCAGGTCAATTTGCCCACTTTGACTGTGAGAGTCCAATACCAGGACATAAATGGGCCAAAATTCTCAATGATCGTCTTCCCGATGACATTGTGATTCGAGCTTCGACTGAAGTTGAAACCGATTGGCACTCCCAGTTCTCAGCCCTTTGGCGGCGCTACCGTTACACACTTTATACTCACCCTGCCCCAAACCTTTTTGTCCAACCATTGGCTTGGCATTATTACCAGGCTCCTCTCGATGAAACCTTGATACAGGAGGCAATGACTCCATTGATGGGTCGGCATCATCTTGCTGCATTCCACCGTTCTGGTTCTCAACGTACCCATTCATGGGTCGAAGTGCAGGCGGCAGAATGTTCTCGTAGAGGCTCCTTTATTCATATTGAAATTCAAGCTAATGGCTTTCTGTATGGGATGGTTCGTCTTTTAGTTGGACTGTTGGTAGATGTTGGACAAGGCAAGCGATCACTCGAAGACTTTAAGATGATTTGGAGTACTGAGAGACGAGACCTTGTTAAATATTCCGCTCCGGCGAAAGGATTGTGTTTATTGCGAGTAGGTTATCCCAAAGCATTATTCCCAGCCCATCTCTGGTTTGATACCCAGCCCACCTTTCTATTAAGCCATTAGTAGAGTTATTATTTGTGCTATTAAAAGCAAAATCCTATGATTAAAACCCCTTTACCAAAACAAGATAACCTTGACCAGAAATGGTACGTTGTCGATGCTGCTGACCAACGTCTCGGCCGCTTAGCAACTGAAATTGCCAAAACGCTACGTGGCAAAAATAAGCCTGAGTACACACCTCACATGGACACCGGCGATTTTGTCGTCGTGATCAATGCAGAAAAAGTTGTTGTAACTGGCCGTAAGCCTGAGCAAAAGCTTTATCGTCGTCACTCCGGTCGTCCTGGTGGAATGAAGGTTGAGACTTTCAATCAATTGCAAGAGCGTATTCCTGAGCGCATCATTGAGAAGGCCGTCAAAGGTATGCTTCCAAAAAATGCCCTTGGTCGTCGTTTGTTCACGAAGCTAAAGGTTTATGCTGGTGCGGCTCATCCCCATGAAGCGCAACAACCTGAAGTTATGACTATTAACACTACTCCCGGAGGCTCTAAGTAAAAATGTCTACTGATACTCAAGATCGTGCAGTTTATTGGGGTACTGGTCGTCGTAAGGCTTCCATTGCTCGTGTCCGTTTAATTCCTGGTTCTGGCAACGTGACTGTCAATGGTCGCACCGGTGAAGACTACTTCAACCGTATTGCTGGTTATCTTGCTGTCCTTAAGTCACCTTTAGAAACTTTAGGTCTTGAAGGCGAGTATGACATTTTTGTTAATGCCCATGGTGGTGGTTTAACTGGTCAAGCTGATGCTGTTAAGCTCGGTGTCGCTCGTGCTCTCTGTGAGCTCGATCCTGATAATCGTCAACCTCTTAAAACTGAAGGTTATTTAACTCGTGACCCCCGTTGTAAGGAACGTAAGAAGTACGGTCTTCACAAAGCACGGAAAGCACCTCAGTTCTCCAAGCGTTAATTTTTCTTTTTACTGGTTAAGGGCGATCGCCTCTGGCTAGTTTAAGACCTTTAAATTTGCACAAAATATATAATTTAGTCCTATGCCTAAAGCTGATATTCATCCCGAATGGTATCCAGAAGCCAAGGTTATCTGCAACGGTGAAGTTGTAATGACTATTGGCTCGACCCAACCTGAAATCAACGTTGAAATCTGGTCTGGTAACCACCCTTTCTACACTGGTACTCAAAAGATTATTGATACCGAAGGTCGTGTAGACCGCTTCCTCCGTAAGTACGGTATGTTGAGCAACTCTTCCGACGACAAAGAGTAACCTCTTGTTTGAACATGATTAACCCGGCAGATCCCTGCTGGGTTAATTGTTTTTTAGGACATATGTCGTTTATTCGTATTCATTCGTAAAGATTTGGAATCATGGCTGAAGCTTATTTACTGGACAAACTGAAATCTGTAGAACAAACGTTTCAGGAAATGACTCGTCGCTTAGCTGATCCTGATATCGCCACAAATCCTAGCGAATTGCAACGAGTCGCAAAAATTCGCGCATCCTTAGAGGAGACCGTCAATACATATGAAGCTTGGAAAAATACTCAAGAAGAACTCGAAGGTGCCCAAGAAATTTTGAAAGAGTCTGCTGGCGACCCTGAAATGAAAGAGATGGCAGCAATGGAAGTTGCTGATCTTGATGCTCAAATTGAGGAGCTAGAGGAAAAATTAAAAATTCTTTTGTTGCCCAAAGATCCTAATGATGAAAAAAATATCATGTTGGAAATTCGCGCTGGTACAGGTGGCGATGAAGCTGGTATTTGGGCAGGAGATTTGCTGAGAATGTACTCCCGTTATTCTGAAGGACAGGGTTGGCGTTTAAAGCTCCTCAGTGAGTCAACCGCTGATATGGGAGGGATTAAAGCTGTCATTCTCGAAGTTCAAGGAGAAAGTGTTTACAGTAAGCTCAAGTACGAGGCTGGTGTGCATCGCGTGCAAAGGGTTCCTGTCACTGAAGGCGGCGGACGAGTTCACACTTCAACGGCAACTGTGGCGATTATGCCGGAAGTGGATGATGTAGAAGTAAAGATTGACGCCAAGGATATTGAAATGACCACAGCTCGTTCTGGTGGTGCTGGTGGTCAGAATGTGAACAAGGTGGAAACAGCGGTTGATTTGATGCACAAACCGACTGGGATCCGTATTTTTTGTACTGAAGAGCGATCGCAGCTACAAAACCGTGAGCGAGCGATGCAAATCTTACGGGCAAAACTCTACGAAATGGAGCTTCAGAAACAGCGAGATGAAGTTAGCTCAATGCGAAAATCTCAGGTTGGTACAGGTTCACGTTCAGAGAAAATTCGTACTTACAACTACAAAGATAATCGCGTCACAGATCATCGTCTAGGCCAAAATTTTGGTTTGGCGACGGCTCTAGAGGGGGAGATCGAGGGCATGATTCAGGCTTGTATTACTCAAGATCAACAGGCTCAGTTAGAGCAATTGGCATCCGATGATTCTGCGACGGGTGGCTTAGCGACAGCTTAGGCAAGAGCTGGCTGGGCGGGTTTGATCTCGCTACATACTTCATAGAAATCAGTTTCTGGGGGAGATGCGAACAGTTGGTTCATTTCCTCCATTATTTTTTTGCCGTCTTCAGTTTGGTTTTTTTCCATATCCTCGATGTTTTCCCAGAGGATCATGGCAATGCCTTGATCTGAATTTGTGCCCATTTTTTGCAATAGGAATGCGCCTTTAAAACCTGTGTCGTATGTTGAAACTGCTTTTTCGTAGAGTCCTTGGGCTTGCGAAAAGCGCCCAGGTTTAAATTCACCGATCGCCACATAGGCAATTTTATGTTTGAGGCAGTTGTTAAATTCTTGAATCATTATTTTCTCCCAAAAAATCTTGTAAACAGCTCTGAAATCTTTGCGACTGCTGTATTTATCTGATTCTCAATCTAACGGGAAAAGTTCGGGGAAACGGATTTCGCGAGATTTCTTAATTCAAGTTAAGGGTTCATAAAGTTCTCTAAATCATCGACGCTGGTAATCAGTGCTTGGCTGAGGTTGATGGCTCCATTGGCAGTAATCTGAATATCATCTTCAATCCGAATGCCGCGCACATCTTGAAATTGTTCTAGTTTTTCCCAGTTAATCATTGATTTAAAGGGTTTTTGGGTACGGCGATCGCCCAGAATAGCTGGAACTTGGTAGAAGCCAGGTTCGATAGTGACCACCATATTTTCTCGAAGAGGGCGATTAAGACGGAGAAAGCACTCGCCGAATTGTTCGCTGCGTTGGCGGTTGGGAGCATAGCCTGCCAAATCGCCTAAATCTTCCATATCGTGAACGTCCAAACCCAGCAAGTGACCAAGGCCATGGGGAAAGAAGGTGGCGGTGATATTTTCGGTAATGAGGTCATCAAGTTTCCCCTGAAGAATGCCGAGGTCGAGTAGTCCCTCGGTGATTATTTTTGTGGCGAGTCGATGGATATCACGAAATTCGGCAGTGGGTTTGAGGGCGGTGATCGCCTGATCATGAGCCTCTAAAACAATCTTGTAAATATCGCGTTGAGTGGGAGAAAATTTGCCGCTGATAGGATAAGTGCGGGTTAAATCAGAAGCCCAACCGCAAGAGGTCTCCGCTCCAGCGTCAACTAGTAATAAGTCGCCTGCTTTTAGGTCATTGGGTGATGATTCATTATGTAAAACCTCGCCTGCTGTCGAAACAATACTGTGATAGGCGCAGGGCATTTGTTCTTCGAGAAAGTGACCTTCGATTGCTGCCCTTACAGAAGTTTCTGTCTGCATTTTTTGAGCCGTTTTCATGCCACGTTGATGGGCTTCGATAGAAACGTTAATGGCTTTTTTTATTTCGGCGATCGCCCCATCATCATGTTGTAATCGTAAATTGATAATGGCTTCTGCGAGTTGGCGATCGCCACCAGAAAGCTGATTCGGAGCTGTTAAAGGTCGTTTTAAAGCCTGAGATTGCTCTAGTCTTTGAAAGGGATCAGTGAGTGGAATCGTTGCTGCTCCTTGAACATATTTGCTTAACGCCGATTTCGGTAAAATTTCATCGACAGCGAATTTTGACTGTAGTGCTTCGACTCCCATAAACTCACCGTGCCATAACGCATCATCGGATGTTGGAAGATCAAAAAATATAATTTGGCGATCGCCGTCTAGAAATAACACTGCTCCCGCTAAAGGCGCACCCGCAAAATAGAGAAAATGGCTACTAGCCCGAAAAGGATATTTATTCGCTCGAAAATTACGACTGAGGCGATCGCCTGCAAATAGCAATACAGGTAGATGTAAACTTGCCGCTAACTGACGGCGTCTTGCTAAAAGATTTGAATAATTTTTCATTATTACTCCACAAAAACTATTCGCTGAAAATTAACCTGCTATTAATCCATCATCAAAGACCCGTTAATAATTTTCGGGTTTACTGAGAAAGCATTAAGTTTTTGCTGAAAATGCATTAGATTTATAGAGATTATGTATTAAAAACTACTGACATCTGGACATTGTGCTTTTGTCAGAAGGATATATATAATCTAATTCGAGCATAAGCTCCTATTGCTAATCTATTGCATTAGTTTTGGCTGCATACCATGCTGCCTTGATTCGAAATATATTCCAAAGAAAAATTTCAGGTGTGAGGCTTGATTTGACAATGTCTAAAAAAATGAGAACTCTTCTCGGTGGTGCATCCGTTGCCCTTGGTGCAACTGTTGCCCTCTCCAGTGCGGCGATTGCCGAAGATAGCAAAGTTGTTCTTGACCAAATTAGCCAGTACAACGACACAAGTTCTTTTGCGCAAGTTAACAGCGTTTTCCAACTGCGTGACGTTGCGCCCTCTGACTGGGCATTTGACGCACTACGTAACCTCGTTGAGAAATACAACTGTATCGTTGGTTATCCTGACGGCACTTTCCGCGGCAACCGTCCCCTCAGCCGTTATGAGTTCGCAGCAGGTCTAAACGCTTGTATGCAACAAATTGAGCGTCTTATCGTAGGTGGCGATACTCCTGACGCAGCAGACATCACTCGTCTCCGCGCTCTCGTTCAAGAATTTGAAGCTGAACTAGCAACCCTTGGTGCTCGCGTAGATGACATCGAAGGCCGTGTTGAGTTCCTCGAGGACAATCAGTTCTCCACTACAACTAAACTAAAGGGTGAAGCAATATTCACCGTTGCAAATGCCTTTGGTGAAAACCGAGCTGGTGGCGGCGACCTTGACTCTCAAGTTACTTTCAACAATCGTGTTCGTCTAAATCTTGATACTAGCTTCCGCGAAGATGGTAAAGACCGCTTACGCACTCGTCTCCAAGCAGGTAACTTCGGAGGTAGTGGTACTCTCAGAGACGACATCACTGGCACTGATAGTACTCGTCTTGGCCATGATGCAAGTACTGGTAATAGCATTGAAGTTGATGATTTGTACTATTATTTTCCCCTAGGCCAGAAAGGTCGTGGTTATGTTAGTGCTGTTGGTCTAGGTATCCACAATATTTTTGACATCAATAACCCCTATTTCTCAAGTAGTGGTACTGGTGCTTTATCTCGTTTTGCTCGTCGTAATCCCGCTACTTTGCGTCGTTCTTCCGGTGCTGGTGCTGGCTTTAACTACAAGTTCAGCGATAAAGTGAAGTTCTCTGCTGCTTACATTGCTAGCGACAGTCAAGCTTCCAACCCTTCTCAGGCAAGAGGTTTGTTCAACGGTGAATATAGCCTCGGTGCTCAGTTAGCCGTTTCTCCTAGTGATAGCTTGGATATCGCCTTCACTTATGTCAATGGCTATGATCGTGGTGATAGTGATGACTTGTCAGGATCTACTACGGATGGTAGAGCGACAAACCTCTTTGGTGGTTCTCCTATAAGCTCTAATAACTTTGGTATCTCCAGTAGCTGGGCTGTTTCTGAGAAGTTCAATCTTTCTGGTTGGGTAGGTTATACAGATGCAAGCAACGAATCTGCAGATGAAGACGCTGACATCTGGACCTGGGCAGCTCAACTGGCTCTGAAAGATGTCGGTGGCACAGGTAATGTCCTTGGACTTATGTTCGGTCAGCCTCCCAAAGTGACTAGCAACGACAATATGATCGGTGATGATTCTGATACTTCTTACATTGCTGAACTTCAGTATCGTTACAAGCTTAATAAAAATATCACCATTACTCCTGGTGCATATGCAGTCTTCAACCCCAACCATAACGATAGCAATGACACTATCTGGGTTGGTGCAGTTCGTACAACTTTCAAGTTCTAAATTCAAATCTTATTTGAGATATATAACTTGATTGACGAATTCAAATCTTAAAAAGTGAGTCTTCATGGCTCACTTTTTCTGTGGGCAATTTGTCATGATTAGACGAGTTTTTGTCCCACCATTCTTTTGACTTAAAAAGAATTTGTCCATATACTGATAAATCGTGAGTTTTTTGGAAAGCCATGAACGCTGAAGCAATCATAAACTCCATCGAATCTGAACACCTCAAAGGTGATTTGCCAACTATCTACGTTGGCGATACAGTTCGTGTCGGAGTCAAAATCAAAGAAGGCAATAAAGAACGGGTTCAGCCTTACGAAGGCACCGTTATTGCTATGCGCAATGGTGGCATTAATGAAACCATCACTGTCCGCAAAATTTTTCAAGGAGTTGGCGTAGAAAGAGTCTTCTTACTTCACTCTCCCCTTGTTGACAATATTAAAGTGATGCGTCGCGGTAAAGTGCGTAGAGCTAAGCTCTATTATCTTCGTGATCGCGTTGGTAAAGCGACCCGTATTAAGCAACGTTTTGACCGCTCAATCTAGGTTTAGTCTTGTTGCTTAAAGGAAAACATGCTATACTTGCTAAGGCTTATTTGATGAAAATCATCTAGCGTCCTTAGTTCAGTTGGTAGAACGCAGGTCTCCAAAACCTGATGTCGGGGGTTCAAGTCCTCCAGGGCGCGTTTAGAATTAGACTAAAATTTAGTGATAAAACATTGATGCTCTGGGGAGGAGTTTCTAAACTGTGGCAAAAACTAAAAAAGCGGTTGATGCTGAAGAGCAGAAGTCCGACGGCTTAGACGTCGTTCAATATGCGAATGAAACGAAGAAAGAACTTAGCAAAGTTGTTTGGCCGTCTCGTCAGCAATTGTTTAGCGAATCAGCCGCCGTCATTTTGATGGTGATCCTTGTCGCAACTATTGTCTATGTTGTTGACAATCTGTTCATTTGGATTTCCGGCAGAGTATTTTAGAGACTCCTAAAACTTATTTGTGATGGAACAACATTCAGAAGAACAGCAAGAGGTACAGGCTGGTATCAAGCCACGATGGTACGCAGTACAAGTTGCCTCCGGATGCGAGAAAAGGGTGAAAGCTAATCTCGAACAGCGGGTGCATACTTTGGATGTCGCGGATCGTATCTTACAGGTGCAGATTCCTCAGACTCCAACTGTGAAAATTCGTAAGGATGGTAGCCGCCAACATAGTGAAGAAAAAGTTTTTCCTGGCTATGTTTTAATCCAAATGGCTCTTGATGACGAAGCTTGGCAAGTGGTGAAAAACACGCCTCATGTGATTAATTTTGTCGGTGCTGAGCAGAAGCGCAGTACTGGCCGTGGAAGAGGTCATGTGAAGCCAGTTCCCCTTAGTCGAGCTGAAGTAGAGCGTATCTTTAAGCGTGCTCAAGTCGCTGAACCGACTGTCAAAATTGATATGGCGGTGGGAGACAAAATTATGGTTTTGTCTGGTCCATTTAAGGATTTTGAAGGCGAAGTTGTTGAGGTTAGTCCTGAACGCAGCAAGTTAAAGGCTCTCTTGTCAATTTTTGGTCGAGATACTCCAGTAGAACTCGAATTTAATCAAGTAGAAAAACAGGGCTAGAGATGGCAAAAAAAGTAGTTACATTAATTAAGTTGGCTTTGCCCGCTGGTAAGGCTAACCCTGCACCTCCTGTTGGTCCTGCATTGGGTCAACATGGTGTCAACATCATGGCATTCTGTAAGGAATACAATGCTAAGACCTCTGACAAGGCTGGCATGGTTATTCCGGTAGAGATTTCGGTTTATGAAGACCGTAGTTTCACTTTTATTCTTAAGACCCCACCCGCTTCTGTCTTAATTCGTAAGGCTGCTGGTGTTGAGAAGGGTTCTGGTCAGCCTAATAAAGATAAGGTTGGTAGCATTACTCGTGCTCAACTTAAGGAAATTGCAGAAATTAAGATGCCTGACCTTAATGCTAATGACATTGAGGCCGCTATGAATATCGTTGAAGGTACTGCTCGTAATATGGGCGTCACTTTAGCTGACTAAAGGTGAAAACTTTTTTGTTTTCAACCTGTGTAGAATTTTAATTCAGAAATTATTTTGTTATTGGGGAGAGGCGTGTGTCTCGTTTGTACCCAAGGAGTGTTTATGGCAAAACTGTCTCGACGTTTTCGTGAGGCTCAAGATAAGGTTCAAGATCGAGTATATGAACCCCTTGAAGCGCTTCAATTATTGAAGGAAACTGCTACAGCAAAGTTTGATGAAACTGCTGAAGCTCACATCCGCTTAGGCATTGATCCTAAGTACACAGACCAACAAATCCGAACAACTGTTGGTTTCCCTAAAGGTACAGGTCAATCTGTTCGTGTTGCTGTAATTACCAGTGGTGAACAGGTCAAGGTCGCTCAGGAGTCTGGTGCTGATTTGGTTGGTTCTGAAGAACTGATCGAAGATATCCAGAAAGGTATGATGGACTTTGAGGTTCTAATTGCGACGCCTGACATGATGCCGAAAGTGGCTCGCCTTGGTCGTCAGCTTGGTCCCCGTGGTTTGATGCCTTCTCCTAAAGGCGGCACGGTAACCACTGATGTGGCTGCTGCGATCACTGAATTCAAAGCTGGTAAGCAAGAGTTTCGTGCAGATCGAGCTGGTATCGTTCATGTTCTATTTGGAAAATCTTCTTTCTCTGCGGAAGATCTTCTGGTAAACTTGAAAACTCTTCAGGAAACGATTGATCGTAATCGTCCTTCTGGTGCAAAGGGTCGCTACTGGCGCAGTGTTTATGTTTCTGCTTCGATGGGTCCTTCCATTGAAGTTGATATCAATTCACTCCGTGACCTTGTACTTGAAGAGTAGTGTTTAATCCGATTATTTTGGATTGATGCATTTCTAAATTAAATATTTTTTGTATTGCTACCAAAGACAGCAGGTGTAAATCATTTTTACTTAATATCCTGCCGAGGTACATCGCTACATAAAACAAGTTTTTCCAAATTTGATTTGGAGAATTGAGCGAGACCTTGGCGTATCTATGTCAGGGTCTATTTTTATCGCTACCCCCCTATTAACCTTTCCCGATAAAAGGAGGTGAAAATGTAATGGGAAAATCGCTAGCAGAAAAGCAAGTTCTGGTTACAGAAATTAAAGAGCTAGTGAAAGATGCACATTTGATCTTTGTGATTGACTACAAAGGTTTGACCGTTGCTGAAATCACAGATCTTCGTAACCGTCTTCGCCCTGTCGGTGCGTCGTGCAAAATTGCTAAAAACACTTTGATGCACAAAGCTGTTGAAGGCGATGAGAACTGGCAGCCTATGCAGTCTTTTCTCAAGGACACAACTGCATTTTTGATTGCAGGTGAAGATGTCGCTTCCGCTGTTAAAGCCTATAAAGAATTCCGCAAAGCAACGAAGAAAACTGAACTTCGTGGCGGCGTAATGGAAGGTCAGGCTTTAGATAGTGCTCAGATTGAAGCGCTTGGTGATCTACCAACAAAGGATCAACTTTACGGTCAGATTGCTGGTGCACTCAACGCTGTTACTGCCAAGATTGCTATCGGAATCAACGAGGTTCCTGGTTCTTTGGCAAGAGCATTGCAAGCTGTTTCCGAAAAAGAAGCGGCGTAACCGCTGGATTGATTGCGCTGTGCTGAAGATATGCCTGTGCAGTTTTAATCAAGTAGTTTTACAAGTAAATTTCTATTTTTTAAGGAGATATCCTAATGTCTGCAGTTACTGATGAAATTTTGGATAAGTTGAAGTCTTTAACTCTTTTAGAGGCTGCTGATCTTGTTAAGCAAATCGAAGACACTTTTGGTGTTAGTGCTGCTGCGCCTGTTGGTGGCATGGTAATGGCTGCTCCTGGTGCCGGTGCTGCTGCTGAACCTGAAGAAGAGAAGACTGAATTTGATGTCATTCTTGAAGAAGTTCCTGCTGCTAAGAAGATTGCAGTTCTTAAGGTTGTCCGTGGTGTTACAGGTCTTGGTCTTAAGGAAGCTAAGGGTCTTGTTGAGGCTGCTCCTAAGGCAATCAAGGAAGCAACTGGCAAGGAAGATGCTGAAGAAATCAAGGCTAAGCTTGAAGAAGCTGGTGCTAAGGCTAGCGTTAAGTAATTGTTTGGTTTGGAGTAGGCGATCGCCTACTCCTGCTATCCAATAAATTTAGCTATAAGAAAGCAGATGATCTAAGATCATCTGCTTTTTGCTTTATTTAGTTTTTGCTTTGGATTGAGATTTAGAGAGTTGCGCCCTTTTTGTGCCACTCAGTGGATTGTTCGTAGGCATGGGCAACTTGGAAGAGTAAATCTTCTTTTAAGACATTACCGATTAATTGCATGCCAATGGGTAATCCTTGTTTGTCAAAGCCACAAGGGATACTCATAGCGGGCAGGCCTGCTAAATTTACCGGAATTGTCATCAAGTCGGAGAGGTACATGCTGAGAGGATCATCTGTTTTTTCACCAGCTTTAAATGCGGTTGTCGGTGAGGTCGGACAGATGAGTAGATCGACTTTTGCGAAAGCTGCATCAAAATCTTCTTTGATCAGAGTGCGGACTTTCTGGGCTTTGAGGTAATACGCATCATAGTAGCCAGCTGATAGGGTGTATGTTCCTAACATGATTCGGCGTTTGACCTCGGCTCCAAAACGGCTTGCTCTCGTCTGAGTGTACATGTCCATAAGGTTATTTGCCTCAGGATCACGAGCCCCGTATTTCACTGCGTCGTATCGCGCTAAATTCGCAGATGCTTCCGAAGGCGCAATGATGTAGTAAGCCGCTAAGCCATCACGGAAACGAGGACAAGAAACGACTTCAATTTCTGCACCTAGTTCTTGAAGTTGATCAATAGCTTGTCTAACGGTTGTTTCAACTTCGTCACTTAATCCTTCACCAAAGGTTTCCTGGATAACACCAATTTTGAGTTTGGGCTTGGAGCTTAGGCTGGGTTTTAAGAGTTTGCTGTACTCAGGAATCTCAACTTTGAGGCTAGTGGAATCCTTCGAGTCATATCCGGCGATCGCCTCTAATAAAATTGCGGCATCTTCAACTGTTTTCGCGAATGGGCCAATCTGATCAAGGGAGGAAGCATAGGCTACTAACCCAAATCTGGAGACCAGTCCATAAGTGGGTTTCATCCCGACAACACCACAAAGAGAAGCTGGCTGGCGAATTGAACCACCTGTGTCAGAGCCTAAGGAAATTGGCGCTTCATCCGCCGCCACTGCTGCTGCTGAACCACCTGATGAGCCCCCCGGTACACGGGTTGTGTCCCAAGGATTACCCGTCACCTGATAACCAGAATTTTCGGTGGAACTTCCCATTGCAAACTCATCGAGGTTTGTTTTCCCCACCATGATCGCGCCTGCTTCACGTAATTTCTGGGTGACAGTGGATTCATAAGCTGGAATAAATCCTTCTAAAATACGCGATCCACAAGTAGTCTGAATACCTTTGGTACAGAGATTGTCTTTAATGGCGATGGGAATGCCTTCTAATAACCCAATCTCTTCACCTGCTGCGATCTTGGCATCGACTGCTTTGGCTTGGGCGATCGCCTGCTCCTCAGTGAGGGTCAAAAAAGCTTTTACATCCGGCTCTACCGCTTTAATACGCTCAAAAGTTTCTGTCAAAATTTCGACAGCAGAACGCTCCTTGGACATTAATTGTTGATGTAGTGCGCGGATGGCTGACATTATCGGTTGCTTCTCTCGTTCTTAATACCGAAACCAGTGTATCTATTCCCCTTCATTCCTGACAATCATCCTTTCAAAAATATTTTTCGGCGATCGCCTTTAGTAAGGGAACCACCATCCGATACAATAATTGAAGTTTATGTTAATTTAGTAAGTCTGTTTTTAGCTAGCACGACGAAATGCTAAATTGATGAGCGCTTACTCTTTAAAGCACAATTGCGCTTAGACAAATTTTAGGAATCAACAGTTCAATGAACCAAGAAATTTTTGACAAAATCAAAGGTATTATCGTCGAGCAATTAGATGTCGATGAAGCCGCAGTAACCGCTGAGGCTAACTTTATTACCGATTTGGAAGCAGACTCCCTTGACACAGTAGAACTCATTATGGCGTTCGAAGAAGAGTTTGATATTGACATTCCCGATGATATTGCTGAGAAAATCACGACTGTCGGTGAAGCAGTGACAATTATTGACTCTAAAAAAGCTAGCTAATTCAGTTTTAGAACATTTCTGTAATTCTAGTTGTGGAGCTGCGACTTTCTAATAAGTAATCGCAGCTTTCTTGCTAGATTTGTTGTTTGAAGTGGCATCTTTGACTTCTTCTGACCCCATAGACTGCTAAGCCGTCTCCCTTCACCACTGCAAATAGATTTAAACTTTATTATGGCAAACTCATCTCTGCATCGCGTTGTGATCACCGGTTTGGGTGCGATTACACCCATCGGCAATACCCTTGAGGAATATTGGGACGGTCTAATGGCTGGTCGCAACGGTATTGATCTGATTACAGCTTTTGACGCATCTGAGCATGCCTGTCGCATCGGCGGAGAGGTTAAAGGCTTCGATCCCTTCGAATTTATTTCCAAGAAAGAAGCCAAGCGGATGGACCGCTTTTCTCAATTTGCTGTGGCAGCTAGCAAACAGGCATTGACTGATGCTGGCCTCGTTATTGATGAAAGTAATGCGCCTGATGTTGGTGTGATGATTGGCACAGGCGTTGGTGGCCTGAAAGTATTAGAAGATCAACAAACTATTTATCTCAATAAAGGGCCAAGTCGTTGTAGCCCCTTTATGATTCCGATGATGATCGGTAATATGGCCGCTGGTTTGACTGCAATTCATACAGGTGCTCAAGGTCCTAACAGTTGTACCGTCACCGCTTGTGCCGCTGGCTCCAATGCCGTCGGTGAAGCTTTTCGTCTAGTACAGCGTGGCTATGCCAAAGCTATGATTTCTGGTGGTACAGAAGCTGCTATTACACCTTTGAGTTATGCGGGTTTTGCCTCTGCTCGTGCCTTGTCTCGTCGTAATGACGACCCTAAGCATGCCTGCCGACCTTTTGACAAAGATCGTGATGGGTTTGTGATGGGTGAAGGTGCCGGAATCTTAATTCTGGAAGAACTTGACCATGCCCTTGCCCGTGGCGCAAAAATTTATGGCGAGATTGTTGGTTATGGTATGACTTGCGATGCTTACCATATGACTGCTCCAACTCCTGAAGGTTCAGGGGCAACTCGCGCGATTGAATTGGCGCTTAAAGATGCTGACCTTGCACCGAATGAAGTGAGCTATGTCAATGCCCACGGTACAAGCACACCCGCTAATGACATTACTGAAACTAAGGCAATTAAAAAGGCTTTAGGCGATCAGGCTTATAAGATTCTTGTTAGTTCAACCAAATCGATGACAGGTCACTTGCTTGGTGGTTCCGGTGGTATTGAAGCTGTTGCTACTGCAATGGCGATCGCCAATGACCGTGTCCCCCCCACGATTAACCTCGAAAATCCGCAGGAAGGTTGTGACTTAGACTATGTTGCAAACGAAAGCCGTGAGCACAAAGTTGAGGTTGCCCTATCAAATTCCTTTGGCTTTGGTGGTCATAACGTGACATTGGCCTTTAAAAAATATAAGCCATAGCAAATGTTATCGATTTGACAGAAATCATTCTTGCCCATCGATCCCAACAGTGGGATGATGGGTGTAATTTTTTGGGAGAGCCCATCGCAATACTAGATGTATTAGTAGCTCTTATCGTTTTTTCCCACTTGTCGTTTACAGTCAGAAATACTTCGCACTATGACAGTTGCTACCCAATCTATCGACCAACTTTGTATTAACGCAATTCGTTTTCTAGCGATTGATGGCGTCGAAAAGGCAAAGTCCGGTCACCCCGGCTTACCGATGGGCGCTGCTCCCATGGCTTATACGCTTTGGGACAAGTTCATGCGTTTTAACCCAAAAAATCCCAATTGGGTTAACCGTGATCGCTTTGTACTGTCTGCTGGTCATGGTTCCATGCTTCAGTACGCTTTGATGTACTTGGCTGGTTTTGACAGTGTTTCTCTTGATGACCTTAAAGAATTCCGTCAGTGGAAGTCTAAGACGCCTGGTCACCCTGAGAACTTTGTGACTCCTGGTGTTGAAGTTACCACTGGCCCTCTAGGCCAAGGTATCGCTAATGGCGTCGGTCTTGCCCTTGCTGAGGCACATTTGGCTGCTCGTTTTAACAAGCCCGATGCAACACTATTCGACCATTACACCTATGTGATCATGGGTGACGGTTGCAACATGGAAGGTATTTCTGGTGAAGCAGCTTCTATTGCTGGTCACTGGGGTTTGGGTAAACTCATCGCACTTTATGATGACAACCACATTTCCATTGATGGTTCTACTGATGTTGCTTTCACTGAAGATGTAAGTGCTCGTTTTGAAGCTTATGGTTGGCACGTTCTTCATGTAGAAGATGGCAACACTGACACTGATGCGATCGCCAAAGCGATTGAGGAAGCAAAGGCTGTCACTGACAAGCCCACAATGATTAAAGTCACCACCATTATTGGTTATGGCTCTCCTAACAAAGGCAATACTGCTGGCGTTCATGGTGCGGCACTTGGTGAATCTGAAATTGAATTGACTCGAAAGGAACTCGACTGGAACTATGGTCCTTTTGAAGTTCCCGAAGATGCTCTAAGCCATTTCCGTAAGGCTGTTGATCGCGGTGCAAGTGCTGAAGCTGAATGGAACCAAACCATGGCGACCTACAAGACTAAGTATGCTGACAAAGCTGCTGAGCTTGAGCGTCTCCTCTCCGGTGAACTTCCCGCTAACTGGGCTGATTGTCTCCCCACTGCAACTCCTGATGTTGCTGGTCTTGCGACTCGTAAGCACTCCCAAGCAACTCTTAATGCGATCGCCCCTGTATTGGATGAGTTAGTTGGTGGTTCCGCTGACTTGACTCACTCCAACTTGACTGAAATTAAAGTTTCTGGCGATTTCCAAAAAGGCGCTTACGAAAACCGTAACGTTCACTTCGGTGTACGGGAACATGCAATGGGTGCGATTTGTAATGCGATCGCCCTCCACGGCACTAACCTCATTCCTTACGGTGCAACATTCCTTATCTTCAGTGACTACATGCGGAACTCCATCCGTTTGTCTGCACTCTCTGAGACTCGCGTTATCTGGGTTATGACCCACGATTCCATTGCTCTCGGTGAAGATGGTCCTACACACCAGCCTATTGAGCAGGTTGCATCTCTTCGTGCAATTCCTAACCTCTATGTGTATCGTCCCGCTGATGTAAACGAGACATCCGGTGCATACAAGGTTGCTGTGGAAAGTAAGAAGACTCCTACTCTACTTGCTCTTACTCGCCAAAACCTACCTAACCTCGAAGGCAGCTCTATTGAGAAAGCTGAGAAGGGGGGTTACATTCTTTCTGATAGTGAAGGCACTCCTGACATCATTCTCATCGGTACTGGTAGCGAAGTTCAACTCTGTGTTGAGACTGCTACTGCCCTCCGTTCCGAAGGCAAGAATGTCCGTGTTGTGTCCATGCCTTGTGTAGATCGCTTTGAAGAGCAAGATGCAGCTTACCAAGAGTCTGTACTTCCTGCTTCCGTTTCCAAGCGTGTTGCTGTAGAAGCTGGTTGCACCATGAGCTGGTACAAGTACGTTGGCTTTGAAGGTGCTGTTGTTGGTGTTGACACGTTCGGTGCTTCTGCTCCCGGCGGCATCATCATGAAGGAATACGGTTTCACTGTTGAAAATGTTCTCGCAACTGCAAAGAAAGTTCTTGGCTAAGAGGTTGTCTGAAAAGTCTTTATGTTCGATAAAGGCTGCGTAAATTCCACCAGGTTGATCGCCTGAAGTGCTTATTTTTACGTGCAACTCATTTTGACCAAAGTTACGGTCAGACCCTTTTCAGACATCCTCTAAGTTGATATAGATAAATATTCAACTAAGTAATTTTTGAGAGGGTAAGCAAGTCTTGCTCTCTTTTTTATTGATAAATTTGAAACCATAGCAAAAAGAAAAAGCTCCTTGGCATCTACTTTGTGATGCTTAAGGAGCTTTTATTGATATTGGAAAAACTTAACTACAGGTGTTTGGCCGGAAAGGGTTGTTGGTATTGGTGGGCTTGCAATTATCTGAACTGGTGTCGTTCTCTAGAAAGTTATTGAGATCAACAGAATTTGGGGCGATCGCCTCGGTTTCGAAAGGTTCTGGTGCTTGGGCGTTTGGATCAGGCCGAGTGTTTGGGGGAATAAAAATATTGTCAGAGAGATCTTTCGTGAAATTGCCGAGGATTGGCGCAGAAGTATTGATCTTAGGGGCGATCGCCTGATCTTCTGATGCTGAGGATTTTTGTGGCGATGTTTTTAGAGTACTCTTCTGCTCTGGAAAGCTTAGAGCGACTGGAGGAATCGCGCCGTAATTTGGGTAGCCGGGAATGCTTGGCTGATTTGCGGCATATTGCGGCAAAGAAGTGGGAATTCTTACTTCTGGACTAATGGCATAGTCGTTTTCAATCACCTCTTGGCTGTCCATGGGAACAAAAACTTGATTGGAGCGGGAGCCTGAATCTGTCGCAGTAGTGGTCTCCGTCTCCTCAAAGAGCAACTCTTCGCTAGCTGCTTCCGCAGGGTCGCCATCGTTATCATTGAACAAGCTGAGGTACAGAGGAGTAATTACAGCTCCTGCAAGAAATACGCCGATGTACAACAGATAATTTTTGTTCATACCACCAAATTTACAAAGCTTTCTTCTTGTAGCACATTTAGCCCAGAAGCCTACTACTTATCTAGAAAGTTCTCCACTCTAGAATGTTTCCTGTTGGCGAAAAAGAATTCGGCGATCGCCCCTAAATCACCTAATCAGTCTCAAAATCGAGACTGTACCAAAATCAAACGCTCAAATTGCTTTGAATAGCTTTAAAATTGTAATTTCAGAATAATTTAGACCCTAACCGATGACGAACGAAACACCCAATCTCCCCAGTCAGTATGATCCCCACAATACGGAAAGTAAGTGGCAACAGACTTGGCTTGAGCAGCAAGTGTTTCAGGCAGATCCGAGCAAAGATGGCGATTCATTTTGTATCGTGATTCCGCCGCCAAACGTCACTGGCAAACTCCACATGGGCCATGCTTTTAATACTTCCCTCATTGATACAGTGGTGCGTTACCACCGGATGAAAGGAGAGAATGTTCTTTGCCTACCAGGAACCGACCACGCGAGTATCGCCGTTCAAACGATTGTGGAGAAACAGCTTAAAGCAGAAGGAAAAACTCGTTATGGTTTGGGTCGTGAGAAATTCTTAGAACGGGCTTGGGCATGGCGGGAAGAATCTGGTGGCACCATCGTCAATCAACTGAAACGCATGGGTTTGTCCGCAGATTGGTCACGAGAAAGTTTTACCCTCGACGAGAATTTATCCGAAGCCGTCAAAAAAGCCTTTATTACCCTCTACGAAGAAGGCTTAATTTATCGCGGTAATTATTTGGTTAACTGGTGTCCTGCTTCCCAATCTGCCGTTTCTGATCTTGAAGTAGAAAGCAAAGAAGTTGACGGTCATCTCTGGCATTTCCGTTATCCTTTGACCGATGGCAGTGGTTTTGTAGAAGTTGCAACAACTCGTCCTGAAACAATGTTGGGTGATACAGGTGTTGCGGTAAATCCTAATGATGAACGCTATCAACACCTCATTGGTAAAACCTTAACTTTGCCGATTGTTGGTCGTGAAATTCCAATTTTTGCGGATGAACTAGTAGATCTTGAGTTTGGAACAGGTTGTGTCAAAGTTACGCCTGCTCATGACCCCAACGATTTTGAAATGGGTAAGCGCCACGATTTGCCATTCATCAACATCATGAATCGCGATGGCACCCTAAACGAAAATGCAGGGATGTTTGCTGGTCAAGATCGTTTTGAAGCCCGCAAGAATTTAGTCGCAAAGCTAAAGGAAGATGGTGTGCTCATCAAAACTGAGGATTATCGTCATGCAGTTCCCCATAGTGATCGCGGTAAAGTCCCTGTGGAGCCTCTACTTTCGACTCAATGGTTTGTCAAAATCGACCCACTTTCCAAAAAGACTTTGACATTTCTCGATGAAGATAATCAGCCAAATTATGTTCCAGAGCGCTGGCGAAAAGTTTATCGGGATTGGCTCGTTAAGTTAAATGATTGGTGTATTTCCCGTCAGTTGTGGTGGGGACATCAAATTCCAGCTTGGTACGTCGTTAGTGAAACCAATGACGAAATTCAAGACGGTACACCTTTTGTTGTGGCCCATGATGAGGCTGAAGCAAAGCAAAAGGCGATCGCCGAATATGGTGAAGATTGTCAGCTAGAACAGGACCCCGATGTACTTGATACATGGTTCTCCTCTGGACTCTGGCCGTTTTCAACTTTAGGTTGGCCGGATGAAAATGCAGCTGATTACCAAAAATATTTTCCGAACAGTGTGTTGGTTACAGGCTTTGACATTATTTTCTTCTGGGTCGCTCGCATGACCATGATGTCCAGCCATTTCACTGGCAAAATTCCATTTAAAGACGTTTATATTCACGGTTTGGTTCGTGACGAAAATGGCAAGAAAATGTCGAAGTCGTCTAATAATGGTATTGACCCACTGTTGATGTGCGATCGCTATGGCACTGATGCGCTGCGTTATACCTTGATCCGTGAAGTTGCTGGTGCTGGCCAAGATATTAGCCTTCAGTACGACCGCAAAACTGACGAATCTCAATCTGTTGAAGCTTCTCGAAACTTTGCGAATAAGATTTGGAATGCTTCCCGCTTCGTGATGATGAACCTTGAAGGTCAAACCCCCGAGGCTTTGGGTCGCCCCGCTGAAGCTGATCTGGAATTGAGTGATCTCTGGATTTTATCCCGGCTGCATCAGGTTATCGCTGAAACTCGTCGTAACCTTGAAAATTATGCCCTCGGCGAATCCGCAAAATCTCTTTATGAATTTATTTGGGGTGATTTTTGCGATTGGTATATCGAACTAGCTAAGCCGCGTTTGTATGCCAAAGAAGAAAAAGATGCTCCTTCTCGTAAGGTCGCTCAGCAAATTCTCGCATGGGTATTAGAAAATATTCTCAAGCTGCTTCATCCTTTTATGCCCCACATTACCGAGGAAATTTGGCAGACTTTAACTCAAACTGAAAGCAAGACGTTTTTGGCAACTCAGCTTTTCCCCGCCGAGAATGGAAATTTAGTTGATGAATCTTTAGAAACTAAATTCAGCTTGTTGATTGAAGCAATTCGCGTGATTAGAAATCTCCGGGCAGAAGCTGGTATCAAACCCAGTGCAACCGTCAATGTGATTTTGCAAAGCGAGTCTGAGACTGAGCTGACGACTCTAGAACAGGGCGAAGCCTACATCTATAAATCAGCAAAAGTTGATGAGCTTACCCTAACTAAAACTGTTAATTCTGATCTAAAGCAGGCGATCGCTGGTGTTGTGGGAACAATACAAGTGTTAATTCCTTTAGAAGGTTTAGTAGATGTTCCGGCTCTTTGTGCAAAACTAGAGAAGAATTTAAGTAAAGTAGAGAAAGAAATTTCTTCTTTAAACGGTCGCTTGAATAATCCTGGGTTTGTTAATAAAGCTCCCGAAGCCGTTATTCAAGGCGCGAAAGATGCCCTAGCTGAAGCTGAAGCCCAACAAACTATTCTACGGGAACGGCTACAACGCTTACAGTAACCAACTCTTAATTTGCGATGCGTCACCTCGCCCAAGTTCAAATCAACCCCTTAACAGGTCATCAACAGTTACTCATCCTCGCCCATGAACAAGAGGATGGTAGCTGGGAACTTGGCGATCGTCTAGAAATTAGCTTTGAACTCGGCTCCTTTGCTGTTGGGATGCTAGTCATTGTGAAATTAAGCGAAGAAAACAAGATTATTAGTATCCATAACGCCACAGATTGGTTATTAGACGTTGTGAAACAACATTTTGCAAAAGGAGTGATCACTCCTGATTTTCTCCTTAAGGAGCAGGCAAAAATAGAAACATGGCGGCAGGAGATTACCTCTCAAAGCCAAGACTTAACCCGTCGTCAACTTGAAATAGAGACCCGTCGCGAACAATTAGAAGAGCTGGAAAAGAAACTTGCTAACCAGGATTGCTGATTTTTCTAAGAAGATTTGTCCCCATAACTAGAGTTGGCGTTGCAGAATAGAGGTATGAATGGAGGTTGTTGACTCAATGGAATGTCCAGAATGCCAATCTACTCATATCCGTAAGAATGGAAAAGAAAAAAGGCAAACAGAATCACATCTGTGTAGATTGCGGTCGTCAGTTTATCGACCACTATAGTCAGCTCGGCTACTCAAATGCCTTCAAACGTGAATGCCTCAAAATGTATGTCAACGGTATGGGCTTTCGAGCCATTGAACGGGTGAAAGGAGTGCACCACACTACCGTCATCACTTGGGTCAAACAAGTCGGTGCATTGCTGCCTGATGCTTATGAACCGGAAGAGATGCCTCAGGTCGGGGAACTCGATGAACTTCAAACATTCGTCGGTGCTAAAAAAACAAGGTCTGGCTCTGGACAGCAGTAGACCACTTTCAACCAGGTATTCTTGCTTGGACTATTGGTGACAGAAGTGCAGAGACATTCAAGCCACTATGGGCAATCGTTAGTCTCTGGAGATGCTTCTTTTACGTCACAGATGGCTGGAAAGTTTATCCCATCTTTGTACCCGATGGGGACCAGATTGTCAGTAAGACCTATATGACTCGAGTCGAAGGAGAGAACACTCGATTGCGGCATTATCTCGCTCGACTCCATCGAAAGACCTTATGTTATTCAAAGTCTGTGGAAATGTTAGAGCATTCGATTCGATTGCTGATTCACTATCTCAAGTTCTGGGATGTTCCTATCCCTCGACCCTCATAGATTCATACCTCAATTCACCAACGCCCTAGAGTTAAATCATATTTTGTTGAGATGCTGTGTTTTAAGAAAATGCGATATAAAAACGCTTTATTGTTGTGGTCCTCAACCGAAAATACATTACCTTGAAGCTTTTCGTGCTTTTGTATAGCAGTGGACAAAAGGATTATGATGCGTTGGCATAAAGAGCCGTATCTATTGCCTCTCTGAGAGAGAGACTATATTTGAGTTGTTTTCGGATACGACTTTTCAACAAAGACCAGCACTGTTCACTTCTGTTTAAATCTGGTGAAGAGGGAGGCAGATACCACACTTCACATTGTTCCTTTGCCAAGATTGCTGCAATCCTTCCTCCTTTGTGGAAAGTGGCATTATCCAAAATCAACACCTGATGAGGTTTTAATTCCGGTAGGAGACAGTTTTCTCACCACACCTCGAAAACATTGCGATTGCAAGAGCCTTCCACAGGAAAAGGTGCAAACTGTTTGCCTTGACTCCATGCCACAATCATATTGACTCTGCCACGACGATTGCCTGATTTGAGGCCATAGAGCCGTTCACCTTCAGCTATAGCCAAATCGTAGTGACGATCTCGTCTATCCATTCCTGACTCATCGCAATACATAATTTGTTCTGGTTTTAGGTTTGACCTCTTGCAAAAGGGGTGAGAGTAGGTAAAAAAGAGGAAAGTATCAGAGCCATAGCGATAAAAATGCCAACTTACGAACAGCTCCAACATTTATCTCCAGAACAATTCAGGAGAGCCTGTGGAGTTAAACTTCAGACTTTCAATCGTCTGGTAGAGGTCCTAGCAGAAGCTAAAGCAAAGCAAAAACCCGGTCGTCCCAGTGTTTTATCCCTGGAAAATCAGTTACTCCTCACCTTGGAATATCCGAGGGAATATCGCACTTATTTTCCTATCGCTCAATCATGGGGCATTCATGAATCAACAGTTTGTCGCATGGTGCAAAAAACAGAGAACACACTCATCAAAGAAACCGATTGCCACTGACCCGGCATAAAACAGCTCCATGGTTCAGAAGAGTTATCTCTAACGTGAGTTCTGGATAAGGAATGATAGGTCTAATCAAGCTGTAAAGAAGGTTTTTTGGGTTGATGGCAGTAAGCAATCAGCCCACACAGCAAGTTCACACAAAAGTTTGTGGGACTGCGATGTCGGGAATGTTCAATCTGTGAGATGTTCTTCAGTTGGTCAATAACTGTCTCAATCAAAGCCCGCTTACGAGCAAAAAGTTTATCTTGATAAACCATCAAATGATGCTTCATATTTCGACGAGGTTTAGCCATTAGGGTCACCTCATGTTCCTCTTGAAGATGCTGGGCTAAAGATTGTGAGACATAGCCTTTATCGGCAAAGACTTTACCCCATAAGTCTTGCCATAACTCCACTACAGGTTGGCGGTCATCGGTATTTCCGAGCGTCACTTGGACGTTGAGTAATTCTCCTCGCTCATTGATGACCAGGTGTAGTTTGAAGCCGAAGAACCATCCCACCGAAGTCTTGCCCCTTGCCGCGCAACCTTCAAAAACACGGTGTTGAGAGATACGGCGATTATGGCAAACCTTGATGCTGGTGGCATCAATGAAGCTAATACCAGTGCATTGTCCGAAGCATCGTCGCAGATATAGCAGCGAAGGAGAAGGTTAGGACATAGAACAGAAGGCTATTCTGATGGCATCGAACAAATCCTCAGTCTTCTTGATGAGCTTACTTACCTCCTTCTTTAACCTCCCCAAAACTTCTCTATCTTGTTCAGGTGTGGTGAGTAGGGTGGCAAAAATATCACTTCACATCCTGCCTTCGCCACCAATGTTTGTATTCTTTCCTTTGGATGAACACTGGCATTATCCAGAATAATAATTTGACCCGGAATCAACTCTGGCACTAAGCAATCCTCTACCCATTGGCAAACTAAGGCGCTGTTGGCATAGCCCTCAAATACCATCGGTGCTATCTGCTCTCCCTCTCGCCATCCTCCAATCACGCTAACTCGTTCTGTACGATGACCTAACTTCTCTGCGATAAACCTCTCTGACTTATGGCAGTAGCCATACCCATAATCTAAGGTATTATCAAATCCACTTTCATCGATATATACGAGTCGTTCTTGGCCATACTGCTTCAGTTGTGCCACAAATGCTTTTTCTAATTCTTTATCTCTCTCTTGATATCGATAGGTCTTTTTTTCGAGTAAATTCAATTTTCCGTAGAGCTTCACGTCTGGATGCATCACTAATAGACTCTGGCCATTTCTCCGCCATTTCCTTCTGGGTTAGATGCCCATATTCCTCTGCAAAAGCACGAAAGCATCTAGATCATTAATCTTCGGTTGAGGGCCTCGACGGTAATCTGTCTTCGGAGCGACTGAACCGATTTTCTCTCGTCGTTTCAGCCACAGGTCTAGCGTATTTCGGCTAATACCAAAGAAGCGACAGATATCACTTTTTCGTTCACCTTTATCGAAGGCGGCAACAGCTTTTAGGCGTAAATCAAGACTATGGGGAGCAGGCATGGCATCTATGTTTATTGCTTCTATCCTATTCTGTCTTAACCCACTCCTTGCCTGCTATAACTCTTCTGAACCATGGAGCCGTTTCATGCCGGGTAAGTGGCAATCGGTTTCTTTGATGAGTGTATTCTCTGTTTTTTGCACCATGCGACAAACTGTTGATTCATGAATGCCCCATGATTGAGCGATAGGAAAATAAGTGCGATATTCCCTCAGATATTCCAAGATGAGGAGTAACTGATTTTCCAGGGATAAAACACTGGGACGACCGGGTTTTTGCTTTGCTTTAGCTTCTGCTAGGACCTCTACCAGACGATTGAAGGTCTGAAGTTTAACTCCACAGGCTCTCCTGAATTGTTCTGGAGATAAATGTTGGAGCTGTTCGTAAGTTGGCATTTTTATCACTATGGCTCTGTTACTTTCCTCTTTTTTTACCTACTCTCACCCCTTTTGCAAGAGGTCAATGCACAGGTATTAGTTTCATTGATGCCACCAGTATCAAGGTTTGTCACAATCGCCGCATCTCTCCACATCGCGTTTTTGAAGGTCATGCCGCTCGAGGTAAAACCTCTGTGGGTTGGTTCTTTGGTTTCAAACTACATCTGGTTATCAATGACCATGGCGAATTACTCAATGTTAAAATCACGTCTGGCAACACCAATGATAGAAAGCCGGTAGTGGAGCTTTTGAAAGAGTTATCGGGAAAAGTCTTTGCTGATAAAGGTTACGTCTCTCAACCTCTGGCACAGTATTTACAAGAAGAATATGATGAGAGGCTTCTAGCTAAGCCTCGTCGCAATATGAAGAATCACCTGATGCTTTGGCGTGACAAAGTGCTGGCTCGTAAGCGAGCTTTAATTGAGACAGTCATTGACCAACTGAAGAATATTTCTCAGATTGAGCATTCCCGCCATCGCAGTCCTGGCAATTTTTATGTCAACTTGCTGTGCAGTCTCATCGCCTACTGTCATCAGCCCAAGAAACCTTCTCTTCAGCTTGATTAGAACCTTTATTCCTTATCCTGAACTCATGTTATTTACCTCCTTATTCACCAGATTTAAACAGTGCTGGTCTTGGTTGAAAACTCGTATCAGAAAGCAACTCAAATATCGTCAATCTCTCAGAGAGGCAATGGAGATGACTCTTCGTGATGCTACGTCTTAACTCTTTTGACCCCTATAGCTAAATACCAACCGACTTAAAAGCCCCCCTATTGTCTATCAGAGTAGGAGGGCTTTATTGGAATAAAGGATATTTTGGTTAATCTTAGATTTCAGGAGTCTTTTGCTGCGAATCCGAGAAATTTTTGTCCCCAGCAACCCTTTACTGTGGCTGTATTCCAGCCTTGTAATCCAGGAATGTCAAAATATTTTCTTGAAAAGGAGTTGACATTGCCGGGTAGTGTGGTTAATATAGTTAAGCGCGGTTGAGAGAGACGCACTGAACCGACGCCCCGAACCGAGACAAAAGAATAATTTGAAAGTGACTATCCGCCCCCTTGTTTTAACAAGATTATAACAAGTGAAACGGTAAGATTGAAAAATTTATGCCGTAGGACTTAGTTAAAGGATAAAAGAGAGCCTTTATAAAAACATCTCTTATTAGGAGGAAAGAAAGCTTCTTTATGGAGTGAGTAAAGAATCTAACATGGAGAGTTTGATCCTGGCTCAGGATGAACGCTGGCGGTATGCCTAACACATGCAAGTCGAACGAAGTCTTCGGACTTAGTGGCGGACGGGTGAGTAACGCGTGAGAATCTGCCTTCAGGATGGGGACAACAGTTGGAAACGACTGCTAATACCCAATATGCCTACGGGTAAAACTTATTTGGCCTGAAGATGAGCTCGCGTCTGATTAGCTAGTTGGTGGTGTAATAGACTACCAAGGCGACGATCAGTAGCTGGTCTGAGAGGATGAGCAGCCACACTGGGACTGAGACACGGCCCAGACTCCTACGGGAGGCAGCAGTGGGGAATTTTCCGCAATGGGCGAAAGCCTGACGGAGCAATACCGCGTGAGGGAGGAAGGTTTTTGGATTGTAAACCTCTTTTCTCAGGGAAGAATTTTGACGGTACCTGAGGAATAAGCACCGGCTAACTCCGTGCCAGCAGCCGCGGTAATACGGAGGGTGCAAGCGTTATCCGGAATTATTGGGCGTAAAGAGTCCGTAGGTGGTCATGCAAGTCTGCTGTCAAAGCCCACAGCTTAACTGTGGATCGGCGGTGGAAACTGCATGACTTGAGTACGGTAGGGGTAGAGGGAATTCCCAGTGTAGCGGTGAAATGCGTAGATATTGGGAAGAACACCGGTGGCGAAAGCGCTCTACTGGACCGTAACTGACACTGAGGGACGAAAGCCAAGGTAGCGAAAGGGATTAGATACCCCTGTAGTCTTGGCCGTAAACGATGGATACTAGGCGTTGTCTGTATCGACCCGGACAGTGCCGAAGCTAACGCGTTAAGTATCCCGCCTGGGGAGTACGCACGCAAGTGTGAAACTCAAAGGAATTGACGGGGGCCCGCACAAGCGGTGGAGTATGTGGTTTAATTCGATGCAACGCGAAGAACCTTACCAAGATTTGACATCCCGTGAACTTTCCAGAGATGGATTGGTGCCTTCGGGAACACGGAGACAGGTGGTGCATGGCTGTCGTCAGCTCGTGTCGTGAGATGTTGGGTTAAGTCCCGCAACGAGCGCAACCCTCGTCCTTAGTTGCCATCATTAAGTTGGGCACTCTAGGGAGACTGCCGGGGACAACTCGGAGGAAGGTGGGGATGACGTCAAGTCATCATGCCCCTTACATTTTGGGCTACACACGTACTACAATGGTCGGGACAAAGGGCAGCAACCCCGCGAGGGCAAGCGAATCTCATCAAACCCGGCCTCAGTTCAGATTGCAGGCTGCAACTCGCCTGCATGAAGGAGGAATCGCTAGTAATCGCAGGTCAGCATACTGCGGTGAATCCGTTCCCGGGCCTTGTACACACCGCCCGTCACACCATGGAAGCTGGCAACGCCCGAAGTCGTTACTCTAACCGTTCGCGGAGGAGGGCGCCGAAGGCAGTGCTAGTGACTGGGGTGAAGTCGTAACAAGGTAGCCGTACCGGAAGGTGTGGCTGGATCACCTCCTTTTAGGGAGACCTAACCTATTCGATTCCGAAAGCAAAAAGCAATTAAGAACGAGTAAGGTCATCTCGAAGGTCGTGCGAGGGGGAATAACGGAAGTCATTTTCAAATTATAGGTTCGTGGAAATGGGCTATTAGCTCAGGTGGTTAGAGCGCACCCCTGATAAGGGTGAGGTCCCTGGTTCAAGTCCAGGATGGCCCACTTATCAAATCAAGTTTTTGAGTGTTACTTGGAAACAGTTGATAAACAAATGGGGGTATAGCTCAGTTGGTAGAGCGCCTGCTTTGCAAGCAGGATGTCAGCGGTTCGAGTCCGCTTACCTCCACCAAGACCACGAAATTGATATCAAATTAGCATCTGCACTGTCTGATGGACATTGTTGAATGCTGAAAGAGATTTCAGCAAAGCACCTTGAAAACTGCACAAAAGAATAAAAGATAGTCGAATACAATAGCTAGGTAGGAAAGTATTAAAACAATCCGAAATAATAGCCAAGAGTCTGACCTCGATTGAATGAGAAAGGTCAAGCTACAAAGGGCTAACGGTGGATACCTAGGCACACAGAGGCGATGAAGGACGTGGTTACCGACGATATACTCCGGGGAGCTGGAAGCAAGCATTGAGCCGGAGGTTTCCGAATGGGGCAACCCTTAGTACAGTCATCTGAATATATAGGATGATATGAGCCAACTCAGCGAACTGAAACATCTTAGTAGCTGAAGGAAGAGAAAGAAAAATCGATTCCCTTAGTAGCGGCGAGCGAAGCGGGAACAGCCCAAACCAACTGTTTCGACGGTTGGGGTTGTGGGACAGCAATGTAGACTGTGAATGTTAAACGAAGTAGTTGAAAGCTACACCATAGAAGGTGAAAGTCCTGTAGTTGAAAATTGAAACAGCTTAGCTGTATCCCGAGTAGTACGGAGCACGTGGAATTCCGTATGAATCAGCGAGGACCACCTCGTAAGGCTAAATACTCCTGTGTGACCGATAGTGAAACAGTACCGCGAGGGAAAGGTGAAAAGAACCCCGGAAGGGGAGTGAAATAGAACATGAAACCGTTAGCCTACAAGCAATAGAAGGACGATTTAACGTCTGACTGTGTGCCTGTTGAAGAATGAGCCGGCGACTTACAGGCTGTGGCAGGTTAAGGTGAAAAGCCGAAGCCAAAGTGAAAACGAGTCTGAATAGGGCGAAAGTCACAGTTTGTAGACCCGAACCTGGGTGATCTAACCATGGCCAGGATGAAGCTTGGGTAATACCAAGTGGAAGTCCGAACCGACTTCTGTTGAAAAAGGAGCGGATGAGCTGTGGTTAGGGGTGAAATGCCAATCGAACCCAGAGCTAGCTGGTTCTCCCCGAAATGTGTTTAGGCGCAGCGGTTAGTTTCCTTATGCAGGGGTAAAGCACTGTTTCGCTGCGGGCTGCGAGAGCGGTACCAAAGTGAGACAAACTAAGAATACTGCATAATATTTAACCAGTAAGACGGTGAGGGATAAGCTCCATCGTCGAGAGGGAAACAGCCCAGACCGCCAGCTAAGGTCCCAAAATAATTGCTAAGTGATAAAGGAGGTGGGAGTGCATAGACAACCAGGAGGTTTGCTTAGAAGCAGCAATCCTTGAAAGAGTGCGTAATAGCTCACTGGTCTAGCGCTCCTGCGCCGAAAATGAACGGGGCTAAGCAATTTACCGAAGCTGCGGGATATATCTATCGATGTATCGGTAGGGGAGCGTTCTATACGGTGTGAAGCATTAGCGGCAAGCAGATGTGGACTATATAGAAGTGAGAATGTCGGCTTAAGTAGCGAAAATATGTGTGAGAATCACATACCCCGAAACCCTAAGGGTTCCTCCGGAAGGCTCGTCCGCGGAGGGTTAGTCGGGACCTAAGGCGAGGCCGAAAGGCGTAGTCGATGGACATGAGGTTAATATTCCTCAACTCCTGTGTGGGAGCATAATTATGACGCATGAAAGATAGCTACACCCTTAATGGATTGGGAGGAGGTTACGACCTCCGTGTAGTCAAGGATAGTGCCTAGAAAAGCTAATTATGTGTTGAAAGCATAGGACCCGTACCCGAAACCGACACAGGTGGGGTGGTAGAGTATACCGAGGGGCGCGAGGTAACTCTCTCTAAGGAACTCGGCAAAATTGCTCCGTAACTTTGGGAGAAGGAGTGCCACCGAGAGGTGGTCGCAGTGAAGAGGCCCAGGCGACTGTTTACCAAAAACACAGGTCTCTGCAAACTCGTAAGAGGAAGTATAGGGGCTGACGCCTGCCCAGTGCCGGAAGGTTAAGGAAGTCGGTTAGCTTCGGCGAAGCTGACGACTGAAGCCCCGGTGAACGGCGGCCGTAACTATAACGGTCCTAAGGTAGCGAAATTCCTTGTCGGGTAAGTTCCGACCCGCACGAAAGGCGTAACGATCTGGGCACTGTCTCGGAGAGAGGCTCGGCGAAATAGGATTGTCTGTGAAGATACGGACTACCTACACCTGGACAGAAAGACCCTATGAAGCTTTACTGTAGCTTGGTATTGGGTTCGGGCTTTGTTTGCGCAGGATAGGTGGGAGGCGTTGATATATTCCTCGTGGGGAATATGGAGCCAATGGTGAGATACCACTCTAACAAGGCTAGAATTCTAACTTTAAACCGTGAAACCGGTGAAAGGACAGTATCAGGTGGGCAGTTTGACTGGGGCGGTCGCCTCCTAAACGATAACGGAGGCGTACAAAGGTTCCCTCAGGCTGGTTGGAAATCAGCCATTGAGTGCAAAGGCATAAGGGAGCTTGACTGCGAGACCTACAAGTCAAGCAGGATGGAAACATGGTCTTAGTGATCCGACGGCACTGCGTGGAAGGGCCGTCGCTCAACGGATAAAAGTTACTCTAGGGATAACAGGCTGATCTCCCCCAAGAGTTCACATCGACGGGGAGGTTTGGCACCTCGATGTCGGCTCATCGCAACCTGGGGCTGAAGTAGGTCCCAAGGGTTGGGCTGTTCGCCCATTAAAGCGGTACGTGAGCTGGGTTCAGAACGTCGTGAGACAGTTCGGTCCATATCCGGTGTAGGCGCAAGAGTATTGAGAGGAGTCTTCCTTAGTACGAGAGGACCGGGAAGGACGCACCGCTGGTGTACCTGTTATCGTGCCAACGGTAAACGCAGGGTAGCCAAGTGCGGAGTGGATAACCGCTGAAAGCATCTAAGTGGGAAGCCCACCTCAAGATGAGTACTCTCATGGAGTTAATCCAGTAAGGTCACGGGAAGAACACCCGTTAATAGGCATTAGGTGGAAGTATGGCAACATATGCAGCCGAGATGTCCTAACAGACCGAGGGCTTGTCCTTAAATCAATCAAATCAGACATCTAACGTAATCGATACATATCTAATTCTTTGTGCAGTCTTGAGGGTGTGAATACACACCACTGCTTGGTGTTTCTAGCATAGTGGAACCACTCCGATCCCATCCCGAACTCGGCTGTGAAACGCTATTGCGGCGACGATACCTCTGGGGTAGCCCATCGGGAAAATAGCTCAATGCCAAGCTTCTCTTCTTTATATAAAACTGAATATATCTAATTAGGCTCTCTATCAGCTTTGATAGGGAGCTTATTTGTTTTTGAATGTCGATTGAGCAAAGACTAATTTTCTTGGGAAACGTATAATCAATTTGTAGTGTTTTGAGCTGTCCTAATTAATGAATCTAGAGTCTAATATTCCGGCTGATTCTCTCTATTTTGAGAGATTGCAGCAGGCTTGTGAATTACAGGATGGCTTGATGGTAACTTTTTTGTCGATGGTGACAAGATCGTCAGGAAAATTATTATTGCGTTCAATATTACGTCAGACATTAGAAGGCTTAGCTAAGTTGACTTTTGCGGAAGAAAGCAGCTTATTTTGGTTGGATGAGCAAGGTTATGTCGCTGAAAGTATTTTGGCGCGCGGAATTGCGATCCGTGAGCAAAAGGAAACGGTGGTTGGTCAAGTTCTGGAAAATGGTTTGGCTGGATGGGTATATCGCCAGAGGGAGATTGGTGTCATAGAAGATACTGCAGCGGATGATAGATGGTTGGAATTGCCCTATCAACCCTATGATGCTAAATCGATTTTATGTTTTCCGATTATGCGAGGGTCTCATTTACTTGCGATCGCCACATTGATGCATTCAGAAATTGGCTTTTTCAATCAAGAGAAAGCTAAATTAATTGAATTATGTGCAACAAAATTAGGGATGGTTTTGGATTTGTTGCGAGTGCAGATTCGGCCAGCTCAAGAGATTCCAGAACAAAAACCTGATAGAGAGGAAACTGACGAATTTAAGTCGATTAGTCAGTTCGTTTTATCTGAAGATGGCAAGCTAATCTCTGCGGATCCCCGTCTAGCTGAGCTGTTTAATTATGAATCCCATGAACTAGTTGAGATTAACTCATTTTTTGATCTCGTTGCGGATACTCATCAAGAAGCTTTTGCGAAAAAGATGGCGGAATGTTTTGAAGGGAAACAATCACAATTATTGGTAACGTTTCGAGGTCTCTCAAAAGAAGGACAATCACTAAAAGTAGAGTTTTATGGTTATCGGGCGAAATTATTTGGGAATGTCGCGATCGCCGCTCGTATTAAGGTGCTGTAAACAGAGATCCTAGGATCATACCGATTAGCAAAATGAACCCAATGGTGACGTTTTGCGCAAACATTTTGCCGTATTTGAAACGAGGTAAATTGCTGCGGCGTAATTGCCAATATTGGTAAAACCACAATCCCACGGAGATCGCCCATGTGATGCCATAAATGGATAAATTTAATGCAAGGGTTTGACCGAGTATTGCCAAACAGGTTGCCGTGCCCACATAAAATAAACCGACAGCTTCTGGGGCGAATTTCCCAAAAAAGATGGCACTAGAATTAATGCCAATTTTGAGATCATCTTCACGATCTGATAAAGCATAAATTGTGTCGAAACCCAATGTCCAAAGGACTGTTGCTCCCCATAACAGCCATGTTGGTGTACTCAGATTTTTCGTGACAGCACTCCAACTGATAAGAACGGCAAAGCCCCAGGCGATCGCTAACACTAGCTGAGGGACAGGGAACACTCTTTTAGCAAGAGGGTAACAAACAATAACAGGGACAGCACCGACGCAGAGCCAAAAACTTAGAGGGTTTGTCCAAGGATTGAAGTAGAAAGCTAATCCTGCTGCACAGAATAATGAAACGAAGGCTGTGGCAATACCAACTTTTACCGTTAAAGCTTTGGATGCGAGGGGACGTACCTTTGTCCGTTCGACCTTGGGATCAATATCTCGATCCCATAAGTCATTAATCACGCAACCTGCTGCACTTGTGGTGATGGCGCCCAAAATAATCACGAGGACCAACAATGGATCGGGCTGAGCCTCTGCCGCTAGAAAAACGGCCCATAAGGCTGGAATAATGAGGATTAGACGACCTGCGGGTTTATCCCACCGTAGGAGACGAATAATTTTTTGCCATGTTGGTTCTGTCGCCATAAAACTTTGCAGAGGATCAATGAAAATATAGGGTAATCCCTAATAATAGAGATTAGCAAACTAACGCCGAACAACCTATGACGACTTCCACTTATCAACTTCAAACGAATTCGAAGCAGTTTGCGAATTTTACGGAGGCGGAAGATTGTACGTTGGCCGCGATTGATATCGGGACTAACTCGATTCATATGGTGATTGTCAAAATTCAGCCTAGTTTGCCTGCTTTTACAATCATTGCTCGCGAAAAAGATATGGTGCGTCTCGGTCACCGCGATCGCCAAACCGGATATTTAACGAATGAAGCAATGGAGCGATCATTAAAAGCACTCCATCGTTGCCAAACTCTCGCGAAAAGTTTTCAGGCAGATTCTTTAGTTGCCGTTGCCACGAGCGCAATGCGTGAAGCCCCTAATGGACGAGAGTTTTTGCAGCACATTGAAACAGAATTACAGCTCAAAGTGGATTTGATTTCAGGTCAGGAAGAAGCTCGCCGTATTTATCTTGGCGTTTTATCTGCTGTTGATTTTAATCGTCAGCCCCGTTTACTGATTGATATTGGGGGTGGGTCAACAGAGATTAGTTTGGTTGAAACTCATGAAGCACGGTTTCTCAGTAGTACGAAAGTGGGGGCTGTTCGTTTAACTCAAGATTTTGTGTCAACTGATCCAATTTCAGATCGAGAATTTATAACCCTCAGTGCTTATATTCGAGGGATGTTAGAGCGTCCTATTGAGGAGTTGAGGGAGCACCTTCAGCCGAGTGAAGTGGTGAAAATGATTGGTACATCAGGCACCATCGAAACTCTGGCAGAAATGCACGCGATGGCGAAGCTCGGATCGACACCGAATCCAATTCATGGCTATAAGTTTTCGTTGAAGGGTTTAGATCAGTTAATCAAGCAAATGCGAGAGCTTAACTATCGTGAGCGGTCGAATTTGCCGGGTTTGGCGGATAAGCGAGCTGAAATTATTCTCGCAGGGGCGATCATCCTCCGAGAAGCGATGGATTTGCTGGGAATGTCGGAAATAATGCTCTGTGAACGGGCACTGCGGGAAGGGGTAATTGTTGATTGGATGTTATCCCATGGGTTTATTGAAAGCCGTCTGTCTTACCAAAGCTCGATTCGGGAACGGAGTGTCATGGCGATCGCCAAAAAATATCGAGTTAATTTGGACTGTTGTAAACGGACAGCAAAATTTTCATTAGAAATTTTTGATCAGTTGCAGGGAGTTTTGCATAAGTGGGATACAGAAGTTCGGGAAATGCTCTGGGCAGCAGCAATTTTGCATAATTGCGGTTTGTATATTAGTCACTCTGCCCACCATAAACATTCCTACTATTTAATTCGGAATGCTGAACTGCTTGGCTTCAATGAAACGCAGCTAGAGATTGTGGCGAATTTTGCCCGCTATCACCGCAAGAGCAAACCAAAAAAGAAACATCACAGTTATCAAAATCTGACAAGTAAGTCAGAGCGGCAAATGGTTTGTGAGCTGAGTGCCATTATGCGTTTGGCTGTTGCCCTAGACCGTCGGCAAATCGGGGCGATCGCCCATGTGAATTGTTCCTATGATGCCAAAGCTAAACATTTAACCCTGAACTTGATTCCGTCCCATAACGATGATTCTTGTGAGTTGGAGTTATGGAATTTGCAATATAAAAAAGAAATTTTTGAAGAAGAATTCGGCGTGACTGTTAGCGCAAAATTGCAAATGTAGTCCTATCCTCAAAAAATAAATAAATATCAGGCGATCGCCATTTCACTAGCCGCAACTAACCCCTTGCTGTTAACCTTTAGGAAGATTTCGTCTGATTGAATACACTTTAAGAATAAAATTGTGGTTCTGAGTACTCCCGCATTAGATTTGAGCAACCAAGTATTTCCAACCCAGCCTGCCGCTCAATGGCCTGGTTTGATCGAAGCATATCGACAATATCTCCCCGTTACAGAGAGCACCCCGGTCGTTACCCTCCTCGAAGGCAACACTCCCCTCATTCCAATTCCGAGTATTGCTGCTGAAATTGGTCGTGACGTACAAGTTTATGCAAAATACGACGGCCTAAACCCCACTGGTAGTTTCAAAGATCGCGGCATGACTATGGCGATCACCAAAGCCAAGGAAGCTGGGGCGAAAGCGGTAATTTGTGCAAGTACTGGAAATACATCTGCGGCTGCGGCTGCTTATGCTCGTCGTGCGGGATTACGCGCCTTTGTTTTGATTCCTGATGGTTATGTTGCGCTTGGTAAATTAGCCCAAGCCTTGCTTTATGGTGCTGAAGTAATTGCCATCGAAGGGAACTTTGATGATGCGCTCAGTATTGTTCAGCAGATGTCTGAAAGTTATCCTGTCACCCTTGTAAATTCAGTTAATCCCTATCGCTTGCAAGGTCAGAAGACCGCTGCTTTTGAAGTGGTTGATAATCTTGGTGATGCACCTGATTGGCTCTGTATCCCCGTTGGTAATGCGGGTAACATTACAGCTTATTGGATGGGTTTCTGTGAATATCATGAACTGAATAAGACAACAAAACTCCCGAAGATGATGGGTTTCCAAGCGGCTGGAGCTGCACCGTTTATTCAAGGCGGTCCCGTCAAAAATCCTGAGACATTTGCAACAGCAATCCGCATTGGTAATCCAGTAAACTGGGACAAAGCCCAAGGCGTTCGGGCAGCGAGTCAAGGCGAGTTTAACGCGGTTACAGATGAAGACATTGTTGAGGCTTACCGAAAGCTTGGAGGCAATGAAGGGATTTTCTGTGAACCTGCGAGTGCCGCTTCTGTGGCAGGTCTATTAAAAGTGAAGGATCGCGTACCTGATGGCGCTAAGGTTGTTTGCGTCCTAACGGGTAATGGTCTCAAAGATCCAGATTCGGCGATCGCCCACAGTTTGAGTAAAGGTCAAACTGGAATTCCTGCGAATATTGAAGCCGTTGCGAAAGCGATGGGATTTTAGGAAAAGGTTTAAGACTTCTTCAGAAAAGACCTAAAAATTTAGAAAACCCTCACAAATAAGTAATTCTCTCTCTAACTTTAGGGAGGGAATTTGGGTACTATAAGGCCAAACAATTTGCTCCCCTATGACTGGCATGATGTATTGGTCTAAATTCTTTAAGCGTTGCTCGATTCTCTCGGTCTTGGCGATCGCCACCGCATTACCCTTCAAACCGGCACAAGCAGAATCAGTCTTTGAACCCTATAAACAAACGATTCGCGAGCAAATTCCCGTAGGTTTATCGTTGCGCTTGCCCGACAAAATTTTGTTGAGCGCGACTGAGCAACAAGAGATTGATAACTTTACTGTACGGGTTTTTGTAAGCCAGAACCCCAGCCGTCTCACCCTTAGTTTACATTCCTGTCAAGCCAGTAATAATCCTTGTCTTCTTGGCAGCTTTATCACAGAAAATAAGAATAGCTCTCCAGCCCAGTCCGAATTGGCGCGCCACAAGAATCAAGGCATTCGTATTACTCTCAAGGATGGGGTCTTAGGGTATGTGATCGACAGTGATCAACCCCAAAGTGCCAGTGCTTTTGCGACGGTAATGTGGTCTCAAGATAATATGATTCATACTTTGAGTTTTCCCCAGCGTGAACGCCAAAATATGCTCTATATGGCGCTATCTATGGCAAACTCAGACTCGATTTTCCGTCCCTAAAGGAGCTTTTTAATGCTCAAATTGCAGCCAGAGCATTTAGAACAGCTTCATCTTCATGCCCATGAATGTTACCCAGAAGAATGCTGTGGACTAATGCTTGGCCAGCGAATAGAGGACGTTGTGCAAGTAGTTCAACTATGGCGAACCGAAAATAGTTGGACTGCTGATTTTTTGATGTCGGAATCCTCAAAAACAAGAACTAATTTATCCAACACAAACTCCAAGCCTTCTCGTTTAAATCGATTTGCGATCGCCCCGATTGAGATTCTCCGTGCTCAAAAATACGCTCGAAATGAAAATTTAGAGATCATTGGCATTTACCATTCCCACCCTGATCATCCCGCTATTCCCTCCGAATATGATCGCCAAATTGCATGGCAAATGTATTCTTACTTGATTATGTCTGTTACAGCACAGCAAGTCTCTCAAACCCTTAGCTGGCGGCTAAATGATGAGCAACAATTTCAAGAAGAACCTGTGGCGATCGCCGACAAATAGTCATTCCAGATCCGGATTTTTACAATAGAAAGAAGGATGCTTTGATTAAGACTCACAATAAAAATTGTTTGGTAACTAAATAATGAGACAGCCTTGGATTGTACGACTCATCATCCCTTTACTTTTCTACTTTGGGAGTCGTGTCGTACTAAACCGGACAGAAAATGCTCCTCAAACTCAACAGCCGACTTCACCCATTACTGCGCCACAGACTGCGGTTTCACAATCATCAGCTCCATCAACCCAGAAACTTCGTCATCCCTCTACAGCGCAGATTGAAACCGAGATTCACGCACAAATTAATACTTATCGTCAGAGCCGCGGTTTAAGCCCTCTCGAATTGGACTATCGGATTATTGATGAGTCTCGTAAATTCAGCGGCAAAATGGCGTCTGGCGCAGCTGAATTTTCCCATGATGGTTTTGATCAACGTGCTGAAAACCTAGAAAAGAAAGCCCTCAAGTATGCAAGTGTCGGTGAAAATCTGGCCCTCTTACAAGGCTATGAAGACTTGGCGACTACAGCTGTGGAAGGCTGGATTGACAGTCCGGGACACCACGAAAATATTATTGGTGACTATCATCTGACGGGCATTGGCGTCGTAAAAAATGAAGAAGGTGTCTATTATTTCACACAGCTTTTCCTGAAGAGACAGTAATGATTTTGTAAATAAAAGGGCTCCTCTCTTCAAACTGAAAGATGTTAAATCCCCATTGTTTTGTGGCGGATAAACAAATTGAATTTTCGATTATTGCACCATTTAGATCGTCCTGGTCTGCGTCAGAAACCTGGCTAAAAAGTCTTTTGATGCAAGGTCATCATCAACTTACAGAAGTTATTTTAGTCTTGCCTGAAATGGATGCTAGTGAATATCTAAAAAGCCAATGGGAAAAGCTTTTAGACTGTTATTACGAAGAGATTGAGAGCTCACCCTATCGTTTTTCTTTTCTTACTGCGATTCAGGGCGATGATGCCTCAAGCTTTAATGGGGCATTGAACGAAGCAGTGCGTGTGGCGAACGGGGAATGGATTTATATTTCTCAGACTGATAATCAACTTTTTAAATCAGCATTTTTTGAGTTTACGGCAGCGATTAAAGAGGCTCCTGATATCGAACTTATTTCTTGTCGGTTTAATCGTCTGAACGATGAGCAGCAGGTGATTGAAAAATCTCCAATGTTAGAGTCTGAAGGCTTTGTGACAGAAGCATTTAAATATCATTTCCTGTATCAAAATCCTTTAAGGTTTGGATCGACTCTTTTTCGGAAATATCTTTGGTATAGTAGCGGCGGCCTAAAGCCTGAACTGGCTGATGCTGCGTTGTGGGAATTACTGCGACGGTTAGCCCATGGTTGTTTTCGATGGTTTTATGTACCGCGTTCAATTTGTAATGTGGCATTCGATGAAGAGACGGGTCAGCTTTTTCGTCATAGTGGTCAACTGTCTCAGTCTTTTCTAAAGTTGATTGGATCACGCCATGCTTGCTATTCACGCCAAGAAATGGATTTGGCTCAGCAGGCGATCGCCCGTCAACTGTTCCAGTACATTAATAATTGCTTCCAAAATTATCAGTACGCCCAAGGCTACAATCTGATTTTCGAGCTACTGCAAAGTATTAATTTGGGCGATCGCCAATGGCTAGATTGCTTACGGAAAATGGATAAAAGCCAGATTCAGTATAAGCAGGAAATTTTTAATATTATTCAGGTGATTAACCGACGTTGCCTAATTTAAACAGCTCTCATTAAAAAGCAACCTTAGGACAGAGTTAAATCCATTGCCTGTGTTTGAGACTCTGGCAAGGCTACTTGAGGCGTCGATAACTCAAACCAAAATGTTGTGCCAATACCGACCTCACTAATTAAATTAATGCGGCTATTGTGCTTCTCAATAATATTTTGAACAATTGAGAGCCCTAAACCTGTACCTTCCAAGGTATGAACGCGGTTCTCGACCCTAAAGAAACGGTCAAAAATTGCCTCTTGGTCTTCGGGGTCAATGCCGATGCCAGTGTCCGCAATTTCAATTCTCACCGTATCGTCAACAGAAGGTAATGTATAAGCCTGAATCACAATCTTGCCGCCATCTTTAGTGAATTTGAGGGAATTCCCCACTAAATTTGTCAGCACCTGTAACAACAGATCGTAATGCCCTAAAACCTGAGGTAACTCAGGGTCAATGCAATAGGCTAATTCAATGCCTTGATCGCGGGCGTTTAATTGATAAGTCCGCAAAGTCTGTTCGATAGGCTGAACAAGATCAACCGCTTCTAAGTTGTAAACCCGAGAAGATTCGAGACGCGATAAATCCAAGACGTCATTTACTAATCGAGTGAGGCGATCGGTTTCGTGATTCGCGGTGGCTAAAAACTCTTGCTTTTCAGTTTCAGACAGATCTTCTCCATATTCGTGGAGCGTCTCGATAAAAGATTTGATATTAAATAGCGGGGTGCGTAGTTCATGGGAAACGTTACTAATAAATTGGCTCTTGGCTTTATTGAGCTCCGCTTCTTTCGTGATGTCCTGCACCGTCATCGCGATGCCTCGTACGCTACCTTTCGTGTTATCTGTGACCTCTGTCAACAGAATACGGACAGTTTTTGGCTCAATCGATTCATCTAAATCATTGAGGTTAATTTTAAATTCGTTGCCGCGTATGTTTTCAGAACCCTCTGAGGGAATGGAATGGTGCTCAATTGCGAAGTCTGAGTCTGGATTTTCACCTGCAGCAATTTGGAAGAGTGGCTTGGTGATTTGAGTGGTAACGGATGCGGGTAGGTGATATAAAACCGTTTCTCCGGCGATCGCCTGTTCATCCCAATTAAAGATTTTCTTCGCGGTGGGATTGACCAAAATTACCTTGAGATCCGTGTCGAGAAGTACTGCACCATCCGCAATAGTGGCGACTAATGTTTCGAGTTTTGCCTTTTCGGATGTCAGCTCATCAATATTTTGTTCTTGATAACTTTCGAGACGCTCTGCCATCTCGTTAAAGTTCAAAATTAGCTCTCCTAATTCGCCACCAAACGGTAGATCAATCCGCTGCTGAAAATTCCCTGTTGCAATATTTTTGACCCCATCGAGCAATTCTTTAATTGGCCGAGTAATCGTTAAAGCATTGAAAACCCCCCCCAGAATGACCATCACCCAAATAAAGACGAACACCGCAAGGGTGACATCGCGAGTGAGGTTAGAAGAAGCGACAACGGTGGCATTGGGATTAATGCCAACTACCATTACGCCTAAATATTTGTCATTTTGGTGGAGCGGCACAAAAACATCAGTCACTTCACCATTGGGAGTGGCATGCTGCTTGGAGATGGGGCGATAACTATCTGGTGCATAGTCATCAGGTGGGGTGATGCGGCGGGCGATTGTTAGACTATTCTGAATTTCTGCTTCGGAATAGGGAATGCCATAAAAGATATCGCCATCGACATTGGCATAAATCAGGTAACGAACACTCTCTGTGCTGTTGTAAAAACGCCTTGTAAATTCGGCTAAATCGTTAACACTACCCGAAGCCACAAGGGGCGAGACATTGGCTTCTAATAAAAGTCCCAAGTCACTACCGAAACGAGTGTCGTTTAGCTTGGCATCCTGTTGGATAGAGTTCACTGCCCAAAAAGTAAAGCCACTCATCAAAAGCGACACAGCCAGGGTCCCTGCCGCCATGAGCTTGGTTTGGAGGGTGAATTCTGACCACCAGCGGGAGATGATGTCGCGGAGTTTGGTGATGAGGGTTAGCAAGGTACTTTTTGGGAAATAACAGCAGTTGGGTTGTTTATATTAAATACAATGTAACGTTTTGTTGCAAATCATGCTTTCTTGAGGCGATGTCCGATATCACTTCGATAGTAAATTCCTTCGAAGTTTACGTTCGGGATGGCTTGGTAAACATTGGTGATCGCCTCATCGAAAGTTTTACCGAGGCAGGTAACCCCGAGCACACGTCCACCATTGGTTACAAGCTTTTCTCCTTCTAATTTTGTCCCAGCATGGAAGATTGTCGCCTTAAGACTTTCTGCTGCTTCGAGACCTGTAATTACTTTGCCTTTTTCATAAGCACCTGGATAACCGGCCGAAGCTGCTACAACGCAGACTGCGCTTCCGTCATACCATGTCAGCGGTGGGAGTTCAGCTAAGGTTTGATTAACGCAAGCGAGGAGCACTTTGTCGAGGGGCGTTTCGAGGAGCGGTAAAACGGCTTGGGTTTCTGGATCACCGAAACGGCAATTAAATTCGAGAACTTTAATTACGCCGTCCGGGCTAATCATCAAACCTGCATAGAGGATGCCGCGATAATCGATGCCTCGGGCTTGTAAGGTTTTTAAGGTTGCTTCGAGGACATCGACTTGGACTTTTGCCATCACATCCGGTGGCGCAAGAGGAGTGGGAGCATATACGCCCATGCCACCCGTATTTTCGCCCGTATCTCCTTCTCCAATTTGTTTGTGGTCTTGGGAAGGCAAAAGTGGGCGAATACTTTTACCGTCACAGAGCGCCAATACGGAAACTTCCTGCCCAATTAAAAATTCTTCGACGACGAGGGTGTCATAGCCCTGTTCCCAGAGTTTGTCGACGGCAGCGATCGCCTCATCAGTTGTTTCTGCGACGATTACCCCTTTACCCGCAGCGAGACTATCTGCTTTCACGACAATCGGGGCACCTTGAGCTTGGATGTAATCTTTGGCTGCTTGGGGGTCTGTGAATGTTCCAGATGCTGCAGTAGGGACACCTGCCTCGTCCATTAGAGCTTTTGCCCAAGCCTTACTCGCCTCAATAATCGCGCCTTCTTTTTTCGGGCCAAATACAGGAATTGATTTCTCAGCGAGGAAATCGGCTAAACCCATTGCTAAAGGGACTTCTGGGCCAACAACAACAAAATCAATGGTTTGATCAGTGCAGATTTTGGCAATTCCTTCGAAATCATCGACAGCGATCGCCACATTCTCACAATTCTCTAGCGTTGCAGTGCCACCATTACCCGGAGCGCAAACCACCACATCGACATTTGGAGACTGGAGTAACTTCCAGGCGATCGCATGTTCTCTACCGCCACTACCGATCACTAATATCTTCATTCTGATTGTCTTTTATTCCTATCGAAAAATTGCCCAATATATTTTACCGAAGGACTTGCCTAGTCCCGTAGAATTGGGGGGATTCTGCTGTCCAAAGTCTTGTTTTAGTCACAGTTCTTAAAGTCATAGAGGTCTATACTCCAGCCTTAAATTAAGCTTGTATAGTTCTGCTCCAGAAAAATTGTTTATCGCGACATCATGTTGTAAAGAGCAAGGCGATCACCCTTATTCCAAAAAATATGGGGGATGACAAGCAATATAGCCAGGGATCAGAGCAAATCAATAATTCTTGAATATGGATTGTTTCTCTGATTCCGCTGGACTAAGGCGTTAATATTTAAGCAGGCTTATGGAGAAATAGAGAATACTTGCCATCGTCAAAATCAAGTATTTACTAATGACGATCCGAAAGCTGATTCAACCGTATAATAGGCGATTGACCGTTGTTTGTTGTTCGTATTTAGAGATGAGATCCCTAACGAACCGATTCACTAGAGTTATCAAAAATCAATTGAAATACACGACAAAATAAAGCTGCAATGTCTGATGATTCACTTTCCGTTTCCGCAATTAGCTTAGATGACCTGACGAGTATCGTCGGTGATGATCCTGATGTCCTTCGGGATGTTGTTAATGCTTTCTTGGAAGATTCCCCAAAATTACTGGATGGCATGAAAGAAGCCTTTGACGCTAAAGATCTAGAAGTTTTAGAACGGAATGCCCACACCCTGAAATCCAGCAGCCGTCTCTTTCGGGCGGAGCAATTTGCGACGCAATGCCAGACGATAGAAGCCTGTGCCAAAAATTCAGACTGGCCAGTCATTACAGAAGAAATGCCAAAACTTTGCCAAAACTTTGAAGTTATTGCACAGGCTTTAGAGGCAGAATTGAATAAGTTATAAACCTTGGTTATGACAACAAATTATCTAGGCAGTTTGTAAACTGTGGTTGAACATGGCAAAGTCACGCGGTCTACGTCACAATCGTTGGATGTATTTTGGTCAGCTGGGTTTGGTGCTGGCTTTAGGTTTGTCCCCATTACAGCCGACTAGAGCATTTGAACCATTGGGACATCAATCAGAGCTGCAACCAGAGCGCCCCGCCGCTGATCTTGCCAAACAGCAACTCCGGATCGGCGATCGCCTGTGGGATGAAGGAGAAAAAATTCCAGCGCGAGAATATTATCAGATTGCTAAACCTGCCTTTGATAACCAGATTACAGACGCAATCCTCGAACCAACTAGTGATGCTGAGACTCTCTCTCCTGCCGGACGAGTATATTGGCGTAATACCCAGGAAGGCTTAGAGCAAGACCTGACCAACAAAACGCTGATCTCTCTCAATTTATTGACCGAAGAATCACCGCATTTTATTCCTGGCCGCATCACTCAAATTGAGCAATTGTTGCTTGAGGAAGAAGTGGAAGCTGCCACAGAATCCTTGGGAAATGCCCTGAGTGGATACGGCAGTTCGATGGAATTGATGACCTATGCCATCGAGTTTTATGAACAGACGGAGCAATGGTTTGCTGCCTCTTTAGCGGCTCGGCGGTTTGCACTTTTACACCCAGAGAATGAACAGCACGAAACATTCATGACCCTAGCGGATGAATATTGGGAAGAATACCAATCAGATCTACGAGCAGAGATTCGAGGAAATACCTTTGCAAATTTCATTACTGGGGCGATCGGGTTTGCTTTAACGGGAAGTTTGCTAGGCCCGATCACAGCGCTGGAGAGTTCTGTACTCATTCTTGAAGGGGAAGAGGCTGTTGGGAGTCGCATTAGTGAGCGTATCCAAGAGGTGGCACCCATGGTGGAAGACGAGACGGTTTTAGCCTATGTCCGAGAGATGGGCGATCGCCTCACCACTTATGTCGGTCAAGATCGGTTTAACTATGAATTTTATGTTGTCCTCAATGAAGAATTAAACGCTTTTGCTTTACCAGGCGGCAAAATATTTATCTATGCAGGCGCAATTCTTGAGGCAAGATCTGAATCTGAATTGGCGGGTCTGATATCCCATGAAATTGCCCATGCTGCTTTGTCCCATGGTTTTCAATTGGTTACGGAAGGAAACTTAACTGCCAATATCACTAGCACCCTACCGTTTGGCCGTATTGCTGGCAGCCTAATTGTGATGAATCACAGCCGTGATATGGAGCGTCAGGCCGATGCCCTCGGAACACAAATTTTAGCCTCTAGCCCCTATGCTGCTGATGGTTTATACAATTTGACGGTGACGTTAAATAATGACCCAGATCGTGTGGCGCAACCTACTTGGCTATCGACTCACCCCGGCATCGATGAACGGGTCGATAACATTCAAACTCAAATTGTCAGCCAAAATTATGACCGTTACACCTTTGAAGGGATTAACCGACACGAAGAAATTCAAGATATTGTGCGACAGCTTATGGCTGAAGAGAAAGAGAGAGAAGCCGCAGAAGAAGCAGAAGAGCGAGAGGAAGACGAAGATTAGAAAATTGGTTTGTTCGAAACTGTGAAGGTTTAGATTGTTTCGGGCATCAGGCGATCGCCGGTTTTATACTAAGGAGAGGACTTACCAGAAAACCGCCTAGCCAATGCCAACGGAAACGGAATTACCAATTAAACAAGGCTCTGAAACTCCTTCAATAGAAGCAGCTCAAACAATTGATGGTTTTATGCCAGTCCTGAAAAACCCAAAATTTTTGGTGTTGTGGAGTGGTCAAATTTTTTCGCAGTTGGCGGACAAGATTTATCTAGTATTAATGATTGCTTTGATCGCGAGTAATTTTCAGATCGCGAATGAAAGTATTAGTGGTTGGGTTTCAGCCATCATGATTGCGTTTACAATCCCAGCAATTTTGTTTGGATCTGTGGCTGGTGTGTATGTTGATCGCTGGTCAAAAAAGCGTGTTTTAGTGGTTTCGAATTTACTACGGGGACTGTTTGTACTTTGTGTACCGTTGTTGCTGTGGTTAGTGGAAGTGCAACAGGCGGTGTTCGGAGTGCCTCTCGGATTTTTGTTTTTGCTGGGAATTACGTTTCTCGTCTCAACTCTCACCCAATTTTTTGCGCCAGCAGAACAAGCTGTCTTACCGCTAATTATCAAAAATAAGAATTTATTGGCCGCAAATTCTCTCTACACCACGACAATGATGGTGCTTGTGATTGTAGGATTTGCGGTGGGTGAACCATTATTACAGTTGAGCGATCGCCTCATAGATGGCCTTGGTCTAAATTGGTCATTCGGCAAAGAATTATTGGTGGGTGGAGCTTATGCGATCGCCGGACTATTACTAATTGCCTTACAAACTAATGAAAAACCAGAAGACCGACAGCTCGAACAACCCCATGTCTGGGCAGATATTAAAGACGGCATCCGCTACCTCAAGCAAAATGAGCAGGTACGAAATGCCCTAATTCAGCTGGTCATTCTGTTTAGTGTGTTTGCGGCATTAGCTGTTTTGGCCGTTAGTTTAGCGGCGCAGATTCCCGGTTTGAAGGCAGAACAATTTGGTTTTCTGTTGGCTGCTGGCGGTGTGGGAATGGCCATTGGTGCTTTCTTTCTGGGCAACTGGGGCGAAAATTTGTCCTATCGTTTGCTCAGTCTTTGGGGTTCTGTTGGTATGGCGATTGCCCTGATTGCTCTATCCTTTTCGACCCAAAATTTGATCTTGACCCTGTGTAGCGTTGGGGGTTTAGGTATTTTTGCCGCTCTCATTGGGATTCCGATGCAGACGACCATCCAAGGCGAAACCCCTCCAGCCATGCGCGGTAAAGTGTTTGGATTGCAGAATAATGCTGTTAATATTGCTCTATCTCTGCCGCTGGCCCTAGCTGGTGTCGCAGAAACATTTTTAGGATTGCAGCCTGTTTTACTTGGACTATCGGCGTTGGCGATCGCCGGTGGAATGTTGAACTGGTATATTGCAGTCAAAACATAAATAATCTCTGGATGCGTCTACATGCACATCGCTTGGCTTGGTAAAAAATCCCCTTTTTGTGGCAATGTCACCTACGGCAGAGAAATCACAAATCATCTCCTCGAACGGGGTTATCAAGTTAGTTTTTTCCACTTCGCCCAGCAGGAAGAGTGTGACCAAAAATGGAATGAGTGCCCAGAAGTTTTTCTACCCTTCCTCTACAAATCCCAGATTTATACAATTCCCAGTCCAAAATCTAGCCAAGTTTTAATGCGATCGCTACGGGAATTTAAGCCAGATATTGTCCATGCTTCGCTGACTCTATCTCCCCTTGATTTTCGGTTGCCTGATATTTGTCGTGAATTAGGTATTCCACTCGTTGCGACTTTTCATCCACCATTTGATAGCAAGCTTCGTAACCTTAAATCCAGTACCCAGTACTTGACCTATCAACTCTATGCACCTTTTCTCGCCAATTACGATCAAGTGATTGTCTTCTCTGAAATCCAGAAAGATATGTTGGTGAAGTTAGGCATTCCAAGAGGTACTGTCAAAATAATTCCGAATGGTGTCGATCAAAAAAAATACACACCAGGCTACGGTGGGCTCAAACAAAAATTTAAAGCCAAACGTCTATTTGTTTATCAAGGTCGAATCGCCATTGAAAAGAATGTCGAAAGCCTTCTCAAAGCTTGGCGATTGGCCAATATGGGCGACGATTGTAAGCTATTGATCATTGGTGATGGACCTTTAAAGTCATCCTTAGAGCCTTTGTATAACGAAGATTTGGGTGTTATCTGGCTCGGGTTTATTGGAGATGAAACAAAACGCATTGAAACCTTGCAGTCTGCCGATGTCTTTATTTTGCCTTCCCTTGTGGAGGGCTTGTCTTTATCTTTGCTTGAGGCGATGGCCTGTGGTTTAGCTTGTATTGCGACCGATGCTGGTGCAGATGGCGAAGTGCTCAACGATGGAACTGGTGTTGTTCTCGATACCCAAGGTGTAACTGGACAGCTCAAAACATTATTACCACTCTTTCGAGATCAGCCAGAACTAGTGACTTTACTGGGTAATAAGGCCAGACAGCGAGTCCTAGATCGATATACGCTTAGTAATAATATTGCTCAGCTCGAAGCGTTGTATCGTTCTCTCTGCTCCCACACTCCTTCACTTGAATTACCGACACCACCGAATTTAGAAGCCCGAATTTAGACATGTCAAATAGTATTGGCTGGACTGTTTGTGGAGTGGCGATCGCCTCCTTCTCTCAAAAAAATTGCATAAAAAAAGGATTCAAAATAATGAATCCCCACATAATCTATTGTTAGTCTTTCTAAGAGGTTGTCTGAAAAGTCTTTATGTTCGATAAATGCTGCATAAATTCCGCCAGGTTGATCGCCTGAAGTGCTTATTTTTACGTGCAACTCATTTCGACAAAAGTTACGGTCAGACCCTTTTCAGACATCCTCTAAGAAATAATTAAATTATTCCTCTTCCTCTTCCGCTTCAACTTCAATTGTTTCTTCTGTTTCCTCAGCTTCAGCCTCTAGAGTGCCAGCCGGAACAAACTCAATCTTGGATTGTTCTTGGAGCCAATCGAGAGTTGCTTCGATGACAATCTCTTCTGTAATGGCTTCCTTGAGACGATCCTCGTCAAAATCTTGCTCGATTTCAGACTTAGCCTGCTCTAAACGCTCGTTGAACTTTTCTTCATCAGGCTCAATCTTTTCGACTTTGGCAATCTCAGTCAAAATCAAGGAATTCCCGAGACGCTGTTCTGCTTCAGGACGAGCATTTTCACGGAGCTTAGGAACCATGTCCTTCGTGAAAATCTGATTAATATCGATGCCCATGCGGCTGAATTCCATCATTTGCTGGCTTAAAACAGCAGTGATTTCTTCATTGACACTGACTTCGGGTAAATCAACTTCGTTATTTTGGGCGAGGAGATCAAGCATTTGCTGACGAACGCTATTTTTCGTCGTAATCTCAGCATTCTTTTTGAACTGCTCTTCGAGGCTGGCTTTCCAAGCATCTAGAGTTTCAAACTCTTCATTGCTGATGTCAGAAGCAAACTCATCGTCTAGCTCAGGTAATTCACGCTCTTTGAGTTCCTTAAGCGTTGCTGTAAAGGAGACATCTTTGCCTGCCATCTCCTCATTACCGTACTCTTCAGGGAAAGTAACGACAAACTTCTTCGTTTCTTCAAGCTTCATACCAATAAAGCCTTCGATAAAGCCAGGCACAAATTTGCCTTCTTCCATTTCTACAGAGAAGTCTTCCGCTTGAGTTCCGGGGATAATCTCACCTTCTTCTTCGCCTGCGTCGTTGACATAGCGGCCTTCATAGTCGGCGATCGCCACATCTCCCATTTGTGCACCACGATCTTCGACTGGTACGAGTGTTGCAGCCTCTGAACGCTTTTGCTCTACAAACTCATCGAGCTTGCTGGGGTCGTAGTCTGTTTGCTCAGCCTTAAATTCTAAGCCTTTGTAGGTGCCGAGAGTGACGCTTGCAGGGACGTCCACAGAGGCCTTAAATGTGAAAGGCTCACCAGGCTTGTAATTAGCAATTAGTTCATCAAAAGAAGATGTGAGCTTGTAGTTACCTAGAGCTTCAATTTTCTCTTGGTCAATTGCTGCCTTCAAACTATCGTCAATCAGGTCTTCAAGCACTGTTGCCTTAATCCGACCAGAGCCTAGACGCTGAATTAAAATCTGTCTGGGAACTTTACCCTTCCGAAATCCCGGTAGATTTACAGTGCGGGCAAGCTTACTGACGGCATTGTTATAGGCTTTCTGGGTCACGTCAGCGGAGACTTCAATTTCTAATCCAACTTGACTGGCAGGAAGCTTTTCCTGAGTAACTTTCATCGATGTTTTAAGGCTCTAAATAATACAAATTACAACTAAATTGACTAGGAACAAGGATGGTTAATCTCTCTTTATTGAGCAGGATTTGAACGCTCCGTGATATCCTAGTGGAGCAATCCGCAATGCTATATTTCCAAATCAGTTTGGAACAGTTTTAAGCGTTTATCTGTCGGTTTGCCTTACTGATAATAGTATAGTTAGAGTCTTTGCGTATACAGTTTTGTTTTAGCTAAGCTGTTAGCCTGGTTTTCGTTTGAAATCGTAGTGATCACATTCAACACAGTACTTTGCTGATCACCCAGCCATTTCCATAAAGTTTTTTTGTCCACTTATCCAAGTTCAAATCCAATTAGGAGGTTTCGTCGTTGTCAGAATTAGTAAATGTTGCCATTCTTGGGGCAACGGGGGCTGTCGGAGCTGAGTTGCTCCAGCTTCTAGAAGAGCGTGATTTTCCCGTTAAAACTTTAAAGCTATTAGCATCACCCCGTTCAGCGGGCAAAACCCTAACATTCAAGGGTCAAGAGATTACGGTTGAAGAAGTTTCAGCTGAGTCTTTTAAGGGTGTTGATATTTTGCTTGCGTCAGCAGGTGGAGCAACGTCTAAAAAATGGGCGGCGATCGCCGTGGAAGCTGGCGCTGTCGTGGTAGATAATTCCAGCGCGTTTCGAATGGATCCAGAGGTTCCATTGATCGTGCCGGAGATTAACCCTGAAGCCGCCAAAGATCACAAAGGCATCATTGCGAACCCTAACTGCACAACTATTTTGATGGGCGTTGCGATTTACCCTTTGCATAAGGTGCAACCCATTAAGCGCATTGTCGTGTCTACTTATCAGTCCGCTAGCGGGGCTGGTGCTCGGGCGATGGAAGAGGTGAAGCATCAGACCGAAGCAATTTTGGCTGGTGATGCACCGAAGACAGAATCTTTTCCTTATCCTCTTGCGTTTAATCTTTTCCCCCACAATTCCCCTCTCGATGAGCAAGGCTATTGCCAGGAAGAGATGAAGATGGTGAATGAAACGCGCAAGATTTTTGGGGAGCCGGATTTAAAAGTTTCTGCGACTTGTGTACGTGTACCCGTACTGCGCGCTCACTCGGAAGCGATTAACCTAGAGTTTGAAGAACCTTTTGAACCGCCTGCGGCAAAGGAAATTCTTTCCACTGCGCCTGGTGTGACCATTGTTGAGGACTGGGAACAAAATTATTTCCCGATGCCTATTGATGCGACTGGCAAAGACCCTGTGCTTGTTGGTCGAATTCGTAAGGATATTTCTCAAGATCATGGCCTTGAACTATGGTTATGTGGAGACCAAATCCGTAAGGGTGCTGCTCTGAATGCGGTGCAGATTGCTGAACTGCTTTGTGAACAAGGTTTGTTGCAGTCTAATACGGTTGCAGCAGCGGTCTAAGTCCGTATGATGTTAGGTGTGTTGTGTCGATGCTTTTATGACGAGTACAAGATTTGGTCGAGTAATCACCGCAATGGTGACGCCCTTTACTGAAGAGGGTCAAGTAAATTATGCGATGGCTGAGAAGCTTGCCTCCCATCTTATTGATAATGGTAGTGATGGCTTGGTCGTCTGTGGCACAACTGGTGAATCGCCAACTTTGACTTGGGAAGAGGAACATCAGCTATTTCTAGCGGTGAAAAGTGCTGCTACTGGCCGGGCAACGGTTATTGCTGGTACTGGTTCTAATTCAACGAGTGAGGCGATCGCCGCGACGAAAAAAGCTGAGGCATTAGGACTAGATGGCACATTACAAGTGGTGCCCTACTATAATAAGCCTCCCCAAGAGGGTCTCTACCACCACTATCAGGCGATCGCCGAAGCTTGTCCTGACATCCCTTTGATGCTCTACAACGTCCCTGGGCGTACAAGTTGTAACCTTGCTCCGGAAACCGTGATTCGGTTAGCGGAGATTGATAACATCGTTGCAATCAAAGAAGCCAGTGGTAACGTTGACCAAGCCGCTCAAATCCGCTGTGCTGTCAGCGATGATTTTGAGATCTACTCTGGTGATGACAGTCTTACATTGCCCTTAATGAGCGTTGGTGCCCAGGGTGTAGTGAGCGTCGCGAGTCATCTTGTTGGTAAGCCAATGCAAGAGATGATTCAGGCCTTTTTAGCCGGTGAAAATGAAAAGGCGATCGCCATCCATCTGAAACTATTTCCGTTATTGAAAGTCTTGTTTTGTGATACCAATCCTTTACCCGTAAAAACAGCTCTAATCCTTCAAGGCTGGAGCCTTGGTAGTTTCCGTCCCCCCTTGTATCCTCTCGATCCGCACCGTACTAAACAGTTGACTCAGGTGCTAAAAGATCTTTCTCTGCTCTAGGTCATCGATACCAATGTGACCCACAGCAGGTTTGACAACCAAATATTGCGATTTAACTGACCAGAGGGCATGCTCCCTGGCCTATTCACCCTTTCGCATTACACAGTTTTTTCTCTTCTTTTATCTTTTAATTTAGTTAGGAAATTTATGAACAATAACAAACCCAAACTCGTCGCCAAGAAAGCCAAAGCAGCTCCTCAACCCAGCAGCAATGAGGATTCTATTAAAATTATTCCCCTCGGCGGACTCCATGAGATTGGGAAAAATACTTGCGTCTTTGAATATGATGACGAGATTATTCTGCTTGATGCAGGATTGGCATTCCCCACTGATGGAATGCATGGCGTAAATATCGTTTTACCTGATACGACTTATCTTCGTGACAATCGCCACAAAATTAAAGGCATGATTGTGACCCATGGTCATGAGGATCATATTGGTGGTATTGCCCACCATCTTAAGCAGTTTGATATTCCAGTTATTTATGGCCCTCGTCTAGCGATGTCCCTTCTCAGTGACAAACTGGACGAAGCTGGTGTCAGCGATCGCACCAAACTCAATAGCGTCATGCCCCGTGACATGGTGAGAATCGGCAAGAATTTTGTTGTTGAATATATCCGTAATACCCACTCCATCGCCGATAGCTTTACCGTTGCTATTCATACTCCTTTAGGCGTGATTATCCACACCGGTGACTTTAAAGTCGACTACACACCAGTTGATGGCGAACATTTTGATTTTCAGCGCTTGGCTGAACATGGTGAAAAAGGTGTGCTGTGTTTGTTGAGCGACTCGACGAATGCTGAAGTCCCCGGCCATACCCCTTCCGAAGCCTCAGTTAAACCAAATCTAGACCGGATTTTTGGTCAGGCTAAAGGACGTTTGATGGTGACTACTTTTGCGTCCTCTGTGCACCGCGTCAACATTATTTTGCAGCTTGCTGAGAAGCATAATCGTAAGGTTGCGATTGTGGGTCGCTCAATGCTTAATGTGATTTCCCACGCGCGAAATCTTGGCTATATCAAATGTTTGGATAACTTGTTTATTCCATTGCGCCAAGCGAAGAGCATGCGTGATGAAGACTTGCTAATTTTGAGCACAGGATCTCAGGGTGAAAGCCTATCGGCAATGACTCGTATTTCGAAGGGTGAACACCGTCACATCAAGATTAAGGAAGGCGATACGGTTGTCTTCTCCGCGAATCCGATTCCTGGTAATACGATTGCCGTTGTGAATACAATTGACCGTTTAATGATGCTTGGCGCGAATGTTGTTTATGGTAAGCGCCAAGGTATTCACGTTTCAGGCCATGGCTCTCAGGATGAACATAAGTTGATGCTGGCATTGACCAAGCCTAAATTCTTTATCCCATTCCACGGCGAACATCGCATGTTAATTAAGCATGCGCAAACAGCTCAATCTATGGGTGTGCCGGAAGAGAATATTGTCATTATTGATAATGGTGACATTGTTGAATTGACGGAAAATTCGATTGGTACTGTCGGTAAGGTTGAATCGGGTATTGAACTTGTAGATCGTTCTGGGATTGTTCACGATAGTGTCCTCCAGGATCGTCAACAGCTTGCTGAGCAAGGGGTCATCACTGTTGCGGCAGCTGTTGCCCAAGATGGGAAATTGGTTGCGCCTCCTGAAATCCATATTCGTGGGGTTGTGGCTTCGGCGAATAATAAGCTTATCCATCAGCTCATTCAACGCAATGTTGAAAGTACGATTGGCGATCGCACTGCTGAGTACAAAGAGAATGGTAAGCGCGCGAAAGAAGAGATCGATTGGACAGATGTTCGCATTGAAGTTGAGCAATCTCTCCAACGTCTTGCCCGTCGTGAACTTAAGAGTCAGCCTTTGATCGTCTTTTTGATGCAGGTGAGTGAGGAAGTTGGTGGTCGTTCTCAACAACGTCGTCGCCGTCGTCCTACTGCTGCTGCTTCTTAAAAGATAGTTAGCGCAAAGGTTATTGCAATTCGTTTAAATTTCACTAACTAAATATCAAAGAAAAAGGAGGATCTCAGATCCTCCTTTTGTGTGTATTTCATTTCAATAATATTTTCATGACGCATCAGGTTTAGAAAAGAAAAGATTGCCAGATCAATTTTGGATTGGTTCTGAATCGGGCTCTACCCAAATAATACGTTTTTCTAGGAGATCCACTTTATCGCTATGTTCACGAATAAGGTCTTGGGATTCGTAAGCATCAAAGTTGCCGTTAAAATCTTCTCGGAGTTGGTTCACTCGATACTCTGCTTCTGCTACTTCTGTACGAATTTCTGCAATTCTCTCTTGTTGAGACATGTGGTGGGGTAACAAGTTGGCGATCGCCGCAATAGCCACACCGACTAAGGCACAATTCACCGTCGTTTGCAGACTCAGCTCGATTAGAACTGCACGGTTGCGTCGAGATTGTTGTGCTTGGCGTTGTTGAGGTTGGCGTCGTACTTTTTTCCGAGGCGGAGTTGGTCTCTGGGTTTGCCGTTGGGGCTGGTAGGCGTGCATGAAAAGTTAGATGTAGTTGAAAGAAAAAGAGAAAATTGACAGTTTCCCTAGGTCTGCAAAAGCATAATTAGAGACTGGATTGGAAGGCCATAATTATAGTTGCTTCTCTGAATTATTTCGGTAAAAGCAAACAATTAAGGGTACCGATGAAAACAAATTTCGGCAGCTGACCAACAACTCATCAAAGTCATAGTTAGCAGAATCTTAGCACCCGACCTGAAATATCTCTGAATCATATTAAGAAAATTCCCGAAAAATATCACTAACTCCCCATATTCATCCGTTAATCTGATGACTTTGGCTTGATTTGTCCGAGAAATTAGTGATTTCAGGAATTTAGTGGCGATCGCCCACCCATTTATCTAGCCCACTCATTTGTCTAAACAGATATCTAATAGACTTCTGCGTAACTATTGCCTGCATTGGCTAGGTTTAGGAATTTTGTAAGTTCTGGTTGGAAGATTAGTTTCACGGTTCCTGTGGGGCCATTCCGGTGTTTGGTAATAATCACTTCGGCAATGTCATGGTCGGGGGAATCGGGATTGTAGTAGCTATCGCGGTACAGCATGATAATCAGATCAGCATCCTGCTCAATCGAGCCAGATTCTCGCAAATCTGACATCATGGGACGTTTATTTGTCCGAGCTTCTACACCACGGCTTAGCTGCGATAAAGCCAAAATTGGCACATTCAGTTCACGTGCAAGACCCTTCAGCGCCCGCGTAATCTTTGAAATTTCTTGGACACGGTTATCGCCACCACCTTCCATAAGCTGAAGATAGTCGAGCATGATTAGGCCCAACTTTCCGCCCTGTTCCGCTTGAAGCTTTCTGGCCTGCGATCGCATCTGTGCCACCGTCAAATTAGCAGTGTCATCAATGAATAAGGGCACATCTGATAAAGATTCCACTGCATTAATCAACGGCTCCATGTCCGTTTGGGTAAGGCGACCAGCGCGAAGCCTATTACTTTCAATTTGGGCTTCTCCAGCCAGTAGTCGTTGCACCAGCTGCTCTTTGGACATCTCTAGGCTAAAGATGGCGACAGGTAGCTTATGAGTGGTGGCGACATTGACGGCGACATTGAGCGAAAAACTGGTTTTCCCCATCGCTGGACGACCCGCAATAATCACTAAGTCTGAGCGCTGGAAGCCACTAGTCATTGCATCAAGATCATAAAAACCGCAGCTTAAGCCCGGCAGTGTAATTTCTTGATGTAAATCCTCGATATTGTTAAACGTTTCGACAATGGTTTCGGCGATAGGTGTTAAGCCATCTTGGGGGCGTTCTTGGGTAAGTTTAAAAATCTTTTGCTCTGATTCGTCGAGGACTTCTTCGAGGGGAGTTGTTGTGTCATAACCCAAGTCGATAATTTCATTTCCTCCAGCGATGAGCTGGCGACGAACATATTTGTCCATCACGAGCTGAGCATAACGATCGACGTTAACGGCAGAAACAGTGCGATCAACGAGAGTGGCTAATTTTGCAGTGCCACCAATTTTCTCGAATAGTTTTTGATCCTGTAGCCATGATGTGAGGGTAACGATATCTGTGGGTTTCCCTTGGGCATGGAGGATGAGCAGTCCTTTGTAGAGATCGCGGTGTGCTTGGACGTAGAAGGCATTAACGATGAGAATATCGACCACGCGTCCCATTGCCTCTGGATCGAGCAGGATACCGCCAAGGATTGATTCTTCTGCGTCAATGTTTTGGGGTGGAAGGGAGCGGTTTGAAAAAGTCGGCGTGGAGTCTGCCATAGTCCGGGAAATGGGGAATATCTTAGTTTAACTGTACTGCTCGCTTCTGTCCTGCGCAGTTTGTTGAGGATAAGGTCGTTGGCATGGCAGGATAATTTTAGTTTTTTGGCTGGAAGTTATGTTTAGCTACCTCAAGGGTCAGGCGATCGCCTTGCAAAGAAATTTACAGAATCGAACCTTTCTCGTCTTAGAGGTGGGCGGCATTGGCTACGAGATCCAAATTTCCAGTCGTTTTGCCCTTGAGATTAATTTAGCTGATGAGAAAATTCGACAGGTTTTTATTCATTATCAGCAACGTGAAGATCTGGTGATTCTCTACGGTTTTGAGTCTTTAGCTGAGCGCGATTTATTTCGTCAATTGATTGGAGTGAGTGGTATTGGAGCTCAGTCGGCGATCGCCCTGCTCGATACCCTAACTCTATCGGAACTGGTACAGGCGATCGTCAGCGAAAACCATAAACTATTGGCGAAGGCACCAGGTATTGGCAAGAAAACAGCGGAACGCTTGGCTCTTGAACTCCGCACCAAGCTTGCTCAGTGGCGTGATCAAACCGGATTACCTCAAGCTGATGTTTCTACCCCTCAAGCTGGCATTTTTGAGGATTTAGAAATGACACTGTTAGCCCTCGGTTATGAGGATGATGAAATTCGCCGTGCCGTGACTACCCTATCCCAGGATTCGCTTCTTGCCCAAAACCCTAATGCTGATGAATGGATTCGACAGGCGATCGCCCTCCTCAGTGCCTAAAAAGAAAAATCTCCCAGCCGTTAGACCAGAAGAGTTTTCAATTCTTTAGAGATTAAACTTAGTTAATAGTACGTACCTTGGGCTCACCATCGATAATCTCACCCACGAGAATTGTATTTGCCACACCGACAAATAAACCATTCTCAAGGACACCAGGGATATTATTAATCGCAATTTCGAGAGCCGCTGGATCAGCAATGCTTTCAAACTTAAGATCGACTACCAAGTTACCTTCATCAGTAACGACAGGGCCTGCCTTCTTCACGCCCATCCTTAATTCAGGTTTACCACCGAGTGCTTCAAGCTGGCGCATCACAGGTGTAATAGCCATCGGAATCACTTCAACAGGCAAGAGGAAAGTCGAACCAAGACTATCTACGAGCTTACCGCTGTCAACGACAACAACAAACTTATTTGCCAGGGCATCCACCACCTTTTCACGAGTGTGAGCTGCACCACCACCCTTAATCAAATTTTTGTTGGGGTCAACCTCATCTGCACCGTCAATAGCGAGATCAATATGATCAACTGCATCAAGACCGACGAGAGGAATGCCGTACTGCTTGGATAAAACCTCTGCCTGAAAAGACGTGGGAATACCAACAATATTTTCAATTTCGCCAGCAGCCAATCGCTCACCAATGAACTGAATGGCGTAAGCAGTAGTTGAACCTGTGCCTAGACCAACGATGGTATTGGACTCAACCATTGCTGCGGCTGCACGTCCAACTTCTTGTTTCATTACCTTTACTGGATCCATCTAAAATACCCTCCTTAATTGCTATGTTTTTGCCACGCTAAAAAATGCGTAGATATAGAAAAACCTGCCACAAAGACTGTAGCAGGAAAGATTTGTCTAAATCGTCTTAGACGTTTGTGGTTTGCTTCTGGAGCATGTCCTTAAGCTTTTCGAGTTCGCTAGCCCAACGAGGGTCAGGCTGTGCAGAGGAGGAGCCACCGCTAGAGTAAGTCATAGGCTTCTTGTCGCCACGCTTACGCTTACCGCCACCGCCTTTACTACCTGTGTTGCCACCAGCATTGCTGGGCTTCTCATCGGTCTTAGCGCGGGGAAGTGCTTTCTCAATTTTGAGCTCGCTATCCATGAAGGATTGGCCGTTGTACTTTTCGATGAAAGCATCTGCTTCTTCGTCAGTGGGAACGGTTACGAATGCAAAACCACGGCACTTGCCAGTTTTGCGGTCTTTAATCACTTTAGTACTAGCGTTCTCGCCTGCATCTGCGAAAAATGTGGTGAGGGCGTCTTTCTCGACGACATCTTTGGGTAAATTACCGACGTATAAACGGACGGACATAGAATAACCTCCTAGGGGGTGGGTGTTGTCATTAAAAACTTTGATCTTCAGGTCATTTCGACAATGAAATACGGCGTCAAAAGCTAATTACGCTGCGATCGCCTTTGACTGTGCCTATAGTGTTTAGCTGTAGAAATACTGGTCATTCAGTGTTGATTATGCCCTGAGTAGATTTGGAAGACTTATTGCCTGACTCTGCAGAAACAGTTTCTTCTCCTCAATCCGCGTTGTGATACGGAAAAGTATGGTGCGGTAATGCTTATCGGAAACATTACAAAATGTATCACACTACCGAGTGCAACATTATGGGCTACTGAGCTTAGAAATACAAGGGATTTAATATTTTCTTTTGTTTGTTTTTATGATTCTGCGCTAAAGATCACTGACTTTCGCTCTCTCAAAATGGTAAGGAAAACGACAATATAATCCTCTGTAAGTTAATGAATATAGCCATTTTGGCGCAATGGAGAGAAGTGAAGAATGCTTGTTTTTACAGTCAGGAAAAGATTATTTAAAACAACGGAGTATGAAGGATTTATTAGAAAACCCTATAGGATTTGATACAGTGGATTTCCAATTTTCCATTACAAATGGAACGTAATCTTTAGGAGTTTGGGGAGTAAAAAGCAGAGCCATGACAATGATTGTGCAGAAATACGGCGGTACCTCTGTCGGATCGGTCGAACGCATTCAAGCTGTTGCCAAGCGCATTTATAAACGGGTACAGGCTGGCAATCGGTTAGTGGTTGTGGTTTCTGCGATGGGTAAAACGACGGATACGTTGGTGAAATTGGCCAATGAGATTAGTTCTAATCCGAGTCGTCGTGAGATGGATATGTTGCTCTCGACAGGGGAACAGGTGACTATTGCGTTACTCAGTATGGCGCTGCAAGAGTTGGGTCAGCCTGCAGTATCGCTAACTGGTGCTCAGGTGGGCATTGTCACGGAAGCGGAGCATAGTCGGGCCCGGATCCTAGAGATTAAGACTGAGCGTATCGAAAAGCATTTAGATCAAGGTCAAGTGATTGTTGTGGCTGGCTTCCAAGGGGTCAGTGAAAGTCGTGAACTCGAAATTACAACTCTTGGGCGAGGCGGTTCTGATACGTCTGCAGTGGCGATCGCCGCTGCGTTGAAAGCGTCCTGTTGTGAAATCTATACGGATGTGCCGGGAATTTTAACGACAGATCCGCGCATTGTGCCAGAAGCCCAATTAATGCCAGAGGTGACGTCGGATGAAATGTTAGAGCTGGCGAGCCTCGGGGCAAAGGTTTTACATCCCCGCGCGGTGGAAATTGCCAAAAATTATGGTGTTCCTTTAGTCGTTCGGTCGAGTTGGACAGATGAGCCAGGCACAAAAGTGACTTCTGTGGCAGTGGATAATCGCCCGTTACTGGATCTCGAAATTACCAATGCGGTTGATGGGGTTGAATTTGATTTAGATCAGGCACGGGTAGCAATGCTGCATATTCCTGATCGCCCTGGCGTTGCCGCAAAATTATTTGGAGAAATTGCTTCTCACAATGTCGATGTGGATTTAATTATTCAGTCGATTCATGACGGTAATAGTAACGATATTGCGTTTACGGTGACGGAAAAGGATGCTGATCAGGCTCAAAAGATTGTGGCGGCGATCGCCCCGACACTTTGCGAAGAGGTTGGACAAACAGCCGATGATGTCATGGTTAAAACCTCAAGCGATATTGCCAAGATCACCATTTCTGGGGCTGGTATGATTGGCCGACCTGGGATTGCTGCCACGATGTTTCAGAGTTTGGCAGATGCTGGTATTAATATCGAAATGATTTCGACGTCTGAGGTGAAGGTGAGTTGCGTGATTCAGCAGGCTGACCGCGACCAGGCGATCGCCACTTTATGCGATGTATTTGAGATTGCATCCTCGGCGCTGACTGCATCACCCACCGCTCAGGCTCAAACTGAAGCACCCGCTGTACGGGGTATTGCCCTAGATCTCAAACAAGCTCAACTCGCGATTCGTCATGTGCCCGATGCACCAGGGATGGCTGCCAAAATTTTTACGCTCTTGGCACAGCAAAATATTAGCGTCGATATGATTATTCAGTCCCAGCGTTGTCGGGTGCGCAATGGCATTAATACTCGCGATATTGCTTGCACCGTTGCCCAGAGTGACGCTGAAGCCGCGCGTTTGGCTTTAAGTGGTATTGCTGAACAGCTTGATTTTGGTGAGATTGAAGTCAATCCGGCGATCGCCAAAGTGAGTGTTGTTGGCTCTGGGATGATTGGCGCACCGGGCATTGCCGCGAAACTTTTCCAAGCCCTAGCGGATGACAATATCAATATCCAGATGATTACCACCTCAGAAATCAAAATTAGCTGCGTCGTCCCTGAGGAGCAAGGTAAAGAAGCTCTACAACTTGTACATAAAGCCTTTGATTTAGCCGGTGAGGCGAAAGTGGAGATGCCTGCTTAGACGTCTTTAACGACGAGGACGAGCACCACAAATACGACGGCGATCGCCACCAAAATTGTAATCACACTCACGGACTTCCTTCTCCTTGCCAAACATCATCATTGTTTAGCGTAACGGGAAAGCCGTGGCATTGCTGCGTGATTTTTACGTTATGGGCAGGTAAATACAAAACTCACAACCCTGATCGATATCGGAGATGACGTCGATGCTTCCCTCATGGGTTTCAACGATAATTTGTCTGGCGATCGCCAACCCTAAGCCCGTACCTTTGCCAATCGCTTTTGTCGTAAATAGATTGTTGAAAATTCTCGCTTGATCCTTTTTGGGAATCCCTAAACCATTATCGGCAATACTGATTTTAATGTGTTGATTATCCACTGAAGTACGAATAGTAATGTGTTGGGGATTATCTTCTAGATCTTCAAAACTATGACCTTCACTAGCTTCTTCTAAAGCATCAATTGCATTAGCCAAGATGTTCATAAATACTTGATTGAGCTGGCTAGAAAAGCATTTGATTTCAGGTAACTCACCATAGTCTTTTTTGACTTCAATCGCTGGACGGCATTCCGTTGCTTTTAGTCGATATTTGAGGATAAGCAACGTACTGTTTAGGCCATCATGCAAATCTATACTCACTTTTTCTTTTGTTTCAGCGCGCGAGAAAATACGAAGGCTTCTACTAATGCTTTTAATTTGAGTTGTTGCCGTTGTCATTGATTCTAAGAGTCTCGGTAAATCTTCAAGGATAAATTCTAAATCGATATCATCTGCCACATCTTGAACTTTATTATTCGGGGGATGTTGTGAGTGATAAATCGCCAAATATTCAAACAGCTCTTGTATATAATCCTTGGCATTATTAATACTGCCGTTGAGGAAGCCCATCGGATTGTTTATTTCATGACCAACTCCTGCTACTAGATTCCCTAGGGTGGCCATTTTTTCACGTTGCACCATTTGTAATTGAGTCGTTTGCAGTTGCGTTAAGGCTTTTTCCAACTCCTGTGATTTTTGCAAAATGATCGCTTCTGCTGCTTTGCGATCGCTGATATTTTCGACGCTTGACCAAATAAATTTTTCGCCATGTCGCTCAACAATTCTTCCCGATAGCCTGACCGGGATAAGGGAGCCATTTTTGTGGATATATTCTTTTTCATAGGGGCCATAGCGCCCGGTTTTAGATAGGCTTTGGAGCTGTATTTGTTCTTGAGGGGCATATTTCTCGGGAGTGATTTCCCAATAGCTTAGGACAGATAAATCCTCATTTTCGCGACCGAGAATCCCCGCAAAAGCTTGATTGGCATAGACAAATTCCCCATTCATCCGACAGAGCAGTAAACCCATGGAGGATTGTTCTAATAAGTTACGATGGTAGGCTTCACTTTCTGCCAGAGCGACTTCTGCTGCTTTGCGTTGGCTAATATCTTGCATTGTGATTAGGCCATGGGGTTTGCCGTCATAGAGGCAGGCCACTGCTCTAACTTCGATATCAAAACAGCTGCCATCCTTTCGTTGGGCGATCGCCTGACAATAAAATTCTTTATCGGCTCGGAGAGTGTCGAGAAAACTATCAAATAAGTTCAGAGAATCAGGATGAATGAACTCGAACAATTGCTGGCTGGTCAATTCCGCTTCGGAATATCCTGTCATTTTGCATTGAATCGGATCAACATTGATAATCTGGCCTGTTTCTAAGTTACAAATCGAAAGGCCATCATCAATGATGTAATCATTTAAGTGCTGTGATATAGCTTGGTTGGCAAAGCTGGTCATAGACGTAGTCTTTTAAACCGTTAAAATGAGCTCACTTTTTGAGCATTCGTCATTAGTGATTCTTTGTGCTATTTATTCATCAAAAATCATCTTGAAAACTATATGAATTTATATTAGGAAGTCTGGTGTTGAATACTTGTTTTGAATATTACTCAGAGATTATTTCACAGCTGAAATCTAACCTTGAAACTTAATAGGCAATCTGATGATGAATTCAGCTCCTCCTTTTTTGATGGATTTGAAATTTAATTGCCCACCATGTTTTTGACTGATGATTTCATGGGAAATAGACAAACCTAAACCCGTACCTTTGCCAATCGATTTGGTTGTGAAGAAATGGTCGAAAAGTTTATTCTCGTCAGTCTCTGGTATACCGATACCATTATCTCGAATGGAAATCTGTATATGATCTATTCCATCTAGTTGGGTCTTGATCCAGATTTTTGGCTTCCAATTCCTTGTTTTTTTTGATGTGCTTTTTGCTTTCTTTCTTAAGACTTCTTCGATAGCATCAATTGAGTTTGACAAAAGGTTCATAAACACCTGATTGAGTTGAGCTGGAAAACACTCTACTAGTGGAATATCACTATATTTCTTGATGATGTCAATGCTGGTATTTGTATCACAGAATTTCAATCGATTACCTAAAATCAGTAACGTACTATCGAGCCCTTCGTGAATATTAACCGCTTTAAATTCAGCTTCATCTAAACGAGAGAAATTCCGGAGAGATAGAACAATTTGTCGAATCCGATCTGTCCCCATTTGCATTGAAGATAGGACTTTGGGGAGATCTTCCAAGATAAAGTCGAGATCGAGTTCTTCGGTGCGCTCTTGAAGCTTTTGAATGTCTTCGGCTGAGTTAGGGCTGGTTTTCTGATATTCGCAAGCTAGGATTAAAAGATCTTTAACGTAATCGTTGATATGGGGCAGGTTGCCGTGAATAAAATTGATGGGATTGTTGATCTCATGGGCAACGCCAGCTACTAATTGCCCTAAACTGGCCATTTTCTCATTCTGAATGAGCTGTAATTGAGACTGTTGTAAAGCTTCGAATAGATCTTTTAATTCTGTTGATTGCGATTGGAGTTGTCGGACAAATTCTGTTTGTTGTAGGGCGATGCCGAGTTGTTCGCCAACTTGAGCCAGTAATTCTACTTCGTCAGTTTGCCAATGACGTGGTCCAGAGTTTTGGAATGTCGCGAGCAAACCCCACAGATGATCATCCTGAAAAATAGGGGCGATCGCATAGGCTTTAGCTTGAAACTGTTCTAATAGTTCGATGTGACAATCGGAATGTCCCGCGTCATAGATATCTGGGATGGCAAATGTTTCCCCTGCTGCGTAGCGGCCTCCCTGAGTATCCATCAAGTGGGTATCTTCAATGACAGGGGAAACGCCAACCAAGGGTTGCCATTCTGATGTGACTGATTCAAATAAAAAGTTGCCACTCCAATCGGGATTAAAACGGTAAATAGTGACACGATCCGCATTTAGCAGTTGACGTATTTCTGTCGTTGCTGTTTGGCAAATTTCTTCTAATTCAAGGGATTGGCGGATCTTACTAACGAGTTTGACTAGGATTTTTTGTCGGTTGATTGCTTTTGTTTGTTTACTCGCTTGTTGGAGAGCAATACCGAGTTGTTCTCCGACTTGGGCAAGGAGCTCTACTTCATCAGTTTGCCAGTGGCGTGGGCTAGAGTTTTGGAATGTCGCGAGTAAACCCCACAGATTGTCATCTCGGAAAATTGGGGCGATCGCATAAGCTTTGGCTTGAAACTCTTCTAACAATTCGACATGACAGTCAGAATGCCCTGCTTCATAGATATTCGGGATGGCAAAGGTCTCCCCGGCAGCATAGCGACCACCTTGCGTTTCCATTAGGTGAGTATCTTCAATGGAAGGAGAAACCCCAACTAAAGGTTTCCATTCCGCGGCAACTGACTCGAATAGAAAATTGCCACTCCAATCAGGATTAAAGCGATAGATAATGACACGATCTGCCTCTAGTAAATGACGTACTTCTGCTGTTGTCGTGTTACAAATATCGGCAAAATCTAAAGATTGTCTGATATTGCTGACGATTTTAACGAGGGCTTTCTGGCGAGTTAAAGCTTCTTGCTGAGCCTTTGCCTGAATGAGTTGAGCTGCCTGGAGCTTAATTTGTTCGCGGTTTTCTGCCTGTTGTAGGGCAATGGCAAAATGGATTGCAATTTTCTGGACAAACCCAATTTCTGCTAGCTGCCATCGTCGAGGATGGGAGCATTGATGAATACACAATAATCCCCATAATTCTTTTCCTTTCAAGACAGGCACAATTAAGTTTGCCCGCACTTGAAACTGCTCAAGGATTTGAATATGACAATCACTCAAATTTGCATCATAAATATCTGCAACGGATTGTATACGTCCTTCTGTGTAGTGGACAGCGTATTGTGAACCGAAACAATGGTCATAAACTTTCGCTGCCATTGCTGATGGAAATTCTTTTCTGACGTTCTCAGCAACAAACTCTCCTTCGTCCCAGCCACTGCCGGGAGTGAAGCGAAAGACTCCAACCCTATCTGCACTTAGTAATTGCCGGATTGAGGTTGATGTTTCATGAAAAACATCATCTAACTCAAGACACGAACGAATACGCTCGATAATGCCATCCAAGACTTGCTCTTGCTCAATCTGCTGGAAAAGCTGATCGGTACAGACTGCAAGCTGGTGTGCGGCCTGTTGCAAAGCATTAATTTTAGGATTTGGCGACATGTCCAACGATCTCTGAAAAGGCTCGATCTCTAATTACGTATCCTAACCAGCTTTATCCAGAATCAGCAAATAAGCTTTCTGGTCTGGTTCACAATTGTGAAGACTTATTTTCTCGAAATAATTTTCAGTAAAAAAGTGTTGGTGATCGCCCAACTTCCCCAGAAAATATTCCCATAACAAAAGGGACTCACAATCGCTGTAAGTCCCTTGAAATTATTAAGTGCCGGGAGGCGGAATTGAACCGCCGACACGAGGATTTTCAGTCCTCTGCTCTACCAACTGAGCTATCCTGGCGTTTTGCGCACAAGTTCTAAGATAGCAAAACAATTTTCGATTGGCAAGAGTTTTTCTTGAAAAATTTATGCACGTTTAAATTCGGCTTATTGCTCAATTGCAATACGACCCTGTCGACCAAGGCGAAAAATCAAAAATGATAGAAGATAAATGCCATAAACAATGAGGCCTGTGGCCCCGAGGAATCCAAGGAAACCGGCCGAAGAGTTGGCATGTAGGATTTCTTTGTAGCGTATGGGGGCTTCTAACCAAACCTGACAATAGGCACCTTGCTTTGTTGTTGCTGAAAAAATGCAAGAAAAGAACGGCAGGTTAATTAATGCTCCGATTGCGCAATACGCAGTCATTGCCCAGCGCCAAGACGTAAAAACAAGTTTGAGTTTACTAGCGGGCTGGTCACGGATTTCTTCATTAAGATCGATCCAAAACCACAGGCTAATGGGGATAAGGATGCGAGATAGCAGACCTGTGAGATAGCCGACTGACCAACTAGGAATGAGTAAATAGACGGTGATCATGAGAAGGCTTGCGACCTTCCAATAGATCCCGAGGAGTCGCTGCATGGATTCGATCTTGCTAACGAGGCTCCAGATCAGCAGCACAATAGGCGTGATGACAGTGAAAATAACGGCAAGACGATAATCCATCCACGCCAGCTGCCGAAGTAATGCTTCATCCATAGTTTTATCTTGTTCTTCGCGGTCGTTTTTGACTGTTTTAGTATACACAAACCAAAACAGTGGCACTTAGGAAAGTGACCACTGTTTGAGGTTTTAGTTAGGAGATAGAATCCACTGATACATCAGCGAGCTTTCTATCTGCTTAGACAATATGTTGTTGTTTAGAGTAGTGCGACGAAAATGCCGGGGCGATCGCCACCCTACTCGATAGAAAAATTAGTCTTCGTAAATACGGCACTCATCAGCATCTGGATTGGCATCACAGAACTTGTCGAGTTCCGTCTTTTCAGGTTCCTGTTCACGTTGGTGAGAAGCCTCAGCTTGGAGCTCTTCTACTGCATCCCAAGCCGCAGCACATTCACCAGAAGTGGCATCAGTGTTGCAAGCCTCACGTGCTGCGTCGCGTTCCTTTTCAATTTGTTGTTGAATGTTAGTCATGAATCTTCTTTTTTATTGTTTGCGTTTTTATGTAATGCATCCAGCCAAGTCTAAATTTGTTTCAATTTTGATCACAAAAAATGAAACAACGACATCGACTGAAACGTATGGAGTAAGGACATTTTCCCCTCAACATCATGCGAATAGATTCATGCATCTAGCGAGTCAGTAGAGCGTAAATTAACCTAGCTTTGCCTCCCTACAATTTTCATTGTACAGCAGTAATTTGGGTGTGATTGTTCAAGCTTGACTCGTGATCACCGTACCTAAAATAGTGGTGTTAGATTAGGGCTGAGACTCCTGAAAACTAATGTGTTTGAGTTCGGATGATCAGGAGAATGTTGTAGTAGAATCTAGCTGCTCTATTTGATTATTTCCCCGTACGCCATGAAGTTTGTTTGCAGCCAAAGTGATTTAAATAGTCAACTGTCTCTGGTGAGTCGGGCTGTGCCTTCGCGTCCTACTCATCCAATTTTGGGGAACGTCTTATTAAAGGCGGATGCTGGACACCATGAGATTCAGTTAACGGCTTTTGACCTAAGTTTGGGAATTCGGACGAGTTTTCCTGCTCAGGTGCTTGAAAGTGGCACGTTAACGCTGCCGGCGAAATTGTTGAATGATATTGTGTCTCGTCTACCAGAAGGCGAAGTGTCCCTTAGCTGTCCGCAAGAATCTTTGGGCGAAGGAGACGCTCAGGCGACGCTAACTGCCGCGGCCGGTCGTTTTCAGTTGCGGGGGCTTGGAGCGGAAGAGTTTCCTGAATTGCCCACTATCGAAGGAGGGACAAAATTGATGTTGCCGGCGATCGCCCTGAGTGAAGGATTAAGTGGTGTTTTATTTGCGGCGAGTGCTGATGAAACGAAACAAGTATTAACAGGCGTGCACCTCACCCACAAACAAGATTGCCTCGAATTTGCTGCTACTGATGGCCACCGCTTAGCGTTAGTGGAAACAAGCGATCAAGCAGAACAGGATGAAACTGAAGAAGGCAAATTGCCTGTGCCAGAGCTTGAGGATTTTGCTTTAACTATTCCTGCTCGCGCCCTGAGAGAATTGGAGCGAATGTTAACGAGTGCTAACGAATCTGATTTGGTTGCACTGCATTTAGATGAGGGCCAGGTGATTTTTGAAATCAATGATCAAAGATTAACCAGCCGTAAATTGGATGGAGCTTATCCCGCCTACCATCAGCTCATCCCGAGTCAGTTTAATCGTCAGGTCACTCTAGAGCGCCGCAGTTTGGTCAGTAGTATTGAGCGGGTCGCCGTTTTAGCGGATCAAAAAAATAATATTGTGAAATTTAGATTGGATGCTGCTGGACAAAAGCTCCATTTATCAGTGGAGGCACAGGATGTTGGTAGCGGTGAAGAAGCCCTCAATGCTCAAGTGACAGGAGAGAGTCTCGAAATCGCCTTTAATGTGAAATATTTGACGGAAGGGCTAAAGGCTTTACCGAGTAATGACATTCAAATGCAGCTCAACGAAAATAATCAGCCCGTCATTTTTAGTCCACTCGGTGCAATGCAAATGACCTATTTGATTATGCCAGTACAAATCCGTAGTTAAAGGATTGGTTTAATGGCCTCAGTTTGTCTCTTCCGGGAAAGATGCTGTCTCTAAGGATTTATCGGATTCTTGGGGTTCTGTTGGGATAGGCTGAGGTTGATTTTTCTCGGCATGTTGATAAAATAGCTTGCCAATTTTGTGTAAAAGCTCTTTGCCTTTCGGCGCATCATAGGGGCGCTCGACAAAAATCGATGCAATATAGCGTTTGCCGTTGGGCAGATCAATAATGCCAGCGTCGCCAATGATATAGCCGATATCGCCGGTTTTATGGGCGATCGCCGCTCCTTGCCCCAGAGTCTGGGGTAATAAGTTATCGTTTCGAGTTGAACTCATAATCCGTATCAGGCGATCGCGGGAGCGGTTAGACAAAATGTCTCCTCGACTAATTTTTGCGAGTAGAAACGCTAAATCCCTTGCCGTGGTCAAGTTTGTCCCCTCTAAATCTGGCAAAGGCGCATTAAGCTGTGTTTGCTGGAGACCCCAACTTTGAAATTTCTGGTTTAAGACTTCAAAACCACCGAGCTGCTCAATAATCATGTTGGTGGCAGTATTGTCACTATTGATGCTCATCTCAGAGGCAACAAATAACGCAGATAGCTCAGTGCCATTATCTTTGTACTGAAAATTACCAGAGCCTCCACCTTTGACATTATCGGTAATTATTAGAGAGTCCTGTAGCTGTACTGTGCCTTGATCGACTGCTTCTAAAAAAGCGACAAGGACAGGGATTTTAATCGTGCTTGCGGCAGAAATACTCCGGGAAGAGGCGACATCTAAATATTCCCCCGTATCCAAATCCACAAATAACATCGTGGCATCTAGCTCTGGGTCTGCGGCGATCGCCACCTGTACCGATTCACGCATTGTCACGAGCGATGTCTCTAAAGGCAGAGGATTTGCCGATTCGTCTGGAGCGAAAGATTGACTACGCTCTTCCGTATCTTGGGTGACACTAATGTAGGGACGTGAGTTTGAAATTGCTAATAGAGTCCCAATAAACGCTCCGATACCAATGCCTACAATCGCGAAACGGATTGGATATAAAATCGGCTTGGGAAGCTTGAGACGTAACCGCCGTGCTTGATTATTGGAACGGCTCGATTTTGCCGTTGGCCGTCGTCGAGTTTTACGCTGTGGAGACGCCTGTTTTGTTCCGGATGGTGATGCTGCCTTCTGTAAATTTGTTTTTGGCCTTAATTTGTTGGATGTGGCTTTGGGGCGACGGCGACGAGAAGATAAAGAAACGACTTTTCCGCCAGATTTAGCTTCTTTCGAGCCACCAGACTTAGATCCTTGGGACTGGGAAGAAATCTTTCTTTTTCGCCTTGTACGGCGTGATTTCTCAACCACGGGTCACTCCTCAACTTGAAATTGTCACAAATTATTTCCCTATTATGCCCGAAGTTTTGTCGATTCGGATGGGTGAGCATTCAGAGTCGTACTCTCTACAAACTATTTTGACCTCTACTATTGATCGCTATCTTGGTGAGCTTGTCGGAGCGATCGCTGAAGTTCTGAATTTTTGATAGTTGTTAATTGACTGTAATGCTTGTTTTATGGGTATTTGGGCTGTGCCAAAAATGAGCATGATCGCGTCTCAGTACCCTAAAGATAATGGTTACGATTAATGTATAGGCACTCCTAAATACGAAAACTCGATGGAAATGACTTTACTTTAGTGAATTGTAAATTCGAAAAGATTTAGTCACATCGGAAAATAGATGTGGCAATCATCGCTAATGCTTTAGAGGATTGATAAAAAATATATGGTGGTCTGTTTGCCTCGAGTTATTTCGCTATGTTTCAGACCGTGTTATGACGTTGCCTCAAAAATCTATCAGCATTACATCTAACTAATTAATGATTGTCCCTGAGTCTAAATCCCCAGACCAATTCACCTTAAATTCTCTGGATTCTCCCATTGACTTTGAGGGTCTTTATGAGCTTTATGGCGATGATTCGTCTATGTTTCAGTTTGCATTTGAGGAGCTGATGCAAATTTTACCGAAATATTTTGCCAAGTTGGAAGCCGCGATCGCCGATAGTGATATGGCAAAAATTTTATATGAAGCCCATCGCCTGAAAGGTTCGACTGCAACAGTTAGTGTTAAGAAAATTCCAGATTTATGTAGTGCCGTTGAAGATGCAGCCCGTGTAGAGGATCTTGGACAAATTAATGCTTGCACTACTGAGATTCGGACCCAAGTGAGTATTGTGCTCAAATTCCTCCAAAATTACTCTAGTGGCAATAATTAACGGCTGAGTTGATGCTTGATTCTAAGACTATTCGTCTGGCTGTTCCGATTGGAGTTTGTCTGGATTGGCGATCGCCCATGCTGTTTGCCGAAGAATACCCCTGAGCATCGACGTTTCTGCTTGGGTTAACTGATTCCGATTGTATAAACTCCGAAATTTATTCATACGTGCAGCAGCCGTGTGGGGTTGTAGATAGCCAATTTTTAGTAAGAGCTGTTCTAGATGTTGATAATAGCCTTCGAGATCTTTGAGATCTGCCAAATCTTGGGTGGGAGATTCAGCCACTGGTTGTACCATTGTGCTCAAACTTTGCAGCTCATAACAGCAGACGGCGATCGCCTGAGCTAGATTTAGAGAGGTATATTCACTGCCCGTCGGAATACAGAGGAAGCGTTGGGCATGGTTCAGCTCCGTATTCGTTAAACCGTTATCCTCTCGCCCGAAAATAATCGCACTCGGCGTATCATCCTCTAGAACCCACGGTAAAACCTGTTTAGGCGTTTCCATTGGTGTCGATAACTCTCGCGGTTGACCTGTGGTGGCGATCGCCTTGTGACAACCCTGCAACGCATCCGCCAAACTATCCATCACCGTCGCATGCTCTAAAATTTCCGGTGCTTTTACCGCCATTAACCGTGCTTCCTTGCCAAGATGATCACACCGAGGATTTACAAGGATTAATTGCGACAGCCCCATATTTTTCATGACGCGGGCAACAGAACCAACATTTAAAGCACCCGCAGGCTCAACAATGACAATGCGAATATGATCGAAACTGCTCAAACGATTTAGATCCCCTTAAAAACAAAATTGACGGTATCGCCTAGAGTAGCTTGTCAAAAGGACTCTTAAATTCTTGGATATAGCCACAATAAATACAGCGATGATGTTTTCCTTCGATGCGTTGGAGCGGGCGATCACATTCCGGACAACCCTCAGCTTTCGGTTTTGTTGCGGGCTGTTGACGCGCTTTAACTATGGCTAACTTTGCTTGGAGATCACTTTCTTGAAGATCCGTTGTCTCCTCCAACAACTCCCAAACAGAGCGACTTAGACAGTACAATTCCTCGTACTTTTCAGAGAGTTTATCGAACTTTTCTTGTAACCCTTCCGGCTCATCCCGCCCTGCCGTACTGCGGCGCACTTGCTTCTCATCACCGAGTTGCTGGGCGATCGCATAGACATCTATTTCGCTGGGATTCTCAGACATAACCTTCTAAAAATTAGACGATCATCATTACCTCAACCAACTATCACTATTTATAATCACCACAAGATAATTTACAATCTGTAATGTTGCCATAGTGGCTGGTAAGGATTTTAATATTCTTTGCTGATGCCAAAGATACAAGTTTCGCTTGAATTCTTCCGCGGCTTATACAAAACAAATGAGTGACACTTATAATACAAGAAAGTGTTTTAACTGATACACTCACCTTCCTCGACCTGAAGATTTGCTCTAAAACAGCTTGAGGAACGTTCAGATGTACATTAATTCAACCCAAACTTAGTGATCACCCTAGTAAATCTTAGTACTTTAAATTTTATAGAGCGAACATAAACCTATGAAAGACCTGACCAAATATCGTAATATCGGTATCTTCGCTCACGTCGATGCGGGTAAAACAACCACCACCGAACGTATCCTGAAGTTAACCGGAAAAATCCACAAGATTGGTGAAGTTCACGAAGGAGCGGCAACTACCGACTTCATGGACCAAGAACAAGAGCGCGGAATTACAATTCAGTCCGCAGCAACAAGCTGTTTTTGGAAAGAGCACCAACTCAACATTATCGATACTCCCGGTCACGTTGATTTCACCATTGAAGTTTATCGTTCTCTCAAAGTATTAGATGGCGGTGTCGGTGTATTTTGTGGTTCCGGTGGTGTAGAGCCCCAGTCCGAAACAAACTGGCGCTATGCTAACGAATCCAAAGTTGCACGAATTATTTATGTCAACAAACTCGACCGTCTAGGCGCAGATTTCTACAAGGTTGTAGGCCAAGTAGACAAGATTCTTGATGCGCGTCCTCTCGTCATGGTTCTGCCTATCGGAACAGAGGAAGAATTTGTTGGTGTTGTTGACCTCCTCACTGAGAAAGCGTGGATCTGGGATGATTCGATGGATCCCATGAACTACGAAATCAAAGATGTCCCCGAAGACATGGCTGAGAAAGTTGCTGAATACCGTGAAATGCTTATTGAGACAGCGGTTGAGCAGAATGATGACCTCATGGAAAAATACCTCGAAGGTGAGGAAGTTTCTATTGATGAGCTCAAAGAATGTATCCGTAAAGGTACTCGCAACCTAGATTTCTTTCCCACTTACTGTGGTTCTTCCTTTAAAAATAAGGGTGTACAGCTCGTTCTTGACGCAGTTGTCGATTATCTCCCTAACCCTAAGGAGGTTAATCCTCAGCCAGAGACTGACGAAGAAGGAAATCCCACTGGTAATTATGCCTTGGTTGATCCCGAGCAGCCTTTCCGCGCATTGGCATTCAAGATCATGGATGACCGTTTCGGTGCATTGACCTTTACTCGTATCTACTCCGGTACGCTTAATAAAGGTGACACCATCCTCAATACTGCGACAGGTAAAACTGAGCGTATTGGCCGCATGGTAGAAATGCACGCTGATTCTCGTGAAGAGATTGACACTGCGCAAGCTGGTGACATCATCGCGATTGTGGGTATGAAGAATGTCCAAACGGGTCACACGCTTTGTGATAAGGACAATCCCGCAACCCTCGAGGCAATGGTCTTCCCTGACCCTGTAATCTCTATCGCGATCACCCCCAAGAACAAAGGTGGTAACGAGAAGATGGGTGTTGCTCTCGGTAAGATGATGAAAGAAGATCCTTCTTTCCAAGTTGAAACCGACTCTGAGAGTGGTGAAACGATTATCAAGGGTATGGGTGAGCTTCACCTCGATATTAAGGTTGACATCCTTAAGCGTACCTATGGCGTTGAAGTTGAAGTAGGAAAGCCTCAGGTTGCTTATCGTGAGTCTATTACTAAGCTGCTTAATGACAGCTATACCCACAAGAAACAGTCTGGTGGTTCTGGTCAGTTTGGTAAGATTGACTATACAATCGAGCCCGGTGAAGCTGGTACTGGCTTCCAGTTCGAGTCTAAGGTTACTGGTGGTAATGTGCCTCGTGAATTCTGGCCTGCGGTTCAGAAAGGTTTCGAGCAGTCCATCGAGAAAGGTGTGCTTGCTGGGTTCCCTTGTGTTGACCTTAAGGTTACGCTCACAGATGGTGGCTTCCACCCTGTAGACTCTTCGGCGATCGCCTTTGAGATTGCAGCAAGAAGTGGTTACCGTCAATCTTTACCTAAAGCTGGCCCTCAAATTCTTGAGCCCATCATGAAGGTAGACGTCTTTACTCCCGATGATTACGTTGGTGATGTAATTGGTGACCTTAACCGTCGTCGTGGCATGATCCAAGGTCAAGATGCTGCTTCCACTGGTGCGCGCATCAAGGCTGAAGTTCCTCTTAGTGAGATGTTCGGTTACATTGGTGATCTGCGTACAATGACTTCTGGTCGCGGTCAGTTCTCCATGGAGTTCGACCATTATGCTCCTTGTCCGAAGAACGTTGCTGAAGACGTTATTAAGGAAGCAAAAGAGCGTGCTGAGGCAAAGTCTAAGTAAGTAATGCTTTCAACTTCATAACGTTATTGTTATGAACTAAATAAATTTTCAAAAAGCCGACTGGTACAAGACCAGTCGGCTTTTTCTTTGGTAAGAATGAGATATCTAAGAAGAGGAAAGAAAATGTACAAACTCTATGATTTTTTGCCGTCGGGAAATAGTTATAAAGTACGTTTGTTACTTAACCAACTAGAAATTCCGTATGAACGTATTGACGTCAATATTTTAAATAGAGAAACCAGAACTGAGGAATTTTTAAAGATAAATTCTAATGGCCGTATTCCTGTTTTGGAAATTGAAAATGGCCAGCATTTAGCAGAGTCTAATGCAATTTTGTTTTATTTGAGCCAAGGAACAAAGTTCTTGCCACAGGGATCATGGATGCAGGCTAAAGTGTTGCAGTGGCTATTTTTTGAACAGTATAGCCATGAGCCAAATATTGCAACTTCTCGCTACTGGATTTCGATTTTAAAACAACCAGAAAAGTATCAAAATAATTTAGCTAAAAAGCAAAAGGAAGGCTATCAAGCTTTAGATGTAATAGAGAGTCATTTAGCCCAATATCAATTCTTTGTGGATGAAAAATATTCTATTGCTGATATTGCTTTATATGCCTATACTCACGTTGCTCATGAAGGCAATTTTGACTTGAGTGATTATCCTTTTGTTAGAGCATGGTTGGAACGAGTTGCTAGGCAACCAAATCATTTGAAAATTACTGATGCCTGAAATTGTGGCGATCGCCTAACTTTTTTATCGTCTGAATAATCTTGATTTTCTTGAAATTAATCATCAGGATACGCTGCATCATAAGCATCCATTTCATCGTCTGAAACAAGATGTTTCAGAGCATCAAGACGAGAGTTTAAGAGGAGCTGAGCAACTGTTGCTGCATCGCCTTCTTTGATTTCAGCATTAGCGAGACCATCAAAGAGTTGATGATAGAAATTGTTTAGTTCGTGGTGGAGTCGAAAACGAATTTCAGAGGTATCGCGCATGGAACAGTCTTCTTGCTAGATGGTCACCTTCTCTAGATAACATGATCTAAGGAAAGGAGCTCCAAAAAGATACATATTGTCTAATTTTTTCAATTAAGTAATCTGAAAGCTTTGGTTGGCGATCGCCATGATGACAGATATAAAAAAAGATGCCGAAGCATCATCGATTGAAAAATGTAATTAAATTGGCTAACTCAATAAAAAGATTTGATGATCTAGCAGTGGAAACTAAGTGGTTGAATAGATACGCTTTAGGTGTTTCCCTTGGCACCAATCCGTAAATCCATTCACGGTGAATGTGACATAATCGATGTCATAGGCAGTCCAATAATCTGTGACAACACCTTGTTTTTTCTCTGGATCGTCACGGCGCTGAACTGTTGAGCCGAGTGGAAAAATTTGAGCAATTTCATGATCCTTCCACTGCTTGATTTTGAGAATATGTTGCTGCTGCTCCTCACTAAGTAGACCCCATGCTTCAACTTTTAGGGCTTTAAAAGCTTCTGTTAACCGCTCAATTTCTGACCAAGTTTCCGCTTGAGCTAAGTATTCTGCCAACTGCTGCGCTGTATCTATTTCGAAGTCTGGAACTAATTCTGTACTCATTCTTTAAACACTAAATGTAGTGTTTGAAAACGCAACTTCCCTTCAAATATATACCAAATATAGAAGATCAGGGAAGGTAATCACAAATCGTAAATCTCCCCATTAGACCCGAAAATCCTCTCTATAGAAACCGTTTTCTCCAAAAAACGTCCCATATTGCCCAGATTTCGTGGCGATCGCCTCTAGCGAGATTGAAATGGATTTTGCACCATTGTCTTTGTGACCTGAGATGCTTCTTTGTCTAAAGCCTCGACTTCTGCCGCCGTAAGAGACCAACCCAGCGCCCCAGCATTTTCTTGCGCTTGAGCTAATGTTTTTGCACCTGGAATTGGCAATGTCCCCTTACAAATGCACCAATTTAGAGCCACTTGTGGTATCGATTTCCCATGCAGCGTTGCTAATTCCCCGAGACAACCCTGTAAACTCTTCATTTTCGGTAAAACTTGTTTGAAGACTCGTCGCCGTAATCCTTTAGGCAATGGGCGAGCAAGATTATATTTACCTGTCAATAATCCCAAAGCCAATGGACTATAAGCAATTAACTGAATCCCAAGCTCATCACAAACTTCTTTAACCGATAGTTCTGTCACAGGTGTTGTCGAGAGCAATGAGTATTGTACTTGCAGCGTTTTAATCGGAACCCCCCAATCCTGTAGCCAGCTATGAATTTTTCGAAGACGTTTGCCTCCAAAATTCGAGACGCCAACTCCCCTAACCTTTCCTGCTTCATAAAGCCCTGCAAGACCCTTTAATAGAGGCTTTTCCTGCCAGGGTGCGTAATTTGCTGTTGACCAATGGAGCTGCACCAAATCCACTGGGCGCTGTAAACGTTTAGACGAATCTTTATAGGCACGCTTCATTGAGTTTGACGTTAGTCGCCAGGGATAGGGAGCCAGCTTTGTTGCCAAAATAATGTCTTGTTGATGAGCACCTCTGTACTCCTGAGAAAATTGACCAAGTAAGCTCTCACTGCGACCGTTGAGGCGACCTGTACCGTAAGAATCTCCGGTATCAAAAAACGTGATTCCTTGGGATACGCAAAAATCAAAAATCTGCTGTAATTCAGCATCCATTTCAGGCGAATAGTCCCAGAGGAGACGGTTTCCCCAAGCCCACGTCCCACAGCCTAGAGTCGGTAAAGAAAGGGGATTGTTTGTGGTCATACTGTTTGGAAAATGAGTTTGGAAAAGGAGGAGTCTTTTGTAAAGCTTGTAGCGGTTTAACTGCTACGGCTGAAAATTTGCCAACACACTAACAGCGTCACACCAAAATACCCGGCGATCGCCACCCAATCCAGCATAGAAGACACCATCATCTAATTGCCCCTTACAACAAACATTTACTTAGTGGACTATTAAGCGTACCAAAACCGATGTTGCAATTACGATGGATTTTTTGGCAAACCCCCAAAGCCTTACCCTAAAAGTATTTTCAGACTCTATAACGGCACCTTTCAACTTTTTAACTTTTGTGACAATGCCATGATATGATTGCACGTGGTTTGTCTCGTTGCCCTTTGTTTTATTCGACAAAGAGCACAGTCAATCAACCTGATCAATCATATTGGTCTCCAATTTTACTAAATGTGAATTCATCTAATTCTCAGGAAAATCCGATTGATTCCGAACTCCCTGAAAAAACATCAGAGAATGCCGGAATCGAAAGCAAAACTAGATCGATGGATGAGTTTTATCAGCTCAAAACTTCGCTCTTATTAGTCACTCTAGGAATAACAGGAATTGCTTTCCTTATTACTTGGGTTGCCTTGTCCCTTCAAATAGCACTTAACTATTTATTTGGGGCCGCTGTCGGCTTAATTTACTTGAGAATGCTGGCTAAATACGTAGAAAAAATAAACGTTGCTCAACAGCAAATTGCATCAGGTCGCCTCGCCGTATTCGTCGGGATGATCGTTGTTGCTGCCCGCGTTGAACAACTCTCTATTTTACCTGTGTTCCTAGGATTCCTAACCTATAAAGTAGTCATCATTGGCTACGTTGGGCTACAGAGTCTAATGCCAGATTTAAAGGAAGAATAAAACCATTAATAGTAGTTAAATTCTTGCTAAAGAACTGGGGAAAGACCATCGCATGCAGATGTTCGATAGTTTAACAACACTTCAAAATTTCCCCCTTGCTGAACTAGAAATCGGCAAACACCTTTATTGGGAGTTCGGTGGATTACATGTCCATGGTCAAGTTTTTTTGACATCTTGGTTTGTTATTTCCATCTTACTTGTCGTTTCTGTTCTTGCGAGCAAAAGCGCCCAGCGTATTCCAAGCGGTGTCCAAAACCTCATGGAGTATGTCTTGGAATTTTTGCGTGATTTGACCAAAAATCAAATTGGGGAAAAAGAGTATCGTCCTTGGGTTCCCTACGTCGGTACTTTATTCTTATTTATCTTTGTGTCTAACTGGTCTGGAGCACTACTTCCTTGGAAGCTTATTGGACTTCCAGAAGGTGAACTCGCAGCACCAACAAATGACATCAACACAACAGTTGCCTTAGCACTGTTAACCTCCCTCGCATATTTTTATGCAGGCTTTAAGAAAAAAGGATTGGGTTACGTTGCAAGATATGTTCAGCCAACAATTATTTTGTTGCCTATCAATATTCTTGAAGACTTTACCAAGCCTCTCTCCCTAAGCTTCCGTCTCTTCGGTAATATTCTTGCTGATGAATTGGTAGTGGCGGTATTGGTTTTATTAGTGCCTTTATTTATTCCCGTTCCTGTTATGGCTTTAGGTCTATTTACTAGCGCTATTCAGGCTTTAGTCTTTGCCACTTTGGCTGCGGTCTATATCGGTGAAGCCCTAGAAGATCACCACTAAAGACATAGGTGTGAGATCTTGAGACTATATTTCAACCATTGTTGGTTTTGAAATGTAGTACTTAAAGTGTAAGTCAAGGCCAGAAATCATAAATAAATATGTTTTTCTGGGGACTTTTTCTGTTATTTTTTTCTTGGGAATTGTCAACCCAAACTTTTGTAAACTTTTAACTAAATTGGAAGAGAAAAAACATGGATTCTGTAGTTGCTGCTGCTTCTGTAATTGGTGCTGGTTTGGCTGTTGGCTTGGGTGCAATCGGACCCGGTGTTGGTCAAGGTACTGCCTCTGGACAGGCAGTGGCTGGTATTGCTCGTCAACCTGAAGCTGAAGGTAAAATTCGGGCAACATTACTTTTGACCCTTGCATTTATGGAATCTCTTACCATTTACGGTCTTGTTGTTGCTCTTATTCTTCTCTTTGCTAATCCTTTTGCATAAAGAACCTTAGTGAACTCTTCGGCTGTTCAACTGCTTTCGATATTTGTATCTCGACTGTCATGAACAGCCTAGAAGCACTCGGTTTCTCTGGTAAGGGGCGAATTGCTCTGAATACATAAACCAACTAACAGACCCAAATACGGTGGGGTCGGGTAATAATGACGCACTGGACACTTTTTTTAGCAACAGAAGCAGTTGAGAAAACCGCTGAAGGTGGTCTTTTTGATTTTGATGCGACGTTGCCTTTAATGGCACTTCAAATCATCGTTTTAACAATTGTTTTGAATAAGCTCTTTTACAAACCTATTGGTGAAGTAATTGACGAGCGTTCGGATTATATTCGAACAAATCTATTGGGAGCGAAAGAACGTCAAGATAAGGCAGAAAGTCTTGCTCTCCAGTATGAGCAGGAATTGCGTGATGTCCGTCGGGAAACTCAAGAAGTTGTAGCGATGGCTCAAGCAGAGGCTCAGAAAGTTGTAGCTAAAGAGATGAAACTTGCTCAAGAGCAAGCTTTAGCTGAACGAGAAAAGGTTGCCTTAGAAATTGAAGCTCAGCGTAAGTCTGCGTTTGAATCCTTAGAGCGAGATGTCGACGGACTGACTAGTCAGATTGTTGAAAAGCTCGTTGGAGCCGGATCATAACTTCGCTTCGAGTAAGTTCATATAATTTTCTTCGCTGCTGAGATGGAAACCTCGTGAAACTAAGTTTTTATTGAATGGTTATCCATCGAGTTTTAGATGTATACACCGTAAGCAAAATAACGCTGAGGTAGAGCGATATCATGGGATTCTTTTCCTATTTTGCCACCACATCAGAAGGTGGTTTTCATTTAAACTTCGACATTATCGAAGCGAATCTTATCAACCTTGGGATTATTCTTGCTCTTCTTTTCGTTTATGGGCGAAAATTTATTAGTGATCTTTTGGATGAGCGCAAGGCAAAAATTGTTGCTGATCTCGAAGATGCTGAAACCCGAATGAAGAATGCGAAAGCTGCTTTGACTAAGGCACAGAAAGATCTTGAGCAGGCTCAAAAGCAAGCTCAAGTGATCCGTGAAGAAGCCAAGGTTTCAGCTGAGAAGGCTAAGTCTAATGTTTTAGCTCAAGGTCGTGAAGAAATTGAGAAGCTAAAGGCTAATGCTGTCAAGGAGCTTGATAATGAGCAGGCAAAAGTAGTTGCTGATCTTAAACAGCGTATTGCACAGCTTGCTTTAGAAAGGGTTGAGAGTGAATTACGCGATCGCCTTGATGATGCTTCTCAGTCGAGACTCATTGATCGTAGTATTGCTCAGCTAGGAGGTAACTCATGAAAGGAAGTGCAATGAGTGCACAATTGGTTGAGCCTTATGCTGAGGCATTAATGTCTCTGGCTAAGGATACTGGCAAAGTTGATGACTTTGCAGACTACTCCCGTTCTTTCCTCACTGCATTTAAGGAATCGGAGGAATTCCGTTTCTTTATTGCTAATCCTTTGCTTGATGCTGAGGAACAAAAGGGTGTTTTAAAAAGCATCTGCGGTAAAGATATTGATGCTTATTTTTTGAATTTTCTATTTTTGTTGGTAGATCGTCGTCGCATTGCTTTTTCGGAAGCTCTCTTTGAGCGGTTTATCGCATTACAACGAGAATTAAAGAACATTGTTCTAGCTCAAATCACTTGTGCAACGGCCTTAAGCCGTGAACAAGAAGATGCGATCGCCGAGCAAGTTAAATCAATAACTGGTTCGAACAATATAGAACTGGAAATCACAACCGATACCAGCTTGATTGGTGGTGTGATTATTAAAGTTGGTTCTCAAGTATTCGACGCCAGCTTAAGAGGACAAATTCGACGTATTAGCATGGGTTTATTGGGTACAAACTAATATTCTCCATTGTTCCCTAGATAGGGCGATTCTATAAAACCCCTTGATTTAAAGTGTCTCTATAGACTGTCCCTCAAATTAACCGTTATATAGCAGTATAGACATGATTAATATTAGACCCGACGAAATTAGTAGTATTATTCGTCAACAAATTGAGTCTTATGACCAAAAGGTTCAAGTCGATAGTGTAGGAACCGTTCTTAAAGTCGGTGATGGCATCGCCCGTATCTACGGTCTTGAGCAAGCTATGTCAGGCGAACTTCTTGAGTTTGAAGATGGCACAGTTGGTATCGCCCTCAACCTTGAAGAAGACAACGTTGGTGCGGTATTGATGGGTGATGGCCGCGATATCCAAGAAGGTAGTAGCGTTAAAGCGACTGGCCGTATTGCAGAAATTCCTGTTGGTGATGCAACTGTTGGTCGTGTTGTTGATGCCCTTGCTCGTCCTATCGACGGTAAGGGTGACATCGCAGCAACTGATAACCGCCTCATCGAATTCATGGCGCCCGGTATTATTGACCGTCGCTCCGTTCACGAGCCAATGCAGACAGGTATTACCGCGATTGACGCGATGATTCCGGTTGGTCGTGGACAGCGTGAACTTATTATTGGTGACCGTCAAACTGGTAAGACTGCTGTTGCAGTTGACACTATCATTAACCAAGCTGACCAAGACGTTATCTGTGTATACGTTGCGGTTGGTCAAAAGGCTTCTACTGTTGCTCAAGTTGTTGCAACCCTCGAAGCGAAAGGTGCGCTTGACTACACTGTCATTGTTGCTGCAAATGCAAACGACCCTGCAACTCTCCAATATCTCGCGCCTTACACTGGTGCGGCGATCGCCGAGTATTTCATGTACAAAGGCAAAGCAACACTCGTTGTTTATGATGACTTGACGAAGCAAGCACAGGCTTACCGTCAAATGTCTCTCTTGCTCCGTCGTCCGCCTGGACGTGAAGCATACCCTGGTGATGTTTTCTACCTACACTCCCGTCTTCTTGAACGTGCTGCAAAGCTCAGCGATAAGCTCGGTGGCGGTAGCATGACGGCATTACCGATCATTGAAACCCAAGCGGGTGACGTATCGGCTTATATCCCGACAAACGTTATTTCGATTACTGACGGTCAAATCTTCTTGTCTTCTGACCTCTTTAACGCTGGTTTCCGTCCTGCAATTAATGCGGGTATCTCCGTATCCCGTGTAGGTTCTGCAGCACAAACCAAAGCAATGAAGAAGGTTGCGGGTAAGTTGAAGCTTGAATTGGCTCAATTTGCTGAACTTGAAGCATTTGCGCAGTTTGCATCTGATCTTGATGCCGCGACTCAGAATCAGTTGGCTCGTGGTCAGCGCCTTCGTCAGATTCTTAAGCAGCCTCAAAACTCTCCTCTCTCCGTTGCTGAGCAAGTTGCGATTGTATACGCAGGCTTGAATGGCTACCTTGATGAGATCCCTGTTGATCAGGTTGTTGAATTCACCACTGGCTTACGTCAATATTTGACGACTAGTAAAGCTAAGTATGGTGAAATCATTGCAGCTGAAGCGAAGCTAACTGATGAGGCAGAAACCCTCCTCAAGGATGCGATCACCGAGCAAAAGCAGGCTTTCTCTGTTTCTGTATAAATATCAATGAGTCATCTATCTCTGGGATAAATGGAGATGGATGACTTTGGGTCGAACTAAGGGATATTAACTATGCCAAACCTAAAAGGGATTCGTGATCGAATCCAATCGGTGAAAAACACCAAAAAAATTACCGAAGCAATGCGTCTGGTTGCGGCAGCGAAAGTTCGCCGGGCACAAGAGCAGGTAACCTCGACTCGTCCTTTTGCGAATACATTACTGCAAGTTTTGTATGGTCTGAAGAGCCGTTTGCGTTTAGAAGAAGCAGATTTGCCTCTTTTGAAACAGCGCGATGTCAAGTCTGTTGGTCTACTTGTAATTACAGGCGATCGCGGACTATGTGGTGGTTATAATGCCAACATTATCCGTAAAGCAGAACAGCGTGCCAAAGAGCTAGAAAAGCAAGGTATTAAATATACTTTTGTGCTCGTTGGTCGTAAGGCAACCCAGTATTTCCAAAATCGGAAGGCACCCATCAGCAAAACTTACGTTGGTCTAGAACAGATTCCTTCTGCTTCTGAAGCTTCGCAAGTTGCTGACGAACTACTTTCTCTGTTTTTGTCTGGCAGTGTCGACAAGATCGAGTTGATCTATACGCGATTTGTTTCGTTGATTAGTTCTCAACCCGTAATTCAGACTTTGTTACCGCTGATTCCAGAAGCTCTAACAGATGCTGATGATGAGACATTTAACCTGATTACCCGTGGTGGTAAGTTCCAAGTTGAACGCTCTAAGGTCGAAGCTGACCTGAAGGACTTGCCGAAAGACATGATCTTTGAGCAAGCTCCCCAAGATATTTTGAATGCACTCTTGCCTCTATATCTCAGCAATCAGTTACTGCGTGCTTTGCAAGAAGGTGCAGCTAGTGAATTAGCCGCACGAATGACTGCAATGAACAATGCTAGCGAGAATGCAAGTGAGTTGATGAAGGATTTGACCCGTTCTTATAACAAGGCGCGTCAAGCTGCCATTACCCAAGAACTTGCAGAGGTTGTAGCTGGTGCGAACGCTCTCTAAGTTAGAGACTGACATCAGAAATTAATCATATTTTTAGGAGTGGCTTCGGTCACTCTTTTTTATTTGACTGATATGTAGGAAATCGAAAAAATCACCATGGAAATGCGAGATAATCTGTCAGAATATTGAGTCTGAAATTTCAAAGAAGTATAGTGCATTAAGATTTTACGGATGCTTATTCAATTTGATCTTTGCATGGAAGAGCTATTGATAAATAAGAAATTAATAGCCATGTTTTGGCAGTTTTTTTGTCAATGATTGAGGTCTTTTGGATGAGATTTGATGCTCCTGTCGGAAGTTCACCTTGGCAAATCTCTCTGAAAAAGTCACAATATATTAAGTGAAGTATAAGTTTAGGGTTTTATTCGTGAATCAAGTTCGCACAGTCTCCGATGCCAAACGTGATTTCTACGGACAACATACTCGTCCGATTAATTCAATTTTCCGTCGGGTTGTTGAAGAGCTTTTAGTGGAAATGCACTTAGTCTCTGTCAATGTTGATTTTCGTTATGATCCCTTCTATGCGCTTGGGATTGTCACGTCCTATGAGCGGTTTATGCAAGGATATCGTCCTGAATCTGACAAAATTTCTATTTTTCAGGCAATGTGCCAAGCTGTTGGTGGTTCCGCTGAATTCTACAAAAACGATGCAACGGCTCTTGTTGAGTTAGCAAAGCGTTGCTCTGGTCAACAGTTGGTTGATTGTTTCCGCCAGGATAATGCTCCTGAAGGTGCTGGGGAGCTTTGGGCTAAGGTTGAGGCGATCGCCGCAAATAAAAAATTTAAATATAGTCGTTTGTTTGCTATTGGTCTCTACACTTTTTTAGGTGAAGCTGAGCCTGCACTTCTAGAAGATGCAGATAAGCGTGATGAGATGCTGGCGACATTAACTGAGGCGATGAATTTGCCCGGTGAAAAAATGAAAAAGGATCTCGATCTTTATCGCAGCAATCTCGAAAAGATGACCCAAGTTTTAGCTGTTATTGAAGATGCTTTAGTTGCAGAGCGTAAGCGTCGTGAGAAAGCTGAAGCTGAAACGACAACAGAAGATAGTAAGTCTGAAGAAACTCAACCAGAAACTGAAACAACAGATGCTGTATCTGAATAATAGTTTCGAGTGATTTTTATGTTTGAAAACGCTTAAAAACTCTAAACTTCTTGTTGACCTTGAATCTTATTTACTGTTTTCTTTATGAGGCAGTAAATAAGATTCAAGGTTTCGTTTTGGTGGGGTGACATTATTTGTTTGTGGCTCTTCGATTGCTGTGGGCTCTAAGGTTTGATTTTCAGTAATGAAAATTTCGCCAAAATTACTATTGCCGAGCTGTAAATCGTGAAATTTCAATTGGCCTGCCACTTGGATTTTGGTACCAGAAGCTGGCGGTGATGTTTCAGTGATCACCCATATACTGCCTGTTGAGTCAGTGATTTCGTAGGCGCCACCATTAATAAAAGGAGCCGTTTGGGCAACAGTACCCTGAATTTTAATTTCTATGCCTTGCTCTAGATCCGATAGGGCGGCGATCGCCACAATCTTAGAATTATTGCGAGCGATACTGATAAAAGGCTTGTCAGACTGCTGCTGTTGCGAATTAACACTCCAAGGATTACAACTGACGAGACCTGTGGCGATTGAAAATGCGCATACCCAGCGACCTAACTTACTTGCCATTGTGATTACAGATTTGTAGCGAGCGAAACAATACATCAATTTCTAGTGTATCCGACGTGCAACTTTTCTTTTTGATAGCCGATTATTGCGTCAGCAAGACAAACTGTTACCAATTAAAAATTAGTTTAAATAAACATCTCTAATGTTTGTGTTTCGATACTGGCAAACTTAAGAGCCCCAAGGCTGTTGTTAGAATTGACGGCATTCCTTGGATAATGGCCCGTTTATGAAAGAGCAGCAGGTTTGGATTTACGACACTACATTACGCGACGGTTCCCAGCGTGAGGGACTCGCCTTATCCTTTGAAGACAAAATTCGTATCGCCCAAACTTTAGATGAAATGGGGATTCCGTTTATTGAAGGTGGGTGGCCTGGTGCGAATCCCAAAGACGTTCAATTCTTTTGGCATCTGCGCGAAAATCCCCTTAAGCAAGCCCAAGTTGTTGCTTTTTGTTCGACTCGCCGTCCTAATATTTCTGCAAAAGACGACAAATTATTGAAAGCAATTTTGGCAGCAGAAACCCTTTGGGTCACAATTTTTGGGAAATCTTGGGATCTTCATGTCACAGAAGGTCTGCATACTAGCCTCGCTGAAAATTTAGCGATGATCGATGACAGTATTCGATTTCTGAAAAGCCAAGGTCGTCGCGTTATTTATGATGCAGAGCATTGGTTCGATGGCTATAAACATAATCCTGACTATGCGCTACAAACCTTACAGACGGCGGTTGATGCTGGGGCAGAATGGTTAGTTCTATGTGATACGAATGGTGGTACCCTCCCCCATGAAGTGATTGAAATTATCGAAGAGATTTATCTGAAATTGCCTGATTTACAAGTGCCTCTCGGCATTCACACGCACAATGATGCGGGAATGGCAGAAGCGAATGCGGTGATGGCAGTTCAGGCTGGAGCAACGATGGTGCAAGGGACGATTAATGGCTATGGCGAACGGTGTGGCAACGCAAATCTCTGCACCCTAATGCCGACCTTGCAGCTGAAATTAAAGCGTCAATGTCTTGAGTCGATGGCTCTAAATCGATTAACAGCAACGAGTCGTTTGGTGAGTGAAATTGTGAACCTTGCGCCAGATGAGCATGCACCCTATGTGGGTCGTTCTGCGTTTGCCCATAAGGGTGGTATTCATGTGTCGGCGGTGCAGAAAAATCCATTGACTTATGAGCATATTGCGCCGGAATCGATTGGGAATGAGCGGCGAATTGTGATTTCGGATCAGTCAGGTTTGAGTAATATTTTGTCGAAAGCCCAAAGTTTTGGGATTGAGCTAGATAAAAGTAATCCTGAATGTCGGGAAATTCTCCAACAGTTAAAGGATTTGGAGCATGAAGGCTATCAGTTTGAGGCAGCGGAAGCGAGTTTTAAGTTGTTGATTCGCTCAGCCTTAGGGCAACGACAAGAATTCTTCTCGTTACAGGGATTCCATGTGAATTGTGATGTAGGAAATGATTCGAGTTTGGCGATCGCCACTATTAAGTTAGAGGTTCACGGCAAGAAATTATTAGAAGCTGCAGAGGGAAATGGCCCAGTGGCGGCATTGGATGCGGCATTACGAAAAGCCCTCACCAAGTTTTATCCGGCGATCGCCAACTTTGGGTTGACGGATTATAAAGTGCGGATTTTAGATGGCGCAGCGGGCACTGAGGCGAAAACGCGGGTGCTGGTGGAATCAAGTGATGGCAAAACGCGTTGGACAACGGTGGGCGTCTCAAAAAATATTTTGGAAGCATCTTACCGGGCGGTGGTGGAAGGGATTGAGTATGGCTTGTTGATGCACTCCCCCTACCCTTCCGTGCCATTGCCAGTGCATTCGCTTTAGGGTTTATGGCGGCGCAAAATAATGGTGATCACGATGGGTGCACCAAATAAGGCTGTCACTGTATTTAGTGGCAGAGTGAGTTGGCTTCCAGGCAATTGCGCAATGATATCTGCGAGGAGGGCAAGGCTGGCTCCCATCAGGGCGATCGCCGGAATGAGGAGGCGATGATTGACGGTTTTTAGTAAGTATCGGCATAGGTGAGGTACCGCTAAACCAACAAATGAAATAGGGCCACAAAATGCAGTGACAGTGCCCGATAAAATTGCGGTGCTCATAATCACTTGACGGCGAGTTTTTCTAATATTTAAACCTAAACTTTGGGCATATTGTTTTCCTAATAAAAGCGCATTTAAGGACTTGGCTGATAGGTAAGCCATTATGCCACCCACTAAAATCAAAACTGAAAAAATTGGTAATTGCTCTCGTTGAATTTGAGCAAAACTACCAAAGGTCCAACTCAGGTAAAGTCGCATTGCTTCACTTGGACTAAAATGCAGCAGCATGGTCACCAAAGAATTACTGACGTAACCTAACATCAATCCCAAAATTAATAGCGTGGCATTGTGAGGTACTCGACGAGCAATGAGGAGCACTAAACTTAACACGGCGATCGCCCCCAAACTGGCAGCCACCGCCACACTAAAGCTGCCCGCAACGCCACCAATAAAGCCACTGCCTAGGATGACAAGGGCGACTCCTAAACCCGCGCCAGAGTTGATGCCCAGCACAAAAGGCCCAGCGAGAGGATTATTAAATAAGGTCTGCATTTGGATGCCACCGATGCCCAATGCTGCTCCCGCAAAAGTGGCGGCGATCGCCCGTGGAAATCTCAATTGCCAAATGATTTGTTGCCAAACTTCTGTCTGTTGGGAATCTCGCAAAAAGATGATTTCTAGAACTTTATTAAATGGAATTGTTACTGAGCCTAGACATAAACTAATGCTGAATAAACAAAACCAAAGAAAAAACAGCCCTATTAAAACAGTAATGTAAGATGACTTTTGCCACCGAAATACTTTCGGTAATGACACTGAAAAATAATCGAATATTGTCTGTTGAAAAGGGACTTTCACAAATACTAATTTAGCTGCTGATAATAATAGAGTTCGTGTTCTGGCAATTGTTCTGGATAGGCAATTTTAATTAAATCAGCAAGGACAATATCGGGATTTGTAACGCCACTTTCCCAGAAATCATTGCCACCTTCAGGAGCAACACGGGCGTTGGCTGCATAGACTTGTTTTGTCTCAAAGGCAGCGAATAGTCCATAGCGTTTATCTTCTGCTAAGACATCTTTTGCAGACTGCCAAGCCGGATTTACATTGACCCAAATATCTGCATCTTTTGCTTGATCTAAAACAGCCTCTAAATCTAACGGCAAACTTAAACGGGAATCTGTTTCTGACCAAGGATAATTAATATTTGCATCCCGGAAAAATTGTGCCACGTAACTTTTCCCCGCGGGCATATACCAAACCCCCTGAAAAGGGGAACCACTCAAAATCGTTGGTGAATTGGCGAGGGTTTGAGTTTGTTTAATTAGGTCTTGGTAACGTTGGGCGATCGCCGTAAACTCTGCGTTAGCTTTGGCCTCTCCATTAAAAAGTAAAGCTGTAAATTTTAGCCATTCAGCTCGACCTAAAGGCGTTGCCTCGAGATGGGCAGCATCTAAAACAATCGGTTGATTTAGGGCTTCTAGAGTTTTAAACCCACTGCTTTCAGTATTATCGAGGCGATAACTTAAAATGACATCGGTTTGTAAATTGAGGATTTTTTCGGCATCAGATTGTAAATCGCCAACTTCCTGAATAACGCCTTCTTCAATTTTTTTTCGGATAATGTCACTATAAATAAGACGGCGATCCGTAACGCCCACTAAAGACTCTAATTGGTCTAACTTTTCAATGTGGGGCAGATAAGTCGTGGACATCGCCAAAACCCGTTGGGTTGGGATTTCAACGATTGTCGCATTCGGATAGTCTGTTGGTGCAGGTGTGCCACATTGAACAAAAATATAATTTAAATCTTCTGCTGCTTCTTCCCAAGGTTGTTTGACAGTGACAACTTTATAATTTGTGTGGTATTCAACTTCAAATCCTTGGGCAAATTGAGGATCGACTTTGTCAGGGAAATAGTCTGTATTTTTGTCAAACTGCTCAACACAATCATTATTTGATGCAATTTCTGGTGTTGTAACAGTAGATTGGCAAGCTGTTAGAAAGAATCCAAAACTAAGGGCAAATGAAATCGTTTTAGTCGGTCGAAAATAATTAGTGACTTGGGATGATCTTTGAGGCGATCGCCATAGTTTTAAAACCATTGAATTCGATGCACCTCAGTTGTGACTTTGCCATTTTCGCCCAGCTCAATTAATCGAAATCCTGGTTGTTGCCAAGTTTGAATTTTGCCGTCGATCAACTCTTTCTTGGCAGGTGTGACTTGGGTGCAAGTGGCTGGTGTCCCGTAGAATTGCACGCCATGTTTTTCAACATCCACTTGATGGTGGATATGCCCAAAACAAACTACTTTTACTTGGGGATGCTGCGCCAAAATCTGGTGAAAGTCAGTCGAATTTAAAACCGACATCTGTTCAAGCCAATCAATGCCGGTATCGACTGGGTGATGGTGAAAGGCGATCGCCGTGGGGTTATTGCTATTTGCTTCGAGCTCTTCTGCTAACCAATCAAGTTCTGTTTGTGCAAACGTACCTTCACCATATTGAGCTGTTTCTAGGCAAGAGTTTAAGAGAATAAAACACCAATTTTTGTGGTGAAAAAGTTTCTGAGGGCGAAGATATTGGCTGGATAATGCCGACTGCATAAGACTGTAATTATCATGATTGCCCGGTAGCCAATAAGCCGGAATTGCTGTCTTCTCAATCAGTTCTTTGAGATGTTGATAAGCTTCATATTCCCCATCATGGGCGAGATCTCCCGTCAAAAGAATTAGTTCAGGCTCAGCCTTTTTCGCTGTCTCTAAAACTTTTTTGAGAGAATACCAGGTTTGGACACCTCGCATGTCATCTTCCTTGTGGGCGAGGAGGTGAGTATCTGTGATTTGGGCAATTCTGACCATTGTGTTCGACCCCGAGAAATGTCAAGCGCCACTCACCATGCTAGCAAGTGGCATCTCGACAATTTTTAGTTAACGGAATTTGGCATTGACACCAATTTGGAAGCGGCTTCCAACACCGGGAAAATTATCGAAGACTTCAAAATCTTCGTCAAAAATATTCTCCCAACTGGCTGTGAGATTCACGTTTTCGTTAATGGGATAACGGGCGCGAATATCTACATTGGTATAGGAATCAAGCGATGCGGTATTGGTGTTATTGGTGACGCGATCGCCAACATGTTTGAGGAAAAGACCGACATAAGCACCACGACGATTTTCGTAGGCGAGACCAACATTAAAGAAATCTGTCCCGGCGAAACGTACTTCATTATCGATAACGCTGGCGTCATTGTCCTCAAGGATTTTGGAATTATTCATGGTGTAATTCACAAAGCCCCGCAGCGTTTCGTTAAATTGCAAACTCAGCTCAGCTTCAAGACCTTGGTTGCGGACTTTACCGATATTTTCAGGTTGCCCTGCAAAGGTTACTGGATCAAAGACGAAATTAATTGCGTCGTCGATAGTGTTGTTGAAATAGGTCAGGCGGAATAGGGCGCGATCGCCAATCTCTTGGTCAATACCGATATCAAAACTATTGCTGGTTTCGGGAGACAAATCAGGATTGCTGAAACCGGGGAAATAGAGGTCGAGGGCGGTGGGAACTCGGAAATTTCGAGCATAGTTGGCGCGGAGGGCGGTGCGATCGCCTGCTTGCCATTTAATCCCAGCACTGGGAGAGGTGAAAGAACCATCCGCCAAACTGTTAAAGTCCTGTCGAATGCCAAGATTGAGATCCACTTCTGGACTAACCCTAGCGGAGTAACGGGCAAACAGCGCACCTTGGGAAAGATTTTCGTCGTAATCTACAACGTCAAAACTTGTGGCGATAATGTCGCTGCTGCGATAGTCAACGCCGTAGGTGATCCCTTGATTTTCGGTGAATTGCCAATCGTGCTGAACCTGTACACCAACCGAACTATTGTCTAATTCTGTGTCAATAAAGGATTCGCGATTGACGAAAAATAGATCGCCAAAGTCAGCAAAAACCCGCGCTGTCAGTTGTGAGTCATCGGCATTACCTAAACGAGATTGCAGCTCTAGGGACAACAGCCAATCGTCAGAATATTGGTTGGCGGTGAGGCTGCGGCTACTGAATAGGGACACATCATCGATACTGCCTGGCACGCCAATATCTTTACTGGAGTAAATGCCGTTAAATCTCAGTTCGTGGCGATCGCCAATCTTTGTGCTGGCAAGTAAATTGATATTTTGGAGATCGGCTTCGGCATTTTCCCGTGTGCCAGTAAAAGTGCCGTTATCGTAGTCATAATCATTTTCGGCAGCAGTGCGATCATACGCAATCCGAACCGCACTATTTTTTTCGCTGTAGCTGGCTGCAATTTCCTGACGGTTATAGCCCAGGTTCCCAATCTCCGCACCGACTTCCGCAACCCAACCCGCATTGGCTTCTGGCTCGCGCGTCACAATATTAATCACACCGGCGATCGCATTAGACCCAAATAAAGTTGAACCGCCACCGGGTATCAGTTCGATTCGTTCCACATTGGATGTACTCAAACTCGACAGGTCAAAACGCCCATCATTGAATGTATTAATGGGGCGACCATCGAGCAAAATCAGTGTTTGAGCCGAACTATTACCACCGCGAATAATTTGGCTACTCAACGCACCGAGGCGGTTACCTGCCGAACTATCAATAAAAACGCCAGGGAAATAACGCAAAGCTTCATTTACCGTGCGATATCCTTGGGCTTCAATTTGCTCACGATTAATTACATAAGCCGCGCGAGTCGATTCTTTGACAGTACTTTCTTGTCGCAACGGTGCATAAATTGCTTGATTTAAGATCTCATCGATAATCGTAAATTCGAAATCATAAGTCTCATTGAGATTGATGGGAGTAACCGGAATTTCTTCTTGAGAGTTATTTTCTAAATCCTCGTCTATTTGAAATGTCGGGATTTCTGTTTGGGCGATCGCCGCGCTATGACCTAAGGCAACCAAGAAAGCTGCAAGGGATAAAGATTTGATTTTCATATTTTTGGGAAGTCGGTGGCAAAAGATTAAAAAAATGGTGATTTATAGATCGATTGAAGAAATACTGTCCTGCGATAAAAATGGCATTAAAGCAAAGGAAATATCACTCAATTTGAATTGAGCTAAAGTAAATAATATTTAGACATTAAAAAGCTTTTGAAATCTACGTCTTTGCGTTGTGTGGTGAGAACAGAAACGCAGCAGAAAAATATTTAAGAGAACTAAAAAATTGATTGGCGATCGCCAATGGAATGGAATACAGCATCCGTACCTCGCAGATGTAAATAGTGATCATGTACGTATAACTATCGGCGGGCATCCTGACTCAGAAGCTAGTAATCACTAAACCTTCATTACAGTTGCGGGACAGCGATGGATTTGCACCATTCTTTCCCCATTGCTTTTGTCGACTGTTCCTCGACAAAACCGATAAGGCCATCATTATACAGCAGGCGATCGCCTTTCCCTTTTTCTGACAGAAACTCTTCCCTCTAATTTTCTTTAATCAATCTCATTTTTTCCTCTCGCCATGAGAAAAAAATGTTCTAAATGAAGCTTTGAAAAACGAAAAATATGGATATTAATCTATGGATTATTCAGGGTGTATGACATTTTTATTTAATAGGTTGGTAATGGTCTCTGCATTGACAGCTCTACTGAATAAATAGCCTTGAGCAACCTCACAACCAAAACTTTTAAGTATTTGATATTGCTCAACTGTCTCAATCCCTTCTGCAACAATTTCATGACCTAGAATATGTCCCATTTCAACCATTGAGCCTACTAGAAGTTTTGATTTCTGATCAGTAAGCATGTCATTCACAAAGTATTTATCAATCTTTAAATAATCCACTGCCAAATGTTTGAGAGAGGCAAAAGATGAGTAACCGATCCCAAAATCGTCAATGGCTAGTGAAATACCAAGCTCTTTTAACTGTTGGAAAATCTCAAGATTCTGTGGGTCAGTCTGCACAACACTTTCCGTAACCTCTAATTCCAGATTCTCGGGATTTATCCCTGTCTCCGCGATGACTCTACTAATTAAGGGCATAAAATCATTATCGAGAAAATGACTAGGAGAAATATTTACAGCCATCCTTAATGACGGTAAACCTTGCCTTTTCCACGCAACAGCTTGATTGCAAGCGATTTTTAAAACCCACTCTGTGAGCGGTTTAATCATCCCAATTCTTTCCGCCGTATCAATAAACTCATTCGGTGGCACTTGTCCTAATTTTGGGTGATACCACCGTGACAAGGCCTCAACCCCAATAATTTTGCCAGTACTCATCTCAATTTTGGGTTGATAAACGAGGGACAATTGTTGTGTTTCGACTGCCTCTCTCAAATTCTGTTCTACCCGAAAACGATATTCTGCCTGATCCGTAAATTTTTGTTCGTAGAAGGCATACTGATTTTTGCCGCGTTCTTTAGCGGCATAAAGTGACGTATCCGCAGCTTTCAGCAAAGTGGATAAATCCTGACCATCGTCGGGATAATGGGCAATGCCAATACTGCATGCAGGGGTGAACTTTCGACCTGATAACTCGACAGGTTTGGAGATTCTTTCTAGACAACGCTGGGCAACATGGGCTGTGGCATAATCGTCATCAATATCTTTAACGAGAATACAGAATTCATCGCCACTGAGTCGGGCAACAAAATCACCTGTACGACTAATTTTTTCTAAACGCTTAGCAATTTTCTGAAGCAGTACATCGCCAGCATCATGTCCGAGACTGTCATTAACCCCTTTGAAATTGTCTAAGTCGATATAAAGAAGACCAAAACGGCGTTTGTGGCGATCGCTAATTTCGATTAATTCCTCAAGATCTTCATAAAAGTGGGCACGACTAGCAAGTTTAGTTAATTCATCGGTATAAGCTAACTCCCGAATACGTTTTTGGGCATGATCTCGCTCCATCACAATCCCGGCTAACCTCGCCGCAGACGTGAGATCATTAGATTCCTCTTCATTCGGTAAGGCCGGGTAGTCATAGTACATTCCAAATGCGCCGAGTACTTTCCCCGAAGAGCTTTTGATTGGCTCAGACCAACAGCAGCGCATGCCATGGGGAAGGGCTACATGTTTGATTTTTGCCCATTTAGGATCAGTCTCAATATTTTCGACAAGGACACGTTTCCCTGTATATGTTGAAGTGCCGCAGGAGCCGACATTCGGGCCATTTTTGAGACCATGGACTGCATCACAATATGCTTGTGGTAAGCTTGGTGCCCCCCCGTGTAACAACCTGCCATTCTCTAATTCCAGCATTGAGCATCGGAGGCCTGGGTGACGTTCTTCATACAGCAAAGCAATTTCAGCATAGATAGCTGATGCTGGCTTACCTGTGGCAATCATTTCTAAAATTTCGGCATTTCTATTATCAAATGCCTCAGCTTTTTTTCGATCTGTAATATCAACATGGGTGCCGACGAGACGGGTCGCCTTGTCATCAGATTCACGATGCACCAGAAAGGCACGAGACAAGACAAAAACGTTATGGCCGTCTTTATGAATCATTCGCATTTCCACTTCGAATGCATCTATGGCACCTGCTAAATAATCCTGAACTCTATCTAAGACAATATTTTTGTCATCGGGGTGTACAAGCTTTTCCCAAGTACTAAATTGATTTTCTAGTTCCTCTTCTTCATACCCCAGCATACTTTTCCAACGGGGTGAATAGTAGGTTTCATTTGTCTCTAAATTCCAGTCCCATAAACCGTCATTGGCACCACGCATCGCGAGCGAAAATCGCTCTTCACGATGTCCTAAACTTTCTTCGGATTTTCTAGACTTTGTGATGTTGTGTCCAATGCCTAAGACACCAATCAATTTTTTGTTTTGGTTATATATCGGTAGTTTTGTTGTTTTTAAAAGCTTACGATGTTCGTCTTTTGCAAATGTAATCCATTCTTCGTTTGTGACTGATGAACCTTTCTTGATCGCTTTCTGAGCCTGCTTGCTGAAAAAATTGGCTAGTTCAGACTCCATAAAATCGCGATCTGTCTTCCCAATAATTTCTTGTTTCGTTGTGCCAAAAAAATCCTCAAAGCGTTTATTGCAGGCAAGATAAAAACCATTAGAGTCTTTTAGCCAAACTAAATCTGGTAAGGCATTAATAATTTGATTTCGAAATTCAATTTCTTGACTAAGTAGATTACTGATAGCTTTGATGATTATTTTGTTCTGTGAATTCGCAAAGGTATCACTTTTTTTCTGCCAAAGCTGTCTTGATAGATATCTAGATATATTTTTTTCTTCAGTAATCTGGGTTGTGAAATTTTTCATCTCTGGTCAATATCAAGCTTAAATGGCTCTCAGAGAGAGAGTCTGGAGTTTTTTATTAAGCTATTGTCTTTTCTCTTTTGAATAAAGATAAAGCTATATATACACTCTGAGAAATATCAAAAAAACACTTCTTCGAAGTCTAGCTTTAAGTCTCTTTTTTATATTGATTTGAGATACTTAGAGCTGAATATCTTGACTTTATTGGAACTCATTTCCTTGATATTTTAGTTTGGTGAAATATTACTTCTACTAGCTTAAGAACTTAATTGTATATATATGATTGTATTTCAGTTTCCGATAATTTTGAATGCGACTTTTGGCTGAAAAACAGAAGATTAAGATTAAGAAAATATGAATATATAGATGTGAAATGCTGTGAGATTTGTTGTTTATATGGCTTTATCTATGATACTTATTGAATTTTTGTAATTTACCATTACGTATAAATATTTTTCTTAGTGTGTGATTTACTGGAAAAGCTTTATACTTTGTCATGTATACACATAGTGTGTCTTGTCTGCTATCTCTAAAGTTTTGGTTGTAAATCTCTAGAATGCTAATTCTTGGCTGTTTCACCATGGACAATATCGGTGATCTTGAGCGATATTTTCGTTTACTTCGCTGTTCTGAATAATGCAGATAGTTTGTCTGAATTTTGTAATTGTATTTTATTGAATTGGCTACTACGAAAAAATCATGAATATTAATCATGGTGCAATTCTTTGTTTTGGCTATGTGCTCGGTTTATTTTTGACTTGTCTGTGGGGAGGGATTAATGCTAATCCTACAGTTTTACAATGGGTCACTGTCTTAGGGGCGATCACCGCTCTAACTGGGTTATTGATCTGGATTCTGCCACGACATTTTTGGCAAATGAGAGCTCAACTTGTATTGAACTCTGGTTTGATTGCATTGTTGGCAGTCAGTTACTTTCAATTCCGAACACCGAATCTAGCAAGAAGCCCACTCTTTCAACTGACTCAAGAAGAAGCAACTTTATTAAAATATCCAATCGAAATCTCCGGTAAAATCGCAAGTCAACCTCGTACAAAAAGTACTGGAAAACAAACTTTTTGGTTTACTACAGAAATACTGACAACAAAATTCGAGCAATTTCCTATCCAAGAGAAACTCTACATAACTCTTGATGAGATAGAACAGGAAATAAAGGCTGGTGATAATGCCACATTGCAGGGTCGTCTATATCAACCAAAATCTCCAAAAGATCCTTGGTCATTTGATTTTGCAAAATACCTTCAAAAAAATAATGCTTTCTTTGGATTTAAAAGCTGGAAAATTCTATCTTCTCAATCATCAAGTTTTGGAATCTCTAGAGTTAGAGAGAAAATTATTAATATTCACCAAAGGTTTTTAGATCCAGATAAAGCAACTTTATTAAGTGCAATGGTTCTAGGTCAGAAAGTTGTCGATCTTCCTGAATCTCTCTATCACTTATGGGTGAAAGCCGGGCTGGCTTATACAGTTGCGGCTTCGGGCTTTCATGTCTCTCTGTTGCTTGGATTTACGCAATGGTTGACGAGAAAAAAAACAGTGAAAATGCAATTTTATGCTGGTGTCACTATTCTTTCTTTTTATGTTTTGTTGACTGGTTTTCAGCCATCTATATTGAGAGCTGCTTTGATGGGAGGAGCCGGACTTACTGCACTTGTTTTAGATCGGCAAGTTAAACCGCTGAGTTTGCTGTTGCTCGCTGCGACATTGTTACTTTTGTATAATCCTTTATGGATCTGGGATCTGGGTTTTCAGCTTAGTTTTTTAGCGACATTTGGGCTCTTGACAACGCTCGATCCGATTCAAAAAAAGCTAGATTTTGTTCCGCCAACTATAGCTACCGTGATCGCTATTCCGATGGCAGCAAGTTTATGGATATTACCTCTTCTCGCCTATGAGTTTAATGTGATCGCAACTTATAGTATCCCTCTTAGTATCTTGTTTTCACTGCCAATTGCAATTGTGAGTTTGGGAGGAATGCTTAGTGGAGCTATTGGTTTATTTATTCCTATTCTTGGTGGGGCGATCGCCTATTTAGTGGGATTTCCTCTTAGTGCGATGTTGTGGTTGGTGGAAAAAGTTGTTGCATTGCCAGCCAGCAATTTATCAGTTGCATCATTACATTGGTCGCAGCTCATGATTATTTACGGCATAATGCTCTCTATTTGGCTAACGAAATGGGGACAGCGACAAAGCAAAATATTAGGTCTTGGCCTTTGTTTTTTATTTGTTAGTTTCTTGGTAGTGAAACACTATACAACAACAAAAATAGTTGTTTTTGCAGCTGGCGATCAACCAACTTTAATAGCTCAAGTAAACGGTAAAACAATTGTATTTGAGTCTTCACTAGAAAAATCTGTTGAATCTTCTTTATTTTCTTTTCTTGATCAAGCTGGGATAAGTGAGATTGATGCTTTAGTCAAACCACAAAAATCAGAAGACTTAATTGTAGACTCCGTGCTTGAGAATAGATATAAAATTGAAGACGAATATGTGACTGGAATCAATCAGGATGACAGCCATTATCTTCAACCTTTTGAGCAAAAAAAGATTGGAAATATACGATTTCAAATCCTGCAAGAAAAACCTTTATTGTTTGAATTAAGAGTCGCAGAAAACACGTTTTATATTTTGGGCGATTGCCATGCGGATGACCCACCATTGCTCGAACTATCGAAAGGCTATTTGATCACGAATCCAAAAAATATAGATCTTAAACTTTGGGAAACTCTCAAGCCTCAAGGGGTGATCGCCATAGGTTCTCGTCGTGACCATTTTCTGGCGGCAAATTCCATCATTTACTGGACTGATGAAGATGGTGTAATTCAATGGACTCCCAAGCAAGGATTAATTTCTGTTGCGCCAAAGTGATAAGACCTCTAATCTCCCGTTCTGTCTCGTTTAGACGCTTTAGGAAATATGCTAAAATAATGCCTAATAAGATAAATAATCCTGACTTAAAAAGAGTGAATTTTCGTCGTTTTTACTCTTTTTTTGTGGTTATTGACTAATTTTCAACGTATCGGAGCCGAAAACCTATGACCTCCCCACAGGAGCGCATTATTCCCACTGATCTGAGTAACGAGATGTCTCGCTCGTACTTAGAGTATGCGATGAGTGTCATCGTTGGTCGGGCATTGCCAGATGCGAGGGATGGTTTAAAACCTGTTCACCGCCGTATTCTCTACGCAATGTATGAGTTGGGTTTGACCCCCGAACGCCCGTTTCGAAAATGTGCTCGTGTGGTCGGTGAAGTGCTCGGTAAATACCATCCCCACGGTGATACAGCGGTTTATGATGCATTGGTGCGGATGGCTCAGGACTTCTCAATGCGAGATCCGTTAATTAATGGTCATGGTAACTTTGGCTCCATTGATAACGATCCGCCCGCAGCAATGCGTTATACCGAATCGCGTTTGCAGTCTTTAACGACGAATGCGTTATTGCGGGATATAGAGTCAGAAACCGTTGATTTTGCCGATAACTTTGACGGTTCGCAACAAGAGCCCGTTGTTCTCCCTGCACGAGTTCCTCAACTTTTGGTGAATGGTTCCTCCGGAATTGCGGTGGGCATGGCAACCAATATCCCCCCCCATAACCTTGGCGAAATTATTGATGGTGCAACAGCTCTCATCCATAATCCTGAGATTACGATTCAGGAATTGATGCAATTTATTCCGGCACCAGATTTCCCTACAGGGGCTCAAATTTTGGGTCGTTCCGGTATTAAAGATGCCTATTTGACTGGGCGTGGTTCGATCACGATGCGTGGTGTGGCTGAGGTTGAAATGCTTCGCCAAAATGGTCGTGAAAAAGAAGCAATTATCGTCACAGAGCTTCCTTATCAAACCAATAAAGCAGGTTTGATCGAGCGTATTGCCGACATGGTAAACGATAAGAGACTCGATGGTATTTCTGATATTCGCGATGAGAGCGATCGCCAAGGAATGCGGATTGTGATTGAGCTGAAGCGTGATGCTTATGCGCAGGTGGTACTGAATAATCTCTACAAACACACACCACTTCAGAATAACTTTGGCGCAAATATGTTGGCCTTGGTTAATGGTGAACCTCAACTCCTCAATCTAAAACAGTTTCTGACTGTGTTCCTCGACTTCCGTGTAGAAGTCATTACCCGCCGGACGCAATACGAACTCCGCAAAGCCCGAGAACGCGATCATATTTTGCAGGGTTTGTTAATTGCGCTCAGTAATCTTGATGCTGTAATTGCATTGATTCGTCGTGCAGCAGACTCGGCAACGGCTCGTACAGAACTCATGGAAGGCTACGAACTAAGTCAGCCTCAAGCTGATGCGATCCTTCAAATGCAGTTGCGTCGATTGACAGCACTTGAAGCAGATAAGATTCAGGCCGAGCATGAAGATCTGCAACTCAAAATTACTGATCTCGAAGATATTCTGGCGCGACGTGAGCGAGTTGACGCCATCATTGAAGATGAATTAACCGAAATTAAGACCATCCACCAGAGCGATCGCCGCACTGAGATTGTCTTTGACGCTGGTGATTTACAGGATATTGACCTGATTGCCAATGAGCGCTCCGCAATTTTATTAACGGAGCAAGGTTACATCAAACGGATGCCTGTGGCGACTTTCGATGCCCAGAACCGAGCGACTCGCGGTAAAGCGGCTGCAAAAATGAAGGAAGACGATGGCATTGATCACTTCCTTACCTGTTGTGACCATGACCATGTGTTGTTCTTCACAGATCGAGGTGTCGTGTATTCGCTCCATGCCTACCAAATCCCTGAATCTTCCCGAACGGCAAGAGGTTTGCCCGCTATTCAATTGTTGCCGATTCCGAAGGAAGAAAAGATTACTTCAATGATTCGGGTCAGTGAGTTTACGGAAGATGAATATCTTGTAATGCTGACTCAGAATGGTTATATCAAGAAAACGACTCTGTCGGCATTTGCTCGCATTCGTTCTAATGGTTTAATCGCAATTTCCCTTGAAGATGGTGACCAACTCAATTGGGTGCGCCTTGCTCGCCAAGAAGACAGCATTATTGTGGCGAGTAGCGAAGGGATGGCCATTCATTTCCAAGCGGATAGTAAACAACTTCGTCCCCTTGGTCGCTCAACCCGTGGTGTGCGGGCGATGAAACTCAAATCTGATGATGACATGCTTGTCAGTATGGACATTGTTTCTGCACAAATTACGGCGGCGATCGCCGCATCGGATGAAGCGGAAGAGGACGAGGACAACGAAGATATTCTTGAAGATGTGGATAATGGCCCTTGGGTTGTGGCTGTGACGACCAAAGGCTTTGGTAAGCGTGTTCAAGTCGGGCGTTTCCGACTCCAAAATCGTGCTGGCGTTGGTTTACGGGCAATCAAATTTAAGTCTAAGGGCGATCGCCTAGCTTCTCTACGGATCGTTCATTCAGGTAATGAATTAATGCTGGTGACATCCCGTGGCATTATGATTCGTCAGGCTGTGGAATCAATTTCACTCCAATCCCGTAATGCAACAGGTGTAAGGGTTCAGCGTCTCGATAAAGAAGATGCAATTGTTGCTGTTGCCCTTGTACCAGAAGCTGCAGACGAAGATGTGGAAGATACTCAAGATGAGCACACCATCGATGGAGATTCAGTTGAGCTCGAAATGACAGAATCCACTGAAGAAGAATAAATCCACATTGAGTGATAAATAAATAAAGACATGTAGTTAGGCTATATGTCTTTTTTATTGTCAATATGAAGATTGAAAAATCTCAAAACTAATCTTTCAATTCTGCTTGAAGAATACAGTGTGAATCAATTAAAGAAAGATCTTTGTCTGTGAAGACGGTGCATTCTTCTTGCAACTCTTGTAAGGCAATCGGTTGGGTTGATGATTTTAACGTGGCGATCGCCTGATTGGTTTCTGGTTGAAATTGATTAAGCCAATTATTATTTTCTAAGAAAGCAGCTGTAAATACTTGATTATTTACTATCCAATAGTCAACACTTGATTGCCGGATAAAAAACTGTAACTCATTTAATTTTGTGGTGAAGTGGGCAGCAATCATTTCTTTCGTTCTTTTTCGAAAGCGACTGTAATATCCTGTATGATATGGAATTCCATATTCTCTTCCAGCATAAATACTTCTCTTAGTAAAACTAGGTAAACTGTCATTCTCTCGGAGTAGTGAGAGATTCAAAGTCTCTTTTGGAGTATCTTGTAAAAACTCATAAAGACTACTGTGCTTGCCTATAGAATAGCCAGTGTAAGGAAAATCTTTATCAATTATTGGCTCAACTAAAATTATAAATGCAACGAGAATAACGATTGGTATAGCGATAAGTTTTTGTGATTTCTGAAGAGAAATAAATTTGAGTAATTCAAAGAATTTTTGAAGTAAAACAAAAACTACAATTCCTGATAAAAGACTAACGGAAAGACGAAAACTATGTAAAGTATAGCGGCTAGGTAAATATAATTTGAAAAGAATTATGTGAGCAAAGATGAATAGTGCACTTCCTGTAATGAATAATTGATTTATAATATAAATATTTTTGATATCTTGGACTAAGCTAAAAGTTTTTTTGAATCGAGTGATTATAGGAAAAAGAAAAAATATATAAGTTATTTGTGGCATTAGAATCGAAGAAATTCTTATGCCAGAACGACTACCATCAAATATATAAGTCCAAAAATCAGCTTGAAAAAACTCTGTTCTACCGTTCTCTTGAAATGCAGGTAATTCTTTTGCTTCTAAGTAAGTGACTATTGGACCAAATTCTGATGCATCCAAGGCATGAGGTAGTAATAAGAAAAAAGCAATTATCAAACCAATGATACTTAGCAACAAATCTGATTTATTTTGATTAATTCTAATTTTTTTGTCTTTAATAGCGAAGCATTGAAGAACTAAAATACCTGATGCAACAAGAACATAGCTAGGATAAAAAAAACCTAATAGAATGAGAGGTAAGTATGAAAAAAAGAAAGATTTTCTTACTACTCCCCAAAGAAAAAAAACAAAAATAGGAATCAGAAAAGCTCTTGCTGTAGAAGACGTTAAACCATCTTGTGTCCACAGATTTTGATTGAATATAGTAGTGGATATGAAACTTGCTGACGGTATAGCTAGTAGCTCGAAGGAAAAAAGAAATGCACCAAAACTCACTAAAATACTTAATAAGATAGGGATGAATATTGATGCTTGGATTGGGTCAAGTGAAAAAATGCTTAATAGCTTAAATAGAGAACTGAAACCTATCGGAGAAATATTTTGAAAATAGTCTGCGATTAAATCATCAGGGAACAATTCAGGATCTATGAATCTTGCCATCCAAAAAATATGTTGTCTCGCATCATCTTGAACGACATACTCTATCCCTTGAATTTTAGCAAGACCTAAGCAAGGGTATAGAACACCGCAAAAAATAGTCGCAAGAAGCCAATATAAACTACGTGGTTCATTCCAGTATTTTACTCTTGTGAACAAAAAAGATTCTAATCTTACTAATTGGTTTGAACTCATTTATACTTAAAAAATTGCAATTAAAAAACTGAAATAAAAATCATGGTAACTTTGCAGCCATTGATATCAACTCCTTCTCAAAATGGAGTCTCTATTGTGATTCCTGTTTATAATGAAGAGGGTGCGATCGCCGCAACAATTGAGCAAATAAAAGATATCTTATTAAATATCAAACAGCCCTATGAACTAATAATTGTTAATGATGGTTCTGTTGATAATACTGCGACTATTCTCAGAAAACAAGAGGGTATTTTATTATTAGAACATCCAGTGAATAAAGGGTATGGTGCCGCTTTGAAAACTGGTATTGTCCATGCGACCTATGATTTTATTGCAATTACTGATGCTGATGCGACTTACCCCAACGAAAGATTGCCAGATTTGATGCAGCTTTCTGAGCGGTTTGATATGGTTGTTGGGGCTCGTACTGGCGAAAATGTCACTTATTCAAATATTAGGAAAATTCCTAAATTCTTTTTGGTTGGATTTGCTCAATGGATTGCGAAACAAAAAATTCCTGACCTGAATAGTGGAATGCGTGTCTTTAAAAAAGATATTGCCCTAGAGTTTATCCATATTTTGCCAGATACTTTTAGCTTCACCACCACAATTACATTGGCAATGTTAACTAATAATTATATTGTGCATTATGAGCCAATTGATTATTTTCATCGGGTTGGAAATAGTAAAATTAAACCGATCCGAGATACTTTACGGTTTTTTAAACTGATTTTGAGAACAGGTATTTATTTTGCACCCATTCGTATTTTTGTCCCCATAGCAAGTCTTTTTTTTCTTGGTTTTTTAGTGTCCTTTGGTCTGGATTTATTTGTTCGTCAAGATCTGACCGAAGCGACTTTAATTCTATTTGTAGCCGCTACACAATTAGCTGTGTTTTCGCTTCTCGCTGACATGATTGATAAGCGACTTTAAAAATAAGATATTATGCTTTAGTTTTTTGAGCTAGATGTTCGAGTAGTGCTTGGCGCATTGTTGCTACTGGAACGGGTTGAGCTAGCCATTTCTCTAAGGCGATCGCCCCCTGTTGAACCAGCATTTCTAACCCATCAAAAATTGTTGCTCCCTGGTTTTGAGCAAGTTGTAGAAATTGAGTGGGTGAGGGCGTGTAAATTAAATCGTAGGCAATACTATCTGACGATAAGAGCTTCATCAACTCTGCACTTACAGGCGATGCGTCAATATTCGGGTGCATCCCGACTGGTGTGGAATTTACGAGGAATTTTGTTGTGGGAATTAAGCGATTTAGATCACCCCATAAATGCGTTTGTAATTTCTGTTCGAGAGGTGTACCTTGCCAACTTTTTGCGAAGGTTGTGAGTTTTTCAGGGTTGCGGCCAATCACATGAATCTGCGGGCAACCAAGCTGATGACAACCAACGACAACTGCTCTTGCCGCTCCACCATTTCCCAAGATTACTGGCGAAACGGTCGACCAATCTTTATCTAATGCTTTTAACGGTGCAATAAAACCCGCGACATCTGTATTCGTTCCCTGCCAACCTGTTTCTGTTTGCCAAACAGTATTCACTGCACCCACCATCTGCGCTTCTGGGGCGATCGCCTCTAGGTGCGCCATGATCGATTGTTTATGGGGAATCGTAATGCTAAATCCCTTCAGATCAATGGCTCGAAATCCATCGAGGGCTGTTTTTAGATTATTCGCAGAGATAGGAAACGCGAGGTAAACGTAATCTGTACCAAGTTCGGCGATCGCCGCATTGTGCATGAGAGGAGAGAAAGAATGTTTGACAGGGTCACCGATAACCCCCAGTAATTTTGTTGTACCGAAAATTTGCATCGATGATTTGCCTCTGCTCTACGGAGACATCATACAAAAAAATGCTTTCATTCAGAAATACTACAGATGATCTAATTGTTTTTTATCGAAAAAATAGACCAATTAAAATTTGATTGATTGCAATACAATACTGTTGAAATTATTCGATGAATTGAGTTTTTTGACTAGAGAACAAACAATATTTTTCGTCGTAAATAAATTCATTCATTTGAAAAGTGTTTTGTACTCGTTGAATTCGTTATTGATCATTTCCTTGCAAAAATATGTTACGATACCGCTCAACTCGGTTCTAACGAAGATCAGTCGTTAGAGGTAACGGGGAAAGTTTGGTGTAAATCCAGCGCTGTCCCGCAACTGTGAAAGGAGTTTTTTCCTCAGTCAGAATGCCCGCCGATGTCAATGTTCATGTTCCTAGTTACATCTGCGAGGCACAGATGATGATTCAAAGATTTTTTGGAAGGCGATCACTCGATCTCCTTTCCCCCTCTGCAATAACTACAATCCATACGATGGCATAGCCCGCACATTATTCTCTGGAAATGTGTGAAAAATTGAGATGCTTCAGGAGCAGATTTTGTGCATTATTCATTGTGATGATGGGCTGTTTCCTGTTTTTTTGAAGCTCATAGAAATAGCTCATTTTTTCCTCTGTTGCAGAAAAAAGTATTGTGGCCCCAATTCCAGTTGACTAATAGTGCTAAATATTGGGTTTTAGCCAATATCTTAGGGCGAATTTATTGTGGAATTTCTTATGATTTCTCATGCTTTTTTGAGAGAAATGTTTGCTGTGATTTTTTATTACTAAACACAAAATATCGATTGATTGAGTTGAAAATATGGACTTTGTTTATAAGTTATTTGACCTCGTAGATAGACCAAATTTTTAATTGAAAAAACCATGACAATTCAAACTGCATCATTAGGTTATGCCCGGATGGGTAAACGCCGCGAGGTAAAAAAGGCTTTGGAGTCTTTCTGGCGCGGCAAATTAAATGAAGCAACCCTCGTCCAAACACTACAAGACCTCGAAGCCAAGGATTGGCAAACCCAATTACAGGCAGGTATTGACCACATTGCGGTAGGTGATTTCACGTTTTACGATTTAGTGCTGGATTGGGCTGTCCGTTTGGGTTTAATTCCAGCGCGATTTGCGGAATTATCTGGGTTGACGCGCTATTTTGCCATGGCCCGTGGCGTTGATAATCGTCCAGCTTTGGAAATGACGAAATGGTTTGATTCTAACTACCATTATCTTGTGTCTGAAATTGATGCTGATGCCAAACCCCAAGGGGATTTTAGTGATTTTATTGCGACGGTTAAACGCGCCCAATCTAGCCTCGCAGCCCGGGCAACTCCCGTCATTTTAAGCCCTGTGACGTTACTCAGTTTAAGTCGCTGTAAGGCAGATTTTGACGGTTTGTTAGATGCATTATTGCCCCTCTATGTTGAGCTATTGACTGAGCTAAAGGGCTTGGCGATCGCCGAAGTACAGATCCATGAGCCAATTTTGGTGACGAGTCGTGCGCCCCAACTCCAAGCCGCTGTGGAAAAAACTTATGCTGCTTTAGCGAAAGTCGGTGTGCCGTTGCAATTGGTTACCTACTTTGATGATTTGGGCGACACCTATAACTGGGTCACCGCCTTACCAGTGGCAGGCATCAGTTTAGATTTCACCCGAGGCGACAATTTACAGTTATTGCAAACCCATGGTTTTCCTGCCGATAAGGTCTTGGGTGCTGGGGTTATTGATGGCCGTAATATTTGGCAATGTCAACCGGAAGACACCTTGCAGCGCTTAAAAGAGATTCAGGCGATCGCCACAACTGTGCGAGTCCAACCCTCTGCCTCTCTACAATTTGTTCCCCACGACGCCAAACTCGAAAAACAATTACCCCAACCCTTACATGGCGTCTTAAGTTTTGCCGAACAGAAATTAACCGAAATTGTGTTCCTCGCCCAAACCCTTAACGGTACGGACACCACGGCCCAACAACAGCAGATTCAACAGGCATGGCAAGCTTTTATTGATTTCAATCCTCCCAACCCTGCGGTTCATACAGCCCTAGAAGCCCTGCAACCCAAGAATTTTGAGCGGTCTTTGTCCTACAGCTCCCGCATTAGCCAACAAATTGCGTTGCCGCCTTTACCCACCACCACCATTGGTTCCTTCCCCCAAACCAAAGAAGTGCGACGGTTACGAGTGCAGTACAAAAAAGGTGAGCTGTCCCTCGCGGAGTACCAAGCTGCCATGGAAAAACAAATTGCAGATTGCATCAAGCTGCAAGAAGATATTGGCCTTGATGTCTTGGTCCATGGCGAATTTGAACGGACTGATATGGTGGAATACTTTGGGCGGCAGCTGTCTGGTTTTGCCTTTACCACCAATGGTTGGGTGCAAAGTTATGGCAGCCGTTGTGTGCGTCCCCCCATTATTTATGGTGATGTGTCCCGTTCCCAAGCGATGACTGTACGGGAATTTCAGTTTGCCCAATCCTTAACAGAAAAACCTGTGAAAGGGATGTTAACGGCACCCATTACGATCTTGAATTGGTCATTCCCCCGTGCAGATTTGTCCCGCAAGGAACAAGCATTTCAAATTGCGCTGGCATTACGGGAAGAAATTGCGGAGCTTGAAACTGCAGGTGCTCAAATTATTCAGGTGGATGAGCCTGCCCTACGGGAAGGTTTGCCGCTCAAGGTGCAACACTGGAATGATTATCTGGGTTGGGCTGTGGATGCTTTCCGTCTCGCAACGGCGATCGCTCAACCCCAGACCCAAATTCATACCCATATGTGTTATTGCGAATTTGGCGACATTATTCAAGACATTGAGCGCCTCGATGCAGATGTAATTTCCATCGAAAATAGCCGTAGTAATAATCGCACCCTTGGAGAAGTCACCAGCGCGGGTTATAGCCATCAAATTGGTAATGGGGTGTATGACATCCATAGTCCGGTGGTGCCCACCCAAGCGCAATTGGTAGAACAACTGAAAGCGGGTTTGGAAAAACTTCCGATCCAGCAAGTGTGGATTAATCCTGATTGTGGTCTGAAAACTCGTCGTTGGGAAGAAGTGGTGCCTGCTTTAAAAAATATGGTGGCTGCCACTCGTAAATTACGGGAGGAAATGGATGCGATCGCCAAATAGTTTACGCACTCATCAGTCCTATTGTTGGCAAAGTCATTTTATCCGCGAACATTTATTGCCTTTGGGTCATGCTGCTTGGCAAGGCTACCAAAACCAAGGACGAGGCTTAGTTTCTTGTCAGGTGGCGATCGCTACTGATACTTCCATTATTTGGCGAGAGGATCTCGTGAAATACACTATTAATTTTGTTGAGGCTCTGGCAATACCAGAACATTTACAGGCTTATCAAGTTGATGCGGGTAGCATGGCGAAAATTATCCAGTCTGTGCAAACTTATGATCCAAATACGGATTTCACCCTGCTACTTAAAGATGAAAGTAAGCCAGAGATTTATCTATTGCGAAAACTAAAAATTAGTCCACCTGATTGCTATCGACAAGTGCAGCAGCGTTGGTCAGAATTTTGTCTTGCAGCGTCCTAAAGTTCTTATTATTAGACGTTTTAATAATGAATTAGCATAAGGAGTATGGTTGTAATTTGTAAGCAATACTCCAATTTTTTTATTTTTAAAGTTGGCGATCGCTCCATCCATCACGACAAATCTGGTGTCCAACTTTGACATCAAACAGACTGAAATCTGCCCTATAAAAGTGTAACTAGTGAATTCGGTATATCTATCGAAAGGACTATGGCAGAATGGACAGGTTAAAGAAATTTTCAACAGGATTGGGTAGCTATTAATGTCTAAATTTATCTTTGTTACTGGTGGTGTAGTGTCCAGCATCGGCAAAGGAATCGTGGCAGCAAGTTTAGGGAGGCTCCTCAAATCACGGGATTATTCGGTGTCGATCCTCAAGCTCGATCCATATATTAATGTTGACCCCGGTACAATGAGCCCGTTTCAGCATGGCGAAGTTTTTGTAACCGAAGATGGCGCAGAGACAGACTTGGATCTTGGCCACTACGAACGATTTACTGATACGTCCATGTCGCGACTTAATAGTGTGACCACAGGTTCGATTTACCAAGCTGTTATTAATAAGGAACGTCGTGGTGATTATCAAGGAGGTACGGTTCAGGTGATTCCCCATATCACCAATGAAATTAAAGAGCGTATTTTTCGGGTGGCAGAAAATACAAATCCTGATTTTGTGATTACTGAGATTGGTGGCACTGTTGGTGACATTGAGTCGTTGCCATTTCTCGAAGCGATTCGCCAATTCCGCAAAGAAGCTGGTCGCGATAACGTTATATATATGCATGTAACGTTAATCCCTTGGATTCCGGCAGCAGGCGAAACGAAAACAAAACCCACTCAGCACTCGGTAAAAGAGTTACGGTCGATTGGTATTCAGCCGGATATTCTTGTTTGTCGCTGCGATCGCCCTTTGCCTGCGGGACAGCGGGAAAAAATTTCCGAATTCTGTAATGTGCCAGAGGAGCAGGTAATTACGTCTCAGGATGCCAGCAGTATTTATGAAGTGCCTCTAATGCTGGAACGAGAAGGTTTAGCTGAGCAAAGTTTAAAGCTGCTCAACATGGAAGCGCGACAGCCCAATTTAGAAAATTGGATCGGTTTGGTGGAGCGGATGAAACGCCCTACCCGCCATATGGATATTGCTATTGTGGGTAAATATGTGCAGCTTAATGATGCGTATTTATCTGTGGTTGAATCCCTCGGGCACGCGGCGATCGCCAATGATGCTGATATTAAATTGCATTGGATTAATGCCGAAGATTTAGAGAAAAATGGCGCAGAGCAATACTTGAAAGGAATGTCTGGCATCGTTGTGCCTGGTGGCTTTGGCTCCCGTGGTGTCGATGGAAAGGTTGCGGCGATCGCCTATGCCCGTGCCAATAATATTCCGTTTCTGGGACTTTGTTTAGGGATGCAATCTTCCGTCATTGAGTGGGCACGCAATGTGGCCAAACTTGAAGAAGCGAATAGCGCCGAATTCCAGCCCGAAGCAAAAAATCCTGTCATTAATATTTTGCCGGAGCAACGGGATGTTGTGGATCTTGGTGGCACAATGCGTTTAGGACTATATCCTTGTCGCCTCACGCCGGACACAAAAACGCATCAACTTTATGGCGAAGAAGTGGTTTATGAGCGCCATCGCCATCGCTACGAATTTAATAATGCCTACCGCAATCTTTTTCTTGAAAGCGGTTATCAAATTAGTGGTACATCCCCCGATGGCCGCCTTGTGGAAATTATTGAATATCCAAGCCATCCGTTTTTTATTGCGACTCAATTCCACCCCGAATTTCAGTCCCGCCCAAATCAGCCCCATCCCCTGTTTTTCGGGTTTATTAAAGCGGCGATGAAACATAATTCTCAACCTTTGACACCTGTGGTTATGGAAGAAATGACTGCAACTTTATCCTAAAAACTTTAAGCAAAAATCTAATCGCTAAACATAATGTCCCAACCCTTACATCACATCGTTTTATTCGAACTCTCAATGACCACCACTACTGTGGATACCCAAGCAATTATTGATGACGGCATCGAATTGCTTGGTCAAATTCCCGGTGTGCTGAGCGTTGACCTCGGTTTAAAAGCCCGTGAGGATCGCGAAGTTCATATCAAAAGTTATCAACTTGGCTTGTATGTAAAACTCCAAAGCGATGCTGATCTTGATGTTTATTCACCCCACCCGAATCATCAAGAATTTCTGGCTCGCCACAAAACAAAATGGACAAAAGTTCAAGTGGTCGATTTTGCTGGGAAATAGCTGCCAGCTTTCGGGTGGGAGATTAACTTTTTAACATGATGGATGTAGAAATACGCGAGGCAACAGATTCAGATTTACCTCAAATTTTAGAGTTGGCGATCGCCGCATTTGGTGAGACAGAAGGACCAGAAATTACGGAGCTGATTTCCGCTTTGCTCTCAGATCCCACTGCCCATCCTTTATTGTCGCTAGTTGCAGTAAAGGAGCAAATGGTTGTGGGACATATTTTGTTTACCAAAGCGCAATTGGAACCTGAGCCTTCAGAACCTATTTCGGCGTCGATTTTGGCACCTCTTGCTGTGCTTCCTCAATATCAAAAACAAGGCATTGGTGGTCAGCTTATTCAGACTGGGTTAGAAAAACTTAAAGCGATAGGGGTTCAACTTGTTTTTGTGCTTGGCCATCCCAGTTACTATCCAAGATCTGGATTTGCTCCCGCTGGAATACAGGGCTTTGAGGCAACTTACCCTATTGCACCTAAAAATGCAGAAGCGTGGATGGTACAAGTATTACAGCCAGATATTATTGGAAGAATTCAGGGTCGGGTTGTTTGCGCCGATACACTAAATAATCCCAAATACTGGGTCGAGTAACTGTCTAAAGCTGCTTAATAAAATCGAGGAGATGATGGGCGATCGCCAATTTTGGCGCCATGGGAATTGTCGCCTGCCTCCCTTCTTTATCGATAAACACAAGCTGATTTGTCTCACTCCCAAACCCTGAATCTGGTAAATCAATCGAGTTAGCGGCGATCGCATCCAGATTTTTGCGTTGGAGTTTGGCGAGAGCTGGAGCTGTAATTTCTCCAGTTTGTGCCGCGAAACCGATTAACTTTTGGTCTGCACGTTTTTTGTGACCAAGCTGCGCTGCAATATCGGGAATTGTTTCGAGTTCAATGCTTTCGGGTAAATCTGCTTTCGATAATTTGTTGTTATGTAGGATTTTTGAGCGGACATCACCCACCGCCGCGCACATGATAATCCAATCAAATTGGTCTGCCTGGTCTAATAGTGATCGCTCCATTTCCGCTGAGCTAACTACCGGAAACCGTTCCATTTCTGGCAAATCTTCAAGCAATCGAGCTTCGATTGGCGCGTGAACTAAAGTGATTTCTGCACCTCGATAGGCTGCTGCTTTGGCGATCGCCAGCCCCATTTTTCCTGAGGATGGATTGCCAATAAACCTCACCGCATCAATATGTTCGCGGGTTCCACCAGCACTAATCAATATTTTCGTATTACGTAAATCCTCTTGACCCCGACTATGGATCAGGGATTCTATCGCTTCAATAATTTCAGTGGGCTCTGACATCCGTCCTTTGCCACGGCGATCGCAAGCCAACAGACCACTATTCGGCGAAAGGATATGATATCGCTCGTCTTTCTGTAACTTGCGCCAATTTGATTGCACCGAAAGCTGTTGCCACATGTCGGTATTCATTGCCGGAACAGCCAGCACTGGACAATTTGACGCCAGAATAATATTTGTCAGCAATGTGTCTGCCAAGCCCAAGCTGACTTTCGCTAGGGTATTTGCCGTCAATGGAGCTAGCAAAATTAGATCAGACCACTCTCCTAGATCAATGTGAACCGGGCGAGGCTGATGGCTATCCCAAAAATCTTCATCTGTATAAGCCGCATGACGACTTAATGTTGCTACGGTAAGCGGTGTAATAAATCGCTGTGCCGAATCGGTTAGCACCACACGAACCTCCGCCCCTGCTTTAAAGAGGCGAGAGATTACTTCGCAGACTTTGTAGGCGGCAATACCACCGCTAATGCCAACGACAACTTTTTTATCCTTGAGCATTTATGATTCGTCGTATGCTTCGATATCGAGTAAATGCCAGTAGGGTTTGACTAAATCTTCTCGCTGAAAGGCGATCGCCCGCAATAGGTGCCAATCCTGTAGCGCTTCAAAGGGGCTCGCGTAATCATCTAGTTCGAGCCGAGTCGCTAAATTCGCCACATCAGCTTCACTCATGTGAGAAATTTCCTGAGGCGTTTTTGTTAAAACTGCCATAACAAGACCTCCCTGATACTTCACGCTACTAAGTTTGTACTTTCTTATATTACCCTGTTCACTTCCGTAGAAAATCAGCCGTCATTGAACTTATTGTGTTCTTGATTTACCCAAACTCTCAGCGTATCCTGATGGTGAAATAGTCGTAGCAGAGACCGCCTGTCGTGTTGATCGAACCCAGAGTGTTATGGGCTGCCCAGCAGATCTACTATAACTACGCGAATATTCATCCCGTTCGTGCTCAATATGTGACAGGTGTGGCGATAGATCGCGAAACTTGTAAAGGGTTTGTTAGTTTCCGACAGCAAGCCATCGTTTTGCCTCGGGAAGTTTTTATTCGCACTGACGCATTATTTTCCCACCAGCAAATGTCCCCAAGTCAGCAAATGTCGCCAGGATTCAATCTTTAAAGGCTGATAAAAATTCCTCAAAGCTTACTTACCAAACAACACAAGGCGTGGCGCAAGGACAATCTGATCTACTTCAGTCTTACTCGGTTTAAATTCCCCAACACCTAAAAAATCACTGGCCGAATCATAAATCCCTAATGGAGTTGCCTGGGGAATTGGCGGATCAACCCAAGGGATTTTTTGACCATAGCTCCAGGCAGTCACTTGAGATTCCGTTAAAACAAGTTGAGGTAAATGCTGTAATAACTGATTTGGTTTTTTGCATGCAAAGCTTTCTTCTTCTAATTGCTTTTCAATATCCTCAAAGCTAATGCTTTGCTCTAGGCTGAAACCACCACTTTGACTACGAATTAATCCCGCTAATGTTGCTTCTGTACCGACCGCAACACCTAAATCCCTGGCGATCGCCCGAATGTATGTCCCTTCGCCGCAATGTACCTCTAGATCCAGCTCTGGAAATTCTCCCTCTCGCCAACCTAAAATATTTAGCTCATAAATATCCACTTCACGACTGGGCACTTCCACCTCAATACCCTGTCTCGCTAAAGCATATAGAGGCTTACCATTCTTTTTGATCGCACTAAATGCTGGCGGAATTTGGGTGATTTTCCCCATGAAATTTGGGAGATATGCTTTTACTTCCGCCAAAGTCAGATCTGGACAAGACTTTGTGGCGATCGCCTCCCCTTCAAGATCATCTGTTGTGGTGCGTATTCCAAATCGAACAATTGCTCTGTACGCCTTTTGTTTTGGTAAATACTGCAATAATCTCGTCGCTTTACCCACCGCAACTGGCAAAACCCCTGTAGCCATTGGATCTAGAGTGCCACCATGGCCAATCTTTTTTAGTCTCAATAATCGTCTTAGTTTGCCGATGCAATCATGGGAGGTCCAACCCGCAGGCTTATTTAAATTGATAAAACCCCAACCCTCAAACTTCTGGCGATCGCCAACCATAAAACCCAAATTCCTTATAGACCAAGACGACTAAGCTACTTCAGTCTAAACCTTTCAATCCGTCTTTCCATACCGAAATCGAAACCCTAAACATTATCTCTTTTGCATGAGCCAAATGTTATTGCTATACTGAATGTAACGAAATGTAAATAGTCATTTTCACAAAACACCATTACTTGCAGACATAGAGGGAGCAGTATTCATCGTGGTAGAGAGTAAGGCAACAATCCTCGTCGTAGATGACGAAATCGCCGTACGCCGTATTTTAAATACCCGACTCTCCATGATCGGCTACGACATTATTACCGCCGCTGATGGTGACGAAGCCCTTGAGGTCTTTTGGCGTGAACGCCCTGATCTCGTTATTCTTGACGTCATGATGCCCAAGCGCGATGGCTATTATGTCTGTCAAGAAATCCGCAGAGAGAGCGACACTCCGATTATTATGCTAACAGCTCTTGGAGATGTGGCAGATCGCATTACTGGACTACGTTTTGGCGCCGATGATTATCTCGTTAAACCATTCTCCCCAAAAGAATTAGAAGCTCGCATTCACTGTATTCTTCGCCGTACTAAAAAGCAGCAAAATGAAGTCGAAGAAGCTGGTGTTCTCCGTATTGCTAACCTTGTAATTGATACGAATCGCCGCAAAGTTTTGCAGAATGGCAATGTTTTGCGTCTCACCCACATTGAATTTGACCTTTTGCACCTACTCGTTAACCAAGCTGGTAATCCTCTCAGCCGTACAGATATCTTGACGGCAATTTGGGGTTATGTCCCCCGTCGTCATAGTGATTTGAGAGTTGTGGATGTCCATGTTTCCCGCTTGCGATCAAAAATCGAAGAAGACCCTCGCCAGCCTGAATTTATCATTACTGAGAGAGGCACGGGTTATCTTTTCCGTAAGGCGCCATCTTCCGCTGCCTCTATTGCCGTCTAGATATTGGGTCTAAAATTTTGATTATTTGGTGGGCGATCGCCACCGTTTCTAATCGGAACATAGCCTGAAAAAACAGAACTCAACTTACGGATTTGTGGTCAAGTTAGATGTATTGAGGTTGTCGCCGTTTACTGCGTTGCGTCGTACCTCAATTTATCGCCTCGATTAATCAATTTTGATGCTAATTAAAATCATCCTTTGGTTGCCTTAAGCAAATATGAAGATAAAGGTACAATGGCGACAAATATCGAAAAAACACCTTTTATCAAAGAAAATTTGGCCCATTCTCGGGAACTCTACTCTAACAACCCTATTTATCTGTAACAGCGTCTATGGCACTTATTATCAGTACCGTCAACATGAAAGGAGGTGTCGGTAAAACGACCCTAACCGTTAATCTTGCTGCATGCTTAGCTCGCCACCATAAAAAGCGTGTACTTGTCGTTGACTTAGATTCTCAGATCAGTGCCACCTTGAGCCTAATGCCACCTCAGGATTTTGCTCGTATTCGCAAAGCAAGACGCACGATTAGCTACCTTATTGAGACCACCATTAAGCCGACTCTCAAACAAAGTCTAGATATTAACGACATTATTTGTCCGTTTATCGCTAACGTTCAAGGATTAGACTTGCTCCCTGGTGATATTGAACTTTACGATGAATATCTTGTTTCAGAAATGCTTCATAAGCGAGCTGTAAAAGATGAAGATACAAACTTCCAGGAAATCTGGAATAACTTTGAACTTATTCTCATCAAGCAAATCCTTGAACCTGTGATGGATCAGTATGATTTCATCATTATGGACTGTGCACCAGGCTATAACCTTGTAACCAGAAGTGGTTTAGCTGCGAGTGATTTTTATATTCTTCCTGCTCGTCCCGAACCATTGTCAGTTGTGGGGATTCAGTTACTACAACGACGAATTCGTGCGCTACGTGAGAGTCATCAAGATACTGATCCGGACAACATCGATCCCATCAAACTCAATCTATTAGGCATCGTCTTTATTCTGTCTGGTGGCACCCTACTCAATCGTTATTACAATCAAGTGATGAAGCGAGTGAGTGATGATTTCACTGCATCTCAAATCTTTAAACACAAGATTCCGATGGATGTCAACGTGGCAAAGGCTTTAGATACGTTCCAACCTGCGGTTGTTTCTATGCCTAATACTTCTGGTTCAAAGGCATTTGTCAAATTAGCCAGTGAATTTATCGCTAAAATGAAAGAAGTTGGTGCGATTTCTGATCGGACAGGCGGCAGAGTCAATTTAGCGGATATTGAATAGAGTTGTTCTTTGAATTTGGAGCTTTTCTAATTGTTTAAAGCTCTTACTATTTTTTAGCCACTAATTTCTGAAAGTCAGAAAAAGAGGAAATGATGTCTAAAGTAACATTGCGGGAAAAGGTTGAAGTTATTAAAGGGAAGCGTGAGGCGCTCGTCAAATTACTTAGTGACCCAACGCTTGGTTCCCTACGTTTAGATGTGAATCAAGCCCTTGAAGAGCTCGATGAATTAATTGCTGAACTTGATAAAACGCTTTAGATTTTAGTTGAAATAAATTGAATGATGTGGTTGCCATTTTATGGCGATCGCCTCTTTCTTTTATCAGTAAACCTCATATTTGATGGCCGTGAATTGCCAAAATGCCTTGTCATATTAGTGAGTATATTTCTGACAATAAAAATACCCCATCAATATAGATGAGGCCAAAAATGTAAGTACACTTTGTCGAGTCTTTTTTCTTAATGCCTTGTCGACAGCAAGGCGCTTTTTTCTGTCTAATTTGTAGACCGTGATTTTTTAAAGTTGTTTGTCAATCGCTGTCGCGAGAGTCGTCTTCGGTACAGCACCAACGACCATATCAACTTTTTTGCCACCCTTGAAGATCATGAGGGTGGGAATACTGCGGATACCGTAATCGCTAGCGACACTAGGATTCTCATCAGTATTGAGTTTGAATACTTTAATTTGATCCTTGTATTGGTCTGCGATCTCTTCTACGACAGGAGCGACCATACGACAGGGACCACACCAAGGAGCCCAAAAATCCACTAGAACTGGTACATCACTTTCAAGAACTTCTTCTTGAAAAGTTGCATCTGTGACTGGGGCAGTTTTTGACATGCCTCTAAATTCCTACTTAAAATAATGTGTTGCTGAGAATACTAGAGGATTCTAACATATGACTCTGATTGGTTTACCGCTTCGATAAAAACGATAATAAACAATAATAACTTTTGTAAGTTTAGGATGCGATCCGAATAATTAGAATAGTGATGTTACGATACGCTTAAGTGTTGTGGAATTAATCTATTCGAGTATTCTCTTTTCTTTTCAAAAGTTAGCCAGAGATCGCAAATAATCTTTTTCTTGCTGTAATGTATTTTTGCTGGGCGTAATTTTCCAAAGAAAAACGCCCGAATACTATGGCGACTCGGGCGAAATATGGTGTGAGGAGTGAACAAAAACTTTTGTTCTTGATCGAATAAGTTTTTGCCCACTTTTTATTGTAAGGGAAAAAAGAGTCTTTATTCAGGCGGTATGTCAGATCTGTGAGATTTCTTCAAGGGTTTGTGTGCTGGAAATGAAGGGAGTTTCCACAATTAATTTTGTGGAGTGTGATAAATGCGTATTTTTGTACTGAGTTGGGAGTTCCCTCCGCGAGTGGTTGGTGGATTGGCTCGCCATGTTGGGGAGCTTTATCCTGAGGTTGTGGCTTTGGGTCATGAGATTGATCTGGTGACGATTCAGAGTGATGATTTGCCAATTCGGGAAACAGTCGAAGGTATTCGTATCCATCGGGTAGCAGTGCCAGAGAATGGGCAATTTTTTGATTGGGTAACTGCAATGAACGATGCAATGGTTACTTTCGGGAAAAAGTTTTTGACTGAGCACACCAATATTTCATTGATTCACGCTCATGATTGGCTTGTTGGAGATGCGGCGATCGCCCTCAAGCAACAATTTGAACTCCCTTTAATTGTGACAATTCATGCCACTGAATATGGCCGACATAATGGCATTCATACAGATACCCATGCCTATATTTCGAATAAAGAACGCGACCTGGTTCATGAAGCTTGGCGGGTAATTGTTTGTAGTCAATATATGCGTCAAGAATTAGAACGAGCGTTGCAAGTTACTCCCGATAAAGTCGATGTGATTTTTAACGGTATTCGCCCTGAAAAAAAGCAGCATTCTGACCAATTTGATCGACAAGCTTTTCGACGTCGTTTTGCACCTGATGATCAAAAAATTGTGTATTATGTTGGACGAATGACCTATGAAAAGGGCATTAGTGTTCTATTGGATGCCGCTCCTCGTGTTTTGGAAACGATGGAAGGCAGAGTAAAGTTTGTCATCATTGGTGGTGGAAATAATGACTATCTTCAGAAACAAGCTCATGATTTAGGAGTATCAGAAGCCTGTGAGTTTACTGGGTTTATGTCTGACGAAGATCTGGATCGGTTTCAAACGATTGCAGATTGCGCCGTTTTTCCAAGTTTGTATGAGCCTTTTGGGATTGTCGCGCTAGAAAGCTTTGCTGCAAAAGTACCTGTTGTTGTCTCGAATACGGGTGGCTTACCGGAAGTAGTGACCCATGAGCAAACAGGACTTGTCACTTATGCTAATGTCGCGGATTCGCTGGCTTGGGGGATTCTTAAAGTTTTGCAGCACCCAGATTATGCGCAAACTCTGGTAGCTAACGCCTATGCGGATTTACCCGAACGATTTAATTGGGCAAAGATCTCGATAGAAACGGCTCAGGTTTATAAACGTGTTATGGAAGAGCGATCGCCAACTACGGAAAAATAGAATCTCTTAACCGAGGAAAAGGTGATATGCCGGGTTTTGGTTTTCATCCCAATAGCGGTAACCGAGTTGATCGAGGAAAGTTTGCCATTGATCCATTTCGCTGGGAGGCACTTGGATGGCGATCGCAATCCGACCATAATCAGAGCCATTATTGCGGTAATGGAAGCCACTAATATTCCAATCGGGACTCATCGCCTCAACGAATTTCATCAATGCACCGGGACATTCAGGGAACTCAAATCGATACAACAATTCATTTTGAGCTTTTTCGCTGCGACCACCAACCATATGCCGGAGGTGTAATTTTGTCAGTTCGTCGTCAGTGAGGTCGAGGGTTTTAAAGCCGTTTGCCTCAAAGGTTTCGGCAAGGGGTTTAATGTCTCCACGATTTTCAATTTGGATGCCTACAAAAATATGAGCTTCTGCTTCGTCAGAAATTCGATAGTTAAATTCAGTCAGGTTGCGATCGCCCATGCAGCGGCAAAATTTTCTGAGGCTACCGGGTGTTTCCGGAATAGTTACTGCAAAAATCGCTTCTCTACCTTCTCCAAGTTCCGCCCGTTCTGCCACAAAGCGTAAACGATCAAAATTCATATTGGCGCCACAGGCCACGGCCACCAAATTTTCGTCTGAAATTCCTTCCCGCTCGACATAGGCTTTCATTCCGGCGATCGCCAAAGCTCCTGCTGGCTCAAGAATGGAACGCGTATCTTCGAATACATCTTTAATGGCGGCACAGGTGTCATCCGTTGAGACCAAAATCATTTCATCGATGTAGTCTTTGCAGAGTCGGAATGTTTCTTCTCCGACATAGCGAACCGCCACACCGTCAGCAAATAAACCCACTTGCGATAATTGCACTCGCTCACCCTTGGCGAGGGACTGACTCATCGCGTCTGCATCCACTGGTTCAACGCCAATAATTTTGATGTCGGGACGTACCCGTTTGACATAGGCCGCAATGCCTGCGATTAAACCACCACCACCGATCGCCACAAAAATCGCATGGATTGGCTGTTGGCACTGGCGTAAAATTTCCATGCCAATCGTGCCCTGACCAGCAATAACATGGGGGTCATCAAAAGGGTGAATAAAGGTTAAATTCTGTTCTTCTGACAGTTTTCGGGCATGGGCATAGGCATCGTCATAGGCATTGCCGTGGAGAATGACTTCGCCACCTCGCGCTTTAACGGCATTAATTTTTACCTGTGGTGTCACGACTGGCATGACAATCACTGCTCGTGTGCCTAATCGCTTTGCCGAAAGAGCGACCCCTTGGGCATGATTACCTGCTGATGCTGCAATTACCCCACAATCTAATTGTTCTTTAGATAGGTGCGCCATTTTGTTGTAAGCGCCGCGTAGCTTGAACGAAAATACCGATTGCAAATCTTCCCGCTTTAATAAGACATTGTTATTAAGTCGAGTAGATAGATTCGGAGCCTGTTCGAGAGGACTTTCTTTGGCCACATCATAGACGCGGGCATTCAGGATTTCGATGAGATAATCGCAGGGCATAGATAGGGCGATCGCCAATGACAGATTAGGTTAGGAGATTTTACTGTACCGCCATTGGTGCTCTATTTAAAAGGAAAACCTTAAAAGCTTAATTTAGGGAGAATGCAAATTTTTTGAAAGGCGATCGCCAAGAAGTACGTTCAGATTCTGGGGAGGCGATCGCTGCATTTAAGGCTGTTTCTGTGGCAATAAGTTGCTGATCATGGATCGTCATCGAACCATCGCTGAGGGATTTTCGCCAAAGTTTCCCCTGCTTCCAAGCCTTATATTTACGCACTGTCCAACGGGGATTATTGGGGTAACCTGCAAAACCAGATCTAAGTGCTGCATGATTCTCGCGAGGAATGGCTGTTTCGATATAAACGCCTTCAGCTAGCTCAACCATTCTTGGGACAATACGATTTCTCATCATCGGACTTCCTCACGCTTCTATAGGTACAAACTTGCCCGCAGCCGACTATCTCAAGCCTCCGATTGCTCGGTGCAAAGCCATACTTTCTAGCGACAACTTTGCAAACTGATGGCAACTAAAAATCAAATGGAAATAAGGGATTATTGTAGAAAGACCCTTAAATTTAATGCTGGGATATGACAAAACATCGCAGCTTCTGAAGTTTAGTTTAGACTTTTTAATACCGTTTTACAAACAGAGGAGAATCTGTGATTGCGTGATAATCGGCGATCGCCCCTTTTGTGAATGAGCCTGTCAAATGTCTAGTATTGGCTGAGAGAAGACTGCAATTGTGCAAGAGTATCCTTTAGTTTCCCCTCAAGAACAAATGCTTCTGAGGTTGCAATTCCGGTTTTTAAATCTTCCACCGCACCGCAGTGCCAAAGATAAAAGGCCCCATTCCAAATGGCTGTATTAAAGAGGTCATTCTTTTCGCCATTGATTAATGCTTGTAAGCGTTCACTGTAATTTTCTGGTGATTCAAGATGGACATCATGGCCACCCAAATCATATTCATAGGGATTGGGTTTTAGATACTTGATATTGCCTGCTTCATCCCGTTCGTGGGTCGCAACAATGGTGATCTGAGATATTCGTAGATCGCCGCTACCTTCTAATCCTTTAATGAGGGTATAAGGAGAGTGCTGCCGCTCACCAAAAGTACTGTGAATAATACCTTCGGTTGGAGGATGTACATAGCCTGCGATGGTGTGACTATTATCGCCTGCGTAGGGAGACCATGCGAGTTCGAGAGTGGCAATGGGCGGGCGTTTACCGAGTTCTTCGCGGTAGGATGTCAGCTTTGTACTGTCAGGTAAAAATGTCGGTGTATAGCAGAGAGCAAATTCTTCTTTTTCGAAAAAGGCTTGGTAATTATCAAAGGCTAAAGTTTCAAAATTGATCCCCAAAGCTTTCCAGATTTCGATCAAGGGTAGGCCATATTTAGTGGGGAGGCGATCGCCACCATGCATAACTACTGGAATGCCAGCAGTTTTCAGAATGAGAGAGGTGATTGGTGAAATTGGTGCGGTGCGGGAACGGCCATCATAGGGAATGCCGAGGACAAAAACCGTTTTATTTGGGCAAATAGGCTGCAGTTTTTGACTACGAGAATCGTAAAAATCCAGCATCCCGGCTAGTTCTGTCCCGGTGGGCCTCTTAATGCGATGGGAAATTAAAAATGCACCAATCTGAGCAGGCGTGGCAACCCCATCGACCATCATTTGTAAGGCGGTTGTCGCTTCTGAACGGGTTAGGCCTTTGCTTGTGTGTTTTCCACTACCAACTTTTCTTAAAAGTTCGCGAAATTCGCTACTCATCTTTAGTCACATCAATGTTTTTAATCACAATTGGCTAGCTTAACTGATGTCAGAAAAAAAAACAGTAAAGTTTGCACTAAGGATTTATACTGTGCAGTTTGTTGAGAGCGGCATTAGCGTGAAGTTGGACCGCAGAATCGTCATCTTTGTTGAGTTCTTCAAGGATGGGACGAGCCGATGCTTGTTTGAGTTGGCCAAGGGTATAGGCAATAGCTTGACGGAGATCGCGATGGGGCAATTGTGCTTGTTGCTGCCAAAAATTCAACAGAATGTCTGAGGCTTGGGCTTGGCGATCGCCGCTGGTGAGACGACCAAAAATCTTAACGATTTCGAGGGTGAGGGGTTCAGAAGACGTTTCTAAAAGCTGGGCTAAAACCTCAATACTCGTTTGGTGATCGATCCAGCCTAATGCTTGTACTAATTCTGTTTTGAGAACAAAAGGCGTGATTTCGGATTTTGCAACTGCGGCGATCGCCGTGACTGCTTCAGGTGTTTGAAGACGGCTGAGGGTAAGGCCTGCTTGCCGACAAACATCAAGGTTGTGGTCGTATAGCAATGGCGATACTGCCTTAAGAATTGCCCCTTTATCTACGCAATTTGCCCAAAATCCAAGGGCTCGAATTGCTTCTATCCGCACTGTACTAACAGGATCTCTGAGTGCTGTAATCAAACAATCGAAAATCCGACTATGCCGAAAACCGCCCAATGCCTCAATGGTTAACTCGCGAATTTGTGGATTGGGGTCATCTGTAACTTCCAGCAGGGGCTCCACAATATTGGGATACCGCACTTTACATAAAGCTTTCACGGCTAATAGTCGGGTTTCGGTCTGAGCCAGGAGCGGTACTAGATAATCCGTTGCTTTGTCTTCTAACTTGACCAAAGCTCGCATAATTTCGTCAGCGAGAAACTCTTCACTGCAATTTTCCAACAAGATAATTAACCGCGCCAAAACCTCAGAATTACGATGCTGTCCCAAAATGCGTATGGCAAACCAGCGTAATTCTGTTTCTTGCTTTGTATCTTCGGCGATCGCCAGCAAAGGGAGAATAACCGAGGTTCCAACTTTGCTGAGCACCTTAGCAATGCGCCAACGTTCCTGAAAATCTCCCTTAATTAAGAGTTGAAGGCCCCAGTCTGCTGCAGAGGAAATCTTGGCAATATCCGTTTCTGCGCACAATTTCAAAAATTGATGAGTGGTGGGCTGCCCTAAGGCGATCGCCGGCTCAGCTTCGACGTGACCCATAAAAAATAAATTCCAATTTTAGTGACAATACAAATCCAATCTGAACTTAAAGATTTCTTTCAAATCTCCAAGTATCCAGTAATACGAAGGAACAGTTGTGATGCAAATAACGGTTCGATCTGAAACGCATATCGCATCGATTGGTTGCATTTTCTGAAAATCCTATGATTCCGAGAGGACACAATAAAAAGCTTTTGTCCAACGCAATTCAAGGGAATCATTCCTAAAACATATTGAAAGATCAGTTATTCCAATAAGTTTTGAATGAGATCGAAACGAAACTGCTGTATCCAAATATTTAAAGTCTGCTTCAGCTCTTGAGCCGTATCCGGAAGCTCTGTCAGCAATACGTGAATACTTTGATCGTCGCCGAGTAATGTGTGATGTTTCAATTCCTCTTGCCAATCATCTGATGTTAATTGAAGTTGTTCTTTGAGGATTGATTGATCGGCAACAATATTTGTGCTTTCTTTCAGTTCAACCTTGCTGGTGTCTTCATATAAATATTTGACACCCAGGAATTCTTGCATCAAATCAAGCGCGTCATTTTCTTTGAAAGGCTTACGGATAAAACCATCACAACCTGATTGAAGAATAAGCTCTTCATCCTCTTTTAAGATGCTAGCGGTGATGGCCAAAATAATTGTGTGCTGTTCAGAATCCTGCTGTCTTGAAATTGCGGCTTCTCGCTTACGAATTTGTTTTGTCATTTCGTATCCATTGAGAATAGGCATTCGTATATCTGTCCAAATTAAATCCGGTTTCCAACTCTTCCAGATGGCGATCGCCTCCTGCCCATCATTCGCTTCTTGAGTCTCAAACCCAATAGCTGTAAGCAACCGTTCTAAAAGCTTTCGATTAACCCAGCGATCATCAACAATTAAAATTTTATAGATAGGTTGATTCGTCTCTAAACCAATAACTTTAGGACGTTGAATTAATGGCTCAACTAGCGATTCTTTAACTGATTTGACTTTGATTGTAAATGTAAAAATAGAACCTTTTTCGAGCTTCGATGAAACAGACATTTCACCACCCATCATTTGGACGAATTTCCGACTAATCGGTAACCCTAGCCCAGTACCTTGATTAGATTTTATTCCAGTCTCTGTTTGTATGAAAGGATTGAATAATTGGTTTAGCTCAGTGGCAGCAATACCGGCGCCAGTATCTTGCACCGTAAAAGACAAACAATATTGATTATCTTCTTTCTCTAAAACCTTTACTAATAATTTAATTGAACCTACTGTCGTGAATTTTATGGCATTACTTAAAAGATTGAGGAGGATTTGCCGTAGCTTTTTTTCATCTGTCAGAATGTATTGAGGTACTAATTCATCACAAGTGAACTCTAGACTTAATTGTTTTTCCGCTGCCTTAAGCATGAAAATATCTTCAATAGAATTCAATATGCTCCTTAGATCAAAGCTCTTAAGATTTAGGTTCATTCGTCCAGCTTCAATTTTTGCCATATCTAGAACATCATTAATTAAATTGAGAAGATGTTCTCCACTTCGATTGACAATGCTTAAATAAGTAGCTTGAGTTGAACTTAGCTGGGGATCGCGATTCATCAACTGAGAAAAACCCAAAATCGCATTTAAAGGAGTACGTAGTTCATGACTCATATTTGCTAAAAATTGGCTTTTGGCACGATTTGCTGCATCTGCAATATCCCGAGCTCGATCTAGCTTTACATTTTGATCTGCTAATTCTTGATTTTTTTCTTTTAGTTCAATTGTTCGTTCTACAACTTTAAATTCTAGATTTCGAGTATAGTCTTTAAGCTGTTGCCAAAATAAATAGCCAGCTGCTGTGATGAGTGATAAATATAATCCAGCAAATGGTGAAACAATCGGGAGCCAAATATTTTGTAAAAATAGGCTTCTATTGACAGTGACTAATAGGATTGTTATTGGAATAATACCAAGGGATGCGACTTTCTTTTTGCCAAGTAGTATTCCTAAAGAGGAACCTACTGATGCCCATAGTAAAATCCAGAACCATTCAATAAATTCCGGCAAAGTTCTGATCAGAGTATTTCCTTCTATTGCCGCATTAATAATCTGACTTGTGATATGTGCATGTACCTCGATGCCAAACATTGGTGTTTGATAAGAGGTGAAGAAAATGTCGCCTAGACTACCACTAAAGCTACCAAATATGACAATTTTATCTTTGAATAAATCTGCCTCTATATTATTTTCTAATAAATCTTGAACTGATATTTTTTTGAATTTGCAATCTTCTTGGAGATTACAAGGTTTGCCACGATAGTTGATTAGGATTTGATTCCCTCTAATATTGTTAAGAGAGTATTGCCCTGCATATCCTCCTGCCTTAGAGTCAAGTAATTTGAATTCACTTTTCCCTAATTGGTAAGTGAATTTTTTGTTCGGAATAGGGGTTAGTAAAATATTTTTATCTTCTAAGTAATCAATAGCTAATCGTGCTGCCAGGCTTAATTTTGCTTCTTCGTGATCATATGGACGAACAGCTAGAAAAGCTCGACGAATCACAAAGTCTTGATCAAAGGTGAAGTTGGCGATCGCCACCTGATCTTGCTCTGCTAAAACTGGTGGTGCTTTAATTGCCTGCGCCATGACTTCATTGGGTTGGTTGGATAGAGTGATATTCTCTACACCGATAATGTTTGGCGTTGCCTCAAGAAATGATTTGAGCTCTTCATAACCTTCAAATACAGGGAAATCTCGATAAATATCTAGAGCTATAGAGTGAGGATTTTGCTGTTTTATTTTATTGAGAATAAGTGTAAGCTTGCGATCTGAAATAGGCCAACCATTAAGATATTCTAGATCTGATTCTGTTACTCCAACTAGAACAATTCGTGGATCTATGTCTTGTGCTGATTTCCTTCTTGTGAGCAAATCATAAAAATCTAATTCTGGGACTTCTAGTAGACCATTTAAGCTTGTGATAATACATAAAAAGCTGACGATTAAGCTATTGCCTAAAATAATCTGAAATAAATGAGTTTTATTTGACTTTTTTTCTTTTTTGCTCATCTTTTAAAGCTAAGAGAAATAGTATGTCTTTGGTTTAGATGAATTATCTGAGACAGACTCACACTGATAATGATAATTATTGCGGATTATTGGAAATCTATTCTTAAACTTCTTATTGGTTATGTCTTGAAAGTTTACAAGTGTCTGTTCGAGATATTCAGGGAGTTTTGTGGCTTAGATATATTCCTTGACAATTTAGTAAATCAACCATGATGGCTTTATAATTGATAGGGATTTAGGATTTTTAGTTGAATCAAGTTTTCAGATTTTTTAACTGCTTACTTCCGAATCTTTACACTCTGCATTCTCCGATTTGGAAGAATATCTAACAATTATGTCTATTTACATTGGAAATTTGTCTTACGAGGTTACAGAAGATGATCTGAGAGATGTCTTTGCTGACTATGGAACAGTGAAGCGGGTACAGATCCCTACTGACCGTGAAACATCCCGTCCTCGTGGTTTCGCTTTTGTCGAAATGTCTAAGGATGAGGAAGAACTTGCTGCTATCGAAGCGCTTGATGGCGCAGACTGGATGGGGCGTCAACTTAAGGTCAATAAAGCGAGACCTCGTGAGGATAGAGGCAATTCTCGTGGTGGCGGCGGTGGCCGTTCAAATTCCCGCAATCGTTATTAAATTAGAGTCTACCGCCATCGGTGTCTAAAATTTATTGTTTGGTAGAGAAGCAGATCAGACTTATTGTCGATCTGCTTTTTTGATTGATTCTGGTTGCAATGTGCTGTGTTTGGACCGGTACTCTTGGTTTGTCTGGGAGCATTTTAATGAAATAAGGCTCAGCATTGCCGGGATTTTCTCAGGAATTAAACCAGATTTTATGGTGTTTTTAAGGTTTGTTTGGGTGTTTGTTTTTAGACTGGACATGTCCAGATGCATTTTGCTGTTGAGGCAGATGAAGCGGAATTATGAACGGATTATTGAAAAATAAGTGGGTTAAGTTTGGGGCGATCGCCCTGATTGTGGCGGTAGCAGTAATCGCATTAAAGAAATTGGGTATTTTTACATTCATTAACGGCCTGCTAGATCAAGCAATTCTTTGGGTGGATAGCCTTGGTACTTGGGGGATTATCGCTTTTATCGGTATTTATGTGCTGGCATCAGTGATGTTTGTTTCAGGAGCCGCTTTAACCCTTGGAGCGGGAGCTTTGTTTGGAGTTGTACAAGGATCGATCCTTGTATCGATCGCCTCGACTTTGGCAGCAACCTGTTCTTTCTTGATTGGGAGATACATTGCGCGGGACTGGGTCTCGAAACAGATTGACAGTCAACCGAAGTTTAGAGCTGTGGATAAAGCTGTAGCGCAGGAAGGCTGGAAAATTGTGGGTTTGGTTAGGCTTTCGCCAATTTTTCCTTTTGTCTTCCTTAATTATGCTTTTGGCGTGACAAAAGTTACGCTACGGGAATACGTTGTAGCGTCTTGGATTGGCATGATGCCAGGGACGGTTATGTATGTTTACTTTGGCTATATCGGTCGTGCGGCAGCTAATGCAGCGAGCGCTGATGCAGCTGGTGGTCAGGAAGCACTATTAAAAACCGCATTAACAATTGTCGGATTAATTGCCACAGTAGTTGTCACAGTTTTAATTACAAAAGCTGCTCAGAAAGCACTTGATGCTCAAATTGACGAGGACGGTTCTGATGCGATTCCTCAAGGGTCTCCAGAAGTTTAATCTTTTTCAAAAAACGAATCCTCGGCAGAAACGTCGCCTAATTCTGACCATTTTTGCCCTTGGGGCGATCGCCTGCTTTGGTTTTCAGGTCAGACATATTTTGTTTGACCACGAAAATTTGGCGGGTATCCTGCAAATTTTGCCTTGCTGTGTCGTGCCCTTATTTTTGGGCTTATATATTGTTCTGACAATTTTTGGAATACCAGGTACTGTGCTCACAACCGCAGGCGGTATTCTCTTCGGATTATCTTGGGGGACATTTTGGTCGGTTGTTGGTGCGACCCTTGGTGCCCTCGGTGCATTCTGGGCGGCACGTTATATCTTGCAAGATTGGGCAGGCAAAAGATTTCGAGATCATCGCCTTCTCAAGAAAATCCGTACTTCTGTCAGTAAAAAACCATTAGCTATTGTTTTGGCTCTGCGCTTTGCACCGATTACGCCATTTAATTTGCTGAATTTTTTGTTTGGTTTGACGCCTATCCACTGGGTTCCCTATACCCTCGGGACATTTATCGGTATTATTCCTGGCACGATTCTTTATACATGGCTGGGAGTAAGCGGTAAAACTGCTCTCTCTGGAGGCGATCGCCTCCCACTGATTATGGCATTGACAGCTCTATGCCTATTGAGCCTAATCCCGCCTGTTTTGATGAATAAGTATCGCCATCAATAAAATTTCATCCTAGGGATCTTGGTCGATTTCGGTGGCTAAAGCAAACAATGATTTGTGCGAGTTAACCTAGAACGGTGTTCTGTACCGGGGAAACCTCAGATTGTCTAAAGATCGGTACAATACAACACGGCAATCCCAACGCATCTAAAATCCGCCATGACTGAATTACCAAATTTCCCTGACGCTAAATATGGTGAGCGTGAAATCGAGGAAGGTCAACTTGTTACTTTTCCGAATCCCCGTCCTGGCAGACGCTACACTGTCAATATTTCTTTGCCCGAATACACTTGTAAATGTCCTTTTTCTGGCTACCCCGATTTCGCGACGATCTACGTTTCCTATGTACCAGATCAAAAAGTGGTTGAACTAAAAGCCATCAAACTCTACATCAATAGCTACCGTGATCGTTACATTTCCCATGAAGAAGCAGTGAATCAAATTTTAGATGACTTGATTCAGGCTTGTGACCCTTTAGAAATTACGGTGAAGGGTGATTATAAACCTCGTGGCAACGTCCATACCGTTGTTGAAGCGACCCACAAAAAATAAGTTTTCCTTACTTTCCCCACTACGAAATCACTATGATCTTTGCTTGGCAATTCCAGTCTCCCGGCCCAATCATTTTTGAAGTGGGAAATTTTGCCGTGCGTTGGTACGGTTTGCTGATCGCTTCGGCTGTGCTGATTGGCGTTAATTTAGCTCAATTTTTAGCGACAAAGCGCGAGGTTAATCCTGAGTTTGTCGCGGATTATGCGATTTGGGGTGTGCTTGCGGCGATTCCCTGTGCTCGGATTTATTATGTGTTGTTCCAATGGCAAAGTTATGTTGATCGCCCGCAGGATATTTTTGCGATCTGGAAGGGTGGTATTGCTATCCATGGCGCGGTTTTGGGAGGAATTCTCGCCGGTTGGATTTTTGCGCGTCTCAACAAAGTTTCGTTCTGGCAATTGGCTGATCTGATTGCGCCTTCTCTAATTTTGGGTCAGGCGATTGGACGTTGGGGAAATTTCTTTAATTCTGAGGCTTTTGGTGATCCGACTGATTTACCGTGGAAGTTGTATATTCCACCCGCAAATCGACCCTACTCGCTCGCCAACTATGAATATTTTCATCCAACGTTTCTCTATGAGTCTATTTGGAATGTTGGTGTTTTAGCATTGCTGCTATATCTATTTTTCTGGGGTTTGAAGCATGGTGATCGCCTCAAAACGGGGACGCTTTTCCTGACTTATTGGGTTGTTTATAGTACGGGACGAGTATGGATCGAAGGGTTGCGGACGGATAGCCTGATGATCGGAGGATTGCGTATTGCACAGTTGGTTAGTCTTGGCGGTATTGTCCTGGGTTTGATGGGATTAATTTGGCTTTACGTGTTTAAAAAACGTCTACCAGATGTCCTCTCGTCCAGGGAATTACGCGAAAATGAAAAAGCCCCAGAAACGAGTCTCTGAGGCTAAAACCAGGGTGCATCTACCACTTATTTACTACTGGTGAATGTTCTTTCATCCGGACAAGTTTTGACTTTTTATGCCCTATCTCCAAAATCCCGATGACATAATCGCGGCGATCGCCCGTTTGAAGTTTGCGCCGATTTTGTGGGTAGATACGGAAGTGGCGGATTTTCGGAGTAAGCAACCCCATTTATCTCTGATCCAGATTTCTGCAAATTCTGCGGATTTGACTGGGGAACAGGTTTTGATTTTTGATGTGCTGGATCGACCAGAACTGGTTGAGCATTTCATTCAGGAGATTATGGTGGATGAGGCGATCGCCAAAGTTTTCCACAATGCGGCCTTTGATCGAAAATATTTAGGGAAAACGAAAGCGAAAAATATAATTTGTACCCTTGAGCTCGCAAAAAAGATTCCTTATTATCTTGCACCTAAGCCCGATAACTCTCTCAAAAGCTTGGCAGAGCACCTCTGTCATTTTCCAAAAGTGGATAAGGAGCTGCAAGGTAGTGAGTGGGGTGATCGCCCTTTAAGTGCAGCACAACTCGAATATGCGAAACTTGACCCTGTTTATACTGCGCAAGTGCATCACCGTCTTCTACAACTTCAGCAACAATGCCAGGCCGACCCCGATCGCGAGAATATTGTGCAGTTAACTCGTCGCTATCGTCAGATCGAACATGATTGGCAAATGCTGAATAGTGAGGTTGTACATCTTAAAGACCGTATAAAAGCGGCTATGACGGCCCAAAAAGTAGAAGAAACAGTGGGTTTTAAGCTCAGTTATTCTGAACGAAAAATCCAATACGTTAAACTTTCCGAACTTGCTCAGGCGATCGCCTCCCATCAGTTTCAGAGCGATACTCCAATCAAACTCACCAAAGCCTTACAAAAAGAATTTGAAGCCCTCCTTTCAGATCTCCCTATCGACGAAAAAATCACCCAGTCAGCCAATCTAAAAGCCATTGATATCAATGACTCTGATGTACCTTTTTAATCTTTAAACCCATGGGAAACAGTATTTTAGTGACTGGGGCTGTCCGTTCTGGCAAAAGCGAATGGGCAGAACATCTCGCCCTCCAATCCGGTAAACCAGTCACCTACATCGCCACTGCAAAAGAAGACCCCAGCGACCCTGAATGGACAGCCCGTATCCAACACCATCGCGATCGCCGCCCCGATACATGGCAATTTATCGCTGAAGCAAAAGATCTCTCAGGTGCCTTAAAAACAATTCCTAGTGGACATTGCGTATTGGTTGATTCCTTAGGGTTGTGGGTTGCGGCCCACTTGGAAACTGAAGCAGCCCAATGGCATGAACTGATGGCTGAATTCCTTGAGCTACTTCCAACCCTAGATTTTCTAAGTATTATGGTTGCCGAAGAAACCGGTTGGGGATTAGTGCCGACCTATCCTATGGGAAGACTTTTCCGCGATCGCCTAGGCCGACTCATTCGACAAACAGGCCTCAAAGCAGACGAAACCTATCTTCTTGCTGGAGGCCACGCCCTCAACCTCAAACAATTAGGCCAACCCTTACCAGAAGCACAATCCCCTCTTTTCTGATAGAACTGTATCGTTTTGTGACAATTTATCTGCAAAGTACTAAGAAAAGTGTTTACACTCGTCTTACGAAAACCTTCAGAAGGCAACCCGCCTATGAAGATTGTGCTATTTTAAGAAACGTTAATTAGGTGTCAAAAAGTCTTTTGTCTCTAGTTAGCAAACTTACGAAAAGTCTCGAATCTCCTACAACCATAGGACTTATTCCATAATCCCTATTGGCTTTTAAACATTGACAGAGAGATTCCATAACAAGGACACTTATCCGTAAGTAATTTATTACACCCTTGTTCATCTATATAAACAAGAGGAATTTAACATTATGACTATTGCAGTCGGACGCGCCTCCCAAGAGCGGGGATGGTTTGACGTCCTCGACGATTGGCTGAAGCGAGATCGATTCGTTTTCGTCGGTTGGTCCGGTATTTTACTCTTCCCCTGTGCTTTTCTAGCAACGGGTGGATGGTTGACTGGTACGACCTTCGTAACTTCTTGGTACACCCACGGACTAGCGTCCTCCTACCTAGAAGGATGTAACTTTTTGACTGTAGCGGTATCTAGCCCTGCTGCTAGCCTCGGTCACTCCCTGATTTTCCTATGGGGTCCTGAAGCTGGTTGGAACTTTGCCCGCTGGTGCCAAATTGGTGGCCTGTGGAGTTTTGTCGCCCTGCACGGTGCATTCGGCCTGATCGGCTTCATGCTGCGTCAGTTCGAGATTGCTCGTCTGGTCGGTATTCGTCCTTATAACGCGATCGCCTTTTCTGGTCCTATCGCGGTATTCGTCAGTGTATTTCTGATGTACCCATTGGGTCAGTCTAGCTGGTTCTTTGCACCTAGCTTTGGTGTAGCAGGAATCTTCCGTTTCATTCTTTTCTTACAAGGTTTCCACAACTGGACCCTGAACCCCTTCCACATGATGGGTGTTGCGGGTATTCTCGGTGGCGCACTACTATGTGCGATTCACGGAGCGACAGTAGAGAACACATTGTTTGAAGATAGTGAGCAGGCAAACACGTTCCGCGCGTTTGAACCGACCCAAGCAGAAGAGACCTACTCGATGGTGACAGCAAACCGTTTCTGGAGTCAGATTTTCGGTATTGCATTCTCCAACAAGCGTTGGTTGCACTTCTTCATGCTATTCGTACCCGTAACAGGCCTCTGGATGAGCTCTGTGGGTATTGTTGGATTGGCGTTGAACTTACGTGCATATGACTTCGTATCGCAGGAACTCCGCGCAGCGGAAGACCCTGAGTTCGAGACATTCTATACAAAGAACGTCTTGTTGAACGAAGGAATGCGTGCATGGATGGCACCGCAAGACCAAATTCACGAACAATTTGTATTCCCTGAGGAGGTACTACCACGTGGTAACGCTCTCTAATACCCCCATGTCAGGTGGTCGTGATATCGAATCTACTGGCTTCGCCTGGTGGTCTGGTAACGCTCGCTTGATAGACCTTTCCGGTAAGCTTCTTGGTGCTCATGTAGCCCATGCTGGACTTATCGTGTTCTGGACTGGTGCAATGACTCTCTTTGAGGTCGCTCACTTTGTTGCAGAGAAGCCTATGCACGAGCAAGGTTTTATTTTGATGCCTCACCTCGCAACCTTGGGTTGGGGTGTAGGTCCCGGTGGTGAAGTGATTAGTACTTTCCCCTACTTTGTTGTTGGTGTTTTACACCTTATTTCTTCTGCAGTTCTCGGTCTCGGTGGTATTTATCACGCTGTTCGTGGCCCTGAAACTCTTGAAGAATACTCCAGCTTCTTTGGCTATGACTGGAAAGACAAGAACCAAATGACTAACATCATTGGTTATCACCTTATTCTTCTTGGTTGTGGTGCATTGCTTCTTGTTTTCAAAGCGATGTTCTTCGGCGGTGTATACGATACCTGGGCACCTGGTGGTGGCGATGTTCGTATTATTGCTAATCCGACTCTTAACCCCGGTGTGATCTTTGGCTATTTGTTCAAAGCTCCTTTCGGTGGTGAAGGTTGGATGATTGGTGTGAACAACATGGAAGATATTATTGGTGGTCACATTTATGTGGGTCTCATCTGTATCTTCGGTGGTATTTGGCACATTCTCACTAAGCCTTTCGGTTGGGCACGTCGTGCTTTCGTTTGGTCTGGTGAAGCTTACCTTTCTTACAGTCTCGGTGCTTTGTCTTTGATGGCTTTCATCGCAACTTGTTTTGTTTGGTTTAACAACACTGCTTATCCTAGTGAATTTTACGGTCCTACTAACGCTGAAGCTTCTCAGTCTCAGGCGTTAATCTTCCTAGCTCGTGACCAATCTATGGGTGCGAACGTAGGTTCTGCTCAAGGTCCTACTGGTCTTGGTAAATATCTCATGCGTTCCCCTACTGGCGAGATTATTCTCGGTGGTGAGACAATGCGTTTCTGGGATTTCCGTGGTCCTTGGCTTGAGCCTCTCCGTGGTCCTAATGGTCTTGACCTCGACAAAATCCGTAATGACATTCAGCCTTGGCAACTTCGTCGTGCTGCTGAATACATGACTCACGCTCCTAATGCTTCCATCAACTCTGTTGGCGGTATTATTACTGAGCCTAACTCCTTTAACTTTGTGAACCTTCGTCAATGGTTGGCTGGTTCTCACTTCGTTCTCTCTTTCTTCTTCCTCGTTGGTCACCTCTGGCATGCTGGTCGTGCTCGTGCGGCTGAAGCTGGTTTCGAGAAAGGTATCGATCGTGAGACTGAGCCTGTATTGAACATGGACGAACTTGACTAAATCATTTGTTGATTTCTTGTTCGTAGCACATTGCTAAAAGTTCGAAAGACCTCCCTCATTTTGTTGAGGGAGGTCTTTTTAATGGGAATGATTTTTTGCTTTTCTATGCTTCAGGTATAGCTACGGAACATTGCTTGGGTTCCCTGTTCCAGGGCATCAGCTAGTTCAGCTGTGTTTTTGAATTTTTGGGTTGCAAGTTCAAAGCCAGGTAGAGAAGGATATTTATCTAATGTTTCTTGGACGAGTCTTAAGTCTTTGAGAATGTGTTTCACCATAAAGCCAGGTCGAAAGTCTGTTGCTGTAATTTTGTGACCAAGGTTGGCGATCGCCCATGAACCTGCTGCACCTGTCTGACAAACATCAATCATTAGATTAGGATCGATGCCTTGATATTTAGCTAATTTAATTGCTTCACATAGAGCGACCATGTGAATTGCCGCCAAAACTTGGTTGCACATTTTGACGGCTTGGCCACTACCTGGTTCGCCGCAGTAGTAAATATTTTTGCCCATCGCTTCAAAATAGGGCATGGCTTCGTCAAAGTCTGGGCGATCGCCGCCAACCATAATTGTGAGCGTCCCGTTTTCTGCCCCAATATCTCCGCCACTGATTGGCGCATCAAGAAACCGTAGGCCTTGTTCTTCTAAGGTTTGGGCAATTTCCTTTGCCGCAGGAGAGCCAATAGTACTGAAATCAACAATCAGAGCTTTTGGCTTGGCATAATGAATCGCCCCAGAGTTTCCCAATAAAACATTTTTGACATCAGGCACATCACTGACACAGACAAAAATATAGTCTGCATCCTTAACGGCTTCAGCAATAGATGTTTTGATTTCTCCACCAGCGTCTTTGATTCGTTGGAGATTTGGACTGGAAGCCGAACGGTTCCAAACAACGACGGAAAGATCTGCGCGCGATAGATTCAAGCTCATTGGTGTCCCCATCACGCCCATGCCGAGAAATGCAATTTTTTTTGCCATCAGTCTTCTTAAGGTTCTAAGCGAATGTCATCAGCGTACACATCTGTTGTACGAGTAGCGTCTAAATCCCAGAATGTGTCAATGTTTTCTACATTCTCTTCGTCAACATCGTTAGCTTCTGCCTCTTGAGTATCTGATTCAAGTGGTGTTGGAGATACTTCTGAATCTGTATTATCAGGAGATTCATCGACAACTTCGATATCCGTATCAAGAGATTCTGTTGCTTCAGATTCAATCTCTTCTAAATCTTCTAAAGAGTCTTCCTCTTGAACTTCCTCTGATTCAACTTCGATTGCTGATTCGGCTTCGATGCCGTCAGTTGTCGTTGCTTCATCAGCTTCTAAATCATTAGGGGCGATCGCCGGAATATTTTCTATGGAAGTTTCCTCCTCTTCTTCGAATTCGTCTTCGGCATCAGCATTAATATCCAGTTCTTGTTCCGACTCTAAAATTTCTGGCTCGGGACTCAGTTGATCTAAATCAATGATTTCGATATCTTGCTCTTCTGTGGTTTCAGGCTCAGTAACCTCAGGCTCAATCAGTTCAATGACTTCAACTTCTGGCTCTGGCGGTAATTCTTTGGTCGAGATTATTTTGTTTGCAGAGCGCAATGAGATTTTATTTTTAACAAGTTTGGCGAGAGTATCGTTGAGCTGCGGATCATAATTGATCACGCGCACAGGATTGTTGTAGACATTATCGACAAGTTCCCCTTGACTATCTACAAACTCAAGCTTTAGCCAGTTTTCACCCTTTTTGAATCCTTCTAGATAAATAGGCTGCCAATTATCGAGAATAAAACTTTCACCATTAACTGTTGCTCTGATGCGCCAATCGGCAATGCTATCTTCTTCATCTGCTTGTGCGACGAAATGTAAAGGAGCATTTGTTAGGTAAAAGTCCAACATAATTGGCTCTGCGCCATAGGTTCCCTGAGGTCGACTATAGGTGAGAAGCGGCTCTGAAAAATTGGGTAAACGAGTGTTGTTTTCCGTAAAAACACTAAATGTTGTCTGCGCGTAAGCACCTTCATTTTTAAAGCTTTCGTGCCAAGGACGGGATGCGAAAACACGTATTAAATGGCTCCCAGGATTGAGATCTTCAAATATGATGGGCTCACTGACATCATAAACAGCGCGATAGGGTTGATCGTCAATGAAGAGATGGAGATGTGGCCCCATCTCTAGATCTGGATCTTTAAACAGAGGGAGATCTTTAACCTCTAACTCAATGGCCACACGACTACTCTGTAAGATTTCGTTGGGCTGAGGACTGATGATTTTGACTTGTGGTTGATATTGAGCCAAATCTTCTCGTAACTGCGTGATGAGACTGGGAGGTGCAACTTCAGTAAGCTGAGGAGTCGCAATAGGTTCAGACTGTGTGTTGAATTGTGGTATTGCAGACTCTGCCGAGCGATCGCCGCAGCCCCACAAACTGAATAAGCAAACAAAAACGACAAAACTACCCAATATTTTTTGAGTCGCTGCCTGAACATTCTGAATAAATCCCACCGTGACTTTCCCTCCGCCGCAAGTAGAAGCTTCTACAACTCAAAACTATAACGGGGATACACCGCTATGTCATAACTTCTCTGCGATCACTCTAAAAAAGTATTGAGTCCATCCCGCAATCATTCATGTCTTCTGTCTTAGAGAAGGTCATCAATAAATTATGTAATTACTCCTTATGCTCGATTTTTCGCCCGAAAGTAGCCCAGAAATCTGAATCGTATTTGACAAAAAAATAGAATAGTTGTCATTGAAGCCGAATCATCAGCAGAACCATAGTGAAAAGCCTATATCCCAAAGCTTTCCTGCAAGTTGTCACAAAAAATCACGCAATGTGTTCTTTTATTACAAAAAGAATGGAGGATTCTCATATAAAAGAGTCTTGGATCAATCAGACAACCCCTTGCTAGCCTTATATTTCAGTGATTTTTAAATATTGTTACTCTGTGCCGACTTGTATAGAAGCAAGCTTTATTATTTACAACAATGCTTTTCTTCATTGAGAAGTGAAAGTATTTCAAAATCACTGGAAACCTTGCAAGCTGATGATTCGCCCACAGCTTACCTATTTAAATGAAACTTGTTTAGATAGAACCTTGATTAAGTCGATTGTCTAGAGAGGAGAATCCTCATGGCAGTAAAGGTTGATAAGAATCCGGTCCCAACTTCTACAGAGAAGTGGGGAAAACCGGGTCACTTTGACCGAGCTCTGGCACGGGGTCCAAAAACCACAACTTGGATTTGGAACCTCCATGCTGATGCACATGATTTCGATAGTCAAACAAGTGATCTCGAAGATATCTCGCGCAAGATTTTTAGTGCGCACTTCGGTCACCTTGCTGTAGTTTTTGTTTGGCTTAGCGGCATGTATTTTCATGGCGCAAAATTTTCTAACTACGAAGCTTGGCTTAATGATCCAACGATCATTAAGCCTAGTGCTCAAGTTGTCTGGCCTGTTGTGGGTCAAGGCATCCTTAATGGCGACGTTGGTGGTGGCTTTAGCGGTATTCAAATTACCTCTGGCCTCTTCTATATGTGGCGCGCTGCTGGTTTTACCAACTCTTATCAGCTCTATGTGACTGCCATTGGCGGTCTTGTTATGGCAGCCCTTATGGTGTTTGCCGGTTGGTTCCATTACCACAAAGCGGCTCCAAAACTGGAGTGGTTTCAGGATGCTGAGTCCATGCTCAATCACCACCTTTCCGTATTGCTCGGTTGTGGTTCTTTGGGTTGGGCGGGTCACTTGATTCACGTCTCTTTGCCTGTTAACAAGCTCCTAGATTCTGGTGTTGCTGCAGCGGATATTCCTCTGCCTCACGAGTTCTTCGATCCCTCTGTAATGGCAGAACTGTATCCTAGCTTTGCTCAAGGTATAAAGCCTTTCTTTACTCTTGATTGGGCTGTGTATTCTGATTTCTTGACCTTCAAAGGCGGCTTGAATCCTACAACTGGTAGTCTCTGGCTAACTGATGTAGCTCACCACCACGTGGCGATCGCTGTCCTCTTCATCATTGCTGGTCACATGTACCGCAATGGTTTTGGTGTAGGTCACAACCTCAAAGAAATTCTTGAAGCGCACAAAGGTCCTTTCACTGGTGAAGGTCATAAAGGTCTTTATGAGATTTTTACAACTTCTTGGCATGCTCAATTGTCTTTGAACCTTGCACTGCTTGGCTCTTTGACAATCATCATTGCCCACCATATGTACGCAATGCCTCCTTATCCTTATATGGCAGTAGACTACGGCACGATGTTGTCTTTGTTTACTCACCACACATGGATTGGTGGCTTCCTTATCGTTGGTGCCGGTGCTCATGGCGCAATCTTTATGGTTCGTGACTATGATCCCGCTAAGAATGTTAATAACCTCTTAGACCGTGTGATCCGTCACCGTGACGCAATCATTTCTCACCTTAATTGGGTATGTATTTGGCTTGGCTTCCATAGCTTTGGTCTTTATATCCATAACGACACCATGCGTGCGTTAGGCCGTCCTCAAGACATGTTCTCTGACTCTGCGATTCAGTTACAGCCTATCTTCGCGCAATGGGTTCAAAGCCTTCACTTTGCTGCTCCCGGAAGTACCGCTCCTCATGCGATCGCCGGTGTCAGCCAAGTATTTGGTGGTGATGTAGTGGCAATCGGCGGCAAAGTCGCGATGATGCCTATCACTCTAGGTACTGCAGACTTTATGGTTCACCATATTCATGCGTTTACCATCCACGTCACAGTGCTGATCCTGCTTAAGGGTCTTCTCTACTCCCGCAGCTCTCGTTTGGTTCCCGATAAGGGTCAAATTGGATTCCGTTTCTCTTGTGACGGTCCTGGCCGCGGTGGTACTTGCCAAGTTTCTGGCTGGGATCACGTTTTCCTCGGCCTCTTCTGGATGTACAACTCCTTATCCGTTGTGATTTTCCACTTTAGCTGGAAGATGCAATCCGACGTTTGGGGTACCGTTCTTCCCGATGGCAGCGTCTCCCATATCACTGGTGGTAACTTTGCAACAAGCGCAATTACTATCAATGGCTGGCTCCGTGATTTCCTATGGGCACAGGCTACTCAGGTAATCAACTCCTACGGTACTTCGTTGTCCGCTTACGGAATCATGTTCCTCGCTGGTCACTTTGTCTTCGCATTTAGCTTGATGTTCCTCTTTAGTGGACGTGGCTATTGGCAAGAACTTATTGAATCCATCGTTTGGGCACACAACAAGCTCAACTTGGCTCCTGCAATTCAACCCCGCGCATTGAGTATTATTCAAGGCCGTGCGGTTGGTGTTGCTCACTATCTCCTTGGAGGGATTGTGACGACCTGGGCCTTCTTCTTAGCAAGAAGCTTGTCTATCGGTTAAACACTAGTTGTCTACCGTAAGCCAGATTTCGGGGGGAGTTTTAATCACCGTTTTTGATTCTTGCTTTCCCTGCCAATTGGCATCTTATCCTTCCCTCGCGGGAAGCTCGACATCTAGATATCAGCTAATTATTAGAGATATATAGATTTCACCCTCATTCGTTTAACGAGGAGAACCTCAAAGCATAGTTATGGCAACTAAATTTCCAAAATTTAGCCAAGACCTTGCTCAAGATCCAACCACGCGTCGGATTTGGTACGGAATTGCCACTGCGCATGATTTCGAGACCCATGACGGGATGACAGAAGAGAATCTTTACCAAAAGATTTTCGCATCTCACTTTGGTCACCTTGCAATCATCTTCCTTTGGACTTCCGGTACTCTTTTCCACGTTGCTTGGCAAGGCAATTTCGAACAGTGGGTCAAAGATCCGCTCAACGTCCGTCCTATCGCTCATGCGATTTGGGATCCCCACTTTGGTCAAGGCGCTATTGATGCGTTCACCCAAGCTGGTGCTTCCAACCCTGTAAACGTTGCTTATTCAGGCGTTTACCACTGGTTCTATACCATCGGTATGACCACCAATGCTGACCTTTATCAAGGTTCAGTCTTCCTTTTGATCCTCTCTTCTTTGTTTTTGTTCGCAGGCTGGCTGCACTTGCAACCCAAGTTCCGTCCTAGCCTTGCGTGGTTCAAGGATGCTGAATCTCGTCTAAACCACCACCTCGCTGGTTTGCTTGGTGTAAGTTCTTTGGCTTGGACTGGTCACCTTGTACACGTTGCAATTCCTGAAGCTCGTGGTGTTCATGTTGGCTGGGATAACTTCCTTTCTGTGAAGCCTCACCCTGCTGGTTTGATGCCTTTCTTCACTGGTAATTGGGGCGTTTATGCTCAGAACCCTGACACTGCTGGTCATCTCTTTGGTACTTCCGAAGGTGCTGGTACTGCAATTCTGACTTTCTTAGGTGGCTTCCACCCTCAGACTGAGGCGCTTTGGTTGACTGATATTGCTCATCACCACTTGGCGATCGCCGTGTTGTTCATCATTGCTGGACACATGTATCGCACCAAGTTTGGTATTGGTCACAGCATCAAGGAGATCCTTGAATCTCACCAGCCCCCAAGCGGTAAGCTCGGTGCAGGTCATAAAGGTCTTTACGATACCCTCAACAATTCCCTCCACTTCCAATTGGGTCTTGCGCTTGCTTCCTTAGGTGTTGTTACATCCTTGGTTGCTCAGCACATGTATTCGATGCCTTCCTACGCATTTATTGCGAAGGACTACACAACCCAGGCAGCACTTTACACTCACCACCAGTACATTGCTGGTTTCTTGATGGTTGGTGCGTTTGCTCACGGTGCGATCTTCTTCGTTCGTGACTACGATCCTGAAGCAAACAAGGACAATGTCCTTTACCGTATGTTGGAGCACAAGGAAGCTCTGATTTCCCACCTCAGTTGGGTTTCTCTCTTCCTCGGTTTCCATACCCTCGGCCTCTATGTCCACAACGACGTAGTTGTTGCTTTCGGTACTCCTGAAAAGCAAATCCTTGTAGAACCTGTTTTTGCTCAGTTTGTCCAAGCGGCTTCTGGTAAGGCACTCTACGGCTTTGATGTACTTCTCTCTAACGCAGACAGTGTTGCTTCCGGTACCGGTGCGGCTTACTTACCTGGTTGGTTAGATGCTATCAACAGTGGTACAAATTCTTTGTTCCTCAACATTGGTCCTGGTGACTTCCTTGTTCACCATGCGATCGCCCTCGGTTTGCACACCACTACCCTCGTTCTTGTGAAGGGTGCGTTGGATGCCCGTGGTTCTAAGTTGATGCCCGACAAGAAAGACTTCGGTTACTCCTTCCCTTGTGACGGTCCTGGCCGTGGCGGTACTTGCGACATCTCTGCATGGGATGCCTTCTACCTCGCGATGTTCTGGATGTTGAATACCTTGGGCTGGTTGACCTTCTACTGGCACTGGAAGCACCTCGGTATTTGGCAAGGTAACGTTGCTCAGTTCAACGAAAACTCCACTTACCTCATGGGCTGGTTCCGGGACTATCTCTGGGCTAACTCTGCGCAGCTCATTAACGGCTACAACCCATATGGAGTGAACAACCTCTCTGTTTGGGCTTGGATGTTCCTCTTTGGACACCTCGTCTGGGCAACTGGTTTCATGTTCCTCATCTCTTGGCGTGGTTACTGGCAAGAGCTGATCGAGACTATTGTTTGGGCTCACGAGCGCACTCCTCTTGCGAACATCGTTCGCTGGAAGGACAAGCCCGTTGCTCTCTCCATCGTCCAAGCTCGTGTCGTTGGTTTAGCTCACTTCACGGTGGGTTATATCCTGACCTATGCGGCCTTCCTGATTGCCTCGACGTCCGGGAAATTTGGTTAGTTATCTCTCTGAAATTGAGTCCTAACTAAATAAAAAAAGTAGAAGCCTCTAGCGATTAACTAGGGGCTTTTGCTTTAGGTCATGGTTTCAGTTGAAAAAATATACGCCCAATCTAAAAAATGCTTGTTATGATAAGCGATGTTTGATTGCCTTTGGTCTCGATATGACTCTCTCCAATGGTAAGTTTGCCAGAAAACAAACGACTCGAATTAGGCGATCGCCTAATCGAAAAAAGAAGCATAAACGTCGATGGCTTTTAGCTCTGAGCATCGGCACCGCAATTAGTGCAGGAAGTATTGTTTATTACAAAGTTAAACAGATCTTACTTAAACCAGAAGCTATTTTTGTGTTGGGAGGCCATGAAGAGCGAGAGAAATTCGCAGCCCAGCTAGCTCAAAATAATCCAGCTTTAGAAGTTTGGGTTTCTTCGGGTAGTCCACCCGACTATGCCAAACAGATTTTTGAGCATTACGATGTCAGCGGCGATCGCCTGCATTTAGACTATAAAGCCCAAGATACTGTCACCAATTTCACCAGCATCGTCAATGACTTTAAACAGCAGAATATCGATAGTGTTTATCTGATCACCTCAGAAAACCATATGCATCGTGCCCAAGTGATTGCTCAGATTGTCTTCGGTAGCCAAGGCATTGTCGTAAAACCCATGCCTGTACCTTCCCAAAATCCCCCAGAGTCTAGGATCAAATGTTTTCGGGATGGATTGCGCTCTATCTGGTGGGTTTTTACTGGGGAAACAGGTGCAGAGTGGATGAATAAAAAATCAGCAACGGTAGTGACAACCAAAAATTTATAATATTAAGGCATTAAATTTAGCCATCGAAGAATTGTAATGGAGTCAACAGCTGAGACGATCTATTTCTATAAAGCTTATGACCCCTATGGTTGCTTCTCTAATTTTTCCCCCCATCCCATACAGTGCAAAGGTTTTCACTGGTCAACTGTTGAACATTTTTACCAAGCGCAAAAATTTGTCACGACACCCGATGCTGCCATTATTCCGATTATTCAGAACGCACCAACTCCCGATGCTGCTGCTGCCCTTGGTCGAAATCCCCAATATTCCCCTCGCCATGACTGGGAGAGAGTTAAACAATCGGTTATGTGGGAAGGTGTGCTTCAGAAATTTACAACTCACCCTAAAATTGCCACAGTACTCCTAAATACTGTAGATGCAGAAATTATTGAAGATTCCCCTGTCGATTATTATTGGGGTTGTGGTGCAGATGGAACAGGATATAACCATTTAGGTAAACTACTGATGAAAGTGCGTCAACATCTCAGGGATTCGTAAAGTAAAACGTCCTGTAACGAGTAAATCAAGATACAATAACATCGGAAATTTTCAAGCAGAATTAGCCTAGCAGAGCCGAAATTTTCTAAGTCAAGCCTTATGTCGGAAAATGTATCAGACTTGAATAAAATCATTGAACTTCCGATAGACTCGCTTAGATCGTTTGATGTCGTCGAGAAGCAATTTTCTGATTTAGGAGTTTTGTTTGCTAATACAGTTGTTTTACAACCATCAAATTCTCTTTACTTGCCAGAAGTTGGCAAGATGGTTTTGATGGGAGCTCCCCAGAATGGCTGGATTGAAGTGACGTTTACTATTCCGGTTCTTTATTTTGCCTGTAGCTTAACGAGCTCTCAGCATGCAACTATCCGTGCTTTTGATGATGTTGGTGAAGCCTTATGTGTCTTTGAAACTGAAAAGTGCGACCATGAAAATTCAGACCCTTTGGTAAGTAGCCCGCCTCCAAATCTCCCTATTTCTCTGCAAGCTCAGAATATTCAAAAGGTACTTTTAAGTTCTTTAGATGGCCAGCTTGTGATTCATAATGTCATGTTTGGTTTTTAGTTGATTCGTTAGTGGATATTTTTTGTCGTAAAGATACTCATTCGATTTGGCAAAATTTTTCATAAGCCAGCCTGTAAGTGAGTATGTAGCAGACATCAGCGAGTTTCTTCTGCTTCCTCGCTAGAGTAATTGAGCATAATAGGGAAGGAAATAAGCGCCAACCGCAAATTGAGATGATGACTGCTGCAAAGAATGTTTTGGGTACTGAGTTACAAAGTTGCTCTACTGATCCGATGACTGGCTTTTATCGGGATGGTTGTTGTACGACGGGAGCGAATGATTTTGGTCGCCATGTGGTGTGTGCAAAGATGACGCCAGCTTTTTTGGAGTTTACGAAAAATCAGGGAAATGACCTCAGTACGCCGATGCCAATGCATAACTTTCCAGGTCTAAAGCCGGGCGATCGCTGGTGTTTGTGTGCGGCTCGTTGGCAAGAGGCTTTTGAGATCGGTGTTGCCCCATCTGTTGTGCTGGAAGCAACCCATACCAAGGCTCTAGAGATTGTCGCACTTGAGGATTTGCAGCGTCACGCTATTGATTGATGGAAGTTCTATAAATTGGAATAGAAGGACAATTCGCGTGTATTCTCATCCAGAGTTTTTTGTGACGATTTAAATAAACAAGATTAGAAATTGGTGGCGATCGCCTGCACCGGACAAGTCGGCAAACATTGCTCGCACACCACACATTTCGAGCGTGTGAACTGGAGTCGAAAGGTTTTCGGATCTAATGATAAAGCACCTGTTGGGCAAACTCCTGTACAGAGTCCGCAGTCTACGCAAATATCTTCATTGATTGTGATTTCCTTGCTCGCGAGAGACACCACAATGCCCTTTCCTTTCATCCATTCAAGGGACATTTCAATCGCGTCAATATCCCCTTGAAGCTCCACTACTAATTTGCCGACTTGGTTTGGGGCAACCTGAGCGCGAATAATATTGGCTGCAATATTAAAATCTTTTGCCAGACGATAGGTTACCGGCATTTGTACTGTGTCCTGAGGGAAAGTGAGCGTCACTCGTTTTTTCATGGCATGGCTCCAGCCTAATCGTGCTCAAAAAAGATATTGACCTATGTTCTCCTAATCCTAAGAATTGCTTCGGGAATGGGTGGCGATCGCCCCTAGAGTGTGAACAGTTGTAACATTTCCCCACAGCACATTAAAGAAAAGGACGAATAAGGTCGGCCGACGCGATACCCTAGTTTGAGTCAAAATTTTAAGATTACTTTTATAAAACCGAACTAATATGACCGCTGTGACCACCCCTAAACGTACTGTAAAAATTGGTTCCCGTAAGAGTCAACTGGCGTTGGTTCAGACCTATTGGGTACGTGACGAATTGCAAAAAGCTTACCCTGACATCAAGTTTGAAGTACAGACCATGGAAACCCAGGGCGACAAAGTACTTGATGTTGCTCTCTCGAAAATTGGTGATAAGGGACTGTTTACCCAAGAACTTGAAGATGGAATGCTCAAGCGGGAAACTGATTTTGCGGTACATTCCCTCAAAGATTTGCCAACAAATCTTCCCGAAGGTTTGATGCTGGGTTGTGTCACAGAGCGCGTTGATCCCGCTGATGCCCTTGTAGTTCATGAAAAGCATAAGGACAAGAAGTTAGCGACCTTACCCGAAGGCGCAATTATTGGTACGTCTTCTCTCCGTCGCCTCGCACAACTCCGGCACCATTATCCTCATCTCGAATTTAAGGATATCCGTGGTAATGTCAACACTCGTCTTGCGAAGCTTGATAGCGGTGACTATGACGCGATTATTTTGGCCGCAGCGGGCCTACAACGTCTTGATTTTGGCGATCGCATCCACCAGATTATTCCCAGCGATATTTCCCTCCACGCTGTAGGTCAAGGGGCACTCGGTATTGAATGTCGTGATGGCGATACTGAAATCCTTGAATTGTTACGTCCTGTTCTCGAACATATTGAAAGCCGTGATCGTTGCTATGCAGAGCGAGCATTTTTGCGTGAACTTGAAGGTGGTTGTCAGGTACCGATTGGCGTAAATACAACAATTGATGGCGATAATATACTTCTCGTTGGTATGGTTGCAAGTCTTGATGGCAAGACCCTACTTCGCGATGAAGTTAGTGGTAGTCGCGCTGATGCTGAAAAGTTAGGTGTTCAGCTTGCTGAGAAAGTTGTTGCTCAGGGCGCGGATAAAATTCTCGCTGAAATTAATGAAGTTAACCGCTCTTAATTGATTGGTGACGCTTCAATCTAGTCGATAAATTTAATAACCCATCCAGTTCATGCTGGAGATCAATCCCGCAACCAATGCACTGCTTACAGTTGTGGTTCGGGACGATCTACTGGGACATCGGGCGATCGCAGCTGGTTATGTTTACCATAGCCAAGCCAATTGAGCGTTTCGATGTCTCCTTTTTTTTCAGGTAATGGTGGTAAACCCGCTTCTTTTTCAGCTGATTTTTTGGCTTTGCGTTGCTTTTTGAGTTTAGATTTACGTCCCATATAGACTCCTATGTTCCGTTGTGCAGTGGGAAAGAATAAGCCCGAATACTCTCATCGATACCCTTCAGGTGGAGATCGTCATTAAGAGTGAGGTTGTGGCTATCGTCGAGGTGCTTTGCGACCGTTTCTGAAATATAAACATGCATCGGTGTTGCCGTTTCCTGTAAACGAGCGGCCATATTCACTGCTGGACCAATCGCTGTGTAGTCAGAGCGTTGTCCTCCCCCAAACATTCCAACAACAGCGTTGCCTTGGTGAATGCCACAACGAACTTGCATGAGAGGTGGACGGTCATCTGTTCCTAAAATCCCCCTTGTTTGCCATTCGCGGTTGAGTTGGTGTAGGTTTTCGCCCATCGCTTTGGCGACGGCGATCGCCCGTTCTGCTTGCTCCTGTGGTGCCAATTCTTCCGGTGAACCAAATAAGGCGAGAACAGCATCCCCAATAAATTTATCGACAGTGCCGCGGTTATCAAAAACAGCTTGGGTCATTGCTTCCAGATATTCATTGAGAAGCTCAGCAATCAGCTGAGGTCCTAACTTACTAGATAAGGGCGTAAAACCCACAATGTCGCTAAATAGGATCGTTACTAAGCGAGGCTCTGGACGAAGGTCTAGGGTCAGCTCACCAGCGGCAGCTTTATTGACCATCGTTTCTGGTAAAAAACGCTTGAGAACGGATTCGGTGAGATATTTGTTGAGTTGTTTAACCTTTTGCTCTCGCTCTCGTAATTGCTCTGCTTGCAAACGGGTTTTTTCGTAGAGGCGGGATTGTTGCACGGCGATCGCCGCCTGAGCCGCAACAGATTGAGCCAGTTCAATATCTGAATTGAGCCAAATGCGAGGCCCATCCGTTTGGCGAAGACTAATGGTGCCGATTAATTGGCCATCCGTAACCATTGGTACAAGTAATAAAGCCCGTGCCGGAATTCGTAGAGGCAAATCATATTTCTCAAGATTCTCTTCCTTCTTCATGTCGTTATAAACGACTGGCTGTAAACTGTCCAAAACATCTTGCAAGACCGGATTTTGAGCAATCGGTACAGATGATTGAGGCATTTCGAGTGGATCATCATCGTCATTTGCATGGGCATCATAAAGACCAACACAAGTGACGACATCATCATCCTCAGTCCAGAGAGAAAGCGCACAACCATCGACATCTAATGCTTGACCTAGTTGCTTTGTAATGGCACGGAAAATCTCTTCTGGTTCGAGGCTAGAGCGAATTGCTGTAGTAATTGTGTTAATCAGGGTTTCGCGCTGAGCAAGATCCTGGACTTTTTCGTAGGCTCGGGCTTGGGATATAGCCAGTACAGCTTGATCCGCCACCATTTTAACGAGCTGAACCTCATCTTCTTCCCAACGATGGGGAATGTCACAGTGGTGTAGCGCTAACAAGGCGGATGTTTCATCTTGAAACATAAGCGGCACAATCAACGTTGATTCGATATCTGATAGCTCAAATGCAGCTTGACGGATTGGAGTTGACTGGAATAGTTCGTCTTGAGTCTTAATGTCATTGAGAATAGTTGGCTCTGTAACTTCCCAAAGTGTTTCTCCCCAAGCAATGGATTTTTCCTGAAATCTCGCTGGCGATCGCTGATATAGAAAATAAGGCGATGAGACACTCACCTCTGCATCCAGCGGCTTTAATAGAGCCACATCGACTTCCATTGCTTCACCCAATGTATTGACGATACTTTGCAGTACATCCTGTAAAGGAGAAGACTCTGGATTATCAAAACGACGGTTCCGAATTGTATTAAGAACCGAGTTTAAAAGGGATTCTCGTCGCAGACTACGACTTAGTTCTCTCGTTCGAATTTTTAGGAGATTATGAGTCTCTAAAGCCTGCTCAACGATGCTTTTTAGTTCCTCTGCATCCCAAGGCTTCGTTACATACTTATAAACCCGACCTTCATTGATCGCATCAACTAAATCTTCAACATCCGTATAGCCCGTCAGCATGATCCGCATGGTGTTGGGATAGGATGTTGCTGCAATTTTCAAAAACTCTGTTCCGCTCATTTGTGGCATTCGCTGATCTGAAATGATTACGGCAATTTCAGGATCTTCCGCCAAAATATTGAGCGCTTCTGGTGCACTATCACTCCGCACAACACGATAAAGCCGACGAAACGTGCGATAAAGTAGGTCGAGATTATCCGGCTCGTCGTCAACAACTAGGATTTTTGGTTTTGACTTGCGCATCAAGCTCATTCACTCAGTCTCCAGCTGAGACGAAACTGGCATTTGATTAGATTTTCCTAGTCCATGCATGTTGAGGATCACTAGTCTGATAAGACACGAAATGTTTAATTGGGACTTTCTCTCTAAAAGTTTAACTTTCGTCTGGTGGTTGTTTCCGTACAATTTACAAAAAAATTTTGTAAATTGATGCAAATTTAGGCGCGGCTAAGACTCTTTTCCCTGCAAACTATGGTCATCATAGCAATTTCCCCTGGAAAATCTGATTTTTAGGGCAGTTTTTATGATTTCAGTCTGAATCTTATGTCAATTTTGCTTATTGCTGGTGAATTTCAAGATTTCTTCCTCGACATCTAACTTTGCTTGTTGGCAGAATAGAAATTAATGTTTCGAGCGTAATCACATCGCTTGCTTAGTGTGTTGCCGATGGAGGCTTGGTGAACCCAGAACTTTCTGTCCCTCAATCCTTTCCCCAGAAACAAATTGGCGGTTTTTTTTGTGATTGTGAAAATCTGTTGATACGGTCAGCGACTGTGGATGATGCTCCTGCACTAGCGACGGTGATTACTCAGAGCTTTCATCGTTATTCTGGTGTCCGTCAGTGGTTTGTGCCGCTCCTGCGTTTAGGTGTTTGCGAAGATTTTCGCTATCGATTGCGTTCGAGCGAAATACATCATGTTTGTTTTGTAGCCTGTCTCTCAACTGATGGTTCTGGTGGTTCAGTGATCGTTGGTACGGTTGAGTTGGCTGTTAAATATTTGCATTCGATGGCGATCGCCCCGATGAAGTCACCTTATATTTCCAATTTAGCTGTTGATCTGCAATATCGTCGACTAGGCATTGCCCGTAAGCTATTAAATCGTTGTGAAGTGCAAGTTCGACGGTGGAATTATGGCAGTATTGCCCTCCATGTACTGGACAATAACGAAGGTGCGAAGGAACTTTACCGTCAATGTGGGTATGAAATTAAGCATTCCGAAAAAAATATTGGTTCATTATTGTTTAAGCAGCCACATCGTTTGTTTTTGCAAAAAAATTTATCGCCCTGAACAATTGCAGATATGATTGAATCCAGTATGTCATGGTCGCAAAAGTTCCTATTTTTCGTCTTGTTCTAAGCTTTCTATATGGGCAGTATTGCTAACAATTCATCTGACACCAATTCACCGATAGCGACATCAGAAATTTTGGCTGAGCTGCAACAGGGTAAATTGTGGATGATTAATGCCCGTCGGAAAAATGGCCTAATTCTCCGTAAGCCTTACCATGTGGACTTTGCAGGCCCTGGAGCAATTATTGGTGGCGTGTTTGACTCTGATGTAATTGGAATTATTCCGGTTGGAAATTTGTCGTTACTTCAACCCGAAAAGTCAGCAGAACGACAAAAAGCTTATTTAATTCGTCGTCAGTGGGTAAAGCTTCTCAAGCAAATTACTGATAAGCCAATGCCAGAACAACGGGCGCAAGTAATTTTAAATCAGTTTGAAAATTGGTTTGATTTAGAGACCGCAGAAGAATTATCTGATGAAACGTTTGCATTACTAATTGGTGTGTTACCTCAGACGATTAGCCGTGTCCGGAATCGTGTTGATCGCTCTGAAATTTAGTTTATAGTGAGCTTGAAGGCCATTTCCGGTGAGGTCTTGGTTTGGAGGGTGATATGGCTGATGATTTTGCGGTGGATGAGGGTATCGCTAAGGTAATCGTACTTTTAAAGTATTACGGTTTTGAGCTGGCTCTGGATAATGCTGTGGATGTAGTGAATAACTGGCAACAAGTGTACCCTGCGTCATGGTTACGGACCGCCGTGATTGAAGCATTATATAGAGGGCGTTATAAGCAAATCTCTGTGGAAGAGATTCTCCGAAGTTGGCAAAAGTGGGGCAAGATTCGTCAAAATTTTGATTTGGAGTTTGAATCGATTATTTGTTCTAAAGTGGAATCTGAACTTTTGTCTTCCTCCTCTGAGCTATCTAATGAAAGCGATCAAGACATAGATGCAAATATTGTGGTCTCTGAATCTGCAATTGAGAAGGAGTCTCCGAAGTTAAATGTGGCTGTTTCGGAGACTTACCAGAAGCTGAAGGCGATCGCCGCAGATCCAACACCTCTTCCAGCGGAAGAGGAAGAAGAGTAGATTAGCTGTAAATTTGAATATTTTTTATCACAACAATATCTAATTACGACTACATTGAAGAGCAGATGTATCGGCGCTTCCGGATTTTTTTGATGAGATATTGGCAAGAGACTATTGCAGTGACCCAACGTATTTTGTTGGAGTTGTGGCGGCGGCGGCGGAGTTTGGTATTTTGGTGTCTGTTTCCAGTCTCTTTGCTGTTTCTCAATGGCTTTATCTTGGCAGAACGGGCAAGTTTAACGTTGGCTGAGGCGATGGAATTTGCTGCTCCTTCGACGCTTGTGGGAGCAGCTCTATTTTTCAGTTGTTTGGGTGGCAGTGTTGCGACAGTCGTTTCGGAACGGGAACAGCACACATTAAAACGTTTATTTATTTCGCCCCTCAGCGGTACAGCCTATTTTCTCGGAATTTTCTTAGCTCATTGTGTCATCGGCATTGGTCAATCTCTACTGGTGTTGGCGATCGCCATTTTTATGGGGTCAGAGTTTGAAGGTTCACCAGTGCTGGGTATGGCCATTATCTTGCTTAGCATAATTGCGTATGTGGGAGTCGGGTTTATTTTAGGGACACAACTCGCGAAGCGAACGGAGGATGTGAATGCTCTGGTCGCAACCTTTGGCGTGCCGTTACTTATTCTTGGGGGGGCGTTTTTGCCTACATCTTTATTTCCAGACCGACTATTAGAAATTGCGCAATATAATCCGATTTTTCATATGAATGAATCCCTTGTCGGACTTTGGGCTGAAGGGGAAGATTTGGGGGCGATCGCCAATCATTTGTGGTTTTTGGGGATTTTTGCGATCGCCATGATTATCGGTGGTTGGCTATCCTATCGACGTATGCTCCAGACAGAACGCCAATTGTAAGCCTATAGCTTTGCCTATAAAAGCTTTTGAAAATATCAAAAAACTTCTTTGAATCTTAAATAAAAAAGTGTGTGTTTTCACCAAAAATCAAGTGCTTTTACGTTTAAATTAAAGTTAGTGAACCATTCAGCTTTTTATTTAATACTCTGGGTGCTTAGTGTTTTTTTGAGTCAAAAATAACATTGCCTTTCTTGCGATTAAATGGACAAAGAAGATTGTTGCATTTATGAAATTAGCTAGTTCCCGCTCTCGCCTATGGCCATTAAATCTCGTATTAATCGTGCCATTTTTAGTGGAAATTAGTCTTGCCGTCGGTCTAACGGGTTATCTTTCTCTACGTAATGGACAACGGACAGTTCAAGAATTAGCGACTCAACTCCAAGAAGAAGTCGGTCAAAGAATTGATGAGCACCTCAATAACTATTTAGAAATTTGTTTTCAAGTAAATCAGATTAATCTCGAGGCACTTCGTCTAGGATTAATTGATTTAAATGACCCTGATTCGTTGTCACTACATTTTTGGCAGCAACTGAGAACTTTTCCAACGTTGAAATATATCTATTTTGCCGATGAAGATCAGGGCGGATTTGTTGGTGCTGGGCAAACATCAACTCAGTGGCCAAACATTGAAATGACAGAAAATTATCAAGCTGGAGACTTTTTGATTTATCGTACAAATGATCGAGGTAAAAAGCAGGAGTTAATTAGGCAGGATCCTGATTATGATCCTCGTCGGCGTGATTGGTACAAAGCCTCTTTGCGTCGACAAAGAATGAATTGGAGCGATATATATAGTTTTTTTCCGCGACTTGATTTAGGCATTACTGCCTCAGTACCGTTATACGACGAAAATAATAATGTGTTGGGTGCCTTTGGTACTGACATTAGTTTAGATGGCTTACATCATTTTTTATCGGAGCTAAAGCCCCTCGACATTGGGGAAAGCTTCATTCTTGATGAGGATGGCCGTTTAATTGCCAGCTCTCACACCCGCGATATTTTTGAGGAGCTAGAGGCTTCTTCTAAGCAACCTCAACCAACTCGCTCGTTATTACGCCAGACGGATGATCCGTTGTTAAGGGCGAGTGGTGAAGCGTTTCATCATCATCAAATGGCTTCTGCACATCCACATGTGCCACAACATGACTTTGTTTATGATGGACAGCGCTATTTTGTTTATTTTCATGATGTCACCAATGACATGGGCTTGAAATGGATTGTTGGTGTTATTCTGCCAGAATCAGCTTTTGCGGCAGATATTCAACGAAATACAAGAATTACAATCGGTTTATGTATTCTTGCTCTTGTGATTGCGGTATTTGCTAGCATCTGGACGTCTTCATGGATCAAAAAACAGATTATCCAACTGGTTGATGTGTCTGATGCGATCGCCCAAGGAGAATTAGATAAATCGATCCCTTTAACACGTTGGCAAGAGTTGGATCGTCTTGGTCAATCTCTCGGTTCCATGGCACTCCAGTTAAAGCGATTTATTACCGATCTGCAGCAAACAAATAATCGCTTAGAAGAGCAAGTTGATGAACTTGATGAGGCACGCAATATAGCAGAGATCGCTAGTCACCATAAGAGTGTTTTTCTGGCAAATATGAGCCATGAAATTCGTACACCGATGAATGGAGTCTTGGGGATGTTATCTTTGCTAAGCGAAGATCAAATGTTGAATGTCGAACAACGATCGCGCGTGGAGGTGGCTCAATCTAGTGCTCAATCTCTTCTATTTTTGATTAACGATATTCTTGATTTTTCTAAAATTGAAGCAGGGAAATTAGCTCTTGAACATCTTGATTTTGATCTACACCGATTCTTTGAGCGTTTTATTCCGGCGATCGCCTTCCGTGCAGAAAAAAAACATTTAAAACTCACTTTAAATCTAAAAGATCTTGAGCCAGCGTTAGTGCGAGGTGATGAAGGACGATTTCAACAAATTCTAAATAATTTGGTTGGTAATGCGCTCAAATTTACTGAGCAAGGTGAGATTTATATTCAAGGTGAACTAACTCATACTGAACAAAACATAGTGTTCCATGGATTAGTTCGTGATACTGGCATTGGCATTGCCCCCGATAAACTCAACAGTTTATTTGATGCCTTTACCCAAGAGGATCGAAGCACCACTCGTAAATATGGTGGTACGGGATTAGGTTTGGCAATCACAAAGCAGTTGTGCGACTTAATGGGTGGCGAGATTCACGTGAAGAGTGAAGTTGGAATTGGTAGCGAGTTTTTCTTTCACGTAAATTTCCAACATCCTGTTTCAGAAGTTTTACAAGCTGAACCATCTACACATGTTAAGCAGTCTAAAATTGCTGATTTATCATCAGCTAAAACAAAGCGATTTTTATTGGCTGAAGACAATCAAGTGAATCAATTGGTGATGAGAGGTTTGTTTAAGAAGCGAGGATTGACGATTGAGATCGCGAATAATGGCCAGGAAGCGCTAGAACAACTCCAGTCTTCTGCAATAGATAATAAGCCCTATGATTTGATTTTTATGGATTGTCAGATGCCTGTGATGGATGGCTATGAGGCAACTCAGTTAATTCGTAATGGGCAAGCTGGGGAACAGTATCAAGCTGTGCCGATTATTGCGATTACTGCAAATGCGATGAAGGGCGATCGCGAAAAATGTTTAAGCAGTGGCATGAATGACTACATTAGCAAACCCATTAATCCGCAGGAATTAGAGCGGGTTGTAAAGGAATGGCTTTGTTCCGAATAAGGCTTTGTTTCATGGTGACTGAGCGAAGAAAATAGGCAACAAAAAAGTAGAGGCTTATTAAAGCAACCTCTACTTCAATTTTTTATTTAGATCTTTATGAATCTAACGAATGCGATTTGCGCTGGGATTTAGCGCTTAGCCATTTTTTTTGTTTCAAGCTTACGGAGACGAATCGACTCAGGCGTAATCTCAACAAGTTCACCAGGCCCAATGTACTCAAGAGCACGCTCAAGGTTCATTTCCATGGGTGATTGTAGTTGCACAAGTTCGTCACCACTAGCTGCACGGTGGTTTGTAAGTTGCTTTGCCTTACAAACATTTAGCGCGAGATCCTGAGGACGGTTGTGCTCACCGACAATCATGCCCTTATAAACTTTGGTACCTGGAGTAATGAAGAATTGACCACGGTCTTCAGCATTCTTGAGGGCGTAGAAGGTTGCAGTTCCTTCCTCAAAGGCAGTAATGATACCGTTGTAGCGCATTTCCAATTCGCCACAGATAGGACGATACTCAAGGAAGCTGTGGTTCATGATGCCAGCACCGCGAGTGATGCGGATAAAGTCACCACGGAAACCGATCAGACCACGGGCAGGAACAACAAATTCGAGTTGGGAGCGACCGCCAGCACCAGCTTGCATGTCTTGCATTTCGCCTTTACGCTGTCCGAGGCGCTCGATACAGCTACCAACAGATTCTTCTGGAACGTCAAGAACGAGGTACTCATAAGGCTCGCAAGGCTTCCCATTGACTTCGCGGTAAATCACTTTAGGCTGTGCCACTTGGAATTCATAGCCTTCGCGACGCATGGTCTCGATCAAAATACCGAGGTGCAGCTCACCACGACCCGCTACTTCAAAACTGTCGGAAGTGTCGCCATCTTCAACGCGTAATGCCACGTTAGTTTCGAGCTCTCTTTCGAGGCGATCGCGAATCTGACGAGAGGTCACAAACTTACCTTCTTGACCAGCAAAAGGAGAGTTATTTACAGAGAAAGTCATCTGCAATGTTGGCTCGTCTACCTTGATCAGAGGCAATGCCTGAGGATCATCAGGAGATGTAATTGTTTCACCGATGTTTGCATCCGCAAATCCGGCGATCGCCACAATCTGACCAGCAGAAGCTTCTTTCAGCTCAACCCGTGCTAAACCTTCAAAACCGAGAAGCTTGGCAATTTTTGCCTTTACAATACTGCCATCTTCTTTAACAAGCGCAGCCTGTTGACCCGCTTGGATAGTGCCGTTATGAATACGACCAATCACAATACGTCCGAGATAATCGGAATAGTCAAGGGTTGTGACCTGAAGTTGAATTTGCTTCTCCGGATCACCTGCTGGTGGGGGAACATGCTGAAGAATCGCATGAAACAAAGGCTCCATGTCCTTATCTTCATCCTCTAGATTTTCCTTCGCGAAACCAGAGAGACCAGAAGCATAAAGCGTTGTGAAATCACACTGGTCGTCGTCAGCACCCAGCTCTACGAAAAGGTCAAATACTTTATCAACAGCAGTTTCGGGGTGAACATTAGGGCGATCAATCTTGTTAACAACAACGATTGGACGTAGACCTTTTTCAAGTGCTTTTTTTAGTACGAAACGCGTTTGAGGCATAGGGCCTTCGTTTGCGTCGACGATCAAGATACAGCCGTCAACCATGCCGAGGACTCGCTCTACTTCACCACCAAAGTCGGCGTGGCCAGGAGTATCAACTATATTGATGTGAATGCCGTCGTACTTAACCGCAGTGTTCTTTGAAAGGATAGTGATACCGCGTTCACGTTCAAGGTCATTGGAATCCATCACGCAATCAGGAATGTCTTCGCCTTCTCGGAAAATGCCAGACTGGTGCAACAAAGCATCGACTAGTGTCGTTTTACCGTGGTCAACGTGGGCAATAATCGCAACGTTACGAATGGGAAGAGACATAAATTTTTTGGATGGTTCCTAAGACCTGTAAATTTTCTTGACGATTTCTACACAATTGTAGCCTAACTAGCATCTTTCTTAATACTGAGATTGTTTTGGCCAGTTCTAGGCTGTGCGAGAAATCAAGGTTAGCATTCGTATTCTCAGATGGCAGTGTTTTAATGTCTGTGAATCTTGAAAATTAGGTTTAAAGGGTTGGCGATCGCCTCTAGAGTCAAGATTGAAATACATAAAAAAGAGGACTCGATTATCCAGTGCCACACTAAATGCTTATTTTGATGCTGTTATGTGGTGATCGCCCGATAATTGATTTTTTTGAAATATCCTTGTCTGGATAAATATTGGATACCAGCGATCAGAAATTGCTTATATAGCAGCGAAGGAGAAGGTTAGGACATAGAACAGAAGGCTATTCTGATGGCATCGAACAAATCCTCAGTCTTCTTGATGAGCTTACTTACCTCCTTCTTTAACCTCCCCCAAAACTTCTCTATCTTGTTCAGGTGTGGTGAGTAGGGTGGCAAAAATATCACTTCACATCCTGCCTTCGCCACCAATGTTTGTATTCTTTCCTTTGGATGAACACTGGCATTATCCAGAATAATAATTTGACCCGGAATCAACTCTGGCACTAAGCAATCCTCTACCCATTGGCAAACTAAGGCGCTGTTGGCATAGCCCTCAAATACCATCGGTGCTATCTGCTCTCCCTCTCGCCATCCTCCAATCACGCTAACTCGTTCTGTACGATGACCTAACTTCTCTGCGATAAACCTCTCTGACTTATGGCAGTAGCCATACCCATAATCTAAGGTATTATCAAATCCACTTTCATCGATATATACGAGTCGTTCTTGGACATACTGCTTCAGTTGTGCCACAAATGCTTTTTCTAATTCTTTATCTCTCTCTTGATATCGATAGGTCTTTTTTTTCGAGTAAATTCAATTTTCCGTAGAGCTTCACGTCTGGATGCATCACTAATAGACTCTGGCCATTTCTCCGCCATTTCCTTCTGGGTTAGATGCCCATATTTCTCTGCAAAAGCACGAAAAGCATCTAGATCATTAATCTTCGGTTGAGGGCCTCGACGGTAATCTGTCTTCGGAGCGACTGAACCGATTTTCTCTCGTCGTTTCAGCCACAGGTCTAGCGTATTTCGGCTAATACCAAAGAAGCGACAGATATCACTTTTTCGTTCACCTTTATCGAAGGCGGCAACAGCTTTTAGGCGTAAATCAAGACTATGGGGAGCAGGCATGGCATCTATGTTTATTGCTTCTATCCTATTCTGTCTTAACCCACTCCTTGCCTGCTATAGTCTCAAAGTTTATAAGCTCAGTTGTTTTGGCTGAGAATTTTAGTGCCAAAATTAAATATCAAACTTCATGGACATGGGTGACTATGAAAGGTACTAATTCCATCTACCAAGACAACAGTGATGATTTGCGTTTTGAGCTTTATCGAGGGCGTTTGGTAAGCCACTCAATTCCCAGTGGTATTAAAAGCAAGATTTGCTAATTCTTGTTTTTTAAATTGCAGCACTATTTCTCAATTAAAGAAGATCTCGAACTTACAACCCTATTCAATGTTGGGGTTCGTACAGGTTTGGATACGTCTCGCGTTCCGGATCTGATGGTCTGCCCACAAGAGCTATGGAAAACTGTTGGCGATCACCCGGGAGCCGCAGTATTTAATTTTGGTGAAACTCCCCGCTTGGCTATTGAGATCTTAGAAAATCGCGCTGATTATCTAATGAAAAAAAACAGAGTATGCGCTGATTGAAATTCCTGAAGTGTGGATGATTGAACCAAATCAGGAGCGAGTTAGGATTTTGACACATCCAATACGTGAAGATGGTTATATTCACGTTGATTACTTCGGTACAGACTATATTCACTAAGAACAATTTTCTAGCTTGAAACTAACTGCTAACGATATTCTGAATCCACCTTCCCATGTTCAATTAATTCAGGAAGCTCAACCAACTCAGAACACAGCTCAAACCGATTCTGAGCTAGAACAAGTACTAAATAAATCACGTAACGTGATAAATGCTCTACAAAGATTATTAGAAGAAAAAAATATTGACCTTGAAACAGAACTAACCTCTGAAGACTTTGCTCGTTTTCAGAATGATATCAGAGCCATCAAATCAGAAAGCCTTGGGGATTATACAGACTGTTTCTTTGATTATAAAACAGGCGAAACAACCTCCAAACGCGATGACGGAACAGTTAGTAAGTGTTAATCTCTATAATCCTGTAATCTCAGGAACAAGAACCAAAGGCCGTTAAAGTAAGCAACGTGAGTTCGGGATAAGAACAACAGGAAAAAAGTCTTTCCCAATCTGGGTTTGAGGCTTCTTGATTCTTTATTGAGCAGCGATTATTTTATGCAATATTCTACTGATTGAGCTCAATCAATACGATATTTTCAATTAGAATGCTTTGTTGCGAATCAGTACATAGATAAAATTCCAAACAAACTCTTGATTTATAGGAGTTTCAGGCTAACTTGTCGGAATTTCATCCTAATTCCTTAACCCGAACTCACGTTAAGCAGTGTTTGATATTTCCTTTTTTCTAAAAATGTTACTGACATATAGCAATTTCTAGTCGAGTGAGGTGCAATAGCAGCAATGTGTAAACCAGCATCGAATATCATCAAGGGTAATCTTGGAAAAAGCTACCTCAATTGCCTTGTCTAGAGCTAGATAAGTTCTTGCCCCGATACTTTTCAAGGTACTTTTCAACTTTGACCAGCAATTTTCAATGGGTGAAAAATCTGGAGAATAGGGAGGAAGGTAAATCAACTTAGCTCCCACGGCCTCAATCATTGTGCGTACTGACTCTCCTAAATGAATCGAACAGTTATCCATCACCACACATGCTCCCGCCCATAAGTTTGGTATTAACTTCTGGCTGATGAATGCTTCAAAGGTTAATCCATCCGTACTCCCCAGCAGATGATAATTAGCGACCATTCCCTTGAAGCCTAATGCTCCAATCAAAGAAACATTCTTGCCTCGTTTACTGGATTTCGGACTATAAGCTCGTTTCCCTTTCTCAGAACGTGCCCTCAGTCTTGTCATGGCTAAGTTCACGCCCGATTCATCGATAAAAATCAAGTTTTTCGCTAGAGTCGCTTGCATTTTCTGCCAAAAATCATATCTGGCTTGTTGCACTCGTTTTGTCGCCTTAAGGTCTGGATAGAATGTTTTTTTGAGGCTATATCCCATTCTTCTTAAGGTGCGATGCATGGTGCTATTGGCCACACGGAGACCAGTGCGTTTCTCCATCTCATCACATAGTTCCGCTAGCGTCGCATCGTTTTTCTTGGTGAGCAACTGGCGCAATATTGTTTGATGCTCTTCGTTTAATTTGGGAGGTGTTTGTTGGCTTCGTTTTTTCGGAGCAATCGACCCTGTCAGTCGTTTTTGGTCGAGGAGCTTTTGTACAAAACTTTTCGCCACTCCAAATTGTCGGGCAAGACTACTTTGACTCACACCACCCCTTTCGTAGGCATCCACTATTTTCTGTCTTAAGTCTAATGAGTAGGCTTTCGGCAAGATGCTACTTTCTTCCTCACCAGTCAACTCACCTATACTACTTCATACACCTTGCTAGGCTGAAATTTGCTGTAAATATTGGCCTTCTAGAATTAAAAGGCCAATATTTGCTGAATGAAAACGAGCAAGGAGATAATGATTTCCTGTTCTGAAAGATGAAATAGATGGAGAGCTAGAAGAATATTAGCGACCCTTACGTCTCGTTCCTCTAGTTACACGGTTCTCTGCTGTAGAAGCGTTTTGAGTGATATTTTGAAGCTTGTTAGTTTCAAAGCTCAAATAAGAAACTTTTGTGTTTTTTAAATCAGTTTGACTGACGAGATAAAAAGTTAAATTTTCACTGTCTTTTTCCCAGCTACCATAGTCAAAAATAAGGGCTTGATCTGCTGGAACTGTAATTTCAGCATAGATTTCTTCTTCGGAAGATTTGCTGTTGTTATCGTTAAGGCTGGTACGGGCTAAATCAATAATGTAGATATCTTCCTTGCCATTATCATCAGCTAAATAGATAAACTGTTCGGAAGAATCTACACGCATCAAGATACTATTATTCGGATTTAGTTCAATAGGTTCAACCAAAATGTCATAGCTTGTATTCGCTTCATCTAAGGCACTAAACATCGCTGGTGAGTCCCCACTTGTACTTGCTTGAAGTGTAAATTCTACTTGGTTAGTCGGTATGCTGTTTGTATTATTATTTTGACGGCTGTTTACAAAAATCTCTGCCTTTTCCCCAGTATCTAAATCGAGTTCTTCTGCACCAATAGAGATATTTGCTCCGGTTACAACCAGATCGCTACTGGATAAAAAATCTGTGTCGTTGTAGTAGCTTTCGCCTTCGAAGAATTCATCGATATTAGTTGCTGTTTTGCCAATTAAGCTGATCTGATATGAACCGTTAGCATTTAGAACATACAAAGGTGGCACATCGAGATCTAGTCCGCCTTTGAAGGGAATTGTATTGCTGTTATCGACAGGACGGTTTGTTGCTAGATTCTTCACTGTCATATTTGCAGAGCCGAGTAGATCAATTTCAAAAGCACCAATGCCGCTACGGCAGAATGCGCAGTCATGAAACCCACTGGCTGGATCTCGTTTAGAAAGTAGAGAAATGTCTAGGTTTTTTGTATTTTTATCACCACGATAGGCTGTTTTTAATCCTGGCGGTGCGTAACTCCACTGATTGCCATTGAACTCGATAAAGGTTGAGTTAGGGTCGGTTTGTTTTTTGCTGATGTCGTTACCGTAAGTGTAGTTACTGTCATAGACGAAAAGCTTGGCTATGCCGTCTCCTGTCTGTTCAATTTTGTAGGGTAGGAGGGTGTGCCCTTGAGAGAGTTTGTTGTCTGTATCAACTTTGTAGATCCCAATCGTGTAGAGAGGATCGCTCACTACATTGAAGGTGCTTTTGGTTGTGAAACTATTTTTGATTGCTGTCAAAAGTTGAGATGGAGTTTGGCTGGTGCGATTTGTGTTCGCATTTTTATAAACAGCCTTTAGGGATTGCATCGAAAAGAGTAAGGAGGTGTAAGTATGCAGGCTGGGATTAGTGAGTGCGATATCCTTAGCTCGGGATGTACCCTCTTTTCCATCGGTGAAAAGACCTGCCATTGGAATAATTACTGTATTTGGTCGATCCCAATTACTGGCGTCATTACGTCCCAGCCATAGAAATAGGCTGGAGAGGGCAATGCCTTCACAAACCCCATTTTTCATGCTGCCAATATTTTGGGAAAGCCATCGTTTGGCTGCAGCGGTGAGGACACAATTATCTGTACTGTTTTCTCTGATTGAGCCTGCTAAACAGACTTCAGGGCCAAACATGAAAATCATTGCTTCGGTATTAATCGCATTCTGAGCTGCTCTATCGGTTTTGTAAGTTTCTTTTATTTGTTGGGTCAGGGCCACATTCGTAAAAGAAAAGCCGTCGGTTACTGGGTTAAAGTTACCGAGGCTTTCAGATATTGCATTTTCGGATGTTTGGGCGATCGCCGCAGGTAGAGCGAAAATAAATGGCGTAATTGATAGAGCAGCAATGGTAGAACGCAAAAATAATTTCATAGGAATAAACGAAAAAAGAAAAAAATAGATCACCCGGAAAATGAACTGGGAAGTAAGACCCAAACTGGTTACGGGCTTTGGGCAAAAAGTAGAGGATTTTTTTGATGACGACCCAGTTCTTATTAGTGGTTAGTTCTGCGCCTTATCTCCCTTTCTTTCTTGTCCCTCTATGGGGACGCTGTTCATAATTAGGCTCAATGTCTTTTTCAAGTTCTGTTCTCCAATAATCACTTAAACGAACGTAGTTCAATGCATTCATATTAGGATCGTATTTATTCTCAGGAAAATACTTTAGTAAGTCAACGACGTCGATATTGATGTCGTGAGCTGTTACATCTTGAGCGAGTTTGTCCCAAGGCTGATTAACTAAACTAAATGAACTGAATTCTGTTACCTTGCGTTGTAAATTTTCGACGGCTAGTTGTGTTTTTGTGCCATCAGAGTTGATACGTGTAATTTCAATGTTGAAGAAAACATCAGCCTCATCCTCATACTCATTTTGACCCCCAAAATCTACTCGCATAGTACCTTTGTCAACTCTAAAATATTGATTACTCGATTTTTTCTTACTTTCCTCGTTACTCCAGTCGATATTTTCGCCGACAAAAGTGACTTGGTAGCTTACTTGATTAGTCTCGTCATCAACTGTGAATGAAACATCTTCATAATTTAAATTCTTAAATTTGAGAACTTTAGGGTTTGGATTATAAATGAGCTGCCGTCGGTGGGCATAGTCTAAGCTCGCCAAGAAAGGGACTACTTTTGATTTATTAAGCTGTGCTGTGATGCCGGGCTTAGTTAATGAGATATAGCCATCTAAACCACTTTCTGGCAGGCCAATGTAAGAAACTGAATAGCCTTCGAGATCTCCCGGGACAGTATAGTTACGGGCAACACTTTGCCCAAGTCCTCCTTGGGTTGCAATCATGGATGCACCAGGTAAAGTGTCAACATATTCCTTCTTGTCTGGATCAAAGCCAATTCCTTCAGTTTCTGACTCCCCATCAAATCCAAATGGAACGATAAATAATTCACCTACACCAACGAAAGAAACTTCGAGTTCGCTGTTTCCAGTTGCACAGAATGGACAGGAAGCGAAAGGTTCATCAATGTAGGGTATTGCACGTTCAGCAAGGCTGACAACTCCTAAGCTTTTGGTCTCTGCATTTCCTTCATACGCAGTATCTCCCTCTGGCTGATATCGCCATGTTTCTGCAGCAGCATCAATTTCGAGATATTGAGTTGTATTGGGATGGTTAACATCGTAAACGTGGACTCGGGCTAGGAGTTTTTCTGCGTCGATTATTTCTGCGGCAAAGGGAACAAGGGTATGGCCATCGATGAGGCGTCCGTCGGGGGCGATACGATTAATTCCAATTGTTAATAATCCTTGCCATTTGGAAGGATCTTCTGCGTAGTCCCCGATGCTATCTGCAATATTTTCAAGGAGTTCACTCGGAAGTTTTTGGCGACTAGCAGTAATACTTTCGTAAATTTCGTCAGCTGTTTGGCTAGCATAGGCTTCTAAAATTAATTCTTGTAGTCTGGAGTTACTCGGTGAGAGAGAGTTGGCTGCAATATCGGTTTGTCCACCGAGGAGATTACTCAGGTTTTGACTGCGATCGCTGAATGGGTTTTCATCTTGGTTCTCGATGAGCCAAAGTAGTTGGCTAGCGACAGCCATACCATCACAAACACCATAGTTTGCTGCTAGAAGAGCTTGGTCAGACATCCATTGGCGAGCTTGGAACGAGGTATAACATTCGCCATTTTCGTCGTACCCTTGGCAAACGGCTTTTTCTCCAAACAAAAACTTGAGGGTGTCAGCGTAGCCAGTGGCATAGTTGCGAATAATGCTTGACTTTAGATCGGCACTAGATTCTAGGCTATTTGCCATGGTTTGGTTAGAAAACTGAAAGCCGTCATCACTGGGGTCAAATCCCGGCAAGCTAACTGTTGTTTGACTCGAAGCTGGCTGGGAGATATTGAGACCTGCGGCGATCGCCATCGTGAGAACTGTTGTATTTTGCAAAAAAGACCGTTGATTAAAAAACATAGGTTTAGGTGTTGAGCTAAAAATAGTGTGAAAGAACAAAGAAGGGTAGTAGGTGCAAAAACTTAAAGGTCTGGCTCGCATAGAAGGCGATCACTATCGGAGACATCTGGGTTAAAGGTCAGATAATTTCGGGCAACACCGCATGCATGGTCTACTAAAGCATTCAGATCTAATTGCCAAATTTCCGTGGCTTTTTCCGACACTTTGGGTTGGTATGACCATAGTCGGGCTGTCGAGTCATAACTGCCAGTCACAAATTGTTTGCCATCAGAACTGAGGGCAAAACCGTAAATGATATCGTTATGGGCGGCGATTGTTTGGAGTAAACGTCCTTCTAGATCCCAAAACTTCACGGTTTGTCCCCCGACTGTAATCAGATTTTTGCCATCAGGACTGAGAGTTGCTTTATTGACTTCGGCTCCATGATTAACCGTTAAAGTCGGCGAGCCTGAAGCGCCATCTAATTGCCAAATTTGGGCAGTCTGATCGTTGCTGGCAGAAATGATTGTTTGAGCATCATTCCCAAAGGCCAAACCATTAATGGAATCAGGGTGTGCTTCCCAACTATTTAGGAGGTTACCCTCTAAATCCCAAAGGCTAATCATCTGATCCCAGCCACCAGAAATTAAAAATTCTCCATCTGGACTAAAGGCAATCGAGTTGGTCCAATCTGCCACCTCTGAGACGAATACGGATTCCCCATCAAGTGTCCACAATTGAACTGTGACACCATCTCCTGCCGTTGCTAGATATTTCCCTTCAGGGTGGAAGGCGATCGCCCGCATTTTCCCTGCATCCTCATTTTGGACGGTCTGTACAAGCTTAAAATTATCGCCAGTCCATTCCCAGATCTTCACGACACCATTTTCTTCGCCTGTCGCAAGATACCTACCATCCTGACTAAAGGCGAGATCACGCATTGCATTATTTTCCCCGTCGAGATCCGAAATTAAATTCCCTTCTAGATCCCAAATTCGCGCGCCACTATCTCCTGCGCTACCAATCCACTTTTCATCAGGGGAAAATTCTACTTCGAAAATATCGGCTGTTTGATCTTCAAAAGTTTTGACATTGGGTAAAGATGAAATGTCCCAAACCCTTGCTGTTCCGTCTAAGCTTGTTGTTTTAACTGTGGAAGAATCCTTACTAATTGCGACACCTAAAACGCCATCTTCATGGCCACGAATTGTATGAAGTAACTCACCTTCACGTGACCAAACTTTGGCGAGATTATCGTAGCTTGTCGTGACTAAAAATTCACCGTCGTCACTAAAGAAAAGATGATTAACCTCGTCAGTATGGCCTTGGAGTGTAACAACTGATTCACCATCAATTGTCCAGAGTTTTGCGGTCTGATCCCAGCTACCCGTTGCGACTAAATCTCCCTTGGGACTAAAAGCAACGGTGCTAATGCCATTTTCATGGGCTTCGACTTCATTTCGCAATTCTCCTTCTAAATCCCAAAACCGTAAAATACCATCTTCGCTAGCTGTGGCGATCGCCGATCCATCAGCATTAAAACTGACATCATAATTTTCAAGATCTATCTCTAAAGTTTGTAAGAGCTGACCTTCGACTGAATATATGTTGACGGTTCCATCAACGCTGGCAGTAGCAATTATCTGACTGTCTGGACTGAAACTGACACCATAAATCGAATTGTCATGATCTTCAAAAGTCCGCAACAGTTCTCCTGTCTCAGGATCCCAAAGCCTTGCCGTAAAATCTTCACTACCAGAGAGTAAAAACTTGCCATTAGGACTAAACTCCATTTCGTAAATTGGAGCCTCATGGTCTTCCAGGGTGCGTATAGACTCACCTTCAGCAGACCAGAGACGAATATTTCCATCGGCACCACCTGTTGCAACCATGGATTCGTCAGGACTATAGGCCACTGCGTTAATCCCTTGAGCTGAAGGGTGTCCTGTAATCCGATTTACTTCTTCAATATTGAGTAAGGCATCGCGCAAAGTCGTCGTGACGGCATCAACGGTCGATTGGTCTACCGTTTTAAGCTGGAGTTGTAGTTGTCGGCCAGCACGAATCGCCTCAATCAAACTCTGTAGATCTTGATGGTTTTCGAGGAGAGAAACCGAATAATCGCTCAAGGCGTTGATCTGTCCTTCCTGAACTCTTTCTGCCCGTTTACGTTGAAAATTCGCTTGGCGGTATTGGATAAATGCAATCACGCAAGCCACACTTACGACTCCGAGTAATGTTCGAATAATCATCGAAATGCGTTTTTCTCGGCGGATTGCAGCTTCTATGGCTTCTTTACTCGCGATTAAAAAGTCCCGCTGTAGAGTTGTCGGCTTTGGTGTTTTCTTGCCGTCATCTGCTTCTTTTAGCCAGTTTTCGGCGATCGCAAACTCATTACCTCTCAGCAATAGATCTTTACCACGTTTTTTATTGACCCAATCTAGAGCACGCTGCGACCATTTTGTGTGGCTGCGGACATGTTCACGATCTGTGTCGAGAGTACGAATTAATTCACTAAAGTTTGCGTAGAAATCACCATCATTTTTGTTGAAATCAATCCACTGCACTTTCTCAAGTTCTGGATGGAGCGATGCTGAACTGACTGACTGGTGAAGCACTGTCACAAAACGCTTACCGAGTTTCGCTGCGTGCTCTACTTCCCCAGCGCAGTAAGGCGAATTAACAGAATTTGGAGAAATCACAAACAGAAAGTTATCGCAGGTTTCAATTCCTTGGAAAATTTCTGCCTGAAAATCAGTCCCTGACGCAATATTTTCTTGATCAAACCAAGTCGTTTTCCCTTGAACTTGTAGCGCATCATTGAGTTGGCGCACAAAGTCTGAGTCTGAGCGGGAATAGGATACAAATACATCAAGAGCAACATCTTCTAGTTGGTCTAGACTCGCCTGAATAAATTCTTGGTGGAGGGGAGTTGCAGCATATTCTGATCGTTTGGCTGCAAGCTTGAGCCATGCTTCTGCTTCCCGGAGATTGTGCCCACGTAATAAAATACTGTTGTTTTTTTGTTGGGCTTGCCATTTGAGACCTCGTACCAAAATCGCTTTGTGTTCTTCAAAGTACGCTTTGTCTTGGTTGAGGATTTTCAGCAACTCATTAAGACGAGCTTGATAAGTTTCGTCTTCAATGCCATTGGTTAAATCAATGTATTGCAATGATTGAATGGCTGCTGGAAGATTAGTTTCATCGACGGCCGCAATATTTAACGGGATAATTCGTTTATTTAGCGATAGAGCGTAGTCAATTTCTTTTTGACAATATTCCGAAGCAAGAGAATTTGGAGAGAGCAAATAGACGATATTATCAGTCGTTTCAATGCCTCGGTTAATCGCGGCGTTAAAATCGACTCCAGCCTCAATATCTCTTTGACTGCTCCAGACTGTGTAACCTTCCCGCATTAAACTGCGGCGCACTTTGTCTTCAATTTCTTGATCCTCATCCGAATGGGAGAGGAACACTTGAGTCATCAAATTATTCGCATTTTTGATGCTTTCGGTGATGTATTCGCAGTGAAGATCGGTCGGAAAGCAAGGTGCTTGGGTTTCCGTGAAGCGAGTGAGGAGCCATTTTTCAGCTTCGATCCGATTCTCACCAACTAATAAATATTGAGATTGTTTTTGATGGCTCTCCCAAGACAGAGCCTTCGCCAAGATTTCGGTGTGCTGTTTGACGTAGTCTTCATGCTGACGACATAGGGTCATCAACCCTTCAAAGGAAGCCTCAAAATCGTCCTGTTCGCGGCAATAAACCCAATTAATCTTGCCGATCTCTGGGTTCATGTTGTTGAAGCTGGAATGTGCGCCTTGTTTCTGTGCTTCTTCCCAATCTGATTCTTCAGTTTTGTAAGGGTTGCGCTGTTGCCATGTTTCTTTGCTAATTTCCTCGACATGCAAGATGGGGATAATGCGTTTGTTGAGGTCAAGTGCGAGATCGACTTCTTTGCCACAGTAGGGAGAATTGACAGAGTGGGGCGCAATGATGAAAAGGAAGTTGTGGGCTTTTTCGATACCGGCATTAATCTGCTCCTGAAAGTCAACGCCTAGAGGAATATCGTTTTGATCGAACCAAACATTAAAGCCCTGTTCTACTAGCCGATCATGGAGAATGGTCGCAAAGTCTTTACTGTCAGCGCGTCCGTAGGAAATGAAGACATCAAAAAATTGGTTCATCTCCTGGCTAGCTTTGATGTAGATTTGCTGGAGATCCGTGGCGCGGGAACTCTGCTCTGTCTTACTGAGGGCAAGCCATTGTTCCGCGAGGGTAAAGTCCTGCCCCTGTAGGAGCAATGATTTGGGTCGTTTTTGGCGATCCCAGCTTAGAGCTTTTACTAAAATTTGGCGGTGTTGTTCGTAAAAGCTGGATTCTTCTTTAATTGCTTTTAAGACTTGGGCAATCGCCAACTGTTTGCTGGCAGCCTCATCACTAGTGCAATCAATCCACGAAAATTTTTGTTGATTAGCTGGGAGTGTATCAGACCCTATGGACTCTAGCCTGATGGGAATAATCCGTTTTTTGAGGGTTTGGGCATACTGTAGCTGTGACTGACAGTCCGATGATTCAAGAGATTGGGATGACATCAAATAAATAAAACTATCTGCCCCTTCGATGCCTCGCAATATTTCTGCTTGCACATCTTGCCCTGACTGAATATCCGCTTCCGGAGTCCAAACGCTATAACCTGCCCGCCGCATTTGCTGCCGCAGAGATTGCATCGTTTCAGTATCCGAATTCGCATGGGCAAAAAAGAGCTGCGACATGCCATTCGGTAATCGTTTCAAGCTCTCCGTAATGAATTCGCAGTGGAGATCCGTTGGCACACAAGGGGGCTGTTCTCCGTGAAATTTAGTTTGGAGCCAATGTTGTGCCCGGAGAGTTTGTTCCTCATCCAGCAATAGTTGCGATTGTTTTTGCCCCCGCTCCCATTTCAGGGCACCATCAAGAAATTCGGTGTGCTGGCGGACATAGTTACTCTGTCGTTCGAAGATATCGACGAGTGCCTGAAAAGACTGCTCGTAGTCGTTAACGCCTTCTTTAAAACTGACTTGGTTCCAATTAATCTTGCCCAGCTCAGGATGTAGATTCGTAAAACAAGAATGGAGTCCCTCTGTTTTGTAAGCTTCCCACTGTTCGTCGGTGCCATTAGGATTTCGTCCCTGCCAAGTTTCTCGCGAAATTTCTTCCACATGCATGATCGGCACAAGGCGTTTATTCAGGGCGATCGCCAACTCAACTTCTTTGCGACAGTAGGGAGAATTTGTGGCGTGGGGCGCGATTACAAAAATGAAATTGTCAGCATTTTCGATGCCCGCATCAATTTGCTTCTGGTAATCGACACCCTGAGGAATATTTTCAAAATCAAACCAAATGTCATAGCCTTGGTCGACAAGTTTGTCGTTGAGCCATTTTGCAAAGTCTAGGCTGTCCGCTCGTCCATAGGATATAAAAGCATTTTTGAAAGATTTACTAGCCGAAGGAGAGACTGTGTTGGACATTGGGAAAAAAATCCAAAGGATGACACTTACTTCACAGAATTATAGATTCTGAATTCTAGAGTAAATGCAAAGTTTTGATATGAATTTCCTGAAATTTCTTGAAGAATTAATAGTCTTAAAAAAGTACTGAGTATATATTCTGCTTCACCACTCAAATAGCTATATTCTTAGGCTTAGACTTTTTATTGACAGTTATTATTTTATTAAATTGGGCAAAATTTTAGAGCCTATTTACTAAAGCTTAGCTACCGTGAAAGTAGCATTTGGAAAAAGCAATGACAAAGGCATTATTTTTTAAAGCTCCGTGGTGTCAGGCCCTGACTTATATAACTGCAGGAACAGGGGTTTTGCTGGTGGCAGCAGTCATTGTTTTACTCGTGGTGGCGCAGCTGAACCCGAATCCTTTTTTCTATTTTACGGCTGCTCTCTTGATTGTAGTGATTGTGCTGTCAGCGGCATTTATGGTGCGAGGCTATGAGATAGCAGGCGATCGCCTCGTCATTCAGCGATTGGGTTGGCAGACTGAAATTGCTCTTAATGATTTAACCAGTGCGACCTATGATCCAGAAGCCATGGATAAGTCATTACGACTGTTTGGGAATGGTGGTTTCTTTGCATTTGTCGGCAAGTTCCGGAATAAAAAATTGGGGAACTATGATGCTTATGCCACTGCGCCACGTCTATCGGTTGTGCTAGAAATTGGCGACAAAAAAACGGTTGTCATTACTCCTGAAAAGCCAGAGCAGTTTGTTGAAAATTTGCCTGTAACCTAAAGCTCTAAATCCCGCCGACAAAACGCCCAGGACTGAAAAGTTGTTGTGGATCAAATTGCGCTTTGATTTTTTTCATAAGAGGTAGAGCATTGCCGCCATAACCCCAAGGATCAAATTGTATTTTTGTACTGTAGGGGGCATCGAGCATCGTTAAAAAGCCTTGATGTTGTTCACAATAACGACGTAGATCCTGGAATTGTCGCAGAAATTTTTCGTGAGGAAATGCGACTAATCCTAAGCCGCTTTTGCAATGGATGCTGGCGATCGCCTGGCCATCAGTTAAACGTTCAACAGTCGCTAAAAAATTACAGGCTTGATGCGGTAAAAGACCTATTTTGCAAGACACCGGATAACTATAAATCTGTTCAGTCAAGGTGTCCCAAAGTGTTTCGGGGTGATGTTCTATGCCAAGTCCACAATCGTTGGCGATCGCCCCAAGCTCTGCAATTTGTGCGTCAACACTTTCTGGAATAGCTGCAAATCGGACGAGCATCCCGAAATTCTCTGTGAGATCCAGTTTTTGCATCAGTGCCGGGGCCAAAAGATCGGCGCGACTTGGAGTCAACACAGAATTTAAAAGTCGGCGTTGGGCTGTGTCGATTTGAGTTTGGTTGCCCGTCAGTAAGACCGTTTTAATGAGTTGCTGTTGCGGGTAAAGGCGAAACGTGAGTTCGGTGGCGATCGCCAAACTGCCGTATGAACCTGTAAAAAGTTTCATGAGGTCATAGCCCGCCACATTTTTGACGACTTTGCCTCCTGCTTTGGCTAGTTGACCATCGGCACGAACTACCGTGATGCCGAGCAATAAATCTTTGACACCGCCATACCGTTGTCGCCAACTACCTGCATTCGCGGTGGCGACAATGCCACCCATTGTTGCCTCGTCGGGGAAAGCTGGATCAAAGGGTAAGAACTGATTGTGTTGGCGGAGATGAGTTTGTAAGGTTTTGAGAGTGACCCCAGCCTCTACGGTAATCGTCAAATCATCGACGGCATGATCCACAATGCGATTGAGTTTTTGAGTGCTGACCAGCCAGTCAATCTGTTTTGCGACGCCGCCCCACGCTAATTTTGTACCGTTGCCGCAGGGGATGAGACGTTTCTGTTTCTGCTGGGCATCCTGGATTATGCGACACAGAGCCCCTTGGTTATGGGGTACCAGTAGAGCTTCTGGCTCCAGACGAGAAACCCGCTGAAACGTTTCGTGCCAGCGGGGATGACAATCTTGCCATTGTTTAATATCGATGTCGGGAGCTGCGGTCAAGGTCATAGTTACGTGTTTACGCGCTTATGCTTCGGTGTCAGCAGTGACGGCGATCGCCTCGACAGTGGCTTTATCGTCTTTTACGTCGGTAATAGCCCAACGAAGTGTTTCGCCGCGTTTTTCGAGTTCTTTTTCGATTTCTTTTTGGAGTTCTGCCGGGTTTTCCTGAAGATCAATCTCAGCAGTGATGAAGTGAGTCGTCATGGGCGATCGCCTCTCTAAACTTTGAATTGCTACATCATACCAAGGCTTGGGTTGCCTCCGCTCACCCCGTTTTATCTCTTAAATTCTGTCTCGAACTTGGGCTAGATCTGGCAATTATAGCGATTCCAAAAAGCTCACAATAGTGTCATAGTTTTTAGATTTCGCAATGTCCAGGGGCGTTTCGTCAAATTCGGATTTAAGGTCTATCTTTGCGCCAGCTTCTACTAAAGTTTCGGCGATCGCCAGAATTTCGGCCTCATCAGTATTCTCAATATTGCCTTCCCGATAACTCAGTAAATGGTGCAGAGCGGTTCGTTCATAATCATCTTGGACATTTACATCCACCCCTTGCCCAATCAAAAAATCAGTCGCCGTTGACGGAAAATACAGTACAGCACTTTGTAAAAGCGTCGTATTAAATTCACCGCGTCGATGTTCTAAATCTGCACCTTTGGCCACCATCGCTTTGGTCAACTCAAAATCCTCATATTTGAGCGACCAGTAAATCAAATCATTCAGCACTTCCGCTGGATAATCACGCTGTTCCAAAAGCTCCATCGCTTTTTCTTCATCGCTACTCTGGACGGCTAATTCTAATGGTAAATGCGGCGCAAAATTTGCGAGGCTAATCACACTTGCGGCGATCGCCACCACAACTCCTGCAAACACTGGCCAACGATATTTTTTGAGAAATGCCCCTGTGCGTTTGAGATCTGCAATGGCGTAAAAGAATCCACTGAGTAAAAGTAGGGCGATCGCCAATGCGATAACCGTGGTGAAATCGTCAGGGAGAGCCATTGTCGGTACCGTTGACCTCACACTAATGGCTAAATTCCAACCAAAAAGCGCATTTAGGCCACCTGTAATCACGACGAGGATAGCCATAAATAGGAGCGAAATACTGATTAGATCCAGAAAAACTTGCATGGGCGACGCGACGAATTCAACTCAGACAACCATCAGTATTGCGCCTACTGAGACGAATTCTGACGCCAGATCAAAATTTGAAACGCGGCTAATTTTTCCATGCTCAGCTCTTATTGGCTGGGATTATTTGAAAGGCTTGGTCGCTTGCAATAGGCCGTATCGAATTAAGCCACGTCGAAATCCACTCTTCATCAGATCAAGCGCCAAGGCTCCCTGGACTGTTTTCCAGCCTGCCTTGAGCACTCCAAAAATAGCATCGGGTTTTACCGCAGAGTCAATTACTTGATCCCAAAATGGTGCAACCGCCGTTGACCAATCCGCCGTAACAATATTTTCTAAACCGCACTCTGTGGCGATCGCCGCATAATCTGGCAGCGAAATCACGTAAGGCAGACAATACACCCGATAGAGATCTTCGAGCTGTTTTTGTTCTTGAGGAGTGAGACTGCCCGCCACAGAATCAGTCGGACGATGACACCAAGTCGCCATAAGCAATTTGCCACCCGGCTTCAGGACGCGAGTACATTCCTGCAAAAACTGGCGCTTATTGGGCATATGTTCCCCACTTTCGAGCGTCCAAACCAAATCAAATTCCCCGTCCCGAAACGGCATATTGAGGGCATCTGCCACTTTAAATTCTGCTTGAGTTTGTAGATTCTGCTCCGTTGCCCTTTCTGTTGCACGATTGGCTTGCACTGGCGAGAGCGTAATCCCAACTCCTTTTGCGCCAAATTTATCTGCTAGATACAGAGTGCTACCGCCGATACCGCAGCCAACATCGACAAAATTTTCGACTGCTTTGACATTGCCCCAAGCTAAAAACTCTTCGATGAGATCAATTTGAGCTTGCCGACGGTTAACCTGAATTGTGCCGCCCTGACCGTAATAGCCGTGGTGCATATGCTCTCCCCAGATTGATTCCCAAAGCCCACTGGACTCATCATAAAATTCGCGGATCTGTTGATAAAGCTTTGAGGACATAGCCAAAACCACTCACATTTAAAAATTATTGGAGCAAATAAAAAATTATTCTTCGTACTCAATCAAAACCTGCACCCAGTAGGGAGGCCGCGGAATCGGATTTCCAAGACGATCTAGCATTACTAGCGCCACCAGATGCACCACGAAGAGATACAACACACTGTTTAAAAGCAACATGGCGATCGCCAAGAGCTGAATAAACATCAAATTTGGTTGTACTAATAACCCTAGATGTAAAAATATCCAGTCTGCCAACTCCGAAATTTGAGAGATGACGTAAACCCATAAATCCTCGCCGAGTAGAAAAGACAGTAGCCAAACCCGAAAGAAAAAGCCAATTGTGCCCAATACTGTTCCGAGGGCGATCGACCATTCCCAGCCGACCTGTTTACGCCACATCCACCCCAGCTGCACACCCATAATTCCATAGGGAATTACGTAAATAATGCTGCGGGTTGGCCCCATCAAAATCGAGAGTAGTAACCCTGATACGAGCGTTGCCATCCATGCTGCCCGTGATCCCCACCGTAAAAAGACAAGGGCGATCGGCAACGGAAAAAATAACCTCAACAGTGGCCCGATCGGAAAATAAAAATTAATCAGCCAAATTAGACTTGCTGTACTCGCCAAAAAAGCCGTTTCCACTAGCACAAGGGTACGGCGATGCTTCGATGAAGATGCCGGTGTTGGTGGCGAAATAACTTCTGTCGGGCTACCGGGAGCTAATTCATCTAAGTCAACCCAATTAATCTCTTCGGGAGTTCCTGTCGCTTCAGAAGAATACTCAGTCACAACACACCGTTAGTTGATCATGTCATCAAGGGCATTAATGTCAGGGATGCAGAGAGTATCTGCCGTGCGCTTAATGAGATTTTTCTTTTCAAGCTTGGTTAGCACTCGGGTTACTGTTTCTCGTGCAAGACCACTAAGGCTACTGAGTTCACGGTGAGGTAAGTTCGGCATTTCTAGACCTTCTTTGCCAATAGGCTTACCTTGACCATCTGCGAGGAAGAGTAATGTATCAGCCACTCGCGAAACACTATCAGCTTCTCGTAGACGTAATCTTCTGTTAACTTGGCGCAAACGTTTTGCCATCAGCTGAGCTAGGCGCACTCCAGCAATCGGCTCTCCATAAATGAGGTCAACAAAGTCCTGAGCTGGAATACTACTAATTTTTGTGGGAGTCAGGGTGATAACGTCGGTAGAACGGGGAACTTCATCTAAGGCTGCCATTTCACCAAAGACTTCGCCACGCCCCAAAATGTTGAGCGTAATTTCTTTTCCGTCGATATTATAAGTTCGAATTTTCGCCCAGCCATCGAGGATGAAATACACAGATCCACCCCAATCATTTTCAAGTAAAATTACTTGGTTTGCAGGGTGGGTACGGGTCACAACGTGACTAGCAGCCTTCTTTAGGCTCTCTGCAGGTAATCCTTGAAAAAAGAGAGCGGATGCAATGAGATCCTGAAAATCGCTGTCGAGTTCTCGATTACCGTAGCGGTCGTCCATAGTTCTGTCTGTGCAAAATCTTCTAATAAATAGGCTGTAAACAGCAGTGTCGTCAGTTCAAATTACCAGCTTTACTATAGTCTGTTCTAAATGAAACGGAAATACTTTTAACTGATGTGTTGGTAACTTGTAATCAAGTTATCTGGTTTCAGCGGCGATAATCTAACAAATTTAGCCATTTTGACACATAGATTAACAGTTTCATGATGTTTTGGTGCTCTTCTCAGGGTTAAACTTTATGATAAAAATGCCCATCTTGTTTTGGGCTAGTTGATGGTTCTGAATTTTGGACAGGTTACCCATTGTGAACTTTGCTACCGATTTACCGCCTTTAATTAGTGATTTGGAAAGGGTTTGTGATCTACCAGAGACAGATCAACTGGCTGAACTTCAGCAGAATCTAAATCATCAGCAGGAAGTGCTGCTTAAGGTTAAGGATTATTTGGTTTATCTCTACGACCAACGAGATAAGGAGGGTGGTGGTGACCTTGTCGTCAGTGGTGGTGATGCTGGGGCGATCGCCGCAGCAGTGATCCAGGAGCTACAGCTGAAGAAAACGGAATGGGTCGCTCCGATTAGCCAAGAGCTTGATCAGTTAACGGCACAAAAACAAATTTTAGAGCGAGAAATTTATCGACTTAACCAGCAATATGAAGCAGCGCTTGGAGAGTTCCCTCAGCAGTTGCTCTCACGTTTTCAAGGACTATTACAGACCCATCTGGGTAAAGCTGTTGAGTTATTTGAGCAGCGACTCCGCTATATCAGTTCGGTCACTCATCCAATGCAAGGTTTGGAGGATGCAGGTTTTGCAGCGAGTGAAGCGCAAACGGATCCCGGGCGATCGCCAACGGAACATCTCCAAGCAGTGCAAAACAATTTAGATAAGTCTGTTTCAGATTTAGATAGCACCATTCACACAGTATTTACAGCCCTTGAACAAGACATTGCAGCCTATGGCATAAGTTTGACGGGAAATTTAAGGCAGCTCAATGGCGTGCAAGCCGTGATGGATAAAGCTGATCTTTCGACCTCGACGATTCCTCGCAGTCCCGATCCAGTAGAACCAAAAGATAATATTCCAGCGGAGCCAGACTCCCCCGAGTTAGATTCTTTGATGAATTTGACGAGAGACGAAGCTGAGGATGTTGCTCCAGATTCCCAAGAACCACCAGAAACGGCATCTCTGTTTGGTGCGGATAGTTTCGATTACCAAGCAGAACAGGCAGCAGGTGAATCGAATGATTCGGACAATACTGCTCAAACTCCAGAAGAGAGAGGGTCTGAATCCTATCTGGATTTTGCGGCATCGGTAGCTGAAGAAGGTCTATTTGGTGATGGTGATGACTCGTCATCTTCAACGACAGATAATGAGGCTGGTTCAGAGGCGATCGCTGCCGAAACATTTCTCTTTGGTGATGCGGTAGCGTCTACGGATTCCCCAGAGTCGCAGGCACAGACCCCTGACTTGAAATCTGTGATTGCAACGCCACCACCAACCACTTCAGAAACAAGTGGCGAGGGCACAGAAAAGACTACAGTGAAAACGATTCAGCTACTGACAGACTTGCTCGAAGATGGTGCGCTGAATGTTCAGGAAACTGAGGCTGAGCAAGGGGAAGAGGTTGCTGATGTTGATGCTGATGCAGAGCCGACAACGACAGAAGATCTCAATCCTGATTTAGATACGGATGAAGGCTCAGTAACGCCCGTGGATGTGACTGTGCTCGACCCGGAAAAGATGAATCAGCTAGCTGAGGATTTGGTGCAATTTGAAACGACAACAGACACTTCAGAGTCTTCTGGAGAAGCCATTGAAGTCGACGTAGTGGCGAATGAAACGCCTGATAATCCTTGGGATGATAACAACGACACATCACAAGGGACTTAGACTAGGGCTAGATATATATGAATCAACAGTGGTATCTAGGCTTAGATATTAGTACGTCCCATTTGAGCGCGGTACTGATTAATGGCGATCGCCAGCAACAATACCCGTTATTTTGGCAGAACGGTGATCAGCAACAATTTTCTTTGCCGATGACAGTTACCGCTTCTGATAGCCTCTCTCAACCTTGGCAAATTGCTGTAGAGAGTGGACTCGTTTCTGGTAAAACACTTAACGGTTGGCTCCCTTTTTTACGATTGGCTCCTACCTACCAAGCTGAGGTGGATGGGACATGGCTGCCCACTTTGCCTTGGTCAACGCCACCTGAATTGCCTTTAAAGTCATTGAGCGATGCCCTCGTCTTTTTGCTCTGTGTTTTGCGGGATCGAAGTGTCGTGTCTGAACTTTCGCCAACGCGGGTGCGAGATATCTTCGGCCGTTTAGCTGGAGTGATTGTAAGTCTGCCCAGTAATTGGGGAGATACCTACCGCCTCAATATTCGTGAGGTACTGCGCCAAGTTTCCTTGGTGAATCGAGGTGAGCAAGTGCTGTTTGTCTCTGGGGCGATCGCCACATTATTGGGTTTTCAGGCTCAGTTGCCCCACACCGAAGGCGGCACGCTGATTATCCATAGTGATGAGAGCCATACTGATTTAGCTGTTGTGGATTTGCCTTCCTATTTACCGCAGCTCAAAGCCTCACAAATCCATAGCCACAGCTTTGATTATGGTGGGAGCGCGCTTCAGCAAGATATTTTATGTCAACTTATTTATCCGCAATGGTTGCCGCAATTGCAGGATGCTCTGAGTAAGCTCGCGAAAATTATGCCCCGCGCCGGTGAAATCGATTTAGAGCGTCGACTGTTGGCGGCATGGCAATGGCGAAATTCTCCAGTGGGGCGATCGCTCCTACAGGCGGCTAATCAAACAAAAATGCTGCTCCAGCAACGTGCAGAGTTTGCAGCCCATCTTGGTCAACAGGAATGGCGAGTTATCCGCCCGGAACTAGAGCGAAAAGTGATTTATCCGTTTCAGCAGCAGCTCAATCAACAGATTAATCACCTCTTTGCGAAAGCTGGAGTAATGTCCCAAGGCATTCAGCAAATTATTTGTAGCGGTTCAAATTTTGAATATTGTGACCAATGGCTGACGGCATCACTCCAACAAAAATTTCCCCAAGCTGAGCTGATTCGTAATACTGCCCCCTCTCAGATTAGTCGGATTGCAGTGGGATTGGGTCTTGTACCTTTGATGCCTCAAGTTATTGATAATGATCGCCACCGGTACCATGATTATTTTCTGCTCGGCATTTTGCTCAAGATTTTGCCCAGTGAGCCTTTTCGCCTTGATACCCTCCATCGTCTATTCCAAGCTGAAGGAATTAATGACCGTAATTTTGGCGATCGCCTACAAGGATTACTGTTTAGTCAACGTCCAGCGGGATTAGCACCAGAACTGGACGAACAGCAAGGTAATGTTTTTCGGCAATATCCTATGGGAAATACACCTGCTACAGCTCTTTGTTGGCAAGATGATGACGGTTTTTACCATCTCAACGAAGCCCAGCGCGATCATTTTTTAGAATTTTGGGGTTATCTACAGCAGAGCTACGATATTGAGATTCTTGAGCCCTACGGTCTGCCCTTTGGGCGATCGCCGCTACAACTGAGTTCTCCAGATGTCCCTCGATAATTAATTTGCGAGTACTGGAGCTTCTTGAGTTTGGCAGAGGGTTTCTATATCTGAAGTGACTACAAAATTTAGATCTTGCTGGGTTTCTACTTGATCGGGTTGGCTCCAACCTCGGTTACCCTTCGCCAAAATCTTCGTGCTTGTATCAGGTGGTGTTTGTTCTCCTACTAAACAGACCTCTAAAAGCAAATTGCCATCAGTGTTGACCTGTTTAATCTGTGCCACACTACCGCCGGGAATCCAAACTGTTGGAGCTTCCGTATCGGCGATCGCCTGAGGAGTATAAGTCGCAATAACGGGAGCTGTGGATTGGAGACGCACAATTTGATTTTTGGTGAGCGCATCCGCTGTTTCTTCTTCTGGTTCCAGCTCATCAGGATCTGGAATGGCAATAGTGGGCGTTTCGACTGGCTCCTCAGAAATCGGTTTGGGTTCAATAATGGGCGTATCTGGCTCTGGAGGCGTGACAATAATATCGGTACTTTGCAGTCGTCGCCACATCTCATAGGACAACAACCCAATTCCCCCAATACCTAATAGACCAATACATAGCAATAGCCAATTTGCTTTCTGTTTCCGGCGAGGTGCCACAGAAGGTTGGGTTTGTGGAGGAGGTGCATTATTACTTTTGTTGCTGGTCTCGTAGGGCGCATTTTGCTGCTGTGAGGTGACAGGCAAATTTAAGATGCCCTCGAGATCTTCAGGGAAACTTATCGGTACAGCTTTTTGTCGTTTCAGTTGAATATGCAAAAGGGCAATAGTCGAATTGTCATGTCCATTTTTTGTGTTGGCAATTTCGATGAGATTTTCACCAACGTCGTTAATGGCTTTGTTACCGGAGAGCAAAGGAACAATTTCAGACTGCCAATACTGTTCGACCTTGCCATAATCACTAAGACCGTCGGAACATAGCAGATAAACAGTATCGCAATCGACCGCAAAGGTTTGGGTTGTTGGGTGGAGCGATTGCGAAGGATTCATACCTAGTGCCTGTACTAAAGCACCAGCAGAAGGATAGGACAATACATCTTGATATAAGGCATAGCCGAGGCGCACTTCGCGGGAACCGAGATCATCGTCGTAGGTTACTTGGTGGCAACTCTCAGATGTGACGCGATAAATACGAGAGTCGCCCACATGGCAGAGGTGAATATTTGGTTTTTGGGTCAGAGCAAGAACAACGGTGGTTCCCATTCGTTCGCGTTCACGGCGATTCTCCTCGTCATTGCAAGCCGTAATGGCATCGTTGGCTGCATAGACTGCTTCTGTAATTCCGGCGGGGTTAAGAGTGCTGGGATCTTCTATGAGTAGCTGTTCTGCAAGGGTTGAGATGGCGATCGCCGACGCGACTTCCCCTTTATCATGGCCTCCAATCCCGTCACAGACGATGGCTAATGGAAAATTGCTATGTACTTTCCCTGATTCTGGAAAACAAGCATCTTCATTGTGATCGCGAGTTGGCCCAGAATCGGTTTGGGTGTAAAGACTGTATTTGTATTTGTAGTGCGATCGCCCTAGCTCCTCGATACCAGCGGTCAAAATATTTTGGAGCTGTTGCGGTTTGTTGATTTTGCCTTGGATTAGCTCTTTGTATAAACGGCGGCAAAATTTCTCAATACTTTTGTCAGCAGTGCCTAATAACTCTTGCCAAGCTTGTGCCAACTCTTGAAAATCAAGTTTGCGATTCCGGTCAAAGAGTAGCTGACGGATTTGAACAACGCCACCATTCACTCCAAGCAAAGACAAATCATCGAAAGTTCCAGCGACTCCTTCTGTTAAAAAAGTGGGCAACATACCAGCCATTTGCCCGAGCCAATTTAGTTGCTGTAGTGGTTCTGCTGAGGGCCAAGCTTCTCTGATCGATAGAAATAATGCGGGATATTGTGGTAAACCCTCTGCTGTGAGGGTAACAGAGGGATATTCGAGGAGCCAGTGGCCGTTTTCTTTTTGGGTCAGTCCGAAGACCTTAGGGCAGTGCAGAAGATGGGTCGATAATTTGAGATATGTCTCAATTTCAGCAGGTAGATTATCGGTGACAACTGGCAAATAATGGGGTTGGGTGTCTAGAACGATATTAGGGATGTCCGTGACCAAATATCGGTCTGCCAAAAATGTTTGGGGGGCTAATAAATCCTCTGGTGCAGCGAGAACATGGAGATAACGCTTTAAGACAGGTGTCTGACAAATATTGCAGTGAGAGTGGTGTAGAGGGGACCTGCCTGAACAGTCGCTTTTCGTGCAAGAAATCGTTACCTTAGAAATATCCATATCTGTGCCTGATTGGGGCAGATAGCGTGGGTAAATGCCCTGATTATTCCCAATTTAACTTATTCTCTGTACTTCATTGCCGATGATTCTCGCTGCTGAGCAACGCCAAAAATTAGATATCAGTGATGATGTCTTTTTCTATGACTATCCAAGGTTTGTCACCCATGTTGATGATGGTTTTATTGAACAGTTAACGGCTCTGTATGAAGAGCTTTTAACGCCAGATAGTCGGATCTTGGATTTGATGAGTAGTTGGGTCTCTCATTTGCCGGATATGACGTTTAGCCACGTGGAAGGTCATGGCATGAATGAGGATGAACTGGCCAAAAATCCCCGTTTAGACCATTTTTTTGTGCAGAACCTCAATGAAAATCTGAAGTTGCCCCTTGATGATCAGAGTTTCGATGCAGTGTTAATTGCAGTGTCAGTACAGTACTTGCAAAATCCTGAGGCGATTTTTTCCGAGATTCAACGGATCTTGGCTCCAGGTGGGCTCTGTATTGTCAGTTTCTCGAATCGTATGTTTTATCAGAAGGCGATCGCCGCGTGGCGAGACAGTTCAGATTCGGATCATATCCGACTAGTAAAGCGTTATTTTTCGAGTACCGAGGGCTTTTCTGATCCTCAGGCGATCGCCAAATCTGCTCAGCCCAATATTTTGCAGATGATCGGTATGGGCAATCGTGATCCGTTTTATGCTGTCGTTGCCCAGAAAAACTAAATTAAGTTAGACGAATAGTAACTAAACACAACGTTTTCTGTGACTAATGTACGGAATTCCTAAGTAAGCACAGTAAGATAAAAAATATGTCTGGCATCCGTAAGTTCCCCGGAACCCTTTTAGCCATGCCTGACTTCTGAGCTGGGATACACGCATCCGCACTTTTAAACCTTTCTCTGTCTGAATCGATCATGGGTCAACCAAAAAAATCCTCCCCCGGCAAAGGCAATCTCCGCGCCTACCAAAATATTATGGAGACCTTGGTGCATCAAGAGATTCATCGACAGCTGAAGGCGATGCCCGCTAAGTTGGTGAAATATATTGATATCTCTGAAGTCGCAACTTTTGCACTGAATCGGTTGCCCCCTCTATATGCCTCTAGCGAGCAAGGGAAAGAAAGACAGGCTGCGAAAGGCCAATTGAAATTAAAACAAGAAGTAGCGACGTCAGTACGACAGGCTTTAGCTGCGGTACAACGGGATCCACTACGGAATTCAACACCACTCCCCCCTGACCGTGATCCGCGCTACCAAACGGCAGAAAGCACTCTAGTTCAGCTAGAAGAATTGCTCCGTCGGGCTCATCTCCTAGATCCTGAAACTCCTACATTGAGTTGGGATAACTTGCAGTTGGTGATTGCAAAAGCGCTAAAACGTACCGCTGAACGAGGGATTGTTGATCGTCGAATCGAGCAAATTCTCTCTGAAAATGATTACGGACGATATACTTCTTCGGTACATGATTGGACTGATCACCAGTACCATTAAGACTTTTAAGTTGATTTAGCCGTATTTTAATTGCGGTGCTTTATTAGAATTACTGTGCTTGAATCGGCGGATCAATCTGTTTGCCAGAGGGTTCTGATACGGTTTGCTCTGAAGGATTGCTGGAGTATATAACCTCAGCTGCAAGGATTGGTGGTTCGCTCTCGTCTTGAGTCGGGGTGGCGATCGCCGCGTTATCAGTTTGTAAAGATTGCGCCATGATTGGTGGATCGATTTTTTTCCCTGTTGGAATAGAAATCTTAAGCTCGGGTGGCTCCTCAAGGGACTGAATGTCAGCAGCTAGCTTCGGTGGGTCAAGGGTTAAAGATTGGCTCGATGATTTCGGTATGGCGAAATCGAGCTTCGGGATTTCTTCAGTGGGAGCAACTTTTCGTAGTTTTGCTTTGAGCAATTGGATTTTTTCATTAAAGTCGAGGGTTAGGGACTGAACCTCTAACTCTCGTTTTTGTTGATAGTTCGTCTGTAGTTCGGCGATCGCCTGTTTAAGTCTAGCCTCGTGATCTGCTTCCGCATCGACAAGGGCACGACGGGACTTTTTGAGTTCAAATTCAGCCTCATCTAATCGGTCTAAATCTTTCATTTGCATGAGATACAGCGCTGCTGCCCCCAAGATAAAACCAATGATGATAAAGATGACAATATTCACTGCATTACACTCCAAAAGCCCAACTAAACCTAGTGACTGATCTTACCCTGACTTCGGAGGGGAGGACTTGTCGGATAAAGATTTTGACATCAGTAGTGAATGGGGCTGAAAATCGCGGTTTTCATATAAGGTTTGGGCTATTTTATTGACCGTGAAAACTTGCAGCGTAATCTGGCGATCGCCCCTAGCCTTGGCATATTCCTCTGCCGTTTGCATCAGGGTGGAACCGATTCCCTGACGACGATAATCTGGCAATACATAAATCAAAAAAATATGGCTGTGGCGATCGCCTGTAATTTGATCAATACTTGTGCCTAGCCAGAGACAACCCACTGCAACTCCAGCTTGATTGCGCGCCCACCATAAAGGCGTTTCAGTAGTGAAATAACTCTGGAGTGTTTTTTGTAAATGTTCGAAGCCCGCATCCGGATAAGATTCTCGGTAACTGCGGTGCAAAAATTTGAGGAGTATAGCCCGATCTGTTGTGCTCCCGCGATCTAACCTAAACCCCTCTGGCAACATCAAAAATGCCTTAACCTAAAAAGCCAATTGGTGCGGGTGCCATCATATCCATCGGCAAAAAGATTCTCGCGCTCACGATGCCTAGGGCAAGTAAGAAAATGAGCAAAATGAGGAACGGTAAAATCTGCTGACGAAATAAATCCATGGGTGGCGATCGCAAATAAAATACGGCAAAAAAGAATTTATGACAGTGTAACCTCTCTTCTTGTCATAATGTAAGCTTGTGACGCTTTCCCCTCCGTGCAACCAATATGACTCCACTGCTCACCTATCACCAACAGCAAGGTGCAACTCTCAATGACGCTGGCAATGCGGTTCTTAGTTTTGGCGCTGATGATCAAATTACTGCGGCTCTAAAAACAGGTTGTGTTGTGGGCGATCGCAGCCATTGGGGATTGATTAAATTTACCGGAGCCGACCGCCAAAGATATCTGCATAATCAGAGCACCAATCAAATCCAGCAACTCCAGCCCGGACAGAGTTGCGATACGGTTCTGGTGAATTCCACTGCCCGCACGATTGATCTCGCCACAGTTCATATTTTCAAAGACGAATTGTGGGTATCCGTATCCCCCAGCAAAACTGAATTTTTAATGGAGTGGTTTGATCGATTTCTTTTCCCAATGGATAAGGTGGAAATTAGTGATATCACTGGGCAATTTAGTATCTTGACGCTTTATGGATCTGAGTCGCGAAAAACGCTAGAACAGCTCACCGAAACACCATTACAAATATTCCCCGATAAAGGACATCAGGCGATCGCCATCGGTGAGGCAGAAATTATTTGCGCGACGGGTACTGACCTTGGCTTTGAAGGCTTCACCCTATTTGTGCCGATTGAAAATGCCGTTGAACTTTGGCAAAAAATCATTGATTTAGGCGCTGTACCGATGGGCGAAACTGCTTGGGAAAAGCAGCGTATCCATCAGGGGAGACCTGCCCCTGATACTGAATTGGCAGACGATTATAATCCCCTTGAAGCTGGCCTTTGGCACTGTATTTCTTTCGATAAAGGCTGTTATATCGGTCAAGAGACTATTGCGCGACTTAATACTTATAAAGGTGTCAAACAACGATTATTCGGACTCAAATTAGCTGAAGCTGTCGAACCAGGTACAAAACTGACGGTGGATGGCGAACGGGCTGGGATTGTTACTAGTGTTGACGCTGAGAATAAATTCGCGATTGGTTATGTACGTACCAAAAGCGGTGATGTTGGCGATGTGGTAACTGCCGGAGATGTTATGGCTGAAGTTGTTGCTTTGCCCTATGTAAGCCACGAATATCCAGAGCTTTAGGTTGCTCCCCAAATACCCCGATCAATATGGTGGCACTGAGCAGAATTTACGGCGATCGCCCCCTGATGATTTGTATTGATCTGAAACATTTTTAGTGACCAATTTTCTGCATCAGAGCAAATGATGTGTGGAGTTGATTCGAGCTGAATTTGAAATTGATCTAAGCCACCTTGCAAACCAATACCCTTCGCTTTTAAATAAGCTTCTTTCGCTGTCCAGAATTGCAGAAAAATATCCTGCTGTTTATCGACTGGCACAGTTTGAAGGTAGCTATATTCGTCGGGATGAAAAAAGCGTTGAGCTAAAGCTAAAGCCTGTGTGCCGCGATCTTGTGTTTCGATGTCAACACCAACGGCGATCGCCTCTTCCTGGGAGACAACACAAAGGGCATATTCTTTTGTGTGGGAAAAATTGAAAGAGAGTTTTTCGACAAAAGGTTTGCCATACTCACCATAGGAAAACTCGATCTCTGCGGGATGTTGCTGGAGGTAAGAGCCTAAAATTTGTCGTAAACTGCCGCGACCGACAATAAATCGATCCTGTAATTCCGTAAACTTAAATCGTTTTGCCCGTTCTTGTTCATCTACGGATAAAAGCGTAATAAGCTCTTTGGATTTCTGAGCCGTATCTTGAAAAGAAATGAGCCAGCGTTCCACAGAAAAAGACATTGACGGTGATTTTCCCTAACCTTTTTTGCCAATAAAAAAGCTGCCAACCCATTGCAGAAAGAACGAGGTTAAACAGCTCAAGAAAATAAATATTTTTTTCTTAGATGATGTTCGCAGCGCGGAGACCAAGAAAGCCACCGAGGGCAAGTCCTGTGAAAACAAGAATATAGCCAGCGAAAGGAATAATTGCGGACGCCATAATATTAAACTCTGATAAAAACGCTCTCGTCATTATAAGTGAAAGGGCTGTCACTGTCAGTAAAACAGGCAGTGCTCAACCTCTAGATGCTTAGGGAGCATAAACGGCAATGGGAACGCGCTTAAAGGCCGGAATCCCACTTTTGGGATCTGTGTTGGCACCAAATAGGCAATTCGATTCTGGATAAAACATAAATGTTGCTCCCTCTCGAATAGCTCCAGGAATGATTTCAATATTTTCTAGTTCGTGGCGATCGCCCTGCACTGTCACCTTTTGATTGGGCGTAAAACCCGCTTTTTTTATGTCATCCATATTCATCAAAATGCAATGACGATGGGGCATGCCACGATACTTATCTCCCTCTTGGTAAACCACTGTATTATGTTGTCCGTAGCTTCGGCCTGATCCTAAAATCAAGGCGATCGCCGGAGTATTTTCGGGTATTTGAAAATCTTGAAGTGTTGGCTCTGTCAATGTTGGCAGGGCGATCGCCTCCATCTGAGCCAAACCAGATTCTGTCGCAAACTTTGGCTCCTCGAAAATGCGGTTTTCAATCAGAAATTCTGTGCTGGGCTGATTCTCTTTTTTTAGAGGATGATAATCAGAAATCGTTTGGGCAATGAGTTCCCGCACGTATTCTGTATCCTTCAATTTTCGCCAAGCAATCGTCCCTTCCCCGTGGATACGATGGGCAATTTCAGTGATTAAATCCACCTCGGAAATTAAATCTCCCTTGAGATGGGTTTTGCCCACATCATTCAACCGCACAAAATTATTGCCCGATTCTGTGGTGGTTTTATGGGGATTTTCAAAGCGATTAAAAACTGGCAAAATTAACGTTTGCTTACTGCCTAAACCGTGAAAATGGCCTTGATTGGGCTTCGTTGAAACATAAAAAATTGTCTCCACTTTACCCAAAGCTCTTTTCCCCTGAAGATGATCTGGATTTGCCCCATAAAAATTTCCCCCCAGACAAAACAAACTATCAACTTTTCCTGCATCGGCAGCTTCCATCAAGCCCCGCGCATCATAACCCTCGTTCAATTTCAGCGGACGATCCAACAATTTTTCGAGAGCTGCTTTCAATTCTTTGCTTAAGCGAATCGTCACCCCCATCGATCCAAAACCTTGCACATTGGAATGGCCACGAATCGGCATTGTTCCTGCCCCTTCTCGGCCAGCATTACCTGTCATCAACGCCGTGTTGGCGATCACCTTGACGTTATCTGTACCATTTTTCTGCTGAGTGATACCCATTGCCCAAGCAAACACCACATTTTTTGCACTGCCAATGGTATAAGCGACCTCTTCTATTTCTTCACGAGATAAACCGCATACCTCGGTTAATGTTTCCCAGCTTGTTGTCTTTGCAAAACTGATGACATCCTGCCAGCCTTCTGTATATTTTTTGAGATAATCAAACTCAACAAGATCTTGTTCAATTAAAGATTTTTGAATGGCAATTAATAACACAGCATCACTACCAGGAATTGGCTGTAAATAAAGATTAGAAATATCTGATCCTTTTTTGAGCATCGATTTAATCGGAAAAGCTGGCGATGCAAATTTCACTAAACCAATTTCAATTTGAGGATTAATAATAATTACTTGGCCACCTCGCTCACGAATTTCAATCAATTCATTCATTAAACGAGGATGATTTGCAGGCGCATTAGAACCAATTAAAACAACACAGTCACTTTTCTTTAAATTCTCCAAGCTCACCATCGAAGTTCCAGACCCAAAAACCTGCTTTAAAGCCACACTGGAAGGGACATGGCAGAGGTCGGAACAATCGGCTAAATTATTACTATCCATTGCTCGCATCATCAGTTGCAGTAGGTAAGCTGCTTCATTGGATGAACGACCAGAACTATAGCTGGCGACCCGCTCCGGAGGTTGTTTGAAAGCTACCTCTGTAACCTCAAAAACCTCTTTCCAAGAAATTCTTTCGTAATGTTCAGAACCTTTTCGCAGAATCATTGGGTATTGCAAACGTCCCAATTTATCGCATTCTTTAGAGGTTAATTGTTGCAACTCAGAAATTGTTTTTTGTTTAAAAATATCTTCTTTAATTCCTGACTGCAATTCTGCGGCGATCGCCTCAACACTTTTTGCACAGCGTTGTAAATATTCCCCTGCTTCGTTTACAAAGCCACCATTCTGACCACCTGTTCCCCAGGCACAGGATAAACAGGCACTTTTATGATTTAGAGTTTGCCAAAGCTTGATCCCATTCGGCGCTACACTCTTTCTCGCCCAATAATCAATGATTGGTAAACCACCGCCAGACTCAGGCAAATTCGTATCAGAGGGAAGTTGCGACATTGATTGATTGGGGTTGAGAGAGCTTGTCTAAATTGTAATGGGATTAGACTGGCAATAAGGTTTGAAATTCAGATGAAACCAATAAAAAAGAGTAGGCGATCGCCTACTCTTAGGAATTTAGAGATTAAATTTGTGCAGCAGATTTAAAGAGCCTTAAAACTGAGGTACAAACTGTTCTTTTTCAGGAACTTCAGTGTATTCAGAAACAATCTGACGTAACTCTTCACCACCGATTGTTTCACGCTCGATTAAGAGATCGACGAGGCGGTCAACGACTTCACGGTTATCACGAACAATCTGGCGTGCAATGCCGTGAGCTTGCTCAGCAATAACACGCACCTGATCATCAATGCGAGAAGCCACTTCTTCAGAATACTCAGAACGACTGGTCAAACCACCACCAAGGAAAACTTCACCTTGCTGACTTTCGAGGGAAAGAGGGCCAAGGTCACTCATTCCGAAGCGAGTTACCATTTGGCGGGCCATGCCACTGACTTGTTGTAAGTCGCCACCAGCACCCGTTGTCACTTCATCATGACCAAAGATTTCTTCCTCAGCTGCACGACCACCGAGCGCGCCGGCGATACGAGCCATCAATTCAGATTTTGTTGTGAGACCTTGCTCTTCGTTAGGGGTAAACCAGGTTAAACCTTGAGCTTGGCCGCGAGGAATCAAGGTGACCTTCTGGACAGGATCATGATCTTTGAGCATTGTGCCGACGATTGCGTGACCAATTTCGTGATACGCAATTAGGCGCTTACTCTTACTGTCAACAAGGGGAGTCCCTTCCATACCAGCGATAACGCGATCAACCGCATCATCAATCTCAAACATTGTGATCGCTTCTTTGCGGCGGCGAGCTGTAAGAATAGCAGCTTCATTAAGAAGGTTTGCAAGATCAGCACCACTGAAACCGGGAGTACGGCGGGCAATAACTTCGAGAGAAATCTCTTCAGCTAGCTTTTTGTTGCGAGCGTGAACTTCAAGAATTTCTAGACGGCCGTTAATGTCAGGGGTATCAACGGTAACTTGACGGTCAAAACGACCAGGACGCATGAGTGCAGAGTCGAGAACATCAGGACGGTTAGTTGCCGCGATGATGATGATACCTGTGTTGCCTTCGAAACCATCCATCTCAGTGAGGAGTTGGTTCAAAGTTTGTTCACGCTCATCATTACCGCCACCAATACCAGCGCCACGCTGACGACCAACGGCATCAATCTCATCAATAAAGATTAGGCAAGGCGCATTTTCTTTTGCTTTTTTGAAAAGGTCGCGGACGCGGGATGCACCAACACCGACGAACATCTCAACAAATTCAGAACCAGAAATACTGAAGAACGGTACACCCGCTTCACCGGCGATCGCCTTAGCGAGGAGAGTCTTACCGGTTCCGGGAGGGCCCACAAGAAGGACACCCTTAGGAATACGCGCACCAACAGCAGTGAACTTTTCAGGCTGCTTGAGGAAAGTCACAACCTCTTGCAGTTCTTCCTTCGCTTCTTCAATACCAGCGACATCATCGAACATAATGCCAGTCTCAGCTTCCATCATGAACTTCGCCTTGGACTTACCAAAGTTCATTGCTTGACCAGGTCCACCGGGCATATTGCTGGAGCGGCGGAACAGAAGGAATAGAGCGGAAATTAAAAGAACAGGGAAGATTAAATTACCCAAAATGCCCCACACAGCACCATTATTGCTAACGGGGTGAGAATCAAAGTCAACCCTTGCGTCACGAAGCTTCGTGATCAATTCAGGCGAATTCCCTGGGAGATCGACACGGAGTTGCTGAGCACGATTATCGAGATCAGGATCAACAGCCGAAACAATTGCCGTACGTCCACCTTCGTACAAATCAACACTTGTCACACGACCAGCATCGAGATATTCCAAGAAGCGACCATAGCTCATGCGGATATTCGCAGTATTGCCGTTAGAGAGATTCGCAGGATTTGATGAGAAAGCCCCCTGCCAGACAAAAAAGCCGATGACAAGCAGCGGCAATGCCCATAGGACAATGGTTTTCCAAGATGATTTCATGGGTTAATCTTCGCTATTTTTTATTCAATACTTCGTATCTAAAATTTAGCCAACTGTCCGTACTATATTTAATGGCAAATGACTTTGCCTAATACACTAAACAATTGCTGTCAAGGTTTTGATTAAAGATTACGCTTTTTATGACGATGTCTTAACTAAATTTAACTTAGTTCTCATTTTTATCGCAACTCTTTCTTGTGCAAGCTGCGGATATTGATCAATATGTTCCTTCGGGCAGCCTGAAATGAAACGAACTAGTCTGTCTTTAGGATGAGTCTAAAGTTAATCCTTGTCGCTAGCCGCAATAAAGAATTCTAGTCAAAAAAACCTATTTGCTGTTTGTGACAAAAATATCGGGGTCAAAAGGGTGATTATTCCATTTTTTGAGGAATGGCGTTACTGCTTTTCGCTCTAATGGTTTAGCGAAGAAGAAACCCTGACCATATTCACAATTCAGGCTTTTAAGGATTTGAAACTGCGAGATATTTTCGATGCCTTCTGCCACGATATCCATCCCTAAGTTATGGCCGAGGGCGATAACTGCACTTGGGATAGCAAGACTACTCGCTTTTTCTGAAATCTTACTAACGAAGGAGCGGTCTATTTTTAAGGTGTCAACTGGAAAGTCGTTGAGGTAACTCAATGAAGAATAGCCTGTTCCAAAATCGTCAATGCTCAATTTTACATTTAGAGTCTTGAGCTCATTCAGCGTTTTAATCGTTTCTTTTATGTCATCCATCACCATGCTTTCGGTGACTTCTAGTTTGAGCGAGGAGGCATCTAACCCTGTGTTTTTCAGGATGGTTTCGACGCTTTTTTTTAGATTGCTTTGACTAAATTGTCGACTGGAGAGGTTGATGCTCAAGACTAATCTTTCATCGAGATTGAGTGTTTCTTGCCATTCTTTAAATTGTCGACAACCTTCTTCGAGTACCCACTGGCCGATAGGAAGAATAAGGTCTGTTTCTTCGGCGATGGAAATAAAGCGATTGGGTGAGACGAGCCCTCTGGTGGGGCTATGCCATCGTACTAAGGCTTCAAATCCTTGTAGAAGTCCAGTGTCCATAGCAAAGATGGGTTGATAAACAAGCTGGAATTCATCTTGTTCAATTGCTTGGCGAAGATCACTTTCAAGGGTGAGGCGATTTAATGATTGGGTTTGCATCCCTGCCGCAAAAATCTCGTAGTTGCCACGTCTTGATGTTTTGGCGCGATTCATGGCTGTGTGTGCCTGTAGCCATAAATCTTCAGCTGTAATGCAAGTTTCGCTGGTGTGGAGCGCAACACCTGTGCTGCAAGTTAGATAGAGTTTTTGCTCGTTGATCTGAAACGGCTCTTTGAGTTTGCGCTTAATGTTGTCAACGATATCGATAACGGCAGTGTCTGTGGTGAGATTGGAGACGAGAATACCGAATTCATTTGCTCCCATCCGAGCCAATTGGCGATCTTGAGGAAGCTGTGAGCGAAGGCGTTGGACAACTTGTTTGAGGATCGCGTCGCCATGGTAATGACCGTAGCTCTCATTAATGGATTTAAATCGGTCAATGTCTACGGATAAGACGGCGATCGCCCCTGTATTAGATGGGTCTGTAAGGCTTGCATTACTGAGAGATACTTGTTGCAAAAAGGAATCGCGGTTCTGCAGTCCAGTGAGGACATCATATTTTTCTTCATAAAATAAACGATATGCGAGGACACTACTCCAGCTGACAAATAAGGCAATTATTGGTGCTGCCACTGGAATCCAAACATTACTTAAAAAGAGCAAGTAGCTACTGCCGCAGAGGATAGTTACATTCCCAATACTGACTCCCACAAACAGTTTGGTGCGGTAAAACAGCCAAGTTGTTGCTCCGCCAATGGATGCCCAGATAAAAATCCAAACAAATTCTTGACCTTCAGTCCAGTAAGAGAAAAAATGATCGCCGTCCGTCGCCGTATCTAAAATTTTCTGAATGGCTTGAGCATGGAGAAAGACACCCGGCGTGAGATGACCATCCGTCTTGCTGACGCTGTAGGGGGTCATAAAGGTATCTTTCTGGGTTTTTGCTGTGCTGCCAATTAAGACAATACGATCTTGAACAAGCTCTGGGTCAAAAGTTTCAGCAACAATGTCGCTGATGGTGACACTTTGAGCGATTTGTTGTTGAGCAGAAAATTGAAGCAAAGTTTGCCAGCCGCGAGCTTCTGATGCTGGTAAACGATATCCTCCAGAATGTTGATTGATGGCAGGAATATAATGGCTACCTAGTTTCAAGCCATTGTCTTCGAGCTCGATCGGATGATCGGATTCGCCTAGATAAACTTGGCTGACTAGTAAACCGAAAGAGTATAGAGGACGATTTTCACTACGGAGAGCTAGTAATTTGCGACGCTGGATATTATCTGAATCGATGATGACAAGATTAAATCCTTGGTTTTCTTGAATATTTTCTCCAGATGAGTCCAGCGGTAAACCATGTTGGGGATTGTAAATTGCAATCAGGTTCTCTTTGGCGAGCTGTGTGGCGAGACGTTTAGTGCCAGGAGGGTTGGGAATATTGCGATAGATATCGAGTCCGATAACTTTAGGGTCATGCTTCTGCAAGTTTTCGAGGGCAGTCGCAACAATGTCATCGGTTAGGGGAATTTGTTGGAAATTTTGTAGGTCTTGATCATCAATTTCGACAATTAGAAAACGATCATCGAGAGTTGTTGGGCGATCGCCAACCATTGCTTGCAAGCGGATCATCCGATCAAGGGCATTCAGCTCAATGGTCTGGAGCCAACCCAAATATTTCGCGCCAAGTACACCTCCGGTAATACTCAGACTTGCCACCAGAGCCGGCATAATTAAACGCGGCAGAAGGTGGTCAGACCATTTCAGAGAGGGCTTCGAAATCATTACGGGGTGATGGCAGATTAATGCTGATACTCAAAACTACACTGAGAAAACATAATTCCTCAATATCCACACGAGAAAATGTGTGGGCATCAAAGAGTGATGTTAAAAGATGCTTGTTAATGCTATACGCAGCAGCAGCAGAGCAATCCGCAAGAAATACGCACGTGTCTCCTGTAATGTAAAGCGATAGATACAGTATGCTGACCCGGAGCAATCATGCTTATGCTTTTTCTGGTGTGAGATGAGGTTACGAGAGCAGCTCTATTGACTTCGTTAGACGCACCAACGTCCGTTGATTTTCCTGTACAGCACCCACGCTGATCCGTAATCCCCCTCCAGTATGCCGAATTAATGTGCCTTGTGTCTTCAGTGTTTCTACGAGTTGGGCTAATTTCTCATCTTGGGGTTGCCTAATTGGCTGTAGACGAGCATGGATAAAGTTAGCATCGCTATGCCAAAGTTTGAGCTTGTCTACATTTCGGAGTTGGGTAAAGAGTTTTTCTCGCTCTGCTTGAATTTCGGGAACTGTGGCCAGTAAATAATCTTTATGTTCAAGGGCAAGAATCGCAGCTGCTTGGGAAAAACTCGGTAGGTTATAAGGCAGTCGGACTTTCTCTAGAGCCGTAATCACTTCTGGTTGGGCGATCGCATATCCCACTCGCAAAGCAGCTAATCGAAAAGCTTTAGAGAAGGTGCGCATAATCAACCAGTTCGGACGATTTAAGACCTCGGCGAGAAGAGTCTGCTGACTAAATTCGTAATAAGCTTCGTCGACAACCACCAAAATATCTTCAGGGAGCGATCGCAGCCAATCGATTTCGGCTGGTGTGAGGCATTGTCCAGTGGGAGAGTTCGGGTGAACGACAAATACAACTCTGACGGGTGGTCGTTTTGTTTGGGCGATCGCCTGTTGCGCTGCGTCGAGATCCATCGAAAAATCACTGAGGTGACGATTGACTGTGATGGTCGGAATCCCGAGGGTGGTCGCCAAAATGCGATACATCGAAAACGTTGGGTCTGCAACAAGAATTGACCCTTCGCCTCCGAGACAAGTGGCGATTAAAATTGACCGAATTAATTCATCAGAGCCATTACCCACAGAAACATTTTGGGTTCCCAAACTCGCAGTTAATCTCGCCGACTGCTGGACGTAGGAGGCTATTAACGTTTTGAGGTGGTGCTGGCTGCCATCTGGATAGCGATTTGTGGCGATCGCATTGACATAATGATCCGCCAGTTTCTCTTTAAGTTCCGTAGGCAGGTCATAAGGACTTTCATTGGTATCGAGGATGTCGACTTGCTGCGTTGTTGCGCCACCAGGGTGTGAAACGTAGGCTTTTAGTTGGTCAAGATCGGCACGAAGAAAAGACATATAACCACCACAAAAAGAGTGTTAGAGCGAAATGTATGGAGAACTGAAAAAAGCCGCCAAAAGGTAAATAGTAATCTAGTTCAAATCGAGCATAAGTTTAAGATTGCATTATGTAAAAATAACGGCTGTGCGATCTAGCTGCGCTCTACTGTTAAAGGTTAATGCGAGCGGTAGGTACGCGCTACGGTTGGCACCTTACCCCTAAATTTTAGTCTCACCTAATTTACAGAAACATCACCATGAATTTGGCATCAAGAGTTGGTCAAGTAAAGCCCTCTATCACTTTAACAATTTCAGCAAAAGCAAAGGCAATGAAGGCTGATGGGATCGATGTCTGTAGCTTTAGTGCTGGAGAACCAGATTTTGCAACGCCAGCTCATATTGTTGCCGCAGCGAAACAGGCGCTGGATGATGGAAAAACTCGTTATGGTGCAGCTGCAGGAGAACCTTTATTACGGCAGGCGATCGCCCGTAAATTTAACGAAGAAAATAATCTCCCTTACGAAAAAGAAAATATTATCGTCACCAACGGGGGCAAACATTCTCTGTACAACCTGATGATGGCGCTCATTGAGCCAGGGGATGAGGTGATTATTCCGGCGCCCTATTGGGTGAGTTATCCCGAGATGGTGATCCTTGCTGGTGGGACACCCGTTTATATTGATGCGACGGCGGAAAATCAATACAAAATTACGCCTGATCAGTTGCGCGCTGCGATTACGGACAAGACAAAATTATTTGTTTTTAATTCGCCGTCTAATCCCACAGGTTCTGTCTATAACCCTGCTGAAGTGGCGGTGATCGCCGAGGTTTTAGTGGAACATCAGCTCTTAGTTGTTTCCGATGAAATCTACGAAAAAATTCTGTATGACGGGACTGTTCATCAGAGTATTGGGTCTGTCAGTGACGCAATCTTTCCGCTAACGATTACTTGTAATGGCTTTGCAAAAGCGTTTTCGATGACGGGTTGGCGACTAGGTTATATTGGTGCGCCCCTCGAAATTATTAAGGCGATGACCACGATCCAGAGCCACAGCACCTCTAATGTTTGTACCTTTGCGCAATTTGGGGCGATCGCCGCGTTAGAGGGTGGTTTAGATTGTGTGAATGAAATGCTCTCGGCATTCGCGAAACGTCGGACATTTGTGCTCGATGCTGTGCGCAGTATTGATGGCCTGAGTTGCCCAGCTCCCGATGGCGCCTTTTATATTTTTGTCGATGTCAGTAAAAGCGGCTTAGATTCATTGACCTTCTGCAAAAGATTTCTTGATGAGCAAAAAGTTGCCACAATTCCGGGCGTCGCCTTTGGCAATGACAACTGTATTCGTCTCTCCTATGCCACTGATCTCGCAACTTTGGAGAAAGGTATGGAACGTCTCAATCAATTTATGGGAAGCCTGTAAAGCATCTCAATTTACTCATCACAGCCACGATTTTTTTGGCGCAATCCCCAAAGTGCTGCTATAAATCAGTGAAGACTGCCGGATGTCACGAATGGATGAGCAACAGAACCAACCCGCCTCAAAATCTAAACAAACCCCTGATGACCCTGGACAGAATATAGAGTCAGAGTCGACTTCTGCTGAGAATGTTATCGTCGAAGATACTTCCCCCCTCGAAATTCAACTGGGTTTAGAGGAGGAACAGCTGACCCTTGTGTTACCGACAACAGCGCGGCGACCGATTGAGGACTGGGATGCCACTTGGGAGTTATTAGCCCAACACCTCGATCAGCACCAAGAATTTCCGGTGTTAAATGTGAGTTTACTGGCCCAAAATCAGCTGCTTGGTGGTCGTCAGCTCCAACAGTTAGCTGAGCTACTCGCGCAACATCAATTGCAGTTAAAACGAGTTCGCACAAGCCGCAGACAAACGGCGATCGCCGCCGCCACCGCTGGTTATGGTGTCGAACAAGAACCCCTGGCCAAATTGCTCGCGGATATTCCGAGTAAATTGGAGCCGATTAAGCCTGTGAGTGATGGTAGTGATGCGTTGTATGTGTCGCAAACGATTCGCTCTGGTGTGGAAATTCGCCATAAAGGATCGATTGTGGTGGTCGGTGATGTGAATCCAGGTGGTGTCATTATTGCGGAGCGAAATATCATAATTTGGGGCTGTCTGCGTGGGGTTGCCCATGCTGGATCTGATGGCGATCGCTCCTGCCGGATTATGGCGCTACAGATGCAACCGACCCAATTACGAATTGCGGATATGGTGGCACGATCTTCACTGAAAAACCCTGATCATTTACAACCAGAGACTGCCTATCTCACAACAGAAGGGATTCGCCTTGCCTCAGCCTTAAAATTTTCTAAAAATTATTTTTACGAAGAAGATGGGCAAATTTGGGAGGAAATGCCAGATCCCCTTAATCTATAAACTACATTGGCACACCTTTCCCACTGCATCACAGGCTAAGATTTTGGAATCTGTGCTTTGCATTTAATTTTTTATAAATCCAGTTTATTTATCCGAGAACTATATGAGTCGCGTTATCGTTGTAACCTCCGGCAAAGGGGGCGTTGGCAAAACTACCTGTACGGCAAACTTAGGTTCAGCCCTCGTTAAGTTGGGGAAGAAAGTTGCCCTTGTTGATGCGGATTTTGGTCTCCGAAATCTCGATCTACTCCTCGGTTTAGAAAATCGTGTAGTTTATACTGCTGTGGAGGCGATCGCCGGAGAATGTCGCCTAGAGCAGGCCCTCGTGAAGGATAAGCGACAAAATGGATTGGTTCTTTTACCCGCCGCCCAGAACCGTAACAAAGAATCCGTTACGCCGACCCAGATGAAGCAGCTCATTATGAAGCTGAACAAAGCATTTGACTATATTTTGGTGGATAGCCCTGCTGGGATTGAAATGGGTTTCCGCAATGCGATTTCTGCGGCCCGTGAGGCTTTGGTTGTTACAACGCCTGAGATTACCGCTGTGCGTGACGCAGATCGGGTTGTTGGGTTACTCGAAGCCTATGGCATCAAACGCACTCGCCTGATTGTGAACCGTCTGAAGCCAGACATGATTAAGCAGAATGAGATGATGAGTGTTGAGGATGTCCTAGAAATTCTCGCGATTCCGCTGTTGGGAATTGTCCCAGACGATAAAAATGTGATTGTTGCGAGTAATAAGGGTGAACCCCTTGTTCTCGGTGAGAAAAAGACATCGGTGCCTGCTACTGCGTTCCTCAATATTGCCCGTCGTCTCGAAGGAGAAAAAGTACCACTTCTTGATCTGATGTCTGATCAAGAGGGGCTTCTTTCTAAAATCCGTCGGTTTTTTGCCGGCTAACCCGAAAATATTATTACTAGCAAAGTAAACACCGCAGAACCCATGATTCAGGATTTACTGGAAAAACTGCTGAACTGGCAGGGAAATGATAGCAGTAGTGATGAGGCGAAACGTCGCCTGAAGCTTGTGATTGCTCATGATCGGGTTGGTCTCAGTGCTGAGAAGGTTGAGGAAATGCGCCAAGAGATTTTGGCTGTAGTCGCAAAATATGTCGAGATTGATCCGTCAGAGATGGAATTCGATCTATCGAGTAGCGATCGCATGACAGCCTTAGTTGCAAATCTGCCAATTCGACGCATCAAAGACGACAATGCCCCAGAGTAGTTTTTTGTTTTTTAACTAACTGGCTCGAAGACTCAACAAGTCTGGCACAATAGGTCAAGCACTTAGCATCACAGGAGTAGAGATTTCATGTTGGCACAGGGTTTGGCGATCGCCGTTGCCATTGGGAGTACATTTCTGTTTTTGACGGCCTTTATTTTCCCGAAGCTCCACCGCCAAGATGACTTTTTTTGGAGTGCTGTGGGGTTATTTTATGCGCTTATCCTTTGGGTTTGTGCAGGACAAATGGCGGGTGCTGTGCTCTTGGGTCAACTAGCCAGTGTGATTTTATTAGGTTGGTTTGCGTGGGAAACGCTTCGTCTTCGTCAAGCGATTATTGACCCGACAAAAATTCCAAATCTCGATCAGGTTTCGCTTGTGGGCTATGTGAAAGAGCAACTTAATCGATCGCCTGCCCCTCCAAAAGCAAAACAGCCTGTTGCTGCTGACCCCAGATCTGAAGTCACACCCGAAGAAGCAACTCAAACTGCTGACGATCCTGAAGTAACGGAAACAGAAGCATCTCCCGAATCTGAGGCCATTATTGAACCGGTGCAACCTGAAACTGAAGAGGAGGTTACAACACCTGAAGTGACTGCTGAATCTGATGTTGCAGTTGCAGAAGCCACAGATGCTGAAACTGAGCCTGAAGAAGCATCAGAAGCAATATCAGGTGAACCTGAATCTGAGGTGATCGCCACTCCCGAAACAACGGAAGCTGAACCGGAAACTGCTGAGCTAGAGGCAGAACAGACAGAGTCTGAGCCTGAAGTTCCCGCTGACAAAATTGATAAAAAGGGTTTTTCCTTTGGTCGTTTGTTTGGCCGCAAAGAAAAAACGACTGAAGAAGCTGTAAATCCCCAGAATCTCGATGATATTTTTGAAGGTGATGGAGAAGAGGAAAGCTCCACAAATTCTGATGCTGAATCTGCATCTGTAACAACGGATGAGCTTGAAACTGTCTCAATTGATGAAATCGAAGTGTCATTAGATGTTATTGATGAAGCCTCGACAGAAGATTCTGACGTAGAGACAGAAAAGGAAGCTGACAAGTAAATATTACGGATAGGGTCGAGAATTCGTTATGATCTTTTCTGAAAGTTTGTAGTTGATTGTTGCCCTATGGATACCAGAGCCTTTAAACGTTCCCTTAACCATTCCGATAATTATCACCGTCGTGGCTTTGGGCATGAAGATGAAGTCGCTGACATGATGAACAGCGAGTATCAAAGTGGCTTAATCCAAGAAATTCGAGACAATAATTACAGTCTTACGCGTGGTGATGCAACGATTTACCTTGCTGAAGCTTTTGGCTTTTGCTGGGGTGTGGAACGAGCAGTGGCAATGGCCTATGAAACACGCAAACATTTCCCCACGGAGAAAATTTGGGTCACAAATGAAATCATTCATAATCCCTCCGTTAATAACCGTCTGCGGGATATGAATGTGCATTTTATTGATGTGATCAATGGCGAAAAAGATTTTAGTGGTGTGACGCAGGGTGATGTCGTGATTCTGCCTGCTTTCGGTGCAACGGTTCAGGAAATGGAACTGCTTAATAACCGTGGTTGTACGATTGTCGATACAACTTGTCCTTGGGTATCCAAGGTTTGGACTTCTGTCGAAAAGCATAAAAAACAAGACTATACGTCTCTCATCCATGGTAAATACAAGCATGAAGAAACGGTTGCTACCAGCTCTTTTGCTGGAAAATATCTCGTTTTGCTTAATCTCGACGAAGCCAATTATGTGCGTGATTACATCCTGAATGGCGGCGATCGCCAAGCGTTTTTAGACAAATTCAAAAATGCCTATTCTGAAGGCTTTGACCCTGAGATTGATTTAGAACGTGTGGGCGTAGCGAATCAAACGACGATGCTCAAGAGCGAAACTGAGCAGATGGGTAAACTTTTTGAACAGACAATGCTTGAAAAGTTTGGGCCAACGGAATTGAATCAACATTTTATGAGCTTTAATACGATCTGTGATGCCACCCAAGAGCGTCAGGATGCGATGTTCGATCTCGTTAAAGAAGACCTTGATCTGATGGTTGTGATCGGTGGTTTTAATTCTTCTAATACAACTCACCTCCAGGAAATTGCCGTTGACTACAAAATTCCGTCCTATCACATCGATAGTGGCGATCGCCTCCTCGCGGATAATCGCATTGAGCACAAACCGTTAGGCGAAGACATTACGACCCAAGATAATTGGTTACCTTCTGGCAAGCTCAAAATTGGTATCACCTCTGGTGCGTCAACCCCCGACAAAGTGGTTGAAGATGTCATTGCTCATATCTTTACAGAGAAAGCTGAACCTGCTGTTCTTGCCTAAAACCAGCTCAGCTGTAGGAATTCTCTCCTTGAATTTCTACGGGAGCAATAAAGAATTTTGGAAGCGGATGATGGGATTCGAACCCACGACATTCAGCTTGGGAAGCTGACGTTCTACCACTGAACTACACCCGCGTTAATTTGCTGGATACTCAGTATATCGTGGGATTTTTTAGCCGATCAATGTTTGTAATGTTGCGTTGCGAATTGTTGAAGTTTGCCCAAAAACACTAAACATTAGGGCTTCTCGGTACAGTCGTTGTGCGGGATGACTCAGGAGATTTCCGGCTCCCCCAGAACTAATGAGAGCAATCTGGGCATATTCTTGGGCGATTGCCACCACCTGAATTCTCAGTGCCAGTTGTTGTTCAAAATTAGAGTCTAATTCTTGACTCGCTTTAACCATCTCGTCTCGTAGTTGAGTTAGGCGAGTTTTTAAAGGATTGAATTGGGAAGGTTCTAATTTTTGTTGAAGGAAATCTAAGCAGCCATAGGCACAGCCGAGGGCAAAAAAGCCATGCTTTAATACATTTTTGCGATCGCCTTTCTGGATACTGCCAGCAGGTTTAATGACTAAAATCTCATCTTTAGTGAGTTGCCATTGGTCTAGCATTACCACCACTGTTTGGCTCATCCCCATCGCCGCTAAAGGTAATGGTTCACCGCAGTCGATTTTTCCGCCAGTGTTTTGTTTTGTTTGTTTGAGAGGGATAAAGCCGTATAGTTCATCGCCGTTCGGTAAAGTGGCTCCGGCGATCGCCCTTTCAAAGAAACCATATCCTGTAATCCATGGAATTGTGCCCGTAAGCAGGTAGCCATCATCAGTTGGGATTGCCTGTACCATTGGTTCTCCCGAACGACGTAGATGGGAAAATCCAACCCCAATTTTTATCGCTCCAGTAACTAATTGCGGCAACCATTGCCGTTGGGAATCTGATCCGAATCGAGCAATCATGCCAGCGGCACTTTGATGTTGCGTTTGCAAAAAAGCCAGCATCCCCGATGCTCTTGCAATTTCAGTGACAGCTAATCCATATTCGAGTGAGGAAAATCCCGACCCACCAAATTCCGTCGTTACTTTTAACCCAAGGAGGTGGCGATCGCCTAATCTCTGTAAACATTCCCCGAGCACCTGAGGATTTTGATCAAGCTCTTCTGCTATAGGGGTGACGACATTATGTAGATATGTTTGTAACTTTAGCCAATCCTTTTGATTCTCAAACGTTTGACCCAACAGAATATCCCTTAAAAATCAGAAAGATTTATTGTATAAAAAAGCTGAACGATAGCGGAAAAAAATAAACTGCGGCGATCGCCATGATTCCTAAACTTTCGCTTCCATCATAAATCACTAAATTCGCATAAAAAATGAGAGCAAGAATTTATCTTCCTACTCTCTAAAACTTAAATTTTCTCTTTTTTTCTAAACGTCTTTCGAGACTGCTTCAGAATCTAGTAGCTTGCGCCACGGTACTTGAGATTTTTGTGGTGAACAACATTCAAGCGCTTCTTCGGAGTGTGAGCATGGAGTTCAGAACCACGGTATTTGCCGATAGTCTTGCCTTCTTCCGCTTCAACAGTCACTGGGTTACGGTCGAAATGAATGCCTCTGTAAGAGAATTTCATGATATTAGCTCCTCAAAATTATGTTTAGTTGTTGATGAGGTGCGTTCCTTCGGGATGTTTCCTTACTTCCGTCTCTTCTCGCGAATTCAAAAAATCATTAGCAAAGAGAGATGAACGTCTTATTTTGCTTTCTGTATAAAATAATACAAAATAAAATTGAATATGTCAAATATGCAACTGTTTGATGCTTTGCTTTTTTGTCTTCAGGGTTCTTGTGAATCTACAAAGTCTTGTATTGGCGATAGAGTCCTAGCAAAGGAATTTGTTAGGATTGATAATCGCGTATTTTTTTTGCGTCGTTGTCCATTTTCCGAGTACCTATGGCAGAGTCGAAAAAAGCAATTAAATTAGTCAGTGATAATCGCCAGGCTCGGTTCAGATACGAAATTCTCGAAACGCTAGAGGCTGGTATTAGCTTAGTGGGGACAGAGGTAAAGTCTATTCGCGCTGGGAAAGTTAATTTACGAGATGGCTATGTCCTCATTCGTAATAGTGAGGCTTGGTTACTGAATGTGCATATTTCGCCCTACAACATGAGTGCGCAATATTTTAATCATGAGCCGAAGCGTGATCGGAAGTTGTTATTACATAAGAAAGAAATTCGGCGTCTGATTGGTCAGCTGGAGCAGAAAGGTTTATCTTTGATTCCTTTAAAGATGTATATGAAGGGAAGCTTGGTCAAACTGAGTTTAGGTTTAGGACGTGGTAAAAAGCTCCACGATAAGCGCGAAACCATTAAGCGTCGTCAGGATAAGCGGGATATGGCACGAGCTCTTAAACATCGTTAGGGTCTTCTTTTGTCTGATATAAAGGGTGCTGGTGCTTAGAGCTAAAAAGAAAGAGCTGACTGCAATGGGGGAATTTCGCCATCCTTTTGGGCTGGTGGGTGGTTTGGCGTTTTCTTTTATTGTCCATGGTGGATTGATTGGTCTCTATGTGGCGATCGCTTCAACTCGACAAGAACTAAAACAAAAACAAGTGGAGCTACAACCTATTGAGGTGGTGTTGTGGCAGGAAGAAGTTTTGACCCCTTCTCCTTCGCCAGTTCCACCAGACTCTCCCCTCGCTCCGACATCTCAACCGCAGCAGGCGATCGCCGAACCACAATCCTCGCCAACTCCTTCCCGACAAACATCTCAGAACTCCAGCTCTGCTCGCTCTAAATCTCCTGCGACACAGACACCTAGTACCACTCAGAATCGGCGATCTCCATCCCCGCAGCCATTCCCTAATCCAGCTCCAACAAAAAAACAGACTGTTAGTCCTAGCCCCTCACCATCCCGAGTGCCAACGCCAACACCTCCCTCGGTACCGACTCCATCACCTCCAGCCTCAGCCACTCCGACCCCTTCACCAAAACCAGCTTCTCCATCTCCAAGACCCAGTCCTCCCTCGCCTAAGCCTGTTCCTGCTTCGCCAGTACCAAGTCCACCAGCACCATCACCGAAGCCCTCTCCATCACCACGTCCTCCAAGTTCAGCTTCTCCGCCTGCGCCTAGACCCGCTCCACCAGCACCTCGTCCTGCTCCTCCGCCACCAGCTCCACCTCCACCGGCTCCCGCACCAATTAATTGCGTTCAAGGTTGTGGCGATCGCCGTGGTGATCTCAATGGCCAAAGTGGCGTGGTGATCGTGCGTGTGGAAATTAGTCAGTCCGGCTCAGTTGTTGCAGCCAGTATTGTCTCTTCCAGTGGGAATGGCGCTCTCGATAATAAGGCGATCGCTGCCGCTCGACAGATGCGATTTAGCGCCCATAATTTGGCTGGAAATCAATCTCGCCAAGTCAGAATTAATCTTGGGTCTTGAAATAACCAAAATTTATGGACTTGAGGCGATCGCTAACAAATCTACCAAACTGTATAAATCCATTCGTCAAAAAGGTAAATGTATCTTAATATTGACAAATAAGAGAATTAACTTTCTTGACAATAAAAAGCCAAAAATAAGCAAGTAATATAGGAGGACATCTATGGCACTCGTCCCAATGCGTCTGCTCTTAGATCACGCGGCAGAGAACGGCTACGGCATTCCTGCATTCAACGTCAACAACATGGAACAGATTCTGTCCATCATGCAGGCTGCTGATGAGACAAATAGCCCTGTTATTCTCCAAGCTTCCCGTGGTGCGCGTAAGTATGCTGGCGAAAACTTCCTCCGCCACCTCGTTCTCGCAGCAGTAGAAAGCTACCCCCACATCCCCGTAGCAATGCACCAGGATCACGGCAACAGCCCTGCGACTTGCTACTCTGCTATCCGTAACGGTTTTACTTCCGTAATGATGGATGGTTCTCTCGAAGCAGATGCGAAGACTCCCGCAAGCTTCGACTACAACGTTAGCGTTACCGCTGAAGTTGTGAAGGTTGCTCACTCCGTTGGTGCATCTGTAGAAGGTGAACTCGGTTGTCTCGGCTCCCTCGAAACTGGCATGGGTGAAGCAGAAGACGGCCATGGTTTTGAAGGCGCACTCAGCAAAGACCAACTTCTCACTGATCCTGATGAAGCTGTTGAATTCGTAGAGCGTACTCAGGTTGATGCCCTTGCGGTTGCAATTGGTACTAGCCACGGTGCATACAAGTTTACTCGTAAGCCTACTGGTGAAATTCTTGCTATCAGCCGTATCGCTGAGATTCACGATCGTCTCCCCAACACTCACTTGGTAATGCACGGTTCTTCTTCCGTACCCCAAGAGTGGTTGGACATGATCAATGCTCATGGCGGTGCAATCCCTGAAACTTATGGTGTACCTGTAGAAGAAATCCAAAAGGGTATCAAGAGCGGTGTTCGCAAAGTTAACATCGACACTGACAACCGTTTGGCAATCACTGCTGCAATTCGTGAAGCTGCTACTAAGGATCCTAAGAACTTCGATCCTCGCCACTTCCTCAAGCCTTCTATCAAGTACATGCAACAAGTTTGTAGCGATCGCTATCAACAGTTCTGGTGTGCTGGTCAAGGTACTAAGATCAAGCAAATCGCTCTTGATGACTTTGCTGCGAAGTATGCAAGCGGTGAACTCACTGCTAAAGCTGCTGTTAAAGCGTAATTAAGAATTATGTTGAACTGAAGCTATTAATCTTCAGCTTCTTTTGGAAATTACATGATTATGTTGAGCCGAGGAATTAAATTCCTCGGTTTTTTATTTATCTGAGCGATCCTTTCTGTAGCAGTGGCCGGATAGTTTTAGAATGAAGAGAGAAGTCTATATCTAGATTAGAGAGTTTCAAGTAGGTAATGCTATAGCAAAATGGGGGGAGTCGTTTCCTTAAAATTCTCTCTATGACAATTCATTGTCCTCAATGTAACGCTCAAAACATTATCAAAAGTGGATTTGCTAAAAATCGTCAACGATTTAAGTGTAAGCAGTGTAATTATCAATTTACGAACTTCTCGAAAGAACGAGGGAAGCCTCTCTGGATGAAATTAGAAGCTGTATTGATGTATATGAGTGGTATGTCCATGAATGCGACAGCCAAGATTCTCGGTGTATCAGCTCAATCAGTGCTCAATTGGGTAAGAGATTTCGGTGAAGCCAATTATGAAAAGCCCACTCCTGAGTCTGCTGTCGTGGTGGAGCTAGATGAGCTATGGCATTTTATCCAAGAGAAAAAAACAAACTTTGGGTCTGGAAAGCATATGACCGTAATACTGGGCGACTCATTGACTGGGAATTGGGAAGTCGTGATAGTCGAACTTTAGGTCATTTACTAGAGCGGTTCTCGCAATGGCAAATCACTGTCTATTGCACCGATAATTGGAAACCCTATCAACAGCTATTAGAGAATCACCCAGATGCTTTTCATGTCATTAGCAAGAAAGAGACAATAGCAATTGAGAGAAACAATTCAGATAATCGCCATTGGTTCGCTAGGTTTCATCGCAGGACGAAAGTTGTCTCAAAATCGAGACAGATGGTTGACTTGACTATGGCATTGTTTGCAAAATTCAGAGTCAATGGAAGCATTAATTTACTGCGCAACTGGCGTATAGCATTACTGAATTGAAACTCTCCTAGATTAAAAGGCATGGTCAACTTAAGTGAAAACCTTTCACTTAAGTTGACCATGCCCTTAGACAAACATTTGTTTAACCAAAACTGCATAAGCTTGCTGATCAAGAAAGCAAATTTATGTAAAGTCACTCATTACATTTTCTTGATTACAGCACTGAAGAGTTCGATATGCTGAGAGAGTATGCTTGTTACTTCTGAGACTCCATGTTAGAAATCATCCACTACAAAGAAATCCTCGTAGAGGAGCCAGAGGAAATCGCCATTGATATGACAAAGATCGATGGAGGTGGATTCTGGATGGGCACCTCAGAAGCCGAAATAGACAGACTTCGGAAAGAATATGGCAATGACTGGTACCAAAACGAATCTCCCCAGCACTGGGTTGAAGTGCCTGAATTTTTTCTTGGTAAGTACCCAATAACCCAAGCTCAGTGGAAAGTTGTGGCAGGCTGGAGACCGATTGAGCGAGAACTTGACGCAAAGCCATCAAAGTTTGAGGGAGATAATCTACCCGTTGAACAAGTGTCATGGCTAGATGCGAAGGAATTTTGTGCGCGCTTAAGTAAAGAATCCAAAATCCAATATCGTTTACCGACCGAGGCGGAGTGGGAATACTCCTGTCGTGGGGTTGTAGGCAAACATATGGCTGCGGAAATGACCCCAGAAAACTGGAACAAGCATTACTATAAATCTTTCCATTTCGGCCAAACGATAAATGGCGAAATTGCGAACTTCAATGCGAACGAAGTTTACGGTAATAACACTATAGAAAAATTTCGCGGACGAACAACACCCGTAGGATCTTTCGACTCAAACAATTTTCAACTCTACGATATGCACGGTAATGTCTGGGAGTGGTGTGAAGACGATTATCACAGAAATTATGAAGAGGCTCCACAGGACGCTAGCGCATGGCAACACTCAGAAAATCAAGAGGCAAAAGTGCTCCGTGGCGGCTCCTGGTTCAATCACCCTAGATATTGTCGGTCAGCATTTCGATACGTTATCGATCTCGACTTTCAGGTAGATTCGGTTGGTTTTCGAATTGCTTGTGCGCCACCTCAGGTCTCTGTCAACACCTATTCTTTAAATATTCCACGACTTTTTTAGACTTCAATGGATGCCCACATCCTATGTTTTACTGATCACGTGGAACGCCCAAAGTCGTGATATATAGCACCGCTTCATCATCAGGAATGCCCAACACATCATTCACTTGATCATCAAAGAAACCCGCAATGCCACTCACACCTAAGCCCAACTGAATCGCAGCCAGATTAAACCTTTGTCCGAGTTGACCTGCATCAAGATGAAGATATCGATACGCGCGATCGCCATACCGAGAGACAGCCAAGGCAAGATCTGCTGTATGGAAAACTAAGGCGCCAGCATCCCGCCCAAGATTTTGGCCGAGACAAAGATAATGCAACTCTTCGCGGAAGTTTTTAAACCGAATTTGCCTTAATTCTTGAGCCTTTGGCGCGTAATAATAACAACCCGAATCGAGCCCTTCCACACCGGAAACTGCCACAAATGTTTCGATTAAACTCAGGTCAAAATAATCTGGGTCATCCATCAAACCCTGCTCACCATAATCTTCAGGGTGGTAAGTAAAGTTCAGAAGTTGTTTTAGTTCATCAAAGGTTAATGCTTCTCCGGTATAACCTCGCGTCGAACGGCGTTTGAGTATTGTTTCCTCAAGCTCTTCTAAGTCCTCTCCCCAATCAATGCGAGTACTGTAGCGAGTCTCAGCAGAGATACTGGCGAGGGAAACCTTTAATCCAAAGGGAAAATTATATTTATCTTCGAGGGCATCAGGTTGCCGGGGCGGGACAGATGCCTTGGTGATAATTTTTGAGGCTTGGTGAAGCGCAGATAATAACTCCCCATCATCCAACTCTGGATAATCCAGCATGGCGGGTGACGGCAAAGTTGTGCGACCAAAACTAGAGTTTTGGGGATTGGTATTCAAGGCGAGCACACTAGTAACCGATTCCGCTTCACCGTCGAGATATAACAACTCATCCATGAGGCGATCGCTAAACCCACCGATGAGATGGGGTCGAAATCCATGAATCGACGCTGCCAGATTGAAATTACCGAGGAGATGACCCGTATCAAGAAAAACGCGACGATAGGCTCGATCTTCATAACGCCAAGCTGACCGATAAAAGATTGCAGTGGTCACCAGAGCCAATTGTGTTTTTTCGAGAGCTGGATGAAGAAAACAGGCTTCCCGGAGTTCTGCCCAGCAGTGATCATCCCAAAACCGCAAGAGATTATGGGTTTGGGGTTGGTAATGATAAAGACCAGCGGGTAAAAGCTCAGTCCCTCTGGAGATGAGATAAACCTCAGCGGGATACAGTCCCCCAGCAGAGGGAGCCGACCGGAGATACATGGATTGGCCGCCACCTGTCGCAATTTTGGCAGTCAGTCCGTAGCTGAGCAGAAGAAAAAATGACAGGGCTTCCCACTCTGGTTCGTTCTTATCGAGTTCTAAGTAAGGCTTGAGATCGTAGCTTGTACCAATTTTGTAAGCTTTAAATGGGCTGGGTTGCTTTGACCAATCCAGTTGTTTGCCACGCTGGGCGATCGTTTCGGGGTCGTATTTTGTACGTTGGTGATAATAAGCGGAGATTGGCAGCGAACGGCTCATATTGTCCCCAAAGCGAATAAAACGTCTCTATCTTACAGTTTAGACAAGTAAATATATAGAACTCATTTGAGAGCTCTGAGAAAGGCTAGAATGGGAAGAAACGCCATATTCTAGTAGCTTGACGGACAGTGAGCGAGATATAGCAATGGACGGCATTGTCAACTTAAGTGAAAGGTTCTCATTGCGAAGATTCTGTAGGATGAGCTAATGAATCATTTCTACAAAAGACATCGCTATCCGAGCGAGATAATCTGCCATTGCATCTGGCTCTACTACACATTTTCCTTGAGCTACTGCGATATCCAAAAGATGATGCAATACCGCGGCATTGATATCACTTATGAAACTATCCGCCAATGGTGTCATAAGTTTGCTCAAACCTCTGCCAACCACCTTCGTCGTAGGCAAGTTAAGCCAGCAGATATAGCAGTAGCCATTTAGTTTGATACGTCATGTGAATCTCAATTCTGAGCCTGTCTGCAAAACCATTATGGAGTGTCTTAATCTATCTGGCGACTGAGCCAACGGATAGAGAGTTGGCAGGAAGTAACACGCTTAGAGAGAGCTGCCTAAATGAGAAACAGCCGCTCTTACAGAAAAATAGTAGCTACATTCCTAGCATCTTCAGTTAAGTTGACAATGCCGTATGGCGTTTAATATCGGGACTTTTTATTAGAATATTTACTAATCTTATCAGTACAGGATTATTGATACTTTATGTAGGGGCAAAGAATAAAAAATCTGTTCATTTAGCACTACCAATATGGTATTTTCCGCTAAACTGATTACTGGAATCACTAACAGTCAGTTTTATGCTTAAGACCACGCAACCCTACACTAGCGAGAGCGTAACCCATTCACCACAGCCTTCTACCCCCGCTAAAGAGGCTACTATTTACGTTGTCAAGCGCAATGGGAAGCGATCGCCCCTCGATGTGTCTCGAATTCGCGATGTTGTGGAATGGGCTTGTCAAGGTCTTGATGCGAATACGATTGAATTAGAAGCTGGCCTCAAAACGCGTCTCAAGGATGGGGTTACCACCAGAGAAATTCAAGAAAATTTGATCCAATGTGCGTTGGAAATGTGTAGCCCAGAAGAACCAGATTGGCGATACGTTGCAGGCCGTTTGCATATCTGGAGTTTGTGGAAAGATACTTTAGTTGAGCGCGGCTATCAATATGGCAACTACGCTCAGTTGGTCACGGATAAAGTGGCAGAAGGTGCTTATGATGACCGCCTGTTGCAATATTCCGCCACAGAATTAGAGGAAGCGAATAGTTGGCTAAAATCCGATTGGGATATGGACTATGACTATGCGGGCGCGGTACTCCTCACGAAGCGTTATCTGCTGGATCATGAGTTGCCTCAGGAAGCATTTTTAACCTGTGCATTGCTTCTTGCACTGCCTGAAAAGCCAGAGAATCGATTGAAGTGGGCGAAGAAATTTTATGAGGCGATCGCCACTCGGAAGGTTTCTCTAGCGACGCCAATCTTAGCGAATTTACGCGTTCCGAATGGTTCTCTATCGAGCTGTTTCATCATTGCGATGGAGGACAACCTCGAAAGTATTTTCCGCGAAATCACCAATGCTGCCCGCATCTCTAAAAATGGTGGTGGCGTTGGCTGTAATGTCAGTCGAATTCGCGCGACTGGCAGTAAAGTGATGGGCAAAGAGAATGCCTCTGGCGGTGTGATTCCTTGGATTAAGTTACTCAATGACACGGCGATCGCCGTCAATCAGGGTGGCAGACGAGCAGGGGCGATTACAGTCTCTCTCGATGTTTGGCATTTAGATGTGCCGGAATTTTTGGAGATGCAGACCGAAAATGGTGATCAGCGTCGCAAAGCCTATGATGTCTTCCCACAGATTGTCGCGACTGATGAATTTATGCGTCGCGTCGAAAATGAAGAATCTTGGACACTAGTGGATCCCTTCGAAGTTCAGCAAAAACTAGGCATTGAGTTAGCAGAGCTTTGGGGTGAAAAATTTGATGCGGCCTACCGTCAGATCGAGGCCAGTCTCGACAAAGAAATTAAGCTCTACAAACGTATTGATGCCCGTCACCTGTTTAAAGAAATCATGCGATCGCAGATCGAGACAGGGATGCCCTATGTTGCCTTTAAGGACACAATCAATCGCGCTAACCCGAACCAACATGAAGGCTATATTCCCGGCGTTAACCTCTGTGTCGAATCTTTTTCTAATGTTGTCCCCGGTAAATTTGCCCATACCTGTAATTTAGATTCTCTAAATCTCGCCAATATTAGCGATGAGGAACTAGGTGAAGTCTGTGAAATTGCGGTACGGCTCCTCGATAACACCATCGAAATTACCAATACGCCTTTCGAAGACAGCAGTATTCACAACAAGCGTTACCGCACAATCGGTGTTGGTGCGATGGGTCTAGCGGATTGGCTCGCAAAACGGAAACTCCGTTACAGCAACATTGATGAAATTGACCGTTTATTTGAAGATATTGGTTACTATTGCACTCGTACTTCTGTAGACCTGGCGAAAGAGCGGGGTGCTTATGCCGCATTTGAGGGGAGCGAATGGAGTAAGGGCAATTTGATTGGAGCAAAACCAATCGAATGGTATCGCGAAAATACTTACAAGACTGACCGTTGGGAAGCCCTCAGCGTTGATGTCAAAGAATATGGTATTCGTAATTCTCACATTACGGCGATCGCCCCGAATACTTCTTCTTCTCTAGTGCAGGGTTGTACCGCAAGTATTTTGCCAGCCTACAGCAAATTCTTTTATGACAAATGGGCGAAGGGCACTGTACCTATTGCACCGCCTTATATTGCCGATTCTTTCTGGTTCTATCAAGAGAATAAGAGTCTTGATCAAAAGACCGTTGTAAAAGCTGTTGCCACGATGCAAAAGTGGATTGATACCGGTATTTCGATGGAGTTAATTTTCAACCTCAACCAAGGTGTTTATTTTGCTGATGAGCCCGAGCGATCACTTAAAGCAAAAGATATTTTCGACACACTGGTTATGGCTTGGAAAGAAGGCTGTAAGGCAATTTACTATATTCGCACCGTCCAAAAAGATGACTTCAAAGAAGGTTCTGATGGCTGTGTTGCTTGTGCAAACTAAGCAGAAATTTCATACCTTATAAAATTGTTGGCGGCTTTTTGAAGAAGTCGCTTTTTTATTGCTCAAAATTGTGAGAGCTTGTGAAACCTATGTTGGATGTGGCGGTTATTGGTGTTGGTTTAGCCGGAATTTCTGCGGCAGTGGAATGTCAGAAAAAGGGTCTCAAGATCGGGTTATTTGATAAGTCTCGCGGTGTCGGCGGTCGTTTGGCGACGCGACGAGTGAATGATATTCGGCTCGATCATGGTCTCCCCAGTTGGAATATTCAAGGGCCACATACGCAAGCACTAACTGAAAAGCTTCTGGCAGAACAAATCATCTCACCTTGGAAAGTGGCGCATAGTGATTCTAATTCTGTTGATGCTTGGCAGACTTTAGAGACTGAAAATTTTTATGCTGCCCCAAATGGTATGACGGCGATCGCCAAATATCTTGCTCGTGACCTAACGATTAATCGTTCATTCCATCTCGACAAAATTATTCCAGCAGAAAACCATTGGCAGCTTCACTTTAAAAATAATGAAACAGTAGAAGCGAAAGCTATTATTCTTGCGATTCCAGCATCTCAAGCCGTACCCTTAGTCGAAAATTTCGTGACAAGAGAGTTGGGCGATCGCCTCCAGTCTGTCACCTATGAACCAGCCATATCCCTAATGCTCGGTTTTGAAGAATTGAATTTAAACTTTCCATGGCAAGAATTATGTTTAAGTGATCACCCTAGTTTTAAGAAAATTATTCTCGATGGCAAGAAGCGATCGCCCCAAGCCCAGACCCTCGTACTCCAAACGAATGCCACTTTTACCGAAAAATATTTAGATGCCGATAATCTTCAGCCAATCGCCCAAACTTTAATCAGAGAAATCCGACAATTACTCAACCTGTCCCAACCAAGTTGGCATCAAATTCATCGTTGGCGATATGCTCTCCCTGACAAAACATTCAGTGAAAGTCATCTCTATCTCCCATTAGAGTTACCGCTTATTCTTTGTGGAGACTGGTGTTTAGGTAATGGTGCCGAAGGGGCGATCGCCTCAGGACTTGCTGCTGCCACTTATTTTGATGGGCGTTAGTCGCCAACAAAAATAGACTTTTATTGAGCAGAATTAAAGATAGTTTTTATATTTGTTATTTTCATGCTTTTGGCATCTCTCTTTTGCTGAGAGAGAGCCAGGTGAAATTAGAAAGAGATTCTGAATAACGATATATTTTTTATTCTTTTTAAACGTAAATTACTATGCTCAAACTGTTAATAAATTCTCCAAACTGTTAACTAATCCCGTCTCCTAACCTAATTGATAAATCCGCTCGTTAGCATGGAGATTGCAGGCACAGGAGCAGAATGCATATGACAGTACCATCCACAAGCTTTGTTGAAAGTCCCAGCCTTAATCGCGATTGCATGACCCTCTCGCGCCATATCCTCCAACAACTTCAGAGTTTTGATGCTGAGGCACAAGATATCAGTGCCATCATGAATCGCATCGCCCTCGCTGGAAAATTGATCGCTCGCCGTCTCAGTCGTGCTGGTCTGATGGAAGGGGTTTTAGGCTTTACTGGGGAGGAAAATGTCCAAGGTGAATCCGTTAAAAAAATGGATGTTTATGCCAATGATGTTTTTATTTCTGTCTTTAAAGAAAGTGGATTAGTTTGTCGCCTTGCTTCCGAAGAAATGGAGAAGCCTTACTATATTCCTGAGAATTGTCCCGTTGGCCGCTACACGCTACTTTACGATCCGATTGATGGCTCTTCAAATGTTGATATTAATCTCAATGTTGGGTCAATTTTTGCGATTCGACAGCAAGAAGGAGAAGACCTTAATGGCGAGGCTGATGACCTACTTCAGAATGGCCACAAACAGTTAGCGGCTGGCTATATTCTCTATGGCCCTTCGACCATGTTGGTCTATTCCATCGGGAAAGGAGTACATTCATTTATTCTCGACCCGAGTTTGGGAGAATTCATTCTTGCTGAAGAAAATATTGTGATGCCAAAACACGGCAAGATTTACAGCGTTAATGAAGGGAATTTCTGGCAGTGGGAAGAATCTATTCGTGAATATATTCGCTACATGCACCGCCATGAAGGTTATACGGCTCGCTACAGTGGTGCTTTAGTGGGAGATTTACATCGGATTTTGACTCAAGGTGGTGTGTTTCTCTATCCCGGCACGCAGAAAAAACCTGAGGGTAAATTGCGCTTGCTTTATGAAACTGCACCGTTGGCATGGCTTGTGGAGCAGGCTGGTGGAAAAGCGAGTACTGGTACAAAACCTTTGCTCGATTTTATTCCGACAAAGCTACACCAAAGAACGCCAGCAATTCTTGGTAGTACTGAAGATGTGGAGCTGGTGGAATCGTTTATTAGTGAAGGCCAACGGCAATTACTGGAAGTGGTTTAGCCGGATGAGAATTGCATAAATTTAAGAGGAAGGGGCGATCACCTCTTTCTTTTCTTGTTTTGCTAAGTAGGAATGGAGCATAAATAACGATGGCAGAACTTACTGGAAAAATTGAAAAGCGAAATGTTGGTGTTGGTACGTGGGCATTGGTGGCGACGGACTCCCAAGTTTATGAATTGCGGAAGTTGTCTTCAGAATTTCAGCAGCCAGACTTAAATGTGACGGTTACGGGTCAAGTGTTAGAAAATGCGATGTCTATTGCCATGATTGGCCCTATCTTCGAGGTGCAAAGTTGCACCAAAATTTAGACTGAGTCTCTGCTGATTTTTTCTGGTCGAGGGGTGATCGCCTATCCGAGAGGAGTAGAGCATTAACGGAACTTTAAGGCTATAGTGATTAGAATTTATGCCCTAAACTGCCCTACCGCCCCCGCAAACGCATGACCAGTGAGACAACTTTGCCGAACCAATTTGATGTTGTGGTGATTGGGAGTGGTGCGGCTGGTCTGTATGCGGCATTATCATTACCCAGTCATTTACGGGTCGGTTTAATCACAAAGGCGAAGCTCCGCACGGGATCGAGTAAATGGGCACAAGGTGGCATTGCGGCGGCGATCGCCCCAACAGATTCACCAGACCTACATTTTAAGGATACGCTTACCGCTGGCGCTGGTCTTTGTGACCCCGCAGCGGTGAGGTTTCTAGTTGATAATGCCAAGGATGCTATTCATCACTTGGTGCAGATGGGAGTGGACTTTGATCGGAAAAATGGTCAGTTGGCGATGACCCTTGAAGCTGCCCATTCTCGACCACGGGTGTTGCACTCGAAGGACACGACAGGTAAAGCGATTATTACCACCCTGATTGAGCAAGTGCTTGATCGCCCCAATATTCACGTGGTGCCCCAAGCTTTTGCGTTGCAGTTACGCCGAGATGAAGACGGCAAATGCCAAGGGGTCAGTGTTTTACATGATGGTCAAATCCGCTGGATTGCCTCGGGATCGATAATTTTAGCAACCGGTGGTGGCGGACAGGTTTTTGCCCAAACCACGAATCCGACCGTCAGTACAGGGGATGGCGTCGCTCTGGCATGGCGTTTGGGGGCGCAATTACGAGATCTTGAATTTTTCCAATTTCATCCGACAGCATTATCGAAACCCGGTGCACCCAGATTTTTAATTAGTGAAGCAGTGCGGGGCGAAGGAGCACATCTGCTCGGTTTTAATGGTGATCGCTTTGCCTTTGATTACCATCCAGACGGGGAATTAGCGCCGCGAGATGTGGTGAGCCGTGCCATTTTTAGTTATCTCGCTGAAAATGCAGGCGATCCAGCCAATGCCAATGTTTATCTTGATTTAAGCGTTATTCCCGAAGAAAAAGTGCGGCGACGTTTTCCCAATATCATTCGATTTTGTGCAGAGTATGGCGTAGATGTTTTTTCGGAACCGATTCCTGTTGCTCCGGCGGCGCACTATTGGATGGGTGGCATTAAAACTGACGCAATCTGTGAGACCTCCATTTCAGGACTGTATGCTATTGGCGAAACGTCGAGCACTGGGGTGCATGGCGCGAATCGATTAGCGAGTAATTCTTTGTTGGAATGTTTGGTTTTTGCGGCACAGTTACAGAATTTTGAACCTGCAGCTCCCAGTGAGCTTACAGAGAATATAGTACCTAAGGTGATAACAGAGCATTGGCGACGAGAGACTGTTAAAGCCCAAACCATTCGGGCAGATTTACCTTTTTTACTGTGGCAAAGTGCAGGGATTTGTCGTGATCAGCAAACCCTCGATGAGGCGATCGCCCAGGTGTCGGCATGGCGTGATCAGTTGCATAGGATGCCTTTTGCGCAATTTTTGAATTTGGCAGAAGATGCTGAAATTCAATTGGAACATCCCGATGCAGAAACGGAGATTCGCCTCTATGCAGAAACATGTAACTTGGCAGATGTTGCTTTTCTCATCCTCAAAAGTGCAGCATGGCGAACTGAGAGTCGAGGAGGCCATTACCGCCTAGATTATGCGGCGACTCAACCGGATTGGCAGGTGCATACTTTGATCGAAAATGATCAGTTTCGGCGATCGCCATTACTTGAGTAACGTGAGTTCAAGTTGAGCAAATTCTCTTAAACAGACGTAGGCTAAAAGTTCTAGCTAATCTAAGCACTGATGACTTCGAGCAAATCATCTTGAGTGGCATCTATCAAGCTATATTAAAATGATTTTTTATAGCGGTGGCCAAAGATGCGAGAGCTGAACCTGGCACAACAATATCTGGATTTATTGCTAAGCCGATAGAGAGATACAAGTCCAGATCACTTAAATGACGCTCAACAGTTTTATTTGGTAATGGATTGATCGCTGCTGTTGGTAAAATACCAATACCAAGCCCATGACAAACCATCTGCTTGAGAGCACCCGAACTCATACTCTCAACACCTGAATATGGATTGATATTATGAGAAAGCAATGCTTTTTCTAAGACATCACGGTAGGGACAGTGCTCTTCAGTTAAGATCAAACGTTCTTCTGAAAGATCAGTGATGGCAATATTTTGACTTGTAGTAAGCATGTGAGATTTTGGCAAAAGTAAAGAGATTGGGTCTTGGAATAACATATGGAAGTCTAAACCTAGGTTTGCTGCTGGTGGCGAGCAAATCGCCAAATCTAACTTCCCAGAAGCAACCCTACGACTAATGGTTCGTGTCACACCGACTTCGAGTGTAAGCCTCACTTTCGGGTATTGACGACAAAACTCAACTAGGACAGTCGGTAGATGAACACTAGCTACAGGTTCGACAGAACCAATTCGTAGCTGCCCGGCTTCACCTGTGACTAATCCAGTCATTGTTTGTTGAAGCTGTTCTGCCCTATAGAGCAGGTGCTCAGCATGACTCTGTAGTGTTCTCCCTGCAACTGTCAGCTCGGTTCGTCTATTTTGGCGAGAGAAGAGTTGAACACCCAATTCTTTTTCTAGCTTTTGAATGTGCAGCGTAATCGTAGATTGTGCGTATTTCAACTTTTCAGCAGCTTTGAGAAAACTACCTTCAGTTGCAACTGCTTGGAAAGTTTGGAGATGCTTAAATTCCATTTTGATTGATATCGAAGAAAATGAATTAATAGTTCACATAATTCATTTTAATAAATAAGCCATGAATGATAATCTCCAAATGTAGTGAGAAAAAGAACCTTAATTCATGACAGAAATTGTTTGGAAGCGCTTAGAAGATGTCACTCCCCAATATGTGACAGAAGGAATATCTGTTTGTCTTTTGTGGCAAGGCAAGTCAAATTCACAAGCAATGGTTGTTGAGATTGCTCCCGGTGCGAAATGGAATGGCATCGACTCTCATGATGACAACTCAGAGGAGATTTTTGTCATTAGTGGCATCTTCAATGATGGTCTGAGAGACTACCCTGCAGGCACATTCATCCACCATCCAATTGGCTCAAGCCATATTCCTCAATCTATGACAGGCTGTAAGCTATTCATTTTCTATCCTGCAAAACTCTCTAAATAACGTGAGTTCGGGTTAAGCAATTGGGATGAAGCTTATAGAAGTTAGGCTGTAATTCTTATAAATCAAGAGTTTGTTTAGAGTCTTGTATCTTTTTTGATTTGCAACAAGGCATTTTGATTGAAAGTATTTTGCTTTATTTAGCTTAATCGCTAGAGGATTGCATAAAATAATTGCTGGTTAATAGAAAAAATAAGCCTTAACCCTAGATTAGGAACAACTTTTGCATATTTTTCTTATCCCGAACTCATGTTAATAATTAGTTCGTCAAGGATTTGAAGGCGATCGCCCCATTTTGTCCACCGAACCCAAAACTTAAACAGAGGGCATGACGGAGAGATTGGGGTTGAGATTGCCAGACAAAATTGAGATCAAACTCAGGATTTCTAAGACCCACGCAAGGAAATAACCGTTGCGATCGCAACATCATTAGCGAAAAAGCAGCGCTGAGAATACCTGATGCACCAAGGCTATGACCCGTTGCTCCTTTACTGCCACTTACCCATGGACGATGGGAAAATGAATCTGTGATCATCGCGGCTTCGGCTTGGTCATTGAGTGTCGTGCTCGTGCCGTGGGGATGAATATGATCAATGTCATCTGGACTTAAACTTGACCGTTCCAAACATTGGGCGATCGCCCGTAATGCAGGTTGATGGGACTTTTGGGGCGCGCTGACATGGTGAGCATCACAAGTGAAACTCCAACCGAGAACTTCCCCATAAATTTTGGCTTGCCGCTTTTTCGCTGAATCCAAATTTTCGAGCATCATCATCGCGCCGTTTTCCCCGAGCACTAACCCTTCGCGATGTTTATCAAACGGAAAACAACCTTGTTCTGCCATCGCACCCATTTTCTGAAACCCAGCAATACTTAGCTGTGTAATGGGTGATTCAATGGCTCCAACCAAAACTTGCGGACATTCGCCTCGCTGTAATAGTTCAAATCCCTGACATAGCGACCATAAACCCGTTGTACAAGCACCCATCGGCGCAAGTAAACCGCTTTGCGAGCCAATTTGCTTGGCGGTGGCGATCGCCAACTGTTGCGGTAAAAGCTCTAACCAGTTTGATAAATACCCATCACCTTGATGAAAACGCTGATTGAGGGTTTCAATTCTGCCCTGAAAACCGCGGCTTGAACCCACTACCACGGCACAATTTTTTAATGGCCCAGTTAATTTCGCATCTGCCAAAACTTCAGTCACGAGTTGTGATCGCCAAGCCTCCAGATCGAGAGGATATTTCCCGAGCATCGCCACTGGAATAACAGGCAATTCAAGAAAAGGTTGTCGCAACTGAATCGCCGTTTGACCATCAAGTAGACTTTGCCATGACTGGGCAAGATTTCCTAGACCCGAACACAAACTAATGCCAGTGACGACAACGCGCACCATGAGCTAACTCCAACGACTCCCAACAAATAAAAAAGGGCAATCTCTTTCAGATTACCCCGACATTTCGGTCTATTTAATTAACCTAAATAAAATTCAGCAAGACTTATTTAATGAGGTTGTCTAGACCTTCAATAATTGTTGCTGATTCGATGCGATCGCCCATTTGGATATTATCAACCACATCAATTCCTTCGACGACTTTACCGAAGACTGCATAATTGCCATCAAGGAAAGCAAGTTCAGCCAACGTGAAATAAAACTGTGCCGATGCCGAATTAGGCGCTTGGGAACGGGCCATGGCGATCGTCCCCTTTTCGTGTTTGAGGACAACCTTAGTTGGATCAAGACTAGCGCGGCCATACACAGGCTCTTCACTATCCTTCAGCTTGATTTCTAGCGGTAAATCCCGACGAACTCCTGTTTCTGGCTCGGTATAGCCACCTCGTCCTAACTGAGCGATAGGTACATCTGGATCCTTACCAACTGGATCCCCACCCTGTGCGACAAAAGGCTCAGGATCACGAATGACGCGGTGGAAAGCGAGGCCATCATAGACGCCGCGTTCTACCAAATCCGCAAAATTACCCGCTGTAATCGGTGCTTCTTCACCATTTAGCTCAATGATAATTGACTCACCATTGACGAGCATTTCCACCTTAGCCATACCTTCTAAACGGGGCGTATACTCAGCAAACGGGTTAACCGTTGTGGTTGATTCAGTCGTTGTCGTAGAGTCACTACTCTCAGAAGTTGGAGTCGGTGCACAACCTACTAGCGTTAAACTTCCGACCAAAATGGCGATGCACAAAACTTGCCACGGATGTCTCATTTGGATTTTTTTCCTCTGTAAACTTAAAAACGGCAACAATAAAAAAAAGGAGGGAACTCGACGTGACGTGTCGATCACATCATAAAGTTCCCAAAAATAGCTTTCGAACTAAAACACTAAGGGTGTAAACATCACTGTTTTAGAGTCCTTCGAGAGGTAGGCTTAAAAATCTCGCTAATTCAGCACCTTGATTTTCGAGCTTAGAAAGGGCAATGGGTTCACCCACGCGAGTAATCGGAATATCGCCTTTATTTTTAACGCGTAGATAAAGGACACGGCGGGGATTTAAACCCTCTTTAATTTCGGCTCGAATTGCGACAATATCGGAGAGTTTATAGTTCAAATCAATGATGCGATTTTTGCCGACAAAACCATAGCGAAAGATTGTCACTTTGCCAGTGTCTTTATTAAATTCGTTGTAGCCACCGCCGACGTTTAAAAACGAAACGAACCAAAGGTAAAGGGAGAGAGAAGTTCCAGCTAGACCATAAAAACTGAGGGCAGCGCCCTGAGGAATAAACTGGAGAGCGCTCGGATCACTAACAATTAAAAAATTAGTATGGAAATAGCTCGATAAACCAGCTAAAAGAAAACCAACGCCACCAATTGCGGAGACTGTTGCCCAGAGGAAATTACTAAAACGGCGGGAACCGAGAATAGATTGACGCAAAACTGCATCCGTGTCAGTCGAAGCCATTGCCTTTGCTGCCATAGGATTTATATCTAAGAATTTTTAGAAGATGTTTATTTTAGAATCCTTATTTTACTGGATTATCAGAACTGGACTCGATAAGGGTTTCCACTTGTTTAATTAAACTTTTTACTTCTGCTGTTCCTTCCGATGCTTCGAAAGATACAGGGAGTTTTCCGTGGGTGAGCATCCGCCAACCGAGCGGGAAAATTTCACTAACATTCTGTAGACCCATTACAAGAAAGGCAAAGCGTCGTTCATCAATCCAACCGCCTTGTTTAACGAGGTTAATCAATGTTTTACGGTGACGGATTGTCCGGTTTGTATTAGGGTTTTGGCGTTGAAGTAGTTGACTTTTTATCTTGGTAATCTGATCCATCGGTGCTACGTCTTGGGGACAAACGCTATTGCATTGATAGCAACGGGTACAGGCCCAGACGCCAGATTCAGAATCGTGATAATTTTCGAGTCGTTCATCGGTGCGGCGATCGCGGGAATCGGCAACCATTCGCTGAGCTTTAGCAAGGGCATGGGGACCGGCAAATTTCGGATTAACGGCAACGGCATTACATTCCGAATAACAAGCGCCACAAAGAATACAATTACCAGTTTGATTTAATTGTTCGCGTTCCGCTGGCGTCTGTAAAAATTCGCGTTCTGGAATTTGGCGAGCTCCGGTACTGACATAGGGTTCAACGTTTTCGAGGTTATCCCAAAACCCTTTCATATCAACGACTAAATCTTTGATAATCGGCATATTTTTTAATGGGGCGATCGCCAAAATAGGATCTTTGGCCGCATCAGGATCAATTTTCTGTAAACGTTTGATCTCTGACCCAACATTTTCTTTACAAGCCAAAGCAGAGCGACCATTAATCGTTATCGCACAACTTCCACAGATGGTATTGCGACAGTTTTTACGAAAAGCAAGGCTCCCATCCTGTTGCCATTTAATCTGATTTAAACAATCTAAAATTGTTGTGCTCTCAGGTACAGATAATCGATAAGACTTAAATTTTGGCGCTATATTTCTCTCTGACTGACGCTGGATTTGTAATGTAATATCCATTGTGCTTGCCTAATTTTGTGGCGATTCTCTTCAACCCTAGTTTAAAATGCCCGCTTAAAAGATCGGACTCTAAGCAGTAAAGTTCAATAAACTTGACATTTATTTCAGTATTGCTTAGTGATTATAAAAAAATAGAAAATGATTTTTTGAAAAAGATTTTTATTTTTTTGATCAAAATTATTTTTTTGCGGTTATATTTACATATGTGATAAATTTATCACTGAGAAAAACGTCGACACAAAACATAAAAAGTTCGAGAGATTATGAGCGAAACAGCAACAGCTCCCCTAAAAGGGAAAGCGCTTCTTAGTAAAGTAAAAGAATTATCTCATTTGCCTCGTCGCGAAACAGCAAAACTTTGTGGCTATAGCACTACAAAAAATGGTCAAACTCGTGTGAATTTGACAGGCTTCTATGATGCCGTTCTTGAGGCAAAAGGTTTACCTTTGGATCCCGGTGGTAGCCAAGATGGTCGCGGGCGCGAACCAACTTATCGCGTTAGTGTTCACAAAAATGGTCAGATTGTAATTGGTTCAACTTATACGAATCAAATGAATCTTAAACCCGGCGATGAGTTTGAAATCAAAATTGGTTACAAGCATATTCACTTGAAGCAAATTAGTGAAGGGTAAATTGCTTAAATGAACTAGAGTGCTGTATTGGGTTTAAGTCAATCTTAATGTGAGACTTAACTGTATCTATCGCTAGTTCTGACCCCTTTGACACTTTTAATTAGCTATTACATTTTCCGTAAAAAGCTTTATTTATATTGGAGTTGTGAGAGATTCATGACTCTTTTTTTGTTGTTTGAAATTTGTTGTCCCAAACCTGTACTGATGCTGTGGCACTTTCTCTGAAACGATTAAAACAGAATATGCCATTGTTCCTTGGCAGTAGCTATCTTGCTCTTTTATTCGTCCTGCTACGACAGAGCGATCGCCCAGAAGTTAGTAGTGTGACAGGTCTATTTTTAGTTACACTACTCTATTGCTGGTGGGACACTGGACAATTAACGAATAATCCTAAATCTGAAATTGGAGCGATCGCCACTGCAATTGGGATTAATTTATGGCTAATTCTGAAAGCATGGGGATATGGCGAAGATGAAGCCTTTTTACGGCTACTGCCATTTTTAAGTCTTACGAATTGGGGATTACTTTGCTATGGTTGGCAAAGTTTTCGAATCTTCAGGTCAGGCTTCTTTTTATTAGGATTTTTAGCATTTCCCTGGGAAATTATTTATGTAATTGTTGATTTATCATTATTGACAGCAAAATTCACCCATCTAATTCTCTTCTCTGTTGGTTTACAAGCAGAAAGAATTGGTACTTTGATTCGTCTAGGGACTGGAACAATCGAAGTTTATCATGGCTGTTCTGGTCTAAAAATGATCTTGCAGTTAGTCGGTTTTAGTCTGATTTATCTTGTACTAAATCCATTTCACTGGCGCAAAACTAGCATTTTTCTAGGTGGGGCGATCGCCATTGGTTTTCTGCTAAATGGGATGCGAGTTGCAATGATGGCGGTTTTGGTTTCCCTTGGAGATGAAGCTGCATTTGACTATTGGCATTTAGGAACCGGATCACTGATTTTTAGTGTGATTGGTTTGGGTGCTTTAGCATTATGGGGATGGCAAGTCCAGCAATGGCAAAACGTTTAAATCTGTGGCATCAAAAATTTATCTTTTTACAGGTGATCGCCCTTTGCGCTGTGAGCTTAAAACTTCTCTTAAATTCTTTGAGTGAGGTTCATACACTTTCTGCTATTAACTATGATCCAAAGCAGATTGATGGATGGCAAAATATTGCGACTCATGTGCTCACCGAAGCGGAAATAAACCAGATTATTCCCGGGTATTTTCAAGATGGAATGAAACAAACACTAACTCAGCAGGCATTTACCTTAACGCTTCAACGAGCAACTATATCGCAATCGAATGGAGATTTGAAAAAATATCTAAAAAATTATAGTGATGATCTCTCCTCTACTCTGAAATACCATGCAGATATTGGCCATTACAGTGTGTTTACTCAAGATGATCACCTCACTATGATGGCTTGTTTAACTGCATCCCACCGAGCAACGGTTACCGCAGATCAATTTAAAGTTGCACAAATTAAAGCCAGTTTCAGCCTCACTCAGTTGGGGCAATGGTTTATAAACCAAGAGAATTTGATTCCCCATACCTGTCAGTGGCGATCGCTCAGTCTTTTTCCCGTTACCTCTGACTCCACTGAAACGCTATTGGCAATTTGGCAAACCCTGGATTTGGAGGAATGATCAACTCATCACAAATGGAGAATCTGAATTTGCTGCAAAAATGTCAACCTTGTATTCCCTAGATGAAGCTGAGAATTGAAGAGACGATATTTTTATTCAATCAACTTTGCTGGAACTTAGATTTTCCTTAACTTTGAACACAATGTTTTGTTAGGCTACTCACCCTGGAAATTGAACTGTCAGGGCTTGATACGACTAGGAATAGTTTGTCCCCCTCAATTTTTTTGAAACAGATTTATCGTATGAATATTTTGGTCGTTGGTGGCGCTGGTTTTATCGGCTCTCATTTGGTAGATCTTCTGATTCAGAATGAGTGTGATGTGACTGTTGTTGATAATTTAGCGACTGGGAATTTGAAAAATCTTCCTGAACACCCTCGACTCAAGTTCATTTACAAGGATATTTTAGAATGTGATTTAAAGGATTTTCCTGATTCTTTTGATGGAGTTGTACATTTGGTGGCAAATGCCTCCATTAGTGCTTCATGGGAAAAACCTTTGTCGGCTCACAACGCTAATCTTTCTAGCACGATAAAGATTATTGAGTTCTGCAAAAAGCTTCGTATTCCTAGATTAGTGTATGCAAGTTCGGCTGCAGTATATGGTGAATCGAAAGAAACACCGATTAATGAACGCTTTGAGGTAAACCCTTTATCTCCCTATGGTCTGCAAAAGTTGAGTGGAGAAAAATATGGCGCTTTATTTGCTAAAGAATTTGGGTTTTCTTTTGTTGCATTAAGGTTTTTTAATGTTTTTGGAGAAAGACAAAGCCCAGACTCTGATTATTCTGGGGTTATCTCTATTTTTTCAAATGCGATGAAGTCGAATCTGCCAATCACTATCTATGGTGATGGTAGGCAGACAAGGGATTTTATCTATGTGAGGGATGTGGCTAGGGCGATATATAAAAGTTTAGTTGTCACTTTGAAAGTTGGATCAACATCAATTATCAATGTTGGTTCTGGCAATCAGACCTCTTTACTGAAATTGATTGATCTGTTGAAACGTCAATTTCCAGATTGGCAACAGGAAAAAATCTTTAAGGATCCTAGAATTGGCGATGTCTTACATTCTCAAGCTGATATCGCTAAAGCATCTCAAGAGCTAGACTTTATCTCAAAATGGCCTATCGATATTGCATTTGAGACAATGCTGAAGACACATGATGTTGGCAAATAACGAAGAAGGAAAAATAAGTTGCTTCTAATGCTGAATGTCGACTTTCCAGGATGTAAGTCATAGTACTCCACACCCAATTATCTTGGCATGAATACAAAATAGCTCCACAAGCTGTTTTGTATGGATTTTTATTTAAACTTGTCTCTCTCGCAAAATCTTTTTCATAATTTGGGTGTGGTATTAGCTCAAACTTAAGTTTTCTCTCATGATGAAAAAAACACTGGCGATCGCAACTCTGTCTCTAATTGGTCTTTCTGCTCTCGCTCCCTTTGCAAACGCAGCAGAAGAAGATGTAATCAATGATCTTGAGAATATGCTGTCCACAGATGCAGAAGAAGAGGTAATACCCGAACCGTCTGTAACGTCTGATGACGCAATGGTTCTGGATGCGGATGTTGAACCTGAGATGGTATCTGATGATATCGAAGATATGACAACATCTGAGATCGACATGGAAACACCAGAAATAATATCTGACGATGTTGCGGAAGATGCCATAACCTCTGAAATGGAAGTGGAAGAATTGGAAATGACTGCTGGTGACTCTGAGGAAGAGATGACTTCTGAGGAAGAGATGGCTTCTGAGGAAGAGTTGGAAATGATCTCCGAAGATACCGATGATGCTGTGGAAGAGGTGATGGCACCTGAAATGGAAGTGGAAGAATTGGAAATGACTGCTGGTGACTCTGAGGAAGAGATGGCTTCTGAGGAAGAGCTGGAAGTGATCTCCGAAGATACCGAAAACATGACAACATCCGAAATTGAGATGGAAGAAACCGACATGATGTCTGATGATCCTGAAGACATGATGATGACAGATATGGACGATCCTGTAATAGAAGAAGATGAGGATATATCCTCTTCATCGTCTTGGGATTATAGTGGCTCTGAATCCCCTGATAGTTGGGATGATTTGAGTGAAGATTCCAAGCTTTGTAAGACAGGCGAGATGCAGTCCGCAATGGATTTTGAGATGTCAGATTTTGATTCTGATGTATCTGTCAGCCTGAATTATGCAACGACCACATTTGAAGTTGTTAATAATGAACATTCTGTTCAGGTCAACTATCCGAAAGGAAGTACCGCAACCATTGGTGACGAAATCTATAATCTGTTGCAATTCCATTTCCATACTCCGAGCGAACATACGGTTGATGGTGAGTATGCTGAGATGGAAGTTCACTTCATACATTCCAATGACGACGGAGACATTGCTGTTATTAGCTCAATGATTGAAGCTGGAGCGGAAAATTACGATGTCAGTAAAATTTGGCGCAATATACCAGCGATGGGAGAAAGTCGTCGTAGTGGATTAGCGGTAAATCCAGAAAGTCTACTCCCGGAATCTATGACACATGCAACTTATTCGAGAGCTCTAACGACGCCTCCCTGCGACGAAAATGTGAGTTGGATTGTGATGGCTGAACCAATCACATTATCTCAGGAGCAAATTGAGACATTTCAAGGGTTATATCCAATGGATGTCCGTTCAGGTCAAGGATATGGAGAATCTTCCTACGAAGACTACGATGCTCAGCCCAAAACTGATGATGCTCGTTGGTTTTATTAAGTCGATTTGGATTCTGAAATAGCTCCAGGGCGATCATGGTTTGGCGATCGCCCCACTTCTAACAAATCAAAAATCTTGCATATAAATCAAACATCGCTATCCTTTCCGTATTAATCGAGAGGGTAGCTTTTTTCTTTTTGAAAATTAAGACTGCAATTCTCCGAGATACTTGCAGAGATAGGGAGAAAAGACTTCATAGATCAAAGTGAGAGGTTTCCCATCATGCCAAAAGAGATAATGCCTACCCCAAAATGGCCCTTTCTGTTGGAATGCTGTTTCTAGCTCAGGCGATCGCCCATAATAAATACCTTGAATATCCCGATAAAGTTCTGTATGAAGACGCGTCAAACTTTCCCAAATCGGTAGATTCCTATTTTGCAAATAGTCATCCACATGGTTCGCATCCCACCAAGATGTAGCATAGGCAAGCCTTTGACCGGAAGCCGTACGCAGCCAAACCTGACGACGTAAATGAGGATTTGGAATTGCTGAGATCAAACTAGGTGCCCCATCATCCCCCGCACCAATCGGCGACATATCAATGACATCTACCTCGATTTTTTCCCGAGTCAATAATCCCAGATGCCTTGTCGGAGAGCCGTCTCCCAACAGTAAAATCTGCCATGCAGGCGGAAGTTGGCTGTGAGGTAAACCAGCTTGCACCTGTTCAACACCACCCTGCCAAATTGGCGCAAGACGATGCCATTGATGCTGAATAGAAGTCGGCGGTGTAAGTGCTGTAGTCAAGGTTCTTAAACAAACTTCAACAATAATTAACATGGATCATAAACAATTCTGGAAAACCTTGCCGTTTCAATGCTGTCAGATATGGATCCCTGTCACCTCAAGACCACCAACATACGCAAACCATAATTACATTGACAGCCCTATACGCCTGTGCTTAGATTGTATATTGGCTATATAGTCAAATATTTTTATCTTTAGTCACTATAGACATTTCTTAGAAATCCCAATGGTAAAGCTACGTTTAAAGCGTTTCGGTAAAAAAAGAGAAGTTAGCTATCGTATTGTCGCTGCTCAAAGTACAAGCCGTCGCGATGGTCGTCCCCTCGAAGAACTTGGTTTCTACAACCCCCGCACTGACGAGACTCGCCTCAACGTTCCTGCAATTGTTAAGCGTCTTAAAGACGGTGCTCAGCCTACAGATACAGTTCGCAGTATCCTAGAGAAAGCTAAAGTATTCGACCAAGTTAATGCCTAATTCCGATAATTCCTCTGATTCCGCAGCGCAATTGACACCTGATTACGGAAAGATCGTTAAATTCCTGCTTGAGCCTTTGGTTGACGATCCCTCTTCTTTAAAGGTTGATTGTGAACTACTCAGCAGTAGTAACAAAGTTTGGGTGCGTGTTGCGTTTGAGCAAGAGGATAAAGGAAAAGTGTTTGGCCGGGGCGGTCGTAATTTAAAAGCGATTCAAACCGTCCTCAATACCTCCGCTGCTGAGACAGAGCATCAGGTTTATCTTGATGTATATGGCAGTAGTCGTGATGATGGGTCTGGTTCGAGAGGCGGCCGTTCTGGTGGCTCGCGTGGCAGAAATGGTGATGGTCGCCGTAGTCGTTCATCGTCCTCATCCCGTCGTCCCCGCTCTCGTAAGCCTTCTCCGCAATTACGTTCTAGTAATGATGGTTAGAGATTTAGAAAAATCCTAATCCTCAAAACAAAATTTTAATGAATTCGAATATGATGAAAGACCTTGCTGAGACAAGGTTTTTTTATTGGCAAAGTTAAGTCGCCCTATTGTTTGATTTGCTTTAGCCTTCTTCAACGCGATATCCAAGTTCAGCTAGGCTCGCACGGGATTGCCGCCATTTCGGTTGGACTTTCACGAAAAGCTCTAGGTAAACTTTTCCTGCGATCAGTTTTTGGATTTGCTGACGAGCGGCGGTGCCAATGGTTTTGAGCATGGAACCTTTTTTGCCAATCAGAATGCCTTTTTGGGATGAGCGTTCGACATTAATCGCAGCTCGGACTTCGGTGATGTCTGGGGTTTCGTTGACTTGTTCAATGGCGATCGCCACAGAGTGAGGAATTTCTTGGCGGGTGTGGAGCAAAATTTGTTCGCGGATGAGTTCAGCCATGATGAATCGTTCGGGCTGATCTGTGACGAGGTCTGGCGGGTAATAGTAAGGGCCAGGTTCGAGGGTAGTAATGAGAGAGTTTTCGAGAGTATTGAGGCGATCGCCTTCCAGCGCTGAAAATTCTTGCAGCTGCCAGTTATTCTCGGTGGCGAGATCTTGATAAGACTGGAGAATATGGGGTTTATTATCAGGACGTTGATCGATTTTATTGACGCCGAGAATTACAGAGGCTTGGGTTTTCTGGAGAAAGTCTGCGATAAATCGATCACCTTTACCCAGTGGCACTGAGCCATCCACAATAAACACAACTAAATCAACTGCACCGACAGTACTACGGGCATTTTTAACGAGAATTTTGCCAAGTTCATGATGGGGTTTATGAATACCTGGTGTGTCCACAAAAATAATCTGCGATCGCTCATTTGTGAAAATACCTCGCAGGCGATTACGAGTCGTTTGGGCAACGGGGGAAGTGATCGCAATTTTCTGACCAATCAACTGATTCATCAACGTCGATTTGCCCACATTCGGGCGACCCAGTAAGGCAACAAAGCCAGAGCGAAAGCCTTCTGGGGCGACAGGAATCGTTGAAGTGAGGGGGATATCGTCGGTCATAAAATTGTTGATAGGTATTTATCTATCTTACTGGCTGAATGCGTCGCCATAGCCACGGTACACCTTCTGTAATGCAGAGTGCGATCGCCAGATAACGTGTGTAATCAATGAGAGAAATTTCTGGCAGTAGTAGGCTTATTTTGCTTAGTAAAGTATGCAGTGTAAGAACGATGATAATGCCGAGCATTCCAAGGATAGTTTTGCTTAGCCAAGTTGTTGGAACTAGATGATTTTTTGTTGTGACAGTGAAAAAGCCACAGAACACACCCAGTACTGCCGCAAACTCTGGAAAGGCGATCGCCAACATCCCGCCTGTAATCCAAATTAAAATTTTTTGTTCGAGCTGATAACAAAAGCTGTCTGCGTTATCGTTACTCCAGAAGCCGAGAGTTGCCCAAATGATGCCGACAAAAATCCCAGCGATTACATCAATTGGAAAATGAACCCCCAGATAAACTCGCGAGAGAGCCACTAAAAAAATCAAGGCGATCGCCACTGTCCAAACCCATGTTTTTTGTTGGTAGTGAGCAATTGTCACCCATACTGTTGTGATACCTTGGGCATGACCGCTTGGAAAACTAAAACTACTTTGTTTTTCGAAGGCGGCTGGTGTTGCCACATCTGGGTTGAGTAGGTAGGGACGAGGCAAACTAAACGCATCTTTCAATAAAAAATTACTAATAATGCTGAGGCTCAATACCAAACCGAGCTGACGGCCTTGTACTGGACTAACCAACCAAAAATATAAACTCAGCAGCACAATGTAAGACGGTTGGTCTCCCAGATGAGTGATCGTCAGGAAGAATGACAGCCAGCGATCGCCGAGAAAAGCCTGTAGAAACTCGATGACTAACATTGCGTTAAAGTATAGAAACTCCAAATTGTCAGCTGAAAAAACCTATCTGCCTTTCATATGACCTCCATCCTAGTGTCTCCGCCACGTCTCAACCAACCAACCGTCAAGACATTACCGAATGGTTTAACTGTGGTCGCAGAACAGGTACCGGTTGATGTTGTCAGTCTCAATGTCTGGATGAATCTGGGGTCTGCCGTCGAAGCCGATAGTATTAATGGCATGGCTCACTTTTTAGAGCACATGATTTTTAAAGGCACACCTCGTATTGCTAGTGGTGAATTTGAGCAGCGCATCGAAGCAAAAGGCGCAGTCACCAATGCCGCCACGAGCCAAGAATATACCCACTATTACGTCACCTGTGCACCCCAAGATTTTGCAGAGTTGGCACCGTTGCAACTGGATGTTTTACTCAATCCCAGTATTCCCGATGATGCTTTTGAGCGAGAACGTCATGTGGTTCTCGAAGAAATTCGGCGGTCGGAAGATAATCCCCGTCGTCGCACTTATTTTCGGGCAATTGAAACAGGATTTGAAACATTACCCTATCGTCGCCCTGTCCTTGGTCCTGCCTCTGTAATTGAAGGACTGCAAGCGCAACAAATGCGTGATTTTCATGGATTTTGGTATCAGCCCCAACGGATGACTGCTGCTGTCGTGGGAAATCTTCCCGGCGATCGCCTGATTGAATTAGTCGCAGAGGCCTTTGATAATCTATATCAACCAAAAACGGTTGCTGCGGTACCGACTCTCTCCAACCTCAAACCAGAGCAAGCTTTCACTGAAATTGTTCGCCGTGAATATGAAGATGACAGTATCCAGCAAGCACGACTAGTCATGATGTGGCGAGTACCCGGTCTAAACCAGCTCGAAAATACCTATAGTCTTGATTTGCTGGCGATGATTTTAGGTCAGGGGAAAGTATCCCGCCTCTATCGTGATCTTCGTGAACAACGGGGTTCAGTTTCACAAATCAGCGTGAGTAACTTCACGCAAAAGCATCAAGGGGTACTATATCTCTCCGCAAAATTACCCGCTGAAAATATACCCGAGGTAGAGGCTGCAATTGTCGATCACATCAGAACTATTCAACGAGAATCTGTTTTAGAGCAAGAGCTTGAAAGGGTTAAAACTCAAGTAGCAAATCGCTTTATTTTTGGGAATGAGCGTCCCGGCGATCGAACGAATCTTTATGGCTATTATCAGTCTTTATTTGGATCTCTGGAACCTGCTTTAAATTACGTTGAACGTATTCAGAAAATCACTGCTGATGATATTCAAGCTGCGGCTCGTCAATACCTAGACCCAAGTGCTTATGCTGTCGTGTCGATTAAACCAAAATTCTAAAACACCATTATTGATTTTGTCTTCATGAGCGAAATTGCGATAGATATAGGCATTAGAATTTCACCTCTCCCCAAAAAACGATTCAGAGGCTGGAGGCGATCGCCCTAGTTGCATCCCTTACTATTGTGCTCACTGCAAGCATGATCAATTTTGCCAAGAAATTAATTCTAAATTTGGTATTGCAGACAGGCTCAGGATTGAGGTTCGCATGACGTATCAAATTAAATGATCACTGCTATAGCAAGCAAGGAGTGGGTTAAGACAGAATAGGATAGAAGCAATAAACATAGATGCCATGCCTGCTCCCCATAGTCTTGATTTACGCCTAAAAGCTGTTGCCGCCTTCGATAAAGGTGAACGAAAAAGTGATATCTGTCGCTTCTTTGGTATTAGCCGAAATACGCTAGACCTGTGGCTGAAACGACGAGAGAAAATCGGTTCAGTCGCTCCGAAGACAGATTACCGTCGAGGCCCTCAACCGAAGATTAATGATCTAGATGCTTTTCGTGCTTTTGCAGAGAAATATGGGCATCTAACCCAGAAGGAAATGGCGGAGAAATGGCCAGAGTCTATTAGTGATGCATCCAGACGTGAAGCTCTACGGAAAATTGAATTTACTCGAAAAAAAAGACCTATCGATATCAAGAGAGAGATAAAGAATTAGAAAAAGCATTTGTGGCACAACTGAAGCAGTATGTCCAAGAACGACTCGTATATATCGATGAAAGTGGATTTGATAATACCTTAGATTATGGGTATGGCTACTGCCATAAGTCAGAGAGGTTTATCGCAGAGAAGTTAGGTCATCGTATAGAACGAGTTAGCGTGATTGGAGGATGGCGAGAGGGAGAGCAGATAGCACCGATGGTATTTGAGGGCTATGCCAACAGCGCCTTAGTTTGCCAATGGGTAGAGGATTGCTTAGTGCCAGAGTTGATTCCGGGTCAAATTATTATTCTGGATAATGCCAGTGTTCATCCAAAGGAAAGAATACAAACATTGGTGGCGAAGGCAGGATGTGAAGTGATATTTTTGCCACCCTACTCACCACACCTGAACAAGATAGAGAAGTTTTGGGGGAGGTTAAAGAAGGAGGTAAGTAAGCTCATCAAGAAGACTGAGGATTTGTTCGATGCCATCAGAATAGCCTTCTGTTCTATGTCCTAACCTTCTCCTTCGCTGCTATATATTAGAGAATCACCCTGATGCTTTTCATGTCATCAGTTGACCTCTTGCAAAAGGGGTGAGAGTAGGTAAAAAAGAGGAAAGTATCAGAGTCATAGCGATAGAAATGCTGACTTACGAACAGCTCCAACATTTATCTCCAGAACAATTCAGGAGAGCCTGTGGAGTTAAACTTCAGACCTTCAATCGTCTGGTAGAAGTCCTAGCAGAAGCTAAAGCAAAGCAAAAACCCGGTCGTCCCAGTGTTTTATCCCTGGAAAATCAGCTACTCTTCACCTTGGAATATCCGAGGGAATATCGCACTTATTTTCCTATCGTTCAATCATGGGGCATTCATGAATCAACAGTTTGTCGCATGGTGCAAAAAACAGAGAATACACTCATCAAAGAAACCGATTGCCACTTACCCGGCATGAAACAGCTCCATGGTTCAGAAGAGTTATCTCTAACAGTAGTGGTGATGGATGCCACAGAACAGGCGATTGAAAAGCCCCAAAAAACAACGTCTTTACTACTCAGAGAAAAAGAAGCATCATTCCCTTAAAGCTCAAATAGTTATTGCTTGGCAGTAGGCACAGATTATCTGTTGTGACTGTGAGAAAGGTAGCACCCATGACTTCAAACTACTCAAAAAGAGTAGAGTGCATTTTCAGCAGGGACAACTCTGCCTTGCCGATGCCGGATATCAAGGTCTACACAAGCGACATCAGCGGAGTCACACTCCTCACAAGAAGCCTAAAGGTGCGGAGCAGAAACAGAAGAATCAGTTCTTAGCAGCTCAAAGAATCATCATTGAGATGGTATAGCAATTTCTAGTCGAGTGAGGTGCAATAGCAGCAATGTGTAAACCAGCATCGAATATCATCAAGGGTAATCTTGGAAAAAGCTACCTCAATTGCCTTGTCTAGAGCTAGATAAGTTCTTGCCCCGATACTTTTCAAGGTACTTTTCAACTTTGACCAGCAATTTTCAATGGGTGAAAAATCTGGAGAATAGGGAGGAAGGTAAATCAACTTAGCTCCCACGGCCTCAATCATTGTGCGTACTGACTCTCCTAAATGAATCGAACAGTTATCCATCACCACACATGCTCCCGCCCATAAGTTTGGTATTAACTTCTGGCTGATGAATGCTTCAAAGGTTAATCCATCCGTACTCCCCAGCAGATGATAATTAGCGACCATTCCCTTGAAGCCTAATGCTCCAATCAAAGAAACATTCTTGCCTCGTTTACTGGATTTCGGACTATAAGCTCGTTTCCCTTTCTCAGAACGTGCCCTCAGTCTTGTCATGGCTAAGTTCACGCCCGATTCATCGATAAAAATCAAGTTTTTCGCTAGAGTCGCTTGCATTTTCTGCCAAAAATCATATCTGGCTTGTTGCACTCGTTTTGTCGCCTTAAGGTCTGGATAGAATGTTTTTTTTGAGGCTATATCCCATTCTTCTTAAGGTGCGATGCATGGTGCTATTGGCCACACGGAGACCAGTGCGTTTCTCCATCTCATCACATAGTTCCGCTAGCGTCGCATCGTTTTTCTTGGTGAGCAACTGGCGCAATATTGTTTGATGCTCTTCGTTTAATTTGGGAGGTGTTTGTTGGCTTCGTTTTTTCGGAGCAATCGACCCTGTCAGTCGTTTTTGGTCGAGGAGCTTTTGTACAAAACTTTTCGCCACTCCAAATTGTCGGGCAAGACTACTTTGACTCACACCACCCCTTTCGTAGGCATCCACTATTTTCTGTCTTAAGTCTAATGAGTAGGCTTTCGGCAAGATGCTACTTTCTTCCTCACCAGTCAACTCACCTATACTACTTCATACACCTTGCTAGGCTGAAATTTGCTGTATTCAGAATGCTCAAAAGATTTCGTATATTATCCAGTCGATATCGTAACCGCCGTCGGAGATGGGGATTAAGACTTAATCTCATTGCTGGTCTTTACAATTTTGAATTGCCATAACCTTTTGCAAGAGGTCAAATGTCAAAAGATGAAACCTTTGCGGAGTCGATAGAGCGTTCCCTTGTGGTGGTGTCGGAGGATGTTGCGTTCAAAAAAATATTGAGTCAGGCAGATTTAGAGCATGAATATTGGTCGTCTCAACCCTTGAGTGTGGAGCAGTTTAAAGAGCCATCTCAAACAGAAAATCCAGCGGCAAAAAAGCCTTTAAAAGTTTCGCAACCTTCCTCGGAGCGATAGGTTGTTCTCTCGCATTTTGCTCTGGCAATACAAAATACGAAGTTGCAAGATTAGATACAAGTTTCGGCAGCAGAAGCCTTCATAATCAAAGGCTGTTTTTACAATTGCGTTGATGAGCCGTTCCCGTACTGCCAATCTGTTTATGCAAAAACCGTTTCAGAAAATTGCGACTGGGTCGTTTTTTTTTGTGGCGACGATTATTTTTGCTGTGCTGGGCTATATGGTGTTCGGCTGGACGATCCTCGAATCGTTTTACATGGTGGTGATTACGATTTTTGGGGTCGGCTATGGGGAAGTGAAACCTTTAGAAACAACACCCGAAAAACTGTTTACAATTTTTGTGATTTTGGCGGGGACATCAGCGGCTATTTATGGGGTGGGAGGATTTGTTCAGATGGTGACGGAGGGTGAAATTAATCGCGCTTTTGAGGCGGAACGGCAGCGGCAAAATATTTCTAATTTAGAAAATCATGTGTTGATTTGTGGGTTTGGATATATCGGACAGATTTTGGCGCAAAAGCTAGAGGATACAGAACAGCAATTTGTTGTGATTGGGATTGATCCAGAGCAGATGGCGATCGCCGAACAACGAGGCTATTTAACTCAAGAAGGTGATCCGGCAGATGAACGAATTTTGCATGAGTCGGGTATCGAGAAAGCGAAGGCTTTGGCGACGGTTTTAGAGAGTGATGCGAGTAATGTTTTTATTGCTTTGACGGCGCGGGAGCTGAATGCCGATTTAATGATTTTGGCGCGAGGAGAAGTGCCGAGTACAGAGAAAAAATTACGGTTGGCAGGGGCTGATCATGTCATTTTGCCAGCGAGTGTGAGTGGGGCAAGGATTGCGAATTTAATCACGACACCACCAGCGACAGATTTTTTCACTCAGCCTACAGAACAGGAACATTTAAATGATCTGCTTCAACAAATTCAGGTGCAAATGATTGAGTTGGCGATCGCCCCCCAATCTTCTCTGGTGGGCAAAACGGTGCGAGAACTGGAAATTCGGGGTAAAGGGGCTTTTATTGTGGTGGCCTTAAAACGGTTTCAAGGAGAATTTTTTACTCATCCGAGTCCAACTTTAATGTTGAATTCTGGTGATCTCTTGACTGTTCTGGGTCATGAGGAAGATATCCCGAAATTTGCTCGTTTTTATCAGCTTCACCGAGCAAAATAATTCGCGCACAAAACTCATACTTAATGTTTGGAAAACAAGGATTTTAAAGATAAATGATTGACCAGTTGTGGCTGTTAATTTGTTCTGGGTTGGTGTTGCTAATGCAGGCGGGATTTATGTGCCTAGAATCTGGCCTAACTCGCTCAAAAAATAGCATTAATGTCGCGGTAAAAAACCTCTCTGATTTTGGGGTGTCGGTCAGTCTATTTTGGCTAATGGGCTATGGGGTTATGTTCGGCTTATCCCGCGTCGGTGCCATTGGTTCAACAGACTTTTTTTTTAATGCCACCACCAATCCTGAGACCGCAACATTTTTTCTCTACCAAGCGATGTTTTGTGGCACTGCTACGACAATTATTTCGGGGGCGATCGCCGAGCGTCTGAAATTTAGTGCGTATATGTTGATTGTCGTGCTGGTTTCGGGTTTAATTTATCCGCTGTATGGTCATTGGGCGTGGAATGAAGGTGGTTGGTTATACGAGCTGGGGTTCCTGGATTTTGCAGGAAGCACTGTGGTGCATGGCATGGGTGCATGGATTAGTCTGGCTGCCTTGATTGTGGTGGGGGCAAGGCGAGGCAAATTTACAGAGGATGGCGAACAGAAAATCCAAGGCTCTAATTTGCCCTTTGCAGTACTCGGGACATTACTGCTCTGGGTGGGCTGGATTGGCTTTAATGGCGGCAGTACTTTCGCTCTTAATGAAGAAGTTCCAAATATTATTGTCAACACGATTCTCGCAGGCGTGGCGGGGATGGTTGCGGCGATGATCCTCAGTCAAATTCAGACGCAGCGAGTCGAGGTGGAAGATTTAATTAATGGGTCTCTCGCGGGACTTGTGGCGATTACTGCCTGTTGTAATGTCGTCTCAAATCCTCTCGCAGTAATCATTGGCATTACAGCAGCAGCTGTGGCAAAAGGGGTTTCGGTATTATTACGACGTCAAAAAATTGATGATGCGGTGGATGCGATCGCCGTCCATGGTGGTGCAGGAATGTGGGGAACTTTATGCGTCGGATTATTTGGCAATATCGATAATCGCTATGAGCAAATTTTGATTCAATTGCTCGGTATTGGTGTGGCGTTGCTGTGGGGGGCAGGATTAACTTGGGTGATTTTGGTTGTTCTCAATCGGTGGCGATCGCTGCGGGTCTTGCCAGAAGAAGAAAATATTGGTCTCAATATTTCTGAACATGGCGCGAAAACTGATGCCTACGATCTCTTTCAAGTAATGGATCACCAGGCGAATACCCAAGATTTAACTCTTCGTGTTCCCGTTGAACCCTTTACTGAAGTCGGACATATCGCTACCCGCTATAACCAAGTGATGGATTCTCTCGAACGCAACCATCGCACCAATGCCGAATCCCTCGAAGAACTCTACACGCTCACTGCCTCCCTCATCGCCGTGATCGAAAACCAAAATTACAATCCTGATGCCTTTGATGAATTTGGCGATCGCCCTGATGAGTTAGGCGTTTTGGCGCGATCGCTCCAGCAACTTTTAGAATTAATTAGCCACCAAGAAAAAGAAGCCAAAGAATATAAATTCAAACAGCAGAATTACTTGAAAGTTATACTCAGCGAAATTTTTCATAATCGTTTCGATAAGCCTGTTGGTTTCTATGAAGCTCAATTAGAAAAGTTGCAGATCGATGAAATGTCGGGAATGTTAGCTAATGCAATCACTGTTGAAACTTTCGAAGAATTTACCAATGCACTAACTAGAGAACTTGAGAAGTGGTAATGCACATAATAAAAACGTTCGATATTCAAGATTTCTTTCCCAGGAATGATTCTTGTAATATCCACCAGAGCATCCGTTCCATGTTGGCGGTATAACGCTAAAATTCTTACTCACCCCGTTTTAGATTTGGTTTCTCTGCGCCTATGGTGCATATCAAGCAAATTGAGCTAACCCACTTCAAATCCTTTGGTGGTACGGTTGCAGTTCCTCTGTTACCGGGTTTTACCGTTGTTTCAGGGCCGAATGGATCGGGTAAGTCTAATATTCTTGATGGCATTTTATTTTGTTTGGGTTTAGCGAGTTCGCGGGGAATGCGCGCAGAACGTCTCCCCGATCTGATTAACAACAAGCAAGCCTCTGGAAAAGGAGCCTCAGAAACTACTGTTTCGGTGACGTTTGATCTTGAGGATTTAGCGCAGCAGTACGACACAGAAGAAAAAGATGAATCGGAATTAAAGGAACTGCTTAGTCAGTTTCGGAGTACTGATTGGACAGTGACGCGGAAGCTACGGGTCACGAAAAGTGGTAGCTATTCTTCGATCTACTTGATTAATGGCGAAGTTTGTACGGCGACACAACTCCATGAACAGCTAAATCGCCTCCGCATCTATCCCGAAGGTTATAACGTGGTGCTTCAGGGTGATGTGACGCGCATTATCACGATGAACTCGCGGGAGCGACGGGAAATTATTGATGAGCTGGCAGGTGTCGCGGAATTCGACCGGAAAATCAATCAAACGCGTTCGACGCTAGGAGAAGTAAAAGAGCGGGAAGATAAGTGCAATATTATTCGCACAGAGTTGGAACGCACTCTTGAAAAGCTGGCAGATGATCGGGTTAAGGCAGAAAAGTATCAGCGTTTAAAAATTGACCTCGCGCGGCAACAGCAACAGGAAGTTTTATTGGTCTGGCGATCGCTGCAATTACAAGAGCAAAAATTACAATCAGATATCGCGTCTGGTGCAAGGGAACGGGCAGAATTAAATCAACGGATTAATAATCTCGATACGGAAATTTTTGAGACTAATAAAGAATTAGAAACCCTTAATGCCAAGGTGAAAGCTCTCGGCGAAGATGAGCAGCTTTCTGTTGCGTCGAAATTGGCAACCCAAAAAGCAAAGCGTAGTCAGTGGGAACAACGGCAAGGTGAACTCAAAACGCAACAGGGGCGATCGCAGTCCATTCAGACGCAGCTTTTAGAGGAAATTCAATCGAATCAACAGACCTTGTTGCGGTTAGAAGAAGAGAAGTTGACTTTGCAGGAAGAGGCGCTTCCTAAACTTGAGGCAGACCGTCAAAAAGCTTTAGAAACGGTTGAGCAAAGTCGTGAACAGGCGGATGAATTGGCAAGTTCCTCCGAAGCTTGGGTGCAGGAGCAAGCTGGATTATCGCGGCAGGTGCAGGATTTGCAACGGACTCTAACGCCGCAACGGACGGAACAAGCTCAATTGCGCGAACGGACGAATCAGCTTGACCAAAAGATTGCTGAGCAAGGGAAACAGCTTGCCGAAACGAATATCGAGATTGCTCAAAAGGAAACTGACCTCGAACAATATCAAGCGCAACTTGCTCAAACTCAAACAGATATTCAAACTCTCGCGCAAAAGTTTGCCAATTCTGAAGAGAATCTACGACTTGAAAAAGAAACGGGCGATCGCCTCCAGCGGGAATTACGCGATAAACAACGGCAACTCGATAAGCTCGAAGCCCGTTCCCAAGCACAACAGGAAGCTCAAGGAACTTACGCGACCAAAGCGATTTTGAATGCAAAATTGCCCGGTGTGCATGGTTTGGTTGCGCAGCTCGGTCAGGTGGAGAAAAATTATCAACTTGCCCTCGAAATTGCGGCGGGTGGTCGCCTCGGCTTTGTGATTGTGGAAGATGACCTCACTGCATCAGCAGGTATTAATCTCCTTAAAAATCAACGGGCTGGACGAGCCACATTTTTGCCTTTAAATAAAGTTCGCGCCCCCAAACTCCAAACCAATAGTATTCCTCGTTATGCCCAGGGATTTGTTGATTTTGCAGTGAATTTGATTCAGTGTGACCCGCGATATGAAGACGTTTTTCGGTATGTGTTTGGCAGCACCGCCGTCTTCCAAAGTCTTAATCAAGCTCGTAGTTTTATGGGCAAAACCCGCATTGTTACCCTCGATGGTGAACTGCTCGAAACCTCTGGCGCAATGACGGGCGGTAGCGTCTCGAAGCGCTCAACATTGCATTTTGGCAGCATGGCGATAGGAGAATCCGCTGAAATCACAGCTCTGCGCGATCGCCTCGAAGAGATTAATGATTTGCTGCGCTACACCGAAAATACCCTCCTCGACAAAGAAGATCGCGTTAAGGAATTATCCAGTCAGCTAAATGAAGCTCGCCAAAAAGAACGGGAGCAGAGATTACGGGTAGAACAAATCGAACGGGAATTAAATCGCCTCAGACCTATTGCACAACAATTACAAAAGTCCCTTGAACTTAATCGCGCAGAGTTACAAAAAGAGGGCAATCGCCTCCAAGAACTTGATGCCAACTTGCCCGAACTCGAAGCACAATTAACAACCTTGCAAGAGCAACTCTCTCAGCTTGAAGAATCGGGAACCCATAGTGAATGGCAGACCATCCAAAAGACCATCAAAACCCAAGAAGTTGATCTGCAAAATCGTATTCAGGCTCTCGCTGAAACCAATCAAAAAATCACCGATTTAACCTCTCAAATTACGCGCCTGACCGACAAACTCAATACCGATGAAACTCGTCTGAAGGAAGTTAGTGAACAGCTCGAAGAATTCACTGGGCAAATTGAAGTCATTCAAACCCAACTCGATCAGGTGACTGCTGAGATTAAATCGACGGAGACGTTGTTGACAGAATTATCTGAACAAATGGGTGATGCGAAGAAACAACGAGATGCGAAGGAAGTTTCTCTTAAGCAACTGCAAAAATCCCAACAGGAGGCCAACTGGAAACTCGAAAAACTCAAAGAAACCCAGACAGAACGTACAGAATCTCTCCAACATCTTCAGCAGCAAATTCAAGACCATGAAGCAGAACTCCCTGAGGATTTAGACGAGTCATTTTTACAGCTTGATGAAATTCCTGATGACCTTAAGCAAGCTCTCACCGCAATTACTGAGCAAGTCGAAAAGCTTCAACGCACCATTCGTCGTACTCAAAAGAAAATTGAAGAGTTGGAACCAGTAAATATGCTGGCGCTCAAAGAATATGAGAAAACCCAAGAGCGTTTAGAAGAGCTATCCCAAAAACTGGATACGCTTCAAGAAGAGCGGATGGAAGTGTTGGCGAGAATTGAACGATTTACAACGCGCCGTTTTCAGGAGTTTAAAAAATCGTTCGATGCAGTCAATGAAAACTTTAAAGCGATTTTTGCAACATTATCCGATGGTGACGGCTATCTCCAACTGGATAATGCCGAAGATCCGTTTGCTGGCGGTTTGAATTTGGTGGCGCACCCGAAGGGTAAACCTGTACAGCGTTTGAGCTCGATGTCTGGTGGAGAAAAATCCTTGACGGCTTTGTCTTTTATTTTTTCGCTACAAAAGTACCGCCCATCTCCTTTCTATGCCTTTGATGAGGTAGATATGTTCCTCGACGGTGCGAACGTTGAACGCCTCTCAAAAATGGTGAAACTACAAGCGGAAGGGGCGCAATTTTTAGTTGTTAGTTTGCGTCGTCCGATGATTGAGGCCTCTCAGAGAACAATTGGTGTCACCCAAGCGCGTGGTGCTTATACGCAGGTTCTCGGCATTGAATTGTAATTAGCAATGATTCTGGATTGTGAGTTTTGTGTGAATTCGCGCTGGAATGTTCCATTAACTTTGGGCAATCTTAAAAAAAATGCCAGAAATCTTAAGCTGTTTTACCAAAAATCTCGTTACACTTCAGTTAATGTTCTGTAACTTAGTGATATTTGATGTCGATAGTCGTTTTGAGTTTTTTTGGCTTAAACTATGACATTAGTTTCCTTTTTTGCCTGCATTGAGCCTGTGCAATGTTACGGAATCGCTTGATCTTCAGCTCCTGATCCCCCAAAGAAATTAATGCTTGCCTACCGCCAACTCCTCACAATCAGTACTAGCAGCGTTGTAATTTTTGGCTCAGGAGGTTTGGCGATCGCCGAAGAATTTCCTGTAGCTCCAGCCTCAGTTTCTCTGGAACAGTCTCAGCTCGAACTGCCGATGAGCATGATTCCCCATCGAGGTACGTTAATTTCGAAAACGATCGAAACTGCTCCTGAAGTTGTAACGGTCACACCCGCAGCACCTGCCCGCCGGAAAGCTTATATGCATCTCGGCTCTCTCTCCACCACGGCGATCGCCCCACCGAAAATTTCTGGCACGGCTGTTGTTACCCCGGAAACAGTTGTTTTTGAGCAACCTCAGCCTGACACCGAAGTGACATTTATTGCTCAGACACCTGAACAACGAGATACGGTGCCGACTTTGCCCACTGAAACGCCAGTGGAGGAAGTCGAGGAATCGGCCACAGAGATAGAAGAATCGGCTACAGAGCCAGAAGTTATTGACAGCCCCACCGTTACCTCAACAGACGAGGTTATTGATGAGGCTGTGACTATTACCGAAGAAACGGAGTCTACATCCCCTCTCCCCACTGAAACAGCTGTTGATGAGTCTGCGACGACAGAAGTAGTTGAGACGACGGAAGTAGTTGAGACGACGGAAGTAGTTGAAGAGTCGGCGATCGCCCCAGCAGAAGAGGAAGAGATAGAAGCCACCGCTGACTTACCCAGCGAAAATATTGAAGCAGAAATTGCTCCCGAAGTTATTGAAGTACCTTCGACTGCGAGCTCTGAGAATTCCCGTAGATTGCCCCGCGTTAGTGAAATTCCGGAAGAGTTGCGGATAAATGAAGAGCTACAAATGCTCCTCGACCCAGTGCGTGATGAGCTTCTCCTTCCTCCCATCGATATTGAAGATGTTCAGGCGAGCAATATTGTTGACCTCACTTTGACCGAAGTGATTGATCAAGCTCTCGATGCTAACCAAGATCTTCGTGAGGCGCAGTTAAATTATGAGCGCTCGAAATTCCAACTCCGGGAGGCGATCGCCGCTGAATATCCGACCCTTACGAGTCAAACCGATTTTACGAATGCTGAAACAGCTAGTGCTGAGTTACAAGCAGAACAATTTGGGAACGACGAATCTGACTTTATTACCTCCCTCACCAGTCGCCTTGAACTAAACTACGACATTTACACTGGCGGGCGACGCTCTGGGCAAATTGACGCCGCTTCAACCCAACTCAAAATTACAGAATTAGATATTGATCGAATCACTAAAGAAACGCGGTTAGCGGCGGCTACCACCTATTACGACTTGCAGAGTGCCGATGCCCAAACTGCCATTGAGGAAAGCGCCGTTGTGGATGCCTCTCAGAGTTTGCGAGATGCAGAATTGTTGGAGCAAGCTGGACTCGGTACAAAGTTTGATGTGTTGCGAGCCCAAGTGGAAGTGGCTAATGCTCAACAGCGATTAACGCGTGCTTATGCGAACCAAAGCACTGTACGTCGGCAATTGGCACAACTCCTCAATCTGCAAAGTAATATTGATCCTCGTGCAGCTGATGAAATTGATATCGCTGGGCGTTGGGATTTGTCCCTCGAAGATAGTATTTTATTGGCGCTCCAACAGCGAGAAGAATTACGCCAACAACTTTTGCAGCGAGAAATTGATGGGTTCCAACAGCAAGTTGCCCTCGCGAATATTCGTCCACAAATTAGTGTGTTTGCGAATTACGATGTGCTAGATGTCTACGATGATGATCTTGACCTTGCCGATGGTTTTACTGTTGGGGCAAGGGTACGCTGGAATTTGTTTGATGGTGGAGCTGCCACTGCTAGTGCGGATCAAGAGGAAGTTGATAAGGCGATCGCCGAGAACCGGTTTACCAATCAAAGCGACCAAATTAGGTTTGCCGTTGAAACCGCCTACTACAATCTCGCTGCTAGCGATCGCAACATTGAGACAGCCTCTATTGCAGTGGAGTTGGCAGAAGAAAGTTTGCGGTTAGCGAGAATGCGATTTAAAGCTGGGGTCGGTACTCAAACCGATGTTATTTCGGCTCAGACAGAGTTAACCACGGCTCGCAATAACCTTGAACAAGCCATTACCGATTACAACCGCGCTTATGCCCAGCTCAAACGGGAAGTGAGTGTTGGGGAAGAACTAGAGGTTATCCCCACCAATTAAAATCACAAGAGTTTTAGTACTTAGGTGATCACAACATCTACTTCTCCGTAAGCTAATCCTTCGTTATGATCTGTGAAATCTATTTGTGTTCTAAAAAAAATAACATCTCTGATTTTTCTGGCTTTTTTTATACTTAAGATGCCTTCAAAATTTTTTGGAGAAATTGTCTTTTTATAGTGGCTTTCAAGACGGGTAATATAAATGTTAGGAAGCTGTTTTTTATAAAATTCTTCTAATGTCATGTCTCGTAAATACTGAAACGATTGATCGAAACAGGCATTAGCTATGGCGACATAAAAAATTTGGTTATAGCAAATATTAAATTCAACAGCGTTGAAATGACCAGTGTCATCGATATAACAAGACTCAGTAATCTCAAAATCCCCTTGAATTACATAATCATTGCTACCTTTTGTTTGATCTTGATCTAAATCAGAGCTCCTAGAAATAATATTAGCGGCTTTAAGATAGGCTGTATTCTTTGATTCATATGGAATAAGGATTTGTTGAATGAGAGTTGGACTGATTTTTTCTGATACTTTAGTTTTCATCTTAAGGAATTATTCAACGACTAGAAATGCTTAGCTTCAAAAGGAAATACCCAATTTCAAAATTCTGTTTTTTGCTGTAACCACACTTCAATAGCTGTGGCGATCGCCTGAGCGAGTTGATCTTGCGCTTGGGGATCGGTAATCCATTCAAACTCAGTGGGATTAATCATAAATCCCAATTCGAGCAAGACACTGGGTGCTTCATGGGGTCGAGTTAATGCCAAATTATTCCAAAACACACCGTAGGAAGGGCGATTTAAGTTTTGGACTAACTCGTCATGGAGAAATTGCGCCAAATCATGGGCATGGGCGTTATACCAAAACATGCCAATACCTGCCGTGTTTTCTGCGTCCCCTGCATCGGGAAGGGCATTGTAATGGACAGATAGAGCTAGGGTTGGTTTTTGCTCACGAATGGCTTTTTGGCGATCGCCTAAAGACACATCGATATCAGTGGTACGCGTAAGATTAACCGTTGCTCCCTTTGCCTCTAGAGCCGCTTGAATTTTTTGAGAAATCACTAAATTAACCGCTTTTTCTGGGTAGCCCGTCGAACCCGCTGCGCCAGATTCATTACCACCATGCCCCGGATCGAGCAGAATCGTTGCCCCAGTGAGGGAATTAGCGCTGAGTTTGGGAGGATGTCTAAGGGACAGAATTAAATTGGTGCCTTCATATCGCAGTTCGTAACCCCATTGCTGACTTTGCTTGAGGCGAAAATCATAGCGAATTGTGTCCGTATCGACAGGATGCCAGTCGAGGCGACGAATTACAGGGCTTTGGGAGAGATAAATGGTGTCTGTTTGGGCGACGGTATTGTGCAGAATCAAGCTAAAGGTGTCGTCATTTTGCTGCACAGTTACTGGGACTAGCGTTTGCAATGGGAAAATTACGTCGGTTCGATCCGCAAAGGTTTGCGATCGTACACTACGAATCAGGGAGCGTGGCGGCACTGTCGTCGATAGGGTGGTTGTTTCAGCTGCTTTAATCCAAGCGCCATAGTCCAAACGTAACCATGCGCCTTCTTTTCCGGTGACGCTGGCTTGGGTGCCCTGAGGTAAAGGTGTTAATCGCGAAAAATTCGTGCTGGCTCCCGTCCGTGCAACCCCAGCTAATGATGTTACGGCGATCGCCTCAGGAGCTTGAGTATTGAGAATTTCGACACCACCTTCACTTGTCGCGCTTGTTGTGACGCCATTGAGGGTCATGGTGTAGGTCGCCTTGCCGAGGTTTCCGATTTTTTCAAAAGCGACACAACCCTTATGTTGCCCCGAAAAACCCGTAACTAAAGCATCATTGGTGAGGGTCAATACAGCAGAATTTGGTGGCAAACTCACTGAGTCCTGTGGCTGAAGTGAGACTGTTTGGTTAGCGAGGGAGATACTGACCTGCGCTTCAGCAGGAGCCTGGGCTTGAAAGCAAATTAGCTCATCTGGTTGGCGAGCAATATTAACGGCAGGATAGAGATTTTTAAGGCTATTAGAAACTGGAGGAGTACTCGCTTTGCGGGTAATGGTGCGGCGTAGTTGGGTCGTTTGGCCCGATGCGTTGCGGAACTCTATCGTAAATTCATTGGTGCCGACTTGTAGCGGCAAACTAGGGGCAAAATGTCCGAGGTTACTACGGTTGATGCTTTGCCCATTAATTGTCACTGTGCCGTTGCTAGGAGCGGAGCCAATAAAAAAGATTTGTTCGGCAGTAGTTTGATGGGTGGCGGGCGGATAGCTGAGGTGGAGGCGATCGCTCGTGCGAATATTTTGGGCGAGAAGAGGCGAGCTTAAGGATAAACTTGCAACAAAACCCAGCGTGACAGGCTTAAACACGGGCGACTTTACTCCCAAAAACAAAAAGGCGATCGCTTAAATTCTGCCATCTCCTTGGACAACCTGCTTCACCGTCGTAAAGCTTTCTAAACCAATCAAACCGCGATGGTTGCCTTTTTGGTTAGACATGCCCAGAAAAACGGAGTCACTGCCTTGCGGATGGCGCGAAAATCTGGGGGAAGAGTTGACGTAGACTAAAGCGCTATCAATCTCCGTCGCAAACTGCCGACTCTCTTGGTAGGATTCCGTCACAATGCAATCTGCATGGCCCCCAGACGAGCGGTTAATCAGGGCGATCGCCGCTGAGAGATCGTCCACCATCCGAAAAGCCACAACTCGGTCAAGGTATGAGGAACGCCATTCTGTACCGCGGGTGGGGTCAAGGTGTTCGGGATATTCAGAAACCAGTTCACTATCCCCCTTTAATCGAAATCCTTGGTCTTGGAGTGACTTAAAAAGGCCAATCAAAGTTGAAGATTTTTGGTCGGGACTAATCAAAATCTTTTCGATGGCGTTGACTGCATCAGGTTCATAGCGATGACTATCTGCGACAATCCAATGGGCTAAATCTGGGTCACCTGTAGGAGAGAGATAAAGATAACAATTCCCCATAGTGGTGCGTAAAACTGGAGCTGTGGCTTGTTGTACCACTTGCTGAATTAAGCTAGGGCGTCCATAGGGAATCACTAAATTGAGGTAGCGATCCTGCGTGACGAGCGTTTGAATGGTGCAACCTTGCTCGGATGAAACTAACTCAATACAGCCTTTTGGAAATCCCGCTTCCTCAAGGGCAATCTGCATAATTTGGGTGATAAGAATATTGGAATTGCTGCCGTCACCACAACCGCGCACCACTAAGCTATTACCTGTTTTTAGGCAAAGTCCGGCGGCGATCGCCCCCAACTCTGGAAAGGCCTCATGAATGAGCGTAATCACACCGAGGGGCATCCTCTGGTAATAGCTCTGATAGCTGCTGAGTTGGTAGGGGGCATTGCTCACCCGTTGGAGCGGATCGGTGAGGTCTACTAGTTGTCGCAGAAGCTCTACTGTTTCGGTCAGTCGCTCTGGTGTGAGTTTGAGCCAATTCAAAATTAATTCTGAAACGGCCATTTCCCGGCTGGCTTCGAGGTCGAGGGTATTGGCCTCTAGGATGGCAGGGATTTGGGCCTCAAGGGCATCGGCGATCGCCTGAATACCACGATTGCGTTCACTGCCTTTGAGTAGCTCTAGCTCAAACGAAGCCGCGTAAGCACGCTGCAATGTCTGAATAATCGGATCACTACTACTACCCGTGTCTGGTGCTGTGTCAGTCATAATACGTCGTGACCCAATTCTCCCGGTTTGGCACAGGGTTGACAAAAAAACTTCATCAAATCATACTGATTCAATTCTGGGAGCGCAAGGGATAGCATCACTGACTGTTCCTATAAGACATCTCAATATTTCGGCAGATCAGCCCTGAAAACGAGTGTCGAATAACTACATTGTTGGGGTCCACTGCTCTTGACTTAGGAAAGGGCGATCGCCAGTAATTGGGGCAACAGGTTCTGTGAGAGTAAAATCTCCTGCCTCAATCCATTCTTTAAGGGTAACTGCCACTTGGTCGGATAAATATAAGCTAGTCACCGGTGCAACTTTGACCGTTCTGCCATCGATGGTGAGATGCCCTGTTTTCAGTTGGCCATAGCTAACCAAACCAAACGTGGGCCTTACTCGCCGTGGAATCGAAAAGTCTATTACTGGTGCCACTACTTCTTTGTCCTGTACCGCACATTTTTCAATTACCGTTTCATTGAGCACAGGCAAAGGCACACCCACACCTAACATCAGTGATGGCCCATATTTTGTGAAATAACAGCCCCGCACCCACCGAGTATCCATTTGTTTGGCGTCGCCGATCAGAGCTAACGTGGCGGCTGGCCCTAGAGGCGTGCCATTTGGTAGCCGTTTTTGGAGCGGAAAATGTTGGGTTCCTTCCCAAGCGACGTATCCGATTCCTCCTCCTAAAAAGATTTTTGTGCCAACACCAATTAGATTTAAATCTGGATCATTTAATAAGGGTGAAATAGCTCCGGAACAGGCATAGACAGCATTCCCGAGGCGCGGTTGTAAAGGCCCCAGATAAGTATGTAGCGTGTGATCGCCACCATTAACGCCCACAATGAAATTTTGGTAGAGATTGCGAGGATTAAACAAATAAAACTGATTGATTTGATCCTTGGTGATGTTGTTGTCCCAACTGCTACGAGGATAACAGTCTGTCACCTGACCAATCGCCCGTAGATGAACAGGTTTGCCAGCGATAAGGGATTCGATGACATGACCTCCCCCTCGTTGCGGAATGAGGCGATCGCCACTTTCGTTGATGCTGATTTCCTGCTCACTTAAATCTTCTGGCATCGTTGCCCCAAGATAAATATCTACAGCTCCGAGGCCAGGATAGGCTGGCACACCATCTAACCAACATTTTCGAATTTTGATCGGTGGGTCAGTATGCCCAAGATTGAGCATTGCTCCCGAGGATTCCATTGGCTCGAAAGTCCCTGTTGTAACGACATCAACCGTTTCGGCAATTTTTTTGATTCCCCACTCTGCGACCTTTGCCTTTACTTCTGCCACAGTCCAGACCACAGCCTGTTTCGTAAGAATTTTTTCGTTGATGGCGGCAATTGTGCGCATGGCTATCCTGAGTTATTGACCCACCCCACATCGTAAAGGAATTTTCCTGGTCTCTTTGCATTTGACCTCTTGCAAAAGGTTATGGCAATTCAAAATTGTAGAGACCCGCAATGAGATTAAGTCTTAATCCCCATCTCCGACGGCGGTTACGATATCGACTGGATAATATACGAAATCTTTTGAGCATTCTGAATACCATCTCAATGATGATTCTTTGAGCTGCTAAGAGCTGATTTTCCTGTTTCTGCTCCGCAGTCAACTCTCCTCCTCTAGGCTTTTTTTGAGGAGTGTGACTCCACTGATGCCGTTTGTGTAGACCTTGATATCCAGCGTCGGCAAGGCAGAATTGTCCCTGCTGAAAATGGACTCTACTCTTTTTGAGTAGTTTGAAGTCATGGGTGCTACCTTTCTCACAGTCACAACAGATAATCTGTGCCCACTGCCAAGCAATAACTATTTGAGCTTTAAGGGAATGATGCTTCTTTTTCCCTGAGTAACGTGAGTTCGGGATAGGAAAAGAAGCTTCTAATCAAGTTTTAGAGAAGGTTTATTGGGCTGATGACAATAGGCAATGAGACCGCAAAGTAGATTGACACAAAAGTTGGCAGGACTGCGGTGGCGGGAATGCTCAATCTGAGAAATATTCTTCAGTTGGTCAATGACTGTCTCAATCAAAGCTCGCTTGCGGGCCAAAACTTTGTCACGCCAAAGCATCAGGTGATTCTTCATATTGCGACGAGGCTTAGCTAGAAGCCTCACATCATAATAAAATAATAAAGTGGGTGTTGCTTCGTGCTAGAGATACGATTAGTCCCTAAGCCCACGCCTCGCATTACCGTAAAGAGTGGATCTCGGCCTGTCGCCTGCCACAAATATTGCGTTAATGCATAGGTAAATGCGCCAGCAGGATAACCGACATTGGTGCCATCTGCCGCCAGTTCATATTCTTGAGCCGAGGCTAAAACCATCCCCTTCGCGACGGTTTCTTCGTATCCCCGTTTAAATTCCTCGCGGCTCATCCCTAATTTATTGAGCCAATAATCTTGGTACGCCAATTCTTTCGGGCTAGGTGAAACATTCATTTCTTCGAGATCCCGTTCAATAGATCGAATTTTTGTGTTGCCCCTAGTGCCACCACCGGAATAGCAGGAATCTAATACTGCTGTGAAATGTTCTGTTTGGATTGCGGACATCAACAAATAAAGGGTGTGCCCCATGATGTCGTCAACGGTGATTTCTTTTGCACTACGCCCACTTTTCCATTGACTATCGAGCGGCACAAAGGTGCTATTTTCGTCTTCTGCTCGGACTTTGGAGCCATGCCCTGAGTAGTGATAGACGACTACATCACCAGGTTTCGCTTGCTTGATTAAATGTTCTTCAAAGGCGCGGAGAATATTTTCTCTGGTCGGTTTATTAATGGTTTCATCGGTCACCGTCAAAATATCTTTAGGGTTAAAGCCAAAGCGATGAATCAGCAGCTCTTGCTGAAGTTGTACATCATTAACGCAACCATCTAATTTATCTGCGCCAGGATATCCATTAATGCCAATCAACAAAGCGAGTTTTCGCGATGTGCTCTGGGTAAGGACTCTGCCATACTGCATTCCCTGTCGCTGGATAATGCCATTACTTAGAGAATGTCTGAAAAGTCTGGTTTCAGGCTAATCGTCTTAATAGTAGAAGCATAGAGGCAATGTAAATCCAAGCTTCTGCACTTTCGGTTGAACATTCATAATCACGACTCAAACGCCTGCACCAATAAAACCAGCCAAAGGTTCTTTCTACAACCCATCGCCTTGGTAGAGGAGTAAAACTCTTTTGTTCTTTTGGACGTAACACAACCTCCAATATCCAACCGAAGCTATTCATCACCCAGCGCACGAGATTCGCGCCATGATAGCCTCCATCGACATAGAGCAAATAGAGGCGCTCTAAATTTAAATCTAGATGTTGAACTCACTCTAGTAGGAATCGCAATCCTTTGATATCAGAGATATGAGCTGCGGTGACTACCACTGCTAGAGGGATGCCCAAGCTATCAACCATCACATGGCGTTTACGACCTTTGATGCGTTTGTTGCCATCCACACCGACATCTTGGTGAATCATTGTTGCGGTATCCACCGATTGAGAATCCACCACCCCATAGCTTGGAGAAGAGGGAGGTCATGACTCATCGTTCTCTCCCACTGATGAAGCTGAGGGTTAATCCTTTGCCAAGTGCCGTCGTTACGCCATTGGCGAAAGTAGTGGTAAACCGTTTGCCACTTAGGAAAATCATGAGGCAACAACCGCCATGCGATACCACCCCTCAAAACGTAGAGTATGGCATTGAGAACACAGCGTAGATTAATAGAACGAGGACGACCGCCGGATTTCGCTGGAGGTAATAAGGTTTCGATAAGAGACCATTGTTCATCGGTAAGGTCTGTTGGATAGGATAGAGGCATCTTTTTCGGTTAGGGATTTGAGTACTCTTTCAGACTAAATCTCTAACTTTTTCTTTCCCCAATAGCCTTTTTAGACATCCTCTTAGAGACTCTTTAGTCTGTTTCAGCCTGCAAAATTTCTAGTACTTCATTACACCAAGCTACCCAACTTTCTTCAAAACGAATGCCCCGTAACAAAGTCAAATAACGATATTTATCTAATTTTGTCGGTTCTTCCTCAAAGAAGTATCCTTGTTCGAGATAGAAGTTTTTACTTTCTGTATAACATGCCAATTGCTCGATATGGAGCTGCCGTCGTCGCTGGAGTTCCACGAGAGTTCGCTCCTTCGGGACATGTGGAGTCAATAAAATCCTAACCATCAAATCTTCGCGAATGACGGTTGGTTCAGTGGGTTGCAAACACCAATCCAATACTTTTTGATGCCCCTCTTCGGTGATGGAATAAATTTTTTTGTCTGGCTTACCCTGCTGTAGCACCACTTTCCGTTCCACTAAGCCTGCTTTATCCATCTTGGTTAGTTCACGGTAAATCTGCTGCTGGCTGGCATTCCAATAACAACTGATCCCATCCTCAAAGCGTTTGCTGATGTCGTAGCCACTAGATGGGTTCTCCAGCAGGAGAGTCAAAATTGTGTGAACTAAAGCCATTGGTGTTTTGGGGGAGATTATCGCAGGAAATAAAGTTGACATATTCAATAAGTTGAGTATAGATTACAGGGGATATATTCAACAAGTTGAATAACATTTTGTTGTATACAAACATTTTGGATATCAGGTCATGCTTGCAGAAGAACCCAAAAATGCTGGAATGCTAGCCGCACAGGTTTCAGAGATGGATGATAATCCTCCGAAGGTAACGCCAGCTAATGCGAAAAAAAGTTGGAATCGTTGGTGGTTGATCGGGTTGCTTCCGCTTGGGGCGATCGCCTTCAGTTTTTTGCAAGTAGGACAAACGGCATCTGATGCAGAGCCGAATTCCTCAGGCATTGTTGAGGTCGAAAACGCATTGCCTGTAAGTGTGGCAAAGGTTGAGTCTGTTAATAGTTTTCAGGCAGAGCGGGTTTATACAGGCGAAATTGTGTCGGGGCGGAGTAGTGACCTGGGGTTTGAACAGGGTGGCACAGTAACCGAATTGTTTGTGGATGAAGGGACAAGGGTAACGCGAGGTCAGCTTTTGGGTCAGCTTGATACACGCAGTTTACAAGCTCAAAAAGAACAACTTATTGCCCAGAAAATGCAGGCTCAGGCAAGATTAACGGAGCTGGAGAACGGGGCAAGATCTGAGGATATCGTGGCAGCACAGGGTCAAATTTCGGATTTAGAGCATCAGATTGAACTGGCAAAGTTAAAAACACAACGTCGTGCAGAGCTCTATGAATCTGGGGCGATTTCGTTAGAGGTTTTTGATCAGGAGCGATTCACAGAAGCTTCTTTGCAGAGTCGGTTAGATGTCGCTAAAAGTAATCTGGAACGCTTGGTGAATGGCACTAGACCAGAACAAATCGCCGCGCAAAAAGCACAGGTTCAACAGCTCACTGCCCAGATAAAACAAGTTGATATTCAAGTTTCAAAGAGTCAGCTTTTTGCGCCCTTTAGCGGTACGGTAGGCGATCGCCTGATTGATCAAGGCACGGTTGTCGGGGTAGGAAGCCCTGTTTTTCGGTTAATTGAAGCAGGGTTACCGGAATCTCATATTGGCATTTCGCCAGAAGTTGCTCAGACATTATCAGAAGGTTCGAGACGACAAGTGCAGGTAGGTAGTCAGATTTTTGATGCAACCATTGTCAGCTTATTGCCGGAGCTGGATGAAACTAGTCGCACAGTAACGGCAATTTTACAGATTCAGAATGCCAGTCAGGATTTACGAGTTGGCGAAACGGCAAAGCTGAATATAACTGAGACCCAACAGATGGAAGGTTTTTGGGTCTCTTCGACTGCGCTAATTCCCAGTGAAAAAGGTCTTTGGTCAATCTTTGCTTTGGATAGTTCCTCAGAAAATTATGCAGCTTCTCGGCGAGATGTTGAGGTGCTCCACACAGAGGGCGATCGCAGTTTAGTGCGAGGCCTACTTCAAGAGGGCGATCGCATTATCACCAGCGGTACCCATCGCATCGTGAATGGCCAAGCTGTCGAAATTCAATAATTCCCAACCCATTAACCGTAGGGGCGTTTCGCGAAACGCCCCTACAAATACGCTATGTTCAATCTTTTCTACCGCAATACTCAACTTCTCATTCTGACCCTTGTGCTGATTGTGGTTTGGGGGATGTCTGCGTTTCTGACTTTGCCGCGCATGGAAGACCCAGAGTTGGTGCAACGCTTTGGTACTGTGACGACGCTTTTTCCCGGTGCGACTCCTGAACGTGTGGAAGCATTGGTCACCGAAAAGATTGAAGAAGAACTATTTGAGCTAGAAGAAATTACGAGTTTGGTTTCCACCTCCAGCCGTAATATTTCGATTGTGCAGGTGGAATTAGCAGAAAGTATTATCGATGTTGACCCGGTGTGGTCGGAGGTGCGGAGCAAGCTGAATGATATTGTGCCATTGTTGCCTAGCGATGCCCAAGAGCCTGAGTATGAGGATGGTACAGCTTCAGCGAATGCGTTGATTTTAGGTTTGACTTGGGAGTTGGATAGCGAGCCTAATTACAATATTTTGCGGCGAGTGGGGGAAAATCTCTCGGATCGAATGCGAGCCTTGCCGGGAACCAAAGAGGTTGAGCTATTTGGAGATGTACCTGAGGAAATTCGCATTAATATTACCTCCTCAGAATTGGCTCGGTTGGGTTTAACACCTCAGGGTTTAGCCCAACAAATTCGGGCGAGTGATGCAAAAGTGGCAGCGGGACAACTGCGCAGTGACGACACAGAATTGCTCATTGAAATTGATAGTGCCTTAGATTCTTTGGCGCGGATTCGGGATATTCCTATCAAAATTGACCGTACTGGCCAAACTCAAACTCTCGGCAACATTGCCCAAATCGAAAAAGGCATTGAAGACCCTGCCTCAGAAATTACGTTTATTAATGGTCGTCCGGCGATCGCCCTCGCGGCGACAGTGGAATCTAATTATCGGGTGGACTTATGGGCAGAAACAGCAAAAAAAGTAGTGAGTGAATTTGAGGCGAATTTATCCGATGGCATTGAGCTACAGACCGTTCTTGATCAAAGTATCTATGTGAAACAACGGCTTGATGGCGTAATCGACAACTTGATCTTGAGTTCGAGTTTGGTTGTGCTGATTTCGTTGATTATGCTCGGTTGGCAATCGGCTCTAATCGTTGGGGCGGCGCTACCTTTGGCCACTTTGATGGTATTTGGCTTTATGGGGATGCTCAAAATCCCACTGCATCAGATGTCAGTAACGGGCATTATTATCGCGCTGGGATTGTTGATTGATAATGCGATCGTGGCAGTGGATGAGGTACAACATCGTCTCGCAAAAGGCTCGAGCCCTGCCGAAGCTGTCCATCAAACCGTTAAACATTTATTTGTGCCGCTCTTAGCTTCAACTCTGACCACCGTTTTGGCTTTTTGTCCTATCGCACTTTCTCCAGGCGCAACAGGAGAATTTATTGGAGCGATTGGTTCAACCGTAATCTTGGCAGTGATTAGTTCATTATTTTTGTCGTTGACCGTGATTGTGGCGCTCATCGCCAAGCTCAATGTATGGTTACCGAGGCGTGCTCCTTGGCAATGGTTGCAATCAGGTTTTGCGAATAAGGATCTCACAAAAGCCTATGGTTGGAGTTTAAATCAATTATTTCGTCGTCCATGGTTAACCGTTGGAATTTGCTTGATTTTGCCCATTTTGGGATTTAGTCAGTTCGGTAAGCTCGATCAACAATTTTTCCCGCCCACTAACCGCGACCAATTCCAAATTGAGTTCACTATGCCAGCCTCAACGGCGATCGCCGAAACCCAAAAACAAGCGATGGCTGCAAGAGAACTAATTCGCGACCATGACGATGTAGATGATGTGCATTGGTTCTTTGGGAAGAGTGCACCCGCATTTTTCTATAACGTGATCGAAGATCGCGATAATGCGCCCAATTATGCCCAAGGCGTGGTGCAGATGAATTCGACCGAGACATTACAACAAACGATTCAGGAGTTGCAGATAGAGCTAGATGCGGCATTTCCCCAATCTCAAGTTTTAGTGCGCCAACTCGAACAAGGGCCACCCTTTGAAGCGCCGATCGAATTGCGGTTGTACGGCTCCGACTTTAATCAATTGCGAGAAATCGGGAATGAACTACGGGGCGAACTAGCCAAAATGGATCAAGTGATTCATACCCAAGCAGATTTGTCGGAAGTTGTGCCGAAATTATCATTACAGGTGGATGAGGTACAGGCGCGACGGGTGGGATTAGACTATGCAACCATCGCCAACCAATTGCAGACATTGCTCGAAGGTTCCGTTGGCGGTTCCATCCTCGAAGATACTGAAGAATTACCCATCCGAGTGCGCGTAACAGACGGTGATCGCCAAAACCTCGATAAAATTCAATCCCTTAATCTAGTGTCTCCTACCACGGGAGATATTGTTCCTCTGGGGGCGATCACCACAGTTGATTTTGTACCGAGTTTGGCTCAGATTAACCGCTATGACGGCGAGCGAGTCAACACAGTCTTGGGCTATCTCGAAGCCGGAGCGTTACCGGCTACAGTTCTCGGCAAATTTAATCAACATCTCGAAGACATTAGCTTTGAATTGCCCCAAGGATATCGATTGGCTTATGGTGGCGAAGCCGATGCCCAAGGTTCTGCGGTCAGTGGCTTGCTGGGAACTGTCGGTGTGTTATTTGTGATGATGGCTGCCACCCTGATTTTGTCGTTTAACTCCTTTGGTTTTGCCGCGTTAATCGGGACTGTTGCTATTTGCACCATTGGTCTTGGCGCTTTGGCATTACTCATGTTCAATTCTCTCTTTGGCTTCACCGCAATCCTAGGAAGCCTTGGTCTGATGGGACTCGCCATTAACGACTCCATTGTTGTGCTGGCCGCCCTCCGCGAAGATCCAGAAGCCAAACAGGGAAATTATCGCGCCACTGCAAAAGTGGTTCTACAAGCGACTCGCCATGTCCTTGCCACCACCTTCACCACCATTGTTGGTTTTACGCCATTAGTGCTTGACCCCACAGGATTTTGGCCACCTTTGGCGATCGCCCTTGCAGGAGGTTTAGGCGGTGCAACATTGCTCGCACTTTACTATATTCCGGCCGCTCATATTTTGATACTTCGTCGCAAGAGTTCAAAGAACAATCGACCTCAACTTGTAACTGAATCCTTGCCACAAAAAGAATATATCGCCATGGATTGAGTCAGCCAGTCACAAAATTAACTTTCATTATTACTTTTTACTTTCTTGACTGACTCGTCTACCCATCGGCGATCGCCATAGAGCTTCGACCAACAACTCAATATTGATTGGTTTACTCAGATAATCGTTCATTCCTGCCGCTAAACAAACAAGGCGATCGCTACTCATCGCATTAGCCGTTAGCGCAATAATATAAGGACGATATTCCGAATCTAAAAGATGTTTTGTTGCTTCAATACCATCCATTTCAGGCATTTGAATATCCATTAAAACGACATCGTACATCTGCTTACGAGTTATCTCTAAAACTTCTAAACCATTATTTACAATATCAATGCGATAACCCAATCTCTCTAATACCCTAGAAGCGACCTTTTGATTGACCATATTATCTTCAGCTAAAAGAATATTTAGCGGCAATTTTTTTGCTAAGCTCTGATCATTGACAGAACTAAGATTAGGCGATGTCATCTCTCGTTGAGATGCAATTTTTGTCGGTAAAACCTCTAGATTAACTGTGAATAAAAAACGGCTACCAACACCAATTTGACTATCCACTGTGATTTTACCGCCTATCATTTTGATGATTTTTTGACTAATTGCTAGTCCTAAACCTGTGCCTTTTACCTTGAATTTTGTCTCTCCAGTTTGTTCAAATGGCAAGAAAATGGATTCTAATTTTTCTGGACGAATGCCGACACCAGAATCTTCTATCTCAAAACGAATTGAGGCAAAAGAATTGCTTTTTTCTGTTCCGGTTTCTATGCGGTCTGTGTAAACCCGAAATATGACATGACCTTTTTTCGTGAATTTGACAGCATTGTTGAGTAGATTGATCAGAACTTGTTTTAATCTTTTTCTATCTGCACGTATATTCTTAGGCAAATCTTCTGAAAACTCACAGATAAGATCAAGCTTTTTATTGTTTGCTTGAACCTGAATTATCGCAATTATTTTTTTCAGGAATGTTTCTAGATGAATTTCTTGGAATTGAAGCTCCATTTTTCCCGATTCGATTTTAGAGATATCAAGAATATCTTCGATCAGATAAAGTAAATGTATGCCTGAATCATGGACAGTTTGAAGATCTGATCGTTCTAATGCATTGAGATTATTAGAACTTTTTAAAAGCTGAACTAAACCGAGAACTGCATTTAAAGGAGTCCTCAACTCGTGACTCATATTAGAAAGAAATTCTGTTTTCGCATTATTAGCCTGGTCAGCAATTTCTTTTGCTTCGAAAAGGTCGATATTTTGCTGTTCTAAAACTGAGGCAGCGGCATTAAGTTTAGCTTGGCTATGCTCAAGCTGGTTTGTTCTTTCGGTCAAGCTTATTTCTGACTGTTTTAACTTTCTAAATGCCTGTCGCTTTTCCGATAGTATGGCGAGTAAGCTTAAAGTTGTCACAACAATTACAACAATGAAAGATTGTAATTGGACTAATGAATTATTGAGGTTTTGACTAGCAAATGACCCAAGACCTCTTACTGTTCCTAGTGTCGCAATAGTTGTAATAATTACGATTAAATTGGTTGCACCAAATTGACCAAACCTGAGTACAGCCCACACTAGGCAAGGAATTAATATATATTCTAAATGCTGTTGTTGATAAAAAGAAACATAACCAATAAAAAGAACAATACTGAGTAGGCTACTGACTTCAAGTAATCTTTGTTTAAATGGTGCCAGTTTATTCCTAATGTTTGGAATGATATTGGAAAATGTGTTGAAGGTAAATAAAGAGGCGATTTCTTGGCGATATAGTTGATGAAAACTTAGTAATGCAGGCGTAAAGATACAGATACCTGAAACGTTTGAAATCCACCAAACAAACCAAACATCACTAAATGCTGTCCAAGGAACTTGACCGCCTAGGCATAAACTTGTGACTCCAGATGTTGCATTGATCATCGGTGCCACTGCGCTTGTGCAAATCAAAAATATATAGACGCCATCTAATCTTGTGAAAGGGTTGTCACTGCGGATAAATCGACGCAATAAGTAATTCCCAATTCCTGTTCCGACTGTTGTCCCTATTGCAATGCCTAAAACTTGTAAGACAGAGGCGATCGCCGTATACGGATTATCACCATTAAAAAAAGCCCAAATATTTGCGAGAAATGAGCCAATTAAAACCCCTGGTAAAACCTGATACCCAAAAATTAGAGTGGCGGCAGAGGCAAATCCATCGGGAGGCCAAACAGGAGTCACGTCTTGTGGTGTCGCTGCAATATGACGAGAGATTTCTGCGATGCCATAGTAAACCAATGCCAATATGACAATCGCACCAAAGCGTGGAAATAGCTTGAGTCGTTTCTGAGGAAAATAAGATATCCTTTCTATCTCTGACTTTTGATCACCATATTGTCCGAGATTTTTGGGTTGCATCGAGTCTACTGGATTGCGAATTGGAGACTGTAATAACCTAGTATTTTGTATAGGAATTTACCTTTAACGGATCGATGATACTCTTCATTTCCACACTATGGGTGTGATCCACATCCTATCGATGAAAATCGGGTAGCTCAACTTTACCCGCCCTGTATTAATTCGAGCCGCACATATTTTGATACTACGCAGGAAACAAAGCTTCAATCAAGCTTTTCTATGCAACAAAAGACAACAAACTATTCAACTGTTAATATTCCCTAAAAATAATTCTCTACTTTCTGCAAAAAGTGAACTAATTCATAGAAAATATACTGAGACGCTATACGAGAACTTTATATATTTCAGCTATTGCATGACAAATTTTCTTGTTAAAGAAAATGCACGGCATTGAAAATTGCAACTACTTATAGTAAGAGTTTTAATGCTTACAACGACAATTATGCAAAGTCATCTTAAATTTATTAATATTAGGACGATATTTTTTCTTGAAAATTTATACTTATTAAAAGCAGGCTTCATTGGGAACAGGGAATAGAGGTGGATCAAAAATTGCAAAGAGCTAGAATCCTAGTGGTGGATGATGAAGTTGACCTCAAACATTTGATCGCTCAGCGTTTCAGAGCTCAAATTAGAGCGAATGAACTTGAATTTTTGTATGCCCATAATGGTGAAGAGGCCTTAGAAATTTTAGAGGGCGATGCAGATATTGATCTTGTTCTGACGGATTTAAATATGCCGAAAATGGACGGTTTGACTTTGCTGAAGTATCTATCGAAGCGAGATGAAACCTTAAAATCCATTGTGATTTCTGCATATGGCGATATGCCAAATATCAGAACTGCAATGAATGAAGGAGCCTTTGACTTTATTACCAAACCTATCGATTTTCAGGATCTTGCCATTACGATCGATAAAACGATTGAATCCGTACAACGTTTGCGTGAACAAAAAGATCAACTCCAAGAAGCACTAAAAAAACTAGAAATCCAGGCTTTTTATGATGAATTAACTGGACTGCCTAATCAAAATCATTTGATCGGTAGAATTCGTCAATGTATGGAGTGGTGGAAACAGCGCCAAAGTCCTTTTGCCATTGTATATATTCATCTTGACGCTTTTAAATTAGTGAAATATGGTTTAGGACATCATTTTAGTGATCAGCTAGCTAAAGAAGTGACCAATCTTTTGCGAAATCTTGTAGGAGATAGTGATACGATCGCCCGAATTAATTTTGATGAATTTGCTATTCTACTGCATGATTTCGAAGAATTAGAAAAGGTCGAGCAAAAATCAATTGAAATCTACGATACTTTAAGCCAACCTATAATCATTAATGATTCTCAAATCAGCTCTAAAGTATATATAGGTGTTGTTAGTAACTCGACTTGTACTGGACAACCCACAGACTTTCTTCGCGCAGCTGATACAGCAATGCATGAAGCTAAAAGAGCAGATGATTTAATTGGCAATAAAGCAATCCAATTTTTCCACACAAGTATGCAAGCAGGGGTTACCCATCGCTTGGAGTTAGAAACAGAGCTACGTAAAGCTTTAGGCACAGAACAATTACAGCTGAATTATCAACCAATTGTTAATCTCACCACAGGAAAAGTATCAGGCTTTGAAGCACTAGTACGCTGGCAACATCCTGTAAAAGGCTGGATCTCGCCGATTGATTTTATCCCAATGTCAGAGGAGACGAAGCTGATTATTCCCCTTGGTAAATGGGTTCTTCAAGAAGCTTGTTGCCAATTTGCTCAATGGCAAAAAAGTTATACTGAGCTTGAGTTTATCAGTGTGAATCTTTCAGGCGTGCAGTTATGGAATGACGATATCACGAACTTGATCAAACAGACGTTAGCGCAAACTAAATTAGCACCAGGCGCCCTCAAACTAGAGATTACGGAAACCGTATTAATCCAAAGAGGGGCAAAAACTGGAGCTGAATATTTAGAGCAACTCAGAAATTTAGGGGTCTTGTTATCTATTGATGATTTCGGTATGGGTTACTCTTCTCTTGCTTACCTCAAGGCATTTCCCATCAACACTTTAAAAATAGATAAGTCTTTTGTGGATGAAATTGAAAAGCAAGATAAGGACTTTGAAATTGCTCAAACAATTGTTGCCCTTGCCCATGCTTTGAATTTAGATGTGATTGCTGAAGGTGTGGAATATGATGAGCAAGCACGCATTTTAAAGGCGTTAAATTGTGCTTATGCCCAAGGCTATTTATTTGCAAAACCATTAACTACTGAAGAAGTCAATCTATTACTTGAGAAGTCGCTGAGGCAATCTGAATAAAAGAATAGGTTTTGATTTTTACATTATTCTTGTAGTTGAAAAATAGAGATTAATAGGATTTTTGAGAATTAGTTTTAGGGATTATTGATGAATCCAAAGGTGATTATAAGTCGACTTTTTTTTATTTCCACTACTGTTGCTTGTAGTGCATATATCGGCATATTTGGCGTAGGCTGTATCGCCATAATGGCAGAGACAGAAAATGCTACAGAGCGACAGTCTGAAGCGCTAGTTCAGCAAGAATTAAAGTCGGTGAATGTTGGAGTGATGGCCATACGAGGAGTTGCGCAAACTCAAGCAAAATGGCAGCCAACTCTAGATTATTTGAATGAAGAAATTCCAGGTTATCAGTTTAGTTTGATTCCTTTGGCCTTTGATTCGATGGAAGAAACGGTGGCAACTGGGCAGGTCGATTTTGTTTTGCCCAATCCAGGGATGTATGTGGAATTGGAGTGGGTGTATGGTGCTCGTCGTATTGCGACTCTCAAAAATCTTAGGTTAGGTAAGCCTTATACCGAATTTGGTGCTGTAATTTTCCGGCGTCGCGATCGCCCAGATTTGCAGACTCTTGAAGACCTCAAAGGCAAACAATTTATCGCGGTCAGTGAGATTGCCTTTGGCGGCTGGCAGATGGCATGGTCAACTTTTAAAGAGGCACAGATAGATCCCTACACTCAGTTGAAGAGTTTAGAGTTTGCGGGCAGCCATGATGATGTAGTGTATGCGGTGCGAGATGGGAAAGTTGATGCTGGCACCGTACGCACAGATACCCTTGAGCGGATGACTGCTGAAGGCAAAATTGATCTGGATGATTTTGTGGTGCTCAATCAGCAAACGCAATATGCAGAGACCTTCCCGTTTGCCCTGAGTACTCAACTGTATCCGGAATGGCCGATGGCGGTGATGCCTGGTACTCCTGATGGTTTGGCCGAATTAGTGGCGATCGCCCTGATGAAAATTCCAGCCAACCATCCTGCGGCGATCGCCGGAAAATATGAAGGGTGGACTATCCCAGAAAATTATCAGTCTGTCCATGACACCTTGCGGGAATTAAGGGTACGTCCCTATGAAGATTGGGGCAAAGTGAGTCTTGCCCAAATCCTCTATAAATATCGGTACTGGCTCCTTCTCCTCAGCTTGATTTTTATCAGCATGGGCTGCGGAGCTGTGTATTTAGTTGGACGAAAGCGCGTTGAAAAAGCCCTCAGAATAGCCAATGAAGATTTAGAAGAACGAGTTGTTCAGCGGACCCAAGAATTAAGTTTAGCCAGAGATGCTGCGGAAGCGGCTAACCGTGCGAAAAGCGAATTTTTAGCCCATATGAGCCATGAGTTGCGTACCCCATTAAACGGCATCTTAGGATATGCCCAAATTCTGCAACGAGACATAACAACAAGCCCTAATCAACAGCATGGTATTAATATCATTCATCAATGTGGGACACATCTTTTAACGCTAATTAATGACATTTTAGATCTATCAAAAATCGAAGCTCAAAAATTAACGCTCTGTGTAGATGACTTTTTGTTGGCTCCTTTTTTACATGAAATTATTGAAGTTTTTCGAATTAAGGCAGAACAGAAAGAAATCTCTTTTAATTACATTGCCTCCTCAAATTTACCTCCTTCGATTCAAGCTGATGAAAAACGATTAAGACAAATATTACTCAATATTATTGGTAATGCTGTCAAATTCACTGATGCCGGTGGGGTAACGTTCCGCGTTGAAACATTGAGTGCCCCTCAACCTTTAGAGATAGAAATGGTAGAGGATGATCAATTCTCTGATGAAGTCTGTCGGAATTGGAAATGGACGCTGAAATTCACTATTGAAGACACTGGTATTGGTATTACCGAAGATGAAATCGATCAGATTTGTTTGCCTTTTGAACAGGCTGGGGATTATTCCAGAAATTTTGAAGGCACGGGTTTAGGGCTAGCCATTACAGTCAAAATTCTTAAGATGATGGGTTCTGAATTGAAAGTCCAAAGTACTTTCGGAAAAGGGAGTAGTTTTTCCTTTGAAGCTGAGTTTCTAGAGGCTCAGAGCTGGATTGGACAAGATATTCTACCGTCTAAGACCTCCCATATTGTGGGTTATGAAGGTAAAGTTCGTCATGTTCTGGTGGTAGATGATCGGTGGGAAAATCGTTCAGTTGTTCGTCATTTGTTAGAGCCTGTAGGTTTTGTCATTCATGAAGCGGAGAATGGAGCGATCGCCCTTGAGGAAATTAGTGAAAACGAGCCAGATATTATCATTACCGATTTAGTAATGCCTGTATTAGATGGATTTGAAATGACCCGGCAGATTCGTCAACATCAAGAGTGGCAACATTTGATGATTCTTGCTTCTTCTGCGAGCGTTTTTAGTATGGATCAAGAAGCAAGCCAAAAAGCTGGGTGTAATGATTTCTTGCCGAAGCCTATTAATGCCTCTTCATTATTCGACAAATTACAGCAGCTTCTCGATCTAAAGTGGCAGTATGGTGAGAATAACTCTGATAATGAAATGGTTCATCACCCTCTAGAAGCTAATAGTCAGCCATTACTATCCACAGCAATTAAACCGCCCCCTGAGTTTTTAGAGCAAATTATTGATTTAGTAAATAAGGGTGACTTAAATGGTGTCCGGGCGATCGCCGAGACCTTTGGCTCAGAACATCCCCAATACCTTCCCCTAACCCAGCTACTGATACAAAAAGCTGAAGAATTTGAAGACGAGAAGATTTTGAGCATTATTCAGCAATATCAAGCCCAATCTACTAGAGAGCTATGAGTAATTTAGACGCAGTGCCAGAGCAAGATTCTTCCTTGGATGACTCATCGACCACACAAGAAGTCATTTTTGTGGTCGATGACAATACCGTCAACCTCAGCATGATGTCGAAATTTCTCACCCGGGTTGGCTATAGCGTCCGAGTTGCGAAAGATGGTCAAAGTGCCCTGAAGAAAATTGCCTATGAACAGCCCGAATTAATCTTGCTCGATATTATGATGCCTGGCATGGACGGCTTTGAAACTTGCCAAGCTCTCAAAGCATTACCAGAAACAAAAGACATTCCCATCATTTTTATGACAGCTCTTGCTGAGACTGTAGATAAAGTTAAAGGATTATCCGTTGGTGCTGTGGACTACATCACAAAGCCTTTTCAACAAGATGAAGTTCTGGCCCGTCTCCGCATCCAGCTCAAATTACGCGCTCTCAATAAACAAATTGAATCCCAGAATGCCGTTTTACATAAAACAGTAGAGCAGCTACAACGTACCCAGACCCAAATGATTGCTCAAGAAAAATTAGCATCATTGGGAAATCTCACTGCTGGCATTGCCCATGAATTACGTAATCCATTGAACTTTGTGATCAACTTCGCCGAAAGTTCTCAAGAATTAATGGATGAGCTAAAAACAGAAATCAATAATAATGTTGACCAGCTTCCGGCTGATAGTGCCGCTAATATTAGCGAATTGATTGGATTTTTAAATGACAATGCAGCCGCAACATTAAAACATGGACAGCGGGCGTCTCAAATCATTTCGAGTATGATGCAACATGCCCGTTCTGATAATGGTATTGTTGAAGACGTTTTAATTAATGAACTGATTGCTGAAGCTATTGATTTTGCATACCATAGCCGTCGAGCAAAACATCATTTGTTTAATGCCAAAATTCATCAGAATTATGATTCTCAAATTCAAAAAGTTCAGGTTCTACCTGCTGCATTGAGTCGAGTAATTATTAATCTTCTTGAGAATGCCTTTGATGCGGTGCATAGGCACCATGAATTGCAGAATCAAGAATCTGAGAACTCGAACTATTCACCGCAAGTCTGGATTTCGACTAATGTTCTTGAAGGCAATAAATTAGAAATTCGTATTCGGGATAATGGTGTTGGTATTCCGCAAGAATTAAAAGAGAAAATTTTTGACCCTTTCGTAACAACAAAAACGCCGGGAGAAGGAACAGGTCTTGGCTTATCAATCAGTCATGATATTGTTGTGGGTCAGCATGGTGGGACATTGAAGCTCAATCTTGATTTAGAAGAAGGAACCGAATTTATTATTGTCTTACCTAAACATCAATAGAAGACGAGATTTATCAATCAGATTGTTTGAGATGAATTTCCTTAGAAAGAAAATACTTTGAGCTACAAATTGACTTGTTTTCTGGCGTGCTCAGATAAGTTTACTGGGTGAGGAGATTTGGGAGAAGAATTGATTTTTGTTGGTACAGGATGGGACGTTAAAGTTTTTGGGGCAGCTGTGAGGAGAGATTCGAAACGACTTTTGTGCCAATGATGTCGCGATCGCCCATTATTTTTTGCTTTGTATAAGGCATCATCCGCCTGTTTAATGAGCATTGCGATATTACAAGTCTGATTCGGTAATAGTGTCACACCACCAAAGCTCAATGTAATTCGATCTGCCACTTCTGAAGCATTATGTTGGAGATGTTTTTTATCAAGGATGCGTTGGATACATTCCACCACGGCGATCGCCGCCTCTTGATCAGTGTCCGGCAAAATTAATGCAAACTCTTCCCCACCATAACGGGCTACTAAATCATTCGGCAGGTTCGCCACGCTCGCTAAAATCTGGGCGACGGCATGTAAGCAGTCATCCCCCTGTTGATGGCCATAGTGGTCGTTATAGAACTTGAAATAATCGATATCGCACAGCACCAATGACAGAGGATGATGTTCACGCATACAGTGCTTAAATTCTCGCGATAAATATCTATCAAAATATCTTCGATTCGCGACATGGGTAAGGGGGTCCGTATTCGCTTGGCGTTTGAGACGAATATTTCGGAGACGGAGCAGTTCCCCCATATCTTTTTGCTGTTGGATCTCTTTGCGGAGCTTTGTCGTTTGCTGTAACAACAACGCCTCCATGCGACGATGCTGTTTAATCTTGACTTCAAGGATTTTATTTTTTGTGAGTAACTTTTTTCGTTGACGGGATAGATTTAAATGAAGCTCAACACGGGCGAGAATTTCAATGCTTTGATTAGGAGCTGTAATAAAATCTGATGCCCCCACTGAAAACGCTTTAAGTTTATCGACGCTTTGGGCTGTACCACCTAGGAAAATGATGGGAATATGTTTTGTTCTGATACGAGATTTTAGGATAGTGCAGAGTTGATAGGCACTTGAGCCCAACATGCTGAGTTCTAGCAGGATCAGATCAATCGAATTTTTTTCTAAATATTTCAGCGCATCAATTGCCTTTTTTACCACTGTCATAGCGTAATTGTGCTGAGCCAAAATCGCCGCGAGCAACTTAAGATTCGTGATGCTGTCATCAACGATTAGAATCTTGGCCTTTTCCTCACGGGCTGCAGGTGCGTTCATGGGTCTGGAGATGCGGTGCTTAGGGGGGAGGAGAGGGTCGGACCTAAGATGAATGATCTCTTGATAGATAACGTAGATTGACCCTATTTATTTTTTATCTATGCTTAAAGATATATTAACTTCTCATGGTGCCTTACTGAGTTTTTTTAAGCTGTCTCAGTCATATACTTCGTTAAAGTTTATGTAAACGTTTATAGGTTGTTATGAGCCCCTGGCGATCGCCCACATTCCCGGGGAAAAGCACAATAGGTAAATTGCTGAATTTTGGGTGGGAATCGGATGTTTTTACGAGACAACAACCAGGCAAAATTTGCCCTAGGAGCTGAACAGTTTTAAGGGCTAAGCCACGGCTCAAAAGTTGATTAGTGGTGTTACCACCTTTACTAATAATGAAGCCAAGATCTGGAGGTAATAGTAATAAAATCTCCTGAAAACATTGATTGATATTTTGACCAAAGATCATTTGTTCTGATGCGGTCTTTTGAGTTTGAAATGTTCGCTGGGTGAATAAAACTGGAGTGATATTTTTTGCAAAGAGAGTTTCTAGTTGTGTGGTGATCGCCGTGACTAGTTTTTTGCGCTGATCTGCATTCTGGCAAGCATAGATATCAATTTCAATCCCTCGTACATCATCTAGCTGCAAAAGTTCAGTGAGTTGATCTGTTGTCTTTTGAACATAGGAACCAACGAAAATGATTCCATTTTTTTTTGATTGACGATAAGTAGCCATCTTCTCTGCTGGAACAGGTTGCTTGCCAACATTTGCAAGGGAAGTGAGTAAGCTGGCCGCACTACGGAAGAGAAATTTCTTGCCTTTGTTTGTTGCTGCCTGTAAAGGGTTAACTAATTGATCAAAATCTTGCTGGGTCGTGGCTGACAAAACGACTTGTTTGTTGTTGGATAGTCCTAATAGATAATCGTCTACATTTTTTGAGGATTGTTGAGGTTCGAGAATATCAACATCTTTGGCGGCGATCGCCCCGTTTGTTTTCTCTGCTATGTAGTTGGGCAAAAAGCTATCTTTAAAACCAAATACCCGATCTTTCGCGAATTCTGTTTCGTGTACTGGCGTTAAACTGTCGGCGGTGGCGATGTAGTGGGTTCCGTCGCGAGTGATGCGTCCTCCTTCAAAAAAAGCTGGCGCATGGAAACAGGCATCAAACTCGCCAAAAATACTGGCGATCGCCTCTGTTTCTGCTGGAAAATGTCCCCGTAATGTCGAATCAGAACGACTGACCAGCCAATAATCCGTGATATTTTCTGCGGCAAGAGCAGCCTTTAGATTTCGGCAAATCTCTTTTGTTGTGGCGATCGCCTCACTTTCATTCATCGCGCGAGTATTTGCCAAAATGAAGAAAATAGGTGCGGGATCTTGCAATGCCTCCCTGAGTATTGCCACATCCCAACGTAAGAGTAATGAACAGCTATGAACTGTTTGAGAACCAGTGGGGTCATCGTCCAGCACTATAATCTTTGGGCGCATCGGCATTAGCTCAATTATTTGAGATGAAATTCGTTAAATACCATACAGCTCTTTTCAGTTTGGCGATCGCCTGCGACCTGATGACATGCCCAAAAATAAGTTTTGCTCAAAGCATTATCTCGACAGCTGAAGTCCAAGGGCAAACTGTGCGCATTATTCAAGGAGGATTGCAGCTAGAACGTACAATCCTGCATCAATTTCCAGAATTTAATATCGATCAAGACGAAGCTATTTATTTTTCGCCATCGCCATTAATCGAACAAATCATCACGCAAATTACTGGTAATCAAAGCTCGGCGATCGCCGGAAAACTTGGAGTAATTGGCAATGCTAATTTGTGGTTGATCAACCCAAATGGAGTAGTTTTTACTGAATCTGCACAGCTCGATATTGCAGGGTCATTCATCGTTACGACTAATCCTGAAGCTTTGCTCACATCTCAACGCCTATTCCTTGAGAAAACAGGCTATGCAGACTTGCTAAGTATTCAGCCGAATGCTTATTTTTCTCCGAAAATCGTCAATCAAGGCAATTTAACTATTGGCCAAGATTTGTTTTTTGTTGCAGCCAATATTGAATTACTCAATTCCTTGGCAACTGGTGGAGATATTCAATTAATTGCAAGTAACTCCTTAAACATTCTAGATACTTTAGACAAACCGCTGCAGCTCATTTCACAGAGGAATATAATATTTGAATCACCACAAATTCAGATTTCAACATTAAATCATTCAGATAGCTATTTTTTTGCAAAAGAAAATATTGAATTAATCTCAGAAAATCCAATTATTGCAGATACAAAATTTTATGCTGAGGGAAGTCTTTTTGCCGATAGTTTATTGAGTCCCAACGATCCGATATTAACCGTCCAAGGAAATGTCTCTTTCGACCAATATACTGGAGCCTCATTACATATTTTGGCTGGTGGTTCGATTACTGCCAATTCAATTATTGTGAATGGTGCTGACGGCATTGCTGGTATTGATCAAGATGTGATGTTATCCGATGGTCGTCCTCTCCAAATTCGTGGAAAATCTTCTCCTACAATTGATTTACGAGCAGGTACAACAGATTTTAGCTTTAGCCCAGAGCTTGGAGGTTCGTTCCCTACTTTGTCGGAAACTTCAGGCGATCGCGCTGATATTAATGTCAAAAATATAGAAGTCACTGCCAATGATGGTTTGATTTATCTCTCGAATCAATATCAATCTAATAATCTAATTGGCGATATTAATGTACAAAAAATCATCTCAAATCCAGTTATAGGAAATAGCGCCAGAATCATTTTAGATAGCCGCAATAACATTGATGTAAATCAAGGTCAAATTTCAACGATTGTGCAGAGTGGGCAGTCTGGAGATATTGATCTTATTGCGAATGGAGATATTGCAATTACTTCATCATTAGTTGATAGTAAAACTGCTAAAAATACAATGAATGTTACGGCTGGAAATATCAATATTTTTGCGGCTCAAAATATTCAGGTTGTTAGCAGTCAAATCGAAAGTGAGGTTGAAAATAATACGGTTAATAGTGCTGCTGGAGATATTCGTTTAGTGGGATTGGGAACTGTTGATATTCGTGGGAGCCAAGTTAAAAGTGACGTGGATCCATCCTCTTCTGGTCAAACGGGAAATATTTCGATTGAAGCAGACACTTTAATGGTTCAGCAAGGTAGCGAGATCTCGGCAAGTACTTTTGGGGTAGGGGATTCCGGCTTAATCAATATCTTGGCAACAGACGAGATCGTCATTGATGGTGCGAGAACATTAGTCGCGAGTCGTGTTGGTACAAATGCGACCGGAAAGTCCCTTGGTTTACGTATACAAGCACCGAATGTGACGGTTCAAAGTCAGGCTGAAGTGACGACAAGGACGGATGGGTTTGGGAAGGCTGGTGGGTTGAGGATTGACACACAAAATTTAGACATTGCTGGTAATGCTCGCATTACTTCGAGTAGTTCTTCCGATCAGCCTGCTGGCAATATTCTGCTGAATACTGAGACCACTAGAATTCAAGACGGTGGTGCAATCTCAGTGAGCGCGACAGGTCAGGCTAATGCTGGGACTTTCTCGCTGACGGGGCGAAGTCTTGAGATTCGGGATGGGGCGATCGCCGCGACGAGCACATCTGGGGAAGGCGGTAATCTTAGGTTTGATTTGAGTGAATATTTATTGTTGGGTGGCAACAGCGAAATTTCTACAACGGCGGGACAGCAAGGCACAGCAGGAAATGGCGGAAATATTCAACTACGCACACCTTTTCTCCTCGCTTTACCTAAAGGTTCTAATCGCATTACGGCCAATGCTTTTACTGGGAATGGCGGCAATGTTGAGATTGTCACCAAGGGCATTTTTAACCCCGATTTCGTCACAATTTCTGCATCTTCTCAATTTGGGCTGAGCGGCACTGTCAATATTAGTGATTTGGAAGTTGACGAAGTGCAGAGCCTTGAAGCATTACAAAGTGAGCTGCTGGATGCTTCTGATCAAATCTCAACAGCTTGCGATACACTTGACAAAAATAGATTTATTGCTGCTGGACGAGGTGGATTACCACCAACGCCATTTCATGGTGCGATAGATGATTCTGTTTGGAGCGATTGGCGCAAAGAACCTCTTCCCCAAGCGACAGAATGGCGGCGATCGCCCAGCGGAGAAATCACATTAACAGCTTGCCGTTAGAAATATTGGGGAACGAGAGCTAGGGCTTGTTCAATTACCTCACGACTCACTTCAAAGCCACGCCCTTCTTCCGTGATGTAGCGTTTCCAAGCCTTAGTGCCGGGTTTACCAAGAAATATCGACAACATATGGCGACTAATACTGTGCAGTTTCACCCCATTAGCATGGCTACGCTCGATATAAGGCAACATTGACTCCACAATTTCATGACGAGTTTTTGGCTCTGTCGCTTCACCATAAATATCGCGATCTACCGTGGCAAATAGATAAGGATTATCATAGGCAGCCCGTCCAATCATCACCGCATTAACCTGTTCGAGATGGTTTTTAATCTGCGCTAATTCAGTAATGCCACCATTAATTTCAATCCATAGATTTGGAAATTCTTGCTTTAGACGATAAACATCCTCGTAGCGCAAAGGAGGAACAGTGCGATTTTCTTTCGGGCTCAATCCTTGTAGCCAAGCCTTTCGCGCATGTACTGAAAAGCGATCACAACCCGTTTGGGACACAATCTCTACAAAGCGACAGAGATCCTCATAACTATCCTGCTCATCAACGCCAATACGATGTTTGACCGTCACAGGAATATTCACCGCATTTTGCATCGCTGCGATACAGTTAGCCACAACCTCAGGCTGAGTCATTAAGCAAGCGCCAAAATTTCCTTGCTGCACCCTGGGACTGGGACAACCAACATTGAGATTGATTTCGTCATAACCCCAGTCTTCTCCCACTTTTGCACAGGTCGCCAAATCAGCAGGATTATCTCCTCCTAATTGGAGCGAAATAGGATGTTCTTCTGGGTCAAAATCTAAAAGCTTTGGGCGATCGCCATGAATAATTGCACCAGTGGTCACCATTTCAGTGTGCAGTAAAGTCCGTCGCGTAATTTGGCGCATGAGATACCGGAAATGACGATCGGTGCGATCCATCATTGGGGCAACACTGAGCAGATGAGAGCATTCCATAGCGAGTCAAAGGAAACAGCATTACAAGCTGATTTAGGCGTATTTTAGGCAAATTCATGAACAAACATGAACTAAATATTTTTCGGCGATCGCCTAAAGGAATCGCCAAAAGTTGAACCATGACAGTCACAGGGGAACCTTAGAAGATATCGAGTCGTGCTTAAAGATATCCTCATAAAAATATCAGAGAGAACTCTGGAGTTTGAAGATACAATGCGACTGATAGGCAATTTCATTCCACTGTAGATTATGTCTGCCCTAGAAAGCATTAAACCAGCCAGCAAAGGTGAAGTAATGATTTACTTCCCTTACTACCCCAAAAGCAAGCAAAAATCCTTGCCCCATGCCATCGGTCTATACCAAATGGGTTCCATCGAAGGGGAGCGCACAATCGAGGGTGGCGATAGTATTCCTTTCGTTGCCAGTTGGTATGTGTCGAAGTTGCCCTCTGAGATGACAAATTGCCGACTCCAGTTCGATTCTCAAGCAGAGCTGAGCTATAGCGTTACTCTGCCGAACAACGAATTTGTAGACTACCTTATTGATCTCCTCGCGAATTTCCGGCGGACACGGAGCATCGATTTTCCGAAAGGCTTTTATCGTCAACTTCTGGGATTAGCAAAAGAATAATCTGAAGCTTTGATCCTCGTCAGAATTCCGTTATTGTTGATGAGTTGATAAATAAAATTTAAGCTTCTAGAGGAGTAATGGGTGTGACCCAACAAACCCAGAAAGTCATTGTTGCTTCTACCGAACCTTACAGCGGTAAATCGGCCGTCCTTCTCGGTCTGGTGCAACGACTTAAGCAGCAAAATCTTTCGGTTGCCTACAGCAAGCCTATCGGAACGGTTTGGCATGATGAACAGGGTGGTTCTTTTGCCAGAATCGAGGATGATCTGCGGTTTTTTGTGGAGTCTCTCAATCTCACTGAAGCGGAAGTGCGATCACCTGTTTTATTTCTCGATCCAGAGACATTAGCGAAGCGACTTAGTGGCGAAGATGATATTAATTACCCTCAGAAGCTGAAGGAAGATTTGCAGGATATTGAGAGCGATATCATGTTTGTCGAAGCGCCGAATAGCCTTTGGGAAGGCAGTATTTTCAACCTTTCGGCTGGCAAAATTGCAGATACGCTTGACGCTAAAATTTTACTTGTTATTCCCTTCCACGACAAACTCCTCGTTGATAGTTTGCTGACGATACAGCAGTTTTTAGGCGATCGCCTTATGGGTGTGGTTATTAATAAAATTCCACCTGATATGATTGGCACTGCCGAACAGCAAGTTAAACCTTTCCTCGAAAAACGAGGTATCGATGTTTTTGGAATGCTCCCTGCCGACCGGATTCTACGCAGCGTCAATGTGCGTGAGTTGGTGAGTCGATTGAATGCAGATGTCCTCTGCCGTGGTGATCGCCTTGATCTGATGGTGGAAAGCCTCACCATCGGTGCAATGAATGTGAACTCCGCACTCAAGTATTTCCGCCAACGTCAAAATATGGCAGTGGTAACGGGCGGCGATCGCACCGATCTACAATTGGCAGCCCTCGAAACATCGACCCAATGCCTGATTTTGACTGGACATGTTGCACCCCAAGAAATTATCCTTAACCGCGCCGAAGATTTAGAAATACCAATCCTTTCGGTTGATTACGATACCCTCACTACCGTTGAGATTATTGACCAAGCCTTTGACCATGTACGCTTGCAAGAACCCATCAAAGTAGAAGTGGCCCAGGAGTTATTCCAAAAGCATTTCGACTATGATCGCTTTATGCAACACTTATCGTAAATTGCGTGATAACCCGTATTTTTCGTCCTGAGAAATACTTTTTTTGTCTCATTTTTGAATTAGCGTTTTACCAACTTTTTTATCTATGCAAACCCTAGAACGTCAGAGCACAAATGCGGCAGATCTCGTGGATACAACGATCCACCGTCGAAAAACCCGCCCCGTTAAAATTGGGTCTGTGACCATTGGGAGTGATTTTCCCGTTGTTGTCCAGTCCATGATTAATGAAGACACTCTAGATATCGAAGGTTCCGTCGCAGGCATTCGTCGTCTCCACGAAATCGGGTGTGAAATTGTCCGCGTTACTGTGCCGAGTATGGCCCATGCGAAATCCCTCGCCAAAATCAAAGAAAAACTGGCAGCTACTTATCAAACAGTTCCCCTCGTTGCTGATGTTCACCACAACGGTATGAAAATTGCCCTTGAAGTGGCTAAGCATGTAGATAAAGTTCGCATTAATCCGGGTTTATATGTCTTTGAGAATTCGAGTGATGAGCGCATAGAATACTCTGATGATGAATTTAAGGCGATCGGCGAAAAAATCCGTGAAACCTTAGAGCCATTGGTGATTTCTCTGCGCGACCAAGGTAAAGCCATGCGTATCGGTGTAAACCATGGTTCCCTTGCGGAGCGGATGCTATTTACTTATGGTGACACTCCCGAAGGCATGGTGGAGTCCGCTCTAGAATTTATCCATATTTGCCAAGATCTCGATTTCCATAACCTGATCATTTCAATGAAAGCTTCCCGTGTTCCCGTCATGTTGGCAGCTTATCGTTTGATGGCTCGCCGCATGGACGAGTTGGGAATGGACTATCCCCTACACCTTGGCGTAACAGAAGCCGGTGATGGCGAATATGGTCGTATTAAATCTACCGCTGGTATCGGTACGCTTCTGGCAGAAGGCATTGGCGATACCATTCGTGTTTCTCTGACAGAAGCTCCTGAAAAGGAAATTCCAGTTTGCTATAGCATTTTGCAAGCGCTCGGCCTTCGTAAGACAATGGTGGAGTATGTAGCCTGTCCTTCCTGTGGCCGCACATTATTCAATCTTGAGGAAGTGCTTCACAAAGTTCGTGAGGCAACAAATCACCTAACTGGTTTAGATATTGCAGTGATGGGCTGTATCGTAAATGGCCCTGGTGAAATGGCAGATGCGGACTATGGTTATGTGGGTAAGACCCCAGGCTATATTTCTCTATATCGTGGACGCGAAGAGATTCGTAAGGTGCCTGAAGATCAAGGGGTGGAGGAACTCATTAACCTCATTAAATCTGATGATCGTTGGGTTGAGCCGCCGACTGAATAATTTATGAAATTTATCTGAATGAAAATCCTATCCAATCGGGCAGGATTTTTTATTGTTGGGCTGCTATAGCAGTGGCCAAAAGAGTTAAGAAACGTGAGTTCTGGATAAGGGATGATAGCTCTAATCAAGCTGTAAAGAAGGTTTTTTGGGTTGATGGCAGTAAGTAATCAGCCCACACAGCAAGTTCACACAAAAGTTTGTGGGACTGCGATGTCGGGAATGTTCAATCTGTGAGATGTTCTTCAGTTGGTCAATAACTGTCTCAATCAAAGCCCGCTTACGAGCAAAAAGTTTATCTTGATAAACCATCAAATGATGCTTCATATTTCGACGAGGTTTAGCCATTAGGGTCACCTCATGTTCCTCTTGAAGATGCTGGGCTAAAGATTGTGAGACATAGCCTTTATCGGCGCAGATATGTACAGAGAGGAATCAAGCTCGAAGGTATCCATGTCACAAAGCGTTGATAGCTCACAGCTAGAGGAAACTCTTATTGCCAATCGCATTTCACCTTGATGAGATAGAAATGCTTGAAATTTCGATAGTGAGATTGATGGAAAGCAATGAGAATAGTCATCACCTCACTCAGACTGAGGCTTCTCTGACGGCGACGGTATTTTTTGCCAGAGCTGAGTAACGCTTGATGCCATAAGGGTTCAAAGACTTGGCAGAAATCATCAACATGGCAAAACAGAGCCTCTAGACTGGACATGGGAGAAAGCCGTGGATTCGTTACAACTTCCACGATATGGGCTTTCTCCTTTTCTTTCCTTATCCAGAACTCACGTTAAGAAGTTGCTGTACACAGAGTCATATCCATGGCATCTCTGAGGGATGGACTATGTCTGAGTTGCTTCCAAATACGACTTTTTAGCCAAGATCAGCATTGTGCAATCTTGTTTAAGTCTTGGTGAATAGGGAGGCAGATACCACACCTCACATTTCGCCTTTGCCAGGATTTCTGCAACCCTTCCTCCCTTATGGAAAGTGGCATTATCCAAAATCAATATCTGATTGGGCTTTAATTCCGGTAGCAAACAGTTCTCTAACCACACCTCAAACACATGGGGGTTACAAGAGTCTTCCACAATAAAAGGTGCAAACAGTTTGCCTCGACTCCATGCGGCAATCCTTTTAACTCTTCCGCGACGGCTTCCTGACTTGAGGTCATAAACTCTTTCCTCTTCAGGGCCATAGCCATAGTCATACTGACCGTCTCTCTCATCCATTCCTGACTCATCACAGTAGATGATTTGTTCGGGTTTTAATCTTGCTAGTTCTTGCCTCAATGCTTCCCGCTTCTGTTCATCCCTTTCCTGATACCCATAGGCCTTTTTTGCGAGTAAAACCTATCTTCTTCAACATCCTCGATATAGTGCGACGACTCACATCATCCGACCACAACTCTGCCATTTCTGTCGGGGTTTTATCTGGATGCTGTTGCACAAAGCTTTTGAATGCTTCCCAGTCTGTGATTTTGTGACCATAGCCTTTCTGATACCCTGTTTTGGCTCTGTAAAACTTCCTGTTTGCTCTAGTCTGTTGTATCCAGAGATAAAGGCTATTAAGACCAATACTGAACATTTCACAGACATCTTTTTTCAGGATACCTAGTGCTATCGCAGCAAGAGCTTTCCGACGTAGGTCATCACTATCAGCAACTGGCATTTTTAATCTAGATATATACTTCTCTCCTTATTCCAAAGCTATCCATCCACTGCTATAGAAAGAACATTTGACTGGTTCTATTGGTGCAGGCGTTGGAGTCATGATTATGAGTGTTCAACAGAGAGTGCAGAAGCTTCGATTTACATTGCTTCTATACGTCTGCTATTGAGGCAATTAGCCTGAAACCAGACTTTTCAGAAATCCTCTTAAGCTAATGGACATGTCTCCATCACTCTACTCAATCTAAAACGTACTAAGATTTGAAAAATCCACTTCGGCGATCGTCCGACAGAAAATTCAAATCAGTCTTAGTGGAGTAAATTAATGACATATTTTCCTCACCCTACTGAATTTAAAATGTACTGAGTGTTGAAAAATCAACTTCGGCGATCGCCTCATCAGGCAAAATAAACGTCGAGCTGAGGAGCGTTTTATCCCAATTGATTAACTCTGGATAACGAACTCCTGACAAAATAGATACTGCAAAAATTTCTTGCACTGCATCCTCAAATCTCAAAAAGGCAATGATCTGTGCCGTTTCAATATTCACGACCCACACACCACAGTAACGAGAATCCATACTTTCAGTAATGGGTAAACCACTAAAAATAGCTGTTTCGCGGACTTGAGACAGCCCCACAAACGCCAATGGCCCCCAAAAACTCAAACCACGAGTAAAACCGGGTAACTGAACAATCGTTTCAAGTTTGCCGGTTTTGAAATTAAACGTGGAAAGACTGCCATAACCTGACTCTAAAACCCAGAGACGATCGCGATACCAGCGCGGTGAATGAGGCATTGATAATCCACGAGCCAAGGTTTCATTCGTTGTGATGTCCATTAAAATCCCGCCACTACGCTTATTACCACGCCAACCCTGAGGGGTATTTGTTTCACCGAGGGCTGTAATGTAACGAGGTTTTTGGTCACGTACACCCAAGCCATTCAAGTGGCAGCGATCGCCCAAATCATAGGCCGAAATAAATGGCGGTCGCCAACGGGGTACAAAACTATTTTTTCGGTCGAGTGTGCAGAGACAAGAAAACTGCGTATTCACAAACCACAACTCATCTTTGCAGTACGCCATCTCATGAATATCAATATCCCCAGTAATGTGGCGATCGCGAGGTAAATAACAAGCATCATGTTTCTGAGGTGGATCGAGTTTTTGCGCTACCGCAGGAACATTCCGTAATTCCCAAACCTCAAAAGCTGTACCGAGTGCCAACCTTTCATGATCCGCAGCAATCCCCATTGGCTGCTCAAACACTCGAAAATGCGTATTAAGTTCCTGCCGATCTGCTCGAACAACGACGACTTTGTCTGCTTGATAGGTCGAAATAACAAGAGAAATCCCACACTCAACTAAGATGTCGCGAAAATTTTGAGTATGGACACTCCGTAATGGCTCAGAAGCCTCAGAATCACCCACTTGTGTTTGACCTACATTCATAAAATTATCTGATACATCATTCCCAAAAAAAGAGAGGTTGTCCAAAATATACTGGCAACGCCAAACCATCAAAACTTTTCTAAATGGGCTTTTTATACACTTTCCCCAGTGTGGTTAGTCTTCAGTCATATCTCATATCCCTCATACATCGTCCCAGACTTCAAATCCAAACTTTTTTATAGATTGAAGTAAATTGCAACAAAAAATCCCCCAAACTTAGGAGGATTGTTGAATAGGCTACCAATTGAGCTTTTATTTGGGATTTTCGAGAAAAAGATAATTAAGCAGAAAGATAGCCTAACTCAGTGAGCTTAGCTAAAACTTTTTCAACACTTTCTTTTAGCTCTTCGAGGTCTGTACGACACTCAACTTCAGGACTTTCAGGAGCTTCATAAGGATCATCAATACCAGTAAAACCTTTAATTTCTCCTGCACGAGCACGCTTATATAAACCCTTAACATCACGCTTTTCGCATTCAGCCAAGGGAGCATTAGCAAATACTTCGACAAAATCGCCGACTCGCTCACGGACTTCCTGGCGAATTTCGCGATAGGGAGAGATCGCAGAAACAAGGACAATCACGCCATTACGGGTGAGAAGATGTGAAACAAAACCAATACGACGAATATTTTCATCTCGGTCTTCTTTGCTAAACCCTAAACCTTTAGTGAGATTTGTACGGACAATATCGCCATCTAAAACTTCAAGCTTACAGCCAGCTTTCTTAAGACGCTTGGCGATCTGCTGACTAATCGTTGTCTTGCCCGCACCGCTAAGACCTGTGAACCAAACTGTTACGCCACGATGCTCCATGGGACTATATTCCTTTAAAAACTTGATTTACAAAACATCAACAGTGTAAAGGGAGATGTGATTTTTTTAATAAAAACTATCCAAATCAATTGATTTTTGCTGTTCTCCATAGCGCCATTTCTTGAGAATTTCTAATATCTAAACGTCAACATCATGCAACCTAGTAACCAAAGTCGTCATAAAATCTCAAGTATTTAGGTTGCGTTCTGACAAAACAAGATTAGGATTGTAAAGAATGCCAGTAAACTCTTGGTATCGTGGCGATAAAGCATTAAAAATAATGTCTAATCCCCATTTCACAATTTGCTAATCTATAGCAAGTTAAAATGACAGCACTTTCAGATCTTTTTTGGTGATATGAACGAGTCCCGCGTCAGTTCCGTTAATCCTCCCACTGCTTCCTCATGGTCTGCCGAAGAAGATGCAGATCGCCTCATGGACGATGTCTTTTCTGACATTGATGATCTCCTGAGTGGGAAAAAGACAAGCGCGAAAATTCAAGCGGCTCCTCAAAGTGATTACACCTCTCTGCAATCCCTTGTTGTTCCCCAGATTGATTTAGAGGGGACTCCCTTTACAGAAGAGTCAGATGAGAATAAAGAATTCGTTATTAAACGGGGCTGGGGTTACTATTCCGAAAGACTTTTGTTTATGGGCTCTTGCGCATCTTTAATTGGTGTAGCCCTATGGATGGCTGTTAATGATCGGCTGCGCGTACCGCAATTTTTGATTCAGCCCACGCCCGTTGTTGAGGTTGCCACAGAAACAACCGCAGCGACAGCTACGGAGCCAATTTTTGCAGATTATGTAAGACGGGCTTTAGATAATATTGATCGCCAGCGATCACCCCAAGCAATTCCGGTAAATCCGGCACAACCTTCCCAAGGCGCAGTACCAAGCACCACGGATCAACAACCTTCCGCCCAAAGTCCCCAAGTGATTGAACGGATTTATGTTCCCGTTTATCCACCAGAGATTTCTGCTAATGCGCGGCAGCCTCTTCCCAACGCGACAGCACCAATCACTCCGGCACCTCAGGTGATCGCACCTCAAATTCAAGCGCCAGCACCTACGGCTCCTGAAGCGGTTCCCCCAGTTACTCCTGATATCCAAGCAGTTGTACCCACATTACCCGCACCACCTGCTGCTGCAAAAGAGGTTTACACTCTTGTTGGCGTTCTCGAATCCGGCGATCGCTCTGCAGCTTTATTCAACATCAATGGTGTAACCCAAAGATTTAGAGTTGGCGAAAATATTGGCGCGAGCAACTGGAAATTGTTATCCGTTCAAAACCAACAAATCCTGATGGGACAAGGCGGACAAAGCCGCTCTCTCTATGTTGGTCAAAACTTCGGGCTTGATCGCGAATAATTTTTTACCATCCCAAAAAGCTGATTAGAATTTTGACGACGTTTCCTAAGGGAGCGTCGTTTTTGTATCAGTCGCCAATTTTTTTAGCCAACGTTTTTTCCATTGACTCGTGGATTCAAGGTCAGTCTGATTTTGCTCTAAGATTCGTTGCTCTAAAATCGTTTGGCGATCGCCCATTAATGTTGGGTCGCGATAGGGAATAGCTGCCCGAGTTTGGAGATGCTCTGCTTCTTGCTGCGAGACAGGTTGCAGCTCTTTAGTGATAAAGCGCGCCAAAGTCCCTGGCGATCGCCGTCCAACACCAGGAGTCCCTCCAAATTTCAGGTTAGCGAGAGTCATAGCCTGTCGTATTGCCGCAGCACAGGAATAGGTCGCGACATAGCCTTGATCGTCTAAGCACTGAGCAATGAGCTGAAAAAATTCAATAGTCCAAAGTTGGGGACATTTCGGTGGAGAAAAAGGATCCAGAAAAATGGCATCTGCTTTAAATCCTTGGGCGATCGCCTGTTGTATTGTTTGGCGGGCATCCCCAATGAGTAATTGTGCTTTGAGCTGAGATGTTTGTAGCGAAAACGCTTGGCTGAGTTCTCCCAGAAGTTCTGCTACCACTGGAGACCAAGGACTCAGTAAATTATTTTGGCAAGCAGCAGAGGCGATCGCCGGGTCATTTTCTAAAGCAATTACTTCGACCTCACACTCTGGATTTACCCGCCAAATTTCCGTCAGAGAAGCTGCCGTATTATGTCCTAGTCCATAGCAAATATCGAGCAAACGTAATTTGGGTTTTGTTTGAGCCTGCACTGCAATCCGACAGGGAATCAGGAACTTCTCCTCAGCCTCCCGCTTTGCACCCGCAAACGAATGATAATGCTCCTGAAATTCCTCTGAAAAGTATGTGTAGGAGCCATCCTCTGTGATTTTTGGGTCGAAAGACATACCAGCCACAAATAAACCAGCTCAATAGTGCGTTAAATGTTACCCAGACTTTACCAGTTTAAGCTGCTAAAAATTGTGCAATTGCCATTGGCCAAGCCGCTAAATCTACCGCTGTAATATTTTTCGACACTAAATTCTCACAGTCAGTCGGTCGATTGTAGCCCCAAGTAGCGAGAAATAATTTCAAATATTTAAGCTCTGGATCTTGTTGTACTTTCTCCAAGGTTTTTAAACGATCTTCGATAAACCAAAAGGGAGATAAATCACCATTTGAAAGCTGTTTAAGAATTTGAGTTTTTGGCTGTTTTGTCTCTTTGCCAAAAATATTTCCCCTCGGAAAATGGATATCCTGGTGTCTCAATAATTGATGAGCAAAACGAGCTTCCTTCGTCGTAATGATATAAACCTTGGTCTTGTGGTCGGCAAGTAATTGGGCTATGCAAGCAGACATCCCATCATAAAAACGATGGAAGGATAACCAATTGTCTAGCTCCGTCGTAATTTGGCGATCGCGCACATCATCTAATGCCACCATGAATGCCTTCTTAGTGAGACCCCAATTGTTGAGAGCAGTCCTAAGAGTTTTCTGCCAATCTCGCCAAATAATCTGTGTTTCGCTACCTTCCAACAATATGCCAATAAGTGCAACCATTTCCCAACCTGTTTCGATAACTGGACGCAGCTCATAAAAGGCAGGACGGATTTGCTCTAATCTCTCTTGGGCTAAGCGAACTTGGAAAACCTCTTCACAGGCGATCGCCGACGAATGAAAATATTCCGCCAGACCATCACACAGCACGCCATCAAAATCAAAGGCAATGGTTTTAGTGACCACCATTAGTCAGGAATCTGAGCCTTCATGCGCTCAAGAGTCATATTCATTTGATCAAACATTTGTTGAGGCGTCATGCCAAACTGGCCAAGCTGAGTTTTCATCTGCTCCACAGCCATCTGCGCCATAAAATCATCAGAAAGTTCAAACCGCTTCATAAAAATCTTGTAGCGATCCATCACCCCTTCCATCTGCTGGATATACATCTTCTTCCCTTCGCGGTCAAACTTACCGAACTCGCTACCCAGCTGCACGAGGTTTTGATAATCCGTAAATAGACTTTGAGCTTCTTGTTGAACGATCTCTGAGTCAAAAAATCCCATTTTACTTATCTTTCCCTAAATTAAATAACGAGTGTGGTAGACACGAAGGAGAATTTAAAAAATCGTGATTTAAATACATTTGATACCATTAATTTTAATTCAGGTGTTTTACGCCGCAAAGTATGGTTTTCCACATCAAGACCCATGAAACAGGCGATCGCCAGACTCACATCCCAACCTAAAGACCGTAAAATTGCCGTTGGACTCGCCCTAGTCGGTTCAGTTACGCCTCTCGCTGGCGTCCACAAATTTTATGTTGGTCAACCTGTATGGGGCGTTGTTTACTTTCTGCTGTGGTCAACCCCCATCCCTCAAATTGCCTGTGCCATTGAAGCCGTTTGGTTCGTACTCCAAGATTTTGATACTTTTCAAGAAAAATTTGGCCTTGCCGCAGCTAAATCCAACAAAACCTTCGAAACAGCAAAACAAACTGAGGCGATCGCCTCAGCTCTCCGCGAACTCGAAAAACTCCGCACTGAAGGTTTGATCACCGAATACGAATTTGAGCAGAAGCGACGTGCCCTGCTCAAATAATGATTGATTAGATTAGATTTCTGGTGATGCTTAATGACTCAGCATTAAACGACTGTTTCCATTGAAACAGCCATTAAAGGTGTCTTGTGAAAATACTTGCTCAAACGCAATTGGTTCCCTTGATGGTTCCAGTGCACTTGGTCAAAAATATGAGATAGTAAGCAGACTCCGCGACCACATTCTTCCTCTTCAGGAGGAAGTAAATGATCGTCTAAATCGCAACAGCGTTCATGCTTATCAAAGCCAGCACCTTGATCAGAAATGATCCAAGAACACTGCTCTGCATTCATAAAGAAATGAACGACAACTTTCTTTGTGGGGTCAAGCTTATTGCCATGCTTCGCAGCATTCACTAAAGCTTCCTGTAGCCCCAGACGAATATCGTATTGCCATTCGTCAGGAATACGTTCAAGTAAGATTTCTAAAACCGGATAGAGATATAAGGTTGAGGCAAAACTTAGGGTGCTCCAATGGGACTTTGGGGGGGGCATAGAAATCGCGATCACAGTTAATGCTCCTTGCCAGACTAACGTTCTGAATATTTATGTCTTCCTGGTTCAGTTGTTATCCTGTTGAATTGCTTCTTCGTGATGCTAAGTGCATAGGTGCTCAGATAGCTCATTATTTGGCGTGAAGACCGTACGTTTAGTTACGGCTCTTACTGAACTATATTATACAAAAAAAAGGATTTACACCATTTTTAAGAGCACTGCGCATTCGACATGGGGTGTCTGAGGGAAAAAGTCTGCGGGCTGTATCCATTCAATGGTATAGGTTTCATCACTACACAGGATTTTTAGATCTCTAGCTAAGGTTGCGGGATTGCAGCTAATATACAGGATTTGTCTAGGTCGAGATTGCCGTAATGTTTCGATCACGCGGCGATCGCATCCCTTGCGTGGTGGATCAATCAAAATCAGATCTGCATCTTGATCCAATGTTGGCAAAACATCCTCGACCATCCCTGTCAAAAATTCAACGTTGGTGATGTCGTTAATGGTTGCATTAGCTTTTGCTTGTTTGATGGAGGTCGCTTGGGATTCGATACCGATGACCTGCTTTACATTTTTGGCAAGGGGCAGGGTAAAAGTTCCAACACCACAATAAGCATCAATAATTGTCTCATCGCCTTGGAGCTGTAGCTTTGCAAACATCCGTTGGTAAAGCTGTTCGGCAACGAGAGTATTCACCTGAAAGAATGTTTCGGGACGGAGTTGGAGATTCAGTCCAGCAAAAGTTTCATTGAGATAATCTCGCCCGGCGATCGCCACCGTTTTTTTACCCCAAATCAAATTCCCTTTACGGTCATTAATATTCAGACAAACACCAACCAGTTGAGGATATTCTTCTAGCCATGCAGCGGCTTGTTCTTCAAGATTTGGCAGATCTGCGGTTGTCGAAATTAGCGTCAATAATATTTCGCCTGTGTGGTGACCAATCCGAAAAGCAAGATGGCGCAATTTTCCCTGGTGTTTAGCCTCGTTATAAATAGACCAACTTTGAGCTGCGATATCTTCTTTCAGGTCTCGCAATAAAGGATTCAGCCGCTCATCTTGGATCGGACATTGATTGAGATTAACCAGCTGGTGGCTACCCTTGCGGTAATAGCCCGCCTGTAATTGACCTGTGCTAGATCGCCCAAATGGGTAGGTCGATTTATTGCGATACCCTAAACCTGCTTCACCATACAGAATTGGTTCGATTTCCAGTTCAGAGAAACCACCAATTCGCTGTAAAGCTTGGGCAACTTCTTTGGCTTTAATGTCATGCTGAAGAGCCTCGTTAACCTGCAACCATTGGCAGCCGCCACATTTGTCAGCAACAATACAGGGAGGGCGACGGCGATCGCCTGATGACTCAATAATGCGTTGGAGTTTACCGATGGCATACTGACGTTTGAGACGAGTAATCCGGACTTCGAGGCGATCGCCCGGCACAGTATTCGGCACAAACACAACCTGCTGGCCATGACGACCCACCCCAGCACCTTGAGTATTAAGGTCATGAATCGTCAGTTCAATCAAATCACCTTGTTGCATACCCAAAATCCCGCAAATCTACCCAGAACACTCTACCCTGTCTTTGCGCTCAGCAACACAACGGCTTCATCTAATCTCTTGTTGAAACTTCTGGCGGCTCCCCCTTATAGCGCAAGGTCATAATTGTGATGTCATCCGATTGCGGCATTTGCTCTGTAAAATTTTTCACTCGGTTGCCCAGAACACTGACGATATCAGTGGATGAAATAGTGGCGGGGAGCTGATCTAAGATACTTGTGACTCGCTCTTCCATAAAGAATTGCCCATCGCGATCACGCGCTTCTGTAACTCCATCGGTATACATCACAAGCAAATCACCTTTCCCCAACGTTAATTCCGCCAGTTTATATTCTGCCTCCGCAAAAATCCCCAACAACATTCCATCAGGAATCGGAATCATAGCAGAACCTTCGTTCACCCGTTTCAGAAAAGGACGATTATGGCCGCCATGCACATAAGTCAATTTGCCTGTGCGCACATCTAGAGTGCCGAGAAAAATTGTTACAAACAAACAATTCGGATTGCTCTCACATAATTGACGATTAACTGCCGAAAAAATAGAAGCGAGATTTTCATCTTGAATATTCAGCCGCGCAATACTTGCCCGCAAAATGGTGACCGCACGAATCATAAATAGAGCTGCCGGAATCCCTTTACCCGAGACATCACCAATTGCTAAGCCGACGGTATGTTCATCAATGGGAAAAGTATCGAAAAAGTCTCCACCAACTTCCCGTGCAGGTTCAATACTTGCTGCCACATCAACCTGATGATACTGAGCTAATAGGGGTTTTTCTTGGGGCAAAATATTGGATTGAATTTGCGCAGCAGCTTTGAGATCTCGTTCGATCTGCTCAAATCGCAGCCGCTCCTCAAGGGTTTTAATCGCCACTTTATCGAGACGGCGCATCCGACTAGACAAGCCTGTCAACATACTTTTGACCACCTCTGGCCAAGACATTAGTTCATCCCAAAATAAACTTTCGGGGATGCTTAACAAACGACATTCTGTTGCAGCAACAACATAGGCTGAAACAGGTTTATTTTCGATAATCGACATTTCGCCGATACATTCACCAACAGGAATTTGAAAGCCCATCTCTGGGTTTAAAACAGCATCTTCAGTCTCAGCGAGGTACACCATCAAATGGCCGCCAAGCAAAATATATAGGGTATGGTTCTCCTGTCCTGGCTCAGTGAGAGTGGATCCTGCGGGGAAAGATTGGATCGAACATCTCTGCAAGAGATCTTTCAGTAAGACGGGTTGGACACCTTGAAATAGTTCACAGCCAGCGATCGCCTCCCAGTCATCATGGGATTCGCCAAAACTGAGGACAGTATCATTAGGCAGGGAATCAGACATTAAGCAAAGAAATTGTTACCGGAAAAGACCTTTGGGCATTAGTGTAGATGATCTTGAGAACTTTTCCCGCTCAAAAAGCCTTAACGTCATGACGGCTATCCCAAATGCCTCACCATCTTGAGCCAATCAAATTCTCACCTCTATTTTGATGACAAGCTCACAACGAAAGCTAAGATCAAACACCAATAAATGGCTTAAAGTGTTGAGAAATAAGCTTTTGCAGCCTTGGGTTCAGGGATCATCGTTTGGTCGCCTTCCTGCCAATCGACGGGACAAACTTCATCACTATGAGTCTGAACATGCTGAATAGCCTTTAAAATTCGCAGGGTTTCATCGATACTCCGTCCAAATGAAAAATTGTTAACGGTGATATGTTGGACGACACCTTCGCTATCAATGATAAATAGACCTCTTAGGGCAATGCCTGCCTCTGTTTCGAGAACACCATACTCGGCACTAATAGTTTTGCTGAGATCGGACACTAGGGGAAAAGCTAAGTCGCCAACACCGCCATCTTTGCGAGGGGTTTGGATCCAAGCGAGGTGGGCAAATTCACTATCGACGGACACGCCTAAAATCTCTGCATTTAGGTCAGCAAATTCACTATGGCGATCGCTAAAGGCGGCAACTTCTGTAGGACAAACAAAGGTGAAATCAAGGGGATAGAAAAATATCACAACGTACTGGCCGCGATAGTCAGAGAGTTTAATTGTTTTAAATTCTTCCTCGAACACCGCTGTCGCAGTGAAATCAGGTGCGAGTTGTCCAACTTGTACCACCATGAATTTGTCCTTAAAAGACCAGAGTTTCATTCAAGTTATCACAATAGTCTGGGAGACATGCTTTTCTGAAGGCAGAAGCTGACTGTCTTCTTTTAAAGCAGAGGTTTTAGAATGGGCCATGCTTTAAAGAGATGACCTTGTAGTAAGGCTGAAATTCCGGCGATCGCCTGAAATTCAGGAATATCTGGCGATGCATTTAAAGCAGGTTGCACCGCGATTTCTGCTTGTTTCGGTTGAAACATATAAAGGTGAACAAAAGCAATATAGGCATGGATAAAAGGGTTATCAGGGTCTATATCTCGCAGTTGTTCGAGAGTGGCAAGGGTGCTGGGCGCATCCTCCTGAAGAGCATGGGCAAGGATTTTGGCGTAGTACCAATCTTTAATCTGGGGCGAATCTGTCACCTTTGCTTTGCTTAGCCGGAACTTTAAACTTTGCTCTACTTGGCGGAGATAGTCTTGTTCTGGATCGTATTGATTCAGGCGGGCAACATGGGCAAAAAGCGGATCTAAGCCTTCAATACCAACGCCTAGTTGAGGGGCGATCGCCCGCTCTTGAGAGAGCCAATCGAGCTCCACTAATTGCAATGGCGTGAGGGTTGTATCAGCAGGGGCAGCTTGGATCGTGACGGCTGTCGCTACCTGTCTCTGGTCGATGGGACGCGCTTGGCCAGTACTCGGATCGAGATAAAGCGCTTGCAATTGATAGGTTCCTGCCGGGAAATCTGCGGGTGCCAACATCGCTGTTGTTTCAATCACGCTAAAGCGATCATTGCGTTCTGCAGAAGCAAGTCGTCCATCGTAGAGCATCCCAAAACCAATGGCATGGTCATGGATCCAAAACTGTTGACCATCGCTCCAAGTCAAAAGCACAATGCCATTCTGTAGATCGCGCCAGTTCCCCGACCAACTATAGGTAATCGGAATCGGCTGTCCGGCGATCGCCTCCTCTGGCACCTGCACTCGATCCAATTGCAGCGGCTGGGTCACGCCATCAAAATGGGCGACATTCACAAGCGGTTGCTGCCGTTGGTAAAGTGTTAATTCTGTTTGGTCTGGTAAATCCCAACTATTCTGCACATAAAAATCTGGGTCTTGGGGCAGCTCTGCTGCTAAAGCCAATTGAGGTTCTTTTGCATTCGCATTGTCTCCCGTTTTCGTGAGGAGCCAATCAAAGCCAATTTTGTCCTGCGCCACATATTCCGGGCGATCGCCAAGCTCTCGACCATACACTTGAAACTTCCGTAAGGCACCAAAATGATTAATATTATTGTGATTCAACCAAAATGAACTCGGAATCACACCGATATTGCTGCGTAGATAGCGATTTTTCCGAATGACACTTTCAATCACCTCAGCATGGGGATAATTATTTGTATCCACTGCATATTGCGGCGGCATAACCTTGCCCAGTACTGGCAACGGAAATAGCCGACCCACTGCTAACACCACCGCCACGAGGAAGGTAAGCCATCGTATCGCATGCCAACGTCCTCGCCATTGAGTTAGACAATAGGCCAGAAAAATCGCAACAATCGGTAAATAGGGCATGATATAGCGCGGGTCTTTGTTGTAAAGCGCAGAAAACATCAGATAAGCGCCGCCAAAGTACACCCCAAGCCAGATAAAACTTTCCTTTTCCGGCAACTCATAAACATCTTTGCGCCGCGGAAAACGTTTGCCCCAATGCAGACATAACCCCACAATCGGCACAATCAGTAGCAACCAAGACACCGATCGCGGCAAATCCATCCAGTAATAAATCCACGCCTGAATCGTATTTAAAGCCGGGTCTCCTTCATTGGCGGCAGGGGTAAGGTTTGAAGCTTCGTAGGTGCCAAAGAGATAAATAAAATTGGTGCGATACCAGCCACCCCAAAATAAGAAAGAGATCAAGGCACTGGCAAGCAGTTGCAAAATACGTTCCCATTGCAACCGCCAAATGCTTGTGCCAGCTGACCATAACAGTGGCACAAATAAAAAGAACATGCAGGTTTGTTTCGTGAGGAGAGCCAGCCCGAGACAACACCCAAACCACACTATCCATAACCATTGTTCACGGCGCTTCTCTGAAAAGTACCAATGCGTGAGACAAGCAAAACACAACACTGTGATGCTGGTGAGGGCAATATCTAGGATGAAATGCAGGCGATAAAACACAAACCGAGGCATCAGTAGGGCGATCGCCGTAGCCCAGCGTCCCACCACAGGATTAAATAAACGTTTACCGATGCTATAGGTTGTCCAAATGATGACCGCGCTAAATAAGAAATTGACCATTAGTGCTTGGTCGCTTCCTTTACCGAAAATCAACTGAAACGGCACCGCAAGAAGATAGGTCAGTGGCGGAAATTTATTCGAAACCTGCCAGAAATTTTCCCAGCCCGAAAACTGAAAAATCTCTGCCAAATAATTTAAACTGCCCGTCAAATGGTTCGCTTGGTCCCATCCCGGCATCCCTTGATCTGCACTAAGCCAGAGGCGATCACCAAGATTGATGCCACACCACAGCAGAATCAGAAAAAAAGGCTCGAACCAAGTTGCTTGATTCTTCTTGGGATGTTCAGACTGTTGCAACTACCGTAGCTCCCACATGAAAACAGAACGCTAGATGCAATGTATCGGAAAAGATTCGCGATGGAAAGCGAGTTTTGGCGCAATACTTAGGTGAGAGATAGTTCGTTACGAGGATTGGGATTCTGTTTGGGAACGACGGCGACGAAGAACATTTAGGCCGATCAGCGACAAATTAGGGAGAAGCGCAGCAGGCGTTGGTACAGCCTGGGGGTCATCATCAGAAAAATCGACTTGGCCATAGCGGATATTATCGATGCTGCCGTATTGCAAAAAGCCGCCACCCTCAGTATCAGAGAATTGCACACTGTCAAAGCTTCCTTCAGTGGCAATGACCCCAAAAAAGCCCCCTTGTTTGGGTTGACCAAATTCAAATACTTGCCCATCAACAATCAGCTCTAAAACATCAACCGAATTGTCAGTATTTTTCCAGTCAAAACCCAAGGAATTGATGGTATTCGTAAAGTTTAGAGTTGCAGCGGTGTCAGGGTTACGGGATTGCAATCTGAAAAAAGCCGAGTCATCAATTGTTCCAGCAGTACTCCCTTCGACAATGCGGCTCCAAGTCATATTGGAACTAATCGAAAAATCTGAGAGGGTATGATTTTTGCTGTCACTCAATGTTGCGTCATTAAACGTTTCGAGGCTTAGTCCTGTGGCGATCGCCTCAAACTCAGCTTGGTCAGTGAATGTTGTCAACGTTAAGGCATGGGCAGGCATCAAGATGCCACAGCTAAGGGTGACTGCACCCAAACCGGAGAAGATAAGCTGTGTGCCGGAAAGTTTCATAAAACTCACAGATCGTGTCAAATATGTCCAGCTCATCGTACCGCGAAAAAAAGGGCAAAATTCCCCGATAGCGAATCTTCATCGAGACTTCATAAATCTGGCTGTCTGTAGAAAAACACAAAAATCTCGCTTATAAGCTTTTCACTAGAAGCAAAATATTAGGCGATAGCAACCCTCGAATCAATTGACCTCTTGCAAAAGGGGTGAGAGTAGGTAAAAAAGAGGAAAGTATCAGAGTCATAGCGATAAAAATGCCAACTTACGAACAGCTCCAACATTTATCTCCAGAACAATTCAGGAGAGCCTGTGGAGTTAAACTTCAGACCTTCAATCGTCTGGTAGAGGTCCTAGCAGAAGCTAAAGCAAAGCAAAAAACCGGTCGTCCCAGTGTTTTATCCCTGGAAAATCAGTTACTCCTCACCTTGGAATATCTGAGGGGGTAGTGATGCACAAGTAATGGTCATAACTGAAGAGAGAGATTATAGTGTCTGAGAAAATAGACCACTGCTCCAATGTGGTTTTCCCACTTCTTCGAGAAGGAAAGTGCCTGACGGACTAAGCGGGACGTTCTCTGACGTAGAGTGTTGTTGAATCTCTCAATATGATTTGTTTGTCCAGTCTCCTTGCCCACAACTCGATGACGTTTACTCGGTAAGACACAGCCATAGGCATCCCAATAATCGGTGTAGACCAGCGCACACTGACGATACACAGGAGGCAGAGAATCCCATAATTGTTTCGCAGTCTTTTGACTACGGTCTCCGATGGCATATCCCACCACCTCTCGGGTGTCTCGGTCAAGAGCCAGCCAAATCCATGCTTTCTCACCTTTACTACCGACAAAAGACCACAATTCATCCATTTCGATGGTCAGTTGCCCTCTTTTTTTTGAGTCACAGGTAACTCGTGAGGCACAGTCTCTAATTTGGCATTGACATAGTACTGTAGCCAGCGCAGAGAGACCCCTGTGGCACGAGTGATACCAGCGAGAGAGAGACGTTCTAATAGGAGACGGTCAATCAATTGACGAGTGTCAGTTGCAATGGGAGGGTGGGCAGGATGTTCCACAAACTGGCGACCACATTCATGGCAACGATAGCGCTGCTTTCCCGAATGGGTGTGACCATATTTAATGGTGCTGGGAGACTGACATTGAGGGCAAGTGAGCACGGTGAGACTTGACGTTTAATCTTGCCCCTATTCTTCCACAACCATTACTAGTGCACCACTACCAAACTTCAGACCTTCAATCGTCTGGTAGAGGTCCTAGCAGAAGCTAAAGCAAAGCAAAAAACCGGTCGTCCCAGTGTTTTATCCCTGGAAAATCAGTTACTCCTCACCTTGGAATATCTGAGGGGGTAGTGATGCACAAGTAATGGTCATAACTGAAGAGAGAGATTATAGTGTCTGAGAAAATAGACCACTGCTCCAATGTGGTTTTCCCACTTCTTCGAGAAGGAAAGTGCCTGACGGACTAAGCGGGACGTTCTCTGACGTAGAGTGTTGTTGAATCTCTCAATATGATTTGTTTGTCCAGTCTCCTTGCCCACAACTCGATGACGTTTACTCGGTAAGACACAGCCATAGGCATCCCAATAATCGGTGTAGACCAGCGCACACTGACGATACACAGGAGGCAGAGAATCCCATAATTGTTTCGCAGTCTTTTGACTACGGTCTCCGATGGCATATCCCACCACCTCTCGGGTGTCTCGGTCAAGAGCCAGCCAAATCCATGCTTTCTCACCTTTACTACCGACAAAAGACCACAATTCATCCATTTCGATGGTCAGTTGCCCTCTTTTTTTTGAGTCACAGGTAACTCGTGAGGCACAGTCTCTAATTTGGCATTGACATAGTACTGTAGCCAGCGCAGAGAGACCCCTGTGGCACGAGTGATACCAGCGAGAGAGAGACGTTCTAATAGGAGACGGTCAATCAATTGACGAGTGTCAGTTGCAATGGGAGGGTGGGCAGGATGTTCCACAAACTGGCGACCACATTCATGGCAACGATAGCGCTGCTTTCCCGAATGGGTGTGACCATATTTAATGGTGCTGGGAGACTGACATTGAGGGCAAGTGAGCACGGTGAGACTTGACGTTTAATCTTGCCCCTATTCTTCCACAACCATTACTAGTGCACCACTACCTCTGAGGGAATATCGCACTTATTTTCCTATCGCTCAATCATGGGGCATTCATGAATCAACAGTTTGTCGCATGGTGCAAAAAACAGAGGAGAGTTTCAAGTAAGTAATGCTATAGCAAAATGGAGTGAGTCGTTTCCTTGGAAGTCTCGCTATGACAATTCACTGTCCCCAATGTAATGCTCAAGACATCATCAAAAGTGGATTCGCTAAAATCGTCAACGATTTAAGTGTAATCAGTGCAATTATCAATTTACAAGCTTTTCTAAAGAGCGGGGCAAGCCTCTCTGGATGAAATTAGAAGCTGTATTGATGTATATGAGTGGTATGTCAATGAATGCGACAGCCAAGATTCTCGGTGTATCAGCTCAATCAGTGCTCAATTGGGTAAGAGATTCCGGTGAAGCCAATTATGAAAAGCCCACTCCTGAGTCTGCTGTCGTGGTGGAGCTAGATGAGCTATGGCATTTTATCCAAGAGAAAAAACAAACTTTGGGTCTGGAAAGCATATGACCGTAATACTGGGCGACTCATTGACTGGGAATTGGGAAGTCGTGATAGTCGAACTTTAGGTCATTTACTAGAGCGGTTCTCGCAATGGCAAATCACTGTCTATTGCACCGATAATTGGAAACCCTATCAACAGCTATTAGAGAATCACCCAGATGCTTTTCATGTCATTAGCAAGAAAGAGACAATAGCAATTGAGAGAAACAACTCAGACAATCGCCATTGGTTTGCTCGGTTTCATCGCAGGACGAAGGTCGTCTCTAAATCAAAACACATGGTGGACTTGAGCATGGCACTGTTTGCGAAATTTAGAGTGAATGGAAGTATTGAGCTACTGCGCAATTGGCGTTTAACATTACTCTCTTGAAACTCTCAAACAGAGAATAAACTCATCAAAGAAACCGATTGCCACTTACCCAGCATGAAACAGCTCCATGGTTCAGAAGAGTTATCTCTAACAGTAGTGGTGATGGATGCCACAGAACAGGCGATTGAAAAGCCCCAAAAAACAACGTCTTTACTACTCAGGGAAAAAGAAGCATCATTCCCTTAAAGCTCAAATAGTTATTGCTTGGCAGTGGGCACAGATTATCTGTTGTGACTGTGAGAAAGGTAGCACCCATGACTTCAAACTACTCAAAAAGAGTAGAGTGCATTTTCAGCAGGGACAACTCTGCCTTGCCGATGCCGGATATCAAGGTCTACACAAGCGGCATCAGCGGAGTCACACTCCTCACAAGAAGCCTAAAGGTGCGGAGCAGAAACAGGAGAATCAGCTCTTAGCAGCTCAAAGAATCATCATTGAGATGGTATTCAGAATGCTCAAAAGATTTCGTATATTATCCAGTCGATATCGTAACCGCCGTCGGAGATGGGGATTAAGAGGATGTTTGAAAAGTAGAAGTCTAGGCTAAACGTCGGAGAAGTAAGCGGATAGAAGCTATATAAATCCATGCCTCTGCACTCTCAGTGGAACATTCATAATCTCGACTCAAACGACGACACCAATAAAACCAGCTAAAGGTTCTCTCTACCACCCATCGTCTTGGTAAAGGAGTAAACCCTTTTTGTTCTTTAGAACGTAGGACTATCTCCAATATCCAACCAAAGCTATCCATGACCCATCGCACTAAATTAGAATCACGATAGCCGCCGTCAGCATAAAGCAGATAGAGACGCTCTAGATTTAAGTCCAAGTACTGCACTCGCTCCAATAGCAAACGTAATCCTTGGTTATCGGAAACATTGGCCGCTGTCACCACCGCAGCTATCGTAATACCTAGACTATCAACCATGACATGACGTTTACGACCTTTGACTCCTTTGTTGCCATCAATACCGACATCCTGATGCATCATTGTGGCGGTATCCACCGACTGAGAATCCACCACTCCATAGCTTGGGGATGAGGGCGGTCATGACCAGTAGTTCTCTCCCACTGATGTAATTTGTGATTAATCTGCTGCCATGTGCCATCATCACGCCATTGTCGAAAGTAGTGGTAGACCGTTTGCCATTTGGGAAAGTCATGGGGCAATAGTCTCCAAGCAATGCCACCCATAAGCACGTAAAGTATGGCATTGAGAACATCTCGTAGATTTGTAGAGCGAGGTCTTCCTCCAGACTTCGCCTCAGGCAATAGAGGTTCAATCAGATACCATTGGTCGTCACTCAGGTCTGTTAGATAGGATAGACACATCTTTTTGAGGTTAGAGATTCAGTACTTTTACAGACTAAATCTCTGACTTTTCTTCTGCGCCACCCTTTTCAGACATCCTCTAAGACTTAATCTCATTGCGGGTCTCTACAATTTTGAATTGCCATAACCTTTTGCAAGAGGTCAATCGAAATGTCACAGAAAAAAGTAGTTGGGGTAATGGGGGCGGGTGGTGGTGCGACACTAGAAAATCTGACTGATGCTTATGAACTGGGACAGGCGATCGCCACAAATGGCTGGGCGACATTAACCGGAGGGCGACCCGCAGGAGTAATGGAAGCAGCGAGTCGGGGTGCTAAAGGGGCAAATGGTTTAACGGTCGGAGTTTTGCCGGGAGGCGATCGCCGCCAAGCCTCAGAATTTGTCGATATCGTGATTTGTACCGATTTAGGCAATGCTCGAAATAATGTCAATGTGCTCAGTTCTAATGCTGTCGTTGCTGTGGGAATGGGCATGGGAACTGCCTCAGAGGTAGCCCTCGCTATTAAAAATTCTCGACCCGTTATTCTCCTCAAGCCTGATGCAGAGACCATTGCTTTTTTCTGTAAATTTGCCCCAGATCAAATCGAAATTGCGACCACAATTAAGCAGGCGATCGCCTTCCTTGAGCACCATTTGACATAAGCAAACCTAAGCAGTCTAGAAAGGGACGCTTATTAGCCCCAAGCATATTCCCAGAGCCGAATTGGGGTACACTTTTAACGCAGTAAAACCAGACCGGGAGAAAGCATTGGGCATAGAACTCCGTAGCTACGTCTACATCGACAGCCTGCAAGTCCAACACGCATCCTATATCGGAACCGTTGCCCTAGGTTTTTTACCCTTACCGGGAGATTCTTCACTCTGGATCGAGGTTTCCCCCGGCATCGAAATTAATCGCATCACCGACGTTGCCCTCAAATCAACTTCTGTTCGTCCAGGCGTTCAATTTGTTGAACGTTTATATGGCCTCCTCGAAATTCACTCACCTAGACAAGGGGAAACCAAAGCTGCTGGGCAAGCAATTCTAGCTGCCCTAGGTGTGACCCAGCGAGATTGTTTGAAGCCCAAAGTGGTATCGAGTCAGATTATTCGCAATATTGATGCTCACCAAGCACAGCTCGTTAACCGTAACCGCCGTGGACAAATGCTTCTGGCTGGACAGACCCTGTATGTCCTAGAAGTGCAACCTGCTGCCTATGCAGCGCTGGCGGCCAATGAAGCTGAAAAATATGCTCAAATCAATATTCTCCAAGTGACTGCCGTTGGTAGTTTTGGGCGTGTGTATCTTGGAGGAGAGGAACGTGATATTCTCGCAGGGTCGCGGGCGGCACTAGCGGCATTAGAGAATGTGCCAGGTCGTGTCGCTGTGAATTTGAAAAAAGAGTAATTAAAAGCGCAAGTAAGGAGAAGTGCAGATTAAAACAATGGGTCAAGATCATCGCGGCGCAGTACATATTCTCAAGCAAGGCACGCTCAAGTGGTGTCAATGGCGACGGGAAAATCCGGCGATCGCCCCTGACTTAAGTCATCAAGACTTGAGCTATATTAACCTGCGCGGAATTGATCTAACCCATTGCAATATGAGTCAATCCCGACTCAGCTATGCTCGTTTTATTGCCGGGAATCTCAAGGAAGCAAATCTGAGTATGATTCAGGGCGATCACTTGCAGCTTCAGGAGACAAACCTAAGACATATTAATCTCAGTAATGCGCTGCTGACTCAGAGCAATTTTAGTGGTGCAGATCTACAAGACGCCTATTGTATTGGCAGTGATTTGCGGCAATGTCTGCTTCGCAATGCCAATCTGCAAGAGGCAAACCTGATCGGCACAAATCTGCGTGAGAGTGATTTATTTGGCGCAAATCTGACGAAAGCTAATCTAAACCGCAGTAACCTCAGCGAAACTTGTTTGCTCGAAACGAGTTTAAATGAAGCAGATCTGAGCGGCGCGAATCTATTTGAAGCGGAGATGTCGAATGGATTTTTCTATAAAGCAAGTTTCGTTGGCGCAAATCTGACTCGCGCTCATCTCCACAAAGGCTATTTATTCGGCGCAAATTTACAGGCCGCAATTTTAAGACAGGCCGATCTTAGTTGGGTGATCGCCACCTATGGGAATTTTGCTGGAGCAGATTTAGCCGGCACTAATTTTCGGGGAGCTGATCTGCGCTATACCAATTTTGTCGGAGCAAATTTGCAGAGAGCGAATCTACGAGGTTGTCAGCTCAATTTTGCGAATTTAGAGCAATGTAATTTAATTGGTGCAAATCTCGACGAAACCCAGCTTGGTCAAGTGAATCTCCGTCGGGCCACGATGCCGAATGGTTTAGTACGTTGCTAGGGACTCTAGAGTATGGTTCAGAAATTTTGTAAGCAATTGAACCAAAATCATCCCCCTGGTATAACAAAAGTTGGTATTAAAGCAGTATTAACGCAGAAGACGATACCGCAATTTTCTCTTAAGATTGGAGTCATCCAGACCGACAAAACGTTTACCCAGTCCTAAACCGTCACCATTATGGCAACTCAACCGGATCCCTTCGGCAAAGACCGTATTAAACAGTTAAAGCTTTACCTTTATCTGTTGCCAGTCCTCGGTTTTTTCCCTGCCCTATGGCAGCTGTATCGTCGTCAAGGCGATCGCCGTGAACAACAGATTTGTCGCTTATCCGTTATGTTGATGCTCGGTTGGTTGTTGACCTATCTTGGGTTGGGCTGGGGCGCAGATCATCTCGCTGGAGCGACGGCTTTCCGGGTGATGTTTCTCAATGGTTTGTGGACATCCACCTACTTTTTAACTTGTTTATTTTTGATGGTACGTGTGTGGCAAAAAGCCGAAAAACCAACCATTGCTGGTATTGATCGCCTAGCCAATGATTTGGAACGCAAATACTTTTCCTAGCGTGAAATTTACCAAAAATGGAACCTCTGGTTTAGCATAACTATCAAAGTATTCAACTCTCCTAACTAATTTGGTCTTTCCGGTGTGAGGAAACCTGTGCCTGCAACAAACTCATCTCCCTCAAAACAAAAGAAGCGTAAACCGACGGCTATCAAAAATCAGCGCATTCAGCCAAAAGCGAGTCGCAAGGGTAAAAAGCGTAAGCCGAAGAAGAAGCCATTATTGCTTTGGCATTGGGTGCTGATTTGGTGTGGTTTGACGGGAGTTTCTATTGCTTCTGCAACGGCTGGTGCGCTGTTGGCAGTATCCCTTTCCTCTACACCTCTCCGCCAAACGCCGATTGCGCCAGAGGAATTAACGGTATTTTCCCAAGATGAGGCGATCGCCACCCAGAGTTTACGATTACCGGAACTCACTCGCCCCGTTAATATCATGTTGCTTGGGACAAAGGTTTTAACTTCTGATGTTGATGACACAGATTATCCTGATCTTGGTTACCATGCCCTCGTCAACTCCTTTGAAGGACTATCCGATACGATGTTGGTTTTGCGGTTTAACCCCGAAGATCAGCGGATGTCCGTCCTCTCCATCCCTCGGGATACCCAGGCCAATATTGAAGGCTATGGCGTCGGTAAAATTAACCATGCGAACTCCTATGGGGGAGCTGTCCTCGCCGCAAAAAGTATCAGTAATCTTCTCGGTGGTGTCGAGCTAGATCGCTATATTCGGGTGAATGTTCAAGGTATCGAAAAGCTGATTGATGCCCTTGGTGGCGTAACGGTTTATGTGCCGAAGGATATGAAGTATACCGACCATAGTCAGCACCTCTACATCGATCTCAAAGAAGGTGAGCAGGTTCTTGATGGTGAAAAAGCCATGCAGTTCCTACGATTCCGCTATGACGGCTATGGTGACATTGGCCGAGTTCAGCGCCAGCAAACCTTAATTCGAGCGGTTTTAGAACAAGCTTTAACCCCCGGCAATCTCGTTAAGTTGCCCAAAATTCTGTCCATTGTGCAATCTCACATCGATACCAACCTCAGTGTGCAGGAATTGATTGCTTTAGCTGGCTTTGCCTCTGGGGTAAATCGCAGCGACATGCAAATGGTGATGTTGCCCGGTGAATTTAGTGGCGATGGGAAAAATGGAAATACGAGTTTTTGGTTGCCGCACCACCGCCGTATTGGTGAAGTGATGGCGCAGCATTTTGAAATTGGTGAAATAAGTGATGATGCACTTACAACAGATCCAAATCGGGTCAGAATTGCGATTCAAGATAGTACTGGCGATGCAAATGCTGTCCGTTCGATGCTAGAATATCTCAACTCCATCGGCTATAACCGAGTCACAATCGCAGATGACTGGTCAGAGCCTTTGCAAAGTACGCGGATTATTGCTCAGGGCGGTGATGATTTAATTGCTGCAGAAATGCGCTCTACTCTGGGTTTTGGAGAAATACGCGTCGAAAGTACGGGTGTTCTTTCCACAGATATCACGATTCAGTTGGGTGAAGATTGGCTGATTATGTCGGATACCCTAGAGACCGTTCCGGACGAGACAAGTTTTAATTAAGGATTGATGACTACTTCCAGTGATTGCAGCGGGTACTAAGTCACGCTGTTAAATCGTATTGGGGTTTCAACTATTGTTGTCCTGAAAATAACGGTGTGCGCTGTAGAGTGATGGGTCGCCGATCATTGGCGTTGCAGTGTTGAGAACAATAGCGCGATGAGAAAAAAGCACTTTTATTTTTCTTTGTCAGCCTTGGCGATCGCCTTGAGTCTGAGCCTGAATTTTGCAACAGGAAGTATGGCTGCAGATCGTCAAACAGCCACAACCCAAACGCCACAACCAGAATCTATCCGCGCTCAAAATCTTAATCTTTTACAGCAGGGCACAACAGCTTATCAAAACGGCAATCTAAAACAGGCGATCGCCCTCTGGCAAGAAGCTCATCAATCAACTGACCCTTTACTAAAAATTCAAGCCGCCAATTATTTGGGTCTTGCTTATCCGGAGCAAGGACAATGGCAAGCTGCCCGAGATGTTTTGGAGCAAGGCATTACTGAGCTGACAAGCCTAAAACATTCCTCTAAACAATCTCTTACTGCCCAAAACCTCAATAATCAAGCGCGACTGGCCTTTCTTCAGGGACAAACAGAAACAGCCTTAGATCTGTGGCAACAGACAGCTAAAACTTACCGTGAGACAGATAATGCGGCGGGTTTAGTGGGCAGCAAAATGAACCAAGCCCAAGCACTCCAATCCCTCGGACAATATCGTCGCGCCAAAAATTTATTGGTAAGTTTGGTGGATGATCTCGACCAACAACCCGAAAGCCAGTTAACCGTGCAGGGATTGCGCAATCTCGGTAGTGCCTTTTACGTGATTGGCGATTTGGAGCAGGCAAAAGTTTTATTTGAAGCGAGTTGGGCTATGGGCGATCGCCTCGCATTGCCAGAAGAAACAGCCCTAACCTTGATACATATTGGTAATGTCGCGGAAACCCTTGATTTACCAGAAGTTGCCTTCGAATATTATCGTCAGTCCTATGCTGAAAGTCAGAACCCCACAACGCGTCTCAAGTCCCAACTGCAGCAGCTGCGTTTGCAGGTGGAATACGACGTTACCACTGATATTCAGCCTTTAATTGCTGATATCCAAACCAAAATTGCTGCGCTCCCTGGCGATCGCCACACAATCGATGCAGTGGTTCATTTTAGTGAGTCATTATTACTGGATGAAAAAGCTCAACAATTGATGCCGCCCCGCCAGTTGGCAACGCTTTTAGCAAAACATTTACAGACCGCGCGGACCTTACAAGATAGTCGTTCCGAAGCTTTTCTATTACAACAGCTCGGTAACCTATATCTCTCCCAATCACAATGGGCCAATGCTACCGCAGTAACCACCGACTCCCTCCGACTTGCTGAAGCGCTGAATGCTCCAGATCTGATTTCCCAGAGTGCCTGGCAACTCGGTCGTTTGCATAATCTTCAAGGCGATCGCCCTGCTGCCATTGCCGCTTACCAACAAGCTGTGGCGGCTCTTCAGAATTTGCGCAGTGACCTTGTGGCTATTAACACTGATGTGCAATTTAATTTCCGTGATCGCGTTGAACCTGTTTATCGAGAATTGGTTGGATTGTTATTGGCAGAAGACGAGCCGAGTCAAGCCAATTTAAAACTGGCTCGGGATGTCCTCGAAAATCTCCAACTCGCTGAACTCGATAACTTTTTCCGCAATGCTTGTCTCGATGCAACCCCAGTCAATGTGGATGAAATCGATACCCAAGCCGCTGTCCTCTACCCCATTATTTTGGAAGATACAGCCAATGGTTCTGGACAAGTTCAGTTGGACGTTATTTTGTCATTGCCAGACCAAAGTTTTCGTTATCTTTCTCACCGCTTAGATAAAAACACTCTCGACCAAACGCTCAAAAACTTTTATTCGTCACTCTATCCTGGCTACTCTGACCGTGAACGTTTAAAGCTTTCCCAAACCATTCATAACTGGCTAATTGGCCCTCTAAAAACAGAGCTAGATGCCCAAAAGATCGATACGCTTGTGTTTGTGCCCGATGGCTTTTTCCGGAATATTCCTCTCGCGGCTCTCTATGATGGCGATCGCTACCTAATAGAATCCTATAGCCTAGCCTTGAGTCCTGGTTTACAACTTTTTCCCCAGGGACTACGTCAAACAGAACTTGCCAGTTTAACCGTTGGTCTCACCGAGGCGCGCCAAAACTTTAACGAGTTACCTGGTGTAAAAACTGAGATCGATGAAATTGCCAAAGAAATCGATGCAACGGTATTGCTCGATAAAGATTTTACGAAAAATAGTTTTCAAGTTTCGATTGATAACCGCGATTTTCCAGTGGTTCACCTTGCAACCCACGGGCAATTTAGCTCCAATCCTGATGACACATTTTTGTTGACTTGGGATGGTCGGATTGGCATCGAAGATCTTGACCGATTATTTGAAAAACGTCGCCTAGGAAAACTGACTCCCATCGAGCTGCTTGTGCTAAGTGCCTGTCAAACTGCCGCTGGCGATGATCGCGCTACTTTGGGATTGGCCGGGCTGGCTCTTCGTTCAGGTGCCTTAAGTACATTGGCAAGTTTATGGTCTGTAAATGACGAATCGACGGCTGCTTTAATGGGCGAATTTTATCGAGCATTATCAAATACCGATGCCCAGTCTACTAAGGCTCAAGCCTTACGGGAAGCACAAATGACGCTGATCCAAAACCCAAAATATCAACATCCTTACTACTGGTCGGCGTTTGTGCTCGTGGGTAATTGGCTCTAACGATTTGTCAGTGGGACTCCGGATTTTTGCTGACAGTCTTGATCTAGTTATTAAGTGCGATTAATAATCACCGTTGGTTAGTCTCTGTTATGGTCCTCGTTCCTCTCCGTTTTTTCTCATTATCGATTGCGACAACGCTTATCGCCCTTGGTTTTAGTTCTGCTGCCCAAGCTCGCCAGCCCCAGGCGGACACAGACACAAAAACTGCGGCGATCGCCTCCAAGCAAATTAGCCTTTTATTTGTCACACCGACTGAGGATACATTGCCTGAGACCGTGGTGAGTAGTGGTGTACGGGGAAATTTGCAGTTTGTCCCAATTGTGAGTGATGCACCAGATAATCGTGTTGGTGGTGGATCTCGGGGATTGCTGGACTTTCAGACTAATGACCAGGATACTGCTCAGGAAACAGCTTCTGGTGGCTCACGAGGATTACTAGAATTTAGCCATCCAGATGGCGATCGCCCTGCTTCCTCTACTTCTTCTGGCGGTTCAAGAGGATTACTTGACTTTCATGAGCCTGATGATTCCGCCAGCCTCGACACAAGCGCTGGTGGCGTGCGGGGTTTACTTGACTTTGATAATCCCGATGAGACCTTACCTGATGACACTGCTTCTGGGGGCAGCAGCCGTGGTTTGTTAGATTTTTCCCAGCCTGATGATAACTCTTCCCTCGCAACTGCCGCAGGCGGTTCTAGAGGCAATGATTCTTTGCCATTAACCGCTGTTTTGCCTGCCCATCAAATTGGACGGACGATTGCTGCACGTCCTAACTTTTATATCTATGTCCCACCCACCGCGTCGACAAAAGCATTTTTTAGTGTGCGGACAGCTGGACAAGTTGAGCATTATCAAATGTCCGTCGATTTAGAAAAAACAGGGGGAGTCATGAAAATCACTCTGCCTGGTGATGCACCAGAACTCGTGAATGGCGAAGATTATCAATGGTTCTTTGCACTGATTGAGCCAGACGGTATTTTGCGACCCGATAATTACGGCGTCCACGGCTGGATTAAGCGAGTTGATACTTTAACAACAGTCAGCCATAACATTGAGCCTATTACCTTAGCCAGTGAATATGCCCAAGCGGGTATTTGGTACGACACTCTCGATATTATTGCAGCCAATTTTGAAGGGTCAATTAATCCAGAGACGAGTTGGCAAACGGAATGGCATGATTTATTAGAGCAGGTCGGTCTCGAAGCGATCGCCGCAGAACCATTATTGCGTTAGTGTGAATTTAGAATTTATTCCAAAATAAAACTTCAAAATAGGACTTTCGGCTGTCGTTCTGCTAAAACTGTTGGGCTAAGATAGCATTGTTCGTGATCGGACAGTGTCAGCATCAGTCTGGCTATTGTGTGCTGGTAGAAAATCAGCCAAGCAGAAATTTTTCGTTCGTTTATTGGGCTCAGCCCTGGTCGCTAGTGTTGTTCAAGCAAGTTTGGCAAAGTATTCGTGAGCAATGGCTAGGCACAATTTTTATTGTTCCGGGAGTGGCGATCGCCGTATCGACCTTGAGTGGGTTTGGCGTGTTGCAAGGGATGGAATGGCTGGCCATTGACCAAGTGATGCGGCTGCGCCCCCGTGAACCTGTTGATGAGCGCATTACGATTATTACGGTTGATGAGTCTGACATTCGATTTGCCCAGCAGTGGCCGATGTCTGACCAATTAATGGCGCAAATGATTTACAATCTCGCCGCCCACGAACCGCGCGTGATTGGCATTGATATTTACCGAGATATTTCGGTTGCGCCAGGCAGGGAAGCTTTAACCCGTGCATTTCGGGAAAACCCGAATGTCATTGGCATCGAGAAAGTGGCGGGAAATCCCATTCCACCAACCCCTGTGCTGGATGAGTTGGGACAGATTTCCGCGTCTGATATTTTGCTCGATCAGGATGGTAAGGTGCGTCGTGCATTTTTGATGATTAATGGTCACCAAGGGTTTGGGGCGCGTTTGGCGGATATATACCTCGAACAGGAAGAACCTGTCCCCGAAGTTGCTGTGTTGAATAAAGAACAGTCGATCTATCAGGTCGGTCGGGCAATTTTTCGTCCCTTGAAGAAAGGGCATCGTGGTTATATTGATGCCCGTACAGAATTTGGTGGCTATCAGATGTTGCTAAATTATCGAGGTGGGATGGAGTCGTTTAATAGCCTATCGTTTCAGGAAGTGATTGAAAACCAAATTCCTGCAGAGTTAGTACGCGATCGCATCATTATCGTGGGAGCAACGGCACCTAGTTTAAATGATGCTTTTGTTACGCCCTACAGTAGTCATTTTTTGCCTTCACTGATGCAGACACCAGGAGTGTCAATTCATAGCACTTTAGCGAGTCAAATTATTAGCGCAACATTGGATGGTCGTCCTCTCTTACGACCAGTCAATACCTGTGGCTTTTATCTTTTAATTGCAGCGTGGGCCAGTATCGGGGCGATCGCCACCAAACTTTTAGCGACAGTGATTCCCTCAGTATTTCGGTCATTACTCGTCACCTCATCCGGCACATTTTTATTGTTAGGCCTCAGTTTCGGAGGGAGCTTGCAAGGACTAGTCATCCCTGTATTTACCCCGTGGTTATCCCTGGTTGTCGCAACCGTTTTAACAACGAATTCTGAATCTCAAAAACAACTCAAAAATATTAACTGCAAACTGGCGATCGCCAACGAAAAATTGGCTGATTATTCCCGAAATCTGGAACAGGAAGTGGTTGATCGCACCCAAGAACTTTCAACAACTCTAAAAGATTTACAAACCACCCAAACGAGTCTTGTGCAAGCTGAAAAAATGGCAGCTCTTGGTCAAATGGTGGCGGGTATTGCCCACGAAATCAATAATCCCATCAACTATATTGCGGGCAATGTGAGACACGCGCGAGATTATGTCTATGAACTCCTCGGCATCATTGATTTATTTCGCACAACACATCCTGATCAAGAGATGGAAGTCTATCTCAAAGAGCTTGATTTAGAGTATCTGAGTAGCGATTTTTATAAGCTTTTAGACTCTATTGCGAAAGGCGCGGAAAGGGTTGAAGATATTGTCCAATCGTTGCGTACTTTTTCCCATTTGGATGAGGCTGAACTCAAACAAATTGATCTCACTAAAGATTTAGAAAGTGTTTTACTTGTTGTTGACCGTCGCATTAATAGCCGCCAAGACAAAATCAAAATTACTGTAGAACAAGACTTACAGGATTTACCGTTAGTTCAGTGTTATGCCGCAAAAATCAATCAAGTTCTCCTAAATTTATTTGATAATGCAATTGATGCGATTGAAGAAAAAATGCTTCTTGACCAGACATTAGAAGGCAAAATTTTGATCGAAACTCAGGCACTTAATGAACAAGAAATTGCGATTCGAATAATTGATAATGGGATTGGGATTTCTGAAGAATTAATCCCTAAAATCTTTGATCCTTTTTTCACCACCAAAACTGTTGGGAAAGGGACTGGTCTCGGTTTGGCGATCGCCCATAGCGTGATTGTAAAACAACACCACGGTTCCGTCAGTTGTCGGATGACAGACGATGGCAAAACTGAATTTTCGATTATTTTGCCAATCGTGCATCGGCTTTATCACGGACGGATGGTTTCGGTTTAGCAAATGTGAGACATTAGGCAATACGAAAAATATTGAGGCGCAAGCAGTGCAGACCAACCAAAGTCGTGGTCATTTGTTAACGGAACAGATTAACCCCAATAGCCAAAATCTTGATCAGCTGTCGGCTCTTGAGTTGGTCGATTTATTTAATGCGGAAGATAACAAAACAATCGAGGCGATCGCTGCAGCTCGGGAACCTATTGCTGAAGCGATTGAGATTACAAGCGCTGCCCTCGCAAATGGTGGAAAACTTTTTTATATTGGCGCGGGAACCAGTGGTCGTTTAGGAGTGCTTGACGCTGCGGAATGTCCGCCCACTTTTTGTACTCCTCCCGAATTAGTACAAGGAATTCTCGCGGGTGGAAAAGATGCCCTGGTAAAAAGTTCTGAGAGTTTAGAGGATCGTGCCGAAGACGGTGCCAAGGCGATCGCCGACTATGGCATTACTGCGAAAGATGTGTTGGTGGGCATTACCGCTGGCGGCACAACGCCCTATGTCCAGGGAGCCTTAGCCGAAGCAAATAATATTGGCGCTAAAACAGTATTTGTGAGTTGTGTCCCGGCTGATCAAGTTCCCTGTGATGTGGATGTGGATATTCGCTTATTAACTGGCCCTGAAATTTTGGCAGGTTCCACGCGTCTCAAAGCTGGTACTGTCACCAAAATGGTTTTAAATATTTTGTCTACCAGCGTGATGGTCAAACTCGGCAAAGTTTATGGCAACCGTATGATCGATGTGTCTGTCACCAACGATAAGCTCTATGATCGCGCCCTCCGCATTATTCAAGATTTGACTGATTTACCTCGCGAAGAAGCCAAAGTTTTACTCGATAAATCTCAGCGCAAAGTAAAAACGGCTTTGTTAATGCATTGGAATGATATTGACGCGACCCAAGCAGAAGATCTACTCACAAAAAATACAGGCGATCTACGTGCTTCTCTGAAGGTTTAAAGGGAACAATTATACGCCGCGAATTTTTCGTCAACTGTCTGTCGTAAATCGTCTGGCAAATCTGGCGGTAACTGAGGTTGGGCAGCGGCAGCAACAAGTTTAATGCCATTGTCTTCATTAAGTACAGGCAACAGCTCAACAGGATAAGTTTCAGACAAACCAAATTCGGTGTGGGCGATCGCCAATTCATCGGCTCGGAGTTCTGGACTACGCAATTGGGCAGAACCTACTTTTGCGAGAGAGACGGAGAAAATTTCGGCACTAATAACATCTTTGTAGCTATAATCCTGTGTCTCCTCATTCCAAAGCTCCAGGCTCCATTCTGGTTTGAATTCGACAACACAAACATGACTTGGGCGTGTAGAAGGAAAAATACTGATCTGATAACGATTAGTGCTGTAGTCACTATCATGCCAAAATCCCAAAAACGGAGCGATCGCCGGATCTTTCCTTTTCCAGCTCTGACGATAAGTCAACAGTTCTGCCGGAACTTCGGGGGGATGTTCAACCTTATTTAACCCCGCCAAACCAAACCAACTTTCTTTGCGTTCTTCTAAACCCACCACTAACTCAATGATTTCTGCATCGTTTAGAAAGGACGGATATGAATCCGTATTCATGTCATCCAGCGCTTTAGCTGCCGTGATTAACATAACCGCTTCGCTCAAACCACAATCAAGATCGCCATTACAAATTTCCGCGACAATATTGCCTGGTTCGTAGGTCAACTGCACCTTTTTCCCGACAATATCCTGCTCACAAATATCAAATCCTGCAAATTCGGTGGATGTTTCCCCTGTCTCATCTGTCACCGTTACATAACAAGCGCGATCGCCCACCGTGAGATCTTGCACAGTGCCAATCTGAGGAGACTCAGCTTTTGCTGATATCACCGCCATAAGAAATGAGCTAGAGATTAATGCCGAAAAACGATGTGGCCAAGGGGACAATACAGTCATAAAAATTGCAAAAAGCACTATTACAACGATTGTATTGCGTTTAAATTTGACCAAAGAAACAAGAATTAACGCTCAGGTGGGCGATCGCCATTTGCGCGCGTGTAAATTAGGCTACAATGCAAGACTGATTCGCTAACAGTAAACCGCATTATGGGCAACAGTTTCGGACATCTATTTCGCATTACAACCTATGGAGAATCCCATGGTGGCGGCGTTGGCGTCGTAATCGATGGCTGTCCCCCTCTCGTCGAAATTTCCGAAGAAGAAATTCAAGTTGAGTTAGACCGCCGTCGCCCCGGTCAAAGTAAAATCACAACCCCTCGTAACGAAGCTGATCGTTGTGAGATTATGTCAGGGGTTTTTGAAGGAAAAACCACTGGTACTCCCATCTCAATCTTGGTACGCAATAAAGACCAGCGTTCCAAAGACTATTCCGAGATGAAACAGAAATATCGTCCTTCCCATGCCGACTTTACCTACGACTCTAAATACGGCATCCGTAACTATGAAGGAGGTGGCCGTTCCTCTGCTCGCGAAACCATTGGTCGAGTTGCTGCCGGGGCGATCGCCAAAAAGATTTTGCAGCAATTTTCCGGTGTCGAAGTGATCGGCTATGTCAAACGCATCAAGGACTGTGAAGCCCCTAATATCGATCCCAGCACCGTCACCATCGAACAAGTAGAAAGCAATATTGTTCGTTGTCCTGATGCTGTCGCTGCTGAGCGTATGATTGATCTTATCGATGAAATTCGCCGTGATAAAAATTCCATTGGTGGTGTCGTCGAATGCGTCGCTCGAAATGTCCCGAAAGGCTTGGGAATGCCCGTTTTCGATAAACTAGAAGCGGACCTTGCAAAAGGCGCAATGTCACTTCCTGCTAGCAAAGGATTTGAAATTGGTTCCGGATTTGCCGGAACACTACTGACAGGCCATGAACATAATGATGAGTTCACTGTCGATAATCAGGGTGAAATTCGCACAAAAACAAATCGATCTGGTGGAATTCAAGGCGGAATTTCCAATGGAGAGAATATAATCCTAAGGGTAGCTTTTAAACCAACAGCTACTATTGGGAAAGAGCAACAAACTGCAACCCGTGAGGGTGAAGAAACCGTTCTTGCCGCAAAAGGTAGACACGACCCCTGTGTTTTGCCTCGTGCTGTACCAATGGTGGAAGCGATGGTTGCCCTTGTTCTATGCGATCATCTCCTGCGACATCAGGGACAATGTAAGACGCTCAGTATTTAGCACCGTATGACTAAACCTGCACTTGATGAATTCGTCGTCCAGTTTTGGGGCGTTCGAGGGAGTGTTCCCTCCCCCGGCTTTGAGACGATCCGCTATGGCGGTAATACCTCTTGCATTGAAATCCGCGCTGCTGGAAAACGGATTATTTTTGATGCCGGAACAGGTCTAAGGAATTTGGGTAAGGAGCTGGAAGGGCAAACGAACCTTGAGCTACACATGTGCTTTACTCATTACCACTGGGATCATATCCAAGGGTTGCCGTTTTTTGACCCGTTATTTCAGTCGGGTAACAGTTTGCATGTCTATGGGCAGGTACCAGAAGAAGTCCGTCCCATGACCCTTGAAGAGCATTTTTATCACCGGGTACTCCATAAAGACTCACCAATTCCTTTGGCGAATCTTGAGACGAATATCTTTTTCCATGAATTGACCTGTGGCGAAACCTTTAAGATTGGTGACGCAGAAATTGCGACCGCTCCCCTAAATCACCCGAATGGTGCAATGGGGTATCGTGTTTCTTGGCAAGATCGGGCGATCGTTTACTGTACAGATACAGAGCATTACCCAGATCATCTCGACGAAAATATCCTTAATCTTGCGAAAGACTCCGATATTTTGGTTTATGACGCGATGTATACGGATGAGGAATACCATGATCCCAAATCGCCAAAGGTTGGCTGGGGTCATTCGACCTGGCAGGAAGGCTTAAAACTTACGAAAGCAGCCAATATCCGTAAGTTGGCAGTGTTTCACCATGAGCCTAATCACACCGACGACATTCTAGACAGCATTGCGAAAGATTTAGCCGAGAAATCAGAGGAGTCTTTTCTCGCTAAAGAAAAGGCGATCGCCAGCGTTTTTGATTAACGCTTAATTTTCTAATTGAATTGTAATTAGCCGAATCTGCTAGCTTTGCCTAGCCGACGCGTTTTTCAGTAATAAAAACGGAACTTTCCCACTTGCCCTGCTCATCAAAGTTGCGCATAATCCGTTGCCGTATATTATCTGACACAAGCCAGCCGACCTCCACAAAAAAGGCTTTTTTTGAAGGGACTTGTAAGGGTACATTAATGGAGCCGCCATCCGGCAAGAGGGTGATTTGACGGGGCACATCTGAGTTGAATTTAAGCTGATTACCCTCGATTTGAGCTTGGATCGTAATGGTTCGATTGTCCAGCTCAATGGATTGGTGTAGAGTCTCACCTACAACATTTAATTTGAGACGACTTTGACTAATTTTTGGTGGTTCAAAATCTGGGCGATAGGTTTGGGATTCTGCTTCCCAAGTGCCCACGAGTTGATCCACTGTTAATTGCGGTCTTTCTTTCGCATTTGTCCCTTCGCGAAATTCTCGAATAAATACAAGCTTTTCAAAGTGATATTGTTCGTCGTAAATCTGCACCATCCGCAGACGGCGATCGCCTGCAATAAACCCAAACTCAGCAATAAAATCCATCATTGTCGAGAACCACATTACCCCCTTGGAAAATGATCCAGTTTCGGAAAAGATCATGTGTCGACCGAGAGAACGAAAATCTTGGGTCATATTACTCGACGCTTCACTGTCGTAGTCCCCAGATTCAAACCGTTGCAAATGAAGCCGCACACAATCGCGATCGCCGTCCACTAGCGCCAAAGTTAGGATCGAAGGAACATCACTAGAGATCTCGCCATTAAGTGACATTGTGCTGAATGAACCACGCCATGTTCCCAGATTTTTCAGGAAATTATCCCATTGACTGCTCATTAATAATCCATGAAATTTGAAGATCCATTATTCTATATTTTCGCAAAACTAAGCAGTCAAACGCAACGGCCTTATTTCCTATTCCTATTGTGATGCGGTGCAAATAGGACAGCTTTTCGGAGGATTTTTTACATCAAAACTTGCAATTTCCCCACCAAGGCTGGAAAAGATTTCTGTAACAAAGTACTGTACTTAAAGGTTCATTTAGCTAATAATTTGAGCCTTTAAGTTCAGCAAAATCTGAACACAAAAAATTATTCAGCACTCGATCGTTTGAGACTTATCGGTCTTCGTCACTAAGTTTTTCCCGCTATCAGGACGTGTTTTGGTGCATCCAGCTTTAAAGCTGGTGATCATCATAATTCTTGTTAACGTTTGATAAAATTTTCTTTAACAGTCTGATTAATTCGCTTTATCTTTTATCGGTGCTTTTAAAAACGAGCCGAAACTACTATGTCATTGTCGCGCATCATTAGTGGAGTAGTGGCGATCGCCATTGCCTTGAGCCTTATCATTTTGGGAGGCTGGTACTTTACTGCGGGTATGGCAATCCTTGTCTTCCTTGGACAACAAGAATACTTTCGGATGGTGCGTGCAAAAGGACTTGAGCCTGCCGCAAAGAGTACTCTCATTGTGTCGCAGCTACTGCTAATTATCTCCACCATCAACCCTAGTCTGACAGATGCACTCTTCCCACTAGCCGGAACCTTTATTTGCTTCTACCTACTGTTCCAGACAAAGATGGCAACTATTGCCGATATGTCCACCTCTATTTTGGGACTATTCTATGGTGGCTATATGCCGAGCTATTGGGTGAGGCTACGTATGGGTAGCATTGCCGAAACCGAAGCCGTTAGTAATCTTCCTCTCTATGGCTATCTCCCCGAATCCTGGACAGACTGGTTCCATCTCCCCTATGCTCTCAAACTGACTTTTATTGTGATGGTTTGTATTTGGGCCGCAGATATTGGTGCTTATGTTATGGGGAAATGGCTCGGTAAAACTAAGCTCTCTGCAATTAGCCCTAAAAAGACCGTGGAAGGTGCATTATTTGGTTCCATTGGTACGATTTCAGTGGCTGTGACTGGTGCATGGTATCTCGGTTGGGCTTGGTGGCCGATCACTGGGATGATTTTAGGCACTGTAATTAGCGTGACGACGCTTCTAGGCGATTTGACCGAATCGATCATGAAGCGTGATGCTGGCTTTAAAGATTCAGGACAACTCATTCCAGGGCATGGCGGCATCCTAGACCGTACTGATAGTTATGTTTTTACCGCACCGTTAGTTTATTTATTTGTCACAATTTGTTTGCCCATGTTTACCAACTAGTTCTTGGGCTAAGATAATCACCGATTTTAGCGAGGCCTCAGCTCCGAAAATATTTTCAGACAACAAGAAAACTCCCCAAAATAGATTGGGGAGTTTTCTTGTTTATATCTTTGTGAGCCTCAGCCTGAGTTCGTACTTTCTCGATTAAATCGCTGCGACGGAATCAGAAGCGGAACGCTTGTAGGAAAATTCCCTTGGCAACTCGCGCTGATATTTAATCATGTTGGCGAGCTCTTGGAGTTGGCTAATCGCTTCAGCGCCTTCCAATTTCATCAGTTCTCGTTCGTCGCGCATCTCTGTCCAAGAAATACCATAGTCAGAAACGAGGAAGCGAATAAGGTGGTTTTCACCAAGACTCACCATAAAGGAAGCACTGTTGAGCTCTGCACCACATGTATAGCAGGAAGCGAGATAACCTCTGTTCTCAAGGGCGATCGCCAGAGCCTGAAGACTCATAACGAGGTCTTGTACAAAATCACGATGTTGCTGGGCAAGTCGAATAAACACCTTACTGTCTCCTTAGTGACAAATCCATTCTAAACCTTTTAATACTTTTTTAATAATTAATTTTCACGCCCTATTTCTGGGGGATTGATATGTTGGCTTTATCATACCCAAAGGGCTTATATTGTCTGTCAAATTTAGGGATTTTGTCTTTATGACTTTAGAAAATGTATTCAATGTTGCAAATTATTTTGTATTACCTTTTTGGGCATTAATGATTGTGTTGCCCCGTTGGCAGTTCACTCAGAAAGTAATGGACTCAGTTCTACCTTTTGTAGCATTGGCATTAGTCTATGGCTGTCTTTTTGTCTTATCGATTGAACCAGATCAGGCTGAACTCTGGGGAAATCCAACGTTACCAAATCTTGCAGCGCTCTTTTCTATACCAAAAGTGATGGCAACAGGTTGGGTGCATTACCTTGTGATGGATCTGTTTGTCGGACGTTGGATTTATCAGCAGGGAGTCGAAAAGCAGCTGATCACAGCTCATTCTTTAGCACTTTGTTTATTTGCTGGCCCCCTTGGTCTTCTCTCCCATCTCTCAACAGTGGCGATCGCCGACTTTTGGCGACAAAAAAAAGCCGTAGCGGCAGAATCTTAACAAGATCCATCCAACGCGCTAACGGCAATAATTTGGCTAAAGCTTCTGATTTAGGATGACAAAAAGCGTCTAGGAATACATTAAATCTTTTGCTGTGGCGATCGCCTGACGGACTTGCTCGAAGCCTGTACCACCATAACTATTACGGGCGGCGACAACTTGCTTCGGGGCGATCACCTCATAGATATCTTCCTCAAATTTCGGGTGGAGCGCTTGCCATTCTTCCATTGTTAAATCTTTGAGCAGCTTGTCGGCAGCGATACTAGTTTTCACCACCTTACCCACGAGATTATAAGCCTCACGGAAAGGCACTCCTTTACCAGCAAGATAATCTGCTACATCCGTTGCATTGGAGAAATCTTCGTTTACCGCTTCTTCGAGACGTGATATCTGAAATTCAATCCCTTCCGAGAGCAAAATGGTCATTGCTTCTAAACAGCCTTGCACTGTGCGAACCGTATCGAAAAGCCCTTCCTTATCATCTTGTAAATCTTTGTTATAGGCCAAAGGTAATCCTTTCATCAGCACCAATAAGCCTTGCAAATGACCGAAAACACGCCCTGTTTTACCGCGTACCAACTCGGGAATATCAGGGTTTTTCTTTTGGGGCATAATACTAGACCCAGTAGCACAGCTATCTTTAAGCGTTATAAAGCTACATTCTTTTGATGCCCAGAAAATCATTTCCTCTGCCATGCGGCTTAAGTGAACCATCACCAGACTCGCTGCTGCTGAGAACTCAATGGCAAAGTCGCGATCGCTCACCCCATCAAGACTATTTTGATAGATGCGGTCGAATTCTAGTAAGTTTGCGCTGTAATGGCGATCAATTGGAAATGTTGTTCCTGCTAGTGCCCCGCAACCGAGAGGAGAAATATTGGTGCGTTTAAACACATCGTCAAGACGCTCCCAATCCCGTTGGGTCATCTGAAAATAGGCCATTAGATGATGTGCCAAGCTAATGGGTTGTGCCCGCTGAAGATGTGTATAGCCGGGAATTAAGGTTTCAACATGGGCTTCGGCATGGGTAAGGAGCGCTTGTTGGAAAGCTCGGATTTGGATTTGAATTGTGCGGATTTGCTCTCGGAGATATAACCGAATATCGGTACCAACTTGGTCATTCCGTGATCGCCCAGTGTGGAGTTTTTTACCAACGTCACCCACAATTTCGATTAAGCGTTTTTCTACCGCGAAGTGAACATCTTCATCTTCAACACCGGGGTGAAAATTATCTTCACGATATTCCTCGCGAATTTGCTCTAGCCCTTCTACTAAAGTGTCACCTTCTTCCGCCGAGATAATGCCTGTGTGGGCAAGCATTTGTGCATGGGCAACAGAACCAGTGAGATCGTATTCGATAAGCTCAATATCAAAACCAATGCTCGCATTAAACACGGCGATCGCCGGATGTAGAGACGTCTCAAAGCGATCGCTCCATGTCTTTTTTTCCTGGGTCATAATCTGCCACTCCTACACAAAATCTCAATCAGTTACTCTCGCTAAATCTTAGAGCATAACCGATCTGAAATTATCTATAGGCTCAGACAAAATTCTCTCAAGACATCACCAAAAAAAAGAACCAGGTAACTTTATTGTCCCCAGTCCTTACCCTGAAAAATATGACTCAAATCATTCGAAATAATGACTTGTTGCTCGGGCAAAAGCCTCATAAATTTTGGGCATCCTCAGATTGGGATTAAACTCCCGAAGCTTACTTTCCCGCATATAGACTAAATATTGATTACTCTCCTGGACGGGCATATCCTCAATTTTCTTAGTGCCATCCAATAGTGCCACAGCAATTTTTGCAGCTTCTTCACCCTGCTCATAAGGCGACGCACCCACGGCAATCATTCCGCCATCTTCAACATAGACACCTCTTGCACCAACTTTGAGAAGTGAAGAATTTTCTTCTGTCCACTCAAGCACTGTTTCGTAAGGAACAACTTTGCCGCCTTCGGTCTGGTCTTCAGTGCCTTGCAATGATTTATAGCCACCGATGAGTAGAATATCGGCAGAATTTTCCGCTCTGCTTACTGCTGATTTCCAATCATTGAATGTTTCATATTCCGACGCGCTGACCATTTCGTAGTCACCCCAATCGAAATTTTTCATGTTTTCCACAACGTATTTGGAGTGGGTGGTGCTGTGGGTCAGGAAATAGATTTTTCGGTAGTCAGAACCTAGGGATTGGTTAATTTGATCAAGGGTTTCTTTAATTGCTCCCGGTGGCACACCTTCAGTAATGCCTGTGACGTTATTGGCAGAAGTATAGCCATATTTTTTGAGATCGCCCTGCACACCCGTAAACACAATCTTGATGCGTGGATCATCTACAAAATGCTGTCCTGCCAAGATTTGGGCGTTATCGTCTGTGGCAATGATGACATTGGGTTTCCACTGTTTAATGATGGCACGCACTTCCCGTTCGGCGCGCTTCATGTAGTCTTTGTATGGTTTTTTCTTGGTGTCGAGAAAATGCTCGCGGATGATATAGGAATTTTTTCGTTCGAGAATTCGTTCAATGCCAACGATCTGCTCGGTTGTCCAGGTGTAGTCCGTCTCGTAGCTATGAAGTACGAGTAATCTTGGTTTATCGAGACTATGCATCACGATAAAAATGGATAAAATCACCAGAAACAAGGTGGCAAAAGTCCGCTCATGGCGAGCTATGCGTAGGAGCTTGTTGCCAATCTTCCTTGTGGGTGATGGGGCGATCGCCCCGACGAGAACGATGACAGGCAATATTGACAAGCTAGACAACATTGAGGATGGCGTAGATAGCACTTCAGATAAGGAGGGCAGGAAGTTAAGCATGGCTTGGTTTTCCGAATCCAGAACGAGAATTCACTAATTTAAAGAAATATTTGGTGAGTGAAAATCAGATGATTACCACTAGTTTGCCTCAAAAAACTTACAAAATCCCCAGCCATTTCCAGTAAGTAAAGGAGGCAAAGATTGCAAAAACCCTCACAATATTCATCAAAATATTACCTTGGGTTAGCAGGCGATCATTAAATAATCCTTGGGCATCCGTAATAGACGTGAAGAGGAGCTTCGGGGAGTATTGGTACGGGAAAAACCAACCGTCGCTGATGATCAAGATAATGAATGCGATGAGCCAAGGATTTACACCGCTGCCTTCTGCCAAGGGGATAAAGATGGTGCCAAATAACGGCACGATTAAAGCCATCGGCAATAGCAGCCTTGCTCCGAAAATAGCCGCAGAAAAGAGCAGTACAAACAGAGAAAAATTATTCCGCATTGATGAGCCCAACCAGCCGAGATACTCACTAATCCAATCATCGAAACCGATATAGGCAATGGAGCGAGATAAACCGATGAGGGAGGCTAGGAGAATGAGAAAAGGCCAGTCGATACTTTTGCGGATATCCTGTTTGAGTAGAACTTTCCCCAGCAACAAAAAACAAAAAACGAGTAATCCAACCCAAGGGATTGCAACGCCATGGATTGAGGCGGTTAAGACACCAGTGAGGAAGACCAAAATACTTCCCAGTGCCATCCACTCGGTGTTGTTCATTGGGCCAAGGATATTCAGTTGAGATTGAAGATTTTCTCGGGAGAGGGTTGTGGGTTCTTCGTTACGAAATAGGAGCGAAGAGACAATAATATAGCCAGCGATCGCCACCGCCCCCGCTGCTAACGCTGCCAATGTCCAATAGGGCAAACTAAACCTTTCCCGCACCTGAGAGGGCAATAAACCGACTAAAACAAAATTAATCGGTTTACTACTGAGGAAAAGAAAAGACATAAAGGTAGTGCCGCTAAAGGCCGCAAACCCTAAACGCGTTGCACCTTTGCCTGTTTTTTTGAGCTGGAGTGCATCCACCATATCGATCATTAAAGGCGTTACTAACTGTGTCCTACCATTCGCTGTCGGTAAAACAGGTGTTAACAATAACCCAATCATAAAAAGCGTCAAACTATAGGAAAACTGCGATTGCGGTACTGCCTTGAGAATGATTAAAACAAGGCGATAGGTCAGACCAGAATCCGACAGTACAGCTCCCAATGCAAAAATACTTAGGGCAAGGAAAAAGCTACTGGAAGAGAAACCTGACAGTACCAAACTAGATGGTGCGACATCTAAGACTAATAACGAAAAAATGATAATGATCGCTGGGATAAAAGCAGCCACCAGATCAAAAGTCCAGAGCACTAAAGCCGCCGAAAAAATTGTCAGAAATTGCTGGATACTGACAGAAATTTCAAAGCTAGGGTGAGACGTAATCAACGCCACAACAATTGGTAGGACGATCGCCATGACCCAACCTATTAATGCTCGCGTGGGAGCTTCCTCAGATACATTGCTAGTGCCAGCCGCATCTATTCCAGATTTTGTTTCATCTAGCAGCTCTTTATTAAAAATATAGTGACTCGCAAAGGATCGATATAAACCCCTTTCGAGGAAAGGATTGGTTGCTTTGATCTTATTAAGTGCGCTCTTTTCAATGGCAAGAACAACCGCATCTGTGGCAGCGGTACAGGTCAATGAATAGTTCTCCATATCTAAGGCTGCTTCTTCCCCGACAAACCCTGTCGAGACTTCATCGATGCACCGCTTGCCTGACAATAATTTGAAACTGCCATTGACAGGGACGAACAACATATCTGCTGTATCGTCTTCCTTAAATAAAATTTCGTTTTGTGTCAGCTGACGTTCCGCAATGAAAGGGATAAGACGAGATAAATCTTGTACTGAGCATTTGCGGAGGATTGGTGCATGTCGTAGATACTGAATGGTATCGATATTAGTCAGGGTCATAACTTAGAAGTGTTGCCGTAGATGCATGGTATTAAAAGTTGGTTTTGGATTTGTCTGGTAGGGTATGACCTCGACAGAGATCAGAAAAATTGCCAGCTCTGCTCGTTACGTCGTCACTGTACTGTAGATAGTCCTGTGACCAACTACACCCGTAATTAATGAGTGCATTTAGGTTGAGAGCGACTTCTAAATCCCACAGAATAATCGACTGATCCGCACTGGCAGAAATGAGCATCGTACCATCTGCATTAAAGTCAGCGGCATAGACTTCGGCACGATGGCCTTTCAGGATTGTGTTTTTTGGTTTTAGTTTTTTGCTGTCTATGTCATCTTTCTCATCTTTTTTTGCGCTGCCCCCCCAATACTCAAGGGATATATCGCTGTTATGGACTAAACGAGAGATATCTTCAGATGAGGGTAAATTTTCCCAAATAACAAGGGTGCTATCACGGCTGGCGGAAACGAGTTTTGTGTTGTCAGGGCTTAAGCTTAAGCCTTCAATTTCGCTCTCATGGCCCCGTAATGTGTAGAGGTGATGCCCATCTCGACCCCAGAATTTGACGGTGCTGTCTCGGCTCGCGGAAACGAGCATGCTGTTGTCATTCGTAATGGCGATCGCCTCGATATCATCTCGGTGGGCATTACAGTTTTGGTCGAGGATCTGACAACCACCAATCTTTTTACCGATACGGTAACTGCGACGTCCTCCCTGCTGTTTTTCGAGGGTTTGAATTGTATTGCCAATGGCCAGGGCAATTAATTCGCCATCATCACTGAACTGCAAATCATATACGCGACCTTCATTTAGATTGATAGTTTGGATGATATTGCCTTCGAGATCCCACAGTTTCATGGTTTGATCGGCGCTTAAGGAAGCTACTGTTTTGCCATTGGGGCTAAAGTCAACGCCATAGACTTCTTGAGTATGGTCTGTGAAGGTCGTAAGCAGCTCACCTTTGATTGTCCAAACTTTGACGGTGCCATCCCAACTCGCAGAAGCAAGGAGTTGACCATCAGGGCTAAACACAACTTTTTCGATTTCGGCAGTATGACCCGTTAAGGTACGTAATAGTTCACCTTCGCGACTCCAAAGTTTGATAGTGCGATCACGCCCTGCAGACGCCACCATTTGGTCATCAGGGCTAAAGGTGACAGCATAAACCCGACTGGTATGACCATAAAAAGGCGTCACAATGTCGTTATTGAGTCGCCACAGTTTGATACTTCTGTCTCGGCTACTGGTGGCGATCGCCGCCTCACCGGGTTTAAAGACCACATCATAAATTCGGCTACTATGCCCTGGAAACGTTTGGATTGCTGTTCCCTTGGTATTCCAAATACGAACGGTTTTATCGCGGCTGACAGAGGCAATCAGATTGAGCCCTTTCCCGTTGTCTATCGTATCGATTTCTACACTCTCAACTTCATCCGTATGGCCAATGAGAGTCTTTTCTAAAGTGCCATCTTTAACGCGCCAGATTTTGACTGTTTTATCATCGCTTGCTGTGACAAATTGCTCGCCATTTGGCGTAATGGCAACACCTTTGATTTCGTCTTGGTGCCCGTCGCAGATTTCAGTTTTACGGCAACCTTCAATGGTTTGGCGGAGCGTAAACTGATTACTGAGAAGATTTCGCTCCCAAAGTTTAATGCTGCGGTCATCACCCACAGAAATTAGGAGGCGACCATCAGCACTAAAGGCAATATCATTGACAGCTCGCTGATGTTGGTTATCTGGAGTTGATTCGCTAAGAGTGGTTATGTACTCACCTTCGCTACTCCAGAGTTTAATGGTTTTATCTTCACTGCCTGAAGCAAAAAATTCACCATCAGGGCTAAAGGCAATGGTATTTATACTTCCTTCATGCCCATTACAAAACTCTGCTTCGAAGACGCAGCCATAAAGTGTTTTTTGAAACAAGTATTCTTGTTCATTTTCCGTCCGTTGCCACAATTTAATGGAGCGATCGCCACTCGCTGAGGCAATAAGTTGATCATCTGGACTAAATTGCACAGCATAGACGCTAGCTGTATGGCCTTTACTAATAGGGCCAACTTCACCAAGGGTTTGAAGTAACTCACCATTGGCTGACCAAAGATTCAGCTGTCGATCCGCACTACCTGATACCAGCAACTCCCCAGATGAACTATAGTCCACGGCGTAAACAGCAGCTTCATGTTCACTGAGACGATTGGATTCATATAATTGATAGACGGATTGGCTTAAAACATTCGAAATATCTTTGTTGAGGTAGCGATCGCCGCGATTGAGGTTAATGTCCTTGGATTTTCGCCAAGCATGCATTGCCTCAACAAACGCATCTAACTCATTATTTGAGGAGAATAACGCTGCAGATGTATTCATAATCGCGCTCAGTTCGCTCACTGCGGCTTCATAGGATTTCCGAGTGGCAAAAATCCCCAAAATTGTAGAAATTACAAAGCCCACACTTACCGCTGTGAATAAAAATTTCTGGCGACGGATATTTTTTTGGCTTTCGGCAACACTGCTCTGAATAAATTCCCGTTGGAGCTTCGTCGGCTGGGGGCTCTTCTGTCCTTCATCCGATTCCTTGAGCCAATATTGGGCGATCGCCAACTCATTGCCCCGCAATAAAAGATCTCGAGTTTTCTTCTTTTGCTCCCACTCAATCGCTCGCCGAAACCATTTCGTATGGCTCTGGACATGAGCCTTATCCGTATCTAATAACCGCACCAGTTGGCTGAGACCCGCCTGAAAATCTAAACCATGGCGGCTAAAGTCAATGAGTTGGTCTTCTGCACAAATTCCCTGAAATGCCTCTAGCTCAGTTGTGCGGCAGAGAATACCGAGAATTCTTTTGCCGACCCCCTTTGCCCGTTGTAATTGGGCTAAACAATCATCTTTGGCGACCGAATCCGGCGAAATCACATAAATAAAATTAGCGGCATCAATTAACCCCTGCTGAATATCTGCATCAGATTCTGAATCATGATCTGCATGGAACGGTGCAAAAAAAGTAACTTTCCCTTGTTCCTCTAAGGTTTTATTGAGCTTTGTCGCAAAATCGATATCCTGTGGCGCATAGCTTAAAAACACATCGGTTTGGGTTTGGGTTGTGGCTTGGGCGAGGCTTGCGTCTAGAAAGCTGTTTTGGAGCTCAGTAAATTGGTGATATTTGCGTTGCTCTGCAATTTTCTGGAGATCTTCATATTGCTGTAATATGCAGCCTCGCAAGAGTAAGCTCGGAATTTCGCGCTGATCTTGCCAGGTCAGGGACTTAGCGAGGAGATATTTATGGCGGTTGTGATAGTAGAAGTCTTGGTCAAGGAATTTGAGAAGACTGTCTATGCTGGCTTGTTTTTTGCTTGGGTCATCACCAGAGACAAGGTCAATGATCTGAACATCATCTAAATTGCTGGGGTACAGTTCGCCAGGGGTTGGTTCGATGATGAGGAAAATAATGCGCTTGTGGCGATCGCCAGCGTATTTAAACTGCTGTTGACAGTAGTCATTTTGCAGAGATTCGGGCGTGACAAAATAAATGAAGTTATCGGCGAAATCAATTTTTTGACGACGGCGAGAATTGAAGTCTTTTTGAGCCTGTTCGTTCTCGATTTTGTTGTCTGCAACAGTAATTCCATATAACAGCAGCGATCGCCGAATTGACTGCACCAGCTCGTCCACTGGATCTTCAAGATTATGCACATAGCAGAGGCAAGTTTGAGTGTAGGAGAAGTTCGCCGCACGGATGCTTTCGCAGATAAATTCCCCATGAAGCTCTGTCGGAATGCAGGGGGGTTGCTCGTCTACAAATTGATATCTAAGCCATTCAGCTGCTTGGCGTTTGAGTTCTTCGGTGAGCAGATATTGATTTTTTCGTTGGTTGCGCGACCATTCCAGTGCGAGATCTAAATATTCTGTATGGCGTTGTACATAATCACCATGTTTATTCAGGGCGCTAATGAGACCCTCGAAACCAAGCTCAAAATCATCGAGCTTTTCTCGAAAATAAATCCAGTTAATTTTGCCAATAACAGGATGAATGTTCTGAAAACTGTTGTTGAGTCCAGCTTTGCAATAATTATCCCAATCGTCGTCAGTGCCTTCTGGATTGCGCTCTTTCCACAGATCTCGATCGATCTCCTCCACATGTAGCAACGGGATAATCCGTTTATTGAGGGCGATCGCCAACTCGATTTCCTTGAGACAATAAGGAGAATTTACCGAGTGAGGCGCAATAATAAACAGGAAATTGTGAGTTCTTTCGATGCCGTCATTAATCTGTTCCTGAAAATCAACGGCAAGGGGAATATTCTCCTGATCAAACCAAATATGGCAACCGGCCTCTTTCAAACGTTCATAGAGCTTTGTGGCAAAGACTTTACTGTCAGCTCGCCCGTAGGAAATGAACGCATCAAAGAACGGATTTGAAGGTGTCATTGCCTGTTTAGGTGCTCCTCAGAAAAATATGTAGCAATACTAAGCCCGTCGATAAATGTTTAAGGCACAGTCGATTTCATGTGAGATCTACAAAGATCAGAATGCTGCCGATTTTGTTTTTCTTCTCTCACTGACTGCGATTGTAGCGAAACTTTTTTGTTTTGTTCTACTTACGTGTAGTAGCTTAGCCTTGCATGAATTATCGCAAAAATGCAACAATTTTTTTCGCGCAAATTATCGATTCTTAAAATCATTAGGGGCGATCGCCAAAAAACTTTAGACCCCGAAAACTGAACACTTGCATCTGATCACAGCCTCGATTGTCAGCTAAATCTAACTTTAGCCACACTGCAACACCGATAACCGCAAAGAATTGACAGGCAAACCGATAGAATAATCAAGACAATTTTTAGTACGGAAGTCTAGAAGCCCTATGCCCCGCCGCGAAGATATCAAGAAAATCTTAATCCTTGGATCTGGCCCAATTGTCATTGGCCAAGCCTGCGAATTTGATTATTCTGGAACCCAGTCCTGTAAGGCTTTGCGGGAGGAAGGGTATGAAGTCGTCTTGGTGAATTCCAATCCGGCAACGATTATGACTGATCCAGAGACTGCGGATCGCACCTATGTCGAACCCATTACTCCAGAGATTGTCGAAAAAGTTATTGCCAAAGAGCGTCCCGATGCTCTGCTCCCCACAATGGGAGGACAAACTGCATTAAATACAGCCGTTTCCCTCGCAAAAAATGGCGCACTAGATAAATATAATGTCGAACTAATCGGTGCAAAATTAGAAGCGATTGAGATGGCAGAAGACCGTGATCTCTTTAAGCAGGCGATGGCTCGCATCGGTGTCCCTGTCTGTCCTTCCGGCATTGCCAGCACTATGGAGGAAGGCAAAGAAGTTGCAGCAGAAATTGGGAGCTATCCATTAATTATCCGTCCGGCATTCACGATGGGTGGTAGCGGTGGTGGTATTGCTTATAACCAAGAAGAATACGAGAAAATTTGTAAATCTGGTCTGGAAGCCTCTCCTGTTTCGCAGATTCTCGTTGAAAAATCCCTCCTCGGCTGGAAGGAATATGAGCTTGAGGTGATGCGAGATCTTGCCGACAACGTGGTGATTATTTGTTCCATCGAAAATATCGATCCGATGGGTATTCACACCGGAGATTCGATTACCGTTGCCCCAGCCCAAACTTTGACGGATAAGGAATATCAACGTCTGCGAGATTACTCTTTAAAAATTATTCGTGAAATTGGGGTTGAAACGGGGGGGTCTAATATCCAATTCTCTGTGAATCCCCTCAATGGTGATGTGATTGTGATTGAGATGAATCCGCGGGTATCTCGTTCCTCGGCACTGGCATCAAAGGCAACAGGTTTCCCGATCGCCAAATTTGCGGCGAAGTTGGCAGTTGGATATACTCTCGACGAAATTCCGAACGATATTACTAAGCAAACCCCTGCGTCTTTTGAGCCGACTATCGATTATGTCGTAACCAAGATTCCTCGGTTTGCGTTTGAGAAATTCCCTGGCTCTGAGCCGACTCTCACCACTCAAATGAAGTCTGTGGGTGAGGCGATGGCTATTGGCCGCACCTTCCAAGAATCCTTCCAAAAGGCATTACGTTCTCTAGAAACAGGTCGTTATGGTTTTGGCTGCGATCGCAAAGAAACCCTTCCTAACCTCAGTCAAATTTCGACGAGTCTCCGGACACCCAACCCTGAGAGAATTTTTACGGTGTATCAGGCACTAAAACTTGGTATGACCGTAGAGGAGATTCATGATTTGACGGCAATTGATATCTGGTTCCTCGACAAGATGGCGGAATTGTTGGTGACAGAGCGTTTCATGAAGCAAACGGCTTTAACCGATATTGCCGCCGAAGATATGCGGGTGATTAAACAACAGGGTTTTAGCGATCGCCAAATTGCTTTTGCCACGAAGACCGATGAAGATACTGTACGTGCCTACCGGAAGTTGATTGGGGTGACGCCTGTTTATAAATTAGTTGATACTTGTGCGGCTGAATTTGAAGCCTTTACACCCTATTATTACTCCACCTACGACGGTACTGAGTCTGAAGTTACGCCCTCTGATAAGCGCAAGGCGATGATTTTGGGTGGTGGCCCTAACCGCATTGGTCAAGGTATTGAGTTTGATTATTGTTGCTGTCATGCGGCATTCTCTCTCAGCGATGCGGGCTATGAAACCATCATGGTCAACTCCAACCCTGAAACGGTTTCCACGGACTATGACACCAGCGATCGCCTCTACTTTGAGCCTCTAACAAAAGAGGATGTGCTCAACATTATCGAAGCGGAAAATCCCGAAGGTGTGATTGTACAGTTCGGTGGTCAAACTCCTTTGAAATTAGCGGTTCCCCTCGACAATTACCTCAAGGCTGACAATTGCCCTGTCACCACAAAAATTTGGGGGACGCAGCCCGACGATATTGATACAGCCGAAGATCGTGAGCGGTTTGAGAAGATTCTCCATGAGCTCCAAATTCTTCAACCGGCTAACGGTATTGCTCGCGATTATTCTGAAGCTCAGGCGATCGCCAACCGTGTTGAATATCCTGTCGTAGTGCGTCCTTCGTATGTCCTTGGTGGTCGCGCAATGGAGATTGTTTACTCCGATGCCGAATTGGATTACTACATGAAGTACGCCGTTCAGGTGGAACCTGATCATCCGATTTTGGTGGACAAATTCCTCGAAAATGCGATCGAAGTCGATGTGGATGCCCTATGCGATAAAACGGGCAAAGTGGTGATTGGCGGCATTATGGAGCACATCGAGGAAGCGGGTATTCACTCCGGCGACTCCGCTTGTTCTATTCCTCACACTTCCCTCCCCGATGACGTGATGGATACGATTCGTGAGTGGACAACTAAGTTGGCGAAAGCTCTCAATGTCGTTGGCTTGATGAATATTCAGTATGCCGTCAAAGACAATCAGGTTTATATTCTCGAAGCGAACCCCCGTGCTTCCCGAACTGTGCCCTATGTCTCAAAAGCAACCGGGCGATCGCTGGCGAGAATTGCTTCTTTGGTGATGTCTGGCAAAACCCTTGAGGAACTAGGTGTTGATGGCGAAGTGACTCTTAAGCATGTCGCTGTTAAAGAAGCCGTCTTACCCTTTAATAAATTTGAAGGCACAGATACATTGCTTGGGCCTGAGATGCGCTCCACTGGTGAGGTGATGGGCATCGACACTGACTTTGGTAAGGCATTTGCAAAAGCTGAAATCGGTGCAGGCGTTAAACTTGCCACTGAAGGTACTGTCTTTGTTTCGATGAATGATCGCAATAAAGAAGCGGCTGTGCCAGTGGTGAAAGATTTGATTGAGCTCGGTTTCCGCATTGTCGCCACAGCTGGTACACGCCAAGTCTTGTTGGACAACGGTATTGAAGATGTGGAGCTCGTGCTTAAGCTCCATGAAGGTCGTCCTCACGTAGTGGATTGGATGAAGAATGGTTGGATTCAGTTCATTATCAATACGCCTTCTGGGGAAGATTCCCAAACTGATGGTCGGGTGATTCGTCGGACGGCACTGGATTACAAGTTGCCGATTATTACAACTCTCGCAGGGGCACGGGCAACTGTTGCAGCGATCCGATCGCTTCAGGCTGAGCCGTTAGATGTAAAACCTTTGCAGGAATACTTGGTCTAAATTTTGATTTGATAATAGCTGAAACCGTCTTTTCCGAATTTGGGAGAGGCGGTTTTTGTTTGGAAAGTGATGGGCGATCGCCGAGGAAAAGTTAGCTTCATCGTCCCTATAACCATTGAAATACTTGTGCTAGGTTTAGGGCAGAATGCAAGGATATTACGAAAGCCGAATAAGTTATGGCGACTCAAACTCTGGTTAAGACTATTTCTCCCGAAGAATATTTAGCACAGGAAGAGCAAGCAACAGAACGGCATGAATACATCAAAGGAGAAGTCCAACTCATGACAGGAGGCACACCGAATCATAACGAGTTGAGCGGTAATTTATATGTTTCTCTCAAACTCGCTCTCAAAAAATCTCCGTATCGTATTTTTGTCCTTGATCAACGTTTGTGTATTCCCTCACCACAAATCTATACTTATCCAGATGTGATGGTTGCAGCGAAACCAGTAGTTTTGCAAGAAGGCCGCAAAGATACACTTTTGAGTGCTTGTCTAATTGCAGAGGTGCTATCACCATCAACGAAAAATTATGATCGCAGTGAAAAGTTTGAATATTATCGTTCGATTCCAGATTTTCAGGACTATCTGCTCATTGCCCAAGACCGCGTTTATGTGGAGCATTTTGTGCGGGTTGAAGCGAAAAAGTGGAGTCTGACGGAATATACAGAGATTGATGATGTGATTCGATTGGATTCCGTGGGCTGTGAAATGGCATTGGCCGATATCTACGAAGGTGTTGAAGTTTAGAGACATTTCATGGGGTTAAAGATCCCCGACTTCTGAGGCAATGATTTCAGGTTTCTGGGCATCTAGCAAAAGAAGTCGGGGATCTGAAGTACTCGATATAATTAAGTGTAGTTGCTTAGTTTGGTCGGGATATGTCCGAAGAAGAATTACTGCTCAGAATCTACAATTCTTTTGATCCGTTTTATCCTCTCGATGCGATCAAGGATGCAGATATTTATGTGGATATGTCAGACTCGCGAGGTAGAGCAGATATTAAGCGAGATCTTGGACGAAAAATTATTCGTAGTCGAAATAGTCGTCCCACGGCACAACTGTACGCGGGACATCGTGGCACAGGAAAGTCAACAGAATTATTACGACTTAGAAAGTATCTAGAAGAACAAGACTGCTATGTCGTATATTTTGCCGCTGATGATGGAGATATTGATCCTGAAGATGCACAATATACAGATATCTTAATAGCTTGTGTGCGACAATTACTCAATACATTAGATGCCGATCAATCAAAGTTTCAAAAGTGGGTTGAGAGTCGGATACAGGAACTCAAAGATTTAGCTCTAGCAGAAGTAGAATTCAATAATGGGCAAGTGGATATTCCGCTAATGTTTACAACAATGTCAGTGGCTATTCGTAAGATCCCCAGTCAACGAGAAAAAATTCGCAAATTGATTGATCCGAATACAGTAACATTGCTAGATATCCTCAAAGAATTTATCCAAGATGCAACTAGCAACTTATCCCATGGTAAAAAGCAACTTGTAGTGATAGTTGATAATTTGGATCGGATCGTGCCAGTTCGGCGAGATGATGATGGGCGCACAAACCATGAAGAAATTTTCATTGATCGCTCGGAGCAGTTAAAAGATCTTGGTTGCGATGTAGTCTATACTGTGCCAATTTCGATTGCATATAATCGAGCAAATGACTTAGCGGAGAGGTATGATGGAGAACCTTCGATTTTGCCAATTACTGCAATTCAGACTTTAAATGGAGACGAAGATCAAGAAGGTTTACAACGGCTAAGAGAAATTATTAACAAACGAGTGCATCGCAAATTAAAAGCTCAAACGTTTGAATTAGTACCCAATGTGTTTGGAAATGAAGAGATTTTGACACGGCTATGTCAGATGAGTGGTGGTCATGTTAGAGATTTACTCAGATTGGTACGAACTTCGTTTGATTATGTTGATGAGCTACCAATTACAGAAAGAGCCGCCCAATTTGCAATTACTCAAACGCGAGACACCTATCGTCGATCAGTAACTTCTTCGGAAGAATGGTTGACTTTAGCAAAGGTGGCAAGAGACAAGCAGATTAAAGGGAATGATAATGAACGACGGCTGCTATTTAGTCGATGTATATTACAGTATGCTGCATTTGACAGTGAGGATGAAATTCAAGTCTGGTACGATGTGCATCCGTTAATTCTTAAAATTCAACAATTTAAACAGGCAAAAGCACAATTATAGAATAGAGAAGTAAATCATGAGTTCAAGTGCAAATAATTCTATTTGGGATAATGATATTAGACCTCAAGATCAAGATTCTTATGCCGCATTATTGCGATCTATTCGGCGAGCAAATGATTTCAACTTACAGTTTGTCAACTGTACATCAGAAACCGCAGAGGAATTGACTCGAAAACTAGAGAAAGATTTATTACAAAAACAAATATCTCAATTAACTATAAGTAAGGAGAGCAAGAATCTTTATGAAGCAATTGTTCAAAAATATGAGGAACAAAAATTCGACATTTTATTCATCAAAGGAATTGAAATTGCGATATCAGAATATGAACAAGAAAAGCATATAAATCTGCTTGGTTTAAGTCAAACAAAAGGTTATGCAGGAAAAAACTGGGAAAAAGTCCCATTAATTCTTGGAAACCTCAATTTAAGTCGTGAAAAAATTCGAGACCAATTTCCCATTACACTAATATTCTTTCTTCCAGATTTTGGCATCAACTATTTTGTTCGTCGTGCACCAGATTTTTTTGATTGGCGCTCTAATATTTTTCATTTTAATTCTACTCTAATGCAGATAAAACGTGAGTATAATTGTGCCAATTATGAAGAGAGTATTTTTGAGGAATATAAAGATTTAGAATCAGCAGAAAAGAAGATAGTGATAAAAGAAGTTGTTGATGAGATCAAAGCAGCTACAGATTCTGGTCAACAAGCTTATTTATGGCTGAAAAAAGGTCTTTTTCACAGTTTCGCGAAAGAGTATGAAGAAGCTCTCAACAGCTATGATAATGTTTTAAAACTCAAGCCAAATACGCATATTGCATGGAATAATCGAGGTGTTATATTGTCTTCTTTAGGCGAAGAAGAAGAGGCAATCGAAAATTATGATAAGGCAATCAAGGCTAATCCCAATGATTATGTTACTTGGAACAATAGAGGGGTGGCATTATCTACTTTAGGTAGAGAAAAAGAGATGATTGCAAGTTATAACCAAGCCATTAATGTTCAGGAACTCTCTTCTACTTTATTGCGGAATATTAGTAATGTCAAACAAAATCTAGTGAAAGGGAAAGACTTTATTTCTCCTGATTTTGGAAAAATCTCAGCTAGCTCCGCTGGTAGTATTACTCTAACTAACAATGTTGCTAATAATCTTGTGAATTCGCTTTTTAGGAATTCTGAGTATCATTCACGAGATGTGGTTACTGACAGTTCCACAAAACTCTCAGTTGTCACTCAATTTTTCCCCCCGGACTACGCGAAGACTGGCCAACTCATCGAAGAGTTAGTCAAGCACCTCGGTCGCAATGGTCTAAACATTGACGTCTTCACTGGTCAACCTGGTTATGCTAACCAAGACCAAGTCGCTCCTAAAGAAGAAGAATTACTAAACGGTGTGACAGTACGCCGTTCCAATATCACTAAGTTCAGCTCTAAGAGATTGAGAGGCGCTCTACTTGGTGGTTTGTTATTTGCTTTCAGAGCAATCCTCCACATTGCAGCTAACTACAGAAAATATAATCTTCTACTTGTTACAACTGCTCCTCCTTTTCTGCCAGTAATCGGCTATCTTCTCAACTTCTTTTTCAATACTCCTTATATCTGCTTGATTTACGATATTCACCCAGATATTTCTGTTGAACTTGGAATGATTAGTCGTGACAATCCAATCGTAAAAGCTTGGACTTGGATTAATAAGCAAGTATGGCGTAACTCTAAAGAAATTATTGTTCTAAGCAGCAATATGAAAGACAGAATTGTTGCTCACTGTCCTGAAGTTGAAGACAAAATCACAATTATTCATAGCTGGGCAGATCCTCAAAAGATTTACCCAATTGAGAAGGAAGAAAATTGGTTTGCTCAGAAGCATGATTTAGTTGAAAAATTCACTGTTCTCTATTCTGGTAATATGGGTCGCTGTCACGACATTGACACAATGTTCAAAGCCGCGCTGAAACTAAAAGACGAACCCATTCAATTTGTTTGTATCGGTAAAGGTGCAAAGCAAGAGAATTTGAAAGCAAAGATTAAAGAGCATGGTTTAAATAATTTTGTTTTCCTTCCTTACCAAGATAAAAAAGATTTAACTTATTCCTTGACTGCTTGTGATGTAACTCTCGTTAGTGTTAGTGAAGGAATGGAAGGTCTGGTTGCTCCTAGTAAAGTTTATGGTTACTTAGCAAGTGGTCGTCCCATCGCTGCGATTTGTCCAAAATCTACTTATCTCAACAATATGCTTGAGGAAGGTGATTGTGGTGCTGGCTTTGAAAATGGTGATTCACAAGGATTAGCGGATTATATTCTTGGATTAAGTCAGGACACTAAAGAAGCAAAACGTTTGGGTCAGTCTGCAAGAAAATATCTTGAAAACAATTTCTCTCCCGAGGCGATCGCCAGTCAATATAATGCTGTTTTACAGAAAAAAGAAGCGATCGATTTTGAGAGCTTTCCAATCGATTTTTTAGAAGATAGTGATTTTTGGCTATGATTACTTTAGTGGAGTTTTATTGCGCTTTTTTTTCTGTGGAACACCAAAATAGATTCTCAACAACTCTAATTATTTGTATAATAAATTCTCACCTAAAAACTTGAGATAAATAGTGATTCTTGAGCTGTTTATAATAACTATGATTTTCAATTCTAAACTCATAATTTTTTATTTATTAAAGTCATATTGATGAGCAATCTAAAGTTCGATGTATAAAGTTGTTTTTTGAGGAGATCGCCTTGAGATAGGATATGACGAGGATGACGAGCGTAAACTGAGGGAAAGAGCAGCGTGCAATGTCCGAAGTGTCGAGAAATTGAATTGAGTGATTTAGAGTTGGGCGATGACCTCACCAGTTATCACTGCGAAAAATGCGAGGGAGACTGGCTATCGGGAGAACGATATCAGGCGTGGCAAAGTTCCCAAGACAAACCTTCCATCGTCAATACAAGCCTCAAACTCGACTCTAATTTTACGCCCAGCGAAACCGACAATCGAGCTGCCCTTTGTCCAGAATGTCGCCGTTATCTCTCCCGCGTCAAAATTCCGGTTGGTACACCATTTTATTTAGAACGCTGTCCCGACTGCAATGGCTTTTGGTGCGATCGCCAGGAATGGGAGATTTTACGGCAACTCGCTCTCCACACCAGCCTCGAATATGTATTTACCAGCGATTGGCAACATAAGGTGCGAGACCAACAGCATTCCGTCAGTGAACGGCAGGCGTTGATCCAGAAATTAGGGAAAGAACTAGCCGAAGAAGTATTTGTGCTGGGGGATAAGCTCGCCGAATCGGATAATGGTGATTTTGCGGTGGCCTACCTTGCCCGCCAAGTGACCGACATCCCAGAATCCTAAATGTGAGACGCGAACAAGCTAGGATTTGTAGGCGATCGCCCCTAGTTGCTACACCATGAAAAACCTGAATTTATTCCCCGATAGTCGCTTACCGGTGCTTGCCGAGCTGGGAATTTTTTTATTTCCACTAGCACCGGGCTGGGGCGCGATTTTTGTGGGGATTCAGCTCATTCGCTCCACGAAACATTTTTACAAACAGATTTTGCAAGAGCGGGTGGCATGGCTGCTAGGGGGCATTAGCCTGTGGCTATTTTTTGTGACCGCAATTTCCCCATATCCCCTCGATTCGTTTTTGGGGATGGCGAATTTTTTGCCCTTTTTCCTCTTTTTTCTCACCTTTAGCTACCTCCTCGATCGCGTTGACCGATTGGAGCGCATGGCATGGCTATTTGTTGTGCCCTCTAGTGTCGTGGCACTTTTAGGATTGGCGGATATTTGGCTGGGCTGGAAAACCCCAGATTTTATTTGGTCACTCTTCGGTTGGGCATTAACAGGAGTTGGTAATCCTGCCGGGCGAGTCGCTTCTACATTTATGTATGCGAATATCTGCGCCGCCTATTTATTGATGTGTTTTTTGTTGGGATTGGGGTTATGGCTAAAGGATTTTCGATGGCAAAAATTCACCCAATCTAAGCTATTTTTGTACCTCACCTTTACGCTGGTCATAGATTTTGTTGCCCTAATTTTGACGAACTCCCGCAATGTTTGGGCGATCGCCTTTCTCGGAATTTTGATCTATGCCATCTATATCGGATGGTGGTGGATTTGTGCTTTTGCGGGGGGATTTTTTGCTGCAGTATTGGGCGCATCTTTTGGCCAACCGCCTTGGCGAGATGGCCTCAGACGAGTGATTCCCTTTTATTTTTGGGGCAGACTTTCCGACCAAATGTTTGCTGGCGATCGCCCAGTGGCAGATTTACGCAGTACCCAATGGCAATTTTTGGGCGATATGATTCAGCGACGACCGATCACAGGCTTTGGTTTACGTAGCTTTACCCCAGCCTATGAAACGGCAATGGAGACCTGGCTCGGCCATCCCCACAACCTTTATTTAATGCTGACTTCTGAAATGGGGATTCCGGCGGCGGGACTATTAATTGGCCTCATCGGTTGGGTGTTGGCGCAAGGTGTTTTCACATGGCAAAGTCTTACCGAGAAACCCGAAAAGCTGATTATGTTTAGTTATCTCATGGCCTTTGGCGGCTATACCCTCTTCAATCTACTCGATGTCACCGTCCTTGATTTGCGGCTAAACACTTTCGCTTGGTTGCTCTTGGCTGGCATCTGGGGTTTGGGGAAGCAAGTAAATCAGCCCCGAAATGAGAGTCAAGGCCACAGCCACCCAGAACAAACCTAGAGCAATCAGTTCTCCTGTTGCATTAATCGGATAAATCAGCAGGGCGATCGCCGCAATTTGAGTCACCGTTTTTGCCTTACCCCAAATATTTGCCCCTTGAATTTTTTTCGTGCCTGTCACTCGCCAACCTGCAACAGTCAATTCCCGCGCAATAATCAAAAACACGCCCCACGCCGGAATCTCTTGTAAATGGATTAAGGCCAGCAAGGGAGCAGTTACCAATAGCTTATCTACCAATGGATCGAGGAATTTCCCTAGATCAGTTACCTGGTCTAATTTCCGCGCCAAATAGCCATCCAGCCAATCCGTTAACGCCACAGCCAAAAAGATGGCGATCGCCCACAATCGTTGCTGATTAGTTGGATTCTCTAACAAAACAAGCAAAAAAGGTACACCCGCCAAGCGAGAAACCGTGATCCAAGTGGGTAAATTCATATACACTCATCTGAACATCCTCAGCACACATCATGTCATATCCTTGATGACGAGCTGCGATAGAACACTTTCAAACCCCTGAATTTCTTTCCCCTCGACCCGACAATTACGCCGACGCCCTACCCTTTTTTCTAGACCGAAATGACCCAAATTGCCCTATTCGGAACCAGCGCTGATCCCCCAACTGTTGGACACCAATCTATTCTGCGTTGGCTAAGTGAACGCTACGATAAAGTGACTGTTTGGGCAGCCGATAATCCTTTTAAAGACCATGGTGCATCCCTTGAGCAACGCAATGCCATGCTCCAAATGCTCATCGATGATCTCGCTTGCGACAATGTCTCCCTCGATGGGAGATTAGGCGATCGCCACAGTTTAAATACCGTTAAGATTGCCAAAGAAATTTGGGGAGAAGATGCCGAATATTTACTCGTGATTGGCGCTGACCTTGCGAGTCAAATTCATCGTTGGTACCGCGCCAAAGATTTGCTCCAACAGGTTACGTTACTGATTTTTCCGCGGAAAGGTTATCCTATCCAGCCCGAAGCCCTAAAAAAGCTCTCTTCCCTAAAAAGCCATTGGCAGGAAGCAGACTATACCCCCCCCCCAGTCTCATCGACCCAATACCGCATTGAAGGTCGAGCCGCTGTGGTGATTGAGGCGATCGCCCACTACATTGCCGCAGAAAAGCTCTATGCGGTAATTGAACCGAAAACCTAAAAGCGTAGAGGACGGCGCGAGCGAGACCCTGGTCTAGGGCGAGGCGGTGGATTATTTTTACTTTTGCCATATCGATAACGGAGCTGTTCTCGCACATCCCAAAACACATCGCGGCGTAAATAAGGGTATAACCCTAGCCATAGATTAAAACGCGGAATATAAGCATCTGTTACTTGGATATTGCGATCTAAATTGCGATTGCTAGAAAGCACTAAAAGCTCAACCGCTTGACCAGGTTTAAGAGAACGATGAGATGGTTCAACCGGAGCCTGGATCTTTGCGAGATATCCCAGCTTATCTCCCACATCAATATTGATGCGACGTTCCCGATTTTCAACCTTTAAAAGTCGTCCTAACTTATCAACCTCTTCTTGAGTTCTAACAATTTCTTCTGTGAGATAAACATCTAAAATTTTGCCGCGCCAAAAACAGCAATAGGGTAAACGCCGATAACGAGCATTTTGCACACTTGCTGAATAAATAGGAGACCAAAACCAATACAATCCCCCAACAATCTGAGAAATCAACCGAATTGGCTCTGCCCCTTTTCCTAGAATTGAACCGACAATAAAAATTAGTACAACTAGCACAAAAGAAATCAAGGCTCGTCGTAAGAAATCTTCGGTTTTTCCCCAGTAATATTGATACTGTTCCGCACTCGCAATGAGTGGAATTAATTCATCAAATTTCTCGCGGGTAATGGGGATGAGCATTTGTATTTTTCTTGGAAATATATAATTTTAGTTTGATGGTTTTCCTTCTCTCTCTCAAAGAGAAATGAAATTCAAATTAATTCCCTAGTGAAAAAAAGATTGAAATACTTTGCTGCCTAAAAATAACAATGGCCACTAAAAGGTCTTATTTTGAATTTTGAAAGATGTTTCTTTTCTGCACTGTCACTAAAAAAAACAACTAAATCTTGGTATAATTCGCCCATAGACAACATGTACTCAAATACTTGTTTTAGTGAATCCAGATCAAGATACTCAAGGATCATCCTTTCACTATTGTAAAGTTTTTTATTTCCCTTTTCGTCTGTTCCAAACATGATCCCATTTGGAACAGGCAAATAGAACCTAGCATCTAATTCTTGGATAGTGGAATAAAATGCTTCATCACTAACACCACTATTGAGTAATATTCCAGGACAAAATTCCATTAAACAGCTCAAATGAGACCGATTATTTTGAATTGTTTTTTTCATGCCACTCAATATATTAAATTCAGAGCCTTGAGTATCAAGTTTAATGAAATCAACATGTGTTTCTGAATAATCACTATCTAAACAAATCGTTTCAACTTCATAACTATCTCTACCAGGTGTAGTAAAAAGACGATGATCTCCGAGATTATCAGATGCAATAAAAAGTTGTGCGACTCCGTTCTCTTTACTAACTGCTTTATTGAAACAATATAAATTATCACAATTGTTGAGAATACTACTAGCTTTCAAAAATCTGTAATTGTCGCGATCTGGCTCAAAAGCAAAAACTTTACCAGATCTTCCAACTGCTTGTGATAGAAGTATGGAAAAATAGCCAATATTTGCACCGATATCAAAAACAATATTGTTTTCTTCTATTAATTGAAGAGTTACTAATGTTTCCGGAGCTTCCCAGAAGCCTTCCTTCCCAATTACTGGTGCAACAAACCGGTCATTTTGAGTATTTCCTACTAAGTAAAAAGGTGAAATATCTCTAATTTGAATTGTTTTAATTATTTCCATATGAGCATGAGATGATTTTGATCTTTTTCTTGAAGCCGAGAAGTACAATGCTATCTCTTAATATCCTAAAATACTTAATTGAACCACTATTTCCCAATCTACTACTCAACCATGCTTTAAGTGTATTGAATAGTAGATTTAAAGAATATTTTCAAGTCCATAAACAAGAGTTTGTAGCTCGGTGACTTTACGGATAGATAGTAATACACCGGGCATATAACACGAGCGATCACTTGTGTCATGGCGAAGGGTGTAGATTTGTCCAGGGGCACCGAAAATCATTTCTTGGTGGGCAATTAATCCAGGAAGACGCACACTATGAATCCGAATATTGTCATCAGTAACAGCGCCTTTCGCACCAGCCATTTCTTCTTTTTCTTCCACTTGAGCCGGATTAAATTGTTTGCCCAATTCTGCCATCATCTGTGCCGTTTTAATGGCAGTTCCACTGGGAGCATCTGCTTTTTGATTGTGATGAAGCTCGATGATTTCCACATGGTCAAAATATTGAGCCGCTTTGAGTGATGCCTGTTGGAGCAGGACAACACCAATAGAAAAATTTGGGATAACTAAAGCACCTGTGCTTGCTTTATCAGCAAATTCCTTAAGGTCTTCGATTTGCTCTTCGCTTAAACCTGTGGTTCCAACGACAGGACGTACTCCGTAGGCGATCGCCGCGCGGGTATTTGCATAGACGCCACTAGGGTGAGTGAAATCAACCATTACCCCTTGAATTGGAGATTGGGTTGCCATCACAAGCGATGCTTCGAGATCATTAACAATGGGAACTTCCAATGGGCCACAGCCTGCCACTTCCCCAACATCCTGACCCATTACCGCAGGATTTTTATCCACGGCTGAAATGATCTGCATGTCCTCAGCACCGGCGATCGCTTTGACAACCTCGCGACCCATTTTGCCTGCCGCACCATTAATAACTACGGGAATTTGATTGGCGTTGTCCATGATTAAATCCGAAATTCTGATAAAAAAAGAGCTTAAAACTTTCTAAAGAGCTTGACACAATATCATTACAGTCACAATAATTGTAGTTTGTGTGAATTAGTAGAGAAACCAACCCTTGGCTAACGTAGTTGTCATTGGTGCCCAATGGGGTGACGAAGGAAAAGGAAAAATCACGGATTTACTTAGTAAGTCTGCCGATGTTGTCGTACGCTCTCAGGGGGGCGTTAATGCAGGACACACTGTCGTTGTGCAGGGACAAACTTTTAAGCTTCATTTAATCCCTTCCGGCATTTTATACCCAGATACAGAATGTGTCATTGGCTCCGGAACAGTCATTGACCCGAAAGTGCTTTTAGAAGAAATTGCCCAGCTTCATAAGCTTGGCGTTTCGACCGATAATTTATTTATCTCCCAAACCGCCCACGTTACGATGCCCTATCACCGTCTGATTGATAAGGCCTCTGAAGAAATGCGGGGCGATCGCAAAATCGGGACGACTGGACGAGGCATCGGGCCGACCTATGCCGATAAATCTGAGCGTACAGGTATTCGAATCCTTGATTTGATGAACCTTGCCGAAGATGACGAAAAATTCCGTTGGACGATCGAATACAAGAACATCATCCTCGAAAAACTCTACGAAGTAGAACCCCTCGATGCTGATGAAGTAATCGCAGAATATCGCGAGTATGCCGAGAAACTTCGCCCCCATATCGTTGATAGCTCCCTCAAAGTTTCTAGAGGCGTAAAAGCCAAAAAGAATGTTTTGTTTGAAGGTGCTCAAGGCACATTACTCGATATTGACCACGGCACATATCCCTATGTGACCTCCTCTAACCCAATCGCTGGTGGCGCTTGCGTTGGTGCAGGCGTTGGCCCCACAATTATCGACCGTGTTATTGGTGTCGCGAAAGCCTATACCACCCGAGTTGGTGAAGGGCCATTCCCCACTGAGCTAGACGATGAAATTGGTCAGCTACTGGGTGATATCGGTGCAGAATTTGGCACAACCACAGGTCGCCGCCGCCGTTGCGGTTGGTTTGATGCTGTGATTGGTCGCTATGCCGCTCGCATTAATGGCCTAGACTGTGTGGCAGTAACTAAGCTCGATGTACTAGACACCCTCGATGAAATCAAAGTCTGTGTGGCTTACGATATTGACGGTGAAACTTGTAAACACTTCCCGAGTAATGCTACTCTGTTTGCTCGTTGCAAGCCGATCTATAAGACGATGCCTGGCTGGAACAAGCCAACTTCTGACTGTCGTTCTCTAGAAGAATTACCGAAGGAAGCATTAGCTTATCTGAAATTTTTGGCAGAGCTTATGGATGTTCCGATCGCCATTGTTTCCTTAGGTGCTGGGCGCGAACAGACGATTATCGTCGAGGATCCAATCCATGGGCCAAAGCGGGCTCTGCTGGATCGTAATGGTGAGCCTGTCGCTTAGACTACGGGTTTCACAAGATTAATTTTTTATTTTTAACCTCTATTTTTCTGGTCATTTCTATGTCTCTAACTATCGAATGTAAGCCTCGTCCTGAAGGCGTTAACCCCCGTGCACTCCGTCGTGATGGTCTTCTTCCCATTAACCTCTATGGTCATAAGGGTGCTGAGTCTGATTCTTTTGTTGTGAACTACAAAGAAGCATTAAATTTGCTCAAGGCTGCGACACCCAATGAGACTCTCGTGGAAGTAAAAACTCCCGGATGGTCTGGTTCTGCTGTAATTCGCGAAATCCAGTCCCACCCTTGGAAGCGTAGTTTGTATCACCTCAGCTTTTTTCACACTGATGCAGCGTAATTCACAGAATTTGAATGAAGTAGCAATATTTCAATTTAGGTAAGATATTGAGGGCAAATTTTCTGCCCTCTTTTTTTGTGGTGATGGTGAAGGGGAATGAGTATGACGACAACAACTCAGGTTTGGACGAGACGACATATTTTGTCGTTGATGGATTTCTCTGTCGCTGAGCTAGATATGATTTTGCAGACGGCGGTGAGTTTTCGAGATGTGCTCTCGCGACGGATGAAAAAGGTGCCAGCGTTACAGGGCCAAGTTGTCACGAATATGTTTTTTGAGCCTTCGACACGGACTCGCAGTAGTTTTGAGTTGGCGGCAAAGCGATTGTCAGCCGATGTGATGAATTTTTCGCCGAGTTCTTCATCGCTGAGTAAGGGAGAAACAATTCTCGATACGGCTAAGACTTATCTGGCGATGGGTGCTGACATTATGGTGATTCGCCATAAGCAGTCTGGTGTACCTCAGGCGATCGCCCAAGAAATGGACAGAATCAAATCTGGTGTAAGTGTTCTGAATGCAGGAGATGGTCGCCATGCTCACCCATCCCAAGCCTTGTTGGATCTGTTTACGATTTGCCGGGTGATTGACCCCGATAATCCTTCTTGTGCGCTTCTGAAAGACAAAAAAATTGCAATTGTTGGCGATATTGTTCATTCGCGGGTCGCACGGTCTAATATTTGGAGTTTAATGGCGGCTGGTGCGGAAGTTCATTTAGCGGCTCCTCCGACGCTTTTACCAGAATTCTTTCGGGATTTTGCCCAGGGTTCTGATGGAAAATTATTTGTGCATTGGGAAATTGATGAGGCGATCACCGATGCTGATTTTGTGATGACCTTGCGGCTACAACATGAGCGAATGACGGCCCATTTATTGCCCAGTTTGCGAGAATATCACCAAGGCTTTGGTATTACGGCCAAACGACTAAAATCCTGTAAGCCAGACGTAAAAGTGCTCCATCCTGGCCCTGTTAATCGCGGCGTAGAGTTGGCGTCTGACATCATGGATCATCCTGCCCTTAGTTTGATTTCTGAACAGGTGACTAATGGTGTCGCCGTTCGGATGGCGCTTTTGTATTTAATCGGTAGCAGCAAAAAAACTTAGGTAATTGTTTAGGTGCTAACTATTGGGAATTTTAGAAACGCTATTCAATAAAATGTCGACAAGTAGATCGACTTTTTCCTCTAAGTTTTTCAGGCGTTCTTCTGTTGTAGAGGAAATGCTATCAGGAATGCTCAAATTCTGAATTAGAGGCAATAAATTTTTCCAACCCTTGCGGCATTTAATTCCGTGGGTTTGTTGGTAAGCTTGGTACGCTTTGTCATAATTCCCGAACGTTTCTATCAAGAACTCTTTCGTGATTTTTTGTGATGGTAGAACCGCTACTCTTGGTTGTTCTTGGGAGTTAGAAAGTTGATGCAATCGCTCATATAAATGGGCTGTGATCGCAAAAATCTGAGAGGTATTTTTTACATCTTGCTGATAATTTTCTCGGTCTTGTTCGTTCAGTTCTTCTAATTGATCAATGATTTTGCTAAATCTTGACATCACAACTCTCCTAACTATCAACAATGTTCTAATTATCGATCTAATAAATCTCTCTGAATATCGCTGATCCCTGAACCAAGTTGCGGTTTCTCTGGATCTGCCTCAAAAGAATTATCAATGACACCATAATCTTGCGGATCATCAGAGAAGAATGTTGATTGAAAGAATGACCACATAATTGAAAATTTTCCAAACAAACTTTTAGTGGATTGAACTTTTTTCGCTGTGACATTCACTTCAATTTCAATTTGTCGCAACTCCTGGGTGAGGAATTCTTTTTGTTGGATTGCCTTGCGCCTGTCCTGAAGAATGCGCTTTTTTTCGAGAGTCATTGCCCGCATCTCGTCACTGAGTTGGTTTAACTCTCGTTGTAGTGAACGGTTTAAATCTTCTTGGGCTTGAATATCTTCATGGAGACATTCGATACCCTCTCTATATCTCTGGTTCCAAGCCTGTAAGCTACCGCGCGATCGCCGCATTGTTTTAATGACATCGACGGCTAACTGCAAAGACTCATCATCACATCGCTCTTTTGCAAGTTGATAAAGTTCTTTTACTTGCCTTTCGAGCTTTTGTTCGGTGGAATTTTGAGCCATAGTTGCATTCAGCAAAGTGAAGGATTCGTTGCCCAATACTCTAAATGGATTTCTCAGAGACATCTGTGATCTCGTCACAGTGGGAGTTCCTGAGTTTTATGAAAAATTTGAGCAAGGCTAACGAGAGCCGGGACATTAGACGCTGACCAATTACCTTCGGCATTGCGATTTTGTAAGATCAGCATCCGCAAACTGTAGCTGTTTGCAAAGCCTTCGATTTCCAGCCAAATTAAATCACTCTCAGCCTCAATCGCAATTTTTTCTTCTTCCATCAGTTCGGGGGCGATCGCGTCCACAGTTTCTGCAAGTTGAGTGAGTAGCCGACAAAAATCAGAAAATTCGGCAGCAGTCAATTCCACTGCCCAATCATCAGTGCCCACGAGCCCTTGAAAAGGACAAGTTGGATCCGGATTCCATCCCAGTCGCCAACCTGCCCCTTTTTTTAGGATTCGGCCCATTCTTCCTGCGGTTCTTCATAGCCGGAATCACGACCATACATATAAGTCACAGATCGGAATTTCCAAATTAAATCATCCGAGAGAGAAGCCGCATCATACCGCCATTCCCAGTTGCCAGCGGCGATGCCAGGGGTATTCATTTTGGCGTCTGTCCCTAGCCCGAATAAATCTTGTAAAGGGAAAATGGCGATATTTGCTACAGAGCCCATTGCTAAGCGGATTAAGGCCCAGTGAATACCTTCTTCACCAACGCAACCGAGGTAATCTGTGACCCGAGATTTTTCTTCCTCGGTACGTTTGTCAAACCAACCCACAGTAGTGTCATTATCGTGAGTGCCAGTGTAAACGAGGCAATTGCGGTTGACGTAGTTAAAGGGTAGGAAAGGGTTGGCGCGATCGCTATCAAAGGCAAATTGCAGAATTTTCATGCCGGGAAGTTTGTACTTATCTCGTAATGCTTCTACTTCCGGTGTGATCACACCGAGATCCTCAGCCACAATCGGCAAGTCACCGAGAGTATCTTTCAGAATTTGGAAAAATTCATCGCCTTTGGCACCGACCCAACGACCATTCATCGCGGTTTTTTCGCCTCTGGGCACAGCCCAAAATCCCTCAAAGCCCCGGAAGTGATCAACACGAATAATATCGACAAAAGCCAACATTGTTTTCACTCGTTCAATCCACCAGGCATAGTTGGTGCGGGCGAGGTTGCGCCAGTTGTAAACGGGATTTCCCCAGAGTTGTCCGGTTTCACTAAAGTAGTCGGGTGGTACACCAGCCATCCATTTCGCTGCACCTGTTTTGTAATCGAGGCGGAAAATTTTTGGATGTCCCCACACATCAGCGCTGTCATGGGCGACATAAATGGGCAGATCGCCAAAGATTTGAATTCCTTTGCCATTGGCGTACTCTTTCAAGCTAGACCATTGTCGGAAAAATTCGGATTGAATATATTTATGGAAGAAAATGGCTTCTTTTAATTCTTCTCGTTTCAGGGCGATCGCCTCAGTTTCGCGCCATGCTAATTTCGGCTCCCACTGAAACCAAGATTTACCGTCATTAGCTTCTTTAATTGCCATAAATAGCGCATAGTCATCGAGCCAATAGGTTTGATCTTCACAAAATTCGATAAAGGCTTCTTTACGGTCCGCTGTCGCTGATGTGCGAAACTTTTCACTGGCTTTTTTGAGGAGGGGCATTTTAAAGGCGATCGCCTTACTATAGTCAAGTCCAGTTTCCGAAAATTCTGGTGCATTATCCAGATCGCTTTGATCTAATAAACCCTCAGATGCCAACCACTCAAGGTTAATGAGCATCGGGTTACCCGCAAACGCCGAATAACAAAGATAGGGAGAATTTCCGAAACCTGTCGGGCCTAGGGGTAAAACTTGCCAAATCTGCTGACCACCCTTCGCTAAAAAATCAATAAAACGATAGGCTTCCGCCCCTAAATCTCCAATCCCAAAACGTCCAGGAAGGGAGGTCGGATGCAGCAATACACCACTGACACGACGATCAAACATATAACAATCAACACGGTGAAATTTTATCTATCCGCAATGTTAACAGTCGCGATTCTGGCAGATCTGCCTTGTGACGATTGTTCACAGGATTGGTTATGGTTTGCAAATATCAAGCGTCAGCTCAAAGAAGTGTTTCGTCATTTAGCATCTGTTCAATACAAGCTTTGAGAGGAGACAGCTTAGTTTGTATTATGCTCCAAATAATTTTTGTATTCACCTTGAAATAAGTGTGAGCAATAATATCCCTTAAGCTGGCAATTCTTTTCCACTCAACTTGATGATATTTTCTCTGAGTTCGTTAGGGCTTTGTTTGGCTGTCTCACCGATAATTTGTAGATTATGGATAATCGCATCTAAGGTGCATTCATCTTCACATAGCTCTTCATAATTCAAGTCGCCAGCATAGATTTCAATCTTGCTAATGCTGCTTAAAATATCTGCAAGATATAGGCGAAGACTACGTGACATAGATAGCTTGTGCGAGAACAGTTTCTTTAATTTGTGGTTTCAAATCTTCTTTGATGACGAGATCCACATTTTTCTCAAAAAGATCTTCAAGAAGAAATTTTAAATCCATATAAAGATCAAAAGTTAGTTCAACATCAAATCCCACTAAAAAATCTAAATCACTGCCACTATTTGCTTCGCCACGAGCTGTAGAACCAAATAGTGCAAGGGATTTAACACCAAGCCGTTCGATCTGATCCTGGTGATCTCCTAAGGTCGAAAGAACAATGTGTTGATTTAAAGGTGATGATTTCATTTTCGCCACGGTTATTAGAGGATGTCTGAAAAGTCTGGTTTCAGGCTAATCGTCTTAATAGTAGAAGCATAGAGGCAATGTAAATCCAAGCTTCTGCACTTTCGGTTGAACATTCATAATCACGACTCAAACGCCTGCACCAATAAAACCAGCCAAAGGTTCTTTCTACAACCCATCGCCTTGGTAGAGGAGTAAAACTCTTTTGTTCTTTTGGACGTAACACAACCTCCAATATCCAACCGAAGCTATTCATCACCCAGCGCACGAGATTCGCGCCATGATAGCCTCCATCGACATAGAGCAAATAGAGGCGCTCTAAATTTAAATCTAGATGTTGAACTCACTCTAGTAGGAATCGCAATCCTTTGATATCAGAGATATGAGCTGCGGTGACTACCACTGCTAGAGGGATGCCCAAGCTATCAACCATCACATGGCGTTTACGACCTTTGATGCGTTTGTTGCCATCCACACCGACATCTTGGTGAATCATTGTTGCGGTATCCACCGATTGAGAATCCACCACCCCATAGCTTGGAGAAGAGGTACGATATTCCCTCAGATATTCCAAGGTGAGGAGTAACTGATTTTTCAGGGATAAAACACTGGGACGACCGGGTTTTTGCTTTGCTTTAGCTTCTGCTAGGACTTCTACCAGACGATTGAAGGTCTGAAGTTTAACTCCACAGGCTCTCCTGAATTGTTCTGGAGATAAATGTTGGAGCTGTTCGTAAGTTGGCATTTTTATCGCTATGGCTCTGTTACTTTCCTCTTTTTTACCTACTCTCACCCCTTTTGCAAGAGGTCAAGTGAGTTGGCAGATTTACTCCTCCAGGAAGACCGGATTCTCGAAGCCCAAAGAGTCTTAGATTTACTGAAGGTTCAAGAGTTAAATGACTTGTTCAGTGACAATGTCCGCTCTGCCGAAGCCGAACAATAAACTACTCAAAAAGAGTAGAGTGCATTTTCAGCAGGGACAACTCTGCCTTGCCGACGCTGGATATCCAGGTCTACACAAGCGGCATCAGCGGAGTCACACTCCTCAAAAAAAGCCTAGAGGAGGAGAGTTGACTGCGGAGCAGAAACAAGAGAATCAGCTCTTAGCAGCTCAAAGAATCATCATTGAGATGGTATTCAGAATGCTCAAAAGATTTCGTATATTATCCAGTCGATATCGTAACCGCCGTCGGAGATGGGGATTAAGACTTAATCTCATTGCTGGTCTCTACAATTTTGAATTGCTATAGCAGGCAAGGAGTGGGTTAAGACAGAATAGGATAGAAGTAATAAACATAGATGCCATGCCTGCTCCCCATAGTCTTGATTTACGCCTAAAAGCTGTTGCCGCCTTCGATAAAGGTGAACGAAAAAGTGATATCTGTCGCTTCTTTGGTATTAGCCGAAATACGCTAGACCTGTGGCTGAAACGACGAGAGAAAATCGGTTCAGTCGCTCCGAAGACAGATTACCGTCGAGGCCCTCAACCGAAGATTAATGATCTAGATGCTTTTCGTGCTTTTGCAGAGGAATATGGGCATCTAACCCAGAAGGAAATGGCGGAGAAATGGCCAGAGTCTATTAGTGATGCATCCAGACGTGAAGCTCTACGGAAAATTGAATTTACTCGAAAAAAAAGACCTATCGATATCAAGAGAGAGATAAAGAATTAGAAAAAGCATTTGTGGCACAACTGAAGCAGTATGGCCAAGAACGACTCGTATATATCGATGAAAGTGGATTTGATAATACCTTAGATTATGGGTATGGCTACTGCCATAAGTCAGAGAGGTTTATCGCAGAGAAGTTAGGTCATCGTACAGAACGAGTTAGCGTGATTGGAGGATGGCGAGAGGGAGAGCAGATAGCACCGATGGTATTTGAGGGCTATGCCAACAGCGCCTTAGTTTGCCAATGGGTAGAGGATTGCTTAGTGCCAGAGTTGATTCCGGGTCAAATTATTATTCTGGATAATGCCAGTGTTCATCCAAAGGAAAGAATACAAACATTGGTGGCGAAGGCAGGATGTGAAGTGATATTTTTGCCACCCTACTCACCACACCTGAACAAGATAGAGAAGTTTTGGGGGAGGTTAAAGAAGGAGGTAAGTAAGCTCATCAAGAAGACTGAGGATTTGTTCGATGCCATCAGAATAGCCTTCTGTTCTATGTCCTAACCTTCTCCTTCGCTGCTATATAACCTTTTGCAAGAGGTCAATTGTTGTCTCATAATCTCAATGGCTCAATCATGGCCTAATTTGCTGGCAGAAAAAATCCAGAAAAAGTCATATTTAGTCATGTTTTTCCGCTATCAGATATTGAGTTGTACAAAACGCTTGAGAATATTGAAGCCCTAGTTTTGCTGTTTTTACGTCAAGATCAGAAAATTAAGCAGGGCCTTCGCCTATAAAAAATGAATGGATGATTCGATGATCGCCGCAGTTTTTATCTAGTCTGCAAATGAAAAGTTATCCGTATAAGATCTGTTTTTGTTCATCTTTTTTTAGTTCATCCGCAAGTTGGTAGCGGTAGCAGAAAATCTCGAAGACCTTAATGAAATGCTAGTAAGTGTGTGGATTTGTCATCAAAGATAGATGCTGAAACTGCCACTCAACAAATGGTGGCGATCGCCGTCCCCTCCAAGATGAGCCCAGACCCAACTCGTTTTAGACAAGGTTTATTCTGTAGTCGGTAAAAGCGTCAACCCAAGAAATATTTTTTAAGTGCTAGGCTGAGCAATAAGTTTTTTCCTTTTTGTCAGTTTTTTATTTTGAAAAATATTGTTGCCGTTATTCCTGTCCTCAATGAGGAAGCAACAATCGAGACTATTATTCATCAGCTTAGGTTGCAAGGCATAGAGACGATTTGTGTTGTTGATAATGGCAGCAGCGATCGCACGCCGTTTTTGGCAGCCCAAGCTGGAGCTACTGTTCTTCATGAATCTCGTCGAGGATATGGCCAGGCGTGTTTGCGAGGCATACGATCGCCTCAGGTAGCTCAAGCTGAATGGATTTTATTTTGTGATGGCGATGGCAGTGATGATCTTTCTGATCTGCCGAAATTGCTATCGTTGCGATCGCAATATGACTTTATTTTAGGTAATCGACGGAGCACTGCATCTGGGCGATCGCAACTCACTCCAATACAAAATTTTGGCAATTGGTTAGCAACCCGTTTGATTCATTTGGGTTGGGGATATGCCTATGAAGATTTAGGGCCGCTCCGCTTAATTCGAAGACAAACTCTTGAACAGTTTGCAATGACTAATCGTGACTTTGGTTGGACAGTTGAGATGCAGGCCAAAGCCGCAGAACATTGGCAGCAAAACAGTCTGAGAATTTGTGAGCAGCCAGTCAACTACTTGCCTCGTCAGGGCGGACAGTCAAAGATATCCGGTACAGTGCGAGGTAGCGTCAAAGCGGGTCAAGTGATTCTAGCGACCCTTGCCAAACTATATTGGCAAAAAACAGGTCAAGTATTCTGGCAACGATGGCAGGCTTTTGTGAGACAAAAGTCTATGCAGCAAATATTACTCGGTGCGATCGCCCTCTTGATGTTAGTCGGGAGTATCTGGGCAGTTCCCAATGGGGACTTTCTCAATGACCCTAATGCTGTTCCTCATTTCTGGGTAGCGATGGGATTAATGAGTATTGGTTTCCTTGCCAGTCATAGTTTATCTAAAGTCAATCGTTACTGGTTTTGGGGGTTGGCGATCGCCCCGCGTTTACTTTTACTAGCGATGTATCCCGGTGACGATATTTGGCGTTATCTGTGGGAAGGCCATTTGCAAAATCACGGTTTCAATCCTTATCTGCTAGCGCCAGATGCTGATGTGCTTAATCACTTGCGCTTTGATTGGTGGTCTAAAATTAATCATCCTGACCATGCCGCGATTTACCCACCAGTAACACAACTAGGGTTTCGGGTGTTAGCTGCGTTGAGTCCTTCTGTCTTGTTATTTAAGTCAGCTTTTGTGGTCGCTGACTTAGGAATTTGTCGGTTACTTAGTTGCCGTTTTGGTTATAAGGCCAGCTTGATCTACGCCTGGAATCCACTGGTGATTTATAGCTTTGCTGGTGGTGGGCATTACGATAGCTGGTTTTTATTGGCTTTGGTCGCTGCTTGGTTGAACTGGGATTCTCCCCATTCGGAAACTGAAGGAAAAAGGCGATCGCCACCGAATAAATTAACATTGGCTAAATTCAAAAGTGTATTATGGCTAGGCCTGAGCATTGCAACCAAATGGATGTCCTTACCTGTTTTAGGATTTCTGGCTTGGCGGCAAGTCCACTCAGCAGATATTTCGAGTACAGACGAACAAACATCGCATTGGCGTTTTAAGAATTGGGGCAAGGCGATCGCCCTACTTTTGTTAGGAATTCTGCCCTTTTTAATTGCAGCACTTCCCTTTTGCCAAGGTTGGAGCTGCCCGGTTGTTCCAATCACCTCGCCGTTTGTCAGCTATGGACGCAGTGCGTCTTTGATTCCCCAATGGGTGACTTATTTATGGCCGGCCTCTGTCAAGCTCAACTGGATTTATGCAGTGCCATTGTTCATTAGCCTTTTGTGGGGGTTACGCAAATTCAAGTCAGTTGGGCGATTTACAGAACACTATTTGATCACATTGATGCTGCTGTCACCGATTATTCATGCTTGGTACTTTACTTGGCTTGTACCGTTTGCCGTATCAAGCCGCAACTGGGGCATACAACTCATTAGCATCTCTGCGTTTATCTACTTTGCACTGCCGTATCAGTTAGCGCTGGGAATGGAAAGTTGGTCACTCAGTTATTGGCAGCAAAGTATCCTCTGGGGGCCATTTCTCCTTGGGCTATTTCTCTTCGGCATACAGCGCCAAAAAAACCATAACTAAGAAGTTGTTGTGGACTTCTACAGTGACAAAACATCAAGAACTTATCTCCTTATCAGGATGCTTTCAGTTGTGTAACAGGTGAGGAATTTATGCTCAGTAAAGGTTAGCCAGTTCTTTTAAAATTGCTTATTAATCATGAGAAAACAATATTTGTTGACGCTGTTGATTCCCGCCTTTATTGGTGTGAACGGATGTTTCGCCTCGCCTTCATCACAGACCTCTAGTCCGGCGATCGCCCAAGAAACACCAGCGAATAGCACCACAGAAAATGCGGATACAGAGACCTTTGCGGAGGTTCTTTCAACTTATGTTGATGCAGAAGGCTTAGTGGACTACAAAACCCTACAAAAAAATCGTCAACAATTAGACGCTTATAACGCGTCATTACAACAGCTCGATCCAGCCACCTACGAAACCTGGAGTGAAGAAGCAAAAATTGCCTTGCTAATCAACGCTTACAACTCGCTCACTCTCAAAGCAATTATTGATGAGTCTCCCATTAAAGAAAGCATTAGGGATATTTCCGGTGTATGGCGTTTCAATCGTCATGGCATCTTGCAAGATGAGAAAACGCTCAACAATATTGAACACGATATTCTTCGCGTCGATTTCAACGAACCTCGTATCCATGCAGCCCTCGTTTGTGCAGCAGTAAGTTGCCCTTATCTACGCCAAGAACCTTACACTGCCGAAAATCTAGACGCTCAGCTAGATGACCAAGTACGAATTTTCCTAAGCAGAAAAGAAGTTTTCGAGATTGACCGCGAAAAAGGAGAAGTACGTATTTCCGCAATTTTTGATTGGTTTAAAGAAGACTGGATTGCAAGCTTCGGCACCGATGAAGGCTTTGCTGGGAATGAAGGTGAACGAGCAGTTCTAAACTTCATCACCGAGTACATTAGCGCTGAAGAGAGTGATTACCTAAGAGCCGGAGACTACAAAGTCAAATACTCTAATTACGATTGGTCGCTCAATGAGCAGTCATAACCCTACATTTAATTGGCCTCATTAATTGCCTAAAGGCCTCCGCTATTTGGGGCTATCTCTAAGCGCTTGTATTTAGACAGAGAAGCCTCGTTCATCATCATTTCAAACTAGTTGCTCGCGAATATGAATGCATTGTTATCTAAAGTGCTTCTAGACCTTACACCTGTTCTTTATCTCAGCATTCTTTTAGTGATTTCAATTTATGGTTTTCATAAATTGGTCATGCTGTGGCGATTTTATAAATACAGAACGGTTGGCTATGCAGCGACCAATATGTTTGATGAAGCTGATTTGCCGAAGGTGACAGTCCAGTTGCCAATTTTTAATGAGCTATATGTGGTGGAGCGACTACTTGAGGCGATCGCCGAGCTTCACTACCCCCCCGACAAACTGGAAATCCAGGTATTAGACGATTCCACCGACGAAACCCAGTGGCTCTGTCAAAATAAAGTCGAACAGCTCCAAGAACGGATCAACATTCACTATATTCGGCGGCCCCATCGTCAAGGCTTTAAGGCTGGGGCTTTAGACTATGGACTCAAGCAAGCCACAGGTGAGCTGATCACAATTTTCGATGCAGACTTTGTGCCTCAGCCCGAGACGCTCTTACAAATGGTGAACTATTTCACTGACCCTTCTGTAGGAATGGTTCAAGCAAGATGGGCACATCTCAACCGCAAATATTCTTTGCTGACAGAAGTCCAAGCCTTGATGCTAGACGGCCACTTTGTCATCGAACAAACAGCACGCAATCGAGCAGGCTGTTTTTTTAATTTCAACGGAACGGCAGGAATTTGGCGAGCATCAGCAATTGTTGATGCTGGTGGTTGGCAACATACCACCGTCACAGAAGATCTCGATCTCTCCTATCGGGTTCAGCTTAAAGACTGGAACTGTATCTATTTGCCACATATTGTGGTGCCCGCCGAGCTGCCCATGGAGATGAATTCCTTTAAATCGCAGCAGTTTCGTTGGGCCAAAGGGGCGAGCCAAGTTGCAAAAAAAATTCTGGGGTCGGTGTTGCGAGCCAAGATCCCGCTACACGTGAAATTTGAAGCGTTTCTACATCTCACAAACAATTTCAACTATCTTCTGTTGATGGTGTTGTTGCTTTTGTCTTTGCCCTATCAAATATATATCTCCCAACATCAATGGGAATATGGCTTGTACATTTACCTACCTATTTTTGTAATCACCACACTCAATCTATTTGGTTTTTACTGGGTATCTCAGCGCGCTCAAAATAATGATTTAGAGTCTCCATGGCGGTTTGGATATCACATTTTCTTTCTACTTAGTTTAGGTATTGGCATGAGCCTCAATCAATCTTTAGCTGTTTGTGACGGTCTTCTGCGTTTCGGCACCGAATTTGTTCGGACGCCTAAGCATGGTCTCGTGAATCGATTTGAATCCTGGAAAACTAAAAAATATCGAGGTGCGAAAACTTGGGTTGTTGGGTTAGAGCTACTAATGCTGACGTATTTAGCAATAACGATTGGTTTTGCTTTATATCATGGCCATTTTCTCTCCCTACCGTTTTTAGTAATGTTTTTTGTTGGTTATGCCTACGTGTTGAAATTGGGTTTGTTTCAGTATCGCTAAAGGGTAGAGGACTAAAGCCAATGAATATTTCGATCTCTACTAATTGAGATTCCTTTCTCCTTATTGGTAATGGATTATCATACTTAGTGACCTATAGAGCAAAAAGTCATTTTATTCTCGTTTTTCAGCTCGTCGAATAGACTTTCGATGGCATTTAAACAGTAATTTTCACAGGCTGACCTGGGGACAATCTGAGAATAAATTGGTATTCAAATCTATCGAGAGACGATGAGTTAGCGCTTGAGCCACTGGTATTAGATCACATAGCTATCGTTGTTCCCTTAGAAGTGATATTAAAGCGATTGACAGGATTTAATACCTCGCTCTAAAACCAGTGAGCGTGGGCTAAGTTGACAATGTCTACATTTTATATCGACCAAAAACAAGGGCGACATTTAAGCCTCCAAAAGCAAACGAGTTACTCATTGCATAATCAATGCCAAGAGAACGGGCTGTATTGGGAACATAATCTAAATCACATTTAGGATCTAAACCCAGATAGCCAACAGTCGGTGGTGCAAAATTATGTTGAATGGATAAGGTCGTTGCCACGGCTTCTAATGCTCCAGAAGCACCCAATGTATGGCCTAACATCGATTTTGTTGAGGACACTGCAAGATGATCGGCATGAGAGCCAAAAACTTGGTGGATGGCTTGAGTTTCAGTGGGATCATTCTGTGGAGTGCCTGTACCATGGGCATTCACATATTGCAGCTGATCGGGTTGAAGTTGTGCCTGTTCTAAAGCTGCTTTCATGGCACGTGTGGCTCCATTCACATCTGGTTTCAGCAGGCTTCCTGCATCCGCACACATTCCCCAGCCTAGATATTCAGAACGTATTGGGGCATTTCGAGCTTGAGCATGGCTAAGGGTTTCAAGCATTAAAGTGCCTGCTCCCTCGCCAATCACCATCCCTCCGCGATCTTTAGAAAAAGGCCGACAGACATCCCGAGAAATAACTCGCATCGCTTCCCAAGCTCTTACACAGCCTGGGGTAATCGGTGCTTCTGCACCACCGACTAAAGCAACATCCACTTGGCCCGATTGCAAAAACATCATTCCTAGGGCGATCGCATGACTTGCAGAAGCACAGGCACTAACTGGACCAAATACAGGCCCTTGAATACCTAGATCCATACTGATTTGAGAAGCTGATGCTGAAGGCATTAACTTTGGCACAGTAAAGGGGTGTAGTTTATGATTTCCTTTACCATAGAAACGATAATAAGAAGAATCTTGGGTGACTTGACCACCCACTCCCGTTCCATGAATAACAGCAATACGGGTTGCATTGTCTGGTGTAATTATGAGTTGACCATCCTGAATCGCTTCACGGGCAGAGATGATTGCGAATTGAGCAAAGCGATCTAGAGTTGAAAGCTGTTTACTATCAAAATAATCAGAAGGTTGATAGTTTTTTACTTCACCAGAGGTTTTAGCGCGAAAGTGTTTTACATCAAATGATGTTGTCTCGTTAATACCACAATGACCTTCCTGCAAGCTTTGCAAGAATGCTTTTCTATTATTACCAGTGGCACAAATAGTCCCTAAACCCGTAACGACAATACGCATTATCTCAATTCCTACTCTTTAATAAATTCGTTTTTAATATTGGTAAAATGCGCTGATTTTTCTGGGCAATGCTTACAATCGTCAAAATTTATAATTAACCTTTATTTAGGCATGGTGTTTTCCAAAAACAAGAGCAACGTTTAAGCCACCAAAACCAAAAGAGTTGCTAAGGGCATAGTCAATTGTTAGGGGGCGAGCTTTGTTTGGTACATAGTCAAGATCACATAGTGGGTCTGGTGCAATAAAACCAATAGTGGGTGGTGCAAAACCATTTTTAATTGCTTGAATGGTGGCGATCGCCTCCACAGCACCAGCAGCACCGAGAGTATGACCAAGCATTGATTTTGTCGAAGAAACCGCAACATTATCTGCTGCTGCTCCAAAAACTTGTCGAATAGCTTTTGTTTCAGTGGGATCGTTCTGGGCAGTGCCTGTGCCGTGGGCATTAATGTACTGGATTTGCTCAGGCTGAAGTTTTGCTTGTTCGAGAGCCATCTGCATTGATCTCATTGCACCATCTACATCCGGTTGTAGGATACTCGTAGCATCTGCACTCATCCCAAAACCTAAGCACTCAGCATGAATTGGGGCATTACGAGCTTCAGCATGTTCCATCGTTTCGAGAACCAGAGTACCAGCCCCTTCCCCGATAACCACTCCGCCTCGCTTCTGTGAAAAAGGTCGACAGAAATCTCGAGAGACAACTCTCATTGCTTCCCAGCATCGTAAAAATCCTGGCGTAATTGTTGCCTCAGCTCCACCGACGATCGCTACATCTGCTAGTCCCGATTGCAATAGCAACATACCCATGGCGATCGCATGGGCCGAAGAAGCACAAGCACTAGCAGTACCAAAAACAGGACCTTTAGCACCAAGATCCATACTGATCTGGGAGGCGGAGGCAGAAGGCATAATTTTGGCTACAGTCATCGGATGTACCCTTGGGATCCCTTCCCCATAAAAGCGCTGGTAATTATGCTCCTGAGTTGTCTGTCCTCCTACTGTTCCAGTGCTATGAATGACAGCAATATGAGTAGCATTCTCTGGAGTGATAGTGAGCTTTGCATCTTGTACTGCTTCTCGTGCAGAAATTATCGCAAATTGAGCAAAACGATCAAGAGAGACTAACTGCTTATTTGTGAAATAGTCTTGGGGATTATAATCCTTAACTTCTGCAGCAGTTTTAGCCCGAAAATCCTGAGCATTAAATAAAGACGTTTCTGCAATGCCACAATAACCTTCTTTTAAACTTTTTAAAAAAGTTTCTTGGTTCTTGCCAATAGAAGAAATTGTCCCCAAACCTGTGATGGCAATACGCATTAACCTCCCTCCTTTTCTGCAATTAAAGTATTGACAATCGTGAGAAGATCGTTGACTGTTTTCAATCCATCAAAGCGTTTAGTAATATCCTCTTGATCCGGAAATTCAACAAGAAATTCTTCCTCAATTTCGAACATAACTTCAGTTACATCTATTGAACTTAGACCCAAAGCTGTCAAGTCAATCTCAGAAGATACTTTGCCAACATCAGTCTCAGCAACAGTTGCTAAAATTTCAAAGAGCTTGGCTTGATTTGTATCGGACATATTTGTCTCCATTTTTTATTAGATTAAATTAGATTTGATCAAAAGAATTACTCGTAAAAATTGCAAGTAAAAAAAAGATGATAGCTAAGGAATATGGCTATTGTGAAGTAAGATATGCATTGTTTTTAGAGAGATTTTCTCTAGGTTTTTGATCACTTGTAAAACTAGAAGCGCTTAAAGTTTCAGCAAGAACAGGTTGACCTGTAGAAATTGCGTTCTCGATGATGTTAGCCGCAAGGCTTAAGCCACCTGATTGCTCAATCGCTTTTTGTAGTCTTAAAGCATTTTCTTTGTAAACACTTTTCGTTAAAACTTGCTTGATTGCTTGGCCTAGTCGTTTTACATTTACCTGTTTGATAGAGATCGCTTCACCTACTTTTGTCCAAGCAATCCGTGCTGCTACACCAGGCTGATCATTAGAGATCGGAATCGCAACTATGGGGACACCATTACTGAGAGATTCCAAGGTTGTATTTAACCCAGCATGAGTAATTGTCAAACTCGCTCTTTGCAAGAGTTCTAATTGTGGTGCACGGCTTACCACAATAGGGTCTCCAGCTAATTTCATCTGTTCTGGACTAGTGTTGCCTCCTAAAGCAATGACTAATTGTGCATCTAGATCCACACAAGCTTGGGCAATCATTTCGAAAACCCAAAAAAGGTGACTTTGTAAATTCCCCACATAAACATAAATCAGAGGCTGATCTGTCAGCTTGTCATAAGGGAAATCTACAAATTCTCTAATAGCAGCATTAAAATATGTTCCTGTGAAGTGAAAATGGGGAGGAAGTTCTTTTTTGGGAAAATCAAATTCGGCGACTAGATGGGTGATTTGAGCCAACTTTGAATAGCTTTGATCAAAGTTTTGATAAATAGGTAAATTCCACTTACGTCGCCACTCATTCACTAATTTTAGTAAGCTCTTTCCGAAGCGATTCACAAAAGCATAACCGATTTTATTTCTCAGAATCCCGATCCACGAAGGATCATATTTCCAAAAGAGACTATTGGGAGGAATGCTGTCTTCTTGGTTGAACATTAAGGCATTACATACTGTGATAAAAGGAATACCTAAATGTTCGGCAATTGTTCCTCCAGCGGGTGTGGCTTGATCCACTAATAATGCTTCGATACCAGCTGTCTGAATCGCCTTTGGGATTTCTCGGAAGCATAATTCAGCTCCTTTCGAGATCCGCAACAGTGTGTACTTCACTGCGTTAAACCCTTTTAAACTACGGATTTTGTCAGATACTACTTGCATATATCCTTCCGGAAAATCAGATTCACCAATTAAGTGAAAATCTAAATTGGCAGCTAAGACAAGAGATTCTGCATCTGCAATTCCTAATACCGTTACCCGATGACCTCGCTGTTTTAATTCAGAACCAATAGCAGCCATACAGTTTAAATGACTAGTTGTTGCTGGACAAATAATGCCAAAATGAGTCATGAAATTAAATTAATTTGAAATAAATAAGAGAAGTTTCAATGTGGTTAAATACTTTTGGAAAACTCAGTTTGATAGCACAAGCTTTTGAGATTCTCAGCTATTTCATGGAACGCAACTTTTGCTGTTTTCACTTTATGAGTGAGGCGAATAAATCCGTGAATAAGAGAAGGATACTGTAGTATTTTTACAGAGTTTCCAGAGACTTTTAAACGCTCTGCATACATTAAACCCTCATCACATAACGGATCATGTTCGGCTACAACCATCACTGTGGGAGGGAGATTGCTCGCATCTCTGACCTTCAATGGAGACACCTCCCATTTTTCTACTTGAGTGGAACTCTCTAAATAGTTATGCCAAAACCAATGCATTGCTTCCGGTGATAGTCCACAACGGTGGCCTGATTTATAGGATGGTGTTTCAAAGCCGTATTGCGTAACAGGTGTAATGAGGAGTTGACCAGCCAACGGAATTTTTCCTTCATCTCGCAGTTTGATGGAGGCGACAGCAGCCAAATTACCACCTGCACTTTCGCCGCCCAAAACGATACGATTATGATCCCCCCCCAGATTAACTGCATTTTTATAGACCCATTTCGTCGCATCAATAGCGTCAATAATGGGGAGGGGATATTTATGTTCTGGGGCATGACGATAATCGACAGAAATAACAATACATTCTGTATATTTTGCAAGGAAGGAACATGTATCATCGGCACTATCTAGAGTCCCGAATACCCAACCTCCTCCTTGTAAGTAGACGAGGATTGGTAAGGAAGTTACTGTATCTTGATCTGAATTTTGTTGAGCTTTAGTTGTGTGATAAATACGGATGTTGAGAGGAGGAGAATTCAGGCGTTCTATCTGTCGATCTTCAAAATCAACGCCAGCTTCTAAATGCAGATCGTAAAGTTTATTTCCCTCATGGAAAAAATAACGTGCTTCAACAGCGTCCAAATTGTCTAGTTCACTGAGAGGAGGATGTTTTAATTCCATCATTCTCTGTTTGATTTTCTGTGAAATTGCTAAAGCTTCAGGATCAATTGCCATAATTACTGATTTTGAATTTGAAATGATTTTTTCTTTAGGTGAAATGATATTTTTAGCTAATCATCTTAAAGCCTTTAAGATAATTGGCTATTGCGATTAATTTTGACTATTTCTCCTTACTTTTTTTGAGATTTTTCTAAGTACTTATAGAAGCGATCTCGATCTAAAGTTGTGAGAGAGGCACGTTTGTGATGAAGTCGAATCATGCCACGATTTTCATACCCAATGGATTCTAGAGCAGGAATTAAAATCGCATTTTTAATATCTGATTCACCAACAAGTCTCTTCGTCTCATAGGTCTCGAAAACAAACTGGGCACAGGCTCGCAAGCCAGGAATCAAAAACTCTGGTTCAAGAAATTCTCTACGACCAACGGCAATATGTGCACCAAGGTCAGATTTATCGTAGTCATAGTAATGACGTAATGGGTCGCTTGCCATCTGGTAAATAATGCCAAAGCCCATCGGTTCATCGCCAGAATAAGCCATCACCATATCTCTGGATTCATTAGTAAGGCATTTCTTGAGATACCATTTAAATTCAGCTAAAGAAACATTGAGTTTCCAAAATAAACTGAGATGTTTTTCTTGCATCCATTGATGCATAATGCCTAAGTCTTCATAGGTCAGTCGACGAAAAGAGATCTCACGATTATATTGTTTGTCAGTGACAGTAAATGGCTGTTCTGTTGCTTTTGAAAACTGAGCTTTTCTAGTTTGCCAAAGTTCATATGCTTCGTCTTTTAAAGTGGTATACAAAGCATTTCTAACTTTTCCATAAGCTACCGCATGAGGGCGATCGCTGTCATCGTTGTAGCCATAGGTGATCAAGCGATTTCGATTTAAGCAGAGCTTAGTGAATTTCGGAGCAAGCAGATTAAACAACTCAAAGCGGTCTTGGAGTTGTGGGAATTTCGCCTGATAGTTGAGGATGGCTTGTCGTACCTGCCGCCAGAACTTTACCTCGGGATAGCAAATATGTTGATCAAGCAAATCTGAGAGATAGCGATGATGACAAACAAATAAACCTGCAAAAATGAATTGACATAGACCTTCTGGCGGTTCTGTCAGTAACACTTTTTTGAGATCTTCAGAGAGGTTAAGTAGTTCTGGTAACGGCTGGTTACTAATATTTACATCGTCAACAAAATCCTTCATGGCGAGGCGATGAGGGATATTCTCTTTGAGAACGAGAATTGTATTTTCACCGTGAGGAGAGAAGACAGTACCGTACTGGTAGAGGTAGTGCAATAGTGGCGGTAAAACCGTGTTGAAAAGGCTATCTAACCAAGCTTCCAAGGAGAGACCAGAGGCATCTACCAGTTTGAGAATGAAGGGATAACCATCGGCATCCAAATGAACTAGGGAAGCTAAAGTAATGGGTTTTTCGTCTGGATCTGTGTAACTGAGAACGCTTTCCCGCCAGAGACAACCCAGCATTTCTTTGTACTGATAAGGCGCGCTGGAGAGCTGCTTGTAGTAATCGTGATTGTAGTTGAGACTAGCTACTTCACCAGGAAGAATCATCCGACATTCTTTGCTGAGGAATGAATCATTGGCATGAATGGCTTTGATGTACTCGGTGACCTTTGGTGCGATTTGAGTACGCTCGTTTGGTAAGCCACGATAAACCAAAGTATTAAGAATACTGAGGGGCAATTTTACGTGACGTTTTTTGCTATGGGTGGTGTTTACGAATGTGCGGATGGACTGTTGTGGCAGGTATAAATCTTCGCTCTTGCCAAGGTACACAATCGACTGTAATGCAACGGCTTCGCCGAAAATCGGCACAACGATATTCTTCCACTGCCAATCATGCACAGGCATGAAGTAATACTTTTCTTGTTCTAGGCCGCGCTCTTGCAAAAGGACATTAAATCTTGCGATAGTTTCAGCGGATAATTCTTCTCCGATTAAACGCTCATAATCGAGATCTGTGATGCCGTTATAACTAGACTGTTCACGGGCGATCGCCAACCAAGTCATTTGGATAGGCTGCTTACTTTCGGGTGCATGCTGAAGATAATCATCATAACCAAACCCAATGCGACCTTTGTTGAAAGTAATCCAAGGGTGACCTTCCATTTCGCCTTCTAGCTCGGCATAACTCAGATTGAGGAGATCAACCTCTTTACTATGTTTGCGTTGATGAATGTGAGCATCAGCAATCAAGGTATTTGTGAGTTCCTTCAACAAATGAGCTGTTGTTTCACCTGTCATCCCAACAGTTTCATGAATATCCAGTGCAAACTGAAAAGGATTTGTTGCTGGTGTCCATTCATCATTTTCTCCACGATAAATCGACTTTGGGTCAACACGATAGCTATCAAATATACGTAGCTTGGCTGTAAAGCGATATCCCAGCCCATCAGGCAGATTCAGCTGATAAGTGACAATATCTTCTTTGTCATCAATAACATCTGGTTGGATAATCTCCTCATACATAAATTCGGAAAGCATCTTTGTCAGAAGTTTGAGACTAACAGCTTCCCAAATTTCAGGGTTTAAAGCGGCATTTAAGGCTTGAATATTACTCATAGTTAACAGGGTTAAATCACTAGATAAATAGGGTAATTAATAAAAGAAAAAATAAACGTTTTTTAAGCGCTACGTTGATATCGAGTCACAGTTTTTGCAAGCACTGGGTTTAATGCTAGCGACCAGGTATATGCTAATGTGAAGACCGACAAAACAGCTGCCACTATTAGAGGAGATGCAAAACTGTATTCCTCGACAAGATGAGAAGCTGTTAAAGGTGATAGAACTAATCCCACATTGGCAAAGGCGAACATTAAAGTGTAATTAAGAGGGATTTTTTCTGGATCGCTATTGTTGAATAAATAGAGTTCTAAAGCTGCCTGAGTCACAGCAAGGAAGAAGCCATAAATCACTCTCGAAAAAACAAAAAGTGATAAAGAATTCGTTGAGCCTTGAACAAGTAAGGTCACCGCTAGTAGTAATGACCCGATGGTGTACAACATAGGGATACGGTGAGGTTTCGCGTAACTACGTATGAAAGGTAATGCGGCGATCGCCATTACGCTGGGAATTGCAAAAAGAATACCTCCTGTTGTTAAAGTTGTCCCAAAATAATCTGCTTCAGTTACATAGCTAACAAAGTAGGGACGCACAAGATTATGAATGAACTGAAACAGTAAACCAATAACTCCAATTGCTGGAATTAATGCCCAGTTACTCTGGAGAATATCTGTCGTTTTTGTCTCAGATTTACTATCATTCGCTATGACTTCTTTCTTGGGTAGATCCTCTAAAAAGAACCAACATAAAGCAAACTGTAATATATCTAGTAAAGCAACAACAAAAAAGGCATTGAGAGGATTTTCGAGCTGAATAATCCAGATGCCAGCAATACTAGAAATAACAATGCCACTATGGAAAACAGCTTGGTAGGTTCCGGCAATAGTCTCCCGTCTTTGCTCACCACCCAATTGAATAATCAGGGGATAAAGAATCACAAAACTACTCCGAAATAGCAACAAAATAACAGTGGCAATTGTAAATTGCGTTACGTTCTGAGTGAAAGTCATAAAAACGCAGACTAGGGCAGAACAGATTTGACCACAGTAGAGTAGAGTTTTGATATTTAATTTGTTGGAGAAAAAACCCCAAAATGGTGCCGTCACCACCACAGTCATGCGGCAGATAAAAATATAAAATCCTGTGTAGGTTAAATCCTCTACACCAAATACTTTCTCAAAGAAAACTGGATAAAAAGGAGCAAGTAATACCTCTGAAAAAATGTAAGTAAAGGTACAGACGAACAAGACTGAAATAGAACGATTCAAAGAATTATTCATATGGATTTAACACCAAATTCTTGGAATACGTTTTTCTTTGCTGTTGGATAGACCTCACGTTCAAGGAACGTATTAATAATGACTGAGCTGCGATGTGCTCCCAATCCTAAATCTGGTGCACCGATACCATGGGTATGAAGCTCTCCATTCTGTACAAAAATTGAGTTGGGAATAGATTTTGTGAGGGTGACACGATAGTCCAAGTTAACGCAATAACGATCTTTGTAATCCCACTTAATCAAATCGCGAATCGGTTCAATAAATTCTGGAACCACATGGTCATAACCAGTGGCTAGAACAACGCAATCTGTGTCGTGTTCAAAGTAGTGATCCTGCTGTACTTGACGGTAACTGAGACGATAGCCACTCTCCGTGATTTCGGCTTCTTTTACTTCTAGAGAGGAGCATAACTTCACGTCTAATTCAGTACCGCCGATGGTTAATTCGTAGAACCGATTGTAAATTTCAGCGATTAATCCTTCGTCCATGCCTTTATACAAAAGGTTTTGGTTGGAGCGAATTTCATCACGCTTTTCAATGGACAAATCATAGAAATATTCGATGTAATCGGGGGAAAAATATTCCAGACCCAATTTTGAATATTCCATCGGGAAGAAACCAGCGGAGCGAGTATGCCATTCGAGATGGTAGCCACAGTCTGCTTGGGCATTGAGGAGTTCGTAGAATGTTTCCCCTGCGCTCTGACCAGAACCAATCACCGTCACAGATTTAGCGTTTTGCCATTGCTCTTTGTGGTGGAGAAATTGTCCTGAATGGAAAATATTGTCCTGTTTGCCCAGTTTCCGCAGACATTCGGGGATACCAGCTTTACTACCGACCCCCAAGGCTAAATGTTTCGCGTTGTAGGTAACTGTTTCACCAGTGCCATGGTCGCGAGCCATAACAGTGAAGTAACCAGAATCATTCCAGGCGATCGCCTCAACATTTTGACCGAACTGACAGGTCTCGCCTAATTGCTCAGAAACCCACTGACAGTAGTGGTTATATTCCCGGCGATAAATCTTAAATTCCTCTAGAAAATAAAAATGATAAAGACGAGAATGTTCACGGAGATAATTCAGAAAAGTGAAGCGACTCCGAGGATCTGCCATGGTGACTAGATCCGCCAAAAATGGTACTTGAATAGTTGCAGCTTCTAGAAGTAAGCCAGAATGCCAATTAAATTGGGACTTCTGCTCGAGAAACACCGCATTAACGTCAGCAATTGGCTCCAGCAAAGCCGCTAAGCTTAAATTAAATGGGCCGATACCAACCCCGAGTAGATCGTAAACTTGGTTATTCATTGCTACACTGACTGATTTTCATTAGAACGAATACATTAGGTAGAAATTATTTATTGATAGAGTTCAGCCGGAGACCATAAGCTTTCAAATCTCTGGCGATCACAGAACATTAGAGATCCTGTTTTATCTGGAAGATCAATATTCTTTTGAAACTCAAAACCACACTTTTTAAAAATGTGAATCATCTTGGCATTACGAGCATCAGGTTCCGTTACTGTTTTCGTGGTCGAAGTATGCTGAAACTGAAACATTGTGATTGCTCGTAAGAAAGGTAAAGCCAAACCTTTTCCAAGAAAATAAGGCTCTCCGATTAATAAATGAATGCCTTGGTCAGCACTTTCTGCTGTATAGAATTTCCCAAGAATATCATCAACTACCCAGTATGATTCCCAATAGCTCATTGGTTCATCATCTAATAAGCCAATATAAGCAGTTTGATGTTGGTCGGCTAATACTTTAATGAGATAAGATTTTATCTTTTCAATTGGAAAATTCATCTGCCAAAATGGAATGACATGAGGTTTATTCATCCAGCTATGAATGCGCTCTAAATCTAATTCTAGAGATATTGGTCGAAAAGATATTTTTCCCGGAATTGTTCGATCATAGACCTCATAAACTGGCTGAATTTGAGTCTCTAAATCAGGCATAAGCTTCCTCCTTAGCCATTGTTTTGACTGTATGCAAAGGATTTTGAATATTGACGTAAACTGATTGCGTTGCAACAGATCCGACCAACTCATCCATATTGTTAAAGCGAGTTAAAAGATTAGCTTTAGTACGGAAGGTTTCACTCTGTAAATTATCAAGGAGTTTGGAGCCTGCCAAATTAAAATCGGCAAATTCAGCAAGTAATATATTTAGTTCTCTTAATAGGAGATTTTCATCAACTAGCTCAGCTACGCCAAGGGCATTAATAATCCCAAAGACATTATTGATAAAGACGTAGTAAACAAGGCATTCATCAATGACTTCATCAGGACAAAATGTTTCACTCTTCTGGCTAATTCCTTCGAGAATACCGTTTAACTTGTCAGAAAAAGACTCTCTGTAGTAATAGCCTTGATTATCGCGATAATGAAAACATTTCGGATATCCATCTTTGAGTTCAAGAACACTATTTTGTTGGTGCGCTTCTAGGGCAATACCGTAAGTGAAGTACATCCATAACATTGGTTTAACTGATAGAGATAAATACTGTTTAAACCAATCAATACTGACCTTTTCTGTAGAACGGTTTTCTTGTGTAGCTAGGGTACGAATAATATTAGCCAGACGAGAACCACTGCCATCCAGAGCATCTTGGCAAAGGCCGATTAAACAACTGGCATCACTTTCTGAATCGGTATTTAGGTTGTCAATTTGCTTAGCTTTAGTTTGGAAAGGATTAGCTCGCAAAATTGTGGCGAAACCTGACTCTTTGCCATCAAGAGGAATGGTGATATATGCCGGATCACGAATTACTTCAAAGTTTGGGAAATGGAAACGTAAATCCTTGCCGATAGTACTGGAAAAGATTTGATTCACCTCCAAACCCCGTTCTAATTCTTTAAAGAGATTGGCTCGAACTGAATTAGTGATTTTAATATTTAGTGAAAGCTTCACCATAAACCGAGCATCTGCGTTATATACCGTTCGTACAGAGGAAGTCGGTTTAAATTTGCGTCCTTGTTGGCCTAAATCTTCGAGGAGTTCTTTGCCAATTAGGTTTTGAACTTTTTCGGAATGTAGTAACCAACGGCCTTGCCATGGATGTACTGGCACTAATGCGTAGTCATCATTACCGCAATAAGTAGCTTTAAAGGCTTCTGAAACAGCGTCGTCATTGCGCAATTCTGTTTTGATAAGCTCAGTGGCACTTTCTTCGAGGGTAGAACCTTCGATGATGATTGATTTATGGGCGCGGAAATAATGGAGTGAAAATTCTCCTTCTGTTTCTGGAGAGTAATCTGTCATCTCCTGAGATAAAAAGCCTTGTCTACTTTTTGGTGTGGGATGCAAATGATGGCCGAGGACGAGGGATTGTTCTGTCTCGCCAAAATTGCGTTTAAATTCGTATAGTTCCGACGCCTTGGGTTGTCTTGCTTCGACAAATTGCTGAATGTTGTTGCAGCTTTGGATCACTCTTTCGATTAACTCATCGTAGGGCTCTGTTGATCCCATGCTGAGACTCAATTCTTTGAGGAGTAGGGTACTCAGGGTTAAGTAGTCTAGTTCGAGAAGTTGGTCGCGAGCTGCACATTTATAGAAGAGCGGAAATGTAAATATGTGGCGATCACTGAGAGACCAGTACTTCACACCAACAAGAATCTCGATATTTTGCTGAGCGAGAGGGCAAATAATCGCTGACTTTGCGTTGGTACGCTCTTTTAGTTGGAGGGTAAGGGGATCATCCGCTGCGAGGGATTTGAAATTTCCAGTTTCACGTAAATAACAATTCAAAAAGCTCTGAATCGTTGCTGCTTCGGCAATTTGTCTACTATTCATTGTTTTGGGTAATCTCGCTCTAGTTTTTGGCCTAGTACTTTTATTTCTGCCAGTAGGGACTGGAGATGCTCAAGCTGAGTGAGGGGATTGAGGAGGGTAAATTTTAAATGGGTTTTTTTATTGACTTGGGTTTGGGCAATCACAGCTTTTTTCATCAGCATCAGTTGCTTCGGAATTTGCTGATTAATTTGTTCTAAGTCCACTGCCTCTGGGCGATCGCCGAAATAACGAAACACCACTGCATTAATGGCTGGATTTTTATTGGCTAGCTCGAAGTGGCGATCGCCATCAATCAGTTGTGCGGCAGACTGGGCGAGATCGATGGTGGTATTGACCATCTCATCAAAAGCCTCTACACCAAGAACTTGCAGAGATAGCCATAATTTCAACGCATCAAACCGTCTAGTCGTTTGAATCGACTTCGTAACAAGGTCTGGAATACCTTGCTCTTCATTAATTTCAGGGTTGAGGTAATCAGCATTAAGACGAATCAAGCCGAAATTTGCCCGATTCTTCAGCAAAAAAGCACCACAGCTAATAGGTTGGTAAAAGAGCTTATGGAAATCAACAGTGATTGAATCCGCCTGCTCAATCCCAGACAACTTAGTGGAGTGCTTATTACTGAGTTGCAAAGCACCGCCGTATGCCGCGTCAACATGAAACCAAATGTCATGTTTCTGAGCAATTTGAGCGATCTCTGTAAGAGGATCGATACTGCCAAAATCCGTGGTTCCAGCTGTCCCGACAATAGCAATCGGCAACAGATTTTGATTCTGAAGCTCTATTAATCGAGCCTCTAGATCAGCAGCCCTCATACAAAAGTTGTCATCGGCAGGCACTGTGACAACGGCGTTTTCACCCAAACCCAAGAGAGCAGCTCCTTGACGCACCGTAAAATGCGCCACTTCTGAACATAAAATCCGGAACCGAGTCGCTTCTGGGGGCAACCCTTCTTTCTGAACCTGCCAATTCAGGTGAACCTTTGCATAGTTATCTCTTGCCAAGAGCAAACCCATCAAATTTGATTGGGTTCCACCACTTGTAAATGTGCCATCAGCATTACAGCCATACCCAAAAGTAGAACAGAGCCAGTCCGTTAACTTTTGCTCAAGGACTGTGGCACAGGGACTTTGATCCCAGGAGTCCATAGATTGATTGGTTGCACCAATGATAAGTTCGGCGGCGATCGCCGGGATCAATGGTGGGCAATGTAAATGAGCGATACAAGTGGGATCGTGAACAACAACAGAATTAGACACGATATGTGCCAATTGCCCTTGTATCTGAGACCATTCCTGCGCCTCGAAATTGAAGTAGTACGGACTCGCCAATTCTTCAATTAATTCATTAGGAGTAGCTCCTGAATAAGATTTATCTTTTTGCAATAAATTTCTAATAAGGGTTTCTTGGGAGATGGCGATCGCGTCACGATAATGCTCAAGACTCACAGGATGAGCCGACAAAAAATACCGTTCAAAGCGATGCGCCACTTGGAGAAGTGACATAAGTAATGAAGGCTAAAAAATAGATCAGAAGAAGAGCGGGCATGATAGCGACAACTTAAGCAAGCTTCTGCTCTGCCGCCGCAACTGATTCCGCAAAAATCTCACTAACAGCATCAATCTGTTCTGCTGTGATAATGAGTGGTGGCAAGAAGCGAACCACAGTGCCAAATCTGCCGCCCAACTCAAGAATCAGACCGCGTTGTAGACATTCTGCCTGAATCTGTTTGGCGAGTTCGGGATGAGCAGTGATGCCCATTCTGGGATTAATAATTTCTGCGCCAAGCATCAAACCACGACCACGGACATCGCCCAGACAAGGATGATCCTTCTGAATTTCCCGCAAATGGCTCAATAGGCGATCGCCTAGAACTTGAGCTTGATGAGCCAAGTTATTCTCTATAATGAATTTCAGCGTGGCGGCGCCAGCGGCCATTGCTAACTGATTACCCCGGAACGTGCCAGCATGAGCTCCCGGTTTCCATAAATCGAGATTCTTGTTGTATAACACCACTGACAAAGGCAGAGAACCACCAATGGCCTTTGACAGTAGCACGACATCCGGGGTAATTCCCGCATGTTCAAATGCATAGAGTTTTCCAGTCCGTCCTATACCAGCTTGAATCTCATCCAGAATTAATGGAATACCTCGCTCACTGGTAATTCGAGCCATTTCTCTCAACCAGTGATCAGGAGCAGGAATAACCCCACCTTCTCCCTGAACCGCCTCAAGAATCATCCCCGCTGGTTTGACAATGCCACTTTCAGGATCATCCAGAAGATGCTCAATGTACTTTGCACTAACTTTTTGGCTATCATCACCACCAAGTCCGAATGGACAACGGTAATTGTAGGGATAAGGCAAAAAATGTACATCCGGCATTAATCCTGATATTTCTTGCTTCGGCGCTAAACTTCCAGTCAAACTCAAAGACCCATTGGTCATACCATGGTAACCGCCAGAAAAAGAGAGGATGCTCCGACGTCCGGTTGCTGTTTTGACCAATTTGAGTGCTGCTTCTACTGCATCTGCCCCAGTGGGGCCACAGAACTGAATTTTTGCAACCTTGGCAAATTTCGGCGGCAAACTTGCAAACAGTTGCTCAACAAATTGATCTTTGATGGGTGTCGTCAAATCCAGAGTATGGAGTGGATAACTACCATCCAAAGTCTGTTGCATCGCTTCGAGTACAACCGGATGATTGTGTCCTAGGGCAAGGGTTCCAGCACCAGACAAACAGTCAAAATAGGTGTGGCCATCAACATCTTTGATAAAAATCCCTTTCGCTTCTTTGATTGCTAACGTGATTCGGCGAGGATAGCTACGAGCATTAGACTCTCTAGCTTCTTGACGCTTTAAATACTCTTGAGATCTCGGTCCAGGTAGCGATCGCCATTGACCAGAGTCAGCAGGCTTTGCTGCTCTAATCTCTCGATTATTTTGATAAAGCTGTTGCATGGCAAACACCCCCTCTTTAGTAGTGAAAGAGCCAAATCGTAACGATAAATATTTTCAGGCTACAGATTGTGAACAATCTAGCTTTTTTGAAAAAAAATGTCAACAAAAAGATTATAGGCTATTCAGCACTCAAAAATTCTGTAGCAGCAGGGCTCATGATATCTAGTAAATATTGTCTATGTTATGAGATCAAAATATTTAATTTAATCAAATCAAGAAATAATTTGCTTTTTAGGAAAATTGATCTGAGATCTATATTTCATCAAAAATAAGCATTTAATCATTCAAATCAATGTGTTTTTTATCTAAAAAAATCTATTTTTTTTCTTATCAATGATTTATTTCCTATGTGAATTAAGCCCATGAAATCTTTCTTTTATTTTTTTATTGTATTTTTTGTGTGTGATATAAGAATGGAATAAAAATTCATTTTTCAAGTCTACAAGCTCATTATTAATGCCAATATATTTTTGTATAAGATAATTGACTGAATTGGCTAGTCAATAGAAAAAATACTTATATGGTCAAAAGTTTGATGGCATATTGGCTTCTGGATTTTTTGGGATAAGAGTCAGGCAGTAAGCCTTTAAACCATTGATATATAAGGGAAAAATCTGATTGGCGACCCTGTCTAATGCACTAGGTTTTTATACAAAAAATATTCGCTATACATGCCATTGTCAGTGGAGATGATTTCTATTACCGCTATAAAACTCATTTAGCTTTCCATGCATCTTGACAATTTCTATATTGTTATCTTAACCTTCATATCTAATGCATATCAATTGCAATAAATAGTGTGTGGAGAGTTCGTTGAAAAATCTTATTTGCGGTCTAGGTATGGCAAGTAGTGTTGTCGTGGCTCTTGCGCCAGCGGTCAATGCCCAAAAGCCCATCACCGATATTCAGCTTTTAGAAACAGAAGCTGGATTGAAAATTCAGCTAATCAGTCCTGTGGCGATCGCCGATGTAACAGAAACAGTAGAAGGCAACCAACTCATTATTGAGATTCTGAATGCCCAGCTTGATGGAATACTCGAACAATCCTTGTTGTCCGAGCCAAATCGTGGCATAGCAAGTGTTTCCTTTAGCCAACAGCCAAACAACATTTTGCGTCTCATAATCGAAGGCTCACGTTTCGCACCTTTCGTCGATGTCATTACCGATGGAACTGGACTTGTCGTTCAAATTCTGCCCGATGATCTAGAAGATGAAGACTTGGAGCTCATCGTCACAGCAACTCGAACAGAAGAAGAGCCAGACAAGGTACCACGCTCAGTCACTGTCATTTCAAGCGAAGAAATCGAGAGTCAAACTGCACTGAACTCAAACCTCTCCACTATCCTCGGTAAACTTGTTCCAGGCTTGTCAACAGGGACAGAAACAAGCAGTAATTTTGGCCAAACACTACGTGGCCGTAATATCTCCGTGCTCATTGATGGCGTTCCTCAAAGCACAAACCGCAATGCCCAGCGAGATCTACGTACTATTGATCCAAGCGCAATTGAAAGAGTTGAAATCATTAGGGGTCCGAGTGCGCTTTATGGAGATGGTGCGACGGGCGGTATTATCAATATCATTACCAAAAGTGGGGCAGGTCAGCCATTTGTCTCGCGTACGGAGATTGGCACGAAGTTCTCTCTGACCGAACTTGATAATAGTTTTGGGTATACATTATCCCAGTCAATCTCTGGTTCAGAAGATAAATTGAGTTATGCTGCGAGTGGATCTTTAACGACCAGTAATAATCTCTACGACTCTAATGGAGATCTGATTCCTCCGACACCAACCCTTCAAGGTGGCCTAGGTGATGTTGAGACACTCAATCTTGCCGCTAAAATCGGGTATGACATTAGTGAAACCCAGAATATTCAGTTTAATTTCAACTATTACAATGACAGTCAAGATTCTGATCTTGGTCTAACTTTCCAGAATTTCTTCCCCACATTAGAACGAGCGACTGCTATTCCTGGTTTGGAGTTACCGGATCAACCAGATACAGAAAATATTGTTCTTAACTTCGCTTATACAAACAAAGATATTTTGGGTAGCCGACTTGATGGTCAACTCTATTACCGTGACTATTCCACTCGCTTCTATCCATTTGCTCAACCTGTAAATAGTCCTCCTTTTAATTTCTTGCCAATTCAATCAGAGGTTGAATCTGAAAAGATTGGAGGTCGCCTAGATATTGAAACCCCTCTCTCCAAAGATGAGAGTTTAGAGGTGCTTTGGGGTGTTGATTATGATTATGAAGACACATCACAACCAGTTGATATTTTTGATCCAGCAGCGGTTTTCTTTAGCAATGGATTAGTCTTTAATCCTGTTGGCATAAGTATTTTATCGCCGCCATTACAGCAGAGTGAGCTTGGTTTATTTGCTCAGCTAAATTGGGATGTGAGTGATTCCTTCAATATTAGTGGTGGTATTCGTCAAGAATTTATCGGCATTGAACTTGATGATTTCACAACTATCCTTGGAGCTGATGTTGGTGGCGGTGCCTTAGACTATGACGCGACATTATTCAATGTTGGTGCAGTGTATGCTTTCAATGATGAAGTGAGTCTCTTTGGTAATTTTTCCCAAGGTTTCTCGGTTGCTGATGTTGCTCGAGTTCTTCGTACTGCTGCGCCAGGTTTTAATGTGGAAGATCTGCGTCCAGAAGCTCAAAAAGTTGATAGTTATGAACTTGGTATCCGTGGCAATTGGGACAAATTTCAGGCTTCTTTGACTGGTTTCTATTCTTTTTCTAATTTAGGATCAACTTTTGGTACAACAAGTCTTTTAGATATTGTTCGTGATCCGCTGCGAGTCTATGGTCTCGAGGCCGATTTACGTGCTCAAGTGAGTAATCAGGTCGCGCTTGGTGGCACACTGACCCTCACTCAAGGTGAGCGTGATACTGATTTTGATGGTGATTTTGATACAGATAGTTCAAGCTTTGTCATTCCACCACTTAAGTTAACTGGCTTTGTAGAGTTTAGTCCTACTGATAAGTGGCAAAATCGTTTTCAAGTGAATATCGTTGGCGATCGCGATGCAGAAGCAAATGGGGTTATTTTCCAATCTGTAGATGGCTATGTAACTGCCGATCTTATTAGTCAATATGAAACAGATTTTGGAACATTCCAGCTCGGTATTGAAAATATTTTCAATACTGATTATTTCCCAATTACAGCCCAAGCATTTGGTGGCTTTAATCAATATGCGGGTCAAGGAACAACTGTCAGTTTAAAGTACGGTTTTGATTGGTAAATTAATGTTTTTTACTATTTCAAGATAATTGAAAATCAAAAAGAGAAAAGAATATTTCAGAAATACTTCTCGAGCTCTTTTTGATTTTGTTTTTCTACATTTATTTACATTAATAGAGATATCACAAAACTTCCATAATCTATTGAATAGAGTTTGAAAAATAAGTTGATTGAATAAAAAAATATTTATTTTGCGTCAAAGTAGTCCGTAATTATTAATTGGAGCTGCATAATGAAAAAAAAATCTATATTTTCTGCTTTTCGCTTTATCTCATTAGCTCTGGGAGTCATTTTATTTCTGTTAGTTTATGTCAGCAGCTGTGCGCCACAGCCTAGGAATGGAATAGAGAATCAACAGTCTTTTGAGGAAGTCCAATCAGGCAGATCAGTAAAACATGCAATGGGTGAAACTATTGTTCCAGAGCAACCACAACGAGTGGTGATTCTCACTAATGAAGGGACAGATATGCTATTAGCATTAGGAGTCATGCCAATTGGAGCAGTGCAATCATGGCAAGGTGACCCTTATTATGACTATTTAGGTGATCAGTTAGATGATGTTCCTACAGTAGGTGATGAGTTAAAGCCCAATATCGAAAGTATTGTTGCTTTACAGCCAGATTTGATCATTGGCTCGAAAATTCGACAAAAAGGTATTTATAAAAAATTAAAGGCGATCGCCCCAACAATATTCTCTGAAACGATTGGTTCAACGTGGAAAGAAAATTTAAAACTTTATGCTGAAGCTGTTAACCGTGAGGACGAAGCAACCTCATTAATGTTGGCATGGGATAAACGAATTGAAGAATTCAAGCAAAAGTTAGGAAATAATCCACCAACCGTGTCGCTCGTCAGATTTTTACCTGGAACAACTAGAGTCTATTTCAGCCAATCTTTTCCAGGAAAACTTGTTAAAGAAGCTGGATTAGATCGTCCCAATGCTCAAGAGGTACAAGATTTTGCGAAGGAAATTAATATAGAAAGCATTAATATATTAGATGCAGACTATCTTTTCTATTTTACCTTTGATAATGAAGAAAATAATGGTGATGAAATGAAAAATCAATGGCTTAAACATCCTTTATGGCAAAAATTAAGAGTCGTACAAAAAGGAAATGCCTACGCTGTAAGTGATTCTGAATGGACAAGCTCAGGTGGCATTATGTCTGCCAATTTAGTCTTAGATGATTTGTCAAAATATATTTTATCTAAAGAAAGTTTAGATTGAATATCATACATCAAACAAGAAAAAAATCACTCTTTCTTGATTAGAATTATATAAATTAATTTTTGGCTTTTGATAGCTCGCCAATATATTCGTTTAATTATTGTATTCAAAACCAACATTCCTGATTACTGATTTTTCAAACTTGTAATTCTATCAAAATCAGCTTTTTGAATCTCAGAAAAGTTCACTTCTATTAGCTTTGTGAGCTCGCAAATACTCAATACTGGTATCGATAGCCTATATTTATTGTTCCTGGGAAAAAATACTATGCAAGTCCAAGAAAATCCTGCTATTGAAACTTTCAAAGATTGCAAATTTTGTTCTGTTGTTTCTAAAGTTGCTGACGAAGATCCGATCGGAACTGCAAGTACTGTAGATCACTGGTTAATTATTGAATTACCTCAGCCTTGGACAGCCCAAGTATTTACAGAAGATCCTAAAATTGCACCACTACTCAAACTTATTAGAACACTCATTCTGAAACAAGGTATTAAACTCCGACCTGTACTAATTTCCCCAGATAAAACTTACTCTTCTCCTGATGAAGTACGAGTAATATACTATCGTCGTCCCAAAATTCTATTTGCAAACTTCGAGAAATATGAATATATTCTGCCCGAATCAGAAAGTTCCTCATTGACACAAGAGATTTTGCGAAAAATTGGAGGGAAATCTCATAACCTCAATCAATATCAACAATATTTGCAATCGACTGATCATATCCGAGAAATACTGATTTGTACCCATGGGAATGTTGATGCAGCTTGTTCACGCTTTGGCTATCCACTCTACAAAAAAATCCGTTCTGAGTATGCCATTCAAACTCATCTCTCTACCAAAAAAACACCGGAGCTTAGAGTTTGGCGATGTAGCCATTTTGGAGGACATCGCTTTGCTCCCACTTTGATTGAGCTTCCCAGTGGACAATACTGGGGACATCTCACCAATGACAAAATAGATCAAATTCTTGCCCGTCAAGGTGATGTCACTAAGGTAAAAAATAACTATCGTGGCTGGTCAGGATTAAATAAATTTGAACAAATTGTTGAGCGTGAGCTTTGGCAAAAATATGGTTGGGATTGGCTGACCTACGAACGTTCTGGTAAAACCCTCCGTAAAGGTGGACTAACTGGTATGCAGCGTTTAATTTATCCGATTGCTCGATTTATTCCTTTAAAACCTGTTCAATTGCTATTAGATCAATGGACAAATAAAGCCACTTGGGCAGAAGTCGAAATCAAATTTTCAACTCCAACTCAGACAGATAATAGTACTTACCGTGCTCGTGTTGAACAAAAATCATCTGTAATGACTGCATCTCAATCTCCAAAGGCTGGACAAAAAATTGAACTAAAGTTTTTACCGCAATACTCAACTTATCAATTAGATAAATGAGAAGCTGAAAATATCTATGGATGAACAATCGTTTGTCTGTTCACTCTACGAAGACTTCGTAGAGATGAAAGCTTGTTATTTTTGTCAATGCTGATGTTCTAGTGTCGCTACTTTACGACCCATTGGAATGCAAAGTGGTGTCCCTGCCAAAGGGTCTTTAATAATACGGCAATCTAGACCAAAAACTGTTTTCACTAATCCTTCTGTCATCACATTATGGGGCTCACCTTGAGCATAGACCTTCCCTAATCGCATCGCAATAATATGATCCGCATATCGACAAGCTTGATTGAGTTCATGTAAAACCATAACGACAGTGCGGCCTTCCCGTTGGTTAAGATCATAGAGTAGGTCTAAAACCTCGATTTGGTGGGCTAAATCAAGAAAAGTTGTGGGTTCATCTAGCAATAAAATTCGAGTATTCTGGGCCAGAGTCATCGCAACCCATGCTCGTTGTCTCTGACCTCCTGATAGGCTATCAACGGCACGACCTGCCAACTCTTGTAATTCGGTTTCGGCAAGAGCAAGTTCAACTTGTTTCTCGTCTTCTGCACTCCATTGTTGTATCCAACTCTGATAAGGATAACGACCCTGAGCAACTAACTCTCTAACGGTTAAGCCTTCGGGGGCAGTAGGGCTTTGGGGCAATAAACCCAACTGTTTTGCCACTGCTTTGGTTGGTAATTTGAAAATGGATTTGCTGTCAAGATAAACAACACCGGATTGTGGTTTGAGTAAACGTCCCAGGCCTTTGAGAAGTGTTGATTTTCCGCAACCATTAGGACCCACAAGGATTGTGATTTTTCCTTTGGGAATAGCTAAATCAAGCTCGTCAATAATTATTTTGCTATCGTACGCAATGGTAAGTTTGCGAGTCGTGAGGGCGATCGCCTGTGGCATGTCAGTGAGGGTTGGGGAGTGCATGAAATTTGATGTTTAAAAGTACTTTTTTGATTTTGGATTTGAGGATTAACGCCAGGTACGAATCAGTAAATACAGAAAATAAGGGGCACCAACAATTGCAGTAATGATGCCGCAGGGAAGTTCAATTGGTGCAAAGAGCAAACGTCTGATGAGATCCGCAACCACGACGATTATGCCACCTGTTAATGCAGCTGTCGGTAACAGTCCTTCATGAGATGGCCCTACTAAATGCCTAGCGATATGAGGAGCCATCAAACCTACAAATCCAATGCTACCAGCTGTGGCGATTGCCGCACCAGATAATGCCACGGCATAAAATATAGCAGCGAAGGAGAAGGTTAGGACATAGAACAGAAGGCTATTCTGATGGCATCGAACAAATCCTCAGTCTTCTTGATGAGCTTACTTACCTCCTTCTTTAACCTCCCCCAAAACTTCTCTATCTTGTTCAGGTGTGGTGAGTAGGGTGGCAAAAATATCACTTCACATCCTGCCTTCGCCACCAATGTTTGTATTCTTTCCTTTGGATGAACACTGGCATTATCCAGAATAATAATTTGACCCGGAATCAACTCTGGCACTAAGCAATCCTCTACCCATTGGCAAACTAAGGCGCTGTTGGCATAGCCCTCAAATACCATCGGTGCTATCTGCTCTCCCTCTCGCCATCCTCCAATCACGCTAACTCGTTCTGTACGATGACCTAACTTCTCTGCGATAAACCTCTCTGACTTATGGCAGTAGCCATACCCATAATCTAAGGTATTATCAAATCCACTTTCATCGATATATACGAGTCGTTCTTGGACATACTGCTTCAGTTGTGCCACAAATGCTTTTTCTAATTCTTTATCTCTCTCTTGATATCGATAGGTCTTTTTTTTCGAGTAAATTCAATTTTCCGTAGAGCTTCACGTCTGGATGCATCACTAATAGACTCTGGCCATTTCTCCGCCATTTCCTTCTGGGTTAGATGCCCATATTTCTCTGCAAAAGCACGAAAAGCATCTAGATCATTAATCTTCGGTTGAGGGCCTCGACGGTAATCTGTCTTCGGAGCGACTGAACCGATTTTCTCTCGTCGTTTCAGCCACAGGTCTAGCGTATTTCGGCTAATACCAAAGAAGCGACAGATATCACTTTTTCGTTCACCTTTATCGAAGGCGGCAACAGCTTTTAGGCGTAAATCAAGACTATGGGGAGCAGGCATGGCATCTATGTTTATTGCTTCTATCCTATTCTGTCTTAACCCACTCCTTGCCTGCTATAGTAGCCATCCCCGTTGCCATTCGAGACGAAGGCCTATCGCTAAATTATCACCCAGATTGAGAGCATTGAGTTCGCGACTTAAAACCCAAGACATTAGTCCGAAAACTCCCAACCAAGGCATAAAAGCGGCACTGTCAAGTTAAGTGAAAGGTTTTCACGACAAGGATTTTGTCAGATGAGTCAATGAATCATTGCTACAAAAGACATCGCTATCCCAGCGAGATCATCTGCCATTGCATCTGGCTCTACTACACATTTCCCTTGAGCTACCGCGATGTCCAAAAGATGATGCAATACCGCGGCATTGATATCACTTATGAAACTATCCGCCAATGGTGTCATAAGTTTGCTCAAACCTCTGCCAACCACCTTCGTCGTAAGCGAGCTAAGCCAGCAGATATAGCAGTAGCCATTTAGTTTAATACGTCATGTGAACCTCAATTCTGAGTCTGTCTGCAAAACCATTATGGAGTTTAATCTATCTGGCGACTGCTATAAATGGCATCTATAGCAATGGCCAGTTGGTTGAGGGAGTAGTATGGGAGTTGTGTGAAGTAAAAATGCCAGTTGCTTATAGCGAGGACCTACGTTGTAAAGCTCTTGCTGCCGTGGAGCGAGGTATCCCCAAAAAAGATGTCTGTGAAATGTTCAATATTGGTCGCAATAGTCTTTACCTTTGGAAACAATGTTTAGAAGAAACAGGGAGCTACAGCGCGAAAACAGGGTATCAGAAAGGCTATGGTCATAAAATCACAGACTTGGAAGTATTCAAAAGCTTTGTGCAACAGCATGCAGACAAAACCCAAGCAGAAATGGCAGAGCTGTGGCCTGGTGAAGTGAGTCGTCGTACCATCTCCAGAATGTTGAAGAAGATAGGTTTCACTAGAAAAAAAGAGAGTTTCAAGAGAGTAATGTTAAACGCCAATTGCGCAGTAGCTCAATACTTCCATTCACTCTAAATTTCGCAAACAGTGCCATGCTCAAGTCCACCATGTGTTTTGATTTAGAGACGACCTTCGTCCTGCGATGAAACCGAGCAAACCAATGGCGATTGTCTGAGTTGTTTCTCTCAATTGCTATTGTCTCTTTCTTGCTAATGACATGAAAAGCATCTGGGTGATTCTCTAATAGCTGTTGATAGGGTTTCCAATTATCGGTGCAATAGACAGTGATTTGCCATTGCGAGAACCGCTCTAGTAAATGACCTAAAGTTCGACTATCACGACTTCCCAATTCCCAGTCAATGAGTCGCCCAGTATTACGGTCATATGCTTTCCAGACCCAAAGTTTGTTTTTTTCTCTTGGATAAAATGCCATAGCTCATCTAGCTCCACCACGACAGCAGACTCAGGAGTGGGCTTTTCATAATTGGCTTCACCGAAATCTCTTACCCAATTGAGCACTGATTGAGCTGATACACCGAGAATCTTGGCTGTCGCATTCATGGACATACCACTCATATACATCAATACAGCTTCTAATTTCATCCAGAGAGGCTTGCCCCGCTCTTTAGAAAAGCTTGTAAATTGATAATTGCACTGATTACACTTAAATCGTTGACGATTTTTAGCGAATCCACTTTTGATGATGTCTTGAGCATTACATTGGGGGCAGTGAATTGTCATAGCGAGACTTCCAAGGAAACGACTCACTCCATTTTGCTATAGCATTACTTACTTGAAACTCTCAGAAAATATTGGTGTTGTGCCCCAAGAAAATCTCCTTTACAAAACCCTGAGCTGTGCCGAAAATCTGCGGTTCTTCGCGAAAATCTATGGTCTACGCGGCAAGAACTGTAACAAACGTATGGATTATTGTTTGGAGGCAGTAGAGCTGGGCGATCGCCTCTATTCTCAGCAATCAAGCTATCGAGATGATAAAAGATAAAGCTTCGGATTTTGATTGCCAGATATTTTTCGGTACTGAAACTGATGGGCAAGGTAATTATCACAGAAGGATTTTCAGTAGGGCTTTGATCTTTTAACCTTCAAAAAAAATATTCATGAAACATTCATAAATCATTCAGTATTTTTTCTGAAAAGATATTTCACGATCATAAAGACAAGCTTAAAAATTCAGTGATTTCACTTATGAATTTTGTATCAACATTAGATACTAGGTAGTAGAGAATATCTACCTAGGTGAAATCATGCTTCAACTCAGACTGAACCACCCAGAACAAGAGAGTCCAGCTATTTCTAAAAGCTTGGAATTTCGGGATGAGTTACCTCAATCTTTTACTGAGGATTTAGGGGATGGAGTGAAGCTCGATATGATCCGGATCCCTAAAGGAAGCTTCATGATGGGCAGCTCTGATGCTGGTGTTAATGAATACCCTCAGCATCAGGTTGAGATAACTGAGGCGTTCTATCTCGGTCAATATTTGGTAACCCAGTCGCAATATGAAGCGGTAATGGGCATAAATCCATCCAAATTCAAAAAAGGTGGTTTCCATCCAGTTGAGCGAGTAAGTTGGGATGATGCCCAAGCTTTCTGCCAAAAACTTTCTGAGCAGAGTGGCCGAAAATATCGCCTGTTAAGTGAGGCGGAATGGGAATATGCTTGCCGTGCAGGAGCAGATACTCAATATTCTTTTGGCGATGAACTCACAAAGCAACAGGGGAACTTGATGCAAGGTTATGTAGCTGATGTGGCAATAACAGTCGCTAAATGGCTAATACCTGGGTTGGCTGGAACAACTGAAGTCGGTCAATATCCCCCTAATGATTTTGGGCTGTACGACATGCATGGAAATGTTCAGGAATGGTGTGAAGACAGCTGGGAAGATAACTACGAAACGCCTAGAAATCAAACTCCCGTTACGAATTCTAGTGAGCTAAGAGTTCTACGTGGCGGCGCTTGGGATTTTATTTCCTGGGGCTGTCGGTCTGCTTTCCGTGACACCCATGCTCAGGACGATAAATCCGATGCCATTGGTTTTCGAATTGCCTGCTCGTCCACTGCGATGGCATAGACCAAGTCGATAATCTTAAATTCTGGATGAAGCCGATCGAAAATTAGTCTTCATCGCAACCCCTGCAAGATCTTTTGTAGGGGTTAATTATTTGATGGCGGTTCCAAACTCAAATGAAGGAGCGATAACTCATCGCATGTCTACAGGAATGTCGCTTTTATCGATTGGACTTGGAGGAAATAAGTTGGTTAATGCTTGAAGAGTAGACGCTAGACTAACCGTAGGATCTTCTAGTGAGCATTGATGTTAGAGATTAATAACCTTCAAAAAACCTACGGTAAACGACAGGTCCTCAAAGGCTTAACGCTGCATATCCAAGCCGGAGAGATTTATGGTTTGTTGGGGCCAAATGGTGCAGGGAAAACCACCACAATCAATATTCTCTGCAATTTACTCAAGGGCGATCGCGGTGAAATTCGGATTGCGGGTCAGTCGGTTTCCGAAGCAACAAAAAAAATTATTGGTGTAGCCCCCCAAGAAAATCTCCTATATAAAACTCTGAGTTGTGCCGAAAATCTCCGATTTTTTGCCAAAATCTATGGGATTCGCGGCAAAAATTGTGACAAGCGTATTGATTATTGTTTGGATGCGGTGGGGTTAGGCGATCGCCGCAATTCTCCAGTTGAATCTCTGAGTGGTGGAATGCAACGGCGGATGAATGTGGCTGTGGCATTAGTGCATAATCCGCAACTATTGATCCTTGATGAACCGACCACCGGACTCGATATCGAAACCCGCTATGACATCTGGGCTTTAATCCAACAATTGCGTGCCGACGGTATGACGATTTTGCTGACAACCCATCTTCTGGATGAAGCAGAACGATTATGCCAACGAATCGGAGTCCTGAAAGGTGGTCAAATTGTTGCCGAGGGAACCTTGCCAGAGCTACGCAAAATGATTCCCGCCAAAGAAATTGTGTTGCTTCGCACCGATGCAGAAGATGCGGCGATCACCCGAGGAGAGGCAGCTGGATTTACGAAACGAAATTATGGCGGGGACTTAGCTTTTTGGTTACCCGACCAACTTGAACTCAAAGAAATTCTCGATATTTTTGACGGGATTCCCCTCGACTCTATTTCTCGGCAGCCTGTCCAGCTCGAACATATTTATATCGAAATCACAAAACATTCCGTAGCAACCCCGGCTCCCCCTGAAGTTGTGTAAAACAGTAATAGTCTTTCCTTTAAAAAATGATGTTGAAATCTTTCTTCGCGTCCACGGCGATCGCCCTTTCTGTTTCCCTGGCACCAATTAGCGTCTTTGCCGAATCCGAACCGATTCACCCTGAAACTATCTCGGCGGAAAAATTGGCTTTGATCGATGAATTACGAGTGCTCACCAAACGCGACGAAAATGCGACCCAAGTGCTCGACATTATGATGAGCCAGATGCAAGAACAAGCCAGCGTGATGAGTCAAGGCTTATTTGGAGAAGACGCTGACCCTGCCATGACCGCAGTATTCGATGAAACCTTTGCGCGCATCATGGATCGGATGTATACCTTGATGCAGGAAAAAATTGACTTCGTTGCTGTCCAACAGGAGATTGATCTGAAGCTTTATGACGAATATTTTTCAGAGCCAGAACTCGCTGATTTAATCGCTTTTTATAAAACACCCACTGGCCAGAAAACCGCTGAAATTTATCCGCAGCTGACCCAACGTTCGATGCAGTTGTTTGGTGAAGAAGTCACTCCCACAATGATCGAAATTCAGCAGCAGGTATTGATGGAAGAGTTTGCAGAGTTTGGTTTTATTCAAGGTGGCTCAGCACCACAAAACTTGGAAGAAGACGGCATGACTGAATCGGAAACTGAGGCGACAGATACTGGTTCCGATGAGTCTGCTATGTAGGGCGATCGCCACAGGGGATCGTAAAATAGCTGCACGAAAATAAACTTGAGCGGTTCCCTGCCCTATGAACGACGAAATCACCGATTCCAAACAAGAAGAAATCCCAGAAGTCTTACCCAGTCCCTTACGCTGCTGGACTGGGACAGCCGTTGCCGGCAGCATGTCCTTTGCCGCTTACCTTGTCACACGTAATGTCATTATCAATTTCGCAAATAATCCCCCCACAGGGAATACTGTTGCCATGAGAATTGCCATTACAGTAAGGACACTCCTGATGGGTATTTGTACTATGGCAACGGCTGTATTTGGCATGATTGCCATAGGACTGTTGTTATTAGGGATTAAGTCTTTGCTAGCACCAGATGAAGAAACTGCATCTGGGGAATCGTCCTAAATTTTTTTTCGACTAAAATTAACCAGCCCAAATTGTAAAAATATTTATTAAAAATATTTAAAATTAACGACTATGGAAATTCTAGATATTGCGATGGGTATTTCCGCTTTACTAATCGTTGGCAGCGGTTTGTTTATGCTCTTTCAAGGAACGACCGCGATGAATGCTGATGATGATTGATGCCACAACTTGCAAAAAATAAAGGTAAGCCTCAGGCTCGTAGGGGTTTCACACCTTTAACTAAGTTTTTGGACATGGTGAAAGGTGTCGATTCCCCTAGTAAGCTGCTGGTGAATGTGGGAGCTGCAATCCTATTCCTGCTGAGCATGATGGTGATGGTGGGTTGGTTTGCTCGCTACCCTCGTTTAATTCAGATTAGTCCAGCCTATGTGCCGATGCAGTTTAATACGGCCTTGGGATTTTGCTTGATCAGTCTGTCATTGTGGGCACTCAACTACCAAAAGCAGGCGATCGCCAAAGTTTGTGGCAGCTCAACCTTGCTGCTAGGCTTTTTGACTTTGACCCAATATATTTTTCAGATGGATTTTGGCATCGATGAATTCTTTATCGATCATTACATTGATGTCGCCACCTCCCATCCAGGTCGAATGGCACCCAACACAGCTTTGAATTTTTGCCTGAGTGGTTTATCAATTCTCCTCATTCTTCGCCGTAAACTGACACTGAATTTTGTCTTTTTCGCCTCTACTTTTGGGGCCTCAGTAATGGGTCTAGGCTTTGTTGCCTTGCTTGGCTATTTGTCTGGTGTAAAAACAGCCTACGGTTGGGCACAGTTAACCCATATGGCGCTCCATACATCGATTGGCTTTATCTTGGTGGGGCTATTACTCGTTGTCGTAATCTTGCATATCAGTCTCCGGAGATTGCGTCAGCTCCCATTACTATTTTTGCCGATGGTGGCGGGGGTCTCAGGCATTGTAGTTACTGTCGCTCTCTGGCAAGCACTTGTCGCTGCGGAGTTACAGTTATCAAAATCCTATGGTATTCCTGACCAAAATATTATTGCCGAATTGATCCTCATTTTTGGGATTGCATTGGCATTACTCTTGGCGATCGCCATGTGGTTTTTGGGGAAATTTCGTCAAAAGATTACCCACTTGCAACAAGCCCAACACCGCATTCTACAGCTCAATAATCAGCTCAAAAAACTGTCATACATTGATTCGCTGACGAGTATCCCTAATCGTCGAATGTTTGATCTCACCCTTGAAAAAGAATGGGGCAGAGCCTTGCGGAAGCAAACACCTTTAGCACTCGTTTTTATTGATATTGACCATTTCAAAGCCTATAACGATTTTTATGGTCACTTGCAGGGAGATATTTGTTTGCAACGGATCTCAAAGGTGATTGCTGTTGCGGCACGACGGACAACGGATATGGCGGCAAGATATGGCGGCGAAGAATTTGTATTGCTTCTCCCTGATTCCACTGAGTCCTACGCCCAGGCGATCGCCAATGATCTTGTTGAGGCTATCGAAAATCTTAAACTTCCCCATTCCAAATCACCCACAGCGTCTGTGGTGACCATTAGCGCTGGCGTTGGGATAACTATTCCGACGCAAACGGGTAATTATGAGCAATTAATTGATAATGCTGATCAAGCTCTCTATTCCGCTAAAGCTGCGGGTCGCAATCAGGCGATATTTAAAGATTAATGCTGTACTAATTTTGTTTAGAAGCTGTTGGCAGAGCCGCCACAATTGCATCCAGCACACGACCAACAGGCACTAAATCAATTCCCAAATTCTCCTCAGAAAGTTTTTGTCCCTTTGGGATAATGGCTCGCGTAAACCCTAGTTTTTTTGCTTCTTTGAGACGAGTTTCAAGGTGTGACACCGGACGGACTTGTCCCCCTAAACCCACCTCTCCGACCAAAATTGTTTTTGGATCTACCATGCGATCACGGAAACTTGCGACTAATGCCACTGCCATCCCTAAATCAACGGCGGGCTCTGAGACCGTTAATCCCCCTGCCGCTGCGACATAAGCATCTAATTTTGAAAGGGGAATACCAACCCGCTTTTCGAGGACAGCCAAAATTTGCTGGAGCCGAGAATAGTCCACGCCAGTTGTGGAGCGCCTTGGGGAAGAATAACTGGTGGGACTAACTAATGCCTGCAATTCCACTAATAATGGGCGAGTTCCTTCGCAAGCGACAACCGTTGCAGTGCCAGGGGTTTCTTCTTCGCGATTGCCGAGGAATAATGCTGAAGGATTTAAGACCTCTTCTAAACCTTGCTCGCACATTTCAAAAATGCCGACTTCATGGGTTGCTCCAAAACGATTTTTCACTGACCGTAATAATCGGTGAGAAGCATAGCGATCGCCCTCAAAATAAAGCACCGTATCTACTAAATGCTCTAAAACTCTCGGCCCGGCGATCGCCCCCTCTTTTGTGACGTGACCCACAATAAAGAGCGTAATATTTTCCCGCTTTGCTACCTGCATCAGAGCTGACGTACATTCTCTTACCTGGGACACTGAACCGGGTGCAGAACTGAGGGACGAATAATATAACGTCTGGATACTATCGATCACCGCCACTTGAGGCCGTAGTGTTTCCAGCTCCGACAAAATTGTTTCGAGGCCAGTTTCCGTCAGAATATAGAGATTTTCCTCAGGATTATCCTCCGCTGATTTGAGGCGATCGCCCCGTAATTTTATCTGTTGACCAGATTCCTCTGCCGACACATAGAGAATGCGCGGTAAATTTTCGCTAAGCTGATAAGCAACCTGCAACAACAGCGTTGATTTTCCAATACCCGGGTCACCACCGATTAACACCAGAGAACCCGGCACAATCCCACCACCGAGCACCCGATCCAGCTCCCCATAACCTGAACCAAACCGTAACTGTTGACTCGTATCAATCTGATTAAACTTCAGTGCAACTCGTGGCTTTGGCGTTGCAGATTTCCTTTTGCTCGCTGAAGGTTTATTGTGCCAACTGCGATTTACTCCAGAGGAAGTTGCTTTTTCGCGAATTTCTTCCTGTAGTGATCCATAAACTCCACAGCTCGGACATTTTCCGAACCACTGTCGCGCTTCAGCACCACACTCTCGACAAACATGAACCGTCTTTGCTTTTGCCATGGAATTGTTAAGTTAAATGTAAAAAAAATACGGTGTGATCGCGCTAAAAGTCCGAAAAAAGAGTGACATTCCAAAATAAATCTTAAAAAAACACTTTTTTCCCCGAAAAATGCCCCCTAAGCCCCCATGAAACCTCAGTAAAGCGATATTCTTATAGCAAGAGAACTTTAATTAATAAACTTCAACATCACTTACCTAAAGTCAACAAGGAGCGTGAAAGAATTTGGAAAATCATAAAGAAAGAATTCTCGTCGTTGACGATGAAGCGAGCATTCGACGTATCCTCGAAACTCGTCTTTCCATGATTGGTTACGAGGTAGTCACCGCAGCCGACGGCGAAGAAGCATTAGGAACCTTTACAGACGCAGATCCAGATTTGGTTGTGCTCGATGTCATGATGCCGAAGCTCGATGGCTATGGCGTCTGCCAGGAACTCCGTAAAGAGTCCGATGTCCCTATTATTATGCTCACAGCTCTTGGTGACGTTGCTGATCGAATTACTGGTTTGGAGCTTGGGGCCGACGATTATGTCGTGAAGCCTTTCTCTCCTAAGGAATTAGAAGCAAGGATTCGTTCTGTACTGCGCCGCGTTGACAAGAATGGGATTACTGGTATTCCTAGTTCTGGCGTCATTCACGTCGGTTCTATTCGTATCGATACCAACAAGCGTCAAGTCTATAAAGGTGATGAGCGCATCCGCCTCACAGGTATGGAATTCAGCCTACTTGAGCTATTAGTTAGCCGATCTGGTGAACCTTTCTCCCGTTCAGAAATCCTTCAAGAAGTTTGGGGCTATACCCCTGAACGTCATGTGGATACTCGTGTTGTGGATGTTCACATTTCGCGACTCAGAGCCAAGCTTGAAGATGACCCGAGTAATCCAGAGCTGATTTTGACTGCGCGTGGAACTGGCTATCTTTTCCAACGTATTCTCGAACCAGGTGATGAGTAAAGATTGTCTTAGGACGAGCCTTTATTTCATCAACTTAATTCAGCTAACAAAATAGATCATAGTAGTATGGCAAGAATCATAACTATGGTCTTATTTTTTTATAAACATTCAGTCATCAGTGTTGTTTAAGAGTTCAATTACTAACAATAATGTAAATATCATTGATGACATGATCTGGTGAATTGACACCATGTCATGAAATTGCTGTTCTCACTGGTTGAGTGGGGACAATTTTTTATAGGAAAAACACAATATCTACTAGTAAGGGATCTGGCTTCTTCATGTTTGAAGTTCTGTAGAGCAGATCTGAAATTCTTTATAATTAAATAAGCTTTTGTTTGGCTCGATCTATCGATTTAGTCGTCATGACAGAAACAGTACTGTAAATTCCCGTCCGCGCTGATATGCCCAAACCGATCATTGAAGTTGATAGTCCTCTCCGTGAAGGCGATCGCCGCATTCTTGTATGCCAAAATACATCCTGCGCAGCCAAACAATCAGCTGAGATCTTAGCAAAGTTTCAGGATGAGCCTCTACCGTCAAATTGTCATGCTTATCCAGTAGGCTGCCAAGGACAATGTAGCGTTGCGCCAACTGTTCGAATTGTGCCCGATGAAACTTGGTATTGTCGTCTTACGCCAGAAGATACCTCCGCTATTTGTGATGCTTTGCGCGAAGATACTGTTGTCGAGGAGAAGTTAAATCCCCGTATTCATCGTTATAGCCATTATTAATCGGTTGGATGAGCAGTTTGCAAATATAGGAAAGTGAAGCAAGAAAGGTGATGGGAGAGTATGAAGACTTGATTTGAGGCAATGATCAAAGTTTTTACTCCTTTGTCTTAACGGTCTACTTCCTTGCTGCCTTTTTCAGAAGAATGCTCCAGATCACACGGCATCTCAATTATAAATCTGCTTCCCCCATCGGCCAGTGATTGACAATAAAGAATGCCATCATGTTTCTCTGTGATGATTTGATAACTGATGGACATGCCGATGCCTGTTCCCTTTCCAATAGGTTTAGTCGTGAAGAATGGATCAAAGATTTGTTGGCGAATTGCCTCTGGAATCCCTGGCCCATTGTCATCAATGTAAATCGTCACTCGATCAATCCCAACTCGCTGAGTGTGAATTTTGATAGTACTGGGATTTTGCTCGAGCACTTCTATAGGCCGATCATGATCGCGCTCATCTAAAGCATCTAAGGCATTAACCAAAATATTCATAAATACTTGATTCAATTGCCCTGGATAACATTTCACTAAGGGTAAATCACCATACTCTTTTTCAATTTGAATTCTTGGTCTGTCAGAAGTCGCCTTGATCCGATGTTCTAGTAGCAACAGTGTGTTGTTAAGCCCTTCATGAATATCTACTTCTTTGAACTCTGCCTCATCAATACGAGAGAAGTTTTTGAGGGATATCACAATCTGACGAATGCGTTTTGTCCCTACTGTCATTGAAGTCAGGATCTTTAGAGAGTCCTCCTTCAAAAAGTCCAGATCGATGTCCTCAATTTTCTCTTCAATATCAACGGATGCAGTGGGATAGGTCTCCTGATAAAGTTCAACCAGCTCAATTAAATTTTGGGTGTTCTCAGTCAGTGGATTAATGTTGCCGTGAATAAAGTTCACTGGGTTATTAATCTCATGGGCTATACCTGCAACCAATTGCCCCAGGGAAGACATTTTCTCGCTTTGGATTAGTTCGAGTGTTTGTTCGTCAACCCGCAGTTGCAATTGTTCTTTCTGATCAACCAATGCTGCAGATCGAGACTCAATCTCCCCAGCCATATACTCAAATGATCGGATCAAGTAATCGATTTCCTCGATTTCTGAATGCTTGGGAAATTCAACCATTTTCCCTTGAGCCAGATGGTGTGAGAGTTTAGCTATAGCAGCAAGCGGCTTGACTACCTTGGCATTAATGCTAATAAAACCAAGCAGAAGGACAACGATGACGATGATGAATTCAGAGACATGCCAAATCTGAGCCGTCAACGTTGTCGCTTGGTATTTCGCCTGTCGCTTCGCCAACAGAGAAGACTCTTCTTCAATGAAGTTGTCAAGGATAGGACGCATATCGTCCATAAATTGCTTTCCCACGTCAGTTTTGACGAGCGCCAGAGCTTGATCTTTCTTTCCGCTGTTTGTCAGGTCAATCGTCTCCTGCAATTCCGCAAACTTCTGTTGCATCAATCCCTGGATTGTTTCTAATCGTTGCTGTTGAGCATCGTTGTCACGGGTTAGAAATTTAAGCCGGTTTAATTTTTCTGTTCCTCCTTGCCTGCCTGTATAGTAAGGCTCCAAATATGCCGGCGAATCCGTCAACAGAAATCCTCGCTGCCCGGTTTCTGCGTCCACCAACTGCTTATCTAAATCGGCAGCGGTAGTGATTACCTCATGGGTGTGCGTCACCCAATAGTTATCTTCTGACGCCCGTTTTTGCCCGGCTACGAACACAATTAAATTGATCACACTAATCAGCGTTATAAGCAGGAAAAACGCTTTATAAATGTTCGTAATACTTATTTTTTTTCTTGTTCGGCGCATTTTTATGAAAATTCTATTGATGTAAGGCAAAAGGTTTTTAGATGGAACCAAAGTATTGTTTCGTCTCAGTTCCCAAACCTAAAGAGAAAGTTTATGAACCATGATTACTCAACTGAGCCAACCTTCTCTATCTATTAAGTCAAAAGGATGAATACCAACAAAGTCAAAAGCTGACTAAGTGTTGATTTGAACAACTGAAGAGCGACAAAATGAGTGCTGCATAGCGACGTTTTCATGATTTTGACATCATTAATGTCTGAGACTAAATATCTCGATCATATCGGTAACATCGTCCACCGAATTCTATTATTTAAGGAACCTTATTGCTTAAGTACATGGCGCTTTCTAATAGTGTGATTAGTACATTTTAAGCTGTTGTAATACTTCTTGAAGCATGGTTTCGCGATTATTTCTTACATGAGTGATTTCGCGATCTCCTGAGGAAAGTAATCAAAGTTAGTTTTCTAATCACATCTGAAATGGGACTTGCATAAAAATCAGCTACGTTAAAATTTAAGGCGATGATAATCAGATCGTTGTGGTTTGTCTACATTCCTGGCAAAGAACAAGTTCTGAACTCTTTGGCAAAGGAGGTCGTTCTTCCAGAATGTAAGCTGTGATTTTATGGGTCTATTAGTTGCAGAGCTTGCAGTTGAGCTTTGGCTTTTTGCAAGGACTCAAACCATTCTTTTTCGGGTTCGCTATCGGCAACAATTCCAGCTCCCACCTGTCCATAAACATCTGCTGGGCGATCGCCTTCATTGGGAACCAGCAGCAAAGTCCGAATCAGAATATTCAGATCGAGGTTGCCGCGCTGATCTAGATAGCCACAAGAACCATAAAATAAGCTCCGACGTACTGGTTCTAGCTCTTCGATAATTTCCATGCAGCGAACTTTTGGACAACCTGTGATTGTGCCGCCGGGAAACATGGCGCGAATTAAATCAGCTTCGTCTTGGGCGGGATCGAGTTGACCTTTGACATTACTCACGAGATGGATGACATGGCTATAGTGCTCAAGAATAAATTGTTCATCGACTTCGACTGTGCCCCATTTGCAAGCGCGCCCCAAATCATTACGCTCTAAATCCACTAGCATCGTATGTTCAGCGCGTTCTTTGATATTGCTCGACAATTCTTGACCTAAAGCTTTATCTTCGGCGGGGGTTTGGCCTCTGGGTCGAGTTCCACCAATGGGTCTTGTTTCCACAAGATTGTCTGTTTTTTTTACTAATCTTTCCGGTGAACAACTAATCATTTCTCCCCAGGGCGATCGCCAATAACTGGCGAAGGGTGAGGGATTAATTTCATGGAGTTTTTGGTAAATATCCCAACCACAGGTTTCTGTTTGGGTATGGAATCGCAAGGATAAGTTTGTCTGAAAAATATCTCCAGCTTGAATATATTTTTTCGCTTGGGTAACAGCTGAAGTGTAGGCTTGGCGATCGCTCAAAAATTCGAGAGGAAAAGTTTTTTGCTTGGTGCTATCAGGAATAGAAATATTAGGTTGTTGCAGTTGTTCTTCCAGTTCATCTAAGGATTTTGAATTCATGGCAGCTAACCAAAGAATTTGGTTTTGGTGATCAAGAACGGCAAAGGATGCTGGCTGATACCAATAGGCAACCGGAAATGGCAATTCATCGCGATTCTTGCTGGGTAAAGATTCAATTTCCCACGCTAAGTCATAGCCCAACCACCCCAAATATCCCCCATTAAATGGCAAGTGCTCAACCTCGGTATTTGGCGTTGGTTTTTCGTCCAATAATCCTCGTAAGGTTGGTAAAATCTCACCAAGTTCTGGCGTTAAAATTTCACCTTTTGGTCGTCCCGCACAAATGGAAAATCGAGTGAGTTGCGGAAAGGCTTTGGGGGTTGGGTAAGGACTTTCGAGAAGGGTGGCGATCGCCTCATTCTGAAAAAGCTTGGCAAAAATTTCGGAACCAGTCCGTGCCGCGAGGGGCTGCGATCGCCAGTGCCACATAAATAAAACCTAAAGAAAATCTAAAATGGGTGCTGCTAGGATTTTGACATATTTTTCTTAGACATATCCCTTCGCTGAGCCTGTTGCCATGAATACGCCGAGTCATTACGTTATCAATCTCGCTCTACTGGGGAACACAGTCGCGCCAAATGCCAATGTCGCCATCACCTTAGGAGCTATTGCGCCGGATGCTCCAATTTTCATCTTTTACGCGGTGGCTAAATTTATCTATAGATTGCCTGAACAGCAGATTTGGTCAGAGGCATATTTCTCTGCACCTGTGCAATTTTGGGTAAGTCTCGGTCATTCTTTCCCCGTGGCGATCGCCGGATTACTGCTAAGTATTTATTTCGAATGGCGGCTAGGAGTTGCGTTTTTTGCAAGCATGATTGGTCATTCCTTGCTTGATATTCCGGTGCACCATGATGATGCCCATCGGCATTTTTTTCCGCTCACCGACTACAAATTTATTAGTCCCTTGTCCTACTGGGATATCAATCATCATGCCCGAATAGTCGCTGGATTTGAATTGGCGTTTGTTGCAATTTCTACGCCTTTTGCCCTTGGACTTCTAAAAAATAAATTTACTCAAGGCTTGGTACTGTCAATTGATCTGGTTTACATATTTGCTTATTTTCGTTTTTTTGTATTTCGTTAATTGATTTGATTTTGTGGGCAATGCCACCCTACTTTATGCTGCGATATCGTCGTTATTATCGGTTGGGAAGCTGTGTGTTTTTGACCATTTGGACTCACCAGAGACGACCGATTTTTTGGAATGCAGATAATGTTCATAAACTGCGGTTGGCGATCGCCGTCTCAATTAGTCTTCAGAAGATTTAGTCCATATAGTCTTGGAAATTTTGGCGAGGATTATTAGGTACCACAATTAGTCCTTTGGGTTTACCTTGTTTGTGAGGGCGAATCGGTTTTGATGGGGCTGGATTGGGTTCGGTTTGCTCCTGGGACGGTTGGGTGGCCTCGACGGCAAAGACTTTTGGAGAGGCAAGAGTTCTTTTTTTGTCTTCGACAGGAACTTCAGACTCGCTATAACGAGCTTTAAGGAACAGGATAAAGTCAAGGGCTTCTCGCTGGAGGGGTTCTGGTAAGTTCTCGATTTCCTTAATAATTTGTTCTTTGGGTTGCATGGTGGTTCCTGAATGTTGGTGATGTTGAGCCAGGTTTTCCCCCTATGCTTCTAATAATAATTGTAAGGGCATTGTCAACTTAACTGAAGATTTCAGAAAAATAGTGGCTACATTTCTGAAATCTTCAGTTAAGTGGATTTTGAGCAGGGAGAAGTGAAGCGAATCAGACGCAACAGGAGTCGTGATTCTTTTAAGATGCGATTGGTTATGGTTCATACTTTGAGTTCTCCGGTGATGGCTGGGTGGAGATTCAAGGCGATTCTAGTGCTGTACAGAAAGCGACATTTCTCCATGTATTGACTAAGGTTTCACCAGAAGGGCGACTGAGTGATTCAGCACAGAACCTAAAGATTCTAGACCGCAAAGATCAACTACGAAGTGGCAGAACGAGAATGACTCGTCACGAGCAATCTAAGCTATCATCGAAAATCATCAATACTCTTTACTCAGAATTCAAGCGTCGCTTTTGCTTCTAAAAAAGGGTAAGTCAACTAAGTTAGAGTAAACGGTCTCCATGCACGAAATGGACATGACCAAAGCATTGATCCTTACGATCAAAGATTGGCAAACTTCACAACCCGAACCAGTCACTATCGAAAAAGTCCATCTCATCGTCGGCGAATTCACTTGCGTCGAACCCGTCAGCTTAGAATTTGCATTCACTGCCCAAACAAAAAATACATTCCTGGATGGCGTGGAACTCGTGATTGAGGACATTCCCCTCGTTGCCTACTGTCATCCTTGCCAAAAGGAATATAAACCGGCCATTGGTTTGCAATATGCCTGTCCCGATTGTGCCCAACCGATGGAAGATATTCGCTCTGGACGCGAACTAAAAATCGATCGAATCGAATATTCTGCCACTTCAAAATCTCTGACTTAGATTTTTTCGCAGATCAATATCCACCACACCATATTCATTAGACATTAATAAAAATGCACCAAACCTTCGATGCTGCCCTCGGCGTAAATCTACTCCACGCAAACCAAGATCTCGCTGATCACAACCGTGAACATTTTGATAAATGGGAATTAACCTGCCTCAACATCATGAGCAGTCCCGGTGCAGGCAAAACGGTCTTATTGGAAAAGACCCTCGCTGCATTACAAGAAAAACTAACAATGGCAGTCATTGAAGGGGATATGACCACTGAGCTAGATGCCGATCGCCTGCGTCAATACGGAGTGCCAGTAATTCCGATTAATACAGGTCGTTCCTGCCACCTCGACGCGAAAATGGTGTCTGGTGGTTTGCATCGTCTCGAACATGATTATGAGCCATCAAGTTTTGATTTATTGCTTGTAGAAAATGTGGGAAATCTTGTTTGTCCAGCGGAATTTGAAGTAGGTGAACATGCAAAGGTTGCATTACTTAGTGTAACGGAAGGAGAAGATAAACCGCTGAAATATCCAGTGATGTTTCAAGAGGCAGATTGTCTTTTAGTTACAAAAGTTGACCTCGTGCCTCACCTTAATGTGAAAGTTCAAAATATTATCGACAATGTGCGCCAAATGAATACCCAGGCTACAATTATCCCCGTTTCCGCACAAACAGGAGAAGGTTTAGATGCTTGGTATGACTGGGTTCTAAAAGCTTGCGCGCAAAAAGATGTAGTAAAAGCTACAGCGTAATTGGGTTTAAGAATAGATAAAGGTTCAGCAAGGCGATCGCCCGAAATATTTCTATCTATTCCCCCATGCTAAAACTGCCTAATGTTCTATTGCGTCCTGCATTATTTGTTGCGGGGGCTGCGATTACCCTTGCGGGTTGTCAACCTGCACCAACTCCCGTAGACGAAGAAAGCACTTCAACTCCTGAAGAAACCACCACTGAAACATCTGAAACGACTGAGACAGAAACAGTCACCCTTGGCTTTAGTGCTTGGCCCGGTTGGTTCCCATGGCAAATTGCTGAAGAGAAAGGTCTTTTCGAAGAGAATGGTGTCGATGTCAATCTAACTTGGTTTGATGGTTATCTTGATTCGATTAATGCGTTTGCCGCAGGTCAACTTGATGCCAATACCCAAACACTGAACGACACGATTAGTTCTGTGGCGGCAGGTTCGGATCAAGTGATTGTCCTTGTGAATGACAACTCCACTGGTAATGACCAGATTATTGTCAGCGAAGAAATTAATGCGGTTCTGGATCTTAAAGGGAAGGCGATCGCCATTGAAGAAGGTACGGTTGATCACTTCTTGTTATTGCTTGCCTTAGAAGAAGAAGGCATGGGTTCAGATGATGTGGAGATTAAGCCTTTAGAAACAGGTGCTGCTGCTGCTGCATTTGTGGCGGGTCAAGTGGATGCTGTTGGTGCATTTGCCCCCTTTACTACCCAAGCTCTTGAGCGCGAAGGCAGCAAAACGCTCATTTCTTCGGCTGATTTCCCTGGTGCAATTCCGGATCACCTTGTGGTTAGCCGTGAATTGATTGATGAGAATCCTGAGGCAGTTCAAGGTTTGATTGATACTTGGTTTGCGACCCTTGAGTTTATCGAGGAGAATCCAGACGAGGCTATTGAAATTATGGCTGAGCGCGCCAATGTGACCGTCGAGGAATACAAAGAGTACGACGCCGGCACAACGATTTTCAGCATTGAAGATAACCTTGAGGCTTTTTCTTCAACAGAAGAAAGTATGACTTCCCTCACCTATGCAGCTAATGAAATCAATACTTTTCTGGTTGAAGCGGGCTTAGTGGCAGAAGCCGCAAATTTAGACAATTTATTTGACTCTAGTTTTGTAGAAGCCTACGCCGAGAAGTAATAAAACGGAGCATCTACCGCCCTCCAACTGGAGGGTTTCTTGTTGTTTTAAATCACCTACTGTGCGGCGATCGCCATGATTACTAAATCTCCCCTGGAACCGAAAGTCCAACGTCCGACGCGAATGCTAAAACCTTCCCTGTTTTGGGATATTACCTCTGGCATTCCGAAGCAGCTCCGTTGGTCTTTGATGGCAATTTCGATTGTGTTGCCGTTAATTCTCTGGGGGGTGATCGCCGCGCAGGGTTGGGTGAAACCTTTATTCCTCCCATCTCCCGCTGCCGTCGGTGGGGCGATCGCCGAACTGTGGCAAAGTGGCGATCTCCAAAAAGATATTATCTATAGCGTTTTGCGAGTCTTGGCTGGGTTTACCTTTGCCGTGATTGTCTCAATTCCCCTCGGCATTTCGATGGGAGTGTTTGCCAGTCTGCGCGCCTTATTTGAGCCGATTATTGGCATTGTCCGTTATATGCCAGCACCCGCGTTTATTCCGCTGCTCGTCCTCTATTTTGGCGTCGGCGAAACCCCGAAAGTTTTACTGATTTTTATTGGCACCTTATTTTTCAATACCTTGATGGTGATGGATGCCGTCAAGTTCGTTCCCAAGGAATTAATCGAAGCCACATATACTCTCGGTGGAACAAGGCCACAAGTGGTTTTTCGTGTGATTTTTCCCTATGTTCTCCCGAAAATCATTGATGCTGGTCGGGTCAATATTGCCGCTTCTTGGAACCTCGTGATTGTTTCAGAATTAGTTGCAGCAACAGAGGGATTGGGACGTAGGATTAGCGTTGCTCAACGATTCCTCAATACCGAACAAATTTTTGCTGGTCTAATCGTCATTGGTCTAATCGGTTTAACGATTGATCTGTGTTTTGTCTGGATGCAACGGCTAATGTGTCGCTGGTCTCTTGATTAACTCTCTGACCTGAATTCTGACGATCTTGAAGCAATTTTTACGAGGAAAGCCATGCATTTAGAAGTTAACCAGCTCTACAAATATTTCACGACACGCCACGGCAAAATTACCGCTCTCAAAAACGTTAATCTCCATGTGGAAGATGGCGAATTTACTTGTGTGGTGGGTGCTTCTGGTTCAGGCAAATCAACGTTACTGCGCATTGTTGCTGGACTCGAATCAGCCTCCGAAGGAGAAGTCACCGTCGATGGCCAAAAGATTATTGGGCCCGGTGCAGACCGTGGCATGGTCTTTCAGCGCTATACCCTCTACCCTTGGTTATCGGTCTTAGATAATGTGGCCTTTGGTTTAAAGTTGCAGGGCATTTCAAAACGAGAGCGTCACGAAAAGGCTTTGTATTATCTCAACGTGGTGGGTCTAAATCTGTTTAAAGATGCTCTCCCAAAACAGCTTTCCGGTGGCATGAAACAACGGGTGGCGATCGCCCGTGCTCTGGCATCAGAACCCAAAATTCTGCTCATGGACGAACCTTTTGGTGCGTTGGATATTCTGACCAAAGAAAATATGCAGCAATTCATGTTAGAACTCTGGGAAAAAACAAAAACGACAGTGCTACTCATTACCCACGACGTTGAGGAAGCGGTATTTCTGGGGCAGCGAGTTTATGTGATGACCGCCCACCCCGGACAAGTACGAGAAGAAGTGATTGTTAACCTGCCCACCGACTCTGGCTACAAAATCAAGCGATCGTCGGAGTTTCTTGATTACAAATATCATCTGATGGAATTAATGCGAGGAGATAGTTCAGATAAAGTAGCAACTCCTTAAATGCAAATAAACTTCGCAAATGTGATTGCGCCCCAAACATAACTGTTATCGTGAGTATGCCCGTACTCCAGACCTAGCATTACCATGAGTGATCAACCTGATTTCCGCTCTCCCAGCGAAGCTCAACAAGCTCTCCAAAAAGAAGCTCAGCTTCCACTCACCGGTTGGCAACAAGAAGTTGACCGAGGCTTAGAGTTAGGACTAGAAGCCGCTGCAAGCATCAATGATCGCAGCATTCCTACTTTTTCAAGAGGTGAGTTGCCACACTATGCAGGCATCAATACCTTCCTGAAAGCTCCCTACGTCGAAGATGTTCGCAAAGTTGGGGAATATGACATTGCCATTATGGGTGTCCCCCACGACTCAGGTACGACTTATCGTCCAGGTACGCGCTTTGGCCCCCAAGGTATTCGTCGTATTTCTGCCTTATACACTCCCTACAACTTTGAGCTAGGTATCGATCTGCGCGAACAAATCACCCTTTGTGATGTGGGTGATGTCTTTACCATTCCCGCCAATAACGAAAAATCCTTTGACCAAATCTCTAAGGGTGTTGCCCATGTCTTTAGTTCGGGCGCATTCCCGATTATTCTCGGTGGTGACCATTCTATTGGCTTCCCAACAGTACGCGGCGTTTGTCGTCATTTAGGCGATAAAAAGGTTGGCATTATTCACTTTGACCGTCACGTTGATACTCAGGAAACAGACCTTGATGAACGGATGCATACTTGCCCTTGGTTCCATGCGACCAATATGGCAAATGCCCCAGCGAAAAATTTGGTGCAACTGGGAATTGGTGGGTGGCAAGTGCCGCGCCAAGGGGTAAAGGTTTGTCGGGAGCGGTCAACCAATATTTTGACAGTGACTGATATTACGGAAATGGGGATTGATGCCGCCGCAGAGTTTGCACTCGAACGTGCCCTAGATGGTACTGATTGTGTGTATATCAGTTTTGATATTGATTGCATTGACGCAGGATTTGTCCCCGGTACTGGTTGGCCAGAACCCGGTGGTTTATTGCCCCGTGAAGCGCTCGCTCTCCTTGGCAAGATTGTCCAACGTGCGCCTGTGTGTGGGTTAGAAATCGTGGAAGTTTCACCGCCTTATGATGTCAGCGATATGACTTCTCTTATGGCAACTCGCGTTATTTGCGATACGATGGCGCATCTTGTTTTATCTGGTCAGCTTCCTCGCAAGGAAAAGCCTGCGTATATCCATGAAGAATGCAATATGGATGTGGATGAGGCTTGGACATAAGAGAAGAAAAACTAGAGGCGATCGCCTCTAGTTTAATGCTGCTATTTTTGCGAGTCACTTTTCATTCATTTTGTTAACTCGTATTTAGTGCCAAAGCTGAACTCCCCTAGAGTTAAAAGTAGAGAGTGTGCGACTACCTAGGGATATTAAAATGCTGTGCTTTCATCCTGCTTGTCAAAATATCGACAATGCCCAGGGCAGTCATTTTTGTTCAGCTTGTGGTGCGCCTTTATTTCTAAAAGAACGCTATTGGGCGATCGCCTTGTTAGGGAGTGGTGGCTTTGGTCGCACATTTAAGGGAATTGTACAGCGCAATCCTAATGTTCAGGGGAAAAGTTGTGCGATTAAACAGCTCAATATTCCGACTGTTGCACCGTCTTCTAGACAAAAAATCCTTGAACTTTTTGAGCGAGAAAGTCAGTGGCTATATCAATTAGAAGAACATCCTCAGATCCCAAAGTTTATTGATTACTTTAACGAGGCGGACAATCTTTATCTCATTCAAGAGTTGATTTTAGGAGATACATTAACCTCGAAAATTGAGACGAAATCTGCTCCTATCACAGAGATTGAAATCCTCGATTTTCTTCAAGAAGTTGTTGGGATTCTGAAATATATTCATCAATATAAAATTATTCATCGCGATCTGAAACCCGACAATTTAATTTATCGAGACACTGATAAAAAATGGGTCTTAATTGATTTTGGTGCCTCAAGAATTTTGTCTGAAACAGCACTTTTAGGTGGTGCAACCATCATCGGAACGCCTGAATATATGGCCCCAGAACAACATCGTGGCAAAGTTGTGCAAGCCAGTGATCTCTATAGCCTCGGCGTTATCTGCATCGAACTCATCACAGAGCAAACAACGCTAGAGATGTTCGATTTTCAGCAAAATCAATGGCTATGGACAAAATTCATCCCAACCGAAAAACAACTCAGCAAAGCGTTTGTGTCACTCATTAATGATCTAATTGCGCCATCATTGGGCGATCGCCTCAAGTCTGCAACTCAAGTCGAACAGAGAATTAAACGCATTCGCCGCCGACTGAAAAGTACTGGTTTAGAATCATTTATTCCACCAAATTCTGGTTTTGTCCCAAAGGCCAAATACATTAATCCTGCTCATCAGCCGACGATGCCATTGGAGCAACCAAAAGCGCCTAACTTTAATGGGAAACATAAACTAGCCCAGAAGATTCAGATTCAAGAGCCAGCATCAAAATCGATTCCACAGGAAATTATCCATTACCAACAGCTAGAAAATTATTTAAAGTGGCGACGTTGGCAGGCTGCGGATAATGAAACCTGGAAATTAATCAACAAATCTATCCATAAAAATGAGAAAAAATTTCTTTTTCCCCAGGATCTGCCCCATATCCCCTGTGAAGTATTACTCACCATTGATCAGCTGTGGCTGAAATACAGTAAAGAACGTTTTGGATTTTCGAAACAGCTTGAAATTTACCGACAAGTTAATGGTAAATATCCTCAGTTTTGCCATGAACTTGGATGGGAAATTGTGCCACGTTCACGTAACGTCGTCGCCGATTTCCAATTTAAAACAAAAGCGCCGCTCGGACATTTACCATCGCGCCAAAAAATGGGTGGTTCTTCTCTCTGGAAAAATACAGAGATTTTCTATGAACACTTTGCTCACTGCACGATAGACATAAATTCAGGTGGCACATGATCCGTTAGCCAAACGCCATTATTACTGAGGAAAAATTCATGGCCTTTCATATGCATTGTCCGAGCCGTAATACCTAAGACTACAACTTTGCCATGGCGCTGACCAACGGCTTCGGCGATCGCCAAAGTTGGAGAGAGATGGACATGATGCCGCTGCATTTTTTTGAGGCCTTCTGCTTGGATTGCCTCTAAAAATCGTTGTGCTGTACCGTGATACAAAATTTGTGGTGGCAGCTGTGACTCCAAAGCTAAATCAATATCAATCGAATGACCTTGATTTGCGCGAATTTTCTGACCATCAGCACTGAAAGCGAACCGTTGTTTGTCATTGGTAAAAACAACTTCTTGCAAAAGCTCTAGGGAAATATTCCGGCCAGATTGCTGAATAGCCAACAATAATTTATCGACGTTAATCCAACCCTGTTTGTCCAGAGTGATACCGATTGCCGCCGGATGATGACGCAAGACATAGCTTAAAAATTTACTAGTTGCGACTAAATCTGACTGCATGGCGATCGCTTTTTTCTTGTCTGTATTTTGAATGTATAGGCTCAAAAATTAACGATAGACGCTTACAGTAATCTGAGGTTAAAGGGGTAGCGATACATTTGCCCTTCCTTTGCTTTCATCGCCGCATTAACGACAACAACGACTTGGAAAACGGCGATCGCCACCAAAGCAATGATTGCTGCAAAGAGGCCGATTCCTGTCGCCAAACTGATAATCACCGCAAAGAAATTACCGTCTGTTGCTCCGGCAATAAACATGAAAAAGACGAGAACAGCGACAATTAGCGCCAGAACAATACCGGCTACTGCGCCATAAATTGACATTGAGATCTGGAAATTTAGCGACTCTTTTCCATGCTCATCAATTAATTTAGATTCATCTTTTTTGAGATACCAGATGCCTGCTGGGGCCAGAATATTTAAAAATGGAATAGCTCCAATCCCGATCAAGGATAAGGGAATCCACGCCAAACTCGCCACATGACAGGCGATCGCCCAATTCTTTTCCTGTTCTGCATCCATCATCGATAATGTCCTGCCAACGCTTCACTTCAACTATAAGAGCAAATAAAAAAACTCTCCATCCCAAAACAGAGACAGAGAGACAAAACATTATCAATTTGAATAATGACCAAATTCGAGACTAATATCTAAGCTGCAAATTTAATCTTGAGGAAATCATCTTCCATCTTCGCGCCAGAAGGCTGGAGAGCCGCTAAAGCCTGAGGCAAAACTAAATTTCGACGGTGGTTACCAATACGAACATTCAGCTCATCCCCAGTTTTATTAAGTTGGATTTGCTCCTTCGGAATACCTGGTAGATACAACTCTAGGCTATAGGTTTTATCATTTTGAACCATCCGCATCGTATCTTCCTTGTGATAAACCTGCGTTGGATCTTCGTCACCATAAAGCGTTGTCTTAAGACGTTCAAGCGCCGCTAAACCACACAATTCTTCAGTGTAGAGAGGCACCTCTTTCACAGGCAAAGGATGGAAATTGTCGTGGATTTCTTTTTTATAAATCTTTTGATTTTCCTTCCACTGAGCAAAGAACGGATCATTGACGCTGTCAGGAATAATGCGGTTGGCCACTACCATATCCGTCGAGACATTATAGAGACTCAAATAAGCATGGGCGCGCAGGGATTCTTTGATCACCATGCGTTCAGGGTTCGTCACCAAGCGTACAGAAGTGACAGTGTTGTCCGTTAAAACTTTTTCGAGCGCTTCAATCTGCTCATAGAACTCATAGGGCGCATCCATGACTTCTTTATCAGGTAGAGAAAAACCAACCAATGGTTTCCAAATAGGCTCTACGAGGGGACGGAGTGCGACAGACATGCCTTGCAATGGCTTATAGAAACGACGCATATACCAGCCACCTACTTCTGGCAAACTGAGGAGGCGTAATGCTGTTCCTGTCGGTGCTGAGTCAATGATGAGAACATCATAGGTGCCTTCGTCATAGTGACGCTTCATTCGCACCAAACCAAAAATTTCGTCCATGCCAGGTAGGATTGCCAGCTCTTCTGCTTGCACACCATCTAGACCTCTAGCCTGAAGGACTTCGGTGATATAGCGTTTTACTGCGCCCCAGTTACCTTCGAGTTCTCTGAGGGCATCAAGTTCGGCTCCCCATAGGTTGGGCTTAACTTCGATTGGATCATGACCCAACTCAATGTCATAACTATCAGCGAGAGAGTGGGCGGGGTCAGTACTCAGGACAAGGGTTTTGTAACCAAGCTCCGCACAACGCAGACCTGTAGCTGCTGCAACAGAGGTCTTACCGACACCTCCCTTTCCTGTCATTAAGATTACGCGCATGGTGCGTTTGTCCTTTATTAAAATCGTTTTTACATTTCTTTACTAATTATCCCCCACGAGCTTTACTTTTCGCTATCGGTAAAGGGATAGACTGCGAAAACCTACTGGTGACTTCATTTAGACATCAGTTTGAGTTCGACTAAGATCAGGAGGAGAATTTATCACCGAAACAAATCTGAAATGACTTCGTTTACGATGGATACGTAAGTGTCTACCTCGATGATCAAAAGCTACTGCCTAAGAACAGATATAGGTTGACTCTTTATGAAGCGATCGCCTCTATTGCGAAAAGCCCGATTTTTACTACAGCGCCTTCTCTCCCAGAAAATCATTTTGGTACTGACGCTGTTATTTTGCGTAGGCACGACCTTGACTATTTTTAGTGTGTGGCAGCTGTCAGAGCATTTAATTCAATCACAAGCCTTACAAAATGCGGAGGTCTCAGTCGAGAATCTCAAAACTGCACGAACGCTCTACAGTGACAGTGTTGTGGCTCGCATGAGAGAGCAACCGGGAATCACAATCACTCATGATTATCACAACATGGATGGGGGGATTCCGCTTCCGGCTACCTATTTTATTGAGTTGGGGGAGGAGATTAGTAATTCTCAAAAGGGCAGTGGCGTTCGTCTTTTTAGTAATCATCCTTTCCCATGGCGTCAAGAAACAGGTGGAGCAAGGGATGATTTTGAGCGGGAGGCGATCGCCTTTTTAGAGACTAACCCCGAAGCTGCCTTCTCTAATATTGAAACGGTAACGAATCGCTTATCTTTGCGCTATGCTGTTGCCGATGTGATGAAACCGAGCTGTATCGCTTGCCATAACAGTCATCCCGATTCCCCAAAAAGAGACTGGAAGGTGGGTGATGTGCGCGGCATTATTGAGGTGGTTCAACCGCTCGATGGTCTGATTAGTCAGACCCAGTTTGATTTATTCAAACTAGTCGCCTTCCTAATCAGTCTTTTTGTGCTGGGTCTCTCTGGTTTAGTGATTGCTATTCGTCGTCTCAATAAAATCACTGAAAACCTTGAACTTGAGGTGATTGAGAGGACTGCGGATCTTGTGGATGCAAATCAACAACTCCTTGTCGAGCAAGAAAAGTCAGATAATCTCTTACTCAATATTCTGCCACCACAGATTGCAACCCAGCTAAAAAATGGCAGTGAACCTGTTGCAGATGGTTTTGGGGATGTCACGATTTTGTTTGCTGATATTGTTGGGTTTACCAAGATGTCAGAGAGTTATCCTCCCCATGAGTTGGTCGCTTTATTGAACGAAATTTTCTCTGCTTTTGATACGCTCTGTGAAGGTTTGAGACTGGAAAAAATCAAGACTATCGGGGATGCCTATATGGTTGCTTCGGGTTTGCCAGAACGAAGACCCGATCATGCCGTGGCGATCGCCGAGATGGCATTAATGATGCAACAGGAATTGCAACGTATTAATGCTGAAAAAAATATCAACATTCGCCTCCGGATTGGCATCAACAGTGGCCCGGTCGTTGCAGGGGTGATCGGCAAGAAAAAATTTATTTATGATCTTTGGGGAGATGCCGTCAATACCGCGAGTCGTATGGAATCCCATAGTTTGCCAGGCAAAATACAGGTGACGGCTTCCACCTATGAACTTCTCAAGAATCGCTTTGAATTTCAGGCTCGTGGTGAAATTGAAATTAAAGGCAAAGGAAAAATGAAGACCTATTTTCTCGAATCTTCTCCAGTGCCAATGCTCTAGGCTAAGCGGTTCCGGTTTTTTCGATGTCGTTTCTCAGGCGATCGCCCGTTATCTATTCACACTCGATAGAATCGAAGAGTGCATTTCGATTTATGTGTAATTATCTCCAATTGCCAAAATTTTACGGAAGCTGATTTCCACGGAGAGAATACATCAGCATTTGACGACCGTCTTAATAACCTCCTCAATGTCCCAGACGCATCACGGACAAATTTTTTATGCAGCGATCGCCTAGCCTTCGTAAAATCCGACTCACGTTGCAGCGTTTTCTCTCCGAAAAAATCGTCTTAGCATTAACGCTGTTATTTTGTGTGGGGGCGACCTTAACGGTCGTAAGTGTTCGGCAATTGTCGAGTGAACTCATCGAATCCCAAGCCAGTCAGAATGCCGCTATTTCTCTTCACAATATTCAAGTAGCACGCACACTTTACAGTGACGATGTTGTTAGGCGTATTCGGGATATCCCTGGGATCACTGTTGCCCACAACTATAAAGATATTGAAGGTGGTATCCCCGTACCCGCTACTTATTTTATTGAGTTGGGAGAAAAAATTAGTGAAAACGAACAAGGCGTCAATGTAAGAGTTTATAGTGACTATCCCTTTCCCGGGCGTGAAGAAACTGGGGGTGCGCGCGATAAATTTGAACGGGAGGCGATCGCCTTTCTAGAGAAAAATCCCGACAAAGTTTTTTCAAATATCGAGTCCTTTGCAGATCGTTGGTCTCTCCGCTATGCCGAAGCCGACATAATGAAAGCGAGTTGTGTCGAGTGCCACAATAGCCATCCAGAGTCTCCCAGAAAAGATTGGAAAGTGGGTGACGTGCGGGGCATTGTCGAAATTGTTCAGCCTCTCGATACTTTAGTCCGTCAAACGCGCTTGAATCTGGCTAGTTTGGCGATACTGCTAGTGAGTTTGTTTGTGTTGGGGTTAACCGGCCTAGTTATTGCCATTCGTCGCCTCAACAATGTTTCAAAGAATTTGGAGTTACAGGTTATCGAACGCACTGGAGACCTGATCGATGCCAATCAAAAACTCCAGCTTGAACAAGAAAAATCTGAGAATCTGCTGTTGAATATTTTGCCGCCAACAATTGCGAGACAGCTTAAGGATGGCAGTAAACCTGTGGCCGATGGTTTTGGTGATGTAACCATTCTCTTTGCTGATATTGTTGGCTTCACTCAATTGTCTGAAAACTATCCTCCTCGGGTATTAGTTGATTTACTCAACGAAATTTTTTCTGCTTTTGACAATCTCTGTGAAAGTCTTCATTTAGAAAAAATCAAGACTATTGGCGATGCATATATGGTTGCTGCCGGGTTGCCAGAACCTCGCGAAGACCATGCTGTGGCGATCGCCGAAATGGCATTAGCAATGCAACGAGCCGTCAAAAAAATCAATGAAAGAAGAGGGATGAACCTGAACATCCGCATTGGAATTAATAGTGGCCCAGTTGTTGCGGGAGTAATTGGCAAGAAAAAATTCATCTATGACTTGTGGGGAGATGCTGTCAATACCGCCAGTCGGATGGAATCCCATGGTTTACCGGGCAAAATTCAAGTGACAGCCGCCACCTATGAACGCATCAAAGGACGTTATCAATTTGAGGAGCGTGGTGAAATCGATATCAAAGGCAAAGGAAAAATGCACACCTATTTTCTCGAACCCTCTCCAATCCCTATATCCTAAATTCGGCTTAAGCTAGACGATTTAGACTCTTTTCAGTGATCGCCCATAGCCTTCTCTGGGATAATTTGCCCTGGCAGAAAAACCGAACAGATTTATTGTTGACTTATTCCTAAATAAGAATTATTCTGGTTTACAGAAAGCAAATATCTTTCACTGTTATCAAACTATTAAAAGAGGTCAACATGGCTAAAGTACCTGACGTAGTTTTCAAAACCCGCGTACGCGACGAATCAGTAGAGGGTCCTAACCCTTACCGTTGGGAAGACAAAACTACTGCTGACATTTTCGGCGGCAAGAAAGTTGTTGTATTCTCTCTTCCTGGTGCTTTCACACCTACTTGCTCTTCTAACCACCTCCCCCGTTACGAAGAACTCTACAGCGAATTCGCAGCTAATGGCGTTGACGAAATCATTTGTGTATCTGTAAACGATGCATTCGTCATGTTCAAGTGGGGCAAGGAAATCGGTGCTGATAAAGTATTCCTTCTTCCCGATGGTAACGGTGAGTTCACTCGTAAGATGGGTATGCTCGTTGACAAGGCAAACCTCGGTTTCGGTATGCGTTCTTGGCGCTACTCTATGCTCGTTAATGACGGCGAAATTGAGAAGATGTTTGTTGAGCCTGACTTCGCTGACAACTGCCCCACAGATCCTTTCGAGGTTTCTGACGCAGACACAATGCTTGCCCATGTTAAGGGTGAGTCTGCTCCTGGCGTTTCTGCTCCCGTTAAAGAATTTGTTGGCTAGTTTTCCACACTGACAGTCACTGATTAAAGTTCTTTAGACTTAAGGGCAGGAGGGTATAGGAAAAGCCTTCCTGCTTTTTTAGTAGATGGCGATCGCCGATATTATTCGGTTTTCGTGCATTTACGAGACAATCATCTCTACTTTCTATCTATTTTTGTTTATTTCGCGGGGATATGTGCGATGAAGCTCTCCAGTAAAAATCTAGAATCACGCCTTGATACCGTTTATGACGCCATCGTTGTTGGTGGTGGAATGGGAGGCTTATCCGCAGCTATCTACCTCGCGAGGTATGGTCTAAAATGTCTGGTCATCGAAAAAGGCCGTGGGCGATCGCTCTGGATGCAGGATCTCCGAAATTATGTCGGACTTGATCCCGAAACACCTGGCCGTGACATTATCAGACAAAGTAAAAAAGATGCTCTTCACTGGGGTGCAGATACCCTCAATGGTTACGTAGAAGATGTAACCGATGAAGGAGAGACTTTTGCCGTCAAGGTCAAAGTTGGTCGTAAGGACAGCACCTATCCAGTCTTCCGCAGTAAATATGTCATTGCAGCCTCAGGCATTATGGATAATTTGCCGAAGACTGATGATATGCAGAATGTCTATGATTATGCAGGCTACACGCTTCATGTGTGCATGATCTGTGATGGCTATGATATGTGGGATCAGAAGGCCGTTGTCATTGCCGGTACAGAAGGCCAGATTAATGCGGCTTTCGTTCTGAATTGGTTCACACCTTATCTCTCTGTGATAACCCACGGTTTAGTCGATGTGAGCGATGAGATGAAGGCAAAACTCGCAGCCCATGGCTATCCTCTCTACGAGCAAAAAATCACGAAATTCCATGGCGAAAACCACAAAATGAGTGGTGTGGAATTAGAAGATGGCACAATTGTTGAAGCGACAACGGGCTTAATTAATATGGGTTCGATTTACCACAACCATTATCTCAAAGGCATTGATGGCTTGGAGTGGAATGGTGAAAATCTTGTCACGAACGATATGTGCAAAACAACTCACGATCGGATTTTTGCGCTGGGAGATCTGAAGCAAGGTTTAAATCAGGTTTCTATCGCTGTTGCTGATGGCACTCTCGCAGCGACACAAATTTGGCGTAATATTCGCCGTGCTGCAAAGCCTCGCAAATGGGAAGAAAATATTTCTGCCTAATTGTTACCGCTGCAATGCAATCTGAACTTTGAATTAGATAAAGTCAGAAAAAAGATGAACCTCTTCCGAACCGGGAGAGGTTTTTATTTGGAATAATCAGGAATTTTGGTGGGCAATACTGAGGTATCGAAGGCGATCGCCGTGGAAATTTATCGTGTCATCCTAAAATTAGGCATTAAAAAGCCCCAAAAACCTAAATATAGAGACATTGGGACTTGAGCAACAATTTCTTTCTCGCTAGTAAATCTATCAAATTTTTTTTGGATACACCACAGTGATAATACTTAATTGATCAGTGACAAAATGATCATCGATGTGAGTTTGTTCCAATTATCTTTGGTGATTTGTCTTAGACGAGAGCGTTTAAAAAGTCGTCATCCAGCTCATAGCCAAGCATTTGGGCGATCGCCTTAACACGAGATTGAGGCTGAATCCCAAAATTAGGGAGAGTCTCACTCAGGGAAAATACTTTGTTCATCACAAAGATTTCAAGGGCTTCGGGATTAAATTGGATGCCTTCGGTGCGGTGAAACTGATGAGGCACTAACATCGCGGTGTAACGAGCAAGTTCACCTTCTTTCCAGTTCAGCAGAAATAAAAACCAAGGTAAGAGCGCATCGAGACGGACGAACCAAAGGCGTACTTCTGGAATTTCTGAGAGTTCGCGGGGATCGTTTTCATCTAAGGGGAAATCGATGAGGAGGCGATAGTTTTGTTCGGAATCAGCGAGTTGCTCTTCCAGCAAAATGGATTTCACCAAGATTTGGATCGGCTCAAGGTTGAGCGCAAGGATATCTTTTTTTGGGATTCGGATGTCTGCCATGTCTGCTGTGGTCAACAATTTTTATATTGTAAAGCTTGCAGATGATCACTTAGTTCGCCAAGGCTATGGAAATTGTTAGTGCGATCGCCATTTTTGAGAGACCAGCACTCAGGATTTAGATGAATGTCTAACGCTAAATCAGTTGGTTCTGTCGTCACGGCATAGCCTAACCGTTCTAAGGCACGAATTGTCCATGTGGCAACTAAACCTTCTCCGTGCAATTGGATAGGCGATCGCCGTTGATAGTTGAGTTGAAATTGGCCACTTTCTTGATTGAACTCAAATGTGTCGCTGCTAAACGTCTCACCCAGATCGCCGCGTAATACTAATTCCTCTGGTGTGCCAACAATTAAATTTCCTGACTCGGTGATTAACCACAGTTGATCCGCGCTGCGTAGTGCCAAATCTAAATCATGGGTAGACATTAAAACCGCTCGTCCTTCTGCATGGGATAGCGATCGCAATAGTTGCATGACCTCTACCCGTCGTGGCAAATCGAGATAGGCCGTCGGTTCATCTAGGATTAATAGTTTTGTCTGCTGAGCTAAGGCACGAGCAATCATCGCTTTTTGCCGTTCACCATCGCTAATTTGTGTAATTGATTTCTGACTGAGCTTGCTTAAACCAACTGCGGCGATCGCCTGTTGCACAATTTCATGATCACCCTTCCCTAAACGTCCTTGCCAATTAGTGTAAGGATGCCGTCCCAAACCGACGAGTTCTTCGATAGATAACCAATCGAGTTCAAGACGATCTGTAAGGACTAAACTTAACTGCTTAGCCCGCTGCTCTGGCGACAGCTCATGTAGATTTTGACCCTGTAATTGAACGGAGCCAACTATAGGCTCCCGCAATCCTGATAGCGTTTTTAAGAGGGTGGATTTCCCTGCCCCATTTGCGCCGATCAAACAAACAAAAGAGTTTGATCGCAAACATAACGATAAAGACTCAAATAGTAATCGCCGTCCGTAACCCACCGCTAAATCTTGGGTGACCAATAACGGCGATCGCATTACACTTTTTCCTTTTCCTGAGCCTTTCTCTTAATCTCTTCCTGCGCTTTCACCCTAGAACACATCCAATCATGGGGTAACGCTGAAGGCCAACCCATAAGACGCGCTTCCGGACAAATGGTGGTAATGGTCAGTTGACAATCGATCAGCTCAAACCCTTGTTGCTGACATTGTTCAATACTGTGCTTATTAATTGAGACATCTTCAAATTCCACCGTCTTATTACATTGCACACAGACTAAGTGGTGGTGATGCTCTTGAGATTGATTTAGCTCATAGTGCTTATGGCCTTCCGCCAACTCTAGCTCTCGTAAAATTCCCATGCGTGTCATGAGTTTGACACTGCGATACACAGTAGACAAACTGATCTTTTCCCCCTGCTCCAAGAGCCTCATATGCAGATCCTCTGCGCTGAGATGGTTTCCCTGGATCAAATTTAGAAACGTATTAAGGATTTTTTCTCGTTGTGGCGTAAGTCGCCATCCTTTGGAATTTAGCTCAGCTTTTAGCGCACTAACATCGTAGGAAGGTACCAGCATATTTTTTCAACAAGTTCTGCTTATTGACAATAATACTTGCCCTTCTTGATTTTGGCAATAACTACTCCTTATTGAGAATAATTCTTTTTCTCTATGTTCTTTAGGAGAAAAAAGGCATAGATAGAATATAGGTGATGATGAGCTGAACACCTTTTATTCAAGGTGTTTTAGCCGGTTTTGTGGTTCGTTAATAGTTTTGTGAATACTTGATAGGATGCTAAAGATTAACAAGTGATTCTGAGATAGTTTAGCTATTGTCTAGGTTTAGAGCTTCGCAATAACATTTCTATCGCTTAATCTCCATATTTTTTTTATGATGAGAATCCAGAAAAAATGAATGGACTCCGTCCAAATATTGTTGGCGATAACAGCGAGTAATCATTACCATTAGCCTCGAAAAACCATTTATAGAGTAGCTATTTGGTGTTATTTGATGACAAAGCTGATCTCCGGGCGATCGCCACTATACAATCAGTGATATAACCGATAAAACCGACGCATACAGAATCAGGAAAGCCCATGGCAACCCAACGTCCAGTCCTCCGTCGTGGAAGTGGCATCGACAACCGACAAGATCGCGATGATGTGAAATATCTCCAGTCTTTTCTGAAGGAAGCAGGCTTTTTACCCTCCACAGCGCAAGTTGACGGTCTATTTGGTATGAGTACCGAATCCGCCGTTAAAGCCTACCAACTTTCTAATAAACTCACCAATGACGGTATTGTTGGCGCGACGACATGGGAATCTATCGAAACTTATCGGCGTCTCTTTCTCGAACAAAAACCAACCTTACGTTCTGGCGATGGCTTCGGTTCCGTTGCCCTGCGTGATGATGTCCAAGTTTTGCAAACCCTCTTAATTAAGGCTGGATTTCTTCCTCCCGAAACAGCAGTTGATGGATTTTTTGGCTTGCAGACAGAACGAGCTGTTGAAGCATTTCAGAAAGATCAAAAATTGACGGTAGATGGTATCGTCGGCGCAAAAACATGGGATACCCTCGAAGATATCGTTCAACAAAACTCAACCAATTCACCATCACCGGGCAATGACCCTAGCTTTGTCATTGATCCACCTTCTCCAGAACCCACCCCAACACCGAGTCCTACTCCGGTCCCAGTACCTGTTGCGACTCCAGAGCCGACTCCTGAACATGTCCCCGTAACTCAAAATCCTGTATTGCGATTAGGCGATGGGATGAATTCCCCAGATAAGCAACCAGCCGTAAAGCGATTACAGTTATTACTGCAACAGGCTCGTTACTATTCTCGTAATGCTGAAGTCGATGGTCAATTTGATGCCGATGTTGATACTTCAGTAAAGGCCTTCCAAAGGGACTCTGCCTTATTTATGGATGGTATTGTTGGCCCCAATACTTGGCAAGAATTGGAAGATCTTGCCCGTGATATGGGAGAAGTGGTTCCGCCACCAGTTACTCCTAGTCCAACGCCGACTCCAACCCCAACACCCACTCCGACTCCGAATAGCGATTATCCAGTTCTTAAGTATCGCGATGGTATTGACAGTCCAGAAAAGAAAGAGGATGTCCGTCGTTTGCAGACATTGTTGCAGGAAGCACGTTTCCTCTCGATTGAGGAAACCATTGATGGTGAGTTTGATCAAAATGTCAGAACATCCGTAAAGGCTCTCCAAAACTTTGTTGATCAAGAAGTTGATGGCATTGTTGGTGTCGAGACTTGGCAAATATTAGAGCAGTTGGCGGCGGAGCAAAAGCGCAAGCAGCCTGTTTTGCAATACCGGGATGGTATTGATTCTCAGGAATATATTGATGAGGTCAAGCAACTCCAAACGTTATTGATTCAGGCGAGATTTTTACCGGAAACTAGTGTCGTTGATGGTCTGTTTGGCAAAGGCACAGAAAATGCGGTCAAGGCAGTGCAGCGACAATATGATTTGTTGGCGACTGGGGTTGTGGATGAGTCAACTTGGAAAGCTATTCGTAAGGCGATCGCCGCCACTGATGACGGCCCAGTTGTAGCCCCCACTCCTACGCCAACTCCCTCACCGACACCGACTCCCACCACTCCTCCCCCTGTTACTCAGATTAATCCCAATATTCCGAAGCCTCTTTTGCAACGAGGAGCTGGTATTGAAACGACGCAACTACGCGAAACAGTGAGTTATTTGCAAACATTGTTACAGCGAGGTCTATTTATTCCTGCGGGAGCAGTGATTGATGGTCAGTTTGGACGTCAGACAGAAAATGGTGTGAAATTTTTCCAGGTTCGTCAAAAGCTTGTAGCTGACGGTATTGTTGGTCCTTCCACTTGGCGCGCCCTCGAAGAATTTATTACAAAACTCGAAGCCACTGCAGCCCAATGGTCGGTCACGATTCCCCCCGACGAACCGGCGAGTATCCCCTCCAACCCCAGTAGTCGCAGTTATCCAACGTTGCAAAAAGGAGATGGTATTTCTGCACCTAATTTGAGACAGGATGTCAAACTCTTGCAATTGTTGTTGCAACGGGCTGGGATTTTACCGTCGAATGCCGTAATTGATGGCTTTTTTGGTTCAGGAACAGAACAAGCGGTGCGTACATTGCAACAGCAGCGTAATTTAATTGTTGATGGCTTGGTTGGTCAGCAATCTTGGATGAGTCTGTTTCAGCAGTGGGTCAGTGTGTATCAACCGCCTCGCCCTCTACTTTTCTACAGCGATCGCCTGATTGCATCTTTACCAGATAGTGGGATGCGCCGTTTCGCTGCATCATCTATTCCCCTCATTCTCGAAGAATGTCAACGGGATGGGGTCGTTGATTTAGGACAAATTGCCTATATACTTGCCACTGCTCGCCATGAGTCCCGACTGGGACAGTGGATGCTCGAATTTGCCAGTGGCACAGCCTATGAAGGACGTCGTGATCTTGGCAATACTCAACCCGGTGATGGTGTTCGCTACAAAGGACGCGGCTTTGTGCAAATTACGGGCCGACTAAACTATACGCGCTGGACTGATCGCTCTGGACTGAACCTCCTAGGAGATCCCAAGCTCACCGAAGAGTATAATATCGCTGCTATAATCTTGGTTCTGGGAATGCGGGATGGTTCCTTTACTGGACACAAGCTTGACGACTATATTTCCGGCGATCGCCGAGACTTTGTGAATGCCCGCCGTATCGTGAACGGTATGGATAAGGCCCAACTCATTGCCGGATATGCTAGAGATTTCTTTAAGGTGATGTATTGAGAGAGCTATTAAAACGACTCCTGCCCGAGAAAAAAGCCCAAACAGGTCTTCCCCGTCGCCGTAAAAAAAGTAAAGTCAAAATCAAAACGGCTGAAGAAATCGCCATCATGCGCCAGTCGTCACGGATTGTGGCGACTGTTCTTAAAGAAGTTAGCGAAATTATTAAACCTGGCATGACCACTATGGACGTGGATGCCTATGCGGAAAAACGTATCCGAGAAATGGGCGCAACTCCTAGCTTTAAAGGCTACTATGGCTTTCCCGCATCAATTTGTATCTCTGTTAATGATGAAGTTGTCCATGGCATTCCGCGCGAAGATAAGCGCATTCACAAAGGCGATATTGTCAAGGTAGATACTGGCGCATTTTTTGAAGGCTATCACGGCGACTCTTGTATCACTGTCGGCGTTGGCAAAAAAATAAAACCTGCTGCCAAGCGACTCATGAAAGCGGCGGAAGAAGCTCTTTATAAAGGGATCGAACAAGTTAAACCTGGTAATTCTCTGCTTGATATTGCAGGTGCTGTTGAAGACCTTGTGATGGAATATGGCTATTATGTCGTCGAAGATTTTACTGGGCATGGCGTTGGCCAAGCTCTCCATGAAGAACCTTCGGTCTTTAACTTCAGAACCCGTCAACTACCAAATGTCATTCTAGAACCTGGCATGGTTTTGGCCATTGAACCGATTGTCAATGCCGCGACGAAAGAAACGATTACTCTAGACGATAAATGGACAGTGATTACGCCTGATAAATCACTTTCAGCACAATATGAACATACAGTGCTGGTGACGAAAGATGGCTATGATATTTTGACTGATCGCAATCTCGTCTAAATTTGAGTTTTGAAAACTCCTCATACAGCTTGTTATATACAGCGAGTGTATGCGTCGAGGTAAATCTGCACAATAAAAAAGCGGGTATAGTGCCCAATGGGCTACCCACTTTTAACGCCACGAATCAAAAGCTATCTTTCTGAAGAAATTTGTCTACAGATTATTTACCAGCTCACGCATTGGTGTGCGCTGTTTTGTTGAACGCTGTTGTGGCGATCGCTGATTACTTGGCTCTAATCCAGTAGAGTGTCTACCGCTAAAGTCATTATTGGCAGAAGGATTAACGACATCAGGATTAAAGCGATAACCGACATTCCGAACCGTTTGAATCAGGCTAGGTTGCCGTGGGTCACGTTCAATTTTTTTTCGCAATGACAAGACATGGGTGTCAATAGTCCGGGGGTTATCAATAGCATCTGGCCATGCCCTTTGCAGGAGTTCGGAACGGCTGAGGGGTTCACCATCTGCTTGTGCCAAAACATAAAGCAAGCTAAATTCCTGCGGAGTTAGGTCAATATAAGTACTCCGGAGTAAAACCCGTCTTTGAACTAAGTCAATCCGTAATTCACCATAATCGAGCTGGAGCGGAGCATTAGTTGCATGGATACGACGGGTTAATGCTTCAACCCTCGCGAGGAGTTCCTGCATCCCGAAAGGCTTAGTGAGGTAGTCATCAGCGCCTGCTTTGAGGCCTCTGACAATGTCTTTCTCTGTATTCTTTGCGGAGAGAACTAAGATAATGACTTGGGTGTTTTGCCTTAGCCAACGACATAGTTCGAGGCCATCACCATCAGGTAAATCTGAATCCAATAAGACCAAAGAAGGCATGTGCTGCTCAAAAATCCGACGGGATTGTTGAAGGTTTGCAGCTTGATAAATGGCATAGTCAGCTTGTTGTAAATGCCAGCCTAATAATGACCTCAGGTGAGGATTTCCTTCGATAATAGCAACAGAGATTAAAGTCACGATAAATTTGACTTCCATGCGATTTGTAGGACAACTCTAACAAACTTAATGCTATGTGACTGTAACAGTGGTTACGTCTCTAGCTTTTCAAGGAAGTTATTTAAGTAGATGGTTTGGTATAGGTGTGTGATCACCCCTAAAAAGTCTTAACCGTGGGATTTTCTCCTGTTAATCTAGCGACTTAATTCAATAGATATTTTTGGGCTAGATCTTTAAAGGTTAAAGGAAGTGAAAGATAAAGGGATATTTGTAGGATTTGTCTTCGTCTTTCAGCACAGCAAGAATTGCAATGATTGGGAGAATAAAGCTTGCAAGAGCAGCTAATCCAATAATTAGAAAGCCAATCAGGATAAAGGTTGTAACCCCACCAATGGCGAAGATAATCCACATATTGAAGTGGAAATTTAGGGCTTCACGAGCATTGGCTTTAACGACGGGATCATCTGTGGTTAATAAGATACCAATCGGGATCGCAATAGATAAGCCTGTGTAGTTGATAAATGTGGCACCATGGCAAAGAGCCGAGAGCAATTTTCTTTTGTCTGGATCGAAGTTCATTATTAGATTTGTTGATGTATAGAAATAAATTTATTGTGTAGTCGAAGTGTCAACACTTCCCTCAATTTTAGCGATTAATTATCAAGTCGATAGATGATTTTTCCGTCACTGGTACGATTATCGATCTGTAAAAATTCAGACCGAACTAAGTGTTCAAGGCGAGCTTCTAAGATACTTCTGGGGACATTTTCAATTTCGATAAAGCAGTCTAATAGAGTGATTTCTCCCTTGTTTAGACAGAGTTTTAGGATGCGACGATCAATTTTTTCTGCGGCGATCGCCTCGTATTGGGTGTTTGGAGAAATTGGAGAATTGGAGGTTGAACGATTTTTATCTCGATATTCGGTGGATACGGCTTGTTCACCATTGATATTGACAATGACTTGAGGAACATCACCAGGATTATTCGTTAGGTGTCGGGATTCGTAGCCAATAAGGGTTTTGCTGTTGTATTTTTTGTCGAAGTCAGCCTGGGGCATACTCAGCAGTAATAAGGCTTCTACGAGACCTGCAAGGGTAGGAATATAGGTCCAGAAAAAAATAGCATAGACGATTCCCCAGCCTGTTTCGCCTAGGTAGAATTTGTGGACTCCAACCCCACCAAGGAAAAAGGACAGGATCGCTGCTGAGTTCTTATTTTTCATGAATTATGGAGAGTCAAATCTTTGTGGAAGCGATCGCCGAGCATCACTCCCACTTTCTATTTTAGAACTGACTTAAAAAAGTTTAGAACTGACTCAAAAAACGCATATCACTATTGTAAAGGTGGCGAATGTCATCGAGTTTATGCAAGACCATCGCAATTCGTTCTGCACCGAAGCCCGCTGCAAACCCAGAATAAACTTCCGGATCATAGCCAACCGCCTTCAGAACATTAGGATCAACCATGCCACAGCCGCCCATTTCAAGCCATTTACCGCGCCATTTCACATCAAATTCGGCGGAAGGTTCTGTGAAAGGAAAGTAGCTGGCACGTAATAAAACGTCAGTGTCTTCGCCCATGAGCTCTTGGAAAAATGCTTTGAGAGTACCTTTAAGATCGCCAAAGTTAATCTTTTTATCGATAGCTAAAATTTCGATTTGGTGGAAAACGGCAGAGTGAGTCGCATCGACTGTGTCACGACGGTATACACGGCCGGGAGCAACAATGCGAATGGGTGGCTCGTTGTTTTCCATATGGCGGATTTGAACAGAAGAAGTATGAGTCCGCAGGAGGCGATCGCCAGGAAGATAAAACGTATCCTGCATATCGCGGGCAGGGTGATCGGGAGGAGTGTTAAGCGCTTCGAAATTGTAATAATCCGATTCCACTTGAGGGCCTTCCGCAACGGTGTAGCCTAGCCCCACAAAAATATCGAGCACGCGATCAATTGCGCTTTGTAGTGGATGTTTGTGACCAAGGGGACGACCAACACCAGGCATTGTGACATCTAGGGTCTCAGCTTTAAGTTGTGCCGCAATTTTTGCTTGCTGGAGTTCGTTGAGTTTGCCTTCCAGCTGACCTTGTAAACCTTCTTTGACTTGGTTCGCTACTGCACCAACTTTGGGACGTTCTTCTGCAGATAGTTTTCCCATACCTCGCAAGATTTGTGAGAGCTTCCCTTTTTTGCCTAAAAAGCTGACGCGTAATTTATCGAGTTCATCTAAATCTCCGACAGTGGCGATCGCCTCCTCTGCCTCTTGTTGTAGCGTTTGTAGATCAGATTCAATTTGGGTCAAAGTGGAAGTGGTCATGCCAGCAGGATTTATGACTAAACTCAATTAATATTTTTAAGACCCTAACAGTGTAAACCTTCCCTGATAATAAATAACAGGTCAAATTCTGCTTGTTTAAAGTCCATGCCATCAGTGTCTTCCGCCGCGCAACAACAATTCAATATTTTAGTTAGTAATGATGATGGTATTTCTGCCCTCGGGATCCGTATCCTCGCCAATACCCTCGCTGCGGCAGGCCATCGGGTGACGGTGGTTTGTCCTGATCGTGAGCGATCTGCCACAGGCCATGGTTTAACCCTCCATCGCCCCATCCGCGCAGAACTTGTGGAAGGTATTTTTGAGCCAGCAGTAACAGCTTGGTCTTGTTCTGGAACGCCTTCTGATTGTGTAAAATTTGCCCTGAGTGCAGTGGTTACGGGAGATGAAAAACCTGATTTTGTTTTATCGGGAATTAATCATGGCTCCAATCTCGGCACAGATGTGTTGTATTCAGGCACGGTATCGGCAGCAATGGAAGGTTTACTGGAAGGGATTCCAAGCATTGCATTTAGTCTGTCCAGCCATACAAGTCATAATTTTCAACCTGCTGCGGATTTTGCTTGCCGTTTACTTCAGCAGCTTCCTCAACAGGCGATCACCCCAGCCGTTTTATTGAATGTCAATGTGCCAGCTGTACCGAGTGATGAGATTAAAGGTGCAAAAATTACGCGACAAGGACTACGCCGTTACATCGAGCAATTTCAAAAACGCCATGATCCCAGAGGTAATGTTTACTACTGGTTAGCTGGAGAAGTGATTGAAGAATTGCCCCAGCCAGATGTGTGCAATAACAATGTGTCCGGAGATATTCCTTCGGATGTGGAGGCGATCGCCGATGGATTTATTACCATCACGCCACTGCAATACATCATGAATGATCTACAAACGATTCAGTCGTTGTCCAGCGTGGATTTATTTGGCTAATGGTTAGAGATCATTAAAAAGACGGCGATTACCATCCCAACGTTTCAATTGAATTTGGTTATTTTGATCTTGGAAAACCAAAGCTGCAGTGCCACCATCCTGTAGGTCGGCGATCGCCCGGAGCTTAATTGGTTTTGTTTCATTCAGCTCGCTATAGAGCAGGTCGCCAGTATCTGCAAAAACTAAGTTATAGGCGGTTAAAGGGTCATTTTGATTGGCCACTTGAAGTACGTTTGGAGTTGCCAACTTGCCCTTTGAATCTAGGTGGATGGTCAAACGAGCTTCAGCATGGTTATTACCAGTGAGTTCTATTGGAGAAACTTGTAAAGCACCAAACTCAGCTTTCAGAGTGGCGAGATCTGGCAAAGTTGATTCAGAACGTAAATTGTCAGCGCGAAGATGCCGCCACAGATTGGCAACAATTAGGTCTACCCAAGCGGGTTCAATCGCCCCTAAATCTCTGATGCTGAGGGTATTCGGCGTCAGCCAACGGAGGGTCGTCGGACTATAGGCAAAAGCCTGACGAGCAGCTTGAGTTTGAGTGCCTTCAACCAGGAGTTGGAGTTTGCCATTTTGGAATTTTGCACCTCGTACTTGCCCAAAAGCTTGGCTAATAGGCTGCCGGAGATCAGCTTGCCCAATGTGAAGCGTCGTATTGTTATTGAGACCCAAGCTTTGCCAGAGGGATTGACCTGGGACAAAGTTGGAGAGGTCGAGATTGAAAGGAGCCTGCTGCCATTGCTGGCCATCAAAAAAGCGATTGACGTCGAGAATATGCCAGTTGCGATTTTGGTCGAGGGCGATCGCCTCAGTTTCAGGTTGCAGCCATTGATTCGGCTGAATATTCCGCACAGCCCGCAGTTGACCCATCACTTTACTGTCAGCACTGAGGGCACGAGGCTGTCGACTGAGGGCTGTTTCAACATGGTCGAGGGTCGTTTTAATTTTGGCTTGCAGCTTTTCGTCAAGCTGTTGGTGCTCCTGTAGGGAGGCGAGCGCCTCTTGTGAGCCATTTTGAGCCGTGAGAGAAAGGAATTGCCAAATAGTTACGGCATCACGGAAAGGGTTAATGGCATGGAGGGCATCAAGACGCGGTTGAAGATCTTTGCCATTCGCTTCGAGGAACGCCACCACCGTACTGACAACTAGGGGATCATCAAAATTATTTTGTAATAAACGGAGCGCCTCATTCACATCCCCCGCTCGCAGACAATGGCCAATTGTTTGACCAATATTGAGAGTAGTGGATTCGCATTTTTCTGTGAGTTGCTTCGCGTGATAAGCGACGAGCTGGAGTTGGGTTTCTGCTGCGGTTGTCCATTGCTCCGGCTTAACGGTTTGCTTGATTTCGACTAACTGCTGCTGAGCAACAACCCATAGTTTTAAACGAGCTAAGGCGATCGCCTCTTCATAAACCGGTAAATCTAGGGCGACTGTTTCGATACTGATTGGGCTCAGAATCGGTTCTTTGTAGCTGGGTTCGACACGAAAAATCTCAAATTCTGGCTCAAGGTTGCGGCTTTGATCCACCACAAATTCTTGATCCCGATCAATAAAAACCTGTTGCCATTGGGGACTATTACCCGCGGCACTCTGCCAAGGGAGAACGCTAATCAGTCGTTTTTCGTAAGGGTTGTAATGGAGCAAGACTCCGTAGCGATCGCCTGAGGTGATTTCTGTCCCTGCACTGACACCTTCGAGAGATAACCATTGGCTATCATCTCCCTCTCGCGGCAATAGTTTGAATTCAGAAAAATGATTAAGTGTGGACTTTCCAAGGCGCACTTCACTGAGCAAACTGTAGCGTTCTTCGCCGAGGACATCCCCTTCGACAAAATACACCCGCAGGGCGGCGATCGCCTCACATTGAGTGTCGCAGTCTGCAACCGTCCGCCAGACTGGCACCAGCATCTCTTCATCGAGAAAAATTGGTGCGCCAAGACTCAACTGCTCTTCTTGTAACTCGGCTTCGATTTCTGCCAAGTTTTGCAGAGGATTACTGAGGGCAATCGGCACATGACTCCACTCTGGCAAAAAGCGATTGAGCCATAAAATTGAGTTCGGGTCGAGCAATAACATTAAACCCAGCCATAACCCCACAAAAATGCTACTACCAGCGCCAATTAGCACGGCGATTGCTCCAAACTTAGGCCAACCGAGAGATGGTCGAGAAGGGAGCTGGAGTTCCGGCAATGTGTTGTTGGATTTGGCAGAAATCATAAAAAACGCTTAGTCGAAGTCGAAGGTCAGCAAATGCCATGTTTTAACCAATGTAGCCGCATTTTCGGGGAACTGTAACGATATTTAAGTTTCTTTGTTCTGTTGGTTAAAATCCCAGTCCAAAAGTACCAAAAAAATTTGCGATTACTACGGTTTTGATGCTGTTTCTGTGAATAAAGAACTGATCGAGGTTTGCCATCTTCAGGAGTTGTACCAGTGATAAATGTTTTTTCGGCAAAAAAAAGAGTTGTCCTTTCATTATTTTTGACATTAGGTATTCCTTTAATCTCTGGCAGATGTCTCGCCGAATCAGAATCACCATACTATTCACCCGCACAGTTCACCGAAAACCAGGTTCCTTCCAGTACTAATCAGTCATTTCAATGGCAACCGGCAATAAACCAAGACCAGCTCAATTCCGTTTTTATTCCACCCCCTCGCTCATCTCAGCAAAGCTCAACCTACGTTAACTATCGTTATACAACCACTCCAGCTCCAGAACGTGGCGATCGCCCCCAACTCCGAGAAATTATGCGTCTTACCCCAGCAGTTTTACCTTATTTTGTTACTGAAAATTGAAAAAGCAATCCAGTTCAAACTAATCGCTAAAATTAATGGCTTACAGTTCCATCAAATTGGTATTTGTTTTCGCGGCCTCAAGCTTCAATAAAATTTTGCCCTTAAGTCCCTCATAGGCTTCCTTCAGCCTTTGTTTACTGGCGGATGGGTTCGAACCTTTCAATTGTTGTCCGTGGTCAGCCCAGCGAATGAGTTGCTGTCGTTGTCTGGTGGCGATCGTTGCTTTGGTCAAATGATGATATTGTTCAGGTTTCCCGAGGGCGAAGAGCAAAATACAATAATCACCTTTCTGCGCCAACGTGCGGGCGATTTGTTGGCCAACAGTCGTTTTTAGATCTAGATAGCAAGGCAGCCATTTTGCCCCAAACTCACTGTTATAAAGTGCCGTAATCCACAGCAACATCGGATGAGGTACTTCGATACAAAGGAACTGGTTATAACGACTATTTCTAGATCTTTTGAGCAGCTCCTCTTCATCCAGCATTCCCCATAAACTAGGAATCGCGCGGTTCTCCTCATTAATCACATGAGGAAAGACAATTTTTTGTTGAGGTTTATCCGCTGGCCAAGATAACTTCTTGCAAATATCGATAGTCGCTATCGTGACATCGTTACTTCTATTGGCACTGAGATCTGGGGAATAGGATTCTGGTGCGAGGGGTGTAGTGGCAGAGATGATGCGCGTATCTTCATCTGGTTCTGCAACGGATTCATCTGTGACACTAATAGGGGTCAGGGCGATCGCCGTATCTGGCTTAGATGAAACTTTTGGTAGAGGACGGCCAAACTGCTCCACTAACGGTTCCATTGCCCGCCAAATATCATTCGCGCTTTGGGGACGCTCCTCTCGATTTTTTGCCATGCATTGCATGATGATCGAAGCAATGGGCTCTGGGATATCTAGATTTGGATCAAAAGGAATGGGTGGTGTGTCGTGGTGTGCCCGATACCAACCGCCAAAAGAATTTGTTTCCGGCATCACAGGCATATCGCCAGTCAGCATCTCGTACATCATGATGCCGAAACTATAGATATCAGAGCGAAAATCAAGTTCTTTGCCTTCCATTTGTTCGGGTGAACAGTAGGCAAGGGTTCCCATAAATGAGTGGGTCTGATCGGCACCAGCTTGGTTTAGTTTTGCAATACCAAAATCCAGTACTTTTACAAGTTCACCGAGGGAGGCATCTTCGAGGACAAGAATATTACTGGGTTTGATATCCCGGTGGATGATAGATGACTGTTCGCCGTGAAACTTGATCCCTTCGTGAGCCGCTTCCATCCCGAGACAAATCTGCCGAACAATCGTGAAAAAGCGAGGGATAGGAATAACTGATTGCGCAATGACATCATTCAGGCTATCCCCTTGGAGATATTCCATTACATAGAATGGAATGCCCCGCTCATCGACGCCATAATCCCGCACTCGCACGATATGGATGCTTTTTTCACTGAGTAGGGCACAGATTGTTGCTTCTCGCTCGAAGCGTTCGCGCATTTTATCGTTGAGCAGCGTCTGGGATAAAAATTTGACTGCAACAGTGACACCACCAAGGGTCGTATCTTCGCCACGGTAAACTCGCCCCATTGCTCCTTGCCCGACAAGATCAATGAGACGGTATCGCTCTGCCAGTATGCGATTAATGTTGGGATCTGTGCTCATGAGGTGGGGAAAAGGTCTTTTTCTGTGTCGGGTTATTTATCGAGAGAGTAAAGAGGAAAGAGGAAAGAGTAAAGAGGAAAGAGAAAAAAGGAAAGAGAAAAAAGGAAAGAGAAAAAAGGAAAGAGAAAAAAGGAAAGAGAAAAAAGGAAAGAGAAAAAAGGAAAGAGAAAAAAGGAAAGGAAAGAAGAAAAAAAGGTTATTTGCAATGCTGTCGCGCAATGGCACGATTCTTAGGTTTGTCTTCGCAGTGTTCCTTCGATTGTACTCGTGAGATAGTGTCCCGCAAGTATACCGGCTGAGTATTGATATTGATCAGCATCGACTTGGTAAAAGGTTTCAAAGCCGCTACGGCGTTGGCGATCGCCGAGCACCCAGTAGCGCTGAATAATCGATTCGAGACCAACCCAACCTTCTCCTTCAACCCGACCCAGAATACTCTGTTGGAGGACATAGGTATATTGGCGTTCGCCGCTATCGAGGCGACCTTTATATTGATAAGAAATTTCTGGGCGATCAGCATCAGGAAAGATAAGCTTCGTGACCATTGTGAACCAATTGTTCTGCCCCCAAGCAACAATCGTTTTCCCCTTAACGGTGGTCGGCATTTGATTACGCTCTATCCACGTACCAGTGAGAGTCCAACGACCTGCTTCTAACAAAAAACTATGGGTCACCGTCTTGTTCTACTCCTTGCCATTGCTTGCTTTTGTCCGAGCTTGCCAATGCTTATCTTGCCCAAGTTGATCCCAAAACGATCAGGTGTCTATGACTAGATTGCCACAAAGTATTTGGGACGACACTACGATGAGCTGATCCAACATATCCATTGTAAGGAGTTCTGACGGCTTCGGTGAAATTTCTTCGGTGAAATTTTCCGCGCCATGATGCCTATCACAAAGGGATACCTTACTAATGTATTTTCGGCTAATTTTGCTCTTCCTCCTTTCGGAGGCGATCGCCTAATTTCCGCAAAGTTCAAGGGTTGGCAATCGGTAAATACAGTGGGTATCCCAGAAAAATAAGGCGGTGGGAGTTTGGACAAGATGCAAGCCTGCTTCAAAATCGACTGCTGGTATTTTCAAATCATGAAATTCTAGCTTGTCACCATTCACCGTCAATAGTTTTAAGCCAGCATCCGTAGCAATGTACAATCCGTCTTCGGTGGCACAATGGCCATCTAGGTAAGGCAAAGTTGTGGGCGAGAAAACTTGGTGCGATCGCCGTTTACCTTGAGAATCTAGGACAATGACATGTTGCTCGATTTGCCCAGCATTTTGGAGACTAATCAGCAACCAAATATCTTGTTTGATATAGCAGTGAGTTTCAATGATTTCACCACGGAGAGGCGGTAAAATACTTTGGTCATTGATACCTTGTCGGTGAGGCTGAAACGTAAATCCACTCAGCCAATGACCCGCTTGATATAGACCAAATCCTAGATGATTTGTCACCCAGAAATGGCTTTGATTTTCTAACACATCTCCAATAAATCCACGTCCAAGAGAACGATCACCCCACAGTTTTCCTTGATGGAGCCAGTATCGTTTTCCAGCTTGGGCAAAGAAACAAGGCTGTTGCTTATATTGATCTACGGGCAAAGTTAAATCCGATTTAAATTCTGATCTGACAAAACATAAAATCGTGCCATTTTTGCCGATATAGGTGTGATCGCCATCGATCCAAAATTTCAAATCTGGACTGCGATCACCTTTGAAAATTACTGCACCGGTTTCCCGTTTAAATTCACCATCTTCCCAGTAGAGATAATGTGTTTTTGTGGGCGTAAATTGTGTTGTGATGATCGTGCCTTTGGTCTGAAAGATTAATTGTTTGCCTACAAATGTCGGTTGGGTAATTGCAATAGGTTGAATTTTACAAATGGGACAAGATTTTTGACTATGAATTTGTCCACAACTCGAACAGGTTTGCCATACGAGATTTGTCAGTAAATCAACAGGAAATATGCCTCGCTTATCTTTCTCTGATAAGTCTCTAAAATACTGAATTAGATCATCATTCAAAATGCTGTAAGGCAATGATGGTTTCGGATATTTTATTTTAGGATTAAAAACAGTAATGCGATGGAGTGACCTAGAAATTTGAGGAATTGTTTTATCTGGATAAATGCCACCATATAAATCAACGTAAAGCAAGCATCTAAATAGTAATAGACTATAGGCATACCAATCAGATTCCTTATTATGAGTATGACTTAAGTCTGGATAACTTAGATTGGCATCACAGAGAATCGGATCCACAAATCTAGGCGTAAATACTTTGCAGAGAAAAGTATCAAACTGCCAAGAATCTGTATCAATAAAATAAGGTGTTTTTTGCTGAACTAAAATATTTAGATCGTTAAAATCTCCAACAACAATATGTTTATTATGTAATGTTTTTAGGGTCTTGTGTAGTTGAATAAATAGATTAGTAATTTGCTGATGACTAATGCCATTTTGCTCACGAAAGCGACGATCGCCATATCGATATAAAGGCTGAGCATCCTTAAGGTATGACATGGTATAGCCGACAATCTTGTTGCTTTTGTCAGTGACTAAATCTTTGAGAGCAAGGACATTTTCTGGTAAACCTTTAGGAAACTGAATGAGTTTTTGTTGATGTTGAAGGATACGCTCTTTTGCCGCAGTTTGTGCATTTGTATCATTGGTAAAACTTGGATGTTGAGGCGATTTGAAGAGTTTGACAACTTCAGTAGAACTCAATGTATAAACTTCAGCTTCACCTCCTTGTCCAATGATTTGTTGAGGAGATAGTTTAATTTGTTTTTTTTGAATAAAATATTTCATTGTTTAATCCACAGATAATTGATGACGAAGTGTAATCAAAGTCGTGTCGTCTTTTGATAAAGATTCTTTTTTCTGGGCGATCGCCAAAGTACGGCGTATTTGATCAGGATTTTTGAAGTATTTATCAGACTGCCAGAATTCGCTTAATTCTTTTTGTTGAATCCATTCCTCAATACCATCTGTCCCAATGAATAATGAATTCAAATCTTCTGTGGAAATTTCTGCATATATCTCTAGTTTTGTTTCTGGATAAATTAGATATGGAGGAGCATTATCTTCATAAGAAATCTGTTTTATTTCATCATTAATGGCATATATTCCATCACCACATCCGAAGATCACGCTTTGCTCCTCTGTCACCACAAAGCCGAGTAAGGTAAACAAATAATAGTTTTGGAAATTTGGGAGCGCTGGGAAATTTTGTAGAAGATTTTGTCCAAACTCCTCAATCTTTTGTTTCGTTAAAGGCTGAGGTAAGTGGGTAGCGATCGCCTCAGCTAATAGCTCTACTGCTAACCATGCACCGACTTCACTATGGGCTTTACTGCCGCAACCATCTGCAACGATGCCAATGGCATAATCAGTCGCTGATTTTATGGCGATCGCATCTTGATTATTTTTGTTGACCCGTCGATGTTCTTTCCCAATAACGGAGCCTGCTGCCCACTCAAAACCATCCATAAAACAATCAACCTCAAAATACACTTACTATTATAGTGTGTTTTTTACACAATTGATGCGGGTGAGGGGGACCTTTCGAGAAGAGTTGAGTTTGCTTGCGGGCGAGTACCTGCACGTAAGCTTTCTGAAATAAAGATTTTGATGATGAATTTTATGAACTAAAAGATTCTTTATTTATCAAAAAAATAAGCGAGGAATAGCCGAAATGTACGCGTGAAAAATTTAGTTTGACAGATCTTGAAATCCTGCATATGATGACCGTGCTCATAACAAAGACTTATCAAGTTCATGAGTTTTGTGAATAAGTTGCTGAAAGAAAGTTGTCTTCAAACTTTTCTCTTCATTACGAATTGAAAAGCTTGAATTTACTGTTTTTCGCCTCATTTCTTTTAGATTGTTTCCTCCTGTGATTAAGCCATGGAAAGTATCGATTCGAATTTGAATGGTCTAGGTTTTGGTGCTGGCGATCCCAGTATTCTGCCAAAACAATCAGATGACTTAGAGCTATCAAGTTTCGACAATCAGAGCGATAAACCGTCATCCCTCACGGAGCTTGAGACTTTAGAAAGTTTGCCATTAGCAACTTCTTTATTAAGCTCAATTAACACGATTTTTCCGATAGGAACTACAGCTTTAAATAGCGAGCAAGAGGCTGAATTTGATGGATTGATTCGTTCTAGTGAACTATTGACAGGAGTCACTGTTTTAGCAGGAGCAGATGTCCATTTAGATTTTGATGAGACCTCTGGAAATACTGCAGAAGATAATCAAATAGAAGAAGGAAATCAGTTTGGTACTTTAATCAATGGGGCTTCATTTCAGGTAGAGTCTGATTTCTTGGGTGGAGCTGTTGTTTTTGATGGGATTGATGATTATGTGGCGATCGTCGATTCAGAATCAATCAATATTGGCAGACATGCTACTCGCTCGTTAGGTTTGTGGTTTAAGCTAAACAGCTTGGATGATGAACACCAGATTATCTATGAGGAAGGAGGGCAGAATCGAGGGCTCAATATTTATGTTGCGGATAGTCAACTCTATGTTGGCGGATGGAGCCTGCCAAATGATAAATGGCAAGGTACATATCTTTCTACGGGCGATATTAGTGTCGATACATGGCATCATGTCGCTTTGGTTTTAGATACAGAGTCAGGAAATAGAACAGTTCAACCTGACTCTTTCTCTGGTTATTTAGATGGCATACAGTTTGGCTCCGGAGATGGAGTTGAGCTATTTGCTCATGGCAACGACATTGGCCTAGGAGCACGTAACGGTAAAACGCTCTTCCACGATGGGGTTGGACGACGACCAGGAAATTATGCACTGGATGGGGCGATCGCCGATTTCCAGCTATACAATCGAGCACTTAGTTCAGAAGAAGTAGCGTTGTTGGCAGCTCAAGATAGTGCACCGCAACTAGATATTGCTATTCAATTGGTGAATGATACTTCTACATCAGGGGCACCAAATGATGATGGTATTACTCGTATTCCTGATGTGACAGCTCAAGTTGAAACGACGCTGACGGATTATCGTCTTCTGGCTTCTTTTGCTGGTCAAGCAATAGCAACGGATATTACCCAGTTTGTGGATGTTAATGGTGAAATCAATCTGACTCAGCAAGAGCTGGAAAATGTATTTGGGTCAACTCTCATTGATGGCGACTATAGCTTGACGCTACAAGCACTCGATGCAGAAGGCACTGAACTGACATCACAGTCTTTAGCTTTTACGTTAGATCAAACTGCGCCAACCATACGGTTAGAGAGTCCGATTGTTGAAGGTATCCATAGTCCAGAAGGGCGCTTAGTGGGTTCACTTACTGATGATTCAGAGATTGCGATCGCCACTTATCAGCTAGATGGTGGGACGGCAGAAACGATTACTGTCGATGCGGATGGTCGTTTTAATTTGCCACTCTCAGTCACAGAAGGATTGCATCAATTGCAGGTGAGTGTGACAGATACAGCCGGAAACCAAACAACGCAAACATTAGATTTCTCGGCGGCGGCAGATACTGGTGTCACTCAGCCGGATGGTAGCCAAGGTTGGTATGGCACAACTGCAACATCGGTGGTTTTAGGGGAAGAAAATAGTCTGGTTAGTGAAGCCTATTTACCTGTAACCCTTGGACAAGAAGAAGGGAGTCGCACTCTATCATTCGATGTTCAATCTATTTTTGATCGGTCAAGTGATGGGGCATTAGGCGATCGCCTGTTGGTCTATCTCGTTGATGATGCCAACCCTGACCAAACCTTATTGGATATGGGGGTTGCTGGGACTCCTCTATTTGTTTTGGGAGAAACAGGAGCAGAATTCCAGCCAGGGTTAGTTCGTTACAACGGCACAACAGTTGAAATCGATACCACTTCCATCGCTGATGCAACTGAGGGAAGATTAGTCTTCCAATTACTCAACTTTGATGGCGATACAGGTAGTGTTATTCGGGTCGATGATCTGGAAAACAATGTAGATCCAGAAGGTCAAGCGAGTCCGATATTTCCCATGAATCGCACTGTTGTCCAGGCAGGAGAGGCGATCGCCCTAGATGACTTAAATATTTCAAATGATCTAAAAGCTGTCTTTAAACAAGTTCGTTTTGATGCTGCTACTGGAACTTATCGCGCTGACTTACAAATCACAAATACAGGTCAAGATAATCTCAGTCGTCGCACCGTAATTCGCTTTGGAAACCTTCCTGATGGTGTTGAAATTCTGGGAGTCTCTGGCGTTGATGCAGAGGGTAATCCTTACATCAATTTAGAAGAGGCAATCTCAACAGGTGGCTTGAAGCCTAATGCGACATCCGCTGTTCTTGAAATCGTTGTTGAAAATCCCGATTTCGTACCCATTGACTGGCAGCTAGATGTCTTCAATGCTGGTATTAATCAAGGACCTATTCTCGAAACAATTCCTGAATTGACTGTCAAACCGGGAACGCCATTCGAATTTACTTTTGCTGCTAGTGATAGCGATGGCGATTCTATCCAATACTTCCTTCGCACTGATACAGCTTTACCCACAGGATTGTTGCGAGGTGATGGTACTCTCGCGCTTGATGCAACCCCGGAAGAAGTTGGTACTTATACCTTTGATGTCGTTGCAACTGATGGCGTTAATGAAACAACTCAGACTGTGAGCCTCACTGTTGCCGAAGACCCCATTAAAACAACAAGAATTTCCGGCACTTTAGAAAATATTGCAGAGGAACCTCTAGCTGGCGTTCTGGTAACTATTGGCTCACTGGAGACAATGACTGAAACTGATGGTTCATTCTTCTTTGAAATCCCAGAAGGTGACACCTTACCAAGTGACACCTTAAAAATCTATGCCGATGCTTTAACTGGCGATGAAGTTTATCCGTTCCTTGCTGAAAAATTGCCTTTGACCTTGGGTCATGAGCCATTCCTAGGTGTAGAGAATGTGATTGAGCGCCCGATTTATCTACCTCCTCTAGATGTTACTAACGGTCAAACCATAGATCCAGCTGTAACAAGTACCGTCACAACTGATGCAATACCTGGTGCTGCTGTCACTGTGGCTGCTGGTAGCCTCATGGATCAATCTGGCCAACCATTCACTGAAACGCTCAGCATTACGGAAGTTCCTCTTGACCTCACACCTCTGACATTACCACCCAACTTATCCCCCGACATGGTGGTAACTATTCAGCCAGGCGAGATGGTCTTTGATATTCCCGCTCCTTTATCTCTCCCAAATCTGGCAGGATATGGCCCTGGTTTACAGATGGACTTATGGTCGATCAATCCAGAAACCGGTGATTTCGATAAAGTAGGCGTCGGTCAAGTGAGTGCTGATGGCTCGGTTATAGAAACGATTGAAGGTGGCATTCTAAATAGCAGCTGGCATTTCTTTGCGCCACAACCGATTCCTCTTGCCCCGATTGCTGGTTCGGTAGCTGTTGGGTCAGCAGTGGGAGGAAGTGATGCTGCGAGATATCAGGAACATACTTGTCCACAACACATAAGCTCAACCGTTGATTTAAGTTCAGGGGCCGTCGTTGAATCCCATGACTTAGTTACATATCAATCTTTGGGAACTAGTCGTGGTGTGCAGTTACGGTATGACTCACTGAGAGCTGATCCTCGGCCAATAGTACAGTTTGGCTACAGTGACTTTGACCCTCGTGCTCAGAATCCTACTTTCACAGATCAATTACGGTTGATGGCTGACTTGACCATCCATGGTGATGGTTTTGACTATCAAGTCCCTGGTTTTACCGGAGGTGAATTTGGTCTTAATGGTGGTGAGCACTTCTGGTCAATGACTAGTGAAGTTGGGGATGTAAATGCTTCACTTCAAGCAGATTTGAGCGAGTTTGAATCTGGTATTTATAACTACTCCCTGAATACAGGTATTCGACTGTTTAATGCTGGCCGCTTTTTGGGAACTTCCGAAGCGACTCAAGGCGAAATTATTCATATCAATGAGCGTGATAGTTTTTTTGGAGCAGGTTGGGGAATTGTTGGTGTCCAGAAACTGATTGAGGCTTCTGATGGATCGATACTACTCATTGATGGCGATGGTCGTGAACTAGTATTTGATCCTCCTACAAATGATGTTTATGGCTCTCCTCCAGGAGATTTCTCAACCTTAGAAAAGTTGGCTGATGGGACGTTCCGCCGAACAATGAAAGACCAAATAGTCTACCAGTTTGATGCTCAAAACCATCTTGTTTCAGTTACTGACCGGAATGGAAATCAGACGCAACATATCTATGAAAATAACTTATTAACCAAGATTGTTGACCCGGTTGGATTGGAAACTATTTTTGGTTATACCGATGGCAAGGTCACCAGCATTACTGACCCAGCTAATCGAACAACTCAACTGGTTTATGATGCTGCTGGAAATCTAATTCGCATTACTGATCCTGACCAATCAGAACGGACATTTGGATATGATGACCAGCATCATATGACGTCTGAGATTGATAAGCGCGGCAATATAGAGCGGACGATCTATGATTTTGCAGGACGCGCAGTTCAAGGGGTTCAGAAGGATAGCTCGACTATTCAGGTAGAAATAGCTCAGACAAAAGGCTTATATGAGGCTGAATTCACAGCGTCGCCTTTCAATTCGCCCTTAGCTTATCGAGAAGACCAAAATTCATCTTTATATTCTGATCAAGATGGTAATACTTCTGAAACAGTTCTCGATAGTGCTGGACAAAATGTTTCCTCAACAGATGAAAATGGTAATACAGGCTCAGTGGAGCGGGATGAAAACAATCTAATCGCTCGACGCGTCGATTCAAGAGGAAATATCATCAATTTCACCTACGATAATTTAGGTAATCTTATTGAATCATCTGATCGAATTTCTGATTTACCATCAACGATTAACTTAAATAATTTAGATGGAACCAATGGGTTCAAAATTGAAGGTATAGAGCAAGGTAGTCGGCTTGGATATTCTGTTAGCAAAGCAGGGGATGTTAATAGCGATGGTATCTCCGATATTATTCTTGGCTCTCCTGGTAGTAGCGATGGTAAAGGTAAAAGTTACATTATTTTTGGCCAAGAAAATAATATTTTCGATGCAAACTTTGACTTATCTACTCTCGACGGCAATAACGGTTTTGCGTTCCATGGTGGTAACGCAGGGGAAAATGCGGGTTGGTCTGTAAGCAATGCAGGAGATATTAATAATGATGGTATTGATGACGTTATTATCGGAGCACCTATTGATATTCCTGCGAATATTGTTGGGGCAGGAATTGGAGAAGCATATGTTCTTTTTGGCAATTCAGTAACTGCTGATGTCTATTCTGAGTTTTTTATTGAAAGCTTAGCTCCAATCTTTGGCTTCACTGTTAATGGCTCTCAAGAAATTGATACTTTAGGTATTTCAGTAAGCGGATTGGGAGATGTCAATGATGATGGAATCGATGATATTGCTATAGCTATACCTTTTGCTACAGGAGTGAGTGGCGTTGTTGAGCGAAGAGTATTGGTAATCTTCGGTTCGACGGATGGTTTTCCTAATAGTTTTACTGAAGCTTCTTTAGATGGTAGCAATGGTTTTGTTCTTATTGGGAATCAAGACGGATTGGGACTCCCTGGAGCTATTGATGTTAGTGGGGCTGGAGACATTAATGGAGATGGAATCGATGACATCCTCATTGGCTCTGGCTTCGCTAATTCTAATGGTCTTGGAGGAGCTGGCTCAAGCTATGTTGTATTTGGACGTACAGAAGGTTTTGAATCAAGCTTTAGCTTATCTACCTTAAATGGAATCAATGGATTTACAGTTGATGGTTTAAGTCAATCATCTCGTACTGGCATGGTCGTCAGTGAAGCAGGAGATATTAATGGCGATGGTATAAATGATCTTATTATTGGCGCAGCAGGCATTGACGAAACCTATGTTGTTTTTGGTCGTATAGGAAATTATGAAGCCAACTTCGAGCTATCTTCCTTGGATGGTAGTAATGGCTTTGTCATCGAAGGAGTAGCGCGTACTGGTAACTCAAATCTTCCTTTTGTAAGTAGTGCGGGTGACTTTGATGGTGATGGTTTTGATGACATCATTATTTCAGCACCAGGTGTTGACGTTGATGATGCTTCTAGCGCTGGAGCTGCTTATCTTGTTTGGGGAAGGAATGGTGGTTTTGCTGCTAGAGAAGATATTTCTACCTTAGAGAAGGTTACACTTTCAACAGTCATTGAAGGCGCTTCTATTAACTACAGAGTTAGTAGTGCAGGAGATTTTAATAACGATGGTTATGAAGATCTTTTGATTGGTATACCATTTAGTCCAACTGATAATGGAAGTTTTAGCAGCGATGGCAATAGTTACGTTGTATTTGGCCGCCAGCGTGGAGAATTTGGGACTTCATCCTATAGTTATGATTCGGTATTTAGTCAGCTAACAAGCTATACGGATGAATTGGGGCATCAGACTTTATTTGATGTTGATCCTACCAATGGAAATATTCTCTCTGAAACGCGAGTAGTTGGCGAAGTTGGTGGTAGTGATGATCAGGTTACTGTATATACCTATACTGCCAATGGGTTGGTTGACTTGATGACGGATCCTTTGGGTCGAGTCACGGATTATGATTATGATTCCTTTGGCCGTGTTACTCAGCTTATTGTCGCTAAAGGAACGATAGATGAAGCGATTCAACAGTTTGAGTATGATGCAGCAGGAAATCAGACTGCATTTATTGATGAAAATGGTAATCGTACTCAGTATGGCTACGACGAGCTTAATCGTTTAATACAACTCATTGAAGCAGATCCAGATGGTATAGAGCCTCTAGAATCTCCAATTACTTCCTTCATTTATGATGCAGCAGGTAATGTTGCCAGTATTGAGGATGCTCGCGGTCACGAAACAACTTTTGATTACGATGTTCAGCATCGCCAGACTTCTATTACTAATGCTTTGCTCGGTGAAATGGAGTATGAGTATGACAACTCCGGTAATGTAATTGCGGAGATTGATGAGCGGGGTAATGTTACTCGATATCGCTATGATTCACGCGATCGCCTAATCGAAACTATCAATCCAGAAGGTGGAAAAACTCGATTTAGATATGACGGCAATAATAATTTAATTGCCTTAGAAGAACTGTTGGATGATGGTACATTCCGCAGTACAACGTTTGGCTATGATTCGCGCGATCGCCTGATTCGTGAAGTAGATGCTAAAGGTTCTGAAACTTTGTATGAGTATGATGCGGCTAATAATTTGACCGCGATTGTTGATCGTAATGGCAACCGTACTGAGTTTCGTTATGACGAGCTTAATCGCTTAATGGAAACTGAGGATGCACGGAATCAGGTTTCGTCTCAGGCCTATGATTTAGCAAATAATTTAATTAGTTCTACTGATGAACTGGGTCGCATAATGACCTATCAGTATGACAACAGAAATCGCCTCACCCAGATTAATCATCCCAGTCCATTTAATGCAGAGTCCGTTAATTATGCCTACGATGCTGTTGGCAATTTGCTGTCTGTTTCGGATGAGCTGGGTCGTACCACTTCCTATCAATATGATGGCCTGAATCGTCAAGTCTCAATATTGGATCCGCTGGGTTATCAAACTCAGTATCAATATGATGCGAATGATAATCTTACGGCGGTTATTGATGCTCTCGGACGGACAACACAATTCACCTACGACAAGCTGAATCGTCAACGCACCCAAATTGATGCGCTCGGTGGAATAGTAACAACGGGCTATGATGCATCCAGTAATGTCACATCGATCACAGATGAGCTGAATCGCACAACGACTTTTGAATACGATCGCCGCAATCTCCTGACAAAGGTCACCGATCCTCTTGAACAAGTTACAACGACAACCTATGACATTTTGGGTCGAGTAATTTCGACAACTGATGCTCTCGGAAATACGACTCAAAATCGCTATGATAATCTCGACCGCCTCATTGAAACAGAGGATGCAACAGGGGCAGTGGTTAAATATGACTATTATGCGGAAGGTCAAATTCTGAGAGTTACCGATGCAGAACAGAACACCACTGGCTTCCGTTATGATGAACTCTATCGATTGACGGAGCGTGACACAGATTCTGGCAGTGAACAGTTTGTTTATGATGCTGTTGGCAACCTCATTGGTGCTTTTGATCGTAATCAGAGAGTAAAAGTCTTGAATTATGATCAGCGTGATCGTCTTATCAAGGAATTCTGGTTTGATGACTTAGCCCATCTACAAGAGACATTTACGGCGGGTACTCCACTTGAAGAGCTAAATAATTTGGATGACTCTAGTAACCCGACTTATTTGGCAGAATATGACTACAATGCCGCCAGTGAATTAACTCGCGCGAGTGATAACTATTCGACCTATAGCTATGAATATGACCTCAATGGTCGTCTAGAAGAAGTTGATAATCTCGGCACGCCAAATCTCCCCAATGTGGTCTTTAACTATGACTACAATGCGGTGGGCGATCGCCTCTCAGTTACAGACACAATCAACGGCCAACAAAATGGCGTTGAAACATTCACCTATGATGACCTGAGTCGAGTTACCTCTATTACCCAAACCGGAACGAATGTCACCGATAAGCGGGTTGACTTTAGCTACGATGCAGCAAGTCAGATGACTGGGGTGACACGTTACAGCGATTTGGCGGGCAATAATGTTGTCGCAAATTCCACCTATACCTTTGATTCTGTCGGTCGTCTGGAAGAACTAAATCATCTCAAAGATGGCAATCCCCTTGCGTTCTATCGATTTGAGTATGACGATGCGAATCGACTGACACGCTTTGAATCGGTGGATGGCAGTAGTGACTTTGATTACAACGAACGGGATGAGCTGACCTCAACCGACCACAGTTATCAAAATGATGAGGCTTACAGTTATGACGACCAAGGCAATCGCACCAATGATGGCTATGTCACTGGTCTAGAGAATCGATTATTAGAGGATGGCACCTATACCTACACCTATGACAACGAAGGAAATCGCCTAACTCGCAAGGAAATTGCCACGGACATCGTTGATGAATATGGCTGGGATCATCTCAATCGCCTCGTGAGTATCACCACTAAAGATACTGATGGCAATGTCATCAAATCCATCGAATATACCTATGACATCTATGGTCGCCGCATCCTGAAGGTGGTTGACAGTGATGGTGCTGGCACAAATTCTGCTGAAACAGAAGCCTTTGTTTACGACGGTGAGCACATTGCACTAGTCTTCGATGGGGAAGAGAATCAAACCCACCGATATTTGCATGGGCCACAGATTGATCAGGTCTTAGCGGAAGAAACTGCTGATGGCGAAGTGCGTTGGGCATTAACGGATCATCAGGGTTCGGTGCGGGATGTCATCGATAATGACGGCGTAATTCTCAATCACATCACCTATGACAGCTTAGGTAATATCACTAGTGAAACTGATAGTGAAGTCAGTTTTCGCTTTAGCTATACAGGTCGAGAATTTGATGAGGAGTCAGGTCAGTATTTCTATCGAGCGAGATATTACGATGCGGCGATCGGGCGCTTTATTAATGAAGATCCAATCGGCTTTGCTAGCGGTGACGTAAATCTCTTCCGTTATGTAAATAATAGTCCCTTGAACTATGTTGATCCTTCTGGATTATTCACTGAGACATATCCACCAAACTCTCTCCCAAATCCGATTAATTGGCTCAGAGGAGGTGCTGCTTTTGTCAAAAATGTTGCTCCAGTAGCATTAAAGGGCGTTGCACAAGGTTCAGCTGCCGTAGCACCATTTCTATTCCTTCCTGGCGGGTTGTTGAATCCTCGTGCGACTTCAGATAGCGTAGTTCCTGATTTTATCCGAGAAGAAGAGTCCCGTAATCAACCTCCTCGAAATGACGAAGGCTCGATGCCTATTCCGCAAGTAAATATAGCTGAAGAACTGCAAAAGTTAGTAGAAAAGAACCGAAAAGAATGTGAAGACGATGACGAAGTTTACAGAGATTTTGCCCATGGCACATCTAAAGAGGACGCCCTTGACATCTTAACTTATGGTATCAATGAGACACGTGCTAGAAGTCGATATCCTGGAGGACAAGGGCTGCCGGGAAGTTTTCATACAGTTGATCTCCAGAGAGAGCCAGCAGCACTTCAAATTGCTTATGAGTTTGGACTTAGAAAGGCTCCGGATCCTGTGATTCTAGTTATGCGAGTGCCGGAATCTGACTTTGATAAATTAGAAGCAACAGGTCAAGTTTTCACACAAGAAATTGGGCAGTCAGGAGTTAACGAAACTGTTTTCAGACCTAGTTCTTTTGAAACTTTAAATAGAGTTGCTATTTTCACTGAAGCTATTGATCCAAGTAAATAATACTTTTTGCTGAATAAACAGAGGAGTAAAAGTAATGACCTCAAAAAGATATGCCGATAGCGGTATCACTAAACGAAATTACCCAGAACTAAAGACACTCTCGGACAATACTTTTCAACAGAAATGGTTGGTGAGCCTAAAAAAGAATACTCCTCAAAAACCAGACTTAGATGACATTTCAAAAAAATTGTCATTTGAAGGGTTTAATATTGCTATTGAAGACTTAAGTGAGAAAAATATTCAGGTTATAGTGAATACAGCATATTCTGAAACCGATTACTTATTTCTTAATACAAGTAATTTATTTGCTGAGATTGACTGTTTGTTATGTGGAATTGAGTTGATTCAAAGTCAAGAAAGAAATGAGTGGTTCCCTTGGCTATCAGAAAGAAGTGGTCAATCCTTCAATATAAACCGGATAATTATCCATGAGATCGACGTTGGTTTGCGTATTTCTCTGCAACAAGGAGTCTCTTTTTTTGGTATAGAAAAAGTAAACGAAGTATTACTGAAAAATTCAAGAGTTATCTCCGTCAACCCGGGTGGAGCTTTAACAAAAAAAAGCATTGATAGTGATGGTAATAATAGTTTTGAAATATCTGGCTTTTTCCTTACTATTCGGTTACATGAGTATCAGCCTTCTTTATCAAACTGGACTAACTCAAAAACTACTACTGAAAGCTATCCCAAATAAAGTCGCTCAACTCATTTTCTAGAAATAGATCACCTCTGGAGCTTTTTATGATCATCCTAAGAAATTGTTTCCTCACGAGAAACTGAATGATTAAGATGCATGCAATAGGTCGGTGATCGTCTAACGGATGAGTACTGGTTAGATGAGTCTAATAATCCTATTTATCAAGCAGAATATGACTACAATACGGCTAGTGAATTGACCCGTGCTAGTGATAATTATTTCACCTATAGCTATGAGCATGATCTCAATGGTTGTCTGACAGAAGTTGATAATGCTGGTACGCCAAATCTCCTCAATGTTGTCTTTAATTATGACTACAACGATGTCAGCGATCATTTGATGTGAAGAATGGTGATTGAGCTGAAGAGAGGCGATCTCTCAATTTATGATTAGTCACTGATTTCGATAATATTTACTCCGGCTCGAAGTTGAATAAGTGACTGTTCAAAAGTAGCTAACAGTAATTTTCTAAGATTACGGTTAGTCACATTGCCACAGGTAATCCAAAGAATTTGAGGAGGTGTTCCTAAACGACACACAAGATCAACAAAATCACTGTCTTTTGTCATGATCACTACATTTTTTTGTTGCTGAGCTGCACCAAAGATGTCCTCATCTTTCGCATCGCGCAAACCAATATCTCTCAAAGCCTCAGCTTCCACATTGAAGGTTGCACTTAGCCAGCCTGCTAATGAGGGAGGAAGTTGAGCATCTATCCAAAACTTCATGCTGTTAGACGAGGGAATTCAGTTCGTTTAGCCGCAAAAATCAGACAAGCTTGAATATCTGCAAACTCCAGATCGGGAAAGTCCTCTAAAAGCTCATCAGCACTGACACTTTCAGCAAGCATTTCGAGGATGTCACAAACACGAATACGCATGCCTCGAATGCAAGGGCGACCGCCACATTGTCCAGGGGTTTGGGTGATACGGGATAATAGATTATTCGATTTACTCATAGTCCATAAGCACTAGCATCGATTCTCAAAGCAATCATATTCTTCGCTTCTATCCTACACCGACTGCCATTTGATACTATCCAGACGTACTTTTCTCGTGTGCGGCGATCGCCACGATAGATGCTCTTGGAAATACCACTCAAAATCGTTATGGCAATCTAGATCTATATGACTACAGCACAGTGGGCGATCACATCATACTTTTATGCTCTCAAAACTAGAATGAGAACTTCATCTTGAAGTCAGCACCGTGAACCGTTGTGTTCCGGGAGAACTGACCCCAATAGCCTGCTTGCATTGAGAGTCCATTTAAGAATTGCAGTTCCACTTTTGCTGAAGCATCAAAAATACTGCGATCGCCTGTGCTATCAACCTCAAAAGAATCAACACCTTGGGGAGCACCAGCTAAACGAGCAGATGTCGATGGTTGCGGATCACTGAGGTAGTGAGTATAGCCGAAGTAGAAGGATGGGCGAACCGTCAAATTGCCATCCTTAAATTCGCCACCAAACTCAATTGCGGGATTGATGCTGACATAGGCTTGACTACTGTCGTCAACAATCAAACTCAAAGCGCTAGAAGGTGTTTCCTCAAAGCCGCTATATTTCACGCGAGTCGAACCAAAATCAAGAATCGGTCGAGCGTACCAGCCACCACCAGCATCAATGTCATGGGAGATGCGTAGCCAGGAGCCGAAGAAAGAGGCTTTTTGGTCACTTGTGACTTCGCCATCAGTGATGAAGAGGTTGGAGCGAACCGCATCAAAATCACCGGAGCCACCGACAATACCCAAAGCAATGTCTGTATCTCCAAGAGATTTCTTGATGGCAATACCAGCCTGATTGGAGGAACCATTCATCATGGCAGGAACTGTTGTGGAAGCCGTTTCGTAAACGCTCGCGCCAGCCGCTAATGCCAAATACCAGTCATTCCCCATATCGAACTGACCACCGCCCGACACTGCCGAAGCCGCAGTCTCAAAACCGAAATGTTCATCCGTGCGATCGCCGTTATTACCGAGAGCGGCAACATCAAGCCAGAGACATTCCCCTTCCTTAACAATGCGACTATCGCCACTCGACTTACAAGTGAAGAGGTCATCCCGTAATTGCTCAGAAGTGAGGAGATAATTAGTATGAATCGAACCATAAATCTCAGGAGAGAGACTATCGTAAGGATCCTTCAAATCCTCTGTATTGGGGAGATCAAAAATCGCCTGAATGAATGGAGCCAACTCATCAGAACTACCAGCCAACTGAACCCGATTAATGTAATCACCGAATGAGGTTTGATTACGATTCAAGTCACCAAAGCCTCGGAAATCAACATCCAAACTTAGATATGCAGTTGTGTTCGTGTACCCAATCTCATAGTTAGCAATTGAAGACTCAGGAATAACAAGATTTAGCGCTTGCTTATCAACAATGCCTTGATCCGTTGCGACAAAAATCAGATCCCGTTGACCCGGCTTAATCTTCTCAATGGTTCGAGTGAAGACATTTAGATCACCTTCCAGAAACGCATTTTGAGTGACATTTAAACGATCCAGCGAATCATCGAGAAAATCGAGATTAAGGTCGAAATCAGCCGTCTGAGTCTGAACATAATTACCGGCAATTTCACTGGTGTAGACAGTCTGGTCACCGGGAGAAATTAGACCCGCAATGGTAAAGCTACTTTGGTCATCGCCACCGATATAGATTTCCTCACCGGTATAGACCGAAGCCCCAAGCTCACTGATGAAGTTGTTCACACCAGCACCGAGGTTCATGTTGCCGTAGAAAACACCGGTTGATTTGTTGGTAACCGTTTCATTTCCTTCCTCACCAACAACGGTGTAACCATTTGGAGCAGCTAGGAATACGCCGGGAACTGAATCAGGAGTCGCCTCAGACGCTGCGATGACAGTACCACCATTGTTCGTAAAGCTATTGTTCGCACCACCAGAAATCTTGACGCCAGTGCCGGTGTCATTCATCCAAATGGTTTTATCATCCGCGAGGGAAACCGTAATATCGCCCTGAGTCTCGGAACTTAGAGATTGCGCATAAATGCCGACATTGTTCTGACCGCTTGCCGTTAAATTACCCTCCAGTTCAACATTCACCGTGCCAGAATTCGCGACAGTTGTTGTGGAAGTATCGGTGCTCGCCGCAGTATTACCCCCTGCATCCATCGCGAAGAAATCATCAACGAGACCACCACCACCACCGAGACTCTGCGCAAAGATACCAAAGGAGCGATCGCCAGAAATATTGACATCACCGATTTGCTTGTAATCAATATTGCCGCCACTACCGCTGTTGGCTGCACTCTTATTAATGGTGATTTGAGGTTCATCCAAATCAGTGAGGACGAAACCACCGCCACCACCGATGGACTGCATCACAACACCATGAGATAACGTACCGGAAGTCGAAACATGACCCGTTTTGGTAACTGTGATATCACCACCATGACCAGTAGAACCATCCTGGGCACCCATGGTGATTGTTGTGCTATTCAAACCAGTCGTTTGGACTAAGCCACCACCAGCACCAATACTCTGGATTACCTTTCCGGTTGAGCGCTCTCCTGTGGTTGTTGTATCCCCAGTTTCATCCATCGTGATGTCGCCACCATGGTTGTTATAACTTGGGTCAGCACCAAGCGTAATATCTGCATCTGCATCACTGTCATCAACTTCAGTGCCCGTATTGTCGCTCTCAACAGTCACCACCTCTAGATTGAGTTGACCACCGCCACCACCAATAGATTGAATATTGTCACCAGTAGAATTATCTCCATTTGTTTGAGTATCGCCAGTTCGTTGGATCTGAACATCTCCACCGCTGGAGTTATTAGTATTTTGAGCGCCTAATAAAACATCCAGATCAACAGTCGCTTCAGAATCCACAATTACTGTTTTGTTGGATGTACCACCACCACCACCAATCGACTGGGCAGTAGAACCATTGGCATAATCACCGCTTGTAACAACATTGCCCGTATGTTCAGCATCAACAATGCCACCAAAAGCATTATTAATTGCGTTACCACCAATATTGATGCCAGAAGTGATGCCCGCTGCGACAATCGAGATTGGGTCAGTTGGGGGACTATCATCGGTGGGGTCATAACTGGTGGCCTGTTGACTCACATCAGCAAAGACATTGGTATTTCCACCACCACCATTAACCGTTTGCCAAAGAATCGCCTGACTATTATTTCCGAGAACCGTTATGTCACCAGTGCTATTGACAGTAACATTGCCCACATCACCAGTCGAGCCACCACCCATAGTAGATGTGAGAAGTAAATCTAAAGCTGTCCAAGCAGGACTAGATAAAGAATAAGCACCGTTACCGCCACCACCAGAGACAGACTGAGCAAAAATACCATAGGAATTATCACCACCAACGATGATGTCCCCACTGTGATTGACGACCACATTACCTGAGTCTGCGCCATCTCCAGCAGAACCTCCCATTGCAAAACTCATCAGAGATTTACCAAGATTGGAAATGGGATTAGTGAGGGCATTTCGGCTGAGGACAGCAGCAAAGCCGCCATCACCACCGCCACCGCCGACGGATTGAGCAAAGATACCGTAGGATGCTTCACCATCAACACTGATTGTGCCGGTGTTATTTACCGTGACTAAACCAGAAGTATTACCATCACCACCAGCACCACCAATGGAAATATCAACGATGTTGCCAGAAGAGGTCGTCCCATTAGAACTACCAAGGGCAAGATCACCGATAACGCTCATACCTCCAGTTCCACCACCACCGCCGACGGATTGGGCAATGATGCCATGGGCCTTATCACCAGCAGTAGCGATTGTCCCAGCATTAGTGACTTCGACTTCGCCGCCAGTACCACCACCACCACCTTGACCACCGAGAGCAAAGGTTAGAGAGTTTGCTTTTGTTGACCCCAGATTGTTAGAACGATTGACCGCCAGGACAGTACTACCATTACCGCCGCCACCACCGATACTAGAGGCCAAAATACCGTGACCCTCATCACCAAGGGTAATAATCGTGGCTGAGTTATTGATATTTTGATCAATCGTATTATTGACGACGACCTTACCGCCACCACCGCCATCACCGCCAGTACCACCGACGTTTACAGAAATATTGTTGCCTTCACTGCCAACAACAGTGTTGTTAAACACTAGATCGCCATTACCACCGCCACCACCAACGGATTGAGCGAGAATACCAACCGAGCCTTCTTGATTTGTTCCAATCGCTCCTTTGTTCGTCGTATTAACTTGACCGCCCTCGGATCCATCACCACCATTACCACCGACCACTACAGAAATAGAGGTTGACCTTGATGCAGAAGAAGTGCTCGCAAAGATTGAGCTTGCTGCGATACCACCGGTACCACCACCACCACCAAGACTCTGGGCCAGAATGCCATGGGCATCTTCTCCATCGGTGATGATAATTCCTTCGTTATTGACATCGACTGTGCCACCAGTATTTCCGGTACCACCACCACCGCCGATCGCCACATTGACGCTTGAACTTTGGACTCTCAAACCTCCAGTCGCCGCCATACCACCGGTACCACCGCCGCCACCAACAGATTGAGCCAAGATACCAATCGCCTGTTTACCAGTAGTATCAATATCGACAAAGTTATCAACATCGATAGCACCACCATAACCACCTTTACCACCGGTACCACCAACGTTTACGGCGAGGTTAGGCGCTTCAATACCGAAGCTACTGGCCATACCACCGGCACCACCACCACCACCGACACTCTGGGCAAAAATACCGTGGGCTTCTTCACCATTAGTTGTGATGGTTGCATCTCCGCTGGTTGTATCTTGGCTGAGGATAGTTACAGTATCTGCATTACCACCTTCTGGGCCGCCAATACCGACAGAAACACTGGCAATTTTGGAGCTGAGGCCATTACTAGCCCCTGCGGGAGCCTGTCCAGCAACAGTTACGGCTGCACTCGTACCACCGCCACCACCGACTGATTGACCAAAGATACCGTAGCCTTTTTTGCCATCTGTTGTAATGCTGCCAGTTGTGGTTACATTGACGGCTGCTGCTGCACCACCTGTGCCACCTTCTTGGCCGAGAACAAAGGTGACGTTACCACCATCCGCAAAAGGCATTGAAATATCTAAGCCAGTGTTACCACCGCCACCACCGATCGCCTGGGCAAAAATACCTGCAGAGTTTTCGCCAGCAGTCTTAATGTCACCGACCTGGACGACATCGACTTGAGCCGCCGCACCTCCATCGCCGACCGTACCACCAATGGCGATCGCCGCACCTAAATTCTTATCACTGCTGTTGGCATAAGTTATACCGAGGTTGAAGTTGGCGTTACCGCCGCCGCCGCCAATAGATTGAGCGAAAATACCATGACTTGTCTTTTGCTTAGTTTCAATGTCACTGTAGTTTGTAACTTTGGCTGTGTCTGCTTCTGAGGACTCACCACCAGAACCACCGATATTAAACTGTGCAGTAAACCCTTGGGAAGTATCACCCGTCCCCACTGTCGAAACACCAAGGTTAAAGTTCATACCAGCATCACCACCGCCACCAGCAATACTTGAAGCTTCGATACCGTAAGCCTTCTCACCATCGGTTGTGACTTTGCCTGTGGAAGTTGTGGAGTTCCCTCGAATTACCTCTACTGAACCAGAAGAAGCACCATCGCCACCGGAACCACCTACACCGACTTGGATGGGCGACTGACTCCTCGTCAAAATGGCAGAAATATTCATACCACCAGTACCGCCACCACCACCGATAGATTGAGCCATCACACCGACAGCATTATCACCAGAAGTTGTGACCACACCATTTTGTGTGACAAGAACATTCCCTGCTGTTGCCGCATCACCACCAGAACCACCGACGCCAACGACAATACCGACATCCTTCTTGCCGCCAGCATCGCCAGCCAAATCAGAATTAGTAATTTGAGCAGTAGTATTTAGACCACCGTTACCGCCACCACCACCGATAGATTGAGCAGCAACACCATGAGTCCAATCACCCGAAGTTGTTGCATCACCGGTATGAGTAACTGTTACGTTGTCACCTTTTGCACCATCGCCGCCGAAACCACCAACACCAACCGCAACAGTCGGAACAAAACTGTCCTTAAAGAGAACAACACTACCTGTAACATTTAGTGCACCGTTACCACCGCCGCCACCGATAGATTGGGCGAGAATACCACCACTACCAGCTGTTTGAGTCTCTGTACCGGTTGCAGATACATCAGTAGTCGCGTTTACTGTAACTGCTTTTGCTTCACTAGCATCACCACCAGAACCACCAACACCGACTGTAATTGAGGAATCAGAGGAAATATTGCCAGTAACATTAACTGCGCCATCACCACCACTGCCACCAATGGACTGTGCAAGAATTGCAGACCTTTGTTCGCCGTAAGCTGTAATACTTTCGCCACCGAGGACAGTGACATCAACGGTATCTGCATTACCACCATCGCCACCAAAACCACCGACACCTACGCCGAGACCATAACCATTGCCATTGGATGAAGCAAAGGATAAGGTGCCGGATACATTTACTGCACCAGTACCACCACCACCACCGAGGGATTGAGCAACTAGACCATGAGCTCCTTTGCCTGTTTGTCCAGAAGCGGCATCAATTTTTCCTGTGTAATCAATTTCTACAGCACCAGAACTACCGCCATCGCCACCAAAGCCACCTACACCGATTGATACGGCACCAGTCTTAGAATTAGCGCTCGCTGCAGCTGTAAAGGAAAGCGTCCCAGTTACGTTTGTACCACCATTACCGCCGGAACCACCGACTGATTGCGCCAAAATACCATGGGAGTTTTCGCCAGTCGTTTCGATGTCACTTGTCACGGCAAGGTCAACCGCAGCACCAGTACCGCCGCCGCCGCCAAAGCCACCGACACCTACTCCAATCGCTGCGCCACTTTCACCAGAAAGATTAATTCCAGCTGTAACGTTAACGCCGCCATTACCGCCGCCACCACCAAGGGATTGTGCGATAACACCGGAAGAATCATCGCCACCAGTCTTGATGATGTAGTTATTACCAGGACTATTGGGATTACTGGATGCCGTAATAGTGCTTGTGACGGAACCAGCATTGCCTGCGCCGCCACCGAAACCACCGACACCTACACCAATTGTGCCGCCATAACCATCAGAAACATTAATTCCTGCGGTGACATTAGTAGCACCGTTACCACCGCCACCACCAATACTCTGGGAGGCGATCGCACTCGAATCTTTCCCCGCAGTTGTGACCCCACCCGTGACATTATTTGTGACTGCCGCTGCATTACCGCCATCGCCACCAAAGCCACCGACACCAACAGCAAGGTTTCCACTGTTGCTATTACCTGATGCAGTGATTGCGCCAGTAACATTAACGGCCCCATTGCCGCCACCACCAGCGAGGGATTGGGCGGCGATACCAATGGCATTGTCCCCCGCAGTTTCGACGAAGCCAACAACTGCGTTTTCGACTTCACCCGATGTGCCGCCGCCGCCGCCGAAGCCACCGACACCAACACCAATGGCTCCACTACCGCTTGTGTTAGAGAAGGAGACAGTACCGGAAACATTCACGCCGCCGTTACCACCGCCACCGCCGATGGATTGAACTGCGACACCAAAGCCATCATCACTGGATGTGCTGACATCACCAGTTAAGCTATTGACGACTTTGCCTGCTGTACCACCATCGCCACCGAAACCACCAACGCCGATCGCCGCCGCCCCAGATGCATTTTTCGAAACGGAAATAGCACCAGCAACATTGACGCCACCATTTCCGCCGCCACCACCGACACTTTGAACTAAAACACCAGCAGAACCGGTCTTATCTTCGCCATCGGGAGTCGTCGCTGAGGTTGTGACATCGCTATAAATTGTCGAAGTAACGTTTGCGCCATTACCACCATCACCGCCGTAGCCACCAACACCAATACCTAATGCAGCACTGCCACTTGTTGCGTAGGACAATGCACCAGTCACATTAAAGCCACCATTACCGCCGCCGCCACCAAGGGATTGAGCTGCGATACCAGTAGAGCCAAAGCCAGCTGTTGTAACTGTTGTACTGGTTGAGCTTGTACCCACGGTTAAGTCAACAGTATCAGCGCTACCGCCGCCACCACCTTTACCACCAACACCAATGCCGACTGCAGCGCCACCTTTGCCGGAAGCAGAGCCAGTTAAGGTCACATTAAAGCCACCATTACCGCCGCCGCCGCCAACGGATTGCGCCAAGATACCAAAGGAGTCATCGCCTGTAGTGCTGATATCACCAAAAGATTTCGCTGTTACTGCACCAGCGATACCACCGCCATCACCAGAACCACCAACACCGATCGCCAAAGAACCACTACCAGTACCAGCACCAGAACCCGTGACGTTTACAGAGAAGCCACCATTACCACCACCACCACCGATGGATTGGGCAGTAAAGGCCGTTGCATCTTTGCCTTCTGTTGTGATTTTGCCATCAGCTTGAGCTGTCACCGCAGCACCATTGCCAGCACCACCACCGGAACCACCAACACTAATATCGAGGTTGCCGCTGCCAGTACCTGCACCAGTCCCACCGACATTGACGTTAAAGCCGCCATTACCGCCCCCTCCGCCAAGGGATTGAGCAATAAATCCTAATGCCCCTTCACCCTTCGTCGAAATATCTTGTTTTGCTAATGCGGTAACTGTGGAAGCATTGCCGCCACCAGCACCGGAGCCACCAACACCAACATTAAGTGATCCTGCACCAGTCCCAGCACCGTTGCCTGTAACATTGACGTTAAAGCCGCCATTACCACCGCCTCCAGCAATAGATTGAGCAGCAAAACCAATGGCTTCTTTTCCTTCAGTTGTGATTGTTCCTTCCGCAGTTGCATCGACGCTACCGGAATTACCAGCATCACCACCGTCGCCGCCAACACCAACATTCAGGGCTGCACTACCAGTTCCTGCACCTGAGCCTTGGACGCTAACAGAAAAACCGCCATTACCGCCGCCGCCGCCAATGGATTGGGCTAGGAGACCAGAAGAGTTTGCGCCTTTTGTGGTGATGTTGCCGACGACCTTTGCCGTAACTGCATCAGCAGCGCCACCGCCAGCACCTTCTCCACCAACACCGACGCTAAGAGTTCCGGTGCCAGTTCCGGCGCCATTTCCTACGACATTTACCGAGAAACCACCATTACCACCGCCGCCGCCAATCGATTGAGCGGCAAATGCTGTAGAGTCTTCTCCTTCGGTAGAAATATTTCCTTCGGCAGTCGCAGTAACTGTACTTGCATCGACACCTGTGCCGCCTTTGCCGCCAACGCTAATACCTAATGCACCGCTACCTGTTCCTGCAGCACTGCCGGTAACTCCGACATTGAATCCGCCGTTACCACCGCCACCACCAAGGGATTGGGCAAGGAAGCCAAAGGAATCATTCCCCTTAGTCGAAATATCTTGCTTTGCTGTTGCTGTTACTGCATTAGCTGCACCACCGGAAGCTCCATTACCACCAACACCAATATTTAGTGCAGCACTGCCTGTTCCTGCAGCACTTCCAGTGACATTAACGACAAATCCGCCGTTACCACCACCGCCACCGATGGATTGGGCGACAAATCCAGATGCTTCGTTTCCTTCTGTTGTGATAGTGCCCTCAGCAGTTGCTTCAACGGTATTTGCAGAACCGCCATCACCACCAGAACCACCAACACCAATACTTATTGCGCCACTTGCTGTGCCTGCACCACTGCCGTTAACGGTTACTGCGAAACCACCGTTACCACCGCCACCGCCAAGGGACTGAGCTGTAAAGCCAGTTGCCCTAAGACCTTTTGTGGAAATGTTATCTTTCGCTGTTGCGACAACAGTAGAAGCTGTTCCGCCATTACCGCCAGAACCACCAACATTAACGTTTAGAGCGCCACCAACTGTACCTGCGCCAGAGCCACCAACGCCAACCGTAAAGCCGCCATTACCACCACCACCACCGATGGACTGAGCGGCAAAACCAAGGGCATCTTCACCTTCTGTGGAGATTGTTCCTTCCGCTGTTGCATTAACAGAGCTAGCGTTACCGCCATTGCCGCCGGAACCACCAACACCAATTTCGACATTGCCACTGACTGTACCTGCGCCAGAGCCGCCAACACCGACTGTAAATCCGCCATTACCGCCTCCGCCAGCAAGGGATTGGGCGATAAATCCGGACGAGCGATCGCCAGTGGTAGAGATAGTTTGTGTCGCGAGTGCAGTAACAGAGTTAGATGCACCACCAGCACCAGCAGATCCACCAACACCAATATTGACCGTGCCGCTGACTGTACCTGCACCGGAGCCTCCAACATTGACTGTAAAGCCACCATTACCGCCGCCACCGCCGACGCTCTGAGCCATAAACGCTGTAGAGTCAGCTCCTAATGTTGTGATTGTGCCTTCAGCTGTTGCATTGACTGTGTCGGCATTGCCCGCTGTGCCGCCGGAACCACCAACGCCAACATTAACGTTCCCGCTAACGACACCTGCGCCGGAACCACCAACATTGACGGAGAAACCACCATTACCGCCGCCGCCACCAAGGGATTGAGCAAGTAAACCGCCCGAATCTTCGAGAGTTGTAGAGATATTACCTGTGGTTTTCGCAGTAACAGAGCCTGCACTACCTGCGCCACCACCAGAGCCGCCAACGCCAACATTGACTGTGCCGCTGACTGTGCCACCACCAGAGCCCCCAACTGTTACGGCAAAACCACCATTACCACCACCGCCGCCGATACTTTGGGCAGTAAATGCTGTAGAGTCTTTGCCTTTTGTTGTAATGTCTCCGTTCGCTGTGGCATCAACCGCGCCTGCTGCACCGCCACTGTTTCCTTCACCACCGACGCCAACGTTGACAGACCCACTCGCAACGCCTGCACCACTACCGGAAACGCTTACGGCAAAACCACCATTACCACCGCCCCCACCGAGGGATTGGGCAACAACACCGCGAGATTTTTCGCCGTCAGTATTGACCGCATTGTCGATGTCTACGGTGACCGCTCCACCGTCTCCAGCAGAGTTACCATCGCCACCAACGCCTACGGAGACAGTTCCACTACCAACGCCAGCACCAGAACCAGTTGCAGTGACGCTAAAGCCACCATTACCACCGCCACCACCGACACTCTGCGCAATGACGGCGATCGCCTCATCCCCAGTTGTCGTAATTGATGTGTCAGTTAGAGTGTTTTTCTCATCAACAGTAAGGCTAACAGTGCTCGCATTTTCACCAGTACCACCATCACCACCAACACCAATCGCTAGACCTCCACTACCAACACCAGCACCACTACCTGATGCAGCTACAGTGAAGCCGCCATTACCACCACTACCACCAATGGATTGAGCCACAATACCAAGCGCTTTATTACCAGCAGTATTCACACCACCAGTAAAATCAACATCCACTGCACCGCCAGTACCACCAGCAGAACCATTACCACCGACAGATACACCTAACGCGCCACTACCAACGCCAGCACCAGAGCCAGTTGCTGTGATGGAGAAATTACCGTTACCACCACCACCACCAACGGATTGAGCAACATAACCAGAAGACCCTTCTCCAGCCGTGGTGATCGAACCATCAAAGTCTCCATCTACATTTGCACCATTGCCACCAGTACCACCATTACCACCGACACCCACTGTAATACTCGCACTAGCAACACCTGCACCAGAACCATTTGCCGTAACTGTAAAGCCACCGTTACCACCACCGCCACCGACAGATTGGGTGATGACACCAATTGCATTGTCACCGTAGGTCGTAATCGTTCCTGTAACATCACTGGTTGCAGTACTAGCATCACCGCCGCCACCGCCTTTACCACCAACACTTACATCGACAGAACCACTGGCAACACCTGCGCCAGAACCAGATGCATTAATTGCAAAACCACCGTTACCGCCGCCGCCGCCAAGACTTTGAGCAACGACACCATGGGAGTTATCTCCTTCGTCATCAATACGGTTGGCGATTCCTGTTGTCACATTATTGGTAACGGTCAAGTTAACAGTATTTCCATCCCCAGCTGTGCCACCAGACCCACCAACACCAACATTGACTGTGCCACTACCAATCCCTGCTCCGGAACCAGTGACACCAATGGCAAAACCACCATTACCGCCACCACCACCGACACTCTGAGCAAGAACACCAATGGAATCTTTTCCGACAGTTGTGACATCTCCCGACGTCGAACCTGTCACTGTACCGGAGGAACCGCCACTGCCGCCATCTCCTCCAACACCGACATTAATCCCAGCACTACCTACTCCTGCGCCACTACCGGAGAGCGTAATACTGAAGCCACCATTACCGCCGCCTCCGCCGAGACTCTGGGCATTGAAACCGATTGAACTATCGCCAGAAGTTTGGATTGTTCCTGTTGACGAAGCATTTACATTACCTCCAGCTCCACCAGCACTGCCGCTTCCACCAACGCCAATAGATAATGCGCCACTGCCGACACCTGCGCCAGAACCGGATGCGACAAAGGTAAAGCCACCGTTACCGCCGCCACCGCCAACGGATTGTGCCAAGATGCCACCGGAATTATTTCCGGTTGTTATTACATCAGATTGCAAGTCTGCCTTAACGGTATTACCATCACCAGCTGTGCCACCTTTACCTCCGACATTGACGCTTATCGCCCCAGAAGCAACCCCAGCTCCAGAACCGCCAACACCAATGGAATAACCGCCATTACCGCCACCCCCACCAAGGGATTGGACAATAATGCCGCCTGCATCACTACCAGTAGTTGATATTGTTCCTGAACGTGTTGCAGCGGAGACAACGCCTGCATTCCCACCGTTACCACCAGAACCACCAACACCAACATTTACTGATGCAGAAGCAATACCAGCTCCAGAACCGGAGAGGGTAATACTACCGCCACCATTACCACCGCCGCCGCCAACGGATTGTGCGAGAAAACCGGCAGAGTTATCACCTTGAGTAAGAATATTTCCTTCAATACCTGCTGAAACGGAGCCACCAGTTCCACCAGAGCCAGCTGAACCACCAACACCAACTGAAATAGCACCGCTAAATGTTGCACCACCACTACCGCTGGCAGACACGGCCAAGCCACCATTACCACCGCCACCACCGACGGACTGGGCAATGAAACCTGTTGACTGGTTGCCAACTGTGCTAATTGTTCCGCTGAAGCCGGTGCTAGTCAGCATGTTGGAGCTATTGAAGGAACCAACGGTTACTGTGCCGCCTGTGCCACCGGAGCCACCGGAGCCACCGACTGCAACGCTAAGAGATGCGGATGCGGGGCCACCAGAACCGGATACTGCAACGGCAAAGCCTCCATTACCGCCACCACCACCGACGGATTGGAGCATCACACCAGCAGATTCATTACCTCCGGTAAAGACGTTACTAGTTCCTGTTCCTTTCGTGAGACTTACTGTGCCGCCTGTGCCACCAGAGCCGCCGGAACCACCGACAGAAAAAGAACCTGCACCGACGAATCCCCCGGTTACTTGAACGGATCCACCACCGTTACCACCACCGCCGCCGACGGATTGGGCAAAGAAACCAATGGAGCGATCGCCGACCGTTTTAATTTCGGAACTGGTACTAGCGTCGATACCTTGTAGCTTGGCAACGACTTGACCGCCATTACCACCACTGCTGCCAGAACCACCGACAGAGACACCGACAAAAGCACTACCGGATCCGGATCCACCACCATTACCACCGCCTCCACCGACGGATTGTGCGAGCACACCATGAGAATCCGTCCCTTGAGTCTCGATTTTGCCACCATTTGTAATAGTTACTTTCTCAGCGTTAGAACCAGCACCAGCGCTACCACCCACAGAGGCAAAAACACCACCGGAGTTACCACCATCACCACCGCCGCCGCCAATACTCTGGGCAACAATACCGCGGGCTGTATTACCAGCTGTTTTGATACTGCCGAAGTTTTCAACTTTTACTTCATCGCTCAAGCCACCAGTGCTGCCTCGACCACCGATAGAAACTAAGCCACCACTATTAGAGCCGCTACCACCGCTACCACCAACAGATTGCGCAAAAATACCGTCCGAGCGATCGCCACTGGTTTCGATTGCACCAGTACTGTTGTTTGTGACAGTTACCTTTCCGCCATCACCACCACTGGAACCAGAACCACCGAGGGAAACTAGGCCACCAGAGCTACCACCAGAACCACCGCCGCCACCGAGACTTTGCGCAAAAATACCGCGAGAATCATTCCCTGTTGTCTTAATAGAGCCACTGTTGGTAACAGTTACATCGCCACCAGAACCTCCATTGTCAGAATCTCCTTGGAGCGCCAGAATCAAGTTACCAGAAGTACCAGAGGAACCACCAGAGCCACCAACACTTTGGGCATAAATACCGTGCGAAAAGTTTCCTTCTGTAGAGATTTCTCCGTCTACAGTATTAGAGACAATGACTGTTCCGCCGTTACCACCGAAGCCAGCACTACCACTTCGACCAACAAGTCCCCATTGGTCGCCGCCATTACCACCGTTGTTACTGACACTCAGGGCATAAATACCGTAGGCATCAGTACCATCTGTGATTACAGTGCCTTTATTTTCTGCGTCAACATTACCGCCATCACTGGTATGACCACCAGTACCACCACCCGGAGCTGCAAAGCCACTGCCTCCATCTCCTGCTTCACCACTACGGCTGTAGGCAAAAATACCGTAATGTTCATTGCCAGAAGTTTGAACAGTTACTCCCTGGTTATTGGTGAAGTCAACATTGCCGCCTTTCGCACCATCTCCTCCATCTTCTCCATCCCAATAGGAAAGATAAGAATCTCCACCATTACCGCCATCTCCACCAACGCTTCCGACTTCTACACCGACCTGACTATTCGTTAGAACATTTGTGGTGTTAGTAAAATTATTATCATCAGGCGTTTTGCCATCTCCACCGCTACGGGGTCGCACAAATAAGGCACCATCGCGGCCGTTGGAACCGTCATCTCCCGTTTTGACACGAACAACACCACTTGCACCTGTTGTAATTTCATCAGGCGTAACGGCTCCGGGAGTATCATTACCTAATAGTTCTGCATCTAGCGTTGTGCTTAAAGGCTGAGTGGAGAATGTTGTTGTATTTGAACCATTACTCAGCGTTGCTGTTGTCCCAGTGATATTCGTAATCGTAAAACCCAGGGCGGGAGAATCATTGTTGTAAATGATGTCGTTGGCGCTTTTTACAAGAATTGAGTAACTGGTATTCGTCGTATCCCCTACATCTACAACGTCAACCCATGCCACATTCCCCACTGTGGGTGTTCCACTTGGATCCGTCCGCAACGCTGTAACGGTTGCCTGATTGCCAGTGGCTGGATTGGTTACTGTCTGACCCACTGTTGATGTTGTTGAAGGATCTGGATCTGTAGTTTGGGCGATCGCCACAGTAGGGGTAGCTAGGATTGCAACCAGTAGCAAAGACCCCTTCAGCTTAAGACGACAGATACAGGCGATCGCCAAAACAATCTGAGTCAAACCTCTATTTAGATAACGAGCGGAGAACGAAACAGGGTTAGGAAGGGACATAGTGGAGAAAAAACAGTGGCAGTATGGTCTGGGGAGCTTGAACTAAGGTCTCAAATTAGCTCGAAAAGTTCGGATCAAGGAAATGGAAAAAGAAGGTTCATGCAATTTGGGCTCAAGCTGTAATGGTGGCGCTAGATATTTAGCTAATTCAAATATCGCTCAAGACCCCGTTCAGAAAAAATCCCTAAAAAGTCACTTTTAGTCATGTCTTTTGAAAAAAACTTGTTGTTTTTTGTATCTTGCGTAAGATTTAGGGTTGCAAAAAAGATTTGGGGTGGTGGCTTGATCACCAGCAATTGAGGGCTACGGTGGTGGAGTAGAAAATATTGTTGCGGTGATCGCCACCATGGGGGGAGATAAGATCGCGATTAATGCCAGTGACCCTTTGAAGCTGGGTTTACAGAAACAGGCGATCGCCAAAACGGTTTGCGCTATAACCTTCCAAACAGAGCGATGGACAGAGGTTGATGTTGTTTGAGAAGGCATGGCAGTAAAACAAGAAATTGAAGAGTAGTCACCCTTGCGAGCTGACAAAGACCAATGTTTAAAGGCTTAGCGTCGCAAGATTAGACGACGAAATATGAAGTCCATATGTTCACTCGTCTATCCATAGATCGTAATTTTAATTACATCAGATGAAGATGATAAAGATCACACTTCTAGAGTGAAAAGATCTATCCTCAACTGTTATTTGAAATCTGATGGCTAGGAAATAAGATCATACTGAGAAACAAGTTTTTTTATTAATGTTGTTTTGATGAAAATATAATGGTCTGTCTTCCTATAACTTCATCAAATCTTTATATAAAATAAGTTGTAAACAGATTGAGTATGTGGGTTGTGTGCTTCTCAAAGATGGTGTTGGAGCATGTCTGAGTCATTATCCTTTTGTCGCTGCGTTGCAATGACCGTCCATTAAAAAATATTTGGAGTCAGTTTTCACTGTAGTAAATATTAATTTGTGAGATTTTATTTTTTATTTTTTGAGGAACACACACTCAAATCATCTTAGGCAGACTACCCTTTAAATATTGAAACCATTTCGCAATATCAAGGAGGCTTTTGAAATTGTCGAAGCAACTACTAATTTATCAAGATGCGATTCCTATTTCTTTGGAAAAGCATAAAGATTGGTGCTTGAAAAGTACTGATAGCTTTGCATTTGCCAAGGATGTCAATTCTTTTCCTCTGCTCAACGTTGAATTTTTTCAAGCAGCTGTAGCTTACCCGATTGTTTTCATTAAAACCGAGTCAGGTTTATATCCATCTGCCATTGTTGGCATTCGAGATCAGCAAAATTTATTTGTGACAGAGTCTGGTGAGTGGCAAGCGGATTATATTCCAGCGTTTGTTCGTCGCTATCCATTTGTATTTTCGATGAGTGAAGATCAGCAAACATTCACTGTCTGCATTGATGAATCTTTTGAAGGCTGGAATCAAGAAGGACTTGGGGAACGACTATTTGATGGTGAAGGAAATCAGACTCAATATCTCAATAATGTCGTGGCCTTTCTGCAAGATTATCAAGCTAAATATCTTGGGACTGAGGCATTTTGCCAAAAGATAATGGAGCTAGATTTGCTAGAAGATATGCAGGCCAATCTCAGGGTAGATGGTGTTGAGCAGCCGCCTCTCCAAGGTTTTCTGGGGATTAGTCGGGAGAAGCTCCGCAATTTATCGCAAGAGACTATCTATGAGCTAATGCAATTAGGCTGGTTAGAGCTTATGCACCTACATCTACATTCCCTTAATCATTTTTCTGCCTTGACGAAAATGCAATCTGAAAATTAGGTTGCAGTTCAAAATGTTGTGAAGGAAATTTATGTTTATTGTCTCAACAGGAAAGACTTACAGCAAATTTCAGCCTAGCAAGGTGTATGAAGTAGTATAGGTGAGTTGACTGGTGAGGAAGAAAGTAGCATCTTGCCGAAAGCCTACTCATTAGACTTAAGACAGAAAATAGTGGATGCCTACGAAAGGGGTGGTGTGAGTCAAAGTAGTCTTGCCCGACAATTTGGAGTGGCGAAAAGTTTTGTACAAAAGCTCCTCGACCAAAAACGACTGACAGGGTCGATTGCTCCGAAAAAACGAAGCCAACAAACACCTCCCAAATTAAACGAAGAGCATCAAACAATATTGCGCCAGTTGCTCACCAAGAAAAACGATGCGACGCTAGCGGAACTATGTGATGAGATGGAGAAACGCACTGGTCTCCGTGTGGCCAATAGCACCATGCATCGCACCTTAAGAAGAATGGGATATAGCCTCAAAAAAAACATTCTATCCAGACCTTAAGGCGACAAAACGAGTGCAACAAGCCAGATATGATTTTTGGCAGAAAATGCAAGCGACTCTAGCGAAAAACTTGATTTTTATCGATGAATCGGGCGTGAACTTAGCCATGACAAGACTGAGGGCACGTTCTGAGAAAGGGAAACGAGCTTATAGTCCGAAATCCAGTAAACGAGGCAAGAATGTTTCTTTGATTGGAGCATTAGGCTTCAAGGGAATGGTCGCTAATTATCATCTGCTGGGGAGTACGGATGGATTAACCTTTGAAGCATTCATCAGCCAGAAGTTAATACCAAACTTATGGGCGGGAGCATGTGTGGTGATGGATAACTGTTCGATTCATTTAGGAGAGTCAGTACGCACAATGATTGAGGCCGTGGGAGCTAAGTTGATTTACCTTCCTCCCTATTCTCCAGATTTTTCACCCATTGAAAATTGCTGGTCAAAGTTGAAAAGTACCTTGAAAAGTATCGGGGCAAGAACTTATCTAGCTCTAGACAAGGCAATTGAGGTAGCTTTTTCCAAGATTACCCTTGATGATATTCGATGCTGGTTTACACATTGCTGCTATTGCACCTCACTCGACTAGAAATTGCTATAGTCCGAATGTTTGAGGGCAATATCGCCGATTGGGAAATCTTGGGATAAAAATGCTTCAATATCTTCTGCTGCATCTTCCCAAGAAAGCGGCATTGTTGTGGTCTTTGGAGTCTCTAAGCTCTCAGTAGCTGTATGTTTGTGTGATAGCTGCTGTAAGGTTTGGAGTGACTCTTCAAATTCTCTTTCGGAAAATACCCGTTGGATATTTGGATTTGTACTACTCACAAATATAGGTCGCATTGCTAAAAATCTAGCCTCATCATAACTCTCAGCCACTTTTCCTAGTAGAGGGGGTGGCCTCAGGAACTGAATATTAAAGAAATCTTCAATATTTTCTTTGATTCGTGATGATTGGTGAGTTGCGACCTATGAAAGTTTAAATGTTTGTGAAAGTTTAAATGTTTGTGAGGTTTAAAGGCCTGGCGATCGCCTTGAAAATTCTATTTATACTAGCGCTTGCAATTCATCTAAAACCTTTTGGGCATGTTCTTTGACGCGCACTTTAACCCAAGCATGGGCGAGTTTGCCTTCTGGATTGATCAAGAAAGTCGAACGGACGATCCCCATATACTCTTTGCCCATAAATTTTTTCAGTTGCCAAATGCCATAATCTTCAGCTGTTTGGTGTTCGGGATCGCTGAGCAATTCGATTTGAAGTTCTTTTTTATCGATAAATTTTTGGTGGGATTTCTCGGAATCAGGGCTAATGCCGACAACAACGGCATTATGTTTTGCAAATTCAGGTTTTAGGGCAGTGAAGTCTAGGGCTTCGGTGGTGCAACCAGGGGTGTTGTCTTTGGGATAAAAGTAAAGCACCAACCATTGACCCGAAAAATCTGAAAGGGTTTTGACTTCACCTTGGGCATTGGAGAGGGAGAAGTTGGGAGCTGCTTGACCGATTTCGAGAGACATATTTGTTTTAAAGAAAGTGCTGGCTAGGGAATTGAGTGAAAGACTTGCAGGTGTTGTGAGTGCAAGTTTGGTTTCATAGGTTAGCAGATTTTATATAGGGATACGTCAGAATTATTTCGTTTGGTATTGCTTGCTGCCATTGATCGTTAGATGGAAGGGTCAAGGCCTTTACCAAATCTTTAAGAATATCTAGTTACAATGGGCAAAGCTGTTTTCTAGGGCTGCAGCGAATATTATGCGCGATCGCCGTTCTCTACTCCATTTGCCATTGAATATTCTACGAACAACATTATTGCTAGGTACTGGTGGGATCGCTATTGTGTTGATTCTGTCGCTGATGAATATCGGACAGTTTAGCTTGCGCTGGTTACAGGGCATAGACGATTGGTTCAAGGTGGAAGAACAGGAACCAGAGGTGGAATCGCCGACGCTGATCGTCCAGAAAATCCGTGGAGTGAGTGAGCTAACCACTACTGTGTTTGCGATGGAAACAGTTGTGCCTGCATCCCAAACAAATCAGATTGGTAATTTGGTGATTGGTGAGAGTCGTTTGCTTTATGTCGCCTATGGTGAGGTGCGGGCTGGTATTGATCTCAGTCAACTTTCTGCTGAAGCAATACAAAATGAAGGCGATCGCCTTGTGGTGACATTACCAGAGCCAGAAATTCTCGATAAAAAGATCGATGTGGAACGCTCCAGAATTTACGATTATGATCGCGGTTTTTTAAATCTTGGTCCCGATAAAATTCCTGAATTATTAGAATTTGCCCAACGCGAAACCCTCAACAATATTGTGTTGAATGCTTGTGAAAATGGCATTTTACGTCAGGCAAATGATCAGGCAGAGGTTGCCTTATCGCGTTTGCTGGGTGATACGGGTTTTGGTTCGGTTGAGATCCAAACGACAAAACCCGCAATGTGCAATGGCGATTCGAGTGAAACTTAGATCGTTAATTTGTTTGCAGAAAGATTAGGCGATCGCCTCTGCTTTAGATCGGATGAGTGGATCTGTATTTTCCGGTAGCCAGTCAAGCTGAATCGTTTCGCCTAGTGCTTTGAGGCCTAGGAGGGATGCATATTGCAGATCGAAAATACCTGTTTTGAGACTTTCTTTGAGCAATGGCACTGCCCGTTGATCGCCAATTTCACTGAGGGCGATCGCCGCGGCAGCTCGGGATTTCTGGAATTGTGGCGCACGGTTGTCGAGGGCTTCAACAAAAAGGTCATAAGCGGGACTATATTTGAGCCACCCTAAGAGCTTGATGACATGGTAATGAGCGCCATAGTCATTGTGGGCTTCCTCTCTCCACGTCTCTAATAATGCAGCAGGTGTTTCCTCTGAGTAAGATTCGAGCAATGTTTGAATGCTGAGATAACAGCGCCCAAAATCAGTGTGATATAGTTCTCGCACCGCAAATTCGAGGGTTGGCTTTTGATCGTATTCATGTACCAACTCGATGTTTTTCGGATGATCTAAAATAACGTTGTCAAGGCAGGATTCAAGATCATTAAATGTCAAATCACCAGCGATAAATCCCTCATTTGCCAATAGTCTGATGCCCCGCAAACGGAAGACAAGGGACACGGGACAGCGGGCGATCGCCGGAATGGCTTGATAATATTTCGCCGTAATCAAATCCTGAATTGCCGAACGCCTCACTGTAACGCCAGAATCTTCGAGGAATTCGAGCACTATTCCAATTGAGTCATAATTGCCTGTGAGACGACAAATTGTGGCGATCGCCGCACTCGCAATGGTTTTATCCTCGTGGTCAACGAATTTCTTAATGCGCTCTACCGCTGGAACATAATTGAGCTTTTCGAGGGTTTGAATAATGATGCGATAGCTCTGATTCGGGCGTTCTAGCAGACCGCTAATATCTTCTAAAATTGCTGTCTCTGTCGTACCGATTTCACCAATGGCCCAAGCTGCATTCTCAACGGTATAGCAGTCGTCGTCATCAAGACAGCGACGAACATCAGATAATGCTCTCGTTGCTTGGAGGCGACCTAAACTTTCAATTGCTTTGCGTCGGGTAATCCGGTCATAAAGCTCTGCCGAAGACTTGTTCAGCACATCGATCAAGGCATCAATTGAACGATCCGTCGGGAAATTAGTTAGCGTCGAAACAGCAACATAATGCTCCGTTGGTGCCGTAAGCTGTTCGATCGGGGTTTCTAGTAGGGCGATCGCTTGATCTTCCGTCAAACCAAACATATTTGAAAAACGTTTATCCATACCAAAAGCCCTGGGAATAGTGCCAACTCTTAAAAACTTTTATTAGGCTAACCATTATCCCAGAGGGATTCACTCAAATACAAAAATAAACATTCAGCTTTACAATCCGCAAAGTTCAAGATGGATGGGTGCAAAAATCGGTAGTCTAGATAGGGCAAATTGTGGCAATGTCCGCAGGCTGCTACTTATTTTTAAAGTGTTGTTTAAAATTTTTACGGAATAATTTTGGTTATGTCTCAAGACAATACTCCCGCCTCTGCTGAAGATCTCGCTGCAGCGATTGAAGAATTAACTCAATATCGTGAGCGTCTTGTTACTGAGATGACGGACACAGCGAAAAAGGCAAAGGTTAAGAAGTCCAAAATGATGGGCGTCCTCCAACCTGAACTGGAAAAAATTGATAATGCTCTTGAAGCTTTAAAGACACAACATGCGTCAAGTGCAAACTAATTCAAATTTAGAATTTGTTCTGAGATAAGTTTTAAAAAATAAATTGTTTAGATCACCTTTAATCTCGGTTTAAACATTTAAACTCTATTGATATCAATATTTGGCGTTGGTGAATTGAGGTATGAATCTATGAGGGTCGAGGGATAGGAACATCCCAGAACTTGAGATAGTGAATCAGCAATCGAATCGAATGCTCTAACATTTCCACAGACTTTGAATAACATAAGGTCTTTCGATGGAGTCGAGCGAGATAATGCCGCAATCGAGTGTTCTCTCCTTCGACTCGAGTCATATAGGTCTTACTGACAATCTGGTCCCCATCGGGTACAAAGATGGGATAAACTTTCCAGCCATCTGTGACGTAAAAGAAGCATCTCCAGAGACTAACGATTGCCCATAGTGGCTTGAATGTCTCTGCACTTCTGTCACCAATAGTCCAAGCAAGAATACCTGGTTGAAAGTGGTCTACTGCTGTCCAGAGCCAGACCTTGTTTTTAGCACCGACGAATGTTTGAAGTTCATCGAGTTCCCCGACCTGAGGCATCTCTTCCGGTTCATAAGCATCAGGCAGCAATGCACCGACTTGTTTGACCCAAGTGATGACGGTAGTGTGGTGCACTCCTTTCACCCGTTCAATGGCTCGAAAGCCCATACCGTTGACATACATTTTGAGGCATTCACGTTTGAAGGCATTTGAGTAGCCGAGCTGACTATAGTGGTCGATAAACTGACGACCGCAATCTACACAGATGTGATTCTGTTTGCCTTTTTCTTTCCATTCTTACGGATATGAGTAGATTGGCATTCTGGACATTCCATTGAGTCAACAACCTCCATTCATACCTCTATTCTGCAACGCCCAATATTTTATTAATAACTCTAAAAGCGTAGCGATTGTAGTTACGCTTGTTTTTTTAATTTGCCGCAAGACCTATGAGTGAAACTATTGCAACATTATTTGCTTCGCAAGCTGAAGTAGATGAATTTTTGGCGATCGCCCGTAAAGATGCTGTCGCAAAAACCTTTGATACAAGCGATGGTGATCGCATTAAAAAGTTAGTCGAATGTATGGGGGATACCCGTGGCATGACCCGACTTGCGGTGGCAGAAACTATTGGATTACTGGGGAAACCTGCAACACCTTTTTTGATTGAAGGATTGCTGAACCACGAGAATGTTGTCGTCCGTCGTGCCTGTGCCAAAACCATTACACTCATTGGGGATACGGCGGCGGTAAAAGACTTGGTTTATGCTCATTTAAATGATGAGGATACCGTTGTTAAAGGTTCAACCATCGGTGCTTTGGCGAGAATGGGAGAGTCTGCCGTTAAAGAATTACTTGAATTCATCAAAGCTCCCGAAACCTCAGAAAGTACGAAGGGCCATGCGGCATGGGCTTTGGCATTTATTGGGGCTGAGGCAAAGCAATATCTCTATAACGAAATCAATTCTGACTCGGAATCTGTCCGTAGTGCCATCGTTGGGGCGATCGCCAAAATTGCAGCAGATAAAGGTGAGACTGAAGATTTCGATGCCCTCGTTAATTTTCTCGATGATAAGAGCGAAACTGTGCGTTGTGAAACAGCAGCAGTTCTCGGAAATCTTACCCACAAACCAGCCATTCCCAAACTGATTGAATTATTAGATCATCCAGAAGGCATTACCCGCAAAGCAGCAGCATTAGCTTTGATGAAAATCAAAGACACTTCCGTCATTCCTCAGTTACAAACTGCCCTTGAGAAAGAACAAGATGATACCCTTCAGCCTATTTATAAATTAGCTATTTCTCTTCTTGAACGTCAGCTCGATGAAGATGACGATGAAGATTGGGACTAAAACAAAAAAAATCCCCCTTTGATTAGGAAGTATTTAGTTGGATCTAGAAGTGAATTAAAGCAACATTTAAATCCCGCTAAGATTTCACTGTTTGACGATTTTTCACTTCAAGAAAAACTAATAATGCATTAATATCTGCAGGATTTACGCCGCCAATACGAGTTGCTTGACCAATTGTGAGGGGGCGTACTTTATTGAGTTTTTCGCGTGCTTCCATCGACAGTGTTTCCACTGTCAAGTAATCCAGTGTTTCCGGCAATTTGCGATTGGCATGGCGACTTACCTGATCAATCTGATTTTGCTGGCGCTTGATGTAACCAGAATATTTAATGTCGATTTCTGCGCCTTCTTTTTCTGCCCGAGTTAGAGTCTCATCACCCAAACCATAATTCTCTAAATCAGCATAATGAAATTTCGGACGACGCAACAAATCTGCCAAGGTCACAGAATTCTTGATTCGATTGCCTGTTTCGTTCGCGATTCGTTGTCCAAGATCCTCTAATTCTTTAACGCGTTCAGAATGAAGACGTTCTTTTTCAGCAGTAATTTTGGCTTGCTTGTCTTGATATAGATTCCAACGGCGATCGCCAATCAAACCAACTTCACGGCCGAGAGGCGTTAACCGTTGATCTGCATTATCAGAGCGCAGAATCAATCGATATTCAGAGCGAGAAGTCAGCATTCGGTAGGGTTCTCGTAGATCTTTTGTACAGAGATCGTCGATCAACGTCCCGAGATAGCTTTGCTCCCGCGGGAAAATCACCATCTCTTTGTCTTGAGCAAACTTTGCTGCGTTAACACCTGCAACAAGACCTTGCGCTGCTGCTTCTTCATAACCCGTTGTTCCGTTAATTTGGCCCGCAGAAAATAAGCCTTCCACCTTCTTCGTCATCAGAGTTGGGAAACATTGGGTCGCAGGTAAAAAGTCATATTCCACCGCATAGGCAGGACGAAGCATTACACACTCTTCCATGCCCGGTAAGCTTTGCAGCATTTGGAGTTGGAGATTTTCAGGTAAGCCTGTCGAAAACCCCTGAATATAAAGTTCAGGAATGGTACGACCTTCTGGCTCAATGAAAATTTGGTGGGAATCTTTATCCGCAAAACGAACGATTTTGTCTTCAATACTGGGGCAATAGCGTGGCCCTTTTGAATCGATAAAACCACCATAAATCGGCGATAAATGCAGATTATCTTTGATGATTTGGTGGGTTTTTTTTGTCGTACGAGTGAGATGACAAGGCATTTGCTCCCGCTTAATCCATGCTTCTGGATCAAAACTAAACCAACGGATCTCTTCATCAGCAGGCTGCTCCTCCATCTTGCTGTAATCGACGGAACGTTTATCAACTCGTGCTGGGGTTCCGGTTTTGAGACGACCAGTTTCAAAACCTAACTCATTAAGGGTTTCAGTCATGCCGACTGCTGCGAATTCTCCAGCACGTCCGGCAGGCATTGATTTATTACCAATCCAGATGGTGCCACCAAGGAATGTGCCTGTGGTGAGAACCACAGCTTTTGCGCCAAAACAAGTGCCGAAGTAAGTTTGGACACCACAAATTTCGTCGTTATTGCCGAGCACCAAATCCGTCGCCATTCCTTCCCGAATAACTAAATTCTCTTGGTTTTCGACGATATTTTTCATTACAGCTGCATATTCACGCTTATCGGTTTGCGCGCGCAATGCCCATACTGCAGGCCCTCGTGAAGAGTTAAGGACACGCTTTTGGAGGTAGGTGCGGTCTGCCATTTTGCCGATTTCACCGCCGAGGGCATCGACTTCATGGGTGAGTTGAGATTTTGCAGGGCCACCAACCGCAGGGTTGCAAGGTTGCCAGGCGATTTTGTCGAGATTTAACGTCAGCATCAAAGTGCGGCATCCAAGACGAGCAGAAGCTAAGGCTGCCTCACATCCGGAATGGCCTGCACCGATGATGATCACATCAAATTCATCTTGAAAATCGACTGGGTTTCTCAGCATGACGAAAGGGTTATAGTTGCGATGTTTGGGAAACGTCTTATTCTAACCTGTTTGTTCGTAACGCTTTCAAGATGTGATAAAGCTAACGTTTTTTTAAAGAAAAAAGGAGACGGTAAAATCTCCTTAATTCAATATTTCGAATGGATTTTGAATTTGATAAATTATTCGGCTTTATTACGGCGCTTTGCTACAGCAAATAGCCCTGATAAAACAGGCAGAACCGCTGCAGGAGTTGGAACTACACCATAGTCAATATTATCAATACCTAGTTTTGAAATACCAGAACCACGAACAGTTGGATCATCTATAAATTTCAAAGCATCGATATAACAATCTTCGATAATTAGTCCGAAAAAACCACTTTGGGAATCAGGTTCTCCAAATACGGTATTAGTGACAGTAAATTCTTCGCCACTAGCAAGGGTCAAGATCAGCTGATCGATGGCTGATGGGTCAGGATTGTTGCCACCGGGACCTGTGTCTTCGTTGCGCCAATCAAAACCAAAAGCATTGATCTGGCTATTAAATAAAAATTCAAGATAGTTATCACCATTTAGAGAGGAACTTGTTCTGAGAAATTGAGAACCATCAACACTAGCTGTCGTGGGATTCCCAGAACTATTCGCACCTTTGGAAATATTGAAAACAGCTGGATCACTATTGTTCCGACTTTTTACAGCTCCGTCGGGTCTAACTGAAACTGTAAAACCATCAAAATCCTTTGTTGAGAATGATCCACGTGAGGATGAATTAAAGTCTTCAGTGGCTAGAAGATTTTGCGTTGCAAAGTCAAAATCACTAGCACTTGTAAATGTTTTAATTGCTTAGTGCTTGTGCCATTTGACTACATAGCATAGATGCTAGAGAAAACCCAAATATGACACTCGCTTTTTTTGATAAAGAGAACATAACCTTAAAAAATATATTGCCAACTAGCTTCAATTAAGTAACTAATGATTGGTAGACAACACTCTTACATCAGAAAAAACACCAATTTCACTTAAATAGTAGCAATCATTGTTTAGGGAGATTTCGGTATTCCACGGGTTTTGTATGAAGAGATGACAAAGATAAATTGATCGTCATCATTTTTTTGAAGAAGATGTAAAGTCGATGTTGGTTTTAGGTATTCTGAAGCCTTAGGTCAAAAAAGATATATTTATTTGCTGAGGTAAGTTTACTATCTCAATTGTGATTGTTAATTTCAATCAATCAATCAAATGAGTGATCGCCAATTCTTACATTCGCTTCTGGCGTGAGACTATTTCGGTATTTCACAAGTGAGCATTTTTAGAGACCATTGCCGATGAGAATGAAGCTCGACCAATAGTAGGGGTGAGCATAGTTGCTAGTGGATGGAGCAGTAATTGATCGCTCAGTGACAGGATCTTTGCTCTGAATTAAAGCGACTTGCGCCTGCCGTAAAGCTTCGGCTTTAGTGATTTTGGGTTGGTTTGCCAGAATGGCATAAAAATTGTTCATTAGCGTTTGGGTGCCACCATCATCCACTGACCAGAGGGATGCCATAATCGATTTTGCCCCAGCTCGTTGCATCTGGAAGCCTAGTCCGAGGATTTCTTCGCCATCTCCCAATTCATGCCCAAGGGCAGTTTGGCAAGCGCTAAGCACCATCAAATCGACATTACTGAGATCCCATTTTTCGACGTCCTTGAGCGTTTGTTTTTGTTGATTGTTGAACAGGATGAATGATTCTTCTGGGTCGCCACTTACGAATTGAGCATGGGTCGCCAAGTGCACAATGTTGTAGTCTTCCACTTCAAAACGAATGTCTGCATTGAAGTCATTATCAAAGCGTGTTTGGGTTGCTGAGATAGTTTGGGCAAGGATTTCCACTTCGGATTTTGCGTACGGGAGTGGCGAAAAAGTGAATTGGCGATCGCCAACCTTGATACTACTTTGGGTATCGGTGAAAGCGCCGGCAAGGATCGATAGTTCTTGGCTGGGTTTATCCGTAAAGTTGGTGAGGCTAACGGCGGTGATGTTGTTAATGTTGTAATTTTCGATTAGCCATTGCTTTCCATCGTAGAGAGACGAAAGAGGCGCATAACGTAACGGCCCATCGGGGGCATAGATAATCGTTTTTGTGGCTAGGGCATAGAGGTCTTTTTCGATAGGTGCAATAAGAAGATCGTAGAGTTTTTTGGACGCAGATTGCACAGCATCAAGGTTTCTGCGTAGCTGTGGGCGCGTTAAGGCTTGGCGATATCTAAGGATTTTTTCATTGAGGTCTACTCGACTGATGGAAACTGTACGCCGGAATGGAGGGGCATCCGCAGAGAGGAGAATCAGTTCTAGGCGATCGTCGAGGATAAGAGGGTAAACAATAACGGCATTATCCAGTTCTTGGAGGTCATCTTTAAGGGCTTTCGCATAGAGGTCGAGGTCGAAATTTTCGCCATTCGTATTCTGTCGGAGCTTATCTAATTCTGTTTGGACGACATCGCTACCAACAAATGTGCGGAATGTTTCGGAGAGTTGTTCCTTTGACTGTCGGAGCTGAGTAATTTGTTTGCGCTGGTCTGGGGTACGATCGCCGACCGGAATTTGATTGAGTTTAGTCAAGCTTTTGCCTACCTGAATTGCATCATCTAGAATCACTTGATGGCGTTCCATGATGAGCGTTTCTGAGCGATGATGAGCGATACCTTTTTCGGTGTTGGCAGTCCCTCGCACGTTATTAAGATATTGATCAAGCTCTTGCACCTTCAGCAAATCAAGCACTCGCTGAGCCTCTAACACACGGTCTTGCTTTAGCAACAAATCAGCTAATGCTCGGTAATGATCTTGATTGCGAGCTAAAAAGAGTGCATCAAAATCGACTCCCGTGCTGCCTATAGTGGCTGAGCTTTGTTCTTTATAGTCAGCGCGAATTTTTTCATAAGTATTAATCGCAGATTTGTAGAAGGCGATCGCCAACTCAGGTTGATTTTGCGCTTCATACAGAGCCGCAATCTGACTGGTTACACTTCCAGTCCAATCAGTGCCTACAAATAATGGATCTTCCCGCAGCTCATAGGCGATCGCCAAAGCCTGTTGATAGAACATCAGAGCAGAGTCAAATTGAGCTTGCTCCTGGTATTTTTGACCAAGATCTAAGTGTGCTTGAAATTTTTTGATAAGACTGCCGCCATCTTGAATGAGTGCTAAATACTGCTGGTGAATATCGAGAGCATAGTCGATATGTCCTTGCTCAAGATAAAGATCACCAATTTTTTGGAGTGATAGTTTTTCTGAATGGCGATCGCCAATATTTTTAGTGACTTCAATCTCCTGTTGAAAGTAGTCAGAGGCTTGGACAAGATCGCCTTTTTCTAAAGAAAATTTTCCTAATTTATGTAGACTATATCTCGCGCTATAGCTGGGACTAAAGTCATCTATAACCTCATAGGATTGCTGTAAATATTGAAGTGCAAGTTCATCATTCTCTAGATATTGATAATATCGGGCAATCCCCAATAAAACGTCGCTCTCTCTAGAAACAGACTCATATTTCTGACATATTTCTAATGCTTGTTGATAAGTCTTTAATGCTAAATCATTTAAATTCAGCTGTTGATAGCGGAACGCTAGTGCATGCAATAAAGAAGCTTTGACAATCTCGTTGAGGTCTTCACCTTCTATCTCAATGGCCTGCTGATAATATTCTAGGGCTCGATCGGTTTGCTGTAGGTGAACATAGATATCACCAATCTCAACCAAAAGACTTTGGACATTATAGGCATGTGTATTTTTAGTGTAAATCTCTAAAGCTTGCTGTGAATAATCTAGAGCTTTTTTATACTCATCAATATCTTGATCTGTTAGTGAGGTCTGAAGTGAAAGGGAGAGTACTCTTTTTTTATCAAGAGGATCACTCATATTTTCATAACCACCAAGACCAAAATCAGAGGAGTAAAGTTTAGGTGCTTCACCTGTTCGACTGAAACGTGAATGGGTGATTTTTTCTAGAGAATAATTGCCCATTGATCTTAAAATCTCAGCAACTCTAAACTGAGCTCCTGTTGATTCCTCATAGCTCTGGGCAAATTTCAAGGCTTGCTCATATTCATCTGAGTAAAGATATTGTGAAGCAAAATAGCTATAAAGACTTGATAATTGGCTCTGATGACTTTGGATAATATTTGTTTTTTCAGGACTTGTAATCTCTAGGTATCTGATAGCTTCTTTATGCAAATTAATTGCTTCGAGATGAGCCTCTAGTGCTTGTTGGTTTAATTCTTTAGCAAGCTCAACATCTCCCATGTCTCTTAGCTCCCTCGATCGATGTAAGAGCCGAGTTCCATCAGTAGTCAGCAGGGAGATACGCATGTCTAAAACTTTGTCTTCTGAACCTAGTTCCCGGTAAATGGCGATCGCCTGTTCCCGGAACTCCCGTACCGCTTGTTCCGCTTCTGACCAATATCCATGGTCATTTTGCTGGATAGTATTTTGGTTGGTATGGCGGCTATATTGATTTTCTAAAATACGGATATATTCTGCCAATTCCCAAAGCTGTTTTTCACGGTCATCTGATTTTTTAGCTAATGTTTGATAAATCTCAATCGCCTGCTTATGTAAAGGCAATGCAAGACTGAATTGTTGGTGGATTTGGTCTAATTGATTGCTCGCTTGACTCCCTTGATCGTAGTGTAGAGACCCCAATCGATTAAGTATTTGAGCTTCCTTTTCTTTGTTTCCTAGTTGTCGATAGATATTCAGAGATTGTTGATAATATTCGAAGGCGGGTTTGTATTGTTGGAGAGTATATGAATACAAAAATCCGATGAAATTGAGGGAGCTTGCTTGTTGTTTTAAATCCCCAAGTTTTTGGAAGAGTTCTAATCGCCTTTGTACCAGTAAAATTGCTTTGTCTGGACTATTATTCTGGAGGTGTCCAACTATCGGTGCAAATTCTATAAGTAGGACTGTTTGGCGATCGCCATCTTCAATTTGACTAACAAGATCGAGAGCCTGTATCGAGGTATTAAAAACTTCTTCATATGCTTGTTGTCGGTAGTGAGCATAACCTATGTCATAAAGGGTTTGTGCCTGCTGATCTAATAGGTTTAACTGGCGATATATTGCGAGTGCTCTGTCATAAAACCCAAAGGTAATCTCCATATCTTGAGCATCGCCAAATTGATATTTTTCACCAAGATTTCTGAGGATTTTTGCTTCAGCTAATTCTCCTTTTGTCTCTCGAATTAATTGCAAACAAGATTCTAAGATGTCGAGCGCTTGCTCACGATTTCCCGCAGCTTGATGGGAGAGGCCGAGTTCAAATAATGCATCAGCTTCTTTTGTTGAATCATTCTGGGATTTGGCGATCGCCAGTAATTCTTCAAAGGTGGCGATCGCCTCGTCATGTCGATCAGAATCACGGTAATCTCTGCCAAGTTCATACAAAGTTGCCGCGACAAAATCATTAGGCGTCGCATTACTGGACTGGAGTGTAGTGATTTGTCCCCAAGCCGTTGAGCGATTATTTATGCGGATTAAAATCGACGAGTCTGTCTGCTGAGGCAATGCATCAAGACTCTGATAAAGAGCGATCGCCTGCTGAAAAGATTCTAGTGACTCTTCATAGTTTGAGCCAATTGAACCGAGCCAATAGAGAATAGTCGCTTCCTGAAAGCGATCACCTTGCTCTTGAGCTAAACCTAATTGCTGTTTTAAAAGCGTCTGTGTCTGATTTCTAAGGCTCGAACCTTGTGTTGTGTCTGAATAGGGAAATGTTAAAGCTTGCTGTCCCGTAAAACCAAGAAAATTAGAGAGTAATGTTTGATGATGTGGCTCTACATTTATGTCATTTTTAATGACTTCTGAAAAAACATCTCCGCAACTGATCAGTAGCTCTTGATAAGCCTGAAATGCTTTGTAATCCCATTGAGCATTAATATCCGCGGTCAGACTATTTTGGCAATCCGTTAATTGTTGAGCCGTTATCGTCTCACTCTGATTAGCCGTCTGGGCGATCGCCACTTTCGCGTTAAAGCTACTTGCTGAAATGGGAACTATCAGCGAGCTAATCAGAATTGGTAGGATGCTGTGCAGTCGGTTCATACTGAAATTATATGAGCGGAAACTTAAAAATCTAAATACTTGTAGAAATATAATGGCGATCGCCTGCATCGAAAGAAATCTGTAGGGAAAACCAATTTCCGAGCTAGGCGCTCATTACGCTAGAGCATCTTAGAGATCACCATAAAAGAGACATTTAGTATTTCAATTGCCCATTCCTGACAGTTGTCATGGTCGCTGTATCTATGGCATAGAACCATAGTGAGGAGAGCAAAACATGCGACTATCCCGCATTACTTGCTGTACGGTATCCGCGTTATTAGGGAGTGGTGTTGCTGCCCAGGCCAATGAAGGACTGAATGAACACCAACCTAAAAATACGGATTTTGATGAACAGCCCGATTTGAATTTTTCCCACCCGTCGGAGAAATATCAGGTTGCGGCAGCGGTGATACCGACTACAGCAAGCCGGATTGTTCCCCCCGAAACTCACTTCAGTGACATTGAAGTTGTGCGCTCAGTCTCTGACATGAAGCAATCCAAGACAGCGGCGATCACCCCCGAAAGAGAACGCACTATTGCGAGAGTGAATACCATTTCTCCAGAGTCTCCAGAATTTATCTCTGAGTTTGAATGGTCTACAACTTCAGAAACAGATGTAGCGGTTGTGGAATCTGTAGACACCGAAGCTAACGACATTCCAGAGCAAGCTTTAAATCCTATTCCAAAACCTGAAGAACCAATTATTCTCGCAGCGAACAGTGCTTCCATCGAAACCAAGGCTACACGAGACATTGTTCCTGAGAAGCTCCTTTTCAATCATAATCAGCAATTAGATCAGGAAGTTCATGCTCGTTCTCTACCCGAATTCAAGGAAGTAGAAGTTGAGTCTGAGGCGATCGCCAAACGACTTCCTGAGGTTGCAGAGCCTAAAATTATCGAGGTGACATCCGAACCTGATTATCTGTTTGCGCAAACTTCCCAGGGCATTGACTGCAAACCCTGTACGCCTGTCGAACCTCTCGTTTTACCCGAAGTTCCAAATAGCGTTAGTCCCGCTTTAAGCATTAGTATCCCCACCGGCTTTGGCGCAGACCAAAATACGGTTTTTCTTAGCAGTACCTATCAAGCCGTCACCCGTACCGATGGCTATTCCACCTTCCACTCCGGCATTGGCGTCGGCTTAGGTAATGCCAGTAAAACTGTCGGTGTAGAGCTGAGCTACAGTCAGGACACCAATGACAATTTTGGTGATGGTGGTTTTAATGCCAAGCTTCATAAGCGTTTTAAGACCGATTTCGCAGGTTCTTTGGGTTGGAATGGGTTTCTGAATACCAGTCGTCATGGCTATGAACACTCCCTCTACGGCTCTCTCACTAAAGTGTTCCGCACCCGTGAATCCCTCGACAAAAGCTTTAGCCGCGTTGCTGTAACTGCTGGTTTGGGCACAAATCAATTCCGTTCCGATGCTGCTGTCCGTGCTGGCAATAACGACATCAATGCCTTCGGAAATATCACCGTGCGCGTTGCAAAACCTGTCAGCCTTATCACCGAGTGGAGTGGCCAGGATCTTGGTGTTGGCCTATCTATTGCACCCTTCAAAAGTTTCCCGTTAGTGATTACTCCTGCTATTCGCGACATCTTTGATGGCAATGGTTCCCGCTTTGTTTTAGGCGTTGGTTTAGCCAAGAAATTTTAGTCTGCTGACACAGTCATTTTCTAATCCATGCTCACAATTTCTATTTGAACTGAGGAAAACATATCGCCCCATTGTTGGTGGTAGGAGAAATTATGAATAAACGAGAAAAATCACTTATTGCGCTGGGTATCGGTTGTCTCTGTTTAGGTATTGCAACCCCCAGTTTCGCCCAAAGTTATTCTGATATTACCGGGACAAATGTTTGGAATAGTGTGCCCGTCATGCTCGATAACGCTGATGCTTTAGATCCTGAGTTAGTCGCTCGCGTCACCGAACTCAACGAAACATCGGCGATCGCCTACGAAGATTGCAAGAAAGCCATTGAGGCGATCGAAGCCCAATATCAAAACGAACCCCAACGGTTTACCCGCGAAGATATTTCCCCAGAGCCGCCGCTAGCTTGTGTTGCTCTAGAAGAAGCTCGTCAAGAAATGGCAACGTTACGAGTGCAGCTCGCTCAATTGCAAGCGGAAATTGATGAAACGAGTTCTTTCACTTGGTAACTCAAAAGCTTAAAGCAATAACACTCAAGAATTGTCGAGATAAATTTCTTTGCTGAATGAATGCCGCCTTGACATCGTAAAAATTTATGGAGAGATAGATAAAAATGTGGAAAAAACTCTTGGTGAGACAGCCTTTTGTCCTTACAAAAATCAGTAATGTAGTGTTGGGTGTTAGCCTCTGCGCTCTCGGTTTAATGCCATTGCGAGCCCAAGCCAATACCAACTTTGACAGCCAAAGTATTAGTTTTAATAAAAATACAATTGTCGAGTTTGAATTTGTGCAATCTCATGGTTCATATCGCACTGTTTTCGGCATGATTAATCAGACAACAGGGACAAAAACAGTCATTTTCCAAGAGAATCAACCCTACGATGATTATCAATTTGCAGAATATGCACCGAACCCCATGCAGCATGACACAGGTTCGAACAAAGACTATGTTGGTACATTCGGCAAAACAGTCACACCGGGTATTGGCATAAATGCAGTCAAAACTTTCGGTAAGCCTGATGGTCAAGTGGTGGAAGTGCCATTTCAGGCCAATCACCAATATGTCTTTTTCCTTGATGTTTATGACGAGCAAGGTAACTTTGTGAATCAATTCCTATCGACTCAAAATGCCGCGAATTTTGATGGCAATTTGCAAGGTGGTCAAGGTCGAGATAGCTATAGCAGAAGCATTACAGGGATTTCTTTACTCTGGGAAGACGGTGGTAGACGGGAAAGCGTCGAAGATTTTGACTACGATGATTTCGTTGTAGAGGCTGGTGGTTTTTTGTTTGATCCCTGCCCTGATGTGAATTAATCTAGCCTTCCGAGCACCGTATTTTTGCTGAAAAGTAGAGCTTTTATCTCACAGGGCGATCGCCTTTTAAGTGCATACATTTTTCAAATCTATAACACTATAAATTTGAATGGCGATCGCCCTGTGAGTGTCATTACGTGAACAGAAAGCCTTCATATCTTTAAGATTTCTCTGTAGATACTTATCCAATTCTGAAATGGATGAAATCAATGGCTCGATTTGCATCGTGTCGCGAGAAGAGATGCTGTTAGATAATGTCAGAAATCTTTCTAACCACGTATGTAAGCCATAAAATACTTGTTATTAAGAACTTCTAACCATGATGTGAAATGCAATCCTAAAACTTGCGACATGATCAGGTATCTACGAAATGATGGCGACAGTTCATTTAGATAGTCATATGCGATACGGTTTTGATTTTGCAGCATTGTCTAAAATATCATCTATATAGGCTGATTAAACATCCTCCTAATGAGAATCCGAGCCTCGGGTCACTCTACTCATTAATGTTGTCATATTAGTTTTTTGAGGTTTATGAGTCTATGACCATTGACCGCTTGGGTGCTTGCGACTTATCTCCTATCCCAGTCGGAATTTTGCATTCTTGCAGCGGCACGATGGCGATTAGTGAAATGTCGTTGATCGACGCGGAAAGAATGGCGATCGCAGAAATCAATCAGGCTGGTGGTGTGCTTGGCCGCCAAATACTTCCTGTTGTCGAAGAGAAAATGTCAGGATTGGGTAGCCAAGTTGGCATCCAAGACGAAACATCATTTTTCTTCGATAAGCCTGTTGTTAAGCGGCATTGAAAATGCTGTGTAATGCTTCGATTCTTTGGAGAAACCTATCTCTTCGTTCAGACGAAGACACTACTTCTCCCATTTGACGACGAGGTCTCAGAACATTATTCACCTCATCAAAAGCCTGACAGAATCTCTGGGCTGATTCCAAGGCTCCAAATCCAAGAGTCGGATAATATCGGTCTTTCTGGCCACGATGACTTTGTTCCACTGGATTACCCTGACAGCCAATCACTTGATGCTCCACCTCTTTTCCTAATTCTTCATCAATGGCTCTGGGGTATGACTTAAGACCATCAGTAAAGACTTGCTCGGGACTTTCCCCTGATATCTCTCTGGCCATTTCAAAAAAGGCTTTAGTCCCTGCCATGTCCCGTTTATCAGAGAGCCTCACATCCACAAGATTGCCATCTTGATCAATGCCACGGTATAGATAGCACCATCGCCCAGAAACTTGGACATAAGTTTCATCAACAAACCAGACTTGCCCTATTTTTCCTCGTCGTTTTTCTCGAATGTGTTCGGTGAAATAAGGCAGGAAACGCTCCTCCCAGTCCCGAACAGTTTCATGGCTGAATTGAAATCCACGAAGCAAATAGAATTCAGCGACATCGCGATAGCTGAGTTTATATCTGATTCGACAGAATAGAACTTCAAAGACGATGTCTGTAGGCACTTCAATGAAATTGAAAGGTGTTGCAGTGCGCTCGTTATAGGTGCGATGGCAAGTTTTACACTGAAAGCGATCGTAACCAAGGTTAGTCTTTCGTTGTAGGACTGAAAATCTTGTCGAGTCACAATGAGGGCAGTCCATAGAACGGTTTGAGAGCGATGGTTTAAGTTAACTCAAACAATATCAGACGGTCACATTCAAACCTATTTTGACAACTCAACTCTGACAGAATCGACTTGGCTACTCAATCCTGACACTTTCAGTTGATGCTGTAGTTTCCAACAGAAATCAGCATAGTAAATATCTAGAAATAAATAGTTTTATGTAACAAATAGACATATCGATATTGCTTAGATATCGTTAATGACAAATATCAAGGGAATAATATTTGTAAGTCATAAAGCAACATCGATACTTTTTTTCCCTGCGGGAGGTTATCTGTGTGAAAACTATTTCTTGTCTCGGTGCTTCAATTGTTTTTTTCTCTATTTCTTGCTTGCAGCTCTCAAATTCAGCACAGATTACCCCAGATACAACATTAGGAGCTGATGCTTCATTTGTTACTCCCGACGTTCTTCTTGATAGTCAAACCGTTGATTTAATTCAAGGTGGTGTAGTAAAAGACAATAATTTACTTCATAGTTTTATCAAATTTAATGTTGCCGCAGGAAAAAATGTTTATTTTGAAAATCCTGTAGCAACTCAAGCAATTTTTAGTCGAGTTACGGGGGATAATGCTTCCGAAATTTTTGGAACTCTGGGAGTAAATGGCAACGCAAATTTATTCTTATTCAATCCTAACGGCATTATTTTTGGGGTTGATGCAAATCTTGACATTAGTGGATCATTCCTCGCCACTACTGCGACTGAAATTGAGCAGATTGATGGAGAGCTATTAAATATTGTTAGTGCTAATGTTAATGATTTATTATCTATTAATCCTAATACTTTATTTCAAAATGCCTTGCGTAATTATCAAGGGCAAATCAGAAGTGACTCAAATTTAATAGTCGGAGAACGTTTACATTTTTCTGCAAATGGGTCTTTAGAAATAAAAGGAGATGTAAGAGCGACAAAAAGTATTAGTCTTCTGACGACAAATGGCAATATCATAACGGCCAATCTTGACTCTTCTTTATCTGACTCAATATCTGGGGATGGAGGAGATATAAGAATATCTACTGATATTGGTGATATTGCTACAAAAAATATTAAATCCTTTTCTTTTAATGAGTCTGAATCATCTTCCTCGTTAACGGGAAATGGAGGAAATATTAGTCTTCTTACAACTATAGGTGATATTTCTACTGAAGATATTCAATCCTATGCTTTTGCCGCTTCTAAACCCTCTTTTTCATCTGCTGGTCATGGAGGAGATATTCGTATTGCTACAACTACAGGGAACATATCCACTGGGAAAATTGAATCCTTTTCTTTTTCTTTATCAGAGGCTGAGGACTCTTCAGTTTCTGGTGATGGTGGAGAGATAAGTATCTCTACTGATATAGGTGATGTTTTAACTAGTGAAATCCGTTCATTTTCATTATCAGAGGCTGAGGGCTCTTCAGTTTCTGGAAATGGTGGCGAGATAAGTATTTCTACCAATACAGGTGATATTGTCACCGAAAAGACTGAAGTTAATAGTATTGAATCTTTCTCTTTTTCTACTTCTAAGTCATCTTTTTCGTCTGCTGGAAATGGCGGCCATATTAATTTCGCTACATCCATAGGTGGTATTTCCACTATTGATCTCAAATCTTTCTCTTTTGCTTTTTCTGAATCATCATCGTCATCAGCTAAAAATGGCGGCGATATTAGTTTCTTTGCAACTATAGGTGATATAAAAATCGATGAAATCGAATCTTTTTCCACCTCTAACTCAAAGTTGTCATCCTCAGCTGGAGACGGAGGAGATATTAGTTTGTTGACAACTATAGGTGATATCCAAACTGCAAATATAAAATCTTTTTCCATTACAGATTCAGGTGACTCTTCAGTTTCTGGTGATGGAGGAATAATTATTATGTCTACGGATACAGGCAATATCCTGACTAAGGAGCTTAGCTCTATTTCTATTGCTGCTTCTAATGTAAATAGTTCTTCTCTTTCTGGTGATGCAGGAGATATAAAAATTTCTATTAATCTAGGTGATATTATCACTGATGAAATACTCTCTTTTTCATCATCTAGTCTTGCCGAATCTTCAATATCTGGAAACGGTGGCAATGTCAATCTATCTACCATTAATGGAAATATTCTTATTAAAGATATCCAGTCTTTTTCTCTTTCAGACTCTAAATCTGGAAATGGTGCAGATATTACCTTATTGGTTACAGAAGAGGGAAATATCTCAACTAAGAATGATGCGATATTCTTCTCTGGTTCAGTTGCTAGATCTGGCAGTTCTGGTAATAGTGGGAGTGTTTTTCTCCAGACCCAAAATAATATTAGTAATCTTGAAATATCCACTCTTTCTCCAGATTCGCAGTCAGGCGTAGTTGAGATTATCGGGAATGAGTATTTAGAGTTGAATAATGTCGATATTATTACTAGACCTACATTGGCAATTACAAATCCACTGGATCTTAATAACCCATTAGTTATTGATCTCAGTACTGTTGGTCAGTCGGGGGATATTTTTCTCACTAGCTCAGAAGATTTGATACTCAATAATAGTTCGGTGCTCAGTGAGACTAACGGGAGTAAACCAGCAGGAAATGTTTTTGTCCGAAGCCCAGGTATTATCACCTTAAACCAAAGTTCTATAACAAGTGATACAAACAATACTGGTAAAGCTGGAAGTATTCAATTTGACTCATCAATCTTGAATGTTTTTAATGATAGTCAAATCTTTGCACGTACCTCCGACTCAGGAGATGGAGGCACAGTAACAGTAAATGCATCTCAAGCTGTGAACCTTGGGCAAGAATCGCAAGATTCATCTCCAATACTTTCTGTCGAAACATCTAGTTTAGGTAGAGCAGGAGACATTATTATCAATACACCATTATTAAATGTATTTGACGGTGCTCGAATTACAGCAATATCAACAGAAACGTCAACTAATCAAGATGGTGGGGGCAGCATTACTCTTAATGCTGATCAAATGAATCTGAGAGGACAAGTAGGAATCTTCGCAGAAACTCAAGGGGAAGCTCCAGCCGGTCGCCTATTGCTGCAACCTTATCAGAATAATCCTAATCTCTTGATTGCTCTCTTTACAGGATCAAAAATTTCTGCATCAACATCAGGTAGTGGTAAGGGAGGCGATTTAGTGATTGTTGCGACAAACCAAGTAAATATTAATGGGGCGGGAATTCTATCAGTAGAGACAACTTCTAGCGGAGATGCCGGCACTATAGATATTTCCTCAAAGAATCTAATCATCAGAGACGGTGTTACTTTAACTGCTTCCACTTCAGGGAGTGGAGATGGAGGATTTATCAAATTTACAGTTGCGGATGATATCAATATTTTAGATAGTTCAGTAGAAGCAATTACGAAATCAGGCTCCACAGGAAAAGGTGGCAGCATTGACATTGACCCTCGTAATGTTAACTTCACTAATTCAAACATTGCTGTGAATTCTCAAGGTCAAGGTGTTGGTGGAGATATTTTGCTGGTTGCAGATTTCCTCCGTTTAGATAATTCAGATCTAACAACAGAAACGTTTAGTAGTGATGGTGGTAATGTAAATCTTGATATTGGAAGGTTTTTCTCTTTAGCCAACGGCAGTAATGTTACGGCTACGGCTGGGCGCGAACGACTAGCAGGTAATGGCGGCAATATTACTATTTTTTCACCAATTATTACAGCCCCGCTTGATCAAGATAACAATATTCGAGCCGAGGCTTTTGCCGGAACTGGCGGCAATATTTTTATTCGTACAATAGGACTTTCAGGACTAGACTTTACGGGTACGGATATCCCAATCCGTAATGATATTACAGCTTCCTCGGGAGTTGTTGGGCTCGATGGGACTGTGACCATTGATGAGCAGCAAACGGAATCTGACGATTTACCCGAAGACTTGATTGATGCAGATAGTCTAATTGAGCAAAATGTCTGTGCGATTGAAAATGACCAAATCGCTGGCGGGAGTTCGCTTACAATTGAAGGTAAAGGTGGCTTGCCGATGAGTCTAGAAGGAAATGCAAGTATTCGTACTCCTATACTTAGCTATCTGACAAGCTCCGGAAATATTCAAGATATGATCTCCAAAGATTTCCCTACCCATACGACCTCACTGTCAAAAATAAGGCCAATAATGATTGAAGAAATTTCGTTAGCTAGAGGATGGCAAAGATTTTCAGACGGAAAAATGGAACTAGTTAGTGATATTTTTTTACCTTCAATACAAAATATTTCATCACATCCCGACTGTTTAACTACACGATGATAGATTAACTGAACATCAAGACTGATTGACTTTTAAAATAGTTTTTGGGATTTCCTTCTATCTTGGTTGACAGATGAAACTTTCGTATTGCTAGTACATACATGGAATGCACTCTTTTTTTCGAATGATACGATATTTCATATCAAGTAAAAAGCTTTTATGTTGAGGAGTTTGTAGAATGAGCGAACAAATGATTTCTATAAAAGACATTTATCTCTACACAAACCAATGCATCTTCCTCTTGAACTGATGTGGAGGATGCTTCCACTCAAATCAGTCCAACATTCAGCCAGAGAATATTGAGTCAATGAATACATAGTTGGTATAAATCAACATATTTAGGAAAAACTATCTAAATCGAAAATAGTGGCCCAATATAAAAAAAATATAGCTATATTCCTAGAACCTTCTGTTAAGTTGACAATGCCCTTAGTATCTTCACGGAATTTTTATATAGCCAAAGAAAAATCATCTAAGTTTTATACTTAAGTAGGATAACTGTGAAAAAAATCAATATCTCATTTATATAATTTAGTTTGTAAGTATTACACTGAACCAATCATGAAGACGATTTCGAAAGCTATGGTTGTAACTGGTTTCGTTGCAACTAGTATGTTGAGTGCAGATCCTGTAGATGCTTTAACCTTCGACTTTTCCTATAGATTTGAGTCAGGCGACGTCCTTTCTGGTGTTCTCGAGGGGAACATTCTTACAGATGAAGAAGATGTTGTTATCGTTTCAGAAATTACAAGCTCTTTCTTTAATAGCACAAATCTTGGTGGCAAAGAAGTTGTCAACTTTTTCCCAGAAACAGACCTTGGTTTAGGTAATATTTTTCTGGGTCTTGAGCCACTAACACCTATTGTCACCTTTAGTGGTTTCGGGATGGATTTATTTGCCTGTGACAGTTTTAGTTTTGACGGACCTGGATTCCCAAATATAGATGATAGTGAATGCGATACAGGCTTTTTCACTTTTGCTTTTGGAGAAGGTTTTATCGGTAATGCTGCGTTTGGAGAAGCATTCAATGCAGAACGCTGGTCATTAACTCCTGTTCCAACTCCTGCAACAGTACTTCCCATTCTGACTGGTCTTTTCGGTGCGGCATCTAAACGTAGGCAAGAAAACGCTTAAGTTACCGTCCAATCATTTGAACATATTTTCCAAAGAATTCTGGGTGATGAAATGCTCAGAATTTTTTGTTGTCTATTTTCTGCTGTTATCGAATTGTTCTTGTAGACGATTCTGTCAGGACTGATTGTCCAAAATAGCTCTGAATGTGACTGTCTGATATTGTTTGAGTCCGCCTAAACCATTTGCCCTCAAACCATTCTCTATGGACTGTCCTCATTGTCATTCAACAGAATTTTCTCTCCTTCAACAAAGAACTAACCTTGGTTACCATCGCTTTCGCTGTAAAATCTGCCGTCGCACCTATAACGAGCGCACTGCAACCCCTTTCAATTTTGTTGAAGTTCCAACAGACATTATCTTCGAAGTGTTATTCGTTCGAGTCAGATATAAACTCAGCTATCGAGATGTCGCTGAATTCTATTTGCTTCGCGGATTTCAATTCAGCCATGAAACTGTTCGGGACTGGGAGGAGCGTTTCCTGCCTTATTTCACCGAACACATTCGAGAAAAACGACGAGGAAAAATAGGGCAAGTCTGGTTTGTTGATGAAACTTATGTCAAAGTTTCTGGGCGATGGTGCTATCTATACCGTGGCATTGATCAAGATGGCAATCTTGTGGATGTGAGGCTCTCTGATAAACGGGACATGGCAGGGACTAAAGCCTTTTTTGAAATGGCCAGAGAGATATCAGGGGAAAGTCCCGAGCAAGTCTTTACTGATGGTCTTAAGTCATACCCCAGAGCCATTGATGAAGAATTAGGAAAAGAGGTGGAGCATCAAGTGATTGGCTGTCAGGGTAATCCAGTGGAGCAAAGTCATCGTGGCCAGAAAGACCGATATTATCCGACTCTTGGATTTGGAGCCTTGGAATCAGCCCAGAGATTCTGTCAGGCTTTTGATGAGGTGAATAATGTTCTGAGACCTCGTCGTCAAATGAGAGAATTCGTGTCTCTATCTGAACAAAGAGATAGATTCTTTCATGGAGTGGAAGCATTACACAACATTTTCAATGCTACTTAACTAAAAGCTTATCGAAGGAAAATGATGTTTCATCTCGAATACTGACTTGGCTACTCAATCCTGACACTTTCCCTACTGCAGGGATGGTTGCTTTTGCGAATCATCTAACGAGTGTTGTTGAGAGAATCGACCCAGCCCAAATGAATACAATTCGAGAAATTATTACTAAAGCCTTACCTTTAGGCAACTAACTGTTCTGAAAAAATGTGGACGTTTCACAAAATGCCCCTACATAAAACGTGAATCTTAAAATCTGCTTGATATACTTTGGAGCGGCGATATTTATGGAATTTAGCGGTTGTGGGTATGAAGATTGCAATTATTGGGTGTGGTTATGTTGGACGGACGATCGCCAAACGATGGAAAGCAGTGGGACATGAGCTGACAGTCACGACCACAAGCTCCGAAAAAGTCTCCCAACTCGCTGATCTTGCCCATCGCGTCAAAGTGATCGAAGGGTCTGATCAAGATGCCTTGCGGGAACTTTGTGAAGGTCAAGAAGTAATTTTGCTGAGCGTTGGCTCCAAAGGCGGACGTACTGAAGAAAATTATCGCCGTTCCTATCTCCAAACTGCCCAAAATCTCCGTGATGCCCTACGCACGAACAGCACCGTTAAACAAGTCATTTACACTAGCAGCTATTCTGTCGTCGGAAACCATGATGGCGCATGGGTAGATGAATCCACTCCCGATCAGCCCGCCAATATTTTTGCTGAAATTTTGCGCGAAGTCGAACAAACTCTCATGGAAATACAAACAGGCGATCGCCATGTCTGTATTTTGCGATTGGGGGGTATTTATGGTGAAGGACGCGAAATCCTCAAAATTTTCCGGCGGGCGATGGGTACAACAAAAGCAGGCAAAGGCGCAGAATACGGTAACTGGATTCACTTAGCCGATATTGTTCGAGGCATAGAATTTGCCCGCGAGAAGCAGTTGTCTGGACTGTTTAACCTTGTGGCGGATGAACCCATGCAACGGCGAGAAATGTTAGATCGCCTCGCAAAAAAATATAATTTAGATCCAGTCCTTTGGGATGAAGCTAAGCCTTCTGACCGTATCTTCAATGTGCGTGTCTCCAACCAAAAACTCAGAGACCAAGGCTTTTTGCTCGCATATCCAACCATTCAGCTCTAATGCAACCTATGCCCATCGCCATTTTTAAAGGTGCCAGTTACCCATTCCGCGCCGTCAGAATGTTTTCGCGTCACCCTCATCTGTTGCAGTATCTCGCAATTCCCATGGCGGTCAATATTGTTGTTGGCGTTCTGCTGTATACATTTTCGCTACGGTGGGCATGGCGTACCGCAGGCAATGGCTATGTTTGGATTGACACCTTTTTCAATGGCTTAATTAGTCGGTTACCCCAATGGTTGCAATGGTTAGATTATGGTGCTCATGCTCTGGCGGTCGTACTTGGGATTATTTTTATCGCCGCAATTTTTATTGTGATTGGTTTAATCTTGGTGCAATTTGGAACACTGCTCGGCGCACCTTGGTATGGTCAACTGTCGGAACAGATCGAAAAACTTCGGACTAGTCGTGTTGAGGTGATTGAAATTGGCATTGTGCGAGATTTGAGTCGAGCCATTCTGTTTGAACTAAAAAAATTAGCGCTTATTATTACGGCTACACCATTTCTCTTTGGCATCAACTTTGTTCCAGTTGCTGGCAGCATCATTTCATCTATTGGTGGTACCACGCTAACCCTCACCCTCATTTGTCTTGACTTTTTTGATGCGCCCCTAGAACGTCGTCGTTTACCTTTTCGCCGAAAACTAGGGATTGTCTATCGTGCCTTTCCCGCCAGTGCTGGATTTGGATTTGTTTGTTTAGCCTTGGTCAGTGTGCCGTTAATTAATCTGATCACCATTCCCATCTGTGTCGCTTCTGGAACGCTTTTTGTATGCGATCGCCTCTTAAATAAACTGCCGCAACGAACAGAAGCGCCATCATCAGAAGAAATTCCGCAAGAATCGGTGTAATATCGCCCGCCCAGAAACATTATCCTCATAGCCCAAAGACTCATCATAGAGCGCTGTCCAAAACTCCAAGATCTCTGTATCTAGAGCTTCTCGAACTCTTTGATAATCAATAATCACATCCGATGTGCGGTGCAAAGAAATCACTTCTGCCGCTTCTGACTCGCTCGACACAAGACAGTGCGGACGAATCCAATAACTCTTTTGCTTCTCGATAAACTGAATCACAGACCCATACAAGCGCTCTTGCGGTGACTCTAAACAGACAATTTGCTGCGGCGAAAAGTTTGCATGGCCTGGCGTGTGACTCATCTAAATAAACCCACCCAACGATTACTAGCAACTGACATTTAGTTCATTATCATGACAAATCTTGGCGAAAGTCGCTGAATCTTGTTTCCCCAAACTCGATTTTTGAGGGTTTTATACAATTCAAAATGTTGTCACTAGTCATCCAATAGACAAAAGAATTTGGACTGATTGGATGTCTGATATTAATGACGCAATTATGGGAAATCTCCTGCTATATCAATGACATTAGGTAAGAAGCTATTGATAGTCAGTAAGCTCTGAAATCCAAGCTATTAAATCGATCCCCAAAGACAGCCTCTTCAATTTGCGTTAAGATTTGGCTTGCAAAGAAACTTAACAAAGAGCGGGTCAACATGGGTTCAAAGCCATCGATCATCACGCAGATATTCGGTTGGTTGCAACCATCTGTCGGCAATTGGGAGCAATTTAAGCAGCCATCTGAAGGTTTTATTGAATTCCGAAATCTCAGCAAAGGTTTCACTGAAGGCTTGACCGAAAGACAGGTGCTTAATAATTTATCGATGGCTTTCGAACAGGGACAATTTATTGTGCTGCTTGGGCAAAGTGGTAGCGGTAAGAGCACATTGCTAAATTTGATTAGCGGTATTGAACGACCAAGCTCTGGGACGGTGCTAATCGATGGTGTACCGATTACGGAGTTAAATGAACGCGATTGCACGTTATTTCGTCGGGATCAGATTGGTATTATTTTTCAGTTTTTTAATCTCATTCCAACCTTAACTGTCCTCGAAAATGTGACGTTGCCGCAAGAGCTGGCAGGTCGTTCCCCTGCTGATGTTGAATCTCAGGCTCTTGCTCTTCTGTCCAAAGTTGGGTTGGGCGATCGCAGTGAAGCTTTCCCTGATAAACTCTCCGGCGGGCAACAACAACGGGTGGCGATCGCCCGCGCTTTGGTTCATGAGCCACGTTTGATTTTGGCAGATGAACCAACAGGCAATCTCGACGAAGATACCGGCAAAACAGTTTTAGAATTACTCCTCGACTTGACCCGCAATGCCAATAAAACTCTGATTATGGCGACCCATAATCCCGAAATTGCAACCTATGCAGACAAAGTACTGCGGGTGCATGAAGGCCATCTCGAAGATGCCACAGCAGAGTTCCAACGTCGAGAGGTCGCGACTCTCTAATGACTGCATCTTCCCATTCCAACAAAGAATCTATTCCACCAGTGGACAACGCTCCTCTATGGCGATTGGCGTGGCGTCGAGTGCGTCGTCGGCCATTCCAATATCTCCTCTTTATTTTGGGCATTGCGATTGGCGTCGCCATGATGGTGTCCATCGATTTGGCTAATGGTTCTGCCCAGAGAGCTTTTGAACTTTCCACCGATGCGATCGCCGGGCGCACGACCCATCGTATTGAGGCCATTTCTCCAATTGGCGTAGACGAATCTCTTTATCGTCAACTTCGTACAGAGGTAGGTTATTCTCAATCTGCTCCCATTGTTGAAGGCTATGTTGTTGCCGAAGATTTAGATCGCCAGCCCATGCGTTTAGTTGGGGTCGATTTTTTCGCAGAAGCACCTTTCCGAAGTTATCTCAGTGGCGACTCCGATGGCGATGCGAATCAAGGTGTAGAAGCTTTAACTGCTTTTCTAACTGAACCGAACACTGTTATTTTGGCGCGAGATACTGCCTCTCAATATGACGTTCAGGTGGGCGATCGCCTCAATCTTTCCCTCGCTGGCCAGCCAATTTCCTCAAAAGTAGTAGGAATCCTTGCGCCTGCCAATGCCCTCACCCGCGATGCCCTGAGTAATGTTTTATTTACTGATATCGCCTCTGCCCAAGAAGTGTTGGGAATGCAGGGTCGTCTCAGTCATATTGACCTCATTGCTGAAGATGAAACTAACTTAGACCGCGTTCGTGCGATTTTGCCTGAGGATGTGAAACTCACCACAGCCCAAGCCCAGAAAAATGCTGTGCAGCAAATGACCGCCGCATTTGAGCTAAACCTCACTGCCCTAAGTTTATTGGCGCTTGTGGTAGGGATGTTTTTGATTTACAACACCGTCACCTTTAGTGTGATTCAGCGGCGACCCTTGTTCGGCACATTGCGATGCTTAGGCGTTACACAAGGTCAATTATTTCAACTAATTTTAGGCGAATCATTAGTACTCAGTATTGTCGGTTCACTGCTGGGTTTAGGTCTCGGCATAATCTTAAGCCGCAGTATTGTTGGATTGATTACCCAGACCATTAATGACTTTTATTTTGTCGTGTATGTTCGCGATATTAGTCTCAGTACCTTCACTTTGGTTAAAGGGATTTTTATTGGTATTTTTGCAGCGTTATTAGCCTCGGTTATTCCAGCGGTTGAAGCGATGCGGACATCACCGAACAATAGCTTGAAGCGTTCAACCCTCGAAGCAAAAGTCCAACAAATTTTGCCTTGGCTCGTCTTAGCTTGGGGTGTTTTTACCCTTGGAGGCACTGGCCTATTAATGATTAAAAATGGTGGCCTCGTCACCGCCTTCGCAGGATTATTCGCCATTCTTTTGGCTGCAGCTCTACTGACCCCACCGTTAACGGCTTTATTAATGCAGGGTTTATCGCCTGTTCTAAATAATTTGATCGGTATTTTGGGCAAGATGGCACCCCGTGATATTACTCGTTCCCTTAGTCGCACCTCCATTGCGATCGCCTCTTTGATGGTTGCAGTGTCAGTAATTGTGGGTGTGTCAGTAATGGTGGGTTCTTTCCGGACAACTGTGGTGCAATGGCTAGACCAAACCCTACAGGCCGATATTTATGTCACGCCGCCGAGTACTACAGCAAACCGTGTCTTTGGCAGTGTCGATCCGAGTGTTGTGGCCGAAGCTTATACTTGGCCAGAAATCGACCGCATTGTCACTTATAACGATACTGATGTTGAGGTAATTGCCTTTAATCGCGATGCTGAAACTAGCACTGAAATCGCGGTAGATCGCTCCGCTAAATTAATCTCTGCCGATGGTGATGTATCTGATGGTCAACGTCCCTACGCTTGGATTCGTGACGATGTCGAAGATCCTTGGCCACAGCTCGATGCTGGCGAAGGAGCGATTATCTCTGAGGCTTTAATGATTCGAGCAGGTGTATCAGAACCACCGGAAACAGTGACTGTCGAATCTCCTCAGGGAGCACTGACCTACCCTGTCATTGCGGTTTTTTATGATTACTCATCCGACCGAGGCACAATTCTCCTCGATGACAATCTTTATCTAGAGGCATGGCAAGACCCCAGCATTGCATCCCTTGGGTTATTCGTGAAACCCGATATCAATGTGGATGAAGTGGTGACTCATCTGCGGGAAATCTTTAAGGGAAGACAGGATTTGGTGGCGCAGTCGAACCGTAATTTACGGCAGGGCTCACTAGAGATTTTTGATCGAACTTTTGCGATTACTGGTGCTTTGAGACTGCTGGCAGTTGTGGTTGCATTTATTGGGGTTCTCAGCGCCCTGATGAGTCTGCAACTAGAACGCACTCGGGAACTCGGCATCTTGCGAGCGAATGGCATGACTCCTCCTCAAATGTGGCAGCTAACCCTTTTGGAGACGGGCATTATGGGAAGTTTAGCTGGCTTTTTTGCGATGCCGCTGGGCTATGTTTTGGCGTGGATTTTGATCTACGTGATTAATGTGCGGTCGTTTGGCTGGACGTTACAAATGCAAGTTCAGCCGAGCTATTTTTGGCAGGCATGGATTGTTGCGGTAGTAGCTGCATTGCTGGCGGGATTATATCCAGCTTGGCGGTTAAGCCGAATGGTTGTAGCAAGTGCGATTCGAGAGGAATAGAAGAGGAAAAAGATGAAAGGATTAAAACAGTTTTCACTCGTAATGCTTGCAATTGGATTAGCTCTTGCAGTGGCTTTTTGGCCGAGGGCTGGCATCACAAATAGTGGTCAGGCTTCAGTGGAATGGCTATCCGTTCAGAATGTTGAGACTACTGCTGAGTTCACTCAGGCGATCGCCCCCAAGCCTCTAAGATTTCCCAAAGATTTAGGCCCTCACGACGATTACCAAACAGAATGGTGGTATTACACAGGCAATCTCGAAACAGATCAAGGTCGAGAATTTGGCTATCAACTCACTTTTTTCCGCCGGGCATTAACCCCAGAGACTGCGGAAGTTGTTGATGCGTCTGACTGGCGATCGCCTCAAGTTTATTTTTCTCACTTCACCATCAGTGATATTGAGAATCAAACCTTTTATCCCCATGAACGCTTTAGTCGAAAATCTGCGGGATTATCTGGTGCGCAATCTGTGCCCTATCGGGTCTGGCTCGAAAACTGGTCAGCGGAAGAAATAGAACCTGGCAAAGTAAGACTCGTCGCCGATGCTGATGATGTGCAATTGGATTTAGTGTTGAGCGAAACTTTACCACCTGTGCTTCAGGGTGATCGCGGTTATAGCAAAAAAGGTCAAGAGCCAGGCAATGCCTCCTATTACTACTCCATCGTCCAACAAGAAAGCGTTGGAACCATTATCGTGGGTGATGAATCCTTTAAGGTTACTGGTCACACTTGGAAAGATCATGAATATTCAACGAGTGCTCTCAGTCCAGGCACTGTCGGTTGGGATTGGTTCTCCCTTCAATTGGATGATGGTTCGGCATTAATGCTTTATGGCTTGCGTCAAGAAAATGGCGATATTACCGATGTTTCCAGTGGTACTTATGTCAGTTCTACAGGTGAAACCCAAACCATTGATAATACAGAGTGGCAAATCGATGTTCTCGACACTTGGCATAGCCCTACGAGTCAGGCTGATTATCCATCCCAGTGGCATATCGAAATTCCAAAGCTTTATCTGATGCTAGACGGCAAATCTCTGATTGCAAATCAAGAGTTAAATGTGTCGACAACCTATTGGGAAGGCGCCGTTGGATTTGAAGGAAAAAAATCAAATCAGCCTATTGCAGCCAAAGGATATGTTGAAATGTCAGGCTACGCTGATCGTCTTGATGTGGTGCTTTAACAAAAAATATGCTGCTTTTTTCTAAGGCAGATTTACCAAAAAATAGTCTGATTTAGGGTTGATACAGGGTTGATCGGCATAGGAGTGTTTCTCCGGCGATCGCCCTGTATTTTGTTTAACGGTCTAAATTGCTAAAAAAGTTCATAAATTTCTGGAATTAATTGGCATTAGCGCCATCTATCAGCATGAGATTTTACAGGAGCTTAAGTTTAGGCTGAAAATCTGCTGACAAGCATTGTAGGGTAAGTATTATGTAATTAGATCAAAATCCGATCCTTGCGATCATGACTATCCCTGAATTTACCCATATCACCGAGCAGATGAAAGCTGTGACTCGCAGACAGAAAGCTAAACTCTTGGTCGTTGACGATGAACCTGACAACCTCGATTTGTTGTACCGGACATTTCGGCGTGACTTCCACGTGCTCCGAGCCAGTAACGGTATCGAAGCCTTACAAGTACTCGAAGAGGAAGGGGAAGTCGCTGTCATTATTTCCGATCAGCGTATGCCGAAAATGAAGGGGACGGAGTTTCTTAGTCGTACAGTCCCTGAGTTTCCGAATACCATGCGGATTATTTTGACGGGGTTTACGGACGTAGAAGATCTCGTCGAAGCGATTAATGCTGGGCAAGTATATCGCTACATCACTAAGCCTTGGGACCCCGCTGAATTGCAGGATGTCGTTGCAGTTGCTGCAGAAACCTATGCGACCGCCAACAATCGTATTGCAGAGCTAGAGCGTAGCCAAAACCAAACGCAACTCCTCGGTAAACTCCTCACTATTTTTGCGTCTGATACTCCTCTAGAAGAGACATTAAACCAAGCAACAGCCGCAATTATGCCTGCCCTAGGGGCAGATGCTTGTTATCTCAAGATCACAAAATCTGGAGATTGTGAAGATGCCATCGGTGAAAGCGGTTCTCTCAACACTGCGATCGCCATCCCGGAGAATGATCCGCTCATCGCTAAGGTGAAAGAATCATTAGCTTTGCAATTATGGCTAAACTCCCGCAAAACGCCACCGCCAGAAGATATTAGTTACTACACCGAGAATGCGATCAAACAACATTTATTGTTGCCTCTGACCTATCGTCAGGAAATCCTCGCTCTTCTGTCACTACAATGGCTTGATGTCTGTACATTGCGTGAGTCTGATCTCAACCTCTTATACCTTGCCAGTCAACAGATTGCATTTGCTCTGATTAGCCAAAAATCCTGTTAACACATGCCCCAAGCCGATACCGCCCCCGAAATCCAAGAAATTTTTAATCGCATCGCTCCAAAATACGACGACCTCAATCAATGGATCAGTTTGGGGCAGCATCAGATTTGGAAAAAAATGGCGGTGAAATGGAGCAATGTGCAACCGGGGGATACGGCGCTCGATATTTGTTGTGGGAGTGGCGATCTAACGCTGCTACTGGCTCGCACAGTTGGAGTGATGGGAAAAACCATCGGCATCGATTTTGCGACAAAACAATTGGCGATCGCCGCTGAAAAACAAACCCGTCAGTGCCCAGAATTTGATATCACTTGGCAAGAGGGTGATGCTTTATCATTGCCCTTTGAAGCTGAAACTTTTGATGGTGTAACCATGGGCTATGGGTTGCGAAATGTAACAAATATTCCCCTTGCCCTCGCAGAAGTTTATCGCGTTCTAAAACCGGGCAAGAAAGTTGCTATCTTAGATTTTCACCGCCCCGCTGATCAAACCAAACAAGCCTTTCAGCAATGGTATATGCAGACTGTTGTGGTTCCCCTTGCTGAACGGTTTAAGCTCACAGCCGAGTACGAATATATTCAGCCCAGTATTGAGCGTTTCCCTACGGGGAAAGCACAGGAAACATTGGCCCGAGAAGCTGGCTTTAGTGAAGCTATTCACTACCCCTTCGCGGGGGATATGATGGGTGTACTGGTGGCAACCAAGTGATTGCAGGCATATTTTTATGGGGCAACGACGAATCTGTATAGGCGACGTGCATGGTCATTACGATACATTAATGGCTTTGCTCGATTTTGTTGCTCCAAATCAAGATGATCGGGTTTATTTTTTGGGAGATCTCATCGATCGTGGCCCAAAGAGTGCTGAAATTATTGAGTTTGTTCGTCGGAGTTCGTACCAATCTCTCATGGGGAATCACGAGATGATGATGCTAGAGGCGATCGCCGCCGACGGTAGTGTGGACGAAGATACATTTGTGGCTTGGTATCACAGCGGTGGTTCTAATACGCTTCAGAGCTATAACCACAAAATTCCCTATGAGCATTTACTCTGGTTGCGCGATCGCCCCACCCATTTAGATCTTGGTGATATCTGGCTTGTTCATGCAGGTCTTGACCCAGACTTACCTATCGATAAACAAGGTGCAGATCAATTCTGCTGGGTGCGGGGTGAATTTCACTCTATTCCGCAGCCCTATTTTTCCAATAAACTAGTGATCGTTGGGCACACGATTACCTTTACCTTTCCGGGAGTTGAGCCGGGACAATTGGCACAGGGAGCCGGTTGGCTCGATATTGATACGGGGGTTTATCACGCTAAAAGTGGTTGGTTGACTGCTTTCGATATTGATCAGCGCGAAGTCTTTCAGGTCAACAGTCATACGGAGCAACAGCGTCATTTCCCCCTAGAGGCGATCGCCGTTACTCCGTTTCTTTAAAGCTCGTCCAAACTAGACTGAATTTCCGCTTTAGCCGTCTGCATTAATTTTGGTGATTAGCTCTTTCAACACAGCTTCAGCCTTGTCATTATCCACTTGGCAAGTACCCGCATTGGCGTGACCACCACCGCCATATTGCAACATCAACTCACCAATATTTGTTTGAGAAGAGCGATCGAAAATCGATTTACCCACGGCATAAACTGTATTTTGCTGCTTTAATCCCCACAGTGCATGGATTGAAATATTGCACTCAGGGAAAAGCGCATAAATCATAAATCGGTTGCCTGTATAAATTGTTTCCTCTTCCCGCAAGTCCAGCACAACAACATTGCCATGAACAGTTGAACATCGTTTTAGCTGCTCTTTAAATTTGTCTTCGTGGTCAAAATAAAGTTCGCTACGTTCTTTGACATCAGGCACTTCGAGAATGTCTGCAATCGAGTGCTCCTTACAGTAATCAATCAACTCCATCATGAGCTGATAATTTGAAATCCGAAAATCCCGGAAACGACCTAAACCAGTGCGCGCATCCATCAGAAAATTGAGCAGAACCCAATCTGTCGGGTGCAAACATTCCTCCTGACTGAATTGAGCAGAATCTGCTTTATCCACAGCGACCATCATCTCGTCGCTGATCATCGAGAATTTTTCTTTCCCACCGTAATAGTCGTAAACAACTCTTGCTGCAGAGGGCGCATCAGGGTCAATGACGTGGTTGTCTGGTTGCTCAGCATTACGGAGCGTTTCACTGTAATGATGGTCGAATGCGAGATGAGCCTCTTTCACATAAGGGAGGTTGGTTGTGATGTCCTGCCCAGTGATATCGACCTTGCCATCTTGCATATCTTTCGGGTGTACGAACTTGATGTCATCGATGAGGTCAAGTTCTTTTAGTAAAACACCACACACTAAACCGTCGAAGTCACTACGGGTTACGAGGCGATATTTAGAAGATGAGGTCATAGGATTTATCTAAAACTTATATTGCTGCTACTGTTTAAATTTTGAGGAAAGATATTTTTACCCTAGCCTTTTCTCAATGATTCTTAATGCAGAGACGAGATAAGGCTACTCTTTTAAAGCTGTTGGATAATGGGCGTTTCTCTTGTGATATTGGCTGAAGGTGAAATGATCACATGCTGAGTCAATGACAGAATTTAAAAACGATCGAGGTGATGCAACAATGACTTTTAATATTAGACGCTTTTTTGTGCTGTTTATTCTTGCGGCAGCGGGATGGTGGTTTGTTGCGGATCCTGATGTGGGTGATAACTGGTCTTATTTTGTAAGTTTCGTGTTTTTATCAAGTGTTTTTTTTATTTGTTTTGAGCTAGATCCGAACGAAGATTAGATTTCTTGCAATTTGGCGATCGCCAAATTGATTAGGGTTAGGCTTGATTTAGTCAGGTGTTTCAATAAACCTCTAACGAAAATTACGTTTTAGGAGTAGGCGAGATGGATCCTCAAAAAACGGCGTTGGTGCTAATCGAATATCAAAACGATTTTGTATCGGAAGGTGGCACATTACACGCAGCGGTAAAGTCTGTGATGGACGCAAGCAATATGCTGGCAAACACAGTCGAAACGATGAAAAAGGCACGTCAATTGGGAGTCGCGATTGTCCATCTGCCGATTACGTTTACTGAGGATTATCACGAATTAACATCTCAGCCCTACGGCATTCTCAAGGGTGTTGTTGATAGTCAGTCTTTTCAAAAAGGGACTTGGGGCGCGGCGATCGCCGATGAACTCACTCCAGAATCTAGCGATATTGTGATTGAAGGCAAACGAGGTTTATGTGGGTTTGCCAGTACAAATCTCGATTTTATTTTGCGGAGTCGAGGGATTACAAATTTAGTGTTGGGCGGCTTTTTAACGAACTGTTGTGTCGAATCCACGATGCGAACTGGCTACGAAAAAGGCTATCGCGTTTTTACACTCAAAGATTGCACCGCAACAGTTAGTGCTGAGGAACAGCAGCTGTCCATCGAAAAAAATTTCCCGATGTTTTCCCAGCCCCTCAATCATGAGGAATTTTTAGCGCAACTTACCCCTACAACAGTGACTGTTTAAGGAAATTACTATTGTAAGGAACTACCACTTTAAGCATTAGGGCTTGCCACACCTTCGATTACATCATCCGTGAGGTCGTATAACTCATTGAGTTTGGCGAGTTTGTCATCAGAAGCTTGCCAAAAACCACGGCCATTCGCTTCGATCATCCGACTGACAATATTGCGAAACGCTTCGGGGTTTGCCTCTCGTAATTTCGCTGCCATATCTTCATCGAATGCATATGTGTCAGCGGCTTGGTCATAAACCCATTCATCGGTGAAATCGACTGTGCCGCCCCAACCTATCAACGCAGTCATTCGCTGGGAAATTTCGTAGGCTCCCCCTGATCCTTCATTCGCCATCGCCCCTGCCCATTTGGGGTTGAGTAATTTTGAACGGTACTCCATGCGTAAAACTGATTCGAGTTTGCGGGGCGTGGTGTCTTTTGAGAAGCTCTCAACGAAGCTGGCAGTAACTTGCTTCCCACTGGCATTTTCGGCAGCTTTTTTGAGGCCGCCAGTATTCGCGTAATACTCTTGGATGTCGGTCAGGCCATATTCCACTGAGTCGATTTCTTGGATGAGGTGATCGCCCGTCTCCAATAATTTTTTGAGAACTTCTGGACGGGCTTGGCCTTTGTCATTGCGACCGTAGCTAAACTGATTTCGTCCTTCCCAAGTTTTGGCTAATTCATCGCCATTTTCCCAATTCCCTTCGACTACTTGATCATTTACGAGAGAACCGAAATCTCCAGCGGGATTAGAAAAAAGTCTTGCCGATGCATTGTCGATACCTTGGGCTTCTAATTCGAGGGTATGTTTGCGAATGAAATTCTGCGCTGGATCTTCATCAATTTCAGCTGCACGGATAAATAAATCATCCAGTAATTCGATGATATTCACAAAACTATCTCGGAAGATTCCAGACATATTCGCCAAAATATCGATGCGGGGATGACCGACGTTTTCGAGGGGAATTAATTCATATCGAACGATGCGACCTGTTCCTTCTTTTACGGGTTCTGCACCGACTAATTCCAAAAGAATGCCTAGCGATTCTCCCTTGGTTTTAATGGCATCCAATCCCCACAACATCACTGCCACAGTTTCAGGATAGTTACCGGTTTCTTCGAGGTGCTGGACAATAATTTTTTTTCCAATTTCTCGCCCACGGGCATAGGCGGCAGGGGACGGCATTCGATAGGGATCGAGGGCATGGATATTCCGTCCTGTCGGCAATACACCCATCCCATCCCGTAACAAATCGCCACCAGGAGCAGGGGGAATGTATTCGCCGTTTAAGCCTTTTACTAAATTTGTGATTTCGTCGTCTGTTTGCAGTAACAAATCCCGAATCTGCTGGGCTTCTTGTAATAGTTTTGGTAGGCGATCGCCAGACTCTACATTTTCACCATGAGAGATTTTCTTGATGGTTTGTTCGGGGAGGCGATCGCCAAAATAAGCCGCTAAATAAGATTGAATTGTTTCGCCATCAGGTTTCTCTCCTAGAACATGTAACCCCGACGAAAATAGCCGTTGTTCTAGAATTTGCAGATAGTCATAAACCTGCACAAAATAATCTTGAATCACTTCTAAATCAAAGCTTTTCGCATTCTCGACAGTGAACTCGATTTCTGTTCTTTCTTCCGATGTAAATGGATAATCCTCTGGTAATCCCATGTCTACAATCTTTTGGATAATGTCCGGTTGCAGCGCTGAATTTGCCTCTGGATTTTCGCGATATTCCGCAATTAAATCCCGCACCACCAGAAGCTCTTTATAGAGCCCAGCACGACCATAGGGCGGCACATTATGGGAAATCAAAGTGCCATAGCCTCGCCGTTTTGCCAGGATCGATTCCGAGGGATTATTCGCCGCATAGATATATAGATTAGGAATATTTCCTAGCAAAATATCGGACCAAGAATAGCTGGTATTTCCCAATGGCGAACCCGGCAACCATTCCACTGTGCCATGCATCCCAAAATGAATCATTGCGTCAGCTCTGAAATCATTTTGCAACCATTTATAGAAGGCTGCGTATTGAGGGTGAGGGGTTAAATCTTTCTCAAACATTAACCGCATTGGATCGCCAGAAATTCCGAGGGGAGGCTGTACCCCAATCCACACATTTCCAAATTGAATGCCACCAACTTGGAGCTTCCCACCAAATGTTTTTAGTCCTGTTTCTGTGAGACTTTGCCATTGATTTTCGATACGCTTGGTGAGCAAATATCCCAACCATCGATCCATTGTTTTGACATCAATATTTTTTAGCGTTTGGGGCGAAAATTCTGGGTCGAGTCGATAAGCTTCATCTGCCTCCTTTACCATTTTGATAATCGCTTCGCCGTCATCTGGAAAATCACCGACATCATATCCTTGGGCTTTTAAAGTCTTGAGGAGATGGATTAAACTCCTCGGCACATTTAGGAGAGCGGCGGTTCCAGTTGCGCCATAACCCGGCGGAAATCCATAGAGTAAAATTGCCAATTTTTTTTCAGCAGGAGCCGCATTTCGGAGGCGAATCCACTGTTTGACGCGACCAGTGAGACGTTTGACGCGTTCTGGAATGATGTAAATGTCTTCGCCAACTAGACCACCGAGAGGCACTGTATCGATCGCCCCATCGAGTTCGGGCAGAGAGTAGAGAACGACGCTTTGCAAACCACCAATGCCTTGCCGTGTCCAGGAATGGAGGTCTTGGATGAGGAGGGGAGCGGCGACAATATAGGGAATATTTTTGGCGGTGAGAATACTTTTAGCGACTTCAATTTGGCGACCAGCTTCCATTGAACCAGCAGGGCCACCAACCAATGGGAAACCGATAGTTGAGACGATGCTATCTACTTTGATTGCATCAGGCTTGAGAGATTTAATTTGGATATGACCGACCAAACGCTGATGTTGTTCATAATCTGTGGTGAGCCAATCTCGGACGATGACATGACCTTCGACACCATTAATGAAAACTGGTAGCGGAGTGAGTCCGTCTGCCTCGAATTTTTGGATGAGCTGGGGGATATATTTTTGATTGGTGATGACGTGTTTTCTATAGAGTAAAACCGCCACAACGGGATTGAATTTTTGGTCAGGAAAAGTCTTGCGATGCCACTCTAAGTAATCTTTTGGAGATGTGAAATAGCCATCATATTTTGGATGCAATAAACCCATATTGGGGGTTTCAATTACTTCCGGTAGTTTGCCGATTTCTAGGCCGAGATAGTTTTCGGCGATCGCCCAACACATTGCCGCGACATTCGCTGTACCGCCAGCATTCCAGTAGCCATAGATGATTAGCCAATTGCGGAGATCTTGAACCTTTTTCGCGGGAATATATTTGAGGAGTTTAGGCCCAGTTTTTAGAAAGCTGAGGTAACCTGCGAGCTTATCTTCTTCCTTACTATTTGTGAATTTGCCGAGGATAAATTTAATTGGCTTGGGCATTCCTTTGGGTTTTTCGCCGATCACAAATTTACCCAGTCGGGTCAATGCCATCAACTCCAACGCCGACTCAAATACCAAGCGGGTTGGGATATGGTCTAGCCGTTCCCGCAGCCACATCACCTGGTCATAGTCAAAAATTAGGCTCGCAAAAAAGACTTCTGCACCGGCGATCGCCTCCGCCACTACATCCGGTTGAGATGCAATATCGCGATCCGTAAAGGTCACCACCTCCAACTCTGGACAACGGGCGATCGCCTGAGCTGCGGCATCCCGATATAAGCTCGCATTAAACGCCTCAAACCCTGTGATGATGACTATGCGTTTCATGGTGGCTGCCTTTACCTTTCGTTACAAGCAGATCTTAGCAAGATTTCTCGAAGAGGTAAGCCATATAAGCGATAAGGATTTAGCCAATCAATTTTCTTCTAACCCATCTTTCAAGAAGATTAGATAGAGATTATTTGAATCTGGCTATTCTCAGATTGGAGAAATACAAAAAATATATATTCAACCATTATTTATTCTGAAATCTACCGAAAAAATATCTGTAATTTATTTTTATTTCCCATGTTTTTACAGGCTACATAATTCAAAATATTTTTTTGTACTTAGTAGGTCTGTAGGATTTTGAAATTTATAATCCTATTTTCTTATTGCATCAAGAGGATTGATACTGACAGTTGAATTGGGAGATTTTGTCATGAAAATCTTTTATCTCAATACTTCACAGGAGCTGTTTCTATCTTCAAGGATCTCGTTAGCGTCTTTTTTACATCACTTCTTGATGCTATCTGACGAAGAATAGTATCATGAATTTCTCTATATATTCATCTGCTAAATCTACTAAAAAAATAAGGTTTCTCTCATGTAAATCTTTATCAATAGTTTAAGAGTATAGATATTTTTAGATAATAGGATAAAGTTACTGAATCAGCATTAAATACTATTAGAATATGTATTTATGTAGGGTGTAATATACCGATCGTCATTTTGTGAAAGTGCTTTTTAGGAATTAAAGATTGATGTTTAAAGTTGTTGTTGGTCATAGTGTAGATCCAGAATCCCAAGATGCAATCGAGGAAATATTGGAGCAGTGTCAAGAGTCTTTAGCGGATCTCAAGCCTCAGGCTGGCATTTTGCTCGCAGCGTTGGATTTTGATCATGAACTTGTCCTACAAGAAATCAATCAATCTTTTCCAGGAATAGAGTTGATTGGTTGTACGACTGATGGGGAAATGTCGTCAATATTGGGGTTTGAGCAAGGGTCGCTAACGCTGATGCTCTTCTGTTCTGATACTGTTCAGATTCATGCTGGAGTGGGTCATAGAACAGCTGAAGATGCGATCGCCGCCGCTGCTGAAGCCGTTAAACAAGCCACGGATAAAAGCACAGAAGAAGCCAAGCTTTGTATTACACTGCCCGCCAGTTATATCGATGCGGAAACAGTGACGAGTGGCGAAGAAATTTTAAAAGGTTTAAATCTTGTGCTCGGTGCGCAGATCCCTGTGGTGGGTGGGACTGCTGGCGATAAATCTCTATTTCAGAAAAGCTATCAGTTTTTTGGCACAGAAGTTTTAACGGATGCCTTACCCGTTTTAATATTTTCGGGAGATTTAGTTTATTCTTTCGGCGCTGGTTGTGGTTGGCAAACGATTGGCAAGAAAAGTATCGTCACGAAATCCAAAGAAAATGTTGTATATGAGATTGATGGCAAGTCGGCTAAAGATTTTTATCAGCAATATATCGGTGATGTCGAGCCAGCCAAAGAAAATCCCCTCGCTGTCTATACCGATGAAGGCGATCGCCACTATCTGCGTGTCCCCAATCTATGTGACAAAAAGACAGGCAGTATTACATTTCTTGGCAATGTCCCAGAAAATTCAGAAATCCAGCTGACCGAAGTTAGCCGTGACCGTATTATTGAAGCATCTAGAGCCTCTTTTGAGATGGCATTAGATCGCTATACCGGCGACAAACCTGAAGCAACTTTATTGTTTTCTTGCTGTTGCCGCCGTTGGGTCTTAGGTACAAGAACAAAAGAAGAATATCAACTCGTTCAAAATGTTCTTGAGAAAGAGATTCCTAGCTGTGGGTTTTACACTTATGGTGAATTTTCTCCTCTAAATCCAGATGGTGTAAATTTCTTTCACCAAGAGACTTTCGTCACACTCTTGCTGGGAACCGAATAGATAAAGAAATGACTGTTAGGCTATGACACTGACTCCTCATGAAAAAGAAATTAAAGCCTTAAAGAAGCAGGTTCGTATCCTTCAGAAAAAGCTGGATTATTCCGAGGCAGATCGACTGCGTTTGGAAGAAGGAAATAATCTAAGAGAAAAGTTTCTAAAGAGTTTAATCAGTAAATTAGAAAGCTCTGAAAATTCTTTAACGCAGCGAAGTCAGGAATTGGAAGAGACTCTGAAAAACATCCAAGCTCTCCAATCGAAGCTGGTCGAATCAGAAAAAATATCTGCCCTAGGTGTCCTAGTGGCGGGTATTGCCCATGAAATTAATAATCCGATTAGCTTTATCTACGGAAATATCTCCTATGCGATGGAGTATTTTCAGGATTTGTTGAAGTTGATTAGTTTATATGAAAGACATTATCCTGAACCTCATTTAGAAATTGCACAAAAGCGTCAAGATATTGACTTGGATTTTTTACAGGAAGATTTGTCTTCTGTATTGGAGTCAATGGATTTTGGTGCCGAAAGAATTAAGAATATTATTTTGTCATTGAGGACATTTGCACGGTTAGGTGAATCATCTCTGAAAGCTGTCGATATTCACACAGGTATTGATAGTAGTTTGATGATGTTAAATAACCGCTTACAAACAGGGAAAGTGCCAATCAAAATCACAAGTGATTATGGTGATCTTCCTAATATTGAATGCTTTGCAGGTCAGCTCAATCAGGCATTTTTAAATATTCTGACAAATTCGATTGATGCGATTGAAGAGAGTGTGGATAAAAAAACGGACGAGAATGTGTCAGAACTCAAAGAGATTGTGATTACAACTCAAGTGATTGGTGACGAATCTATTGGTATTATCATTACTGATAATGGGGTAGGGATGTCAGAAGAGGTTCAGGCTCATCTTTTTGATCCTTTTTTTACGACCAAACCTGTTGGGAAAGGGACAGGTCTCGGTTTGGCGATCGCCCACCAAATCATTACAGCGCAACATCAAGGCTTAATTCACTGCACCTCAACGGAAGGCCAAGGAACTACCATTACTATTTCTCTGCCTGTCTCCATCAATACTCAACTCACCCACTCTCTATAGCAGGCAAGGAGTGGGTTAAGACAAAATAGGATAGAAGCAATAAACATAGATGCCATGCCTGCTCCCCATAGTCTTGATTTACGCCTAAAAGCTGTTGCCGCCTTCGATAAAGGTGAACGAAAAAGTGATACAGCAAATTTCAGCCTAGCAAGGTGTATGAAGTAGTATAGGTGAGTTGACTGGTGAGGAAGAAAGTAGCATCTTGCCGAAAGCCTACTCATTAGACTTAAGACAGAAAATAGTGGATGCCTACGAAAGGGGTGGTGTGAGTCAAAGTAGTCTTGCCCGACAATTTGGAGTGGCGAAAAGTTTTGTACAAAAGCTCCTCGACCAAAAACGACTGACAGGGTCGATTGCTCCGAAAAAACGAAGCCAACAAACACCTCCCAAATTAAACGAAGAGCATCAAACAATATTGCGCCAGTTGCTCACCAAGAAAAACGATACGACGCTAGCGGAACTATGTGATGAGATGGAGAAACGCACTGGTCTCCGTGTGGCCAATAGCACCATGCATCGCACCTTAAGAAGAATGGGATATAGCCTCAAAAAAAACATTCTATCCAGACCTTAAGGCGACAAAACGAGTGCAACAAGCCAGATATGATTTTTGGCAGAAAATGCAAGCGACTCTAGCGAAAAACTTGATTTTTATCGATGAATCGGGCGTGAACTTAGCCATGACAAGACTGAGGGCACGTTCTGAGAAAGGGAAACGAGCTTATAGTCCGAAATCCAGTAAACGAGGCAAGAATGTTTCTTTGATTGGAGCATTAGGCTTCAAGGGAATGGTCGCTAATTATCATCTGCTGGGGAGTACGGATGGATTAACCTTTGAAGCATTCATCAGCCAGAAGTTAATACCAAACTTATGGGCGGGAGCATGTGTGGTGATGGATAACTGTTCGATTCATTTAGGAGAGTCAGTACGCACAATGATTGAGGCCGTGGGAGCTAAGTTGATTTACCTTCCTCCCTATTCTCCAGATTTTTCACCCATTGAAAATTGCTGGTCAAAGTTGAAAAGTACCTTGAAAAGTATCGGGGCAAGAACTTATCTAGCTCTAGACAAGGCAATTGAGGTAGCTTTTTCCAAGATTACCCTTGATGATATTCGATGCTGGTTTACACATTGCTGCTATTGCACCTCACTCGACTAGAAATTGCTATATCTGTCGCTTCTTTGGTATTAGCCGAAATACGCTAGACCTGTGGCTGAAACGACGAGAGAAAATCGGTTCAGTCGCTCCGAAGACAGATTACCGTCGAGGCCCTCAACCGAAGATTAATGATCTAGATGCTTTTCGTGCTTTTGCAGAGGAATATGGGCATCTAACCCAGAAGGAAATGGCGGAGAAATGGCCAGAGTCTATTAGTGATGCATCCAGACGTGAAGCTCTACGGAAAATTGAATTTACTCGAAAAAAAAGACCTATCGATATCAAGAGAGAGATAAAGAATTAGAAAAAGCATTTGTGGCACAACTGAAGCAGTATGTCCAAGAACGACTCGTATATATCGATGAAAGTGGATTTGATAATACCTTAGATTATGGGTATGGCTACTGCCATAAGTCAGAGAGGTTTATCGCAGAGAAGTTAGGTCATCGTACAGAACGAGTTAGCGTGATTGGAGGATGGCGAGAGGGAGAGCAGATAGCACCGATGGTATTTGAGGGCTATGCCAACAGCGCCTTAGTTTGCCAATGGGTAGAGGATTGCTTAGTGCCAGAGTTGATTCCGGGTCAAATTATTATTCTGGATAATGCCAGTGTTCATCCAAAGGAAAGAATACAAACATTGGTGGCGAAGGCAGGATGTGAAGTGATATTTTTGCCACCCTACTCACCACACCTGAACAAGATAGAGAAGTTTTGGGGGAGGTTAAAGAAGGAGGTAAGTAAGCTCATCAAGAAGACTGAGGATTTGTTCGATGCCATCAGAATAGCCTTCTGTTCTATGTCCTAACCTTCTCCTTCGCTGCTATAAATCTAATTAATGAAGTTTTAGACTTGTCTAAGTTGGATTCTGGAAGGGCAGAATTGCAACTCTCAAATTTTGATTTACATGAGCTTTTTGAACAAATATATGGATTGTTTTCTTCCCAATGCCAAAACAAGAATATTACCTTGCAAGTTGATTGGGAAGATGATGTCCCTAAATAACGTGAGTTCTGGATAAGGAAAGAAAAGAAGAAAGCTCATATCGTGGCAGTTGAAACCAATCCACAGCTTTCTCCTATGCTTAGTTTAGACGCTTTATTTTGTGACGTTGACGATTTCTGCCAGGTCTTTGAACCTCAGCGGCATCAAGAATTACTTAGCTCTTGCAAAAGGTATCGTCACCGTTCTAGAAGCCTAAGCTTGAGTGAGGTGATGACGATACTGATTGCATTTCATCAATCTCACTATCGTAATTTCAAGCATTTCTATCTCCTGATGGTGCGACACTATTGGCAAAAAGCCTTTCCCAAAGCAGTGAGTTATCAACGCTTTGTGGCATGGATGCCCTCCAGCTTAGTGCCTCTATGTGCCTATTTATGTGACTGTTATGGAGATTGCACAGGCATTAGTTTCATTGATGCCACCAGTATCAAAGTTTGTCACAATCGCCGTATTGCCCAACATCGAGTCTTTAACGGTCATGCCGCTAGAGGTAAAACCTCTGTTGGATGGTTCTTTGGCTTCAAACTCCATCTGGTCATTAATGACCGAGGAGAATTACTTCATGTACAAATCACTCCTGGCAATATTGATGACAGAAAGCCTGTCGTTGAACTGTTACGGAATTTATTCGGCAAAGTTTTTGGAGATAAGGGCTATGTGTCCCAAGCTCTGGCACAACATCTCAAAGAAGAACATGATGTGATGTTAATTGCTAAACCTCGCCGCAATATGAAGAATCGCTTGATGCTCTGGCAAGATACATTCATCGCTCGTAAACGAGCTTTGATTGAAACAGTGATTGACCAACTGAAGAACATTTCTCAGATTGAGCACTCTAGGCATCGTAGTCCAGCGAACTTCTGTGTCAATTTGCTGTGTGGCTTGATTGCCTATTGTCATCAGCCTAAGAAACCTTCTCTCCAACTCAATTAGAGTCTCATTTCCTTATCCAGAACTCACGTTAAATATATTAAATGTGATGAAAAAAACTACGACAAATTCTCATCAACCTCATTGGTAATGCCGTCAAATTTACAGAGGTAGGTGGCATTACTATTCAAGCTCAGGTGAGTACAGAATTTGAAAAAGTTATCCTTAAAACTAGTGTGACGGATACAGGTCGAGGGATTTCTGAACAAGATATCACAGAGATTTTTCGCTCTTTTATACAGACACAGCATGATAAAGGAGGAACTGGTCTTGGCTTAGCTATTAGTCAGAAATTTGCCGAATTAATGGGAGGTTCACTTTCTGTAGACAGTAATCTTGGTCAAGGGACAACATTTACTTTAGAGACTCCCATAACCATTGTTGATGAGCAAAGTCTGCCCAAAGCAACACCAGAACGACGGGCGATCGCCATTGCTGAAGGCCAACCAACTTATCGTATTCTCGTGGTTGATGATCGCTGGACTAACCGCCAATTTTTAATGAAATTGCTTGAACCATTTGGCTTTGAGCTGCGAGACGCCAGCAATGGTAAAGAAGCCGTCACCATTTGGGAAGAATGGACGCCACATCTAATTTGGATGGATTTACGAATGCCTGTTATGGATGGGTACGAAGCCACAAAATACATAAAATCCCAGCCTGGAGGTCAAAGCACAATCATCATTGCCCTGACAGCTAGTGTATTTGAACATGAGCGAAACCTTGTCCTTGCAGAAGGATGCGATGATTTTGTCCGAAAGCCAGTTAAGGAAGTTTTAATATTTGAAAAGTTAAGTCAGTATCTCGGGATTTTATTCATTTATGAAGATACAATTAGGAATGTTAAGACAGGTCGAGTTGCATCACTTCTAGGTATAAATCCTTTAGCGAACATGCCAGGCACATGGCTACAGGATTTAAGGCAAGCAGCTCTTATTGCAAAACCAACACCGATATTCCACTTAATTGATCATATCTCTGCGGAAAATTCTACTGTTGCTGCTCATTTAAGAAACCTAGTTAAAAACTATCAATTTCACGACATTATCCAGTTAGTTGATGAAGCTAGAGAGCCATGAGTGCCGATTTATTTGACGGCAAAACACCTGAGATTTTAATTGCTGATGACACATTGGAGTCATTAGCTGTACTTACAGAGACAATTTCTAGCCATGGCTATGATGTCCGTAGCGTCAGCAAAGGTTTCCTCGCCTATGAATCGGCATTAGCCGCACAACCAGACTTGATTTTACTAGACATTAGAATGCCAGCTCTATCTGGCTATGAAGTCTGTAAAAAACTCAAAGAACATCCTGCGACACAAGACATCCCCATTATTTTTATTAGTGCTTTAAATGAGGGTTTTGATAAAGTCCAAGCATTTGCCGTAGGTGGTGTTGATTATATTACTAAACCTTTCCAAACTGAAGAAGTTTTAGTACGTATTCAAAGCCATGTCGCATTGCATTTCTCTCGACTCCAGATTCAAGATCTAAATAGCGAACTAGAACAAAGAGTTCAAGCAAGATCTATCGAGTTACTGGAGAGTAACAGGCAATTACAGAATGAGATTATCGAAAAAGAAAGTATTGCCCAAAGTCTTCGTGAGAGTGAATCAAAATTTCGACAAATTTCAGAATGTATTGATGAAGTTTTTTGGTTGACTAACTATGATTCCCGTACGCGATGTTTTACGAATGTTGAGTATGTTAGCCCGGCCTTTGAAAAAGTCTGGGGAAAAGAAACTCAAGTTTTATATGACAACCATTTTGAATGGACTAATGCAATTCACATTGATGATCGTCAGCGTGTTATCCATGCGTTTTCTGATGAGGCAATCAAAGGTGCTTTTGAGGAAGAATATCGTGTTGTGACACCTGATGGGGGAGTGCGTTGGATTTATGACCGCGGCTTTCCAATTCATGACAAAGCTGGTGAGGTTTATCGTGTTGCTGGTATCGCCCAAGATATTACTGAACGTAAAGTTGCTGAATTAGAGCGTGATCGCGTCTTTAAACTTTCCCTCGATTTATTATTTGTCGCTAATGACCAAGGCGAATTAGAGCGAGTGAATCCTGCTTGGACTAAATTATTAGGATATTCCTCTCAAGAATTGCAAAATCAATCATTTTGGGACTTTATTCATCCAGATGATTTAGATTTAGTCGAGCAGGATTCTTTACAATTATTAAGCAATGGGAAAGAGATCGATTCTCTAGAGCTTCGTTGTCGGCGAAAAGATAATTCTTACATTTGGACAGCATGGAATATTGTTCCTTTCCTTCGTGAGAACCGACTATATGGAGCTGGAAGAAATATCGCCCAACGTAAAGCCTCAGAAGCTCGATTTGTACATGAAATTCTACATGATGCATTAACTGGTTTATCAAATCGTGTTCATGTAATGCAGCAGATTAAACAGGCGATCAAAAAAGAGCGGAGGCATCCTGATCATCATTTTGCTGTTCTATTTATTGATCTAGATAATTTTAAGCAAATCAATGATACTTTGGGTCATTTGATAGGTGATAAATTACTGATTAAAATCGCAAAAATATTAGAGAAATCGGTAAGAGAAATCGATTCGGTTGCCCGTTTAGGAGGAGATGAATTTTTGATTCTTCTAGAAGATTTTTATGTTTTACAAGATGTATTAAGGGTTGTGGAGAGAATTCAAGATCATTTAAAGACATCTTTTATGCTTGAGAGTCATGAAGTCTTTTCAAGTGCGAGTATTGGCATCGTTATTGGAACTCCAGATTATCAAAGTGTCTCTGATATTATTCGAGATGCTGATATTGCAATGTATCGAGCTAAAGCGGAACAGAAGGGGAGTTATGCAATATTTGATCAGGAAATGTATGCAGAGACATTACATGAAGTTGAGTTAGAGAATGCTTTGCGTCAAGCGATAACCAACAACGAATTTCGTATCTATTTTCAACCGATCGTCAATCTCAAAAATGCTTCATCACTCGAAGGATTCGAAATTCTCTTGCGTTGGCTACATCCTGAAAAAGGTTGGATTCCTCCTTCTGAATTCATCCCCATTGCTGAGGATATTGGATTAATCAATTCGATTGATCAATGGGTTTTTCACCAAGCGTGTGTGGAGTTTCAGAGATTAACTGCTAGCTATAAAGATTTTGAAAGGTTATATTTCAGTATTAATATTTCTGGTCGTCACTTAAAAGATCCGTCTCTGATTAGTAGTTTAGAAAGTACTTTGAAAACAACAAAGGTCCCTTGTGATTGTCTGAAATTAGAACTGACCGAAAGTAGTTTGATTGATAATACAAATACTGCTGTAGAAATTCTTTCATTACTTCAAAATAAAGGGCTTAGAATTAGCTTGGATGATTTTGGGACTGGCTTCTCTTCATTGAGATATCTACATCAGTTTCCAATTGATGTAATCAAAATTGATCGCTCTTTTATTCTGAGTCTCGATAAAGGCGATCGCGAGCAAAGTATTATTCATGCGATCATCACTCTTGCCAAAGCATTAGGGTTTAAAACAGTGGCAGAAGGTATCGAGACAAATGCTCAATTAATGAAAATCAAGTCCTTAGGCTGTGATTCTGGACAAGGTTATTTATTTTCAAGACCAATGTCTAAATACAAGCTCATAGACTTTTTAAGCCAACATGGATTCTTGCGGCAAAATTCTTCTGTGGCGATCGCCCATTATGACGATAGACAGAGCGCATAATGAAGCATCTCAAAACATTCATTCTTACCTCCGACCTTTAATAAGTTTGAGTTCAGGAGAGAGCAGGCGATCGGCCCATGGTCGACTGCAACAGTTTGTAACAATATGTATAAACTATTCACACAAAAGGGTTTCTACCCCACTCATGACCTTGTTAAACTGTAACCTAACAAAATACGACCAGTTATAGTGGTTCGGCCAAATTGGTGGATGCCACGCACTGTTTAATAAGGACGCAATAAATTACAGATATGGTAAGTACTGTTAACAAACCCTCTGGATCAGATGAGCTGCGCCCCGGCGTCAAAGTTCCAGCAAAGGAGACGATCCTCACACCCCGCTTCTACACCACCGACTTCGACGAGATGGCAAAAATGGATTTGTCCGTCAACGAAGAAGAGATGGAAGCCATCATTGAAGAGTTCCGCGTAGACTACAATCGTCACCACTTTGTTCGTGACGAATCCTTTGATGTCTCCTTTGACGGCATCGAAGGCAAAACCCGTGAGCTTTTCGTTGAATTCCTAGAGCGTTCTTGTACTGCCGAATTTTCCGGTTTCCTTCTTTATAAAGAATTAGGCCGTCGTCTCAAAAATAAAAATCCCCTTTTGGCTGAAGGCTTTAACTTGATGTCCCGCGATGAAGCGCGTCATGCTGGTTTCCTCAACAAAGCCATGACAGACTTCAACTTGTCTCTTGACCTTGGCTTCCTCACAAAGAGCCGTAGTTATACATTCTTCAAGCCTAAGTTCATCTTTTACGCGACTTACCTCTCCGAGAAGATTGGTTACTGGCGTTATATCAAGATTTACCGCCACCTCGAGAAGAATCCTCAAGACCAGATTTACCCTATCTTCAAGTTCTTCGAGAATTGGTGTCAGGATGAAAACCGTCATGGTGATTTCTTCGATGCATTGATGAAGACTCAACCCAATATTCTCAACGACTGGAGAGCGCGTCTTTGGTGTCGTTTCTTCCTCCTCTCTGTCTTTGCCACCATGTATCTCAACGACACTCAGCGTTCTGGGTTCTATGAGTCCCTTGGTCTCGATGCACGTCAGTTTGATAAGGAAGTGATTTACGAGACTAACAACACTGCTGGTCGCGTATTCCCCATCATCCTTGATGTTGAGAAACCTGAATTCTATGAGCGTCTCGAAACTTGTGTAAGCAATAACGAGAACCTCCGCGAGATTGTGGAATCTGAGGCTCCTGCTCCTGTGAAATTCTTGAGGAAGCTTCCTGCATACATCTCGAACGCAACTAACTTGATCAGCTTGTACTTCATGAAGCCTATTCGTGTTGATCAGCTCGAAGGCACAGTTCGTTAAATTGGCTCTTTCGATTTTGTGGGTTTGATCTAGATTCATTTTTGCCAAAAATAAAATCTCCTCATGACTCTGCTCTGGGGAGAGTTTTTAGTGCATGGATAAGATATTTTCTGATCTGAGCTTAAGGGATGACAAGCGGGTTAAAAGTGAAAATTTCTGAGGTTTGCTCCGAAGCAGATATTGACGGTTTGCGAGGTGATAACCGTGCAGCCAAAACATTAGCTGCTTACGAAGGTCGTACTGAAGCTACTGTTGATGATATTCGTCGCGTTGTAACTCTCTGTCTTCGTCACCGTCCCCGTAAAGACCCTCTTGAATCCATTGATTCTGGCTATAAAGTACAGAAGATCGTTGCTCGTGTCTTCGGTCTCGAAGAAGAAGAGTAAGACTTACTATATCTAAATAAATTTATGTAACGTGAGTTCTGGATAAGGAATGATAGCTTTAATCAAGCTGTAAAGAAGGTTTTTTGGGTTGATGGCAGTAAGCAATCAGCCCACACAGCAAGTTCACACAAAAGTTTGTGGGACTGCGATGTCGGGAATGTTCAATCTGTGAGATGTTCTTCAGTTGGTCAATAACTGTCTCAATCAAAGCCCGCTTACGAGCAAAAAGTTTATCTTGATAAACCATCAAATGATGCTTCATATTTCGACGAGGTTTAGCCATTAGGGTCACCTCATGTTCCTCTTGAAGATGCTGGGCTAAAGATTGTGAGACATAGCCTTTATCGGCAAAGACTTTACCCCATAAGTCTTGCAATAACTCCACTACAGGTTGGCGGTCATCGGTATTTCCGGGCGTCACTTGGACGTTGAGTAATTCTCCTCGCTCATTGATGACCAGGTGTAGTTTGAAGCCGAAGAACCATCCCACCGAAGTCTTGCCCCTTGCCGCGCAACCTTCAAAAACACGGTGTTGAGAGATACGGCGATTATGGCAAACCTTGATGCTGGTGGCATCAATGAAGCTAATACCAGTGCATTGTCCGAAGCATCGTCGCAGATATGTACAGAGAGGAATCAAGCTCGAAAGTATCCATGTCACAAAGCGTTGATAGCTCACAGCTAGAGGAAACTCTTGTTGCCAATCGCATTTCACCTTGATGAGATAGAAATGCTTGAAATTTCGATAGTGAGATTGATGGAAAGCAATGAGAATAGTCATCACCTCACTCAGACTGAGGCTTCTCTGACGGCGACGGTATTTTTTGCCAGAGCTGAGTAACGCTTGATGCCATAAGGGTTCAAAGACTTGGCAGAAATCATCAACATGGCAAAACAGAGCCTCTAGACTGGACATGGGAGAAAGCCGTGGATTCGTTACAACTTCCACGATATGGGCTTTCTCCTTTTCTTTCCTTATCCAGAACTCACGTTATTTAGTAGAGATATTTCATGAAATGTCCCTATTCTTCTGTTTAGGGCAAGGTGATGACCAAAACGCGATTGCAGTATTCAAAAATTGATTGTTTAGTTTTGATGAAATATAGCAGGCAAGGAGTAGGTTAAGACAGAATAGGATAGAAGCAATAAACATAGATGCCATGCCTGCTCCCCATAGTCTTGATTTACGCCTAAAAGCTGTTGCCGCCTTCGATAAAGGTGAACGAAAAAGTGATATCTGTCGCTTCTTTGGTATTAGCCGAAATACGCTAGACCTGTGGCTGAAACAACGAGAGAAAATCGGTTCAGTCGCTCCGAAGACAGATTACCGTCGAGGCCCTCAACCGAAGATTAATGATCTAGATGCTTTTCGTGCTTTTGCAGAGGAATATGGGCATCTAACCCAGAAGGAAATGGCGGAGAAATGGCCAGAGTCTATTAGTGATGCATCCAGACGTGAAGCTCTACGGAAAATTGAATTTACTCGAAAAAAAAGACCTATCGATATCAAGAGAGAGATAAAGAATTAGAAAAAGCATTTGTGGCACAACTGAAGCAGTATGTCCAAGAACGACTCGTATATATCGATGAAAGTGGATTTGATAATACCTTAGATTATGGGTATGGCTACTGCCATAAGTCAGAGAGGTTTATCGCAGAGAAGTTAGGTCATCGTACAGAACGAGTTAGCGTGATTGGAGGATGGCGAGAGGGAGAGCAGATAGCACCGATGGTATTTGTTGAGGGCTATGCCAACAGCGCCTTAGTTTGCCAATGGGTAGAGGATTGCTTAGTGCCAGAGTTGATTCCGGGTCAAATTATTATTCTGGATAATGCCAGTGTTCATCCAAAGGAAAGAATACAAACATTGGTGGCGAAGGCAGGATGTGAAGTGATATTTTTGCCACCCTACTCACCACACCTGAACAAGATAGAGAAGTTTTGGGGGAGGTTAAAGAAGGAGGTAAGTAAGCTCATCAAGAAGACTGAGGATTTGTTCGATGCCATCAGAATAGCCTTCTGTTCTATGTCCTAACCTTCTCCTTCGCTGCTATAGATCAGTTTCTATTTTCTGTATGTAAAATTGCTTCATTTCTTCGTCTACTCTTTCAATAAGACCTTTGTAGTGAAAATGTTCAAGAAGTTTTGGATAGCCGAATACAGCCTGAACAGCATATTCACCTTGATCATAAAATGTTGAGAATTCCCAATTGTTAGGGATTCGATTATCAACAACAGTAAACAGCTCTGCAGGATACTAGCTTGGCTGATTTGTATCATCAACAATCAAATAAAAAATGATCCGATACCAGTAACAAACACCGTAAACATTAAAGATTGAATCTAATCGGATATTGAAATGCGTTTTACTAACCTGCGTCTTTACATGTCTGAGATAAAGCTGAGCCTTCTGTTGTAATACATTGAATCCTCATTTTTAGTCTAAGGTTTTATTCCTGAAAGGTTGATCGCCTTCATCGCAAATATAGTAAAACTCATATGGTATTAGATTGAAGGCGATCACGATTTTTTCTATATGCGACTGATGCTTAACTCGGCAGGTTTAGCGGGATTCCCTTCAAGTTTGATAGAACGACCATTGGCAGCAAGGTGACGCACAATTTTATAAATCACCTCGATTTGCTCTTGTTCGCCAACTTTACTCGCTAAGCTATCGAGAGTTAAGGCAGACTCATTCGCTTTAACGGCATCAACGACTTTTTTCTGGAGGTCGAGAACAGAAGCTGCGGCTTTTTTCCCTGCTTCCACGCCAGGCTGGTGATAGGCATTGATATTTACGAGAGATGCATAGATGGTGACGGCACGCTCATACAACGCAATCATTGCACCGACAGTGCGGGGATTCACTTCTTGGATCGTGAGGGTGATTGAGTCACGGTTATTTTCAAACAAAGCTTCACGAGTTCCCAGTAAGAAGCCAGAGAGGAAATCTCCTGCTGTTGCGCCATTTTCGATGTTTATGGATTCTCCTTGGCGATCGCCCAACACCTCAATCAAAGTGGCGAAGAAATTAGGAATACCTTCACGGAGTTGTTGCACATAGGCATGTTGGTCGGTGGAACCTTTATTTCCGTAGACGGCGATACCTTGATATACCTTGTTGCCATCAAGGTCTTCTTCTTTACCGAGGGACTCCATCACGAGTTGCTGTAGATAACGGCTAAAGAGTAGCAAACTATCTTTGTAAGGCAGGATCACCATGTCTTTTTCGCCTTTACCATTGCCGGAGTAGTACCAAGATAAGGCAAGGAGAGCAGCGGGATTTTGCTTTAATTCAGCTAGACGAGTCGCATCATCCATCACTTTTGCACCGTCGAGCATGGCATCGATATCAATACCTTGTAATGACGCTGCGACTAAACCTACTGCTGACAGTTCAGATGTTCGGCCGCCGATCCAGTCGTACATTGGGAATGTGTTTAACCAGTGCTCTGACTTTGCGACATTTTCGAGCTTGGAACCAATACCTGTAATAGCGATCGCATGGGAAGAGAAATCAATATTGTGCGTTTTGTAGAAGTTTTTGACTTCCACCATGCCATTGCGGGTTTCGGGAGTGCCACCAGATTTGGAGACCACAAGGACAAGGGTGGTATTTAGTCGGTCTTTAAGACGATCAAGAACGCGATCAATGCCTGCAGGGTCACTATTGTCAATAAAGCTGATCGCAAGGGGGGCATCATTACCTGCGAGGGCTTCGGTGACAAACTGGGGGCCTAAGGCTGAGCCACCAATACCAACGGAGAGAATATCGGTGAATTTTGCACCACCAGGTGCTGTGATTTCGCCACTGTGGACGGATTTCGTGAATTTCTGGATCTTGTCGAGGGTGGTTGTAATATCTGCTTTCAACTCGGCATTCGGGGCAAGGTCAGGGTTGCGGAGCCAATAATGTCCCACCATGCGGCCTTCGTCAGGGTTGGCGATCGCCCCAGCTTCTAATGCTTTTATATCTTCAAACGCTTTCGTGAATTTCGGTGCTAAACTCTGCACAAACGCGTCATCAAAACCCATCCGACTAACATCGATATAAAGTTCTAGTTCGGGATGGTAGTAGAGCCAATCTTGGTAGCGTTGCCAGAGTGCGGCGGTATCCATATATAAATATCTCAGTCTGAATTTCTATGATTTACGTTAAGTTTAACTAGAGGCAGCCCTCTCGTTAGTAGCGATTCACATTGTTTAGTATTCGGTTTTAGGTTAATAAGCAAAGCTCATGCAGGGATTTGGACAACAACGCTCGCTATTCGGTTTATTTACTTGTTCTTGCGCGGTTTTGGGGAGCTTTAATGGAGCGATCGCCGAATCACTGCATCCGTCCATTGGAGAGCTGGGAATCCAAGCCACAACCCTACACGCTGAACCCTACGATCTTTTAGGCCGAAAAATTGCCATTGGCCAAGTTGAAATCGGTCGTCCTGGCAAATTTGGCCTCGATAAACGTGCCGCTTGGCAGCCGCAGCTCAATCTACCGCAGCTTTTTTTTGTTGATGGTAAAGCGATCCCTGATGAAAATGTCGATGACCATGCCGGAATGGTCGCAGGGGTAATGATTAGTCGCGATAAACGTCAACTGGGTGTTGCTCCAGCAGCAAAGCTCTTTGCATCGGCGATTGGGTCACTGGATGAATCAGGACAACCTCAAGAATGTCTCGCAACCCAACATGTCGCTTTGCAAAATAGCCAAGATGTAAGGGCTATTAATTTTAGTTTTGGGGAATCCCTCGCCCGAGATGATCGAAGCAATCCCATCCTTGATGGCAACTCTTTATTTACGCAGTGTCTTGACTGGTCTGCGCGGGTTTACGATGTACTCCATGTGGTTGCTGGGAATCAAGGCAGTGGTGGCATTCCCATCCCCACAGATCAATACAACGGCATCACCACGGCATATACCACCAGATTTAAGGGCGACGAGTTTAATAAAGTCGACTTTGCTAACCTTAGTTCTCTACCAGAAGGGATTGGCAGTTCGCTGATTCGTGAAGAAATTAATTATGGCGATCGCCGTGCCATTAGCTTGACTGCACCCGGTAGCCGATTAGAACTGATTACTACTTTCAATAAAATCAAAAAAGTCAGTGGCACAAGTTTTGCCGCGCCCCATATTACGGGAACCGTGGCCTTGTTGCAGGAGTATGGCGATCGTCAAATCACGAACAAGGTAGAAAATTGGAGTTTAGATTCCCGTCGCCATGAGGTGATTAAAGCTGTTTTGTTGAACTCAGCAGAAAAAGTTGAGGATCAAGGAGATGGAAAATTATTAGGGATGGAACGCACCATTCTCAAAGAAAATAACCTCACTTGGTTTGATTCCGACGCGGCAACTAATTCTGAAATTCCCCTCGATATTCAAATGGGCACAGGTCAACTTAATGCCCGGCGATCGCACGAACAATTTGCAGGAGGTCAATGGTCACCCACAACAACCGTGGCAAATATTGGCTGGAATTACGACGAACTGCCTCACCAGAACTATCATGACTACCTCATTGATGCGCCATTAATCGCCGATTCCTATGTCTCTGCGACAACCACTTGGGACAGAAGAGTTGAATTAAATGACCTCAACCAAAATGAACGTTATGACGAAGGTGAAACTTTTCAGGATTTGGGATTAAACAATTTGGATCTATATTTACTGCCTGCAACGAGCGATAACCTCAAGGATGCAATTTGTCATTCTAATAGCAGTGTGGATAGTGTTGAGCATTTATTTTGCCCCGTGCCGAATACTGCCCAATACAAATTACGGGTTGTCTTTCCCGACAAGGTAAACGAAGACACCCAAAATTATGCGATCGCCTGGTGGAGTGCAGCTCAAAATCCTAGCCTTGCAATAGAAACTCCAAACTAATTTTTGCGTCAGTGACGATAGCCACTGTTAGCCAAATCCATGAAAACGCGCCGATTTTTCTCCTTCTGTGCCCTTCTTCTCTTTAGTGCCCTAACTATTATTTATTTTCCCGGCGATCGCCTTGATGCAGCCCCTTGGTTTCGATCGTCAAATTATTGGGGTTCTGATGGGCAAGATGGTCGCTCTGGAAGGGATGGCCGAGACGGCATTGATGGCGTAAATCAAGTTATTTATGCTGAGGGAGCACCGCTTAATTTTGACCTATCTGGTAGTGATGGTCGCGACGGTGATGACGGTGAATATGGTGAATCGGCTATTTGTCCCATTTATTGGGATCGACCAGAACGTAATATCAACGGTGCAGATGGCGGCGATGGCGGTCATGGTGGCGATGCAGGGCGCGGCGGCAATGGTGGCAATGTCACAATTTTTTATCAGCAACCCCAAGATTTAAGAAGCGTTTTTATTAATAACAGTGGTGGACTAGCTGGAGAATCTGGCCGCGGTGGCTATGGCGGCGAAGGGTGCGATTGTTATCACAATTCATGGCGTATCAAAACTTGTGAGTGGGAAGAAAAAACCCGCGCTGATGGAACCACCTACCAAGAAGAAAAATGTAAGCGCAAAACCTATTATTGTCGCGATGGTTCTGATGGACGCGATGGACGCGATGGCCAGATTGCAGACGATGGACGCTTTGGTCAGGTTACCCTCGTCCAAAATTACACGGATATTCCCCGCGAAAATCCAGTCAAGCGCGCCTCTGTTGCTCAGCTCGAAAATACAGGGGTGACCCTCTCTAAAAATATTTGGCGATCGCAGTCCGGTTTGTTGAGTAAATTAGCTGGTGGCTCACGCGTCCCGAATAACTACAAAGAGCATGTCGAATTTGTGGAAGTACCTGTTTCTCTCGTTTGGCAAGCAGCTCAGCCCAAAGCGAATTTTAACGATGCAGAATTTGAACTAAGGTTGGGCGATCGCCGTGATCTTTCAGCGAAACAAACGGGTGATCTTTGGTTGGATTATGATGTGATGCGCCAAGGTGAGGGTTATAAGGTGACCGTAAAAAGGGCGATCGCCAAATCCGATGCAACTCAACTCATTCGCCAGAGCGTAAATGGAGAAGGCCGAGACCTCAAAATGACCCTTGTCGATCTTGGACAATATCCAGATTGGATCAATACAGATTTCCGAGTTATTTATCGAACCCGCAACCCTAACCCAGAGTTCCGCGAAGGCTATACCTATACTAGTCGCTATGAAGCTGATTTAGACCCTGCTTACTTCGAAAAAAATGGCGAAGAATTTCTTCTTCATCTCGGCGATCTCCCGATGAATTTCAAATATCTTCAGAGTGGAACAGGCGTAGAAATTGAAGTCAAAGCAACCCGTTCTTTTGCTGATAACAGCACAACCCAAATTATCTCTTGGATAGGAGTTCTACCTTAAACATAGATATTCTGGTTGTGGTTGATCTCTATAATCAGAAACTCACTATGGGAGCTGAATATCGCATTTCCATTAAACCTAGAATGAAATGACTAATACTTATTTTGAAAATATTCCATCATGTCAGATTGAACTTCTACAAAAGATAATTGGGCAGAGAGTAGAAAACCTTATTCGATACAGTTGGTGGTCTGCTGAAGAATCTACTGCTCAAGCTGACATTGATGAACACGAAGTTTTTTCACTAACAGCAGGCCCTCTACTCCTGTACTTCGATTCTGGGTTAGTGATCGGAGCAGCAAGTAATCCATCCCTAAATTCTGTGACTGTGTGGATTGAAGAAGATCAAAATGAAGTTGTGCAAAGTGGCAAACCTATAGAATCAGATGCGCAACTATTCCCTATAGAAGCAAGAGATCGAAAATATAGTCACTTACTCTGGAGAAAACTTATCGGTCAAAAAGTCTGTGATTTTACCATTCTCAAACAAAAGCCAATCAATGTTCTATATGAGGACTTACCTAATGAGGTCGGTATAATAATCACTTTTGAGCAAGGACTAGCCTTCGTACTATCTCACGGACTTCACGATGATTCTGATGACTTTTCTGTCATACAAAAATCTCACATATCAGAGCAAGTTCTAAATACGATTATTGAAATTCAATCTTGCTAAAAAAAGTCTACTCACCGAGCATGTGAAGACGATGTAAACCTGCATATAGACCGTTAAGTTCTAGCAGTTCGTCGTGGTTGCCTGTTTCGATGATTTCACCTTGTTTGAGGACGATGATTTTATCGACATCGCGAATAGTAGAAAGTCGGTGGGCAATGATAATTGCAGTACGTTCTTCGAGGAGCTGATCGAGGGCAGATTGAATTAGGGCTTCTGTGCCGACATCGAGGCTAGCTGTTGCTTCATCTAATACCAAAATCTTCGGGTCGCGAATTGCAACTCGGGCGAAGGCTAGTAGTTGTTTTTGCCCACCCGAAAGGTTTGTGCCACGTTCCCGCAATGCGGTGTTGTAGCCTTGGGGTAATTCTTCGATTAGGCTATCGACATTGGTGATTTGAGCGGCTCGCTGAACCTCGGAGAAGGGATAGTCTTCGCCGAGGGTAATGTTGCGTTGGACATCACCCGTAAACAAAAAGCTTTCTTGCAAAATTACGCCCACATGACGTCGTAATTCTTCTTGGGGAATGTCACGGATATCAACGCCATCAACCAAAATTCGGCCTTCGGTTGGGTCATAAAGACGACAAAGCAGACGAATAATGGAACTTTTTCCTGCACCTGTGGGGCCCACAAGGGCAATTTTTTCGCCGGATTTAATTTTGAAATTCAGATTTTTTAGGACATATTCGCCGGGTTTATAGCCAAACGAAACGTTATCGAAAATGATTTCACCGGAAGCTGTTTCGTTGAGATTTGCGGCGGTGAGGGAGTCTTGATCGCGATCCTTAATTTCAATTGGTTCTGCCATCAACTCGTTAATCCGTTCAATCGCCGTAAAGCCTGACTGAAACATGGTGAATTTGTCCGCGAACTGACGTAGGGGATTGAAGAGTCGCTGGGAATAGAGGATGAATGCGGCCAAAACACCGAAATTTAGAGCATCTTGGTAGATGAACCAACCACCAAGCCACAAAACACCGGCGATCGCCACGAGAGATATCCATTCGAGAGTAGAGGAAACGGCAGAATCGTGAAAAATTGTGGTGTTTACAGCATCACGATAACGGTCATTTACAGAACGGAACATCTCGCTATTGAGCGCTTCACGGCGGAACAGTTGCACGACATTAATGCCAGAAACATTCTCCTGAAGCATCGCATTCATCTGGGAGAGTTCTTCGCGGGCTTGGTAGTTTGCTTTGCGGTATTGGCTCTGGAAATAAATGATCAAGAAGGCGACAGGTACCAACATCAAAATTAGCAAGGTTGCCAATTTCCATTGCAGAGCAAAAATCGTGAAGATAATCACCAACAAATAGATAATGTCGCTGAGAATACCGATCGCCCCACTGGCAAAAACATCTCCCAATGCTTCAACGTCGTTGGTGAGACGGGTGACGAGTTTTCCGACGGGCATCCGATCAAAAAAGCGTGAGGATAAGGATGTCACATGATCGAATAGATCTTGGCGAACTCCCGCAGTAATTTCTTGACCAACTTTCTGGACTAAAAATCCTTGGATCGAGGCGAAGGCAAGACGAATTAAAATCGTGGCACAGAGAATAAAAATTAGGCGATTGAGGCCATCGGTCACGGACAAATCCGCCAAAACAGACCAGACTTTTTCACCCCGCAACAAGGAGATCGCTTGACCAATCACCAAAGGCTGAATGGCTCCGGCGATCGCCAGAGGAATGAGCAACACAATGGAGATCAAAAGGGTGACAATATTGCGTTTTGCGTAGGGAATCAGCTTGCCAGCCAACTGCCAATCGTTATTATCTTTTGGTCGTGCGTTTGATGCGATCGCCATTCTTGCTCTTCATAAAATCCAGACATCTAGTATAAAGGGCTATCACTATAGAGGTGATCGAGTTGGGCATCGGTAACGGCATCCGCAGGTAAATCAAAGAGGATTTTGCCTTGTTTTAGACCGATTAGGCGATCGCAGTGACTTTTTGCAAAGTCTAATGAGTGCAAACTCACCACCAATGTCTTACCGTGGCGATCGCACAAATCCACCAACAAATCCATCATGTCGCGACTGAGCTGTGGGTCGAGACTGGAGATTGGTTCATCCGCCAAAATAATTTCCGGGTCTTGGATGAGAACTCGCGCTAATGCCACACGCTGTTTCTGACCACCTGACAATTCGCTAGTCTTCGCAAACATCTTTTCGGGAATACCAACCTGCTCTAATGCCCAGTGCACTCGCTGCTGCTCTAAAGGAAAAAACAACGAAACTGCGGCTTTCAGAAAAGACCATCGCCCCAAATTCCCCGCATTCACATTATGAACAACAGCCAAACTTTCCACTAAATTGAGCTGCTGATAAATTGTGCCGATTTTGCGCTGCACTCGTCGTCGTCGTTTTCCTTGAAGTTTGGCGAAAGAATCACCCCAAATATTTAGGTTGCCATCGGTTGATTGCCATTGACCATTGAGCAGACTTAAAAATGAACTTTTTCCTGCACCGCTAGACCCAATTAAGCCAACTTTTTCTCCTGCCAAAATTTCAAAATTCAGGTTATCTAAGACTATGGAATCGCCTAAATATAAACTAATTTTCTGACCAGAAAAAACGGATTCCATTATTGATTGAATAAAATTAATTTCCTTTATTTGCTATCCCTCTAATTGCACTAACAACATTACCAAGTACCGGAAGTTGCTGAAGCACGATTGTGACAAGCTGAACCATCGACTCATCTTTGGTTTGGTCGGCAGCTCGTAGAGTGAAAACACCAATCAGAACATACAACATCGTGATTCCGATTAGGGCGATCGCCAGAGAAATAGGATGCAGAACACTGGCCGCAACCAGAATCACTACGGCGACAAGGGCAAACAAATAACCCATTGCGAAGGAGCTGGTGAGCACAACAGGTAATTTTGGGGTGGCATCGTTTGAGATGGGGGATTCTGGCTTTGGTTCAGTCACAGCTTTAGGAGTGATATTAACGGTGCTGTCTTTAATAATAATTCGTTCGTCTCCCAGGAATTCTGTATTGGGGATGGGGGGAGGCAGATTGGTAGAAGGATCATATATTTCGTCGATTAAGCCTTGTACTTTTACTAGCTCAAAACTTCGGCGACATTGGAGAGTCGGTTGATGTTTCGATATTGCCCATTTAATATCTGCAAATGGGAAAAGTTCAGGGTTTGGTTTCGGCTTACATTCAGTGCAGTTACAAGGAATTAGTTTATCGACTTGTAGACCGTGGTAGGAGTCATGAATCTTATCCAACTCATGGAAAATAACCGTCAGTAAATTCTGTTTATGGTCGCCGCGCACCCGAATGGTGATTTTTCGTTGGGCAAGATTTTCGATCACCTCAGCATCAGTATTATCTTTGTGGAGAATAATGCCGCTACGCCACACCAGATTTTGGTCTTTAATTAGTCGATTCATCTCCACAATAAACTGACTAACAATCCCTTTTGGCATAAAGTCATAGCGATATTCAGCGATGAGATTATTCGATTTTCTCCAACCATATTTAGGTTGTTGGGGATTTAAGAGCTGCGGTGAAATATAAATATTCGCTGTTTCAGTGATGCGATAACAAAGCTTGAATTTAATCATTAACTGCAAGACTTCATCATGCATGTTATCGAAAGCTGTATTAATCGAGATGAGCTGTAAATCTTTCCGACTAAAAGTGCCATAGTTCTCAATGATTTCGGGGTGGTCGAGGATCTGATAAACAGCATCAGTTGCCCATTCGGGACTGAGAATAACGGTTTTGTTTAGCAGTGGATCATCCTGGAAGTGCAGAACAATGCCGAGGTCATGGAGATATTGGCTCAGAGAAAGTTTATCGGTGTTTTCTTTAAAGCCAAAGTCATCACACAGGTCAATATATTCCTGCAAAGTAATGTGATTACGGCCATCAGTTTCTAGAAAAGTACGGAGATTTGTCCAAGTTTTTGGCAGTGGGTCACCAATATGATCAAGGGTCTGGAGATAAGCTTGGATTTTATTAACCAGCTTGGGGATTTCTTCGCTCTTAGACAAATCGAGGGAAATGATTTCTTTGAGGTTGGGGAACTGTCCGCGCAGGGCACTTTCATTAATTTTGCGTTTGCGGCCGAGCTTTTCGTTGAGCAGTACGATGACAGGGCTTTTTTTGCCGAGGAGCTGGATAATATTGAGCCAATAGTCGAAGTCGGTATCTTCTTTTCGTTCGTCGGCCACAAGGATATAAACGGATCTTTCGGTAAGGAAAAAGCGGTGGGTGGCATGGTAAATTTCTTGTCCGCCAAAGTCCCAAATGTTTACGCGAAAGTCATGGTCTTGGTACGGGAAAATATATTCGTGGATGTCGATGCCGTGGGTGGTGTCTTCGGGTTGAAGCTCGTAATGTTGATCAAGAATTTTATTAGCAAGGGTTGTTTTTCCTGCGCCTGCCTCTCCAACGATTAAAAGTTTGGCTTCATAGAGTTTGGTGATGCCTTCTTCTCGGATTTGTTTGTAATAATTCCGAATGCTTTCTAAGCCTTGATCCACAACTTCAGGTGGTGGAATTTCTATAGGGTTTTCATCGTTTTTACTTACATTGATTCGCCATGAATAATCACGTGGGTATACTACATTAGTGCTTCCTTTAAGAATAAGTTTTTCAAGCTTTTCTAATTTACAAATATCTTTAGGGATTTGACTAATTTCATTGGATGATAAAGACAAAAGTCGTAGTTCTTTTAATTGAAAAATACAAGCTGGGATTTCTTTAATTCTATTCCTCGATAATGTAAGCTGCATGAGCTTACTCAAATCTTTTATAGCTTCAGGTAATTCAGATAATAAGTTAGAGTCAAGAGACAAAATCTCTAAGGATTTTAAATGGCATATTTCACTTGGAATAACAGCTATATTATTGATTAAAAGTTCTAGAACAACTAAACCCTTTAATTTACCTATCGATGGTGGAATTAAGTTAATCCTGTTCATGCCAAGATATAGTTGTCTGAGCGATATCAGTTCACTTAAGTTTGAAAAGTCATTAATATTATTGTTGTGTAAATCAATAATATTAATGTGAGATAATTGTTTGATAGTTACTGGAATTTCTGTGATCTGATTGTCATAAAGATATAGCTCTTGAAGATTAGATAAGTGACATAGTATTACAGGGATTTTTTTAATCTTATTTCCGCTAAGATGAAAAGTCGTGAGGTTTTCAAGTTGGGCAATTTCACTGGGAATAAATTGAATTTTGTGACGACAAATCTCCAAGCTAGTTAAAAAATCCAGCTCAAATACCTCCGGCGGAATTATTGTCAAGTCGCCTCCGTCAATCTCTGGAGCACTTAAATCTAACTCTGTTGAACCTTGGGCTTTAACCTCTGCAATCTTGTCTAATACCCACTGTGGCGTATCACTCATCTACTCTGTCGCTGCTCGCTCTAATCCCACTGCTCATAATTATACGAAGATAGTTTGAGAGCCTCCGCAATTTCTGACTATGTCTTCTCCACCAACTTCCCAAAATCCTTTTCTTGGCATTTTTTGCATTGTGCTGGGATTTTTTCCGATCGCCGCATCTACTGGTATCTTGAAAACAGACCCCTCGACAATCCATGCGCCGCTGTGGGTGCTATTTGCATGTGGCATGGTGTTTGTAACCACGGGCTTGATGATGATTTTCGGGCAAAAATATCCTTGGTTTAACCACCTCTGTGCGGTGTTGTGGTTTGTGACGATGGGTTCCGTCGCTGGCTGGGTTGCTTTCTTTGCGGAGGGTGGGAGCTGTAGCGTTTTTATTCCTTTTTTCCCGCCTGCATGGGAAATGCTTTTGTGCAAAAGTTTTGTGGCGTTCGGGGCGTTGTTCTGTGCTGGACTAGCAATTTACGCCTTTAGGCAATTTCTGAAAAGCTTAGACTAATTCTTTTCACCGGCAGCGAGCGACAGATGACGGAATACAAACTGAGTTTTCAGCCTTATGAGCGGCGATTAGCGCAACCGCTCCGGACTAATCATGGTGTGATGGCGATGCGTCAAGGGATTATTGTGACGCTCACCAATACGGCAGGTCGTCAATCCCAAGGAGAAATCGCGCCTTTGACTCAGTTTGGGACAGAGACTGTTCAGCAGGCGATCGCCCTGTGCGAAGGATTTGGAGAGCGAATCACCACCGAAGATATTTATTCAATTTCGACAGAATATCCAGCTTGCCAATTTGGGTTTGGGTCAGCCTTGATGGGATTTGAGTGGCAGCCAGAGATAAAACCGATTTCCGTAACGATGCTCTGCCAACTTATTCCACGCACCGCAGATCTGCGCGAGACCAATCCAGAACAATTACAACAACTCATCAAAGAGGGTCACGATACCTTCAAAATCAAAATTCATCGCGGCGATATTCATCGAGAGATAGCTTTCTGTGAACAGATTTTAGAGTTACTGCCATCCTCTGCAAAGTTACGATTAGACGCAAACGGGCGGTTGGCGATCGCCGAAGCTGAGGTGCTGTTTCAGTGGGCAGATCAGCAATCTCAAATCGACTTTATCGAACAGCCATTCCATCCCAAGCAACACCAAGATACCTTGATATTCCAGCAGAAATATCGGACGGCGATCACCCTTGATGAGTCAGTCTGCACTATCGCTTCACTGAAAGCTCATTACACACCGAATTCGCCATTTATCTATGTTTTGAAGCCAGCCATTATGGGCTTTCCATCGCAGCTCAAGCAGTTTTGCGAAACGAATCCCGAGGCAGATTTAGTCTTTTCAACAGTTTTTGAAACGGAGATTGGTCACCAATTTGTCACCAGACTCGCCCAAGCCTTTGGTGGCCAGAGAGCGTTTGGATTTGCGGGGAAACATTGGTTTGTGGACTAGTTATTAAAGAGTGACTGGAGCCAGCACATCCTGAATGAGTTCTGAACTGACCTGATCTGTGATCAGCACTTCGCCAATTTTCGTGGGCAAAATAAACCGCACTTTGCCAGCCCGCACTTTTTTATCGTTCTGGAGTGTCCGCAAAATATCTTTCACCTCTAGATGACTCGGACATTCAATTGGCAAACCAGCTTTCTTAATCAGAGCATCCTGTCGTTGTACTTCTTCATTCGTCCAGAGACTCATTTTCATGGCGATCGCCCCCGCTAGAGCCATGCCAATCGCGACCCCTTCCCCATGCACAAACTGCTTATAGTGAGTCAAACTTTCCACCGCATGACCGAGAGTATGACCATAATTTAAAATGGCACGAATCCCTGACTCCCGTTCATCCTGACTGACTACATCCGCTTTTGCCTGACAAGACCGCTCCAGAATCAAATCGAGCAAATCGGACTTAATACTGTCGTAGCTGTCGATGCTTTCTGCTGTTTCTAATTCTTTAAATAGCTCCTGATCCCAAATCACACCATATTTGATCACCTCTGCCATCCCAGCCCGAAACTCCCGCACTGGAAGCGTTTTTAGCACTGTAGGATCAATCATGACAAATTTGGGTTGGTAAAAAGCACCAATCAAATTTTTGCCTTGGGGATGATTAACTCCTGTTTTACCCCCCACCGACGCATCAACCATTGCGAGTAATGATGTTGGCACCTGTACAAAATTAATGCCGCGTAGCCATGTTGCCGCTGCAAAACCGGTCATATCACCGATAACGCCACCACCCAAAGCCAAAAATGTGGAGGAACGCTCAATACGATTTTCTAGAGCTGTATCATAAACTTGCTGAATCGATGCCAAATTTTTATATTCTTCGCCTGCCGGAATTAGATGACTACAGACATCAAAACCACCTTCCAAAAGGGAACCGACGACCGTTTCGCCGTAATGCCCAAAAATTTCAGGATTCGAGATAATTAGAATCTTCTTGCCAAGATTTAACTGGCTCAGTTCCGAACCGATGCGTGCCAGTTGACCATTGACAATCGCAATATCGTAGCTATTTTCTCCCAATTCGACCCGAAGTCTTGCATCCATAAATCTGCGTAACCTAATCTCAATCTATGTTTTCAATGGTTGAACCAAGGAGTATTCTACTGTATCGCATCAATCTTTTTATAGGGCGATCGCCATACTTATTGCTACAACAAGAAATATTGTGCATTTCTTCATCAAGTTTTCTAATCATAGACTCAGCCACTATTTCTTAATGACACTCTGTAGCCGAACCCTGTATTAAGATAAATGATAAATAATCTTCTCAAATCACGACCTTATCTTTTAGTCTCATTTTGGATGATTATCGGCGGCATTTTACGAGTATTTAAATTAGGCTCAAAACCGCCTTGGACTGATGAATTTGCAACAGTTTTTTATTCTCGTGGAGATGATTATAGTCAGATTTCCATTAACACAATTATATCTCCAGCAGAACTTTTAGCTCCTCTCAAAGGATATCCTATACATAATCTAAAAGATGTTGCAGCTTTACTGATCCAACAAGATAATCACCCACCATTATATTTTTTGATAGCTAATCTATGGCAAAAATTATTTCCTTTAGAGGCAGACAACTATATCTCCATTAATAGCATTCGTTATCTATCTGTGATTTTTAGTATTGTCGGTATCTTTGCGATCTATTGGATAGCAAAAAAATCCTTTAAATCAGAATCAATTGCCCAAATCAGTGCAGCTTTAATGGCACTTTCTCCATTTAATATTTATCTTGCCCAAGAAGCTCGACATTACTCACTGATTATCTTGGTGGCGATCGCCTCTTTTGGCTACTGTCTCCATTGCATCAATTGTCTGCTCGAAAAAAAAGCATTATCTTATTTCATCATTTTTGGTTGGCTGAGCATCAATATCTGTGGCCTTTTAACCCACTACTTTTTCGCACTAACCCTAATCGCCCAGGCGATCGCCTTTATCTGGTTACTCTATACCCACAAAATTTTGCCTAATAAATCCCAATCACTACGCATTGTTTCTGTTGTGATTGGTGTGGCATTTTTTAGCTTGATTTGGATAACTCAAGTTCTCCCGTCTAGCTACGGCAGCGCCATGACCGATTGGATTCGACTGGACTATTCAGATTGGTCAGAATTCTTTTTCCCAGTAGGACAATTTATTTATGCTTTAGCAACGATGATTTTCGTGTTGCCAGTAAAAGCTCCGGTGGTCTCAATTATTATTGTGTCAGGCATTTTGATGGTGATATTTATCCTCAAACTTTTTAGATTTTGGCAACAAGGTATTTCCCATCAAATAAACAATCCCCAATACCAACCTTTAATTTTTTTTCTAACTCGATTTGTGGTGATAGCTTGGGGGCTATTTATTATTTTGACCTATGGGTTTGGTTACGATATCACCCGTGGCGCACGTTATCACTTCATCTATTTTCCAGCGATCATCTTACTTGTCGCTATTGGGATGAGTCATTTTTGGCAACGAAATAATAGTCAGTTTTTTCAATCTCAAAAGATATTTGTTTTTTTCTCTAAATCTGGCTCTCAGGCGATCGCCCTTATTCTGAGCCTCAGTTTTCTAGGTAGCCTGACTGTCATTAATAATTTGGCTTACCAAAAACCTTACCAACCCACTCCGATCATTCAGCAGATTGAAAAAGACGCTCAACCGGCTCTAATTCTGACCTATCACAAAAGTATTGTTCAAATTGGCGAAATGATGGCGATCGCCTGGGAAAGATATCGCAGCTCAAGCCCTAGCGATATTTCCTTTGCTCTTATTCCCTACCAAGACAACCCAGAAAACTATCATCCTGATTTTGAGCAAATTATTGCTAAATACCCAAATCAAGAATTTAAATTATGGACACTAAATCTACAGGAAGATTCGACGCCAAAACTTTGTGAAACCCCACAAAAAACTCGCCAAGCTGGTTACTATGGCTATGTTTATCATTGCAATAAAAAAGCCACCACATAACATTGTGATGACTGAACAATCCTTCTATTCTTTTGCTTATCATTAAGCCTTATTCAATGGGCTTTAAACTTTGGGATAAATCTGGCAAAATCTGCGCAATATTGTCTGTATTTTCTGCCGTTGTCGAAATGCTGAGTACTAAAACAGAATTATTTGTTTGCCGTGCAAAAGCGGTACCAGATACAGGTGTTTTACCTTGCGTCCCGCGCCAAGGAATTTCGACACCAATATCATTGCCAGCAAAGACTCCTGGAACAAATCCTTCTCCTGCCGCTAGGGTATCCAGTGCGACTTGAGCTAATTCATTATCTTCGAGATAACGGTCGGAAGCCTTTGGGCGCACAGATACTGTATAAGCAACGTCCCCTTCTGCGGACTCCACAACAAACATACCCGCAACAGGTGTCATTTTATAGCTAGGTAAAATTGCGACTTCAAAGCGTCCAGCAGGATCTTGATAGCTAGAGGTTTCAGCATGGACAGCAATGAAATTGCCTAAGGTAAAGCCCATCACACTGAGGGCTGTCATAAAGGCAAGTCCGATTGTCCAAAAACGTTTACGGTTTAACATCATTTTTCCTTAGTATTTATCGACCTAAAATTGCGGCGTTGCTACCGCCGAAGAAGAATAGACCAGCGATACAACCAGTCATAAGAGTTGCGAGAGTTGCACCCCAGAGCGCTTTCCAGCCGAGGGAACCGATTTCGCTACGTCGTGAAGGTGCAAGATTTGCGAGACCTCCGACAAAAATGCCGTAGGACGGGACATGGGCAAAGCCACAGAGAACATAACTCACGATCAATAAAGTGCGATCACTTAATGCACCTTCCCGCGCCAAACTTGCGAGCTGAAGATAAGGTGGAATCGAGGTTTGTAAGACGCGCTGTCCAATTAATACCGAAGCTTGCCAAAGTTCAGAAGGGTCGAGAGAGACACCAGTTAAAAAGGTAAGAGGTAGGAATAAAACACCGAAAATATTATTTAAACTGACATATTTAAATAAGCTACCAACCATAGCTAATATGGCGTTTTCGCTTGTTTGTAAACCAGCTAAGCCAGCGAAAGAACTATCAAGCAGTTTTACTAAGCTGACGATTGCAATTAGTACAGCAGCAATACCTACAGCCATTTTGACGCCATCCAATGCACCGAGGATGATGCTGTCCATAATGCTTTGCTTAGGTTTATCTGGGTCCTCTTCCTCTTCTGGAACGCCGCCCATTGTGACAGGCTCACCGGTTTCCGGCACAAGGATTTTTGAAATAACAAAACATGCGGGAATCGTCAGCACGGATGCCGACATTAGGTGACCAGTAATACTTGGGAAAACGGGCAATAAAAATCCGGCATAGAGTCCTAGAACAGTAGAGGCAATAGAACCAAAACAACTGGTGAGAATCGCACAGAGTTCACTGCGGGTCATTTCGGCAAGGAAAGGCTTCACGGCGATCGCCGATTCGATTCCTACAAAAATATTGGCAGAACCGGATAAAGCTTCGGCACCACTGATGCCCATAGCTTTCCGGAAAAACTTAGCGAAGATGCTGATGATGAAAGGGAGAATGCCAAGTCGATAGAGTAAACCGACCAGGGCAGAGAAAAAGATGATGAGTGGTAATGCTCTAAAGGCAAATACATAGCCAAGATTGAGATTTGCACCGCCGAGTGCAGCGTCTGCCCCAGGGACATAAGACGACCCCAGAGTATTCACAAGCCATGTTGCCGCAGTCCCAATGCCCGCACCTCCAGTTGGAGCCGGTGGTACTAATACCGAACCAAACATAAAGCGACTACCTTGTTCGGCAGCGGCAATAAAAGAATTAAGGAGATCATTGAGAAAAACAATGAATTGCTGAGTAATCGGAACAGTGAAGACTAAAAAGCCAATCACTAACTGCATCCCAACACCAACACCAATAATTTTCCACGGAACAATTTTCTTGTTTTCTGAGCCAAGCCATGCAACGCCGCATAGCCCGAATATTCCACAGAAGGAAATCAGATTTAACAAAAGATTCATAGAACAAGACCCACACCAAACAAGTGAGAACCAGAGACTGTTTTAGACAGAATTGACTTATATAACGCCCAAAGTATCAAAGAAAAGCGGTTTTGCAACTTGTATGCAATGAATCTTCGGTTAATGTTTTCATTCTGCTGATGAACCTCTTATTTCCTGCCTATTCAATGTTTTAAGCCTAGATCATTGTCTTGTGGCAGCAGCGACAGCTTTCATTGAAAAAGACAAGGCGATCGCCACGGGGAAGCGATTGTGATAATAGATCTACAGAAAAAATCTATTAAGTCGCTGATTTTATTAGTGGGAAGCTGACATTCCAGTTGATTTGGGCTCACAATGAGTAGATCACGGCTATTCGTCCACTTCACATCATTTGTCATGACTGCCACCAATCGGATTTTGATCTTATTTGCCCATCCGGCTCTCCAGAAGTCTCGCGTGAATCGGGCTTTATTGGAGGCGATCGCCGATCTTGATGGCATTACGATCAATGATCTCTATGAGGAATATCCAGATCTCCATATCAATGTCCCTCGGGAACAACAACTTCTCAGAGAGCATGACATTATTGTTTGGCAACATCCTTTTTTTTGGTATAGCAGCCCTGCAATTCTCAAGAAATGGCAGGATTTGGTGTTGTCCTATGGCTTTGCCTACGGTAAAACAGGCGACGAACTCCAAGGGAAACGGTGCCTCTCTGTTATCTCCACAGGCGGTATGAAAGAAACCTATTGTCGTGAGGGAGACAACCATTATTCGATGCGGGAATTGTTAGTTCCTTTTGAGCAAACTGCGCGACTCTGCGGCATGAATTATCTTCCACCTTTTGTCATTCATGGGGCACTAAAATTTGGCGATCGCCAGCAACTCGATGAGCACGTTACAAAATATCGCCAAGTTTTAAAAGCTTTACGTCAGAATCAAATCCAGTGGGAAAATCTCGTTAACCTTGAATACATTAACGACAACCTAGATCCGATCCTTTCTTCTCCTGCCGAGGTGCCGAGTGCATAGCCAAGACTTCTTTTTTCAAGCATTTATTTATTTAATGGCGGCAGTGCTCTCCGTCCCCCTTGCGAAACGGCTGGGCTTAGGCTCTGTGTTGGGATATCTAATTGCAGGGATTGTGATTGGCCCCTTTGGTATTCAGTTAGTCGGCGCGGAAGAAGGTGTCATGCACTTCGCCGAATTTGGTGTCGTGATGATGCTTTTTCTCATCGGCTTAGAACTACAACCCTCATTATTGTGGCGAATGCGAGGGCCTATTCTCGGTTTGGGAGGATTGCAGGTTGCTGTCACCACGGGGGTAATTACCCTAATAGCTCTGGCATTGGGACAACCGATACAAAGCAGTCTGGCGATCGCCATGACTTTGGCATTATCTTCGACGGCGATCGTTCTCCAAACTCTCAGTGAAAAAGGCTTAATGCGTACCGAAGCAGGTCAAGCTTGCTTTTCTGTATTGCTGTTTCAGGATATTGCTGTAATCCCGATGTTGGCTCTTATGCCTCTACTGGCGATCGCCCCACCGAAAACCGACACTGCCCTAGTCGCCTCCACAGATATCATTGCCGCCGCTGCAAATACCGTTGATCGTCCTGGTTGGCAGCAAACCATCCTCGTCATGGGTGCAGTGGGAGGCATTATCGTCATTGGTCGTTTTTTAATGCGCCCAATCTTCCGATTTATTGCCGACACCCGAATGCGAGAAATCTTTACTGCAACAGCACTCCTCCTAGTGATTGGTATTGCACTACTGATGGCTCAAGTGGGTTTATCCCCAGCGCTCGGGACTTTTGTCGCAGGTGTTGTCCTTGCCGATAATGAGTACCGCCATGAACTCGAAACCAATGTTGCACCCTTTAAAGGTCTACTTTTAGGATTATTTTTTATCTCCGTCGGCGCAGGTATTGATTTCAAGATTTTGTTTGGACAGCCCTTACTCGTCCTTAGCCTAGTAATAGGGTTAATGTTCTTAAAAGGCGTAATCCTCTTTGTCCTTGGTAAATTTTTCAAACAACCCTTTGGCGAAAACCTATTCTTTGCAACCGCTTTGGCTCAGAGTGGCGAATTTTGTTTTGTGCTCTTTTCCTTTGCCCTTACTAGTAATGTTCTGCCGGAAGAGATAGTTGCATTACTGATTGTGGTGGTTGCTCTCTCGATGGGATTAACGCCTCTGGTGATCATCCTCAATGAGCGTTTAATCCAACCACGCTTTAAGGTCACTACAAAAAAACCAGAACCTGACAAAATTGATGACGGTGAAACCCCAGTCATCATTGCGGGCTTCGGTCGGTTCGGTCAGATTATTGGTCGCTTACTGATTGCCAATGGCTTCCAGACCACTATTCTCGATAGTGATCCTGTCCACATTGAGATGCTCCGTAAATTTGGCAATAAGGTTTTTTATGGTGATCCAACACGCATGGATTTGCTTCATTCTGCTGGAGCTGAACATGCCAAGCTGCTAATTATTGCGATCGATGATGTGGAGAAATGTCTGCATATGATCGACTTGGTAAAAAAAGAATTTCCTCACCTTAAATTATTAGTTAGGGCTGTAGACCGTCGCCATGCTTATCAGCTGATTCACCGTAAGGTTGATGTGATTGAACGGGAAACCTTTGAAGCTTCTTTGCATATGGGAATTGAAGCTCTCAAACTCTTGGGATTCCGTGCTTATCGTGCCCACCATGATGCCCAAACATTCCGTCATCATGATATTGAAGCGATGTATGAGATGGCGGAAATCCACGAAGATGAAAGTGGTTTAGTCGCACGTAGTAATCAGCTATTTGATGATCTGCAAGAAATCTTTCAGTCTGATAATTACGATTTACCTCATGAAGTTGATCAAGCTTGGGACACGGCAGATTTACGGAAAGATGTGTCTTAATTTAGAGCGTGTCATCAATTAATCCAGATGATAGAAGCAGCGAGATAAATTCCCCCTAAGAAATTTCTTGCTGTCCTGTCATAATGAGTGGCTCCCCCACGATATTACTTCAAGTTTGACAAAGAAGTTTTCTTGTCGATTATAGCAATGGACACAAGGCTTAAGGGGCAGCTGTTACTGCACCCTGAGTCCTATTCCTGACTATAATTCTAATCTATCCGGCCATCGCGATAAATGGCGAGCTTTTGTAAACCTCTTGGTCATAAAGGTAAGGCGGTTTCCGCTTTTTCGTGGAAGGAAGGACCACTTCGCAATGCTCCTGTGCCAATCGCTGTCGCACTCTCTCATCTGCATCATAGGCTCTATTAGTTAAAAGAGTTTTTGCTTTTATCCCTGGCAATAATGCCCTAATGGGTAGTAGTCAATTTGTTTCGCCTGAAAGCTTTGCCTGAAAATGTTCGCGCCATGATTCGGGTCGAGGGTAATCGAGCCAAATGAATTTGAACCAAGCGGAGTGGGGATAAAGATCTCGAACGTAATAAATTCCTTCCGGTGTTTTGCGATCGCCCTCATGAAATTTATCGCCTTCTGGAGCACTACCGAGAACTATTGGATAGGATTTCATCGGCTGACGATCTTGAAAAACCGTCAATCTAAGTTTTGCTTTCTCGACCAATATCGAAATCTCCCCTTGAGCGAAATTTTCGTTAATGACTTGCTCCAAAGCCTGTTCATAGTTGAGAAAATCGTCGCCTTCTATGGCTGGATGAAAGGCTTCTTCTGGCTCACAGGAAAGTAAACAAAATACTTCTGGAATCTCCGAAAGTGGCATCAACAAATTTGCCTTGACCAGAGCAAAATATGAAATTGCTCCACCGAATAAAAGGAGAGCTATCAACCGCAACCATTTATTGCCGAGATTAAATTTCGTTTTGTTTTTCTGCTTCTTCATGGCTCCTCAGGATGCTCAGCTTTCGTTAGCAATAACGTATGTTCTGGGACTGACTTCACGAACATAAAATCCTTCCGGCGGATGAACTGGAGGGGTTGCAAACACAAGCACCCCATGGCGACCATTTCCCCACCAGAGACGTAATTGTCTGTCTTCAAGAGATTCGCTGTCATTTAGGAGCAAATCGGGAGACTGAAACCAACTCCCACCAAGATCATGGAATCGTTCAGGCAGACGCTCGATGGGAACCTGCCATCCACCGTACATTGACTCAGGTAGAGTAGACACTGTCGTGGCATAGTCGAGAAAAATCTCATCTGCAATTTCTTCAAGTGCAAGATAGCTGCCCTGTTCGAGAATATCAGCTGCGTCATTGACATCTTGAGTAGCTCCAGGTTCTCCTTGCAGGTGTCGCCAAGTGCACTCTGAAACGGAAGTATGGGGAGAACCAAATAAGGCACAGGTTACGCTATGCATAGCAATCCAACCCAGTACTCCGATAGCCATTAAAGCCAATGGAAAAAATAGCAGTACTTTACCTATCTTGGATTTTTGCATAGGAAAAAATCAAACAATAAGATTGAATTACTCAACAGAAAAACCTCGTTTTGAGTCATTTAATTGACCTTGTTCCACCGTAAAACTGACTTGATGATCTGCATCTCCCTGCTTGATTTGCAATGTCCAATTGCCCGGTTGGAGATTTAATTTTGGATTTGTTGAATCACTAGGTTGCCAAGGCTTTTCGTTTAGAAACCATTGCACTGGTTGATCATTGATGGTTTGGTATTGAATTTGCAGCTTGTTAGGATCTCCGGGAAAACTCAATAGGCGATCGCCATCGTTGGGAAAAAGAATTTGCAATCCGCTTTGGGGCACATCGATACGGGTTTGGGTAGCGAGCCAATCGTTGTATTCGGCGGGTAAAGTGAGTTGAATTTCGCCGTTAATCTCTTGATAAAAATCGTCGGTATCGGTTTCGTATTGCGCGAGATCTTCGGGATAGAAATATTCTTGGGCGATCGCCGGACAGAGGCCAGTAGATTTTTTGCCGGATAACGCACAGATAGACTTTTCGACCATGCCATTAGGTTTTGGAAAAGCGCCAGGTTCATTGTCTTTGTGGAGCTGCAACATAATTTCCCGCCACAAAGGAGCTGCCCCCATCACTCCCGAAACGCCATTCATCGGTGAGCCATCAAAATTGCCGACCCACACCGCCACCGTATAGTTTTCGCTAAAACCTACAGTCCAAGTGTCGCGATAGTTCGATGACGTGCCTGTTTTGACCGCTGCTGGGAATGGCAAATTCAAAGCTGAATCTACTCCGAAGGTGATCGCCCGTGCCTGTTTATCGCTGAGCATATCGGTAATCAGTTGCCAGCTCGACTTTTGATCCCCCCCTTTGATAAGGGGGGTTAGGGGGGATCTTTCCTCCTCCAACTCACCCGTAATCTCTCCAAAATTTCCTTGGTTGGCGATCGCCCGATAAGCATTAGCCAACTCCATCAAATTCACCTCGCCACTACCAAGCGTTAAACCCAGGCCATAATGCTCTGCCTGCTGATCGAGATGCTCAAAACCCAAGTCTCTTAGCCGCGTCAAAAAATTGCCCACACCGACATCTTCTAAAACTCTTACTGCGGGAATATTGAGAGAATTCGCTAAAGCCAACCGCACCCGCACAGGCCCCAAAAATGTTTCGCTATAGTCAGTCGGCTCATAGAGCTTTTCGCCAGGAATCGCATAATAAGTCGGGATATCTGCCAACACAGTATTTGCCTGAATCGTTCGTTGTTCTATTGCCAACTGATATAAGAAAGGTTTGAGCGTAGAACCCGGTTGTCGCAATGCCTGAACCCCATCATTTTGCCCGGCATTATCCTGATCTAAATAATCTCGCGAACCGACATAGGCCAAGATTTCGCCTGTTTTGTTATCAAGGGCGATCGCCGCCGCTTGGGTGGCATCGAGCTTCCCGAGATTTAAAACCGTTTGTTGTACCTGTCCCGTTACAAACTCCTGCAACTCCTTATCAAGGCTGGTTTTAACGCTGGGATGATCTGTTGCATCGAGTTGCTGCGTTAACCAAAATAAAAAGTGAGGCGCTGTTTCTATGCCTTGATGACGAGGCTGAAGCGTCAGATTTTCGGCCAAGGCTTGGTCAGCTTGATCTTGGGAAATGTAGCCATCCATGACCATTCGATTCAGCACATATTTCTGACGAACTTTGAGGTTCTCCCAGTAATCATAGGGATTGAGATAAATCGGGTTATTCGGTAACGATGCGAGAACAGCTGCCTGAGCAATACTTAAATCTTCCGCTGCTACCCCAAAATAAATTCGTGCCGCCGCCTCCACACCATAAATATTGCCGCCCATAGGTAGCCGATTAATGTAGGCTGCCAAAATTTCATCGTGGGTCATCCCCGCCATCAGCCGCCAAGACAACCAAATTTCCTGCATCTTCGCGGGAATCGTCCAGGGATTCGGGTGCAGCATGCGCGATAACTGCATGGTTACAGTTGAGGCACCACTGACAATTTTGCGATATTTGGCTGCCTGTCCAATCGCACGGGCGATCGCCTTTAAATCCAGCGCACCATGCTCGTAAAAATTTTTATCTTCCGCTGAGAGAATGGCCTGTTTAAAGTGAGGCGATATTTCGTCGAGGCTGACAACGGACGTTTCTTCTTGGGTTTCGCTGAGCACCGTTCCAAGCCTTAATCCATGGCGATCATAGAAGGTAAATGCTTGATCCTTCTGGGCAATATCTTCGGCACGAATGGGGATTAGATAGGGAGTGATGCGAATAGATAAGGCGATCGCCCCCATCACTCCCAAAACTTTTACTGGGAGAGGAGAACGTTGCCATAGCTTTCGGCCAGAGGAAAAAATGCGTCGCACAAAAAATGTCAGTTACATCAATTCCCTTGTAACTTGCATCAAGCACCAAAGAACGAACCGTTTAAAATTCTGAAACGATTTAAAACTCTTTAGGTTTTTTTTCAATCAGACTCTATTTAAAACTAAAATTCCCTAGGCAAGATTCAAACTTGCGGCCAATCGATTAACAGTCAAGTACTCCAGCGAGATAGGAATGTTCTTAGGAGTCATAGCCTTTTTCGCTGTAATTCCAATCATAGGCAAATACACAACACCACCTTATAGCCATTCCAATAATCTCTTCGATTTTTAAATTATTTGAGAATTCGATATCAGGGCATACAAGTGGATCATTGTCTTCACCAAAATCAGAATTTGAGGGAATAATGATGTCTTGGAGCTGATCTTCGACAGTTAAGAGCGTAGGCTGTGCCGTGATGATTGCAGTGTCACTTTTGCTTAAAATATCTGCAATTTTAGACTCTGTATTTCGTTCCCATACTGCTCCCCACAAACCATCATTACAATCGCCGTCACCCTCATTGAATACCATACGTAGTTCAAGCAATGTATTCATGTTGGAATCTAGAATATCGAAATCGAACCAGTAATATTGCCCTATGTGATAGTTATCAGGATTTCCTCTACCTTCTTGATAGTCATAGGCCAGATCAACATGACCGTCAGGGATATTAGGACAATCAAGATATCTTGCGGTACTACATTTACCTAATAGTTTGATAGGGCGGACAGGAATAAATATTGCAGCGTCATCCACAATCTCAGTGGCATGGAAAGCCATTTTTAAAAACTTTGGAGTTTCTCTCTTCAGTTCATAGGGAAAGGGATTAAGTTGGTTAATACAAGACGGCCACATATCTTCAATACCCGCATTAGAGAATAATTCTGGCTTAACATCTTAAGTCAATGTGTAAAGGGCCAGTAGTAGAGCATCATGTTGTGCTCACCATAACAACAGGATTAACCATCCAACCTCATAACTCCAAGCTATATGTGCTTGTACTTATTCTTTTTTCTATACTCCCCAGGCAAGATTCGAACTTGCGACCAATCGATTAACAGTCGACCGCTCTACCACTGAGCTACTGAGGATAGTGGGTCGTTGAAGTTGACGCTTAACTCCAACGGTTAACCATCATAACCATACTTTTCCATTTTGGCAAGATATTTCCAGAAAAAACTTTTAAAGGGATGTTTTTGGCGCTTTTGAACCTTTTTGATCTGGGCTTTGTCTAAAGAGGCGTGCAATGGTTGAGCGTTCGGAGTACATAATGTCCAGTTTATCTGCGGCACAGTTAGCGTCGGTTTCAGATGAGATCTTGGTGGAATATTGCCGTAATGGCGATCGCCAAAGTTTTCAGATGTTGTATCGGCGTTACCAGCAGAAGGTGCGATCTACGCTTTATCAGCTTTGTGGCAAAACAGTTTTAGACGATCTAGTACAGGAGGTATTTCTGAAGGTCTGGCAAGGTTTACCCAAGTTGAGAAATCCCGAATATTTTGCAACTTGGCTTTATCGGATTTGTTGGAATGTGGCGACGGATCAACGGCGACGTTTTGCGAAGCGACAAACCACTTCTCTGGATGGACTCTCAGAATCTTCAGCCCAATTGACTGCTCCTCAGTCAGGGGGATTAACTTCTCTCCATTACAAAGATGTTGTCCAGCAGGGTTTACAGACTCTCAGTTTGGATCAACGAGCTGTTTTGGTGCTTCATGATCTCAAAGATTTGCCTCAAAAAGATGTGGCTGAAATTTTGACGGTGCCAGTGGGTACGGTAAAGTCACGCCTTCATCATGCCCGGCGATCGCTACGTCAGTTTCTCGAATCACAAGGAGTTCAATTATGAAATCCAACCATGACGAGTCTTTAATTAATTTTCTGAAACAGCATGAGCCTTTACCTCCTCCGGCTCCCGCCGATGCTGAGGAGTCTCTAATGGCGCTGATTGCTGACCAAGCTCCAATTTCACAGCCGCGATCACGGAAAAAATCAAAGGTGGTTTGGTTGATTCCGACGGCGATCGCTGCTGGTATGACTATCACTTGGGGTCGCTACCAATCATATTTACTGTCGCCGGGTATCGCTGATTATGATCTCGTACCACCCGTGATTACGGCAATCCAACCGGATATAAACCCAGAAGAAAATTTAGAAGCTTATCTAGAGAGCACTTGGAGTGAACCGCTCATGGAGTCGGAGTCTTCAGACAGTTATTTCGGCTACTCAGAGCTAATGTACTCTCCCTGAATTTTTGACGAATTGACGCAACGACTTTGGTAACGGATCGCCATTGCACAGGATAGATCTGTCTGTATCTACTGCTTCCTACTCAATTTTTGTACCTAATTACCCTTCACTTCCGGAGAATACTCATGTTGAAACAGTCCTTACTTCTTGCTGGTGCTATGGCTCTCTCTTTCGCAACGGTCAGTCCGGTGATCGCCCAAGCTTCTGATACATCTTTGAGCTCTTTAGAATCGAGCGAGTACATCCTTGCTAATCGTTTCGAAGATAACTTCAAAAAAAATCAGGGAGAGTTGCTCAGTAAATTAGATCTTTCCAGTACCCAAAAACAGCAGATCCAGGCAATTCGTGAGCAATATCGCCCTCAAATGACGAATCTCATGTCTGAGATTCGTGCGGCCCAAGAAGAAATGAAAAGCCTCGCCCAAAGCAATGCAAGCCGTAGCCAATTGGAATCCCAATACAATGCGAACAGTTCTCTCCGCAACGAAATGGCAGATCTTAAATTTGCACAGATGATGGATATCCGTGATATTTTGACGGTTTCCCAACGCCAAGAGATGGTTGATTTTATTGCTGGAAAGCAGAAACAACGTGGTGGCTTCTTTGGTAACCGCTAAGGCATCTCAACTAATTTCAATTCTCTACATCTCACACCAAACATAATCCTCACTTCCCGAGACTCATCCCTATTCATTAGGAGCTCTTGGGGAGTGATTTTCTTTCTGAGGGTTAGGCGATCGCCCCAGCTTCATCCCTATGGTTTACTGGAAATGAGGCATAACTGCTACCAAAATTTAGCGATAGAGAGTTCGAAAATAGAATCAGATGAGCGATGTTTGCACCCAGTTCAAGTCACTATTTGAGTTGCATAGAAGCACCTTAGCGTGGCAACCCGAAGCCAACCAGCTCAATAAACTCACAGATTTATATGACGGGATTTGCGCAGGCAATCAGAAGCTTAATCTCACTCGCATCACGACATTAGAAGATTTTTGGGAAAAGCATCTATGGGACTCTTTTGTTGCCTTAAACCCCATCTTTTCTGACTTACCCAATACTGGAAAACTAATTGATATAGGCACTGGCGGTGGTTTTCCCGGACTCCCTTTGGCGATCGCCTACCCAGAGTGGCAGATCACATTATTAGATTCCACGCGCAAAAAAATTGCCTTCCTCAACGAACTCAGCGAGACCCTCGCTCTAAATACAGTCGGAATCGCCGACCGTGCCGAAGCCGTTGGCCAGAACCCAGCGTATCGCGCTCAATTTGATCTCGTCACGATTAGAGCTGTCGCCAAAGCTGCCATCTGTGTTGAATACACCCTGCCTCTCTTAAAAATAGACGGACTAGCTATTCTTTATCGAGGGCAATGGTCAGAAAGTGAAACAGAAAAACTAATCCCGGCGATCGCCCAATGTGGTGGCTTCCTTGAACGAACCGAGCAATTCATTACTCCCTTGACCCAGAGCCAACGGACTTGCCTTTACATCCGGAAAATTGAACCGACCGATCAGTACCTTCCCAGAGCAATCGGCGTTCCAAAACAATCACCCCTAAGCGACGTTTAAACCCTTCCTGCATAGCGCTAAAAGCACCTGCTTCAAACTGCTTTACAGAAGTCCAAGAAATGGTACTCTGAATATGGCAAAATTTTACATTAGGTTAAGACTTCGGTCACCGAGACACCGTTTCGGCTTAGTAAATAACCAATAAATTAAAAAGAATGGTAGCAACTCAAGAACAAACGTTGGGTAAAATCACCCAGGTCATTGGCCCTGTAATTGACGCAGAATTCCCCAGTGGCAAACTTCCTCGAATCTATAACGCTCTTAAGGTTCAAGGCAAAAACCCCGCAGGTCAAGACATCAACATCACTTGTGAAGTACAACAACTTCTCGGTGACAACCAAGTCCGTGCAGTCGCAATGAGCGGTACCGACGGTTTGGTTCGTGGCATGGAAGTACTCGACACAGGCGCTCCCATCAGCGTTCCCGTTGGTAAGAAGACCCTAGGCCGTATCTTTAACGTTCTTGGTGAGCCCGTAGACGAACAAGGTGACGTTGGCACAGAAGAAACTTCTCCCATTCACCGTCCCGCTCCTAAGCTTACTGAACTTGAGACAGCTCCTTCTGTTTTCGAAACTGGTATTAAAGTCGTAGACCTCCTCACTCCCTACCGTCGTGGTGGAAAGATTGGTCTCTTCGGTGGTGCAGGTGTAGGTAAGACTGTCATCATGATGGAACTTATCAACAACATCGCAACCCAGCACGGTGGTGTATCCGTATTTGCTGGTGTAGGTGAGCGTACCCGTGAAGGTAATGACCTCTACAACGAGATGATGGAATCTGGCGTGATCAACGAGGAAAACCTCAACGAATCCAAGATTGCCCTCGTGTACGGTCAAATGAACGAGCCCCCCGGAGCACGGATGCGTGTTGGTCTTTCTGGTTTGACAATGGCGGAATACTTCCGTGACGTAAACAAGCAAGACGTACTACTCTTCGTTGACAACATCTTCCGTTTCGTACAAGCGGGTTCTGAGGTATCTGCACTTCTCGGTCGTATGCCTTCTGCGGTAGGTTACCAGCCTACTCTCGGTACTGACGTAGGTGACCTCCAAGAGCGTATTACCTCCACAAAGGAAGGTTCTATCACTTCTATCCAAGCGGTATATGTACCTGCGGATGACTTGACTGACCCTGCTCCTGCGACAACATTTGCACACCTCGACGGTACAACCGTACTTTCTCGTGCGTTGGCTTCTAAGGGTATTTATCCTGCAGTAGATCCTCTCGGTTCTACCAGTACAATGCTCCAGCCCAACATCGTTGGTGGTGACCACTACGACACTGCACGTGCTGTACAGTCTACGCTTCAGCGCTACAAAGAGCTCCAAGACATCATCGCGATTCTTGGTCTTGATGAATTGTCTGAGGAAGACCGCCTCACTGTAGCTCGTGCTCGTAAGATTGAGCGTTTCTTGTCTCAGCCTTTCTTCGTTGCTGAAGTATTTACTGGTTCTCCTGGTAAGTATGTAACTCTCGAAGACACTATTGATGGCTTTAAGCGCATTCTTGCTGGTGAGCTCGATGATCTTCCTGAGCAAGCGTTCTACCTCGTTGGTGATATCAATGAGGCGATCGCCAAAGGTAAGAAGCTCCAAGAGCAAGGCTAATCGCTAGATTGCTAAGTTTAAGGTCAGTACTTTTGTGTAAAACGGAGTGCTGACCTTTTACACAAAAGTCGTCCTATTATTTGAATTAAATTTTTAAACTAATGGCTTTAAAAGTACGAGTGATCACGCCAGACCAAACGGTTTTGGATGACAGTGTAGAAGAGGTCATTCTGCCCAGCAGTTCTGGTCTAGTCGGTATTTTATCTGGACATGCTCCCCTATTAACAGCCCTAGAAACAGGTGTTTTGCGAGTACGCATCAACGGCTGGGAAAACATTGCCATTACCGATGGCTTTGCAGAAGTTGAAGAGAATGAAGTGAAAGTTCTCGTTAACGCAGCAACTAAGGCTTCTGATATTAATTTGGAAGAGGCTCGCCAAGCTTTTAACGCAGCTCAATCCAAGTTTGAAGGGATGAGCAGCGAAGCGGGGAAAGATTATTTTGATGCTCGCCAGGAATTTAAGCGTGCTCGGGCACTTTTCATGGCCGCAGGTGGTATGGCTTAATTCTGAAAATCAGTGAATCTTTAACACTTCAAAAGAAGTTCAAAGAATATCAATAAACCAAAAAGGCAGCCGATGAGGCTACCTTTTTTTCGTTTAATCACAAGTAAGTTTTTAGTTAACAGAGTAGGCGAGCTAACGCCCAACTACAAATAAAATTTAATCGATTTCAATACCAATTATATTTACGTCAAACAAAGTGATAATCGCTAATCTAATAGTTTTTATGCTTTACAAGACAAAATAAAATAAATAGTTTGAGTCAATCTAGTTGCTGCCACTAAATGCGACTTCAGGGAATTTTGCCTGAGCTTCCGCCATACTTGTCTTTTTACCGTTTTCTTGCCAGTAGTTAATAACTTCTGTTGCTTGGTTCAGGACGTCAATGCGCTCTGATTCAGAAATCCAATGCTTTGCTTCCATCTCGTCTTTAAGCTGTTGCCAAGCATCGTTACGGGGCCAGAAAAAATATGCAGTCAAAGGACTTGTGCCTTTTCCAACGACCTGATCAACGGCGATCGCCACATCTTTATCTAACCAAAGAACTTTTAAGAGAAATCTTTCTGCCAATGAAGCCTCCGAACCCAAATAGACAATTGGTTTCAAAAATTTACAGTCTACTATTCTACAGTGAAGCGGTTGATTTTTAACTGTTATCTACAAAATAATGGCGAAAAAATATAGAGAGAAGCACATAAAAAATCAGCAGGATAGGAGCTGTGCCCCTGCGATGAGGTCATTTTACCGAGACGATGATAATATGGAATTTAGAGTAAAGCGGCAAGCTTTACGAATCACACCTCGATTAAAGTTCATTGAAGTGGGTTTAGCCCGCTTTTTTTGTTGTCTAATTGTTTTATGGCTCATCCGCTGATTCCTGACATTATCGCCTGTGCTAAACCGATCGCTGAGAGCTTAGGTTTGGAACTTGTCGATGTCATTTTCCAGACGAATAAAAAGCCCCCTGTACTCCGAATTGATATCCGTAATTTGGAGCGAGATACGGGTTTAGAAGATTGCGAACAGTTTAGCCGTACTTTTGATCCCCACCTTGAATCACAAAATTTGATTCCGGGCGCTTATGTTTTGGAAGTGTCTAGTCCAGGAACCACACGGACCCTTAGCCTTGACCGTGAATTTATTGCATTTCGCGGTTTTCCGGTAATCGTTAAGACCTACGCGCCTTATAAGGAGAAGAAAGAATGGCGAGGGAATTTGCAACAGCGAGATGACGACATGATTCGTTTAACTCAAAAAGGTAAGGCGATCGCCATCCCAAGAGAACTCGTTGCCAAGGTGCAGTTAGACGATCAAACCAAATCATCATAAGCCAGACATCAGCTTGAGTATTGCCCAGCAATCAAGCCCTCTATTTTTTATTGTTAGTTTCCTGTTTTATTTAAATTAAATTTCTATGTCCCTTGTTAGTCTCACTGGTTTAGGTACGCTCGTTGCTGAAATTAGCGATCGCCATAACCTTCCCCAATCCGCCGTTCAAGATGCTCTCTGCGAAGCCTTATTAAAAGGCTACGAACGTTACCGTCGTTCCCAAAACCTCGACCAAGTTGTTCCTTTCGCCGAAGATTACTTCGATAACTTTGAAGTGGAGCTAGACCTAGAAGACGAAGGCTTCCGCGTACTATCGACAAAATTAATTGTGGAAGAAGTCGATAATACCGACCACCAAATCGCCCTTGTGGAAGTGCAAGAAGTTGCAACCGAAGCTCAACTGGGTGATTCCGTAATTCTAGATGTCACGCCAGAACAAAATGATTTTGGTCGGATGGCTGCGATCCAAACAAAACAGGTTCTTCTCCAAAAATTACGAGATCAACAACGTAAACTCGTTCAGGAAGAATTCCAAGAACTAGAGGGAGAAGTCCTACAGGCAAGAGTGCTTCGCTTCGAACGTCACTCGATTATCATGGCTGTCACCAGCGCCTTTGGTCAGCCAGAAACAGAATCTGAACTGCCTCGCCGCGAACAGCTTCCTAACGATAACTATCGTGCCAATGCAACCTTTAAGGTTTATCTGAAGAAAGTGAAAGAGGGTTCCCACCGTGGCCCTCAATTAGTGGTTTCTCGGGCGGCAGCAGACCTCGTTGTTTATCTTTTTGCCAACGAAGTACCTGAAATTGAAGAGGAAATCGTTCGAATTGTCGCCGTAGCACGGGAAGCAAATCCTCCAACTCGTTATGTCGGGCCTCGAACTAAGATTGCGGTTGATACCGTTGAACGCGATGTTGATCCTGTCGGCGCATGTATTGGTGCGAGAGGTTCTCGTATTCAAGCAGTCGTTAATGAGCTACGTGGCGAAAAAATCGATGTGATCCGTTGGTCTCCCGACCCAGCGACTTATATCTCTAATGCCCTTAGCCCAGCACGGGTTGATGGCGTGATTTTAGTGGATGCTGAAGAAAGACAGGCGATCGTTCTTGTTCCCGAAAATCAATTGAGTCTTGCCATCGGTAAAGAAGGTCAAAATGTTCGTTTGGCGGCCCGTCTCACGGGTTGGAAAATCGACATTAAAGATAGCCAGAAATATGAAGACGAGCAGGCAGCTTTGGCTGAGGCAGCAGCGGCGGCACCTCCCGAAGATGACATCGACGAAATAGATGATGCTGACTTTGAGCCTGAGACTAAGCTTGAAACCGACACAATTGAATCTGAAGCAGCTGAACCTGTTGAAGAGATTGAAGAAGACGAGTCTATTGAAGAAACAGAAGTAGTGGAGGCGATTGAATCAGATACTGAAGAGGAATAGGATGACACTTAATGTGTTTCTTGGGCGATCGCCCTTTATTGAAAAAGCCAGATGGTTAAGACGAATCACCGCCGCTGCGTTGCCTGTCGCAAGCTAGCCCCCAAAGAATATTTTTGGCGAGTCGTTAGAGTCTATCCATCCCAGGCGGTACAATTGGATGAAGGTATGGGGCGCTCAGCTTATCTTTGTCCGACCCCTGACTGCTTGACCATTGCCCAACGTAAAAATCGTCTCGGGCGATCGCTCAGAAAGCAAATACCCTCTGAAATTTATCAGCAACTAACATCAAGACTTCATTAACACGAACCTCATGGTCTTCAGTTATTCTCTAAAACGTTTTCTAATCCCAAGTTCTTAATCTAAAAAACATTCATTAATCCACTATCGAGCACGAAAAAACATGATTTCGACAACAACCCAGGAGGATAGAACATTCCTTTACTAACCCCCCCCAACCCAACCCCCTTACAGCAACAACTACACAAAAAACACACCTATAGACTCAGGAAAGGACATTATTGAATGAATAACGGCAAAGTTAGAATTTACGAACTCTCAAAGGAGCTAAATCTCGAAAATAAAGATATTTTGGAAATCTGCGAGAATCTTTCAATTGCGGCAAAAAGCCATAGCAGCACTATTACAGAAGCCGAAGCTGAACAAATTCGTGCTAATGCAACAACCGCTACACCTAAAGTTGCAAATAAGCCGAAGCCCCAGCGTCCGAAAAAGAAGAAACAAGAGATTTTAGCCGTCCAGTCCAGTCCTAAAAGTACTCAGAGTGCGCCCGCTGACAACGTAGCAAGTGCTCCCAGCCCAAGTAATGATTCCCCACAATCAACTGGGCGTAAATTAGAACGACCGAGGCTACAGTCTCCGCCAAATCGTGGCAGTAAGACCACAGCTCCGAAAGCAGTGCAAAAGATTGTATCTGCTCCAACATCCGCACCAACTGAGACTAATGCAGCAGAAGTTGCAGAGCAAGAACCAGCAAAAACACCAGCGAAACAAAATGTGGTTAAACCCAAATTGGTTTCTCCCCCTTCGCGCCCCAGTAAAAAAACAGCATCCAAGCCCGCAACATCTAATTCCCGCCCCGATGGCAAGCAACAAGTTGCGAAAAAAGCTGATGGCAATGCAAAACCGAGTAAAGGTGGCCCACAATTAAGGCCGAAGCCTCAGATTGTTGGTACTGTCAGTCGTAATGCCAAAAAGCCCAAAGAAGCGGAGCCCGAACTAGAAACAATCAGTGCTGATTCGGAAGCAGGCGATGATGCAGCTTCAACTGAAACACTCCTTGCACCTCCCAAGCGTCCTCAGCCTAAACCGAAGAAGTCTCTAGGTACTAAGCCCAGCAGCAGTAAGCGCAAGAAGTGGGAAGAGGAAGAAGAAGAGCAACGGGCAGCTCAGAAGAATAAAAATTCCAAACTCAAGCGTCGTCCTGTTGTCATTGATGATGATGATGATGAGTTAGAAACAGCTCTAGGTAGTGAGAAGGAAGCAACACCCGTTAGTCTTTCCATTGCTCGTCCTCCGAGACCGAAGAAGACAACGGCAAGTAAGCCACCAACTTCTAAGCCTCGTAAACCAAGTACCAAGAAAGGTGGTGGGTCGAACTCGTCATCTCAGCAAAAAAATCAGAAGCGTGATCGCCCTGAAGTCCAGGCACCTCCAGAGGAAATCACGCTCACAGAGACCATGACCCTCAGGGAAATGGCAGAGGCGCTACATATTTCCGAGACAGATATTATTCGTCGTCTCTTTACGAAGGGGATCGCGATTAATATCACCCAAACTCTCGACTATGACACCGCTCAAATGGTCGCAGAAGAGTTTGAAGTAACTGTTAACGCGCCGGAGGAAACATCCGAGGCAACGAAGTCCACTGAGATGTTGGATGTCGATGACCTTGATAATCTCCAGAACCGTCCACCTGTCGTAACAATCATGGGTCACGTTGACCACGGTAAAACGACTCTCCTTGACTCTATCCGTGAAACTAAAGTTGTACAGGGCGAAGCAGGTGGTATTACGCAACATATTGGTGCATATCATGTTGATGTTGAGCACAACGGCAAACCTTCCCAGATTGTCTTCCTAGATACACCGGGTCACGAAGCGTTTACCGCAATGCGAGCGCGGGGTGCAAGGGTCACAGATATTGCTGTTCTCGTTGTAGCGGCTGATGATGGTGTACGTCCCCAAACGCTTGAAGCAATTAAACACGCCCAAGCAGCCCAAGTTCCCATCGTTGTTGCGATTAACAAGATGGATAAAGCCACAGCTGAGCCTGATCGCGTGAAGCAAGAGCTTTCTGAACAAGGTCTTCTTCCTGAAGAGTGGGGTGGCGAAACCATTATGGTTCCTGTTAGTGCTTTAACAGGTGAGAACCTTGATACATTGCTGGAAATGTTGCAGCTCGTTTCTGAAATTGAGGAGCTATCGGCAAACCCAGATCGTCTAGCGAAGGGTACTGTTATTGAGGCACACCTCGACCGTGCCCGTGGTCCAGTAGCTTCGTTACTTATCCAAAACGGTACGTTACGCGTTGGTGATGTCATCGTGGCGGGTTCTGTCATGGGTAAAATCCGTGCCATGATTGACGACCGTGGTGATCATGTAGAAGCAGCAACACCATCATTTGCAGTGGAAATTCTCGGTCTCAATGAGGTTCCTGCTGCCGGTGATGAGTTTGATGTCTATTCTGGTGAGAAAGAAGCACGGGCGATCGCCGAGCAGCGCGCGGAAGGCAACCGTCAGACTCGACTTCAGCAAGCAATGTCTTCTCGTCGTGTGAGCTTAAGTAGTCTTTCTGCTCAAGCAGAAGAAGGCGAGCTCAAGGAATTGAACCTGATTCTCAAGGCCGATGTACAGGGTTCTGTGGAAGCGATCTTGGGATCACTACAACAGCTCCCTCAAGACGAAGTGCAAATTCGCGTCTTGCTTTCTGCTCCTGGTGAAATTAGTGAAACTGATGTTGACCTAGCTGCAGCGAGTGGAGCCGTCATTATTGGCTTTAATACAACCCTTGCTCCCGGTGCGCGACAAGCTGCGGAACAGGAAGGCGTTGACATTCGTGAATACAACGTCATCTACCGTTTCCTCGAAGAAATTCAAGGGGCAATGGAAGGTCTCCTCGATCCCGAAGAGGTCGAAGAGCATCTCGGCAAAGCCGAAGTGCGGGCAGTCTTCCCTGTGGGTCGTGGCTCCGTGGCTGGTTGTTATGTCCAGTCAGGTAAAGTCGTTCGGAACCGGATGGTGCGCGTCAATCGTGGCAGTGTTGTGGTTTATGAAGGTCCTCTCGATTCTCTCAAACGGGTGAAGGAAGACGTTCGTGAAGTGAACTCCGGCTACGAATGTGGTATCGGCGTCGATAAATTTAGCACTTGGAAAGAGGGCGACATTATTGAAGCCTTTGAAATGGTGTTTAAGCAACGGACTTTGGCTGGCCGCAAAAGCTAAACGGCGATCGCCAATGTAACGAACTAAATAACTAAATAATTAGCTTTAAGCCTCTCACATGATGTGAGGGGCTTTTGTATGAAATGTAGTCATCTGAAAGAAGTTCTGATAGAGCATTCACCTAGGGTCGGCTTTCACGATATTATGTTGGGGATAACTTGATAAAAATTCAGCATAATTTAGACATATGGATGTTCTCTCTCTAGGCTGGGGCGCAATGCTCGCTCTTTTTGCTTGGTCGATCGCGATGGTTGTTTGGGCAAGAAACGGTTTCTAAAAAACCTTTCAAAAAGTTGTGGAAACGTATTTTTTAAATTCTCTTTTTCTCGGAGCACTCGTTCTCCTGCTCCTTGTGAGTGGTGGTATCTCCTACCTCACTTTTGTTGAATGGCGCGATCGCCGTCGTCAAGAGCGAGATCGACGTGGATAATCATTAATCTAGAATTAGTGCTTTAACCGCTAAAAATAATTGTATTTTTTAGCCTGAAGTCCTCTGCTACCGTTGCGGAGGCTTTTTAATGACTGGCTGATCACAACATTTCTTTGCAGATAAAAACGTTTTAATCAGTGAGCGCAAGGTTTTTCGGTAATCTGTCAAAATTAGAGTAGTCCGTTATCGACCCATTATGGCTATTCCCGAGTATGACATTGACCTTTCTCGCTACATTGAGCATTCTATGCTGCATCCCGCAGCAACTGTAGAGCAAGTCAAACACTATTGCCAAGCGGCGGATCAATGGCGTTTTCCTTGTGTTTGTATTTATCCGAATATGGTTCGCGTCGCAGAGGAAGCATTGCATAAAAGTCGTACCAATGTTTGTACTGTCATTGGCTTTCCATCAGGTGCCCACACCGCTGCCTCCAAACTCTATGAAGCCCAAGAGGCTGTGGACAATGGCGCAACAGAGCTTGACGTCGTGATGAGTCTCGGATTACTCAAGATGGGTAACTCTGATGGTATTTATAAAGAAGTGGCTCAGATCCGTGAGACAACAAATGCCGTAGTAAAGGTGATTTTAGAGACTGGTTTGCTGACAGATGATGAAAAATGTTTGGCGGCGGAAATCTGTTTAGATGCAGGGGCTGATTATCTTAAAACGTCAACGGGTTGGTTCGGTGGCGCAACAGTTGAGGATGTTGAGCTTTTGTACAGTATTACAAAGGGTCGTATCGGCATTAAAGCGGCTGGTGGGATCAAAACTGCCACACAGGCGATCGCCCTCGTCCAGGCAGGAGCGACTCGTTTAGGCACATCCCGTGGCGTAAAAATTATGGAAGAGCGGGAAGCGATGGCGGACTAGGTATGGCAACTCCCTTTAAGGTGACTGGCATTGTGATTAAAGGTTTTCCTTTTGGGGAATCGGATCGTCTTGTCACTATTTTGTCCCCCGAATTGGGATTGCTAAAAGCCGTGGTGCCGAGTGCGCGAAAGCATCGTTCGCAGCTGCGGGGACGCACTGAACTTTTAGTGGTCAACGATTTTTTGTTAGTTAAGGGGCGATCGCTAAATCGAGTAAGCCAAGCAGAAACGCTAACATCCCATGCTGGCTTAAGTAAGGATTTTGCGAAGTTGGCCGCCGGACAATATTTAGCAGAACTGGTTGGTTATTTGGGCGCGAGCGATTTGTATCAAGCAGAACTCTATAATCTGTTGCTGGAGCACTTACAGCGTTTGGAGAAGTTAGAGGTTACGACAGAAAATCGGGTTACAGAAATTGTGGCACATCTTACCCAAGCGATTTTTCATTTGCTGGCGATCGCCGGGCTTGCCCCCCAGACCCAACGCTGCAATGTAACCCAAGATGTTGTGGAGGCAAACTTCACAGACCCTCGGTGGCGAACAGGTTTCAGCCATAATCTTGGTGGTATTCTCAAACTCGATCAACGACCCACTAGTGTGAAGCTCGATCAACGATTAACAGCACTCGAATTGGATTTATTGCAATGTCTCGCCGCTGCAACTCTGCCAGATTTTGCATCATGGTCAGAACGTAAAACCGTATTTCCTTTAGAAACGGCTTGGTTACGATTGGAGCGATTATTGCGAGATTACAGTGAATATCACATCGGCAAATCTCTAAAAACCGCAATTTTAATTGATACTCTTGCGCCCCTCTCTTTTTAGGGCGATCGCCTAACCGCAGTCATAACCACTACAATCACAGAAGTCAAAATCACAACCTTCCAGACAATCGGGAATGCTATTACACGTGAGTTCGGGATAAGGAATCAAGGTTCTAATCAAGTTTTAGAGAAGGTTTCTTGGGCTGATGACAGTAGGCAATGAGACAACAGCAAGTTGACACAAACATTGGCAGGACTGCGATGGCGAGAATGCTCAATCTGAGAAATATTCTTCAGTTGGTCAATCACTGTTTCAATCAAAGCTCGCTTACGAGCAAAAAGTTTATTTTGATAAACCATCAAATGATGCTTCATATTTCGACGAGGTTTAGCCATTAGGGTCACCTCATGTTCCTCTTGAAGATGCTGGGCTAAAGATTGTGAGACATAGCCTTTATCGGCAAAGACTTTACCCCATAAGTCTTGCCATAACTCCACTATAGGTTGGCGGTCATCGGTATTTCCGGGCGTCACTTGGACGTTGAGTAATTCTCCTCGCTCATTGATGACCAGGTGTAGTTTGAAGCCGAAGAACCATCCCACCGAAGTCTTGCCCCTTGCCGCGCAACCTTCAAAAACACGGTGTTGAGAGATACGGCGATTATGGCAAACCTTGATGCTGGTGGCATCAATGAAGCTAATACCAGTGTATTGTCCGAAGCATCGTCGCAGATATGTACAGAGAGGAATCAAGCTCGAAAGTATCCATGTCACAAAGCGTTGATAGCTCACAGCTAGAGGAAACTCTTGTTGCCAATCGCATTTCACCTTGATGAGATAGAAATGCTTGAAATTTCGATAGTGAGATTGATGGAAAGCAATGAGAATAGTCATCACCTCACTCAGACTGAGGCTTCTCTGACGGCGACGGTATTTTTTGCCAGAGCTGAGTAACGCTTGATGCCATAAGGGTTCAAAGACTTGGCAGAAATCATCAACATGGCAAAACAGAGCCTCTAGACTGGACATGGGAGAAAGCCGTGGATTCGTTACAACTTCCACGATATGGGCTTTCTCCTTTTCTTTCCTTATCCAGAACTCACGTTATGTACTGATTTCGCAACAAAACATTCTAATTGAAAATATCGTATTGATTGAGCTCAATCAATACGATATTGCATAAAATAATCGCTGCTCAATAAAGAATCAAGAAGCCTCAAACCCAGATTAGGAAAGACTTTTTTCCTGTTGTTCTTATCCCGAACTCACGTTGAATTAGGCGATTTTTTAGGGACTGTAATTGCGGGGATTTATCAGGGTATTCGAGAAGGCAAGTCTAATAATCCCAGTCATTATCGAGAAGCGGCAGGTCGAGAGCATATGAGCTGGCAAACCTATTTTGAAAGCATCAAAGTAGGATAAATTACTTCAGATGAATAGCGATCCAAAGACTATTGAGACAGCTTATCATTTTCAGCGAAATGCAATTGAAATATCAGTCAATCCGGCGACCCATATTGTAAGAGTGATTTTTGTCCTCAGCATGGCTAGTCACTTCACCTGTGACAACAAATGATTCTGGGTCTGCGCCTTCGACAATATTTCTGAGGTAGTAAACATTGTCACGATCTTTCGAATAACCCCGAGACAAAATTTGCCAATGTTCAACATCTTCGGTGACTGGTATTGACTTCCAATAAATCTGGTTGGCATCGCGACTGAATTCTTGACGCCAATCCTCCACCACAAAACTTTTAGGATCAGCACTCGTTAGCTGTACTTCGCCAAAAAATACTCTTTTGCCGTCTGAACCATACAGATCTCCACTCCACGGAATAGTCCGAATAGTATTGGGGTCTGCGCCTCGAACTTCTTTTGATTTGAACTGCCATTGCATATTGTCAAAAGCTCGAAAATAGACTTTGCCGTCACTAACCTTGTAGCCACTATTACTTTTGAACCAAATTAGTACTAATGCAAGGAATAAGACGATCGCCAACGCAGCATAGAGATAAAGTTGACCCATCCTACTCAGAATCTTGCCCATAGTGATTCACGCCAGCTCAGTATCTAGTCTCATTTATCGGCGATTATTTAGTTCTCGGCAAGTTTAGAGATTAGGCGATCACTCAATCTCTTTAAAACTCATATTTCAAAATATTCAGTGAAATAATACTCTAGCAATACTGTAAGAGAAATGGCGATCACTGTTGAGATTTTGATGGATCGACCTACCTTGTCCCCATGATTATCCACACGTATTTATTGATAGTTTAATCACTTATTATATTGGTGTGATTATTTCAGAAAATATTGATGCAAAAAATAACGAATAGAACTTTTAGATAACACTAATATAAAAGGTAGATAATCAGGCATTTTCTAATTCCCAAAACTTTGTCTTTATACAAAACAACATTTTATTGCTTTACTGACAGAAAATACTGAGTACATGATATTCCTATATTAATTAATTCGCTTTGTCATAAACATTGTTTCGGCATTAAAAATTATATTGTTATCATTGACTTTCGGGAAAAACTAAAGATGCATAACGGATATGAATTGAGAACAGTCGGTAATAAGGATGAAGGAGTTTTTAGCCTACGTCATTTTAAAACTGCTGAGATTGTCATGGTCGGTAAGATCAAAGAAATTTTGAGTAGTAATGACTCTCATGCCTCGCAGATTGCTAAAGGTATATTTGCCCGACATACAGGTGATATCCCTAAAGTAAATCACTCCTGTGGCCCAAATTGTGGTGTCAAACTTAATGAATCAGGAGCTCATGATTTTGTCGCTAGACGGGATATCACAGTAGGTGAAGAAATCACATTTGATTATGCGATGAGGAATTATATTATTGAACATTTCCCTCTCCAATGTGCTTGTGGCGCTGACAATTGTCGAGGTCAAGTAACAGGCTGGAAAGATTTATCAGTAGAACAGAAAAAACATTATGACGGTTTTGCTGCTCCTTATCTGCATGAGTTGGATACAGAACTGAAAACAAGATAAAAGGCCTCTGATGTGTTACTAGTGCTCAAACATAAACTAGTAGAAAAGACTAAAGTCAGATTTTTTTACATCTTAAAGCCTTATTTCTCGATGCTATTTTTTTAGTGAAAGCTATTATGAATATATACCAAGTTAGTTTGAGATGAAGAGATTAATAATTGGACTTTAGAAAATGGTTAGCTACTATCTTTTTTGCTTACCTAAATAACGTGAGTTCGGGATAAGGAATAAAGGTTCTAATCAAGTTTTAGAGAAGGTTTCTTGGGCTGATGAGAATAGGCAATGAGACCACACAGCAAGTTGACACAAAAATTGGCAGGACTGCGATGGCGGGAATGCTCAATCTGAGAAATATTCTTCAGTTAGTCAATGACTATCTCAATCAAAGCTCGCTTACGAGCCAGCACTTTGTCACGCCAAAGCATCAGGTGATTCTTCATATTGCGACGAGGCTTAGCTAGAAGCCTCACATCATATTCTTCTTGTAAATACTGTGCCAGAGCTTGAGAGACGTAACCTTTATCAGCAAAGACTTTTCCCGATAACTCTTTCAATAGCTCTACCACAGGCTTTCTATCATCAGTGTTGCCGGGTGTGACTTTCACATTGAGTAATTCTCCACGGTCATTAATCACCAGATGTAGTTTGAAGCCAAAGAACCAACCCACAGAGGTTTTACCTCGAGCAGCATGACCTTCAAAAACGCGATGTTGAGAGATGCGGCGATTGTGACAAACCTTGATACTGGTGGCATCAATGAAACTAATACCTGTGCATTGACCATAACAGTGACGCAAATAGACACACAGTGGTACTAATGTTGAAGGCATCCACTCCACAAAACGTTGGTCACTCACGGCTCTTGGAAAAGCTCTTCGCCAGTGATGACGCACATTGATGAGATAGAAATACTTGAAGTTACGATAATGAGATTGATGAAAAGCAATCAATATCGTCATTATCTCGCTGAGACTAAGGCTTCTGGGGCGATGCCGTCGCTTTTGTTTTGAGGCCAGTAATTGTTGTTGCCATTGAGGTTCAAAGACTTGGCAGAAATCATCAACAGCACAAAACAAAGGTTCTAGACTGAGCATGGGAGAAGGTGGTGGACTGGTTATCAACTTCCACAATATGCACTTTCTCCTTTTCTTCCCTTATCTCGAACTCACGTTATTCAGATTAGAGCCAAGGTAATAGACTGTCTAGGCCAGATTTAATATCCTCAGCGGTTTCTTCCAGCTCTTCTTTAAGTTCTTCCTTGAGCTCTTCTTTGAGTCGACGACGTTCGAGTTCAGCTTCGGCTTGCTCACGATTGGCGAGAATCTCTTCATCACCAGGCTTATATTGCAAAGCTTGATCATAGGCGGCGATCGCCTCGGCATAGTCCCCGATAAGTAGGTGAGAATTGCCTTTGAGTTCCCAACTATTGCCGTCTTGGGTTTTTAGGGCAAGGGCACGCTCATAGGCGGCGATCGCCTCAGGATAATTCTTTGCTTCGTAGAAGAGGTTCCCGAGATTGACCCAGCTACTATGGTCATTACCTTTAATGCTGACAGTGCGACGGTAGGCCATAATTGCCGTGTCTCGATTATTCGCCTGTTGGGCATTCCACGCGAGATGATACCAAGCGCGATCATTCTCTGGCTCTAACTCAACCACTTTCGTAAAAGACTGCTGGGCATCACGAAATTTCTCAAGATTTTCGAAAGCAATCCCTTGGCTATACCAAGCGGGAGCGTGATCCGGCTTAAGTTTTACCACGCGACCATAAGCATTTTTTGCTTCTTGATAATTGGCTAGTTTGAAATAGCTATTTCCTTTTTGATACCAAATATTTGGGTCAGAATTATTGATGCGCAGCGCCCGATCATAGGCGGCGATCGCCTCTTTATATTGCTCTTGTTGATGATGAATCCAGCCCTTTTCGTACCACGCCCAAGCTTGGCGACTATCTAGTTTCAGAACCGCCTCTAGGCTTCTGAGAGCATTCTCGCGATCATCCTGAGCAAGATGAATTTGCGCTTTTGTTTGCCAAATTTCTAAATTATTGCCGTTCCCCTGAATGGCTCGATTTAGAGACGTAATTGCTTGGCCATATTGTTGGCGATCGCTGTAAATCTTGCCCCGCCCCCACCAAGCTTCCCAATCATTCGGACTGAGCTGGAGCAACTCATCATAGGTCGCCAAAGCTTCGTCATAACGCTGGAGCTGTTGTAAAACCTGCGCCTTACCGAGTAATGCCCCTTGATGACTCGCATCTTGGTTGAGGACTTCTTGATAGCTAGCGAGAGCGTTTTCGGCTTCACCCAGCTCTTGATAAACTTGCCCCTGCTCATATTGCTCAATCCGTTCCTGACGACTAGACAGCCATTGCATGCCAATATTGAGCGTCGCGCCTAAACTCACCACAGCTGCTAGACCTAAACCAATCACCACAGCCATTGCTGTGCGATCTTTTGGATTAATGGTGAAAGCTCGGCCAGCTCCCTGAGGAACCTGAGTATAAAAAGACGAGGTCGCCACTGGCACTGGAGCAGCTTGTACATTATTGGCTGGCACATTTGCTGGGTCGGGCACTTGGGGACGGAGCACCACAGTATTTGATTCCTCTTCTTTTCCCATTTCATTAAGAGCATCGAGGGCAGCTTGGGCGGAAAAATATCGTTCCCGAAAATCATGGCGCACCATCTTGTCGATAATGTCAGCAAATTCAGGGTCAAGATGGATGATCGTATCTCGCCAAATTAACTCTGCAGTGTGAGGATCGGTTGCGAGGGTATGAGGAAACTGTCCTGTAAGAGCTTCAATGGCAATCATCCCTGCTGCATAAATATCACTACCAAATTGTGGACGACCTTGAGCCTGTTCGCTGGGGATATAGCCTTGGGTACCAATGGCCACTGTGGCGCGACCCGTTGCCTGCTGAAATTGGGTGGTAACTCTTTTTACTGCACCAAAATCAATTAAACAGAGACGGCGATCGCTAGCCCGACGGATGAGGTTACTGGGGTTGAGGTCACGGTGAATGACATTACTACCATGCACAAACACCAAGATCTCTAAAATTTCTTTGAGAATATCGACAACTTGATCTTGAGACAGTCTGCCCTGCTGCCGAATTTCTTGCCGTAAATCTTGCCCTCTAATGTATTCCTGAACGAGATAAAACTCGTGTTGCTCCTCGAAATAAGCAAAAAGCTGTGGGATGGCATCATACTTCCCCAACTCATATAAAATTTGTGCCTCAGTTTCAAATAGCCGCCGCGCTGTTTTGAGAGATTGCGGATCGTCCATTTGTGGTTTGAGTTGTTTTACCACGCAGGCAGGATGTTCTGGCAGATGCAAGTCCTCCGCAAGAAAAGTTGCCCCAAAGCCCCCTTGGGCAAGTTCTTGGGAGATGCGATAGCGTCCATTAAGGGTCGTTTGTCCGGTAGGCAACGTCATGGTAGGGAGTTCGGAGGGCACAGGATGATGGCAGAATAATATAGGTTATCTGACTCTAGACTTCATCAGACCCAAAATTGATTCCGTATTTTCATCTTAATGGCGATTCGCACAACCATTAACGTTCATGATGCTCTTAATAAATGATTACGTTGAAAAGATGCAGGAACATGAACAACGCTCGACAATTTATTTTAGACAAGACGATGTTGATATAATTCTTGATAAACCTGATTGCATTGTTTAAGCAAATCATGAAGTTCTGGAGGAATCACTTCTGTCTTCGGTTTATCAGGATGAAAAGTCGTTGAATTCCTAACGGTGTCATACCAATGGTATTTGCTCCAAACATCATTAGTCGGATTACCATTTGGCCATGACAACATTGCTTTATCAAAGTCAATTTCCAACGCTGCACAAAGCAATGAAAGAGTACGTTTGGGATTCTCTAATAAATCTTTCGCATCAACCACTGGTGGAATTTGACTGTTAAATTCACAAACTTGATTAAATAATTTTTTTAAGCGTAAAGTACCGAGACTTTCTAGAGTGGGTGTTGTGCCCCAGAGTTTCAGGTAGGATAGAATCATTTCCCGTGGATCACGAATGAGAAAGCAATTGGTTAATTGATGAACCCAGTGCGTCTCAATGTGAGGAAGCAGCCGATAAACCATAAACTTATAGTAATAAATTGATTTATTGGGTGACGTTCTTGTTGTTACTTGAGTGATAATTTTACGCCAATCTGTTTCATATTGAGCCAGGATTTCTGCCTGCTCTGGATCTTGACGGTCGCTAATAAAAAGATAGTGGGGATAAAGAGGTTCATCTTGAACAAAAGTATCTGGACGAGATGACCAAGACCTTAATAGAACAGTAGACAGACAACGGGGACTCGCCCACATTGCAATGCGCTTTACTTCGGGTTCCATGATTCTAAATCTTTTAACTCGGAAAACGTTTAGAGTGGTAGTTAATTAAGTGACAAATTTACTAGCCAACGAATACTCATTAATATTGGCATAGAAAATGGAGACTTCTTCATTAGGCTGTATATCTTCTTTGGCAATCAAATGTGCCCATAAACCAAGTTCATTCTCGACCCATTCAATGTAAGAATTAGGCTTCTCTGAGTGGTTGCAAAGGGTTGAAGTTCCAAAAACAAGATAGCCATCCACCTTCTTTTGAATACGATACTCTGAGAGCCGTACAAAGCAATATTTAAAAATACTAGTTTGTCTAATCATATCCCATTGTTCTTTGGGGAAAGATGACACTGGAGAAGCTTCAATCAAGGTTCCTTTTGCGATAAGAGTAGTAGCGACAACTCCTCGCCCTTTTGGTGGAATGATTTTGACTTTAATCACAGGATAAAAATACTTTAACTATTTTTACAGTAGTATTATTATTGTTTTTTTTGCAAGAACAATAACTATTTAATTAATGTATATGGACTTTATTTATTTAGTTTTGGATTGACTCCGGCGACAGAGTAAAGAACAATGTCGAACGGCGAATATCTTCAGTATTCCCGGAGCTGGTGAGGCTAAGAGAATTTAGGTGATTAAAGAAGGGTTTCGCGACATAGTCCACCACTCGCAAAATAGGCACTTGGGTTTTAAAAAGGGAAGAACCGCGCCGCCAATCGGCATAGAGATAACCACCATTTTTGCTGGGGAGTTTTTGGAGACTAGTTTTAAAGTTTTTATTGTCGAGTAGGGATTGTTTCTTGCTGGCTTTAATAGCACGGCTGAGAACTTTGACTGAGCTGGCAAAAAGTTCATAGTTTTCCACGCTAATGTGAGCACCTTGGACTTCCGCATTTAATTGCACTAAATCATCACGGTCGGAAGTATCAATGGCGGTCCAGGCTGTTACTTTGCGATCGTCCAAAGGCAGTCTACCGACACTTAATCCTTTAGCTTGGGCAAGTTCATCGAAATGGTCAATGATGGGATCAATATTCGTTTCTTCGTCCCGTGCAGCGACAAATAACCAATCTACTTTGCGAGGATCTTCGGTGGGGACGATCGCCAACGCATAGTCATCAGCAATCCATTCAAAAATATCAGCGGGTAAATCAATGCCGAGGGGCTCTTGAACAGCGACAACAGATTGCTGTAACACTTGGGATAGGGGGCTACTGGGATTCAGTCCAGTGGTTGCGTCTGTCCAAAGCTGATTTAAATCGCGTCCAGCCACTGCCAGTAAAGCTTGGGGCGGAATGTAGTTTAAGGCTTCAACGGGCTCAGTTAACATCGGACGGTTTAAAGCTGGTTCCGTATCCCCAATCAGCGCAGTCTCGGCAATTAAGCCATCGGTTTGTAAGCTTAGGGCAATCGCCAACCGTTGTTTTAGAGTCGGTTCTTCAGGATTGATATCGTTCGCTATCCAGGCACTCAGAGCAGGTAAATTTGCTACGGCAATACCAATATGATCGCGATCAATCGTTTCGAGGGCTTCGTTGTACTGAGGATCGTGGCTGAGGTTGAGATCAGGCACTTGCACTGTATTAATGGCACTGCGGAGCACTTTTCCTTCGCTGGCAAACAGCACATAATTTCCAACAATGGCGCTGGCAAATTGCTTTGTTTTCACATCTGGAATAACGAGATTTACGCCTTTATAGGTTTCGTAGCTTAAGGCAGAATCCGGTGACAAAGCCTGCTCAGTGTAGGCAAGCTGGAGAAATTCTTTTGCCAGTTCTTGATCCCGTGCCTCAACGACCAGCAGATATCCAGGCGTCACACCATTTTCAGGATTGCGATCCACATCGAGAGTGGTCACCGCTAAACTAATTTCGTTACCAAGCCATGGCTCAATTTGTTTGGTGTAGTCTAATCCCGTCGCACTCATCAAACTAGTTTTTGCTTGCTGGAGTTCCTGCAAGGTTTCCCGGCGTTTACCGTAGGGACTCTGCACTAATCCTAATGCAGCTAATTTCTCTGGATTCACGACCATCGACAGCATCAAGGGAGCCTGACGCGGGACAAATAACGCTGCTGCAGGGTTTGTCGCCACACCACCTTTTAGCCAAGGCAAAGGACTTTGAGCAAAAATGCCATACCAACTCGCTGCTCCCACAGAGAGCAACAATACAGCCAGCAGACCAAGGTAAACGAAAAAAGAACGGGATTTCATCAGCCACTCGAAAACGCACGCCAATCATTATCTCATTGTGCCTGAGCTTCTCTCACTCGACTCCAGATGAATACATAAATCTCAAGGGCTGGGCGATTGTCGGACATTTCTGTCATCGGCTGACACATCCGAAACAAATGCTATTCGTTCAGCAAGCCTAACCTTCTATCGTGTTATATCAACTTGAATTATTTTCAACATGGCTCAAAGTACCTTATAATTTCCCACCTCTACTATAGAAAAGAGAAGCATTTTCTTCTAAAAGTTATTCTGTAATCGTTGGCTCCTCTTCATAATCATCTTTTAGATCAGATTGATCTTGTAAGTCTCCATCTTGCCTAATAATTCTTTTACTGAGTTCTTCACTAACTTTTTTTGCTCTTTCCTCAAAGAAGACATCATAATCATCATCCCAAATACCAAATCCATCAATATCTATTAAATGACTTTTCATTGCAGATTCAATGTCTTTATTCTTATTTTTAAAATCATTCATGTATAAAGATGGTGCTTTAGTTCTAATAAGCCTTTTGTTTAAAAAATCATCGACAATTGTTATATTCAGAATATGGTTTATCCTAAATGAATCTTCTTGTCTTTTCAATAAATAAGCTTTTGGGAAAAAGTGATGGTAATTTTTACTGTTTGCTTGTTTTAGCCAATAATTACTGATGTTGACTAGTGAACTATCAACAAATGATTGAGGTTGGAAATATGCATAAATGGACAAAATTGCTTTTATATAGCTTCTGCCCGCACTAAACCATCCATTATTAATAATAAAGTCAGGAGAAGTATCTACAGCATAGTCATAAGTAGGTAGCTGATCATTCAAAATTTGATCAATTCTTTTAATATCCTGAGCTAATTTGCTTTCAAGAGAAGACGAATATCTTCCAGATAAAGAACATCTCCAAAAGAAATCCTCTAAGAATTTTTGCTTGTCTCCTGTAGGTTTATCAGGGTGGTGAAAAAAGAAATATGAAAATTGCACAATGAGCCCGTTATAAGGCAAAAGTTGTGAAACAGGGATTCTATAATAACTTCTGAAATATTCTATACAACGTTCAATTGCATCTTTTGCTTTTTCCCACACTTCAATAAACTTATTCTTATCAAGTTTTAGTATCGTTTTTCGATTACATTCTTTAGCTAGAATCATGGAAACAGTCTGAAGAATAATAGCATCAGAGATGGTTTCGTAATTCAGAGGTTTTAAAACATCCAATAATTCCTGAAATTTTTCAGATAAATCAAACTTTTTCTCATGATCATATGTTTTTGCAACCATGATCTCAAAAAGAGAAAGAGGTTTTCCTCCTACATTAATACGTGTAAATATCTCTGTCGCAATATCAATGGGGACATCTTGAACTTGAATAATTGAAAATTGATAGCTTCGTATTCTATCTTGGTATTCTTTAATCTTTGGATGATAGATGGACTTATATAAGCCAAGTGAGGTGAAATCACCTTCTAATAAAGTCAAAATACTTATTAGTTGATCTTTTTCTTTCCCTTCAGCATTAACGACAACTATTTGTTCAAACTTGCTAGCTTCTAAGTCGATAAATATCTTGGAGAAATCGTCTTCTTTTTTCCCTTCTCTATATAACTTAATGCCTCGTAAACTTGCAAAGAGACTTGTTAAACGTTGTTGACCATCTAATACATAGTCAATCAATTGATTTTCATCAGGTTCAGGGAGGGATTGTTGTCCAAGTTTTTTGATGGAGCGAAGTCTTTCTTGTGTTCGCCAAAAGATAAAAGTCCCTATCGGATATCCTTTAACGATGCTATCAATGAGACCTGCTGACTTCTGCATTGTCCAAACGAAATCTCTTTGAAACTGAGGAATCTGAATCTGTCCTTCTAATATATCTGTGATTAGGCTAGTGAATGTTCGAGTTTGAGGCTGAGGTAATGACATTTACGTGAAGAGGATCGGATTTGGTTCATTTTAAAGTAGTTGCTAAGTATTTTCTGAATTAGGGATTATATTGTTGTTTTGAAGTTCTATTTTTAAATTGTTTTATAATTCTCTATCCCAAATGTCGAAAAGTGACCCATAATAAACGATGGTTCAATAGCGATCGCCAAAGAATAGAGAAATCATGCGCCTTTCCCAGAGTTTATTTGTCACCCTCAGAGAAGTTCCTGCTGATGCGGAGATTTCCAGCCATCAGCTCCTGTTGCGGGCGGGCTATATTCGGCGGATTGGTCGCGGGATTTATGCGTATCTACCGATGATGTGGCGAGTGCTCCAAAAAGTATCAGCGATTGTGCGGGAAGAGATGAATGCGACCGGGGCACAGGAAACACTTCTGCCTCAGCTTCAACCCTCAGAGCTTTGGAAAGATTCTGGTCGTTGGGATACTTATACGAAAGCGGAAGGGATCATGTTTTCCCTCACGGATCGCGTGGATGGTGAACTTGGTCTTGGCCCCACCCACGAAGAAGTGATTACAACCGTGGCGAAGGATATGATTCGTTCATACCGCCAACTGCCTCAACATCTTTATCAGATTCAAACGAAGTTCCGTGATGAAATTCGTCCCCGGTTCGGTTTGATGCGTGGTCGTGAATTCATTATGAAAGACGGCTATTCTTTCCATGCCAATGAGGAAAGTCTCAAGGAAACCTACGCAGATATGGATCAAGCGTATCGCAATATGTTGCGCCGCTGTGGTTTGGAGTTTCGCGCTGTCGAGGCGGATTCTGGAGCAATCGGTGGGTCTGGTTCGCAGGAATTTATGGTGTTGGCGGAAGCTGGCGAGGATGAAATTCTCTACACCGATGACGAGAAGTACGCTGCAAATACAGAGAAAGCTGTTTCCTTACCTGCAGATTTAGTAGAGTCTCCTTTTTCTAGTTTTGAAAAGCGCGAAACCCCTGACACTGCAACCATTGCAACACTCTGCAAAGCCGTTGACTGTGACCCGACTAATACTGTTAAAAATGTTCTCTATCAAGTAGTTTACGACAATGGGCAAACGGTTTTAGTGCTGATTTCCATCCGAGGTGATCAGGATGTAAATGAGGTGAAACTCACCAACGAACTCACAAAATTAGCGCCTGATTACGATGCAAATACCATCATTGCGTTAACGGTTCCCGATGCTGATGCTCAGAAAAAATGGGCGGCTAAACCCCTTCCCCTCGGCTATATTTCACCTGATTTAGCCGATGACTATATCGAAGGCTCTAAGACTGTTGCGGCTAAGTTTTTGCGGATGGTGGATCAGACAGCGGTTGAGCTAAAGAATTTTGTCACAGGTGCGGATGAGTCTGGTTACCATGTGCTTGGCGCAAACTGGGGATCTAAGTTTAAACTGCCTAAGTTGCAGGTGGATATTCGTCTCGCAATGGCTGGCGATCGCGCGGTTCATGACCCTAGTCAAATTCTCCAAACCGCACGGGGCATCGAAGCCGGTCATATCTTTCAACTCGGCACTAAATATTCCGAGGCGATGGGGGCAACCTTTATGGATGAAAATGGTAAGCCTCAACCTTTGGTTATGGGATGTTATGGCGTGGGTGTTTCTCGTCTCGCCCAAGCTGCCGTCGAGCAATCCTACGATAAAAATGGCATCATCTGGCCTGTGGCGATCGCCCCTTACCATGCGGTGGTGGTGGTTCCCAATATTAAAGATGCTGACCAAATGGCTGCGGCAGAAAAACTCTATACTGAACTCAATTCGGCGGGTGTAGAAACTATTCTCGATGATCGCAAAGAGCGAGCTGGTGTGAAGTTCAAGGATTCTGAACTCATTGGTATTCCTTTCCGCATTGTCACTGGAAAATCTCTTAAGGATGGCAAGGTCGAGGTAGTGAAAAGAAAGGACGGCGATCGCCAAGATATTGCTATTGAAGACGTGGTGGCAACGGTGAAAGGTTGGGTTGAAGAAGCAACAGCTTAGATGATTCAAATTTACCAGGGTTTTGCCCTACTTTTTCTTTGTCTTGCCGCTCTTCTTACTTTTCTTTTGAGTATCTTTTGCAACCAAGTAGAAGAGTGGTACTAATCCACCAGCAGAAGTAGCGAGAATAGTTAACAAACCAGTAGCAATAAGATAACTAATTTGCCTGTTCTCTAGATTTCTCTGACGACAAGCAACGGCTGTCATACCAACGGTGTAGATAAGAGCTGCTATGGGTAGATCTGTTTCTATACAGCAAATTTCAGCCTAGCAAGGTGTATGAAGTAGTATAGGTGAGTTGACTGGTGAGGAAGAAAGTAGCATCTTGCCGAAAGCCTACTCATTAGACTTAAGACAGAAAATAGTGGATGCCTACGAAAGGGGTGGTGTGAGTCAAAGTAGTCTTGCCCGACAATTTGGAGTGGCGAAAAGTTTTGTACAAAAGCTCCTCGACCAAAAACGACTGACAGGGTCGATTGCTCCGAAAAAACGAAGCCAACAAACACCTCCCAAATTAAACGAAGAGCATCAAACAATATTGCGCCAGTTGCTCACCAAGAAAAACGATGCGACGCTAGCGGAACTATGTGATGAGATGGAGAAACGCACTGGTCTCCGTGTGGCCAATAGCACCATGCATCGCACCTTAAGAAGAATGGGATATAGCCTCAAAAAACATTCTATCCAGACCTTAAGGCGACAAAACGAGTGCAACAAGCCAGATATGATTTTTGGCAGAAAATGCAAGCGACTCTAGCGAAAAACTTGATTTTTATCGATGAATCGGGCGTGAACTTAGCCATGACAAGACTGAGGGCACGTTCTGAGAAAGGGAAACGAGCTTATAGTCCGAAATCCAGTAAACGAGGCAAGAATGTTCCTTTGATTGGAGCATTAGGCTTCAAGGGAATGGTCGCTAATTATCATCTGCTGGGGAGTACGGATGGATTAACCTTTGAAGAATTCATCAGCCAGAAGTTAATACCAAACTTATGGGCGGGAGCATGTGTGGTGATGGATAACTGTTCGATTCATTTAGGAGAGTCAGTACGCACAATGATTGAGGCCGTGGGAGCTAAGTTGATTTACCTTCCTCCCTATTCTCCAGATTTTTCACCCATTGAAAATTGCTGGTCAAAGTTGAAAAGTACCTTGAAAAGTATCGGGGCAAGAACTTATCTAGCTCTAGACAAGGCAATTGAGGTAGCTTTTTCCAAGATTACCCTTGATGATATTCGATGCTGGTTTACACATTGCTGCTATTGCACCTCACTCGACTAGAAATTGCTATAGAGCTATTACCCACATGGTTATACATCCATACCGCACCAATCGATAGTACCGAGTGAGTGAGATATAGTGCCAAGGCTTCTGGCAGCTTCCTAACATATGAAAAATCGAATAAAAAACGATTGATTTTATCCATATTATTTTTCTAACAGATACTATTTTAGTTCTACCAATAAAGATTAGTTTATCCGCAATTTCTCAAGGGTTTATGAAGCTAATTTTTTGTAAATTTAAAGTATTTTTAATATCGAGAGAATTAGTAGGTTATAGGCGTAAAAATATGAGATTTATGAAGATGAAGAATTACAGCATGGCCAAGATTTATCGCTAGATGAAGTGGTTTCCACTGTTAAAGGTTGGGTTGAAGAAGCAACCAAATAAAACTCAATCGCCAAATCAATATTTTCAAGATCTTGACAAGTAAATGTTGAGCTCTCTTTTTGTATCCTCCCTTACTCTGGAATCTGAGCAAGCAATTTTTTTACAGCATTAATAATTATGTGTGGTTCATCTACCCAGACAAAATGTCCGCTTTGATTCGCTTCAATTTGAGTGCAGTTTGTTGAGAGTTTGCACAATTCTTGATGCATCCTATCTCGTAACTTATTTGCCTTTTTTAAAGGAATAAAAAGAGTTAAGAAAGAAGGCTTAAAAAATGAACTAGCTTTAATACTCATAATGGGCATTTCACCAAAGTTTTTAGCGACACTCACCTGACGTGCACTTTCCTCTAGGTTGATCATTTCTCGACTCATCGTAATCCAGTGTTTCGGGCGACAAAATGAACGTTTCACTAACTTAAGAGAATGTTGAGGGAATTTTCGTAACTCAGGCTTTAATAACTCAAATATTTTTAAAACATTGAGTAATCGAATAATGCCTAACATTGAGCCTAATGTCGACATAAAAAAACCTGAAATGAAAAAGAGTTTTAGTAGCTTCAACGCCAATGGCATATTAAGCATTCCTATTTCGTGTAGACCATCTGTGAGCACAATTCCTAAAACTTTTTCAGGGAAGAGATGGGTATACATCCTGACGTTATAAGTGCCAAAAGAATCACCAATTAAAATATATGGTGGTTCGATTTTTGCTTGGGTCAGAAGGGTATCTAATTCATTCGCAATCTGTTCACTAGTTCGAGGATTTGGGCTGTGATCACTCCAGCCATAGCCAGCTCGATCATAGATACAGACTCTTGTTAGTCTCGATAATTCTTCGATCAGAAAATAGCCTTCTATTCCACCTAAACTATGGTCGAAAATAATCGTTGGATGAGCTTTTGCTTCTCCTGAAATGCAAAGGTGTAGCTGGTAATCTCCGATATCAATGAGTTGTCCGGGTGGGGATTCTTGATCTTCTAGCCAAGTGGCGATCGCCTGAAAAAAAATTGTCGGGATGAGCAACAACAATTGCATCGAAATCGGCATCATAAAAACCTATTTGATATTGGTTAGGCGATCACCTCAAAATCATCCTCACGGAGTTTTGCTGCACCATTTTCTTGGATCACCCATAGCTCTTTGTGAATAACACCAGAGGCTTTGTTCATTCGCCACCCTGATGTCAGAATTGCTTCGGTTTCACTCAGTACTTCTACTTTGGGTTCGATATATTCAACGTCAGAATAGCCACCATCGATCAATCCTTGCCAAAATGTTTTGATGGCTTCAGTCCCAGTAAATGTGCCGAAGGGTCGGGCGTGCATCGTCGCATCATCCTCATAATTTGCGGCGCAGCCAGCAGCATCTCCAGTATTAAATGCATTTTTCCATCGTTCGCTGGCTTGGGAAACAGCGGCTAATACTTTTTGCTCATGCTTAGAATTCGACATACACCTTAGGTTTTTGGTGAGGAAGGACAATTCATGATAACGAATGAGCCGATAGAGATTTTCTGAATAAAATATGGGCGATCGCCTAACGAAGCTAATTTAATAGGCATTTCGCATAAATCTTGAAAGTTCTCCTCTTAGGAGAGGTTAAGGGTGGGTTCTCCGAAGATCGTGAAACCTATAGAGAATCCCTTCCGGTCTTCGATCACCTTCTTCAAGAAAGGATGTAAATCTCAATCATTATCGTCAGCAGAGGGTAAGGCTTGCTGAATAATGCCCCGGATGGCCTCGGTTTGAGTGGGTTCTACTTTCTCGGCGAGGTCAACGATATTGTACGCAAAGTCTAGAATTTCTGCTGTTGGTGCGTCAATAACAGGAATGGCCAGGGCGATCGCCTTTAGTCGCCGCACCAATTTTTTAGAGTTCGGTTGTTCTTTTTGCTTCGCCAACTCGGCTTCAAAATCTTCAATTTCATCTAACAAGTCGTCTCTGGTGTCCTTGGGGAAAGCTGTGACATTGACACACATTGCTTGAATCATTGCTGTGATTTCTGAGAGATCTGAACCGTTTGCGTTGTATTCGCCTGCAACTCTTGCTTGGCTGCCGATTGACCCTTCATTAACGCCCATACCGAATTTGCTATTGCTTTGGTTGAGCTTATCTCCACCAAAGAAATTTGGGTCATTAACTGATGATTGAAAAATGTATTGCTTCTCAATGTATTGAGGTTCTGAAGTGGTATCGTGTTGTCGTGAAATCTCTGGCTTCTCGGCTTTAGAAGATCGAGCAATGACATCATCGAGCAAATTACGAACATTGATCATTTGATAGCTTTTCTGGCACTGGATGGGCTGACCATCGGCCATAAATTGCTTCAGGATTTTGTCGTCGTAGAAGTGAGGTTCGGATGAATCTCGGCAGGTTTTAGAGCAATTGCAAGGGACAAGCTTTTTGTATTTAATACCGGGAAAAGTTTGGTGGATTTTGTCAAGTTCGTGGGTGATTTTAATCAATAAATCCCGCTTTTGCTGGCCTCGAACACGAATTCGGATTTCCCGTTTGCTATAGGTTTCGATGATTTCGGCTTCGGTATCTTGAGCTTGCAGAATAATGCCATTGCGCCAAACCAAATCTTGGGATTTCAGCCATTGGTTCATCTCGACGATGAGGGTTGTCAGAATACCCTTGGGCATAAATTCATATTCATAACGGACAATTAGATTCGCGTCGGGTTGCCAGCTGTAGTCTGGCTTTTCGGGATTGAGGAGTTCAGGAGCAAGGAAGATATCCGGTTGCTGGGGTAGTTGGTAGCAGAGTTTGAATTTCAGCATGAGCTGGAGCAGTTCATCAGCCATCTGTTGGTACTCTGGGTCTTGCCAAATATCACTCAGATCGGCGCGAGAAAAAAGCCCGAAATTGTCTTTGACTTTTTTGTTATCAAGGATTTGGTAAACGGCGGTTGTGCCCCACTCGGGATTGAGAATGACGGTTTTCTTTAACAATGGGTCATCTTGGAAATGGAGAATAATCCCTAGGTCATGGAGATAGTGGCTTAGTTGGAGGCTATCTTTTGAGGCTTTAAAACCAGCTTTTTTACACAGAGATAAAAAGAGCTTTAAAGATACATAATTTCGCGGATTATCCTGTAAAAAATCACGGATCTTAACCCATATTTTTGGTAAACGATCTCCAACATGAGGAAGATTACTAAGTTGGAAGCAAAGCTGCTTAATTAGTTCGTCTAGATTCGTACCTGTTTTAAGGTCTGTTGCTATAATATCTTTGATATTCTCAAAGCGTCCTTTCAAGCCACGAATATCAATCTTTCGGGTGCGCCCGTCTCGTTGATTTTGAGCTACAACAATCGGGCTATCTTTACCCAGAAGTTCGATGATATTTAGCCAATAGTCAAAATCTGTATCTTCTTTTCGTTCATCGGTGACTAGTATATAAAGTGATCGCTGGGTGAGAAAAAATTGGTGAGTAGCATGGTAAATTTCCTGACCACCAAAATCCCAGATATTTACCTGAAATTCATGATTATTATAGGGAAATGTCCAAGGGTGAATATCAATACCATGGGTAGTCATTGTATCCAGCGAGCAATCAGGATCCTGAATTTTATTGGTCAATGTGGTTTTACCTGCCCCAGCTTCTCCAACTACTAAAAGCTTTGCTGCATAGAGATGATCAACTCCTTGTTCTGTAAGTTGTTTATAATAATTGCGAATTGCATCGATACCTTTAAATGCAATCTCTGGAGGTGGAATTTTAACTGGATTAATATTTTGAATATCTCTAATAATTAACGTGTTTAGATTAGGTAGATCACATAGAAATTTAGGGATTATTTTAATTTGATTACCCCGAATATCTAATACTTGAAGCTTTGGAAGCTGGGCAATCACCGGCGAGATTCTCATGATTTCATTATTATTGAGGTAGAGCTGTTGGATATTTCTCAGGCTAGCGATTACTACGGGGATTTCTTTGATTTTATTGTTACTAAGACAAAGCTTTTGTAGATTGTTTAATTCGGTGATTCCTTTCGGGATTTCTTTGATTTTGTTGTTTGATAGATCAAGCTGTTGAAGATTTTTTAGTTCGGCAATTGTATGGGATAGATACCTGATTTGGTTATTGGAAATATTGAGTTTTTTGAGATTTCTTAGTTTTGTGATTGTTTCCGGAATTTCCAAAGTTTGATTATCAGAGAGGTCAAGCTGTTGGAGATTTTTTAGGTTCGTAATTTCCTCAGGAAAATTTCTGATTTTGTTATGACGGAGATTCAGTCGTTGTAAATTGTTTAGGTTCGTGATTTTCCAAGGAATATTCCTGATTTTGTTACCCCAGAGATTAAGTTGTTGTAGATTTTTAAGTTCGGTAATTTCCTCAGGAATTTTCCTTAATCCATATGTCGACAAATCAAGTGTTTTCCAGCCTTCTGCCGCTGCTCGTTTGATTAGTTGAAGAATATCTTCTGTTACCATCACTCACCACGCACTATCTACCTTGCTGGCATTCTAGCGGAGCTATCTGAGAACCGATGCTTGTGGCGAAATTAGGGATCGATACGATTGGCAAAGATTGCTAATGGAATCATTGGTAGCATTGGAATGAGACAAATTAACCCTTGGGAGAAAGTAAGTGGCGCTGTGTCGAAAAGACGATTCATGACACTCCATTGGCTAAAGACAATTTGTAGGACGATCGCCACAAGAATTCCCACAAGTAAAAATGGTGCATTGGTAATGGTTTGGGTTTTGCCGCGTAGATATAGCAGCAAACTGCGACCTAACTGACTAATGCTGAGGAGATAAATGACCCGCGCTGCAACTAAGGCCTGAATTGCCATTGTTCGGGCAATCGTCACATCGCCAGTGGTTGATTTCGCCCATTCAAACATCCCAAAAATCAGAATCCAGTTAAATGCAGAGACTGCCAAAATTCGTCGCAGCAATAGTTTGGTGATCAGTGGTTCATTGGGGTTGCGCGGTACGGACTGCATGATGTCTGGGGATTTCGCTTCAAAGGCGAGGGGAACCGTCATGGTGATCGAGTTAATCATGTTCAGCCACAACACCTGCAATGACAAAATGGGTAGATCGCGTGCCAGCAACGCACTGATCAAAATGGTCATCGATTCGCCACCATTAACCGGCAATAAAAAGGCGATCGCCTTACGCAGATTTTGATAGACAGTGCGACCTTCCTCTACTGCTGCTTCGATGGAGGCAAAATTATCGTCAGTGAGGAGCATATCAGCCGATTCGCGGGCAACTTCTGTGCCACCTTTACCCATCGCAATACCAATATCGGCCTGTTTGAGAGCGGGAGCATCATTCACTCCATCGCCAGTCATGGCAACGATATCGCCTTTTAATTGGAGAGCTTCCACCAGTTGTAATTTTTGGGCTGGGGCAACGCGTGCAAATACGGATCCGGTTTCGGCGGTGCGGGCAAGCTGAGTTTTATCCATCTCCACCAATTGCCGTCCTTCAAACGCTGTAACCTCACCAGCAGTATTGATGCCCATCCGTTGAGCGATCGCCTGAGCAGTTTTAATGTGGTCACCCGTAATCATTTTGACGCGAATTCCTGCTTTCTGACAGGCATGGACTGCGGCGATCGCCTCTGGTCTGGGCGGGTCAATCATGCCCTGCAATCCCAAGAACATTAAATTCGCGACAATATCTTCATGGTCAACAGAATGCTGATGTTCCTTAACTTCTTTTTTCGCAAACGCTAGCACCCGCAGCCCTTGAGCTGCCATGTCATTAACCACCTGAGTAATTGTGTCTTGTTCGACGGGAATCGATTGACCTTGCTCATCGAACATTTGACCACAGCGACTGAGGATAGATTCCACCGAGCCTTTCACGTAAATTGTGCGAGCTTCCCCATCATGGAGAGTCGCCATATATTGATATTCCGACTCAAAAGGAATGACATCTAAACGGGGTTTCGTTGCCGCAAATCCCGTTTGACTAAACCCTGCTTTGGCCGCCGAACTGATTAATGCTCCCTCCGTCGGGTCGCCCACCACCGACCAATCTTCACCAGTTTGTTTAAGCTGAGAATCATTGCACAGTAATCCTGCTAACAAACATTCGGCGAGGGTAGAGGGCAACTCTCCATCAAGATGACAATTGGCACGCCGATCATCTTGACGACAAATTTCTCCCTTAGCACTGTAACCCCCACCACTGACGGAATAATGCTCTTGTCCCGCATAAATCGCCTGTACCGTCATTTGATTTTCGGTGAGGGTTCCGGTTTTATCAGAACAAACCACCGTTGCACTTCCTAATGCTTCTACGGCAGGAAGCTTACGAATAATGGCATGGCGACTTGCCATCCGATTAACTCCAATCGCCAAAGTAATAGTGACCACTGCGGGCAAACCCTCAGGAATGGCACTCACCGCCAGGGCGATCGCCGCCTCAAACATATAAACCCAAGATTCTCCCTGACCCAAACCAATGGCAAAGGTCAAGGTTGCAAGGGTCAAAATGGCATAGAGAAGCGTACGACTAAACTTCGAAAACTTACGGGTGAGGGGCGTTTGGAGACTAACTTGTCGCTCCATCGATTGGGAAATTTGCCCCATTTCCGTGGCATTCGCTGTGGCAACCACAATGCCGCGACCCTGCCCAAAGGTCACAAAACTTCCCGCATAGGCCATGTTATTGCGTTCAGCGAGAGGAGTATCCAGCGGTAAGGATTCGGGATTTTTCTCAACGGGAACAGCTTCTCCCGTTAGAGCGGATTCATCAATTTGCAGATTGCGCGTGGCGACTAATCGGAGATCTGCGGGGACTTTATCACCCGATGCCAACATCACTAGATCACCCGGCACCAGATCTTTTGAGGGAATGCGCAAAGGCTGCTGATCTCGCAATACACTGGCTTCCGTTGTCACTGCTTTAGCAAGGGAGGCGATCGCCCCTTCAGCTTTTGCTTCTTGGAGATAACCAATAACAGCATTCACAACTGTTACGCCCCAGATAACAGCGGCATTTGTCCAAGATCCCAAAAATGCTTTCACAACCCCAGCGAACAGCAAAATATAGAGCAAAGGCTGATGGAATTGCAATAAAAATCTTAGCCAAGCAGGCTTTCCTGATTTGAAGGTGAGCTCATTCCAGCCATAGGTTTCATAACGCTGGGCAACTTGCTCTGCTGATAATCCTTGTTCTAAATTACTGCCAAAATCATCGAGTACCTTTTGTGTAGATAAATCGTGGAAAGAGTGCTGTGATGATGGTCGTTGCGTCATACCGGCTAATCCAACAAGGGGACATCTCGATCCTAATGATTTACCTAAGCATTTGTACTCGTTTTAATTGATGTTTTCCATCCCAAACAGATCAAAGAAATATCCAACGCCTGACACAGTATTCGATTCATCAGACCCGAAATCAATAGCAAGAAATTCTGAATAATTGTTACAACAAAAAAGGCCGCATTCGCTCAATGAAATTGCTCTATTCAGCGGTTAGATAAAAGCCTATGACTTAATAAAAAGTCGAGGAGTTGTGCCCTTATATTTTTTAAAAAGTGCGAGTGAATTGGGATTGATTGGTAAAGCCAAACTGATGGAATGCTTGAGCTATATCTAGTTCTTGCTTTTATAGTGGCGCAACAGTTGGTGATAAGCCAAATCCTTTCCATCAATCAGTATTTGTTAAAGGTGCCGATGCCGGAATTACGTCTGATTGGATTTGGAAACAAACTCTTCTTTGCGAGAAGGACAAGAGCTTCAGCCAATTTCGCAACTGATCGAGAATCTTTCCCCAAGAAGAACAGACTTGATCCATATTCAAAAAACCGCCAATCTTATGACGCAAGATTGGCGGTTTTCTAATGCTTATTTAGTTAATTGAGCGAAGGATTAAGCTAAAGTGCCCATTGGCATACCTTGTCTATCTTCAATCATCCGTAGACCTTCTTCTAAAGCCATAAGACGATCTTTCATCCAATGCTCTTCAGGGATCATGCCTGCAATACCAAGTTTTTCGAGGCGATCGCGGACTTTACCAGTTGCACCAACAACGACAACTTCACGACCTACATCCAATGCTTCTTGGATTGCATTTTCAATCGCTAGAGCTGAAGTCACACCAACTACTGGAACTTCCTCTAAATCCACAATGAGAACGTCATAGCTATCAATTGCACTATGCTCACGGGCGATCGCCTTAGCGACACCAAAGATCATGGGGCCATTGAGGTGGAAAAGAAGGAGTTTACCGTTGGCAAGGTCTAGAATTCGCTTCTCTTCAGAACCAAGAATAATTTGGTCATCAACGTCTGTAATTGCTTTAACCGCGTCTTTTTGAACAGAGGAGAGACGGTCAATAGTGAGAATGTTCGCGATAAATACACCGACACCAACCGCAATCATGAGGTCAACGAAGACGGTGAGAAGAATAACGCTGTAGACAATACCTGCTGCTTTCCAAGAAATCTTGTGGACACGCTTGAGGAAACCCCAGTCAATAATATCGATACCCACCTTAAGAACGATACCCGCGAGTACAGCGAGGGGGATACCAGAGGTTAGAGGTGCAGCCCAAAGCGCAATAATTAAGAGAACAAAAGCGCGGACAATACCGGCCATTGCCGTACGACCACCAGCCTGAACACTGACAACCGTTGCCGTTGTAGCACCAGAACCAGCGACACCACCGAATAAACCAGTAATAATATTTGCGACACCTTGACCAATTAACTCTTTGTTGGAGTTGTGCTCTGTACGGGTCAAACTATCTGCAACGAGACAAGTCAAAAGACAATCAATACAACCCACTGTCGCCAGGATAAGTGCATTCACCACGATCAGACGTGCATCTGCCATGGAGAAATAAGGGATCTGCAAGGAAGGTAAACCAGGCGTGATCTCTCCAATTGTGGCGATCGTCCTAATCTCAATGTTGCCGAGGAACAAGATAGAAATGATTGTTCCGATAACCAACGCTGTAAGCTGAGGAGGCAAAATCGTCTTTAGCTTGTTGGGATAAAAGAACAAAATTGCAAGGGTTAAGACACCCAAACCTGCTTCTACAGGACTTGCATTGCTCAGCAGCGAAGGGAGGCTGCGAAGTACGCCTAGCACACCACCTTTGGGAGTTGCCTGACCGAGAAATGGTGCAATTTGCAAGAAAATCAGGATGACACCAATGCCTGTCATAAAGCCAGAAATGACGTTATAGGGCAGCATGGTGATGTACTTACCGAGACGGAATACCCCAAATAATATTTGGAATACACCAGCCAAAACCACAACGGTAAAACCCATTGCCAAACCGTTTTCTGGATTATTGGCAACAAGCTCGGTAATAACGGCAGTCAAGATCACGGTCATGGGACCGGTGGGTTCGGAGATCAAGCTAGGTGTTCCGCCGAACAAAGATGCAAAGAAGCCGATTAATATGGCTCCCCAGATCCCGGCAGCGGCTCCAGCACCGGATGCAATACCAAAGGCGAGAGCCATCGGCAAAGCAACAACAGCAGCGGTTAAGCCTCCATAAAAATCTCCTTTAAAATTTCGAAAGGAAATTTTGTTAACAACGCTCATAGTGTGTGTATGTTCCTCAAGATGAATCGTTAAAAAATCAACGGCCTCAAAATTTAGGGGAGTTGCAATAATTCGGACAATCGATCAGAACATCGTGCGATCTTGCAGAATTCTCACAGTGGGTCAATTCATCGCATCTACAACGCAATCAATGGGCTACAGACACCTGTTTCGGCGATCGCCATCTACTGATTTCCGACTGCTACTCATCCCTGAATTTTTGACTTACCAAAATGCAGGTATTTTTGTTAAGGATTGTAACAGTCTTTGGTCATATACAATTTTTGGGATGTAAGCACAACAGCAATTGCAAGTGGAAAAAATTTACGAAAAAAGAGAATCAGTCAAAATCAACTCTTAACAAAACGCAATCTTTTTCATGTTTAAAATATCAAAAAATCTGGGCTAATTCACTTTAAAAAAAGTTTCAACAAGGCCTCTCAATTACCTGGATCAAATCAGAATTTATAGAATCCATACGATCACATCAGCTAAACAGAAATATCTCATTATCTAAGGGAGATATTCAGGCTCTCTTTTGGTGAGACTTATTATTTACTCATAATGGCTCAGCACTATAGAAATAGGAAAAAAGCCGAATATCTAGACTTAAACAAGAGAAATAGATAAGTAATCTGATTCGATTTACTTTGTTTTTGACGGCATTTCTCCAGGGGAAAACTGAGTTCTTATTTGAGAGACTCCATTTTCCTTGAGAGAATTCGCTCAAAAAAATCTTTTATACAGTGATTTTTCTAGGTAGAGGCTACACATCTAATTGAAATACAGGAGCAATGTAATGATGTATAGAAAGTTTCTATTTATTGGCATCATTTCCGCGAGTACTTTAGTCGTTTTTCATAACGCGGCTCAGGCGAATGAAGTGAATCAGGCCAAGGGCAAACTTCGCCATTTATCTGAGAGTCACGTCATGTTGTCTAGAAGTGCGAGACAGGCTCAGGTTGAAGCAAGTGAGAAAACAGGCAAACTTGGACATTTATATGGCAGCAGCTATGTTTGTCTAAATAATCCCAGACCAGAGTGTGCGAATCCTGAGCATGCGGAAGAACGGACAGCGGAATTGCCAAATCGACTGAAAGTTATCTAAGTACAAGTTGCATTGGCTAAGACAATAGAGCTGGGGTTCTGGTATTTTTGCTGGAGCCCTTTGCGCTAGAGGTCGCCGAATACAGGGAAGGACAAGAAGGCGATCGCCTGAATCATGCTTTTCATTTTTTAATACAAGCTTTTTAAACATAAATTATGGAATCTACGTCACGGTTGTTGAAGTGTTCCCCTGATGATGGCGAAAAATCCCTACCCAAATTTACTAAGCCAAATTGTTACCATTGGTTTAATAAATTTTTGGTAGACCGCTCACTCACTCTCAGGGCGATCGCCATTGCTGTTGACTGTTTACTGATAAGACTGGATGGGAAGAAAAACTTCTATGCGACGATCTAAATTTTTACAGCGATTTAGCACTCATATTGTGGCGTTAGTCTTTGGCTGTGCGATCACGTTTGGTGCAATACAAGGTTCCGCTGAGCCTACAAATCAAACTCTCGCTGATACCCAAACTCCTCAACAAGTTGCTGCTGTACCGATTACTGGGGAAAGCAGTTTTGTTGCCGATGCGGTGGCAAGGACTGGTTCGGCGGTAGTCCGTCTCGATACAGAGAAAACAGTGGTACGCCGCTTTGAAGATCCATTCATGAATGATCCGTTCTTTAGAGAATTTTTTGGCGATCGCTTCGGTGTGGAGATACCTAGCGAGCAGGAGCAAGTTTTGACTGGTCAGGGCTCTGGCTTCATCACAGATCGTAATGGCATCATCCTCACCAATGCCCATGTTGTCAGTGGTGCAGATAAGGTGACAGTGACGCTAAAAGATGGTCGTAGTTTCGAGGGAGAAGTAAAAGGGACTGACGAAATTACTGACCTTGCTGTAGTGAAAATCAACCCCGGCAATGAATCTATTCCCGTTGCACCTCTTGGTAATTCTGGTGCGGTACAAGTCGGTGATTGGGCGATCGCCGTAGGTAACCCGGTAGGCCTTAACAACACAGTGACGCTCGGTATTATCAGTACTCTAGAACGTTCCTCTGCCCAAGCTGGTATTCCTGATAAGCGCGTTGATTTCCTTCAAACTGATGCCGCGATCAACCCGGGTAATTCCGGCGGCCCTCTCCTTAATGCAAAAGGTGAGGTGATTGGTATCAACACTGCAATTCGCCGCGATGCAATGGGTATTGGTTTTGCGATTCCGATTAATAAGGCCAAATCTCTGCAGGATACGCTCGCTTCCGGGAAAGAAGTGCCCCATCCATTTATTGGCATCCGTATGGTGACAATTACCCCCGAAGATGCGAAGCAAAACAATGACGACCCGAATTCTCTTGTTACTCTCCCTGAGGTGGATGGTGTATTGGTAATTGGTGTTGTACCAAACAGCCCTGCGCAGGATGCAGGTCTCCGTCGTGGCGATGTGATCACAAAAATCGATGGCAAGCGTATTACCGATGCTCAACAATTACAGGAAGTGGTTGAAGATAGTGGCATTAATGCAACGCTGAAAGTGGAACTCTCTCGCGGCGATCGCCAACTGCAGATGAATATCAGAACGGCACAACTGAGTGAAATGTCCTAGATTTTACGTCTGTTAACTCAATATTGAAATTTTGGGATTAGGGCTGGTACAACTCAGGTATCAGCTCTTTTCTTTTGGATTCACGCAGGTAAAACAATGATGGCGACTCCAATTTTAATAATGTGGTTACTGGCGATCGCCCTAATCCTCCATGTCTTCGAAGAGGTGTGGGTGAGTGAATATAAAAAAGGGCAAGTCACTTGGGGCACAGTTATCTTGAATTATGCACCGATTGTTGAAAATATACCCATCTTTATTTTCGCAATTGTTCTCGCTGTGATTGGGTGGCGATCGCCGATGATTAGTGGCATTTTGCTTTCAGTTTGCCTCACCCATCCATTGCTAGATCATGTCGGCTTAAGCATCAAAACCCAGAGCATCCGGGCTGGTAGCCTCACCGCAATTTTTTTAATGTTACCTCTGAGTATCTGGGCTTATGCGGTTGGCTACAATAACGCTCTATTCCAAGCTCCTGCCTTAGTCATTAGCGGTATGACTGGTTTGGGCATTTCAATTTGGCTCTTTTGGGAAGTGGAGAAAGAGCTACAACAGAAAAGTAGAAGCTCATAACTCTTCCAATATTTGACATCACTCTTCTATAAATCCACAGGAGTAAGATTTTTATGGGTACAGCCGATATGAACAGCATTATAAAAGCGACTTTCAGTGATGCAGATTTGATTGCAGAAACTTTGGGAGAAGCCTTTGACGATGACCCTGTAATTTCCTATTTACTAGGTGCATCCGGTAATGCCTATGACTTTTTTAGATCACTTTTTCAACATATTTATCTGCCTTTTAATTGTTCTTTTTACCTAGCGAATGACCAAGGTGAAATGATGGGCTGCGCACTCTGGTCAAAGCCTGGCCAAGATCCAAATGCTCTGTCTCTCGGATTTTTTAAAGTGTTATGGCAGAATAGGCGCAATCTTACCTTCAGCTCTTTACAACGTCTTTTCTCCACTTCTAATCTTTCGATGCGTTATCACCCGAAAGAGCCTCATTATTATCTCTGTGCGATTGGTGTGAATTTGTCCTTTCGTCGTCAGGGAGCAGCCAGTCGTCTTCTTGCCTCTGTTTTAACGATGGCCGATCAAGAGCAAGTCTCTGTTTATCTAGAAAATTCAAAGGAGCAAAATCTAGCTTTCTATCAGAAAAACGGTTTTAAGGTTGTCCATAAACACATCCTTGCAAATGATGGCCCTCCTATCTGGTTTATGCAGCGATCGCCACAAAATCCACCTCAAGCCTAAGCTTTGATCTTTTGTATTTTTTAGCAGGGAATCCAATGGCACAATCAACAAAATTCTGGGACAAGATCGCGGCTAAATATTCCAAGCAACCCATCGAGGATGAAGCGTCTTATCAAAAGAAATTAGAAGTCACCCGCACCTATTTTCAGCCAGACACAGAGGTCTTAGAAATCGGCTGTGGTACTGGCTCCACGGCATTGCTCCATGCCCCCTATGTTAAACATATTCGAGCGACTGATTTTTCTAAAGAGATGTTGGCGATCGCCCGTGAAAAAGCCGCAGCCCAAAATGTCGAAAATGTCACCTTTGAGCAATCCAGCATTGATGATTTAAACGTTGCTGCCGAAAGCCTAGGTGTGGTGATGGGCATGAGTATTTTGCATTTGCTGGAGGATAAGGAAGCGGCGATCGCCAAAGTCTATAAAATGTTGAAGCCAGGTGGTTTATTTGTCACCAGTACCGTTTGTTTAGGGGATACGATGGGATGGTTTAAATTGATTGCACCCATCGGCAAATTGCTCGGATTTTTCCCACTGGTCAAGGTTTTTAAAGTCGAGGCTTTAGTAAATAGTTTGACTCAGGCAGGCTTTTCGATTGATTATCAATGGCAGCCGGGTAAGAAAAAAGCAGTTTTTATCGTGGCAAAAAAAGCGACCTAGACTTTGAGCAAAATTATTTATGTGTTCAGCATTATCGCAACAAAACTCTTTCTCCAGTACCCATGAAATTGCCACCGAATTTGATAAGTGGGCAGAGATCGGCCGAGGCGATTCGATGGCGGAAGGTCATCTCCATGCCACCCAAACATTATTAAAAGACTTTGCGATCGCCGAAAATTCCGTTGTCCTTGACGCAGGTTGCGGGATTGGCTGGATCTTAAATGATTTAATTGGCTCACAGATTACTGAAGGGGTAGGCATAGATCTGGCGCCAGAAATGATCTCGATCGCCTCTGCCCGATGTAAGCGGCCCCACCTAAAATTTTTAACTGCCGATAGTGCAAAAACACCCTTCGGGAATGATCAGTTTTCCCACATCATCTCGGTCGAATCCCTCTATTACAATGCCGAGCCGCTTGACACCTTGCAAGAATGGTTGCGGATCTCGATGCCGGGTGGTCGCCTTGGTCTTGTGCTCGATCTGTACCAAGATAATCCCGCTGCTCACCATTGGGTTAATGCCTTATCGGTCACAGCCCACAATTTTTCCGTTGCAGAGTGGGAAACGCTTTTGGCCTCAGCAGGTTGGACAAATATCAAGCATCGTCGTGTTACGCTACCAGCCAAAATTTCGGCCAGTGATTTTACGCCATCGGCCTACTTCCCGACCTACGATATCTATCAGGCTTATTGTGCAGCAGGCTCATTATTGCTCAGTGCAGAAAAAGCAAAATAATTCGGCGATCGCCCTGAGTTTGGGAATAACGCAAGATAAATTCGCCTCATCATAAACTCGATATAATTGCACTATTGATTTGTGGCGATCGCCCCCGGAGTTAGCGATGAATTTAGAGCAACAATTGCAAATCCTCGTTGACCAAGCCCCCAAGGATGGTGTGACTCCCAATGTTATTGCGAAGGCTGTGAACCCTGTCCTCAAAAGCTTTGCGACTCAGCTCAAACACAACGAATATTTTGCATATCAATCGGTGCAGGGAAATTGGCTCCTCACCACCCTCAGCAATCGTCGCGATCCGATGCTGGAGAAAAAAGTAATCTACGCATTCACAACCCTCGAAGATGCCAAATTATTTGAGCAAATGGAAGGCGATCGCCCGGATCCAGATCTCACGGCGCAACTCATTCCAGTGACTCATATTTTGTTTCAGCTGTTTGCTCTAAAGAAATTAGACAGTATCGTTTTCCTCGAAACGGCAGGTGATTTAAATAATGGCACTGAAGTCCATCGCCGCGATTTACAAGGGGCAATCCAGAAGAAACTTAAGCAGTATAAGCAAGAAAAAAGCGACTCGACTCGTCTTGCTTAATGTCGCGAATTATTCCTCAAAAGTTTGGACAGTGCCATCTGGGTCAAGCACTAAACGAATCGTTTGCGCAGGATTTTCAGTAGCACCAACAATCTTGTTTCCAGTGGCGAGATAGCTTAATCGACTTTGGTAGAGCTCTGATGCCTTGCCAAGAGGCACAACTTTTTGGAGGTTACCCGTTTGATCGATATTGAGACGATATTCGAGGGTTTCTTCTAATCCTTCAGGAGTTTGCCAACGAGAATCAAAATACTGTTGGGTCTGTTCGAGGCGATCGCCTGTCAATACTGGGTCAACTGGAGCGGCTGTGACTTCACCACTGACAGAATCATCATAGGCATCCGCACTATAACTATAGTCGGCAGCAACACTATTCAAACCGATTGAAGCGCCTCGTTGTGCAGAAGTGCCAAAATTGCCATCGGCAGGTGCTGCAGCCGTAACGCTTGGTGCTGGCGCTGGGGGAGAGGCTGTAGCAATAGGAGCTTCGCGAGCTACAGACGGTGCAGCAGATTCAATGCCACTACTCGCTTGCTGGCGAGGAATAATTGGTGTCGGAGCATTCGCAATTGCAGGGGGTCGCGGCACTGACTCCAGACTTCCTCCAGCAGTTGCAGTCTCTGATGGCGGCGGTGCAGAACTCGCAGCGGGTTGTGGACTAGCCGGTTTTGGTGAACCGGCAGGTGTAGGATTCGTGGCGATCGCCTCTAGCTGCACAGTGGAGGGATCGGCTTTTTCTGCTTCTAAGGCTTCTTCGAGCTCGGGGACTTCTGTGAATGTATAGGACGAATGCAAATCTGGTGGAACAACTTGCTGTTCAAACTCAGTCGCAGTTTCTTCGACAGCTTCAAGGCTGGCAGCAGTTTCATTTTGTGAGGATTGCTGTAAATCAAAGGCTGTTTTGCTCACACCCACAACGATGAGGAATGATGCGGCGATCGCCCCCCAACGCATCACATTTTTCCGATTACGGCCAGCGGTTAAAGTGGGTAGCGCCACCATGTCAGCACTATAGGATTCTAGAGCGTTGGCGAGGTCATAAAGTTGTGTGGCACTAAGCTGAATTGTTTGCCCAGAAACATCGTTCGCCAAGCGTCCTAAATGTAATCGGTGGGAAAGTAATCCTTTTGTTTCTAGTTGGGGTCGTGCAATCGTCGCAATATTGCCAGCGTTACTACCGGGGGTTTGATAAGTGTAAATATTTTGGGTCGGCGCAAAATCAAAAACGGGATTCGTTTGCTGGAGAAAATTCTGGACATAATCCGTGACCACTTCCACCAAATCTTCCAGTTGTTGGCGATCGCCCGTGAGCAAGATTTTATTTTCAGTGACGAGGCGTGGATCATCGAGACTCAGTTCAAAGTCTAATTCTTTGATCACCGGATTCCCTGTCCATTGGGACAACGCAGAAGTCTTTGCAACCACTTCTAGGCTGCAAGTCGGCGGTGTATATCGTCGGATTAGGGTGGGTGTGAGCATAAAATCTAAACTTCGGTCAAATCAAAAGGGTTAGGTAACTTGGACAAAAATGAGGGTTTATTCTGTTGCATGATCCATTAACGCGAGCCACAAACGGCGATGACCATTATTTGCTCCGTAGAATAACAAATCTATTAAAAGCTTGAAGGCTAAACGCACCAAAAATTCGGGGGGAGCCGGACTCTCTTCGTCCATCCGTTCCTGATACGTATTACTGAAATTATCGAGGTAATCCCCAAGTAATGCCGCGCGATGGGGTTCTTTTCCTTGCTCGGTCACCTGCTCCAAGAGGGCACAGGCACGGCGAATATTTTCCTGCTCCTGCTGTGCGAGATGACAAATGATTAATACGAGAGACCGTGCCTCCTCAACGTCTAACTTTTTTCGACCACCACTACTTTTTCGTAGGGGGTTGGATTGCCGCAGTCGCCACAGGGTAACGCGATCGCCGATCACAGATTCGAGGTCTAATTCCTTCGCTGCCAATAACATCGCTTCTGAACCAATCCCCGCGAGAGACTCCAGCGCCAACAAAATCAAGTCAAGATGACTTTTGATATTCTCCAACTGCTGACCATCGGGAGTCCGGGTCAGGGTTAGATCCTCCAGTGATGCAGGAGCAGTAACCGTTTGGAGACTGGGGCGCATAACAATAATTTAGGCGATCGCTCGGTGAATAGGCATGGGGTTACAGGTCTTGAAACGTCTTTTTTTCGCGAAATGTTCCCTCATATTATGCCCTACAACGAGAAACCTCTTCGTTCCGCGATTAATCGACTTCAGGATTTAGCCTGATGTTTTCATCCTTTGCCCATTACTTCTAATTCCATTCTCCTCACAGAATAAAAGCAGCCCAATATTTGGAGATGTGACCAATTAGTTTCTTCGCGCATTTCTCGTTGGGGCATTGTCAACTTAACTGAAGATTTGAGGAAAGTAGCTACAATTTTTTTGTAAGGAAGGAGCGGCTGTCTCTGATTTGGGAGCCCTTCTCTAAACGTATTAATTTCCGCCAACTCTCTATTCGTTGACTCATTATTTCTCGATATTCTCTGGCCGGATGCTGGGGTTGATGTGGGTAGAAGTATCCTCGTATTGGTTCAAATGCTGATAAAAATCGTTGGGCATGGCCAGGGGATTTGAATCTTCCCATGCACCTTGCTGTGAATACCTCTTGCTTAAGTTGACATTGCCATTCAAAGTGTTCGGAAAAGTTCTTCGGTTTGATTAATGCGTCTTTATGCTTGCTAGATTTATCGTATAGAATCTTGATTTCATTTCCATCTTGATTTCATTTCCATCTTGATTTACAAAAAGGTTGCATGTAGATCTTTCCATTTATCCTTTAAAGTCAATTATGATTTGCTCAATCATAATTGACTAATTCTTGCTATTAATCATCAAAAACTCACATGTGAGTTTTTGATGATATTCCGCTAGAAGGGAACTCCTGAGGTGAATTATTGATTTCCTCAGAAAAAGACAAGCTCAATAATAAGATCAGTATTAGAAGACCTATAAACAATAGAAAGAAACTTCCATTGGATTTGTCATCAGTTTTATTATTGGACTTATAAAAGCGCTGATTGCAATAGCGGCAATACCATTGTCGTGGGTCATCAGGGTGTATCAAAATTTCGCAACCGCTCCGCCTGCAGTCATATTGAGTTATCATCATCGAACTCCTTAATCACTACGATTTCAAAATATTTTTTTCTAGAAGCAAATCCAATTGCTTAGTCCCTAAAGATCATGTTTAGATAAAAGATTCAGAAGCCTAGGAGAATATCAAAACTCATAGAATACTGCCGAAAATACTCTTGCTTTAAACATAAATGATCGAATTCAGATTCTTGATATTGGGTTGGTTATAGGACAGCAGATATCATTTTTTGATAGTTCTAAAATTCAGCCTTAGTTATCTTTCTATCAAGTGAAAATCTTTTTCTCACCGCCTAATCTCATCCAAATTTCTATGAGCGTACTATGTCAAAAAAGCATCTTCATAGAATGGTGCGATCAAGACTTTTGCTCCTTTTGTCCCTAGCACTAATACCTGATCCCCTACTTCAATTACGACATGAGTCCCGAGATAATATGCTTCAGCCATGAGGTAGCGGCCGCCAACAATTACCTGAAATTCTATTTCGTCTAGCTTGTCTGCGACCTTGCCACAAAGTGCTTCATAAGAATTTCTCATATCCAATACCTCTATTAGGTTACTGATACTTGTCCCAAAAGTGTATACCCACCTAGGTGCTTTGTGTATAGTCTGTCCATTTCTCGTTAACAAAAAGTCATACTTCTGGTCAGTTTTGGAAAGACTATTGACGAACTTGAATGAGGTTCTTACGATAATGGATATTAAAAGAGGTGTTTCCCACTTGATCTGAGGAAATTGAAAGAGTAATAAAGCTATGGCAAATCCTAATCCCAACATTAGTGGGCTGGAAAAAGGTAGAGGCAAACGCCCAAAAGAGGATAATGAATCCATTAGTATGCGCTTACCATCTAAGACTTGTTTAGTCTTAGAGGATATTGCAGAAGAGTACGGGATTTATTATGGCGATAAGCCTTGGATTTCAGGTTTGTTGAGAAAGATTGGTGAAGGAGAGCTGATGGTTGTTCCTGCTAGTCCTGATACAAAAGAGAACATCAAAAAAAGATTACAGGAAAGGACAGAGAAAGGAAAAATCATTCGAGAGAGAATGAATCTAAAGAAATTTAGACCTACAACACAAAGGAAAAAGAATAAACAGTAGATAAATAAATCAGGAGTGTACTAATGATTAAGGTAACCGTATGTGGGCATCTTTTAGTTGATTGGATACTGAGCAATGGGTGGTCCACTCCTGAAGAAGAAAATCTATACAAAAAAATAGAAAATGCTCAGGTATTTAAAAAACTTATAGAAGCAGATATTGTTTCAGTTTATCTGCATCCTGGTTTGAGTAGCTTTATCCAGGTGTCTATCGAAGATTCGTGTTCTTCTAGACAGCAATTTCGTGATCAAATGAGACAATTAAATCAATATATAACTCTTGAAAATAACATTTCTTTGGATCAATGCGGTGAGGATTTTGTAGAGTTAGATTTGCCAGAAGAGTCTTGTTATCATGAAGGTTTAATACTAGTCTCTGCAAAAATGATTAAGGCAGATGCTGTTGTTTGTACGGAAGACAGTAAAGTAATTTTAAAGCAGATTTTAGAGTTGAACCCGAAGTTCTTTAAGCATTTCCAAACTCCCATTTATGATCTGGGAGAGTTTTTGGCCCATTTAAATCAAGATGTCCGCTTTATTCCAAAGATTGAGAGTTGTAATAATTCTATTTTTGTTAAGACTCCGAAAGGAAGGATTGTCGAGTTGCCTTGCAACGCCACACCAATTGATTTTGCCCATTCTCTACATACAAAATTCACAACAAGTTGTATAGGAGCTGTAGTAGATGGAATCCAAGTCCCTTTAAATCATATTTTAAGAGGAGGGGAAACTATTGAAATCGTTCGAGGAAAGCCAAATGATATATTTAAATCTACTAATCTAAATGCTACTTTGTATTCTGATCTTGAAAAATATCTAAGGCTATATTGCCGAAAAAAAAGCACTGTAAAAGCTTTAACAAAAGCTTTTGAGAGATCTTACAGAAAAAAAGGTTGGAAGATAATTAATAAAAGCCTCAATAAAAATCAAAGAAGAATGCTTGAAGAGGCATCTATATATAATGATCTTAACTCTTTGAAAGGAATAAAATCCAGAAGAGATTTGGTTCTATATTTAGGTCTGGGCAGGATTAAGATCGAAGAACTTCAAATGCTTCTAGATAGTATTGAAAATGTTGAATACAGCTTTTTCTTATCACCCTACAATAAAGATCTACTCAAAACTAAAAGATATAACATATCCATATGCTGTAATCCCAGCCTTAATGATGATATAGCCGGTATTATATCTTCTGGTAGAAGGCCTATTCGTGTTCATACTAAATGCTGCGATTATATTAAGCACATGCATTCGGATGATTTGATTGATTTGCAGTGGAATTGTGACTTACTCGGAGTCAACTTACAGCTGAATTTATATAATCAACCCGGTGCTTTATCAGAGCTGATAGTTTTTTTAGATAAAGACTATTGTTGGGAATATAATATTCATAGTGTTCAACCAATCAAAGAAAATAGAAGTTCTCAAGTTTTAACTCAAGTCATACTCAAAAAAGGAAATACCATTTCTGAATTGCTCACGGATATTCAACAACTTAAAAAGTTAAATCGCGTCCGTGTTCGAGATATTTCTCCTCTAAATAATAATATGGTGAATAATTTTTTCTATGGCTCTTGATAACTTTTAAAAAAGATATTTCTCTGAATGGTAGCCGAGGAAAACTGATTTACCTAAATGTATTTTTTCTGTTATGTACAAGAGGAAAAGTATTTTTAACTTAAGTAAGCGGTATTCACAGCAGAGCTTTTATTGCAATAATCAATTGATCAATTTCAGCATGGCTTGTGAAGTAGTGAGTACAAGCGCGAATGCAATCTGGATAGGTGAGAGTCCGCAGACAAAACCCCTTTTCTTCGAGGATTTCGACGAGCTTTTTGTGACCGATAGGAGAGTCAACGGTGAAGGAAACTAAGCCTGATTTTGGTGGAGTATTTTTAAGGCAAGACACTGCATCAATTGAACCTAATCTTTCCCAAGCGTAAGCACTCATCTCACAAATTTTGGCGTAGCGCTCCTCTGCTGTCCCGTAGCTTTGGTGGAGCTTAATCGCTTCCGTTAAGCCTGCTTGCAGCGGATAGGCTGAGGTCGCAACTTCGTATTGATTGCCATCGTTTTTGAGTTTGACGTCGAAAGGGGAAGGCCAAATTTTGACACCACGCCAGCCGATAAATGTCGGTCGCAAAGTTGGCATTGCAGCTTCAGACACATACAAACCACCTACACCTGCTGGACCACAACACCATTTATGGCCAGTAAACGCATAAAAATCACCGCCGATATCTTCTAAATTTAGGGCGAGACTGCCGACGGATTGCGCAGCGTCCACCATCACCTGGACATCTTGTTTATGGCATAGCTCACAAATGTCTTTTATTGGTAAAACCTGTCCGGTATTCCAGAGCAAGTGGCTAATCACTAAACAGCGGGTTTTCGGGGTTAGATGCTGGGCAATAACTTCAGTAGGATTGCCTTCGTTAAGCGTGTCAAAAATTGGGCAGAAATTTATTTTTATGCCAAAGCGATGCACCAATTCTTGGAGCGTGCCAATGACGCCGGGATGCTCACAATCCCCCACCAAAACTTCATCACCTTCTTGCCACTCGATACCCCACAACGCAATATTGCAGCCAATCGTGACATTTTCAGTGAGGACAATATTTCTGGGCTGAGCACCAATCTCTGTGGCGATCGCCTGTTTTGTGGCAGCCATTACATCCTGTGCCCAATCATTCACCGCAATAGAAAATGGCCCTTGCACTTGCACTTTGTCGTAGCTGGAGATGATTGCATTCAGGGATTTTTGAGATAGAGGCCCCTGTCCACCAAAATTAAAATAGGACTTCGCTGCGATCGCCGGAAACTGTAGATGCAACTGTTCGAGATCCATTGTCATAGGAAATATTGAGGGGAGTATTAATTAAAAAAAGTGAGGCGAATTAAACCTTAGGGAGAAACTGTCTGGATTCAGTATCAAATTCCCAGCCAACATTTTGAGGGTCTTTGCTGCGACTCCACTCTAGAAAACCTTCTTCAGTGCGACGTTTGCGGAGGGTGCTGGGGTGAACATCGAGACGTTTTGCGAGGTCTGCCTGAATAAGTGGATCGAGGGCTTGGGCTGAGTGTAAATCCACCAACGACGAAATATCACTCACCCGCGAGGAATCATCGTCCATATCTAGCAGTTGGGCAATGTCATTTGGGGAAGAAGAAGCTTCTTCTGGCTCTGGTTGCACTGCATCAGCGAGTTCAAAACTATCCAGTTCAAACTCTGGCTCTTCAAGTTCAAAGTCTGGATCGCTATCGTCAAACATATTCCCCAACGCAGAAACCGTCAGGAAGTAGTAGATAATGCCGCGATTTTCGTAGGCGATCGCCTGGGCACCATATTCTTTCGCTTTGCGAGTGAGGAACCATCGAGCAGAACCGCCGGATAAACCTGTTTCGAGGGCAAGATCCGCGACGGTAATTTTGCCTTGGTTTGATTCGATGAGCCGCCGAAAATCGGGATTAATCGCAAGGGACAGCTGTTGCCATTGGTATTCTTGCCACAGTCGCCACGCAATCGAAAAGGCGATCGCCAGAACGATTAACGGCCAAGCGGTAACGACAAAGGTCATCACCATCGCGAAGGGAAGGATTAGAATTAAAAGGCCTTTTGACTCGTTGTCCATCGGTTCTCGAAACTCAGTGTTCAGAAAAAATAATGCTTTTGTCCGTCAAGAATCAAGCTATTCACACGAATGTATCTTTAGCTGGATTAGGCGATCGCCAAGCTGCGCCCTTCATTGTACGAGCTTAGTTTAGGCAGAAGTGTTTAGTTCGGTTAAATTTAGGCGGTTAAACATAGTCTCACGGGCATCGGTCGCCAGCTGATCGTCAAGTGCAGAGAATTCCACCGTTTTGTCATATTTACGTTCGAGGGCTTTTTCGAGGAGCCAATCTGCAATAAATGGATTTTTCGGCAAGAGGGGGCCATGGGCATAGGTGGCGATCGCCATCTTATGAAACGCACCTTCCCAACCATCTTCACCGTTATTACCATAGCCAGTCAGCACTTTACCTAGAGGCTGCACATCACCGAGATAGGTTCGACCGCCATGATTCTCGAAACCAAGCGCCACTGGTTTAGAACCTAATTTTTTCGCAAGGTCATCAGCTAAAGGATTTGCTGTAATTTCAAACGCCACATTGCCGATACACCGTTTCGCATCAAAGCCGGGATGCTTACTGACCAAATCTAAAATCCCTAACCCTTCAATGCGTTGTCCGACAGCAGGTTCATAGTATTTTCCGAGCAGTTGCGGCGACCCACAGGTAAACACACCAGGCACGCCGTCCTCAATAAGCGATTTGAATTTTGCGGCCTTCGCTCCCTGCAAATCTCGCATCACAATTTCTTGCTGACGATCCTGCGCGCCACCACCCACAATCAGATCAATATCTGACCAAGCCTCTAGCGGTGCTTCCTGATCGAGCGCCACAATTTCCACCTCAATATCTCGCCACTGCGCCCGTTTTTCGAGACAAATCACATTACCGCGATCACCGTAAGTTCCCATCAGAGTTGGATAGAGCCAGCCGAGCTTTAGGTGCATAAAAAATTAAGGGGAATTAAGTCAAGATTTGTGCAAACGATTCTAACCTGCGAACCTCCGCAAAGGAATAATTCTTTGCCAAACCAACTCAACTTCATTGCCGATATCGGAATAACCAAAAAACAACCGGCACAATCAACAGCAAAGCAAAGCTCGTAACATTAACAATCTGCTCAACACTGATGGCATTTTCATAAATAGGCGTGAGTTCCGTTGCCGTTATTTCCAAAGGTTCTACAGGTGGAGCAAACTCTTCCGCTTTCTCATCAGAAAGCTCTAGTGTTGATTCAGATTGATTTACTTCCGACTCTTGAGTCTCACCTGTATGGAATTTGGGATCATGGGCGAGCAATATTTCATGGGCATTAGTCATCGCTTGGAATTTTCGATCTAAGTCTCTTCAAAACTTCATTAAAACACCTTGACTCTCCAGTGAACTAGAGAGTTTAAGGTGGACGAAATGCCCTATCGAAATATTTCTTGAAATCTATGAAGCGGTTAATGATCGGAAGTTTGGTTGCTATTGGCTTGGGTATTGGTGGTAGTTGGTATTGGTTTACTCAATCCCGCTCTGTTTCTACGACAGCTGAATCGACCCATACAACTGTGTCTCAGACCCAACCTATTGAAGCAGAGGTTTTTCGGACACCGACTTGCGGGTGTTGTGGACTTTGGATTGACCATGCTCAAACCCATGGCTTTGTCATTGGCGATCGCCAGCAGGAAAACATCACATCAATCAAAGAACAGTACAGCATCACCCCCGAGCTTGCGTCTTGCCATACGACTATTGCTGAAGGTTTTGTTTTTGAAGGACATATCCCAGCAGCAGAAGTAAGACACTTCCTCGCTAACCCTCCCGCAGAAGCTATTGGCCTCACTGTGCCGGGAATGCCCATTGGTTCTCCTGGTATGGAAATGGCGAATAAAACTCAGCCCTATGATGTTTTGGCGTTAAATCGTGATGGCTCAACATCAGTGTTTGCCAGTTACGAATAGAAAATCATTGCGAAATCGAGCGGTCAATCAGGTAAAGAAAATGGGAATTCGGCGGCGAGAATTTATCACAATGGGAGCGCTAGGAACATTGGGAGCTTTCGCACTGAAGAGTTGTGGGAATTCTTCTATCCCAAACACTCCGGCTAATAATGAAACTCCTACTCAGGTATTTCGTAGCGAGAATGGGTTACTAGAAATTGATTTAACTGCGCAGTATAGTGACTTGGTTTTAGCGGAACAGCCATTCCCACAGATGATGACCTACAACGGTCAAATTCCAGCGCCTCGCCTAGAAGTTAATGCCGGCGATCGCCTCATTATCCATTTCAAAAATGATCTCGACCAAGCGACAAATTTACATTTCCATGGCTTGCACCTATCGCCAGATCAGGACAATGTTTTTCTAAAAATTGCCCCAGGTCAAAGCCATACCTATGAGCTAGATATTCATCCCCAACAGCGAGCTGGAACCCACTGGTATCACCCTCATCTCCATGGCTCGGTCGCAGAACAGCTCTTTCGAGGACTAGCTGGCATCATTGTCGTGCGAGGGGCATTGGATGAGATTCCAGAAATTGCGGTGGCTCAGGAAGAATTTTTTCTGTTGCAGGATTTTGCGTCACCGGATGCCAATAGCCGCCACATGAATTTAATGGCAGGTCGGGAAGGCTCATTGCGATTGGTGAATGGCAGTTACCATCCGAGCATTGAGGTGACAGAAGATTTGCTGCGGTTGCGTCTGGTTAATGCTTCCCCTTCAAGGTTTTACCATTTGGAAATCAAGGGACAAAAGCTAGTCCAAATTTCCAATGATGGTGGGGCATTATCTCAACCCATCGAAATCGATAAATTGCTGCTCACCCCCGGACAAAGAGCTGAACTTTTAATCCATACCGCCGATTTACCGGATATTCCGATTCATCTCCTTAATCTCCCTTATAAACGTACTCAAATGGGCATGATGGGAAACCAAACTCCGCAAACAATTGAGGCGATCGCCGACTTTAAGCGGGCAGCAAAAGATTTTGATGTTGTGTATTTGCCTGAGACCTTACAGCCTATTGAGCAATTACCAGAACCTCAGCAAACAAGGCAATTCACGCTCAACCATGGCATGGTGAAAGGGCAGGGGATGGCATTTTTGATTAATGGCGAATCCTATTCCGGTGCAGTGCAAACTGAAGTCACTCTCGATACGGTGGAAGATTGGGAGATTAAGAATATGGGAACGATGGATCACCCTTTCCATATCCATACCAACAAATTTCAGATTATTAGCCGCAATGGCATTCCAGAAGAGATGATTGTCTGGCACGACACAGTTTTAGTAAAAGTCGGCGAAACCATCAAAATCCGAATGAAGTTTGAGCATTTCACTGGTGAGACAGTCTACCATTGCCACATTCTTGATCATGAAGATTTAGGCATGATGGGTAAGTTAAAAATCAGTGCACCTACGGCTGCTATTTTTGGTTAAGCTTCCATTCCAAATCCATTAAGTCAGCTTTGTCCACAGCGCTACACCACCACCTTTTCCATACGCGGCGATCGCCTTTTCTTGAGTTTCTAAATATCTAATCGTGGATGATTATTGCTCGATTGGGACATTGGGTAAACGACTCCACTCATTCCAAGAACCATCATAATTTCGCACCTTAGGATATCCGAGCAAGTATTTTAGAACAAACCAAATATATGCAGAACGTCCCCCAATAGCGCAGTAAGGAAACACTTCTTTCTCCGCTGTAATGCCACTACTATTGTAGAGATTGCTTAATTCTGCCGGAGATTTGAAAGTGCTATCTTCATTTAATGTCAACGCATGTTCGAGATGAATCGCACCGGGTATATGCCCGCCTCGTTCATCCTCTTTCGGCGGTTGCAGCAAATATATTTCGCCTCGATATTCTTCTTGGCTACGAACATCTAGCAAAATGCAATCTGGCTGTTCCAAAGAAGCTTGTACTTCGGCTTGAAGCACTCTCAGACTCGAATTAATTGTTTTTTGAGGATATTGCGTAGGGGCAAACTCAGAAAGTTCTGAGGTTACAGGGCGATTCTCGGCTACCCACTTTTGATGCCCGCCGTTCAGCACCAATACTTTTTCGTGACCGAAAAGTTTCAATAACCAAAAAATCCATGCCCCTGTGCCAGGATAGCTACCGTAGGCAATAACCGTTGTCTTTGGGGTAATACCTGAGCGTGAAAGTAAGCGAGCGATCGCCGCAGGATCGAGATTGATACTGTGGTCAGGCTGAAGTAAATCTGCAAAAACGTTCCAAAAAATTGCACCGGGAATATGATTATCCTTGTGGGAATCTAGACTCATATCGACTTCTACAATACGCACCAACGGATTACTGAGATGATCCATTAACCATTGTGTATCTGCCAAAGCTTCGGGGTGAGCGTAATGGGACATCGATTTCTTCTCCTAATCAATAAAGCTAAGATTAAAAAAAATCCCTGACCCCGCCTAGTCCTCGATCGGGTACTCTTTTTCACCGTTTTGACTATGACCCATCCCCTAAAATTTTTATTTGAATCTCTCCAGCAGCTTAAGAGCGAACAGGATTTGCAGACTAATTTTGCTGCCAAAATCGGTGACTATTTTGAGGCAAAGCGTCGAGGCATTCTATTTTTTGATCAATTACCTTTAGCAAATAAAAAACTACAAAAAGCGATAGAAACCGGGTTGTCAGTAAACAAGAATCCAGTGTTGCGCTATCTCACAGAACGTCATACGCCAGTGCATGAGGCTTTGGTTACATCCCCAAAAGTTTGGACAATGATTTGTCCTCGACCTGATCATTGGCATGTTATGGCGGGACCGATCGTTAGTAATAATCAATTAGTTGGCGTTATCGGCTGCACTCGTGAACAGTCAATGCCCGCTTTTGATGAGCAGAATTTAGCTGATTTGAGTGCAATTTGCTTACACGTATCTGTCTGGGTTGCAGCCCGGCGATCACCGCAAAAACCTCTTTGTACAGAGCGGCTCACTTCCCGTGAATTACAAATTGCTGAATTGGTTGCTTTGGGAAAAACAAATGCTGAAATTGGCACTGAACTTTGGATCACAGAAAATTCGGTAAAACAGGCTCTGAAACGGATATTTCGTAAGCTTGAGGTATCTTCTCGTGCGGCAATGGTGAGACAGATTTATGCAACGCAGTAATCCTTAAAAATAGGTGATGACTTACTGGATTTTTTGGCGATCTTGTCTGTTTCAAAATTATGTGGAATGACTATAAAAACAAAGAGGACATAAAGAGGCTAATCAAGTTTTGTCCATAGCGCTACACCGCCACCTTTTCCACGCGCGGCGATCGCCTTTTCTGCGACATAAAAATAACTAAAAAATGGGAGCTTCCCGATTGGGGTTGCGTGAAATTTTGCAGCAGCTTCATCTCCGCCACGCATATCGCCATCGTAAAGTTGAATGCCTCCAAGCTTTACTGTTATGTGGGTGAAATCAAATGCTAATAAGCGTTTCTGCGCCTGAAATTTAATTGCCCCTGACACAGCCAGATTTAATAAGCCAAATTTGACTGAGTTTAAAACCGTTCCTTTTTGCCACTCTGCTGTGGGGTCATTATCCGGAGCTTCAGAATAGGCGATCGCCACCGTGACAAAACCTGGAAGATAACGCCCCTTTCCCAATACATTGCCCGCCTGTTTCTGGGCTTTTTTTGTCCCCGTAATAAAGGTGAGTCGCCATTGACCGAGGAGCTGCTCAAAGCCATACACTCGCCGTTCCTTTTTTGCGGACTTTTCGAGGGCGAGTAATTGCGTAATCAATTCCCCTGGAGCTGGACGATTTTTATCTAGATCGAGAAATTCGAGGGTGGCAGTCATTAGGCGGAATAAAAAGAGGGCTGGTCACATTTTCCAATAAAAGTCATTGGTCATGCCAGCCCAGAGAACAAATAGGTTTCGACCCTATACGGATTGATAGGTCGGGAAATCAGTGTAGCCAGCCGAACCTGGAGCTGACCAAGTTGTCACATCCGCAGGGGGATTTAGCTCCCAATCGTTGGCATATCGCGCAATTAAATCTGGGTTACTAATAAATGGACGACCAATCGCAATCATGTCAGCCTTACCCGAAGCGATCGCCGCTTCCGCACTGAGTTGGTCATAGCCACAATTGCCGATGAGTACGCCATCATAGGCCTCACGAAATTCATCAAGGGTCATTGGGTCACCCAGCTCATGGAAGCCAAATGCCAAACCATCCATCACATGAAGATAGGCCAAATTGTATTGATTTAACTGCTTTGCGGCATAGAGAAACTGCTCTCGATAATCCGGCGAACCCATGTCATTAAACATGCCATTCGGGGAGAGACGAACACCGACACGCTCAGAATCCCAAACAGTCAACACAGCTTTGAGAACTTCCGATAACATCCGAAAACGATTTTCAATACTACCGCCGTATTCATCAGTCCGGTGATTAGTTTTCGACTGCAAAAAAGTATCGAGCAAATAGCCATTGGCTGAGTGAACTTCGATGCCGTCTAAACCCGCTGCCTTGGCACGTTCCGCCGCAAGACGATATTCTTCAACAATCAAAGGGATTTCTTCTGTTTCGATGGCGCGAGGCACTTCATAGGGCTGTTTGCCATTAGGCGTGTGGATCAATCCCTCCTCATCCTCAATTTTGATTGCAGATGGGGCGATCGCCGGTTTCCCACCATGAAACGAACTGTGGGAAGCCCGACCACAATGCCAGAGCTGCATAAAAACCTTACTGCCCTTAGCATGAATGGCCTCTGTGATTTTCTTCCAACCCTCGACCATCGCGTCGCTATAAATACCAGGGGATTCATTCCAACCATTCGCTTGGGGAGAAATTGTAGTGGCCTCTGTGATAATCAGTCCTGTGGCTGCCCGCTGCGCATAGTATTCCGCCATCAGTTCATTCGGAATACGCTCTTTTCCTGCCCGCGCCCTTGTCATCGGAGCCATCGCAACACGATTCTGTAACGCTAAACCTTTGAGATCAAAAGATTCGAGAAACTTTGGGGAAGATGTCGTCATAGTTTTGTGCTCTAACTTGCGCCTAATTATTGACCATTCAGTCAATTGATGGATTTATTATGGCAAATATAAAGCAGTAGATATAGGGGGATTTCCTCACACGAACTGATTTAAAAGTACGGCAATCAACCTATTGTTTGAGCAACCGTGCGCAGAAATTACAGGTTCACCGACAGAACACATCCTCACTCGCCTTCTTTACGGCGATCGCCACCGGATATCCCCCCACAAGACATTATTAAAATCCAGTAACATAAAGCAGTCTTTTTCTGTTGGGTGAAAATTTTGGTTTATATCAGCGTTGTGATTCCGACATACAACCGCAAACCGATTTTGACAAAATGCCTCAATGCCCTCGAACACCAGCAAGTCCCTGAAGAGTTACAAAATGAGGGCTACGAAATTGTCGTGGTGGATGACGGCTCAACAGATGGCACCGTTGAATGGCTCCAGACTGACGCAAATTCATATCCTCATGTCCGACTATTTGAGCAGGCCCATAAAGGTGCCGCCGCTGCCCGCAATCTTGGAGTAGAGCAAGCGCAGGGCGACATTATTATTTTTATTGATAGCGACTTAGTTGTTACCGAAACGTTTCTCGCTGCTCACCTCGAAGGTCTTCGTCAGGGCAAACGTAAACTCCGCAGCGATCGCCTCTTCACCTATGGCCGCGTGATCAATACCGCTAATTTTGAGGAACCCACCGCTGAACCTTATAAATTGACCGATTATTCAGCTGCTTATTTTGCGACAGGCAATGTGGCGATCGCCCGCAAATGGCTCCTCGAAGCAGGCCTCTTTGATCTTGGCTTTCAGCTCTACGGCTGGGAAGATCTCGAACTCGGTGTACGTCTCAAAAAACTAGGCCTCACCCTAATTAAATGTCCCGATGCCGTGGGCTACCATTGGCATCCTCCGTTTAGCTTGGAGCAAATCCCAAAACTCATCGACCAAGAAATTCAGCGCGGCAAGATGGGTGTTGTTTTCTATGAAAAGCATCCTACCTGGGAAGTTCGCATGATGATTCAGATGACTGTCTTACACCGTATCCTCTGGGGGATTCTTTCTCTCGGTGGTTGGCTCAATGAAAAACGTCTGAAGCCCCTTCTCAGCTGGCTCATTAAACGTGGCAATTCTCAGCTTGCCCTCGAAGTCGCCCGTATTTTTCTCAATTGGTATAACGTCCAAGGAGTTTACGCGGCCTACCGTGAAGCTCGTAGCTCCTCATAAAAAATATGAATTTGGGGCGTATCTTTTGATGACAGCCACCACGTCATAAAACTTCATGACAATCCCACAAATTACTTGACATAGGTGTATTCATTAAGCTATCAATTAGCAACCTTTACTGGTAAATATGTACGAGACCTAAAAAAATCCCGTAATTTTTTGATTTGCAATTGAAGAAAAATATGTCGCAACTGGCTATGGCGATCGCCGCCCAAGATAATTTGCGTCAACACACTGAACTAGTAAGTAGAACTGAGGTTCTGTTCTCCATGTCGAGGCTAAACTGACGACCCGCAAGACTATTTCAAAACCCTTTTATTTCCTGCGCTAACTATTGTGACCTCAACCTCTAGCATCCAGCCTCCAGCCAATAGATCGGGCTCTCAGCACCAAGAGTCACGGTTAGTCGCACTTAGTCATCAACCAAAGGCAGAAGTCGTGTCCGCAGACCCTATTCAAGAGGATGTCGAATTTCTCAAGGCCCAAATTGCGAAGCTCAGTCGCGAACAGACCAAAATTCAAGATCTTTTGAGTTCCTTAGGTTTTGCACTCCGCAGTTTTAATAATCTCAATCAATTTTTAGAATTAACGCCACTCATCTCAGCACGAGTTTCCGATGCCGATGGGGGCGTATTATTGACCTTCACGAAAGAGGGTCGCATCCGTCTCGAAGCGATTTACTGTGGTCAGGGCGAAGGTATTGATGTCATTAAAAAGACTTTTGAAAAATTAGAGAGTCTCGGCTCTGGTAACACTGAAGCACTAGAATTAGATGAGCTTGATGATTGGTTACAGTCAGCGTTAGAAAATGTAGCTATCCTGCATAGCACATCAATTCTTGTTAAAAATATAGAGCGCGGTAGACTCTTCATTTTTAGTACCAGCGAAAATTATATTTGGGATATTACGCGCCGTAAATTGGTGCAGTTAGTCGCTGATCAAACTGCTGTGGCGATCGCCAACAATGATCTCACTCGCAAGTTACGGCAAAAAGAGAAGCAAGACCGCGAATTGGAAATCGCTTCCGAAATCCAAAATCATCTGTTGCCTCGCGAATGTCCTCGTATTAGTGGCTTGGCGCTCGCCGCTGAATGCCGCAATGCCTATCGAGTTGGGGGTGATTACTACGACTTTATCCCTTCGAATTATGACCGAGTGCGTCACCAAGACGACCCCAAACTTGTGCAATGTGTCCCTTGGAGCATTGTGATCGGTGACGTCATGGGTAAAGGTGTGCCAGCTGGTTTGATTATGACCATGACGCGGGGGATGCTGCGGGCAGAAGTCCTCAATCGTCACACTCCCGCACAGGTACTCTCTCACCTGAATCGGGTGATGTATCCCGACCTCGACAACTCCCACCGTTTTGTCACCCTATTTTATTCTGAGTACGACCCAGTCAGCCGTAAATTATCTTTCTGTAATGCGGCTCACCATCCACCTCTCCTCTGGCGTGCGCAAACCGATACCATTGAGCAACTCGATACCTGGGGAATGCTAATCGGTCTAGATATGGACTCCAAATATGAGGAAGGGGAAGTCACCCTAGAGCCAGGCGATATTATTTTGTATTACACCGATGGGTTCACAGATGCGGTAAATGCCCACGGCGATCGCTTCGATGAAGCAAATCTCTATGAGAGTTTCCAAACGGCCTGCCGCACCCACAATAATCCTAATGAAATTGTCGATGCGCTGTTTAAAAAAGTCAGTCAATTCACTTATCCAAAGATCCGCAATAGTGATGATATGACTCTCGTGGTTGTACAGGTACAATCGGAAACTGTTAAACCCTGTCAGTAGAACCTTCTCTATAAGCCATGTCTTTGCAAAAGCCTTTACAGTCTATCGCCGACGCTCAACAAGCTGGATTAATCGAAACTTTACCGCAACCCCAACTGGTGATTGGCCAGCAACTCAGCGGTTACGTTGAGGATCCTGATGTTCTCGGTCAAATCCAAACAGGTCTCACTAATTTCGTAGAATCTGGTCAGCTTTGGGCGATGATCGGGGGCTTTATTTTGGGCTATATGTTTGCCGGTTTACGTCGGGGCTAAAGGTCTTTTATCACTGTAAATTTACGGTATGCTTAGGGGGTCGTTCGCTGCTTTGCTCGCGATTTTGACTCTTTCATTTCGCCGTTTCAGATTACCTGTGACTAGATTTCCCCACACTCAACCTGAGAGACCGAACAAGTTTCGACGCGATATCAGTCGAGATTTAGTTGGTTTACAGGATGTTGTTGCCCTTAGCCGCTCGGTTAATTGGCAACGATTTATTTTGATTAGTGGTGTGAGCGCTGCTTCAGTAAATCTTTGGGCGTGGCAATGGGAACTCGTGGCAGCAACGGGTATCGGCGCGGCAGTGATGGGCGCAATATATGCATCCTACGACCTACCTTGGACAAAATATTTAGACGTTTTTTATCGGATATGGCGCAGTGATTATCAACGGTTACTGATGTCCGTAGCCAGTGGAGCGATCGCCGTCTCCGTAAGTTTCGGGGCGATCGCTCTGTGGGAAACTACAGAAAACCATTGGTTAGTGGTAGCTCTGGGCTGTCAAACCTTGATGATTGCTGCAATCCTACTTTTAACAACTAAAAATAGTTGGATGAAAGGCACAAATAATAAGCAATTTGAATCAGCTTTACATGATTTAAGCCATAGCAGCAGTGTCAAGCGTCTCGCCACTATTCGTTTTTTGCGACAGCTTCTCCAAGAGCAATCTCTCACCACAGAACAGCAGCAATTACTCTGCACTTTTTTGCACTTAGCATGGCGCGAGGAAACAGAAACTGTATTGCGAGAAGCGCTTCTTTCAACTCTCAGCCTTGCCCAAAAATTTGAACGGGGTATGCACGAACCTACACCCCTCGAAAAACCAACATCCCGCTCAAAACCTTTACGCCTCAAGAATTTCTCCCCAGTGGAACGCAAATCTTGGCGATCGCCCAGACCTTTAGAGTCAATGGAAATGAGTCAATCTTTTCGGGAAGAGCGCTCTTAAGTTCGTCACCAAATAGCCTTGTTTAAGTTTTTGAGTAATTTGTTTAATGTCCCAACCCTTTGATCTCTTGATTCTCAGCAATGGGCCAGGGGAGGTGGCAACATGGGTACGGCCAGTCGTAAAGACGATCCGACAGCGATTTGGGACATTACCACGCATTTCGGTAGTTCTTTCGCCTTGCAGTAATGGCACTGGCAAGGAAGCGGCGATCGCCCGTAGTTTTCCAGAAGTTGATCGAGTACAGGATGCCAAAGATTTTTTTCCATTTTTGCTATTTGGGAAAACAAAAGAACATTGGCAATGGTTTGACCAAGGACTGGTTTTATTTTTAGGGGGCGACCAGTTTTTCCCGCTCGTGATTGGCAAGCGACTGGGGTTTAAAACGTTTATTTATGCAGAATGGGACGCCCGTTGGTGGCGATTTATTGACGGCTTTGGTGTGATGAACGAAAAAGTTTTAGCAAAAGTTCCACCCCGTTACCACCACAAATTCACAGTTGTTGGGGATCTGATGGTAGATATTGACTCGAAGGCTGAATCTACGTCGTCCACAGCAACAACTATCGGATTATTGCCGGGTTCTAAGGCAATGAAATTGTCCCAAGGGCTGCCTCTCAGTTTGGCGATCGCCGAACAGCTCCGTCTTGCAAAACCAGATATTCAATTTCTTCTCCCCGTTGCGCCCACTTTAACGCTACAGAATCTCGCCAAATTTGCTGACCCTGGCTACAATCCCGTTGTGTCACTCGTAAATGGGCAAACCGCCCAGCTCAAACACATTAACGAAAAACCTGTTTTAGAGACTCCCACAGGGCTACAGGTGAAATTAATCACTGATTTTCCTGCCCATGATTTTTTGCGCGACTGTAGCCTTTGCGTGACTACAATTGGTGCAAATACTGCCGAACTCGGAGCCTTGGGGATTCCGATGATCGTGCTATTACCCACTCAGAAAATCGATGCGATGAAAGCGTGGGATGGCATTCCTGGCCTCATTGCAAAAATTCCATTTGTCGGGACTTTGTTTCTTCGCTGGTTTAATAGTCGCCTTGCTAAACAAATTGAAAAAAAACAATCCTTTTTCGCTTGGCCGAATATCTGGGCAAATCGTAAAATCATTCCCGAACTGCTCGGTGATCTAACCGCAGAATATGTTGCGGATATCATGCTCGATTTTTTAGACCATCCTGAAAAATTAGCAGCCATCCAATCAGAATTACACCATTTGCGCGGTTCCCGTGGTGCAGCCAAAAAACTGACCGAGGCGATCGCCAAATTAATGAACTTGCCCTAAATTCACAGAACCTTGTTTTTTGACTTAATGGTCAAGCTAGAATTAGGATAAGCAATCCGATAAAATTTCAATTCACAACACAACACTTATGGCTGGTCGCAAACTCGCATTTGAACGGGAAGTCGTTTTAGATAAAGCGATGGATCTCTTTTGGGAGAAAGGCTACCATGCCACTGGCCTGACAGAATTGCTCGAACGAATGGGCATTAAACGCCAAAGTCTTTACAATACCTTTGGTAGCAAACATCAGCTTTTTCTTGAGGCGATCGCCCACTACGGTTCAACGGTTGTCCAAACCCTAGAAACAGAACTCCTGAAACCCGGTTCAGTGATCGCCAATATCGAAACATTTTTTGATCAGAAAATTGCCACTGCCAATACCGATTGTTGCCGAGGCTGTTTTCTGGTTAATGCCATGGTTGAACTTTCTCCCCATGACCAAAAAGTTGCCGCTGAAGTGGAGCGGTTATGTCAACAGGGGGAACGTGCCTTTGAAGCAGCCCTCAATAAGGCGATTGCCGAGGGAGAGCTGCCAACAGACTTTGAGACAAAAAAAATTGCTCGTTATCTTCACCAAACTGCCCTTGGCTTAAGCGCTCGCACCAAAGGAATTCCTAACCCTGACGATCTCCACGAAACCATTGAGTTAGCCCTCGCCGTTTTACATCCATAAGAAAACTCCCCACCACCAGGATGAGGAGTGATCGCGTGACTAACTTAAATTTCTAATTGAATTTTTAAATTAAGTGACTCGTTTTCTGTGACCTTCAATGTCTCTAGTCGCGGCTATTGATCGCAATCAGCAAACGGAGAATGAAGATAAAGAGGTTGATGTAAGTGAGGTACATCGAGAGTGCAGCGGAGAGGTATTGCTCATCCCGATAGGTACGAGGCAGGACGTAGAAGTCAACGACTGCACAACCAGCAAATAGGAGTGTACCTAGACCCGAAATACCTACTTCTAACCAACTGGGAGTGTAAACACCAAAGAGGCTAAAACCAAGTTGTGCGATGAGGACAACGAACAATGCTGTAATGCCAAGGCGAACCGTTTGTGCGAGGGCTAGACCATCTTCGTCGGATAGATTCGAGCCAATGTTTCGGGCAATAATAAAGGTGACACCACAACCTAATGCTGCAATCCCAACACCTTGGATACCAACACCAGCGGTACCGATCGCCAATGCGACTAGACCAGTGAGAGTGTAGCCAGAAAGGAGACTATAAACAGCGAGGAGAGGTAATGCGGTAGCGTTATTCCCTTTCTCTGCAACACCACGAGCAACGAAGAATAATGCCAATTCAGCAATTAGCGCAACCCAAAAGGTTGGCATAAACATGCTGGGGTTTGTTTGAAGTACTCCTAGGCCGCCGTAGGTACCGAGGGCTGTGAGGACGAGACCACCGCCGAGATAGGGGAGGGCATTTTTGACGACATCGGAACCAACAAGAGCTTGCCCTTTTGCCTGCCGTATGGCATCCCGAAAATTACTTGTGTTACTCATATACGTACTTTTTTAATTAAAAACTTATTGACTTAATTATATTTTGGCAAAACTCAGGGGCGATCGCAGTACGGATTTCTTTACTGTTGGCAAAGCTTGTGGCGATAATGGAGAACGGTAAACGCTGTCAGTGAACAAGATCACCATGCCAAAAACGGAGCGACGCACATTTCTCCTCGACTTTGAAAAGCCTCTCTCTGAGCTGGAATCACGGATCGATCAGATTCGAGAGCTTGCAGAAGAAAATAATGTCGATGTCTCAGAGCAGATTAAGCAGCTTGAGGATCGCGCAGATTTGCTCAGGAATGAAATTTTTAGTGCTTTAACCCCAGCTCAACGGTTACAACTCGCCCGCCACCCTCGCCGTCCGAGCACCCTCGATTATGTGCAGATGATGACAGACGAGTGGTTTGAACTTCACGGCGATCGCGGTGGGTCCGATGATCCAGCTTTAATCGGTGGGATTGCGAGATTCGATGGTCAGCCTGTAATGATGCTTGGTCACCAAAAGGGTCGCGATACGAAAGATAATGTCGCCCGAAATTTCGGAATGCCAGCCCCTGGTGGTTATCGCAAAGCAATGCGCTTGATGGATCACGCTAATCGCTTTGGCATGCCGATCCTGACGTTTATCGATACACCTGGCGCTTGGGCAGGCCTCGAAGCGGAAAAACTTGGTCAAGGGGAGGCGATCGCCTACAACTTGCGAGAAATGTTTAGTCTCGATGTACCAATTATTTGCACCGTTATTGGCGAAGGTGGTTCCGGTGGAGCTTTGGGAATCGGGGTCGGCGATCGCGTTCTCATGCTGCAACATAGCGTTTATACCGTGGCGACTCCTGAAGCCTGTGCTGCAATCCTATGGAAAGATGCAGGTAAATCTGAACAAGCTGCTGCCGCCCTGAAAATCACTGCCGAAGATCTAAAAAAACTCAGCATTATCGATGAGATTGTCCCAGAGCCGCCATCTTGCGCACACTCTGATCCGATTAATGCCGCTCAGCTTCTCAAACAAACGATCCAAGCAAACTTACAAACTTTGCTACAGATGACACCCGAACAACGGAAAGATCTTCGTTATCAGCGTTTCCGTAAAATCGGTGTATTTTTAGAATCTGCTTAAACCACCCATAATCGTTAAGGTTTAGGGTGTTATACTGTTTTGGTAACATTTTGTAACATTGCTCAGGCTTTGTTAGGGTGTCAATACCTCAAGCATTAAGGTTGTATAGCGATGCATAACATTGGAGCTCGCTTTTCTGCCTTCGGACTAGCATTTGTCCGCATTTATATCGCCTTGATGGCAACTCCGACATGGGTTTGCCTTTTTTAAGTGCGATTTTTAGGCGACAAAAACTAGGCAAGCGAAAGGAATTGGACGTTAAGACAAAGTAAGGCTTAGTCTCTATGCACTTTTCTGCCGATACAAAAAAATCCATTGCCACAAAAGCCAATCAAATAATTGGCAGGATTGTATCTTTGGGTTTGGCAAAGAAGATTATTAGGGTTAATCAGGTTTTAATGAGGCGTTTCATGGAGCGTCTTGAGGCAATGAAAAACTCTATAGAAAGTTTTACTTTTAGCCTCACTAGCATTTTTCAGACAACTTCGAGGAAAGAATCCACCAATGGTATTCAGGTAATGACAAGAATACCTGGTGCACTTCGGACTTCAATTTGGGATGCAGAGATGACTGATGCTGATTTAGACAGCATAATACTGACCCAAATAAATGTTGCTGAAACCATCCTTCAAATTGTCAGGCTACTAGCTGGCACAAATATTGAAGACATTACAGTCACATCCAGTGCAGGTGTCCTATAGACTTCAACGGCTAATTTAGCCATATCCTGCATAATTCATTCTTACTCCTAAAACTAAACAACACATTATGACGACATCTTCTTTAAACAGTACCAACAGTGGTTCTAGCACCCCCACAACAGACGCTCTAGGTCGTGATCTCGCGGATATCGTCACCCGCCCCGACCGCAATAGCAATGATGGTAAGACGGCAAGCATCCGTCCTTCTACAGAAGAAAGCCAGCAAAAAATGATGGAAGCGGTCTACACCATGTTGGAATCAGTTGGTGAAGATCCTGAGCGAGAAGGTTTGCTAAAAACACCTAAGCGTGTTGCGAAGGCAATGCAGTTTTTGACCCAAGGTTATAACCAATCCCTTGAGGAACTGCTCAATGGTGCCATTTTTGATGAAGGACACAATGAAATGGTCTTGGTAAGAGACATTGATTTCTTTAGTCTCTGTGAACACCACATGTTGCCTTTCATGGGTCGTGCCCATGTTGCTTACATTCCAAACCAGAAGGTTGTGGGTTTGAGTAAGTTGGCTCGGATTGTAGAGATGTATTCTCGTCGTCTACAGGTTCAGGAGCGCTTAACTCGTCAAATCGCTGAGGCTGTAGAGGAAGTGCTTGAGCCTCAAGGTGTCGCGGTTGTGATGGAGGGAATGCATATGTGTATGTCTATGCGGGGTGTTCAGAAGCCTGGTTCTTGGACAGTGACCAGTGCAATGATTGGTTGTTTTCAGAATGAGCAGAAAACGCGCGAAGAATTTTTAAACCTCATTCGCCACAAACCCAGTTTCCTTTAGGGATCTATATCAGCGATTTAGAAATCTAAGATTTTAAGGGCAGCTCCAGGGCTGTCTTTTTCTTTTGGAATCATTAGTACAGGAAAAAATAGGCAGCGATCGCCTGGGGTTCAGTGCAAGGCGTACAATATAAACCTACTGCACCAAGGTTGACCATGACAGACAGTGTCATCGAGATTCTTTCCGCTGAGGAAATGCGCCGTACATTGACGCGTCTCGCTTCACAAATTATCGAGAAAGCGCGGGATTTATCAAATGTAGCGTTGCTAGGGCTTTATACGCGTGGTGTGCCCTTAGCCCAGAGTATTGCGAAACAAATCGATCTTTTAGAAAATATTCAGGTGCCTGTGGGGTCGCTGGATATCACGTTTTATCGGGATGATCTCGACAAAATCAGTGTGCGCACGCCGTCCAAAACAGATATTCCGTTTGATATTAATGGACGACACTTGGTGCTGGTGGATGATGTTGTGTTTAGTGGCAGAACGATTCGGGCAGCTCTCAACGCGGTGAATGATTATGGTCGTCCGGAGTTGATTCGGTTGGCGGTGCTCGTGGATCGGGGTCATCGTCAGTTGCCTGTACAGCCAGATTTCACAGGCAAAAAATTACCGACAGCCAAGGATGAGAAGGTGAAAGTATTTTTGCAAAATGTGGACGGACGGGATGCGGTGGAATTGATTAAATCCTAGGACTCAACGCAAAGATGTGGCGATCGCCCCGTGTTTCTCTATAATCTTTGCAGTCCGCCGGAAACCAAATCGCTATGTCCTCCCGCAGTAAAGCCCTCCAATACTACATTTTGACCCGCCTCATATTGGCGCCGTTGATGTTGTTCACGATTGTGACGGTGGTGTTTTTGCTATTGCGGGCAACACCGGGCGACCCTGCCGATGCAATCCTTGGTAACCGTGCCCCGGAAGCTGCGAAAGCTGCTCTGCGAGAACAGTTGGGTTTGGATATGCCACTCTGGTTGCAATATATTGCCTATCTCGGCCAGCTTCTCAAATTTGATCTTGGGACTTCTCTCACCAGTCGTGGTTTAGATGTGTGGCAAGTGATTCAGCAACATTTCCCAGCGACGGTAGAACTCACCTTTTTTGGGATGTTGGTGGCAGTGACTATTGGTGTGAGTGTCGGAATGTTGTCGGCCTCGAAACAAGGCACGATTTTTGATATTGGTGGTCGTCTCTTCGGCATCGTCACCTATGCGCTCCCTCTGTTTTGGATGGGGATGGTGGTGCAATTGGTGTTCTCTGTAAAGCTCGGTTGGTTTCCGCTCGGCACAAGGTTTCCGCTGAATATTGAGCCACCCCCAAGTATTTCTGGTCTATATACCCTCGACAGTGTCCTCACTGGCAATTTTCTCCAGCTAAAAACAGCACTTTATTATCTATTTCTACCCTGCACAACCCTTGGCTTATTGCTGAGTGGTATCTTCGAACGAATTGTCCGGGTAAATCTCCGGCAAACCCTGAAGTCTGATTACGTCGAGGCGGCGCGAGCGCGGGGCATCCCAGAACGAAAAATCCTCTTAAATCATGCCCTAAAAAATGCGCTTATTCCTGTTATTACTGTGCTCGGTTTAACGTTTGCGGCATTACTCGGTGGGGCAGTACTAACAGAGGTAACCTTCTCATGGCCAGGTCTCGGCAACCGATTATATGAGGCAATCTCTTTGCGGGACTATCCAACAGTGCAAGGAATTATGGTCTTTTTTGGGGCGATCGTCGTGGTGATGAGTCTCGTGATCGATATCGTGAATGCGCTGATTGATCCGCGGATTCGCTATTAATTTTTAGGGCATTGTCAACTTAACTGAAGATTTTAGGAATGTAGCTACTATTTTTCTACAAGGACGGCTGTTCCTGATTTAGAAAGCTTTTGACCTCTTGCAAAAGGTTATAGCAATTCAAAATTGGAGAGTTTCAAGTAAGTAATGCTATAGCAAAATGGAGTGAGTCGTTTCCTTGGAAGTCTCGCTATGACAATTCACTGTCCCCAATGTAATGCTCAAGACATCATCAAAAGTGGATTCGCTAAAAATCGTCAACGATTTAAGTGTAAGCAGTGCAATTATCAATTTACAAGCTTTTCTAAAGAGCGGGGCAAGCCTCTCTGGATGAAATTAGAAGCTGTATTGATGTATATGAGTGGTATGTCAATGAATGCGACAGCCAAGATTCTCGGTGTATCAGCTCAATCAGTGCTCAATTGGGTAAGAGATTTCGGTGAAGCCAATTATGAAAAGCCCACTCCTGAGTCTGCTGTCGTGGTGGAGCTAGATGAGCTATGGCATTTTATCCAAGAGAAAAAAACAAACTTTGGGTCTGGAAAGCATATGACCGTAATACTGGGCGACTCATTGACTGGGAATTGGGAAGTCGTGATAGTCGAACTTTAGGTCATTTACTAGAGCGGTTCTCGCAATGGCAAATCACTGTCTATTGCACCGATAATTGGAAACCCTATCAACAGCTATTAGAGAATCACCCAGATGCTTTTCATGTCATTAGCAAGAAAGAGACAATAGCAATTGAGAGAAACAACTCAGACAATCGCCATTGGTTTGCTCGGTTTCATCGCAGGACGAAGGTCGTCTCTAAATCAAAACACATGGTGGACTTGAGCATGGCACTGTTTGCGAAATTTAGAGTGAATGGAAGTATTGAGCTACTGCGCAATTGGCGTTTAACATTACTCTCTTGAAACTCTCCAAAATTGTAAAGACCAGCAATGAGATTAACGTGAGTTCGGGATAAGGAATAAAGGTTCTAATCAAGTTTTAGAGAAGGTTTCTTGGGCTGATGAGAATAGGCAATGAGACAACACAGCAAGTTGACACAAAAGTTGGCAGGACTGCGGTGGCGGGAATGTTCAATCTGAGAAATATTCTTCAGTTGGTCAATGACTGTTTCAATCAAAGCTCGCTTACGAGCCAGAACTTTGTCACGCCAAAGCATCAGGTGATTCTTCATATTGCGACGAGGCTTAGCTAGAAGCGTCACATCATATTCTTCTTGTAAATACTGTGCCAGAGGTTGAGAGACGTAACCTTTATCAGCAAAGACTTTTCCCGATAACTCTTTCAATAGCTCTACCACAGGCTTTCTATCATCAGTGTTGCCGGGTGTGACTTTCACATTGAGTAATTCTCCACGATCATTGATAACCAGATGTAGTTTGAAACCAAAGAACCAACCCACAGAGGTTTTACCTCGAGCGGCATGACCATCAAAAACGCGATGTTGAGAGATGCGGCGATTGTGACAAACCTTGATACTGGTGGCATCAATGAAACGAATACCTGTGCATTGACCATAACAGTGCTTTAGGTAACGTGAGTTCGGGATAATGAAGAAAAAGGAGAAAGTGCATATTGTGGAAGTTGATAAACAGCCCACCACCTTCTCCCATGACCAGTCTAGAGCCTTTGTTTTGTGCTGTTGATGATTTCTGCCAAGTCTTTGAACCTCAATGGCAACAACAGCTGCTGGCCTCGAAACAACGGCGGCGACGTCGCTCAAGAAGCTTGAGTTTAAGCGAGATAATGACGATATTGATTGCTTTTCATCAATCTCATTATCGTAACTTCAAGTATTTCTATCTCATCAATGTGCGTCATCATTGGCGAGGAGCTTTTCCCAGAGCCGTGAGTTACCAACGTTTTGTGGAATGGATGCCTTCTACATTAGTACCGCTGTGCATCTATTGGCGCCACTGTTATGGCCAATGCACAGGAATCAGTTTCATTGATGCCACCAGTATCAAGGTTTGTCACAATCGCCGCATCTCTCAACATCGCGTTTTTGATGGTCATGCCGCTCGAGGTGAAACCTCTGTGGGTTGGTTCTTTTGACCTCTTGCAAAAGGGGTGAGAGTAGGTAAAAAAGAGGAAAGTAACAGAGTCATAGCGATAAAAATGCCAACTTACGAACAGCTCCAACATTTATCTCCAGAACAATTCAGGAGAGCCTGTGGAGTTAAACTTCAGACCTTCAATCGTCTGGTAGAGGTCCTATAGCAGGCAAGGAGTGGGTTAAGACAGAATAGGATAGAAGCAATAAACATAGATGCCATGCCTGCTCCCCATAGTCTTGATTTACGCCTAAAAGCTGTTGCCGCCTTCGATAAAGGTGAACGAAAAAGTGATATCTGTCGCTTCTTTGGTATTAGCCGAAATACGCTAGACCTGTGGCTGAAACGACGAGAGAAAATCGGTTCAGTCGCTCCGAAGACAGATTACCGTCGAGGCCCTCAACCGAAGATTAATGATCTAGATGCTTTTCGTGCTTTTGCAGAGGAATATGGGCATCTAACCCAGAAGGAAATGGCGGAGAAATGGCCAGAGTCTATTAGTGATGCATCCAGACGTGAAGCTCTACGGAAAATTGAATTTACTCGAAAAAAAAGACCTATCGATATCAAGAGAGAGATAAAGAATTAGAAAAAGCATTTGTGGCACAACTGAAGCAGTATGTCCAAGAACGACTCGTATATATCGATGAAAGTGGATTTGATAATACCTTAGATTATGGGTATGGCTACTGCCATAAGTCAGAGAGGTTTATCGCAGAGAAGTTAGGTCATCGTACAGAACGAGTTAGCGTGATTGGAGGATGGCGAGAGGGAGAGCAGATAGCACCGATGGTATTTGAGGGCTATGCCAACAGCGCCTTAGTTTGCCAATGGGTAGAGGATTGCTTAGTGCCAGAGTTGATTCCGGGTCAAATTATTATTCTGGATAATGCCAGTGTTCATCCAAAGGAAAGAATACAAACATTGGTGGCGAAGGCAGGATGTGAAGTGATATTTTTGCCACCCTACTCACCACACCTGAACAAGATAGAGAAGTTTTGGGGGAGGTTAAAGAAGGAGGTAAGTAAGCTCATCAAGAAGACTGAGGATTTGTTCGATGCCATCAGAATAGCCTTCTGTTCTATGTCCTAACCTTCTCCTTCGCTGCTATAGCAGAAGCTAAAGCAAAGCAAAAACCTGGTCGTCCCAGTATTTTATCCCTGGAAAATCAGTTACTCCTCATCTTGGAATATCTGAGGGAATATCGCACTTATTTTCCTATCGCTCAATCATGGGGCATTCATGAATCAACAGTTTGTCGCATGGTGCAAAAAAACAGAGAATACACTCATCAAAGAAACCGATTGCCACTTACCCGGCATGAAACAGCTCCATGGTTCAGAAGAGTTATCTCTAACAGTAGTGGTGATGGATGCCACAGAACAGGCGATTGAAAAGCCGCAAAAAACAACGTCTTTACTACTCAGGGAAAAAGAAGCATCATTCTCTTAAAGCTCAAATAGTTATTGCTTGGCAGTGGGCACAGATTATCTGTTGTGACTGTGAGAAAGGTAGCACCCATGACTTCAAACTACTCAAAAAGAGTAGAGTGCATTTTCAGCAGGGACAACTCTGCCTTGCCGACACTGGATATCAAGGTATACACAAGCGACATCAGCGGAGTCACACTCCTCACAAGAAGCCGAGGAGGAGAGTTGACTGCGGGAACAGAAACAGGAGAATCAGCTCTTAGAGGATGTCTGAAAAGTCTTTATGTTCGATAAATACTGCGTAAATTCCGCCAGGTTGATCGCCTGAAGTACTTATTTTTACGTGCAACTCATTTCGACAAAAGTTACGGTCAGACCCTTTTCAGACATCCTCTTAGCAGCTCAAAGAATCACCATTGAGATGGTATTCAGAATGCTCAAAAGATTCCGCCTCTTATCCAGTCGATATCGTAACCGCCGTCGGAGATGGGGATTAAGACTCAATCTCATTGCTGGTCTTTACAATTTTGAATTGCCATAACCTTTTGCAAGAGGTCAAATGATTCATCAGGATGTTGGTGTGGCAACAAACGGGTCAAAGGACGCAAACGTCATGTGATGGTGGATAGCTTGGGAATCCCCCTAGCGATAATCGTTACAGCTGCTAACGTCTCTGATATCAAAGGATTGCGATTCCTACTAGAGCGAGTCAAAAGTCTGGATTTAAATTTAGAGCGCCTCTATTTACTCTATGTCGATGGAGGCTATCATGGGGCGAACCTCATGCGCTGGGTAATGGATAGCTTCGGTTGGATATTGGCGGTGGTACTACGCCCAAAAGAACAAACGGGCTTTACTCCTCTGCCAAGGCGATGGGTGGTGGAAAGGACATTTGGCTGGTTCTATTGGTGCAGACGTTTGAGTCGTGATTATGAATGTTCCACTGAGAGTGCAGAAGCTTGGATTTACATCGCTTCTCTTCGTCTGCTCTTGAGGCGATTAGCCTGATATTCGACTTTTTAAACATCCTCTAAGACGATTAGCCTGAAACCAGACTTTTCAGACATCCTCTTATATAAGCAAGAGTAATCCATAAGGCTAACATCCGGGGCCTATAATCACTATTGTGCCTGTTCGGAAGTTTCTTTCTCCATAATTCCCCTCAATGACATTATCAACTTAAGTGAAAGGTTTTCACGACAAGGACTTTGTCAGATGAGTCAATGAATCATTTCTACAAAAGACATCGCTACCCAAGCGAGATAATCTGCCATGGCATCTGGCTCTACTACACATTTCCTAGAGTGATAGTCACCGATAAACTCAAGAGTTATGGAGCCGCTAAAAAGAACATACTCAAAGGGGTAGAGCATAGACAGCATAGAGGCTTGAATAATCGAGTATAGAATTCCCATCGACCGACGAGGGTGAGGGAAAGGCGAATGGGCAGATTCAAGTCCTCTGGTCATGCCCAACGATTTTTATCAGCATTTGAACCGATACGAGGATACTTCCACCCACATCAACACCAGCATCCAGCCAAAGAATATCGAGAGATAATGAGCCAACAGATAGAGAGTTGTCAGAAACAGCCGTTCTTGCAGAAAAATGGTGACTAAATTTCTAATATCTTCAGTTAAGTTGGCAATTCCCTTCAGCTTAACAATTATAAATAGTTTGTTTACTATAGTTCTTCCCTGCTTCATACTTAGCAAACACAAATGGTTAATGTAGGAAAAAGCAGGTAATGAAGTTTGCCAAACAGCAATCAACACTCAAGCAAAAGCTTAAGGTTATAATCGCCACGAGTATTATGGTGAGCTCTTTTTGCCTCGGTTTGCCGTTGAAAGCTCAAGAAGAAGAAGTTGGAGCAACTCCTCTGACCACTACGATTGTAGGAGAACCGGAAACAGAGCAAGCGATAACTGCTGAAAATTCTGAAATTCCTCTGGATCAGCTCAAATTTTTAGTACAGCCTTTGCTTCTCGAAGAGTTAGAAGTCGAAGCTGCTGCTTGGCTAATGTTGCTCAAAGCTAAAGTTCAAGAAAAAGCAGACGCAGAGATCGCTATTAAACGGCGGAATGAAATTACCGATACCAAAGAAGAAGCTGTCGAATCAATCGAGACGGCGGAGAAACTTTTGGAGCAAGCACAGCAAGCTAAAGAGAATGCCGAAGTTGGTACCCCTGAGTATGATAATGCCATCAAGAAAGTAGAGGAGGCTGAAGCCGCGCTAGCTGAAGCGAGAGCTGCAGTAACGGAAGTTATTGAAGCCCAAGAGGAATTACAAGAAGATGAAGCTAGCCAAAAAGCGATTGAAAAAGCGGAAGAAATTGTAGAAGAGAAAGAAGCCGAAGAATCTGGTGAAACTCCTCCTCCATCCGACGATAACAGTGAAGCGATTGAAGTTGATAAGGAATCTTTAGAGACTCTGGGTGAAGCTCAAGAAACACTAGATGAGATAGCTGAGGAAGAAAAAGACGAAGCTGAGCTTTTGCAAGACGATGCAAAACTCGAGGAAGAGGAAGAAATCCTTCAGGAAATTGCTGAAGATATTGAAGACTCAGCCGAAGAAGAAGCTGAGTTAAAACAAGAGCTAGTTAAAGGGGTTACTGAGCTTCAAGAAGAACAAACGGCGATCGCTGATCGCTTAGAAGTTGTCCTTGATGAAATGGATGCCAAAGGCGGAGATTCCACTTCTTATCGCACCTATATCAAAGCAGTTAGCACTTTAGAGATTGACGTAACCGATACATCTGGCTTAGGAGTCAGAATTCAGGGCTGGCTTGCCTCTGAAGAAGGAGGTCTGCGCTGGGCTAAAAACATTGCAGTTTTCTTGGTGGTATTGGCTATTTCTGTCGCAATTACCCAAGCCCTCGCAGTAGCTTTGGATAAATCCCTTAAAAAGTTTGGGAACACTTCCAACCTATTAAGAGAGTTCTCTGTAATGACTGTCAAACGAGGGGGGATTGTCTTGGGTATCCTTCTGGGCTTAACTGCTTTAGAAGTCAGTTTAGGACCAGTACTTGCTTTAGTAGGGGGGGCAAGTTTCATCTTAGCTTTTGCCTTACAAAGCAACCTTGGTAACTTTGCCAGTGGCTTATTACTCCTGACAACTAAGCCTTTCGATGTAGGAGATGAAATTCAAGTTGCTGGCTATTGGGCTTTTGTTCGATCAATCACCCTAGCCAACACCAAACTACAAGGCTTCGATGGAAGTATCATCACAATCCCAAATAACACTGTTTGGGGAGGAAATATCGTCAACCATACCCATAGTGACATGCGAAAATTAACATTGAACATCAATGTTAAATTCGTTGACGACTTAGAGAAAGTCAAGAACATGTGGTTTGAGATAGCATCTGATGAACCTCGAGTTGAACGGCACTATTGGTTCCCCTATAACTCACATTTTGATTCCCATGTCTCAATTACTTTAGGCTCTTGGACCAAAACAGAAGAATATTGGGAGATGTATATTGTGATGCTTCTTAAATTACAGAAACGACTGGATGAATTAAATATTGAGCTCACGACTCCAATCCAAGATATTCGCATCCAGCAACTCTCATCAGGCACAACAAATAGCGAAACTCTAAACCCTTCACAAATGATTCCCCCAGCGGAATAAAGCGAGAATATTTCGCTGAATAGAAGCATCTAATTCTTGCTTCTCAAGAAAAAAGATCCTTAGAATATCTAAGGATCTTTTTTTATCGCAAATTTAGATTTATTTACTTTGAAGAAGAGAATGCCTAAGCAGCTTTGATAAGCACTACAGCAACTTCACTATCAGATTGATAAGGGCCAAATGCAAAATCCCCATAAATATCAGTAACTTTCAATCCGCAAGTTTCCAATAATAATTGAAACTCTCCGAGGAAGAAGAAGCGACTGCGCCATAAAACAGCTTGCTCTCTTTCTAGCAAGCCTTCCTGATCATAGATTTTATAATGCCGATCTTGCTCCATAATTTGGGTCGAGTGATCAAACCGAAAAGTACTCCACATTTCCGTGGTATTACCAGTTTCTGGATTGATTCCTTGTTTTACCTTCATCACAGCGACGTCATTGTCTAACCATTTTTCATCCTTTGCTTCTACCCATGTGGGCAAGTCAATCACCAATGTTCCACCATCAGCAAGATGATTACGCAAAGCATTCAAGCATGACTTCTGATCTTGAATGGATAGAAGGTAAACAAAGCTGGCAAAGGGAATAAAGACAAAACTAAACTTTTTATTTAAGTTGAAATCTCGCATATCTTCGTGATATAGATGAATGCGATCGCGAGTTTCTTCTGATAGGCTTGGGAGCTTATCTCGAAATTTCTGCAGCATTGCAGCTGAGTAATCAATACCATGTACAATCCTTCCTTTTTCAGCAAGAGGAATTGCCAATCTTCCTGTACCGACAGCACATTCTAAGATTTCAGAATGACCTTCAGTTAATTGGCAGTACATATCAACATCTTTGTCTGTTTTCCGATATAGCCAATCGTATAGAATTGGTCGATCTGGAACTTGAGGAAAAATATCTTGAGCCATTTTTTTTTACCTTTTTGAAAAGTTAGTTTAAATTAAGTTTTCAGTTTTTAACCATGCAATTGTCTGAGAAAATGCAGTAACTGTTTGGTCTATATCTTTGGTTGAATGTGCTGCCATAATCACACTGCTTAGAGAAATATCAATTCCATTAAGCAATAAACCTAAACGTAAATATTGACGTAAATAAGGATTGCCACGGTACATTAATTTTCGATAATCCAATGTATGGGGATTAAAATCAGCGGTTTTTAATCCTTTCAACCCATGACCAATTAAAAATTTGAGACAAGAAAATTCACCATACACAACCCAATCTAGATGATTATCATCAATAATTTGATTGAGTTGTTGACGAAAATAGTTTGCTAATTCATTAATGTGCTTGTGAGGTTTTCTCGTTTTTATTGCTGTTAGCATTGCAATCCCTGCTGAAGCAGAAACTGGATTAGCATTAAATGTCCCTAGATGAGAAACTTTTGTACTTTTAAGTGTTTTTTTCTGTACTTTTTTAGAGATTAAATTTAGAATTTCCTGCCTCCCAGCAACAGCACCACCAGGTAATCCTCCAGCGACAACTTTTGCTAGTGTTGTTAGATCTGGCGTGATCTGATGGTAAGTTTGGGCACCACCAGGATGTACTCGAAAACCAGTAATAATCTCATCAAAAATTAGAACAACACCGTAATGTAGTGTGAGTTCTCTTAATTGAGCTAGAAACTGGCCTGTTATCGGAACAACTCCAGAACATCCTCCTGTTGGTTCTAAAATGATGCATGCAATATCGGGATCTTCCCGTAGATATTTTTCTACTATATCCAGATCATTGGGAGGACAAGCAATTGTCTGGCTAGCGATATATGAAGGAATACCAGAAGGAGTATTTTCTCCTTCTCCAGCCCCTAAGATTACAGAATCTTGCCAGCCATGATAATGCCCTAAAAATCGAAGAATCTTATTTTTGCCAGTATAAGTTCGGGCTAGCCTAATTGCGAGTAAATTGGCTTCGGTTCCTGAGTTTGTAAAACGTACTTTCTCAGCGGATGGAATTAACTCTTGTATTAAATTTGCCCACTCTATTTCTAAAGGATGACAAGCACTATAGTGAGTTCCTAGTTGGAGTTGCTTGGTTACTGCGGCCACAATCTCTGGTGGATTATGGCCTAACAATAAAGCCCCATTTCCTCCCCGATAATCGATAAATTCTTGCCCGCTTACTCCCCATTTTTTACTGCCATTTGATTCTTTGATGTAGATGGGGAATGGTTCCATATAGCGACCATCACTAGTGATGCCATCCGGCAAAACTTTATTGGCTTGCTGTGCTAACTCTTGGTCTTTTGGAAACGCTTTTTGATATCGTTCCAAAATTGTTGGCATTGAATTTAATCTCCGTTTTTTTGAATTGAGTTTTAGGGTGTTTTCGTATCTTCCAATAGATATAAGAAATATTCATGGCGATCGCCCAAATAGTTCTTTGCTTTTTTCATCAAATCTCCTTCAGTTAAGCTGGAAGGATATAGCTTAAATACATCTGATTTCTGGAATAATGGATACAAAATAGTCATGGCTAAAATATAGAAAAGATCATGATCCATTTTGTAGCTTCTACGTCTTTCCTTAGACCAAGTATCTTGAATCTCTCTTCTATATTTTTTCAACATAAAGAGATAAGGAACAAAACAATTCCATAACTTCTTAGTAATGGAGCTAATTTCTTGCTCTGTAGCCTTGGGGAAATAGCCACTAATCAACTCAAATAAAGGATCATATTCGAGCAAATTAGTTAATGTATAAGTATCTAAGACAGCAGGTGTAGAAAACTTAGCGATTGTCCGGTAAACTACAGAGCCTAAATCACGCAATGCTTGCAAAGTGCGAAACTCGGCTGGAATTTCATCCATATGCCGCGTTGAATCTAAATCTGTAAAGAGGATTTCTTGATGTTCAAAATCAAAATCGAAATTCGACCATTCAGGAGAGTAACGATAGAGTCCAGCTATCGTAAATTGTCTAATGCCCTCACCAATTTTTCTAGCTAAAATTTTGATGGTTTTTAGACGCGTTACTTCACTTAGCGGATCACCTTCAATTCCCAAAGATTCCCGAATGCGATCATAATATTTATCTGCTTCTGGATCGATGCCTCGATGGGTCGCCTTACCAAACTGAATTTCCGATAAGCGATAGGGAGCAGTATCTGGTACTAGTGAAATTACAGCTCCCATCGGCTGATCAAGAAAGCGATACTCTTCACCATACTGAATCACTGCCACCGGGATAATGGTAGGCACACCTTTTTCTACTAAAGTTTGAGCACTACGATATTCCAATAGAGCGCGACTATGAAGAATTCCTCCTACTGGAGCAGGGTTACTATAAACAAAAGTATATTCTCCTGCTTGGTTAAAACCGAAGTGAGGGTAAGTTGCAAAACTGTCTAAAGGTTTTGTTGTTGGTGGAATGGGTACTTCAGTGAAAGTATCCAATAGTGGATCACGATGGCGACTTGTATCAGGAGGGTTCCAAGCACCTACACCTTTTAATTTCGCAGCTCGTAGTTTATGACTAGGACGATTGGCTAAAGAGACAGGTTGCTCTAAAAGGTGCCATGCCATTCTGCCTCGACGCGGAAATTTTGGCATGCGTTGCCAACTCGCAAGTTCAATTAAAGTCTTAAATTGTTGGTCACTGATATTAAGATCTTCAAATTGATGGGTAACAGTATATTTGAGGGATTGTGTAGTAATCAAAGCTCTATCCTTTTGTACTAAAAAATAGTGAAATTCAAAGAATTCCTGTTGTTAAAACTTCTAGGATTCCGTAATAAACATCATCACGGTCGAGCACATATTCTTCAGAGTTTGGGTCAAAAGAACTACTCCATTGTTTGATATCTTCTGCTGACAGATAAGGGGCTGAAATTTTTTCATATAATTGAGCATTGCCTCGGATGTACCGCTTTTCTACTTCAGAGAGAGGCGCTAGCATTTGTACGCTATATGAAGTGGTTTTAACGTCTTTAAAGCCACAATCTTTGAAAATGCTGTGGGATTTTCGACCAAAATAATTGTCAAAGTAAATATTAGGATTTATTGCTTCAGACGCTTGGGCGATCGCCAACATTACCTTTGCAGAAAGAAGCGGATTAATCGGATGGACAATGAACATACCATCATCCCAACTACGATCGGCAATTTTTCCTCCTGCTTTGATGATGCGTTTTTGCTTATTTAAAGCCGCATTAATATCAGCTAAATAAGGAGAGCAACCACTAATAAAAACTAAGTCAAAAGTATTGTCTTTAAAATCTAGCTCATTTAAATTAGCAACTTGGTATTCAATCAGACTTTGCAGAGGATTTTCCTTTAAATTCTGCTGAGCATACTCAATCCAGCGCGAATCCATATCAACCCCAATTACCTTGCCATGGGGTTTGACCTTTTCTGCAAAAAGAGAAGACCATAAACCAGCACCACACCCTAAATCCAGAACAATATCACCGGACTGAATATCAAGACTATCAACAATCTTTTGACGATGTTTTTGTTTTGCAGAATGATGATCTAATTGCCATTCAATATTGAGCAATTCTAGCTCTTTTATCCCTGATCCATGTTTCATTTGATCTAATTTATCAATTAAATGACTGTGTAGTTTATATCAAGCTATATCTACTTTCCATGCCATATTATGTTTGCTGATTTTGACTGGCTTAGGGGCAGACCAGTGAGTCCCAATAACTAAAATATTTTGCTCACTAACTTTCTCTAAAAAAGCTCGTCGAGTGGCTTCTGCTTGTTCGGGAGAAGTATCCGCAGTACAGAGCCAATCTGGATGAGCACATTGACAGGGATGATGCATCACATCTCCCGTGATCACTGCATTTTTACCTTGGGAGGTGATCGCCACACTACAATGCCCCGGAGTATGACCCGGAGTATGGAACAACCTTATTTCTGGCGTAATCTGATAGTTGCAATCAACCAAATCAACTAATCCAGCTTTAAACACTGGGGCAACCGAATCCCCAAAAGTTTTCACCCAGAAATCATCTTCCTGCTCTTTGCAATATTTAACTTCCGATTCGGCCATCAAATAGCGAGCATTCGGGAATGTTGGAATCCATTCACCATGGACTTTCATCGTGTTCCAGCCAACATGATCGTAATGCAAATGAGTACACACAACGATGTTAACATCATGGCGCGAGAAGCCAGCCTTCGTAATATCTTCTAGAAAGAATCCATTGAGTTCATTAAATGCTGGTTCTGCTCGCTTTTTATCATTACCAATACAAGTATCAATAATAATTTTTTGACCATAGGACTCGATTAAAAGTGCTTGAACTCTAAATTTCAATCGGCCATCTTGATCAACAAAATATGGTTTAAGCCAATCAAAATCAGAGGATAAATTTTTAGCCGTAGCATCAGGAAGACTGAAATCTGGGTCCACTGAAATGTCAAGTTCAATGACCGATTTAACGAGAACATCACCTATGTTCCAATTCATAGTTTGACCTCCTAGCCTTATTCTGAGTCCCAACTCTTCCTGTAAAAAACGCCCTTACCTAAACTATTATTTGTTTCAGTGGGATGAAAGTCATTGATATCAAAGCCTGGAGTATACTGATTCTCTCTAATAGTTGAGTCAGATAGCTTTATTAACGGACGATATTGATGGTGCTCTTGCCCTTCTTTAATAAAAGGAGCATTATTCGCGGCATTATAGCTAGAGTGCATTAGGATGCGAGAGTTTTCAGAGCTATTCGCCCCAGAACCATGCAGGGTATTCGCATGAAAAAAGACAACATCTCCTGGCTCAAGCTCACAGTAAACAACTTCATGTCTTTCTAAAATTTTTTCTAATCTAGGAGATTCTGGAATATTTTGATTTCCTCTCTCCTTCACAGAAACATGATTGACACGACCAACTAAATGAGACCCTTTGACAACTTGTAAACAGCCGTTATTTTTATTGGCAGGACTCAAAGCAATCGTACAAGTTAAAAGCTGTGGAAAAAGACAACCATCTTGATACCAATAGTCATAGTCTTGATGCCATGCTAAACCTGTATTGTTAGGTTGCACTTTAACAATTTTGGAGTGCCAATGGTAACATTTTTGCTCTAATAAAGCTTCGGCAGCATTAATCATTCTCGCCATGCGAGGAATCACGCCAAATATACTGTTACCTAGCTCTGTCCACACAGCAACCTTGAAATTATCACCACTTTTGTCAGTGTTTCTTTTTGTCCAGAAGTTATTAAAATCAGGATTGCTCTTGATTATTTCTTGTAAAGGAGCAATTTCTTCTGGAGTAAAGAATTTACGGATGATCACAAAACCATCGTCTTGATAACCTTTGATTTGGCTGGAAGATAGAGCCGAAGATTCAAGAACTGGCTTGATAGTCTGGAGTGACAAATGGTTTATGTCGAGAGTTTTTTGAGTGATGCTCATGTTGTTTCGATTAGAAAGATAATTTGTTCAAAAATAGAGTGATTTAAAATGTCATTTCAGTTTGCTTATACGCTCTTTGACATAACTTTTCTCTCTCCAAAAATACTCCGGCCAACTCGAACCATTGTTGATCCAGCTTCAATGGCTAAAGCATAGTCACCAGACATTCCCATAGATAATTCTTCAATTTGAATGCGGGATAGATTCTGGTTGTTGATATCAAGAGAGAGCTGTTTTAGGCTCTTAAATCCTTCGAGAATTTGTGTATCAGTCAGTCCTAGAGGCAAGATTGTCATTAGCCCTCGAATCTTGAGGTTTTGCAACTCATTAAGCTCGGCTAGAGCAGTCATCAGCTCTTGGATACTTAAACCAAATTTATCGGGATCAGGCAACACTTTGACTTGTAGACAGACAGAGGGAGTACGGGATAATTCTCCTGCTAATTGATTCAGTCTACGGGCTAGCTTTAATGTATCTACCGACTGAATCCATTGAAATTGTTGTATCGCTTTAGCCGCTTTGTTACTCTGCAAATGACCAATTAAATGCCAAGTAATATCGGTTAAATCTTTGAGCTCTTCTTGCTTTTTTGCTTCTTCTTGAACTTTACTTTCTGCAAAGTCTCGAAGTCCTGCTGCATAGGCTGCGCGAATAGCTTCTGCGGAGGCTTGTTTTGATACAGCGATTAATTTTACTGATGCTGGCAAAACAGCACAAACTTTCTCAATTCTTTCTGCAATAGATCCGGTAGTATCCATTTTAAATTCAATAATTCAAAGGGTTATTCAAAAAACAGAGATATGATTTATATTTCACATAAAGAGCATCTAAAATAATCATCTCTTTGAAGTTATCACTTCATAGTTTTTATGGATTTCTTGAAGCTTCTGCGTAGGCGCTTTTAAGAGGGACTGTTAGTTTACCGCCATCGATCGTAATGCTTTGACCCGTCATATAGCTCAGTTTGTCTGAGGCTAAACAAGTCACTAGATCTGCGACTTCCTCTGGTGTGCCCATGCGTCCCATCGGGATGCCAAATGCTAATTGATCTTTAGCAGCTTCCAATGAAATGTTTCCTTCAACGGACATTTTTTCAGCTAAGTTCAACATTGCTCCCGTGCTAATAACACCAGGACACACTGTATGGATGAGAACATTTTGTCTGGCTAAATCTGCGGCGATCGCCCGACTAAAAGACGCTAACCCAGATCTCAAAGTAGTAGATATTAGAAGATCACCTCTAGGCTGTTCAACCGCACTGGTGGCAATATTAACGATTCGCCCCCAGCCATTTTTTTGCATATCAGGAACGACTTGTTTAATGAGTCGAATGGCACTCATCAATACCAATTGGTAAGCATCGTCCCAATCTGAGTCATCTAGTTGATCTAGCTTACCGACGGGCGGGTTACCCGTATTATTCACGAGAATCTCTATCGAACCAAGTTGAGTTTGTACAGTATCCAGAAGCTTTTCTATATCTTTTTTCACACTCAAATCAGCAACAACGCCAATAATTTTGGCATTAGTTTGAGCTGCTAGAGCCTGACGAGTTTTCTCCAGAGTTTCTGAGTTACGCCCACAGATCGCAATATTGCTTCCTTCTCTAGCGAGAGACGTCGCAATTGCTTTGCCAAGCCCTTGACTGCTTGCACAGACTAGGGCGACACGATTATTTAGTCCAAGCTCCATAACTTCATTTCCAATCCAAAATATTTCAACTAACAGTCAGCAAAGAGGGAAGTTTCAAAGCATAATCTTGCTGACTTCCTAATTGCTGATTAGCCTCCAGAATATCCTGGTGGACAACATTCCAAAAACGATTCCAAAAAACAATTCCATGGTGGTAATTGTGTATCATTGCTTTAATTTGATGTTCGTCAGAACAACAATTCAAGCCCATAGTTAAAGCCCTTCTAATATGCTCAGGTTCTACCTTGAAATGCTCTTGAAAATATGGCGTTTCTAATAATTCTTCCCTTGCGCAGTTATAGGGCTGTAGGCACTCAAATACATGGGAAATATTATGCTCAGCTAAAAGCTCAAATCCCAAGAAAAATCCAGCAACTTCATAGTCATTCTTTGAGTTCAGCAGCTTGTTTCTTAAAGAATTCAGAATGTCGTCCAGCTCAGTTGTTGGGTAAGCAATAAGTTCTTGTTTATCGATTCCTGCTTGTTCTAGTGCTTCTAACAATAAAACGGAGTGAACTTGAGACGGCTCGCCATGACCCAATTCTTCATCGACTGTCTGGGCAACGTAACTACGGTTTGTATGACTCTGCAATAATGGCAAAGCTAAACAGAGAAAATCGGCTGCAAAAACGCTAAAATGATACCAGAATGACGCAACTCGGAGAGGTGATGTATTTATTTGAACTTGACTGAGTTGGTTTAGCGGAATACTTGCGAGCCAAGCTTGTTTTGACAAAATCCCTTTAAGGTGAGATTGCCATTGATCAAACTGCTCATCTTTGGTAGTGCTATAGCTGTTCATTTGATAAATACAGTTTTTAACTATAGGTTTTTCTCTATCATGCTTGGCAATTTCAAGGCTAATATCAAGCTTAGGTAAGGAACGAATTGCCTCAGAAAGATTAAGCTTAAAAGCTCAAATTTGTTAAGCAAATTTTTAGATTTAAAAAACTCTTACTGACAGATATCAGTATGGTAGAAGTTTTTAGATTGACAGGGCTTTGTTACTAAAGTTTGCAACAGTACACAGAAGTATATATATATACAGGAGGGTTTCAATATCTTTTGATTTTTGTATTTAGAGTTTGATAGTCCTAAAGGTGTAAGGGTGGAATAAAAAGAATGTAGACAAAAATGCAACTATCTTGCCGGCATTGTCAACTTAAGTGAAAGGTTTTCACGACAAGGATTCTGTCAAATGAGCGAATGAATCATTTCTACAAAAGACATCGCTATCCAAGCGAGATCATCTCTCATTGCATCTGGCTTTACTACACATTTCCCTTGAGCCACCGCGATATCCAAAAGATGATGCAATACCGTGGTATCGATATCACTTATGGAACTATCCACCAATGGTGTCATAAGTTTGCTCAAACCTCTGCCAACCACCTTCGTCGTAAACGAGCTAAGTCAGCAGATAAATGTCATCTACACGAAATTGTACTCAAAATAAAAGGCAAATATCACTACCTTTGACGAGCCGTGGATAAAGAAGGTCAAACCCTAGATATTCTTCTGCAATCCAGACGAAATAGGGCAGCAGCAGAGAAGTTCTTCAAGAGATTGCTCAAGGGAGAAGGGACAGTTCCTAGAGTGAGTCACCGATAAACTCAAGAGTTATGGAGCCGCTAAAAAGAACATACTCAAAGGGGTAGAGCATAGACAGCATAGAGGCTTGAATAATCGAGTATAGAATTCCCATCAACCGACGAGGGTGAGGGAAAGGCGAATGGGCAGATTCAAGTCCTCTGGTCATGCCCAACGATTTTTATCAGCATTTGAACCGATACGAGGATACTTCCACCCACATCAACACCAGCATCCAGCCAGAGAATATCGGGAGATAATGAGCCAACGGATAGAGAGTTGGCAGAAACTCACATGTCTAGAGAAAGCTTTCTAAATCAGGAACAGCCGTCCTTGTAGAAAAATATAGCAGGCAAGGAGTGGGTTAAGACAGAATAGGATAGAAGCAATAAACATAGATGCCATGCCTGCTCCCCATAGTCTTGATTTACGCCTAAAAGCTGTTGCCGCCTTCGATAAAGGTGAACGAAAAAGTGATATCTGTCGCTTCTTTGGTATTAGCCGAAATACGCTAGACCTGTGGCTGAAACGACGAGAGAAAATCGGTTCAGTCGCTCCGAAGACAGATTACCGTCGAGGCCCTCAACCGAAGATTAATGATCTAGATGCTTTTCGTGCTTTTGCAGAGAAATATGGGCATCTAACCCAGAAGGAAATGGCGGAGAAATGGCCAGAGTCTATTAGTGATGCATCCAGACGTGAAGCTCTACGGAAAATTGAATTTACTCGAAAAAAAAGACCTATCGATATCAAGAGAGAGATAAAGAATTAGAAAAAGCATTTGTGGCACAACTGAAGCAGTATGTCCAAGAACGACTCGTATATATCGATGAAAGTGGATTTGATAATACCTTAGATTATGGGTATGGCTACTGCCATAAGTCAGAGAGGTTTATCGCAGAGAAGTTAGGTCATCGTACAGAACGAGTTAGCGTGATTGGAGGATGGCGAGAGGGAGAGCAGATAGCACCGATGGTATTTGAGGGCTATGCCAACAGCGCCTTAGTTTGCCAATGGGTAGAGGATTGCTTAGTGCCAGAGTTGATTCCGGGTCAAATTATTATTCTGGATAATGCCAGTGTTCATCCAAAGGAAAGAATACAAACATTGGTGGCGAAGGCAGGATGTGAAGTGATATTTTTGCCACCCTACTCACCACACCTGAACAAGATAGAGAAGTTTTGGGGGAGGTTAAAGAAGGAGGTAAGTAAGCTCATCAAGAAGACTGAGGATTTGTTCGATGCCATCAGAATAGCCTTCTGTTCTATGTCCTAACCTTCTCCTTCGCTGCTATAGTGGCTACATTCCTAAAACCTTCAGTTAAGTTGACAATTCTTTTAAAACTTTCTGACATCAAAATAAGTTTCTGATTCAAAAAATCACAAGGGTTAAGATCTTGCTGAATAAACTTAATCCCCGTATGATTTAATGACAATTTTTTGAATTAAGTGAGTGGCTATTTGAAGTGTCTACTGCTCCATCTGCACGATCACAGAGAGCTCAATCCGGGATATTAGCAGTAGGTATTGTTATTGGCTTGGTGGTTTTGATTGTTTGTTTTGCTGCCAGTGTGGCCTTTGGTGTCGCGGATATTACTCCCCTCGAAATTTATCAAGCTTTAGTTAGTCCGGATGGCTCGACAGAACATCTAATTATTCGAACGGTACGTTTACCTCGTTCGATAACAGCGTTACTTGTAGGAGCTGCTGTTGCTGTTGCTGGAGCGATTATGCAAGGTCTCACACGCAATCCTTTGGCTGATCCTGGAATTCTCGGTATCAATGCGGGAGCGGCTTTAGCTGTTGTTGGATCGGTATTTTTATTAGATGCGTCTTCACTGAGTGCTTATGCAGGGTCTGCTTTGGTCGGAGCCACAATATCGACGATCACCGTCTACAGTTTAGGTTCTTTAGGACGTGGTGGTTTGACCCCCTTAAATTTGACGATTGCAGGTGCTGCTTTCACAGCTTTAATTTCGTCATTAACAACAGCCATTTTAATTTTGAGTCAACGCACTCTTGATGAGATTCGGTTTTGGCTAGCGGGCTCTGTCGCAGGAAGAGATTTAGAATTAGTCGTTCAAGTTTTGCCTTATTTATCAGTGGGATTATTGCTGGGTCTTGCTTTGGGAAAACAGTTGACAACCCTCAGTTTGGGAGATTCTGTCGCTAAAGGTTTAGGTCAAAATACGGCTTGGGTAAAGGTGTTAGCCGCCATTAGTGTCGTCCTCTTGGCAGGTGGTTCGGTGGCGATCGCCGGGCCGATTGGTTTTGTCGGATTAATCGTGCCCCACTTTGTTCGCTTTTGGGCTGGGGCTGACTACCGCTGGATTTTGCCCTACTCGGCATTATTAGGAGCAATTGTCATTCTCATTGCTGACATTATTGCCAGACTTGTCATTCAACCGCAGGAACTACCCGTTGGTTTGGTGATGCCATTGATTGGCGCACCATTTTTTATCTACCTCATTCGCTCACAGGTGAAACGCTGATATGGCAAGAACTTTTAAATCTCAAAATGGGCGATCGCCATGGTTAGTCTTGCGATGGGGGAAAATCTCATTTCGTCTAGATCGACGGGTGCCATTAATTTTAGTGAGTATACTCGCCATCACCCTTGCCGCAATGGTTTGGAATGTTGGGCAAGGAGAATATCCCATTCCACCATTGGATGTATTAAAGACTGTTTTAGGTTTACCCACAGGCAACGAAGATTATGGTTTTGTGGTGAATACCCTACGTTTGCCGCGGGTGCTAACAGCTTGGGGTGTAGGTATGGCACTGGCGATCGCCGGAACGATTACCCAAGGCATTAGCCGTAACCCTTTAGCTTCACCGGGCATTATCGGCGTTAACTCTGGAGCAGCTTTAGCAGCAGTCATCCTCATTATTGTCTTTCCTTCTGCACCTATTGGTCTACTTCCCATTGCCGCTTTTGCAGGAGCATTTGCCGTTGCAATCTCGATTTACGCTTTGGCCTGGAATGGCGGGACTTCACCAGTGCGTCTTATTCTTGTGGGTATCGGTTTTAGTTTAGTTACCGGGTCAATCACCAGTATTTTGACCACCTTCGGCAATATCAATAGTGTTAGTCAAGCCTTAGTCTGGCTAGCGGGCAGTGTATACGGTCGTAGCTGGGAAGAACTCACGGCATTTGTTCCATGGTTAGCGGTGTTTGGCTTCGCAGCCCTCGTTCTAAGTCGCGAACTTAATGCGCTGCAAATGGGTGATGAGCTGGCAATGGGGTTAGGTAGTCATTTGGAATGGCAAAGAGGCTGTTTAACATTCTGCGCAGTTGCTTTAGCTGGATCGGCGATCGCCACAGCAGGCAATATCGCTTTTGTTGGATTAATGGCTCCCCATATTGCGCGGCAATTGGTTGGGCCATCCCATGAAGGGCTACTACCAACTGCAGCAGCAACTGGTGGCATGATCGTCGTTCTTGCTGATTTGATTGGTCGTTTACTCTTTGCACCAATTGAGCTGCCCTGCGGCATTATTACAGCCATTGTCGGTGCACCATACTTTATCTATTTGCTTATTCGTACTCGACGTTAACCTTTAACATCAGAAATTTTATGCATTCCTCAACCGGCATTGTCAACTTAACTGAAGGTTTTAGGAATGTAGCCACTATTTTTCTACAAGGACGGCTGTTCCTGATTTAGAAAGCTTTCTCTAGGCATGTGAGTTTCTGCCAACTCTCTATCCGTTGGCTCATTATCTCCCGATATTCTCTGGCTGGATGCTGGTGTTGATGTGGATGGAAGTATCCTCGTATCGGTTCAAATACTGATAAAAATCGCTGGGCATGACCAGGGGATTTGAATTTGCCCATTCGCCTTTCCCTCACCCTCGTCGGTTGATGGGAATTCTATACTCGATTATTCAAGCCTCTATGCTGTCTATGCTCTACCCCTTTGAGTATGTTCTTTTTAGCGGCTCCATAACTCTTGAGTTTATCGGTGACTATCACTCTAGGAACTGTCCCTTCTCCCTTGAGCAATCTCTTGAAGAACTTCTCTGCTGCTGCCCTATTTCGTCTGGATTGCAGAAGAATATCTAGGGTTTGACCTTCTTTATCCACGGCTCGTCAAAGGTAGTAATATTTGCCTTTTATTTTGAGCACGACTTCGTCTAGATGCCATTTATAGCAGTCGCCAGATAGATTAAGACACTCCATAATGGTTTTGCAGACAGGCTCAGAATTGAGATTCACATGACATATCAAACTAAATGGCTACTGCTATATCTGCTGGCTTAACTCGCTTACGACGAAGGTGGTTGGCAGAGGTTTGAGCAAACTTATGACACCATTGGCGGATAGTTTCATAAGGGATATCAATGCCGCGGTATTGCACCATCTTTTGGACATCGCGGTAGCTCAAGGGAAATGTGTAGTAGAGCCAGATGCAATGGCAGATTATCTCGCTTGGATAGCGATGTCTTTTGTAGAAATGATTCATTAACTTGAGTGCTGGATAAGGAAAGAAAAGAAGAAAGCTCATATCGTGGAAGTTGAAACCAATCCACAGCTTTCTCCTATGCTTAGTTTAGACGCTTTATTTTGTGACGTTGACGATTTCTGCCCAGTCTTTGAACCTCAGTGGCATCAAGAATTACTTAGCTCTTGCAAAAGGTATCGTCACCGTTCTAGAAGCCTAAGCTTGAGTGAGGTGATGACGATACTCATCGCTTTTCATCAATCTCACTATCGTAATTTCAAGTATTTCTATCTCCTGATGGTGCGACACTATTGGCAAAAAGCCTTTCCCAAAGCAGTGAGTTATCAACGCTTTGTGGCATGGATGCCCTCCAGCTTAGTGCCTCTATGTGCCTATTTATGTGACTGTTATGGAGATTGCACAGGCATTAGTTTCATTGATGCCACCAGTATCAAAGTTTGTCACAATCGCCGTATTGTCCAACATCGAGTCTTTAACGGTCATGCCGCTAGAGGTAAAACCTCTGTTGGGTGGTTCTTTGGCTTCAAACTCCATCTGGTCATTAATGATCGGGGAGAATTACTTCATGTACAAATCACTCCTGGCAATATTGATGACAGAAAGCCTGTCGTCGAACTGTTACGGAATTTATTCAGCAAAGTCTTTGGAGATAAGGGCTATGTGTCCCAAGCTCTGGCACAACATCTCAAAGAAGAACATGATGTGATGTTAATTGCTAAGCCTCGCCGCAATATGAAGAATCACTTGATGCTCTGGCAAGATACATTCATCGCTCGTAAACGAGCTTTGATTGAAACAGTGATTGACTAACTGAAGAACATTTCTCAGATTGAGCACTCTAGGCATCGTAGTCCAGCGAACTTCTGCGTCAATTTGCTCTGTGGCTTGATTGCCTATTGTCATCAGCCTAAGAAACCTTCTCTCCAACTCAATTAGAGTCTCTTTTCCTTATCCAGAACTCACGTTAACTAATTTTTGGATTAAACACTTATTTCAAATCCAGTAAGCCTTGTTCTTTGAGCTTAGGTTGAAAACGAATTTCGATTTTCAAACCTCGTGCTTCCAGTTTTTCTTTGATTTCTGCTTCAACTCGACGGGCGTGATTTTTTAAGATTTTTGTTTTTTGGATCTCTTCAGCTGCTGCAATTTCAGCGTTTTGTTCTGGGGTGAGATCAGGTTTCACGTCAATGGGTTCTGTCCAGAGGGCTTCGGTTTCGTCATTACCAATAGGTAGGGTGCCATTTTCCTGAATCCAAGTATTTTTGATTTCTTCGAGTAATGTCCGGCTTGGGCGATCGCAAGTATGAATCTTTAGCCAATGACATTGGTCAGGACAACGCACTAAATGTTGCTGCAAACTCTTTTTGAAATCGCGGGAATAGCCTATGTAGCAAAGGGTTTCGGTAGCATCATAAATGGCATAAATCCCGATTTTAGCGTCAAAGTTGGAGGCGATCGCCCCACGACTATCGATATAGGAAAAAAGATTCAGTTCAGCGAGTACAGGCAGATCCATTGGCGGCAGTTCGTTTGGCAAAAGTCTACTATTGATCTTAGGCAAGGCAGCCCGAGCGGAAGGGCGATCGCAACTATCCTTAATTGTTCGAGAAATTATGGCACGGAACAAAAATAATTGGTACTCCAAATTAGAGCGACGCTGGGTGGCTCCGGCTTATGGAGGAGGAGTGTTAGGGGCGATTGGGTTGTCCTTCTTTGGAGCAGCGACGAACACGATGGCTGGCTGGCTCTATGTCATCAGTGGCACTATTTTCGCGATTTTATTTCTCGGAGCAATTTTGCCGATACGCTCCCTAAAAGAATTAGAGATTGGGCGATCGCCAATTTCGCCGGTCAGTGTCAGTGAAGTAATGCAAGTCAAAATCCAAATTACCAACCAGGGTAAAGCTGCAAAAAGCCTAGTTGCAGCGATGGATGAGTTGCCGCCAGAACTTGGTGCACCTCGTCGCAAAGTGATTGAAATGTTACCTCCTAAGGATTCGTTGGAATGGGTTTACGAAATCGATGCTCAGAAACGCGGCATTTTTCATTGGGAAACTATCGCCCTCCGTACCGCCAATCCCCTCGGACTTTTCTGGTGTCGGCGATCGCGCTCCGTTCCGGCAAGAGCTGTCATTTATCCACAAATTTTGCCGCTAAATGCTTGCCCAATTATCGATAGTATCGGCGCCGATGAAAGTACAAAATTCCAGAGCGATCGCCTTTATCAAAATGCGACAGAAGGCTTAACAAAATCAATTCGGAATTATCGAGTGGGTGACCCCATGCGCCTAATCCATTGGCGAAGTAGTGCCCGATTTGGAGAATTTAAAGTGCGAGAGCTCGAAATCACAACAGGTGGTGAAGAAGTGATTATCTGTCTCGATCACCAATTCGATTGGAATCCTGATAGCTTTGAACAAGCAGTCAGTGCAGCAGCTTCATTGTTTTTCTACGCGCGGCGATCGCAACTGAACGTAAAACTCTGGACAGCTCAAACAGGCATTCTCAATGCCCGCCCGATAATCCTAGAATCTCTAGCCGGCATCCAACCAGATAAGACAAAGAAAACCCTTACAACTCCTGACTCGACATTACTTTGGCTTACTCAAAACAAATCAACCCTTGATGCCTTGCCAAAAGGAAGTCGCTGGGTCTTTTTTGCAAATAACGATGATTCCCATTCACCAAAATCAAAAAAAGGCTTAACTATCACTCAAGAAAAAGCATTACAAATTCAATTACAAGCAGCAGTATCAAGCCCAACCCTTAAATAAGAAAAGTGATTGCATATCTAAGAGTTTGGCTAAACCAAATTATCGGAAAAGCACAAGAAAACCTGTCAACCATAAAATCAAAGATAGGATGTTTACAGGGAGAAAGACCCATAAATTCATATCAACTAGACCAATATCTGCCAACTTCCCTTCATGGAGATCTTCTAGAAAATCAGCTCTTCTAACTTGAGCATGAAGTAGTTCACCAGTTTCCGAATCAAACTGTAATTCATTACGGTTTTTAGCTCTGACTGTCGAGACACCTTTATTCGGATAAACGTAAATTCGCCAAACATCTTTCCATTCACTTACCCCATACTCTGGATACTTTTTCGCCGCCTCAAATAACTCCATAATTTCTACTCTTGGAGTTGTGCTTTGTCCAGTTTGTAGCTTAGGCATCACCCAAGGGACTTCATGACGAATCTGTAGCAACAAACCACTAGATATTACAAAAGCCCATGGAACAAGCACTACCCAGCCCAGCCAAGAATGATACTTTAATAGAAAGCCACGCATCCTAATCTTAATAGGTTTCTTTGTAGCAGATGTTTTGTCTTTACCTTCAGGCTTATTTTTACTTTTCTTGAAACTTTTAATTGAAAGCTTGATATTGAGAATAACACCAGTCAAGAAAATCAAGAGAAAGCCAATCTTAATCGGCAAGTAAATAAATAGACGAGTGAATCTATTATTCCCTTCATGCCAATCACTAACAATATCATTCAATCTTTGACGTGTCTGTAGAACTTCTCCAGTCTTTGCATCAACTTGAGTTTCTAATTCCTTATGATTCCGTACTTTTATTGTTCCTTGCTTAGGTCGAATATCAAAAAGCTTAATATCTTCCCAACCATTTACTTTCATCGCAGGAACACTTTCTACACTAGATAGAACTTCCTCAAGTTGAATAGAAGGATCGTACTTTGCAGAACCATCTACTAAAGGAGGTTGTATCCAATCAACAGGCTTCCTAAGCTGCAAAAAAATTCCAGTCGCAATGATAAATACAATAGGAATACCAATTAGAATAGATAACCATTTATGAAGTTTACGATTATCTTTAATACTTAAAGGGTCAAACATTCTGATTCTCAATGACTCAATTTTCTCGATATCAATATTAGCTCAATCTATAAAAAGTAAGTGTATTCTACTTAAAATATTCAGTGTAAGAATAAGGAGATATGGAGACTCTTGTATTCATGAACTAAACTCCTTGATTTTATGAACGATTTTTTGGGGATTGGATTGATAGATTATAGTCACCCTTTATACCTTCAAGGTTATAGACTTTAATCGGTTCAGAAACACCCTTTGCATTCACATATTTTTCTTGCTTAATTTCAACAATCTTCTCAACTTCCTGATAAGTCGAATCGGATATTAAAATTTCTCCAGCCTTCGAGAAAGATTCTATACGGAATGCAACATTTATATGATGTCCAACAACTGTAAATTGGGCTTTTTTCTCTGAACCTACATTCCCAACAACGACTTCACCAGTGTTAACCGCTATCCCCATTTCTAGCGGTGGCATTCCATCGTTTTCTAATTTTCTATTGAGGTTTTCCATTGCAAGCTGCATGTCCAAAGCACAAGCCACAGCCCTTTCAGAGTCATCTTCCCCAGCATTAGGGACTCCAAATAAAACGAGAATGCCATCACCTAAAAAATTATTGATATTTCCACCATACTTATCGATAATCTCAATCATTTCAGACAAATAAGTATTAATGATTTTAATGACAATTTCTGCATCTAAACTTTCAGATAAAGGTGTAAAACTTCTCAAATCTGAAGTCAATACAGTCAGCTTTTGTCTTTTTCCACCAAGTCGTAGTCCTTCAGGTGTTTCTAAAAGCTTATCAACAACTTTATCTGTGAGATAGCGACCAAATATCTGACGAATTAATTTATTTCTTTTCTCTAATTCTGATTCAATGAAGTCAGCATGCTCAGTAATAGTCTCAATAAGCATCTCTAGATCAGAGTTCTCAAGGCCAAGGTTTTCAATTTCTTGCTCTAGCTCTTGGTATTTCTGAGACAATTCTAATCCACATACATTCTGTTCAGCATTATTCTGATTCTTCTTCATCTTCATCTAAGTAATCAATGGTTTTGTAACCCTAGGTCTACCTCTCATCTTGCTAATATTTTTTTCGGTGTTAGATTCTATATATTTTAAAGGATAATTTTTTATTAGAATTCAGCATTGCTGAATGTAGATTGATTTATTTTAATTCCAAGATCAAGCTGGGCATAAGCCTCGTTAGATTCTTTAAAGATTTCTTTTGCCAAGGAATAGATTGTGAACCAACAATTTTCATCTGTACGTCATCTTTCTTACGAGCAAAAATCACGAATTTAGACAATGTACTAATCCCTGAACTATTTAGAAACTTGAGCTTTTCTAAGTTGATGGTCATTAAGTCGGAATTGTTTTGAATAATCTCTTTTAAAAAAGAGGATATAGGTTCATACTCTTTCGCTCCAATTAATCTTAAAGACCCCTCCATTACGACAATATTGTCTTCTTCTTCATAATAAACCTTGTATTTGCCATCACTATCATTAATCATTTGTTGCTGTACTCCTAGCATAAAACTGTTGCCTGAAATTCAAGAAAAAAATTATAGTTTAAAAGAGCATTATACTTTCAAATTAACCATCGTTGTGACAGTCGTTATATCAGGGTCTTGCTGAACAGTCTCGAATTTCCATGCTAGGCTAGCCGAATAGTCATTAATCATAGTTAGCAACCCTAATCCTGAGCTATCACTATTCTCATCTTCAGCCGACTCCTCAAGCTGCTTGAAATAAATCTCTTCGGGATCAGAGTTCATGAGCTCAGTTAAAAAAGATTTGAATTCATTAATTTCATTTGGATTAATGCTGTTAGTGACCCAGAAATATAGATCTTCCTGATAAAGTTTTAATTCAACTGTGATCGGATGCTCCGTAGCATAATCATTATATTTCATTGAATTCTCTAATAATTCATTGGAAATATAGTTGACTATATATTTTATTTCTTCTCTTTCTGCCTCATCACCAGGATAAAAAGTAGTTAGGTAACTCGCAATAAAGTCGGCAGAAAGACTATTGTTTTTCCAACATTGTTTAAAAGGAGCTGTCGCAGGAGAAAAAACGATTGTGAGATATGCATGACTAACTGGTAAGTTCTCAATAAATTCACCCACAATAGAGTTGTGATTTGAGAGATTAAAAGATTTATCCATTTAGAAAAAATTCCTTAGAAAAAGGCCGAGCATTTACTTTTGTTTTAAAATCACAAATGTGATATCGTCAAAAACTTTTTGTGAACCTATATGAGATTTGACATCGGAGATAACAATTTCCTTGATTTCCTCTGATGTTTTTGACCAGTTGTTACTGAGAAGATTACACAATTTATCTAACTCATATTGTTCTCCGCTATTGTTTTCTGCTTCTGTGACGCCATCGGTAAAAAGAACGACTCCATCACCAGAATTTAAATTGAACTCCCGGGAACTGATAAAATGTTCAATTTCGTATTCCAAGCCAATTGGAAAGCCTAGGTCAATAGTATCTATTAGTTCAACTTCACCACTTTTTCTGACCAAAATCACATCTTCATGTTGGCCACTTAAACTGATCGAACCATCTCGGTAATTCATTAATGACAATGTGAGATTTTTAGCAGAATCCATTCTCTGGATATTGTCATAGATAATGCGATTCACTGTATCCAGAAACTTAACTGGATTTGATTCACCATGAATCATTAGGGTTCTTACTGCTGTCTGAACCATAATCATCAGGACACCACTTTCTAGACCATGTCCTGTAACATCACCAATACCAATCTTGAGTTGATCGCCATATCGCAGAATATCGTAGTAATCACCGCCTACTTCATCTGCTGGATCCATAAAGGTTGCAATCTCTAAACCAGGAATCTGCTGAATTTCATTAGCATTCGGCAGAATCATAGTTTGTAGCTGTTGGGTGATCTCCAGCTCAGCGCTAAGCCTTGTGTTTTCTTTCTCAAGACGTTTATTCAGCTCCTGAATTTCAGTATTTGCCTCGGCTAGCTCTGATGTTCTGTCTAAAACTTTTTGTTCCAAATTGTGATTATAGTCTTGGATGAGACTGAGTAAATTGTTGTAGCGATCCACCATATAGCCAATTTCGTCGGCCTTATCCACTTTGTAAAACTGACCAAAATTTTGGGATTCTCGATTCTTTTCTAGGAATTTACTGAACTTACTCACTCTACGGATGGGCTGGATGATACCGATAGTGAGGAGAGTGGAAAAGACAAAAACAGCCAAAATAATCAATAGTGTTGTGACTGCCAGAGTTTGCTGGATCTTTTCCGCATTTTGAACAATCGCCTCATTTTGTCTGAGTTGAATTGCTTCAATGATTTCGTTTAATTCATCACCAGTATCTTGTCCTTCGCCACGAACATAACTATCGCCTTGGGTGTGATCATTGGTTTCTAAGAAGAGATCGATGCCTTCGTAGTAGGTCGCAATAAGTTGTTCATGATCTGCAAGAAACTTTTCCAGATCCTCTCTGTAAGGTTTGGCCAGAGGATTTTGTAGGAGGTCATCTGTTAGCTGATTTATTGATTCTGTTTTCTTGTCGACTCTTGAGCGATATTTGTCTAAATCTTCTGGATCATGTCCTCTGAGGAAAAGATTTTTGCGATGCTTAGCTTGTTCAATAAATTCATCGTTGATCTCTTCGACTTGTAAACGCAGTTCGTTGAGTTTAATGGTTGATTGATTGATCGACTTTAGATTATTTGAGATATACGATACTCCAGAAGGGATAGTGGCGATCAGAAATAATGTATATCCCCCTAAAATCATTAGTGTTCGGTTGAGAACACTAGATTTTTTTTGTTTCATCCAGCTTGTCTGACTATCCATGTATTGCAAAGCCAAATTTCAGTTAATGGCAATCCTGATTTAAAAATATTTTTGATTAGCAACTAATATTTCCTGGTGACATCCACATGTATACCTTTGATCAAGAGCGGATTCCGTGAAATTTTAATAAAAGTCAGTATCAAAAGTGCATACTTTTCCCGCAGAAAAGTTGTTCACATCCAAGGCTATCCCTTAGTTGCTTTGAGTGCTATTCATAGTTGTAGCAGAGCTTGTCTGAAAGCTTTTGTGATTCAAGATAGTGGATGAGGTGATCTTGATGATCAACCGGATACTTTCAATCTCGCTATCTTGATAAGAATCTATAGAGTTGAATAATAAGTTTGAGCTTATGGTGATAGTCTCTGAGCTGCTGTTTACGGGAGATTAGTTTGTCTTGTACTTCTGGTAACAACGCCATGCTTTGTCGTGCTTGTTCTAAATCCACCACAATATGTCTTTCATCTGCTGTAAATTTCTGGCGTAGATCTCGTAGCTTACGTCGCCAACGGGGTAGTTTCCAGAGTAAATAAAGATTGAATCCGGTTAGGCAGAGGTTGAAGGCGATCGCCACGCCAAAGTTCCAGTGAGGGTATTCCATTAAACGCTGGCCATCCAATCAATACATTGCTGCAAATCTTTCTGCATGGCTTCAGAATCACGGTGATAACGGCGGCCATGTCCCGGCAAAATCCAACTAAAAGAGTGATCTCGCAGTTTTTTCATGGACTCGGTTTGTTGCTCCCATGAATACCAACAGAAATTTCGGAAGCCAGTCAAATGCCCTAGTCGCACAGAATAGGCCAAATGATCCCCGGTGAACAAATATTTGTTTTTATAGAGCAAAACAGTATGTCCTTCGGTGTGTCCCGGTACTGCAATAATCTTGATATCTTCAGCAAAATCAATATCTTCTGTTCCGGTGAGAACAATTTCAATATTTTTAGTTCCCTCTCTTAGTTCCGTTTCGTGCAGAAGGCGATCGCACCCAAAATAGTCATGAAATTTCTGATGATCTGCTACATCATCACGATGAGTTAAGTAGAGATATTTGACGCCGCCCATCTTCTCTAATTGTTTGGTTAGGGGCGGATTAAAACGCGGTGAATCAATCAGGATATTTCCATCTGGACGCTGGATAAAATAGGATGTGGCACCAAAAGATTTTTTAGAGTGATAGCCACAATAGTAAACATTTTCGGCAATGTTCAAAGGGAATTCGGCCTGTATCGCTTTAATATCATTCGGGGAATTCACTGTGCCGATGGAAGCTGTCGGACAAGCTAATAATGCTCGTAAACCCGCTTTCTCTTCGGCTGGAGTTTTGGGCTGATGGTGCACTGCTGATTGACTATCCTGACGATTAAAAATCTCTGGGCTCAGCCAACGGCAAGTATCGCAATCGATGCAGGTGCTATCTACATAAAATTCACCTTCAATATTCTGCGATCGCCTATTTTGTAACGTTGCCATCTTTACGTTTTCACCTTCACCAGTAAGCTTGATCGTAACATTTACGTTCTTGAAATGAATGGTTAAAAGCGCGTCGCCAAACAAAAGACTAGAGCTATATTTAGATCAAATGAGTGGACTGGCGAAAGATTATGGCAGGCGGCAATTTAGCGATTACAGCGGCAGATTACAGTTTATTAACTGATCTGTATCAGCTCACAATGTCAGCCTGTTATGTCGGGGAAGATTTGGCAGAAACGCCAGCCCATTTTGAGATGTTTACACGGCGACTCTCTAATGGCTTTGGTTATTTTGTGGCAATGGGATTGGAGCAGGTTTTAAGCTATCTCGAATCGCTACAATTCACAGATGAACAAATAGATTATCTGCAAGGGACAGGCATCTTCAAGAATGCTCCAGCGGCATTTTGGGAATTGTTACGGGATGGCAAATTTACGGGTGATGTTTGGGCTGTTCCTGAAGGGACACCGATGTTTCCCCATGAACCTTTTTTGAGAATTGAAGCACCTCTTTGGCAAGCTCAAATTGTCGAAACATTTATCCTCAATGCCCTGAACTACCAAACTCTAATCGCAACACGAGCAGCAAGAATGCGTCATCAAGCAGGCGATCGCACATTATTAGAATTTGGTACGCGACGAGCATTTAGTCCCCAGGGTGCAACATGGGCAGCACGGGCAGCATTAGCAGGGGGCTTGGATGCAACATCAAATGTTTTAGCAGCCCAGCAACTCGGCATCAATCCCGTTGGTACGATGGCTCACGCCTTGGTTATGGCAGTGGGAACGCTCGAAGGCTCTGAAGACGAAGCATTTCAGGCTTTCCATCGCTATTTCCCAGCAGCTCCGCTGTTAATCGATACCTACGACACCATGGGAGCAGCAAATCGTTTAAAAGCTCAAATTGCCTCAGGCGAAACCACTTTATCGGGCATTCGTTTAGATTCGGGAGATTTGGTGCAACTTTCCCAAGATATTCACAAGTTGATGCCGGAAATTAATATTTTTGCCAGTGGTGACCTTGATGAATTTGAGATGGAGCGATTGCAAAATGCTGGGGCACAAATTGACGGCTATGGCTTGGGCACAAAATTGGTGACTGGTTCTCCGGTGAATGGCGTTTATAAACTCGTCGAGATTGATAACAAATCCACAATGAAAAAGTCGAAGAATAAGGCGACTTACCCTGGTCGAAAGCAAGTTTTCCGTAATGTTAAAGCGGGTGGCGATCACATGGCTTTAGCGACAGAATCTTCCCAAGACAACGAAATTCCGTTACTTAAAAAAGTCATGCAGGATGGCGATCGCCTCACCAAACCCGAAACATTAGATCAGATCCGTGATCGTACCAAAGCCAACGTTGCAAAATTACCGGCTGGCGTAAAGCAAGTGGAAAATCCAGAACCCTATCCCGTCAAGATTTCCGAGCAGTTGCAGACATTAACGGAAGAAGTTGCAGCCCGCCTTAAAAAAAAGCATTAAAATTTGCTGTCGTAGATATTTAAGTCTAAAAATAGTTGTATATGTCGACTTCCTTCTTTTCTAATAGGAATACCTTCTTCTCTTGCTAGCCAGTTAATCAGCGCCCGAACTGATTGTGCTCTCCTTCTTTTTGTTTTTGAGCCGTAACGTATAGGTTCTAGATCTTCCCATATGCTTTGTATCAGTTCGAGAGTCAATTCCTTTTGACCAGTAGTTGTTTCCCGTATTGCCTGCTTAATTACAGGGAAGCCTAATAGTGACTCCGCGACAAGTCTCAGAACCAAGCTTTCATCATTAGCTTGAAAGGCTTTCTGTATCTTATCTGAACAATAATATTTAGCCGCTTGTTGTCCAACTCTCTCCTCTCGAATCAAGCCACACTGCTTAAGAAACTCAACTCCATATTGACCATGCCGAGAAATATTCTTAGGATTTTGAGCCCTACTTCCAGCACAAACGCCCAACTGATAAGTGGTGTTATGTCCATCACTGATACACTTCAATGCCAACATTAGTCTCTTAATACCGACTTGTGGCAAAACAATCTCTGCTTCAGGTGAGTAATGAAAGCTATCCTCTAGCAATAGCCGCTGCCAATCAAGTGATTGAGAAGAGGCAATAAATTTGCATTCATAAAACCGAATTACTTTAGTTTGGGAATTTACAGAGTAAACAATTTCAAAAGTTCGACCACGCAGACGTAGAGCATTTCCAAAAATGTGATAACCATAGTCTGGAGACAATGAACTTTCACCTCTCTGCCTCAACTCATTAAGGACTGGACTAAGTTCATCTTTTAGAAATTCATCCCAAAGAGAGACCTTTGTTAATTGTTCTTTTAGTCCTGCACTAGCATAGTCAAACTTAAACATAAATCAACTGCTCCTAAACAGTAGCTTCTGGATTGATATTGGAAAATAACAACATCTGTCCCTGATTGCCTAATACAGGCAAATCAAGAAATTGTGCAAATTTGGGGGCAATAAAAACTAAAGCAGCCCGTGTGTGAAAGGTGAGAAAAATACAATCAACTCCTGCTTGCAATAGCTCCCACGTCTCGGTCATATGCGAACGAAATTCCGACAGTGACATTTCTTGACTTTCATCAATAGGAATCTCGCATCGTTCGATATCGCTTATGGGCAAAAGAAAACCGATCACCTCTCCGTAGTAAGTAACGACAATTCTTTGTTTTCCTAATTGAACCAACCTCCTTAGTTTGGGTAAGCGTACTCGCATTTCAGACATTGGGATTTGCTTATATTGACTACTCATGACCAATCACTTACTGCTGAAAACAGAAAAACTAAACATCTAAAAAAACTTGTTATGTAGATAATGATGGCACATTTTTCTAAAAAATATCAAATAAGATTTACTTGTTTTACGTTTTGATGCTCCGAGCCTTTCCTTACAGCTATTTCAGGGCTTACAATGTATCCTTCAATTCATTGTTTTTTGTAGCTACGTGTTGAGAGACGTATCCATTTCTCAAGCAAGATTATTGGATCGTTTTTTGATAAATTTCATTTCTCCAGCAAAATCACCATCAGACTCGACACCGACAGGAATCCAATTTAGATGTTCATAAAATCCATAAGCGCGAAAACTTGGTTCATTGCCTGTGAGTAACCAAATCTCGTCAATACCTTTTGACCAAAACCAATTTTCGGTGGTTTGCATTAAAGTTCGTCCAACACCTCGACCTTCAAAATCAGGACGCACAAAGAGTCCGAATATAGTTTTTTCTGTGGCACTGGCAATTGAAAAACCAATCGGCTGCCCTTCAATTTCCACAATCCACGCGCAGCAATCTGTCGCCAACATTTCAGCAACTGATTCTGGTGTAATGCCAAGCTCCGCAATTTCTTCGCGGGATTGATAATTTTCAGTCACACTCGTTCTAATTTCGAATAGCGTTTCGACGTCATCTTTTTGAGCAATGCGGATCGTAAGATTTTCACCCATATCGTTTATCTCTTTACTATTCGTCGTTAGCCGATTTCTGAAATTTCACCATAAAGAAGCCGTCCATATCATGTTTGTGGGGTAAGACTTCCACCCAGCCTTCTTCTGAGGCAAACGAATATGCGGGAGAGTTTTCGTCGGGCTTCGCAATGTGCCAATTGGGATTTTCTTTTAGAAATTTGTTGGCGATCGCCACATTTTCGGCGGGATTAATGGTGCAGGTGGAATAGACAAGACTGCCACTTGGTTTAACCCATTTCGAGCCAGCCTGCAGCAATTCCAATTGAAATTGTGTAAGTTCGGCAATTTTGTCGGGATTTTGTTGCCAACGGATGTCGGGTCGTTTGTGTAATGTTCCGAGACCAGAACAGGGCACATCCAACAACACTCGATCTGCCATCTGCCGAAACTGCGGATATTCTCGACTATCGCCAATCAATGTCCGAATCATCGACAAGTTCAAGCGGCGGGCATTTTGCTCAATCTTATTAATACGGGCTTTGTATTTATCACTGGCCCAAATCGTCCCTTCATCGCCCATCAATTCGGCAATATGGGTTGTTTTTCCACCAGGGGCAGCACAAGCGTCAATAATCACTTCCCGTGGTTGGGGATCAAGCAAATGACTCACCAACTGTGCACTCGCATCCTGAATCGTCCACCACCCCTCTTTATAGCCCGGTAAATCCTGAATCATGCCACGCTTTTCAGTCAGCCGTAACGCATTCGGTAAATTGGCGATCACCTCACATTTCACCCCAGCATTATTGAGCAGTACTTGCACATGCTCAACAGAATTTTTCAGGGGATTAATGCGAATATCGAGAGTAGAAGGCTGATTAAACCATTCGCAGAGTTGTGCCGTTTCCGCTTCCCCAAACTGCCCGAGCCAAGTTTTGATGAGCCATTCCGGGAAACTATATTGCAGTGCAAATTTTTCAGGCTGTGCCTCAGGCAAAATTAGTGGATCACCATTTTTATCCTGCAAGCGTAAATATTGCCGGAGACAACCATTGACCACGCCAGCTAATTGCCCAAGCTTATTTTCCTTCGCCAACTCAACACTAGTATTGACTGCTGCCGATGCAGGAATCGAGTCCAAATAGCGAATTTGATAAAGCCCCAACTGCAACAGCACTCGCAAATCTGGTGGCTGTTGTTCAATAGGTTTCTTGCCAACTTGATTGATAATTGCGTCTAAGGTTTTTTGTCGGCGCACCGTCCCGTAAACCAGCTCTGCCACTAACCCGCGATCACTTCCTCTGAGGCCGCTTTTACGTAAGACCCGATCAAGGGCAACATCAGTAAAAGCCTTGTGATACATGATTTGACGAAGGGCAAGAAATGCAAGCTGACGGGCTGAAGACATGAAATCCTAAAAAGCAAAGTAGATTGATTATCCCTTATTACTGACCTATGCTTGAGGGCGATATGAGTTGTGGTGGGGTAAAAAGTGATGCGTTTAATATTAGATTTTGACGGTGTAATTGCAGATTTGTCAGAACGATATTATCGCGTTTATCGTTGGTCACTCACAGAAATTGCCACGCCAGAACAAACAATTACTCCTCTCAGTAAGACAGATTTTTGGCAGCTCGAACGGCTAAAAACAACCCGCCCTGAGATTGCGCTCAAATCTGGGCTAACGAATTCTCAAACGAAACAATATATTCAACTCCGCAAAGAGAATGCCCATGCTCTCAAAAATATGATTCATGACCGAATTATCGATGGGTCGCTTCAAGCACTACAAATTGCGAAAAGTCTCGGTTGGGAAATTATGACCGTCACCATGCGCCGCCACAGTGAACTCGCAGAAGTGATTCGATTAAATCCAAGACTAGAAGAATTCTTTCCGGGCGATCGCCGTTTTACGAAACCAGAAGAAGCGGAGCATGACCGCGATTTAAATCAAAAACCCCTGTTACTCAAAACAACTCTTGCATCATTATCTCCAGCAGAATCCACATGGATGGTGGGAGATACAGAAGCTGATATTCGTGCGGCCCAAACCTGTAATATTCCAGTAATTGCGGTACTTTCTGGAATTCGTGATCGTCAGATTCTCGAAGATTTTAGGCCTGACTACATTGCCAACGATCTACTTGAAGCAGTCACGCTCATTCAAACCAAACTCTGAGCTTATTTATTCTGTGGGAATACCTTCCAAAGTTTCAGTGAGATCTTTTAATTTCTGTTCGATCTCTTGTTTTGTTGCCAATAACTTTTTCAGTCGATGATAACGGGCGATCGCCAAACTCACTGAGGGAACTTCCTCTACAGGACAAGGCTTAGACCAGAGCTTTCCAAACTCATCTAATCCACACAGACAATATCCCCCCCCCATTTCCGCAGGCGTCAAAACTTTATCGGTCGATTCTTTTTGGCCAGTCGTTGCCGATTGTAGCCAACCATCAAGGAGAGGCCCTTCAAGATATAAATCCTGAATTTTGCGTTGAGTCTCTTTGAGCTGATCTACTAACCGAAGAGAGTACTGTTCCAAATTTTGTAAAACATCGAGTACAAAATGAGGATTAGATTTATGGTGGTGCTGCGTAATAGGTGTTGCCTTTAGGCGAGGCAACGCAGGTAATGGCGTTGTAACAGGCGCAGCCCCAGCAATGGTAAAAGAAGGCTGACTAACCTTATCTAAAATATCCGCTGGAGTTTGTAGAGTGTTTTCCATTACGTTCAACCATTAAGCACTAAACATTTACAAATCTGAAATAAGGCAAAACATCCCATCAGAAGCTTTATCTCTCATTGCCCAAGTCAAGGATAAATATTGATTAAGGGACTTTTAGCAAATATAACACTGCAAATCAGAAATTCAATCTAGAAATTGGTTAATTGCTAACAACTTTAAAAGTGATCATATTCCCAAAAACTCTGTGATATAATTCTGTCTCCTGAAAGGGGCTGTGGCTCAGTTGGATAGAGCAAGCGCCTCCTAAAGAAATTTGGGCATCATGGTCGGAAACGCCATTGATGAATGTGGTCAAATTCAGGGAAACCTAAAGGTTAATGTTTTGGTGATTTCTACGGTGATCGCCATCCCCAAACCCAGGGCAATCCTGAGCCAAACTCTATTATCCTCAGATAGAGAAGGTGCAGAGACTAGGTGTTGGGAACGAGGCATTTCATACTAAAACCATCCCACAACATAACGGCCACCACCTACGGAAATTTTCAATCCAATATTTCTATGGTGAAGAGATAGTCCAGAGAGTCGGGGAAACCCACACAAATCTGAAGCGCTAGGTCGCCGGTTCAAATCCGGCCAGTCCCGTTTTTCCAAGACTCAATCAATTTCTTTCCCAATAAAAAGAGGGTTGCTATCTTGGCAACCCTCTCAGATACATTTTTATTTGTTTAACCTAAAAATCAAGTTCCCCAGACTAGTCATCATCAGTAGGGAAATTCTCATTACCGAGAAGATCTCTTGCAGTTTCACTAGGAACATACCCATAGCCCCAAGTCGCATTCTGAGAATCATCGATAATCTGAGGGGTGATGATGAATAACAATTCTCGTCTGCTATTTAATCGACTAGAACTTCTAAACAGAGACCCGATCAATGGGATATCACCGAGAAGTGGGACTTTAGATGTTTCAACAATATCCCGCTCATCAATTACACCAGCAAGAATTAGAGTTTGGTCATCACGGAGGCGAACGAGTCCTGAAGTCAACTTACTCTCCCGCTTTAGTGTGACAGGCTCATCATCAACAATTTCACTACCCGCAATGCTCGAGATAGATGGCTCAATGTTCATTGAAATAAAGCCATTGTCATCAATGCCAGTAACTTCCACTTCAACCTGCAAACCAACCTCATCAATCACCGGTTCTTCACCAGCACCAATAACATCACCATCATTGTTCGTGATTTCAATTTGTCGAGTACCAACAACAATATCTTCAGTAAGATCAATATTTGCAATTTCATCTTCTTGAATAATCAATGTTGGATCTGCAACAATCTTAGTTGTTGTGTTGCGAAGTAGCCCAGCAACTAGCTGTCCAACAAAGTTTGTACCACGTAGCGGGGAAGTACCTGTGTTGATATTACCCAAACCTTCCAAACGTGCTGTTACCTGAGAGTTAACAATAGTCTGACCGTTTACAGTTGAACTCGTCTGACTCACTTCTTGGATAACAGCAACCAGCTGATTTGGATCCGCAAAGTTAAAGGCAGAGGCTGTAAAGTTGTTGTCAATACTGGCAGCGACAGCGACAGCTTGCTCAATGTTTCCGATAAATACAGTCTCATCTGGGTTACTAGTATCAAATGCATCGAGCTGCTCACCTAATGAAACTGTTTGTGTACCTTGCTCTACAGTAATTGCACCATCGTTAAAGTCACCAAAAATAGTGGATGTCCTAGACAAATCATTGGGCGAGAGGATGATGCCATCTCCAGCACTAATACCAACACGATCTTCAAGGAGTAATTTGATATCCGAGGAGATTGAACGGTTCCCACTCAGAGTCACATCGAGAATTTTGACATTAACGGCAACCTGGCGCTTTCTAGCATCGAGCTGAGTCAAAAAGTTACTTGCAATTTCAATAACTTTTGGCTCACCAGTCACAGTAATCGCATTCAATCGCTCATCAGTAAGAATCTGAATATCTGGTAATAAGCCGTCTTCATCAGTACCAGCACTCTCAAGATAAGTTTGCGCTTCAAGAACATCAGCTTGGTTAAGGCGGAAAGTCCGAGTAACTTTTGGAGAAATAGCTCTAGGTAATTCTGTGCCAACAAAGATAGTTCGACCACGCATTGTCGCATCAAGTTCCGACAACATTAAAACGTAGTTAAAAACGTCTTGAACTGGTTCATTTTCAAGATCGAGAGAAATATTTTTATCAGTGATATCGTCCGCAAATACAAGGTTCAACTCTGCAGAACGCGCAAGTAAAGTAAGTACGTCTTGAGTGGGTGCTTCCTTCAGTACCAATCTGGGAACGACTGATGCTGTACCTAGGTCAACGTAATTTGGGAAAGAAGTGTCAACCGTGGAGATGGCAATATCACCGACTGGAGGGGCGCTTGCGCGCGGAAGAAATGGTGGCAGAGGAGCAGAGGGACGAAGTAAGCTTTCTGCTGTTGTTGGGCTAGGTTTGCCTTCACGGGGAATCTGAGGGTCTGGGAACAGGATGTCAGGTTCAGTAGTACTGGCTTCAGGATTTGAGGTTGGTTCCGCAGTGTTCTCAGCTGGTGCTTCTACTTGGGCAATTAAATTATTTTCATTCTCAGCGATCGCCTCAGACTGCGGTGTGAAATTAAACACAAAGCTGGATTGATCACGACTAAGCATTTCCCCAGTTGGAGCTGTTCCTTGACCTGTAGCAATGATTCGAACACTTTCTGGATCAAGCTGCATAATCTCAATCGCTTCGATACCTGGCATCGGATTACGCTGAGTAAAGGTCTGGCTATCACCTATGTCGAGCTGGGTATTAAGGATATCTGTAATCGTTTGGTTATCACGACTAATCGTAAAAACTTGAGGAACCCCATTATCCGTACCGGCGATCGCAAACTGTACTTGTAAACCAGTTCCCTCGGGACGAATATCAAGGTCAACAATCTGGCGCATGTCTGCCGAGTAAGCGGGAGGCAGAGCCAAAACACTGGTCACAGCTCCAGCAACTAATCCGGAATAGGGTTTCATGTTCACGACTTGGGGACTCCTCAAACGCTAATGCAGTAAAAGTTCAGTTGAAAAAAGAAATAAGTTTTAAATTTATAGATGCAACCGTAACCATCTTAATATTGAAACTCAAGTAGTCAATCAAAAAGCTCAAGAATCAGGAAATAGAATCAAAGAGCTAGTAAATTCTACATTTATTGAGGTGGTGGTGCTTCCGCGTTCTCCGCAGCCAATTCTTGCTGACGAGCTTGTAACTCTTCTGCAGTTGGCGCAATAAGAGCATCTACAACAAAAGAAACACCTAGTTTGGTAGGGTTTTGTGGAATTAGTTGGCTCTCAGTATAGAGACAAGAAGGTGGCTGAGCGATATCAGTAGAAAACTCTCGCAGAACAATCAATGGTTGCAAAACATCCAAGTTCTCTAACATCGAATCAACCTGAGCAAAGGTCATATCTTCAAAAGAGACATTAAACGTTTGACGCTTTAGTTTATTTGTAGCTTCCTCACCATAGCTGTCATCTGCAATAAATTCTGGTTGCGGTGAAGTCGGCTCATAGCTAACCAACTGGATATCACTTGCAGTTAAGATCCGGTTGAGATCGAGTAAGAATGTCTGAATCTGCTTATCTTTACCGTAAGCATTAATCACTTCACTAGCGATTCTTTCCTCCTGGACTAGCTGCGCTTCTAATTCAGCAATTTTATTTTCACTGCCAGCGGCTTTTTTCTGCTGAAGTTCACCTTGTTTCTGCTGAAGTTCTGCCTGGAGTGTCTCGGTCTCAGCAGTAATGGGTTTCACTAAAAACCACCAAATCGCGCCCGCACCCGCAATACCGGCGATCGCCAGCAAAGCACCAACAATAGTCGATGTAAACTCAACGCCAAAGGCGTTAAAAAAACCTTTCGGTTCAGAACCATCTCCGACTAAATCAGTTTGAAACTCTTCAGAATAAGCCATGTCCTTGCCAAACTCCTCTCATCATCACGTTAAAAATAATTTTTTATCTCTTTTTAAAAACTTGTTTTTAAGCGTTCTGCCATACCTCGTGCACCTTGCTGCTCAAGAGTTTGGATGATTTCCGCATCAGTGAGCTCACGCAATGTCACAGCCACTGTATATTCGACAACCTGCGGAACCTCAAAGGATTCAACAGGCCGGGAGAACTCAAGTACTGCTGGGTTATCTACAAGGTTGGCACTGACAATATAAACTTCTTCTTCAACAAATAAAGGAGAAGCTTGTAGATTAATCATTAAGTCATTAACATTAGTGAAATTCTGCGCATGACCACTGACTAAAACTTGATTATCAGTTTGAGCAAATGAACTCAATTTAAGCGTTGGTGGTGTTAAATCACTAATCTCTTGGAGAATCGCAGACCAAGGCTTAATCTTGGTTTGCAGCACATTAACAAAAGCTTCACTCTGGGATTTCAAAGACGCAATTTGCTGCTCTAGACCATTAACTTTTGCATTTTTGGCGTTGATCTCCTGGATCTCCTGATCTACGACCAAAATCTCTTCCTTCGTTTCTGCCCGGGCTTTAGAGGCATTCCAAAACAGAAAGCCAGCAGCAGCCAAGCAAATCGCAGCAACCACACCACCAGCAATTAATGGAGGAGTTTCTTGTCCATTCGGAGCAAGGGATTTAGAGGCCGCCTTCTCTGGTTGAGCCGCATTATCGCCATTTAGTTTGCGATCGCTCAGAAAATTAATATCGAGACTATACATATCCTAAACCTCCCTTAATCCGAGTCCGAGTGCTGTTCCCAAAGATGGTTTCTGAACCTGTGGGATATCATCTTCCGTTTCAATGGATAGAGCATCAAACGGATCAATCTGTAGGGTCGGAATACTTAATCGCTGGGTAAAGAATTCATCGAGCTGACCGATACCACCACCAGGACCAGCCAACAGTAGTTGCGCTACTTCTAGCTCTGCACTCTGATTGAGATAAAAGTCAATGGAACGGCGGAGTTCATCAGCCAATTCACCTAAAACTCTCAGTAAAGCTGCCATACCGGGATTGATACCAGTAGCACCAGTACGAACACCTTCCACAGGAGTGTTGGGAATTGTCATCCCTTGCAGCAATTCAATATTGCGAGAGGCTGGCAAATTCATCGCTCGCGACAAAGCGCTTTGGAGCTGGAATGTACCAATCGGAACAGTTCGGGAAAATTGCGGGACGCCATCAACAACAATCGCAATTTCTGTGCAGTCAAATTCCACATCAACGAGGACAACCGCCTCTTGGGAACTAAACTGACGTAGTTGTTCGCGGATGGTGCGAATTAGAGAAAAGCTATTAATCTCTAAGACATCAATCTGGAGGCCTGCTTGGTAAAAGGTGTCGTAGTAAGAATCCGTGACTTCCTGACGAGTCGCGACGAGAAGCACTTGCACTTTATCAATGCCATCTTCGTCTTGGAAAAAGCCTAGTTTTTGGTAATCGAGATCAACTTCCTCGCGGGGATAGGGCAAATACAAACCAGCTTCGTGGTTGAGCACCATATCTCGCAATTCTGCGTCATCAAGCTCGGCAGGAATGGGGATAAGTCGAATAATTGCTTCGCGCATGGGGACTGCGGCTGCAACCTTTTTAGTCGTGATGTTGTGAGCGGCTAGCGTGTCTTGAATTAATTCAGCAAGGGCAGGAGAATCGACAATTTTGCCTTCTTCGAAAATTCCTTCTGGGATTTCTTCGCTGATGCAATTGACGAGTTTGTAAATCTGTCCTTGCTTTTTTAATTGGACAATATTGAGCCGCTCGGCAGAAATTTCTATACCTATACCGTTGTTCTTGGGCTTTAGGATATTTTTGAGAAAATCTAACATGGGAGAATTTTCAAGAAATTGATGGCTTGTAAAGGCACCAGTTGATCGCCGAAGCTTTTTGCTGCTATCCAATCTAGCTCAGTTTGACGGAAGTGGGTAGTCGTCTTTGGGAAGGGATAGAATAAGTCGTCTTGTGAGGTGATGATTGATCAATTTCTGGGAATTATTATTATTTCCGAAATATTTTGTTCGACTCCTTATTGTTATTTCTGTCCTGAGGATCTTTTCTATGTTCAAACGTTGGTGTTGTGGGGTTTTGCTTGGGGTGAGCTTAGTGGCGATCGCCGGGTGTGGTTCATCATCTGAGACAAATTCTGCGGGTTCTGATGGAGAACCTAACGTTGAATTCTGGACAATGCAATTGCAACCGAAGTTTACAGAATATTTCAATACACTAATTTCGGAGTTTGAGACTGGACAATCCGATCTTTCTGTGCGTTGGGTAGATGTGCCATGGTCAGCGATGGAAAGCAAAATTTTAACGGCTGTTTCTGCAAAGACGGCTCCGGATGTGGTGAATCTCAACCCGAATTTTGCGTCGCAGTTAGCCAGTCGAAATGCTTGGCTAAATCTTGATACTGTGCTCACCCAAGAGATGCGTGATCGCTATTTGCCCAAGATTTGGGAAGCGAATCAGATCGAAGGACAAACGTTTGGAATCCCTTGGTATTTAACAACTCGCATCAGTTTTTATAATCAGGATTTACTTGAGCAGGCGGGGATTGCAGAGGCTCCCAAAACCTATGAAGAATTAGCAGCGGTTGCGGCTGAAGTGAAGGCAAAAACAGATAAGTATGCTTTCTTTGCGACCTTTGTGCCAGGGGATTCCAATGAGGTGTTGGAGTCGATGGTGCAGATGGGCGTAACGTTTATTGGAGAAGATGGTAAGGCTGCGTTTAATACGTCGGAAGGGATTGCCGCTTTTCAGTATTGGGTGGATTTGTATGAGCAAAAGTTGTTGCCACCAGAGGTTTTAACGCAAGGCCACCAACATGCCATTGAGCTTTACCAAGCGGGTGAAACGGCTATTGTGAATACCTCACCAGAGTTTATTAAGTCGATCCAACAAAACGCACCCAGCATTGCCGAAGTTTCGATACCGTCGGATCAAATTACGGGTTCAACTGGTAAAAAGAATGTCGCAGTAATGAATTTGGTGATTCCCAAGGATTCGCCCGATCAGGAAGAGGCGCTGGAGTTTGCGCTGTTTGTGACGAATACTGAAAATCAACTGGAGTTTGCCAAATCTGCAAATGTTTTACCTTCAACGGTAGATGCAGTGGATCAATACATTGCGAGTCTGGAAGAGGAATCGGCAGAGGATTTACTCAGTTTGGCGCGACAGGTGAGTGCGCAACAGCTCGGTGATGCGGAGATTTTAATTCCTGCTCAAAAGAATTTGACGCAACTTCAAAAGTTTATTTACGAAAATCTTCAGGCAGCAATGCTCGGCCAAAAATCTGTTGAGCAAGCGGTTGAGGATGCGGCTGCAGCTTGGGATAGTTTGCCTCAATAAAAAAAGTCAAACCCACCCCTTAATCCCCTCCCGAGAGGGGAAATATCTTCTTTTGATGCAACAAGGTATATGTTTTGGGCGATCGCCCGATATGATTATTCGTTCGGATTACAGAGATAAATAGGTAAATGGAAATTCAGTTTCGAGAGTTTAACCAGTTCGATTTGTGGATTTGGGTCGAGTTTGAAAGCGTCCCTTCCCGCAATGAAACGCAGTATGTGGAGGAATTGTTTGATTCTTGGTTTTATCTCGGCAAATTAGGTGGATTTAATGCGGAAAATCTCCAAATTCAAGACACTGGTGTGGAGGTTAGTTATTTGGACTATGACCACGACCAAGCGGATAACGCGATGATGGCTCCTATGCACAATATGGGAGATTGGGAATATCTCGGCATGTGGGGTCGTTGCTGGTTTGACCTCGGTACGAGCGATCTTGTTGCGCTGGATGTTCTCGCAAATGCGATGACTCAGCTCAGTAAGGATTTTGTGCCGATGAAACGCATGGTAATCGGTGGTGAAAATCCAGATTGGCACGTCGAACGTGAAGAGTCGGAAAGTAACGGCTGGTATGAGTAGACCTCATTTAACGGCTATTGTCGCGATGAGTGCGGACGGAAAAATTGCGGATAAGGGGCGATCGCCTGCGCGGTTTGGGTCAGCAGCGGATAAGGCTCATCTAGAAACACAAATTGCGGCAATGGATGCGGTTATTTTTGGGGCAAATACGTTGCGGGCTTATGGCACGAGTTTGTCGATTCGAGATCCAAAATTATTGGCTCAACGGCAACAGCAGGGCAAACCTTCTCAACCAATTCATTTTGTTTGTTCTGCTTCCGGGGTGATCGCCAAAGATATTCGTTTTTTTGAGCAGTCTATTCCGAGAGGTTTAATTACAACCCCACAAGGAAAAAAGGCTTGGGAAAACTCCAATAAATTCGAGCAAATTATTGAGCTAGATTCTTTAAATAATTGGCTACCAATATTGCATCAACTTAAGACTCAAGGCATCGAGAAAATTGGGCTATTGGGTGGCAGTAAATTAATTGGCAGTTTTGTAGAGCAGGGTTTAATTGATGAGCTTTTTCTTACTGTTTGTCCGATTGTGCTTGGCGGAGAAACTGCTCCAACTTGGTGTGGTGGCCAAGGTTTTCTGGAAGCCTCTGGTCTCAAATTAGAATTATTGAAGTCAGAAACGGTCGAGTCAGAAATTTTCATTCATTATCGGGTGGTGCGATAAATGGCAGTGCTAAAGGTGCAAAATCTTACGTTTCAGGTGCCAGCTCGCACAATTTTGCAAGATATTTCCTTTGAACTCAATGAGGGCGATCGCCTGGTGCTTTTGGGGTCATCGGGTTCTGGGAAAAGCACGGTTTTACAGATGCTAAACCGATTGCAATCACCGACTTCTGGGCAGCTAACTTTTCTGGATAAACCCTACGCAGAATATTCGCCAGAAGAGTTGCGCCAACAAATAAATCTTGTGCCACAGGAAGCGAAATTGCTGGGAATGCAAGTTAAAGAGGTGCTGCTTTATCCGCTCACCTTGCAGAAACTTCCAAAGGCAGAAATTCAGCGGCGATATTTATATTGGCAGGAAAAGCTTGATATCCCCGAAATCTGGCTCGACCGAAATGAAGCGCTGCTTTCCGGTGGTCAAAAACAATGGGTGGCGATCGCCCGAGGATTGATGCTGGAACCTAAGATTTTGTTATTGGATGAACCCACCTCAGCGCTGGATATTGGACGCTCAAAAAACTTGGCAGAAACTTTATTGGAATATCAAGCTGAAACTAAGGTTCCGATTATCGCGGCAACCCATGAGCTAGATTTCGCAAAACATCTGGCGACCCACGTAATTTACTTAGAAAAAGGTCGAATCATAACAGATGCAACAAATGCAGATATTGACTGGAAAGACTTACGCGAGAGATTGCTGGACGTGGAAAAGAATAGTCAAGCTGATGCTTGGTAGCTGAGAAGCCTAAGGATACTTTTTAATTACTCGATAGAATAAATCAAGTTAGTGTGCAGCGAGGTTTTTTCAAGATGTCTGAGTTCTACTTAGAGGATGTCTGAAAAGGGTCTGACCGTAACTTTTCTCGAAATGAGTTGCACGTAAAAATAAGCACTTCAGGCGATCAACCTGGCGGAATTTACGCAGCATTTATCAAACATAAAGACTTTTCAGACATCCTCTTAGTGATTAGCGATGCTGAGGCATCATAAGAGTCATTTGAAGAGGATCTGAGTAATATTCGGGAAGAGTTATCGACTCACGTGGGGCAAAGCGTTGTTGAGATTATTGCATCTGACGATATTCCGGATGGAGCAAAGGGCTTAGGTGAAGTCATCAAAAAGATCGGTGGGGCAGTTGTTGGTATTGTGAAAATGAATATCACAACGGAAAAGATTAAAGCTTTGTTTCCCACTTTCATTGAAATGTCTAAAGGTCGCGAAATAGAAGTCGTTTACGAAAAGACCACATCGCGTGGGACAAAGAAAGTTTCTGTTAAAGTCCCAAAAACTAAAGATTTAGGCGCTGTCGGAAATTTTATTAGGGAGTTGGATGCGGAATAGGTGATGAGGAAGTTCGCGCTTTTGGTTAGGGTAACGTGAGTTCGGGATAAGGACAACAGGAAAAAAGTCTTTCCTAATCTGGGTTTGAGGCTTCTTTATTCTTTATTGAGCAGCGATTATTAGAGAGTTTCAAGAGAGTAATGTTAAACGCCAATTGCGCAGTAGCTCAATACTTCCATTCACTCTAAATTTCGCAAACAGTGCCATGCTCAAGTCCACCATGTGTTTTGATTTAGAGACGACCTTCGTCCTGCGATGAAACCGAGCAAACCAATGGCGATTGTCTGAGTTGTTTCTCTCAATTGCTATTGTCTCTTTCTTGCTAATGGCATGAAAAGCATCTGGGTGATTCTCTAATAGCTGTTGATAGGGTTTCCAATTATCGGTGCAATAGACAGTGATTTGCCATTGCGATAACCGCTCTAGTAAATGACCTAAAGTTCGACTATCACGACTTCCCAATTCCCAGTCAATGAGTCGCCCAGTATTACGGTCATATGCTTTCCAGACCCAAAGTTTGTTTTTTTCTCTTGGATAAAATGCCATAGCTCATCTAGCTCCACCACGACAGCAGACTCAGGAGTGGGCTTTTCATAATTGGCTTCACCGGAATCTCTTACCCAATTGAGCACTGATTGAGCTGATACACCGAGAATCTTGGCTGTCGCATTCATTGACATACCACTCATATACATCAATACAGCTTCTAATTTCATCCAGAGAGGCTTGCCCCGCTCTTTAGAAAAGCTTGTAAATTGATAATTGCACTGCTTACACTTAAATCGTTGACGATTTTTAGCGAATCCACTTTTGATGATGTCTTGAGCATTACATTGGGGACAGTGAATTGTCATAGCGAGACTTCCAAGGAAACGACTCACTCCATTTTGCTATAGCATTACTTACTTGAAACTCTCGTCTGATTTAGGTGATTTTGATGATGTAAAGTGCTTGAAGAATCCCTCAAAAAGTGAGTTATAGCATTCTGTTTTCGAGCTGTTGGCAGGCCGTGAAACTGATGACTTGACTCTGTTCTATTTTTCAGGGCATGGCATACGAGATAGATCTTTTAATCTGTATTTTGCTTTGTCACACACTGAATTGGATAAAGACAAATATGTGAAGTCGTTTTCGGCTTATCGGGCAAGTGAAATGCACTGGGATAATGAATAGTAGCAGGTCAGAAAGACAGGTGATTATTATAGACTGTTGTTTTAGTGGGGCGTTTCCGAAAGGCTTAAATGTTAAAGGTGATGATGCGACAGCGCTTGATATTAAGCCGGATGAACTGGGTGGCAAAGGTCGTGCGATTTTAACGTCTTCGACAGCGACGAAATATTCTTTTGCGCAGGAAAATTCGGAGTTATCGATCTACACGCATTATCTGCTGGATGGTATTCGTTCTGGGGCAGCGGATCCGGATAATGATGGTTGGATTGGGGTGGATGAGTTATTCGAATATACGTCTGAAAAGGTAACTCAAGAATCATCGGCAATGACGCCGCAATTTTATCCGGTGAAGGAAGGTTACAAGATTCTTTTGGCTCGCTCGCTTCAGGATGATCCGAAGCTGAGATATCGGAAGCAGGTGATCTAAATTATTCGGGAAGAGCATGAGGATATTAATTTTATTGCTGGAGAGTTTGACCCAATTGATCGCAATACATTAGACATTCTGGTAGTCCTAAAGAGGTAAGGATAATAAGAAACCTGAGTTCGGGATAGGAAAAGAAGCTTCTAATCAAGCTGAAGAGAGGGTTTCTTAGGCTGATGACAGTAGGCAATGAGACCGCAAAGCAAGTTGACACAAAATTCTTGACACTCCCAACCACATTGGAGCTATTTGGCTTTTTGTTCATCACTACAACTCATCCTTACCTCTTTAACGTGAGTTCTGGATAAGGAATGATAGGTCTAATCAAGCTGTAAAGAAGGTTTTTTGGGTTGATGGCAGTAAGCAATCAGCCCACACAGCAAGTTCACACAAAAGTTTGTGGGACTGCGATGTCGGGAATGTTCAATCTGTGAGATGTTCTTCAGTTGGTCAATAACTGTCTCAATCAAAGCCCGCTTACGAGCAAAAAGTTTATCTTGATAAACCATCAAATGATGCTTCATATTTCGACGAGGTTTAGCCATTAGGGTCACCTCATGTTCCTCTTGAAGATGCTGGGCTAAAGATTGTGAGACATAGCCTTTATCGGCAAAGACTTTACCCCATAAGTCTTGCCATAACTCCACTATAGGTTGGCGGTCATCGGTATTTCCGGGCGTCACTTGGACGTTGAGTAATTCTCCTCGCTCATTGATGACCAGGTGTAGTTTGAAGCCGAAGAACCATCCCACCGAAGTCTTGCCCCTTGCCGCGCAACCTTCAAAAACACGATGTTGAGAGATACGGCGATTATGGCAAACCTTGATGCTGGTGGCATCAATGAAGCTAATACCAGTGCATTGTCCGAAGCATCGTCGCAGATATGTACAGAGAGGAATCAAGCTCGAAGGTATCCATGTCACAAAGCGTTGATAGCTCACAGCTAGAGGAAACTCTTGTTGCCAATCGCATTTCACCTTGATGAGATAGAAATGCTTGAAATTTCGATAGTGAGATTGATGGAAAGCAATGAGAATAGTCATCACCTCACTCAGACTGAAGCTTCTCTGACGGCGACGGTATTTTTTGCCAGAGCTGAGTAACGCTTGATGCCATAAGGGTTCAAAGACTTGGCAGAAATCATCAACATGGCAAAACAGAGCCTCTAGACTGGACATGGGAGAAAGCCGTGGATTCGTTACAACTTCCACGATATGGGCTTTCTCCTTTTCTTTCCTTATCCAGAACTCACGTTCTTTAGGACTACCGATATTCTCTGTCAAGAGCTGGAACTAGAAGTATTGGTGGCGAAGAGGCATTGTCAACTTAATGCCTGTCAAAGTATTGAATTTACTCGAAAAAAAGACCTATCGATATCAAGAGAGAGATAAAGAATTAGAAAAAGCATTTGTGGCACAACTGAAGCAGTATGGCCAAGAACGACTCGTATATATCGATGAAAGTGGATTTGATAATACCTTAGATTATGGGTATGGCTACTGCCATAAGTCAGAGAGGTTTATCGCAGAGAAGTTAGGTCATCGTATAGAACGAGTTAGCGTGATTGGAGGATGGCGAGAGGGAGAGCAGATAGCACCGATGGTATTTGAGGGCTATGCCAACAGCGCCTTAGTTTGCCAATGGGTAGAGGATTGCTTAGTGCCAGAGTTGATTCCGGGTCAAATTATTATTCTGGATAATGCCAGTGTTCATCCAAAGGAAAGAATACAAACATTGGTGGCGAAGGCAGGATGTGAAGTGATATTTTTGCCACCCTACTCACCACACCTGAACAAGATAGAGAAGTTTTGGGGGAGGTTAAAGAAGGAGGTAAGTAAGCTCATCAAGAAGACTGAGGATTTGTTCGATGCCATCAGAATAGCCTTCTGTTCTATGTCCTAACCTTCTCCTTCGCTGCTATATACATCAATACAGCTTCTAATTTCATCCAGAGAGGCTTGCCCCGCTCTTTAGAAAAGCTTGTAAATTGATAATTGCACTGCTTACACTTAAATCGTTGACGATTTTTAGCGAATCCACTTTTGATGATGTCTTGAGCATTACATTGGGAGCAGTGAATTGTCATAGCGAGAATTTCTAGGAAACGACTCACTCCATTTTGCTATAGCATTACTTACTTGAAACTCTCGAAAAAAAGACCTATGGATATCAAGAAAGGGATGAACAGAAGCGACAGGAATTCAGACAAGGGTTGACAAGATTGAAACCCGAGCAAATCATCTACTGTGATGAGTCAGGAATGGATGAGCGAGATGGTCAGTATGACTATAGCTATAGTCCCGAAGGAGAAAGAGTTTACTCCCTCAAGTCAGAAAGTCGTCGCGGTAGAGTCAATATGATTGCAGCCTGGCATCAGGGTAGATTGTTTGCTCCCTTTACGGTGGAAGGCTCTTGTAATCGCCATGTGTTTGAGGTGTGGCTAGAGAATTGTTTACTACCAGAATTACAACCTCATCAGGTGTTGATTTTGGATAATGCCACTTTCCACAAGGGAGGGAGGATTGTAGAAATCCTTGCGCAAGCGAAATGTGAGGTGTGGTATATGCCTCCTTACTCACCAGATTTAAACAGAATTGAACAGTGTTGGTCTTGGTTGAAAACTCGTATCAGAAAGCAACTCAAATATAGTCAATCTCTCAGAGAGGCAATGGAGATGACTCTTCGTGATGCTATGTCTTAACTCTTTTGACCACTGCTATAGACGAAGTCGTGCTCAAAATAAAAGGCAAATATTACTACCTTTGGCGAGCCGTGGATAAAGAAGGTCAAACCCTAGATATTCTTCTGCAATCCAGACGAAATAGGGCAGCAGCAGAGAAGTTCTTCAAGAGATTGCTCAAGGGAGAAGGGACAGTTCCTAGAGTGATAGTCACCGATAAACTCAAGAGTTATGGAGCCGCTAAAAAGAACATACTCAAAGGGGTAGAGCATAGACAGCATAGAGGCTTGAATAATCGAGTATAGAATTCCCATCGACCGACGAGGGTGAGGGAAAGGCGAATGGGCAGATTCAAGTCCTCTGGTCATGCCCAACGATTTTTATCAGCATTTGAACCATACGAGGATACTTCCACCCACATCAACACCAGCATCCAGCCAAAGAATATCGGGAGATAATGAGCCAACGGATAGAGAGTTGGCAGAAACTCACATGCCTAGAGAAAGCTTTCTAAATCAGGAACAGCCGTCCTTGTAGAAAAATAGTGGCTACATTCCTAAAACCTTCAGTTAAGTTGACAATGCCTCACCCTAGGTGCTTGGCTAATATTTCGGAAGGGTAATAAAAAGTCCTCTAAGGATTAATCTCAAAAGATACGTCAGAAAAAGAGTTGGCGGCGATCGCCCGAAGCTTTATATAAATCAATAGATGTATTTAATCTCAGATAAATTCCTTGTCGGAATCAGGTATGCCTTCTAAAATCATTGAGGCTTACATTCAACCTGAGTGGAAAAAGATATTTCAACTATGACTAGCTTCTCTGAGATCGCAACAGAAGACCTTTCGGCAGCAGCTCTCCCTAGCAACGAATTTGGCTTTGAGCTGCCAGATCCAGAGGATGACAAGCTCCACGAGGCGGAATTTGAAAGTCAGATCGAACGAGCGTGGCAGGTGTGCGATCGCTTTGATCTCCAGACCGATATTTGGCGTGGCAGAATTATGCGGGCAGTACGTGATCGCGAAAAGAAAGGTGGCGATGGTCGCGGCACAGGTTTTCTCAATTGGCTCAAGCAACGGGAAATCACAAAAAGTCAAGCTTACAACCTCATCGAGCTAGCTAATAGTGCCGATACTCTGTTAGCCGACGGACAGCTAGATGAGAGTAGCATTAATAATTTCAGTAAAAATGCCTTCGTTGAAACTGCGAAATCTTCCCCCGAAATTCAGCAACTGATCTCCGAAGCAGCTCAAAAAGGCGATCGCATTACCCGTCGTGAAGTGAAGCAACTCTCTGATGAATGGACAACCATGAACTCAGATCTCTTGCCTGACGAAGTAAAAGAACAGGCTGCTAGTGGTGCATTACCAAGCCGTTTCTTATCTCCCCTCGTTAAAGAGATGGAGAAATTACCTGAGACACATGTTACGGCTATCCAAGAAGAGATTCGCGAAAAGCCTGATTCTGACACCGTTAAAAGCGTGACTACTGAGGCAAAAAGCCTAGCGAAATATATCGATGCCGCATCCCAAGTGCAAACCATTAAAAAAGCGAATATCGATCTCGAAATGGCATTGGAAGAGGCACTGCGCTTAGATTGTTTGGGGACTGCTGCGGACTTGGTGAAGCAAGCCACTCAGATGGAGCAGGTTGTCGTCAAGCTCTTTACCACTTGGAGGCGGATGGGCAAATTAGCTGACCGTCTCTACGTTGATACTGGCGCGAGTAATCCTTACCTGCGATCACTCCTCGGCTCCCTAGAAATCCTAAGTGGAGAAGTGATTGAAGTGGATCTCGATGAGTCTGGCGAAAGCAGTGTACGTTTACGGATTATTGGTGATGACTAAATTCAAGTCTTTACTACAAAAACTCAATCAAATTCTTCTCACCAGCATTTGCTGTGTGGCATTTTTAGGTCTGTTTCTCAGCTTTAAGACTGTTCCTGCGGCGGCTTCCCAAGATGAAATCATTGTTGAATGGTTGCAATTTTCAGTGCCCGAGGATGAGCAAGCGCTCTTCATCACCAAAGAGATTGAAATTTGGGATCCAGTTAATCGGCGATCGCCCGACTATATCGGCAAAGAGCTTTGGCAAAACGACAAACAGCCTGATCAACTGACCATGATTAACTATTGGCATGGCAAAAATCATCGCCAAAATATCACGCCAGCAATGGTCGAAAAAGCTGAAAAAGATTTTGATATCGCGGTGGGTAAAACCTACAAAATCTTAGAATCAAAAACCTTTAAACAGCTTTTCACTGACAGTTCTCTACTCGATAAAAAGTAGATCAGCCCACAACTTTAAATCGTGAGTGGTACGTTATTCCCAAGGGGTAAAAAGATTGTGAAAACATCTTCTCCAGAAGGCTTTTGGCGAATGCGAAGCTTCCCTCCGAGGGCCTGAAACAGATTTTTAGTCACATTCACATTGAGGCTCAAACTGCCCGTTTCCGGTTGGAAAATAAGCATCTGGCCAATTGCCTTTTCGAGACATTTTTGACCAATTCCCTGGGATTGCACCTCTAATTTCAACTGACTACCTGCCGTTGAAACATTGATCTCAACTTCAGAGCCCGAAGGCAAACGACGAGTAAAGGTTTCAATGAGACCGGAAAGCACTTGATCGAGCATCGCTGGATCACTCACGACTTGGGGCAAAGTTTTCGGTAAAAGTACTTTTAGTTCGACATTTCGCCGCTGAGCTTGCTTTTCCCAAAAAGGAATCCCATGGTGAAAAATTTGTTCGAGAGAAATCGGAATGAGCTGTACTTCACGGCAATGGGAAGGTGCTTCAAGCTCTGCTGCACGAAAGATTAATTCCATCCGCCGAATTTGCTCGTTACATTCCTGCTCAATTGTTTCGATGCGTTTCACAATGTCTGAAGTGAGCTGTTTTTTCTTCTTAAGCAACAGCTTTGTCATCGTCCGAATCGTAGTGAGTGGCGTTCGAATTTCGTGAGTCAATGCCTGCAAGAGTTCTAGCTCTGGCTGAATATCTCGGGCAACCGTGGATTTTTCTTTGGTAGAGTGCGTTTTTGGAGCGGCTGTGGGAACGACATTAATATCCGGCAGCGATCGCAACATCACCTGAGAGAAACGCGACACAAGCTTATAATCTGGTGCAACAGGGAGAAATTGCTGCCACAATTGCTGAATGGTCTGAAATTGAAATGGCTGAGAGAGAGCCATCCGCCATCGCAACATTTGCCAGAGTTCGCTGAGTACCTCTGGATCAAAAGAGAATTGGAATCCACCTTCCTCCGACGCAACCATCACAAAGCTAAACTTTGGGGTCAAGACAATACAAAACCGTTCTTTGTAGAGCGGATCGTTGGAAAAAAGTGGAAATTCTAAAAAATTATGGTTGGATTTACTGGGGCAATCATCCACAATGCCTGTCAGCATCAGCGTCTTAATGGCAACTTCTTGGATGCTTTTCGGCGCAAAGACAACCTGCTGATAAAAATCTGAAATTTGGCGATCGCAGAACATTGGACTAGGGCTTGAAAGAACCATCCCTGCATCCTGAGCTTGGGGGTTTTGCTCATGCAATAACAACTCTAGCGCGGCGATCGCCCCCCGCCATTGTCGACGACGTTGCGGTGCAGACATCGGAGATTGATTTCCATCATCACCCAGCGCATCCTGCAATACAGAACTAATCGTTTTGCTGATTTCTATTTGATTTAGTTCGAAATTTGCATTCATCAATTTCTTTCGACCAAGCTAAATTGATAATAAAGGTATCTTGAGCAAAACAGAATCTGTAGAACCGAACCTCATTAGGTGTGGATTTGCTCGATTTATTTATTCAGATTTATAGAAGCAACGTTTAAAACTGACATTGATGGACGCACAAACTCTCATTGAAATCGGTCATTTACAGCAACTAGTCCTCTTGATCAGTCATGAAAATATCAACTTTTACAGCCTCTATCGCTGGGCGATGTTGGGGATTACGCTCTTTAATGTTTTCAATGTTGTCGTCTCGATTTTGAAATATAAGCGATATTTTGATCGGCTACCCCTGTTCCTACAACGCTACTTTCAAGAAAAGACAAAAAAAATTCTCGGCAATAAGCTCAATGATAGCCATCGAGAAATTCAGATAAATCTCGGTTTATTAGGGATTTTGATCACCCTCAATATTGTCTTATTTTTTATCTAGAATCTGAGTTTAAGAGAGTTTAGTCAGTTTATTTTCAAGGCTTTTTAGCTATGAGATTAGAGTAAAAAAAATCACCATTAGCGTTTAGTAATCGTCATCGGAAACACAAATCCCCTTACACTTAATGCCATTTGTTGCGGTGCGTTTGCAGTGAGGACATAAGATTTTTTCTTCGGTTTTTGAGTCCGCAGAATTTTGTGGAGCTGTGTCTGACTGGGCCATTATTAAAAAATTTAGAATATTCGTAATTTTGCTTTCTTGATCGTAGTCATACTTAAAAGCGTTATGCAATGTCAGAAACCGAACAAACAGTACCGAGGCGATCGCCGCAACACCCAATTTCCAATTTCTGCCGAGATGACCAAACCTTAAGAATCACCCAAAAGAAAAATCAGGCTGACTATCATAGGAAAAAGGGAGCTCCAAATTCCCCTCAACTCTAGATTAGAGAAACAACAATGAGCCAAAGAACTGAAGCTGATGCCATCATCAAATCCCACGTTATCTGGGCAATGGGAGGTGGCCTCATTCCAATCCCTTTAGTTGATTTTGCGGCGGTCACAGCCATCCAGCTTGAAATGATTCAGCAGATCGCACAGGTTTATGGCGTCAACTATACGCGCAGTACAGGTAAAACCTTCGTCTCAGCTCTGACCGGAACAACTTTAGCGCGTCTCGGTGCCAGTTTTATCAAGGCAATTCCCGGCGTGGGATCAGTGATTGGTGGCGCATCGATGGCGATTACGTCTGGGGCTTCTACTTATGCGGTGGGCCAGGTGGTCGTCAATCATTTTGCGACGGGTGGTTCTCTCTCTGACTTTGTCGAGGAAAAGGTTAAATCAGCTTATGACAGCGCTTTCGAGAAAGGAAAAGGCTACGTGTCCGATCTCGAAAAAGAAGAAGGAGATACGGCCGCTGATATTTACCAAACCCTCGAAAAGTTGGGTCAACTCAAGGAGCAGGGCGTGCTCACAGAAGAGGAATTTCAGACAAAAAAGACGGAGCTGCTTGCTCGAATTTAAAAGTTATTCGGCACTATTGTTCATCAACAAAAATCAATGTCCAGTGACGTTCAGATGTTTGTTCAACGTTGGCAGTAGCTAAGCCTGTTTGATTCGCGATCGCCTGAATTTCATCAATCGTAAATGCGGCAAATAGCGAATCTCGAAAGAGCTTTAGTTGGTGAGCATCAAAATCAGCATCATCAACACCTGCAATAATTTTGTCAATTTTCGCGACACTAGTTGGTCGGAAGAGATCTCGCAAAATAATTGCTCCACCAGGTTTCAATAGCCGTCGCATCTCCTGGAAACAAGGCAGCGGATCTGGCAAGTGGTGAATCAAACTATTCGACATAATGACATCAAAATAGCGATCGCCAAATCGTAAGTCTTTCGAGTCCGCTAATTGCAACTGTATTTGGGAGGTGAAACCTGCCGCATCAACATTTTTTTGACCTACGGCCAACATCGATGGTGCTAAATCAGCGGCAATAATTTGCCATTGCGGGCGTTGCTCAGCGACAAAAATTGGAATTCTCGCCGTACCTGTCCCCAAATCTAAAACCGTTGCAGTAGGCTGCGGGTAAGTTGCGACCACTACATTTGCAAAATCTTGATTTACATCGGAAAAATCCATCGCATCATAGGCGATCGCCTCAGCGGGATCATCCATCACTTCCGGTTCCAAAATACGCGCAATAACCATTGATGACACTCTAAACACAAAAGGTTGCTTAAATTTTGTACACTGTGCGTGACTCTTTTACGACTATTTCCGTGAATCTACGCCTTCTTTCCTGTGCCAGTGTCTCATCTCTCAGCCTCATCACTCTCAACGCCTGCCAAAGTATTGACCCTGTAGTCTACGAATGTCAGGAGTTGCTTGAAACGATTAATGATGTCGTGATCGAGGCCCAAACAATTACTCAAGCTGAACAAACACTCGAAGGCGAAGAGCCGAACCTTGATGTCTGGCTCCAAGCAGCAGATACCTTAAAAACAGGAGCTGAGGCGATCGCCAATATTGATATCAGCAGCCCCATCCTAGAAAATTACCAAGACAAAATTAGCGAAGTCTACAGCGAGCAAGCAGCAGCAACATACAGTATGGTTGAAGCTTGGCAAAAGAAAAATCTTGAAACGGCTCTTGCAGCTCAAACACGCACTCAAGCTGCTGGTGAACTTGAGAAAACGATTGGTGAATCTTTAAATAATTACTGCCAAGACAAAGAAAAAGAATTACAGCAAACAGATACCTAATCTATTGATGATTAGGGAAGTGGGCGATCGCCACTCCAAATGTCCGCTCACAACAAAGGGTATGGTCAACTTAAGTTAACGTGAGTTCCGGATAAGGAAAAGAGACTCTAATTGAGTTGGAGAGAAGGTGTCTTAGGCTGATGACAAGAGGCAATCAAGCCACAGAGCAAATTGACGCAGAAGTTCGCTGGACTACGATGCCTAGAGTGCTCAATCTGAGAAATGTTCTTCAGTTGGTCAATCACGGTTTCAATCAAAGCTCGTTTACGAGCGATGAATGTATCTTGCCAGAGCATCAAGTGATTCTTCATATTGCGGCGAGGTTTAGCAATTAACATCACATCATGTTCTTCTTTGAGATGTTGTGCCAGAGCTTGGGACACATAGCCCTTATCTCCAAAGACTTTGCTGAATAAATTCCGTAACAGTTCGACGACAGGCTTTCTGTCATCAATATTGCCAGGAGTGATTTGTACATGAAGTAATTCTCCCCGATCATTAATGACCAGATGGAGTTTGAAGCCAAAGAACCACCCAACAGAGGTTTTACCTCTAGCGGCATGACCGTTAAAGACTCGATGTTGGACAATACGGCGATTGTGACAAACTTTGATACTGGTGGCATCAATGAAACTAATGCCTGTGCAATCTCCATAACAGTCACATAAATAGGCACATAGAGGCACTAAGCTGGAGGGCATCCATGCCACAAAGCGTTGATAACTCACTGCTTTGGGAAAGGCTTTTTGCCAATAGTGTCGCATCATCAGGAGATAGAAATACTTGAAATTACGATAGTGAGATTGATGAAAAGCGATGAGTATCGTCATCACCTCACTCAAGCTTAGGCTTCTAGAACGGTGACGATACCTTTTGCAAGAGCTAAGTAATTCTTGATGCCACTGAGGTTCAAAGACTGGGCAGAAATCGTCAACGTCACAAAATAAAGCGTCTAAACTAAGCATAGGAGAAAGTGCATATTGTGGAAGTTAATAAGCAGTCCACCAGCTTCTCCCATGACCAGTCTTTGAACCTCAATGGCAACAGCAATTACTGGCCTCAAAGCAAAAGCGACGGCGTCGCCCCAGAAGCCTTAGTCTCAGCGAGATAATGACGATATTGATTGCTTTTCACCAATCTCACTATCGTAATTTCAAGTATTTCTATCTCCTGATGATGCGACACTATTGGCAAAAAGCCTTTCCCAAAGCAGTGAGTTATCAACGCTTTGTGGCATGGATGCCCTCCAGCTTAGTGCCTCTATGTGCCTATTTATGTGACTGTTATGGAGATTGCACAGGCATTAGTTTCATTGATGCCACCAGTATCAAAGTTTGTCACAATCGCCGCATCTCTCAACATCGCGTTTTTGAAGGTCATGCCGCTCGAGGTAAAACCTCTGTGGGTTGGTTCTTTGGTTTCAAACTACATCTGATTATCAATGACCGTGGAGAATTACTCAATGTTAAAATCACGCCTGGCAACACCGATGATAGAAAACCGGTAGTGGAGCTTTTGAAAGGGTTATCGGGAAAAGTCTTTGCCGATAAAGGTTACGTCTCTCAAGCTCTGGCACAGTATTTACAAGAAGAATATGATGTGAGGCTTCTAGCTAAGCCTCGTCGCAATATGAAGAATCACCGGATGCTTTGGCGTGACAAAGTTTTGGCCCGCAAGCGAGCTTTGATTGAGACAGTCATTGACCAACTGAAGAATATTTCTCAGATTGAGCATTCCCGCCACCGCAGTCCTGCCAATTTTTGTGTCAACTTGCTTTGTTGTCTCATTGCCTATTGTCATCAGCCCAAGAAACCCTCTCTAAAACTTGATTAGAACATTTATTCCTTATCCCGAACTCACGTTAGTTAGTATTTTTCTGCATTAATTGGGCGACGCTTTCCACTTCTTTTATATTGTTTTTGATATTCACGGCGTTGCTTTGTCACTTCATATAAAACAATCCCCGATGTTGTGCCCAAATTTAGGCTTTCAACCATGCCAAACATCGGAATACTCACACACATTTCACTGTTTTTCACAGCAACCTTACTAATACCGTGGGATTCATTCCCAAACCATACTGCTAATTTCGTATAAACAGTGTAATCAACTTCATGGAGGATGCAGTTTCTTTCACCTTTAATATGTGGTGAAGTAACGATAGAGTGAAAGTGCTTATTCTTAAGATGAGCTAAGCAATCTTCTGTTGAATCAAAGCGTTTTACAAAACTCCATTTGATTGCAGAGACAGAAAGCCGCGATAAAGATTTACGTTCTCGCATATCTTGCCAATCATCAGGCAATTTTTTGAAAGGATCGATAATATAGGTTTTTTCAACTCCCAAAGCATTGACATTGCGAATTACTGAGCCGATATTTTCAATGTATTTGGGGTTTTCTATAACAGCAATTAAATTTTTACATTGATATCCTTTAATCTCATCTGCTCTTTTTCGTGCAGCACTTTTCTGCGTAGTATTTTCTTCGGATGTCATTCTGTATCTCCTCCAATTGAGCTTTTTTCCCTAATCGGCATCTAGAAAAAAAAGTATTTCTTCATGGTTTTTGAGAACTATGGCGATCGCCTCCTCTTTTTTGTATAGCAATTTCTAGTCGAGTGAGGTGCAATAGCAGCAATGTGTAAACCAGCATCGAATATCATCAAGGGTAATCTTGGAAAAAGCTACCTCAATTGCCTTGTCTAGAGCTAGATAAGTTCTTGCCCCGATACTTTTCAAGGTACTTTTCAACTTTGACCAGCAATTTTCAATGGGTGAAAAATCTGGAGAATAGGGAGGAAGGTAAATCAACTTAGCTCCCACGGCCTCAATCATTGTGCGTACTGACTCTCCTAAATGAATCGAACAGTTATCCATCACCACACATGCTCCCGCCCATAAGTTTGGTATTAACTTCTGGCTGATGAATGCTTCAAAGGTTAATCCATCCGTACTCCCCAGCAGATGATAATTAGCGACCATTCCCTTGAAGCCTAATGCTCCAATCAAAGAAACATTCTTGCCTCGTTTACTGGATTTCGGACTATAAGCTCGTTTCCCTTTCTCAGAACGTGCCCTCAGTCTTGTCATGGCTAAGTTCACGCCCGATTCATCGATAAAAATCAAGTTTTTCGCTAGAGTCGCTTGCATTTTCTGCCAAAAATCATATCTGGCTTGTTGCACTCGTTTTGTCGCCTTAAGGTCTGGATAGAATGTTTTTTTTGAGGCTATATCCCATTCTTCTTAAGGTGCGATGCATGGTGCTATTGGCCACACGGAGACCAGTGCGTTTCTCCATCTCATCACATAGTTCCGCTAGCGTCGCATCGTTTTTCTTGGTGAGCAACTGGCGCAATATTGTTTGATGCTCTTCGTTTAATTTGGGAGGTGTTTGTTGGCTTCGTTTTTTCGGAGCAATCGACCCTGTCAGTCGTTTTTGGTCGAGGAGCTTTTGTACAAAACTTTTCGCCACTCCAAATTGTCGGGCAAGACTACTTTGACTCACACCACCCCTTTCGTAGGCATCCACTATTTTCTGTCTTAAGTCTAATGAGTAGGCTTTCGGCAAGATGCTACTTTCTTCCTCACCAGTCAACTCACCTATACTACTTCATACACCTTGCTAGGCTGAAATTTGCTGTAAGGCATTACGGCAACTACATCATGGTAAACCCGATATAGAGCACCATTAATGCCATCATTTCTATTGATAAAATATGGATCGCCACTACCAATCAAACAAATTGCCACCGGAATAAAACCATCTGGAGCAACAGCAATGCCTGGATAAAATTCCTCACTTTCTTCTATCGCTTCATTCTCATTAAAAAATTGTAACTCAGCGCCGAGCCCCGATAAATCTTTGGATTTAGGAATGGTGGCGCTTTTGCCAGTTAGATAATGCTGTGCGAGAAAGTCAGACCAATATCGAGGAAACATTGTTATTCGTTTTTGTAAGCATCCATTCCTTCACATGAACAAACAAGGTTGCGATCGCCAAACGCATTATTAATTCTGCCAACAGATGCCCAGAACTTCGATTCTTTGAGCCAAGCCGTAGGATAAGCTGCCACTTCGCGGGAATAAGGATGCTCCCAATCTCCACAGATTAAAGATTCAGCAGTATGGGGAGAATTTTTGACGGGATTATCATCCTTGGCAATATTGCCGACTTCAATCTGGCGCACTTCCTCACGAATCGCAATCATTGCATCACAGAATCGATCTACTTCCTCAAGAGATTCACTTTCTGTTGGCTCGATCATCATCGTTCCAGCCACAGGCCAAGAAATGGTTGGTGCATGGAAGCCATAATCCATCAGTCGTTTTGCAATATCTTCCACTGTGATTTCCGCAGACTTTCGCATTTGGCGCAGGTCGATAATACATTCATGGGCAACACAATCATTTGCCCCCTTAAACAGCACTGGGTAATGCTCATCCAAGCGTTTAGCCATATAGTTTGCACTGAGGATTGCTGTTTTAGTGGCCTTTGTTAATCCCTCAGAACCCATCATGGCAATGTACATCCATGAAATTGGCAGGATGCTCGCACTACCCAAAGGAGCTGCCGAAATGAAACCGATATTGGTTTCATTTTCTGTGAGCTCGGTTTTGGGGAGGTAAGGAACTAAATGTGCTGCAACACAAATAGGGCCAACGCCAGGTCCACCACCACCGTGAGGGATACAGAAGGTTTTGTGTAGGTTGAGGTGACAAACATCTGCACCAAAATCACCGGGACGACAAACGCCGACTAAGGCATTCATGTTTGCGCCATCGAGATAAACTTGACCGCCATGGCTATGGATAATCTCACAGATACCTTTGATGCCTTCCTCGAACACACCGTGAGTTGAGGGATAGGTCACCATCAATGCTGCGAGATTATCTTTATACTTTTCAGCCTTGGCTTTGAGATCTTCAATTTCAATATCACCCTGACTGCTACAGCATTTCACCGGCACAACTTTAAAGCCACACATCACCGCACTGGCAGGGTTAGTGCCATGGGCAGATTCTGGAATTAGACAAATATTACGTTGGCGATCACCGTTCTTGATATGAAACTGACGGATAACTTGCAAGCCAGCATATTCCCCTTGAGAACCCGCATTCGGTTGGAGTGAAACCCCAGCAAAACCTGTGATTTCTGCGAGCCAGCCTTCTAGCTGGTCACACATTTCCTTATATCCTGCTGTTTGGCTACGGGGAGCAAAGGGATGAATTTTACCGAAGCTTGCCCAGGTGACCGGAATCATTTCCGCTGTCGCATTGAGTTTCATCGTGCAGGAACCCAATGGAATCATCGATGTGGTCAAGGATAAGTCCTTACTTTGGAGATGATGAATATAGCGTAAAAGTTCGGTTTCAGACCGGTGAGTATTGAAAACAGGATCGGTTAAAAATGCGCTGGTACGCAGGAGATTTTCCGGCAAAGCATCGGTGATTTCCCGCTCGATTTGTTCAAGGGTAAAGGGCAATTTTTCTTGTTCAGCAAAAAATCCCCATACAGCTTTCACGTCATCAGTGGTGCAAGTCTCATCAAAGCTAATGCCGATTTTTCCATCATCAAAATAGCGCAGATTATATTCTGCTGCTTCTGCATTTTCGCGAATAGTTGTAGCTTGTTCTGTTGTCGCGATCACCTGAATCGTATCGAATGTAATGGTCGAACTAATTCCAAAACCTAATTTTTCTAAACCTTTCGCACAAATTTGGGTCAACTGGTGAATTTCCGTGGCGATCGCCTTCAGGCCTTCAGCACCGTGATACACCCCATACATTGAGGCCATTACGGCGAGAAGAACCTGAGCCGTGCAAATATTACTGGTCGCTTTGTCACGACGAATATGTTGTTCACGGGTTTGTAGTGCTAAACGTAACGCAGGTTTACCGTGAACATCCTTCGAAACGCCTACAATTCTGCCGGGGATTTGACGCTTAAACTTTTCCTTCGTCGCAAAGAATGCTGCGTGGGGGCCACCATAACCCAATGGAACCCCAAATCTTTGGCTGGTTCCAACTGCAATGTCTGCACCCATTTCACCGGGCGTTTTCAGCAAACATAAGCTCATTAGATCGGTTGCGACTGTCGCAAATGCTTTTTGGTTGTGGACTTTTTCGATAAATTCGCTGTAATCAAAAACCGAGCCATTGGTCGCCGGATATTGCAGCAGTGCCCCAAACACATCTTCGGTTACTTCAAAGGTTTCGTGATTACCAATGACCACATTGATATCGAGGGGCATCGCACGGGTCAGTACAACTTCGATTGTTTGGGGATGGCATAATTCCGACACAAAAAAGGTATTGGCTGTTTTCTTCTTGCAGAGTCCATAACTCATGCTCATTGCTTCGGCGGCGGCGGTTCCTTCATCGAGTAGTGACGCATTGGCAATTTCTAATCCAGTCAGCTCAATCACCATGGTCTGGAAATTTAAAAGCGCCTCTAATCTGCCTTGAGCAATTTCTGCTTGGTAGGGTGTATAAGCGGTGTACCAACCCGGATTTTCTAAAACATTTCGCTGGATGACAGGTGGCGTGACGCAATCGTAATAGCCCATCCCAATCAAATTTTTGAAAACTTTGTTTTGGTTGGCGATCGTCTCAAGATCTGAAAGCGCTTTTACTTCAGTTCGTGCGTGGGGAAGACCGAGTTCTAATTTCTGACGAATTGGATCAGGCACAGTCTGACTAATAAGATCTTCGAGAGAATCAAACCCCAAAAATGCCAACATTTTTGCTGCTGCATCATCACTAATCCCGATATGACGGCGGATAAACGCTTCATTTTTCGGAGTTGCTGGCAGAGTAGGGAGCTGTTGCAGATTGACCATGAAATCACCAGAAAATTACAGGATTAGAATTGATCATATTATTAACGAAACGCAATATTTTGTTTCTATATCCAAGGAGACATTAATCTTAACTAGCTTTAATTCTGCCTATTTTTCGTTGCTTTTCGACGTCTTTCCTAAATTATCATCTGAAATAAAACTTCATAACTTGCTGAATCAAAAAAACTGTGATTAACTTGTGAGAGTGCCCGAAACGGGGGTGTGGCGGAATGGTAGACGCTGCGGACTTAAAATCCGTTGACTGTTATAGGTCGTGAGAGTTCAAGTCTCTCTACCCCCATCTAAAAATATTGAAAGTAGATAAGCCCTGATTAATTCTGCTTAAGTCTTTCTTGTTTAATCTATTTCTTTTCGAGAGTTTCAAGTAAGTAATGCTATAACAAAATGGAGTGAGTCGTTTCCTTGGAAGTCTCGCTATGACAATTCACTGTCCCCAATGTAATGCTCAAGACATCATCAAAAGTGGATTCGCTAAAAATCGTCAACGATTTAAGTGTAAGCAGTGCAATTATCAATTTACAAGCTTTTCTAAAGAGCGGGGCAAGCCTCTCTGGATGAAATTAGAAGCTGTATTGATGTATATGAGTGGTATGTCCATGAATGCGACAGCCAAGATTCTCGGTGTATCAGCTCAATCAGTGCTCAATTGGGTAAGAGATTTCGGTGAAGCCAATTATGAAAAGCCCACTCCTGAGTCTGCTGTCGTGGTGGAGCTAGATGAGCTATGGCATTTTATCCAAGAGAAAAAAACAAACTTTGGGTCTGGAAAGCATATGACCGTAATACTGGGCGACTCATTGACTGGGAATTGGGAAGTCGTGATAGTCGAACTTTAGGTCATTTACTAGAGCGGTTATCGCAATGGCAAATCACTGTCTATTGCACCGATAATTGGGAACCCTATCAACAGCTATTAGAGAATCACCCAGATGCTTTTCATGTCATTAGCAAGAAAGAGACAATAGCAATTGAGAGAAACAACTCAGACAATCGCCATTGGTTTGCTCGGTTTCATCGCAGGACGAAGGTCGTCTCTAAATCAAAACACATGGTGGACTTGAGCATGGCACTGTTTGCGAAATTTAGAGTGAATGGAAGTATTGAGCTACTGCGCAATTGGCGTTTAACATTACTCTCTTGAAACTCTCTTCTTTTCTTTATCTCCGAAGCAGAGTTCGTTATTTGAACATGCACAAAAAATAAGGGCTATGGTGTTCTTTCTCCATAGCCCAAATCCATATATTGCTTTTTTCGGCGATCGCCTAACCTATTTACGAACTGGCAAATCCTAAATTTTTAGAAGCGTTCAACACTACCAAGGAAAATCGGTTCAACGCGAATAGCATGAATGCTTGCGGGACGAACCACCATAAATTCTCCTTGGAGATTTTTTATGGGGACATTAATAAAACCCTTCTCATCAGCTTTTGGGATGAAAATATTGCTGTACCATTTCTGAAACTCTTTGATATCAGCGAAACGGACTTCCTCACGGTGACCACCTTCGATTAGGAAGTAAACGGCATATTCGTCTGCTTGTCTGGGCATAGCGTTGCTTGTCTTAAAAAAGTTGGAATAAAAGAATTAAAGCGTGGAGATAACCGTGAAATACAGTCTCCAGACTTAGTTTATCTCAGGTTGCTCAGAATGTAATTTAAGAAATCAGACGGTATGGTTGCAGGCTACTTTCAAGGAGAGTTGGCAACATTTTGGCCAGTTCTTGTTGGCTACTAAAGCCTAATTGACGGTGTTCTGGCAGATCAAATGGCATTGTCCCTGTTAGCTCTGAATCGGTTTGGGATAGTAATAAAATTTGATTAGTGTGTTTATTTTGTAAGCTATAGCCGAGTTCCAAGGCTACTTGCGGGTCGCAAATTAGTCGTCCGTTCTGCTCGGCGATCGCCGTAACATCGACTATATGCAATAGACTCTGCCGAATCGCCCGCAACTGAGTATTATTTACGCGCCAAGGTGCATCTGTTGGCGCTTGGGAAAGCTTAAGTTCGATGGGTATCCGGCTGGATTTATTCAGTACTTCTATAGCTTTCTCTAGTTCTATGGCGATCGCCTGATTAACCTTTTCCTTAACCGCTTGTGCACTCACAAAAATATACGGTTGGAGCCAGTTTGCTGTTTGTTTTTTTGCAAAGTAAATCTCTTGCGACAGTAAATCGACATTGGCGATTTCGTACGAACCACTGCCTTCAATATAAAATTCGACCGTTTCTCCCTCAAGGTAACGCTGAAACCAAACCGAGCTTTCGATAGATTTCGCTTCGTCGAGAAAATCAGTCCGCATTGCGGACTTCAACAGACTATTACGATTTAGCCGTAGATCATGGGGACGCTGAATCACATCAGCAACGGGCTGGTAATACTCCAAATACCAAGCCTTAAGCGCAATGATTGCCATGGGAGATATGCTCGATCAAAAATCAGTACTGATGATCTTAGCAGTAAACTCCGATATCTTCACCTACTTCATCGGCGAGATAGCATAATGCCCGGAAACGGAGCGCCACGAGTTCATCATAAACAGGGTTAAGTTTGCAGAGGGGCGGAATACTGAATAGGACGCGGCCGAGTAAGCTGACATCACGAGCAAAGGGACATTGGGCTGGAATAAGACGGCATACGAGACGAGCTGACTCTGCTTCAGAAAACTCGATGGCATTGAGCCAAAACCGGAGAGATTGAAAAATATCGAAACGACGGTTTTCGAAAGAACCAGAATACTGGAGATTGTTGCGATTATTGTCTGAAAGTTGCATAGTGAGTGCCTAGATAGTTAGGGACTATTGGAGTAGAAACGTCCTCACTCAAAATGTTCGAAGCGTGGAGGTTTCTTTCTATGTTTCTCTTCAAAGTTTTAGGGGAGAATTACAAAAAATATTTGTAATTTCAACGGAACGAATCAACTGCTTACTCTAAAGAAGGGAGAGAAAAATAGACTTTTGTTTAACTTAATTCCAGTATCTCTAAGGCTTTCTGGATAAACGGTGATCTAGGTAACACTTGGAGGTGACTAATGCAAAGAGTGGGTGAAGTTCGTGTAAAAATTCTATGCTTGGTCGAGAATTTCAGGTATTTCAAACTATTAGCTAGGTAAGGGGTGTATAAAGTTTGGTGGCATCTCTAGAGGTTGTACTGCCAGCGGTCTGGATTTCTCTGAAGGTCGCGGGTTTAGCGACGGTTTTTGCTATGGTTTGGGGCGGAGGTTTGGCTTATGTTGTGGTGCGGTATCGGTTTTGGGGTAAGTTTTGGCTAGAGGCGATCGCCACGTTACCGTTAGTCATGCCGCCAACTGTGGTTGGCTTTTTTTTATTGCAGGTATTAAGCACACAAAATTTTTTAGGGAAATGGCTGGAGCAGAGTTTTGGGATTCGACTTATTTTTTCTTGGCAGGGGGCGACAATTGCGGCGGCGGTAATGGCTTTTCCGTTAATGTTTAAAACAACGAAGGCAGCATTGCAAAGTGTCGATCCGATTTTTCTTGAGGCAGCAGCAACGCTCGGCCAGCCAGAATGGGCGATCGCCAGCAAAATCTGGATTCCTTTGGCAAGTCGGGGAATTTTAGCTGGGATATTATTGAGCTTTACGAGAGCTCTGGGAGAGTTCGGTGCAACGCTGATGGTGGCCGGAAATATTCCGCGTGTGACCCAAACAATGCCGATGGCGATTTACGAGGCGGTACAAACAGGCAATGATTCGCTAGCCATGATTTTTGTGGGAATTCTAACGAGTTTGTCACTGTTGAGTTTGGTGATGACGCAATATCTCGAACGCCGTTCCATTGTGGTTCATCATCATTTTTTGCGGTAGGACATGATGCGAGGAACACAGCGATTTTATGATTCAACATCATTCTGGGTATTACTCGGCGTGCTGTCGATGAGTTTGCATGGGGCGATCGCCTTATTTTGGTTACAGAAAGTGATTAGCCTTAATATTGCGGAGCCAACTTTTGTACCCATTGAACTTGTGACATTGCCTGAAACTTCAGCGAGTGCCATAACATTGCCACAATCCTCTGTGCCAGAAACTCAGACTGAGACAACGGACCAAGTTCCGGCGATCGCCTCGCCTGCCACTCCAGTTCCAGAGACCAGTCCGCAGCCATCATCACCCTCTCCAACGCCATCACCAACACGCCAACAACCATCAAATTCCCCCGCTCCAGCATCGACCCCAGCTCCCTCTAGCTCGCCTTCCCCAGCTCCATCACCCTCTCCAACGCCTACGCCTGCAACACCAACACCAACTCCTATTAGCCCATCCCCACAACCAGTTCCAACTCCTAATCCTGTACCTGCGAGTCCGGCACCAACGCCACAACCAACTCCCCTTAGCCCAATACCAGCACCTCCAGCTCCTGTACCAACGCCTACCCCACAACCAACTCCGAGTCCAGCATCAGCTGCACCAAGTCCAACACCGAATCCTATTCCTAGCTCTCTAAATGTTAGTTTTGGGAAATTTGAGTTGAGCGATCAAAATCGTGATATCCCTGACCAACCCGCTAAGCCCCTCCGCACCCAGCAGCAACTAGAGGCGATCGCCTATCTCAATAGCCCCGATTTATCTTTGAGCGAAACCATCACAATTGATGTGGTTTTCACAATTAATCAGCAAGGGCAATCTGAGCAAATAATCCAGGCCATTTCAACCAGCACAAGTATTACTAAATCTCAGGCTGAATCTTTAGCTTCCGAAATCCTTAGTCGCTGGCAATTTGACCCGACCTATATGGCGGGGAAACCCGTTTACCAATCCTACCGTGCCCAACTCAGAATTGAGCCTATTTTTTAGTGAAAATCACCTACTACTCTTGGCATTTTTAGAAGAAGACATTATACTCGTACAAGTGTCTAAACCATTTCTTGCGGGTGTAGTTTAGTGGTAAAACCTCAGCCTTCCAAGCTGATGATAGGGGTTCGATTCCCCTCACCCGCTTCCGGCGTAAGCCTACCATCATCCAGCTTTCAGGCTAGATAGCTTACCTACTTAACATAAAACAGAAACAAAACAGAAACAAAACTGGGTTAATTATAGCTCCCGCTCTAGTTGTTGGCGAAGCTGGCGTTCACGCTTTAGCTCTTCCCCGATGGCCATCATCTGTTCTGAATAAAAGATGATTACGTCAGAGCAACCGAAATAAAACTTGGCTAGTATAAACGAGCTGAGCAAGTACGTAAAAATTCTAAACGGTGGGAGTATCTCTCCTGCAATAATCAGGGCTGAATTAAGTACAGCTAGTCCATATATGTAGCGAGTAAAATCGCTTAATGCTTGTCTGTCTTTGCGTCTCATCATGCTTTTTTCATCTCCATAACTAATCCTTCATTGGCGTAGACCTGAGTGAACCTGTTTAGGAAATGTGCGCCGCCCCAATAAGTCCAAAGTGAATCTCTGTCATTACCATTCTTTTTCTTCATGCCTTCTGGATAATCAAAATTGATTCGATGGTTAGGCAAGCAAATGGCGCGGGCATACTTTTTGAACCAATGCTGCGATGTCTTGGTTTGAATCAACGAAGCATGGGTAAGAGTGATCGCCACTGCATCGGGATAACCTTGCAAGTACTCGCATAATCGAGCGATGAATGGATGAGAATTGCTGTAGGGCGGGTTCATATAGATTTGGCTAGACGGGAAACCGCTGCAAGCAGATGTCCAGTCAGTGGTTAAACAGTCATCTTGCTCGGTGATATGGAACATCGCATCGACTCTTTTATCAGGGTCAGCAGTGGGATCTAGATTGATGACCTGCAATGTGTCGTAGACAAGCTTTAACTCTTTAGATCTTGTGTATCTTTGATCTGATGGTTTCGACTGAAATTTCTGCATAGTTAGGGGCATTATTGAGGGTTAGGGTAATTAATTACAGTAAAAAACTAGGGTAGTTTTCGGATGGGTATGTCTTTGCGTCTCATTTCAATATCTCTCTAATTTTTTTTGTGATTTTCTGGATGGAGGTTTCGTACCGCTCAATAAGCTCATCATGTTTATTCATGACTTTGATTAGAGGTGTGCTTGAAAATTCTTTCTTGCCGTAAAGCCCTAGGCGATAGATCCCAGTAAAATCAAAAAATGACTTAGGCGAAGCCCTTGCGGAAAATTGCCCGTGCTTTTCACAGCAAATGATGTAGGTCGAATCACACCGAAACATTTTCAGCAAAGTTAATTGTTGTGAAAAGCCTAAATGCGAGGCATCACAGAAAAAACGTAATCCGTTTTGTGTCCTGAAAACATGGGCGCAAACGCCGTATTCGCTCCCTACTTTGTTGATTAACTCTAGTGCTTGTTTTTGAGTGGTTGGCGGGGTGTCTCTGTTGCCCTTGAAATCAATGTCACCAATAACAATGCTTCTCGTGTTGAGATAATAGATACCTTTGAGAGACTTGCTTACTGTGTAATAACTTGAAACATGACCCATTGGATCGCGAATAATCTTTTCTTTCTTTTTGGCAAAGGTGCTCATAGCTGAGGATTAGGGTAATTAATTACAGTAAAAAACTAGGGTAGTTTTCGGATCGTCATACCCTAGGACTTTGGTATTAGGTCTTCACCCAATAGCCACGTTTAGAGATGCTCTTGATTGTGTAACCAAGCGAAAGCATAGTCTCGGTAAGCTCCCTAGCCCGTGGTTTTTCGAGGATGACCTTTTGCTGTAGCCATGCCTCTATTTCAGCGTCAAGCTTGGATACCTCCATATTTGGAGACATAAGGTTATTTTCTTTAGCTTTCTCCTCATAGTCATGCAATTTTTCAGCAATTAGACGCTTCAATGGCTTAGTACCATCTTCCGCAATTTCTTCTTTGTAGATGAAGTATTTTTGCCAGAAAGAAACGACCTTATCTAATGGCATTAACCCAGTGGAAACCATCACCGCTGAAAGGTCATGGAGTACAGCTTTTTCACTTGCCCCGATATGGTTTAGAACTGTATCCAATGCATCACCAGCATCATTAAAATCAAGGACATAGTCTAGGGTATTCCAGTAGCGTTTATGCTCTGAATTAAAGCCCTTCCATTCAACACTAGGGATAGAGATTAATTGATTTTTATCGAAGCTTTTGACCTCATCTAATGACTTTGATTTAATCACTAAAGATCGTCTCTTTAGCTCAGGGTCATAGTTGAATAATGGCTGAGTAGAGCTGAGGATTTTAGGGCAATAGATGAACTGCTCGATAAGGCTTTCTGGCGACTCACCGCAAACTGAGTGTAACCGGAAGAACGGTCATAGCCTAGCTTTAGCAATCGGTAGATGAGTTCTCCATTCTGCTTAAGGACACCAAAATCTAGATCCTCATACACTAAAAAAACGTTTTGCTCATACTCTTTGGTGTTCTTGTATAAATACCTTGAATTGTTCAGGATTCGGCGCAATGCAGCTTCTGTATCATTCGATGTTCTGGACTTAACCCCAAACACCTTACAAGCGAGATGGCCTAAAGTTGATTTCCCTGTACCAGCAGTTCCATATACCTGCAAAATAGGTACTCTCTCAGTAATCGCTGAAGGGAAAATAATGTAGGAAGCAATTAAGGGGTATAGCCAGTCTTCAGGTATTACGAAAGAACGCTTAAGTATGTTTAGGATATTCTTTGGATATGACAGTTCATCGTCATATAAATCCTGCCATGACTGACGCTTGCGGCGTAGCGCTTTGAAGTCTAACGCTTGCATACCAATGTCATGCAATTCTGGCGGTTGCCTTGGCTCACTTTCTTTTTCTTCTTCCTCTAACCCTTCCTCGATTGCCTTTTTTAATTCTTCTCCCAATGCTTCTAAAGGCGTTGTTTTGTCTGTGCTGGGCGGTGGTGGCTGTAATTCTTCCTGCAAAGATTTCTTGAGCTGATCTAATTCATCAGCCAAAGATTCTTGAGGATCATCATCATCGTCAAAAGGACAAGGAAGTTGATCGCTATCAGTATCTGAAGGATCGTCTGATTTTTGTTCAGCGCTTTGATTACCATCCAGTTCGGCGCTAGCCTCGATGGTCTCAGGTTCTGTTTCGTCATTGCCATTGTTCTCTAACTCTACTTTTAGCTGTTGCTGTAGTTCCTCTAAATCCATCCCTAACTTGCCTCAGCTTCGGTATTTAATCTGAGCATTAAGAATTCTCTAAACTCTCTAAATTTTTTCCAGTCGCGTGACTTGGCGCTAGCCTCTAAACACTTGTGATTGAACCGATTAAAAGAGTCCAAGACCTGATAGGCAGACTTGATGCACTCTTTCAAATCAACGTATGTATCTAGCTCATCACCATCATTGGAAAGTGCCTTAACCGAGTAAACAACGGGGTCAACAACAATCCCCTTCTCAATCAGTATTTCCTCAAGGTTTAAAGCGACCAACTGATGACCGTTAATAGGACATTGATAATTTATTTCTACTTGCATTTCTATCCTTCAGTGGGGGGGTCAACTGAGGGTTACCGTAGTTTTTTACAGTAGTTTTTTACAGTAACCCTACGGGTGGCTATAGGCTGGCAATCAAGTTGATTACTACATCAACCATTGGGACTTTAAGTGATGCTGGATCATCAACATCGCTATCAAATAATCCAGACTGCGAACGGATAGCAAACGCTTTCTCTGTTGCTAGCTTGATGGTGTCAGCGTCCAGTTTTTCTAGTTTTTCCTTCAAGGTTGGGTAGCGACGACTATTAGCACCGCCATACTCTTGAGGCTCAGGCAAAGGATTGTCTTGCTTTTCAGGGTAAGTAACACCTGACACGAGCATCGAACCAACCATGGTCTTTACCGCGTCTTCTTCGTTGGCGTAATTCCCTACCTGAGCTTGAGCATTGCAATCATTGATATTCAGGGTGCAAGAAACTTGAGCTTCGAGGCCTAACTCTTCTGCATAAGCAAAAAGGAATTTCTCGAAGTTGGAAACAGATTTTAGTTGCTTATCTTCCCATTGCCCAGATGATTCATTCTTTTCGCGATACTTCATTCCATCGGTGTGGAAATCCATGATTACATCAACTGGGAAATTCTTGGATGCATCAAAATCTTTAGGCTTGTAAGCCATGTTTAGAGGGCTGATAGAACGTGCTTTACCACGCAATGAAATACCGCCTTCAATCTTCACAAACTGCATGTATTCCCAGTCGATAGTGCATGGAGAAATACCATCTTTATCAGGGGTGATAGTTGCATATGTACGAGTCTTGTAGGGAAGGGATACGATGAGTGTCATTGTTTATTCCGTAATGATTGGTTATTGATAGTTGGTCAACAGATATTTAATGTCTTTCTAGTCCCAGACAATTGAGCTATTTGTCTTTTACAGAGTCATAGAATGCAAGGGCATCATCGATTGGCTTTATTGTGCCCCCTGTTACGGTCTCAACAGTGCAAGTTTCTAGTTGGCGCTTTGCCTTTTGCAGAGTTCTAATGTACGAACTCAGAACATATACTTCGATAGTTGGATATGGCTTTGATTCAGGCAGAATTACCTTGTAGCGAAAGATAATCTCAGCTTCGTTGCTCTTGCACTTCCAACCTTGTCCCACTTCAACAGAGAAAGCGTTTTCTTGTCGATAATCTGCATTCTTTAGCCCTTCAAGCAATTGCTCAAAGTCTTCGATTTTCTTTTGATATTCTTCCTCCATTTTTGGAAGGTATTCTTGCAGGAAATTAATAGCTTCTTCGATGCGCTCGATTAGCTTTAGTCGATCTAGTTTTATACGTAGTGTTCCCATGTTTAATACCGTTAAAGTAGTTAGTTGTAAGTGCGGTTTTGGCAGTAATCAGAGATAGCGCCATCCAGCATTGATAAGCCTTCTGTAGCAGCAAGGGTCAAGAGACCTCCGATTAAGAGACTTATTAGGATGGTTGCGATTGTTTTGAGCTTCATGGCTTTACCTCAACTTGTGGCAAATGAAATTCGATTGTTGTGTCTCTGTGATTGCTGTAGTAGTAAACAAACAAGCCTAGGAATGTTGCGATAATAAGCATCACTAGAAAGGTTTCAGCTTCTCGATTCATCGCGATCAACAGCTTTTTTGGCGACAATGCTTGCGCTAGATTGGTTAACTTTTTCCATAGCTTCACTTGGAGAATTAGCGGATGTTGTTGTGTACGCATCTACCTTTTCCCCATTGCCAAGCTGTGCAGTGACTTCCACTGTGTAACGCTTTTTCATGATTATTCAGTTGGATAAAATTTACAGAGTTGTGATTAATGCTCGGTGTATCTAGACAGAGTTACCTCTAGATTTGGATACCTGATTTTTCCTTTGAAAAGAGCTTCTGTATCACTCATTACCTCTACTTGAAAAGGTAGTTGCATGAACCCGTTGCCGTCTTTTTTAGGGACTTTTCTGAATAAGGTGTAGATTCTCATTGTTCCAAGAAAGTGCTAATTACTTTCGGTAGTCTTGTAAGTGTGCAAGCTTTACCTTGTAACCATTTAGGAAGCTTTTGAATGTCCCTTTGGGACTTGGTTACTATCAGTAAGTTTGCAAATAATTTTGGGTGAACTGCATCAAGCAAGTTGAGCTTTAGCCTTGCTTCGGGCGTTAGTTTACCTTTGCTCTCAATGACTATCTGTTTGTTAGGGATAGCTATTAAAAAGTCAGCTACATAGTCGATTTTCGGAGAGTTTAAGCCAGCTTTTAGAGTGATAGGGAATTGCAACATCAACCCCTGTTTAGGGAGTGCTTGATAAGTATTAGCTTCAAGCTTTGAGTCGAACCTTATCCACTCAGGTAATTTGTCTTGATGAGGCTTTTCGTGGGTGGTAAGTTCAGTGTTCTTTTTGTTCACCCATGTGAACTTATTCCCATATTTTCGATAGCTCAACCCAAAGAAGCAATCAAAGCACTCAACGAAGCGTAAATGTCTCTCAATGCACTACAGTCTGGGAGTTCATCAGAGTCGCAGTTTTCGCGAATACTTAGAGCTGATTCATGGATTGCTGTAGGGGCAACGGATCCTACTTCAGGGCAATTCAGGGCGATCGCATCCCAAACTTGCTTGTAATCTTCGATAGTTTCAGCGTGAGGCATCAAGCGATTTAGTAGATTGCGTTCGATCCAGTGGCGGACATATTCAGCATCGAAAATCACATCGCCGTGATAAGCCTCAGCTCGTTTTGTGTGCTTAGACTTCGCGTTGTAAACCCAGTCAGTCTTAGGCAGGTCTTTGGTCGTCTTGCAAAATTTCGTGAGACCTTTCCCATCAAACATCTGAGGGTCTAATGGGGTCATCGCTGCTTTGCCTGTCCGCGTAACACTCCAGTAGATAGGCTCATCGACTTGTAATGGCTGTGCATCTTCGTTAGATGTCACAGTGTTTAGTACGTCTGTACTTTGGGGACTATTCCCACTTGTGGATACGGGATTCATCATCAATAATTGGGGTAGTTATTTAGTAACCGCCTAAGGGGTATTCAAGTACTCCTTAGGTTTGATTAGGCTTAGTTGCCTGGCACTTAACAATACAACCGTCATGCCGTGACGGATCAACAGTAAGTGCGAACTACTTTGAGCGTTTGTACCACACTCTCTTTATACTCATAAATCTTTGTTGCCAATGGATAGGCTAAAAGCCTTGATTTTAGAGAAATACACATCAGTATCCGAATGTGCCAAAGAAGCTGGTATGAGTGATTCGGTACTAAGGTCTTACATAAAAAAACGAGCAAAACCATCAATAGATTACTTCTTCTCTCTAGCCGATGCTTTAGAGATCACAACTGATGAACTACGAGAGTTGATGGACTATAGCGATAGTTTTGCTGTTGCTGAAAAGAAAGCTGACTATAAGTGCAAATAAAAAAATTACAGTAGTTATTTACTGTAATTAATTAGGGTAATCCTCCGAAGTGTTCTCTATCTATGATGAACAATAAGGACAATCGACAGCCGCCGCTATCATCATCTAAAACAACAGATTCTTTTCCTCATAAGTGTTGGAGACTTAATTGTTTCTAGGAATTATTCGTTTACTTCATGCCCGTTTGCTGATCGATGATTCCTCGTAAATACAATTTAACTATGCAATAGCATCTACAATTGTGTAGAAAAAACATTAGAGGTAGGTGCGTGCAGAGAATCAAGGACTGGCCTGTATTCGTCAAAATCTGCTTCGGGATAATTATTTCGGCACTATCATATGCAGGCATAACAGTCATACCGCAGATAGTGACTCAAGCCCCGATTCAGTCTGAGAATTCAGAGAGTGAAACCACAGAATTGATAAATGTTGAAATTATTGTGCTGGATTCTGGCGAAAATCTTCCAATACAAGATGTAGAAGTTCGCGTTGTCTCTACCGGGGGACCCGAAGTCAGAAGGACCAATACTGATGGATTTGTTCAAATTGAGATTCCCACAAGAGATGATGTTGGCATTACCTTAGCCAAAGACGGGTTTCAAACATCAAGACATTCGATTAATTTAAAGAACGATCCCAATCGAACCAGAGAATACTATCTAGTCAAAGAATAAGCTTATTAATCGAACTTTTGTTTAATGAAATCAATAATAAAAATTGACCAATTGTTCACTTTTCAACAGCCTCTTTTCCTCTCTCTATTCGAACTTATAACGGAACTTTTTGCATTAGGGATTTTTTCTGTTGAGGAAGGTCCAAAAGCATGGTTTGAACTCATATTAGTTACAGCAGCATTGTGTGGTGCATGCTCAATGGTTTGGTGGCAAACTGTCTTTGTGCTCTTAAGCATATTCCTTGCGACTCTAGCGGCTGGAATGTTTTCTGTCCTATCACCTCAATACTTGAAGGCAAATAATCAAGGAGTTGATCAACAGATCGTATCAAAGCTGAATAAAATATCACAAAAAACACTCAAAGAGATCCCTAAACTTTCAGAGACTGAAGCAAATATCCGCTTAAAAAAACTTGCTAAATTCAATAAAAAAATTTCTTCCTATCAAAATCTAGTCGATCTCATTCCAGAGATTCAGGACACCTTTGATAATTTGGAAGTTGCATATGAAGATATCAGAGAGAAAGTTGATAAATATGAGGAGCTTCGTGAAGAAGAGCGTAAAAAAAGAGAAAAAGAAGAAAGAGATTACTGGAAATATGTGTACTCAGAACGTAGCAAAAAAAACTTGGAGTTTGGTGTTCCTCCTAACAGAAGTAATCAATGTCCATGGGATTTTCCTATTAGAGCTACGGCTAACCTAAACAATTTTGATGCGAGAGGGATATATTATTTCGGTGATGAAAGGATCGGTGTTGATGTTTACTGGTGCTTTGCAGACGAAGATGAAGCTAGAGCAAGCAACTTTCGCCGCCCTAAAAAGAAACCACCGAAGCAGCAACCAAGATGATTTAAAAATCAAACTCAAAACATCCCCAAACACTCATCCATCCACAACCGCCACACCCACCACTACATTCTGACTGCCATCCACTTTGAGCATGATTTAATAGCATAAGTGTAATTCAGGCAATTAGCCATGCTTAGAACCCTTGCCACCGTATTAAGTTTGCTTGTTGTCGCCAGTGGTTTCCCTTTAAACGCAGCGGAACTACTTAAAGGCAAGGTGGTAAAAATCACTTATGGGGATACATTGAACGCTCAGGTAGGTAATTCAACAGTTCGGGTGCGACTAGCCTGTATCGATACACCTGAGAAAGATCAAAACTTTGGGTCACTTGCGACACAACGCCTTAATCAACTTGTACCCGTTGGTTCCACTGTCGATATCTACAAAGTCGATACAGATCGCTATGGCCGTACTATCGGTGTCATTGTTGGGAGTAGTGGCAACGTAAACCTTCAGATGGTTCGTGAGGGTTACGCCGTTGTATATGACCAGTACCTCTACAACTGCCCCAATAGTCGTAATGACTTACTCAATGCAGAGAATCAAGCAAAAGCAAACAGTCGCGTTTTCTGGAGTCAATCTAATCCTTGTATGCCGTGGGATTTTAGACGTAACCGTTGTTAACCAGATATAGGCACACATCTGAAAACTACAGTAATTAATTAGAGAGTTTCAATTCAGTAATGCTATACGCCAGTTGCGCAGTAAATTAATGCTTCCATTGACTCTGAATTTTGCAAACAATGCCATAGTCAAGTCAACCATCTGTCTCGATTTTGAGACAACTTTCGTCCTGCGATGAAACCTAGCGAACCAATGGCGATTATCTGAATTGTTTCTCTCAATTGCTATTGTCTCCTTCTTGCTAATGACATGAAAAGCATCTGGGTGATTCTCTAATAGCTGTTGATAGGGTTTCCAATTATCGGTGCAATAGACAGTGATTTGCCATTGCGATAACCGCTCTAGTAAATGACCTAAAGTTCGACTATCACGACTTCCCAATTCCCAGTCAATGAGTCGCCCAGTATTACGGTGATATGCTTTCCAGACCCAAAGTTTGTTTTTTTCTCTTGGATAAAATGCCATAGCTCATCTAGCTCCACCACGACAGCAGACTCAGGAGTGGGCTTTTCATAATTGGCTTCACCGAAATCTCTTACCCAATTGAGCACTGATTGAGCTGATACACCGAGAATCTTGGCTGTCGCATTCATGGACATACCACTCATATACATCAATACAGCTTCTAATTTCATCCAGAGAGGCTTGCCCCGCTCTTTAGAAAAGCTTGTAAATTGATAATTACACTGCTTACACTTAAATCGTTGACGATTTTTAGCAAATCCACTTTTGATAATGTTTTGAGCGTTACATTGAGGACAATGAATTGTCATAGAGAGAATTTTAAGGAAACGACTCCCCCCATTTTGCTATAGCATTACCTACTTGAAACTCTCATTAATTACAGTAAAAAATTGGTGTAATGGGACTACTCTGGTTCGTTATATGCCTAGACCTTCAGCAGTACCCATCAGCTTTTCGCCATCTACGTCGAACACCGCACAGACGATTTCACGGTCACCTTCTTCCCAGGTCGCCAAGGTGGGATAGAGCGTCAAGATATCAAGCTTGGAATCTTCATAAGTCCTGCCAACAAAATTATCAAAGCGTTTAGTACAGGCTTCTACTGCCAACCTAAAGGTCTCATCGTCAGACTCATAAGTTGGTAGTGGAATGTCGAATACCGCATAAACCTCATTATCATGGGGTTCTGCGCAAGGCACAGCAGGCAGAGTGGTTAGATTTGAGAAATCTGTATTATTGAAGCAATCACCTTGCTTGATCTCAAAGGAGCCGATTTCCCCTTCGCTGACAATATCGCCGCTGCCGTCCCGCCTAGCACTTGTGAAGTGATTATAGACACCGAATCCAATGAGGCTGATTATGAAAACAATAAGTCTAAGTTTCATCTCGGTCTCCTAGATAATTACGTTGCGTCAATAGTTAGATTAATAGATGAACAGTAACTTGAATGTTCATTTTCTGGCGTTGGTGAATTGAGGTATGAATCTATGAGGGTCGAGGGATAGGAACATCCCAGAACTTGAGATAGTGAATCAGCAATCGAATCGAATGCTCTAACATTTCCACAGACTTTGAATAACATAAGGTCTTTCGATGGAGTCGAGCGAGATAATGCCGCAATCGAGTGTTCTCTCCTTCGACTCGAGTCATATAGGTCTTACTGACAATCTGGTCCCCATCGGGTACAAAGATGGGATAAACTTTCCAGCCATCTGTGACGTAAAAGAAGCATCTCCAGAGACTAACGATTGCCCATAGTGGCTTGAATGTCTCTGCACTTCTGTCACCAATAGTCCAAGCAAGAATACCTGGTTGAAAGTGGTCTACTGCTGTCCAGAGCCAGACCTTGTTTTTTTAGCACCGACGAATGTTTGAAGTTCATCGAGTTCCCCGACCTGAGGCATCTCTTCCGGTTCATAAGCATCAGGCAGCAATGCACCGACTTGTTTGACCCAAGTGATGACGGTAGTGTGGTGCACTCCTTTCACCCGTTCAATGGCTCGAAAGCCCATACCGTTGACATACATTTTGAGGCATTCACGTTTGAAGGCATTTGAGTAGCCGAGCTGACTATAGTGGTCGATAAACTGACGACCGCAATCTACACAGATGTGATTCTGTTTGCCTTTTTTCTTTCCATTCTTACGGATATGAGTAGATTGGCATTCTGGACATTCCATTGAGTCAACAACCTCCATTCATACCTCTATTCTGCAACGCCCATTTTCTAAATACTTTTTGCTCAGTACACCCTTGATTGCTGGTTATGCATCTTGACCTTGAGGGAAGTTTCTCACAATCTCACAGACTCTTTCGTATTGCTCCTCTGACGGGAAATATTTCCTGGGTAAGAGATAGAAGGTGACCTGAGTTGTGAAAATCAAAATCATACTTGGAGTGATTACATGGTATTCAAACCATCGCAACACCCTATCCTCAGTGTCTGCGTAGATTTTGATGTCTTGTTCATTGAACTGAAATAGGTGTTCTTGACTATATTGCTTGCGGCATAGATGAAATCTAAGTCTGCCTTGCACACGGAAGAGGAGACGCTCAGGAAACGCGAAGATAAGCACAAGAATCAAACCGAATGCTGGAAGCAAAGTGTTGAATATATGTCCTCGCATAGCCCAAGTCACAATGTTCATCACAAAGTAAATCCCAGCCATTATGAGTAGCCCTTGCATGATTTTTATCACTGCACTCTGCCTAGCCCAAATTATGTTCGCATCTATATAGTCATTAACATTGAGCTTGAGTCGTACTTCTTCCATATCGATCCAGTGAGTGACTATTACCCGTTTACTTTTTACTCAGTTTGGATCTCATGTTAGCCAATACAACACTTACTCGATCATGTTCTTCGTCTTCTGCTTGGATCATCTTTTAACTTAATTCTATCTCGCCAACAAATCGTCCTCATCGACTTCTAATTGCACATCCAATCGTTCTTGGGAAAGAATAACTCCAGTACTATCTGCATAAAGGTAATCTTCTGGCAGAAATGTTACACCACCAAAGTTGATCGCTACATCTACTGCGCCAGTGCCCTGAGAGCTTGCCCCAACAGGGATAGAAGCTACAGCCTGAATTCCTACGGTCATTTCTCGCAATGCGTCAACCTCTCTGACACAACCATGAACAACCAATCCTTCCCATTCGTTTTCTTCTGGGTAGTGGTGCACTAGTAATGGTTGTGGAAGAATAGGGGCAAGATTAAACGTCAAGTCTCACCGTGCTCACTTGCCCTCAATGTCAGTCTCCCAGCACCATTAAATATGGTCACACCCATTCGGGAAAGCAGCGCTATCGTTGCCATGAATGTGGTCGCCAGTTTGTGGAACATCCTGCCCACCCTCCCATTGCAACTGACACTCGTCAATTGATTGACCGTCTCCTATTAGAACGTCTCTCTCTCGCTGGTATCACTCGTGCCACAGGGGTCTCTCTGCGCTGGCTACAGTACTATGTCAATGCCAAATTAGAGACTGTGCCTCACGAGTTACCTGTGACTCAAAAAAAAGAGGGCAACTGACCATCGAAATGGATGAATTGTGGTCTTTTGTCGGTAGTAAAGGTGAGAAAGCATGGATTTGGCTGGCTCTTGACCGAGACACCCGAGAGGTGGTGGGATATGCCATCGGAGACCGTAGTCAAAAGACTGCGAAACAATTATGGGATTCTCTGCCTCCTGTGTATCGTCAGTGTGCGCTGGTCTACACCGATTATTGGGATGCCTATGGCTGTGTCTTACCGAGTAAACGTCATCGAGTTGTGGGCAAGGAGACTGGACAAACAAATCATATTGAGAGATTCAACAACACTCTACGTCAGAGAACGTCCCGCTTAGTCCGTCAGGCACTTTCCTTCTCGAAGAAGTGGGAAAACCACATTGGAGCAGTGGTCTATTTTCTCAGACACTATAATCTCTCTCTTCAGTTATGACCATTACTTGTGCATCACTACCTTCTTCTGCTATTGATGCTAATTCGGCATCTACTAAAGCACGTTTTAATGAGCCACCACCATCAACCACGAGTATACGTCCTAGTCCGTCTTGTTCAAGAACCTCACGGATCAGACCGTTATCCTCGGAACATTTGATTGTTGTAATCTGCCCTGCAAAAGATGAGCAACCGCCAAATTCTTTAAGCAGCAGAGGCTCAAGTACGTTTATTTGTTCAGAATATGAAAATGTCAGGATTGGGTAGCCAAGTTGGCATCCAAGACGAAACATCATTTTTCTTCGATAAGCCTGTTGTTAAGCGGCATTGAAAATGCTGTGTAATGCTTCGATTCTTTGGAGAAACCTATCTCTTCGTTCAGACGAAGACACTACTTCTCCCATTTGACGACGAGGTCTCAGAACATTATTCACCTCATCAAAAGCCTGACAGAATCTCTGGGCTGATTCCAAGGCTCCAAATCCAAGAGTCGGATAATATCGGTCTTTCTGGCCACGATGACTTTGCTCCACTGGATTACCCTGACAGCCAATCACTTGATGCTCCACCTCTTTTCCTAATTCTTCATCAATGGCTCTGGGGTATGACTTAAGACCATCAGTAAAGACTTGCTCGGGACTTTCCCCTGATATCTCTCTGGCCATTTCAAAAAAGGCTTTAGTCCCTGCCATGTCCCGTTTATCAGAGAGCCTCACATCCACAAGATTGCCATCTTGATCAATGCCACGGTATAGATAGCACCATCGCCCAGAAACTTTGACATAAGTTTCATCAACAAACCAGACTTGCCCTATTTTTCCTCGTCGTTTTTCTCGAATGTGTTCGGTGAAATAAGGCAGGAAACGCTCCTCCCAGTCCCGAACAGTTTCATGGCTGAATTGAAATCCGCGAAGCAAATAGAATTCAGCGACATCTCGATAGCTGAGTTTATATCTGACTCGAACGAATAACACTTCGAAGATAATGTCTGTAGGCACTTCAATGAAATTGAAAGGTGTTGCAGTGCGCTCGTTATAGGTGCGATGGCAAGTTTTACACTGAAAGCGATCGTAACCAAGGTTAGTCTTTCGTTGTAGGACTGAAAATCTTGTCGAGTCACAATGAGGGCAGTCCATAGAACGGTTTGAGAGCGATGGTTTAAGTTGACTCAAACAATATCAGACGGTCACATTCAAACCTATTTTGACAACTCAACTCTGACAGAATCTTCTAAATCAGGAACAGCCGTCCTTGTAGAAAAATAGTGGCTACATTCCTAAAACCTTCAGTTAAGTTGACAATGCCCCCAGAAGCGATACGAGTATGCCTACAATAGAGCTTGTAACAAACCGCAACATTTACCGCTGCTATGTCCTTTCATGTCTCTGCTTGGTCGATAAAAAATCCCGTGCCGACCCTTATGGCTTTCATCATTTTGAGCATTGTGGGGCTCTATTCATTTTTTAATTTAGGCATTGACAATACGCCAAATGTGGATGTCTCGGCAGTGATTATTAATGTGTCGCAGCCCGGCGCAGCCCCAGAAGAGATTGAAACAGAGATTACAAAAAAAATTGAGGATGCGGTGGCGAGTTTGGCTGATATTGATCAGCTCACTTCGACTGTGACTGATGGTAGCTCCCAGACGATTATTAACTTTGAAATAGGCACCGATACCGACCAAGCCACCAATGATGTGCGGAATGCGATCGCCGAAATTCGGACATCATTGCCACAAGATATTACCGATCCGGTGGTACGAGAACTGGAATTTGCGGGTGGCTCGGTAATGACTTATTCGTTTTCGTCAGAGAAACGGAGTGTCGAAGAGCTTAGCGATCTGATTGACCGGAAAGTGGGACGTGAACTCGTTAATGTCAAAGGCGTGGCAGAGATTCGGCGTTTAGGGGGACTTGACCGCGAAATTCGGGTGGATCTCGACCCTCAGCTTTTGCAAGGCTTGGGAATTTCGGCTTCACAGGTGAATGACCAGATTGCGCGGTTTAATCTCAATCGTCCGGGTGGACGGGTAGAACTGGGCGGCAGTGAGCAGAATGTTCGGACTCTTGGTAGCGCTAAAAATATTCAAGAACTCCAGCAATATCCCATCACTCTCCCTAATGGCGATACCGTTGCGCTACAAGCCTTAGGACGAGTGGAAGATAGTTTCAGAGAACCTCGTGTAGCTGCGACTTTGGATGATGCACCAGTGGTTGCATTCTCGGTTTGGCGGAGTCCGGGTAGTACAACTTTTGGGGTTGATCAGGGCATCAGAAAGGCGATCGCCAAACTCGAAAAAACTTTACCTGATGACCTGAAATTCCAACTCATTTTCACTCGTGCTGATGAAATTAAAGCCTCCTATGACGGTACCGTTTTAGCCCTTGTAGCGGGTTGTATTTTGACAGTAATGACGGTAGGTATTTTTCTGAAAGATTGGCGTGCGACCCTTATCACCGCAACCGCTCTACCTCTATCGATCATTCCCACCTTTTTCGTGATGCGATCGCTGGACTATACGCTCAATGGCATGACATTGCTGGCATTGGCGTTGGCGATTGGTAATTTGGTTGATGATGCGATTTGTATGATCGAAAATATCGACCAACATTTGCAGATGGGTAAACGACCCTTTCAGGCGGCGATTGATGGCGCGATGGAAATCGGTCTGGCCGTTGTCGCAACCACTGCAACAATTGTGGCGGTATTTTTGCCCGTTGCCTTTATGGGGGGGGTTCCTGGCCAATTCTTCCAACCGTTTGGTGTAACCGTTGCCGTATCGACGATGTTTTCGACCCTCGTGGCCACGACCATGACACCAATGTTGAGTGCTTATTTACTCAAATCGAAGCTCGATGGTTTCAACGCAGATAATCAACCTGGCACCTACCGCAATATTTTGACCTGGGCACTCCGTCATCGCATCACAACGTTGCTTATTGCCTTCGCCTTTTTCGTTGGCAGTTTGCAGCTTGTACCCTTTATCCCAAAAGGATTGTTCAGTACGAGTGACACAGGCATTAGTGTGGTGTCCTTTGACTTGCCTCCCGGCTCAACCCTTGACGACAGTAAAAGAGTGATGGGATTTGTGGGCGATCGCCTCCGCGAAAATCCTGCTGTCAAGAGTGTTTTAGCAACAGCGGACAACATCAATAGCGGTTTAATTTACGTCAATCTGATCGACAAAAAAGAACGTATTTCCCAAAGAGAATTTGAACAGGGAATGCGCACAGAATTCCGCAAAATACCTGGTGCGCGTGTGGCTTTCCGTAGTAATAGTGCTGGGGGAACCTCAAAAGATTTAACGATTATTTTGAAGAGTGAGGATGCCACAACTCTTGTCGAAACAGCCCAAACCCTAGAGCAGCAGATGGCAAGCATTTCCGGTTTAGTGGAAATTGCCTCGAGCGCCAGTCTCGTTAAGCCCGAATTGATTATTAAACCAAACCCCCAACGAGCGGCGGATTTAGGTGTTTCCGTTGCAGCGATTTCCCAAACGGCTTCTTTAGCGCTGATTGGTGACCAAGACTTTAATTTGCCGAAATTTAATTTGAGCGATCGCCAAATTCCGATTCGTGTACAGCTTGCCCCTGAAAAACGTCAGGACATCGACACGTTGAAAAACCTGCTCGTACCAAGTAGCACCGGAGAGATGGTTCCCCTCGCCGCTGTTGCTGATTTGCGGTTGGGCAGTGGCTCCGCTCAGATTGACCGCTTCAATCGTTTCCGTCAGGTAGAAGTTGGCGCAAACTTACAGGGAGTGGCCCTTGGTGATGCCTTTGCACAAGTGAATGCTCTGCCCGTGATGAGTCCTCTCCCCCCTGCCGTTACTCTCGAGCCTTCCGGTGATGCAGAGATTATGCGGGATATTTTTAGCCGCTTTTTGACTGCATTAAGCGCTGCGATTATTTGTATCTACGCCATCTTGGTCTTGCTCTACAACAACTTTTTGTATCCTCTTGGCATCCTGTCTGCCCTACCTTTATCCATTGGTGGTGCGTTGATTGGTCTATTGATTACTCAAAAGGAATTAGGACTTTTCGCACTGATTGGTATTGTCCTGCTGATGGGTTTGGTGACAAAGAACGCAATTTTGCTGGTGGACTTTACCCTTGCTGGAGTGCAGGAAGGTAAAAGCTTGCGGCAATCGCTTTTGGAGGCTGGGGTTTCTCGTCTCCGCCCGATTTGTATGACGTCCATTTCCACCATTGCCGGGATGATGCCCATTGCCTTGGAATTAGGGGCTGATGGTGCAACTCGCAGTCCAATGGCGATCGCCGTGATTGGAGGGTTTAGCACCTCGACAGTCTTAACGTTGGTCGTTGTACCAGTGCTGTTTACCTATATCTATAACCTGACGCAATTTTTGATTAGACCCTTCCGTGCGTCGTCCCATATGCCGCAGGAAACTCAAGCCTAAACACCAAAACCATTGAGATAAAAAATTTGCCAGGAACCCTGCCATCAAATGGGAGGCGATCGCCCCTGCCAGCATGGTGTCAAGTTACAAACTGTGGTCAAAATTACAGATTTTGTCAGAACTGTTCTTTACACCAGATTTTTGTGTCACCATAGTACATCCGGAAAAAATATCTCCGGTAAAAAGTGATACCGAACTCATATGCCTGCTCCCTCACAGGCAGCCCTACCAGCTCAAAATCTAGAAGAAACTCTATGACCACGACAACTACCAAAACTTGGAAAGACGTTCTTGGCGATCGCATCACCCCACAGATGGCTGAGGAAATCGATACATTCGAGAATCAAATGGCGTTGCGCCGTCAAAACAAGCTAGATGAAAAGGTCTTTGCCGAGCTGCGATTGCGCCGGGGAGCCTATGGACAGCGCTATGACAACGGTTTTCGGAACGATGGCGAAAAACCTAAGCCTATTCCTTTCCCTCGCACAGAACTAACGAAAGGCCCTGATACAAAATGGCAAGCACCGGGAATGCAGCGCATCAAAATTCCCTATGGTGGCATGACTGCCGAGCAGATGGATCTGATTGCAGATATCTGCGAAGAATATTCCGACAATATTATTCACATCACTACCCGTCAGGACATTCAACTTCATTTCCTGTCCCTCGACAATATTCCTGACATGCACCGTCGTTTGGCGGCAGTGGGCATCACTGTTCGGGAAGCCTGTGGTAACTCTGTCCGTAATGTGACTGCTTGTCCTCTCGCTGGCGTTTGCCATGACGAAGTTTTTGATGTCTCTGGCCATGCCCAAGAACTTACAGACTTTTTCCTCGGACACCGTGATATCCAAGACTTTGGACGTAAACTCAAAATTGCCTTCTCCGGTTGTGAAGACAATCCCTGCGGTTTGACATCCATGCATGACCTTGGCTTTATTGCTAAGACAAAGGTTATTGATGGCGTCGAAGTTAAAGGCTTCAAAACATTTGTGGGTGGTGGTCTTGGTTCTGTACCATTCCTTGCCAAGCTCTATTCTGACTTCGTTCCCCTCGAAGAAATCTTCCCCCTCTCCCAAGCAATTTTCCGTGTCTTTGCTCGTCTCGGTGAAAAGCAAAACCGTAACAAGGCTCGTATTAAATTCCTCATCCAAAAACTGGGTCTCGATGAATTCCGTCGCTTAGTCGAAGAAGAACGCAAAATTATTGAACCTGATCCAGGTTGGACTTCATGGATTGAAAAGCTCTCCACTTACCAAGAAAGCGGTAAAGCAGAACCTGTATCTCCTGGCTCAACAGTGGATGACACTGATGCTTATGAGAAGTGGAAAACGACAAACCTCTACCCTCAACGTCAAGATGGCTATATCACCGTGGCGGTTTCTCTACCCCTTGGTGATGCAACATCTCCTCAGTTCCGTGGTTTAGCCGATATCGTTCGGAAATATACAAATGACACGATTCGGACAACTGTTGAACAGAACGTTTTAATCCGTTGGGTACATGAGGCCGACTTACCCGCGCTCTATATGGATCTAAAAGCGATCAATATGCACCATGGTGGCGCTCAATCCATTATCGACATCACTGCTTGTCCTGGTACTGACACTTGTAAGCTCGGTATTGGTAGCTCCCGTGGTTTGGCTGGTGAGTTAAGTCGTCGGATGGCTGTAAAGGGTTGGCAGTATAACCAAGCCATTAAGGATATTCGCATTAAGATTAGCGGCTGCTTTAACTCTTGTTCTCAGCATATGGTTGCAGAGATTGGTTTCTACGGTTCTAGTCGTCGCATTCAACGTCGCCGTGTCCCTCACTTTAACCTTGTACTTGGTGGAGCATGGGACAATAACGCCTCTACCTATGGCAAATCAATGGGTGTTTTGCCTTCCAAGCGTATCCCTGATGTGGTGGAATTCTTAGTTGATACTTTCATGAAAGAACGCCAAGGTGATGAGAAATTCCCTGCTTTCTTTAACCGCATTGGCCGTAAGGAAATGAAGGATCGCCTCAAGCCGTTTACTGAGGTTCCCAGCTATGAAGAGGATAAGTCGTTCTATTCTGATTGGGCTGATAGCCGTGAGTTTACCCTCGGTGATATTGGTATTGGGGAATGTGCGGGTGAAGTTGTAACCCTTACTGATTTCAGTATGGCTGATGCGGAAAGTCTTCACTTTGATGCAACAGTCCTACTCGATGAAGAGCCTCAAAATGGCAATATTCAACAGGCTGCGGATAAGGCGATCGCCTCAATGGTGAGCGCAGCCCAAGCCCTAATTAAATTCCAGAACATCGACATTAAAGATGATCCTGAAGTTGTTGCAGCGGAATTCCGTAAGTATTTTTACGATACGCAACTCTTCTTTGACCCCTTTGCGAAAGGTAAGTTTGCTCAGTATTTCTTTGCTGCTCTAGAAGATAAGGCTCCTGCTTCTGTAGATCGTGCCCAGCAACTTGTTGAAGAAGCACGTCTCTTTATTGAAGCGGCTCACTCCTGTAATTCCCGCATGGTGGACGAGGGGATTACGAGCCCTGTGAGCTTTAAGCAGTGGATGTTGAAGAAAGGCGTTAGCTAATTGCTTGTAGCGATGCTTACTTGAAGCACTTCTAGTCAGGTGGGACATTTCCGCCTGACTACCAATTTTTAAATTGACTTTTTATTTACTTAGAGATAAACCCGTGCATATTGAACGTTTTTGTGTGAAGTTTCCGGCCCAAGCTCCTGATGGCTTTGATGAAGGTTCTTTGATTGGTATTTTCCAAGAGTGGATTCGTAACGAAAAAATTGGTGGCACATTAATTGATGTTGTCGATTATCGTCATGTGCCCGATGGTCCCGGCATGATGCTGGTGACCTATGAGATTAACTATATGCTTGAGCACCAAGACTTCTACGGTCTCTATGTACAGCGTCGATGGCCAGAGGTTGAGGGTCAATCCCATGTTGATGGCATTATTGATCTCGTTAAATCTGCGGCAAAATTTGGCACACTTCTAGAAAAAGATGCGGGTGTCACCCTCAAAGGGAATGAATTTCACTACATCAGCAATGATCGCCTTAATGCTCCCAATACAGAGGAAGCTTTTAGCGCAGTGAAAGTCGATCTCTCAGAGGCTTTGGGTAAGATTTATGGTGGTGCAAGTTTTTCGATTGAGCGTTTGCAGAACAATCCGAAGGATCGCCTCACGCTTGTGGTCAAGGTAGATAGTCCAGTGGCGATCGCTGATCTTTATGCTGTAGCCTAGGGCGTTGCGCCAGACAAAAAAAATCGATTAATATATTCCTAACAGGATTAAGCCTACTGTGTTGGTGACTGCCAATATTGTTTGTTGATCTATGCTTGAGCTAATTGGGAACGCCAGTCATACGCTCGCTGAAGTAGACCGAGCTTGTACTCGGAAATGGATGCAGTAGCGATGATGTTCCCCCCTGGATTTTCCAGGTCAGAAGCTGAGGTAAGACGGCACGGCGGGTGGTAATCCTGTATTTTTTTGTCTGAAATTTTTGCCACAACCTAGATTTCGGCGCTGATCATGTTTGAAAGCTTCTTTTCATAAGGAAATTAATAGGCATGGACAGCAAGTTCTGTTATCTTTAGGGACTTAGAAAGTCTGGGAGTATGCCGCACGGAATGTCTATGTTAAAAGCTCTAAGGTTGGCGATCGCCTGTAGTGTGGCGAAGTCAGTGACGGCAGTGGTGCGGGGTCTGAAGCTCAGTGCTGGTAGCGTGTTGGCCGGGGCGATCGCCAGAAAGATTTTTCCCAACGTTTTGCCAGAGCTATTCGAGCAAGCAAAAAAAGGCGTTATTTTAGTCGTTGGTACCAATGGCAAGACCACCACATCCTTGCTTATTAAAGCCATTTTGACGGCACAGGGTTACAAAATTGCCCATAATGCCACCGGCGCAAACCTCATTAATGGCCTAGCGACAGCCTTACTTGAAAGGGCAAATTTAGTCGGTAAGTTGGATATTGACTATGCCATCCTCGAAGTAGACGAAAATATTGTTCCTATTCTCCTAAAAACTTGCACACCGACCCACATGGTCACGCTCAATCTTTTTCGAGATCAGCTAGACCGCTACGGCGAAGTGGATACTATCAGTAAACGTTGGCAGGAGGCGATCGCCCCTCTCCCCACAGAAACAACCATTATCGTGAATGGCGATGACCCAACCCTCAACCATTTTGGACAACAGCTTTCCCAAACTGTTAAGTTCTTTGGTCTCAGCGAACCAGACCTTTATCTTGATGCCATTCCCCATGCCGTGGACTCGATCTATTGTCCCCAATGTGGCGCATCGTTAAATTACAAAGGCGTATATTTATCCCACCTCGGTGATTATCACTGTGATAGTTGTGGTTTCTCGAAAAATGTCCTCGATATCCATAGTCCAGATTGGGGACAAATTTTGATCGGTGTTTATAACAAATACAACACCCTTGCCGCGGGATTACTTGCAGAAGATTTAGGCATTCACCGTGATGTAATTGACGAAGAGATTCAAAATTTCAAAGCAGCCTTTGGTCGAGCAGAGGAATTAGAAGTTGATGGAAAAGCTGTCCGCATCCTTCTCTCGAAAAATCCAGTGGGAATGAATGAAACAATTCGTGCTGTCACCGATCTCCAAAAGCAAGGTAAAACGTCTACGGCTCTCGTAATCCTCAATGACCGTGCTCCTGATGGTACCGATGTGTCATGGATTTGGGATGTGGATATGGAAAAAATCACCCAGTTTCCCGGCAAAATTATTATTAGTGGCGATCGCACCCACGATATGGCGCTGCGACTCCATTATTGCCAAGGCAATGCACAATTGGCAGTGGAAACAAATCTCGAAAAATCGATTCAAATGGCATTAGACGCGACCCCAGCAGACCAAACATTGCATATTCTGCCGACCTATTCTGCAATGTTAGAAGTGCGCCAAATTCTTACTGGTCGCAAAATTTTATAAGATTTTTTTAGTTAAAGATGGATACAAGCACCACCATATTGTTTGAGCAAGGAAAAGACGCATTTTTACAGGGTGAATATCGTCTGAGCCGTGATTTTTTACTGGAGGCGATCGCCAATGTCCCCAAACTCTCCCGCGAAGGGGGTGAACTGCGATTGTGGCTATCAAATGCATACCAAGCGAATAACCAAATTGAAGATGCGATTGATCTTTGTCGCGAATTAGCAACCCATCCTTTTCCTCAAACTGCTGAACGAGCTCGCCGTCAACTCTATATCCTCGAAGCACCAAAACTAGAACGGCCCAAGGAATGGCTCACCCAGATACCGAGCATGGAAAACTTTGAATCCACCCAATCCCTTTATGTCGAAGGGAAACAACAACCGACTAAAAAAGAATTATCTATTGACGATTTTGAAGATCTCTCGCAAATTGAAACCGAAGACAATCAGTTTGTGTGGGTTGCTTTAGGATTAGGCGTGGTTGGAATGACAGTTTGGGCGATCGCCGGATTTTAGAGGATATTCAATTTTCCTGTGATAGTTGCCTATTCCTTAGCGATGAGGTAGAGGATCGCGGTAAAACTCAACATAGAAGCATACACCTCGATAGGGAACAACCTCATGATGAATTGTGGGCTCTACAATGCCAAATTGGGTAGGAGTCAACAAAATTTCTTCGATAGTTGGTTCCAAAATTCGGTAGGTTAGCTCGCCTGCCAAAACAACGATTTTCCCCCAAACCTCTGCTTTTGTACTGTGACTATGGAGCAAGCCTTGAGGGATGGAAGTCTTGGTGAATTCTGGGGTTCTTTTATAAGCAACAAGATTGTCAGGTAGCGCCTTGAGCAAAATATTCGCCCTCGTTCTTCGTGATCTGAGTTTCCCACGATGAAAGTGATGACGCTACCAAACTTAAGTAATCCTACACACGACAGAATTTACGCTCATTATCTGAAGTTGGTTCCTGCCATGAATAAGCAAAATGACTGACGCTGTCGATCCGAGGGAAATTTGCGCGGATGGCGGCCATTTGATCTTTTAAGGAAGGACGATTGCCAATGGCCCGATCCCAATCTCCGGCGAGTGCTGGAATGATTTCAGTGTCAGAGGACGCAAATCGTACAACTCGCGCAATCTCATTGACAATGCATTGGGGGCTACCGCAAACCGAATAAGCCATCGCGTGCCATTCAAGGGAGGAAGGAAACTTATCCCAAGGTTGTAGGCGCGAATCAAAGCCTCGCTGACCGACAATTTGATTGCCCCCAGGGAAAAATACAGCACCTGCAGGAACGCCTTGTCGTTGCGGGGCTTGGGCAATCAAATTCACAAAATCAACTACACCTTGGGCTGCATGACCTACCGTCAAATACCACAAATCATTTTGTAAGCGTTGGTGAAGCTGGGAGTCTGAGAGATTCTTTTCGGAAGCTTGAGCATTACGTCCCTGCCAACGCGGTGTATCTTCATTGGGGTGTTGGGCGCGAACAGCTGTAACGTCACCAACGGTGATCTTACGGTTGCGGAGATATTTTTCGATGAGGACTAATCCTTGTTTATTCTGGGCGCGGTTGTAGAGGGCTTGGATTGCTGCTGGGCTATAAATCCACAAATCATTGACTGACGCTGTTACGGATTGGGTGCCAGTTCCCCGAGGATAGCGAATGTAGTCAAATAACACGCCATCAGGTTTGCGCTTCAGAATTTCTTTGACGAGTTTATAGTAATCTTCTTGAGCCGTACGATTGTAGGGATCTGCAAAGGCTTGGGCGCCATCTTTCACAAAATCGAGACTGGTTTGACCGAAGCCATTCCGTGCCATTACTGTGCGGCGATCGCTCCGATTTGCATAGACATAACCAAAATTAAGGCCAAACATCCAAGCGTAGACTTTCAAGCCACGGGCATGGCCTTTCGCGATGATTTCTGCCATGAGATCTCGATCTTCGAGACCGTTTGTCTTTAAAACTGAAGGCCAAGCGGTTTTATTTTGGTTTTCTGGGAGGAGTGCCTGACTGTCATAAAACACCTCAAGATAGAGGTGGTCATAGCCTTTATTAACGATGTCATCAAGGACTTTATCGATCACGCCTGCTCTGGTATCACAGGGATAAACACGCAGCCAAATAGCTTGATCTTTCGGCCAATTTTTCTGACGACATTCATTGAGCTGTTTGCCGTGCTCGTCGAGTAATTTTGTATATTCTTGCTGGGCGGTTTGGTCACCGCTTAATGCCTTTTCTCGCAGCTGATCTTTGGCGGCGATCGCCTGAGCATCGAGACGACAATATTGGTTTGTTTTTGCCTGAACTGGCTGAGATAAGAGGGCCAGTGGACTGAGACTACCGATGCCGAGGGCAAGGGATAAAGCCATTAATCGCTGCTTGAACTGAGAGAAAGTTGAGAAACCGAAACCACCCATAAATTACTGCGCCACGTTGGACTGTCTGCAAATGATAGCAAATAAGTTTTCATGGCCCACACACCATTTTCCGGTGAAGATGACAAAAAATTTTGACTGAATTTCACCAAGCTCTAAGGATGATTGGTTACTGCTTTTGAAAACAGCCTGTAATAACGTAATGCAGAGGTATTTATACTGGTTCGTTCGGGTTAATTACTATTTTGGGGAAGTTTAATATCAGGTAGCTCAATATTTTCGGGAAGCTCGACCCCTTCAGGTAGTTCAATATCTGAGAGGTCAATTTCAGCGGGAAGTGCTTCGGATAGTTCCTCTATGGATGTGGGTAAAATTTGCTGAAAGAATAAGGCTTGTAATTCCTGCATTGCAGGTTGACCGAGAGCAATCAACAATTTCTCGCTAATGTTTTCATCAGTCACATCGGTGATGGTTGTCGCTGGAATCGTGATGTTATGTTGCAATCGTTCTGTTTGCCAAGGGACTTCGAGATCAAGGTTTACGGCGATCGCCCCAATTTCTAGTTGTTCGATACTAAAATCAGTGGCTGATTGGGTCGTGTTATTCGACGTGGAGAGTTGATCTGCTAACTCGTCTAGAGCAACTTCGGAGTGCCCCGGCTGGCCACCATAGGCGAAGAAAGCGGATTGGAGCTTACTTGTATCTCCGTCAATATTGATTGTGATGCCTTCCACCTTTGCTTTGTCAACACTGACCGCATTATCTTTTAGGTTGGGCTTATCGAGGGTGAGTTGTTGAATGCTAAGGAGTTTTTCGGTCGCGATCCCCTCAATGCCATCAACTTGAATATCTTTGAGCGCTATCCTTTGGCGAAGCAATTGGACATCAACACTACCTACCTCAGACATACCGCCTGTCGCTTCGAGTAATTGTGCTTCAACTTCAGTTTCAGCTTTGTTATCCAGCCAAGAGTCCGCCAGTGCATAGCCACCGACACCCAGTACCGCAACTCCAGCGATCGCCACGCCAACAATGGTGAGTGTTTTATTCATGGATTTTGCCTAAATTTAGAAATAGGAATTTGCAGGATTACGTTCTAAACTTCAAGGTCATCCCAATTCATTTCTGAAAAATTCTGAGGAATTACCCGACGATCAATGCCCACTTTACGACTTTCCTGTTGCAGCCTCGGATTAATGGCGATCGCCTCGAAGCGAATTTCGATAGCTCCCTGGGGAATTAAAACTTGCGTCAAAGTCTCCGATTCACCATTGTCATTAGGCGTAAAATCCGTCAGTTGATAAGGGCCTGCCAACAAAGTTCGACTTTGTCGATCCTGTAGCCAAAGTTTGACGTAAAGGCGATCAGGATGGGGCGGTAAGGTGACTTGTACAACGGCCATATCTTCAGGTCGATATTCAGTTTTCGTCAAACTTAAAACCGGTTCCGGCGTTGGTTGAGACGCTTGAATGGCATTATCGGGAATATCCGAATCTTGCAAAAACTCTGGTGGGTGAGGCAATCCGGAGGCATCATAACTAGGTTCGATGGTTGCTTGAGGCTCTGCGGTTGCTTCAGCTTCTTCCCATAGACTATCTACCACGATTTCCATCGTATTTGGTAGACTTTCACCCTCTTCAGGATCTGGCGTTAAAGGCTGCATTGCCATTACATCCTTTTGGAAAATGACCACTGAATCTTCCGCTTCGGATTTGTTTTGTGCCGTATCCTCTAGCCATGCTGAGCCAGAAGTATCCGTTGCCATGACGTTAAGGCGTTGGAAGAAACGGGAATTCCAGTCGAGATCTGGTACGCCAGTAGAAGCATCTTCTTCTGTTTCTACCTCTGTTACAGTTGGTATTTCTTCATCAGTATTATCTTGGATTTCCCCATTCTCTTGAGTCTCCTCAGGCGTCAAAACAAATGGGTAGGGAATATCATCTTCTGCTTCTGATGTTGGGGTTTCTGAATCTTCCGTTGTTGGCGATCGCTCTCCCATCACAACTGGTTCATCGCCACCAGGTAGTGCTTTGGTCTCTGGTTCTGATGCTGAATCTGAATCTGAATCGGTGGGTATTTCAGTGATTTCTGCTTCTTCGAGGACAGCTTCACCAATCGGGGAATGATCTGCATTGGCAGATGTTTTCATAAATGTTGGCAATTCGGGAGCTGCCGCGGTGGTACGCCCTTGAGTGCTAAGTTTGGGCGGCAAAATCGTCGTATTAGGATTCGAGTCAGGGACTGTTTCTGCAACAACAAAAGACTCGGGTTCGGGCAAGTCAATATCACCATCGTTTAGTAGCGCTTCATCCTCAGGAGGCACTTCTGGAAGGTGAATATTTGCGGCGATCGCCTGATAATCAGCAATGAGATTTAAACCTTGAGTCGCTAAGATCTGTGGAGGCTGTTCATTCGTTTCTACGGTAATATCGCCCACAATTGTGAGGGTTTGCCAGTTTGGATCGATGGCAATCACTTGTCGGAAGTTGTGGGGAAATTCAGGGTTATTGAGTTGCTGCTCGACGGCAACTTGCTGCTGGGAATTTTGAGGGTTAACTAGCTGAAAACGGATTTTTATTTGTCTGAGGGCTGGCTGGTATTGTTCGGGAATATCTTTTGTCGCGCGTAATGTTCCTGCGATAGTGACCGGGCGATCGCCTTGCCATGTTAAAACCGGCTGCTCCAGAGTGACCGCGAGGAAATCAGGTTGCGATAACTCCTGTGCTGATTGAGCAGCTTGTTTTTGAGCCGTGCGATCCATTTCTTGCCAAATGGGCTCTAGCTCAGCCTTGAGGAGCTCATCTAACTCCTGCAATGAACCTTGTAAAAGACCAGCTGCCGTTTCGGTATCACTCCAATCTTCTAGCTCAGTTTCTGTGGGTGTTGCTTCCTGAACCTCAAGATCTTTGAGGGTATCGCTCACTGTTTCTTTTAGACTTTCGGCAGCAGTGGCATCCTCATTTTTCGTTGCCATCAATTTCGCGAGGGAACGATCTAAAACCGTTTCTTCGGTATCAACTGACTCAACAACTTGGGGTTCTGTTTGTTCTGGTTCGGTGGTGCCGAGAGAGCCATCAAAGGAAAAAAGGTTGGGGTTGGGAGGGAGCGGGAGCGGTTTGAATGTTTTTGGTTTGGCGATCGCCCCTTTGACCTGGATATTGAGGACTTTCTCCCAAGGATTATTTTGGTCAAGACTCTGACAGCTAATGGTCCATTGACCAGCTTTAAATTCGGTAAAGGGCACAATTGCCAACAATCCCTTCGCATTAGTACGTTTTGCTCGGGTTTGGGTTTTGGGAGCCTCTCCTTCCGATGCCGTTTCACTGGCAAACTCAACGGTGACTGCCACATCAACACTGGGATCTCCCTTCGCTGCAATGCGATAGCTCCCTGCCTTGAGTTTCAGATCGGATTTATGGGCAGTACCCCATTGTTTATCGCCTGTTTTTTGTAAGAGAAAGTCCCAGTTACCCATCGTAAAAATCCTTGGTTTTATGCCTGTTGCTTGGGTGTGTTCCATAAAATTTGTGTTTTCCAGAAACCGCTCTTATCGAGCAGCTCAGATTGTGCAAGGGTTAGCTGCTCCTTTGTTTGGAGCCACTTTAGTTGCACTTGGTCGTTTGCCGCTTCGTCATCGCCGAGCACCAGACAGGCGATCGCCCCGCTCCGGTCTGCCCGCTTAAACTGTTTCCCAAAGGCACTGCCACTAAGATCCAGCTCGACGGAAAAGCCTGCTAATCGTAATTTGTGCGCCAAAACTCCAGAAGAAGCCTCCGCTGCATCCCCTCGGGACACCACATAAAAATCAAGGCTTTGGGTCGGCGTTTCAGCCAACTGCTGCAATAGAATGACGAGTCGCTCTAAACCAATTGCCCAGCCCACTGCCGCTGTTTCAGGGCCACCCAGTTCTGAGACCAAACCATCATAGCGGCCGCCACCACAAACTGTTGCCTGTGCTCCCAAATCATTCGACTGAATTTCAAAGGCGGTGTGGGTGTAATAATCCAAACCCCTGACTAAACAAGGGTTGAGCTGATAATCGATACCCAAATTGGCGAGGGAGGCTTGCACCTTATCGAAGTGAGCTTTTGAGCTCTCACTGAGATAATCCAAAATGCTTGGGGCATCTTTGGCGATCACCTGAGTTTTCTTATCCTTGCTATCGAGAATGCGGAGAGGGTTACGGTCTAGTCGATCCTGAGAATCTTTATCGAGGTCTGCTTTAAAGGGTGTTAGATATTCCACCAAAGCATCTCGATATCGTTGGCGATCTTCTTTATTGCCAACAGAATTGAGCTGAAGACTTAAATTTTTAAGACCTAACGTGCCTAAAATTTGGGTAGCGATCGCAATTACTTCCACATCAGCGCGGGCATCATTAGTACCGAGTACCTCAACACCAACTTGATGAAATTGCCGTTGCCGACCAGCTTGGGGACGTTCATAACGAAACATTGGCCCCGTATACCAAAGCCGTTGCACACCACCCTGGGCAAATAATTTACGCTCGATGTAAGCACGTACCGCACCAGCTGTTCCTTCTGGTCTGAGGGTAAGGGAGCGATCGCCACGATCTGTAAACGAGTACATCTCTTTGCTGACGACATCGGTGGCTTCACCAATACCCCGCTGAAATAAATCCGTTTGTTCAAAAATAGGCGTCCGAATTTCTTGGTAGGTTGCCCGCCCTAAACAATCACGCACCACCGCTTCCACCATCTGCCAATAAGCGATTTCTGGTGCATAGATATCTTTTGTCCCTCTAAGTGCCTGAATATTTGCCATGAATTACTGAGATGGAGTGTTGTTATTGTTTAGCAGAGGTAAAACTACCATGTATCCAGCGCCAAACGCCGTCAGGATAATGGCGATCGCCGCGAGGACAATTACCCAACCATTAATCCCACCCTCAACATCTTCAGAGCTTTTGAGCTTAGGCTGAGCAACAGTTGTCACTTGCTTAGGAGCATTTGTTGCAGGGGTCATTGTGGGAGAGGCCTGGTATTGAGCCGTGCCATTTTGAGAAGGCGGTGCAGCGACAGGTTGAGGCGCTTGGAATTGTTGTGCTGAGGGATATTGTGCTGGAGGAGCTGCCGCAGGTAATTGGGGCTGAGGCGTGGGCGGCATCATTTGTTGAGGCGGTTGCGGAACGCTTTGTGCCTGAACTTGATAGGTTTCTGCCCCAAAGTCATAGCGATTCACCATCTGTTTGAGGTGTTCTGCTGCCTGAATAACCTGGTGAACCTGGTTTTGTAATTTCTGATTATTAGAGCGTAGTTGCTGATTTTCTGATTTCAGCGCCACCACTTCTGTTTTCACCACATTCAACTCTCCGGCAAGCTGTTTATAAACAGAAATTGGGACGGACGGGCTACTGTAATTTGCCGGGTTGGGAGTTTTAATTCGTTTTGGTTGGGGCAGCTCAGCGGGCATGGGGACTCAATAATTAGAGAAAGATTATGTTCTACATTATTATGATTTTTCAAATCTTGTCATCCCTCTTACGATCTCTTTAGGCTTAGGGCATTCGGGATCGATACACCCGGCGATCGCCCCACGAATAGGACAATTCAAATAATCAAGTTATATTTCAATCAGAGTGCTTGGTGACACTTTCCGAGTTTTTCGTCGCTTTCTCAGGCTGAAGATCTGTTGAAAGTTGTGGTTGCGGCTGAGTCTCAAATTCTTGAAGATGACCTTGTTCTACCGTCAGAATTTGCGCATGCTTAAGCCAATTTGCATCAAAAGAATTTAAATGAGTTGTCGTAATAATCGTTTGAAAACGAGACTGAATTGTATCGAGCAACTGATTTTGTCGTGACGGGTCCAACTCCGCTAAAACATCATCCAATAACAGCAAAGGGGGTTCTCCGACGACCTCTTCAATCAGCTGTAACTCTGCCAATTTCAGTGCCAAAACTAACGTTCTTTGTTGTCCCTGCGAACCATAGAAACGGGCTGGAGTGCCATTGATTTCAAACTCAATCTCATCGCGATGTGTTCCGACCATACTGCTACCTTGATGCTTTTCTGCCGTGCGTCGTTGCTCAATTTTTTCGAGGAAAGCTTGTTGTACCGATTCCGGCTCATCTTCCGTCCACACAACATTTGGTGAATAGGTAATTACTAAATTTTCGGTATGGCTACTAATTTCTCGATGCCACTTCTGCGCTAAAGGTATTAACCGAGCTAAACTCCGCGATCGCCGCCTTGTAACGCGAGATCCTGCTGCTGCCAATTGCAGATCCCAAAGTTGGAGTTCTTGCAACGCATCAGAAGACAGTGAAACCCCTTCCTGAGTGAGTTTACGAATTCTTTTCAGGAGTGCATTACGCTGCCGAAGCACCTGCTGATACTGCTGAGAAATATGAGCATATAGAGGCTCAAGCTGCACCAAAAGCCCATCAATCCAGTTGCGCCGATAATCAGGGCCACCTCTCACCAAATCCAAATCGAGACAAGAAAACTGCACCGAATTTAAAATACCAAGCGCATCCATTTGACGGCGGACAGTCTCCCCATTGAGTACAAGAGTGCGTCGACCCTTCGTTCGCAAAACTGCATTTAGTTCAGAATCTCCATATTCCCGACTAATAACCGCTTGTAATGAACCACTAGACTCTGGCTGTAGGACAAGATCAGCATCACGGCTAGTGCGATGGGTTTTTAATGTGGAGAGTAACTCCACCGCTTCTAAAAGATTAGATTTTCCTTGGGCATTATTGCCAATCAAAATTGTTTTCTGGGCAGTGAAGTCAATGTATTGCTCACGATAATTCCTGAAATTACGCAGGTGGAGACTTTTCAGATACATAGCTGACCAGAGCCGAAACAGAATTCTGATCCTACCTCAAGTTGCTTACTCTCTGTTGGAAAAGATACAGCTGCGATAAGCCATAACATTTCTAGAGAGAAGGGTTTTCTTTTAGATCAAAAGTATCTTTTTCTAAATCAAATAATAATTCTTCAAGAATGCCGAGTACTTGGGTCATCCGACCGATGGAATTGCCACTTGTCATTTTCTCTGCGAGTTGATTCAAACGCTTGACGTAGAGTATGTCTTGATTTTGAAAAAAGATCTCAACCAAGTTATTTACTGTTGTCAGCCAAGCCATAGATTGATAGTAATAATCTCTCTTACTATCTTCGTATTTATCGATATCATATTCTCGCAGCTTAATAAGATGATTTTGTCCTTTCTCAATCAAATTTTGTAATCGGTAAACAAAGGCTCCCAGATGTCTAACTTGTATTTTTTCTTGGGGATAAAAAAAGCCATCGAGGGATTCTTCTAAAATTTTGTTGATAATAAATTGATATCCTTCTTCAGATAAATCTCCTTGTTCTTGTAGCGTTCGGAGGATTGCATTATCTAGATAGAAAGAGACTTTTGTTTTGTTCGCTGGTTGCTGGACAATTGCGCCTTGGCGCGCCTCACTAAAATCGTATTCTGGTTTCATACATATATTTCTCTGAAGGTGTAGCCAGTCGCGCTGACATTATTTTAATGTGACTATCATGGAAATCATAGGCAATCACAGAGGTACGAAAAAGTTGATCGATACCGATTGCGATATATTTTCTGCCGCCTTCTATGAGTGTTTCACCGAGTTCGAGGGTATTGCTGTCATAGAAAATTGCGACGACATCAGAAAAGTGAAGGCCATAGGTCTGAAAATTGATGGCTGCAGTTTTTTTATCCCAAGTAATTTTCATCTATAAGTTGGAAGTTTGTCTCTTAAATTTCTTGGTTTAAACATTGACTTTATAGTTGAGCTTCGCTTCATCACCAGTCATCCCTCGAAATCCCCAATTACTGGCAGGAGATTCGATAATAGTAATTTCTACATCTACTGGCGAAATATCAAGCACCGATTCAATCTTTTCAAATAATAAGTGGATGAGTTTTTTCTTAGTCTCAACAGTCCGGCCAGCTATCATCGTAATTTCAATTACGGTGTAGGCTTCGGAACGGTCAGTTGGATAATAAAAGTCTTCTGAGGCAAGCGGTATAAATCGATGCGATCGCTTACTATCGGGAAATTTTAGTGTTTCCACCATGCAGTGATGAACCACATCCGAAAGTTTGGCTTTGATCGGATTTAGCTGTTCACGGATGCCATAGATACGAATCATTGTTTATCTCTGATAGTGATGATGTTGGGAAAGGATTAAAGGCGATCGCCCTTAGATTTTCAGAACTTAGGCTTTCATTTGTTGCTTTTTCTCTTTTTTGAGATCCCGCTTCGCTGCGGCGGCAAGATCTGCATCCATAAGAGTTTGACCGGTTGCTGCGAGATAAACATCATCCAAACTTGGGCGGGATTGACTCAAGCTAAAAATCGGTAAATTTGCAGATTGAATCGTCTGTTCAATAGCGCTGAGATGATTGCCTTGACGACTGACGACTAAATTTAAAGAGTTACCTTGAGCTCCATTTATAATAACTGTTTCGACAAAATCTAGCTTCTCAATAACCTCTGTGGCTTTTTGTGCCTCTTCATCAGATGTAAACTCTTGAATTCTGAGGGTAACGCGATCGCCACCAACTTTATCTTTCAGTTCGTTAGGAGTTCCTGCTGCAATCACCTTACCTTTGTCAATAATGGCGAGATTATCCGCAAGGGCATCAATTTCTTCGAGATAGTGGCTCGTAATAATCACTGTTGTCCCGGCCGCTCGTAAGTGCTGCAGGAAATCCCAAACGACCACCCGACTCTCGATATCGAGACCAACCGTCGGCTCATCTAAAACCAAAACGTCTGGCTGATGGAGTAGACCTGCGGCCAAATCAAGACGTTTACGCAGACCCCCCGAATAAGTCCCCGTTTTCTGGTCACCATATTCTGCTAAACCCAAAGCCCCAAGAAGTTGCTCTACTCGCTGGGGAATAAATTTTTTCGGGAGATGATAGAGCGCCGCTTGCAAATTGAGGAGTTCGCGTCCGGTCAAAATTTTGTCGATCGCTACCTCTTGCGCCACATATCCCAAGCGTTGTCGCACTGCTTTGGGTTTGGCTAAAGCTGAAATACCGCAGACATCAATGTTTCCTGCATCCGGTCGTGCCAAAGTACAGAGACACCGAATCGTGGTGGTTTTCCCTGCGCCATTTGGCCCCAATAATCCAAAAATTGTGCCACGCTCCACCTCGAAAGACACATCCTTTACTGCAGGATTTGTGCCGTAGCTTTTCTGAAGATTATGAATGGCAACTGCAACGGTCATGACTATCCTACGTCCCTTTTCAAATGCTCAATATATGCGCCCAAGTATTTTATCGAATTCCTTACAACTCGTATTTTTTCCCGCAATATCTTTAAAGGGAAGTGGAACTAACGGTTTCTGATGTCTGTTGTACGCCATGTTTGGAGAGCTGTGGAATCATCACTACAAATTCTGTGCCCTCACCAATTATCGAGTTGCAGGAAATATGGCCAAAATGTTTTTCAGTAATGATTTTATAACTAATGGACAGTCCCAGGCCTGTGCCCTTACCTAAAGGCTTAGTGGTGAAAAATGGGTCAAATAACTTTGCCTGAACTTCTGGTGGAATGCCACCAGCATTGTCGCGGATACAAACCCTAAGCCAGTTATCTTCGATTAGAGAGGTTGTAATCGCAATATGTGGATCTAGGGCTTCAATTTCTTCGTAAGTTTTGTCTTCTCCTTTACTCTCTAGGGCATCGATGGCATTGACAATCAGATTCATAAAGACCTGGTTGAGTTGACCCGGAAAACATTCAATATTTGGGAGCTGACCATAATTTTTTCTGATTTCGATTCTTGGGAAACTACCACTGGATTTGAGACGATTTTCGAGAATCATTAAGGTACTATCAATACCCTCATGAAGATCGACTGCTTTAAACTCTGCTTCGTCTAGTCGCGAAAAGTTACGCAGAGATTTAACGATTTCTTGGATACGTTCTGTGCCTGTCCACATGGATTGCAGCATCTTTGGCAGGTCTTCTTTGAGAAAATCCAGTTCAATTTCTTCTGTGAGATCCGCAATATCATCGGGAGGCTCTGGATTGTGGTCTTGATAGACATCTAGCAGTTCTAATAAATCATTTGTGTAATCGATCGTGTGCCTAATGTTGCCGTGGATAAAGTTAATGGGATTATTGATTTCATGGGCGACTCCTGCGACGAGTTGACCGAGGCTAACCATTTTTTCGCTCTGCATCAGCTGGGTCTGAGTCGTTGTCAGCTCTTCCATTGCAATTTGGAGCTTGAGGGCTTTTTCTGAGGCGATCGCCTCACTTGTTTTTAGTGCTTCAGCCTGTTCCTGTAACTCCTGAACTAAAGTGCGAACATTGCTGGACATCAGGTTAAAACTATTGGCAAGGTCAGCCAGCTCTTGTTCACCTGCCACTGTGATTTTTTGGTCGAGATTCCCTTCCGCCAAATCTTTGGTGGCGGCAGTGAGTTCCCGCAGAGATTCTGTAATAGAACGACTTAATATCCTTGCCAGGATTATGCCAATAACAACCGCAAAAATCGCTAAGACAAAACCTTGATTTCTCACGGCTGTAACTTTTGCTTTGAGAGCATCTGTAGACAGACCAATGGCGATCGCCCCCCACACATCACCGCCAATAGAGACAGCCCGACCCACAATCAGCTGATTGTCTTCCCAAAGGTAAACAATATTTTCGGAGGCGATGAGCTGTTGTCCGAACGGCTCCGCCTCTAGGGAATAAATTTCAATATCAGCTTGGTATGCGTCTGATACAACGCGTCCATCTGATTGGTAAACGCGTCCGAAGCTAAATAAATCATCTTCTAGGGTTGACCCCAGATTATCCATAAACCGCTCAAGATCATCGAAATCTCGCTGATAAAAAGCATCACTGGTCATGGCCACTACAGTGTTGAGCATCACTTCGGCTTGCTGCTCTAACTCTGAGCGGAAAGTGTTACGTTCTCTCGCAATCGTCAAACCACTCACCCCCGCAACGATACTGACAACAAGTGCTGTCATTGCGAGGGTATATTTCGCCGCAAGGGAGTTCGCTCGCAGACGAAACTTAAAGTGTTTTTTTAGGTGCTTCACGCTTGTTTTGTGTGGCGATCGCCCGCCATGAGAGAAAGAAATGAGCCGATTTGGAAATCAGTTTTGGGATTGTACTAAATCATAGAAAACATCCATTTTCTCAAGGGAACTTTCATCAGGCAGCTCATCAAATTGAGCTGTTTTTTCAAACAACTGGAGCACATCTTGACCTTCTGGTGTTTCATCCATATTAATCAACACCTCTTTAATCTTGGTTGTTAGTGCCTCATCTAAATCTGGAGCCACCATTGTTAAATTACGCGGCACAACTTCTGTTTCCGCAATAATCAACATTGCATCTCGTACAGATTGGTCAAGTTGATCAAAAGTTCTATTGTCAACAGCTCCCGCTTCAATCTCTTTACTAATGACCCATTCCACCGTATTTTCATCGTCACCACTAAAAATATAGCCAACAGTATCTTCGGTAGGTTGAGCGTTGAGAGAGGCTTTCTCTTCAACTTTAAATTCTGATTCGAGTAGAAAACCAATCGGCAACATAAAGCCCGTTGTTGACTCAGGTTCATCGATGGCAAGTAATTTTCCTTTTAGATCTTCGAGGCTTGTAATGCCACTTTCTTTTAGAACAAAGAATACTGTGTGATACTCAGCCTGTCCCTTTTTCCGTCGCCGTAGTAGTGGTTTTGCTTGGGCATTTTTTTGCATCAACATTGCCGGAAATGGACTGTCAAAATAGAGATCAACTTCGCCACTTTTCAACCAAGCGATCATCGTATCGATGTCCGGTGCAACTTTGACTTTTCCTTTGGTAATGCCTTCTGCTTCTAGTTGTGCTGCGAGGTAATCAGCTAAGGGCTGGAAACGCTCAATTTTTCGGGTAGGGTTTTCTGAAACATCTCCTAAAACAATCATTGACTCTGGATTTACAGCTTCTTTATCCGTTGAGCTGGAATTTTCTTGAGGTATTGTAGTTGTTGGGGATTGGACTTCTGGAGAAGTCGCACAACCTGAAAAAAAACTAACTAATGCGAAAGGTAAGAGCAAACGAAATATTGTTTGTCGCATGGCTTAGAGAAGAATTATTTTCTACCCATAAGGTGATCAAGATTCTTCTTTTTCTATTTTTGAAGGTGAGAAATAGAAGGTCTTATCTCCCAATTCTAAGCAACTCATCTAAGTCTAAATAAGTATTTTTCATGATGATTTAGTTGATTCAATTAATGCTAAGTAAAGATTGAATTAAAGTCTTTATAATTCATATTTTTCACATACGCGATCGCCAATAAATTGAACCAACGGTTTAAATATATCTACTAAATCTTCGCGACTTGCTGTGACACAAGGGAAAGGTCTACTGCCATAATCTTTGCCAATTTCTAACGGAAAAATCGCATTGGGTTCGAGGGTGGCGATCGCCCCACCAGCCGCTTGCACAATGGCCCAAACTGCGGCAATATCCCAAATTTTAGGTGTGGCTTCTACGCCACCGAGGGCAGCTCCTGTCGCCACAATGAGCACGTTATAACTCGCCACACCCATTAACCTAATTTTGCAAGGAAAAGATTTTCCTGCTGCCACATCGGTACTTCTGGCACAGAGATTAAAAATATGGTTGAGACTGGGTTCGTCGGGACTCGTATGAATCGGTTCGCCGTTACAGTAGGCACCTGTTGGCCCGGTCAAACCAGAATCCCCATACCAATAGCCATGAAAAGATTGGCGAATCACTGGGAAATGTACATATCCGAAAACTGGTGTGCCTTTATAGAGAAGACCGATAGAGATGCCCCAGATAGGAATGCCCCGTGTAAAATTTGTGGTGCCATCAATAGGATCAATCACCCAACACCAATCATTCGCCGGAAAAATATGTTCTGTCTCTTCGCTTAAAACGCCATGCTCAGGAAAAGTTGTGGCGATCGCCTGCCGAATCTCTGCATCAGACCATTTATCCGCTTCAGTGACGAGACTGCCATCATCCTTGCGTACCGCTTGTAACTTCCCAAACTTTCCGATCAGCTCATCCCCGATTCGATGACTCGTTTGTGAAGCGAACGTAAGGATATCATCCCAAAACAAATTCTCAGTCATAAAATCTTTGCCAAAAAGCTTGTATTTTTAGGTGGTGGCGATCGCCCTTAGCCTAGCAGTAGAGTTGCCCAGAAACAAGCTATACGTACGTATAGCAAGGCTTTGCAGGTCGTTGGGATGGTTGGTCTCTCCCCCCGTTGCATATGGCGCATCAATGAGTATAATTACAAATACGAATATAAAGATTCAGTGAAGACTCCTCAAAAACGCATCTACCATGGCCGTCCCTTGTAATTCTAAGCTCGATAAAGCACCATTTCAAACTTACCGCGACCCTGAAACAGGTGAATGGCAAATTGAGAAAGGTCAAGTAGAATCTTCCCCTAACTACTGTAAGGTTTTGCCGTTTCGCCGCTCGACACAGGCGTTCGCAGAAGCAAAGAGAAAAGCTAAGTAGACTATTTCCCATTTAAAAAAACGATGATTTTCTGAATACTTTCAGAAAATTTTGTCATGTTTTAAGGCAGTCTGAAATTTTGAAGCCCAAAAGAAATTCAACCAGATTAATCGCGGATAAATATTTGGTTTTCTCGCTTTAGTCACTACAAATATTTGAAGACATTAGGCAAAATTCAAAAGCTTTTAAATAAGTGTAAAACAGGCATGAATTGTTTTGATCACTTCCTTCTTTGTTTTTATAGAGTGTGGCGATCGCCGTTGAAATTCTCCCATTGCCAGTTCATCATCAGTTGCATTCTGCGGTTTCAACCATATCCATGCAATTGATCAGTTTTTTCTGAGTGCGTCCACTCCACACAAAAGCAACAATACCGACTAAAGCATTAGAAACCGTTGCCGCGACGAACACACCTGCGACGCCAAAAATACGACTGCCCAGATACGCCAAAGGAATATAAAAAACGAACATCCTCAAGGCTGTCATCGTAATCGCGGGAATTGGTTTACCTAGAGCATTAAACGCTGAGCTTGCTACTTGGATAATGCCACTTGCGCCATAGGTTACCGGGACAAACAATAGATAAACTGCGGCAATTCTGACCACCTCGCCATTGTCATTAAATAACGTTGCCAACTGTGTCCCAAAAATAGCAAGGGCGATCGCCATCAAGAGACCCCAGCCTAGACAGAAAATATAGCTTTGCTTAAGCGCTTCGGCGACCCGTCCATACTCCTTTGCACCCCAGTTTTGCCCCACGAAAGGCCCAATGCTGGCAGACAGTGCCATCAAAGCAATCATTGCAAAAGATTCGATACGTGATGCAATTCCAAAACCGGCCACAGCCACAGAACCATAACTCGCGAGTAGACCTGTGATAATGCCAATAGAGATGGGCGTAATCATACTCGCCCCAGCCGCAGGTAAACCCACAGATAAAATATCTCGCCAACACCAGAGTGTCTCCTCTAAATCTGGGAAGTGTGAAGACAACATATCCTCTTTAAATTTCAAGACACACAGAGACGCGGTTAGGGTGATTGCCCGAGAAATCAAGGTTGCCCAAGCAGCCCCTGCCAAACCCAATTCTGGAAAACCAGCCACCCCAAAAATCAACAGTGGATCAAGCAATATGTTGATTCCTGCGGCAAAGATCATAATCAAACTCGGCGTCACCGTATCCCCCGCAGCCCGGATTGCACTATTGCCAATCATCGGGATGACGAGAAAAACAATGCCAAAATACCAAATTTCCATGTATTGCCGGACATAAGGCAGCACTGCTTCATTTGCCCCTAGAGCCGTAAATAATGGCCCAATGGTCAAAAGACCAATCGAGGCGAGTAAGGCCACTGCCACCACACCGAGGGTCAAACTATTTGTCGTAAAACGTTGTACCCGACTGCGATCGCCCACACCGATAGCTCGCGCAATAATCGACGAGGCACCAATCCCCAAACCCATCGCTAAACTGCCTAAGGTCATAACCACTGGGAAGGTAAAACTCATCGCTGCGAGTTCATTTGTGCCGAGTTGACCGACATAGTAGGTATCAGCAAGATTGAACGCAACAATGGCGAGAATGCCCCAAACCATTGGCAAAGTGAGCTTCACTAGTCGTTGACCAATAGCACCTTCGGTAAGCGATTGTTTCATGGGAAATCTATTGTTGTAGGAGCCTTACTAGTGTGCAGGAAAACGTCCCCAGAATTCTGATTAATTAGGGAAGCGTACCGCTCTATTTTGCGTAAGAGAATTTTAGAAAACCTCTATCTAAACATCTCTAACTTTCTTCTGGAATATCGCAAGCTGGCATCTCGGTGATGGGCAAACAGACCGTAAAACAAGTTTGTCCTGGTTGAGATGTGACTGTCACAATTCCTTCATGGCGATTACGAATAATTCGACTCACTGCATCTAGTCCTAAACCAGAGCCTTGCCCCATCTGCTTTGTCGTGAAAAATGGCTCAAAAATTCTGGTCTGAATCTCTGGGTCAATACCAGCACCTGAATCAATGATTTCGACGCGCACATAATCGCCATCCCGACAGGTAATAATTTTCAAAGTGTCTTTTTCGTCCATCGCGGCGATCGCATTATCGATTAGATTCGTCCAGACCTGATTAAGTTCACTACCATAGGCGCAAATTTTGGGGAGGGAGCAATCATACTGCCGTTCGACTTTGATGCCATGCTTGAGCTTGAACGAAAAAAGTTTGAGCGTATCCTCCAAGCCACTATGCACATCCACAAACTGCTGTGCCCCGCGATCCATATGGGAATAGGATTTCATCGAAGTCACTAACTCAGAAATTCGCTCTGCCCCCCGCAAACCATTTTTGATCATCGACATCACATCAAAAGATACCGCTAGCCAGCGCACTCCCTGATCTCGCAATTCATCGGGGCGATCGCGCCACCGTTCAGTTAAACGCTCTAACGTTGCCGCTTCAATGCCTGCCGAAGCAAGGGGTTCTGTCAATTTCCACGCATCTTCTACACCATAATCTTCAAGCCAATCTAAAAGTTCGTCCTCGCGATCACTTAAAGTCATCGCATCCATGGTTTGATGCAAAATCACCTCGTAGCCCTGATCACGGGTATCCTGCCAATCTTGAGTATGTTCAGGATCTGGATTTTGTTGGCCATAAACCAAACTCATCCATTCCAATTCACGGATATTAGGCAATACATCTTTTAGAGCTCGGACTAACGCAGCGGCTGGATTATTCAGTTCATGGGCTAATCCTGCTGAAAGAGTCCCCAAAGCGGCCATTTTTTCTCGGCTACGAAGGAAGGATTCTAACCCTCTTGTGCGAGCTTGCATGGTGCGAAAAATACTCCGCTCAAAGCCTCGGCATTCATGGAGTAATGTCAAAAAATCACAGCAATTCAGTTGGTACAAATCGCATTCACTTAGGGCTCGCATTGACACAGCATGGGGATTTTCGGTCAGTACGGCAATTTCCCCGAAGAAGGCTGGTGCTTCCTGCTGTCCAATGGGCATTTCCACACCTTCACTTAAGCGGCTAATACTAATTTTGCCTTGCACCAAAATAAAAAAGCCATTGGGCGCTTCTCCTTCTTGCATGAGAAAGTCACCAGTTTTCAGCTTGACTTCTTTTGCTCGCTCACAAGTCCATTCCAGCTTGTCTTGAGGTAATTCTTGGAAAGCGTCGATCGCCAATAAATTTTCGATGCAAAGCATAGTGCTCTCCTATAGATTGCTGAGATAACGATGCACAAATTGCACGCAAATACTACCTTCCCCAACGCCAGAAGCTACACGCTTAACGGAACCATGGCGCACATCTCCAACGGCAAAAACACCCGGGACATTGGTTTCGAGGAGGAATGGGGCGCGCTCCTGCAACCAACGATATTGCCGGGGAATGCCTAGGCGATCGCCATGTAAATCTGGCCCTGTGAGAATGAACCCCCGCTCATCGCGACTGATGAACTCATCAAGCCATTCGGTTCTTGGGACTGCACCGATAAAGATAAAGAGAGATTTGGCGGGTTCGGTGGTGATGGTTTCTGTCGCAGAGTTTTGGATAACGAGAGATTCTAAGCGAGTCTCACCCTGAGCTTCCATGATGCTGGAATGGGTACGAACCTCGATATTTTCGGTCTCACCAATTTGATCGATGAGATATTGAGACATACTTTTTGTAAGGGATTCGCCCCGCACCAACATGATGACTTTCCGCGCAAATCTCGAAAAATACATGGCCGCTTGTCCCGCAGAATTTGCGCCACCCACCACATAAACATCTTCTCCTTTGCAAGCGATCGCCTCAGTTTGAGCAGCACCATAGTAAACTCCAGCGCCCGTAAATTTCTCGATTCCCGGCATGGATAACCGTCGCCAAGAAACCCCCATCGCCAAAATTACGGCGTGGCTCGTCAACTCTGCACCACTTTTTAGGGTGACAATCCGATAGTCATTTTCAATGCGAATGTTGGTGACCTCTTGGGGAGTCAGGATTTCTACGCCGAAGCGTTTCGCTTGGGTTACTGCTCGCCGCGCTAAATCTCCGCCGCTGAGACCGACTGGAAAGCCTAAATAATTTTCAATGCGAGAACTTGTTCCTGCCTGACCACCGGGAGCCTCCTTTTCGAGCATCACAGTGCGCAATCCTTCAGAAGCGCCATAGACGGCGGCAGCCAATCCGCCGGGGCCACCACCCACAATAATCAGATCATAAAAAGGTTTTTCTGCTTCGGTCTGTAAGCCAATCTTCTCGGCGATCGCCAAATTACTGGGTTTCTTTTGGGAGTCACCATCGGGAAATAAAACCAATGGCAAACAAGGATCTTGCACCTTGGCATATTCGATTAACTCTTTGGCCTTAGCATCCCGCTCAATATCCAACCAACGGTAGGGGATTTGGTTTCGTGCCAAAAAATCTTTAATGCGGTGGGAATCTGCCGACCAGCGATCGCCAATCACCCGTATCCCTTGAAATTCTGGCTGGAAACTGGCGAACCAATCATCGACTAGATCATCCAAAACCGGATAAAGCTTTTCTTCTGGTGGATCCCACGGTTTGAGCAAATAATAATCAAGCCGCGCCACATTAATCGCCCGAATCGCTGCTTCCGTATCTGCATAGGCGGTTAGCAAAACTCTCTTGGCTTCCGGGAAAACAGGCGATGCTTGTTCTAAAAACTCCACCCCAGTCATTTGGGGCATCCGTTGATCAACTAGAAACAGAGCAACAGTGTCATTGCGGAGTTTGAGTTTTTGCACCACATCCAAGGCTGTTTGCCCTGAATCTGCCCGGATTATCCGAAAACGATCTGCATACTTTTTTCGCAAATCACGGGCGATCGCCTGCAATACTTCTGGATCATCATCAACCGTAAGAATTATGGGCTTATTCATAGAAAAAATGTGCTGTGTGATCCAAGCAAATCGATAGATCTTATGGCGTTACTGGCATCCTAGCCCAATCATTCTGTTACGAATATGAAATTTAGTGATGGAATCATAAAGGCGATCGCTTCCCCTAAAATTCAACATGTGAGATCGGTCAAAAGATTGTTTCAAAGCGCTTGGCGATCGCCGAATTATCAGACCACGCCGAACAGGGTTAGAATAGGCGACTGACCCCTACAACGGAGATACATTCAGTGGAAACGCGCTACAGTGCTGCCGATATCGAATCAAAATGGCAACAGCAATGGCTAGAACTCGGACTTGATCAAACCCCGGCAAAAAGTGACAAGCCTAAGTTTTATGCCCTGTCGATGTTTCCCTATCCCTCCGGTAAGCTCCACATGGGTCACGTCCGCAATTATGTGATTACTGATGTGATCGCCCGCTACAAACGTATGAAGGGTTTCCGGGTGCTCCATCCTATGGGTTGGGATGCTTTTGGTTTACCCGCCGAAAATGCGGCGATCGATCGCGGTATTCCACCTGCAAAGTGGACGTATCAAAATATTGAACAAATGCGTGACCAGCTCAAGCAATTGGGTTTGTCGATTGATTGGGATCGTGAAGTTGCCACCTGTTCCCCAGACTATTACAAATGGACGCAATGGCTCTTTTTACAGTTTTATAAATCCGGCCTCGCCTATCAAAAGGAAGCCGCTGTGAATTGGGATCCCATTGACCAAACAGTACTCGCTAATGAACAAGTAGATGCGGAAGGTAAGTCTTGGCGTTCTGGGGCGATCGTTGAAAAGAAGTTACTTCGTCAATGGTTCCTCAAGATCACGGATTACGCAGAAGAATTATTGCAAGATCTCGATCAACTTGGAGGTTGGCCCGATCGCGTCAAAACGATGCAGCAAAACTGGATCGGCAAATCGTCCGGTGCGCTTCTCGAATTTCTCATTGTTGGGAGTGATGAGAAAGTCGCTGTATTTACGACTCGTCCCGATACCGTTTATGGCGTAACTTACGTTGTCCTCGCGCCGGAACATCCCCTCGTTGCACAGGTCACAACTGCTGCACAAAAAGCAACTGTTGATGCCTTTATCGAGGAAGTCAGTAACGAAAGCGAGGAAGAGCGTACTGCCGATGACAAGCCGAAGAAAGGTGTGCCCACTGGCGGTAAAGTCGTTAATCCTTTCACTGGTGAAGAAGTCCCGATTCTTATCGCAAACTATGTGTTGTATGAATACGGCACTGGAGCGGTAATGGGTGTTCCAGCTCATGATACCCGCGACTTCAAATTTGCCAAGGAAAATAGTTTGCCCATCAAAACAGTGATCATCCCTGAAGGTGGCGACGCTTCGGCTGAACTAGAAGAGGCATATACCGAAGTCGGTGTGATGGTGAATAGTGGTGAATTTGATGGCACTGTTTCTACTGATGGGAAGCAAGCCATTATCAAATTCGCAGAAGAAAAAGGTTACGGAAAAGAGCGTATCCAATATCGTCTCCGGGATTGGTTAATTTCCCGCCAGCGGTATTGGGGTTGTCCTATTCCCATGATCTACTGTGATGATTGCGGTGTCGTGCCTGTTCCTGAAGCAGATTTACCTGTGGTTCTGCCTGAAGATGTAGAGTTTTCTTCCCGTGGTGGTTCACCTTTGGCACAGATGGAAGATTGGAAGTCTGTAGATTGTCCTTGCTGCGGAAAACCTGCTCGTCGTGAAACCGATACGATGGACACTTTTATCGATTCATCTTGGTACTTCCTTCGTTATACCGACGCAAAAAATGAAGAAAATCCTTTCAAGCTCGATCAGGTTAATGATTGGATGAGTGTTGATCAATATGTTGGTGGTATTGAGCACGCTATTTTGCACCTTTTGTATTCTCGCTTCTTCACTAAAGTTGTTCGAGACAACAAGTTGGTATCAGTGGATGAACCCTTTAAGCGGTTGTTGACGCAGGGAATGGTGCAAGCGCTGACCTACAAAAATACGAAAACCAATAAATATATTCCCGTTGATCAAATTGATCCCGAAGATCCTAAAGATCCAGAAACTGGTGATGTGCTCAAAGGCTTCTACGAAAAAATGTCGAAGTCAAAGTACAACGGTGTAGATCCTCAGGTTGTATTGAGCAAATATGGAGCAGATACTGCACGGATGTTTATCTTGTTCAAGGCTCCCCCAGAGAAGGATTTGGAGTGGGATGATGCCGATGTGGAAGGTCAATTCCGTTTTCTTAATCGTATTTGGGCATTAGTTTCTGGTGCTGATTTGTCGGCTACAAAAGAGGCTTCTGGGGATTATTCTAAGGAAGAAAAAGATCTCCGCCGCGCTATCCATACCGCAATCAAAGAGATTCAGGAAGACCTCGAAGGTGACTATCAATTTAATACGGCGATCGCCGAATTGATGAAACTCAGTAATGCCCTCAAAGATGCGAAATGTACTGATTCACCAGTGTATGCAGAAGGCATTAAAGCATTGCTCTTACTAGTTGCTCCCTTTGCCCCTCACCTTGCCGATGAACTTTGGCAAAATTTGGGTCATGCAGAATCTATTCACACAGTCGATTTCCCAACTCTTGATAAATCAGCCTTAACTGTTGATGAAATCACCCTAGTTATCCAAATTATGGGTAAAACTCGCGGCACAATTCAGGTTCCTGCAGGGGCTTCCAAAGCAGAACTTGAGCAATTTGCGAAAGATTCAGAAGCGGCCCAACGATATATTGAAGGCAAAGAAATTCGTAAAGTAATTGTTGTCCCCAATAAACTTGTGAACTTTGTAGTTGCAAAGTAAAACAGCTTAAATCAATTCAATATTGTGAGAAGGAATCATTGTTTTTTAGCATAAGCAGTGATTCCTTTTCCAGTTGAAGCGAAATACTAAGACCAAGAAATTCCAACTAAACGATCCAGACATAGTAAAAACAATTTTGCATTGGGTAAATTCGAATAATTAAATGAGTATTTTCCTTTCCCAGACCACCACTTTGCATTGTTGTGGACAAAATTAAAATTGCCACTTCCAAGGGTGATTTTTTTCATGTCTTTAGCACCCACTCGCTGGGTCGAATTATCTTTTAATACAAACTCAAGAAAGCCGCTGCCAACCCTTACAGCTTTTGGATTTCCTTTCATTGCAAACTCAATAAAACCTTGTTTGTCTAGATCTTGATTAAGTTGTCGTAAACGATAATTGCTCCATACCGCTTCGCCAGAATTTGCACAATGCCAAGCATGCCCTTCTTCTGGCCAACCTTTTTTATTGTGATAGCTACCTGCTAGCCGGAAAGGTTTTGTTCCAGATTTTATCCATTTGTATAGATAGTTTGTCCCAGTGTAAACACCATTCGTATACATACGAGTTTGGGCTGTATATAAATCTTCTGCTTCATTGAATTTCAGTCTTTGGCTTATCAATTTACCTTGCCTAGATCCCGATATTTTATGTTCTTCAATACCCTGATCGCCCACATAAGAACACAGATATGAAAACGAGGTTTTCGTATGGATGATGAGTCCCACCGTCAATGCAGAAACAACAGAGGCGATGTGCCAGCCGATACTACTGCCTAAACCAAAAATTAGAGGAAGAATCTGAAAAAATGCACCACCCAAAAATGCCCCTAATAGGATAAACATCCAGCATTTACTCGTTTCCATTTCCTGTTTAGAGGTCACAAGATTACTATCAGCAGTAATAATTGTGCCAATTTCAGGAGATGGGGCAACAAAAAAGTCCGTGTCCGCGGCGATCGCCCCACCGGAATGGCGAGTAACCCCTTCAGAAGGATGCCATTTTGAGTGCTGCATAATGTCTCACTTAGAAATCCACTCTCATTTTGAGCGAGCTCACTAAACCTGCGCACTGCCACGCAAAATAAATTAGTAAACTAACGTTCAAAAATTACACTTAGGAATCAATAGTGAAGCTGTTTGCCATTTTTTCAAAAATTGGGCGACGCGTTTCAAAGTCTTCCTTTCCGGTGGCACAAGTAATGACCCATGCTTTATTATCGCCTCGCACAATATAAACAGATTCCTTCACTAAACTACCTGCCATTTCCAACTCAATAATTAAACGAACAGCTGGCTTTGAATTAATTTCAATAAACTCTTCTTCAACAATATTAAATTGTGCCGGCAACTGCTGTTTTGTAATATCAAGATAGGTCTCAATTGTGAGGTTACTAGGTAGAGCTTCACTAATAATGTTGATATTGGTTAGAAAAGGTTGCTCGCCAATTTCAGAATCAAATGCCAACAAACTAAACATGTCTGGATTTTGTTCGATCATTGTTGCGATCTGTTCAAAATCTGGATTGATTTCACGAATACGAGTGGCGATAAATTCAAGATCTTCACTAGGTACACCACCATCGTATGTTCCCGGTAACCAGATCGATGCACCTCCACCTTCAAACTTTTTCCAACCTTCTTCTGGCGCTGCCACTTCTACTTGTTCAACTGATTCTGCCTCTTCCTCTTCTGCCGCAGTCGGAGGCGTCTCAGTTTCTTCTGTTACTTCGACCTCAGAAGTTGTCGCTTCTTCGGCTGGTTCTGGAGTTGAGCCACCACACCCGAAGAGACCACCTAACAATAATAAGTTGAGGATCAAAAGAGTTGATATTTTTTTCATGAATAATATCCTAAGTTATTTTTAATGAATAATTGATGGAAGACCCCGGAAAAATAATCGCAAGAAAGAATATTTGCACAATGAGATATTGTGGCTTAAACAAAAAAATAAAATCCAATATAATTATAATCAAAAGAGCATTTCTCAAATATTAGTAATAGATATGGAAAACTTCTATTTGATATTGTTTTGATTTCTTCCTAAGGAATGCATCTATGTAAAGCATTTTGTCTATCTTTGATGTACATTTACAAACATGAGACTCAGCAATATTGAACACAACTAAAACTCGAAAACTTTAATTTAGGCAGCTATGGATTCTTTCTTTTGTTTTGGCGATCGCCGCCGCATCAGAGATCTAAAGGTTATCTTCAACCCATACTTCTGAAATTACAGATTTTAGTGGCCATGCTCGAATTGAAAAAAGTTGCTCGGCACTCACATTGAATCTTCTGGCCAAATGGAAAGTGTCAGGATTGAGTAGCCAAGTCAGTATTCGAGATGAAACATCATTTTCCTTCGATAAGCTTTTAGTTGAGTAGCATTGAAAATGTTGTGTAATGCTTCCACTCCATGAAAGAATCTATCTCTTTGTTCAGATAGAGACACGAATTCTCTCATTTGACGACGAGGCCTCAGAAAGTTATTAATCTCATCAAAAGCCTGACAGAATCTCTGGGCTGATTCCAAGGCTCCAAATCCAAGAGTTGGATAATATCGGTCTTTCTGGCCACGATGACTTTGTTCCACTGGATTACCCTGACAGCCAATCACTTGATGCTCCACCTCTTTTCCTAATTCTTCATCAATGGCTCTGGGGTATGACTTAAGACCATCAGTAAAGACTTGCTCGGGACTTTCCCCTGATATCTCTCTGGCCATTTCAAAAAAGGCTTTAGTCCCTGCCATGTCCCGTTTATCAGAGAGCCTCACATCCACAAGATTGCCATCTTGATCAATGCCACGGTATAGATAGCACCATCGCCCAGAAACTTTGACATAAGTTTCATCAACAAACCAGACTTGCCCTATTTTTCCTCGTCGTTTTTCTCGAATGTGTTCGGTGAAATAAGGCAGGAAATGCTCCTCCCAGTCCCGAACAGTTTCATGGCTGAATTGAAATCCGCGAAGCAAATAGAATTCAGCGACATCTCGATAGCTGAGTTTATATCTGACTCGAACGAATAACACTTCGAAGATAATGTCTGTTGGAACTTCAACAAAATTGAAAGGGGTTGCAGTGCGCTCGTTATAGGTGCGACGGCAGATTTTACAACGAAAGCGATGGTAACCAAGGTTAGTTCTTTGTTGAAGGAGAGAAAATTCTGTTGAATGACAATGAGGACAGTCCATAGAGAATGGTTTGAGGGCAAATGGTTTAGGCGGACTCAAACAATATCAGACAGTCACATTCAGAGCTATTTTGGACAATCAGTCCTGACAGAATCGACTCAACTCCTACTGAAATCTTCGCTAAGCAGTTGGTGAATGCTGCAACAAAACCAAATCCTCCAGCTATCATTCGCCTTGGTAAAAAGAGTTTTTATCTGCCCTTTCTCTATGCAGTTTTACCGACTCGCATCTTTGAGAACATCCTCTCTAAAAAGTTTTCTCTCGATCAACTAAATTGAATTTTTCAGAGTCAGCAAAAGGGCGATCGCCTCTGTTTCAATTTTAGAATCCGCATCTTGCGCTGGGAATTGTGTGACTACGATGGGACAAAGACACACAATTTTTTCTAGAAAGGTTAGGTCGTACCAGTGAATTTGAGAGCAGCACAGATTGTAATCTCCACAGGTGTAATACTGGGCGTTTCGTTTGGTTGCGCACAAGAAATTCCGGAGTCTCCTTCAGCAACCACATCAGAAGACACTCGTCCATCTGTCACTGAGTCACCAGAAGAATCTGAACTGGAACCCAAAGCTGTTGATCCGAAACCTAAAACAGCATTACCGCCCCAGACTAAAAACCCAGTTACTTCTAGCTCTGATGGATTGTATTTTTATGGCGAAGTCCCCACAACAGAAGCTTTAGGCAAAGAATATTTGCTCTTCCGCCAAGAAGGCACCCAAGTGATAGGTTGGAATGCTCGCTGGGCAACGGATGATCGCTCCTGTTTGCGAGGCCAGCGTCAGGGCGACAAAATCACAAATATTGAAACGGCTATTGCGCCCCTTGGTCCATCAGAGACTTGGGTGTTTTCGATGTTGGACGATATTCCTCTGAGTAATTACAGTGTGCTCCCAACTCAGCCATTACCGGAAGGTTCACAAGGGTTACTTGATGATTGCGTCAAGATTCTCGAATGGCAGACCAATGTCGCGCGATCGCCAAATTATGGCCTAAACAGTTGGGTCGGCAATTATACATTCAGTGAAGCCACAAGCTCTGGAGCACCACAGGTGATGGCTTATCAAATCGATATTTTCGGTGGTGAAGAACAAGGCAGAGGCAAAGTCAGTATTGATGGGCAGATGACGGCAGAACGCCTCATTGTCGAAGTTCGTCCCGAATCTCCCACTAGCGTTGGACTGTATTTCCAAGAACATACCGGGGAATTTCCAACAGAAAGATCTTTACTGAAGCCGGGCGATCGCCTCTTTGGTATAGAGCTGATCGATGGCGGTAATCTCCAAATTAGCTGGGATAAATGGGAACCGCTAATAATTGTCAATCAAGGCTTTTTTGTACCAGATGATCTCTCACGCCAACCTCTTTAAGAGACGAAAAAATTGATGCTACAAACTACTAAATCGCCAATTTTGGCTCGTATCCTAGGCAGCATAATTCTGGTTTTTATTGGAGCCTTGCCTTTCGCGATTAAACATTTCCCACGCCAGCAAAAATGTCCATCCTACGCCGAACAGAAGGTTCAAGTTTTGGAGGCAAATCCTTTTGTCTATGAGTGTGGTGGAGAATTTTATATTCGCAATGGCACAAATACAGGTTCAACACAAATCTACGTCGATCTTGAAAGCTTTGAAGTGCTGCCCGACTATTACGCCAAGGATAAAAACAACGTTTATTATGTGGCTCCCGTTGGTGATGATTTATTTGGTGGCCACGAATTCAGGGCGATCGCCGGCGCAGATCCCACAACATTTGATGTGCTCAACAGTGACTTTAGTAGTGATGCCCAGTGGATTTATTACCTCGATTCTAATTCTTGGGAAATATTGACCCTGCGTAAAGACAACTGGCCAGAGTTTCGGGATAATATCGAACAAATTTTGGTCACCATACCGAATAGAGACTAGTGGCGATCGCCGATTTAGTTTCCCAAAGGCTAGATAAATTATTTGTTACGATATGAAACTCCATAACAAAGCATTTGGGAGATTTGAGGGTATGGCGTGGGAATCAAAATTAGAAGCATTACAAGATTTCTTTAAAGAATTAGATCAAGCTCTCATCGCCTATTCTGGTGGCATCGATAGTACTCTCGTTGCAAAAGTCGCCCATGATGTCCTTGGGGAAAAAGCATTGGCAATGACTGCGGTTTCTCCGTCTCTACTCCCTGAAGAACTAGAAGATGCTCAGGTGCAGGCGCAAGAAATTGGGATTAAGCACGAGTTAGTAGAAACCCACGAAATGGAAAACCCCAACTACACCAGCAATCCTGTTAATCGTTGCTATTTCTGTAAGAGTGAACTACATGACACCCTTAAGCCCATTGCCTTAGAGCGGGGTTATCCCTACGTCATCGACGGAGTGAATGCGGATGATTTACAAGACTATCGCCCCGGTATCCAAGCGGCTAAAGAGAGAGGGGGGCGATCGCCTCTGGCAGAGGTCAGCATTAGCAAAATGGAAGTCCGCGAAATCTCTAAAAACCTAGGCTTACCTTGGTGGGACAAACCAGCACAACCTTGCCTAAGTTCTCGGTTTCCTTATGGCGAGATGATTACCACTGAAAAGCTACAACGTGTCGGACGCTGCGAGGTCTATCTTCGGAAATTAGGCTGGCAGAATCTACGGGTGCGATCTCAGGAAGATATCGCCCGTATCGAACTCCCTCCAGCACAAATTAAAGACTTTATGGCGCAGATTGATCTTGATGAACTTGTAAAAACCTTTCAAGGAAATGGCTTCACTTATGTCACTCTCGATCTCGAAGGTTATCGCAGCGGCAAACTAAACCAAGTTCTCGACACAAAAACCTTAGCCATCCATTCCGCCTAAAACCAAGAAAAAGTCCCCCTTTCTCAAGGCAGGGCTGTTTCATTCTTGAGAGAAAGAAGCTAAGCAGTACACAACGATAGTAAAAACGGTAATCGGTGAGAAATCAGAGCTATGGCTTCCGTTATGGATGAATAGCCGTTCAATCTCAATAGCGAGATTACCCAACTACGGAAGATGGCAAAGTTCTCTGGAGCATGGCCATCTTTTTGTTGTGCTTTGTCTTCCCCAAGAAGTGCATCCTTTACCCAATGTAGGTTGTTCTCGATTTGCCAATGCTGTCGAATTACTCGACTCAGCTTTAGTCCTTGTGGTGGTAATGAAGTGATGTAGAACATCTGATTTTCATAGTCTTGGCTCTGCCTCTGTCCCCACCGAGTCATGCGGACAACGGATTGTATATCTTTCCATTCTGGCGTTAGTGAAGTCGGCACAGACCAGACTTCTACTCGTCTTTTTTCAGAACGACCATGACCAACATTTTGGGATTCATGTTGAGCGATTGGCTTTTGTTCCTGACAGTAGTTTGTTAAAGCTTGATACAGCTTTTTCTGGTTGCCTTTGACTGTCACTAGGTAGTCATGTCCGCGTTGTCTGAGTAACTGGATTGTTTTTTTGAGTGTGTAAGGCATCTAAAGTCACAGTGGCTGATGGTAAATCTAACTCTGTCAGTAATTGCCGGATTACTGAGATTTCACTCTCTTTCTTATTCCGACTCATTTTCATGCCCAAAACAACTTGTCGCTGCTGACAGAATAAAGACACTGCTGTGACAAAATCTTGACTCTTGTTGTCATAGTTTTGCACGGTGTTTTTGAGGGATTTACCGTCCCCAGCCACAATGTCTCCCTTTCTCACATATTGTCTTGCCCATTGGTTAAAGACTTGTGTCACTTGCTGGAAATCTAATTCCATCATCACTCGCCGTACCGTTGAGTAGGAGGGGACACGAGCTTCAGGAATCTGTAAGGTGCTATAGCAGCGAAGGAGAAGGTTAGGACATAGAACAGAAGGCTATTCTGATGGCATCGAACAAATCCTCAGTCTTCTTGATGAGCTTACTTACCTCCTTCTTTAACCTCCCCCAAAACTTCTCTATCTTGTTCAGGTGTGGTGAGTAGGGTGGCAAAAATATCACTTCACATCCTGCCTTCGCCACCAATGTTTGTATTCTTTCCTTTGGATGAACACTGGCATTATCCAGAATAATAATTTGACCCGGAATCAACTCTGGCACTAAGCAATCCTCTACCCATTGGCAAACTAAGGCGCTGTTGGCATAGCCCTCAAATACCATCGGTGCTATCTGCTCTCCCTCTCGCCATCCTCCAATCACGCTAACTCGTTCTGTACGATGACCTAACTTCTCTGCGATAAACCTCTCTGACTTATGGCAGTAGCCATACCCATAATCTAAGGTATTATCAAATCCACTTTCATCGATATATACGAGTCGTTCTTGGCCATACTGCTTCAGTTGTGCCACAAATGCTTTTTCTAATTCTTTATCTCTCTCTTGATATCGATAGGTCTTTTTTTTCGAGTAAATTCAATTTTCCGTAGAGCTTCACGTCTGGATGCATCACTAATAGACTCTGGCCATTTCTCCGCCATTTCCTTCTGGGTTAGATGCCCATATTCCTCTGCAAAAGCACGAAAAGCATCTAGATCATTAATCTTCGGTTGAGGGCCTCGACGGTAATCTGTCTTCGGAGCGACTGAACCGATTTTCTCTCGTCGTTTCAGCCACAGGTCTAGCGTATTTCGGCTAATACCAAAGAAGCGACAGATATCACTTTTTCGTTCACCTTTATCGAAGGCGGCAACAGCTTTTAGGCGTAAATCAAGACTATGGGGAGCAGGCATGGCATCTATGTTTATTGCTTCTATCCTATTCTGTCTTAACCCACTCCTTGCCTGCTATAATCAGCTCCCGGCGATGTCGCTCAATAAATCGCCCAATACCTCGATATCCCCATTCACCACTCATACCTGCCATGATGATTATCAGTAATATCAAAGATAATGAGTGTCTTCGTCCGGAAGCCTGTCTCGGGTTTTCAATACGACTCAGTGCATCGAGTAAGCTTTCGCTCATTTTTCATCGTTGAACGCCTATCTCCTCTTATTCTCTCTATTTTTTCTAAGAATGAAACAACCCTGCCTTGAAAAAGGGGGATTTAGGGAGATCATCTTGTATTTGAAGTCGCTTTCGCTGCTTTATCTCTAAGCAGTCTGCGCTTGTTGAGGCTGCTTTTGAGGCTGGAATTGGAAGAGAGAATAAACTACATTCCGACGAATATCGATCATCATCTCAAGGAACATTTCGTAGCCTTCTTGCTTGTATTCGATGAGTGGATCTTTTTGACCATAACCTCGTAAGCCAACAGATTCACGCAATGCATCAATCGCCTGGAGGTGTTCACGCCAGAGCGTATCGATTTGCTGGAGGATAAAGAAACGCTCTGCCTGACGCATTAGACCAGGCTGATTTTGGTCTACCTGATGCTCTTTAATGTCATAGGCTTTCCGAATTTCCTCATGAAGGAACGTCTTCATTTCAGGCACAGTCATATCTTCAATATCGCTGGGCTGTAGATCTTCGAGGAGATAAACAAACTCTTTCGACTTATCGAGAAGCTTGTCGAGCTTCCATTCCTCAGGCGGTAAATCCTGATTCACATAAGCATCCACAATTTCACTCATGGTCTTCTCGGCGTACTGAATCACTTGCTCCTTAAGATCTTGACCTTCTAGGACGCGACGACGTTCTGCATAGATTGCACGACGCTGATTGTTCATCACTTCATCATATTCAAAGACCTGTTTCCGGGCATCGTAGTAGAAAGTTTCCACTTTCTTTTGTGCGCCTTCGAGGGAACCAGTCAACATCTTTGATTCAATAGGCATATCCTCTTCGACGCGGAAAGCATTCATCAGACCAGCGACGCGATCGCCACCAAAAATACGGAGGAGATTATCTTCGAGACTGAGGAAGAAACGAGTCGAACCAGGGTCACCTTGACGGCCGGCACGACCACGGAGCTGATTATCAATCCGGCGGGATTCGTGACGTTCTGTACCCATCACGTGTAAACCACCATTCTGAATCACTTCATCATGTTCAGCGCCAGTTAAAGAAACATAGGTAGACTCAATCGCTTTGTAAACTTCTCGTAATTTTTGAATTACAGGATCATCAGTCGGGGCATTCTCTGAGGCGATCGCCAACTTTTCCTCAGCTTCCAGTTCCGTGAGATTCTGCTCGCCATACTTACTCACTGCGAATTTCACTGCATCCTTGAGCATCTTCTCTGTTTCTCCAGATAGCTCAGTCGGATAGATATCAAGAGTTGTCTTCCAAGTCTTTTTCTTTTTCTTGGGTGCATTCGCATCAAATCCTTGACCGCCACCGCTACCATTGCCGCGGCCACCGGCAACTATCTGATCATCCTCAGGACGCACAATCATAGGCATAAAATACTCGCGCATCTTCAGACGCGCCATGTATTCAGCATTACCACCCAGAATGATGTCTGTACCACGACCAGCCATGTTGGTGGCGATCGTTACGGCCCCTTTACGGCCGGCTTGTGCGACAATTTCTGATTCTTTCTCTACATTTTCAGGACGAGCGTTGAGTAGATTATGCGGAACCTCAAGCTCTTGGAGATAGTTAGAGACAACTTCAGATTTCTCGACACTGGTTGTACCAACGAGAACAGGGCGACCTTTTTTATGCTCTTCGGCTGCCTCTTCTGCTACAGCCTTCCATTTCGCTTGTTCATTCTTATAAACAACATCCGACCAATCCTGACGTGCAATTGTACGGTTCGTCGGAATAATTGTTACTTCAAGGTTATAAACTTTTTCAAATTCAGTCTCTTCAGTTTTTGCTGTACCCGTCATGCCCGAAAGCTTTGGATAGAGCAGGAAGAAATTCTGGTAAGTAATATTCGCGAGTGTTTGCGTTTCCTTCTGAATCGGCACATTTTCCTGTGCTTCAATCGCTTGGTGTAAACCATCACTCCAACGACGACCAGGCATTACACGACCCGTAAATTCGTCTACGATCATGACTTCTTCGCCACGAACCATATAATTTACGTCGCGCTTAAAGAGTTCCTTAGCCTTAACTGCATTGAAGATGTAATGTGCCCAAGGATTATCTGAATCATATAGATCATTAACACCAAGTAGTTGTTCTGCCTTCGCAAAACCTTCATCAGTCATCAAGACGTTGCGAGCCTTTTCATCAACTTCATAATCACCAATGCCGTCTTCCTCTTCCTGAGGGATCAACTGACGAGCGATCTCAGCGGCTTGCATGTACTTTTCAGTTGGTCGCTCAACCTGACCAGAGATAATGAGAGGTGTTCTTGCTTCATCAATGAGAATCGAGTCAACTTCGTCAATTACGCAGTAGTTGAAGGGACGTTGTACAACCTCTGACATCGCTGTGGCCATGTTATCGCGGAGATAATCAAAACCCAGTTCAGAGTTAGTTGTATAAGTAATGTCGCAATTATAATTTTCAATCTTTTCGGCGGGACCCATTGCATTTTGGATTAAGCCAACGCTCAATCCTAAGAAACGATGCACTTGTCCCATCCATTCCGCGTCACGACGAGCAAGGTAGTCATTTACTGTGACGACATGAACACCTTTACCCGTTAAACCATTGAGATAGGAAGGAAGCGTCGCGACGAGTGTTTTACCTTCACCCGTTCTCATCTCTGCGATTTGACCTTTATGGAGAACGATGCCGCCCAGTAATTGCACATCAAAGTGGCGCATTCCAAGTACTCGACCACCAGCTTCTCTTACCAAAGCAAAGGCTTCAGGCAGAATATCATCTAAAATTTCTTCGGTTTCTTCGTCACTGTCAGATTTATCCAGTTTGTTGCGAAATTCTATTGTTTTGCGAGCGAGGTCTTCATCTGTGAGTTTCTCAAAGTCCTCTGCCAGAAGATTAATTTCCGCAACGATGGGTTGAAACTTTTTGAGTTTACGGGCGTTAGGATCGCCAAATAACTTCTTGAACATAGGATTTTTGGGTAAACCGACAGAGATAAAAAAGATGATTAAGACGGACTAAGTCTAAAACAGGGTCGCTTCAGACTAAAAATTTGGCAATAAGCCAAATCCGTGATGTGAAAAACCACTTACGATCCAGATTGTCATTATGTTATCACTCTAGTTTGCTGAGGGTGAGGGCGGTAAACGCGACATTCAATGCGGTTATCTCTTATAACTAGTTGCAACTTATGTAGTCTCGGTCAGTAGTGCAATGGATAAAACGCTATCATCACAGAATTTTGTCCATCGATGATTAGAGACTTGCTCTATCGATATCACAGACTTGATGGGCACAAATGAGATGAATATTCTGAGTGTTTCCAAATCGTAAATACCTCGTTTGTAATATGGTGCATATGTTTTGATGGTCAAACAGGATTCTCAATTCACCTCATTTGGCCGATTCTGTCAGGACTGATTGTCCAAAATAGCTCTGAATGTGACTGTCTGATATTGTTTGAGTCCGCCTAAACCATTTGCCCTCAAACCATTCTCTATGGACTGTCCTCATTGTCATTCAACAGAATTTTCTCTCCTTCAACAAAGAACTAACCTTGGTTACCATCGCTTTCGTTGTAAAATCTGCCGTCGCACCTATAACGAGCGCACTGCAACCCCTTTCAATTTTGTTGAAGTTCCAACAGACATTATCTTCGAAGTGTTATTCGTTCGAGTCAGATATAAACTCAGCTATCGAGATGTCGCTGAATTCTATTTGCTTCGCGGATTTCAATTCAGCCATGAAACTGTTCGGGACTGGGAGGAGCATTTCCTGCCTTATTTCACCGAACACATTCGAGAAAAACGACGAGGAAAAATAGGGCAAGTCTGGTTTGTTGATGAAACTTATGTCAAAGTTTCTGGGCGATGGTGCTATCTATACCGTGGCATTGATCAAGATGGCAATCTTGTGGATGTGAGGCTCTCTGATAAACGGGACATGGCAGGGACTAAAGCCTTTTTTGAAATGGCCAGAGAGATATCAGGGGAAAGTCCCGAGCAAGTCTTTACTGATGGTCTTAAGTCATACCCCAGAGCCATTGATGAAGAATTAGGAAAAGAGGTGGAGCATCAAGTGATTGGCTGTCAGGGTAATCCAGTGGAACAAAGTCATCGTGGCCAGAAAGACCGATATTATCCAACTCTTGGATTTGGAGCCTTGGAATCAGCCCAGAGATTCTGTCAGGCTTTTGATGAGGTGAATAATGTTCTGAGACCTCGTCGTCAAATGAGAGAATTCGTGTCTCTATCTGAACAAAGAGATAGATTCTTTCATGGAGTGGAAGCATTACACAACATTTTCAATGCTACTTAACTAAAAGCTTATCGAAGGAAAATGATGTTTCATCTCGAATACTGACTTGGCTACTCAATCCTGACACTTTCTTAATAGAATCAGATGAATTACGCTAACAAACACCAGTGTATGTGATGGAAAGAAATTCTAATATCAGATACATAAATAATAGAAGAAATGCTCGCAGTGATAAATGTGTCCTTGAAATATCTAATAACAATTTTGTGATAAAAAATACAATATTGATTCGTTTATCTTAGAAGGTTTCCTAGGTGAATCCTGGAGAGATATTGTATCTTTTTCGACAAATACAAAAAAGTTCACATCTCAAGTAAAAGTATAGTAAATATCTCTTGAAGATATTTACTATGAGATAGTAGGATTTTAATGGATGTTTAAAGCGACCTACACATCCTAGAAAACCTCACTAAAGTACATGACTAAATATTTTTTCTAGTCAAACAACTTAATAAATGGTCTATCTAACCCCTAGTTATTAGTGTTTCTCATTTTTAAAAAGTTCTTTCAGACATAACTCGAAAGAACTTTTCAAAAGGAATATTTTTATACTCTATTTATTAAATACAACTACTGCTTTGTCGGGAGATTTTTCTTCCCTCTTAAATTATAAAATCTATTTTACAAACAAATGGCAAGTCCCATGCTAGACAATAATATTTTAAATGCCCTAGGCTTGAGTGAGTATTACCCAAATAAGTTGGGTCGTGAAGAAGTATATACGCTAAGTCAATATTCTTTGTCTAACACAACTTCTCAGGCAACTCAAGACTTGCCATTTTATTTCCTTGCTAACTTATTAGCTTTAAATTATCAAGCAAGATGGCTTAAAGTCGAGTATCAAAGAGAGGAATCTGATGATGATGATGATATCTGGAACGAAGATGAATCTAATATTGAGCCGACTACACAACAGGTTCATCCATTAGATGTCATTATAGCGACCTTACTTTGCTGTCACCCTATTATCCATCAAGACCTTGTTGTGAAACTTTGGGAATGCAAGCTAGCCATTCCTTTAGTAGTTCAAGAAAGCCAAGAGCATCCTCCAAAGTTTTTCTTATGGGCTATGCGTGCTCTTGTCATGAGGTGGAAAAGAACTCAAGGCCAAGAACTCCGCTCTGAAGAACGGGCTATTGCTGATTATCCAATGCAAACGATCAGCTTTATTCGATTAGATCGATCTGAAATCTCAAAATCTGCTCTGCTTAATACAGTTATATTTGGGAGTAACCCTCATGATGTTTTCTTTCACAGAGACTCGGAAGGTTCTAATCACTATCGTCAACTTGCTGAAGGTTCTATTGAACTGGCATGGCACTTACCAGAAGGTGATTTTTTAACAAACACTGGGACTCAAAATAATTTCCAACTTGATAATATTACTGCTTTTGCCAATCTACGAGGAGATGCTAGACAGTATCCGCAACAACTAGAATTAATCAAGCATATCTCTTCATATATCTTTCTTTTTGTTTCTGCTAAAGAGCTCCAATCTTCCGTTTCTATTATCAAAAAATTCTTGTCCGCGGGTAAAGCTGTCATCTTATTGCTCACTAACAAGAGTATTGAACCTATCGATAATCAGTCGATCAAAGACTGGATAGAGAATTTCAAAACTGAAAATAAACTTAAACAAATCTCTTTTATTAAGCTTTCTGGAAAATCCATACCAGAAATTCGAGAAAAGATTCGACAGCAACTAACAAGATTGAATCCTATTATTGATAAACCTGAAATAAGCTTGGAAAGCCTTGCCGAAATAATGTCTCAAGAGGGTATGGATATTGATGAGTACGATGATGACTGTCAGCAAGGTATTCAACAAGCAAACAAAATTCTAGAAATTGTACGTCAATATCCCCCTGATGAACGAAAAGCAAAACTACTCCCATTACAAAACAAACTTTGGAAAGATTGGGCAGATGCAGACAAAGAAATGGTTCGACAACAACGCAAAACATCAACAGAATCATCGGGAGAGTATGCAAAAAAGCAATATAACCGTCGAGCTTGTAGCCGTAAAGAACAAATCCAACTAGTTCAGCAAGACAATCTACCATTTATTATTGTATTTTTCTGTAAAAAATTACTTCAGAATAGAGCACAAACAAATGAGTATTTTATTAGACAATTAAAACTCCAGTTGGATGCTTTATCAAGAGTGGAACTCCCTGAATTATATTCAGCCTATGGTGAAAAGATGAGGTTATTAGGAGAATATCCAGCCATTCCAATCTCAAATGAATTCAATGTATCTCAAGCTGATTCTCAAGAACAAGAATTACACACCAGAAATGCTATAAATCAAGAATTACAATTGATTGATGCAGAAATTACGTCGCAATCATTTGGATTGGAACATTTACTTCGAGAAATTGGACAAATCTATTTAGCTCTTAAAAGTATTGAAGCCTATGGGGAAAATCCTAAGCACAAATTTCATCGTACTAAAGAACAAGAGGAATGGTATCAAGAGCTTCCAAATATAGTTGCAAAATTACTGTTGTATGGTTATCCATTAGAGATTATGGATGGAGAAGTAAGTTCTGTTCCTTTGGCATGGGTTCAGGCAGTTCTCCAAGCATTTACTCAATTAGTTAAACGAAAACTAAACAAAGATAATCCTTCCATCTTTGCTTTATCAGCAATGGGAATTCAAAGTTCTGGAAAATCGACATTACTAAATGTTATGTTTGGACTGCAATTTGCAGTTAGTGCAGGGCGCTGTACAAAAGGAATTTTTCTACAACCTGTCAAACTGAGTGAAAGCTTACAAGAAAAGCTAAAAGTAGATTATATTTTTGTAATTGATACAGAAGGAATCAAATCCTCAGAACAATCTTTAGATCCGGACACACTACATGATAATGAACTATCAACCTTCGTCATTGGGTTAAGTGATCTAACACTTATTAAAGTATCTGGAGAAAATTCTGAATATCTAAAGGATATTTTACCTATATCTGTACAAGCATTCTTGAGAATGAGGCAAGTATCCTTAAAACCTAAAACTAAAATTATTCATCGTAATGTTGACACCTCTTCCTCAGAGAAACTAAACAAACAAAATGTACATTTGAATAATACTCTTGATAAATATACAGCACTAGCTTGTAGAGAAGAGAGACAACCGATTCAACCTTTTCGAAATATTATCAATTTTGATTTAAGAAAAGATGTGGAATATCTAGGAACTTTATATAAAGGAACTTCTGGAAGAAATCCTATAGATCCTGATTATAGTAAAAATGTAAAAGAAATAACAAACGAAATAATTGATGAAATCACCCAAGTTAGTATATCGTCCATCAATAAGTTTACAGAACACATTGAGAATCTTTGGGATGCAGTAAAAAAAGATGACTTTGTTTATGAATTTAAGAATACAATTCAAATTCAAGCTCGTGGAATACTTGATAGGTTTTGGAGCGAGATTATACAAGCTAGTGATGAGGATATTGCAAAGTTAGTAAGCCTTTCTTATAGAGAAATTCGTAGTTGTCGTTCAGAGTTAGATGTGGACAATGTAACGAGTAAGTATAAAAGAGAATTATCATCACTAGCTCAACAGATTTTAAAATCTAACAATGAGAAAATTGAGGATTTTTTCAAAGCACAAGATGGCCATTATGAAAATGCAATGAAAAAATGGGAAGCAAGTACTATCAACAGCTTTGAAGAATGGCTGGATAATAAAAAAAGAACTTCTATACAACAGATTGAATCTTATCATGACAGCCGACTCGCTGCACTAAAGCGAATGAAAAAATCTGTTGGCTATAAAGAGGTATTTACAAAGCGTATAACTGCATATGTTAAACAGAAAAAACAGAATAAGGGAGCAGAAATATTAATCAATCTCCAAGAAACAGAACTACGTCATGAGTTTGATTCTTTATGGGAAGACTTACTAAAAGAGATTAAAAGTCCAACGTTTAAGTCAGAAAACGTAGTGTTAGATATTGAAAGTATTCTTTCTGTTCGGTATAGAAAAACATTTAGCTCAATCACTCAGCGTAAGGGAAGAAAAGTATTACAAGATTGTCATATAGAAGAATTTAAGATTTCAAATGAATATTACAGAGAACTTGGCATACAAGGATTCATAAATACTCTTAATAGAAAAGATATTTTAGAGATTGAAGAACAGATTAATAGATTAAAAAATAATTTATTAAAAGAGTTATATGAAAAGTTAGATAGGGCAGAAAGAAAATTAACTCCATATAATCAAAATCTTTCAATGTTCAGTAAGTTTTTAGTTAGAGTGGATGAGCAGTTTCTTAAAACATCTGAAGATGCGCGAGGAGTATTGAAGATACTTGGTTTTATTCTAACTCGGGAATGTAAATCTGACCTTTTTATGATCATATCTGGAGAGGCCATCAGAAGGTTAGAAAAAATTCATAAACTTTGGCGTGAAGAGCAAGATCCAGTACTTACAATGGATAAAGAAAGAGAAAGCTATTGGCAGCTCTTTTTGACAATGTTTCAAAGTGCTAATTTACAACAGGCGACAATAGCTATTCTTAAAGAGATTATTGAAGAAGGAATATCCCAAAATATAGAAAATGAGTTGCCCAATTGGATATTAAATATACGCCAAGAACTTAAATATAATAAATTCTTCAGAACCAAGCAGTCCTTGATCGCTGGAATAATGATTGATTTATCTGAAAAAGATAATTTTGAAGACTATTTAGAATATATCCGATATCCTAAAACTGCCTTTAAAAAATGGTTTGCTCAACACATTGATCATTACAATCGAGATGGAAAGATTCGGAGGATTGTTGAAACAGAGATCGATACATCAGTTCAGCAAGCAATATCTATCATACAGAAGACAAATGCATCAATTTTTGATAGTTCAGACAAATCGTATTCCATATTAAATTGGTTAGATAAATTCTTAGAACTTGATGGCTCCAATTTAATTAGCGAAAATATTGAACGAATTGAACGACTGGCTGAACAATTCCCCAAAGAAGATTTTATATTTCCAGATAATGAAATCCATGAAAACTTACAAGAAGTGAAGAACAATCTACTTACTTCAGTTCTGTTAAGTCAGTTATCAAAAGCGACTAGTGAGAAATACCAAAAGATAAGAAATCAGGTAGTTCAAAAAATTTTCGATGACAACTTACAGTGCGTTGAATCTTGCCCATTTTGTGGAGAAATTTGTATGTTAGGTGCTAAGCATAAATCGGATATCTTACATGTTTCTTTTAAGAATATTCATCGACCACAAGGACTCACGGGATTTAGCGATGACCAAACAAACAGACTCAATATTGAAAGCTGTTCAGAACTCATAGCTGGAAATTATAGATTTAAAAACTATGACACCAACGGAGAGTGGAAAAATTATAAGAGTTATCGAGATATTTATCCTACTTGGGATATCAAAGGTGATTTTTCATTGGAAGTAGAAGATTACTGGAAATGGGTTATGTATAAATATAATAGTGAATTCGCAAAACAATATTCTGCAAAAGAAGCAGATATACCTGAAGCCTGGAAGATGATCACAAAGGAGCAAGCAACAGAAAATTTACGTCAAATCATTGATGGCCAACTTTAATAAAATCTTTAATATAAACCTAAAATGTTTGAACTATTGGGTCTAAGTGAGTATTACCCAAATAAGTTGGGTCGTGAAGAAGTATATACGCTAAGTCAATATTCTTTGTCTAACACAACTTCTCAGGCAACTCAAGACTTGCCATTTTATTTCCTTGCTAACTTATTAGCTTTAAATTATCAAGCAAGATGGCTTAAAGTCGAGTATCAAAGAGAGGAATCTGATGATGATGATGATATCTGGAACGAAGATGAATCTAATATTGAGCCGACTACACAACAGGTTCATCCATTAGATGTCATTATAGCGACCTTACTTTGCTGTCACCCTATTATCCATCAAGACCTTGTTGTGAAACTTTGGGAATGCAAGCTAGCCATTCCTTTAGTAGTTCAAGAAAGCCAAGAGCATCCTCCAAAGTTTTTCTTATGGGCTATGCGTGCTCTTGTCATGAGGTGGAAAAGAACTCAAGGCCAAGAACTCCGCTCTGAAGAACGGGCTATTGCTGATTATCCAATGCAAACGATCAGCTTTATTCGATTAGATCGATCTGAAATCTCAAAATCTGCTCTGCTTAATACAGTTATATTTGGGAGTAACCCTCATGATGTTTTCTTTCACAGAGACTCGGAAGGTTCTAATCACTATCGTCAACTTGCTGAAGGTTCTATTGAACTGGCATGGCACTTACCAGAAGGTGATTTTTTAACAAACACTGGGACTCAAAATAATTTCCAACTTGATAATATTACTGCTTTTGCCAATCTACGAGGAGATGCTAGACAGTATCCGCAACAACTAGAATTAATCAAGCATATCTCTTCATATATCTTTCTTTTTGTTTCTGCTAAAGAGCTCCAATCTTCCGTTTCTATTATCAAAAAATTCTTGTCCGCGGGTAAAGCTGTCATCTTATTGCTCACTAACAAGAGTATTGAACCTATCGATAATCAGTCGATCAAAGACTGGATAGAGAATTTCAAAACTGAAAATAAACTTAAACAAATCTCTTTTATTAAGCTTTCTGGAAAATCCATACCAGAAATTCGAGAAAAGATTCGACAGCAACTAACAAGATTGAATCCTATTATTGATAAACCTGAAATAAGCTTGGAAAGCCTTGCCGAAATAATGTCTCAAGAGGGTATGGATATTGATGAGTACGATGATGACTGTCAGCAAGGTATTCAACAAGCAAACAAAATTCTAGAAATTGTACGTCAATATCCCCCTGATGAACGAAAAGCAAAACTACTCCCATTACAAAACAAACTTTGGAAAGATTGGGCAGATGCAGACAAAGAAATGGTTCGACAAGAATACAATACTCAAGAAGAAGATAGTGGGAAATACTATAGAAGACACAATTCAATAAAAAAAAATAGTCGTCAACAACAATTAGATATTATTCAATCAAGTCAACTATCCCAAGTAGTAAGAGACTTTATAACAGGGTTATCTCAAAATAGTAAAAATATACGTAAATATTTTATCAAGCAACTACAGTTAGAGTTAGACAATCTTTCAAGAAGTATTCTTTCTGATTTGAACTCAGCATATACTAATAAAATTAATCAGTTGACAACTCATGATAAGTCTTTAGATTTAAAAAATAGTGATCAGCATCAAAAAATACATCGAGAGTTAGCGGAAATTGATAAACAAATCATAGCTCAGTCTCTTGGCTTAGAGAACTTATTAAGAGAAATTGGACAAATTTATTTAGCAATTGGGACGAGTAACTCTCAAGATTTAACACCTCTATTAAGGGAATTATATAAGAGTCTTCCACAATTAGTAGCAGAATTACTGATGAGTGGGTATCAATTAGAAATTATCGATGGAGAAGTAAGTTGTCTTCCTTGGGAATGGGTAGAAGCAGTACTACAACAATTTATTCAATTATTGAAAACGCAAGGTCTCCAGAATCCTCGTATATTTGTCTTGTCTGCAACTGGCATTCAAAGCTCTGGAAAATCTACACTACTCAATGCAATGTTTGGGTTGAGCTTCAATGTTAGTGTTGGACGTTGTACAAAAGGCATATCCTTGCAAACAGTCAAGCTAGATGAAAATTTACGGAACAAGTTTCACATAGACTATATTTTTGTACTTGATACAGAAGGAATAAAATCCTCAGAGCACTCTTCCCACTCAGGGTTAGAGCATGATAATGAATTATCAACCTTTGTGATTGGTTTAAGTAATCTTTGTTTAATAAAAATATCCGGAGAAAACTCTATTTACTTACAAGATACTTTGCCTATATCTTTAGAGGCATTTATGCGAATGCCTGAAATAGTTTTAAAACCTCAAATAAAAATCATCCATCGCAATATTGAAGTATGTTCTAGTGAAAAGTTAAATAAGCAAAATCTTATCTTGACAAATAAGCTGGATGAATATACAAAAATTGCATGTGAAAATGAAAATAGATCTCTCCAATCTTTCAATGAAGTCATCAATTTTAATATCAACCAAGATGTTCATTACCTAGGGGGATTATATAATGGTACATCTAGTTTGTCTCCTATATCAAAAAGCTATATTCAAGATATCCATAACTTAAAAAATAAACTTTTTGGAAATCTTGACATAACGCATATATATAACATAAATACTTTTTTGAGAACGATTCGAATTCTATGGAATTACATAAAGAATGATCAATTCATTTATAGTTTTAGAAATGTCATAGAGGTTAAATGTCAAATAGAAATTGATGATTTTTTGAACAAAGCTATTCAAAAGTTTGAACACGAAACTTGTGACCTTCTTCGTATAACTTACTTGGAAATTAGTAAGAGTTCATATACAGCATCTAATTCTATGATTCTTGATAAATCTGAAAAGAGAATTTTCGATTTTTTGAATAATCTTTGGCTTAAAGAGAACAGTAAACTCGATCTCTTTTTTGAAGATTTAAAAGCACGATATGGCAGGTCTTTCAAACAACAGAAATTGATATCTTCTCAAAAACTTGATGACCTGAGAGAAAGATTAAAAAGAGAATCAAGATGGAAAACGAAAAAGTACCAGGAAAATTATCATCATGACCTAATACTTGATAAAGATTCTAGTTTATTTCATCAGAATTTGATTGATGAAATCATCAAATTCACTACAAGAGAAAAAGAATTTTTGTGCAACTTATCACATCGAGAATTACGACAAAAGTTTGACATAAGTTGGGATAATTGGATTGAAAAAATATCTGAAAATATTTCTTGGTCTTTTACGATTGAAACGGATATAGAATATATTCTTCGCCATCAGTATAGTCTACTTTATAAGACTATCATTGTACGCAAAGGTAATAAAAATTTTCGTGACTGCCAACTACAAAGCTTTTACAGCCGTCGAGCATACTACAGCTATTTTAGTAGATCGATAGCAAGTGATATGGTGTTTAGAAATGAGACCTATATTCATAAGGTTATCCAAAGCTTGAGAGATGATTTATTAAAATCTCTAAGAGCAGACTTATATCATCGAGAGAAAGAATTACAGCGTTATGAGTCGAGTTATTTAAACGTTTTTCTATCTCAAGTCAATTCCTACTTTGAAAAAACCTCAATGAGCTTGGAAAAAGAAGGTGTGATTTTAACAAAGGAATGTCGAGCTGATTTATTTATAATACTTTGTGGTTATGCTATCAGAAAGTTAGAAAATATCGATTTTTTATGGCGAGAATCTTTAAAGCCAATTATCAAACTTAAACAGGAGAAAGAGAGGTATTGGCTGTTTTTTTTAAAAAATAGATGAAGTCACAGATTTCCTGAACTTATTCTTTCATCAGAAAAGCTTGTTTCCAATAAAAAATCACTAAGGTCTGAAAATAATGATGCCATAGGTGCACAATCTACTTTTTAGTTCTTCAAAGAATAGTTAAAGTCTCAGGATTCTTTTTGGAGAACGCAGACAACCCGAAAACCAATATCACCAAATTTAGCATCACGATTACAGTAGCGGCGTGATGCAGATCTACACGCTTCGAAAGTACTATACCAAGAACCCCCACGACAAACTTTTTGACGACTTGTATTCCTTAATAACTGGCTATTAAGAGAGTATTCTCTATAGCTTTCACTCCAATTGTCCAGACACCATTCCCATAGATTTCCATGCATATCATATAAGCCAAAATTATTTATCGGAAATCCCCCAACTTCAACGGTACTTGTAGAGCAACAATGAATAGCTTTTAGATCTTTATTGGAATATCCATAAGGCTGATAAAACTTTTCATTCCACTCCTGAATAAAAGATATTTCTTCTTGTTTTGATAAGAATTCACTAGAAAGTGATGTATGAAAATCATCAACTGATCTGCAAGCATATTCCCATTCTGCTTCTATTGGTAATCTATATTCTTTACCTGTTTTCTTACTCAGCCGAGCACAGAACTCTTTCGCATCATACCATGATATTTTTTCAACTGGTTTACTACTCCTACCCTTAAAGTAAGATGGGAGCAAATCTAACTTTCTTTCAACTTGATTCCAGGAAGCAACTTCTTGCCACTGCTCTTGAGTCACAGGAAAACGCCCTATATAGAATGCTGATACACTTACCGCATGCTGAGGTCTTTCATTATCTTGGCTATTCTCATCACTTATTGGTGCTCCTATAACAAAATTTCCTGCCGGAATGTAAGCCATTTCCAATAAAATTTTTGTCTTCAACTCTTTTTTTTGTTCAGAAGTCTTACTGCTTTCTAACAGTTTATTTTCGTTTAAAACTTCAATAAATCCATCTGCTATATCAACTTTATTTTGAGAATTTCGTTGATTTTGAGTCATCCATAAATTTCTCTTAATATCAATATATTTTTTCTGCCAGACATCTAACTTTTTAGCTAGTCTTGATTCTGGTTCTAGTTTACAAACTATTTCTCTTAGGTCTATAGCAAATCGTTCTAATTCTGTATACTCATCCCTTGAATATTGAGATAGTGAAAATAGTCGCTTTTCAAGATCTTTCAACAAAATATCATTGTCTTTTAACTGCTTTAAATCACTTTTTTCACGAAGTATTCGATTATAAAGCCCATCCAACAAATCATTAATTGAAATTTCTTTAGATTTTTCCAGCCTAAGTATATCAAATAATTCTTTTATTCGATCATCTTCACAGTACTCTTCTAAAGGCTTCCAAGCTCTCAATAGCAATGATGTTGGTATCATCAAAGCGACTTTGGAATCCGGATTTCTTGCATTTTCTCTCTTTGCAATACCAAGAAGCAACTGACTTTTATCGTCTATAATTGCGGTACCACTAAAACCAGGCTGAATTCTAGAACCAGTAATAGTTTCTCCATCAATCTGGATTAAACCATTACTAGTAACACCTCGAATCTTTCCTTTAGCCAGTTCACCGTCATTATTACCTGCAGGAAAACCAAAAGCAGAAACACTACGTCCAATCAAGCTAGAAATATTAACAGCTTTTAATTTGATATAGCGATCTACGACCTTTGGGTTATCATTAACTAGCTCTAAAACTACAATATCTTTTAAATCTCTAATCTTAGACACTGTAGGATACCAAATAATGACTTTGGCTTTGTATCGACGCAAAAACCTATCGTTTTTATCTATGGCATCAAGACAAGGGAATTCCAGTTCAATTAAGTCCTCTGGCTTTTCTTGAGTGTTTAACTTTAGGCCTAAACTCAACAGTACTACATGCGAACAAGTAAGAAGGTACCTCTCCGAAAAGAGAATAGCAGCGCCAGCAGTCGCCCCATTAACTTTATTAAAAATTCTTGCAGTCAAACAAATATAATTCATCATCCTCTAACTTTCATGATTGTCTAGTAATTCTTACTCTACAAGCTTTTCAAACCCAGTAGTCTCTCTGTATTTTAAGTCGATAATTCTATTTTGTTGGTGAATTGCGATGGCAATCACCCTCCCACCCCCCAAAAAAAAGAGAGGCGATGATTCTGTCAGAGTTGAGTTGTCAAAATAGGTTTGAATGTGACCGTCTGATATTGTTTGAGTCAACTTAAACCATCGCTCTCAAACCGTTCTATGGACTGCCCTCATTGTGACTCGACAAGATTTTCAGTCCTACAACGAAAGACTAACCTTGGTTACGATCGCTTTCAGTGTAAAACTTGCCATCGCACCTATAACGAGCGCACTGCAACACCTTTCAATTTCATTGAAGTGCCTACAGACATCGTCTTTGAAGTTCTATTCTGTCGAATCAGATATAAACTCAGCTATCGCGATGTCGCTGAATTCTATTTGCTTCGTGGATTTCAATTCAGCCATGAAACTGTTCGGGACTGGGAGGAGCGTTTCCTGCCTTATTTCACCGAACACATTCGAGAAAAACGACGAGGAAAAATAGGGCAAGTCTGGTTTGTTGATGAAACTTATGTCCAAGTTTCTGGGCGATGGTGCTATCTATACCGTGGCATTGATCAAGATGGCAATCTTGTGGATGTGAGGCTCTCTGATAAACGGGACATGGCAGGGACTAAAGCCTTTTTTGAAATGGCCAGAGAGATATCAGGGGAAAGTCCCGAGCAAGTCTTTACTGATGGTCTTAAGTCATACCCCAGAGCCATTGATGAAGAATTAGGAAAAGAGGTGGAGCATCAAGTGATTGGCTGTCAGGGTAATCCAGTGGAGCAAAGTCATCGTGGCCAGAAAGACCGATATTATCCGACTCTTGGATTTGGAGCCTTGGAATCAGCCCAGAGATTCTGTCAGGCTTTTGATGAGGTGAATAATGTTCTGAGACCTCGTCGTCAAATGGGAGAAGTAGTGTCTTCGTCTGAACGAAGAGATAGGTTTCTCCAAAGAATCGAAGCATTACACAGCATTTTCAATGCCGCTTAACAACAGGCTTATCGAAGAAAAATGATGTTTCGTCTTGGATGCCAACTTGGCTACCCAATCCTGACATTTTCATCTCTACAACATCAGCAACCAAACTGAGACTTTGACTTTCATTGATAGTTAAATCAGCAAAACTTTGGATACTCCCTTGATAATTACGGAGTGCATTGGGGAAGATCGCATTTGGATCAATACTGAGTAGTGCATCTGGTGCAGCACTTGAAATATTTAACAGACTGCCATCATTTAGTTCGATATCTGTTGCAGTAGTTGCAAAAAGAGAACCCCGGAGATCTAGACTAGCCTCTACTCCGAAAGTAATTCCATTGGGATTAATGAGAAATAGATTCGCACCACCATCAACCCCGAGAGTTCCAAAAATATTACTACCGTTATTTCCAGTTATACGGGCAATAATATTGTCAATACCTACAAGATTCTGGAAATAAACTCGTTGACCTAAATCAATATTAAAGTCACGAAAACTGTGGATTGTACTGCCATTAAGCGAAAAGCCACCGGTAATAGATTCCGCCAAATCTCCTTGCACCATCTGATTCGGCAGAACATCAGTTAGTGTAGTCCCATCAGGTATTGATTGCGCCAATACAGGTAGAGATATTAATGATAGAGAAATAGAAGTAATTACACCGGGTATTACGCTTGGGAAATAGTTCATAATGGGTCCTAAATATCTTGCTGAGAGTTGAAACTTATTGCTAACGATAAAAGATAAACTTCGATGTCTCATGCTTGATATACAAATATCAGTTTATGATCATTGTATTTATCAGAAGATGTTTTTTCAGTGATGAACAAGTCGCTCTCTAAATCATGAGAGAAAAGATAAATTGAGAGCCATAAAACAAACCTTACTTACTTAGCCAGTAGTTATGAATCATGTAAATCTAAGCTATTAGAATTAGAGTCGATAAGATATATTTTTTGCTCACAAAGGCTAAACATATTCACTTGGCTCCCTCAAGCTTAGTGATCTGAGATGGCATCACTTTCCTGTCTATAGAAAGATCATCAAAAGAAACTTCATATAGCAATTTCTAGTCGAGTGAGGTGCAATAGCAGCAATGTGTAAACCAGCATCGAATATCATCAAGGGTAATCTTGGAAAAAGCTACCTCAATTGCCTTGTCTAGAGCTAGATAAGTTCTTGCCCCGATACTTTTCAAGGTACTTTTCAACTTTGACCAGCAATTTTCAATGGGTGAAAAATCTGGAGAATAGGGAGGAAGGTAAATCAACTTAGCTCCCACGGCCTCAATCATTGTGCGTACTGACTCTCCTAAATGAATCGAACAGTTATCCATCACCACACATGCTCCCGCCCATAAGTTTGGTATTAACTTCTGGCTGATGAATGCTTCAAAGGTTAATCCATCCGTACTCCCCAGCAGATGATAATTAGCGACCATTCCCTTGAAGCCTAATGCTCCAATCAAAGAAACATTCTTGCCTCGTTTACTGGATTTCGGACTATAAGCTCGTTTCCCTTTCTCAGAACGTGCCCTCAGTCTTGTCATGGCTAAGTTCACGCCCGATTCATCGATAAAAATCAAGTTTTTCGCTAGAGTCGCTTGCATTTTCTGCCAAAAATCATATCTGGCTTGTTGCACTCGTTTTGTCGCCTTAAGGTCTGGATAGAATGTTTTTTTTGAGGCTATATCCCATTCTTCTTAAGGTGCGATGCATGGTGCTATTGGCCACACGGAGACCAGTGCGTTTCTCCATCTCATCACATAGTTCCGCTAGCGTCGCATCGTTTTTCTTGGTGAGCAACTGGCGCAATATTGTTTGATGCTCTTCGTTTAATTTGGGAGGTGTTTGTTGGCTTCGTTTTTTCGGAGCAATCGACCCTGTCAGTCGTTTTTGGTCGAGGAGCTTTTGTACAAAACTTTTCGCCACTCCAAATTGTCGGGCAAGACTACTTTGACTCACACCACCCCTTTCGTAGGCATCCACTATTTTCTGTCTTAAGTCTAATGAGTAGGCTTTCGGCAAGATGCTACTTTCTTCCTCACCAGTCAACTCACCTATACTACTTCATACACCTTGCTAGGCTGAAATTTGCTGTAGCAATCTCCATATGATGCGCCCAAATGATAGCCAGAAATTACTCCTTCACGGGATGTTTCATCATATTTAACAAGAACACGTGTGCCAAGCTTGAAAAATTCAATTTTCTTGAGGTGACTGGTTGAAACATTATTTTCAGCAAACCCAACATCCAGATAACGGACTTGATAAGTCGTAACATTTTTAGATGATTCGACACTTAAAATCTCTCCGTATCGCCAATCACCTTTTCGTAAGATCTCAACTGTTTCTCCAACTGTAAAAGCACTTGCTTCAGAAGTTTCTAAATTATTATTGCCCTTTGACTCTTTTGCCGTAGATACAGTCTTTCTATCAGATAGAAGCGGTTTAAGATCGTTGTTTTCTGCAAACTCATAATTGCTCTGAGCGATAGATAACTGAGGTGAAAAGATTGAGACACATACTACATAGATCCAAATACCTCTTGATAATCTCTTCGAGGTAATACGACCTATTTGCAATCGTTGTTTAAATCGAAACATCCGAGCCAATGAATGCAGTTGATCTATGTTTAACTCAGAAAATTGTTTTTGGCCTGATTGTTCTTCATGAGAGGTAGGTAACATATTCTTTCTCCTTAAGCACGAGGACTGCTTGATGCTCTTTTCTATTTTGGGATGAATTTCATCCCTACTAATTTCAACGACCCACGGGGAAATAATTCGCAGTTTGAGCTTTACGAAGAAAAATCAACCTTAAGTGCGAAAGACTGACTTAAGGCTCGTAGTAATACATAGGGGATCATCCAAGTGAATTTTTCTGGCTAGATTGGATTGCAACTCAATCCGGCATTCTAAGCTAGGGACATTCATATACCCAATCAAAACAAAGAATCCTTAAAACTTGACTATTTCTCATCTGATATATCTAAAATGGCAGTTCCTAACGATGATCAGTTACAAAAACTTGTAATGGAGGCTCATGCAACAGAACTTGGTACACCAAAATATATTCGTTTAATAGACCGTATTTTTATTGGTGTAATGAACTCTAAAAAGCTTTGGAAATCAAAAGAGGTATTCTATGAAGATGCATTGCAAGAAGCACTTGAATACTGCCTACAAAATCTTACAGAGTATGTAGAGCAATATTCTAAACTTCAAAGATTCATGACCTGGATTAACGATTGGGTCAGAAAGAAACTTCGACTTTACCGGGATAGGCAAAATCGACAAAGAAAACGTCAAATAAATATTTATTCTGCTGACAAAGACAAGGATGACTTGCTGGAAGAGTTACCTAGTAGAACAGATTTAAACCCTAGTCTTAGTATGTGGAATGAACTGCTTGAATGGATTGAGACTGACCCAGAGAAAGTTCTAATTAGCCGGAAATGTAAGAGATTTGCATTTATCAATGCTCAGGTTCTTCTTCTGAGAAAATTATCCTTGGACAATACCTCATGGGAAACAGTTGCAGAGGACTTGGGTTGTCCAACATCAGAAGGCAAGTATTTAGCTCAGTGGTATAGCCGTTACTGTAATCCCATAATACGAGAATGGGGAGAAAACAAAGGATTTATTTAAAAAACTAGACTGTAATTATAACTTATTGATCATGCTTACTGACTCCGATTTCCTCCAGGAATATATTACTCTTCCAATTACTGAACAAGCATTAGAATATGCAAGAAATTTTGCGGCTCTCCAACTTGAGTCTGAGCAATCTAAACGAGTTTTTAAAAATACTCTCACTGTATTTATAGTGAAAAAGTATTTCGATATCTTAGGGATTGCCTCAAATTTAGTTCAATGCGAAAGTTGGCATCCACTATTTCAGATGTCAGGTGATTTTGCAGATTTAGAAATTGTAGGAAAAGGAAAACTAGAATGTCGTCCGATTGACAATCAAGATAACTGTTTAAGAGTACCTTTTGATTCTCAAACTGGACGTATTGGATATCTCGCTGTCCAGATAGACGAGGAAGAGAAAGTTCTTCATCTTTTGGGTTTTACTGACTCTCTAGATGGTGAAGAAATTGCCGTAGATAAACTTGACCCAATCGAGAATTTTATCCCGTACATACTACAGGCTAGCCCAATTGTCAGATTAGATGAGTGGCTGAATGATAAATTTGATGTTTCATGGCAATCAACCGAAAAAATACTATATAATGTAGCGCCAAACTCTGCTCGTTATTCAGATCATCGTATTGTTTCTCGTGTAAAAAAACTCAAATGGTCTAAGACATCCGAACTACCGACTATCCTATTACTCGTTATGTTGAGTTCAGAAGAAGAGGAAGTTTATAAAATTCGGATACAGTTACATTCTCATATGACCACTCCTTCAAAGCCTTTGCCTCAAGGCTCAGTCAAGTCAGACTATAGATTCATTTCTTCTACTAAGCAACACCTTCCTGCAAATATGCAACTTTCACTACTTTCAGAAGATAATGAAGTGTTGCAAACAGTGACAACAAGAACAAATCCACCTGATGATTGGATACAACTTAATCAGATCCGTTGTAATGCTTTTGAAAAATTCTCAATTGAGATCAAACTTCTTGGTGAAGTAATTACTCAAGAATTCATTATTTAGAGGTATTTTGTTGATATCAACTTCTATTGAAGAATAGCGACTATATCTCAAGAATACTGAAAATCAATATAGAGGCAATATAAATCAGGAAGCGAGTAATGAGTCAGCTTGTTATTTTGAACTTAGGTTCTGGTGATTTAGAAAATGGTTTTCCAGGTATCGTCGCAGAAATTTGGGAAAGAGAGAACGAGCCACCAGTCAGACTCGTTGGCTCCCTACCTCCTCGCCCTAATCTTCAGAGACTTTATTATCGCTGGAAAGCTATTTATCAATCACTTCTAGATTTATCTCGCAAAAATCTAGACTATAGAATTGAGTTGGAACCTGATGAGAGCCCTAATAATATATCTATCTCAGAATTTAATACACTAAACCGAACATTACCTCAACAACTGAATATATGGCTAAATTCAAAAGGGTTTGGTCAGTTAGAGCGTCGACTAAGAGCAAGGCTTAATTCACAGGAAAATATACACTTCATTATTCAGGCTGAAGATAAGGTCTTGAGGTTGTTACCTTGGCACTTATGGAATCTATTTAAAGATTTCCCTAATGCAGAAGTCGGCTTAAGTTTGCCAGACTATGAACGAGCATCCGTTCAGCGAACAAAAATAGGTACAGTGCGGATTTTAGCTATTTTTGGTAGTGATGAAGGGATTAATCTCGACGTAGATCGCCAAATTCTCGATAAGCTTCCCAATGCTGAAGTCAGTATTCTCACTGAACCAGATCTCAAGAGATTAAATGAATATCTTTGGGATGAGAGAGGGTGGGATATTCTTTTCTTTGCTGGGCACAGCAATACTAACTTTGACAGTATGAAAGGCTATCTGGGCCTTCATCCTGGTTACAGTCTTTCGATTGGACAGCTTATCAATAGTTTTAAAAAAGCGATTGAACAAGGTTTACAAATGGCGATTTTTAATTCATGTGATGGCATGGGGCTTGCTACAGAATTAGCAAGATTAAACATCCCTCAAACCATCGTCATGCGAGAACCGGTGCCAGATATTGTGGCCCATGAGTTCCTTAAAGATTTTCTTACTTTGTTTTCTAATGGCCTGCCTTTATATCGAGCAGTTCGTCAAGCTAGAGAAAAATTAGTTGGATTAAAAGATTCTTTTCCTTGTGCAGACTGGCTTCCTGTCGTTTGTCAAAATCCCACTCAACCTCCAGCAACATGGCTGAGTCTACTGAGAAGCATGAAAGCAGAATTAACTTTGCCCTCTAATGTTTTAAGAGAAGAGCATACTGATAGTTTGGTGACATTAGTGTTTACTGATCTCGAAAATTCAACGTTACTGAAATCATCATTACCAGGGAAAGACATTACAGAAAAGAATCACATCTACTATGAAAAGTTTTTGCTACCACACCGTCGTTATATATCTGAAGGCATATCTGAATATGGTGGACGAGTAGTGGAGACTGAGGGTGATGGTCATTTTTTGGTATTTGGTAGTGCAATTAAAGCAGCTCAGTGGTCAATCAAACTACAAGAAGATTATCGTCTCAAGCCTATCCATACTCCACTGGATAGATTGAAGGTACGGATTGGCATTCATACTGGAAAACCTATTAAAGATGGCTCAGGATATAGCGGACAGGAAGTTGATAAAGCTGCTCGAATTTTAGGATTTGCCCACGGAGAGCAAATACTTTTATCCCAGATGACTAGTCTACTGATACAAGATTCAAAGGTTAAAGATTTAGATACATTCACTCATCCTCCCGTATTTTTAAAAGGTATCGGTAATGAAGTATTGACTGAGCTTTTGTATCTTGATAAGCAGCCTAATATTCCTCGAAGGCCATATGATTCTTTATCTAATCTTTTGAGCATTGGTGTGGCTACTCTGGCCAGTATTGCTGTTGTTGCCATGCGTCTTACTGGACTACTTCAGCCACTGGAACTTAATGCTTATGACCAGCTCATGAGAATCCGACCTATTGAAAATCCAGATACTCGTTTTGTAATCATAGAAATAACAAAAGATGATGTTGAAAGCCAAGATCTCCTAGATAGACAGAAAGGGTCTTTAGGAGATAAGTCATTGGATAAGCTACTAAGAAAGATCAATCAAGCTCAACCAAATATTGTCGGTCTAGATATTTACCATGAGCTTAAAGTCGAAGAAGACTATCCTTATTTAGCTGAACAATTTAGAAATAATGTTAATTTGATTCCAGTTTGCCAGGGAACATCGGGACCAAACCAAAGTGGGATTAATCCTCCACAAGAAATTCCAGAAGGAATTTTAGTTAATAGAGTGGGATATAGCAATTTTGTTTATGATGGATCGGATGGAAAACTTAGAAGGGCTTTAGTTGCGAGTAGATTTGACACAACTAACTCTTCATTATGTAAGGTTTATTTCTCCTTTAGTTATCTTATTGCTTATCGTTATTTAGTGGATAAAGGTTTTGAATTTGATTTTCATGAAGAGAGAGGTGTTTTAGTAAGTGATGAGAAAATATTTTCTCCAATGAAACTATTTAGTGGAGGTTATTATTCATTTGATAATTATGGATATCAAATCCCAATAAATTTCAGATCCAGAGAAGATTTAAAAGATATTACACTAGATTATTTGACTTTAACTGAAGCTTTAGATCATCCAAGCTTAGAGGAAGTAATTCATGACAAAATTGTACTGATTGGAACTACTGACTTAAGTTTTGGTGACTACCATAGAACCCCTTTCAGTAAAGGCTTTATTGGTAGAGATGCATCAACTCCGGGTGTGGTATTACATGCTCATATGGCTAGTCAGTTAATTAGTGCAGTGATAGATGATCGGCCAATAATATGGTGGTGGAATGAATTATATGAAGTTGTATGGATCTTAAGCTGGGGTCTGATCAGTGCATATATCTCTATACAATCAATGCCTTGGCTGAAACAGAAATTGTCAATATTAATTTTATCAATCTCTCTTGGATTGATTTGTTACATAACCTTGTTATATGGTGGCTGGCTTCCATTTGTTCCGGCACTTCTATCGATCATCCTAGCTTCTTCACTCGTATCGCGAAGACAGAAAATACTGGAAAACTTTACAAAAATAAAAAATATCAAGTTGATTTAGGTTGATAGTGCGAAAAATATCTATCATGGCCGTTGAAATAAGTAAGGCTCATCAACTTGATGTTGAAATCGTGTCGATTCATATCTCATCTGGCTATCAAATAAAGCAATGAAAAAAAATCTTCTTTTATCAAGCTTCAATTGCTCTACTAAGGCAAACCTACTTTTAGGTTTAGTGATCATCTGGAGCAGCTTATCAGTTGATGTTTTTTTCAATAGAAGCTTTAGTGCGTTTGCGACTAGCCTTGATTCTGAGGAAAAATCAGAGACACCGACACCACCACCTAATAACGGGGCTCCAGATAACACAGTTGCTGGAGGATCTCGTGGCGAGTGCACAGAAGACTCAACTCCTATCGCTCTGGCTCCCCGGAGAGGAACAGGAGCAGTTATGTCAGAAGGTTCAACAAAACTATATTTCTTTATTCCTCAAGGGGCTGATTTAGAAAGTAGCAACGCCACCGAGAAGGAAAAAGATACATTGACGTTTAGTTTCACTGATGTTTTAACTGGCGAGTCTCTATCTGAGACCAAAGTGGAGGCAGATACGCCATCATTATTGACAATTGATTTAGCTCTTTTAGATACACCAATTTCATTGGAAACAAATCGAAGATACAGGTGGAATTTGACTTTAGAGTGTGAGACCACCAAGGAAGTTGACAAGCAACCTAGTGTATCTGGATCTATCCAAAAGAGAGAATTTGATGCAGTTCTAATATCAGAGTCAGAGAAACTCGCGCTTTCAGAACGTCCGATATTTTTCTCAAATAATTGGTTGCAGTATGACGCAATCACTGCACTTATCGAGTGGGTTAAAGCTGATCCGACTGACCCAGAGATCAAAGAAGTATGGAGATATTTATTGCCTGATATACCTTTTGAGCTAGTTAAGCCAGGGTTCGAAAATGACTCTGATAATCAAGAAATTATGCCTTAGAGAGTGACCTTATTTCTGATAGGTATTAGAGAAAGTTATTGCTAATAGGTGAATTCAAACAAGCTACATCTATATAGAGGTGATTTTCTCTACTAAATCCAACTGATATCGGTTGAATCTTTATTTAATTACAGCATCTTCTTAAGTCGTTTTAGAGGCTGAGACTTAGACATGATAAAAATACATCAATCTAGTAAATCCAACGTTTGGGTTGCTTCTATTTCTCTATCGTTAATATCTCTCCCAGTATCAGCACAATCTATACTTGATGGAACTACACCAACTGATGTTCTGCCGAATCAGATGGTGCAAGGAGATTTGGCGGAATATATTACCGGTGGCTTTTCGCTTAATGACAGTACAATCCATAGTTTTAGTGACTTTAATGTGGATGTCGGCCAAAGAGTTTATTTTCAGAATCTTGTTGGTATTGACAATATTATTACCCGTGTAACTGGAAATAACGGCAGTAATATTTTTGGAACTCTCGGGGTTGATGGTGGTGCGAATCTATTTCTCATTAATCCCAATGGAATTACTTTCGGAGCAGAGGCTAGTCTAGATCTCCGGGGTTCTCTTTTTGCAACTACTGCAACAGATATCGAACTAAATGATGGCAGTCTGTTAAATATTTCAAGTGCTGCACCAGATGCACTACTCAGTATTGATCCAAATGCGATCTTCCCCAATGCACTCCGTAATTATCAAGGGAGTATCCAAAGTTTTGCTGATTTAACTATCAATGAAAGTCAAAGTCTCAGTTTGGTTGCTGATGTTGTAGAGATTGATGGTTCTTTGACTGTCCCTGATGGCTCTATTGCGCTTTTCGGAAACACAGTAAAGCTACTGGATAATGCAGACATTGCTACAGGTGATGGCTCGGTTGAGTTGGGAGATGTGGCTTCTGTAGAGGAGAAGACTGCTTATGTTGTGAATGATGGGCAAATTTCTGCTCAAGATATTCAGGTTAACGCGCGGACTTTAATTAATTACGACAGTCTAGATGTATCTGGGGAAACAGGCGGAAATATTCAGACGGATGTTGAGTATTTTTCCAGTAGTGCCAGAGGTGAAATTCTCGCAGATGGTAGTGCTGGAGATGGTGGAAGAATTTCTATTCAGGCAGATCAGAGCATTTTGTTTACTGCGGATAGCATCTTCTCCGCTCAGGGAAAAAATCATGGTGGTCACATCATTCTTGATGTGGGAGAAAAAAGAAATCAACTATTATCAGGAACTATTGATGTTTCAGGGAAAACTGACATTGGTGGGAATGTCATAATCACGGGAGATCGCCTAGGTATATTTGGTGCGACGATTAGAGCAGATGGGATGATTGGTGGTGGAACAGTCTTAGTTGGCGGAGATTACCAAGGCACTGGTGGTTTACAGCGCTCTTCAGCGACAACAGTAGGGCTAGATTCTTTAATTACCGCTAATGCATTAATTAATGGTGATGGCGGTAAGGTTGTCCTTTGGTCTGATGGTGTAACAAACTTTGGAGGAGCTATTGAAGCCCATGGGGGAGAACTCAGTGGTAACGGTGGTTTAGTTGAGGTTTCTAGTTTGGAGGGAGGGCATTTTGCCGGGATTGTAGAGGCCTCAGCTCCTAGTGGAAAAGCTGGCAGTCTTCTATTAGATCCCCAAAATATCACCATTGCCGATGAAATACTGAAGGGAGGCTGGAGCCTTGCTCAAACTTTCCTTAATCCTTCCACCACAGATAGTAGAGTGGTGGAGGGGTCTTCCTCACCTGTAGCGCTTGATGGTGACAATATTCTTATTGGTTCTCCTACCAATGATATTGAGGCACAAAATGCAGGTTCTGCCTATCTTTTTAATACCAGTGGTACTTTACTTCAAACATATAATAATCCCACCCCTGCTTTTTCTGATCGGTTTGGTTGGGATGTGGCAATCGATGGAAATAATGTCCTTATTGGAGAATTAGCCTTCCTAGGTTCTACCTATCTCTTTGATACCGAAGGGAGGTTGTTGCAAACATTTAATAACCCTACTGCTGATCCTCTTTTGAGCTCTTTTGGCAAGTCCATAGCACTCGATGGCAGCAATGTCCTCATTGGTTCTCCTCAAGAAACATCTTCTGTGGGTTCTGCTTATCTCTTTAACACAAACGGTACTTTACTCCAAACCTACAATAATCCCACTCCAGAAGAAGGAGATCGTTTTGGTTCATTTGTGGCGCTCGATAACCGTAATGTCATTATTTCGGCTCCTTTTGATAATACAGGGGCAGTCAGTGCGGGTTCTACCTATCTTTTTGATACCAGTGGTACTTTACTACAAACATACAATAATCCCACCCCTGCTTTTTTAGATCGGTTTGGTGATGGAGATATAGCAATCGAGGGCAGCAAAATCCTTATTGGTTCTCCTTATGAGGATGCAGGTTTGGCTTATCTCTTTAATACCAGTGGTACCTTGCTAAAAACCTATAATAATCCTATCCCTAATCCTAATTTTAATAGCAGGTTTGGCCAGTCTGTGGCAATTGATGGTAGCAATATTCTCATTGGTGATCCAGCAGGAAGATTAGATAAGGGTATTGGCTTTGCCTATCTCTTTAATATCAAGGGCAACTTACTACGAACATACAATAATTTCACCTCTGGTAGTCGTAGGTTTGGTCAGTCTGTGGCCATCGATGGCAGGAATATTCTTATTGGTGCTCGTTCCGATGAAACGGGGGGAAATGATGTTGGAGCAGCTTATCTTTATAGCTTAGACATTCCCAATCTCTTCAACGAAGAACCCAATGGTAGCTTTACCTTTGATGCTGACTTAATCACGAATACAACTAATACTGGTACCAATCTCACTCTTCAAGCTAATAATGACATCACCATAAATGAAGCCATTCTCAGCAATAATCTAAGTGGTAATGGCGGGGATCTTCTCTTCCAAGCTGGTCGCAGTATTAATGTCAATGCCGATATTTTTACCGATAATGGCTCTCTGAGTCTGACAGCTAATGATACTCTTGCTAATGGTGTTGTTAAGTCAGAGCGAGCTCCTGGGGTCGCCAATCTCATCATTTCAAGCGATGTTATTCTCGATGCAGGCACAGGAGATATCCGTCTAGTTTTAGACGATGGAAAAGGCTTAACTCATAGCGATAGTGGCTCTGTTATCCTCAGCAAAACAGAAAACCTTACCCAGATTAAAGCCCAAAATTTAACTGTTGAATCCAGTGGTTCAATCGCCGGCACCAGTGACTTAATTATCGCGAATGATGCCACATTTATTTCTCGTTTAGCTGAAGCCGGTACAGTCAATATCCTGACGGATGATGAGCCTCTCACTATTGGGACTTCCTCCATTGGCGGCAATCTCAATATCACTACAGAAGGAACAGTCAATCAGGCTATTGGCGAACCTCTCCAAGTTGCAGGAAATATTTCCATTAATGGAGGTGGTAGCGATCCTCTCATCAAAACTCTTGGCGATCCTTCTGGAGAAATCACTTTGCCCAATGGTGATGTCATTATCACTCAGGTTGGGACAGTGGATCTTGATGCCAAAACAGTAGCTGGCAACCTCACAGTTAATAGTATTCCAGAAGCAGTAGTAGGCTTTTCTGGCATCTTCGAAGATGTCGCCATTAGCTTGCTTGGCAGTAATTCATTTGGAGGCACAGTTCGTTTCCAAACATCCCTTGATGATGCGGTCACCATCTCCGGCACACCTGGTATCACCCAAAATGGTGCACTAGATGTTGCTGGCACAGCTCAATTCAATGCTGATATAGGCAACATCAACCTGAGTAATCCTACCAACCAATTCGGCAATCTGGGTTTTATTGGCAATGACGTTAATATTACTGAACTAAACGACAGCAATTTTGTCAGCTCCATAGCAACCGGCAATTTCTCCTTTCTTTCCGGTGGTCTGATTACCCAATCTGGCGGTCTCGATATTGATAGCAATATAGAGCTGATAACCACCCATCCCCAAGCAGGCAATGTTGAACTAAGAAACACTCTTGCTACATCTCTTAGTCGATCTCTAATCGGTGGTGACTTCACCCTCAATTCTGGCGGCGAAATCACCCAAGTTCCTGGTACATCTCTGCAAGTAGCAGGGGCACTTAGCCTTTCTCCAACAGTTGATCTAAGTACTTTTAATCTTGATGGTCTGATACCACGAGTTATCACCCAAGCCAATGGTGACGTAATTATTACTGATGTCGGACAAGTCGATCTTGCAGGTATGACTGTCAATGGTAATTTAACTGTTAATAGCCTTCCTGAACTATTAGATTTCAACAGTACTTACAATGGCGAAAATGGCATTATCTTAAATGCAAATAATGCCTTCAGTGGAAACTTAAAAATCACCACAGATGCCGATGTGATCATTTTAGAATCTGGGATTCCGGGTATAAGCCAACAAGACATTTTAAACGTTGATGGAACAGCAGCTTTTAATGCTGAAAATGGCATTATTGATCTCAATCTAGACAATAACTTTGGTCAGCTCGGTTTCTTTGGAGAAGATGTTTCTATCACTGAAGCTAGTGGGATAAATCTGATTTCATCCTTCGCCACTGGAAACTTAGAACTTACCGCCAATGACTCAATTACCCAGAGCAGTAGTATTCAAGTACAAGGCACATCCAAATTTACCGCAACTGATTCTCCGATTACTTTAAATCAAGCGAATCAATTTTCAGACAATATTAGCTTCAATACAAGTGGTGACGTGATTTTCACCAACACATTGAGTAATACCATACTTGGCAATAGCGAGATTGGTGGAGACTTTTTAATTACTTCGACTGGAGATATAACTCAAAATGCACCACAAAAAAACACAGGTTTAACACGTTTTTATGTTGGTAATGGTGACATCAATTTACCTGATGACAATGATTTTAACCGTATCAGCATTGATGGCGGTAATAATATCTTTCTCAATGAAATTACGGATATCAAAATTGAAGAATCAAATGTGACGGATAATCTCACTGTCCGTGCGCTCGGCAATATTAAAACAGATAGCATCTTTAGCCCTAGTGGTGTAATTGATTTACAGAGCTTTGCTGGTGATATCGATACGACAAATGGAACTTTAAGTACCTTTTCTCTAGGAGCAGGCGGTAGAATCACGCTTACTGCGGATAAAGGCAGTGTTTTTCTTGGTGATCTTAATTCTAGTGGTTTTAATTTTGCTGGTGGCGACATCAGCATTCTAAGCCCCAACGGTAATATTTTTGTTTCAGGAAAAACTATTGGGAGTAATACTTTTGGAAATAAACGAGCAGGAAATGTTAACTTTAGTGGAAAATTCATCCAGATAGATAACGAAAGTTTTGTCTCAGTAAGTACTTTTAGTCTTGGCTTGGGCGGAACTATTAATATTTTTGACACTGAAGAAATCCATCTTTTAAATGGTTCTCGTATCCTTTCCCGCGCAGTGAATGACGGTGATGCGGGAAGCGTGAAATTTGATGTACAAAGGCTTTTAATTCAAAACAGTACCGATAAATTTACGGGTATTGGCGCAGATACAGCCCGGAATGTCAGTGGTGCTGGTGGCAAAGTGGATATTAATGCCTCTGAATCAGTCATCATTATTGGGAATCAACCTGGAGCTTTCATACCAGACACGCTCAGCTTTAGTAGTATCCTTGCAGCTGGAGAAGTCAATACTGGTATTTCATCTTCAACTTTAGGAAGTAGTAATGCAGGAAATATCAATCTAAAAACACGCACTCTCATCGTCAAAAATAATGCAGGGATTGCGTCTGCTGCACTCAATCTCACTCCTGATGGCGGAGATGCTGGCTCACTGAGTGTGACAGTCAACAAATTTGAAGCTCAAGGATTAGCAGGATTAGCAACAACAACTATTGGGGCTGGGGATGCAGGGAAATTGTTTTTAGAAGCCAATAAACTAACACTGCGAGATGGAGCTGTTATTACGGCTGATACAATCAGAGGGGCATCCGGTGATGCTAACGATGTACAAATCAATGTTGCTCAGCTGAATCTTCTTGATGGTTCACGTATTGGAGCTGCCACAGCGAACGAAGGAAATGGCGCATTGATTGATATTTCCGCAACAGAATCTATCAACATTGCAGGCGTTTCACCAGATCCGACTATTGTCAGTGGTATTTTTTCGCAAGCATTGGAAGATTCAACAGGTGCAGCTGGAAATATCATCATCATAACGCCAGAACTCAGATTAGATGATCGTGCCACTATTGCGGCTTCTACTGATGGCTCAGGCCCTGCTGGAAGAATTCAAATAAACTCTTTACAAACATTTCTAGGCGACAGCTCCAGCATCCAATCAACTACATCTAATGGTCTTGGCGGCAAAATCTTTGTCGCTGGCAATCTTTTACAAGCTACTAATGGTGGCCAAATTAATACATCCACTTTTGGCGCTAACCCTGCAGGTGATATCGATATTCAGATCCGCGACAACATTACCCTTACTGGTGAAGGTAGCGGACTTTTTGCGAGTACAGCCCTTGGTTCGACTGGCGATGGTGGCAACATTGGCATTGATCCAATTCGCTTCAATATCTTTGATGGGGCGGCGGTTGCTGTCGATAGTGATGGTTCAGGTATTGGAGGGAATGTAGAAATCTTTGCTAATCTACTCAACCTGAATAAAGGGCGCATATCCACTGAAACCCTCAGTACTGATGGCGGTAACCTTTCTCTCAATATTTTTGACTACATTCTTCTGGAAAATAATAGTAATATCACCGCTACAGCAGGCACGGCTTTTGCAGGTGGGAATGGCGGCAATATCAATATCACCACTCCTTTCATCATTGCTATGCCTGGAGAAGATAGCAATATTCTCTCCCAAGCCTTTGCCGGAAACGGAGGCAATATTCTCATTAAAGCCTTTGAACTCTTTGAAATTGCTTTTACTGGAGCCGATATTCCGACTCGCAATGACATCAACGTTTCTTCTGTCTTTGGAAATGAAGGAACAGTCGACCTATCTCTACCAGAATTAGATCTAACTTCTGGGGTAAACGAATTATCAGGAGATTTGACTGACCCATCAGATAGAGTAGCTAGTCGCTGCTTGGGTGGAAGGAATATTAGTCAAAATGAATTCAAGGTAGTGAATGAAGGTGGCCATAAACCACAACCGGGAGGGACATATGATGTGGATCAACCCTTCGAGGATATGGGGCTAGCTCCTGAACAACTAACTGGAAATACATTAATCGAATCTACAGTTACAGAATCAGCAGGTTCCATGATTCCCATGGTTTCTTCCCAAGGTTGGCAACGCGTTCCGGGCAATAAAATTCAGTTAATTAGAACCAATCATCAAAACAGAATATTACCTCTCATTCATACTTCACCTCTCTGCAAATCTTAAATTGGGAGATATCAATGTATAGCTTGAAAATTCTATCTGCTCTATCGCTTCTAAGCCTATGTTTAGTTGGTACTACTCCCCTAGCATTTGGGCTTGATTCACCCAGTTTACCTAGCGCTACTCAAAATGCTGTGAAAACAAATCTCAGTGAAGTAAGTTTGACTGCAGCAGAATTATTAACCCAAGGAAGACAGCAATATCAGTCAGGTCAATATAGTGCGGCAAGTAATAGCTTGAAGCAAGCTATTTTACTGTCAGATAATGAGCCGCTATTGAAAGCAACTGCGCTTTCTAATTTAGCCTTAGCTGAAAAACAAACTGGTAATTGGACTACGGCCCAAAGCGCAGTGGATAATGCGAAAAAACTTCTTGTAAATCTTGAACCTGATCCAACAATCATTCGTGTTTTAGCCCAAATATGGAATACTCAGGGCACCATATATTTAGAACAGGGTAAATTTGATTTCTCTTTAGATGCTTTTAGGCAAGAAGAGAAACTATATGCATCTCTGCCTTCAAGTCAAGATAGGAAAAAAAGTCTGATCCGTAATCAAATTAATCAAATAAAAGCATTGCAATCGCTCGGTCTGTTCCAATCAGTCAAAGAAAAGCTAGAAGATTTAGAAGAAGATTTAATTCAGGAAACAGATTATTACTTTGCCGCAGAAGCATTACGTAACTTAGGGAATACTCAGGCAACAATTGGTCGATTAGCAGATGCAGAAGAGAGTCTAAAGCTCAGCTTGGAAAGGGCTACTACCACAAAGTCCTCTCTACAAATTGGCAAATCTAGGTTAAGTCTAGGTAGGGTGCGCCATGCAATGTGGAAATCGGGCAATAGTGGCAATGAAAAGGAACTCCCAGGCCTCGAGGCACTTGTAGAGAAAGATTATCTAGCTGTAATAAGTCGTGAGCTTCCAGAGCCTATTAGAGTTAAGGGATTAGTGAACTTACTACTATTTTGCTTTGATACAACAATTTGTATTAAAAATCCCCAAGATATACAAGCTGAAATTACAGAAATTTTGCCGCATTTAGCATTGAGTCGTTTTAGCATTAATACACAAATTCAATTTGCAGAATTACTTTATGAACTCCCAGTAGAGCAACTTTATGACTCACAAAACATCAAAAGTAAAGAGTCACAACAACAGAAAGTAATTTATTGGTTAAGGAAGGCGCTTGTTCAAGCTCGTCAGTTAGAAGATCAACGTTCTGAATCTTATGCACTGGGGATTCTTGGGCAGATTTATCAGGAAGCAGGCCAAACGAAAAAGGCAAAACAATTATTTCAGAGAGCCATTGATTTAGGAAAGTTGAGTGACTCTGACGATATCACTTATAAATGGCAATGGAAACAGGGCCAAACTTTAAAACAAGAAGGCAATATACCCCAAGCAATAGAAGCTTATGAGGGGGCAATCGCAACATTAAAAAATATGCGAGGAGATATTGCTATTCTCGATCCGGAGACACGTTTTAACTTTAGTCAGAGCATCGAACCTATTTATCGGGAAACAGTCAGTCTAACGCTTCAGTCAATTGATTCATCAGATTCTGAAGAAGAAGAACAAATACATCTCAAACGAGCCAAAGAATTAATCGAATCCCTTCAGGTCACTGAACTGGTAGATTTTTTTCAAGCAGATTGTATTGCTGAATCTCAAATTATTATCGATGAAAAATTAGAAAATAATGAAGTACTAATTTATCCGATTCTTGTGGATGACCGCATGGAAATATTGCTCAGTCGCAAAGACGAGAATATAGTCAGAAAGACTGTTTATCTGAATGCTAAAGACATTAACGATATTGCTAAGCAATTTCAAAATGCTTTGTCCCACCCTGACAACAGAAAACAAGCAGCAAGAGGTAATGGCATAACTCAATCAACTTGGGAAGTTCCTGACTTTCTACCTTTGGCACAAGAACTTTATTCCGTATTAATTGAGCCTGTGGAAGAAACATTAAATGCAACTGGTACCGAGACGATTATTTTTGTCCTCGATGGTACTCTGCGGAATATCCCAATGGCAGCTCTTCATGATGGTGAGAAGTATTTGGTGGAAAATTATGCTGTGGTTATTTCGCCTAGTTTAAAGCTTCTAAATCCTGAACCATTAGCTAGCAAAGATATTCAGGCAGTAGTGGGAGCCTTATCTGAAGGACGTTTTGAGTTTCCTCCGATACCAGCAGTAGAAGCTGAAGTAGAACAAATCAAGCAACAGGTAGATTCAGAAGTATTACTGAACCAAAATTTTCTTGACGAGAATTTAGAGAGAACAGTAGGTACAGTTCCATTCCCAATTGTGCATCTTGCGACCCATGGCCAATTTAGTTCCCGTAGAGAAGATACTTTTCTACTAGCTTGGAATAGAAAAATTGGAATTGAACAACTCACCGAGCTACTGCGTGATAGTGAATTAGAAAGAGGAGTACCAATAGAACTATTGATCCTAAGTGCTTGCGAAACAGCGAAAGGAGATACTCGGGCAGCTTTGGGTTTAGCTGGGATTGCTGTTCAAGCTGGTGCTCGAAGTACCATTGCATCTCTATGGAAGGTAAATGATGTCGCCACATCTGTACTAATGGGTCAACTTTATGAAGAGTTAGGAAATAAAGGGATTAGTAGAGCTTCCGCACTTCAGAAAGCACAACTCGAATTACTTTATGAGCCGACTGGTAGATATGCTCATCCCTATTTCTGGTCACCATTTGTCCTTGTGGGCAATTGGTTGTGAATTTAATAATCAATACTTCTTTCGGAGATCTCTCTTAACGGCATTGTCAACTTAATTTGTGTGGCTTCCCATTATGTCCCAGGATTCTAAACTCATTTAGCAAGAAAGATACGAATAAACAGTCTTCTATTAAAGTTAATCTTCAGATTTGCTCCAGATAAGAAATTTCACATCCTAGTGATCGCCCTTTAATTCACCCATAAAAAATCATGGTCTAGAATTGACCTAAATAATCCTGAAACGCTGATTTAGTAAGACTTTGCTAAGGCCTCATAAGCCCAAGGTCGGCAGTTCAAATCTGCCTCGAGCCATAGTGACAGCGTAGTATTTTTGTTCTCCTCTATATACAGGTAGTTCATCCTTACTAGTTATACCTACCTTGGTCTCAAGGCTTCGTGGGTTTCCCGCTTGGTCTGTCTTATTTAAGCCAGATTTAACACATGTTATAGCAGCGAAGGAGAAGGTTAGGACATAGAACAGAAGGCTATTCTGATGGCATCGAACAAATCCTCAGTCTTCTTGATGAGCTTACTTACCTCCTTCTTTAACCTCCCCCAAAACTTCTCTATCTTGTTCAGGTGTGGTGAGTAGGGTGGCAAAAATATCACTTCACATCCTGCCTTCGCCACCAATGTTTGTATTCTTTCCTTTGGATGAACACTGGCATTATCCAGAATAATAATTTGACCCGGAATCAACTCTGGCACTAAGCAATCCTCTACCCATTGGCAAACTAAGGCGCTGTTGGCATAGCCCTCAAATACCATCGGTGCTATCTGCTCTCCCTCTCGCCATCATCCAATCACGCTAACTCGTTCTGTACGATGACCTAACTTCTCTGCGATAAACCTCTCTGACTTATGGCAGTAGCCATACCCATAATCTAAGGTATTATCAAATCCACTTTCATCGATATATACGAGTCGTTCTTGGACATACTGCTTCAGTTGTGCCACAAATGCTTTTTCTAATTCTTTATCTCTCTCTTGATATCGATAGGTCTTTTTTTTCGAGTAAATTCAATTTTCCGTAGAGCTTCACGTCTGGATGCATCACTAATAGACTCTGGCCATTTCTCCGCCATTTCCTTCTGGGTTAGATGCCCATATTTCTCTGCAAAAGCACGAAAAGCATCTAGATCATTAATCTTCGGTTGAGGGCCTCGACGGTAATCTGTCTTCGGAGCGACTGAACCGATTTTCTCTCGTCGTTTCAGCCACAGGTCTAGCGTATTTCGGCTAATACCAAAGAAGCGACAGATATCACTTTTTCGTTCACCTTTATCGAAGGCGGCAACAGCTTTTAGGCGTAAATCAAGACTATGGGGAGCAGGCATGGCATCTATGTTTATTGCTTCTATCCTATTCTGTCTTAACCCACTCCTTGCCTGCTATAATACTGATCTTCGTGATTTGAAGGTCGGGGTTTCAGTGCAAATTAGAGGTAATAATCTCTATCTACAGGCAACCCGAAAACCGATGTCGATGTCCCTGAAGTCGCGCGAAATGTCGACACGATACGCAGACCGACAGTCCCACGGATAGCTGACCCAATCACCGCCGCGTCTTACTTTTGAAGCATTACTGTTATTTTTATCTAGCCATGCACTTTCATCAGTTGGTGCATTTTGATAGCTATCGTGCCAATCATCCTCACACCACTCATACACGTTGCCAGGCATGTCATATATCCCAAACCCATTAGCTAGGAAACTACCGACTGCCACTGGAGAACTTGAGTTGTAGCAAGCAACTTCTGGACTCAGGCGATCACCATAGCTATAGGGCTGATAATAATTCTCGTTCCAGTCTTGGATTAATGATTTCTCTGCTTGTGGCGATCGCTCTTCACTGGTGACTGATGACTGAAAACTGGCGATCGCTCTGCAAGCATATTCCCACTCAGCCTCACTTGGTAACCGATACTCTCTTTCTGTCCTTTGACTCAGCCTTGCACAAAACTCCTTTGCATCGAGCCATGACACTTGCTCCACTGGATAACGCTCATTACCACTGGATTCAGATGGTTCAGGTTCTAATTTTCTCTCTATCTGTTCCCAGCTAGCCACTTCACGCCATTGCTCCTGAGTGACGAGAAAGCGCCCTAAATAAAACTCCGGTACAGTCACCAAATGCTGTGGTCTTTCTCTATCAAAACTGTTGCGATCTGACTCCGGCGCACCCATTACAAAAGTGCCTGCTGGTATCCTCACCATCTCTAGCCCAAGCTGTGCCTCTAACTCTTGGTCACCTTCATAGGTCGCCATTTCCTCAGGCGTATAGCCTTCTTTCAGTATTTCGATCAAACCTTCAGTCGTTTTTGTTTCCCGCTCTAGCTCTTCCCCTACAAATCTTGCCGTCTCAAACTCAAAAGTAACCGTATCCTCAATAATCAGATCAACAGTTTCAAACTCCAGAGTTTTCCATTGAGGGTATTGATCGAGTAATAGGGCTTTTTGAAGAACTTCCCCTATGTGGGTATTAAGGGTGCGCATCAACGCCTCATCGTCCGCACTAAAACTCGCCCGCCACTGTTCTGGAGCTTCCGGCCAATTCTCTGGGTTATAGGGAGGAAACTCTCCTTCTTTTTCTTTGTTTACCAATTGGATCACACCAATTAATTCACCATCGGGGTTAAAGATGGGCATACAAAGCAAACTACAAGTACGAAAGTCACTCCGTTGGTCGGATGTTTTAGAACCTGCTGCATCAGGATCGTCGTATAAGTCAAATTGAATGTTGAGAATGTACCCATCTTGGGGGCGATCATCCTTGAGATTTTCTGCTACGACCTTACCCGCATAACCAATATCAATGGGAGTCCGTATTTCACTACTATGACCGTCAGGCATCCGAATTTTAGCCCAAAGATCATTTTGCTCATGATCGAGTATCCAGAGAGTACTACGAGCAGCATTCACCAGTTTTCTCGTTGCCCTTCTCACCGGACTAAAGATTGACTCAAGGTCAAGATTTTCTTCACTAAGAGCATTGATGGCATCGATCAGCGCTTGCCGTTGCTGCTTCTCTTGAAATACTGCTGTCTCAAACTCATATTCCAGTAGATTGCTTTCTTCCAGTGGTGGCGGTGGCATTGCCAGTTTCACCTGTCGGGCAAAGGAACTGTATTCACCCCCAAGATTACTCAGTACCTCCACACTGACCCGCGCAAATGGTAATACTCGTTCTCTATCCACTTCACTGTAGGAAGGCAACAAGGTTAACAGCGCCATAAAGCTATTCACCTGACGATTGAGGTCTTTCCCAATCTCGATTGATAGTTCATCTAGTACTTGCAGAAGCTCATCCCGTCGCATCAAACCATTCAGGATTTTGCGGACTCCCTTCACAAAGTCATAACGCCCTGGACTCTGGCGATCCGCTTCCATTAGCCCACCCATAAAGACCTCAGCCACATGTTGCGGAGCCGCATCTTTTAGCATCGTCTTACGAATGAGATTAACCACGCTCATATCCACTGGCACAGCCGACATCAAACCCGCTAACTGCTGGGAAGGAATTAGCGCTGTCGCCAAGAATCGATTTACTCGCATTTCTGGGGTGAGTTCAGTAGGAACCGTTTCTACAGATGATTGTTCATCTGGTTTTGACTTGCGTTTCGAGTCATAGAACTTCGAGGTATAGATGACGTACAACGGAATACGCCCCATCGAATTACCTGATTGCACCCGACACCATTGGTAAATCATCTCCCATTCCATTGTCAGAATCGGCAAGAACAAATCCTGTCGTGTTTTGAGACGGGGCTTTGCATAATTTGGCACATCGATCAGCTTTAAGCGTGAGTTGATCGACCCCATATCACTGGATTTCGCGAAGAACTTTTGACCATGATCGAGCCATGTACTTTGCCAGCGACTCTCCGGGAAAAGCTGCACCAGACCGAGCATGGTGGACTGAGACCATTTGTGTAATGTCGGGTAGATTTTTCCCTCTTCCCAAAGCGCAGAAGTGCAATCACTAACGAGTAGAATCATGCTCCGTCGTTCTGGATGACATAGCTCTTTGAGACGATGTTTGCGTTGCCGTTTTTTACTGCGATGCCGAGACTCCAGAACAATACCATGGCGATCTGGTTTCAGGTTCCATACTCGGATTTTTCGGAAAGCGCCGTGGGTTTCTAATATCTTCTGAAACTCATCGATCATCTCTTGCCAAATCATATTTGATTCGGTCACTTCGATCACGAGTTCGACATTAAGCCATCGTTCCCGTTCTGGTTTGGTTTCCACCGACCAAAATTCCTGACCATAAATTAATCTTTCGGCGATCGCCTCTACAGTTTTGTCTACATCGACTACCTGTGTGGTTTTTGAAGGAACCTTACGACGTAGGGGACGAAAAGCCTGTCGAATTAGACGAGTTTTTAAGAATGTTGGAGCTTTAGGGACACGAATCGGCAGGCTATCCATCTGTGGCGATCGCCCTTCAAATTTAGATTGCTCACCTTGGGTAGTGATATCTGCCTTTGGTGGTGGGCTATTGTAGTTGCCTGAAACTGTACTGGAGGATGTTCCTTGAGCTGGACGGCGATCACCACGATTCTCATTACTTGCCTGATCATCCGAGCTTTCATCTTCTGTCTCAGTAATATCCGGCGATCGCTCCTGTATTTGTTGAGCTAGCCAGAGCATATCGGCAATATCAAGATCATCTGCGCAAGTACTCTGAGGATTTTTGGTCAGCAGCAAATCTGAGCGTCCCAGTGTAGTGATGAAACCCTCTAGCGGTTTGTCTAGGATTGCCTTACTCAAAATCTCCTTCAACCATCCCGAGGTCTTTCGTTAGGATTTTGACCAAATCATCCTTCCCTTTGATTTTGCCGTCACACCGATTGTTGAGCACCATATAAACAGCATTTAAGAGCTGATCCGTAGCAAGGGTTTCAGCGCCAGTCTTGATGCGATCATGAAAGTTTTTAATCATGTCTTTAACGAGCTTGCTATCAATTTTCGTCTCATCAAATTCATCTTTGAAATGCGCTTTGACGATATCAGTCAACATTTCCTTTGTGGGATTCTCCATCGTCAGCCGCAAACAACGCCGTAAAAATGGGGCTGGGAAATCACGCTCACCATTACTGGTCAACACAATGAAAGGAAAGGATGTACAGCTCACCAAACCATTCTTGATTTCTTTGCGGCGATCGCCCTTCGTATTTTCTTCATCGTCGCTGTAGGAAGTCCTAACCCAAACCTTTGAGTCATTAGTCTTTTTACCAGAATTAAATTCTTGCTTAAGCCGTTCTAATTCTGGAATGATAAATTTTCCTTCCTCAAAAACCGTAAGCAAATCATTGGGTAAATCGATATCGCTTTTATCAATCTCATCAATAATCAATACCCTTGGTTTGTCCGAAGGCAGTAACGCCGTCCCTAATGGCCCCAATCGTATATAGTCTCCGATACTTCTCTCGCCAGCATCTGGATCTTTCACATCCTGCAATCGGGCGATCGCATCATAGTTATAAAGACCATCCTTTAGAGTTGTGCGGGTAGTGATCGGCCAATAAAGAACTTCGCCTAATTCCAACTGATGCGCGACAGCATAGGCGAGGGATGATTTCCCAGTACCGGGATTACCAGTGATGAGCAGAGGACGACGCAAAAACAACGCCGCATTAATCATCTCTTTTTCGTGTTCTCTAACCTGAAATGTCTCGCCACGTTTCTTAGGGCGATCGCCTTCTTTACCATCTGACTCTGATTGCTCTGCACCAAAAGTTCGCCAAGGTGGAGCTGGCGGTAGATCATCGTTCGCTAAACCGATCACATTGATCTTACCGTCCGCGTCATTACCCTTAAATACATACCAATCTGGTGACTTCTTACTCATGATGCTTAGGCTGGTTTAGGTAATTGTAAATGGTTAGTTGGCTTCGGTAAGTTCCACAAGATCACAACATTTTTACCAATGTGCTCACAATGTTCTTCAGTCTGGGCATCACAGGCATCTCGACGTGCTTCATAGATAGCCTGCGGTAAATCTTTTAGCAAACAGTCCTCAAACAGCTCTTCCAATGCCTTGCGGGAATTTCTCTTTAGGCGATCGCAGTTTTTCTTTGTCCAGACCACGATGATCAAACCTGCTTTTAAAGTCTCGAAAATAACCTCTTCTCGCTTCTGGGAGGTTAGGTACTTTTCAAAGGCGATCGCCGCCCGACTTTCTGGATAGATATTGAGCTTAAATTGTTTGACTGGAGTGTGGGGCAGAACCTCAATCAGTGCAGTTGTCGGGTCATCTAAACTCTGACTGACAAGTTTCGATTTTGCCCGTCGTAAGATTGCTGTTTGAATAAACTCCGGATTTTTTGCCAGATTATCCTGCTCTTCTTCCAGATTCAAAATAATTGGGCATTTCTCCCCAATACACAACCCAGAGAATGATTCCTTTAACCATGCATCGAGATGACAAAGCTTTGATTTCTGGTACAGGCTGGCGATCGTTGGGAATGAAAAATAGATTCGTTGTATACAAATCGTCTCTTCTTCAGTTTGAGCTAGATAACTATGACACTGACGAGACACCGAATTAACATAGGCTGTCATCGACTTTTTACAGGCTAAGTCGATATCAGTTTCACCAATAAAGTAAGTTTTCTCAGCACAATTATGACGATGATATTGGTCTATATCTTGTATCAGCCATGCCTTAGCAACAACTGACTTTTTCGATTGTCCCGGTAGTGGTGTACTACGCTCAAATTTCAGAAACAAAGCTGGTTTCCGAACTATTTTAAGCGAGTCTTTTCCTTTGCCTCCCTTACCTTTTTTCGTGTCAACAGAGGAAGGAAAATATTTAGTCAGCCATGTTTCTAGCTGCTCACAGAAATCTGTATCGGAAGCTTTAATTGCCTTCAGTTGTAGGACTAATGTCTGTAATTCCGAACGCTTTGATAAATCATCAAGTTGTTTCTCAAGGGTATTAAGCGAATCATCTCCAGCGACTCTCGGCAGAACACCTTTATCTTTCAAAATAGAGAAATATAGCTGTGCGATTAACGCTTCCATAGGTTGCTGCGTTTGCAGAATATCTAATAAATCCTCCACTGTATTACTCTCACAATATGAGGCAAGAGGCTCCCATGCCCTTAGGAGTAGCCGGGTTGGAATCATCAAAGCAACCTTAGCATTTGGATCGTCTGCATTAACCCTTTTTGCAATCCCCAAAATAACCTTATTCTCTCTGTCAAAAATTGCAGTGCCACTAAAGCCCTGTTTAATTTTTGAGCCACGCTGCTCACCATCAATCTCTACTAATCCTCGACCGGATATATCGACGACTTCACCATAGGCATTTTCACCATCAACATTTCCCTTGGGGAAACCAAAAGCAGCGATCTTGCGACCAATTAGCTGTTCACGAGTTAATGTTTTGAACTTAACTAGATTACCGACCGGATTAAGAATGTCTGGAGAATCACCAATCAACTCCAGTACGGCCACATCCTTTAATACTTTTCTCGGCACAACCGTCGGATGCCATCCCTCTTTCACAACCTTTGCTTTGTAAATTCGAATTTCATCGTTGTCCTCACTACCATCATCCAAACAAGGAAACTCCAGCGAAATCTCTCCTGTCGGAACCTCTTGAGTATTTGTTTTCAAACCTAAAGCGAACAGAACAACATGGGCACAAGTCATGAGATAGCGACCCGAAAACAGAAACCCAGATCCAGCCGTTGATATACCATCCCTTTCCAGGATTCTTGCTGTAACTAGATTCAAACCCATCTATTCTTCCGAATCTTCCGTCTGTTCAGCTTGCTGTTGTTGACGCTGCTGCTGTTCTAATTTTTTCTGCTTATTCTTCTCTCGGTTATCCCATTTCAGGGTGATTTCGTAATTAACCTCGCCACCAGTTTTCGCGACAATCGCCCCAAGATCCGCAGCCAGATTAACACCAAACGTCACTTCAACTTCATCCGCAGGTTCATTCATTTCCTGCACTCTTTGGACAATATTTTCACCGATACTATTGCCAATATCTTTGATGCTGGACATTGCGCCTTCAAAGGTTTGTGATGCGGCATGAATCAAATTCTCCGCAACATCACCAATACCCGCTAAGCCTTCGAGATCGGGGTGCGTCGCAGGGGTGGATCCAGCTAGTTTGTCCTCTACTTCCATATAGATAGAAGACCCGTCATCTCGCTTAAACTCAACAATCGCCATACTAAATCCTTAGCAATTTCGGTCATTCTATCTAAATCTACAGTGATTGATGCACACCTCTAAAATTCTGAAACAAATAATCAACCAGTACTGCTCAATCTCAAAAAATGATCGCCTCACGGCGAGATTTCATAGTTCATTTGTTGCAATGTTGATCTTCTTAGCCTAAAACCTACATGCATACTACAAAAAATTGCAGAGGGTTAAGGGATAAGTGTTAAGGGATCCCGGGGAAAGAACAGGCAACCCGAAAACCGATGTCGAAGTCCCTGAAGACGCGCGAATAGTTGATTCGACACGCAGACCGACAGTACCTCGGATTGCTGTACCAATCACCGCCGCGTATTACTTTTGGAGTATCTTCGTCATCTGTTTCGTCAAGCCATACGCTGCCATCTGTTGGTGCATTTTTATAATCGCCATGCCAATCATCCTCACACCACTCACCTACATTTCCGTGCATATCACTCAGCCCAAAGTCATTCGCTGGAAATGAACCCACAGGAGTTGTTTTCTGTCTATACTCGCCTTCAATCCCTCTGCCATAGGTGTAATTCGCACGATAGTTGGCTATTTCTGAGGTCAGCGTCTTCCCAAAACTAAATGGCTTGTGATATTTCTGATTCCATATTTGAATCACTCCGCCATCTCCCACCGGAGGGTTAGGAGGCATCTTCGTAGTTGCTCTACAGGCATATTCCCATTCCGCTTCGCTGGGGAACCTATAGTTTTTCCCTTTCGTTCTTTGATTTAGCCTCGCACAAAACTCCTTAGCATCCAGCCATGACACTTGCTCCACAGGTAGAAGATCCTCACCTTTGAAGTTTGATGGCTCAGGCTCTAATGTTTGTTCTACCTGCTCCCACCCCGCAACAACCCGCCATTGGGCTTGAGTTATTGGATACCTCCCCAAACAAAACTCTGACACTCTCACCATATGCTGAGGGCCTTCGTCGTCGTCTCTGTCCTCTTCTGTCTCCGGTGACCCCATCACGAAGGTTCCTGCTGGTATCTGCATCATATCCAGATCCACACCATCAAGGTCTTCCGTGAAATATTGAGCCGTCTGAGGACGTTGTCTTAAGATGATTCGCGGCATCTGGATTACCGGAGATTTCTACACAATTAGGGCGGAGCTAGACAACGTTTCGCATTTAGAACCTAAACCTACTAAGCCCTCTAGCCCCTTTGATTTTCGGATACCTAGAGAAACCTCTAGACATCGCCGGAATAGGTCTGGACTCCCCTTCACACTCTCGACGAATTCCCACCCGCCAACTCTGGCACAAGGAAGTACGGGGAAAGAACAGGCAACCCGAAAACCGATGTTGTTGTTCCTGTTGTCGCGCGAATTGTTGTTTCGATACGCAGACCGACAGTTCCTCGGATTGTTGTTCCAATCACCGCCGCTTTTACTTGCCTATCCCACCATCATTATCGAGTAGAGTTTCAAAAATTTCTCTAACGTTTTCTATATTTAGGAGCGTCTAGGACATTTGCCAGATATAGATTCTCTTCATCGCCGTAATACGTTCTGGAGTGCAGCCGATGAGTGAGCTATCGATTATTCAGAAAACCTATGACCTCCTGAAATGGTACATCCCGATCCTGAATCGATTACCCAAGGATTTTCGGTTTAGTTTGGGTTCCCGCATGAGTGATGTTCTCTATGGCCTACTCGAAAATCTACTCAGAGCTAGGTATGCGAAAGATAAAACACCGATCCTAGAAACGCTCTCTGGTGAACTCAATGTACTGATGTATCAAACTCGTTTACTTCACGATTTTGAATTGATATCGACCCAGCGCTATGAGTTTGCATCGCAGTTACTTGATGATCTTGGTCATGAATTAGGCGGTTGGCTCAAGCAACAATCACAGCAAAAGAAACGATAGCTCCGTGAAACGCTACGAAAATCTTTGGGGAAAGATTATTGATTTTCAGAATTTACTAGATGCCTCGAAACAAGCCCAGAAAAGCAAACGTTATCGGGATAATGTCCTCGCTTTTAATAATCAACGAGAACGTAATCTACTGAAGTTACGGCATGAACTCATCACCAAAAGCTACCGACCTGGTGGATATCGTACTTTTCGGATTTTTGACCCCAAACCTCGCTTGATTTCCGCTGCTCCCTATCGAGATCGAGTGATTCACCATGCGTTATGTAATGTGATCGTCCCTCTGCTAGATAAATCGTTGATCGATACCACCTACGCCAACCGAACTGGATATGGAACCCACCGTGCTTTAAAGCAGTTCATTACACTTGCGCGGTCTAGTCGCTACATTTTGCAGTGCGACATTTCCAAATATTTTCCGAGCATCGATCACCAGATTCTGAAGGCTCAACTCCACCACAAAATCAAATGCAAGGATACGCTTTGGTTGATTGATCTAATTATTGACTACAGCAATCCTCAGGAGCCAGTGCATCATTATTTTCCGGGGGATACTCTTCTAACTCCTTTAGAGCGTCGTCATGGTCTACCGATTGGCAATCTGACCAGCCAGTTTTTTGCGAATTTCTATCTCAATGGTTTTGATCATTTCGTAAAAGAACAACTCCACGCTCGAAAATACCTGCGGTATGTGGATGACTACGCGCTTTTTAGTAATGATTATGGTTTTCTCAAGGATGCCAAAGTTGCTATTCGTGATTATTTGGAGGGGTTGAGGCTACGTATGCATCCGATCAAAAGCCAACTGTTTGAAACAAAATACGGAGCAAATTTTGTGAGATTTAGGATTTTGCCGGATCGGGTGCGGGTCAGAAATGATAATCTGCGCCGCGCTAGACATCGCCTGAAACAGTTGCAACAGGATTATGCGACGGGAATGATTTCTCTGGCAGATTTACAGCTACGGCTCCAAAGCTGGGAAGCTCACCTCAAGCATGGGGATACGAAAACCCTTCGGCGCGATATTTTCAGTCAATATTCTTTTGTCCGCCCGGAACTAGAGGAATAAGCTAACTTTTAACCGTCTCAGAAAAATTGATCGCCGTAAGGCGAGATTGATGACCTGTTTGTTGCTATTTTGATCTTTTCGGTATTCGAGTTACATGCATACTACAAAAAATCGCAGAGGGTTAAGGGATAAGTGTTAAGGGATCTCTGGGAAAGAACAGGCAACCCGAAAACCGATGAGGCCGTTCCTGCTGTCGCGCGAATTGTGGTAGCGAGACGCAGACCGACAGAACCACGGATGGCTGTACCAATCACCGCCGCGTCGAATTTTTCTATTGCTGTCTTTTTTTAACCATGCAGAACCGTCATCAGGGGCATTTTCATAACTCTCATGGAAATCATCTTCGCACCACTCCGAGACATTACCATGCATATCATATAGCCCAAAGTTATTCGCCGGGAAGCTTCCCACTGCTGTTGTTTCTTTTCGGTATTCCCCTGATGTACCCCTGCCATAAACATTATTCGCGGCATAGTTAGCGACTTCGTCACTTAATGTTTCCCCGAAATGAAAGGGCTGTTGATGGTTCTCATTCCATTGCTTCTGATCTTGCTTTGTTAAAAACTCTTCAGACCATACTGCACGACAGGCATACTCCCATTCTGCTTCTGTTGGCAGTCGATAATTGCGTCGAGATTCTCTACTTAGCCGCGCACAAAACTCTTTCGCCTCTAGCCATGACACCCTCTCCACAGGTAAGTCATCTCCTTTCCAGTTCAATGGTTCTGGTTTCAGCGATCGCTCTACTTCCTCCCATCCTGCAACAACTCGCCATTGGGCTTGGGTTACCTGATATTTCCCAATAAAAAATTTGGGGATATTTACCCAATGCTGTGGCGATTCATTTCGATACCACTCATCACTATATTCTTTGCAGATTCGTTCTATTTCCTCGTTCGGGGTTCCCATCCAGAAGCCACCTGCCGGGATTTTCGTCATCTCTAGGGCAATTTCACTCGGCTCAGTCGCAAGGATTTCTTTGTAGTAGAGTGCCTTTCGTTTCGTTCTTACTAATTCCAGCTCTGCCATATGACCTCAGAGGTGAGCAGACATCCTAAGCTTATCTAACTCTTTGATATTGTTCTTCTTCATTTGTTGTTTGCATATATCGCTTCTTCTCGTTGGGAAAATTGCGGCGACCTAATTGTATTTTTCCCTCTGAGTTTGGGGGCGATCACCTTTCGAAACGGGTACCTGACTCACCATTTCAGACTATTCCCGACAAGGTGAAATCGCTCTATAAACCTTGTATAGTAGGGGGTCTAGACTAAATGCCGCGACTCCTCATAAGCCCAAGGTCGGCAGTTCAAATCTGCCTCGAGCCACTATATGTGGAATAAATTCTCGCGTCACACTAAATGTGGGATAGTGAGCACTCATTCTCGAATCCTATTGGCAACATAATTTTACATTCCCTTGCTTGGAACGTCTGATTTAGTCCAAATTTAGTCCATGAATTTGACTCAAATTAACGCCGAGCTAAAGGCTCTAAGCCTTGGTATTACAGTGGAAATGAGAGGTGGCAAGCTTTCCTTAAGAGCGAAGTTACCACCCAAATTTAAGTCCAAAAAGTCAGTTCCTTATCAACAACGCATCTCTTTAGGGCTTCCTGCGAATCCTGCTGGCTTGATTCGCGCCCGAGGCGAAGCAATCAAATTGGCAGGCTTACTCGCTTGTAATGAGTTTGATTGGTCGTTGTATATCGATGAGGAAGGTCTCACCTGTGAGGAGTGGTGTGCTCGGTTTAAACAAGACTACTTCCATCGCAGAGCTGACACCGCTCAAGTTCGCAATACCTACCGCAGTGATTATCACCAGATATTCAAAAAGCTGCCTCTACATAAGCCGATAACGGAGAAGATCTTGGTAGATACGTTGCTATCAATCAAGCCGGATACTCGACAGCGTAAACGTGGAACCGTTGCATTGACTCAGTTGGCTGAATTGGCCGGGATTGAAGTAGAGCTGGGACGATACAAAGGCAATTATTCTCATGCCAGCCGACAGCGTCGCAAGCTGCCCTCTGATGAGACCCTCATCAAGGTGGCTCAGTCTATACCCAGTGGGCGGTGGAAGAATTTTGTTTTATAGCAGCGAAGGAGAAGGTTAGGACATAGAACAGAAGGCTATTCTGATGGCATCGAACAAATCCTCAGTCTTCTTGATGAGCTTACTTACCTCCTTCTTTAACCTCCCCCAAAACTTCTCTATCTTGTTCAGGTGTGGTGAGTAGGGTGGCAAAAATATCACTTCACATCCTGCCTTCGCCACCAATGTTTGTATTCTTTCCTTTGGATGAACACTGGCATTATCCATACTACTAATTTCCCTCGCAATCAACTCCTGGCACTCATCAATCCTCTACCCATTGCCAAACTAAGGCGCTGATGGCTTACCCCTCGAATACCATCAGTGCTATCTGCTCTCCCTCTCGCCTTCCTCCAATCACGCTAACTCGTTCTGTACGATGACCTAACTTCTCTGCGATAAACCTCTCTGACTTATGGCAGTAGCCATACCCATAATCTAACGTGAGTTCGGGATAAGGAAATGAGGTTCTAATCAAGCTGAAGAGAGGGTTTCTTAGGCTGATGACAGTAGGCAATGAGACCGCAAAGCAAGTTGACACAAAAGTTCGCTGGACTGCGATGGCGAGAGTGTTCAATCTGAGAAATATTCTTCAGTTGGTCAATGACGGTCTCAATTAAAGCTCGCTTACGAGCCAAAACTTTGTCACGCCAAAGCATCAGGTGATTCTTCATATTGCGACGAGGCTTAGCTAGAAGCCTCACATCATATTCTTCTTGTAAATACTGTGCCAGAGCTTGAGAGACGTAACTTTTATCGGCAAAGACTTTTCCCGATAACCCTTTCAAAAGCTCCACTACCGGCTTTCTATCATTGGTGTTGCCAGGCGTGATTTTAACATTGAGTAATTCGCCATGGTCATTGATAACCAGATGTAGTTTGAAGCCAAAGAACCAACCCACAGAGGTTTTACCTCGAGCGGCATGACCATCAAAAACGCGATGTGGAGAGATGCGGCGATTGTGACAAACCTTGATACTGGTGGCATCAATGAAACTAATACCTGTGCATTGTGCTGTAGGTAGACACATAGAGGTACTAACGTCGAAGGCATCCACTCCACAAAACGTTGGTCACTCACGGCTCTGGGAAAGGCTCCTCGCCAGTGATGACGCACATTGATGAGATAGAAATACTTGAAGTGACGATAGTGAGATTGATGAAATGCAATCAATATCGTCATTATCTCGCTGAGACTAAGGCTTCTAGGGCGACGTCGCCGCCGTTGTTTCGAGGCCAGTAATTGTTGTTGCCATTGAGGTTCAAAGACTTGGCAGAAATCATCAATGGAACAAAACAAAGGTTCTAGACTGGTCATGGGAGAAAGTGGTGGATTGCTTATTAACGTGAGTTCTGGATAAGGAAATGAGACTCTAATTGAGTTAGAGAGAAGGTTTCTTAGGCTGATGACAATAGGCAATCAAGCCACACAGCAAATTGACGCAGAAGTTCGCTGGACTACGATGTCTAGAGTGCTCAATCTGAGAAATGTTCTTCAGTTGGTCAATCACGGTTTCAATCAAAGCTCGTTTACGAGCGATGAATGTATCTTGCCAGAGCATCAAGTGATTCTTCATATTGCGGCGAGGCTTAGCAATTAACATCACATCATGTTCTTCTTTGAGATGTTGTGCCAGAGCTTGGGACACATAGCCCTTATCTCCAAAGACTTTGCTGAATAAATTCCGTAACAGTTCGACGACAGGCTTTCTGTCATCAATATTGCCAGGAGTGATTTGTACATGAAGTAATTCTCCCCGATCATTAATGACCAGATGGAGTTTGAAGCCAAAGAACCACCCAACAGAGGTTTTACCTCTAGCGGCATGACCGTTAAAGACTCGATGTTGGACAATACGGCGATTGTGACAAACTTTGATACTGGTGGCATCAATGAAACTAATGCCTGTGCAATCTCCATAACAGTCACATAAATAGGCACATAGAGGCACTAAGCTGGAGGGCATCCATGCCACAAAGCGTTGATAACTCACTGCTTTGGGAAAGGCTTTTTGCCAATAGTGTCGCACCATCAGGAGATAGAAATGCTTGAAATTACGATAGTGAGATTGATGAAAAGCGATGAGTATCGTCATCACCTCACTCAAGCTTAGGCTTCTAGAACGGTGACGATAACCTTTTGCAAGAGCTAAGTAATTCTTGATGCCACTGAGGTTCAAAGACTGGGCAGAAATCGTCAACGTCACAAAATAAAGCGTCTAAACTAAGCATAGGAGAAAGCTGTGGATTGGTTTCAACTGCCACGATATGAGCTTTCTTCTTTTCTTTCCTTATCCAGAACTCACGTTATCGAAGAAAAATGATGTTTCGTCTTGGATGCCAACTTGGCTACCCAATCCTGACATTTTCTTTCGTTTCAACAAGAGTTCACTACCCTCAATAACTCTTAGGGTTAAGTATCTTAGGCGATCGCCTCCCAACCAACGCCTTCAAAGCGGAAGAATCCAGCGGCAACTTGATTCGCGATAACACTATCTCTTTCGATAATAGAATTGGTGAAGAAATGAGCGCCTGTATTGATATTAGAGAATCTATAAACGTCCGTTGCTAAGCTTGGAATAGAGTCCTCTAAAGCATAAAAGGCTATACCTTCATCTCGAAACACCCCTGCAGCTACTTGATTAGCTTGGACTGCCGCAATTTCATTTGTATCAGAGGTAAAGAAATGCCCATTTGTTTGCTTGTTATAAAAACGACGAACAGCTTTTAATCCATCACTGGGAGCATTACCCGCTAAAAATATTGCACCATTTGTCGCTACTCCTGCTTCTTCCGTGAAAATTCCTGGATTAGCTCGGAAGACAGCAATCTCATTAGGATCTGACGTATACAAATGAGACCCAGCATCTTTGCGGTAGAACCGATAAACTTCTGTTGTCATTCCAGTTAAAGGATCAAACTCTACCGTCGTAGTTGTATCGGCACCTAATGGTGTACTTTCTTCATTGCCGACATTATCTTTAGCGACACTATAAAAACTATAAGTGTTACCGTCCTCTCCGTTGTAGGTTGCTGCTATGTCGGTGGTATCGTCAAGCCAGAGATTGAAGCTACTGCCATTCTCAGAAACGTAAATGTCATAGGATGCAATGCCACTACCACTATCTGTTCCTGACCAGCTCACCTCAAAGTTGCCAGATGTTGTCATTGTAGGTAACGTGTTAACTCCGCTACTCGGAGCATCGATATCAACAATGCTAAAAATTTCTGGTGTTTCCACTAAATCATCGCCATCAAAAATAACGTTAGCTTGTGAATAGAGAATATCTCCAGTCTGTAGATTGCTATCAGTACTGACTGTATATTTGACAACACCTTTCCCCCCATTCTGAGCGTTATTTGGCATCAAGAAAGCAAGGTTAGGATTTGCAGGAAGTTCTCCTGTTGCTGGATCAATGGTTTTAAAGTTCCAGATCGCTTCGCCAGTGGCAGGATTAAAGTCTCCAGAAATATCTAGTAGAAAACCATAATCGGTTGTGAAGTTTATTTGATCATTAAAGGAAATCTCTTCACCATTGGGAACATCGAAAGTAAAGTCACCCCAACCAAAGCTATCTAGTTCAAATGAATCCCAGTCAAAATCAAGATCAAGGTTCTGGGTGATAGTTACTTCCTGAGTCGATGTTGTCGAAACTGCTTCGTTTTCAAAACTAATGCTGTATTGGAAAGTACTGGGGACAGAAATCCAGTTTTCAGAACCATTTAAGCTTCCATCAATGATTGTGAAATTAAATTCATCGCTGATGGTGTCACCTTTGTTATCATCAGCGGTTACTTTGACGGTGATTGTCTCGTCGGAGGTGGGTGTGCCGCTAAAGGTTTGGGTTGAGGGGTCAAAGTCTAACCAGGTAGGTAGAGCGGGGCCGTCTGCTAGGGTTGCTGTATAGATGAGGTTGTCATCGTCTTCATCCTTGAAGGTTTTGCTAAAGAAAGTGAAGTTAAAAAACTCTTCTATTTCAAGGATTTGGTCGGGGATGGTATTGAGCAGAATTGGATCGTTATTCAGCATGATGATAGTAGATACGTCGCTGGATAAAGGAAGCTCTTCGGTATTACCGACGTTATCGGTGGCAACGCTAAAGAAGCTATAGGTTTTGTCGAAGTCTCCGGTATAGCTACTAGATGTATTCGTTGTATCGTCAAGCCAAAGTTCAAAGCCACTATTATCTTCAGAAACGTAGATGTCATAGGTGGCAATGCTGCTGCCAAGGTCTGAGCCTCCCCAAGACACAGTAAATTGTGCGGTGTTTTGGTCTGTATAAATAATGCTATAGCAATTTCTAGTCGAGTGAGGTGCAATAGCAGCAATGTGTAAACCAGCATCGAATATCATCAAGGGTAATCTTGGAAAAAGCTACCTCAATTGCCTTGTCTAGAGCTAGATAAGTTCTTGCCCCGATACTTTTCAAGGTACTTTTCAACTTTGACCAGCAATTTTCAATGGGTGAAAAATCTGGAGAATAGGGAGGAAGGTAAATCAACTTAGCTCCCACGGCCTCAATCATTGTGCGTACTGACTCTCCTAAATGAATCGAACAGTTATCCATCACCACACATGCTCCCGCCCATAAGTTTGGTATTAACTTCTGGCTGATGAATGCTTCAAAGGTTAATCCATCCGTACTCCCCAGCAGATGATAATTAGCGACCATTCCCTTGAAGCCTAATGCTCCAATCAAAGAAACATTCTTGCCTCGTTTACTGGATTTCGGACTATAAGCTCGTTTCCCTTTCTCAGAACGTGCCCTCAGTCTTGTCATGGCTAAGTTCACGCCCGATTCATCGATAAAAATCAAGTTTTTCGCTAGAGTCGCTTGCATTTTCTGCCAAAAATCATATCTGGCTTGTTGCACTCGTTTTGTCGCCTTAAGGTCTGGATAGAATGTTTTTTTTGAGGCTATATCCCATTCTTCTTAAGGTGCGATGCATGGTGCTATTGGCCACACGGAGACCAGTGCGTTTCTCCATCTCATCACATAGTTCCGCTAGCGTCGCATCGTTTTTCTTGGTGAGCAACTGGCGCAATATTGTTTGATGCTCTTCGTTTAATTTGGGAGGTGTTTGTTGGCTTCGTTTTTTCGGAGCAATCGACCCTGTCAGTCGTTTTTGGTCGAGGAGCTTTTGTACAAAACTTTTCGCCACTCCAAATTGTCGGGCAAGACTACTTTGACTCACACCACCCCTTTCGTAGGCATCCACTATTTTCTGTCTTAAGTCTAATGAGTAGGCTTTCGGCAAGATGCTACTTTCTTCCTCACCAGTCAACTCACCTATACTACTTCATACACCTTGCTAGGCTGAAATTTGCTGTATTCCATATAAATAGTTGGCAATTCCTCCTCCGTTTTCAGAAGCTAAATTATTAGAGATAGTAGAATTACTAAGAAAAACTGAACTACGAAGTGGAGGACTGATTGCTTCTCCATAAAAATTAAAAATCCCCCCTCCAGATCCAAAAGCTTTGTTGCCTGAGATCAGCGATTGAGAGATAACTGCATCTCCAAGACTATTGTTAGTAATACCCCCTCCGCCCGGTCTGAGACCCTCTGGACCAGCTTCATTATCAGAGACAACTGAATGACGAAGATCTAGTTCCGCAAGGTTGGCAATTCCCCCACCTACATCACTTGCAGCATTATTAGAAATAGTAGAGTGCGTAATATTTACTTTGCCACGAAAGTTTAAAACCCCAATTCCCCCTCCACCAGAAACCCAGTTCATAATCCCGCCTCCTATACCCCCTCTCAAGCTGTCTCCAGACGCAGAGTTATTAGAGATAACTGAATTGTTGAGATTCACTTCACCACCAGCATTGGCAATTCCCCCCCCATAATTAGCACTATTACCTGAAATGTTGGAGTTGTTAATATTGACTATACTTTTAGGCGTTGTTAGATCTTCTATATTTTCAGGTATTATTCTAATTCCGCCACCACTTGTTACAACTGGATTTCCTTCAGCTCCAGTTTCTCCGCGTGTAATTGTTACATCGTTGATATTAATTGTTGATCTATTATTAATAATATCGATAACTCGTTGATCGCCTTTCCCACTCAAAATAATAGAGGTTTCTACTCCTGTGACTACTTCAATAGGAACTTCATCTACTCCTACGAAGAAAGTTCCATAAGTCAAGTTTGCTGGAGTTGCAGCTTGAAGTGTGACATCTTTATCGATGTTTATAGTTTTCCCCGCAAAAGTTGTAGTTTCTCCTACAGGAGCATGTAAATTAATAGTTGATTTTCCTGCTATATTACCTATCGAATTGATGGCATTATTAATAGAGTTTGAAGGAGGATTTATCTCCGAATTAACTGCATTAAGATTAAAAACTAAATCTCCACCAAGCTCAAAACTTCCAGAATCATGAATAAATCTTCTACCAGTTAGTGTTAGAGAATTCTTACTATTCGGATTTGAAACATTTGAATTGAGTGTGATGTCACCATTGCTAACCGGAAATGAAACAGCAGTACCCGTTACATTACCTGCTCCCTGAGTCGAAACCTCAACATTACTTGAAGCTAAATTAGAGGTGATTGTGCCAGCCAAAGCTGTATCAATCAGAATATCTACTGGGTCTAATAGCCAGGTTCCTGTAATTCCGATTTCTCCTCTGGTATCAATTAGTCCCGTCACATTTATGATCGGTGCTGAAGTCTCAATAAAACCGCCATCAATTGTTCCCGAAGCATCCAAAATCGAAGCACTCGATACTTGAACCGTATCAGCACCTAGAACATAAATATCTCCACCATTGATACCTGAAACATTAATAATGGCATCATCTAGAACAACATCACTTCCCAGAACAGTGACCGTTCCTTCTGCTGAAGTCAATGAGCCACTATGAGAAACTTGATTCCCTTGTAAGGTTAGAGATTGATTAGTCCCAACCGCCAAATTTGCGGCATTAACTATATCACCCTGATAATCTCTGAATGCATTATTGAATAAAGCATTAGGATTGACTGTCAACAACTCATTTTTTGTTGCAGTACTGATACTGACAAAACCATCTTCTGTCAGAATATTGCTTGTTGTTGACGCTGTAAAAGAACCTAATATATCTAAACTTGCATCTGCTCCAAAATAAATTCCATTCGGATTAACTAGAAATAGATTTGGGCTACCATACACCCCAAGCTTACCGAGGATATCTGAGGAATTATTACCTGTTACTCGTGTGAAAATATTGAGCACAGACGCTTCAGGAACGAAATAAACTTCCTCCAATGCTGGAACATTAAACTCTTGAAAACTATGAAAAAGATTGGTTTGTCTGAGTGCACCACCACCAATCTCTTGCCTAGTAGCATCAATGCGATTCACTACGGAACTTTCTAAACCCAAAGTTGCATCTGGTATAAGCTGCGCAGAAATTGAAAGAGGTAGAAGAGAGAGAGAGCAAGAGACGGAGATCGCCCCAGTCGCGAAGATGGTAGAGCTTTTCATAGGAGTTGGCTCAAGAAAAATAAGGCATTTACCAACCAATATAAAAGCTTTATCGGAAACCTTTAATCAACCAAAATAAATATTGATATTGAAGTATTTTCTTGGCTTATAGTCAAAAAAAGTCATGAAGCAATGCATATAGTTCTAGATAACTAAACTGTTTTTATTTTAAAAAATATGATATTAAAAAGTTGTCAAATATGACATTTTATAATCTTCAAGAACTCGCCATAAATTTCTTGAGGAAGTGAAGTGAAGCTTATATGAAATTGTGGCGCAATTAGACTTTCATTTTTTAGGACTTTGGCGTAAATATCACCTTTGATACTATGGGGATTTGCTGGAAAAAAATTGAGTTTTAGATTTGAAAATGGTTCGGGAAGTAATAATTCAAAATTGGATAAGAGTAAATATGCTTCATGCTCAGATAGTTTTTGGATATATGCTAAGTGAGGCTGCTCTTCAATGTCCTTACCTTCAACAAAATAAAAATTAATAGGTATTACTTTGGGTATAGGTCTTAATACTTTGACTTCACGGGGTATAATTCGCTGTGATAAATCGAGATCATATTTTCCTCTAATCCCACCAACTTCATAGATTGTGAGCGTTTTTGTTATTCCTTTAGGCGTGACTTGCTCATAACCAAGAATCATTAGTTGGTCTTGTTCCTTTATACTTTTGTAAGTATTCTCTGAAATGAGGATTTGGCCTCCTAAAGTATAGGATTCTATACGATAAGTCAGATTGACTTGATTACCAACAACACCATATTTTGATCGTTTCTTTGAACCAATATTACCAACTAACACTTCTCCTGTATTTATTCCTATACCCATTTCAAGAGGTCTTAGATTCATTGCTATAATCTTCTCATTAACTTTATCTAAAGCTTGTTGCATAGAAATAGCACAGGCGATCGCCCTTTCCGGATCATCATCACGCTCAATAGGAGCCCCAAATAAAACTAAGATCCCATCTCCCATAAATTCATCAATCGTCCCTGAATATCTAGTAATTACATCAGCCATTTTTCCTAAATATAAATTGAGGACTTCAATAACTTCTTCTGGATCATGACATTCAGAGAAACTAGTAAAACCTCGAAGATCTGAAGTTAGAATTGTAATAGTTCGTCGTTCACCACCCAAATTTAGACCACCAGGTTTATCCAGTAAAGTCTCCACGATTTCGTCACTTAAATATCGCCCAAAGGTATTACGAATTTTTCCTGCTAGTCTTCCAATAAATGCCGTGCTAGAGACAATAGCTAGAGTAAAGCTAGAAAAGGGAGCAACAAAAGGAATCCAAATATTTTCAAGAAAAAGCCAATAGGTTATTCCATACGATGACAATGACAATGGTATAAATAATAATAAAGCCAACCTTCTTTTTGTTGCATAGAGACCAAAGCTTGAGCCTAGAATTGCCCATAAAAACAGCCAACCCCATTCTGAAAATTCATGCCATGTCCGAAATAAAACATCCCCTTTTAATGCTGCATCAATCAATTGACTTGTGACATGAGCATGGATTTCAATACCTGAGAATAAATTTTGATTACTATTAGTATAAGGTGTACTATGCGAGTCGCTAAGACTAGAAGCAAAAGGTCCTAAAATAACAACTTTATTCTCAAGAAAATCCGAGTCTATTCGTTCTTCTAGAATATCTTCTACCGATACGATAGGAAATTTACATTGTTCGACTTTCTCACACGAGTTACCTCGATAATTTATTAAAATTTGGCTGCCATAAATTTTTTTTTGAGCATATCCACCATCATTTTCTTTAAATAAATGAAAAATACTCTCCCCTAATTGATACGAAGATTTGGTATTAGGGACTGCCTTAAGTTGAATATCTTCTTCTTCTAAAAAACGAAAAGCAAGCATCACAGCCAAGCTCATTTTTGGGTTGTTATCATCGCTTTTGACAGAGACAGTAAGAAAATAACGCCTAACTGAGGAATCTCTGTCAGTAATAAAATTAGATATCCCTACCAGTTTCTTTTCTTTAAGAACTACTGGAGGCTCAATATGATGAGGGAACTCATCTAAGTATTCAACGCCAATAATATTATTAGTATTTCTGAAAAAGTCAGCTAAGGTATCATAGCCATCCATTACAGGAATATCTCTATATAAATTTAATCCAATAACCCTTGGATTTTGCTTTTTGATGTTTGTCAAAATCTGAGTTAGTTTAAGATCAGATACTGGCCAACCGTTTAAATATTTTATATCTGATTCTGTGATGCCTACCAGTACTATATTGGGATCAATACTACGTTCAGGTCTTTTCTGAACTAAGTGATCAAAAAAATGTAATTCTGCCAATTCTAAGGCTCCATTAGAGCTGAGAATTATTATAACTAGCGTTGACAGCAAACTATTAACAGCAATAATACGTAAATTTCTGGATTTTAAAAACAAAAATAGTTTTACTATCATAAGACTTTAAAACATAGAGCTTTAAATTAGAATCCAAAATATTTTTAATAGACATGAATATCGGTGACTGGTGCATCGAAAAATATACTATTGAGATGGAGATAACTTTTTTTCTAGATTTTGAATATAGTTTTCCCACTCTTCCAACAAAGTTTCTTGGTTCGAGATAGTGCTATGATCTGGCGAACTTTTTAGATCAATTAGAGCATTAATAGTATCTATCCAAATACCATTTTCCAGATATCCTTGAAGGTTATTTGATATTCCACCATCCGGTATTCGATGAATAACTCCAAAATCTCCTACAATATTTGTGTTTTTTGGTATTTTTGCAATGTCTTCATGAGTCGCGCCACATAGAATTTGGATTTCCCATTGATACTTTTTGTTGACTAGTAATCCTTTATCAGAAGGGATTTGCAAAGAAATCAATCCATTTTCAGACAGTGTATATGGCTTTGTCACAATTTCAGGAAAAACATTAATCCCAATGTTCTCAAAATTAGTAGGCTTATCTATATCAGAAATATTAGAGCTGTTTTCGTTTTCTGCATCTAGAGGTGTGAGGCGTAAATTTACTTGCACAGCTAACTGTTGATTTTCTTGTTGAAGATTCCTGATATAAACCCAAAATGTCGGGTTTTCTTGAATGGTGGAAGTATAACCATGTTCAAGCATGATTGTCTGATAGTGACATTCACCTCGTGAGGCCCCCCCAACACCTCCAATATCTCCTTTTTTAACAGGCTTAGTCGGAGCAAAACCGTATTTTGATAAAAAAATTGAATCCTGGGCATAGCTACTATGTAAGTTATATCCCCAAATGGATATAGTACAGACGAGTCCCATCAATAAACTTTTTGGAATATATGAATTAAACAGGGATATCATAGTTTCAACGGAGATTTCAGATTGTACTAGATAGTAGGCTATTCAAGCTTTGCTACATATTAAGATTGTTCCCACTCTATAGACTAATTGCATTAGAGAATCATTCTAATATTTAAATACCTTAATAATTTCTTCTAATAAAAATCTAAAACCAGTTCCCAATCATTACAAATGGTGCCCAATAATAAGGATGTCGGAAATTAGAATCTTTGAGCAGTTCAAGTTGTGCGTAGCGTAGTGCATCAGATTTATTCAAAGTTGGGTCTTGGAGAGCATCATAAAATATGCCCATAAATTTGGCTGTGGATTGATCATTCACTGACCATAGGGTTGCGACAGTAGTTCGAACACCTGAGCGAACTGATAATCCGGCTAAACCAAGAGCTGCTCTTTTATCGCCTGCAGCAGTTTGACAAGCACTTAGAACCATCATTTCAATAGGAATTCTATCAGGACGATTTCGTTGTTCAAGCAATGTCCTAAGTTCTAAAATCGAAAGTTCTTGATCCCACATTCGCAAAAATGTTCCTTCGGGACTAGAACTAAATTCTCCATGAGTAGCGAGATGAACGATTGGGTAATTCAGATTCTTCACCAATTCACCAAAGGCTTTTTCTGTTAATGCTTCATTTAAGAGTAGTTGCTCTTCGGTACGAGCACTGATTTGCTCAACTTCCTTTGTAACATCAGGGAGGGGAGGACTATTTGGTGTTGATTTACTTATCCCTCCGAGAATGACTTGTTGCAGTTGTTGCGACGATAATTCTGGGGATTGAAGTAGCTTTAAGCCAGGAGTGAGGGCAATCGCATATTTTTCGATGAGATATTTTTCGCCATCATGGAGCGCTGCCATAGGAATATTTCGCAGACTACCATCAAGAACAAAGACTAGGCTGGTGACTTCTTGGTCTTGGAATTCATTTTCAAAAGGCTTTATTAAACTCTGATAAAACAATAAAGAAATTTCTATTCGCTTTTCCGTAGGGTAGGCTCGACTGAGAGAAGCTCGCATCTCTTGGATTACTAATTCAAGTCTTTCTGATTTAACCGAGGTGCTTTTATAGTCGAGCGTGCCGTTGGGGAAGGAAGTGATGACGGCTAGGCGATCGCTAAGAATGATTGGGTAGATAACGGCTGCACCTAATTCATTCTGGTCAATGATTTTATCAATTTCTTCTTCTTGGAATGGGATACATGCATCGCGAAAAAAGTTATCTAGTTCAGCGAGCTGAAGAGCTTCAAGTACAGTCCGAGCTTGAAGCAAATTTTCTTGGGATGGTTTTGCTTGGCCAGCATCTGGAGTGAGGAGTAAGTCAATAAACTCTCGATAAACCGGTTCAATCTCCTCGTTAAAAGAAAATCTAGTGTCAGAGGTAACAGCGATGAGTTCACTCCGAATCTCCTGGAGATTATCAAATGCTCCTTTATAAGCGATAATCGCCTCGATGTTGTTATCTTGTTGACGATATATTTTGCCAAGTTGCCATTGCCATTGATAACGTAAATCTTCTGAGCCAACTGGTAAGATGGCGATCGCTTCGTTAGTCAGTTTTTTGGCTTCTATGAGACGATTTCCTGTGAGATACAGTTTCCCGAGGAGTCCTAGGACATGGGATTTTGAGCGGATATCGCCTAATTGAATCGCTTGCTTATAAGTAGTGGTGAGTTGCTGTTGGATCAGATCGCTATTGGACGTTGGTTCTGAGAAAAGACGACGGACAAAGTTGATACGAGCATAAAGCACGGGACGAGTGGGTGGAAGTACTTTAAGACTTTCCTGGATCTGCTCAATTTGCTCTCGGGTCGTATTAGTCGTAATGTCAATTTCATCTGCTTTATTTTGCAATAACCCAAGGATATTAATCTGAGCTTGCACGCCAAATATGGTGTTTGTGGGAATGTGTTGGTATTGCTCAATTGCTGCAGTGTATTTCTCTTCTGCTAAAACAAATTTTTTCTTAGCCACTTCACCGACTTTTCCATTGTTTGTTGCTTTATATGCTTCTCCCTTACTTTGTTCTATATTTCCGAGTGACTGATAAGCATTGCCTAAATTCAATGCAAGTTCCGGTAAAAGCTCCACATAGTTATTGTTTTTAGCAATCGATTGTGCTTCTTCTAATTTGATGATCGCTTTCTCGTAACGATTGAGGCGGGACTCGATATCTCCAAAAGTTTGTATTGCTTTAACCTTTGTCGCATTATCGGACTGTTGTTTGAGCCATTCATAGTTTAGCTTTATCTGTTTTTCGGCTTGGTGATAATACCCAAGATTTTGTAAGGCTTGAATCTGATTCAGTACAGCAAGGGAGAGAGCATTGTTATCTCCAGCTTGACGATAAATAGCAGCTGTCTTTTTCCATGTTTCTAGAGCCTCAGTATTATTGCCTTGCAGCATACTTATGTATGCATCGACATCGAGGATATGAGCATGTAAATGATTGAATTTATCCTCACCTTCCGCGATTGTGAGGAGAGCTTCGCTTTCTTGTAATGCTTTTTTTGCCTTATCTAATTCGCCAGTTTTGGCATAGTAAAGCGCTGTGTCTCGCCATGTCTGCCAGTCCGCAACAGTCTCTCCGGTATTGGGTTGCTGTTGATCTGAGTTGATATTGATGGCGGATAAGCCATTACTAGTATCTATTGTTGCGGCAATGCTCGGTCGAATTTGAAGTGGGACAAAGCTCAGGAAAGTAAGGAAAAGGAAAAATTGTGGTTTCATTTTCTAGTTCTCCTGTGCAACGCAATAAGGGTGTTTAGGAAGTGAATTTTGTACAGTTTGGGATTCCGACGAAGGCATATCAAACGTCAATAGAAGAGTCCCATCTTCTAGCTGTTGCCAGCCTCGGGCCGTTTTGGGGACTACAGAAGAGTTTTGAGCGGCTACAGGTGATGTCTGAGAATCAGCTATTTCTTGAATATTATCGGGATTACCTAAATAAATCAGTATCGGTGAAGAGATACCCACATTTCCCTCAGGTTTATTTGATAGGCCTCCTTTTCCAATGAGAGTTAAATCACTGCCACCAGCAATTTTTTCATCTTCAACCGCACAGCCATGTAAACCCACTAAGTCTTCTGCATCAACTAAGTCCGCAGGTAATTCATTAAGACCTGCTGTTTCATCAATTTCTGGAAGGCTAATGAGGACTTCCCCATCTACTCCTAAGTCTGATTTTGCAGAAATATCGTTTCTAAGGGCTATGTCTTCTCCTGTAAATTCAATCCCGAATAGAGAAACTGAATCATAGGCTTTGGAAAAAATATTGATCTTACCTCCATTTCCAGCTATCGCTTCAGCCACAATATTATTGTCTTGATTGGGTAGGGCGATAATAAAAGGAGTAATGATATTTATATTGCCTCCATCGTCACCTGAATTAGTCGTGATATTACTGTCGCTTGTTAGAAATAAATATTCGGGGACAAAAACATTGATATTACCCGCGTCAGTACGATCACTTATTGCATTCAGTCTGGAGTTGTTGATGAGTGATAAACGATTTGATATTAATTCAATGCCTCCGCCAATACCATTTCCTTGAGCACTGACTGCAATATCTGAATTGTCTAAGACTGTACTGATTGGGTCGATAATTATGTTGCCACTATTGCCACTGGACTCGGGTAAGGCACTAGATAGAATTTTGCTATTTAGAATATTTAGATCTTCGGCAACCGTTAGCTTAATATTACCGGCGTTTCCTGAACCAGCAGTAGAAGTTGATATAGTTACATCTTCACTCAGCGTAAGATTTTGACTTGTAATATTGATATTACCCGCATCACCAGTGCTAGATGTTTCTGCTGACAATAGTCCGGCGCCACTAATCTCAATATTCCTAGGTGCTAAAACTATTAAATCACCTCCTCTTCCGCTACCAGATGTTGAGGCAGATATTTTTGAATTTGGGAAGAGTTCTACATTTAAATCAAGGTTATTTTGATATGGTTTTAAGGCTAATATTCCTGCTGGAGATTCTCCCTGTGTTTCAGCAAATATGCCTACTTCTCCTCTCAAATTCATTTGGTCAGAATTCAATCGAATACTGCCACCTCCTTCTCGACTTGAAGAGTTTTCGGTTGCTGTCGCTGTGACTCGTGCTGTATCAAAAACATTTAAGACAGGAGTATTTACAATGATATCTCCAGCTTTTCCAGCACCAGATGTTTCTACAGAAAGTATTGGAGAGAAATCTTGTACTCCACGACCTAGATTGACGTCGCTTGAAGCATTAATAGTTATTGTGCCGCCATCGCCTAATCCATTAGTTTGAGCAAGAACTCTACTCCCTTCTAAAATATTCAGAGTTGATGTATCAAATTGGATATTTCCGGCATCACCAAAATCGTTACTATCACTGATTACTGAGCTTCTAGCTAGAGTAATAGTTTTTGGACTAATTATATTTACATTTCCTGCTGGCTTACTACTATTACTCTCACTGGTAATGGAGCTATCAATTAAATTTATATTGCCCAAACTCTCAATCAATACATTTCCTGACTGCCCTAAACCACCAAGATCTACAGAGAACTTAATTTCAAATGGTTGACTTCCTAATTTAATTTCTAATTGTTTGCTTGTAACGACATCGATATTATTTAGTTCCAAGTCGTTACTGCCCAAAATGCTTACAGCTCCTGATTGTGACGTAGAAGAAAGAGTGAGAATTTCAACGTTTTCTAGTATATTCGGAGTTTCAATTATAATATTTCCACCAAAACCAGATTCCCCGAAAGTCGAAAATGTACTGGAAGTGAGCAAAGCATCACTTCTCAATAAAGAAGATACAATAGGGGCTAAATCCCCTTGAAAACCTCTGTCACTACCAACAATTGAGATATCGCCTTTTTCTTTGATTGACAGATAGATATCTCCACCATTTCCAGAATCTCCCAAAGGGAAAGAAGCACCACTCATCATTAAATTGTATAGTACTAAATCAGATAATGAAAAAGAAGAGGCAGATATAGCTTTTGATGTAATATCTCCGTTAAATGTAGATATCTGAATATCTCCAGCATCTCCTGAAGGTGAAACAACAAAGAAGTTAGAATTAGGGAAATTGGGATTAAAATTAGGATCAAAATCAGGATCAAGAATAATAGTAGAGTCAGAGCTTGTAGCAGCTATAGAATCAGAACTGATAAAACCTGTTTTGACATCCCCAATATTTGTCAATATCGAGATTTTACCTCCATTACTCCGAGAAATACCTCGTGAAGAAATTGCAGCAGAAAAAACATCACCTGTTACTATGCCTCCATTAATTGTCGAAAGGTTGATATTCCCTCCACCTCCATTAATATTAATATTTGAAAGTAAAAAAGAAAGAATATTCCCCACAAATATACTACCTGTATTAGTTGATATATTTATATCTCCCCCTTTAACTATTTGAGGGTGGAATTGAGGGACTTCAAACAGTTCAGAAGTGTCTAGTGAGGAATTTACTGATTCAATTAATATATCCCCTGACAGTGTCGATATACTCAGATCATTGCTGTTACGAAGAACATCACTAAAGCGTTCATTTTCAGAAGAGGTATTAACTTGACCCATTGAGATATCACCGGATAACGCAAATACGTTAATCTCACCTCCGATCACATTATCGGTTTGGATGTTTCCCGTTACTGTTGATATATTTATATTTCCGTTATCACCATGATAAAGAAATTGATTTATCTCACTAGTAGAAATGTCTCCTACTGTAGTCAACAAATTTATATTTCCATTATTCCCATAATAAAGATATTGCTCAATATTACCAGTCAAAATATCTCCTGTCATAGTCGATATTTTTATGTTCACATTCTCACCACTATAAGAGTATTGATAGATATAATCGGTCGAAATATCTCCTGTTATAGTCGATATATTTATATTTCCATTCTCTCCAGAATATGAGTATAGCAATTTCTAGTCGAGTGAGGTGCAATAGCAGCAATGTGTAAACCAGCATCGAATATCATCAAGGGTAATCTTGGAAAAAGCTACCTCAATTGCCTTGTCTAGAGCTAGATAAGTTCTTGCCCCGATACTTTTCAAGGTACTTTTCAACTTTGACCAGCAATTTTCAATGGGTGAAAAATCTGGAGAATAGGGAGGAAGGTAAATCAACTTAGCTCCCACGGCCTCAATCATTGTGCGTACTGACTCTCCTAAATGAATCGAACAGTTATCCATCACCACACATGCTCCCGCCCATAAGTTTGGTATTAACTTCTGGCTGATGAATGCTTCAAAGGTTAATCCATCCGTACTCCCCAGCAGATGATAATTAGCGACCATTCCCTTGAAGCCTAATGCTCCAATCAAAGAAACATTCTTGCCTCGTTTACTGGATTTCGGACTATAAGCTCGTTTCCCTTTCTCAGAACGTGCCCTCAGTCTTGTCATGGCTAAGTTCACGCCCGATTCATCGATAAAAATCAAGTTTTTCGCTAGAGTCGCTTGCATTTTCTGCCAAAAATCATATCTGGCTTGTTGCACTCGTTTTGTCGCCTTAAGGTCTGGATAGAATGTTTTTTTTGAGGCTATATCCCATTCTTCTTAAGGTGCGATGCATGGTGCTATTGGCCACACGGAGACCAGTGCGTTTCTCCATCTCATCACATAGTTCCGCTAGCGTCGCATCGTTTTTCTTGGTGAGCAACTGGCGCAATATTGTTTGATGCTCTTCGTTTAATTTGGGAGGTGTTTGTTGGCTTCGTTTTTTCGGAGCAATCGACCCTGTCAGTCGTTTTTGGTCGAGGAGCTTTTGTACAAAACTTTTCGCCACTCCAAATTGTCGGGCAAGACTACTTTGACTCACACCACCCCTTTCGTAGGCATCCACTATTTTCTGTCTTAAGTCTAATGAGTAGGCTTTCGGCAAGATGCTACTTTCTTCCTCACCAGTCAACTCACCTATACTACTTCATACACCTTGCTAGGCTGAAATTTGCTGTACTGGTAGATATCACCAGTTAAAATATCTCCTAGTTATTGTCGATATCTTTATATTCTCACTATCTTCAGAATCATAAGAATACTGTGTAATATCACCAGTTGAAATATCCCCTGTTACAGTCGATATATTTATATCTCCAATGTCTCCGTCATAAGCATATTGCTCAATAGAACCAGTAGAAATATCTCCTGTTACTGTTGAAAGGTGAATTTTAGCTCCAGTATTTATGTCACCTTGGATTTCCAGTATGCCATTCGCTGAGATATGTAAGCTTTCGCCAACCTTCAAATCTGCTTCACTTGTGATTTGTCCTTTATAGTTGCGAAGAGAATTATCGAATAAAGAATCGGGATCTATAGAGAGTAAATCACTAGGGGGCGCACTATTAATACTGAGTAGAGTTCCATTGTCTAACTCGATATCAGTAGCGGTTGATAATAACAATGAACCATCAATATCCAAGCTGGCATTATCTCCAAAAAAAATACCATGTGGATTTATCAAAAATAGACTTGCATTACCATCAACTCCTAACGTCCCAAGAATATTACTTGCTGTTGATCCAGTAACACGGGTAATAATATTGTCTATAGTGACTGGATTTGCGAAGTAAAGTCTTTGATGAGGATCGATATTAAACTCTCTAAAACTATGAAGGACACTTCCATTCTGAGAATCACCACCGATGACGTATTTTGCTAAGCCTCCACGAACTAACTGATCCGACAAAATATTTGTTGTTGTTGTCCCATCTGGCAACAATTGTGCGGATAAAGGTGAAGGAATTAACGTGAAAGAAACAGAAGCGATAACTATCGCAGTCGCGAAAATAGTGGAACTTTTCATCGTGAGGGGCAGATACGAGAACAAGGCTTGACAACCAATATAAAAGGCTTATTCGAGGGCTCTAAACAATGACAATAAATATTGATATTGAATTATTTTTTATCTTTTAGCCATGCAGTCAGGATGCATTGGAATATTTTGACTTGACTGCAGGGAGGATTGATTAACCAGTGCAATCTTGCCATCAGGAAGTCTTTGCCATCCTTTAGCTAGTTGAATTTCTTCAGGTGTCACTATTCTTGTCGTCGAGAGTGGTGTTGAATCGTGAGGGATATCGGTAGCGATCACCTGAATATTCTTAGGATTGCCAAGGTAGTCCAGAGTTGCAGTAGGGATACTTGAATTACCATTCGGGTTAACAGGTAAGCCTCCTTTCCCTGTGACCACTAATTCACTACCGCCAGCAATTTCTCCTTGCTCGACCGCGCATCCATGCAAACCAACTAAATCTTCCGCATCAACTAAATCTCCTGGCAATTCATTTAGTCCCTGGGCAGGATCAAAACTAAGATTCAGAAATGTCACGTTACCAGAGATACCTAACTGTGAGCTTGCACTGGCATCACTGCTTGTATTGTTACGTAATTCTAAAGTTGAAAAACTATTTTGAGGCGTTAACCCAAAAATACGATTAGCAGTAAGCGAAACATTACCACCGTTTCCACCGACTGCATTGGCTACAATGTCGCTGTTTTCATTAAATAACGCAATAATAAAGCCAGTATTTATATCAACATTGCCGCCACTACTTACATTAGCAATGCTAGTGGATTCAGCATTAATAAAACTACCTCGGCGCAAAAGAACAAGATCATTCACATCAAGTATGATATTGCCCCCGCCAAAATCAGAAGCTGTTCTTGCAGACAGTTCAAGTCCTTGGTCTAATACAACTGAATTGGCAAAAACATTTACATCACCTGTTTCACCAGAGTCTGATGATAAGCTTTCAACAGTTAATGCCCCTTTACCCTGAATAGTTACTAACTCAGTCCCCTCAATTGTGAGGTCACCCCCTCTTGCTGGACTGTTTGTTGTGGCACTGATTACGCTGTTATCTGCCAGAGTAATTAGTAAATTCGAGTTACTTCTTGACCTCAAAGTGACTGAACCAGCTGTTCCTCGATCAACAGTACTGGCACTGACTGCTCCCTTATTGAAGACTGAGAGAGTATCCGTCGTAATGTCAATGCCTTCACTATTGCCTGTCGCTCCTTCATTCACCTGACTGGCAATGGTAGAGCCAATGCCATCCACCAGGATATTGCCTGTAGCATCAATTTGTAATAGACCAGCATTACCCTCAGCCCCTGTAGAGGTATCTACTTTGCCACCAGCCAACACATTTAGATTTCCGGTATTGATGTCAATCCCTCCACTATTCCCCTTGGAACCTTCATTGACTTGACTGGTGATGCGAGAGTCTAGATCTCTTACAGGATCAACAACAGGAATATTATCGCCAATGACATTAATGTCACTCATAGCACTGATTTTCAATTGACCAGCATTCCCCTGAGCTCCATCAGTGGTCGTAGCAGTGATGAGACCTCGGTTTCGCACTGAGAGATTATTCGTAGTGATATCAATACCTTCACTACTGCCTGTAGCTCCTTCATTCACTTGACTCGCAATACTAGAGCCAAGATCCGAAACTAAAATATTCTCCCTAGCAGCAATTTGTAATAGACCAGCATTTCCTTGGGCTCCAGTCGAGGTATCTACTTTGCCACCACCTCTAACATTCAAGTTTGCAGTGATTATATCAATTCCCCCACTATTCCCCTTGGCTCCTTCATTGACTTGACTGGTGATGCGAGAGTCTAGAAACGTTTCTGGGTCTGTATTAGGATTGTTATCCCCAACAATATTTATATCGGCGATCGCATTAATCTTGACTAGACCAGCATTCCCTCGGGCTGCATTGGTAGTTGTCGCAGTGATCAGTCCTCGATTCTGCACTGAGAGATTATTGGTGTTGATATTAATGCCCTCACTATTTCCAGCTGCCCCTGGATTTACCTGGCTGGCGATGCTAGAACCCAGGCCATCAACCAAAATGTTTCCTCCAGTCGCAATCTTTAACAGGCCAGCATTCCCTTCCGAGCCTGTCGAAGTATCTACTTTGCCACCACCCATGACATTTAGATTGCCAGCAGTAATATCAATACCCCCACTATTACCTTCTGAGCCCACATTTACTTGGCTGATAATGCGAGAGTCAGCAATCGTTTCAGGGTCTGTCGCAGGATTGTCATCACCAATTACATTAATATCGCCTGTTGCAGTTATGGTGACTACGCCAGCATCGCCTTGAGCTCCATTAGTCGTCGTCGCGCTGATCAATCCTTGGTTCAGTACTGAGAGATTATTAGTACTGATATTAATGCCATTACTATTGCCTGTAGCTCCTGGGTCCACCTGACTAGCGATACTAGAGCCAAGGCCATCAACCAAAATATTTCCTCCAGCAGCAATCTTTAACAAGCCAGCATTACCCTCCGAGCCTGTTGAAGTATCTACTTTGCCACCACCCGTAACATTTAGATTGCCAGCCGTAATATTAATCCCGCCACTGTTGCCTTCTGAACCCACATTCACTTGGCTAACAATGCGAGAATCAGCAATCGTTTCAGGATCTGTTGCAGGATCGTTATCACCAATGATATTAATATCACCCATTGCAGTAATGGTGACTACGCCAGCATCACCTTGAGCTCCAGCAGTAGTCGTAGCGCTTATAAATCCCTGGTTCAGGACTGAGAGATTATTAGTAGTGATACTAATGCCATCACTATTGCCTGTAGCTCCTAGATCCACCTGACTGGCAATACTAGAGCCAAGGCCATCAACCAAAATATTCCCTCCAGCAGCAATTTTTAACAGGCCAGCATTACCCTCCGAACTCGTCGATGTATCGACTTTGCCACCAGCCCTAAGGTTTAGATTTCCAGTGGTTATATCAATGCCTCCACTGTTGCCCTCTGAACCCGCATTCACTTGACTAATAATTCGAGCATCGGAATTGGTGATGGGGTCATTGTCTCCAACCACATCAATATTACCCGTTGCAGAAATAATGACTAATCCAGCATTGCCTTGAGCATCGTTAGCGGTTGAAGCACTTATAATGCCTTGATTTTGTACGGAGAGATTATTCGTTGCAATATTAATACCATTGCTACTACCTACAGCTCCTTGATTTACCTGGCTAGCGATACTAGAACCAAGACCATCAACTAAAATATTTCCTCCAGCAGCAATCTTTAACAAGCCAGCATTACCATCAGCCCCGGTAGATGTATCTATCTTGCCACCAGCCCTAACATCCAGGTTCTCGGTTGTTATATCAATACCACCACTACTTCCTCCTGAACCTTCATTTACCTGACTAATAATGCGAGAGTTGAGAGGAGAGTCAGAACCATCACCAATAACATCGATATCACCTGTTGCCGTAATCTTCACTAATCCAGCATTACCCTGAGCTCCAGCAGTAGTCGTGGTACTGATAGCTCCTCTATTCTGAACAGAAAGATTGGTTGTAGCAATATCAATCCCTCCACTATTACCTGTCCCACCTGGATTTACCTGACTGGTAATACTAGAACCTACCCCATCCACTAAGGCATTAGTTGCAACAACTCGTATTTGACCAGAGTCGCTCTCATTATTTGTAGATGTATCAAGCTTTCCACCAGCAACAATATTCAAGTTTTCAGTGAGGACAATAATATCTCCTCCTCCTAACTGCTCTAGTGAAGCTCCGGAAACATTAATGTTCGGAGCTCTAAGGGTTAAATCATAGATTTCATCATTGGTCACACTATCATTGACCTGAATTGTTTCAGCAGCTTCTAAAGTCAGACTATTTTGACGCAGCAAGTTTCCAACTGTATTCGGCAATAGGTGAATATTTTGTCCTCCATATTCTGTCTCTGCAAGAAAAAAATCATCAAAGACTGGATCCTGTTCATCAGTCAATGTATTAAATCCAGCGGGAGCAACAACAGAAATAGTTATATTGATAGGATCCAGCAGTAAGCTGCCAGGTTGTCCATTAAAAGCTCGAGTATCAACTTCACCGTCAAAATATAAGCTCCTTTTACCTGAAACCTCTACAAACCCACCGTTACCGGAATTATTTCCCCCTTGAGCGCTAATTTCTCCGAAAAAGCGAGTAATGTTATCTGCCCAAATAACGACATAACCACCATGTCCATCGGCTAGAGCATCAGCTCGAATATTTACCTCTGGTCCCACATATGTCTGAGTTGCATTTGGGACTGTACCCAAACCTTGATAATCTCCTCCAATTAACACCTTGCCATTACCCGCATTACTGGAGACATCAACCTCAGCCTGATCAATTAGCCCAACCCGATTTCCCAAAATCATCACAGTACCGCCAGTGGCGGTCAAACTGCCACTGTTCAAGACAGTATTTCCAAAAAATGTCAGGCTTTGCCCTATACCTACTGAAAGATCACCTTTATTCGTAATGTCACTTTGGGGTTGGCTGTTAAACTGCACCCCTAAGGGCACACTTATACTTAACAATTCATTACCATCTGTAGGTGTAGAGCTAAAGTTATTACCATCTGTAAATGGAATACTCTCTGCCGTACTTGCTGTAAATGAACCGGCGATATCCAAACTCGCATCTGACCCAAAATAAATTCCATTTGAGTTAATCAGAAATAAATTTGAACTCCCTTCAACTCCTAAAGTCCCTAAAATTTCAGAAGGATCATTTCCTGTTACTCGTGTAAGAACGTTGAGCACAGATTTATCAGGGACAAAATAAACTTCCCCAGATGCTGGCACATTAAAATCTTGAAAACTATGAAATAAGTTGTTTAACCTCTGTGCTCCACCGCTAATCTTGTACCGATTAACATCGATCTGATTAACTATTGAACTTTCTATTCCCAGAGTGTTATCTGGGTGAATCTGGGCTGAAATTGATAGCTGGTAGTAAGGAACAGAAGAAAAAAAGACTGAAGCACCCAACAAAATTTTCTTTTTCACACAGAGAACCTCCCAAAAAGAAAGAAAGTATCAATTAGGAATGAATATGCTGTCATTCACTTTAGAAAAAGTGCCTTAGAGGATGTCTGAAAAGTCTTTATGTTCGATAAATACTGCGTAAATTCCGCCAGGTTGATCGCCTGAAGTGCTTATTGTTACGTGCAACTCATTTCGACAAAAGTTACGGTCAGACCCTTTTCAGACATCCTCTTAGAGCTCAACTCTGTAATGTCTCAACTCATTATTAATGTCTCAACTCATTATTGGTCACTAATTTCGACAATATTCACACCAGCCTGAAGTTGGATGACTGCCTGCTCAAAAGTAGCAGAGAGTAATTTTCTGAGATTGCGATTAGTTACATTGCCACAAGTAATCCAGAGAATTTGAGGTGGCATTCCTAGACGACAAACGAGATCAACGAAATCGCTGTCTTTCGTCATGATGACTACATTGGCTTGTTCTTGAGCTGCACCAAAGATCTCTTCATCCTTAGCATCGCGTAAACCTATATCTCTCAAGGCTTCAGCTTCCACATCGAATGTAGAACTTAACCAGCCTGCTAATGAGGGTGGCAGTTGAGCATCTATCCAAAATTTCATGCTGTTAAACGCGGAAATTCAGTACGTTTAGCGGCAAAGATCAAACAGGCTTGGATATCAGCAAACTCCAGATCGGGAAAGTCTTCCAACAGTTCATCCACACTGACACTTTCAGCAAGCATTTCGAGGATGTCACACACTCGAATGCGCATACCTCTTATGCATGGGCGACCACCACACTGACCGGGGGTTTGAGTAATACGTGAGAGTAAAGTATTCGATGTATTCATCGCGCGTGACTGTGACTATCAAGAGAGGTCTTAGCCATCATCCTAAACCGCACAGTAAAGAATGTAACCAAGATAAGTTTTCTGGTTTAGAGTGATCGCCCAACTCTAAATAAGAGGTAGATGCAAAAGGTAATCAGATTTAATCAAGCATAGGTGGTTTTGGTCAAGCTGAATTTAACCGAATACTTTCATTCACCCGCATCACATCATCCTTCGTATACCAATGGTGATAAATCCTGAAATGCACATCTAGACTATGCCCCATCAACTTTGCTGCATCCACAGGCTTTAAACCAAACTCCTTAGACCGTCGTGCGTAACAATGGCGCAGATGATAAGGTGGAAAACCCACACCATAGCGACGAAATTGATTGGTCACCCGATGGCCAAGCGCATCATAATTCGGAGGATTAGACTCCAAGTTTTTCGGGGGACATAAATTTGCTTCAAGCTCAAAAAGCGCTACCCATTCTGGATAAAGCGGCGATACATGACGAGAACCAGTCTTTCCTTCACTGACCCAGATAAGGCCATCCTTATCAAAATCAACAAAGAAAATTTCATGAGGCCGTAAACCATAGGTTGCCAACATGCCGTAGGCCCATCGCCAAACAAGATTAGGCAAACTACTAACCTTGTCTGCAATCACTTTGTCTTTTGGCAGAATACGTGTTTTCAAACTCTTTTGACCGTAGTCGCCTTTATAGCGCTTTAGATCACAATTTAGCCCTGCAAACTCGGCCAATTTAGAAAGCGCCATAGTCCCTCTCTGACGTTGTCTCGTTCCTGCTGGAATAGACAAGAGAGTATCTTTTAAGACCTTAGCCGATAACTTTCTATGAGCTGGTAACTTACGAAAAATTTGGTCGTAACTAGTGCGGTAAGTCGTGTAAGTTTGCGGACGATCTGGTCGCCGCTGAAAATAATCTTGTTTGAACCGATCACACCATGCATCACAAGTCTCACTACGATCTCTGAGGTAGGGTAACCAGTTGAACTCACCATTGGTAAGTAGCTCACCTAACTTAATCGCTTCTTCTTTAGCAATCTGTAACCCTGCTTCATTCGCATTAATGCCTAAAGAGATGCGTTGTGAAAAAGCAAACTGGCGTTTTGAGTCAGGCTTAGGGGGAAGAGTCGCACGCAAATACAGCTTGTGCCCCTGTCTTTCAACGGTGACGCGAATGTGAAGGGACTTCAAATGACTATTGAGTTGTTCAAGATCCATATTTGTCTAGACAAAATCTAGACAAGAACCAACCGAATATTGAGCGTACCGTACTAACCAAGTACTGGTGTATTGTAATCCTTAACCTACATAGGATGCAAGCACAAAGTTGCTGGGTAGTGATGCACAAGTAATGGTCATAACTGAAGAGAGAGATTATAGTGTCTGAGAAAATAGACCACTGCTCCAATGTGGTTTTCCCACTTCTTCGAGAAGGAAAGTGCCTGACGGACTAAGCGGGACGTTCTCTGACGTAGAGTGTTGTTGAATCTCTCAATATGATTTGTTTGTCCAGTCTCCTTGCCCACAACTCGATGACGTTTACTCGGTAAGACACAGCCATAGGCATCCCAATAATCGGTGTAGACCAGCGCACACTGACGATACACAGGAGGCAGAGAATCCCATAATTGTTTCGCAGTCTTTTGACTACGGTCTCCGATGGCATATCCCACCACCTCTCGGGTGTCTCGGTCAAGAGCCAGCCAAATCCATGCTTTCTCACCTTTACTACCGACAAAAGACCACAATTCATCCATTTCGATGGTCAGTTGCCCTCTTTTTTTTGAGTCACAGGTAACTCGTGAGGCACAGTCTCTAATTTGGCATTGACATAGTACTGTAGCCAGCGCAGAGAGACCCCTGTGGCACGAGTGATACCAGCGAGAGAGAGACGTTCTAATAGGAGACGGTCAATCAATTGACGAGTGTCAGTTGCAATGGGAGGGTGGGCAGGATGTTCCACAAACTGGCGACCACATTCATGGCAACGATAGCGCTGCTTTCCCGAATGGGTGTGACCATATTTAATGGTGCTGGGAGACTGACATTGAGGGCAAGTGAGCACGGTGAGACTTGACGTTTAATCTTGCCCCTATTCTTCCACAACCATTACTAGTGCACCACTACCAGTTGCTGAACTCTCTTTTTTCAGAGAGAAACCTTTGACGAAGAAAATAGTGACTAGAAAGCCCCGGATATCCACCGCGTAGAACTGAGCCATTATTTATTGTCTGGAGAAATTCAAGACTTTTGTGGAATTTTCCTACGCCTTAAGCAGATATAAACGTCGTTCTCGCTGTCGCTCTGGGGTATTAAACTGCAATAACTTTTCTGTGGTTCTACCAACTGGCGTTTGACCAACAATACGGTCTTCTTCCAAGGAAAAGTGCTCAGACCAATTCTGATTACGTGGGTGATAGAGAAACGTGAATTCATCGGTAATCGGATCAAAGGAACCTAAGTCAGAACCCTTATATCGATTACATCGCCAACAAGCATAGGCTAAGTTTTCTAGCTCTGTTGCACCGTCATGTTTTTCCGCAATGATGTGGTCGATCTCATGGGGAAAGAAACCGATATTCGCAGGTATTCGACAATACTCACAACAAGCATTTGCCCGTTGGATAACCTGTTCTCGGAGTTTATTGGAGATATAGCTCATGCAGCAGTCGGCAAACTCTTAAGATTACCGAGCTTGAGCATCACAATTAAATGTTCGATGCGTTCATATTCCTGCAACTCAGACTCTTCTTGAGATGTTAATGTCCCAGCTTGGTTGCGCTCTAGCAATGTCTGCAATCTTTTCTGCATATCTGGGGTCGGACGAAATTCGGCGATTGCTTCAGGGGATGGATTGCTAATCAGAAAACCGAGGATATAGCTATAAATATGGGCTGGCATCACAGGCTGATTTAAGCCAATAGATAGTACTTCACCAAGACGATCACTTTGAGCAAGGGCTTGTACCTGCTCGGCAAGATCATCGGGTAAGTCTAAAAGTACTTGAGCCATAGCTAAACCGTCGTAGTTACTTTTATTCTAAACCTCTTGCACTAAACCATAATTTTCTATCCGAATAGTGCAACCATCCAGCATTAAGGAACTTCGAATATCAAGCTGCTTAAAAGCGATTAACCGTCTAGACAAAATCTAGACAAACAAAAGTCGCATATCGAACGAACTCAACCAACTAAGTACAAATACATCAAACCTCTTGTATTGCATCGGTTTTGAGTACAAACTTACTGACGGAATTTGATTGTGATAAATACTTTTCGAGCGGGGCAAGAGCTTATGAGTCCCCTGCTCTAACCAACTGAGCTACCGAGCCGTGTTTTTTTACTGGTTATATTCGTTTTTCAAACAGAACCAGTCGTAACCATTTCAAATAGGAATGTCAAGTTTGTTTCCTTGATTAATCCGAAACTGGGAAAATCACCTAGGACTTCTGTCCTCAGTTCCTTAATGAGAATGGAATCGTCATTGAGGCCACTATGGTGTGATTGGCCATACAAAGATATCACGACGCGCTCTGGAAACAAGGAAAGATTATTCCAGGGTATTTCTCACCAAAATCGAGGTGATTTGCAGCGCCAAAGCCACAAAAAAGATTCTGTCAGAGTTGAGTTGTCAAAATAGGTTTGAATGTGACCGTCTGATATTGTTTGAGTTAACTTAAACCATCGCTCTCAAACCGTTCTATGGACTGCCCTCATTGTGACTCGACAAGATTTTCAGTCCTACAACGAAAGACTAACCTTGGTTACGATCGCTTTCAGTGTAAAACTTGCCATCGCACCTATAACGAGCGCACTGCAACACCTTTCAATTTCATTGAAGTGCCTACAGACATCGTCTTTGAAGTTCTATTCTGTCGAATCAGATATAAACTCAGCTATCGCGATGTCGCTGAATTCTATTTGCTTCGTGGATTTCAATTCAGCCATGAAACTGTTCGGGACTGGGAGGAGCGTTTCCTGCCTTATTTCACCGAACACATTCGAGAAAAACGACGAGGAAAAATAGGGCAAGTCTGGTTTGTTGATGAAACTTATGTCAAAGTTTCTGGGCGATGGTGCTATCTATACCGTGGCATTGATCAAGATGGCAATCTTGTGGATGTGAGGCTCTCTGATAAACGGGACATGGCAGGGACTAAAGCCTTTTTTGAAATGGCCAGAGAGATATCAGGGGAAAGTCCCGAGCAAGTCTTTACTGATGGTCTTAAGTCATACCCCAGAGCCATTGATGAAGAATTAGGAAAAGAGGTGGAGCATCAAGTGATTGGCTGTCAGGGTAATCCAGTGGAACAAAGTCATCGTGGCCAGAAAGACCGATATTATCCGACTCTTGGATTTGGAGCCTTGGAATCAGCCCAGAGATTCTGTCAGGCTTTTGATGAGGTGAATAATGTTCTGAGACCTCGTCGTCAAATGGGAGAAGTAGTGTCTTCGTCTGAACGAAGAGATAGGTTTCTCCAAAGAATCGAAGCATTACACAGCATTTTCAATGCCGCTTAACAACAGGCTTATCGAAGAAAAATGATGTTTCGTCTTGGATGCCAACTTGGCTACCCAATCCTGACATTTTCAACTCAGAAGCTTTTAGCCACTGAAAAGCTTATAAAACAAGAGGTTGGCAAGCAGTTTACACCCTGCCCTACTAAGCGTATGGATAGTTTGTTTAGTTTTTCCAGCCAATCTTTTTTATGCTTAGTAGGGCAGGGTCAACGATCTTCAAAGTTTCAATTAGGAGATTCAGTGATTTTTGGAATGGTCGCCAGTGGTTACGAGGTTTTATTAGAACAATAATGCTCGGTCGTGGGATACCTAATGAATATCGAGTTGTTGATTTTAGAGGTACTGGTTTATTTTTACCGGAAACGTTAATTTTTTTTGAGAGTTAAATATTTTATCGTTATGCCACAGCAAAATCCGTAATTTTTCTACGCTCGATGCTTTTAAAAGCTAAAACAATTTGTTCTGGAGGGATACCAAGTTTGACGAGTTCGTTGGCTATACCCTCTTCAGTACTGTCGTTCTGAATCCAAATTTTTCCTTTGAGTAGATCAATATGAATTAAGCTTCCATAGATGCGTTGATTTTTATACCACCCAGTTTCTAATAGTAGATAGTGATTATTGTTCTCGTCGATGATTAGTTGTAGTTCACTATCTGGGTCTTGACCGAGAAAGTCGTAATAGTCCTGTAGTACCTGGATAGCGGCTTGCTTTAGTTGTTTTAAGTTATCCATCGGGTAATTGCCTCTTGATTAATATTGAAGGTAACTAAGCGAATGATTTGGTCTTCCAGTAGTACTTGTCCGGCCTCTTCTTCGAAAATAGATTGTTGTACGTCGTCTGATACGGCTAAATACAGTTTACGATCTGGTTCATAGCGTTTGAGCAATCTTTCGTATAAAACAAACTGACCCACAGCTTCTTCTAAATCCTTCATCTCGGAGGCACTGCGGAAACTTTTGACTTCGATAGCAATTTTCTGAATATCTTTTTCTGCGGCAATGAGTTGTTCTGCGCCTAGGTCAATGTATAGATTCCTTCGACGGGTAAGCTTAAGACGGTAAGGGTCATGAGTAATTTGCCAGCCGTCTTTCTCTAGTGCTTTGCAGACTGTTTCATGGTAGTAATCGCGGGCTGGCATAGAGCTTCTTATTGAAGTAAAGAGAGTTTGATCATTATCCTCTCTAATCATTCTATCCAGGGCAAAAATTTGATGCTGATATCAAACTCGTATTGGAGCCGGATGGGGAAAACCTTAAAGTTTTTTTTATGCCTTTAGGACTTAGGCGCAAATAGATTGAATCGAGATTGTGTGATTTTGCCTGTTCTGACAAAACAGTAGCCAAATTTATAGAAGTAATTTGTCCTGCCGCTTCTACAAATCTGGCTACTGTTTTGGATTTGATTTAAAACTCTACAGATAGTGAGCCAATAACAGTAAATCCTTCACCTGGATTAATTTCACTATTTCGGCTGTTCCCAGTTCCTTCAATGTAGTCAACATCAAAAAGGTTGCGGAAATTTAAAGCTGCTCGCCAATCATCCTTTTCATAGGCAATTAGGGCATTAGCTAAAACATAGCCATCGAGTAGGAAAGAATTAGCATTGTCGCCAAAACGCTCGCTGACCACATTTACTCCTCCCCCAATTGTTAAACCAGTAAGAGGACCCTTTTGGATCTCATATGTAGCCCAGAGGTTAGCGTTGTGTTCTGGCACATTAAACAGTTTGTTGCCTTTATCGCTGTTTCCTCCGGCATCTGCGTTATCTTCTGTGATTTCGCCGTCAATATAGGCGTAATTCGCCACAATATTAAAGCCATCACTCACTCTACCAATGACATCCAACTCAATACCCCGCGATCGCTGTTCTCCTGAAGCTACAGAAAAAAGAAAGTTGTTTGGATCAGGCACGGCCACATTATTTTTTGGAAAATGTCAGGATTGGGTAGCCAAGTTGGCATCCAAGACGAAACATCATTTTTCTTCGATAAGCCTGTTGTTAAGCGGCATTGAAAATGCTGTGTAATGCTTCGATTCTTTGGAGAAACCTATCTCTTCGTTCAGACGAAGACACTACTTCTCCCATTTGACGACGAGGTCTCAGAACATTATTCACCTCATCAAAAGCCTGACAGAATCTCTGGGCTGATTCCAAGGCTCCAAATCCAAGAGTCGGATAATATCGGTCTTTCTGGCCACGATGACTTTGCTCCACTGGATTACCCTGACAGCCAATCACTTGATGCTCCACCTCTTTTCCTAATTCTTCATCAATGGCTCTGGGGTATGACTTAAGACCATCAGTAAAGACTTGCTCGGGACTTTCCCCTGATATCTCTCTGGCCATTTCAAAAAAGGCTTTAGTCCCTGCCATGTCCCGTTTATCAGAGAGCCTCACATCCACAAGATTGCCATCTTGATCAATGCCACGGTATAGATAGCACCATCGCCCAGAAACTTGGACATAAGTTTCATCAACAAACCAGACTTGCCCTATTTTTCCTCGTCGTTTTTCTCGAATGTGTTCGGTGAAATAAGGCAGGAAACGCTCCTCCCAGTCCCGAACAGTTTCATGGCTGAATTGAAATCCACGAAGCAAATAGAATTCAGCGACATCGCGATAGCTGAGTTTATATCTGATTCGACAGAATAGAACTTCAAAGACGATGTCTGTAGGCACTTCAATGAAATTGAAAGGTGTTGCAGTGCGCTCGTTATAGGTGCGATGGCAAGTTTTACACTGAAAGCGATCGTAACCAAGGTTAGTCTTTCGTTGTAGGACTGAAAATCTTGTCGAGTCACAATGAGGGCAGTCCATAGAACGGTTTGAGAGCGATGGTTTAAGTTGACTCAAACAATATCAGACGGCCACATTCAAACCTATATAGCAGGCAAGGAGTGGGTTAAGACAGAATAGGATAGAAGCAATAAACATAGATGCCATGCCTGCTCCCCATAGTCTTGATTTACGCCTAAAAGCTGTTGCCGCCTTCGATAAAGGTGAACGAAAAAGTGATATCTGTCGCTTCTTTGGTATTAGCCGAAATACGCTAGACCTGTGGCTGAAACGACGAGAGAAAATCGGTTCAGTCGCTCCGAAGACAGATTACCGTCGAGGCCCTCAACCGAAGATTAATGATCTAGATGCTTTTCGTGCTTTTGCAGAGAAATATGGGCATCTAACCCAGAAGGAAATGGCGGAGAAATGGCCAGAGTCTATTAGTGATGCATCCAGACGTGAAGCTCTACGGAAAATTGAATTTACTCGAAAAAAAAGACCTATCGATATCAAGAGAGAGATAAAGAATTAGAAAAAGCATTTGTGGCACAACTGAAGCAGTATGTCCAAGAACGACTCGTATATATCGATGAAAGTGGATTTGATAATACCTTAGATTATGGGTATGGCTACTGCCATAAGTCAGAGAGGTTTATCGCAGAGAAGTTAGGTCATCGTATAGAACGAGTTAGCGTGATTGGAGGATGGCGAGAGGGAGAGCAGATAGCACCGATGGTATTTGAGGGCTATGCCAACAGCGCCTTAGTTTGCCAATGGGTAGAGGATTGCTTAGTGCCAGAGTTGATTCCGGGTCAAATTATTATTCTGGATAATGCCAGTGTTCATCCAAAGGAAAGAATACAAACATTGGTGGCGAAGGCAGGATGTGAAGTGATATTTTTGCCACCCTACTCACCACACCTGAACAAGATAGAGAAGTTTTGGGGGAGGTTAAAGAAGGAGGTAAGTAAGCTCATCAAGAAGACTGAGGATTTGTTCGATGCCATCAGAATAGCCTTCTGTTCTATGTCCTAACCTTCTCCTTCGCTGCTATATTTTGACAACTCAACTCTGACAGAATCGATCTACAGAGTGACCCTCTACCTCAAAGGCAGATTGAGATTAAGTTAGCCAGTCGTTATCGCTATGCGGATCTATCGGTGAATGGTTACACCGTCGAGCTATTCGAGAAAGTCAGCTCCAATGTTGTGTATCCACCAGTCCAGCAACACCCGGTAATGTTCAAGGTGGCGGGAATAGTTCTGGAAATTCAAGTAATTATCCTCCCGGTCTTCTGTGATGTTTGATTCTTTTGCATTGAATCCAGATAGTTTTATCACTGCGAGTAAGTCTTTTGCTGCTTATGAACGACGACAGCAACTCTTAAATCTACCCAGGGTACATGAGGGTTTTCTCGTTAGGACAGGAGCGATATCGCAGGGTGAGACCAAAGCGATTAGTTTTGCTGAGATACCCTTTGATTTTCGCTTGATGTCGGTTTGGGTATGGATGCCGGGGGCGACTGATAATGACGGCATTGAAATCTCGATTCTCTACAGTGGCATTGAGCAAACGAGGTTCGATTTACGTCGTCAGGATGTGCCTTGGGAACCACCTTTTAATATCTTGGGAGCGAACCACAGCATTAATATCAAGCCTGACCGGGCGGTGGCATCTATCTCTCTATTTATTCAACCTGCAAAATTATTAGATGTGGAGGGCGTGTAATGGATACTAGCGACTTTTTAAGGGATTCGATCCTTGGATTAGAAAAAGATCTAAAGGAGACTCAGCAAGAATGCCAACATTTGCGAGGTTCCGTGACTAAACTCGATAAGCATTTGGCGATACTGGAAACGAAGATCACCACCAAAGCGAAAAACCAATCGGCATGGATTGCTTTCTTTGTTGCTTTGGCACTGCAAATCACCTCGATTTTGGTGAGAAATACCCTGGAATAATCTTTCCTTGTTTCCAGAGCGCGTCGTGATATCTTTGTATGGCCAATCACACCATAGTGGCCTCAATGACGATTCCATTCTCATTAAGGAACTGAGGACAGAAGTCCTAGGTGATTTTCCCAGTTTCGGATTAATCAAGGAAACAAACTTGACATTCCTATTTGAAATGGTTACGATTGGTTCTGTTTGAAAAACGAATATAACCAGTAAAAAAACACGGCTCGGTAGCTCAGTTGGTTAGAGCAGGGGACTCATAAGCACTGCTTCCTTCGTTAAAAAAGATTTTTTAGAAGTAAATATCATTCAGTAAGTTTGTACTTGCAATCTATACAGGGCAAGGTTTACAATACATCAGTACTTGGTTGGTACGGTACGCTCAATTTTCGGTTGGTTTTAGTCTAGATCTAGTCTTGGTCAGATATGGATCTCGGACAGGTTAATAGTCATTTAAAGTCTCTTCAGCTCGGCGTTGCCGTTGAGAAGCAGGGACAAAGGTTATGTTTGCGTGCAACTCTTCCTCCCAGACCTGACTCAAAACAAAAGTTTCCTTTTCAACAACGCATCTCTCTCGGTATTAATGCGAATCAGATTGGCTTAAGACGAGCACAGGAAGAAGCAATTAAATTAGGTGAGTTGATTTCTAGTGGCAAGTTCGACTGGTCACTTTATCCAAGGATTACTTGTTATACATGCGCTGCATGGTGTGAGCGTTTCAAAAAAGACTATTTTCAAAGTCGTCCAGATCGGCCCTCAACTCATACGACTTACCGCACTAGTTACGACCAGATCTTTCGTAAGTTGCCAGCTCAAAGCAAGTTATCAGCCAAGGTCTTAAAGGACACTCTATTGATTATTCCAGCAGGGACGAGACAACGGCAAAAAGCAACGATGGCTTTGTCTAAGTTGGCAGAGTTTGCAGGTCTAAATTGTGATCTAAAGCGCTACAAAGGCGACTATGGCAGTAAGAGTTTGAATCCTCGTATTTTGCCCATGGACAAGGCGATTGCGAAGAAAATCAGTATCTTGCCTAATCCTTCTTGGCGTTGGGTTTATTGCATGTTGGCAACTTACGGTTTGAGACCCCATGAAATCTTCTTTGTTGATTTTGAGGAGGATGGCATTATCTGGCTCCGTGAAGGGAAAACAGGGCCAAGACATGTATCGCCACTTTATCCAGAATGGGTGGAGCTTTTCGAGCTGGAAGCGGATTTATGTCCACCACAAAATAAGAGAAAATCTGAACAGAGTGGGAGCACATCTAAGTCAGGTTCACCCGATTATGATGCGCTTGGACATCGAGTAACGACACAGTTTCTGCGTTACGGAGTGGGTTTTCCTCCTTATCATCTGCGTCATTGTTATGCACGGCGTTCAAAGGAGTTTGGTGTGAAGCCTGTGGATGCGGCAAAGTTGATGGGTCACAGTCTAGATGTGCATTTCAGGATTTATCACCATTGGTATACGAAGGATGATGTGGTGCGGGTTAATGAGAGTATTCGACTTAATGAGGCGAGACCGAAACCACCCATGATTGACTAAATCTGGTTTTATTTTGCATCTACTGATCATTCAAGTGAGGCGACTATTTTGAATGGTTTTCTGAGTACATGAGTACAATTGAAAGACGTGCAGCACTGGTGATATCTCAATGGTTGTAACGACAACGGTACAGAAAAATCTGAGTCTGAATGATTTTTTGGCAATGCCAGAAACTAAGCCTGCCAGTGAATATATTGATGGAATTATCACCCAAAAACCGATGCCTAAAGGGAAACATAGTCGTATCCAAAGTCGTTTGGCACGGGAAATTGATTTATTTGCAGAGGACAAAAAAATTGCTCTTGCTCTGACGGAACTACGTTGTACATTCGCTGAGCGCTCCCTAGTGCCAGATATTGCAGTCATTCGTTGGGAAAATTTACCTAAAGATGAAGATGGGGAAATTGCAGATCGTTTTGAACGTCACCCTGATTGGACGATTGAGATTTTATCGCCAGATCAATCTGCCATAATAGTGATGGAAAAAATCATTTTCTGTTTAGAGCAAGGCACAGAATTGGGATGGTTAATTGATCCTCAAGCAAAGTCGATTTCGGTATTTCAACCATCAGGTCTACCTCAAATTTATTCAATAGAAAGAAGACCAAAAGAATCGATAATGATGGTCGATGGCTTTGAAGATTGGCAGCTATCTATTACTGATATATTCGATTGGTTAAAAATCTAAATATGGGTAGATCCGTTTGAGTTGGAGTTAGTTGGCAGTCTCTAGAATGCATGAATCGTATCTTTTAAAGCTGGTTCTCGTAAATGCTCTCTTAGTGCCTCTTCTAAACCTAAATCGATATTGCGTTGAAATAAGCCTTTGAGGAAATAACGCAGCTTAAATATTTCAAATAAGGAAGGTTCATTGATAAATTCAACTAAAAAATCGGGCATTGCAGAATAGAGGAATGAATCTATGAGCATTGGGAGACAGGAACATCCTCGAATTTGAGGTCATGAATCAGCAATCGAATCGAATGCTCTAACATTTCCAGAGACTTTGAATAACATCAAGTCTTTCGATGAAGTCGAGCGAGATAGTGCCGCAATCGAATATTCTCCCCTTCCACATGAGCCATGTAGGTCTTACTGACAACCTAGTCACTATCCGGTATAAACATGGGATACACTTTCCAGCCATCTGTGACGTAGAAGAAATGACCTCTTGCAAAAGGTTATAGCAATTCAAAATTGTAAAGACCAGCAATGAGATTGAGTCTTAATCCCCATCTCCGACGGCGGTTACGATATCGACTGGATAAGAGGCGGAATCTTTTGAGCATTCTGAATACCATCTCAATGATGATTCTTTGAGCTGCTAAGAGCTGATTCTCCTGTTTCTGTTCCGCAGTCAACTCTCCTCCTTTAGGCTTCTTGTGAGGAGTGTGACTCCGCTGATGCCGCTTGTGTAGACCTTGATATCCGGCGTCGGCAAGGCAGAGTTGTCCCTGCTGAAAATGCACTCTACTCTTTTTGAGTAGTTTGAAGTCATGGGTGCTACCTTTCTCACAGTCACAACAGATAATCTGTGCCCACTGCCAAGCAATAACTATTTGAGCTTTAAGGGAATGATGTTTCTTTTTCCCTGAGTAGTAAAGACGTTGTTTTTTTGGGCTTTTCAATCGCCTGTTCTGTGGCATCCATCACCACTACTGTTAGAGATAACTCTTCTGAACCATGGAGCTGTTTCATGCCGGGTAAGTGGCAATCGGTTTCTTTGATGAGTGTGTTCTCTGTTTTTTGCACCATGCGACAAACTGTTGATTCATGAATGCCCCATGATTGAGCGATAGGAAAATAAGTGCGATATTCCCTCGGATATTCCAAGGTGAGGAGTAACTGATTTTCCAGGGATAAAACACTGGGACGACCGGGTTTTTGCTTTGCTTTAGCTTCTGCTAGGACTTCTACCAGACGATTGAAGGTCTGAAGCTTAACTCCACAGGCTCTCCTGAATTGTTCTGGAGATAAATGTTGGAGCTGTTCGTAAGTTGGCATTTCTATCGCTATGGCTCTGATACTTTCCTCTTTTTTACCTACTCTCACCCCTTTTGCAAGAGCTCAAATCTACACAGATGTGATTGTGTTTGCCTTTTTTTTCGTTCTTACGGATATGATTAAATTGACATTCCGGACATTTCATTGGGTCAGCATCATCCATTCATACCTCTATTCTGCAATGCCAAAAATCGATATCACTATCATCCTTAGCTTCATCTCTAGCAGCAGAACCAAATAACCGTAGTGATTTAACGCCTATTTTTTCTAGTTCAGGGCGATGTAGAGCTAAGGTTTGAAGTATTTGGTCAGAGGTGATCGCCACCACTTATCCTCTCGATATGGAACATCAGTCTCCATTAGGAGTTTATCGATTCAATTACAGCATCATCATCTAAGCGATCGCCTCCCAACCGACGCCTTCAAATCGGAAGAATCCTTCCGCCACTTGATTCGCGATAACAATATCTCTTTCGATAATGGAGTTGGTGAAGAAATGAGCGCCTGTATCGATGTTAGAGAATCTATAAACATCCGTTGCTAAGTCTGGAATAGAGTCCTCTAAAGCGTAAAAAGCTATACCTTCATCTCGGAAGAAACCTGCGGCTACTTGATTAGCTTGGACCGCCGCAATTTCATTGGTATCAGAGGTAAAGAAATGCCCATTTGTTTGCTTGTTATAAAAACGACGAACAGCTTTTAATCTATCACTGGGAGCATTGCCCGCTAAAAATATTGCACCATTAGTAGCTGGTCCTGCTTCTTCCGTGAAAATTCCTGGATTAGCTCGGAAGACAGCAATCTCATTAGGATCTGATGTATATAAATGAGACCCAGCATCTTTACGATAAAAACGATAAACCTCTGTCGTCATCCCAGTTAGAGGATCAACTTCAGGGATGTCAATTGGCGTAGTGGTTGCATCTGCTGTTATCGGCGCGTCTTCGGTGTAGCCAACGTTGTCTTTAGCCACACTATAGAAGCGATAGGTGCGTCCGGCTTCCCCTGTGTAGGTGGCTGTGGTGTCGGTGGTATCGTCTAACCACAGTTCGTAATCGCCGTCATCGACAGAAACATAAATGTCGTAGTGGGCGATGCCACTGCCGTCGTCGGTGCCGCTCCAGGAAACGTCAAAGATGGGGAAGACGGTGCCGGAGAAGGCGGTGACTTGGCTGCTGGGGGTGCCCACATCTAGGGTGTTGAAGATGGGGGGTGTTTCGATCGCTTCGTTGGTGTCGAAGACGATGCTGGCTTCGGCGTCTAGGCGGGTGCCAGTGGGCAGGTCAGGTTTGGCGTTGATGCGGTAGCTGACGAAGCCCTCGCCGTCGCGGGTTTCGTTGTTGGGTGGAAGGAAGCCAGCATCAACAGCGTCGGGGATGTTTCCGGTTTCGTCGTCGATGGTGGTGAGTGTCCAGAGGACTTCACCCGTTTCTTTGTTAAGGCTGGCTTCAAAGTCTACGTAGTCGCCGAGGGTATCCCGGAGATCTAGGCGTTGACTGTAGTTTTGGAAGCCTTCGGGAACGTCGATGTAGATGTCGCCGAAGCCGAAGTCGCCGAGTTCAAAGGTGGAAAGGTCAAGGTCAGCATCAAGGGTTTGGGTGATGGTGACGAAGACGGCGGGCGCGGTGGCGCTGGCTTGGTTTTCGAAACGGATGGTGTAGGGGAGGGTTTGATCGGGGGTGATGTAGTTGAGGGGGCCGAATCCAGCGGGGCCGAGGATATCGTTGGGATCAGAGGATCGGCGAACTGAAGTACTAGATTCACCACTCGGATTGAAAGGGCTATTAGGATTATTGGGATTGAAAGGGCTATTAGGATTATTGGGATTGAAAGGGCTATTAGGATTATTGGGATTGAAAGGGCTATTAGGATTATTGGGATTAAAATTATCAGACCCAGGAGGTGTGTTGGGGTTGTTAGGGCCAAAAGGTGTGTTGGGGTTGTTAGGGCCAAAAGGTGTGTTGGGGTTGTTAGGGCCAAAAGGTGTGTTGGGGTTGTTAGGGCCAAAAGGTGTGTTGGGGTTGTTAGGGCCAAAAGGTGTGCCGGGATCTGACAAATCTGATGGGGTTGTTGGATTAGAGTTTTCTGGAGGTGTTGGATCGTGGTCATCACAGCCTTGATTGTAGGTATCAACAGCTTGTCCAATCTTCTCAAATACTGCGGAACCAACACCAGAACCAACACCACCACCTATTATTCCACCTATTCCTATTCCAAGTCCCCCACCAATCGGACTCAGAGCAGGATTTATAGCAAAACCAATACCAGCACCAACTAAACCACCAATACCAGCACCAATTGCAGCACCTGCTACGGCAGTGAGACCCGCACCAGTCGATTGCATCACAAGTCTCTGGTCTGAAGAGATACAAGCCCGCAATCCTAGGGGATCCGTAAATAGAATTGGATTGTTGCTAGTATACGCATATAGATTGACCCCGCCATTTATTCCAACCGGGTCAAGATTGATAAATCGCCCATCATCAAAACTGTAAAATCGTGCTCTCATGAAGCTGATGCTATTGCTTTCATGCATCACTCCAAATTGACCTACGTATTCAAAAGAGTTAGCAATAGCTTCTGTTGTACTGAGTGTCCTCCCAAACGGTAGATAACTATATTTGTTGACATATCCTCCAGTTGAATCGCTCAATCCAACGATAGACCCAATCGCATCTGAGTCATAGTATTTGGCGATATCATCAATACCGACCTGATTCACTAACCCTATGCCGTATGTGTAAGAGATAAAATTAGTACTACTATACTCTCCTACTACATCTACTAAACTCGTAGGATCTAGCAGATATTCTGTGCGATCGCCCCCTTCAATACTCGCAATTCGATTTCCCAAAGCATCATACTCATGCGCCCAAGTCCCATCAGGCGTCGTCACTCCAACTAACCGATTCTCAATATCGTATGAATACGTCCAAGTATCATCACCATCAACCTTAGAGATCAGATTGCCATCAGTGTCATAGGTATAAACAGCATCACCAACAGTCGTATATTGATTCAGATTATTCGTGGCGTAATTTGTTCTCACACCATCATCCGTCACAGAAATCCGATTACCCGCTGCATCATACTCATAAACAATCTCTCTTCCATTGGGCAATTCAACAGAAGTGAGCTGACCCGTCGCATCATAGCCATAGTTAGTCTTACCCTCTAGTGTGGTCATGCTTGTCCGCTGACCTAGCTCATCATAGGTATAGTCATAGCGAGAATTAATATCCCCATCCGGCTGATAGTTAACAATGCTCAGCAACTGCCCCGCCGCGTCATAGCCATACGTTGTATATGTGCCATTGCCATTATCTTCTCGCGCTAATCGACCTATCTCGTCATAGCTGTAGGTAATAACATTCGCATCATCTTCATCGGTCAACTGCTTCAGCCGACCCACCTCGTCATACAGATAGTTCGTCGTAAAGCCATCTTGATCCACCATGCGGCTCCGGCGACCGCCCGCATCGTAGTCAAACTCCAGAAAGCGTCCAGTACCATAGGTCACTTTCGTCAACCGATTCGCACTGTCGTAGGCATAGGTGACGCTACTATCCGAATCTACTGCCTTCGTCAGATTGCCGCGCTCATCATATTCAAAAGTCGCTTCCGTGCCATCAGCAAACGCTTTCTTCGTCAGCAAACCGCGCTCATCGTAGCTGTAGTTAATTGCCTGCCCACGCCGATTAATCGAAGTCGTGACTTCTCCATCCGCGTTGTACTGATAGGTTTCACTAGTGCCAACCGCATACACAATCCCATCCAGATTGCCCGCATCGTCATAGCTGTAGTTAATTCTATTCCCGCGTTGATCGCGCACGGTTTGAATCTGATTAAACTCACTGTCGTAGGTAAACGACACCTGCTGCCCCAGCGGATCGGTAGAGCTAAGCAAATTGCCACGGCTGTCGTAGTTAAAGGTAGAAACATCGCCATTCGGAGCCACAATCCGAGTCAAGTTCCCAGCATCGTCATAGCGAAATTCTGTTATTCTCCCCAGCGCATCTACCGTGCGACTCACCTGCCCATCCGCATTCTGGAAGAGCTGCGCAGCATTGCCCTCCGCGTCGGTCACTGTCACCTTACCTGCCGAATCGTAGGTATAGGTCACCGTTTCCTCGCCACCGTTGCGACTCTCCTTTGTCACCCGGCCCTGGTCGTCATACTCATACAGCGTCTGGGTGCCATCCGGGAAGGTAATCGACTTAATCGCGTTCGCCTTCGCCCCTTCTGTTTCGTAGGTATAGCTCACCGTGCCGCTCTCGTCAGTCACGCTCAGCAGCCGCTCATTCGCCGCGTCGTAGGTATACGTCGTCTTCTGCCCGAAGGGGTCAGTCACCTCGCGCACCTTCCCGGCTGCGTTGTAGGCAAAGCGCACCACATCACCATTGCTGTAGGTGAGCGTTGTCAGGTTATCGCCGCTGTAACCTGCAACCACCTCATTCCCATTGGTATCGGTAATTGCCGCCAGCTTGCCATTGTCCAAAAAGGCAATAACCGTGCCATCTTCCTCACGTAGTTGAAGCGTCTCTCCTTCCTGAGTCAGCGTCGCCGCATCGCCATCATCCCCGCGATAGCTGCCATTCGCCTGCCGCTCAAAAAAGCGTAAGCTGCCGCCATTGGCAACTACCACATCGCCCTCACCATTCGCCGTCGCCGTCACATCCCAAGGATTGTTCCAACCCCGACCAAAAGAGCCTTCTGTAAATCGCTCAAAGATTGCCTGACTATTACCCTGCTGCAACTCAAACGAGAGCAACCGTGACACATCTCCGGTATACTCACCCAGCTCACTGAGGCGCGACGCATTCTCCGCCAGCACCTTTTCATACTGACCCGCCAAATCACCCACTTCATCCGTAAAGTTCTGGAAAATAACATCCCAAGTCTCCACCGGAATATTCTCAGGGCGAGAACTCTCTTCAATCGCATTCCAATCTACTGTTTCACCCGTAGCCAGCGAATTAACCGTAAAGTCAATATTATTCACTCCAGGATTAGGCTGAAACTTTACCGTGTATGTACCCGTAGCTCCTGGCGGCAATACACCTGCATCGCCCTCTTTATTAATGGCCAGGAACTGCACTGTCCCATCGCTATACTCGCCATCTTCTTCAAAGTTTGCCCCTTCCGCATTTAGCGTCAGCAGTGGCGCAGTAATATCAGAGTCACCGCTGTTGCGATAGGTGACAACAACTTCTCCTGTACTCCAGGGACGCAAAGCACTCGGCGCACTGATAAACACATCTAGCTTACCGGGCGTACCTGTGATGACATTAAACAGATCATTCGCAGTGGCTATACCCGCCTCATCTACGACTTTTACGTCATAAGCACCTTCGGCTAGCCCTACCAGATTAAAAGTTGCCGTCAGAGAAGATTCACTCTGTATATTTACTGTGTCAGCGACAAACTCTGTGCCCGTCGCATCGATAATGCTGACCTGTGCTGCCGAGGTGAATTGACTGCCCTGAACAGTGATGGTGGTCTGGCCTACGTTACTGCCTTCTACAGGAGTTACTGCCTCAATTTGGAATGGCCCTGCGGCTTCTGGAATAGCAGAAAATGAAACATCGTAATAGGTATCGCCACCAATCACTTGAGCGTAGTAGCTGCCTGCCTCTAGATCCGTGGCAATAGTATCGTTAGATGAGTCGACTAAATTGCCTTGGCGATCCAACAATCTAATTGAGACTGATTCTCCCAATAGTTCAGGGGAAATGCCTAGATTCACATTACTGTCAGATTCCAGCTCGAACTGATAGAAGTCATTCCGATCCAAATCACCGATGTAGTCAGTAAAGGTGCGAGATCCATCAAGATTTCCAATATCTCTGGCCTGCCCGAGCGTATTACCTGCCAAATCTAGTATGGGTGCGCCCGTAGCAGTAATGGCATAGCGGGTGCCTTCGAAAAAACCGGGTAGGATTTGGAAATAGTAAATGCCTGCACCCAGAGCCGCATTTAATGTATTACCATTTGTGCTTTCAATGAAGTTACCTTGCTCATCTAGCAATTGGATAGAGGTATTTGTCTCAGCAGTGAATTTGTTTAAAGCCAAACTGAGGGTGCTGGTTTCCTTAAATTCAAACTTGTAAAGATCGATACCGTCTTGAATGAGATCGAAAAAGTTACCAATGAAGTCTTCAAAGGTTCGTGAATCCTCTAGAACTCCAATGTCTTTGGCTGCGGCTAAGGTATTGCCAGCGTTGTCTTGATAAACTCCCAAGGAGCTTGCCTTAACCTCAATTTGATAGGGTGTGCCTGTCTCACTATTTCTCGCAACATTGAGGAAGTAACTTCCTGCTCTCAAATTCTGAGTAATTTTGCCATTGCTATCAGCTGTTGCAATTGCTGATTCAATTACTCGGCTTCCATCGCTGTTGTAGAGTCTTACACCTGCTTGCTCAACTAGATTCGTTAGATCAATTTCGATACTGCTGTTTTCTGAAAGTTGAAACCTGTAGTAGTCACCAGTATCAAAACTCAAGCCGTTAAAACTTCCGGCATAGTCATCAATGATGATTGCCTCTTCGCCTAACACACCCAATTCTCTGGGCTTATCGAAGGTTTCACCTGCACCATCAACAGGAATAGGACCTAAAGATGCCGCAGAAACCTCTAACTGATAGGGCGTACCAATACTCCCGCTAACAACTCTAATGGAATAAATTCCAGCTCTTAAGTTACGCTCAATAACTCGATCTCCATTGTCTCCGCTATTCGAGATAGCCAGCTGTTGGCTATTATCTCCATTGAACAGATAGAGAGTAGCATTTTCATTCAGCCCATTTAGCTTTAGGTTCAAGGCACTGTTTTCAGCCAACTCAAACTTGTAATAATCTTGGTCGTCTAAGCTGAGGCCACTGAAGTCGCCAATGAAGTCATTGAGCGTCACAGCCTCTGCACCAACAATGCCTAAATCTTTGGCTTTATCAAAAGTATTATCCGCACTGTCTGTAGGAATAGGGCCGAGAGATGTGGCAGATGCTTTGAGTTCATAAGGTGTACCCACACCCGAGACTCGTAAATAATAGGCTCCTGCTGTCAGGTTTCGGGTAATAACTTCATCTGCACTACCTGCATTTCTTGACTCAGCCAGTACTCGGCTACCATCAGCGTTGTAAAGATCAAGGGAGGCATTTTCACTGAGTCCCTCAAGCGTTAGTGTGACATCACTATTTTCAGAAATCTCAAACCGATAATAGTCTAAAGAATCGTTGAAAAGGGTATTAAAATTGCCAATGTAGTCTGAAATGGAAGCTTCTGCTTCACTGAGAACACCTAAGTCTCTAGCGGTCGCTATTTCCTCACCTGCCAAATCCTGCGGAGTTGCTCCTAAAGAGATGACTGATGCCTCTAGCCGATAAGCCGTTTCATTACCTGTAACACGTACATAGTAGCTGCCAGCCTTTAGGTTCCGGTTAATTTCTTCGTCATCGCTACCTGGATTGTTTGATTGCCTTAAGACAGTACTGCCATCTGCGTTATGTAGATAGAGAGAAGCTGCACTGCTAAGCCCACTCAGGGTTAGATTAACTGCACTATTTTCAATAAGTTCAAACCGATAATAATCATCGGCATCAAGACTAAGCGTCTCAAAATTCCCGATATAGTCCTCAATCGTTAAACCTACTGAACTCAGTACACCTAAGTCAGTAGCTTTCTCAAACGTTTCTCCCGCCCCATCAACAGGGAGAGGCCCTAGTGATATCGCCGATAACTCCAATCGATAGGTAGTGCCAGTCGTATTACTGCTGACCTTGAGAAAATAATTGCCGGCTCTTAGGTTGCGGCTAATGACTTCGTCTGCATTCCCTGCATTATTGGATTGGCGTAATAACTGACTACCATCAACGTTATAAAGCTCAAGCGAAGCATTTTCGCTTAGCTCGCTTAATGTAAAGTTGACTGTACTATTTTCAGCTAGGTTGAACTGGTAATTGTCGTTGAAGTCTTGGCTGATACCGTTAAAGTAACCAATGAAATCCTCTGAAATGATGCTGGTTTCTGTGAGAGTGCCTAAGTCTTTGGCTTTATCGAACGTGTTGCCAGCCGCATCAATGGGGATTGGGCCAAGGGAAGTGGCGATCGCCTCTAATTGATAGCTTGTGGCGCCACCAAAGAAACCACTACGAATTTCGATATAGTAAGTTCCTGATCTCAGGTTACGGTTAATATTCCGGTCAACCGATTCTTCTGAACTTGCTATTGCCTGACCACCATCTTGATTGTAGAGAGAGAACACAGCACTTGCTTCTAGACCGCTAAGCGTTATATCGACTTCGCTGTTCTCCGCTAATTCAAATCGGTAGTAATCAACAAAGTTGTTACGGTCAATAGCATCACTGAATGTAACTATAGAGTCACCTAACTGACCAATATCAGTTGCTCCATCAAATGGTCCAGGTTCAGTTATTTCTACTGGACTAGCAGACGTTTCTAACTGATAAGTCGTCCCACCAGTACTGGCATTCCGACTGATATAGATGTGATAAACCTCAGGTAATAGGTCTAATGTGAGAACTTTATCGTCAGTTCCTGACTGATCTGATCTTGAGTCTGCAAGCGTTTTCGTAGAGTTCCGATTAACAACTAGGATATCCGCCGATTCACTAAGCCCACTGAGCTTAACGTTTACTTGGCTGCTTTCGGTCAGCTCAAACCGATAATAGTCCATAGAGTCGCGACTAAGGCCATTGAAATCACCAATAAAATCATTGACAACAACACTGTTGCTGTCCAGCACCCTCAGATTCTTGGCTTGATCTAATTGCTCGCCTGCTTCATCCGTGGGGATAGGCCCTAAAGAAGTCGCCGATGCTTCTAAAGTGTATGTAATGCCATTAGGATTATTGGAAGTATTGTTAAAGAGACGAAGATAATAAGTGCCAGCCTTCAAATTACGTTCAATAATGCCATCAGTGCCAACAGGAGGATTGGACTGCTCAATAGTTCTACTTCCATCTGCATTTCTCAAAGAGAAAAAAGATCGTCCATCGAGTCCTTTTGCCCTGAGACTTACTGCGCTGTTTTCAGTCAGCTCGAATCGATAATCGTCAAATACATCAAAAGTAATTCCATTGAATCCTCCCAAAAAGTCTTCAATAGAAATGACATCTTCGCTCAGCACACCTATATCGCGAGCTTTATCAAGTGATTCGCCAGCACCATCTGTAGGTGTTGGGCCAAGTGAAATGGCAGAAGCTTCTAACTTATAAGTCGTCCCCGCACTGGTTCCTTTATTCACTCTCAGCGTATAAGTGCCCGGTGCGAGATTTCGTACAATTAGCTCATCATCAGTCCCCGGATTTGAGGAATTAGTCAGTAGCTGAGATTGATCAACATTGTAGAGAAGTAACGAAGCCGTTTCACCGAGTCCGCTTAGCTTAAGGTCAACGGTACTGTTCTCAGTTAGCTCAAAAGTAAAATAATCATCAGGATCAGAGTTGAGGCTATTAAAATCACCTACGAACTCATTAACGGTAGTGACATTTTCGCTGAGAGCACCCAAATTTCTAGCTCTTGAAAGTGTCTCACCTGCTGTATCAAGGGGCATTGGCCCTAGGGAGACGGCAGAAGCTTCCAGTTGGTAAGGGGTTCCAACATTATTATTCCTGTCAACAACAATCGTATAGCGGCCTGCTGCTAGATTGCGAATGATCAGTTCATCAGCACTTTCAGCATTAACTGAACGGTTGAGTTCTTGAGTGCGATCGCCGTTGTACAAAAACAGTGAAGCATTTTCAGTGAGTCCGCTAACCTTCAGCGTAACGGTACTATTTTCTGCCAGCTTAAACGTGTAATGATCGTTGGAGTCGGGCGTCAAGCTATTGAAATTTCCTACATACTCATCAACAGTGATGCTAGTTTCACTAAGAACGCCTAAGGATCTGGCTTTTGCTAAGTTTTCACCCGCTGTATCAACTGGGGTTGGCCCTAGAGATATTGCTGAAGCCTCTAACTGATAAGGCGTACCAACTCCGCTATGATTCACGCGTAGGTAGTAGATGCCTGCTTTAAGATTGCGAGTAATATTTTTATCTTCGATATCTGGATTAAATGCACGAGTTAGTTCTTCACTGATATCGGCATTAAGCAAAGAGAATGAAACGTTTTCACTTAATCCACCTAGAGTGAGAGTAACTTCGCTATTTTCAATTAGTTCAAACCTGTAGTAATCAATTGCGTCTCTGACAAGACCTGCGAAATTACCGATGTAATCATTAATAGAAATTTCATCACTATTTAGAACACCTAAATCTTTTGCCTTGTCTAAAATTTCACCAGCGTTATCTATTGGTGTTGGGCCGAGAGAAGTTGCCTGGGCTGTTAACCGGTAAGGCGTAGCTTCTCCACTTCCTGTACGGCTCACATAAAAAAAGTAACTATCTGGTTTGAGGTTTAATTCAATCTGCTCGTTAACCGTACCCGCATTGGCAGAACGACTGATTTCTCTACTACCGTCACTATTCCGAAGAAAAAGCGTTACATCCTGACTTAGATCGCTCACTAAAAGGGTGACAGCACTATTTTCAGATAGCTCGAAACGATAGTAATCTCTGGGATCTTCGCCTCCTACCTCATCTTCAAAAACTTGTGGAATAGAACTTAGGATATGAATATCTAAAGCTGTATTAAGCGTATTACCAGCAATATCTTGCATGCTAGGGACCTACTATTAGGGGATAAATTGAGTCAAAGAATTGCTGATTTTTCTGTAGAGAAGGGTTGGAAAGGGCAAGATAACGCAAAACCTGTTTTATGGTACATGTTGTTGATTAACAGCACTTGCGTCTGGGATCAATAGATTTTTTTGTTTGCGTGCCATAAGCCTCGAGCCCATTTCAAATGCTTGCAAAGCCAGTAGTCATAACCTTGGGAAAAACAATATTTCCTGCCAGCCAATCTGCTTGCAGCCTTTTGATATCGATATCTTCACTAAAAATCGCCTTCATTTGAATCTGAAAATCAGGCGAGAGAGCGAATTCTGTTCGAAGCTGAATAAGTTGTGGGAAACGTTATCGCTCAAGAGTCATAGTCAAATCTCCCAAAAAATGAGCCCTATATATACTGCGTAATTTTACTTAAGTGTATCGATGATGATTACTGCGCTTAAAAACCAAGTCACGTTAATTCACATTTCTTAATCTTCTTGCAAAAAAACATCAAGCCAACTTTTGGAGAAGACTTCTCTAGAGCTTGAAGATCCAAGTTTTGAAGTCTGTCTATCGGACAGACGTTGTCAATATTTAGGTTGATCGTTAAAGAGTATGGCTGCATTTTCCAAGATCTCACTAGCCTTGACATTTCCTGTCCTGAATAAGCAGCGAATTCGTATCTGTCTGTTTTGATTTAATTCCGGAATGATCTCCATTGATATCTAGGAATAAGAGTCTAATCGCGTTAAGGCATTACAAGGAAAGCTAATATTCAGTATCAAAATTTACAGGAGATATCATTCTTTCGATTTTATTAATAAGTCATGATGAGTGAAATATAGTTTTCACTTATTTTTTTGATTAATATCTTCGTGCTTCCCAAATATGGTTCTAAAATGACACCAAGCTTGTTTACTTACGTAGTAGTCCAATATTTGCTTGTTGTTATTTGAAAGGGTTGATTAATGACTTTAGAGCTTAAAGATTTCCCGGAATTTGTTCATATTCTTCAGGAATTCTCTCTCTCCCTAGATTTTCAAGCTCAAATGCAGCTTGTTTTCGGAAAGGGTCTAGACTTTTTGTTACTAGAGTCATTGAGAGAAGAGTGGAGAACTGCTCAGATTCTTCTCCCAGAAATACAAATTATTAATACTTCAACCATTAGCAATGCTCTAGGGGCATATGGTAAAGAAACACGGACTATTTATTTGTCGCAGGATCTTTTCAGTAATTCTAATAATAAACTGATCATTAAGGTTTTACTGGAGGAATACGCTCATTATCTAGATTCTCTATTTGAGAGTTTCAAGAGAGTAATGTTAAACGCCAATTGCGCAGTAGCTCAATACTTCCATTCACTCTAAATTTCGCAAACAGTGCCATGCTCAAGTCCACCATGTGTTTTGATTTAGAGACGACCTTCGTCCTGCGATGAAACCGTGCAAACCAATGGCGATTGTCCGAGTTATTTCTCTCAATTGCTACCGTCTCTTTCTTACTAATGACATGAAAAGCATCTGGGTGATTCTCTAATAGCTGTTGATAGGGTTTCCAATCATCGGTGCAATAGACAGTGATTTGCCATTGCGATAACCGCTCTAGTAAATGACCTAAAGTTCGACTATCACGACTTCCCAATTCCCAGTCAATGAGTCGCCCAGTATTACGGTCATATGCTTTCCAGACCCAAAGTTTGTTTTTTTCTCTTGGATAAAATGCCATAGCTCATCTAGCTCCACCACGACAGCAGACTCAGGAGTGGGCTTTTCATAATTGGCTTCACCGAAATCTCTTACCCAATTGAGCACTGATTGAGCTGATACACCGAGAATCTTGGCTGTCGCATTCATGGACATACCACTCATATACATCAATACAGCTTCTAATTTCATCCAGAGAGGCTTGCCTCGTTCTTTAGAAAAGCTTGTAAATTGATAATTACACTGCTTACACTTAAATCGTTGACGATTTTTAGCGAATCCACTTTTGATGATGTCTTGAGCATTACATTGGGGGCAGTGAATTGTCATAGCGAGAATTCCAAGGAAACGACTCACTCCATTTTCCTACAACGTTACTTACTTGAAACTCTCAAAAAGACCTATCGATATCAGGAGAGAGATAAAGAATTAGAAAAAGCATTTGTGGCACAACTGAAGCAGTATGTCCAAGAACGATTCGTATATATGGATGAAAGTGGATTTGAGAATACCTTGGATTAGGGGTATGGCTACTGTCATAAGTCAGAGAGATTTATAGCAGAGCAGTTAGGTCATCGTACAAAACGAGTTAGCGTGATTGGAGGATGGCGAGAGGGAGAGCAGATAGCACCGATGGTCTTTGAGGGCTATGCCAACAGCGCATTAGTTTGCCAATGGGTAGAGGATTGCTTAGTGCCAGAGTTGATTTCGGGTCAAATTATTATTCTGGATAATGCGAGTTTTCATCCAAAGGAAAGAATACAAATGTTGGTGGCGAAGGCAGGATGTGAAGTGATGTTTTTGCCACCTTACTCACCACACCTGAACAGGATAGAGAAGTTTTGGGGGAGGTTAAAGAAGGAGGTCAGCAAACTCATCAAGGAGACTGATGATTTGTTCAATACCATCAGAGTCGCTTTTCGCTCTGTGTCTTAACCCACTCCTTGCTCTCTATATCATCAGTGTTGCCAGGTGTGACTTTCACATTGAGTAATTCTCCACGGTCATTGATGACCAGATGTAGTTTGAAGCCAAAGAACCAACCCACAGAGGTTTTCCCTCGAGCAGCATGGCGATCAAAAACACGATGTTGAGAGATACGGCGATTGTGACAAACCTTGATACTGGTGGCATCAATAAAGCTGATACCTGTGCATTGGCCATAACAGTACTGTAGGTAGACACATAGAGGTACTAATGTCGAAGGCATCCATTCCACAAAACGTTGGTAACTCACGGCTCGTGGAAACGCTCCTCGCCAGTAATGACGCACATTGATGAGATAGAAATATTTGAAATTACGATAGTGAGATTGATGAAAAGCAATCAATATCGTCATTATTTCGCTTAAACTCAGACTTCCGGGACGACATCGTCGGTTTTGTTTCGAGGCCAGTAATTGTTGTTGCCATTGAGGTTCAAAGACTTGGCAGAAATCATCAACAGCACAAAACAAAAGCTCTGGACTAGTCATGGGAGAAAGTGGTGGACTGCTTATCAACTTCCACAATATGCACTTTCTCCTTTTCTTCCTTATCCCGAACTCACGTTTGAATACTTTGTTCTCACGTATTACTCAAACCTCCAGTCAGTATGGTGGTAGTTCATACATAAGAGATATACGTATTAGGGTTTGTTACATCCTCGAAATGTCCACTGAAAGTATCATTGTCGATGAACTGTTGGAAGACTTTCTCCATCAGGAGTTATCGATTCAATTACAGCATCATCATCTAAGCGATCGCCTCCCAACCGACGCCTTCAAAGCGGAAGAAGCCAGCGGCCACTTGATTCGCGATAACAATATCTCTTTCAATAATAGAGTTGGTGAAGAAATGAGCGCCTGTATTGATATTGGAGAATCGATAAACGTCCGTTGCCAAGTCTGGAATAGAGTCCTCTAAAGCATAAAAGGCAACACCTTCATCTCGAAACACCCCTGCAGCTACTTGATTAGCTTGGACTGCCGCAATTTCATTTGTATCAGAGGTAAAGAAATGCCCATTTGTTTGTTTGTTATAAAAACGACGAACAGCTTTTAATCCATCACTGGGAGCATTACCCGCTAAAAATATTGCACCATTTGTCGCTACTCCTGCTTCTTCCGTGAAAATTCCTGGATTAGCTCGGAAGACAGCAATCTCATTAGGATCCGATGTATACAAATGAGACCCTGCATCTTTACGGTAGAAGCGATAAACTTCTGTCGTCATCCCAGTTAAAGGATCAAATTCAGGGATGTCAATTTCAAAGACATCTTCCACAATGCCGCCTTTACCGTCATCTCCCGCAATCGTAATTTCAGCACTACCAGTCTGATTGTCTTGATAATCAAGAATGAGTTGACCATTATCGATAGTGGCAATGACTAAGTCGCTATTACTATTGCTAACAATAGAAAAAGTGATCTCATCTCCATTCTCATCGCTAAAGACATCACTGAGATTAATAACGCTATTCTCCGCACCTTCCTCAATGGTTAGATCCGCTAAAGGATTGGTGACTTCTGGTGCATTGTTTGCAGGAATGATGTTGATCGCAAAAGTATTAGTCCCAATATTGCCATCGACTCCATCGAAAACAGTGAAATTAAAGCTATCGATGGTATTTGCTGTTCCATTATTTATATAGCTGAGTAAATCATTATCTATATCGTCCTGTGTAAAGGTTCCATTGAGCGTGAGAGCGACATTATTTAGCAAAAGATCTCCGTGATTAGGTAGATCAGTTACGGTGAAGGTCAGTTGCTCTGGTGTATTGTCGGCGTCTGTAACTTGTAGTTCATCAGCGGTAATGGTTGCAGTCATATCTTCATTAACATCAAGTGACTCATTCACACTCAGAACTGGTAGCTCGTTAGAGCTACGAACGAAGACAGATGCTTGAGCTTCTTCTGGGCCTTGTTGGCGGTTGCCAGCATTATCTATAGCGACAACGTAGAACTGATAAGTTTTGCCTAGTTCACCGAGGTAGGTGGCTTCGGTGAGCTGGGTGTCTTCGAGCCAAGGGATATACTCGCCACCGTTTTCGGAGACATAGACGGTATAGCCCGCAATGCCAGATCCGTTATCGTCATCGGTACCTGTCCAGCTGACGAGAAACTCGGGAACATCGGAGGTGGTGGGCAGAACATCGATTGTGCTACTTGGTGCTCCTGCATCGATGGTATTGAAGATGGGAGGTGTGTCGATAGGAGCTTCAGTGTCGAAGACGATGGTTGCTTGGGCATCGATGACTGCACCTGTCTCGACATCGTCATCGACCTGAATGGTATAGGTGACAAAGCCTTCGCCAATAGCCTCTTCATCGTTAGGTGGTAGAAAGCCAACGAAGGCATCATTAGTTTTTTGACCAGTTTCGGGGTCAATGGTGGTAATCGTCCAAGTGGCAACGCCTTCGATGACATCGATGCGGGCAACAACATCGACTAAGAAGCCATATTCTTCGGTAAAGTCGATGCGTTCTTGGTAGAAAGATCGGTTTTCGGGAATCTCGAAGGTGAAGTCGCCCCAACCAAAGCTACCGAGGCGGAAGGTACGCCAGTCGAGATCGGGGTCAAGGGGATGGGTGATGACAACTTCTTGGGCTGCTCCGGTTGCCTCTGGTAGATTTTCGAAGCGGATGATATAGGGCAGAGTAGTTTCAGCAGTGAGCCAGTTGTCATCACCGATGCCAGAAGGACCGATGATATCGTTAGGGTCAATTCCAGAGAGAAGATTTGAGAATGCTCCAGATAAATATCTATATGCCCAAGTATCCCAAAGACGATCAAAATTAGATGCAATATATAGTGATCCCTTTCCTAATAGATTTCCTAAAAGTAAAGCGCCACCTATACCTGCAAATAAAGGCGCGGCAGGCGCAAGACCAAAATATAAACCTCCTACATATCCAACTTCTAGCGCTGGAAAAGCGGCTCCAAGTGTTTGTAAGGCAACTGTTAGACCTCCTATACCAAGGGCACCATTTCTGGCATCTTGAAAACCACCTAAATTTTCGTATTCTTCAGGACTGGATTGAACTCCATAAATGAATCCAATACCAGCAGAAACTGCAAGAACCGTTCCCACACTAAGGGTGATAACAAATTCACCTTCTGGATCAGAATAGTTAGCAGGACTATTATTTGCATACTTGTAAAGGTTGGGGCTTCCGCCCTCAAAGCCACGAGGGTCATTAGATACAAATCTTCCCAATTGAGAGTCGTAGAAGCGGGCGCGCATAAAGTCAAGGTTACTAGTTGACTCCATAACTCCATATTGACCAATAAATTCAAATGGATTAGCAATCTGCTCTTCATCAGTTAATCGAATTCCAAACGGTGAATAGCTATATCGGTTAAGAATTTCGCCAGATGAGTCTGTTAACTGGGCCGTTGAACCAATTGCATTAAAGTTATAAAAAGAGACAACGCCGCTATTATTCGACTGACTTTCTAAACCCAATCCATGTACATATTGGACAGCGTTATTTTCATCACCATAGTATTCGCCAACAACATTACTCAATCTTGGGGAACTGAGTGGAGAGTATAAATCAACTAAGTTGAACAGAGGATTGTCCGATTGGAAAGTTGGTAACTGTAGTAAGCCAATTGGATCCACTAAGTAGTCAATTCGTTCTCCATCGCTAATGCTGGCAACACGATTACCCAGGGCATCATAGACATATTCTGTAAATACGCCACCAGGCTCTTCAATGCTTACCAAACGGTTAAAATCGTCGTAATTAAAGGTCGATTGTCCATCATCATCGACTTTGGAAATTAAATTACCATCGGCATCATAGTCATAGACAACGGTGCCTGCGCTAGTGTACTGGTTCAGATTGTTAGCAGCATAGTTGGTCGTTTCACCATTAACGATAGTGCGTCGCCGGTTGCCACTGGCATCATATTCGTAGGTGATGTTCTGATTTTCAATCGCTGGATTCGTGGACTCAAAGACCGCTCCAGACAATTGTCCCAGTGCATCGTAGGTATAACTCCAATTACCATCTATGTTGGTGACACCAGTTTGCAGTCCGAGATCGTTGTAGATGTATTCAAAGCTGGAGTTGGTAGAGCCATCGGGTGCATAGTGAATTAGTTTGACCAGGCGGCCAGCATCGTCATACTGATAAGAGGTGTAAGTTCCATTGCCTTTATCTTCTCGCTCCAAACGACCTAGCGCATCGTACTGATACTGCACAATCAGACTATCTGTTACATCTCTCAGTTGATCTAACCGACCAGCATCGTCATATTGGTAATTAACGACGTTACCATCTTGGTCTTCTAATCGAGTGCGACGTCCGGCACCATCAAATTCATAGGCTAGAAAACGACCATTAGGATAATCAATTCGCTCCAGAAAGTTAGTTTCAGAGTCATAGGTAAAATTAATACTGCTGTCGATACCATCTCGACTTTCGGCGGCAACAGTTAGTTGTCCTAGGTCGTTGTACTGGTATTCAATGTAGTCACCATCCTGAAAATCAATGCGGGTTATTTGACCCCGGTCATTATGCTCAAAGTCGATAGGGATATTTCGCCGATTCGTATATCGTTCGATGTTGCCTTGGGCGTCGGAGACAAACTTCTCTACTGAACCATCTGCATAGGTAATTGCTTCTAAATTGCCGCGATCATCATAGCTATATTGGACAGGATTACCATTTTCATCAGTAACACTAGCTAGATTGTTGAAGGCTGAATCATAGGAAAACTGAATATCGTTTCCGAGTGGGTTTGTCTGACGAATAAGGTTCCCAAAAGCATCATAGCCATAGTCTAGAGTGGCACTATCTGGTCCTTGTAATCCAATGAGGTTACCGCGAGCATCGTACTGAAGCTCTAGAGTATTCCCAAGAGGATCGTTGATCTGACTAACCTGTCCCTGAGCATTCAAAATCAGTTCCGTCTCGACACCATTCTCGTCAGTAACAGTAATGCCGCCTGTGGAATTGTAGACATAGTTCAGAGTAGATTCCCCGTTTGTCAGACTTTGGGAAATGATTCGTCCGCGACTGTCATATTCAAACTCGACAGAAACACCTGTTGCATCTGTGAATTTAGACAGCAAACCGTTTTCATACTCATAGCTGATAGTGCCTGCAGGTGTGGTGACCTGACTTAAGAATTGGCCTGTCGGGTCATAACCAAAAGTAGTCTGTACACCAGCGTGATCGGTTGCTATTTCGATACGACCAAAGGCGTTGTAAGTGTAATCTATAAAATCACCTGTAGAGAATGCCAAGCGAATAAGACGGTTATTTTGATTAGCATCACGAACAAAGGTGATTTGATTATTGTTAGGATCTTGCACGCTAACGATGCGACCATCACCTTGGAAAGTCGTGATTGTGCCATCCAATTCCCGTAGTTGATAACCACTACCGACTTGCGTAAGGACACCATTATCTCCCGGTTGCCCTTGGTAGCTCCCATCCGTTTGCTGTTCAAATAATCGCAGCACACCGTTGTAATCAATGACTACATTGCCATCTTCATCTTCCAGAACTTGCACATCGCCAATAAAGCTTTGCCCTTGCCCTAAAGAACCTATGCGTAGTTGTTGAGCCAGTGCTTGATATTGACTGACCTGCTGTAACTCAGCAGTCAAAAGCTCACCAATATCGTTAGTTGATTCTCCCAGTGCTGCTAAGTAGGTGGCATTCTCTGCGACTAATTCTTGGAAACTAGTGGTATCGTCACCAATCTCTGCGACGAAGTTATCGTAGACGACATCCCAAGCCGCATCTGAATAACCTAAAGGCTTAAACGCATCTTTGAAATCCAACCAGTTGATCGCGAGATCCTCTTCTAAGGCACTGGCAAAGAATGCAATTGGAGGGCTTGAAACGGGTCCTCCGCTGCCCTCTCCTAGATCTATGGTAGGGACAAGTTCTTGAGGGATAGTCTCATCAGATAGAACATGTCGAAAAGCGAATGAAACATTGCCACTATCCCCGGGGGCAAGAATCCCTGCTGGACCATCAGAATTTATACCAAGGAATTGAATGGGCTGCTTCGTAAAGTCTTCATCTGATAGCGCAATCTGACTTGTGAAGAATCTTCCATCACTGGTCTGAAAACTCGAAACTCTCTGCTCGGCTAACTCCGCATAATAAGCATCAATAGCCAGAACAGGAGCCGTAATATCCGTTTCACCGGTATTGGTATAGATAACTTGTACTGTTCCCGATTGTCCTGGTCTTACCGCTTCAGGACTGATAACTTGAACCTGTAAATTGCCAACTGGCCCGTCATTAACAGTAAAGCTATCGTCTAAAGATGTAACGACATTCCCATCTGCCACGACTACATCATAAAGACCTGTCTCTAAACCCTGTAAGTCGAAAGTTGCCCAAATCTCAGTCTCATCTTTCCAGATTAGATTCGTGGCTTCTCTCTCAGTGCCATTGTCGGCGATGACTTTCGCAATAGTATCCGGAGTGAATTTTGCCCCTTTTAGAGTGAGTGTTACTTGTCCTTTATTGCTACCAGAGTCAGAGCCAATATCACTCAAGGAGAAGTCCAGCACATCTGCTGTCAGACTAAAACCTGCGCTGCCCTCCGGCACTTGTGTCCCAAATGCCTGAATGTAGTAAGTACCGGCTTTTGTATTAGGGAAAACAAGCTCCACATCTGAGCCAAAGGGATTCGTTTCACTAAAGTCAAACTCACTTCTCGTTGGCACGTCACCATAGCGGATGGCAAGGGTATTAGTCGCAGAGGCAGAGTCACTATCTAGTTCAACCTTTAGGATTTCCCCTGCTGCCACATCCACGCGGTAATAGGTAGATTGACCATCAGCTAAAGTGCTTTCAACCGTATTGCCTAAGGTTAAGGCAGAAATATCCGTTGTAATCTGCTCCGCCGACACCGCCACATTATTCGTTTCATCTACCTCTGCAAAGGTATTGCGGATATCACTGCGCACAATGACGTGATAATCCCCCGGCAATACTCCTGGTAGGGTAACGGTTAGATCCTGCGCATAGGATTCTCCATTCCCTAATGTTTCTGAAACCTGAATCTGTCCCAGCACTGCATCACCAATATCCCATTGGTTATCAGCAGAGAGATAAACCGTATCAAACCAGGTACCACTAATTGTGGCTGTACCTTCGTTGGTCACTGTGTAGGAAATAGTTGTGGCTTCACCTGAAATACTAGTAGCGGGAACTGCGATGGTTCCTACTGCTAAGTCATAATCATCTGGCGGAATCGGCAACACTTGGATCGCAGTGCTATCGAGGGTTACATTGTTCGTCCGATCAGTGTCATTAAGTCGCTCCGTACTATCTGTGACCACAAAGGCATAGAGCGGCCCTGATAAACCTACTGACACATCGAAAGATTTGGTAACTTGGTAGCTTTCTCCCGCGCCCAAGCCAGTACGTTCTACGGCACCTAGATAATTGTCCGTATTAGGGTCAAACACCTGATCCTGAGACAAGTACACTGCGTCATACCAAGTACGGCTCCCTATTGCCTCACCGTTATTTTGGACTGTCCAGGAAATCTCGAGAGGTTGACCACTATTGCCATCACTCGGTGCTTCTACTGCTACTACACTTAAATCGACAGGTAGCTCTACTACATCGGGATCAATCGTTTCAACAGGAGGAAGTTCAGGATCCGCTGTTTGGAATGCGACTACTCTCGTTGCTTCAGCAGTGCTGGCGATATTCCCTCCTTCAGTCGGTTCCGTAACTTGGTTGCGGCTATCCGCTTCCACAAAGACATAAAAGTCCCCTTCTGCATTCGGCGGCACAATAAAGGTTTGCTGCGCAGTATATTCCTGGCCGGACTCTAGGGGATTGGTATGACGGATTTCTCCGAGCAGAATGGCATTATCTTTATCTAGAGTAGGATCACTAGAGAGATAAACATTGTCGTACCAAACCGTGCTGTCAGTACTACCAACACCAGTATTCTCTACAGTCCAGCTTATCGTTAGGAATTCTGCACCTCGGGCAACCGTTGGACTATTGACTGCTGTCACTTCTAAGTTAGCGAGGCTCTCCGATAATTCCGGCAGAGTCACAGGCAACCCATCGGAAGCATTGTTATCTTCCTGAGCCGCTTCATAGACATTATTTCTGGCGTCAGTAACTACAAATAAATATTTATCGCCTGCAAAAGTATTGGGGAAAGTCACCAACTCATTGCGGGTATAGCTCTCTCCAACATCTAGTAAACCTGTCTGGTTAAAGGTTGCTAAAATCTGGTCGTCTTCATCTCCAAGTATGTCGTTGTCAGAAATAATGACACGATCAACCCAGCTTGTAACGGACGTATCTCCGGTTCCTTCGTTGGTTACTGTCCACTCAACTCGCGTGGCTTGTCCTGCCTCAGCGGTGGCCGGGGTATTGGCGTCGGAGATCACCAAATCAGCTGGTTGAGAAGTAATCGTAATCGTCTGGGAAACTAGATTTGGACTTACATCAGCATTAGAGCCTTCTGCGACATCATCCAGCTCAAAGACAGCATTATTACTGTCAGTAACCACAAAGATGAAATATTCGCCACTCACTTCATTTGGCAAAGTCAATGACACCGAGTTTTCATAGGTAGTCTCTGGATCGAGACGACCAGAATGAGTTACTTCCCTAAGTTTTAAAGCTGTATCAGGGTCAAAGTCTGGTGTGCTTGAAAGATAAAAGGCATCCTGCCAGGAAGAGTTGGGCGTAGTTGTAGAACCATCATTAGTAACTCGATAATTAATAACGAGGCTGCGACTCGCTGTCGCCCCAGTAGGAGCTGCTAAAATCTCAACCCCTAGATCTGGAGGTGGTGTGAGGTTAACCTGAATCGGCGTTACTGTATGGTTCTGATTATTATCTTCGAAGCCTCCTTCAAATACTGCATCTCTAAGGCTACTGGAGCCAAAAGACACTCCATAGAGGCCTGGGTTTGGTTGTAAGACATCAGTCTCCGCAATTACGAAAAAGTTGCCGCTAATGCCTATAGGAAGGGTGACGTTTTGAGTTTTGGTATAGCTTTCTCCACTAGTTAGAGGACCGTCATAACTGAAGGTTCCTAACAAAATATCTTCTGAGTCTAATTCTTGATCCGCGGATAGATAAAGCTTGTCTTGCCATGAGATATCTAATGGATCCCAAGCATCGCCAAAACCAAAAGACTCAGTAAGTGTCGACTGGATAAAAAATCCCAGACCATTGTGACGTAACGTTGTTCCTATACCCTCATTTGAAACAGTCCAAGTAATTGATGTAGTTTCTCCAGAAAAGCCTTGGGTAGAGGCTTGAACATCTAAAACTTGTAAATCTGGCGGTGGCGTTAGGTTGACCTGCGTTGAAGCTCCAAGACCAAGATTGTCGGTTCTGTCTGACTCTAGTAATCGACCAAGTCCATGGTGTCTACCTGCGGACCATTCTTCGATATTGGAGTAGACAACAAAGTAGTAGTTCCCATCAAGTCCTTCTGGCAAAGTGACTTCTAAGCTACTGCTATAACTTTGACCTGGTTCCAGATAGCCTGCATTTTGGATTTGCCCTAGGAAAATATCCGTTGGAATGGGAAGTTGATCTGGACCAAGCTCTGTTCTTGGTTCTAAGGAAAGCCAAACTTGGTCGTACCATTCACCTGCAGCACCAGTTCCAGCATTGGTAACCGTCCAGTTAACCACCGTTGACTGATTAGAAAATGCCTGAGCTGGAGGCGTGACGCTACTAATCTGAAGATTCGGGATCGTTGGTTGGAGAACAGTAATGGCCTGATCACTTATCGCCGTATTATTTGCATCGCTTTGCTCAAATAGCTGATTGTTGGCATCCGTCGTAACAACAATGTGTTGGTTGCTCTGAATATTACTGGGGATGGTAATCGTCTGAACTCGTTCCAATGATTCCCCAGCACCAATCGAGCCATTAAACTCGAAGGATGCCAGCGAGATATCCTGACCGATTGCATCATCGCTAGAGGCGTAAACAGTGTCTGTCCAAGTCCCACTTGCAGGTCTACCGCCTTGATTTGTTAGCGTCCATTTGATTTGGACAGCTTGCCCAGCGACAGTTTCGGTTGGGACAACAATGGCACTCACTACCACGTCAGGTAAATCCGTAGGCAAGGTAAGGTCAATTACTGCATCGCTAGCGGTGACGTTATTTACTTCATTTGTTTCGGGGCGATCGCCGAGGCCATCAGTTTCTACTAGTAAGTAATAGTTACCCGGTGCAGTGCTCGTATCCAATGGCAAAGTAACCGTGGCGTTCTGGGTATAATCTTGACCCGGATCAAGAACCGTAAAATTATCAATCGGTTGGGTAAATAACAGACGATCATCCGCACTTAGAGCCGTATCCGTAGAAAGATAGAGGCGATCGCTCCAACCGGCAAGCGTAGGCACATCACCTTGGTTACTTACTGTCCAGCTCAGCTCAATATCATCCCCTAAAGTTCCTGTTCCTAGGGCCGAAGTTACTGAATTAACTTGCAGATCAGGCCCATCGAAGTCAGGATCTGTAATTGATAAGATCAGCTGATTATTTTCAAAGAGAGTCTCAATTTCGTAGTCAACTGCATCGCCAATTAGACCTTCAACAGTAATGTTGGCGAAATCTCCTGTAAAGGAATCAAACGTTGCCACGGTAAAGGTCTCACCCAATAAAGGATTAAACCCATCGATAAAGCTAATATTTAAAGTGCCATCAAAATTAGCATTACCGTCAATATTTAGGCGATCAACCGCTGTTACTTCACGCCCTCCAATCTCAAAATTGATCGTACCTGTAGCAGATTGTGTGTAGTTCCCCACAAGGTTTAAAGTGCCTATCCCAACCCCTGGATTGATTTCCCCGGAACTACTTATACTTGCGTTCAGTAGACCGAAACCTTCTAGAGATCCTCCCTGAATATCTAAAGGTGATGATGCACTTAGTGAGCCTCCAGCAAGGCGTGTGATTCCTGCAGATTGAGTAAAGCCACCAAGAAGAGATAAAGTGCCACTCTGGACATCAACACCACCTATATTATTCACTTGAGCTTCAATGGTGGCTGTACCGTTGCCCGCAGATTTACGTAGGGTTCCAGCATTGTTGATAACAGGCACTGCACCGCTGTCAAAATAGTGCTCTAGGTACAAGTCACCTTGAATATCAAAGACCGCAGTGCTGGTATTGTTCCAGGTCGCACCATTCCAGGCTTGGATCTCCCCTGAATCCCAGATAGTGGTGCCCTGGGTTTCTAGAATCCCACCATCGAAGTTTTTATTCCCGCCTGTAGCCTTTAGAGTGCCGCCTTCAATGAGCTTGAGGCCAGTACTGTTGTATGTGCCCCCTGTCCAAGTCAAATTATCAAGTTCAGCATCACCTATCAGACTGCCGCCACTAAACTCCAATGTGCCAGAGGATGAGATTATCCCGTCTAGCGTGAGTGTGTTGGCATTGACTAGGACTTTGCCATCACCAGTAATTTGACTGCCATTGTTGAGAGTGACACCAAAAGTTGGGTTTAAGATGCCACTTTGGATATCAATGATGCCAGAGTTATTGAGCTGAGCCTGAATAGCGGCGGTACCAGCACCTCCGGATTTGCGCAGGGTTCCAGCATTGTTAATGATGGGCACTACTGTGTCACCGGTGGAGGCATTCTCGAAGGTGAGGCCATCCTGAATATCCAAAACCCCGGTAGCGGTGTTGTTCCAGGTTGCTGGAGTATTGTTAGTGCGAATTGTGCCACTCTGCCAATTCGTCTGCCCGTTAGTTTCAAGGATGCCAGCAAAAGTCTTGGTGCCTCCAGCAAGAGTCAAAGTGCCGCCTTCAATGAGCTTGAGGCCAGTACTGTTGTATGTGCCCCCTGTCCAAGTCAAATTATCAAGTTCAGCATCACCTATCAGACTGCCGCTACTAAACTCCAGAGTGCCAGAGGAGGAAATTGTCCCGTCTAGCGTGAGTGTGTTGGCATTGACTAGGACTTTGCCATTACCAGTAATTTGACTGCCATTGTTGAGAGTGACACCAAAAGTTGAGTTTAAAACGCCAACCTGAACATCAATAACGCCAGAGTTATTGAGCTGAGCTTGAATAGTGGTAGTACCAGCACTTCCGGATTTGCGCAGGGTTCCATCATTGTTAATGATGGGCACTACTGTGTCACCGGTGGAGGCATTCTCGAAGGTGAGGCCATCCTGAATATCCAAAACCCCGGTAGCGGTGTTGTTCCAGGTTGCTGGAGTATTGTTAGTGCGAATTGTGCCACTCTGCCAATTCGTCTGCCCGTTAGTTTCAAGGATGCCAGCAAAAGTCTTGGTGCCTCCAGCAAGAGTCAAAGTGCCGCCTTCAATGAGCTTGAGGCCAGTACTGTTGTATGTGCCCCCTGTCCAAGTCAAATTATCAAGTTCAGCATCACCTATCAGACTGCCGCTACTAAACTCCAGAGTGCCAGAGGATGAGATTATCCCGTCTAGCGTGAGTGTGTTGGCATTGACTAGGACTTTGCCATCACCAGTAATTTGGCTGCCATCATTCAGAGTGATGCCACCAGTGGGTCTCAAGAGGCCACTCTGAACATCAATAACGCCAGAGTTATTGAGCTGAGCCTCGATAGTGGCAGTACTATTACCCGCTGATTTGCGTAGGATGCCCGCATTATTGATAACTGGCACTGCACCGCTGCTATTCAAATGATCAAAAAATAGATCACCTTGAATATCAAAAACCGCAGTACTGGTGTTATTCCAGGTAGCACTATTTGAGGCTCGTATCTGACCAGCATCCCAGAGGGTGGTGCCTTGGGTTTCTATGATCCCACCGCTAAAATCTTTATTTCCACCTGTAGCCTCCAAGGTGGCGTTTGCGAGTAATGCTAGGCCAGTTCCGTTGTAAGTTCCCCCAGTCCAAATAGAATTTGACTCTACACCAATGTTGCCAGCCCCAGAAAGTAAGCCACCAGAAAGCTCAAATCCTCCTAAGCTGCCGGAACCATTTAAAACGAGGCTCCCTGAAAGAATCCTTAGAGGAGCATTGATCTCTAGATTACCTTCTACAGTTAAGCTCCCTCCAGAGATAGCTAAAGATGCTTCGGAGATAAGACTGCTGATAAAAGTATTACCGGTACGATGAGTCGTTTCGATGAGACCTTCAAGATCGATTAACACCTCATCCCCAACATTTGGAACAATATCGTCAGACCAGTTGTCTGCAATATCCCAAAATCCACCAACGACGTTATCCCAAATTCGCTGAGGCATTTTCTACTCCCTTATTTACATCTAAAGGTTTAGTTCAAGTGATAGATGTCAAATAAAAATAGACATCTAGTCAAAATTTGTGAAGCTGTTTGAAACTAGTTCTAAGGTGATTTTTCTTACATTAGCCATAACGTAAAGTAGCAGCCCCTACTTATAGGCATAAAATCACTAAGGTTTTAAAGCTCAATTTAGACCATGGTTAATAACTTGAAATCAGTATGTTGGAAACTTTAGAGAAAGTTATCGGAAAGTTATCGGAAAGAATTCTGTAAAAGCTTGTTTAATAAGGGTTACAAGCTTATGAAAGATCACATAAACTTATTTATTAAGTTTTAATTGACCATTTGTAGATTCATGAAACGTTCTCGAGGAGTAGCTTTGACTTTGCTGGGTAAATACAGACTAGAAACAGCAATTCAGTCTGCTCAAGATCGAGAACAGTGGGGTGGGTATTTCACCCAACAGCAGTTAGCTAAGCGTGCTGGAATTGTGTACAAGACAATAAAGAAAATCCGTGAGCGTTCTGGACCAGCAGATGTATCATCGCTCCAGAAACTTTTTAAAGCTTTTGAATTAACGCTAGAACCTCGGGACTATTGTCTTTATGATGCTGCCAAAAAAAAAATTCAGACAGCTTTATTCAAAACTGGTCGCCGAGATTGGCTTGAGGCAAAAAAAGTCCCCAACTTTCAGGGACGAAAAACTGAATTAGAGATACTAAGAAATTGGATCCTTGACGAACAATGCAAATTAGTAACATTGTTAGGAATGGGAGGGATTGGCAAATCAGTTTTAGCAGAGAAACTGGGGACTGAAGTGGCCTCCTATTTTTATGCGGCCATTTGGCTTGATTTAAGAGAAACACCCCCGATTGACCATACTTTGTCACGTCTTATTGAGTTTTTATCAGATCATACTGAAAGTAATATAGCGACGCCTTTCAGTAGCTCTCTTTCTAAGATCATTCACTATCTACAAAAAGAACGTTGTCTAATAATCCTAGATAACTTTGAAGCTCTTTTTAAAAGTGGAGAGTTTTCAGGTGGATATAAAGAATCCTATGAGAATTATGGAAAACTCATTCAACGTATTGGAGAGAGTGATCACCAAAGCTGCCTGATTATCACGAGTCGCGAAAAGCCCCAAGAAATATGCCAGCTAGAGCAATTAAAATATCAAGCTAGGACATTAGAAGTAAAGGGATTTTCCATAAGTGAAAGTAATCATTTTCTGATGTCTATTTCTGGAAGAAATGATGGTTTTTACTTGAGTAGAGTGTATAAAGCTTGTGGTGGAAATCCATTAATGATGATATGGGGAATAAATATTATCAGTGAGACTATTGAGCGAGAGTCTCCTCATTTTGATGTGAATCAGATAATCTTTTTCAAAAGCTCACAGGATTTATTAGACAAACAATTTAATTGCCTTACAGAAATTGAGAAAGAAATTCTTTATTGGCTTGCAATTAACCGTGAACCCATTTCTTTTGAGGAATTGAGAAAGGATTTTTTCCCTACACCTCAAGATCATAAAATCCTAGAGGCTTGGCACTCATTGATTAGGCGAAGTTTTATCGATCAGACAACCAGGAAATTTACGCTGCAAGCAGTTGTGATGGAGTATATTACATCGCGACTGATCCAAAAGATATCTCAAGAGCTTGCCAGCCAAGAGTTTAGGCTTTTCAATAAACTATCATTAACAAAAGCAAACATTAAAGATTATGTCAGAAGCAATCAGGTTCGTCTCATACTTGAGCCAATTATCGAACAAATTCAAGATTTTCATGTTTGCATACGTAGAACCCTCTCTACAATTCGTCAGCAACGCCAGCTAAGCGAGGGTTATGCACCAGGTAATCTGCTTAATCTCATTATCTGTAAACCTGATAATAGATATGAGTATGATTTCTCGGGTTTTACTATTCGACAAGCTTGTCTGAAAAACTCAAACCAAAATAGATTTATCTTTAGGAATTCTCTATTCGTTAGACCAGCTCTATCTGATAGTTTTGGCCTCATCTTTTCTGTCAGAATAAGTCCGGACGGAAATCACCTGTTTGCTGGTGGTAGCGATGGCACAATTCACGTCTGGAACATTCACACTAGAGAATATACTGCTTCATTACAAGGGCATTCTTCGTGGTTAAGAGCAATCGCTATGAGTGAGCACAATCGGCTTATTGCAGGTAGCCATGAACATGGAGAAATACGATTTTGGGATTTAGATACATTTCAACATTTAGAGACACTCAAACTCCAGGGAGGCTCTGTCTTATCCACTGCATTTAGTCCGGAGCAAGATATTCTTGCTGTTGGCTGTAGGGATGGTCAAATTCGTCTATGTATGATTGGAGAAAGGATTGAGTGTTTTCAAACCATCAAAGCCCATAGTTTAAGAATATTCTCTGTTCGATTTAGTCCTGATGGAATGCTTTTGGCGAGTGGCAGTCAAGATGGATGTATCAAGTTATGGAATACAACTAGCTATAAATGTGTAATCGAATTAGTAGCAGATTCATATGTATTTTCTGTTGCTTTTCACCCGAATGGTTCTCTTTTAGCGAGTGGTCATGAGGATAAGTGTATTCGCCTATGGAATCTTCACACAGGTCAATGTTTAAACTGCTTTCAATTGGAAGAATTTGTATTTTCTGTCGCTTTTAGTCCTGATGGAGAAATATTAGCAAGTGGCAGTGAAGATGGCAGTGTTAGGCTTTGGAGTGTTCAAGATAGAAATTGCATAAAAGTTTTTCAGGATCATACCCAACGCATTTGGTCAGTTGCATTTCACCCCATAGATAATATGTTGATCAGTGGCAGTGAAGATTGCAGCATCCGATTTTGGGATATAAAAGAACAAAAATGCTTACAAGTACTGCAGGGATACCCTTATGCACATTGGTCGTTAGCTTATAGTCCTAATGGTCAATTCTTAGCTACTGGTAGTGAAAAAGGAAATTTTTGCTTGTGGGATCTGAATAAAGGCGCATATATTCAGCCACTGAGACAGCATAGTAACGTTGTCGCTTCAGTTGCCTTTAGTCCCGATGATCATTTCCTAGCTACTGGTAGTGGTGATGGAACGATTTGCCTTTGGGATCTTAAAACGCTTGGTTGCATTAAAGTTTTTGCTTTTGAGGATGGTAATCATGCTCCAGCGTGGTCCCTTGATTTTAATAGAAGTGGCACGAGGCTAATTAGTGGTGGTGTTGATAGAAATCTAAGGATATGGGACTTAGAAAATTATCAGCTGTTGCAACGTTTATCCGGTCACAACGATTGGATTTGGAGCGTTACTTATAGTCCAGATAACCAAATAATTGCTAGTGGGGATGAGAGCGGACTAATAATTCTTTGGGATGGCAATAGTTTTCAGCAAAAGCATCAATTCCAAGCGTCTTCTGGAGCAATCCGATCAATTGCTTTTCATCCCAATGGCGATCGCTTTGCCAGTATGGGCGACGATGGGCAGGTTTGTGTATGGGACGTCAACACCCATCAATGCCTCGTAACTATCGAGAGTCATGAACATATGAATTTTTCAGTTGCCTTCAGTCCCGATGGGAAGTGGCTCGCTTGTGGAAGTTACGAAAATACTATTCGCCTTTGGAATACAAAAGACTATCAATGCTCTCAGGTACTCTCAGGACACAATGAGCCGGTATGGCTGGTTGCGTTTCATCCTCAAGGAAAGACCTTGGCAAGCGGGAGTCAGAACGGTCATATCTATCTTTGGGATTTTGAGGATGGTAAATGCACAGCTAATCTTATAGCTCCTAGACCTTACGAAAATACCAATATTACAGGTGTTAGAGGATTAACGACAGCACAACGCGCAGCAATGAGAAGTCTTGGAGCTATAGAGTCAGAAGAAGCAAGTTGAAGGGCGATCTCCCTAAGCTGTTATCTGAGTGAATATTTGAAAAATAATGGTCAGCTTTAGGAGAGTCCCTTCGCTTGCCTGACCACCTTCATAACAAACTCTGTCCCAACTTCTGCGGTTCAGCACAGGACGACCATTGAACACAGCAAGAGAAATTGCTTCATCTCTAGTCTGCGCAATACCTAAAGCGATCATCTCATTAATAAACTCAACCGGGGTAAGCGTCTGATATTCGACACCGAGAGTACAATTATCTTTAGCCATTCGCTATGTCTCCTTAAGGTTTAGCGCTCTGGTTAGCCCTCAGTTGATGCTACCAACATCAATTGGGGGCGTTTTATTTGTCCGTTATGGTAACAGATTACAAGAGTTCATAAACGCTTTATTATCAGATTGTAAACGCATTAAAAGCGGTTTTAAAGTGTTTCCAAAGTGTTTGTAGTTTGTGAAATAGTCCATGAAACATATCCCGTCTATAGTCGCCAACAAGTCCTGGAAGCATTGCAAATAGGTGCAGATCGGCTTAGAGGTATCACAGGTACGCTCAATAAGCTAAATCCTGTCGGCTGGGATTACTGCCGTTACCAACGCAATTTCTCTAGTGAATCTTTTGAGGTTTTAAAACTATATAAAAGCCTCGTGGATTCCCTTGGAGAAAAAGGCGCAATTCTCAATATTCATTCTGTTTGTAAGGAGAAATTTAAAGATGTCGTCCAATCTTAATGATGTGATTCAAGAAGCAAATGCCAACGCTCGTCAAAACGATGCTTGTCACTCAACGCAACCATCCCAATCCGTACCAGAAGCAAACCCCTTATCCAAAGCCCGTGACCAACTGAAGCGCTCCACCAAACTCTATGCAGCCAGCGGTATTGTCGAGGGTCTGAATGAACTACTGGTCGGTGATTTCAGTGGCATTGAGGAAGAATTATCTATTGCTGTAGATGATTTTTCGGAGCGGGTTGCCCACCCAAAGTCATCCGACTTGGAGATCGCACCCTCATCACCTTCGTTTTTCGCGCTGGCTCCAGCGGAGTAAGTCATCATCAACGCCCTCTATTCCCAGACTTCTCGATGGGAATGGGGGTCTAGTTCTATCCCTGTAAACCAATGTCAGATTCTAAAAAAGGTGGGGCGATCGCCCGAGAGATTTTTACGCGAGAGGTTCATTATTCAGAACCGATTAGCACTGAAACAAGCTCAGATAGTGATTCAGATTCGACGCTTGTTTGGCTATTGAATCAGCCGTTGTTTTGGATAGCGGTAGGAGCCGTGGCGATCACCCTCATGACCGATGATCGAGCGCCAGTAATCATCAACAATCAAGCACCGCCCCCAATCATTATCAACAACTAACCATGTTTGGAAGTAGATACACCCCAGAACGAAAGCGGCGGGCTGAGCGAAAACTTGAACGGGCAAAACAACGGCTGGAGATCGCCAAACAGGTTGTCGGCATTGAGCAGCAAACAATTTTGGTCAATGCCCAAGTCGATGCCCTGGAAACTGCCAACAAGAAAATCACCAACCATCAACTGAAATTACTGAAATCCACAAACAAGAAGGCGATCGCCGCGCAGATTGCGGGAATGGATGCCCAGGTGGAAAAGTCATTACCCAAGATGCTGGAGTCGAGGCATCAGGCGGGTCAGAAGATGATCAGCAGCAGCTCAATGCTAATCCAATCAGTGAAAGACCGGGCGAAATCATAGATGTTGAGGTGATCGAATGAAATATTTCTGTTCCTATGCCGTTGGTGGCTGTCTCTCGGCGATCGCCTTCTCTGCGTTTCTGACTGAAATTGCGCGGTTGGTGCCTGCATTGACGACTGGATTGTTGGTGTTTTGGGGTGTGGTGGCGGTTGTGAGTGGTGTGGTTATTCGATTATCCGACACGACAAAATCATTCGGTCAATTATGGCTCTGGGCAAACCTATTAATTGGCATGGGGGTCTGTTTTGGTATCGCTTAAACATCTACAAAATAAGCCCTTGGATGAATCTGATGATTTCTCTTTGAGTTGGGCTTGGGTTTGGGTAGTCACCCTCTATCTCATCGCAGCCGGAACCCTATCCGCCTCATTCATCAAGTTTGAAGGCAACAACAATATCGCCACTCGTCTAGCCATTCGGTTATTAGGGTTGGGGGCGATCGCCACAGGTATTGCCAAGACGAGAGAGATTCAATATTTCGCGAAGTACAGCGGTTACCGTGAAGTTCTGCGTGAGGATCGCTTTATCGAGCGGTTCATGAAACCCAACGCCAAAGCTAAGACTGAATCAGCACAAGAAGAAGACGAAATCGCCATTTATGATTGGCAGCGCCTCCGGTCTGAAGCGACAGGCATCATGATTGCGGGTAATCCTGGCCATGGTAAATCATCAGTTGCTTTGTGGGCATTAGGTTGGCTAACTCAACTTGAAGCGGCAAAGATTGAGGTCTGTGACCCTCATGCGGCGGTGAATCGCGGTTGGGCTGAAAATGGCTTTCATCCGGTTAGTGACTATGCAGACATCGAACAGAAATTTACTGATGCTCTAGCAGAGTTTAAGGCGAGGAAAAAGCGTGCAGAGCAAGGACAAGATATCGGTCGCAAATACATCCTCGTGGCAGATGAGACAGATAGTTATGATGATAATTTCGAGGATGCAGAGTTAGTCTCTAGGGTTCAGACTGTCCTGGGTAAGGAAGGGAGAAAATACGGCATTATTCTCATCTTTGTGACCCACACATCCAATGTCACTAACAAGAAGATTGATGCTCAGGAAAGGGATTGTTTTACATCGATTACGCTAGGTGTTTCTGCAATTTCCAAAGCTGAAAAGGTATGGGGTAAGAAGTCACAGGAATGCAAATTATTGAAGCAACAAGCATATCCATGTGTGGTGATATCGAATGGTATTCCTCACCTCGCAATTCATCCGACCCATGGTGAATATGAGGAGTTTAAGCAGTCAGGTAATCCACCGAAAAATCTGCTACCAATCCACCAAATCCATGATTTTGGGCAGCAACACCAGCAACAGTCAGCAACATCTCCCAGCAACACCAGCAACAATTATCTAGAACGCCTATGGAATCTGGAGTTTGACTTGGGCAGCAACAGTCCAGCAACATCAGCAACACCGACAGATGGCAGCAACAATAATCCTGATATTTGCCCTTTCTGCGATAGCAGCAACACTAAATGGCATAACAAGAAAAGCGGTAGGCGGTATTGCAAAGATTGTGATTCGACTTGGACAGTTAGTAAACAATGAATAATCTCAATCTAAAAAGTAAAGATGTGCATATGCTTTTAAATTCAATTTGATACTCTGCGATAGTATAATTGCTCAAACAAATATTTCCATGTCTCACTAGTCTGATGCGAAAGCAAGGAGAGAAAGAGTAACGTTTTGACTGAGCCAATTATTGTCGAATATCTCGTTATCGTCGATCCAAAAAAAGGTCTAGCATGTGACATTCCAGGTCTCCGGTATTTGCTTGAGGCTCACGATAAATTGACGCTTTCAAATGGCAGTATCTCGTTTGAAGACTCCGAAGTTTCATTCGAAGTGTCCACAGATGAAGTCGTGGGCGATGCTAATCTTCGTTTCTTTCACTTGATACTTACTGTAGATGAAGAGCAGATAGTTATCTTTCAGAGTGTACTTAGGGCTGTACGTTCTGTCCTTTCAAAAGCAGCAGAAATGCCAATACAGATTCTTCGCGATGGAGTGGGGTTTTATTATGCAAAGCTTGCGTATCCTCAGATTCACCGCATTGAGAATCTCATGCGTAAGCTCATTACGAAATTTATGATCACACGTGTAGGTATGGGCTGGACGACGGTAAATGTTCCTCGTGAGGTTACTAGTGCGATTCGGACGAATAAGAATAAACGTCATCACGATCTCCTATGGGATACTGATTTTATTCAGCTTGCAAATTTCCTTTTTAAGCCATACGCTCAAAGCGATAATTCTGATCTACAAGTGCTTTTATCCTCTTGCACTGGTGAATCGCTTCCAACTTCAGCACTCGCACCATTTGTCTCTCTCTCTAATTGGCAACGATACTTCGATGAACTTGTAGCCTGTGAAGGCGATTACCTTGAAAAACGGTGGATACGACTGTACGAGTTACGTTGCAAGATTGCGCACAATAATGTCATCACCGTAAAAGAATCTGATGAGATTACGCAGCTAGTAAATGATTTAAGCGAAAAGCTTGAGGAAGCAGTCGCTCGGCTTGGTGAGGTCGAAGTTCGACTTGAAGACCGCGAACAGTTGGCAGAAGATGCTGTAAGTATTCACGAGATAACTGGACAATTCATCGAAGCTTGGAGAACTCTCGAGAAACTCATACTCCATATTTCGAAAAAAATCGATCTGAAAAACGAGAGGCTCGTCAAGCGCGGAGCTCGAGGAAATATTAGTGGATGCGTTGTCGTACTCCGCGACCAGTGTTACCTTCCAGAGGAGTTACTCAAACCTCTTGTCGAGCTTTGGCAACTACGCGATTTATTGGTGCATCACCATGATGCTGAATTCGATAAAGCTCGACTAAAAAGCGAGATTGCGAGGGTCGAAATTACAGTACAAGCCATATCCGAGTGGTTCGCAGAGCAATAATAGGTTGAGGAACGATCGCCTGTTTCTTCAGAATCGCCAACCAGATAAATTTCATCACTAGAATGAGGTGAACGGCATCGTCTCCAGTGATCATGGCAGCAGAGCAGAATCAAGACCCTTCGCAAATCAATCAGACTGGTACTTTTGGTATCGGCGTGAATCAAGGGACGATTGAATCTGGTGCTGTAGTTGCGGGTCAATACACAGTCATCAATCAGCCACCTAAGCCAAAACCAATTCCTAGTAATGTGCGACGTGGCTCAAAGAATTATGTTGAGCGGGAAGAAAATACTCTCCAGCAAATTCACGATAAGTTGCAAGCGGGTCAAGGAGTCATCGTCTGTGCAGTAGAAGGAATGGGCGGTGTCGGTAAAACTGAGTTGTCTCTGCAATATGCCCAACATTACAAACAGGAATATACAACACAGTATTTTCTGTCACTTAGAGAAACGAAATTACCGCAAGCTGTGGTGACATTGGCGAGTCCATATTTGCCATTGCCAGAACCAATGCAGTCAGCAACCATCGAAGAACAAGCCGCATGGTATTGGCAAAACTGGCTACCGGATGAAGGCAAGATGCTAGTAATTCTGGATGATGTGCCCAATGCTGAAAGTATTCCTGATTTGGCGATGCCTTTCGACCCAAGGGTAAAGGTATTAGTCACAACGAGAGAGCGTCAACTTGATCTAAATTTTGACTCATTATCGCTAGAGGTTTTGTCAGAGGAAAAAGCCATTGCTCTTCTAGTGAATATCGTTGGGGAGAAAAAAGTCATCAAGGAGATTGCAACAGTAAAAGAGATTTGTAAAACCCTTGGTTATTTGCCATTAGGACTGGAATTAATCGGGGAATATCTCGGGCAAAATCGCTTTCTGACCTTTGCAGAATTACAAAAACGGCTATCCATTGCGGATGAATCTCTATCGCGAGAGCGACCAAAGAAATTTTATGGCCAGCGTGGTGTAATGGCGGCAATCCAGCTCAGTTGGGATGATCTCAGCGAAGCCTCAAAACGAGTAGCGATGTGGCTAGGATTATTTGCACCAGTGGAAATTTGGTGGGAGTTAGTCGAATGGCTCAGCTCCAAGGTTGAGATCACAGAGACAGAACTGAATGAAGCACGGGGCGAGTTAGACCGTTTAAATTTGATTCAACCGACCGATGATAGCTATGACTTTTATACGATTCACTCTTTAGTGCGAGATTTCTATGGGATGAAGTTATCTGATGCACAGGAAAATCAGATATTCAGAAAGGGATTTGTAAAAGGTCTGCTGAGGCTTGCTCAACTAATGCCTCGCGTCCCAACAACAGAATGGTTTTCAATGTTTACTCTAGTGATTCCTCACTTGGAGTTAATGAGTCGGGAGATGTTGGATGATATTCAGAATCAAGATGAAGACTTAATTTGGGCATTTATCGGAACAGCCGGATTCTATAGGGGACAGGGGTTATATACATTAGCTGCGAAGCCATATCAGAGATGCTTAGATGTGACGCGAGAGCTACTAGGAGAGAGGCATTTGCATGTCGCCGCTAGCATTAACAACCTTGCAGAATTGTACAGATTGCAAGGGAAATATGAAGAAGCTGAACCCCTGTTTTTACAATGCCTATCGATGAGAAAAGAGCTATTAGGTGATCAAAACCAAGTTGTCGTCGATATTATTAACAATCTTGCAGGATTGTATCGAGAGCAAGGGAAATATGAAGAAGCTGAACCCCTGTTTTTACAATGCCTATCGATGAGAAAAGAGCTATTGGGGGAGCGACACCAAGATGTCGCCAGTAGTATGCAACATCTTGCTGATTTGTACCAAAACCAAGAGAAATATGAAGCAGCAGAACCCCTGAATAAAAAAGCCCTATCAATGAGGAAAGAGCTGTTAGGAAAGAGTCATCCAAGTACTGTTACTAGTGTGCATAACCTTGCATTCTTATATAAAGAGCAAGGGAAGTATGAAGAAGCAAAACCTCTGTTTGAAACAGTTCTATCGATGTACCAAGATCGATTAGGAGAGCAGCATCCATATGTTGCTACTAGTATGAGTAACCTTGCAGAACTGTATAGATTGCAAGGGAGATATGAAGCTGCGGAATCGCTGCAAAAAAAATCCCTATCGATGAGAAAAGAGCTATTAGGGGAGAGCCACCCAGAGGTCGCCAGTAGTATGAGTAACCTTGCATTAGCGTACTCATCGCAAGGGAAATATGAGGCAGCGGAACCCCTCTATGAACAAGCCCTCTCGATGGCACAAGAACTATTAGGGGAGCGCCACCCAGATGTCGCCAGTAGTATGAGTAACCTTGCAGGATTGTATCGAGAGCAAGGGAAATATGAAGCAGCCGAAACCCTCTTTCAACAAGCCCTCTCGATTTATATGTCTGCGCTGGGACAAGACCATCCTCATACTCAAAACGTTCAGAACGGTTTTCTCATGAATAAGCTGCATATTGCCACTGGTTTAGATGAGGAAGGATTAGCACAAATGGAGCAGAACAACCCAGATGAATTTCAACGACTACTCCAGCAAATCATGTCAAATTAACGTGAGTTCTGGATAAGGAATGATAGGTCTAATCAAGCTGTAAAGAAGGTTTTTTGGGTTGATGGCAGTAAGCAATCAGCCCACACAGCAAGTTCACACAAAAGTTTGTGGGACTGCGATGTCGGGAATGTTCAATCTGTGAGATGTTCTTCAGTTGGTCAATAACTGTCTCAATCAAAGCCCGCTTACGAGCAAAAAGTTTATCTTGATAAACCATCAAATGATGCTTCATATTTCGACGAGGTTTAGCCATTAGGGTCACCTCATGTTCCTCTTGAAGATGCTGGGCTAAAGATTGTGAGACATAGCCTTTATCGGCAAAGACTTTACCCCATAAGTCTTGCCATAACTCCACTACAGGTTGGCGGTCATCGGTATTTCCGGGCGTCACTTGGACGTTGAGTAATTCTCCTCGCTCATTGATGACCAGGTGTAGTTTGAAGCCGAAGAACCATCCCACCGAAGTCTTGCCCCTTGCCGCGCAACCTTCAAAAACACGATGTTGAGAGATACGGCGATTATGGCAAACCTTGATGCTGGTGGCATCAATGAAGCTAATACCAGTGCATTGTCCGAAGCATCGTCGCAGATATGTACAGAGAGGAATCAAGCTCGAAGGTATCCATGTCACAAAGCGTTGATAGCTCACAGCTAGAGGAAACTCTTGTTGCCAATCGCATTTCACCTTGATGAGATAGAAATGCTTGAAATTTCGATAGTGAGATTGATGGAAAGCAATGAGAATAGTCATCACCTCACTCAGACTGAAGCTTCTCTGACGGCGACGGTATTTTTTGCCAGAGCTGAGTAACGCTTGATGCCATAAGGGTTCAAAGACTTGGCAGAAATCATCAACATGGCAAAACAGAGCCTCTAGACTGGACATGGGAGAAAGCCGTGGATTCGTTACAACTTCCACGATATGGGCTTTCTCCTTTTCTTTCCTTATCCAGAACTCACGTAAATTAGGCAGTTTTATCTGTTTAGTGATCGCCACACACCCACATCCTTCTCAAATCATTCGGCGATCGCCTTTTTCTCTTCAGCTAATTTTTCTACCAGTGAGTCCAGAAACATAAAATCTCTGTTTCAAAGAGCCGTTTGTAAAAATCTGAGAGCTTCCTTGGCTGCTAGCTTCTTAGCTTGCTTTTTTCTCGTTCCTGTTCCTTCTCCCTTATAAGGAATGTCGCCCGCCTTTCCTTCGCAAGTACATAGAAAACCATCATCTACCTCTGTCATGGAGTAGGAGGGGAGTGCCCATTGATTAGACTGACACAGTTCCCCTAGGAGGCCAATGAAGTTTTGACCATCCTTGAGATGAGTAGTAAGCGAAGGGTGTTTTTTAAGCTCAGAATCATCTTTGATCAAGTTAGGCTGTGGTTCAGCTCCCGATGGTAATTGGCGTTGCTCTGGTTCTACTAGCTTCCCGCTGACATGGGCATTCAGCCAAGCGAAACATCCATGATGTTTGGCAAGCTGCTTTTTCTTCCCCGCGCCAGGGAGCCGACTGGTCATAGACTGCCCATCGACAGTAACTACAGCCCAGCAAACAAAGTTCTTCTTAGACTTTTGCTCAATGAATGAGACCTCTTCCCACTGCGGCAAAATATTATTGGCGATCGACATAATGCTTGGCGCATCACACACTCGACTCTTTAACGCTTCAAGCGCTATCTCCTGTAATGCGTTGTCCTGATTTTCGAGCAACAGCAAAAAGAGATCATGGATGGCTAGAGAGCCATCCGACAGTCGCTGATTGAGGGCTGGTTTCAACGGAGCAACATTATTTTCGCGAATGCCATGACGGAGAACCCGCGTAAATTCTTTCGCAGAGAGCTGCGTTAGCCCTTCAACTTTAGCCAACTGCTTAGAATGCTCCGCCTTCGCTTGTTCCTTAAAAAAAGCTTTTGAACTCTCTTCCGCCTGCCGATTAACGTCCTCAATATGGTCTGCAATGTTGCTGAGTTCTACACTCGGATATGGCGATGCTTGTTCCTGTAAAACAGCTTTAATGATGCGGTGGTTAATCAGATCAGGTAGTCGTCGAATCGGGCTAGTGAAATGAGTATAAGCCGTTAGATTCAGCGCGAAATGTCCTACCAATGCAGGACTATAAACAGCTCGATTCAGCCAGTTTTGCAGTTGTTGTCGCATCATGGCTACATTGCCTGATGTAAACAACGCTTGAATCAACTCACTACGCTCTGGGGCGATCACCTTTGCTGTATGGTTGCGATACAAAATAGGCAGGTCTCGATCTGCACACCACTGTGCGACGGCGCGATTGGCAAGGATCATAAATTCCATGATGATCCGCTGGGAATGAAAATTTCCACCCGGACTATCAATAATCCGACCCTCTTCATCCAGAAGGGTGTCACCTGCTCCAACCATTCCACCAAATGCACCAGAAGCCTTACGTCGCTTACTGAGCTTTGCCGCCCACCTTTGGCATAGTTTTAGCTGATCATGGAGGGGATGACTGGGGTCATTGCAAGCCTTATCCGCCTCTTCATAGCTAAACCGCTTGCAGCTAACCAACTGAGTCTCATAGAGATCGACTTTTCTAATCTCCGCATTCTGATCAAGAGCAATCTCCACAGTGAGCGTTGGTCGCTGTTGATTCGGCATTAGGCTGAGCAGATTTTCAGACAATGCATAAGGGAGCATTGGGGTATTGCCTTGTCGGTGATAGAGGGTTCGCGCACGTACCATTGCCGCCTGATCCAAAGCTGAACCTATCTTTACCAACTCAGCGACATCGGCAATATGCACCAATATCGTCACGCCAGCATCGTCTGCCGTTCTGACCCAAATCGCATCATCGAGATCCTTGGAGGTGGGGCCATCAATCGTGAATCCTTCTGCTTGAGGACGCTTCGATAACCTATTTGGCAAAGATATCTTCTTGGCCTCTTCCAGGGCTTTCGTCCAAGCAGTGTTGATTAATGGTGGTGTTTTCTGTTGCTCAATCATTTTGATAGTGATCGTCTTTGATATCGAGAAGGCTAATGCATCAGCATTCTCGAATAGGTGGTTACTTTTTTAGTAGCGGTCATAGATTTCTAATACTCTACATAATATATATGTACTCTTCAGAACATAGCTATGATGCCTGAGAAGATCGCCCCTCAAATAATTCCACAAATAAAAAAGGCGATCTCCTCCAGAAATATCCGGAAAAGGCGATCGCCTATAGAACATATGATCTCTTCTTATGATGCCAAATCGTCGTGGAGGTCTTTGAATCTCAGGTTCACTTCTCCGAGTAATTCATCCAAAATTTTTACTTGTTCAATAGAAAGTGAAGGTTTGTGAACTCCATTTTCCCACGCCGAAACCGTAGTTCTAAGAACGCCTAATGCCTCAGCAAATTGGGCTTGGTTCATTTTCAGTCTTTTACGAAGAACTTTCAAAGTGATTTTTTTGTTGCGCTCATTTACAGCAATCATTATACTATGGATGTCGGGTTGTCCCGACAAAAGCCGCCGTTTAGAAAGGTAGGGAGGAACTGGCATTCCTTCCTACCCATCACAGACATAAAATCTGCTTGGAACAAGATTTTATTATGCTGTGAGTCTTACTGTGTGCGGGTTTCAGGACACCAACAGTAAACACCAACAGGAGAAAGTACTACATCTGGACAATAATCGCCGAATACTGAGTCAAAACCATATCCATAGCGGATACGCAAGTACTAACAGCTAACAAATAATTTTTTTGAATGAATACTTCTCATGCTTTTGATCGACATGAGGCTTTTCAGATCTATCTAGGTCTGATTAATGCTTCTGCTGGGAAAAATATTGATTCCCTTCTTCAACCTGCCATCGAGCTGGCCAAGAACTTTGAGGCCCATATGGATGCTCTTCCTGATATCCTCTCTGTTCCTCAAATCCTCCCTCTTGATGTCTTTTGCAGATTTTTTCACAAGGATAATTCTGTTTTGATTGAGACTTCTGGTGGGGAGAGATTCCTTGTTGCTGAATATCCCAATTCAGTCATGGCTTCTAGAACGGCTACCACTCTCAATTCTTGGTTTGAAGAGGAGGTTAATCATGGATTTTGAAGCTTTAACTCTCGTTGCTGCCTTTACTGATAAAGGCATTTCTATCCATGCAGATCCTCGCCAAGTCCATGAGCTTGGTTTGGGGAAATCTATGCTTGCTTATGCTGCTATCCAAGAGCACTGTGATTCTGTTGTCTCTGAGATGGTTAAAGAGCTTGGCGAAGAGTCCCTCGCTGAACTCCTCGCTGAGATGAAGGCAAAACAGGCAGAGGAAACCGATGGCTGATCCTTCTTTGGTATCTGCTCAGCATCCAGATTTTGATGAACTCGCCGATACTTTTGCCGACATCCATTCCCAGACTGGCACCTTAGAGCGAAAAATGGCACTGCTCTTACGTGACCTTGCCCCTTCTTTGCCCACTTCGACTCCTATCCAAACCAATACTTGCATTGAAAATAATTCAGGCATTGAGTTATGACTCCTACTCCAAACTTTGATGCAATCCATCAAACTGGATTGTCCCTTGTTGCTGCTCACGATTATTACGACTCTTTAGTTCGCCAATACCCTGTTGGTCTCTGTCCTGTGGAGAATTTAGATATGGCCTTATCTCTCCTTACTGAGGACACCAATACACTCCTTACCTTATGCCGAGATTTGAAGGAAGAGGTGATTTTAATTCCGACCAAGACTCAGCTTTATTCTCTCCACTTAAATTACCGTTCATGGCTTGTTGATGTGAAGTTAGCCGCCAATATCAGTGGAGGTCTTGATCTGCTGATTAAGAGTTCTGTTGATGACTAATCGCCCACCCTCTCGTCTCTTTGTTCTAGCTGAACGGGTTGAAGCTGAGGTGATTATCTCTAACTATTTCAACCCTCAGGCGATCGCTTCCGTCAATGTCCTGACTAAGCCATCTGGCCATAAAAACGTCACTATCTTTTGGCTATCCGGTCACAAATCAGAGCTGAAGGGTGAAGCTGCCAAATCTTTTCTCAATGCGTTTGAGCAGGGTCAATCTCCCCTTTAATCTTGTAGCGCTCTTCAGAACAATTACCAACATTTAAACAATCGAATAATGCAACAACTACTGTTAGATCAGCCCGTAGTGGAGGGGGCACAGCCTTTTCCTGCGAAAGCTTATGGTGTCATTTATGCCGATCCACCATGGCAATACGAAGACAAAAAGAAAAACCGAGGCGGTGCGGAACGTCATTACCAGACGATGAGCGACCATGAGATCCAGAACTTACCTGTGTCTCAGATTGCCGAAAATGATTCCCTGTTATTCCTGTGGGCAACATGGGCAAAGCTCCCAGCAGCATTACAGACGATCCATTGTTGGGGCTTCACTTACAAGACCGAGGCTTTTCTGTGGGTAAAACGAAATAAACGAGCAAAGAGTTTGTTTATGGGCATGGGCTCCTACACCAGAGCGAATAGCGAGTTTTGCTTATTAGGGGTTCGTGGCAAGGGTTTAAAACGTAAATCGGCGAAAGTTCATCAAATCATCGAAGCACCGATTAGAAGACATTCTGAGAAACCGCCTGAGACCAGAGAGCGCATTGTCGAATTGGTGGGAGATCGCCCGCGTATCGAATTATTTGCACGTGAAACCGTAGACGGCTGGGATAGCTGGGGAGATGAGCTTTAATGTCTGCATTGAACTTCAAGAAACAATTTGTCCCACTGATTGAGAGTGGGGAAAAACGGCAGACTATCAGATGTCGCAAGCGTCCTATCAAGGTAGGTGAACGCCTCTACCTTTACACCGGGCAGCGCACTAAAAGCTGTCGAAAAATTGCTGAATCAATTTGTGGGAAAACCCATGATTTTGTGCTCAGCAAATATCAATTAGATGATTATGCCCGCATCTTCATCGATGGGGAGCAAATTTGCAACGCACACATCCGAGAGCTTGCGTTCAGGGATGGATTTGAGACTGTGGAAGACTTTGTTCAATTTTTCCTAACCTCTCCAAAAGTCGAGACCAAAAGCCGCGTCACAAGTTTTTCAGGGCAAATTATTAAGTGGGGGATGTTATGCAAACCTTAGACAAAACAGCGTTGCAAACCGAACTTGATGCTTCGGCGATCTCCCCAGATATTCAGCATAATTTCATCCCGATTAAAGGGCGTGATAAAGCCATTCCAGATGTGGATGAATTGGCTTGGGATTACCTGTTTTATCTTCAGGTCTACCGCAAGAATAACGGTGGATTACGTAAGAAATGGCTTGATAACTACAGCCATATCGACGCTGGTGGCTGGTAGTGCTCGACCCTAGACATCATCAATGGAGATCGTTCTCCATGGGGCTGTTTTAAACCCAACACCCCTCGCAAAAACAGAGACGGCAAACTCATTAAATATGAGCATCCTCCGAAAGAGCCAACGCAACCATTCTTCCTCGAACTCAATCGTGACCGATGGGAACGGATTGCCGGCGTTGCAGAATAGAGGTATGAATGGAGGTTGTTGACTCAATGGAATGTCCAGAATGCCAATCTACTCATATCCGTAAGAATGGAAAGAAAAAAGGCAAACAGAATCACATCTGTGTAGATTGCGGTCGTCAGTTTATCGACCACTATAGTCAGCTCGGCTACTCAAATGCCTTCAAACGTGAATGCCTCAAAATGTATGTCAACGGTATGGGCTTTCGAGCCATTGAACGGGTGAAAGGAGTGCACCACACTACCGTCATCACTTGGGTCAAACAAGTCGGTGCATTGCTGCCTGATGCTTATGAACCGGAAGAGATGTCTCAGGTCGGGGAACTCGATGAACTTCAAACATTCGTCGGTGCTAAAAAAACAAGGTCTGGCTCTGGACAGCAGTAGACCACTTTCAACCAGGTATTCTTGCTTGGACTATTGGTGACAGAAGTGCAGAGACATTCAAGCCACTATGGGCAATCGTTAGTCTCTGGAGATGCTTCTTTTACGTCACAGATGGCTGGAAAGTTTATCCCATCTTTGTACCCGATGGGGACCAGATTGTCAGTAAGACCTATATGACTCGAGTCGAAGGAGAGAACACTCGATTGCGGCATTATCTCGCTCGACTCCATCGAAAGACCTTATGTTATTCAAAGTCTGTGGAAATGTTAGAGCATTCGATTCGATTGCTGATTCACTATCTCAAGTTCTGGGATGTTCCTATCCCTCGACCCTCATAGATTCATACCTCAATTCACCAACGCCGGATTGCCAATCTCCATGGCGTAGGTTTTCCCGACTTATCCGACGTGCCAACATCAACAGATTCATTTGAGTTTTGGGAGTGGGTCAAGGCAAACCCTGAACTACCAATCATCATTACTGAAGGGGCAAAGAAAACGGCGCTGAGGTGATTATCTCTAACTATTTCAACCCTCAGGCCATAGCTTCCATCAATGTTTTGACTAAGCCATCCGGTCATAAAAACGTCACCATCTTTTGGCTATCCGGTCATAAATCAGAACTTAAAGGGGAAGCCGCCAATTCATTCCTCAAAGTATTTGAGCAGCAATCGCCGAGTAATCAATAACCATCATTTAAACAATCGAATAATGCAACAACTACTGTTTCATCAGCCCGTAGTGGAAGGGGCTTTACCTTTCCCTGCGAAATCTTATCCTGTCATTTATGCTGACCCACCTTGGCAATATGACGACAAAAAACAGAATCGTGGTGGTGCTGAACGTCATTACCAAACCCAATCAGATCGCTGGATTCAGAATTTACCTGTTAGTCAGATTGCAGACAATAATTCAGTGTTATTACTTTGGGCGACTTGGGCGAAACTGCCAGCGGCGATGGCGACAATGTTTGCTTGGGGTTTTACCTATAAGACCTGTGGTTTCCTTTGGGCAAAACGCAACAAGCGGAAACCGACTTGGTTTATGGGCATGGGTTCTTATTCCAGGGCTAATACTGAACCTTGTCTATTAGGTATCCGTGGCAATGGTCTAAAGCGTCAATCAGCCAAAGTGCAGCAGCTTATTGAAGCGCCGATTGGTCGCCATTCCGCTAAGCCTCCAGAAACAAGGGAGCGCATTGTCGAACTGTTTGGCGATCTCCCGCGTATCGAATTATTTGCACGTGAAACCGTAGACGGCTGGGATAGCTGGGGAGATGAGCTCTAATGCCTGCACTGAACTTTCAGAAACAGGCGTTGGTGAATTGAGGTATGAATCTATGAGGGTCGAGGGATAGGAACATCCCAGAACTTGAGATAGTGAATCAGCAATCGAATCGAATGCTCTAACATTTCCACAGACTTTGAATAACATAAGGTCTTTCGATGGAGTCGAGCGAGATAATGCCGCAATCGAGTGTTCTCTCCTTCGACGCGAGTCATATAGGTCTTACTGACAATCTGGTCCCCATCGGGTACAAAGATGGGATAAACTTTCCAGCCATCTGTGACGTAAAAGAAGCATCTCCAGAGACTAACGATTGCCCATAGTGGCTTGAATGTCTCTGCACTTCTGTCACCAATAGTCCAAGCAAGAATACCTGGTTGAAAGTGGTCTACTGCTGTCCAGAGCCAGACCTTGTTTTTTTAGCACCGACGAATGTTTGAAGTTCATCGAGTTCCCCGACCTGAGGCATCTCTTCCGGTTCATAAGCATCAGGCAGCAATGCACCGACTTGTTTGACCCAAGTGATGACGGTAGTGTGGTGCACTCCTTTCACCCGTTCAATGGCTCGAAAGCCCATACCGTTGACATACATTTTGAGGCATTCACGTTTGAAGGCATTTGAGTAGCCGAGCTGACTATAGTGGTCGATAAACTGACGACCGCAATCTACACAGATGTGATTCTGTTTGCCTTTTTTCTTTCCGTTCTTACGGATATGAGTAGATTGGCATTCTGGACATTCCATTGAGTCAACAACCTCCATTCATACCTCTATTCTGCAACGCCCAGAAACAATTTGTCCCACTGATTGAGAGCGGTGAGAAACGACAAACCATTCGCAGCCGAAAGCGTCCAATTAAGGTTGGCGATCTCCTTTACCTCTATACCGGACAGCGAACTAAAAGCTGTCGAAAAATTGCTGAGTCTATCTGCACTAAAACTCACGATTTTCAGATTAGTAAATATCAAGTAGACCTCTATCCTCGCGCTTGGATCGATGGTGAATTGATCTGCTCCTTGCACCTTAAAGAACTGGCTCTCAGAGATGGATTTAAGGAAGTAGAAGACTTTATTCAGTTTTTTCTCCAATCTCCCAAGGCTCAGACAGAGAGCTGTGTCACAAGTTTTTCAGGTCAGATTATCAAGTGGGGGATGCTATGCAAACTATAGGAAAAACAGTTTTACAAACCGAACTTGATGCTTCGGCGATCTCCCCAGACCTCCAACATAATTTTATTCCGGTAAAAGGTCGTGATGAAGCCATCCCAGATGTTGATGAGTTGGCTTGGGACTATCTGTTTTACCTCCAGACTTACCGCAAGAATGATGGCGGGTTACGCAAGAAATGGCTTGATAACTATGGGCATATCGACGCAGGCGGTTGGTGGTGTCCCACGTTAGACATCATCAATGGAGAGCGATCTCAGTGGGGTTGCTTTAAGCCCAACACTCCGCGAATCAACCGAGATGGAAAGCTCGTTAAGTATGAGCATCCCCCAAAAGAACCGACGCAACCCTTCTTCCTCGAAATCACAAAAGAACGATATTGGAGCATCGTTATCAATAATGCTGTGCAGCCTGAAGTTCCTGACCAAGCAGGTATACCAGAGGAATCTTTCCCTTTTGCTTTCTGGGAAATTGTTAGGCAAGTACCAGAAATCCCCATCATCATTACCGAAGGGGCAAAGAAAACCGCATCGTTACTCAGTGCCGATTATTGCGCTGTGGGAGTCTCAGGCATTTGGAATGGCGCACCAAAACAAAAAGCAGGGGATGGCACTCCATTAGAGAAAAAACTCAATCCTCAATTAGAGAAAATCGCCACACCAGGACGTGAAATCATTTTCTGTTTTGATAACGATGACAAACCGAAAACCATTGCATCGGTGACTAAAGCTATCCAATCGATGGCTACATTATTCGAGGCTCAGGGCTGCACCGTTTCGGTAATGAGTTGGCGCGACATCTACGACGAGAAAGGTATTGATGATGTCCATGCTATTCACGGCTCTGATGCTGTTGATCAATTGGTGGGAGAGCGCCTTTCCTTCGATGACTGGCAGAAGCTGATGAGCAAGCCGATTCTCAAGACTCAGGAAACAACTGAAGAAGAGAACGAACGTTACCACCAAAAATTGATTGATGCAGAGCGCATCATGAGAGAAAACGATCCAGAAGCCTATACAGAAGTTACCAGCCGGATGGAAAAGGTGGAAGCTTTTACTTCTACCCCCCTCGCACCCGTCAGTCAATATGACCCCGCACTAGCACCAGAGCGCAATGACACAGCAGAAACAGAAGACTTAGAACCCGCCCTCACTTACCAAGAAATTGCCCTGAGAACGATTTATGGCAAGGGTCATTATCTTGCGTTACACAATCAACTTTACGCCTTCAATGGCACCCATTACGAACAATTGATACCCCAAACCGAAAAGCTCAAAATCAAAGCTTGGGCTGAACAATATTGGGTGAAAGACCCCAAAACCAAACGCCGTACCTTACGCTATCTCAACACCCGTAGTATTAATGCCATTTGGGACTGGGCATTACTCAGCTTCGGTATCAATCCAGAGCGCGTTAATCCCCCTGGCCTTAACCTCACGAATGGTGTATTGCGTATCAGTTGGCAAGGACGTATACCAAAATGGCAACTATGCAAACATACCTATCGCGACTTTTATCTGTATTGCTCAAAAGTTTCCTATGAACCCGACGCTGACCCTAGCCAATGTAATCGACTATTAGCTTGTCTTGACCCCGCCCCTCGCACCGCTTTATTACGACAATTAGCCGCAGCGTTTGACCTCCAGACCATTCGCAAATTACACAGTCGCGGTATCAAAGCAGCCATTGCCAAAGGTACAGGAGCCAATGGTAAAGACTCTATTCGTGCTGCGATCTCCAAAATCTTCTGCAATCAGATGACAGGTATCGGCTTAAGCGAATTTCAGACCTATGACAAAGGCAAAAAATATGGCTTAGCTCCCCTGGAACATTCCCTTGTTAATTGGTCGAGTGAGAACAATATGGGTACACCTCTAGATCGAGTTGAAAGCCTTAATATCTGTGTCACTGGTGAAGAAAACGGACTGTGGATTGAAGATAAACACGAAAAAGCGCGTCCTTGCACCCCAAAAGGCATTCACATTTTCAACACCAATCAACTCCCAAAACTTAAATCCGGCATGGAGTCCTTACTCTCACGTTTTGTGGTCTACGACTTCAATAAAACCTTTAAGCACAGCCCGAATCTATCAAGGGGCGAACTAAAAGCAGATCCAAGATTCCATGATGACCCCCAATTTCTAATACAAGAGGTTTGTCCCGCCCTGATTAATCGTTTACTCGAAGAATTGATCAACTTGGCGAATGATGGCATCGATTACGACAGTATCAAGGGTGGACTCGATGAGCTTCAGGAAGAATCAACCCATCTCTGGGCTTTTGTGAATGACGTGGGTTTAGAAGTTGCTCCAGAGGGCAAAATCTGGGTATCAGAACTCTGGGAAAGGCTCCGAAAATGGTACATCGACACCGGGGCGCTCGAAGTTGAGGAATTCGAGAATGGCAAGACCAAAAATACCTGGTTTGAGCAAGCCAACCCTTACGACCGAAACGTTAAGGGCATGAACCAAATTTACAAGCGGTTTAAGATGCTGTTCCCTAAAATCAAACGGGTTAGAGAAACAGCAGACCCAATTGCCAAAGGTCGTTGTTATATTTTGGGAATAACTTTTAATACATCTAACCCACTGCCTCACAACTCAGATAAATCAGGGGTTATAGCCTCACCAACTGCCCCACCTATCCTTACTCTTCCTCATTCTTCTATAGAAAAAGGTGAGGGAGAAAATGAGGGAAGTGGAAAGGCTACAAGTCTTGCTAAGACTTCAAGTGAGGCAGTAAGCCATACATCTCACAAATTAGTCAACTTTTTTTCGCAGCCAGAAAATTTACCAGAAATCCCAGAAAAATATGCCAGAGCGAGTTTTAAGTTTGCGCTTGGTGAAATAGTGCAGCAGAAGTCATCACGGCGATATGTAGAGATTGTTGAGTATCCTGGCATTGGTTTCCGCTTCAGTAATCGAACTTATCGGTGTCGGTGGCTAGAATCTCTCTCCAGTGATCCAGAACCAACAGAGTGGATTAATCAATCTGATTTAAGGGAGATCGACTAATGCCAATGAAACGTCATCTCTATCCATCCAACTGGGATACCATCGCCACCATCATCAAGTACATGGCTGATTGGCATTGCACCAAGTGTGGTCGCCCTTGTCGTCGTCCCGGTCAAATGTGGGATGTCTTCTGTTGGGAGCTTCGTCATGAAGGCTCGAAATGGTGCCAAGAAACAGACAAGCCCGGACGTTTTGTTCTCACCGTTGCCCACCTAGACCAAAACCCCGGCAACAATGCCCGCGAGAACCTGAAAGCCCTTTGTCCCACCTGTCACAATCGCCATGATGCCAAAGCGCGGGCGATCAACCGCTCACACACCCGCGTGGTGAAGTTAGAAGATGCAGGGCAATTCAGAATTAAGGGAGTCTAGATGTATGTATCTTGAAATTACCGCTGGTGAGTTTGAGGGCTGGATTGGGTGGTGTAAATACTATGATTTTGCTTCCGATGGTAAAACCAAAGTTTTTATAACTCACGTTTATGATTCCCAAGGGAAATATCATGACATAGTGCTGATTCCTGAAGGCTGGATCAAGTGGCTAGGTCTGTAGGAAAGTTGGTCACATACTCTGGCGTACCAAAGGGTACATCCTCTGTCCAGAGCGTAAACTGTATCTTCTCCTGCTCATATTTCTTCCCAGCCAAATCACGGCGTGTCCCTTCTGTTCTCTCTCGTTTGAGGGTCACAATCGCCTTCTCTGGATAAGCCGCAGTTGGTGTTTTGACCAGTGAAGGAGCTAACTCCTCTTCTGTCGCTGTGACGCGAATGAAATCCTCTTCACAGAGATCCTTGATGATGCCCTTCAGAGTCGCCTTACCCGCCTCTTTCTCCGCTGCGAATAGGAGGATGGTTATCCGACTCTCTAAAGTGGCTTCAATCTTCCATGCTCCCCAACGATGGTTGCGTAACGCCCGCTTGAAATCTATCCATCGTAGATTAGGCTTCAGTGCTTTTAACGTGAGTTGATACCGTGCCGCTGGCCCACCCGTTTCATTAATGAAAGGTGGCTTGGCCACATCTCTAAACACAATCTTGCAGGTTCTCAAGTAAGGCTGTAATACCTTTCTGCCATCATCCTCATTAGTCATTGTGCCAATGTCTCTGTTTCTGATTAATCGGTATTGGTTAATTAATCCGTTGGCTTGAGCGATCGCTAAATTAGAGGGCACTTTCGTCATGCGGACTTTCTCGCCGTCATTATCCTTATCCAGCTCTAGGGTTAGCGATCTATCCTCTCCTAAGACTTCTAACCGAGTGGCTTTAGCGGCTTGCATTTGCTCATCCCAGAACCGAGCGACGACATAACCCCCCTCAATAAAGCTTTCCCAGCCTTCTTCGACAAACTCTTCTACAAATGCCCTAACGTATTCATTCGGAATACTGTCGATTCTTTCCTCGATCTCCTCTGCAATACTCCAACGACTGCCTTCTTCAGTCCCCCAAACACTTAATCTCTCTCTCAAGCCGGGGGGTAAAAACTTTAAAGATTCAGCATTCTCTCGAATCGCTTTTCGCACTGCAATGTAACTGTTGACAGCAATACTCTTGACGATGGCATTAAACGTCACCCGCAGGGCATTCTTGAACTCATCCCACAGCTCATCACCCCGCTCCTGTAGTAATGCGCTAATCGTCCCTAAAGCTAAAGCTGTACCGCCAATCACTGGTAAAGCAAAGGATATCCCTACTCCTACTGCACCAACGGCAATGGTTCCAGTCAGTTGTCCAAAGAACCCACCCCAAGCAGAAGCCACTGAAATATTGTGTTGTTTTAGTCCACCCCTTAACTGAGCATCCGACGCTAACCAGTTGAATGTAGATAATTGGCTAGCCTTGCCCACGAGCCAACCAAAGGCATTGGCAAAACTTAGGACGAGCTGCGGTAACTTCGATGCAAAACCAATTAACTTACGCCCTGTAATGAAAATCCGTTCAACTAGATTGGTGGATGAGTCATCATCAAAAACATTGAGCAGGTCTTGAATGATGCGACCTTCCGGGGCGACGATATCGCGAATCTCACGAGAGATTAAATCTTTGGCCTCTAATGCAAACCCCATTACTCTGCATCCTCATCATTAAAGTCACGGATGAAGGGTCTGTCTGGTTCATTGAGGTTAAAGAAACTATCCGGGTTATTCACCTCATTAACAAAGTTATTCCAGCCATTATCAGCATCAGCTAATGTCTCATCGGCTAAATCTCGAATATTGTCGATGTCTGATTCATCAGTGCGTAAGAATGCCGATTTGATGATGCTGGCAGCGTACATAAAACGCGGCAAATATTCTAAAAGGATGGCACTATCATCAAACTCAAACCCCTGATATTTATAGCTTTCAGACCGTAATATCTGCGATAAAGACTTAACGTTGTTGGGGTTAACCTTGGCGATATTAAACGCGCTTTGGGCATCACGTTTCTTTCGCTTGGTGCGATAGCCCATAAACTCTTGATTCGCGATGGCTAAGTCTTGGTTGATTAAGGTGGCAGTCTTTAGGGAAACAGTTTCAGCCGCTAATCGCAGCATGATATTCGTTTGGGCATTCTGGACGATTAATGATGATTGTCCATAGCCATAAATATCGGCTAAGGCTTCGGCAATATTTTGGACTTCGACTTCTAACTCTTGATTCCCTTCTGCGACTAAATCAGCATCTTTAATCTTGATCTTGAACGGAAACTCTCCAATCAAGGCATCCATCTGTTTCACGATCCAGAGGATGAATTGCACCAAATTAGGGATTTTCTCTATGCCTGCTCTTTCGGGGTTGTCACCAGAGTTCAACAAGGTTTTTGGTACTTCACCGGGAAACTCATTAATCCCGATAGCATCAGCCATCTTCTCTAATAGTTGTCTGGTGGATAGATTGCTGATGTCAGTATCAGTTTCATTGTCGATGTCAGTAGTGGATGAGCCACCACAGATGATTGCTCCTAATGCCCCTGCTACAGTGTTTGTTCCTGTAATCGGTGGATTATCACCGCAGGCTAATGGGTAGCTACCAAGCTTCCTATCAACCCCTTGGATCGCTGCCAAGATGCTTGCATCATCAAAATTGAAGTCTGGAAAGTCTGTTGGGAGTGCCTGAATTAAAGACCTTAAAGTCTGGAAGTATTGATTGATTAAGTTCTTGAGAAAGTCTTGTGCGCTAGTAATAATTGATTCTAGATAAGGGGCAATTTCCTTGGCTGCATCGAGCGTCTCAATCCACAGTCTTTCACCTGTAGCAAGAGATTGAAGGATTACTCGTTCAGTGGAACGAATCAGGTTATCAAGCGTGTTAAACCCAGCCGTGGCAATGTCTTCTACGTTTTGAGTGATACCCTCGATGTTTTGAGTGATACCCTCAATATTTTTAGTGATGCCTCTGACATCTTTGACGATTGAGGTCACACCATTAATGCCGTTAACAATGACGTTTTCTGTCCCCTCTATGGCAGCAGTAACGACATTTTCACCACTTTTAATGCTTTGGGTGATGACATTCTCTGATGACTTTATTGCTTGCACAAGACCAGCCTCTAGAAGGTCAAAACCACCCTCAATCGCTGCAACCATTGGAGCTCTGACCAAGCTAATCAGACTATCGAAAATATTGGCAATGGCACCGGGGATGCTGGTGTCTATTCCGGTCTCTACTCGTCCCAACTTAGATAAGATTTCATTCGCCTGTTGCTTCGTTGCTAACTGCGATAACAGTCGTGATTCTAAATCATAGAAATCTTGCTTAACCGCTAACTGCTCTGGACATCCCATCTCTATGTTCTCCGAATAAAGCTATCGATTAATCTGCCGTTCTCGTCGTAACAGCAATTCAGCGCTGACCCTGCACAGGGATTGCAGCAAGTCTCTGGTGGGCATTCTCTATCTCCACATTGAAAAGCGAGGGGTTCCCCGCCATAGGGGTCAATGGTTTTTAAGATGCCACTGTTATCAGAAATCTCTAATGTCTCGAATTTGGTGATATCAACATCACAAGGCACTTCGCCATAATCAAACGTGGAACCGTCTAAGTAATTGATGGTTAGACCACAGACTTCAGGTGTGCAGTCTGGGATGAATCCCGCAGGTTCGATGGTGTATGGTCTCCCTGCATTTGTCATTGAGTGACCATATCCGGGATAAGTACCACCCGCCGCTGCCGCTGCCCCAAAACGGCAGTATCTACCATCCCAACTCCCCTCTCCAAAGATGTGATATCTGCCATTAATCACAACATTGACGTGCTTTGGCTTGTAAACATAACCAATAGCCAAACCAAAGTAGTAAACCGACCATTTAACCCAACCACCCGTCGTCCCTTCTGGCTCAAATATGCCCACTGTGTAGGGATTGTTTGGGTCTAGTGCCTGACTCCCTATAAACACATCTCCATCAATGGATAATATCGTTTTTATCTCACGACAAATAGGCGGATTAAGGGATAGTATTTCCTGTCTATCAGGAGAATCAGGATTGATGATCAAATAAGCCTTTTCTGCATTTTCACAGTCGCAAACCTTCGTCATGCTACCCCTCGCAATTTATGCATAATTGCGCGCTCTCGTAATAGCTGGTTATAGATTTCATCCATACTCATCCCTGTTTCTCTGGATAGTCGAAGTAAAAGCCTTGGTCTGGGGTTGTAAATATAAGGTTGACCATATTTCTTCTTTGTTTTAAGCATTGCCCGCCGTGAACAAGTGCTTAATTTCTGCCATAAAAAGATCTGACTCATAGCTCAAAATATGTGCTTGTCAACATTGTAATTTGACTACCTGTCTTAGATGCGGGTTAAGTCTATTTCTAAGACAGGTTTGTTTGGCTATACCCAAATAAGTTTATCTGTACTATTACTATTGATATAGGTCAACTTATAACGTTTTGGATTACAGAAATGTCTCTAACTTTTTTCGATAATGCTGTTGCGGCTGGTGGGGGTAATGGTGTACCCGCTGGTTTATTTCTTCCGATTGCAGTTCTACCCGGTGTTGTGGCGGGTGAGTTTGGGGCGGGTGAATCCCAAGCCACCAAAGAAGGCAAGGCACTCTTGGCAATGAGTAATGCGCTGTTTGATTACTACACAGCAAACTCGACTAATTTGGTGGGTTTGTTAGCGACTCGCGCCAAGGCTTCTGCTTCTGATGTGTTGGATAACATCACCTTTACCTTCCAGCATCAATATGTGTCTAAGTTGTCTGATGCTTCCTTTGGACAAATTCCTCTCCCGGCTGCTGGTGCTAATTCTGGTGTGGGTGGGTTTGCGGTACAAGACATTTTCGCTGCGGCGGCTGATATTGCGGCGGAAGGGGCAATCAGTGGTGAGGGTGTTGTGATTCCCTACGCTGACCTTTCTGCATTTGGTGGTTCTGCTCCAGCCGGAATTACAGCGGGTAATGATAACCGTGATTTGATTGCTGCAATGAACCGAGCGATGGCTGATTTAGTGGTGGTGCGTGATGCGACGAATGCTTCGGCGGTTACTGCGGCAACTCAAGCGAACTCTATTTCCTTTACCCTTGCTGCTGCTGCCACTGCAACAACAGATCCCACCACTGGATTGGTGGCGGGTGAGTTAGACAAGATTTCCACTGTGCAGATGTCTACGTCTTATACCGTGCAAGTGGCTCTGAATCAGTCGACTCAAACCTTTGATGTCAATGTCGTTACTGCGTAGGTCGAACGCTTCTTTCGTAACGAAGAACAATTAACTAGGTAAAAGGTAAAAAATAATGGCTCGTGAATATGGTTCCGGTACATGGCGTTGGGTCAGTTTGGTGATTGGCTCTACCACGCTGAAATATGTGTTTGATTCCAAGCTCAAGGACAGTCTGAAGAGTGAGTTTGGACAGATCGATGTCACTGCTCAATTCAATGTCACCAATGCGGTGTTATCCCCTAACAGACCAAAGCCTGCCCGCGCCTCTAAGCGCTTGGCTGATGGTCATGAAGGAAGTTTTTGCAGCTCTGACAAGATTAAGCCCCTGAAGGCGGATGGGTTTCAGATTACTCGTCCCAAACTGGCCACCTTTAATCAGACGACTCTCAGTCGGGTGTTATTCGTCACCCTTAACGGTGTGAAGTATGCCTGGCGACGACCTCGGAATACGGGTGGGGAGGTGGATGTTAACCCAGTGGGTGCTCAAGATGCGACGGATGAGACGGATTTAGTGTTTGGTGCTGATTTCCCCAAGCCAGCCCAAGGGGTAATTCTGATTCCCGGTCAAGGCTCCTATCGCTGTTTTGTGGATAACACCAAGGTAGATGGTGCGACATTGGATGCGGCGGCGGCTTCTGCTGGTTGGGCGTTGACCTCTCCCCAAGAGATTAATGTCGAAAGTCTGTTAAATCGCACGATTGGTTAAACAAAACGATGTCTCTGATATTGACCCCCGGTAATCCTGAATATGAGTTCATCATGGCCAATATGCCACCGCCTCCCAACTGGAGATCTCACGATGCCCATGGTGAGGTGGGACTGATTCAGGATTTGGAGACGGGCATGTGGCAACCTGCCAATCAGACTGAATTTATTGAGGTGATGATGGAACAGGGAGACTTATATTTCCCTGATTCGTCGGGGGTCTAATGCCGATAGTCGATGACTTTGGGGTGTGGGAAGGGCTAGGGACTGTAGTGCCAGCGTTTGATTGGCAGTTGTTTCCGCTTTTCCCTTCTACTCCTAATGCTGCGTTTAGGATTTTCTATACAGGTGATTTTGCGAAGACGTTTTATCCACCAGCATTTCTTAGGGGTGTGTACTTTTCAGGGCAACGCTATTTCTTCGATAACAACTGGGTGAAGGTATTTCCGAAGGATGAGCCTGAGATTATTCAGCTTCCCTATCCACCCGATTTACAAGCTGAGCCATTACCCCAGCGACAAATCCAGATTAAGTTAGCCCGTCGTTATCGCTACGCGGATCTCTCAGTGAATGGTTACACCGTCGAGCTATTCGAGAAAGTTAGTTCCAATGTTGTTTATCCCACTAGTCCTGCAACACCCGGTAATTCTCAGGGTGGTGGCGTTGGGTCTGGAAGCAACGGTAATTATCCTCCCGGTCTCTTGTGATGTTTGATTCTTTTGCCCTAAATCCAGATAGTTTTATTTCATCGAGCAAATCCTTTGATGCCTATGAAAGGCAACAGCAGCTTTTAAACCCACCGAGAGTACATGAGGGTTTTCTGGTGAGAACTGGAGCGATCTCCCAAGGTCAAACGAAAGAAATATCGTTTGCAGGTATACCCTTTGATTTTCGCTTGATGTCTGTGTGGGTCTGGATGCCTGGGGCTACGGATAATGACGGCATTGAAATCTCGATTCTCTACAGTGGCATTGAGCAGACGAGGTTTGACCTGAGAAAGCAAGATGTGCCGTGGGAACCACCATTCAATATCTTGGGAGCGAACCACAGCATCAATATCAAGCCTGACCGGGCGGTGGCATCTATATCCCTATTTATTCAGCAAGCAAAGTTATTAGATGTGGAGGGCGTGTGATGGATACCAGCGACTTTTTAAGGGATTCGATCCTTGGATTAGAAAAAGATCTAAAGGAGACTCAGCAAGAATGCCAACATTTGCGAGGTTCTGTCACTCAACTCGATAAGCATCTCGCCATCCTTGAAACGAAGATCACCACCAAAGCGAAAAATCAATCAGCATGGATTGCCTTCTTCGTCGCTTTGGCGCTGCAAATCACCTCGATTTTGGTGAGAAATACCCTGGAATAATCTTTCCTTGTTTCCAGAGCGCGTCGTGATATCTTTGTATGGCCAATCACACCACAGTGGCCTCAATGACGATTCCATTCTCATTAAGGAACTGAGGACAGAAGTCCTAGGTGATTTTCCCAGTTTCGGATTAATCAAGGAAACAAACTTGACATTCCTATTTGAAATGGTTACGATTGGTTCTGTTTGAAAAACGAATATAACCAGTAAAAAAACACGGCTCGGTAGCTCAGTTGGTTAGAGCAGGGGACTCATAAGCCCAAGGTCGGCAGTTCAAATCTGCCTCGAGCCACTATATGTGGAATAAATTCTCGCGTCACACTAAATGTGGGATAGTGAGCACTCGTTCTCGAATCCTATTGGCAACATAATTTTACATTCCCTTGCTTGGAACGTCTGATTTAGTCCAAATTTAGTCCATGAATTTGACTCAAATTAACGCCGAGCTAAAGGCTCTAAGCCTTGGTATTACAGTGGAAATGAGAGGTGGCAAGCTTTCCTTAAGAGCGAAGTTGCCACCCAAATTTAAGTCCAAAAAGTCAGTTCCTTATCAACAACGCATCTCTTTAGGGCTTCCTGCGAATCCTGCTGGCTTGATTCGCGCCCGAGGCGAAGCAATCAAATTGGCAGGCTTACTCGCTTGTAATGAGTTTGATTGGTCGTTGTATATCGATGAGGAAGTTCTCACCTGTGAGGAGTGGTGTGCTCGGTTTAAGCAAGACTACTTCCATCGCAGAGCTGACACCGCTCAAGTTCGCAATACTTACCGCAGTGATTATCACCAGATATTCAAAAAGCTGCCTCTACATAAGCCGATAACGGAGAAGATCTTGGTAGATACGTTGCTATCAATCAAGCCGGATACTCGACAGCGTAAACGTGGAACCGTTGCATTGACTCAGTTGGCTGAATTGGCCGGGATTGAAGTAGAGCTGGGACGATACAAAGGCAATTATTCTCATGCCAGCCGACAGCGTCGCAAGCTGCCCTCTGATGAGACCCTCATCAAGGTGGCTCAGTCTATACCCAGTGGGCGGTGGAAAAATTTTGTTTTAGTTTTGATTACCTATGGTTTGAGACCGCATGAGGGGTTTTATTGTGATTTTAGTGATAGTCCAATTCTCTATGTAACGAACGGAAAGACGGGACCACGCCATGTTGCCCCACTACGTTCGGAATGGGGGGAGGAGTTTGATTTTGAGCATGCTGAGTTTCCACCAGGAGGTGTAGCAATGAAGAATAAAAATTGGGAAGCGCTAGGGGCACGGGTGAGTACTCAATTTCGTCGCTATTCCATCCCTTTCCCAACCTATGTCCCTCGTCATGCATACGCTAAACGGTGCAAAGATTTTGATGTATCACCAATTGATGCGGCAAAATTGATGGGTCATAGTCTGCAAAATCACTTCAAGTATTATCACCACTACTACGATAAGGAGAACGTTATGCAGCTGGCGAAACAGCTTGGTTCCAAGAGTTAAACCGAGATAAAAGCATCTCTAAAATCGCTCCTAGAGTATTGCCTTTAGGAGCGATTACCGCACAACAATTTCGGGATTATTCTAAGCCTTTCCTGATGAGAATCGATGAGATTTGCAGCGCCAAAGCCACAAAAAAAGCAATCCATGCCGATTGGTTTTTCGCTTTGGTGGTGATCTTCGTTTCAAGGATAGCCAGATGCTTATCGAGCTGAGTCACAGAACCTCGCAAATGTTGGCATTCTTGCTGAGTCTCCTTTAGATCTTTTTCTAATCCAAGGATCGAATCCCTTAAAAAGTCGCTAGTATCCATCACACGCCCTCCACATCTAATAATTTTGCAGGTTGAATAAACAGAGAGATAGATGCCACCGCCCTGTCAGGTTTGATATTGATGCTGTGGTTCGCTCCCAAGATATTGAAAGGCGGTTCCCACGGCACATCCTGACGACGTAAATCAAACCTCGTTTGCTCGATGCCACTGTAGAGAATCGAGATTTCAATGCCGTCATTATCCGTAGCCCCCGGCATCCATACCCACACCGACATCAAGCGAAAATCAAAGGGTATCCCAGCAAAACTAATCGCTTTGGTCTGACCTTGGGCGATACTTGCCGTTCGTACCAAAAAACCCTCATGTACCCTTGGTGGATTTAAGAGTTGCTGTCGTCGTTCATAAGCAGCAAAAGACTTACTCGATGAAATAAAACTATCTGGATTGAGCGCGAACGAATCAAACATCACAGAAGACCGGGAGGATAATTACTTGAATTTCCAGAACTATTCCCGCCACCTTGAACATTACCGGGTGTTGCAGGACTAGTGGGATACACAACATTGGAACTGACCTTTTCAAAAAGTTCTACTGTGTAGCCATTTACCGATAGATCCGCGTAGTGATAACGACGGGCTAACTTAATCTCAATCTGCCTTTGGGGGAGAGGGTCACTCTGTAGATCTGCTGGATAAGGAATCTGAATAATCTCAGGCTCATTTTTGGGATAGAGCTTCACCCAATTCCTATCGAAAAAGTATTGAGAACCAGAGAAATAAACGCCCCTTACAAATGCTGGAGGATACCAAGTCCGGTCAAAGTCGCCAATGTAGAACACCCGAAACGCAGCATTAGGAGTGGAAGGGAAAAGTGGGAAGAGCTGCCAATCAAACGCTGGCACCACCGTTCCTAACCCTTCCCATACCCCAAAGTCATCGACTATTGGCATTGACTCTTAACCCTCAGTCTCTGAGAAGTAAAGCTCACCCTGTTCCATCATCACCTCAATAAATTCAGTTTGATTTGCAGGTCGCCACATACCCGTCTCCAAATCCTGAATCAAGCCCACCTCGCCGTGAGCCTCGTGAGATCTCCAGTTGGGAGGGGGTGGCATATGCGCCATGATGAACTCATATTCAGGATTACCGGGGGTCAATATCAAAGACATTGTTTGTTTATCCTTGGCTTTGACCAATCGTGCGGTTTAACAGACTTTCGACATTAATCTCTTGGGGAGAAGTCAAAGACCAACCAGCAGAAGCCGCCGCCGCATCCAATGTCGCACCATCCACCTTGGTGTTATCCACAAAACAGCGATAGGAGCCTTGACCGGGAATCAGAATTACCCCTTGGGCAGGCTTGGGGAAATCAGCACCAAACACTAAATCCGTCTCATCCGTCGCATCTTGAGCACCCACAGGGTTAACATCCACCTCCCCACCCGTATTCCGAGGTCGTCGCCATGCATACTTCACACCGTTAAGGGTGACGAATAACACCCGACTGAGAGTCGTCTGATTAAAGGTGGCCAGTTTGGGACGAGTAATCTGAAACCCATCCGCCTTGAGGGGCTTAATCTTGTCAGAGCTGCAAAAGCTCCCTTCATAACCATCAGCCAAGCGCTTAGAGGCGCGGGCAGGCTTTGGTTTGTTGGGGGATAACACCGCATTGGTGACATTGAATTGAGCAGTGACATCGGTCTGACCAAACTCACTTTTGAGACTGTCCTTGAGCTTGGAATCAAACACATATTTGAGCGTGGTAGAGCCAATCACCAAACCGACCCAACGCCATGTACCGGAACCATATTCACGAGCCATTATTTTGTACCTAGTTAATTGTTAATCGTGAGAATATCCTCGTTACGAAGCGTTCGACCTACGCAGTAACGACATTGACATCGAAGGTTTGAGCCGACTGATTCAGAGCCACTTGCACGGTATAAGACGTAGACATCTGCACAGTGGAAATCTTGTCTAACTCACCCGCCACCAATCCAGTGGTGGGATCTGTTGTTGCAGTGGCAGCAGCAGCAAGGGTAAAGGAAATAGAGTTCGCTTGAGTTGCCGCAGTGACAGCAGACGCATTCGTCGCATCACGAACCACCACTAAATCAGCCATGGCTCGGTTCATGGCAGCAATCAAATCACGGTTATCATTACCCGCTGTAATTCCGGCTGGAGCAGAACCACCAAACGCAGAAAGATCTGCGTAGGGAATCACCACACCCTCACCACTGATTGCCCCTTCCGCCGCAACATCAGCCGCCGCAGCGAAGATGTCTTGTACCGCAAACCCACCCACACCAGAATTAGCACCAGCAGCCGGGAGAGGAATCTGGCCAAAGGATGCATCAGACAACTTAGAAACATATTGATGCTGGAAGGTAAAGGTGATGTTATCCAACACATCAGAAGCCGAAGCCTTCGCACGAGTCGCCAGTAACCCAACCAAATTAGTTGAGTTCGCCGTGTAGTAATCAAACAGCGCATTACTCATCGCCAATAAAGCTTTACCTTCTTTGGTCGCTTGGGATTCACCCGCACCAAACTCACCCGCCACAACACCGGGTAGAACTGCAATCGGCAGAAATAAACCAGCGGGCACACCATTACCCCCACCAGCAGCAACAGCATTATCGAAAAAAGTTAGAGACATTTCTGTAATCCAAAACGTTATAAGTTGACCTATATCAATAGTAATAGTACAGATAAACTTATTTGGGTATAGCGAAATAAACCTGTCTTAGAAATAGACTTAACCCGCATCTAAGACAGGTAGTCAAATTACAATGTTGACAAGCACATATTTTGAGCTATGAGTCAGATCTTTTTATGGCAGAAATTAAGCACTTGTTCACGGCGGGCAATGCTGAAAACAAAGAAGAAATATGGTCAACCTTATATTTACAACCCCAGACCAAGGCTTTTACTTCGACTATCCAGAGAAACAGGGATGAGTATGGATGAAATCTATAACCAGCTATTACGAGAGCGCGCAATTATGCATAAATTGCGAGGGGTGGCATGACGAAGATTTGCGACTGTGAAAATGCAGAAAAGGCTTATTTAATCATCAATCCTGATTCTCCTAATAGACAGGAAATACTATCCCTTGATCCTCCTATTTGCCGTGATATAGGGACAAGTGGGCTACTAGTTAATGACATAGAAGTTTTACGAGAGAAGGAATTAGACAGCGATCATCCATATCGTCTATTGTCCGGCTCTATATCCTATGAGAAGCAAACGACCGGAGAGACAATAGAAGTATTAGGGGCTAAAAGTTTTCGTCTTTCTTTAGATAAAACCCTGAAAACTTTTTTAATGCCTTCTTCATGTCAAGGGATTGTCAATGCCGAATCTTATGGATATTTGTTGGGAGACAATTACAGCTTTTCATATACCTATGCTGGTAGTGGGCATGGCACAAATAGGTGGTTCACATTTGTCACAGAAGAGGATATCACCCGACCTTTTTCGATTGATTATGATCGCTTTTTCACCACTCCAAATAGACCTTCAAGTTGCCCAACAAGATTAAGTTTTTATAATGGGACATTCCCCGTAGACTTCGATAAAAGAGCTTATAGTTCTCATTCTCACAATTATGGGAATATGCCCCACAACCCACTTTTTCAAGAATACCCGGTGTGGGAATTCTTTGACGAAGGAGGACTGTTGATTATGTATGAGCACGACATTATTGGGTCTCCTGCTAGTGCAGGTTGCGAGCTAATTTTCTACTACGCAGATGGCACAACCGAAACTTTGACCTATGAAGAATGTCCAAATGTCTCTGTATTGAAATGTCTAGAGGTGAGCGATCAAGGGGGAATACTCACGAAGATTTGCCCTTATGACGGGGCAGACCCACTTTTTCAATGTGGCGATCGCCAATGCCCACCGGAGACTTGCTGTAACCCCTGTGCAGGGTCTGCATTGAATTGCTGTTACGACGAGCAGGGCAGATTAATCGATTCTTTTGTGAGGCGAACTTAGATGGGATGTCCAGAGCAGTTAGCGGTTAAGCAAGATTTCTATGATTTAGAATCACGACTGTTATCGCAGTTAGCAACACAGCAACAGGCGAATGACATTCTCTCTAAGTTGGGACGAGTAGAGACCGGAATAGACACCAGCATCCCCGGTGCCATTGCCAATATTTTCGATAGTCTGATTAGCTTGGTCAGAGCTCCAATGGTTGCAGCGATTGAGGGTGGTTTTGACCTTCTAGAGGCTGGTCTTGTGCAAGCAATAAAGTCATCAGAGAATGTCATCACCCAAAGCATTAAAAGTGGTGAAAATGTCGTTACTGCTGCCATAGAGGGGACAGAAAACGTCATTGTTAACGGCATTAATGGTGTGACCTCAATCGTCAAAGATGTCAGAGGCATCACTAAAAATATTGAGGGTATCACTCAAAACATCGAGGGTATCACTCAAAACGTAGAAGACATTGCCACGGCTGGGTTTAACACGCTTGATAACCTGATTCGTTCCACTGAACGGGTCATCCTTCAATCTCTTGCTACAGGTGAAAGACTATGGCGTGAGGCTTTAGAAGCAGCCAAGGCAATTGCGCCTTACCTTGAGAGCATTATTACTGGAGCGCAAGACTTTCTCGAAAATCTCATCAATCAATACTTCCAGACTTTAAGGTCTTTAATTCAGGCATTACCCACGGACTTCCCAGACTTCAATTTTGATGATGCTGGCATCTTGGCTGCTATTCGAGGGGTAGATAGCAAACTAGGCAGCTATCCTCTGAGTTGTGGTGATAATCCACCGATTACAGGGACAAATACCGTAGCAGGGGCATTAGAAGCAATCATCTGTGGTGGCTCATCCACTACTGACATCGACAATGAAACTGAAACAGATATCAGCAATCTATCCACCAGACAACTACTGGAAAAAATGGCTGATGCTATCGGGATTAATGAGTTCCCCGGTGAAGTGCCAAAATCATTGCTGAATTCTGGTGATAATCCAGAAAGAGCAGGCATAGAGAAAATCCCTAACCTCGTACAGTTCATCCTGTGGATCGTTAAACAGATGGATGCTCTAATCGGTGAGTTTCCCTTCAAGATCAAAATTAAAGATGCTGACTTGGTGGCAGAAGGCAATCAAGAGTTAGAAGTCGAAGTCCAAAATATTGCCGAAGCCTTAGCCGATATTTATGGCTATGGCCAATCATCACTCATTGTGCAGAATGCCCAAACGAATATCATGCTCAGGCAAGCGGCTGAGTTGGTTTCATTGAAGACTGCCACTTTAATCAACCAAGACTTAGCCATCGCGAATCAAGAGTTTATGGGCTATCGCACCAAGCGAAAGAAACGTGAGGCGCAAAGTGCCTTTAATATCGCGAAGGTCAACCCGAATAACATCAAATCCCTATCGCAGATATTACGGTCTGAAAGCTACAAATATCAGGGGTTTGAGTTTGATGATAGTGCCATTCTTTTAGAATATTTGCCGCGTTTTATGTACGCTGCCAGCATCATCAAATCGGCATTCTTACGCACTGACGAATCAGACATCGACAATATTCGAGATTTAGCCGATGAGACATTAGCTGATGCTGATAATGGCTGGAATAACTTTGTTAATGAGGTGAATAACCCGGATAGTTTCTTTAACCTCAATGAACCAGACAGACCCTTCATCCGTGACTTTAATGATGAGGATGCAGAGTAATGGGGTTTGCATTAGAGGCCAAAGATTTAATCTCTCGTGAGATTCGCGATATCGTCGCCCCGGAAGGTCGCATCATTCAAGACCTGCTCAATGTTTTTGATGATGACTCATCCACCAATCTAGTTGAACGGATTTTCATTACAGGGCGTAAGTTAATTGGTTTTGCATCGAAGTTACCGCAGCTCGTCCTAAGTTTTGCCAATGCCTTTGGTTGGCTCGTGGGCAAGGCTAGCCAATTATCTACATTCAACTGGTTAGCGTCGGATGCTCAGTTAAGGGGTGGACTAAAACAACACAATATTTCAGTGGCTTCTGCTTGGGGTGGGTTCTTTGGACAACTGACTGGAACCATTGCCGTTGGTGCAGTAGGAGTAGGGATATCCTTTGCTTTACCAGTGATTGGCGGTACAGCTTTAGCTTTAGGGACGATTAGCGCATTACTACAGGAGCGGGGTGATGAGCTGTGGGATGAGTTCAAGAATGCCCTGCGGGTGACGTTTAATGCCATCGTCAAGAGTATTGCTGTCAACAGTTACATTGCAGTGCGAAAAGCGATTCGAGAGAATGCTGAATCTTTAAAGTTTTTACCCCCCGGCTTGAGAGAGAGATTAAGTGTTTGGGGGACTGAAGAAGGCAGTCGTTGGAGTATTGCAGAGGAGATCGAGGAAAGAATCGACAGTATTCCGAATGAATACGTTAGGGCATTTGTAGAAGAGTTTGTCGAAGAAGGCTGGGAAAGCTTTATTGAGGGGGGTTATGTCGTCGCTCGGTTCTGGGATGAGCAAATGCAAGCCGCTAAAGCCACTCGGTTAGAAGTCTTAGGAGAGGATAGATCGCTAACCCTAGAGCTGGATAAGGATAATGACGGCGAGAAAGTCCGCATGACGAAAGTGCCCTCTAATTTAGCGATCGCTCAAGCGAATGGATTAATTAACCAATACCGCTTAATTCGGAACCGTGATATCGGCACGATGACCAATGAGGATGATGGCAGGAAAGTTTTACAGCCCTATCTCAGAACCTGCAAGATTGTGTTTAGAGATGTGGCTAAGCCACCTTTCATTAATGAAACAGGTGGGCCAGCGGCACGGTATCAACTCACGTTAAAAGCACTGAAGCCGAATTTGAGATGGATAGATTTCAAGCGGGCGTTACGCAACCATCGTTGGGGAGCATGGAAGATTGAGGCCACCTTAGAGAGTCGGATAACCATCCTCCTATTTGCAGCGGAGAAAGAGGTGGGTAAGGCGACTCTGAAGGGCATCATCAAGGATCTCTGTGAAGAGGATTTCATTCGCGTCACAGCGACAGAGGAGGAGTTAGCTCCATCACTGGTAAAAACACCAACTGCGGCTTATCCAGAGAAGGCAATTGTGACCCTCAAACGAGAGAGAACAGAAGGAACCCGTCGTGATCTGGCTGGGAAGAAATACGAGCAGGAGAAGATACAGTTTACGCTTTGGACGGAAGATGTCCCGTTTGGTACGCCAGAGTATGTGACCAACTTTCCTACAGACCTAGCCACTTGAGCCAACCTTTAGGCATCAATACGGTGTCACGATACTTGCCGTCATCACCATATAGATGAACGGAAAAAACATCTTGCTTCCAAGCAGAACTGTAACCCCAAAATTCTGCGATGCCAATCCAATCTTGAAATTCACCAGCAGTCACTTTTACATACATTAGAGTCCTCCTAGCCTTAGCTGGCCTGCATCTTCCAGTTTCACCACGCGAGTATGGGAGCGATTCACAGCTCTGGCTTTGGCATCATGGCGATTGTGGCAGGTGGGACAAAGGGCTTTCAGGTTCTCGCGGTTGTTATTGCCGGGGTTTTGGTCTAGGTGGGCAACGGTAAGGACGAACCGCCCCGGCTTGTCTGTTTCCTTGCACCATTTCGATTGTTCATGGAGAAGACCTGAGCAAAACTCATCCCACGTTTGCCTTGGACGACGGCAAGGACGACCACACTTTGTGCAGTGCCAATCAGCCATGTACTTGATAATCGTCGCAATAGTATCCCAATTCTTTGGGTAGAGATGACGTTTCATTGGCATTAGTCGATCTCCCTTAAATCAGATTGCTGGATCCATTCCGTTGGCTCCGGGTCGCTGGAGAGAGGTTCCATCCACTCACAGAGATAACTTTTAGAACTAAATCGACTGCCAATTGGTGGCAACTCTCGCACCATCACATATCGATTCGATGTTTTTTGCTGCAAAATTTCGTTTTCTGCGAATTTAAAACCAGCGCGTGAATATTTTTCAGGAATCGTTTTTTTTGTTGGTAGGTCGGTACATATCGCCTCAATCCCTTGCTGTACAGGCATTTTGGATGTACCAACCTCTGTTAAAAAGGTTGGTACAGTTTCGTTTTGGTCGGTACATTTCCCGGCTTGTACCAACCCCCCAAAAGGTTGGTCAACAGGTTGGTACATCTGGGAGCTTTGTATATCAGGGGTTTTACCATTGTTACCAACCTTTTCCTCTAAAAAAGAATAAATATTGGTATCAGAGGCAGTCTCCACATCCATTTCTATCTGTTCTGACCTTGGTTTATATCGCACTCTGATGGATTGGCCTTCCCTTCGGATTCGTTTTTCTTCTGTCCAACCCAGTCGGGTAAGAATTTTACTGACCCTCATTTCATCTCGCTTGCCAATGTCTTTGAGATCCATCTTGCAAACGGTCTGAAGTATTTCGCGGCTGTTCACATATTCATGCAGCTTTAGGTAAGACTCTATTGGCTCCTGCCAGGGATCGATCTCTGCAAAGTCATCGGCGATCTGCCGTAGGATGTCTTTCTCTTCACTGGTGGGATACCAAAGCTCTCCAGCTAAATAAGCATCAACAGCAGAAGCCCATATACCATCCCGTTCTTCTGCAATCAACTGCACATTGATATCTGAGGAGAGCACAGGAACAACCCAAAAGCGGCGATTCTCATCATCAATCAAAAAACGGCTTGGGTTTACTGTGCCGCAAAATACTGAGCGCCGTGCGTGTGGCTTAGATTTCCGGGCGTATGGCACTCGAAACTCATCTACTTTGGTGGTTAAGAAGTGCTTGAGTGTGGCAGCGGCTTTCTTACTGGTAATCCCATCAATTTCAGCCAGTTCGAGTATCCAGTTTGAATGCAATGCCATGAGAGAATCTTTTGCTTGGATATCCCCCATCGACTCGTTGAAGTAGCCACCACAAAGTGCTCCGAACCAAGTGGATTTTCCTTTCCCCTGTCCACCTTGTAGAACGAGAACATGATCTACTTGACACCCTCTATAGTTTGGGTCTCCATCTCGATTCGCGGTTTGGAATTGACGAGCCACAGCAGAAATTAGCCACATTTTGATACAGCGGTTATACATCCATGCTTTGCGCTTTTCTTTATCGTCTGAACATTTATCTGGGTCTTGACCGAAGTATCGAGTGGCGATGTTATCAATGGAAATACGGGTCGCTTCTCTCTGGCATCGTCTGAGGTCTTCCACCACAGGGTCAAAAGATTTTTGGCGGGCAAAATAAACAATGGTTTTGTAGATATCACCTTCTTTTGCGGTTTCGCCATACTCACAGAAAAACCAAGGTCTCAGTTCATCAGCCATCTGGAATATTTCCCCATCCAGAAGGACTTGACGACGCATCAGGTCAAAGGATAATCGCGACGCTAAATTGTATTGGATGAATTGGTAGAGCTGAGCGTAATTTAAGTCTTTGCGGCCACCATAAATCGTTTCTGTTTCAGGGTGGCTCTTGGTTAATGGTGTTGTTGTTTTGGCTGATATTTTTTCTTCGGAGGGGTCATAGGTGCGAACTGGTGCAATAGGTGTTGATGTCACGGCCTCTATCTTTTCCGGCTCGTCACTACCAACCTTCAAGATGGGTTTACTCATCAGCTTCTGCCAGTCATTTAGAGTAAGTCTGTTACTCACCAACTGATCAACAGCATCAGAACCATGAGCAGCATGGATATCATCAATACCTTTCTCGTCGTGGAGACCACGCCAGCTCATTACCGATATGGTGCAGCCCTGAGCCTCGAATAGCTCAGCCATTGACTGAATCGCTTTGGTTACCGAGGCAATGGTTTTTGGTTTGTCATCATTATCGAAACAGAAAATGATTTCTCTTCCTTCAGCGGAGAGTGCCTGAAGCTGCTCATTTAATTGTTTTTCTAATGGAGTACCATCACCTGCTTTTTGTTTTGGTGCGCCATTCCAAATGCCAGATAAACCCACCGCACAATAATCGGCACTGAGTAATGATGCGGTTTTCTTTGCCCCTTCAGTGATGATGATAGGCAGTTCTGAATGCTGCTTAACCCATTCCCAAAATTCAAAACAGTCAGATGATTCTGGAATGTCTTCTAGATCTGGGAGAAGTACCATCCCATTTCGTGCGATCTTCTCCCATCGTTCTCGATTAACTTCGAGAAAGAATGGCTGTGTCGGTTGTTTCGGCGGGTGCTCATATTTAACAAGCTTTCCTTCCTTGTTTTTGCGGGGTGTATTAGGTTTAAAACAGCCCCATTGGGAGTAATCGCCATTGACGATATCTAAGGTCTGACACCACCAGCCGCCTGCGTCAATATGGCTGTAGTTATCGAGCCATTTCTTTCGTAATCCGCCGTTGTTCTTGCGGTAGACCTGAAGATAAAACAGGTAATCCCAAGCCAGATCATCAACATCTGGGATGGCCTCGTCGCGACCTTTAACCGGGATAAAATTATGCTGAATATCTAGGGAGATTGCCGATGCTTCTAATTCCTGTTGTAATGCCGATTTGTCTAAGGTTTGCATAGCATCCCCCATTTGATGATTTGCCCTGAAAAACTTGTGACACCGCCTTGCTCTATTGCTTTGGGTGAATGAATGAAAAAGTCGCAAAATTCACTACGCTTCTTAAAGCCATCGGCGATCGCCAATTTGTGAAATTGGAGGATGTTGATTATCGAGTGGTTTACATGAATGATTGGAGCGCTAGCAGACCGACTCATGCGGAAATCGAAATGCTGAGTTTCAAGGCAAATTGACTCAGCAATTTTTCGACAGTTTTTTGTGCGCTGTCCGGTATAGAGGTAAAGGAGATCGCCGACCTTGATTGGACGCTTGCGGCATCTAATAGTCTGCCGTTTTTTCCCACTCTCGATCAGTGGGACAAATTGTTTCTGAAAGTTCAGTGCAGGCATTACTTTTTTCTCTCTAGGAAATGAATGTGAAAAGAATTTAGGAGTCGATAAAACAGCCACATCCTCCGACAAATTCATCAAATAAAGAAGGCTGCACTGAGAGTTCTGACTCAATGCTTAGCCGCCATTCCTTTAGGGTCATGCCAACGGTTCTTTTCTCACCATTGACTATTGCGGTCTTCCTTAAAATCCCGACAGACTGGTTCTTGTGATGCCTGAGGAAATCCTGCTCTTTTTGTTCATGAAAGGAATAACGTTCGGGCAACTGTTGAAGTAAAAGCCTGTAGTGAGCTTGACCTGCCTTTGGGCAAAAGCCGCCACAATTGGCATGGGCAAAACCCATTTCGTATAGCCGAGGGGGGTTTAGTCCAGCCCGATAAAGCTCATTGAAAATAACCGTTCTATCAGCCCAGCCAAACTCATCCCAGCACAGAGGAATATCAACAGGAAAAGGAGTCCAGTTTTTAGAGATAGCTTCTAACCGATGTAACTCTTCAAAGTTGATACCGAAGTATAATGTCGTCTCTTCTGGGGAAAAATCTTGCTCTCTAAGCCATTGTTGAGCTGGAGCTATTTTTAGGAGATGAGAGCATTTAATGCCTCGATGGGATAGCCATTTTGTACTCTCAAAAATATCCCAGGGAGTACGGCCATCTTTAAGCCAAATCAATTCCCCGCCGATCTTGTGATGAGCTTCAACAAGAAAGCGATAATTATCCTCATCCTCGATTAAGGTATCGGAGAAAACGAGATAGAGTGATTTGGTACCGAACTTTTGTGCAACTCGCAGAGCAGCAACAGTAGAAGCAGCACCACTACTGAAAAAGACAATATGATTCATTAGATTTCATCTCCCCAGCTATCCCAGCCGTCTACTTTTTCTCTGGCAAATAATTCGATACGCGGGAGATCGCCTACCAGTTGAATAATTCGGTCTCTGGTCTCAGGTGGTTTCTCGGAATGTTTACCAATCGGTGCTTCGATGATTTGATGAACTTTCGCTGATTGGCGTTTTAAACCCTTGCCACGAACCCCCAATAAGCAAAACTCGCTATTCGCTCTGGTGTATGCACCCATGCCCATAAACCAACTCTTTGCCCGTTTATTTCGTTTCACCCACAGAAAAGCATCGGTCTTGTAAGTGAAGCCCCAACAGTGGATCGTCTGTAATGCGGCTGGGAGTTTTGCCCATGTTGCCCACAGGAATAAGAGGGCATCATTTTCGGCGATTTGAGACACAGGCAAGTTCTGGATCTCATGGTCGCTCATCGTCCGGTAATGACGTTCCGCACCGCCTCGGTTTGTCTTTTTGTCTTCGTATTGCCATGGTGGATCAGCGTAAATGACACCATAAGCTTTCGCAGGGAAAGGCTGTGCCCCTTCCACTACGGGCTGATCTAACAGTAGTTGTTGCATTATTCGATTGGTTAAATGTTGATCGGTGAGATGAGGAGATAAGTCACTTAAGTTGTTTCGCCAAGTGGGGAGAGATACAAAATAGTTCCAATCACCATGAAGCCGATTCCCATGTAAAGCTGGAACTTGTGCTGTGCTCCAAATGCATTCGCTATTCCAATCCCTTGCAATAAACCTGCGACGTTCCCAGTGATGCGAGAGTAGGGGGTCATCGTCATTTCGCTCCCTCAAATGCTTGGAGAAATGCCTTAGCAGCTTCGCCCTCTAGATCTGTGGGGTTATTCTTTCCCATCCAATAGATATGGACATGAAAACTATTGCCTTTTTGGTTCTTAATCACTTGGGCGATCGCCGCAGGATTAATGTAATTAGTACGAAGCTCAACTTCAGCTAAATCAGGACGTTCTACCTTGATAAATAGTCTCGATGGTGTTCGATTAGTCATAAATTGGTTTCTTGATCAACTCATCAAGTCCCCCACTAATATTTGCCGCTAACTTCACATCAACAAGCCAAGAACGATAATTCAAATGAAGAGAATAAAGCTTTGTTTTTGCAGGGATTAGAATCACCTCTTCTTTTAAATCCCGACATAAAGTGAGTAGATTATTTGTGTCTTCAGAGAGGAGAGATAAGGCGATATCTAAATCCTCCACAGGACAGAGACCAATGGGGTATTGACGCACTAAAGAGTCGTAATAATTATGGGCAGCGACAAGGGATAATCCAGTCTGGTGGATGGCATCAAAATTAGGAATAGGAGTCATAGTTCAATCCCTGAATTCTCTACATAAATATCTGAATCTTCCGGTGATAAATTTTGATGGGTTAATTCTTTAATTCCACCAATCAAATGTTTCAAATGGTCTAGTAAATGATTGGTATGCCATTGAGCATTTTCAAGGTTTTCGAGAATCTTCTCTAGATCAGGGTCTTTTAAAAGAGTTTCGTAAGTGGTAAATCGATGTGTGCAATGAAGGCATTCACGGCGACGGCGCTTGGCGTTATTTAACCGCCGAGACTCTATGACTTTTGTCTCACCATTGCAGATTACGCAAAGGTCAGACATTGGTTTGAGCCTCCTGTTCTAGAGCTTGAGCTTCCAAAACCTCAATCTTTTCTTGGCAATATTCCTGGGTAGCTTCGAGGGCATCAATGACATTGATGTCGAGATATCCTTCAGCACCAATAGCCTCATCAATAAGGTAATCATCGCCGTTGAAAGTGACAGTGATAGTGAGAGATTTAGCCATCACCTTCCCCCTCCATCACTGCTCGAACATCCTTGATGACATCTTGTCCAAGATCTTTGGCGACAGCTTCGATAACGCTTTCACAGTGAGCTTTGATAGAAGCGTAGGCCATTAGAGTTTTTGTCATGCCCAGTTCTCGTATCTGGTCGTGGTCTGTGTGAATGGAGACTCCTCCATCCTTGATCTGAGCCACCATCGTTAGAGCTTCAAAATCAGTCATCGGGTCACCTCCATGGCTTTATTGAGGGCGATCGCCAAATCTAGCGCTTGTTGCGGCTGGGAATATTCAGCCTTGAGGATTTTGACCCCATCTGAGGTTTCTTCACAGAGGCAATGTTCAGAGGCGTAGAATCGCCCAACACTATAGATAGGCTTGTGGGCAGGGAAATTCATGATGGTGGGATGAGTCCCCATTTCAGACTGGAATATCTGAGCCATTTCTACGGCGACAGAGACCAGCGTTGCCGGGGTACGGCCATCAGGATTCTGGAGCAGGGTTAAATAAATGCGTAAGCATTCCTCCCTGTCGAAAGGTTGTTGGTTATTCATTTGAAAAAATTATTCGCAGTCGGTTAATACGAATGTATCCACTATGGATAGGGTCACGGCTCGGCATTCAATTGGGGAAAGTCTATATTTAGCGTTTTCTCCTGTTAGTGTTTACTGGTGTTTTTCTTGAAACCCGCACACAGTAAGACTCACAGCGTAATAAAATCTGATTGAGCACCTAATTTTATTAGGTGGAGCATCGAATTTATTCGGTGAGAGGTAGGGGGAATGCCAGTTCCCACCTACCATTTTTCTTCGGTACGTTTTGCCCGCTTGTCCGGGCAATTCACAGTATAATGATTGCTGTAAATAAGTGCAACAACAAAATCACATTGAAAGTTCTTCGTAAGAGACTAAAAATGAATCAAACCCAGTTTGCTGAAACGTTAGGGGTTCGTCGATCTACGATTTCGGAATGGGAGACCGGAGTTCACAAACCGTCACTTTCCATTGAACAGGTAAAAGTCTTGGACAAGTTACTAGGACAAGTGAACTTAAGGTTTGAAGACCTCCCTGATGACATAGCCTCCTAGAAAGTAGTTCGTATGTTTTGTGTGGCGGTCGTCGAATGTGGCGATCGTCTTTTTTATTTCCCAGAAAAACAGTAACTTCATACTACTTGTGTGCGTGCCAAAAACCGGACACTTTCTCCTCGGAATATTACGCTTCAGACGAAAACACCTCCCCAGATCATCGGAGAGGTGTTTTTGATTATTTTGGGACAGTGGTTTGCTTGGCGATCGCTTTTTTATTGTTTTTGTGAAGTATGACGGCGATCGCTCTTTTTTTGAGAGGGGATTTAGGACGTTCACCCTTTTATTATTCCGCTACGCTTGGTGGCAAAAGTGAAAAAATATTAGAGAATTGCCCTAAACACGTGGTGATTATATGACTGTCAAGATCTCATAAAGCCTTGCCTGTCAAGCATTTATGAGGTTTTCCAAGGGATATAATAAAGCCAGAAAAAATATTCTTTATCCCTCTTAAATCCCCTGAAACGGTTGTATGGCAAGGTCTATTAAAGCCCTCATCAATCCAGTAATGCTCAAATATGGACGCGAGTCTCTAGGTCTTAGCGTGGGGAAAGTTGCGGGAAAATTAGGGATCTCCAATCAGAATCTGATTGATTGGGAAGAAGGTATAGACAATCCTTCATTATCAACATTTGAGAAATTAGCAAAACTCTATAAACGACACACAGTATTTTTTTATCTTCCAAACGTCCCGAATAAATGTAAAAGACGTGAAGCTGACTTTCGCACTTTTCCGAGATACCATTCCACACCACAGCCATCGCTGGAGTTTTTGCACTATTTGAAAGACGTCTACCGCCGTCAGGCGATCGCTCTAGAGCTTTTAGAAGAACTTGAAGAAAAAAGTGTCCCTCGGATTCCTGCATCACATCTACATGAGAATCCAGAGGATGTCGCCGCAAGACTTCGTTTAGCACTAAACATCATATCGCCGACCCAGTTTAGATGGGACGAAAGCTATCAAGCTTTGTCTGCGTGGATTTCTGCAGTAGAAAAACTTGGAATTCTAGTTTTTAAATCCTCTCATGCAAAAGTCCCTTTGGAGGAAATGAGGGGTTTAGCTATTTGGGATGAATCATTACCAGCCATTGCCCTCAACGCCTCAGATACCGACAATGGGAAAATTTTTACTCTGATGCATGAACTGGCTCATCTTAGCCTTCATAAGAATGGAGTCTGGGGGCTTCATGAAAATCTATCTGGTTCTGCGAGTGATATAGAAGTTTTTTGTAACCATGTTGCGGGAGCAATTCTAGTCCCGAACCAAGCTTTGACAGAAAATCCAGTAGTAATCCCATTGCCCTCTGACTGTGACTCTCTCTCGGACGATGACATTCGTTTCATTGCGCGAAAATTTTGTGTTAGTGGAGAAGTAATCCTAAGGAGATTGTTGATATCAGGCAAAATCTCTCAGTCTTTTTACGAGGAAAAATGCAAATATCTAAGATCTTTGCCTATTTCAAAAAGAGGTGGCGGAGGCAATTCTCAATACGCAAAAAAAATTGTTAGTCGCGAAGGATCTCTTTTCCCAAATATCGTTCTCAGAGCAATGTTCGCCGAAAAAATCCCGATGAACAAAGCTTCCTCTTACTTGAATACAAAAGTTAAACACTTCGGGGATTTGGAGGCATTGGTTCTATAAAAGGATGGAGAATAGACGACTTACCTACTGCACCTACTGCTTTGACACAGCTGGCTTCATGCAGCCATACCGGAACAATTATCCCTTTGATCTTTTCCCTACATTTTGGGAAAACCTTGATGTGTTGATCGGTGAAGGAAGGCTTTTTTCCGTCCGAGCTTGTTATGACGAAATAGTTTACCAAGAGGACGAATTAGCTGATTGGGCAAAACAACGCAGACACATTTTTTGGGAACATACAGAAGCTCTTCAGCAAGAATTAAAAGAAGTTCTTAGCCAAGTCCCTACCCTTTATGAAGCTCACACTGATCGTAGTGGTGGAGACCCTTATATTGTTGCACTCGCCAGATTTAAAAATGCAGTATTAGTATCTGACGAACAGCGGTCTAGAAAGAAAAAGGACTTAACGATCCATCAGGCTTGTGACAAATTGAATATCCAATCAATGCGAGTAGTTGAATTTATGCGCAAAGAGCAATGGAGATTCTAGTTTCCTTCGGCTCCGATTTATTTTGACAGCATGATGGGCGATCGCCTTTTTATTGCTCACCCTCTCCAAGCCATTGCTGAGCCTGACGCTTGAGTTTACTAATTTGCTGGTGCATTTCTTTCTTTTCTGCAAGCAGTTTTTTTTGCTTGTTTGCCAAACTAATTATTTGGGCGTGTTTCTTCTGATCATCCTTTTGCAATCGCTTGTTTTCTTCCTCGATATGGAAATAGGAAATGTAGCCATATATCGCGATATAGGACAGCGGCAGAAACGAGAATAGCGCCATCTCTTGAGTCTCCCCGCTACATTCCCCTGCCACATCGATCAGGGACATTCCTACGACGATAAAGCTAAAAATCCATAATCCCCGCAAAAATTTGCTCTTCGATTTCATGGCAGTCATTAAACTTACTATCCTGATAATAGGGTGTTCGTGTCATAGTTGGTTCAAGCTTTGGCAAAATGGGTTTAGCACTGGAGTAAGTATGAAGCGGAAATTATCTGTATCTGAACGTGTGGAGATCGCCCGTCAATTAATCTCATCAGTGAGTAAATTTAGAGAGATATTATTGACATTAAGCCAACTAGTAAAAACAGAACCTAAGCATCAGTATCCGAATGTTATAGATGTAAATAAACGCGGCCCTGATAAATGGTCATAAGAAATATTTGAGATTGATATTGGCTTTTAATTAGTCCTTGATTGTCCAAGTATTGTTGCAGTCTTTGCATTTCCTCCGATTCTTTCTTCTGTCATGCCATTTACTACTGTGGCTGCCACACTCAGGACAGATATAGCTAGATTCTGTGTCTAATTGTGGCTCCTGTGGCTGTGTGGCTGAACTGTGGCTGTCTAGGTCAAACTCCAGACTATACAGGCGGTCTACGTAATTTGTGTCTAGGTGTGGCTGAGTGTGGCTACTGTGGCTGCCGTGTGGCTGCCCAAAATCATGGATTTGATGGACTGGGAGTAAGTTTTTGGGTAGGTTTCCTGATGTTTTAAACTCTGTATATTCAGCATGGGTTGGGTGAATTGCTAATGCAGGAACACCATTCGATACAACTACACAAGGATAGACTTGTTGTTTGAGAAGCTTGTACTCTTCAGATTTTTTCCCCCATGTCTTCTGAGCTTTTGCCATTGCAGAAACACCCAGATTAATGGAGGTAAAACAATCCCTTTCTTGCGCGTCTATTTTCTTGTTGGTGACGTTCGCTGTGTGAGTAATAAAGATTAGGATGATGCCGTATTTTCTACCTTCCTTTCCAAGTACTGTTTGTACTCTAGAAACTAAATCTGCATCCTCGAAATTATCTTCATAGCCATCGGTTTCATCAGCCACGAGAATAAACTTTCGACCGATATCTTGTCCTTGCTCCGCACGTGTTTTTCGAGCTTTAAATTCTGCTAGAGCATCTTTGAATTTCTGCTCGATTTCACCGTAATTGCTAACAGGATTAAAGCCATTTTCAGCCCAACCTCGGTTAACGCCTGCATGGGGGTCACAGATTTCTATATGTGCTGCTTCTAACTGGGTGAGCCACCCTAATGACCACAGAGCTACGGAGGATTTACCATGACCTGGATTTCCGGCGATCATAATGCCCGTTGCTTCAGACCGCAGCCGTTGCCAGTCGTAAATAGCAATTTCTTCCTCGTCTGCATCCGCTGTTTGGTGGGCTTCGGTTTTCTTGGAAGATTTCACAAATTTAGAGATGAAATTATCCTCGCGCAGTACCTCACGGTAACCGCTGTATTTGGAGAAGTATTGCACCTCTCTGGTTTTACCGACTGCGGTGGCGATCGCCCCTAAACCAAACAATCGGAACATCAGTCGAGCTGAGATACTATCTTTCCCTTCAAATGAGAGAAACGAAGCGGATAGAGTCCCGGCTGCGAAAAAGTACAGCGTCGCAACCCAGACCCAAGACCAACTAATTGAGAAGTCGTCAGATTCCTCCAACGGCTTATTTTGCAAGTGCTTAAGCGATACCAAGACCCACCCCCAATCCAATTAGGATATTGCTCCAAATCCACATCGCACCAAATGCTTCCGCGTACCCTGAGACCTTCAGCACCACGCCGCTAATCACTGCAACCACAGCCCAAAATATCAATGCTGCGGGAATGATTTCGGGTAATAATCTGGCGATTTCTGTGATGAATGCAGAGAGGGTGATCGCCGCTAAGCAGCCCCCCACTGCATAAGAAACAAAGTATTTAAGCATTACTCGATTAACCTCTCTGCTTTAACGTCTATGATTTCGCTCTGTCCTTGACCGATTGGATTAGCATTGAGCTGCTGCTGATCATCTTCTGACCCGCCTGATGCCTCGACTCCAGCATCTTGGGTAACGACTTTTCCACCTGGGTATCCATCCCTTCTATCTGAGCGGCGATCGCCTTCTTATTCGTAGATTTGAGTAATTTCAGTTGATGGTTAGTGATTTTCTTGTCGGCAGTTTCGAGGGCATCAACTTGGGCATTGACTAAGGTTGTTTGCCGCTCAATACTGACGACCTGTTTGGCGATCTCAAGCCGTTGCTTAGCCCGTTCGAGTTTGCGCTCAGCTCGCCGCTTTCGTTCTGGGGTGTACTTATTTCCAAACATGATTAGTTGTTATTGATGATGACTGGTGGCGGCGCTTGATTGTTGATGATCACTGGCGCTTGGTCATCGGTCATGAGGGCGATCGCCAAAGCTCCTATCGCTATCCAGAACAACGGCTGATTTAAGAGCCAAACAAGCGTTGACTCTTCTGAATCACTATCTGAGCTTGTTTCAGTGCTAATCGGTTCTGAATAGTGAACCTCTCGCGTAAAAATCTCACGGGTGATCGCCTCACCTTTTTTAGAATCTGACATTGGTTTACAGGGGTAGAACTATACCCCCATCCCCATCGAAAAGTCTGGGAATAGAGGGCGTTGATGATGATTTACTCTGCTGGAGCCAGCGCGAAAAACGAAGGTGACGAGGGTGCGATCTCCAAGTCTGATGACTTTGGGTGGGCTACCCGCTCCGAAAACTCATCAACCGCAATCTCTAGCTCTTCTTCAATCCCACTGAAATCACCAACCAGTAGCTCATTCAAGCCTTCCACAATGCCGCTGGCAGCATAGAGCTTTGTTGAACGCTTCAGTTGGTTACGAGCTTTTGCAAGGGGATTATCTGTTGGTGATTCGCTGGTGGACTGATGCGACTGCGGTTGCTGGTTGTTGACCGCTTCCTTGATTACTTCACGAACTTCTGTTCTAGCCATTTGGTTTACCTTTCATTACGTTATTGATGTTTAAGATTGCCTGTGGTCTTCCTACGCTTTGAACCAAACCTCTAAATATCGATAACACTTCAAAAGATTGACGTGTGAATCCTCTATCTCCAGAGCGGTAATCCCAACCATTAGGAGATAGTTGACTTAAATACTTCTGATATTCACGGAGAGTTGGAAGGCTTATACCTAATAGGTCTGCAACCTGTTTTCTTGGCAGGAAAGCCACGCAATCATCAACTTTTAAGCAATTTTTCATAGCCGATGAAAAAGTGATGATGATATGAGGATAACTCGCTGATCTGGTGTGGTAAACTGTCAGTGACATACAAAAAGAGAGCCCCCACAAATGGTGGAACATTTGCGGAGGCGTGACCAAAACGTAATGGAGTACGTTATGGCTAAAAGTAATCTTAACCCCTATCCATTAGGGTTTGAAGAGTTTAAGCACATCTGTTTTCAGCATGGGCGATCTCCCTGGGATGCGGTAAAAGCGGACTACATCACCAGAGATGACTACACCAATCTAGGCAGAGGCCGCAAAGCATCCAAAGCGTTAGGTCGCTGTCTATTCTTCTTTGTAAGAGATCAGGGATTGATTTAAAGGTGATATTGAGGAGAGTAGAGAGAATAGCCCTACTCTCCTCATATCCAATCTTCAGAGAATAACTAGACCGAAACTTTAGTGTAGTTATCTGATTTTTAGGCGTTTAGTTTTAGTAGTTGAACTAAACTGTATTTCAGTTATTAGCGATCGCCACACATCGCTTTATATTCATGTCGGCTATTTACGATAATTGCGATTTCCCATTGCTGCCGGAACTTAAGCACTGTCTGAAGGAAGGTTATCGTTCCGATTTTTGTGTGGGGTACTTTAATCTACGTGGTTGGTCTGAGCTGGAAAATGAGATTGAGCAGTTTGGATCGGGAGAAGGGAAAAATTGTCGTCTACTCGTTGGGATGCAAAAGTTACCTGGTGATGAGCTAAAGCGTGAGTTTGCCATCGGTAAGCGCAAAGAACGTATTTCTAATGAAATTGCCAACAAATTAAAGAAAGTCATGGCTCAACAGTTTCGGGAGCAATTGACCTATGGTGTACCGACTGACAAAGATGAAAAAACGCTGAAACGGCTACAGGCACAGCTTAAGGAGGATAAGTTAGAGGTTCGTTTATTCCTGCGGCATCTACTCCATGCCAAGCTATATCTGATTTACCGAGAGGATAAAATCACGCCCCGTATTGGTTATGTCGGGAGTAGTAATCTCACATTTTCAGGGCTCAGTGGTCAGGGTGAACTCAATGTAGAGGTTACTGACCGAGATGATACAAAAAAGCTGGAAGAGTGGTTTGAGGATCGGTGGAAAGATAAATTTGCCCTTGATATCTCGAAGGATTTAATTGAGGTTATTAATGAAAGTTGGGCGGGTTGTCAGCTCAAACCTTTTTATATCTACCTCAAAATGGCTTATCACTTGTCACAAGAAGCACGGGATGGTTTAAGCCGCTATCAAGCTCCCAAGAACTTTGGCTTGTTAGAGTTTCAGGAACAAGCTGTACGGGTTGCGATGCAGCATATTGATAAGCGCAATGGTGTGATTATCGGTGATGTGGTGGGCTTAGGGAAAACCTTAGTGGGAACGGCGATCGCCCATGTCTGTGAAGAGGAGTATGGGACAAGTACTCTGATTATCTGCCCGAAGAATTTGGAATCGATGTGGAAGGGCTATGTCGAGCGATATGGTCTGCGAGGAAAAGTCGTACCCATCAGTCAGGTTGAAAAAGTCTTACCGGAAGTCCCTGCTCGATTTCGGTTGGTACTAATTGATGAAAGTCATAACCTCCGAAACCGTGAGGGCAAACGCTATCAGGCGATTAAGGAATATATGGAGCAGAGCGGTGCGCGGTGCATCATGCTCACAGCCACGCCCTACAACAAAGGCTATTTAGATTTATCTTCCCAGTTACGTCTATTTCTGCGAGAGGAAGCTGACCTAGGGATCAAACCGGAAGCCTATATCCGTGGGCTAGGTGGAGAGATGAAGTTTCGGCGGCGACATCAAGCCCCAGTGCGATCGCTCATGGCATTTGAACATAGTGATGAGCCGGAAGATTGGCAGCAGCTCATGAGTCGCTATATGGTGCGGCGTACCCGTGGCTTTATCAAAAATACCTATGCAAAACAAGATGAGCGGGGTTCCTATCTGGAGTTTCCCAACGACAGTAAATTCTACTTTCCTACCCGTCGTCCCTATACGGTGAAATTTAATACCACTGGGGAATCTGACCTCTATGCGCGGCTATATGGTGATCGCGTGGTGGATATTATCAATAGTCTTTGTTTGCCTCGTTATGGTCTAGGGAATTATGTAATTCAATCGCCTAAGAGTCGTAAGAAAGCTCGAACTAAAGCCCCCGGTCAGATGAGTTTGGCAACGGGATTTGAGCATTTAGATCTGACTGAGGCAGAACGGAAAATATTAGCGAATCTCTCCCATGCAGGGCAGCGATTAATGGGATTTTGCCGAACGAATTTGTTTAAGCGTCTCGAAAGTAGTGGTACTGCTTTTCTCCAGTCTATTGATCGCCACATTCTGCGAAATTATGTCTATCTCCATGCGATCGCCAACGATGTACCCATTCCGATTGGAACGCAGGATGCCGCTCTATTGGATGGAACAACCGATGAAGATCAAGATTCTCTGTTAGTTCAGGATTGGGAAAGCGATGAGGGCATAGATGAAGATCAACTGTCCCCCAGCGAAGAGTTTAAACAACGGGCAGCGGCAGTCTATGAGCTGTATCAGGATAAGTATCCTCGTCGGTTTAAGTGGATTCGTCCTGACTTATTCCAACCGGAACTTGCTGAAGACCTAGAGCGGGATGCCCAATGCCTTGTCACAATCCTAAAAATTGCTGGGGGTTGGGATGCAACACAGGATAGTAAGTTAACTGCTCTGATTGAGTTATTGACTGAAACCCACCCAGAGGAAAAGGTTCTAATCTTTACCCAATTTGCGGATACCGCCCGTTATCTGGCTCAGACATTGGAAACGGAAGGCATCGATAAGATTGGTCTAGCAACAGGAGGAGCGAAAGACCCAACAGAGCTAGCTCGGCGTTTCAGTCCAAAAAGTAATGAAAAAACGATGCCACAGGAAGAACAGCTAAGGGTTCTCATTGCTACTGATGTGCTGAGTGAAGGTCAAAACCTACAGGATGCAAGGATTATCCTGAATTACGATTTGCCCTGGGCGATTATCCGGTTAATTCAGCGGGCAGGTCGTGTGGATCGAATTGGGCAGGAAGCGGACGAAATTTTCTGTTATTCATTCTTACCAGCGGCAGGGGTAGAACAACTTATTAATCTGCGGGGGCGTCTGCGTGATCGCCTGAAGGAAAATCAGGAAGTTGTGGGCACGGATGAGGCGTTTTTTGAGGATGAGGAAGAACGGGCGATGCTGCTCAATCTCTACAATGAAAAGTCTGGTGTCCTCGATGATGATGACGATGAAGGGGAAGTTGATTTAACTTCGGAAGCTCTACAGATTTGGCAGACAGCAATTGACGCGAATCCCAAACTTAAACGAATAATCGCTGAGTTACCAGATGTGGTATTCTCTACCCGCTACCATGAGCCAACAGCTTTAGATCCAGAGGGTGTTTTACTTTATTTACGGACTGCGGAAGGGACTGATGCTCTGGCATGGATTGATAAGCATGGCAATAGCGTGACCCAATCCCAGATGCGCATTTTACGGACGGCGCGATGCAGTATTGATACCCCAGCTCAAGACCGTCATCCCCAGCACCATGATCTAGTCCAAAGGGCATCTCGATTAATCACTGAGCAAACCAAGAAAGTTGCTGGCACGTTAGGTAGTAAACGGGGCGCAAGGGCAAGGGTCTATGAACGATTGATGGGCTATTGCCAAGAAATTAAAGAAACGGCTCCGTTATTGGCTCAGGGTGAGGAGTGGGAAAAGTTAGAACAGGCGGTGGAACTTGCCCATACTTATCCCCTTAAACAAAATGCGATCGCCACGTTGAACCGAGAGATGAGGGCAGGGATTTCTAATGAGGATTTGGCGCAAAAAGTAACTTACCTAATGGAGCATGATGCGCTCTGTGTGGTGACTGCGGATGGGACGTTTGAGGGAGCGAGGGTTATTTGTTCGATGGGTTTATTTGATAGCTCTACATAAATACTCTGAAACATTGACCCAATCCATTTTCTTTATCTGATTAGCTACATCCTAGGGAAAACTCCTTATGAAACTGAACCGCAAACGCACTGAAAAATATCTCAAAGACTTTGATTTTGAATCCCTATTTATTGAAGAGTTGGGCTGGGATGAGGCTGATGCGGTAACGATTCCTTTGGAGGTAGATGAGGAAGAGTTTGATGCGGAGGCGATCGCCCAGAAGCGTGGCTTTACGGTTTATCAGTGTATTTGCGAAAAAATTCCCCTGCGAAAAATTCAGAAGCAGCTCGATAGTCAACTGACTGTTTATTCCAAATCCCATCTCTTAATTTTTGGGGATGAGGCACAAACTCAGCAGGTGTGGATGTGGGTTAAGCAGCAGGGTAAAAAGCGTAAACCTGTTTTTCATCCCTATCAGTTAAAGCAGTCGGCAGAAGGGATTATCCAGAAGTTAGAGCCGCTATTTTTTAGTATTGATGAGGAAGATGATGCGACCCTTGTAAAGACTGTCGAGAAGGTGGGTAAGGGTTTCAACATTGAAGCGGTCACCAAGCAGTTTTTCCAAGATTTTGAAGGGTTACATCAGAATTTTTGTCTGGAGATTGAAGGTATAGATGATGAGAGTGATCGCCGTTGGTATGCGTCGGTAGTGCTGAACCGTTTGATGTTCGTCTATTTCCTTCAGAAACGGTATTTTTTGGACAATGAAAACCCTGACTATCTGGATAATCGCCTTGAAGATTGTCTGGAGCAGGGGGAACCGTTCTATGGTTTCTTGACGGATCTGTTTTTTGAGGGATTTGCGAAACCAGAGGGCGATCGCGCAGATGACATCAAGGCTTGGCTAGGGAAAATCTGTTATCTCAATGGGGGTTTATTTCTCAAGCATTCCATCGAGCAAAAGTATTCTCAAATTTCCATTAGCGATAAGGCTTTTGAGGATGTCCTGAAGCTATTTTCGTCCTATTCTTGGCACTTGGATGATCGCCCCGATGCGGAGAAAGAGAGCAACGAGATTAACCCGGATGTGTTGGGCTATATCTTCGAGAAGTACATCAACCAAAAGGAATTTGGGGCTTATTACACTCGTCCTGAGATTACGGAATATCTTTGTGACCGCACGATCAATAAGGTGATTGTGGATAAGGTCAATAAGCAGGCAGGTAAAGAGTTTAAGGATGTTGAGGAGCTGAAAAATAATCTAAGTAATGAGCTTTGTCATCTACTGCTCAAAAAGATTTTGCCGACCTTGACGCTACTCGATCCGGCTTGTGGGTCGGGGGCATTTCTGGTGGCAGCGATGAAGACGCTGATTCCAATTTATGACGTCATCATGGGTAAGGCAATTCGTTCCAATGATGGGCATTTAAAATCTTGGCTGATGGAGATATTAGATGGTCATAGTTCGCCAGATTATTACATTAAGAAGCGCATCATTACGGACAATCTCTATGGGGTGGACATCATGGAGGAGGCGACGGAAATTTGTAAGTTGCGGCTCTTCCTCTCACTGGTGTCTGCGGTGGAGAAGGTGGATGACCTCGAACCTTTGCCCAATGTGGATTTTAATATCATGGCGGGTAATTCGCTCATCGGTTTGATTCGGGTGGATGGGAATGCTTTTGATAGTCTCGGTTGCTCGCAGACTGAGGGCACTGGGGTTGATCCGACCCAGCTTAATCTCATTGGTCAGACGGTGATCCAAGGGAATCTTTTAAATGCTCTGGCGGCTTCGGAGTATCAGCGCATCCTAGAGGATAAGAATAAGAGTATTGATCTCTACAAGAAACATTCTTTTCTATCGGACGAGTCACGGGGTGCGGATGAACGATCAAAGGATCAGAGTGTGTTGGCGTTGCGGAATCATATCGACAAGCTCAACGCGGAATCTCAGGCAAAGTTAAATCGGCTTTTGTTGGATGAATTTAGTACGAAGTTGGGGATTAAGTTTGAAGAAGCTCAACTCAATACCAAGAAGACAAAAAAACGGCTGTTAAATATTGGGGATATTGATGCGCTGGAGCCGTTCCATTGGGGTTATCACTTCGATAAGGTGTTTGAACGGGGTGGGTTTGATGCCATTATTGCTAATCCCCCATGGGAGATTTTCAAGCCTAATGCACGAGAGTTTTTTCTTCGCTACGATGACTCTGTGAGAAAAAGCAAGATGAATATCAAGGAGTTTAAAAAAGTACAAAAGAAGCTTCTTGAGAATCCCAAAATTGCAACGGAGTGGTGCAAGTACCAGAGTCAATTTCCTTATGTCAGTAGCTATTTTCGTTCGGCAGAACAATTTAAAAATCAGATTTCTGTAGTTAACGGTCGAAAGCAAGGAACCGATATTAATCTCTATAAGCTTTTCCTCGAACAATGTTTTAATTTGCTACGGGATAATGGGCGGTGCGGCATTATCATCCCGACTGGAATCTATACCGATTTAGGAAGTAAACAACTTCGGGAAATGCTATTTAAGCAGTGTGAGGTTGAAAATATTTTTGGTATTTCTAATGAGCGATTTATTTTTGAAGGTGTAGACCATCAGTTTAAGTTTTGTTTATTAGATTTTGAAAAAGGGAATGAAACACCACATTTTTATTCTGCTTTTCGTATTGACCCCAGAGAAGCAATCAGACCGAATGAGTTAACAGCATTTTTTGAGAATCGAGATATACATCTGAAAATCTCTACTGATTTGGTACGGAAGCTATCGCCGGATTCTTTGTCTGTGATGGAGTTCAAGCAACCGATAGATATTTCTATTGCCGAAAAAATGACGCGATTTCCCTTACTCGGTGAACAGATTGAAGGGAAATGGAATTTAAAACTTAGTGCTGAATTTCACATGACAGGTGATAGTCATCTCTTTCAAATAGAGACAGCAGAGGGACAATTACCGCTCTATGAAGGCAAAATGATTCATCAATTTACCCATGAATTTGCAGAGCCACGTTATTGGGTTGATGAAAAAGAAGGACGTAAAGCTGTTATTGGTGTAAGAGGAACAGATAACGGTCAAGTTTTAGATTATCAAGATTATCGGTTAGCTTATCGCTCAGTTGCATCCAGTACTAATGAAAGAACTTTGATTAGTTCTATATTGCCGAAAAATATATTTTTTGGTCATTCAATGAATGCAAGTATTGTTTATACAGACAATCAAAGAAGTATATGTAATCGAGAATTATTGTTTGTTTTATCTTGCCTAAATTCATTTGTTTTTGATGCTTCTTTAAGGTCGAGAGTTAGCCAAAACATCACCATGTTCTATATCTATCAAATCCCCGTACCTCGCTTACAAAAAGGCGATCAATGGTTTGATGAGATAGTAGAGAGAGCCGCCAAGCTAATTTGCACCACCCCCGAATTTGATGACCTTGCCGCCGAAGTCGGTTTAGGCTCCCACGAAAACGGTGTAACCGATGAAGCAGAACGGGGTAAACTTCGCGCCGAACTCGATGGCATCATTGCCCACCTTTATGGCCTTACCGAAGCAGAATTCACCCATATCCTCAGCACCTTCCCCATCGTTTCTGAAATCATCAAAAATGATGCACTCAATGCTTACCGTGATGTCAAACTAGGGCTGATCAAATAAACACCGGAGAAAATCATGCTGAAAAGAATCAAGGTTAAAAATTTCAAATCTATCCGTGATAGTAAAAGTCTCAAACTCGGACAGCTAAATGCATTTATTGGCGCAAATGGCTCAGGCAAAAGTAGCTTGATTGAGAGCTTGCTCACTTATCAAATGCTCATCCAAGATGGACTAGATGAAGCAATGAACTATTGGGGAGGGTTTGAATTTATCCGTAATCGTTCTGTTTCCCATACACCTCGCTCTATAGCTAATCAGAGATCGTTTCAGAGTAATCCAATCACTTTTAATTTATCCCACCAAGATTGGCGCACGGAGTTAGAAATCACATGCTCTCAAAGCGGAGATAAGGTTTTTATAAGAAAGGAAGAACTAAAAGTCAGGTCTTATACTGACCAAGAAGCATTTTTTATCAAACTCAACAATTCAAGTAATGAACGTGGAATAGATATTTCAAATGAATCTATTCGTCCCCCTGAAAGGATGATTGATGATGAATCAATAATTACAGCATTTTCTTTTCTCGATGAGCAAGCAAGGTCAGTATATAGAACTATTAGTGATTGGCAATTTATTGACTTAAACCCTTCAATCATGGGTTTACCTAATCTTCAGAGACGTACAGACAAGAAAATTAGACTGAATAGAGATGGTTCAAATATTGCAGAATACTTATTAGATATCCGAGAAAAAGACTTAAATGTTTTTAATGGCATTGTTGAAACTTTACAGTTTATATTGCCATATGCTCAAGACTTACAGCCAAATATCACGTCACAATTAGAGAGAAAAGTATATTTACAACTATCAGAAGCTGGATTTAAAATTCCCGGTTGGCTCCTCTCAACAGGAACACTTCGGTTAGTTTCCCTCCTTGCTGTTCTACGTCATCCAGAGCCGCCGCCATTAATTGTGATTGAAGAAATTGAAAATGGATTAGACCCTAGCACTATCCATTTAATTGTTGACGAGCTATCAGATGTAGTTAGAGAAGGTAAAACTCAAATAATTATCACAACCCATTCACCTTATCTCTTAGATTTATTAGACATATCACACATTGTTTTAGTAGAGCGTAATGATGATGGAGAACCAACTTTTACAAGACCAGAAAACAACAAAGACTTATATGACTGGGCTGAGGAATTTAGAGTTGGTGAGCTTTATACAATGAGCAAGCTTAAAAGAGGATAGAAAGTGAATGAAGATAGGAATGATTTTTGAATGTGGACCTAAAGGTGCTGACTGGCAAGTTTGTGAATTTCTAGTCCGAAAGCTTGATCCTAATATTGAGATACATCAACCACCCACTACACTAAGCAGCAAACCAAAATTAATACAAGATTGTGGAAAAAGTGCAAAGATTTTACTCAAGCAAGGTTGTGAGCGAGTAATTATTATTTGGGATTTATATCCAGCTTGGAGAGAGAACAAAGAGAAGCCATGTCTGAAGCAGGATAGAGAAAAAATATACCAATCTTTAGACGAAGCTGGTGTTGCCAGAGAAAAGATAGATTTGGTTTGTATTCAAGAAGAGTTGGAAGCATGGCTTATCGCAGACCATCGACCACTTAAAGAGTTTTTGGAAGAGAAGACTCATCCACATCCTTTAAATATAAGACTAAAAAGCAAAAAGCATCCAGATCGAGTCAACAATCCGAAAGGTAAGCTAACAGATATTTTCAAACAAGCTACGGGGCAAAAGTATAAAGATCATATTGACGCGATCAAAATCATCCAAAAGTTATCTGATTTTCAAAAACTAAAAAATAGCCTTACCTTTAAAAGGTTTGTGCTCAAAACTACAGGTCAAATCTTACCCTAATTTAGAAATAACTTCTCTTCATGAAATTTGAGACAATTAGAGGAAAATTTAGCATCCAGATCCCTGGCAATCTCCTTGAAGATGTACCGACAAAAGCTGCATTTATTCTCCGCTCCCAGACATGGCGGAGCCTTTATAAAAATAGAATCTACGGTGCTGAGTATTGCCTAATAGATAATGTTAAGCAACCATCCGAAATACCTGCTCTATTGGAGCTGATGACAAACACCATAAAAGATGGTTATTTCATCGAGGGTGGATTATTTAGTAAAACTCTGTTTAAAAAAGGCAGCGTCGATTGCCTAAAAAGCATCATTTTTGGTAGACCAAACGCAGATATGCACGAATCCTTTGAAAAATATAATCTTCCAATTGAGAGCAACCTTGTCTATCGCATTGATATCACATGCTGTCAGCGTAACCGAATAGTTAAAGCTTATATGACCACAACGGATCAAGAACAGTTAAAGCTTGGCAAAAAATACCTTCGCACATTACAGCTTAAATTTTGACTAATCAACCGATACAAAGAAAGCCCAGTGGCAAGGAAGAGTATATTTTTTCTATGGCTTAAACTCTGCGAGGTTTGCTGCAATGATTCGGCGATCACCCCTCAACTCAACGATAAAAACGGCTCAATTGTAGGCGAGAAACGAGCTCTTTTATAGTAACTATGTACTGGGATTTCATAAGCCCAAGGTCGGCAGTTCAAATCTGCCTCGAGCCATTTCCTGGAGCTTTTACACTGCAAAGGTTTCAGTATTTTACGCTAATGCTTCTATTAACCGATCCTTAACCTTTGGACTAAATTTTGGACTAAATCTAATAACGCTATTGCGCTTGTTTGAATTTAGCTGAAACTCTTGCTAGGCATGGGTTTGAAGGAGGGAAAGTATAGCTTTAAAAGTGAAAATGATAATTGTTGAGTCCCAAGGTCAAGCAATGAAAGTATCTTGATGTTTTTATGTGGCAGATGATTGGTTTAGACAACAGCTTTTAATTGATATGAACATTGAAAATTACAGTCCACTACCAATGAGGATAGTATTGTCCAATTAAATCTAAATTTTGTAGTTATTGAGAATGCAGAACTTAAGATCGCTTTTAAAAAGCATATTTTGTGTTTTCAAAATCACTCTATTCTCAACAACAATCTTTGACCTGAGTTAAGTTGACAATGTCCGAGAGGGCTAAGTCATACTTGAGAGAGAGCAAGCAACCCGAAAACCGAGATCAGGGCTACCACCACTTTCACGCAGATGCCCGTCACGATTCGCTGACCGACAATGCTTCGGATCGTTAAGCCAAGAACCACCCCGTTCTACCCGTTCAAGGTAGAAGACGTCACTTTGATCCTCCCACTCCCATGCCGACCCATCATTCGGTGCGTTTTGATAGCTAGAATCTAAGTCATCCTGGCACCATTCCCCAACATTGCCAGACATGTCATATAAACCAAAATTATTAGGCTTTTTCTCACCAACAGGATGACTTTTAGCGTTGGAATTAATATTCAACCAAGCATAGTCACCTAGCGAGCTATAGTTGTCATCATCACCAAAATAAAAGCGAGTTAAATATTTCTGGTTCCACAATTCAAGAGTTAAATTTTCAGGAGTTTCTACAGGTCGCACAGCCCTACAAGAATATTCCCATTCTGCTTCAGTCGGTAAACGATATTTTCTACCTGTTCTACTACTCAATCTTTTACAAAACTCAACCGCATCTAATGACAAAACTTGTTCAACGGGAAGATTATCGTTGCCAGTAAAATACGAAGGCTCCAGCGAAAGTTCCCGCTCAATTGCATCCCAACTTGCTACACTACGCCATTGCGCCTGAGTGATTTCGTATTTCCCCATAAAAAACGCAGGGACAGAAACTTTATGTTGAGGGCCTTCATTATCATGCCGATCTTTTTCCGTCTCTGGTGAGCCCATCCAGAATGTCCCTGCTGGTATTGCCACCATTTCTAATGGAATATCAGCAGCAATCCCATTTTCTGTGAAGTTATCAAAAGATTTTCGTTTTGGTGCACGTTTCAATAGATTTCCTGCTCCACAAGCGCCACTTAAACTTAATCCTCCAAGTGCAATATACTGCAAAGCTTTTCGACGCGAAATAACTAATTTTGGTAGTTGCAATTTTGGTAGTTGCATAGATAAAATTTCATGGCCTTTTTTTGTATTTCTAGAAACCTTCACCATCCTATAAATTCGAGCAGAAAAGGATGTCAAAAAAATAAGACAATCTAGATAGGAACTCCTTCACAATAAACAATTTTCTAAAAAATAGGGATTTTGTAAGAGATTGAAACAAAAACATCAAGCTTGTGCAGTCAAGTTGGCATTCACGACGAATGCTCTTCAGATAAATTCATCCCCCAATATCGACAAAGATTTTTCACCTATTCGCTTTCAAAATTAAAGCAGGTGATCGCCTCTCAACTTTCTCGGATTGCAACGATAAAACAGCTCAAATTTAAGCGAGAAGCAAGTCATTTTCATAGTACTCATGTACTGGAGACTCATAAGCCCAAGGTCGGCAGTTCAAATCTGCCTCGAGCCATAGTGACAGCGTAATATATTTGTTCTACACAATTTGCAGTGTAGTTCATTTGTTCGCTCAAGATATTGCTCTTGCTTGGTTTATGGGTTTTATAGCAGCGAAGGAGAAGGTTAGGACATAGAACAGAAGGCTATTCTGATGGCATCGAACAAATCCTCAGTCTTCTTGATGAGCTTACTTACCTCCTTCTTTAACCTCCCCCAAAACTTCTCTATCTTGTTCAGGTGTGGTGAGTAGGGTGGCAAAAATATCACTTCACATCCTGCCTTCGCCACCAATGTTTGTATTCTTTCCTTTGGATGAACACTGGCATTATCCAGAATAATAATTTGACCCGGAATCAACTCTGGCACTAAGCAATCCTCTACCCATTGGCAAACTAAGGCGCTGTTGGCATAGCCCTCAAATACCATCGGTGCTATCTGCTCTCCCTCTCGCCATCCTCCAATCACGCTAACTCGTTCTGTACGATGACCTAACTTCTCTGCGATAAACCTCTCTGACTTATGGCAGTAGCCATACCCATAATCTAAGGTATTATCAAATCCACTTTCATCGATATATACGAGTCGTTCTTGGCCATACTGCTTCAGTTGTGCCACAAATGCTTTTTCTAATTCTTTATCTCTCTCTTGATATCGATAGGTCTTTTTTTTCGAGTAAATTCAATTTTCCGTAGAGCTTCACGTCTGGATGCATCACTAATAGACTCTGGCCATTTCTCCGCCATTTCCTTCTGGGTTAGATGCCCATATTCCTCTGCAAAAGCACGAAAAGCATCTAGATCATTAATCTTCGGTTGAGGGCCTCGACGGTAATCTGTCTTCGGAGCGACTGAACCGATTTTCTCTCGTCGTTTCAGCCACAGGTCTAGCGTATTTCGGCTAATACCAAAGAAGCGACAGATATCACTTTTTCGTTCACCTTTATCGAAGGCGGCAACAGCTTTTAGGCGTAAATCAAGACTATGGGGAGCAGGCATGGCATCTATGTTTATTGCTTCTATCCTATTCTGTCTTAACCCACTCCCATTAACCTAAAATCGACACTCTAGCAGATGGACGGCGATCGCCTTATCTCATTTTTTGATTTTGTTGAATTAAAACGAATCCATATTTTGAAGTCATCTCTAGCAAACTTGTGCGGTAATATTCCACGTAAATTAACGTGAGTTCTGGATAAGGAAAGAAAAGAAGAAAGCTCATATCGTGGCAGTTGAAACCAATCCACAGCTTTCTCCTATGCTTAGTTTAGACGCTTTATTTTGTGACGTTGACGATTTCTGCCAGGTCTTTGAACCTCAGTGGCATCAAGAATTACTGAGCTCTTGCAAAAGGTATCGTCACCGTTCTAGAAGCCTAAGCTTGAGTGAGGTGATGACGATACTGATTGCATTTCATCAATCTCACTATCGTAATTTCAAGCATTTCTATCTCCTGATGGTGCGACACTATTGGCAAAAAGCCTTTCCCAAAGCAGTGAGTTATCAACGCTTTGTGGCATGGATGCCCTCCAGCTTAGTGCCTCTATGTGCCTATTTATGTGACTGTTATGGAGATTGCACAGGCATTAGTTTCATTGATGCCACCAGTATCAAAGTTTGTCACAATCGCCGTATTGCCCAACATCGAGTCTTTAACGGTCATGCCGCTAGAGGCAAAACCTCTGTTGGGTGGTTCTTTGGCTTCAAACTCCATCTGGTCATTAATGACCGAGGAGAATTACTTCATGTACAAATCACTCCTGGCAATATTGATGACAGAAAGCCTGTCGTTGAACTGTTACGGAATTTATTCAGCAAAGTTTTTGGAGATAAGGGCTATGTGTCCCAAGCTCTGGCACAACATCTCAAAGAAGAACATGATGTGATGTTAATTGCTAAACCTCGCCGCAATATGGAGAATCGCTTGATGCTCTGGCAAGATACATTCATCGCTCGTAAGCGAGCTTTAATTGAGACCGTCATTGACCAACTGAAGAATATTTCTCAGATTGAGCACTCTAGACATCGTAGTCCAGCGAACTTCTGCGTCAATTTGCTGTGTGGCTTGATTGCCTATTGTCATCAGCCTAAGAAACCTTCTCTCTAACTCAATTAGAGTCTCATTTCCTTATCCAGAACTCACGTTAATAAGCAATCCACCACTTTCTCCCATGACCAGTCTAGAACCTTTGTTTTGTTCCATTGATGATTTCTGCCAAGTCTTTGAACCTCAATGGCAACAACAATTACTGGCCTCGAAACAACGGCGGCGACGTCGCCCTAGAAGCCTTAGTCTCAGCGAGATAATGACGATATTGATTGCATTTCATCAATCTCACTATCGTCACTTCAAGTATTTCTATCTCATCAATGTGCGTCATCACTGGCGAGGAGCCTTTCCCAGAGCCGTGAGTGACCAACGTTTTGTGGAGTGGATGCCTTCGACGTTAGTACCTCTATGTGTCTACCTACAGCACTGTTATGGTCAATGCACAGGTATTAGTTTCATTGATGCCACCAGTATCAAGGTTTGTCACAATCGCCGCATCTCTCAACATCGCGTTTTTGAAGGTCATGCCGCTCGAGGTAAAACCTCTGTGGGTTGGTTCTTTGGTTTCAAACTACATCTGGTTATCAATGACCATGGCGAATTACTCAATGTTAAAATCACGCCTGGCAACACCAATGATAGAAAGCCGGTAGTGGAGCTTTTGAAAGAGTTATCGGGAAAAGTCTTTGCTGATAAAAGTTACGTCTCTCAAGCTCTGGCACAGTATTTACAAGAAGAATATGATGTGAGGCTTCTAGCTAAGCCTCGTCGCAATATGAAGAATCACCTGATGCTTTGGCGTGACAAAGTTTTGGCTCGTAAGCGAGCTTTAATTGAGACAGTCATTGACCAACTGAAGAAAATTTCTCAGATTGAACACTCTCGCCATCGCAGTCCAGCGAACTTTTGTGTCAACTTGCTTTGCGGTCTCATTGCCTACTGTCATCAGCCTAAGAAACCCTCTCTTCAGCTTGATTAGAACCTCATTTCCTTATCCCGAACTCACGTTCGATAAGCCTGTTGTTAAGCGGCATTGAAAATGCTGTGTAATGCTTCGATTCTTTGGAGAAACCTATCTCTTCGTTCAGACGAAGACACTACTTCTCCCATTTGACGACGAGGTCTCAGAACATTATTCACCTCATCAAAAGCCTGACAGAATCTCTGGGCTGATTCCAAGGCTCCAAATCCAAGAGTCGGATAATATCGGTCTTTCTGGCCACGATGACTTTGCTCCACTGGATTACCCTGACAGCCAATCACTTGATGCTCCACCTCTTTTCCTAATTCTTCATCAATGGCTCTGGGGTATGACTTAAGACCATCAGTAAAGACTTGCTCGGGACTTTCCCCTGATATCTCTCTGGCCATTTCAAAAAAGGCTTTAGTCCCTGCCATGTCCCGTTTATCAGAGAGCCTCACATCCACAAGATTGCCATCTTGATCAATGCCACGGTATAGATAGCACCATCGCCCAGAAACTTGGACATAAGTTTCATCAACAAACCAGACTTGCCCTATTTTTCCTCGTCGTTTTTCTCGAATGTGTTCGGTGAAATAAGGCAGGAAACGCTCCTCCCAGTCCCGAACAGTTTCATGGCTGAATTGAAATCCACGAAGCAAATAGAATTCAGCGACATCGCGATAGCTGAGTTTATATCTGATTCGACAGAATAGAACTTCAAAGACGATGTCTGTAGGCACTTCAATGAAATTGAAAGGTGTTGCAGTGCGCTCGTTATAGGTGCGATGGCAAGTTTTACACTGAAAGCGATCGTAACCAAGGTTAGTCTTTCGTTGTAGGACTGAAAATCTTGTCGAGTCACAATGAGGGCAGTCCATAGAACGGTTTGAGAGCGATGGTTTAAGTTGACTCAAACAATATCAGACGGTCACATTCAAACCTATTTTGACAACTCAACTCTGACAGAATCTTTGCAAGAGGTCAAATCAATCAAATCAGTCAGAGTTTCGGCTTCAGATTGATCGATGACTTGCTAGAGCAATGTGTAGACTCCATCAAGCCATTCTTTTACAGGTTTAATTGCGATCAATATGTCATAGCTATCGGGATCTGCTTGCAGATTTAGCTCTTTAAATCGGTAGCGGGGTAAGGGTTCGCCAGTCAGAATTTCATCCACGAAATCATATTGGATGAGGCGAACTAAGTAGAGGTGATCGATTTGTAAGGGAGCTGTGCTTGGCGATCGCCTCCATATATTAAAAAAAGACCTCCCAGTATTGGGAAGCCTTGGGGTATCTAAAACTTGCAGACTAGATGCCTAAGTCGAACTTTTAGTACGCAACGCCTCGATAGATCAGACCTTTGGGTGTAGAGTCTGGGGTGATCGGCTGACGAATTGCAACGACTTGTCCACGATATTTGGTTGTGTGGGTCTTACAAGTAGGTGTATGAATACGAGTAGGTTGATAGGTGAATTGAGAACCACGAAAAGTGAGAGTTGTCATTATTTTGCTCCGAGATAAGAAATTGTTGATAAGGGAAATGTGACAAAAAAGAAAGTGAGTTTTTAGTTGCAGAAATCAGCTAGCGAGTTGGCAGACGCCAGATTATGAGCGGAGAATAAACTGTAAAGAACAAAGCGAAAATTGCATTGATCTCTAGGACAGTTACAAGGTCATGATTCATCGGATTAACCTCTGAGAAAGAATGTTGTGTGAACTTGATTGCTTTCACTATCGCTCTAATTTCCAGCAGAAAAAATACCGAAAAAGTCATTTTTGGTCATGTCTTTGATTTAAAAAAGTCACTTTCTCTAAAACTTACAATTTAGAATCCTACGGGAGTAAAGCTTTACCCGCAGCGAGAAATTGTTGGCTCGTCAGTGTTTCGCTGGGCTGGGCATTGTGGGAAAAGATCTGAAAATCCATTGATAGAGGCAGTTTATAGGGTTCCAACTGTTGGGCGATCGCCTGTTGCACTTCAGTGAGGTGATTGGCGCTAACACCAGGCATCAAGATCGCGACTGTAAAGGGGGCAAAATGAGCGACTTCGACTTGCTCTAGATCCACAAGAGACAGGAGATGGGTAATAAGGGTCTGCCACTCAGCAGGAAAATCGGTATGCACTCCCACAGAGAGATAAGAAAATTTCACCAGCACTAATGCCATACTCTGTTGCGCGGCGATCGCCCCTGGCCATTTTTCTGTAAGACGTTGCTCAAAATAGTCCCGCGTCATCAGTCCCATATGGGCATCGACTAATCCCGCATCGCGAAGTAACCGTTGGCTGTATTGGAGATGGGCTGATAGCCGCCGAAACTGTTGGTAAGCCTTCGAAAGATTGAGTTGATTCGTAATACGGGCGATAACTTCCACTACCTTGGGTGGTTTGGTGATGTAGTCTGCCGCACCTACCGAAAACGCCTGTACCTTATCCCAACTCTCATTAAGGGCACTAATAAAAATGACGGGAATCGAAGCAGTGCTGGGATCTGCTTTCAGCTGACGACACACCTCATAACCATTCATCTCAGGCATATTCACGTCTAGCAAAATGAGATCAGGCGGCTGAATTTTTACAACATTAAGCGCAAGTCGACCATTAATCGCTTGGCGCACATCGTACCCTTCGCTTTCGAGCATATCGGTGAGGAGGGCGAGGTTTTGGGGCTGATCATCAACTAATAAAATAACGGCTTTGGCATTACTGGTCGGTATTGCCGCTGTCGGAGTTAAGAGAGAAACTTTTGATGTTTCTGCTGGTTGTGATGTAGCTTGCTGAGTTGTTTTGGGTTGGGGTGGATGTTGTTTTTGGTATTGAGAAAGCACAGCAAAAATATTACTTTTGCTGACTTTCTCACCAAATAGTTCCGAGAGCAGTTGCCAGAGGGTAGGCGCAATTCCTTGTTTAATGTATTTCGGTGAGTAACCCGTTTCGTTGGCGATCGCCTCATAAGTTTTGCGTTTACCCGAATCATCTAGGGATGCGGCCAAAATAATGCGTTGCAGATCGCTAAGATATTCCCCCTTCTGCTCATGAACTAGGGTCTCAACTAATTCGAGGAGTTCATTTTGATCGCTCATAGATAACCGTTGACTTCCAACCTAGGCACTGCCTAGTCTTCATCATAAAAGTCTTAACCCAAAAAGTCTTCGTGAATTCTCGGGAAAAACGATCTTACGGAACAGTATGGGCAGTCACGTCTGTTGTTTGCTTCATGGTCAAAGCTTCGGCGATCGCCACTAAATTTGCTTGTTGCTCCGTCGTCTCCAATGAGGCTAGCTGTTGCAATAAATCAAGGCGTTGCGTCTCATCAGCGAGAGTAAAAGCATCTAACCAATAACCGGCATCGGCATAAATTTCTGATTGTGTTGCAGCATCAGCAGTATCTGCCACTTCTGTCTGCACTGCTTCTGGTAAAGCCTCTAACTCAAAATAGGCGATCGCCTCAGTATGATATTGGCTGGCATCATCACAAGCGAGTCCTGCATGTATCTGATAGCGACCTGTTTCTAATATCATCGTCACAGGCACCGAGACAATCCCCGGTTCAGTACCTGTTGCTTCAATAAATTCAAGGAATTCACCATCGCTATCGAGGAGACCGATATCGACGCGATACTCTGAGGTTGTGGGAACATAAAAAGCAAGTTCCGGCTGGCGATCGCCCTTCGCGAGGTGAGTCAGCGGAATAAGAGGCGTAAATGCGGTGTTGCCCTCTTCCATAATGCAGGAAGTGCGAGAACCATTCGCAACGGTGGAGCCATCAGGGACTTCTGCATCGGGGGGATTGTAGTCAGCCAGAGCAACAGAACCCGAGCCGAGTACCGAAAAGAACACAGCCCAGCTGATTTGAGAGAAGAAATTGTTAGAAAACATTTGACTCAGTAAGAAAGATTTGTCATGTGTCGTTCGATCTTCTGAATGACGACAATTACAAGTATAATGTTTCCTCCCAAGCAGTTTGCCAGCCTCACAAAGTCCTCTTTCTATAGCAGTCGCCGATAGATTAAGACACTCCATAATGGTTTTGCAGACAGGCTCAGGATTGAGGTTCATATGACGTATCAAACTAAATGACCACTGCTATAACTTCATGGATAAGCAAGGTATTCAACGCACAATCCATCTTGCACTCTGCGATCTGTTGACAATGCCGTTTTGAGGTATTGGAAATTGACTAAGCGCCTGGATTTTCAGCCTTGCCGAGAAGCCAATAAGTTGTCATTGCGCCTTTTCCTTTGACGGAGATCATGCCACGTTGCTCAAAAATATAGTCATCTTTGAGAAGTTCATAGGTAGATTCGGTGACTTGGATAAGGTTGGGCTCACCGCTGCTTTCCATTCGAGAAGCAACATTCACTGAGTCTCCCCAAAGATCGTAAATGAATTTTTTTGTGCCGATGACGCCTGCAATGACCTCGCCTGTATTGATACCGATACGAATCCGCAAGAGATGGTTTAGTTGGGTATTTTCATCTAGTTGCACTTGGAGAGGGCTCATATTCTGGGCAATGTCGATCATCGCTAAGGCCATATCGGCGATCGCCGCGACGTGATTTGGGTCGGGAATGGGTAATCCCCCTGCAACCATATAGGCATCACCAATTGTTTTGATTTTTTCGAGACCATATTGGTCAGCAAGTTCGTCAAATTGCGAAAAAACTTGGTTGAGGATATCGAGCAAAGCTTGGGCCGACAGGCGTGAGGCGAGGGGCGTAAAGTCGACGATATCAGCAAAAAGAATCGTAGCTTGGTCATATTGTTCAGCGATGGTACCTGGCTTTTCTTTTAGTTGGGTGGCGATCGCCTCGGGCAAAATATTGAGGAGTAAAGCCTCTGCCTTTGCTTGCTCTTGTTTGAGTGCTTCATCTGCCTTCTTTTGTTCGCTGATATCGTTAATTACACCCTCAAGGCAGCGATCTTCCTGGTTATAACGCCCAGAAATGAGGACATGCAAAATGCTGCCATCTTTACGTCGAAATCGAGTCTCAAAGTTATGCAGCTCATAATCCACCACCTGCTGCAACATCTTTGTTCGGTCTTTTAGATCCGCATAAAAATCGGCTGCCGTTAACCGACCAATGACTTCATCACCGCTGTCATAACCCATCATTTCAACACAGCGGGCATTCGCATCAATTACTAGACCATTGTCCACTCGTGTTCGAAAAATCCCCACCTGGGAATTGTCATAAATGCCACGATATTTAATTTCACTGGCTCGCAATTCCCTTGTGCGTTCTTGCACTTTTACTTCTAAACCACTCTTTGCTTTGGCGAGATCATCAAAAGATTTTTGGAGCTCTGAACGCATCCGATTGAAAGCTAAGGCTAATTTCGTGGTTTCTCGCATCATGCCCACTCGAGCCGTTTGGTAATTTGGAATAAAGACATTCCATTCTCCTTCCGCCAGGGCGATCGCCGCCTGAGAGAGTTGCAAAATCGGGCTGGCAATCCAGCGAGAAGTCATTAGCCCTACCCAAGACGCAATACATAAACCCACAAACATCATCAAAATCGTGTTGCGAGTATTCACATGAATCTGCGCCATAAAATCTGACTCAGGAATCGTTTGAATCACGAGCCAATCTAACCCAAACTCATCCTGATATGGACTCACTTGTAAAAAATGCGTTTTCCCGTCTAAGTTGATGCGACCCTTTTCCTGTTGATCAATATTCTCTAGCGAGCCAAATTCTTGCCTGAGATAACGAGTGGTCGATTCAATCAGGTCATCCTCACTAACCTCTGCCAATAAACGCTCTGGCCGCTCCTGATCATTCTGAAAATTGAGGCTACTCCGCAGGGTCGAACTACCTATTAATGCACCATTCCGTTCAAGGATAAAGGCCTGTCCTGTTTTACCCACCTCAAGGCTTTTGAGAAAAATATTTAACTCCGCCAACAACACATCTGTGCCGATCACTCCAATCATTTCGCCTGAGGCATTCTCAACAGGTTCCGCCAATGTCAGCCCTAACATGCGATTGCTAAACATCACATAAACCGGACTCCAACGGGTTGCCTGTGCACCAACTGGGTTTTTAAACCAATCGCGATCTTGCAATACATAGTTTTCGCGGGTGTTGTAAATATAAGTTGTTTTACCTTCGCTATTGAGTCGGAGCGTTTGAAATTTGCCATCCATCTCACGGGTCGCAATCTTAAGGACAGGCTCACCTTTTTTCCAGCGTCCGATACCGATATAGTCACCCTCTAAGGAACCATATTGAATTGTATTAATTTGTGGATTGTCTTTGATTAACCGCCGAAAATAAGTCGTTAAAGCATTTTGATCGGTTGGATCAACTAACCCTAATTCGACAGCAGCAATGGTGGCGCGATTGGCAAAATCTGGCTCCCGTAAATAACTGCGTAAATGGAGATCAATCTCCCGTCCAATTTCAGTCTGGAGTTGCTGGACAAGAGTATCGACAGATTTTTGACCATTGCGGAGCGACCAATAGCCAACTAATCCCACCACTCCAAATATTTGCAGCAAAAACGGTACAACCAATACGAGCCGTAGAGGGAGCTGCTGGGATTTGCGAGTAAACCATTTCAGCTGGTCAGTCCAAACCATAGGTGAAATTTATTTGCCAGCGACAGTTTAGCGATGAGCATAGTGTTCTAGAGAAATACTGACATATCCATCTGGGTTTAGGGTTTGCTAATCGTTAAATTATTCTGAGATTCTAAGGATTCAGGATGTTATGGAAAGCTCTCGTTTTTTGATAGAGGCGATCGCCTCATATTTCTCTCTAATATTTACCTGCTTAATTGTCGAGTTCAGCTAACTCTAGCCAACGTTCTGTTTTTGTTTCAATTTCTTGGTTGAGCTGAGCGAGATTATCAGAAAGGGCTTGGAGTTTTTCGTAGTCACCATCAGCTTGTTGACAGAGCTGTGCTTCGAGGGCTTCTTTTTTCTCTTCCAGCTCAGGAATAATTTTCATTTCGAGGCGTTCGAGTTCTTTCCGTTGATAATTTGAAAGACGATTCGAGGCAGACTTAGGCTTCTGATAAGTTTTGGCTTTTGTCTTGGTCGCAGTCTTTGCCGGTAAGGATTTTGCTTGAGCAGCTTCGAGTTCAGCTTTCTTTGCTTCCTCAGCTTTTTTGTAATCGAGGTAAATAGAATAATTGCCGGGATATTGGCGGAGTTTTCCTTGCCCTTCTAACGAAAAAATTGTGCTGACAGTGCGGTCAAGAAAATAACGATCGTGAGCCACAATCACAACGCAACCATTGAACTCTTCGAGATATTCTTCGAGAATTGATAGGGTTTGGACATCAAGGTCATTTGTTGGTTCGTCAAGAATCAGCAGATTTGGGGCGGCCATCAACACTTTGAGCAAAAATAAGCGGCGTTTTTCACCACCGGACAGTTTATGGATGGGGGCATACTGCTGGTCGGGCGGAAATAGGAAGCGCTCCAACATTTGCGACGCGGAGATTTGTGTGCCATCAGCCGTTTCGACATAGGTTGCGACATCTTTGATGTATTCGATCACGCGTTGAGTTTGAGTTTTCTCATCAAGATCATCTGAATGCTGGTCAAAATAACCAATATGAATCGTGCTGCCAATATCGACTGTGCCGGAGTCCGGTTCGATGCGGTGGGTAATCAGATTTAAAAAAGTGGATTTCCCTGCGCCATTACCGCCAATAATGCCGATGCGATCGCCAGGATTAAATTCATAACTAAAGTCTTTAATAATCGGGCGATCGCCGTAGGATTTCGAGAGATTTTCGACTTCGATTACCTTTTTACCGATGCGTCTGCCGGGTGTGTCAATATCAACCTTTCCCTGCGCCTCTTTAAAGACTTTATCTTTCATCTCATGAATGCGGTCAATGCGGGCTCTTTGTTTTGTTGCTCGTCCTTGAGGGCCACGTTTAAGCCATTCCAATTCTCGACGCAAGACCCCTTTATGCTTTTGTTGACTGCTAGCTGCCGCTTCCTCAGCTAACGCTTTTTTCTCTAAATAATAGGAATAGTTTCCCGAATAGGCATAGAGATCACCTCGGTCAATTTCGAGGATACGATTGGTGACTTGATCGAGAAAATAACGGTCGTGAGTAATAAGCAATAGAGCGCCAGAATATTGATTGAGATAACTTTGCAACCATTCCACCGAGTCGGCATCCAGATGGTTTGTCGGCTCATCCATTAACAACAAATCGGGTTCAGAGAGTAGCGCTGAAGCTAGTGCAATTCGCTTACGATACCCCCCCGACAGGCTACCCACTTTGGCCTCAAAATCCGTAATACCTAACTTACTCAAAATAATCTTGGCATTGGTCTCCATCTCCCAAGCGTTGAGAGCATCCATTTTTTCGGTAATCGCCGAGAGTTTACCCATCAAGCTATTTAACTCATCCCCTTCCGCCTGGGACATTTTGTGAGAAAGCTCTTCGTAATCTTTAACCCATTTCATCTGCTCGCCACAATTCGCAAAAACCTGATCAAGCACCGTATTTTCAGGCTCAATTTCTGGTTGCTGCGGCAGATAAATAATTCTTGCCCCGGAACGCACAAGACGTTTCCCACCATCAATTGGTTCGATACCTGCAATCATTTTGAGCAACGTGGATTTGCCACCACCATTTACCCCAATCAGCCCAACCTTATCTGTGCCGTCAACGCTGAGATTTCCGTCTCGCAGGATCTCTTTAATCCCAAAATCTTTAGTAACGGATTGGAGGGTGATGATGCTCATTGCAAGTGGAGTAAAGGACGAACTCCATTACCTTAACTGATTCGGTCTCTTCAGATATAAGCAGAGGGGCGATCGCCCTTCATCTTAACCATCTAAATATTTTGGAGGAGTGGCGCTGCTCCGAGTAGTTTCTGAGTGTAGGGATGCTGCGGATTTTTAAATAGATCTTCAGTGTTGCCAAGTTCAACGATTTTGCCCTGATTCATCACTGCAATGCGATCGCATAAAAATTTCGCGACCCACAGATCATGGGTAATAAATAAATAGGTCAAATTAAATTCGTCTTTGAGATTCTGCATTAACTCCAGAACCTGCGCCTGAATACTTGCATCGAGCATACTAACTGGTTCATCACAGATTATGAGGCGGGGACGGGTAATTAACGCTCTGGCAATGCCCACTCGTTGCTGTTGCCCACCGGAAAGTTGCCGTGGAAAACGCGAATAGTAATCTTCAGTTGGCGTTAAACCAACCTTTTCGAGCATTAGCATTACTTGTTCTTTAATCTCATCGCCTTCAGCTAAACCATGAATTTGGAGTGGGTCGCCAATATTTTCGCCAACAGTCATCAAGGGATTGAGAGAGGCATGGGGATCTTGGAAAATCATCTGGAGGTGACGACGTTCGGGACGCATTTCCGCGACAGACAACCGATTTAATTCCTTTCCTTCGAACATCACTTTGCCGCCTGTGGGAGGGACAAGTTGCAGAATCGTGCGGGAAAGGGTGCTTTTACCGCAACCGGATTCACCGACTAAACCGAGAATTTCGCCTTCATAAATATCGAGATTAATACCGTCAACGGCTTTAATCACTTGGGTCTTTTCACCAGTAATAAATTGCTGGAAAAAGTTGCTTTCAAGAATATAGTGCTGTTCTAAATTTTCTAGGGAGAGCAGAGGCTGAGTTTCGATTTCAGCATTTAATTCTTTGTCACTATGGAGATGGAGCGCTGCTTCGAGAAGAGATTGGGTATAGGGATGGTCTGGCGTTTTGAAAATCTTTTGAACACCGCCCATTTCAACAATTTTGCCTTCATGCATCACAGCAATTTCGGTGCAATATTCTGCCACCATCGCAAGGTCATGGGAAATCAGCAGCAGCCCCATATCTCGCTCAGCACAGAGTCTGGTTAATTCTTGCAAAATCTCGTTGGCGACAGTGACATCAAGACTGGTTGTCGGTTCGTCGGCAATAATCAGCTTCGGATCGAGGAGTAAAGCTAAGGCGATCGCCACCCGTTGTCGCATACCACCACTAAATTCATGGGGATATTGATCCCAACGGTTTGCCGGAATTCTGACGGCTTCTAACGTTTCGAGAGCTCTTTGCTTTGCTTCCTTCTTATTCAGTTCGGGGCTATGACAGCGCAGAGTTTCGAGGCAATGATTGCCAATAGTCATCAACGGATCAAGGCGAGTCATCGGGTCTTGGAAAATCAAACCCATCACTTCACCGCGATAATGCCGGAGCGCTTCGCCAGTCAGATTGAGAATTGGTTTCTCTTGAAACGTTGATTCACCACGAATTTGAGACCCCCTCGGTAGCAGTTGTAAAAGTGCCCGCCCAATGGTCGATTTACCGCAGCCGGATTCTCCTACTAAGCCAAGGCGATCGCCATGTCCCACAGCAAAAGAAACACCATCAACAGCCCATTGCAAAATCTTCGCTTGACCTCTTGGTGGATAGGCAATCCCAAGATCTTGAACCGAGAGTAGGGATGTTTCGTGAGTGTTCATGGGTGACTTGGCAAAACTGACCCTCTGATTTTATCTCCCTAAGTAAAATTCTCCGCCCAATTCGCAGGCGATCGCCCACAGTCGTACAATTTGGATTCAGCAAATACCCTCACAAAGTTTTGCTCTCTGCCATTTCGCCCCTCTGTCATGCGCCCACTTTATTTTCTTGTCCCCGGAGTTAGTGAAAAATTTTCGAGCGGTGGCCTCTTCGCCGAAATTAATGCCTATGAGCTCGCCGCAAAACTCCAAACAGCGCATTTAGTCACCTACCGCGAACAATCGGCAGATCATCTTTTTCTTCCTGAAGTACTCGAAAAAACAGAGCCAAATTCTGCCATTTTTGTGATCAGTTGGGGTTTTGATATTCCCCATCTCATCAAAACTTTGCGATCGCACCACGTTATTTACCATGCCCATAGCACGGGTTATAACTTTAAAATTCCAAGCTCAATTCCGATTTTGACCGTGAGTCGCAACTCGATGGGCTATTGGGGAGATAAAGCGCCGAATAATCTGATTTTTCATTTGCCGAATCAAATTGCGCCGATTTTCAATAATCGCAATCTAGAACGGGATATAGATGTGCTGGTACAAAAGCGTAAGACTTCTAGTTATGTTCTGAATCAACTGATTCCTGAACTCCAAAAATCCTGTCGCGTCAAAGTCCTCGATCATTTCGTCCCAGACCTCAGCGAAGTCTTTAATCGTTCCAAAATTTATATTTACGACTCCGCTGAATATTGGGGAAATAATGCTGTCAGTGAAGGGTTTGGTCTCCCGCCCCTAGAGGCGATCGCCTGCGGATGTGAAATCTTTTCCAGTGTGAATGGCGCATTAGCCGATTATCTTGACCCCGGTTTTAATTGCAAAAAAATCAGCACCTATAACGTTAAATATGACGGCGATCGCATCCTCAAAGCGCTCGAAAACTTTTCTGTTTCCTCTGAGAATAGCGACCTCGTCAACCATTACCGCGAAGCCGCTATTGTGCCGCGACTCGAAACAATCCTCAAGGAAGTCAATCACTTCTTTGATTACAAAGAAATTTCCCCACCAACAATTACCACCCATCGCAAAAATCAGTTCCTGATTCAGCTCAAACTCGAACTTCGTAAACTCCGCGCCAAATTTCGGACTTAATGAATTAGCTTTCCTTGGTGCTGTCTCTACCAAAAGTAAGTGGTTGGTCGAGATAAGTTCTCAAAACTGGCGAATGCCGCTACGATTATCGTCACTAGACGGACATGAAGAGATGTAATGTCGTTGCTGTCTTAAGCCCCAAACACTATGACGATCGCCAGAACAATTTGCCTAGGATTTTTAGGCGCGATTTTACTCGGAACCTTGCTCCTGATGTTGCCACTTTCCATGGCGTCAGGGTCATGGAATGATCCATTGGTTGCGTTGTTCACCTCCACCTCGGCAGTCTGTGTAACGGGTTTAAGCGTGGTGGATACAGGCACTGCGTTCTCGACTTTTGGGCAATGCGTGATTTTATTTCTGATTCAGATTGGTGGTCTGGGCTATATGACCTTGTCCACTTTTTTGATGCTGTTAATCGGTCGACGCTTTGACCTGGCTCAAAAATTTGCGATCAAAGAATCTTTTGACCAGCCCTATAACCAAGGCACTCGCACCCTAATTCGTTCGATCATTGCGACGACGCTGATTGGTGAACTGACCGGGATTTTTCTGCTATATATTCGATTCAGTCAAGATTTTGGCGCAGCATCGGGTCTCTGGATGTCGATTTTCCATAGCATTAGCGCCTGGAATAATGCGGGTTTTAGCCTGTTTAGCGATAGTTTGGTTGGTTACCACAATTCGTGGATTATTAATCTCGTTATCCCTGCCCTCGTAATCTTTGGCGGGATTGGTTATGAGGTGATTATCGAGTTTTATTTATGGTTGCAGCATCGTCGAAAAGGGAAACTTCGCCGCTTTAATTTTTCGCTGAATTTCATTGTAGTAACGCGTACAACGTTGTGGTTATTGGGTATTGGCACGATCGCCTTTTTGTTTGTGGAGTGGAATAATCTCAGTACCCTTGCACCGATGGCGAGTTTCAGTGATAAGGCGATCGCCGCATGGTTTCAGTCGATGACAACCCGGACTGCTGGATTTAATAGCATCGATATCGGCAATATGACCACTGCTGGGCTTTTTATCACAATGGGTTTAATGTTTATTGGGGCAAGCCCTAGTGGTACTGGCGGCGGCGTCAAAACCACAACGATGAGTATCTTGGCTAACTGCACATTATCCGTTTTGCGGGGTCATAATACGGTCACTATTCACCAGCGGGAAATTTCTCAAACGATTATTTTTAAGGCGATCGCCGTCGTGTTTGGTTCAGCCACTGTGATTACCCTAGTTACCGCAATTATTTCTGTCAGCAACCCCAACCTCGAGTTGATTGATGTTTTATTTGAAGTGATTTCAGCCTTTGCGACAGTGGGCCTCTCAACGGGTATTACAGCAAGCCTATCGGGGATTGGCAAAATTGCGATTATTGGCACAATGTATTGCGGAAGAGTCGGTGTATTACTGCTAATGTCGGCAATATTAGGTGAAGCTACACCCCAGCGCATTAGCTACCCTGAAGAAAATTTGCTTGTGGGATAATAACCTTCAAATTGCTGCTGCCGAACCAGCATAACTTTTTAACCTTAACCATTCAGTTTTCAAATTAAGAGGATAAGTAACACGTGAATCTGCCTAATTGGAATTTCCTATTTCAGGGTTTGCGACGGGGCGAAAATCGCCAATTTGCCGTTATTGGTCTTGGGCGTTTCGGGCGAGCAGTTTGTGGGAAGTTGCACGAACTGGGTTACGAAGTGATGGGGACTGACATCAACGAAAAACTTGTTGCCACAGTGATGACTGACAAACTTGTCTCTAAAGCAGTTCAGCTCGATTCCACTGAAGTGACAGCTTTGCGTCAAGCGGGAATTTTTGAGTTTGATACCGTTATTGTGGCGATCGGTAATTATCTCCAAGAAAGCATCGTCACGACTCTCAATGTTAAAGAAGGCGGTGTGGAAAATGTGATTGCGAAGGCATCCTCTAGTGTGCATGGCAAATTATTAAAACGGGTCGGTGCAGACCGCATTGTTTATCCGGAGTATGAAGCCGGGGCAGCCTTGGCAATGACCTTGACGCGACCCTCGATCCTCGATCGTTTTGCCATTGATGATAAACACTGCATTGTGGAAATTCGGATTCCTGAAGAGTTCCACGGTAAAACCCTTGCGGAGTTGTCTCTCCGGTCAAATTATGGTGTCAATGTTTTAGCGGTGGGTAATGACGATTGTTTTGAAATTAATCCCTCACCCGAAAAACGTCTTGATAAAGAATTAATGATGATGGTGATCGGTACCAACGAAGCGATCCATCGTTTGCCATTTTGTAAGTAATGCCATGAAAAAACCTTACCAATCGGTTCCTCTCGTTCCATCTGAAGAGCCTCTCGCACCCATTCCCAAGGATTTATTCTCGATTATTGAGCCACATCCCTATCTGAAATTAGGCGCAGACTATGATGGGCGATCGCCATATTTTTTGCGGGAGTTGGTTTTAAGACGGCTAATCGCAGCGCAGATTTGCTTGCAGGAAGAACGACCTGAACTGACGCTTCAAATCTTTGATGCTTACCGACCGATTGCGGTGCAGCAATTTATGGTGGATTACACGTTTGCGGAACTGAAGGGCGATCGCCTCCTAAATGAATCTGAGGAAAAAGAGGTTTGGGAACAGGTTTATAAATTTTGGGCTGCTCCCAGCGATAATCCCGCAACGCCACCACCCCACAGTACTGGTGCAGCAGTAGACCTAACCCTTGCAACGACCGAATCTAGTGGCTCCTTAAATATGGGTGGCGATATCGATGAAATTGGCGATCGCTCCTATCCAGATTTTTATTCGGAGAAAACAGATGCCGAATCCCAGCAATATCACCAAAATCGTTGCCTCTTGCGACAGGTGATGACGAAAGCTGGCTTTGTGCAGCACCCGAATGAATGGTGGCATTTCTCCTACGGCGATCAGATGTGGGCCTGGCAAAAGAAAGAGGCGATCGCCCACTACGGTAGAATCTAGAGCGTGATTTTTGGGGATGCTGATGGGAATTAAAACTTGGCTCGAAATTCCATTTGCGCTGCTTTCTTTTGGCTTTTATAAGGTCAACAAATTTGTCATCGGTAATCTCTATACCCTCTACCTCGGTCGTAATACAGAGCAAAGCAAAACTTGGCGAATCATTTCCGAAAACCTCCTGAAGAAACCGCTCAGTTTGTCGGTTCTAATGACGAAAGCACCTCGCTGGAATACCCATGCGATTATCGGTACTTTAGGGCCAATTCCGGTGGAGTCAGAACTCACAATTAACCTTGATACGATTCGTAGCTCGACTGAATCTTGGGTTGGTTGTATTTACGATTTTCCGTCTTACCGAACCGTCACAAACTTTGAAGCTTTAACGGATAATCCAGAGCAATCTGAACTGAAAATCAAGTTACCAAAAGGCAAATACACGGTTGGTTTACGCTATTACCATGCAAAAGAAAATATCGTTTATCCAACAGTAACTACTGACGCAGACATTCAAGTGCCAACGCTCAAAATAGAGTCTGATAGCAATGATTTTTATAAGACTTTAGCGGGTAAAACAAACTGGTATTTTTCCGCGCTGCATTACTATATCTTCACAATTTTTCAGTTACGGGATCTACTACCGGAAAGCTTCGTGAAATATGAGTTTTTGCCCGTTGGTGCGACAGATACTCAATTTTTCTTTGGTGCTTTAAAGCCTGATGAAACGCTACAAATCAATATCGCTGAATCGCGGCGATCGCCCTACAGCTATTACTTGACCTTTTACAATCGAGCGAGTTTTCCGTTGAGCTGGCAAAAGTTAGAAGGTGAAACAACAATTTCTGCATTGGGCGAAGAAGCTTATTATCTAATTCGGATGCGCCCCAATACTCTCGATGCCCAGAAACAGATGACGGTGATTACTGGAAAAGAAAAACAATTAGCAGCAGATAAAAAGCAACTCTCCATTCAATAATTTAGCCTCGATAATCCCCATGACCTCATTCAATTTTTTACAGCAATGGTATCCAGTCGCTTTGCTAGAAGATTTAGACCCTTCGGCACCAAAAGCGATTACTATTCTTGGTAAACCACTGGTCATTTGGAAGCCTCGTGCTCAGCAAAAATATTCTGTTTTTCTGGATAAATGTCCCCATCGTCTTGCCCCTCTCAGTGAAGGTCGCATCGATGAAAAGAGCGATCGCCTAATGTGTAGCTATCACGGCTGGGAGTTTGATGAAGCGGGTAGTTGCCAACGAATTCCTCAGTTAGGTCAGCCCGAAATTCTAGAAAAACGTCGCGACAATTTTTGTGTTGTCTCATTCCCGGTGCAAACTGAGCAGGATTTACTCTGGGTTTGGTTAGACGAAACGACACCGGATTTGGCCGCCGAAATGCCGCTACCTTTATCGCCCAATATTAGTGAAACAAAGGGATTTGTGTGGTCGACTTACGCCCGAGACGTGGATTATGACTGGACAACTCTCGTCGAAAATATTGTTGATCCGAGCCATGTCCCCTTTGCGCACCATGGTTTACAAGGGAAACGTGAGATGGCAAAGCCTCTAACTTTTGAGATTATCAGTTCTGAAATGACCTGCATTGAGGGTAAGGTCACCAGCGGTTTTAAGACCAATATCACCTTCAAACCACCTTGTTTGGTCGAGTATGAAATTCCATTTCCGTCGGGGAAACAGGTTGGTCTTGTCACCTATTGCGTGCCGACTTCTCCCGGCAAAGCTCGCTTAATTGCCTTTTTTGTGAGGAATTTCGCGAAACAATTGGGTCGTCTTATTCCGCGTTGGTGGGAGCATCGTCAGACCCGAAATGCGGTGATAGATAGTGACATGATTATTTTGCAGCGCCAAGAATATTTTAATCATCAGTCTTCAGAAAGTTGGAAAGATGCCTACAAAATGCCTGCCGAAGCAGATCGATTCGTGATCGAATTTCGGCGTTGGTTTGATCAACATTGCGAAGGTAAATTGCCTTGGGAAAGTTTGGGCATTAAACCACAACCTCTACCCATTGAAACTGATCGCCCCGTAGTTCTAGATCGATATCGACAGCATACTCAACATTGCAGTAGCTGTAAGGGCGCACTAAAAAATACGAAATTGGCGAAACGTATTCTGGTAACTATGGCGATCGCCTCTGTTGCTGCAACAGCGATATTGCCAGATGCTAAGCGTCTCAAAGTAGGTGCTGGTCTATTGGGTTTTGGTGGGATTTGTGGGGCGATCGCCGCTATGTTGCATTACAAATTAGAATCGGAATTTTATTTTATTGATTATCGTCACCCAGAGCATAAATAGTCTTTACGTTTTAAAAGTCGAGGATTTCTATTCAAGATGGCATCGAATAGCAAAAGAATAAATCCCCGACTTTTGAGTAGTCTCATGAACTTTAGTGGCTATCAAAATCATCGGTAAGTTCATCAAGGCGGTCATTCGTAGATGAGTTGAGACGGATGAGCTGATAGCTAACGGTATTAGAAATCGGCGTTGGTGAAATGAGAGAGGAGGAGTAAGCTGTCAAATAAAAAATGAACTGTCCTGAATGCCATTCAGAGCATATCTGCAAAAACGGCTTTCGTCATGGCAAGCAAAATCATGAGAAAGGTTTAGAAATCGCTCGACAGAAATTTGATGCTAGTGGTTTAACTCAGGAGAAATTGGCTGAAGAAATCGATATCCAAAGTCGGGACACGATCTCCAAGTTTTTTAATCAGAAAAGTATCAGCCGTACAAATTTTGTCGTGATTTGTAAGGTTCTTCAGATTTCACTGGAAGAGGTGATGCAGACTGAAAGCTCTGTCGCTACAGGAAAAGCAGGTCAGGCGAAATCTAAGCAAAAGAAGATTCAAACAGTAGCCGAAGATATATGTCCTTACGTCTGGCTAGAGGCTTTTACTCAGGATACGGCGCAATTTTTTAAAGGGCGTGATGTTTTTGTATAGCGACTGCTCGACCAGTTAGATAAGTCTAATTTTGTGCCCGTAATCGGTGCGTCGGGTAGTGGAAAATCGTCTTTGGTGCGGGCAGGACTTATTCCACTCCTGAAAAATCAGGGGAATATTCAGATCTTGCCACCCATTAAACCGGGAGATTCGCCTTTAGATCCGATGAATGAAATCAGTCGGACATTGATGCAACTATGCCCCAAGACAAGGCTGAAACAAAAGATTTGTACGAAGATTTCAGGGGGCAATTTGGCGGCAGCGGTTGAGTTGCTAAAGCTGGAACAGAAATTATTGTTGGTGGTAGACCAGTTTGAGGAAGTATTTACGGTTTGCCCTGAGGCAAAAGAAGCTGAACGCAAGGCTTTTATTGATCTGTTGGTGGGCGCTGCTGAGCTGGAAGATTCGCCTCTAAAAGTCGTCACGACAATGCGGGCCGATTTCTTTCAAAATTGCTTAGATTATCAGAGCTTAGGGGAAATCTTGCAGAAGCATCAGGTACTCTTGCTACCGATGGAGCCAGAGGAACTAGAAACGGCAATCATAGCTCCGGCAACGATAGCGGGTTATGGGTTTGAGGCAGGGCTAAAGGAACTTATCCTACGGGATGTGCAACAGGAAAAGAATTTCTTGCCGTTGTTGGAGTTTGCCCTAACGCAACTATGGGATAGGCAACAGGAAAGAACTTTTACATTAGCGGCCTATACCGATGAGATTGGTGGGGTGAAAGGGGCGCTGGATGTCCATGCGGAGTCTGTTTATGGGGAGTTGGAATCAGAGGAGCAGGATTGGCGAAGCGGATTTTTTGAAGTTGGTGCGGACTGGCCAAGGGACACAGGATACCCGGCAGCGACAGCTTAAGGTTGATCTGTTGGCTTTGGCGACGGGGGATGAGCAAGACAATCTAGGGGAATTATTGGATTTCTTGGTGAGTAAGGATAGTCGGCTGCTAGTTGCTGGAGGGAAAGAAGAGGTGTGGGTGGATCTGGCCCATGAAGCATTGCTAGAGGGCTGGCAACGGTTTGCGGAATGGCGGTCTGAAGATCGGCAATGGCGGCGGCTGGCGGATTGGGTGGAGGATGCCCATAGGGAATGGCTAGGGAAAGGAAAAAATGAGGATTATTTCTTGCCGAATGGCTTGATGCTGGAGGTGCGGGCAGACTGGGAAAGCATTAAAGGCTATAGCAGGCAAGGAGTGGGTTAAGACAGAATAGGATAGAAGCAATAAACATAGATGCCATGCCTGCTCCCCATAGTCTTGATTTACGCCTAAAAGCTGTTGCCGCCTTCGATAAAGGTGAACGAAAAAGTGATATCTGTCGCTTCTTTGGTATTAGCCGAAATACGCTAGACCTGTGGCTGAAACGACGAGAGAAAATCGGTTCAGTCGCTCCGAAGACAGATTACCGTCGAGGCCCTCAACCGAAGATTAATGATCTAGATGCTTTTCGTGCTTTTGCAGAGGAATATGGGCATCTAACCCAGAAGGAAATGGCGGAGAAATGGCCAGAGTCTATTAGTGATGCATCCAGACGTGAAGCTCTACGGAAAATTGAATTTACTCGAAAAAAAAGACCTATCGATATCAAGAGAGAGATAAAGAATTAGAAAAAGCATTTGTGGCACAACTGAAGCAGTATGGCCAAGAACGACTCGTATATATCGATGAAAGTGGATTTGATAATACCTTAGATTATGGGTATGGCTACTGCCATAAGTCAGAGAGGTTTATCGCAGAGAAGTTAGGTCATCGTACAGAACGAGTTAGCGTGATTGGAGGATGGCGAGAGGGAGAGGCAGATAGCACCGATGGTATTTGAGGGCTATGCCAACAGCGCCTTAGTTTGCCAATGGGTAGAGGATTGCTTAGTGCCAGAGTTGATTCCGGGTCAAATTATTATTCTGGATAATGCCAGTGTTCATCCAAAGGAAAGAATACAAACATTGGTGGCGAAGGCAGGATGTGAAGTGATATTTTTGCCACCCTACTCACCACACCTGAACAAGATAGAGAAGTTTTGGGGGAGGTTAAAGAAGGAGGTAAGTAAGCTCATCAAGAAGACTGAGGATTTGTTCGATGCCATCAGAATAGCCTTCTGTTCTATGTCCTAACCTTCTCCTTCGCTGCTATATTTAACGATAGAAGCCCAGGATTATTATCAACTCAGTGAGGAGAGTGCCACCGAAAAAGTTGCATTCATTGAACAGAACCTCGCTGAAATCAAGCTGCGGGAAGAGGCAATGCAGGTTTTGAATCTTTTGCCTACGCGTCCGGTGCAGGGGTCGATGGAGTCGATTCGTTGTGCAGGGGAAAACCTAGAGAAGATTACGACGAAAAGAGAGTTTCAAGTAAGTAATGCTATAGCAAAATGGAGTGAGTCGTTTCCTTGGAAGTCTCGCTATGACAATTCACTGTCCCCAATGTAATGCTCAAGACATCATCAAAAGTGGATTCGCTAAAAATCGTCAACGATTTAAGTGTAAGCAGTGCAATTATCAATTTACAAGCTTTTCTAAAGAGCGGGGCAAGCCTCTCTGGATGAAATTAGAAGCTGTATTGATGTATATGAGTGGTATGTCAATGAATGCGACAGCCAAGATTCTCGGTGTATCAGCTCAATCAGTGCTCAATTGGGTAAGAGATTCCGGTGAAGCCAATTATGAAAAGCCCACTCCTGAGTCTGCTGTCGTGGTGGAGCTAGATGAGCTATGGCATTTTATCCAAGAGAAAAAAACAAACTTTGGGTCTGGAAAGCATATGACCGTAATACTGGGCGACTCATTGACTGGGAATTGGGAAGTCGTGATAGTCGAACTTTAGGTCATTTACTAGAGCGGTTATCACAATGGCAAATCACTGTCTATTGCACCGATAATTGGAAACCCTATCAACAGCTATTAGAGAATCACCCAGATGCTTTTCATGTCATTAGCAAGAAAGAGACAATAGCAATTGAGAGAAACAACTCAGACAATCGCCATTGGTTTGCTCGGTTTCATCGCAGGACGAAGGTCGTCTCTAAATCAAAACACATGGTGGACTTGAGCATGGCACTGTTTGCGAAATTTAGAGTGAATGGAAGTATTGAGCTACTGCGCAATTGGCGTTTAACATTACTCTCTTGAAACTCTCGACGAAAAAACAAAAACTGCTGACGCCCATACAGGGTCTGCTACGCAGCTCAGTGGAGCTAAGCCGTGAGATCCAATGCTTGCAGGGCTATGGGGGTATGGTATGGTCAGTGGCATTTAGCCCGGATGGAGAGCGCATCGCTGCCGGAGACGATGCGCTCTCCATCCGGCTGTGGCGGGGAGGCAGTTGGCAAGAGGCTCTGGCGGTATGTTGCAATCGGTTGCGTCACCACCATGTTTTTAATCCGCCGCAGGGTGAGCTGGCGCGGGAGGCTTGTGAAGTTTGCCGGAAGTATGTGTGGTCTTCTCAAGTTCCCCCTTTCTCAAGGCAGGGCTGTTTCATTCTAAAGAAGAAGTAAGAGAATGAGAGTAAAGAAGAAGTTGGTGTCAAAAAATGGGCGAAAGTTTGCTGGAGGCATTGAATCGTATTGAAGACCCAAGAGAAGCATCAGGACGAAGATACTCACTGCCTCTAATCTTGTTAATTATCATCATGGCAGGTATGAGAGACGAGTGGGGATATCGAGGTATTGGACGCTTTATCGAACGACATCGTCGTGAACTGATTAAGACGCTGCAGATTCCTCAAGCCCGTGTGCCCTCCTATTCAACTGTTCGGCGAGTAATGATGGAGTTAGATTTTGAGTAGGTAGCCAAAGTATTTAATCAGTGGGCAAGGCAGCATGTAAGAAAAGGGGATGTAGTGGCAGGGGATGGTAAATCTCTTAAGAATACAGTGGAGAACTATGACATCATCAGCATGATTATGTGATTACAGTCAAAGGTAATCAGAAAAAGTTGTATCAAGTTCTTATTGACTATTGTCTGGAGCATGAACCACTCGCCAAAACTGAATCAAAGGATATTGATCATGGTCGTCAGGAGAAACGGTGGGTGGAAGTTTGGTCTCTACCGACATTTTTCACAACGCAATGGTGTGATGTCCAGTCTGTTGTGCGAGTAACTCGTTGGGGTTGCAGACAAAACAAAGACTATGACAATCAAATGTTCTACATCACATCACTATCACCCCAGGGGCAGAAGTTAAGCCGGGTGATTCGTCAACATTGGCAAATTGAGAACAACTTGCATTGGGTCAAGGATGTCATCTTCCAAGAAGACCAAGCACAACAGACACGAGGTAATGCTCCGCAGAATTTTGCTATCTTCCGTAGCTGGGTGATTTCGCTATTGCGATTACATGGTTATCACTCCATGACGGAAGCCATGGCGATGATTTCTCATAAACTACCTCTCTTACTGTCTTTTTGTACTTCTTAGCCTTTTTCTCGACAGAATGAAACAGCCCTGCTCCTTGGAGGTGAACTTTTCACCAAACTAACTAAACTCTGCATTATCAATCTTTTCGATATTGTAAATTTTGCGATTATCCGTCACTGTTCCAGTCGAAGAACTTGTTGCTGTGTCGCTATCCGCCGCTGCTGCCGACAAACCCAATAACTCAAAATTATTTTTAGCGAGCTTATCCAACTGATTCCCGAAATGCTCCCGCAACCCCTCAATGGTTTCGTAGGGCGTTTTGTAATGCTTGAGTTCGTTGAGCTTATCCTCAAATGCCCAGAGACTTTTTAGCTCATCCCGATCCCTACTGGTAGACGGCTTGACATATGTGAAAATAAACGGCTTTTTATTTTCGGTAAACGAACCAAACGCCTTCTCAAATTCCTCAGCGGTATATTTGCCAACCTTATTCCACGCGAGCAGCACAAAAATATCACAGTCCTGAATCGCTTTGTTATATTCACTCTGAAGACCCGTCGCCGACATCGCATCCAGAAAATCTTCCCAAATATCAAGATGTAAGAAAATCCCATCATCAAAGCGTTTCTTACATTCCCGATAAATAAAAATCTCGAACTGCTCCCGATCTGACCTTAGCTCAGACGAAGATGCGAGGAAAATCTTAATCTTTTGCATACTCGTTTCAACTGCTACCTAGTCGTCATTCTAGCGATAGATTTCAACCGCAGATTTATCCCCGAAAAAGTCACATTGTTCAGGCGATCGCCCAAACTTCAAGAAAGATTTAAGACAAGCGTAGAGTGTCGGTTTATGATCAACCGTAGGTATTTATGTTTAATGTGTCGTTATGGTGCTTCAAGTCCAGATTGGTGAGCAGAAACTAGAGCAGGAGCAACTGCTGTCACTCTTGGCGCAATATCAACTTCTCCCTCGTTTAGCGCAGGAAATGATCATCGATCAGGCGATCGCCAGCACACCGGAGATGGACTGTAGCCAAGAAGAAGTCCAAGGCGCGGTTAATGCATTGATGCAGCAACGCCAAATTAAATCTGAAGAAGAACTGAAAACTTGGCTCAAAAAAAATGGCCTCACAATTGAACAATTACCGGCGATCGCCTCACGCCCACTTCTTCTCGAAAAATTCAAACAATTACGCTGGGGGGATAACTTAGAATCGTATTTTGTCGAACGAAAAAGTAAACTCGATCGCGTTATTTATTCCCTAATTCGTACCGATGATCCCGGTGTTGCCCAAGAACTTTATTTCCGCATTCTTGATGACCCCAGCGTAATGCCAGAGATTGCACGCCAATATTCTAAAGGCGCAGAGGCACAAACCGGTGGACTTGTTGGCCCTGTGGAAATGAGCGTTCCTCACCCAGCGATGATTCAGGTTCTTTCATCCTCTAAACCCGGAGAACTCAAGCCCCCTATGAAAATTGGCGAATGGTTTGTGATTTTACGCCTCGAAAAACTCGCACCCGCCAAATTAGATGATGCAACAAAAAAACGATTAGTAAATGAGCAATTTGAACAATGGCTAAATCAGCAAGTACAAGAACAAATACTCATCGAACATTTAGAATAATCTAGCGATTTTTTAACGGATCTTTAGTCTTATCCACCCATTTCTTTTTATCATTATTTAAATACCGAGATTTGCCTGCAATATGAAGCTCAATTACCAAGAATTTCTGAGTCAGACGGCTCCTTTTAATCATTTACCAGCCGCCACACTAGAGGCACTCAGCAATAAGGTAACGGCGTTCCGCTATCGCATGGGACAGCCCATCATGCAGCGCGGAAAATTGCTCCATCAAGTCTCGATTATTTATCAAGGGCAAGTGCGCGTTCTCGGTTATGAACCCCGCACCCAAGCACCAACCACTTTGAAACTGATGAGTCCGGGTGGGGTGATCGGTTGGGTTAATGCGGTGCGGGGTGTTGCTTGCGAAACGGCGATCGCCTCTACCGAAGCCATTTGTCTAAATATCACTAGCCAAGAATTTTTGCAGTTGCTGCAAGAGTCTCCAGAACTTAAAGAAGAATTCTATGACCGCTGCTCGATCACCGAAACATTTGATTTGCTCGGCTATTACTTTTCCCAAAAAGCCAAGGTAAACGGCAATCTCAAAGATATTGTCCATGCCGCAATGGCAGAGGCTCAGGTCTGCAATTTGCCGCCGGGTTATTACGCCGAAAATAGCGCTGAGCAAAAAATCCTCCGTAAATCTGACAAGCTTTGGTTTGTAAGTGGTGGCGGGAGTCTGATGTCCTGCCCGCCCCGAACTCAGCTCGATTTTGAGCAAACAGAAAATTTAGAAGTGAAGGGCATTCAACCCGCACGATTGATTGGTTTTCCAGAAACGGCCTGGACGCACATTATTGAACAACAAAAATCTGAACCAACAGAGCCACCTTTACCGATTGATGTCATTCCCGACCCGTTTGCTGATACACCACCACCAAATGGCAACGGTAATGTCACAGTGATGGATGCTCCCGACGACAAAGAAGAGGAAGAAGAAATCCCTTATGCTCCTGTGGAAATTGTGGGGTTAACGCCAGAGCAATCCGCAGAAGAACGACGCACAAGACGTTATCCACTCATTAAAGCTAAAGGGGAAGATGGGGTGGCGATCGCCTGTTTTCAGATGTTGGCGCAATATTTTGAGATGCGGTTTAAAGGTGATGTGATCCGGCGGGTGGTCGGAGATCAAATCCAACGATATGGGGGATTGTCATTACCGATTTGCGGCGCAATTTCCGAGTTGATGGGACTGAATGCCCAACTCATTAAAATTCCGATTCAGACAGTGACACGCTTGACTGTGCCCGTGATGGTGAAATGGCGGGACAGTTTGGCGATTATTTATGAAGTGGGCGATCGCGAAATCATTGTGGCGGCTCCTGATATCGGTCTCGTCAAACGTACACCCCAAGACTTTATCGAAGGCTGGGGCGATGAACAGGGTCAAGTGGAAGTGCTCCTCCTGAAAAAAGGGAAATACACCCCCGAAGAACGATTTGGCCTGAACTGGTTTATCCCGTCGATCAAAAAATATAAATGGGTGTTGATTGAAGTATTAATTGCTTCTTTCCTCTTCCAGATGTTGGCCCTCGCGAACCCGTTGATCATTCAGCAGATTATCGATAAAGTCATTTCCCAACAAAGCGCTGACACCCTACAGGTTTATGGATCGCTGCTTCTGATTTTTGCGATCGCCGAAGGAATTTTAGGGTTTGTGCGAACAAGTTTATTTGTGGACACCACGAACCGTATCGATATGACCCTCGGCTCGGAAATTATCGATCATCTGTTCCGACTGCCACTGCAATACTTTGAGAGACGGCCTGTCGGTGAAATTTCGACAAGGGTAGGTGAACTCGAAAAAATTCGCTCATTTTTAACCGGTACAGCCCTTACCGTTGTGCTTGATGCCGTTTTCTCAGTGGTCTATATCTTTGTAATGCTCTGGTATAGCCCACTTCTGACGGCGGTATCTCTCGCGGTGATCCCCGTCTTTATTGTCACTACCCTGATTTTCTCCCCAATTATCCGTAAACAGCTCCGCACTAAAGCCGAGAAAAATGCCAAGAGCCAGTCCTATCTCGTCGAAGTAATGACGGGTGTCCAAACCGTTAAAGCACAAAATATTGAACTGCGATCACGCTGGAAATGGCAAGAGAAATATGCGAGTTACGTATCCGCTGGTTTTAATACCGTGGTCACCTCTACCGCCTCCAGCTCCATCAGTAATTTCTTGAATAAACTGTCGGGTTTGTTGGTGCTATGGGTCGGAACATCCTTGGTTCTAAAAGGCCCCGAAGATGGCATTACCCTCGGACAACTGATCGCCTTCCGAATTATTGCGGGTTATGTGACCTCGCCAATTTTGCGTCTGACTCAGCTCTGGCAAAACTTCCAAGACACGGCTATTTCCCTTGAGCGTTTGGCTGATATCGTTGACCATCCCCAAGAAGGTGAAGAAGACCGCGACAATATCCCAATGCCTTTAGTTAAGGGTGAGGTGATTTATGAAAATATCAGCTTCCGATTTAAAAAGCATGGCCCCCTAAATCTCAATAATGTCAGTCTGATATTTCCGGCAGGAACCTTTGTGGCGATCGTCGGACAGAGTGGTGCAGGTAAAAGTACCCTGACGAAATTATTATCGAGACTCTACGAACCTGAAGCCGGCCGTATCCTAGTCGATGGATACGACGTAAATAAGGTCGAACTCTATTCGTTGCGTCGTCAGGTGGGTGTTGTCCCTCAGGAAACGCTCTTATTTGAAGGAACAGTTCAGGACAATATTGCCCTCACCAATCCAGAGGCAGAGCCTGAAGAAATCGAATACGCAGCGAAAGTTGCCGATGCCCACGACTTCATTATGGAATCTTTGCCCAATGGCTATAACACCCAAGTGGGAGAACGAGGTTCATCTTTATCCGGGGGACAAAAACAGCGGATTGCGATCGCCCGTTCAGTATTGCAGCGACCCCAGATTTTAGTCTTGGACGAAGCAACCAGTGCCTTGGATTACCTCACTGAACGCAAAGTTTGTAATAACCTTAAAGACGCCTTTGACGACACGACAGTCTTTTTTATTACCCACCGTCTTGACACGATTAAAGATGCCGATACGATCATCTTGATGCATGAAGGCTCCCTTGGTGAGCAGGGAACCCATGACGAGCTAATGGCCATGCGCGGTCGATATTACAGCCTTTACCAGCAGCAGACGCGGGGTGGCGGATCGTAACTTGAGAAAAACTTTTTTTTAATTTCTTTTTTTAATATCCAAAATATTTAGATTCCTAGGCGATCGCCCAAACCATGACCCAATCCCCAGCAGACACAAACGGTAAAACCGCTCAGCAAGCTCCGCCCCCACCAGTCCAAGAATTTGACCAACCGGTGGTTCTTCGGCAATCCCCAGTTCTCTCGCGGGCAGTGATCTGGATTATTCTCATCTTTACAGGCGTTTTTGTAAGTTGGGCATATTTTGCGAGGCTCGAACAAGTGGTCTCCGGGGCGGGCAGACTGGAACCCAAGGGCGACGTAAAGGAAGTGCAAGCGCCAGTTAATGGCATCGTCAAAGCCGTCGAGATCGAAGATGGTGACAAAGTTAAAAAAGGTGATCTGCTGCTAACCTTTGACTCTGATGCCGCCCTTGCCAACCAACAATCTCTCCTTGAAATCCAGAATTCTCTCCGTCAAGAGAACCAACTTTACCGCGCCATTATTAGCGATAGCGCAGACATAACAGCTCTCGAAAGTCTGATTATTCAGCTGAATGTGCCAGCCGAGGTTGCGGCTCTCGCACGTAATCGTTTGAGTCTTGTCGGTGAAGCCCAGGTGATTCGTGCGCAACTGGGCTTAAATAGAGGCAATCTCAACGGGAAACAAGCTGCTAGGTTAAATGCTTCTCTACAAGAAATTAATTCCCGGCTTAAAGCCTCGGAATTAGAGCTCCGACAACTTCAAGAATTAGCTGCCCAAAATAAACTACAGATCGGCGATCGCCGCACCCAACTGAAAACGGATCGCGAAGTACTCGAAGATATCCGCGATCGTAACCGAGACTCGATGGCACAAGCAGAAGAAAGCCTACAGATTGACACCGAGATTTTGGAGACTCTCGAGCCTCTCGTCGCAGATGGTGCAGTAGCTCAATTGCAGTTGGAACGGCAACAACAGCAGGTGAATGACCGTACCGAACGGATGATTGACCAAAGAGCGAATGGTGGTATCGAATTACAGCAACAGCAACAGCGAGTCGATAGCCGCATTGCCGAAATCGATCAACTTCTCAAAGAACAACAGCGATTACAACTTGATATTCGTCAGGCAAGGCAAGAACTAGTGAATACGAGCTCAGCATCTGAACGGAACTTACGAGAGCAACTCGATAATGTGGAGCAGCGGTTGGCCCTTGTCGATAGTGAGCTGAATAAAGTGATTGTCGAAAACGAAAAACGACTTTCAGAAATTACAGCGCAACTGATCCAAAACGAAGAGACTTTGGAATATCAAGAGGTGATCGCACCGATTAGTGGTACGGTCTTTGATCTCAAAGCTGGTGAAGGATTTGTTCCTCGCTCTGGTCAGGCTGAACCGCTCCTGAAAATTGTGCCGGATGACGAGCTGGTGGCAGAAGTTTTTGTCACCAATAGCGATATTGGTTTTGTGCGCCAACGGTTTGATGAAGAACTCGCTGGTGGAGACCCAGTCAAAGTTGATGTGCGGATTGATACCTATGCGTTTAACCAATATGGCGATATCGATGGCGAGATTTTAAGTATTGGTTCTGATGCCTTGCCGCCCGATCAAATTTATCCTTATTATCGCTTCCCCATTCGCATCGCACTGGATGAGCAAGATTTGTTGGGTCGCCCGCTTCAGTCAGGAATGTCGGTGAATGTTAATATCAAAATTCGTGAAGATCGCCGCGTTTACAGTGTCTTTACAGATTTGTTTGATCGCCGCGTTGATGACCTCAAGCGATCGCGCTAAGTCAGTTAATAAGTTTGATTATTTGTTCGGGAGCATCATGTTTTCCAAAGAAACCTTATTTGCCATTTCGCTATTTCCCTATTTGGGGTTTCTCTGGTTTTTAACCCGCTCTGGCAAAACACCAAAGCTCGCGCTGATTGGATTTTATGTACTGCTAGTCTTCGTCGGGATCACCATCCCTGCGGGCATCTACGCCAAAAATCAGTATGGCGCAGAGCTAGCTAATATCGATTGGCTCCACGGTAGTGCAGAATCGTTTTTAACGTTATCGAATGTGATGGTGGTGCTGGGCTTTTCTGGGGCGATCGCCAAACTCAAAGCCTCACAATCTGAACAATCTGACGAAGACACATCCTCCTAAATTCCCATCAAATTAGATTTTAAAAACCCCTTCTGGATTTACGGAGAGAATCGGGCGACGGCTCAAACCTTCTTTCTGAATAATTTGGTTCGCAGCAAGTAAGCCGCTACTGGTTGCCCGCTCCATTAAACCGCAAGGGAATGGCATCTTTACCCAATCTCCTGCATACATCAAGTTCGGGATTTCACTTTGAGTTTCGGGGCGATCGCCATAACTATTCGGTGGATAACCAGAGAAATTCTTTTGATTCACCAACTGACGATGTAACACTGTTGCCCCTTTCAGATCAGGCACAATTTCGTATAGTTCACTTTCAAACGTCGCTAAAAGATCGGCTTGTGTCGGGAACTCTTTTTCCTTGTAGCAATAGGCATGTAGCTCAACAACACTGCCGCCAGTCTTTGCCGCCCAGTCTTTAAATTGCGTCTGAATGCGATGGTACAGCGTAATACTGTCCGTGAGCGCATAGCCAGACAGAGACGTAAACCAACTATGCTCCCAATCAAAGTCACGGTCAAACCAGAAACGTCCCACTGCAAACGGATCAGACACCGCAAGGGTATTAATGCGTCGTGTGGCCTCAGTGTGGCGATCGCCAGTCATGCGCGTAAATAAGTGACGAGTCCCCGGCACATCAGCGGCAATGACAAAATAATCCGCCTCTAGAGTTGCTTTTTCTAGATCAGAACTTGGATTGGTCGCCACCAATTGCACTTCATCTGACGTTTTATCTTGTACTTCAAAAGTCGCTAAATCTCTTTGGGCTGGGCCACTGAGCCGCTTACCATCCTTGTCATATCGCGCACCATGACAAGGACAGAGGAAAGACCCATCCGGTTGCCGACCGACAGTACAACCCTGATGAGTACAAGTGAGAGAAATCCCCTCATCGGTCTCCTCATTTACCGCATACATCGTATCGCCAGCACCATAATAAGCCAGGCTATCATCCTCAATCAGCGTATTTTCCTGTACCCAAAATGGAATATCCGTTTGCTCATCACCCTTTTGATAGCTGAGGGATTGCACTTGACCATTTTCACAGTGAATATTTCCTACCGATACATCCGTTAAAATTTGGCCACCTCTAGCTTCAATAGCGCGGGCGATCGGTTGCACCAAACTGGTTCCCATATCGTCCACAGTGCCATTAAACGCAAGACCTTCAGGATTTCCAAAAAAGTAAAAGTGGAAAAATTGCAGTAATTCTCCAGCGCTCAGGGTATCCGGTGCATTGAGGCTAGACTTTGCGAAAGGCAGAAAATAAAGATCATAAAGCCCTTTTGGAAAATCCTTATTCACCCATTCGGCAACGGTAATCGCATCGTAATTTTTAAACGTGCGGGGAATTTTAAAACCTGTAATCGCATGGAAAACTTCAAGGTGTTTTACGTTGGTGAGATTAATGCCCCATTGCAATCGATTTGGCGATGAGATGGCTAGATCAACGATATTCCAAGGGAAGGCTGTATTCGTTGGGCGAAAAACTTCGGGACGATAAGCATCTGGATCTTTAAAGACTAGGGAATAAAAATCGAGAGACTGAAAATTATTTTTGATACTGAGCTCTTCAACCAAACTTTTAAGGTTGTAATACTGCGGGAAGAAGCCATGGAAACCATGCTCCATCATGAACTCATCTTCACCAACATTGATTTTCCAGCTCGCGATCTTACCGCCTAACTGAGGTGCTTTTTCGAGGAGCGTTACCTGAAATCCCCGCTGACTAAGTTCATATGCAGAGGCAAGACCAGCTAAGCCACCACCAACAACAACGACTTTTTTCCCCTTACTGAGGTGCTGGGGTAAATCGAGGGTATCCTGCTGATGAATAGTGGGTTGCGGTGTAGCGAAACGAGAATATCCTGCAACTGATCCAACGGCACCAACTCCGAGTAGTTTTAAAGCTGTACGTCTGGAAATAGGAGGAAGAGAAGGGTTTTCGCTCATGCGTTAAGTCTGGGAGGCGCAGTGGATGTTGACTATTATTAGCGCACTTTCTCAGGAGAAGTTGAGGGATTATGACGGACTGTTAAGCGAACAATACTATCAGTCGTTGTGATATTGTCCGTCACATTAGGTGGCGCGACGAATATTAAAGCAACACCATTCATCTTTTTTCCACAAAGCCGCAATTACCCAGCCATGTTGTTCGAGGGTATCGGCGATGGGTTTGATTTGCTCAATTAAAATGCCGCTAAGAATTCCCCAACTCGTGGGCTTGGCGATCGCCGACATTTGAGGAATCAGCTCAATAATAATTTCAGCCAAAATATTACAGACAATGCCATCAAACCCCTCGCTGTACATTGTGAGTAGATGATCTAAACTGCCCTTTGCCACCTTCATCTTATCGGGATCAATGCCATTCAAATCGCGATTACTTTCTGAAGCATCAATCGCCAAAATATCCGTATCCACCCCAAACGTTTGCTGCGCACCGAGTAGTAGAGCGCCAATCGAAAGAATGCCAGACCCACAGCCAATATCTGCAATCACTTGGGTTTCTGGCTTATAGCCCAATCGCATTTCCAGTGCTTCTAGGCAAAGCTGAGTCGTTTGGTGAGTGCCTGTGCCAAAAGCAGCACCAGGATCAAGCTTGAGGATAATACGGTCTGTTTCCGGTGGCTCAATCCACTCTGGACAAATCAGGAAGCGATCGCCAATATCTTGCGGTTCCCAATGGCTTTTCCAGCTGCTCGACCAATCCTCATCATCGAGCATATTCCAATTTACGATGGGACGAGGCAAACCCATCATCAAAGAATCTTGGCGGAGCAGTAAACCCAAGGCCGCCAAATCTAAATAGTCAAATTCTGCTTGAGGGCTATAAGCACGGATGAGAAAAGATTTACCTTTTTTTTCGGAGGCCATCCCTCGACAACCAAAATCATCCAGTCGCCAAAAGATACTTTCCTCCAAACTAGGCTCACATAAAACTTGAAGTTCCCACCAGTTTGTTGACATTGTTAATCGCCCCTGCGTTGAGGAAGAAAGCCAAAAAACATTGACTTTCCCCACTATCCATTCACATTACAACTTAACGGTGTAAGCGTCCCGGATTCCGGTAACTTTCATAATCTCGCTCAAAACACCTTCAGGTAAAGGATCATCCAAACTGAGAACCATCACAGCATCACCTCGAACAATTTTGCGTCCTACCTGCATACTTGCAATGTTGACATTAAAACTGCCCAATAGCGAACCGATCTTACCAATAATGCCCGGTACATCGCGGTGCAATGTAAAGAGCATATAGCCCGTGGGAGGCACATTAATTGGGAAACCATTGATATTAGTAATGCGAATTTCGCCATCACTTAGTAGTGCTCCATTCACAGAGTTTTCACCATCTGCACCAGTAGCTTCAAGATGAATTGCGCCAGTATAATCACGAACTGATTCATCACGGGTTTCAATCACACGGATACCCCGCTCTTTCGCTTCAATTTCAGCATTGACGTAGTTGACACGCTCACGTAATGCAGGCGAAAGTAAGCCCTTGAGAGCTGCGACAACGAGTGGCTTAGCTTCTTTCTCAGCCAAATCTCCCTGTAGGGTGACATTAAGCTTCTCGATACGACCACCAGCCAATTGACCAACCATATTGCCGAGAGTTTCCGCCAACTGGAGATAAGGGCGGAGCTTTTCCATCACATTGGCATTGAGACCTGGAATATTCACGGCGGAACGCGCAGGTAATCCTAGGATGACGTCACGGATTTGTTCAGCAACATCAACAGCAACGTTAACTTGAGCTTCAGCAGTAGAAGCACCAAGGTGAGGTGTGAGGACAATTTCCTCTAAATCACGCAGTTCAGATTCACCAAGAGGCTCTGATTCGAATACATCGAGGGCAGCGCCAGCGAGACGACCCTCACGAATTGCTTTAGCGACAGCTGTTTCGTCAACAACACCACCACGGGAGCAGTTCACAATGCGTGTCGTGGACTTCATCTTCGCTATGGACTCTTCACCGATGAGGTGAGTTGTTTCAGGAGTCTTAGGGACGTGCAAGGTAATATAGTCAGCTTCTCTAAAGAGATAATCGAGATCAACAAGCTGACAACCGATTTGGCCTGCACGCTCTTCGGAAATGAAGGGATCATAAGCAAGGAGCTTCATGCCCATTGCTTTACCAACAGTGGCAACGTGAGCGCCGATTTTACCGAGACCAACAACGCCAAGGGTTTTTTTATAAACTTCTGCGCCAATGAATTTCTTGCGGTTCCACTCTTTTGCTTTAACGGATTGATTCGCGCTCGGAATGTGGCGAGAGAGGGATAGCATCATGGCTAAGGCATGCTCAGCGGCGGCAATAGTATTGCCTTCAGGGGAATTTACTACGATGACACCTTGGCGGGTTGCAGCGGGAATATCTACGTTATCTACACCGACGCCTGCACGTCCAACGATTTTGAGGTTTTTCGCGGCTTCAATCACTTCTTTGGTGACCTTGGTGCCAGAGCGGATCATCAGGGCATCGTATTCGGGAATAATGCCGATGAGTTCTTCGATGGGGAGTCCAACTTTGACGTCTACTTGTGCAACCTGCGAGAGTATTTCAATCCCCGCTTGATCGATGGAATCGGAGACGAGAACTTTAGCCATAACAATTCAAATAAAAATAAATTTTTGCGGTTCAAATGGGTCTAACTATTGGGCGTGATCGCCGGATCGCTCAGCCAAATAGTTAATTTTTTGTGAAGAACAAAGCATCATTTTAGCCCGACTGCTCACAATGAACAGATTTTGTCTCTGAATCTGTAGCACTTTGTTCAAAGTTTGTTAAATTATCGGGCTAAGACTGCGGAGCTTCACCAAACAATCCCGGAGGGGCATTGACTTCTAGCTGCTGTTCGACAAGATCCACAACGGGTACAATTTCCTTCACAAATGGCACTAAATGTTTTTGTTTGTTCGCATCGGTGACTTCTAAAAGATCTTGGCCTGCTGAGTAGATATCACTCACAATTCCCAATTTTTCTTTTGTGTCCACATCTAAGACATTCAGACCAATGAGATCACTGACATGGTATTCACCTTCTTCCAATTCTGGGCGATCGCCTGCCCGCACCAAAATTTCTGCACCTCTTAGCGTTTCCGCGTGATTGCGATCAACGACGTGCTCAAACTTAACCACAAAGATATTTTTTCCAGGAACCCGTCTGCCTCGCTCCAACTCAACGGACTCAGGAGATTGATTCGGCATTCGGAGCCACCGTTGACCCGCCACTTCAAACCGCTCTGGAAAATCAGTGCTGGGATTCACTCGAATCTCACCTTTTAAGCCCTGAGCTGCGACCACTTTCCCGATTACAATCCACTCTTGCTCTGTCACGCTTTACCTTTAATATCTTGAAGTTCAATAAAAATACTGTGCGGCCAAGATTTGTCAAAATCCATGGCTTAATACGATACCTGATTTTTTCGGCACTGTCGTCACGTTACAAAAATCCAAAATAGTTGGGCATTCACTGCAACAAATCCCGAAGCGTTAAAACCCACAGAAATCTTGGCAGATAAGCCTTTGCTCAATAAAGCCTTCATAAAACGTTAGGTAAAAACGCCTAGGAATTGGTTACGCTCAAATCATCGAAATTTCTTTTAATAATTACGTCGAGAGTGCAATTTAGTTCATGCTGATGAGCCTGTTTGATCAATTGTGTGAGTTTTCCCGGAACCATTGCATCGGTATCTGTGGGTGTCTTGTTCCTTTCAATCTCATTTTGAGTTTTTTGACCCTCGTCTATGTTGGACGGGAAATGTCGCCACAGCTCGTCCGAAAAAATGCGATCGCCGTCTATAGTGGCGTAACCTTGATGGTGCTTCATGTGAGCACATGGTTTTTGATTGGTGTGGTTATGATCCCAACTTTTGTATTGCCAGTCTTTGGGGCAACCTGTGTAGCAATCCACCTCTGGGCAACGAAATCTCCCGTAACAATGCGACGTTTTTTGCTGTGGTTGTTACAACCTGTGCTGAATCAAAAACAACGTGCCACAATATAGAGCCGCTAGTTTTTCGATCAATTTTTAGGTATTGATATGAGCGATCAAGAGCCGCAGTCACCGCCAAGCTCAACAGACAAAACGGAGTCCCTTGGTTACCGAATTTGGGACAATGCCAAAATTCTTGGGATCGCTTTAATTATTGCTGTAACAGTGCGTTGGTTTATTGTTGAGCCGCGTTACATTCCTTCTGGTTCGATGTTGCCTACTTTGCAATTGGGTGATCGCGTCGTTGTAGAGAAGGTATCTTATCGCTTCCAGCCGATTGAACAAGGCGACATTGTCGTTTTCCGGACGCCACCACAATTAGAGCTATTCGGCTATGACCCACACCAGGCTTTTATTAAACGGGTGATTGCAGAGCCAGGACAGACGATTGCGGTACATGATGGTGTTGTTTATCTGGATGATGAGCCCCTTGAAGAAGGCTTTATCGCAGCACCGCCGGAGTATGAATTGCAGGCGCTAACAGTGCCACCCAATAACTTTTTTGTGATGGGTGATAATCGCAACAACAGCAATGATTCCCACATTTGGGGATTTGTGCCAGAGCAAAATGTGATCGGCCATGCGATCGCCCGTTTTTGGCCATTGAAGCGTTTTGGACAACTCTCCTAGTCCTCAAAACTTATTCTGTTGTCGTTATATTCCAAACAAAATCTGCGGGCTCAGCATCTTCGACAGGATTATCTGAACTGAGAAAAACGGTTTTCTGCAAACCATTTACATCGGGGATTCGGCGAGCAACTCGGTCAGGAATCCCAAAGTTATTTTCAATGTGGGCTTGACCGACAAAAGTGATGAATTGCTGATCCTGGTGAGCTTGAAGATAATCGGCGATCGCCTCAGCCATTGTTTCATCCCAGAGAATTTGCGCTGCGATGAAATTATCTGGATTTTGAGCTTTGTTGCCATAGTCATTTTCCATATGTACCCGGAAGCTCTCCTCAATCTGCGCCAAATAATCTTCATTTGAGAAATCTAAATCTTCTCGCGCTGGAATGTAGCGATAGTCTTGCCTTTCTAAACTATCCAGACCTTCAATCGCAACCTTATTGGTGATTTCAGAGGGTGTATTGAGAGCCAATAACGGTATTTTGTGAGCCTTTGCAAACCGCAATAACGGTGCGTAATATTCCCAGTCAAATCCCCATCGGCTATCGTATTCGCTTAATTCCTGTAGTTCTAATTCTGTGATTTCGTCCGCTAGATAGCGAGACAAATAAGGCTGAAAAGGCCGCTGAAACATCTCAAAACCCACAGCCAAATTTTGATTATTTATATATAACTTCTTCAGTAGCTCAAACTCTGTTTCATGATCCTCTGGGTAGTCATGAACTTCACCTAGGTAAATCACAGGAGCCTGCTCTAAAGCCCTCAAAATTTTGGTTTGAGAGTCAGTGAATTCTGCGGCAAAAACAGGTGGACTCCAACACAAACAAAAGGCAAGAAAAAGACCGAAAAAACAATGCATTAAACTCACTCTAAAGTTTGCGGGCAAGGGTCAAACCATCGGCGATCGCCAACAAACTGAGGTCAACTCGTTTGTCATGGTGGAGAGCCTCATTAAACTCGTGAATGACAGGCGTACGCTTATCGTCATCATCTGGATCTGCCACTCGTCCAGACCACAGAACATTATCAATAGCAATCACGCCACCAGTTCGCAATAGGGTCAAAGACTTTTCAAAGTAGTTAATGTAATTACGTTTGTCAGCATCAATAAACGAAAAATCAAACGTTCCTGCTTCACCGTTTGCAATTAGCTTATCCAAAGTGTCCAGGGCATCCGCTAAGCGCAACTCGATTTTGTGGGCAACCCCAGCCTTCTGCCAATATTCTCGGGCAATTTTTGTACAGTCTGGATTGCGATCACAGGCCACAACTTTGCCGTCCTCTGGCATCGCTAAAGCCGCCACTAACGAGCTGTAGCCAGTAAACACCCCAATATCGAGGGTCTTTTTTGCACCCATCAATTGCAGGAGCCAAATCATAAACTGCCCTTGATCCGGCGAAATTTGCATATTCGCAGCTCGCTGCGTCGCAGTAAATTGCCGTAACTCTGTAAGGACAGGATGCTCCCGCAGCGAATTATCGAGGAGATATTGATACAGTTCTGGCGTGAGGTTAAGGGTTTTATTCATCGGTTCCCTTAGGAATCTTCAGCCAGTAAAAATTTGTAGCCCAAGTAGCCAGCAAAGAGCAACACAGCAACGACAATGGCAGACATGAGGAGTTTGAGAACGGTGCTCAAAATTGCTAGTCCCAAGATCAAAGCGACGGCGATCGCCCCGACTTTCGCGACGGTGCCCAGTTTATTAAATGTTTCTGCCAAAGGCTTTAAGAAATTAGCACTGCCTTCTGAAGAAAACTCTTGTGCTACTGTCGACGCTGCATCATTAAGGTCTGATTCCATCTTTTCAAGCTTGCGCCGCATCTCATCCGAATTACTCATAAATAAATGCCCGAACTTCTACAATCACAACGGTATTTTCTTGATGGTAACTAAAATCCTTAAGCTTCGTGCATGACAAAATACTCCCAATTTGGGATTCATCCTTTACAATTTGTTATAAACTAGTGCAAATCTAAACAGGAGCCGTTTCCTTATGTTACGACTTGAGCATATCCGCAAAATTTATCCCACAGGCGAGGTTCTCAAGGATGTTAACTGGGAAGTAAAGGCTGGAGAACGTGTTGGCTTAGTTGGCGTCAACGGTGCAGGCAAATCAACTCAGATGAAAATCATCATGGGTGAGATCGAAGCCACTGATGGCGAAATCATCCGTCCTGCAGACCTGAGGATTGCGCACCTCACCCAAGAATTTGATGTTGTCCCCACTCGCACTGTACGCGAAGAAATGTGGACAGTCTTTGTCGAAGCGAATGCCGCACAGGAAGAAATTAACGAGATTCAGCACAAGATGGCTGAGCCTGATGCGGATCTTGATGACCTAATTAATAAGCTTGATCGTGCCCAGCGGAAATTTGAAGCCCTTGATGGCTATCGTTTAGAGTCGAATATCGAAAAAATTCTTCCCGAAGTCGGCTTTGAAATCGAGGACGGCGATCGCCTAGTGAGTTCCTTTAGTGGCGGTTGGCAGATGCGGATCAGTTTAGGCAAAATTTTGCTGCAAGACCCCGACATTTTGCTGCTGGACGAGCCGACAAACCACCTCGACCTTGAAACCATTGAGTGGCTAGAGAATTATCTACGCGGTTTAACGACACCGATGGTAATTATTTCCCATGATCGGGAATTCCTTGACCGTCTCTGCACCAAAATTGTAGAAACAGAGCGCGGGGTTTCGACGACCTACCTCGGCAACTACTCTCAATATCTCCTCCAGAAAGAAGAAAACAAAAACGCTCAGCAATCCGCCTTTGAACGTCAGCAGAAGGAAATTGCAAAACAGCAAGAATTTGTCGAAAAATTCCGTGCCAGCGCCACCCGTAGTACCCAAGCTAAAAGTAGAGAAAAGCAGCTCGAAAAAATTGAACGAGTGGAAGCAGTCGTCAGTGATGTACGTACTCTTCGCTTTAAATTCCCTCCTGCTCCTAGAGGTGGGGAGGAAGTCGCAACAATTAGCGATCTCACCCATTCCTACAACGATAAAATCCTTTTCCTTGGCGCGAATCTCCAAATCGAGCGCGGTGATCGCATAGCCTTCCTAGGCCCCAATGGTTGTGGTAAATCGACTTTATTGCGCTTTATCACTGGCAGCGAAGAACCGGAAGATGGCTCTGCTAAATTCGGTGCTCACAATATTCTTCCCGGCTACTTTGAGCAGAACCAAGCTGAAGCTCTAGACCTCACCAAAACAGTAATGGATACTATTCACGACGAAGTGCCCGACTGGGAAAACCGTGAAGTGCGCACCCTACTCGGCCAGTTTTTGTTTAGTGGCGACACAGTATTCAAAAAAGTTGGCTCCCTCAGTGGTGGTGAAAAAGCCCGTTTAGCTCTCGCGAAAATGCTTCTTGCTCCGGCGAATTTCCTGATTCTCGATGAGCCAACAAATCACCTTGATATTCCAGCAAAGGAAATGCTCGAAGGGTCTCTCAAAGAATATGACGGCACGATGGCAATCGTTTCCCACGACCGATATTTCATTTCCCAAGTCGCCAACAAAATTGTTGAAGTCCGAGACGGTGAACTCGTTGTTTACAATGGTGATTATCATTATTATTTAGAGAAAATCGAACAAGAAAAAGCGGCGGAAAAAGCTCGCATTAAAGCAGAACAGGATGCTAAGAAAAAAGCAGCGAAAAAAGCAAAAAATGAGGCAAAGAAAGCAGCTAAAAAGAAAAAAGTCAAAGTATAAATGTAGTATCTACCTAACCTAGCTTGTAACTTTTTTCTTCTAAATATTTTTTAAAAGTCTCTTGGATAACCGAGAGATTTTTTTCTACTTCTGGCAAAAGGTCAACTTTTCTTGGGCTAATATTTTTAGAAAAATCTATCTTCTGATCTATATTCAAGTTCAAAAAATCCAAGATATCTTGAACTCTCTGATTTGGATTAGAACAAAATTCTTCATAAGTTAGTTCAAAATAGTCATGCTTATCTAACTTTCCAATATCTTCTAGATAAGCTGTTGAAGATTCGATAGATTGACTTAAGGCTCGCTTAACTCCTAAATCAAAAAAGTTAGAATACATCATCCGATAGAAAGCACGACGTAGTGGATTTTTAAATATTTCAGAATACCGTTTTGAAATTAGTGCAGTATAAGGACTCCAAACTGAAAGGGTTTGTCTTATTGCCTTAAGCTTTGAGTTGATAACATGACTAGGATTACGGTGAATGAAAATAAATTTTGCATCAGGAAACTGCTGCTTAATAAAAAGAAAATGGGGATTGCACCAAGGATTTTTCAACAGTAAATAATTTGCTTGAAGCTGAATATATTGAGATTTTTGACAAATTTCTTCCATAAAAGAAATATTCTCTTGATTAATAAATCTTTCATAGCCAGCATTTGACAAAATAAATCCATACTCTTCTGGTAACGTCGGTGTAACCTCAACTTTATCAAAAACGCGATCGCCTATACCAAGCTGCTGAAATTTTTGGGTAAGCTTCTCGATTTCTGAATCTGTGGTACCTTGTTCAAAATCGTCAATTATTTCAGTGAATCTGATAATTTGATAAGCATTAATATAAGCAAATAAATTTGTTTTGACTAAGGTTTGATATAAGAGAGTTGTTCCAGAACGATGATCACCCATGATGAATACAGGTTTAAATATTTGTTGTTCAAATTTTCTGGAAATGAGATCAGTGCTAGTCATTAATATTTACAGGAGATTTAATGGGAACTCTTAACACATAATTAAACTATACTGTTGTGTAAATAACTTATCTCATAGAACTTCGAGGTAAGACTTGTCTTCTCTACTAAATAAATAATCTTCATGCATATTGGATTATATTGTCCTGCTGAGACTGGGCATTTAAATACAATGTTGCCGATTGGTGAGGCACTTAAACAAAAGGGACATCAAATTACATTTATCGGTGTCGAAGATGCCCAAGATAAAGTAGAGGCTGCTGACCTGGATTTTTGTGCTGTAGGTATCGACGACTTTCCTAAAGGTAGTGCCGAAATAATGTTTGCAGAGCTGGGTGAACTAGAAGGAATTTTGGCTCTTCTATACACCATTGATTTTTTTAAGAAGCTCACAGAAATTGTTCTAAAAGATGCTGTAGATGTTTGTAAGGAACTAAAGTTAGACGGTTTAGTTGTCGATCAGTCGACTGTTGAGGGGTCAGCGATCGCCGACTATTTAGATGTTCCCTATGTAACGGTTTGTAGCGCGTTACCTTTTAATCAAGAGAAAGGCATTCCGCCTGTTTTTAGCACGTGGGAATATCGCGATATATGGTGGGCAAAACTAAGAAATCAATCGGTTCATTTGTTAGGATCATTCATTGGTAAATCAGTACAAAAACCAGCTAGAGACTTCCGTAAAAAATACAATTTATCAAATCCCAAAAACTTTGATTCTCCCCTAGCAATTCTTTGTCAAGAGCCGGCAGGTTTGGAGTTCCCACGTCAAAAGCTAGCAGAGCACTTTCATTTCACTGGCCCTTACCATACGACTAGTAGCCGTGAAAATATTGACTTTCCTTGGGATAAATTAACAGGTCAACCTCTAATTTATGCCTCGATGGGAACGCTGCAAAATCGATTAGATAATGTCTTTCAAATGATTGCAACAGCCTGCAAAGATCTTGATGCTCAATTGGTGATTTCTCTGGGCGGCGCATCAAATCCAGAAGATATTCCACCACTCAAAGGTAATCCATTGGTTGTGCGTTATGCACCACAGATTGAACTTTTACAAAAAGCTACTTTGACGATTACCCACGCAGGTATGAATACAACTCTAGAGTCCTTGACCTATGGTGTTCCTTTAGTAGCGATTCCAGTTACAAATGACCAACCCGGAATTGCGGCACGAATTGCATGGTCTGGAGTTGGGCAATTCATCGATGTAAAAAAGCTATCATCACAAAAATTACAGACAATAATTCAACAAGTTTTAACCACACCCTCCTACCGTAAAAATGCCCAGCGATTACAAACTCAAATTCAATCTGCTGGTGGTGTTAATAAAGCAGCTGAGATTATTGAAAAAGCATTAACAACAAAACAACCAGTTATCAATTATTAACGATGAAGCAATTTATTCAGGCAGGAGATTATCAAGCTGCTTATACTGCGGTAGGAAATGGTAAGCCACTTATCTTATTACATGGTTTTTTTGGCAACTCATCGACATTAAGTCAGTTGGCAGAAAATCTTCAGTCAAAATTTCAATGTTTTAGCTTGGAGTTACTTGGTTTTGGTGATTCTGCTAAACCTAAAATCAACTATTTAATTGATGATCAGGTTGACTTTGTAAAAGGCTTTGCAGAAGCTCTCAATTTGAATGATTTTTATCTTGTTGGTTATTCTTATGGAGCCTGGGTTGCTTCAGCTTATGCTATTCGCTATCAATCAACGTTGAAATCTTTGGGTTTAATAGCCCCTGCGGGGATTCGTGATGATAGCTTTGCTGGGAATTATGATCATCTTAAGCCTCTGCTCTGGAAAACAAAATTAGTTGATCTGACGATCACCCTCTATAAACCATTTGCTTATCTGCGAGGTGATAAATCAGGCTATAAAAAAATTGCCCAAGCCCGCCACGCTCTAATGACTCAGCCAGCTGCCGCCGCGATGCTTAAAAGCCGCCTCAATCCTGAAGATGCAGTGGACACTGTTGAAAAAGACATTTACAAAATAGCCCTCAAAACAATTGTTATTGCGGCAGAAAATGACAGTACTATTCCCCATTGGCATAGCGAAACCTACGCTGGAAAAATTCCCCACACTGAATTTCAAGTTATTGCCGATGCAGACCACGACTTTGTTGAAACTCATGCAAAAGAAATTTCAATTTTTCTCCACAACTTTCTTATGAAATCTGCTCTAGAACAAACCATGACGCCGCATGATTAATTCGCCCAAACATTGTTACTTTTGCTGGCGCATTAAGACCACTTAACCACTGATGAATTTCTGGGTTCAGTGTAATAAGTCGAAACCCACCTTGATTATTATCTAACTGCACAAAATAAAGGCGATCACCTACTTTCTCGATAGTGCCCATATATTCTTTTGCTTGCGATGTTAAAGATGATTGAAAATCACTGCAAGGACAAATTCCAGTTTGGGGATATTGGTCAGGATTATCTAAGTAAAATCGTTGCCATTTAAGCCATTCAGAATGCTCTAAGGGTAAATTATAAAACGGTATAACTGCAGCAGGTGCAGATGTGTCTGTGAGTAATTTTTCTTGAAGTTCTCGCACCGAAATATTCCGAGGAGAACAGTTATTTTGAATTGCTAAGGCCGCAGTTTGTCCGGCAGCTTGCCCTGTATTCATCACTAACGGTTGTAATCGTGTTGCCCCATTCGCCATATGGGACACCGCAATGTTTTTTTCACAAGCAATTAACCCTTCAGTTTCTGCTGGAATTAGCACAGAAAATGGCAATGTAAAAGGTGTGCCAGTGACTCGTCCTCCCCAAGTAATTGATTTAGGGAATAGGGGAAATTTAAAACCAGGATAATGATGATCATTCGGATAATTTCCAATGGCGATCACCGTGACTATTCCCTTATCATCTATGGGTAACAAAGCAACATCACCATCAGGTAAAAGTTGTTTTTCGATAAACGTTTCTGTACCAATAATGCGGCGGCTTTCTCGGAAATAAGGCATTAATGCAAAACTGCCTTCTCCTAAATCATGAGGAAAAATCTCTTTTGCCAATCCATATTTACCATTGGATTCTCGATAAATATGGTCTGCAAAAGCAAAACTGTGGGCTTGGGCATCTTTATAGAAATCTTGGCGGGTAGTGGGGTCCAATAATCGATTAGCATCTAAGCCATAATCATTGCCATCAATCGGCCAATTCAGCATAAATTTACCGCCAGGCAACCCACCATAATTCATAAATAAGTCAAGATCGCCCTCTTTCCAAGCACCTTTGAATTTGGTGTAATCGCGATAATCAACAGGAGGTTTTGCACCGTTTTCTTGCATATAAAACACCCATGTCGGTGACTGAACCGGATAGGTTTCGGTCATTTTATTGGGTTGCTTTACAACGCTGGGTTCATCCATGGTGATCCCCTCATCCCAGTCCCAACCCCAACGGTGGGGCAGATCTCCCAATGCAAGAATATCTCCCAACTCTGTGCCGTCGATAATAATATCTGCGTGAATTTCGTACTTTCCAAAACGAACTCCAGTGAGGCGATCGCCCTGTTTTTTTACCTCAAGGGGAACCTGACCAGAAATCCAAGTTAAATTCTTTTCTGTCTTCACCCATTCCGCAAAAATTTCAGCACCCAAACATGGATCAAAGGTGAACATACTGACCCAACTATGATCGAGACCCTCTTTTTGGCGTTTTTGTAACTCCCGCAGAAAAGTGCCCCATAGACCTGTTTGCCAAGGAAGTAGCTCATTGCCATCCGGTGCAGCAACTCCAGCTGCTGTTAACATCCCGCCCAACCACTGAAATTCACTCACAAGGATTGTCTCAACACCATTCCGCGCACATTGCAGAGCTGCCGCTGTACCACCAGTACCACCACCAACCACCAAAACCTTTGTCTGAAGCGTTTCCATCCTGCCATCTCCGCAACGAATCGCCCTTGATTTTAGCGAGATTTCGGTACACCATCAGCGTGATAAAAGAAAATATCAACCAAAACTTATCTCCATAATGGAACAGTCATCACCCAAAGTGGAACCATAATTCAGATGATTAATTTGTTGAAATAATGACTTTAATGTTGCTGGTTTCGATTGCATATAAGTCAAAATCAAATCTTTCCAATTTTCTAACCCAAACATTTCTTGGTGCTTATCTACAAAAAATTCATACACACCATCACTATAAATAAATAAATGACTATCTAATGGCACTTCCACTGATGCTGCCTCAAAAGGAAAATCAGAAAACAACCCGACTGCAATATTATCAGTACTTAATTCTTTAATTTGGTGCTCTTCATTATCTTCGTCAGCAACAATTAATAGCCCTTGAGGATGACCTGCAGAAGCATATTTCAAGACACGAGTTGAATGATTGTAGATGCCATACCACATTGAAAAATAATCATCACCACTCTCACTCATTTGGAATAAACGATTTAAAGCAGTGAGTACAATTTCTGGCTCATAAAAATCAATATTAGAGTAGCCTTGCCGTCGCAAAATATTCAAAATTGAGACTGATAGTAATGCAGGTTTAACACCATGGCCAGCAACATCCAGCACATAAAACATCAAATTATCTGAATCGAGCCAAGTATAGTCAAATACATCCCCACCAAGAGCATTTGAAGGTTGAAATAAAGTATCAATCTGTACCGAACAATGTTGTGATTCTTGAGCCTCAGGCTGTGGTAGTAACGACTCGACATAACGAGCAGCTTGATTTAATTCCCGTTGTAATAAATCATTCTTTTTCTTTAATTCTTGTTCTGCTTCTTTGCGTTTGAGATACTGTCCTAATTGCTTTCCTAAAATTTCTAATACCATCGAAAAAGTATCGTCCATTTTATTTTTTTTGTCGTTCCAAAATACCATTAGACCCAGAGTTTGTGTACCATGACTAACCACGCACTGTTGAACACAGCGCCACCGGTCAAAAGGAGGGTGGGAAGATTTGTTTTTTGATGCAGCAACTGCTTGCTCTGCTCTGATTTCTTCGATATATGACGTAATATCATGGACACTTTGCATCCAGTCTTTGAGGTAAAACTTAATAGATGAACCAGAAAAATCATTATAGGCATCATTTCTTAAATGCCAATAAGTGGAGCTACTTAATTCTTGGCTACTTTCGTCTAATGACCAATACTCAGCAAAAGGAGTTTCTGAGTTACCACTGATTACTTGCAAAACACGACGAATTGCCAAATCAATATCTTCGGAATGGGAAAGAATTCGATTAACGGTATATTCTAGACGGCGATATTTTTCGCTTAAGGCTCTTTCTGTAATGTCGTAAAGTCTGCCAGCAATTCTGATTAGTTCACCTGTTTGTGGATCAGCATTACCACAAATTTGTACTTCGACCCACCGAATCTCTTTCTGTTTTGTAATGAATCGCGTTGTGTATCTGAAACACTGATCTTTGTTTTTGCTAGTGAGTTGAATTTTTGCTGTGTTGCGCTTGTGTTCAATGGGGTGGATAAAGTTCAGAATTTGCGCGCCAATTGTTTCGATGGGACTGTAGCCCATAATGTCGTACCAAATGGGATTGATGAAGATGATTTCTCCATCTGGTGTGAGCTGAAATAAAACTTCCTGAAGACTGGTAACAAGGGAACGATATTTTTCTTCGCTATTTCGCAGTTCTTGCATGGCGTGGAGAGACTTCAGCATGCAACGCATCCGACCGAGGAGTACGGAGGGATGGATCGGTTTTGTAATGTAATCACTCGCCCCAGCTTGGAAGGCTTTATTGACGGATTCGGTATCTTCGAGGGAGGTCACCATCAAAATAGGAATGTCTTCGCCACCGGGAAGTTGCCTGATCGTGCGGCAGCATTCAAAGCCATCAACCTCTGGCATAAGGCCATCTACTAAAACCAATGAAGGCGATCGCTCTTTAAATAAAGCAATACCTTCTGCGCCATTTTCGGCTTCTGAGACTCGGTAGTTTGCTTGTTTTAGAACATGTCGCAAGAATGTTCTTGAGAGACGAACATCGTCAATGATTAAAACTTCAGGTGAAGAATCAGGCATCGGTAGAGGAGAAATACTCACATTTGGGAAGATTATTCACGGAGGATATTTACTGGTAACACCAGTTTTATAGTCAAATCAGATAGGGACATTTTCTCAAATCTCTCTATTTCTACTTGTATCCAGAAAAAGAAGTTTGTTTTCAGGAGTATTTCAATCATTTTTTCTTTCTGAGATATTTCATTTTTTTCGCTAAGATTTTATGGCATCATAGCAGATAAAAAAATCGGAGAAAGTCGTTTATCTACAGTAGCAAAAAGTAGAAAAAAAGATATTCTTAAAGTGTAGAGAAAAATATAGCATCGTAGAAAATGCTTAATATTCAAGAGAATACTCAATGATTTGGCGTAAAAAATAAAGAAGAGTATCAGAATAAGAAAATCCTGATTTTAAAAGAGTATTTTTGTAAACTATAGATATTCAGTTTGAGTTTTTTTAGAGTTCATGCAAGATGAAGATTTTGAAGGGCCACCAACAGTTTGGGTCGTTGGCACGGTCATTGCAGGTGTGTTATCTGGCATTGGATTAGTGATGGTCTTGGAATACTTCAGCGATCGCCTTTCACCAGATCAAAGTTGTTTATCTGGGCAATGTGGACTTGAAGTTGTCGTAGAAAATCCTTCCACACAAGTTCATTTAAAAACTGATGTTTAAAGAAATACCGTTATAAATTCTTTTTCTAGTGATTTATTGCGTCATATTTATTCAAGCTTTTAATTAAAAGATTGCATGTCTTTACTTAGTATTAGTCGTCGATGGAAAAAGTTTTGTTCTTGGATCGCAGTTGGTTTATTTCTTTCTTGTTGGCTTAGTTTTATTCAGGTTTCTCCAGCACCAGCCCAAACGCCAGCAACAATGTGTGGAGCGATCGCCCAGCCATTGACACCAGAGGAACAAAACTATGCTCAGTCCGCATGGAATTATTTTGTGGATAATGTGCAGCCAGAGACAGGATTATCTAATTCTGCGGGAGGTTACCCTTCTGGCACGTTATGGGATTTGGGAAATTATTTAACGGCGATGAATGCAGCTCTTTGGATGGGATTGATTGACCACGGGGAATTTGATAGCCGCTTAAACCAGTTCCTAACGAGTTTGTCGGAGTTACGACTATTTGAAGATACGTTGCCAAATAAGGTCTATAACAGCGCAACAAAAGAAATTGTTGACTATGGCAATAATCCTATCGAGCGAGGTATTGGTTGGTCGGCTCTCGATATCGGACGTATTTTGGCGGCGTTCCATATTATTCGCACTTGTCATCCGCAATATTCAGATTGGATGGCGGGGATTGTTGCGAGTTGGAATATTTCGGCTTCCCTCGAAAATGACATGCTTTACGGCGCAACGGTTTTACCCGATGGCTCAACGTTAAAAGTCCAGGAAGGACGTCTCGGCTATGAGGAATATGCAGCGCGTGGTTATGCCCTCTGGGGATTTAATGCACCGGCGGCGATCGCCTATGATCCGTTCAAATTTGTCGATATTTATGGTCTACAGATTCCAGTAGATCAGAGAGATTATTTCGAGACCAATGCAAATAATTATGTCGTCAGTGAATCCTATATTTTGGATGCAATTGAATTCGGATTACAGGGCGATCAAGCGGAATATGCTCGCCGGGTTTTTGAAGCACAGAAGCGACGCTATGAAGATACAGGTCTTTTGACGGCAGTGTCTGAGGATAATATCAATCAGCCGCCTTATTTTCTTTACAGCACGGTTTATTCTAATGGCGAACCTTGGGCTGTAATCACTGAGAGTAACGAGTTACACCCGGAGCTACGGACGTTAAGTTCTAAGTCGGCATTTGGTTGGCATTATGTTTATCCTGATGATCCTTATGCTCAGCAAATTTTCGACCATGTCAAAGACACAACCAATTCCGGGCGTGGCTATTATGCAGGAATTTATGAGTCGGGATTGTACGATCCGCAGCCCCCTCTTAACGATATTTTGACGGGCAACACGAATGGCCTAATTCTCGAAATTTTGTATTACAAGGCGCGGGGTTATCAGCCCATGCTCGGAGAAAATAGTGCCCCTCAATCCACGGCGATCGCCACCCCTACTCCAGCAGTTAGCCAAAGTATAGATTTACCGCCACCTCCCACAACTCAGGCCAATAATTCTCCCGAAGCAATAGATTCACCTCCTCTAGTCGCTTCTACTCAACAAGTCTCTGCCTCCAATGATTCAGGCATAGAGGTTGCGGCCATTGATCCTGTGGATGCTGCAAAATCCAGTAGCTGTCCCCTTCCGAAAAAAAAAATTAGTGTTACCGATGCTCGATATGCGGCGATCGCCTGGCAATATTTTGATGCCAATTATGAACAGACAGGGTTAGTGCCAGATCGAAGCGATCTTGATGGTTCAACAGTGTGGGGAATCGGTGATTATTTGGCTGCCCTCCATGCGGCACGGACTCTGAACGTGATTTCCCCAAAAACCTTTGATGAGCGAGTGCGACATCTTTTGGGTGCTTTGCAGGAAATGGAGCTATTTGCTGGGGAGTTGCCCTACCGCGCTTACAACACTCTTACCCTCGAACCAATTGATTATGGTGGCAATTCGGATCGCGAAAATAATGGTTGGTCAGGCTTAGATATCGGTCGTCTCTTGGCATCACTTCATGTCCTGAAAACCTGTCATCCCGAGTATGAAGAGGCTATTGACCAATTGGTTTTAGATTGGTCATATCTCCGGGTTGTCCGTGATGGCAAAATTTCAAATGCGACTTTAGCAAAAAATAGTCGAGGTAGACATCAAATTCAGGTACAGCCAGCCCAGATTCTCGGCTATGAAGAATATGCCGCACGGGGATTTCAGCTATGGGGATTTGATGCGCAACGATCATCCATTAGCGGTGAATATGTCACAAAAAAAATTTCTGACGAAAAAATTCCGGTTGAGCGATCGCAATTAGAACAACGTCAGCAAGATGAACAGCTCAACACTATTAGCACCCCGTTTATTTTGTATGGCTTGGAATTTGGATTTGATCCCCAAAGCCGCAATTTAATCGAAAGTATTTATCGAGCCGAAGCCAAACGCTATGAGCAAACTGGTATATTCAGCGCTTCTGGAACCACGCTTATTCAAAATGAACCCTACATCGTGCACAGTACCCTTGTGGCCGATGGGGAGCCTTGGGCCGCAGTTGACGATGATGGCAATCTAGTGGAACAAGGTCGTGTGGTTAGTACGGCGATCGCCTTTGCCTACCAAACGCTATTTGCGGGCGATGATTATGGTCAAGAACTATGGCAAGCAACTCTCGATTTATATAATCCAATTTTGGGCTATTACGAAGGCTTTTATGAAAATACTGGCCAACGGACTTTTGGGCTAACGAGCAGTACCAATAGCCTTATTTTGCAAGCATTACTGCACAAAAATATTGGCCGCCAACCGATTATTCAGCCCCACGAAACGCTCAGTAGCCCTTGGTGGAAAGCGATTCGAGACGGCGATCGTGATGGCTTAGGATTACCTACCCAACGAACCCCAGCTATTGAACTTAAACGTTCTGCGGAAAATCAATATTGGGATCTCAAAGCGAATGAGACTCAAGCAAATAACAGTTTTACAAATACTGTGGCTGTAGTGAATCAACCACAAGACAAACAAGATACTCTGATGGTTTCGGAAATGCCTTCTAATCTCTCTAAGGCGATCGCCCTTCTCCCCCACATTGCGACAACCAAACCCTCAGCCGCGGCTCAAAAAAAAACACTTAATCAAATTGCACTCCCGTTGACGAGCATTGAACAGATACCCGATGCCCAAGATCAAATTGCTGCCAAACAAGCATGGCAATACATTGCTAATAATTGGCAGGGCAATACCGGGCTGGTGAATTCTGTTGATAACTATGATTGGACGACATGGTGGGATCAAGGCAGCGCTATTTTTGGTCTTCATGCCGCCTATCAATTGGGCTTGATTGGGCAGCAGGATTTCCAAATAAAACTAATTACCCTCCTCAATACCCTCGAAACTCTGCCATTACCCAAAACGAATTTACCGAATAAGGCATACAGCACTACCACAGCTCAGATGCGTACTCTCAGTAATAAGTCCGATCCAGGTGGGCGGAGTGGTTGGTCAGTGCTGGATTTATCTCGATATCTCCTTGCCCTCCAAACCCTGAAAACTCACTACCCAGAATTTGGCGATCGCCTAGATAAAATTATTGCCCGCTACGATCTAAGTCAACTGGAAAAAGATGGTTGGTTACAGGGGAGCGGTTGGGGAAAAAATGGCTTGCAATATTGGCAGGAAGGTCGTTTAGGCTATGAGCAATATGCAGCTGAAAGTCTTCAAAAATCGGGAATTACTGCCACCAATGCATTGCATCATTCGCCAACCAAAACAGTCCGCGTTGAAAACATTGCACTAGAAGTGGATCAGCGCAATAGAAAATCCTCTGGCGCAAGTAATTATCTCGTTAACGATCCCTATACACTCTGGGGCATGGAAATAGGCTGGACAGACCAAGCCCAAACTCAAATTCGAGCCTTGCTACAAGCTCAAAAGAATCGTGCCGAACGCACCGGATTTCTCACAGCAATTAATGAAGATTCACTAGACCGCAAGCCTTATTTTCTCTATTACAGTGCCTATGCCGATGGTGAACCTTGGTCAATTAAAACTGTCAGCGGAAAATCCCATCCCGAATTACGGTTTCTCAGCACAAAAGCTGCTTTTGCCCTCGCTAGTTTGTTTCCTGAAGATGATTATTGTCAACAACTGCTCCGCACGGCCCAAACCTTAGGCGATCACCAGAAAGGTTTTTTCGCTGGGAAATATGAAAATGAAAAATTAGGGATAAACCATTCCCTGAATATCAATACCAACGCCATCATCCTCGAAAGCCTGCTCTACAAACTCAAAGGCAGCCCCATCAGCAATCCCAACTAACCCCAAGCACCATGAATTTTTTCAAATACATTTCTCGTAAATCATTAATATCCCTTTGTCTTGGTAGTCTCAGTTTCAATACCCTAATCGCCTGTACCCAAACGCCAGCACCGATAGCTCTCCAAGAAGAAGAAGAAGTAAGTCCTGTCGCTGCTGAAGAGACCGAGTTGAGTAATGCTATTTGTGGCGATTTGCAAAGCCCACTCACTCAGAAAGAACAAGTATATGCAACGGCGGCTTGGCAATATTTCGTCAATAACTACCAATCAGAAACAGGTTTCACCAATGCGGCAGATCAATTTCCGTCAGGGACTCTCTGGGACCAAGGCAACTACCTGATGGCCCTGAATGCCGTGCGATGGTTCGGCATGATTGACCAAGCAACCTTTGATGTCCAACTGAATCAATTTCTAAATACCCTTGGTGAGCTTCCCCTTGTTGACAATGCCTTACCGAATAAGGTTTACAACAGCGCTACCGCAGAGATGGTGGACTATGGCAATCAACCAACGACTGAAGGGATTGGATGGTCAGCCTTAGACTTGGGGCGACTACTGACATCGCTACATATTATTCGCTCCTGCCATCCCCAATATGAAGACTGGATTTCTGGGATTATTTCCAGTTGGCAACTGCCTCGTTCTATTAAAGATGGTCAGCTCTATGGCGCGGCGATCACCGAAGATGGCAGCATCACATTACTCCAAGAAGGACGGCTCGGTTATGAAGAATATGCGGCACGCGGCTATGAACTCTGGGGCTTTCAGGTAGAGGAGGCGATCGCCCTCGAACCGATGGAGATGGTAACCATATCCGGCATTGAAATTCCTGTGGATAGCCGCGATTACGAAAGCACGAATGCCAATAACTACGTCGTGAGTGAGTCCTATATCCTTGAAGCGATCGAATTCGGTTGGGATGAAACCATGGCACAACATGCAGAATCTCTATTTCAAGCCCAAGAAAATCGCTATCAAGAAACCGGCTTTTTAACTGCTGTATCCGAAGACAATATAGATCAAGCTCCGCATTTTCTCTACAGTACTCTGTTTGCCAACGGTGAACCTTGGGCAGTGATTACCGAAGACAACGAACCTTACCCGCAACTCCGTACCCTCAGCACAAAAGCTGCTTTTGGTTGGTATTACCTATTCCCTAAAAAAACATACTCTCTCGAACTCATTAAAGCGACCCAAAATTTGCAAGACCCCAATGGTGATGGATTTTATGCTGGTATTTATGAGGAAACAGGCAATATCAATACTATTTTGACAGGCAATACCAACGGTTTAATCCTCGAAATCCTTTATTACAAAGCTCTTGGTAACCAATCCATACTGCAACGTCTCAACACCGCTCAAACTCCAAAGGAATCAGAAAGCTAAAACTTGGCACGCAATTGACTACTCCAAGTCCGGTCATTAAAAATGCTGTTGCCTCCTTCGCCGGGGATATTGCTGAAGTTGTATCCGAGATCCCACTCCACATTGTCACTAACCTTTGTGGTGCATTTACCGTTGTAGCCATAGGCAAAAGTCCATTCCCCTTCGGAATGTTGTTGACCAGCAGAGGCCGCGGCTCGACAGGATAACCAATCAAAAATGTCTTTTTCCCAAACAATTTCGCCATTAGCGACCAAAAAATCTAAGGGGGAAAAATAACCACTCACTGATTCATTGTCTTCTCGGTATCGCCAATTAAATAGATTGGCTGCGACCTTAAATTCACCACGGGTATGCTCTAGGCGGCTAAAGGATTGTTGCTCATGATTGCCATCGTTATAGCGACCCCAGCGCACCAAACTAAAAAAAGTTGTATCGGGAGAGATTTGCCAGAATAAATTGGGGCCGTAACGCCAAGATTTGATTTCATTCTGGATGGTTTCCGCGTTGAATTTATAGGGGCTATGCTCGATATGGAACGATAATTTCGCTTTTTTGCCGATGGGGACACTAGTCTGGGCACGAAAATTTAGGGCGAGAGGCACTTCATCAAACCAGTCAATGCCACCACCAATGCTTGTTGCTAAACCAGCAATTTCTCCTTCCCAGTCCAGTTTAAAGGGAATATTTTGAACAGAATTTATCTCCGGCTGCTGAAATTGGTTCAAGCCACTTGTAATGCTCAGGCGATCGCCATTCGGTAGAATGCCAGTAACAGTCGGCTCAATAAACTGATTATCTTGCCCAAAATTGCTCACATTATCTTTAAAGTCCACCGTGACTGATTCTGGCTTCCATAGTGGCACTGTAGGAGTTTCAGACTCTTGATCAAGTTCAAGCTCTGGGGCGATCGTCGGTTCCTCTTCCACCTCTATTTCAACGGGCTGCTCCCGTAAACCTGGATTCAAATTTTGAGGCGCTGCCAAATAAAAAAAACGTTCTCGACTAACCCTCCGAACCTGAGCCTGAGCCATTCCCCCATCAACCAAGTCATACATCACAAAAAACATTAATCCAACGACTAAATATCTCAGCGTACTCCCTTGCATTTGGCTCATAAATAGATATCTCTTTGAGGGTGTATATCACCCTTGATATTTGAAATCAGTAACCCATTTTTGTCTAAAAAATCAATTTCAATTTCTAACAAAATCAGAGTAGAGATTCGAAAAAAGACAACAATTAATATATTCCTAGTACAAGTTACATACACCTAAAATATCCGGTTTCAGTAGAGAAGAAGCGAAACAAGAAAGATAAGATCCACCAGAAACAATCCCCCTAACCCAACCAGCACATAAATCACCAGATAGTGAACCTCTGTTCATTCTATGAGCACCCTAGAACCACAACTTTCTCTGAAAAATAAAACCGTTACCCTACGCGATCGCACATTGCTCTTACGCTATATGGTGATCGTTAACCTCATTATCGGGGTGTGGTACCTACATTGGCGCTGGACAGACTCATTAAACATGCAGGCATTATGGTTTGCTGTGCCCCTCATTTGCGCAGAAACCTATATGTTTTTTGGGGGAGTGATGTTTTTCTACTCCCTGTGGCGGCCCATTAAGCGCACCACGAAAAGCTTAGCCGCCTTAACCCCAAGCTTTCCGACAGAAAACTATCCCACCGTTGATATTTTCATCACCTGCTACAACGAACCAGCAGATATGGTTGAGCTCACCGCTAGAGCTGCCCTAAAAATGGACTATCCTTCCGAAAAATTGCGGGTGTATATCCTTGATGATGGCAACTCTCCTGAAATGAGAGACATGACCGCAACCTTGTGTCTCGAAGATCTAAAAACACCAGCTGTAAAGAATGCTGCTGAACATATCAACCAACAAAAATATCGATGTGAAACTCGTATTAATCAACTCAGAATCCTCAAAAAAGATTTAGTAGAAGTAGAAGGATTTATAGATTCCTATCAACTGAGCATCCCAAGCAAAAAACAAGAATTAGCCTATGTCATGGACTGGCTTAATCAGCTTCGCCCAAACAAAGTTTCAGAAAAGACTTGGATTATTTGTCAAACTATTCTTGGAGAAGGTTTAGATAATGCCATTACCCATGCCCATAAATATCTATCACCAGATCAAAAAATAGACCTCGAGTTTTCTCTTTTTAACCATGCCTTTATCCTAAAAATTTGGGATCAAGGAAGCTTTTTTGATCTAGAGGCTCATCTCCAAAACTTGAAAGAAGAAGTTGATGTCGAGGCTGAACATGGACGAGGTCTTGGCATTATTCGTCAGCTCGTCGATTATTTTTCATATGTGCGCACTGATAATGAACAGAATTGCTTAGTTTTAATTAAAAAATTTGAGTCAGAAACTATTTCTACTGAGCGAGATCGCATTGCTCAAAACCAAGGATATATTCATAGCCTGAGGGAATTACTGTTACTTAGCAATCCAAACCATCACACGACAACCGATATCTGTAACAGCGAAATTCAACAATTAGAAAAACAAGTCAATAACTATACTCAACGATTAATTGACTTGCCTCGATGTCGTTACATCGCTCGAAAAAAGCCAAAAGGTCGTCCCCACCATGCGAAAGCAGGCAATATTAACCATGCTATTTTTAGTGGTGAAACCCATGGTGAACTCGTTTTAACTTTAGATGCAGACCATATTCCGCAAACTAAGTTTTTACAGCGTGTTATCCCAAATTTTTATCGCTTCAATGTTGATCGAGGTCATTATGAATTAAACAAAGTGGCATTCGTCCAAACTCCTCAAGCTTTTTCTAACCTTCCATCTGACGATCCATTTGGTCATAATGCTCGTGTTTTTTATGGGCCAATCCAACAAGGAAAAGATGGCATGAACTCTGCCTTTTATACAGGGACTAATGCAGTACTGAGACGAGAAGCATTGATTCGTATGGGTTTGCAACATTTTGCAGATGACTATGCTGCTGATGAACGAAAGTTAGAAGAGTTTGAAATGATTGGGGGACTATCGAGTATTAGTATCACTGAAGATATGAATACAGCTATGCGCCTCCACTCCAAAGGATGGTATTCGATCTACCATGATGAAGTGTTAGCAGAGGGTTTAGCTCCGGATGATCTGAGTTCGACTTTGCAGCAAAAACTGCGCTGGGCTCAGGGAACAATCCAAGTACTTTTGCGAGATAATCCTCTGTTTAAAACAGGCTTAAGCTTCAGCCAGCGCGTGCAGTATTTTCAGACGATGTATAGCTATTTTGCTGGTTTTTTCGTTTTGGTATTGCTTCTTTGTCCGTTGGTTTCACTAACCACAGGCTTAATTCCAGTAAATACGTTTGGTATAGATTTTGCGTGGCATTTCGTCCCAGCCTACATTTTGAATCGTATTACCTTCTGGCTAGCCAGTTGGGGGATTCCTTGGCGTGAACTCTGGCGTAATGAACAGTATGCGATCGCCCTCTTCCCATTACAGATCCAAGCAGTGACCAGTGTCTTTACTGGCAAATCTCTGAAATTCAAAGTCACACCAAAACAACGGCAATCTGGTGTTTATTTCAGACTTATTCCTGTTCAGATTTTATTCTTTATCGCCACAATTTTGGCTTTGATCTGGGGAGGGATTCAAGTATTCATAAGCACTAAATTATCAAGCTCAACCTACCTTATTAATACAGTATGGTGCATTTATCATTTAGCTTTATTGTGGAGTGTAATTAGAGCTGCTTATTGGCAACCAAAAAATAATAATTGATATTCTCAATTTGCTTCCATAATAAAATTATTTCAAGCAATTCTTCTCATCATCACAAAAAAATCTTATGTCTAAAAAAATTACGATTGTTGAACCTCAAGGCGTTCTCGACGGCCTCACTACAAATGAATTAAGGCAGCAGATTATTGATATTCTTCAGGGGCCAGTTGATGTCATCTTGGTTGATCTAAACAAAATTACATTTATGAATAGCTCGGGAATTGGCGCATTCGTTGCAATCTTAAAGCTTGTCCGTGCTGGAGAGAAAGAACTATATTTATGTTCTTTAACTGAGCAAGTACAAATGATTTTAGAGCTAACAAAGATGGATCGTGTTTTTACCATTTTTGCAACCCGGGATGATTTTAATGCAGCGATTTTAGAGTCTTCGCCATCTTAAAGATATTTTGTACTTGGAAACCCGAAGACTCAATGTTGAGTCCTCGGATTTTATTCTGAACTAAATTATCTTTTTGGTTGCGAGATTATTCTGTCTCTTCCATCGCTTCTAGCCAATCTCGCCCAACCCGGATCGTAATATCTGATTCAATTTCGCCGATTGAAGAAGCTTCTACTCGCCCAACACCAATCACATCGAGTAATAAATTTGCGGCTTCAAGATCCCCTCGTTGAACAATAATTTGAGTGTGGTCAAGGATGTCGGAATAATCACGCGCCAAATAAGTGTTCGTAAAATCCTCAGTCATCAAATAGCGAGACATTTGACCCGCAATACCATTCTCATTAGTCGCATTCTGAATCGCAATCCGTAATCTTTGAGGGGCGATCGCCCCAGATTCACCATCACCCAAAACCTGAAGTGGCGGCTCCACCCCAAAGAAATCCTGCATTACCCGGTTCTTCTCTTGATTTGAAACCAGCCAATAACTGCGGTTATATTCCCCCGCATCACTAAAACGCCCCGGCAACATCACCATATTGAGATGATCTTTTTCCAGTTGACGCGAAAAATTCATCAACGCCAACATCTCCTCCCAACTCAAATCTGTATCAATATGCTCTTGCACCAAACTAATCAAATTCGGTAAACGCGGAATAATCGCAGGAGACTGAACCTTTTCCCGTAACGCCTTCAGCAAAACCTGCTGACGCTGTACCCGACCAATATCCCCAAACTCATCATTCCGGAACCGTGCAAACTGCTCTGCCTGATCCCCATCCAAAACCTGCCAACCCTCTTCCAAATCAATCTCTAAATCCTGCGTCTCATCCTTATATTTCATGTCATAGGGCACAAAAACATTCACACCACCTACTGCATCCACCAATTCCCTAAACGTATCCGTCGTAATCCGCACATAGCGATCCACAGGCACATCATTAAGCGTCTCACTCACCACTTCTGCCGCTAATTTGCCACCACCATAAACATTTGCATCATTAACCTTGGTTAGTCCCACATCAGGAATCAACACTTGAGTATCCCGAGGAATAGAAAGCATATTCACCCGCTTATTTTCTAACTCAGGATCAAATCGAACCAATAGCATCGTGTCACTACGGCCACCAAATATTTCACTGCCTTCAGTACCCTCTACCCGGTCGATCCCCATCACTAAAATATTGACAGGTCGGCCTAGAGAATAACTCCCAAGCTGCTGCAAACCTTCCTGCTTCAGACTTTCGAGAGAACTCGGCAAAAACGGTAAGACAATCTGTGATAAGGGTGTGTAGAGCGCAAGCCAAGTGCCTACCGCTGCCGAGAGGAGGGTTGTCCCCATAAAACCCGAACCCCAGAGAAAACCTTTCAGCAGGAATGATAATTTCCTTCCACCATCCGCATTACGCTGCTGCTTGCCAAGAAGCTTTGTGGAAGCCTTAGCTACCTGTTCTCCTGTCTTAACTTCTTGCCCTCGAGTCATCGCGTATTTTCTCCTAGAGATCAAAAATCAAATCTCCCTTAATAAAATTTTATAGGGTCAATTGTCGAATCCCTAAAACTTTCCTTCAGCCCAACCCACTGACTTTCCTAAAAGTCCAACCAATACCTAGAAAGCATGCCTAATTCATAATCCCTTGCGTTAACCTAGAATCTAATCTCACAACGCAGTAGACTGGAAAGCTGCACTCGTGTTCTTGGTCGTGACCCCAGACCTCACATCTTAAATATTTTCCTCAGAACACCCTAATGTTAAATCCTAATTTAGACTCCATAGAACTAACAAAGGATGACTACGAACGCTATTCTCGGCATTTGATTTTGCCGGAAGTGGGCGTAGATGGACAAAAACGGCTCAAAGCAGCCAGCGTCCTTTGTATTGGTAGTGGAGGTCTTGGCTCTCCTCTACTTCTTTACCTTGCTGCCGCAGGTATCGGTCGCATTGGTCTGGTCGATTTCGATATCGTCGATTTCTCCAACCTCCAACGACAAATTATTCACGGTACTTCATGGGTCGGCAAACCAAAGATCGAATCGGCGAAAAATAGAATTCTTGATATTAATCCATTCTGTCAAGTTGATCTTCATGAAACACGTCTCAGTGCTGACAATGCACTGGACATTATTAAGGGCTACGACATCGTCGTTGATGGCACAGATAACTTCCCTACTCGTTATCTCACCAATGATGCTTGCGTTCTCCTAAACAAGCCGAATGTATATGGTTCGATCTTCCGGTTTGAAGGACAGGCAACTGTTTTCAACTATGAAGGCGGCCCCAACTACCGAGATCTTTATCCTGAGCCACCACCACCAGGGATGGTTCCTTCTTGTGCGGAAGGCGGAGTCCTCGGTGTGCTTTGTGGCATTATTGGCACTATCCAAGCAACGGAAACAATAAAAATTATTTTGGGTAAGCCGAATACTCTCAGTGGTCGGCTCATGCTCTATAACGCATTAGACATGAAGTTTCGGGAGCTGAAGTTGCGCCCGAACCCTGTACGTCCAGTGATCGAAAAGTTAATCGATTACGAACAATTTTGTGGTATTCCCCAAGCTCAAGCTGCGGAGGCTGAACAGCAAAACAATATGGAAGAAATGACAGTAACAGAGCTTAAGGCTCTTCTCGATAGCGATGCTGACGATTATGTACTTATTGATGTGCGTAATCCCAATGAATACGATATCGCAAGTATTCCTGGTGCGACGTTGATTCCTTTACCAGAGATTGAAACTGGTGATGGTGTGAGCCAAGTACAAGAACTTGTGACTGATGGGAAAAAGCTCATTGCTCACTGTAAGATGGGCGGTCGTTCTGCAAAGGCACTCACAATTCTGCAAAATACTGTAGGAATTGCTGGTACCAACGTTCAAGGTGGTATTCGTGCTTGGAGTGAAGAAGTGGATTCTTCTGTTCCCACTTATTAGATAAATCAATATCGATTCATTTTGAATTAAAGGCAGGGCTGCTTGATTATTTATTCTCAGCTCTGTCTTTTTTCTGTGCAGAGAAGGAAATTCAAGTGTTGGCGATCGCCTCAATCTTTCACCTATCCTAAAACTTCAGACAATATAGCGATCAGAAAAAATCCGGTATAGACAGACAATCGATATATGTTTGATCACCAATAGACTTCTCATGGCAATCATCCCTTAAATAAGCAGAATTGCTCATCCATACTCATCTCAAAAAGCGCAAATATCTTGATCCTGACTTGGATTGAACCTTTTCATTAAAAAACTGAGTGATCCCTGGCATAAAAGAAAACTATTGCCATAGATTTTCTCTGCAAAACAATACCTATCTAAAAGCTTAAAAATACTGATGAATCATCATCCGATTTATAGTTGCTGCCTGGCAGATAGATGCATTATGGTTGAACAAATTTTTAGAAATCTCCTATTAAATCCGAGGGAAAGAAAGCTTCATGTATGTTGTCCAAATCGCTTCAGAATGCGCACCCGTTGCGAAAGTTGGTGGACTAGCGGATGTCGTATATGGACTCAGTCGCGAACTCAGCATTAGAGGTCATAATGTCGAGATTATCCTGCCCAAATATGACTGCATGCGCTATGACCATATCTGGGGACTCCATGTCGCCTATGAGAACCTTTGTGTACCTTGGTATGATGGCGCAATCTACTGCACTGTTTTCTATGGTTGGGTACATGGACAACAATGCTTTTTTATCGAGCCTCACTCTGGAGACAATTTCTTCAATCGAGGTCACTTCTACGGTGGTTTAGACGACCACATGCGTTTTGCCTTTTTCAGTAAAGCAGCCCTCGAATTTTTACAGCAATCTGGCAAACGCCCCGATGTGATCCATTGCCACGATTGGCAAACTGGTCTGGTTCCAGTCATGCTCTTCGAGATGTATAAATACCATGGCCTTTGGGATCAGCGTATTTGTTATACCGTTCATAACTTTAAGCACCAAGGGATTACAGGAGCAGATGTCCTTTGGGCAACAGGCTTAAATAATGAAGGCTACTACTTCAACTATGATCGCCTCCGGGATAACTTCAATCCTTTTGCCTTAAACCTAATGAAAGGTGGTATTGTCTACGCGAATGCTGTCACCACCGTTTCCCCACACCACGCTTGGGAGGCACACCACACGGATATCAGTTGCGGTTTAGGCCATACACTTCACCGCCATCAGGATAAGTTTCAAGGCATCCTCAATGGTATTGATTACAGTATTTGGAACCCGGACAGCGACAAAAATATCCCAGTTCAATACAGCTGGGACAGCATTCAAGACAAGCAAAAGAACAAAAAAGCACTGCGACAAAGACTGCTTCTAGATGACTCTGACCCGAATAAGCCAATTGTTGCCTATATCGGTCGTCTAGATGATCAAAAAGGGGTTCACCTCGTACACCATGCAATGTACTACGCACTTGAGCGCGGTGCACAATTTGTCCTTCTGGGCTCAGCAACAGAAAACTCGATCAATTCTTGGTTCTGGTGGGAGAAAGGACATCTCAATGACAACCCCAATTGCCACATCGAGCTAGGGTTCAATGCAGAACTTGCTCACCTCATCTATGCTGGGTCAGACATGATGGTGGTTCCAAGTAATTATGAGCCTTGTGGTTTAACCCAGTTGATTAGTCTCAAGTACGGAACTGTGCCAATTGTCCGTGGTGTGGGCGGTTTGGTAAGTACAGTATTTGACCGCGACCATGATCAACATCGTTCTACTAAAGAACGTAATGGCTATGTATTCTACCAGACGGATAATAATGCCCTCGAATCAGCAATGGATCGAGCATTAGGCCTTTACTATGTCTACCCTGAAGAGTTTAAGCAATTACAGATTCAAGGAATGCAAAGTGATTATTCCTGGAGTTCTCCAGGAGATGATTATGAGGAACTCTATAATTTTGTTCGAGTTTAATGTCCTATGAGTCTAGTTACTCATCAATGATCATTTTAAATATTTAAACAAGTCGCTCCGATAAAGATTGTCAAAGATCTAGTCGGGGCGATTTTCCACAGAAAAAAATTCTTTTCCACAACATTTCCAGAGTTTTCCACAGCCTTCTCTTCAAAGGTTAAATAATCCTTAAGGCAAGACCAATTCCTTGTTTTTGTGTATTGTCAGATACAAGATTTATGTGATTTATTGATACTCAAATGAACAGAAAGGCGATCAATTGTGGAAAAAGTAAATTCCAATCTCTAAAAAGGGCGATCGCCGATAGGAGAGATAAATGAATTTAAGATTTAAAACACAGAATTGTTCGGTGTCAAAAAGACTTAATCTAAGACCTTGCCATCAGGCAAAATTGTATTGTTGAGGTATAACTTGTAATCGTAGTTATCAAGTGTAAAGCCGATCACATCTCGCAAATTAGCGTTATCTAAGTTTGTCTCTTTAAACGTAGAACCTGTGACATCAGCGCCTGTCAGGTTTGCCCAACTCAAATCTAAGAAGTTGAGATTTAGGTTGCAAAGTTTGGTATTTGTGAGGTTGGTGCCACTTAGATCTCCCTCGAAATTTAGACCTGTTAAATCCATATTTTCTAGGTTCGCACCATTACAATTCATACGATAGGTATCAGATTCTTTTAATTGTGTCCCTCGCAAATCAGTCATTGTAAAATTGGCATCTTTAAGCACTGCACCTTGAAGATTAGCATCAGAAAAATTACTGCCTGTAACATTGGCTTCGCAAAGATCGGCTTGGGTAAGATTTGCTCCTGTGAAATTAGCTTCTAAACAAATCGCTCTTAGGTGCGATCGCCGCAAGTTGGCAGAGCTTAAATTTGCATCAGATAAATCACAATTATCAAGATTGGCTTGTTCTAAATTTGCACCGCTAAAATTCACCTTTGTTAAATCTAATTCAGAGAGATCATAGTGCTGTAAATCTTGTTTACTCAAATCTTCACCAGCAGCAACTAATAATGCACCTTCTGGTTGAAATCCTTCTGGAAACATCGTTTTTGTACTATAGATTGCTCCAGATAAATCAGCATTCGTGAGGGTGGTATTGCGCAGATCTGCATGAATTAAGTTGGCACGACATAATAAGGTTTCTGTCAGATCCCAGCCACTACAATTAACGCTGCGTAGATTAACGCCAATCAGCTTTGCCCGTCGTAAATTGGCCTGTTTAAATTCGGGAGGACGCGTTAAATCCAGATTGCTCAAATCAGCCCCTTCCAGGTTTGCGCTGATAAAACTCGTACGGCCATTAAACAAAATCCCTTTGAGATTGGCATTGGCTAAATTAGCCTGTTCAAAGTTGGCACGTTCTAAAGATGTGTACTCGAGATTGGCATTGGCCAGGTCGCAATTTTTAAAACTGGTATCTCGCAGGTCAGAGTTTTGTAACTGGCTGCCATTGAGGTTTGTTTTATCGAAGACGCAATCCCGTAGATTTTGCTGGGTGAGCTGAATCTGTGGAAGTTGAAACCCAATGAAATAATGTTGGCGATTTTCAATACGGGAAACAATTTCAGCGGCAGTTAATTCAATAGAACTAGCAGTTCCGTCTGATAGAGAAGTCTCAGCATCAGTTAGTTCTTCTGGATCCTCTGTATCAGTAACAGGTATTCGGGGATTAGATAAAGCTGATTCAGATTCTACGGAAATTTCACTCGCCTCATTTGGGGATTCTGGGGAGGCGATCGCCACATCCTCTACATCTAAAGATAAAGAGTCTATTTCGGGCTCATCTATTTCGGGTTGATCTATTTCTGATTCGTCTGTGCCTAAAGAAAGTTGTTCTGAAGTTTGACTCGCATCATCGGTGATGCCTGGTGAAGGCTCATTAACTTGCTCAAATTCCGTCGTGCTGATCGATTTGATCTCTTCTTCTGGGACTGGTGTAATTGATGGTGGCTCTAATAAGTCATCTGCAATATTCGGAATGGTAGACTCTGATTCGACCTTAAAATCAGTCATGTCGTCGTAGTCTGGCATCTCAGCTGCAATTTCTAATTCGAGATTGTCCATGTTGAGATCGAGCTCTCCCATATCAGTGGTGATCGCCAAATCCGGTAATTCAATATTGTCGAGCTCCATCGGCATCTCAGCAGAAGGTTCTGTTACTGCTAGCTCATCATCATGATCTTCCGTTTCTGCTGGGCGATCGCCAGACAAATCAATCGTCGGCAAATGTTCTCCCAAACTGAGATCATTGAGCTCCACGCCGGTAAGCTCTTCTATATCAAGATCTGACAAATTTTCTAGATCCATCCCGTTCATCGCCAATGGATCCAGCTCCATGTTTTCCAGCTCAACTTCTCCACCAAGCTTGGATATAGGTGTTCCTTCAGCATCAGAAAGACTAACGGCATTACCATTTAGCTGCTCATTATTAAGCTCAGGCAAGTCATCCGCATCATTGACTTGTTCTACATCTGTCAGCTCTAGTGCCTCAAGATCGCTGGATAATGAGTCTGATAAGTCGAGGCTCAGATCGACCTCATCACTAACACCTCCCAGAGCATAAATATCTAACTGTTCAAGTTCGTCTAGGCTGATATTTTCTAAGTCAATATTGTCTAAATCGAAGTCTAATGTCGAGAGGCGATCGCCGCCATTATCTTCGAGAGCATCTGCCATATCCAAATTCATGGGATCTAATGCCAGACCATCAAGATTCGCCGCATCATCAATCTCCAGAGTGTTGAGGAGAGTGGACAAATCTGACGAAAGATCCGCATCAAGAGCCTCCTCCAGCTCGGAATCGTTCTCTAAAATTGGCATCACCAAAACATCGGGATCAATTCCCCCCATCGTTGTCTCTGAGGTGCGGATCGGTTGTGGTGTTAAGGCGGCATCTATATCTATACTGGAATCGAGGCGATCGCCAAATCGAGCGAGTTCATCTAAGGTATTTTGAATTGAGCGAACCTGTGCCAGCTCAGGGCGATTCTGAAAAGAAGTGGCCAAGCCATCAACCTGTTTTTTCAGAGAAAGGAGATTATTTTTTAAAAGATTTTGACGCGTTTCAAGCTTCTCTAGCCGTGCCAAAATTGCTGTGAGTTTTGTTTGGGTAACCGTCATCTCAAACCTATCCGCTGGAGGGCACTAGTCTCATTCTCTTCACATCTTAGCCAGTAACTTCAGAAATATATGTGGATGTGTATTCATCCCTGGTAGAGGCTAAATTTTCTTAACGTTTTGCCACGTTTAAAAAGTGGTTAAACCTACTATGGAGAAATCCTCAGCGACGATCACAACAGACTGGCATTAAATAAAACCATTATGACTACTGCATCCACAGGCGATCGCCACCTTCCCTATCAGGGATTAACAACGGAGGAAGTGAACGCCAGTCGCACCAGTTATGGCGAAAATGTTTTGACGCCACCTCAACGCGATCCTTGGTGGACTTTGTTTCTCGAAAAATTTGAAGATCCCGTGATTCGTATTTTGATGATTGCGGCGGTTGTCGCCCTAACGGTGGGGTTATTACAGGGTGAATTTGCCGAAGGACTCGGGATTATTATCGCGATTTTATTGGCGACTACCGTTGCATTTTTTAATGAATTTAAAGCGAATCAAGAATTTGCTCTCCTGAACCATGTCTACGATCAGGTCAATGTCAAAGTGATTCGGGATGGACAATATGTTAATTTACCGCGCCAAGAATTGGTAGTTGGCGACATTATATATGTAGAACAAGGACATGAAATTCCAGCAGATGCGGATATCGTCGATAGTGTCTCAATGTATATTGACCAAGCGAAGTTAACAGGCGAATCGGAACCAGTTTATAAAGCTCATGACAAAGATCCCTTTCAACCGGATGCAGAAGAAAGTACCTATCCGTTTCATCGGGTGTATCGCAGCACGATTGTCACCCAAGGCCATGGCTTTTGTAAGGTTTTGGCAGTGGGCGATCGCACAGAAATCGGGAAATTAGCCCAGGCCGTCGCAACAGTTGAGGACGATAAAAATACGCCCCTAAACCGGCAGCTCGAAGAACTCAGCCAGGCCATTGGTGTTGTGGGCTTATCGGTCGCGATGTTGACCTTTATTGCCTTATTCATTAGGGGAGTGTTAACCCATGAATTATTACTGACTGGACAACAGGGTTATGTAGTTGGCATCTTACTAAGCACAGTAATGATCGTCCTCATTCCAGTGTGGTTACCTGTGGTCGATGACGGTCGCAATTTATTAAAAAAAGGGGGCTATTTACCCAGTGCACTGGATTTAGAACCACCGGAAATCACTGAAAATTGGCTCTTAATGTTGGCGGTTGGGATCGTTTTTTTTGGGCTGACGATGCAGATTGGTGGGAAGCTCGGTTGGACGCCCACAACTTTTGGAGAGTGGCTTCCCGGTGATGTGGGGCTGGCGCTGCTGAATTATTTTATGGTTGCGGTCACCATTATTGTGGTGGCAGTGCCAGAGGGTTTGGCGATGAGTGTGACTCTGTCCTTGGCCTATAGTATGCGCCGGATGACTGCGGAAAATAATCTTGTACGCCGGATGCATGCCTGCGAAACGATTGGCGCAACCACCGTAATTTGCTCGGATAAAACAGGGACGCTCACTTGTAATCAAATGCAAGTGCAGGAAATTGTAGTGCCGGGTTTAGGGGAGAGTTCGGATCAGCTCAATCAAAAGGTCAACGATATTCTCGCCGAGGCGATCGCCGCTAATAGCACCGCTGATTTGGAATATTCTCCTGAGGGTTTGCCGGAGGTGATTGGCAATGCCACGGAAGGTGCATTATTGCTATGGCTCGATGATCAAAAACTGGATTATTTAACCTATCGCTATGATTTTGATTTAACTTCCCAAGGGGCTTTTTCCGCAGAAAAAAAATATATGACCAGTTTGGGGCGATCGCCGATTCTCAAAGAAGAGGTTTTATATCTAAAAGGCGCACCTGAAATTGTATTGCAGCGGTGTGATTATATGCTGACGTCCACTGGCATTAAACCTCTGACCGAGCGGGCAAAGATTATCCGCAAACTACAAGATTTCCAGCAGCGGGGGATGCGAACCCTTGGCTTTGCTTATCGTCCTCTCGGTGATCTGAGTGATTTTAAAATTACCGAGATTGAGCAACATTTAGTCTGGCTAGGCTTTTTTGCTATCGTCGATCCGCTCAGAGATGATGTCCCCCAAGCGATTCAAGCTTGTATGGAAGCAGGGATTCAAGTCAAAATTGTCACCGGAGATAGTCCTCAAACGGCAAAAGAAATTGGTCGTCAGATTGGCTTACTCACAGAAGATATCGATCCCCGCCACCCCCAACATTTAACAGGGCCTCAATTTGCCGCTCTCGATGACAAAGCAGCTTTTGAAGCGGTGCAATCTTTGCGGATTTTGTCGCGAGCTTGCCCCCTCGATAAATTGCGGTTGGTACAACTTTTACAGAAAACTGGAGCTGTGGTCGGCGTCACGGGAGATGGCACAAATGATGCAGCTGCACTTAAACAAGCTCAAGTGGGTTTAGCGATGGGTAGCGGCACGGCGATCGCCAAGGAAGCAAGTGACATTATTTTGCTGGATGACTCCTTTAGTAGCATCGTAAATGCTGTGCTCTGGGGGCGATCGCTCTACGAAAATATCCAGAAATTTTTGCTGTTTCAACTCACCATTAATGTGGTGGCCTTGGGGACGGCACTGCTCGGTCCTTTCATCGGGATCGAGCTGCCTTTGACTGTGACGCAAATGCTTTGGGTCAACCTGATTATGGACACCTTTGCCGCTCTTGCCCTTGCGACCGAACCGCCAAATCCTGAAGTGCTCAAGCGATCGCCTCGTTCTGCAGATGCATTTATTATCACCTCAGAAATGGCTACCCAAATTACCTGTCTGGGCTTGACCTTTTTGATCTGTATGATCGGATTATTGAAATACGATATGCGCGATGGCGGGATTAATCTCTACGAATTGTCCGTCTTTTTTGCAATTTTCGTCTTCCTACAACTTTGGAATTTATTTAATGCTCGCTGTTTCGGTCTGACAATTTCAGCCTTCACTGGCCTCCGAAAAAACCCTGCCTTTGGGGCGATCGTAGCAACCATTTTTATTGGTCAGGTGGTGATGGTGCAGTGGGGCAGTAGCGCCTTTCGGACGGTTCCTCTCGCTTGGCAACATTGGTTTTTAATTATTGTGGGTACATCCGTTGTACTTTGGCTAGGAGAACTTTGGCGGCAGGTTTCTCCGCGCCGTAGCCAGCCCAGAACTTAAGCAGATTTCCCTTCCAACGCAGGATTAACAGTATCAACCGGGCAACCTAAATTTATCGCAGTAGGATAAAGAGTCGGGTTTATCTCAAATCCACTTGATGTTTGGGGGGGGAGGCATTCATGGCAACACAGAGGATTGAGAAAAGCAACTGCCCCATTGCTGCACTTATTTTTGGAGGGCTTTGTCTCCAAATCAGTGGGTTCTCTTCTATGGCGATCGCCCAGTCCATGCCTCCCGGTGTTGGCTCCCCTCCTTCAATCACTGGGATCACCATAGATCAAAATAATACGACCAATACACTGATTCGGAATTCGATACGAGGAGAACCTCGAGATAGCATCATCATCGACCAAGGCCTTTTGAGTAATAATGGCGCTAATTTATTCCATAGCTTTGGTGAGTTTGGGATTAGCAGCAATGAATCAGTTTATTTCGATGCTCAAGGTGCCAACAGAATTATTTCGCGGGTCACTGGAGATTCTGCCAGCATTATTAATGGCTCTCTAAATGTCCTTAATGATGCGATGGGCGGCAGTGACTTTTATCTCCTAAACCCAAAAGGCTTAAGTTTTGGGCCAGATGCCAGTCTAGATTTACAAGGAGCATTTATTGGCTCCACTGCTGAAGCCATTAAGTTCGCAGATAACACGGTATTTAGTGCCGTCAGTAATCACATTCCTTTACTGACAGTTACGGCTCCCATCGGTCTACAGTTTGGTCAAAATCCTGCCCCTATTCTTCTTAACCAAGTGAATATCAGCCTCGATGAAGCGCAAGAGTTTATGCTCTATGGCGGTGATATTACGCTAAATGGAAGTGACGTTAACTTTGGATCTACTCAGAACCCTGTAGAAATTCTTTTCGTTAGTGTCGGAGAAGCTGGTACAGTCCGTCTACCAAATGGCATTAACCGCACTCTGACATCGATTAAATCATTAGGTGATTTAGTGAATCCGGCGATCGCCCGTGGAGATATTACGATCACGAACGGCAGCATTGTAAATACATTAAATGGCGGCTCCCTAAATTTTATTGGTCGTAACTTTGCATTGTTAGAGAATTCCCAGTTATTTGCCCCTCTAGATGGTGCAGTAGATGGCGGTGATATCTTTTTCAATTTTCAGAATGTTCGCATTGAAGATAGCCTCATTGGGTTAGTCACAAGAAATGGGAGTAGTGGTAATGGTGGCTCATTTATTGTTGAAACCAAGACTTTTAATCTCTCTGACTCCCTAGTCACAACGGATACATTATCGGATGGGAATGGCGGACTGATTCGTATTATGGCTTCAGATTTTGTGCGCTTAGTGGCGTCAGGTGCAGATACCAGTCAGCCTGTAGGCCTGACCAGTGGCACGAGAGTTCTCAACAATGTTGGTGGAGATGGTGATGGTGGCTTGGTTATCGTCGAAACCAAGGATTTATTTATTATTAATGGTGCACAGATTAATACTTCAACCAGCACTGGAGGCGAAGGCGGCAGAATTTTTGTCAACGCAACAGGAGATGTTGTTCTAGAGAGTTCAGTCGAGCGTCCTAGCAGTATTCAATCTATTAGTAACTCTGATGCCAGCAATGTTGGTGGTGGAGTTAAAGTACTCGCTAAAAATTTGAGGGTTCTGGATGGGAGCCAAATTTCTGCATCTACTTTTAGTGGTGCGAATGGTGGCAATGTCGAAGTTGTTGTAACAGAGCAGGCCTTGATTTCAGGCATCAATACGCAACTTGAAGACAATACTCAAGACAGTTCATTCTTTTTTGATCGAGGGATTTTACCCAGTGGTATTTTTTCTGTTTCAGAAAGTAGTGGCGATGCGGGCAATGTATTTTTCCATGCAGGGGAAAGCTTGATTACACAGGGTGCACAGATTTCGGTCAGTAATGTCGTGGGTGGTGGCGCTGGCAGTATTAATATCAGTGGCGATCGCCTATTTGCAGACAATAGTTTTATCAAGGCCGAGGCTTCTGCTGGCGACGATGCCAATATTAATTTTGACCTGAGTGAATTTGTCTTTTTCTCTAATGAGAATTTCGTCAGTAGCAATGCGATAGGCAATGCCACCGGGGGGAACATTACGTTCAATGTTGGGTTTTTGCTAGCCAGTAACAATAGTGATATCACCGCAAATTCTGCGAATAGCGAGGCTGGGCAGGTCACCGTAAATGCAACAGGTGTCTATGGTGCTGTCTTTCGAGAGATGCGAACTCCAGATAGTGACATCACAGCATCATCCCGACTAGGCGTTGAGTTTGATGGTGTTGTAACGTTGAATGTTCTGGATGTTGACCCAGTGTCTAGTGTGGCCAAACTGCCTGTGACTTTGAATGATCCGAGTAATCTGATTACGGATCGTTGTGATGTTGCGCGGGTGAATACTTTTACAACATCAGGACGAGGTGGCATTCCAACAAGTCCCGATAATTTACTTTCTGCTGATGCATGGACTGATTGGCGGCGATCGCCCACGATGACATCCTTCACCAAACACACCCCCATAGTTTCAACACAATCACAATCGATCCGACAAGTTACAAAGTGGGAACGAACGCCAGAGGGACACATTCAACTGTTTGCCCAGCGCGAGATCGAAAATCCTTGGCGATCGCCCGAAAAAAAATGCAGAAATTCCAGATAACGCCCTGAAATTCAAGAAGAAGTTAGCTAAACCTAAAAACCAAGTCAGTAGCTTTGGTTGTCGCGAGAGGCCAATTCAACTGGAATTATCTCGGAATCTAATTTCATAAAAAGGGAGTTGCATGATGGAAAAAACAAGTATCTTAATTGTTGATGACAAGCCAGAAAACTTGCACTTACTATCAGATGTATTACTCGCTGAAGACTATGTTGTCCGCCAAGCAATTAATGGCAATATGGCTTTAAAATCTGTCGTTTTCGAACAACCAGATATCATTCTTCTCGATATAAAAATGCCTGGAATGGATGGTTTCGAACTCTGTTTTCGCTTAAAAGAATTACCCAAGACAAAAGATATCCCAGTTATTTTTCTAAGCGCCCAAGATGATGTTGTTTCTAAACTCAAAGCATTTGATATAGGTGGTGTTGACTACATCACAAAGCCTTTTCGATTTCAAGAAGTTTTAATTCGTGTCAGTCGCCAAATAGAAGCAAAGAAGCAGCAAAAAGAGTTGAATAGCTGCCATAAAAAAATTGAAGAGCTAGAGACACTGACCAATATTTTAGCTGATAAATTAGAGCAAGCCAGGCTACTGTTAGAGAAAGCTGGTATCAGAGAAATTGCTCTGTAAAGTATCGATTTTGAGAGATGTTTCAAAATAAAAAAGAAAGTTACTTTAAATAATCGAAGAACTCAGCTTATCGTCATAGGCTAAAATTAACCCATGAAAAATCGTTCTTATATCTTTGGGTTAATTGGCGGATGTGCTCTGTGGGGGAGTCTCCTCAGTGCAACGAGCTACAGCTTCACAATGCCTAATGTCTCGCCATCTATCTCACAGCGACAAACAGGCGAGGCCCTTACTGCAGCGATTAAACAGGCCTATTCACAAGAACGTTATACCGAAGCAAACGCATTACTTGAACAGGCGATCGCCACTGCCCGTCAACAAAATAATCAAGAAGATATAGCCTATTACCTCAACATCCTCTCCCTCACGCAACAACAACTGGGATTATGGGATGCAGCCGAACAATCTCTCTCTGAGGCGATCGCCTTTCAAGGACAAGATCAGGCAACTTTCACCTATGCCCAAAGTTTAAATAACCAAGGTCGTTTACAGCTAAAAAAAGGACAGGCAGAAACTGCATTTCAAACATGGCAACAGGCAGAAAAACTCTATCGTAAACTCGATGATAAAACAGGCATTCTTGGTACTCGAATCAATCAATCTCAAGCATTACAAACCCTCGGTTTTTATCGGCGTGCTCGTAATATTCTCAGCGAGCTAACGCCACAAGTGCTTCAAGGAAGTGACCCATTATTACAAATTCAACAGCTCCGAAGTTTGGGTTTGGCTTTAGTCGCTATTGGGCAATTGGAAGATGATTTATCTCAAACAAAAGCAACAGAGAAGGAAAATCAAGATAAAGATATCGATGAGATTTTAAGTGCCAAAACAGCATTTGAGAAAAGTTTAAAAATTGCTGAAGATAATCAAATTAATCCTACGACTATTTATTTGCACTTAGGGAGTATTGCCAAGCAACAAAAAAAGGGAAATGAGGCGATCGCCTATTATGAGAAAGCCTATTCAGAAGCTGATAGCGAAACTATTCGTGTCAAGGCATTACTGAGTCAACTGCGTGTTCTTGTCGAACAGAAGAAGTATGGCCAAATCCAGGACATTCAGGCAGAACTACAAACAAAAATCCTTGGGCTACCTGCCAATCGCAGTAATATTTATGCCTTGGTAAATTTCGCCGATAGTTTGCAACGCATTCCTGATTATTCCCAACCCCAACAAATTGTCGAATTGCTTCATGAGGCGATCGCCAAAGCTCAGACCCTTAATGATGTCCGTGCCGAATCCTATGCCCTTGGCACATTGGGTGTATTTTATCTCAAACAAAATCAGCTTACTAAAGCCCAAACCTTTTCGCAACAAGCATTTGAGTTATCCCAGATGCTCAATGCCGAAGATCTGATTTTCCGGTGGGCTAGTCAACTTGGCAAAACCTACCGCGAACAAGGAGATCAAAATGGCGATCGCCCCAACGATAAAGCGCAAAACTATAAATTATCGGCTAATTACTATGACATTGCGATCACAGCGTTGAACAAAATCCGAGGTGATCTAATCGCTGTTGATACAGATGTCCAGTTTGATTTTCGAGAACGTGTTGAACCTATTTATCGCGAATATGTCGATGTTTTACTCACGCCAACTGCTGGTCAAGACCAGCCGAGTCGCCAAAATATTGAAGCTGCCCGCGGAGTAATCGAAGCTCTACAAGTGTCTGAGTTGGCAAACTTTTTTCGGACTGCCTGCATCGATCTTGAGCCGACTTCTATTAATGAGCTAATCCAAAATAACGATCCCCACGCTGCCGTCGTTTATCCCATTATTTTGCCTGAACGCCTTGCAGTCATCACTTATCTTCCTTCAGGGCGATCGCCCCAAACTAAAAATAATTCGGATAAAACAAAAACAGACCCCCAAGACCAATACATCTACCACAGCACTCCCGCGAAGCAGACCGATCTAGAAAAGGTGATTCAGCGACAGCGGCGAGCTATTCTCAACCCAAGCTATCCGAATGTTTCTCGTCTACAACTCTCCCAAGGCCTTTACCAGTGGCTCATTCAGCCCGTTGAACCACAGTTAAAAGAGCAAGATATTCAAACCCTTGTTTTTGTGTTGGACGGTGGTCTGCGGAATATTCCGATGGCAGCTTTGCATGATGGACAACGGTATCTCATCGAGAAATATGCGATCGCCCTCACCCCAGGTTTACAACTCCTCCAGCCCCCGGAACTTTCTAGCAAACAATCCCAACAAATGATTATTGGGGCCCTCACTGAAGCCCGCCAAGGATTTAGCGCTTTACCCGCTGTTGCTGCCGAAGTTGAAACCATTAGGAAAAGTTTTACCGAACAAACTCTCTTTAACGATTCATTCACGACAAAAGCCTTTCAAAGCACAATTGACGAATTTGCTTACCCCATCGTCCACCTCGCGACTCACGGACAATTTAGCTCTGATCCCAATGAAACATTTTTGCTGACTTGGGACGAAAAAATTTCGATTGAAGGTTTGAAAAGTATCGTTGAACAACGCTCATTAGCCAACGAAGTCCCGATTGATTTGTTGGTGCTGAGTGCTTGCCAAACTGCTGCGGGAGATGACCGTGCAGCCCTAGGTTTGGCAGGGCTTGCAGTTCGCTCTGGTGTTCGAACTACAGTGGCAACCCTCTGGTCAGTAAATGATGCTTCCACAGCCCAGGCGATCGCCAAATTTTATGAAAACTTACAGCAGCCAAACACAACCAAATCCGAAGCCCTGCGCCAAGCTCAACTATCCTTGCTCTCAGAAAATTCGGCTTTCCAGCACCCGTACTATTGGGCACCTTTTGTCATGGTGGGCAACTGGTTCTAGCGAGGGTCAATTAGCCTTATATGGATATTATTAAAACTTCATCGGAAAATTGTCGGAAATCATCAGCTTCTTCTAGAAAATAGAGAATAAAACTTCCCCAAAATTTTCGCTGTGCTCTGAAATAATATTTTTCGATAGCTGAATCTTTTGTCTGACCAATAACGTCATACTATCCAGAACTTTCTAAGTATCTACGATCCCACATGTTTTCTCTTCTATCAAAATCCCTTAAACTCGCGCTACTCAGCATGGTGGCGATCGCTGCTATTGCGGAAACTAGCTATGCTCAGTCTTCTCCGCCAACATCTAAACTCTTCCAAGAAGCAAATTTTGACGCACCACCCGATGAAAATGGTGGTCTTCAAGGCGGTACGGGTGGCGCAACCCGCAGTGAAGAAGAGACATCAATTGTTGTGACAGATAGTTGCACCTATGCCGCTATCATCCCAGAGCATAAATTTAGTACAACAGGGAATTCTCACCCAACTTTTTGGCTGTATGCTGAGCCTAGTCAGACAGAAGAAGAAGAAACATTTGTACAAGCGAGTCTCTATTTAACCCCTTACCTTACAGAGGCAGAAGTCTTTGATTCGCTCCAGACAAAAGAAAATATGGCGCCAGACCTCGATGCCAACTTAACCATTGCCCCAGATACTTTATTAGAGAACACCGCAAATTTTGATTTCCCTATTGTTCGTGTTAAGGATAAATTAACTGAAGGTAGTCTGATTAGCCTTAAGGTTCCTCAGTACGATGAAGGTTTATCTGATCAAGAAACCTATCTTGCAGTGATTGAGGTTGCCTGTGGGGCTTCAGAGGAATTATTAGAAGAGGATATAGATAATGTTGTTCTAGACATTAATGGTAGTCGCTCTATAGATATCGTTGTTTCTCGGAACGCTGAAATTACAACAAATTTTGATACAGCAAATTATTTACAACAACAAAGCTGGCTAGATACCGTGGATGCAGTTGCTCGTCTCTACCAAGAGACAGAAACACCTATAGATACCACAACAGCAATCTTAATTGAAGAATGGAATAACCTTTTGGTTAATCTTGATACAAAGATTCAGGATAAAAAGTCACTCTAAACTCCAGAAATAAGTATCTTTAAATAATGATTTAGCGATGTCCTAACCCCCAAAAGACTACGGAGAATTAGGGTATTGCTTTTTCTATGAGTAATTTAAAAATTGATTGATTTTATTGACAATCACATGAGGAGATCGCCTGAGAAATAAGTCTATATAAATTGGGTTGGCGGTGGTCAACAATAAACAAATTTTTGACGATGAGTTTTGTGAGGCGATCGCCTCAACTCGAACCAGCTCATTGAGGCTAAATGTTTGTTGCCATCGACGACCGAAGAGACTCTTTTTATATCTGAAATAGCCTTGGGATTTACTAAAATCTATTGTCACAATCGAGCCTAAATGACGGAGTAAATCAATTGCAAAAAAGATAAATCCCATACAGGATAAGCTAGCAAAGATCCGAAAATCAGAATGATTAATAATTGCCCAGACACAAGGTGCGCCTAAAACAAGGCTCAAAAAAACAGAACATAGCCACAATAAAATTGGCCGATAGACTAAACGAAAGTGTTTAGAACCATCTTGCTCGATTGTGATACTGCCGAGAAAGCCTAGTTTTTTCTTCATTGATAATGCAAAACTGGGTACAGCTGATACCGACTCGTTTTAGGGTTTATCTAATCTCAGCAGTCTAGACTAAGTTTTTAGCTCCTATTCACAAATCCCAGTAAAGTGCAATATCTCGTCACGCAGCCATCAGACCACAATGTTTGGCGATCGCCTCAAATCCTCCCCTCTACATTCACAACATTATCCTCACGATTTAGGGTTCGAGTAATGCTTTTTCAATTTCAGCCAGCGCTTTTGGGTCACTGAGCATCCATGGATGAAATGCTACTGGTAGTTTCACTTCGCGCCCAATGGGAAGACGTGTACTGTCTGCTGGCAAAATCATCAAATCAAATGGTGTCCACATCCAAGTCACCCGGATTTTTTCGAGGCAAGATTCCACATCATGATTTAAATCTTCGAGAAATTCGCTATTGGGGCGCATTTGTTTAATTCCCGGAAATGGCAGACTAAAAGCCGTCAAAGTGCCATTATTTGGAGCAGAAACATTAATATAACGTTCCACTCGCTCATTACCGCCCATTCGCTGGAGATAATACCGAGTCACCAAGCCGCCCATACTAAAGCCGAGCAAATCGAAATTTGGGTAATGATTAAGGTTTTCTTCAATAAAAAGCTGTAACTGCGATGCCAATTCCGGTAGGGACTTCCGCCCATCATTCGGAATAAGGTCGAGTGCATAAACACTCCAACCTTTGGCTTTGAGATAACGCACCATCGATTTAAAAATATATTGGCGATCTAGAAAACCATGCACCAACACAACCGGATTAGTAGGGTTCACCTCACTATGCTCCATTGAAAAAGTCTTGTGGCATTCATTACAATTTTATTAAGCTTTCATACAGGTTTTGTAATGCCCCAACTCAGTTTAGCCGAAATTTCTCAGCAACTCGATAGTGAGAATTCTCGCGATCGAATGATTGCGTTGGCAAATTTACGGGACTATAACGCAGAAGAATCAATGCCATTAATCAAAAAAGTCCTTGATGATGATGTGCTACAAATTCGCTCTATGGCAGTTTTTGCCCTCGGTGTAAAGCAAACGAATGAGTCCTATGGATTGCTGATCAAGCTACTGGAAACAGATAAAGACTATGGTATTCGGGCGGATGCAGCAGGAGCACTGGGTTATTTGGAAGATGAACGGGCATTGCAACCATTGCTGCGGGCATTTTATGAAGATACGTCTTGGTTAGTGCGATTTAGTGCGGCTGTTTCTCTAGGAAATCTCGGGAAACCAGAAGCGAAGGATGCGTTACTTCAAGCTCTGAACAGTGAGGAAGTCGTGATCCAGCAAGCGGCGATCGCCGCCCTCGGAGAAATTGGTGCAGTGGATACCGTTGATAAGTTATTAGCCTTTGCTTCATCGGATAACTGGCTCATTAAGCGACGTCTTGCAGAAGCATTGGGAAATTTACCTTGCGAGAAAAGTTTAGCGGCATTGAAATTTATGGCGAAGGATGATCACCCTCAAATTCGTGCTGCGGCAGAGTATGGTCTCAAACAACTCAAATCAGCTGAGTAATGTCTACTCGCAAGATTTTACTAACCTCTTTTCGACCTTGGTTAGAGCACCAACAAAGTAATTCTTCAGATGATCTTTTGGCATTGGTTCAAGATCTCGACTTCCCCAAAGTTGAGCTTATTTTTCTGCGCCAGTTAATAGTAGATACTAAACTTGCCAGTAAAAAAGTCATTGCGGCGATCGCCCAACATCAGCCTGATATCATCTTGTGCTGTGGTATGGCAGAATCTCGTCAAATATTAACCTTAGAATCTCAAGCCTCTTACAAGGAAAAACACTTTCAAACTCAGCTCAATCTAGAAAAATTTTGTGGAAATCTAAGACAAGCAACAGTTAGTAATGATGCTGGGAAATTTGTTTGCGAAGGCTTATATTTTCATGTGTTGGAATATCTCCAAAAAAAGCAGTTGTCGACCCAAGTGACTTTTGTTCATATCCCATCTCTAACTGCAACCAATAAAGATATTATCTTCAAAGATTTTCAAAAAATAATTGAGTGTTTAGGCTGGAATCTAGAAGACTATTTAAACTAAACTTGCTATATCAATAAGGAAAATATCATTATGAGTGCGGCTAAACTGAAGCGACTAAAAAAGATCAAAACGCTGAGTAAACTGCTCGATAATGCCATCCCAATTCCCGGAACAAAACAAAAAATCGGACTCGATCCAATTATCGGTTTATTTCCAGCTATCGGCGATTATTTAACACTCATTGTTTCAAGCTATATCGTATTTGAAGCAGCAAGTCTCGGTGCCAAACAGGAAACCCTCGTTAAGATGGCTACTAATATTCTGGTAGATAGTTTAGCGGGTTCGGTTCCCGTTGCTGGCGATCTTTTTGATGTGGCATGGAAAGCTAATCAAAAAAATATAGAACTACTTGAAAAAGATGTTCCGCAACTGAAAGAAGGGAATTCTAAAGAGTCAGAGCTTACAGAAACAAATACTGAAAAAGTTGACTGGAAACCAATCATTCTTATCTTCGGAGCTATTGTTCTCGTTATTGCGATCAGCTCTATTGTCTTCCTATGGATACTTAAACTATTATTAGCTTTTTTATTTAGTAGCTAAAATATCCTTTAAATCGAGATTTGGGTAATAGCAATATTGCCAGAAAAACAAATATCCACATCGGTATTCGATTGGCGTGGTCGATCGACATAGCTACCTGAATACTGATAGGTAGACTCGATTTTTTCGTAAGCAACTTGCATTGGAGCTGTACTTCGTTGACAGTAGATTACTTCGGGAGTTTTTTCGGGTACTAAATGCGGTAAATTCACATTCCAGAAATGATTTTTTTTAAGGTCTTTTTCGCTCAACTCATTAAAAATCTTTGTCGTCCAATGGGTCACTAAGTCCCAGTCAATTTCGAGGGGACGCCGAATAAAATGGGAAAAGGCGATCGCCTGTTTACCGAGAATGGTTGCTTCCCGCACCGATGCAACAGTGCCAGAGGTATAAATATCGACGCCGAGATTACCGCCAGCATTTACCCCAGATAATACCCAGTCCACATCTGCCGCAAATTGACTCAGGCCTAACCGCGTACAATCTGCCGGAGTGCCATCCACTGCATAGGCTTCTTCAGAACGTTGTTCTACATCGATAGGCGATCGCACCGTAAACCGATGTCCACATTCTGACATTTGATGTTTTGGCGCAACAATAACTTTTTGTCCGGCGATCGCCTGATTTAGAGCTGCAATGCCTGGTGCATCAATGCCATCGTCATTCGTTAAAAGAAATTTCACTAAAATTACGATCCTAAATATGCTTCAAGAACTTGGTCATTATTCTGAATTTCTGTCGGTGTGCCATCCGCCAAATTTGTCCCTTCCGCCAACACCCAAATATGGTTACAGAGAGTCATAATCACGTCCATATTGTGTTCAATAATCAGGAATGAAATTCCCTCACTATTCCATCGCACAATGTGATCACAAATCTGGTTGATTAGCGTCGGATTTACCCCAGCAGCAGGCTCATCGAGCAAGATTAATTTCGGATCACTCATCAAGGCCCGCGCCATTTCGAGAAGTTTTCTCTGCCCACCAGACAATGCACCCGCATAATCTTGCGCTTTTTCTGCTAATCCGACAGACTCTAAAATCGCCATCGCTTTTTCACGATTCGCTCTTTCCTGACGACGAATATTGCCCTGCTGAAACCAAACTTTAAGAATATTTTCACCAGTTTGATGCTGTGCTGCGAGGAGCATATTTTCTAAGACTGACAGCCGTGACAATACCCGTGCCACTTGAAATGTTCGAACAAATCCTTTCAATGCAATCTCATGGGAAGGCAAATGTTGCACCTCTTGGCCGTCAAAGATCACTTTCCCTTCATCTGGTTGGATAAAGTTTGAGAGCAGATTAAAAAGGGTGGTTTTTCCTGCACCATTAGGCCCAATTAAGCCTGTGATATTCCCTTGCGGCACATCGATGTATGCATTTTGAACAGCATGGATACCCCCAAAACTTTTTCGGAGTCCGGAGGCTTGGAGCAGCAGGGAAGGGTCACTCATAATTGTGCGAGAGATGGATCGCCCTATATCCTACCGAGCAATGGGTCGAGATGCTAGGGAGTAACAGGAGTTTCCTCGGCATACTGAGGTTCTTCGCTGAGGGTGCCAACGCGGTTAAAAGGCCAAAAACGAACAAAGGCTTTTCCGACTAACTTTTCGCGAGGGACAAATCCCCAGTAGTGAGAGTCATAGCTGTTATTGCGGTTATCTCCAAGAACTAGGTAATGGTCTTCAGGAATACTGACAGGACCATAATCATAATCTGGGGTCTCGTAAATATACCCTTCTTCTAGTTCCTTGCCATTAACGTAAACTCGCCCAGCACTAACTTCAACAGTGTCACCAGGAATACCGATCACACGCTTAATAAAAGCATCCTTGTAGTTTTGCTGTTCAAGGATTTCCGTTGGCTGAAAAACGACAACATCACCACGTTTTGGATCTTTAAAACGGTAGCTGATTTTCTCGATGATGAGGCGGTCTTGAACTTCCAAAGTCGGCAACATCGATTCGGATGGAATATATCGCGCTTCAGCGACAAATGTGCGAATCCCGATAGCTAGGATACCCGCTGTCACAAGGGTTTTAAAGGTTTCCACCCAGGGATTTTCCTGTGGTTGTTCTTCTTTGGTTTCACCCTGTGCTGGTTGTTGGTTCGGGTCTAGGTTGGGATTCTCTGTCATATTGTTCGGCGATCGCCTTATAGAATTCGTCTTTAGATAATGCAAGACTATTGATCTTACGCTAACTCATAAAGTAGATGAACTTGCAGTACTCAAAATCACTTTTTTATATTATATGTCCTTAAATTATTGATTGGGAATGTGTAATGTATAGGTTTACAGATTTTCCGTCAAACAATTTTTATTAGCTTTACCAGTAAAATTATGGAAGGAAAAATGGCAACTATGTTGCTGGACTTTTTGATGTGATAACCTCTACATCGCGAAGTAAGTGGATCGAAAAATCAAGGCAAATGGTCGTCACTTCAAAAAAAATCAAATTCGCCCTTGACGTTTGTTCTTTATCTTGTTCAAATTATATTTTGTTTCGGAATCGGTAACTCAGTTAATTAGAGTAAGGGACTCACTAAGCAATTTTCCCCTTTTAAGAATTTTCTCTCAAGTAAATATATATTCGATAAGTTCCCGATTGTATTCCGCTATATGAAAGGAATATAGTAAATTCATATACCTTTTATGATTGTCGGAATAGAGCTGATTTTAGTCTACATAGAGTAAGCACTTTGGAAAGAAATTTCTTGTGTCATCATTAAGACTGGCTTTGAGTTTACATAACTTAATTTGTTGTTTACCTCCGTATTCCTCTTTAGTTTTCAGCTTATCAAGAATCATTTGCTAAATTCTTTGAAAAGACATCTTCTTATATTCTTGTAGGTATTAGAAAATGTTCAAAAAGAAACTTTAGCTATTTTTTAACTCACTTATGTTTGTTGTTAAATCACCAACTAAAGCATCATAAAGAGAACCATGAACGCAAAGGTTGAAAACTCCTATTTGGCCAATGTATAAGAGATTATTGAGTGCTTTTTCTCGTGTGATCTCTTAGAGGATGTCTAAGAGGATGTCTGAAAAGGGTGGCGCAGAAGAAAAGTCAGAGATTTAGTCTGTAAAAGTACTGAATCTCTAACCTCAAAAAGATGTGTCTATCCTATCTAACAGACCTGAGTGACGACCAATGGTATCTGATTGAACCTCTATTGCCTGAGGCGAAGTCTGGAGGAAGACCTCGCTCTACAAATCTACGAGATGTTCTCAATGCCATACTTTACGTGCTTATGGGTGGCATTGCTTGGAGACTATTGCCCCATGACTTTCCCAAATGGCAAACGGTCTACCACTACTTTCGACAATGGCGTGATGATGGCACATGGCAGCAGATTAATCACAAATTACATCAGTGGGAGAGAACTACTGGTCATGACCGCCCTCATCCCCAAGCTATGGAGTGGTGGATTCTCAGTCGGTGGATACCGCCACAATGATGCATCAGGATGTCGGTATTGATGGCAACAAAGGAGTCAAAGGTCGTAAACGTCATGTCATGGTTGATAGTCTAGGTATTACGATAGCTGCGGTGGTGACAGCGGCCAATGTTTCCGATAACCAAGGATTACGTTTGCTATTGGAGCGAGTGCAGTACTTGGACTTAAATCTAGAGCGTCTCTATCTGCTTTATGCTGACGGCGGCTATCGTGATTCTAATTTAGTGCGATGGGTCATGGATAGCTTTGGTTGGATATTGGAGATAGTCCTACGTTCTAAAGAACAAAAAGGGTTTACTCCTTTACCAAGACGATGGGTGGTAGAGAGAACCTTTAGCTGGTTTTATTGGTGTCGTCGTTTGAGTCGAGATTATGAATGTTCCACTGAGAGTGCAGAGGCATGGATTTATATAGCTTCTATCCGCTTACTTCTCCGACGTTTAGCCTAGACTTCTACTTTTCAAACATCCTCTAAAAAGGGTCTGATTGTAACGTTTGTCGAAATGAGTTACACGCAAAAATAAGCACTTCAGGCGATTAACCTCGTGGAAATTACGTGGTATTTATCAAACATAAAGACTTTTCAGACATCCTCTAAGAGGATGTCTGAAAAGGCTATTGGGGAGAGAAAAAGTTAGAGATTTAGTCTGAAAGAGTACTAAAATCCATAACCCAAAAAGATGTCTCTATCTTAGAGGATGTCTGAAAAGTCTGGTTTCAGGCTAATCGTCTTAATAGTAGACGCATAGAGGCAATGTAAATCCAAGCTTCTGCACTTTCGGTTGAACATTCATAATCACGACTCAAACGCCTGCACCAATAAAACCAGCCAAAGGTTCTTTCTACAACCCATCGCCTTGGTAGAGGAGTAAAACTCTTTTGTTCTTTTGGACGTAACACAACCTCCAATATCCAACCGAAGCTATTCATCACCCAGCGCACGAGATTCGCGCCATGATAGCCTCCATCGACATAGAGCAAATAGAGGCGCTCTAAATTTAAATCTAGATGTTGAACTCACTCTAGTAGGAATCGCAATCCTTTGATATCAGAGATATGAGCTGCGGTGACTACCACTGCTAGAGGGATGCCCAAGCTATCAACCATCACATGGCATTTACGACCTTTGATGCGTTTGTTGCCTCATGATTTTCCTAAGTGGCAAACGGTTTACCACTACTTTCGCCAATGGCGTAACGACGGCACTTGGCAAAGGATTAACCCTCAGCGTCATCAGTGGGAGAGAACGATGAGTCATGACCTCCCTCTTCTCCAAGCTATGGGGTGGTGGATTCTCCATCGGTGGATACCGCAACAATTGACCTCTTGCAAAAGGGGTGAGAGTAGGGAAAAAAGAGGAAAGTAACAGAGTCATAGCGATAAAAATGTCAACTTACGAACAGCTCCAACATTTATCGACAGAACAATTCAGGAGAGCCTGTGGAGTTAAGCTTCAGACCTTCAATCGTCTGGTAGAGGTCCTAGCAGAAGCTAAAGCAAAGCAAAAACCCGGTCGTCCCAGTATTGTATCCTTGGAAAATCAGTTACTCCTCACCTTGGAATATCTGAGGGAATATCGCACTTATTTTCCTATCGCTCAATCATGGGGCATTCATGAATCAACAGTTTGTCGCATGGTGCAAAAAACAGAGAACACACTCATCAAAGAAACCGATTGCCACTTACCCAGCATGAAACAGCTCCATGGTTCAGAAGAGTTATCTCTGACAGTAGTGGTGATGGATGCCATAGAACAGGCGATTGAAAAGCCCAAAAAAACAACGTCTTTACTACTCAGGAAAAAAAGCATCATTCCCTTAAAGCTCAAATAGTTATTGCTTGGCAGTGGGCACAGATTATCTGTTGTGACTGTGAGAAAGGTAGCACCCATGATTTCAAACTACTCAAAAAGAGTAGAGTGCATTTTCAGCAGGGACAACTCTGCCTTGCCGACGCCGGATATCAAGGCATACACAAGCGGCATCAGCGGAGTCACACTCCTCACAAGAAGCCTAGAGGAGGAGAGTTTACTGCGAGCAGAAACAGGAGAATCAGCTCTTAGCAGCTCAAAGAATCATCATTGAGATGGTATTCAGAATGCTCAAAAGATTCCGCATCTTATCCAGTCGATATCGTAACTGCCGTCGGAGATGGGGATTAAGACTCAATCTCATTGCTGGTCTTTACAATTTTGAATTGCCATAACCTTTTGCAAGAGGTCAAATGCACTGGTATTAGTTTCATTGATGCCACCAGTATCAAGGTTTGCCATAATCGCCGTATCTCTCAACATCGCGTTTTTGAAGGTCATGCTACTCAAGGTAAAACATCTGTTGGTTGGTTCTTTGGCTTCAAGCTGCATCTAGTAATCAATGACCGTGGCGAGTTACTCCAAGTGAAAGTCACCCCCGGCAACACTGATGACCGCAAGCCAGTGCTGGAACTATTGCAGAATTTATTTGGCAAGGTTTTTGCAGATAAAGGCTATATCTCTCAACCTCTGGCACAGCATTTACAAGAAGAGCATGATGTGAAGTTGATGGCTAAGCCTCGGCGCAATATGAAGAATCACTTGATGCTTTGGCATGACAAAATCCTTGCCCGTAAGCGAGCTTTAATTGAGACGGTCATTGACCAGCTGAAGAATATTTCTCAGATTGAGCACTCTAGACATCGTAGTCCAGCGAACTTCTGTGTTAACTTGCTTTGCGGGCTCATTGCCTACTGCCATCAGCCGAAAAAACCTTCTCTCCAGCTTGATTAGACCCATCTTGCTTATCCCGAACTCACGTTAATTCAGTAATCCGATCCTGACGATATTCTTCGACAGTCATGGGTGTGTAGGTCAGATTTGTCCCAAAAGCGCTGCTCATATATTCAGCCAGTTGGTATTGCGTCATCGCTTCACCGTGCAAGTTATAAGTCTGACCGTTATGCTTTTCTTCCGTGAGCATTCGCGCATAGGCATAAGCCAATTCTGGTCGCATCGTATAACCGCATTTGCCATCGCCAGCACAATTAGAAATGCCACCTAATTTTTTGTAAGTTTCAATATATTCAATGTCCGGCTCGATATAAATCCCATTCCGTCCGATCGCCCAATTCATGCCACTATTGCGGACATCCTCTTCTGTTTGACGGTTGGACTGAATCACGGGAGAAAAAACCGTATCTTCTTCGGCTCCCTGAACGCTGGTATAAACAATCTGGCGTTGCAGAATAGGAGTATGAATTTGAGGATGCAGACCCAATGGAATGTCCAGAATGCCAATCTGCTCATATCCGTAAGAACGGAAAGAAAAAAGGCAAACAGAATCACATCTGTGTAGATTGCGGTCGTCAGTTTATCGACCACTATAGTCGGCTCGGCTACTCAAATGCCTTCAAACGTGAATGCCTCAAAATGTATGTCAACGGCATGGGCTTTCGAGCAATTGAACGGGTGAAAGGAGTGCACCACACTACCGTCATCACTTGGGTCAAACAAGTCGGTGCATTGCTGCCTGATGCTTATGAACCGGAAGAGATGCCTCAGGTCGGGGAACTCGATGAACTTCAAACATTCGTCGGTGCTAAAAAAACAAGGTCTGGCTCTGGACAGCAGTAGACCACTTTCAACGAGGTATTCTTGCTTGGACTATTGGTGACAGAAGTGCAGAGACATTCAAGCCACTATGGGCAATCGTTAGTCTCTGGAGATGCTTCTTTTACGTCACAGATGGCTGGAAAGTTTATCCCATGTTTGTACCTGATGGTGACCAGATTATCAGTAAGACCTACATGACTCGTATCGAAGGCGAGAACACTCGATTGCGGCATTATCTCGCTCGACTCCATCGAAAGACCTTATGTTATTCAAAGTCTGTGGAAATGTTAGAGCATTCGATTCGATTGCTGATTCACTATCTCAAGTTCTGGGATGTCCCTGTACCTTGACCCTCATAGATTCATACCTCAATTCACCAATGCCAACAATCTTTTTAACGCCGCTAATTTTGGCGGCTTCGATGACATTTCGATGTTGACCAATCCGTTTATCTGGCGCATCCATTCCCGAAACTAATAGCACCGCATCGATACCCTGCAACGATGTTTTTAAAGCACTTGGATCGTTGTAATCACCGGGACGAATTTCAATCCCCAAATCCTTTGCTTTCTCAGGAGTGCGAGCCAGTCCGACTACATTTGCTTTGCCCACTAATGCGATAGTTGCGTTGGTGATCGCCCATCCTAATTGTCCACTGGCAGCGGTGATTGCTATTTTCACTGGCTTCTCTTTTCGTATTGACGATAGCTAAATTTCTGCCCATATCCTGCCGCAGCCTGCCAAAGATAGCCTTGGCGCGATGCAAAAACTTTACGGTTTACAAAAGAATTTAGCTGAAGTTAGCCATTGGTCGAGAACGAAAATTATCGCTTCATTTGTTCGAGTAATTGGCTTAGTTGCTTTTTGGTGTAAGTGATTTCGGTGATTAATCCTCCGATATAAATAGTGCTCAAAGCATAAACAAAGGCTGGTGGATAGTCCCGAGGGTATGTGGCACGATCCATAAAAATCTCAACGGCGATCGCCCCGATCAACATAACCGTCATAAAAATCGCGAGGGAATCAGGTCGAACAAAATACTGGGTTGGTTTGGTTGACTTTGTATTTTCAGAAATGATCGCCAAAGAATGGGGCAGCAATAGACGAAAAGCACCGCGCCTTGGAGCAAACTTCCGACGTCGTCTCACCACCAATTTTTTACTATCCGCTTCCATATGAAACATTGGGCTAGTTGCCAATATCTGCTTAACAGCTTCAAATTCACTCTGGGATTCCATTTTCTTCGTCTCGTTGGAAATTCTCTGTTCATCCAAAATAATAGAGAACATTTCTGGTTCTTCACGAAAACTGCTTAGAATCCCTTTTCTGGAGACGAGAGGCGATCGCCCTGTTTTCTTTACCAGAAAGATTAGATGAAGCTTTGGCTAGTCTTCTATTGTTGAAACAATTGCTTTAAAAGAGATTATCGAGCGAATGAAATCTCAACTGAACTCAAACAAACTCTTTCATAACCACGCAGAAAAATATCGGCAATTACTTTTGATATTGATATTTACATTTGTGATTAGCCCTTTTCTGCGCAATGGGCCGGGCGAGATCGTTCCTGGGCTGCTGCTGCTCTATACTCTCGTTGCCATCCTTAAAAGTATTGACCTACCGCGCCTTTTTCTCACTATCTATATGGGCTTGGCATTATTTGCGTTTAGCCTGCAAATCATTTCTATCCTGGATATTTTTCCCGCTTCGCGTCCAATTTTAGGCATCATTGTTCAGGGGAGTTTTGCGTTGTATTTAGGAGGTTCAGCTTATTGGATTTCGCGAGATATTGTAGCTAATCCGAAAGCCACTTTAGATACGGTTCAGGGAGGGATTAGCGTTTATCTTCTGCTCGGTTTTATTTGGGCATTGCTCTATGGCATGGTGGCGATCGCCAACCCAGAAGCTTTTTCACCACCTTTAAATCCTGACGCTTCATTTCTGCGGGCACTGCACTTTAGCTTTACGACCCTCACGACTTTGGGCTATGGCGATATTGTCCCCAAAGGAGATCTTGCCTTAGTCCTCACAAATCTAGAGGCGATCGCTGGTCAAATGTATTCCAGTATTTTTATTGCCATTCTGGTGGGAGGCTATCTCATCTCACGACGCCCATGACTAACTCAGCCTAAAAATTTTAAAGACACCCAAAATCACTTTAATCCAGTCAAAAATTCTCTCGATATATTTCAGTACGGTTATATTTTTCACAAGAAGCTTTTAAATTTGAGGATAAGTCATCCGACATGAGCGATCGCCACGCTACTGCCTCGATCTGTTTAGTCCATTTACCACCACACTAGTCCCATGGAAAACGAGCAACAGAGTACTCTATCGCCGGAACCTACTATTGAGGAGCAAGAGACTGATGTTGTTGTCGCAACGCCTCCGTCTCCTAGATTTCCTTTTGATCTGAGTTGGAAGGTTTGGGTGCTAGGGGCTGCGGGAGTTGTGCTGGGAATTGGGATAATCTGGGCGATCGCCTCACCGAAATCTGAGACAACTTCACAGGAAGCAACGACAGAGCAGGCACGGATCACAGTTAAAACGATCCCAGTCAAAAATGAAGCGATTCGTTCTTGGACATTTGGGGATGGCTATGTCAGTGCCCTCGTGAAAAAGCATTTAACGTTTCAGGCGGAAGGCACGATCAATTATCTCAGACAAGTCGGTGGCCGGGATTTGCGAGAAGGGGATTTTGTGCGACAGGGTGAATTATTAGCGCAGGTTGATCGCCGTAAATATGACGCAGACATTACCGTTGCGACCACCGGAAAAATTGAAGCAAATAACCAAGTTCAGAATGCGATCGCCAGTTTAAAACAAGCCGAAGCCTCTCTGGTTCAAGTGAAAGCGGATTTGGAGCGAGCAAAAACGAATGAGGAATTTGCCGAGACAGATCTAAAACGCTACGAAGATTTGTTAGAAGAGGGAGCAATTGAGGAACGGGCAGTGGATGTGCGCGTTACCGACCTCAAAAATGCCAGAGCCTCAACAAAAGCGGCGATCGCCGCAGTCGAGTCCACAGAAGCACAGGTCGCTGCTGCCAGAACTCAAGTAGACACAGCCGAGGCCGGAATTCGTTCTGCTGATGCAAGGCTTAGCCAAAGCACCATTAATAGTGAAGATACCCAACTTATTGCACCGTTTGATGGTGTAATTGCGCGGCTCAATATTCGGCAAGGAGATTACTGGACACCACAGATTATTAATGCGGGCGGCGACTATGACACGATTGTCGAACGGCTCCCGATTATTATGATCGACCCCACCCAATTTGAAGTGAATGTGGAGTTGCCTGCTTACCAAGGTGAGGAAGTTCAACCCGGTCAACAGGCTTTAATCATCTTGGATGGCGATCGCAGTCAAGTAAATGCTAATAATTTTACTGGTCAGGACTTAAATACCTTAGCCAGTGCCCGAGGCAGAGTATTTTCGGTGAGTCCCTCTGTATCGCCCGGCGAACGGTCTATTCGAGTTACCATCCGCATCGAGTCAGGCGGTGCAACGCTTCAGGACGGTCAATCAGTGTCTGCATGGATCGCCACTGAAACGAAACCTTCTGCTGCCGTTGCCCCTTTTAGTGCTTTTATTTTCCGCGATCGCCGCCCCTATGTTTTTGTGGTGAATGAGTCGGATAACACAGTTGAACAGCGACAGATTCAGCCAGGAATCGAAGGGTTGTCGAAACGGGAAATTATCAAAGGTGTTCGACCTGGAGAGCTTTTGGTCGTCGAAGGCCAAAACCGCCTAGTCAATGGCGCACCAGTGGAAGTGTTATCTGATTTCTAGAAACTTACCCGTTCATTTATGTCAGTAAAAATACTCGCTTCAAACAATCTGGCTTTTAGACCATGACGAATACCAAGCCCAATCCAGAGCTAGAGCAAATCCATGTGAACCATGACATTCCCGATGAGGAGAATGCGTCGGCGATCGCCAAATTTTTCTTCTTAAAAACAGTCTTTGGCATTTTACTAATGTTGCTGCTTATCGTGGGCGGTTATATGGCTGCCTCAACGATGGTAAAAGAAGGTGACCCTGATATTAATATTGCGATCGCCACAGTGCAGACCAATTGGGGTGGCGCAGATCCAGAAACCATTGAGAATCAGGTTACCGACAAGATTGAGAAGGAGTTAAAGTCCCTCAAAGGATTAAAAGATCTTAGTAGTGCATCCTTTGATGGTTCGTCATTAATTCAGGTGGAATTTGAAGCGGAAGCCCCTATTGCCGAATCCATTGCATTGGTGCGGGCAGAAGTAGACGAAGCGAAACCCGAAATTGCTGATGATGCCGAGGAACCAAAAGTTGAGCAAATTTCTAGCCAAGACACACCAGTCCTCACCCTTGGACTGTATGGCGATATTGACCTGGCTTTATTGAGTAGTGCCGCCGAAGAAATCGAAGAAATCCTAGAGACAGTCCCCAATGTCCGCAAAGTGGATCTCAGTGGCAACCGCGAGGAAGTCGTGCATGTGCAGCTTATTCCGTCGCGACTCAGCAGCGTTAGTATCTCCGCCACCCAAGTCGCCGATGCCATTCAACAGAGTAATCGTGACTTACCTTGGGATCAGATCGAAAGTGATGAAATTGGCACACAGCTCCGGTACTACGGGCGGTTTCGCAGCCTTGATGATCTAAAAAATCTGCCCATTACCCGTTTAGATGGCGAACTTGGGGGACGGGTTGTGCGGCTTCAGGAAGTGGCAGAGGTTAAACGGGATTTAGAGCGGGAAAGAAACCGAGCATATCTCAGTGCCGAACAGAGCGAATTCCAAACCGTTATTAATGTTGATCTTGTGAAAGTGCCAGGATCAGACACCATCAAAGTCATCAATGATTCATTAGCCGCCATTGAAACCGTCAAACAAAATCCCAACATTTGGCCCTATGGCATGGAATATCGGGTCATTAGTACCGACGCGGATGTCATTAATGATGAGCTAAACAATGTTTTTACGAATGCTTGGCAAGGGGTTCTCGGTGTTTTTGTCGTACTCTTTTTCGCCCTAACTTGGCGTGAAGCGATTGTGGCAGGATTGGCAATTCCTATCACGTTTATGGGTGCTCTTGCTGTTCTATTTTTATTAGGTTATACGCTCAATACGATGGTTCAGGTAGGGATGATCCTCTCGCTCGGATTGTTGGTAGACGTCTTTATTTTGATGATGGAGGGAATGCATGAAGGGATTTTCGTTGAAGGATTAAATTTCGGTCAATCAGCTCTCAAAACCGTCAAAACTTATGCTGTGCCAGCATTTGTCGGCCAGCTGACTACCATTCTTGCCCTAGCACCTCTGATGGCGATCGGTGGCACCATGGGCAAATTTATCCGGCTTATTCCAATTAGCGCCATTATCTGTTTGGTTTTGAGCTACATTATTGCTCTGTTCGTTGCGATTCCTCTCTCGCGCTATCTCCTTGGAAATATCAAAGCGACTGGCGAGAAAAATTTTGTTGATCGCCTGACGGAAGTAGCCTCAGATAAATTTCGTGATTGGAGTCTAGCCACCACTATCCGTAATAAACTCACTGCCAAACTCTGGATTTGTGGGGCGATCGCCTTGTTCATGGTGGCGACAATTTTGGTCGGCACAGTACCAGGCACATTATTCCCCGAAGGAGATGGCCGTAAACTCAGTATCAATATTGAGATGCCACCCACCACCACCATCGAAAGCTCTCAAATTGCAGCGGATGAAGTAGGTGAATTGCTGCGGGAAAAAGATTACCTCGAAAGCGTCATTAAACTGGTCGGTCAACGGAGTAGCCTCATCCAAGAAAGCGGCATCAAACCTAATAATGGCAACTATTTAGTCGGATTTTCCGCGATTTTCACCCCAGAAGATGATCGCGCTAAACCATCCTTTGAATATGTCGATGACCTCCGCACAGAACTGAATGAGTTAATTCGGAAATATCCCGGTGCTTCATTAGTTGTGAACGGTCAACCCACGGGTGAAGCTGGCGATCCCATCGAGATTGAGCTAATTGGTACCGATATGAATCGGTTACGACAAATCTCTGGGGAAGTGCAACTTGCCCTACGCCAAATTCCGGGAGCAATCGACGTGCGGGATGACTTGGGTGCATTACGACCAGACATCAAATTACGACCCCGCCGTGAAGCTCTAAATTTCTATGATTTATCGGACAACGATTTAGCAACCCAAGGCCGTTATTTAATGACAGATAACGACATCGGAAACTTTTCACTGGGTGGCGGCCAAGAAGATCTCGAAATTCGTCTCAGTACCCAATGGGCATCCCGCAATGGTAGCGTTGGTGGCCCAACTCGTCGCGATGAATTATTGAGTTTGCCATTGCTAGTCGGCAGTGGCGAAACGATCGCCGGAATTCAAGTGCTCGATCCAGAATTTGGTAATGCGCCATTATCAATTACCCACAAAGATGCCCAACGCACAGTAACCGTCCTCGCAAAAAATAGTGGCCGCACTGTTGGGGAAATTGTCGCAGAGCTCGAACCCGCAATGACTGAGATGAAAAAGACTTGGGGACAAGGCTATGACTACAAATTTGCAGGCGAACTAGAGACCCAAGGCGAAACTTTTTCCTCTGCGGGACAGATGGGTATTTTAGCGCTATTTCTAATTTTTTCAGTATTAGTCATTCAGTTCAGTTCCTTCACTCAGCCGCTGATCATTATGCTGGCGATTCCTTTTGCTTTGATTGGGACATTTACAGGCTTTTTCGTTTTCCAAATTCCTATGTCTTTCCCTGCCGTTATCGGCATTATCGCTTTAATCGGAATCGTGGTGAATGATGCGATCGTTATGGTCGAAACCATGAACACTCACCGCGAATCTGGGATGAAAGTTCGTGATGCTGCGGCAAGAGGAGCTTCAGATCGATTGCGACCAATTTTAACCACCAGTATCACGACTATTGTTGGTGTAATTCCATTGGCACTAAGCGATCCGATTTGGTTTCCACTAGCGAGTGCGATTGGCTTTGGATTAGTCGCTTCAACCTTAATTGCTTTACTTGTTGTTCCTTGTCTCTATTGGGTGCTTACACCCAGCAAAACCTAGCGGCGATCGCTAACTTTTGAAAATCATCAAAAATGATGAAATAACAACATGAAAAACAATCAATTATTCAAACCAATCGAAAATCGTAGCGAAGCTATTAAAGTCATTAAGGATATCTCCTATGTCTTCTTTTTTATCGCGGGTTTACAAGCAATATTAGGATTTTTCATTTCTCCGATCGCAGTACTAGATGGAATTATTTATGCTGTATTAGCAGGACTTCTTTTAACGACTAAATCAAGAATTGTCGCAATACTGCTCTTGCTCCTCAGTGTCATTTCAGTTATCTCAACTTGTCTAAATGCCCTAGGTATAAGTGAAGGTGGCACAAATATAGTTTTATCATTCATTATTTTTTACTCGTCAATCCGGGCTTTACACGCCACTTTTGTATTACAAGGAGCATCTTCGACCGAGAATAATGCTGATAAAACCAAAGAATTAAATCAATAAAGCCTCAAAAAATATAAGACACTTCCATTAAGGTAATTAATTATCTAAATGTCTTCATTTGTCGGTCATGGTTTAGCTGGAATGACAGTTGGAATTCTTGGTAAATCGCCATCATTTATAAAAACGACCTACGGCAAAATCTTTTGGCTTAGCTGGCTCATTGTGGTGGCGATCACCCCAGACTTCGATTATGTTGTGCCTTTTTTCCATCCCAGTGCAAATTCAGGAATAAGGATTACCCATTCAATTTTTTATGTCAGTCTTCTACCGAGTCTTACGCTGATTGTCTTAAAGATTGCTCGTCTTGACCGCAAAGAATTACTCGCAGCAGCTCTGCCGCTTTGCCTCGCCAGTTTTTCCCATCTTTGTCTAGATTTATTAGTCGGTGTCACTGCCATTCCGCTCGCATGGCCACTGGATAAAAGAGTCTTCAAATTACCTTTTGGATTACTGCCAAGTGCTGGTAAACCAAGTCTCAGTAACTATTTTTTCTATTACAACTTAGGTATTGAAATAGGTGTGCTACTGCCTTTGAGTATATCTTTGGTGCTTATTAGATCACAAAAAACAACTTGGTGGAAGTGGGGCATTATCGGTTTGTTACTCGCGATTTCAATCTTTTTTATGCATTGGGCATATGGTCTCAGTCGCTAAAAAGAGGCGATCGCCATTCATGATGCCAGAGATCATGTTTATGTAGTGTTGTATTTAACGTGAGTTCTGGATAAGGAATGATAGGTCTAATCAAGCTGTAAAGAAGGTTTTTTGGGTTGATGGCAGTAAGCAATCAGCCCACACAGCAAGTTCACACAAAAGTTTGTGGGACTGCGATGTCGGGAATGTTCAATCTGTGAGATGTTCTTCAGTTGGTCAATAACTGTCTCAATCAAAGCCCGCTTACGAGCAAAAAGTTTATCTTGATAAACCATCAAATGATGCTTCATATTTCGACGAGGTTTAGCCATTAGGGTCACCTCATGTTCCTCTTGAAGATGCTGGGCTAAAGATTGTGAGACATAGCCTTTATCGGCAAAGACTTTACCCCATAAGTCTTGCCATAACTCCACTACAGGTTGGCGGTCATCGGTATTTCCGGGCGTCACTTGGACGTTGAGTAATTCTCCTCGCTCATTGATGACCAGGTGTAGTTTGAAGCCGAAGAACCATCCCACCGAAGTCTTGCCCCTTGCCGCGCAACCTTCAAAAACACGGTGTTGAGAGATACGGCGATTATGGCAAACCTTGATGCTGGTGGCATCAATGAAGCTAATACCAGTGCATTGTCCGAAGCATCGTCGCAGATATGTACAGAGAGGAATCAAGCTCGAAGGTATCCATGTCACAAAGCGTTGATAGCTCACAGCTAGAGGAAACTCTTGTTGCCAATCGCATTTCACCTTGATGAGATAGAAATGCTTGAAATTTCGATAGTGAGATTGATGGAAAGCAATGAGAATAGTCATCACCTCACTCAGACTGAGGCTTCTCTGACGGCGACGGTATTTTTTGCCAGAGCTGAGTAACGCTTGATGCCATAAGGGTTCAAAGACTTGGCAGAAATCATTAACATGGCAAAACAGAGCCTCTAGACTGGACATGGGAGAAAGCCGTGGATTCGTTACAACTTCCACGATATGGGCTTTCTCCTTTTCTTTCCTTATCCAGAACTCACGTTAATTAACAAGATTAGAGGCAGTGAGTGTCTTCGTCCTGATGCTTCTCTTGGGTCTTCAATACGATTCAATGCCTCCAGCAAACTTTCGCCCATTTTTTGTCACCAACTTCTTCTTTACTCTCATTCTCTTACTTCTTCTTTAGAATGAAACAGCCCTGCTTTTGTAAGGGGGCTAGGGGGGATCCTGTTTTAAACATGGCTTTCACCACCAGCCAATTAATGGCGCTGACTTCATTCTGCTTCGATAAATCCTTTTGTTCCGGCAATGACAATCGAGGCGACGGGATGGGAAATGGCTTCCTCGAATGCGGCGACAGAGGCTTCTTTGATAGCATTAATAACGCGGCTTTTTAGGGTGGGGTTTTGGCTAATGCGGCTCACGATTTCTGTGCCCATCTGCATGTTGCCCATTGGTGTCGATTCGTAATCGCCTTCAAGTTGGTCGATCAACGCTTTAATGTCTGCGGCTGCCTGGGCAAGATTTTGTTCGGTGGCTTCGTTATATACGCCAGCGACTTTCGCGCCACTCTGAATTTCGCCGCCACTCATATGACCAATGCCAAAGTTGCCGGATTGTTTGATGTTGTCGCCTGCCACTGCTTTTGCCTCAACGGTGATGGGTCTATTTGCTAAAAGTTTAGCGATTTCGGTCATGTTTGCGCTCTCTCGGCGGTAACTCTCAATCTCGCGATCTTTGGCTTGGAGTTTCCGTTGATAAACGCCTTCGAGTCGTTTTAGTTCGCCTTCATAACGTTCATAAAATTCGGCTTCGAGATCTGCTTTGTTTGTGCTTTCTGGGACATCGACACGAATAACAAAGGAGCCATCTGGTGATTTTTCGATAGCGCGAATATCTAGTTCACCATGATCACTTTCGAGCTGGACATTTTGATAAGAGCTTAAAAATGCTTGCCAATCAATGCCTTCACGAAAAAATAAATCAACTGTTTCGTGAGCGATCTGAAAAACTTTCGTGAATTCGCCTGGCTCAAAATTGCGACTGGGATCGGCAGGGCGACGTTCGGTGGGTTTATTGTTTTCGTAATCCCATTTTAAATAGACATAATCACAAATCACATCTTCAAAATTAGTTTTGTTGTTGATATGCCAATCTTCGATGCAAGCCCCAGTTAACGTCGCATTTTTAAAAGATGTTCCTATCGCAGTTACTACTCTAAGGAGTCCGTTTGAAAGGTCTGCGTTGTAAAATTTGGCATTTTCAAGGTTGGCAAAGTTGAGATTACTGTTGTTAAGGTTCGCATATTCGAGTTCAGCGGAAGTAAGGTTCGCATTTTTTAAGTTGGCAGCAACGAGTTCTGCGTTGTTGAGGTTGGCATATTCGAGTTCGGTAAAAGTTAGGATTGCATTTTTGAGATTGGCAGATGTGAGGTTACTGGAGTCAAGTTCTACATTTTTGAGATTGGCATTTTCTAGGTTAGCGGCCTTAAGGCTTGCGTTATAAAGCTGGGAATTTTCCAGGTTCGTGGAATCGAGTTGAGCATTTTTGAGATTGACGAAATCGAGGTTAGTATTTTGCAGATTTGCATGACTAAAATTGATTTCTATATTTGGATTGTCCTCACGCCATTTATTCCACTGCTTCACACCACCAGTAGTTAGCAAATTAACTTGTTCTAGATTTGCCATATTTTAAGTTGTCATATCTCACCTCATTTTTAGGATAAAGCAGCTATTCTTTCGCTGTACCAAAGGAAATGACATCATCCCCTACAATGTTCGTGCTCGAAAAACATGGCAAGCTGTCCACATCGGGATAGCAAAATTACATCTATGCAAGTCGAAAGTTGTTGTCAGGCGCTCCTGAAGGAGATTTTGCCGGAGATAGATCCCGACCGAAAAGGGATTTGCGTGGATGTTGGGGTTGGCACCTTTGCTTTCTACTGCGAACTCTTTGCCAAGCTCGGCTTTCAAACCATTGCTGTCGAACCTTCCCCAGTGAAAAAGCTCGAAAAATTGTGCGATCGCCAACCCATTCAGCTCGTCGAAGCCTGCCTGTCTGACAAAAATGGCACCCAGACCTTATATATGGGCAACTTTGCGAGCATGGCCAACGAAAACTTTAATTCCCTTGAACCCGCGTGGTTTGGCTCATCTCCCGACACAAAAGAGGTGAAAGCTCTTGATTTGCCGACATTTCTGAGCGACACAAATATCGAAAATTTGACCTGTCTCAAGCTCGATATCGAAGGCTGGGAACCTGTCGTGATGAAGCAACTCCCGACAATTTCGGCTGAGCAACTCCCGCAAATTTTGATGTTTGAATATGGTGGCGGTAGTCCCCGCAGTCAGGGCGGCAAGGGTTGGTCGGAGTCATTCCTAGAGGGCACAATGCTTTGCCTCGAAACCCTAAAAAACTGCGGTTATGGCTTCAGTATTTTGATCGATTATGCCCATGAGGCCACCTCGAAAATCTTTGACCTCCAGACCCAAACCCTCAACCCTGATGAGCTATTCCTCGAAAATGCGCTCTATGGCAATATCATCAGCTTTCGGGAAGGGAGTTTTTCTGAGGAGGCGATCGCCAAAATTTGTAAGCCTTACAAAGGTGGCGTGATTAATTGGCTCGTGGGTAAGGCTGTCTCGAAATAATTATTTCCCCTTTTGGGAGGGGATTAAGGGGTGGGTTTCGGTGGGTTATGTAGATTGTCGAAACCCCTTCCGCCCTTCGGGCACCTTCCCCAAGGAAGGATGGTTATTTTTGTGTGAGTAAAAAGCTGAGTTGTGAATATTTTTGAGATTCCGATTGTTTCATCCCTGATTTTTTTAGCGCGATACTTCACCGATAAAAGCGCCTTTAAATCCCAAAAAAAACTAATTACATTGCGAGAACCAACCATTTTTGATGTTGGTGCTCACGTCGGCCAAACCGCCAAACAATACCGGCGCTTTTTCCCGAAGAGCAAAATCTATTCCTTTGAACCTTTCCCTGATTCCTTTGAGAAATTACAGGCAAAATATCAGAAAGATCAGCGAGTTTTCCCGCAGAATGTTGCAGTCTCTGAAACTTCAGGAAGATTGAGTCTCAATGTCAATTCTGATGCCGCGACAAATTCTGTGCTTCCCATCGCCGATGAAGGGAAAGTCTGTTGGGGCGATCGCCTGAAGAGTAAAGACAACCTAGAAGTAAAAAGCGTTTCCATCGACGACTTTTGCGCGGAGAATTTAATTCACCATATCGATATCCTGAAGCTGGATTTGCAAGGCCATGAATTAGCCGCACTGAAAGGAGCAAAAACCATGCTCCAAAAACAGGCTGTTGATCTGGTTTATCTAGAATTATTAGTCAGTAAAAGTTATGAAAATCAGCCGCAACTGCATGAATATCTAACGCTCTTTGCCGAATATGATTACAAATTTTTGGACTTCTATAGCCCCATCCGAAAAGGTGTGCAGCTTATTCAATGTGACTTGATTTTTGTTAGCCAAAACCTTAACGACAAAATTCTCCGCAGCATCAAAAAAGGTGGCTTTAGTACAAGTTAATTTGGAAGCTTTGCTGAATTAACTTGTAGGGGCGGTTCTCGAACCGCCCCTACTTTAGGTCAACGCATTGAGCAGAGATGTCAATTTTAATTGCACTTCCGCATATTCCCGTTCCGGCTGCGAACCCGCCACAATGCCTGCACCACCGTATAAACGTGCGTGTTTGCCTCGGATTAATGCTGACCGAATTGCCACAATAAATTCTGCATTGCCATGGGAATCCAGCCAACCGATGGGAGCCGCATAGAGATTGCGATCAAAAGGTTCTGCTTGGCGGATATGGTCACAGGCGATCACCCTCGGCACACCAGCAACAGCAGGAGTTGGATGCAACTTCGCGACAATTTCGAGGGGATGAATATGTTCGGGAAGATTCGCTGTAATCGGTGTCCAGAGGTGCTGAATATTTGAGAGTTTTAGAAGGGTTCGCTCTGCCACTTGAGGCTGTAATTTTAGGTCTTGCAACTGTTCAATCAAGAAATTAGCAACAGCTTGATGTTCCCGGCGTTCCTTTTCGCTATGCAATAAATTGTGAGCAAAGGCATAATCTGCCTCATCGGTAGTTCCCCGTGGCGCAGAACCCGCTAAAGCATCGGTCAACAACTTGCCATCCTGAATCGCTAGTAATCGTTCGGGACTCGCACCAATAAATGTATCTCCTCGCAGATTTCGTCGCGAAAATACACAACAATCTGGGTGGCGATCGCGTAGATTATCGAGGGCATTGACGATATCGAAAGGCTTCTCTGCTGTCACATCGAGAGCATGGGCCAGCACCACTTTGCTCAAATCACCTTGCTCAATCAGTTGCAATGCATTTTTTACGCCACCCACAAAACTATGGGAAGAACTATGCATAATGACCTGACTCGCCTTTTTTCCAGAAAGCTTGAGGGTTGGCAGATTCTCAATAAACCGCTTGACTTGTTTTGCAATGCGGGCAAGCATTGAACGATGGCGGTGATCGCCATTTACCACTAGAAAATATTGCTGATCTAACTGAAAAATCTGGATGCGCGGAATCGAAATTTGTGCTGCTGGGAAAGGTGAATTTGGTTGTTGGTGTGCAAAAAAAGTAAACCCACAATCAAAATATGGAATCGCCACATCTAAAGTGTGATGTAGATTCCGTTGGCATTGCTCAATGAAATCTTGGGCAATTTGAAAGCGGCGATCGCCATCTAAAATCAGTTCCCGCAACACTCCCAAACCTAAAATTGCTTTCGTTTGAGTCCGTTGCTCCCAGTAAAAATGATTGAGTTGGATATTGACCTTGCGCTCAACTCCTCGAAGCACTTGCAGCAAATCCACTGGCTGTATCGGTAGCACTTCGCTAAAAATTTCGTCCTGCCGAATCGAAGCTGGAGTCGTTAAAAATTTTTGCCATTCGGGTTGAGAAATTTGTTGACGCGATTGATAGACGGTCGGTGAATTCCCTACCGTCGCTAAACCACTGCCATGGTTAGGGTCTAGGTGATCGCGCCAAAGCGTTTTTCCCACAATCAAGATTCCTCTAGATGACGAACAGAATCGGTGCTGAAACAGTCGATCGGCTTGGGCAACTAAGCGATTTCCATCTTTTCTGGAATCTTGCTCATCTCAACAAAATTCGGCGATCGCCTCCCATCCCCAATTGAATGTCTCAGGTTTAATTATGGTAACGAAACGAAGACTAACTTCATAGGCTGAATGGTCTATTTCACGCGAGTTTTGACAGAAAAAAGCCTTCCTTGGATATTTTTTACTTTTTCTTAAGTTTTTTCTTGATTTTCGATGAATTTGGCGACTTTATGCAGATATAGAAAAACTTAGATTCATGTGAGTTCGGGATAAGAAAGAAAAAGGAGAAAGTACATATTGTGGAAGTTGATAACCAGTCCACTACCTTCTCCCATGCTCAGTCTAGAACCTTTGTTTTGTTCCATTGATGATTTTTGCTAAGTCTTCGAACCTCAATGGCAACAACAATTACTGGCCTCAAAACAAAGACAGCGGCGTCGCCCCAGAAGTCTGAGTTTAAGTGAGATAATGACGATACTGATTGCTTTTGATCAATCTCATTATCGTCACTTCAAGTATTGACCTCTTGCAAAAGGTTATGGCAATTCAAAATTGTAAAGACCAGCAATGAGATTGAGTCTTAATCCCCATCTCCGACGGCAGTTACGATATCGACTGGATAAGATGCGGAATCTTTTGAGCATTCTGAATACCATCTCAATGATGATTCTTTGAGCTGCTAAGAGCTGATTCTCCTGTTTCTGCTCGCAGTAAACTCTCCTCCTCTAGGCTTCTTGTGAGGAGTGTGACTCCGCTGATGCCGCTTGTGTATGCCTTGATATCCGGCGTCGGCAAGGCAGAGTTGTCCCTGCTGAAAATGCACTCTACTCTTTTTGAGTAGTTTGAAATCATGGGTGCTACCTTTCTCACAGTCACAACAGATAATCTGTGCCCACTGCCAAGCAATAACTATTTGAGCTTTAAGGGAATGATGCTTTTTTTTCCTGAGTAGTAAAGACGTTGTTTTTTTGGGCTTTTCAATCGCCTGTTCTATGGCATCCATCACCACTACTGTCAGAGATAACTCTTCTGAACCATGGAGCTGTTTCATGCTGGGTAAGTGGCAATCGGTTTCTTTGATGAGTGTATTCTCTGTTTTTTGCACCATGCGACAAACTGTTGATTCATGAATGCCCCATGATTGAGCGATAGGAAAATAAGTGCGATATTCCCTCAGATATTCCAAGGTGAGGAGTAACTGATTTTCCAGGGATAAAACACTGGGACGACCGGGTTTTTGCTTTGCTTTAGCTTCTGCTAGGACCTCTACCAGACGATTGAAAGTCTGAAGTTTAACTCCACAGGCTTTCCTGAATTGTTCTGTCGATAAATGTTGGAGCTGTTCGTAAGTTGACATTTCTATCGCTATGACTCTGTTACTTTCCTCTTTTTTACCTACTCCCGCTCCTTTTGCAAGAGGTCAATTGTTCATCTGATACGCAATAGCCTGAAATTCGTTTCTTGGAAAGACCGTAAGTCCGTGGTGGCAGACCTCAAGCCCATTTATCCGGCCGCCACAGTTGCCAAGGCAGATTCTGCCTTAACTGCTTTTGCGGAGCGTTGGGACGGCATCTACCCCACTATTTCCCAGACATGGCTGAATCATTGGGAAAACATCATTCCATTATTTGATTATCCAGCTCCCATCCGTTGCATCATTTACACCACTAATGCCATCGAAGCAGTCAATCGCTCTTTGGGCAAGGTGTGAAAAACCAAGAGCATGTTCCCCCATGCAGATGCTGCCCTGAAATTGCTGTATTTAGCCCTGAAGAATTTAATGAAGAGATGGACGATACCAATACAATACCCCATTGGAAAAGAGCTTTGAGCTATTTTTCCATTGATAATCCAGAGTATTTTCTTCACTAATTTTCTTGGCTTACACAAAATTCTTGACACTCCCTAGCTTTCAAAAGAAACAAGCGATATTATCCAGTTTTACGGAAACTTTTTTCCACAGCTTTGGTTCTTTATTGACTAGTATCCTGCCGATCGCCTCTAGATCCCTTCATTTATTGTTTGTGTGAGAGTCTTATGACAAGTCCATATTTATCTTCTTTCCTTGCCCTCGGTTTAACAGTTGCTCTAACACCAGCGGTCATTGCCCAATCTCCTGATGAAAATCCATCCAATCAGGAACAGGTCCAAGTTAATGGAACTTTAGCCTTCGGCTTAAACAGCGCTAAAAATCTAGCCCGCCAGACGATCGAAAAAGAGTATGGCGGCATCCTTAAATATCGTGCTGAACCGTCAATGCATGGAACCCCTGAGGAGTCACCTTATGTCGAAAATCCAAACGGTGGTTACACTTTTACATTTAAAGGTCTTGTTCCAGATGAGAATTATGACCCCGACAACCCAAACTACATTTATGAAAGCGAAGTGACGGTTAATAACAAAGATTCAATCGTTATCAATTACAACGGAGCAATTCGTACAACATCAGCCGTCAATAATACAAACACGGAGGTTGTACAAAGCACTAGTACCACCGTTGGAGATAGCTCTAATAATGCATCAATCTCACTTGGTCTGAATCAAGCAAAAAATCTCGCTCGCCAAGCAGCGGAAGTCAAAAATGGCGGCTTAGGTGAATATCGGGCAGAAGGCTCAATGCACAGCACTGCTAGTGAGTCTCCATATGTCGCGAACACAGATGGGAGCTACACCTTCACTTTTAAGGGACGTCATCCTGATTCTCTCGATTTCATCTATGAGAGTGTTGTCACAGTGACTTCGGATGGTACGGCTACAGTCGATTCTAATCTCAAAGATTCAGTGCCATACTCTGCGGAAAGATAGGCGATCGCTCCCTGAAATAATTTAGTTTGTCAGCCCTGTAGTCGAGCACTATGGGGCAATTATTTTGAGGACTAGATGGTGGGATATACTGAATGACTGTGCCGAAATGCAACTATCAAAAACCAATGACAGTCTCCACTGAAGCTTTAACTGCCCTCGATAACGAATATTCCAACCGTCACATTGACCTCGATCCCGACGGTTATTTCCTCATCTATCTCGACCGAGAGCAGGGGTTAATTTGCGCGAAACATTTTACAAATGCGATCAATGATCAGGGTTTAGCAACAGATCCAGAGACTGGCGAAGTTTTATCCTGTAAAGGAGATTTGGGGCGATCGCACACAACTGTTTATACAGGTCGCACCGCAAAAGAACTTGGCATGAAGATCACAGAAGAAGCCGATCCTTGCCCTATTTCAATGTTTGACCATGCTCTATATTTGGGCAGAGAATTTGTTCGGGCAGAAATGGCACTTCTCAGCGGCGAAGAATATATTCAAGACTAAGATGTAGAAAAAAGCTATGCCTCAATTCCTCACCACTTCAGGCACTTCGTATCATATTGAGCGAATCGTTACCGAGGCAAAAAAAAATATTGTTTTTCTTTCTCCCTATTTAAAGCTTTCACAGGCACTTCTTGTGAGGCTACAAGATGCAGATAGAAGAGGAGTTAAAACGTTAATTATCTTTAGTCAAAACCACCTCAATCCATCGGAATCAGAGCTTCTCAGTAAACTAAAAAATTTGCGAATCAAGTATTTAGAGAAGCTGCACTCCAGATGCTATTTCAATAGAAATAATATGCTTATTACTTCTATGGATTTATCCAGAGTGTATGAGCAAGACACTCACGATACGGGGATTTTAATTAATCAAAAAAAACATAGAAAACTTTACAAAGATGCTTACTGTGAGACATCATCAATTTTTAATGCAGCGCTAGATTGCCAATTCATTGAGAACACTATCGTTGTTCTGCGAAGTCAACTTAAACCACAAGAAAAAATTAGAGCGGCCAAGAATGCTTTCTGTATCAGATGTTATAAAAGTATTCTCTTCAGACCGTCTCGTCCCTTTTGCCCCATATGCTATTTACAGTGGAGTCAACTCGAGAGTAAATCAAAAAAGCAAAAGTACTGTCATGAATGTGGTTTAGAAAAAAAAGTTTCTGTCTCTAATCCTCGTTGTAAAAACTGTTGTATTCAAAATAATATTTGTATTCTTCACTACTAATCAATTATGCAATCGATACTATCTCAACTCAAAAATGCAAATTCTGCTGCTTTGGCAAAAGCCTTTGGTGAAGAGTATAAAGATACAGATCCACTGGTTGTACAAGCTAGTAATCCAAAGTTTGGAGATTATCAATCCAATGTGGCTTTGTCGCTCACCAAAATATTAAAGAAAAATCCTCGGGTCATTGCCCAAGAGATTATTGATGCCCTTGATGTTGCTGATCTTTGTGAAGCGCCAACGATTGCAGGACCTGGGTTCATCAATTTCACTCTCAAGCCTAGCTACCTAGAAATACTCCTAAAAGAACTACAACAGAGCGATCGCCTTGGCATTGATAAAACGACAGATCCTCAGAAAGTCATTGTTGATTTTTCTAGCCCGAATATTGCGAAGGAAATGCACGTTGGGCATTTACGGTCAACTATTATTGGCGACTCGATTGCGCGGGTTCTAGAGTTTCGTGGACAAGATGTTGTCCGCCTCAATCATGTCGGAGATTGGGGCACACAATTCGGGATGTTGATCACTTATCTCCGCGAAGCCTATCCCGATGCCCTCACCCAAGCAGATGCTCTTGATATTGGCGATTTGGTGGCATTTTATAAAAAAGCAAAAATTCGATTTGACGACGACGAGGAATTCAAAGAAAACTCAAGGAAACAGGTTGTTGCTCTCCAATCTGGTGATGAAGAAAGTAATCAAGCTTGGCAATTGCTATGTGATCAATCTCGCCGCGAATTTCAGAAAATTTATGACATCCTTGACATCAAAATTACAGAACGGGGTGAATCTTTTTACAATCCCTACCTTGCCGATGTGGTGACTGATCTCAAAAAAGTGGGTCTCCTCGAAAAGGATGCTGGCGCGCAATGTGTCTTCCTCGAAGGATTCAAAAATAAGGACGGCGATCGCCTGCCGCTGATTGTGCAAAAGTCCGATGGTGGGTTTAACTATGCCACGACAGATTTAGCAGCGATTCGATATCGGATTAAAGAAGATGGTGCAGAGCGTATTGTTTATGTCACCGACTCCGGCCAAGCGGGACATTTCGCCCAAGTTTTTCAAGTTGCAAAGCGTGCTGAGTTTTTAACTGATGATGTGGAAGCCGTGCATGTGCCTTTCGGTTTGGTGCAGGGTGAAGACGGCAAAAAATTGAAAACCCGTTCCGGCGAAACTATCAAGCTCAAAGATCTCCTCAATGAAGCAGTGGTTCGTTCCCGTGCAGATATCGAAAAACGGCTTCAAGAATACGATAGTCAAGAATCCCCAGAATTTATCGAGCAAGTCGCAAAAGTTGTGGGCATTGGGGCAGTGAAATACGCAGACCTTAGCCAAAACCGCACTAGCAACTATATTTTTAGCTTCGATAAAATGCTTACGCTACAAGGTAACACCGCACCCTACATGCTCTATGCCTATGTGCGGGTTCAGGGGGTCAGTCGTCAGGGCGGCATTGATTTAGCGAATTTGCCCACTGACACTCCAATTATTTTGTCGGAGCCAGCGGAGCTTACCCTCGCGAAACATATTTTCCAGCTTGGGGAAGTTTTAGAGGTAGTCGAACGGGAGCTAATGCCTAACCGTCTCTGTGAATATCTCTATGAGCTGAGCCGAAAGTTTAACCAATTCTATGAAGCTTGCCCCATTCTCAAAGCGGAAGGCGATCGCCGCACATCTCGACTCATCCTCGCAGATACTACAGCGAGAACTCTAAAACTCGGTCTATCCCTACTAGGCATTGAAGTACTCGACAGAATGTAAAACTGACATTCCCAGACATCACATCAAAAGAACATTAAGAGACGTAAAGAATAGATAGCCCTTCCTGATATCTCTGATAACTTATACATAAGGTACAAATAAGGGTTTTGAAACAGCTCTTATCCATCAGAGAGATTGATAAGTGTACCTCCTAATTCAGTCTCACTCGGTAGTCCTACTCATTACGTAAATTTTTTGAGATAGACTCGGTTATACCGCCTAACGGTACTGGATAAACGAGCTATGATCATCGCCTGTTAGGCAAACTCTTGAGAAGCACTAACTGAGTTCGTATAAACCTCAATTTGTTGTCTGGTAAATCTTTTTTGTTAGTTAAATTCAAATGTTGAACCTACTCCCCCTGAGTAGGTTTTCGCATGTTTAGGGGTCAATATTTCCAGAAGCGAATTGAATGAAGCCTTTCCACAAAAGAATAAATACTCGATAAAATTCGGCGACAATAGAGAATTTTGAGTAAACAGACTAAAATTTTGAAAGATAGTTCGGCACAGTTTTGGTGATTATGGCGCTTAGTATTCAACGTTTAGGTCAACTGAAAGGTCTCGGATTAGCCGCTCTCGCCCTATCCTGCTGCACGGCGATCGCTCTATTACAGCAATCCAGACTAGAAAGCATTCAGGGTAGCGGCACATTAACTCCTGAAATAGTTGCCCGCCAAGCAGAAACAGAAAAAACAAATATCGAGATTTGGCGAAAAGCTCCGGCCTTTGGCTTTGATAATTTATTAGGAGACTGGGCTTTTTTACGATTTTTACAATATTTTGGTGACACAGAAGCCCGTGAAATGGGCGATTATCGGATGAGTGCCGATTTTTTTGATGTAATCGTTGAGCAAGATCCTTGGTTTATCGAAAGTTATTTTTATCTCTCAGGTAGTAGCTCCCTCTTTGCAGGTACACCAGAACGCACCGTTGAAATTTTAGAAAAGGGCTTAGCGGAGATGACTCCATTAGAGCCAGAAGGCTCCCCATTTCTGTGGCGTATGAAAGCGATTGACGAGCATTTATTTTTGGGAGATATCGACAATGCCATTAAGTCTTATCTCAGTGCTGCAGAATGGGCTGGTTATCATGATGACCCCATGAGCCGGGATGCAGCTTTACGTTCGAAAGATACGGCAGCTTTTTTAGTGCGAGATCCTCGAAGTGTTAGGGCACAGGTTACTGCGTGGGTGACACTATTAAGTAGTGCTCGCGATAATGTGACGCGTCAGCGAGCGCTGAGTGAGTTGGAAGCACTGGGCGTCGAGCTCACCTTAAATGAAAATGGCACGGTGAGCTATCGGATTCCAGAGGAAGTCTGGCAGGCGGAAAGAGAAGCATTAAATATTCAAGAATAATTTCAAAAAAATCAATCTTAATCGATAGTTAAGAAAAAATCAATCTTAATCGATAGTTAAGTTTGCTTGTAATAGGTTGATCAACTCTCTCATTTGTTGTGGAGTATGAGTTGCCATTACCGATACTCGAATCCGGCTTGTAGGTACCGTCGGTGGGCGAATTGCTGGCACGAAAAAACCTTTTGCTAGCAGTAAATCACCTAAGTTTAAAGCTTGCTCAGAATCCTCTAAACCAAAACATAAAATCGCTGATTCGGACGATACAATTTCTGCGTGCCCAAGTGCTCGTTTTAATTGATTAATGTTTTGCCAAAGTTGTTGTCGCCGTTGGGGTTCTGTTTGGATAATCTCAATAGCGGCGATCGCCGCAGCGGTATCAGCGGGAGAAAGTCCCGTTGTGTAAATCCATGTGGCAGCGCGATTGCGTAGAAAATCAATTAGTTTTGCTGGAGCAGCAACATATCCCCCCAAACTGCCTAATGCTTTACTGAGAGTGCCAATCTGAATAATTGGTTTACCAGTGCAATTAAAATATGCTGTTACACCTGCACCAGTTGTTCCCAAAACACCTGTAGCATGGGCTTCATCGACGAGGAGCATCGCATTAAACTCTTCCGCAAGTACGATCAGTTGCGGCAAGGGACATAGATCGCCATCCATACTAAACACACTATCCGCTGTAATTAGACAACGACGATATTTAGCTCGATGTTCAGTCAGCTGTTCTCGCAGAGTTTCGACGTCATTATGGGGAAAGTCAAAGCAGGTTGCGCTACTAAGTTTTGCGCCATTTTTGAGACTGGAATGATTATATTGGTCGCCAAAAATCACATCGCGTTTATTGACAATAGCGGAGATTGTGCCGAGATTAGCGAGATAACCAGAACTAAAAACGAGAGCATCTTCGGTTTGTTTCAGGGTGGCGATCGCCTGTTCTAATTCCCGATGTAATTCTCGATGTCCACTGGTGAGACGGGAGCCAGTGCTGCCAGTGCCAAATTCTTTAGTGGCGGCAATTGCGGCGTTAATTAGTCGGTCATCCCCTGCCAATCCTAAATAATCGTTACTGGCAAAATTGACAACCTGCCGCCCATTGAGTTCGACAACTGCTCCCGCTTTCCCGGCGATCGCCTTAGTTTGGCGATACCAATTTGCTTTTTTGATCGTCGTTAAGGACTTGTCGAGCCAACCATAAACATCTGTTTGTGCCATCGTTATTTTGCTTCCATCCAGTTCGCACCACGGTTAATTTCGACGACTAGAGGAATTGATAAACTCACCGCATTTTCCATAGTTGATTTGATTTTTTCTTGTAGTTCGTCCCACTCTTCTGGTGGCATTTCAAAAACCAATTCATCATGCACTTGCAACAATAATTTCGCTTCGTAATTCTTCAACAATTCCTGAATTTGAATCATTGCGACTTTAATAATGTCAGCACTAGAACCTTGAATCGGAGCATTTGCTGCTGCTCGCAAAGCTTGAATATCGTTGTAATTGATCTTGCGATTTTTCTGGAGTGTTTCTATATCAATCGCTTGGGCATCACTACCTTTTAAAGCTTGGAGTGAGGGACTGGCAAAATTAAAGTTACGGCGACGGTTCAAAATTGTTGTGACATATCCCTGGGCGATCGCCTGTTTTTTTACAAGCTCAAGATATTCAAAAACCTTCGAATAACGCTCATGATAACGCTCGATAAATTCCTTACTTTGAGATTTTGGGACACCTGCCTCTCGGGCAAATCTTTGGGAGCCCATACCATAAATCACACCAAAGTTAATAATTTTACCCAGTCGCCTTTCTTCAGTTGTCACTTCCTCAGGAGTATCTTTTTCAAAGATAAGCTGAGCAGTGATACGGTGAACATCTTCACCAGTATTGTAGGCATTTAATAATGTTGGCTCTTGACTCAGATGAGTGAGAATTCTGAGTTCAATTTGAGAATAATCCGCAGCTGCCAAAATCCAGCCATCTCTAGGAATAAAAGCTTTACGAATTCGCTTTGAAAACTCGGTTCGAACCGGAATATTTTGTAAATTTGGATTAGATGAAGATAGTCGTCCTGTCGAAGTAATTGTTTGATTGAAATCTGTGTGAACACATCCTGTTTTCTTGCTTACGAGAGTCGGCAAAGCATCAACATATGTCGATTTCAGTTTCGCTAGCGTTCGATATTCAAGAATATAATCAATAATCGGATGATCACCTTGGAGTTTTTCGAGAACAGATTGATTCGTTGAATAGGCACCAGTTTTCGTCTTTCTAGTTTTCTTCGTATTCAACCCTAATTTATCAAATAAAATCTCACCAAGTTGTTTAGGAGAGTTCAGATTAAATCGCTCATCAGCCGCGTTATAAGCACGGTCTTCAATATCATCTAAATCTGCACCAAGCTCATCCGACAATTCTTTAAGATAACCCAGATCAATGCGAATACCATCGCTTTCCATCTGGCACAAAACAGGTTCTAAAGGCAGTTCAACTTCGCGGAGTAATTTATCAACATCCTCAACTTTATCTAACTCATTTTTTAACTTTTCAAATAAAGCATAGGTCGTATAAACATCTAATCCACAATAGTCTGCAGCAGTAGGAATATCGAGATCGGCGATCGTTTGTTTTTTAGTTAACCCTAAATCCTTATAACTCTTGGCAACAATATTACCAATATACCGTAAACTCAAATCTGTAAGGTTGTGTTTTGACTCGGGGTGGAGGACATAACTTGCTAACATCGTATCGAAGACAACGCCATTTAAATCTAGTCCTTGGTGATTAAAAATTGCGCGGTCAAATTTAGCGTTTTGAAAAACTTTGGGATACTTGTCACTCGCTAGAATCGGCTGGAGTGCTTGGTAGATTTTCTCGCGTGATAATTGCTCACCAGTTGTATGAGCAATAGGAATATAGGCAACATCTGTCGGCTCTACACCCCAACCACAACCAATACCAACTAAATCCACTTCACGCGGATCTAGACCAGTCGTTTCCGTATCCCATGCAATCGGATCATTGGGGTCAGTTTTAGTTTTAAGAAGCTCAACTAATTCATCTAGTTTCTCAGCTGTATCAATAATTGACGGCTTTAAAAATTCTTCAGTAATAGCCGGTTCAGGAGGCTTCGATTCAGGAATTTCCACTGCTGGACTCGCAAAAATTGAAAGCTGTTCATTGCCTACAGCATTAACTTGACTATTATCGAGATTGACTGCTGTAGGCTTCGGAATTTCAATTTTCTCTGCACCGAATGTTTGCTGGAGTTTCCCAATTCCTTGGATAAATTTTTTCAGTTCGAGTTTAGTTAAAATTTCGACAGCTTTATCAACTTCGAAGCCTTTAAGATTGAGATCAACCAAAGGAATATCAAAGGGGGCTTCGAGAGAAATTCTTGCTAGCTTTTGGCAATGATAGGCACTCTCTTTATCTTCAATAAGTTTCTTTTTTGTTGCACCTTTAATATTGTCGAGATTCGCATAGATATTATCGAGAGTACCGAATTCTTTTATGAGTTTAATGGCAGTCTTTTCGCCGATACCTTTTACGCCTTTATAGTTATCGGATGAATCTCCGGCAAGAGCTTTAAAATCAATAACTTGTTCGGGCAGAACGCCTAATTTTTCTTCGACAGCTTCTGGGTCAAATTCTTGGTAAGCGCCGCTTCTCACGCCTCGGGTATCCAAGTAAAGAATACTGGTACTTTTTTCGGGATTGACGAGCTGAAATAGGTCGCGATCGCCCGTGAGAATTTTAACTTGTTGTCCAGCTTCACTCGCTTGGTGGGCAAGGGTTGCCAGCACATCGTCGGCTTCATATCCTTCGGCGGTTACCTGGGTGACATTGAGGCTAGTAAGTAGGTCCCGAAGATTGAGATAGTCCGGTACAAAATCATCGGGAGTCTCACTGCGATTGGCTTTATAGTTTTCGTCGGCTTCATGACGGAAAGTGGGTTTGGGAAGGTCGAAGGCGATCGCCACACTGGTCGGTTTTTGATTTTCGATCACCCGTTCGAGAGCATTGAGAAACCCAAAACAGATACTCGTGGGAATTCCCGTAGATGTCCGCAAAGCCCCATTTCTGGACTTCGAAAAGGCGTAGTAACAGCGAAACGCCAAGGAATGTCCATCAATAAGTAGTAACAGAGGCTTAGTCATGAAAATCTCGTGCAAAATCAATCAGCTTAGATCTTCGCACAGCTATGGATTTTAATCATCGGAGCAACAGAAAATTTGATTTAATGCATTGCCCGAACACAACTCGGGTGGCTCGGAAGCTCTTGCTCAGCTTGGATAGTCACCGGGCTGCCAGCCGCAACAAGTTGAATCGATCCATTAGGAAGTCTTTCAAATCCTTGGGCGATCGCCAATCTTTTCATTGGGAGAGAAAGGTTAGATGATTCAGGGATAGCAACAGGTGTTTGCATTGAATTACCACGCCTAAAATCAGTCCAGAAGAGCTCGTCAGACAGAATTTCAGCCTCTTGGTTCGGTAAACCCCCACGACCTATGACACTAAATGTATTGCGATTTTTTATCTCGCAACTTTCATCAATTTGGTCTCTTGGATCATTCAAATCCTCCGGCAATTTAGCCACTCCAGAGGTCGAATCAAATCCTTCATTAAGTGTCACAATACCGTCTGTCCCAAATACAGAACTAACTGTAATATCATTCCGAACAGGAATATTTTCACCCGTAAAAGCAATCCCAAATAATCGATTTGTGGCGATATTAATATTGCCGCCACTACCACGAAAAGCATTCGCAGTGATATTACTATCTTGATTGGGAAATGCCACCAAAAATGGCGTCACGATATCAATATTGCCACCATTGCCAACGGAATCAACAGTTCCTGCACTAGCAGTAATATTGCTGGCATTTCTCATCAATAAGAATGTAGGTACATCCAGACTAATATTGCCACCAAAAGCGTTTAATGTTTCGGCACTGATATTAGAACCATTTCGAAGCTCTAAAATATCAGAAACTAGTAGAATATTTCCTCCCGCACCAGTTCCTAAATTACTTACTGCAACTGTCGAATTGTCCAGCAAAGTAAAGAGAGGATCAATATCAATCGTGCCGCCATCTCCAGTCGACTCAGGTGTCGTATTCGCTAAGACAAAACTATCTTGCAAAATTAAATTCTCGGCAATTTCAAACACAACATCACCAGCATCACCAGTATTTGTCGACGCAGTAGAGATAGTCACGCCATCTGCCAAAGTAAGATTTTCACTAGTAATTCTGACCGTACCGCCTTTTCCTGCTCCAGACGTAGACGCAGATAAACTTCCCGCACCGCGAATCTCGATATTACGAGGAGCTGCAATCACCAAATCTCCGCCATCACCAATACCAGAAGTCGAAGCTGAAATCTGAGAATCAGTAAAAAGATTAATATCTAGATCGAGACTTTGTTGGAAAGGTTGAAGTCTTAATGATCCTGCTGGCGATCGCCCTTGAGTCTCTGCAAAAATGCCCACCGTTCCAGCCAGATCCATAACATCAGCATTAATATTGATACTGCCGCCACCATCTAGATTTGTCGCTGTTTCTGTCGCTGTCGCTGTAATACGAGCTGTTTCTGCTAGTCGAAAATTAGGCGTATTGATGTTGATATCGCCAGCTCGACCAGCATTACTCGTTTCAACTGTAATCACAGGCTCAAAATGCTGAAAGCCATCCCCTAAGTCAATAAATTGGGAACTATTAATATTTAAAGTTCCGCCATCCCCAGCCCCTGATGTTTTGGCTGAAATTTCACCACCTTCATTAATTTGTAAAGTAGCACTGTGGAGATTGACTTCACCCGCACTACCTTGACCTGAAGTACTAGTAAGAATCCCAGAAGGAAAAGTAGGATCACTTACACTACCACCCAAACCCTCAATTAGAGGCGTTTCAACTGAGATATTAAGGTCGTATTGTATTTGATTTTCATTAGGAACAAAAATAACTCCTCTGGGATTACCGCCTATGTCTTCTAACCTTAGTTCAAAACTGTCGAAGTCACTGTCAGTAGGATCATCTATTGAACTAACTTTAAAGTCACTAATCCTACTAAGATCTCTATCTTGCGGTGAGACATTAAATATCGTAGTAAGAGGATCATTAATGTTAAGTGAATTGCGATCAGCTACACTCCTAATCGCATTATCATCAGTACCTGCTACTCTAAGATAATATGTACCTGTTTCAGCAAAAGTATGCCGTAAATAAGGATCAAAGTTATTACTACTGCCACTACCACCAAGTCCAATAAAAGAATCATCATTGCCAATCGGGTTATTATTGCTATCTAATAGAAGATCACCATTGCTATCTAGTAGAGTGAGTTTCAAATTTGGCTGGATAAATTCAGTGAAGTCTTCCTCATTTTCATCCTCATAAAAAAACAGAATAGCCTCAGCATCTATATCAAAAATAATATTCGTCCCGGCTGTGACTTCAAACGCATAAATATCTACTGTATTATCATCTCCAGTAGCTTGAATAGATGAATAGGGAATACGAGTAGAAAATTCGACATTACCATTAGCATTATTAGGATTATTAATCTGAAAATCCGAATCTGTCAGGAATTGAGCACTAGCAATATTTTCATTACTAGGTTGTTCCAAAATTTGAGTAGGAGCAGAAGTTTCTATATTAGTAAACGTTAACGGTTTATCACCTAAATCTAATTCACTAAATCCATCAATAACAACATCGTTCTCTATATAAATATCTATGTCTCCTGCATTTCCATTTCCTTCTGTTAATGCCTGTAACTGTGAGCCATTAGTTAAAATCAAAGTATTCGCTGGATTGACGACTGAACCGATCTTTATATCGCCACTATTTCCTATTGAGGTTGCCGTAGCAGCCGTACTAATCACGCTACGGTTATTGAGGATCACATCTCCAACTATATCTAAGCTGATATTTCCTGCATCACCACTATTTGTAGTTAAAGAACGGACAATACTATTATCTTCCAAAAAAAGGTTATCTGAAATAATGTCTACATTGCCAGCATTACCTTCACTATAGGTACTGGTATCAATCAGAGAGAAATTCGTTAAATTGAGTTGATTGGCTTTAAAATTAATATCACCCCCCGAAGCTGTTGAGCCAGGTTCAGAGGTAGTGAATAAACGGCTATTATCGAGAGTTATATTTCCACTACTATTTATATTAAGAACACCTGATACCCCACTCTCTGAATTAGAAGTAGTAATATCACTATTCAGAAAAGCAACTGATGGACTCTGTAGATTAAGGCTTAAGTTATTGCTGTTACTACGGATAATGACGCCATGAAAATTCATTATATCTGTAGCAGTGAAGTTTAATTCTCCATCGATAAAACTAGATGTATCAATAAATGAGTCTTCAAAATTTAATTGGAGAGCATTGAGCTCAAAAGGAGAGCTGACAATCAAATTTGTATTTACTAAAGTAAAAGATAAATTATCATTTATTGATACTCTTCCTTGAGTTTTAAATATTCCGCCTTCCTCAGTAAAAGCCTTAAATATATGATCGCCTATTAAGGTAACAATGCCATCAGAATCATTAGTAATATCCGTATCTGTGTTTTCCTGAAATACACTATTACTGAGCGTAACTTCTCCAGAATTAAAAATACCTCCGCCGTCTAAAGAAGAGTTGCCAGAGATTGTGGAGTCAGCAAGATCTACTGTTGAATAATAAGCATTGAAAATTCCCCCTCCATTTGAAGAAGAGTTGCCAGAGACCGTAGAATCAGTAAGATTCACTATGTAACGATTAAAAATCCCTCCCCCAAAACTAGCAGAATTATCAGAGACAGTGGAATTAGCTAGGGTGATTGTTTCATTGTTATAAATCCCGCCCCCACTAACATTGGCAGTATTACCAGTGATTGTGGAATTGGAGAGAGTCACTTCTCCATAAATATTGATAATGCCTCCTCCATCCTCATTCGCAAAATTTCCAGAGACAATTGAATCAGTTAGGGTTACTGTTCCGAAGAACCCATTGAAAATGCCTCCTCCAATAAAACCACTGGAATTATTAGAAACAGTAGAGTCTGTAATGGTTACTGTTCCAAAAATATTGTCGATTCCTCCTCCAGAAGAATTGTAGGCATTAACGAAATTATTAGAGACTGTTGATGTCGTAAGGGTTAATGTGCCTCTATTGTTAATCCCCCCTCCCCCTCCAGAAGCAGAATTCTCGGAGACAATGGAGTTTGTGAGAGTGGCTATTCCAGTCGTACCATTATGGATGCCCCCTCCCCCAGACGCAGAATTCCCAGAAATAGTAGAGTTTGTAATTGCTACTGTTCCACGGTTATAAATACCTGCACCTATAGAATGAGCAGAATTATTTGAGACGACAGAAGTCGTTAAGGTAACTATTCCATTATTTCTATTAAATATCCCTCCTGCGTAAATAGCAGAATTCCCAGAGATATTGGAATTGCTTGAGACAACTGTTCCAGAAGCATTGGCAATCCCTCCTCCAAAAGCATTGTTAGCATCAGCAGAATTCCCTGAAATTGAGGAATTAGTAAGGGTTACTGTTCCGGAAGAATTATCGATTCCTCCACCATTGTCTTTGGAAGAATTATTAGAGATGGAAGAATTATTGAGAGTTACTGTTCCAGAAGTATTGTCAATACCTCCAGCATTATCGTTAGCGGAATTATTAGAAACTATGGAATTGGTAAGGATGATATTTCCAGAATCATTAACAATACCTCCTCCATCATCCTGAGCGGAATTATCAGAGACAAAGGAGTTGGTGAGAGTTACTGTGCCAAAATCATTTGCAATACCTCCCCCATCAATTGCGTTTCCTTGTCTAATCCCGATATCGTTAAAGTTAGCACTTGCGCTAGTGATATTAACGACTTGTCGAGTGTCTTCTCCATCGAGAAACACCGTTGGAGTAACGTCTATCACAACTCTATTATCATCTGTCATAAGAACAGCAGGATTCAAAGCCTCAATCGTGATATCTCTGTTGATATTGAGTGTTTCTCCGGCAAAAGTGCCATTCCCCAACCGAATAAGGCGATCGCCTTGCACCATACCAATTGATGAAATTGCAGCATTAATTGAACTTGAGGGTGTATTTGTTTCTGGGTTAACTTGATTAAGATTAAAAATCAAATCTCCGCCGAGATTAAAATTGCCAGAATTCCGAGTAAATCTTCTCCCAGTCAGCGTTAAAGAATTACTACTCAGATTGGAAACTGTTGCATCTAGAGTGATGTCACCGGCACTATCTATCCCAATAGCAGTAGAAATTTCGACATTATTTGTGTTGAGTTTGGTGCTAATAGTATTCGCTAAAGATGCATCAATATTAATATCTACTGGATCGAGCAACCATGTCCCTGTTAATCCAGTTTCTCCATGAGTATTGATGAAACCCATTACATTGACGGTGGGAGCAGAAGTCTCAATAAATCCCCCATTCACTTGCCCGGATGCATCCAAACTCGAATGCTCTAAAACATCAACGATATTTGCTCCAAATAGATAGATTTCACCACCATTTTTTCCAGAAACATTGATTTCACCATCATTCAGAAAGACATTATTTCCTAATAAGTTGACGCTTCCTGTTTCTGTAGTCAGTAACCCCTGATGGAATAGATTATTTCCCTGAAGTGTTAATGATTGACCAATACCAACGGCTAAATCACCTTGATTTGTGACATCACCTAAATAATTCCTGAGTCCATTACTAAATAGTGCTTCAGGATTTACTGTCAGCAGCGTATCTTTGATGGCTGCATTGATATTTGTAAAAGACGACTCTTGAGTTAAAATCTCTTGTGCTGTGGAAGCCAAAAATGAACCAGAGATATCAAGGCTTGCATTCTCTCCAAAATTTATACCGTTGGGATTGATGAGAAACAAATTTGCATTGCCTAAAATCCCTAAGGTTCCGTCGATTACGGAAGTATTGACACCTGTGACACGGGTGAATATATATTCAACGGTATTGGGGTTTGTGAAATAAACTTCTTTGAATTCAGGTACATTAAATTCCTGAAAGCTGTGGAGTAGAAGATTATTTCTAAGGGCTCCTCCACTGACTTCTTGGCGAATGGCACTCACTTGGGAAAATGTAGAGCTATCGGAACCGAGGCTATTATCTGGAATTAGGGTTTGCGCCTGTACCTGAAGAGCTAGCATGATGGGCCAACCTGCAACGATACTAATCCCAACAGCAAAATTTTTTTTCATGAATGGTTCAAAAAACCAATAGATTCTAAAGCATTGTAGAAAATCATGCCTGAATCATCATCTGCTTCATAAAGAGTTATGGCAGATAAAATAAATGTGCGTCATTTAAATTTTGGGCGTTGCAGACTAGAAGTATGAATCTATGAGCCTTGGGGGACAGGAACATCTTCGGATTTGAGGTAATGAATCAGTAATCGAATCAAGTACTCTAACATTTCCAGAGACTTTGAATAACATATAGCAGTGGCCAGATAGTTTTAGAATGAGGAGAGAAGTCTGTATCTAGATTAAAATACCAGTTGCTGATAGTGATGACCTACAATGTCAAGCCCTTGCTGCGATAGCACTAGGTATCCCGCAAAAAGATGTCTGTGAAATGTTCGGTCTTGGCCTTAATAGCCTTTATCTCTGGATACAACGACTAGAGCAAACAGGAAGTTTTACAGCGCCAAAACAGGGTATCAGAAAGGCTCGGGTCACAAAATCACAGACTGGGAAGCATTCAAAAGCTTTGTGCAACAGCATCCAGATAAAACCCAGGCAGAAATGGCAGCGGGTGATGTGAGTCGTCGCACCATATCGAGAATGTGGAGAATTACTCAATTTCAAAATCACGCCTGGCAACATTGATGACAGAAAGCCGGTAGTGGAGCTTTTGAAAGGGTTATACGGCAAAGTCTTTGCAGATAAAGGTTACGTCTCTCAAGCTCTGGCACAGTATTTACAAGAAGAATATGATGTGAGGCTTCTAGCTAAGCCTCGTCGCAATATGAAGAATCACCTGATGCTTTGGCGTGACAAAGTGCTGGCTCGTAAGCGAGCTTTAATTGAGACAGTCATTGACCAACTGAAGAATATGTCTCAGATTGAGCATTCCCGCCACCGCAGTCCTGCCAATTTTTTTGTCAACTTGCTGTGTTGCCTCATTGCCTATTGTTATCAGCCCAAGAAACCTTCTCTTCAGCTTGATTAGCACCTTTATTCCTTATCCCGAACTCACGTTAGATTAGAGCCCCAAATCAGCTGAGATAAAGAGAAATAACCGAACGATTCAAGGATTTGCTAAAAGTATGTGAGTTCGGGTTAAGGAATTAGGATGAAATCCCGACAAGTTAGCCTGAAACTCCTATAAATCAAGAGTTTGTTTGGAATTTCATCTATGTACTGATTCGCAATAAAGCATTCTAATTGAAAATATTGTATTGATTGAGCTCAATCAATACAATATTGCATAAAATAATCGTTGCTCAATAAAGAATCAAGAAGCCTCAAACCCAGATTGGGAAAGACTTTTTTCCTGTTGTTCTTATCCCGAACTCACGTTAAAAGTCTAAATTTAGTGCTGAGACTCAGAATTTAGATTTTTGGCATTCAGATTTTTACCGTATCTCCCCAAACTTTTAGAGGGAAATGATCAGATATTGATCTTGGAATTTCGCGCCTTTCACGGGAGCACCTTTAAGGGGAGGTGGCAACAAAATATTACGTCTTTGGTCGCCTGCCTCGATGGTGATTTCTGTGCCGTACTGGGTCAGCTTCACTTGTTTTTTGTCGAATGTGGGTAAAAAGACTTTCACTTGGCGAGCAGAACTGTCAATAATCAAGGGCTTCGGTGCGGTGATCGCCTGTTTAAAGTCTGGTAGATTACTTTGCAAAGTTTCCCAATCCCCTTCATTCGCTTTTGGCAATGTACTGATCGATAGGGGCGCAAAATTATCGCCGAGAGCATCGCTATTGTCGCTTTGGTTGAACACAACGCCGCCGATGGTCACATTAACTTGCTGGGCACTCCCCCAAAGATATTTCGCTTTTGCGATAGATGCAGCACTGCCATTGGTCACAAGATAAGCGGCAAATTTCGCGGGATCGGCGATCACCTTTTTACCTTCGTCGAGGATTTGATTCGCTTCATTGGTAGGCTCATCCCCAAAAGTATCCATTGTCCAAGACACATTGAGAATAGCGCTGGTGACCGGTTGCACAAAGGGAGAAATGGCACGACCGAGATCAGATTGTTTAAACACTTCTCTGAATCGACGGACATACCAACTGCCAATTTCGGGCGTACCCAACAGTCTCAAAGTATTGAGATCGCCGTCACCGTCATAAACGATGACATCATAATTGCCGCTTTTGTCGTAATCCCAAATTTGCTTCAGAGCAACTGCACCATCCATCCCCGGTAAAATGCCCAACTCTTGACCATAAACGTTTTTAAGCGTTGGCGATCGCAGATATTTCGCTTCAATGGACTTCACCTCTTCCCAACCATTTTCGAGGGCCGCCACAGTCATAATTTGCACTGCTGACAAATTGGCACCAATACTTTGAGGTTCAGAACTTGGTTCAATGCCCAATGGCAAACCCCATGCTGGACTAGGATCCTGACCGACGAGTAATACCCGTGATCCTTCGCTGGCAAACTTCTTCGCTGCGGCGATCGCCACCGTGGAACAACCGACCCCACCTTTGCCCAAAAACGTCAAAATAAATGCCATAGTTTTCGCCCTCTGCACACAAAACAAACAAAATCATCAATGCAGTGATTGTAACGATTTGGGCAGTCTCATTTCGAAATTGAGCGCAAGTTCCCCAGAAATCTATGATCAGAGTGCAAATATTGGCGAAATTTTTAGGGCTTTCTATATGCGATGGCTAGGCATTGACCCCGGATTAGCAATTATTGGTTGGGCTGTCCTCGATGAAACAGGGGGAACGATTCCCGATATTCTCGAATTCGGCACCATTGAAACCGACAAAGCCCTATCCACTCCCCGTCGCCTCCTCGAAATCGAACAGGATTACAGCGAACTGCTCAATGAATTTCAACCCGAGGCGATCGCCGTAGAAATGCCTTTCTTCAGTCGTCAAATTAAAGCAGCAGGGGGAGTCTTACAAGGAGTCGGGGTTCTAAATATGGTGAGTTTGAGAGAGCGGGATATCGAACCAATTTTCCTACACCAATCCAGCTGGAAATGCCATATCGGTAATGCAAAAGCCGATAAACGCGAAGTTGCGCTGATGGTGCAATCAATTTTTAATATCGAAAATATGCCCATCGATGACAGTGTCGATGCCATTGCGATCGCCTATGCTGCATCCTGTGGGCTTCGCAATAATATCTAATCAGACTCATTTTTCTGAAAAACTTATCTCTTTTTCTTTTTGAACACCTCAATATCTTGCAGAATTCACCTAAAAAATCAGGAACTAATGCACAAGATAATTATCGGATTTTAGATTAAGAAAATTGAGTCTGATTGCAATGGTGTTAATTCTGAGTAGATTATGTTTTCTGAAACTTGCGCCCACGAATTGTGCTTCTTTTTTTTGGATTGGGCTAATTCAATTTCAGTGCCCTTGGGTTCAAAGACTTTTTCCTATCTCAACCCTAAAAGCTTTAGGAAAGCGACAAAATGTTAGAGAGTAAACAAACGGTAAAAACTTGGTGAAAGCGACAGAATTGATGAAGTGGGAAAGAAAGTGTCGCAAACAAATAACATTTTGTAGTTAATCTTCACTTAATCTAAATCGAATTCGAACTTAGTAGAAATATGTACCACCGGGAACAACTTTCTCTGGATAACCGTCGCGACCAGATCCATTGCCTTGACTCTCTTCAGATTGAACAGGAGCATTGGCAATTCCCATACAAATTAGAGCGATAGTAGAAAAAAGTAAAATTTGACGTGGCATATATTTAAGGTTAGGTAGAGATGACATGATCCTGATGATTGGAGTGAAACATTTGGAAACAGAAGTTCCAAAGCAGTTCAGTCGAAACAATTATAAGTTAAGTGCTTTAACGCAACTTGAGAAGTGGTGTAGTACCCCCTCCCCACCTCGTAAAGATACGGATATCTAGCGTAACTATTCATTTTTTTGTGATTGGTGAGTGAATTTTCACTAAAGTGTTTATTTGGAAAAATAGCAGAAACGTTGATTCTTCAAAGTCTTGGGCATAAGTGATGGATTGGATATTTTCTCTGAGATGACCCGTGCAATTTATATTTGTCTTTTTGCTGACAAAAAATATTAAGGTGCATCATTATTTTGTCATGGTGTTTGTTTGTCTCAAAGGTGAAACGATAGTAGGGCTAATGATATTTCGGCATGATTTTGATCAGACTTGATTGAAACCTTGTCTATTTTTTTATATGAAGATGTTTTGAGCTGTAAGGTTAATTACAATTGCTCGGCTTGATTTCAACTATTAGTAAGTAAAGTTTGGGTTTTTAAGTTTTGACCCAAAATATCTAATAATTTTGCTCTGGCCTCATGTTGTCAGACGGTACCATGCAACCGAGGATAATCATTTGTGGCTTAGGGCGCACGGGATACAAGATTTTTCGCCTACTCTCGCAACAAGGGGCTGAGGTCATTGGTATTAGCGATCGCCCAATGTCTCTCAACTCTAAAGCGGTCATTGTCGGAGATCCGCGCCAAGCAACGACATTAATCCACGCAGGCATCCGTGAGGCTCAAGCTCTAGTCCTGGCCAATAATGATGATGCTTTAAATCTGGCAGTGCTTACCCAGGCACAAGTCCTAAATCCGCATCTCCGGATTGTGAATCGTCTCTACAATCAAACGCTTGGCGATCGCCTCGATCAGACTTTGCCAGAGCATGTCTCGATGAGTGTTTCTGCTTTAGCTGCCCCTATTTTTGCGTTTGCAGCTCTGGGCAATAAGGCCATCGGTCAACTCAATTTATATGAAAAAACATGGCCTATCCATGAGGAAGTTATCGATCGTGATCATGAGTGGCTAGGGCATTCTCTGAGTGAATTCTGGGAAAATCCAGATCGGATGTTAATTCACTATTTGCCCGCGAAAGGTGAGGAAGATCTGGTGTCAGCCGTTGTTGCTGGCAAACAGCTGCAAGTGGGCGATCATCTTATTTTAGGGACACCGCCAACAGTTAAAAGTAAGCGTGGCTCCATCTTCCGTAAAATCCTGAAGGCGATCGCCAATCTCCGGCAATATCAACATCATGTACGCCCAATGACCCTCGTGATTACGGCGTTGTTAATCACGATCTGTGTCGCCACCTTTACCTATGTTTTCGTCAATTTTGATCTGTCCTTAGTCGATGCTCTGTATTTTTCTGTGGGGATGATCACAGGGGCAGGGGGCAAAGAAGAAGTTGCTGAACTCGCACCTGACTGGGTAAAACTGTTTACCGCGATCATGATGGTCGTTGGGGCTGGGGTCATCGGGATTTGCTATGCCCTAATAAATGACTTTATTCTCGGTAGTCGGATCCGACAATTTTGGGATGCAACAAAAATTCCTAACCAAAATCATTTTGTAATTTGTGGGCTTGGGGGCATGGGCATGGCGATCGCCCGTCAGTTGCACCAGCAAGGCCATGATGTTGTCGTTCTTGAAGATGACCATAAAAACCGCTTTTTAAATAGTGCCCGCGCCCTTGGTATTCCTGTAATTATTACCGATGCTAGCGTCGGAGACAGTTTACACGATGCCTATATTAGCCGTGCTGAAGCTTTAATCGCTGCGACAAGCCAAGACATGACCAACGTTGAGATTGCCCTCAGTGCCAAGGCTATTCGCCCAGATCTCTCCGTCATTGTCAGAATTCAAGACGCAAATTTTGCGCAATCAGCCCAAGAAGTTTTCGACTTTGATCTTGTCCTTTCTCCCACCGAACTCTCCACCCATTCCTTTGCTGCGGCTGCCCTTGGTGGTCGCATTCTAGGTAATGGGATGACCGATGATCTCCTCTGGGTTGCCCTTGCGACAAACATCACCAATATCCATCCCTTCTGTGGTCAGGTGGTTCGCGATGCGGCGATCGCCATTAATTTTGTGCCGCTCTATGCTGAATCTGCTGGTGAAAATATTCATGGCTGGCCTTTACTCGACCACACCTTAAACCCTGGAGATGTGCTGTATCTCACCATTGCGGCCAATGGCTTACAAAATTTATGGCGGCGCAATATGGATGATGAACCTGACCTAAATCCCTCTCTCAAAAACGCAAATGTAAAGACCCTCGGCGCATTTATCCCGCAGTCTCCATAAATCGTCGTAATATTAAGGCAACTCTTAGGATAAAAAATCTACCGCTGCCTAACTTTATCTGAACCGACGTTGCCATGAAGCCTAATTACGGAAACAATTCAGCTGCTTTGAACCCTGTCACCCGCCGCAATAAAACATATCTAAGCTGCTGGTATCACCCCAAACTTTTTAGCCGTGTATTGAGCCTTTGTCTCGTACTGTTCGGTAATGTTATCGTCACGAATATCCCAATAAGCCCTGTTTTTGCTGCGACCGCCTGCACGACAATGAGTCGTGGTTCTCAGGGCGACAATGTTAAAGCACTCCAGCAAACCTTAACTAACAATGGTTTTGATGCTGGCCCCGCCGATGGTCAATTTGGTGAGCTTACAGAAATTGCACTGAAAAGTTTTCAGAGAACGAATAATCTTGACCCCGATGGCATGGTTGGCCCTGCGACCTGTACTGCTTTAATTCGTCTGAATAATTCTGAATTGATTGCAGCGGCTCCTACGCCCACAACATCTCCCCAACCTGCTCCTTCTGGTGGAGTAACAGCTACAGCATCTCCCGTTCCGACACCTGCAACGCCGCCACCATCCAATGTGTCTCCTTCTCCGGCACCCGTTGCGCAACAGCCGAGTCCTGCCCCCTCTAGCAGCTCAAAACCCTACCAAGTAGTCATTCCCGTTAGAGATAATGAGAATACTTTGGGTTCTGTCCGCTCAATTGTTTCCGGGGCAAAACAAGATCGCACTCGTCTCGGTACTTTTGTGAATGCCGGCAACTATAGTAATCGTTATGAGGCAGAAAGTCTTAGTAATGCTCTGAAAGCTCGTGGGTTTGATGCACGGGTTGTCCGACGCTAATTTCTCTTGGTTTACCAGTGGTAAGTTACGTCTCAAATGGAGCGATCGCCAAAATAAAAGTCTTAAAATCGTAAATGTCGAACGTCAATTGCGGTGATAGCAGGCTTTGAATTTTTGGACATTATTAGTGCCTCCAGTGGCGGGCACTGTCATTGGTTATTTCACCAACGATATAGCAATCAATATGCTATTTCGCCCCTATAAGCCCATCTATCTTGGCGATCGCCGTCTCCCTTTCACTCCTGGCCTCATTCCCCGTAACCAAGACCGTTTGGCCCGCAACATTTCGCGGATCATTATGGGGTCTCTACTGACGCCAGATGAACTCCAAAAATTAGCAAAAAAACTCCTCCAGACTGAACGGATCGATTCAGCTATTCGTTGGCTACTGAAACTTGCTTTCGAACAAATTCAAGGAGAACAAGAACAGAAAACAGCAAATATTTTGGCGGATATTTTGCATGATCTGTTTAGTGAATCATTACCTCGACTGATTAAAATTTGGGCACGAGAAGAAGATTTTTTAGAAGATCAGGCCTATCAACTTTTTGACCAAGTCATCCTAGACTTTCAGCTGAGTGAAACCCAATCTCGTCAATTTACAGACTGGATTTTACGCGTTATTTTGACGCCCGATAATATTCGTCAAGCCCTAATCGATTTTTTGACTGATAAAAATATTGAAATTATCGATGCTGGTTTTCGGGAAAAATCTAGTGGTACCTATTGGGTTGTCGCGAATATCTTTGGCCTGAAAAGTAGTCTCACACGCCTACGGGCATTTTGTTTAGAAGAACGAGAAATTGCTAACGCACGCCTACAAGAATTACTACTCTCGTTAAAAGTACGAAAAAAATTACGGCGATGGTTGCAAAGTTTATCCTTGCAGAATCTACCAGTGGCGACAGTCCGACAGCTCCGTAAAACCTTCCATCAAACTATCCGGAGTTATCTGCAAGATAAAGGGTCAGATCTCATCAAATATGTTGGTGATTCGGTGGATTGGAAGAATATTGCGTTGATAATTTTGCGTCGCTTGCAATCCTCGCGAGTTGTCAATCAATCTCTTGGCGCAGTCAGTCAAGAACTGGCTCTGGTGTTGGAGCGCTATCTCGAAAAAGATCTCGAAAAATTGATTGCTCAGGTGATTCCTATTTTGGCGATCGATCAGGTGATTATTGACCGCATTAATGCGACTAGTCCTCGTGAACTCGAACGCGCTATCCAAGGCATCGTAAAAAATGAGCTTCAGGCGATCGTTAATCTAGGTGGAATTTTAGGCTTTTTTGTGGGAATAGTTCAGTCGGTGATTTTGCTGGTGAATTAGGCATATATAAGCTGCTTAAATCTTTTTCCTAAGAATTGGCTTAGGCTTAGGCCGAGGGAGGTTTTGGGCTTTTACTGGCTTCTGAATTTTATTGGATGGGATAGTGACTTCTTTTAAAGCTTCGGTAACCTTCTCAACTTGAAAGTGATCTAAACAATCTTGTTTCTGTTGTATTAATCTCACCAAATCTACAAGAGAAGAAAGTGTTGGCACTGAACACTGTTTAACTCCAAGCCATTGGGCTGCAGGAAAAATAACAGGTGCAGATATAGTTGTAGGGTTGATTTCTAAGTTCTGGGTCTTTATCCACAACTTAAACATTCTCTGATGATATTGATTTTGCTTTGTCGGACTCTTTTGGATTGATACCCATTGTCTTCCAACTCTCCTCTTCCAAGAATCCTTGTATGCAGAAAAAGAACCTTTCCAAGTTTTAACTTCGATTAAAAAAATCCCCCTTGTTCCTACGATGAGAAGATCTACTTCGGTTAACTTGCCATGATTAGTTGGAATAAAGATATTGCGACCCATTGCCCATGAATCCGGCAATCGATTGAATAAGGACGCCGTCAACTCTTCTCCATAATTACCTTTTAATTCATTTACCCAGTTTTTCCACTGATTGGCTCCAGCCATCCAATCCCCGATCTGATTATTGCCAAAATGACGATAAATCTTCTGAGTTTGTTCGTTTTTCTTTTGTTGAATGCTTTGAGCAAAGAACTCTTGTAATTGTGGCGACTGGGTAATTTGTTTCATTTGTTCTCTTAAATATCAAAGTCTTGATACAACGAACTTCAATGAATATTTTGGATTTTTCTGAAAATTTATTCGTTAGATTGCCAAGGTGTTTGACATATCACCCTAGCAACTTTTTAAGAAACAGATTTTAGAGCACAGCAATACATTCAATTTCAACAAGCACATCTTTTGGTAAGCGTGCAACTTCGACGCAGGCACGGGCAGGAGCTGTCGCTTCATCGAAATAAGATGCATAGATTTTATTCACAGCACCAAAGTCATTCATATCCTTTAGGAAAACGCCTGTTTTGACCACATTTTCCCAAGTTGCACCGGCTGCTGTAAGAACAGCTTCGAGGTTAGCCATTACTTGTTTTGTTTGAGCTTCGACATCGCCATCAAGGATTGTGTTGGTGCTGGGGTCAATAGCAATCTGCCCAGAGCAAAAAAGCATTTTGCCACTGGCGGCGATCGCCTGATTGTAGGGGCCAACGGGTGCGGGGGCATTGTCGGTACGAATGATTTGCTTTTCCATGAATCAAATTTATGTTTTACGTTTGCGCTCAAAAATAACTAGGCACCAAAGCAGGGACGAATCCCGTGGTGGCGGTATGACCAATAATCCTGCAAAATGTGCCCATGATCAAAACATAAATCAGTTGGCGTTTCCCAGGGTTGAAAGATTTGAATCGTCTTAGCGTCGTCAGCAGCCTTTGGCTCCCCTGTCGCTGTGGCAATAAACACGATGCTGATTGTATGTTTGCGGCGATCGCGCGACGGGTCAGAGTAAACACAAAATTGCTTAACTAAGCTGATTTCCAGCGATGTTTCCTCTAAAGCTTCTCGTTTTGCTGCGGTTTCGACAGACTCACCATAATCAACAAATCCACCAGGGATTGCCCAGCCGAAGGGTTCATTTTTACGCTCGATTAAGACAATTGGTCGATGAGGACGGTTTATAAGCTCGATAATGATATCGACAGTAGGTGCAGGATTTCGATATGTCACGAATTATGTTCAGGGTTACGTACGTATAGGGGAATAATACATTGTCTGCTCACTTCCCATGAGTAAGGCGATCGCCCATTGCTTTAATACAATTTGGTGGGCGATCGCCTTAATTGTTATTGCTCGATCAAACTAATCAGATCAGGATTTAGCTGACAACCGGTTCTTTTGTTTGTTCGACTTTTTTAACTGCCGCATAGAGACGGTTGAGTGCCCCCATGTAGGCTCTCGCAGACGCGACAACAATGTCAGTATTTGCTGAATGACCAGAATAAATTTGACCCTCATGGCGCAGACGAATCGTCACTTCACCAATAGCATCAATACCTGCCGTTACCGACTGAACTGAATATTCAATCAGCTCATTGGGAACCTGTACGACACGGTTAATGGCTTTATAAATCGCGTCGACAGGGCCAGTACCAATGGCAGCATCACTAAGTTCTTGGCCATCAGGCGTACGAATTGTGATTGTTGCAGTAGGGTTGGCATGGTCGCCACAGGACACTTGCACAAGCTCCAAGCGGAATAGCTCAGGAGGTTGTTGCGTTTCGTCCTTAACGATCGCCTCTAAATCCCAATCAGTGATTTCCTTTTTCTTGTCTGCCAAGTCCTTAAAACGCACAAACGCTTTATTGAGGTCATTCTCAGACAGATCAAAACCGAGTTCTGCCAAGCGGGTACGGAAGGCATTACGGCCAGAGTGCTTACCCAAAATGATTTGGTTATCAGTAAGGCCGATGGATTGCGCATCCATAATCTCGTAGGTGAGCTTATTTTTGAGCACGCCATCTTGGTGAATGCCAGACTCATGAGCGAAGGCATTCACACCCACAATCGCCTTATTAGCCTGTACTGATAAACCGGTGAGACTGGAAACTAGGCGAGAAGTCTTATAAATCTCTTTGGTTTTGATATTCGTCAGAGGCGTTTCTGATTCAGGGGGACGACCGAGGAACGGATTGAAATATTGACGGCGGACATGGAGTCCCATCACCAATTCTTCAAGGGCTGCATTTCCAGCCCGCTCACCGATGCCATTAATAGTGCATTCAAGTTGACGTGCGCCATTTTTAACGGCTTCGAGGAAGTTCGCGACAGCTAAACCAAGGTCGTTGTGACCATGCACCGAAATAATCGCTTTGTCGATGTTGGGCACATTATCTTTGATACCTTTAATCAACGCACCAAATTCAGCGGGGGTTGTATAGCCTACTGTGTCAGGAATGTTGACAGTTGTTGCACCAGCTTCGATGGTAGCTTCGAGGATTTGGTATAAAAACTCAGGGTCAGACCGTCCAGCATCCTCTGGGGAAAACTCGACATTATCTGTAAATGTTTTTGCGTAGGCCACCATTTCAGGGGCGATCGCCAAAACATCTTTACGACTCTTGCGGAGCTTATATTCCAAATGAATATCCGAAGTCGCAATAAAGGTATGAATCCGAGGATTAGCAGCGGGAGCAAGAGCTTTTCCTGCTGCTTCGATATCGCCTTTAGTTGCACGGGCTAAGCCACAAATGGATGGGCCGCCTTCGACACCGACTTCTGCCGCAATGCGTTGAACCGCATCAAAATCCCCTTTACTGGCTCTTGGAAAACCTGCCTCAATAACATCAACTCCCAGTCGAGCAAGGGCACGGGCGATCGCCAGTTTTTCGTCTCCATTTAGGGTTGCCCCTGGAGATTGTTCACCATCACGTAAAGTCGTGTCGAAAATAATAATGCGATCGTCTTGTTGAGTCATAATTTCCTGCTCCTTTGGAGTGAAAATATTGGGCAGTGCTAATTCTTTATAAATTTGCAAAGATGAAAAGGTTTGAAAATCAATCTTTCCCCTAAGGAAAAATGATTATTTCCCTAGCATAAACTACTTCTTTCGGAAATTGACAATCTCCAGAAACTCTAGGCTCACCAAGAAATTTGTTTTGTCAACAAAAGATCGTGATCGATATTTAATCTATGCTTGCGGCGATCGCCAATTTTTCCGCTATCTGAATAGCCTCAGATTTGTCATTGCTTTGCCTGGGAGATACATCAAAAACTAAGGCTCTTTTTTTTCAATTTGGGGACGAAGATCATTGAGATCGATATAGTGATCAGTCGCATTGCGTAACTCTCTGGCGATCATCCCTTCCGTCGAAACCACCGTAATATGGGTACTTTTAGAGCGTAGTAATTCAATCGCCCGCTCAAAGTCACCATCACCACTAAACAAAATGACTTGGTCATACTGCTCAACGGTATTAAACATATCCACCACAATTTCAATATCGAGGTTGGCCTTTTGGGAATGGCGACCAGAAATATCGTCGTAGTATTCTTTTAAAATTTTTGTGCGCACCGTGTAACCCAAACTAATGAGGGCATCCCGAAACCCTCGTTGATCCTGGGAATCTTTGAGACCGGTGTACCAAAAAGCATTGACGAGGCGAATGGTCGGATCGCAGGTGAAATAGTCGATTACTCGACGGGGATCAAAAAACCAATTATTTTTTTGTTGGGCATAAAACATGTTGTTCCCATCTATAAAAATAGATAGGCGCGTCTTATAAAAATTCATTCTAAAGTTAGCCCTAAATAACTAGGATTTAGGGTTCTATAAAAGTTTTTTGAGAAATTAAATTTGAGAGTTGGATATGGCTCCCAAATGCACATAAATATAAGTATGTGAGTAGATGTATCTCTTGGTTCGGAATGAGCCGAATTAAAGGTACAAATTTAAAATAAAAATAAGTCTATCGCGCTATTGTAAGGGCAAAGGGCAACGCTCCGCAATTAGAATGCTGGCGATCGCCCAAGGTTTAAATCGGACAATTCACCTCGACGTTTCGCATGAAATTTCTCCGCAAAAAACAATTTCAGCAACAGCTTCGCCAAGATCCTTATTATCGTTTCAAATCCTTTGAGGAAATAATCTGGGCAGCGGAATTTGGGGTGAGTATCGATATTAATCGCGCTTCAGTGGATGATTTTTTGCGGTTACCGGGGATTTCTATCCACCAAGCTAAGGCTGCGGTTGCGTTAACGGAAAGTGGTGTGCAATTTCTATCAGTAGAAGATTTAGCTGGCGCGCTCGGCTTGGCGATCGCCCGTTTACAACCTTTTGAACCTATCCTCAATTTTTCATATTACGCTCCAGAAATCACACCACGGAAATTACGAATTAATCAAGTCGAAGCAACAGAATTAAGCGGAATTCCAGTCATAACCAATGCTTTAGCCCAACGGATTGTGCTGGAACGTCAACGAGGGGAGTTCAAAAATTTAGCCCAACTTCAACAGCGATTAGGTTTATCTGGTCAACAGGTGAGTGAGCTGTTACCGTGGTTGAGCTTTTCGTAACAGCCATGCCGCTCCGCTAAAAAAGTTGTTACCGTGGGAGAAATCGCGTTAATTTCGAGCACGATCATGAGCCGCCAAAATCATCAAACATCTGAGGCGATCGCCAAGGAAGTCACCCAGCAAGTCACCATCATTGGGGGATTTCTATTGATCTTTTGGATTCTGGAAATTAGTGACCAATTTATTTTCCAAAATCTCTGGCGTGGTGGCCTTGATATCTATGGCATTATGCCTCGTAATATGACAGGATTACGCGGTGTTTTATTTGCCCCATTTTTGCATGGCGACTTTCAGCATCTCATAGCCAATAGCATTCCTTTCGCGATTCTCGGTTGGCTCGTGATGTTTCAGCGCATCAGGGACTTTTGGGTTGTGACGGCCAGTGCCACATTGGTCGGAGGGCTGGGAGTCTGGCTTGTTGGTGCCCAGAACTCGGTACATTTAGGCGCTAGCATCCTTATTTTTGGCTACCTTGGCTTTTTACTCTTTCGCGGCTATTTCCAACGAGATATCCCGTCGATTGCCATCGCTTGTGTTGTGTTCTTTTTCTATGGCAGTGTGCTTTGGGGTGTGTTGCCGACAGCTCCTGGTGTGTCTTGGGAAGGTCATTTATTTGGCTTAATCGGTGGTGGTGTCGCAGCAAAACTTTTAAGCCAATCGAAGCATAAAGCCTAAAATTAGCTTTTCATTTTCAGGGTAATTAGTTTTACTGGCTCAATCTTCTAATCAGCCGAAATCAAAAAAACTTCCCTCAAGCACCAGCATTGAAGGGAAGCTATTTAGGTGTAAGACAACGGTAAAAAGGTTTTTATTGTTTGTTTATTATTCGTTTTTATTAAATTGAGGCAATCGACTGATCTAGAGATCGATTTCAGCGACATCAGTGATTGGGTCAAGACTTCCTGTGACAGCTTGAGATTGGACTGGACGCTGAGTCAGTACAAATCCAGACATCATTACGAGTACAGCAGAGGCGATCGCCATCCCACCGACAGCGAGACGCTCTTCAAGACGCCATGCCCGCCAGAGTCTTTTTGGTAAAGGTTGCAACTTCACTGGCAAACCTTTATCGATTGGGGTCACAGTGATTTCTTCATTTTGAATTCGGACTAAACCTAAACTGATGAGGCGCAAAAAAGCACGGTCAACCTCTTTAATCGAGAACCGTTCTTCTAAAAATTCCTCTGACCAGATCTGGAAGTTCGCCAAATTGAGCTTACGAAAAGCATCACGATTCAGCAGCCAATGATATAGGAGAGTGGCGCAGGGAGTTAAACGTTCTTTCAACATGGCAAAAATCTAGACAACTGCAAGACTGTAACAATTGATACTAAATATTTTACTGTTAGCTTTTAAGGAAGTCCGTATATCTGAAGCTTTATTTTATGAACTTTCAATGATCACTCCGCCAGTTCTGACCGATTTTGCGATCTAGAAACATCACATCATGCGTGATATTGACTATTTTCTTGCTTTTTAACAAGGCGATCGCCCTAAAGAAAAAACGGCAGCACAGCGCACAATGCTGAGCTGAGCTGAGCTGACACTAATAAAATATCAAGCACTATCGCACTTCACTTAATTCCCGATCTTGTCTCTGTGATCGCCGCAATTTTTGTAACTTGATTTTGAGTCGAATCTCTTTCCAAGTAAAAATCGTATTCAACGTAAAGCTGGAGAAAAATGAGATGAATGTTGCAATGGCAGCACCAATCGCCCCAAATTGAATGGTGAGCACCACAAGGAATGGTAAATAAATCCCCAGAATCGCAATGCTATTTACTCTCAGTGAAATCTGCGGTAGCCCCATCGCAAACAATGCAGGTTCTAGTAGACAGTTCCCCATATTGAAAATGCCAGCGGTAACCATCACCATCAAAGTGGCATAGGCCGGAATAAAGTCTTCGCCCATTGCGTAGTAGAGTAAGTCTTTGCCGAACCAGAAGCCCAGCAAAAATAAAAACAGTCCAAACCCTTTCAGAATGAAGGTGAATTTAAGGATAATTCGACTAAATTTGCGCCAGCGATCGCGGCTACTGAGGTGGGCAAGCTCCGGATAAACCGAATGGGTAAACAGCAAAGCCACTTCCCGTAGTGGGGTCGCCAGCTCATAACCTGCTCGATATAAACCGACTGCCACTGGATTTGCAAAAATACCAATGATTAATGGACTCACCGTCATGACGAGAGGTAATGATGAGTTGAGATTCGAGACTAAACAAAACTTGAGAAGCGTTCGATCCACTTTGAATAGATTTGGGCAGGACCAATTCATCCCTTCTAAAAGTCCTTGGCGACGTACTTCCCGCCAACCGAGGAATAGTAGCGATACACCATTCATCGCTTCGGCAAAGACCCAGATAAATAGGTAACTCCAGAATGGTGCGTCGAGAGATAGAGCAATAATTGTGCCAGCTAAGCGGGTAAAGGAAGGGATTGTTTGCTGTAGTGCGAGCCAGTTAAATCGATCAAAAAGTCTGAGTAAACCCATCGGCGTAGAACCCAAGGTAAACAGCATTAGAACACTGCAACATTGCACTTCGCGGATCGTGGCGGCATCCCAGTTCACTAAAGGGCCAATAATCGGCGCGAGACAAACCGCAATGAGAAAGCCACCAAAAGACCCAAGGATGTCGAGGAGGGTGGTGACTTTGATCAGATGTTGTAAGGCATGTCGATTTTTCTCTTTTAGGTAAACCGCACCATATTTAATGAAGGCTTGCCAGGACTGAAAGGTTGTCACACCAATCAAAATCTCGATAAATGCCCGCGCTAGGATGAATAATCCAAAAAGCTGAAGACCAAGGCGATGGGCCGTCAGACTGAGGTAACCAAAGTTGGCGATCGCCACGAAAATCTGTCCGATCAGGAGCCAGCTAAAATTTTTAAGAATGCGGCGAAAAATACCATCAGCGAAGAGACCCTTGATCATTAATCTATTTTTTTATTTAATATATTTTTTATAAGTGAATTTTTTAAAGCCTAGTTGCCGTGTCGAAATAATTTGACGAGAATTAGATTTCTTAAATTATTTAGAACAATGTATTGGTCTGATTTATGAGTGCTATTCTGTTGTCTATTTCAACACCCTAAATCTGCTTTATTTACATCACAATTTATTCAGTTTGATTATTTTTCGAAGTAGATGTCATGGCGACTCTAATACATATCGTAGTCATTGCTACATTTTTTCTTCTCGCATTTTTGTTCGGCAGTTTTATTGAATACTGGATCCATCGAGTATTCCACGTAAGACAGTCTCACCCGATTAAAAAAGTTTTCCCGAAGCTTGGCAAAGGACACACACGTCATCATCTTGGGGGTGAAGGTCAAGGATTTCTCTGGGAATTTCGGAACTATGTTTTAGGCACTTGTCCTGTGATGATTCCGATGTTTTTTATATCATTGGAAGCGGGCATTAGTTGGGCTTCTGGCATTGTTGTCTATGCTGCTTTTGCGGCCTATGCTCACCAATTACAACACGACACTCCGATTAAATGTGTCTGGATGAGTATACCTGTTCACTATGTTCATCACAAGTACAATCAATGGCATCACAACTATGGTATTGGTGTGGATTGGTGGGATCGAATCTTTGGTACTTATAAATCTCAGGAATGGATTGAATCGCAAGAATTGAGTCAATCTGAAGCAACAATGCTTGCGATCAAATGGTACTAATTTGTGAATTCTCAGGATTATTTCCTGTTCAAAATTTGAGCTTTATTATGAAATGAAATCAAGGCGTTGACTGTTAAAGTTAACGCCTATTTTTTATTGATTTTGCAAAGCCTAGATGGCGATCGCCTCATTATTCTGAAATAGGTATTGTAAGAAGCTATGACTGAGTTCTTGATTGAGGGTTCCCAGTCTGACCATTACCCGCATAAACGTAAAACCGAGTTCAATAATGTGGGGTAATTCTTCAAAATGAGCTATTTCGTTCAGTAAATTGTCAGCATCGGTACGTTCTGCATGATGGTGATTAGCGAGGGTGAGGAGATTTTTAGTGGAAAATTTCACCTGTTTTAAATATGAATCTCCAAATGCCCAGCGACTAAAGCCCCAAAATTTCGCGAGGTGATTCACTTCATCTTGTAGAGGTTGGGCGATCGCCTTTTGTAGTTCTCCCGTGGAGTGAGCCATCAGCCAAAGATAAATTGAAGTGGCACTCCATTCTGTCGAAATTCGACCATGCAAATGATGTTTTAGATCCTTGCGGCGATCGCCTGTAGATTGATAACCAGTGACAGTATTGGGATTTATAGGCGGTAATTCCCCTGTTAGTTTCTGGTGAATTTTTTTGAATACAGGCGTATGCTGTCGTTCTTCTTTTTCCCAAATACCGACCGTACGTTTTTGAGTTTCTGTCGCTGGGATACCTCCGACAAAAGAGGCCATATCAGGATGAATCTCTGCTAAATACGCCATACTTTCAGCCGCATAATCTTGAATTGGTGCTTCAATTTCGGTGGCATTAGCGACAATGCTGACAAAGATTTCTGGATCTACGCCAATGATCTGATCACCATTAATCTCTGACCAATAAATACGCTGCCATGGACGAGGCTGAGGTGTTTTAAATTGTCGAGGTAAATCAACTAAATGACCAATTAAAACTTCGAGAGAAAGATAACGATCAATTAGGCTATTAATCCGTTTTCTCGTTTGGAGATAATGGGGATTTTTGACGCAATGTCCAGCAAGGTCAACGACAGATAAACTCATAGTGATATGTGAATGCTTGATTGTTTGGAGATGGGGAAAGTGACTTGTTTATTTAGTGAATGGGTCATATTCTGCTAAAAGTTTTTCGAGTTTTGCCTCATCTACTCGGCTAACAATCCGCTTAGATTCTTCAATATCACGAGTTGTTTTCGCCATACTAATGGTCGAGCTAATCGAAAAAATATAGCCCATGCCGAGATAGCCTTTGACCCAGCCATTAATTGGCAGTAGATAAATGCCAATCGTAGTCGCCGCGAGGGACAGCAAGAATGCGAGCCAAGTTTGAGCAATCCATGCACTGGTGTGGGTTGCGGGTGCTTGAAATTTAGGAGTAGCCATGTCGGAAACCTCAATGTTTTTTTGTCTACATCTGCATTCTGACAAGGTGATTTCTGCAATGACAATGAGCAAACTCAAGTCACCACAAGGGTTTTGTAGTTATCTGTAACTGGCAGAACCAAGGTGAACTAGGGTGAAGTACCATGAAGTTATCATCCCTCATATTGCATTCATGTTTGATTTAGAACAGTTAGAGCTTTGGTTCTCATCGGAGCGGCGATCGCCCCTGATTCAGCAACTGATGCAAACGGTGGGTTTAACTCGAATTCGGGCAGATTACTTTGTACGGTTGTGGGTGTATCTCTCTATCAAACATGAGACAACAAAAAATCCCCAACTCAAACCACCACTACATACTTTAAAAACAAATTTTGGGACGATTATTTGCACCCATCGTGAGGCCGCAGAACTTTTTTATGCGGATAAAGATCAAGGAGGCGATCGCGCTGCCGGGATGATGCTAGATAAATTGGCGGCTCTTGGATTATTAAAAAAACACTTTGATGGCAATACAACCTGTATTGAAATTTTGCCGCTCCCCCAAAATATTCAGACAAATATAGCTGCCGAAAAAATAGCGCTTATTCTGGACGATTTTGACCCGCGTTGTGATGCCATTCCTGTCGCGAATTTACTAGCCACCAACTACAACTGGATGAGCAACAACAATAATGCTGTCCCCCAAAGAATTGCTCGGCTATTGCGCCAATGGGGTCGTAAATATAATGTCGGTATGAGAGTTTTGCGGCGAGAAGATAATCAAAATCCTGTTGGCTTTTATCTTCTTTATCCAACTAACAGTGAGTCTGATATCAATTTTTTTAAGCCAGCAAAAAATGCATTGCATCTGAGCACAATGTCTGACATTGACCCTTTTGAAATGGCGGAAATCGATGATGAAGACTGTGTTTCAATTTTTATTCGAAGTTGGATGATTGATCCAAAATTCCTCGAAGAATACCGTGCTGACTTTGTGAAAGATGCTCAGATCACTTTAAAAAAGATGCAGAAAGATTTCCCGAATATCTGCGATCTTTATACCCTTATCATTCATCCTTTCTACGCTCAAATCGCTGCATCTCTTGGGTTTCAGCACACCCACCAAGATTCCCTTTCAAAAATACATTGGATGTATCAAGCCCTAGATCGTTTCATTGCTTTAGATATCGAACAGGCGATCGCCACAGCCTATGATTCTTGAGTTTTCGACTTTAATGCTTGAACAATCCGAGCAATATTTCTCGCATCATCAATACCACGGTGGTGAGTACCAATTAACGGCAGCCCGAGCTTTTCAAGTGCACCATTCATGCCAAACTTTTTAGAGCTACTGATAATTGCAGAAAAGCTTTTCTTGAGATTGATATGCTTGCTCGGGAAAGGATAGTCTACATTATGGCGCTGACAATCCCGTTCAAACTGTGTCTTATCGTACTTGCCCCAAGAGCAAAACACATAGCTTCTAAAGGGATAGAGCCACTTCTGTAACCCTTGGATTGCCTCGGGAAAATGAGGTGCTTGATTAACGTCTCCTTGAGTAATAGAAGTGAGAGTCTTACAAAAATCCGTGAGAGTCGGATTCAAAATAGGCTGCACAAAAGTTTGATATTCACTCTCTATCTCAAGTGTTTTAGAGTGGAGTAAAACTGCGCCAATCTCAATAATTTCCATCTTGTGACGCGGAATGGACTTGTCATCACAGCAAGTCGCCTCAAGATCAATAATCAGATAATAATCTTGGTCTATTTCCATAAATATTTCGATATTGTGGCCATAGTAATGGCGATCGCCCAACGATAACAAGATTTACTCAGATAAGTTCACTTCAGCTGGAAAGCATCAACAAATAATCATTGAGGCTCATTGGAATGGCTACTAGATCTAGATCAAAATTCCCATTGTCATCATATCTTTCGTAGCCTCTTTGGATTTGTAGGGAGGAGTCAATTTTGATAAAAATGCCAGGGAAACCATTCGTGTCAGATAAATCTCCAATAGCAACATCTGTTTTTAAAGTTGAAGCTAACAAACAGCTCGTCTCTATAAATCTTTGATCATCGATATCATCAGTTAAAACTACATTGATGAATGTTCGGTAACCAGTTGCTTGATACACAATGTCAATTCCCATCAGTAATGTATCCGGTTGCATACATCGAGAGAAATACTCTGTTTGACTGCCAATAAACTCGAGGGGGATGTCGAGAATATCTCCTAGTAATTTGGATATTTGACTAACAGTGAATTTCTCGCGTAATGAAAACTCGTATATGTCCATCAAAGAATGGGATTGAAGTTAGGCGATCGCCCCAAATAGAGCAGTAGTGATTGTCCAAATATCCACTAAGCCGAGCAACATGGTGATGCTAAATAGCAACATATACATCCAAGGTTGGGATAGGGGATGGACATCGCTAGTGTCGATATTAGTTTTCTCTTCAACAATGCCAACCATCTTCGCAAAGCCAGCTACTCGCATTGGCAGTAAGTAAGCGCGATCACGATCCGCAGTGACGAAATAATAAACCATGCCGCCTTGTCCAGTGGTGCGCATTTTGAGCTGAGCAATTTCAGACCATTTCAATGACCAGCCTTTGCGGGAAATCATCCGAAACCATTGGGGATAGGTAACCTGAATACCTTCGTCATCCAACAAAACTTTTTCGCTGAGAGCACCATATAGAAAAACGCCACCGACAACGAAACCAATCCAAAGCCATGTTGAAGGCACTGGAGCATTGGTTACATCCGCCAAGAATGGAATCGGCACAATCAAAGTTGTGTAGAGACTCAATAAGGTGATGCGGATGAGAGGGGAAAGGTTGAAGGTTGTCGGCATAGCTGTAGGGCAAATCGAAATCAGAACAATCTAGGATGTAAAGTTTTGGGTGATCCAATTACGAATAATTTGGTTTACTTCGTCGGGAGTATCGTCGTGGGGACAATGTCCAGAGTTTAAATAATGTTCTGTGAGTTCGGGTCGGTATTGTTTGAATTTTGCGCCACGTTCTCTGGCCTTAATCCAAGGATCTTTCTCACCCCAAATCATCATCAGAGGTCGTTCCAATTGTTCGAGAAGGTGGTCAACCTTTGCGCCTTCAGGAGTGTTGAAAACTGCCCCAAATACTTTTCTTGCGCCGGGGTCATCAGATGGGCGACGGATTTCATCAATCAGTCTTTCGGTTACCGCATCTTGGTTTACATAAACTTTCTCAAGGGTTTTGCGAATAGTGGAGCGACGCTTTGTGTACTGAAAAATCATAAAGGTCGAAACGGGGCTAAAAAGCACTTTGCGTAATGCTTTCTGGAACGGCGATCGCTCCTTTTTATTAGGGTCACTAAAAGGGCCAGCGCTGTTGAGCAGAATCAAACCCTTCGCGGATTCGGGTCGTTGCGCTGCCACACAAAGGGATGCGTAACCCCCAAGGGAGTTTCCGGCGAGAACTACGGGTTTACCAACCACTTGAGTGACAAAATCATGGATTTGGTCACGCCATAAACTGCCACTATATTCTGTGTCTGCCTTTGGCGATCGCCCAAAACCAAGCATATCAATCGCCCAAATTGAAAAATCTTTTTGTAGTTCTGTAATATTTTTGCGCCAGTGATCCGTCGACGCACCAAAACCATGCACTAGCAATAGAGGTGGCTTGCCATTTGCTGCTCCAGCCTGCACATAGTGAATTTTGTGTCCACGCCAAGTCCAGTATTGACTCGGAGGATTTTCCGTAGTCGTAAGATTTGTTTCAGTAACAGCAGTCATATGGACGCTTTTGTAAATAAATGTTAATTCCTCATATTGTATCGCTTTCTTACTGAGCTTTCAGCCGATTATTCCGCGCTAAGATGAGAGCAACTTGATGTGCCATAACCAAAGCACCATCCGTTCTCTTTTTGAACGTGATCCGAGGCGATCGCCCAACATTTATCGCTCAGCAAAATCTTTTTGTCGAAATACTTTAAAGCAAACTAACCAAACAACTTTTTAGGAGATTCAATCATCATGTCTACAGGTGTGATCGAAAAGCGTTCTGCGGCCACAGTCCGTAAGCCAGCTCCCCGTTACCGCGTCCTACTCCACAACGACGACTTTAATCCTATGGAGCATGTCGTCCAAACCCTTATTCAGACTGTTGCGGGACTCACTCAGCCCCAAGCTGTGAGCATCATGATGGAAGCTCACACAAACGGCCTAGCCCTTGTCATCACATGTGTCCAAGAACATGCTGAATTTTATTGTGAAACCCTAAAAAGTCATGGCTTAAGCAGTACTATTGAGCCCGACGACTAAGCAATTTCTCAAATTCAATTCGCAAAATAGCGGGCTATCATCTCGGTCTTAATCCGCTTTAAAACAAATCTCGTTAGAGTAAGGAACAACTGCTAATTAGCGGCTCGTTGCTTACTTTTTTATTGTTTATTGCACACATCCCCATGGGACATTATTTTTCGCCTGTCTTTGCGGTTTTACTCATTAGTAGCTTGGGATCAATAGCGGGTTGCGCATCCCAATCTTTCACCACTGAGGCGATCGCCCTGATGAGTCCAGACGTGGAAACGTTGCCTGTAGAGGAGGTCGAGCTAGAAATTATTGCAGAGGGATTAGATCATCCTTGGGGTATGGCATGGCTACCAAATGGCGATATTTTAATTACTGAGCGGGCTGGCAAACTCAGAATTGTTCGGGAGGGGGTGTTAGAGGAAAAGGCGATCGCTGGAGTTACGGAAGTCGCAGATATCACCGCCCAACAAGTTTTTGCATCGCGGCAGGGAGGATTGTTAGATATTGCCTTGCATCTCCGCTTTGAAGAAAACCAATGGATTTACTTCACCTATGCCCATGGCACCCAAGATGCCAATCGAACCCGTGTCGCTAGAGCAAAATTTGATGGTGAAGCATTAAGTGATTGGGAAGTTATTTTTGAAGTTGCTCAAGCAAAAAAAGGCGGTCAACATTTCGGCTCCCGCTTGACATGGCTTCCCGATGAAACCCTCCTCATTTCCATTGGTGATGGCGGTAATCCCCCGTTAAAAGTTGATGGCGATCTCAGCCGCAAACAATCCCAAAACCTCGGTAGTCATCTCGGCAAAGTTTTACGCATTCATGACGATGGCAGCATTCCTGACGACAACCCTTTTATCGATAATCCCGAAGCAGAACCAGAAGTTTGGAGCTATGGTCACCGCAATATTCAGGGCATGGTCTTTGATTCTTACCGACAAAAAGTTTGGGCTACAGAACATGGCTCACGTGGAGGTGACGAACTAAATTTAGTGAAGGCAGACAATAACTACGGTTGGCCGGATGTGTCTTTCAGTGCCGAATATTCCACAGGTCAGCCCGTTGCTCCGGTGAATACCCGTGAAGATATCACCAATCCCACTAGGGTTTGGACACCTTCTATTGCCCCATCTGGTCTCGCTGTTTATACGGGCGATCGCTACTTGGGTTGGCACGGCAATCTGTTTGCAGGCGGATTAGTTTCAAAAGATATTCGGCGAATGCAAATCGAAAAAGATGGAGCGATGGTCATCGAATCTCGCATTATTATTGGCCAGCGAGTCCGAGATATTCGCCAAGCTCCAGATGAACATCTTTATGTTTTGACGGATGAAGATTCAGGCCAACTTCTTAAACTCAATCCCCAATAAAAAAGCCCAAGTCCCCTTTCTAAAGAGCAGGGCTGTTTCATTCTTGAGAGAAAGAAGCTAAGCAGTACACAACGATAGTAAAAACGGTAATCGGTGAGAAATCAGAGCTATGGCTTCCGTTATGGATGAATAGCCGTTCAATCTCAATAGCGAGATTACCCAACTACGGAAGATGGCAAAGTTCTCTGGAGCATGGCCATCTTTTTGTTGTGCTTTGTCTTCCCCAAGAAGTGCATCCTTTACCCAATGTAGGTTGTTCTCGATTTGCCAATGCTGTCGAATTACTCGACTCAGCTTTAGTCCTTGTGGTGGTAATGAAGTGATGTAGAACATCTGATTTTCATAGTCTTGGCTCTGCCTCTGTCCCCACCGAGTCATGCGGACAACGGATTGTATATCTTTCCATTCTGGCGTTAGTGAAGTCGGCACAGACCAGACTTCTACTCGTCTTTTTTCAGAACGACCATGACCAACATTTTGGGATTCATGTTGAGCGATTGGCTTTTGTTCCTGACAGTAGTTTGTTAAAGCTTGATACAGCTTTTTCTGGTTGCCTTTGACTGTCACTAGGTAGTCATGTCCGCGTTGTCTGAGTAACTGGATTGTTTTTTTGAGTGTGTAAGGCATCTAAAGTCACAGTGACTGATGGTAAATCTAACTCTGTCAGTAATTGCCGGATTACTGAGATTTCACTCTCTTTCTTATTCCGACTCATTTTCATGCCCAAAACAACTTGTCGCTGCTGACAGAATAAAGACACTGCTGTGACAAAATCTTGACTCTTGTTGTCATAGTTTTGCACGGTGTTTTTGAGGGATTTACCGTCCCCAGCCACAATGTCTCCCTTTCTCACATATTGTCTTGCCCATTGGTTAAAGACTTGTGTCACTTGCTGGAAATCTAATTCCATCATCACTCGCCGTACCGTTGAGTAGGAGGGGACACGAGCTTCAGGAATCTGTAAGGTGCTAATCAGCTCCCGGCGATGTCGCTCAATAAATCGCCCAATACCTCGATATCCCCATTCACCACTCATACCTGCCATGATGATTATCAGTAATATCAAAGATAATGAGTGTCTTCGTCCGGAAGCCTGTCTCGGGTCTTCAATACGACTCAGTGTATCGAGTAAGCTTTCGCTCATTTTTCATCGTTGAACGCCTATCTCCTCTTATTCTCTCTATTTTCTCGACAGAATGAAACAACCCTGCTTTAGAAGGGGCAGGGCTGTTTCATTCTGTCGAGAAAAAGGCTAAGAAGTACAAAAAGACAGTAAGAGAGGTAGTTTATGAGAAATCATCGCCATGGCTTCCGTCATGGAGTGATAACCATGTAATCGCAATAGCGAAATCACCCAGCTACGGAAGATAGCAAAATTCTGCGGAGCATTACCTCGTGTCTGTTGTGCTTGGTCTTCTTGGAAGATGACATCCTTGACCCAATGCAAGTTGTTCTCAATTTGCCAATGTTGACGAATCACCCGGCTTAACTTCTGCCCCTGGGGTGATAGTGATGTGATGTAGAACATTTGATTGTCATAGTCTTTGTTTTGTCTGCAACCCCAACGAGTTACTCGCACAACAGACTGGACATCACACCATTGCGTTGTGAAAAATGTCGGTAGAGACCAAACTTCCACCCACCGTTTCTCCTGACGACCATGATCAATATCCTTTGATTCAGTTTTGGCGAGTGGTTCATGCTCCAGACAATAGTCAATAAGAACTTGATACAACTTTTTCTGATTACCTTTGACTGTAATCACATAATCATGCTGATGATGTCGGGTAGCTGAACTGTTTTTTTGAGTGTGTAAGGCATCTAAGGTCACAGTCACTGGAGGCAAATCCAACTCTTCCAGTAACTGCTGAATCACCGATATTTCACTTTCTTGCTTATTTCGGCTCATCTTGATGCCCAAGGCTATTTTTCGTTGTTGACAGAATAAGGATATTGCTGTGACAAAATCTTGACTGTTGTTGTCGGGGTAATGCAAGCGTAGCTGTAACGAAGTGCCATAAGCTTAAAACATTTGTCCTGTATGGGTTCCAGCCCATGTTTTCCGCCACCGTAAAAAACTAGCAATCGGTTAAATGATAAGTTTCACTTATATTGACTGGTGTGACCTGACGCTCGCCAGAGACGTGATTCTAAAGGCCTGGAATGAAACGAAAATGGGAAAATCAAGAGCTAGTTGAGCATTGGACAATTGACCAAGATGACCGACTCCTTGTCTTGCAAAAGCGTGGGGTTAATCGTCTAGGTTTTGCCCTCTTACTGAAATTTTTTCAGTGGAAAGGACGATTTCCGGAAAAGCAATATGAGATTCCTCGTATGGTTCGTACTTTTATTGCAGAGCAGCTGTCAGTAGATGTAGAAGGCTATGGCCAGTATGACTGGAAAGGAAGAGGCATCAAGCGCCACCGAGTCGAAATTCGCCAGCGATACAGCTTTCGGCGTACGGGCAAAAAAGAGCTTGATAATCTACGTCAGTGGCTAATTGAAGAGGTTGTGCCACGGGTAATTAATGATAGACAACTGAAGGCATCGCTCTATGAAGAGCTAAGAAGCCGCAAGCTGGAACCGCCGACCTATGCGCAAATCGAACGACTGATTAATTCAGCTCATCACCAGTTTGAGCTCCAGCTATGCGATTCGATAATGAAACAATTGCCAGTGAAATGCCGCAAAGGATTGGATAAACTCACTGGACCACAGTCAGATTCCTGGGTTTTAGACCCCGATAAAATTCCGCTGAACCAACTCAAGGAAGAGGTGGGGAGAGTAGGTCTCAACAGCTTGAAGGCAGAGTTATCAAAACTCTCAACAATCGAAGAGTTAGTGCTACCCATAGAGCTGTTCAAAGACCTAAATAACGTGAGTTCGGGATAAGAAAGAAAAAGGAGAAAGTGCATATTGTGGAAGTTGATAAGCAGTCCACTACTTTCTCCCATGACCGGTCTAGAACCTTTGTTTTGTTCCATTGATGATTTTTGCCAAGTCTTGGGATCGTCAAGAATTTTGTGTAAGCCAAGAAAATTAGTGAAGAAAATACTCTGGATTATCAATGGCAAAATAGCTCAAAGCTCTTTTCCAATGGGGTATTGGTATCGTCCATCTCTTCATCAAATGCTTCAGGGCTAAATACAGCAATTTCAGGGCAGCATCTGCATGGGGGAACATGCTCTTGGTTTTTAACACCTTGCGCAAAGAGCGATTGACCGCCTCAATGGCATTGGTGGTGTAAATGATGCGACGGATGGGAGCTGGATAATCAAATAATGGAATGATGTTGTCCCAATGATTCAGCCATATTTGGGAAATAGTGGGGTAGATGCCGTCCCAACGCTCCGCAAAAGCAGTTAAGGCGGATTCTGCCTCGGAAACTGTGGCGGCCTGGTAAATAGGCTTGAGGTCTGACACCACGGACTTACGGTCTTTCCAAGAAACGAATTTCAGGCTATTTCGTATCAGATGAACGATACATAATTGCACTCTCGTTTTTGGGAACACCGCTTCAATGGCAGCGGGAAATCCCTTCAACCCATCCACACAAGCTATACAGATATGTTCGACTCCCCGATGGTGGATTTCATTCAGCACTGATAACCAAAATTTTGCCCCCTCTCCTCCCGAGGATAGCCACATTCCTAAGACCTCCTTGTGACCGGACTGCTTCACTCCCAGTGCTAGGTACAGAGTGTGATTCGTGACCCGTCCTTCCTCTCTGATTTTTATTCTCATGCCATCCAGCCACAGGATTGGATATATCTCCTCCAGAGGACGATGCTGCCATGCTTTGATTTCTTCCATCACTGCCTTGGTATTACAGTTGACCTCTTGCAAAAGGGGTGAGAGTAGGTAACGTGAGTTCTGGATAAGGAAAGAAAAGGAGAAAGCCCATATCGTGGAAGTTGTAACGAATCCACGGCTTTCTCCCATGTCCAGTCTAGAGGCTCTGTTTTGCCATGTTAATGATTTCTGCCAAGTCTTTGAACCCTTATGGCATCAAGCGTTACTCAGCTCTGGCAAAAAATACCGTCGCCGTCAGAGAAGCCTCAGTCTGAGTGAGGTGATGACTATTCTCATTGCTTTCCATCAATCTCACTATCGAAATTTCAAGCATTTCTATCTCATCAAGGTGAAATGCGATTGGCAACAAGAGTTTCCTCTAGCTGTGAGCTATCAACGCTTTGTGACATGGATACCTTCGAGCTTGATTCCTCTCTGTACATATCTGCGACGATGCTTCGGACAATGCACTGGTATTAGCTTCATTGATGCCACCAGCATCAAGGTTTGCCATAATCGCCGTATCTCTCAACACCGTGTTTTTGAAGGTTGCGCGGCAAGGGGCAAGACTTCGGTGGGATGGTTCTTCGGCTTCAAACTACACCTGGTCATCAATGAGCGAGGAGAATTACTCAACGTCCAAGTGACGCTCGGAAATACCGATGACCGCCAACCTGTAGTGGAGTTATGGCAAGACTTATGGGGTAAAGTCTTTGCCGATAAAGGCTATGTCTCACAATCTTTAGCCCAGCATCTTCAAGAGGAACATGAGGTGACCCTAATGGCTAAACCTCGTCGAAATATGAAGCATCATTTGATGGTTTATAGCAGCGAAGGAGAAGGTTAGGACATAGAACAGAAGGCTATTCTGATGGCATCGAACAAATCCTCAGTCTTCTTGATGAGCTTACTTACCTCCTTCTTTAACCTCCCCCAAAACTTCTCTATCTTGTTCAGGTGTGGTGAGTAGGGTGGCAAAAATATCACTTCACATCCTGCCTTCGCCACCAATGTTTGTATTCTTTCCTTTGGATGAACACTGGCATTATCCAGAATAATAATTTGACCCGGAATCAACTCTGGCACTAAGCAATCCTCTACCCATTGGCAAACTAAGGCGCTGTTGGCATAGCCCTCAAATACCATCGGTGCTATCTGCTCTCCCTCTCGCCATCCTCCAATCACGCTAACTCGTTCTGTACGATGACCTAACTTCTCTGCGATAAACCTCTCTGACTTATGGCAGTAGCCATACCCATAATCTAAGGTATTATCAAATCCACTTTCATCGATATATACGAGTCGTTCTTGGACATACTGCTTCAGTTGTGCCACAAATGCTTTTTCTAATTCTTTATCTCTCTCTTGATATCGATAGGTCTTTTTTTTCGAGTAAATTCAATTTTCCGTAGAGCTTCACGTCTGGATGCATCACTAATAGACTCTGGCCATTTCTCCGCCATTTCCTTCTGGGTTAGATGCCCATATTTCTCTGCAAAAGCACGAAAAGCATCTAGATCATTAATCTTCGGTTGAGGGCCTCGACGGTAATCTGTCTTCGGAGCGACTGAACCGATTTTCTCTCGTTGTTTCAGCCACAGGTCTAGCGTATTTCGGCTAATACCAAAGAAGCGACAGATATCACTTTTTCGTTCACCTTTATCGAAGGCGGCAACAGCTTTTAGGCGTAAATCAAGACTATGGGGAGCAGGCATGGCATCTATGTTTATTGCTTCTATCCTATTCTGTCTTAACCCACTCCTTGCCTGCTATATCAAGATAAACTTTTTGCTCGTAAGCGGGCTTTGATTGAGACAGTTATTGACCAACTGAAGAACATCTCACAGATTGAACATTCCCGACATCGCAGTCCCACAAACTTTTGTGTGAACTTGCTGTGTGGGCTGATTGCTTACTGCCATCAACCCAAAAAACCTTCTTTACAGCTTGATTAGACCTATCATTCCTTATCCAGAACTCACGTTAAATAGTCGTCTGGTAGAGCGCTATCGGCAGCGGGTCGAAACCGAGTCACTCACAGAGATTCGTCGACACCCAATATCAATTCGCTACCTGTTGTTATCGGCGTTCTGTTCTCAGCGCTCGCAGGAGATAGTGGATAACATCATTGAATTGTTTATTCTGTTGGTGCACCGGCTAGAAAGCCGTAGCCGCAAGCGAGCCTCTTCAGAGCTCATTGCAACAGCCCAGACAACAGAAAACCATGACCAACTGCTTTATCAGATTGCAATGGCAGCGCTTGCTCAGCCAGAAGGCACAGTCCAAGAAGTAATCTATCCAGTAGCGCACGAGACCCAGCTAGAGACTATTGTGGAGCATTTAGGTGAAGGTGGCCAAAGCTTTAGAGAACGCCTCCATAGTAAGATGCGCCTTGCTTATACCCGCTACTATCGTCGCCTATTACCGCTGATTCTCAAGGCTCTGGAGTTTCGCTCTGATAGTCTCAATTTGCAGCCATTACTAAAGGCTATCAAGGTGCTAAAAATCTCTGCTGAATTTCCCAGTGCTGAACCTTATGCAGCAGAGATAGATGTGCCGATGGATGGAGTACTGAGCATGGATTGGCAGGAAACTGTAATGGTCACTGGAAAGGGAGGTGAACCTAGGGTTGACCGTGCTCATTATGAGCTAGGAGTCTTACGCACTATCCGCGAAAAACTGCGCTGTAAGGAATTAGCTGTAAGGAATTATGGGTGAAGGGAGCTAAACGCTATTGCAATCCCGATGATGACTTGCCTCGAGACTTTGAAAGCAAGCGAAAGCAGTATTATCAAGACCTTCAGCAGCCACTAGATGCTGCGACTTTTATTGAGGACCTTCAGTCGGAAATGACAGAAGCACTCACCGAGTTCAACCAAGGACTGTCAAACAATCCAAAAGTGAAACTCCTGAACAATCGAGGAGGGTGGATTCATCTGATACCGGTTCCCAAACAGCCGGAACCAGAGCGTTTGATGGCATTGAAGAAAGAGATTACCAATCGCTGGTCAATAGTGCCATTGCTCGATGTGCTGAAAGAGACAGAAATGCGGCTTCAGTTCACTGGGCACTTCAAAAGTATAGGGAGTCGTGAAGCACTGGCTCCAGGGGAGTTACGCAAACGGCTGTTACTCTGTCTCTATGCAGCAGGGACTAACCTCGGTATTCAGAGGATTGCCCACGGTGAACATGGGGTCAGTGCCTCTGAGCTTCGCTATATCCAACGCAAGTTTGTCTCGAAAACGGCATTGTCTCAGGCAATTGGTGATGTGGCCAATGCCATCTTCCGCGTCAGATTACCTCACATCTGGGGCGAAGCCACTACTGCCTGCGCTTCTGACTCCAAGCAGTTTGGCACTTGGGACCAGAATTTGATGACGGAATGGCACGCTCGCTACAAAGGGCGCGAGGGGTCATGATCTACTGGCATGTAGAAAAAAAGGCTGTCTGCATTCATTCCCAGCTCAAGCGTTGCTCCTCCTCAGAAGTCGCTTCCATGATTAAGGGGGTGCTCAGACATTGCTCTCAAATGTCCATCAACAAAAGCTATGTTGATACCCATGGCCAAAGTGAGGTCGGCTTTGCCTTTGCTCATCTCTTAGGTTTTCAGTTAATGCCTCGGATTAGGAACATTCAGAAGCAGAAGCTCTATCTATCAGAAAAGGGACAAAAACAGCAATTGGAGAATCTCGCATCAATCATCAAGCGACCTATCCGCTGGCAGCTGATTCGAGCGCAGTATGATGCCATGGTCAAGTTTGCCACTGCTCTTAAAACAAGACACTGCCGAGCCAGAAGTGATTCTTGCTCGCTTTACGCGCAATCATGCCAAACACCCAGTTTATCTCGCTTTAGCTGAGCTGGGTAGAGCAGTGAAAACCGTCTTCTTGTGTCGGTATCTACATGATGAGCGAGTTAGGCAAGAGATTCAGGAAGGTTTGAATGTTGTTGAGAACTGGAACAGTGCCAATGATTTTATCTTCTATGCCAAAAATGGTGACCTCACCGCCAGCAGAGTCGCACTACAAGAGATCTCCATGCTCTGCCTACATCTGCTCCAGATCAGTTTAGTTTACATAAACACACTGCTGATTCAGGAGGTTCTCTCTGACCCGCAATGGATGCAACAAATGGGTGTGGATGAGCTAAGAGCATTAACACCGCTGATTTATTCTCATGTCAATCCCTATGGCATTTTCGCTTAGTCATGACTGAACGATTGCTGATTGAGGATATTGCAAGCTGATGACTAGATTTTTGTGACCATCTCTTTTGCATCTCTGAGACGGAAAAAACCATCTTTGGAGACATAAGTTTAACTTATGGAAATACACCCTATTTGCTGCATGTGAAAGCTTGCACCATGCTTAGAGGATGTTTAAAAAAGGTATCGCAAGCAGAAAAAAAGAGATTTAGTCTGTAGAAGTACTGAAATCTCTGAATAAAATCATGTCTGAATCATATCCAACAAATCTCAGTGATGACCAGTGGCATCTCCTAAAACCATTATTGCCATCAGTAAAGTCTGGAGGAAGACCTCGCTCCGTTGACTTGAGACAGGTGGTGAATGCCCTGCTGTATATCCTGATGGGAGGGATTGCCTGGCGTTCCTTGCCCCATGACTTTCCCAAATGGCAAACAGTCTATTGGTACTTTGCCCAATGGCGCGATGATGGCACCCTCGAATGTATCAATCAGACCCTCTACGAGTATGAGCGTACAGCTAATCATGACCGCCCTCCTCTCCTAGCTATGTGGTGGTGGATTCTCAGTCGGTGGATAGTGCCTCGATGATTCATGAGCACGTTGGGATTGACGGCAATAAACGGGTAAAGGGGAGGAAACGACACATCATAGGAGATAGCCTTGGTCTTTTGATGGTTGCTGTTGTCACTGCCGCTAATGTTAGTGATACACAAGGATTACGACTGCTATTAGAGAGATTACGACAAAATTCATTCAATTTTCGAGAGTTTCAAGTAGGTAATGCTATAGCAAAATGGGGGGAGTCGTTTCCTTAAAATTCTCTCTATGACAATTCATTGTCCTCAATGTAACGCTCAAAACATCATCAAAAGTGGATTCGCTAAAAATCGTCAACGATTTAAGTGTAAGCAGTGCAATTATCAATTTACAAGCTTTTCTAAAGAGCGGGGCAAGCCTCTCTGGATGAAATTAGAAGCTGTATTGATGTATATGAGTGGTATGTCCATGAATGCGACAGCCAAGATTCTCGGTGTATCAGCTCAATCAGTGCTCAATTGGGTAAGAGATTTCGGTGAAGCCAATTATGAAAAGCCCACTCCTGAGTCTGCTGTCGTGGTGGAGCTAGATGAGCTATGGCATTTTATCCAAGAGAAAAAAACAAACTTTGGGTCTGGAAAGCATATGACCGTAATACTGGGCGACTCATTGACTGGGAATTGGGAAGTCGTGATAGTCGAACTTTAGGTCATTTACTAGAGCGGTTCTCGCAATGGCAAATCACTGTCTATTGCACCGATAATTGGAAACCCTATCAACAGCTATTAGAGAATCACCCAGATGCTTTTCATGTCATTAGCAAGAAAGAGACAATAGCAATTGAGAGAAACAATTCAGATAATCGCCATTGGTTTGCTCGGTTTCATCGCAGGACGAAAGTTGTCTCAAAATCGAGACAGATGGTTGACTTGACTATGGCATTGTTTGCAAAATTCAGAGTCAATGGAAGCATTAATTTACTGCGCAACTGGCGTATAGCATTACTGAATTGAAACTCTCCAATTTTCAACGATGGTATTTGCTCTATGTCGATGGAGGCTATCGAGGTCAGGCGCTCTGCCATTGGGTAATGGATACTTTTGGCGTTATTTTGCAGATGGTGCTGCGCCCATCTGAACGCAAAGACTTCTGCTTACTCCCTCGTCGTTGGGTGATTGAGCGTACCTTTGGATGGTTTTATTGGTGTCGTCGTCTCAGCCGCGATTATGAATACACTACTGCAAGTGCGGAGGCCTTTCTCTATCTTGCTTCTATTCGGTTATTACTGAGAAGACTTGCTTAAAACTTTTACTTTTCAAACATCCTCTTATGGCACTTCGTTGCAGCTACGCTTGCATTACCCCTTGTCAGAGTTCTCCACTGTATTCTTAAGAGATTTACAATCCCCTGCCACTACATCCCCTTTTCTTACATGCTGCCTTGCCCACTGATTAAATACTTTGGCTACCTGCTCAAAATCTAATTCCATCATCATTCGCCGAACAGTTGAATAGGAGGGCACACGGGCTTGAGGAATCTGCAGCGTCTTAATCAGTTCACGACGATGTCGTTCGATAAAGCGTCCAATACCTCGATATCCCCACTCGTCTCTCATACCTGCCATGATGATAATTAACAAGATTAGAGGCAGTGAGTATCTTCGTCCTGATGCTTCTCTTGGGTCTTCAATACGATTCAATGCCTCCAGCAAACTTTCGCCCATTTTTTGTCACCAACTTCTTCTTTACTCTCATTCTCTTACTTCTTCTTTAGAATGAAACAGCCCTGCCTCTCGGGAGGGGACTGAGGGGTGGGTTCTCCGTAGGTTGCGACACTCATCGAAACCCCTTCCTCATACGAAAAACTTCCCCAAGGAAGGATTTGACCCACCGAAATCTGGTTATGACAGAGAAAATCTACAATATCGGCAATATCGAAACGGCGAATTTCTTCGGGCAGTCGCTGGATTATCAGAACCTCAAGCAACGCATTGAGAAGAAACAACGGGATATTGAAATTTTCCAGAAGGTTGGCGAGACAGAAAGGGCACTTGAAGCGGATGGGGAACTGCAACAACTTCTCAAACAACTGGCACAACTGAAAGAGTCGGTTTTTAAGTTATACGAAACCTTTACGAAAATAGAGATCAATACAGAGCGACTCCGACAGGCGAAGGCTTATTTTGAGCAGGGGCAATTTCGGGAGGCGGATGCGATCCTTAAAGCGGAGGAGATGAACGCCGATCTGGATCAACTGTTGGCACGGCAAGAACAGCTCCAGGCGGAACAAGCAAAGATTGAGACTAGTAAAGAGCAGATCGCCGATGAATTTCTGATTAAGGCACGGCTGTGGGCAACTTTCTATGAGAAAGCAAACTGGTTTGGACGGGTCTGTGAATATTTTGAGGGGGCACTGCGGGCAAAAAAAACGACAGAATCTTTGTTTGAATATGCGCTCTTTCTTCAGAATCATAATCAATTTAAAAAAGCACTACCTCTCTACGAAGAAGCCTTAGAGAGATATCGGCAATTAGCGGCGAGCAATCCCCAGTCCTATCTGCCCGATGTGGCGATGACCCTGAACAATTTGGCGAATTTGCACAAAGCATTGAACGAATATGAAACGGCATTAGGGGAGTACGAAGAAGCCTTAGAGATATATCGGCAATTAGCGGCAACGAATCCCCAGTCCTATCTGCCCTACGTTGCTACGACCCTGAACAATTTGGCGAATTTGCACAAAGCATTGAACGAATATGAAACGGCATTAGGGGAGTACGAAGAAGCCTTAGAGATATATCGGCAATTAGCGGCAACGAATCCCCAGTCCTATCTGCCCTACGTTGCTACGACCCTGAACAATTTGGCGGTTTTGCACAGTGATCGCAACGAATATGAAACGGCATTAGGGGAGTACGAAGAAGCCTTAGAGATAAGGAGGCAATTAGCGGCAACAAATCCCCAGTCCTATCTGCCCGATGTGGCGATGACCCTGAACAATTTGGCGATTTTGCACAGTGATCGCAACGAATATGAAACGGCATTAGGGGAGTACGAAGAAGCCTTAGAGATAAGGAGGCAATTAGCGGCAACGAATCCCCAGTCCTATCTGCCCTACGTTGCTACGAGCCTCAACAATTTGGCGGTTTTGCACAAAGCATTGAACGAATATGAAACGGCATTAGGGGAGTACGAAGAAGCCTTAGAGATATATCGGCAATTAGCGGCAACGAATCCCCAGTCCTATCTGCCCGATGTGGCGATGACCACAATTAATCTCAGTATGTTTTATCAGGATAATGTTCCCAATCGTCAAAAATCTATTGCCCTTGCTGAAGAATGCATTGAAATTAGTAAAGATTTTTCCTTTATTCTAATTGTTCAAAGATATGCTGCCGCTGCTCAACAGGTTCTCAACATTTGGGAGCAGAAGTAAACTTGCCATCACCTGAGCTTTTTTAAAATTGGGATCGATCGCCACTGTTCTGGTTTGATTTTGTCCCAGTCTAAGCCCTGCGGTTGTGGGTGATTATGGTTTGTGGCAATTGCCTTTTCCGGCGTACAAATCCAGGTAGTGATGCACAAGTAATGGTCATAACTGAAGAGAGAGATTATAGTGTCTGAGAAAATAGACCACTGCTCCAATGTGGTTTTCCCACTTCTTCGAGAAGGAAAGTGCCTGACGGACTAAGCGGGACGTTCTCTGACGTAGAGTGTTGTTGAATCTCTCAATATGATTTGTTTGTCCAGTCTCCTTGCCCACAACTCGATGACGTTTACTCGGTAAGACACAGCCATAGGCATCCCAATAATCGGTGTAGACCAGCGCACACTGACGATACACAGGAGGCAGAGAATCCCATAATTGTTTCGCAGTCTTTTGACTACGGTCTCCGATGGCATATCCCACCACCTCTCGGGTGTCTCGGTCAAGAGCCAGCCAAATCCATGCTTTCTCACCTTTACTACCGACAAAAGACCACAATTCATCCATTTCGATGGTCAGTTGCCCTCTTTTTTTTGAGTCACAGGTAACTCGTGAGGCACAGTCTCTAATTTGGCATTGACATAGTACTGTAGCCAGCGCAGAGAGACCCCTGTGGCACGAGTGATACCAGCGAGAGAGAGACGTTCTAATAGGAGACGGTCAATCAATTGACGAGTGTCAGTTGCAATGGGAGGGTGGGCAGGATGTTCCACAAACTGGCGACCACATTCATGGCAACGATAGCGCTGCTTTCCCGAATGGGTGTGACCATATTTAATGGTGCTGGGAGACTGACATTGAGGGCAAGTGAGCACGGTGAGACTTGACGTTTAATCTTGCCCCTATTCTTCCACAACCATTACTAGTGCACCACTACCTGGCTTCCTTAGGACCTTGGACAGTAGAGGATATCCTGTTACATTTTGCCCTTGACTATAAAAATGAGGAAGATTGGCCTTTCTCGTGTCAGACAATAAATGATTTCTTCAGCTCCAGCGATCAAATAGAGCTGAGTGATAATTGCTAAAAAACTAAGAGTTGACCTTGGTTTTGAATCAGTTGGCGATCACCGTAAATTTAGTAGCGATTCTTCTTACTTGCATATCCATCTCCATCAATTGCAGCATTCTATAACCAGCTGCCGACCATTACGAATGGTGCCCAGAAAAATGGATGGCTATATTCTTCACTATTCAGCAAACTTAATTGCGCTTGGCGGAGTGACTCACTGCGGGAAAGATTGTCTTCAGCAGTGAACTTTGCATAGAACTCCGTCATTAATGTAGTTGTGGATATATCACTGACTGACCATAGAGTCGCAAGAGTACTTCTCGCACCAGACTGCACCGCAAATCCGGCTAGGCCAAGGGCTGCTTGCTTATCACCTGCGGCTGTTTCACAGGCACTCAAAATCAAAAGTTCGATGGGTTGCTCTGGAATGAAAGAACGTTCATCAATGATATTTTTAAATTCCTCCACTTCAATTAGCCCATCCCAACTAAGCAAGAATGTCTCATCGGAATTAGAACTAAATTGACCGTGAGTGGCCAAATGCAAAATAGGGAATGGATCAGCAAGAATTTCTTTCCGAAGGTTTGATTCAGTAAAGGATTCGTCGAGCACAATTTGACTAGGAATAGCCTGATCAATGGCTGCAAGTTCTGCTTTCACACCGGGTAGAGGTGGGAAATTTTGGCGCGATTGGCTTAGACCAAGGGCAAGGACTGCAGCCGTATCGCGGTTAATCGTGCTGGGGTCAACGAGTTGTAATCCGGGAGCGAGGGCGAGGTTATATTTTTCGACGAGATATTGATCACCGTCATGGAGAGCGGCCATCGGAATACTCCGCAAAAAACCATCCAGAACAAAGACAAGAGTTTCCGTTTTGTCCAAGTCTTGTTCAATCGGTTGGATCAGCCATTCATAGACTGTTTTAGATAATCCGAGACGGTATTTGTCGTCAAAGGCTGGGTTTAGGGATTGAAGAAATTCTTCGAGGGTGGCTTCAACTTCATCTTTGCCGATATTAACAGTGTGGTGCTGGAGGGGTTTACCCGGTATCGAGCTAATCGTGACGAGGCGATCGCCCAAAATGATGGGATATAGAACGGTGGCAGTACTATCGATATCTTCGATGCTTCTTTCTGGGAGATCGATACAAGCAGAGCGGAAAAAGTCTTCTAGTTCAGCAAGCTGCAAATCTTCAATCGCGGCACGGGCTTGCTGCAGTTCAGCAGGGGTAGAATCTGGGCGAATAAGCAGAGAAACGAGTTCACGATAGACGGGTTCAACACTGTCTCGAAAAGAAAATTGAAACTCTGCATTCGTTGCGAGGAGATCCCCTCGAACTTTATTTAGGGTATCAATGGAAGCTTGGTAAGCATCAATGCCCTTTTGGCGATCACTGAATTGGAGGGCAATGCGTCCCAATTGCCACTGCCAGCGGTAGGCAATGTCCCCAGCTTGGGCTTGGGTCGCTAATGCCAGTGCTTCATTGGTTAGGGTTTGAGCCTCTTCCCACTGCTGATTTTGCTCATACATCGAACCGAGAATGCCTTTTGCAAAGGATTCTGTTCGGACATCTCGCAGTTGTTGGGCTTGTTGAGTTGCTTTTACGAGCGTTGATGCAATGTAATCCGATTGCAATTCTTTAAGGGAGGCGATCGCCTGCAATTCCTGATGTTCTATCGCTAAAGATTGCAACTTGAGAAGCTGTGTCGCCCAATTAATTTGAGTTTCGATACCTTGGCGGCTCAAAGATGCTTGGGCGAGGTCGGCCTTTAAATTTGGAATTAACGCAAGAAGCGTTTGGTCAGTCCCCTCTAGCATTTGCTCTGTCGCAAAATTTTCGCTCAGCAAACTAAGATAATTGAGGCTACTGTCTACCCGTAACTCTTTAGTTGGGGATTCGGCGATCGCCTGTTGATAATACTGGGCAGCCTGTGTGATTGCTTCTGGTGTCGAGCGTTGGCGAGCAATATTACCGAGACTATTCGCAATCCGACTTTGCAGAAGATCATTATTGAGGGTATTGGCTAACTCCTGAGCTGCGTTGAGCTGGGTTTCTGCCTCATCTAATGTCCCCATCACTTGCAGCAAATCACCAAAATTCTGAAGGGCGATCGCCTTAAGCTGATCATCGGGTTGCTTCGCGAGATCTGCCTTAACCTTTCCTGTTAGGCGATTAGCTTGCCGAAAATATCCGAGCACCTGCAATGCTTGCATTTCATTCAGTTGTGCTCCAATCGTTCCTTGGCGATCGCCGGACTGTCGATAAAACTTTTGGGCGCCTTGCCAAGCTTCAACTGCTTCCATTGCCTTTCCCTGAGCCAAAAATACCCGACCTTTCGTATTTAAAATAACGCCAAGCAAATTCGGATTTTGTTGCCCATAAGGTTCTGCCAAAGATTCTGCTGTGGCGATCGCCGCCGCCGCTTCTTCCAATCCCCCTAATCTTTGATTTGCGAGGGCAAGATAATTATTGACTAACGCCTGACTTTGACTTTCACTCGCAACTTGAAAAAGTGACTCTGCTTCTTGCCATACCTCTAGAGCAGCTTGATACTGCCCCGCCTGATAATATTGCTGGCCTGCCTGTAGCTTCGTCAGACCCGTCGTTTGTTCAGAGAGAAGAATGGTTGGTGTCGCTGTTTTATCACCCGCAGTATTCTCTGGTGTAAAAGCTTGCACTGATGGTAAGCACACCAGAAAACAAGACATCAAACCTAATGCAGCAAGTCGTTGCCACGGTTTGGGGAAGAAAAAATGCGGTTTAAACTTTGCCATCGACCTATCCTAAAATTCTAAAAATGTTGAAATTAAATGACTGAACTTACCCAGGGAGATTTGGACAACCTTTTGCATCATTCTGCGCTAACAGCATCGGTTCCGATTGTGCAGCAGTTGAGACTAATTCATATTGTCCTTTGGCATTTTTCACCAAACTCTGTGCCTGAATAATATCGGTTGTGGTGGAGGCTGTGGTTGTTGGTTGGGCTAAAGTCGCCTGTTGAATCCCATTCTCAGAAATCCCGATAAGTTGCGCATCAAAGCGCATATCTTCCCAAGTATCAATATTCGTTCTCAACCCAGAAGGTATCGTGGGTAATCCGCCACGCCCCGAAATAACCAATTGATCGGCTTGAGTCGCCTGACAAACAGCTTCGACAAGTCGCAAATCATTGAGAGGATTTGGATTTGATACTTCTACTTCCCCAACTTCTCCCTTTTGAGTATTAATAATGACTCGACCATTAGACGCAACTCCAAGCTCAGACGTGACAGTGATGTCGTTTAGGGGGGTCAGGCGATCGCGGACTTCAAGTCCTAAAACGATTGTGCCTGCTTCACCTTCTGGAAAAATATCAACGCCGGATAAAAGATCAGCAATCGTCAGCCCCGAATCATAGCCCGAAATCGCGACCCGTCCGCCGAGAGCCTGTTCTGCATTCGCCGTAATGTCGCTATTGTTAGTACCAATCAAAAATTCAGAGAGAATTAAGATATTTCCGCCATTGCCTGTGCCAAAACCATTGGCGCTAATTAGACTGAGATCGTCTAGAATCACGACTGGTGATCGCAGTTTAATATTTCCCTCACCACCACTTGCTGAGAGCGTACCTTGCTCGAAAACAATTCCTCCTGATTCGGGTGTCGAAATGGTGATATTGCCGGCTGAGTTACTAAGAGCTGCATCCGAAGTGATTACACTGCCATTGGTCACTTCCACATCACCAGCCACAATCTCGATATTGCCTGCGGCTCCTAAACCTTGAGTTGTAGCTGGTGCATTGGGATTACTGGCGAAATTACCGACATTAATCGTTGCGCCATCGCTCACCACTAATTTTCCAGTTATTAACGAAATATCACCGCCGTCACCAGCACTGTTAGAAGAGCCACTTGGATCAATAAAAGAGGGAACTGCTTGTGATAAAGCATTTGCAAAAATGCCACTGCGCCCATTAGCAACCTGTCCGGTCAATTCAATGGAGTCTGTCATATTAATTTCGACATTACCCGCCGGGTTACTCAAAGAGACAGTTGAAGAAGAAATCTGAGCACCACCTGTAACGACAAGGCGATCGCCTTCAAGAACAATACTGCCACCATTACCACCCCGGAAAGATTCCACTGCCGATTGAATTGAGCTAGGGCCTCCAGTACCAAACCCAGTTAATTCAACATTTCTAGCTTTGATATTTGTTTGGCCCGCATTGCCTAAACCAAAACTGCTATTTAAAATTTGACCACCATCAGTCAGGGTCAAATTTTCAACGAAACTATTGTTGCCAAAACCTTGAATTGTCAAATCACTCGCTGTAGTTGCCTGTAAATCTAAAAATTCTTGCGGACTTCCTGGAGGACCTAAACGCGGCAGTATTGCTGCATACACACCACTAAAACCACCTGGTGAATTACCTGACGCCTCAAGGTTATTGGTTTTGACAATTAGTGAACCTGTTTCTCCAATTCCTGCTGTCCCTAAACCAATCTGGGCTTCACCAGTAAGCCTGATTAGCGGGGATTCAACAGATAAAATATTGCCACTCGTCCCTCTCGCACCAACGTTGACAATCAAACCAATACCACTGGGAATAGTACTTTGTCCCGGTGTTGGGGAGACAAAATATGACGATCTCCCATCCGCAATAAGACTTTCTGAAGCCTTTATAAAAATTTCACCGCTACCTTCAGTGTTAATTTGAGCAGCGATTCCCGAACCATCCTGTAGCGAGATTCGACGACCTTGCACTTGTATACGACCGACATCACCCCCGATAATTCCAGCAGAGGCAGCATCCGTCAATGTAATATCGGCAAAAGTACCAACATTAGAGTAATCTACGGCAAATGACCCGGATTCTAAGGTCACGGACTGATTTGCCCCAACAGCACCCAACTCGATATTGCCAGTGGATGCTGTTAAGTTACCGCCTTGTAAATTGAGATCGCCGCCGATTAAAACTAAATTTTTGTCCGCATTAACTTCTAAGCCTGCAGGGCGGTTACTAACATCTAGAGTGAAATCTGGGTTAAACAGCGTTTGACTACCATCACCTAAGACATTGATCGCCGCAGGGGTTGTTGCCCCAAATTGAAGACCGACAGGGGTATTAATAGTTAAGAGTGGTACAGTGGTTGTTGGATTTGTTGCACTAAATTCTGCGCCATCAAAAGTAATTGCCTCTGCGGTGCTCGCTACGAAAGAACCATCAAGGTTTAAGCTCGCATCTCTTCCGAAAGTAATGCCATTGGGATTAATTAGAAATAGATTGGCTGTGCCATTGGCTCGTAATTCCCCTTCAATGAGTGATGTGCTATTGCCTGTTACACGGCTAAAAATATTAGTGATTGATCCAGCATTATTGAAAGTTGCAGAGCCAGTAGCTGGGACAGAAAAGGTATTAAAACTATGAAATAAATTTGTACCTTGGGTAGTTCCACCATCGACGGTGAAGTCTAAACCTATAGAACCAACTGTTGTCCCAAGGTTACTACCAGCCGCCATATCCGCCACAACCTGTGCTTGGGCGATCGCCCCCGGCCCCATAGACGAGAGTAAACCAAGACAGATAGAAGTAACCAGTGAAAAATTCGACAAACTAGAACCAGTTCGATCCATTGATTTTTAGCCTAGACAAGACGATACCGTAGCAACTAAATCATAGAAGAATTGTAAATGCGTGGCTGGAACAAACTGCCCGATGTTGCATTTAAGCTAATTATTCCAAGCTAATCTCCATAAATGATCACCCTTTCATCATTTCCCTTAGTTCGCCAATGAATAGCAAAACATTAAATTTAGTTAAACAATGACCACTATATTATTGGGACACGCAAATAGTTGGATGATAACGGCTTTTCTTTAAAGGTTTCCTCGGAATACTGGACTATCAGGGCGTAGCGCACGGCCACAAATAATTGCCATTGACCATGTGTAGTCACCATTTGCTGCATCGAGATCACCAAGGACATCGCCTGAGATCAAGGCCTGATTATTATTGACTGGGACAAAACCTTGGTACAAAGTGTTATTACTCGCATCTCGTAAACTGAAAAAGACTTGCTTCGCCATCCCTTCAGGGAGTTGAGCCGTCAATGCAGAACTTGTTTGCTTAAACGAAACACTCGCTAAATCTCCACCGGAACAAAGGCCTCTACTAGCTCCACCCACTGTCTGAGCAGGTTCACCTTCATTTGGTGGATTGAAAGCCTTCGACATTAACGTCGTACTGTCAGTAATCTCAGAGTTTGCAGGGGTTTGAGAGAAAACAGTGCTAGTACCAGTGGCTACCGTTAGAGCGAGGCTCAAAGATGCACAGGTTCCGAAGTTCAAAATCTTTTTGTTGCCGTTTAAGAAGCTCATAACGTTATCCTTGTCGTTTTTATTTAAGACTGGTCAGTAAAGTGTGATTTTTTTAGATACAAAAAGCGATGCCTAGTTTAAAGTCCCGATTCTGAGAGTTAGTTCGAGCAATAAACTGTTTTGATATCAGTGCCACAGATGTTGTATCGGGTCCCGCCACCAACGAGATCTCCGGGGAAACCCTCGCGGTCATCACCCTGGTTATAAATCTCTGTATGGCCAAGATGTGCATTCATATCTACTGGTCTAATAGCAGCTTGCGCCGAATGCCCGAGTATGGTCGTCACTAGGGGAAGTGTCGAAATTGTGATGCAAGAGATTAGTAAGTTTTGCATGATAACTAGGGGGCTTAAGAATGCTATGGCATTGCTGGTTTAACTCTGTGGAAAGGAATTGCTTCAAAAGCAAAAATTGATATTGAAATTTTTGATTGATTAGGAGTTTTAAAAAGTTGATGAAAAGTTGAGAGTTTTTTGAAGTTGAGAGAGTCTTCAATTTTTGTTAGCTAGTGATCAAGTCATTACGGATCACTCACTATAAAAATTGTAGAGCTGAGGGTCATATTAGAACCTCCGCTAAAGCGCGCAATCAGATCTTCACCTTGCCAATACAAAAGGCTGTCAGAGCCTTCGCTGACGAGGGTATAGTCTTCGAGTAAACCAGACAGATTAACGTGATCTGTGCCTATTTCGAAGTCTGTAATAAGGGCATAGTCTGCATCACCTCCTTGGCTGTAATATGCCGATTCTGTGTCTCCGAGAATAAAGGTGTCGGAGTCAGAACCACCGGTCAAAACATCTAGCTCATTGGCACCTAAGCTGACATCATCTGTGCCGAGCAAAATGTCATTTCCGCCACCGCCGTTTAAGGTGTCATTGCCAGCTCCACCAATCAGGTAGTCATTGCCGTTTAATGAGTTAGGTTGCGACGAAGTTAATGCCTCAAAGACGATATTTGCGGTCTGAACTAAATTATTAGGAATTAAAGAAATACTGGAGCTGTCGAGCTGCTGATCATAGAGGCGTACATCACTGAGATGCCCAGCAAAATGATCGCGAACGTCATCAGCGACCAAATCACCACTAGTTATCTGGGTTGCACCTAGGACAATTGGTTCATAGTTGCCGAGACCTCCAGATGTTATGCCAAGTCCTCCGGTATAGCTATGAGTGTCTTCAAGGACGCCATCAAGCCATAATTCAAGGCCATTGCTACCAAATGTGATCGCCACATCATAGTTTTGATTCGCACTAATTTCAGTGTCAAGGAAGTAGGTTTGGCTTGTACTTTGTACCCGGAGAACTAATTCTCCATTTTTGATATATACAGTCAAATGACCACCATTGTCGTAACCATAAGAGTCTTTTGAGAAGAGTCCCTGTTTTTGGCTCACACTACTAGCGTTGAAGTTGAAGCTTAGTGTGCCATTGTTTAGAAGGAGGTCATTCGTGTGATCGAGTATGACGGGATTGCTGCCATCAAAGTTATTCGTTATGGGAGTATCTGTTGTTTGAGGAGTTGAGTCGCTGCTTTGGTTTACGTCAACGATGAGTCGAGGGGCATAACCGCTCTCTGAGGAATAGAAATCAACACCTTCATCGCCTGTGGATGACAAAACCCAGCCGCGATTTTGTGCAGGATCTGCTTGCCAAGCTTGTAGGCTTGAGGTTACGTCAATTTGTAAAGTTCCGTTCGCTGTATTCTCGACGATAGCAATTGGTGTACTTGCGGCTTCCACATCATTTGTTTGAATGCCATTCCCGAGGGAACCCCATGTTGCATTGTCTGACCAGCTTTGCAGCATGTTGTGAAGCATAAGGCGATCGCCAGCATATGTCAGATCAATTTCCAATATTGCAGAAGTTACAACGTCATTCTCATCAATCTGACTCGACTGACCGCCAAAAATATCGTCAAAGCGCAGCAAACTCTGTACAGCGAAACCACCATAATTATCGTCTACGAGGAGAGTCTGCGCTGACCCAAAACCAGTTACTTGAGAGCCGTAATACTCATCCACGTAAGTATCAACGGTACCTTGATAGCCATTGATGCCCTGCTGGAAAGTCAGAGTTGTAGGTGTGAAAGTTTGAGTAGGAACAGGAGCCACATTTTGGACGGAGCCATCGGTGTCGCCGTAGAGAGTATCGTTACCAGCATCACCGTAAATGGTGTCATTGCCTTCGCCACCGTAAGCGATGTCATCACCATCGCCACCACGGATAATGTCGTTATTATTGCTATCGCCACTATCGTCGTCAGTCTCTGCTGGAGTAACTTCTGGTGTTTCTTGGACTGCAATGAATTCGATATAGTCGATGCGGGCAAATTCAGAGGATTCTTGGTTTGCATGAATTTCCAAGCGAGAACCATTCTCGAGGCTAACAGCATTACCTACAGTACGAGTTACAAAATTATTCGCTGTCGCAAGGTTACTGTCTAGGTTTTGGTCAAAAATCCAACTATCAAGTTGATTGCCATCTAAGTTAACTGTGACAGGGGATTCACCATCATTTTCATCGTAATAACCGATAACGATGTTATATAGACCCGCAGTCCCAGTGAACTCCGTGGTTAATGTGTAACCCTGTGAATTTTTGGCTCTGACGAGGCTGCCACCGGAAGCAAAGCTTTGAGATTCGAAGCGATACTTACCGCTTAGCTGAACTTTGTCTGTATCTTCTGCTTCGATTCGGATGGTTTCTGGTAGACCAGATGTTTCTGGAACGTTGGGGGCTTGCTCGACAATTTCTGTAGTTTCAGTAGGCTGCTCAACTTCAATGAATTGGATATAGTCAAGGTTTCCGCTATCGCCAAGATGAGAAGTTGCCCCAATTTCAATCAAATCTTGGTAGGTGATATAAACACCTTGGGCGACGGTTCGAGTGATTAAAGCATCTGAATTAACTAGGGTGGTGCCTAAGCTCTCATCGGAATACCAGCGGTCAACTTCTTTGTTGTCAATGCCAATCGAAATTTCTGCTGTGCCATTACTGGTGTCGTAGTAACCAACTACAACGTCGTAGTAACCTGTGTCGCCAGAGAAAAGGCTGGTTGCTCCAAAACTACTACTAGAGCTAGTCGAACCAGCTAGAAGAGTTCTGTAGTAATCCAATTGTGCGTCGCTGTATTGCGAAAGGTCACCCAGAACTTGCGTTAAATATGCATCCGAAACAACTGTGGAATCGCCATTTGTACTGACATATTGGCCATTGGAAGCGAATTCTCCTGACTGGATAATTGCGCCACTGTTTAAATCCATCTGCTCAACTTCGAGCTGGATAATGTTTTCCTGATTGCCAACGACTTCATAGAAGCCATCAGCGGGAGCGCCATTTTCATCGAGATTTGGCGTAAATCCAGTGGTGAGGATATCGAGATAGTCGATGCGAGCTTCGTCATCACCATCGGAGTCACCCCAGATAACGATCTTGTCGCCTGACTCTAGATTGAGTCCTGAAATTTTATGGGTGTAAGCTCCTGTCGCTTCAGATAAGTAGAATGTGTGGCTATCTTTTAGCCACAATCCATCCCAGACCATTATGGTGATATCAGCAATGCCATTGGATTCGTCTTGGTATCCAAGAACAAAGTCATAAATACCATCGGCCCCATTAAAAGTAGTGGTGGCTGAACCTTTCCATTTTGTCGAGATGAACTCATCACCAGAAGCTTCGAGTTCTCCGTCTTTGACTTTTTCTTTTTTATATTTCCAGAGCCACATGTCTTCGGCTTCGATGCGTGTCCAGAAACCTAGGTTGGCGATCGCCTCATCTGCAGTAGTAACGACTGGTATGGTGCTGTTTGGTTGGTCATCGGGTTGGCCATCGGAGTCATCAGTATCAGAGCCACCCTCAGCTGGTGCTAAATAGTTGTCACCATAGAGAACATCATTACCAGCACCGCCAAGTACAATGTCTTGACCTGTTCCACCAATTGCAAGATCGTTGCCAGAACCACCATTCAGTTGATCATCACCGGCGCCACCATCGAGCACATCATCGTCAGTGTCGCCTTTTAAGACATCACGACCTTCACCACCACTGATGTTGTCTGCACCGCGACCACCAGAAAGAATATCGTGTCCAGCTTCACCAAAGATTTGGTCATCGCCATTTTCCCCAGCAATAAAGTCATCACCTTCGTCACCAAAGACGACATCATTGCCCTCTGCACCGTAGGCAATGTCGTTACCTTTTCCTGCAAGGATAATATCGTTACCACCTTTACCGTCGATGAGATCATCACCGGCCTTACCGTTAATCAAATCTTGACCTTCACCACCAGCTAGGATGTCGTCGTTATCACCCCCAGTCATGGTTTGGTCGCTATTAGTTTCTACGTCATCACCAACAAGGTTATTAAGAACTTCTTCAGCAGATTGAACATCTCTTGTGTAGTCTTCGATTTGCTGCCACCAGCCACCAGGACTAAGTTCAAACGCTTGCCACCAGCCGCCAGGTGTCAACCACCAACCACCAGGAACGAGCTCAACTAAATCTTCCTCAAACTGTTGCCACCAGCCACCGGGATAAAGCTCAATTACTTTGTCCTCGAACGCTTGCCACCAACCACCAGGGCCAAGCTCTAGAATCGCCTCACCAAAAGCATCCCACCAGGAATCGTAGCCAGAACCCAACAAGTCTGCTTCAAATTGCTGCCACCAGGCTCCATAACCGAGTGACTCCATTTGCAATTCAAAGACTTGCCACACACTGCCGAAGCTCTGCTCCACCATCGCTGGTTCAAAGGTTTGCCACCAGCCACCGGGAGACAACTCCCACATAGCTGTCTCAAATTCTTGCCACCAGCCACCGGGAGCGAGTTCAAACTCTTGCCACCATCCTCCTGGTGCTAGGTTCGCTGCATAGTCTTCGAAAATTTGCCACCAAGAACCGGGGCCTAGCTCCAACATTTGTTGGTCTAGTTGTTGCCACCAACCACCGGGAGATAAGGCTGCTGCTTCTGCTTCAAAGGCTTCCCACCAGTCGCCATAACCTAGGTCAATCATCTGGGATTTGAATGTTTCCCACCAAGTTCCCCGTGCCAGGCTGTACCAGTCATCACCATTTTCTAAGGCAGACTCCACAGCGTCGACACCGACCTTGAAGTCTTCACTAATTGCGGCGATCGCCTCTTGATAGAGCCAGTCTAGATCCAGCCCAGCACTTAATGCACCGTAATCTACGTCCCATCCCAATACATCAAATGCTTTTAGGTCTAACTCTGAAATATCTGTACGTTCTTGATATCCCAGTGTCGGATCCATGATCCCAAGGGCATTTTGTAACCGTTGCCAGTGACTCGCTTGGTAATCATCTCCGCCCTCAAAATTTGCTTCGGATGTTTCGCCACCATCAATAGAGAAATAAGTATCACTTCCGAAAGTGAGATCACTTACTGTGCCATCGGGATTATTAACATCGACGCTCGTTTCGCTGTAACGCAATAAATCGAGAGCCGTCATTCCTTCTGTGCGAATCTCACCGGAATACATCTCAAAGGATTCAATTAGTCCATCAAGACCACTGACAAATCCCAAACTATGACCAATCTCATGGAGCGCCATAGTAAGGAAATCTAACTGCCCTTCTTCCACATCGTCTTCGCGGGTGAGGTCATAGCTCCAGTCATAGCTATTGTTAATGACGATATAACCATCTAAAGCATCGGGATTTTCTAAAACGTCACGATCCCAAGTGCTGCCGTTATCTAAGAGAAGCTCATCTTCCATCCCCAAGGCTTTTGCCTGAGCACGGGTGAGCATAATTGTTGTATTACCGTCGACGACCTCGGACGTTCCATCACCATCTGCATCGATGAGAACATCAACAGTATTTCCTTCTTGAAGAGCATCAACGACAGAATCATCTTGTTCTGATGTGGCATCATTCGCTAAATACTCTTGATAAACGCCGTAGTTAACTTCATGGAAGATGGGGACAGCGCCGCCCACTGCTTCATTGCCATTTAACCCATCGATTGCGCCGATATGTAGGTTAATCTCTACATCGTCTTGTAATAAGGTTGCCCAGATACGAGCTGCCATCTCGAAAGCAAGTCGTTGCTCCAAGGTGACATTCAAATCATATGTAAGGTTAAAAGCAGGCATAAGTTTGCTCGAACTTTCGAAAAAATGGGTTAATGAAGAGTGTAGATAAGAGTAAAAGTTAGAAGGGCAATCCCGTAAGCTTGTTTATTCTATCTAGGGGGTGAGAACCTACACATCGGTACAAATACTGAAGGATTATTGACTAGAACTTCGTTATATAAACTTCTAGTAAAGAGATGAAGAAATACACTAATTAATCCCAGTTTAGACAAAACAATAACTTTGTGTATTGCTTGTATGCCTTGGTTTTCAGGTTGATTGCTTCAAAAACCGAGTTAATATCATCAAGATAAATCAAGCCATTATATATTTACGAAAAATTCATAAAACAAAAAATACAAAAGAGATTTAAGCTCTTATTGAACTGTCGGAAAAATAGTCATGTTGCATAAGTTTTAGGAGGAAATCTTTCCTCCAATCGATAAGAGAATTAAAAGATTTATTGGCAGCTTATGTAATTGTTGATTAGACAACAAACTGAAAATCATTACTCATCAGATCGAGATTTGTGACTCCATTAAATTGGGCGATTAGGTCTCCCTGCCAAAATAATAAAGTGTCAGAGCCTTGGAGAATAGTGCTGTAATTACTCGTAGAACCATGTAACTGCACAGTGTCGATATTAGAGACGAAGTCTTTGATAGTTACGTAATCGGCCACTGCACCTTGGTGATAGTAGACAGACGCTGTATCGCCTACTATGAATAGATCAGCGCCACTACCGCCGACTAAAATATCTTGTTCATTTAGGCCAAGGGCAACTTCATCTGTACCAAGCAAAACATCATCACCACCGCCACCGCTTAAACTGTCATTGCCACTACCACCAATTAGAGTGTCATCACCTGACTCACCTTGTGAGCTATTGTTCTCGGCTACTGGAGTATTCGTTTTTTTGACATCAATGATTAAGCGAGGAGCATAGCTTCCTTCGGCAGAGTCAAAATTAACGCCTCCACTACCTGTAGGCAAGATCGCCCAACCATTATTGGCTGTTGGGTCTGCTTGCCAAGCAAGTAAGCTTGCGGTGACATCAATTTGTAAGAGGCCTGTACTGACTGAGCTAGTTGTGGCGATCGCCGAACTGCTAGCTTCTATGCCATTAGCCTGAATACCGCTACCAAGGGAATTCCAAGTGTCGGTGCCAGACCACTCGGTAAGCATGTTGTGGAATGCGAGGCGATCGCCTGGATCTGTTACGTATATTTCTAATGTTGCAGAGTCAATCGTGTCGTTAAGATTGATTTGGCCTGTTTGATTACCGAAAAGAGCATCGAATCGGATCAGACTTTGGACAGAAGACCCTTCGTCATCATCGTCATCGTCTTCACTCCCATCTACATCGAGTGATGTTGCGCCACTATTATTTGCATTACGAGAGCCGCTATTTATAAAAGTGTCAACAGTGCCGTTATAGCCATCTACACCTTGTTGGAAGATTAGAGTGGCTGGAGTAGTAACTTCAACACTTGGGATTACAACCTCGTTATCAAAATCTCCATAGAGTGTGTCATTACCAGAGTCGCCATAGATACTGTCATCTCCGGCTCCACCGTAGGCAATATCATCTCCATCTCCACCTCGTAAAATATCGGCATTTTCACTAGATATTTCTTTGTCACTAGTGTCATTAGTCGGCTCTTCCGGCGCAACCGCAATAAACTCTACATAATCAACGCGAGCATATTCGTAAGAGTTGCGTGATGCTTGAAGTTCGAGCATCATTCCTGCGTCGAGGCTCACTGCGCTCGCGACTGTACGAGTAACGAGGTTATCTGTTCCCGCAAAGCGATTGCCTAGATTTTGATTGAAGATCCAGCTATCTAGTTGAGTGCCATCTAGAGAAACAGTGACTGGCGAGTTGCCATCATTCTCGTCGTAGTAAGCAACGACAATATCGTATAGTCCTGCTGGTCCATTGAACTCAGTTTTGGCAGTGAGGCTAGAGCTTGTCTTAATCAGCTCAGAGCCTGAGGCAAAAGTCTGACCCTCAAAGTTATAGTTACCCGATAAAAGCATATCTTCGGCTTCTACTCGAATAGGTTCGATAGGCTCAGGCGGTGTATCGACGATTTCTGGTGCTTTGACTTCGATGAACTGGATATAGTCAACGTTGACTTTGTCACCATTGTCTTCGATACCAGTGATTGAAACTAAATCTTGGTGAGTGATTTGGATACCTTGAGCGACAGTATGAGTGGTCAAACTTTGTACAATCGCTTTATCAGTACCAAACTCTTCATCTGCATACCATCGGTCAAGTTCCTGATTATCGATACTCAGGGAGATTTCAGCCGCACCTTTATTGCTATCGTAATAGCCGACAATCACGTCATAGAAACCTGTTTCCCCATCAAATAAAGTCGTACCAGTAAAGCTACTACTGGTTTCAACAAAGCCCCCACTATAGGCAAACGTTTCTGTTTTGATATTGCCTTGGTTCGACAAATCCATCTGCTCGACTTCGATTTGGAACACTTCAGGTGTCGTAATTTGTGCTGGAACAAATTCGATGTAGTCAACATGGACTTGGTCACCACTCTCTCGCAAACTTGTGAGGTGAAAGACATCACCAGCATCGAGTTCTACGTTAGTGATGGTGTGGGTTGTGAAAGTTTGGCGGGCAACATCGTTATGACCTAAATCTTGATTTGCCACCCAAGTGTCTTGCTGAATACCACCGACGCTGGCTGTGAACTGGGCTAAACCATCATTTTCATCGTAATAACCGACAATGACGTTATAGGTTCCTGCTGTTCCCGCGAAAGTAGTGTTGAGATTGATTGTCTTCTTGCTATCTTCTGATTTAGATTTGACGGCTTTGCCACCAGAGGCAAAATCAAATTCTTTAATGTCATAGTCGCCGCTGACGATATTCATATCTTCAGCTTCAATGCGAATGATGGTATCAGGCAGGATAATTTCAGGGGCTTCTACTTCAATGAACTGGATGTAGTCGAGATTGACGCGATCGCCATTATGTCCAGTGGCATTAAGTTGAATCAAATCTGATTCTGTCAGCTTTATTGCCTCTACAACAGTCTGTTTAACTAAACCATCACGACTAACGGAAGCACTCCCTAAGTCTTGACTTGAAAACCATCGAGCTAATTCTTGATCTGCGACTTTTAGTGCAATTTCGGCAGCACCATTATTTGTATCGTAATAAGCTACGACAATATCGTAATAGCCTGTCTTTCCAGTGAATGAACTCGTTGCCTGAAAGCTAGCAGCGTCATTTGTCGCAACATAGCGGCCATTAGAGCTAAAGAATTCTTGTTCAATCTGGACTTCACCCACCAAATCCATTTGCTCAACTTCGAGCTTGAAGCCTTCTGCCTGTTCTACCACTTCATAAAAGTTGCCAGTGGCTTCACCGCTCTCATCAAAAGTCGGTGTGCTACCAACCGTGAGAATATCGAGATAATCTAGGCGGGCTGAGTCAGCATCGCCTTTCAGTACAATTTGCTGGCCTGTTTTGAGAGTGACTCCAGAAATGGTGTAAGAGCCTCTGCCAGTCTTGGTTGCGAGTTGAGCTGTATATTCAGTTGGTGATCCCTTTCCTCAAATCACTACAGTGATTTGAGAAACGCTACCAATTTGATCTTGATAGCCAATAATTAGGTCGTAGGCACCATCCGGCCCACGAAAAGTGGTTTTGGCTTTACTGTTATTATTTTGACTCGCAATCAGGCGATCGCCAGAAGCACCAGCTTGAATTTCCTGATTATATTGAACGAGCTGCATATCCTCAGCTTCGATGCGCGTCCAGAAATCTAGGTTGGCGATCGCCTCTTCTGCACTTGTGATATTCTCGGCTACCACTGGTTGTTCAGATGAAGTACTACTGCTAAAGACGCCATCATTAACCGGAACAAAATAGTCATCACCATAGAGAACATCGTCTCCATCGCCGCCACTAATGACATCTTGGCCTTCGCCACCAATCGCGACATCATCACCTGAACCAGCGCTCAGCTGGTCATCGTCAGCACCACCATCAAGCACATCGTTATCTGTATCACCTTTCAGAACGTCGCGACCTTCACCACCGCTGAGGATGTCTTCACCACGACCACCGGACAAAATATCATGCCCAGCTTCTCCAAAAATCTGGTCATTACCATCTTCTCCAGCAAGAAGGTCATCGCCCTCATCACCAAATAAAGCATCATCACCTTCCGCACCGTAGGCAATGTCATTACCCGCACCAGCAAGAATAATGTCATTCCCACCTTTGCCATCGATGAGGTCATCACCTTTTTTGCCACCAATTAAATCTTGCTCGTCACCACCTGCCAAAATGTCATCGTTGTCACCACCTGTAACAGTATTGCTGCCATCACTGTCGTTGGTAATATCGGCGATCGCCTGATCCGCATCTTTGACTTCGTTGGTGTAGTCTTCGATTTGTTGCCACCAGCCACCGGGACTGAGTTCAAAAGCTTGCCACCAGCCGCCGGGACGAAGCCACCAGCCACCGGGTACAAGTTCAACCAAATTTTCTTCAAAATCTAACCACCAACCACCGGGGTATAAATCCAGAGCTTTCTCTTCAAACGCTTGCCACCAGCCACCGGGGCCTAGCTCTAAAATTCTGTCACCGAGGGCATCCCACCAAGAGTCGTGACCCTCTGCCACCAAATCAACTTCAAATTTTTGCCACTCACTGTCATAACCGAGGGCAAGCATCTGCTCTTCAAAGACTTCCCAAACACCAGTAAAACTGGTCTGGATCATTTGCGGCTCAAAGATTTGCCACCAGCTACCGGGAGCTAGCTCTAGCATATTTGTCTCGAACTCCTGCCACCAGCCGCCAGGGAAAAGCTCAATCATTTCTGATTCAAACTCTTGCCACCAGCCACCAGGGAAAAGATCTAACATCGAGTCTTCAAACTCTTGCCACCAGCCACCGGGTCTCAGTTCAAATTCCTGCCACCAACCGCCAGGAGCAAGGTCCGCGACCATATTTTCGAAGATCTGCCACCAAGAGCCGGGGCCCAGTTCTAGCATCTGCTGATCGAGTTCCTGCCACCAACTGCCCGGATAGAGAGCTGTTAACTCTGTTTCAAAGGCTTCCCAAAAATCGCCATGACCCAGAACAATCATTTGGGACTTAAATGTTTCCCACCATGTGCCACGGGTCAGGCCATACCAATCTTGATCTGTTGCTAAGGCAGTCTCGACATCAGATGATGTTACGCCAAAGTCTTCACCAACTGCGGCGATCGCCTCTTCATAGAGATCCTCTAAATCCAGACCATCTTCTAGCGCTTCATAATCTGCATTCCATCCCAATACATCAAATGCTCTGAGGTCTAGTTCTGAAATATCAGTCCGTTCTTGATAACCCAGGGTTGGATCCATAATCCCAAGGGCATTTTGTAACCGTTGCCAGTGACTCGCTTGGTAATCATCACCTTCTTCAAACTCAGCTTCTGAAGTTTCGCCACCATCGATGGAGAAGTAAGCATCCCCCCCAAAAGTAAGTTCACTCACTGTGCCATCGGGGTTATTAATATCGACGCTCGTGTCGCTGTAGCGCAATAAATCGAGCGCCGTCATTCCTTCTGTACGTATCTCACCGGAATGCATCTCAAAGGATTCAATCAGTCCATCAAGACCACTGACGAATCCCAAGCTATGACCAATCTCATGGAGAGCCATAGTAAGAAAATCGAGCTGTCCTTCTTCCACATCGTCTTCGCGGGTGAGGTCATAGCTCCAGTCATAACTATTGTTAATGACGATATAGCCATCTAAAGCATCGGGGTTTTCTAAAACGTCACGATCCCAAGTGCTGCCGTTATCTAAGAGAAGCTCATCTTCCATCCCCAAAGCCTTAGCTTGGGCACGGGTGAGCATAATCGTTGTATTGCCATCCACCACCTCGGATGTACCATCGCCATCTGCATCGATGAGAACATCAACAGTATTTCCTTCTTGCAGAGCATCAACGACAGAATCATCTTGTTCTGATGTAGCGTCATTCGCTAAATACTCTTGGTAAACACCGTAGTTAACTTCATGGAATATGGGGACAGCGCCGCCAACTGCTTCATTACCATTCAAGCCATCGATGGCACCAACGTGTAGGTTAATCTCTACATCATCTTGTAATAAGCTTGCCCAGATACGAGCTGCCATCTCGAAAGCAAGGCGTTGCTCCAAGGTGACATTCAAATCATATGTAAGGTTAAAAGTTGCCATTGTGCGGGATGCCTTGTGAGACAGAATTGTTGTAGAGAGAGACAAACGACAGAGATGCTTAATTTGGGAGATATTTGTGAACGAACAACCCGAATACTGCTCCCATTTGTGCTGACATCTTATATGGGGGGCGATCGCCCATACATCTGTGAAAATGCGGAGATACATTAGTATCCGGAGTCGTTTTAAAAACTTTCTGTAAAGCCCAGAGTGTTTTTTAACCTTTTAGAATCGTGTCAATTGCCCCCCCACAACGAAAAAGCTTTGCCTCAACTGGATTTCGGCTGTTTTGTCATCAACTTAAAACAGTTCATGTTTGATGTGATGATGGTTAAGAATACTTATTCGAAACTTTACACAAAGCTATTTTTTCGGCGGCTAAATATAGATTTTTATCTCGCAATTGTTGACGTATCTTTTACTCTGATGACTTAGGTACTAAGTGCCAAAGGTGTTTGTAGGTAAGCGCTTAGTGTTTTTTTGTGACACTGTTTGAAGATGAGACAACAGCATCACAATAGTTACAGGGACAAATTATTTTAAGGGAAATATTTTTTGCCTTCTTCTCCAGAGTCAGTCATTATGCCTAGTTCCGAAGCTCTTGCTACTAGTACAATGAAAAAAATTGCAGTTGTGGTTGTAAGACGCACTGCTGCCTTCAATATTTTGTCAATACTTCTTCTCACTCGATAGATTGTGAAACGTCCCTCTTTAGAAAAGTTTCAAAAATTCAGGTTATTGCCTTGGTACCAACATTGTGCCAATGCAACTTTGTCGGCGGCGATCGCCATTGGCTTGAGTTTTACTGGGGGATTTCAGCTTGTAGAGTGGGCTTTCTTTGATCAGACCATTCGCATGAGACCAAAGGAGCAGCCAGATCCCAACATTGTTGTTGTGACCTTTGATGAGGTGGATTTAGAAAAAGTCGGTACTTGGCCGATTCCCGACGATACATTGGCTACTATTCTTGACCGAGTAACAGCCTATGAGCCGCGGGTTATTGGGCTAGATCTTTACCGGAATTTACCCGTAGGGAATGACGGCTATGAAGCTTTAGTTCAAGCATTTTCTTCAAATACGAATTTATATGGAGTCAGTCAGCAGGTTGAAGGTGAAACGACTGGTGCTCCGGAAATCCTAAAAAAATATGATCGAGTTAGGCTTGCCGATCTGATTTTGGATGTGGATAGTAAAGTGCGGCGGGCATTATTGTCGATTCGGGATCCAGAGGGCGAGATTAAATTGGCTCTGGGGACACAGCTAGCCCTGAACTTTTTAGAAGCGGAAGGAATTGAGCCAGAGGTTTTAGATGGCGAGTCTATTCAGCTAGGAAATGCACGACTTTTCCCATTGCATGGCACTGAGGGAGGTTACGTCAGAATGGATGGAGGTGGTTATCAAATCCTCCTGAATTATCGCGGTATTGAGGCTGATTTTCACACGATTTCGATTACAGATATTTTAGAAGAACGTATGCCAGAGGAGTTGATCCGCGATCGCATCGTTATCATTGGAGCCACGGCCAGTACCCTCAATGACTTCTTCCAAACGCCCTACAATGGCTCGCTGAGTAGCACCTCCATTTCTCCGGTGCCAGGGGTGATTATCCACGCCAATATCACCAGTCAATTGGTGAGTGCGGCCCTTGGCGATCGCGCCTTAATTCGCACGCTACCTGATTATGTGGAATGGCTCTGGGCTTTTGTTTGGGCCATGCTAGGTACTGCGATAACGGCTTGGTCTTTAAATAATTCCCAGAGATTATTTGGCGGAAATCGAGACAAGCTCAATATTTTTATTGGGTTTGTACTGCTAGAGTCCGCATTGCTGGCGATCGCCACAACATCCATGCTCCTCAATGTGTGGATTCCGATCATGCCAGCTAGCTTAGGGCTTGGCCTTGCAATTTTCTCTAGTTTGCTCCTCTCAAACCGTCAGCTCCATGGCCTAGCCACCCTTGATGAACTCACCAAAGTTGCCAACCGTCGTTCCTTTGATACTCAACTCTCTCAGGCAATCGCCGACCCAGATTCGAATTGCTCATTGATTTTATGTGACATCGATAATTTCAAACTTTATAACGATACCTATGGCCATCAGGCAGGGGATACTTGCCTTTATCGTGTTGCCCAGAAAATGCGAGAAACTGTCCGGCAGCGAGATATTGTCGCTCGCTATGGTGGAGAAGAATTTGCCATTATTCTCAAAGGCACATCCCTCGAACTCGCCGAAGAAATCGCCCAGCGCATTTGTAAACAAATTTTTTCTCTAAACATTCCCCACGACACATCGAGCAATAGCGCCAAAGTTGTCACCATGAGTTGTGGTGTGAGTATCCGCCGAACAACCCAAAAGATGACCACCACTGAACTAATTCAGATGGCAGACCAAGCCCTTTATCTCTCCAAAAAACAAGGCCGTAACCGCGTTACGCTCTATAAAAAAATGAGTAACCAATTGCCTGACTCTCTCAATTCCTAGGCGATCGCCTAAACTTTGAATCTAGAAAAACGCTTGATTAGATTCAATTAATGCCTCTGCCTCAAACACTCGTAGCGGCTTTGCAAATAGATATCCTTGACCAAACTCACAATCCAAACCCTTTAAAATATCGCGCTGCTCAGCAGTCTCGATTCCCTCTGCCACGATGGTCATCCCCAATGCATGGCTGAGGGTCACGATGGTTTGCACAATCGCATAATCTGCATCGGACTCCTGCATTTGCACGACAAACGAACGATCCACTTTCAGCGTATCAATCGGGAACTGACATAAATAACTCAGAGATGAATAGCCTGTTCCAAAATCATCAATACTCAGCTGCAACCCAAGCTCCTTCAGCTCTAACAGCAGATCAATGCTTTTCTCAACGTTTTGCATTGCAATACTCTCTGTGACCTCCATTTTGAGGCAATCAGAAGAAAGTTGCGTTTCATCAAGGGTTGAACGAATATCTTGTACCAAATCAGGATGACTAAACTGTCGTCCTGATAAATTAATGCTTAGACCCAAGTTAGAATGCTCTGGAAAAAGCTCATGCCATGTTTGCATTTGACGGCAAGCAGTTTGGATAATCCATTTTCCCAGGGGAATAATAAAGCCTGTTTCCTCAGCGACCGGAATGAAATTGTAGGGCGAAATAATCCCAGAAGGATGATTCCAACGTATAAGGGCTTCAAAACCGATCAATGTTCCCTGCTTTAAATCGATCAGCGGCTGATAATACAGTTCCATCTCATCGCGAGTCAGAGCATAACGGAGGTCCGTTTCCATTTTCAAACGTTCCGTCATCTGGTTTTTCATCCCCGCCGCAAACACCTCGTAGGAGGAGCGACCCAGCATTTTTGCACGGTACATCGCCGTGTGGGCATTGCGCAGTAATTGTTCCGGCTCGTAAGTCTCGCTGGGTTGACCGAGGGCAATCCCAATACAACAGCTCAAAATGAGTTCTTTCCCTTCAATGAGAAAAGGCTTTTGGACGATCGCCTGTAATTGGTCAGCTTGGACTTGGATTTCGTCCGAATTTTGCATATGGGGTAGCAAAATGGCAAATTCATCACCTCCGACTCTGGCAAGTAAAGGCGTGGTCTCAATGTCATTGAGCACTGTTTTAATACGTTGGGCTAAACCAGTCAAGATTTTGTCACCGACAGCATAACCAAAACTGTCATTGATAATGTTGAATCGATCAATCCCGAGAAACAGTACCGCAAATCTCGACTGACGACTCTGGTTTGAATGTTTGATCGCAAAGCGTAAATGTAGAAAAAATTGCTGACGATTTGGGAGATGGGTAAGCGGGTCAACAAAAGATGTGTCAATCAGTTTGTGGGCGAGAACTAAAACGCTGCATAGACCCAGACCAAACAGCGGCGAAATCATCGGGATCCAAATATATTGCTGGAAGAGCAGCTCGGTCACCAAGATTAGTAAGCCACCTGCCGCTAGCTCAATGAGAATCAACGAACGTAGGTTTTTTGCTGTACGAATAGCCACAGCTCCCACAGCACTCCAGCCAATAATCCAGAGGATTTCTTGCCATTCTGTCCAGAAGTAAAAAGGCTTGACCTCACCGAGGGAAATATTCAGAATTTGGTTAACTTGTTGGGCATGAAGTTCTACTCCTGAAAAGAGAGGGTTAATGCGATTGCCCTTATGGATGGGAGTCCGAAAAGTATCTTTGAGGCTTGGGGCAGTGCTACCAATCAGAACAACGCGATCGCGGATCAACTCGGGGGGCGCAGCACCTTCCACAACAAGGCTAAAGGGCAGGCGATCAATATTCATATTGGGAGGCTGATTGAGGAGAATCTGATAGCCCGCTGCATCTAAATTTTGGTATGCGCCAGAATTGTTCCTAAGAGCTGAGAATTTAGTGTCTGCAATTGTCAGTCCATCCGGCGATCGCCCCACAGACAAATTGTCCTGCCCAAGGTAACCCAAAGCCAAAAGCAGCGAAAATGAATAGAATTCGCGCTCACCGGTATAGGTATAGAGCAAATGTCTTCGCACTACGCCATCAGGATCCAGCACAAGATCATTAAACCCTTGCCGATTTTCAGGAATAGATGGTGGCGCATCAACCCGACCGCCAACATCGTAGATCGCCATGACATTATCTTTGGCAAATTCCCGCTCAAGGTCTTCTATTCCTTCACCCTGGGGTAAATTTCGATAGAGATCCACACCAATCATCCGTGGCTGATGCTCCTGTAATTCCCGCAAAGCTTTCGCCAGCGTTAGATCTGAAAAAGGCCATTCTCCTTGCTTTAAAAGATCTTGCTCTGTAATTTCGACCACAACAATCTTTGATTGCGCTAGATCTTCCTGGGATTTTTTCTGAGGCAACGTGCGCGTCAAGCGATCAAAAACCGCTAGTTCAAGAAATCCAAATGCACCTATCTGTTTGCCAGCTGTGGTGAATAGAGTAACCAGTAAGACAAGAACACAAAGGGTTTGATTAACCGATAAATGGATGAGAGAAAGCTTTGCGAGTCTGTAATAGAGAAGTGAGAAAGGAGATTCTGTGGATCTTCGCATGTGGTAAAAACTCGCCGGCTACTCTGAAAAGGATGGTTTTCGATGATGCCCTGAAAAATGATGATTCAAAATGCTTCAACTTAATTTTAGAGCGAATCATCTACACTCCATCAGGAAACTCGTCTGTATTGATGCTAACTAGTCGAGTGGATATCTGCTCCAAAATATTTTGAGACAAAAATGGCGATCGCCCCATCTTAAAAGATAAATAGGCGATCGCCACTAATTTTAAAGTCAAATTTGTTCGAGGTTTAGAGAGAGTTCAGGCTCACTAGGTCCGCAGTTTGTAGATTCGTCTGTGTTTCAACATGGGCAATCTGAGCTTGACTCACCGTCGCATTTAACGTTTGAGTTTTTGCGTCGTACATCTGCATTAACGTCTTGGGATAAAGACCAACGGCAATAATTAGTACAGTAAAACAAGCCGCAATAAATACTTCTCTAGGTCGTGCATCCTCATAAATTGCCTTGCTAGGTAACACACAGTCATTACCGAAACATACTGGTAAACTACCTGCCGTAATACTACGGTTTTTCTTCTGTGCCCCAAGGTCACAGCTCAGCGCATCCATATCTTTCTTATAGAAAATTTCGCGGAGCATGGAGAGAAGATAGATGGGCGTCAGGATAACGCCGACAGCAGACAAGAATACGGTAATGGTACGGAACGTACTGCTGTAAATATCGCTTGTTGCTAAGCCAACGAAAACGGATAATTCACCGACAAAGCCACTCATACCGGGTAGTGCCAGAGAAGCGAGTGCACCGATGGTAAACAAGGCGAATACAGTGGGCATAACCTGTCCTAGGCCACCGATTTCCGACAAAACCATAGTCTTGGTGCGGTCATAGGTTACACCAGCTAAGAAGAAGAGCACTGAGGCGATTAAACCGTGAGACAACATTTGCAGCATTGCGCCGTTAATCCCAAGGTCAGTAAAGGAAGCCAGACCGATCAACACAAAACCCATATGGGAAATGGATGAATAGGCGAGACGACGTTTCATGTTGGTTTGTCCGAAGGAACTAAATGCACCGTAGACAATATTCACAACACCCAACACAACCAAAACAGGTGCAAAGAAAACGTGGGCATCAGGCAGCAATTCGAGGTTAAAACGCATCAAACCATAACCACCCATTTTTAGTAAGACACCCGCTAAGAGCATCGAAATGGGAGAAGAGGCTTCACCGTGAGCATCGGGCAACCAAGTATGGAGAGGGAAAATTGCGAGTTTTACACCAAAGGCAATGAGCAAGCCTGCATAGAGCCAAAGTTGTAGATTTAAGGGGTATTGATGCTCGGCGATCGCCGCAAAATCAAAGTTGGGACCACCGGGAAGATTTAAGCTGAGGGCAAAAGCTGCGATCAAAATAAAGATTGAAGCTGCGGCTGTATAGAGCAAAAACTTCATCGCTGCATAACGACGGCGCTTACCACCCCAAATGCAAACCAGTAGATAAACCGGAATCAACTCCACTTCCCACATGAGGAAGAAGAGGAATAAATCTTGCGCTGCAAATACACCAATCTGAGCGGCGTAAAGCAACAGCATCAATGAGTAAAAAAGCTTTGGACGACGATTCACTTGCCATGCTGAGAACATCGACAAGGTTGTCACAAAACCCGCTAACAAGATCAAAGGCATCGAGATCCCATCAACAGATAAGCTCCAGCTGATTCCCAAAGGTTTGATCCAGCTATAGCTTTCCGCTAGTTGAAAGTTCGCAAGGCTAGTGTCAAAGTTCTGCCAGAAGGCATAACACATGATGCCGAAGTCGATGAGACCAACCAAAAGCGCGAACCAACGAACAGTCTTCCCGTCTTTGTCAGGAATGACCGGGACAAGCAGTGCGGATATAGCTGGGAGGGCAATCATTGCCGTCAACCATGGGAATTGTTCAGCCATGAGTTGTTAATTTTCTAAATATGAAGAAATGTTGAGAGCAATTGCATCATATCAAACTACTTAACACTCCTTTATAAAATTATTCTTTATATGGTTGATAAATTTAGATAAATGTGTTCGATCCTCTTGATATTCGCGGGGATCAGGCGATCGCCACCCTATTTTTTAAGTTGAGCTATAAAAAAGACCCAAATTCGAAAAAACCTGAGTCAAAAGGATGAATTTTAAAATTTCGACCAGCTCCTAGCTCTCCTGAACCTTGACGCGGTGGGACACAAGGGTAATGCCATCGCTACGGATAATAATCGCGGAATACCAGACATCACCGGTTTCTTCAGGGGCTTCAACTCGTTTAAAAATGCCACCTGCAGGCAGAATATCTAAATCAAAATCATCGGGATTGCTATAAGTCGTGTCGCCAATAATTTGTTCAGTAGCAGCACCTAGCAAAATTTCGTTGCCGAGGGGATCATTGACGATGACATCAAAGCCAAAATCTTCTTTTGGTTTCACCACTTCAGGGATGAGAACACTGACAATGGGAGGATTATCGCCACTGGTCAATTCAGAGGATTCTGACAAAATTTCTTGTTCAACGAGCTGACCATTTTCAAAATACTGCTTGGCGCGGACAGTGCTGTGGAGATGAGACCAACGGCCACTTTCCTTGCGAATACCGCGTAGTTTAGTTTCGGTCTCTGCGATGAGGCGATCGCCCTCCTGTTCCCAACTGAGGAGATTGATGTCATATTCCATGCGAGGATAATCTTCCCAAAGACCAGCGAGGAACTGGCCATAGGATTCACGACTTAAGCCATCGGAATGTTGAAAACCTTCGCTATAGAATCCAAGGGTTGTGTCTAGCTCATGATTATTGGCTGCTGTTTCAATGCTATTGAGGAGAGTGGTTAGGGTTTCTGGGGCAGTATTCGGCGTATTGGCATCGCTGCGGAGGCCTGTGCTGAGGGTGACTGCGGTTGCGGCGATCGCCACCAAAGAAAAACGTTTAACGGACTGCCAATAACCCATAAATTCCTTGTTACTCCACGTGATGAAATTAGGTTCTCTCGATCTGGTCGGAGGTTTCGTCTATTCTAAAACCTGAGACGAAAAACGACAGATAATGTGGCAATGACTCGAATTTTAATCGCAGCTAGTGGAACCGGAGGGCATCTTTTCCCTGCTTTAGCCGTGGCGCAAAAACTCTCAGACTGCGATATTCAATGGCTCGGTGTCAGCGATCGCCTCGAAACAACTCTCGTTCCAAAAACCTATCCTCTCAATATTGTCACTGCGAAAGGTTTACAGGGAAATCCACTCCGTAAAGCTCTGAATGGATTGCAATTATTAAGGTCGATTTTTCAGACCAAACAATTAATTAGTAAGCACAAAATCGATTTAGTTTTTACCACTGGCGGCTACATTGCGGCTCCAGCAATTCTTGCGGCGAAATGGCAAGGTATTCCGGTTATCCTTCATGAATCAAATGTGCTTCCCGGTAAAGTGACCCGCTTTCTCGGTAAGTACGCGGATACGGTGGTCGTTGGTTTTGCTGATGCTGCGAAATATTTACCCGATGCGAAAACGCTGCATCTTGGGACGCCTGTCCGCGAAGAATTTTTGACCCCTCAACCGCTCAGCGCAGATCTTAAAGAAAAACTTTTAGGCGATCGCTTTGTGATTTTGGCGATGGGTGGTTCCCAAGGAGCAGTTGGTTTAAATCAATTGGTGCGCCAATGTGCGGCAAGCTGGATTGAAGCAGGAGCATTTATTGTCCATATCACCGGGAAAAATGACCCTGATGTGGATTCCTTCCAAGACCCAAATTATTTGGCGATGCCCTTTGCCCATGACATTGCGGCACTGATTCAGAATGCTGATTTCGTTATTAGCCGATCTGGGGCGAGCGCATTAACCGAATTAACTATTACAAAAACACCGTCCGTTCTAGTGCCCTATCCCTATGCTGCGGAAGATCATCAAACGTTGAATGCCGAAGTCTTCGCAAATAATGGCGCAGGACTACTCGTTCAGCAAAATCGTATTAGTCCTGATGAACTAATAGAAATGGTTCTGGAGATTATGCGATCGCCCGGAAAACGCCAAGAGATGTCTGATAAGACTGCAGCCCTCGGCATCCCCGAAAGCGCCGATAAAATTGCCCATTTTCTTAAGAGCAATTTTTAGAGCGAATTAATTTTCGTCGGTTTCAATAGGCTGCTCAATCTCAGGCGTTGAAGGTTGTTGCGGCGATTGATTACGGCGAACCAGCCAATCTAAACCAAGGGCAAGAGCCACAGTTACAACAACTAGCGCGATCAAACCAAAAATGATCAACGTCAAAGAGTTGCTTTCGCCTTCATCAGTCCCTTCAAGATCATCGTCATCGTCTGTCGATGGAGCTTGATCTTCTTCTGAATCTTCTGATTGGGCAGTGGTTTGTTCCTCAATCTCTTCACCAGCCAAAGGTTCAAAGAGTAGATCGCCAGACTCAGGCAATGTTGTCAGTTCACCTGCATTGATCACCACTGGATGCTGAGGTGTAATCCCATAAAAGGCGATCGCCGCTGTGATGTTATCCTCTGTGTTTTTGTCTACCGCTTGACCCATGAGGGCTTGGAGCATCATCTCTGGTGTTAGACGTTCCTGAATAATTACTGGCGCAAACGTTTGCCAATTTTCTTCGAGGAAACCGTTATCACTGAGACCATCAGAGCAAACAACCAGAACCCCATCTTCGTCCAAAATAAAGCGTCGAATCGTGGGGTGGAGCGCTGTACCATCTCTTGTGCCAAGTGCTTGGGTAATGGCAGCGGCATCAACCCGTTCCTTTGCACTGCGATAAAGACTACGGCCAGCTTGCACCTCACGACTGACTACGTCATCATCCACGGTTAAACATAAACATTTCGTTTCTGTTAACCAGTAGGCGCGACTATCGCCCACATTAGCGATGTAAAGCTCGTGGCCATTACCAATGCCCGAATCATCTTCATTCAGTTTTTGAGGCAACTGCAACGCCAAAGTCAAAGTGGTGGCCATCCGTTTGCGGGAGGCTCGACCTTGTTCATCATTCCGTGCCGTAATCACGTTATTGGCGACGCGAATATAGGCGGCTAGTTGCTGCATCACCACATGGGGCTGCAACACATCGTCGGCGATCGCAATCTCATTCAGTAATCCTGTGAGCTGTAATTTCAGAGATTGAATCGCGAGTTGACTGGCAATTTCGCCTCCTTCATGACCCGCAATGCCATCACAAACCATCAATAAATGATTTGCAAGATTATCTGTTTCTTGTTCGGTAGCAGTCGGGAAATAGTGATCTTCATTAATTTCTGGCTCTTGCCCAGTTTCTGTCGCAGCTGTTACTTTGATTCGCAAAAGCTGTTGACTTGATTGTGCAATCAGTAAATTATTCAGGCTGACTTGAATGTCCTTCAGCGCGACTTCTGGCTCTTCCAGTTGCGCCAATAATGTTTCTAAATCGGCACGAATTGCTTGGCTACTCCGAATCTGGAGCGATCGCCAACTTTCTGCAATATTTTTGAGGGAAATCTCTGAATCTTCGGGATCTTCAATGAGTTCCATGACCCGAATACACCAGCCATCGACGCGGATATTTTCCAGTAAAAGCACTGTCGAAACGGCATTAACTTCTTGTAGATCTTCCCAAAGATCTAAAATTTGCCACAGCCAGTAAAGTTGCCGTAGTGGTGAACTATCCACCCAAATTGAGGCTAAAGCTGGCAGAATTTCGCCATTATCTGAAACAGGAATATTGTCGAGTAAAAGCAGCTCCCCCTCAGGTAAAGGGCAAATATCGTAAACCCGCGGTACGTGGAGTTGGCGCGGATAGAGTTTGCCGTAGAGCTTGGCGATCGCCGAAGGATGTTCACAAATTGGAAGGAGTTCTGGTTTTGTATCCTGCCAAATTTGCGGTGCAACCACGCGATAGCGATCAGCAACGAGATCAGAAATCTGAAAATGGAGAGCGAGGGAACCAGATGCCCGTAAGAAAGAAGCTGCGGTAGCAGAAGATGAAGACATAAAAACTAACGAAACATTACAGCACAGGCAACAGAATGGCATTGCCGGATCCTGCACCAAAGCGGTCAAGCTATGATTAAATCTACACCCTATTTAGCGAAATCGACGCATGGGCGTTACGTATCGATTCAAGTTGTTTGTTCGAAATTGTTTGTGAAAAAATCCCCGTAAGGTGTAGCAGCAAGTGAATAACCCAATGTTGATCTGGCTCGTTATTGGCGGCGGGCTATGTTCCCTCGAATTTTTCTTCCCGACAGCCTTTGTTGAATTCATGATGGGCGTTAGTGCTCTTGGTGTTGCAGCAGTTTTGCTCGTTTTCCCCATCCCGCCGAATATACAAATTGCTCTGTGGCTCGTGTTATCGACTACGGCAGTGATTGCCTCTCGTCGTTTTCTGACGCCCAGAACTTCGAAACGTACTCTCAGTGATGATTCTGAAGCTGAAACTCTTACGGCGATCGCCGCAGGAAAAACAGGCAGAGTCTTGTATGAAGGAAACTCATGGCGAGCAAGATGTGCGGATGAAACAGTAGCAATCCAACCAAATGAAACAGTCTATGTTGTGCGCCAGGAGGGGACGACTCTCTACGTTATGCCTCGTCACCTTTTGACCTAACTTTTTCTGAACACCTCACAACACATAACTCGGAAGAAACACACACTTAATTCACGAAATAATCCAAAATCGGCATAGGATGTCTATGCGGAGTAAAAAGTATTGAAATGTAAACTTTTCCGTATTTCCTGTAGTCATTGCCACAAGGAAAACCGCTTAGGCGGCTATATTGTTACAATAACTTAAAGAAAATACCAGTAAATTTAATCTGTATTAGCTATGGGTCGTGTTGGGGTCTTATTACTTAATCTAGGTGGGCCAGACAAATTGGAGGACGTTCGTCCTTTTTTATTCAATTTGTTTGCTGATCCCGAAATCATCCGTTTACCTGCGCCTTGGATGCAGAAACCATTAGCTTGGCTAATCTCCTCCCTTCGTGCTGGTAAGTCTCAAGAGAACTACAAAGAGATTGGTGGTGGCTCACCACTGCGGCAAATCACGGAAGATCAAGGTTCCGCGCTCTCTGAAAAACTCAAAGAATGGGGACGTGATGTCAAAGTATACGTGGGTATGCGTTATTGGCATCCTTTCACTGAAGATGCGATCGCCGAAATTAGGAATGACAACCTAGACAAATTGGTTGTTCTCCCTCTGTATCCACAATTTTCGATTAGCACGAGTGGCTCTAGTTTCCGTGTTTTAGAGGAAATGTGGCGCACAGACAAGGAATTGGCGAAGATTGACTATACTTTGATTCCCTCTTGGTATGATCAACCCCAATATGTTGCCGCAATGGTGGATCTAATTCGCAAAGAATTGGATCAATTTGAAGACCCTAGCAAAGCTCACATTTTCTTTAGTGCCCATGGTGTTCCTCAAAGCTATGTGGAAGAAGCTGGCGATCCTTACCAAAAAGAAATTGAAGAATGCACCCGTCTGATTATGCAGGCGCTTGAGAGACCGAATGACCACACTTTGGCTTATCAAAGTCGAGTCGGTCCTGTGGAATGGTTGCAGCCTTACACCGAAGATTCTCTCAATGAACTGGGTGAAAAAGGTATCAAAGATCTATTGGTGATTCCGATCAGTTTTGTTTCTGAGCACATCGAAACACTACAGGAAATCGATATTGAGTATCGTGAAGTTGCTGAAGAGGCTGGAATTACTAACTTCCGCCGTGTCCCTGCCCTCAATACCCATCCTATATTTATTGAGTCTTTGGCAAATTTGGTGACTGATTCTTTGGAGGATCGTCCTTGCACTTTTGGGCAAGTTACTCACCCGAAGGAAAATATGAAAATGTACCCACAGCAACTTTCTTGGGGCTTAAATACAGGGGCAGAAGTTCTAAATGGTCGCCTCGCAATGATTGGCTTTTTGGCCCTCCTCCTCGAACTATTGAGCGGCCAAGGTCCTTTGCACTTTGTCGGCATTATGTAAATCCACAAGTTTTCATTGGGATTAATAACCTATAGAGAGGCACAGATTCTGTGTCTCTTTTCTTGTTTGGTGGTTAAAAGCAATTAGTTGCGGCGATTGTATTGTTCGACAGCTTGTTGAGCGATCGCCTGCCAAGGTTGCCCGGTTTTTCTGGCGATCGCCGCGCAGTCTTCATATTCTGGCTGAACGTTATAAATTTTGTCGCCCCGAAAACCGATTTTTAGATTAATACCACCATCGGATGTGGAGATTTTTTCAAAGCAACGGTCAAGAATCGAACGGTTTTGGGTTTGGCGGCGAATGCCGAGAGTACTGGTTTCGGTAAATATAATATCTTCGCAAGTTTCAACTAAATCCACTGGGCAAATAACGGTTAACAGGGTTCCCAATCGATTTTTCTTCATCGCAACCCCTTGCGTAAAAACATCCATCGCACCAGCATCCCGTAATTTTTCGCAGGCATAGGCGATCGCCTGCGGATTGAGATCATCGATTTGTGTTTCGAGGCACATCACTGTTTCTAGATTCACTGAAATTTCGACGTGGCCAATCCATAACCGCAATAAATTCGGTAATGGCAAATCAATGGTGCCTGATCCAAGGGAAATTTTTTCGAGTTGCATCGCTGGAGGTTCACCAAAATCTTTTGCGAGAGTTGTGGCGATCGCCGCTCCTGTTGGCGTGACTAATTCTTTTTTTATGCCATTGCTGTAGACCGGAACCTGGCGTTGTTGCCAAAGTTGAAGCACTGCAGGAACAGGCACGGGCAAAATTCCATGAGCAGCTTTTACCGTACCCCCTCCCGTTGGCATCGGCGAACAATACAACTCATCAATGTCTAGCCAATCTAAACCTAGACAAGTTCCAACAATATCCACCAACGCATCTGTTGCTCCCACCTCGTGAAAATGAACATCTTCAGGCGTTGAACCATGTACCGTCGCTTCGGCGATCGCCAAATTTTGAAAAATCTCTAAACTCCACCGCTCAACTCGTTCTGGCAAATCTGCATCTTTAATCATTTGCCTGATTTCTGGTAGATGGCGATGCTGTGCATGACTTTCAGAGTAATGGTGATGTTTATGAGGATGGTGATGATGTTCATGGCTATGCCCATGGTGATGATGGCTGTTAGCAGACTGAGTTACCAACTCCTCATTTGATGTTTGATCATTGATATTTAAGAGATCCACAAAGACCTTCGTTGCCCGTTGTCCTTGACGAATCACCGTTTCCGCCCGAAGATCGTACTCAGTGACGATCCCCAGCCGATTTAGCTGATTTACGAGATATTCCAACGGAACGCCCCCATCTACTAATGCTCCGAGGCACATATCCCCAGCGATCCCTGTCGGACATTCTAGGTAAGCAATCTTTTTCATGGTGGCAACAATGGCTAAATTTTATTCTCTACACCCAAAAAATCCTCAACAACGCGACCTTGAGGCGATCGCCAAACAGTTGCGAAGCGGTGCAGTGATGCTCTATCCAACAGATACAGTGTACGCCATTGGCTGTGATCTAACTGCAAAACAAGCCGTCCAGAAAGTCCGTAAAATCAAACAGCTTGCCAACGATAAACCCCTCACGTTTTTGTGTTCTTCCCTGTCTAATATTTCTGAATATGCCCTTGTCAGCGACGAAGCCTATCGCATCATGAAACGGGTGATTCCGGGACCTTATACTTTTCTTTTGCCCGCAACCAAACAAGTTCCAAAATTAGTGCTTAGCCCGAAACGGCGCACCTCTGGTATCCGTGTGCCAGACCAAGCCATTAGCCAAGGACTATTAGAAGCACTCGGCAATCCCATTATTTCGACTTCTGCCCATATCCCCGATGAAGATGGTGAGCTCTTTACCCTCGGACTCGAAAAAGCTCGATTATTTGATGCTCTCGATTCCCTTGTGGATATCATTATCGATACCGAAGATGAGCCAGGCTTTAAAGTATCCACTATTCTCGACTTCACATCTAATCAGCCAGCCTTAATTCGAAGAGGCTTGGGTTGGGAAGAATTAGAAAGCTGGATTGATGTGATTGATCTTTCCGAAGATGAAGAGGATTATTAACCCCGTTGACCTGTTGTCATATAGGAGACCCGTTGCGCAACATTAGTGGCGTGATCGGCCATCCGCTCTATGTCTCGAATGATCAACCCCATCAAAATAAAAGGTTCTACCGAACCGCCAATAATCTGCTGGGTAGCCAGAGATTCGTACAGACGATCATAATCATCATCCACCCGATCATCCAGTTTTTTTACATAGGCGCCTGCATCCTGATCCAAATCCGCTAGAGCCACTAAACTCGTTGACAGCATCAGACGGGCGTGGGCAGACATCGATTCAATTTCTGCCATTAGAATATGGGTGGGATAAGGCACTAACTTCAACGCCATATCTGACAAGTCTTTGGCATAGTCCGCAATTCTTTCGAGATCTCGCACCAATTGCATAAATGCACTCACGATGCGGCAATCTTTACCCACAGGGGCTTGCAAAATCAGTATTGCTGCACAGTCTGCTTCAATCTTCCGATAATAGCGGTCTATTTTTTTGTCTAGTTTAATTAATGATTCCCGTGCCTCTAAATCTTCTTTAAATAAACAGTTATGCCCAAGACGGTATGCCTCTTCCACTAAGGCTCCCATTCGCAGTACTTCTTGCTCTAGTCTTTGTAAAGCACGTTCAAAGTTGGTGCGTGTTTTCTGGGTCGGCTTTTGTGATAAGTGCATAACTATTAAAAAGATTTAAATTCTTTGTATCGCATTTTTTATAATTTCGATTGTTTCATTATACTTACAAAATAAATAAAAGATAAAGTTATTGTTCGGTTAAATAAAACCATCAATTTATGACACTTCTAATAAATACAAAAAATATAAAATATTTTTATTGCTAGGCTTTTTTATTTATAATTCCCTTTCTGTTTTTTATGATCAAAGCTCCTCTTCAGGCTTTTCTCCCCAAGGCTTTTTGGCTTCGGCAGCACGATTGCCGATTTCAGTTCTCGGCAAAACTCTTGTAGGCTTGCTTTGTCTTTGTAGTGGCGATCGCCGCCGTTCAGAAGTGTATTCTTCGTTTGTATTTTTTGCTACCAATTCATAAAGAATTGCCAATTTATTTGGTGAATTTCCTTTGCGTAAAATTCGTCCAAGTCGTTGAATGTATTCTCGGGAAGATCCCGTTCCAGACAAAATAATTGCAACTTTAGCAGCGGGGACATCGACTCCTTCATTTAGGACATGGGAGGTCACTAAAATATGATACTTGCCGTGACGGAAGGATTCGAGAATACGATGTCTTTCTTTAACGGGCGTTTGATGGGTTAAGGCTGGAATAAGAAAATCTTGGGAAATACGGTAAACGGTGGCGTTATCGTTTGTGAAAATTAATATTTTGTCAGGGTAATGTTTCTGGATGAGCTCACTGAGAGTGCGAAGTTTCCCTGTGGTACCAGCAGAAATATCTTTGGCTTGACGGTGGGCAAGCATAGCTCGACGACCTTCTGGGGAACGACAACTGGCTGAGACAAAATATTGCCAACCTTGCAGGCTCCCTAAGGAAATATGTTGGTCTCTAAGGAATTGATTTCGGGTGGCGATCGCCTGCTCATAGGCTTTTTGCTCAAGCTCAGTCAATTCAACGGGAATTTGAATGCTCTGAAATTCGGCAAGGGCAGTGCCTGATAAATTATCAGGGGTTTGATCGTAGACAATCTTGCCAATGAGCCAGTCAAGATCTTTATCCTTGCCATCACTCCGTTCTGGTGTTGCTGTTAAACCAAGACGGTAGGGCGCAAGGGAATATTCAGCGATGACTCGAAAAAAATCGCTAGGAAGATGGTGACATTCATCGAAAATTTGCAGGGCATATTGATTGCCCAAGGTTTCGGCATGGATCGCGGCACTGTGATAAGTGGCCACCAAAATTGGCGTGCGATCACGAGAACCTCCCCCCAACAAACCCACTTCGGCACCGGGAAAGGCCTTTGTGAGTTGCTCATACCATTGGTGCATCAAGTCGAGGGTAGGCACCAAAATCAAGGTGGAGCGTGGCGTTGACTCAATGGCGAGTTGGGCTAGATAAGTTTTTCCCGCGGCAGTGGGCAGCACGACAACGCCTTGGCGATTGCCTTGTTTCCAGGCCGTTAACGCTTCTGTTTGGTGTAGGTAAGGCGTGAGAGAAAAACTCGCCTGTAGATCGAGGGGAGTGAAAGTTTGACTCGCGTCAATAAATTCCGTCGGAGCTTGATTTAAGGTTTTAACGAGGCTGCGATAGTGGTAAGCCGGGATACGGAACTTTTCGATACGGTCATCCCAGGTCGCAAAATCGAGCCAGTCTTTACCCCGTGGCGGTGGATGCAGCGTTAGAGTGCCACGGTCATACTCTAGTTTAGGAAGCCTCGGCATCGCCCATAATGCGGTCTAGTTGCCACAAAATTTGGTTACCTTCACGCTTCACACGGGAAACGATCCAATTACGCCATGTCCATTCGTGGCCACGGCTAGTTACAGCACTGGCATTTACATCCATGAGATCAGCAAGTTCGGAGCTACTGATAAAGTAGCCTTTCTCTGCGATTTCATCGGCGATACGGAGGCTCTCAATTAAGGCAGATAGCTGGTGAACGCGCTCTTGACGGGATAAAACAAGTTCTTCTGTAGAGTTTGTAGCGGAGTCAGTCATGGGATTTTGTCGCGATTCGTTTTGAATCACTATAGAGTTTTCATTGGAATCTGCTGACAATTCTGTTACGGATGGTGAAAGAATATCTCTGGATTTGGGAAGATTTTGTATTTTTTCGCCGTTTTGTAAACGAGGTGTTTTTAAAATGGGTGCTTTGCCACGGGCAAAACTGTTGGCGATCGCATCGGCACGTTCATTCCCAGGCTCACCGCTATGGCCTTTAACGTGAGTCCATTGCACAGCAGGGTGATTCAGTTTATCCATTTCCTGCCAGAGATCTTTATTGAGGACTGGTGCACCGGATGATTTTTTCCAGCCTTTCCGTTTCCAGCCTTTAATCCACTTCGTAATGCCATCAATTACGTATTTACTATCGGTAAGGAGCTGGATGGGTTCGCGCTGATCGCTATCTCGAAATTGTTTGAGGGCTTCGATGGCAGCTTGCATCTCCATGCGATTATTTGTGGTTTGGGCTTCATGATCGCCAAGTTCGGAAACAGAGCCATTTTGATATTGAATCACAACGCCCCAGCCACCGGAACCGGGATTATTGATGCAGCCGCCGTCGGTATAAATTCGTTTGATCATGATGATTTGACAGTAGAAAGATAGCCCTCCGAAGGGAAGGCGTCATAGGTGGATAGTTTTTTGTAAGTTTGCTCGTAAAGCTATGGCGAGAGAAGAGAATCTCAGCTCATTTTGGGTCTCGATTTAAGCTTCTGACCAAGGGTCAGAGTCTGAGTTTGGTGTAATCACTTGACCAGACTGCAAAAGTTCGAGACGTTGTTTTGCCTGGGCGAAGTCGGGTTCGAGGGCGATCGCCTTCCGATAGTTAATCTGGGCGTTATCAAATTTCTCTAGACGCTCCAGAGTGCATCCTCGCTGAAACCAAGCTTCTGCGACATTATCTCGTAAATCAATCGTGTGATTCCAACTTTCGAGGGCATCTTGCCAGCGTTCAAGTTTCATGAGGGCATAGCTACGATCTTTCCAAGCGACAACGCCTTCCGGCAAAATGGCGATCGCCTTATCGAAACATTCCAGTGCGGATTGAAATTGCCCAATGCAACCAAACGCACTGCCGCGGTTATGCCAAACCTGGGGAATGCGGTCATTCATTTTTAAAACTTCATCCCAGTCGGCGATCGCCCCTGTGAAATCCCCTTGATCTGCTTTAGCAAGACCGCGATTAAACAATTCTTGTAGGTTTTGATTTTGAGGCGAAACAGGTTCAGATTGGGCTGCTGCTGGCTGAGGCTCTACTGGAGTTGTGCTAGGCGTTGGTGGGGCTGGTTCTGCGGGCTGTTGAATATCTTGTTGAATGGTGGTGTCATTGGCCAAAGGCTCTGGCGAAGATTGAATGACCGTTTCAGTCTGCGGAGGTTGAGGAGTGGGCGCAGAGGTCGCCGTCGCTGTAACGGTTGGTGCTGCGGGTTGTGCATCGGCAACAGGCTCGGCCTGAGTCGTAGTTTCGGCGATCGCATCGGGGCCATCATATTCCCAAATAAGATCGAGAGTGCCTTCTTTCTTCCCCGTTACGAGTTGTTGACCATACTTAGTAAAAACTTTCGAGAGGCGTTGTAATTTAGGGGAGGAGTTTAGGGCATCGCTAATGTAGATGAGGCGAGTTCCGATTTGGCGTTGCTGTGTACGCTGGGATTGTGCCAAAATCCTTGCACTAAAATCTTTCAACCAAGCTTCCCAAGCAGAGGCTTTGCCGCGACTCCCAAGATCCAACATAAATACTTCCACACGATCAGGCTGCCAACCGTGGGCAAGACCTTGGAGGAGTTGGTCTAATAAAAATTCAAAATCGGCGTCTGTCAGAGCAGGAAGGTTATCCTCGACTAGGAGCTGTTTTTTAGCCGTCGATTTATCTGCCGAAAAAAGTTTTTTTAGCAAACCCGCCATATACTGATAATCCTCTTGTTTGACTCTGCCTGTTTACGGTAACCATCATTTTAGGTCATAGATTTCCTTCTTCTAAATTGAATCTGAGATTCACGTTTATTCGTTTGCTGTTCTGACTGTCTGGTTTGCATGATGCCCTATGAACCGCTCCATCATAAATATCGCCCCCAGATGTTTTCGGAACTGGTGGGACAGGAGGCGATCGCCACAACGCTGAGTAATGCCCTAGAGAAAAAGCGCATTGCGCCAGCCTATTTATTTTCGGGGCCACGGGGAACAGGAAAGACGTCTAGTGCCCGTATTCTCGCGAAATCTCTCAATTGTTTAAATGCAGCGAATCCAACGCCGAGTCCCTGTGGGGAATGTGAAGTTTGTCGGGCGATCGCCAATGGATCAGCTTTGGACGTGATCGAAATTGACGCGGCGAGTAATACAGGTGTCGACAATATTCGCGAACTGATCGAGCGATCACAATTTGCGCCAGTGCAATGTCGTTACAAAGTTTATGTGATCGACGAGTGCCATATGCTCAGCGTGGCAGCGTTTAACGCCCTACTGAAGACATTAGAGGAACCACCTGCCCATGTGGTCTTTGTCCTGGCGACAACTGATCCTCAGCGAGTGCTCCCAACGATTATTTCGCGCTGCCAACGGTTTGATTATCGACGGATTCCCCTCGACGCGATGGTGGGACATCTCCGCAAAATTGCCCGCAACGAAAATATTGAGATTCCCCTCGAATCAGTCATCCTCGTTGCTCAGATTGCCAATGGTGGTTTGCGAGATGCCGAAAGTTTGCTCGATCAGCTCAGTTTGCTATCGGGAGAAATTACGCCAGATAAGGTCTGGGATCTAGTCGGTGCAGTACCTGAACGAGATTTGCTTGGGCTGATTCAGGTGGTGCGTAGTAATAATCCAGAAGCTGTGATTCAGCAATGCCGAAGTTTATTGAATCGTGGCCGTGAACCGTTAGTAGTGCTGCAAAATTTAGCGAGTTTTTATCTCAATTTACTGATCGCTAAAACTGCACCACAACGAGGCGATTTGATTGCTGTCACTCAACCGACTTGGCAAGCCCTTTGTCAGGAAGCACAAGGATGGGATGTCGCCTTAATACTGAAGGGTCAGCAGCATCTCAAAGAGAGTGAATATCAGCTAAAAAATACAACCCAACCCCGACTCTGGCTTGAAATTACGCTGTTGGGATTATTGCCTTCGGCTTTGGCGAATATTCAGGTTTCGACTGAAACTGTCACTGTTCAACCGTCTATTGTTCCGGCACAAGTTGCTGTACCCCCAGTAGTTCAGCCTCAACCCGCATCACCCAAGCTAGAAGCACCAGTTCATCCTTTCGGAGAAGAAGCCCCGGCGATCGCCCCACCAACTCCGGTTTCTGCTGCACCAACAATCCAACCTGAACCTGTCATTCAGTCGCCAGCTCCTGCACCAATTTCAATATCCACACCGCCAATACCAGAAGAAAGTGGGCGATCGCCAGCCCCTACTACCATTCCAGAAGTTGTTCCTCCTCCGTCAGTCCCTACACCTGAACCGATACCTGAGCCAATAATTGCAGAATTACCTGTTGAGCTGACCTCTGAGCCAACATCTCAACCAATTCCAGAGCCAAAAACACAACCTGCCGCAACGACTACTAGTACTAGTCCAACTATTTCTGCTCTAGAGCGAGAACAGCTGTGGGAGACAATGCTGGCCCAATTACATCCACCTGCAACTCAGCAACTTTTACGTCAAACAGGTCGTTTGGTTAGTTTTAATGGCAATATGGCGTTGATTGGAGCCAAAACACAACCCCTGTTGTCTCTTACAAAAGGCAAACAAAAAAATATTGAAGCTGCTTTTAAAAAAGCTTGTCAAAAAGATATTAAAGTTTCATTCCAAGTTGGATATGAACCATCAGGTGATATTGAGATGTCGGCGACTGTGTTCGACACACCAGTCCCAACCTTTGCCCCAGCTCAAGCATCTCCATCTGCTCCTACACCGCCAGTAACTCCACCCAATCCGACTCCACAAAAAGTTTCATCTGCTCCATCGACAGCTCCGAATCCTTTTAGCGAAACTGCTCCAGCTGCTCCTACGCAACCTGCTGCGCCAAAAGTACCTGCACCACAACCAACAGCTTCATCTCAACCTACTGCCATAACTCCAACCTCCCAATCACCACAGCCTTTGAGCAATGGCAATAGCAACGGCAATGGTAATGGCCACACGCATCATATTGCTGAGCCACCACAAGTTTTAGAATCACAAGACCCGGCACAGTTAACAGAAAATTCTCCACTAGAAACATTAGAAGCGGAGGGCGATCGCCTTAAAGGAGCAGCGTTAGAATTTGCTGAATTCTTTGAAGGAGAAGTTATCGAATTAACCCACCTTGCCCCACCTGATCCAGAGACTGAAGCCACAGCGGCAATTAAACCTGCAACTCCGGCATCTCAACCCGAACCAGCACTAAGTTCAGTCAAAGGTCGCCCCTCTGTCCCTACAGAAATTTCTCCAGAAGACGATATTCCGTTTTAGAAAGCCCGTATGATTGTCATAATCGCTGTTCAATCTGTGTTTATGACTTTACTCCGCACGCCTCTCTACGATCTTTCTGCCGCTGCCAAAGCCCGTTTTGTCGAATTTTCTGGCTGGGAAATGGCAGTACAGTACAGCGGTTTAAAAGCAGAACATAATGCCGTTCGAGACAATGTCGGGATGTTTGATATTTCCCACATGGGGAAATTTGCCTTGGCTGGCGAGAACCTAGTAGAAGCCCTGCAAACCCTTGTCCCTTCAAACTTGGCGCGCCTTGAGGTTGGAAAAGCTCAGTACAGCGTTTTACTCAACGAAAAAGCCGGCATTATTGACGACATTATTTACTATCATCAAGGCGACCACAAAGGTTTTCTCATCGTGAATGCTGCCACTACCCAAAAAGATTGGGATTGGCTAACCACCTATTTGGAACCCAAAGGCATCATCCTTACCGATGTCTCGCGAGACAAGGCGTTAATCGCTGTTCAAGGTCAAAAAGCAGAAGCTATCCTACAGCCCTTTGTTCAAAACTTAGATTTATCGAGCCTCAAAATGTTTAATCATGCTGAGGCTGAAATTGATGGAAAACAAGCCTTTATCGCGCGGACGGGCTATACCGGCGAAGATGGTTTTGAAGTAATGGTTTCACCCGAAGTCGGGCAAAAACTGTGGGAGCAGCTCAGTGATGCAGGGGTTGTGCCCTGCGGGTTGGGCTGTCGCGATACGCTTCGTCTAGAAGCCGCATTGCACCTTTATGGTCAGGATATGAATGACGAAACGACACCTCTAGAAGCGGGTTTAGGGTGGTTAATTCATTGGGATGAAAAAGGTGATTTTGTCGGAAAAGATATTCTCGTTGCTCAAAAAGCAGAAGGTGTGACGAAGCGTTTAGTTGGTTTAGAGATGCAAGCTCGCGGTATTGCACGCCACGACTATCCAGTACTGGTTGATGGTCAAGAAATTGGCATTGTCACCAGCGGTACAATGTCGCCCACTCTCAATAAGGCGATCGCCCTTGCCTATCTCCCGCGTGAATTTGCGAAAAAAGGGCAAGCTGTAGAAATTGAAATCCGTGGCAAACACTACCCTGCCAAAGTTGTGAAAAAACCTTTTTATCGCTCTCCGAATCGTTAAATTTAAATTCATTTCAAAATTGGCAACTTAGGACAGTAATCCTATGGCACAACCAACACAATCCGAAAAAGTCCCACAGAAAATGCAGGCGAAATACGACGAAATTGTCGCGATTACCAATACTTTCGCCGCAGAATATCTCAATGAAGATTATGCTCAGTTAGTGCGATATGCAACTGCCGCACTCGCCCGAAAAAGACCCTCACCCCTCAGCAAAGGTCGAGCAAAATCTTGGGCTTGTGGCATTACTCACGCTATAGGTATGGTCAATTTCCTCTATGATCCCAGCGTGACTCCCCATATGAAAGCATCGGAATTGTACAAGGCTTTTGGGGTAGCCACTAGTACAGGCCAAGGTAAATCAAAAACCGTCCGGGAAACATTAGATCTGATGCAAATGGATCCTGACTGGTCTACCCAAGAAACCCTCAAATATAATCCTTTAGCCACTACAGTAGTCATCAATGGTCAAATTATTGATGCGAGCCTTCTACCTCGACAAATCCAAGAAATGCTCCATGAATCTGGCATGTTACCCGTTATTCCGGAGACCAGTAACGAAGATATTCCTGTAACTATTGGCGAACCAGAGGCGATCGCCCTAGAAGATATGGAACCCAGACAACCACCAGTTGCTGCCACCAAAGATGATATCTTCCACTTCGAAGTTTTTATTTTTGATGGCTTACTCACAGACGAATTTATTGAAGCAAACCCGGTAGTTTGTCGCGAGATTGAAATTTTAGGGAAGCATACCTTGGCTGATTTTCATCGTATTATCTTTAAAGCTTTTGACCGTGAAGAAGAGCATATGTACGAATTTCAAGTCAGAGGCTCAGCACCTAACGCTCCCGATGCCGAACGTTATGTTTTACCGGAAGCAATGAATAACTCTGATGACGAAAATAAACCTTCTGGCTGCGTTAATGATACGGTGATCGCCGATCTGAATTTATCCCTAGACGATGTAATTGGTTACCATTTTGACTTTGGTGATAGCTGGTGGCACCAGATCAATCTACTAGAAGTAAAATCAAAACCTTCAGGACGTAAAAAATATCCTCGCATTACTGTCAGAGAGGGAGCTAGCCCACCACAATACCCTGATTTTGAATAAACCGAAAAAATAAAACCTCCTTTTGTTTGTTTCAAAAAGGAGGCTAACAATTCGATTGGCAGCAACAAATTAGGAAAAGCCTTTACCCCGATTATCTGAGGGAATACAAAAACAATTCTCAATTTGCTCCCGGAGCTTCGCCTTATCCAGATTTTGGCCGATGAGAACAAGTTGATTTTGTCTTACTTCGCCTTTCTTCCACTCCGAATCATCAATTGAAAAGCGCTTACCACTGAGGTGGAAAATGTGACGGAGCGGACTTTCTTCAAACCATAATAAACCCTTTGCCCGAAAGACATTTATCGGCAGTTGGTTATCGAGGAAATATTGGAATTTCCGGATATTAAATGGCTTATCGCTCTGGATAGAAATCGAGGTAAAGCCGTCATTTTCTAAGTGATGGGAATGATCATGGTGTTCGTGGTCATGATCGTGGCTATGTTCGTGATCATGGTTATGGTCATGGGCATGAGCGTGGTTGTGATCGTGATCATGTTTATGCTCATGGTCGTGATCGTGGCTGCGTCCGTGGTCATGGTCGTGATTATGATCATGATTGTCCACTTCGTCGTAATATTTATCCGACTCAAACAAGCCCACACTTAGCAGTAAAGGCAAGGGAACTTTCGACTTTTTAGTGCGGAGGATTCTGGCACCATCTTTGATATCACGGATCCGTACTTCTAAAGAATCAACATCTGCTTCATCAACGAGATCAGTTTTATTGAGGAGAATAATATCGCCGTAAGCAATCTGGCTATAAGCGGCCTCGCTATTAAACAAATCCAAACTGTAATTCGCAGAATCGACAACGGTCACAATCGAATCTAGTCGAGTCATATCTCGCAACTCTGTGCCGAGGAAAGTCAGGGCAACAGGGAGGGGATCTGCAAGACCTGTGGTTTCAACCACAAGGTAATCAATTTCGTCTTTACGCTCAAGGATTTTATGGACAGCATTAACGAGGTCTTCGTTGATAGTGCAGCAAACACAGCCGTTATTGAGCTCCACCATATTGTCGTCATCGGTGGTGATAATCAGCTCATTATCAATACCAATTTCACCAAATTCGTTAACCAAGACCGCAGTTTTTAAGCCTTCTTGGTTTGTGAGAATGTGGTTAAGGAGGGTCGTTTTACCGCTGCCCAGAAAACCTGTGATGATCGTAACGGGTAAGCCACCTTGGTTTTCGGCTGTGGCATCTGCACCGGGAGCTTGACTACTGGCTGTCACCATAATGCTTTCGGAATATATGTCTTCTAGATTACTTTTTTCTATCTTAAAACTGATTGAAAAAAATTGTGCTAATCGATGGGTCTTCTGTAATGTACTGCTCAAATAGAAAGGAAATATAAGACGGCGATCGCCTTGCATCCCAGCCATCAAAAAAGAGGATCATTAGTTAGATCCCCTCTATCGAAGCTTTGATTAAATTTATTTCGCAAGCAATAAATTAACTACTCGCGAAACGATAAAAACTTAAACGACAGCCGCTTTCTTTTGTGCAACCAGCTTTTCGTAAGTTTGACGCATCTTAAGACCAATTAAAATCTGGAATAGACCAGTACCATTGTCAGAACCAGGATAGTCTCTATGCTTGAGAACTAGCTCAGTCATTTCACCGTAGTACTTAGTACCTGTCTTACTGAGGTGACTTTCGATATAGATCATCTCATCAAGGTTATCGAACTTACCATCAACTTCGAGGATGGAAACCTCGTTGCCAAGATAGCTATCGGGTCCGTAGTACATCTTGATGCCTGGGTAGTTACAAGTCAGCTTACGACCGCAAGGACGCCAGTGAATTGTGGAACCTTCATCGAACAAGTAAGCAGGCTCAAAGTTCTCGATACCTTCCTGCTGTACCAAACGAACGCGCAGGTACTTACCTTCCTTATCTTCAACCAGCTCAGTGGGAAGAACTTGCATGACAACATCCGCAAATTCGCGCTGAGGTTCGATGTAAGCACTGAAGTCAGGCTTACGAGCGTTAATAGAGGCCAAAACGTCATCATACGTATGGCCACGCTCAGCCATATCCCGCTGAATCTTCCACTGGATTTTCACTTCGTCGCTAATGTCAAAGTAGACGCTGAAGTCAATCTGCTCACGAACTCGCTCATCATAGAGGGGGTGTAAACCTTCAATGACAACGACTTTGTTAGGTTCGATGCGCTCAGGAGGATCGAGTTCACCAGTCTCGTGATTGTAGATAGGCTTATCGATCGCCTTACCATTTTTAAGATCACGAACTTGCTCAGCCATGAGGTCAAAATTATTTGCCTTAGGGTTGAGTGCAGTCACGCCTGCTGCCTTACGACCTTTACGATCAAGGCTATGATAATCGTCTAGGCAGATTACCGTCATAAACTCTGCGCCGAACAGATCGGTAAGACGGCGTAAAAAAGTTGATTTTCCGCAACCGGAGTCTCCGGCAACACCAATAATGACTACACGGTCTGTCTGACTGGTCATAGATTTCCTCTAGGTCTGCAAATTTTAATGTTTTAAACTTATACTTTTTATAAATGAGGCGGTTGTGACTAGCATCATTTACTCACTATCTTCGAGCTTGTAAATTGAAGCTTAAATATAGTCACGTTTAAGACCCCATAGTATTCCCAATGGGCTACTATACGTCGTTTTGCCGCCAATTATACAACGGCAACTACATTTAACCACGGCAGTTACCCATAAGCTAGATGAAGTGAAATATTTTGTTGGGCTCTTTTTGTCTCCGCATAGAATGGTCTCAGGGTTTATTTCATGCGGATACTGGTAACGCTAGTGAGCTACCTGAATAGCTTAGTTTGTACGAAGTTTAGAGAATTTAATAGTTCAGTGATCATGATGTTTTTTCTAGGTTGTGGGTATTTTGCATGAATGTGGAGCAGACATTTAATCTAATTGATTCGCTTTTACCATTTGAGGTTTGTTCATATCATCAAATTTTGCCTTTAGCGGTACAGGGTGAATCATTGATTCTTGGCATGGTCGATCCGACGAATGTCGCAGTGTTGGACTATGTGCGCCCACTCTTGAAACCAAAGCATTATTTTATTAAGCGCCGCACCTTAGATAGCAAGATTCATCAAGATGTGCTGACAAGGTATCAGGAATATCAAAAGCAGCAGCGAGCAAAGGAAGAAAGTAATGATGATTCTGAGGCCACTTTGATTTTTGGCCACGAATCTTTGGGGAAAAAAGAGTCTGTTCTTAAAAATGAAGAGGTTAATACTGTACTCTCGGCGGCGCCAATTAAGGAAAAGGGATTTCTCGGTTCTTTGCAACTTTTGGAAGTGAGTGAGAAATATGTAAGTACTCCCGCGACAATGTTGTCACAACTCCCTCCCCACGAGCTGATTTTAGAGTTGTTCGGGCGATCGCTCCTCCAGAATGTGAACCAAATTTCCTTAGAGCGTAAAGAAACTAATGGTCGCATTATTTGGAGCCGGAATAATCGTTCTAAAGTTTTACTCGATAAGCTGCCACTGCCACTGTTCCAGAGCTTAATCCATGAACTGAAAAGACTCACCGATTTTCCGGTACGCCCAGTGGAGAAGCCTAAAAAAATTGAAATGTTGCGTCTATACAAAGAAGAACCGTTACTGTTGCGGCTTCGCTTTATCCCTGGTGAATTTGGAGAACAGGTTTCGATCCAGATTTTTAGAGGGCAAATGCTACAAAAATATCAAAAGTCTCAGATGGCAAGACTCAGTAAAGAGCTGATGCAGATTGCCAGCATGATGGATCGTAAACTTCGCCAAGCTGCCGCGCGATCGCAGATCAATCCCGAAAAAATAGAAGCCCTCCCACTCTTACAAAAAAATCTTGCCAAGATGAATCGCAATATCGAGCACATTCAAAAGAAGCAGGTCGAGTGGTAAAAATTCCCTCTCAAGATTTTTAAAGTCTATCGAGGCAGTCAAAACTCAAGGAGAAATTTTTCGGCGACTCAGAACAATTCCATGTTCTTTAAGCACCTTTCGCACTGTTTCCCGACAAATACTTTTTACCAATCCTCTCGCTTTTAGCTCCGATACCAATAAACTCAGCGACCAATAATCTTTCCCTTTAGGTGGTTGGCTCGCATATAGTTCCAATAATCTTTGCGCTTTCTCCCCAGCAATCTTTGGTTTCACTGGTGGTGTCTCTCGTACTTTCCGATTCAGAGCGCGCTCCTCACCCCCAGTGACAAATAATTTACGAATTCTCGCCACCGTATTGGAATGGACACTGAGTGCTTGAGCAATTTGCAAATCTGTCCAATTCCCTTCAGGATGAGCACGATCTGCCATCAGCAAAATTCGGGCATGCAGGATCATTTTCGCGGACTGATAGCCATTACGAGCAACTCGTTGTAAATCCTCTCGTTGCTCTGGCGTTAAACGTACGTTGTATTTCGTTCCAGCTCCCATTTGTACGTATAAAATAAAGGCTACGTAAATATACTCAATGTGTTTTTCAACGCCCCTAATCTATCATGACCATCGCGCCTCGTAGCCAAATCCGTCGTACCAAGCGCAATCGCACCAGTCTATGGTTTGAAAGGGGAATGGCAGTTGTAGCTTCTGTCAACCTTGCTTTTGTATTATTCGATCTGAGTTATATTCCACTACGGAATTTTTGGTTACAGGGCAGAGTTCAGTTTTACGCTCGCATCAATGAATATGAATGGACATTTCCGGAAGAACCAGTCAGAATTCTACCTGTTGATGTCACTAAGCGATATGACTGGGTCAAAGGCATTGTCGATAATCGGGATACTGCCTACTATCTACAGCGAGTGGAAGACTTAAAGGAAAAGGTTAAGCAAATTAATGATCTAACCATTAGCTCTAGTTCCGAATCTAGTGAATTGCTGACGCCTTCTGATCAAGGAGATATTGTCGAGGATTTACAACGCTACAACGCAGAAAAAGAAGAAATTTTGGCAGAACTGCGAGAACTGAGTATCGAGATGATTGATACTAATCCTTTCGAGATCGCCAATAAAACGGGAACGCTCGAAAAGATAAAAAACAAGATGCGTCGTCATATCTTTGATGATCTCGATGAATCCTCCAAGGAAGCTTTTCGAACTTATTGGAATTCAGATTATTTTAGTGAGAATAATTGGATTGAAGGCCTAAACTTCTTTGACCGAGAAATCAAACCCCTCCTTGAAACAAACTATTTCAGGCCGATCGGAGAAAACGGGGAAGCGGTTGATAATTTTGGCATTCTCGATTTTCCATTTTTCCTACTGTTTCTCCTCGAATTTTTGGCACGGAGTTGGTATATCAGCAGCCGCCGTACTGGGGTAAGTTGGTTTGATGCGATGCTCTGGCGATGGTATGACATTTTTCTACTTATTCCTTTGTTCCGTTGGCTACGGGTCATTCCGGTGACAGTTCGTTTAAATCAAGCAGACATTATTGATTTGAGTGCGATTCAGAAGCAGGCAAGCCAAGGCTTCGTTGCGGGGATTGCAGAGGACATTACTGAGGTGGTTTTTATTCGTATTATTAATCAGGTGCAAGGTTCGATTCGACGCGGAGAATTTTCAACACTTCTCTCCCAAACAGCGGGTCGTGAGTATGTGGATTTAAATGATGTGAATGAGCCTGTGGAGTTGGCTAAGCTCATGGCCAATCTTGTAGTGAATCAGGTTCTCCCAAAGATCCAGCCCCAAGCGGAGGCGTTAATTGGTTACACGTTAGATCGTGTTGTGTCTAGCTCGCCTGCTTATCAAGGTTTGCAAGTGTTGCCCGGTATCGGAGAACTCAAGGTAACTTTGGCACGGGAAATTTCCCACCAATTTTATGAGATTGTGGCGGAAACGTTGCGGGCAATACTGGAGGAGGATCCGGAGTTTGACGAACTGTTGGAACAATTGATGTCGCAGTTTACGGATAGTATTACGTCTGAAATCCAGGCTCAGGAGAGTCTTGAGCGGATGGAATCTTTGATTAATGATTTGCTGGAAGAAGTGAAGGTGAATTATGTCGAGCGTCTCTCGGAAGAGGATGTGGAGGACATTTTGGAGCAAACTCGTGCTCTTAGACAAATGTCTCGCTAAGTGCTGATTTTTCTAATTTGATTTTTGGGTGGTGATTGAGGCGATCGCCACCCATTTTTTTAGCGTGAAAATTTTAGTCTAAATTCTCTAAAATCCATATTGCACCATCCTGAAGATTTTCTGCGACATAATCAGGCTTAGTCTGATGTTGGTATGCACCACCCAAAACTTCTTTGCCATAGCCTGTCTGCACAAGAATCCCCTTCAATCCAGCATTATGGGCTAAGTCAACATCCGTTGCTTTATCACCCACCATAAAGCTTTGACTGAGATCCAGATCATGTTCCCAAGCTGCAGCAACAAGCATTCCCGTATTGGGTTTGCGCCATGTACCCCATTTTGTGAAGTTAGGGTTTGTGCCGCCTGCGGAATGACTCAGGTAAGGACAATAAAATAAAGCGTCTAAGTAGGCATCTGCTTCTTTTTTTAATAATTTGCAAAGACGATCATGGAGTTTCTCTACATGATCAATGCCGTAATAACCTCTCGCAGGGCCGGATTGGTTCGAAACTAAACAACAGAAAATACCTCGATCATTAAGCGATCGCACCGCGGCAGCAGAACCAGGGATTAAATTGAGATCATGAACATCACGGATATAGCCCGCTTCAATGTTTAGAACGCCATCACGATCGAGAAAAACTGCTGGTTTAGCCACGCCAAATTTTAGCTAGTACGTCTGTGGGTTTGATATCTGCAATGCGCCCAGTGGGGGATTGGATACCAATAAACTTATCACTACTTGGGGGTAGCAGTCGTTCCCGCTTCGTTGGGCCAAACAGTGCGATTGTATAAGTTCCAACAGCAATAGCAAGGTGCATAGGGGCGCTATCGGTACAAACCATCAAGTTTGCGCCAGCGATCATTGCGGCTGATTTACCCACGTCCTCGGGCACAGTAACCCTTAGATCTGGAAAGATTTCAACGAGCTGCGCGACCCAATCATAATCCTCAGGGCCATGCAGAAGGGCGATCGGCAAATTGGGCTGTTTCGCCTTAATATCGTTAATTACTTCTTCCCATTTTTCAATGGGATAAAGCTTTTCAATCCCTTTTGCTTGGGATATTTTGCTAGCACCTGCATGGATCAAAATATAGCCATCATTAAGGCCGAGACGCTTTTGTTCTCCTTCTGCCCACTGAATATCAGAGCTAGGGACATTTATTTTTGGGAGGTTACAGGGCTTGTTAATATCTAATGCTTTAAGCAAATCGTGATAGGTTGCCGCCGCATATTGCTCTTCGTTGAGGGGAGCAGGATTCGAAATAAACCAAGAGGTATTGGTTTTGTAACCAATACGGGTCGGAATGCCATTTAGCCAAAGTAACAAGCCAACTATCCAACGTCGGCCAAGGGATAGGGCAATTTCATATTCGCGATCACGGATTGTTCCGAGCACATTGAGATAATCTGCTGGGCCATTTCGATCTTTAAAATCAAACGTCAAAACTTCATGGACAGTGGGACAGACACGATAAGCCGCTTTGGCACGGGGCTCTACCAAGACATCTACCATCGCTTCGGGGTACTGATCTTTGAGATCTGCGAGGGTAGGAAAAAAAAGGATTTGGTCGCCGACTCCGCCGGGAACAAGGGCTAGTATTCGCATCGTTGGGGGCAGTTTGCTTGAATTTACTTATCCAGACATCATTTTAGAAGAGAATAGGCGGCAACGTTTAGTAATTTCGCAAAAATAATGATTCATTTATTACTCCCGGCTGCTGGGGTCGGAAAACGTATGGGGGGCGATCGCAACAAATTACTTCTCCCATTGCGGGGTGAACCTCTCTTTGCTTGGACATTGAAAGCGGCAGAGGCAGCAAGTTCTATTGGCTGGATTGGCATTATTGGACAGCCAGTGGATTTTCCTGATTTTGAATCGATGTTGTCTAAACTCCAGCTCACAAAGTCAGTGAACTTTATTCAGGGTGGCTCCACGCGACAAGAATCTGTTTACAACGGTTTACAGGCTTTACCCGATGATGCTGAAGCTGTGTTAATTCACGATGGCGCCAGGTGCTTGGCAACGGCCGGGTTATTTAATCGTTGTGCAACTGCTTTAGAGAGTTGTGATGGTTTGATTGCAGCAGTGCCTGTAAAAGACACAATCAAAGTTGTTGGTGACGCAGGGATTGTGAAAGATACGCCTGATCGATCGGCATTATGGGCTGCCCAGACTCCCCAAGGGTTTAAGGTGCAACAACTCAAAGAGTGCCATGATCAAGGTAAGTCCCTCGGCTGGGAAGTGACGGATGACGCGGCTTTATTTGAACGGTGTGGTTTGCCCGTCAAAATTGTTGAAGGGGAAGAGACAAATTTGAAAATCACAACGCCTGTGGATTTGGCGATCGCCGAATTTATTCTTCAGCGGCGTATCGATCAAACGCCCTAACGACAACAAAATATTCGGCAATTTAACGCCTGAATCTTTAGAGAGACTTAACGGCCTCTGTCGTTTTACGCATGAGGCGTTGGCGAGTTTGGTGACGATACGTACGATAGACCTTGACTGCACGATCAATACCCTTAAAACGCCCTTCCCCCATTGGAGAAAATAATTTCTGGTGGCTCGGACGAATCAAACCATGGGTTGGATCACTAATCACACACTCTCCTGGTGGACAAATGGATTCGATTCGGGACGCAAGATTCACGGTAGCGCCTAAAACCGTGTAGTCCAGACGCTGGGAACTGCCAACATCTCCCACAAAGGCTTTGCCGCTGTTGACCGCGATACGGAGCTGGATGGGTTTATTCCATTTCCCTTGGGCATTGAGCTTATCGAGACGGTTTAACATCCCTAAAGCTGCGGCGATCGCCCGTTCTGCATGGTCTTCCTGGGGCTCTGGCGCACCAAAAAAAGCCATAATGCAGTCGCCAATAAACTTATCGAGAGTGCCGCCCTGCTCAAAGACAGATTGCAGCATTTCCTCGAAAAAGATATTCAGTAGATCAGCGATCTCACTGGGCGTTAAGGCTTCAGACATCGATGTGAAACCGACAATGTCCGCAAACAAAATACTAATTTCCGCTTCCTTCGGTGGTAAGCGACCATTATCGAGAGCACCAACCGAAATCAGTTGTTGAACAACTCCGGGAGAGTGATAACGCTCTAACTTTTGACGGATGTGCGCTTGCTCTTGAAGTTGTCGACTGAGAAGCCAACGCTGAACACTCGCTGCCACCAAATTACCAATCGTCGAGAAGAAACTCAGGTCATCATCGGCGATCGGTTCAGAATCTTCTAGGCGCAAATGGGCATCACCATATAGCACCCCAACCACTTCGGTTTTATCCCATAGAGGGACTGCTAGCACCCCACGAATCCCCTTCGCAAGAATACTGTCCTCTCCCTGAAATCGTGAATCGCTCTGGGCATCTACGGACTTCAGGGCGACTCTCTCTTGGAAAACTTTCTGGCAAATCGATTTACTAATCCAAGAGCTATTGCGCACAATTGGGTGGTCGTCGGGGAAGTTTCGAGCTGATGCATTGAGAAGCTCTAACGTACCTGTGCCATTCGTATCTGTAAGCAGTGCCATCCGCTCCAATGTGGGTAATTCACGGAAAACAACATCACGAATTAAGGCAAAAATCCCTTCAATAGATTCGGCTGAGCTTAATTTTTGGGCAATTTCAACAAGGTCTTTTAGACGAGCGATCACCGTTTGTGATTGCGGTTGATCGGTATCGCCCTCTTCCCCCTGCATCCATTGTTCTTTTAACTCTTCTGCATTACGAAGAATCGTTCGAACATCATTACTATCCTTCGACTCGGCGGGATTCGTGACTCTGTAGTTTAAAAGGGTGTTCTCTTCAGCATCAGCGGATTCTAGGACAACTAGAATTGAAGTGGTGCCGATTCGGAGAATGTCGCCATTATTTAAAAGCTGTAGCACCCGGAGGCGTTTGTCGTTGAGATAGGTGCCATTTGTGCTTTTTAGATCTTCGACATACCATTGATCATCTTTGCGTTGGATGCGGGTATGATATCGAGAGACTTGCGACAGGGCAAGGGTTACAGTACATTCTGGCAGTCGACCAATCACAATCTCGCTTTGATCGAGATTGAGGACTTCCTCAGAATTTCCTTCAGTTTGTAGGCGGAGTTGCAGCTCTGTCATGGATGTCTTGGGACAAGAATCCACAGTCTCAGCAGTAATAGTGAAACGATGGATCGGAGTAGGACAAAAAGGCCAAAAATGGCTTTCGTTTTTTCTGTAGCGATAGCACCCAAGACATGGAGCGGCTTTTCCGTTTTCAGGACGCTTCATCCATTTGTCTCTTTATATCTTAGCCAAGTTGTTAGAAAAGTTTATTTTCTGCATGTTTGACTGTTGATGGTGGCGATCGCCATAAAAAAACCTTGCTACTGTCTTCACCCAACAGAAGTCATTTCCGTAAATTGTCAGGAATTGGTGGCGGCGCGACAATTACAGAGCCAGGAATCACCGGTGGCAAGAGGGCTGGCGGATATTGAAAAGCATTATTTTCGGTCGAATCATTATTATTTTGGGCAACAGGACTATCCCCAAAACTTAGTTTCCAGAGCGTTTCTCCACTCTCTGTTGGAAAAGATCGCAGTTTAAGGTTTTTTGTATTGAGTGATTCGTTTGGATCTGATGTTTCCAGAACAAACCGCGTCACACCTTCCGTAAATTCTGCTATCCGAATCTGACTAATTTTACCGTTGTAGGATTGGCTCACACTTCCTTCATCCCAACGAGCTCCTTGGATATCAATGACAACACGGCTCGGTTCTCGGAGTAAAAAGTAGCTGGGCTCTGCTGTCGTTACCGTTTGAAATTCTAAAGTTTGTACATCTGATTTAAAGTGCCATTGCCCAAGCACTGGAAATTCTGTTTCGGCGATCGCCCATCTTTGCAAAGCGCAACTCGCTGCGATGCTGACGAATAAGATACGACCTAATCTAGTGACCATTCTGATGCTCTAGCTCCTAGCTCTAATCGCACACTCACCGCTTTACCAATGCGTGGTTGTTCCTTTGTTTCTTCAAAAAAAACAGTTACCTGTTCTACCACACCCCACTCACTTAAATAATTGGCGATCGCCTGTAGATGAGATTCGTACTCAGGTTCCGACAAAGGAAAAGAGACTTGCTCCAAATATTTCCACATCACCTGTAAATACCATTCCCCTTTAATTTGACGGAGCTGCACATCAAACGAACGCCCCCACTTGCGCCAAATAATCTCTCGTAACTCATTGCCCGTCATAACTCTCTCCAAAATCTGTCTCAGACCTGTTCAGTGCCGTCTCACGGACATCCCGAATCTGTCATAATTTAAGTCAAGAAAATTGTTAACCTTCCTTAAGGCTCACAGTCACTACCAATCGGCTAGACCATTTGAATACTGGTGCTGTGCTTGTCTTCATAGATGATATTCTTCATAAGAAGTATTGTAGAAACGTTTACAAAACTATACAAAAAGGCCCCTTAATTATGACTCAGTTATCCGGTTCCTCCGATGTGCCAGATCTAGGTCGCCGTAATTTTTTAAACCTGCTTTGGGTAGGTACGGCGGCGGGAACTGCCCTTGGTGGACTTTATCCTGTTATTAAATATTTTATTCCCCCCTCCAGTGGTGGCGGTGGTGGTGGTGTGATTGCTAAGGATGCCCTCGGCAATGACATTATCGTTAGCGAATACCTCACGACTCACGGTGCTGGCGATCGCTCTTTGGCTCAAGGCCTTAAAGGCGACCCCACATATATCGTGATCGAAGGCGACGGAACCATTGCAAACTACGGTGTGAATGCAATCTGTACACACCTTGGTTGTGTCGTACCTTGGAACACTGCCGAAAACAAATTTATGTGTCCTTGCCACGGCTCTCAATATGACGAGACTGGTAAGGTTGTTCGTGGTCCTGCACCATTGTCCCTTGCCCTTGCCCATGCGGATGTGACTGACGATAATGTCTCCTTCACTGAATGGACAGAAACTGATTTCCGTACTGACGAAGATCCTTGGTGGGCATAAATTTTTGACCCCCCGGTTCATCCTTAAGATAAATCCCTTGCAAAAATTACGATGAAAATTTCCGAAATGACGGCGATCGGGCAGCGGATCAAAACTGCATTTTTAGTAGTTGTAGCTGCTTTCGGTCTATTGATCGCCAGCGATTTAGTACTACCCCAATCTGCGGCGGCCTATCCTTTTTGGGCACAGCAAACGGCACCCGAGACTCCCCGTGAGGCAACTGGACGGATTGTATGTGCGAACTGTCACCTCGCTCAGAAAGAAGCTGAGGTCGAAATTCCCCAAGCTGTATTACCAGATGAGGTTTTCGAAGCAGTTGTTAAAGTTCCCTACGATCTCGATAGCCAGCAGCCTCTCGCTGATGGTTCTAAAGGTGGCTTAAATGTCGGTGCAGTTTTGATGCTCCCTGACGGTTTTAAGATTGCGCCTGCGGATCGTTTAACTGAAGAATTAAAAGAAAAAACTGAAGGTTTATACTTCACGCCTTACACAGCGGATCAAGAGAATGTCGTGATCATTGGTCCCCTACCCGGCGATCAATATCAAGAGATTGTTTTCCCTGTGCTCTCTCCTGATCCCAAGACTGATAAGAATATCCACTTTGGTAAGTTTGCTGTTCACCTCGGTGCAAACCGTGGTCGCGGCCAAGTTTATCCTACTGGTGAGCCTACTAATAACAACCTAGTTAAAGCTTCTGCATCTGGTACCATTGCGGCGATCGCCTCTGATGAGGCTGGTGGTTTCAATGTGACTATCGCAACTGCTGATGGCGATGTTGTTGATAACGTTCCTGCTGGTCCCGATGTGATTGTTGCTGAAGGTGCGGCGATCGCTGAAGGTGAACCCCTCACTAACAACCCCAACGTTGGTGGCTTCGGTCAGAAAGACACTGAAGTTGTCCTCCAAAACCCTGCTCGTATCTTCGGCTATATGGCGTTTGTTGCGGGTATTATGTTGACTCAGATTTTCTTAGTCCTTAAGAAGAAGCAAGTCGAGCGCGTCCAAGCTGGTGGCCAACTTGATTTCTAAAGTCACAACTGAGCTTCGTTCTCAGCAAAGGACTTTTTAGATAATCGAAAAATAAGAAATCCAAAACAGGCATTCTCCGGAATGTCTGTTTTTTTTGCTTTTATGACAAAGCTTCGCTTAATGACAAATGCTTAGCGTGAGCATCATCCTGAATCTGGGTGCATGGGACTTAATGAGTCGTAGTCGAAAAAATGGATTTGGAAATGAGCCAATCACTCCAGCAATATCTTGCCTGAAAGGTATTTACTAAAATCATCACAGAAAGCTCTTTTGTATCAATCTTGTTTTCTATTTTTAAAGAATTTTCGATTGCCTAAGAGGATATCTGAAAAGTCTTTATGTACGCTAAATACTGTGTGATTTCCACTAAGTTGATCGCCTGAAAGACTAATTCTTTCGTTCAGGCCATCTCGATAAAAGTTACGACTAGACTCTTTTCAGACATCCTCTAAGAGATGTTTACCTAAGAAAAAAGTGTTCGGTTTACAGCTTTGAGTGAAGCATGATGTTTTTTGATAACAACAAAAAACATCCGAAAAAATACGTAGAGAAAAATGCTTTAAACTCTCTTCTTTTTTGAATAATAAAGTTACATCAAGATTTTTCTTGTTCAGTAAAATAGCGGATTGTTTTAAAACTGGATGTTTCTATACTTTTTATAGAGGAGTGAATATGTTTATAGGAATTCTATTCTGTCATTCTTTTCAAGCGATGTATTTAAGCGCATGTATTCCCAAAAACACCTTCTCTAATGTTCAAGATGAATCTATCTAATCTGTGATTATTGCGGAGTAGTGATGTTGGAAAATACCCCAAAAACTTTCCTTGGACGATTCAGTTTTACCCAAAAGCTGGGAGGCTTAGCTGCATTTTTCCTAGTTCTTTTGGGGAGCTTATCAGGTTATTCTCTGCTCGATTCTTATGAAATTCGACGTGAAATTGAAGAGATGACCTATTCTGATATGCCTTTATTTCGGACAGCGATTGAAATTAAGCAGCGCAATCAGGAATTTATTAATACCCTTGATTTGATCCAGAATTATCGTACAAGAAACACAGAGATACAGGCAGAAAAGATCATCGCTTATCTCCATAGATTAGATAAACTGTGCATGGAAATTGATGCTTTATCAGAGGAAGGAACTCAGCAAGCAAAATATGCGTTAGAAGAAGAGCGAATAAAAGAAGGTACATTTCGTCTTAATCAATCCTTTGAGGATTACGAAAAAATATCTGCTTTATTTTATCGGTTTCAGAGTAGTCATCAACTGCTACATTTCTCTCTAGATCAGCTGAGTCGCGGTGTACACCAGGATGGTAGTCTCCATAATTCTAGCCATAACGGGATTTTTCAAGATTTAAGGCGAGAAACTCTGAAAACAGATGAAACTGTCGAAAAGATTTTTTCCCATCTTGATCTACAGATGCAATCTTCTCTAAAGGTTGCAATGCATGAACAACAAAAACTGCAATTATTCAATTTGACGTTGGCTTTGACGGCTTTAATATCGGGGACAATTTGCGCAATTATTTTAATAGGGCAGCTCAAAAATTCTATTGTTCCTGTAACTCGAAAGGCGAAAAAGATTGCCCAAGCTCTTAGTCAAAATAATGATGAGGGTATTCAGGAGGGTTTGAATGCGGAAGAAATTGCAAAGGCAGTAATGGCCGGGAAGGAAATTGCTGAATTGGGTCTAGCTTTTAATCAGATGGTCGACAATTTGGCTCGCAGTCATCAGGCTCAATTGAAATCGGAGCGACTTTTAGCTGAAGAGAAGAATTTAATGGCCTTTACGCTGAGTTCGATTAGTGATGGGGTGATTACCACTGTTCCTGATGGAAAGATTTTGACGGCAAATGTAGCGGCTGGAAAGTTGCTTGGTTATAGTGTTGAGAGCTTGATTGATCAGGATCTAATTACGCTTTTAACGCAGAATGCGACGGTTCCTTTTGATGTCTTTAATCAGAAGCTTGCCTGCGATCGCCAACGGATTACGATTGAGACTCCTGATGGCAGAGAAAAGGTTTTGGATATTTCTCACGCCCCGATTTGTTCTGAAACAGATGAGGTGCTGGGCTATGTGATTGTGCTTCGAGATCTGACTCAAATGGTCGATACTAATCGGAAGCTAACTTGGCAGTCCAGCCATGACTTTTTGACAGGCTTAGCGAATCGCCGCGAATTTTTAGCTGCTTTGGAAAGACTTCATGAGGAGGGTACTGTTGTCTCTACTGATCACACGGTGCTCTATCTCGATCTTGATCGCTTTAAGATCGTGAATGATACCTGTGGTCATGACGCAGGAGATGAGCTGCTCATCCAGATTTCTCACTATATTTCCAACGAAGTGCGTAAAGGGGATTTGGTGGCGCGGCTTGGGGGTGATGAGTTTGGGATTATTCTTGAAAATTGTCCTTTAAGTCGGGCGATCGCCGTTGCAGAGAAAATACTTTTGGCGATACAAAAATTTCGATTTTTCTGGCTGGAGAAAAAATTTTCCTTGGGCATTAGCATTGGCGTGGTTGCCTTCAGGCCGAATCAGGATGACCCTGTGATGATTCTAAAAGCCGCAGACCAAGCTTGTTATCAAGCCAAAAATACTGGTCGCAATCAAGTTTATGCAGTGCCAGATACCGAACGCCACTTGGCTGCCCAAAACGCCGAAATGAATTGGTTGACCATCATTAATCGAGCATTATCGGAAGATCATTTCCAACTCTTCCAACAAAAAATTGTAGCCATCAATGACACTACAGGCCAACACCATAAACACTACGAAATTCTATTGCGCTTAAAAACGTCTGATGGGAAGATTTTGCCACCTGGTGCTTTTTTACCGATTGCTGAGCGTTATGAGCTAATGGCAAAGATTGATCGCTGGGTGATTTCGCATTTTTTCGAGTCCCAAAGTGATTATTTACGGTCTCTTTGGCGTACTAGTCAATCTGGTGATTCTTCGGGTCGTAGTTTTTATAGTTTAAATTTGTCCTCTGAGAGTTTAAATGATCCCCAATTAATATCCTTTCTTGAACAACAATTTGCGCTACACCAAATTCCGCCAGAAATAATTTGTTTTGAGATTACCGAAACCATGGCGATCGCCAACCTTCATCGAGCCTCTCAGATTATTCGCTCCATCAAAAACCTTGGCTGCCGATTTGCCCTAGATGACTTTGGGAGTGGCATGTCATCCTTTGGCTATTTACAGACCTTACCCGTTGATTTTCTGAAAATCGATGGCCAATTTATCCGGGAGCTCTGCCAAAACTCGATGAATGCAATTATTGTTGAAGCACTCCAGCAAGTTGCCAAGGCTGTAAAAATTAAAACCATCGCAGAATTTGTCGAGGATGAAGAGACACTCCAGAAATTGCGAGAACTTGATGTTGACTATGCCCAGGGATACGGTATCCATCGACCATCACCCCTACGTCATATGGAAATTATTAAAAGTCAGAATTCAATGACACAAAATATACTCAAGCAGTCTTTTTCGAAATCCTGAGCTGGAAAACAAAAATCTTTTTGCCCAATAAAAAATCCCCTAATTCCTTAGGGGATTGTGTCTGGATATTTTCTATAAATTTAGCGAGTAATCGAAAATTAGAGACCTAGTCGAGGTAGCCGATCAAAATATCGATGTCATCAGTTTCGTTAGGTGCAACAGGGCGCTTACCCATAACAAAAGTGTCGCTGACCTGAAGCAGACTTGCAGCAATAGGACGATTGCCAGAAATAGTCATTGTGCTAGAAATTTCCATTGTGCCAGCAGTGACAGGACGATCAGCACCGACAGACTTATAAGTGCTAGTCACTTTGAGGTGGCTAGGCTCGATGGGACGATTGTTAGGTAAACCTAATTTTGTAGGTTCCTTTACGGAGAGTGCAGTCACTTCTTTGGTCTCTTTTTTAGCGGTGCTGCGGCTACGGGTTGTTTTAGCGGTCGTCGTCGTTTTCGACGCAGTGGAAGACGTATTCTCGGTGGTCATTGGATCTCTCCTAATTTATCTGAGCCAACACCTACTAAAGAATTTTGAGTAGGATTATGTATTAAGGATGTTTTCGATACTTTAATTATCCCAAATAATGGGACAAAGATTCTTAGCTGATCTTAGACACAATCTGTCATAATCTCACAACTTTGTTTCTAAAGTATCTCATTAGTTTAAGTTATGTCCATTGAGGAAATAAGCTTTGTTTCGTCTGCACGCACCGTTTGAACCCACTGGCGATCAGCCCCAAGCTATTAGTGAGCTTATTGATTCACTGAATTCCGATGCTAAATTCCAAACTCTTTTGGGAGCGACGGGCACGGGAAAAACCTTCACAATGGCGTCAGTAATTGCTCAGATTGAGAAACCGACTTTAGTCCTTGCCCATAATAAGACTTTGGCGGCACAGCTCTGCAATGAACTGCGGCAATTTTTTCCTTACAATGCAGTCGAATATTTCATTAGCTATTACGACTATTACCAGCCAGAGGCCTATATCCCCGTCACGGATACCTATATCGAGAAAACGGCTTCGATTAATGATGAGATTGATATGTTGCGGCACTCAGCCACGCGATCGCTCTTCGAACGGAAGGATGTGATTGTGGTGGCATCGATTAGCTGTATCTATGGTTTGGGGATGCCCGCAGAGTATTTAAAGGCGGCGATCAAGATTGAAGTGGGTGAGGAAATCGACCAGCGGGAAGTTTTACGCAAATTGGTGACAGTACAGTATCGCCGCAATGATACGGAATTGATTCGCGGTAATTTTCGGGTGAAGGGGGATATTCTCGAAATTGTGCCGGCCTATGAGGATCGGGTAATTCGGATTGAATTTTTTGGGGATGAGATTGAATCAATTCGTTTTCTTGATCCGGTCACGGGAGAAATTCTCCAAAGTTTGACGCAGATTAATATCTATCCTGCTCGCCACTTTGTGACGCCCCAAGAACAACTTGAACGCGCCTGTGAAGACATTAAAAAAGAGTTAGAAGGACAACTAACATTTTTAGAAAAAGAGAATAAACTCCTCGAAGCGCAACGTCTGAGGCAACGTGCCAGCTATGATTTAGAACTGTTGCAGGAAGTAGGATATTGCAATGGAGTGGAAAATTATTCGCGGCATTTAGCGGGTCGGGAAGCGGGTTCGCCGCCGGAATGTTTGGTGGATTATTTCCCTGATGATTGGATGTTAGTCGTCGATGAATCCCACGTGACTGTGCCACAAATTCGTGGGATGTATAACGGTGACCAAGCTCGCAAAAAGGTTTTGATTAATCATGGGTTTCGGTTGCCTAGTGCCGCCGATAATCGCCCGCTGAAGTCGGAAGAGTTTTGGGACAAAGTGAATCAATGTGTGTTTGTGTCAGCAACACCCAGCGCTTGGGAAATTGAGCAATCGGAGGAACGGGTGATTCAACAGGTGATTCGTCCGACGGGGGTGCTTGATCCAGAAATTTTTGTGCGGCCAACGGATGGGCAAGTAGACGATCTCCTCGGCGAAATTAATAAGCGAACGAAGAAACAGGAACGGGTACTAATTACAACGCTGACAAAACGGATGGCGGAGGATTTAACAGATTATTTCAGTGAACAAGGCGTTGCGGTGCAATATCTCCACTCGGAAATCAAATCCATTGAGCGCATCGAAATTATTCAGGCGTTACGGCAGGGGGAATTTGATGTGTTGGTCGGCGTAAACCTCTTGCGGGAAGGTCTTGATTTGCCGGAAGTTTCCCTGGTGGCGATTATGGATGCGGATAAGGAAGGTTTCTTGAGATCTGAGCGATCGCTGATCCAAACGATTGGACGAGCAGCCCGTCATATTTGTGGTCAGGCTATCCTCTATGCCGATAATTTGACGGATAGTATGGATAAGGCGATCGCCGAAACAGACCGTCGTCGGAAGATTCAGATTGCTTACAACAAAAAACACAACATTACGCCGCAGCCGATTGTAAAACGTGAGCAAAATGCGATTCTGTCATTCCTTGATATTTCCCGTCGTCTCAATTCCCAGCAACTCGAGCAAGTGGTTGAGCATATGGAGTTTGTTCCGTTGGAGAAAATCCCTGAAGTGGTCAATCAGCTCGAAGAGAAAATGAAGGAAGCTGCGAAAAATCTTGAGTTTGAACAGGCAGCTCTGATCCGCGATCAAATTAAAAAGCTACGAGGAAAATTGTTGGGCGATCGCACAGAAATCTCTAATTAATCTGTATTTTCTGCTGGAAAGTTTTACGGATTTTGTTGAGAGAATCAGAGGAAATCAAAAGTTTTTCTAGGAATTTTTTTTCGATATCAGGGAGAAAAATGCTTTCATTAACTTTCTGATAAATATCTTCTTCTAAACGGAAAAAACTCAATTCTTCTTTCTGCCAGAACCAAACTTCTTGAACACCCATTACACGATAGATTTCTAATAAATCCAAGCCGCCACTTGTAAAAATCACTTCAATTGCTAGATCTGGATATTCTCGATTTGAGTCAAAGCAATAGCATTCATCTGGCTCAATTCCTTTTTTTGAAAGCTCATGCCTGAAGGTGGTCGAACCTAATGGAATAACCTCAATATCTTTCTCAAAGAAATAACATTCTAATAAGATTCCCAAGAGTTTTTTTACCTGTTCATGATTACGACCGGGAGCCATGATTTCTAGTTCACCTTTTAAGTATCGAAATAAAGTGCCGCGTTGTTCAGGAATCGCATCTAACAATTCATTAAATTCTTCCCAGCTAATATTGCTAAGCACAAAAATTTCTTCAGAACCGGAATTTCGAGTCTGTGCCAACTCAAAAAGTTGTTTGAGGTGCTTGATTTTGCTGGGTGCAATAACGGCGGTCATGGTTCCCCCACGAGAAGCTTATTTATGATTTTAGAGGATTTATAAAATGGCGATCGCCGCCAGAGTTTCTTTTATTCGTTGGATACAATAGGAACTAGTATTCTGACCACAGGAGTGATGTTCGATGGTTGCGACAGTCACGAAACGCTATAGCTTTGAAGAATATTGTCAGTACGATGATGGTACAAATACTCGGTATGAGCTGGATAATGGTCGGTTAATTGCGATGACACCACCTAAAGGTTTGCATTTTTTAATTGCGCAACGTTTAGAACGCATTTTCACAGCACAAATTCAGAAGCAGCAACAATCTTGGCTTTGTCTGAAAGAGGCTGGACTCAGAACCACAGAACACAAATCTAGAATGCCTGATTTGATGGTGGTGGAAGAAAAGTATTTTATGGCATTGTTGGATGAGGCTCTCATTTTTGAGCAGCCTCCCATCGTTGTTGTTGAAATTGTGAGTCCAGAGTCTATCATTCGCGATTATAGCTATAAGCGGTCTGAATACGCAGCTATTGGCGTGCCGGAATATTGGATTATTGATCCGCAAGAACAGAAAGTTATTGTCCTAATTTTCAATGAAGGACTCTACGATGAAACTGTTTTTAGCGGTGCGGAAAAAATTGCCTCGCCGCAGTTCCCGAAGTTGGTAACAACACCCCAAGAATTATTCAAAATCTAATAAATAGTGGTTTTAGATCAGATTAACCGTAGCCAACTAAATAATTCAGTTGCTGTAAGTTGCCAATTTTCGAGAATAGGCAGCACCGGGAGTGTCGCGTCCTGTTCTTTAAATTCCGCAAGTTTATCGGGATGAAAAACCGTAACAGAATAATCGTCGGGAGCAATTAGCCAGCCAAGTGTTGAACCTTGTTGTATTGAGAAGAGAATTTTCTCGATGACGCGCGGTGGACTTTGTTCGGGGGAGAGGATTTCGATGACCCAATCGGGAGGAACAGTAAAACGATTCTGGATTTCGCCGTTGTCATCTACTGGAATATTTGCCCACTCAAATACAGCAATATCCGGCACAAGAGAACGATCGCCAAAGGTACAACGCAATTCTGGGAAAGCATAGACTAATTTTTCGGGTTGTCCCACACGATTAATCTCAGTGGCGAGACGACCTTGCAATGTGCTGTGTTTTCCTTGGGGCATGGGTTTTTGATAGATCTTCCCATTGATATATTCACTGGCTGGTTTTGTTTCAGGTAATGCCAAAAACTCAGATAGGGAATATTCCTGGGAAACGGCAGTAACTGTCGCCATGGCAATTTCTCCTGTTCACCATACAACTATTTTATTCATCAAGTGATTGATATGTTCTACAAAGTATCGAGATCCCCGACTTCTAGCAGAAGTCGGGGATCTACACCTAGCCACAAAAATACTATAAAAAATGCGGGGATGCTAAGGACAAGAGTGCTGAAGGACTAACCTCAGACAGAACAAGCAACCCGAAGACCGTAAATATTGCTCCGGTCGTCACGCGAAATAAAAAAACGATCTGCTGACCGACAATCCCACGGATAGCTGAACCAAGAACCACCACGTAACACTTTTGAAATATTTCCGTCACTTTTATTTAGCCAAGCAGAGCCATTATTCGGAGCACCTACATAACTAGGATGCCAATCATCCTGACACCACTCCCAGAGGTTGCCATGCATGTCATAAAGTCCAAAATTATTTGGTTTCTTTTCACCAACGGGATGGCTCTGTGAGTTGGAATTCTGTCCATACCAAGCATACTGACCAAGGGAGCTATCATAATTGTCATTCCCGGAATAGAAACGAGTTAAATATTGCTGATTCCAAAGTTCTAAGGTCAACTCTTCGGGGCGTTCTACTGGTTTAACGGCACGACAAGCGTATTCCCATTCCGCTTCACTGGGTAAGCGATATGCTCGTCCCGTCCCTCGACTTAGCCTTTTACAAAATTCTACAGCCTCCAACCAAGTCACACTATCAACCGGATAGCTACCGCCTTGAGAATTTTTGGAAGGAGCCCCAGGTAAATCACGATCAACTTTTTCCCAGCCCGCGACTGCACGCCACTGGATCTGAGTGACCTCATACTTCCCCAGATAAAACTCTGGAACAGAAACCTTATGCTGGGGTCCTTCATCCTCATTGCGATCTGTTTCACTCTCAGGAGTTCCCATCCAAAATGTCCCAGCAGGTATTTCTATCATCTCCAGAGGAATATCGGTTGCAATTCCTTTCTCTATGAAAGATTTAAGAGATTGCGGTGAGGATTCTGACTCATCTAAAACTGTATTAAAAGCAGTATTAGTTTCACGTACAAACTTGAGTATTTCTCTGATTGAGAGTGCTGTTCCTAAACCAGTTACTCCGAGGGCGCTATAACGAAGCATTTGCCGACGAGATATGTCGATCTTTGGGCTTGATGGCACAATAATTTTGGACTTGGAGACAGATGCAGGAAGTAGAGGATTAACTAATTTAGACGTTTCGGGAATAGTACTCTTCAGATTAATTTGATTTTTGACTTGTTGATAAATTCTGCTAGTTTCTTCATCTCGCAAATTCAGTTGAAGCTGTAAATCTTCGAGGTTTTTTACTGCCTCTTGGTCTAATGGAAAACATTGCTGTATTTCCGCTGTGAGGGCATTCCGATAAGTCTGGAGATTTGCTTCATGCTCCCGAAACGGACGTAAAAACTCAAACTCAATTTGCTCGGTTACATCCTGGGATAAATTCAATTCCTGCCTCAAGACATCCAGAATTGATCTTGCAGAAGGCCGAATTTTGCCAGTGGCAGCATACTTTTTAACTGCTCGACGATACTTAAGCTTTGGATCGGTGGGCTGTGTCTTGGAAATTACAACTTCGTAGCCCTGATCTTTGAGGACAATGATTTTCGGCTTCATCTTCGGTTCTGCATCTCGTACCCGCTGGGAAACATAATCATGCAGCTCATCCGCTCTTATCGCACCATCCTCATCCAGATCCCCCGCCCCGGTCTTGATGCCTTCCACCAAAAAACGAGTGTAGATTGAAAGATCCATCCCCTTACGTTCAAAGGAATATTCCAACCCACTCGATGAGGCAAACGCCACACGACCATCTGCCCCAGTTGTACCCACCATTTGCCGCAAATCGACAGAGTTATCTGCCATCGCATTGGACTGAGGATCAAACGCGCCACTAAAACAACAATCCAAGATCACAATTTGTCGCTTTGCCCAACAGGTATTCATTTGCTGATGCACCCATGATGCAAGCACTGCCGTTGCACCTAATAAATTCCGTTCACTATCTTTCGCCGCAAAATACAGCCGACCGCTATCGTCCTTTACGCCATGCCCTGCGAAATAAAATAGCAGCGTATCTTTTTTGCTGCGTTCAGGGGAAAAGAGAATGGCGATCGCCCGTCGCATTTCAGATTCAGTGGGGTGAGTGAGCACCTGAACCTCATTAAACCCACCAATCTCCGGATCTTCAAAAAGCTGTTGTAGAGCCGCAACATTACGCGCCGCCGTCTCTAGCAGATTAAAATCATTTGGATATTGATAATCTCCAGAACCGATAAGTAGTGCGACCTTCGATGCCATTGTTTGTGGGAGAGATTAGGACTCGATAAATTTCTGCGCTTCAGCTATCGCAAATTGTAGTTCTTCTTTGCTAGACGCTTCCACCTCCAACACTTTGCCATTCCCCTCAACCTTTAGTTTGATTGACTTATTGCTGAGGCGATCGCCCAAGAATCCCAACAATCTTTTGCCATTTTCTACGGTTACTTCTGCCGTTAACATCCCAGTTAAAAATGCAAACGCAGACATATTTCCTTCTGGTGGATTGGGGTCTTTAACCCGACTGATATCCTCTACTTCATCTAACTGACGCAATTCACGCATTAATGAAGTGGCATGGCGATCGCTAATTTCTTGATCCTCATCAGTAAACATTACAGTTAGCAACAGATTACTCATCAAAATTCCCCTTTAAAATTGCCGATATCCTAGCAATCTGTATATGAGAATTTCCATCATCATTTTGATGTTAGGAGCAAAGCCGAAAATTGATATGAGCTCCTTCTTTTTCTGAGAGAGAAACCCACGCATTTTCCTGATGATTCTGCTGCAACAATAACCATTGCCTACCTGTAGTGTCAGGAATAATTAAAGCTGGCGATGATTGATCATAAACCTTAGAATCGTTCGTCAAAATCCCGATGATTGGCGCACTGAGATTATTGTCTTGCCGTAACCTGAGACCATTACCGATATCACTTTGCACTTGAAGGCAGACCGGGTAGGAGATATCGGTTTTGACTGCTGTCATGATGTGTGTAGCGAAAGGTTCATCGTTAATGGAGCACCGATATTCCACTTTTCCAGTGCCAATATAGTCCAATAAATCACTAAAACGATAGGAGTACTCGGTTTCGATGTTGGCTTCTGTCGCTTGGTCATTACAGTAATATTCAAAGTCTAAATAACCGCCTAACTCTATATTTGAAAAACCGGCGCTAAAGTTTTGTTCCTCATGAATAGCAATGGGTTTCCAGTCTCCCCAACCCGGTTTCGTTTCCGCAAAAGATAGAGGGGCGATCGCCAACATCAAGCCTGTACTTAAGCAAAATAGATTAGTCGTTCTCATGACTTGTGATTCTTCCGCTACTACTCACGACTATAGCCAACCAGACTTAAGCTGTTGCCGAAAAATCAGTGAAATTTTAAGAGCCTCATAGGCTGAATATTTCGAAGTGAGCTACCGTTTAAGCGTTAGATAGTGAACCCCGAAAAACCGATGGATCAAGAATCAGCCTATACGCCACCAACAGTCTGGCAATGGGACAAAGGGAGTGGCGGGGAATGGGCAAACATTAATCGTCCAATTGCAGGTGCTACCCATGACAAAGAACTTCCAGTCGGAGACCATCCGCTTCAGCTCTATTCACTGGCGACACCGAACGGGCAAAAGGTCACCATTATGCTGGAGGAATTACTGGCTCTAGGCATTACTGACGCAGAATATGATGCCTATCCCATCAAGATTAATGAGGGTGATCAGTTTGGTAGTGGCTTTGTAGAAGTAAACCCAAACTCGAAGATCCCAGCTCTGGTAGATCGCAGTACAAATCCTCCGACTCAGGTGTTTGAATCAGGGTCAATTTTGCTCTACCTCGCAGAAAAATTTGGCGTTTTGCTACCTTCCGAACCAGCCCAACGAACAGAATGTTTATCGTGGCTATTTTGGCAGATGGGTTCAGCACCTTATCTTGGCGGTGGTTTTGGTCATTTCTATAGCTATGCACCCACCAAAATCGAATATTGTATTGATCGATTCACGATGGAAACTAAGCGTCAGCTTGATGTCCTTGACCGACAGTTAGCGGAGAATCCCTATATCTCCGGCGAGGAATACACCATTGCAGACATTGCGATTTGGCCTTGGTATGGCGGACTAGTTTTAAATCGTCTTTACAATGCCGCAGAATTTGTGGATGCTCAATCCTACACTCACCTGATGCGATGGGCAAAAGCGATTGATGCTCGGAAGGCAGTACAGCGAGGACGAATGGTGAATCGAACATGGGGTGAGCTAGAGGAGCAACTTCATGAGCGTCATTCTGCCAGCGATTTTGACACTCAAACCCAAGATAAACTCAAAAAATAAAAGGGCGATCGCCTTTTTAGAGAGAGCAATAAAAAGAGATCAGTAAACCAACTGTTTTAAAATCTCATTTCCTAAATCTTTTGGCTAGATTAGAAATGGGATTTTTATTTATATAACATTCAATTTTCAGAAGAGAGAAAAGCAATAAACCCAAGAAAATCAAACAATAACTCAAGCCAAATTCTTGTTTTTTAAATAATTCCTTAAATGAGATAAAGCAGTGATTTTAAATCAGAAAATCATTTTGACCTTTATCGGATTTTACAATTTTTAAGAAAGATTGATCCCCTGAAACTTTATAATACTGCGATTAAGACACACGAAAACGAGCTAATGATTTCATCGCAGAATCAATAGTTTTCATTTTTATCTCCAACCCTTTAAAAAAAATTTTTTTCTTCTAAATCCCTATTAATCATTTAGAGCTTATCAACAATGACTGGTAACGTATCTCCGCTCCTCGCAAGTCGTTCAGCCAATACTAATAGCAGACCCTTTGATGTTTCCGAAGCCATTGAACTTACGGCAAATGCTTCTGTCGAAGAAATTCAAACTGTAATTCGGGCAGCTTATCGACAAGTATTTGGCAATATCCATTTAATGGAGAGCGAACGCTTAGCCACGGCTGAATCCCAGCTTCAAAATGGCACCATCAGTGTCAGAGAGTTTATTCGGATTATCGCCAAATCTGATTTCTATCGCGCTAACTTTTTCGAGACATGCTCTCGTTATCGTTCCATCGAATTGAATTTCAAGCACTTATTAGGGCGTGCTCCTAGTAGCTATGATGAGACTGTTCCCCATAGCCATATTCTAGATCAGCAAGGATTTGAAGCAGAGATTGATTCTTATCTTGATAGCGATGAGTATCAAAGCAATTTTGGAGATTTCATTGTTCCTTACAATCGTGGTTATAACTCTCAGATAGGGCAAAATCTTTCGGGTTTTGTGAATAACTTCAAGGTATATACGAGCCTCTCCACCAGTGACAGAGTTGGTACTGATATCAAAGAAAGCAATCAATCACGTCTTGCTGGTGTTCTCTTACAAGACACCACTCCCTCGATTCCGATCACTGACTTCAGACAGTTTCTTAGAAAGGTGTTTGCCCCACCTAAAGTTACACAGGATAATCTTCTAGCTCCCGCTCCAGTGCTCTCAGCAGAAGAATTAAGGATCCGCGCTAAGGAAGAAGAGCAGTCTCAAATTATTGATGATTTGCGTAAACAATTGGCAAGCTTAGAATACACATCTAATTTAGGTGCTCAATTCTTAGGCCAGGAATATACCCTATCAACAGGGAATACTTCGGATGGTCAATTAGGATTGCAATTTGGCTCAACGAAAGTACAAGAGCAAGCAAAGGAAATCGAAAGACTACAGGGTCAATTGATGACGGCCAATAGTCTGACGATGATTGCAGAAAAGCGTCTCGGAAAATGGCGCACAAAAATGTTTTCCTAAACTTATTTAGGTAAGTAGAGACAAGTCAAACAAAGTGTGGAATTTGATAATGCCCTGAAGAGTCAATGATTCTTTTGGGTATTTTTTTGTTCTGCTTAGATCTCAAAAATCAAGATTGGCGATCGCCTCTCAGCTTCAGAGATTCTTATGCTTTGATTAGCTCAAAAGATAGACTTTCAAGAATTTGCCCATTCACTCGTACATTAATTTGGTGAGTGCCAGGAAATAAACTCCTTGTTGTCATTAACCGCATTGGATGCCTTTTCTTGAGTTTGGTCGTCTCATCTTTCTTGAGAACAAGCTGCTTTATTTTAAAAATCTTTTGTGACTGCTTTCTCCCTGTACCTGCATAAATCATGCTGTAATCCACAAGGATGTCTTGTTTTTTATCGGCGTAAATTTCCAACGAAAATTCAAATGCACTACCAATTTTTACAATGGGAGTACTCGTCATAAGGTTAGTTATTTTAACCGAGGGTTGTTGGTTGAATCCTAGTAGCGCTAAAGCTTCTGGATTTCCCTGTTTGGTTAGGGTACGCAGTGCGTGTTTGGTGAGAAAAGCTAATTCTTTTTCGGTTTGGCGATCGCCCTCCTTCCATTTCCGAAGTGTAGTGAGAACAAGGTCAGGATCAATTTTGCTGATGTCGTTGAGATGGTTGGCGACGGAGCGTGTCACATAGCGAGTTTTATCGACATAAAGAATATCCAAAATCGGCAGTGCTCGATGGCAATCGATGGTGATTTTCTGTGCCCAAGGTAGTTTCGGTCGCGTTCCTTCACTAGCTAATCGCCGCACATGATAATTTTCATCCCGCGCACATGCCAGCAAAAAAGTGAGTGTTTGATCAGGAAATCCATTAATGAAATATCGAATGGCATCTTCTGCTGAAAAGCGTTTGGTGATTTCTTTTAAAGCTTCGAGAGAAAGCTGTAAATATGGCTCTTCGCAGCCATAGGTCGCCGCATACATCGAGAAGGGTGCAAAAATAAAATCCCCAAAATCATCATCTGTTTTCGTTGGGTCTAATTCTGGGGGGAGCGATCGCCGCAAAATCTCCAGAGCTGTTTCATAATCCTCTGGCAGATAACGATGCAAACATTCGGTGATGTGGGTAATTCGCTGTTTAAGTTCTAGTTTTGGAAACTTCGAAACGACTACCGTATGGAATTTATCTGTCTCAAAATCAGGATATGCCTGAGCAATGAGATTCGCGAGATAAGTGACTTTGGCCGCATTGAAAAGGTGATCTTTTAGCGCAAACGACGATTTAGCTTTCATACAGACAAAGTCACTAAAAATAGTTTGTATTTACTATTTTATGCTTTCTTTTCAGCAATGCATCTCAATTCAATATGGGTGTTTGTTCTGCTGATTTCTGTTCTGTTTGACGAGTGAGGAGATAGAACAAGGGGCCAAAGGAACCACATGTAAGCGTTAAAACGATCCAGCCCCAAGGATTACGCCCTAGGCTTTTCGCATCCCGCCACATCCATGTCATGAATAAGCTCAGCGCAATCACCAAATCAGCCAACACTTGTCCTTCCCCGAAGCTATGGAAATGCGGCTCTAAAATTCCCCAATAGCCATGCTGCCAAAGGGCCACAGCACTGAGTGCGCTAAAAGGAATCAAAACGAGAATGAGTAGACTACGTTGCATGGATTTAACCTCGAAAATCTGTACAGTTCCAATATTGATTGCTTCTTTTATTCGTGCAATTACCTCTGAGGTAATTGAATTCAACCCAGTCCACCGCTAGATTTTCAGTAAGCAAACCCATATCTGCGATGACGACAATATTCACCACCACTCTGCGACAACTGCGAAAAACATTGCAGATTAGTCAATTGGATTTATCCTTGCGACTCAATATTTCCCAACGCCATGTCAGCTTTGTAGAAAGTGGTCGGTCGAAACCGAGTCGAGAATTATTAATTGCGTGGCTCCGAGAATTGCAAACGCCGTTAGCGATTAGTAACGAAGTCATGTTGCAAGCGGGCTACGCGCCAACCTATGAGACCACGCCTCTCGATGATCCGTCTCTGGCTCAAATTAATTTTGCACTCGAACAGCTTCTAAAAGCCCATGAGCCCATCCCTGCTTTTGTGCTGGATTCTCACTGGAATTTGTTGCGATTAAATCAAGGCGGACAATGGTTAGCGCTTACATTACTGCCCTGGGCAAAGGATTTGATGGGGCGATCGCCGATAAATATGTTGGACTTGTTGGTGCATCCAGAAGGGTTGACGAAATCGATCACAAATTTGGCGGATGTGGGGCCACCAATGTTGGCGCATCTTCGGCATGAAGCCTCCACCCAAGAAAGTTTAGCTCCCAAAGTAGAAGTCTTTGCAGAGCTATTAACGAATAAATTGGGTTCTAAGGTTGCGTACCATACTGCCCGATCCATTGCTCCTGTCCTGACGACTCGCTACCAAACCGAATATGGCGAACTGGCTTTTTTCAGTATGTTCACAACTTTTGGTACACCTCAAGACATTACGCTGGCTTCTTTGAGAGTGGAACATTTATTTGCCGCAAACGAAGCGACACAGGCGGTTTTGATGAAATATGCTTGCCCAGAAAATAGGCAAAATGAATAATCTGACTCGGCTGAAATGTGATCCCAGGCTTTCTTTTTATTGATCTCGCTTACTCAAATACGTAATTCAAATCAATACTTTTGTTGACAAAACACCTACGTATATGAGCTGTGCGTCACTTAAATTTCATCTTGTCTCCGTAATAATAAGGACATCGACAACAATTTCTTCTTTCGGGATAAACGGTATGACTAGTCAGCTTAAGGGTATAGAATCTGCATTCGACTCGTTTTTGGCAAAGGGAGAGGTGACTCAGCTTCAATCGTCTACCTCTTTTTCTCGCTCAAGAACACAACAAACACGCTATTCAGCGAGGCGATCGCCCAAACAGACGGCATCAGATTTTTCGCTCTCAAAGGTTTCCAGTGAAGTGAAATATGCTCAGACAGAAATTCTTGATTATTTTCGTGACCTAACTCGGACAGCATCTCTGCAAACATTTCTAGAGTATTTCGAAATTTTCTTTATTAACCATGAGCAAAATCGTGTCCCTCGATGTTTGCAAGATGAAATCCACTGCTTACTCCGATACAACTCGGCGGATGCTTTTTTAGAGCTGCTCAACAATGTTTGTTATGTCTTTATCGACGGTTGTTTTAAGCGTAAAAAGCCGAACTGTATTCCTGAACTTTTCACACTAATCAACAAAGAGACTCGCTGTTCCTCGCTAGCGACAACATCAAAGCGCCGCGTGAGAAATTGGCTCAATACTTTCCGTCAAAGCAATGAATATCAAGCCCTCACAATTTTTGTGCCGAAACACAAGTCTGAGCGTCAATGGGGCGATCGCTACCAGATTTTTAGTTTATTTAGTCAGCGTAATCAGACGTCGGTAGTGGATGAGCAATATGAGGCGAAACAAACCCTCTATCGCTATCTCCAAAACCGCTATAAGTTCCAATTGGCTATGTTTCTAAATAAAGGGGATGTGTCTAAAACGGTTGCTCAGTCCCCGGCAAATCCGACATTGTTGCCTGCGACTTCTCTGCGGCTAATGCACAAATTCCTAAACAAGCAACAGAATGGTTTTGGGCAGATGGCTCAGGATTTTCTAGGGCGATCGCTCGGCAAAGATTATGCAAGTTTCAAGATGGATTTGGTTGATTATCTTTGTCTCAATGTGGAAGGCGATCGCCATTTGCAGTGGTTACCGAGAAAAATTAGAGGTTATTTGCTGGATTTAAATACCGAAAAAAATAGTTATCAAGTGGGTTCCCATCTGCTCAAGAAAACCTGTAATGCCACGGTTGATTATTTTCTTAACCCCGAAAATCTCAAAGATCCGTCCCACCCATTCACTGTGTTGATGGTGCAAAACGAGTTTTTAACTTTGAGTGTGTTGTTACTCAAACTGATCTTGATTTCACCGGGAAGTTACGCCCATTTGATGTTGGCATTAAATAAATTACTTGCAGCGAACCTCGATATGCCTCAACAAAGTAATTCTTGGCTAATTTGCTTCCTTGAAACCATTCGCGTGGTGATGACTATCGGTCTCCAAAACTCCCAGTGGACAGCTAATATGCAAAAGCTTGAGCAATCTGCTCCATCAACCCAAGTGGCTTAGGCTTCTAGGAAATAAAATCTTTTCTTGGGAAATGTACTCGAAGGAGAGTTTTTTACTCTTAGGGATCTTGAATATTCCGGAAATAGGCAAAAAGCTCTTCTATCCCGCCAGAATATGCACTATGCACAATTGGATCGAGAGGATTTTGATAGAGGGAAAGTATTACTAGATTAGTGAGTTGGGATATCGACTCAGGTATCGTTGTGAGCTGATTATAAGAAAGGTCAAGTGTTTCGAGATTGGTGAGTTGAGCGATCGCCTCAGGTATTTCTGTGATTTGGTTGTTGAAAAGGGAAAGCATTTTGAGATTGGTTAGTTGAGTGATCGCCTTGGGGACTTTCGTGATTTGATTTTTATAAAGCAAAAGTTCTGTCAGGTTTGCTAGTTGGGAAATTTCTTTCGGTATCTCTGTGAGGTGATTTCTACCAAGACGAAGACTTGTGAGCTTAGTGAGTTTGGTAATTGCCTCAGGTATTTCTGTTAGTTGATTATAGGAAAGAGAAAGCGTTGTGAGATTGGTTAGTTGAGCGATCGCTTCAGATATCTCTGTCAGCTGATTATGGGAAAGGTTAAGCGTTGTGAGATTGGTTAGTTGGGCAATTGCCTCAGGTATCTTGGCTATTTGATTGTTTTTAAGAATAAGCATTGTGAGATTTCTCAGTGGAGCGATCGCCTCAGATATCTCTGTTATTCGATTTTCACTAAGGTAAAGCGTTGTGAGATTGGTTAGTTGGGCTATGCTTTCAGGAACTTCAGTTATTCGATTATGATCAAGTTCTAGCCTTGTGAGATTGGTTAGTTGAGCGACGCTTTCAGGAACTTCAGTCAGAGCTAAACCGCTCAAATCCAGATCTGTTGCCTCTGTTTTTTGCGCTGTTTCAATCCGCTCTTTTGCAATCTGATACGCTTTGTTTTTTGCCATCAGTAGCTCTCTGACTGTTTAAAATCCCGCCGACAGATCCAGTTATAGCTTCTAGTTTTACCCTTGAGTTACCGATGTATATCTGGTTGGATTTCGTAATAGCTACCCAACCGATGATTAAATTATTGAGAGTTTCAAGTAAGTAATGCTATAGCAAAATGGAGTGAATCGTTTCTTAGAAATTCTCGCTATGACAATTCACTGCCCCCAATGTAATGCTCAAGACATCATCAAAAGTGGATTCGCTAAAAATCGTCAACGATTTAAGTGTAAGCAGTGCAATTATCAATTTACAAGCTTTTCTAAAGAGCGAGGCAAGCCTCTCTGGATGAAATTAGAAGCTGTATTGATGTATATGAGTGGTATGTCCATGAATGCGACAGCCAAGATTCTCGGTGTATCAGCTCAATCAGTGCTCAATTGGGTAAGAGATTTCGGTGAAGCCAATTATGAAAAGCCCACTCCTGAGTCTGCTGTCGTGGTGGAGCTAGATGAGCTATGGCATTTTATCCAAGAGAAAAAAACAAACTTTGGGTCTGGAAAGCATATGACCGTAATACTGGGCGACTCATTGACTGGGAATTGGGAAGTCGTGATAGTCGAACTTTAGGTCATTTACTAGAGCGGTTATCGCAATGACAAATCACTGTCTATTGCACCGATAATTGGAAACCCTATCAACAGCTATTAGAGAATCACCCAGATGCTTTTCATGTCATTAGCAAGAAAGAGACAATAGCAATTGAGAGAAACAACTCAGACAATCGCCATTGGTTTGCTCGGTTTCATCGCAGGACGAAAGTTGTCTCTAAATCAAAACACATGGTGGACTTGAGCATGGCACTGTTTGCGAAATTTAGAGTGAATGGAAGTATTGAGCTACTGCGCAATTGGCGTTTAACATTACTCTCTTGAAACTCTCGAATAATGTTTCCAGCTCGATGATATTAAGGTGATCGTCCCAAGTCAAAATAAATGTGTCTTCGAGTTTTGAACTAAATTCTCCATGGGTTGCAATATGGACGACTTGATAGGGATGTTCTTCAATTTTGGTAGAGAAACTAGGGCGTGTCATCAAATAGAGATGTGAACAAGAAAAAGCTTAGGATTGAGTCGATAACAAAGCAAATTAGTGTGTGATATGAGTAGTCGCCGTTATGCCCTTAGAGAGGACCAATGGGACAGAATTAAAGATTTCTTGCCCGGTCGCAAAGGCTCTGTTGGACGTACAGCAAGGAACAATCGTTTATTGGTGGAAGCTATTCTCTATCGATATCGTGCGGGCATCCCATGGCGGGATTTACCTGAGAGATTTGGTGATTTCCGAGTGGTGCACACTAGGTTCACTCGCTGGAGCCGTCAAGGTGTGTGGGAGGGAATATTCCAAGTCTTAGCTCAAGATGCAGACAATGAATATGCCATGATTGATGCCACTATCGTCAAAGCTCATCAACATAGTGCTGGCGCCCCCAAAAAAAGGAGAGGACCCTGCCATTGGTCGCAGTAGAGGAGGTTTGACTACGAAGATTCATGCCACTTGCGATGCCTTGGGGAAACCCACAGGATTTTACTTAACGGCAGGTCAAGCCCATGATTTAGATGGTGCGGATGCATTGTTGCCAGAGATAAAAGCGGGAGCACTATTGGCGGATAGAGCCTACGATGCAGAGAACAGAGTGCGGCAACTGTTAGCAAACGATAATTGTGAAGCCGTAATTCCTTCCACAAGAAAACGAAAAGCTCCTTATGGCTATGACAGAGAGCTTTATAAGGCTCGCCATCTCATTGAGAACTTCTTTGCCAAGCTGAAGCAATATCGAGGAATTGCTACTCGTTATGACAAAACTGCCCAGAACTTTTTGGGAGCCATCTATCTGGCTGCTTCTGTCATCTGGCTTAATTGATGACATGCCCTAGTTTCAGTAAAAGTTTCATTTATAGCAGGCAAGGAGTGGGTTAAGACAGAATAGGATAGAAGCAATAAACATAGATGCCATGCCTGCTCCCCATAGTCTTGATTTACGCCTAAAAGCTGTTGCCGCCTTCGATAAAGGTGAACGAAAAAGTGATATCTGTCGCTTCTTTGGTATTAGCCGAAATACGCTAGACCTGTGGCTGAAACGACGAGAGAAAATCGGTTCAGTCGCTCCGAAGACAGATTACCGTCGAGGCCCTCAACCGAAGATTAATGATCTAGATGCTTTTCGTGCTTTTGCAGAGAAATATGGGCATCTAACCCAGAAGGAAATGGCGGAGAAATGGCCAGAGTCTATTAGTGATGCATCCAGACGTGAAGCTCTACGGAAAATTGAATTTACTCGAAAAAAAAGACCTATCGATATCAAGAGAGAGATAAAGAATTAGAAAAAGCATTTGTGGCACAACTGAAGCAGTATGTCCAAGAACGACTCGTATATATCGATGAAAGTGGATTTGATAATACCTTAGATTATGGGTATGGCTACTGCCATAAGTCAGAGAGGTTTATCGCAGAGAAGTTAGGTCATCGTACAGAACGAGTTAGCGTGATTGGATGATGGCGAGAGGGAGAGCAGATAGCACCGATGGTATTTGAGGGCTATGCCAACAGCGCCTTAGTTTGCCAATGGGTAGAGGATTGCTTAGTGCCAGAGTTGATTCCGGGTCAAATTATTATTCTGGATAATGCCAGTGTTCATCCAAAGGAAAGAATACAAACATTGGTGGCGAAGGCAGGATGTGAAGTGATATTTTTGCCACCCTACTCACCACACCTGAACAAGATAGAGAAGTTTTGGGGGAGGTTAAAGAAGGAGGTAAGTAAGCTCATCAAGAAGACTGAGGATTTGTTCGATGCCATCAGAATAGCCTTCTGTTCTATGTCCTAACCTTCTCCTTCGCTGCTATAGTAAAACTTCTGCTTGGGTCGTATTTTGAATCGCTTGTAATTCGTTCTCTACCGCAGGTAAGGCATCAAAACCACCGATTGCCTTACTGATACCCGCACTGAGGGTTTGAGTTTTGTGCTGTTGGGTCACTTGGAAAGGTTGTGGGTCAATAAGTTGGAGGCTGGGTACAACTGCTACATTTGACCTCTTGCAAAAGGGGTGAGAGTAGGTAAAAAAGAGGAAAGTAACAGAGCCATAGCGATAGAAATGCCAACTTATGAACAGCTCCAACATTTATCGACAGAACAATTCAGGAGAGCCTGTGGAGTTAAGCTTCAGACCTTCAATCGTCTGGTAGAGGTCCTAGCAGAAGCTAAAGCAAAGCAAAAACCCGGTCGTCCCAGTATTGTATCCCTGGAAAATCAGTTACTCCTCACCTTGGAATATCTGAGGGAATATCGCACTTATTTCCTATCGCTCAATCATGGGGCATTCATGAATCAACAGTTTGTCGCATGGTGCAAAAAAACAGAGAATACACTCATCAAAGAAACCGATTGCCACTTACCCAGCATGAAACAGCTCCATGGTTCAGAAGAGTTATCTCTGACAGTAGTGGTGATGGATGCCATAGAACAGGCGATTGAAAAGCCCAAAAAAACAACGTCTTTACTACTCAGGGAAAAAGAAGCATCATTCCCTTAAAGCTCAAATAGTGGCATTGCAGAATAGAGGTATGAATCCATGAAGGTCAAGGTACAGGAACATCCCAGAACTTGAGATAATGAATCAGCAATCGAATCGAATGCTTTAACATCTCTAAAGACTTGGAATAACATAAGGTCTTTCGATGGAGTCGAGCGAGATAATGCCGCAATCGAGTGTTCTCTCCTTCGACACGAGTCATGTAGGTCTTACTGATAATCTGGTCACCATCGGGTACAAACATGGGATAAACATGCCAGCCATCTGTGATGTAGAAGAAGCATCTCCAGAGACTAACCATTGCCCATAATGGTTTGAATGTCTCTGCACTTCTGTCACCAACAGTCCAAGCGAGAATACCTGGTTGGAAGTGGTCTACGGCAGTCCAGAGCCAGACCTTATTTTTTTAGCACCGACGAATGTTTGAAGTTCATCGAGTTCGCCAACCTGAGGCACCTGCTCAGGTTCATAAGCATCAGGTAGCAATTCAGCGACTTGTTTGACCCAAGTGATTACGGTAGTGTGGTGCACTCCTTTCACCCGTTCAATGGCTCGAAAGCCCATACCGTGGGCATACATTTTGAGGCCTTCACGTTTGAAGGACTTTGAGTAGCCGAGCTGGCTGTAGCGGTCGATAAACTGACGACCGCAATCTACACAGATGTGATTCTGTTTGCCTTTTTTCTTTCCATTCTTACGGATATGAGTAGATTGGCATTCTGGACATTCCATTGCGTCAACAACCTCCATTCATACCTCTATTCTGCAACGCCCAAATAGTTATTGCTTGGCAGTGGGCACAGATTATCTGTTGTGACTGTGAGAAAGGTAGCACCCATGACTTCAAACTACTCAAAAAGAGTAGAGTGCATTTTCAGCAGGGACAACCCTGCCTTGCCGACGCCGGATATCAAGGTCTACACAAGCGACATCAGCGGAGTCTCACTCCTCACAAGAAGCCTAAAGGAGGAGAGTTGACTGCGGAACAGAAACAGGAGAATCAGCTCTTAGCAGCTCAAAGAATCATCATTGAGATGGTATTCAGAATGCTCAAAAGATTCCGCATCTTATCCAGTCGATATCGTAACTGCCGTCGGAGATGGGGATTAAGACTCAATCTCATTGCTGGTCTTTACAATTTTGAATTGCTATAACCTTTTGCAAGAGGTCAAATAACGCTACGGGATCTGCATTTACGATATTCATTATTCCTATCTCACCTAGGTTTATTTCCGAAGCGGTAGAGATGAGAAATGCACCTGAAATATCTAAGCTTGCATCTGATCCAAAGATAAATCCATTAGGATTCACAAGAAATAAATTTGCATTACCATCAACCCCCAACGTCCCGAGAATATTGCTACCATTTGAGCCAGTAATACGGGTAATGATGTTGTTAATAGCAGTCGAATCAGCAAAATAAACTCGCTGTCCAACATCAATATTAAACTCACTAAAACTATGACGAAGGTCATCGTTTAGCGAATTGCCATCAGTGATATATTCTGCTAAATCTCCACGAATAATCTGATTTGAAAGGATAGTCGTTGTTGTTGTCCCATCTGGTATCAGTTGCGCTGAGACGGGTAGAGAAATGAGAGTAACAGAGAGAGAGGCGATTGCCCAAGTCACAGAAGCCTTTGAGTATTTCATGAGGACAAGCAAAACCTCTCTAAGGCAGATTACTTGTCATCAAATCTAAAAGGAACACTTACGTATTTCAATTCATTTACATAAATATTGATTTTGAATTTGAAAAAGCCTTTTGATGCAAACAGGTGATCATCCTCCTAATTGTTTAGGGGGATTTTTTAGATTCCTGGGACTTTAGAATGAGCGATTTGGTGAATCCATTGCTATGGATTTACAAATAATTTCACTGTAAATATCGTGCCTTGATCAACGTGGCTCGTGACTGTTATAGAGCCTCCCAGAAGCTCCACAAATTGTTTGACAATACTTAAACCGAGGCCAGTACCCGGCACATTGCTTACATTGCAGCCTCGATGAAAAGGCTCAAATAAATGGGTCTTATCTTGCTTCGGAATGCCAATCCCTTCATCCTCAACTCTGAAAATGACAGTATTTTTCCATTTGTGAACTCTAAGTCGAATCGGTTTATTTTCTGGTGTGTAGCGTAGGGCATTAGACAATAGATTGCCTAAGATAGATCGCAATAATCTTTCATCAAAACTCGCGATTATTTGACGACTACGACAAATAAATTCGATGGGGGTTTGTTTACGCTGAAATTCGCCTTCTGTGAGGAGGGTTTGGCAAAAGTCCACAATATCAATACTTTCTTGATTAATTTCGAGAACTTTCGCTTCGATTTTGCCCATCACCAAAATATCGTCAGTAATTTGCGTGACTCGTTCAACATTGGTATTGATATTTTCTAAATAATCTTTTTTTTCTGCTGGTGAAAGGTGGGCATCATAACGATTTAGGGAAGAGGCGGACAGGGTGATGTTGTTCAGGGGATTCCGAAATTCGTGGCAAACCATTGCAATGAAACGAGACCGCATTTCGTTGAGTTCTCGCAAGCGTTGATTTGCTTGGCGCAACTTTCTGGTTCGCTCTTGAACTTTTAGCTCAAGTTCTTCGTTTGTACGCTCCAAAATCTGTTCAGCCCAACGCCTTTGCGTAATATCCCGAAAGGTAACGACAGCCCCAATGAGTTCACCGTTATCTTCTCGCAAGGGTGTGCTGATGTATTCAACGGGAAAACTCGTACCATCTTTCCGCCAAAAGACTTCATCCATAACGCGATGGGTACTGCCATCGTGAAGCGCTGCATAGATTGGGCAATTTTCTTTTGGGTAATGACTGCCATCTGCGTGGGAGTGGTGTAAGACTGCATGCATTGATTTGCCGATTAGTTCTTCGATCGGCACATTGATCATTTGTACCGCGGCAGGATTTACAAAGGTCACATTACCGTCCAAATCTAAGCCATAAACCCCTTCTCCGACAGCATTGAGGATGAGTTGATGCTGGCGGCGGAGTTTTCTTAACTCCTGTGCTGCTAGCTCATCGGTTAATTTACGTTGTGACTGATTCATCTTGTTCTGTCTGGTATCTGAGGGGAGGCGATCGCCACTAGGTTCGTGTCTTTCTAGGAAATATCGTGTAATGTGGGACTAGTATCGAGTGATAAATAAAAAGGTTAAGGAAAATATTTTTGTATTATTTACTACATTTTGGTTGGCGTTCTTCTATGTTAATAGGGTCAGTTATGAGGTAAAGCCTTGATTAGGTAGCCCTGTGAGCTATCGGCTTAATACCTAGAGTATTGATTGGATTGTTTTGGAGTTAAAGACTCATTAACAGTGTCTTATGAAAACAATTTTAATTATTGAAGATGAAGTGGAAACTCGCAACGTATTTTTGAAATGCTTAGAGTTTGAAGGATTTCAAGCCTATGGTGCAAAAAATGGCACTGAAGGTATTGAGCTCGCAAAAAGCAAGTCTCCAGATTTGATTGTTTGTGATATTTTTATGCCAGATATGGATGGTTATTCTGTCCTCGAATTTTTACGGCGATCGCCTCAAACTTCGGCAATTCCTTTCATTTTTCTGACGGCCAAAGTGACGATGGAAGATTTACGTCATGGTATGCAATTAGGAGCAGATGATTATTTGACAAAACCCTGTACTGTCGAACAATTTTTGGCGGCGATCACTACTCGCCTAAAACGCTATGAAGAAGTTATAAAAGCCCAAGAAATCTCAAAGAAAGATACTGCTTCATCTGTGAATTCGCAAACTGAAGATAGCGAAGATTTAAAGTTCTCTTTTCCAAAATCCGGTGGTTTAAGACCTGTCTTTGAATTCATAGAAGCTAATTATACTAGGCCTTTGAAGCTCAAGGATGTTGCTCTAGAGGCCGGTTACTCCTCTGCTTATCTGACGACCCTTGTTCAGAAGAAAACAGGTAAAACAGTAAAACAATGGATTATTGAAAGACGGATGGTCTGTGCTCGAAATCTTTTGCAAAAGACAAAAGAACCTGTCGCTAAAGTTGCAGAACTATCTGGATACCTTGATGCTGGATATTTCACAAATCAATTCCGTAAAATTCACGGTGTTTCACCACTAGTTTGGCGTAAGAAAAATGTTTTCTAGAATCTGTCTATATATAACCTGCCTCTACAGGAGCTTGACATTTCTAAACCTGTATAAACCTAGAAGTACTCTTTGTCTTTATTCTGGAATTTTAGAATTTGATGCTGTATCTTTTGAATCGCTTTTTGTCTCAAATAATACAAAGCAATGTTCTTTTTATAAATAACAGTCGCTCACTTTGATTTGTTAACCTGAGACCCGTCTGTAGCTAATTTTACACAACTCTTGTATATTTCAAGAGAATACTTAAGTGCCAAAGAAATATACATTTTCTTCAAAAAAAAATCTAATGTCTCTCGTTGAAATAGTTGTTAAGATGCTGCGTAATCTTTCGAGTCATTAGATATTTCAAAATCAAACATAAGAGAATTTCTTTGGATGTTTGATCGGTTTAATTCGATAATTTCTGGTAGGCATTATCTATGAGTTTGATTTCAGCACAACAAACATTGCAAGGCTTGGGACAACCCGGTGTAGGTACCAGTCGCTCCAATCTCCAAACACTTTGCGTGACTTGCGGTGATTACCATGCCGCCGGTGATCATTCGAGCTTTATGGCGACCATGCCAGAGGATCCCGTGGAGCTTGTCGATGATTTCGTCAAGATGGGTCTCTATAAGGAAAACCAGTTTCGAGCAGCTGATGGTGTTAACACTTATGAGCTCAGAAAAGCCTTATTTCTCAAGCGTGTGGGTCGTGGCGATCCAAAGCGAGAGAAGCTGATCTCAGACTTATGTGAACAAGCTGGTGGAATTGATAATGCCTTCGCTGCGGCCTTTGGACCGAAAGCTGGTTTGTTTTTCTCTGATGCCATTCGCAATGGTAGTCAGACAAGACGAGAATTTTTGCGGAATATGGCTGTTGGCGCAGCGCTGGTTAGCTTAGCTAGTTGTGGCCAAGATACAACTCCTCCTCCTGCGGGAGATGCGCCAGCAGATGTTGAAGTAAGTGATTTAGAAAAAACTGAGTTGCAGATTGGCTTTATTCCTATTACCTGTGCTACGCCCATCATCATGTCCGAGCCTCTAGGCTTCTATGAGAAGTATGGCTTCAACGCAAAGGTTGTGAAAATGCCTAGCTGGGGTGCAGTCAGAGATTCGGCGATCGCCGGCGAATTGGATGCTTATCATATGCTTGCACCAATGCCGATTGCGATGACCTTAGGTCTTGGTTCCGAAGCCTTTGGTGTGAAACTCGCCAGTATTGAAAACATTAACGGTCAAGCCATCACCGTTGCCGAACGCCACAAAGGTAAAGTAAATGGCCCTGCTGACTTTAAAGGCTTTACCATCGGGGTTCCATTCCCTTACTCGATGCACAATCTCTTGTTGCGTTATTACCTCGCGACAGGCGGCATTGATCCTGATGTGGATGTACAAATCCGTCCCGTTCCCCCACCAGACAGTATTGCTCAGTTGATTGCTGGTGATATCGATGCATACCTTATGCCCGATCCTTTCAACCAACGAGCAGTATACGAAGGTGCCGGCTTTATCCATATGCTCACGAAGGAGCTATGGCCTGGACATCCCTGTTGTGCCTTTGCGGCAAGTGACCAGTGGATTGACGCAAATCCCAATACTTTCCGCGCTCTCAACAAATCCATTATTGAAGCAGCGGCTTACGCTCAGGTTCCAGAAAATCGTCCAGAGATTGCTAAAGCGATTTCCGAGCGAGCCTTCCTCAACCAGCCCGTCGAAGTTGTCGAAGCAGTTCTCACCGGGAAATTTGATGACGGTAATGGCAATAGCCTTGATATTCCTGATCGAATTGGCTTTGACCCTTATCCTTGGCAGAGTTTTGCAAATTGGATTTCGTCTCAACTTGTTCGTTGGGATCTGCAAGGTGATGATCTCGCCCCAACAATCATTCCTGAAAAAGGCTATGACACTGTCGGTACAGATGTCTTCCTCACAGACCTCGCGAGGGAACTGGCTACAGAACTAGGCCAAGAAGCACCTGCTGAGATTTACCGCGAAGAGACCCTTAAATTTGACACCTTTGACCCTGCTGATCCTGCCGCATATGTGCAAGAGCAAATCGATGAATATGGCGTTTAAATTTTAGGAGTTTTTTAGTTATGGCAGTTACGAGTAAACGACTACCAAAATCGGCCTATGCCAGGCCGAAAGAATCAATTTGGCAGAATGAGAATTTTCTAGCCTTTCTACTCTTTGTTGGCTCTCTGGCTATTTTTCTAGGAGGATGGGAAATCGGTGCTCGCGCGGGAATTCTCGCCAAGGGCATGCCCACTGCATCGAAAACCATCCAGGAACTATGGTGGTGGACAACCCATCCGTTCTTCGATAATGGCCCTAACGATCTAGGTATTGGTTGGAATTTATTGATTAGCCTCCGACGGGTGGCGATCGGTTATATTGCGGCTTCTTTTGTTGCTGTACCGCTAGGGATTTTAATCGGTATTTCTCCTATTGCCAGCAAAGCCTTTAACCCTTTTATCCAGCTTCTTAAACCTGTTTCGCCTCTTGCATGGTTGCCTCTTGGTCTTTATATCTTGCGAGACTCTGAACAGACTGGTGTTTTTATCATCTTCATTTCCAGTATTTGGCCAACGCTGATCAACACTGCTTTTGGTGTAGCGAACGTCAATAAAGAGTATTTAGATGTTTCAAAGACTTTAGGTGCTTCTCGGCTCCGCACCATCTTTAAAGTGATTATCCCTGCAGCTCTACCCAATATTTTGTCGGGTCTGAGGATCAGTATGGGTATCGCTTGGCTGGTAATTGTGGCAGCAGAAATGCTCCTAGGTACAGGTCTTGGTTACTTTATCTGGAATGAATGGAATAACCTTTATATCCCGAATATTTTGGTGGCGATTTTCATCATTGGCTTAGTTGGTCTAATTCTGGATAGTGGTTTTGCGGCTGTCGAAAAATTTGTTGCATTTGGTCGAAAATAATGAGTGTTACTCCTGTGAATCACGCAACTCCCCTTACACCGGAAGATACTTTTTCTGATACGGCTCAACTTTCGATTCGTAATGTGACAAAGGTCTTCCATGGTAAGCAAAGTTTACTGAATAAGGTCACTGGCAAAAAATCTAAGGATTATGTGGCGATCGAGGATATTAGCCTTGATATTGAGCCTAATACCTTTGTTTCGATTATTGGACCCTCTGGCTGTGGTAAATCCACGTTGCTCGATATGATTGCGGGTCTCTCTCCCGTAACGTCTGGTGAAATTCGCCTGAATGGTATGCCGATTACTGGGCCAGGGCCAGACCGGGGCATGGTGTTTCAAAGTTATGCATTGATGCCTTGGATGACGGTAGAGGAAAATCTCTATTTTGCGGTGGAAACGGTTTATCCGGATATGCCTAAAAAGCAGATCAAACGCACGATTAAGGAGCATATCCAATTAGTGGGTTTATCTGGTGCGGAGAAAAAGCATCCTCATGAAATTTCAGGTGGTATGAAACAGCGGGTGGGTATTGCCCGTGCTCTGGCGATTAATCCACAAATGTTGTTGATGGATGAGCCGTTCGGAGCATTGGACGCGTTGACCCGTGGTTTCCTGCAGGACGAGATCGAACGTATCTGGGAGCGGGAACGCAAAACGGTGATCATGATTACCCACAGTATTGACGAGGCGCTGCTTCTGTCCGATCGCATCATCATGATGACCCGTGGCCCTGCTGCTGGTGTGGATGAGATTTTGGATGTTCCTTTCCCTCGTCCTCGCAATCGTGAGGAGTTGGATCAGTATCCGGCTTACCACGATCTGAAGGTTGAGATGGAGCGTCATCTATCTCGCGAAACTCGTGCTGTTGAAGCGGCAAGGGTCACTCGTTAATCGACGCATTGTGATTTTTTTACGTTGTAATTTTAGTTTTTTAGAGGATTCTAAAGATGGCAATTTCTGAAGTAACGGAAAAGCTTTTGGCTGCGAAAAAAGCTGCTGGTATTTCTTTTGCGGATCTAGAAGCAAAGATAGGCTGTGATGAGGTGTGGATTGCCTCTGTGTTCTATCGTCAAGCGAGTGCTTCTTTGGAAGAGGCAACAAAGATGGTGGAAGCAATTGGTGCTGATGCGTCTTTGATTGAGCCTTTGACTGAGTGCCCTGTGAAGGGTGGTTTGGATCCTGTTGTTCCGACTGATCCGTTCATCTATCGTTTCTACGAAATCATGCAGGTTTATGGAATGCCTGTGAAGGCGGTTGTTCATGAGCAGTTTGGTGATGGCATCATGAGTGCGATTGACTTCTCCATCGATGTTGAGCGCGAAGAAGATCCTAAAGGCGATCGCGTCAAAGTCATTATGTGCGGTAAGTTCTTACCCTATAAGAAGTGGTAAGGATTGTCGATATTTAAGGTTTCGTTTCCATTCAGATATAGAAAGACTGCTAGTTTCAAGCTAACAGTCTTTTTTTATTTGTCGTTGGTTTGAAGCCTACTTCAATAGCTTCGATACTTTCTCTTTGAGGGCATATTCTTCTAAATCAAATGCGTCAACTTGAATCGCATCATTACGGGCAAGTTCAGCTTTTTGGACTAACTCTAATTCAGATTTGGTAATAACATCACGCATTTGGGCGAGATCAAGGAGTTTTTCTGGTCTGTCTTTCGGTAATAGTCCTTCGGCGATCGCCCCTTTGATTTTTCTCAGAATTGGTTGGCTGGCATGAACAAGCGTAAAAGCTTTTTCGAGTCGTCCGAGGGCTTCGGTTTCGGCTTGGGGCACATAGATGCCTTCGGTTAAACGTTCGCGAATAAATCGGTTATTGCGCAAGAGTTGGGCGACATCATGGCCAAGGCGATCACTCGGTAAATCGCTAAGTTTATTCCAGCGCACCCATGGCAACGAAGTACTGCGCAACATTCCACCAACAACGGGCAGATCGATATTATTCAAAATGCCTTCAAATGCCATCTGGACTTGGTAGAGAGCATATTGCAAACTCCAGTGGACAAGCGGTAATTCTTCTCTGGGTTGACCACTGGCTTCATAGCGACGGAGGGTGCAAGTGGCGAGATACATCCAGGTGAGGGCATCTGCAAAACGTCCCGTTAATTTCTCTTTGCGCTTCAGTTTGCCGCCATAGGCCACAAGAGCAAAGTCACTGAGTAAGGCAAAAACGGTGGAGGCAAAAGTTAGTTTGCGGTAGTATTTTGCGGTTGCGCCGGAGACTGGGGAGAGGGTTAATGTGCCGCCGCTAAGACTCAACATAAAAGCGCGGAATTTATTGGTGGCAAAGGAACTGAGATGTGACCACAATGTGCGATCAAAAGCCGCTAAATCTTTGTCGTTTAAGGCTTGGATTTCGTCGTAAATATAGGGGTGACAACGAATTGCGCCCTGACCAAAGATCATTAGGGTGCGTGTCAGAATATTTGCGCCTTCGACGGTAATAGCAATAGGCATCGCGGTATAAACATTGGCGAGTAAATTGCGTTCGCCACGACAAATACCGGAACCACCCAAAATATCCATGCCGTCCATCACAATTTTGCGGCCTAGCTCGGTACTAATATATTTGGCGATCGCCGCAGAAATGGCGGGTTGTTTGTTGTTATCGACTGCGCCACAGGTGTAGAGCCGCAACGCATCGAGCATATAGGTGAAACCAGCGATGCGGGTGAGGGGTTCTTCGATGCCCTCAAACTTGCCGATGGATAGCCCAAATTGTTTGCGATTGACGCTGTGGGCACTAGCGACGCGAGCCACCAATTTTGCGACTCCGGTACAACTTGCAGGGAAACTAACTCCACGACCAGCGGCCAATGATTGCATTAACATCCGCCAGCCTTTACCCGCATTTTCGACACCGCCAATAATTTGCTCGACGGGCAAAATGACATCATGGCCTTCCGTCGGCGAATTGTAGAACGGCACGCCCATTGGGTCATGGCGCTGGTTAATCACCACACCCTCGGTATCCGTCGGCACCAGCACACAGGTAATGCCCACATCTTCGCCTTTGCCCAGCAAATGGTCTGGGTCATAAACCCGCACTGCTAAGCCCAATAATGTGGCGATCGCCCCGAGGGTGATGTAGCGTTTTTTCCAATTTAGTTTGAGGTAAAGTTTGCCGTCTTCCCCTTTAAACACCTCGCCTTTGGACACCAAACTGGCCGCATCAGATCCCGCGTTCGGTTCGGTGAGAGCAAAGCAAGGCATTTCCTCGCCGATAGCTAATCGTGGTAAATATCGGGCTTTTTGTTCTGGTGTGCCGTAGCGAATCAGGAGTTTTGCGGGGCCGAGAGAATTGGTAACACCGACCGTTGCGACATGGGTAAAGGAGCGTGATGCTAGTTTCATCATCACGGCGCTGTAGGCCAAATTAGAAAATCCCAAACCACCATATTCCTTGGGAATCATCATGCCAAAGAATTTTTCGTGTTTGAGATATTTCCAGAGTTCTGGCGGCAAATCTTTGTGTTGATAAATCTGCCAATCCGTCGCCATTTCACAAGCAGTTTCGACTTGGTTATCCAGAAAATCTTGGATTTCGCGGTCTACTTTTGGATAGGTTTCATTGAGGATAAATTTCCAGTCGGGTTTGCCTGTGAAAAATTCTTTTTCGACCCAGGCATTACCTGCTTCGATGGCCTCTTTTTCGGTGTTAGAAATTTTCGGTAAGAGTTTTAGTTTTTGAATCCCGGCAAAAATCCAGCGAGTGATTAGATTTCGCCGCAAAACAGGGAAGAGAAAGATTGATAGTGCGAGGAGAAATCCCCCTAAAACCATTGTCCCCACGAGGGATGGGGTGACATGGGGCAGATAATAAAAACCATTCATAAATCCTATCCAAATCAGTATTAATTTCGGGGAAGGGCGTTTCGCGAAACGCCCCTACAAAGGCGGGTTACAGCATCATGTTTTCGAACACACCAGCCGCCCCCATACCACCACCAACGCACATGGTGACCAGGCCATATTTCACGCCGCGTCGTTGCATTTCGTGGAGTAATGTTGCGGTCAACTTCGCGCCAGTACAACCCAATGGATGACCGAGGGCGATCGCCCCACCATTTACATTCACCAGATCTTCGTTGAGACCCAGCTCCCGAATCACAGCGAGGGATTGGGCGGCAAAGGCTTCGTTTAGCTCAACAAGTCCAATATCTTCTAAGGTTAAACCGACTTGTTTGAGAACTTTCGGCACTGCTGCGACCGGGCCAATGCCCATAATTTCCGGGTCAACGCCCACCGCCGTAAAACCGAGTAATTTCGCGATTGGTTTAATGCCCAGTTCCTGCACCATTTTTTCGCTCATCACCACCGTCGCGGCTGCCCCATCGGACATTTGAGAAGATGTTCCGGCAGTGACAGAACCTTTGGCATGGAAAACAGGTCTTAAATCTGCCAAGGCGCTCAAACTGGTATCGGCGCGGATTCCCTCGTCGGCTTCAAAAATGGTTTCAACGAGTTCCGATTTGCCATCGACATAGCGGGTTTCGCGGACGGTAATTGGCACAATCTCATCTTTGAAATAGCCTTTTTCGCGGGCAATCAAAGCTTTCTGGTGACTCCGCAGTGCAAACGCATCTTGGTCTTCGCGGGAAACTTTAAACTTGGTGGCGACTTTCTCCGCCGTTAATCCCATCGGCAAATAGGCGGCTGGCATATCCTCAAACAAATCGACATTCGGCAGCCAATTATGACCACCCATCGGGATTTGGCTCATGGATTCTGCGCCACCTGCCACGATGACATCCGCCGACCCGAAATTAATCGCCTGGACTGCCATGGCGATCGCCTGTAATCCCGACGAACAAAGCCGATTTACGGTGACCCCTGCGACATGATTTGGTAAGCCTGCCCGCAGCGCGATCATTCGCCCAACATTAAAGCCCTGTTCAGCTTCCGGTGAAGCACAGCCCATAATCACATCGTCGATTAAATCAATGATTGATGTCTCGTTTTTGGTGGCTGCCAATTGATCAGTGACGACTGAAATTGCACCTTTAACAGCAGTGGCTCCGAGGTCATCGGCGCGGACATTTTTGAGGCTACCCCTAGGGGCTTTTCCGGCGGCGGTGCGGACGACACTCACGATGTATGCATTCATTTTTTTGCTTCCTACAACTAACTGAGGGATCCCCCCTAGCCCCCCTTATTAAGGGGGGAAATAATTCACTTGTATGTCTGGGAAGTCCCCCTTTCAAAGGGGGATTTAGGGGGATCTCCCACAAGTGGCGCAATTAATTCCGCAATGGTTTCTTCGTCTTGAGCATGTGCATAATGCGCTCCTTGGTCTTCGGCTCATCGATGAGTGGCATAAAGTTTTCGCCCTCCAATTTGAGAAGATATTTGTCATCCACCCAGGCCATCTCCGTCAAGTCACCACCCGTCAACACATAGGCAATGCGGTGCGCCAACATCTGGTCATAATCCGAGGCATAGCCCCCTTCCTTCATCGTGTAGACCATATGCTCCAGAACGGTTCGCGCCGATTTGCCCAGTACCGGAATCGGATCTTTCGCGGGCGGCACATAACCCAATCGATGCAGACATAACGCCTCTTGTTTGGCGACATAAAGGAGGCGATCGCCATTCATCACGATTTTGGTGTCGGCTGGGAAGAAACCCAGTTCGATGCCTTCGTGGGCACTACCGGAAACTGTCGCTGTACCAACGGTCTGGAAGACTTTTTTCAGTAATGGCATTAGATCCGCTGGGGTTTCACCATTGGCTGTTTTAGCAATCCACCGCGCCCAACGCATTAGGCCACCACCCGCCGGAATTAGACCAACTGCCATTTCCACGAGACCAATATAGGTTTCCGCATCGGCGACGATATGGGGGCAGGCGATCGCCAATTCACAGCCGCCACCGAGGGCACGACCATGGACAGCCGCCACAATCGGTTTATGGAAATAATGGATGCGCTGCACAAAAGCTTGCACCTGTTCGAGAAGTTTGCGCACACCGCCATGGTTGCGACTGAAGGGGTTGAGGTTTTCTAATTCCACCATCTTGCCCACTTCGCCGAGATTCAAACCCACACAGAAATTTCGGGCATCATTACCGATTACCACGCCTAAAATTTCGTCGTGGTTCGTCACATAATCGAGCATGTCCCCAAAGCCTTCGATCACTTTTGCGCTTAAGGTATTGGCTTTAGAGCGTAGGTCACACAGCGCAATACCATCGCCGAGGTCGAGTAACGCCATTTCAGAATTTTGCCAGAGGGTTTTCTCATCGATGCGATAGTCCGCCAAATGAATTTCATCGTCATGGCCATCCAGTTTTTGGTAGGTCATCCGATTGGGCGAATAGACCGTTTTATTTTCGCTATAGAAACGGCTGTGACCCATGGAAGCCATCTGTTTCACCCAGTGGGGAATGAAATAATTATGGCTATTTAGATCGCCGAAAATGCGGTTAAAGCCCAGCTCATCCCAAATTTGGAATGGCCCCATTTCCCAGCCGAAACCCCATTTCATCGCGAGGTCGATCATCTGCGGTTCATCGGCAATTTCTGGCACTCGATTCGCGCTATAGGCCAATGTCTGCAACATCAAATTCCGGAAGAATTTACCTGCTCGCCCATTGTCGTCATACAGTTTGCGGAGGCGATCTCCCAACTCTAGCTTCTTCAATTTATCGAGGTTACCCAACTTCATCGGTTTGGGTGAGTCGTACCCAAAGGTTTCTGGGTTGAGAGACCGAATTTCGCCGTCTACTTTTTTATAGAAACCCTGGCCAGCTTTTGCGCCTAGACTACCTGTTTCCACTAGCTTCCCGAACAGCTCTGGCACTTGGAAAACCTCGCGTCGTTCATCCTTGGGAATGGCCGGATAGAGATTTTTTGAAACATAGAGAAGCGTATCCAACCCCACCAGATCAGCCGTGCGGAACGTCGCCGATTTTGGCCGCCCCATCAGCGTGCCAGTGAGGGTATCAATTTCCTCGATGGTGTAGTCGCCGTCGGTAAAACTTTGCAGGGCGAGGAATGAGACAAAGACACCGATACGGTTGGCGATGAAATTCGGTGTATCCTTCGCCAGCACAATGCCTTTGCCCAAAACCATCCGCCCAAATTTCGACAGGTGCTCCACAATCAGCGGATCAGTTTCAGCCGTCGGAATGAGTTCTAATAATTTGAGATAACGGGGCGGATTAAAAAAGTGTGTCCCGAGAAAACGTTTCCTAAATTTTGGTTTGCAATTCGCGGCGATCGCCTCAATGGATAGCCCACTCGTATTGGTCGAAATAATGGCATCAGTCTTAACTGTTTTTTCCAGACGCGCCATCAAATCCCGTTTAATATCCAGATTTTCGATGACCGCTTCAATGACCCAATCCACGTCCGCCAGCCGATCCCAATGTTCGTCATAATTCCCGAGGATGACCCGCTTCGCCATTTTCTTGCTGTAAAACATTGGCGGCGATCGCTTGAGCGCTTTTTTAAAAGCCCCTTCAACCAAATCATTTTTACGACCTTGCTTGGCTGGTAATTCTAGGAGATGTACCGTTAAACCCGCATTAGCCAGATGAGCAGCAATTTGAATGCCCATCACACCCGCACCAAGGACAGCGGCAGTGCGAATTGGTTTATACAGTTTAGACATAGAATCTTCCTCGTGACGATGACATTACTAAGGGGAAAATATTCAGTTTTTTTCAAAGAAGAAAAGGGATAAAAAGTCGAGGTGTATCCGTTGAAGTTAGTCGCGGACTGATGACCCATTCACCAGTTCTTTTTATCCCCGAAAAGTCGACAACAAACCTGTTTTAGTTGGCGAGTAAAGCTAGCTGTGCATCAGCGATTGGGCAAAGGTTGGGCAAGCCTGAGGTGTAAATAAATCTGTAGGTTTTTCCATTGCATCATCCTTTGATTTACTCGACTGATAAAGCTTATTGATATCCGAGGCAAATCGCAGGTAAACTTGGCTCCGCGATAATGTGCCATCAGCATTCATAAAACTCTCTGGAATGTCCTGTTCCATCAAGGTGAATTTACGAATATTCGACCAATAGGGCAGATGACAATTCGCTTGGTTCACCAAGTTTTGGTACAGCGCAATAATCTGCGGATCGTCCAAATCGTAATCAATATGATTGGCATTCAGGAGTTCGATTAGGGCATTGCGTTCTGGGAAAATCAACATCCCGCAAAACTTTTGGTTCATGCCCACGGCGATCGCCCATTGCACCAGTTCAGATGCTTGCACCGCATTTTCTAAGGGCTTCAGGGAAACATATTTGCCCGTCGCCAGTTTGAACTGTGCTTTTTTGACGCCTTTGATCCGTAAGAAGCCTTCCGGAGTCAACCCACCAATATCACCGGTATGCAACCAGCCATCTTCCATCACTTGGGCAGTACCCACAGGATCTTTGTAATAGCCTTGCATCACAAACGGTGCTTTAATCAGAATTTCGCGATCGCCCGCAATTTTGATCTCAGTAAAAGGCATCGGCAGACCGACCGTATCTGCCCGGTGATTATCTTTGCGGTTGTAACAAACTACGCCACTGGTTTCCGTCAGACCATAGCCTTGGATCACTGGGATTCCAGATCCATTAAAGAAATTCACTAATTCCGGTTTGAGAGCCGCACCACCGCAAATCAGAGCGTGTAACTTGGTGCCAAAAACATCTTGCCACTGACTAAATACCCATTTTCGGGAAATCTCCCAAGGCATTTGGGCTAATCCTCTTGGAGGAGCCGAGACATCATAACGGTGAGCTAGACGAACAGCTTGTTTTAAAGCCGTCGATTTAAGCTGATTTTTTAGACCCTTTGTCTCAAATAAGTCTACTTTTGCAAGGACACGCTCATAGATTTTTTCGAGGAGACGCGGCACCGTAATCAAAATAGTGGGATTAATCATCCGCAGATGACGAATGAGACGAGTCGGACTAGAGAAATACAGACTATGACCATAGGCCAAATGCCCATATAGAAAGACCCGCGCAAAAATATGGGTCAATGGCAAAAAGAGTAAAACCGTTTCAGCGTCACCAGTTTTTAGGTTGGGATAGCTACTGAAAGCAGTTAAGGCATTGCTCGTCATATTTTCATGGCTGAGCATGACCCCCTTGGGTTGTCTATCTTCGCTGGCAATATAAATAATCGTCGCCAAATCCTTGGGCTGTAGCTGATCCTTTAACGGGGCGATCGCCTCCTCTGACCACAATTTTTCGCCTGGAGTTTGCAATTCATCTAGAGACAATAAGCCAATACAACGGTGTGGCCAACTTTGCACTGTTGGCTGATGGGTGTGAGAACTCTCTCCAGTCAAAAACTGGGATAGGTGCAAACAAGCATTCGGCGCAATGGCCATAGATTTGGATGCGTCTTCAGACTGCAAGCGCTTTTCCCGCTTTTCTTCCCAATCTTCATCGGTATTTGCCACAATAATCCAGCGCAAAAACTCTGCCTGAGCTAAATAAGGAAGAAGCTGATCAAGCAATTTCAGATCCGAAATCACGAGTGCTTTGGCTTCCGAATGATTAAGACAATAGAAGATATTTTCAATAGTCTGGGTCAAATCAATTGGCACATTTACAAATCCTGCCAGCAGTGACGCAAAGTCAACCAACGCAAACGGAAAATCGCTATGCATTAACATCGCCAGGCGATCGCCTTTTTCTAGAGCCAGCACAGAAAATCCAAGAGCTAGTTCTTCCACCCTGCGGCGAAACATGAGATTAGAGCAAGTCTGCCATTGCCGCTCAGCATAACGATTTAACGCCAAAATATTTGGGTGGCGATCGCAGCCCATATCAAGCACATCTGGAACCGTAGCCCCTAAAACATTCGCTTGATTGATATCACTTAAAAATTGAGTCATCGATCCTAGAAACGACGTAGCCGTTTCCCTAAATCAGTAGAGATGATTTTTGCAATAGAAAATTGTTGTCAACCCTATAGAACAACGCCAGTTTTGCACTAAAAAATAGGAGAAGAGCAGAGGACGCTATTCCACAAAGTTGATTGTTGTCAGATACCTACTTCTTTTTGTGATCCAAACAACAACAAATAATCCAATAAGAACATAAAGAAAAGCAGTGAGATTTCACAGGAAATCAAAATATTTAAGTGCTAATTTTGTGACAGACTTAATTTTATTTCAGGAACAAGCTGACACAGCATAGACTTTAGATGAAATTCTTTTCCTGGAATTCATCAACTCTCAATGCTTTGCTAGAACATGTTTACATTATAACTTTTGCTGATTATAAATAAGGTGGTATGTAACGATTGAATATGCAACTTTAACGCAATCTTTAAAAATGACATTGGATAGCAAATTTGACTAAGTGTTTTTCCTTAAAAAGTTTGGGGATCAAGGATAAAAGCTTCATAAAGCATCTCTAATTGATGAAGTCTTATTTTTTGCGTTTATGTTTTTTTAATGTTTTGGACGGGTTTTCAAGATGAATTGGAGTATTTTGATCGAATGCAAAACTGATGAATAAATCTAATATTCGTTTCTTCTGGGATTCGCACAATGATAGCTGAACTATTGTGCAACTAATCTATGTAGGCAAAAATATTGAAGAATCCTCAACCTTAAACTGCGCTTTGTCTTCATTGGTGAGCATATAAAGATTGCGAGGCGATCGCCCTAAGTATTTGCCATAGTTTGCACAGAGATATTGAGTATAATCTGTCTGCCCAAGGAGATAGGCATTAAAAAATGCCAAGCTTAGGGCTTGGATATTTTGTGTGAAAATTGTTTGTTGAACTGATGGTTTGTGGGGCGAAGTAACCGTGATTTTTAAGCCTGCTGCCTGAGTCCATTTGCGTAAATTCTGGACATGGAGCTTCCCATCCATGACTACTAGATATGTTTGTTCTGTTTGCAACCATCGAAATAGACGAATTTGTTCTAGAGCAAAGGGAGTCGTAATATCATGACTTCCAGCGATCGCCATAACGGGAATATTCACTGGAGTTAATCCTTGTTGACCAAAAATTTCGCTGCCAACAAAGTCCCAGACACAAATACAGCTCACCCTTGGATCGTTTAGGTCTTGCAGTTCTTGCTGAAATCCTAATGCTTGGCATTGCAAGAGTAATGAAATATTAGGCTCACTGCTATTTTCACCACAGGCGAGTTCTAAATGGTCAAATTGAATAGTTGCCCCAGCTAAAGTTAAGGCAGTATACGCCCCAAAGGAATGCCCCATCACCCCAACTTCCAAAAGATGTAGCTTGCCTTCAAATTGCTTTTTATTGAGGTGTTCTAGTTGATCTAAGATTTCTGTAATTCTATGGGGGCGATCGCCGAACTCTGAAAAGGGAAAAACCTCGTCAACTTCCCCTTGTAGCATCAATTTAAGGCGATCACTGTTGCTACCATGATGTTGAGGAGTTACCACTAGATAGCCATGGGAAGCTAAATGGATAGCAAAGGCTTCTAAATCCTCTGGCATTGCCCCTAAACCATGGGAGAGAGCAATAACAAAAGTCTTCTCTGGTAATGGTTCTGGCTGGTAAAGCAATGTTTTGGCAACACCTTCCAATTCATTAATGAAGACAGCGTATTTTCCTGATTCTCTTAGATCTGGGAGTTCTGCAAAACGGTTGACTTGATCCTCATGGATATTTTTGGTGGCGATTGTCTTTACTTCTCCAAGGAGTTGATTCGTATGGTTAACCAAAGTCTGAATTTTGGCTGCCGTCGCCATTAGTTGATCGATATTAATCTGCATCTGTTCTGGGACAAGACGCAAAAGATGCAGTAATGAAATACCTTCTTGTTTCCCTGCCATATCTACAAATAGTTGTCGTAAACCATGGGCCGAATTCGGCTGATCTGGGAAATGGAATAAAGGAGATAATTTTGCTAGAATTTGCCGCCCAATAGACGTTTGTAAGAAATGCTTGAGTTGCTTACCGTCTAGTTCAATACGGGTTTGTAGAATACTTTGGCATTTGCGACGGCTGGACTTTTCCTTTCTGAAATACACTCGGCAAGCCTGGTTCGCAACATAAGGCAATTTCCGCTCATCGAGAAACCGCTTAATCCAAAGGAACAGACGGATTAATAATGTTTTGCTTTTGCGGGGCGGGGACTGCTCCGGCGAGTGAGAACTAGGGGAAACCATAACGACACTCCAAACCAACGGCCACTAAAAAATGTCCGCTCTTCCCCTATCTATATGGTGGCCCAAAAATTTGTGATTTGGTTTTTGTGTAAAGACAGATGGCAAGCATTTCAGATTTTCCTTTGACTATTTGAGGCGATAAGAGCAAGATGCACTTAGCGAAATATTGAGATGAAACTTGGCGGATTATCCCAGAAAATACAGGCGATCATCCTAGTTGATATTTCTGCTGTGAATTTTGACAGTTTAATGATTCGCAATTTCTAGAGCTTTATCAATATCCTCAATCAAAGCATCACTGTTCCCATAACCAATACTGAGTCGAACCAAACTGTCACTAATCCCTATGTCTTGTCGTTCTTGTGGAGAAAGATTGTAGTAAGTGAAAATGCTACACTGCTCAATCATGGCTTGACCTGAGCCAAAATTGCTTCCCATGCAAGGAATTTGCAGAGCATCTACAAATTTTGAGGTTGCTTTCTCATTCATATCCAATTCAAAAGAAATCACTCCTCCATGTCCAGTTAAATATTTTTTTGCCAAGTGGTGATGAGGATGAGTTTTAAGACCTGTATAGAAAACTTGTTTGACTTGATGATGATGATATAAATACTCGGCTATTTCCAAGCCAACTGTATTAAAATGCTGCATTCTAATCTCTAAAGTTTCCAAACTTCGATTGAGCAAAGAAGCTGTGTTAGGAGCGGTAACTCCTCCCATAATATTTCGGTAGTTTCGAATATGTTCAATTAAGTCTTTTGAACCAGCCACACTTCCGGCCAAGACATCTCCATGACCGCCAATATATTTGCTACAGCTATGAATTGTCAGATCGGCCCCCCATTTTTGTGCTTGGAAATTCAATGGCGTGGAAAGCGTGCTATCGACAACTAATAATGCATCAGCGTGCATTTTTCTTTTAATCTTCGTAATATCTACCAAGTATAGATGAGGGTTTGATGGCATTTCAAGAAATACCATTTTTGCATTTTCTAAACACTTATTCGAGAAATTATTATCATTATTAGTAGGATTTATTGATATTGTCTTGATTCCCCATTTTGGTAAGATTTGGCGAAAGAGCTGTTTGGTTTTTCTATAGCATCTTCCTGTATACGCTAAAGTGTCATTCTGTTCCAGTAGGGCACAGGCTGTGGTAGTAATAGCATTCATTCCAGATGAAAAAATCAGGGCACTCTCATAATTATCAAGAGCTGCTATTTTATTTTCGAACTCTAGCCAATTAGGATTATCATACCTTCCATATCGTCCTACACTAACCTTGCCTTCATAGTATTGCCTCACCTGAGCTGTATCTTCAAAAAAATAGGCTATATTCTGATAAATAGGTGTAAGACAGCTGTTACGGTAAGATTGTTTTTTTTGTTTTGACACAGCTTGCTCCGTGAACAGAAAAAATTTCTTTCGCTACGCAAATTTAAAATTCTAGTAGCAAGGATTACAACTAGAATTTTAAATTTACTTTTTTATTGTCAAATCAGCTGTTTGGTATATTACCCACTTTTGTTCCAATAATGGCGACATAGTACAAAGGACGACCATCCAAATAGAATCGATGACGGTACTTGTGCGTTTTAGTAATATTGAGAATATTCTCATCACTCACCCAAGGATGCCATGCAACGAAAGAGTCTGTTCCTTCATTTTCCCAGCGTTCGTTTTGGACATTAAAGGCGATCCAACTATTAGGAGCAATTACATTAAATGCCTTTGCCCACGTCTTAGCTGGAATATGGTTGAACCCAAGTGCGGAACCACAAACAATGCAATCAAACTTTTGTTGAATTAATGCTTCTTTTGTTTTTGGGCTTAGATTATTTAAGTCCTCAATGTAGTAGCTGCTATAGACATCTGGATAGTCTCTATCCACGGCTTCTTTTGCTTCAGGAACAATGTCAATACCAACAATAGATTTAACGCCGAAATCTGACAATGTTTTACCGACTGCTCCACTGCCAGCTCCAACTTCCAGTATCGTCAAATCCTCCATTTTTTTCCCAGAACTAACAATATACTCCTTGAGTAAAGAAGGCAAAACAATATGAGATTGTTCTTGTTGTTGCTCCATTATGGATTGGTATAAACGAGGAATACTATATAGTTCCTTGTAGTCATGCAATCTTATTTTACGTTTTTTGCCATCTTGTAGGAGATAGAAAAACTCTTCTTGGATAACTAAGTCTTCGATGTTTTCCGGAATAATGATTTCGTAGTTTGATTCTGTCATCGATTTGCCTCGTTCTGAATGCTAGAGCGTTGATCTTTAATGTTGCAAAGGTTCCGACAAGTGCTAGAAAAATCGATTGAAGCTTTTTTCATACTTACGCAAGATTATCTTGGAGCATTTCGCCCATTTTGCCAAGCTGCTGATCACACTTTTGGCGATCGCCTTGATCTTTCTTGTTCTGATATACATAGCGCTCGCATCCCATTTTTCTTGGGCTATTAGAGGTTGAATTGAGATTGACAGTTATCTGGCAAATACATTGTATTTACTTATCTTTAAGTTGTCATGTAGTCATGATGAACTTATGAGTGGTGAAGAAGTAATAAGACATTAACGCGCAGACTTTAGTTGCAACGAAAATGAGAGGCGGTCATGATACAGACCGTCATTTTTTTGAATTTATTGGGGAAGCTCAACGATGACAACGCCTTTAGTCCCTCCTTTTACCCGAGAGATTGCGATCGCCAAAGTACGGATGGCGGAAAATGCATGGAATGGTCGCAACCCAGATAAGGTTTGTATGGCATATACGGAAGATAGTTTCTGGCGTAATCGAGCTGAAGTGTTTCAGGGTCGCGAGAAAATCCGTGAGTTTTTGCGCCGTAAGTGGGATAAAGAACTAAATTATCGTCTTGTAAAAGAATTGTGGGCCTATGGCGATGATCGTATTGCAGTACGTTTTCAGTACGAATGGCAGGATGATGCAGGGCAATGGTATCGCGCCTATGGCAATGAAAACTGGGAATTTGATGAAGCCGGTTTGATGCGTCGCCGCGAAGCAAGTATTAACGACAAACCAATTGCTGAATCTGAGCGTCGTTTTTTCTGGGATGCGCCCGGCGATCGCCCCTCGGATCACCCTGGTTTAATCAATTCTCCTGAGTAGTCAGCTATCAAAATAAATTTATGGTTCAGTAAATCCATTCGTATAATGAATGGATTTTTTATGGAGAGCAAAATCTAAAATATATAACTCAGTCAAAACATTGTATTAACGCTAAAAATGCCGCATTACGATTGTCATAATCAAGTTGATAAGCTTGAGTCTGAGCAGATAAATCAACTAGTGCATTCATTGCAGATTGTTTGTGTAAGGGAAAATTAATTGTCTGCTCAAGTAGCTTTATAACAGCCTGACTTGAAGATAGTTTTTCTAAAGCTATTGTAGATTCTGAATGATATTTTAAAAATACTATTCCCTTAACTTCACAAGGACTTGCCTGTACCTTTTCTATTGGAATAGTGACGATTTCTTTCGCTATCGAGTTAATCTGATTTTTATCCTGAATCCACTTATTGATCGACTTCCGAGGACGTGGAGTTTGAGGAAAGCCAATGAGCTGATTCGTCACAAGATCAAGAGCAACAACATCATCACTTAGATATTGCCATCCTTCTTGTACTAGCAATAAGACAATAGAGCTTTTGCCGCCTCCAGGTGGAGCCAACAACCAGATAGCTTCATTGTTTTTGGCAGCAGCAGCAGCATGAAACCACAAAAACTGGGACGTGTTTTCAAGTAGTGTTGTAACTAGATGATATTTGAGTTGTGTAGTAAATACATCTAGTTGTGATGTGCTGAAAACTAATTTTGAATCACCTTGTATTAATTGACTTAACTCATACTCTGACTGACTTTGTATGGCCGAAAACTTTGCGATAGGGTTGCTCTGTGAATCAGATAAAAGATGATCAAATATGCTCAGTACAAACTGCTCAATCGATAGATTATTTGTTTCGATCAGTAAAGCTTGATGTTGAAATTCAAGTTGCAATATTCGCATCTTGGAACAATAGTTAAATGACTGCGATATTGATTGTTTTAGCTAGAAAAAATGCGCGTTACAACATAGAAAGGACGGATAAACCAATAGATAAAGGAGAAAGATTTTGGCAGTTTGACTAAATTTTGGTCACGCCAACTTGGGGCAAATATGCGTTTCAGAATATAGGTGAAACGATCACGCCAGCGTTCTCGGATTTGTAAATCTAATCGAATATCTTCTTTTATTGTTTTGAATGAAACTGGTTTATTCTGAACTTCAAAAAGCTGATTATTTAGGTACTGTAAATGCCATGTCAGATCATAGTCGGACTGAGCCTGGACAGATTTTGGTAGTTCCCAGTCTAAGATCTGGGCTGAAAACTTGAGTCCTAATTGCAATGCTCGTTTGACACCTAACTGATGCGATCGCCACCAGATATAATCCCAATCAAGATCTGGTGTGGAATGGATAATCTCATATAAATCCCGCAGCCAAATAAGCTTACGCCATCGATCTTTTAGCCCATGAATGCTTAGCAGCAACAGCAGATCTTCAGGGGAAGGCATCATCACCGTCTGATCTACAAGTTGTAGGGAATGGGCATTCTCTAACAAGTCTTCAAAACGGCAGGAGAACCCATAGAAACTTGGTACTGCTGCACGATGTAAATCAATTGCCATACGACTCTGATGATTTCGGAGTACTAAGTCGAAAGCATGATCGGTATGGGGGGTCAGCAAACGATAGCCAACTTTTGTCAAAATATTTTTTGCTTCCTCGAAATATTCAGGAGCAACCAATAAATCCAGATCACTGAACTGACGCGCGAGCAGGTCACCATAAGCGGCGATCGCCAAAGATGGCCCTTTGTAGGCTAAAACTGAAATTTGGTGAGTATCCAGTAACTGCACTAGACTCGCTAATTCTTGCTCATAATTAGAATTTCGGATGATGTGAGAACGGTACTCTTGTTTAAGTTCCTGTTGAGTATGTTTTGGTAAATCAGCCAGAATATCGAGTGCTTGCAGACGCTGAAAAAGGAGTGGAAAAACACCATGTTTAATCGCAAGTCCAATTAGATATTTCCAATCAAGTCTTCCCGTTAAAATAGCTTTCCACTCTTCTTCTCCAGAGAGTTGGTGTTGAGGTTGAGTGCAGTAGAGAAGAATGTCACGTTCTCGTAATTTATGGTTAATGCCGACTTTTTTCGCCTGGCGATCCCGTTGGATTGTATTGAGCTTTGTCTCTCCGCCAATCATAAACTTGGCAAAATTGATATTAAGACGGCGCTCCAATTCTGCCAAAGATCGAACTTCACCAAGGCCATACTCCCCAAAATCAATGACTTGGGGCTCCATTCCTAATAACTGCCGAATATATGATTCGGTACGTTTTTGGCGCTTGTTCCAAGTGGGGTTGTCAGACCAATTGAGAACGCGTGTTTCACCGGAATTGTAAAAATGCCAGCAAACAGGTTTATGGGGATTGTACACATCCCAACCATGGGTCCAGAGCCGAACCCCATAGGGGACTTCATCTGTAAAATAGATGTTGGGATCTTGGGGGACTTCTTGAATCACCTCTGCGCGAGAAAAGCTAAAGCCCCCCGCGATTAGCATCCCAGATTGGGGAGCCTCAAATTTACTCAAGTCATCATATGCTTGCTGACGTAAATCACCTGATTTCAAAAAGAATTTCGGTCTAATGCGAGTCGCATTATGACTAACTAAATGACGAGGGGGAATATAGGCAGGAGGATAGGAGCTAAGTAAAGGTTTCTCGCTAGGACATTGGGCCAGCATCTCGATGAGCTGTTCGTCCCAACGAGGAGCAAAACGCATATGGGCATCGATTTGTAGACTATATTCTTCGCTGTCCCATAACTGCTGTGTTTTATGGCGTGCCCAACCTAATCCCTGAGACTGTTTGGCGGGAATAGATTCAACACGACAGTTGGGAATATCTTTGAGCAGTTCAACATAATAAAGTTCTGAATCTGCATATTGCCAACAAATGCCAAAGCTTAATCGCTCAAGTTTGGCAGCTTGGGCGATCGCATCTTTAACCGTCGGCACAAGCTCCAGATCTCGATATGCGGCAATTTGGATAAAGATGCGAGCATCAAGCATAGACTTCATTTGCTGTATTTCCGTTACGAGTGCTTATCTAGGCGTCTCTGTAGTTTCAAGAGGAGTTGTTGTTGGTGCTTCGGTGGTTGTCGTGGTGGTAGTTGTCGTGGTGGTTGTCGTCGTCGTTACTTCGTTTTCGGGGGCTGCTGTTGTCGTGGTTTCCTCAGTAGAGCCTCCAGAAACCTGAGCTTGAGCGCGTTTGCTGAGACCTACTACTGTGACAATAGGTACTATCCAACCGGCTGTAATGAGAGCCCGGCGCTTCATCTTATAGGTGTGTTTCAACTCATGAGCTTGGTTTGTTTGTTTGTATTGCCCATAAAGCTCTAGTAGGGCGATCGCCTCGGAACTTGACCAAGTATTTTGCGCCCACTGATATACGTCTTCTCCTAGCTCCATGGCATAGACCAAAGCCAGTTCCGGTGTGCTGTAGGTCCATAAGCTGCCATTAATTCGCTCAGTCTCTAATTGCCCAACTAGACCAACCACGAATTCTTGCTGAGAATCTTGGAGTACATCTGCCTGAGTTTGACGCTGCACGTCACTAAGTAAATTCTGAGCCGATGGAGTTTTAATCCAAGCTAAAGGACGCTTTCCATTGGGTCTTTTGGCTGCTTTCCACAAATCTGTCAGACAGACTAAATTTGTGTCGGGATATTTATGGATAGTGACGCCCAAACATATATCAATGGTCATTCGATTTTATGCTCCTGACTATGCACGAAAATAATGGCAAGCAGTCATCACATCAACTAAATTATTTACTTAGTCACTACTGCAATTTAGCTTGCAAAAAACATAGTAAAACCAAGATCGAAGACATTCAATCTTCTTCAGGTATCCCGACTTATATATAGACAAAGATTAATCTAATATTTTGGAAGCAACGCAAGAAAAAACAAGTTTTAAAAACGTTTTTTTCTAAATCTTTACTTTGATTAAGAAGCCAAAATAAATGTGTAGTTTGTTTGCTGGGAAACCTACGAGAGTTAACGAGTAGATAGCTCTAAAAAACCAACTTGCTCTAGGCGAGTAATTGTTGCTACAACATCACCAAAAATGTCTTCGAGTTCGATTTCTGGTAAAGAATCTGCCAATTCTTGACTAATATCCTTAATAGAATGTACGCCACGACATAGCTGCCAAATCTCTTTTGCTGAGGCATTTAGGGAGACAGCAACTTCATCATCAGCATGATAGAGCAAGAGATCTGGCTCTAGGGCATGCACTTCTACATTAGGAGCATGGAGTGGAATTGTTCGCTCATAAAATGTTGCTGAGTTTGTCTTTTGCTGCTCCAATCTATTCCCTTTACTCATGGTTGCTACCCCTAATACAAAATGTTTAAAACAGGCGTAAAATAATAAGCTTTGAGGCTTCTATATGCTTGATCAGCATTCTAACTAACAATAATAGAAACTCTCAAAATCCAAGGTGAATCACGCAGTCTATGTAAACTTTTTGTATTGTTCACGCTTTTGAAAAGTTCGATTATGTTTTGGATTCTGAATCTCTATTCTCATTAAGAAGGCGATCGCTTCTTTAAATCAAGCATCCCGATATGATTAATGCCCTTAAATAAAAATTGTCGCAAATTATTTGCTAAAAAAAGTATTTCTATATAGGCAGTTTTTCTGATGAAATTCTAGAGTATGTAACGTAAATTACAAAAATGTAATTTATCATAAGCCTCTTTTACCCCAAGTCTGATTATTATGTGTGGTGCAGCAAAAGCTGCTAACACAATTTATACGAGATAATTGCAAGATGTTTTTCCCTACCGACCTCGCTTATGATTTTTCTGAAGATCCATCTTCTAAAATCGTACTCATTGAATCGGATTCATCGCAGCAAATAGAAAATTCTCTCGATCAAAAACAAACTTTTGATGCTTCGCAAACATCACCTTATTTCCTAGGTCAACTGGAGCAAGAAGAACGATATATTCCTGTGCGATATTTTAAGGATGTAGAGCCGAGCGACTGGGCCTATGAAGCAATCCGTAATTTAGTCGATAAATATCAATGTCTCTCTCCAGAGACCGATACCCTTTTTCGTGGTGATGAAGCGATTTCTAGATATGAATTTGCTGTGTCGCTCAATACTTGTCTGGAAGCTATCTACTTAATCATAGACGCTGACACTAGTATGTCTGGAGACGAAGAATTAGTTGGTACTCTCAATCAACTCACCACAGAATTTAATAGTGAATTAGCTTCGATTAGCCAAGATGTCGATGAGCTAGAAGAAGCGGTTTCTGGTTTAGAGTCAAGCTTATTCTCTAAGTACACCAAATTAGATGGAGAAGCAATTTTTGCTTTAGCAAAAGCCTATGGCGATAACTTTGTTGAAGGTAGCGAAAATCTCTCTTTTCTACCCGGTGTTTCAGTTAATTTAGATCCAAATTTAGTTGCGGCTTTTGATGCGCGAAATCGACCAATCCCTCGTGTTGATGCCTTAGTTGATAATGAACAAGTTGCGGTCTTTGGTTATCGCATCCATTTGGATCTTGATACGAGTTTTACCGGAAAAGATAGTTTATTAATTCGTTTGGCTGCCACTAATCTCAGACCTTTTACGGCGAACAGTCGTGGTCGTTTTAAAGCGCCAGCTATCCCACCGTTTTTGCCTCGCCCTCTTGATGCGCGTTTTGTGGGTAATACAGGGGAGACATTCCAGAGTTTAAATATCAATGAATCAAAGTTAATTTATTCTTTTCCGGTTGGGGGAACGAGGTTTAATGTTGCGGCGGCTGGTGCAGCTTGGCATGATTTTGCGCCCACAAGTAATCCTTTCTTTTTTGATCATGATGGCGGTCTGGGAGGTATTTCAACGTTATCGTCTCACAGTCCCATTTACCGGATTGGAGGTGGTACTGGTTTAGTTATTAATGCGCCTTTAGCTTGGAAAAAAGAAACGAACAAAGGAATTGATTTAACGTTGGGCTATCTGGCTGGTGCGGATGTTGCGGATCCTTTTTCCGGTTTTGCGAAGGCGAGTTATGGTGTTTTAGCCCAAACATCTTTTGAGATGGGAAATTTTGATTGGGGTTTGACTTATGTTCATGCTTACAATCGCGAGAATGATGCTCTGTTTAATCATGGGTTTAGAAACCGAGATGGTTTTGTCGGAACGCAATTGGCGAATCTCCCTGGTACGACACTCCAACGTCTTACTGAGCCTTTAGTTGGTTTGTCACCGACAGGTGTTGTCAGTAATTCTTATGGTGTTCAAGGGGCATGGAAAATTAGTGATGCAGTTTCTCTGAGTGGTTATTTTTCCTATACAGATCTGAAAATTTTGGGTCAAGGGGATGGCGATCTCTGGACTTATGGTGTTGGTTTCGCGCTACCGAATTTTGGGAAAGAGAATAATTTATTGGGGGTATTTTTCGGTGCTCAGCCCTATATTTCTAATCTCGATTTACCGAATATTACCTACCGTAATGAGACGACACCTTTTCATCTTGAGGCTTTCTATCGGCATCAGATTATGGAAGATATTTCGCTCACGCCTGGTGTAATTTGGTTGATGGCTCCTAATGGGTTTGACTCTGATGTGGTGATTGGGAGTTTGAGAACGACTTTCCATTTTTAAAGTTTGTTCGAGACTCGAAAATAAGTGGCGATCGCCTCTTGATTTGGAGCTATCACAATTTAAGATGGTGTTTGAATGTCAGGCTTAGCCGGATTTTGAAATGCTTCGACTGCAGTGTTTATCGTCGGGAAAATTAGATCCGCACCAATTTTATGAAGCATTCCTGAGCGATGGAGTTGGGCATACAAATCTTGCTTGACTCGCATCATTGCGAAAGTGATATTTTGCGCGGCTAGCTCTTGGATAAATTCTTCCAGCATGTCTGAGGCGGTAATGTCTATTTCGGCGATCGCCTCTGTATTGAGCACAAACCATTTCACTGGCTCTTTTTCTGCTGCTATGGCTGCCTTTGCTCGTTGCTTGAAATTTTCAGCATTAGCAAAACAAATTGGCGCATCGTAACGGTATAAAACTAATCCCGGAATGGTGACGGAATGATCCCAATCGTCGATGTCATGCCAACCTGCTAACCCTTTGATTTTTCCCAGCACAGCATCATGAGGGCGAGCAACACGGCCAAACAGCTCGACCACAGATAAGGTAATGGCGATCGCAATGCCGATTAACAAGTCAGTGGCTAGAACGCTAACCATGGTGATAATAGCCAATGCAAACTCAGAATTGCGAAATCGTTGTAGTCGTTTAAATTCCTGAATTTCGATTAATCTCGTCGCCGCAAAAATCACTAAGGTTCCCAGTGCAGCCGTAGGAAAAGAAGCTAAAACAGGTCTCAGAAAGAGCAATACTAAAATTACTGAAACCATTGCCACCAGAGAAAATAACTGAGTTTTATTGCCCAGAGCATTACCGATTACCGTGCGGCTGCCACTACTACTAATCGGAAATCCCTGCATTAGACCAGCACCCATGTTTGAAAAGCCCAGAGCCAATAACTCTTGATTGGCATCAATGGTGTAATTATTGCGAGCCGCAAAAGCCCGGGCGGTTAAAACATTATCTGAATAGCCCACAACAGCAATACCGACAGAAGCCGAGACTAAAGCTAAAAGTTGACCATTGGCAAAATCCGGTAGACGCGGTATTGGTAAGCCGCTGGGAATTTCGCCGACGACTGCAATCCCCAATTGATCGAGCTGAAAAAATTTGACGGCAGCAGTTGCCGCCAATACCGCAATTAAAGGCCCTGGCGCATTGGGAAAACGGGCTTGAATAACAAACAGAAAAATAAGGAGAATGATGGACAGGATGAGGGTCGGAATGTGAGCTTGGGGTAATTGCGTTAAAAAGCCTTGAATTTCGCCAGGAATAGTTTCGGCGTCAATGGAAAGGCCAGCTACTTTACCCAACTGACCCGAAATCATGATTACCGCCACCCCTGCCATATACCCAATCAAGATCGGTTTAGACAGTAGATTGGCGAGGAACCCTAGCCGCAAAAAGTAGCCAACAATGTAGACCCCTCCAACAATCACCGCCAATAATCCAGCTAATGTCGCATAATCACTACCATCTGCGGCTGCAAGGGGGGCGATCGCCACAGCGGTCATCACAGCGGTTGTCGATTCGGGGCCGACAGATAGTTGAGGCGATGATCCGAGAAGGGTATAGATCACCATTGCTGGCAAAATTGCCCAGAGGCCAGCAACTGGTCTTACCCCAGCTAATTCACCGTAGGCCATACATTGAGGGATTAGGTAAGCAGCAACTGTTAAGCCAGCGAGGATATCTCCCCGTAACCAAACTTTTTTGTATGACAGTAGTCGTTTTAACCCTAATGGTGCTGAAAACATAGTGAAATCTGACGTTGCGGCTTTCACTTATCGTAACGTTCTGGCTTTCACGATTATGTAAACAAGGCAATTTAGGCAGTAAACAGCGAAAATTAAAAGGACTGAGATTACTTTTCTCACTTCAATTATTTTTCACACCGCACTATGCCTTTAGACCGTGACACCCAACGTCAAATCAGTAATCTCGGTGCCATCATCGCCGCATTTTTTACCAATATCCTCGCCAATATCAAACCTCTAGATGGTCTGACGATCGCCGAAATTTCTGATCAGTATTTTGACCCTGTGTTCATCCTGCCGAAAAGCTATGCGTTTTCAATTTGGGGATTAATTTATGTGGGGCTAATTTCGCTGGGAATTTATCAAGCACTCCCGAGCCAGAAAAATAATCCACACACGAAGCAATTGGGCTATTGGCTCACTTATGCCAGCATTGCTCAGATTATCTGGGTTGTTCTTTTCCAATACCGATTGTTCGCTGCATCGCTAGTAATGATTGGCCTGATCACTTTTTTTCTCGTAAGGCTTTACATCACAGTCAACAGCAACCTAAAAGCGCCATCCAGCAAAATCAAATGGCTAGTTAAAAGACCTGTCTCGATTTACTGCGCTTGGATTACGGTCGCGACCATCGTGAATGCAGCTTGTCTTTTACATTTCCTCGATTGGCAAAGATGGGGCATTGAGCCTGAAATGTGGGCTGCCATTTTATTAGTCATCGGAACTGGACTAGCAGGGTTTATCACTTTGAAGCATAGAGACATCGTCTATGGTGGTGTATTTGTTTGGGCTTGGGTGGCGATCGCCATCAAAAATTCAGAGGCAGAACTCGTTCCCATCTTTGCCGCTATCGGAACAATCATCCTCATAAGTTTCTGTATCCTCGCCATCTTTATCTCAAAATCTCGGACTTCCTTTCCCCGTAGAAATTAAGCCATGGCGATGGAGTCAAATAAAAAACTTGGGGCGATCGCCCACTAATTTCACCAACACAAATCAATCAATCAAAATGGTCAAAACCAACGGTATTGAATGGTATAAGATGGGGCAGTCTTGGGGGATGTCCCTTTTTTTCGTACTTTATTTCGAGCACTCATGGTCGGCTATCTCGTTTATCTCACCATCTCCGCAGCAACCTACGCGATTTTTTGTCTTGGCCTCAATCTCCAATGGGGCTTCACTGGACTAATTAATTTTGGTCATGTGGCTTTTATGACCATCGGTGCTTACACAACAGTTTTGCTCGCTTCAAAGGGTGTGCCCTTAATTTTTGCGCTTTTAGCTGGGGCGGCGATCGCCGCATTGCTAGGCTTGTTTATTGGTCTATCAACGTTACGATTGCGGGAAGATTATCTGTCGATTGTGACCATTGGTTTTTCAGAATTGATTCGCCTTGTTGCCCTCAACGAAGAATGGTTGACCCGTGGTGCTTTCGGTGTGCAGGGCTATCCATTACCGCTGGGAGAATTTCGCCCGAATCAAGTCGGTAAGCTGTCGCTAATTTTATGGCTGACTTTAATCGCAGTATTTGCAGGATGGCAACTATGGCGGGGGATTCGTTGGCGTTGGAAAAGACTTAAAAAACAAGGTCAATCCGGCTTAGATGCAGGCGTTTGGGGCGTAATCGGCGGCGGCATTATTCTCAGCCTATTTATCAATGGTTGCGTAGCGCTTCAGGATTACAACTATAAAGCAGGCCTGATGTTAATTTCCCTTGTGGCCTTGGCATTGGTTTATGCGGGACTGGAATATTTGGTGCATTCTCCTTGGGGTCGTGTCCTGAAGTCTATCCGTGAAGATGAAGAGATTCCTCGTGCCCTCGGAAAAAATGTTTTTTGGTACAAGCTTCAATCTTTTATGCTCGGTGGGGCGATCGCCGGATCTGCGGGTTCATTCTACGCCTGGCAGCTAACGAATGTTTACCCCTCGAACTTTGACCCCCTCGTTACCTTTAATGCTTGGACAATCGTTGTTTTGGGCGGAGCTGGCACAAACCCCGGCACATTAATCGGCTCACTAATTTTCTTTGCCTACGATTCCATCACCCGATTTGTTTTGCCTCAGCTAAACCTTGTCGATGATGCTCGTTTGGGCGCATTACGAATTATGGTGATCGGTCTAATCCTGATGCTACTGATGGTGTGGCGACCCCAAGGACTTTTGGGTAATAAAGACGAGTTAACCCTCGGCAAGTAAGAAAAAGGTCGCGGTTATAGTCGTTTCACATGGCTATGAGGTAACTGAAAAGCTCAAGTCCCCCTTACAAAGGCGGATTTAGGGGGATCCTATGTCTCAGGCTAAATTCAAACAATCACACAACAAAATTAGTGGGGAAGATGAGGATCATTTTCCCCGCGATACAGCTTAGTTAAAATGTTCTATCGCTGTTAAGCCACTGGTTTCTAAGACCTGACCGCGATCAACGGTGGCATAGATGAGGTGGCGATCGCCGCAGGGCATTTGTTGTTGAACGGTGCATTCAAGATAGGACAGAGCATCTTGGAGAATGAGGCAGCCGTTTTCGCCAATGGTCGTAGGTAAAGACTCGAAAGGATTGTCGTCAATGATGCTGTGGTGGAAAAAATAACGGCGGACATTACGGCCTTCTTTAAGAATATTGAGGGTAAATTTATCGCCCTGACGCATCATGAGATCCGCGTTTTGACCTGCACCAATGGCAATGACTAATCCCGGTGGACTAAAACTCGCTTGGGAAACGGAGGAAGACAACACACCTCTATGAGTGTCGCCATCGCAAGTTGTGACAACGCACAAGGAACCAACAATTCTTTCAACAGCTTGAACGGTGCGATCCCCTTGAATTTTTTTGCGGTGGAGTTTGGGAGTGCGGAGCTGCTTATTGGTTTTGAGAGTTTGAGCAAATTGCTGGGCAGACTCACGACAGGTTTCAAGTACTGCTGCATTGGGGGTGAATTTCACGCGAATAGCGTCAAAGCCAAAACGATAGTTAGCATCCCGGAGTTTATTTTCGAGGAAACCAATCGCCTCACCACTCCAGCCGTAGGAACCGAAAACGCCAGCTAATTTTGTCGGTGTCGCCGCCGCAAGAATAATCCCTAAAGCTGTCTGAATCTGGGTGGGGGCATGACCACCGAGCGTTGGGGAACCAATCAAAAAACCATCGCAGGCTTCAATAGCAGCGGTAATGTCTTCAGGTTCTGCAATTTCGCAATTGACCGTCTGAACGGAAATTCCTTCATCCACCAAACTTTGGGCGATCGCCCGTGCCAGTACAGCGGTATTGCCATAGGCCGATGCGTAGAATAATGCCACCGTTAATTTCTTCGATTTTTGCTGCTGACACCATTGGCGATAGTCGTAGGTAAAGCGGCTCAAACTGTAGCGCACCAAGGGGCCATGGCCGGGAGCATAGGTTTGGGCGGGAAATGTTTCGAGTTTATCGAGTGCCTTTTCCACCAGTTTGCTCTGGGGGGCATGGAGACAGTCGAAGTAATAGCGGCGATCGTCATCCAAAGCTCGCCAGTCTTCATCGAAGGCTGCATCACTGCACACATGCGCCCCAAAAAACTTATCGGTGTACAAAATTTTCGTCGTCGGATCATAGGTGCAAATACCATCAATCCAGCGGGGTGTGGGCACTGTTGTTAACACTAAAGATTGATCTGAGTAAATCTCTAACTTCGATTCTCCCCGTACAATCTGGACGCGATCGCCCCATTGAGGAAAAGCCATCCGAAAAGTATTGGCTCCCAGATGAGAACAGACTACTGTCGCCTGGGGTGCTTTTTCTAAAAGGGCTTCCAATGTCACCAGTCGATTGGCGTTGACGTGACTCAAAATCACGTAATCCAACGTACTCAAATCCAGATGTTCTTCTAAAGCTTCCAGATAAATATCGGTAAACGATTCTCCCGGTGGATCAATCAATACTTGGCGATCGCCCCGAATTAGAAATGAATTTGCCGTCGTTCCCTGTTGGCGAGCATATTCAATTTCAAACTTCAAACGATCCCAAGTGCGCGATCGCAACATCAACGTATTGGGCGCAATCTCGACAGTTTGAACATCTTTGGGGCGAGTAGGACTCATGGTTGCAGTGGCCATAGACATGGAAAATAACCTCACAAAAACTGGTGACGAATAAATTGGTAAACAATGTGGGATCGGTATCCTTCCTTGGGGAAGGTGGTCGAAGTCCGGAAGGGGTTCTTTCAAAAAATGTGACGACAACCTTGGTGGGCGCATCTCGATGACGCCCCTACATTTCAGGTTTCTATTGGTTGTAGGGGTCGTTCGCGAACGACCCTTCAGAAGGATTCAGTACTAACCTTTTCTTAGGTTCGATACCTTGGTGGGCATATCTCGATGACGCCCCTACATTACTAACCTTTTCTTAGGTTCAATACCTTGGTGGGCATATCTCGATGACGCCCCTACATTCGTGGTTTCTGCCGTAGGGGTCGTTCGTGAACGATCCCTCAGAATGACTCGGTATTACCCTTTTTCTGAAACTGATTGGGAATGACGTTTACTAATCGCTTTTTCGGGGTCAATGCCTTCAAACGTTGGCGGAATCCAAACCCGCACAACCAGCAGAACTCCCAACACAATCAAAAAAGCACAGGCTGCCAAAATCTTTGTCCAATCGGTTTCTAGCACGCCACTGACAATAATTTCCCGCAACACTGAAACGATAGAAACTTCTACTGCCACCCCAATCGAAATACGTTGTTCTTGGAGATAAATAATCAGTAGCCGAAATAATTCCACCAAAATCAGCAGAAACAAAATATCCGCTGTGACCATATGGAAATGCACAGGTGGCAACATTGAGAGAAACATGTCCCGCATCTGCAACACCATAAAGCTAAATAACCCGATGCACAGGGACACCACGATCAGATCCTGCACAGATTCTAGGAGACGGACGATGCGACCACGGTTAATTTCGTACAAAGAAATAGGCGGTTGTTGTCGGGTTTTGGGGGGATTAATGGTTTGTTGCATGGCGAAAAAGATTCTCCTAGAAGGTTTAGCGGGGCGGTTGTTTGTAGACGGCGTCTTAAAAATTTAGTAATGACTACCCAGTTTGCGGTGGTGAACGGCGGTCAGACCATGGACATCGGCGACGCGTCCGGTGTGGACGGTGCTGTAAATGACCCAGTGATCACAACAATCCATGCGGCTAGAGACTTCACATTCGATGTAGGCCAGAGCATCGGCAAGGATAGGACAACCATTGCTGGCGGGATAGGTTTTTACTCCGGCAAAGCGATCACCGCCCGGTGGAAACCGCTTGAGGAAATGTTTCATCAGAGGTTGATAATTGCTTTCTTCGAGAACATTGAGCACAAAGCGATCGCCGCCCTGCATAAATGATTCGATGGCACGGTCTTTAGCGACGGCGATCGCCACCCCGAGGGGGCTGCCACTGGCTTGGGTCACCCAAGAGGCCAACATCGCACTACTGAGGTCGCCTTTTTTCGCGGTAATCAAATAAAGACCGGTGCTAATACGTCCAAGGGCTTGCTCCAAAGTGGCATCGATTGCCTGAATTTTCTTTTGAGTGCGATCGCGAGTGAGCCATTGCCCCATATCTGTGCCTGCCTCATCACACAGCTGATCCATTGCTGCTTGGGGAGCTTCTTTTACCGAGATAGGCGGAAAGGCTTCCGTGAGTCCAATATCCCGGAACTTGTTGCGCAGCGGATAAATCGGTTCATCTTCACTACCGCCTGTTTCAAATAAACCAACCGCTTGTTTTTTATGAGCTGCGGCTAAAACCGTACTTAGCGCCGTCTGGGAAATGGGACAGGATTGAGGCGGCATCCCGACAATTAAACCTTTAGCCGCTTCCACCCATTCCCGTAATTCTTGGGGAGAAGTTTGCTGTAAATCGATTAATTCAACCTGTACCCCATTGCGATTCACACCGTGGGCGATCGCCCGGGCGAGGTGGTCACTGTGGCCATAATCTTGGCAATAAAATAACGCGACAAAAGTATCGGTTTTCGTTTGGGCTGCACTCCAAGACTGGTATTGCTCCAGCCAGTGGGGAATCGATTCTTTGAGTAATGGGCCATGGCCAGTGGCGACCAACTTAATATCTAATTTGGCAATCCGTTTGAGCGCAGCCAATACTGAGCGGGCATTGGGAGCCATCAGACAATCATAGTAATACCGAAAATCGGCTTCTAAAATCTGAGGATTTGTGTCGTAAATTTGGTCATCACAGTAATGCATCCCAAACACATCGCAGGTGTATAGAATGCCTGTGCCATGGTCAAAACTAAAGATGGTATCCGGCCAATGGAGGTTGGGCGCTGACACAAATTCCAACTCATGGCCTTTCCCTAAATCGAGGAGATCGCCACTTTTAACGATTTGCGACTCAAAGGGATAATGCACCATATTTTCTAGAAACTTGATCGCCACTTTCGCCCCGACAATAACGATATGTGGCGCAATAACCAATAAATCTGCGATGAGCGCACTATGGTCAGGTTCTGTGTGGCTAACGACTAGATAATCAATGGTTTTGATGTCAACTAGCCCAGCCAACGCTTCTAAATAGAGCTGCTCAAACTTGCGGTGGGATGTATCGACGAGAGCGGTCTTGTCGCCGCGAATTAGAAAAGAATTGTAAGTTGTGCCGTTGCGTAGCCCGAACTCAATATCAAAGCGATCGCGATCCCAATCCAAAGAACGAATAGCTGTTGTATTCTCAGCAAGCTCGGCAGTTTGTATCGTTAAACGTTGGCGGTTTTTTTCTTGAGTGGACTGAACTAGAGTAACCATTGGGTCTCTCTCCAAGATTAGTTAAAACATCACATAAATCTCTATGACCCCTATGATGACTTGGTTTCACGGAAGTGTAAAATACTAATCGTCAACCAGTTTAATTAGTTGAACTTATACTTTATTAATTTAACTAAAAGTTTGATTGATGTTTTGGTAGGGGCGATCACTCCATCTACTGCGACTCTCAAGCACTTACGATCAAGCCATATTGCTCTTCCAAATTTCGATGGTTTTGAGGCCTTTTATGCCATGACGATCTGAAAAACTGTGGGTAATAAGGATGAGTTAACCTTCAGCAAATAAAATCGGTGATCCCCATATGTATCAAGCTTTTTCAGGTCGACTGCGTTACGCTATATAAAGATATTTTGATCTTTTTCCCATGAGCAGTGTTAGCCTAATTGCCGCCAAATCCTATGAGCTTGACCAGTTGCGTCAGTCCCTAGAAACCTTGTTGGAGCCTTTAGGTGGTATGGCGGCTTTTGTGAAACCAGGCGATCGCGTTCTCCTCAAGCCCAATATGCTGACGGGTGCTCGCCCCACAAAAGAATGTACGACTCGCAAAGAAATCGTCTATTGCGTCGCGCAAATGGTGATGGATGCAGGCGGTAAACCTTTTATTGGGGATAGTCCGGCGTTTGGTTCTGCTCACGGTGTTGCGAAACAAAATGGCTATTTAGAACTGCTAGAAGAACTCAATATTCCCCTCATCGAGTTCCACGGCAAGCGCTACGAAACAGAAAGCGACAATTACAAAAATCTGCGCCTCTCCAAGGAAGCAATGGAAGCAGATGTCGTGATTAATCTGCCGAAGGTAAAATCCCACATTCAGCTCACCATGACCCTCGGCGTAAAAAATTTATTTGGCTGTGTCCCCGGCAAGATGAAAGCTTGGTGGCACATGGAAGCAGGCAAAGAACCGGAAACATTTGCCGATATGCTCATCGAAACTGCAAAGGCGATCGCCCCGGATTTAACTATTATCGACGGAATTATTGGTCACGAAGGTAATGGCCCTAGCGGTGGTGAACCCAAAGATTTAGGTGTGCTGGGTGCATCGGCTGATGTATTTGCATTGGATCGGGCAATGGTTGACATCCTCGGCGTTGACCCAGAGCTTGTTCCTACTGTCGCGCTTTCAATGAAAAAAGGTCTTTGTTCGACCACAGAAGCGATTGATTTTCCCCTCGAAGAGCCAAAAACTTTGGCGATCGCCGACTGGAAACTACCAGAAGCATTAATGCCTATTGACTTCGCTTTGCCAAGGATCTTGAAATCAACCTTTAGACATCTTTACATTCGATTCATAAAAGAGCCGATTTCGTCTTATTCAGACAAATAGGTTTAAAAAAAGCTAAAGAAGTTAAAAAATATACATTCAGCTCTTGATCCCCGCGCTAATCTAAAAATACCCTCCGATTGCTTATCAAGCTAGACCGTCCTAACCCAGCGACGGTTTTTTTTTGCCCAATTTTTTTGGCTATAAATTTGCCTCCGAAAACAGACCTAAAAATTGGGGATCGTCCCATAAAGATTCAGCTGCTGGGGTAAGATTTCAAAGTCTTTTTCGTACAGGATGTCTATGACCCGTTATGCATTTGTCCATGAATGGCTGACTCCCCATGCCACAGGTGGATCTGAGCTAGTGGTCAAAGAAATTTTGCAACATCTCGACGCAGATCTATTTGCCCTGATCGATTTTGAGTCGAGTAATCCTAAAAGCTATCTTTATGACAGAAACATTGGCACCAGCTTTCTCCAAGGGTTCCCTCGCGCGAAATATGGCTTACAAAATTATTTGCCTCTGATGCCCATTGCCATTGAGCAGCTCAATCTCGAAAATTACGATGTGATCTTGTCATCGTCCCATGCGGTCGCGAAAGGTGTTATCACCCGTCCCCAACAATTGCATATTTGTTATTGCCACACACCAATGCGTTATGCCTGGGATTTGACTTTTGATTACCTCAACAATTCTGGCTTAGGGAAAGGCGTTAAAGGACTTGTCGCGCGTTATTTTTTGCATCGATTGCGGCAATGGGATGTGATTTCCGCAAATCAAGTAGATTATTTTATTGCCAACTCAAAATGGACAGCCCAACGAATTTGGCGTTGCTATCGACGGGAAGCGGAGGTGATTTATCCGCCAGTGAATATCGAGCGTTTTCCGTTTGTTGAGCAGAAAGAAGATTTTTATGTGACAGTTTCTCGGCTGGTGCCCTATAAAAAAGTCTCTTTAATCGTTGAGGCGTTTAATGAGCTGGGCAAAAATTTAGTGGTGATCGGTGGTGGCAAGGAGCTGGAATATTTACGGGCGATCGCTAAACCAAATATCAAAATCCTTGGGAGACAACCCGATGATGTCGTTGAAAAATATATGTCTGAGGCAAAAGCTTATGTTTATGCTGGTTGCGAAGATTTCGGGATTGTACTGGTTGAAGCCCAAGCTTGCGGAACCCCTGTAATTGCCTTTGGACAGGGAGGCGCGACAGAAACTGTTCGTGACATACGAAACTCTTCGTTCGGAACGGGTATTCTCTTCTCAGAACAGTCTACACAGTCATTAGTGGCAGCCGTAAATTCCTTTGAGCAGCACCAAACCCAAATCTCTGCCGAAGCTTGTCTACAGCAGGCAAAACGATTTACCTCTGACATTTTTTGGCAAAGCTATGTAGAATTTGTAAACAACTGTCAAGAAAAATCTGAGTAATCGGTCTATTTCTCTTACTTTCTCGGTTTGCAGGGATCAGTCCCCTCTCGCTCATGTAAGTCTGGCAGTTCTGGTGTGTGGAGACTCTAAACGAATATGACAGTTTATCGGCAATTTGATGCACTCAAGCTGCTCACTGCCCTCGCAAGACAAGGCTCGGCGATCGCCCTACCTGAAGCTCGGGAGTATCCCAATGCGCTTCAGAAGCTCTTGAATGGTGCCTTTGCCAAACGTACTTTTGATATTTGTTTCTCCCTGGGCGTCCTGCTTTTTCTCTCACCGCTTTATCTCACCCTCGCCCTAATTATTAAACTCTCTTCACCGGGCCCTGTTTTTTATGTGCAGCGTCGCGTCGGTAAGAATTACAGACCTTTTGGATGTATTAAATTTCGGACAATGGTGCTCAATGCCGATCTAGTGCTTGAGGATATGTTGCGGCGATCGCCTGAACTCCGCGCCGAATTTGAACAAGATTTTAAACTAAAAAAAGACCCTCGCATCACCGCCATTGGAAATTTTTTACGCCTTACTAGCCTCGACGAATTCCCTCAATTTTGGAATGTACTTGTTGGCGATATGAGCATTGTTGGCCCTCGTCCCTTGGTGCCTCGCGAAATTTATAAATACGGCCGCCATATGGATAAGGTTCTTACAATTCGACCTGGTTTGACGGGTCTCTGGCAAGTGTCTGGTCGTAACGATATTCCTTATGCCACTAGGGTTAGAATGGACTCCTACTATGTCCATCACCGTCATTGGTTTATGGATTTGTGGATTGTCTGCAAAACCGTTTTTGTGATGCTGGTACCCAAAAACAATGGCGCTTACTAAATAAAGCAAAAGTAAGTCGAAAGGGCACGGTAGAATATAACAGCGAAAATTCCAAGCAAACTTTTACCCAAGAGATATATGAACGTTTTCGGCATCGGTCTTCCAGAAATGGCACTTATTTTTGTCATTGCCCTACTGGTGTTTGGCCCCAAGAAACTTCCTGAGATTGGTCGTACCCTAGGTAAAACGCTCAAGAGTTTTCAGGCAGCATCAAATGAGTTTCAGGAAGAGATCAAAAAGGAAACTGACAAGATTGAGAAGTCTGTCACGATGCAGGCTCGCTTAGAAGAGAGTGAAGCTGAAAAAGCTGAAAAAGTGGAAGTAGAAGAAGCAAATGCGGAAACCTCTTCGACCGAAGCCTAAGTTGCCAGCACTTTTCTAAACACAAAAGAGGGTCAGCAATTAAGTGACCCAATAAAGCTTTTTGATAAGTGATTTAAGTCCCCCATGGGACTTTTTTAGTAGCGAATTGTCAGAGTTACTGAAGCATTAACCTTTTGCTCGCCGCCTTCCACTGGTGTGATGGCAGCATCACTAGCTTCTAGAGATACTTGTTGTCGCATTAATAAGGGCATTGGAGTAGCGGGTTGACTGCCATTTACTTGAATTTGAATAATCTCCTGTGAATTTAACCCCAAGGATTCGAGGACGACTTCAGCTTGGGTTTTCGCATCTTGAGACGCTTCCCCAAGGGCAATTGTTTCAGCAGCGGCGATCGCCTCATCCGTTGCTCGGAAAGAAATGCCATCAATGCGCGTTGCCCCAGCTTTAACCGCCTCATCCATAATGCTGCCAGCGGACTCAGTGGGCACTTCAAAACTTACTGTATTTGTGGCGATGTAACCAATTAAGCGGCGTTCGTCACCACTCCAATCGTACTGGGGCTGGAGGTTAATGCCAGTGGTAGTCAGCTTTTCGACATTTTTTCCTTTAAGGAATTCCACCACCTGTTGGCTGCGGTTTGCCATGTCTGCTTGCACTTGCTCAGCGGTTTTGCCTTTAACTTCCACGCCCAAGCGCACTTGTGACAAACTTGTGGCGATCGCCTCTTGTCCTTGCCCGGTGACGGTGATGGTTCGGAGTAATGTCGCCTGATCGTCAGCAATAACGCTAGTCGTACATCCCAAACAAATCAAACCTGTAAAGATAGGCAACCAAAATTTCTTACGACTCATATTTCTGTTCCATGCTCATAGAAATCAACTTAATTTCAGTCTAGAACCCCGAAAAAAATAGTTGGGATTCGTTTACAAAACTGCAACTACATCGCCAAAATTTAAGCTGTTACGAAAAGCGAAACCTTTGTCGCAGCGAGAAAGTCACCAAGCATACTGGTAAACAAATATAGGAAGGGAGTGAACTAATGCCCTTTAGTGATGTTCGTGATTTTCAGATCGCGATTTTGTCAGGTTTTTTATTACTTGGTGTGTACACCAGAGATTGGACATTACATTTAGATTGGGTTGCTTTTACTGTGGTAGCTTGTGTGCTAACTCAATGGTTATTTAGCTTATATTTAGGTAAACGTAACGCCACTAAAGAAAAGCCTTTTAAAGTAAGGCCAGCTTTAGTTTCAGGACTACGGAGTTCGCTGATTACAGCCTTAGGTTTATCTTTACTACTCCGCACAAACCATGTCGGGATTTTGATGTTGGCAGGTTGTTTGGCGATCGCCAGTAAATTTTTGCTGAAATATGAGAAAAAGCATTTCTTTAATCCGGCGAATTTCGGAATTATCAGTGTATTGCTGCTAACCAATGATGCTTGGGTTTCGCCGGGACAATGGGGTACTGATTGGTGGTATCTAATCTTGTTTTTCTCCGCAGCTGGCTTAGTGCTAAACAAAGTCGGGCGTTGGGATACATCCATTGCATTTTTAGCAGCCTATGGTGGTTTAGAGATCCTCAGAAATTTCTGGCTTGGTTGGACATGGGACGTCGTTTTTCTACAACTAAGTAGTGGTTCGTTACTACTGTTTGCCTTCTTTATGTTGACCGACCCTCGCTCGATTCCTAATGCAAAAAAAGGACGGATTTTCTGGGCAATTAGTATCGCCTTGCTAACCTTTATTCTGCAAAATGGTGTTTATTCTTCTAGTGCAATTTTCTGGGCTTTATTTGCTTTAGCTCCAAGCACGATTGTGATAGACAAAATCTGGAAAGGGAAGCGTTTCAATTGGAAACAATCAGAATCGAAAGTACAGGATTTAAAACCAATTAATTTGTCCACTCAAGCGATGAATTTAGTGTGAGGGAAGAAAGATGTTTTTACGATATTTGAAAGGACTATTTATTAGTCTAGTTAGTTTATTATTACTGTCTCAACCAGCATGGGCATTTTGTGGCTTTTATGTCGCAAAAGCTGATACAGAACTCTATAACCAAGCATCCCAAGTGATTATTGCTCGGGATGGCGATCGCACCGTTTTAACGATGGCCAATGACTATCAAGGTGATGTCGATGATTTTGCGATGGTTGTCCCTGTCCCGGTAGTGCTAAAAGAAGACCAAGTCCATGTGGGTGAATCGAGAATTATTAAACGGCTCGATGACTTTAGTGCACCGCGCTTAGTCGAATATTTCGACGAAAATCCCTGTCAAGTCCATGCATTTGATGATTTTGGTGGTGGCATGCTCAGAAGCCAAACAACTAGTGCACCTGTGCCAGCAGCAGCCCTAGAAAGTGCCGCGGATCTTGGAGTAACTATCGAAGAAGAATTCAGCGTTGGGGAATATGACATTCTCATCCTCAGTGCGAAAGAATCCGATGGTTTGGAAACATGGCTCCGACAGAACGAATACCAGCTCCCCGATGGCGCGAGTGATTTACTTAAGCCCTATATTCGCAGCAAGATGAAATTCTTTGTGGCGAAGGTCAATCTCGAAGAGTTCGATAGCAATGGCGTGAATGAATTACGACCGTTGATGATGGCCTATGAATCTCCGAAGTACATGTTGCCCATTCGCTTGGGGATGATGAATGCAAATCAGGCTCAGGATCTACTTGTTTATATCCTGTCTCCGAAGGGTCAAGCGGAAGTCACAAATTACCGCACCGTTAAAATCCCATCGAATGTTGAAGTTCCTGAGTTTGTCGAAGATGAGTTTGGTGATTTTTATACCACCATGTTCGAGAACGATTATCAGCGACAAGGGCGTAATGATATTTTCCTAGAATATGCTTGGGATATGAGCAGTTGTGATCCTTGCTCTGCACCGAATCTATCAAAACAAGAGCTCAAAGATGCTGGCGTTTTCTGGGATAAGGATTCGTATATTCCGCAGGTATTTATTACGCGACTTCATGTGCGCTATACCCGCGATAAATTCCCGCAAGATTTGAAGTTCCACGAAACGTCGAACCGTCAATTTTTCCAAGGACGTTATGTGATTCGTCACCCATTCCGCGATAAGGAACAACTGACTTGTGATGCAGCTTCGGACTATCTGGATCGCACCTATAGACGTCAAGAAGAGGAAATCCATACCCTTGCGAAATTAACGGGTTGGGATAAGTCAGAGATTCGCGACAAGGTTGATTTTGTTGATACAGCGACGCCTCCCAAAGGAGATTGGTGGGATTCGATCTGGTAAACAGTAAACTCGATAATTTTTGAATTGTATGATCCTTGATTTGGTTAGAAATTGAGGATCATTTTTTATTGAGTAAAATAAGGGTGATCGCCTAAAACTCTTTCTCCGCCAGCAATCTGAAATGAGGGGCATGATTTAAGTTGAGGTCTCCCCCTAACTTTGTATCTATGATTGAGAGCAAAAAGATATATTCACTTCAGGCAGAAGTATTGATATGAGATTCTCTAAATCTCTCACTGTATGTCTCTATCAGAAAACAGCCGAGAACAGCAGCACAACCAACTGCTAAGCGTGCATGTCTTGCAGTGAGCCTATATTGTTTCTGGGAATCTGTACGACCATGAAAACTACTATATTTGGTTCTTAGTACTCCTATGCCAGTGGCTGCATTGGTTATTCCACCTAAAATTTGCTTAATATCAGAGTCCGCGTGATCCTCGGGGGATAGGTTCATTATTTTATAGGTACTTCTCACTAATGAACGTAGAGCCATATCTTTAGGAAGAGGTTTGTCCATTCGCTCTAAAATCCCTTTACAAATGCTTTCTAAAATTGCAGAGGCACTGCCGATTGCTTGCTCTGGATCTCTCTCTATAAATGCTCTAGCACGTTCAAAATCATCTTCTGCAGCTCTGTATCCTTGGTCTCTCAAATATTTTTCTAGATCATCTGTTACGGCTGGTGATGTCTGAACAATTCCAAGCTCAATAGCGATTAATTGAACTACATTTGCCGGTGTTGATACGAGAAGTTTTTCAACATAAACTCTCTTTGATGCGACTATTGAAACTTTTGCACATTCAATACCAAAGCCACTGAGAAAAATATTTATGCTTGTGGTATTCATCGTCTGCTGTAGTTCATATGCGATTGAACTAATCAATTGCATTCTTTCGAGTTGTCGCATAAAAGTACTTTAATTAAAAGACTAGAGACTTCATCGGAGATTACTGCCTGCCTGGTTTATTCTACTTAACCAAAGTGAATACCTAGCAAAATCTTTTTGGGATTTCCTTGAGCTTGGTAGGTTACGTATAAGAGATAGGAGAAACCAAATATTCCACCAAGAAAAATACTCAGAAAACCAAAGACAAATCCTTTAGCCGAAAAGCCTTCTCGCCATGAGATTCATGTTCCAAGTAAGAAAAGGTGAATGAGAAAATCTGTATTGAACTGCGATCGCCTTACTGATACAAGCACTATATGATTATGCAATATATGAAGATCACAAAGTCTTATCACTTTTCACAAAAGGTACTAAGTGCAACATATAGTCGCGTTTCCCAATGGGTACACCAGCCATGCGCAGAATGTCATAAGCCGTCACTAGATGAAAGTAGAAGTTGGGAATTAGAAAATCATTCACATACACACTGCCCAACAACTCAAGATAGTCTCCTTCACCAAGTTCTAGACGCATCAACTCATCAAGTTTCGCTTTTTCGAGATCAATATTCGCGAGAGATTCTTTCGTCTTTGCAATATGTTCATAGGCATGGGCAAGAGATTTAACTTCTGGATGCAGATGCTCTAAAGGCTTATCCTCACACCACAACGCAAAATTATGAGGCTGGTCACAGGTAAATGCAACTTGTGTACCGAGGGGCAACATATCCTCAATGATTCGTTTCTGAAGAAATGACTCATCTCCATCAAAATAAGTATTTGCCACTCCCAACAGATGCTCTAGAGTAACTAGACGACTTTGAAAAACAGCCCGAATTGAATCCAAATTATGAGTGTGCATCAGAGCAAATCCTCCAAAACAGAATTCATCTAGCCTAGCGATATGGATAGGTTCTTGGGGTCGAAGAATTAAGACTTAATATGAACACCTAATAAAATCTCTTTGGGATTCCCTTGAGCTTGGTAGGTTGCATATAAAAGATAGGGGAAACCAAACATTCCACCAAGAAAAATACTCAGAAAGCCAAAGACAAATCCTTTTGCCGAGAAGCCTTCACGCCACGAAATCCAAGTTCCCAGCAGAAATAGGTGAATCAAAAAATCGGTATTGAACTGCGATCGCCAATTTAGATAGAGTAAATCCCCGAAGTAGACTGCGGGCCAATTAAACCCTTGACCAATCACGGCATAGATAGTGACCCCAAAGATTGCGACCGTTGAGAAAATCAGAAAAGTTCGTAATACAGTCATCAGCAATCATCTCTCAGCAACTTCTACATTTTAAGTAAATTAAACACGCTCTCAAATCCGATAGGCGATCGCCCATCATCTAAAAACTACGCTTATTAATCCCTTCCCAAATTTCCATCACATCAGATTGCTGACGTTTTTGGCAGCGTTCAACATAAAGTCTGGCAACACTATCTCCCGGATTGATCGCTAAAACTTCCTCAAATATAAATCTTGCGTCGATAAAATTTTGTTGGTGATAGGTCTCAATCGCTGACTCAAATAGTTGTTTTGTTTCAGTTTTTAATTGATTTTTCATTTCTCCATTATCACCATATAGCTCATAGATTAAAACCACCTCATTTTTGCCTTTCACTTTGACACGATCAAGAAATCTCACATTGTAATTAGCATCTTCATCAAGTTGATTTTTAGTCCGTTCACTAATTAAAATCTCAACGCCATATAGCTTTGTTAAACTCTCCAATCGTGCTGCTAAATTCACGGCATCAGCAATCACCGTAGTTTCCATTCTTTCAGGCTCACCTATCGTCCCAAGCATGAGATTTCCGAGGTGTAACCCAATGCCAATTCTGATCGGCACTAGCCCCGCTTCTCGACGGTCTTGGTTAAACAATACGACTCTTTTCTGCATGGCGATCGCCGCCTTTGCTGCACCATCCACTGACTTAGGGAAGAGCGCCATAATCGCGTCGCCAATATATTTATCGATGAAACCATGGTGCTCTCGAATTACAGGACTAACTCGACTTAAATAAGCATTAATAAAATCAAAGGTATCCTGAGGAATCATTTTTTCAGCCAATGTCGCAAATGACCGAATATCTGCGAACATAATTGTCATTTCTTGCTGCACTTGATTCCCAATCTGAACCTCAAGAATGCTCTCTTTATCTAGGAAATCAAGAAAGTCTCTAGGCACAAATTTTCCATAGGCCGAACTCAATTTTGCTAGATTCAAATGAGTTTTCATTCGAGCTAAAAGTTCTTGTTTTTGGATAGGCTTCGTTAAATAATCATTCGCACCAGCTGTAAATCCCTCAACAATACTTTCAACTTGATTTTTTGCCGTCAACATCACAATTGGTAGTTCATGAGCCAGAAACTTTTGCCGAAGAATGTGGCACACTTCATAGCCAGTCATATTCGGCATCATGATATCTAGCAAAATCAAATCAGGCAGCAGTCCATCATTGATAATATCTAAAGCTTCTTGCCCATTACTTGCTTCCGTAACCGCATAATCATAGGGAGAAAGATGATTAATTAAGACCTGCCGATTAATGGGTTCATCATCAACAATCAAAATCTTTAATTCCTTCTCGGAAGAACTCTCTCCACGCATCTGCGAGATTGGTTCTGGCGTAATAATGGGATTGAAATTTTCGTGGATTACTGAAACCGAAGGAGCATCATCATTTACTTTTTCTTGGGCAATAGGCAACGTAAATGTGAATTTTGAACCGACTCTCACCTGGGACTCGACCTCGATTTTGCCACGGTGCAACTCAACCAGTTTTTTGGTGACCGCTAGCCCTAAACCTGTGCCGCCATATTCTCTGGCTGTTGACCCTTCCGCTTGTTCAAAGGATTGAAAAATTCGGTCTAATTTATCCTCTGCAATGCCGATGCCTGTATCTAAAACGGCGATCGCCAATTCTTCTCTGGACTCTGAATGGATTACCTTTGCAGAGATTTCGACTGTTCCCTCTGGTGTGAACTTGATGGCGTTATTGATCAAGTTATAGAAAATTTGTTGTAGGCGATTTTCGTCGGCCTTTGCAGAGGGAATCTCTTGAGGAATCGCATTAACGAGCTGGATATTTTTTTGATTAGCGAGAGGCTGACTAAGGGTCAAAATAATTTGAGCCATACTTCTCACATCAACCGATGAGAGTTGGAGCTCAATGGTTTTATGTTTGAGCTTAGAGAAATCAAGGATGTCATTAATTAAGCTCGCAAGGCGGCGGCCACTAGAGACGACTAATTGCAGATTGGTTTGGGTTGATTGTGGCAATTCTCCTGTCACACCATCAATGAGAGATTCTGCAATACCAATAATTCCGTTTAGTGGGGTTCGCAATTCGTGGGATGTATTCGCCAAAAATTCATCTTTGAGTTGATCAAGACGTTGAAGCTCTTCATTCTTCTGAGCAAGGGTTTCTTTCTGAGATTCCAGCGCTGTAAAGGAATCCTGCAGTTGTGCCGCCATCGTATTGAACGATTGTTCGAGAGTATCAATCTCTTCAATATCGATAGCATTCGCTGCATCTAACTGTTTATCAAGGTCTCCATCGGCTAGCTCTTTTGAGGCTTCGGTTAAACGCGACACTGGTTGAGTAATCAGACGGGCGGTCAACACCCCAACAGTTAAAGCTAATCCTAATGCCGAAAGACTTAGGATTAGGGCATTACGTCGACCTGCATTAATCTGCGCCATAAAGTCAGATTCGGGCACAGTTAAGACAATTAGCCAGTCAAGATTTCGGTTTTGGAAGGGAGCAATTTGCACATATTGTTTTTCGCCATCCAGCTTGAAATCTAGTTGCTGAACATCTTGGATTTTGGTCAGATCAGCAAACTGATTATCTAAATACTCGGCAGTGCCTTTGATCGAGGCATTGTCACTATTCCGGGCAAAAAGTCGTTCTGTTTCCTCTCCTTCGCCCTCGGTCATCGATTCTGGCGTGGAGGTTGCAACGAGTTTACCGGAGCGCTCAATGATAAAAGCTGTACCATTTTCGCCAATCTCTAGCGTTTTTAAAAAGTTGCTCAGTTCCTGCGGTAAGAAAAAGTCAATGCCGCACACACCAACGAATGAATCATCGACGGTGCTATAGATGGGCATACTCGCCGTGACAGTCGGGACAAGGATCGAAAAATCAAGGTAGATATCGCTCCAGACTGCTTCTCCTGTTGCTTTGGCGGCTTCATACCAAGGACGAACGCGAGGGTCATATAGTTTGGTGATGAGTTCGGTGTTGGCGGTTTTTTGTCCTTCGCCATCAAGCTGAATGCTATGTCGAATAAATTCGGTGGATGGGTTTACAAATTGGAGTCTGAGTTTGGGCTGTTCATCCTCGATATAGCGAGCAACCCCCATAAATGCGCCATTTTCATCACCACAATAGATGTAGCTAATGTCTGGGTAAATCTGCATCTGCTGCCAGAATTGATATTCGCCCGTGGCGTTGAGAATATCGATATTACCTTGGGTAACCGTGCTGATATTTAGACGGTTAATTGTGTGGGGAATTTCGGCATAGGAAGCGAGTTTTTCATTGATGCGGTTCGTCAATTCACCACGGAGTTGCCCAGCGACTTCATTAACGGCTTCTTGTCCGCTACGGAAAGATAGGTAGCCGACTAATCCGACAGCTCCAAGGATTTGCAGGACAAAGGGAACGACCAGAATTGTGCGCAGACGAAATTTTTTATGGGTAGGCTTTTTGCGATCCATAGCTGGCAATGGTTTCACTGATTCTTGTGGCGATCGCCTGAATTAGATAACTCTCAGATCTACACGAGGCAAGCTTCACAAGTAAATTCTGGTATTACACCGCAAACTTTACTTTTACTATCTCAGCAAAAGTCATAACTCCCTTAAGTATGTAGTAATTCGAGGGTATCCAGCGCCATGCAGGATAAAATTTGCATTTCTCTCGACTTGCTCCCATAGTCTCAGTTTTTAAGCTCACTATCACTAAACTGTTGTTGATAGCTGTTGACATGGTGTGGAAAGAGATTTTCATATTCGGGATATCCAATACCGACTAACTCAAGCACAATCTCATTCAAGTCTGAGCAAACTGATATATAACCACCCATATATTCCAATACTTTTTGGTCACTGTTAATGACACGGAATTCTTTGCTCAAAGGTAATCGAATAATTCCACCTTCATTATTTCCTCCTAGTGAATCAATCAGGTTAATAAACTCGCTAACTTGCAATTCAAGACGTAAAACGCCTGAGACACAACCCATTGGAGGATCTCCACATTCAAACTCTGAGTACCCAATCATTATGTTTTGATATAAGAAAGAATACATTTCGTTCTCTACTTGGACTACTCGTTAAACAATCAAAACTTGCCTAGCATCTCCTATTAGGAAAACTCAACGCAATGCTCTTTTGTACTAGACACAGTGAGCATACTTCCAAAAACCCAAATATATTTTGAGTCAAAATCTTTAATAAATGGTTGAAGCTTTTTTAGTAAATTGTATGCATCAGACCATGAAATAGCTCTTTCTAACTCTTCAAATTTTGGTAAAACTATTCCAGTTATAGGACTTACATACTCAGATTTTATAAACGAAACAAGTGAAGCACTTTTATATGCCTTCATAGAACTAAAGGTGCCAGTATCCCTATTATCAACATTCAATATCAATTCATACTGATTGCCAGATATATCTCCATAAATGGCACTCAAAGAGCCTCCATTTCGATAAACACCTAGCGATATTAATTTATTAGGACTCGGTATCACTTGTATTTCTAACCAGAGCTTGTGGCGTCATCTAAGATAGTGCGCCTAATCTACATAAAATATTACCGCCCTTTTCCAAGCCCAAATGACTTAAACATCATCTTTCAGGAAGTCAAAGCCTAAATAGATGATCGTCTATTTAGACTTTATGGAAAGCTTGAAAGTATTTCAAAGCAAATTCATGAAACTGTATCCAAGGGGCGATCGCCAGACAATCCAATACCGTAAATCGATACTGGACTATTTGATCCGATTAAGAACAACAGTCAAAATCTTCGTCTCGACAATCAGACTCTCCAAAACAAGTTTTCCCGAGTTGAGTTTTGGCACATTGCCCCAAATAAGTTTGCTCTGACAAATAGAATGCTGCAAACTTCTCTTCAAAATCTTCCGACACCGATTTCTCAGCCAAGCCAGTTTCCAACAGCTGTTTTTGCAAGGCTTTCACTTTGGGAAACTGACAAATGAAATCGTAGCCAGAATACTACTCAATAATTGAAGCTCGATGCAGTAAAGGTAACTATGCAACATCTACCATCCCCAATTGATTACCGTCAAAGAATTTTTCATTCGCTAGCTTGGCTTCCAACTTAGCAAAAGCCTTAGATATAGCGTTTTCCAGATGAGTTAGAGGCAGTAGCAACAGTGAGTAAACCAATGCTTGATATGAGCGGGAGTTACTTGTTTGAGATTGAAGTCAAAATCTTCTAATAGCTGAAGATAAGTACATGGTTTATCTCCTTTTAGACCATTCTTGAGCTTTGACCAGCAGTTTTCAATGAGTGAAAAGTCAGGAGAATAAGATGGCAAATATATGAGCCGTGCTTTCTTTGATACGAGGAAGTAGCGAATCATCTCTCTTCCATGAATGCGAGCATTATCCATGACAACACAGGCTCCTTCCCATAGTTGTGGCACTAGATTTTTCAAGATAAAACCTTCAAAAGTAGAGCCATCAGTATTGCCATAGATAAAACGCCTTACCAGCATACCTTTGAGACTCAAAGCACCAATGACTGTTACATTTCTTTCTGTTTTTGTAGGTATCGTACCTCTCGCCCTTTGCCCTCTTGTGGCTCTAGCATGACTGCGCGTCAGAGCTAGATGTACTCCCATTTCATCTATGACAATCATATCTTCGACTTTCAATGTCCTGAGCTTTTCCCAGTACTCAGCTCTCTGAAGTTGAACTCTATAGCAGTCGCCAGATAGATTAAGAAACTCCATAATGGTATTGCAGACAGGCTCAGGATTGAGGTTCACATGACATATCAAACTAAATGACCACTGCTATATCTGTCCCCTTATTCACCAGACTTCAACAAGATTGAACAATGCTGGTCTTGGCTAAAAGTCGTATTCGGAAGCAACTCAGACATAGTCTATCCCTCAAAGATGCCATGGAGATGACTCTGCGTACAGAAACTTCTTAACCCTTTTGACCACTGCTATAAAGTCTCTGGAAAGGTTAGAGCATTCGAATCGATTGCTGATTCATGGCCTCAAATTCGAGGATGTTCCTGTCCCCTAACGCTCATAGATTCATCCCTCTATTCTGCAACGCCCTATTTCTTTATACTCTACTAGACCGGAATTTGCTGTAATGTGAAAAGAATGAGCAGCAAGATATCAGTTTAGGCTTACCATTTTGTGAAAAGAATTATGGTATTTGCTCAAGGCAATTTTGTGATCGAGAGCATACTGCAGCAAGGAACAACGGTTACAGTTTCATTTCAGAGGACTATTCGAAATCGATATCTCGCTTAAGGTTAATGGCGACTGGAAGACTTCAGAAGCGATAGACTAAAATTCATATTTGTTTAATCTCGGCGATCGCCCCTATGAAGCTACTTGTGCAGCCCCCGTCTATTCCCGATTGTGCATGGCAACGTCCCATTGGGTTAGGTTGGGAAAATCCCTATACGGTGCGTTACGCGAGTAATCTCGATGATGGGCCGTGGCATGGGATGCCTCTCGGTGGATTTGGGGCTGGCTGTATCGGGCGATCGCCACGCGGTGATTTTAATTTATGGCATCTGGACGCGGGAGAGCATACTTTTCGGAATGCTGGCGCTTGTCAATTTGGTGTCTATGAATATGTTGAGGGCGGCGAAGCTCAAGCCTATGCAATGGCGACGGAGCCACCTGATGATGGCACGCTAGAAAGTTGGGATTGGTATCCCACAGAGAAAGGGACATATTCAGCGTTATATCCCCGCAGTTGGTATGAGTACAAAGATGTTTTTAATGTTGAGCTAACCTGCGAGCAGTTTTCGCCCATTGTCGCGGAAAGTTATCAAGAGACAAGTTATCCAACAGCTATTTTTGAATGGTCTGCTCATAATCCCACCGATAAGCCAATTACGGTCAGCATTATGATGAGTTGGCAGAATATGGTCGGCTGGTTTACGAAAGCAACAAAAACGCCCAAGGTTGAGCTACGAGATGACGGTTCACCAGTTTATGAATATCAATCCCGGTGGGGTGATAGCACAGGTAATCTCAATCAGTGGATTCAAGATCGCTATCGAGTGGGATGTCTATTAACGCGTGTGCGTCCCCACGATCAAATTAGTGAAGGGGAAGGGCAAATTTGTTTTGCAACGGTGACCAATCCAACCCTTGAAGTCTTCTATCACAACCGTTGGAATCCGTCGGGTGATGGTCGTGATGTTTGGAATTATTTTGCGGGCAATGGTTCGCTACCCGATGTCGAAGATGAAACGCCAGCCTCCCCCGGTGAACAAATTGCTGGGGCGATCGCCGTGCGGTTTACGGTTAGACCCGGTAGAACGAAAAAGATTCCATTTTTCCTAGCATGGGATTTTCCGGTGATGGAATTCGCGCCAAACATTACTTATTTTCGACGTTATACCGACTTCTTTGGGCGTAGTGGCCACAACGTCTGGTCAATTATTCGCACTGCAATGAAGCATAGTGATTTGTGGAAAGAGCGCATCGAAGAGTGGCAAAAGCCTTTTCTGAGTCGTGCAGATCTACCAGATTGGTTCAAAATGTCGTTGTGCAATGAATTGTATTTATTGGCACAAGGCGGCAGTCTTTGGACGGCGGCGACAGAGGATGATCCGGTAGGTCAATTCGGTGTGTTGGAATGCCTAGACTATTCTTGGTATGAAAGCCTCGATGTGCGAATGTATGGCTCTTTTGCGTTAGCGATGTTGTGGCCAAAATTAGATAAATCTGTGTTGGAAGCATTCGCCCGCGCCATTCCGAGTAGTGATGATACCCAGCGAGCAATTGGCTACAACAAATTAATGGGTTACGACAATTTCATGGCTGCCCGTAAACGTGCTGGGGCAACGCCTCATGACCTCGGTGCCCCGAATGAACATCCTTGGGAAGCAACAAATTACACGGCATATCAAGATTGCAATCTCTGGAAAGATTTGGGGGCAGATTTTGTCTTGCAGGTTTATCGTGATTTTGTGATGACAGGCTCGAAAGATACAGAGTTTCTCTGGTCTTGTTGGGAAGGGGTCGTTCAGGCGTTAGATTACCTCAAAACATTTGACTTAGATTGTGACGGCATTCCCGAAAATGGCGGGTCACCTGACCAAACATTTGATGACTGGAAACTGAAGGGCATTAGTGCTTATTGTGGTGGTCTTTGGATTGCAGCTTTAGAGGCGGCGATCGCCATTGCAAATATCCTAAAAAATAAGGCTAGCATCTACGAAGAGCATCAAAATCAAGTGAGTACTGAGGAATTCGAGGCGGCGATCGCCAAATACCAAGATTGGCTCAAACAATCCCGACCGCTTTACCAAGATACTCTCTGGAATGGCAGCTACTACACCCTTGATACAGGCAGTGATTCTAAAGTTGTGATGTCAGATCAACTCTGCGGTGAATTTTATACTCAGCTTTTAAACTTGCCGAATGTCAATCCAGAAAATAGAACAGCGATAACCTTACAAACCATTTATGAAGCTTGTTTTCTCAAATTCCATGATGGCCAATTTGGTGCGGCTAATGGTCTAAATCCTGATGGCTCCCCTGAAAAAGAAAACGATACCCATCCCCTCGAAGTTTGGACAGGCATTAACTTTGGCATCGCGGCCTTTATGATTCGGAATGGTATGAAGGATGAAGCTTTAAAAATGACTGAAGCAGTTATCCATCAAGTCTATTCAAATGGTTTGCAGTTCCGTACCCCTGAAGCCATTACTGCCAACAATACTTTTCGGGCTTGCCATTACCTTCGGGCAATGGGAATTTGGGCGATTTATGATGCATTAACTTAAGCCGAAATCTTACTAATTTCAAAGGCTTTATTTTGCAACATGCCAGCGATCGCCACCTTCTTCCTTCGCCTTCTCCACAGAAATATCAACTGACCCAATCCAATCAGCAAGCTCATCATCTTCAGCAGGCATTAAACTTACAATCCCCATACTGATGGTGACATGATCAGCGATGGGCGAATCTTGGTGGGGAATCGCCAGTCCATTAATTTTTTCTTTAATGATCTTGGCTAAATCAATCGCCTTTTCTTCCTCGATGTTGGGCAATAAAACCCAAAATCTTGCCCATGCAGTTCGCGCAACACATTCCCCGGCCCGTTTCACCATACCGTCTATTGCTTGGGCAATCGTGTATAAAGAATCATCTGTCGTCATCTCACCGTAGGCTTTTCTATATTGCTCAAAACAGTCCAAATTACAAGCAATTAAAGACATCGATTGTTGATTGCGCTTAGCCCGTTGAAACTCCTGCTCGACCAAGGGCATAAACTGTTCTTTTGTCATCACTTGAGTAAGTGGATCTTTCTCTCTAACCTGCCGAAAAAAATCCAAATCCTCTGCAATTCTTTGTTTTAATTCTTTGTTCTCTGCCCTTACTTTTCGTAGAACGAACAGCAAACAGATAATGATAATGGTGAGTACGATAATGACTGGCATGGGCGGTTATAACGTTACGAAATTACATTTAGAACAACGTTCGATCAAAAGGGAAAAAGAAATTTTTTATATGGCTCAGAAAAAGAAAAGCACCATTCGTTTTTTTGTAAATTAAGTATCCAGCGATAGGAACATAAAACGATTACGACCGTTTTCCTTCGCTTGATAGAGAGCTTTATCCGCCATTTTAATTAACTCTTCTGGAAGAGTTACTTCTGTTGGAATGACCGTAGTCAAACCCAGACTGAGAGTCACATAGGGTGCTGTAGTAGATGCACGATGCTCAAGGTTGAGATTGCTAATAGACTCCTGAATTAAACTGGCAATTTTTGTGACCTGTTCAGCATTAATGTTTGGCAATAGAATGATAAATTCTTCACCGCCACATCGAGCCGCAAGGTCTCCTGCGCGCTGAGTATAGCTTTTGAACACCTGAGCAACAGCATACAGGCAATCATCGCCAGCCTGATGACCATAGGTATCATTATATTTTTTGAAATGGTCAACATCGCACATAATCAGCGAGATGTGATGTTTTGCACGGGTTGCTCGCCGTAATTCTTCGCGAAAGACTGTTTCAAAGTGTCGACGGTTAGCAAGGGTTGTGAGGCAATCTGTTGTAGCTAGTTCCTGAAGTTCTTGGGTACGCTGAGCAACTTTGTCCTCTAAATCTTGATTTACGCTGCGTAGCCGACTAATGACAATAAAAATGCCGGCGATCGCCAAAGAGAGAATAATCGTCAGCACAAAAGAAATCGTTTTCAGCCCATCCTGTGCGATAAGCATAATCGTATCCAGTGGCTGGGTAATCTCCACAACACCACGCACATCTCCCACTTTCCAATCCTTTTTCGGACTAATATCCAAAGAGTTATGGCAAGCGACACAACTTGGTTCCATCACCACAGCTTCGGCATAACGAAAGGAAACGTGATTGCCTACTTGGTCTTTGCGATAGAAAGAATCACCAGGATGCTGTCTGAGATAAACTAATGCATCTTTCTCAAACTGATCTCTTGGCCCACCCGTTGCTTCCCGATTTGGAAATGGATAATCACTATATAAACGAAACAACATCCCTGGCATCTCGTCACTGAGGAGTTGCCCTAGCTCAATCGTAAAAGTTGCAGGATTGGGAATACCTCCCTCGATCTCATGATATTTCGCATCAACTGTCACATTATCGAGATCTTTAACCCGCCCAACTACATTACTGCTGTAAAGTTGCCTTGCCTCATTTAGCGTTTTAACAGCAACCTGTGCATAGTGCATTGCCTGAGAATCGATCAAATTAGCCGATAGTCGATAAGTCCCGATATAGGCAAAACTTAACCCAAGCGCCAAAAGACCAATGAGAATGAGAATGATGTATCGATTTAGTAGTCGAAAAAGCTGACGACTGATTTTTTTTAGATGACGGCTGAGCCTGCCCATTGTGTCTTTACTAAGAATGTATTGGACTCCATCAATTTTAGATTTGGAACATCCCACCAATAAATATTAGGAGTCCTGGAGAATTTCTGGCATGGGCGTATATTCCCCAATGGCGTAGTCCTGCATCGCAATCAACTCATTTAAAGCTGTCACTCGTTTGGCGGGTGCTGGGTGACTGGTTAAGAAATCCCAGTCCGCTCCAATGCTTTCGGACAAGCGTTCAAAAAAGTCTGTTGCCCCTGCCGCTTGACCATAATTTTTATAGAGTAAATCAAGGCCATATTTATCCGCTTCTTTTTCTTGGGCTTGGGAAAAGCGAGTACTACTGACGATCTGTGCAGCATCAGCAATAAAGGTAACATCTCCAAAAATTGTGGAAACAACAGTTCGAATCACAAGGGCTTTACCGATACTACGAAGGTGATCACGATTGGCAAAGTGACCAATTTCGTGGCCTAAAACCATCATTAATTCGTTTTCAGATTCCATTTGATCAAGCAAGCCCTGATAGACAAGAATCGTATCGCCCGGAATTGCCCCTGCATTGACGACATCTGTGGGGATATAGAGCACGTTATAGTCGCGATTGGCCTTCGAGTCGGCAGGAATTTGAGCCTCCAATTGATCCACTAGCTCATTAAGTTTGTCTTGTTGAGGAGATTCAAGGGACTGAGGTTCATAAATTTGAACGATCGCCTGACCCAGTTGCCGCTCCCAACTCACAGGCATCTGGACAATCAGCCAACTCACCAAAAAGTTAAATAACCAGATCAATAAAATTATTAGACAGAGAAACATCCCACCAAGGGTAATGAGCTCTTTTGCTTCTGGGGGTTTGTTGCGATCGCTCCACTGTGAGTCTGGGTTAGGGTCTTGGGATTCGCTCATGGTTTTTTATGGTTTGCGACTTTCTCGCTAGGCTAATTCATTCCCTAGGGTCGTTATCTGCGGCAAGATCTTGGCAAAGGCTCGACCACGGTGACTAATTCGATTTTTGAGATCGGCGGACATCTCTGCAAAGGTCTGTTGATATTCTGGCACATAGAAAATCGGGTCGTAGCCAAAGCCACCCTCGCCCTTCATTTCCCGTAAAATTTTGCCAGGACAAATGCCCTCTTCAGCAGCAGCAATGGTGCCATCCGGTCGAGCGATCGCCACCACACAGATAAATTGTGCTAAGCGTTGATCATTTTCACCTAATTCTTTTAGTAGCCGATCAATACGTTCTTGATTTGTTTTGCCATACCTTGCCGAATACAATCCTGGCGCACCATCGAGAGCATCTACTGCTAAACCAGAATCATCGGCGATCGCCCATTGACCCAGAGCTTTAGCGACTTGCGATGCCTTAAGCTCAGCATTTTCGAGAAATGTCGTGCCTGTTTCCTCAATATCCAATTCTGCTGGCTTGAGCTGCAAATCCCAGACCGTATCATGCAAATATTCCTGCATTTCCGTTACCTTGCCCGGATTTCCCGTCGCCACCACAAGCACCGCCATCACATTTCCTCTAGAGAATCACGCCTCATTCTAGAAAAATTCCTCAAAAAAAAAGACGGTATGAAACCGCCTGTTACAAACTTATGCTGTTGAGTGTTGTTTGAAAATTAAAATTTCCGGGATTGTCTCTACTGGAAAATACCAATTACGCCATGGCCAGTGAAAACTTCGAGAAGAAGTAAAGAAGCAAAACCGATCATCGCAGCGCGGCCATTGAACTTTTCTGCATACTCAGTGAAACCAACGCGAGTGTTTTCTTCAACAACGATGTTGGGCTCAATAGCAAAGTTGTTTAGCTTACCTTGCTCGTCGATGATGCCGCCTTTCATTTGCTGTGCCATGGGTAATAAATCCTGTAGAGATAAATAAAATATTTTTTATGATGCCAACAGCTTAACAAAACTTTGTAATGTTTTGCAACACAAATTACCTTGGGCTTGACATCACTGCTTTTTGTGTGCGTTTTGCTATGGGCTTTTAACTCAATTATCCAGATAAGAACATATTTCAGGAAAAATAGAGGCTCTCAAATAGGGTGATCAAAAAGTTTCTACAGGATAAAAGCGCTAAGGGTGGTGTGAGATGTGATTTTTCCTTACACTAGTAACCTAATACGTTTTTCTTGGCGATCGCCGCAAAGTTATGACACAAACCCTCCTTGATCGTATGCCCACGAACCCCATCTTTAACCCAGATGGCAATGATGACGTTTCTAATCGCTCTGTGTGGTTCGGCGAAACAACGAATTTAATGCAGCTCAATGATGTGCGTTATTCCTGGGCGGTCGGTTTGTATCAACAGATGCGGGAAAATTTCTGGATTCCCCAAAAACTCGATATCACTCAAGATGTCACAGACTATTGGAATCTCACCCCTGAAGAGCGTCGTGCCTTTGATGGCATATTGAGCTATCTAACATTCCTCGACTCAGTTCAAACTTGTAACCTTCCTCACATTAAAAGCTCAATTACAGCACCAGAAATTAGTCTCTGTATGGCGGAGCAAATTTCCCAAGAGGGAATGCATAACCAGTCTTATCAATACATGATCGAGACGATTATCCCCAGTGAACGTCGCTCTAATGTCTATGAATTTTGGCGGACAGACAAAGTGTTGCGCGATCGCTGCGAATATATTGCGGGCTACTATCAACGCTATATCGACAGTCCTACCCCAGAAAACTACTTCATGGCTTTATTAGCCGACTACATGCTGGAAGGGATGTATTTCTATAACGGCTTTATTTTCTTTTACAATCTTGCATCACGGATGTTGATGCCCGGTTCGGCTGACATTTTCAAAATGATTAACCGTGATGAGTTGAGCCATGTGCGCCTCTTTCAGAAACTGATCCCCGAAGCGATGGCAACCTTTACACATTCAGAAGATCAGATCTACGAAATGTTTGATCGCGCCGTGCAATATGAATGTAAATGGACAAACCATATTGTCGGTAATGACATTTTGGGCATTACTGAACAGAGCACCGAAATCTACACGAAATATTTGGCAAATATGCGTCTCAAGGCAATTGGCTTAAAGCCTTTGTATGAAGGGGATCTCTATAAAAAGAGTCCTTACCGCCATCTAGAAAGATTTTCTGATACGAAGAAAGCAGGTAATACCAAAGCCAATTTCTTTGAGGCTGGTGTCACGAGTTACACAATGTCATCTGGGGTGACGGGCTGGGATGAATTTTAAGGTTTGCTCATAACACACATCATAAAAAGTATGACTGGAGGCGATCGCCACTTATTTTATTTCGGTGACCGAGCATTAAATTGTGTTATTGAATCGGGTTGCAGGAATACCTGTATATTATAGAATTGGCGTTACGCCAAAGTTCCGTGAGAGGAGGAAAGAGCCATTCCTGAACCACTAAATCTGACGGTAAGTTTGAGAGGAACTTACGAAGTCATCGACAACAAATATCAAATTTTCCGCTTAACAGGTTTACTGGATGCTTTTTCAGAGCCTGTCTTCACCTCTGTGATGAAGCAGCGGATTGATGCGGGTCCAAGCACAATTATTTTGTCTCTAGCGCAAATTGATTTTGTGGATAGCTCCGGGATCGGTGCCCTTGTGCAGATCGTTAAGTATTCGCAAAATGCTGGTGGTACGATGCAGCTGGTCACAAATCCCCGCGTGACTCAAACGGTTAAGTTGGTTCGTCTAGAGAAGTTTCTCTCTCTTCGCTCCTCCATTGATGAAGCAGTCGCCAATCTTGATTAAGTGACAACTCACCGCTGAATCAAAACACCAAATTACAACTTTCATTATTTTTGTTCACGCCATCAATTTCAGATGAACATCTCAAACAGTTGTCTCCTACTGCTCTAGCCTATGTAGGAGACGCTGTTTATGAATTATTTATTCGCTGTCACTATCTCACACCACCGAATCGGATTCGGACTCACCATCAGCGAGTCGTTGCTGAAGTTAAAGCAGAAACCCAAGCTGCTTATCTTAATATTTGGGAACCCTTATTACAGAGCATAGAACTTGACATCGTTCGGCGCGGCAGAAACACAGCGTCAGGTAAACCAAAACGAGTCAGTATCGATATTTATAGGCGGGCTACAGGTTTCGAAGCATTAGTTGGTTATTTATATTTGACAAATCATGGGCGGCTCACAGAATTATTTGCCCTTTTACCTTTAAAACAACATTGACCTGCTATAGTTGTTAGTCTTTGATTTTTTTCCGTTGTTCACTAGTAATGCAGTTTGGCTTAGAGATCTCCGATATTTGAGTTAAAGGAGTCTAAAGTTTGTTACTGGCGATCGCCGCGAATTGAAATTTTTCGATCCAGTTTTTTCACAGAGATAAACCCAACCCAAACCAATGAGTAAGCCCCATCGTTCGGAGTCCGGTAAGAAATACGGCAAACCTTCTTTTAATAAGGGGGGCAGCGGCAATAAACCAAGTAAACGATACGGCAAACCATCCAACCGCGATGACCGAGGCGATCGCCGTGAAGATGATCGTCGGGGTGGCGGTCGCTACGATCGGGATAATAATCGCGGTAGATACAACGATGATGATCGTCGAGGCGGTGGCCGCTTTGATCGAGATAATCGGGGTAGCCGAAATGATGATCGCCGTGGTGGTGGTCGTTACGATCGAGAGAATAATCGCGGTAGATACAACGATGATGACCGTCGAGGCGGTGGCCGCTTTGATCGGGATAATCGGGGTAGTCGAAATGATGATCGCCGTGGTGGTGGTCGTTACGATCGGGATAATCGCGGTAGATACAACGATGATGACCGTCGAGGCGGTGGCCGCTTTGATCGGGATAATCGGGGTAGTCGAAATGATGATCGCCGTGGTGGTGGTCGTTACGATCGGGATAATAATCGCGGTAGATACAATGATGATGATCGTCGAGGCGGCGGCAATCGTTCTTATGGGCAAAATAAGCGTCGGTTTGAAGGCGATCGCCCCCGGCCAAACAATCGAGAGAAGCCCAGAACGAAATATGACAATGACAATGGCAAAGTTTCTGCGGAGAATTCATCCCATGATGGTCTTCAAACTACAAATGCAGACACAGACAATACCGATAACGATCTAATTTATGGTCGTCATTCCGTTTTTTCCGTTCTTGAAAGCGGTCGCACCTTTAATAAGATTTGGGTGACTTCGAAGCTCCGCCACTCTTCAAAATTTCATACTTTATTACAACAAGCGAAATCTCAAGGCTGTGTCATCGATGAAGTGAACATGACTCGCCTCGACTATCTCACCGAGCGCGGCGTTCACCAAGGCATTGCCGCCCAAGTTGCGCCCCATGAATATATGGAGTTGCCTGACCTCATTGAGCAAGCAAAAGCAGCAACAGAATCCCCCGTTATTGTGATCGCTGATGGAATCACTGATCCCCATAATCTCGGTGCAATTATTCGTACCGCCGAAGCAATCGGAGCCAATGGCATCGTGATCCCCCAACGTCGTGCCGTCGGGATCACGTCCACAGTGGTGAAAGTAGCCGCTGGTGCCATTGAGCATTTTCCTGTTGCTCGAGTGATTAATCTCAGTCGTGCGATGGAAGAACTTAAAGAAGCGGGCTTTTGGATTTACGGAACTGCTTCGGGTGGCAGTAAAACATTACACAATATAAAATTCACAGGGGCTGTAGGATTAGTTATCGGTTCAGAAGGTCAAGGTTTAGGCCTCCTAACCCAAAAGTGTTGTGACGAGCTTGTTTCTATCCCAATGGTTGGCAAAACACCCAGTTTAAATGCTTCCGTTGCAGCGGCGATCGCCCTCTATGAGATTCATCGTCAAAAGCTGACACAACAGACCACAATAAATCTTGCTGATACACCTTAAGAAGGTTTTCAAAACCGAAAATAAGGTATATACCAAAAATAGGAAAGAACCGTTACTAAGGATTCTTCCTCGACTAAACCACCCCATCACTCAAAGCATTTTTCAGAGTAGAACGATCACCACTCAAGGGAAAATATGAAAGAACTTGTAACCACTCTTCTCGATATTGTCGGACTTGCTTATTGGCTAGAAGTTACGACAGAAACACCAGAGTGCACCTACTACTTTGGTCCTTTTAATAATCGTGAAGAAGCTGTCTCTGCCCAGGGAGGCTATCTAGAAGATTTAGCAAATGAAGGAGCTGTAAACATCCGGGTTAATCTCAAACGTTGCTCAACTCCGAAAGAACTGACTATTTTTGATGAATCATTAGTAAAAAAAAATGATAAGACGCTAATAGCAGCTTAATGTCTTAAGAAAAAGACTTTTTGCGATCTTTCCCCAAATTTCCCTTGGGGATTTTTGTCTTTTTATAGCTTTTTATAGATTAATAACGGCTTTAAAGCATGATGAAGACCATGCTCAAGCCGTTAATTTGTTTAGGTTGTGTAGCCTCTAATTTTGGGGATCAATAACTTGTAAAAATTCACGTCGGGAAAATCAAGCGCCTGTAAGGTGTTGTGCTATCTTCTTATGGGACAATAATTAACTCGCAACAGCGTTTGAGGCAAAGAAGCGTGTCGTTAAATTTTCAATCTATCATCGCCACTCTCAATCAATTTTGGAGCGATCGCGGTTGTCTAATTGCACAGCCCTACGACACAGAAAAAGGGGCTGGCACAATGAGTCACCACACTTTTTTGCGGGCGATCGGACCTGAGCCTTGGTCTGTTGCCTACGTTGAACCTTGCCGCCGACCCACAGATGGACGTTATGGCGAGAACCCAAATCGCGTCCAGCATTATTATCAATATCAGGTGATTATCAAACCTTCCCCTGATAACATCCAAGAAATTTATATTGAGTCTCTCAAAGCATTGGGGATCAACCCTGAGGATCACGATATTCGCTTTGTAGAAGATAACTGGGAATCGCCAACCCTTGGAGCATGGGGTGTGGGCTGGGAAGTTTGGCTCGATGGCATGGAGATTACTCAGTTCACTTATTTCCAACAGTGCGGCGGGATCGATTGTCGTCCAGTGTGTATAGAGATCACTTATGGTCTAGAGCGTTTGGCGATGTATCTCCAAGAAGTGGACGCAATCACGAAAATTCGGTGGAATGATACAACGAATTATGGTGATATTTTCCTCCAGAGTGAAATTGAGCAATGTACTTATAACTTTGAAGCATCGAATCCCGACCTACTATTTAAGCTTTTTGCGTTGTATGAAGAAGAAGCAAAACAGCTCATTGAAAAAGGATTAGTGATGCCAGCTTTGGACTATGTGCTGAAATGCTCCCACTCGTTTAATTTACTCGATGCTCGTGGTGTGATTGCGGTGGCAGAACGTACACGCTACATCGGTCGCATTCGGAATATGGCACGCAAAGTCGCAACTCTCTATTTAGAGCAACGTGAAGAGCTTGGTTTCCCTCTTCAGGCGATCGCCCAATCCTAGATTTAACTCAAGAAAATCATGAGTACTTTTTGGCGGGAAATTTCAGATCATATTACGGCTATTACAGGTCATGAATTTGAACTGGAAAAGCAACGTTCTGTTGGCGGTGGCTGCATTAATGAAGGCTATCAAATTGAAGGCAGTAGCCAACGATATTTCGTCAAGCTAAATCGTCCTAATCACTCGGAAATGTTTGCTGCGGAAGCTCTGGGTTTGCAACAGATGTTTGCTACGAAAAGCATTTTGGTACCGCAACCGATTTGCTGGGGTGAAACCCAAAGTAATAGCTATATCGTGATGGAATGGCTAGAGCTGGGTTCTGGTGGAGCTGGCGCTTGGCAGGAAATGGGAAGGCAGTTAGCTGCAATGCACAAAGCTGGTGGCTCAGAGCAGTTCGGCTGGGATCGCAACAATACTATTGGCTCAACACCACAAATTAATACATGGTGCGACGATTGGGCAGAATTCTGGGCAGAGACTCGTATCGGCTATCAGTTGCGTTTAGCGAATCGTAATGGTGGTGGCTTCCCTGATATGAAACAGGTGGCTGCTCGTATCAAAGAAATTTTGAGTGATGTGCAACCTCAACCATCCTTGGTACATGGGGATCTTTGGTCTGGTAATGCGGCGATCGCCGCAGATGGGACTCCAGTAATTTTCGATCCGGCTGCATATTATGGGGATCGCGAAGTGGATATTGCAATGACTGAATTATTTGGGGGATTTCCGCCGAGTTTTTATAAGGGCTATAACGAGGTTTGGCCGCTGGATTCAGGATATGGCGATCGCCGCGATTTATACAACCTTTATCATGTACTCAATCATTTCAATCTCTTTGGTGGGGGATATGGTTCCCAGGCTCAACGGATTATTCAGCGGTTGATATAGGGTTTTGCGATTGCACTCTTTCCCAAACTGCTAAGTCTTCTGGATAGTCGATGTCGTTGAGCGGTTGCAAAACGTTCACAAGTAAACTCATTACTTCAATTCGTTGCAATGTTTCGGCTAACACCGTTTCAATACCCCATTGCATTTCTTTGAATAACTCAGGAATTAATTCTTGCAAGCCGACTAAGTAATAGCCTCCATCCGTCGCTTCTCCCAGCACCACATCATGGGTTTCAATAGCGGTAAAAGCTTGTTTCAAAATGTCTGTAGTTATCTCAGGGCAATCGATCCCAATGACCACTGTTCGTTGATAGCCCTTATTTTTGCTCTGCTGAATCGCATGGATGAGGCGATCGCCTAAATCATCCCCAGATTGTGGTTGAAAGTGCCAATGGTCCCCGAGCCAAGACTGCATCTGTGGGAGAGTGCCACCAGAAAAATAAATCGTGGTATCAGCAGTTAATCCTTCTACCTGACGTAAGGTATGTTCGGTCAATTGCTTTTGTAGCGCTGCCGCTCCTTCCGCCCCCAATGCCGGGATCAAACGAGTTTTTGTTGTGCCAGCGACCGGATAACGAGTAAAAATGATGAGGTGATTGGGATTCATTAATTAACGGGCTTGGGTTTTGTGGACGGGGTGTTGGCCGTAAAATGGCACAACTTTTCCCCACGGAGCGACAGGATTTTGTTGCCATCGCAAATAAGCTAACTCTAAAACTGACTCTGCTGTGCAGCCCAATTCTTCTGGCGATCGCCCAATTATTGCCTTATTTTCCTTCGCCAACTGCTCAAAAGTTTCTGGTAAAAAGAGTTGATCTTCAATAACAGGTTCAACGCCCGTCTTTGTGATGCGGTAAATTGCCCCAAATATTTCGCCTCGTCGCGCCGGTAATGAGATAGCAATATTTTGATCGGTTTCTGCTTTAAATAAATGCCAGGCGATCGCCCCTAAAGTTGAAATGCCATAGAGCGGTATATCCAATTGTTGCGCCATTGTCCTAACGGTGACCACTCCGATCCGAGTGCTAGTAAAGCCACCAGGCCCTTTCGCAACCGCCAGAAATTTCAATGTTTCCCAAGGTTGCTCAGCCATAAATTCTTGCAAATAAATCTGTAGCTCTGATGCTAAGGCCCGACCTAAATCCAATACTTCGGAATGGCGATCGCCTGTGTGGAGATTATGGCGCGCTAAACCCAATTGCGGTGTCGTCGTATGGAGAGCCAAACCGAATTCATTCATACCAACAGTTACCCGTAACTCAAGAAAATTTCAACATCGACCATAAAAGGCAACCCTCAGAATAATCTATTGCCTAACAATTGAGAGCAGCAACCCATGACATCATTCGAGCGAGGACTTTTTTTATATCGGACTTTTCGTCAAAATAATAATTATCGGGTAACTAACAATCAAAAGCGCGATTCAATACATTGTTTTTGAATAGAATTCAGTATCATTTGTAACTTAAAGCAAAATATGGATTCGATTGTTCTCAGTTTCTGACAAACTTAAGTGTAAACATACAAGCGATTCTTCCATTATTCTCCGAATTGTACGGCAGGAAATAAAGATTTCATGCTCTAACTGAATTTCCGTTACCAAACTGCCTTTGTCCCCAATGAAGACGAATTAATATTTTGAGTCGTCACAAGCCCTGCTAAACAGATGATATTACCCATATTTCTTTGATGTTTACTCTAGAGTTTTTTAGTACTATTCTCATCCTGATCGGAGCAGGGGTGATGTTGTATGCCATCTTCGAGACGAATACTCTATTGGGTCTCATCGAAGGAAACGAATCGAGCAAAACCTGGCGATTTTTATATTATTTGATGCTCTTTTTCTTGCTCGGTTATGGCGCTGTGGCATTGATGGTCAGTCATGGAGTAGAGTCTTTTATTTTCCTCGTGATTGGTTCTATTTTTATGCTGGGGTCTTGTTTTGTTGCTTCAGTAGTAAAAACCAGTATGTATACCATTAGAGAATTACAGACCTTGGCGGCTGAGCAGTTAGAGACTCAACGAGACAAGGAAACAGCTGAGGCGATCGCCAAGCTCCACACAGAATTCCTAACAATGATTAGTCATGAGCTGCGGACGCCTTTAAATGCCATTGTTGTGTTTTCCGAGATGCTTGAGGATTCGATAAAATCCTCTGAAGATCTTGAATTTTTAAAGCATATTCAAAATAGTGGTAATGACTTAGCTAACATTGTTGAAACGGTTCTGAAATACACGGAAATCAAGTCAGGTAATTTTAAAACACTCCATGAATCTTTTAATCTCAAAGATGTCGTTGAGGCTAGTCTCAAAACACAATCACAACTTTCTGAACAGCCAGACTCAATAAAAGTATCTTGCACTTTTTCCGACCAATGCCCAACACAAATTGACGGCGATCGCCGCCATCTCGAAGAAGTTTTTAATCATCTGCTGAATAACGCCTTTAAATTCACAAACCAGGGCGAAATTTATGTGGGTATTACTATCAATAATTCCTACCTTTACTGTACGATTCAGGACACTGGTATTGGGATAGCACCAGAACACATCCAATCGCTGTTTCGCCCATTCAGCATGGGAGATACAACGACAACTCGACAGCATGGTGGCTTGGGTTTAGGGTTGATTCTCGCCCAGGGGTTGTTGGAGGCAATGGGGGGACAAATTTGGATGGAAAGCCAAGGGCTTATCGCTGGGACTCCGCCACAATTCAGTCCTGAGCAAACCCATTGGCAAGATCTTTTTGAGTTACCGAATGATCTGATCGATCAAATTAAAACCCAAGTCTTTTTTCGTATTCCCAGTCAATCTCCAACTTAAGTCATGCAGCTTTAAGCAGGTTGCCATTTGCCATGAAAACTCGGCGGAATAATTTTAGGTAAAGCAAGGATACAGATAGGTTTGTCTGAAAGGCGATCGCCGTCGTAAATTCTCAGTTCACTGCGATTTGCTGGCGCATTAAAGACCACCGTTAAAATCCAAGTTTGCTTAGGATTATCAGGATTTTGGACAGGGATTGGCTCCGAAGGATAATGTCCAGCTCCCAGATCTGCAACTGTATATTCTTTTGTTTTCTGGTCAACGCAGGCAATGCCATTGATAAGTTCGTGGCCAATATCCGACTCGTCACGATGAATACCGATAAAGGTTTTATCCCAATGCTGTCCGGTTTGGGAGTCGAGGGTAATCGGAAATTCGCAGGAGCGATCGCCGACCTGAAAACTATCGAGAATTTTGGCAGTTTTGGGGTCAATTCGGTAATGCCACAGCGTTCCTTTCGTGTAGGTTTGAATGCTACCACGGGGAATTTCGACAAATTGTTGATTGCTTGCAAAATCATTGAACCGAACCATTTCCAGCTCGATTTCATCGTATTCATTTACAAAGCCATTCGTGAAATGCCATTGGAACCAAGGGTCATTTTTTGAGCAACTGACAATCTCTAAAGTATGGCGATTCAAAATAATAATTTCGGTGCCCAGTTCCGGCTGCCATTGCAGACAATCACTGACACTTTTGAGGCCAAATAATGCAGGAAAAGGTTGCAAGCGTACTGGACAAATACTGAAAATTAAATAGTCTCCAGCCAACACAAAATCATGGGTCAACGGCAAACCCTTTACCGTAAATTGACCGCGTTTTAACAGCTTGGCTTGGTTGTCAAATTTATAAACTTGGAATGTGGCATCTTTTCCGAAAACTGTGCCAAAGTTATAGATTTCTCCAGTAACTGGGTCAATTTTATGGTGTGCTGAAAAAGTGTCATTTTTAGCGAGACCCAAAGTTTCTTCGCCCAAGGTTTCTAGGGTTGCGACATCTAGAGCATGGGGTTTGCCGCCTTCCCATAACGCTAATAGGCGATCGCCCAATGGCAGAACAGAAGTATTCGCCGAATTCTTTGCAGGTTTACCCCATCGTTGCCAAACTTTGCCTGGTGCGACTGTTCCGTAGTTGGGATAGAGCAATTTATCTGCTGCTGATTCCTCTTGGAAATATTGCGTTTCAACGTAACGATATTGCGCCTTCACCCCCTCATCTGTGAAATAAACACCCAAAATTACGCCGTCACCATCAAACCAATGACCCATGCGATCATCGCCACGAGTTAACTGTCCGGGCCCATTCCGAAATAAAGTGCCGCGTAGATTCTTCGGTACTGAGCCAGCTAAAACATCTAAATTGGTTAGCGCAAATGGCTCGGCTGGCTGTTCAAAAAGTTTTGACCAAGCGGGTTTGGTAACAGCGAGATTTTGATTTGGAGCGGCAACCATGAAGGATTCAAAATGCAGAATGTCAACCATTGTAAACCTGTTTTTTGATGCTGTTCTTTAGGCAATGGGGATTTGTGCCTAAAATAATGGAGGTTTAATGATTTGTGAGGAGTTCTTCTTAACCATGAGGAAATCAAAATTTAATGTGGCGATCGCCCTATCGGTGGCGGCGTTAACAGCCTTTACGACAGCTTGTCAGGACACAACTGTGCCTACTGATGGCGGTGGCGAAACTAGCACTGAAGCTTCCTCCGGCGGCGAAGGTGGCCTCAAACTTGGCGCCCTAGCCCCGTCCACTGGTGACCTCTCTTCTATTGGTCAAAATATGCCTGTCGCAGCGCAGCTTGCTGTGGATACGATCAACATGTGTGGTGGCGTGAATGACGCAGATGTAACACTTATTCAGGAAGACTCCCAAACTGATCCGACTGCGGGTGGTGCGGCGATGACTAAGCTTGCTGAAGTCGATAAAGTTGCGGGTGTTGTTGGTTCTTTTGCGAGTAGTGTTTCCAGTTCTGCGGTTGATGTGGCAGTGCGCAATGGCGTGATGCAGATTTCTCCCGGTAGTACTAGTCCTGTCTTCACTGAACGCGCGGCAGCTGGTGACTTCGACGGATATTGGGCAAGAACTGCGCCACCAGATAGCTACCAAGCACCTGCATTGGCTGTACTGGCGAAGAAGCAAGGTTTCGACAAGGTTTCCACTGTTGTCATTAACAACGACTATGGTGCTGGCTTCGAGCAAGAATTTGTAAAAGCATTTGAAAAACTTGGCGGAACCATCGTCAACAAAGATAACCCTGTGCGCTACGACCCCAAAGCGGCAACTCTCGATAGTGAGGCAGCCGCAGCATTTGCAGGGGAACCCGATGCGGTTCTCGGTGTACTCTACGCTGAAACGGGTAGTATTCTCCTTAAGTCTGCTTATGAGCAGGGTTTGAGTGAAGATGTCACCGTTCTTCTAACTGATGGTGTGTATAGCCCAGACTTTACGCAGCAAGTCGGTACAACTGAAGATGGGAAGTCGATTATTGCAGGTTCACTCGGCACAGTTCCCGGTGCGGATGGTCAAGCTTTGGCTGATTTCGAAACGCTTTGGGTAGAAGAAACTGGCGGTGAAATTACTGCATTTGTTCCTCATTCTTGGGATGCGGCGATCGCCATGATGTTGGCAGCAGAAAAAGCAGACGTTAATACTGGTGAAGGTATTCGCGATAACCTCCGTGCTGTAACTAATGAGCCTGGTGAAGAAGTGAGTGATCCCTGTGAGGCGATCGCCATGATTCGTGAAGGTAAGGAAATCAACTACCAAGGTGCGAGCGGCAACGTTGAATTTGACGACAACGGTGACCTTGCAGGTAGCTATGATGTATGGCAAGTCAACGAAGATGCCAGTCTAGAAGTTATCGACACTGTTAGCCCTGTTGATGCACTTTAAAGCTTAAATCCACCATCGTGATTGAGATTGAGATCTACTCTAAATAGATCTCTTTTTTTTGTTCAATAATGAATATAGCAATTTCTAGTCGAGTGAGGTGCAATAGCAGCAATGTGTAAACCAGCATCGAATATCATCAAGGGTAATCTTGGAAAAAGCTACCTCAATTGCCTTGTCTAGAGCTAGATAAGTTCTTGCCCCGATACTTTTCAAGGTACTTTTCAACTTTGACCAGCAATTTTCAATGGGTGAAAAATCTGGAGAATAGGGAGGAAGGTAAATCAACTTAGCTCCCACGGCCTCAATCATTGTGCGTACTGACTCTCCTAAATGAATCGAACAGTTATCCATCACCACACATGCTCCCGCCCATAAGTTTGGTATTAACTTCTGGCTGATGAATGCTTCAAAGGTTAATCCATCCGTACTCCCCAGCAGATGATAATTAGCGACCATTCCCTTGAAGCCTAATGCTCCAATCAAAGAAACATTCTTGCCTCGTTTACTGGATTTCGGACTATAAGCTCGTTTCCCTTTCTCAGAACGTGCCCTCAGTCTTGTCATGGCTAAGTTCACGCCCGATTCATCGATAAAAATCAAGTTTTTCGCTAGAGTCGCTTGCATTTTCTGCCAAAAATCATATCTGGCTTGTTGCACTCGTTTTGTCGCCTTAAGGTCTGGATAGAATGTTTTTTTTGAGGCTATATCCCATTCTTCTTAAGGTGCGATGCATGGTGCTATTGGCCACACGGAGACCAGTGCGTTTCTCCATCTCATCACATAGTTCCGCTAGCGTCGCATCGTTTTTCTTGGTGAGCAACTGGCGCAATATTGTTTGATGCTCTTCGTTTAATTTGGGAGGTGTTTGTTGGCTTCGTTTTTTCGGAGCAATCGACCCTGTCAGTCGTTTTTGGTCGAGGAGCTTTTGTACAAAACTTTTCGCCACTCCAAATTGTCGGGCAAGACTACTTTGACTCACACCACCCCTTTCGTAGGCATCCACTATTTTCTGTCTTAAGTCTAATGAGTAGGCTTTCGGCAAGATGCTACTTTCTTCCTCACCAGTCAACTCACCTATACTACTTCATACACCTTGCTAGGCTGAAATTTGCTGTAACAGGATAAAAAGCCATAGCAAATAAATATTATTTACTGCGAATAAAAAAGATGTATGCTAGCGTCTTTTTTTCTTACAATAAAGTTATTGCGCATTGGAATTATCGTCATGGCTAGTAGACAGCGACAGACAAAAACGTCAGTACAAAAACCTAGTCCGGCGATCGCCCCAAATCCCGTCTCCAAAATTCCTGAGTGGACTGATAAGCCACAGCAAAAAAACGAGCCGAGTAACCCTAACTTTTCTGGTCTCTCCCACGAGTTATCTTTTCCGGTACAAGCCAAACTCACCATCGGTGAACCAAACGACAGATACAAGCAAGGAACCGACAGGGTTGAAGGCCAAGTTGTTCAGCAGATTCACGCCCCAGTAATTAATCAATCGGCAGATGATTCTATTCAGCGAAAGGAAGATCCAGAAAAAGGGCGATCGCCGAATATCACCCTTCCCAAGCTTGCTTCACTTCAGAGAAAACCCACAACCAAGGGAAATGCAGTTGCATCAGGCTTAGAATCCTCTATTAATCACAAGAAAAGAAACAACACGGGTTTACCTGATAATTTAAAAACAGGAATGGAGAACCTTTCTGGCATATCTTTGGATGATGTAAAGGTACATCGCAACTCTGATAAGCCAGCTCAATTACAAGCCAAGGCTTATGCCCAAGGCACAGATATTCATTTAGGACCAGGACAAGAAAAACACCTACCCCACGAAGCTTGGCATATCGTGCAGCAAAAACAGGGAAGAGTAAAGCCCAGTTTTCAGATGAAGGGAGCAGCGATTAACGATGACTCCTCGCTAGAACGAGAAGCGGATGTGATGGGGGCTAGGGCATTATGTTCAAGTCTTCAAACTACCCAGTTAAAAAAACAGGATGCTCTGGCCCCCGTACTGCAGCGCAAAAAAAACAGCTTTCCAGACGATGCTGAAGAACAGCTCAAGGAAATGGGAGTATTACAAAAGAAAGCGAAATCCAGCCCAATTCAGTTCAGGGGTGGCCCCACTGTTGGAGTATTGAGGATTAGAAGTACTCATGTTGCCTCTTCCCTACTTGCTGGACATGCTTGGTTGTCCTATCAACCTACGGTAGGAGGAGAAACGACCCATGGCACTTGGGGAAACCAAGATCCCATCGGTTATCATCGCGACATAGAACTGGGATTTACAGGGGGCTATCAAGCCGAAAGAGGAACCAATGTCGACAATACTGACGTAAATAATCTCCATACTTTTATCGCAGCTAATCAGAGTTGGGGAATGATAAACAACTGTTCTTCTTTCGCAGCGCGGGGATGGAAGGCAGTCACAAAAGAAAGACTGGCATACAAATCTTGGGGAATTCCAAACCCTAGTGCATTAGGTGTCGGTATCGTCGCGGCGAACGGCGGCACAACCGGTGGTGTCCTTCCCGAAGATCGAAGTAGTAGCGTCAATAGTGTCAGCAGCACGTCCAGCAGCAGCATAGGTATTTCCAGCAACACAGCGAATAGTGCCCTTGGTAGCGGTAGCGTAAGTGGCACTATAAGTAGTACAAGTAGCAGCCTAGGTCGCCGCGCAAAGAAGAGTTCGAAAAAGTCAAGTCTATAGCTATCCAGTTAGGTTTGTTTTTAGTTATGGAAAATTTCATAGGATTATTGCTCAGAACTTTAGAGAGTGCGGGTATCTTTCTGGGGAAAGAGCAAGTTCAATTCGATGAGTTAAAAGAAAAGCCTAAACTTATTTTGGCAGGCAACCTACTCAAGATTGAAACTAAACATAGCTTGAGAAATTCTGCGAAAGAAATTTATAAGTTTGAGTTGAAATTCAAAGAAAAAAAATTTTTAATTAAAGCCTTTCAAAAATTGGTTAGTCCACCATTTAACAGCAGCTATCGCCAAGAGTTTTTGATATCGGAACAGTTGCAACAATCAAATCCCGCTAACTTAGAGTTTTATTGGGTAGATCCGGATGATACGTTGCATGCGCTCCCAATAAACGAAACAAGCCATTGAATTGGGCGCTTACTTTACTACGATCCTTCTCATTCTCAGAAACAGACTTGAACCGAACCTAAAAATGGCAGCTAGCACTACAGAGACTTAGTTTCAGGATTATTACAATAAAGAGGTTACGCAGCAGGCTCTAAAGATTTTCGCAACGAAGCGAGCCGATTTTTCTAGCCGGCATCGTTAACTTAAATAGAATGTCTTTATTGCAGAGATTTTGTAGGATGAGCAAATAAATCATTTCTACAAAACCCTGGCTTTGGGAACAGCTTTGGGAACACTCTATTTAAGTTGACAATGGCCCTAAGCGATGTCAGATACAATCGGGAGATTTAGATCTTGATTTGTGCTTTCCATCTGGTCTGAATTGAAACTATCTAATGCGAGGAAACGGAACGTTTCTTGGTACATGGTCTGCCAGAATGCATTCGACATATTTTGGCTCACTTCCAACGGGTCAACCATTGGATGAGGTACAAGATCATCGGCGGGATAAGTATAGAGAAAATGGCCATTGCGTTCTCGACCGAGGGATTTGGAAAACTTTTGATTAGTCTTAATGTCTGCTGCATCTTCGTTTTCAGTCAAAATCATCAAAGTTGGTGTTTTTTCTAGTACTTTCTCGTTCTGTCGCTGTCGAACGAATGCACCAAAACGGTTAGAGGCAGTAAAACAGCCGAGGGGAAAACGCAGATCATCCCAACCAAATTCTTTAATATCCAATGGCCCTGCAATATTCACATACCGTTCGCGAGTTTCACCCCAAACTTCCAACAAGGGTGCATAGGCAACGACTTTTTTGATGCGGGCTGGATTTGCAGCGGCTAGGGCTAAAGCGACAGCACCACCAACGGATAAACCTAAGGTATAGATCGGGCCAGGCATTGCCTCTAGTTCTGCTAAACGCTCTTCAGCATCCTTGAGATAATCCATATGGTTGGAGTCGTAATAGCGATCAAAATCTGGATCATTACTTCGTTCCACTGCCAAAATCATGTCTACAACTTTGGAGTCTAGACGGCGCAAACGACGCACTAAACTCAGCATTTGGAGTGGGGAGGGAGTCGCTGCAGTTTGACTGTCTGGATTTTTGAGATTTTGGAAAAAACGACTTAAAACAGGATCTTTTTTGACCTTAGTACTTAATGGTTCGCGGATATCAGATTTGAGATCTACTTGTGGCCAATTATCCTCAGGATTAACGTAAGAGTGTCCTGCAATAGTGCATTGATAAACGTTAAATCCATTCGTGAATAGGTAATCAGCGAGTCGCCACATTTGGTGTGGGCGGGCGCTAAAACCATGAAACAGCATTACTGTGCCGTGAATTTTCTTACCAGGAGGGTGGAATAGATAGTAGGGAAAAGCACCATCTCGTTTATCTGGGTGATTTTGAATTGTTTTGATGTGGGCATCAATGCGATCGCTTGTAATTTTTAGTGCTTCGGCGGGAACAGCGAAAGAAGACGTTTCGATAGTCTGCTCTAGAACAGTCATTGGAAATTGCCTCAAAGAAAGAAAATTGTTGCTTTCCTTGAATCATAAAAAAGCTTCGTGTCACTTAAGTGCCAATTAGTACACTTTTGAAAATGTCACACTTAGTGGTTTAGAAGGACGATCGCCAACGAAAATAAACTTTTGGGCTTTCCTCAAAATCCAACAATCCAAATAACAGCAAACTTTTGTAAGTCTTTTGTTATATCTGGTTACTTTTCGCTAGTAAATATTATTTTGTGGTAGCTTCTTTTCTAAAATATAGTCATTGCGAGTCGAGATGATTGTCATGACTAGAACACGCCTCACTAAACCTCAGAGCAAACAATCTAGTTCGGCGATCGCCCCTGCTCACTCTCAGAACACACCAGTATTTAGTCAAGAGCTACAGCAAGCGACGAAACCTCTTAACTCAAATTTTTCAGGCCTATTCCGCGACTTATCCTTGCCGCTTCAGGCCAAACTCACAATTGGAGAACCCAACGACAAATACGAGCAAGAAGCAGATCGAGTTGCGGATCAAGTTGTTAAACAAATTCAGTCCCCCGATATTTCTAAATCTGAAGACGATCAGATTCAGCGTCGAGAAGAAATAGATAGAGGCTCTCCCCGTGTTACACCGCTCAAATTTTCTGCGCTTCAAAGAAAAGATGGAGACTCTTCTGCTGCCATTCCTTCCAAACTAGAGACCTCAATTAACCAAGTAAGAGGGTCGGGAGAGACATTGCCGGACGATCTTCGTCCCCAAATGGAGAATGCATTCAGTTCGGATTTCAGTAACGTCAGAATTCATCACAATGCCCATGCAGATGATCTGAATCGATCCATCCAAGCAAAAGCCTTTACCACAGGTCAAGATATCTTTTTCCGTCAAGGAGAATATCAACCCAATTCACATAATGGACAGACACTTTTAGCTCATGAATTAACTCATGTAGTGCAACAAAGTGCAGATAAAACTGTTGCAATGAGAGCGCTTATACAGAGATCGGAGGAAGTAAAAAGAGTCAAGAAAGCAAGCGAGGAATTGGGATATGCAGGGGATGACAGAATAGTTCCAGAATCAGTATCGGCAGCCCGATATCCCTTAGCAGGAAGCATGTTGCCTGGAGAGAAAAGAATAGAGAATTTTGTGCAAGCTAATGATGGAGATATGCTAAATGGTTTGCTTATTAAAATGTCTAACTATCCGTACATCACCGAATCGCATTACAACGCATATTGTGAAGAGCTACTGAAAGATTCTCTTATTGCAAGGGGCAATAATCACTTTAGTGAAAATGTGATGGCTGATTCAGCTCCGTATGCATCTTACGCATTTTATCCCAAAGGAGAATCAGAAACTATTTATTCAATACATAAGACAAAAGGAGGGAAGATTTTTACAATCTGCCCCAAATATCCATTTGACATGAAAGCGATGAGGAGAATTATGAACTTACAAGGTGAAGCGAAAAAAGCGAAGCTTGTGAGTAGATTTGGAGAACATGATTTTGTACATTCTGGAACTCATCTCAGGGGAGCTCCAGTGGAAAGTAATATGCACATACACCAAGGTGGTTTCGGCATTAAAGTTTCAGGGGAGATGGTGGTAAAAGTAATTAAAAAATTAAAGAAGTGGAATATGATCACCGAGGAAGGATATGAAGGAGCTATGAATGTCAACTGGGGTTAGAAGTCTTAAAAACTTCGATACCATCCTTCCTTGATTCATAATGAGCTAAACAAACTATCGCTTAGATCCAGACTTCTTCTAATCGAATATATGTTGTTTTTAAAACTCTGCGTTTAGAGGTGTTCGTGGGAAAGGAATAACGTCACGGATATTGGCCATACCCGTCATAAACTGCACCAAACGCTCAAAGCCCAAACCAAAGCCAGCATGGGGCACGGAACCAAAACGACGCAGATCGAGATACCACCATAAATCATCTGCTTCGATATCCATTTCTTTAATACGGCGTTCGAGGACATCCAGACGTTCTTCCCGTTGGGAGCCACCGATAATTTCACCGATTTTTGGTGCGAGAACATCCATTGCAGCCACGGTTTTATCGTCATCGTTCAGACGCATATAAAATGCTTTGATATCTTTTGGATAATTGGTCACAATCAAAGGCTTTTTGAATAATTCTTCAGCGAGATATCGCTCATGCTCGGACTGCATATCAATCCCCCATTCCACTGGAAACTCGAATTTCTTTGAACTTTTCTCTAAAAGGGCGATCGCCTCAGTATAGGTAATGCGCTCAAACTCGTTATCGATAATATTATTGGCTGTTTCAAGGACAGTTTTGTCGATACGCTTATTGAAAAACTCCATATCATCGGGACAGGTCTCGATGACATATTTGAAGACATAGCGCAAAAATTCTTCGGCTAAATCCTGATCACCGATGATGTCGCAAAAAGCCATTTCTGGCTCTACCATCCAGAATTCTGCCAGGTGGCGAGAAGTATTCGAATTTTCAGCGCGGAAAGTGGGGCCAAACGTATAAACATCCTTAAAAGACATTGCCATCACTTCGGCTTCGAGCTGGCCACTCACCGTGAGGTAAGATGGACGGCCAAAAAAGTCTTCGGCATAATCGATTGCGCCTTTGTCATCGCGTTTAGGATTGGCAATATCAAAATTCGTGACGGCAAACATTTCGCCAGCACCCTCACAGTCACTCGCTGTGATGATCGGAGTATGAGCCCAAATAAAGCCTTTGTCTTGGAAAAATTGGTGAATCGCAGTAGCGCAAGCATTTCTGATCCGCATTACCGCGCCGAGGGTATTGGTTTTGCTGCGAAGATGTCCGATTGTCCGCAAAAATTCAAAGCTGTGGCGTTTTTTCTGAAGCGGATAGGTTTCGGGGTCTGCACCGCCATGAACTGTAACAGCCGAAGCTTGTAATTCGATGCGTTGCCCTTTACCAGGAGACTCAACGACTAATCCCTCAGCCGTGACCGATGCGCCTGTATTGAGCTGTTTAACAATATTGTCGTAGTCCTCTAAATCCTTGTCGATAATGACTTGGATTCCATTCATTGTGGAGCCATCACTAATCTCGATAAAGGAAAATGCCTTGAGTTCTCGCTTCGTTTTCACCCAGCCTTCGACGGTAATGGTGGACTGAATTTCAGCAGATTTGAGGATTTCTTTTACGCGCATAGTGATTGCTTCTAATGGTTCGAGATAAACGGGCGATCGCCACTGTTGTTTATCTTATCGATTTTGTTGGCTGTCAGGGCATCGAACTGAGTAGGGAAAGGCGATCGCTAGGATGAATTTCTAAGAAAATAAGGTGAAATTTGAGGCGATTTCGTGAGGCTAGTGACAAGGCCTTAAGATCGGGAAGATAATAATCCCAGCACAACAGAGAAAATTTGTGAATACAGACCAAGACCATAAAACTATTGCTATCCTCGGGGCTGGTGCGTGGGGAAGTGCCTTAGCAACTCTCGCTGCTGTAAATAACCATGAGCTTCGGATTTGGTCGCGACGCAATGAACTGAGTCTTTCTGAGGCGATCGCCAATGCTGATATCGTCCTGTTTGTAATTTCGATGAAAGGTGTACCTAGTGTTGCGGCACAAGTAGAAGAAATTGGGATTTCCAAAAAAACAATTCTGGTGACAGCAACAAAAGGCCTTGACCCAAAAACGACCCTGACACCCTCGAAAATTTTGCAGGAGACTTTCCCCGATAACCCAATTGTTGTGTTATCTGGTCCAAATTTGTCTAAAGAAATTGAAGCCGGTTTACCAGCCGCAACGGTTACAGCTAGTCACGATCTTGTCGCAGCAGAAACCATCCAAGAAGTCTTTTCTTCTGATTATTTTCGGGTATACACAAATAACGACCCCCTCGGTACAGAGCTAGGCGGTACTCTAAAAAATGTGATGGCGATCGCCGTCGGTGTTTGTGCCGGATTAAAACTCGGCACAAATGCCCAATCTGCTCTAATTACTCGTGCATTGCCTGAAATTATGCGCATCGGTACTCACTTTGGCGCACAGCCAGAAACCTTTTTAGGGTTGGCAGGATTAGGAGATATGTTGGCGACTTGCACAAGTCCGCTCAGTCGTAATTATCGAGTTGGAATGGGATTGTCCCAGGGAAAAGATTTGGAGCAAATTCTCGAAGAGCTGGGCAGTACAGCGGAAGGCGTAAACACAACACAAGTTTTAGTGAATTTGGCGAATCGCGAAGGTATTCCGATTCCTATTTCTCGTCAGGTTTATCGTTTGCTAAAAGGTAAGATTACGCCTCTTGAAGCAGTTGGCAATTTAATGGATCGCGAACTGAAGCCAGAATCCTGCGACATATTAGATGAAAGCGTTGGCTAGAATGCAGCATTCCGAAAACTCTCCGGTCAAACTCATTAATGTGGCGATCGCCCTCGGCAGCAATTTGGGTGATTCTTTAGCTATCCTTGAGCAGGCAATTGAAACGGTCAGCACAGAACCAAACGTCACACTACTCCGCAAATCATCGTGGTATCGGACCAAGCCGATTGGGCCACCACAGCCGGATTATATAAATGGCTGCATCACCTGCCAAACCTCATTAACACCAGAAGTTTTACTCGCAAAACTACATCAAATTGAAAACCTATTTGGGCGAGAACGCAAAGAACATTGGGGAGCCAGAACCTTAGATTTAGACTTGATTTTGTATGGCGATCGCCTCATTAATACTCCAGATTTAATTGTGCCTCACCCGAGAATGCAAGAACGCGCCTTTGTTCTAGTTCCCTTGATGGAAATTGCGGCAGATTGGATAGACCCACGTAATAATCTGAGAATAAAAACCTTGGGCGATCGCCTCGATCAGAGCGAAGTTTTCCGAATATCGTAGGGCAACAAATTTAACTTTTCGCCTTTTTCTTCGCTAATTTTTTCAGCTGATCCAGTTTGTTTTGCACCGCTTCAATAACTGTTTCAATCACAAACACCCGCGCATAAAGCTTGTCATTCGCCGGGACCACTGTCCAAGGGGCCGCAGGCGTATTTGTCCGGGCGATCATTTGATTAACAGCCACCTCATATAGACCCCATTGCTCACGATTCCGCCAATCCTCTTCTGTCAATTTGTACTGCTTGAAAGGATCATTTTTTCGCTGATCAAACCTTGCTAACTGCTCATCTTGATTGATATGGAGCCAAAATTTAAGAATGACGTAGCCAGAATGAACAAGCTCCGCCTCAAACTCATTCAGCTCTCGGTAAGCTCGCCGCCATTCCAACTCAGTCGCAAAATTTTCAACCCGTTCGACAAGTACTCGCCCATACCAACTGCGGTCAAAAATTCCGATTGTTCCTTTCCCTGGTAGTCGCCGCGAAAATCGCCAAAGATAATGATATTGATGCTCCTCAGTCGTTGGCGCAGCAAAAGCATCCACCTTATAGCTGCGAGGGTCAAGCACTTCCGTTAATCGTTTAATTGCCCCGCCTTTTCCAGCTGCATCCCAACCCTCAAACATCAATAAAACAGGCAATTGATAATTATGAATTTGTTGTTGTAACTGCCGTAATTTAAGCTGTGCTGCCCGTAAACGTTCTTTGTATTCGTCTAACTCTAGCTTGAGATTTAGATCAGCCTTCGCGAGAAAATCTGGCTCAGTGGGAGAAAGCTCTTTTTGTGGCTTGAGAGGAACTGACGCAGGCAATTCAATCCGACGACGATCCAAAGCTTCTGTGATGGTCGCAACTAACTGAGAAAGCACCTTAACCCTCGCCCAACGACGATCATCCCCTTCGACCAAAACCCAAGGCGCAGCTCCTGTGCTGGTCTGAATCAACATTTCTTCAGCAAGTTGACTATATTGCCGATAATTTTCTGCCTGTTGCCAATCTTCTGGCCGTACCCGCCATGCTTCGAGCTCATCTTTGGCCGCCTTTTTAAGGCGTTTTTTTAGTTCATCCTGTGATAAATGAATCCAAAATTTGGCGATCGCCATGCCATCTTCCACTAGCTGTCGCTCAAAACTATTCACTGTTCGTATGACCATCGGCACATCTTCAGCAGGTAGCCGCTCAAATAGCCTATCTTCTAAAAGATGTGTATACCAACTGTGATAGAAAAAAGCGACACTTCCACGCGCGGGTAGCTTATGCCAGAATCGCCACAAAAAAGGATAACGTTCCTCTCGTGAAGATGGTTCAAAAATCGGTAAGACAGAAAACCCACGGGGATCCATATAACGGGTCATTTTTTTGACTAAGGCGCCTTTTCCGGCAGCAGCCCATCCTTCCAAAACCACTGCCACTGGAAGCTTGTGTTGCCAACAAGCATTTTGAAGCGCTCGCAACTGACCCATCAGCTCATCAATCTGAATTTTATAATCTTGTTTCGAAAGCGTCAGCTCTAAATCTAATGTTTTTAGCACAGTTAGCAACAATAAAAATTGACTAACTCTAGTATGAAGATCATTACCTGGAGAAGCTTGAGCTCCTCTGCAAAAATTTATGAATCCAAATTTTAATTAACTAATGGATACGACCTGAGCTGGGAAATACTAGTTAGTGATGTTATTCATTGGATCAGGACAAAACAATGCGGAATTTGTTGCATCCCATTCTGGTACTTTTTGAATCTCGGAACCTTGCTGCGGTGATTCGCAAATAATTGTTTTTACAAGTGCTTTATTTTGATAGAGTGTTGCGGCGCCAGTGTATGTCTTACCAGTATCCTCAACTAAAGGGATAGCCACAACTGAACCTTGAGTTTGTGTAACGACGAAACTGTAGGAATAATATTGAGATTTCTTATTTCTCACAAGATCAAGACGCTCAACGCTATCGGCAAATTCAAGCCTTTCCATCATGTAAGCCTGTTGGGCACGGTTAATGGCACCGACGAAGGATTTGGCTTCAGATTGCCTAGCTTTGGCTGCTTGGCTAAGGAAGGCTGGCAAGGCGATCGCCCCCAAAATCCCAATCATAATAATCACGACAAGTAACTCAATGAGTGTAAAGCCAGAAGCATTATTATCTCGGTATTTGCCATTGCTTTTATCGTCTTTGTAAATGAGCATCATAAAAACAAACTCTAAAATATTCATACAAACAAGGCGATGCAATGGCAACAACGGTAAATCCTAAATACATTACCCATTTTGCCCAACAAGACGATCAAAGAAAATAAACTCTAAAGGAATTTTTACTCCAAATTATTTTCGAAAAACCACTTATTTATTTCCCTGATTGCAAACCATAAACGAGCGGTAAAGCAAGACCAAACAATCACCCCAACGGTTTTCTCTGAAGCAATACCACCAAGCATTGGGCCCTTCAAATATGGCAGAATTCAAACACCTAGTTAAACCATAACAAAGGATGAATTAAGACAGAAAAAAAAGAGGAAATAGTAAAAGAAAATTATGATAGTGGAGCTTCCAGCTCAGATACTATGATGTTCCTCCTTCGGGTATTGCTCTGTGTTTAAAGACGAGCGATAGTCCCACAAAAATTAAGCTATGCTTAGAAGATGAATGGTTACGAGAGTCTACGAAATAACCATCTCTTACCTTACGTTTTTGTTCTGATTATTTCGGCAATATTTCATGGATACTAAAGCTTTTAGTGAGCTTTTCCCTCTCTTCGGCAACGCAAGCCCTGAAACCATCGAAGGGCTTTTATCAATCACCACAGAACATCAGTATCCGGTGGGACGCACCGTACTCATGGAAGACTCGTGGGGAAATGCTGTTTATTTTATCCAATCAGGTTGGGTGAAAGTGCGGCGTTTGACGGGTGAGAGCACAATGACCCTTGCGATTTTGGGGCAGGGAGATTTCTTTGGTGAGATGGCCATTCTTGACGAATCTCCTCGGTCGACGGACGTGGTGGCTTTGTCTCAAGTGAGTTTACTGAGTGTTTCTGCCCAGAGATTTATTCAGACTCTCTTTCGCGATCATCAGCTTCATCACAAAATGTTGCAACTGATGGTTCAGCGATTACGTAATGCCAATGCTCGCTTCCAATGGCGTAATCAACCTCCTGCTCTGAAATTAGCAAAAACCTTGATTTTATTAGCGGAGAGCTATGGTGAAGCAACAGATCAAGGGGTCAGAATTATTAATATCCCAGCAACAGATCTTGCCGAGGTTGCGGACATTAAGCCTAAAGAAGTCGAAATTATCCTAACGAAGCTGCAGAGCAAGGGTTGGCTGGAGATGGACGATGCTACTATTCATTTTATTAATTTCAAGCAATTATCGAATCTAGCCGGGCGGGCTTAGGATAAATCTTAACTAATGGGTAAAACAGTTACTTCTGCAGAGCTTTCGAAAGCCGTAAAACGTGAGGCATTGGTAGGGATCACTTATGGCGTGAAGATGCCAAATCCCCACCAGCATTTGTTTGAAGTAACGATTCAGATCGACAATTGGTCTAAGGCTGTTTTGGATTTGAAGATGCCCGTATGGACACCAGGTTCTTATTTAGTCCGGGAATATGCCCGCCATGTTCAGGATTTTCAGGCGATCGCCACAGCTCCTGAAACACCGCTCTCTTGGCAAAAACAAGGGAAAAATCACTGGCAAATTACGACTGATACAGCAGAGACAGTCACCATTTGTTATCGAGTTTTTGCGAATGAACTCACGGTACGCACCAATCACCTCGATAATACCCATGGTTACTTCAATAGCGCTGCCCTCTTTTTCTTTGTTGAAGGACATCAAAATCAATCTTTTATTCTCGATATCGAACCGCCAAATGAAGCATGGCAGATTAATACAACTTTGCCATTGCTAGAGGATTCGGAAACACGGTTTTGGGCGGACAATTTTGATGTGCTGGTGGATAGTCCGGTGGAAGTCGGCATTCATGAGAGTTATGAATTTCTCTATGCTGATAAGCCTCACCGCTGGGTTGTTTGGGGTGATGGGGATTTTGACGCAGACAAGGCGATCGCCGACACGAAAAAAATCATTCAAGTCGAAGCTGATATCTATGGTGGAGGTTTACCCTACGATGAATATATGTTCCTATTGCACCTGTCAGGCAGTGGCTATGGTGGCTTAGAGCATAAAGAAAGCTGTTCGTTAAATTACCCACGTTTTGGGTTTGGAGAAAAGGATAATTACAACCGCTTTATGCAGCTCGTTGCCCACGAATTTTTCCATCTGTGGAACATTAAGCGTATTCGCCCGAAAGCTCTCGAAATCTTTGATTACGAAAACGAGAACTATACAACTTCTCTCTGGTTTGCTGAGGGAGTCACCAGTTATTACGATCTCATTATTCCGCGCTGGGCCGAGATTTATGACGAGGACTTTTTCCTAGAGAGTCTGAGCAAAGATATTACGCGCTATCTTAAGACGCCAGGTCGCTTAGTTCAGCCCCTAGCAGAATCCAGTTTTGATGCCTGGATTAAGCTCTATCGCCGTGATGCCAACAGCAATAATAATCAGATGTCCTATTATCTCAAAGGGGCTATGGTGTCGTTAATGCTGGATCTGATGATTCGCGATCGCCACGATAATCAAAAATCTCTTGATGACGTAATGCAACGGCTATGGCAAGAGTTTGGGAAGGACGAAATTGGTTTTACACCATCCGAAGTAGAAAATATTATTGCTGACGTTGCGGATTGTGATTTGGCGGACTTTTTCGTACGTTATCTCCATACCACTGAAGAATTGCCCCTTGCCGAATCCCTTAATGCATTTGGATTACTTTTAGAGCCCGTCTATGAGGATGAAAAGATTCCTTATCTCGGTGCAGAGATAAAAGACAAACACAATCGCACAGTGGTGAAATCTGTGAATAGTGGGTCTCCTGCCCATATCGCAGGAATTGATCCAAAGGACGAAATCTTGGCGATAGCCGGCTACCGTGTGAACACCGAGCAACTGAAGAAACGCCTCCAGAACTACCATGCAGGTGATACAATTTCGATCACGATTTTTCAACAGGATCAACTTAAAACCCTTGATGTGACGCTCGCTGAACCTCAGCCTAGCCGTTATCAAGTAAAGAAAAATCCGAAAGCTTCTGCCCAACAACAAGCGAGATTAACCGGTTGGCTCAATCGCTAATCCCACTCCTTAATCGTTGACCAGAACCATCAAAATTAAATTTACATCGACTAAAGTCGCCTGCTCCTTAACCCAATGCATAATTTTCTCCCTAGCGCCTATTTTCAAGGAAAATTTGTTCCGTTTGCAGAAGCAAACATTTCCATCGCAACCCATGCATTGCACTACGGCACAGGCGCATTTGGCGGGTTACGGGGTATCCCTGATCCGAACGATCCAAGCCAGATTTTATTATTCCGTTTAGAGCGCCACTGCCGTCGTCTCAGCAATAGCGCAAACTTCCTTCAATTTGATTTACCTGCGGACAAAATTGAGCATGTCATCGTCGACTTTGTAAAAAAGAATCGCCCTGAAAAATCGTTCTATATTCGTCCATTTGTCTATACATCTGATCTAGGTATTGCGCCCCGCCTCCACAAAATTGACAAAGACTTTTTTGTCTATGGTCTAGAACTAGGCGATTATCTATCTCCTGATGGTATTTCCTGCCGGATTAGTTCTTGGACAAGACAAGAGGATCGGAGTTTTCCATTGCGGGGCAAAATTAGTGGTGCATATATTGCGTCAGCCCTAGCAAAAACCGAAGCGGTTGCATCTGGATTTGATGAAGCGCTTTTGATGAATTCTCAAGGTAAAGTCTGTGAAGCATCTGGGATGAACGTCTTTATTGTGCGAGATGGCAAACTGATTACGCCGGGTTCGGATCAAGACATCCTTGAAGGGATTACCCGCGATAGCATTATTACTTTGGCGAAAAACTTTGGGATTGAGGTGATTGAACGTCCTATAGATAAGACTGAGCTGTTAATTGCGGATGAGGTATTTCTCAGTGGTACGGCAGCGAAGGTGACTCCTGTAAAGCAGATTGAGAACTATAAGTTGCCCGGCGATCGCCCGATCACAGAAAAGTTACGCGATAAGCTCACTGCGATCACTAAAAATCAAGATAGTGAATTCTCCGAATGGGTTTACAAAATTCCTTTGAACTAATTTTTGAGACGAAATACTCAAATTAGCTGGCAGGTTCGGGTTCTACAAATTGAAGTTTCCCGAACTGAATTTCATCAAGCACACGATTAATGCTGTGACGTTCGTCGGTATTCACAAGGGCATCATTCAGGCAAGTTGTCATCAATTGCATATGTTCATCGCGGGTGAGTTCGCCGGCACTGAGGATGCGATCGCACACTTGTTGAATATTCATCAAAATTTCTAAGTTGGTGGTGGGCATAGCTCAAACGGGACAGACGTTACAGCCAGTTTAAGACCAATCTTGATACTATCGACGCGATACTGCGAAACGTTTCTGGAAAATTATGGAAATTATCCGTCTACCAGCTTTTCATGACAATTATATTTTTATTTTGGGCGATCGCTCCGTCGGGCAAGCAGTAGCTGTGGATCCAGGAGATGGCAAGGTTGCATTGACTTACCTCCAGCAGGAAAATTTACAATTAACAGCGATTTTAATTACCCACCATCACCATGATCACATCGGTGGTAATCGACAACTTTTAGCACATTTTCCAGACGCAAAAGTGTACGCGAGTGAACATGACTGGCATCAAGGTCGCATCCCTGGTCAAACAGACCGTCTCAAAGAAGGCGATCACCTAGAGATTTTTGGTCGCACCGCTGAAATCATGTTTGTCCCCGGCCATACCCAAGGTCATATTGTTTATTATTTTCCCCCTATTGCACCGGATGCGATGGGGGATTTATTTTGTGGAGATACTCTGTTTGCTGGGGGCTGTGGTCGCTTACTCGAAGGTAATCCCTCACAAATGTGGCGATCGCTCCAGCGGATTCGGGCACTACCCGATCAGACAAATATATGGTGTGCCCATGAATATACTTTGACCAACTTGCGTTTTGCTCTCGGTCTCCAAACCAAGAATCCTCAGTTGCAAGAACGATTTCAGCGAGTACAAATCCTTAGAAACCAAAATCAGCCCACAATCCCCAGCTTGCTCAGTCTTGAGAAACAAACTAATCCTTTTTTACGATGTGATTGTCCAGAGATTCAAGCCGTGATTAACCATCCAGATCCTGAGCGAGTCTTTAGCAAATTACGTGGTAAACGGGATTTATTTTAAATATCAATAGCCAATTCATTCGGCGATCGCCTCCCTAGGACTAGAGGACTTCATACCGTAGAAACATGGCTATACGTCATCAGAAAGATTCCCTAAATTCGAAAACCGACTAATGTAAAAGTTAATATTTTTAAGATGTAACTCTTACAAACTTAGATAGTTTTCCTCTAAATAACCCTGTTTTAGCCACATCATGGCAAACCTTGGTTAAGGCAACTAAACAATTATTGCCACAACAATAACCCCAATTTATCTCCGGTGATTTCCACAATGCCTACTGTGACTACATCTGAACAAGTTCATCAGATCGTTTCAAACCACCATGACAATCCCCATACTATTTTGGGCCATCACTCCATTGAATTGGGCGGAACAATGACATGGTTGGTGCGTACCTATCTGCCTAGAGCTGAGCAGGCTTGGGTCATCGATCCAGTATCACAAAAGGAATACCCGATGACATCGGTGCATAATCCAAACTTTTTTGAATGTATTCTTGAGCAAGAGTTACCGCCTCAATACAAACTGAAATACAAGTCTGGCGATGACTATTTCACGATTTATGATCCTTACGAATTCGTCGAAGCCCCCCATATCAGCGACCTAGACCTCCACTTATTCGCCGAAGGCAATCACCACCGCATTTATGACAAGCTCGGCGCACATCTCCTCAATATCAAAGGTATCGAAGGTGTCTACTTTTCTGTTTGGGCACCCAATGCTCGCAATATCTCCGTCATTGGTGACTTTAATAATTGGGATGGACGCGAACACCAAATGCGCAAACTTGGCGTCGGTGTTTGGGGCATTTTCATCCCAGAACTAGGTGTCAACACCCAGTACAAATACGAAATTAAGAACTACGAAGGACATATCTACGAAAAATCAGACCCCTACGGTTTTTTCCAAGAAGTCCGACCCAATACAGCTTCTATCGTCGCAGATCTCGACCAATACGAATGGAATGATGAAGCTTGGCTCAAACAGCGTGAAGCGAGCGATCCACTCAAACAACCGGTCTCCATTTATGAATTACACCTAGGTTCTTGGCTACATGCCTCCGCAGAAGAACCAATGGCATTGCTCTCTGGTGAAGTAGCTCCTATTCCTGTCAACGAAACAAAAGAAGGAGCACGGTACCTTAGCTACTATGAACTAGTAGATAAGCTCATTCCATATGTCGTAGAAATGGGCTATACCCATATCGAGCTACTACCGATTGCGGAGCATCCCTTTGATGGTTCTTGGGGTTATCAAGTTACCGGCTATTATGCACCGACCTCCCGTTTTGGTCGTCCCGAAGACTTGATGTACTTTATCGACCAATGTCATGCGAATGGTATTGGTGTTTTGGTGGACTGGGTTCCGGGCCACTTCCCAAAAGACGGTCATGGCCTAGCGTTTTTCGATGGCACACATCTTTATGAACATGCAGATCCTCGCAAAGGTGAGCATAAAGAATGGGGAACTTTAATCTTTAATTACAACCGAAATGAGATCCGTAACTTCCTCGTTGCGAATGCTTTATTTTGGTTTGACAAATATCATATCGATGGCATTCGGGTAGACGCAGTTGCATCTATGCTTTACCTCGACTATGACCGTGAAGATGGAGAATGGTTACCGAATGATTACGGTGGTAATGAGCATTTAGAAGCAGTCGATTTCCTCCGTCAAACAAATAACCTGATTTTCAAGTATTATCCTGGCGTCATTTCTGTGGCAGAAGAGTCCACAGCATGGCCTATGGTGTCACGTCCCACTTATCTCGGTGGCTTAGGCTTTAACCTCAAATGGAATATGGGTTGGATGCATGACAACTTGAGTTATTTCAGTACAGATCCCTGGTTCCGTCAGCATAATCAAAACAGCATCACCTTCAGCATGTGGTATCACTTCAGCGAAAACTATATGTTGGCGTTGTCCCATGATGAAGTTGTCCATGGCAAGAGTTCGATTCTTGGCAAAATGCCTGGAGACGACTGGCAAAAGTTCGCAAATGTTCGAGCATTGTTTACTTACATGTTTATGCATCCGGGTAAGAACACAATGTTTATGAGCATGGAGTTTGGCCAGTGGAATGAATGGAATGTCTGGACAGATCTAAATTGGGATTTGCTCGATCATGAACCTCATGCGAAGTTAAAAAGTTTCTTCGCTGCCTTAAATGCTTTTTATAAGGAGCAACCAGCTCTCTATGAGCTAGATTTTGAGGAAGAAGGTTTCGACTGGATTGATTGCTCAGATAATCAAAATAGTGTAGTTTCATTTGTTCGCCGGGCAAAAGATCCTAAAGACTTTTTAGTTGTGGTTTGTAATTTCACACCACAGTTACACCCGCATTACCGGGTTGGGATGCCCGAAGCGGGCTGCTATGACGAGGTTTTCACAAGTGATATGGAGACGTTTGGCGGCAGTAATAACAAAAACTTTGGCGGAGTCTGGACTGAAGAGTGGGGAATGCATGGTCAGCCTTACTCTGCCGATTTGTGTTTACCATCACTTGGCGTGGTTGTTCTTAAAATTAATCGTGAGCGCACAGCTGAGGCGATCGCCTCCCAGCAATCTCAAACTGAATCACACTCTCTCACCTAAATATAATTTCCAAAATAGCGAAGTCCCTAAATAACGTGAGTTCGGGTTAAGGAATTAGGATGAAATTCCGACAAGTTGGAATTTTATCTATGTACTGATTCGCAACAAAGCATTCTAATTGAAAATATCGTATTGATTGAGCTCAATCAGTAGAATATTGCCTAAAATAATCGCTGCTCAATAAAGAATCAAGAAGTCTCAAACCCAGATTAGGAAAGACTTGTTTCCTGTTGTTCTTATCCCGAACTCACGTTAAGAGAAGAAAAAGAGAAAGTGAATATTGTGGAAGTTGATAAGCAGTCCACCACTTTCTTCTAGGATCCGTCTAGAATCTTTGTTTTGTTCCATTGATGATTTTTGCCAAGTCTTTGAACCTCAATGGCAACAACAATTACTGGCCTCAAAGCAAAAGCGACGGCGTCGCCCCAGAAGCCTTAGTCTCAGCGAGATAATGACGATATTGATTGCTTTTCACCAATCTCACTATCGTAATTTCAAATATTTCTATCTCATCAATGTGCGTCATCACTGGCGAGGAGCTTTTCCACGAGCAGTGAGTGACCAACGTTTTGTGGAGTGGATGCCTTCGACGTTAGTACCTCTCTCTCTGTGTCTACCTACAGCACTGTTATGGTCAATGCATAAGTATCAGTTTCATTGATGCCACCAGTATCAAAGTTTGTCACAATCGCCGCATCTCTCAACATCGCGTTTTTGATGGTCATGCCGCTCGAGGTAAAACCTCTGTGGGTTGGTTCTTTGGCTTCAAACTATAGCAATGGCCAGATGGCTTAGGCAGTAGTATGGGAATGTTGTGTGAAGTAAAGAAATGCCAGCTGCTTATAGTGATGACCTACGCCGTAAAGCTCTAGCAGCAGTGGAGCGAGGCATTCCCAAAAAAGATGTATGTGACATGTTTAATATCAGCCGCAGCAGCCTTTCTCTCTGGATACAGCGACTAAGGCATACAGGGAGCTACAGCGCCAAAACAGGTTATCAAAAGGGCTATGGTCACAAAATCATAGACTTAGCAGCATTCAAAAACTTTGTGCAACAGCACCCGGATAAAACTCAGGCAGAGATGGCATAACTATGGCCAGAAGATGTGAGCCGCCGCACTATCTCCAGAATGCTGAAAAAGATAGGTTTTACTCGAAAAAAAGACCTATGGCTATCGAGAAAGGGATGAACAGAAGCGACAGGCATTCAGACAACAACTCGCCAACTTAAGACCAGAACAAATTATTTATTGCGATGAGTCGGGAATGGATGAGCGAGATGGAAACTACGATGATGGCTATAGTCCCGAAGGTGAACGGCTCTACGACCTCAAGTCCGGAAATCGTCGCGGCAGAGTCAATATGATTGCTGCATGGAGTCAGGGCAAACTGTTTGCACCCTTTACAGTAGAAGGCTCCTGTAACCGTAATGTGTTTGAATTGTGGCTAGAGAATTGTTTACTGCCAGAATTAAAACCTCATCAGGTCTTAATTTTGGATAATGCTACTTTCCATAAGGGGGGAAGAATCGCAGAAATTCTGGCACAGGCGAAGTGTGAGCTATTGTCTCTACCTCCTTATTCACCAGATTTGAACAAGATTGAGCGGTGCTGGTCTTGGTTGAAAAGCCGCATTCGAAAGCAACTCAAACACTGTCCATCTCTCAGAGATGCGATGGATATGACTCTTCGTTCTGCTACGTCTTAACTCTTTTGACCACTGCTATACATCTGGTTATCAATGACCGTGGAGAATTACTCAATGTGAAGGTCACACCCGGCAACACCGATGATAGAAAACCGGTAGTGAAGCTTTTGAAAGGGTTATCGGGAAAAGTCTTTGCAGATAAAAGTTACGTCTCTCAAGCTCTGGCACAGTATTTGCAAGAAGAATATGATATGAGGCTTGTAGCTAAGCCTCGTCGCAATATGAAGAATCACCTGATGCTTTGGCGTGACAAAGTGCTGGCTCGTAAGCGAGCTTTAATTGAGACAGTCATTGACCAACTGAAGGATATGTCTCAGATTGAGCATTCCCGCCATCGCAGTCCTGCCAATTTTTGTGTCAACTTGCTTTGCGGTCTCATTGCCTATTGTCATCAACCTAAGAAACCTTCTCTAAAACTTGATTAGAACCTTTATTCCTTATCCCGAACTCACGTTAGTTAGAAGCGTTATCCATGATTTAGCTCTGGTAGAAGAGATAGTTTGGCGGTGGTTTGTTTGGACAGTGAATCTAGGAATTAATTGTTCCGGTTTGGGGAGAACTCGCCGTTGCCATACTCTTCACTGGAATCCGCCCCGCTAAATAGGCCAAACGTCCTGCTTCTGCGGCTAAACCCATCGCTCGTCCCATTTGCACCGGGTGTTGAGCAAGGGCGATCGCCGAATTAATGAGTAGAGCATCAGCGCCCATCTCCATCCCAAAAGCAGCTTCGCTAGGAGACCCAATGCCTGCATCAATCACGACCGGAATATTACTCTGCTCAATAATAATTTTGATATTGGCTTCATTTTGAATGCCTTGGCCAGAACCAATCGGTGAACCAAGGGGCATTACTGTGGCACAACCTACTTCTTCCAAGCGTTTTGCGAGCAAGGGGTCGGCGTTGATATAGGGTAAAACGGCAAAGCCTTCCTTCACCAAAATTTCTGCCGCTTCGAGAGTACCGATAGGGTCAGGCAACAGATATTTTGCATCGGGAATCACTTCCAATTTGACGAAATTATTATCTTCCTGACCCAATAATCGCGCCATTTCTCGACCAAGCCGAGCAACCCGAATTGCTTCCTCCGCTGTCTTACAACCCGCAGTATTCGGTAACATCCAAATTTTGTTCCAGTCGAGTGCTTCTGCTAATCCTTCATGCCCGGGGGCTTTAGTTTGGACGCGTCGTACTGCCACCGTAACGATTTCACAGCCACTCGCTTCCACACTCTGTTGCATCGCAGGGATAGACGGATATTTACCTGTACCTGTCATCAATCGCGACCGGAATGTTCGTCCTGCAATTACAAGTTGGTCATCAGCAGGTAACCCACCGATTTTTGTATGTGTGGGTGTAGAGATTGGTGTTGCGTAAAGTGTGGCGCTAGAACCGTTATTCATCGGTTGCTCCTCTAGAAAACGTTGGTAAGAAAAATGTTTAAGTAAGGGATCGTCTGTGCCGTGGATGAGGCGATCGCCAATTAATTTAGCAGTGACGGGCGTTAGCAAAATGCCATTGCGATAATGACCAGTTGCGTAGGTCAAATTCTGGCAGGGAGATTCACCAAGAATCGGCATTTCATCTGGTGTTGCAGGACGATAACCCCACCAAAATTCTTTAATATTCCAATCTTGGATCGCAGGGAGTAAACGAGCTGCTTTACTTAATAAATATCGAATCCCTTTAGGCGTATTATTCGGCTGCCATTGCACCTCTTCCACTGTCGCCCCAACGATTAATGTGCCATCTTGCCGAGGTACCAAATAAATGCCATCGCCAAATAAAACGCGTCGTAAAATATCGGGAGTCGGCATTTGCAACGCTAACATTTGCCCTTTCACTGGATAGATTGGCAAAGGCGTAATTTGAGCTGACCATGAACCCGCTGCTAAAACATAATGCTCTGCGGTGAAATTGCATTGGTCAGTTTGAACGGCTAAAACCTCACCTCCAGATTGCTGTAATCCGAGGACGGTGACGCCTTCTTTAAGCGTGACCCCTAACCCTTGTGCTGCCTGCAATAAAGCTTGAGTAAGTTTACGATTATCGACTTGTCCATCTTCGGGGTACAACCAAGCACCTGCAACTGATTCACCTAAATTCGATTGGTAGTAACCGAGCTGAGTTTTATTCAACCAAGTGCCATTGTGCTGCGGTGTAGTGACATTTGCAGGAGTTTCTTCGCAAGGCGCAAAAATGCCACAAGGTAAATATCCAACCTCCATGCCGCTAAGCTGTTCAATTTTTTGTGACCACTCAGGATACATATCGCGCGATCGCCGCCCCAATTCCCACATTGGCCCCGTTAGACCTTCTGCTTGAGGCGCTAACATACCCGCTGCAGCATGACTAGCTGCTTCACTAAAGCGACGACTTAAAACGGTAACTTGACGACCCTGCTGCTGTAACTCGACGGCAATACTTAAACCGATTATGCCGCCCCCTAAAACCAAAATATCTGAATGCTCTGCCATAGCTTTTAACCGTCTCTATCCTCGCCGCATACTTTACGCTACATCTACCACCAATGAGCTAGCCATTTTCGCAATAGAACGAAAAATCCCCATTCCGATGAACGAGGATTTTATTAAATCAAATTACAGTTAATTGATTTCGGAAATTAAGCGATTAGGCGATCGCCAATTCCTTCTGAGCACGCCCAGTTAGCTTTTCCACTTCCGCCAATTCCTTCATCACCGCGTCGAATGCATCGGGAGTGAGGGACTGAGGGCCATCGGAAAGCGCTTTTGCTGGATTAGGGTGAACCTCGATCATCAAGGAATCAGTACCCACTGCAATAGAAGCCTTCGCCATTGGTAAGACAAACTCAGACTTACCAGTACCGTGGCTGGGATCCAGCATCATGGGGAGGTGAGTCAAACTACGCAACACAGGTACGACAGAGAGGTCGAGGTGATTACGAGTGTACTTACGATCGAAGGTACGAATACCACGCTCACAGAGAATAACTTTGCTGTTGCCTTCCGCAAGGATATATTCCGCAGCCATGAGCCAATCATCAATCGTTGCAGCCATACCGCGCTTGAGGAGAACAGGCTTATCCTGTGCACCAACCTTCTTAAGAAGAGCGAAGTTCTGCATGTTGCGCGCGCCTACTTGGAGCACATCTGCGACCGCTGCGATTTTGTCTACATCTGCAGTGTCCATGACTTCAGTAATGATGCCAAGACCAGAAGCATCACGAGCCGCGGCGAGAAGTTCTAATGCACTCTCACCGTGACCTTGGAATGCATAGGGGGAAGTTCTGGGCTTGTAAGCACCACCACGAAGGAACTTTGCACCAGCGGCCTTCACTCGGAGAGCCGTTTCAACGATCATCTCTTCGTTCTCAACGGAACAGGGGCCTGCGACAACGACAACGGGGTGATTAGGGCCAAAGGTGACATCGCCATTGGGAGTGGGGACAACAACTTCGCTATATTCACCGTGGCGATATTCTAAGCTTGCGCGCTTAAAGGGCTTTTCCACTCGCAACACACTTTCGATCCAGGGGCTTAGCTCTTGAATACGCTCGATATTAAACGCTGCAGTGTCGCCGACTAACCCAACGACAACTTTGTGCGCACCGACAATCTTTTCGGGGATAAGACCCAATTCCTCTAGCTCACTCCCTAAACGATTAATTTCAGCTTCAGGTGAGCCAACCTTCATGACAACAATCATGCTTGTTCCTCTGGAGATTACAACAATAAAAACTTGAGTATGCTTTTTTCTATGATGACGCTATAAAAAATAACTTGCCGGCGATCGCCATTGTTCTCAATATCGATGGGATACATTGATGCAGAGAAAATTTTGATAGCCGACAAAGCATATACGAGATATTTAAACTCGGAAACCCTAAAAAACCAAGGGTCTAAACTTTAAGATTTACTGCGAGCCTCCTTTCGGCCTTCCTTCCATGCCTGCACCATGCGGCCTAAATTCAGGGTAAATTCATCACTACCCAAAAGACTGCCAGTACGTTCTTCGTCCCAAGACGTGGAGAGAAGACCATAGCTGAGACCGATCACACCAAGTCCAAAGAACCCAAGGCTCACAAGCAATACAGCAACACTGGGTAGTTCAATGATTTCATTAATCACAATGTAATAGGAAATCACAAAGGAACTGATCCCCAGCGCTGTGGGAATGCCCGAAAAGAAAGCCATGCGACGGATCATCCGTTTGCTGACTGCTTCTGGGATCGCACCTGGATCGCGATTATCTCTGCGATTTTGACGACGTTTATCTGTCTTTGCAGATGTTTTCGTTGTCGGTGCAGCAGCGACTGGCTCTTTTTTAGGAGTCTTTTTCTTAGTCTGGCGCGGCTCAAAAGGCAATGGCTCGCGAGATGATTCAGAGGGCATAAATCTTAAAAAACAAATGATTTCTTAACGTGCCGAAGTAAATTCTAGCGACGGATGCCGAGGCGACCGATGAGAGCTTGGTAACGAGCTTGGTCTTTTGCCTTAATAAATTGCAGTAGGCGCTTACGCTTACCGATCATTTTGAGGAGACCACGACGAGAAGAGTGATCCTTCTTGTTGATTTTGAGATGCTCTGTGAGCTGGTTAATGCGAGTTGTGAGGAATGCGACCTGGAGATCCGCAGATCCAGTATCAGTTTCATGAATCTGATACTCGCCCATGAGTTCCTGTTTACGCTCTTGCGTTAAAGCCATAATTCCGTGTTGTGTAAAAAATAAAAATACAATTAGTTGCAGTCTAATACTCTAACATCCTTTGCTGAGAAATCCTATGGTTTTCGCTCTGGATTTGAGGCCTAAAATATTCGCTAATAGAAATGGATGTAGCGACTTACCAACCGCTAAAGGCATAGGGCTGTGCTTCGTTGCTGGCGATCGCCTCTTGATTGGCTTCCTCTTCAGTTTGAACGCGCTCTTCCATACAGAAAGTCGTCGTATTAAAACCACCAAAACGTTTAACGGTACTGGTTCTTAAACGAAGATTTTCATTAGCAAACCAGAAACGCTCGTAAATAGTCATGGTGTCGTATTCAGTGGTGAGCACTAGACCATTTTCTTCGTCGAGATGGTATTCGCCAGCTACAGGCACAATTTCTGCATAACCGCGTTCCCGCAAGAGCTTGCCTTGGCGAGGATTTTCGGGGTCAGGAATTAGTGCAAAAACGGTACTACCATCGTGATTTTCATCTGCTTTATCCCACTGCATTGAACCTGCCCAGGTTACGTAGGAACCGCCAACACTGTTTGCTGCATCCATTTCGTGCATGCCACAGATTTCAATGATGCGCTCGTCATCTTTTTCGAGATTTTCCACTTTAATGTCGGAGCCACCAGATTCAGCACGGCGGAAGGGCAAGTGGTGGGTGACTCGCCTAGAACGCCATTTCCCAGCACTGTATTGAAAAAACTCTTTGGCATCCGCAAAGCTTTGCATAACAGGGTTTCCTAAAAAATCTTCTTATTAGCGTATTAGTGTATCTGGTTCGTTAGGGGCAAGGCACGGAAATTTCATGAATTCGCCATAATACCTTAAGAAATGTTTTATTTTTAACAGAATTCTTGACAGAGTTCTTATTGAATGTATTCAGAAACATACATGGCGATCGCCACTTCACTAAAAAGGAGTAAGGTTATGTCCTCAGAAAATCCGTTGTCCATCGATCAAAGGCTCAAAGTACAACTATTTGAAGCGAGAGCACGCAACTTATCTTTAGAGCAAACCCAAGAATTTTTACTAGAGCTATTCCGTCAAAATATGGTTAAGGAAAATCTTTTATCAAAACTTGCTGAAGGTTAACGTTTCAGCTTCAGAGTTATCCGCGATTTGTTAATCCCCACTGCAAAGTTAGTGGGGATTTTTTATGCTTTTAGGAGCCATAAACCGCTAAATGTAACATCGGAGTCATCTGGCTGTACGAGTAGAAAATGGAGTCCTTTGGCAGCGGCTAGGCGTTGTTGATAGCGTTGTCCTGCCGTGGCGATCGCCTGATCATGGAAGGTTAATGTGACCCAGCGTTGTTGAGCTTTGTCATTGAGCAATAATCCACCCGCTAAATTTTTTTCAGTTTCTTGGTAGAGGTGAGTTTGGGGCTTTCGTTCTGCTACCCAGCCCGCTAATTGCATGGATTGTCGTCCACCATAAATCACCACGCCCGGAATAAACGTATTAGATGCAATGCCGAGATTGACAGGTTTAAATTCGATCGGCATTGAGAGAAAAGGAATGGGGCGATCGCTGAACATATCCCACAGATCACCCGCCGGAATACTGGCAAACCGCCATTCCTCACCCCAAAGTTCATCAGGCAAAGGCTGTGGTGGCGCTGGCATCTGATCGTTCATTTTTTTCTCAACCCCAAATTATGCTTTTAGCAATATAACGTTTGAATCCATTCCCATTCATGGCGTAATCCTTCTGATAGGCTCACCTGTGGGTCATAGCCCAAAATCGTTTTTGCTTTCGTGACATCGGCACTAGTATGTCTCGCATCTCCCCGCGCGCGATCGCCATAATTCCGCGTGATGGGTTTGCCAACGATGTTATCGATTTCATCTAAGACGTCATTCAAAATAACCCGGCTACCGCCACCAATATTGAAAATTTCGCCTACTGCTTCAGGAGTCTTCATCGCCAGAAAATTGGCTTGAACCGCATCACTAATAAATGTGAAATCACGGGTTTGTTTGCCATCACCGTAGATTGGAATCGTTGTGCCTTTAATTGCTGCTTTAAAGAATTTATGGAATGCCATATCGGGTCGTTGATGGGGCCCATAAACCGTGAAGTAACGCAGCGAAGTCACTGGGACATTGAAGTTGCGATGGTAAAGAAAACACATCCGTTCTGCGGCTAATTTTGTGATGCCATAGGGAGAAACAGGCTGTGGAGGAATAAGCTCTGAGGTGGGCATCGTTTCTGCGTTGCCATAGACAGAAGAGGTGCCTGCATAGATAAATCGTTCTAAAGTGCCAACGTCTTTTGCTGCCTCTAACATGATTTGGGTTGCACTAATATTGCGTTCAGTATAGTCCCGAAAGCCTTTTCCCCAGCTTGCTCGAACCCCTGCCTGTGCCGCTTGGTGAAAGACAATATTCGCTTCAGAAAAAAGCGATCGCCAATCAAGATTCTGGATATCGTCTTCAATAAACTGAAAATTCTCGAAACCCTCTAAAGCTCCAAGATTTTTTCGTTTTAAATTTTGGTCGTAATAGTCATTAACTTGGTCAACTCCGATCACCTTTTGTCCTTGGCTTAGGAGTGTTTCCGCAATATTTGAACCAATAAATCCAGCTACGCCCGTAACAATAACTTTTGACATGTTTTTCTTTAAGTTAAACAACCACTTATTTCTCCAAAATAAAACACTATCTGGACTGCTGATAAAAAGTTTAAATAACGTGAGTTCGGGTTAAGGAATTAGGATGAAATTCCGACAAGTTAGCCTGAAACTCCTATAAATCAAGAGTTTGTTTGGAATTTTATCTATGTACTGATTCGCAACAAAGCATTCTAATTGAAAATATCGTATTGATTGAGCTCAATCAGTAGAATATTGCCTAAAATAATCGCTGCTCAATAAAGAATAAAGAAGTCTCAAACCCAGATTAGGAAAGACTTGTTTCCTGTTGTTCTTATCCCGAACTCACGTTAAGAGAAAGTGAATATTGTGAAAGTTGATAAGCAGTCCACCACTTTCTTCTAGAATCTTTGTTTTGTGCTGTTGATGATTTCTGCCAAGTCTTTGAACCTCAATGGCAACAGCAATTACTGGCCTCAAAGCAAAAGCGACGGCGTCGCCCCAGAAGCCTTAGTCTCAGCGAGATAATGACGATATTGATTGCTTTTCACCAATCTCACTATCGCAATTTTAAATATTTCTATCTCATCAATGTGCGTCATCACTGGCGAAGAGCTTTTCCCAGAGCCGTGAGTGACCAACGTTTTGTGGAGTGGATGCCTTCGACGTTAGTACCTCTATGTGTCTACCTACAGCACAATGCACAGGTATCAGCTTCATTGATGCCACCAGTATCAAGGTTTGTCACAATCGCCGCATCTCTCAACATCGCGTTTTTGAAGGTCATGCCGCTCGAGGTAAAACCTCTGTGGGTTGGTTCTTTGGTTTCAAACTACATCTGGTTATCAATGACCATGGCGAATTACTCAATGTGAAAGTCACGCCTGGCAACACCAATGATAGAAAGCCGGTAGTGGAGCTTTTGAAAGGGTTATCGGGAAAAGTCTTTGCCGATAAAGGTTACGTCTCTCAAGCTCTGGCACAGTATTTACAAGAAGAATATGATGTGAGGCTTCTAGCTAAGCCTCGTCGCAATATGAAGAATCACCTGATGCTTTGGCGTGACAAAGTGCTGGCTCGTAAGCGAGCTTTGATTGAGACAGTCATTGACCAACTGAAGAATATTTCTCAGATTGAGCATTCCCGCCATCGCAGTCCTGCCAATTTTTGTGTCAACTTGCTGTGTGGTCTCATTGCCTATTGTCATCAGCCAAAGAAACCCTCTCTTCAGCTTGATTAGAACCTTAATGCGTTATCTCGAACTGACGTTACTTAACGTCAGTTCGAGATAACGCATTGGGCTGAAATCCTCATAAATCAAAAGTTTGTTTGGAGTTTTATCTATTTTCTGATTCGCAACAAGGCGTTTTTACTGAAAATATCTTGTGTATTGTGCCAGACTAGCAAAATTTTGCATAAAATGATCCTTGTTGAATAGATAGAAAAAAGCCCGAAACCTAGAGAAGAAGAGACTTTTTCATATTTCTCTTATCCAAGACTCACGTCTTTTACACTAATTTAGTGTCGCAGCCAACCGTTAATCGTAAAGCGACTATCTGGAAACTGTTCAGAAGGGCAAATAACAGGCATCACCTCATGCTGACAATCGCTATTAAAAAATACAATGCTATTATTCTGCGGTTGAACTTCTTGAAATTGCGTTTGGGATAAAGGATGTTTGCCTTTTAATGTTGTGTCGTAGAGCCGCAATTCACCACCACTAAAGGCTTGCGGCTCGCGATAGAAATAATAAACATATGTGAGTTCTCGTGTGTAGGTATCCTCACTGCCTGAATCGTTATGGAGCTTGTAGAAATTGTTGTGGTTATGGGCCGTCATTTGCATTTCAATTTGGCTCATGCGGAAATATGGGCGTTGCAATTGGTGGCAAATTCTAGGGAAATGTTTGAGGATAGAACATTTCATCCATTCATAAATGACAGGGAAATCGTAGGAAAATGCGACGAGAGATTGCCGATAGTTTGTTTCTTGGGTAACGGTTGAGGATGCACGAAATAATGATTGGCAGGTCAGAGTGAAATTCAAAATTTCATAGTATTTTTCCGGTGGCAAAAAGTCAGGAATGATTACACTATCGCCTTTTAGGAAACGGGTTTGTGTTGAGGTGGGTTTTGATTGGGTAGTTAATAAGGACATCAAACTGTTGTTAGCGAAATTTTGACCAGATTTTAGCGATTGTTTCTTCTACCCAAACCATTATTTGATCGACTTTTTTGAGCAGTTTTTCGAGAAAATGATATTCATAGCCTGCGCTAAGAGCTTCTGTTTCTATCCACTCGGGTTGGGCTTCAATTTCCACTTCTGGGCTGTCGTTTGATGTGTTGGTTAGGTCGGTCGTTGTTTCTGTTTTGACTGTCGCTAACTCGTTAGTTTCAATGTTGTTTGCAGGAGTCAGGTCAGGCGATCGCCCTTCTTCTTGCTCTGTTGTGAGTTCAGTATTTAGCGCAACAAATGATGTGACATCGCTAGTGATTTCTGGTGTTGGGATAATGGCCGTATCTCGCTGATCTGTTGAATCTACTGTTTTTGCTTGAGATTTAAATAAATCTGTCCAACTAAGCCATGATTTTTCGGCTGGTGGCTCTGTCGTTGAATTTTCAGTCAGAGGGTCTGGAGTTGAAGGTTGAGATTGGTCTGAGGTAATGGAGTTTGGGGTGAATTTACGGAGAAATCGCTGTAATGGTGGCAACTCTGACTCAGTATTTTCTACCGCAGTTAGCTTTGACGATTCCTCGGTAGTGGGGACAATAGCTGTGTTTTTCAGCTCACTTGGGTTTGGGAGATTAGCAGAATTTGTTTTGGGTTTAAATAAATCTGTCCAACTAAGCTGCGATTTTTCGGCTGGTAGTTCCGTCGTTGAATTTTCAGTCGGAGAGTCTGGAGTTAGAGGTTGGCTTGAAGTGATGGGGTTTGGGCTAAATTTACGGAAAAAACGCTGTAATGGTGGCAGCTCTGGCTCAGTACTTTCTACAGCAGTTCGCTTTGATGATTGCGATTGCTCGGTAGTGGGGACAATAGCTGTGTTTGCTAGCTCACTTGGGCTTGGGAGATTAGCGGGATTTGTTTTGGGTTTAAACAAATCGGTCCAACTAAGCCAGGATTGCTGATCTGTCGGTGTGGATTCTGGGCTAGAGGATGGTGACTCGGTAGTTTGGGGTTCGTCAGTTGCAGCAGGCTTTGGGGTAAATCTGCGAAAAAATCGCTTTAGAGGTGGGAGATCTGATTCGCTAGTGAAATCGACATCTGAGTTTAATAATTTCGTCTCAAGCGCAGCAACACGATCATCGAGAGGCGTCAGAATAGGCTCAAGAGGAAGCGGAGGAAAGAGTTTAGGAGAATATATTTCGAGAGGGACAACTGCTGTGCGCCAGTTTGATTCGCCAAAGAAATCAAGGGCGATCGCCACGGGACTTTGTTCGAGCCAACTTAAGCCTTGGAGTGCCCATCGAACCGGAGCAAACAATGTTGGATTTTGGGGCTGGACTGGCGGGAGAATGCGTGGTTCTTGCGGTGGAAGAGCCGTTTGGCGATCGCGACGTTTTTGATAATTGAAATTGCCGAGCTCAAGACTAATTTGCTTCTGAAGAGATTCTTGGGATTGGTCAGGTATAACGAGCTGATTTTGTTGATCGACAAAGAAAATTTGCTGGGAGGTTAGGTCACAGGCTAGACCCTGTAACTTTACGTCTGAACTATCCGAAGCATTCAGCGCCAAAATTTCACTGGTCATGTCCGATGTCACAGCAGAATCAGAAGTTTGGGCGATCGCCTGCTGTTCTTTTTGCTTTTTCGAGCGGGAGGCGGCGAACTGTCTCGTGGCAACTCGGCTACTTTGAACGAGGAGATACAGTGGATAAACCGCAATTTGTGAGCCCCATTCCACTGTGATTTTGAGACGACGTGCAGCCTGAGCCAAACGAGTATTCCACTGAATCGATTGACGATTTAGAAAATTAAAGAGTTTACTTTTGTAAGGGCTTGTGGAGGTCATTATCGACGTTTTATTGCACAACCATCTTGTTCATTGTCCCACAGACTTTTCCCCAGAGCTTTTCTATGGGTTATTCATACCAACGCACTATCCATTTAAACGATACTGATGCCGCTGGCGTCGTATATTTCGCAAATCTTCTCCATATTTGCCATGAAGCCTATGAGCATTGCCTCACTGATCTGGGTTTCGATTGGCAAAATTTACTTGAGCGTGGTGAAATTGCTCTTCCCATTGTTCACGCAGATATTGATTTTTTTCGTCCTATCCGGTGGGGCGATCGTTTACTCATTAAGCTTTTCCCAGTAGTCAACCCAAAAAAGCCCAACAAATTTACGGTGCAATATCAACTCTTAAAAGCTGGCTCAGACAAATTAGTTGCTCAGGCCACGACAAAACACACATCAATCTCCGCAACAGATCGTAAACTTGCCCAACTGCCCAAGATTCTCGAAAAATGGTTACAGAATGCGCCGAAATACCCAGACCAGAAAAGTTAACCTGTACAATTGTCTTGGATTTGACCATTTCGCTGCTAAAGCGATGCTAAAACAAGTCAGCAAGCGAATTTAATTCCGTTTATTTCACATCATCTTTAAAATCCCGCACAAGAAAAAGGAGTTATCTCAATGAAAAAAGTAGAAGCGATTATTCGTCCTTTCAAGCTCGATGAAGTAAAAATTGCCCTTGTCAATGCTGGAATCGTTGGTATGACCGTATCTGAAGTCAGAGGCTTCGGTCGCCAAAAGGGTCAAACAGAACGCTACCGTGGTTCTGAATACACTGTTGAGTTTCTTCAGAAGCTCAAGCTTGAAATCGTAATCGACGACGACCAAGTGGATAACGTTGTCGATAAAATCGTTGCTGCGGCTCGTACTGGTGAGATTGGCGATGGCAAAATCTTCGTTTCCCCCGTTGACGAGATCATTCGTATCCGTACTGGTGAAAAGGATCTCGAAGCAGTTTAAAACTTTCGACCATCTGATTTTCGCGAAATAATTTATTCAAAAATTCAGTCTCTCTTTTGGTATTAACAGAAGGGAGATTTTTTATGGTCATTTCTTGGGCGATCGCCATCAACCATAAGGATTCCAGATAGTGAAAAATAAGTAAGGAGCTCAAACTATCTTTTATAAAGGCGATGAGGAGGAATCTCTATTTCAGCATTTATTGAAATCCCAAAAGTATCACAGAGAGCCTTTTCAAACCCATCGTTTTGATCCCCAGAATTAACAAGCAAGTGACGAAACTTGCTACGATAAAGCTTCCTTAATTAATATTAAGGTTTGCAAAAAATAAAATGGAGGTTAAATCATTGGATCATGAAGTCCTTATCTGCAAGTGCTCTAGTCTTGGTGGATGGCTATAACGTTATTGGAGCTTGGAATGAGCTAAAAGAAACCCGCGACGAACATGGTCTAGAAATGGCAAGGGACGAACTAATAGAAGTTCTGATTAACTATGCCTCCCACAATACTTACAAAACAAAAGTTGTTTTTGATGCCCAATATCAAAACACACCGAGCCACGAAGAAGACTATACTCAGCTTTTATCCGTTTGCTATACTGCGTTCTCCGAAACCGCCGACACATATATTGAGAGAACCTGCGCAAATTTTCGCCACACCTATACCATCCCCAATCGCATCATCGTTGTCACTTCAGACCAAGCCCAACGCCACACAGTCGTAGGCTATGGTGCAGAATGGATGTCCTCTTTAAAACTACAAACGGCTATCATTGCAGCGAACCGTAAATCTCGCAACCATCACAAAACACACCGATCAAAACGTGGTCGTCATCTCCTCAATAGTCTTGACCCAAAAACACAACAGAAGTTAGAACAGCTCCGTTTTGGTCGTTAAGAAATAAGTGTTTTTTAATAGGGCTTTTTCAATATCGAGAGTCTATTTTGTAGTCCATCGATGCGTTGAAAAAGTTAAGCTATGATCTCGTCAGCATCGGGGAGAGATCATGAAAAATTCTTTTATTTGGGCAGATCTATCTACCTTTGATCTGGCAGCTGCTAAGCAATTTTATCGTCGATGTTTTGGGTGGAAATTTCAGGATATTGGTAATCAATATTTGCTTTGCCAGGCGAAGCGTGAGCCAGTGGCTGGACTGTACCCTATGCCTAAAAAATTTCAGCGCATTAAGATGCCATCTTTTTGGATGTCTTATATTCAGGTGCAAGATATTCAGGCGATCGCCGAACGCGCTCCAAAACTCGGTGGTAAGGTAGAAGTCAAACCTGAAGCTGCTCCTGGGGGCGGAGCCATTACTTTGATTCGAGACCCATTAGGTGCTGGATTTACTTGCTATGAAGGAGAGGCTTTCGCTACGCAGAATACAGTTCAACTTCAAGGCCAGAGGGCATGGCATGAGCTACATATTTCAGATTTAGAGAGCGTTAAAGAGTTCTACACTCAGCTTTTTAATTGGGAAATTAGATCTACGAAGGAAGGCGATCGCCACGAAATTTATAGTGATGGGAAATTAATCGCAGGCATTCGCGTTACGAGTAATGAGATCAAAGGTGATAAAGAATATTGGGGCGTTTATTTTGCCGTTGAGAATCTTGATGCTGCATATCAATCTGTTGAAAAGGCTGGTGGTCAGGTTGTAGCAGAAGATAAGGTCGGCGATCGCCCAGCACTCCTCGCTTATGACTCCCAAGGAGCGGCTTTTTATCTTATCGAGACGAAAAAAGAATCTGGCGCTACTAAGCATTCCGAGAAATCTCAGTTTAAATGGCGAGCTAGTTTAGGCTTATTTTTTGTTACTCTGGCAATTATTCTCAACCTCAATTGGGTATGGGGTATTCTTTTTCTGCTTTGGGTGATTCCAGACATCCAGAGCGGTTCAACTTATTTCTTTGAGCTGGTCGAATGCCGTGAAAATCCAATTATTTATTGGTTAATTATGGTGATGTGGATTGCTTTATCCATCTATTTTTTCTTCATCTAAAATAAATCCCTAGCTCAATTAAAGAACCAGGGACACATGCAAATTATTTAGCCTTTAACTAAGCTTTCTGAAAAACAGCCGCTGCGGCCTTAACCGCTGCACCAGACTCAAAACCAGTGTGGCCAAGACCCTGCAAAGTTGCTTCGAGGGCTGCCATCGCTGTAATTACGTCACGTTCATGCACGAAACCGAGGTGACCAATGCGGAAGATTTTCCCTTTGTAATCATCCTGGCCACCAGCGAGCGCAATATCAAACTGAGAACGCATTCCTTTGCGGATATCTTCAGCACCGATGGGAGCTGGATCAACGGACGTAACCGCCTTACTTGCATGGGTATCAGGTGCAAATGTTTTAAGACCAATAGCTTTCACTGCTGCACGGGTTGCTTCAGTGAGGCGTTCATGGCGCGCAAAAATTTCTTGGAGACCTTCTCGCTTCATCATTTGCAGTGCGGTTTGCAAACCGAAAATCAAGTTTACGGGAGGGGTGAAAGGTGTGGTGTTTTTCGCGAGACTCTTCTTTGCAGCTTTTAGATCGAGATAGAAGCAAGGAATTGTCGCAGTTTCATAGGCTTCCCAAGCTTTATCACTCACGGAGACAAAACCTAAACCGGGGGGCAACATAAAGCCTTTCTGGGAACCGGTGGCAACCACATCGAGACCCCACTCATCAACGGGCACATTGCAAGAGCCCATGCTAGTGACAGAATCCACAATCATCAATGCACCATGCTCTTTCACATAACCACTGATGGTTTCGAGGTCGTTGAGGACACCAGTCGATGTTTCGGAGTGGGTGACGACAACGCCTTTAATTTCTTTATTTGTGTCTGCGTCTAATTTTGCTTTAAAAGCTGCGGGGTCGAGAGGTTGTCCCCAGGGCGCTGCGATTCGCTCCACATCCATGCCATATTTTTCGCAGATAATGGCCCAGCGATCGCCGAACTTACCATTAGTGCCAACGAGAACTTTATCTTTAGGGCTGAGAAAGTTAATGAGACCAGCTTCCATCGCGCCAGTGCCACTAGCCGCAAGACAGAACACATCATTTTTCGTTTGGAAGAGCCATTGGAGATTTTCAGTTACCTCCGCCATGATCTCGCTAAATGCTGCACTCCGATGACCAATGGGATGCTTTGCCATCGCCAAAAGCACACTCTCTGGGACTGGTGTTGGCCCCGGAATCATCAGCATATGTTTATCTTCCATTTCGTTATTTCCTCGCGTAGATTTTGTCTTAAAACGCCGCCACCCAATAGTGTTCGATGGTTTTGCAGAGCTAAATCCTATCCTATGCGATCGCCCAGATCAAGATTTTTATGTGTGTATAGACATTCATGAAGAGTAATATCCCGCCAAATCTTATCGCGGGAACATTACGGATAGTTGCAAAGCGTCACAAAACACGAAAATACGCGCTCTAAAGACTATCCTAAAATGGCTCAAAACCCACTGATTTTCTACGATTTTCCGCCCGACCTATGAGTGACCAAGTTGTTAAGACAGAAACGATTGGCTATTTTGAACGCATCAAAAATTCGATTATTGGCGTGTTCCTTGGGATTTTGTTATTCCTCATATCCTTTGGGGTGTTGTATTGGAATGAAGGACGGATCGATTTATCCAAGGTCGCCAAAACCTCTACGGAAATTGCAGCCACTGGCGCACCCACCACAGATGTTGGCGAATTTGTCTCGGTCACAGGCAATCTAAACACGACTGAAACCCTTGGCGATAATCCCTATCTCGCACCGGGCAACTATATTGCCCTTGAGCGTAAAACGGAAATGTTTGCGTGGGTTGAGCAAAGCAGTACTGAAACGAAGAAAAATACTGGCGGTTCAGAGACTAAAACAACGACCTATTCCTATGAAAAAAGGTGGACAGCGAGTCCCGCGAATTCCGCGAATTTTGAGCAACCAAGTGGCCACCAAAACCCCACAAAGACAATTGATAATGAAAGCTTTAAAGTTGGTGCTGCCAACGTAGGTGATTACAAATTAGATTTAGCTCGTTTGTCCTATCCAGTTTCTACTGGTGTGAGTCTTTCTCCTGAAAATGTCTTACCGGAATATAAGTCGAAGCAATCTGGAAACTATCTCTTTTTAGGTCAAGGAACGCTGCAAGCGCCGCAAATTGGGGACATTCGTCTCAGTTACCAATCTCTTCCCAGCGATATTCAAACAACAGTATTTGGTGAATTAGGTGCATCGCAAAGTTTGGCTCCCCATGACACACGCGGGATTTCGGTTTATCGGTTGTTGAAAGGGACTAGAGAAGAGGCGATCGCCTCCCTTGCGTCATCTCATAAAACAATGACTTGGATTCTGCGATTTGTCGGATTCGGCATGATGTGGGCTGGTTTAAGCATGATGGTTGAGCCTTTGAGCGTAGTGCTCGACTTCATTCCATTTCTGGGTGGTTTAAGTCGAAATGCGTCGGGGTTTGTCGCGTTTATCCTTGCGGCGATTTTGTCCAGTGTCACTATCTTGATCTCGATCATTCTGCATAGTCCGATCATGATCTTTTTAGCCCTCGGACTCAGTGGCTTTGCCGCCTACCGTTGGACAAAACGACGCAAAAATAAAACTGCCGACGCATCCGCTTAGGTGAATTAGGCGATCGCCTTTTTGAGTTGGATTAGCTCAATTTTGTAGCCATTGGGATCTTCGACGAAGGCAATGACTGTAGTGCCATGTTTCATTGGGCCTGGTTCGCGCGAAATCTTGCCGCCGAGTTCACGGATTTTCTCGCAAGTGCCGTAAATGTCATCAACACCGAGAGCCACATGACCAAAGCCGTTGCCGAGGTCGTAGCTATCGGTATCCCAGTTGTGGGTTAGTTCGATAACAGTATTGTCTTTTTCGTCACCATAGCCCACAAAAGCAAGGGTGAATTTGCCACCAGGGTAGTCCTTTTTACGCAAAAGCTTCATGCCGAGGACATCACAGTAGAAGTTTATCGATTCGTCGAGGTTTCCCACGCGAATCATGGTATGTAGCATTTTCATAGCTGATTTTTCCTGAGGTCAAGTCAATAATCATTTTAGAAAGTCTTGGGGATTAGTTCACAGCAAAAGCGATTCTACTTTTTTGGATTTTGCTGCTTCACCTCACAAATATAGTAATTTCGAATAAAGAATAGAGACGAGAGGATGTATAGCTTAGACCTGAGAAAAAGAGTAGTAAACTTCGTACGCTCTGACGGCAGCAAAGCAGAAACGGCAAGACGCTATGAAGTCTCAGAAGCCACTGTCTATAGTTGGCTCAATCGCCCAGATTTACGTCCCACCATCGTGACACGTCGTCGCCGTAAGTTGGACTGGCAAGCAGTCACTGAACATGTAAAACAACGTGAGTTCGGGATAAGAAAGAAAAAGGAGAAAGTGCATATTGTGGAAGTTAATAAGCAATCCACCACTTTCTCCCATGACCAGTCTAGAACCTTTGTTTTGTGCTGTTGATGATGTCTGCCAAGTCTTCGAACCTCAATGGCAACAGCAATTACTGGCCTCAAAGCAAAAGCGACGGCGTCGCCCCAGAAGCCTTAGTCTCAGCGAGATAATGACGATATTGATTGCTTTTCACCAATCTCACTATCGCAATTTTAAATATTTCTATCTCATCAATGTGCGTCATCACTGGCGAAGAGCTTTTCCCAGAGCCGTGAGTGACCAACGTTTTGTGGAGTGGATGCCTTCGACGTTAGTACCTCTATGTGTCTACCTACAGCACTGTTATGGTCAATGCACAGGTATTAGTTTCATTGATGCCACCAGTATCAAGGTTTGTCACAATCGCCGCATCTCTCAACATCGCGTTTTTGAAGGTCATGCCGCTCGAGGTAAAACCTCTGTGGGTTGGTTCTTTGGTTTCAAACTACATCTGGTTATCAATGACCGTGGAGAATTACTCAATGTGAAAGTCACACCCGGCAACACCGATGATAGAAAACCGGTAGTGGAGCTTTTGAAAGGGTTATCGGGAAAAGTCTTTGCAGATAAAGGCTATGTCTCTCAACCTCTGGCACAGTATTTACAAGAAGAATATGATGTGATGCTTCTAGCTAAGCCTCGTCGCAGATATGTACAGAGAGGAATCAAGCTCGAAGGTATCCATGTCACAAAGCGTTGATAGCTCACAGCTATAGCAGCGAAGGAGAAGGTTAGGACATAGAACAGAAGGCTATTCTGATGGCATCGAACAAATCCTCAGTCTTCTTGATGAGCTTACTTACCTCCTTCTTTAACCTCCCCCAAAACTTCTCTATCTTGTTCAGGTGTGGTGAGTAGGGTGGCAAAAATATCACTTCACATCCTGCCTTCGCCACCAATGTTTGTATTCTTTCCTTTGGATGAACACTGGCATTATCCAGAATAATAATTTGACCCGGAATCAACTCTGGCACTAAGCAATCCTCTACCCATTGGCAAACTAAGGCGCTGTTGGCATAGCCCTCAAATACCATCGGTGCTATCTGCTCTCCCTCTCGCCATCCTCCAATCACGCTAACTCGTTCTGTACGATGACCTAACTTCTCTGCGATAAACCTCTCTGACTTATGGCAGTAGCCATACCCATAATCTAAGGTATTATCAAATCCACTTTCATCGATATATACGAGTCGTTCTTGGCCATACTGCTTCAGTTGTGCCACAAATGCTTTTTCTAATTCTTTATCTCTCTCTTGATATCGATAGGTCTTTTTTTTCGAGTAAATTCAATTTTCCGTAGAGCTTCACGTCTGGATGCATCACTAATAGACTCTGGCCATTTCTCCGCCATTTCCTTCTGGGTTAGATGCCCATATTCCTCTGCAAAAGCACGAAAAGCATCTAGATCATTAATCTTCGGTTGAGGGCCTCGACGGTAATCTGTCTTCGGAGCGACTGAACCGATTTTCTCTCGTCGTTTCAGCCACAGGTCTAGCGTATTTCGGCTAATACCAAAGAAGCGACAGATATCACTTTTTCGTTCACCTTTATCGAAGGCGGCAACAGCTTTTAGGCGTAAATCAAGACTATGGGGAGCAGGCATGGCATCTATGTTTATTGCTTCTATCCTATTCTGTCTTAACCCACTCCTTGCCTGCTATAGAGGAAACTCTTGTTGCCAATCGTATTTCACCTTGATGAGATAGAAATGCTTGAAATTTCGATAGTGAGATTGATGGAAAGCAATGAGAATAGTCATCACCTCACTCAGACTGAGGCTTCTCTGACGGCGACGGTATTTTTTGCCAGAGCTGAGTAACGCTTGATGCCATAAGGGTTCAAAGATTCGACAGAAATCATCAACATGGCAAAACAGAGCCTCTAGACTGGACATGGGAGAAAGCCGTGGATTCGTTACAACTTCCACGATATGGGCTTTCTCCTTTTCTTTCCTTATCCAGAACTCACGTTTTAGTAGATAGAGCACAGTACTTTGGTGTGAAGATCAGTTCAATGCACTATGCCTTGAAGCAAATGAAAATAACCAGAAAAAAAAGAGCAAAAGTATCGTGAACGTGCTCATCGAGAACGACAACAATATCTGAGAGATCTACGAGCAATCTTCAAAACTGTTAGGCCAAAGAAACTCGCTTTTATCGATGAATGAGGCTTTGATAATCGGGTCTACACAAGATATGGCTGGTCGCGCCGAGGTCAGGAGCTTTACAGCAGCAGAATAGGTAAACGAGAGAAGAGAGAGAATCTACTAGCTGCCAGACAAGATGGGAAAATCATCGCACCGATGTTAGTGACGGGTAGTGTGAATGTTGCCTGCTTTGAAAAATGGCTATCACAATGGTTAATGAAACGGTTATCGCAGAAGTCTGTACTGATTCTGGATAATGCTCCGATTCATTGCAAGAACAAGATCAGAGAAATAGTTCAGCAGCAAGGTCATCAAGTGAAATTGCTACCGAAATATTCACCAGACCTCAACAAGATAGAACATGACTTTGCCGAATTAAAGAAACGAAGACAGTATATAGATTAGAGGAAGGGATGAGTCTTGACGAGCTGATAGTCGACTACTGCTATCGCAATCAATCCTCTAGAACTCATTCGAAATGACTATATGTAGAGATTGCACCTTGATTTCTATACACAAAAAGTCCTCAACTAAATAGAAAAGGACTATATTTATTTGGCTAATAAATTAATTTATGCGAAAACTTAGCCACGGTTAGAGCTGTAGGAACGACGGCCGCCACGGCGATCGCCACGGTAACCACCGCCACCACCTTTGCCTTTGTAGCCACCTTTGCCACGGTAACCGCCGCCACCACGACGACCACCGCCACCTTTAACAGGCTTAGGTAGACCACCTTTACCAACTTCAGGAACATCCCAATCTTCAGTCATCCAATCGGGAGTGTGCTGATCGTAGGTCATCTGCAATACTGCAGCGGCGATCGCCTGAGGATCGTACTCATCGCCTAAACGCTTAACGATGGGGAGGAAAGAGGCCATCCGCTCACCAGCAAGCGCTTCACGAACCTGAGTCTCAAGACGGTTAATGCGATTTGCTTCAACCTCAGGACGACTAGGAATTTTGCAAGTTGTTAGGGATTGCTTCACACGACGCTCAATCTGGCGCAACAAGCGACGATCACTAGGCTCTACAAGGGCGATCGCCGTACCAGTTTTACCAGCACGACCAGTCCGACCAATCCGGTGAATATAGCTTTCCGTATTGTCAGGAAGGTCGAAGTTCACTACGTGGCTGAGGTTTGCAACATCAAGACCACGCGCCGCAATATCAGTTGCAACGATCATCTTAATGCGGCCATCCTTGAATCGCCGTACCAGCTTTTCACGCTGAGCTTGGCTGAGGTCACCATGGTACTCATCAGCACTTTGACCTGCTTCAAGCAATTCATTTGTTAACTCAGATGCCGTTCGCTTCGTTCGTACAAAAATAATGGCTGACTCAGGATTTGCCATCTCAAGAATAGGCAACAAAGCCTTTGTCTTAGACCAACCGCGAGGAATCATATAAGCTTCCTGCTTAATGCGGTCAGGTGTAACCTGAGGCTGCTTAATCGTTATATTGATGGGCTCTTCAAGGAAGTTTGCAACCAAATCACGAATTGCGGGGGGCATTGTCGCAGAGAAACAAGCCGTTTGACGAGAAGCAGGAGATTGACGCAAAATTCTCTTTACATCATCGATGAAGCCCATGCTGAGCATTTCATCTGCTTCATCGAGTACTGCCCAACGAAGATCTTCAAAAGACAATTTACCGCGCTCTAATAAGTCGATTACACGACCAGGCGTACCAACAACGATATGAACGCCCTTTTGGAGGCTACGGATTTGACGTTCCATGGATTGACCACCACAAACAGTCAAGACCCATAGGCGACGGTCTACAGCAAATTGCTTAAGAGCCTGGGTGACTTGCATTGCCAACTCACGAGTTGGTGTCAAAATCAGACCCTGTACAGCTTTATCTTGGAGATCAATTTTTTCGAGGAAAGGTAAAGAATAGGCGGCCGTTTTACCTGTACCAGTCTGGGAAAGACCGACGACATCTCTGCCTTCAAGAATTGCGGGAATCGCCTTGGTTTGAATTTCTGTGGGCTTCTCGAAACCAATATTTTCTAAAAGGTTAGCGCGTGCTTCAGAGAGGCCGATGTTTTGAAAAGTGGTGGTCATAAAAAAGTTATAAGGTTTATGGATGGGTAATTTGCTAAGGTTTTACAAAATTGCGAGATTCACATAAAAATTGTGTCAATCTCTCCCCCAACCCTTTCTTCCCAAACTGGGTTTTTTAGTTAAACCAATTGGATGCTGCTTAACAGTCTGGACAATGCCGGGGGCTGTGGCTGAACGGTCTAGTTACGAGAATTATTAGGCGATAGTGCCGTAAAGATCGTAAATATCCGCAGCGGTAATTTGAACAGGGACAAGGCTACCCAAGGAGGCTTCTCCTTCGATATACACAAGTCCATCCACGTCTGGTGCAAATCTGGGCGATCGCCCGACTAGCTCTCCAGTTGTGGGATTTTCCTGTTCGATCAGCACATCCACCGTTTGTCCGACACAAATTTCGTTGCGGCGGGCAGCAATCGGCTGTTGAATTTCCATCAGAGCATCCCGACGGCGATCCTTCACGTCCTGCGGTAGTTGATTTGGGAGATCAATGGCGGGCGTCCCTTCTTCCGGAGAAAAAGTAAACACGCCGACATGATCAAACTCATGGCGTTTCACAAACTCTACGAGGTGCTGGAAATGCTCCTCAGTTTCGCCGGGGAAACCCACGATAAAGGTGGTGCGCAAAATTGCATCGGGCAAGGCAGCTTTGAGGTTCTCAATGATCTCGTCATTGACTCGCCCCTGCCAAGGACGGTTCATCGCCCGAAGGATTTCTGGATGGGAATGTTGTAGCGGTAGATCCAGATAAGGAATAACGTTTTTGGTGTCTCGCATCGCTTCAATCACTTCAGGTGTTAACCCTGTGGGATAAGCATAATGGATGCGGATCCAAGGAATATCGACTTCACCTAAAGCTCTGAGAAGTTCAGCCAGTTTAGGTTTGCCATAAATATCTTTGCCGTAATTTGTGGTGATTTGAGAAATCAGAATAATTTCTTGCACACCCTGAGCTGCTAACTGTTTTGCTTCAGCAACAATGGATTCAATGGGACGTGATCGCTGATCCCCTCGGAGATGGGGAATAATGCAAAACGCGCAGCGATAATCACAACCTTCTGCCACTCGCACATAGGCAACAGCTTCATTGGTAGTGCGATAACGGGGAACTGTTTCATCCGCGATATAAGTCAGCTCTTCTGAAACTTCCTTAACAATCTCACCTTGCTCGGCACGCTCAATGACATCAACAATTTTGTGATAGTCACCAGTGCCCACCAAGGCCACGGCTTCTGGTAATTCTTCTAAAAGCTGTTCTTGAAAATGTTGCGCCATACAACCAGAGATAACGATTTTCTTGTCTGCTTCGGCAAGCTCAACAAGAGTTCGTACTGATTCTGCGCGAGCATCTTCAATAAAACTACAGGTATTGACGATGACATAATCCGCTAACTCTTCATTTGCATCCACGTGGTAACCAGCTTCGGCTAATAGCCCAATCATGTGCTCTGAGTCGATGCGATTCTTCTCGCAGCCGAGGTGTGAAATTGCAATTGAAGGTTTTGTGGTCATGCAGTCTCTAGTAAAAAATGGTACTTAGGTCAATGCCTGGAAACAAATTGTTAATTTATTGTAATAGATTTTGAGCTGCTGCTAAAAGTTTTTTTTGCAGTTGTCAGCAAACCTTGTTACTTTTCCGAATGAAATCAGAGGTTTTTTTCGATTTTTTGAACTAATTCGGCAATATTATGGCGATTGGCTCGGTAGCTGATGGGGTGGGCAATAAGACGTACTGTGCTTTGAAATAAAATTTCGATTTCTTCCAGGTTATTTTCACGCAGGGTATTACCTGTGGAGACGAGGTCGACAATCGCCTCAGACATACCGGTAATAGGTCCTAATTCAACGGAACCGTGGAGGGGAATAACTTCGATGGGTAAATCTAGCTCACGAAAATAGTCTTTGGCACAGTTAACAAACTTGGAAGCAACGCGGCAATTGGGCGGAAGTTGACGAGGATCTTTGTAGGGACTGGCTTGGGGCACGGCTACAGAAAGGCGGCAGCCACCAAATTTAAGATCGAGTAAATTTGCAACGTCTGGTTTTTTTTCTCTTAATACATCGTACCCTGCAAATCCGAGTTGTGCCTGCCCATATTCAACATAAACGGGCACATCATGGGTACGTACCAATAATGCTTTTGCTGTACCAGTCGGATCTGTGATTTGAAGTTGGCGATTTTTTTTGTCTAAGAAGGCGCTAAAGTCTAGTCCCACTTCCTGGAGTAGGGCGATCGCCTGAGGGAGTAGACCTCCTTTAGGAATGGCAATAGTAATCATAGATAGTCGAATCGTATATTTTTGAATAAATGCTGGAGATTTCGAGATGAGCTCTAGAGAGTTTCAATTTTTGGGTCGTCGCTACTAGATACCCAGGCGAGGTTCGCAATTTTGCTGCGTTTGGCGTAATCGTAAATGTCTTCTGGCGATCGCCCACCCAATTCCACTTCCACGCGGACAATCTCATCCCCCTGGCGTAAAGTTTGGGCATATTGAAAAACTTGCTGTTGTGCTGCTGAATCTTTCGCAATGACGAGCCAAGCATTTCCATCCAACTTGTTTGGCAGTTGTGGGCTTTGCAATAAACAATTATGGATTTCTTCTAGATTGAGGCAAAAACCAATGCCAGGATGATCTTCTTTTTGAGGGTGGTAAAGGCCGAGGAGCTTATCATAACGCCCACCCTGACCAAGCACCCGGGATTGATTATTTGTAAAACTAACCGCTTCAAACACAATACCTGTGTAGTAATCAAAGGTTTGAATAAGCGTTAAATCCAACAAAATCGGTAAAGGTTTGTCGGTGCTACCTGTAAGCAATTCAAATAATGCTTTGAGATTGGCTACAATTTTTTGTGCGTCGGGAGTCAGTTCAAATTTGCTGACACGCTCTAAAACCCCCATTGGTTCACCGCGTAGCTCGAAAATATCGAGGGCATAGGCTTTAAGTTCGTCGCTTAACTCCAAACTTTGCAATCTAACCCGATCTAAATGGGCGATACAGTGGCGTACAGTTTCGCGAATATCTGCGGGAAAAGACTGTAGGAGCGATCGCCCAAGGGCCGCTTCCCCAAGAATTAACTGCCAATCCTCCAGACCCAGCTCATTTAGAGAATCCGTTAGAAGTAATAAAATTTCAGCATCTGCAATAATACCATCGGCGAATAACAGTTCAACCCCTGCTTGGTAAAACTCCATTTGCTTACCGTGGGTGCCATCGGGGGGATGCCGAAACACATTGGCTCGGTAGCAAAGTCGCTGTGGAAATGTATTCTCTGCCATTCTTGTCACAGCAGCACGGGCGATGGAAGCCGTCAATTCAGGCCGTAAACCGAGAGATTGGCTCGCTACTGTTTGCACCTGGACTACCTGCGAGCCATCAATTGCACCACCCGCCGTCAATGTATCCAGCCATTCCAATGTCGAGGTAACGATACGTTGGTATCCCCACCGTCGAAAAACACGCTGTAAATTGTCGTTAATCCAAGCCTTTTGGGCGACCTCAAGCGGAAGGAGATCCCTCGCACCGGCGGGGGGTTGGTGAATCATAAAACTGGTTTCTCAGGTTTGCCGTCGCCTATTCTACTTCTTTTTCCCGCCAAACAAACCGCCGAAGAGCCCACCTTTTTTCTCATTGCCAGATTTTTTCGAGCCTGTCTGGGTTTCGAGGGCACTACCCATCGCCTTTTCAAGAAGCTGTTTTGCTTTACGAGCCAGAGGGTCACTAGGCTTAGCCATATAGGCTTTCTTGATATGGACTTTAGCCATCGCAATCTGCTTTTGTTGGAGATAAGAAATACCCATTAAGGCATGGGCTCTGACGGAGTTGGGATCAAGTTTGATTGCTTCACGAAATTCGAGGGTTGCTTTCGCAAATTTTTTCTTTTTGAGGTGCTGCTCACCTCGCCATATCGCAGCTTCGAGGGACGATGATGTTGTTGTTTTCGCTGGAGCAGTAGTATTCCTTTCTGGGGTTACTGATGCTGGCGAAGAGGATGATGTGGTACGAGAGTTTGTTCTTGTTGTGCGTCCTGGCGAAGTGCTATTGCTCAATAGGCCTGTATTTTCCTGGACTGTATTTTTCAGAAAAACTAGATTTAATTCGCTGAGGGCACCAATGTTATCGAGTGTTGTTGAGAGATCTCGATAATTTGTCTGGGCTACTTCCCGAACTTTATTGTGATATTCCACTTCCAGCTTGTCTAAATCTTTGACTAAATCTTGGGCGATCGCCGACTTAAGTTTGAGGGGAGTATCGCTTTTTTGATTGAGCTGTTTCGAAAGCTGCTTAATAACCACTTGAAACTCAGACCAAGAAACAGGTTTAGAGAGTTGTTCGTAGGCCGGATTCACAAGCTTAGATAGGAGTTCACTCGCTAGCTGTTTCTCCGCGGCATCCTTTGCCTTACAAGTATCTGGGTGTAATCGCTGAGCAATCTTAAGATATGCTTTCCGCACTGTTTTTGACCCTGCATCCACTGGTAAACCGAGAACAGCATAGTGGTCAGCAATATCTAGTAAAAACAGTCCTTGGCGGATAACAAATGACATATCTCAGAAATTCTCGGGCGTAATGGTTTTAATTATGACGGATTTAGCGATTGAACACAGCAGAGTGCCATAGTAGTTTAGCTCTTGTAATAGTCCATAAACCACCCCTTTGCTGACCCTAGGGTTTGGCTCAATTGACTATGAATTTTGTGATTTGTCGCAAGCAATCGGCCATTCTGCAATTTCAATGGACTCTCATCATAAGCGGTAACTAGTCCCCCTGCCTCCCGCAAAATACAGATTCCTGCGGACATATCCCAAGGTTGAATACCTCGCTCCCAATAGCCATCCAATCTGCCACAAGCAACGTCGGTGAGGTCAAGGGCTGCCGAGCCACCGCGTCGCACTCCTTGGGTTTTGTGAGTGAGACAGCAAAATTCGATGTAATTATTGTCTTTCGTTTGACGACGATCATAGGCAAAACCAGTGGTGAGGAGGCTATCCTGTAACTTTTCTGTTTTAGAAACATGAATCGGCTTACGATTTAATGTTGCCCCTGCTCCCTCTGCTGCCCGGAATAGTTCATCGCGATAAGGGTTGTAAACCACTCCAACAACGGGGTTCTCTTCATATAAAAGGGCGATTGAGACAGAGAACATCGGATAGCCATGAGCATAATTCACCGTTCCATCGAGGGGATCAATCATCCATAGGAAAGGGCTATCTATTGCGCCAGAAATTTGGCCAGATTCCTCTGCATGGATTGGGAGATCTGGACACTGCCTTTGTAATAACTCAATGATGATTTTTTCGGAAGCAGTATCAGCCTCGGTAATCAAGTCACCAGGGGTATCTTTTTCTCGTACCTGTTGGAGATTTCCGTAGTAATGCTTTAGCGCAGCTCCAGCGCTCAACGCTGCTTCTGTTGCAATCTCAAGGTAAGTCTGACGTTGTTCGCTTGTGGGATAGGTCATGCTCGGTAATGGCTGGGGATATCTAGTGGAAATTGTGGCGATGTTTTATAGAAGCAAAAGAAAGGGGCGATCGCCCCTTTCCTTTTAACGTATCTAAATCAAAAAAACCTAGTCATCTTCGATTGGGAAACCAAAACGCGTTTTACCTTTCCCAAAATTGCGCCCAAATTGTAGTTCGTAGACTTCATCTTCATCCTGAGTTTCTACAACCAAATCGCTTTTTGCGTGGCTCACACACATGAGGGCATAGCCCTGTCGTTGGAGATCCGGTGATAAACCCATTGCATATTTTTGCTCTAGGTCACCAGACTTGACCCGCACAGCACAAGTCGTACAAGCCCCATTACGACAAGAAAAAGGAATTTCAAAGCCCTGTTGCTCCAGACTACGCAGAATATATTCATCCTCTGGGACAGTAAAAGTTTCTGTTTTATCTATTTGGCGGTAATTTACCGTTATTTTGTGCGTTTTAGACATAAGTCAAATAAAAGCTTGCCTTTTTCAATGGGTATTGTATAATCTTTAACCGTGCCCCATCTGGAGAGATGGCCGAGCGGTTGAAGGCGCAGCACTGGAAATGCTGTTTAGGGGAAACTCTAACGAGGGTTCGAATCCCTCTCTCTCCGTTTCAAAAAAGAAGTGATTCTGAAGCATTTTTCATGGCTCATTATGAGTTTTATATAGTGCTTCAAATCGTACTTCTCAACAGGTTTTATTATTAGGTAAATAAACGAAAGTAATGATTTTTTCGTTCACCTAAAATAGTTCAAAAAATAAAAAGCAGGGAAGCTAGATTGACTTTCCTGCCTTTGTTTTAAGTTTTTTCTTCATGTTGGTGATGAGCGTCGATTTCAAAACCAATCTAAAAAAATTCTGTTTAACGGAAACGCTTCTTGCGGCGAGCTACAGCTTTGCGCTTGCGTTTTTCGATGGGAGTTTCGAAGTGACGGCGACGCTTGATGTCAGCGAAAATACCGGCTTTGGAAACCTGACGCTTAAACCGACGTAACGCGGATTCGATGTTTTCGTTTTGTCCGACAACCACTTGGGTCATACAGTATCCTCCTTTGAACACTAATAGGTTAGTAAGCAATTAAAAATAAATATTGACGTAAAACTTTAATATAAAGTTTAGCCATATCATAAGACATACTATTTTAGAGTTTTGTCGGTCGTCAGCGCAAGCGATGAATATAAAAATAATTATGTTTTTGTATCGGTGATCTTGCGGTGATCAAGGATTAGTTTTGGAGTTGGGGCTGAATTTTCTACCGAGTATCAATTGCTATGGAACAAATAATGAAGCCATTAAAGTGTTGGGTAGCTTAGAGAGCGATCGCCTTTCTGATTTTCTCAGAGAATTCACGGAAAAAGAACACATTAAGGCCACTCTCCTAAATAGTTTGCGATACTGGTAGCCGGTAAATTTTGCGCAATTAGGGAAAGTTTCTTATGGCTGGCAGTGAGCTTAAAGCGGACTATTGGGTTAATGAATACATTACGCCGTGGGATATCTACAGTCACGGCATCACAAAATTATTGGTCTATAAGCAAACACAGTTTCAGGAAATGGCGATCGCCGAAACGGGTGCTTATGGTAAAGCCTTAATTCTTGATGGTAAATGGCAGTCCTGTACAGGTGATGAGTTTTTGTACCATGAACCACTCGTACAACCTGCAATGATTGCCCATGGAAATCCGAAAAAAGTTTTGGTGCTTGGCGGTGGTGAAGGGGCTACGGTGCGAGAGATTTTGCGATGGAAATCCGTCGAAAAAGTGATGATGGTGGATATTGATGGCGAAGTGGTAGAGGCTTGCAAAGAGTTTTTGCCGGAAATGCATGAGGGGGCTTTTGATGATCCCCGACTCGATCTCCGCATTGAGGATGCTTTCAAAATTTTGGATACCACCACAGAAAAATGGGACATTATCATTTCAGATTTATCTGATCCTATCGAGGAAGGCCCTTCTTTTAAACTCTTTACGAAAGAGTATTTTGCCCAGTTAAAGAGTGTATTGGCTCCTGGTGGCTTAGTCGTTGTGCAGGCTGGCCCAACAGCTCCAGCAGAAGTGAAATTACATTGCCGCTTGGTCAATACCCTCAAAACTGTTTTCACTAATGTGACTTCCTACAGTTCCTTTGTCTCGACCTATGGTGCGCCTTGGGGCTTTGCGCTGTGCCGGGATACTGAATTAGATACGATGCCTGATTCTGCAGAAGTGGATCAGCTCCTCGCCGAGAAAACTAATGGTGGCTTGAAACTGATCGATGGTCAAACACTTCTAGGTTTGTTGCAGACGAGTCTTTTTGTTCGTCAGGCGATCGCCACCCACACCGAAGTCTATACCTTAGCTGAACCACCCAAATTCTTTGGTAAAGGCCAAGCTACTTCCAACTAACCCGATAAAAAAAGGGGACTAACTTCATAAACAGTTAATCCCCTCTTTCAGATTTTTGACGTAATCAATTAGATTTCGGCCATTGCTCCTTTTGCCATGGAGGCGATCGCCTGATCCGTTGCTTTGGGCAGACGATAATATTTACCGCCTGCTTGCTTAGCCAACTCCTTACCAAAACCAGAAGAGATAAACTTTTTCTCCGTATCGATAATCAAGAGTTTCGTACCAGAAGCACGGATTTTCCCTGCAATATCAAGGAGTTCTTCCTTAATATCTGGTTTCGCTTCGCCTTCCTCCGGCACCTCACCCAAAGAACGCGCTAATGGAATATTGCCACGACCATCGGTAATCGCCACAATAACGACATCACCGACATCACCAGACATTTTCGCATTCATGCCAACATGAACCGCCTGAGTTAAACCATGTGATAACGGTGAACCACCACCACAAGGCATCGTCTCCAGACGGTTTTTAGCGAGGGTAATCGAACGTGTGGGTGGTAATAGAACCTCCGCCATTTCACCACGGAACGGAATCAATGCAATTTGGTCACGATTTTCATAGGCTTCTGTCAAAAGACGCATCACTGCACCTTTTGCTGCATTCATTCGGTTAAGGGCCATAGAACCCGACGCATCTACGAGGAAAACAATTAATGAACCTGCTTTCCGAGCCATTCGCTTTGAGCGCAAATCGCCTTGTTCAACGATAACGTTACGACCAGGATACTTAGCACGACGAGCTTTCTGGTAAGGTGCCGCAGCTCTTAGGGTTGCATCCACCGCAATACGACGAACTTTACCTCGTGGCAACATTGGCTTGATATAACGGCCACGATCATCAGAGAAAATTAGACCCCGCTTACCAGAACTACCTTGACTCTTGTTCTGCATCATCTGCGCAAAAGCAAGGATATTAGGATCTAAGACGACCCCTTCTGGATCAAAGATAAATTCTTCGGGAATTGTCGGTTCCTGTTCGGGCTGCTCTTCCTGATCTTCATCTTGATCATCGTCGTCTTGATCTTCATCATCCTGATCATCGTCAGAAGACTGATCGTCATCGTCTTCATCTTGAGATTGTGGTGGAGGCGGAGGTGGTGGCTGCATATCGTCATCTTCCGGCGTGGGAATCGTTGTTGCACGCGGTAGAATAACCAATTCCACGGCAGTCCGCAAATCGTCCGCTGTAACGATATTGCGACCATCTAAAGCAGCTGCAGCCATTGCGACCCGAACTGCAAAAAGTTCTGCCCGATGACCTTCGACCGTACCTCGTACTGCTTCGTTGACGAGATAGGCTACTTGATCTGTTGTGATATTTACTTCCTTGAGCCATTCCCGCGCCAAAATAATTTGAGTTCGCAGGGCATCTAGATCATCTTCGTAGGATGCTAAAAATTCTTTGGGTGATTCAGAGTATTGCACCACTTGTTCTACGGCAGCTACTCTTTCTTCCAAGAGCAAAGGACGATCAGCGGAGAGAGTAATGGCGATGCGATCTCGCAAATGTTCTCTGAGATCACCTTCTTCGGGGTTATAGGTGGCAATTAATAGCGGACGACAAGGGTGGGAAAAACTAATGCCTTCCCGCTCAATTTGGTTACGACCATCAGTCAGCACGCTTAAAAGTTGGTTGGCAATCTGATCATCGAGAAGATTAATTTCGTCAATGTAGAGAACACCTCGATGTGCCTGCGCCAAAAGTCCGGGTTGAAATACAGGTTCACCTTGCCGTACTGAAGCTTCGACATCAACAGAACCAAGTAAGCGATCTTCCGTGACTCCCAAAGGAATTTGCACGAAGGGAGCCGCAATCACTTCTGTCGGAATATTTTCAGGATTTGTCCCATTAAATTCGAGTGCGGTTAGATCATCCCAATCACTTGGATTAGTCGGATCACAATTGTATGGATTATCTTTAATAATTTCGATAGGTGGCAACAATGAATGAATGCCCCGCGCCATCACTGATTTAGCCGTGCCGCGTTTTCCGGCGATCGCCACCCCGCCCAGAGCCGGGTCAACCGCACCGAGCAGAAGGGCTGTTTTAATCACATCCTGACCGACAACCGCCGTCAAGGGGAAAGATGTTCGAGATGTCGTTAAAGTAGGCATCTATCTAAAAAATGGTGTTAAAAAATAAAAAAGTGAATTTAAACATTTTTTGTAAAAACGAGGAGAACATCCCGCACAAATGAGACCTTTCTCCTCTAACAAACTTTGCTCCCTGCTTAAGGTTGCAAAAACAGATTAATGAAAATGTTTACACAAAGTTAACCAAGCGGGCAAAACTATCGGCTTCTAGGCTGGCACCACCGACTAGAGCGCCATCAATTTCTGGCTGAGCCATAATTTCATCAACATTCGCAGGCTTAACAGAGCCACCATACTGAATGGTCACATTTTTATTGGTAAGCTTTTCGCGAATTAGACCAATCACACGGTTCGCTTCCTTCGCATCACAGGTTTCACCTGTACCGATCGCCCAAATGGGTTCGTAGGCAATAACAAGATTATTTTGATCAACATCAACCAAGTCCTTAGCAAGCTGGTTTGCGATTACTGTATCTGTTTCGCCAGCATCGCGCTGAGCCTTGCTTTCACCAACACAGAGAATAGGAATTAAGCTATGACGTTGAGCCGCTTTGAGGCGTTGATTAACCGTTTCGTCCGTTTCACCAAAGTACTGACGGCGCTCACTATGTCCGACCACAACATACCGTACCCCGACCTCCGTGAGCATTGCCCCAGAAATTTCACCAGTAAATGCACCTTCATCTTCCCAGTGAATATTTTGTGCTCCGAGGCGAATCCGCGTACCGTGGAGACTTTTCGACATAATCCCTAGGTCCGTAAAAGGAGTACAAAGTACAACCTCCCGTTCCTCATGACCATCGGCAATTTTGGGTAATAATGCCGTGAGAAACTCTAAAGACTCTGCTTGAGTCTTAAACATTTTCCAATTGCCCGCAATAATAATCTTTCGCACGGTGATCCTAAACTTTCGGCTCGCTATATTTATGATTTATGCACAGTTAGACAGTTTACCTTATAGAGGAATTTGCCCTGCAATATCCATCTCACTCTTCCTTGATAGGATGACTTTGACTACTTCTTAAACTAAGTAACTTTGAGCATCCTGAGGGTAAAAGTGTTCTTTAAGACCTTGTGTTTGCTCTAAAATAAATTTATATTCATTGACTTTTAAGCGAGCTTTCCATGAAGTGATAATTTGTCGAGGATCTCGTTTTTTCAATGCTGGGCTATCTGCATCAAGTGATTCAGTTTTGGCGGTACTTACATTTGTAAACTTATCAATTCTCTTAATCACTGACTGATCATAATTCAAATCTAAACTGCCATATATTTTCTCAAATTCCAACACCGGATTGAGAACAAGGTCTTCATGTCGTATAAACAACCAATGAGGGTGTTTTTTTTGATAACTTTTGATCACCTTATGGAATAAAACCCACAGGAACGCGGCTTGTTGAACGTAACTAAATTCTTTAGCGGCAAAGAGTTCAATTTTTTTTCGCTCTTCTGGGAATAGATCATCAATCAAATTTGGCTGTTGAAGAAAATGCTCAAAAGGAAAAGTCCATTGCCATTTTTTAATGCTGCTACAGAAGGCAAGAGGATGGCGAATCATGCAAATAACCTTCATGTCAAAGGTTTCTGCTAGAGTCGGTGCAGCGAAAAGTGCAATTGGATCTTTCATTAATGGGCGCAGTTGTTTACTACGCTTTTGAAAGTTTTCCCAACTCCGCTGTAGTTTGATACGAGCAGCAAAGTGCCATGAATAGTCATTGGAAAGTGCTGGCTGGTACTGATAACTCAGACATTGGGCAAGATCAGTTAAACATTGATTACGTGATATTTCATCTAGGCCTGCGAGATAGGTAAACCAGTATTGCAGTGGGTAATCATGACGAGGCTCATTGTTTTCTATATTGAAAGGTTCAAATATATATGCAGTCTGAGGTGTATTGAGTATTTTTCCAACCCAAGTGGTGCCAGAGCGATGTGAACCTGTAATGAGAATAGGCTTCTTTTTTTGAATTTCCGGGAAAGTGGGAAGCATTAGTTACTACTTAGATGTTTGTTCTGTGTGCTGATTGGGCTATTAGTTTTCCTTGATCTGCGTCAAGGGTAGTGATCGCTCCGGAAATTAAGCTGCAATTTACGCCATCATGCCCAAAGGGTAACTCAGCAATGATAGGAATATTTAAATCTTTGAGGCGATCGCCAAGAACTTCCATTGTAGAAAAGCTATCTTTTGAACCCAATTCATCACACTGACTAAAGCGACCAAGAGCAATTCCTTTGATCTTCTCAAAGGCACCACATAATCGCCAATGAGTGAGAAGGCGATCAATGCTATAAGGAGCTTCAGTAACATCCTCTAAGGCAAGAATGACATTCTCAAAATTGGGTTGCAATTTTGTATTGAGTAGATGAGTTGCAACGTTTAGATTTGCAGGCAATAAAATTCCCGTTGCGCATCCACTGACCCAGCTCTTGCCGACTAATGGCTCTGTCGGTTTCCCTTGCACTATCTTAAATAATCGCTCTAATGACTCATCGGGTTCTTTGGGTAAAGTCGTTAAAACAGGTGCATGTAAACTTCCTACACCCACTGTCGCTAGACTCCAAAGCAAGCTCGTAATGTCCGAAAAACCGATCAACCATTTTGGCTTGACTTGATTGATTTTCCAGTCCCAATTCTCAAGTAAACGCATCCCACCATAACCACCACGCGCGCACAAAATTCCTTTGCATTCAGGATCAAACCATGCTTCTGCCAAAGAGTTTCGGCGAGTTTCATCATCACCTGCAAGGTAGCCATATTTTTGATCCCAGCCATTCGTGAATTCGACGCGATATCCTTGGGATCGCCAAATTTCAACGCCAGCCATCAGGTCATCATGTTCGAGAAGTCGACCACTCGGTGAAACCACTTTCAGTAAATCACCGGGTTGTAGAGGGTCAGGCATTCTTAACGGTTCCATCAGCACAGTCCTGAATGAATTAACGTCAATTTACCAAGGTAAGCGATCGCCATTCCAGGAGAAAAATTCGCCATTATCCTGCGGTGTGAGATTGTCGATTACAGTGCGGAGTAAAGTTACTGTTTTTTCAGGAGGGAAAAGCTTCCCTTCAGGGACATTTTTTTGGAAAGGTTTGGATAACTCTGTATCGGTTGTGCCTGGATGAAGCAGAGCGACAATGATATTGGGAGCAACCCTTCGCCATTCGATAGAGACATTTTTGAGGAGCATATTTAATGCGGCTTTTGAGGCACGATAGCCATACCAACCGCCTAAACCGTTATCGCCAATGCTCCCTACTTTCGCCGAAATTACCGCAAAAATTGCCGGGTTAGAACCTCGTAAAAGAGGGAGAAGGTATTTCGCCCAAAGAACGGCTCCAATAGCATTCACTTGAAAATACGACACAAGATTTTCTGACTGGATATGGCGCAAACTTTTTTCTGGTTGCATCTGCCCATCATGCAATACACCAACGGCATAAATGACTTCATTCAAGGTCATAGTCTTTTGTTTAATTGTGGCGATCGCCTCCTGGATATCCGCTTCGATGGTGATATCCACCTGCAAACAGACGAGTTTCTCGGGATAAGTTGCGGCTAAATGAGTTAATGATTTAGAGGATTGCCGAAAGGTCGCAAATACTTTCCCGTAAGCGGGATCCTCTAAATATTGCCGCACAAATTCTAGACCAATGCCTCGTCCAGCCCCAATCACCAATGCATTCATACTTGAGCCATTTCCTGAGTTTGCTCTGTTTCAGTTAGAGGTTGCTCAATGGTTGCGGGACGGAGGGTCAGATAAATCGCCATGCCGAATGGAGGAGTTAAGGCGATCGCCCAAAAGATCCATTTTTTCTCAGCTAAACCACGGCGAGCCAAATCGTCTTTTAACAGCGTTGGGAAAAGCAATGACAATGCACAAAAATCCAGACTCATCACATGGATAAAACGATCACTCTGAAACCGTATTGCATAGTCAGCCCAATCTCCCTGACTAAATCCATAACCAAATAAAACAATCAGAGCAATTAGCGTAAGTGTGCCCAGAATTCGCGAATCCTGCCATTTAAGCCACCAGTTTTTTTGTCCCGTAAAAGTTGGATTGTCACGACGGAGAGCAAGATAAGGCATCAAAGCAAATGCCCCAAGAAAAAAACTACCCGTTGAAAAAGCCCAAGCTGGTAGCTTTTGTCGATGACCATCGGTGAAGAGAATTGCGCCATACATCAACGGCAAAATACCCATCACATTAAACAGAGCAATAATTAGCGGATTGATCTCATCCCAATTGCCACTAGAGAGCTGCGTAATCAAATCAAAGGTATCAGGCTGATTCGGCGGCGCAAACACAAAAGCGTAAATTGAAAAACTTAGCCAAATCAAGCCAATAGCGATCGCACGGGAAGTATTCATGAAAATCTTGTTTATCTCTCAAAACTTGGATGAAAAATCTTTTAGAGAGTGTGGAGATAACTCAGCAGATCTGCCATCTCTTCGGGTTCAGGCTGGAATTTAGGCATGGGCGGTGTGTTGCCGCTAATCACCTGCTGGATAAGACGACTATCCGACTTTCTTTGGGTGACGCCTTTGAGACTGGGGCCAACATTGCCATCTGCTTGAATGCCATGACAACCTGCACAATTAATCTGGAAAATGGCGTTACCTTGCAAATCATCTCCCACCAACGTTAAAACTTCGCGAGTATATGGATCACTCGTTGCTTGGGACGCATAAACTCCTACAAAACCAGAAGCGACGATTGCCAAAATTAAGCCCAAAACGAGGAGCAACTTGGGAGGCTGATTAGAAGTAGTGTTGTCAGAATTAACCACAGAACTTGAAAAGGGGACAGTACGATCTCGTTGACATTACGCAACGTTTCTTAACAGTAATGGTACTGCGATCTTCAAGCCTTGTCGATCAAAAATTAAAGTCAGTTCTTGGCGATCGCCGACCTTATCCCATAAAATAAGCAACAATTGAGATAATAACTTTTAACAAAACGATTCAGGAGACCCTAGCGTGATCGAACCCCTCTTGTTGGGCATTGTCCTTGGCCTTATACCCATTACCTTAGCTGGGCTTTTTGTAGCAGCATATCTACAGTACAAGCGTGGTAACGACCTTGGTATGGAGTAAGCACTAGCTCCTGCCGCTATCAAAACAGTTTCATCAGAAATACGATGACAGAAAATGTTTTACCGATAAACGTCCTTGCTCAAGCGCAGCAAGGATTTTTTGTAGCTAATCATTTTTCTGCCACCTCCCAGAAAGTCTGAGACATATTCCTCAGGATTTTGGTTTAGTCTTAGCGCTATGGAAGTATCACTTTCCCCAAGTATGAACTTCCGTAAATAGTTCTCTGTAAACTCATCCCATCAGTAGAAATTGCGCTCAAGACGAAATTCCCTTGCTACAATCGCTTCATATTAAAATGCGAGTGAGCTGCGAATGTCTTTGATCAGACAATCCTGTGATAGCCCATACTCCAACAATTTTTTTCGGTATTCGTGAGGTCATAATCATTGTCGTCTAGTACTACTGTCCAGCGTAAAGTCCGCCGAGTTAAACGCAAGCGCAAGAAGCAAGCCCATCCCGTCCTGAAATTTGTGGGAGGGGTTTTTCAAAATGCGGCCGGAACAGTTATAGGAACCACAATGATTGCCAGTGCGATCGCCGCAGGAGGATTAGTCGGATTAGCCGTTAGTTTCCGAAATCTGCCTGACGTCCGTACCCTCAGAGGCTATGTCCCCACTGAAACTAGTTATATCTATGACATTAACGGCACCCTGCTTCTCAGTCTCCACGGCGAAGCAAACCGAACCAACGTTGATCTTGAAAACGTTTCCCCTCATCTAAAAATGGCTGTGATTGCCATTGAGGATAGTCATTTCTATCAGCACAAAGGCATTAACCCTACTAGTGTGGGACGTGCCATGCTCAGTAACTATGAAGAGGGAGCCATTGTCGAGGGTGCATCAACGATCACGATGCAGCTCGTTAAAAACCTATTTCTTGCCCAAGATCGAACCTATAACCGAAAACTAGCAGAAACTGTCCTTGCCCTTCGTATTGAACAGATTTTCCCAAAAGCTGAAATCTTAGAAATGTACCTCAATAATATTTATTGGGGTCATAACAATTACGGTGTCCAAACTGCAGCCGAATCCTATTTCAACAAAAAAGCTGATGAGTTAACCCTGGCCGAATCCGCAGTAATGGCGGGGATGATCCAAGCTCCCGAAGAATATAGCCCGTTTAGAGATTACCAATCGACGAAGCAGCGCCAAAGGATGGTGTTAAATCGGATGCGCGATCTGGGCTGGATTACTAGCGAAGAAGCAGAGACTGCCTATAAAGAACCATTACTTGTCGGCCAACCGACGGCATGGAAAAGTAGTGCTTCGCCTTATATCACCCAGGCTGTTGTTGAGGAGTTGAAGCAACGTTTTGGGGAAGAACTCGTTCAGAAAGGTGGAATGCGGGTTCAGACAACAGTTGATGTTAATTTTCAGAGACAAGCTGAAGAAACAGTTCGGAAGGCATTTCGAAGGGCGCAAAATCGTGGTTTACGGGCCGATCAAGTGGCTTTGGCAGCTGTTGATCCCCGGACGCATTTCGTAAAAGCACTTGTGGGTGGCACGAGCTATGAGAATAGCCAGTTTAACCGTGCAACGCAATCGAAGCGGCAACCAGGCTCCTCATTTAAGCCGTTCGTTTATTACGCAGCATTCGCGAGTGGACGTTATAGTCCCTACACAACCATTCAGGATACGCCTGTCAAGTATAAGGATGGTACGAAATGGTATGAGCCTCAAAATTATGGCGGTGGATTTTCAGGCACAGTTTCTCTGTTTGATGCGCTGAAGTCTTCTAAGAACGTGCCTGCCGTAAAGCTCGGTAAATCAATTGGCTTAGACCGTGTGATCGAGGTGAGCCAACTTCTTGGCATCGAAAGCGAGTTACAGCCTGTTGTGTCTTTGCCACTGGGTGCTGTGGGTATTAGTCCCCTGGAAATGGCGGGAGCTTATGCGACATTTGCGAGCAATGGTTGGCAGAGTGATACGACATTAATTTTGAGAGTGACGGACAGTCAGGGCAACGTTCTGCTCGATAATACGCCGGATCCGAAACTCGTACTTGATCCTTGGGCTACAGCTTCTCTTACCAGTATTTTGCAAGGGGTAATTGATAGTGGTACAGGAAAGAGGGCTAAATTAGGTGGTCGTCCTGCTGCTGGTAAAACAGGGACAACGTCTTCGGAGCGGGATGTCTGGTTTGTCGGTTATACCCCCCAAATGTCTGCAGCAGTTTGGGTCGGTAATGATGATTATCGTCCCATGGGGAAAGGGGTTACTGGAGGTACCCATGCAGCACCCATCTGGCAAGCCTTTATGCAGGACGCTCTTAAGAATGAGAAGCCTCAGTATTTCCCTGCCGCGTCTAAGTATGATCGACCTTCTCCCTAATTTTGATAGATAAGGATGGCGGGCGATCGCCTTACTTTTTAGTTAGACTACCTTTTATACTTGGCATTCTTCTAAACTACAATTCCGTCTTTCTTCCCGTTCTTGAATGAGAGTAATGAGATCGGGACGACCTGTTACTTTGAGACGATACTTTGCCCATACGCCATAGGCTGCATCGACTGCACCGCCAATGATTGGCAATTTCGTGATGGCATAAACCCAACCCATTCCCAGCACTTCATAGACGTATCTGAACACTGCGACATTTTTTTAAATTGTGCCGTTGGGTAAATAAGCATGAATTCGCTCCATTGCTTCAGTGAAAGTAATGCCCCAATTTGCTTCTGGCTCATAATTATCATCTGCCACATCAACAAATCTTACTAAGCCATGTCCATTATCTGGTAGTCCTAAAGAGGTAAGGATGAGTTGTAGTGATGAACAAAAAGCCAAATATAGCAGGCAAGGAGTGGGTTAAGACAGAATAGGATAGAAGCAATAAACATAGATGCCATGCCTGCTCCCCATAGTCTTGATTTACGCCTAAAAGCTGTTGCCGCCTTCGATAAAGGTGAACGAAAAAGTGATATCTGTCGCTTCTTTGGTATTAGCCGAAATACGCTAGACCTGTGGCTGAAACGACGAGAGAAAATCGGTTCAGTCGCTCCGAAGACAGATTACCGTCGAGGCCCTCAACCGAAGATTAATGATCTAGATGCTTTTCGTGCTTTTGCAGAGAAATATGGGCATCTAACCCAGAAGGAAATGGCGGAGAAATGGCCAGAGTCTATTAGTGATGCATCCAGATGTGAAGCTCTACGGAAAATTGAATTTACTCGAAAAAAAAGACCTATCGATATCAAGAGAGAGATAAAGAATTAGAAAAAGCATTTGTGGCACAACTGAAGCAGTATGTCCAAGAACGACTCGTATATATCGATGAAAGTGGATTTGATAATACCTTAACGTGAGTTCTGGATAAGGAAAGAAAAGAAGAAAGCTCATATCGTGGCAGTTGAAACCAATCCACAGCTTTCTCCTATGCTTAGTTTAGACGCTTTATTTTGTGACGTTGACGATTTCTGCCAGGTCTTTGAACCTCAGTGGCATCAAGAATTACTTAGCTCTTGCAAAAGGTATCGTCACCGTTCTAGAAGCCTAAGCTTGAGTGAGGTGATGACGATACTGATTGCATTTCATCAATCTCACTATCGTAATTTCAAGCATTTCTATCTCCTGATGGTGCGACACTATTGGCAAAAAGCCTTTCCCAAAGCAGTGAGTTATCAACGCTTTGTGGCATGGATGCCCTCCAGCTTAGTGCCTCTATGTGCCTATTTATGTGACTGTTATGGAGATTGCACAGGCATTAGTTTCATTGATGCCACCAGTATCAAAGTTTGTCACAATCGCCGTATTGCCCAACATCGAGTCTTTAACGGTCATGCCGCTAGAGGTAAAACCTCTGTTGGGTGGTTCTTTGGCTTCAAACTCCATCTGGTCATTAATGACCGAGGAGAATTACTTCATGTACAAATCACTCCTGGCAATATTGATGACAGAAAGCCTGTCGTTGAACTGTTACGGAATTTATTCGGCAAAGTTTTTGGAGATAAGGGCTATGTGTCCCAAGCTCTGGCACAACATCTCAAAGAAGAACATGATGTGATGTTAATTGCTAAACCTCGCCGCAATATGAAGAATCACTTGATGCTCTGGCAAGATACATTCATCGCTCGTAAACGAGCTTTGATTGAAACCGTGATTGACCAACTGAAGAACATTTCTCAGATTGAGCACTCTAGACATCGTAGTCCAGCGAACTTCTGCGTCAATTTGCTGTGTGGCTTGATTGCCTATTGTCATCAGCCTAAGAAACCTTCTCTCTAACTCAATTAGAGTCTCATTTCCTTATCCAGAACTCACGTTAATAAGCAATCCACCACTTTCTCCCATGACCAGTCTATAACCTTTGTTTTGTGCCGTTGATGATTTCTGCCAAGTCTTTGAACCTCAATGGCAACAACAGCTGCTGGCCTCGAAACAACGGCGGCGACGTCGCCCTAGAAGCCTTAGTCTCAGCGAGATAATGACGATATTGATTGCATTTCATCAATCTCACTATCGTAACTTCAAGTATTTCTATCTCATCAATGTGCGTCATCACTGGCGAAGAGCCTTTCCCAGAGCAGTGAGTGACCAACGTTTTGTGGAGTGGATGCCTTCGACGTTAGTACCTCTATGTGTCTACCTACAGCACTGTTATGGTTCATGCACAGGTATCAGCTTTATTGATGCCACCAGTATCAAAGTTTGTCAAAATCGCCGCATCTCTCAACATCGCGTTTTTGATGGTCATGCCGCTCGAGGTAAAACCTCTGTGGGTTGGTTCTTTGGCTTCAAACTACATCTGGTTATCAATGACCATGGCGAATTACTCAATGTTAAAATCACGCCTGGCAACACCAATGATAGAAAGCCGGTAGTGGAGCTTTTGAAAGGGTTATCGGGAAAAGTCTTTGCTGATAAAAGTTACGTCTCTCAACCTCTGGCACAGTATTTACAAGAAGAATATGATGAGAGGCTTCTAGCTAAGCCTCGTCGCAATATGAAGAATCACCTGATGCTTTGGCGTGACAAAGTTTTGGCTCGTAAGCGAGCTTTAATTGAGACCGTCATTGACCAACTGAAGAATATTTCTCAGATTGAACACTCTCGCCATCGCAGTCCAGCGAACTTTTGTGTCAACTTGCTTTGCGGTCTCATTGCCTACTGTCATCAGCCTAAGAAACCCTCTCTTCAGCTTGATTAGAACCTCATTTCCTTATCCCGAACTCACGTTAGATTATGGGTATGGCTACTGCCATAAGTCAGAGAGGTTTATCGCAGAGAAGTTAGATCATCGTACAGAACGAGTTAGCGTGATTGGAGGATGGCGAGAGGGAGAGCAGATAGCACCGATGGTATTTGAGGGCTATGCCAACAGCGCCTTAGTTTGCCAATGGGTAGAGGATTGCTTAGTGCCAGAGTTGATTCCGGGTCAAATTATTATTCTGGATAATGCCAGTGTTCATCCAAAGGAAAGAATACAAACATTGGTGGCGAAGGCAGGATGTGAAGTGATATTTTTGCCACCCTACTCACCACACCTGAACAAGATAGAGAAGTTTTGGGGGAGGTTAAAGAAGGAGGTAAGTAAGCTCATCAAGAAGACTGAGGATTTGTTCGATGCCATCAGAATAGCCTTCTGTTCTATGTCCTAACCTTCTCCTTCGCTGCTATAGCTCCAATGTGGTTTGCGACTTTCTAAGAGGATGTCTGAAAAGTCTTTATGTTCGATAAATGCTGCGTAAATTCCGCCAGGTTGATCGCCTGAAGTGCTTATTTTTACGTGCAACTCATTTCGACAAAAGTTACAGTCAGTCTCTTTTCAGACATCCTCTTAGAAAAGGATAAAGTCTTTCTCACCAAGCGCGAAACTCTTTGCCTCAAAGTACAGTTGAATCGCTCAATATAACTTGTCTTTCCTGTCTCTTTGCTTACGAATCGATGACGTTTGCTAGGGAAGATGAGGCCATAAGCAGACCAAAAATCACTGTAAGCTACTGCGCATTGGCGATAAACTCCGGGTAAAGATTGCCATAACCTTTTGCAAGAGGTCATTTGTAACCAGGGTTCTGAGACATCACAAACTCGAGCAATTCCAGCCAGAGGAATCTTTTCGAGGAGTAGCTTATCAATTAACTCCGTGGTGTCAGAAGAGATGATTTTCTGTTGAGAATTTTCTACAAATTGTCTACCGCAGTCTCGAAATCTATGGTTTTGTTTGCCGTTATGGATACGAGCATTTTTTACAACTTTTGTGGATTGACAGTTGGGACAACGAAGCATTTGAGAGAGACTGGTGACTTAACTTCCCTTCTTAACGTGAGTTCGGGATAAGGAATAAAGGTTCTAATCAAGCTGAAGAGAGGGTTTCTTAGGTTGATGACAATAGGCAATGAGACCACACAGCAAGTTGACACAAAAATTGGCAGGACTGCGGTGGCGGGAATGCTCAATCTGAGAAATATTCTTCAGTTGGTCAATGACGGTCTCAATCAAAGCTCGCTTACGAGCAAACACTTTGTCACGCCAAAGCATCAGGTGATTCTTCATATTGCGACGAGGCTTAGCTAGAAGCCTCACATCATATTCTTCTTGTAAATACTGTGCCAGAGCTTGAGAGACGTAACCTTTATCGGCAAAGACTTTTCCCGATAACTCTTTCAAAAGCTCCACTACCGGCTTTCTATCATCGGTGTTGCCGGGTGTGACTTTCACGATGCAGCGATTGTGGCAAACCTTGATACTGGTGGCATCAATAAAGCTGATGCCTGTGCATTGGCCATAACAGTGACGCAAATAGATGCACAGCGGTACTAATGTTGAAGGCATCCACTCCACAAAACGTTGGTAACTCACGGCTCTGGGAAAGGCTCGTCGCCAGTGATGACGCACATTGATGAGATAGAAATACTTGAAGTGACGATAATGAGATTGATCAAAAGTAATCAGTATCGTCATTATCTCACTGAGACTAAGGCTTCTGGGGCGACGCCGCTGTCTTTGTTTTGAGACCAGTAATTGTTGTTGCCATTGAGGTTCAAAGACTTGGCAGAAATCATCAATGGAACAGAACAAAGGTTCTAGACTGGTCATGGGAGAAAGTGGTGGACTGGTTATCAGCTTCCACAATATGCACTTTCTCCTTTTTCTTTCTTATCCCGAACTCACGTTACATGAGGAAGACCACTGCTATTGTTGCTGAATTGAGCAATGCAGATAGCTTCACTTGCATTTCGCGCTTGGACAATAAAACTATTAGCGCCAGATTGCAGAACGTTGTTACCTATAATGGTTACCTGATTAAGGAAAGAGGTGTCATTATGGGTAAGAATACCTGTGCCATCAGCATAGTTGCCTGCCGAAGATACCGTATTGTCTGTGATTACAGCTTGCTCAATTGTTGCATTAGGCCCTGCTGCACGCATGATGATTCCGTCTTAATATATTTCCAAATGTTTGTACTGTATTGCCCGATATGGTAGAAGTTTCGATTTTTCCATTGAGATTTTGAGCAAGTACATAAATACCACTAGCGCTATTTCCAATTGTCGTAACGGTATTGCCTGAGACCATAGTATTCTGCAAAAGGATTGTGTTGACATTCATTTAGGCACCAAAGGTATTAACGTCTCCAGATGTTGAGATGTTGTTGTCGGTGATAGTTACATCATCGATTGCAGATTGACTGTTTCCTTTGATATATAGCAGTGGTCATTTAGTTTGAATACATCATGTGAACCTCAATCCTGAGCTTGTCTGCAAAACCATTGTGGAGTGTCTTAATCTATCTGGCGACTGCTATAGAGTCGATGCTCGTGAGATTGTGGGAGTCTACGTGGGAGACTGCTCTGAGTTAGGAGCAAAGCATTTGTGGGAATCTTTACCTGAGGTCTATCGTCAATGTGATGTGGCTTATACTGATTTTTGGTCAGCCTATGGCACTGTCTTCCCTCGTAAACGTCATCAAGCTGTCGGTAAAGAGATAGGTAAAACCAGCTATAGCAGTGGCCGAATAGTTTTAGAATGAGGAGGGAAGTCTGTATCTAGATTAAAAATGCCAGTTGCTGATAGTGATGACCTACGTCGGAAAGCTCTTGCTGCAATAGCACTAGGTATCCTGAAAAAAGATGTCTGTGAAATGTTCGGTCTTGGCCTTAATAGCCTTTATCTCTGGATACAACGACTAGAGCAAACAGGAAATTTTACAGAGCCAAAACAGGGTATCAGAAAGGCTATGGTCACAAAATCACAGACTGGGAAGCATTCAAAAGCTTTGTGCAACAGCATCCAGATAAAACCCAGGCAGAAATGGCAGCGGGTGATGTGATGAGTCGTCGCACCATATCGAGAATGTTGAAGAAGATAGATTTTACTCGCAAAAAAGGCCTATGGGTATCAGGAAAGGGATGAACAGAAGCGAGAAGCATTGAGGCAAGAACTAGCAAGATTAAAACCCGAACAAATCATCTACTGTGATGAGTCGGGAATAGATGAGAGAGACGGTCAGTATGACTATGGCTATGGCCCTGAAGAGGAAAGAGTTTATGACCTCAAGTCAGGAAGCCGTCGCGGAAGAGTTAAGAGGATTGCCGCATGGAGTCGAGGCAAACTGTTTGCACCTTTTATTGTGGAAGGCTCTTGTAACCCCCATGTGTTTGAGGTGTGGTTAGAGAACTGTTTGCTACCGGAATTAAAGCCCAATCAGATATTGATTTTGGATAATGCCACTTTCCATAAGGGAGGAAGGGTTGCAGAAATCCTGGCAAAGGCGAAATGTGAGGTGTGGTATCTGCCTCCCTATTCACCAGACTTAAACAAGATTGCACAATGCTGATCTTGGCTAAAAAGTCGTATTTGGAAGCAACTCAGACATAGTCCATCCCCCAGAGATGCCATGGATATGACTCTGCGTATAGCAACTCCTTAGCCCTTTTGGCTACTGCTATACTTCATATTTGGTGACACCTCCTAGACAAGTAGATTTAAGAGAAGTAATAACTGAAAGAATAGGTGATCGCCAGCCAAACTTTTCTACACCAGCAACTGGTGGGTAAGATAACCAAATTTATCCTTGGTAATTCTTTACAGATAAAGATCGGCTAAATTTGACTATTTCTGACAGTCACTTCACAACATCAGTGAAATTAGCCTGCTGCGGAAGAACCAACTTGAGCAACCCGAAAGCCCATCTGGCACTGATAAGTCGGCATTTGATCGCCAATTGCATTTTTAATGGCTCGGCCACATTTCAGCACACCATGGCGTACTCGCGGAGCGCCACTTCTGTCTGCCATCAAACATCCTTGGCAAACTTGGTCTGTTGGTACAATTTGTCCCTCGGTTAGGATGACTAGCATCAAACTTCCTCCCAGAGCGGTTCAACAGCGTCTCTATATCTAGTATTGTAAGCTCAACTTTCAGAAAAGTTAGTTAATGATGCGACACATTACGACCCTAAAGACTTTATGATGAGAGTTTTGGTGAAAAAGATTTGCTAAAATCTTAGCTGCATAATGGTGAAATCTTTAGCCCACCGCCCCAAGTGACTACTTGACATTGAAGAAATAGGGAAGACTTTAACAGTGACTCATACCAACCTTGATTTTTTGGCACAAACTGATGATGTTGTCGCCGGAATGATTGCCAGCGAACTCAATCGCCAACGGGTACACCTCGAACTAATTGCTAGTGAGAACTTTACGTCTCCGGCAGTGATGGCAGCCCAAGGCTCCGTCCTGACAAATAAGTATGCGGAAGGTTTACCGAAGAAACGCTACTACGGCGGTTGTGAGTTTATCGATCAGGTTGAGCAGGTTGCCATTGACCGCGTTAAGGAACTGTTTGGTGCAGCCCACGCAAATGTTCAACCCCACTCCGGTGCGCAGGCAAACTTTGCAGTATTCCTTACCTTGCTTGAGCCGGGCGACAAAATTATGGGGATGGATTTATCCCATGGTGGTCACCTCACCCATGGTTCGCCAGTGAATGTTTCTGGTAAGTGGTTTGAAGTGGTTCAATACGGCGTTAATAAAGAAACTGAACGCCTTGACTACGACGAAATTCGTGAGATTGCCCTCTGTGAAAAGCCGAAGATGATTATCTGTGGTTATTCTGCTTATCCTCGCATCATTGAGTTTGAAAAATTCCGGGCGATCGCCGATGAAGTGGGTGCATACCTCATGGCAGACATTGCACATATCGCCGGTTTGGTTGCGACGGGTCACCACCCCAACCCCCTTCCTCACTGCCACGTTGTGACAACGACAACTCACAAAACCCTCCGTGGTCCCCGTGGCGGTTTGATCATGACCAACGATGCAGACCTCGGCAAGAAATTTGATAAAGCCGTTTTCCCTGGGACTCAAGGTGGCCCCCTAGAGCACGTGATTGCTGGTAAGGCGGTTGCTTTCGGTGAAGCCCTCAAGCCTGAATTTAAAGACTATTCTGCCCAGGTTATCGCCAATGCCCAAGCGATGGCAAAAACCCTTGTAGCGCGTGGCTTTAAGCTCGTTTCTGATGGCACTGATAATCACCTCATGTTGGTGGATATGCGTTCTATCGGGATGAACGGTAAGCGTGCCGACAAACTCATTAGCGAAATCAATATCACGGCCAACAAGAACACTGTACCTTTCGACCCAGAAAAGCCTTGGATTGGTAGTGGTATTCGTCTCGGTTCGCCTGCAATGACGACCCGTGGCTTGTTGGAAGAAGACTTTGCAGAGATTGCTAATATCATTGCAGATCGACTCCTAAATCCTGAAGATGAGGCGATTAAGCAAGACTGTCTCGGCCGGGTTGCAGACCTCTGTGAGAAGTTCCCACTCTATGCTCATCTACAAATGCCAGTGACTACCCCTGTGTAAGTAAATTAATTTTCAACAAATACGGAGAGCTTAGGTTTAATGAAGTAAATAAGCCTAAGCTTTTTCTTTGCTTAACTCGATCTTTATGACCGCTTACGAGCCAATGCCAACGGAATTTCTCTATCCCAGTATTTTTCTTGTTTCCTTGACTATCGTTCTAGTACTCACGCCCATTGTGAAATCTCTTGGGCTAAAGAATGGTCTTTTTGATCAACCGGATGAGCGAAAGGTGCATAGTCAACCCATGGTGCGATTGGGGGGCATCGCGATTTTTCTGGGTACGATGACAGCGATCGCCGGGGGACTGTGGCAATCGGGATTTGAAATCACGGAAGGTGGATCATTACTGGCGTTGCTCTGCGGGGCGATCGCCTTTTTTGCGTTTGGCCTATTAGATGATGTGTTTGAGCTAAGTGCAATTTCAAGGTTGATTTTGCAATTTTTTGTCGCGGCGATCGCCTGGTATTTCGGCGTACGGATCGACTATTTAGCGTTGCCATTTGTGGGCGCATTTTCGGTGGGGTTGCTGAGTTTGCCTTTTACGCTAATTTGGCTCGTGGGTATGGTGAATGCGATTAACTGGATCGACGGTCTGGATGGGTTGGCGGCTGGCGTAACAAGTATCACCAGCATTTTGTTGTTTGTGGTGATGGTCGTCGTCGGTCAACCTGCGGTGGCGATTGTGGCGATCGCCCTTGCGGGTGCGGCAGTGGGATTCCTGAGGTACAACTTCAATCCAGCACAATTATTTATGGGGGATGGCGGCTCCAATTTTATTGGTTTTATTTTGTCTGGCCTCGCCATTTTCGGGTTGTCCGGCGAACCGAAAGCGACAGCGGTGATGTTGCCCTACATTATTTTGCTCGTGCCGCTCATCGATATGACTGTGGTGGTTTTCACGCGTTTAGGAGATGGTGTGTCGCCGTTTAAACCCGATAAGCGTCACCTACACCACAAATTATTAAAAGCTGGATTTTCCCAGAGAACCGCCGTCGTATTTATCTATGCCCTCACCCTCTGGTCTGGGAGTTTTGCGTTGGCGATCGCCGGATTGTCCCAAGGATTAATTGTGGTGGCGGTATCTTCCGGTTTGCTGGGGATGATTGGCTGGCAATTTTGGCGCGTGCGGGATATCCCCAATCCTCAAAAATAACGATGACGGGTAGTGGTGCACTAGTAATGGTTGTGGAAGAATAGGGGCAAGATTAAACGTCAAGTCTCACCGTGCTCACTTGCCCTCAATGTCAGTCTCCCAGCACCATTAAATATGGTCACACCCATTCGGGAAAGCAGCGCTATCGTTGCCATGAATGTGGTCGCCAGTTTGTGGAACATCCTGCCCACCCTCCCATTGCAACTGACACTCGTCAATTGATTGACCGTCTCCTATTAGAACGTCTCTCTCTCGCTGGTATCACTCGTGCCACAGGGGTCTCTCTGCGCTGGCTACAGTACTATGTCAATGCCAAATTAGAGACTGTGCCTCACGAGTTACCTGTGACTCAAAAAAAAGAGGGCAACTGACCATCGAAATGGATGAATTGTGGTCTTTTGTCGGTAGTAAAGGTGAGAAAGCATGGATTTGGCTGGCTCTTGACCGAGACACCCGAGAGGTGGTGGGATATGCCATCGGAGACCGTAGTCAAAAGACTGCGAAACAATTATGGGATTCTCTGCCTCCTGTGTATCGTCAGTGTGCGCTGGTCTACACCGATTATTGGGATGCCTATGGCTGTGTCTTACCGAGTAAACGTCATCGAGTTGTGGGCAAGGAGACTGGACAAACAAATCATATTGAGAGATTCAACAACACTCTACGTCAGAGAACGTCCCGCTTAGTCCGTCAGGCACTTTCCTTCTCGAAGAAGTGGGAAAACCACATTGGAGCAGTGGTCTATTTTCTCAGACACTATAATCTCTCTCTTCAGTTATGACCATTACTTGTGCATCACTACCGGAAGCCATATAGTCAGGATAAATATCTTGGAGCGATCACCAGTATCCTGCATGTTTGACTAGCAAAACCTCACCAGAACACAGAAATACTAAATGTCTCAATTCTGGTGAATGTTTTATCTTGTGGTTGTGAAGAATCATTCTCTAGAGATCACCAAAGCCTTTTTTCTTCTTATTTTTTTTCTTTTTCTTACGACCACCGCCACGTCCAGGGCGACCACCCATCCCGGGCATTCCAGGCATTCCGCCGCCGAACATATCACCCATGCCACCCATACCAGGCATGCCGCCACCTTGACCCATCTGCTGCATCATTTTACGCATCCGAGTGAAGTCTGTGATCAATTTGGATACATCCTTATCAGACATTCCAGAACCTTTCGCAATACGGGTGCGACGCTTTGGTGTTTGAGCTAATAAATCTGGATTTTTGCGCTCCTCTTTCGTCATGGAATTAATCATGATTTCTACGCGCTTAAGTTGTGCTTCACCCTGCTCCAACATGCCGCTGTCGAGTTTACTTCCCATCCCGGGAATAAGCTTCATCAAGCCACCCAGCGAACCCATATTTTTCAACAGGCGCATCTGTTTAACGAAGTCGTCAAAGTCAAACCGAGCTTCGAGAAGCTTGGACTGCATTTCCTCTACATCAGAGAGGTCAATTGCTTCCTGAGCTTTCTCAACGAGGGTTAAGACATCACCCATATTGAGGATTCGGGAGGCCATCCGGTCGGGATAGAACGGATCGAGGGCTTCGACCTTTTCACCAACACCAATAAATTTAATAGGCTGGCCAGAAATGGTTCGGACAGACAGCGCCGCACCACCACGGGTATCGCCATCCATTTTGGTGAGGATCGCACCAGTTACGCCAATCTCTGTATGGAATGTCCGGGTTAAGCTTGCAGCCTCTTGGCCTGTCATCGCGTCGACAACAAGCAGGGTATCGTCGGGCTGAATGGTGTCTTTGATTTGCTTCAGCTCGCCCATCATGTCGGCATCGATCTGTAAGCGACCGGCCGTATCCACGATGACGTAATCAACGCCTAATTCTTTACCTTTCTCGATACCTTGGCGGGCAATTTCAACGGGGTTTGCATCGCTACCGAGGTCGAATACAGGTACATCAATCTGGGCACCAAGGGTTTTTAACTGATCAATCGCCGCCGGACGATAGACGTCGGTTGCAACCATTAAGGTTGTCTTTTCTTGTTTGCGGAGGAAAAGGGAGAGTTTCGCGGTTGCAGTAGTTTTACCTGTACCCTGCAAACCTGCCATCAAAATAACGGTCGGTTTATTTTCTGCTTCGGCGAGGGGAGCATTGCTTTCCCCCATAATTTTGATCAGCTCATCGTTAACGATTTTGATGAACTGCTGACCGGGATTCACACCCGAAATAACGTCTGCACCGAGGGCTGCTTTCTCGACATCCCCAATAAAACCTTTCACCACCTGCAAGTTCACATCGGCTTCCAACAGAGCACGGCGCACTTCCTTTAGGGCATCTTTAACATTAGATTCACTGATCTTGTCCTGCCCTCGCAGGGATTTCCAGGCGTCTTCTAAGCGTTCTGCTAGTGCGTCAAACATAAATCTTGTCTACTTTCGGTGGCTGCTAATTACTTTACCAAGTCTCGGACTCTGGCATGTTCGGCAATCTCTCTTTATCTATGGGTGAGGCTTTTTTGTCAAGAGGCGGGAAATTTCGCACAGGGATTAGTCACTTAACACTAAAGTTTTGTTGGTAAAGGATGGCTTTAGGGTAATCCTACAAAACCAGGCGGCGATCACTCTTGATTCCATCTGTTTTTCAACGCAATATATTTTCAGACAACTTTATACCATTGTCAGGGTGAATTATCGAGAAAAAACTATATTTACTAATAATTGACATGCCACTTTAGGGTGATTTTTTTGGATAGTACAACATCCAAAAGTATTCTACGTTACAATCTAATTACGCCAATATTAAATCCTGACAAGAAATAATATTTTTTGCTTTGTTAATGAAGGTATTTTTTGAATTCTAATTACTCTTAAGAACTGCCTGATTATACAGGAATGATTATTTTTTCTCATTAAATCCTAAATAATAAAAAAGATCAGATCTCAATACATAATATATATTTTTATGCTTGAGAATATTAAGTTTTAGAAAGGAGAGATGATTTCAAAATAGCTTTTCAAGAATTTTTTGTGATAATTTATTAAAGAGCAGATTACTTGATGACAATCACGAAAAAAACGGCATTGATTTACTGCCAAGATCAATTCGGTTTAGTAGACGGAAAAACAGCAGCTGCCTTGGTTCGACACTCAGAGCTTTATACAATTGTTGGTGTGATTGATAGCTTGTCAGCAGGTAATGATGCAGGCGAAATCCTAGGCGAAGCAATAAGTGATATTCCCATTTTTTCCGATTTTCAGGACGCCTTAGCTCATCTGTCAGAAACTCCTCACTGCTATATTTATGGCAAAGCTCCTTTAGATGTTTGCATTCCCAGTGACGAGAGACTTTTGATTTTAGAAGCCATGGAACATGGTATGAATATAATTAATGGCCTCCACGAATTTTTCTCTGAAGATCAAGAATTTGTTGCCGCTGCTGTCCAAAATAATGTCCAAATTAAAGACATCAGAAAATCACCAAATGTGAAAGATCTGCATGTTTTTTCAGGGCGAATCTATGAAATTACTGTGCCAGTCATCGCTATATTAGGAACCGATTGTGCTTGTGGCAAAATGACCACCGCAGTCGAGCTAAATAATGCTTTAAATAGGCTTGGGATCAAGTCCGTGTTCGTCGCCACGGGCCAGACTAGTCTGATGCAGGGAGCGATTTATGGTGCTTCGATTGACGCTCTAATTTCGCAGTTTGTAATCGGTGAAATCGAAAATGCTGTGATTCAGGCATTCGAGCAAGAAAAGCCAGACATCATTTTGGTCGAGGGTCAAAGTGCTGTAAGTCACCCTGCTTTCATGAGTTCTCTGGGTATTTTGAAAGGTAGTATGCCGGATGGAATTATTCTGCAACATCCACCAGCTAGGGAGTTTCGATGTGATTTTCCGGCTTTATTGATGCCGACTATTGAAAGCGAAATTCAGCTGATTGAGACAATTTCTAGTGCTAGGGTTTTGGCGATCGCCTTAAGTCATGAAAATCTGGCAATTGAAGAAATTTTGAGCACGATCCAGCAATATGAGACTCAGCTGAACCTGCCGACGACGGATGTATTGAGCTACGGATGCAAAAAACTGATTCAAGCATTGGCCGTTCACTTCCCTAAACTCAGTCAAAAGATTAAGCCAGAAAATTTCCCAGAGACACGTGTTTTAGCAAAAGCGTAGACTATTTGTCTAACAAATAAATGCAACCATTTATGCCGAGGATGGAAATAGATCTATCCAAAATACGGGATAATACTCGGATTCTGGCAGATCTTTATGGGGCACAGGGTATTTCCATTATGGGCGTTTCTAAGGCTGTCCTTGGGGAACCCGCTATTATCGAAGCGATGATTCAAGGGGGGGTTAAATTTATTGCTGACTCTCGCCTTGAAAATATTCAAAAAATGAAGGCTGCGGGTATATCGACTGATTTTGTGCTGTTGCGTACGGCTCCCAGTCAGGCAGAATTGATTGTTGAAATTGTCGATATTAGTCTAAATTCTGAGCTAGAAACGATTAGAAAAATCGCCTATTATGCGGGTTTAAACAATAAGATTCACCAGATAATTTTAATGGTAGAGTTGGGCGATCGCCGCGAAGGGATACTGCCTTGTGATCTAGCCAAATTTATCAGAGAAATTTTAACGTTAAGCCATATCAAAATTGTGGGGATTGGTTGTAATTTGGCTTGCTATGGCGGCATTAAACCAGACGATCAAAATATGCATGGGCTATCAGAACAAGTTGAGCTACTCGAAAAGGAATTTCAGATTAATTTAAGCATTATTTCAGGGGGAAACTCCGCCAACTATGAGTGGTATAAAGAGACTCAAGATGTAGGGAGAATTAATAACCTGCGTTTGGGCGAATCTATTTTATTAGGTTGCGAAACAGTTTATGGCAATGTGATTCCAGGCTTACAGACTAAAGCTTTTCAGCTGGTGGCTGAGGTGATCGAATCAAAAAAAAGCCATCTTTGCCCTTTGGTGAAATTTGCAGAGATGCTTTTGGCAACGTACCAACTTTTCAAGATCAAGGTATACATCAAAGATCGATCATTGCATTAGGAAGACAAGACACTTTAGTCTCTGGTTTGAGCTTAGATAGCCGCTTAGAAATCTTGGGTTCTAGCAGCGATCATCTAATTATTGATAGTGAAGAACACAATTTACAAGTTGGGGATGCCGTGAATTTTAGCCTCAATTATGGCAGTCTACTTAAGGCGATGACTTCTCCATTTATACGTAAGCAGTTTATGGATGGTTGAATGGCTAATTATTCTAGTTCGCTACAAAGATTGTAGTTTGGAGATATAGACAGGCGATCGCCCTCCTTATCAATACCAGTAAATCAAATTGTCAGAGCTAAAATATATTCATAGCTCATTTCTCAACAAGGGCATTTTGTATGAAAAAGACATCGATTATCTTGAGTGCTTTGGTGAGTGGATTGAGCTACTTCGTCTGGATACCTACAGTACAAGCTCAAGAATCATCAGATCAGAACTGTGCCAATGAACCAGCAGGTATTCTTTTCGATGAAACCACTTTGCAATGGCAAGAAGTTAACCGACTGACCTGCGAAGACCGATGGGAAGAAGCCACAGCCCTAATGCATCAGATGACTTTGGAGCAAAAGGATGATTTGGGCTGTCCTCTCTGCAAAGTCACATTGCCCCTTGGAGAAGTATTAAGACAAAAATGGCAATGGCAAGAAGCATTTGAGTTTTATAACTTTGCCCTATCCAGCCCAGTAATTCTAGACGGCTCTGAATATGATGCAATTGGCTATCATCTGGTCGTTCATGGACAGTACTATGCGGCTCTCGATGCCTTTCGTCCCTTAGGTGAAGAGTATTTAGGGTATGAAGATGGCACCGCCTATGCATACGTCCGATTGGGGGATACGCTCAGCACCCTTAAGCAATGGCACAATGCCGAGGTTGCCTACGAAAAGGCACTCAGCATCGATCCTCAACAACCTTTTGCCTATCAAGGTTTGGGATTGGTTTTTATGCAATATGAAGAATGGGAAGAGGCGATCGCCGCATTTGAGAAAGCCCTAGAATTTCATCCCACCCTGACAGAACCTGTCGAATATATCGAAGAAGCACGAAAAAATCTCCAGCCCTAATAGCCTTCGGTTTTCCGGCGCTGATTTTGCCGTTCATTTTGGGTTATACCTAAAAGGTAACGAAATGTAACGAGTATTTTCATGGCAGGGCAAACAGTCGCGGTAATCGGTGCAGGGATTGGTGGGTTGACCGCTGGGGCATTACTGGCCAAGCGTGGTTATGACGTGACTGTTTATGAGCAGGCGGCGATCGCCGGAGGATGCGCATCGACCTTTAAGCGGCGGGGATTTACGTTTGATGTGGGGGCAACTCAGGTAGCCGGACTAGAAGAGGGCGGCATCCATCACAGAATTTTCTCGGAATTAGGAGTGGATTTACCGGAAGCGACATTCTGTGATCCGGCTTGTGCTGTGTTTTTACCGGGTGAATCTGAACCAATCAATGTGTGGCGCGATCGCCAGAAATGGCATGAGGAAAGATTGCGTCAATTTCCCGGCAGCGAAAAGTTTTGGGCATTATTGCAGACATTGTTTGATGCCAGTTGGAAGTTTCAATCCCGCGATCCTGTTGTGCCACCCCGCAATCCTTGGGATGTGTTGAAATTATTGCAAGCATTACGGTTGGATACCTTGGTGACTGTGCCGTTTACCTTGATGACAGTTTTAGATGCATTGAAATTATGTGGTGTGGTATCGGATAAGCGCCTGAAAACATTTCTGGATTTACAACTCAAGCTTTATTCGCAAGTTGATACTTCAGAAACAGCACTGCTTTATGGCGCGACAGCCCTAGCAGTCTCTCAAACACCCCAAGGTTTATTTCACCTTCAGAGTAGTATGCAAGTTCTGAGTGATCGCCTAATCGAAGCCCTTGAAAAACATGGCGGCAAACTATTGATGCGGCATCGAGTGAAGGAAATTACACTTGGTAATGCCCAAACAAAAATTACTCTTTTCAATCAGCGAAAAACAGAGATTTTCGAACAATCTTTTGACCATGTGGTGGCGAATACAACGGTTCAGGATCTCAAAAAGTTAGTCGAAAATCCCCCGAGTTCCGTTTTTAGTGAGAGTTATCAAAAACGTATTGAAAATTTAGACAAACCATCCGGTGCATTTGTTGTTTATCTTGGCGTGAAGCGTGAGGCTATTCCAGAAAATTGTCCGCCTCACCTACAATTTCTCTACGACCCAACTAAAGAAATTGGCGAGAATAATTCGTTATTTGTCTCGGTCAGTAAACCCAATGATGGCCGTGCGCCAGAGGGTCATGCCACGATTATCGCGTCATCTTTTGTGGAAGCTGAGCTTTGGTTTGGGGAAGGTTATGAAGAACGAAAGGAGCGATTTACAAACGAGGCGATCGCCAATTTGAGTTCCTATTTCGATTTATCGCCAGAAAACATTGTGGTGCAGGAAGCCGGCACGCCTCGAACATTTGCCCACTTCACCGCGCGAGAAAAAGGCTATGTTGGTGGCGTAGGTCAACGGGTTTCAACTTTCGCACCTTTTGGATTAGCCACGCGTACCCCTTTCAAAAATGTTTGGTTGGTGGGAGATTCGGTGCATCCAGGTGAGGGGACAGCCGGAGTAACTTATTCAGCTTTAACCGCAGTGCGACAAATTGAGCAAGCCGACAGGAATTAATATTGGCGACTATAAGGAAAACGTTGTTCGGGCGATCGCTCTAAAAGAAACGCTTTCATTCCAATTTTTGTCGCACCATCATAATCTTCAAGCTCACTGTCACCGATGTGCCAAGCTTGACTCGGTAAACAGTTGTGCTTATCGAGGGCAGACAAAAACATTTTGCTATCGGGCTTAGCAGCGCCAACCACCGATGAAATCGTAATGCTACTAAAATACTGTTTCATGTCGAGCAGTTCGACAATTGCAAATAGACGCGAATCAAAATTAGACACAAGACCCAGTTCGATGCCTTGCTTATGCCAACTTTTAATGGATGGCATCACATCCTGAAAAACAAACCAAGGATCTGGGGTCGCAAAATGGGCATAGAGCTGAGTAAAAAAGCCAGAAAAATCTTCGAATTGATCAATCACACCCGCTTCAGTAAAAGTATCTCTGGCGATCGCCTCCCACCACTGAAACTCTTTTTCGGGAATTTGGAAAGAGTCTACCCCCGGAAAAATAGGCGGTCTTGAGCGTTTAAATGCGGCACGAAAAGCCTTTTCGAGAACATCTGGATCTGTATCAACATTATTTTTTTTCGCAATTTTGGCATAGGTTTTACCAACACCCTCTTTGACGCCGAATAAGGTACCTACCGCGTCGAAAAAAATAACCTTAGGCTTTTGCTGCTTCATCTTTTACGCATCCTGATTTGCCAAAAACTTTACCACTGGTTGCACCATCCAATTTAGCCCAACATTGAGCTGATGTTGCCAAGTGGGTAGCCGATATAAATATACGAGTCGCCGGGCAATATGTGCTAAATTTCCATCTAATTCAATGCCTAATCCGCTCAGGGTGGCATTATCTTCGCCGAGAGTAAGCATTTCACCGAGATCATAAAAATTGAAAGAGAGTAACGGTTTTTCTTCAATTAGTGATCGCAAATTCCAAGCGCACACATCAGCTTGTTGGATCGCCACCTGTGCTGTCATCGGTAAGTCTTGATCAAACTGGGCGACATCCCCAAGGGCGAAAATATTGGGATGATCATTCACTTGCAATTTTTCGGAAATTTCGAGGCGACCATTTTCCGCATGGGGTAAATCAAGTGCTTCAACCCAAGGGGCGATCGCATTCCCCACTGTCCACATCACGAGATCAACGGGAATCTCATCCACTTGATCTTTGTATTCGAGACTAATGGTTTCAGGCGTTAAACCCACAACCTTGGTTTCGTAGTCCACCCAAATCTTTTTAGCTTCAAGGGCTTCTTTCGCTGCTGTTTGATTGAATTTTGGCGCATTATCAAGAATTTCTTTACCACGATCAATGAGTCTTAAACGGCCGCGATCGCCCAATCGGTCAGCTAATTTGCATGCTAATTCGACGCCACTATAACCACCGCCTACTACTGCAATCCGAATTTTTTCCGCCTCAGAGTTTTCGAGTAACCGTAATTTATCCTTTAGTCGCAGCGCATCATCTAATGATTTGAACGGAATCGCATTTTCTTTGAGACCGGGAATATCAAGGGTTTTTGTCGTGCCACCCGCCGCAATCACGAGATAGTCATACGAGATTGGCTCCTGTTCATTGCAAATGACAGTCCGCGCTGCCACATCAACACTTGTCACTTGCGTTTGCCGATATTGAATCGAGCTATTTTCGAGCAGTTTTGTATAACGAGGCGCCACTTCCCAAGGTTCCATTTCCTCAGTAATTAATTCATAGAGCAATGGGCTAAACACAAAATGATCTTGGCGATCGATTAGGGTAATCTCAGGGCAAGTCGCATCTTCCCATGGAAATTCCACCAGACGTAGGGCTGTGTACAATCCGGCAAAACCGCCGCCGATAATAACGATGTGCTTTTGGCTCATGAAACAGGGCTTTTTTTAATTCCTATTTATTGTGCCTTAATTTCTCTAGCAGGGTGGTGTCCAGCTGGCGATCGCCCATCACTATGCTCAACATTCATTTCGTTTCGACATGACTATCCATGACCCCAAATTATTCCTCAGAGCATTACCGTAACTGCATCCGTCAAGCTTTAGACCTCGCTGATGAACTCGCAACCCAGGCGATCGCCACCGAACACCAATATTTTAAAAAGGGAATAAGGGATTTTGCTCTCGATACAGACCACAATATTGAACGACAGTTGCAGACATTGCTCACGAAGTTAACGCCAGACATTCCAGTTTTAGGCGAAGAATCTTTTATAAAAGACGCAACTTTACCACCAAATTTTTGGATAATCGACCCTATTGATGGCACGGTGAATTTCTCCCGCCAACTACCTTTATTTGGTATCACTATTGCGCTCATTGTGAATTCTCAGGCGATCGCCGCCGGGATTTCTTTCCCCAACCTTCGAGAACGATACGAAGCAATTAAAGATCACGGCGCAACCCTAAATGGCTCACCTCTCAAAATTTCACAGACACACAATATCAAAGACGCAATTATTGGCTTAGGTGATTTTTCTACAGGCAAACAGGCGATCGTCAAACACAAATTAACCCATAACTTATTGCAGCATTATGCTGGACATTGTCTGCGGATCAGAATGCTCGGCTCAGCGGCTTTACAGTTAGCGTGGTTGGCAGCAGGTCGTTTGGATTTAAGCATTACACTCTCCAATAAACCTTGGGATGTGCAAGCCGGGAAATTGCTCGTTAGCGAAGCTGGTGGTCGAGTTTTTGATTATGACGGTTCGACTCATAACCTCAATTCTCGCTTCACCCTAGGAAGTAATACTCATCTCAGTCCACAACTCATTGATGCCTTACAACGCTTTGCTGTAAATCAGTAGAAATTCTTGGATTTCCTCATCAATATTTTTGCTTTTAATGGTTCGCAATACTCTGAGGGGTCTGCACTAGCGTCTATTGTTTTGAACCTAAAGCTATTTCAAGAAACACTACTGCAAACCCTTTGGAGAATCTAGCTCACTGATAATAGAGAGGAGCTCACACGAGGTGAAACCACTAGGTCAAGAGAGTAAAACCTTTAAAAGAAGTTACATCGCTTGTCTCAATACGATTTGAAGGGGCGATTGTGCCAAAGCCAACATATTTTTCTCTTTACGACTGAGTAACTCGTCCCTAGAAATTAATCTATAGAGGTATTCCAGATGAGTAAGCTTTTAGAAAATATCATCAGCTACATATCGCAGGCGATCGGCGGAATTTTTGCACCAAATGAAGAGCCAGTCCCTGAAATCGGTACACAACCCTTTGAAGGCGAACCTTACGCAAACTATCTCGAATAAATGAATGCCGCTGGAGAAATCCAGATTTGATTTGATTTAACACAAGCATTGCAGTTGAACAAAATTTAGGTTTATGACTGAGTATCAGAGTCCTTGGGCTGGTACTCTTTTTCTTTGTTTCAAAAAGATGCCACATAAAATAATTTCAATACCCAAACAATAGGAAAAGCTATTTTTCATTCACAAAAGCTTTTGAAAGTAAATAGTCTAGGTCACCAACAATTTGTTCTGACGACACCAACCAAGGTGATCACTGTCACGGAAATCCCAAGAAATCATAGATAGTGTACTTATGTCTGCATAACTCAAAAGCCATAAAAAGCTTGGGCAATATGAGGCTCTGACGACGCACTTTTAGTGTCTTCGAAATACTCGGAACTTCATCAATAAATACATGTAGATACACTAACAGAAAATTAAGATTCTATTCGATTATGCATAGCATCGAGAACTTAATTAATTTACATTTTGCGTGTGACAATCGTCACTCAACAAATCTATGAAAAAGCTGACTAATCTATTTCTTTCCTTTGCTCTCGCCTTCACTGTATTTGCTTTTGTTCCACCGACTCCCACCGCTCTAGCTGATTCTGGTTGTCCACCAGTCACAAATCTTGTTAAATCGATTAAGATCCCGGCTAGTGGTGACTTTAAAGTTGCAACTCCCCCTATTGATTTTGGTTGTACAAAAGTAATTCGTTCTGTCGTCATTTCCTTAAGTCCAAAGGATACAACTGGCACGATTAACAGCATTAACATTACACGCAGTGATGCTGTTCAGAAATCCAATCCCAAAGCCCTCAAGCCGCCAGTAAGTACTGAATTTGGTTGTGTGAATGCGAAAGTAAAAACTGGTGATGACCTCACACTTATTTGTGGTGGCCCTGCGGTATTAGAGCCTGGTTTCACTGTTTATCAAGCGAGTGGTAGTGGTTTTGCTTCCAAGTCTAATCCTGGTTCTGAAATCAACTTATCAGTAACATTAAACGACACCTATTCTGACCAATACAAGAAAGTGTATGGAACTGCTGAAGACAGCACAGTCAAGAGTGTTCAAGACTTATATGGACTATAAAAATCAAATATTGCTAACTGTTCGTTAACTAAATAATTTGAGCATTCTGAAATGCTTTTATCGACTGAACTAATTGCAAAACTAAATTTGAACTTTAAAGGAGAAGTTAGACAGAGAAAGATTTATTACTTTCAAACTCTACTTCTCTTTTTCTATATTTTGACCTTGGAAAAGACATGAGTGATTCAGCAGATAAGCGGATTTTTACACCAGATTTTGGATTTATTGCCCTATGTTTTGCTATCGGTTTGGTAGGTTTTGGCTATATTTTGACTAGCTTACCGAGTATTGCTGATACCTGTCCTAATGCCGCAGAGATTACTGGGATCTGGAAATATGGTTTGGTTTCGACCCATATATTAACTTTTGCATTAATTCCTGTCGCAATGCGTATTTTTTATGAAGGATTAAAAAATCTGCAAGTCCCTTCAAAAAGTATTTTCGCATCACAATTGGGATTGGGATTCGTAATGGTGGCGATCGCAGGTGAAATTGGCTGGCATGTGACCCAAGGTTGGTATTATGCCAATGATTTCACGATGTTGAACTTTATGTTCTACTTTTTTCTGATCTCAGCTTTTGCCTTGTGGGCTGGAGGCTTAGTAGAACAGGAAACAGTATTAACAAGAATTTCTAATGCTGTTTTTGCCCTTGGTTTATTAGCCGTTTCAATTCTTTATCCTATGGGGGCCAAGGTTGGTAATGACAGTTGCAAAATTCCTATTTATATCTTGATGACCTTAGTTTTTGCTGTGCTTACATACCGAGGTTACAAACTACTGAAAGATTGGAAAATTGTATTTGTACCCTTGCTTTCCGTGGGTGTAAATCTCACTTTTATTATGTTGTTGGATAAATATGGTGGGGATCCTTGTAGTGATCCTCAGGTGGTCTACAATGCCTTTTTTCATATTTTGCATGACTTAGCAGGAACCTTGGCTGGGGTCGCGGTCTTTACTTGGTTGGTTTATGACAAAGGTATTGCCAACTTTAAGCCTGAAAGCGAAGCAAATTAGGGAGTTTTAGCTCATTATAGTTATGAAAATTTTGACTTCTTTCCTTAAAAAAACTCTTTTTTGGCTTTATCCGATTGCCCATCTGGGTTTAGCAACCATTGATTGGTTTCTGATTGGATGGTCTATTCGCTTGAATAAAAAGGCAGATAGCTTGGGAACCCTCGTCTTACCTGTTTTGCTGGTGAGTTTAAGCTTTGACAATTTTGTCTTGGGTGCGGGTTGGGCTATTGGCGAAGGGAATATTCTCGAACGATTGAGTATGTTTCGCTTCCTGTTTCATTACCTCATTGTGCCTTTCTTCATTGTGGTCGGTGTGGAAATTGCCCATGAAGCTGGGGCACGCTGGGCTAATAAATTCACGCGAGTTTTATCTTGGATTGTGGCAGTCGGATTGGCGATTGCTGATGTGTCGATTAATTATGTTGGGCTGGAACTAGAGCCCACCCATTATCTGGGGATGTTGCGCTACACCGCCGCAAATCTCAGTGGGCCGCCTTTGGTAACCATTGCTGTCAATGTCTTTATGTTGGTGATCGCCATTGGTGTTTGGATTCGGATGAAATGGTCAATCCTGTTTGTCGGTACATTAATTGCTTTTATCGGCAATGCCATTACTGCAGGGGGAACTTTGCCGGGCAGTGCCGCGGAAACCATTATGGCTTTGAGCTTATTGCTAACCGAACAATTTATTCAAGTACGGGATGAAAAGGCTACTGAGCCAGAGACTGATCCCTTTCAAGATTTTGTTTGGGAGGAAGAGAAGAAGCCCTATCAGCTAATTCAAGAAGATGACAAATATAAAGTACAACCTATCTCTGTAGAAGAGGCTGACTTTTATCTTTATCAAGCAGGTAATCATAAAGATGGTGATTTTATTCAAGCTTATGTGCCCAAAACACCCCAGAAAAATAGTGAGGGCAAGTTAAAAGTCATTGCCTATTTGCATGGTTTTGCTCTGGGTTTGCCTCGGTTTTATCAAATTCACTTGGCCGAATTGGCAGCGAAAGAAGGTTGTTATGTCCTGTTCCCTGACTTTCAGGTCAGCACCTATAGCGACGAACTCGATGCAACTCCAGAAGGCTTCGACGAAACTTCGCCCCTTACATCTTTGTTTGAACTTCTAAAGAAGGCGATCGCCAAAGCTAAGGATGAAAAATTGGATTTGGGAGATATTTTCAAAAGTGTAAAAAAATCTAGTTCTAATAGTAAGACTAAGGTGATCGCCCGCAAGCTAATCGAGCCTAGCACTTTAAAATATGTGCGGGTTTCCATCTCTTTAACCTTAATTATTTTGGCGATTCGACTAACCGTTTCGCTGGTCAACAAAAAATTAGGGGATAATTTTGTTAAGTTAGTCACAACAGTCGCAGTGAGTTTAGCTTATTCGCCACAACAATGGGGAGATCAAGCTTTTGATTTGACCGCGATCGCCTGCAAAAAACTCAGTGAAGAATATTCTGATCTACAAGCCGATTTTGACTTTTATGTATTTGGTCATTCCTTGGGTGGCTTATTGGCGCTCAGTTGGCCTTATTTCTATGAGAGAAATCTCAAGGAAACCCAAAACCATCCCTATCTAGACTTTATTAAACGCTTTCAGGCTAAACAGATTGTCACGGCGGATCCCTCTCCCAGCACAGAAATGGGCGTTCCTGGCTTTATCGTGCCTTTCTTAAAAATCTTTAATATTCCTTTCCTTGAATCCCCAGTAAAAATTGCTGATACTGGCGAATACCTAGAAGGTACTCCTGTGGGAATTTTGCATGGAGAGAGTGATCGCATTGTGCGTCCAAAGGCTTGGGTCAAAACAACTTTATTCTCTGATAGTACGAGCTATGATCAGATTAAAGGCAATACCAAAGCCATCTATTTTTCTGTGTCTAAACCTGAGAAAAAATTGGTGGCATTCCATAACCAAGCATTGACAGATACCACCTATTTTTCAGAGGAGTTGTTCAAGAATTTTGGTGGCGTGAAAACGGGCCCTAATGCCTATAATTTTGACTATGTTTGGCAGGGCTTAAGTCTCGTCACTCAAGACCAAAAGCCAGCCCACAAATTGCTGAAGCTTTTCGATAATGGCGATACCTTCGATATTGTTACCGAGTTATCCACAGGCAAACCCATTCTTGAACGGATCTTAGGTGTGTTAGGTGTTATTGGTTTATTCGCGGCGTTGTATTGGTTGTTTACCCATGGTTTGATTTTCGCATAGACCATCAACCCGGCGAATCAAAATTTTAGACAGTAGATTACAGCTATTTCCCAGATTGGGAAGTGGCTGTTTCTTATGGAAGTTAGGTGTTGGCTTGCACAACCTTAGTGACGTAGCGCTCCATTTCCGGGCTTTCGTCGCCATAGATACTTTCGATATGCTCTACACAACAATCAATGGCAAACTGCTGTAACTCGTCTTTGGGCACTTCAAACATTTCATCAAAAGTTTCGGGCAAAACGCGGCAAAAACGAGGTCTCTCCTCATAAATGCTGCATTTACGGTTGTCTTTATCGTAATTAATGCACCAGCCATCTTCCCCAACCATCGACATATATTTAGTGAGCTGTTCAGGAGTGAGATAGTCTTCTAAATCGGGGCGATCGCCGGGTTCTAGGTGACAACAAGCTCCACAGTTTTCAATACATTGCCAAGTTGCCATCGCCTTTTATTCCCGTTGTGTTACAAAACTTCATTGATTTTCTCCAATTCTCAGACAAGCACGCGTAGACAACAGGGTATGATAGACAATGATTTTTAGGAAAAACACTTTTACCCTGTCTTTTGCCCAATTCAGGAATAGGAGAAATATGGATTTTATCACAGGTTTTTTTGGTGCCCTTGACTTTGAAGTGATTTTTCAGTTGACTTTCGTCGCTCTGATTCTCATTTCTGGCCCCGTCATCATCTTTCTTTTGGCTGCTCGTGGCGGCGACATGTAAGTCTTTTTTTCAGAAAAGCAATTTTAAAAAGTATTTATTACTCAGCGGTTGATCTTCGGATTAATCGCTATTTTTTTGTTGATATTAGTGCGTTTTTATCTTCAGAAATTATTCATCTAAAGTGGCGATCGCCTTTTTTATCATCTGAAAAAATGGTGGCTGGGTCACGTCTACAATTTGCTCACCAAGTTTGCCCTGTCGTTTGCCTTTTTGTACCGTTAAAATTTTGCCTTGATCGTTGGAAATCTTGAGTATTTTTCCTTGATTTTCGAGCTGACAAAGATAAAGACGATTATTGTAATCAAATGATTTTTCAGCAGGATTAGATAATGTTTTGACAACAGGTGGCGTAAGGTGCGGAATCGCTTGCTGTTGAGGAATATCAGCATTTGCATTCGTTTTGCTGCTTGGTCTTGCACCGACTAATTCCAGCTCGAGGTTAACCTGATCGTTCCAGTGATTTTCCTTAAGCTTGTAGGCAATGTCCATCTCGCGCGGCAACGGATAATAGTCTCCCCAGCGCCAGGCGATCGCCGTAATCGAAAATGTTTGATTATTGATGGTTTGTCCAAGGGAAAATTTTACGTGGTTTTTGCCGATTGCCCGTTGCTCTAATACTTTGACCGCTGGCGTCCAAAAAATGGGCTCACGGTTACCGATTCCCCAAGGATGAAGCTTATCGATTTGTTGATAAAAATCCGGCGTAATATCTGTGAATTTTGCTTCAGCATCAATATTAACGAGAGGTTTTAAGTGTTCTGGCTCAAGGCATTTATGGGCAAATTCACTTAACTTTTGGATGAATGTTTCGAGATTCTTTTTTTCTAAGGAAAACCCGCCAGCAGCTTTATGCCCTCCAAATTTTCCCAACAAATCTTGGCAGTAATTTAGCCCATCAAAAATATTAAATTCCTCGATGCCACGCGCAGAGCCACGCAGGTGTCCATCTTCCTCATCGGTGCAAATAAACACGGGCACACCATATCTTTCGAGCAAGCGCGATGCCACAATGCCAATCACACCATGATGCCAGCCACTTTTACACAACACTAAAACTCGCAAGCCTCGATAATCAATAGGCGTTTCCTCTACAAGGGCGATCGCCTCTTCTTCGATTTCGGCGCACATTTGTTGGCGCTCTTTATTAATTTGTTCGCACTGCATTGCCCGTTCGAGCGCGATCCCTTCATCTTCCGTAATTAAAAGTTCAATCACTTTTTGCGGGTCGTCGATTCGTCCAACCGCATTAATACGCGGCCCAAGTCGAAAGCCAATATCATCTGGTTTCAATTGTTTTTGTTTCTCATCAACGCCCGCCATTTGCATCAGAGCTTGCACACCCGCCAAATTGGACTGAGGTAATAGTCTTAAACCTCGTTTTAACCAACGACGATTTACCCCTATTAAAGGGGCCAGGTCAGCGATTGTTCCGAGAGTAAATAACTCTAAAATCTGTGAGGTTAACCCTTCTAATTTGCCTAAAGCCTGTGCTAAACAAACCGCTAAAACATAGGCAACGCCAACCCCCGCCAAACCATAATAGGGTGACATTGTGGGGATTAATTTGGGATTGAGAATTGCGTTTGCTGGCGGTAATTTTTCGGGTAAATCGTGGTGGTCGGTAATGATCACATCCAGTCCTAAATCCCGCGCGACAGCAACCGGATTGTAAGCAGAAATGCCATTGTCAACGGTCAAAATAATGCCGACACCTTCCTCCGCAAATTCGGTGACAATCCGCTCATTAATGCCATAGCCATCCTTCATTCGACTCGGAATCGCATAGGTGACGTTGGCTCCCAAGTGCCGCAATGCCCGCAACAACAACGCCGTGCTGGTCATGCCATCTGCATCATAATCTCCACAGATTGCAATCAACGTCTCTTCGGCGATCGCCTCCCGGAGCAACTCAACACTGAGAGCTAGATCCTCAAACTCCACCATCGGCGCAGGTAGACGTTCGGCTTCGGGTTGGATATAAATTTGGGCTTGCTCAGCTGTGCGAATATTGCGATTAGCGAGAACTTGCGCGACCAAAGGCTTGACATTCACTGCCTCAACCAAAGCTGCAACGATTTCAGGTTGACTCTCAGCGATACGCCACCGTTGTTGGGGAAGTCTAGACATCTCGCCTCACAAAACATTACTCAAAAATCACGGTCTCATATTATTGCCTAAGACGAAACATAGATCGACCCATTACATTTCATTGATATTCCTCAAATAACGGGCGATCGCTGACCTAGCATGAATATCAACAACTATTGTGATGATTAGCAATGCGTTTCCCAAAGCTTGTTTTCGGCTTGTGCTTTATTTGGCTATTGGTGAGCTGTGGCGAAGAGACCACCCCAGTATCAACAAGTTCTGAAAATCAAGTTAGCAATACTGACAATAGGAGTCCTGAGCAAGATTCCTCTGATACTTCCCAGAAGAAGGAACCATCGGGTACTTTTTGCTACGGCTTCAATGATCGATACGTTAGTATTTGGAGCCGTTTAGAAATTGATGACAATCAAAACGTAACAGGAGAATCACACATCAGTAACTATAGTGCTGAAGCTGATTATTCTGCCTATGCATTCCTAGAGTTTAACGGCACTCTTGAAGATGAAGAATTAGATTTACTCGTAACGACAACAATTGAAGGATCTACCGATAGCGCGGATGAAACGTGGTTCTTTAGGGTGAAGGAATTGGAAACTACAGTCAATCTTTTAAGCATTATCGGCTGTAATGAATATGCGGATCATCTCGAATATTTCGAAGCAAATCCACCCTGGGATCTACTCAGCACATTAGATGAAAACGACACGGATTTTGTGGACGAAGATCTCGCATCCGATACTTTTTGTGACCCGAATGACAGTGTTTTCGTAATTGCTGAGACAGAGAATTTTTGGCTGAATATTTGTGGAGGAGACTTACCCCATACTTATATCGGCGTGAGTAAAGATACGGGCGATGAACTGCGTTTAGGGTTGTCCTATTACGAAGAAGATGGCAGTTATTTTGAAGCGATTAATGGCGACTATACTTACAGCATTATTTTCGAGACGGCAAAAGGCAGTTTCCTAAGTGTGACCCAAGGAGACAAACAAATTTTGCAAGAGCCTTTAACCAGTTGGTAAGCTCCAAAATTTATTCTGAATGACTGGAAGTGTGGCGATCGCCTATCCTTTAAACCTTGGCGATCGCAGTCAACATCTCAATGAATTTCTTCAGTGGCCAGTTTTTTCGGCTAGACACTTGACCATCTCCCAACTCAACAAGTCGCAACTTTCCTTGGGCATTTTCGATGATGTCAATCGAATAAAAAGGCGCATCAATTAAATGATTAATTTCAGTGACAAGGTCAGGAATTTTTCTATTAGGTGAATAGGCTTCTCCTCGCACAACAAAATAGCGACATTCAGTGTTTGGTCGATATTCTTCGACTCGCCGAATACTAATGCCTCCTTCAATCTCGCCTCGATACAGTTCTAGTTGCTCCACAATTTCTCGCACTTGCGCGGGAGACTGAGCGATAGATCCTTTATTGGCATTATTCGATTTCACAAAGTCTTTGACGAAATATGCATCCCATCCCAATGCTGCAACATTTTTTTCTAAGTCTTCATCAACCTCAAAAAAATGGGATTCAGCTGTAAATTCTGAGCATTTGTCATACCAACTGGGTAGATGATGACAACACACATACTCCGTGTGGGAAGTGATCGGAATTCCTCCTTTTTGTTCAATTTTTTGAGTTAAAGTGTCATAGTTTTTGACATCCAACCTCGATAGAGAAGGCGATCGCCTGTTTGAATTTTTGGTCGAGGCGCAAAGTCACCAAAAGATAAAGCATCAAAATCAAACAAAGAACAGTCATAGCCCGCTGCTTGCATCGCGAGAAATTCTTCGTGATAGATGTCGTCTGCTTCAGACTTATTTAATGGATTCTCAGGAAATAAAACTCTCATAGAATACATTCCTCACCCAATTGGCGATCGCCCTTCTGACTAACTTTTATAAGCTGTTAACTTTGGCGACAGTCCATTCCATCACTTTCTTACCGAGGGAAAGACCATCAAGGCGATCTGCTTCTCGCACCCCAGTAGGACTAGTGACATTCACCTCAGTTAAATTGCCACCGATAATATCTAAGCCAACAAAATAAAGGCCATCTTCTTGAAGTTTGGGTGCAACGGTTGCGGCAATGTGGCGATCGCGCTCTGTAATATCCACTTGGGCAATACGTCCACCCACTGCCATATTTCCACGGAAATCACCGCCTGTGGGAATCCGGTTGACAGCACCAATCGGTTCACCATCGAGAACGATTAAGCGTTTGTCACCATCTTTTGCGGCAGGGAGAAATTCCTGTACCATCACGGGTTCTGTTCCATTTTTAGTACTGATTTCGAGCAAAGAATTAAAGTTGCGATCGCCCTTCGGTAAAAACAAAATTCCTGCGCCAGCCATACCTCCAAGGGGTTTGATAACGGCAGCTCCTTTTTCTTCAACGAACTTTTTCACAATCGAGGTTTGAGTCGTGACAATACTTGTGGGAATGACAGAACTGAAATTCAGAGCATATAATTTTTCGTTTGCGGCACGGATACCTTGGGGATTATTCACCACAAGGGTTTTCGCTGGATCTACCAAATCCAAAATATAGGTGGCATAGAGATAAGCTTGATCAACAGGTGGGTCAGTGCGCAGAAAGACCGCATTCATTTCGGTGAGAGGCATAAATTTCTGCTCGCCCAACTCAAACCAATTTGCCTCCGTTCGCCATAAACCATCGATAAGCTGCACTGGTTTTAGGGAGACAGATTGCAAGGTTGCCCATGCCTGATTTTTGACAATGCTTAATCCTTCGATCTGAGTGATCCAAACTTCATGACCGAGCTGTTGTGCTGCTTCCATAAAAGCGACGGTGGTGTCATGACCAGGATCGAGATTGGCGATGGGATCGAGGATAAAAGCGAATTTCACGGCAAGGAACTCTAATTTTTTGCTCTGTCGATCATAGTCAATTGCGACAGGGAAACATAGGGGATAACCAAATGGCGATCCCCTATGTTTTTGATAATTGGTTTGTCTATCTGATTAAAAAAGTAAAATCATTACCATCGGAAGTTCTTTGAATAACGCCAGCAACGCTATCTGAGCCACAAACCCCTACCCATGTCTCATTCCAACGAGGTACTCTCAAAACAAAACTCCCTCCAGAAACTTCACCCAGAACATCTTCTTCATGGGTTCCGTTGACTTGATACCCACTCCAAGTACCGTCGCTTCGGATTTTTGTGATTTTCAAAGTACCACTATTGTGAAATACACCATTTTCTCGTGTGCTCCAAGTTAAAGTTTTTCCCTGATATACATAGTTGCGACACGAAATTGTTTGAGCTGAAGCTAAATTAGTTGTGCCTAAAGTTCCAACAATTCCTGATGATAGGGCCAATAATGTGCTAGTAACCGATAGAGATAATCTCTTAAACACATTTTGCTTTTTGTTCTTTTCCATTGTGACTCCTCCAGAAGAATCAGCGGTAGATAGATATTTGCTCAGGACGCCTAAGTATACTTACAGGTTCCTATTTATTTTGTAATAAGACTTACTTAAGCAACGTAGACGTGAGCGACTCAAACTAGTGATTGAGTTCTTGTCTTGATGAACGCATATGATAATTATTGTGATCATCAAGATAAGAACTCAATAACTGCCTGATTAAATGCTGCGGGTTCAACAATATGTGCCCAATGATTTCCGGGTACAACTTGCCAAGTCAAATGTTTGAGGTATTTACGGTAGGGTGCTAGCTGGAAACTCAGGCGATTTAAACCTTTTTCCGGCTGAATAAATAAGCTCGGGATTTCAATCTCACTGCCAACACCTACTTCCTGCATCACATCAAGGAAAATACCATCGCAAGCGCGCTTCACAAATTTACTGCGATATCTGCCATGCTCGGTGGGTTCAATGCTGGCTTTAAAAATTGCTTCCTGCCACTCATTCCAACCTCGAAATTGTTTTAAATTCTTGGCGATCGCCTCTACTTTTTCGTAGCTCGGAAATTCCCCCATCAGTTTTAGGAAGGGCAATACTTTATAGGCAATGGGAAAAGTGATCGTCCACCAATTTGGAATTTTGCTGTTAAAAAATGGGTCAGCCAGCATCAGGCTTTTAAAATATTGCGGTTCGCGAGTGGCCCAAATCGCTGCTAATTTCCCAGTCCAACTATGTCCCAACACATGGGCTTGTGACCAACCCAGATGCTCAAATAACGCGTGGAAATCTTCTATATAGTCGTCGCAAGCATAGCCCATTTCAGGTTTTGCACTATCGCCATGTCCCCGCAAATCGAGTGCCACGACATGATATTTCTCAGCTAAAAATCCCCCCAATTGCGACCAAACCAAAGCATTATCCGCGAGACCATGAAGCAGTAAAACAGGCTCACCACCCTGCCCCCATTCGAGATAGGACAGTTCGAGTCCGTGATTAAGCTTAGGCGATCGCCGCGTTGGGGAAATAAATGTCATTTGAAAAATAAACTTACAAAATTAGGACTCTTCTTCAGTATTGTTGCCAGGATAGCCACCGATGAGACCACTCTCAATCATCAGCCCCAAACCCGCGTTGATCACAGCCAAACTGACCGTGCCCCACCAAAACCAAGGCTCACCATTAATCCGACGGGTAATAGATTCGCCCAACAGACACAGCCCAAAAGGAAACATCAATACGCCAATCTGTGCTGTGATGTACCACGTTAATTTACTTGATCTAATCTTTTTCCTTAAATTCATGGCGATCGCCCAAAAGCCTCTATAAAATTTCGCTCCAGCAATTATAGAGAAAGATAGGAACAGCCCCAAAATTGAGATTCATCCGTGAATACCAGCTTGACTCTACCAAAAACTTTGGCACTTCAAGGAGATTGCCACTACTAGACGTCAATCGATTAGTACATCACTATTGGTTAATTAAGTCCTTCGCAGTTTTTACCAGACAGAAAATAAATAGAGCACTGAGCAATATGAACACAAAGATTGACTGCCCCTTTAAATAAGGCAAATTTTATCCAACTCTAACCCTTAGCCATATTTTTTACAGTAACAAACCTAACAACCTGCTTAATATGATTCTTATGTCAACCAGAATAATGCGGGATATAGGCATCAAAAAAATAATGATATACCCTTGTTTTTATTATTTTCATGTAGTAATCATTTATCTAATAGTTGTATTTGCAAACAATAGCAATAATCTTTAAACAAGATTAAAAGATATCTTGATGACAAAAATGTAGAGGTTAACCTATGCAATCAATAAAGTGATCTGCTAAGCTTGAAAAAGGGAAATACAAAGGAATTATAAAACCGTATTCTTTAAAACTGAATATCTAAATTCAATTCTGTTATAGACCCCATATGGATCCAGAGAAAATACCATGACTGATGTCATATTCCAGAAAATAAAAGCTTGGATAAATCCAAAAAATCCTTATAAGCTAGCAGGGATATTAAGTGTATTTGTTTGTTTGTTGTTGGCAATTTATATTAAGTATTGGTTTGATTTCCGTTATATAAACAAGATAGCCATCAAATCAATTGAGTTGGAATTGCCATTGCTAGAGACAGTCTCAGAACTAGCTATTCAGAGTGAAAATCATGCAACGGATATTGATTTTATAATCAAAGAACTGCCAAGCCAAAAGAATAAAGAAATGGCTTTTGTCAAAAACTTCCTTCCAGATATAAGTAACAGGCATGAAAAAATAAAGGCTACGTTTAACAAAGGAAAAGAATTAGCATTATTTCACTCAGCAGACTTTAAGAGAGATTTGAATTTTCTCTCTAAACATAAGCTAACAGAACACGAGACGCTAACTATATTATTTGATCAATTTTATGAAGCTCATCATAAATCTATGCAAATGTTTGAGAACTATATTCAGCAGAAATATAGTTTGAAACTAAATAATCAATATAGTGAAGTCGAGAACTTCAATATTTTTAAATCTGATAATTCAAAAATACACACGCCTACAATTTCGACGTTAGAAGAGATTGATAATTCTATTAACCGGAGCATTGCTATTCTCAAACAAATTCAGCAAGGTCTTGAGAAAGATATTGAAACATCCCTTGCCTTTACTTTAAAAGAGCAGGAGCAACTGAAGGTTTATGACCTATCATTACTCGTCATAACCTTAGCTTTTGGCTCTGGATTAATGCTGTTAACAATGCGACGGTTTTCTCATTCTCTAGAAAAAATCACTCAAAAATCCTTATGGATTAGTCGTAATGCCCAAGCCGATAAAGATGATTGGTTAAGTGAACGTCTCACAGAACAAGAGCTGGATAAGGCGATCGCCCTGAATGATGGTGTTGCAAATCTAAGTTTGGCCTTTAATCAAATGGTGGAAAGCCTTGCAGAAAATCGTATTCAGCAAGTGAAAATCAAAGAGCAACTTGCTGAAGAGACACAGCTTCTCTCCTTTACTCTGCGCTCTATCGGTGATGGCGTCATCACGACGAATCAAGAAGGTATTATTACCTCCGCAAATTTAGCTGCAGAAGCTTTGCTTAGCTGTCCTGCTACACAAATCCGAGGCAAGACTCTCGATGAAATTTTCAACGATCCACAAGAAGATGAAAAGAAACAATGGCATTTATCAAAGTCCCAAGAATCCTGTTGGTTAACGTTAAAAAACTATGGTAATGAGGCTAAAGTTTTTGATATTTCCCATGCGCCAATCCTTTCTGAGGACAAGGAAGTTCTAGGGATTGTCGTTGTTTTTCGCGATATGACGGCTTTGCTAGATGCAACAAAAGAGCTTTTTTGGCAAGCTTCCCATGATCCATTAACGAAGTTAGCTAATCGTCGAGAATTTCAATCTCAACTCGAAAGTTTACGACAGACTCATGATGATCCCAATACGATGCATTCGATCTTATATCTTGATTTAGATCGGTTTAAAATCGTCAACGATACCTGTGGTCATGATGCTGGTGATGCATTACTGAAACAGATTTCTCAACGCATGAAAGAAGAAATTAGAGCAGGTGATACACTGGCTCGTTTAGGAGGAGATGAGTTCGGCATTATTCTCAAATATTGTCCTGTTACAAATGCGATGATTGTAGCCGAGAAAATTCTCACCATGATGCAAAAGTATCGTTTTATTTGGGGACAACATCAATTTTCATTAGGGGTAAGCATTGGTGTTGTTCCCTATTCGCCAAATGAAGATGAGCCTCTGATTGTGATGAAAGCTGCCGATGCGGCTTGTTATGGTGCAAAAAATCAGGGACGCAATCAAATTTATACGGTTGATAATAATGAAAGTCATCTTGATGGCCAAAATCGTGAGATGAACTGGCTGGCAAGAATTAATCATGCCTTAGAAAAAAATCATTTTTGTTTGTATCAGCAAAAAATCAGCAGTCTTGTTGTCGATGATATAGCTCATGAACACTTTGAAATCTTAATTCGTTTACGGACTGAGGATGGCAAGATCTTATCGCCTGGTAGCTTTTTACCCATTGCAGAACGCTATCAATTAATGACCAAAATTGATCGTTGGGTCATCTCACATTTTCTTGAGTCGCAACATATTTATCTACAGGAAATGTGGAATAAGTACTCCTCTGAAAATGTCTCAAAACAGAGTTTTTATAGTCTAAATTTGTCAGCTGATAGTTTAAATGATCCCGAGTTTTTACCTTTCCTCGAAGAACAGTTCAGGCAATATCACGTTCCACCAGAGGTGATTTGCTTTGAGATTACAGAAACAGTGGCGATCGCCAATTTACATCGAGCAATCAAAATTATTCGTGCGATCAAAGATCTAGGATGCCGCTTTGCCCTAGATGACTTCGGGAGTGGCATGTCTTCCTTTGGCTATTTGCAAACATTACCCGTTGATTTCTTGAAAATTGATGGCCTATTTATTCGAGAGCTATGCCAAAATTCGATGAATGAAATTATTGTTACGGCTCTCAATCAAGTGGCAAAGGCGGTTAATATTCAAACCATTGCAGAGTTTGTGGAAGATGAGGCCACGATTGAAAAACTACAGGAAATTGGAGTTGATTACGCCCAAGGTTATGGCATTGCAAGACCACAACCCTTACCGCAGCGACAGCGAACTTCATCTAAAGAACTCACAAAAACAATAATCCATTAAAAGCGATTCGGTCGCTCAAAAAACCTAGGACTTGTAGCAGGATGGGAGTGAAAATTTGGAGATCGCCCACTATTTGCATCTACCGAACAATTACTGTCCAAACAAAAATCGGGTCGCCTAAACATCAAGCACCCGATCGGATTGTTCGTTTTAAATTGTGTAGACAAAATTACGACATGGACTGAGTAATAAAGTCAAAGTAAGGTGCCGCAATGCTAGCTTCTTCGAGATCGAGAACGCCAAGAGCTGCTTCCTTCAGACAACGGATCGCATCAATCATCCCTGTAACAGGTACATCGAGAGCGTTGTACATTTCTTTAACGCCAATTAAACCAATATTTTCGATGGGATCTTTATCGCCAGCAAGCACACCATAGGTTACAAGGCGCAAGTACCAACCATAGTCCCGAAGACATTGGTTATACCGCTTAGTTGTGGAGGCATTCCCACCAGCAGCACGATATTCGGGGTGAATCGCAAATAATTTTTTCTGGGCTTCATCAACGATTTTTTTCTCGCTGTCTGCTAATGCTTCAGCGATCCGGATGCGGATTGCACCTGTTGCGAGAAAACTCTCCATGCCGGTCAGCTCACCGCTGCTGGGATAGCGGAGTTCGTCATCGGCTTTTAAGATAACTTGACTAACGACGCTCATATGATTGGTATTTTAAATTAGTTGATTCTTAGTTTAGTTTAATAGCTTCGCCTATTGTCTCACAAGGAATTCAGCCTGCTGCGATTGCCCTCATTTTTTTAAGAAAAGTTACGTTTCTCTCTAATCATCATGTCTCTCTATCCATTCTGGAATATTTTGCGAGATTCTATCGCCTTTTAATTCAATGAGGAGATCGCCATTATCTCTAATGGAACAAAATAAATTTTCACAGTCACTTTTCATAATGTTCGAAGGGCTGCTGAATCCACGGATTATGTTCTAGATATTCCACAAAATAGTCGGGTTTAGCGTGAGATCTAGCCTTATACCAGAGGACTGCGGTACGGATTTCGATGAGATGAGGCGCATAATTTTGCAGCCAATCCAAGGTTCTTTCGAGGCTCACCCCCGTATCCACAAGGTCATCCACTAAGAGGAGACGATCGCCCAATTCTCCAAAATTTGTGAGATGTTCTGCAAAACGAATTTGACTCTGTTGTCGATTGTCGTTGCCGCCATAGCTACTGACATTCAGAATGGCGAGGGGTTGATCAAAAATTCGAGCCAAAATATCGCCAACTCTTAATCCTCCTTTTGCAAGGCACAAAATTTGATTAAATTCCCAACCTGAAGTTTGGATTTGTTCAGCCAGCTTCTCAATCGTTTGGTGATATTCAGTCCAAGAGATAACGCGATCAACCATTATTTCCGACTCCGTTTTCGAGAGGATGAAGCTCTGCGACGACGTGATGATTTACGTTTGGTTTTTTTCTGCTCGAAAATTCCTGCCAATCCTTTTTTCTTAAAGCGTTTAATAGTGGATCCGGTCCAATCACTGACTGAATGGCTCATTGCTCCTGTTTCGAGTCCGGCAAATAAGGCTAAAACTTCTGCCCAATAATTTTGCTGAACTTGCTGTCCACCAACCACAAAAAATGATCGCCAATTCCAATCAAATCCCCACACACCCTGGGCGATCGCCACACCAATAATTCCGACAACTAAAAGAAAGATTGAAAAATAAAGAACACGTAATGTCGTTCCCACTAAAAATCCATGGGAAAGACTAGAGCGGTGACTGAGGGTTTTTTGATAAGGCAGCCAAATCCAGCGGAACATCCCCCAACGCTTAAATTGCACCGAGTGAATATCAAGATCCGGGCCAAACATTAAGCCGCTAAATAAATAGGCTAAACCCACGATTAATGTTAGTTCGCCATTGCGGGTAAGGATGTAGGCGATCGCCACAACCCAGGGTAATCCCCACAGTGTTATGCGGTCATGGGTACGGCCAGAAGGCATCGATTAGAGAACAGCTGAGGACTGGATAAACCACTGCTCACCCTGACGAATGAGACCATAGCGCACCGTCAACTGAGAATCGTAGGAACGTCCTGAATCTAGTTCTCCGCCTGGCAAATAATACTTTGCATTTTCAGTGACTTCTGCAACGACATTGGCCACATCAGGACTTTCTGGGTCAAAACTCACTTCAGAAATACTCAGCTCATGCTCATACTCGCGATAGTTGCCTACAGCTTCCACATCCCTCGCACCATTTACCCAACGAGAGAGTAAAGGCTCTGCCAAAATTTCTGGCAAACTCGAAGTGTCGTGGCTTTCACCAAAGGCAAGGGCTTTGCCATCAAGCCATGTTTGAATAAGACGTTCGGCGATCGCCGCATCAAATTCCCCTTCAGGCACCTTACTTAACGGCGCCTCTGTGGCAACTTCTTCAATAATCGGAATTGGAATCGGAGGCTCACCAGTCACAGAGACTTGCAATGGATCTTTGATGGTATTACCGCCACCAACTAAAGAGGCGATCGCCTTCACCACCAAAATTAGTGCAACAAGACCACCGACAAGGATCGCAATGCCCTTGAAAGGAAAAGGCTTACGCTTCAAATTGCGATTAGATTTGCGCTTTTTCGGTTTCTTTATCTTTGCAGTTTGAGCCGGGGTTGCAGTCTGAGTTCGAGGTGTTATAGGTGCCGAACTCGGTCGAGAAATAGGTGTTACTTTCGACGTTGCTGTAGCGCTTGTTGTTGGAGCCGTTTCCTCTGGTTTACTAACTTTAGATGGTCTGCTCACCGATAAATCAGCAACGGGCTCTAAACGAGTTTGTCCAGTAGGTTTCGCAGATTCACTGGCAACGATTGACCAATCTTGAGCGCCACTTTCTGCAGGTAGTTGCTCAAGATATTGCTGAACTTGATCATCCGCAAAATACTCAGTCAAAGATACCGATTCGCTGCTGAGATCTCGGAAGTGGGAGAACACTTCAGTTTTGAGCCATTTTTCGCCGTAGAGACAAAGTCCTGGTAATAAATCAGGGGCATCTTTTGAGTTATCACGAATATAGGCGATCGCCTCATATTCCTGACTCAGTTCTAGCGCTTGATTTGCTTCCTCAGTCTGGCCCAAAAGCAACGCACAAATCGCCTGCTCTAAATGGACATCCTGACGTTTGCCGAGACGTAATAATTTTTCCTTGGCCTTGATAATTGATTCTGGTTGTCGTGACGAAAAGCCACCAGCAAGGAGCGCATAAACCGCAAGATAAGTAGACACAGCCGAAGGACGCTTCGACTCAGCGATAAATAAATCTTGCTGCTCTTTGACTGTCAGATAACTACGCAGCTGCTGAATAAACCGCAGAAAATCATCCATACTGAGGCCGGACTGATCATCTCCAGCGCCATCGATGCCACCACGTGCATCAAGCATCGCTTGCAATAACTGCAATCCCTTGGTGCGTAAGGCCGTTTCAGATTCTGGTTGCGATAATAATTCCAGTGCTTGGTAAGGGCGGAGACGATCCAGATCTCCTTGGATCTCTCCTCGCAAGCTTGGGAAAATACCCGCATCAATTAATAGCTTTTGACCTGCTAAGCCAGATTCTGCCGCTGCTTCATAACGACCTTGTTGCCACTGTTCACGACTCAGTTCGAGATACGCCAACGCCAAACAGAGAATCAATTCGCTAGTAACAACTTCTGCCGATCCAAACAAATCTTGCTTAACGAGATTGCTTTTGGATTTCAAATAGGGAGGCACAAGCTTTAAAACCAGCTCATATTCCCCGAGTTCCAGAAGCAATAAAATCCCACCAAGAAAATCTGTTTGCTCAATGGCGATCGCCGGATTACTAGTTTCAGCATCCTCCGCCGCTTCTATCTCACTACTCTGGAAAGGTAATCGGAGACGGCTCTGGGACTCTAGCTGGTAAGTATCATTTAAAAACTCATTGTCATAGACAGCTCGCTTTTCTGTCTGAGAGAGCACTTGGTACGACTGCTCAATAATATTGTTGCGAGCTTGAATTGCCAGATCGCTATGTTCACGACGAGGCAATTGCGCAACGCGATCACGATAAGCCTGAGTAATTTGGGCAGTGGTCGCCTTAGTGGGAACCCCAAGGATTCGGTAATAGTCGAGCGGAATGCGCACAGTTTACTTTCCTATCAGCAAAAGTCACGTCAATTAAGGTTATATTAACCAAAGAATTTTCACACTAAAAGTTGCAACATTGTTTCGTGGTTTCCCCTTGCATCCTTGATAGCATTCCAGCAAAATAGGATGTCTTGAGATGATGTGGAATCCACAACAGACACCTGCTGGCTTCTCTGGAAGTCAGTTTAATTCTAAACTGTAGTTGCAGTTTTCACACAGTCTATAGTCAGCGCAGTGAGCCACAGCGCCGATCACTCAGAAAATCACCAATTTAATGATGCACACAGAACGGACAGCCCCAAAATTTGATCACTCTTCGGTAAAAATCACCAAAGAAGAAGCATTAATGCTCTACGAAGATATGACCCTTGGTCGTATGTTTGAGGACAAATGTGCTGAGATGTATTATCGCGGCAAAATGTTCGGCTTCGTGCACCTCTACAACGGACAGGAAGCGGTTTCCACTGGCATTATTCGCACCATGAAACCCGGCGAAGACTATGTTTGTAGTACCTACCGTGACCACGTCCATGCCCTTAGTGCTGGCGTCCCGGCTCGCGAAGTAATGTCAGAGCTTTTCGGTAAGGAAACGGGTTGTAGCAAGGGTCGTGGCGGCTCGATGCATATGTTCTCTGAAGAGCATAAGCTCCTCGGTGGTTATGCATTTATCGGTGAAGGTATTCCAGTTGCGGCTGGTGCAGCACTCCAAAGTAAATATCGCCGCGAAGTAATGGGCGATAAGTCAGCAGATAATGTAACGGCTTGTTTCTTCGGTGATGGCACGTCCAACAATGGTCAATTCTTTGAGACCTTGAATATGGCGGCGCTCTGGAAGCTTCCCATTATTTTTGTGGTTGAGAATAATAAGTGGGCGATTGGTATGGCCCATGAACGCGCCACTTCCCAGCCTGAAATTTATAAGAAAGCTAGCGTGTTTAATATGCCTGGTTATGAAGTGGATGGTATGGATGTCCTTGCGATGCGTGACGTGGCGCAAAAAGCGGTAGCCCGTGCCCGTGCTGGTGAAGGCCCAACTTTGGTTGAAGCCTTGACTTATCGTTTCCGTGGTCACTCCCTCGCGGATCCAGACGAGCTTCGTTCGGCAGACGAGAAAGAGTTCTGGGCAAAGAAAGATCCGATTACGCAATTTGAGTCGTTCATTCTTGGTCGTAAGCTTGCGACTGCTGAAGAGCTAAAGGCGATCGCCGATAAGATTCAGGCAGAGGTGAATGAGTCTGTTACTTATGCGGAGAGTAGTCCTGAGCCCGATCCAAGTGAACTTCGCAAGTATATTTTTGCTGACTAAAATTTTGTCCTTAAAGTTAATACTTAATTTTTTAGGTATAGCCCCTGATTTCTACTGGAAGTTGGGGGTTTAACTATTTGGTCGAAAAAATTTTGCTACCATCTAGTTCACATCAAACTACGCAATAAATAGAATCGATGGGCATTACATTGCAGGAATATCAGCAACGTCGTCGGGAAGTGATGGCGAGAATTGGTCAGGGGACAGCGATTTTCCGGAGCGCTCCCTACGCGGTAATGCACAATGACGTGGAATATAATTTTCGGCAAGAAAGTAATTTCTATTATTTGACGGGTTTTAATGAGCCGGAAGCAGTGGCGGTTTTGGCTCCCCATCATGAAGAGCATCAATTTATTTTGTTTGTACAGCCCAAAGATTTAGAGAAAGAAACTTGGGTTGGTTATCGTACTGGGGTGGAGAATGCAAAAGAGCGATATGGTGCGGATATTGCGTTTTCGATTACAGAGCTTGCGGCAAAATTACCAGAATATACGAAGGGTAGCGATCGCCTGATTTATCATTTTGGGAATGATGAGAAGTTTAATAACACCATCCTGCGTCATTACCAGTGGTTATTAGCGACCCGTTCAAAGCGCGGCACGGGGCCAACGGCTTTGGTGGATAGCAACCAAATCACGAATCCATTGCGAATGGTGAAAAGTCCAGCGGAAATCGAAATGATGCGGCGAGCGACGGCAATTTCAGCTCAAGCTCATCTTCGAGCGATGGAATATACTCAACCTGGCCGATACGAATATCAGGTGCAAGCGGAAATCGAGCATACTTTTTTGCAGGAAGGGGCGCAGGGTTTTGCCTATCCATCAATTGTGGCTGGGGGCGCGAATGCCTGTGTGTTGCACTACATCGAGAATGGCGATCGCCTCAATGACAATGAACTTTTACTGATTGATGCGGGTGCAGCATTTAAGTACTATAACGGCGATATTACCCGCACATTCCCTGTCGGCAAGACCTTTACGCCCGAACAGAAAATCCTCTATGAGCTTGTCCTTGATGCTCAAAAACAGGCGATCGCCGAAGTTATACCGGGAAATTCCTATCGTGCTTCCCATGAGATTGCTATTTGCGTGATCACCCAAGGCTTAATCGATTTGGGACTACTTAAAGGGGAGCTTGAAGAATTAATCGAAAAAGAAGCCTATAAACCATTCTTTATGCATGGAACAGGCCACTGGCTTGGTTTAGATGTCCATGATGCTGGTACTTACAAACTCAGCGCAGACAAAGACGATTGGACAATCCTAGAAGCTGGCAATATTATCACTGTCGAACCAGGAATTTATATCTCGCCTTACATCAAACCCATCGAAGGGCAGCCCGAAATTCCAGAACGCTGGCAGGGCATTGGTATTCGCATTGAGGATGATGTTCTCGTTACCTCCGAAGGTAACGATATTCTTACCGCGGCAGTTCCGAAAGAAATCAGTGATTTGGAGAATCGTTAAGCAACCTCATGTCTGTGGATCTTCTCAAATTTGCTTTGTTTGCGATCGCCCTTGGTCTGTATCTCTTATGGTCTGCAAAAACTGAAATGGGTACTAAACTTTTTCAGCGACCTGAAGACAAAGAGTAAGGCGATCGCCTCTAAGCCCTAGAGCAAACGTAGCAAACGTAACAAATTTCAGATTAAGTCTTGATCTTGGCAAAATTCCGGCATAGAGTAGCCGAAGGGTCAAAGACTGTATAAAGGATCATTCGTTCTCGTCTGAACCCACAATATCTTTCATTCTTGGGAAATACCTATGGCACTTGATTACCCCGATGACCTCCGCTACCTTGATAGCCACGAATATATTCGACTAGATGGTGAAATTGCGACTATTGGCCTCAGTGCCTTCGCACTTGATGAGCTTGGTGACATTGTTTTCCTCGAACTCCCAGATGAAGGAGATGCTCTCGAAGTAGGTTCAACTTTTGGATCGATTGAATCAGTGAAGGCCGTCGAAGATCTCTATGCTCCTATTTCAGGCACAGTGATTGACCGCAATCAAATGGTGATTGATAACCCAGAGGCGATCGCCGAGGATCCCTACTTGGAAGGCTGGTTTTTAAAGGTTAGAGTCGATAATCTCGATGACGAAATGCTCGCAGAAACCATGACTGCCGACGAATACAGACTTCGAGTTGCAGGTGATGATTCGTAAGCTTTTCAGTTTAGGGAATTAGACCCTACGGTCTGAAGTCTGAAGCAGCTTAAGGAATAACCCCATCAATCACAGGTCGTACATCTTGATTGACAAACGGATCTGTAGAGCCACTCCAATCAAAATCATTAATCCTGAAATTAAAGGAGCCAATTTCAAGGACGGGATTATAGCGAATTAAGATTGAATGGGTACGACGGCTGTACTCAAGGAAATAATCTGTGCTAATCGCATCATTATTATCGAGATTAATTGCCGTTTGAAAACCTGCACGGATAGGGCCATAAATTTGTTGTGTTAGACCGAATGAAAGGGTTTTGGAGTCAGCGAGACGGTCAAATAAGAATGGCGATTCTCCTCTTGAACCAAAGGAATATGCAACATTGAAACCTGTATAGTCGAAAAAGTTATGGGAAAAATGTCCAATCTGCCCCTGTAAGCCAATACGCGCTGTACCCGTAATTTGTTGATCGCCATTACTGTAGAGAGACGACACACCTCGAACACCTGTTTGTAGGGAAAGGTATGGTACTACTGGCCGAGCACTAAATCGTAATCCTTCATCCGGGGTCGAGGGCAATGCTTGTCCACTCCAGAGAGGAAGACTGTGATTTAAGGAGGCAGTGGCTTGATATCGAGTGAGATTTACTTCATCTTGGCTTAAAGGATTATCGATACCCAATAGCTCACGGCGGTCTGTATTCGCCACAATATTTTGGATACTAGCCTGATAGTCCAAGACAAATCCAGATCTGCCTAAAACATAACGAGGCGATCGCAGGACAATACCTAAGCTTCTCTGTACTCGCTGGAAACCCAAAGAACCATTAAAGAGGCGATCGCGGTAATTAAATTCCTGACTAAGACGAAAAGGGTTTGCAAGATTTCCCAATAATTGCTCAAATCGGAAATTCACTTTTAGGTCATCTTCAAGATTTTCAAAGCTCAGATTCGGGATAGACCCTTTCGCAATCACAAAAACGCGAGGATTGAAATTGTAATTAAAATCTGTCGTTAAACCAAAAACATCGGGTGAAATAATTGCAGAATCATCCCCTTCAGTCCCACCAAATTCGTTGTCAGGAAACAGTACTTTCTGAACAAGATATTGGGGAGTCACTGTCCATTTTCCCTGCTGGTTTTTGAAGAGAGTAAATCGCCGCTGAATAAAAAAACCACCTCGATCTTCGTCATCAAAACCAATAGAAACTAAGCTAAAAATACCTTCATCATCAGAACTATCAAAGCGATAGGTACGAGGATAGATTGGCAGTGAAACATTATCGTCAATGACTAAGCGCGTATCAGTGGTAACCAGTTCACTCGTAAACTCGTCAATATCTCGGTAAGTGGCTGTATCAGCAATGACCTGCAGCTCTGGAGGATTAAAGGGATCATTCGTTAATCGAATATTTTTGGCTTCCCAACGATCTTCGAAAAACTCTACTTCTTCGGCATAATATCGGATCCGATTAACGGTACCAATATTGTTTTCCAGTGGAGGACGATTCTCAATACCTCTACTACTACCCACAACGATATTGAAGCCATCGTTAGTCTGATTAACATTACTAATAGGCTGATCTAGTAATAGTCTCTCATTCAGTAATATGGCTGGATCGGAGATATTCGAGATGGAAGGAGTTGGCTGAGCACTGAGGTCTTGGCTGAGATCTTGCTGGGAAACTTCACCTTGGGCTTGGCGAATATAACCACGGTTTTGCACAAAGAAATAGTCAAAGCGATCACCCCGAAGAAGTTGCTGTCCTCGCTGTAATGCAACATTACCTTCAGCGATCGCCAATTTTGTATTGAGATTAATTTGGAGCCGATCTGCGGTTAAAACTGATTCATTAAAGCGGACAACCACATCTCCAACAGCCGTGACGATATTGGTCAATTCATCATATTCTTGGCGATCGCCAATCACTTCAAGGACACGTAATTCTTCTTCTGCTACCTCGACTGATGCTTCAGTTTCTGTCCCGTCTTCCGTGGTGGGTGTTATGGGAGGATCTTCCAGCGAAAACTGCTGCTGTGATTCATTCGTTCGATCTTCAATTTGCACACCATTAAAGATTGGTTCCTCGGCAGGAAACTCCTGTGGCTCGACGTCCGCCGGAATTTGCGCGATGGGCTGAGGGGATTGCGCAGTAACATCCGCTGGTATAGAAGCAACGGCACAGTTTAATGCACAAAAAGCGGCGATCGCAGACATAGCAGAACTCATTAGGGCAAATTGATACAGAATCTATCCTAATCGTTATTCTCTCAACTACAAGGTTTTTCCTGAAACTTACCGCAAGGATTAGTTTAAGTCTTTGCTCTTGTTTTGCAGTCAAATAGTCGGTGATCGCCCAATCTTTTCCTAATTCTACGAATTGTCATTCCCTATAGCGGTTGCAAAAGGATTAAGACATAGCTGCGCGAAGAGTGATATCCATGGCATCTCTGAGAGAGGAACTCTGTCAGGAATTACTACATAAGGTAGATGAGGTTAAGGTAGTGAAATGACTTCTTTTACTCACATTAGATTACTGTCAGTATTTATTGCCCAATTATAGCAATAGCCAAATGGTTTAGGAAGTATTATGAGAGTTATTGCGTGAAGTAAAAAATGCCAGCGGCTGATAGTGATGACCTACGATGTCAAGCCCTTGCTGCGATAGCACTAGGTATCCTGAAAAAAGATGTCTGTGAAATGTTCGGTCTTGGCCTTAATAGCCTTTATCTCTGGATACAACAGACTAGAGCAAACAGGAAGTTTTACAGAGCCAAAACAGGGTATCAGAAAGGCTCGGGTCACAAAATCACAGACTGGGAAGCATTCAAAAGCTTTGTGCAACAGCATCCAGATAAAACCCAGGCAGAAATGGCAGAGTTGTGGTCGGATGATGTGAGTCGTCGCACCATATCGAGAATGTTGAAGAAGATAGGTTTTACTCGCAAAAAAGACCTATGGGTATCAGGAAAGGGATGAACAGAAGCGGGAAGCATTGAGGCAAGAACTAGCAAGATTAAAACCTGAACAAATCATCTACTGTGATGAGTCGGGAATGGATGAGAGAGACGGTCAGTATGACTATGGCTATGGCCCTGAAGAGGAAAGAGTTTATGACCTCAAGTCAGGAAGCCGTCGCGGAAGAGTTAAGAGGATGTTTGAAAAGTAGAAGTCTAGGCTAAACGTCGGAGAAGTAAGCGGATAGAAGCTATATAAATCCATGCCTCTGCACTCTCAGTGGAACATTCATGATCTCGACTCAAACGACGACACCAATAAAACCAGCTAAAGGTTCTCTCTACCACCCATCGTCTTGGTAAAGGAGTAAACCCTTTTTGTTCTTTAACGTGAGTTCTGGATAAGGAATGATAGCTCTAATCAAGCTGTAAAGAAGGTTTTTTGGGTTGATGGCAGTAAGCAATCAGCCCACACAGCAAGTTCACACAAAAGTTTGTGGGACTGCGATGTCGGGAATGTTCAATCTGTGAGATGTTCTTCAGTGGGTATGTAAATTAATTTGTGTAAGCGGTCAAAATCAACAAATGGTTAAGGAGACCGTGACCCATGAAAAAACAGAATCAAACCAGTAGAGCCGATGAACTGATTGATGAATTACTGCCAGATTGTCCCGACTCGGAATCAATTCTGGGAGAATCAGGCTTACTACAGCACTTGAATCAGAGATTAATTGAAAGAGCCTTGCAAGGGGAATTGAGTCATCATCTGAATCAAGCCAAAGAAGCAGGTAAGCAGAATAGTCGAAACGGCTATTCCAAGAAAACAATCAAATCAACCCAAGGGAAATGGATATCAGCATCCCAAGGGATAGGAAAAGTGAATTTGAGCCGCTGTTAGTACCCAAAGGTCAAAGGCGTATTCAAGGGCTAGAAGAGAAGATACTGGCTTTGTACAGTCGAGGTATGAGTACCAGAGATATTCAGGCACAAATGCAAGAACTGTATGGGGTGGAGATTTCTGCTGGGCTAGTGAGTGAAGTGACCTCGGCAGTGATGGAGGAAATCAAAGCATGGCAGCATCGCCCTCTGGAGGAGATATATCCAATCCTGTGGCTGGATGGCATGAGAATAAAAATCAGAGAGGAAGGACGGGTCACGAATCACACTCTGTACCTAGCACTGGGAGTGAAGCAGTCCGGTCACAAGGAGGTCTTAGGAATGTGGCTATCCTCGGGAGGAGAGGGGGCAAAATTTTGGTTATCAGTGCTGAATGAAATCCACCATCGGGGAGTCGAACATATCTGTATAGCTTGTGTGGATGGGTTGAAGGGATTTCCCGCTGCCATTGAAGCGGTGTTCCCAAAAACGAGAGTGCAATTATGTATCGTTCATCTGATACGAAATAGCCTGAAATTCGTTTCTTGGAAAGACCGTAAGTCCGTGGTGTCAGACCTCAAGCCTATTTACCAGGCCGCCACAGTTTCCGAGGCAGAATCCGCCTTAACTGCTTTTGCGGAGCGTTGGGACGGCATCTACCCCACTATTTCCCAAATATGGCTGAATCATTGGGACAACATCATTCCATTATTTGATTATCCAGCTCCCATCCGTCGCATCATTTACACCACCAATGCCATTGAGGCGGTCAATCGCTCTTTGCGCAAGGTGTGAAAAACCAAGAGCATGTTCCCCCATGCAGATGCTGCCCTGAAATTGCTGTATTTAGCCCTGAAGCATTTGATGAAGAGATGGACGATACCAATACCCCATTGGAAAAGAGCTTTGAGCTATTTTGCCATTGATAATCCAGAGTATTTTCTTCACTAATTTTCTTGGCTTACACAAAATTCTTGACACTCCCTCTTCAGTTGGTCAATAACTGCCTCAATCAAAGCCCGCTTACGAGCAAAAAGTTTATCTTGATAAACCATCAAATGATGCTTCATATTTCGACGAGGTTTAGCCATTAGGGTCACCTCATGTTCCTCTTGAAGATGCTGGGCTAAAGATTGTGAGACATAGCCTTTATCGGCAAAGACTTTACCCCATAAGTCTTGCCATAACTCCACTATAGGTTGGCGGTCATCGGTATTTCCGGGCGTCACTTGGACGTTGAGTAACTCTCCTCGCTCATTGATGACCAGGTGTAGTTTGAAGCCGAAGAACCATCCCACCGAAGTCTTGCCCCTTGCCGCGCAACCTTCAAAAACACGATGTTGAGAGATACGGCGATTATGGCAAACCTTGATGCTGGTGGCATCAATGAAGCTAATACCAGTGCATTGTCCGAAGCATCGTCGCAGATATGTACAGAGAGGAATCAAGCTCGAAGGTATCCATGTCACAAAGCGTTGATAGCTCACAGCTAGAGGAAACTCTTGTTGCCAATCGCATTTCACCTTGATGAGATAGAAATGCTTGAAATTTCGATAGTGAGATTGATGGAAAGCAATGAGAATAGTCATCACCTCACTCAGACTGAAGCTTCTCTGACGGCGACGGTATTTTTTGCCAGAGCTGAGTAACGCTTGATGCCATAAGGGTTCAAAGACTTGGCAGAAATCATTAACATGGCAAAACAGAGCCTCTAGACTGGACATGGGAGAAAGCCGTGGATTCGTTACAACTTCCACGATAGGGAGTGTCAAGAATTTTGTGTAAGCAAAGAAAATTAGTGAAGAAAATACTCTGGATTATCAATGGCAAAATAGCTCAAAGCTCTTTTCCAATGGGGTATTGGTATCGTCCATCTCTTCATCAAATGCTTCAGGGCTAAATACAGCAATTTCAGGGCAGCATCTGCATGGGGGAACATGCTCTTGGTTTTTCACACCTTGCGCAAAGAGCGATTGACCGCCTCAATGGCATTGGTGGTGTAAATGATGCGACGGATGGGAGCTGGATAATCAAATAATGGAATGATGTTGTCCCAATGATTCAGCCATATTTGGGAAATAGTGGGGTAGATGCCGTCCCAACGCTCCGCAAAAGCAGTTAAGGCGGATTCTGCCTCGGAAACTGTGGCGGCCTGGTAAATAGGCTTGAGGTCTGACACCACGGACTTACGGTCTTTCCAAGAAACGAATTTCAGGCTATTTCGTATCAGATGAACGATACATAATTGCACTCTCGTTTTTGGGAACACCGCTTCAATGGCAGCGGGAAATCCCTTCAACCCATCCACACAAGCTATACAGATATGTTCGACTCCCCGATGGTGGATTTCATTCAGCACTGATAACCAAAATTTTGCCCCCTCTCCTCCCGAGGATAGCCACATTCCTAAGACCTCCTTGTGACCGGACTGCTTCACTCCCAGTGCTAGATAGAGAGTCTGATTCGTATCCCGTCCTTCCTCTCTGATTTTTATTCTCATGCCATCCAGCCACAGGATTGGATATATCTCCTCCAGAGGGCGATGCTGCCATGCTTTGATTTCCTCCATCACTGCCGAGGTCACTTCACTCACTAGCCCAGCAGAAATCTCCACCCCATACAGTTGACCTCTTGCAAAAGGTTATGGCAATTCAAAATTGTAGAGACCAGCAATGAGATTAAGTCTTAATCCCCATCTCCGACGGCGGTTACGATATCGACTGGATAATATACGAAATCTTTTGAGCATTCTGAATACCATCTCAATGATGATTCTTTGAGCTGCTAAGAGCTGATTCTCCTGTTTCTGTTCCGCAGTCAACTCCCCTCCTCTAGGCTTCTTGTGAGGAGTGTGACTCCGCTGATGCCGCTTGTGTAGACCTTGATATCCGGCGTCGGCAAGGCAGAGTTGTCCCTGCTGAAAATGCACTCTACTCTTTTTGAGTAGTTTGAAGTCATGGGTGCTACCTTTCTCACAGTCACAACAGATAATCTGTGCCCACTGCCAAGCAATGACCATTTGAGCTTTAAGGGAATGATGTTTCTTTTTCCCTGAGTAGTAAAGACGTTGTTTTTTGGGGCTTTTCAATCGCCTGTTCTGTGGCATCCATCACCACTACTGTTAGAGATAACTCTTCTGAACCATGGAGCTGTTTCATGCCGGGTAAGTGGCAATCGGTTTCTTTGATGAGTGTGTTCTCTGTTTTTTGCACCATGCGACAAACTGTTGATTCATGAATGCCCCATGATTGAGCGATAGGAAAATAAGTGCGATATTCCCTCGGATATTCCAAGGTGAGGAGTAACTGATTTTCCAGGGATAAAACACTGGGACGACCGGGTTTTTGCTTTGCTTTAGCTTCTGCTAGGACCTCTACCAGACGATTGAAAGTCTGAAGTTTAACTCCACAGGCTCTCCTGAATTGTTCTGGAGATAAATGTTGGAGCTGTTCGTAAGTTGGCCTTTTTATCGCTATGGCTCTGTTACTTTCCTCTTTTTTACCTACTCTCACCCCTTTTGCAAGAGGTCAAATTCTTGCATTTGAGCCTGAATATCTCTGGTACTCATACCTCGACTGTACAAAGCCAGCATCTTCTCTTCTAGCCCTTGAATACGCCTTTGACCTTTGGGCACTAACAGCGGCTCAAATTCACTTTTCCTATCCCTTAGAGGATGTCTGAAAAGTATATTTTGAGCATAGACATGTAGGTGATTCCACAAAGAAAATCCTCTGAAATTCCTATTTTTTCGTCAGGCTCATAATGACAAAAGTTACAGTCAGACCCTTTTCAGACAACCTCTTAGGATGCTGATATCCATTTCCCCTTGGGTTGATTTGATTGTTTTCTTGGAATAGCCGTTTCGACTATTCTGCTTACCCGCTTCTTTGGCTTGATTCAGATGATGACTCAATTCCCCTTGCAAGGCTCTTTCAATTAATCTCTTACTCAACTGCTGTAGTAAGCCTGATTCTCTCAGAATTGATTCCGAGTCTGGACAATCTTGCAGTAATTCATCAATCAGTTCATCGGCTCTACTGGTTTGATTCTGTTTTTTCATGGGTCACGGTCTCCTTAACCATTTGTTGATTTTGACCGCTTACACAAATTAATTTATAGCAGCGAAGGAGAAGGTTAGGACATAGAACAGAAGGCTATTCTGATGGCATCGAACAAATCCTCAGTCTTCTTGATGAGCTTACTTACCTCCTTCTTTAACCTCCCCCAAAACTTCTCTATCTTGTTCAGGTGTGGTGAGTAGGGTGGCAAAAATATCACTTCACATCCTGCCTTCGCCACCAATGTTTGTATTCTTTCCTTTGGATGAACACTGGCATTATCCAGAATAATAATTTGACCCGGAATCAACTCTGGCACTAAGCAATCCTCTACCCATTGGCAAACTAAGGCGCTGTTGGCATAGCCCTCAAATACCATCGGTGCTATCTGCTCTCCCTCTCGCCATCCTCCAATCACGCTAACTCGTTCTGTACGATGACCTAACTTCTCTGCGATAAACCTCTCTGACTTATGGCAGTAGCCATACCCATAATCTAAGGTATTATCAAATCCACTTTCATCGATATATACGAGTCGTTCTTGGACATACTGCTTCAGTTGTGCCACAAATGCTTTTTCTAATTCTTTATCTCTCTCTTGATATCGATAGGTCTTTTTTTTCGAGTAAATTCAATTTTCCGTAGAGCTTCACGTCTGGATGCATCACTAATAGACTCTGGCCATTTCTCCGCCATTTCCTTCTGGGTTAGATGCCCATATTCCTCTGCAAAAGCACGAAAAGCATCTAGATCATTAATCTTCGGTTGAGGGCCTCGACGGTAATCTGTCTTCGGAGCGACTGAACCGATTTTCTCTCGTCGTTTCAGCCACAGGTCTAGCGTATTTCGGCTAATACCAAAGAAGCGACAGATATCACTTTTTCGTTCACCTTTATCGAAGGCGGCAACAGCTTTTAGGCGTAAATCAAGACTATGGGGAGCAGGCATGGCATCTATGTTTATTGCTTCTATCCTATTCTGTCTTAACCCACTCCTTGCCTGCTATACATACCCATTCAAGCCTCTATGTTGTCTATGCTCTACCCCTTTGAGTATGTTCTTTTTAGCGGCTCCATAACTCTTGAGTCTATCGGTGACTATCACTCTGGGGCTCTCTATTCTCCCTTGAGTAATCTCTTGAAGAACTTCTCTGCTGCTGTTCTATGTCGTTTGGATTGCAGAAGAATATCCAGCGTTTGCCCCTCTTTATCCACGGCTCGCCAAAGGTAGTTTTGCCTTTTATTTTGAGCACGACTTCGTCTAGATGCCATTTATCTGCTGGCTTAGCTCGCTTACGACGAAGGTGGTTGGCAGAGGTTTGAGCAAACTTATGACACCATTTACGGATAGTTCCATAAGTGATATCGATACCACGATATTTCATCATCTTTTGGATATCGCGGTAGCTCAAGGGAAATGTGTAGTAGAGCCAAATGCAACGATAGACGATCGCTCTCGGATAGCAATGTTTTTGTAGAAATGATTTATTGACTCATCCTACAAACGCTCGACTATGAATATTTCCAACTTAAAGTAGCCAACTATTTGATTTCTATAGGTTGCTCGCCACTTCCTTCATTTATGTTGGTTTCATAACGAGTCAATAAACAATCTCCAAACCTTTGCAGAGTTTAGAGAAAAATATCAGTCAATATTGAGGGAAGTATATGAGTTGAGATGAGATCTGCTCTTAAAGACTATCCAGTTGGTGATTTTTTTCGGTGATTTTAGCTTGATTACGACGTTTTGCTGCTGCACATAAACCACTTAAAATTGGTAAAATAGCAGCTGGTGTTGGTACTGGCTCTGAAATACGGTAAGCATGATTGTCAGTTTCAAATGCGATATTGTTAGATTGAAAAACAACTCGATCAAAATTTTCTCCTTCTTCTGCAAAAATATTTAGAAAAAGAGCATTGTTGATATTATGAGCACCATTAGCTAGAGTGAGAATATCTTCGCCAGTTAAAGAAGTAATGAGTGTCTCACCATTGTAGAAATATAGATTGTTATGATTGTCGATTGAACCGAAGTAAAAACCAAAATAATCAGACTCAACATCTAAATTAATGGTCACAATATCTGAAGATTCGTTTCCAAAACTACCGACGCTCAAGTAAGGATTATTGGTATTATTATAATCACCTTGGCTTGGAGGAGCGGCATAACGACCACCTCCATGACCTTGGACAATGTCGCCACCAATACCTGTGTAAGAAATGCCACTTTTATCAATATATTCTACGCCACCACGTTGAGTTCTTAAGCTTAGGTCACGAAGTGGAGCATCATCAAAAGTGATAGTTTGTGCCCTTTCAACAGTAGAAAAAGGAGTATTTTCTTGAGCTGTAATAACGAGAGCTTGAGCAGGAACAGCCATCAAAGCTATCATTGAAGCAGCTATTAAACCGATACCAGCAAGCATTTTTGAAAAAGAAGAAATGCATTCTTCTCTAAAGATATATTCATCCGAGTTACAAACATATTTATCATCTTGTTTTCCATCGTAGATAAATCCATAGTTCATGCTCATGTTGTGTGCTTCCTTAAAAAATGACTTATTGCAGTTCTGCTGTTGTTTCCACTATCGCCAAATTCTTCGGCAGAAAAAATACCTATTTAGTCATATTTGGTCATGTCTTTTCATCACAAAAGATCATCAAAAGTCATAGTGGTGATATCGATCTATGCTGGTTTGTAACGGCGATCGCCACATGATTCAAGCGCAAAAAAAATTGCTCCCACGATGAGAAGCAATTACCGAATACAACAACAAAAATTAAAAGCATGAAACCCTCGTAGAGATAGGGCAACAGTTTCAGAACAGAATGTGAGATTCTCATCCTGTTCTGAAGGGATTATTCTCCTAGAGTTCAAAACCAGTTAAGGTGCCGCTATTACCGTTAAATGCGAGGTAAGAAACTGACTCATGATTGTGACCGATCTCTGGTGTCAAAGACTGATCTTCTTGGACAAAGGCATCAAAACCAGTCGTCGAAATGCTGCCACTATCAAGTCGGAGTACTGATGGGTCGAGACCACGAGTAGAGCCAAGCTTGGCAATCAAGGTGGGAGTCACATCGAAACCTTCACCGAAAGAGATTGTCTCCCAGTTCTCATCGACAGAAGCTCCTGTAGTACCACCCTGAAGCAACAGATCTCCATCTGCATCATGGCTAACTCCCTGCTCGATCGCCAACCAACCAATAGTCTCTTCCACATGGTTACCAGTATTTAACGAATCCTCTTCCTGCATCCCTAAGCTGAAGCCAGTGCTAGATTGTCCCTTGAGGCGGGTGGTAACCCATTGACTACCTCCTTCGTTTGTTCCGTTGGTTTGGATTTGGGACAGGACAGTCGGAGCACTCACAAAATCAGTTAGACCATTGTCCGTGAAATCAATCGTGTCAAAGTCATTTTGAGCCGTAATGAGATTGTCAGTTCTATGTAAGCCCGCCGCAATACGAGTACCATCTGCCAGTTCCCATTCGCCAGCTTCAACGACAAAGAAAGACACCGTCTCCCCAAAGGTATGAATATCGTTGAGGTAGTCTGCTTCCTGAATGCGGATTTCAAAGGAATCACTATCAACATTACGGAGACGAATACCGGAAAAATCACTCCCATTGAAGGTGGGGTCAGAGGCGATCACAACAGGATCGATGTAGTTGCCATCTAGCTCAATGGTTTGCCAAACATGGGTGAGGTTATCCACCGTGCCATACTCACCAATCGCCCTTTCTGTTCCCGGTAATGACGTATGGGCATCTAGCTGCTCAGCGGAGACAAATTTTATATGCTCATGGGCATTAAACCCAACGGCATTTTCCAAAGCAAAAATTTTCTTACCACCCATAGAGAGTGTCTGCGTCGGAATATTGTAGGAAGCCATGCCAGGGAAAGCATCGCGATCAAGCCAAATTTCATCCCCTTGAGACGCATTAAAATCAGTGATCACATCATAAGAATTCGGATTACGCAGAACAAATTTATCTGCGCCAGTGCCACCTGTTAGATAATCATGGCCGTCGCCACCATCAAGGAGGTCATTGCCAGCACCACCCACCAAAACATCATCAACTTCGAGAAGCTTCTCAACCTTAATGGAAGAGGTTTCATTATCAAAGCCATTACCAACATAGGATGTGTTAGAGGTGAAAGAAATGGAATCACCGCTAAAGTTTGCGTGTTCATACAAGGTGACTTCATAGCCTTCTGCAACCTTTAACGAACTTAGCTGCTCATTACCGATATAGGATAAACCGCCGACATTGTAGGAACCAACACTCAGCTCCTGTCTCCGGCCACGGTAGGACCCATCTCGATAAATGGTCACTGGTGGTGCTTTTTCGATCACAATTGAGGAAGTTTCATCGTTAAACCAATCGCCAATATAGGTTGTACTAAAGTCGTGGGTCAGACTATTACCTGTCCGGTTATGGTGCTGATATAAGGTCACTCGATAGCCATCAGCAACTTTTAAAGAGCTGAGGGCATCGTTGCCGATTCCAAGCTGATGATCGGTGAAGTTGCCGAGATCATAAAATGCTTTGGATTTGCCGCCGTAACTGTCATGCTGATAAATAGTGACCAAAGGCGATCGCAGTGCAGACTCCGGTAATTCACCCCGCGCCACAGCCAGTTCTGTTTCGCTATAGCGACCCACATCACTGGTACCACTACCGATCAAGATGTCATTTCCTTGGCCACCATCAAGGTAGTCAAAACCTAGTCCTGCAATGAGGCGATCATTACCTAAACCGCCAACCAGAATATCGTTGTTGCCGCCACCTTTAATGATGTCATTACCAGCGCGACCATCTAAATTGCTGGAGATTTCTAGGGCTGAAGCATCAATGGTATTGTCGCTGTCACCAGCCTCAACAACAACGGATTCAATATTTTTAAATTCATCTATTCCTTGACCAGAGACTCTATATTCCCAAGTGCCACTTTGCTTTGTAAATGTGAAATTAGCATCATTACGGAAAATAGCGACATCTGAGGCAAGGTCATTATCGTAAAGACTATCTTCTCCGCCATCGATAAGATCGTTGCCACCACCACCAATGAGGATGTCCGAACCAGTACCGCCTTTTAATACATCGTTCTTATCTTGTCCGATAACGGTATCATCGTCGGCTCCACCATTGAGAATATTGCCATTACCACGGCTATGACTGCCAATAATGTAGTCATCACCTTCACGACCGTAGGAATCTCCGTTGCCAAGCAGAGTATCATTACCCTCACCGCCATCGGCTTTTTTATTGTCTACAAGGATATCCTGGCCATCTTCTCCATAGGCTTCATCTGAGTCAGTGATGTAGTCATCATGATTTCCTCCATAAGCTTTTTTTGCACTGCTTATGTAATCGTTATCATTTTCTCCATAAGCCTCGTATTTGACATTGGTAATGTAATCATCGCCGGTTCCTCCCCAGGCATATTTAACGTCTTTAATTTGATCATCGCCATTTTCTCCGTAGGCTTTTTTGACGTTGGCAATGTAGTCTTTTCCTTTGCCTGCGTATACTATGATTTGGCTCGTTGAACGGGAATTATGTCTACGATCCTCAAAATCTAGATAATCATTACCATCCCCTTCTCTGAAGATATATTCAGTGTAATTGAAGATAAATCCCTCTTTTTCTTGCGTTTCGTCGTACATGAGGGTGGGACGCGTTCCATTTATGGCGTCTTTTAGAGTCTGGCCCAAACTTGAACCAATATTGAATTCAAAAAAGAGGTCGATAGAGGTATTAATCCCCTGTAGGACATCATATGCAGCTTGAACTAGCGACTCATAGGCATTGGCCTCAAGTGTGTCTAATCCCGAGTCAAAGTCGATACCGTAGTCGTTACCGAAGTAGCCGGCAATCTCATCTTCTCCATAGCGCTCCAGCATCGCACTGATAAATTCACCAGCGAACATGATCGCGTAGTAAGCGGCATAACTCTGGATCGTACTTAGACGAAGAAATCCAGGCGCATAGGTGAGCAAGGTGGTCAACGCAAAGTTCGCACCATTAAAGTACCCTGTGTTCGACTCTGAGAAGAGATCGCTCTCAATGGTCTCTTCGATTTCCTTATTTAGGTCTAGGTATGCTTGAATCTCGGGGTTATGACGGTGGTCTGTGCTCATAGCTTTCACCTATTGGATAAGAAGATGTTGCTGCTTTGTTGTTAATTCCACTATCGTCAAATTGCCTGGTAGAAAAAATACCGAAAAAGTCATGTTTGGTCATGTCTTTTAGGGCAATAAGGTCATAAAAAGTCATGTTGGTGATGTCAGTCTTTGTCTCGTTGTGACGGCGATCGCCAAATCATCCAGCAAACAAAAAAATTGCTCCCACAGTGGAGAGCAATCTATAAACACAACCGATCAAACATCAAAACTTTTTAGGGGCAGGGCGATCGCCACAATCAACTTATCTAGTTGAGCTGATTGATTCTGCTGATTACCTCAGTCTCTAGAGTTCAAAGCCGGTTAATGTGTCGCCAGTGCCATTGAAAGCGAGATAAGACACAGCTTCATTTGTGTGATCAAGTTCAGAGTTTAGAGACTGTTCTTCTTGGACAAAGGCATTAAAGCCAGTAGTCGAAATGCCAGCGCTATCGAGTCTCAGTACTGATGAATCTAAGCCATAAGCAGAACCCATCTTTGCAATCACCAGCGGATTAATATCAAAACTCTCATTGAAGGCGATCGCCTCTATGTTTTCATCAACATAAACGCCCGTTGTCCCACCTTGGAGCAACAAATCACCGTTGGCATCGTTACTGACACCTTGCTCAATCGCCAACCAACCAATCGTTTCTTCTGCGTGAGTTCCTGTGTTTAACAGCTCCTCTTCTTGCATGCCCACCTGGAAACCCGTGGTGGATTGATTATGGATGCGAGTTGTCACCAACTGAGAACCTTCATAGGTCTGAACTTGAGACAAAATAGTTGGTGCATTGTCAAAATCAGTTAATCCATTATCTGTAAAATCGATGGAATCAAAATCATTCTGATCTGTGACTAGATTGTCAGTATCGTGCAAGCCAGCCACAATGCGAGTACCGTCTGACAGCTCCCATTCCCCAGCTTCAACAACAAAATAGGAAACCGTTTCTTTGTTGGTATGCACTCCATCGAGGTAATTTGCTTCTTGGATGCGAATTTCAAAGGAATCACCATCAACATTACGGAGACGAACAGCAGAGAAATCTGACCCATTGAATGTGGGATCGGAAGTAATGACAACTGGATTGATATAAGTGCTGTCTAACTCAATGGTCTGCCAATTGTGATCTAGGTTGATAACAGTACCGTACTCACCAAATGTTTCTTCGGTAGGGGTATTTGTCGTAGGTTGAGTCGGTGCAGCATTGGAGTTAGATCTTGTTTCAGGGCCAAAAGAGTTCTTGGTGATAACCTGTTCACCTTCTGACGCATTACCGCCGCCAGCATTTAATGTCTCTCCTTCAGAGTCATCATTAATTACAACTTCATCTAATTCTGTTTCATCTTCTGTCGCCACAATAATGACGGGAGTATTATCTTCTGGTTCAGGCTCTGTAATCGTTATCGTCGGCGTAATAGTTGGGATAATAATCGGATCAAGAGAGATTGGCTCTTCAACTTTTAAGATGAGATCGTTATCTTGTTGGAGCAAGGTGTAATTGTAGCCATCGCCATTCATGTTATCTAAGTTATCAACGGCAGCAACAGCAGCGCTTAAAACATTTTCGTCAATGGAAAGCGTACTACCATCAGCCACATCAATGAGAGTGTATGTGCCAGGAATAGTGGGGACACTGTCTATGTCAAAGGCAAGGACACCACCATCAAGCAAGGCATCGCCTTTCACTGTCAATGTTGAGTCTTCCCCAAAGCTTTCAAAATTCAGGGTGCCGCTACCATCCAAAGCAAAACTTGAAACTTCACCCGAATATTCAGCAGTGCTGTAAGTGCCAGAATCGACCACAGCAACTTTGGTAATAGTGATTCCATCTGGGAAAGCGTCCTCGGCGATCGCCAAATCTGAGTCATCCATCTGAATCGTGACAGAAGTCAGATTTGTATTCGCAAAAGCACTAGCCCCGATGGAAGTCACAGAATCAGGGATTGTAATTGAAGTTAATTCAGTACTAGCAAAGGCGCGACTGCCAATTGATGTAACAGAATCAGGAATCGTTATCGATGTGATGGACAGGCCAGCGAAAGCATTATCCGCAATCGATGTAGCCGAATCATTAATAATCAACTCGACAGAGGCACTGTCTGGAAAAGCATTCCCGGCGATCGCCAAGCTGTTGCCATCTGAATGAATCGTCACTGATGTCAGATTTGTATCGACAAAAGCTTGCTCCCCAATGGAAGTAACAGAATCAGGGATTATGACTGATGTGAGATGTGTGTCAGCGAAAGCCCAGTGACCAATGGAAGTGACTGAATCAGGGATTGTAATTGAGGTTAGTTGAGTATCAGCAAAGGCGCGACTTCCAATCGATGTAACAGAATCGGGAATAGTTACCGATGTTATTGGCAGACCTGCAAAGGCCTTATTCGCAATCGAGGTGATCGAATCACCGATGATCAATTCGATGGAGGCGCTGTCTGGGAACGCATAGGTGCTGATCGCCAAACTTGCGTCATCTACCTGAATCGTGACAGAAGTCAGATTTGTGTTTTCAAAAGCTCCGCCCTTGATGGAAGTGACTGAACCAGGGATTGTGATTGAGGTTAATTGAGTATTGTTAAAGGCATTACTTTCAATCGATGTAACAGAATTAGGAATCGTTACTGATGTAAGAGGTGTGTTAGCGAAAGCCCAGTGACCAATGGAAGTGACAGAATCCGGAATTATCACCGATGTTAGAAGCGTATTTTCGAAAGCTCCATCCTCGATAGAAGTGACCGAATCAGGGATTGTAATTGAGGTGAGCTGAGTATCGCTAAAGGCATACTCGCCAATCGATGTAACAGAATTAGGAATCGTTACTGATGTAAGAGGTGTGTTAGTGAAAGCCCAGTGACCAATGGAAGTGACAGAATCCGGAATTGTCACCGATGTAAGAAACGTATTGTTGAAAGCTCCATCCCCAATATTTTCAACGGAGTTAGGAATCGTTACTGATGTCAGCGCAGTATTAGCAAAAGCACTGTCCCCGATAGAAATGACCGAATCAGGAATTGTAATTGAAGTTAATGGGCGAATCCAATCTGACGATCTCTGAGGGATACCTCTAAAAGCACCAGCTCCGATGCTAGTAACTGAATCAGGAATTATCGCTGATGTTATGGGAAGTCCAGCAAAAGCATCCTCCGCAATCGATGTGACAGAGTCATTAATGATCAGATTGATGGAAATGTCATCTGGGAAAGCACCATCGGCGATCGCCAAACCTGAGCCATCCGAATAAATCGTCACAGAAGTCACATTGGTACTAGCAAAAGCATTAGCCCCGATGGATGTGACTGAATCAGGAATTATTACCGATGTTAAGGAAGTCTCCTTAAAAGCCGAACCTCCGATACTAGTAACCGAATCAGGAATTGTAACTGAGGTTAGCTGTGCATATGCGAAAGCTCCAGTGCCGATGCTAGTGACAGAATCAGGAATCGTCACCGATGTTAGGGAAGTATTGGCAAAAGCATAACTACCAATCGTAGAGACAGAATTCCCGAGCGTTACCGATATTAGAGGAGTATTGTTGAAGGCATAATCATCAATCGAGATGACAGAATTCCCGAGTACAACGGATGTGAGAGCCGAATCTTGAAACGCGTTACTGCCAATCGAGGTGACAGAATCGGGAATTGTTATTGATGTAAGGGAGGTATTGTTAAAGGCATAATTGCCAATCGAAGTGACAGAATTCCCGATCGCCACCGATGTTAGAGGAGTATTTCTGAAGGCACTATTTCCAATACTCGTAACGGAATCAGGGATGGTTACTGATGTGAGAGCGGTATTGGAAAAGGCCCCTCCCCCAATGCTAGTAACAGAGCTGCCGAGCACTATCGACGTTAAAGCAGCGTGGGAAAATGCAGAATTTCCAATTGAGGTGACTGAATCAGGAATTGTGATGGAGGTTAGAGGTGTTGTACTGAAAGCATAACTGCCAATCGAGGTAACCGAATCAGGAATTGTCACTGATGTGATATTGCTCTCAACAAATGCAAAGGCTGCAATTTCGGTAACCGAGTCGGGAATTATTACGGCATAGGAACCATATCCGTCCGGTAGAACAGGGAAATCTGAACTGCTGGCTGCAATTACTTCGTAGGCAGGTAAGACGTTAGCTGTACTCATGTTCCGTATCTCTTTGGATAAATGACCTATGACGGATTCACCGTTAGTTTCACTATCGCTAAAATCAACGGCAGAAAAAATACAGGTTTAGTCATGTTTAGTCATGTCTTTTGGGGTAAAAAGGTCATAGAAAGTAATGTTGGTGATGCCAGTCTGTTTGGCGTTGTGACGGCGATCGCCAAATCACTCTTCTCACCAAAGCTCTTCAAACAAGCAGGGATTTATGGGGGAGGCGATCGCCTTAATTTCCCTAAGTAAACGACAGACCATGACAAATTAAATTCCCCGCAAGATGGCATCTTGGGGAAAAAACATGACCAAAAGTGACTAAACAGGTATTTTTTCTACCACGATTTTCAGCCACGATTAACGACAGAGACAAAATTCAATTTCGTTTTGCTCTAAGTCCGCTAACTCAGATAGGAAAATGAAAAGTTTAATTGGAAAGTTAGGTCTAGGTTCTGCTGTAATCGGATTAGCAATGATGACGGCACCAGCTGCAGAAGCCTTTGTGATTACGACAACAAATTTTGGTTCGTATGATGTTGACGTTATCTTCGGTAACTTCAACTCAAATGAGGATATTTTGGCAGATCAAGATTGGTGGGGAAATCAAGGATTGGCGGATGAAATCGGTGCAGCTCTTTTTGTTGACTGGGAAAAGTTTCACCGTAGCCAACAATGGTCTGATCCGGGCGACGTTGAATTGCATGGTGCCATGCTTGCATTTGAATTGAATCTCAGCAGTCGGGGTGATCGTGCTGGAACAGTGCTCATTGAAAGTGAGGAAGTTAGATTATCTTCTCCACTGTCACAAGTGAATTTTAATAGTCGGGGTGATCGAGGCATTTTAGGCAATTCGGGATTTTATTACTTAACAGGGACATCTGTTCCTACGCCTACGACGGTGGTTCCCACTCCAGCAGCAGTTTTGCCTGGCTTATTTGGCATGGGTCTTTCTGCCATGCGTAAGCGCAGAGATTCTTCCTCTGAAAACATTTAATCAGTTGGCGATCGCCGAGACCTCAGAGATCTTTAACCCATCAGCGATCTGAAGCACGAATATATTCTTTATAGTTTTTGTTGGTGGCAGAAGACGGACAATAAAAAAGAGAGCCTAAACTTTATAGTTATGGACTCTCTTAAGTCTTAGTATTTTGAAAATAGCCGTTATCGCGAAGAAACAAGGCTGATTTCGGTAGCCATGAGTCTAGGATTTGGTGAATTCTAAGCCATTTTGTTTACCATAACGCTCCATAAAGCGTAAAAAGCGTTCCCACTCTTCGGGCGATCGCATAATGAGACGAGCTTCAATGACGCGAGCTTTACCATCATAAAACTTACCTTTGACTTCGCGAGTGATAATCTCACCTTCTTCGTCAATGAGGTACATGCCTGTAATCTCGTCAGTGCTGTCTTGGGCAAGAGCCGCAGGATCTTCAAAGGTGAAAACAGCGGTTCCAGTGCTGCCATCTTGGGCGCGAGTTACACGAATATCTGGGATTTCAGGCTCATCGATGCCTTGAGAAAATTGGATAACTGCCATAATCTAGCCTGCTCTTTATATTTCTTTATAAAACTATCATCTCATAATCGTTAATTTTTTCCGACTGTATATAGGCTGAGATATTAGTCGTCTTGGGGATTTTCTGACTCTGGTTCCCAAGGTTTTTTTGTGTTGATAATGGACTGGATACCATTAAAGATGTGGTAGCAGTGATTCTGTGTTTGGAGGGGGAGTTCTTCGTTTTTTGCGACAAAATCAACCTGGATGGAGTCTTGGTCGGGTTTGGTACGGTCGTAAAGAATCTCGACTTCGACGAGTTTCGGGAAGGCCACATTACCAGGTTTTTCTTTTGCCATAATGTAACCGCCTGTTTCGTAGGTAAGGTTAAGGTCGCACTCATCGATGATCTCTTTGAGTGAGGCGATCATCTCTTTTTCTGGTAGTCCGACGTGGTAAGAACAGGTGTAACGCGCCATAAAAATGCTTTTGTTGATACTAATGCTGTTGCATTCCTATTTATATTACCCAAGTAATGAACAATCGTTATGATTTCTCTTGATCAGGTTATTGGACAACAGCAGGCTATAACACTTCTTCGTCGGGCGATCGCCACGGATCAGATTGCACCAGCATACCTATTTGCAGGGACAGCAGGAATCGGCCGAAGCCTTGCAGCACGCGGATTTAGTACTGAGTTGATGACCCAAGGAGTTGACTCAGAAGCCCAACGATTAATTCGTTACAAATTGCACAAAAATAATCACCCAGATCTGCTTTGGGTAGAGCCGACTTATCAACACCAAGGGAAACTTTACACACCAGCCCAAGCATCGGAAGCCGGTTTAAAGCGAAAGGCTCCTCCTCAAATTCGCATTGAGCAGATTCGACAGATTTCGTCATTTCTGGCGCGCCCAGCTTTGGAAGCTCCTCGATGCTTGGTGGTAATTGAGGAGGCCCAAACGATGGCAGAAGCTCCTGCTAATGCTCTGCTAAAAACGTTGGAAGAACCCGGTAATGCCACGCTTGTGCTGTTAGCGCCCAGTGCGGATAGTATTTTGCCGACTTTGGTTTCTCGCTGCCAAAAGATTCCGTTTTACCGGTTATCTCAGGAAAATGTCGCTCATATTCTCACAGAGAAGGGTTATCAACATATTCTCGATGATGAAACAATTTTGGCGATCGCCCAAGGGAGTCCGGGAGAGGCGATCGCCATTTATGAGCTGCTCGGTAATGTGCCGCAGGATTTACTCGGGAAACTGAAAAAGATGCCCACCAATCCACTCCAATCACTCACCCTCGCCAAAGAATTGACCGCTGCGCTCGAAACCGAAGTGCAGATGCGATTAATTGATTATTTGCAATATCATTATTGGCAATTAACTGGTCAAAGGGATGCCATCGAAAAATTAGAAGAGGTGCGAAAATATTTGCGGAGATATGTCCAACCACGTCTAGTGTGGGAAACTTTTTTCTTGGGAAATTGTAGCTGATTGCGTCGCGTAATCACTTTTATTGGAAGGCGATACAAGGTTTCCAATATTTAGCCTTTGACACCACTGCCACTATCCGTTGGAATGATATATCGCTGAAGAAATCCAAACAGAATCATCACAGGTAAGAGTGAAATAATTGAACCCGCTGCTACTAAACGCCAATCAAGGGAAAATTGTCCAGCAAGGGTCGCGACACCGAGGGGAAGAGTATAGAATTCGGGGCGATCAATGACGATTAATGGCCAGAGAAAATCACTCCAGGATCCGATAAATACAAAAATAGCGAGGGTGATAAGAGCGGGTCGCACAGCTGGAATCATAATGTGCCACCAAATGCCTAGCTCTGAGCAACCATCAATTCGGCCTGCTTCTTCGAGTTCTTTTGGGACACCCTGAAAGGCTTGACGTAATAGAAAAATGCCAAAGGCAGAGGCCAGACTTGGGAAGATAATGCCGAGATAGGTATTGCGTAACCCTAGTTGCACAGTCAGCACATACAGGGGAATCATCACAATCTGAAACGGAATCATAATCGTCGAAACTACTGTCGCAAAAATGATATCGCGTCCCCGAAAATCCAAGCGTGCCAATGGATAGGCGGCAAGGGCACAGAAGAGTAAATTAAAGACAACGGTTAATACAGCGATCAGGGTGCTGTTAAATAGATATTTGCCGAAAGGATGATTCTGCCAGACGGTGACAAAGTTTTGTAGGGTAGGTGTTTCGGGGATGAGTTGTGGCGGAAAGCTGAAAATATTTTCGGAGGGAGATTTTAGAGCAGTACTCAGCAGCCACAGTAATGGAAAGAGCATCACAAGGGCGATCGCCCCAAGAAATAGATAGGTTCCAATTAATTTAAAAGTCTTTGACATTACCGTCTGCCCACAACGATTTTCGGTTCTCTCGATTTTGTCACATCTGGGCGATCGCCACTATTGCCATTAGCTAAACTCAAAGTGCTGATGGATGAAAAATTTATGCCTGAATTGATTTGGGAAAAACTGAACTGTAAAAATCAACCTTTCGGTGGTTTAGGGATATGGCGGGCAAAAGTGCCTGGTGGTTGGCTAGTGGCAGTGCGTTCTGGTGGTAGTAAAGGGGGTGGCGTAACTTTTTATCCAGATCCAAAGCACCAATGGGATGGTGGCTCTCTCAAATAAATTTTTCTAAAAGTGTTGAAAGCTATTTTGTCGTGAGAGGGTTTGCGATCGCCCATCCTTTCTAATGAGTCGCACGGTTTTATCAGCGGTAATTTCACCAATAATGCTGCAACCTTTGCCGAATTTTTGAACTAACATTTCAGCTGGTGATCGCCTCATACACAAAACAAGCTCAAAATCTTCCCCTCCATACAACGTCCACTGTAATGCTTTGTCTAAAGATTGGTAGCGAGAGAGAGCATGTGAAATTGGTATTTTCGTTTCATTAAGAACAGCGCCAGCTTGACTCATTTCACACAGTTGTAAGACCGCATCTGCTAGGCCATCGCTACTATCCATCCCGGCAAAATTTCGATCCGTTTCAATGTCATTTAAATAAGCTGACACATCTAAACGAGGTAGCGGCTTTTGGTGCGCAAGGATGAGGTATTGGCGATCGCCCACCGTTAAATTCCGACCAGTTTCAGGATTGAGGAGTAGCTCTAAACCAGCCCGAGAATCCCCATGAAATCCAGTTGCAATAATGACATCTCCCACCTGCGCGGTATTCCGTCGGATAACATTTTTTTTTGACACTGCTCCCAATGCTGTAATTGCAATCGTTTTCACGGGCGATCGCGTGATATCTCCCCCCACTAAAGGCGTGTCATAAGTTTGCAAACAAGCTCCAATTCCTGCGTACAAATCCTCTAGCCAACGTAATTCAGTTTTTGGTGGCAATGATAATCCCACTGTTATGCTCACTGGTGTTGCGCCCATCGCAGCCAAATCTGATAAGTTTGCGGCCACGGCTCGCCACCCTGCCATTTTCGCTGGAGTTGTGCGATCACTGAAATGGACGGTATCCACCAATACATCGGTTGTAACAACGAGATCTTTATTGTTTTGCCACGCTAAGACGGCTCCATCATCCCCGATAATTTCTGCTGGACAAAATCTCTGCAACACCTTCAATATCTCAGGTTCACGCAAATCGGAAAGGTGTTTTATCTGTTTCATTGAGGCGATCGCCCACTGCTCTTTTATGGAATTAGGGCAAAATTTTGCAACGTATTTCGTAAATTTTAATGAGTAAAGTCTTTACTTGTCTTTTCATCCTTCCCTAAAATCGGTGGAAGAAGTAATGGACTATGAAATCATGGGTACAAAAAATAAGGCAGTAACGGCTTACCTGCCAGCTGATATCGAAATACGACTCGCTGAATATTGTTTAGAGCATGGTCTATCTCGCCAAGGGAAGAAGAGCGGTAAAGAAAAGCCTGCTCTCGGTACAGGGATTATTGAGGTATTGCGGACTTTTTTCGGGACAGAGATGAATGGTAATGTCGCAGGGACTGTCATCGATAAAAAAGAGATCCAAAAAATTATCTCGAAAACTTTGCCAAGTAATGTACCCACTGAAGATTGGGTGAAAGCGGAAATTCAACAGGCGATCGCCGCCCTCAAATCTGAGCTTGCGACCGATGAAACTGTAACAGAGGAGAAGACGGATAATACTGATAAATCAGAGGCTGATGTCACACCAGAGGCCTCTGAACCTGCACCAAAAGCAGAAACAAAATTGATTTTAAATCAGGCTGATCTGTCCCGTCGCCTCAGCTCAAATCCTTCCACATTAAGCCGACACCAAAAGAAAGGTGAGTCTCACTTTGCGCAATGGTCGAAGGCAAAAGATCCAGAAAAGTTAGCGTGGCAATTCGATGGCATTAAGAACAATAGCAAGATGTTTACGCCCATAAAATAGATCGTTTTGGTAAGAGTCGCTAAGCTATCGAATTAGGAGCTCAACTCTTATCAAAAAACATGGCGATCGCCCCAGAGCTAGAGTCGAATATTTGCTAAATTTTTGCGGGGTTTAAAATCCCCGATGCTCTGTAGCTTCTGGTAGCATTCCTTTTCAGCTGCGGTGGGATTTTTTGGTACTGCGATCTCGATTTTTACCAACTGATCTGTGCGATCGCCTTTTGGTTTCACCCACCCTTTACCTCGTAGACGAAGAGACTGACCCGCTTTGATTCCGGCAGGGAGACGCATTGTGACAGAGCCATCTGGAGTCGGCACATCGATAGACGTTCCCAAAACCGCTTCGTCAGGCGTGATGGGCACAGTACAGACGAGATTATCGCCGTCAAACTGGAAAAAGCTGTGAGGCGTTACTTGCACGATTAAATACAAATCGCCAGGTTGTCCGCCTGTATTACTCGGCATACCTTTGCCTTTAACGCGAATCTTTTTTCCTGTGGTGACCCCTGCGGGAATTTTGACATTAATGTTTTCTGAACCAAGGCTAAGGCGTTTTTCGACTCCCCGAAATGCTTCCCCGAAGGTGAGTTTGATATTTGCTTCTCGATTAGCGCCGGCGGTGGATCTTGCCCCTGCTGTGCCTGTATTAAACCCAAAGTCACTGTAGTAGCTACTGCTCGAACTACTGGAACTGGAATAGGAGCTTGATGTTCTTCCGCCACCACGACCTAATAATTCACTAATAAATTCTTCGAAGCTACCAAAATCACCAAAATCGAAGTTATTAAAATCGACATTGACGCCAGCCCCTGCACCGTAGGGATTACCACCGCCACCCGGACGCGCTGCTTGTTGCCAATATTGACCAAATTGGTCGTATTTTTTGCGTTTCTCTGCATCGGATAAAACTTCGTAAGCTTCGCTAATTTCTTTGAATTTTTCTTCCGCGACAGTGTCTCCAGGGTTGCGATCGGGGTGGTATTTGAGAGCAAGTTTCCGAAACTTTTTCTTGATCTCGTCGGCAGAAGCGCTTTTGCTCACTCCAAGAATGGAATAGTAATCTTTGAAGTCTGCTGCCATCGCAGGGATTCCTCCGGATGCTGGTCATGGGTTTCTCCATTTCAGAATACCAAATCTCCCTAGCCCCATCAGTGCTGGATATCCGTATCTTTTTCAGGTTGTTGATATCACATGGTATTGTCAACTTAACTGAAGATATTAGAAATTTAGTCGCCATTTTTCTACAAGAACGGCTGTTCCTGATTTAGAAAGCTTTCTCTAGAGATGTGAGTTTCTGCCAACTCTCTATTCGTTGGCTCATTATCTCCCGATATTCTTTGGCTGGATGCTGGTGTTGATGTGGATGGAAGTATCCTCGTATCGGTTCAAATGCTGATAAAAATCGTTGGGCATGACCAGAGGACTTGAATCTGCCCATTCGCCTTTCCCTCACCCTCGTCGGTCGATGGGAATTCTATGCTCGATTATTCAAGCCTCTATGCTATCTATGCTCTACCCCTTTGAGTATGTTCTTTTTAGCGGCTCCATAACTCTTGAGTTTATCGGTGACTATCACTCTAGGAACTGTCCCTTCTCCCTTGAGCAATCTCTTGAAGAACTTCTCTGCTGCTGCCCTATTTCGTCTGGATTGCAGAAGAATATCTAGGGTTTGACCTTCTTTATCCACGGCTCGTCAAAGGTAGTAATATTTGCCTTTTATTTTGAGCACGACTTCGTCTAGATGCCATTTATAGCAGTCGCCAGATAGATTAAGACACTCCATAATGGTTTTGCAGACAGGCTCAGAATTGAGATTCACATGACATATCAAACTAAATGGCTACTGCTATATCTGCTGGCTTAACTCGCTTACGACGAAGGTGGTTGGCAGAGGTTTGAGCAAACTTATGACACCATTGGCGGATAGTTTCATAACGTGAGTTCTGGATAAGGAAAGAAAAGGAGAAAGCCCATATCGTGGAAGTTGTAACGAATCCACGGCTTTCTCCCATGTCCAGTCTAGAGGCTCTGTTTTGCCATGTTGATGATTTCTGTCGAATCTTTGAACCCTTATGGCATCAAGCGTTACTCAGCTCTGGCAAAAAATACCGTCGCCGTCAGAGAAGCCTCAGTCTGAGTGAGGTGATGACTATTCTCATTGCTTTCCATCAATCTCACTATCGAAATTTCAAGCATTTCTATCTCATCAAGGTGAAATGCGATTGGCAACAAGAGTTTCCTCTAGCTGTGAGCTATCAACGCTTTGTGACATGGATACTTTCGAGCTTGATTCCTCTCTGTACATATCTGCGACGATGCTTCGGACAATGCACTGGTATTAGCTTCATTGATGCCACCAGCATCAAGGTTTGCCATAATCGCCGTATCTCTCAACACCGTGTTTTTGAAGGTTGCGCGGCAAGGGGCAAGACTTCGGTGGGATGGTTCTTCGGCTTCAAACTACACCTGGTCATCAATGAGCGAGGAGAATTACTCAACGTCCAAGTGACGCCCGGAAATACCGATGACCGCCAACCTGTAGTGGAGTTATGGCAAGACTTATGGGGTAAAGTCTTTGCCGATAAAGGCTATGTCTCACAATCTTTAGCCCAGCATCTTCAAGAGGAACATGAGGTGACCCTAATGGCTAAACCTCGTCGAAATATGAAGCATCATTTGATGGTTTATCAAGATAAACTTTTTGCTCGTAAGCGGGCTTTGATTGAGACAGTTATTGACCAACTGAAGAACATCTCACAGATTGAACATTCCCGACATCGCAGTCCCACAAACTTTTGTGTGAACTTGCTGTGTGGGCTGATTGCTTACTGCCATCAACCCAAAAAACCTTCTTTACAGCTTGGTTAGACCTATCATTCCTTATCCAGAACTCACGTTTCATAAGGGATATTAATGCCGCGGTATTGCATCATCTTTTGGACATCGCGGTAGCTCAAGGGAAATGTGTAGTAGAGCCAGATGCAATGGCAGATTATCTCGCTTGGGTAGCGATGTCTTTTGTAGAAATGATTCATTGACTCATCTGACAAAGTCCTTGTCGTGAAAACCTTTCACTTAAGTTGACAATGCCCTCAAAAGACATGACTAAACATGACTAAACCTGTATTTTTTCTACCGAGGAAATTGGCGATAGTGAAACCAACGGCACCGCCACCATAAGCCACTTATCCCAGAAGGCGCGGAACATGAGCAACAATTCCTACCAAGACAGCTATGACGTTCAAGAATACTTAGATTTGAACCGAGAAATTGAACAGACTGCTGAAGATTCTGGTAGTGACATGTCCAATTCCATCTACTTCAACAGCGCTAACTTTGCGTTGACTTGGATGCTAACCGCAAATGTCGTTCCCTCTGCCATTCGACTCAGTACGATGCAGAGCTACGTTGCTTATTATGCGGTTATGTTTGTCGGCGAATTCATCAGTGAAATGCTCGAACGCAATGGGCAAGGTGAAGCCGCGAGCTACTTTGGTAATGACTATGACATGGAAATGGACTGGGGTGATGCGTGGTATGACGACCTCGGTGAATCCGTCATTCAAGCGGCCTATGACACATTAATGGGCATCCAATCCACTGTTGACCTTGTGATTAAAGGTTTTGATTTGGGCAGCTTAGAAGAGACCTTAAAAAATTCCATTAACGGCGAACTGCCTCGACTGACCCACGATGAGAAAAAAGAAGAGGCTAAGATTTGGAACGCCGATGAATACATCTTCAGAGAAGGAGGTGGCAATGACTATCTAGACATGGACAAGCGGAAACATGATGCTTCTAGTTTTCTGCAAAAGTTCACGGTGTATGGCGGCGGCGGTCATGATTACATTGCCAATGTGGATAAGGCTTACGGAGAAGATGGTAATGATCAAATCAAAGATGCGAATAATGCTTGGGGTGGTAAGGGCGATGACTATATCACTAATATCTCTAATACTGCCAAAGGTGAAAGTGGTGACGACTATATAAAAAATGCAGATGTTGCCTATGATGGCGATGATGATGACTACATCATTAACAGTGCTCGCGAAGCCCATGGTGATGAAGGTGTAGAGACAATTACCTTTGGTGAAAGTTTTGATGCCACTCCCATCGTCATAGCAAAACTCGGTTCTTTGAATGGTATCGATACCGCGACCTTACGACTCGGTAGCAGCAGTATTTCGAGTACTGGTTTTGATGCATTCGTTCAGGAAGATTTGTCTTTGGATACTGAGCTTGATCACGCCAATGAAGCTGTTTCTTACCTTGCTTTCAATGGCGGCGGTGGTTCTTTAAGAGGTTTTGCAATCTAGGAGAGTAATAGGTGCTGATACTCTCAATGATGATTGTTTAGATTTGCCGATACTAATTGCTTCTCATAGGGAGGCAATTTTTTTTGCGTCTCGATAGAGTGATCGCTTCCCCAATAGCCCTTTTATTTTTGAAGATTTTTGGTGAGAAGGATGATTGGGCGATCGCCGCAAATTTCGACAATGTTTGCATTTGCCAGCCATCACAGTAAAATTTCCACGGCTGGATTATTGTTTAAATAAAGCTACGGATCTAATTTAGATACCTTGTAACGAGAATATCACCATAAAAGTCTCTTCAATCTCGTTCATGACATCCTAATTTTTTTGTTCAATCTATGTTCCAGCAGGGCTTCAAATATAAACTCAGTCTCGCTTTCCAGGATCTAAAAATCGGTCTGTGGCCTAGTTTGATGCTGACACTCTTGATCATTTGCGGACGATGGTTCGGCGCTTTGCAATCTTTAGAATTTTCTGTACTTGATGCATTTATTCATTGGGGACAACCAGAAGAAACAGATTCTCGCATTACGATTATTGCTATCGATGAACCGACAATCCAAGGTGCTGGACAATACCCTCTCAGCGATCGCCAACTTCTAGAACTGCTGCAAAAAATCCAAGCTCAAAAGCCCCACAGTATTGCCCTCGACCTATTTCGAGATTTGCCAATACCACCTGATACTAAAGCTTTTCAGGAATTTATTGCGACTCAAAAAAATCTCTTTGCTATTGATAAAGTACTCCCTATCACCGTAGATCCTCCCCCTGGTTTTCCAGCTAAACGACTTGGGTTTACGGATGCTTTTATCGACAATGACGGAATGCTGCGGCGCACGATTCTGGGTACACAAACTGAAGATGGTTTTCGATTTTCTTTGGTGATGCTGTTGGCCCAAGACTATTTAGCACAATACGATATCTCTCTCGATAATGGCGATCGCGATGAGACAGCGATGCAGTTGGGAGAGGTCGAAATTCCGCGTTTCTACGGGCGCACTGGTGGATATGTGCAATCAACGAGGGCAGGTGCAATCGAAACGTTAATCCATTTTCGACGTGGGCAAAAACCTTTCAATACCTACTCTGCCCAAATGTTGCTAGATGGAGAAATTCCCGCAGATGCTTTAACAGGGCAAATTATTCTAATCGGCGTGGCTAGCCCCAGCATTTCCGATTACTTTAATGCGCCACCAATTTCCAGCTTTAATCCTGACAATGAACTAATCTACGGTGTTGAATTACAAGCCCATGTCCTCAGTCAATTACTCAGTGGGATTTTGGATCAACGTCCTTTGTTACGCAGTCCGACTGAAGGGATTGAGTATGTTTGGATTTTCAGCTTCGGGTTACTCGGTTTTTTATTTGCGGCGTTAGAAAAATCCCCTGTAAGGACGGTGCTATGGACATCTATCACGGGACTAATCTTTTGTGCATTTTGTTATGGAGCATTTCTACTTGGTTGGTGGCTTCCTCTCGTGCCTAGTTTGTTACTGCTTGGTCTGAATGGCTATGGTTTAACGGCATTTCATGAACATGCTCGCAACCAAAAACTCCGCATTCATATGCAAGAACAGGCGATCGCCTTGCTGGAGGTCAACAATGAAATTCTCGAAAGTAAAGTCACTCAACGTACCGCCGAATTAAAACAAGCAAAGGAATTTGCGGAGGCATCAAGCCTAGCCAAATCCAATTTCCTTGCCCATATAAGTCACGAACTGCGTACTCCTCTAAATTCGATTTTGGGGTTTAGTCAACTGCTACAAAAAGAGGAAGACCTCCAATCCCAGAACCAAGACAGAGTACAGATGATTTATCGGAGTGGCTCTCATCTTTTGACACTCATTAATAATATTTTGGATTTAGCGAAGGTCGAATCTGACAAACAAGATTTAAATCTACAGCCTTTTCATTTAAGGGAAATCTTCGCAACATTAGATGCCATTTTTCGCCTCCGCATCGAACAAAAGGGAATTCGATTTATCTGTCAATTTGCTGATGATTGCCCTGCGAGCTGGATTGGCGATCGCCCGAAACTCGAACAGATTTTAATTAATCTTTTAGGTAATGCTTTAAAATTCACCGAGTCTGGCTCTATTGTCCTTAATATCGAGCCAGATCGAGGGATGCTTAAATTCTCCGTTGCCGATAGCGGTAGTGGTATTCACCCTGATGAAATCAAAAAATTATTTGTCGCTTTTGAGCAGACAGCCAGCGGCAAATCCCTGGGGAAAGGGACAGGACTGGGATTGGCGATTAGTTATCAGCTCGTACAATTGATGGGCGGCGAACTCCAAGTGACCAGCGAAGTCGGTAAAGGAACGACCTTCTTTTTCTCTATCCCTCTCGAACCAGTCCAAGACTTGGAAGAAACATCTCCCAAAGCAGACGAGATTCCAGTGTCTGTTGTTGAGGCGATCGCCGATCCGAATGTTGTAATGCGAGACGTTTTAACGGCAGAAAAAGCACAGCAATATTTTCAGCAAATGGATTCAGCATGGCAGACGCAAATGCAGCAGGCGATCGCTAGCCTCAATGGCAAACAAATTCGTTTTTTAATTGAACAATTACCCGATGAACATCAGGCATTTAAAGAGGTCTTAAAAGAGCTTGCTCAAAATTATGCTTTTGATACTTTAGAAGCCATTTGTAGCAGCTAAAATCAGGGCTGAATCGGGGAATCCACAACAATATAGTCCGCAAGATCCTCTAGAGCTGTAGCTTCAGATTGATCGATGATTTGCCAGAGCAATGTATAACCGCCATCCAACCATTCTTTTACGGGTTTGATAGCTATTAAAACGTCGTAACTGTCAGGGTCAGCCAGTAAATTCAATTCTTTAAAGCGATAGCGTGGGAGAGGTTCGCCAGTGAGGATTTCTTCGGCAAAATCATACTGGACAAGACGTACTAAGTAGAGATGGTCAAGTTCTAAAAGAGCTGTGCTTGGCGATCGCCCATCTTTTTGGAACAGTAAACGGCGTTGTTCTTGTTGAAGACCAGCGAACGTAGTAGGGGATTCGTATTCAGTTACAGGTGTTGCGGTGTCTAAATCTTGGATATTGCCAAAGTCTGTTTCACCCAGATCTGTAATGAGTCCTAGGTTGAAGGATTCGGGGACAAATTTCAGCACATTATCCTCAACGAGCAATGGCAAATTGGGGAATGGTGCGGTTTCGCCTAACTTTGGGAAGGGAAATTTTTCAACTAATTCGGGCTTTAGACTGCTGGCCGTGTAGTTTTCTTCGTAGGCTTCGCGGGGCAGTAAGCGGGTTAAACCTGTGTTGGGTTGCGCTAAAAAGTCAGTGTGCCATTCATATTCTTTGGCAACGGGGACATATTGATAGCGAGTTGTGGTTGTGGTGAATGTCGTGTCTTCTTCTAACAAAAAGCCATTGGGCAGACTGGGATTTAAGGCTAGTAAGGCTGATTTTTGATTGGCGATCGCCTTTTTCGTTTCAGGTAGAGGGGCGATCGCTGGACGGGTAATATCCCCTTGGTTTTGGGTTGGTTTCGCATCGCCAATCACGAGAACATCGAATGTATCTTGCTCGCTTTGCCAACTCTCCTGAGGATCAAGTTCTGGAGAGAGCAACGCAATACTTCCCGGAGTCAAGAAACTAGACTCTGCCGTACTCAAACGCAGCTGCCGTTGTTCTGTCGCAGCAAGCAGTTGGAATAGGAGTGGGCGGGAATTTAATAATGAGCAGTAAATAGATAATTCGGGATTATCGAAGGATTGCGCGGAACAGTCAGTCGCGATGGGATCACCAAAGCGATCTAGATAACGATCAAGCTCGCCAATGTGAAAAAACAGCTTGCGGTAGCTCCCCTGAACAAAGCCATATTTTGTGCTGTAGAGAGATTGTTCTACTTCGGTCAATAAATCAATCTGCTCTTGAGCGAGGCTCACGGAGTTTGCCCAACCACCGTCATAGAAATAGGAGGCGATCGCCGGAGTTGCCATCGATGTCGCCAAAACAGTAGCGAAACCACCCATTAAGCCATTACTCAAAAACCGATTCATAGTCATCTCCTACTTCACCAAAGCTGCGCCACAACACAAGCTCAATTGTAAAACTTCTTTTTTAACTCACCCCTAATATTCTGCCCAAAATACGGCCAATCCCTTACAGCACAATCGAATAGCTCAATCCCGACTATTTTTATCGGGTATTGTTGACGTAGGCTTTTTTACTGACTACTATGATTTTCAAGCATTCAGCATTCATGGAAACGGAGAAAACACATCATGGTTCAAGCACCCATAGATACCGCCATTAAGTCTTTAGACACCGCTAACTTCTCACAACTCACTTGTAAGGAATGTGGTGCCACATACGAAGCAGAAGCCAAGCACGTTTGCGAACTCTGTTTTGGCCCCCTCGAAGTTACATACGACTACGAGAAGATTAAGCAAAAGGTTAGCCGCGAAACGATTGAAGCTGGCCCTAACTCCATCTGGCGCTACAAAGAATTTTTGCCCGTCGAAACTGACACACCCATCGATGTCGGCACAGGCATGACTCCTCTCCTCAAGGCAAACCGCTTAGCTCGTCGCCTCGGTATCAAAGAGCTTTACATCAAGAATGATGCGGTAAATATGCCCACGTTGAGCTTTAAGGATCGCGTTGTATCCGTTGCTCTCACCCGTGCCCAAGAACTTGGTTTCTCTACCGTTTCCTGTGCAAGTACTGGTAACCTTGCCAACTCCACTGCGGCGATCGCTGCCCACGCTGGCCTAGACTGCTGCGTCTTTATCCCTTCCGACCTTGAATCCGGAAAAGTCCTCGGAACGTTGATCTACAACCCCATTTTGATGGCGGTTCACGGCAACTACGACCAAGTAAACCGTCTCTGCTCTGAAGTTGCGAACTCCAAAGGTTGGGGCTTTGTGAACATTAACCTCCGCCCCTACTACTCCGAAGGTTCCAAGACCCTCGGTTACGAAGTCATTGAGCAACTCGGCTGGGAACTCCCCGACCACATCGTTGCGCCTCTAGCTTCCGGTTCACTCTTCGGCAAGATTTACAAAGGCTTTAATGAATTCGTTAAAACTGGCCTCGTCGAAGACAAGGATGTCCGCTTCAGTGGTGCCCAGGCAGAAGGATGTTCTCCTATCTCGACAGCATTTAAAGAAGGTCGCGACTTCATCCAACCTCAGAAGCCCAACACCATCGCAAAATCCATTGCAATCGGTAATCCTGCTGACGGTATCTACGCTCTTGAAATTGCTCGCAAGACTAACGGCAACATCGAAGACGTTACTGATGCAGAAATCGTTGAAGGCATGAAGCTCCTCGCTGAAACTGAGGGCATCTTCACTGAGACTGCTGGCGGTACAACAATCGCAGTGCTCAAGAAGCTCGTTGAAGCTGGCAAAATTAATCCTGACGAAAAGACTGTTGTGTACATCACAGGTAACGGTCTCAAAACTCAGGAAGCAGTTCAAAATGCAGCAGGTGAGCCTTACACAATCGATGCGAACCTTGATTCCTTCGAGGCTGCTCTTGACCGTGCCCGCACCCTTGAGCGCTTAGATTGGCAAGAAACTTCTGTATAATTGCTTGTCTGAATTGGGTGAGTGTTTTCTCGCTTGCCCAGTTTTCTATTGTTTATTTATTAAAAATCTGTCCTGTTGCAATGGCCGTTAAAGTTTTAATCCCGACTCCTCTCCAAAAGTTTACGAAGAACGAACCCACCGTTGACTGTGATGGTTCTTCCGTTAAAGAATTGCTCGATTCCTTAGAAGCAAATTGCCCTGGTATCAAAGCTCGTCTTTGTGATGACCAAGGTAACCCTCGTCGTTTCCTCAATATTTACGTTAACGAAGAAGATATTCGCTTCCTCGATAATGTAGATACTGCTTTAAATGATGGTGACGAAGTAAGCATTGTGCCTGCGGTAGCTGGCGGCTAAGGATTCAAGCAATAACCATGAATGCTTGATACGGGGGAAGTTATGCTTTCCTCGTTTTTTTACAAAAATATCTTGTTTTACAAGATGCCAAACACCATCAAATATTTAACAATCATATCTTTAATAAGAAGGAAATGAAGCGGAGAGAAACAATCAAAAACACAAGCAATCCAACTCCTTGAATTCGAAATATTAACCAAGAATTCAAATCGCTTCTGAATACTCTGTCTAGACTGATTACGTTAATCTAAATTGCTACCCAGTAAGAATAATCCGTATACTCTTTTGAAGAGATGAGCTTTTAATAAGCGGCAGTATTTTTGCGTTAAGTATCCATACTTGCATGTATGTTATTATCACCGAAGAAAAATAAACAATTAAAAATTCGACAACAAAAAAATATCTTGGAGTTACTCTCATAAAAAGGATATGCCATAAATATATCCACATTGAATTTTGAGCAACAAACAAAATAAATGACTGTAAGTAAGTAACTCTATTTATTACTTTTAGTACTCTTGGACTGTTGATCCATAACAATATAGAAACGAACATCGCATAAGACAAATAGTATATTGATGGAGGATATTTAAATGCCTGAGTCGGGACAAATTCACCATATTTAATGTATAGCAAAGACGACATAAAGCAAAAGGTGAGCAATGAAAGCAATGCTATTTGACAAAGTTTTTTGATATCTGAAGTTGGCAATAAAAGACCGAAGGCAAATACTATTGCATAGGGAATCAAGTAGAGAACAGTGGAGTTAAAAAGTCCTGCTATTGCCTCTGGCAAGTAGATCAAAGAAAAGTATCGAATACCTTCATTCAGCATTAGGACCATAAATAGAATTACAATATATTGCCTGTCTGATATCCTATTGGTGAATAGCTTCTTGATAAGTGGAGCACATAATCCAACCATTAGAAAAACTCGTATAATCCAGACAAAACCAATACCGTCATCAAGAACATAGCTCTCCAATACTTTAGTTATCGGAGGAAAAGAATGATAATAAAATCTTAGGAAAAGGAAGTAAATACTTAAGAATAGCCAAGTTGAAAATACTAATCTTTTGACTCTCTTCCAGAAATAGAATAAAAAGGGTTGATTTTTGTAAGAAAGACAAAACGAACTTCCTGAAATTAAAATCATCAAAGGGACATCAAAGTTTCGAAACTGAAAAATAATCTCTGGAGGATTCACATGGGCAAGAATAATCAGAGTTATTCCTATAAATCGAAGTAAATCTATTCTTCTGTCTCTAGTATCGTGCTGAGCCATGATTATTTTCTCTAAAGTCACTTTCAGAATATAAAAGGCAAGTAATAGGTAATGATGAACAGAAATTTGATATAGCGATTAATGTCCTTACCTATTTGTAGAAAAAAACTGATTTTTTATAAATGTAAAAACGCTAAGGTTATAATATGCTGTTACAGCACGGAGAGGATTAAGAATCATGACAGCAAAAGTCGAAGTTTACACTTGGAGTACTTGTCCATTTTGTATCCGCGCGAAGCGTCTGCTGGATAACAAGGGGGTTGAGTATACGGAATATTGTATTGATGGCGATCGCCAAGCCCGTGAAGAAATGACAGATCGTGCAAATGGCAGCAGCAGCTTACCTCAGATTTTCATCAACGATCAGCATGTTGGTGGCTGCGATGATATTCATGCTTTAGATCGTCAAGGCAAGCTAGAGGCATTGCTCGTTTAAATGAGTTAGTTCGCTTCACTGTTACTTTTTGCTTTTCTAAATAAAAGTACTGATTTCGTCCCTCACAACATGGGGGATTTTTTAGTGCAAATTATCGCTAAAGAATTTGTCGAGGAAATCCAATGGTTTTAGAGGGATAAAAATTGGTTAAACAGCCCAATCGTGTTGTCTGTTACAGAAGTCTAGTCGGGTCTTTTTTTAGGTTAAGTAGAGCCTGTGATTATCTCTAGGAGTTCAGTGGTGATCTGCGCCGATTTTCCTGTTATTTATTCCACGTTGTCGGCGATCGCCATAGTGGAGAGAGTGTTACCTCTCTTTGGTTTAGCGAATGTGGAGCGGTGTGAACTCTGGCATCGTGGCTTGAGTGATATTTATCTCGTGCAAACGCCTAGAGGACTAAGGGTCTTAAGAGTTTCCCATCACCATTGGCGATCGCGCACAGATATCAATTTCGAAGTCGATTTTTTAAACTTTCTGGCCAAACATCAAATTCCTGTTGCCGCTCCTATAGCGACTGTTGAAGGAGATTATGTCGTGGAAGTAGGCGCACCAGAAGGGATGAGATATGCAACCTTATTTCCCTTTGCACCTGGTGAAATTTCCATGGGTGGCTGGACAGTTGAGCAGAGTCAGAGGCTAGGAAAAGTCGTTGCACATATCCATCAAATCAGTACAGAATTTAGCTGCGATCATTCCCGCCAAGCACTAAATTTAGACTATCTCCTCGACGAATCACTGTCTTATATTTTGCCGTTTTTCGGCGATCGCCCCCACGACTGGCATTTCGTCCAAAAGACGGCTGAGGATATTCGAGACAAACTTGGAGATTTTTCCAAAGCAAAACCTTTTTGGACAGTCTGCTGGGGCGATGCTCACAGCGGTAATGTGCATTTCACTAAAGATCAAGAAATCACGATGTTCGATTTCGACCAATGTGGTTATGGCTGGCGTGCCTTTGAAATTGGGAAATTTTACCAAGCAGCCCTCACAACCGGATTGTGCCGCAAGGTACGCGAGGCATTTGTGACCGGTTATCAATCCCAAACTGTGTTTACTGAAGCTGAAGAAATAGCCTTACAAAGTTTGACACAACTTGCCTATATTTGGTCATGGCGTATCAGCTTACAAAATATTCTTTTGTTTAATAATAGTCAATTAGACCGACACTATTTCACAAAGAGACTTGAGCGCTTAAGATCTTTATCTACAAAAGCTTGGAACCTATTTTAGTTTTAGTAGAGATAGATAGTTGAACTCACATTAAAAGCTGAATTAACACAATTAACTAGAGCAATAATTTTTGTTTTTTTAGCGCCAATCAATAAGCAGAATGACTCAAGATAAAAAGCAGATATTTATAAGAAAACCTGCTTTTACCGAATGATAATCGAGACGTTTACCATTACTGATTATCTTAATTTAAATTTTTTAATAGCGAATAGTGAAGAACTTGCTCATGGGGGTAACCGACTCGAATTCCTAGATCAATGCATTTTCATTATTGAGACTTTTTTAGAAATTGCAGCTCTAATCATTATTATTCTAGCTTCGCTCAAAGCCTTACAAAGACTTGTTTTGCGATATTTAAAACATCAACAACTTATTGATTACAACGAAGTTGTCCGTCTCGAATTTGGACTATCTCTAGCTTTATCTCTAGAATTTTTGCTTGCCGCCGATATTGCAGCAACAGCAGTCGCTCCTTCATGGGAAGCTCTTGGGAAATTAGCTGTAGTTGCGGCAATCCGAACCTTCCTAAACTTTTTCCTTGAGAAAGAAGTAGAAAAACTTGAGGACAAAAATAAACGAACGAAAGTTCTGATTCGTCAAATCCGAGAGTTTGGGAAATTGCCGAGAGAGTAAATGGCGATCGCCCAACAATTTCAACTCAAAATATTAAAATTCAAAACAATAGATCAGATACCAGAACCATCTAAATATTGTTGAATCTCTTTATTTGCGATGCGACAAGATTGAGTCCGATCAACTTCACCAGAAGGAGTAACAACATTCACTGTCACTCGATCAGAAGAAGATTTCTCGTCTATTTCTTGTAACTGTTCTTCAAGCGCTTCAATACGATCGACCAATGCCCGAATGACTGTTGCTTCCGAGTCGGGTAAACGGCCATGTTCGAGGGGACTAACTTTCGCGCCAGAACGATAGACAATCCGTCCGGGAATCCCAACAACAGTACAATCAGAAGGTACGTTACGCAGCACTACTGAGCCTGCGCCAATCCGCACATTATTGCCAATTTCAATATTACCGAGTACTTTTGCGCCGCCGCCAACAACGACATTTTCGCCAAGAGTGGGGTGACGTTTACCGCTCTCTTTACCTGTACCACCGAGAGTAACGCCCTGATAAATCAAACAGTAATCACCAATAATTGCTGTTTCGCCAATGACCACTCCCATACCGTGGTCAATAAACACACCATGACCAATCTGAGCGCCGGGGTGAATCTCAATCCCAGTTAAAAATCGTGCAATGTGAGATAAAAACCGAGGGAAAAATGGGAGACCTGACTTAAAAAGTGCGTGGGAAACGCGATGAAATAAAAGTGCCTGTAGACCTGGGTAGCAAAATAAGACCTCAAGCCAGTTACGGGCAGCGGGATCTCTCTCAAAAATAATGCGAAAATCAGCAAGGAGAGTGGAGAGCATAGCGGTTTTGGGGAGATAAATTCGGCAGACAGCTGAGTAAAATGACGAAACCGTTTCTATACTATCCGCTGAATGGCGACACTGGTAGCAATTCAGTTTAGTAATTTCATCACCGTAATGTTAAATATTGGCTGCTGTCCAGCGAGTTCATTGCGATGGAATAAATGCTATTTTAATCGTCCTGACCGCAAGATACTAATAATCAACCAGAGTCCCAGCAGGGTTGCAAAGGTAAACAAAATATCATTCAAAATCAGCACTTGGCGATTTGGAGAGGTACTAACGATCGCCGCCCCCATAATCAATGAACCCACCACCACACTAAATGACAAGCGATTCGCTGAATCATCGATGCTACGTCGCAAACCATCAAGGTCTTGTACCTTTAGGTTCCACTGCAATGTCTCTGAACTGAGGCGGTCTAGAATGACATCAATCTGGCGGGGCGATCGCAGCGAAAATGTTTTCAGATCGAGCACAGTGCGGAACATCGTTTGAAACGGCGTATCTCCGATTAGCTGACGCCGGAAAATATCAGTGATCAGTGGCTTAATCTCATCGAGTAGATTCACCTCTGGATTGAAATTACGCGCAACCCCTTCTAAGTTTGCGAGACTCTTGGCATAAAGACCCAAATTACCGGGAAGCTTTACTTTATTATTTCGAGCAACTTGAAGAATTTCATAAAAGACCTCACTAAAATTAAGCTGCGTTAAACTGCGGTCATAATATTTCCGCAAAAGCTTGTCATAGTTGGCTTCGAGGCGAGCAAGGTTCACATTAGTAGAGTCTTCTGACAGCTCCAAAGTCAGTTGTGCACAGCTCTGGGCATCAATATCAACGATCGCCAACAACATTTCCGTAAGCAGCTTTTGGGTGCGGGGATCCAAACGTCCCACCATGCCACAATCGATGAGGGCAACGCGACCATTATCTAGGTAAAAAATATTGCCGGGATGGGGATCCGCATGGAAAAAACCATCCACAAAAATTTGTTGAAAAAAGGCACGAAACAGAATCGTGGTGATTGCTTGTCGTTGTTTTTTCGACGGCACGTCTCCTTCCAGTAAAGGTTTACCGTCGAGCCATTCCATCACCAGGAGTTTGCGGGTCGTTAAATCCCAATTAATTTCAGGGATTGCCAGCTGCTGCTGATCAAACCAACGACTTTTGGACAAATTTCGACGTAGCTGATCGGTATAGCCTGCCTCAGTTCGAAAGTCTAATTCGGCATTAACAGCTTTCGTGAAATCTTTAGCTAAAGCAACCACATCATAGTCTTGGCCGATTTCTGTAAGGGCAGCTAGTTCAGCGATACCTGTAATAAGGACAGTGTCTTGCGAAACGATTTGATCAATGCCGGGACGTTGGACCTTGAGAGCGACAGCTTTGCCATTTCTGAGGACAGCACGATGAATTTGGGCAATAGAACCAGCGGCAACTGGGTTGGGATTAATTTCCTGAAAGACTTCGCTGAGGGGCTTCCCTAATTCTTGGCTAATGGTTTGCTCAATTTCGAACCAGGGTACAGTCGGGACTTTTGCCTGCAGGTCAGTCAGAGTTTCAATATATTTTGGTGGTAGCAGGTCGGGACGAGTGCTCAGGAGTTGACCGAGTTTGACGTAAAACGGGCCCAGTTCGACGAGGATATTCCGAAAAACTTCTGGGGGAGGGATCTGAGGTTTATCTGCTTTGCCGCCAGTAAGCAAGCTTTTCATAAAGTCCCAACCATTACCGAGGACAACTTCAATAATCTCTCGTTGGCGGGAACTGCTTTTGGTAAGGGAAAAAACCATTAATAGCCTGCTGTGCGGAATTGTGAGCGGATCGTTTTCACTATCCTACAGTTTTACTCTTTAAATTATTGGACAGAAACTATCTTTTGGGCGATCGCCACAACGTTAGGAAGATTTTTTCTTGTGATTGTCGATTATGATTGGGAAAAATTTACGGTGTAATGGCAACGTATGGGCTGGCAACGGTTGTTTAAGGTAAATAGTTTTTTTCTCGCCTCGCTGGGCATTTGTGGGATAACGCAAGGGGCGATCGCCCAAACATGGTCAGAAACGGACATTTTTCCGACGAACACCTATGGCACTGATTTCCGTTTACCCGAGCGCTATCAGCCCATTCCTCAAGAATATATTCGTCTAGGGAAACAGCTCGAAGCGATGAAATACCGTTGGCAGAGCAGCCAGCTCACCGCCCAGAGCCAACAATCATCAGCCCAAAGCAGTGCCGATTTCCAGAAGAGTAATACTGTCACACAACAGGATTTTCTCAACAAAGTTCAGCGCAGAATTGATGCCTATTACTATTTTCTAGAGGCGAGGGAATTTTCCCTAGCAGCAGCAGAAGCAACCGATATTGGTCAGATGATTGGGGCGGCTTATCAAAATAATGCTCCTACCGAATCTGCTGAAATTAGAGCGGTTTGGTTAGATCGTGGCACCATTGTCGATGCTCAAAATGAAGCAGGTTTAGCGAAGGTTTTTGATCGGTTTGCAACGGCGGGCATCAATGTGGTGTTTATGGAGACGGTCAATGCAAGCTATCCGATTTTTCCGAGTAAGGTCGCACCAGCACAAAATCCAGCTCTGAATGGTTGGGATGCCCTCGCCAGTGGGATTAAGCTTGCCCATGCCCGGGGGATGGAATTACACGCTTGGACTTGGATTTTTGCGGCGGCAAACCAACGCCATAACGAAATCATGGGACAGCCTCGATATTATTTGGGGCCTGTTTTAAGTCAAAATCCAGACTGGGGGGCAGGCGATCGCCGGGGAGACCCGTTCCAATACCGCAGTCGCAAAGCCTTTTTTGATCCAGCCAATCCCGAAGTCCAAAAATATCTGCTCGATTTGCTCACAGAAATTGCCACAGACTACGACGTTGATGGCATTCAACTCGACTATATTCGCTACCCTTTCCATGAAGTGATTCGCAACGAAGCCTATGGTTTTGGGGAAGCCGCCCGCGAGCAGTTTCGGATGAAAGGCTACCGTGATCCCACTTATCTGCGCATCGGCGATCGCCACTGGCAGGAATGGCAAGACTTTCGGATCGAACAAGTGGATCAATTTGTCGCCAAAGCCAGCCAAACCCTTAAACAAAAACGACCAGATTTAACCCTTTCCGCCGCCATCTTCGCCATTCCTCGCGCTCAACGCCTCGAACAAATTCAACAAAATTGGGAAGCTTGGATCGAGAATGATTATCTCGATATGTTGGTGCCGATGACCTATGCCGAGACATCCCCTGACCTAGCGGCTCTCACCGAAAATCTCCTGACATCTTTCCCCAATCGCAGTACATTGCTGTTACCGAGTATCCGACTACTGGATTTGGACTCTGGCCTAGCTCTCGACCAACGCCAACTCCTGCGGCAGCTACCCACTGTTGGCAATTCGTTTTTTGCGGCCTCAGATCTAAATCGAGATTTGGTGACAAAACTGGGGACAACTCCCGCAATTTTGCCCCACCGCGAACCGCTAGAGGCGATCGCTCAACGCTTCCAAACCTTGCAACAAGAATGGTTCATCAGCTTTACCGAGACTCCATGGCAACCCACCGCAGATACTTTTCTCGACAATTTGCAACAAACCCAACGCAGCTTCAATCAAAAAAACGTATTATTAACACAAAGCTACTGGGCAGACTTTAAAGTTGCCTTTAAGCCCCATCTAGAAACCTACGCCAAACAAAACCCCTACCAAGCCGAAGTTTGGCAACATCGCCTCGACAGCATCGACCAGCTTCTAAACTACGGCGATCGCCAATTATCTGCCACCAACTAAAACCTAAAATAAAATGTTGGTAGGTACGCAACGCACCCAAACGCATGAACATTCGCCCCTTTTCCCTAGGTGATTGGCTCGCGATTAAAGCAGTCGATCCCTTGAGCAAAAAAGTTAGACTCCCAAAATTTCTTATTTGGGCGGTTTGGAGTATCTGTCTAATACCCTCCCTTCTCAACCTATTGGGCGTTAGCTTTGCCTCCGAGCAACTGCCCTATCAACCCGAGCAATTTACAGCACAAACTCCGATTGACGTGCTGTACTTTACCCTTACCGGAAGTTTCACCCACACCATCCTCGAATGGAGTGCCGTTTGCGCCGCAATATTTACCGTCATCCTCGCCTTTATCCATTTTCGACTCCAGAGAGACGTCACCACCCCAGTAATTGGTGTTGCACTGCTTTGCTCTGGTGTGATGGACGCTTTCCATACCCTTGCAGCAAGTCGCCTCGTTGAAGCAGTTGCCGATAACCAAGACTTGATTCCTTTCACCTGGGCAATTTGTCGGATGGCAAATATCCTACTAACTTTGCTGGGTGTCAGTATTTTCCTAATCTTAAAGCCAGAAAAATGGCAACGCAGTATTTATATAATTTTAGGAATTAGTGTCTTATTTTGTGTGCTTTCCTATGGTGTAATCGACCTCGCCGCAACGAGTCAACATTTACCAAAAACGACTTATCCTGATGCGCTGTTTACTAGGCCTTGGGATGTCGTCCCTCTATACCTATTTCTGTTTGCTGGGGTTTTTATTTACCCTCGTTTTTACCAACAATATCCCAGTATTTTCTCCCACTCCCTGATCATTAGTACGATTCCCAACACAATGACGCAATTGCATATGTCATTTGGGTCTACAGCACTATTTGATAATCATTTTAATATCGCCCACTTCCTCAAAATCATTACTTATGTTGTGCCTCTCGCTGGTCTAATTTGTGATTATTATTGGACTTACAAAGAAGTTGATTCCGTCAATCGCGACCTAAATCTTAGAATACAAGCCCAAGAAGAAACTGCTGCGGCTCTACTGGATTCAGAAAATTTACTCCTCACAAAAAATCAAGAATTAGAAGACGCATTTTCCTCGTTGCAAGAAACCCAAACGCAATTAATCCAAACGGAAAAAATGTCTTCCTTAGGGCAAATGGTGGCTGGAATTGCCCATGAGATTAATAATCCGGTGAATTTTATTCATGGCAATTTAACCCATATACGACAGAATTTTGATGATTTGATGGAATTAATCGATCTCTACAATGATGAATATCCCCAAGAGGATGGAGAGATTGCCGAGCTGATCGAAGACATCGAATTAGATTTTTTGAAGAAGGATATGCCGAAGATCCTCAGCTCGATGAAACTAGGTTCAAATCGCATTCGAGAAATGGTTTTATCGTTACGTAATTTTTCGCGATTGGATGAAGCGGATATCAAACAGATTGATCTTGTTGAAGGTATAGAAAGCACTCTGATCATTCTCAATAGCCGAATAAAAAATAAAATCCAGGTACTCAAGCGGTACGAAGACCTACCACTAATTAATTGCTATCCAGCACAGTTAAATCAGGTTTGGATGAATTTGATTAGTAATGCCATTGATGCAATGGACAGTGTGCTGGAGGAAAATCCAGATTTTCAACCGCAACTAACGATCGCCACACAGATTTTGAATGATGAGTACATTTGCGTGGCGATCGCCGACAACGGTATCGGGTTTAATAACTCGACCCAACAGAAAATTTTTGATCCCTTTTTCACAACAAAACCGATTGGCCAAGGTACAGGATTAGGCTTATCGATTGTGTATCAGATTGTGGAAAAACATGATGGACAAATCAAGCTAGAATCCAAGCCAAATCAAGGCACAACCTTCCAAGTTATTTTGCCGACGAACCTAATCGATGTGACTTAGATATTTGTCGGATAAGGTAAGGAGAGCGAAGTAAAGCTAAATTCTGCCCATGATCGGCGATCTATGGGACGATGCTGAAAGAAAATCATTGGGACTGGCTCATTTTATGACTAATGCCAAGGAAAAAAAATCCGGTTTAGGGATGTTTGGAGGGGTGTATACCCCTTCTATTTTGACTATTTTGGGGGTCATTATGTACCTCCGATTTGGTTGGGTGGTGGGAAATGCGGGTCTGTTAGGCACGCTGGCAATTGTCACCCTCGCCAATGTCATCACCTTCCTGACAGCTCTCTCAATCTGTGCGATCGCCACGGATAAAGTGGTACGGGTGGGGGGCGCTTATTACATGATTAGTCGTTCCCTTGGCCTCGAAACGGGTGGAGCTGTCGGCATTCCGTTATATTTTGCCCAAGCATTTTCTGTAGCCCTCTACACCATCGGTTTCGCGGAGAGTGTGGTGCGGGTCTTCCCCAATCTCAGTCAGCTTTATGTCGCATTAATTGTGACAGTCTTAGTGGGAATTCTGGCAATCACTTCTGCCAGCATTGCGATTAAAGCGCAGTATTTCATCATGGCGGCGATCGCCCTATCGCTCATTTCTTTTTTCTTTGGCAAACCAATGGCTGAGGCTGGAGATATTGCCATGTGGGGATCAACGGCAGAAACACCGATTCCCTTTTGGACAGTATTTGCAGTCTTTTTTCCGGCAGTAACAGGCATTATGTCCGGCGTGAATATGTCCGGCGATCTAAAAGACCCAATAAAATCAATCCCCTTTGGCACATTGGCGGCCGTCGCAACAGGCTATTTGATCTATATGATCATTCCCCTATTTCTTTTTCAACGGGGAAACACAGCCAGTCTGATCAATGATCCACTCGTCATGCAAAAAATTTCTCTCTGGGCACCGGCTATTTTGCTGGGGGTCTGGGGCGCAACCCTCAGTAGTGCAATTGGTAGTATTCTCGGCGCACCTAGGGTACTACAAGCTTTGGCAAGGGATGGCGTACTTCCCAGTTGGTTAGGATTTCTCGGGTCGGGTAGTGGTCGTGATGATGAGCCACGCATTGGCACCATTGTCACTCTCGGGGTGGCGATCGCCGCCGTTTGTATTGGGGATTTAAACCTGATTGCTCCAGTCTTAACGATGTTCTTTTTGACGACTTATTTCGTCCTCAATGTCTCCGCCGGGATCGAAACCTTTTTGCAAAGTCCTTCCTTCCGACCAACCTTCCGAGTCCACTGGGCATTATCCCTACTCGGCGCATTAGGTTGTCTCGGCGTCATGTTTCTGATTAATGCGATCGCCACAATCGTTGCGGCCTTAATCGTCCTTTGCATCTATATTTGGTTACAACGCCGCGAACTCGAAACTGCATGGGGAGATGTGCGACGTGGATTATGGATGGCGCTGATCAGTAAAGCAATCTACCAAGTGCTTGGCACAGACGACAGTAAAAATTGGCGACCTCATATCCTTGTTTTATCTGGAACGCCCCGCAAACGTTGGTCATTGATCGAACTCGCCGATACCTTTAGCCATAACCGCGCTTTAATGACCGTTGCCAGTATTTTGCCAGCAGGCTCTCGCGATGCCGGACAACAAGTCAAACTCGAAACCACCATTCGCGACTACATCAGCAAGCGAGGTATTCGAGCATTAGTGCGGGTGAGTACAGCAGAAGAGCCCTTTACTGGAGCAATGAATCTCATTGAAACCTATGGCCTTGGCGATCTGATTCCCAATACAATTTTGCTCGGAGCCAGTGAGTCTCCAGAACGATTAGAACCCTATTGCAATCTCATCAAAAATATCCACATTGCCGAACGGAATGTTGTCATTTTCAGGGAAAATCCTGAGCTTGTTTTTGGAAAACGACGACGCATCGATATTTGGTGGGGTGGTGTCCAGACCAATGGTGGTTTGATGTTGATGCTGGCCTACCTTTTGCGTACCGATATTGAATGGCGCAATGCTCAGATCTATCTCAAGCTCGTTGTCCATGACGAAGCTGGTGCCCAGGCAGCAAGGCAAAACCTAGAAGATTTAATCACAACGTCCCGTATCAAAGCAGAACCCATTGTCATCGTTGCGGGCGATCGCCCCTTCGATCAGATTCTGCATGAATCCTCTACCCATGCCGATTTAGTTTTTCTTGGCATGGCACGTCCCACCGAACATCCTGACTTTTTCCATTACTACACCACCCTGCAAGAACGGATGCAACGTTTACCCAGTACCGTTTTTGTCCTCGCTGCTCCGAATTATGCTTTTGCGGAAGTGATTGGCTCTAATCGAAATAGCACCTAAATACGCCAGCCATCACAGACCTAGCATCATCAATTACGATGCTGAGGTTTGAAAATAACTACAATAACCATCAACCGAGACTCTTTTCTAAATCCCTATGTCTGAGCGGAAAGTTACCGTTTCTCTGTCGACCTTATTGCTGATTGTTGGTTCAGTGCTGCTACTGTTTTTACTCTGGCAGCTACGAAGCCTATTGGTCGTATTGATGATTGCTGTAGTGATTGCTGCGACCCTTGCGCCAGTCATTCGCACCGCCGAATCTTTTAAAGTTCCTCGTTGGTTAGCTGTCATCGGTGTTTATCTCGGATTAATTTCTATTTTTATCAGTTTTGTTGTTTTGATGGGGCCAACCTTAGCCGACCAACTTCAAAAACTGGCTCGCAAACTACCGCTCTATCTCGAAATCCTCGGCGTCTTAGCACAGTCACTCCTTGTGCGATTGGGAATGACAGAACCAGATTTACTCGATAAACTCAGCCAACTTTTTGATCTCCAATCCTTAACAGCTTGGGCATTTCGTTCATCGCAGGAAGTCCTAATTCGTTCCTATGGCATCACACGCGGAGTAATCGGTGGAATCCTTAGTTTAGTATTGGCGTTCTTTCTCTCTGCCTATATGCTTTCAGGCTCAGACAAACTCCTCAAAGGATTTACTAGCATCTTTCCAGAACCCTGGGACAAACAATTACTGGCACAAGCTGAGCCTATGAGCGAACGGATGGGTGGTTATATCCAAGGCCGATTTTTGGTATCAGGAATTTTAGGTGTTGTAATTACGATTGGATTACGTTTACTCGGCATCTCAGATCTTGCTCTCGGTCTTGGGGTAATTGCAGGTGGTACAAATCTCATTCCGTTTTTTGGCCCAGTAATTGGTGCTGTGCCGGCTCTAATCGTGGCGATCGCCCAAGGTGGTTGGACATTCCTCTGGGTCTTTCTGCTTTTCCTCTTCATCCAAAATCTAGAAAGCTATGTCCTAGATCCATTACTGGTTGGCTCCTCCGTCAAAGTTAACCCTCTATACCAATTGTTAGCCGTATTGGGGGGTGCCCAAGTCCTTGGCATTTTAGGCGCTGTTATTGTGCCCCCTTGGGTTGCTGGAGCTGCTGTTCTACTTGACAACCTCTATCTCAAACAAAAAGCTGACACCCCTTTAAAAATTGCATCTCCCTTCAATAAGCTCACATCCCAGAAAAACTAGGGTATTGTAGCGATTCTCCCCCTTTGTCCTCTATCTAAGGGGGATATTTTCAGCAAAAAAAGTAGATTTGAAGTTTTGAAACAAAAAAAATTGTTGAAATCTATGTAAATTAATGCTTTCAGCGATCCTTTTTACCTAAAGAGCGCTTAGAATAATGCAGGAAAACATCAGAATAGCTGTCTTTGGGCCGTTAGTCGTTCCGAATGCGCCAGCACAGTTCTTGTTTTCCCTGATTTTTTTACATATACTGCTCACAATTACTCAATATTTAGGAGATTCTTGATGAATAAGGGCGAATTAGTCGATTTGGTCGCATCTAAGGCAAGTATCAGCAAAAAGCAAGCGGATGCTGTTGTTAGTGCTACCGTAGAAGCCATCATGGAAGCTGTCGCTAATGGTGACAAAGTTACCCTTGTTGGTTTTGGTTCTTTCGAGCCTCGTCAACGCAAAGCAAGAGAAGGCCGTAACCCTAAGACAAACGAGAAGATGCAGATCCCTGCAACTGTTGTACCTGCATTTTCTGCTGGTAAACAGTTCAAGGAAATGGTCGCTCCTAAGAAAAAATAGGGTTAGCTGGCAAAAATTTCAGACTCGTTTTGTGGAGGCTTAGATTGTCGAGATGGTGACTTTCTGAGCTTTTTTGTAACTAATCATTAGTTATAAGTTTGAAATTTCGTGTTTTTTGCCTCAGAAGGTTGAGCTGTGATGCAAGTCATCACAGTTTTTGCGTTTTCAAAGGCAAGCATTCAGATAAATATAGGCAATCACCTATATTTCAAGTTGAATAGTCAAAATGGATAATGGCCGTAGGTTTTTAGTTGGAGTTCACTCTCATAAAAATAGCCATTAAAAAAACTCCCAGAACTAGACTGGAAGTTTTTTTAATGGGGGATTTTTTTCTTTTTCTCATTGAGTCGGAGCGGCGGGATTTGAACCCACGACCCCCACTACCCCAAAGTGGTGCGCTACCAAGCTGCGCTACGCCCCGTTTTCTCAACAGTTTTACATTCTAAACGCATATTTTAGAAATGGCAAGTTTTTTTCACTGAAAAATTGAGTAATTGTTATGATATCTGTGCATCGGGCTGTTTCTTTTTCTTGGTAGTTTGTGGGTTATGCAGAAGACTTGGCAGGTAGGGGCTGTATTTGGTATCCCGCTTTTTATTGATCGTTCTTGGTTTTTGATACTCCTTTTGATTACGAGTGTCGATGCTAATGACGTAGCGGTCAGGGCGATCGCCGGGTCAACGTGGCTATCATGGCTAACGGGATTAACGATGGCTTTGCTCTTATTTTTATCAGTGTTGCTCCATGAGCTAGGCCATAGTTTAATGGCGCAAGCCCAGGGCATTCAGGTGAAATCGATCACCTTATTTTTGTTTGGTGGGTTGGCTTCGATCGAACGGGAATCAAAAACGCCGCTTGAGGCTTTCGCGGTGGCGATCGCCGGGCCACTAGTCAGTTTCATTATTTTCGGACTATGCAGTGTTCTACTGATGTATACGCCGAAGATGAGTCTGATTCATTTCTTTGCGCGGGATATTTCCCGCATTAATTTAATTTTGGCGCTCTTCAATTTGGTGCCTGGGCTACCACTCGATGGTGGTCAAATGTTTAAAGCAATTATCTGGAAATTAACAGGCGATCGCCTCAAGGGTGTTCGTTATGCCGCGACAAGTGGCAAGGTTCTGGGAAGTTTTGGTATTGCAGTGGGGCTCTTAGTAACTCTATTGGCTGGCGAAGTGATGGGGCTATGGGTCTCATTACTCGGCTGGTTTATTCTGCGGAATGCCAGTGCTTATGAGCGATTCTCTGATCTACAAACCATTCTATTGTCCCTGACAGCCCACAAGGTCATGAATCGCGATTTTCGGGTTGTAGATGCCCATTTAACATTGCTGGCTTTTGCTGAAAAATATATTTTGCCCCAGATGGCGATCGCCCCGAAAAAAGCAATTTTTGCGAGTTCAGAAGGACGTTATCGCGGCTTAATCCGACCAGACGCATTGCAAAGTATTGAACGAAGCCGTTGGAATACTTTGGAGCTAAAAGATATTGCGATCGCTCTCGACCAGATTGAATCGGTTTCGGAGAGCTCGAGTTTAGTACAGGTGATTTGTAAATTAGAGACACTCAACGACAACTTTATTACCGTTTTATCACCTGCTGGTGCTGTGGCGGGGATCGTGGATCGGGCGCAAATCATTCTGGCGATCGCCCATGAATATGGCCTTGAGATGTCCTCCGATGAAATCAAAAAAATGCGTAATGAGCGGATTTATCCAAAAGGATTTCCCGTCGTCGAAATTGCGGCACAGCTTCAGGAAGATAATTAATCTGCCAGTAACTTTCACGGGATTTATAATGCTGAGGAACCTTGATTTGACCCGTGATCGCTTCACTACGAGCTGACAAGTTTTATTGTGCAAGATTCCCAGCCGACCTTTAACCCCAGAACCTATCTACAGCTCTATCTCGACGGCGACTATGACCAGTTGTCTGTCGCATTTATCGAGATGCTGGCACATTTTGAAACGGTGCTCTACACCGAGATCACGCCAGAGCTGCAATATTTTATTGACGTTTTTATTAAAAATTTTCTGTATTTATTTTCCCAAGCGGATTATGTTTTGGGCGATCGCCATGCATTGAGATTTATCCAGCTCAACCCCATCATTGCCAATCTCACCGCTATTTCCCATCAAAAAACCACCGACTATTACCTGCATATCCTGCAAAAACAGCCGCAGAATTTCATTAAAATTCTGACTCTCCTGAACCCCCGCTGCAAAACAGAAGTCGATTATCCTCTGCTATTTTCTACAAATGCTGCCCTCGCTGCACGCTGGTATTCCTATTACATCGAACTCTATCTTTCAGCACAGGTGAATCCAATCGCCCGCAAAAATCTTCGTCGCCACATCGCTTATACCGATGATGAACGTTTGATTGAATTTGCCAATATTGCTGATGTCTATTTCGGGGCAACTTATATTAATCACGAAGGCGATCGCCCAATTAAACAGCGCTTAAACCAAGCCATCCGCGACAATACCTTTTGTCAAACGGCGAATATCCAAAATATCAACCCGAATCCCCGCAAAATTGCCATCATTACAGCCTTCTGGCAACAAAATCATTCCGTTTATCGAACTCTCCACATTTTCCTCGAAGCCTTAATTCCAGACTATGATCTCACCCTGATTTATCTCGGCTCGAATCTCGACACCGTTGATCAAACTTTGTTTAAAGATGTCATTTCATTAGAAGTGGTTGATGGTGCTTTAAATCTCGATCCCATTCGCCAAAACGATTTCGCGATCGCCTATTTTCCAGATGTGGGCATGAGTCCAGAAAGTATTTTGCTCTCAAATTTACGCATTGCATCTATCCAAATTGCGGGAACAGGTCACCCTGTCAGCACTTATGGATCAAATATTGATTACATAATTTCCGGTGGCACGGTGGAGGTGAGATCACTAGCGACAAAGCATTATGACGAACGCCTGGTTTTATTGCCTGGTAATGGCGCGGTTCATGATTGCCCCAACTACGAATTACAGAACCCGAAAAAATCTCGCTCAGAAATTGTGATTAACTGCCCGTGGCTTGGTCAAAAAATCAATGAGCCGTTGGTCAAACTGCTGGGATTTATCCACAAAAAAGCCACTAAAAAAGTATTTTTCCGATTTTTCCCCAGCCACTCTCTCCGCAAAAATGGTTTAATTCCCTTCTCGCGGGATCTTGCACAAATATTGCCTTCAGAATCATTTGAAGTAATTCTTGGCAAACCCTATTCAGACTATATGGCACTGCTGGAGGAAGGAGATTTTAGTTTGGACTCCTATCCTTTTGGGGGATCAAACGTGATGTTGGACAATCTATATCTCCGCAAACCGATCGTTGGTTATGAGGGGAAAAAATGGGCAAATCGCATCGGCCCTCAATTACTGCGTCAGGTGGGAATGGCGGAACTGGTTGCAACCAACGCAAATGATTATGTCAAACTCGCTCTCAAGCTCGTGGATAATACGGCCTATCGACAAGGGGTGGGCGATCGCCTCCGAAAAGTGAACCTCAACAAGCAAATATTTCAGACCGACGAACCACAATACTTTAAACGGGCGATCGCCTATTTGCAGGAACACCATGAGACCCTTCACCAAGACAATTCTCGGAAACCAATCGAGATAAAAGCAGATGCCGATGGCTAAAGTTGTTTAGCATAGAGAACATTGTTTTTCGTTTGGTGAAACGTCTTTATGTTGTCCCGCTTCTACGCCATCATCCTTGTCTGTCTCTTCTGGTGTCTAACCCCTGCTGTTAGCTCCGCCGCCTCGCTTTTCCCTGGTGCTTCCCCCACAAATATCGGTATCGAAGCTAATCATCTCGCCCCTTGTCCCGACAGCCCGAATTGCGTCGCCAGCGAAGATGCGGATGACACCCATACCATTGAGCCCATTGCCTATGTCGGCGATCGCCAGACAGTACGCCAAGCCCTTGAGCAAGTTTTATCCGTTGTTCCCCGCACAAAAATTGTCGAGTCAACAGATAACTATATCCATGCCGAATCCAGCAGCCGTCTATTAGGTTTTGTTGATGATGTCGAGTTTTATTTCCCTGAAAATGACTCCACAATTCAGCTCCGTTCCGCTTCTCGCCTTGGCGAATCCGATCTTGGCGTTAATCAACGTCGCATTGAGCAAATTCGCTTAGCCCTACAAGACCTAGGCATTGCCCAATAAATGTGACCTAGCTCACAAAAAAGTGGGTTGAAAATCACGTCTTAATTACTGTGGGGATCACCCAAAAAATCAAAACTTTTAAGGACTATAGAAGTAGTCAAATATAAAGTTTCGATGATCATAATGCCTTGCCCGAACATTACACTTCTACCTGGAGCTGTCGCTGAGATGCTCGTCTCAGTGTCGATATCAGGGAAGTTAACTTTGGGCGATCGCTACGGTTTGATGGCTGCGTCCCTAGACGAGCATTTGTCAGAAGACGAACGACGCGCAGTAAATCGCATCCTTCGCTCTGTTAATCGCGGTAAAGTCGATGTGACGAAAGAAATCTAATCTTTTTTCCATAAAAGCAAGCATAAAAAAAGCCCCCAACAAGTCATTTTTTGTTGGGGGCTTTTTTATGAAGTATTCAGGTCTGAGTTTCTTAAAATGAAGTCGTATTTGTTGGCAAAATAATTTCAAACGTTGTCCCAACATCAATCTCTGACTTACACAACAATTTGCCATTATGCTGAGCCACCACTTGCTGACAAATCGCAAGACCTAAACCTGTACCTTCACCGATGGGTTTCGTACTAAAAAATGGTTCAAAAATCTTCTCTTGTAGAGCTTCAGAAATTCCCGCAGCATTATCTGAAATGCAAATATAAATATATTCTCCATCACATTGCTTCGTAGAAACACTAATCGTCGCTTGATGAGGGCTCTCATGCTCAGCACCAACACCTTGTGCCAGGGCATCAATCGCATTGTGCAACATTAGCATCACAACATGATTAATCGACCCAATATTACAAATAACACTCGGTAGATTTTCGTCATAATCTCGCACTAGCTCAATCGCAGAGCCTTGCTCATCAAGCTGGGCCTTTAAGAGGTCAAGCGTTGCATCAAGATTTTCATTCAGATTTATATTTTTATTCCCTTCCTCACCAAGACGTGAAAAGAGTCTGAGGGATTTCACAATATTCCGGATACGCTCAGCTCCGTTCAGCATCGAATCAAACAAATTCGGGAAATCTTGCCGGAGATATTCCAAGTCAATCTCTTCTTTTAATTCAGCCAACTCCGGTGACTCAACTTTCACATCATTCTGATATTGATCCAAGAGTTCAAACAAATCTGTGGCATAATCCTCTAGACTTTTCAAATTGCCAAAAATAAAATTCACCGGGTTATTCACTTCATGGGCAATGCCTCTCACTAAATGCCCCAGAGTAGACATTTTTTCAGCATGAATCAAACTAGTTTGAGTTTGTTTCAGTTGCTCTAAGGTGTCTTCTAAAACTTCTTGTTTTTGCTGTGAGACTTCGACCTGGTGCTGCAGTTGATTTGTCTGTTTAAACAGTTCCAGTTGACTTACAACTTGACGGCTGAGTGCTTCTAAAGCTGTTTTTTGAGCGTCACTTAAATTACGAGGTTGATCATCAATGACACACAATGTCCCTAAAGCATAGCCGTCAGGATTAACCAAAGGCGCACCAGCATAAAAACGAATATGTGGGGCCGCCTTAACAAGTGGACTGACTAAAAAACGTGGATCCTCTAAAGCGTTTGGTACAACCAGTACTTCTTCAGGATCCATAATGGCATGGGTACAAAATGAATGACCACGGGGTGTCTCAGTTGCGTCAATGCCTTGGCGAGATTTAAACCATTGTCGCTCTTTATCAACCAAGCTAATTAAGGCAATGGGTGTTCCGCAAATCTGGGCGGCGATCGCCGTCAAATCATCAAAGCTCTGCTCAGGCAAAGAGTCGAGAATTTGGTACTCCTCAAGGGCATCCAAGCGCTCTGCTTCATTACTCGGGATAGGAAATATATTGTTCTCTAACTGATTCATTGCAGTCATCGCCATCTTCCTTTTTAAAGTCCAGATTTTCTTGATCAATAAAGGTCAATATTCAACCTAAGCTCATTAGTAACACGGAGTGAGAGCACCTTGAATTCTCCAGTATCAATGTGAGCAATTATTGTGTGTTGCTATCTCATTAGATTTACAACAATGAACAAACAACCTGTTTAAATAGTACTTTTCATCGACGAAATCATCATCGGCTAAAGCGCTGAAATAGTTTCTTATCACAAGATCATTGTCTCAATCTTTTCAGTGCATTGTTAAACACAAAAGTTCTGTAGTAGTGGCAGAGAAATCAATATATAAAGAGGAATTCCTAGACTTTTATCACACTTCTAAAATATAAAGTTTTATCGATAGCAATCAAAATCAAGCCAGCCAGATTGCGGAGATACATAGACACGAACTCTCTCCCTCAAACTACTCGCTATACTAAAAAAAAGCTGAGATTTAATTCATGATTCTAACGACAACAAGTACTATCCAAGGCAAAACAATTGAGTCTTACCAAGGCATTGTGACAGCAGAAGTGGTTTATGGAACGAATGCACTTCGCGACTTTTTTGCAGGCATCCGAGACATGATTGGTGGCAGAACTGGTAGCTATGAAAAAGTTTTTCAGAAAGGACACCAAGATGCCCTTAAAGAGCTAGAACGAAATGCAAAAAAACAAGGTGCAAATGCTGTAATCGGAATCAGTATCGACACCGGAACTATTAACGTCGATGAGAAAGGGGCATTACTATTGATCACTGCGACAGGTACTGCCGTGACTCTCGGAAACTAGAGACACACTTCCATCTGTATTCTTTGATTCAAACTGGGGTGCTAGGATTCGAACCTAGGAATGGCGATACCAAAAACCGCTGCCTTACCACTTGGCGACACCCCAAAGCATTAAACTTTGTTTGCTTAAGCCTTAACTACTATATCCAGACAAAATTGGATTGTCAAGGGACAAACGGATTTTTTTTCAGGCGTAAAATGTTTCGATGTGACTGTAGATTTTATTGTCAAAAGTTCGAAAATCCAGTACACCATTACAGTTGCTCTCAATATTTCTGATGTCAGATCTGCGCGAACAGTTAAAAACGGGTTTCGGGGAAAGTGAATGGGAAGATCTCGCTCCCCACGCGGGTCGAGATGCGATTATTGTTGTCCATCCTTCTCTTGATCTATTAATGGTGGGTGAGGCGATCGCCACGGACAATACAGCCCTTGTGAGCCAGTGGATGGAAGGAACTCTGGTGCGCAAGCCAACCAAGGAAGAATTGACTGATTGGAGTAAAGCAAAGGGGCAAAAATTCCCAACATTAATTGTGCAACCTTTTGTTCTGGTTAACTACGACAGGGTAGAAGACTAAACTTACGTATTTATTATCTTCATCTGAAGCACAAAGTTTTCTCAGCACCATGCGCTAAACTGATCGAATAGATCCGCCCATCCTTGTGTGGATCAGGGCATCATGTCCTATGATTTGAACGGCGTAATCGCCTAATTTCCTTCGGATTAACGTCCTGAAGTGCTGAACAGTACAGTAATTAATCGAAACTGTGCAATTAATTTTGCATGTGAGTATGAATGAGACCGTGAGCGTAATGCCCAACCCTAGTACATCCCAACCTTCAGCATCAGATCAACCTTATCTGTTGCGAAATTTGCCGGATATTTTACCGGAGGGGAAAGCTTTTCCTCGGCGCGCTCAGCAGCAAATCGATTTACTTTTATTGGCTCTCGAAGCGCTCGAACTTGGTGGTTCGGAACTCATGCTTGCTTCCGCCAAACGCCTTGAGCTCGACAGTATTGTGACGAATCGGGTCGCATTTTGGCGGTTACGATGTAGTAATCCTTGGCGGCGATCGCACACCCACCAGGATTTGACGCCCACTCAAGCGAAAGCCCTTGTTCTTATTGTTGGCGATCGCGCGAAACAGCTCACCGCATTATTACGTCAGCTACTCCTCGCAGAACAACAGGTACGCAGCCGACAACTCCCGTTTGATAACCATTTCCGTTTATCCGAATACCTAGAGCGCTTTCGTGCCCACTTTAAAAGTCGCATGAATAACCGTCGTGTCCGCGTGATGCTCTATAACCAATCCAAGCAAGACCTTAACGAACTTGCTTTAGATCTACTTCAGAAACTACTATTTTGTACCGGAACCGTTGGCGCACAACGGCTTTGGGTTAGCTTATTTGATGGAGAAGTCAGCTAGATAACCGATGAATATTCTCAGACAATACAGCCTCCCAAATTGCACCCTCATCCTCGAAGGCTTCGATGATGGCACTGGTGATTCTCTCCAAACCCTCGCAGTACTCTCCAATGTCGAATGTCGATTTCTCTCATCTCGACAAGTCTTGAATGGCGGAAAGGTTTTTTTCGATCACCTCGTTCAAGCAGTCAGTGAGTATGCCCAAGGATTACTCAGTGGCATGCAGCACCCCATTGATCCCGAAGGCACAATCGAGAACGGTCAAGTTCTGATCGAAACGATCGAACCTAGCAATGTCCACCGTGTTCTTTGGCAGCAGGGTGAAACAACTCCTTCGGATCAGTCGAATAGTGAAGTGCACCTAACCACTGCCGAACTCTTTGATCTCACAGAGGCAATCGATCAGTTCTTGGCTGACGGATTAACGCTCCCAAATTTTGTTCTTCCTTTAACCCCACTCAGTAAGCGCTACAGTATTCCTGAGCAGTCCTTGGCAGAGCGAGTGACCCCCCCTCTGATTGGTGTGAGTAGTTTTGCGCTGACAGCTTTTGCACTGTTCTTTGCACCGGTACCAGAAGCCACTCGACCAATAGAAGAAGCCGCCAACAATAACGGTTCTGAGACAATCGAGCAAACAACGGAGAATACGGGAGAAGAAACTGAACCTGGCATTTCGACAGAGGAAGAGGCTATCTCCAATGCAACAGTCCCAGAGGAAGCGTCTATTTCTGATGCAGAATTGGACGAGCTTTTAAATACCGTCCCTGAAATTGATGACAGTTTAAGTTTGGCGATGATGCAGACTTACCTTTATCAAACCTTGAATGAAGCTTGGACAGATCGCCAGGAAGATCAAACTGCCGCTTATCGTCTTTCTGTTGCGACAGATGGTGCAATTGTTGGTTATCAAGCCATTGAAGATACGCCAGAAGATTTGGTGAATTCAACGCCATTGCCACAGCTAGCTTATTCTTCCGTTGATGAGGCGATCGCCAGTTCTGAAGAAGTGGGTCAGTTTAAAGTCGTCTTTGATGACAAAGTTTTAGAGGTTAGTCCTTGGAATGGCACTGCGGGTGATATTTCCTTTGATACAAGTGAAGTGCGCGGTAATGCACTACGAGAGCTTGTATCGGGTGTTCGCCGTGACATTGCAGGTGCTTTAGAAACAAAAAGTGTTGCTACCGATAAACCATTGCGATATAGCATTGGCGTTACTGATGACGGGGCGATCGCCTTCTACATTTCAGAAAGCGCATCAGCAGAAGCCGCAGTCATAGAAACGCCTTTACCAGCTCTCATCCAGCCAGAAGCCGCAGGGATTATCCCTGGCACTAGTATTCTTCCTCAAGAACCACTCACACAGGTTAATGTTGTTTTCCAACCCAATGGGGTAGTGGAAGTCAGTCCTTGGGCAGGGTATCGTTAGAAATGATGGACTGACTCGAACGTCATGACCTACAGCACCGAAGATCTAATTCGTATCCTTGACCAAGAGCTGAAAGCTGCATGGCGAGGTGATCGCCTCTTGCTCTCCTCCGAAGATCGAGTGGGTGTACCAATTGTGAGTATGGCCTTAGATCTAGAACAGGTTGGGAAGGTTTTTGCTTGCAAAGATTTCACCCAACAAATCCATAATTACCAGCTTGAGCAGCAAGTGTCAGGTATTATTTGGCGTGATCTTAAGGTCGGTGAGTACGAGCTTAAACTTCCAGAAATTCATCATCAACTAATTGCGATTGACTCAGATAAAACAGTTCTGCAAAATGCAAAAGAAACTGTGATGCAATTCTGGTGGAAAATTACCGCAGGCCTAAATTTCTGGGAATTAAAAAATCACGAAACTCACCCACTGACAGCGGAGAAAATTCGCCTGGCGGGTCAGCTAGCTGAATGGGCAGAAATTGATATTGGTCGCGATGAAGTTTATCTCGCCCTCTGTTGGGGCAATCCCAAGGAATGCCATTATCGCTGGGCATATCCAGATTCTGGTTGCGATCGCCTCATTGCAGCAGCCTCAGAACCGAAACAACTCAACATTTTCTAACCCATTGAGAAGCCATTATTTCGCATAAATCTGCTGGGCGATCGCCGCGAGCCTTTCTACAGCAGTCTCGATATCTTGATCACTAGCTGTCAAACTAATGCGCAAACATTGTTGTTTATGCTCCCAAGGCTCTTGTAAACCGGGGAAAAATGGACCACCAGGCACGACAATCACACCAACTTTTTTCAATTCTTGATAGAGTTCCCAGTCGGTCATTGGCAGTTCATCAAACCAAAGCCACGCGAAAATTGCGCCTTCTGCACGGTGAAGATACCACGGAATATCATCCGACATACATTGGTCTAGTTTAGCCGTGAGAATCTGGATTTTATTTTGGTAATAAGGTCGAATCACATTTAGCGCAATTTCGGCTAAGGCTCCCGACTGAATCGCGCGGGTGGCGATCGCCTGGCCATATCGAGAGGAATGGATACAGGCATTCGTGAGAAATGCTTGCAAAATACTTACAAATTTTGGCTCACCGATGGCAATACCCACTCGTTCACCGGGCAGACCAGCCTTCGATAAACTCATACAGTGAATAATGTTGCCACCAAATAACGGTTTCATTTCCGTAAAATTCAGAGCTGGAAAAGGCGGTGCATAAGCCGAATCAATTAAAACAGGTACATCATAAGTTGCGGCAAGGTCTGCAATTTTTTTGGTTTCATCATTACTGAGAACATTACCTGTCGGATTACAAGGACGCGAAAAAATAACGCAACCAGACGTTTCATCGATTTTCAGTTGGCTAAAGTCTGGACGATATTTAAAACGATGGCTGGCTCTATCAATATCGAGACTTGGCTTAAAAGCTTTAACTGCTTCGGGATACAAACTTACGCCACCATAGCCTGTGTAATCAGGGCTCAGAGGCAAAATAATTTCTTTGAGGCGATCGCCCGCATCATATCCTCCGAAAGCATTTGCCGCGAGAAAATAAAGCGATTGAGAGCCGGGGGTAATAACAATATTGTCGCTAGTAAGGTTCAACCCATAACGCTTATTAAAGTCTGTGGCGATCGCCTCGATGAGTGGCTCATAACCCTGAGATGAACCATATCGACAAACCACTTCACCGTATTCTGCACTCGCCAATAAATCTGCTGTGCAATCACGCCAGAGCTGTTCCACCTCGGGAATAATTACTGGATTACCCGCACTGAGATTAATGAATTCTTGTCCTGCTCCCGCTTTTAGGGTATCGATAATATCCTTCATAATGGCGCGCACCCCGGTTAAACGAGACATCTGCGTACCAAATTTCGAAAGCTGGGGAGTCTGGGACATCACACTAAGGGGTCAATTGAATTGCTCTATCTTACCTTTTCAGCCAAAGTTCACATGCCGAAAATAAAACTAAAACTCTAATTCCATTGCTGCGTTGACTGATCATCGTTCAAATGGGCTACCGAATATAAATCTGCGGCATCAACATTGAGAGCTGTTTGGAAAAAAGGGTCTAGGTTCGCTCTTAAAATTCCTGTGGGGTAAGTTTGTAACTTAGGTTTTTTGGGAGATCGCCAGAAGCTAAAAAAAAACTGTTTTTGATCAGAAGATGATGGTTGTTGAGCACGCGCCGCTGTAATTTTAGTTTGGGGCAAATGGCTCAGAAATTGCTCCAGCTCTGTAGAAATTTCTTGGGTTAAACGTAGTTGAATGGCGTCACTCGACAAAGATTGCACATAGCCAGCGGATAAAAAGTCACCATAAGTTTCTCCAGCTTCATCATGACGTTCGACAAAACTTAAACTCAAAGCCTTTAACATTTCCCGTACGGGTTCAGCTTCAGCGCCCATCACTTCCGGCACCAAAGTACTTTGCGACAAGAGATTATCTCGATTACTCAAATCCGTCACACTCATGTGGGTTGCGCCATCAGCCACCACTAAATATTTTTCACCACCCAACTCTTTAAATGGCAAAAGTTGGTGAGTCAAACTTGGAGTAATGGCATCTTTTGTACCCGTAAGCACCATAGTCGGAATATCAATTTCACTTAAGCCATCCGTCCCAAAAACTTCCCCAATAATCGGATTCAGGGCGATCGCCTGTTTAATGCGGTCATCCTTTAAATTAAGACGACCATAGGGCAACTCCGAAGCCGCACATTGCAGCCAATCTCCGGGCGCACGCATCAAAGGATTCGATTGATTACAGTGGTTGCGAATCGCAGGCGGATCGACAACTCCTCCCGCCAGAGCCAGCGCCGTAAACCCACCAAAGGAGTGACCAATCACCGTGACATTCGTCGTTGCAAACTGTCCTGGATATTCCTTTGATACATTCAGGGTTTCCAGCTCATCCAAAACAAAACTAATATCTTTTGGACGCTCAATAAATTCATCAGCTGGCAATAAATTTTCAAAATTCAGACCAGAATCAAACAGCGATTGCACATTACTACCGGGATGATCCGGTGTAACCACGGTATAACCATGAGATGCCAGATGATAGGCCAAATAGTCTAAAAAACGACGATTGGCAGCAAAACCATGGGACAAAACAATCAGTTGATTTTTCGCGGAAGGACTATCGTAGATATCCACTGGAATTGTGCGATCACGATCAGAATCTCGCAGCACTACAGTTTGACGACGCACTGACTGCTCACCAGCTGCTGTGGGGTCTAAACTTGACGGAATAATTGCAACTTCTTCTGGTTCCACCTCTAGATCATCTGTAATCCTAGGGCTCAGGATTTGGCTTTGTAAATTCGGCAAATTCGTTTGTAACAGCAATCCTGCCACCGCCGTTAAATCAACCGTTAATTCTTTCGCAGGATAAGCTCTTAAAACATTTAAAGCACTGATATTGAGCTCTTGACCCGCTACAGCATTTAACGCAGTTTTCAGTCCATCGACAGAAGTATCAGGTAGCGCAATTTGCAATTGATCTAGGACAATTTTTCCGGTAGGTGACTCCCACAATTCATCTAAAAATTGGGTTGCGACTTCAGGCTGCACATTCAAACTTTTCTGGAGAAAGCCCCGCATATTCCCGCTGAGAAAACTTTTGTAGGGCAGCAGTTTTGTGGGGATATCGCCAGTCTCTGCAAAATTTTCTAAATCATCAACAGCCAAGGTTTGCTGCAATGGGCCAATCCGTAATCTCAAGGTATCTGCGGCGATCGCCGCAGAGCTAGAGCCTATCACCAAGGCGATCGCCCCAATCATTGTTCCGACAGATTGCGGGCTCCACCATTGACCTTTGCTCATATCGACCTTCTCTTAACGCTCCAGCTGAAATTTAATGTGCAAATACTTGCTTTATTGACTATGCGATTGAGCGACAAGTTCCTGCTTAGTCGCACCTTATCCATGTTCAAACTAGCAAAAATCAGCCAAAACTAGAGACAATAACTACTGGCCAATCCTTATTACATCTAATTAAAAAGCCTCAGGAAGGGAATTCTCGGCGATCGCCTCACTCTTAGATTCAGCAATAAAGCTCATCAATCCATGAATGAACAAAATGACACCCGTCATCTCCAGACTTTCTTCAACTGTCGCAATCATACTATAAGCAAAATTATCAACACCATATAGCTCGAAAAAATAACCGCCAATCAACTCTGTTCCAATCGCCCCAGCAAGAAAAATTGCAGCAGACATTATAAAATTTCGGCGAGTATGACGCGGTAACTCCATCACAAAATTCCAGAAATAAGGGATCAACAACATCACCAATACAATTCCTGGAATAACCCACGCAAAACGAAAAAGTCCTAAATGCTCAACATTTAACAAACCAGTCAAAAGATTATGTGTTGGCTGAATTAAACGTTCATGTAGCGAGAACATCTCATCAATTGACATAAATGCGAATCCACATGCAAGCACAAACCAATGACTAGCAGCTAATTTTTTCTTAACCTGATTAAGAGCAATTGTGAATAAGAGAATTGCCGCAAACAACAACAGTAAGCTCGCAAATGTAGTCGGAACATTATGTTCACGGTCAACATAGAACATCGTGGATAAAATGTATTGAATCGAGTTGTGGTGGGGCAAATAGTACATTGCTTGACCAATGATACTTGCCATCACTAGACTTCCCGCTATCCCCCCCAGAAAGTATGTCGTCAACCGAACTTTGCCTTGCTCAGTAATCATCACTTAATCACCGGTTAAATACATTAACCAGATCTTAAGCCTTTATTTAAATAAACAATGCAAGTTTAAAGGAAGATTATAAAATTTCAGTTAAGAGGGTGTTTGAAAAGCCTAGCTTTAGGCTAATCGCCTCAAGAGTAGACGGGAGTGTCAAGAATTTTGTGTAAGCCAAGAAAATTAGTGAAGAAAATACTCTGGATGATCAATGGCAAAATAGCTTAAGGCCCTTTTCCAATGGGGTATTGGTATCGTCCATCTCTTCATCAAATTCTTCAGGGCTAAATACAGCAATTTCAGGGCAGCATCTGCATGGGGGAACATGCTCTTGGTTTTTAACACCTTGCCCAAAGAGCGATTGACTGCCTCAATGGCATTGGTGGTGTAAATGATGCGGCGGATGGGAGCTGGATAATCAAATAATGGAATGATGTTGTCCCAATGATTCAGCCATGTCTGGGAAATAGTGGGGTAGATGCCGTCCCAACGCTCCGCAAAAGCAGTTAAGGCAGATTCTGCCTTGGCAACTGTGGCGGCCAGATAAATGGGCTTGAGGTCTGACACCACGGACTTACGGTCTTTCCAAGAAACGAATTTCAGGCTATTTCGTATCAGATGAACGATACATAATTGCACTCTCGTTTTTGGGAACACCGCTTCGGCGTTGCAGAATAGAGGTATGAATGGAGGTTGTTGACGCAATGGAATGTCCAGAATACCAATCTACTCATATCCGTAAGAATGGAAAGAAAAAAGGCAAACAGAATCACATCTGTGTAGATTGCGGTCGTCAGTTTATCGACCGCTACAGCCAGCTCGGCTACTCAAAGTCCTTCAAACGTGAATGCCTCAAAATGTATGTCAACGGTATGGGCTTTCGAGCCATTGAACGGGTGAAAGGAGTGCACCACACTACCGTCATCACTTGGGTCAAACAAGTCGCTGAATTACTACCTGATGCTTATGCACCTGAGCAGGTGCCTCAGGTTGGCGAACTCGATGAACTTCAAACATTCGTCGGTGCTAAAAAAATAAGGTCTGGCTCTGGACTGCCGTAGACCACTTTCAACCAGGTATTCTCGCTTGGACTGTTGGTGACAGAAGCGCAGAGACATTCAAACCATTATGGGCAATGGTTAGTCTCTGGAGATGCTTCTTCTACATCACAGATGGCTGGCATGTTTATCCCATGTTTGTACCCGATGGTGACCAGATTATCAGTAAGACCTACATGACTCGTGTCGAAGGAGAGAACACTCGATTGCGGCATTATCTCGCTCGACTCCATCGAAAGACCTTATGTTATTCCAAGTCTTTAGAGATGTTAAAGCATTCGATTCGATTGCTGATTCACTATCTCAAGTTCTGGGATGTCCCTATCCCTCGACCCTCATAGATTCATACCTCTATTCACCAACGCCCAAAATCGATTGCTAAATATTATTCTCTATGCTGATTCTCTAGGAGTTGAGACTTTCACAAAGCAAGTTGGCAAGCATCTTTTTCGCGCCAACCTCTCTAACGCCTACCTCGAAGACGCCAACCTCGAAGACGCCAACCTCAACAATTCAATTTTGTTGAAAACAGATTTTCGTCATGCTCGAAATTTGACATCGAGTCAACTCAGTAGCGAAGATTCTCCGCCATTACTTTGTGGAGCTTTACTACCAGAAGGTTTAGGTCTTGACCCAGACCGCGATTGGGATCGTTTAGCTCTGGTTTTACATGAGCGATATCCAGAAGATTTTAATACGCTCGAAGAAGCAGAAAAATGGGTTGAGGAGCGTCGTCCAAAATGAGTTTGATCCCGTCGATAGAAATCCGACAGCTTGCGGCTACTGACATTGAGTTGATGCGTCAGTTGCTTACTGTTTTTGGTGATGCCTTTGAGGACAAAGAATCCTATTGCCAGAACCAGCCCACCGATGAGTACTTACAGAATTTGTTAAACCGGGATTATTTTATTGCTGTTGCAGCGCTGAAGTCTGGACAAGTGGTGGGAGGACTAGTCGCCTATGAACTCCAGAAATTCGAGCAAGCCCGCAGTGAAATTTATATTTATGACCTTGCCGTTCTCTCTGAGCACCGCCGCCAAGGTATTGCCACTGCTTGCATCGAGAAAGTTCAAGAAATTGCGGCTGAGCGGGGAGCCTATGTCATTTTTGTGCAGGCTGATTATGGCGACGACCCGGCGATAAATCTCTATTCAAAATTAGGAAAGCGGGAAGATGTCATGCATTTCGACATTCCTCCCGCTTAAACGGTTTTGTTTGAATAATTAGTCTTGAAAGTTCCCCTCTTGGGAGGGGTTAGGGGTAGGTTTTCCATGGGTTGTAAAACTTTCTGAAACCCCTTCCGACCTTCGGCCACCTTCCCCGAGGAAGGATGTATGCTTTCCTTAAAACTTATTCAAAATGACTGTATTCACTTGGTATTTCTATGCGTCGATGTAGAGATCTTCGCCTTCTTGAGAAACAGCAAAACTTGCAACATCAGTGGGCTCTTTACCCATTGCAACCATCTTTTTAGCCACGCCGGGGAGGGGAATACCAACGAAAGAATCTACCCATTCAACGTTTTTGCCGCTGCATAGATCAAATTTAGAGCCGTGGAAAGGGCAAGTGATAGTGCCGTTCTCAACCTTGCCTTTTGACATGGGTAAATTGAGGTGGGGACATTTCCCGGCGATCGCACAATAGCTGTCACCAGACTTCGAGACGAGCACTGGTTGACCGTTGACCTTTGCCTTGAGCACCTTATCTCCGCTGACTTCTGACGTGCTGGCAACCTTTGATTTAGCCATGATGTAAAAAATTCCTACTTCGCAAGTGTGTTTAAAGGGTTTTGAAAATATTGGTCAAATCATACAGGAGAAGTCGGCGATCGCCCCGGTAATGCACGTGATTGTTTATAAGGCTTATCGACGACTCGTTTAATATCGTTTTTTGATGACGACAACAACCATAAATTAGGCGATCGCCACAGGGGATGAATTCAACAGAAATCTCAATTAGGATAAAAACACACTTACCCAAAGCCCGCTCTGAGATCGATCATGAATGGTTTTGATATCCTAATTTTGTTCGTTTATGCCATCGTGCTCTGGTATGTCTATCAAAGCATCGTGGACGAAATCGATAAGCTGACAGAGGTTCGCCTCAATAAAGACTTTCTCTCAGCACAGCTCACAAAATTTGGTCTCGACGAAAAACTATCATTTAGCTTTGATTTTGGGCGATCGCCCCTCACCGATACCCTGAATAGTTTTAGTATCAGCCTCGAAAACAAAACCTTTGAACAATACTTTGAGATCCACTGGAACCGAAGCAGTTTGATGGATTTTGATGGCAAATCCCAACGGATTATCCGATTGCCACCCGCTCTCAATATCGATCTATTTCAAGCCCAGGCCAGTAGCATCATTTCTCCCCGCGAAATCCTCAACGACAAACTCACTATCGAATCAAGCCTCACCCTAAAAGACGAAGACAAACTTATCTACGACATTACCCAGCCGATTTTTTCGTCCGATCTCCTCAAAACAGCTAGAGATGAAGACCTCGATTTTGAAGTAACACTGATGATCCGGTGTTCAGAATATGGCTCCGATAAATTTTATCCAGTACTGTATCCGATCATCTGTAATTTTGAGGTCATTAAAAAGCCATGGCAAAAAGCATTGTATTGGCGACCAAAGACCAATCAGAAACAATCTGATCAGAATAAAAAAGACAAAATCAAAAAGACCCGTAAAGCTCGCAAAAAGGCCAAAGATGACTACCGTACCCAGCAACATCAGCCGCCCAAAAATTGATAGTTCGGGAACCCGTACATTGCAGGGTGTTGTATGTATAGAAACATCTCCGCTAAATTAGCACTCAGAGATCGAGAGTGCTAAGCTCTGAACTCGCAACCAATTTAGTCATTTCAAAAATCTGGAGATTTTATCCATGGCAGCAATTAGCATCAATGTTTCTACCCTCAAGCCCCTCGGCGATCGCGTCTTCGTCAAGGTAAGTGAGTCCGAAGAAAAAACTGCTGGTGGCATCCTTCTTCCCGATAGTGCAAAGGAAAAGCCTCAAATCGGTGAAGTTGTTGCAGTGGGCGAAGGCAAGCGCAACGATGATGGTAGCCGCTCTGCTGTTGATGTAAAAGTTGGCGATCAGGTTCTCTATTCTAAGTACGCTGGCACTGACATCAAGTTCGGTGGCGATGATTATGTTCTCCTCTCCGAAAAGGACATCCTCGCAACAGTTGCGTAATGATTCCCGCAATTAGTTTGCGAAATCACCAAAATTAGATTCTTTTTATTTTTTCTCGTAATTCTCTACAGATAGAAATTTACTCCCTATGGCTAAGTCTATTATTTATAACGAAGACGCACGTCGCGCTTTAGAGAAAGGCATCGACCTTCTCGCTGAAGCAGTTGCTGTCACTATTGGCCCTAAAGGCCGTAACGTCGTCCTCGAAAAGAAATTCGGTGCACCTCAAATCGTTAACGATGGTGTAACCATTGCTAAGGAAATCGAACTCGAAGATCACATCGAGAACACTGGTGTTTCTTTGATTCGTCAGGCTGCTTCTAAAACTAACGATGTAGCTGGTGACGGTACAACCACTGCAACTGTCCTTGCTCACGCAATGGTTAAGGAAGGTCTCCGCAACGTTGCGGCTGGTGCAAACCCCATCGCAATTAAGCGCGGTATCGACAAAGCTGCTGACTTCCTCGTTGGTCGCATCCAAGATTTGTCTAGCCCTGTAGAAGATTCCACGGCGATCGCCCAGGTTGGTTCCATCTCCGCTGGTAACGACAAAGAAGTCGGCGAGATGATCTCCAAGGCAATGGACAAAGTCGGCAAAGAGGGCGTTATCTCCCTTGAAGAAGGCAAGTCCATGGAGACTGAGCTAGAAATCACTGAAGGTATGCGTTTCGAGAAGGGTTACACTTCCCCTTACTTCGTGACTGATACTGATCGCATGGAAGCGGTTCTCGAAGAGCCCTACATCCTCATCACTGATAAGAAAATCACCCTCGTTCAGGATCTCGTTCCTGTACTTGAGCAGGTTGCTCGCCAGGGTAAGCCTCTCATGATTATCGCTGAGGACATCGAGAAGGAAGCCCTTGCAACGCTCGTTGTAAATCGTCTTCGTGGCGTACTCAACGTTGCTGCTGTTAAGGCTCCTGGTTTTGGCGATCGCCGTAAGCAAATGCTTGAAGACATTGCCATCCTCACTGGTGGTCAACTCATCACTGAAGATGCAGGCCTCAAGCTTGAGAGCACAACAATTGACATGCTCGGTACAGCGCGTCGCATCAACGTCACTAAGGACAACACCACAATCGTTGCCGATGGTAACGAAGCTGGCGTTAAGAGCCGTTGCGATCAGATTCGCCGCCAAATCGATGAGTCTGAATCTTCCTACGACCAAGAGAAACTCCAAGAACGCCTTGCGAAGCTCTCCGGTGGTGTTGCAGTGATCAAAGTTGGTGCTGCGACTGAAACTGAAATGAAGGATCGTAAGCTCCGCCTCGAAGATGCGATTAACGCAACTAAGGCAGCAGTTGAAGAAGGTATCGTTCCTGGTGGTGGAACAACTCTTGCGCACCTCGCTCCTGAACTCGAAGCTTGGGCAAACGACAACCTCACTGCAGAACAACTCACTGGTGCACTTATCGTTGCCCGTGCCTTGACTGCTCCCCTCAAGCGTATTGCTGAGAATGCTGGTCAGAACGGTGCGGTAATCGCTGAGCGCGTTAAAGAGAAAGACTTCAACACTGGGTTCAATGCTGCAACTAACGAATTCGTTGACATGCTTGCTGCTGGTATCGTTGACCCCGCGAAGGTAACTCGTTCTGCAACTCAGAATGCTGCTTCCATCGCTGGCATGGTTCTCACAACTGAGTGCATCGTTGTTGACAAGCCTGAAAAGGATGCTGCTGGTGCAACTCCTGGCGCTGGTGACTTCGACTACTAAGCCTTATCGCTAGTCAAAAAACGAACTTAGTCTAAGTTTTGATCCCTCTGAAAGTGATTTCAGAGGGATTTTGTAATTATGGAGATATTTTATTTCCATGGCTAGAATAAATAACGTAGCTTTTCTAATGCTTATGCATAACCAAAATTAATTATTTTTTTTTGTAAGAAAAACTACAAATCAAAGAGCTTTAAAAACGTTTTCATGAGTATAAACAAGCAGAATGATGTCGTGACTTCCGTTATTAACTCAGCTGATTCTCAAGGGCGATATATCAGTTCTGATACTTTGAAGTCTCTAGCTAAGTATCTAGAAGAAAACACTCGTTTAACTGCTATAGCAGAAAAAATTGCTAGAAAACATGACCAAATTTTAAAGCAGACAATATCGAATTTTTGGGATACATCTGAGTTTGAAAAGGTTTCTTCCGGTCAATATACTGCTTGTCTTCGCGATCTAGACTTTTTCCTTCGGTATTCAACATACACAATGATCGCTGGAGATTACTCGATCTTAGACAAACGAGTATTGAATGGATTGGCAGAGACATATACTAGCCTAGATATACCAATAAGCAGAGTATTAGAAGCATTACAGTCAATGAAGAGAGTATTAATAGAACTCATTGATGAAGACAATTTGGAAATAGTGACTGATTGCCTGGATTATCTTATTAATGGGCTGAACAAAGATACTCAATTACTATCAAGCAACAACGCTAGTTGGGAGCCACAAAGCTATCATGAATGGCTCAAAATGGATAGATTAGCACAATATATTTTGAAAAATTATCCGAATTCTCTAATTGAAGAAGAAGCAAAAGTCTTTTTTGAGTCTTTGCAACTGATGCCATACCCATTAAGAAAAAAAGTATGGTGGGAACGCGAAGTAATGACTACACTTTATGAAAAAATGTCTAACTTTGAGGATAAGCCAGGATTTGTCTCAATTGCTGTTGGAGAAAAGGAAATTGATAAAAAGCAAGTTTTAGTTGGAAAGGTTGTGTTCACAACTTTTCTTCCAGAAAAGGAAATAAAATCCAAGTTTTCTATACCTGATTACATTCAAGTTGAATCATCAATCAATGCTCTATCAAAATTTCCTTCGAAAGTCCCGATAGTTATAGAATTGGCCAATAGGCCAATTCCACTAAATTTTAAAACTCCCCTTGAAATAAAGGATGATATGAAGCAATCTACGTCGGTTGTGAAGATACAGAGTGGAGATGCAATTGTCGGAAAGAGTAGTGTTGGCACCTTTGGAAAGAAAGTGACTTTGAGTACTTTTCTGGCAGAAAAAAAAATCATTGATTCTTGCGATTCTAAGTTCCAAGAAAATATTTATGCTTTAACAGTTGGTCATGGATTTGAAGTTAATACACAGAGTATTCATTCCCATAGAGATACTTTTACTTCTCCTCAGATAGGTACTATTTTCTCCAAAGAAAGTCATTCTTACCAAGAAAAAATCAAAAATTTAGATATAAGTCTCATAAAATTAGATGAAAGTCTCAAATCTAAAATTGATCTTAATTTGAAGTGGGTTGATCAGATACCAAAAAAGATAGTTCCTATATTTGCTAATATGCCGGTACAAATGTTTGGTGCAACTAGCAAGCATCAAGTAGGCTATGTTCGCAATAGTGGTGTTTTGACTGCTGGTTATAATCCTTCAATAATCCCCTCATTTAGCGTTGATATAGAAGCTGCTCCTGGTGATTCAGGAGCACTTTTAGTAGGAGGTCATCACGATCAATATCCTATTCCAAAACATCTTGAAGAACATTACAGCAGAGAATGGCGCGAAAGCGTGACCTGTTCTGCATGTGGCATTTTAATTTCATCGTCTAATATCATTGGACATCCAAAGGAAGTATTATTTAGACCAATGTTGAGTATTGTTTCTGCTTTAAAGATGAGCATTCCAAAATAACCCTTATGAAAGATATTTGACATCACTCATCTTGTTTATAGTCAATCATTTTGATTGTCAAAACAGATTAGCTCAATGCTAGAGCGTATAAAAACAAATCCGCCTATAGCCGCAATCATAATAGGTGAAGAAAAAGAGAGAGTAATTAAACCACCTGATAATAGAGTAGCAATCACGGCAGAAACAGTACCGACAGAAATTCCACTTATGTCATTTGATAGAAGGCGAAGAGCTGCACAAATTCGCTTTTTAGAGTTTGGTTTTGTTAATTCTTGTTGGATTTTATCTACAAGTTCATTAGCTTCCTGTTCACAATCACGAACAGTACGGCCAGTTTTAGAGGCTATTTTGTAAGCCACACTTCTTTTTAAATTTCTCAAAGGGTCTGAACCAGAAAAAGGTGTGATGCCAGATTCTTTTTCTTCACGGTCTAGCTCAGATATATTTTTTTCTAGTTGTTCTACCAGGGTGAAAAGATCTGTTCCAAAATCTAGGCTATTCATAAATCAAAGAAATTTTTGTGAAAATCTTATTATGCTCAGATTCTAAATTAAGCCTTCTGCTTCGAGTTCTTCGATCATTTGGAGTCCGTTAGGATCGCCGACTCGTAATAATGCTGCACGGGCATCTTCTTTCACACCAATATCTTCATCTTCTACCAGAGATTCGATTAATGCGTCGATCGCCGTCGCATAGATAACGTTAGAAGGCATTTCGCGGCAAAGTTGTCCGAGAGACCAAGCGCAATTACTGCGGACTGCGGCCATCTTGTCGCGGCGTAATCCTGCAATAAGAGGTGGAATGGATTGGATAATGTCGTCATATTCAAGTTTTGCGACTTGGGCGACGCTACTCGCAGCCCAGAGTCTAACGGCTGAAATATCGGTTTTGAGAGCATGAATTAGAGGCTCTACAGCGCGGCGATCGCCACAATTTCCGAGCGCCCAGACAACCCCTTTTCGGACATAGCCATTCCAATCATTCTCTAGAAGCTCGATCAGCGTGGGGACAGCCTCTGCAGAAGGATTACGACCGAGCGCATAGGCTGCACTCACCCGCGTTAATGGACAATCATTCGTCGCAATAATATTGATTAATGGGGCGATCGCCCGTTCATCGCGATGATCACAGAAATACCGCGCCGCGATCATACGCTTCGTTTTATCTTCAGCACGAAGGGACTCAACCATATCAGTCGCATCAGGTTGAGACGCAGTGACCTCGGCATCCTCTCCTGGAGTACCGAAGGTTTCATTAAGTAAATCTAGATCGTTAGGACTTGGCATAATTTAATACCCTACTATCCCTGATATCGCTCAGGCAACAGTTGTATTTCAATGAATTACGAGACAATTTGGGCAAATATCGTCCACTATCTTCTCCGAGATAATGTCGGAGGATTGACGATGGCAAAAGAGGGAGTTGGAAACTTTATAATAGAGTCAGAACATTAGTAATAAACCAAAACTATGGCATTAGCACTCACCACAGAAAATGTCGAAACGACCCTCGATGAATTACGCCCTTACCTCATGGCTGACGGCGGTAACGTTGAACTTGTCGAAATCGATGGCCCCATCGTCAAACTGCGCTTACAAGGTGCTTGCGGTTCCTGTCCTAGCTCTGCCATGACTTTGCGTATGGGTATTGAGCGTAAGCTCCGCGAGGTGATTCCTGAAATCGCTGAAATCGAACAAGTTTTCTAAATGACGGTTTAGTACTCGTACATTCGTGAATTACAAACCTTGAGAAAACCCCACCATTTTGATGGGGTCTTTTTTTATGTCTTTTTAACGTGGACAAATGACCGATAAATCAGCCTGTATTTCTCATACCAGCCGCAATACCGTTAATAGTTAACAAAGCACCTCGTAATAACTCTTCTTTGCTGTAACGGAAGTGGACAATACTTGCTTTGGTTTCGCGGGTATATTGGCGCAAGCGTTTTAGGAGAGAAACCTGCAAAAAGCCGAGAGGAACAATAGTGCCATTTCTCAACTGAACCGAACGCTGGAGAGGGCGATCGCCATCGAGTAGTGTCTCATTTTCAGTAATTTGGAGTACTAGTTTTTCCGTGAGCTTATACTCCTCCGAAATCTTGTCAAAAATCGGTTGGAAACGCTCATGATCAGCAGGATCCGCTAGCTCATGGACATAATGACTTGCCATTTGGAGATCCACCTTCGATAGCGTCATCTCAACTTTCGAAATCACCATGCGGAAGAAGGGCCACTTCGAATAGAAATAGCGCATCAACTTGAGGTTTTCTTCGGGATCTTGCTCAAAGAATTCCTGTAAAGCAGTACCCACGCCATACCAAGCAGGCAAAAGGAAACGACTCTGCGTCCAACTAAATACCCAAGGAATTGCTCGTAGACTACTCAAATCCTTTTTGCCAGACTTCCGGCGAGCAGGACGAGAACTAATTTGGAGCTGACTAATTTCTGGCAGTGGCGTTACTGACATAAAGAAATCAAGGAAGTCAGGCTCCTCATAAACCAAAGAACGATACGCCGCCCGGGACTGCTGAGAGAGCTTCTCCATGATGCGATTCCAGGGTTGAATATCATCAAATCCACTCACAAGCAGACTGGACTGAATGACTGCTGTAGAGACACTTTCGAGGTGATATAACGCGAGATCTGGAAGGGAGTATTTCGATGCAAGGACTTCCCCTTGTTCTGTAATTTTGATGCGACCATTAATGGTGTGGGGTGGTTGCGCCAAAATCGCGGCATAAGCGGGGCCACCACCACGACCAACGGAACCACCACGACCATGGAAAATTCGGAGGTCAATACCATAAGGATCAGCGACTTGCTGGAGATTCTTTTGGGCTTTGTGAATTTCCCAGTTACTACTGAGGAAACCAGAGTCTTTATTACTGTCGGAATAGCCCAACATAATCTCTTGAAGATCTGGAGACAGGCGATCGCCAAACACTTCATCAAAATTGCCACTTTCAGGGGGATTGTAACCACCCGAGAGACAAGATCGATAGAGCGGAATATCGAACAAGCTCTTCATAATGCCTGGCGCATTTCGCAGGTCATCCACCGTTTCAAATAGCGGTGCTATCCGAATAGTGGTGGTGCCAGCCACAGGGTCGTATAAACCAGCTTCCTGGGCAAGCAATAAGACTTCGAGGACATCACTCGCCTCGTTGGTCATACTAATAATGTAAGTTTGGCAAATACCGAGGCCGAATTCCTGTTGTAGACGTTTTAGAACTTGCAAAGTTTGAATCGTTTCAATCGCCTTCTCCGAAAAATCCATTTCCTTTGGAATTAGCGGGCGACGAGTTTTGAGTTCTTGAACAAGCCAATCAACCTTTTCGGAATCCGTTAAGTCGTTGTAGGACTTATCCATTACGCCAAGGTAATCAACGATTTCGGCGATCGCATCAGAATGGCGCGTAGATTCTTGACGGAAATCAAGGCGGGTTAATACAAACCCGAAAATTTCCACTTGGCAAATCAATTTATCGAGAGCAGCACAGTGGATTTCCGTTTGCACAAGGCTATCTTTCAATAGCTGAAGATCTGCGAGAAAATCAAGACCAGACGCATAGACACGCTCATCAGCAACTTCTACCTTGTTTTGCCAAGCAGGCATATTCGCTAAACGACGATTTCGATCTAGCGTATTTTCCAAGCGACGCTTAATGTAAGCCAATTTCAAACGATAAGGCTCTTGACGATAGCGGATTGCTAGCTTGTCATAAATATCTGGGAAGATTGTTTGCTCTTGCTCTAGAGAATCCAAAATCTCTGGCAACACATTACTCCAGTGCAAAGACAAACTTAAAATGTCTGCTAGCTGATCGATGGATTCGATATACCTCTCTAAAACAAGTCCCCGTTGATAACAAGCAGTTCGCCAAGTGACATCAGGGGTAACAGAGGGATTACCATCGCGATCGCCTCCGACCCAGGATCCAAAATTACAGAAATTTTTCAGAGGGACTTCAGTGTGAGGAAAAGATAATTTCACAGCTTGCTGTAACCGTACAGAAAGCTCAGGCAATGCCTCAAACAACACTTCCTCAAAATAGTGCAGTGCATAGTCCACTTCATCTAACACCTTAGGTTTGAATTGGTGTAGCTCATCAGTTCGCCACCAAAGGCGAATCTCTTCCGTCAATTTTTGCTTGATCTCGTCTACTTCCCAAGACATCGTCGGATCTGTAGCAGCTTCTCCTTCTCGCATCCGATCGAGTTCACGCAAAATTCCAGCAATACGTCGCTGCTTATTCCGAATCGTGTGGCGCACAATTTCCGTAGGGTGTGCAGTAAAAACGAGACGAATATCCATTTGGTTGAGCAGCCGCTGGATTTTTTGGGGCGGCATATTTTGACGCTTCAAATAAGGGAAGAGCCAATTAAACGTTCCAGCTTGAGTTGGTGCAATTTCTTCAATCTCTTCTGTCGCTTTACCATTGCCACTGCTATCGCCATTGCCAATCGTCCGGCGGGAAAGTTGCTGTTCCCGTTGTTCGTAATGTTGCTCGACACTATTAATTAGTTGGAAATAAAGCGCAAAAGCACGGGCTGCACTAATCGCATCCTCTAGACTCAAACTTTCGATCAGTCGGGAAATTTCTTCGGGGAGAAAATCACCAATACGACCATCCTCTGAACGACTCTCCCGTAATCGTTTTAGGCGCTTAACGAGCTGCGGATCACACTCCTTTTCTAAGACAGCTTGCCAAAGGTCTTCTACCATCGAGAGACGATGCCGCAGGAGGGATTGTGATGAGGAGAGAATATCGGCTTCGGCGCTGGGAGGTTGCATGATCTGATTCATGGTTTTGGCAGTCTATGGCTAGGATGATCTGTGCGTTAGATAACAATCTGGCAAATCTAATCGATTGTAATGGGAAAGGCTCTCTGGGGGTAGTGCAGCAGGATACTCCGCTGGGCAGGGATCGACTTTCCGCTTTGACGCATTGTGCTAATTTTCGGTGTTACGCGTCTGGAGTTGCGCTGTTGTCCGGATCTTCCGGCTCAGGAAATGGAAGGGTTGGTAGGCGATCACCCCGTAGAATTTCTTCACTCCAGCAGCCAACGCTCACCAGAGATTGGGCTAAACTTTCCCCCCACTGGTGGGTAATGAGATAAGACGGAGCGAGTATACTCAAAACAAATTGGGATGGAATTGGCGATTGAAGGTTCATCTGCACTCTAGTCTGTAAGCCATGTCCATCCTACAAGCGGAATCCTTTTAGGACAATTTTTTGACGCTTTCGTTTATCTTTGTTGTTATCGACTCACCCTAGATTTTTAACCCCTAGTGCTTATGGTGAATGTGTCACGCCGAAAAACCAGTCGCCCCCGTCTTGCCCCGTGGCTCCACGAGGCAGTGCGTCAAGCGATTCCCCTCGGTAGTCATGTTCATCTCCGGGTACGGTTGCGGGGAAATACGCTGCATTTGCTCTGCGAAACGAATTGCCCCACGGAAAAGGAAGAGATTGCTGGGGCAATTATGCAGGCAATTCGATCAAGTAAACCGCCCCTGGTTTTATTAACGCCAGAACCCAGTGACCCAATTTATCGACTCATTGTTTATGGTCGGCTGGAAGGGACAGAAAATAGTCTCTGGGTAAATTCGATCAATATTTTAGAGCTGCTCGAAGAACCGCAAATTATTGCGCCCAACGATACTGAACAGCTTCTTGTTACCTATCAAAGTTTGGCGCGTTCTGGGGCTCCGGAGGCGATCGCCCGGTATTTGAGCGATTGTTTTAGCCATTTGGGTGTGGGAATTCAGGCTGATGTGCAGACCTATCCCGCAACAAAATCTGAGCCTGAATCAAAACGTCTGTGGATTACTTGTCAGTGTGATTACAGTCCGGAATATGCGCTGCTCACAGAGCCTTTGGTGCAGGAGCTGCGAGAACTCCAAATCGATGGTTTTCGGGATGGCGTTATTCGCTGTCAAATTCGTGGTGAACAAAAACCAGAATGGTTACTCTGGGTTGATCTAACGCCACCCCAAACGATGCTGCGGGACTGGGGACGTTGGGGGGATACCCAGGCGATCGCCCACCTCTTAAATCAGGGAATGGTTGCCCATGGCATTGCGGTCAAAGTTTCCCAGAAAAACGAAACCCTCCATGTTTTTTGTTACCCAATTGATCCCCTAGAAGACGAAGGACTTAATAAACAAACAGCCCTGCAAGTTGCAATTCCGATCCTGGAAGATTTAGCTCCTCAGGGGCAAATGTCCGCGACGATTTACGGCACGCTCAGCGATGATACCAAGCCGCTATGGGTTGAATGGTTACCTCTCGCCGCTCAGGATATTGAGAAGTTACAGACCTCCCCTCAAGATCTTGCAAAACAAGGCAATTTAGATGCGCTGTTGTTCTTAATGCAACGGTTGCTCAATCCTCATCTTTCTGACCGTTTGGCCACTGGTGGCATTCGCGTCAAACTCTTTACGAAGGGCAAAATCCTCCATGTAATGACCGAGGCGATCGCCTGCCCAACGAAAGATCAAGTTGTTGAAACCTTGATCCCCTTCTTTAAGGAATTAGACAGTCCGCAGATCGAGGGGATTCGTCTCTATGGCCGTCGTTCCGGTCAGGTTAAAGCCGTTTGGCAACACCGCATTGATTTAGTCGAAGTACCAGCTGCCTTTAAGGAAAATCTTGGTGAGGGTATTACTGAAGATGAGTTGTTGGATAGTACAACTGCCATTAGCCCAGAAGAATTACGCCAACAGCAATACGCGCCTACTGTTCTTGAAGAGCTAAGCCAAACGCTCCGAACAGTTCTCTGTGCAACAAAGCTCTGGACACCAGAACAAAATATTTCTAGCCCTGTACTGAGTAAGCAATATCAACAACCTTCAAACGTCCCTTTATTAACGGATAAAGGTGTTCGAGTTGCATTAGTTTGGGGTTTCCTAGGATTGCTTCTCACCGTCCAAATCGATTGGCTAACAGGACAATGGTTGCAAAATAATGCTCCAGAAGAACCTGATTTTGCGGCCGCTTCCGAATTGGATATTGCTCTCAGCCAACCCATTGACTTTGAAGAGGTTGAGTTTCCTGATTTGTCGCTCCAGAAATCAGAGTTTCTAGACCAAGAGACAGCTGGGTTTACGGCTGCTGGCACAACAGAATTGACTTTGGCTCCGAAAACAGAACTTGCAAAACTAACAACAGCACCCAAGGCGATCGCCCCACCAGATAAAGCTGAGCATCCGTCTTTTAATAGTCCGATGTTGGATGAAAAACTGGCCCTCTACCAAAAACGGGTACAAGAAAATGGTGTGCCGGATATTTTGATTGTTGGAAGTTCTCGGGCATTGCGGGGACTCGATCCCTTTGCATTACAGACAGCGCTGGTAAAACAGGGTTATCCAAAGCTCGATATTTTTAACTTTGGATTAAATGGTGCGACTGTCCAGGTTTTTGACTTATTGTTGCGACAAATTATCCCCGCCGATCAGCTCCCTCAAATGATTATTTGGGCTGATGGCTCCCGTGCCTTCAATAGTGGTCGCAAAGATATTACCTTTGACATCATCACCCAGTCCGAGGGCTTCCAAAAATTACAAGATGGCACTTTCCCTAATCTCTTTATTCGAAAAGATGAGGCGATCGCCACTGATACGGAAGCTGAAGCACAAGAACCGTTTGACCTGGATCGAGAAGCAAACCAATTTTTAGCGGAACTCTCCGTTGTTTACGAACAAAAAGAAACGTTAAAAACAAATCTCATCGAGCAAGTCTTCCCGCAATTTGACGCCCTTGAGCCGCTAAATGCTGTGGAATTACCGGAAGGAGACTCGATCGAAAATGAAGTTCGTACTCTCGAAGTTCAAGGCGAAACCATTAACCTCGATGGCTTCCTTGCTTTATCTCGTCAGTTTGAACCTGATTATTACTATCGTTATCATCCTCGAGTGACAGGCTATTACGATAACGATTATTCAGAATTCAACCTCGAAGGTGAACAGCACCAAGCCTTTACCGAGTTATTGCGTTATTTAGCAGCACATCAAGTCAATTTGGTCGTCATTAATCAGCCTCTAACGGATCAATACCTTGACCCAGTCCGCGAAGAATACGAAGCAACTTTCCGGAATTACATGGATCAAATTTCAACTCAGAAAAATCTAGCTTTTCTAGATTTTGTCAGTAAAGAAAATTGGCAACAGCGCTATAAATATTTCTCTGACCCTAGTCACCTGAACCGTTTTGGAGCATCTCAAGTCGCACGACAGTTAGCCAAAGATCCAATGTTGCAGTGGCCAATACAAGCGAATTATCAGGATACAGAGTCCGTCCCAGAATAATTTGCTGCTATAAGGATTGACGGTAGCTATCAACCACGGAGCGCACTGGCATAGTCAACCATTGATCGTATTGTGGATATACAGCCAAACGCGGTTCTAATTGCCATCCATGCTCTCCTAAAAATGTTTTTAGTTGCATCAAATTGAGATGCTCATAATCTGGATTCACTTCATCCTTCGGCACAATCCCGCCTAAATCTGACGCACCAGCTTCAATACAACGCAATAACCATTGAAGATCTGAGACAAGATTGGGAGGGATTTGAATGGCGATCGCCTCAGGTAATATTTCACGCGCTAAACCAATTACCTCTGGTAAACGCTGAGTCTCAAACCCTAAACCATCAAAAGTTTGAGTTTGTCCTGGACTGTGAGGTTGCAAAATCACTTCTTGGATATGACCCCATTTGCGATGGCTCATGGCGATCGCCTCCAATGTTTTCACCCAATCCTCTTCAGTTTCTCCAATCCCCAAAAGTAAACCTGTCGTAAATGGAATTTTGAGCTGACCTGCCCAGTTCAACTGCTGCAAACGTAGTTCCGGCGATTTACTCGGTGCATTCCGATGCACGGCTAAAGAACTCATTTGCTCCAACATCAGCCCCATGGAACCGTTTACATTTCGCAAATATTTCATCTCCTCAAAACTGAGAGGACCAACATTAGCATGGGGAATAAAACCCTGTTTTAATGCCAGGCTGCATATATCTTTAATCCTATCTATCCAAGCATTACGGCGATTTGAGTCTGGATGTATTTCACCACTTAAAATCAGAATCTCATAAATATTGCGTTTCTTTAAGCATTTAAGTCGCTCTTCTGCCTCGCTAAGACTTAGCCAAATGTCCTTATGGGGATCTACCCGAAAATTACAGTAGGTGCAGCGATTAAAACATTCATAGGTCGGAACCAGCGTGAAAGCCGGACTATAGGTGATTTTCTTCACGTTTGTCTGAAGGGAGCGATTGCCACACTAATAATAAGGGGAATCTATCCTTGACATAACCATGAGCTTACTTATTTTGCTTTACAAAACTAAATAAATTGGTTAGTATTAACTCATAGGTTTTGCACCTTGATAAATTCATAGCAATCATAAACACATGACTACTACTATCCAGCAAAGCAGCAATGCTTCTTTGTGGGAGAAGTTCTGTCAGTGGATCACTAGCACCGAGAACCGCATTTATGTTGGTTGGTTCGGCGTTCTCATGATCCCTACTCTTCTCACTGCAACAACTTGCTTCATCATTGCGTTCATCGCAGCTCCTCCCGTTGACATCGACGGTATTCGTGAGCCCGTAGCAGGTTCTCTTCTTTACGGTAACAACATCGTTTCTGGTGCTGTTGTTCCTTCTTCCAATGCAATTGGTCTCCACTTCTACCCCATCTGGGAAGCTGCTTCTCTTGATGAGTGGTTGTACAACGGTGGCCCTTACCAGTTGGTAATCTTCCACTTCCTCATTGGCGTTTTCTGCTACATGGGTCGTGAGTGGGAACTTTCCTACCGTCTCGGTATGCGTCCTTGGATCTGTGTTGCTTTCTCTGCTCCCGTAGCAGCTGCAACTGCAGTCTTCATGATTTACCCCATCGGTCAGGGTTCTTTCTCTGATGGTATGCCTTTGGGTATCTCTGGTACGTTCAACTTCATGATCGTATTCCAAGCTGAGCACAACATCCTCATGCACCCCTTCCACATGCTCGGTGTGGCTGGTGTCTTTGGTGGTTCTTTGTTCTCCGCTATGCACGGTTCTCTCGTTACTTCTTCTCTCGTTCGTGAAACAACTGAGACTGAGTCCTTGAACTACGGTTACAAGTTTGGTCAAGAGGAAGAGACTTACAACATCGTTGCAGCTCACGGCTACTTCGGTCGTTTGATCTTCCAATACGCTTCCTTCAACAACAGCCGCTCCTTGCACTTCTTGCTTGGTGCATGGCCTGTAGTTGGAATCTGGTTCACTGCTCTTGGTGTATCCACCATGGCATTCAACCTCAATGGTTTCAACTTCAACCAGTCTGTTCTTGACAGCCAAGGTCGTGTAATCAACACTTGGGCTGACATTCTTAACCGTGCAAACCTCGGTTTTGAAGTAATGCACGAGCGTAACGCTCACAACTTCCCTCTCGATTTGGCTGCTGGCGAGCAAGCTCCTGTTGCTCTTCAAGCTCCCGCTATCAACGGTTAATATCCGCAAGGATTTAATCTAGTCGAAAGGCTTAGTTGAAATGCAAATTAATTTGATTGCTCTGAAAAGACAATAGAATACTTTTGCTAAGCAAGAACCCTCATCCGTAACGATGGGGGTTTTTGCTTTGGTGGGTTTTTATGAATAGAAAAAATATGATTGCAAGTTCTTAATGTTTCTAGTGTATTTGCTCTTTTGGAATTTACTGTGGAGGCAAGCCCTTAAGTAATGGTGATGTGATTCAATGATGGATTCTACAAAGGACGAAGTACAGGCGATCACCCGAAAGGGAAATGGCAATGGCCATCAAGATAATGAAGGGTTCGAAACTAGTCATGAAGAACAAATCATAGTAAAAAATCTTAAGAATGAGGGTGCTGAGAGTAAGGAACAGCAGGACTTAGTACAAAACGAAAGAGTCAGGTATGATTTGGCAACTCAAAAGAAAAAGCGTCAAGAAGAAGAGACAGAATATATCAAAGAGAAACAGAAGAGATTAAAGCAAGAAGAATCTCTATATGTTTCAAATAAATCGATTTTTATCGCTGGCGCAGTTGGTGGTGTCGGTAGTGTTTGTATCAAGCTGATCGGTGAAGACAATCTTACTAATGAAGTTATCCAAACTTCGGAGACGCAAAACCCAGAAATTGATTGGTTACCCGGAGAGCTTTCACAGGTTTCTTTTGGTTTGGGTGTTGAATTTTTACTTTATCTGATGATGAGCATTTTTCTGGGAGCTCTATCTGGTTTTATTTTGATTAGCATGGGTGGTATTTCAACCCGTATTGATAATCGGCGACGCTGTTTGGCCAGTGCTATTTTATTTGGATTATTTTTTCCGTCCAGTATTCAGTTAATGAAGCAAAATTTAGATAGCCAGATCACTATCGAAACTCAACAAAAAGAGGTAGAAGAGCTAAAGGTTAAAGAAGAAGATCTAGTTGTCAAAAATGCAGCTTTACGAGAAGAAAGTAAAGAGGCGATCGCCACTCTAACTGAGACAGAAGAAGTACAAGATAACCCTGAATTGAAGCAAAAAGTTTTAGACGGATATATCGACGTTTTCCGTAATGTTGATGAGATAAATGAGCAGGAGGATTTACTGATAAATATTGCAGATGTAGGGCGCAGCAATACGACAGATAATACGCCTATCACAAGAGATGCCGTGAATTTTTTAGAGTTAGTCAAAAACGATGAGCAGTATGAGAATTCTGTCCAGGAAAAAGCAGAAGAAGAACTCTCTGAGATTCTGATGAAATGTGATGCAGAGCAAATTGATTGCGGCTAAAGAAAGTGATTGTTTTTTAATACTTGAAATAACTTTGAGTTTGCAAGATTTGCCAGTATATTAATCAAGTCACAAATATTTTGCAGGAAGGTTATGGCGAAATTAGAGGCTTTGATTTTTGATGTAGACGGCACTCTTGCTAATACAGAAAAGGATGCCCATCGAGTTGCGTTTAATCGAGCGTTCGCGGATGCAGATTTAGGCTGGGAATGGTCTGTTGAACTCTATGGAAAGCTGCTGAAGGTTGCGGGTGGTAAGGAGAGAATTCGATTTTATATCAATGACTGGAAGCCTAAAATGCCGGAAATCGAAGACCTGACAGAATTTATTAAAGGTTTACATGCGAGTAAAACGAAGCATTACTGTGATCTTTTAGCGAATGAGGTTTTGCCATTACGTCCCGGTGTTCGACGTTTAATTGACGAAGCGCGAGAAAAAGGAATTCGGTTAGCGATCGCCACGACTACGACTCCTGCAAATGTGACAGCTTTAGTGACCCATTCCCTTGCACCAGATGCAATGGATTGGTTTGAGGTCATTGCAGCAGGCGATATGGTTCCCCAGAAAAAACCTGCACCAGACATTTTCCTTTATGCTCTTGAAAAAATGAATCTGTCGGCAGATCAATGTGTTGCCTTTGAAGATTCTGGTAATGGCTGGTTATCCGCAAGAGATTCAGGTTTGACAACAGTTGTAACGGTCAATAATTACACTGAAAATCAAGATTTTAGCGGCGCAGATCTAATCCTTAGTAATCTTGGTGAACCTGATCAGCCGTTTAATATTGTATCTGGTGATGTTGGAGAAAAGAGCTACTTTGATGTGGATTTGGCAGCAGATCTATTAAGTCGGAAAAGTAATACTTGATTGACTTGATCTTCATTGAAATTGTTATCACTAACTAAAATTAAACTTTGACTTCCATCTGCCAACCTTGGCCCTAAGGTCATACCTTCGAGATTATCTAAACCAATACCAATGGTTCTAAGATCAAAAAGCAAAGTTTTTTGCATAGGTGTGGTGGTGTCCGCAATTTCAGTGAAGGATTCGATGCGTGATGTATCGGTGGCATTGCCAATTGTCGCCTGGAAGAGTTTAGCTCCTGCACCGCCAACACCATAGGTGCGTTCTAAGGTTAGAAAATAGCCTTCCTCTGGTAGGGCAATCATCTCAACTAAGCCATTGGCAATCACACCTTCAGCAGAGGGTTCTAAAGGATAAAGGTGCTCGCCAACTAAGACTGGGTTGCCAATGGGATTGATGACATAGTGCAAGAAGCGTATTGGTTCGGAAAGGCGATCGCCTTGGTCTTGAGTTAAGGCTGATTCTGGAGCGACAAATAATCGAAATGGGTCATCCGGAGCGATGGATGGTGTACTCAGGCTGAGAGCTTCAAAGCCGAGATTATTTTGCACGCCTTGTTCAGGAGTGAGTGGCAAGAATCGATCGGGAATCTGAATATTTTCAATTTCTTGACCATCGAAAGTAAATTCTTTAATGAAAGGCTCAATCTGTTTTTTAGTTACACCTTCACTGGAAATAAAGAAGCTATTACGAGGCGAAATATTAAGGCCTTCTGGATCAATGCTGCCATTGGTAAATTGGTTGCCGTTTTCATCAGTGAGAAATGTCACTTTTTGGAAATCAACATCATCGATTTGTGGAATAACACCAGATTCATCTAGTTCAATTTTTAAGTCATAAAAACGTGCTGGCGAAAAGTTAGAGCGATCATCACTAAGAGCATAAAAAAGATCTTTTTTAGGATCGTAATCAATGGCAGACAAACCGCCAATTTTTGTGTTTTCAAAGCGGCTATCTAGGATGTGATATTCGTCTAGAAATTCGACAGATAGATTATTGAGAAATGTGCGGGGATTGGTTGAGTTCGGTTGTGGAGAAACACTATCGGCACAGCCTGAGAGAAACAGAAGGCAGAGGCAACAAAAAAGGGGCAAAATGCGTGGCGATCGCCCATTGCGGCTAAACATGATCACAACCTTACAAACTGAATAGAGCAAAAATTGACAAGAAAAAAGGGGGATAGTCCCCCAATAAAGTTAACAAATACCCTCGATCTTGGGCGGCGATCGCCGCAAATCTAGAGCGAATTAATTGTCAAATTTAGATTTCGCCATAGGCACGGTCAATCAAGCTACGGGCAATCGTTTGAGTGCCAGTGTGCTCATAGTAGTTAGTGCTGACATCAATGAAAGCCGCCACATAATCCAGCTTGTTATCAGAAACATCAATGATGTCACTGATACTATCCATCACCTTGTCAGGAGTTAGACCACGATCAGTGACAAAGCCTTCCATCCAATCTTTCATCGAGTCGAAACTATTGTTGATGAAACCGAGTTTGCCATCAGCACCATCACCAGGAATGAAATTACTGATCCGCTTAAACGCTGCATTTTCAGACAATTCACCACTAGAGATGCTGTGAATAGTGTCTTGAATCTTCCGCAGAAAATCTGGGCCAAGGGGAATTAAGCCATCAACACAGACGAGGGTCGCCAAGCGCATAATTTCTTCGCCACTATAGCTACCAACAGCCCCCATAAAGTCGCCGATACTGTCACCGGGAATGCCATTAATTTTGCAATAAGCTGTGATTTCCGCAACAAGTTTAATGCTGAGATCGATCGCCTGCGCTTTATCGGCACTAGGGGTGACTTTTTTCATAAAGCCGCCAACGAGAGGGATTTTATCGCCTACTTTATTCGCCAAAGCAGCAGCAGCAAGGGCTTTATCCGCATTATCTACGGTTTGATAAATCCACATTGCCCGTTGATAACCTTGATCCTTATCCGTATAGAGCACAATGGCACGATCGCGGATTTGCTGAATCATTTCTGGATCATCTTCGCCGGTGACTTCGGTAACCATCTTGTCAAAGCCAACGATATTGTTCCATTCTCCCGGCACCACAAAATCAAGGCTGTTAAGCATCATTGTGGTGAGATTACGTTGGGGTAGATCGTCCATTAACTCAACGATGGATTCACTCATACAAACTCCTAAATTGTTGTCAATAAAAAATGTAGTTAGCTATGGCAGATGCAATTCTCTTAAAGAGAAAGCCGAGAATTTTATAAGCTGGAAAGTCCTTTCAAATCGACCTTGCCGAGCCATGCCTTACGATCTGCATCCGTAAATGATGCATCTCGGGACATTACCTTTACTTGGTAGCGATCGCCGACGAGGGTCGCATGAGCTTTCTTGCCCTGAGCAACCATTGGGAAACCAGAGACCTTGTCCTTTGCATCCTCAAACTTGCTCCGTGCCGTCAAATTTGTGACGGTGTCAGAGATCGAAATTTTTGCCATTTCTTTCCCTTTCATCGAGAGTTTGACCTCAGCAAACCCTTCCTTTTCCTGTGTAAAGGTCACATCAAATTCTGACCCCTTCCCATCAGGAAAATACTTATTAAACGCACTACCTTTCTGGGGAGGCAAACCCGCAATATCCTTCAGCGAGGAAGCGGGAGCCGCCTCTTCCGTTACAGCAACTTCGCTTGTCGATTCCTGTGTTGCAGTTGGTGCTGTCGAGTCTGGCGTATTAGAAGTTGTGGTTGTCGTTGTCGTCGTAGAGCTACCTGAGCCACCTGTGCTAACCGGAGGTGGCGCTGACGTGCCACAAGCCGTTAGCAAAAAGACGGTTAAGAGAAGTGGCGTAATCGCCCGGTGAATTGGTCTAATATTCATAATGTCAAAAGCACAACGTAACGTCGTCATTAACTCCAATTGTGGCGGGACTTTTTACGGATCATTCAAAAAATTAATAATCTCGCAAGATATTTTGAGGTCAAACTCATTCTCAAACGCCTCAGTCGAAAGCCTTTGAATCTAGCTTTACAGCGCCTTCACAACCTTTCAAGAAGTAAGGCATGTCATACTTTGAAGATATGTAACGCTTAATTCTAGTCAATATGCAGCTTTTTCCCCCATTTCCACGGCTAGAGTCCCCTTTCGATGGTTGGTCGTTAGATGGTCGTGATCCGAAGGTTATTGAGCAATGGTTACCTGTGTGGGAATGGCTCTATACGCATTATTTTCGGGTACAGACAAGTGGCTGGGAGCATGTGCCAACAGATGAAAATGTTTTAGTCGTCGGTTCTCACAATGGCGGTTTGGCAGCGCCGGACATGTGGATGATGATGTATGACTGGTTTAAGAAGTTTGGGACAGAGCGGCTAACCTATGGCTTGATGCATCGCAACATTTGGCGCGTATTTCCGGAGTTGGCAAAGTTTGCGGTCAGGACTGGAGCATTGGAAGCTCATCCAAAAATGGGCATTAAGGCGTTAAAAGCTGGGGCTGATGTGTTGGTTTATCCCGGTGGTGGTCAGGATGTGTTTCGTCCCCACGGCGATCGCCACAAAATTTATTTTGCCGAGAGAAGAGGGTTTATCAAATTAGCGTTGCGGCAAGAGGTACCCATTGTGCCAGGGATTTCTTGGGGAGCCCACGACAGTATTTTTGTGATCGACGATATTTATGATGAGATGAAAGCGTTTCTGAAAACGTTTAATTTGCCGTGGTTATTTGGCATTGATCCAGAAGTCTTCCCGGTATATCTGGGGTTACCTTGGGGCTTCGCGTTTGGCCCTTTCCCAAATTTCCCACTGCCCACGCAAATGCACACTCGGATGTGCGCCCCGATTCGTTTTGAGAAATATGGTCGTAAAGCGGCAGGCGATCGCGAATATGTAGAGGCTTGTTATCAGCAAGTGCTAACGACGATGCAAGCTGAACTGGATCAACTTATTGCCGAAGTCGAAGGGTAAGTGGTTAGGTTGACGAGGCGATCGCCAGAGATTGTAATAGCCCTGCAATTTGCTGCTTGGTTTGCCATTCTCCGAAAAAGTCTCCTTGTCCAAATGTGCAATTAAAAGTGCGAGCGATTTGTTGCTGCTGTTCTGTTTGGATACCTTGCACTAAGATCTCTAGATCAAGACTGTGGGCAAGATGCACTAACGCACCAAATAAAGCAGACTCCGCATTTTGTTCATTGGCAATATCCTTGAGGATTTTTGCTTTAATATTTACTCCTTGAATGAGCTGATAATGTTGAGAGTTTAGTGCAAGATTAGTGTCGCCAAGATCATCGAGAAATAGCTTGACTCCAAGGGTTTTCAGTTGGACGAGATGTTGTCGAATTTCAATATCAGTAACATCTTCGGGATACTCACAAAACTCTAAAATTAGCTGTTGATAGTCCAGGCCATAAGTCGTTGGCATGGCTGTAATCAGATGAAGGAGCTGGGGATCCCGAAGTTGTTGAGCGGAAATATAAAAGTGTAGTTGGAGAGTCCTGCCCAAGGTCTGTTGCCATTGTTGTAAATCCTGACAGGCTGCTCTCAATCCCCAACGCAGTAAAGGTCGACTTAAGCTTGTTTCAGTGGCGATCGCCCAAAAATAATCAGGGTCAATCAAGCCATCCCGAGGATGTTCCCAATTAATCTGAGCGGCAATCCCCACACATTCACCATGATCTAGGCGAATAATTGGCTGGTACCGCATCGTTAAACTCTGCTCGGCGATCGCCTGTCGTAGATCCTGCTCCAGATGTCGACGATTTAAAACTTCCTGTTGCAGCTGATGGTCAAACACCTCTGAGCGCGATCGCCCGCGAGATTTTGCTTGATACATCGCCACATCCGCATCCCGCAATAAGGCCTCTGGACTGCTATAGTTCATCGACCCTTGCACAATGCCAATACTGACATCCACAAAAATATTCTGCGCGGCTAATTTGAATGGCCATTGCAACGCCTCATGAATTCGTTGTGAAATCTGTAGCGCAAAACTTTCCTGGTGAATCTCATCCAGCAAAATTACAAACTCATCCCCTCCCAACCGCGCTAAAGTATCCGTTTTTCGGAGGCAATCCTGTACCCGCAATGCAAAAACTTGTAGCAGCTGATCACCCACTGGATGCCCAAGACTATCGTTGACCCATTTGAAATGGTCGAGGTCGAGAAAGAGTACTGCGAAATTATAATTTGGATAACGTTGGTGACGCTGAATCGATTGCTGGAGACGCTCTTGGAGTAGGGAGCGATTTGGTAAATTGGTCAGAGAATCGTACAGTGCATCTCGAATAAGTTGCTGCTCCATATGTTTGCGATCGCTAATGTCAACCATTTGCCGAATCACATGGTGTGGCTCGCCTGCTGCTGTTTGCACCAAAACTGCCTGCATGATTGTGTAGATCACCTGGCCATCTTTTGTGAGATAGCGCTTTTCTCGCTGAAACTGTTTAATTTGACCGGCTTGTAAGGCCTGATTTTGATGTAAATCTTCGGAGATATCTTCGGGATAGGTCACCTCTAGATAGCTCAACTCCTGTAAGGCTCGCTGTTCATAGCCAAGGGTTTTGCTCCATGCCTCATTCACAGTAATGTAGCGTCCTTCGAGATCGGTAATAGCCATCCCAATCGGTGCGAGATGAAACATCTGGCGAAACTGGAAATCACTTTCATAGAGATGTTCGGCGATCGCCCGCTGCTCAGTAATATCTTTTTGAATGCCAATGAAGTGGGTAAGAGTACCATCGGTATCTTGAACAGGAAAAATCTGTAAATCATTCCAAAACATATCCCCAGATTTACGATAGTTACGGAGAATGACATGGCAGGGTTTGCCTTGGAGAACAGCATCTCTCAATTTGTTTAGGGACGCTTTTTCTGTTTGTTCTCCCCGGAGGAAATTACAATTTTTACCAAGAATTTCTGAGGCGTTGTAGCCTGAAATATTCTCAAAACCTTGGTTTGCATAAATAATTGGATTTTTACTCTGGCGCGGATCAGTGATGATGACGCCTTGATCAATAGCATTAATAGAGTGGTGCAATAAATTCATATTGCGGGTTTGCTGCTCACGATGAACGGCGGTGGCAATGATATTGGCGATCGCCTGCAAAAAGTTAATTTGATCTTTCGAAAAAGCTTGTATCTCCAAGCTGTACACAGCCAAAACTCCCCAGAGATTTTCGCCAGTCCCAACCAGAACACTCACACCACTAACAACCCCATGTTTATTGAGCAGTGATTCTGCCCTAAAGCGTTTTTCGAGTCGTAGATCATCAATAACCACCGTATCCTGAACTGAGATGGTGTGGCCAATATGACTGAGGGAGGATTCCCGACTGACCGTTGCTATACCTACCAGCTCTTCTGCCCAGCCATATCCCGCTTCTAGTAAACAAGTTGTGTCACTAGACTTGACTCGGTATAGAGAAGCTAGAGGTAATTCCATCATCCGTGCCACAGCGATAACACTCTGGTAAAACAATTTATCTAGTTCTTTGTGATCAAGCTGCTCTGCCTCTAAACTTAGTTGGCCAAGACGGGAAATAGTCGATTGTTGTCTTGCTTTTGTCCGTAATTTTTTCTCCGTGATAATCGGCTCACTTTCATCCTCGATAAACATCAAAATCTGATCCGGCTCAAGGTAGACATAGTCCACTTTGAGATACAGCTGCCGATGGCGAAATTCTAGGTGGTAGGTACTTGATGTTTGAGATTGATAGTTATCACTGAGGTAACGGTGTAGAGCAGGGCACTCTGAAAATAATTTTTCTGGCTTGTGACCAATGGCGACAGTGCGATGGCCGAGTTTATCTTGGCTAAAGCGGGCAGCAGCAGGATTAAAGTCGATCAACTGTAGGGTTTCGTCGGCATATTGCCAGCTATAACAGGGAATGGGCAATGAAAAGTATTGTTGGTACTGCTGGCTATATTGGTGGTCAAACTGCTCTCTGAGGTCATGATATTGGTGCATTGCCTCGTGATATTTGCAGAGCGTTTGCTGCATAGAGGCTTCGAGTGTTTCGATTTCTTGCGCCTGTGCCTGAATCTTGGCGATCGCCTGACAATAACTCTGTAACAGCAGGACAAAAGCCCATTGCTGTGGTGGGAAAGTGTCAGGAGAAATCGAATTAGACATTAACTAACCTTGAATTGTATTGTCCAAAGAATTCTTGAACTACACACCGCCGCTATTTTACGGGGTAAAAAAAGACGATTTTTTATCGTTTTTAATGTGAGTGTAAATTATTGCTGAGTCAGTTTAATACTTGCTTATTTTCATAAAAATCAATGCACTATTAAAGCAATAATGAATTATCTTGATGTCAAGAAAAATATTTATTTTGATTCTTTATCAATCCTAATCGTACCAAATTACTTCTGCTGGCCAATACTTTATTCCTTAGTGAATTGAGCAATTTAATGAATTTCAATGTGATTTTTTTCAGGGTGGGTAATTTGGGTGCAGAATTAAATAGTGTAACTTTTCTATTTACTTAATCTTTCCTTCTCGGCTTAAGGCATTTTTGTGATGACTGCTGCTTGGTACTGCTCGACGACCTATTGTGGACATGAATCTTGGGTTCGGGCGATCGCTGTGAGTCCAGATAAACGCTTTTTTGTGACGGCTAGTGGCGATAAAACAGCAAAAGTTTGGTATCTAGATCAATCGAAAGCGATCCATAGTTTTGGCGGCCATGAGTCCTGGTTACGATGCGTCGCCATTCAACCAGATGGCCTCGCCATTGCAACGGGAGGCAATGACACAAGCATTGAAATTTGGGAGCCCTTCACCGGCAAAAAACAATTTAGTTTGATGGGTCATAAAGATTGGGTACGGGCGCTGCTATTTAACGAACATACGTTGGTCAGTGCTGCTCAAGATAAGACCATTAAGCTATGGCAACCGAACAGCCATGAGGTGCTCGCGACCCTAGAAGGCCATGACCATTGGGTTGTCAGTTTGTCACTCAGCAAACAGCAGCAAATTTTGATGAGCGGCAGCAAAGATCAAACGGTACGGTTGTGGTCGCTTTTCACAAATCAATTGCTAAAGGTATTGACGGGACATCGCTCTGAAGTCTTGACTACTGCGGTTTACCCCACAGGAAAATTAGCGGCAAGTGGTGACGCTGATGGCGTGGTGAAATTTTGGTCGGTGACGGATCAGCAGCTTCAGCAAAGTTTCCAGGCCCATGATCAACCAGTTAATAGTGTTTGTTTTAGTGATGATGGCAAGCTGTTTGCGACAGGCTCTCAAGATCACACAATCAAAATTTGGCACCTAAAAACAGGAAAGGCGATCGCCACTTTAAAAGATCATCAGGGTTGGGTCTGGTCAATCACCTTTCTCCCGAAGAGTTATGACCTCTTAAGTGCCAGCTGGGATCGCACTATTAAATATTGGCAGTACAAACCGTAGTCTTAAACACACACAATAAGATTTCTCAGCTATCCCAAATATTTGGAGTCGAAACAAGGATCAATACAGAATCAATGTCTACGCCCTATTTCTATTGATAGATCCTGAAAATATTCTAAAGAAAATATTTAATGAGTAGTGATACTTAACTCTGAATAAACGTTAATAATTATCAAAAAAATGTTGCAATTTCATTGTTGAAAGGCTTCATTGTTTTTGAGAATATTGCCCACAACCTTATTATTCTGTTGGTGGCTAATCTCCTTAATTATATATATGCCCAAAGGTGGTTAAAAAATAGGTCTAAATCTCTTTTACTGAATGAATGCATCATCGTTGCATTTACGTCTTTTCTCTCTTCATGAGTCTATGGTTTCAGCAAGCACTTCAGATCGCATATTGGTAGTAGATGACTCCCCCGATAACTTATTGTTAATTCAGAGTATTCTTGAAAATGAAGAATTAGAGTTGATTACTGCCACTAATGGGACTGAAGCTCTTGAATTAATTGAAAAAGAACCCTGCCAACTAATTTTGTTGGATGTGATGATGCCGGATATTGACGGCTTTGAGGTGACCCGCCGTATTCGCAATAATGAATCATTACCCTATATTCCGATCTTGTTGATTACAGCCCATGCCCAGCCAAGTGTTGCTTTAGGACTCGATATTGGTGCTGATGATTTTATTCGTAAGCCTGTAGAGATTGATGAATTGGTTGCCAGGGTGCGTTCTCTTTTGCGACTGAAACATACAGTGGATGACCGCAATGCGATCGCCCGCCAACGGGAGGACTTTGCGTCGCGCCTGACCCATGACATGAGAACGCCACTCATCGCCGCTGATCGGATGTTAAATCTGATGCTCAATGGTGCGTTCGGAGATCTCTCTGAGCCGATGCTGGAAGTGCTGCACACCATGTCCCACAGTAATGCCAACCTTCTTGAAATGGTCAATAATATCCTGGAGGTTTATCGCTATGAATCAGAACGGAAAACATTTTATTTCAGCAAAACTGACCTCAAAAAAGTAATCGAGAATGTGATTCAAGAGCTCAATCCTCTAGCGCTTGAAAAAAAACTTACCCTTGATATGTCGGTACCAGAGGAGACCGTCTGGATTGAGGGCGATCGCCTCGCTTTACATCGTGTCATTACAAACTTGGTAAGCAACTCCATTAAATTTACGAAAAAAGGCTTCGTAAAAGTTGACTTGAGTTGTGAAGATACAAACACCATTCTGGTCAACGTGACTGATAGTGGCTCCGGCATCCCGATTAGTGACCAAGCAGAAGTTTTTGAACGATTCCGACAGGGTAAGCATTTCAAAGGCGGTAGCGGTCTTGGTTTGTATTTGTCGCGACTGATTATTGAAGCCCACCAAGGCGATATCTCTTTCAAATCTAAACCGAAAGAAGGAACAACTTTTTCCATTACCTTGCCCACATACCACACAACCAACTCCGACGAGGAATAAAGGATGTATCATTGAAGACCGTGAATTAAGTAATTACAGTCATTCAGTCACATGAGCAAGGGCACTCTCTTCGATAAAGTTTGGGATTTGCACACAGTTAAAGTTTTGCCATCTGGTCAAACTCAACTGTTTATTGGGCTACATCTGATCCATGAAGTAACCAGCCCCCAAGCCTTTGCCATGCTGAGAGAGCGCGGTCTGAAAGTGATGTATCCCGAGCGGACAGTGGCAACGGTGGATCACATTGTCCCCACAGAAGATCAAGCGCGTCCTTTTGCGGATCCCCTCGCTGAAGCGATGATGCAAGAGCTCGAACAGAATACAAAAGAAAATAATATTCGTTTCTATAACGTCGGTTCTGGTAGCCAAGGGATTGTCCATGTGATTGCGCCGGAACAGGGTTTAACACAGCCGGGGATGACCGTTGCTTGTGGCGATTCCCATACATCTACCCATGGTGCATTCGGGGCGATCGCCTTTGGTATTGGCACATCAAATGTACGGGATGTCTTAGCCTCTCAAACCCTTGCGTTGGCGAAACTGAAAGTTCGTAAAATTGAAGTGAATGGCGATCTTCAGCCTGGTGTTTATGCCAAAGATGTGGTTTTACATATCATCCGTACATTGGGTGTGAAAGGCGGTGTGGGTTATGCCTACGAATATGCTGGCAGCACTTTTGAAAAAATGTCGATGGAAGAGCGCATGACAGTCTGCAATATGGCGATTGAAGGTGGTGCGCGCTGCGGCTATGTCAATCCTGATCAGATTACCTATGATTACCTCAAAGGTCGTGATTTTGCGCCTAAGGATGGGGACTGGGATAAGGCGATCGCCTGGTGGGATAGTCTCCGCAGTGATACTGATGCTGAGTATGATGACGTGGTCACTTTTGATGCGGCTGACATTGCACCCACTGTGACTTGGGGGATTACCCCCGGCCAGGGTATTGGTGTTGATGAACCTGTGCCAACAACCGACAGTATGCCCGCTGATGAACAAGCCCTTGCCCTTGAAGCTTACAAATATATGCAGCTCGAACCGGGTCAACCTCTCCAAGGCACCAAAATTAATGTCTGCTTTATCGGGAGCTGCACCAACGGTCGTTTAAGCGATCTTCAAGAAGCGGCAAAATATGCTCAAGGTCATCATGTGGCAAGTGGTGTTAAAGCCTTTGTGGTGCCGGGTTCTGAACGTGTTAAGGTTGCGGCCGAAGCTGAAGGTCTCGATAAAATTTTTACTGAAGCAGGCTTTGAATGGCGTGAGCCAGGTTGTTCGATGTGCCTTGCGATGAACCCCGATAAATTGAAGGGGGATCAAATTAGTGCATCATCTTCCAACCGTAATTTTAAAGGTCGTCAAGGATCGTCCACTGGTCGTACGTTACTGATGAGCCCTGCAATGGTTGTCGCTGCAGCGATTAAAGGCGAAGTCAGTGATGTGAGAGAGTTAGTTTAATCTACGTCGTTGACAAAATGATTTGATAGAGGCTTGTTGGGTTAAAGCGATTAATCCTGACAAGTCTTTAAAATTTAGTGGATAATTTTCGATATTCCACTCATGCGCGCCAAAGCGTATCTGAACTTTCCTTCAAAATCGCTACATTAGACATAGAAAATTTTTGATAGTGCCATGCAAATTTACCTTGACTACAGTGCGACAACACCGCCTCATCCGTTGGTGCTGGAGAAGGTTCAAGAAGTTTGCACAGCGGACTGGGGCAATCCATCGAGTCTGCATAGTTGGGGAAATCGAGCAGCCACTTTGATTGAGATGGCACGGATGCAAGTGGCAGGTCTAGTGGGAGGAACAAATCCTGACAACATCATATTTACTGCTGGCGGCACGGAAGCAGATAATTTGGCAATTTTTGGCATTACTAGTCAATTTAAAACACCTCAGCATTTGATTATTTCGAGTGTGGAACATCCGGCGATCGCCAAGGCTGCGGATTATCTCGAAACGCAAGGTTGGCAAATCACACGTTTACCTGTTGATCATTTTGGTCGGGTAAATCCAGAAGAGTTTGAACGAGCAATTCAACCAAATACCATTTTGGCTTCGATTATTTATGGTCAAAGTGAAGTGGGAACATTGCAACCTATTGAAGAGCTAGGGGCGATCGCCCACAAACATGATGTGCTGTTTCATACTGATGCAGTGCAAGTTGCGGGTCGTGTGGCAATTGATGTGGAAACGTTGCCCGTTGATTTACTCTCCCTGTCTAGTCATAAAATTTATGGTTTACAGGGAACTGGGGCACTCTATATCCGCGATGGCGTCCAGCTTCAGCCTCAACTATTCGGCGGTGGTCAGGAAAACACATTGCGTTCAGGTACTCAGGGTGTTCCGGGCATTGCTGCATTTGGAGTAGCCGCAGAGTTAGCAACGGAAAATCTTGTCACAGAATCAATACGATTACAGCAATTGCGGGATTTATGTTTTGAGCTATTAGCTGATTGTAAACATCTGCAACCCACAGGCGATCGCAACCATCGTTTGCCACATCATATTAGTTTTGTGATTCGTGATGATTCACCCTTGCGAGGCCTTACAGGCAAAAGTCTTGTACGCCAGCTCAACCTCGCGGGAATAGGCATTAGTGCGGGTTCAGCTTGCCATAGTGGCACCCTCAGTCCTAGCGCAATTCTGAAGGCAATGGACTATTCTGACGCGGCCTCCCTCTCCGGAATTCGTTTGTCCTGCGGTGCCCAAACTCAAAAAGAGGATATAGAATGGACGGCGATCGCCCTTAAGCAAATTCTCAGACAACAGGCAGCGAACCTTCTCCCCACCTAACGTCTCTACCAAACTCTATGTCTTCTGATTTTTCCAAGAAGCACCCTTCATCCCCTGCAAACTGGATTACTCAGCAATCAGAGCATCATGAAAAGGATTTTTATGTGTTGTATCTCTATGTTGCTGGAAGGACAAGCAACTCTCGCTCGGCAATTAAGCAACTCAAAGGTATCTGCAATGAATATCTAGTGGGTCGCCATGAGATTCGTGTTATCGATATTTATGAACATCCCGATCTCGCAGAGTCTGATCATATTGTTGCAACCCCCACTTTAATTAAAAAATTACCTCCACCACTGCGCAAACTTATTGGGGACTTGTCTGATCGTGAGAGTTTATTGATTGGTTTAGATATTTGGTAAAGATCATCGGGGCACGGCATCAACCGCTATACTGACTACGTCACATTTCAAGTTCGGATTAGACAGCTATGGCGGGGGGAAATCCTGAGGCAAATTTATCGCGTTGGTTAACGTTTTTTGGGGTGGGCATCACAGGTTTATTTGTGGCGATCGCCATCGGTGCACCTCTCCTCGAAAATATCGGTTGGCTAAAAGATCCCCTCGATTCCCTCAGTTTCCCCATCCATGAACCACCGAGTTGGGAGCATTGGTTTGGCACGAGTCGCCAAGGCTATGATGTTTTATCTCGGACTTTATTTGGTACCCAGGCTGCTTTAAAAGTTGTCCTGCTCGCCACTAGTATTAGTCTCATCATCGGTGTGCCTTTGGGAATGGTGAGTGGCTATTTCGGCGGTAAAGTAGATCGCGCTTTGCTCTTCCTCATGGATACGATTTACACATTACCCGGCCTATTACTCTCCGTAACGCTGGCTTTTGTCGTGGGAAAAGGGGTTTTTAATGCGGCGATCGCCCTAAGTATTTCCTATGTGCCCCAATATTTTCGGATCGTTAGAAATCGCACCACTAGCGCCAAAACAGAACTCTTTATCGAAGCTGCCCAGGCAATGGGTGCAACTCCCAGTCGTATACTTTCAAAGTATCTTTTCCGGAATGTAATTCAGAGTGTCCCAGTCCTTTTTACGCTTAACTCTGCAGATGCAATTTTGATTTTAGGTGGTCTGGGATTTTTAGGCTTAGGTTTGCCCGATGGCACACCAGAATGGGGACATGATTTACGTTTGGCCCTCGATGCTTTACCGACCGGAATTTGGTGGACAGCCCTTTTCCCCGGATTAACCATGACAATGATGGTAATGGGATTATCATTGATGGGTGAAGGGTTAAACGAATGGCTCAATCCCACCAGCCGTGACTAATATGGCACTATGTCGACTCTTCAGAAGCCCAATATTCCAGACTTTAATCCTTCCGAAATCTTACAACTTTTTTTAGTAAAAGATATTGAGGCGATCGCCACACAATACCTCAACATTCTTAGTTACTTTGAACAGCGTGTTTATACCCAGCTCCCCACAGCTTTAAAAGTATATTTAGAGCAATTTTTAAATAACTTTTTTTATCTGTTTACTCAACGTGAATTTGTCTTACCTGAGCAATATTCGCGTTCCTTTATTCGTTGTAATCGTATTATTGCTAATCTCGCTGCGATCACAAGCTTTCAGAATACAGATACCTATTTAAAAATTCTCCTCTCCCAAACCGATAATCTCAACAAAATCCTGACTCTATATTCACCCCGAAATGAGATTTACGTTGACTATAATAAAATTTTCACGTCTAATTCAGACCTCGCCTGTTATTGGTATAGCAATACATTTAGTCATTATTTAACAGGGCTTGCAGATGAAAAAGTTGCAGAGAGAATCAAGTTTCACTGTGCCTATGATCATCCCCACTTAACGCATTTTTATAATCATCCTGATCTATATTTTGGATCGACTTATATTGACCCAAAGCTTGATCGCATCCTGAAATATAAAATCAATTTCTCGCTACAACAAAATCAGGCAGCTCAGATAACAATTCAGAATCAACCTGATCCTAAAAAAATCGCAATTGTCAGTGGCTTCTGGTATCCGCAGCATTCTGTTTATCGGACATTGTCCCAATATATTGCTGCTCTTAAAAATGACTATGAGTTAACGCTAATTAATTTTGGGAATGATTATTCCCTTGTGGATACGAAATTATTTAAAAAGGTTATTTATTTAGAGTCGAAAGATGGTTCATTAAATCTTGATGCACTACGAGAGAATCAATTTTCTCTCGTTTATTTTGCTGATGTGGGGATGAGTGCAGAAAGTATTGTATTGGCAAATATGCGCCTTGCACCCATTCAATGCTGTGGCATGGGACATTCAGTCAGTACCTATGGCTCAAAAATCGACTATTTTTTCAGTGGTCAATCCGTCGAAATTCCCGAAGGAGCTGAGCAATTTTATTCTGAAAAACTCAAGTTATTACCTGGTGCTGGGGTAATTCATAATCAACCCAATTATGAACGCTTAGGGCGATCGCCAGTAAATTTTAGAGTGGTAATTAATTGTCCTTGGTCAGCCCAAAAGATTAATGTGCCGCTGCTTAATGCTTTAAAACGGATCACAGAAAAAGCTGTGCAGCCGCCATTATTTCGATTTTTCTGTGGGTCTTCGTTACGCCAAAATAGCTATCTCGCATTTGCCCAAGATATTGAAACTATTCTGCCGCGTGAATATTTTGAACTCGTTCCGGCGATCGCCTATCAAGACTATATGAAACTGATGGAAGCGGGAGATATAGCCCTCGATTCATTTCATTTCGGAGGCTGCAATTCGGTCGTCGATAGTCTTTATCTCCATAAGCCAACGGTCGTTTTTGAAGGCGATCGCTGGTACAACCGCATTGGCGCTCATATTCTCCGACAAGTTGGCTTAATGGACTTAATCGCCACAACCGAGCAAGACTATATTCAGACTGCTCTCAAATTGATTTTGGATGAAGAGTATCGACAAGCTGTAGGCGATCGCCTGCGTCAAGTTGATTTTGACGCAACGATATTTAGTACAGTCGATGCCCCTGCCTTTAAAACAACAATTGACTCATTAATCCAACGTCATTTTTCAGAAACAGAAATGAACGAATAACTATTAGAGAAAAGAATGATTTATTCAAAATCTTTTTCGAGATCTCTAAAGAAATCATTGTAGGCTTCCATACCGTGCTCACCGATATCTAAACCTTCCACTTCTTCCGCTTCCGATACGCGCAAATCCACAGTGAAAGCGAGGAGTAACCAGATCACTAGGCTGAAAACTCCAACAAAGAGACTGACAGAAACCACACCTAATAATTGAATTAGTACTTGCCCCATGCCACCGCCGAGGAGTAAGCCTTTTGCTGGCCCGCTCGTTGCTGTATACCAGTCATAAATGCCGTCGCCAACACTAAATAAACCCACTGCGATTGTGCCCCAGATACCACACACTAAGTGCACAGAAATTGCACCCACAGGATCATCAACTCGGACTCTTTCTAGGAGAAGGACTGAATTTACGACAACTGTGCCGCCGATCGCCCCAATCACAATCGCAAAAGGAATACTAACAAATGCACAACCTGCCGTAATGGAGACCAGCCCAGCTAATACACCGTTGCCAATCATGGAAAGGTCAGGCTTAGTAAAGAGAACCGAGGATGTAATAGCTGCTGCTAATGCTCCTGCTGCTGCAGACATATTGGTGACGACAAGAATATGACTGATAGCCTCTGGGTCTGCACTCATGGTTGAACCCGGATTAAACCCAAACCATCCCAGCCACAAAATCAAAATACCGAGGGTTGCAGTACTCATGTTATGACCGGGAATGGCATTGATGCGATCGCCATTATATTTTTCGATCCGAGGCCCCAAAAGAATTGCCCCTGTGAGCGCAGCCCAACCGCCAACCATATGAACAGCTGTCCCACCGGCAAAATCATAAAACCCAAATCCTTCTAACCAGCCACCCCCCCAAATCCAATGACCTGTGATGCTGTATGGCAGAGCCACAAGTACCAAACTAAAACTTACGAATGCCGGAAACTTAATACGCTCCGCTACTGCACCAGACACAATCGTTGCAGCAGTTCCAGCGAATGCTAGTTGGAAGAAAAATTTGGCGTAGAGAGGGACGCTCGCCCAACTCAAAGATTGGAAAACACCGCTATACATTTCCCCAGTCATCGGGCTATTATCCGCACCGCCTAGGAAAAAACCATTTAGTCCGAGGAAACCATTACCATCCCCAAACATTAGCCCAAAGCCAATCGCCCAGAATGCAAAACTCGAAATGGCAAAGACAATAAGGTTTTTCGCCAAAATATTAACGGTATTTTTTGCGCGGCAAAAACCACTTTCCACCATTGCAAAACCGGCGTTCATGAAGAAAACCAAAATCGCTGCAAGAATCACCCATAGGGTGTCTAAAACAACTTGAACTTCGAACGGTATTTCACTGACTGCATCTTGGGCGATCGCTGTGCCAGCCCACAAAATTGGCAGCAAACAAAATAAACAAAGAAAACGTAACGAACGAGAACGATTGCGCCAGGAAGATGGCAGTGATGGAAGATTTGGAAAACGAACGACTGGAGATGGGATCATTATCAAATGGGTCAGATTTTTATAAGCTCGAAAAACTCCATTCAAAGTGTGGAGATTTTTGTCCGGAAAAGATATCTTCGGAGAAGAGGCAATAATAAGAAAATGTTAGAAATATTCACGATATTTTGTCCCTATTTCTATTTAACCTATAAGTAGTAAGTAGCGAAAAATTAGTCAATAAAAATTAGGATTTGCAAATTTAATTTGATTAATGCTGATTGCCATCAAGACTGGCTCTGAAACTAACAAAATCTTTCCTATTCAATGCATCTACCGCCTTTCATAGCTCAAAAAAAGGCAATGAGAGTGCTCCCAAAACCAGTAACTCAGTTAATTAGGAACACATCTTTTTGAAATCACTGGAGTATTAGATTGTGAATGTTTTTATTTTGCACCAATCAGATTTACAAGTTCGTGTCTGGAAAAAAATATTAAAATCTCAAGGAATTGCAGTATATACACTGAATTTTGACCAAGATTTAAAGCAACAACTATTAAGTGAAGAAATCACAAATAAACGTTCGCCAGATGCACTTTTAATTGATAAGACATTACCCAATCTTGACCCAGCTGAATTCTGTGATTGGCTTAGTTCTCGATCCCAATCAGTGCCAGTGATTTTAATTGATGAACAAGTCCATAAAAGTAATCCGATTGCCCGGCAAAGTGTCAAACAAGCAGGTGTCTTTGATCTCGTTCCTCAATTTGCATCGGAAACCATAGCAATTGATGCAATCACTGCCTCAAAATGCATCACATCAGCCCTTAATACACCACTAATTAAAGAGAATTTGTCGAGTTGCATTGTTGAGATTCAACAGGAATTTAGAGCAAGTGCATCATCTGATTTTGATGACCAAGGCTCAGCTCAAGGCTCTTCTTTTTTGAATTCCATCACCAAAAGTTCTCATACTAGAAGGAATACCCAGTCTGCGGATATAGACAACACAGAAACATCTGATAGCCCTCCAAAACAAAAAAAGACTCAGAAAAAATCGACACGCAAATATCGTGGTCGAGATTATTAAATCTAGATCTTCCGCAAAATTTAAAACTTCAATTTTTGTGGGATCAGAAAAATATTTGTCAAAAAAATAGCCCCACTCTCATCAGAAAATAGGACTTGCATAATATTGATTTGATTTGTTTTGATTGATGGGTTATACGGGGAAATTCTAGCCCACTTTGACGTAGATATCGGTGCCTTCTTCTTTCACTTCATAGACAGCTAAGCCCTCGGTGGCAGGGCCAGAAACATAGCTGCCATCGAGTTTAAAGAGAGAGCCATGGCAACTGCATTCAAGTTCGCTACCATCAAGCTTGACAGGGCAGCCTTGGTGATTGCAAGTTGGGTCTAGGGCAACAATACTTTCGTCATTTGGGTTTTGGAAAACGTAGACTTTTTTTCCATTAACTTCGCTAGAAATAGTTCCACCCTCAGTAAGCTGACCTGCATCGCCAACTTTAGTAAAACCAGCGATGGTTGCTCCTGCTTCTTCGGCTTTGGCGATCGCCGTTTCACCTGCTTCTGTAGCAGTCTCTTCGATTGTTTCTGTGATTTCCTCAGTTGTATTATTGGAGCATGCAGCCAATACGATGGGTAGAGATGAGGCAAACATCCCAACTCCAAATAACCCCATAAATTTACGGCGTTCCATAATTATTTTTCCTCATGTAATAGATTTAAAAATCCTGATGCTGTTATAGCGAATTTGTTCAGGTTTCTTCTGTTACTGAGGGCAAAAATGTTACGAAATCTTATGCTTTGCTTTGGCTTGTTAGTTCTGGGTAACCCGCTTTAATTAAGGCTTCATCGCGAATACGACAGGAATCACATACGCCACAAGCTTGCTCTCCGCCTTCATAACACGACCATGTGTCGGCGATCACCACACCGAGTTTGATTGCTTTTTGAACAATTTCGACTTTGCTATCGAGGACAAGAGGCGCAACTAATTTTGGCGCATGGCCTTCGATACCCGCTTTTGAGGAGAGATTTGCAAGGGTTTGATAGGCCTCAAGATATTCTGGACGACAATCAGGATAGCCAGAATAGTCCACAGCATTGATACCCAAATAAATGGCCTCTGCTTCTTTCGCTTCTGCTAGGGATAAGGCTAAGGCTAAAAACACAGTATTGCGCCCTGGCACATAGGTTGAGGGAATCATATCCGTTTGCACGCCGTCTTTCGGGATTTCTTGAGTAGAATCAGTCAGGGATGAGCCACCCCATTGAGACAGATTTACATCCATCACAAAATGCTCAGTGATGCCGAGCTGAATGGCAATTTGTTTTGCCGCTTCGAGTTCGCGACTATGTTTTTGGCCATATCGAAATGACAACGCAATCACTTCAAAACCATCGGCGATCGCCTGGGCGGCACTAGTGGCAGAATCGAGACCACCGGAAAGTAAAACAACGGCTTTTTGCATTTACTGTACCCCCAAAAACTTGTGCGTTTGTAAGCCGAGTCGCCAATCTGGATGTTTGAGAATGTACTGAAAAATCAAATCTTTGCTGTCAGAATTTTCCCATTGTGGTTGTAGATATTTAGGGATGGTGGGGTTGATTTTATTCGCTTCAGATTCTGCCCAATCAAAATCGGCCTCGTTATCAATCACCACTTTTAGTTCATTCACAAAGGCATAAATTTCTGGCAGAGGCTGCTTAAATGTTTTCGGCGATAGCGTAATCCAGTCAAATTCACCGCTAAGAGGATGGGAGCCAGAGGTTTCGATGTGTAGCGGAATATCGAGAGATTTCAGCGCATCGGTTAGCGGTTTTAAATCATGCATTAATGGCTCACCACCTGTGATCACAATAATGCGCGGCATGGCTTTTTTTACTTGCTCGGTTAATGTGGCGATCGCCACCTGATGGTGATGTTTCGCGCTCCAAGAAATTTTTGTATCGCACCAAGGACAGCCCACATCGCAGCCCGCTAGCCGAATAAAAAATGCAGATACACCACACCAGACTCCTTCTCCTTGCAACGAATGGAAGGTTTCAACGATGGGATAAGTTTTGGTGTGAAGCGAGTCAGTAGGAGAGACGAGCACAGGGGAGAACACAACGTTAGTGGCGACAGTTGCCATAAATAAACACGAAAAAGAAACAATACAGTAACCTCTTCGTATTGTAAAAGGTCTACCTAATACAACAGGCGATCGCCGCTCAATTCCATTGCAACAATCTAAGCTTTTTCTGTGTCATCAGCAGGAGGTGTCTCTGTTGCTGTAGCCGTAGGAGCTTTTTCTACAGGTTCAGAACTTTCCTTTGTCTCAGGAGTAGTGGACTCCACCACCTCTGCAACTGCTGGTGCCTCAGATTGGGGTGTTGTAATTTCAGTCGTTTCAGTTTGTACGACAGTGGTCGTTTCTACTGGCACATCTGCATCATCCAAAGTTTTCTCTGTTTTTTCGATGGTCTGGACCGATTTTCTCACTGTCTTGACATCATCTTCATCCTCCTGATCCTCTTGCTTCTTCATCATCTCTGCGTTGTAACCTTCCACATCTTTCTGGATGATTTTTTCCACGTGGGACGCAAATGTTTTATAGGCTTTCGCGTGACTCGCGGCATCTTCATAAGGACCACTGAGTTGGAAGAAAGACCAACCCTCGATTTTCATGCCCTCAGCAGTATTTCGGAAGCGGCGGTAGCTCTCCCCATATTGAAAAAATTCCTCAACGGCGGCACTAACTGCAACCGTCAAACTTGTCACAAAAGTAATCCAACTGATCGCATTGCGGATTCTTGTATTTTCAATATTATTCAAACTAACCAACGCAGGGACAATCACACCACCGACAATGGTGATCATGCGTAGACGAAAATATTTTTTCTGATCTCTACTTGCTCGCTTATCTGCATAGATGAGCTGATCGAGCCAACGACCCTTAATGAAGTGTTTTTCTCGCGCGGTCAAATCGAGTTGATCGATTACTGTTTCGAGGGGCTCTTGCAGATAATGTGGCATAACTTACGCAGTCAAGTAAATGCTGGCTAGGGAACTTAAAGAATGATAGAAAATTTATGGCTGATTTTGGATGAATTTTTGGTAAAAAACGATATTTAATCGCAAAACGTTAAGCCTTCCACAAAAAAAAGTCTGTGAAATGTGATTTTTAGACACTATTTTGGTTCTTAGCAAGTCTGAGGAGGATCAAAGTTGGGGTGTTGTAGCGTCAATAATTTGCCCCAAACTATCGTGAAAAAATTGTACTTAGAAAAACTGGAGTATCTAGTTGCAACTAGGCTTCGGGTTGAGTGAGGGAGATACCGAAGAGGTCTGCGAGCAAGACTTGTAAGTCGCTGGGAGAAGTGTGCATAGAGATGGCGTGGATCTTGCCGCGTTCGATTATTTTTTCGGCACGCTCATTCTGTTCATTGCCTTTAAGGGTTTCTGCTAGGATATCGGCGGTTCTGCCGCTACCTGCAAAGGTAACCACAGGTCTATTTTCGTCAATGCTGCACTCGATATCTTGCCATGTGATGTTGCCGCCATTGATCACAAAGGTGACGGATGGGTATTCAGCGGCGATCGCCGTAGCTGTGCCAGCGAGCCAAGGAGATTCATCGCCCCATTCCTCACCGGGCACCAGTACAAAATGACTGTGGTGGGGCTCGAGTTCAGCGGCATAGGGATTCGTGCCGGGATGCTCAGGTAAATTCACCGTTCCTTCAGCGACGACCCCAATTAATGGAAAAGTGCCTTGAATCGTTTCCCTTGCTACCCCAATGAACCGCATAATGCCGGCATCTGTACCGCCATCCACAACGGCTAAACCATGAGCTTCTGCCCAAGGAGCCACACAATCAATAAAAAGTTGCTGTAGCGTATCGCAATCTTCTTCTGCAATCCCCCCTGCACCACCCACGATCACTAATGTCGGCCTCGGCGTTTTGAACTGCCATTGGGCAATGTAATGGTTAAGTTCTGGTTTCGATTCAACGGCGATCGCCTGAGAGTGGTACTGCTGAGAAATCTGAGTGAGGGGAAGTTGCATTCTAGACTATGCCCTATAATCGCGAAAATCTTTGGGGTGCAAAAGATTCATAGGTTATTTCTAAAATCTTAAGGGAAATTACTCGAATCGGATAATTAAGCTTCTTTACCAAACAGCGAAGCAGATCCCCGACGACCGTCAATAAGTCTATCTTTAAAATCAGTAAGATACCGTGCCAAGCAAACATCTCCATAAGTAGGTGGTATAAGATATGGCGCGTAACTCCACAAACTACATTTCCCTTACCCAGAGATTATGGCTGAACACTCATCTTCTCCTCAAACAGCAGCAATTTTCCGGATTTTAGATGCAAATCTCGACCGCGCCCGCGAAGGCCTGCGCATTGTCGAAGAATGGTGTCGGTTTGGCTTAGATAATGCAGATCTAGCAGGCAGTTGCAAAGAGATGCGCCAAACCCTTGCTCAATGGCACAGTGAAGAATTCCGGGCTGCGCGGGATACTCCCAATGATGTTGGTACAGCCCTGAGTCACCCGAATGAAGAAAATCGTAGCGATCTCACTCAATTGCTGCGAGCAAATATCTGCCGAATCGAGGAAGCGCTGCGAGTGATCGAGGAATATAGCAAGCTTTACAACGGGGAGATTGCCCAAGGTTGTAAGCAAATGCGATATCAGGTCTATAGCCTCGAAAGTCAGCTTTTTGCTCCCCAGCTCAAACAGAAGTTGCAAGAGGCTTATCTTTATCTTGTCACCTCTCCTCATGAGAATTTATTGGGGGTAGTCGAGGAAGCGTTGCAGGGTGGTGTGCACATTGTTCAATATCGCGATAAGCACAAAAATGATGAGGAGCGATATGCAAATGCCCTTGCGATGAAAAAGTTGTGCGATCGCTACGGTGCTTTATTTCTCGTGAATGATCGGGTGGATATTGCCGCGGCAGTGGATGCGGATGGGGTACATCTTGGTCAAACAGATTTACCGATCGCCACGGCTCGCGAAATTTTAGGGGCTGGCAAAATTGTGGGTCGTTCCACAACTAATCCTGAGGAGATGGATAAGGCACTCAAGGAAGGGGCAGATTATGTGGGTGTCGGGCCTGTGTATGAAACGCCAACTAAACCAGGGAAAGCTGCGGCTGGTTGTGCTTATGTGAGCTATGCACAGGAATATTGCACTGTGCCATGGTTCGCGATTGGTAGTGTGAATACGGACAATATTCATGAGGTGCTTGAGGCCGGGGCACAGCGGGTGGCAGTCGTTCGGGCGATTATGCAAAGTGAGCAGCCAACCTTGGCGACACAATTTTTCGTGGCACAGCTCAGTCGTAAGCAAACTTTGATGCGTATCGAGGGGGCGAACTAGGCCATGATTCAAGTGTGGGTAAATGGTGATCGCCAATCAGCGCCGGGCGAGTTGACCATGCCAAAATTTTTAGAGCATATGGGAACGAATCCCCGTCTAGTTGCGGTGGAATATAACGGCGAAATCCTCCATCGTCAGCTCTGGGGAAATACGATTATTCAAGAAGGCGATCGCCTAGAGATTGTCACCATTGTCGGGGGCGGCTAAAACGTTACACTACGGTATTTAACCCCTTTTGATTTACCGACCTTAAAACAATGACTCAAACAGTAAATTGCGCAGTGGATTGCGTTGATGGCTGTGTCCTTGGCGATGATTGCCCGAATAAAGGGTATGTCGAGGAGGCGAGCCAATTTATGCAAGAAACATCCCTTGATCGGATGCTGGAAATGGCAGAAGAAGCCCGTTTGAAAAAGTTAGCGGAACCACCAAAATGGGTGATTCCTGACGAGTTATAAACTCTCACCACAAAAAAAATGAATGAGGCTAATCTGAACTGGGATGTTCCAACGTTTAGATTTAGCCTCTTTTTTTGTGAACTTTTTGCCTCAGTGCTCTCTCGAAAACTGATTGTCGTAGAATCAAGCAATCACTAATTCTCGCAACAACGCTGTGTTTACTGGATTAATTCAAGCTCTCGGTACGGTAAAGGCTCTCGGGGGCGATCGCTTCGAAATTTCGATCTCAGCTGAGGGCGCAGCGCCAATTATGAAAGATTTAGAGATTGGCGACAGTGTGGCTGTAGACGGCGTTTGTCTCACGGTCGAAGTCATTTTAGAGCAAGGATTTGTGGCGACAGCTTCCCCCGAAACCCTGAACCGAACTATTCTCGGTCAGGCGATCGCCCGATCAGAGAAAGTCAATATCGAAACATCATTGCGGGTGGGCAGCAAAATAGGGGGTCACTTTGTCACAGGCCATGTGGATAGCGTTGGCAGCCTCGAAAAATCAGTGCAAACCGCCCAAGCTTGGGAAATGTGGTTCACTCACAATCGCGAGAATGAAGATACCTGGTGGGAGAATATTGCACCTTGTCTTGTGCCAAAGGGGAGTATTGCTGTCAATGGTATTAGTCTGACTGTCGCGGAGTGCGATCGCCAGGGCCATTGGTTTAAAGTTGCCGTTATTCCCCACACCTATGCCGAAACCAATTTGATTTATCTCCAGCCTGGCAGTTGGGTAAATCTTGAAGGCGATATTTTAGGGAAATATGTGCAGCGATTTATTAGCTACAAAGACCAGTCGAAAGCCTCATCCATCACCAATGATTTTCTGGCAGAACACGGCTATCTTTAAATTCTTCACTGCTTAGCATCAGGCGAGAAAATATCGCTAGCATAACGACAATTTTAAATTTTCAGTGCATGGCTAATTCAGATTATGCCCTCGATTCCAGACCACTACAGAACGCTAAATATTTCACCACGGGCAACGCAGCAGGAAATCAAAATTGCTTACCGCAAACTCGCGAAGCAGTTCCACCCAGATGTTTGTGAAACCACTGCACAACAAGGGAAAGAACGTATTGTCGAGATCAATCAAGCCTATGAAGTTTTAGGGGATGAGCAGCATCGGCGGCAATATGACCATGATCGCAATGCCGTCATGTTTCGAGGGATTCGTTCTGCCCAAGGGGTGAATGTCAAGCCTCGTCGTTCGACTGAAGTGGATCTGGAGGTGTGGCTTAAGAAGATTTATCGTCCTCTGAATCGCACGATTAATGCCGTTATTGATCCGCTTGAAGAGCAAATCGAAGATTTATCGGCTGATCCGTTTGATGATGAGTTGATGCAGGTTTTTATGGATTATTTGGAAGAGTCAAAAGAATCGGTAGAACAGGCTCAAAAGATTTTCCAATCACTCCCTAATCCCGCTAATGTCGCCCGGATCGCGCGAGATTTATATTATTGTCTCAATCATCTCAGTGATGGTCTGGAACAGTTTGAATGGTTTACGCTCAACTACAGTGAGGATTATCTATACACTGGTCAGGAAATGTTTCATCGTGCCTATCAGTTCTCTCGGCAAGTACGACAGGCGATCGCCGAACTCGGTTAGCGCGATTGAAGATAAACTCGCTATCCTTCAGGGATAATCCACACTTTCTCCAGAATCCCATGAGCGACGACACAATTTCTTTGATTACCTATCTGCCCGAAGACAAAAATGCAGCAGCTCTGAGTAAAGGTTTGTTGGGGGAGGCGATCGCCGGAAATTCTGACCCATCGACAGGACAGGAGAAAAGTATTGGTCGTGTGGAAGTACCCATAGAGGCTATGGAAGCGCAGATGACAAACCTCCTGAAAAATGTCGGTAAGCTTCTCAGTCGAGTGAAGCAGTCAGCGGGAGATGTTGCGGGTATGGAGTTGCAAGAGGTGGAGCTGTCTGTGTCGATTAATGCGGCGGGAGAGGTTAGTCTGTTAGGGATTGGTGGAACCCAAGCGGGTGTGGAAGGGGCGATTACCCTCAAGTTTGGCAAGCCTGATTGATGCCACAATTTGTAGGGGCGGTTCACGAACCGCCCGATTTTGAATTTTTGAAACCAACTCGATTTTTTGTTTGCTATGCCTCGCAATGTCGCCATCACCATCGGCGTAAATCATTATCAATATGAACGCTCGCTGGAGTTTGCAGGGAATGATGCGAAAGCGATGCAGTCCTATCTTCAGCGGAATGGCTTTGAGGAAGTGATTCTCTACGCGGACGGGGAAAAAGATTATCAGCCAGAGTTGACGAACTTGCTGATCGGCATCAAGCGAATTTCGAATACGGTGCGTTTAGGAAAAGAGGATAGTTTTTGGTTTTTCTTTAGTGGTCATGGCGGTCGGCAAGAGGGCAGGGATTATCTTTTACCCACATATGGTTCTTCTCAAACTTTAGAGCGTTCGGCGATCGCCATCGAGGAAGTCGTTCGAGCTTTAAGGCGTTGTGGTGCGGGAAATCTCGTTCTGATTTTGGATGCTTGTCGGAATGTTATTCCAAATTATGGCAAGGGTAGCCACCAAACTTTAGAGCTGGTAAAGCAAGCAGGAATTATTACGCTATTTTCCTGTGAGCCGGGTCAGAAATCCTATGAGCTAAAGGATCTAAAACAGGGAGCTTTTACCTATGGTTTATTGCAGGCGCTGGAAGGTGAATATCATCCCAGTCGTTGTAATGCCCAACAGCTCAGCAAATATTTGCGGGAAACGGTGCCAAATTTGGTGGCAGAAAAACTGAAGTCACAGCAATGTCCCTATGTGATCGCAGAGCCGATAGAAAAGGCGACTCAGATGTTATTGCCGGTGCCGCAACGGGTGGTGACAAATATTCCTGGTTCATCGCACAACACTGATATCAAAAGTCTGATGTGGGATGCGATGGTCGCGACTCAGCAACAGCAGTGGCAACAAGCAGAAAAGTTGTGGGAACAGGTTGTCATTCACGCGAACGATCCGAAAGATAGGCAGCAGGCACTAGAGCAGCTCAGATATGTGGGCAGTCAGCAGGTAAAAGCTCCAGAATTTGCTTCGCCGAAACCGGAGGCTGTTGTCCTGAAATCTGAGGAAAAAGCAGCTAAAACTTTGCCGAAATCGCTGGTGGAAGAACTAGGGAATGGGGTGAAGCTGGAGATGATTCTTATACCAAAAGGAAACTTCTTGATGGGGAATACCGATGAAGAAGTGGCGAGATTAATTAAAGAATCAGGTGATGACTGGTACAACTGTGAAAAGCCTTTGCATCGAGTTGAAATCACGGAAGCGTTTTATCTTGGCAAGTTTCAAGTAACGCAGGGGCAATGGCAAGCAGTAATGGGAGATGATAATCCGTCACATTTCAAAAAGGGTGATGATTATCCCGTGGAACAGGTGTCATGGGATGACTGCCAAAAGTTTCTAGAGAAGTTAAATCAGAAAACGGGCAAACAATATCGATTACCAAGTGAGGCAGAGTGGGAATATGCTTGTCGTGCCGGAACGACTCGGCGGTATTACTTTGGAGATAATGCAGAGCAATTGGGTGATTATGCTTGGTTCGCGGACAATAGCGGTGATAAAAGACTTGATAGTGCAGAAATTTGGCGCATAGATTCAGCAAATTATGGAGGACGAATTACAGGAAATAATTGTAGAATCCATCCCGTGGGTCAGAAAAAGCCAAATCAATTTGGACTGTACGACATGTATGGAAATATCTGGGAATGGTGTGAGGATAGCTGGGAAGACAGCTACAAAATATCAAGAAACCAAAAACCTTTTGTAAATTCTGGTGCTAAAAAAGTTATTCGCGGCGGCTCTTGGATCAGTAATCCGCGCAATTGCCGTTCTGCGTACCGCAACTACAATACCCCCGGCGTTCGCAACTACAGTGTCGGTTTCCGTGTTGTGTGTGTGCCCTGAGGCATTCTTGCCCTCTTTCACTTTTGCCCTCTTGCCCTTCTCCGACGCACAGCTTTTTGTAGTACAAAAGTAGCTTTCGTGTATTTTGGTGGTTTATGATGCAAATAAATGTCTTGAGCATTCTCGCCGTTAGGCGATCAATTTTGTGACCTAGATCCCCGACTTCTGCGGCTAGATTTTCAGCTCTATTTCCACGCAGTAAAAGAAGTCGGGGATCTTCCAACCCACCGATCAAGGCATATCGTAAAACCAATAAAGGCAGGGTTTTCTATAATATTTGTCTGACCATTGTTGCCATTGGGATATGACGACCCTCCTCCAAAGCCCATTAATGAAAGACCCTGAAAGGTTGCAGCAGCGCCTCAAGGAAATCCCAGCGGAACCGGGTGTGTATTTTATGCACAGTCGTCAGGGCGATATTTTGTATATCGGCAAATCGAAAACTCTACGAAATCGGGTGCGGTCTTATTTTCGGGAATCGCGGATGCATAGCCCTCGCATCGAAATGATGGTGCAGCAGGTCGCCGAAATCGAGTTTATTGTCACCGATACCGAAGCTGAAGCCCTTGCCCTCGAAGCAAACCTCATTAAGCGCCATCAGCCCTATTACAACGTTCTGCTGAAGGACGACAAGAAATATCCCTATGTCTGCATTACATGGTCGGAGGATTATCCACGCTTTTTTGTCACTCGTAAGCGCTCTCTCGGTCGTAAAGGCGATCGATATTATGGCCCCTATGTAGACAGTAGGTTGCTGCGATATACCTTGGGCTTGATGAAGCGAATTTTCCCATTGCGACAACGACGGAAGCCTCTATTTAAAAACCGCACCTGCTTGAATTACGATATTGGTCGCTGTCCGGGGGTTTGTCAGAAAGTTGTGTCGCCAGATGAATATCGTCAAACCGTGCAAAAAGTGGCGATGGTTTTTCAAGGGCGCAGTAATGAACTCGTCGAAGCGCTGACTGAGCAGATGATGCAGGCTGCTGAAAATGAGCGATTTGAAAAAGCCGCGCAACTGCGGGATCAGATTAAGGCGGTTAGTGCTCTCAATGCCGACCAAAAAGTAAGTTTGCCGGATGACCGAGTGTCCCGCGATGTGATCGCCCTGGCAGCGGATGACCACCATTGCGCAATCCAGTTGTTTCAAGTGCGTGCTGGGCGATTAGTTGGACGGTTGGGATTTTTTACTGAGTTACCCGAAAACCTTGGGGAAGACCGCGATGTTGAGTACGGCAAAATTTTGCAACATGTCCTGGAGAACCATTATGCGAATGTCGATGGAGTCGAAATTCCGTCCGAGATTTTGGTGCAATATCCTCTCCGCGATCAGGAATGGCTCGCAGGATTTTTAGGCGATCGCCGCAACGCGAAAGTACAAATTATCCAACCGCAGCGACAACTAAAAGCAGACCTAATTGCAATGGTGGAACGCAACGCCCAACATGAACTGAATCGTACCCAACGCGCTGCCGATAGAAACCTGAAAGCGATGGAAGACTTGGCGACATTGCTCGATTTGCCCGAATTGCCGAAGCGAATTGAAGGCTATGACATTTCCCATATCCAGGGTTCAAATGCCGTTGCCTCGCAGGTTGTGTTTATTGATGGTGTGCCTGCAAAACAGGATTATCGCCACTACAAAATTAAGAACCCAGATATTCATATTGGCCGTTCAGATGACTTTGCGAGTATGGCGGAGATTATGCGTCGTCGTTTCCGCAAAGGTCTGACAAAAGATGCTCCCGACCTAATCATGATCGATGGTGGTAAAGGCCAATTGTCGGCGGTGATGAAGGTAATGGAAGACCTCGACCTTGTCGACAAACTCAACATTGTCAGTCTCGCGAAGAAACAAGAACAGGTTTATTTCCCCTACGAATCTGAACCCATTTCTAGCGAAAAAGACCAGCCCGGTATCCAGTTATTACGACGCGTCCGTGATGAATCCCACCGTTTTGCCGTAAGTTTCCATCGCCAACAACGCATGAAATCTAGTCGGCGATCGCAACTTGATGACATCCCTAGACTCGGCCATCATCGAAAAAAACAACTTTTAGCCCATTTCCATTCCCTCGACTATCTCCGCGAAGCCAAACCCGAGCAAATCGCAGAGGTGAAAGGAATTGGTCCTCGCTTAGCCGAAGATATTTATAACTACTTTCACCCAAAAAATTAATTGCTTGCTGCGTCATATGTAATAAGTTTGAAAACTATTTCTGGCGATCGCCTGCAAAACATTTAGGATGATTTCTTCGGTTGCACCACTGGAATTTCGATCGCAAACATTGCTCCTTGACCTGACACCGAAATACAGCGTAGATCTCCCCCATGACGCTCCACAACAATTTTGTAGCTAATAGAAAGTCCTAGCCCTGTGCCCTTACCAATATCCTTGGTCGTAAAAAATGGATCAAACAATCGTGTCTTAACTTCTTTAGGAACACCAGGGCCATTATCAGAAATATAAATACCAATGACATTATCAGGTAGGGACTTTGTCTGAATTTGAATAGTGGGCGTCCGATGAGAATAAAAAGTCTCCGTTTCTCCTTTTATTCTCAGGGGTTCTAATGCATCAATCGCATTGGTCAAAATATTCATAAAGACCTGGTTGAGCTGACCCGAATAGCACTCGATTTTCGGTAAATCTCCATAATTTTTTTCTACTGTTACAGCCCCATAACTAGACTGGGGACGAAGCCGACTTTGGAGAATCATCAACGTACTGTCGAGTCCTTCATGGATATCAGCGGGCTTAATTTCACCCTCACTATGACGAGAAAAAACCCGTAAGGAATTCACAATCTCACGAATACGCTCAGCACCGACATTCATTGATTCCAACAATTTAGGAAAGTCTTCTCTAATAAAATCCAGACCTAAATCATCTATCTCAGCCTTCAGATTCTTAGGTAACTGAGACTCTATCTTTTGGTAAATCTGTAATGCTTTAAGGAGATCTTGGGCATAAGTTTCAGCACATTCTAGATTGCCATAGATAAATGTGACTGGGTTATTAATTTCATGGGCGACCCCAGCCACAAGCTGTCCTAATCCCGACATCTTTTCTTGGTGAATGAGTTGAGATTGAGCTTTTTGCAGTTGATCCAAAGTTTGACTCAACTCCTGCTTTTTCTGCCTCTCTTCTATCTCTGACTCTCGCAGCGCCTCTTCTATCTGTTTACGCTCATGGATTTCCTGTTGCAAATGCTTATTTTTTTCGCTCAGAGCTTCCGCTTGAGCGATCAATTGCTTTTGCAAGTGCTGTAGCTTTAATTGGTGACTGACTCGGGCATGAACTTCCTTGAGCTGAAAGGGCTTAGTAATATAATCAACTCCACCAACATCAAAAGCTCGCACTTTATGAGCTGAAGCATCCAAAGCACTCAAAAAGATCACGGGAATATTGCAAGTATGAGGGGATTTTTTTAATTGGCGGCAAACATCATAGCCATTCATATCGGGCATCATGACGTCCAAAAGGATCAAATCTGGTAGAGAATTCGAGGCTCTAAGGGCCATCTCTCCTGACAGAACTCCCCTAACTTTATGACCTTTCTCAGAGAGGGTACGAGAAAGTAACTGAACATTTTCAGGGACATCATCAACGATCAGAATATGACCTGTTATATGCTGTGGGAAAGCGTCATTCATGCTTTAACACCTGCTCTGTACAAATGATGATTTTCCCGTAATCAAATTGATCTACTAGATGCCGAATCGCTAAGGCTAAAGAGGGATTGGAATCCATAATATCGTTGACTAAATCAATGATGTTTTCCTGCTCAGCGAGGCAAGCTTCATCGTGAAGCTGTTTAACCCATTCCACAGAGATTGTCTGCAACATTTCAACGCTAAGTTCAGCAGCATTCCCATGAGTTGTGATGTCTATGTCTGAAACGGGCGATCGCCCCTGAAGTGTAGAGTGAACCTCCATTTCTTGATATTGATAACAAACTCCCAAATGATCAGCCATTTTCTCCAGAATTAGCTGCCGTTGAATGGGTTTACAAACAAAGTCGCAACATCCCGCTGAAAACATCTGCTGGCGATCAATCTCAAAGATCTTGCCCGTTAGCGCAATCACCACAGGAAAATCTTGGGAGACAACAGAGTCAATATTTTTTTCTTCTTTTGCGTGGAGAACTAAAGACGACTTGCCAACAACTTCCGCCATAATGTTCGTCTTTTTATTGATGGCTTGAGACTGCAAGGGTAAAACCCAATGGGATGCTCTTTGAGTTTCAGCCCACTGTTTAATTTGTCGAGTCGCCTCATAACCATCCATAACCGGCATATTGAAATCCATCCAAATGAGGTGCGGATACCATTCCTGGCAGCGTTCAAGAGCTTCCTGTCCATCACTTGCTGTCTTTACAGAAAATCCAACCCCAGTCAAAAGTTGCACCATTAGTAACTGACTAGTTTGATTATTCTCCACAACCAAAATTCGATAATCCGGTTGGTTCTCAGCTAGTTTGGCGATCGCCCGTGATTTTACCAAGCTTGGATTGACCGAAGAAGCTATTTCTACAGGCAGTTCAAAACTAAATCGAGTCCCTTGTCCCAACTGACTTTCAACCCGAATTTTTCCTCCCATCAGCTGAACAAAGCTCTGACTAATGGCCATCCCTAGACCAGTACCACCTTGCTGCTTGCCATGTTCACCTTGGCTAAACGAATCAAATAGATGTTGTAATTCTTCGGGAGTAATACCTGGGCCAGAATCTATAACCTCAAAGGTTAATACCTGACTTAAAGCTGATGTCGCCTCTAATCTGCTTTCTGGATTTTCTTCAGATGCATTAGTTTGAGTGACCTGTAATTGAACTTGCCCATCCTGAGTAAATTTCAGGGCATTACCAAGTAGGTTAATTAAGACTTGGCGCAGTTTTTGCTGATCTGTCCGAATCCACCGAGGTACATCGGGAGCGCAGTCAATTACGAGATCTAACCCTTTAGACTCAGCCTTAAACTTCAGCATCGCTTCTAAAGTTTCTAGTAGCTTCGGGAGATTAAAACTATCTTTATTGAGCGTGGATTTCCCTGCCTCAATCTTGGACATATCTAAAACATCATTAATAAGTGCGAGAAGATGTTCGCCACTCTGATTAATAATGTTGAGGTGATTATTTTGCTCTGTCGTCAGGCTATCGTGATGCTGCATAACTTGAGTGAACCCCAAGATGGCATTTAGCGGGGTACGCAGCTCATGGCTCATATTAGCGAGGAAACTTGATTTAGCCTGATTCGCGATTTCTGCTTTTTCTTGAGCCTTTTGAATAACTGTTATTTGGCTACGAATCTTCGTGGCCATTGCTAAAAAGGTCTCCGCTAATGTCCCCACTTCGTCATTGCCTTGGGGCAATTCACCAATTTCTTCAAAGTTTCCTGCTGCCACTTCTTGCATCCCTTGAGCCAATTGCTGTAGACGTTTAGCGAGTTTTCTCGCACCTTGCAATTGCAGAATGACAAGCCATATCAAAACAATAAAGGCACTACTAAAAATAGCGATGGTTTGAATTGTGGAGCTGCGGCGCTGCGATCGCAATTTTTCAGAGGTTTCTTCTAAAATCTGATCGATTTTGTTCTGACTAAGAGCCATTTCCGGGGCAATCCGGTCATAGTGGAGGGTACTTTCTGCGATGGATAGTTCTAGTTCAATGGTGTTGTTAATAAATGCAGAAACCAGTTTTTCGTAGATAGCAATTTCGTTTAGCAACATTCCCTTCAAATCTGTGGAGAGAGTCGAAGTTTGAATCGCTAAGTCCATTTCCTCGATTTGATCATTTAGTTGATTTGCTAGCCGCATATCGAGGGTACTGCTAAAGTCTTTTTCCTGGATTTGCATGTGAGCAAATTCAAAAATCAAGTCTTTTTTTTCGGCTAGATCCAAATATTTTTCGATGGTCTGGTTAGAGGTTTTTAGCTGAGTCAAAATACCATCAACATCATCTAAGCCCATCTCCCGTTGCAGGTTGCGAGTATTGGAAACTGAGTTCTGATAATTCTCAAGATGTACAAGCGTGGTGGTTAGAGGTTCACGGATTTCTTTATCGCTAGACTCTTCAGTTAGGTTTTTCGTTTGGGCTTCAACCTGCTCTAACTTTGCTTCAAATCCTTTAAAGAAAATGGATTTTTGTGTATTAATTAATTGCGATTCATTGAGTCTTGCTCTTAGTAAGTCCTGATTAGCTTGGGTAAGTTGCTTTTTTAAGAGTAAAAGTGTCTGTTGCTCTATCAGGATACGATTGACTTCTGAACGATCGCGAAAATCGAGAATGGCTAACATCAGAGTGACCACTAGAGCGACCACAGCTAATTGCGAAAACTGATTAAAAAATCCTGGTCGACGCCGATTCATAGAGCAACGTAGAGATTTGATACTGCCTTAGGATTGTGTCCTTAACTAATTCAAAAAATAATCCAGAGGGCGATCGCCAATTGTTGAGATAGAGACAAACCAGTAATCCCTCATCTCCCGAACACTCTTGAGACAAGGGAATTTTGATAGGCTAACCCTTAAATTAGACCCGTTTGATTAAGAGGCTTCGAGCTCTTCTGGAGACTTATCTCGAATAGTAGGCCAAATTTCAGCAACCCTACTTAGATTTCCGGACTCATCCTGTAAAAATTTTTCTTTAACTTCTTGGTTGAGGAAAACGTGAAGGCGATCATTGTGGACAGACCAAACTTCTGGGTCACCATCAAATTTTTTGGCCAGCACTACCCCAAAAGTACAATATCCACCATTTGCAGGAGCGTATTTCTCTGGGTCGCTGATGAATTCATCCCGATTTTCGGCTGTCGCAAAATAATATTCGGCATCATTCCATCGAAAGCTAAATTCTTGATTGCCAACAACAGGTTCATTATTCGTAAAGTAAGCCACTGGATCATTGCCTCGCAATGCCCTACCCTTTTCGTCGATATTGACGCTGTAGTTAGCCGCTGATGGCTCTATTGTTTCGGTCTGTTCGGTCGATGAATCAGTCTGTATCGTCTCTGAAGTCTGCTCAGCTTCACCACACCCAGTGAGCGCAATAATTGCAGCAAAGCTGAGTAACAACGATGGAATCTTGATGTTTTTTATAGCCATGAGACATGCACAATCAGTGAGTTGATCTGTTGAGTTTATTGGACTTCAAGGATAACCGAAAGAACTTTTACTGCACCATTTATTCTCTGAACTTAAAGAACATGAGCTTACTTGATAATTTAGGGATGACTTAAAGCGACAAAGATCAATCCAGGATTTCATTTCTTTGATGTATTCAGAGCGGATCTCCACCACAAACAGCTCATGAAGTCTATTCGGCGATCGCCACTCGATGACATTCCAGACTTAGAACATCATCGTAAAAAAATTGCTCTTAGCTCCTTTCCATTTCCTCGACTACCTTCGCGAAGCAAAACCAGACCAAATTGCTTCAGTGAGAGGCATTCAGCCTTGATTAGCCGAAGATATTAATAACTATTTTCATTCTCAAAACCAGATTTTCTCAGACTAAAAAAATTAGCGACTATCGCGATCTTTTACTTTTGTAAGCACTTAACAAGAAGCATGAACTCTTGTAGCTGATTTATGAAACCTTTATTTGAAAATCAGATAGGAAATATGCCTCTATACCTGTTTAGGAAATGCTTTTGAGGATTACAAGCCAGTTTATGCTTTATCGATCCTTTACGTAGCCAACATTTTTTAATTGAAAAAGACGGATTTTTCTACATTATTTTGCGGATATAGATTCATCGATGGTGGATCTAAAGTTTAGATGGGTTCAATAAACAAAGTTTGAGAACCCTCTCGACAACTCTTTCTTTTTTCCGGAGCAAAAACAATGTCTGTACAACTTATCGCTGTTTTACAACTCACTGGTATTTTTGCCGCATTCCTCGGTGCATATGTTTACCTTCTCGAATACCTAATGCCCAGTCCCTCTCGTTCGTTTCCCACTGTAAGCGGCAAATAATCGGCTTATTTATTATTTCCTCTCACAAAAAAGACGTACATAGAGTACGCCTTTAAACAATTCAATTTCAGATGAGACTTAAAGTTCTTTCACCTCAGAGGCAATCTTTTCGACCATGTCTTTTGCACTGCCAAAAAGCATCATGGTTTTGTCTTTAAAGAACAACTCATTCTGAACACCAGAGAAACCAGTATTCATACTGCGCTTAATCACAATTGTGGTCTTTGCTTTATCCACTTCTAGAATAGGCATTCCGTAGATTGGACTGCCTTTGTCGTGGCGTGCTGCGGGATTAACTACATCATTGGCACCGATTACCAATGCGACATCGGTGTTATCAAATTGGGTATTGATATCATCCATGTCATAGAGCTGGTTGTAAGGTACGTTTGCCTCAGCTAGAAGCACGTTCATATGACCAGGCATCCGTCCCGCTACAGGGTGAATGGCATATTTCACATCAACGCCATTTTTTTCGAGCATGTCAGCTAATTCTTTAACGGAGTGCTGTGCCTGGGCTACCGCCATACCGTAACCAGGGATGATGACAACGTTGCGAGCATAACCGAGCATCATCGCACTTTCTTCAGCATCAACGCTCTTTACTGTGCCGTCGATATCTGCGCCTGCACCACCTGCTACGGCCGTGCCACTGTCACTACCAAATCCGGCAAAGAGGACATTGGTAATGGAGCGGTTCATCGCCTTACACATAATCTGGGTGAGGATAATACCTGACGCACCAACCAATGCACCTGCGATGATGAGCATGTTGTTCCCAACCACGAAACCAGCGGCACTTGCTGCCAAACCAGAATAGGAGTTGAGCAAGGAAATAACCACGGGCATATCGCCACCACCGATAGGGATAACGAAGAGTACGCCGAGGAAAAGGGAAATCCCAACAAGGACGAGGAAAATATTGGGGTCTGGGTTAAGGAAGAGATAAACACTTCCTGTGAGGAAACCGCCTAAAATCCCGAAGTTAATCAGTTGTTGGGCTGGGAAAATAACGGGACGACCGGGCATAATGCCTTGCAATTTGGCAAAGGCAATAAAGCTACCAGTTAAGGTCACACCACCAATTAACACGCCCAAGATAATGGTGACGGTTGTGGTGATGGTGATAGTTTCACCAATAGTCAATAGCCGCCAGAATTCGGCGATCGCCACCAATGCAGAAGCAGCACCACCCAGACCATTAAACAAACCCACCAGTTGGGGCATATCGGTCATTTCAACCTTCTTCGCGGTGATCAAACCAATGATGGAGCCGATGACAATACCACCAGCGATCATGCCGTAATTGAGCACCTGCTGGTCGAGTAACGTAGCGACAACAGCGAGAAGCATTCCCACTGCGGCTAACTGATTACCGCGCCGGGCAGTCGCAGGGGAACCTAATTTTTTTAGACCGAGAATAAACAGAGATGCGGCAACGAGATAACTGAGCTCGATACCATTTCCTAAAACGCTATCCATTGTTTAGGCCTCCTTTTTCTTAAACATTTGCAGCATCCGGTCAGTCACGAGAAAGCCACCAACGACGTTGATTGTGGCGCAGACCACGGCGATGAGACCGAGGATGACGGTGAGGTTGAGATTGCTGTTGTCGCCAGAGACAAGCAGAGCACCCACAACGGCAATACCAGAAATGGCATTCGCACCGGACATGAGGGGAGTGTGGAGAGTTGGTGGGACTTTATTAATGATTTCAAATCCCACAAAGGAAGCCAGCACAAATACGAACAGGCTACTGAGTAGCGTTGCTGTTGTCATGAACAGTAATAACTCCTGTTGTTAGTGAATAAATTTTTAAGATTTAGGAAAAGGGCTAAGCTGTCACCGCTGTTTGGGCGATCGCCCCTTTAACGCGTTCATTGCGTACTTCCCCGGCATGGGTGACACAAACCGAATCGATAATGTCATCTTCAAAATCGAGATTAATTTCGTTTTCGGGGATCAAAAGTTGCAACAGCGTGGACATATTCTTAGAGAACATTTGGCTGGCATGAACAGACACTGTCGACGGTAAATTAATTGGTGCAATAATTGTCGCGCCATGAACTTGCGTCTCTCGACCAGCGACACAACCTTCACAGTTACCACCTTGTTCTCCCGCAAGATCCACGAGGATTGAACCAGGATTCATCTCAGCGATCATCGCATCAGTCACGAGGACAGGGGCGCGTCTACCGGGTACTTGAGCAGTGGTAATGACAACATCTGCTGTGGCCACATGCTTAGCAATCAGTTCCTGACTCTTTTTCTTGGAGTCTTCAGAAACTTCCTTGGCATAACCACCAGCGGTGGCTGTTTCTTCGTTTAATTCAACTTCAACGAATTTTGCGCCCAAACTTTGCACTTCTTCCTTGACTGCAGGGCGAATATCAAAGGCTTCAACAATAGCGCCCAAACGACGGGCTGTGGCGATCGCCTGGAGACCGGCAACACCTGCACCAATAATAAACACCTTAGCTGGACGAATTGTGCCCGCCGCGGTAGTTAACATTGGGAAAAATTTGGGGAGTGCTGCCGCTGCCATTAATACAGCTTTGTAACCAGCAACCCCTGCTTGGGACGACAAAACATCCATGCTTTGGGCACGGCTGGTACGGGGGATCAATTCCATCCCCAACGCTGTAATCTTTTTATTGGCTAATTGTTGGATAACTTCCGGTTGGCCCAAAGGATTTAACAAACTTGCAAACATCGATCCCTCAGGCATGAGATCAATCTCTTCCGCTGTTGGAGGCGCTACTTTAACGAGAATGTCGCCCGACTGCCAAAGCGTTTGGCGATCGCCTTCGATAGCTGCCCCTGCTTGTTGATATGCATCATCAGTACTGAGGGAATTATTACCCGCCCCAGACTCAACAACGATTTCCCAGCCCTTTTTAATGAGACGAGAAACCTGATCCGGGGTTAGTGCTACTCGGTGTTCCCCAAGGACACTTTCCCTAGCAACAGCAATTTTCATAGAAACTCCTATAGTGAAACGATAGCTGAAACACTGAAAAAATAATGTGGAGAAGCTCAGTGACAGTCGACAGAAAACCGATGCTGAATCACGGATTTTCAATCACAAAGCACCGTAAATTTCCCGCCTGTTCGCAGTGTAGAACTATCTTTTTGGAGAAGGGGACTGTCTGTAATGTGTCTTATCAGTTTTTGTAAATCTCTGTTGCGTGGGCACTTCTTTGTCGGGATTTCGTCAAGGGAGTTGCTGAAAATGCAAACTTTAGTCACAATCAGTAACAGATTCTGAAGGTCGTCCTTAATATGCAATTCTTCCGCTCCACACTCTCTCGTTTGGCGATCGCCACCACATTACTTGGCTCTACATTGGCGATTATTCCCCAAGCCGTTGAAGCTCGACAGCCCTGCGGCTCATTTACGATCAACTGGGGAGGTACCGTCCGCCAAGGCGATATCCTGAAATGTGCTGTTGAGTGGAATACAGGCGCTGGACGCAATGACCGTTATTATCTCGACATCAAAAAGAGTAAAATCTCCGACAATTTCCGTACCTTTGAGCTGAGTTTCCCTAAGGAATTTGATGGCGAGATTAACGACGAGAAGATCCGTGTTCGCGTCAATGGCAAAGAAGTAGAACTCATCGCAGAAGATACTGCGTGGGATCCCGTCGCTTCTCCAGTTTTAAGTAACACCCAAAGTTCTAGCGAAACCGTTGCCAATATTGAAAATGCTTCCGCTTCTGCTCCTGCCCCAGGTAATACAGGTGGCGAATTGGTTATTGATGAGAGCGGCAATTTAGTCTTTGTTGATCAAGCTGAACTCGCAGAGCAAGAGGCGATCGCCAACGCTGTTAGCGACAATTCTGCAGAAGCAATCGAAGACGAGGCAGAAGTAGACTCCGACGAACCCCGTAGCCGTTCACTATTTATCACCCTTGCTGAGCCCCTAAAGAAAGAAAGCGAAGTAGAAATCATCCTCGACAGAGTGGAGAACCCATCCAGCGGTGGTATGTATGTCGTCACCGCTTTTGCCCGTACCCAAGGTGCCCCATTCCCAAGCAAACTAGGTGCTTGGTTCCTCGACGTTGAATTTTAAAATGCCAATGAATCTGGGCGATTACATCCTGTCGCCAAGAGTTCAATCAAGACTTCACCAGAAAAAAGTACGAAAAACTTTGGCGAACTTGACATCATCGGTATAATGGTTAGCTGTCGCTTTTATTGAGTAGAAAGCACAAGTACCCAAGGAAGTGACAGCAATCTCGCAAGAAAAAACATAAGGAATCGAGGAGGACATCGTAAGTTATGACTAAGCGAACTCTAGGCGGTACAGTCCGCAAACAAAAGAGAACATCTGGTTTTCGCGCTCGCATGCGTAGCCACACTGGCAAAAACGTTATCCGTGCCCGTCGTAAGAAAGGTCGTCATCGTCTCAGCGTCTAATCGCACTAAATAAAAATCATTTATTTTAGTGGGGGGACAAAATCGTCTCCTTCACAGGGTTTTTGTGGGACTTCCGAAAGCACATCGGCTTAAACATTGGCGAGATTTTAGGACAGTTTATAAGCAGGGCAAGCGATTTCATGGCAAGCATCTGGTTTTAATTGTTCATCGGTCGACTCCTGCTGATCAACCAACCAACATTGGGATCAGTATCAGTCGAAAAGTCAGTAAAAAAGCCGTTGTTCGCAACAAGATTAAACGCCGCTTACGCCATATCTGTAGACTGTTTTTACCCAGCATGAAGCATCATAGGCAAGTGATCATCATTGTGCGTTCGGGCTCCGCAGAATGCGAACATGAAGATTTTTTGCGAGAATTAGAACAGTTACTGATCAAAGCTGAGGTGCTTGATGGGCATTAAAGAAGACGTTATCTATGAAGGTGGCCCCCATATTGGTGATCTGATCATCAGTATTTTGATGGGATTCACCGTGATTTTTCTCCCGTTGACCGTTGGAGCTGTTGTACGTGCACTTTGGTTGCGGTATCGCATTACTTCCCGCCGTATCTCTGTGACAGGTGGTTGGAATGGCCGTGATCGCACAGATATTATTTACAGCGAAGTCCGTAAAGTTGTGAAGATCCCTCGGGGTCTTGGTCTCTACGGCGATCTTGTTGTTACGCTCCAAGATGGTAGCCGTTTGGAACTACGCGCTATGCCAAACTTCCGCGACATTTATGATCACATTGCCCAGAAAGCATCTGCTCGTACAGGTGTTCCTATTGAGGCAATCACTGCCATTTAAAGTTGAGTGAAAACTCATTCATTACAAATAACTTGTAGGGGAATTACGAATTAAACGACGGTAATTCCCCATTATTTTTTTAATACGCCATTTAAAAACAGCAACTAAAACACTTAAACTGGCATTATCAACTCACAGTTAGACAAATAATCAGAAGCATGGATTTTGGGATCGGATTTTTATCAAATAATGTGATGTTGCCAATCCTAGATTTTTTCTACGGAATTGTGCCAAGTTATGGCTTTGCAATCATCGCGCTCACCCTCGTCATTCGCTTTGCGGTTTATCCCCTTAGTGCTAAATCAATTCGGAGCATGAGACGCACCAAGATTACGCAGCCGCTCATGCAGAAACGCGTTAAGGAGATCCAAGAACGTTTCAAAAATGAACCAGCGAAGCAGCAGGAAGCGATGTCGCAGGTCTACAAAGAATTTGGCAATCCATTAGCTGGTTGTTTGCCAATTGTGCTCCAAATGCCAATTTTGTTTGCGTTGTTCGCAACATTGCGTGGTACACCTTTTGCGAATATTAACTACACTGCAAATATTCAAATCCTGCCTGGCGAGAAAATGGAGCAGGTGGAGATTCAGCCCACCACTGTCAAAACTCAAAATGTCTATTTTGATAGCGGTGTCCATTACCCCATCACTTTATCTTTGCCGACAGGTAATAAAGTGGGTGTTGGTGAAGAGTTCCAGTTTGCATTGCAGAGCAAAGAAGGCAAAGCTTACAGTAACATCGCAGCTGAATACCCAGACAATAACCTCAAGCCCATCTTTGAGGTTACTAAAGGTCAAGAACGCCTCAAGATTAATGATGATGGCAGCTTGGTCGCTTTAGAAACTGGTGATGCAACGGTGCAGGTGACAATTCCTGGTATTGCGGCAGACAGCGGTTTTCTTTTTGTTGAAGCTTTGGGCCGCATTGGCGTTAATGGTGAAGATGGTATCCACTGGGATATTTTGGGAATGGTTCTCTTCTTCGGTATTAGTTTGTATATCAACCAGACGATTTCTGGTGGTACTCAGCAAAAAGCGACTGGTGGTGACGAAAAAGCTCAAGCTCAGCAAGCTGTGAATAAAGTTACACCTCTTATTTTCTCGGGAATGTTTTTATTCTTCCCTCTTCCTGCTGGTGTCTTGATGTACATGACGATCGCCAATGCTTTTCAAACGGTACAGACGTTTATTTTGACGAAAGAGCCGCTTCCTGAAAATTTACAAAAAATGGTAGATGAGGAAGAAAAGGCAAAGAAAGGTCGTGAGACATTACCCTTTGAGCGTAAGAAAGGCTCGAAACGTAAAGAAAAGACTTCAGGATAATTTAGGACATGAGTGAAACCAAAATCCAACAAGGTCAGCAATGGTTAGAGGAACTGCTCCAACTGATTGCTCTACCTGCTTCTGTAACACCTGAAGTCTTACCTGAGGCGGAAGGGGGCGACGGCTTCTGGCTAAAGATTAATCACGAAGATTTGTCTGAAGCGCAGATCATGCGTGTCATCGGTGAGCGCGGCACAACGATTGATGCGCTGCAATATCTCACGAATATTACGCTGAACCACGGTATTCCCAGAGAGGAACAACATCCCTTTACTGTGGATATCGGCAATTATCGTCAAAAGCGTTTGTCTGAACTAGAGGCGATCGCCAACGAAGTTGCTGCGAGAGTACAAGATACAGGAGAGGAAGAAGCCATTGAGAACTTGTCTTCTGCTGAACGCCGCCAAATGCACACCTTCTTTAAAGAATTTGGCAATCTAGATACCGAAAGTCGTGGTCAAGAACCTAATCGTAATTTAGTCGTGAGTTTACGCCCGTAGTGACGATTCTCCGGATTTAAATTTAGGTTTTGAATTTTTAGAAGCGGGCAATGTCCCGCTTTTTTCTATGGGGATTTACGGTAGGATAGGGTCTGTAATGCTCTAAATCAAGGAGTTTCACGCGATGGAACCCATATTTATTCCTCGTTTATTAAAAGCCCCCCAACAGCAAGAAGTTTTAACGGTAGACGAAAATCTTGCTGATTTAGAGACCCTTACACCTGTGCGCGGTTCTGTGACCGTTGCTCACCGCCAAAACTATTTAGAAATATCTGCCCAAGCAACTGCCATTGTGACTTTGGCATGCGACCGTTGTTTACAGAATTACAATACTCGCCTGCAAGTTGAAACCGTTGAGTTGATTTGGTTGCATAGTCCCAATGAGATGGAAGTGATCCCCAGTGAACGAGAAGTGAGTCTTGATGACTTAGAAGAATCAGTTGATCCCCATGGCTATTTCAATCCAGAAACTTGGCTCTATGAGCAATTTTGTTTGGAAATGCCATTGCGTAAAGTTTGTGACCCAGAAAATTGTGCTGGGGCTGATACGACAGAGAATGACGCAACGCCACAAGTTGATGCGCGTTGGGCAAAGCTGGCTGATCTGAAACAACAGCTTTCATCCTAATTATTTCTTATTTAATCCCTCTAGCAAATCCCGCGATCGCCTAATGCCCATGACCTTTCGTGAAGAATTCGTACTGCTCCTGAGAGCTTGCTATCCATTACTCTATGTGCCGACCTTAGAGGAAGAACGGGTTGAAATGGCGATCGCCGAATGCGTCAAAACTTTCCCGAATCGCACGGTGTACACATGGGATTTTGTGGATGGTTATCAGGACAATCCGAATTGTATGGGAGTCGGTCAGCGCAATCCGTTGCAAGCTCTGGAATTTATCGAGAAACTACCCAGTAATGTTGGTGGGGTTTTTATCCTGCGGGATTTTCAGCGATTTTTAGAAGATATTTCCATTGCCCGTAAATTGCGGAATTTAGCCCGTCGCCTTAAATCAGAACCCAAAAATATTGCCATTATTGCCCCTGATATCAATATTCCGGCAGATCTGCGGGAGACGCTAACAATTGTTAGATTTCCTTTGCCTGAGGCCACTGAAATTCGCGCGGAAATTATACGACTATTGCAATCGATTGGTCAGAATTTAAGCGTCACATTAATCGATGAATTGGTCAGAGCAGCGCAAGGTTTATCGCTAGAGCGGATTCGGCGGGTTTTGACACAAATTTTGGCAGGGGGAACAGAGATTACGACAGAAGATGTCGAATTGATTTTGGCGGAAAAACGTCAATCGATTCAGCAAACACAAATTTTAGATTTTTATCCAGCAAAGGAAGAGATTACGGATATTGGTGGTCTCGATAATCTCAAGGAATGGTTATTGCGACGGGGTGGTGCATTTAGTCCGAAAGCACGTGAATATGGTCTGCCTTATCCCCGTGGTTTGATGCTTGTCGGGATTCAAGGTACGGGAAAGTCTCTCACGGCTAAGGCGATCGCCCACCATTGGCATTTACCGTTATTACGTCTCGATGTGGGGCGGTTATTTGCGGGATTGGTCGGTGAATCGGAATCTCGAACTCGGCAAATGATTGAGCTGGCAGAAGCGTTATCTCCCTGTATTCTCTGGATCGACGAAATTGATAAAGCCTTCGCTGGGACGGATAGCAAAGGAGATGGCGGTACAACCAGCCGCGTTTTTGGGACGTTTATTACTTGGCTTGCGGAAAAACAAAGTCCAGTATTTGTAGTGGCGACAGCGAACCAAATTCATCAACTCCCGCCAGAAATGCTGCGGAAAGGACGTTTTGATGAAATCTTTTTTGTGGGATTACCCAATCAAACAGAACGAGAAGCTATTTTTAATGTCCATCTAACGCGGCTACGCCCCCACAATCTAAAAAGCTACGATATTAAGCGATTGGCTTATGAAACACCTGATTTCTCGGGCGCGGAAATTGAGCAAACATTAATCGAAGCCATGCACCTCGGATTCAGTCAGGAGCGTGATTTTACAACGGATGATGTGCTTGAGGCAGCGAGCCAAATTATTCCTCTTGCTCGGACGGCGAAGGAGCAAATCGAATTTTTGCAGAACTGGGTTGCCTCCGGAAAAGCGCGCCTTGCATCCCGCCAAAGTTTCTTGTCTTCGTAGGTTCGCTAAATCCTCCTTTATAATGCCTAGATAATTTCTAATAAAACTTTTTTAAATAATTTTTTCTAGCGGCGATCGCATTGGAGTGTACTGACGATGAGTATTTCTGGATTTTTTCAATTCATTTTTGGGTTTATTTTGGGTGTTTTATTGCTAGTCGCGGGCAGTGTCGGCGCAGCATATTACATCTTTAATCGCATGGCTTCTGCGCCACCAAAACCGGTTTTCTCTGAAACCATCGAGGCTCCAGTGGAGGAAACACCTGCTGAAACTGAAGCACCTGTAGAGGAGACCGCAGCGGCAGAAGCTGAGGAAGAAACGGAAGCAGTAGAGGAAGCTGAAGCTGAAGAAGAGGATGATGTTCCTGAAGGAGCTTTCAATGCTCGGGTAACTTGGTCTAGTGGCTTAAGTTTGCGGGATGAGCCGAATGTAAATGCGTCACGTATTGGCGGTGTTGATTACAACGAAGAGCTTTTAGTCATCGGTGAAAGTGATGATAAGGTCTGGCAAAAAGTCCGTACTCAAGGTGGTCAAGAGGCTTGGGTAAAGGCAGGTAACGTCGAGAAAATCAATTAATCGTAGTTTGGCGATCGCCACAGATTTTTTCCATGGGCTCGAAATCATATGCCACGGGAAACTGACTCAGATTTAGCACCGGGGCGATCGCCAATTTTTCGGCGTATTTTGTCTGGTCTAAGTTTACTGGTTTGTGTTGGGGCAATCGCCACTGTTTATCGTGGTTTACAGGAGACCGATTGGCCTTTAGTCTGGGCAAATTTAAATCAGATTTCCCTGCGGCAATTAGGATTCGCGCTGATTTTTGTGGCGTGTAGTTACGGGGCGATCGCCTGTTATGACGTCCTTGCTTTTCGCTATCTTCAAAAGAAACTCGCTCTTCGGAAAATCTTATTTGCGGGTTTAATTACCTATTCGATTAGTCCGAATGTTGGGTTTGCATTTTTGTCAGGTAGTGTTTTGCGATATCGCCTATACCGTCAATGGTGGGTTTCGAATGTCGATATTGCCAAAATTATTGCTTTTACAAATTTAAGTCTGTGGGTTGGTCTCATTCCAATGACTGGCCTTGTTTTTGTCGCTACAAATTTTGAGCTACCCGAGACGATCGCCACATCATTTATGCTGCTCACCCCAACTCAGTTCGGCGTTATTTTATTGGTTATGAGTGCGTTATATCTTGGAGTTGTGGGGCGAATCCAGAAGCCAATACGATGGCGAAAATTCTCTCTAGAATTTCCGACTTGGCAACTTACTATCCAGCAAGTTGGTGTCTTTGCCTTTGATTGGGGATTTGCGGCGCTCACCTTATCTTTTTTGTTGGGGCATCCGCTGCTATTCCCAACATTTTTTAGAGTATATGTGATTGCAATGGTGGCAGGATTGATGAGTACGATTCCCGGTGGATTAGGAGTATTCGAGACGGTGATGGTCTTTTTTCTAGAGCCAAATCAAACAAGAGAAGATATTTTGGCTGTACTTATCGTTTTTCGCTGTCTCTATTATTTTTTACCCTTTACGCTGGCTGTCTTTGCCCTGATTAGCTTCGAGGTTATGCAACGGCTTCGTAAAATCTAAGCACTGAAAAAAATAGGCTAAAGTTTTCGTTCAATATTTTGCAATCTTAGGGCATTGGTCACGACAGAAACTGAGCTCATTGCCATCGCTCCTCCAGCAATAATTGGATTTAATAGAATGCCAAAACTACTCAGCACACCAGCAGCAATCGGGATGCTCGCAGTGTTGTAAAAGAAGGCGAAAAATAAATTTTGACGAATATTAGCAAGGGTCGCACGACTGAGTTTAATCGCAGTTAAAATCCCCTCTAAATCCCCTGAAATTAAAGTCAAATCACTCGCGGCGATCGCCACATCGGTACCCGTGCCAATGGAAATCCCTACATCAGCCTGGGCAAGGGCTGGGGCATCATTAATACCATCACCGACCATCGCAACTTTTGGGTGATGATGCTGGTCTTGCAAGGATTTAATGACAGCAGCTTTTTCGCTGGGGCGTACTTCAGCATAGACTTTTTCGATATTGACTTGGGCGGCGATCGCCTCGGCAGTGCGTCGAGAATCTCCGGTTAAGAGCACCACCTTTAAGCCTTGATTTTTTAGGCGTTTAACAGCTTTTTTACTACTGGATTTAAGTTGATCGGCGAGGCCAATAACACCAACAACCTCTTGATTTTCAGACACCCAAATCACCGTTTTCCCCTGTCGTTGCCAGACTGCCTGTTGGCTCCGAAATTTTTGCGGTAAGGCGATCGTCAATTCAGTAAACCATTTCGCTGTACCGATATGAATCGTGGAATTTTCAATCGTTGCCTGCACCCCTTTTCCTGTAATGGCTTGAAAATTATCGATGGGTAAAAATGGATAATTTTGGCGCTGAGCATAGGCGAATAAAGGTTCAGCTAGGGGGTGTTCCGAAGATTGTTCTAGGCTAGCCACCAGTGACCATAGACGTTTTTGTCCAATTAAGCTTTGGCAATCGGTAATGCTGGGTTTACCTTGAGTTAATGTTCCGGTTTTATCGAGCACAATAATGTCTAATGCGGCGGCGACTTCGAGGCTTTGGGCATCTTTGATTAGGACACCTCGCTTGGCACCCACTCCAGTGCCGACCATGATTGAAGTGGGTGTCGCTAACCCCAGCGCACAGGGACAGGCAATAATTAGGACGCTTACACAGGTCACAATGGCGAGAGATAAATTTCCCAACAGCACCCAAACCATAAACGTCAGCAGGGCGATCGCCAATACAGTCGGCACAAACCAACCGATTACCTGATCTGCTAATTTTTGAATTGGTGCTTTACTGCCTTGAGCTTCTTCTACGAGCTGAATAATTTGCGCGAGCACAGTATCTTTCCCCACATGGGTCGCCTGAATTACTAATCGCCCCGTTTTATTGATGGTCGCCCCGATCACCCGCTCGCCAATATTTTTTTCAACAGGTATAGATTCTCCGGTCACCATCGCCTCATCTACCGTTGAATGCCCTTCAATCACTTCTCCATCCACAGGGATTTTTTCACCAGGACGAATTAACAGGCGATCGCCAACCATCACGTGTTCAATCGAAATATCTTTGGTTTCCCCATCTCGCAAAAGTCTTGCTGTTTTTACCTGTAACCCCATCAGTTCTTTAATTGCTGCCGCTGTTTTTATGCGTGCCTTTTGCTCTAATAGTCGCCCCAACAAAATCAAGGCAATAATCACCGCTGCACTTTCAAAGTAGACATCCGTCGGCATTTGCCAGCCTTGTAATTGCGAGGTGAAAACCGTAGCGATCGCCGAATAAACATAGGCCACCCCCGTGCCCAGTGCCACAAGCGTATTCATATCAGAGCGGCCTTTCTGCAAACTCTGCCATGCCCCAACAAAAAAGTCCTGCCCTGCCCAAAACATAATCGGTGTTGTTAACACCCATTGCAGCCAGGGATTGTGCCACCAATGGGCAATAAACGGAATTGGCATACCAAGCATCATCGGCAGACTACCAATGACCAAAACCGCACTTAAACCCACTGCAATCCAAACCTTATGCGTTAAGTCCTGAAGTTTTCGTCTCTGTTCTCGTTCCCGCTGTTGCTGCTGTGCTTGGCGATCGCCTTCTACTAAAGGAATTGCTTCATAACCGGCATCCGAAACCGCCCGCTGTAATCCATCTAAATTTATGGCCGTTTCATCAAACTCAACCCTTGCCTGCTCTGCCGCAAAATTGACTTGGGCAATAGTGACACCAACTGTTTTATTCAAAACCCTTTCAACAGCCTGACCACAGGCCGCACAACTCATTCCTGTAATTTGAAATCGTCGCGTTTCCATTGATATTTTTTTCTTCTTACATAATGAGCTTTTAATCTAAACCTTCTAGCTAACTGTAGAGTCAAGCTTTATTGCCAAAAGAAAACCCCTCAGAGTTGAGGGGTCATAAAAGTTAATCAGTTTGTGTACTATCTATTCAAGAAAAACCTTCTTAGTACAACCAGCTTTTGAGCTTGCGAGCAACCTGAGGACGACGGAGTTTACGCATCGCCTTGCTCTGGATTTGTCGAACACGCTCGCGGGAAAGATTGAAGATACCACCCACTTCCTCAAGGGTATGGGGCTGCTCAGAAGACAAGCCATACCTAAGGGCAATCACTTCCTTCTCACGGTCGGTCAACACATCACCGAGGACATCCCAAAGCTCTTGGCGCATCATTGCTTCACTCATGCGCTCTTCGGGAAGCTGGAGACCATCATCTTCCAGCAGATCGACAAGTTCTGTGTCTTCGCCTTTACCGACACGGTGGTTAAGGGAGAGAGACTGACGACGTAACTGTAGGAGGTGATGGAGCTGATCCGCAGAGATATCGAGCTCTTGAGCAAGTTCCGTTTCGCTGGGGTTGCGCTGGAGCTTTTGCTTGAGGGTACGTTGTGCTTTCTTCAGTTTGTTGAGCTTTTCAACAATGTGAATGGGCAAACGAATGGTGCGAGCATCATTGGCAATGGTGCGAGTGATCGCTTGACGAATCCACCAGTAAGCATAGGTTGAGAACTTGTAACCTTTGTTGGGGTCAAATTTCTCAGCTGCACGGTTAAGACCGATCGCCCCTTCTTGAATCAAATCGAGGAAAGGTACGCCACGGTTGAGATAACGCTTTGCAATGGACACAACCAAACGCAAGTTGGAGCGAATCATCTTACGCTTCGCAACACGCCCTTTATAAAGCTGAGAATTTAGCTCTCTAATGGTTGCTATTTTTAGAACGGCTGCCCACTCTTCTTTCGAAGGCGATCGCCCAAGCTCTTCAGTAAGAGCTAAACGCTTTTCTTCAGCATCATTGAGGAACTTAACGCTATGGGCCAACTGAATCTCTTCATCAGGCTTGAGTAGTGGGTACCGCGCCATTTCTTTAAAGAATGCACCAACCGTATCCTCACTCCTACTGCGAGAAGACCTAAGGCTACTTGCGTTGGCATCAAGATCAGAATATTCAGCTTCAACTGTTTTCCTAGCAGCCTCGAGCTCTACTAGTTCATTGTCATTAGAAGTTTCTTGGGTAACTTCCAAGGTGTCTGAGACGGAATCTATTGGGGGAGTTGTATCGAACATAATCCTACTAATAAAAAGTTAGAAAGAAAGTTGAGCAAAGGAACTGTGCATGAAGCGAGGATTAATTGGTTGAAGAATGTGATTACTTGAAAGCAAAGTACCCAAACTAGAGTGGACAGGAAACATTATTTAAATGAATCTCGATTACGAAAGGCGCAATAAGAAATTCGCTTAGAACTGTTATACCCTTAGATGTTTCATGGCTGTAAATGAGCTTTTAATAAAAGTAAACATCTCTTGCCATTAAATTAGGTTTCTGAAAAGTAGATGCTAATAGAAAATTACGCTAGAAAAATATGAGATTAAGAACAACCTATCAGTTTTGTTCACCCTAACTGGTCTAGTTAAATACAAAATTAAGATTTCTCATGGTGCTCAACGTCAGGATATACAGCATTTGTGAACTTTTCTTAAAATACTTGCAAATTAGTAAAACACCATTTTACGCGATCGAACAATTATCTAAAAGTACAGAAATACGAAATAATTCTGATGCGAACAGATAGTAGATATAGTCGTTACTCTAATCCTATAAAGTAAGATTTTAATTTACCCAACCCAAGATTAACTTCTCACAATGAGTTTGGCTTTTCACTCTGTCGGTAGTGGGATATAGAGAAATATGATTGCCTTGAATTGAATTGATAAAAAAACATGGGGTATAGTTAGATCTCATTTTGTTTTTGGGAAGGGCATGGTTGAGGCAAAACCTTGGGTAGAAGTTTTAGTAGACTCTTCCTATGCACAAGGGTTATTTACTTATGCTATTCCGCCAGGATTAACAGTGAATCCGGGTGATATTGTGACGGTGAATTTTGGATCTCAGCAACTGGGAGCGATCGCCATTCGTCTGTTGCCGCATATCCCTTCCTCTCTTGATCCCGAACGAATTAAGCCTATCGAGGGGATCGTTGCTCAAGGTTTTTTTTCTCCGAATTATTGGCAGCTTTTGCTGCAGGTTGCAGACTACTATCAGGCAGACACCATGGCGGTGATTAAAGCAGCACTTCCTCCTGGCTTACTACGGCGATCTCAGACTCGGATCCGGCTAAGGCAAACAAGCTTTACAACAAAGGAACGTCAAGCGCTTTCACCAGCAGCGACCGCAATTTTAGACCGTTTGGAGCAGGGATCCGCAGCAGGCTACACGACAAAGTACCTCAAACGACAGATCAAAGCTGCCCAAATTGGTATTCAAGAGTTGCGAAAATACGGCTTGATCGAGCAATATTTGCAAACGCCACCATCGACAAAAGTGCAACACCGCAAGTCTGTCAGTGTCTTATCGCATCAATCGGAATTGAGTAAGCGTCAGCAGGAAATTTTGTCAGTGCTGCAACATCATGGTGGTGAAATGTGGCTAGATGAGTTGGTTGCGGTGGGAAAGACAACGGCTGCAACCCTCGACAAAATGGAAAAAGTTGGTGCTGTGGCGATCGCCACCCAAGAAAAATTACGCTTGCATAAATTAGCCAATCAAGATCGTGATCAGATTAAATCCCTAACGACCTCCCAGAAAACGGCTCTCCAACAAATTACTCAGATCGATGGTTATGGCGAAGTTCTCTTGCATGGTGTCACTGGCTCTGGCAAAACTGAAGTCTATCTTCAGGCGATCGCCCATATTTTGACGCAACAAAAATCAGCTCTGGTGCTCGTTCCTGAAATTGGGCTCACCCCACAATTGTTAGATCGCTTTACTGCCCGCTTTGGTGACAAAGTTTTGGTCTATCACAGTGGATTGTCGGCGGGAGAACGGTTTGATACGTGGCGGCAAATGTTAATGCCTGTCAGTCAAATCGTAATTGGGACGCGCTCTGCTATCTTTGCCCCCTTGCCGAATTTAGGAATGATTATCCTCGACGAAGAACATGACAGCAGCTACAAACAGGACCAAAAATCACCTCATTATCATGCCAGAACTATTGCCCAGTGGCGTGCCCACCAAGAATATTGTCCACTCATCTTGGGATCAGCAACCCCTTCTCTAGATACTTGGCGACAATTTCAAACGACCAAACTTCAACATCACTATTTGTCTTTGCCAGAACGGATTCAAGCGCGTCCTTTACCACCAGTCGAAATAGTCGATATGCGTCAGGAGTTACGTCGAAAAAATTTTTCATTATTTAGTAAAACCCTCCGCAATGCTTTAGGTGAATTAAAGGAAACAAAAGGTCAAGGAATTTTATTTGTGGCACGGCGAGGTCACAGTACATTTGTTTCTTGCCGGAGTTGTGGTTATAAAATGTGCTGCCCATATTGTGATGTGACGCTGTCCTACCACTATGTCAAAGAAGGGAGTGCTCAAACCCTGAGATGTCATTATTGCAACCATAGCCAACTGCAGCCTAGTCACTGTCCAGATTGTGGGTCGTCGTTGTTTAAATTTTTTGGCAATGGCACCCAAAAAGTTATCCAGTCCATCCGTGACGAATTTCCAGAGTTGCGATGTTTACGGTTTGATAGTGACACCACCAGACGTAAAGGTGCTCACCGGGATTTATTAGGACAATTTGCCCGGGGTGAGGCAGATATTTTGTTGGGCACGCAGATGTTAACGAAAGGTTTGGATGTGGCTCAAGTAACCCTTGTGGGAATTTTAGCGGCTGATGGTTTGTTATTTCAGAGTGATTTTCGGGCAGCAGAGAGAACCTTCCAAACTTTGGTGCAGGTGGCTGGACGAGCTGGTCGAGGCGATCGCCCTGGAAAAGTCATTTTGCAAACCTATTCACCGGACGATCCCGTCATTCAAGCGGTAAAAGACCATAATTATAAAAATTTCGCGACCCAGATTTTAGCCGAGCGGGAAATGCTGAATTATCCACCTTTCGGCAAACTTGTGCTTATTCGTCTCACTGGAGAAAATCATGACGTCGTTCAAAAAACTACCGAGGCGATCGCCGCAGCCTGCAACAAAATCCTTGATATCGATGATGAACTTTTGGGGCCAGTGCCTGCCAATATTGCCCGCATTGCCAACCGATGGCGCTGGCAAGTGGTTTTAAAATTCTCGCCTGATAAGACAAAGATCCCAGAGCTTAGACATTTGCAAGAACTCTGTCCGCGTCAGGTGGGTTTCTCAATTAATGTTGATCCTGTTTATCTTGACTAAGCTGTAATTTTCATACTGATGTCCAGCCACGGCGCACGGGTAATCGTTGCACTGGTGGAAATAAAATCAATGCCTGTTTCTGCCACAGCGCGAATAGTTTCAAGAGTAATATTGCCCGAGGCTTCTAGTTTAATGCGGGGATTGATCTCACGCAGAGGAGGGATCACCTCAGCCATTTTTGCGGGAGACATATTATCGAGCATCACAATATCTGCACCTTGCTGCACAGCTTCGATTGCCTGCTCTAAGGTTTCTGCCTCTACTTCGATGGCTAATGGATAAGGACTATTCGCACGAACTGCGGCGATCGCCTCGGTGATCCCACCAGCAGCCTGAATATGATTGTCTTTAATCATCATCGCGTCATCCAAGCCATAGCGATGGTTGCGCCCACCACCGACGCGCACTGCATATTTTTCGAGCAACCTTAAGCCCGGTGTGGTTTTGCGAGTATCCACAAGAGTTGTCGGCAAATCTTCGATTTTACGAGCATAATGAGCTGTCTCCGTCGCAATCCCACTCAGCCGCATCAAAATATTTAAGGCGACTCGCTCCCCCATCAATAATGTGTCGAGAGGTGCAGTCAAAGTAGCAATCAGTGTTTTTGGTTGTCCATCTTTGCCTTCTGCTAAGGCTGCTTGCATCTCAAAATCTGGACCAATTAGCTGAAAAACGCGTTCCACAAATGGTAGACCCGCCACAATACCTGGAGCCTTTAGTATTAATTGAGCTTGGCCAGTGGGGATTTTTTTATTTGTAAATAATGCTTCTGTAGTGCGATCACCTCGACCCAGATCTTCTTGCAGCCATTGCTTTAGGAAGGGATCAACTAATAACCAAGCGGGAGGTGTAACCAAAACTTTATGCGTCGCTATCCGAATTGTCATTGCCAGGGGAAGCATTATAAAGATTATCTAGACGTTGCCTTGCATCTTCAACATCTAGGGATCTTACGACTAAAAGCGGTTCACTGATCGGACGACCCGCATCATCAAGCATTTCGGGATGGGGTGTCACTTTCTGACGAGGCAGTTGAGGGGAATCCCTTTGAAAATTCGGATACATCCTTGTTTCACTACTCAGCATCATAAAGCTGCGGATTAAATTAAGTACCGCGATGGTCGCAATCGTACCAAATGCCAAGATGAAGAGAAAATGAAACATACTTTTTCAAACTCCGCCCACAGAAACTTTATGCCGTGGCGATGAATATTTCTTATATTTCCATATTATCCCGAAAAACTTACCCGCTTGCAAAGGGCGATCGCCATCCCTCGGGACAAATTTATGAATACTTAATCTCTAACTCCACAACAAAAAAGAGATAGCCTTAATCGACGACCTCTCAAATGATGAGACAGCGCTCGGGGAAATTTATAAAAAAATCAACCTGATACTTGTCTCCAATTATTTATAAATATCTTTTAGAAACCATAGCTCCAGCGCGCCTTATAGCCTCGAGCATCAATGTGAGTGAAACAGCTAGCACTAGCGATCCCACCACGGCTACCCCACCAAGGCTCTAACATTCTGTTGACCTTTGGAGGTGAAATACCTGCGACAACAAAGTCAACCGCATCGCCAACCATATGACGTGAGCGCTTCGATCCGCCAGCTTTACGGTTACTAACCGGATCACGATACCAAGAGTTAATTGTGATGGGTTTCGCGCCAACATATTCGCGCACTTCTTCCATCACCTTCGCGATCTTGATAATATTCTTCGTTACAGAGCCATCAACGGGAATCCGACTACCATTTTTTGTGGCCTCAGCCCAACTGAAGTGACCGTTGGGAATAATTGGCTGACAAAGATAAACACTGCCATGACCAGGGAGTGTGATTTTTGGGCCAGAATAGGACTTGCTGATTTTGATTGTATTTTTCGCGGGCTGATCATTTGGCTTATTACCGGGCTCATTGCCATCAATAAGCACATGGGGAGGGTAGATAAACCAAGTCGTGCGGTTTTTGGGACCGAGGAATGTATTCTTAAATGCCACTTTGACATGACCATTGATCAAAGACATGTCATAGGAATGCACTGGGTATTCCTTGCCATCTTCAACAAAAACTTTTTGATCGTCGGTTAGGTCTGCACCCTGTTTAGGCTCTTCTTTAAAAAAAGTATCGACTTGAACGACCAGCTTAATATCAGACATTGATGCTGACACCTCATGTTTAAATCTCCCCTAAAAGATATCAAGGGATTTTCTGGTTGGAACAAGTCTAAAAACTTATGCAAAGAAATTGCAACATTTGTTCAATGGCGTTCATGGCCTAAGGTTAAAGCTTTGATCTCTTGTTAGCATAATGTTCGGAATCGTTAAAGGTGATCCTGTAGGATAAAGGCATGATCCCCTGCTAAAAAATGCTGGATACGTATGACCTTTGAGTTGAAAGATAGCGATAATCTTGTGCCTGTTAGCCAGCTCAATGAACAGCAGCAGCAGGCACTACTAAATATTGTCTATCGCATTCGTGAATCTCTGGATGTTCAGCAGATTTTAAATACAACGACCCTGGAGATCCGACAAATGTTGGGCGCGGATCGGGTCGGGATTTTTCGATTTAAGCCCCACTCTGGTTATCGTATTGGTGAGTTTGTGGCAGAGTCTTTGGGAGAAGGACTACCTTCGGCGATCGCCACCCCTGTGAGAGATCAATGTTTTGGCGATGAATATGCCCGAAATTATCAGAATGGCCGCATTCAAGCCGTTAGTGATATCCATAATGCCAATTTAAGTCAATGTCATATTGATGTCTTGGCGCAATTCAAGGTGCGAGCGAATTTAATTGTTCCCCTCCGCATTAAAGGTCATTTATGGGGATTGTTTTGCGTACATCAATGTCATAGTTCTCGGGATTGGCAAACGCAGGAAATAGAGTTCATTCGGCATCTTGGCCACCATTTAGACATTGCACTACAGCAAGGTGAATTACTTGAACATACGCTTGAACAATCCGCACGGCTGCGGTCACTAACTCAAGAACGCGATCGCTTCTTTAGCTTGTCCCCCAATTTATTCTGTGTGATTGATTTTGATGGTGAGTTTATCCGGGTTAATCCAGCTTGGGAAGATATTCTCGGCTATGTTCAGGATGAATTGATCAATAGTAATTTTTGGTCTTTTGTCCATCCTGATGATGAGGAACTCACGGAAGAGGCTTGGCGTAAGCTACAGGAAAGTCGAGGGCGTGAGGCGTTGCTACTAGAGCATCGATTTCGCTGTGCTGATGGGAAGTATAAATATTTATCTTGGTCTGGCACTTGCATTTCAAGAGAAAAACGAATTTATGCGATCGCCCGCGACATCACGAAGCGCAAGCAATTGGAATTTACCCTTGGTCAACGGACTCGGGATCTTGAACAAGCTTTAGCAAAATTGCAACAAACCCAAGTTCACCTTGTCCAGAGTGCCAAGATGTCAAGCCTCGGACAACTTGTCGCAGGTGTTGCCCATGAGATTAACAATCCCATGAATTTTATCTATGGCAACATTGGCCATATCCAAGACTATACAAGTGCTTTAGTCAATATTGTCGATGCCTATCAACAGTCTCATGAGGAGCAGCCGCCGGATATCGTAGCGCTATGTCAAGAAGCGGATCTTGAATTTATCCTTGACGATTTACCGGCGATTATCAGCTCGCTTCAATTGGGGGCAGAACGAATAAAGAAGATTATTACCTCCCTACGTAATTTTTCTCGCCTCGATGAAGCCCCTGTCAAAATGGCTAATATCCATGAAGGGATCGATAGCACGATTCTGATTTTGCAAAATCGCATTAAAGCAAAACCTCATCAACCGGAAATCACAATTCAGAAGCGCTATGGTGATCTCCCGGAAGTTGAGTGCTATCCAGGTCAGCTCAATCAAGTCTTTATGAATATTCTGAGTAATGCGATTGATGCGATCATTGACTCGAAAAAATCGAATAATGGAGTCATCTCTATTTCAACTGCTGTCCTAACTCATGAACAGGCGATCGCCATCATGATTCGCGATAACGGCTATGGCATGGATGAACAAACCTGTAATCGAATCTTTGATCCTTTTTTTACCACAAAAGATGTTGGTAAAGGTACTGGACTCGGCATGTCGATCAGCTACCAAATTATCACCGAACATCACCATGGCTCCCTTGCTTGTAAATCTCAACAGGGTGTAGGAACAGAATTTACAATCACTTTGCCGATCAACCAATCAACATCTTGATTTGATAGCTTCCTATTAAAAAATCGCCCCCACAGCAAAATGCTGTAAAAGGGCGATCGCCACATTCAAAAATATTGAACCAATCCTAAAAACTTAGAATAAGCCGAGAGTCAAAGACTCATCAATAGGGAAGCAAGAACCCGCACCGAGCCAAAGAGTAACAGCTGTTCCAAAGAGGAATACAGACATTGCTACAGGGCGACGGAAAGGATTCTGGAATTTGTTTACACTCTCGATAAAAGGAATCATCATCAAACCGAGAGGAACAGCACCTTGGCAAGCAATACCAAGAAGCTTATTCGGAAGAACGCGCAGAATTTGGAAAACAGGGTATAAATACCACTCAGGTAAAATTTCCAAAGGCGTTGCAAAAGGATTACCAGGTTCACCGATCATCGCAGGGTCAAGAATTGCCAAGCCAGCAACTAGACCGATGGTTCCCGCAATACAGATGGGGAAAGTGAACAAGATATCATTAGGCCAAGCAGGCTCACCATAGTAATTGTGTCCCATGTTTTGAGCCAACTTTGCCCGGAGTGAAGGATCACTGAGATCCGGTTTTTTCATGATAGACATGATAAAAGTTTCTCCTCAACAGTTAAGTCGTTATGAGCAAAGAAGTAAGAACTAATCCTTACAAAGGACCAGAGATACCTTGCTTACGGATCATGAGGAAGTGAGCCAACATGAAGACCGCAATTAACCAAGGCAATACGAAAGTGTGAATGCTGTAGAAACGAGTCAAAGTAGCCTGACCAACACTCGTGCCACCACGAAGTAGTTCAACCATTTGATCACCTACAACAGGAATCGCAGCGGGTACACCGGATACGATTTTCACCGCCCAGTAACCAACTTGGTCCCAAGGGAGGGAGTAGCCAGTAACACCGAAGGAAACGGTAATACAAGCCATGATTACGCCAGTAATCCAAGTTAATTCACGAGGGCGCTTAAAGCCACCTGTGAGGTAAACGCGGAAAATGTGCAAAATCATCATTAAGACCATCATGCTCGCAGACCATTTGTGAATGGAGCGAATCAGCCAACCGAAGTTAACGTCATTCATGAGGTACTGAACGGACGTGAAAGCTTCTGCTACAGTGGGTTTGTAGTAGAAGGTCATTGCAAATCCAGTTGCGAACTGGATAATGAAACAAGTTAGGGTAATACCGCCCAAGCAATAGAAGATATTGACATGGGGTGGAACGTATTTGCTAGAAATATCATCGGAGATCGCCTGAATTTCTAGCCGCTCGTTAAACCACTGATATAATTTTGAGTCGGTAACTTCTTTTGTAAACATGAAGCCTTATTAGAAACGAAAAATCTCTTTACAAAAATGTAACACAGCTTGATCGCCAAGGGAGTCTGAAAAGACGATTGTCACGTGTTTTGCTGAATCTTGTAACAATTTCTCTGGTCAATGCGTTGGGGGATTCGTAATTCGTCTTACCTTCCCCTATGCCACGAGAAACTCGCCATTGTGTTGTAGAAATTGTCTCGACTTCAAATCACGCTGAATTAGCTATAGTGTTGAGAACATTAAAGTCTTTTTCATAAAACTCGACGAATGCTGAGAAAACGCTTTTGGGCGATCGCCTGTGGTCTGTTACTAGTTTTAGGGACGGTTTTTGCGCCGGTGGATGAGGCTGTAGCCCTTACAGATGAGCAAAATCTTTTTCTTCAGGCTTGGCGATATGTGAGCCAATCCTATGTCGATGAAACATTTAATGACAACAATTGGTGGATACTACGCCAAAAGTTCCTCAAGCGTCACCTAGATACAACAGAGCAGACATACGATGCGATTACAGAGATGCTCGCAGTTTTAGATGATCCCTACACTCGTTTATTGCGTCCTGAGCAATATCGCAGCCTGAAAGTCAGTACTGCGGGAGAATTATCGGGCGTTGGTCTACAAATCAATATTAATCAGGATTCTGGGTCACTAGAGGTTATTGTGCCGATTGCTGGATCGCCCGCTGATGAGGCTGGGATTGAAGCAAAAGATCTGATTTTGGCGATCGATGGTGTTGATACAAAAAATATTAGTCTCGACGAAGCAGCGGCAAGAATGCGAGGTCGCAAGGGGACAACGGTTGCCCTCACTGTTCAGTCCGCCGCAACACAAGAAGTTAAAACATTAAAACTGGCGCGGGATACGATTTCGCTAAATCCTGTGTACGCGAAGTTGGAGGAATATGACCATCAAAAGGTCGGATATATTCGGCTAAGTCAGTTTAGTGCAAACGCTAAAGCTGAAATTGAAAAATCGTTGACTGATTTAGGAGAGAAAGGGGCAGATCGTTTTATTTTGGACTTACGGAATAATCCTGGTGGTTTGTTGCAGGCAGGTATTGAAATTGCACGCCTTTGGCTTGATCAAGACACTATTGTTTATACAGTGGATCGTCAAGGGATTTCTGATAGCTACAACGCGACGGGTAATGCGATCACTGATAAACCTTTAGTTGTGCTGGTAAATCAGGCCACAGCTAGTGCTAGTGAAATTTTGGCTGGGGCGCTACAGGATAATGGTCGTGCGCTACTGGTTGGTGAGAAAACGTTTGGTAAGGGACTCATTCAGTCTTTATTTGAGCTTCCCAATGGTGCGGGTATGGCTGTGACGGTGGCCAAGTACGAAACACCGCTCCACCATGACATTAATAAGTTGGGCATTATGCCAGACAAGGTGATTGAGCAAAATCCCATTCCCTATCGCATGATGGCAACATCTGATGATGGTCAGTATCAAGCAGCACTTGATTTGCTGAGTCAACAGTCTACTCTGGCCAATGCCGTATCTTAGATCTCCTTTTATCGAACTAACATTACTGCAAAATATTGCTTGATTCCGGCGATCGCAACTTATCTGTTTCCCGAAGTCTTTGGCTGAGAAAACGGCATATTTCGAGGATTATGTGGGGACGTTGGGTGATGAGGCTGAGAAACCGATTTTTTTCGAGTTTCAGTAATGTGCAGTCTGTTTGGGCGATCGCCCCGTCCCAAAGTGGTGCATCATCAAACAGCGCGACTTCGCCAAAATAATCACCGATGGTTAATTGTTTGGTGGTGCGGGGCGTGCCATCAATTTTTTTTCTGAGCTGGACTGTGCCCTCGGCAATGATATATAGATAAGCAGCCTGTCCCCCTTCATCGAAAATTGCAGTCTCTGCTAAAACTTGCGTTTGCTCAAGGCCATCATCGATCAACATCAACTCGTCGAGGGAGAGGTTGCGAAAAAGTTTGACCGTTTTCAAGAGCAACAGGCGATTCATAGCGGTTTTGGCGGGCACATGGGTTTCAAAGAGTTGTCCAGCAACCTGTTTTACAAAAGGGTCGGGATCATTCGCTAGCACTGACGGTACCATCTCTAGGGCGATTAGGGCGCCAATCTTGATCCAGCGATCGCCTGATTCCATCGCCTCAAGTAGTAAGCGGTAACCTTTCTCTCGCAACCATTTGGGTGTGATGTGGGTTGATGTTGTTTCTCTAGTTGGTTCGTCCTGTTCAACGAGGGCTTTAAGCTTTGGTAAAAGGGGCGTCACAAAACGGCGATGGTTGAGAGATGTGAGAAATTCAATCGCATTTTCAAGTTCTGCTTGGGCGTTAGTCGCTAGCAAACGGTTGATCACATTAACCGTTGGGGCATAACCGAGGGCTGCTAGTACAAATAAAACTTTTTGGGTGAGGCGATCGCCATAGTCTTGAATGGCAACCTGCAAAACTTTTAACTCTGGAGAGTCCGGCAAATCTGCTTGCCACTTCCGAGTCTGTTCTAAAAGTTTGTAGTTTGGCTCCAAATACCGAAATAAAATATCGCTGGCATATCGCGTTTTGACTGCGCCAATCGCCGTAATCGCTGCATTTACAATTTCTGGGCGTAAATTCTGAAGACTCGGTTGGGCAGCATCAATGCCTTGGCGACCATAGCTGGCAAGAGTTTTTGCAGATCTTTCGCGCACTCGTGGCTCTGGGTCTTCAAGGGAATGGGCGATCGCCTCAACGAATTCGGGACAACGAGCTTCCTGCAATAAATCTAAAGCCGCAATCCTCACCATCGGTTCGAAATGGCTCAGTTTACTGTGGGCAATGCTAGCAGTTTCTTGGTCCCCCTTTTGGGTCAACGGCAAAAGAGCTTCAAGTCCGGTTCGGATAATGTCAGGGTCAGTTTGGGTGAGAACAACATTGGGGATCAGCGGCGCAAAAATCGGATTATTACTGGTGGCAACAACACGGGTCATAATTCTGGCAGTGACTTCATTCAGCTCTTTACCCCAATCTTTCGGGAGCTTATCCCATTGCTGAAGTTCGGCGATCGCCCCCAAGGTTTGCATCTCTGGGCTGGAATGATTGAGCCAATCTTGAATTTGTTTGGGGCTAGGAATAAAGCGATTAATTAATAAAATTTCGAGGGCAAAAGCTTGCCAGTCAGGATTCTCTAAACGCTTTTCAAGACTCTGTTGTACCGTTTCTGAACAGTCTGTAAATAAGGCGATCGCCGCGCTATAAAGTTGCGGATCATCAGTGGCTGTATTTGGAGATAAAAGCGTTTCGACTTCCGGTAAAAATTGCTCGGGCTGATCCAGTCGTCTCGCAAGCTCTAAACCCTTGAGCTGGCTGTAGCGATCACCTTCCTTGAGGAGTTCCCGAATAGCTTCATTTGATTGGGCATTCAGCGGAATAGGGTCAAGGTCAAACGCATCCAAATCAATACTGTCAGAGCGAATCATCTCCTCTAAACCATTGGCATAAAAGCGCCCCATCGGCAGCCGCACCGCTAAGAAAATCAAGGTTAAACCTGCGACGAACCAGGCCATTTGTTGAAGGTCGAGATACATTTCTCCCAACCAGAGAACGACCCCCGCTAAGGTTAGTCCTATCGCATAAATTAGCCCATCACTGAGAGCACGAATACGCCCAACAAATTCCCGTGGAATGGCATTGTAATTAAGCTGGTGAATCGGTAAATTAATTGCTTTGTAGAAGGCATCGCCATTGATATGTAGGGCGATCGCCGCAGGTAGTCCAAAACTCGACAACAAAATCCCAAAACTGGTTAAAGTTGTGAGTGGATAAACAGGGTTGAGTCGCGCTACCCCAAGAATTTCTAATAACGGTCGTGTCGCCCCATAAATTACAACCACTTGAATCAGACTGATGACAATGCGCATTAATCCCAAAAAGCCTGTTAATGCTTGATCGCTGAAATTATCGCCGTAGATGTTAAACCATAAAAATTCTGAGCTGATGTAAATAATCACCAGCAAAAAGCTACTACTCGCCAAAAACAAACTGAGAGGATAACGTTTGACGAGTTCAGGAAAAGTTCGAATGGATTCCCAGAGTCCAACCGATTCAGAGCTTTGATTTGGTTGGGCTAATTGCCGCTGTGATCGCTCCAAATACAGCAGTTGAAAAATCCCTAAAACATAAAAAATCGGCAGATAAAATAGCAGATCCTTTGTGGCAAAGTAATGCGATAACAAGGTGGTTAAAGCACCGCCTAATAACGTCCCCACTGCTTGGGCGATGCCGATATTAGGGGCATAGCGTTTGTATTCGAGTGTGCTGAAATAATCAGTGAGGAGGCTAGGATACAGCACATTATTGTGAAAATCCCACTGAAAAAAGATCGCGATCAGCAGCAAATAGTACAGGTAAGGTGAATCGTAATTCAGCACAAAACGTAGACCGAGTATCACTGGCACAGAGCCAATCAGCACATAGCGAAATAATTTTGTGCGACTGTAGCGATCAACTAATTGTGAAAAGATCAAATAAGCTGGCATCGAACAAAGTCCGATCAAAGCAAAAGCGAAGGGTAACTGTTGTGCACCAACTTTGCTGACAAATAATGAATTGGCGATCGCCATGCCAAGAACGCTGTAAATCAAGACCGTTACAGCGAGGCACAATAATTGCAATAGTCGATCGAACTTGATAGAAAAAGGTCGTGAAAAAACAATCTGCACGGCTACTCTGATAGGTCGCTAAATATTTCGGCGTTTTGGGCTTTTCGGAATTGCGATTTCTCTATTATCTAAGGAGAGCTGCCGATAAAGCTATGAGATTAGCGGTTTTTCTGCCAGATCTTCCAAAATTGTTGTAGCAGTAACCAATTGATTATGGGGCGCTCCGACCGCTGATTGGACAAAGGGCATAAGCATGGCCGCAATCAACAGAAAGACGCCGCCACACACCACTGCAAATAAACGATTTTCGTGCAAAATATGCTCCATAATCCAACCGAAACCTAGTGCAATTCCGATTTCAGGGAGCACAATAAAAAAGTTAAAAATGCCTTGGTAAATACCGCGTCGCTGGGTCGGCAAGGCATGGGTCAAAATCGCGTAGGGAATTGACTGAGCACTGGCCCAAGTTAAACCAAATCCCGCCATCGAGAGGAGCAGTAGCCAAGGATTGTGGATAAAGAGCAGAGCAATTAGACTCATTCCTCCACACAGGAGACAGGTGATGTGAATGGCTTTGCGCCCGAAGCGACGAGCTAGCCAAGGCAAGACAAAAGAAAAGGGAATACAAACGATATTAAACATGGCGAAACAGAGTCCAGCCCATTCAATGCCTTCGTTATAAAGCGCCGAATTGATATCCACCGCGCCAAAAATATTGCGGGCGATCGCCGGAGGAAAGTAAATAAAAAAGCAGAAAATTCCTAACCACGTAAACATTTGCACCCATGCCAATTGCTTCATAGTTGGGGGCATCTCGCCGAGCACTTGCCAAGTCTCCTCTAGGCTATGGAAAATACCGCCCCGTTCTTCTTGGAGCTTGCCGAATTTTTCGAGGTCGGCGGGAGGCGATTCTGGTGTGGTGACAACTGTCCAAATTACAGTGCCAAGGAATAAAGCAGCTCCCAGATAAAATGACAATTCAACGGTTAACGGAATTTGTCGAGTGGTATTTGTCGAAGGATCAACACCCAAAATATGGTTAAACAACCAAGGCATCACTGACGCGGCGATCGCCCCGAGTCCGACCATCACACTCTGCATCGCAAATCCTTGAGTCCGCTGCTTTTTCGGTAAAAGGTCACCCACAAATGCCCGAAACGGCACCATACTGACATTGGCACTACTATCTAGCAGCCACAGCAATCCTGCTGCCATCCACAAACTTGAACAGCGTGGCATTAAGACCAAGGCAATAGATGCGGCGATCGCCCCGCCAAGTAAATAAGGCCGCCTACGCCCAAAAATCCCCCAAGTATGATCACTTAAATTGCCAATAATTGGCTGCACAATTAAGCCAGTCAAAGGTGCTGCAAGCCAAAGAATCGGGATGCTGTGGGCACTGGCTCCAAGATGTTCAAAAATCGAACTCATATTTGCCATTTGGAGACCCCAGCCAAACTGAATTCCCAAAAAACCAATACTCATATTCCAGAGCTGGAAAGTCGAAAATCTCTCCTGATCAGCCGTCTGTACTTCGACACTATTTTGCTGCTGCTGAGAGGTCTGTACTTCCCGAGCTAAATCCATATAAAAAACACTCCTTTAAATGCAGACCCTGCCAACGCCATCACCACTCAACGGTTTATCGTCTGCCGATTCCGTCCTTATTCTAAATAGGACAATAGTTACAGTGCCCCCGCCAGTAACAATCTGTACCTTAATCTTGAATCGATATCGCCCGAAACTCGTCTCGTAAATATTTTTAGGCAAAAAAAAGGGACTAACCACGACATGTCAATCCCCAATCTTTGTACCGACCCCAACTTGTACTGAGTGCGATCGCCCACCTGAAACGCCAGAAGAAAACGACGATCCGCATCAGTTAAATCTTACGAAATCTTTTTGATACTTTTATTGCAAGTGATTATTATTTTTTAGTCCGGTAAGCCTAAGGCTTTTTCAAATAAAAAATGTAAAAAGTCAATTAAAAACATTTGACAACTCCCAAAATGTGGCTTTTATTAGCATTGCATCATTAAACTAAATTACTTACTAGATGACATAGCATAGCCTTCCGAAAAGGCTTCTAAAACGTCAGTTTCAGGCTCTTCTGAATCAATATTTGTATCTAGATGATCACCAGATGCTTCTGCCAGAAACAGCTCTTGCCGTGTCATTCTCAGATAAGCAGCAATGGTGCTTGCACCACAGGAACGAACAATCCTCATTTATCTATAATCTTTCTCAATTAGTGACAATCGAATTGTACGGAGTACTAGACTACTTCGTCAAGTCTATTGCAAATAAAAATCAATAACTATAAAAATAAAGCTTGTGAATGCGGTTCGTGCGGTTGTTTGAAGTTTTGTATCGAATATTATGCAGGGGTTGAAGTTTTTTGCGATCGCCACATTAGCCAAGCCAAAAGTGACAGTCCGATAATGCCGCATAAGCCACCTAGAGGATTGCCATCAACACCTGTTATCCAAGGGGAAATATTGTTGTGATACTCAATTAAACCGCCCACATTAAAGATGTAATATCCCCAAACCAAGCCGCCATGTAGGCCAATCGGTTTACCGAGTCGTCCGCGACAGCCACGCTTTGCCCACACAAGGGTCATCCCTAATAGTGTTAAGCCTGGCAGGACAGGTAAAGTGCGAATCATTTCCATTAATGGTTTTAGAAAGTGGGCGATCGCAAAAATGCCACCACAACCCCAGAGCACTGTTGTTGGGCTATAGTCTCGCTCTAGTTCGTCGTAAATCCAGCCACGAAAAACTAATTCTTCAGCGAGGGCAACTCCCAAACCACTTAATGCTCCCTCTATCGCAAAGCGAATCAAAGTTGTTGACGGCGGCAAAATTGTCAGCAAACCTAGCAAATGTTCAATAATCAGTAGACCCCATGTAAAGCAAAACCCCAGCGCCAAACCTTGTAGTAGTTCGATGCCGTTGATTTTTTGCCACACTAAGCCGTACTGCGAAAAAGGTTTTTTTAGGTCATGCACTCGCTTCACCCAGAGGGGTAAATAAACGAGGAAAATCACGAAGAGTAACCCCATTGTCAAAATGGTAGTCAGATTCTCATCTTGCCGTAATAGTAGGTAGATTGGTGCCGCGAAGGGTAGCCAGAGAATGGCGAGAGATATGAAAAAAAAGCCTAGCCGTAATGGTGCTGGAGACTGCCGGCACAGTTGCCAAAATGATTTCAAAGGGTTACGAAAATTCGTCAACTCCTAATGTATCGCTAAGGTTCATGATCCAGAGAGAATTTGGTGGCGATCGCCCATTCTAAAAATCTGCCTTATTGTTTGCTTCAGGTATTTTCGCTAGTTCGAGCTCGTAGAGGTAGAGTGCCACAGGTTGAGTCTTTGCCTGAAAAAAATTGGGGTCATTGGGTGACAGATAAATCGCTGTAATTTGTTTCGCCGTAATTAAATCTGGTGTTTGTAAGGTGTAATCTGTCGTCGTCTCAACAGTATTGAGATAAATCTGTGGTGTCCCTCGAAATTGTTGTCGTGTAATTTCAGAACTTAAAAATTCTTGCCCATTTGGAAATTCAGTAACTCTAGCAGTAATAGTTGAAATTAGAGTGCGATCGCCATTGAGACGAGTCAGTTGTCTATTTGGATTTGTTGGATCTACTTTGACCGCTCGCAAACCAGCTTCACCCAAATAGGCTGTCGCAATTTCTGTGCCATTAAATTCTCGGTTCGCAACAATTGGGCGATCGCCACTCAGTAGCTTTGGTAAGGCAAAAGCTTGTTGAGCAAAATATTGCTGTGGCTCAAACTTCACACAAAAAATTAGTGGCTGATCGATAAATTGACGATTTTGCTCAAAACCTGGTGTCACAATCTCTGGCGCTAAAGGCGCGGTTTGCTCGCGGAGAGTGCTGCTTACTTGCCATGTTCCCTGCATCCAGTCTGGATAAATTAAATCCTCTGACCCTTGAACTGTTTCAACCGAGGGTAAATTTGACCAATTAGGATAATCCTGGATGCGATCTTGTAAGGTTTCTGCCCAAGCCATCGTTGCGATATTGCACCACAAATAAATGGCAATACTTAGTATTTGAAGGGGTTTAAGCATGTTTGGGTCAAAGACAATGAAAAGCAAGATATTGGTAGACGCTCAACCAATAGATTAATTAATAGTGTCGAAACTGAATGTCGATGCTAAAACTGGACGATCAGACAACGCTTACTAAAAATTTACTGAAAACATCCAGAATTTATCGTGAATTGTACGGTTTAGGGGGGATTTTGTTTGTCAGAATAGGTACTGTCATCTGCGATCGCCCTGATGGTTTACTGCCTCAACTACCATTGTCCAAATCCTGAAAACCCTGACAAAGGAAAATTTTGTCTTCACTGTGGCCAAAAATTATGGCTCAGTGATCGCTTTGGTGGACTGAGTTTAATCCAGCATGGAGTAAAGGGTCGAACGATTCTCGGAATAGATCGCGGGACAAATCCTGTAAGCTATTGCGTCATTAAGCAATCTCTGATTACAGGGAGTGTAATGCCCCAAGACTTTCTCACAGAGTTCAACAAAAATCTCACCCAACTTGAAAAATTAGGCGATCGCCGCGAATTCCCCAAAATTCTCCACAGCGTTATCCCGCAACATTTAAAGCCCTCTGAGCTGTTGCCGATGATTGTCTTCGAAAAAATCACCGGGGAATCTCTTTTACAACAGCTCAATACCCATGGCTGCTTTAAAGAAGAAGAACTCGTCGATTTTTTGCAAGAAATCCTGCCATTACTGCAAATCATCCATGACCATGGCCTGGTCCATCGCGATTTAAGTCCAGCAAATTTAATTTTTACGCCTGAAAAATATTGGACAATTGTTGATTTTACAGCAGCAAAAGTGACATCAAAAGTTGCCAATGCCCATCCTGGCACCCTTATTGGCTCAGGGATTTACACGGCACCGGAGCAGCTCCACGGCAAAAGTTATCCGGCGAGTGATTTATATAGTTTAGGGATCATTTGTCTAGAGCTATTGACGATGATGCACCCCTTCGAATTATTTAGCGATCACGAAAATCGTTGGGTCTGGCGCGACTTTTTAACCACTCCGATCAGTGACTCCTTGGCAAACTTATTGGACATGCTCATTGAAGATCGGGTTGGTGATCGCCCTGCTTCTGCCCAAATGGCCCTCGACCATTTACAAGGCAAAATATCTTTGCCTATTCCTATACCTGTCCTCACCACACCCAAACCCAGTCCACCGCCACAAAAATCCAACCCCGCATCACCAAAGCAAACGACTCCTCCGACAGAAGAATGGCATTGCTTTAAAACCCTAAAGGGGCATCGTGGTTATATCAGCGATCTGAATTTTGATGAGACTGGTCATTTTTTGGTAAGTGCGTCAGCTGACCAAACTATTCGGGTTTGGAATACTGAATATTACTGGGAAGTGGGTTGTCTGAGGGGGCATCGCGGTATTGTGTCAGCAGCAACTTTTTTCGGCTCCCAAATTATTTCGAGTAGTTGGGATTATACGGTGCGGCTTTGGGATTGGCGCACCAAAACCGAGGGCGATCGCCTCGAGAAACGTCAAGCCTGGATTACTGATTTAGTTCTATTGGAGAACAAACATAAACTGGCAACCCTTGGCGCAGATCATCATATTTCTCTGTGGGATCTGAAAACCAAAACATTTTTGGATAGCTGGCAAGCAGACAGCTCCGGATTAATAGATGCAGACGGCCTATCCCCTGTCGTTGCTAGTGCTAATCACCACGACATTCTCCTCTGGCAAAATCAAAAAGCAATTAGTAATCTATCCGGTCACCTCGACCAAATCACAGCCTTTCAAATCAGTACGAATGGAAAATTTTTAATCAGTGCGGGTGCCGATAATACCCTCAGGGTTTGGTCAGTTTTAAACCGCAAGTGCGACAAAATTTATCAGCTCAATAATCCCATTCAAACCATCGCCATCTTTCCGAACAAACGCTTTTTTGCTGCGGGCGATGACCAAGGAACCCTTCATATCTGGCAACTTGGACAGGAACATCCCATCACGAGTCTCTCTGGACACCGAAGTGCAATTAGAGCGATCGCCATTTCCCCAGACAACCAAACCATTGCCACAGGCAGCCAAGATAAAACCATTAAACTCTGGCGATTCGGGATACAATGACCACCTAAATTAAAAACCCTGATCTCCAGAAAAAATCCATGCTACGAGCCGGAATCGTCGGACTGCCCAACGTCGGAAAATCCACCTTATTTAATGCCCTCTGCGAAAATGCCAAAGCAGATGCCGCAAATTTTCCATTCTGCACCATCGAACCGAATGTTGGTGTCGTTGCAGTTCCCGATCCACGCTTAGGTGTGCTCGCTGAGCTTTCTAAATCTGCAAAAATTGTGCCCACCCGCATGGAGTTTGTTGATATTGCTGGACTTGTTGAAGGCGCTAGTCAAGGGGAAGGTCTCGGTAACCAATTTCTCGCCAATATCCGTGAAGTCGACGCAATTGTCCACGTGGTGCGCTGCTTTGATGACGACGATATTATTCATGTTTCCGGCTCCATTGATCCTGTCCGCGACATCGAGATTATTAACCTTGAGTTGATTTTGGCGGATATGTCTCAGGTAGAAAAACGCCTTGAGCGCGCCAAAAAACAAGCAAAAGGTAAAGCGAAGGAAGCCATGCTAGAGGTGGCTGTCCTCGAAAAAATACTTCCTATCCTCGAAGATGGGAAACCCGCTCGCCAAGTAGAGCTAGATGCAGACGAAGAAAATGCGATTAAAGCCCTTGGTTTATTGACCCGTAAGCCTGTTATCTATGCGACCAACGTGTCTGAAGATGATCTTGCAGAAGGAAATGAATGGGTTGAACAAGTTCGTGGTGTGGCAGCCACAGAAAACGCCCAAGTTGTGGTTGTTTCCGCACAGGTAGAGGCAGAACTTGTGGAATTAGAGGAAGCAGATAAAGCCGATTTCCTTGAGGCTTTAGGTGTTTCGGAAGGAGGATTGCAATCCTTAATTAGTGCTACCTATGAGTTATTAGGTTTAAGAACCTATCTCACCACAGGGCCTGAAGAAACAAGAGCTTGGACAATTCTCGTTGGGATGAAAGCACCTCAAGCAGCAGGTGTGATTCACACTGACTTTGAAAGGGGATTTATTCGAGCTGAGACGATTGGCTACCAAGAGTTAGTAGATTGCGGTTCGACCAATGCGGCTAAAGAAAAAGGCTTACTGCGCTCTGAAGGAAAAGAGTATGTGGTTCAAGAAGGGGATGTAATGCTATTCCGCTTCAATGTTTAGGATTTCTGAGGGGTGGCGATCGCCTCTTCGCTTTTACCTGCAAAATGTAAAAGTTAGAATTAGACCAACATCACCGTCTGCACCCTACTTATTTGGCCATGACTTCTGCCCAACCTACAGATAATATCCCAGCGAATAATCCCCAAGTTGTTGAGCTTAAACCCAGCTACAACATTCCGATTATCTTGATCACAGCCGGGATTAGCATTGCCTTTTTGCAAATTTGGGTCGGTGGCATCATCGGGTTATTTGGTGCCTTTTTGCTGATTCAAACCCTGACATTGCGTTTGCAATTTACAGCGACAGACCTTGATATTTATCGGTTGGGTGAGCGGATTCGTCAGTTTCCTTATGCCGAGTGGCAAAACTGGCGGATTTTTTGGACAAGAGTTCCAATCCTGTTTTACTTTAAAGAAGTCAAAAGTATTCACTTTTTGCCCATTATTTTTGACCCGCGCACCCTACAAAGCGAACTAGAAAAACACTGCCGTCGCAATTAGGCTGTTCTGCGATTAACCCTGCATTCACCGTGCGCTTAGGATTTTTATTATGAGTTCAGACCCCCAAGATAGACCGAAGTTAGACCTGAAACCAGCGCCTCCACAACCCATTGATCTACCTTCTGGTGATCAATCTGGTGAGATTGGTGAGGAGAAATCTGTAGAGGCGATCGCCGCACCTAACCTCCCCGAAGTTGCAGCGGAAATAGTCGAGACTGAATCTCCTGAATCTAAGACGCTTAAAGAAGAGCTTGTCGCCCTTGAAGAGCAAAAAGCTGCTTTGATTGAAGAAATTGCTTCTCTAAAACAAGAGAAAGACGCGCTCTTTAATGAAGAAACGGGTGGTCTACAAGAGCAAATGCAGCAGTTTATGACACAAAGTTTGCAGACCCTCGAGGCGAAACAAGCATCTCTCCAAAAATCTGTTGATCAGCTAGAACGTCGTCGTAACCGCATCCGAGAAGAAATGCGTACGACTTTTGCGGGAACGTCCCAAGAAATTGCGGTACGTGTGCAGGGATTTCGAGACTATCTTATGGGTAGCCTCCAAGATCTTGTGATGGCGGCGGAGCAGCTTGATTTTCCAACCTACGACGATAATTGGACATCAGCACCCACATCAGCTCCAGAGCCTGAACCTCAAAAAACAAAATTAGAAGTACCTCAGTTTACAAAGCAGAGTTTTGCGGCGCGGGTAAAAAATATCGAAGATACTCTCAAGCAGTATCAAATGTCTCCCGATTATTACGGCCCACCATGGCAACTACGCCGAACCTTTGAGCCAATTCATGCTGAGCGTGTGAAAAAGTGGTTCTTTGAACAGGGAGGTCGTGGCGCTGTGCGGAGTATTGGCAGCCGTTTGCAAAATATTTTGGTTGCGTCCGCCAGTGTTTCTGTTCTCTACAATATGTATGGCGATCGCCTGAGAGCCTTAATTTTGGCCAACACCCCAGAAAGATTAGGGGAATGGCGACGGGGATTGCAGGATTGCCTGGGCATTTCACGGAATGATTTTGGTCCTAATAGCGGTGTGATTTTATTCGAAAATCCAAATGCTTTAGTTCAAAAAGCAGATCGTCTCGTAGAAGATGATAGACTACCGCTAATTATTATTGATGAGGCTGAGGACAATATCAGTCTGTCGCTGCTGCAATACCAGTTATGGCTTGCATTTGCGCCAGAACCCCAGTCTGATTCTTCGTATTTCTTCTAGTTCTAGCGTCTTTTTCGGACATTACTTCGGATCTTCGTTATGCATATTTTTTTAGCGATCGCCGCAACTTTTTGTTTTGTTGCGTATATTTTGGGCTCTATTCCGACAGGTTATCTAGCGGGGAAATGGTTGCAGGATATTGATATCCGTGAACATGGCTCTGGTTCGACAGGCGCAACAAACGTTCTACGTACTCTCGGTAAAAAAGCGGCGATTGCCGTTCTGCTCTGTGATGCATTGAAAGGAATGGTTGGGATTTGCCTTGTGCAACTACTATTTGTCCATCCCGAATGGATTGCAATGCCTCCTGCATATCGAGATTGGATGATCGTTGGTGCCGCATTTTGCGCTGTGATTGGTCACAGTAAATCTATTTTTCTTGGTTTCCGAGGTGGTAAATCCGTCGCAATTAGCATTGGTGTGTTACTCGTCATGACACCGCTAATTGCCCTCGGAACCGTTGCAACATTTGGTTTTGTGATCGCGGTTAGTCAGATTGTTTCCCTGAGCTCGATTAGCGGGGCGATCGCCGTAATGGTGTTGATGATTATCTTCCAGAAGCCATTGCCTTATATTCTGTTTGGTGTATTTGCAAGCGCCTATGTGATTATCCGCCACCGTTCTAATATCGAACGTATTTTTGCGGGAACAGAACCCAAAATTGGCAAAAAACTAAGTCAAGAAAACCCCTAACATCGACACAAATCACACTGCAATTTAAATCCAAACTCGTGGATTATTAAGTTGCCAAAAATCAGATTTTGGCATCACACTGACTGCTGCAAAATCACATTAATATCGTCAGCAGGTAAAGGTCGACTAAATAAATAACCCTGACCAAAATCACAATTCAAATCAGATAATAAATCCTGCTGTTCCCGAATTTCAACACCTTCAGCGATCACCTTAAACCCTAAATTCTTACTTAAAGCTGCAACTGTTTTGACAATTTCATAGTTTGTACTGTCAGCTTGCATCTGTCGGATAAAAGACTTATCAATCTTGAGATTGTCAGCAGGTAATCGGTGCAAGTAACTCAGAGAAGAGTAGCCAGTCCCAAAATCATCAAGACTAATCTGAATACTGCGAGCTTGCAATTCTCCCAATAATTCCACTGTTTCGCTTAAGTCTTTCACCAAAATCCCCTCTGTCACCTCAAGGGTTAAAAATTGACCATCTAGACCAATTTTCTTCAAAATCTTGTCTACTCTGCCGACGATATCAACATTCAGGGTTTCAACAGATAGGTTAACGCTCACTTTGAGTGTTGCTAAATGAGGGTAAGTTAAATGCCATTTTTGTAATTGAATACAGGCTGTTTCTAAAACATATAAATCTAAATCGGCAATAAGACCTGATTCTTCTGCGATTTGAATGAATTCATCAGGAGGAACCATTCCTTTCTGTGGGTGATTCCATCGGACTAATGCCTCAAACCCAATTAGCTTGCCAGTGTTCATGACGACAATGGGCTGATAATGCACAATGAATTCTCTACGGGCGATCGCCTGCCGTAAATCATTGCTGAGATTGAGACGGCGTACGGCCTGCTCATACAATGCATCATTAAATATTTCGTAGCAAGCTCTCCCACTTGCTTTCGCTTGATACATTGCTAAATCAGCATCCCGCAAAATATCGGCAGCTTGATCATAACTGTGATCCGCAAGGACAATACCAATACTCGGTGACATAAAAATATGCCGTTCATCGAGTAGAAAAGGCTTCTGAAACTGTGTCTGAATCTGTTCTGCGATCTCTACTGCTTCCTCAATATCTCGGACATCGTCGAGTAATAAAATAAATTCATCGCCACCAATGCGTGCGGCAAGATCTGGTGGCTGAATGGAATTTTCTAAGCGACGTGCAACTTCAATTAATAGGCGATCGCCCGCTAGATGACCCAAACTATCATTAACAACTTTGAACTGATCCAAATCTAGAAATAACAGCGCACATTGATAATTAATTGACCGGTTTAAATGCACAACCGTTTCATCCAATCGCTCCATCAACAAATTACGGTTCGGTAGATTCGTTAAAGCATCATACAGAGCATTATGGATAAGCTGAGCCTCCATGGCCTTTCGCTCACTGATATCCTGAAAAACAGCGACAGCCTCCCGAATCTCTTGCTGTTCGTTATAAATTGGAGACGCCTGCACTTCAAGGGAAATTACCCGATTATTGCGGTGCAGCTCAATATCTTCAGTACGAACAAATTCACCTCGTAAAGCACGACTAATCGGAATCTCTGCTGAAGAGTAACGCGTTGAGGTTTGAGCAGAGTAAATACCGTAACTTTCAAGCTGATCATCTAGAGCCACTGCTTGAACAAGCTCATCATTCAGTAATTGATGTCCAACTTGATTAAGGTAAGTCAACTCACCATCAGGATCATGGACAGCGACCCCTACAGGTAAAGCATTTAGTAACTGATTTAAGCGGCTTTCATTATCAGATAAAACTTGATTGAGCGATCGTAACTGAGTAAAAGAAGCTTCAATTTGATCCGTCATCTGATTAAATGACTTTGCCAACTCGCGCACTTCCTGCACATGGCTCAAAGGAACAGTCTCACGTAAATTGCCTCGGGCGACTCCTTTAGCTGCCGCATTAAGGTCAGAAAGGGGATTTGCCACTAAACGCGCTGTCACAATCCCAGAGTAAATTGCGACAACAAGAGCCCCAAAACACAACAAGATTGTTATCCGAGTATTCTCATTGATTTGAGCCATAAAATCTGACTCTGGAATCGCGACAATAATCAACCATTCAATGCCCCAATCGTCTTGATATGGCAAAACATCAACGAAATAATTTTCTCCAGCAATCCGATAATCAAATTGCTGCATCTTTTTAATGGCGTCCAGGCTACCAAAGTTGATCCGAAGGTACTCCGTTGTTTCTCGAATAACATCATCATTACTATTCGCCGCTTGGATACGCTGAGTTCGATTGTCCGCGTCAGTTAAAAAAGGTTGAGATAACGTTGAACTGGCAACGAGATCGCCATTTTTTTCCACAATAAATGTTTGACCTGACTTGCCCACCTCTAGTTCGCTGAGAAACTCACTGACTGCATTCAGAGAGAGATTATTACCTAATACGCCTTGCAAATTGCCATCAGCATCTTGTAACGGTACGCTAGCTGGCAAATCAATTTGAGGGATAACCTGAAGGGCAAAAATATTCCCCCATGTATCTGTCTGTGCTTGAGTGGCGGCCTTGTACCAAGGGCGTTCTCGAATATCGATAAAGTTTGGGATATCTCCCTTGAGAGTTTCTAATTGACCTTGGTCGCCAGCTTCATATATTTCGGCAGGGGTATCAAGAGATTCTCGTTTTACAAAAATAAAATCTCCGCTATTGGTAATCCTTTGTGCTGCTACAAATCGCCCTTGCTCGTCACCATAATAGATAACGCCTTTTGATTCAAAAAGTTGGAGTTGTTCCCAAAAGTATTTACCAAGATCTGATAAATCTTCCGTTTGTAATAAACCGGATTGAATATTTTTTTTATTGATCTGATTAACGAGGTGGGATGTTTCGAGGTATGAATCTAAATGCTGTTCAATTCTTGCAGCGACCTCGTCTTGAAGTTGACTAGAAAGATCAACGACTGCTTGTTGTCCGTTACGGAAAGATAACCATCCTGTGAGGCCAACAACGGTCACAATCTGAGTCACAAAAGGCACAACAAGGACGACATTTAAGGGGACTTTCCGAAATATTTTCCCGATTTTATCGCTGATAGGCCTTTGATTCATTCCGACGCGACAAGACTATTACTTATGTCATTACAGCACAAGTGCCTAAAGAATTCAGGTTGGATATCACTGCACCTTAGTGTTTTCGATCCTATAGGTGATCGCCTAACTACACACTTTACTTTGATACTTGCTACTCAACTTTTCTAAAACGAGAACGCATATTTTCTCTTAATCAAGAATACTTAGGAGCCTCCCTGGAGTGCTTGCATTAGAGCCTGTTGACTAGCAGCAGTATAAACTTGCTGGAGATAACTTTGAAAAACCAGAGCTTCCTCCTGAGGGAGATTTAGTTGACCGAGCACTTCTAGCGTGGTTTTACCATCTGTTGGCGGTGTTAAAACGACAAGGCTAGGATCCAGAGGCTGATCGTACTGCCAAAACTTTTCGAAATCGAGTGTTTGCTTTGTCTTTGCTTTTTTAACTGTTGTTGAAGCAGATTTTGTAGATTTCTTTTGTTCCTTTTCTGGCTCAACATCAGCATTCTGACCTAGACGAAAATCTTTGAGAGCATCGAGGATTTGAGGTCGAGTGCGACCACGTAACTGAAAAATGACAAAAGGGTCTTCACTAAAGCGATCGCCGAGCTGATAATACACTGCACCAATGTGTTTGCAGGGATTGGCTTTGTCAGGACAACTACACTTAGATTTCACATCTCCGAGGGTAAACGGAAAGAGATTTAAACCATTTTGTGTAAAAACTTCTTCGATGGCAGCAGGCATCTCTCCAGCCAATAATTGCGCTGAAAAAATCGCTTTTTGTCCTAAAGATTCGATCACAAATCCCCAATCTTCGCCACTAAAAGTAGACAGCGTCAACGAAACTTTGTAGGGTTCCGGTTCACTGCCTTGAACGGCGGCGATCGCCTTAGAACCGACAAAATCAATGCTCAGTACATTTCCCTCTTTCGCATAGATACGTGCCCGTTCCAATCTTTTTTTGAAACGATAGGAATCAAGCAATTCTAACCAGCGCTGTACCCACCATTGGGTTTGAGGGAGAGAGTCAACCATAGGATTTTCGCAATATATTTTTTATTTATTTAGTTCTCTGTTTCAGTGTCTGACTCGGCGGCTGTCTCGCTAAAATTGCGGGATTTATAAAATAGTTCGAGGCTATCTTGGTCGCCGACAAATCTCCAATGCCAAGGCTCATAGGCAATGCCTTGGGGATTATCGCGAGGGAAAGATAGCTCAAAACTAAACCGCGCAGCATTACTTTGTAACCAATTGAATGCGGCAGTATTTTCAAAACTTGGGCTGAGATTTGTGCCGGGGACATTGCCATCACCAATATCGACAGCATAGCCTGTGTGATGCTCGCTGTGACGGGGAGGTGCACTGACTTCTGCCCGTTTTGTCGCATCTTGGGCTCGCTGTTCCTTTACTTCAAAAAACAGATATTCTTGTTCCTCAATGGAACGAAAGCCAGAAATAAGCTTAAGATTAATGCCATTTTGGCGGGCTGCAGCTGACATTTGCCGATATTTTTCTGCTGCTGCCGGACGTAATTTTAATGTGCCACTGGGGTAAACAAACTCTAATTCCCAACTTGGCGCTTCATCGTAGGCAAAATGCCCTAGGAGTTGATCGGGTTGGACTCCTGTATTTGATGTGGTTTCTGGCTCTGTTGTTTCAGTAATAGCCGATTCTGTGCTGGCTCCTGTTGTCTCACTGGTTTCGGAAGGAATAGAGCGCACTAAGACAAACTGCCAGAGGGCGATCGCCCCAACTGCAAGTATCCCGAATCCAATACCACCACCAATTAACAGAGGCATAACACCACTGCGACTATCTTGCTTCGTAGTCGTTATGGTAATGGACTCATCCCGCATTACCTCAGGAATATCCATTTCGTCTAAAACAGAAAGATCGTCGAGCTCTTCAGACACACTCACACCTAGACACTATATTCCCTAAATTTCGTGGTTATATTATGCCGCTTTACTGCGCCAAAAAAACCTTTCACCAAAAAAGTCTCCATCCCTTCCTCTTAAGTTATTTACTCATGAATAATGTTGACTCCTACTTTTGATTGCGCGATCGCCGATAAGCAGAAGAAAATAGTCCACCAATCAAAGGTAAAACTGCCGTTGGCGTCGGCACCGCAGGAACGACGGCTCCATATGTTGTTAAGACTACGGTCAAATTATTTCCAGCAGATGGAATCTCAACTGTTCCAGGAAAGATTGCCTTCACAATTAACGAACCATCGTCATTAATTAAATCTCTGATATCTAACGCGAAATCCTCAACAAACGAAAACTCTTGATCAAATGAACAACCATCCTCCTCTATATCACCAAACAAATTGATAATATCTGGCGCCACATAACATCCATAGCGACCAACAATATTGTCGTCAACTGAGAGATCAAAATATTCACCTAGCTCATCAATATCAAAACCACCATCAAAGGCTCCTGGACTAAACTCATTTTCCCCAGACAATAATCTCAATTTGCCATCCGCACCAGCGGAGGGAGCAAGATTATCAAACGGAACAGTTAAACTCCAGCCAGTACCAAGTTCCATGGCTCCCACACAACCTGCCGTCAAGCCATTCGCGGCGATCGCCCCAACACCAGCCAATAAAACTTTTTGGATACTATTCATAATCTATTCACCACTGCAAGCCAGTATGAAATTAACATCAGCAATACTCGATACCCACAACCACAATTTGCCATAGATATCAGCCTGAATATTTTGGAAAACTAGAACTTCATTCAATCTTTAAATCACTTAAGTGGATAACTTTGGGAACCCTGACTCAACTTGCAATGCTACTTTTCGCAACCACCCCTAAAACTGGCTGTGTCGGTAAACTAATCACAAACTCTGACCCTGAACCCGGAAAAGAGTTGCAAGAAATTGTGCCACCATGGCGCTGCATAATCCTGTAGGTCACAGATAATCCAAGACCTGTACCACTCCCAATTGGCTTAGTGGTGAAGAAAGGATCAAAAATATTTTCAAATGCATCAGGATCAATGCCTGTGCCATTATCAATAATCGATATTTGCAAAGTCTTCTCTGAAACCAATAGCGTCTGAATTGTAATGATGCCGCGCAATTCTGGGGAAGATTCTTGCTTTGTTTCAATCGCATCAATCGCATTTGCAATCACATGCATCAGAGCCTGATTAATATTGCGAAAATGGCAGTAAATCCGAGGCAGCTGTTTATATTCACGGACAATATCAATATGCTTTTCTTCCAGTTGTTGTTGCATCAAAGTTAAGGTGTTATCGATGCAATCGTTAAGACTCACTAATTTGATATCGGCCTCATCTAGCCCAGAAAAACTTTTCAGAGATTGCACAATTTTATTAATGCGTTTGGTTCCTGTGGTCATTGAACTTAAGACCTTAGGGATATCTTCGTTGAGATATTCGAAATCGATATTTTTCATGAATTCTTCAATCTCTGGTGGCAATGTCTCCTGTTTTTCCAGAAATAAATCGATCAAATCAAATAAATCTTGGAAATATTCCTTGAGATACTGGATATTGCCGTAAATAAAATTGGCTGGATTATTAATTTCATGGGCAACTCCCGCCACAATCCGACTCAGACTCGACATTTTTTGGGTCTGGACAAGTTGTGATTGTGTTTCTTTAAGTGCTTTATTCGCAATTTGTAGCTGATTAAAAAGCTTTTTTTGCCTTAGTCCAGCATGGATACGTGCGAGCAACTGACTTTTATTGACTGGCTTGTTTAAAAAATCGTCAGCACCGGCCTCTAGGGCAAAAACTTGATCTTCAACAGAACTTTTGCCAGTGAGAAGTATAAAAATAGTGCTGGTTAACTTCGGATTTGACTTTATTTCTTTGCAAACATCAATGCCAGAAATACCAGGCATCATCCAATCACATAGGACTAAATCTGGTTTTTCACTATAAATAAAATCTAATGCTGCTTGACCATTATTAACGACATGAAAGTTGAAATTGTGACCTTTGAGACATTGCTTGAGGACTATCGCTTGGGTCGCTTCATCTTCAACTCCCAAAATTAAGGGTGACTGGTTTTCGTTGACCATCGGTTAGGTATAACGTGCAAGGTCTGCAGCAGAACAGTATGATTTTTATGATCATCATTACAGCTACTTTAACGCCGTTTTCCACAGATAAACCCCTTAATTATCGCATATCGAATCTTAAGATTTCGTTACATTAACGTTGATTTAAGAATGATTATGACAAACGCTTTTCTAAATACTGACCCACCATTACTTCTTGACCAGCTTTTGAAATAATCGTTTGGCGAGTGCGATGGTGCTGTCCGACAAATTTGATTTCCTCTTCAAATTTCGAGCCGTCATAGGCTGTAGAGAGGTGCAGGATTTCTGAGCTAGGAATATCAAATGTAGCGATAATCGGTTTGGCGGTGGAGAAACCGCGGTCTCGATACATTTTATTATCACGGATACCGAACAAGGTTGTGCCGATGAGAGGTTTGCGTTCAACGTTTGTGTAGGTACTTTGCCAAACTACTTTGGCGCCGCAGGTGAAAGAAAAAGACGGAGCGAGGCAGTGTATTTTCGCTAATGATTTGAGTTCTGGGCGATCGCCTTCCAGGAAGAAAATTTCGAGTTGAGAATCGGCTTCGAGTACAGGGTCATTACTGGAATTGAGGGTGTAGTAGCGGCGCTGAGAATGCCATTGGCCGGCTGAACGATGAAAAAATTCTGCGACAACTGAGGGAGAAACGGAGCAAAGCGTCATTATTCTGTAAATACTCTTGCAGTTTTATTGATTCCAGAGTTTGTCAAGATACTCTAGCTCTATTGTTACATTTATTAATGTTTGATCACAACTCAAATACTAGATTTGTTCAAATACAAATCTTAGATATTGATTTTCTTGAATAGACTGCGGCGATCGCCTGTTGAATAGAGCCAAGCCAACCTCAATCAAAGAAGAGGAGGTCAGCATATTATTTCGAGCCTGACCTAAAAACTATCTAGCCATAGCATTAACGAATGTATTCCCACTTCTTCTGGATTAGAGATAAGAAGGTCGCATAGCCATCAGAGCTTGAAGGTAGGTCCGGTTTATTGTGATTGGGAAATTCGGTGTAGGGCTTCCATGGATCAACGGCGCTCATCCGCAAATACAGTACTCCGACTGACGACCCACCAGTCGGGCTCCATGTCATCTGTCCAACCTGTTTCACAGTAACTCCTTGCACAAAGCAGTCAACTTAAATAGTAATTAATACTCATTATGGTGATTGGTCAGAATAATTCCGCAAGAATTGTTACAGGGTAATTGACAAAAGTCACAGCATCAAAACTACTTTGCAGATTGTAGAGATTAATGTTGATTTTGATCGGCGATCGCCTGTTGTTTAATCAGTTTTTGGACTGCGACGATGGTGCGGTTGAGTTCAACATTCCGGCGTTTAGGGTTGGCGAGATAAGCCTGTTGCTCTTGTTCAATCATTTCCACATCCTGTACCACTAAACCATCTAGTAATTTTTGAGCGGCACCAAACAAAGAATCTTTGACGAAGCGACGGAACTTAATTGGTAATTTATGTAATCGCCAGAACGCATTGAGTGAGGTGAAGTGGATTAAATAAGCCTTTGTGTGAGTTTCATTGGTCGGGCAAAACAAGCAAGTAATTTTAAAATCTTTTCCTAAAGTTGCGTCCCAATTTGGGTAGACATAGCTCACATCTAGTGGCTCAGGGTGGAGCTTACGCAACGCTGGGAAAAAAAGCTGGGAAATTGACCAAATTTTATCGATTTTGTAATAACTCTGCGCTTCATAATGAGCATCAACTCGCATCTCAGACGACTCCAAACCCTCTAATTTTGCAGAGGCCCAGGCTTGATAATCATTGTGGAGATGACCGTGGTACATATCCATCAAATTTTCGATGAGGTAGGAAAAATGCCCTTCGCAGTCAATCACTGAAACGGTCACAATATAATTTAGATGAGCCCATTCTGGTAAGGAAAAAGGCTCAATCTTTTGCTCTTCTAGAGTTTCTAGATCACCAGGGAATACCCAAATAAAGCCATCCTGTTCCCGTACGGGTAATGAACGAATTTTGCAGTTTGGACGACGTTGATTTTCAGCGAGGTAGGGCACATGGGCGCAAGTTCCTTCTGCATCAAATTGCCAGCCATGGTATGCACATTCGAGGCGATCGCCCACCACTTGACCAGAACTGAGCTTCACCTGTCGGTGGGGACACCGATCTTCGAGGGCATGAACAGAGCCTTGGCGATCGCGAAATAAGACAAATTTTTCCTTCCAAAGTGTCAACCCGAAAGGCTGATCTATCACCTCACGGCTGAGTGCGGCTACATACCAATGATTTTTATTGATGCCACAGACCCGCACATCCGAAGAACCTGAAACGGCGATCACTGATTGCTGAGATGTGAGCTGTTGCATAAGAATGGAAAGGTCAGGAAACTGGGACTTTAATTTAAACAGATCCACCCTAGAAATTCATGGTTTTTCAAGAAATTTGCAATTCTTATTTTTCTCAAAAAAATCCCCCAACCATTCCCCACAGTTTCCCCAAACCGCTTTGAGATTTTCCACAGTTTTCCCAAAGTTTTCCACAACTTTAAACGTGTTTCTTTAACTTGAGATGATCCTTGGGGAATTCGATCTTTTTCTATCCACACACCAGGATTACAAACGAATTATTTGTGTAATGTAAACAAAATGACGCTGAAACACCTAATATCTCGTTGATAACAGTCTGATCACAAAAGGCTCGTTACATTTCGCAATATTGACAAACCCACCCCTACTTGGCTCACAATAGGGCGGCAAGGAAAAAAAATTAAGTAACTTATAACCCCGTAATAACCGAAAATATCAAAGCGAATTTTTTCTGGCACGGCATATTTTTACCCCTTCATTGAATAGAGTTGGCAAGGCATAAGGTAATCATGAATACAACCACCGTGAGCATTTTGGCAGAGATTCCTGAGGTACTTCACGAGTCACTGCAGGTCTATCTCGAAACCCACACCAGCTGGGATCAAGATCGTGTTTTTGCAGCAGCATTGTCTCAATTTCTATTGCAGCTCGGCGAGGGGAATACACCCCAAGAGGCGGAAGGCTATCGTTCTTGCGCCAGAGTATACTTAGAGACGCTATTTGAGCAATCAAAGTCTTACTAAGTTTTTGTCGAATTTTTCATGGGTCAAACCACATCTTTAATCATTCCTCAGTTGATTGTGGGTTTAGGGAATCCTGAGCCAAAGTATGATCGCACTCGCCACAATATCGGTTTTGAGTTTGTTGATCGTCTCGCAAGTGACTGGGGTGTTTCTTTGCAAGAAAATAAAAAGTTTCGCGGATATTGGGCAGAAGCACGCCGCAATGGCAAAAAGCTCGGTCTACTGAAGCCGACAACCTATATGAACCGCTCTGGACAATCGCTACGGGCAGTTATTGATTGGTATAAGATTCCGCCGGAGTCTGTGTTGGTTGTCTATGATGATATGGATTTGCCCTTGGGTCGTTTACGTTTGAGATTAACGGGTTCTGCAGGCGGTCATAACGGTATTAAGTCGATTATTTCTCACCTTGGCACAAAGGATTTTCCGCGATTACGAATTGGGATTGGGAAAGCAAGGGTGCAGGGCGATCGCCAAACGATTTCCCATGTACTGGGTAAATTTGCACCGAACGAACAGCCTGTCCTCAAGAAAGTTTTAACCCTCTCTGAAGATGCGCTCTCGATGAGTCTCAAGGAAGGGGTTGAGAAAGCCATGAGCCTTTACAATGGGCGCAGCGTTGAATCGTAAAGAGTCTTCGATGTAAAGCTTTTAGTGTGTTGTTCGTTAGGCAAGTTTCAGAAACGTTGAAAGATTTACTCAAAAAAATCAAACCTTATTTGCGTTGGTTAATTATTGGGCTAACGCTCTTTTTTTTGTTGGCCGCCTTGCGGAGTCATTGGCAAGAGGTCTCAAAAATACGATTAGGACTAGATGATTGGGGTTTAATCGGCATTGCGATCGCCATTACGACGATTGCCCATATTTGGTCAGCAGTGGTGTGGGGCGGCATTCTTAAATTGTTTCACGTAGATATTCCGCTATTAGCAGCGACTCGTATTTATGTGAGGACAAATTTAGCGAAGTATTTACCGGGCAATGTTTGGCATTTCTATGGACGAATGACAAAGGTTGTCGAGTCAGGAAGTTCTTGGGGAGTAGCGAGTTTATCAGTGCTACTCGAACCGCTTCTTCTAGCGGCAGGGGCGGTCATGATCGCCATATTGGGGCTAGGAGTCAATCTGGCAGAAATTGCGGCAATGCCAGCTTTAAAATGGCTCATTCCTCTCGGTTTAATGGCTGTGTTGACAGGCATTCATCCCAAGTTTTTTAATCCGGTAATTCAAAAAGTTTCTAAGGGAAAAACAAAGGATCATGCGCCAGTTTTTCTCAAGGTTTATCCGTGGCAACCACTTCTTGGTGAAATAGGCTATGTCTTGCTGCGAGGGGTTGGTTTTCTCTTAATATGGCAGGCGATCGCCCCGTTAGAGATAGCTCAAATTCCGGCATTGTTGGGAATTTATAGTGGTGCATGGCTGGCTGGCTTTATTGTGCCGGGAGCGCCAGGAGGCATTGGCGTCTTTGAAACGGTTGCAATTATCCTGTTAGAAACAATTGGGCAGACAGGAGTCGCCGAAGGAAATCTACTAATTATTGTGGCGATTTTGCGTTTAGTGAGTACCATTAGCGAACTGTTACCATTTGCTTTTTTAGGGTGGCGATCGCCACAAATGCAGCCAAGTCTTGAAGGACATGAAGTAGCGGAAGATATTGCGGAACAGTGATAAATCGCTAGAAAAATTCTTGTTGATTTGGGGCCTGTTTAGATTTGGGCTAAACTCTGTTACTCCAGTGGTTTTATCGGCACATAAACTTGATTGCGCCAGAGCCATTGTTTGAAAGTCCTTCAGACAAAATTAACTTGCTCCAATGAAATCAATTCCCTTACCTTCCCATGTTCACTATGAAACGATTTTGCAACTTTTAGAACGCAAAACCCAACGGGAAGCCTATCAAAACAAAATGACTCAAGAGCAAGTACAAAGCCTCATTCTCACGTTACGCAAGGCTTTTTCGCAGCAGAAACAGTTAGAACGAACTTGTGATCAGCTCCGTATTCCCTACGAATATCATTGGTCTCTCTCTGCGCAAGATCCGAGTCAAAGCAAAGATGTGAATGAAGAATAATTGGTTGGAGATTAGCGATCCGCGACGGACAACATTTCACCTAAGCTAATGCGATTACCGCCAGTGGCGATCGCCTCTTCTAGAGCTTGTTGGGTGGAAGTCATCAAGTCTGATGGCAAAATTGCGAGGGTCGGCACAATCGAGTTAATGCCGATGCTCACTGTCACATGCTTATCGATGGGGGATTGGAGATGGTCAATCCCTAATTTTGGAATGCTAGAAAGGATCTGATCAGCGAGGAATAAAGCGCCATCAAGATCCGTATTCGGCAAAATCACGCCAAATTCTTCCGCACTACAACGGGCAACTAAATCAGCAGGGCGTTGGCAAACTAAGGCGATCGCCCAAGAAACTTGCTGTAAACATTGGCGAGCTAATTCTTCACCATAGGTATCGTGATACAAGTCAAAATGATCGATCTTGCAGCAGAGAACTGTTAGGGGCAAATCCTCACGGGCAAGTCGTTGCCATTCCTTTTCAAGCACTTGCTCAAATCGACGAGCATTGGGAATGAGAGTCAATTCATCGGTAGTATTGGTTGCCGCAATTTGCTGTTGACTTGTCGCAAGCTGTTGTTCAAGTTCGTACTGATGGATGGCGATCGCCAATTGATTGGTCAGGACCTCTAAAAACTCAATCTCTTCCGCCAACCATTCCTTTTGTTGATAACAACTGTGGAGTAGCAGTACGCCCCAGAGATGATCTTCCACAATAATTGGAAAACTTAGGCAGGTTTTAACATCTAGTTCATGTAAGAGCGCTCTAATTTTGCGAGCTGGGTCTTCGGTCACTGCTCCGACATGGTTGCACTGGACTTGGCTATAGAAGCTCCAAACCCACGGGTTATTTTGAAAGTAAAGATAATAATCTTTGAAGTTACCGATATGGGAATTCACTGACCACTCGAACCGCATTCCCTCTGGCGCTTTGCCATCGAGCTGATAAACAATAGCTCGTTCGACCGCAAAGACTTGGCCCAGTTGATTAACGACATTGCGTAAAATTTCTTTCGGCGATCGCTTCTGAATGGTTTGCGACACCAGCATTGCCAAAAGTTCTTGTCGTCTTTTTGCGACGAATGCTACGCCTTGGTGATCAAACTGAGGCGCTGCAAAACATTGAAAATTCCAAATTCGCCCCAACACTAACTGATCAAGGCGGACAGGTTTACTAATCAGTTCAAAACTACGCCCATCAATAGTGTGTAGGAGCTCTTGGGTTTCGATTAGGGGTTGGGTTTCAGTGATATGAACTTCATGAATAAACGTCCCTTCATCACGCATCAGACTACCGATATAGCTAATCTGACTTTCGTAGGACATTCCGTACCGCACCTCATCAGGAATACGAAATATCTCGACAAACGAATTATTCATGAGCATCTGACCCTGACTATCGAGGCTAATCAGCACCCCCCAGTCAAATGAATCGATAAATGCCTGAATCATGGTCTGTTCTTTATCTTTCATGAATAATGAGGTGCCGAAAATCTAAAGGGTAGTTGTACTCAGTAGCGGTCATTCTGTTTATCTCGTCTATCGTCATAACTCAAGATTTGATGGGTGTTTTGACCGAGTTGATGCTGCCTTCTACGACTATTTTGGCTAACAATCCGTATGCTTAGGGAATGTTTTCACAATTTGTTTTAAGTTATCGATGTCCTCTCTTGTAGCCAGTATGCTGTGATTACTAGGGCTATTTTCCCTGGGAAATTAGGTGATTTTTGGTGGGAATAAATGGGCGATCGCACCTTACAGAAATTAGAGTTATTGCGGAAATGGTATGTCCGCATTCGAGCGGCACAATCAGGCCATTATCGGCAAGCATTGTCCTATCGCCGTCAACATTTATATTTGGGTGTGCCTGTCGTAGTTCTCTCTGCGGTGGTTGGCACTACGGTTTTTGCGACGCTCAATGATGCTGAAACGCCGGCTCTAATTAAAATTATTCTCGGTTCTACGAGTATGCTCACGGCGGCGATCGCCTCCCTCCAAACCTTTTTAAATTACGATGCCCTTTCCGAAAAACATTTAGCGGCAGCAACAAAGTTATCAGCGATCAAAAAAGAGATTGAAGAGAAAATGATCGTCTTAACTAAGGACGAAGAATTCACAGACTTTATTGAAAAAGTGCGTCTCGAATGGTCAAGCGTTACCGACGAAGCACCGCAAATTTCTGACAAGATTTGGAAAAAATACTGCGCAAAAAATACGCGAGGTCAGTTTCTCGATTTTGAAAGAGTCAAACAAGTTCATTCTCAAACAGATTCAACTATTTCTGAATCCTGAAAAGTCAAACATGCTTAGAGAGCTTTTGTTTAGGCGATCGTCTCTAGTACAATATCCAACCTCAAATAACTTACAATCAGAATAGATATAGCAAGCAATCTTTTCAAGGCAATGTCATATAGTGATTTCACCCTAAAAAAAGTAAAATCTGCCTTTGATTTAGAAATCATTGAAACTCAATCATCATTTGCCGATATTCCACCGATTACTCCGAGTGACTATCTTTTAAAAACAATTAGGTCGCAATGTCCCTTTAGCCTTATCAATCAATACAGAAAAGGCTCGCTCTGAACTCATTATCATTAATGTTTTACTTGAGATAAAAGATCAACTTGATCAGAAAATCAGCCTTTTTTCTGGCATAGATTTTAGTGTTGACAAAGAAAAGGGTTTAGCTGGCTTTTGTGACTACATTATTAGTGCTTCAGGAGAACAGCTCTATCTAGAAAAACCAGTAGTAACTATTGTCGAAGCTAAAAATGAAAATATTGTTTCTGGTTTAGGCGTTGCAGAATAGAGGTATGAATCCATGAGCATTGGGGGACAGGAACAGGGAGTGTCAAGAATTTTGTGTAAGCAAAGAAAATTAGTGAAGAAAATACTCTGGATTATCAATGGCAAAATAGCTCAAAGCTCTTTTCCAATGGGGTATTGGTATCGTCCATCTCTTCATCAAATGCTTCAGGGCTAAATACAGCAATTTCAGGGCAGCATCTGCATGAGGAAACATGCTCTTGGTTTTTAACACCTTGCCCAAAGAGCGATTGACCGCCTCAATGGCATTGGTGGTGTAAATGATGCGGCGGATGGGAGCTGGATAATCAAATAATGGAATGATGTTTTCCCAATGATTCAGCCATATTTGGGAAATAGTGGGGTAGATACCGTCCCAACGCTCCGCAAAAGCAGTTAAGGCGGATTCTGCCTCGGAAACTGTGGCGGCCTGGTAAATAGGCTTGAGGTCTGACACCACGGACTTACGGTCTTTCCAAGAAACGAATTTCAGGCTATTTCGTATCAGATGAACGATACATAATTGCACTCTCGTTTTTGGGAACACCGCTTCAATGGCAGCGGGAAATCCCTTCAACCCATCCACACAAGCTATGCAGATATGTTCGACCCCCCGATGGTGGATTTCATTCAGCACTGATAACCAAAACTTTGCCCCCTCTCCTCCCGAGGATAGCCACATTCCTAAGACCTCCTTGTGACCGGACTGCTTCACTCCCAGTGCTAGGTACAGAGTCTGATTCGTATCCCGTCCTTCCTCTCTGATTTTTATTCTCATGCCATCCAGCCACAATATCGGATATATCTCCTCCAGAGGACGATGCTGCCATGCTTTGATTTCCTCCATCACTGCCGAGGTCACTTCACTCACTAGCCCAGCTGAAATCTCCACCCCATACAGTTCTTGCATTTGTGCCTGAATATCTCTGGTACTCATACCTCGACTGTACAAAGCCAGTATCTTCTCTTCTAGCCCTTGAATACGCCTCTACTGGTTTGATTCTGTTTTTTCATGGGTCACGGTCTCCTTAACCATTTGTTGATTTTGACCGCTTACACAAATTAATTTACATACCCGTAGGAGCCAAGTTAATCTACCTTCCTCCCTATTCCCCAGACTTTTCGCCAATTGAAAACTGTTGGTCAAAGTTCAAGGGCACATTAAGGGGTATCGAGGCAAGAACTTATCCAGACTTAGCTCAAACGATTAATGTCGCTTTTTCTGAGATTACCCTTGATGACATTCGAGCTTGGTTTACTCATTGTTGCTATTGCACCTCATCAGACTAGAAAATGCTATTATATCGGGAAAGAACATTTGAGACATTGTGATATTTATTGTCTCAATCATCTAAAAGTTCTGCCATTATCTTGACCAATTGTCGCAAATTAATTGGCTTACCTAAATATTCATTTGCGCCAGCCTGAATGCATTTTTTCTTGTCTCCTTTCATGGCTAGTGCTGTAAGAGCAATGATCGGAATATTCGTTAATTCTGGATGCTCCCTCATTCGACCAATCGCTTCAAATCCATCCATATCAGGCATTTGAATATCCATTAGAATTAAATCTGGCGATCTAGACAAAGCTGTATCAATTCCTTTTTTGCCATCTTCCGCCACAATAATTCGGTAACCTTTTGCGATTAAATAACTCTTGATTAAGACAACATTGTCTGGGTTATCCTCTACTACGAGAATGAGAGGTTGAGATTGGGCTTCCTTTAATGAGATTATTTCGTACTGATCATTATTGATTTGATCTTTATTTTTCTCGATAGTATTTGATGCTTTGATGCAAGGTAGTTCAATTATAAAACAGCTACCTTTTCCTACTTCACTTGTTACACCTACTTTCCCTTTATGAAGTTTAACAATGCGTTTGGCTAGAGCTAGTCCAAGACCTGTTCCAGCATATTGACGATTTAACGCACTATCAATTTGAGTAAAAGGTTGAAATAGTTTGTTGAGGAAATTTTGATCAATGCCAATACCCGTATCCGTAACAATAAATTCAATGATATCTCGGGTGTTTGATTCGATATTTGAAGTCAACATATAATGCTTGACTTCAAGACTAACGTTTCCTCCTTTAGGAGTGAATTTAATTGCATTAGTAAGTAGGTTGATCAGCACTTGTTTGATTCGCCGTTCATCCAGGATTAATTCTGGTATTGTGTAAGGCAATTTTGATTCTAGATGAATGCCTTTTTCTTGGGCTTGCTGAGCAACAACTGACAAACTAAATTGGCAGAGATTGACAATTTTTGTGGGTTTACAATCTAATTTAAGTGTTCCAGATTCAACTTTTGCTAAGTCTAATATTTCATTAATTAATTCCAATAAATGGTGGCCATTTCGCTCGGTTGTTCTGATGGATTTAAGTTGTTCTTTATTAAGAGGGCCAAAGATTTCTTCACCTAACGCTTGCATCATCCCGAGGATTGTATTGAGCGGTGTTCGGAGTTCATGGCTCATATTTGCCAGAAATTCATCTTTTAGTCGAGTGGCTCGTTCTAGTTCTAAATTAGTAATAGCGAGTTCTTCATTGCGTTGGCTCAGTGCTTTTTGGGCTTCTTGTCGCTGGACAAGTTCTGTTTGTAGCCGCTCAAAAAGTTCTGCTTGTTGAATGGCGATCGCCAAACTTATTGACAACTGTTGGGTTAAATCAAGCTCCGATTTTTCCCAATGCCTCGTTGCATTACATTGATGGACACAGAGTAAACCCCACAAACAATCTTTTAGAGATAGAGGGAAAACCAGGTTCGCTCGAATTTGGAACTGCTCAAGAATATCAATATGACATTGAGATACTCCTGGTTCATAGATATCCTCAATTGCAAGATATTTTCCTTGCAAATAATGGGTGGCATAATTCTCACCGAAGGAATGATCATGAACTCGTTTCTCTAAAACTGATTTAATATTTTCTGCTATTGATTCCGAAACGAAAATACCATCGTCGAAGTTAGACTCTGGAATAAATTGAAAAATACAAACACGATCAACTTGTAAAAAATCTCTAATTTCACCACAAGCAGTATCAAAAATCGTCTGTAGATCAAGATGTTGGCTAATTCGCTGGCTAATTTCTCGGGATAATTTTTCTCTTTGTGCTTGTCTATTAATAACGACTTCTGCTTGTTTAAGTTGGTGAACTTCTGCTTTCAGTTGGTTAAACAAAGTAGCTCGTTCAATGATTACAACACAATGATTTGCTAATTGTTGTATGACATCAATATCGGCATTGTGCCATTGACGAGGGGATGAGCACTGATGAACGCATAATAAACCCCAGAGATTACCTTGATTTTGAATTGGCACAACTAAATTTGCTCGTACCTGAAAGCGCTCTAAAATCTTGATATGGCAATCGAGTAAGTCGTTGTTGTAAATATCATCAAGGGCAAAACATTTGCCTTGAAAGTAGTGTGAGGCATAATGTTCGCCAAAACAATGATCTTCGATACGAAGCTCAATTACTGAATCAAGAGTTTCTATTTTGGACTCAGCCATAAATGCTCCGGCACAATAGTTTGAATTTTCTTCAAACTTAAAGATGCCGACTCTATCTGCCTTGATGAATTTCCGGATCTCTTTACAAACTTTCTTTAAAATGAAGTCGATATCCAAGGACTGACTCATCAGTTGTCCAACTTGTCTTAAGAGCTTTTCTTTTGCCAGTTGTTCCTGGATAATATTGAGCTGTTCTTGGATTATGTCTTGCGGAGCCATCTTTTTGTTTTCACTACCTTCCTAATGAAATTCAAATCAAAAAGTATATAAATTTAAAATATTAATGTAATTGATCTAAACCTCAATAACAAAAATCCAGAAATAATAGAGTGAAATATTGATTTCTTTACTTAGAGCAATATTTATCTTCATCAATCGCAAAATCAAACAGTTAACAAAAATGATTCTCTGCTATTATTTCCCAAATTTCTTTGTAGGATCCTTATGAAATTTTATCATTTATATATTCTCTATGTGCTTTGACGTTAAGAAATAAGAGTATGATGCTTGTCTGAGTTTCTGGATTGAAATTTCAGCTTTTTTCACTAATATTTTAAGACCATATATAGTGAAGTTTGCTGCTAGGCTCCTTTCTTTGTGAAACTATTCAGATATTATTTTTAGCATTTACAGTCATTATCAAAATAAGTTTTGAAGTCGCTTAAATCTAAGATAAGTAAGAAGTGGCTGATTTCTGATCTGAATTCAATTGTTGTCTACTACAGAAATTTCCTTCATTTATACTTTAAGCGGTTTACTGAGCAAACTTATAATTGGGAGATACAGTAGAAAGTTATGTTGATAATGAATAAGCATTTATGGTGTGCTACTTTAGCTGGATGCCTTTCCGTGGCGATCGCCCCTATTGCCGATGCTGCTCCAGCCAAAATTTGGACAACTTGGGAACAAACGAACCTATCTCAGAAGCGATGCTTGTCTCGGGCGAAAAATGTAATTCGAGATTTGGGCTATGACTATCAAACGCTGACATCTGGTGTCTATGGTGAGTATGACGATTACAGTGTGACAATTCGTTGTATCACTGACATGAATATGGTGTTTTTTATTGCCACTCATCCCAATACTGATTGGGCGTCTGAAGAACTAATTAATTTGGTTGATGCTTTTTAGTGATCGCCACACAAATATTTTCAAGATTAATTGAAGAATATTGAAGAATATTGAAAAGAATATATCAAACCATCTTGATGGGAAGATACATTCTTTTTTATTAGGTCTAAATAATTAAGCCCTGACTTCTTTGAGAAGTGAGATATGGAAAGCAACACTTTTGTTGCTTAAATCTAATCATATAAAGAAAGGTGAAATTCTAATGAGCTTCGTGATCTAAATAAATATTTGATGACTTTTTAGAATGTCCCTGAAGTCTTTGTGTATAAGGGCTTGTGTGGGATTTGTGATCTGCTATACATAGCATTCAGCTAAGCAAGATAACAACTTCCAAAGAAACCTAAAGACCTTAGCCAACTGTATTTTTGATTGCGTTAAAACAAAGGGAGATAAGACTTCATTGAACAAGCTTAATTGCTGAATTTGATGAGTCTAACCTTTCAGAATCTCTTACGGAGAGAAATGCATGATCCGTATCTTAGTTAGTATCTTAGTTTTTGTAATCAATAAAGTTTATGCCAACCGCCCCTACCCAAGATTTTATGTGCTCGAAACGGTAGCACGAGTCCCATATTTTTCGTATTTATCGGTTTTGCATCTTTATGAAACCTTGGGATTTTGGCGTAAAGCTGATTGGCTAAAAATTCATTTTGCAGAGTCTTGGAACGAGCTACATCACCTATTGATTATGGAGTCCCTCGGTGGCTCTAACTTTTGGCTAGATCGTGCGCTCGCCAAAACTGTAGCTCTTGCCTATTACTGGATTATCGTTGGGATCTATATTGTTTCGCCACGTTCTGCCTATCGCTTTATGGAGCTTGTAGAAGAGCATGCTTATGCGACTTACGACAAATTTCTAAAAGCTGAGGCTGAGACTCTCAAAGGTCAACCTGCTCCGGCGATCGCCATCAACTATTATCGCGATGGAGATTTGTATTTGTTCGATGAGTTTCAAACCGGACAAATCCCCGAACATCGTCGTCCTAAAGTTGATAATCTCTACGATGTCTTTGTGGCCATTCGTGATGATGAGCAGGAGCATGTGAAAACAATGTCTGCGTGCCAGCAAGATAACGCTAATTTGATGGTCGTCAGTCCTCACGCTGCTGCGATTGAACAGCAACAAACACAGTCACCAGAAGCGTTGCCCACGCCGAATACTTTGGCTCAATAGCAATAGTTACAGGTTAGCGGCTAAAAACTTTAGGTTGAAAAACATATTGATAAGTTATCTGGGGTGATCTGGCGATCGCCCCACTTTTTTTATGAAAATCATATACACAGTCAAGAAAAATTCACGCTATGATAAGCTGTGCTACGGGCTAACTGAATAGCACTTCTGGAGAGATGGCAGAGCGGTTGAATGCGCCTGACTTGAAATCAGGTTTAGGGTCAAACCTAACGGGGGTTCGAATCCCCCTCTCTCCGCTTTGAAATCAATAATGTTTAGACTAAGGCTACGTTAATTTCTGGTCGCAGCCACAGTGATTGCAATGATACTGTGCCAATTTTTTTACCGTCACAAAATTAATATCCAGTTCAAGCTTCCTTCGGCAGAATAAAAGAAAAGCTGTACTCGACTGTGTATTGATTCTTATGTCTAATCCCGATTTCTTTCCGACACAAACGCAACCATTGCTTGTGCGTGTGATGCAAGGTCTGTCGTATTGGATTGCCAGATTTAAATACCAGCTAAAGTTGCGGGTGAGCAAAGAGGATTTAGAAAAGGTTCGGCAGCTTGGTGATGCGCGGATTGTATTTATGCCGAATCACCCCACTTTTGATGATGGTCTTGTCGTATTTTTGTTTTCTGCGCAGCTGCGTGAAGGATTTAATTATTGGTAGTGGTGCACTAGTAATGGTTGTGGAAGAATAGGGGCAAGATTAAACGTCAAGTCTCACCGTGCTCACTTGCCCTCAATGTCAGTCTCCCAGCACCATTAAATATGGTCACACCCATTCGGGAAAGCAGCGCTATCGTTGCCATGAATGTGGTCGCCAGTTTGTGGAACATCCTGCCCACCCTCCCATTGCAACTGACACTCGTCAATTGATTGACCGTCTCCTATTAGAACGTCTCTCTCTCGCTGGTATCACTCGTGCCACAGGGGTCTCTCTGCGCTGGCTACAGTACTATGTCAATGCCAAATTAGAGACTGTGCCTCACGAGTTACCTGTGACTCAAAAAAAAGAGGGCAACTGACCATCGAAATGGATGAATTGTGGTCTTTTGTCGGTAGTAAAGGTGAGAAAGCATGGATTTGGCTGGCTCTTGACCGAGACACCCGAGAGGTGGTGGGATATGCCATCGGAGACCGTAGTCAAAAGACTGCGAAACAATTATGGGATTCTCTGCCTCCTGTGTATCGTCAGTGTGCGCTGGTCTACACCGATTATTGGGATGCCTATGGCTGTGTCTTACCGAGTAAACGTCATCGAGTTGTGGGCAAGGAGACTGGACAAACAAATCATATTGAGAGATTCAACAACACTCTACGTCAGAGAACGTCCCGCTTAGTCCGTCAGGCACTTTCCTTCTCGAAGAAGTGGGAAAACCACATTGGAGCAGTGGTCTATTTTCTCAGACACTATAATCTCTCTCTTCAGTTATGACCATTACTTGTGCATCACTACCTAATTATTTAGTTGCCCACGAGAACTTTAAAGGATGGCTCGGCGGCTTTCTGCAAAAAACAGGATGCTATTCGATTCGGCGTGGGTTAGGCGATCGCCGCAGTATTTCCCATACGCTGGAATTATTGAAGAAAGACCGAGCGCGGATGGTGATTTTTCCAGAGGGAGGTTGCTCCTTCCAAAATGACGCAATTATGCCGTTCCGAACTGGAGCCATCCAACTGCCATTCCAAGCGATGCAGTCAATTGCTAAGAAAACAAAAGAATTCCCACCCTGTTACCTGGTGCCGATCAGTATCAAATACCGTTATCTCAAGTCTGGCAAAAACATTATCGAAAAAAGCTTGCAAAATCTGGAAAAGCATTTTGGGATTAAGCCAGGATCCAGTGATTTTTATCCCCGTTTGCGTCGAGTATCTGAAGCTGTGATGTCGAATTTGGAAGAAGAGTACGATATTAAGCCCCCAGCAGATGCTGATTGGAATGACCGGATTCGCACCACTCGTAAGACGGTATTACAACTGTGCCAAGACGAACTAGATGTGTCGTTCCCCGAGGATTTTCCATTGCGGGAACGGGTCTATAAAATGCAGGCCTTACTGATCGAAAAAGCCAATGATGAGTTTGCCCTCGATCTCGAAACCCACGAAAAGCTTTACCAGTCTACAATGCGGCTCCTGAATTTTGATGCAATTTATGACGGCTATGTCGGTGCATATCCCACCACAGAACGCTTTATTGATACGTTGACTCGTTTAGAACGGGAAGTGTTTAAGGTGGAGATTCCGCAGCCAAAAGGATTGCATGAAGGCTGGCTAAAAATTGGAGATCCGATTAATCTTCAGGATTATGCTGATCAGTATAAAGGCGATCGCCAAGACACCATTGCGCAGCTCACTGAAAAGATGCAATTCCAGGTTCAGAACAATCTTATGGAGATGATGTTTGATGATCGCCCAAAGATGGATTCGCTAGTGTAAATATTTCGTCAAAATAGCTTAAGAACTTTCAGTACAATTAAAATCTAGACCGTTACAAATTTAAGGACTATGCGGATAGCGCCCGCAATCCTTGATAACGTAAACAAAGCTCGGGGTGATCGCACCCTGCCCAGACTCTGTTAAACATTGCACCCCAAGATGTGAGGGAAAGAATCCGTGGATGCTGCCAGCCAACAAAAAATTCTCGGTTACTTTATCGAAGAAGCCAAAGAACACCTAGAAACGATCGAGCAAGGCATTCTCGACCTCGGTGGTGCTGCTGATGACACCGAGCAGATGAATGAACTCTTTCGGGCAGCGCACTCGGTGAAAGGTGGTGCCGCGATGTTGGGGTATTCCAGCATTCAGAAAACGGCTCACCGCCTCGAAGATGGGTTCAAGATTTTTAAAGAAAACAAGATTAATGTCGATCACCAGCTCGAATCATTATTCTTGAACGCCTACGATGTCTTGTCCGCTCTTCTCGATAAACTGCAAAGTCCCTACGGCCTCAAGGACGAAGAAGGGCAAGAAATGGTGAAAGAGGCAGAGCCACAATTTGCTGAGCTCCAGGCTTATCTCGAAAGTTTGGCCAATGGCGAAACCCCTGTTCCTTCAACCGCATCGGCTCCGGCCTCCGCTGCAATTGGTGAACAGTTGCGCAATCATCTCCGTCAAATGTTGGCACTCTTCAAACAGGAAGCAACTCCTGCAAATCGTCAGCAACTCCAAAAAGTTTGTGTTGGCCTAGCGAAACTTGATAAGGAGACAAAGTCTTGGCAAACGGTTCTCAAGGCCGCTCACAAGGCGATCGCCAACCAGAGCCATTCTTTTGATTTATTAGCGCCTGTTGTGATCAAAGAACTCAAAACAGCGGGCGATCATCTAGATCTTGGTCAAACGCAAAATATTACCCTCAGCCCAGAACTGAAAAACTTGGCGATCGCGAAAGTGCCCCAGATTCTTGTGCCTGTCGATCCCAAACATGCAGCCCAAACTTTGGCAAAAGCCTTCAACAAAAAGCAAATTGCTCAGCTCGTTCAAATGCTTAGCAGTTAAGACTTTTCAAAATGTCTAAATTATTACCGGCGATCGCCTCCAGATTGTCGGTGATTTTTTGTATATCCCAATCCCACCAAGCAATTTTTTCGAGTGACTCAATCACTTGATCATCGAATCGTTTACGAATGAGTTTGGCTGGATTTCCACCCACAACACCATAGGCTGGCACATCCTTTGTGACCACTGATTTCGCCGCGATAATGGAACCATGACCGATTTTGATGCCCGGCATAATCACACTTTCATAGCCAATCCACACATCATTGCCAATTATCGTGTCGCCTTTGTTGGGATATTCTTCTTGCTTCGGCATGACCCGCGCCCAATCTTCTCCAAAGATCTCAAAGGGATAGGTCGAAAATCCAGACATTTTATGGTTCGCACCATTCATGATGAATGTCACACCGCGGGAGATCGCACAAAACTTTCCGATAATTAGGCGATCACCAACAAAGGGAAATAGATAGAGAACATTGCGCTCGAAATTCTCCGAATCTTCTGGGTCATCGCAATAGGTATAGTCACCAATGATGATTTGGGGATTTTTGACCGTGTTTTTGATGAAACAAACCTGCGGAAAATTCGGTAGGGGATGTACCTGTCGCGGATCGGGATAATTCATCGGATAGCCCTACTTCTAATGCTGATGGCAATTAGGATAAGCTAACTCACTATGCTGATTTTTTTAAACTCAAAATCTTGGATCTTAATTTTGAATGTCAAATATTAAAGGCTGATTTATTCAATACAGTTCGTCGTAGTCCGCTATTTCTACTCGTCTAGGTTCTGTACGAGATAGTGGCAGAAAATCACCACGTCTCATCGTTCCTGAATGGGGATTATGAGGATGAATGACATTTACAGTCCTAGGAGTCTTAGTTTGACGTTGTTTTGGGGCAGCAAACAAAGATATAACCCCCGCCGTAACCACACCACCGCAGACAGTCAATATTGCCCCACCTACAGCCCAAAATATAGGTGATTCCAACTGAGAGTTTTGTTCCACTGGGGGGAGTGCTGTTACTTCTTGCTGATTTTGTTGCTGTGCTAAATGCCACTGCTGTTGGGTCGTAAAACTTTCAAGTTGGACTTGGAGTTGTTGATTTTGCAACCTTAATTGTTGATTATCGGCTTCTAACTTCTCCATCTGCATATTCAGATTCAACCTTTCCAATTGCAGCGCTTGGTTGGGATCTGGTATTGGTTGCTGTCCGTAGTTGGGAGTATACGGCATGGGTTGTTGTACTGCTTGGGGGGCTTCAACAGTTGGCATTTGTGGAGTAACAGCAACATTCGGTGGTTGAGCAGGGGTACCTGTTCCTTTAACCAAGACAAGTGCTGCTAACCCAGCTATAGAAACTCCACCGATAAACGCAATACCTTCACTCATATTATTTTATTCCTCAACTAGAACTTGAGCTTTACTTGATTTGGACTGGCGCGATCTCCGACTCATAATTTATCGCCTGTTTTTAAATTCAGATTCAGACTCAAATTGTAGGCCAACATCTCAGGTGATTTTTCACTTGGCGACGGCTTGCTATCTGCTATCACCATATAAATATCACATGAGTCTAGTTGTACACCAAAAAATGACAAAAAAAATCATACTGTGATACAGGATGTTCGACTAGGTTTTAACCTTTATAGAATCAGGGTTGCAGAAGTTGTTGATTTTATCGTAAGTAGTGGTGCTCTTACCTAAGCTAGTAAGCCTTACAAAGTTAGTCGTGTCACCCTTTATTTACGGCTCAGCCGCGACAATCCCGCACTGACAAAATTTTCTCGGCGATCGCAAAATGGAATTAGTAAGCTTTAGCCGAAGATGTTGTCTAATGAGAATCTATTCTAATTCCCCAAGAGGCGACCGGAAAAGACTTGAATTTTGGCTAATATCTCGGGGGGCAAATGCTCATAAAGCAAGCCATACATCTCCAAATTCTCTCTGTCTATGTTTGATGACGGCAATTGAGATAAGCTAACTAAAGCAATTTGGAAGATGAGAGTATCAAAGCTTCATGAGTGAACAATTTGATTATGACTTGATCATTATTGGTGCGGGCGTTGGTGGCCATGGCGCAGCACTCCACGCAGTGAAATGTGGTCTAAAAACAGCAATCGTTGAAGCTGCAGATATGGGCGGAACTTGTGTAAATCGTGGCTGTATCCCTTCAAAAGCTTTATTAGCAGCTTCCGGAAAAGTGCGGGAAATGAGCGATCAGAAGCACCTCCAACAGTTTGGCATCGGTGTAGAACAGGTGAGCTTTAGTCGTGAGGCGATCGCCGCCCATGCGAATGACTTGGTGAGTAAAATCCAGAGCGATTTAACCAATAGTCTAAAGCGTCTCAAAGTCGATATTATTCGTGGTTGGGGAAAAGTTGATGGCGCACAGAAAGTTTGTGTAATTGGTGATGATGGCGTGAAGAATCTCACTGCCAGAGAAATCATGATCTGCACAGGTTCCAAGCCTTTTGTTCCCCCCGGCATTCAAGTAGACGGCAAAACTGTTTTCACGAGTGATGATGCGGTGCGCCTTGAGTCCTTACCTGATTGGGTCGCAATTATTGGTAGTGGTTACATCGGCCTCGAATTCTCCGATGTTTACACAGCTCTCGGTTGCGAAATCACTATGATCGAAGCGTTAGATGATTTGATGCCTGGTTTTGATCCTGAAATTGCAAAACTTGCGAAACGCGCTCTTATTGACCAACGTGATATTGAAACCTACACAGGTGTATTTGCCACCAAGATTATTCCTGGCTCCCCTGTCAAAATTGAGTTGACCGACGCGAAGACAAAAGAAGTTGTCGAAAACCTCGAAGTTGATGCTTGTCTCGTTGCAACGGGACGTGTCCCTGCCACTAAAAATCTTGGCTTAGACAGCGTCGGCGTTGAGACCAATCGTCGTGGATTTATCGATGTTAATGGCAAGATGCAGGTAATCAAAGACGGTAAAGTTGTGCCTCATCTTTGGGCTGTCGGCGACGCCACTGGCAAAATGATGTTGGCGCACGCGGCTTCGGGTCAAGGTGTTACCGCTGTCGAAAATATGATTGGTAACGAGATGACAGTTGACTATGCTGCAATTCCCGCCGCTGCCTTTACCCATCCTGAAATTAGTTATGTGGGTATGAGTGAACCTCAAGCACGTGAAGCTGCTAAAGAGAAAGGATTTGAAGTGGCCACTGCGAAGACTTACTTCAAAGGCAACTCTAAAGCCCTGGCCGAAAAGGAAACTGATGGTATCGCCAAAATCATTTTCCGTAAGGACACTGGCGAACTCCTCGGTGTTCACATCATGGGGATTCACGCCTCTGACCTTATCCAAGAAGCGGCTAATGCGATCGCCAACAAAAAGCCTGTACAAGAATTAGCATTTAATGTTCACGCCCACCCAACTCTATCGGAAGTTCTCGACGAAGCTTACAAACGCGCGAAAGTGACAGCTTAAGATTAACTAAAAATCTAAATTCATTTAAGAATTTCTAATCCTCTGCCAAATTATCTGGTAGAGGTTTTTTTAGATCTCACTTTACAGAGGGGGTTTTCATAAGTTGTGTGTAGTACTATAGCAATGGCCAAAAGAGTTAAGATACTTCCGCACGCAGGGTTGTATCTATTGTCTCTCTGGGAGATTGGCTCTGTTGCAATTGCTTTCGGATATGGCTTTTTAACCAAGACCAGCATCGCTCGATTTTGTTTAAATCTGGTGAACAAGGGGGTAGATAACATACCTCACATTATGCCTTTGCTAGGATTTCTGCAATCCTTCCTCCTTTACGGAAAGTGGATATGCAGACCAACAAAGGACATAAAGACTAACCAACCCTATATGTAGTAGGTAGTTATTATTTTAGGATAGGGATTGACGATCGCCGAGCGGAATATTTTTTAGAAAGAGAATTTATCTGAATCATGCAAAACGAGGGGATGAATCTTAGTTATGTCGTTCTCTACGTCAGCGATCTCCAACAGTCATTTAAGTTTTATCGTGATCTTGGATTTGGGTTGACTGCAGAGCAACATGGAAACGGCCCACCACACTACTCCTTTTCTGTTGGTGACTTGCTCATTGAACTTTACCCAGCAAAAGATAAGAAGGTGTCTCAATTCAGACTTGGGATTGCTTTAGGTAATAGTTCTCCACTCTTGCAACTACTAGACATAAACAACGAGAAAATCGTGAGGGATCCAGATGGGAATGTCTTACATTTCACGAAGATTCTTAATTGATGCTTTTGGTATGGTGCAAACATGAATTTTTGAGGTGATCATTTCGACCATCATGATTTGTTGAAAGAGGCGAGATGGCAGCTACGACTATAGCCACATAGCGATTAAGTTCTTAACCATAACTATCCTGCATTTACGAAGTTCTGACTGTCAATTGTTTATAGGTGATGTCAAAGCCAATTACGGAAACCAATATTTTCCAAGATAAACAACAAATTATCTGTTACCTTAAGCAAATAAAAACTGGGTTTCTGAGACTTCGTATCTTAGAGCAAACCTCCAAATTTGGAAGCATCAACCTTCCCTCAAAGACATTTGTTTATCCTAAATAAATAGACAGCTTAGTTAGATATAAATATCGATATGGCGATCGCCCCTCCCGACACCCAAATTATCGACGCAGGAAAAGCAACTACCACTGAAGCCCTTGCTCTATTCGATAGCCTTGAGCCCGTCGATTTAGAATTTATGTGGGGGCGCTGGCATGGAAGAGGCATTGAGACAGAACATCCGATGGACGGCATGTTAGAAATGTCCAACTGGTATGGCAAAGAATTTATCGATGCGGAAACCGTTCACCCACTGCTCTTTGCCGATAGACGCGGCGAAATCTTTAAAGTAGCCCCTCATCCAATGGCGATGGATATGGTCTTAAAATTTCCGATGCCCAATAATCCATCCCTAAAGCCATTACTCATCGCCCTGAATTCCCTCTTCAAAACAGATAAAAGTCAAGCCAGACTACGAATGATGGAAAATCGTGGACAAGTCACTGCAACCATGATCTACGATTATTTGCCAATTAACGATTCCTTCCGAAAACTTGATGAGAATCGCGTCTTTGGGATTATGGATTATAAGAAAATCGAGCAGCCTTTCTTTTTTGTCTTAACGCGAGATTTACTTTAAAGGTGGCAAATTCTGATAGGGCTGATAAATCGCCTGGTTGCGACCTTCTGCTTTCGCGACATACAGTGCCCGATCAGCGCTAGCAATAAGTTCGACTGGACTAAGTTGAGAGTGGGCAGTCACGCTCGACACACCACAACTAACGGTGACAAACGGAGAGGTTAATGATTTTTCGTGTTCGACTTTTAGCTCCGCCACCTTTTTGCAAATACGCTCAGCAACATGGGCAGCTCCTAACTCATCTGTATTGGGCAACACGATGATAAATTCTTCACCACCATAACGTGCCACAAGATCACTATCCCGTAGACTCTGCTGAATGCTGTTAACGACTTGCTTTAAACAGCGATCGCCTACCTGGTGACCGTAGAAGTCGTTATAGAGTTTGAAATGGTCAATATCACACATGATTAGAGAGAGAGGCTTCTGCTCCTTCTCGCATTTCCACCATGCTTGGTAGAGATATTCATCGAAATATCGACGATTTGCCACCTGTGTTAACGCATCTAATGTCGCTAACTTTTGCACTTCATAATTGTGATAACTGCCCATAATCAGAGATGCAGCCACAAAACCACAGATTGCAGGCACCGCCGGAATCCACCACCCAAACACAAATGCAGTGTAGGAACAAGTCACAATCACAATCGAACCAACACCAAGGCCTGTGACAACAAAGATATTCTGTATCGCCACCTGTTGTGACAGACTGCGTATATTGAGCACTAGCCAACGACTACTCGCTCCGGCGATCGCCCAAGCAAAGATCCAAAACCACTCCCCTTGTTGCGGCAATACCTTAAAAAATGCTCGCCCTTCGGTTGCGCCCTGAATAAGCTGACTAATGATGTGAGCATGAATAAACACACCGGGCGTTGCCTCTCCCTGTTCGCCCGAACCATTATTGCGACTACCACCCGCACGATTATAGGGGGTGAATAATGTTGTGCCATTACCATCAGCGGTAATACCGATCAGAACAATGCGATCCTTAAGCGGCGGCTGATTAACATTTTGAACCAACTCTGCTGGAATTTCGCCCTTCATCAAAGCGCGCATCGAAACAGTATAGAAGTTTTGAGACCCACCACCACGGTAATTCAGCAGTAACTGATAGCCACCATTATCAACTCGCACGTAGCTGCCATCATTACTTTCCAGCGGTCGAAATCTCACCTTCCCCAAACGCAGGTATTCACGATCATTAAAGCCAAAAAAGGGCAGTCTCAACGGTGGTGGTTCTGGCTCTACTATGATGTCATCTTCTTTTAAGTAGTTCAGTGCAATCTGAGTTGCAAAACTTGCTTCTGCACCTTCCCCATTCTTTGAGCGCACTGAAATTAAAGCTCGCCGAACTACTCCGTCAGGATCAATAACAAGATCCGAAAAACCAATTTGTCCTTTTTCTTCCAGAATTTCCGGTGCAGCAACCTCTGTTCCAACAGCCTTTTTGGTGCCAATGAGATGAGGCATAGAAGAAAAAACTTCATCTAGCTCTTCCTTACCATTATCAATGGGAAGATTACGAAATAAATTAAGACCAATTACGCGAGGCTCTTGTTCATCAACCTTTTTGATGAGATCAGCTAATAATTGATCCGAAATCGGCCAAGCACCCAACTCATTAGCATCCTCTTCACCGATAGTGACAATGACGATATTTGGGTCTTGAACCTCATAGGAACGCCAAATAAAATACTTATCCCATAATGACCATTCAGGACTTTGAAAGACACCTGTCAATGATGTCAGAATAGTCAAAATTGACGTCCCTAAAGCTACTTTTGCGATCTGTGAAAATCGTAATTTAGAATCAGGTGTATGCACTTGATTTAGGGACATAGAACCAACAAGTAAAGGAGTAGACACGACGTTGAAATTGACATCCAAGGTTAAAGAAGTCTCTATTCTTTAGATACTTCCATAAATGCCTGCCTGAAGAGGAAAATGTCTTAACCTAGTGATGGTTCTCCAGTCAATTACTGAATTTCAAAATAAATTATGAGCTAGAAGAAGCTGCGCGTGTATTTGCTGGATTCGGTGCACCATCATTGCCTGATGCAGGTTCTGGCACCATATTCAGTGAGGCAGAGGCAGAATCCATCACTTGAGATTGAGAATTAACTGGGGATACACCACTTTGGGTTATTGCCTGAGCGGAAACCGTCGCACTTACTGTACAGACCCCGACAAAAACAACTAGAAAAGCAGTAGTTCTAGAAACGGTAGATTGTAATCCTTTCATTTTCGAATCACCCTAGATAGCACACAAGACAAACTGTCTACATTCATATTAGGGATTCTGGAAATGCTTGAAAACAGCTCTTTTACTGAACTTCAGCTTTTTTTAGGCTCTCTCATTCCCCGTAAAAATACGCATTTTCTATGATCGTTTTATATTGTCATGATCACGCATTTTTCTAGGTGGAGAGCCTGAAAGCTTCTGCTACTAAGGGGATTCACCGGGATTTAGGGGTTTTTAAGGTTTTGTAAGGTTGGTAGAGGATTAGTAGATTTAGCTGATTATCAGTTGGGATAATACTTTAAATCCATGATCGGGTTGCGCCACTTAAAGTATTATCCGGTTCCCCTTTGTCTTTTGGATTAAACGGACTGCTGGCGATCGCCTTTTCAGTATCTAGTTGTTTGGGTTGAGTCGAGAAATCAGCTGTTGCTGGACGAATCAGAAATAGTGCATTACCTAAAGAAAGAGCAGCGAGTGAGAGAAAGAATGTTTTACGGGTAAGCATAATAATAATGTCCTTGGTAGAGTCGAGGTCTCTGAAGATGAGAACCCTGGTCTTAAGGCGATATCTACAAAACAGGCTGTCTGTTGTGCCTGATGATCACCAAGAGTTCCTGAAGTTAATCAATACCAACGTCTATGATAGTGTTTTTTGGACGTATTGATGGGTAGTGATGTTAAGACCTACTATCATTCCGGCAAGTCTTCAGGAGAAAAACCCAAGTTTTATGGAAATAGAAAATATTCAGGAGAGCTGGACATAAGCCGGGTTCTGTTCTTGGGCAATGCCAAGGGCAGTTATCTATCTGGGATGGCTGTTGCCAGTCACCTCTAGCGGTTCACCAAACTGGGATAGGAAAAAGACCAACCTATATCCCACCGACCTTGCTCCCAACCGGGGTTTACCGAGCCAGCACCTCTCGATACTGCTGGTGCGCTCTTACCGTCACCTTTGCACCCTTACCTTTTCAGGTTTCAGATTTTCGTGAGAAAGATCTGTTCACTGTTACGGCGGTATGTTTCTGTGGCACTATCCTCACGCTCGCGCGCACTGGGCGTTACCCAGCAAGTTTGATCTTTCGGGAGCCCGGACTTTCCTCGGAGCTAGAGCCAAATGTTTTGGTCTAGTCTGCAACTGCCGCGCCAACTCTCCATATATTTAGTTTAGGAAATTTACGCCAAAATTGGGAATTATTAGAGAGTAACTTGTCTGGGCGATCGCCATTCCTATGGAGGGAGACGAGAACTTTCCCTTAAGAGTTGCGTCAATAAATAGGTCTTTATCCTGAGGCGATGAATCTAAATTAGGATATTGACCCTACAATGCTTTCTTTCCGGCCAATTCTTTGGTTGCTGTTGCAATGATGCGTACGAAATTCTTCTCTCTCTCTCTCGCAGCTCTCAGTTTAAGTATGGTGATGGCTCCAAATGGGTTGCTCTCCAATGTTGAACCTGCTGCTGCTACTGAAAATGTTGGACACCAACAGTCTGGTGGTGAACTAAGCCAAGATAATTTTGGGGAAGGGAGTTTAATCGCGCAATTTGGTCTGTCCGATATTATTAATATCGAAGACACGATTGATAATAAAGTCGATCAGGTTGAATCCAATATCCGCAGCCGTGTCCCCAATATTCTGCAACCGCTATTACCGGATGATTTGTTCTCATTAGAGAATGAGCGGCTTTTTGAATTTTCAAATTATTTCAATCAAGATTTACCCGAGTTTGAACAGCAACCTGAAGATGTCCAGCAAACTTTAGCTGATGTTGCAGTCATCACAGGACAGCGCCACGCTATGATCTACATTTCATATGTGGAAGATGGTGGTCTAGAGTTTCTCTTGTTTACACCGGATACTCCTCCGCAAACGCTCTATACAGAGGATGTGGAGCAAGAAACACTGACTGAACAGGTGGATAAGTTACGCTCTGATTTGTATTTATCCCTCAGACGCAAAAATATTAATTACCTTGAAACGAGTCAAGATCTTTATCGGGAACTGATTACGCCAATTGAGACTTACCTTAAAGCGAATCGCATTGATAGTCTGATTTTTTCGTTGGATGAGGGATTACGGAGTTTACCGATTGCGGCTCTCCATGATGGCGATCGCTATTTGATCGAGAATTATAGTTTGGCTGTGGTTCCCAGCTTTTTTGATATTACGAGCGACTATAGTTCCCTAAAAAATGTGCCAGTCTTAGCGATGGGAGCTGATAGTTTCGAAGAGCTTGATCCGCTGCCTGGTGTTGAGGTGGAAGTCGGGGCGATCGCCAACCTAACGAATGGCAAAGGAGTGCTCAACGAAGAATTCACAGTACAAAATTTGAAAAACCTTCGTAATACTGAGGGCTTCCCCATTGTTCACCTGGCAACCCATGCCCAATTCAATTCAGGCAAACCAAAAAAATCATCTATTCACCTATGGAATGACCAACTCAAACTTAGCGATTTAGACGATCTCAGCTTAGACAATCCACGTGTTGATTTACTCGTACTTTCCGCTTGCCAAACCGCCCTCGGTAGCCGTGATGCAGAACTCGGATTTTCTGGCTTAACAATCGCCTCCGGTTCTAAGAGTGCCCTCGGTAGCCTCTGGTCAGTTAGCGATTCTGGCACTTTGATTTTGATGCAAAACTTCTATCAAAAGTTGAAAACTGAGCCGACAAAAGCCGCCGCCCTACGCCGCGCCCAACTCGAAATGTTGCACGGAGATTTACAAATCGTCAACGGACAAGTACGTCTTGCTTCTGGCCTTGCCACAAACATTCAAATTTCTGAAAAGGTACAGGCTGTTACTAGTGGAGAACTCGTGCATCCCTTCTACTGGTCAGGCTTCACCCTTGTCGGGCGTCCTTGGTAATTCGGCAAGATTACAGCTCATCTTTTTATTGTCATCAGCGTTTTCATTACTTTAGAAACATCACGACAAATAAGTACAAGGTTCAACCAAAAAAGTGATGCTAAAATCTAAACCTGACGCTAGGGGTGTCTGTCGTAAAAAAATCAGACTGAGATAGTCCCTTAGAACCTGAGACTGGGTAATACCAGCGTAGGGAAGCTGTTAATTAAGGACAATAAGAATATGAGAGCTGATTGGGTTGCCAAACGGCAAGGTCAAGGTAATGTTTCGCAGATGCACTACGCACGCAAAGGCATCATTACCGAAGAGATGGATTATGTTGCAAAGCGGGAAAACCTTCCCGGCGATCTAATCCGAGACGAAGTGGCGCGTGGACGGATGATTATTCCCGCGAATATTAACCACACAAACTTGGAACCGATGGCGATCGGCATTGCCTCCAAGTGCAAAGTCAACGCAAACATCGGTGCATCACCAAACTCTTCTGAAATTAATGAAGAACTAGAAAAGATGCATCTCGCCGTGAAATATGGCGCAGACACCATCATGGACCTCTCTACTGGTGGCGGTAACCTCGATGAAATTCGTACAGCCATTATCAATGCTTCTCCCGTGCCTATCGGAACAGTGCCTATTTATCAAGCACTCGAAAGCGTCCATGGCGAAATGTCGAACCTGACTGCCAACGATTTTCTCCACATCATCGAGAAGCACGCGCAGCAAGGTGTGGACTATATGACCATCCATGCTGGGATTTTGATCGAGCATCTTCCTCTCGTACGCAATCGCATTACAGGTATTGTGTCCCGTGGCGGTGGTATTTTGGCTCGCTGGATGATGCACCACCATAAGCAAAATCCTCTCTACACTCACTACGCTGACATTATCGAAATTTTCAAGCGTTATGATGTGTCCTTCAGTTTGGGTGATTCTCTACGTCCGGGTTGTACTCATGATGCTTCGGACGATGCTCAGCTCGCAGAACTGAAGACTCTTGGTCAACTCACTCGCCGCGCATGGGAAGATGACATTCAAGTGATGGTGGAAGGCCCCGGTCACGTCCCCATGGATCAGATCGAGTTTAATGTGCGTAAGCAAATGGAAGAGTGTTCTGAAGCGCCTTTCTATGTGCTTGGGCCTTTGGTTACTGATATCGCCCCCGGCTATGACCACATCACTTCGGCGATTGGTGCAGCAATGGCTGGCTGGTACGGCACTGCGATGCTTTGCTACGTTACGCCCAAAGAACACCTCGGTCTACCTAATGCTGAAGATGTTCGTAATGGTTTAATCGCTTATAAAATTGCAGCCCACGCCGCAGATATTGCTCGCCATCGTCCTGGCGCGCGCGATCGCGATGATGAACTCTCGGCAGCACGTTACAACTTTGATTGGGATAAGCAGTTTGAATTGTCTCTCGATCCTGAGCGTGCTCGCGAATATCACGATGAAACTCTTCCCGCAGATATCTACAAAACTGCTGAGTTCTGCTCCATGTGTGGACCTAAGTTCTGCCCCATGCAAACCAAAGTTGATGCCGATGCATTAACCGAACTTGAGAAGTATCTCGCTAGTACATCTTCAACAGAAGAATTAGCAAAAGCTTAATTTTTACTGTTTACTAGGGTATGTTTTTTAATGAATATACCCTAGTGTGATTTTTGGTTCCATTGTTAACCAACCTTAGAGGATGTCTGAAAAGGGTCTGACTGTAACTTTTGTCGAAATGAGTTGCACGTAAAAATAAGCACTTCAGGCGATCAACCTGGCGGAATTTACGCAGTATTTATCGAACATAAAGACTTTTCAGACATCCTCTTAAATTCTTAGAAAGTTCACTGATGACAGTCAAGAATCATCATCTCACGATTCTAAAGTGGTAGTCCTAAAAGTGTAAGGATGAGAGAGAAAGGAGCAAGAAAAAAGTCCTCACGAGAATGCCCCATTGCCCAAACTGTCAGTCTACTAATGTCGTTAAAAATGGTCGTATCCATAACGGCAAGCAAAACCATAGATGTCGTGACTGTGGTAGACAATTTGTCGAAAATCCTCAACAGAAAATCAGCTCTGCTGAAACCAAGCAATTCATTGACAAGCTACTCTTGGAAAAGATTCCTCTGGCTGGTATTGCTAGAGTTTGTGATGTTTCAGAGCTTTGGCGACAGAACTATGTCAATCAAAAATATGAAGCCATACCGAAACAAGTGAATGTGTCATCGAAAAAAAAGGCGATTGATAGTTCAATGCGATGAAATGTGGTCTTTCGTCAGTAACAAACAGCAAAAATACTAGATTTGGTTGGCATTGGATATCGATACCAGTGAAATTGTTGGACTTTATGTGGGAGCTCATGACGAGTTTGGGGCAAGACAGTTATGGGCATCTTTACCTCCGGTCTATCGTCAATGTGCTGTGGCTTATACGGACTTTTGGCAAGCCTATGGCATGGTATTCTCGGACAAACGTCATAAGGCTATGGGTAAAGAGACTGGTAAAGCCAGCTCTATCGAGCGTTTCAACTGTACTTTACGTCAGAGAGTTTTACATCTGGTCAGCAAAACGTTGTCTTTCTCCAAGAAAGTAGAGAACCATATCGGAGCTGTCTGGCTTTTTGTCCATCACTACAACGCATCCTTATCTCGTTAGGACTACCGACTACCCATTGGGGAAGGGCACAAACCACATGGCGCAAAATCTGTCTCACATGGGCGCGGTACAGGGTTGCTTGGTGTTGATGTCGTTTGGGACAGAGAGTATGCCCATGAAACTTATAGAGGAACTCTTGTGTATCTCAGCGCCATCCAAATTCAACTCTCTCATTGAAGAACTCTTAAATGATGAAAGGCTTCACAATAGCCCTTGCAGAAACGGTGGTTTATTCTACCGAAATAAGCACAAGTTCAATTTGGGTCAAGTAATCCAATGGACTGAACAGTATGAAGAGATTGAATTTGATTAATCAAATATTTAACTGGTTGATTAATCAAAAATGAATAGTTGACCTCTTGCAAAAGGTTATGGCAATTCAAAATTGTAGAGACCAGCAATGAGATTAAGTCTTAATCCCCATCTCCGACGGCGGTTACGATATCGACTGGATAAGAGGCGGAATCTTTTGAGCATTCTGAATACCATCTCAATGATGATTCTTTGAGCTGCGAAGAGCTGATTCTCCTGTTTCTGTTCCGCAGTCAACTCTCCTCCTTTAGGCTTCTTTTGAGGAGTGTGACTCCGCTGATGCCGCTTGTGTATACCTTGATATCCAGCGTCGGCAAGGCAGAGTTGTCCCTGCTGAAAATGCACTCTACTCTTTTTGAGTAGTTTGAAGTCATGGGTGCTACCTTTCTCACAGTCACAACAGATAATCTGTGCCCACTGCCAAGCAATAACTATTTGAGCTTTAAGGGAATGGTGCTTTTTTTTTCCTGAGTAGTAAAGATGTTGTTTTTTTGGGCTTTTCAATCGCCTGTTCTGTGGCATCCATCGCCACTACTGTTAGAGATAACTCTTCTGAACCATGGAGCTGTTTCATGCCGGGTCAGTGGCAATCGGTTTCTTTGATGAGTGTATTCTCTGTTTTTTGCACCATGCGACAAACTGTTGATTCATGAATGCCCCATGATTGAGCGATAGGAAAATAAGTGCGATATTCCCTCAGATATTCCAAGGTGAGGAGTAACTGATTTTCCAGGGATAAAACACTGGGACGACCGGGTTTTTGCTTTGCTTTAGCTTCTGCTAGGACTTCTACCAGACGATTGAAAGTCTGAAGCTTAACTCCACAGGCTCTCCTGAATTGTTCTGGAGATAAATGTTGGAGCTGTTCGTAAGTTGGCATTTCTATCGCTATGGCTCTGTTACTTTCCTCTTTTTTACCTACTCTCACCCCTTTTGCAAGAGGTCAGATCACTCCAGATAACGTAATGACTTACATCTCATTTCAATAAAAAAAGCCACCGAATTTAACTTCAATGGCTTGGGAGAATCGTCAATTATGGGCAGTATTGATTTCTCAAAACCGCCTAATTTCTATTCAGTTTCAATAGCAGTCAAACGCTCGATCTTCGCACCTAATGCCTTGAATTTACCTTCGAGGTCATCATAACCACGATCCATGTGATGAATGCCATGCATGGTGGTTGTGCCTTCTGCGGCAAGACCAGCCAAGACCAATGCAGCCGAAGCTCGTAAATCTGTAGCCATTACAGGAGCACCAGAGAGGAAAGGAACACCGCTAATAATTGCATTGTTGCCTTTAATCTTGATTGCAGCACCCATACGACTCAATTCTGCAACGTGGTGCATCCGGTTTTCAAATACTGTTTCAGTGACAACACTACTGCCTTCACAGAGGGTTAATAACGCCATGAATTGCGCCTGCATATCTGTGGGGAAGCCAGGATAAGGGAGGGTCTCAATATCTGTAGCGCGTAATCCTTGGGGTTGTAAACGGAGACGATTTGGAGCCTCTTCAATTACGTTTGTGCCTGTCTCTTTAAGCTTCGCAATGACGGGAAGGAGGTGAGCAGGAATGACAGGGAAAATACTGAAGGCAGACTGAGTAATCGCACCAGCAACGAGGAATGTACCTGCTTCAATGCGGTCTGGGATGATTGGGTAATCTGTGCTGTGGAGGCGATCGCATCCTTGAATGACAATTTTGTTGCTGCCGTCACCGATAATTGTTGCGCCCATGGAGCGGCAAAAATCTGCAAGGTCAACAACTTCAGGCTCTTGTGCTGCATTTTCAATGATGGTTTGGCCTTCAGCGAGGGTCGCCGCCATCATCAAAGTTTCAGTCGCACCAACGCTAGGGTAATCTAAGTAGATTTTTGCGCCTTTGAGTTTACGGCGACTGCCCTTAACCGTTGCGTGAACGACACCATGTTCAATAATGACTTCTGCACCCATTGCCCGCAAACCACGAACATGGAGATCAACAGGACGCGCACCGATCGCACAGCCACCCGGCAGAGGAACCTGAGCTTCACCCATTCTGGCGAGTAGAGGGCCAATAATGAAAAAGCTGGCTCGCAACTTTGAGACGAGATCGTAGGGAGCTTCAGAAGTGCTTAAATGTCTTGCATCAAAATCAAGGGTTCCGGGGCTTGCTGTAATCCCAACGCCTAACGCTCGAATTACCTCACTCATTCGCTTAATATCAGCGAGATCTGGAATGTTCGTGAGGCGACATTCATCACTACAGAGAATGGTGCCAGCCATGATTGCGAGGGCGGAATTTTTCGCCCCGCTAATCCGAACTTCTCCACTTAGGGAGTGTCCACCTTCGATTTTTAGAACTGTTTCAGATTTCTCAGGAGCTTCGGTTTGTGCGTTGACGGGAGCAGAAATGTTAATGGGTCGATCCTCCACCATGGAATTAGGGGAAATGTGGAAATTTGTCAAAATTTCGTTTTGATTCTACATGAATAAGTGTGATCTCACTGGTTTTAATCACAGCTGTTCGTTCACCGTTCTGAATGGCTATTCAGGAAATTGATAATCTTTTAGCAATAGTCTTGACGTTTATAGAAAAGCCGAACATAATGGGTGATTGTGTGATTAAATTTGCGCCTGCGGGACTGGCGGAATTGGTAGACGCGCTAGATTCAGATTCTAGTGGGAATTAATCCTGTGCGAGTTCAAGTCTCGCGTTCCGCATAAAGCATTGTTAGCCCTTGTGTTGAGCTGAGATCGAGGTTTACGAGGACAAGTCGTAAGCCAAACTGATTGAAGGTTATCGTAGGGTAAAAGTTTCAATAAAAATGCTAACGAGTTTACAAAATCCTCTGATTAAGGACTTTCGTAAGTTACAAAAGAGCCGCGAGAGGCGACTACGGGGTCTTTGCCTTCTAGAGGGAACAAATTTAGTAGAGGCAGCGATCGCCAATAATCTCGCATTTTCGACGGTTCTGTTTACGGAAGCTTGGGCAGAAAGATATCCAGGTTTACGGCAAAAGTTAACGGGCGATCGCCTCGAATTAGTTTCACCGGAACTTTTGCAAAAAGTCGCGACGACGGTAAACCCGGATGGCATTGTTGCCAGTTTTCAGAGTGCTTTAGTTCAGCGACACCCCCCAGCAATGTTGCAATTAGGTGTTGCGATTGAACGGCTCCAAGATCCAGGGAATTTGGGGACAATTATTCGGACAGCAGCCGCAACTTCTGTGGATGCGTTGCTACTAAGTCCTGACAGCGTAAATCCTGAGAATCCAAAGGTTTTGCGGGCATCAGTGGGAGCATGGTTTCAAACGCCGACAATTGTATGCTCAGATTTTGCGGCGCAAATTCAGACTTATCGTCAACAAGGAATGCAGGCGATCGCTACCCTGCCCAACGCATCAAAAACCTTTTGGGATGTGGATTGGAGGCGTCCGAGCTTGATTTTGCTAGGTAATGAAGGAGCAGGACTATCAGACGAAATTGCTAGTCTTGCAGATGAACAAGTGACGATTCCGATGGCGCAAGGCGTGGAATCTCTCAACGCGGCGATCGCCTGTTCTCTATTACTCTACGAAGCCCAGCGGCAAAACCGATAGAACATTTCATCACTACTCTTTAAATTACAGTTACCTAGTAGCAATTTTAATTGAGTAAAAATACTCTGCTAGATCATTATTTATTCATGAAGTTTAGATAATGTGCAAACTTTACCAAGATTGTTCTTTTGTAATATTCACCGAGAGAAAACCCAGCGTAAATACCTATAGCCATAGGGCTAATGTTTACTTTTATTGTTAGGGCGAAAGCAGATAGTTATTGTTTGGGAAAATGCCGGCATAGCAAAAGATTTTTGGTTCCCTTAATCGGGAATAATGCCTTATGAAACTCGCCTATTGGATGTACGCTGGTCCTGCTCATATTGGGACTTTAAGGGTTGCCAGTTCTTTTAAGAATGTTCATGCAATTATGCACGCACCATTAGGCGATGATTATTTTAATGTGATGCGATCAATGTTGGAGCGGGAAAAAGACTTTACGCCTGTGACAGCAAGTATTGTTGACCGGAATGTTTTGGCGCGTGGTTCCCAAGAGAAGGTTGTCGATAATATTGTCAGAAAAGATCGAGAAGAACGTCCAGATCTTATTGTCCTCACCCCCACCTGTACGTCTAGTATTTTGCAAGAAGATCTTGAAAATTTTGTTTCTCGTGCTCAGCTCGATGCCAAAGGAGATGTGCTTTTAGCCGATGTTAACCACTATCGAGTCAATGAGTTGCAAGCTGCCGACCGTACATTGCAGCAAATTGTTGAGTATTACATTAAAAAAGCGCGGAAAAAAGAAGATTTAGACACAGAAAAAACGGAAAATCCTTCCGTCAATATTATTGGTATTTCAACACTCGGTTTTCATAACAATCACGACATCCGTGAGCTGAGAAAACTGATGGCTGATTTAGGCATTGAAGTTAATCTTGTGATTCCGGATAAAGCTTCTGTTCATGATTTGAAAAAGTTGCCAAAAGCTTGGTTTAACTTTATTCCTTACCGTGAACTGGGCCATGGAACGGCGAAATATCTAGAAGAAGAATTTGGAATGCCCTATGTAGATATTACGCCGATGGGTGTAGTGGAAACAGCACAGTGTGTCCGCAGTATTCAACGGGTACTGAATGATCGCGGAGTCGCGATTAATTACGAAGATTTCATTGATGAGCAAACACTCTATGTTTCCCAGGCAGCATGGTTTAGTCGCTCTATTGATTGCCAGAATTTAACAGGGAAAAAAGCCGTTGTGTTTGGGGACAATACCCATGCCGCAGCAATGACGAAAATCCTCACGCGGGAAATGGGTATCCATGTCGTTCTAGCGGGAACTTACTGTAAATATGATGAGGACTGGTTCCGGCAAGAAGTAGGCGATTATTGTGATGACATTCTTGTTAGTGAGGATCATGGGGAAATTGCTGATGCGATCGCCCGATTAGAACCAGCAGCAATTTTCGGGACGCAAATGGAACGCCATGTGGGCAAGCGTCTAAATATTCCCTGTGGCGTGATTGCAGCACCAATTCACATTCAGAATTTCCCAGTAGGCTACCGTCCATTCCTTGGGTATGAAGGGACAAACCAATTGGCAGACCTTGTCTATAATTCTTTCACATTGGGTATGGAGGATCACCTCCTTGAAATCTTTGGTGGTCACGATACAAAAGAAGTGATTACCCAAACCATGACAGCAGATGGCGATCTGAGCTGGACTGCGGAAGCACAAGGCCAACTCAATAAAATTCCTGGATTTGTGCGAGGTAAAGTGAAGCGCAATACTGAAAAATTTGCTCGGGAACGAGGCTTTGCTGAGATTTCCCTTGAGGTCTTATATGCCGCCAAAGAAGCAGTTGGTGCATAGGCAAAAATAGCAAAAATCTAACTGCAGATTATAGGAGCAGAGGTAAGATATCGTAATCACGTGTCTTGACTCTGCTTTTTTGTTAGTTCATCTCGTCTTTGTTTATTTTTTAAATATGCTGCTCGCGGATATTTTATTCTTTTTATTTGAACTAATCCTTCGTTCACTATCCCAAAAACGATTGACCAACCAACTAAGCCAATAGCAATTTGCATTAACCAGTCTATTCCTAAAAGTCGAAATCCACTATTCCAAAGCATATGAAGAATGACTGATGCCATAAAGACTTTCATAAAAGTAGATTGGTTTAGCATCGAAGCTTTAAATTTATTATTCCTTTTAATCTTCCAGATTGCGGCACTACTGATCGACGTCCAGACAATATGGCTAAAAGGAGCAAGCAAACCTCTTATCGTGATGTTTTCCAACATGGCATTGCTAATCCAAGCTAAGTCAAAGTAGTGCTCTTGTAGACTTTCATAGAAAGAGCCTAAGAATATACTGAACGCATAGCCCGCCGATTCAAATGCAGCAAATCCAGCACCAATGGCCGCTCCAAAGAGCAATCCATTAAGGATATATGGATATTTTTTATTATTGGCAACCAGTATAAGTGCCATTAATTTGCCTGGTTCTTCGATGACTCCAGCAATAGAAGCACCTAGTACATCTAGACCAAAACCATCAACGATACTGAACAAAAAGAGTGACGATAGAATCGCCAAGGTTCCTCCCGCAAAGAATAATTTGGCAACTTGATACAAAGAAATATTTTTGCGGATATTTAATTCAAAGAAAAAGACTAGGGTTGCTAAAGGTATTGTGAATGATCCAACAATAATCAAACCTGGAATTAAATAGATATTTTGAAATTGCAACCATCCAAACAAAAATAAAAGATATAAAATCCCACTTCCGAGGAATGCACGGGAAAATAACCATGGTTGCGGGTACTCAGTTTCAACTTTTTCGATTTTAGAAACATTATTACTCACTCCGATAGTTAAACATTCTTCTATTTCTTCATCTGAGTGATGCTTGAAAACCTCCGCAAACATACTTTTCAAATCTAGATTGCTAATGGAAGCGACTCCGACCACAGAATTAATAAGGTTTAAACAGGTTTTTATTAGATTCTGGTTTGATTTGCTTTTAGGCATTAATTTCAATGGCCATATTTTTGCTTTGTCTATAGTTTAAAAAATTCGCAAAAAAAGTGATCATATATTAAAAATCATGAAAGTTCACCATGAATTTCCTGATGAAGAATCAATATTTTTTGCTATCAGATGGAGCCAGATGATTTAATAAGTCAGTATTCTGATATTTAATCAAGTTGAGTTTAAAGTTTCGATGCTAAAAGTTGTCTTTTTTGGCACTCCACAATTTGCCGTCCCATACCTAGAACGTTTACTAGATCATTCCGGGATTCAAGTGATTGGAGTAGTAACACAACCAGATAAGCGACGGGGCAGAGGCAGTAAGCTCATTCCTTCTGCTGTAAAAAAGGTGGCGATCGCCCGTGATTTACCGGTATGGCAACCGAAACGCATTAAAAAAGCTTCCGAGACATTAGCTGAGCTGGAAGCTTTAGATGCAGATATTTTTGCGGTCGTGGCCTATGGTCAAATTCTCTCGAAGCGGATTTTGGAGATGCCGCGTCTCGGTTGTGTCAATGGTCATGGTTCTCTGTTACCGAAATATCGTGGTGCAGCACCAATTCAATGGAGCATTGTCAATAGCGAACCAGAAACAGGCATGACCACAATGCTAATGGATGAGGGGATGGACACAGGTGCAATGCTACTTAAGGCAGTTACACCGATTACTCTCTGGATGAATGCTCATGATTTAGCGGTTCAGCTCGCTTCTTCTGGTGCGGAATTGCTGGTCGAAACCCTACTGAAATTAGAGAAAAACGAAATTAAACCAGAAGCTCAAGATCATGATGCAGCAACGTATGCACCCTTAATCACAAAAGAGGATTTTATTCTAGATTGGCAACAGTCGGCGATCGCCCTTCACAATAAAGTAAGGGGTTTTTATCCTGGTTGCGTTTCTACATTTCGAGGTCAAAAATTGAAGGTACTAGATACAGTACCCATTACACCGGAATGTTTTGAGGCATACCCTGCGGAATTTGAAGCACTAAAAACAGTGTCTCCGGATAAAGGCAATGTAGGGCAAGTCGTGGCAATTGTTAAAAAGCTTGGTGCAATTGTCCAAACGGGGAATGGATTAATCTTGCTTAAACAAGTACAACCTGCTGGGAAAAAAGCCCAATCAGGTTGGGATTTTGTTAATGGACAACGCATTGAACTAGGTGAAATTATCGGCGATTCAAACTAGTGAATCAAGTATCAATTTCTGTAACTATTTTATCAAAATATCTTTCTTTGATTTCTAATAGGCTTAGGTCATTTAATTTAGGATTACGATGAAACTCGCTGAAGCATTAATCCTCCGTGCTGATAGCCAAACAAAAATCTCACAGTTGCGACAACGCTTGGTCAATGTTGCGAAAGTCCAAGAGGGAGAAATCCCTTCAGAAGACCCTCAAGATTTACTACGCGAACTAAACGAGTCTTTTAAACAGCTAGAAACATTAATCCAGCAGATTAATCGCACTAATTCCCAAGCAAATTTTGGCGAAGATTTAACATTATCAGATGCTTTAGCAAAACGGGATGTTTTATCGATGCGGCGGAAAATGCTAAATGCATTAGTAGAGGCAGCATCATCTCTCCAAAGTCGCTATAGTCGTTCAGAAATCAAAATGTGTAGCACTATTGATATCGCTGAAACCCAAAAACAAATTGACAGATTAGCAAAGCAATATCGAGAACTTGACACAAAAATTCAGGCCATGAATTGGCAGATAGATTTATTAGAATAATTGCGATGATCGGTAACTAAATAAGAATTGAAGCGAGTGCAAAAGCTGCCAACAAGCTTAACTGTTGGATTCGAGGTTCTATAGATTTCTGTATCACCTCGCCCTTTGGTAGATGTTATGGGCAACATCATAGGTTCGACCCCTCTTAATGGGTATGCCCAGCATTGTTACAAGGGTACAAATTACTGTAAATGTTACAGACCATGCACTGATCAATTCATTTATTTAGTGAGGGTGGGAACGGGGATTTTTCGCAATTTTATTGATTCTTTTATATTCCTAAGATGGGGAGTTCAATAGTAAATATTGTGCCTTCTCCAAGTTGGGAGTCACAGGTGATGCTGCCATTATGTTTTTCTGTAATGATTTGATGGGCGATCGCCATCCCTAGACCTGTACCTTTACCAACTTCTTTGGTTGTAAAGCCTTGCTCAAAAATTCGCTGCTGAGTTTCGGGTTTCATGCCACAAGCATTATCTTGAATCTTGATTTGAATATGCTCTGAACATTCTGCCGTTTCAATCGTGATCCGATTTGGGTCAGCTTCTATCTCTTTAAACGAACGACCTTGATTTATTTCGTCAAATGCATCGATAGCATTGGCCAACAAATTCATGAACACTTGATTCAGTTGACCCGGGAAACATTCAATTGTTGGTATGTCGTTATACGCAGTTTCAATTTGAATTTTAGGCCGCTCTTCATTGCCTTTAGTACGGTGTTTCAGGATGAGTAATGTACTATTGATGCCGTCATGTACATTGAAATTAACTTTGTTAATACGATCTTTTCGTGAAAAAGTTCTGAGGCCATCACTAATATTTCGAATTCGATCGACACCAAGATTCATTGAATCTAACAGTTTCAATAAATCTTCTCGGACAAAGTCAAGCTCTATTACTTCTAATTCTATTTCAACCTCTTTATCATCATCAGGGCATCGCTCGACTAGAAAATCAATTAGTCCTAAAAGATCGTTGACATAGTTTTGAGCATGAGAAATATTGCCTTTAATAAAACCAGTGGGATTATTGATTTCATGAGCAATGCCAGCCACAAGATTACCCAATGTTGACATTTTCTCACTTTGGACAAGTTGCAATTGAGCCTTTTGCAATTCTTGTAATGCCCGCTCTAACTGCGTTGTTTTTTGAAGAATGGAAGCCTGGATCTGTTCGCGCTCGGTAATATCCTGCACCATCGACAAAACACCAATAATATTATCGTCATGGTCTCGGAGAGGTGTATTAAACCATTCACAGGTAATGACAGTGCCATTCTTACGGATATTTTGATTCAGGCTATAGTAGCCACCTCGATCCTGCATGATGTCTGACATCACCTTCGCAACAAGAGGCCGCACTTCTTCTGGAAGAATCTGTTCAGCATGGTGTCCAAGCATTTCTACCGCATCATAACCAAAGATTTTTTCTGCGGCCGGATTCCAACCCATGATCTTGTAGCTAGTACTCCATTCGACAATCCCAATTGGATTTTGTTTAATCAAAAAGGCCAATCTTTCTTGGACTTTATCTGGCCTCACCCCAGCCAGTTCAAGTACTTCTCTTTTTTTTAGCTCTAAAAACTGCTCTTTCAGGAAATAGCTATTGCGTTTTTCTTGTTCGTAAGAATATGCATTTGCTAAAGCGATCGCCCCTTGTTTACCCAGCAAATCCAAGGTCTCTAAGTCATGCTCATTCCAGATGGAATCCTTGGTCTGATGTTCCAGGTAAATCAAACCTTTGATCATTCTATTTTCAAGTAGTAATGGCAGACAAAGTACATTACTTGACTGGTACTTCTCCAAATAAGGATCTTGAACTGGAGCTTTCTGCTTTTGAGAAATGATTTGAGTTTGCTGTGTTTCTTTGACGTGATCGATAAGCTGAATCGGAAAATCTTCGACTGCTTCAATGGCGATCGCACAAAGCGTAATTTTCTTAGGAGTGGCGATCGCCTTAAGTTGTAATGATGTCGAATTTTCGTCTAACTGCCCACATAGGAAAACACCGCAGCGATCACAATGAGAAAATTTCAGGAAAATCTTGGACAGTTGCCATAGCAACTCATCGGTCTCTAGACAGCTTGCAATTGCTTGAGAAGCCTTGAAGATCGCCGCGAAATCGTCGAAAAATTCACTGCCTATAACTTGAGAAGAAGCGGCAAGTGGTTCTTGCGGTGAGTGTTCCTGTTGGATTTCGTGCATCGGAATAGGTCGCGGACTGCGAAACAATTAAAGTATGCCGCACATGCCTACATATATACATAGCCCAAACTACTAAATCGGTCTCATATTTGTGTGGAAAGTGTGAAATTCTTCATTTTTTGACTGCCTTTTCCTTAAGCATTAGCCTCAAACATCTCATTCAATCCATCAAATCATTATCATCTAGCTCGAATTTTTCGCCTTTAAATTAAGCTTACGGAAACTATCAGTTTTACACACATAAGCTAATAATATACTACAAGCAAAATGCCTATACAGAGATCGATACAGCTCTTCATAATCTAAAAAGTTACACAAAAAATTACTTAATTAATAACATTAAATACCCAAAAGATGGATAAAAAAACATCTTTTTAATCCCAATAGACACTCCCTCGACTCGTCTACTTGGCGTGACGTTCAGACTGAAGGATTTGTTAAGCGGGATTTCTGGAACATAGTTGCGTATCACGGCGAGGCGGTATTGATTCAGCAAATCCCCATTAAGCAATATGTCGATATTTAGATTGGCTTCCCTCGTCCTTTCGTCCACGATCACCCCGGATATGACGAAGTTATCGAACGGGTAATTTTCAAAAGTCACAGCCGCTGTTTCCCCATTCGCAAGCGACCCTAATTGTTGACAGAGTCATCCGTCATTAAAGTAATGATTGAACTTTTAGCACCGGATATATCTAAGCCCACAATCGGCAACGGAGTTTGAGGAGCGGCGAACAGCATCGGATTCTTGTTGGCTCGGTAAATGCTGCCATATGCAGTGATCACCCCGTTTAAGTCGATTAAGGGCTGAAGGAATACTGGGGCAACCGTTCTGTAGCCGTCATAGAACCCTGTAACTGAATTCGTTAGTAGTTGGACATGCACATAGTCAAACGTTGGCACGGCTAATAGTCTTTTCGGGGTCTCTACTTGATACGTTTTGATGGCTTGTAGTGACATGGCGACAAAAAAAGAAGAGCGATCGCCTGCCCTCCTTCTCCTTATATTCAGATTACGTTAAACGATTGCATCAGGGGTCACATCGACAGTCGCTGTGATGATTTGCACATCGTATTGAGGGTTAAGCTCTTGAAAAAAAGCTTTCTGAGTGCGTACCTGTCCAATGGTGAAATCTCCAAAGCCAAAGATTTGAGCATTGTTATAAGCGTCTGCATCCTGTGCGAGGAATCGGTCTTGACCGTTCGTGTCAGGCGTAGTCTGGGAGCCATCATCAACCCAAGCCGGGTTAGGGACATCCGCCGCCGCGACGGTAAAAGTACTGTTGTCAGTGTTCAGCACAACATCGACCGTGTTATCTGTTTCGTCTGAGGTTCCGACGATAAGCCATGCGTTAGCCATAGTTCTAGATAGGGGGTAAAGGGGATAGTGTGGTTAATCAAAAAAGGAATAGACAGGGAGGAATCTAGGCGTAGGAGAACTTACGCTTACGAGGTTGACGGACGCGGCTGATCGCTTTTCCTCTATAGGATTTGCTTGCTAGTCCAGTTGTTGGCTTCAGGGCAGTGTTTACGTTGTCCCGTGGGATAACAATGCCGCCTTGTTGTGTCTTCAATTTCCCTGTGACGGGGTTCTTGCCGACCGAGTATGTGACGTTCATGAAAATAACGAGGTTATCGTCAATCGCTTCGTCCAAAGTGATTTGTCGCGCGCCTTCAGGAGGATCACCAGTGACTTTCGTCATACCAAGTACACCTGCAAGGGAAGCATAGACAGCATCCTTAAGAGACAGGATGAATTGCTCGCCATCCACCGTAAATAGGAAGCCTTCACGGGCGTTTTTTGGGTTAGCTCCAGCTTTCGACATAGTCTTTGCTCAATAGGTTATTTGACTCTTTCAAACTAACAAGCTTATTCGTCTACTTTCGCCCCCAATACCTTAAGGTTTAGGGAATAAGTATCAAAAATGAACATAGGCGGGTTAAATCTCTTTTAGAGGCCGATAAATCAGCGTCTTATCTAGCCCTGTATTGCCGCCAATAAACTCAACGGAAACAAGGGCAACCCTGCTTACAACCTTCCTTCTCATTCGGGTGGTACTCTCTCCTAGAACCCGAACTGTTTCCTTAACCGCAGCCTCTTGATACTTGACACTCTTGTTTAGCCTTGTGGGGTCAAATTCTCTACTAAAGATATAACAGATGTCTTTCACAAACTGAGCCGCTTGGTTCTGGTTCGCGGCCTGTATCTGTGGCATTTGCAGAGCTGATACAGGATCGTAATAGCTATATTTTTCTTGCCCACATAAATACAAATCCCCTTGGCTTTTTGGCAAGGGAAATCGCTGATTGATACGATTAGTTATTTGCGTTATCTCTGCAACGGTAACCTGTGTTGCGTCCTTGAGTAAGGGGATAGATACTCTCATCCGTTTAGGATGCTTTCGATTCGCTCTTCTTCGATATTTAGAAGGCTCTTGGAAGTAAAATATGACTTGAGCTTGAATATTGTTTCTACGCTGCTTAAAATCCGTTTTTGGAGTGCCGTAAAAGCGTTCACCAATTTCCGCTGTTAGACGGCCACACATCAAAACATAGAAAATCATTTTTGCAACATTGAGAATCAAAGATGCATCAGGCTCTATGAGACAAGCTCTTTTCAATGCAGCATTAGGGGTCGTGATATTCTCGTCTGGGAATTCACCATTAGGGTCGAAATAGTCCCTTATTTGTGGGTTTAAAGTTTTTGAGACAACTTGTAGAAAGTGAGTTTTTGAGTTGTAGTTTTGTGGTGCAGGTGGGTTTGTTTGGGGCATTTCTCTACAGAATCGACATCTAAGATAGAATTAGGTATATTTGTATTAATTCTATCACCTGGAAACAATGACTATTCAGAATATAGTTTCAGATTTATTCCCTGCAATAACCTTTACGTTTGATGATGTCAATGGCAATATAACAGGGGTTAATTTAGATACAACCCACGCAAGTATTACCCAATCATGGACAGGGTTAGGGAACTTGGCTCATAACGATGAATCGGTATTGGTAGCACTGATTAGAGAGTTATTTTCTCAGTTCAAAAACAAGCTTACTAATCTTGACTGCCCTGTGTTCTCTGATGAGAATGCGGAGTTCTTTGATGCACAAGGATTCACGGAAAGAGATAGCGGCACAACCGATGTAGGCGATAACCCTATTACTGAGCTACAGAAGTTCTTGAAACTATCTTTTGTACTCTTCTTTAAGTACGACCCTGCCACTGACTTCAATTCCTCTAGTGCGGTGAATGATAATGATTAATGCTGGTTTTCTTGCCTTATTTGGGGGGAATTCGGGGGTAGAAGTCAGCGTTATTCTCGTTGTAGTAGGTATCTTTCTACCCCTTGCATTAAAGGCTTCTAAAGATATGCAGAGTGCCGCAAGACATATGGGACGACTAGACGCTGAAGTTGCAGGGAACAAAGAGGAATTAAAAGAACTAAAAGAATCTCACAAATCGATATTTCAGTTTCTTTTAAACAACTCTCAATCATTCCGTGATAGTAGATGAGTAGACGACTATCTATTGATGGGGAAACTTTAACAGGGTCAAAAGAGATTGACCCTGTTAATCCTTATTCCCTACAGCCCACGAATACCCGTATTCTTTGGGGAACAGGGGAAAATACCCAAGGGGCGTTTGAAGCTTCCAAAGAAATAGCTAACGCGGAAAAGGTCTGTGGGGTTAGCTATAGGAAGCAAACAACTGGGGAGACTCAATCAGTAGAGGATGCGGTGAGCTTCCAATTGTCCCCAGACAAGACCCTAAAAACGTTCCTGATGCCATCCTCATGTCAAGGCATTGTAGAGGCGGAATCCTATGGCTATGTCTTAGGCAATAACTACAGCTTTTCCTACACCTATGCAGGGAGTCAGTATGGGACTAATAGATGGTTCACTTTCATTACTGAAGGGGATACAACCAAGGCTTTTACCATCGACTATGACCGTTTCCTAGGAGCGGCGAACCGTCCGAGTACCTGCCCAGCAAAGCTTAATTTCTACAACGGAACATTTCCCGTCGATTTTGACAAAAGAACTCAGACATTACATTCCCACAATTACGGCAATATGCCAGCCAACTCGCAGTATCAAGAGTTCCCTGTGTGGGAGTTCTTTAATGCCAGTGGTGTCAGAGTCTTGTATGAACATGACGTACAAGGAAGCCCGGTTTCAGAGGCGAAAATCTCAATATCTTATGTGGACGGGACAACAGAAGACTACCCCCTTAATTCTTGCCCTGAATGGGTTCAAATCGGGGGTTGTGTTGTGAGGGTCAATTATGCGGATGGTACAACCTATGACCTGCCTCCCAATGACACTTGCCCAACTGTCGAACTGGTCGAAGAAGAGCTGTGTCAAAAGGTCTGTAATTTAGCCAATCAAATAATAGGGAAATTATGAGTTGTAATTGTAGTGAATTCTCCGGAAAACTTACCCTGATCAACAGCAAGATTGATGCCTTACTGAAAGAGAATACAGCGTTAAAAACAAAGCTTAAAAAGAAGGCTGATTTCTCCCAGTTGAATAGAGTTGAATCTAACATCAATAGTCGCAACAATCCTTTCTTCGAGAAGGTCGATAATGGGTTAGATATTCTAGGGCAAAGGATTAAAGACCTTGTAATTAAAGATAATCAAGAATTAGAAAAGCAATTTAAGAGAGAGGCGGCCTATGCAACGAAATCGGATATTGCCCGGCTAGAACGTCGATTGTCGAGTGTTGAAGCATTTATTAGAGAGTCTGAAAAGGATAAAGAAAGCGGTCTGTTTGCAACCAAAGCTGAATTAGAAAAGCTAAGAAGAGAAGCAGCAACAAAAGATTATGTTGACCAAAAAGATAATGCCCTAAAAAGGTCATTAGAGAAATTGATTGACAATGCAGAAGACGATATAAGCGGCCTACAAAGGGAATTATCCGCAGAGGTGAGGGAGAGAAAACGGTTAATAAATCAGATTAAGTCCACTGCTGAATCGGCAAAAACGACGGCTGAAAAAGCCTTGAAGGAAGCAAGAAAGAAGAAGGAAGCAGTTGATAACTTTGCCAGAACTCAGATAGCGAAACTAGAAGCCAAGGTTAGCGCTTTGGCACTCAAGGTAGCAACGAATACCGCCAAGATAGCTGGATTAGCAGCGGCGGTTGCTTTAATCAAGAAAACCCTAGCAGGAGTTAGTCTAGTACTGGCGAAATTAACGCCTCTACTGGCATTAGTTGGAACGATTGTTTCAGTCTTTGGAACAGGTTTTTCTATTGCAAGTTTCTATCAAACAAGCAATCGCATCAACAAGTTAGAAGCGGAGGTACTTTCATTAGGTAATGAGATATCCAGAATACTTGGAAAATTCATCACTCCACTAGTTGCAAGAGTCCGTAGATTAGAGAATCAAGATAATGTCACAAGCCAAGAATTATCGCGTGGTTTAGCTAGTTTAGGCGCATCTCTAAATAGTCGATTAAATCGAATTTCTGGTGTTGCAAATATCGCCCAAGTCAAGGCTAACGCAGCAGAATTAAAGACCCTTGCACTGCAAACTATTGTAGGGACGACAGCGACAATCTTTACCAGCAGAGTAATCAATATAATCACCAATCGTTATCCAAATATTGGGCGTAATACCGTGACTAGAGAAGTTATTACTAACAACAACACTCGAATTATTGAGAGACAGCCAATAATCCAACCTCAAAAAACAATTGTCAGAGAAACAAGAACGGTTAACAATAATACGAATACCATCACCAATAATACGGTGAGAGAAGTTATCCGAGATATCCCTGATAACAAGGTTGACTACAGCAGAATTAAAACCATTGCGAACAATGCAGTGAAACCGACAGAAAAAGCCGTTACCTCTACTCAAAGAGAAGTGAGAAATAACGGTAGAAAGCTGTCAGGAATTCAGGGTAGTATTGCAGCGGTACAGGCGAATGTATCAGCTCAGGCAGCACAGACTAGAGGATGGATACAGACTCAATTACAGCCTGTTGTAAATATCACGAATGATATTAAGAAAAAAGCGGATAGTTTGTATAATAATCAATTTACTCAGACGGCAATCAATCTGCTAAATACGATATTTCATGTCCACATGGCAGCAAGGGTATCAGTCGATGCAGCGCAATTTGTTGGGGATGTTGTTGACCAAGTAATTGGAAATTTCGGAATAAATTTTAGTGATGAAAATGGTGCAGATATCACGCTAAATCAAGTGATTGGGAATAAATTAAATGGCGTTGTTGATGCCATTATTCCGGATGTTACGCAGGAAGGAATTAGAGATGCTTGGTTAAGGTCGAATACTATCTTTAGATCAGCCAGCAATATCTATTGGTCAGTAGAATCACTCGGCGACATTACCAGAAGCGTCACAGAGATAACGAATGACCGATTAGGTTTGTGGATGAACACGGCACGTAATGAAGGGTTAGTTAGTCCCAACGCATACCCTCATCAGCCACCGATTAGCACCAGTTCCCGCTATGGCCGGACAAATGCATTCCTCGCAAAGGTCAATCGCGGCGTAGATGGGTGGGACAACACGGTTAATCAGATTGAAGACTCAGCCAGTACCGTTTCATATGTCGCATCAGTTCCCATAGAGGTGGGTGAAGAGATAAGCCAAATCCAACAGGAACGTGCGGCGATCGCCAACGCGACGACGGTATCGCAAACCACAGTAGCGACAGCGGAGGCTAGCCAGTTGCTTGATAATGAAGCACCAGAGACTTTGGTTAGTCCAACTCAATTTTTAGAGACTGATTTATAGGGCGATCGCCATCAACAGTTATAAGGAAACAGGTCTTTTTGCTGAATCCATTCAGAATCACCATGATCATCAACACAGAGATACTCTTTGCGCATGAATTGAACACCGGGCGGTGGAAACCCAGAAATAGTAAAGACTTCAGACGTTGAGCCTCTAATAACCTTCTGCCCAACACCATACTTAAATCCTTTATTTAAATAATGTTTGGGGACGGGCAAATTGTCGGTAAGGTTGGTACACTTCGGCTGTATCGCTTGCGGCACAATGGTTTCAGATGTACCGACCTCTAATAATGGGTTTTCAAGGTTGGTACGTACCGACCTCTCGGCAGGTTGGTCACTAGGTTGGTACAGCTGGGAGCCTTGCAGGATAGAGCTTTTACCATTGTTACCAACCTTTTTACTTAAAGGAGAAATAATATTGGTATCTATGTCGCTTTCAATTTCCATCTGCAATTGTTCTGATTTGGGTTGGTAGCGAACTCGAATTGATTGACCGTTCTTTCTAACCCGCTTTTCTTCAGTCCATCCAAGGCGCGTCAATATCTTAGAAACTCTCATTTCATCGCGTTTCGCAATATCTTTGAGTTCTAATTTACAAACGGTGAGCAATATCTCACGGGTGTTCACAAAATCATGAATCTGTAGGTATGACTCGATAGGTTCTTGCCAAGGGTCTATCTCTGCAAAGTCATCGGCAATGAGTCTGAGTACCTTTTTCTCTTCGAGGGTGGGATACCATTTCTCTCCATTTTTGTAGGCTTCCACTGCGGATGCCCAAATGCCATCACGTTCTTTGGCGATCGCCTCAATATCGATAGCGTCTGAGATAACTGGTATCACCCAAAATCTACGGTTTTCATCATCAACTAAAAACCGAGACGGGTTAACGGTGCCACAAAACACAGACCGTCTGGCATGGGGTTTATTTTTCCTTGCGTATGGTGTCCTGAATTCATCTACTCGAATGGTCAAAAAGTGTTTGAGTGTGGCGGCGGCTTTCTTACTGGTAATGCCGTCAATTTCAGCTAATTCAAGAATCCAATTAGAATGGAGCGCCATCTTTGAGTCATTAGCTTGGATATCTCCCATAGATTCGTTGAAATAACCGCCGCAAAGCGTCCCAAACCATGTCGATTTACCTTTGCCTTGTCCACCTTGCAACACCAGTGTGTGGTCAGCTTGACAGCCGCGAAAATGGGGGTCACCGTCACGCCCTGCGGTCTCGTATTGACGGGCGACAGCAGAAATTAGCCACAGCTCAATGCAGCGGTTATACATGCTTGCTTTTTGCTTATCTAAATCGTTGTGAAATCTATCAGGATCCTGTCCAAAATATCGAGCGGCCAAATTATCAATCGGAATCTTTTTTACTTCTCTGTGGCATCGCTCTAGATCCTCTAACACCGGGTCAAAGTTATTCTGCTTTGCAAAGTACACAATCGTTTTATAGATATCGCCTTCTTTCGCGGTCTCTCCAAATTCTGAGAAGAACCAAGGGCGCAGCTCATCCGCCATATGAAAGGCTTCGCCATCAATCAGCAGCTCACGGCGCATCAAGTCAAACGATAATCTAGAGGCCAAATTTTCTTGGATAAATTCGTACAGTTGAGCGTAATTAAGATCCTTCCGTCCTCCATAGATTGTGCGAGTTTCGGGGTGATGTTTCGTTAATGGCTTAGTGGTCTTTGCTTCAATCTGTACCACTGCTTCAGGGTCATTTTGTTTAACGATTTCCTGTGCTGTTTTTGATTTCTCTTTATAAATTTGGTTCTCAAATGCTTTGGCGATCGCCCGATTGATATTTTCAAAAAATACCGCATGATCAATCGTTTCACGTTTTGCAATTACCCAGTCGGCAATATCCCCACCATCAGGCATCTCAGGCCAAATATCTAACGGGTTAAGCACCAAACACGGAAACCATGTTTGGCGCAGTTTTCGAGTAATTTGTCTGATTTTTTGTACCCCGGTTCATCATGATCCGGAATGATGATTAACCCCTCGATGGTTCCCTTCAGTTTGGCGATCGCCCGACTAAAATCTTTAGCTGTCCATGCCGACCCATTAAAGGTAATGCTAGGAATCCCAATCCACCGCATAGCTTCAACACATTTTTCGCCTTCGAGGACGGCAACAAACTTACCAGCCGCAAACTCTAAAGCTTCATCGATTCGGTAGGCATCCCACGGGCGATCGCCTTTCCCCATGACTTCACCAGTCCCAGACTCTAAATCTGGTTTGTGATAGGGGAGAATGTCTTTCCCTTTCTTTGAATCGGTACGTTTAACGCTATGCCCATCGCCATACTTGTAATAAGTAATGGTCTTGGTGCCAGCTCTCCGCTTAAAAGGATATTCTCGCTCTTCTGGTAATGCTCCTAACGTCGGCAAATCCTTGATAATCACGGGTTTAGCCTTAGCCTTTGGTGGGAGTACTGTTCTAGTAGCGGACTCTGGTGTATTACCATCAGTCTCCATTGGGGCGATCGCCTCTCTGATGTCTGCGTTATCGCACTGATTCGAGTGGCAACGGTAAGCACCAGTCAAACTCTGAATCCCAAAGTTTTTCGAGCCACAAACCGGACAATGATAAAACCCTCTTCGTTTTGAAGGGGTCAGCTTGCCCAAGTGCTCTCTAATATCAAAAGCCATTATTCTATTCCTGAAAAGTTGGCAAAAAAATAGGGCGATCGCCACCCCATAGACCGGGCGATCGCCAAGTGATTAATTAATTGAGGTGTAAGACCAAAACCAAATTTGGAGTTGGTTATCAAAAACGGCCTGAACCAGATAAACAGTGCCTTTCTTGAGCACATAATCTGGTGCTTCCCATCGGTCTTGCTCGTTGTCAGCTTTAAACGAAAGCTCGAACTGCTCGGAAGCCATCAGTCGATCAGGAGTCATTTCTCATCCTCATCTGTGAGACGCGCTAACTGTTCTTCCGCATAGTCAATCATCGACTCATAAACCAAACCCTGCTCTGACGGCGACAATCGCTCTATATCACCCGTAAACAGTCGAACTAAGGTTTGCTCATTCCAATTGTCAATGGTCACACTGAAACCAAGATGCTTGTCGTACACAACGCCACCATCACTTGTCTCTGTTTTGACGGCCTGAGAGATAGCCGCAGCAGCACATTCCGCCACACTGCGATACTCATGAATCGCTATCTGTTGTCCATCCTTAGTGAGGAAATAGAGCGTTGTTCCGTGGGGGACAAATTGACCAAACGATTCCCGTACAATCTGTTCCGGAGCATCGTACTCCTGCATCGCCGTCTCGAATGCTTGTGCCGCTTCGATAGATTGCTCTATCACTCTAGAGAAGCCATGGCCGCCAATCAGTGCAAATCTTTCCGCAAAGAGTCGGAAAGCTTCGCCTCTGTCAAATTCCTGTGTCATTTAATTATGAGCATTTGTACCACCTATATATAGAGGAATGGCGATATAGAATCACTCACTCCACTATATGTAGGGGGCAACAAATAAGTTAGGGTTTGCAACCCGCTTCGGACAAAGAACTCAGCAATTTAAAATACAGATCGGTTAGGAGTCTATATGATTCTCACCTCGATAGGTCGTAGTTCGTGCTATGGCCTATCTCTCTTCTTTACTTTTGCGGATATGCGTCATAGCGCATATTTACAGTATAATGATGGCTGTTGACAATTGCAATGGGAAAGTGATTAAAGATATTCGACGATGCCTAGGCTTGACTCAAAAACAGTTCGGGAAAGTTGTAGGGAGAAGACAGGAACAAATATCACGTTGGGAGAACTCGACTGTGAAACCTGAATTCGGACTGGATGCCATGCTCACTCTAGACAAAATGCTTGGGGATGTAGGGAAACGGCTTAGTGACTTTACTCAGGATGATAGGTAATCCTACTGATGAGGTGAAGGTAATCAGGACACTGTTTATTTCTGAATAAAAAGATTGGGCGATCGTCACTGCGGCGATCGCTTTTTGTTAGGAACGATTTTGTCGTAAATAAGCAAGAGATTCTTTAGTACTCACTGTGTCGGGATGCTCAATACCCAGAACAGATTCCCGAATATCTAATGCTTGTGACAACAGGGACTCCGACTCATCGTAGCGATTCTGGTAATAATACAAAACAGCGAGGTTATTCATACTAGTGGCGACAGATGGATGGCGCTCCCCTAATAGTTCTTGCCTCAGCTCAAGGGCTTGGACATACAGGGGTTCCGCTGCTTCATATTTCCCTTGCGCTCTGTACAAGTATGCGAGGTTATTCATACTACGTGGCGACATCTGGATGGCGCTCCCCTAATAGTTCTTGCCACAGCTCAAGGGCTTGGACATACAGGGGTTCCGCTGCTTCATATTTCCCTTGCGATGAGTACAAAAGTGCGAGGTTATTCATACTAGTGGCGACATCTGGATGGCGATCGCCCAACATCTTCTGTGTTGCCTCCAAGCACCTTTGATTGGGTTCTTCTGCTAGAGCATAGAATCCCTGTCCTTCATAAAATCTAGCTGTACCAATAAAAGCCCAAATTAAGTCTTCATCATGATTGGGAATATCATCCAGCATTTCCCGACTAAGTAGTTCTAAATGGGGGATGGCGGGTGTAACCTCTCTAATTTTTTCCAATATCGGTGATGAGGGCATTGATTTTGCAATATCGAGCAACCCGATCACAAAACCCTGTCGATACGGCTGATTTTCCTCTGCTTCCGACAGCTTTATCTGGCAGAATTCACGCACTAGAGCATGAACCGTATAAAAATCAAAGTCTTCCTCCACTGGCTTAATCAGATGTAAGCGGTCTAATTCTCCTCGCGCTTGATTCAGCTCTGCATCATTGAGCGCCACCTTGTCACCAAGACTTGCCACCAAATCCCAAGAGATATCCACTGGCGCAAACAATCCTAACCACATCGCCACTCGCTGTGACGCTTCACTTAGCTCATCCCAACTCAGTTGAATTGCTGCGGCGACTCCACGTTGCCCATAAATTAGCCCCGCGCGATCTCTTGATAAAGACTCATCGGCTAAGGTCAATCGCTCTTGTAAGTCTGCGAAACTGAGAAAGCGATTTTGCCGGAGATATTCACCAATCAGCTCCAACCCCAAAGGTAAACAGCCCAACGTACTACAAATTTGCTTAACGATATCAATTTCCTTCGCAACCTTCGCCTTGCCGACGATGTTTTCCAACAGGGCGATTGCCTTAGCTTCTGACAAGACATCTAACGACAACGACTCAAACTGTAAATTGAGTTCCCGTTGCCGCGTTGTCACCAAGACTTTGATTCGCGGCTCAGAAGGCATTGCCAGCTCTGGGATACTTGCAGCGTTTGGCACATCATCCAGAATCACCAGCAATTCCCCTTGATCCGGCAACCAATTGCACCAATACCAATCCGCTTGCTGTTCCAGAGTCTCGGCCTGTAATGCTTCTGGTAAATCGATATAGGGACTGGCAAAGCTAACCATCGCCTGAGCTAAACCCTTTTCCCGCAACGATAGAAAATACTGCGCTTTATATTCTGACTTGTAATGAGCGGCGTATTGCAGTGATAGCTCAGTTTTCCCGACACCGCCCATCCCTTCCACAGCACAGACGATCACCCCTTGAGCTGACTGCAATTTCTCATGAATGTTTGCGACAGTAACCGCCTTTTCACCATCCCGCTCCACGAAGTTGTTCGATCCTTGTCGCACATTGCTCGGAATAGGTTTCGGTGTTTTCGGTTGATTAATAACGTTGTATTGACCCGCGACGACAGCTCCGGATTCAATCGTCCCGCCTGTCATCACCCCAATACCGAAATTTCCCTGAGATTGCTCGATGTTGGAAGGCTCTCGATTCTGCTCTGTCACAGCGACCACAAATAAGTCAATTCATTTCATTTTAGTTCTTACAAATAAAAGCAGATCTCCATTAAGGAGATGAACCAAAATTCCTAATTCTTTTTAATAGAAACAAGCGTCCAAGAGCGTACTACAAAAGCGGGCTTGTAGTATGTTTTGTCCGTTCCTGTACTGATTATCGTACTACGCTACACTCAAGGCAGTAGTAGGTTTGTACGCTCTACTAATAGAGTTTGACCAAAGCAATAATTATGCGACTAAAGCCGTGCCCTCATGCCCGATAAAGCGTTGCTAAATTAAGCTTACGGAAACTATCATTATCGTAAGCTAATAGAATAGAAGCCTTATTTGGCAATATTTCCAGCAATAGGATAGATTGAACTCTAAGACCTCCTAAAAATCCTTTCTTGGGGAAGGTGGCCGAAGGCCAGAAGGGGTTTCAATAGGGTACGCAACAAACTAACAGCCGACCCCTCATCTCTATCAGAAGTGCAAATGTAGTTCGTATTAGCGCCGCAATGACCAATGCCCTCGCCAAAGCTGAAGTTTTCCCTGCTCTAGAACAAGAGTTCGATATCCTCGCGCAACTTCTAGAAAATCAAAAGTCTCCCAACACATGGCGTGCTTACAAAAAGGATATTCGCGATTTCTTTCGGTTTGCGGCAGATGCGAATGAACCTACGTCCATCCTCATAGATACTTTCCTAAAACTTGATCAGACTCAGGCTTTGTCTCTCGTACTGCGTTACAAAAATGATTTACGGGACGTACGAGGCCTAAAGGAAGCAACAATCAATCGTCGGTTGGCTGCGTTGAAATCTTTGGTGCGTCTAGGCAATCAATTGGGGCAATGTGGCTTTACGCTCGACGGAATTAAAGGCGAAAAAGTCGTTCATTATCGGGATACGACAGGCATAAAACAAAATTTATATAGACAAATATTGCTAATTCCAAATCGAGAGACAGTAAAAGGCAAGCGTGACTTCGCTATTCTAAGACTTCTCTGGGATAATGCTTTGCGGCGAGGGGAAATTGTCCAGATTAATTTAAGTGATTTGCAACTTGAGACTCGAAAATTGGCGATTTTGGGGAAGGGAAAAGGGACACAAAAGCAGGAAATTACGTTGTCGAAAGCAACAATCGCAGCATTAGAGGAATGGATTGCGGTGCGGCCAAAGCAAAAGGGACGGGTTCAACCTTTATTTGTGGCGTTGGATCGTGCCCATGCGGGTCATCGATTGACAGGAACAGCGATTTATCAGCTTGTGCGGAAAACTGCGAAAAAGGCAGGCATTGAAAAGGTGATGTCGCCCCACCGGATTCGGCACTCGGGGATTACAGCAGCGCTGGATGCGACCAATGGGGATGTGCGGAAGGTGCAAAAGTTTTCGCGGCACTCTGACCTCAATACCCTCATGATTTATGACGATAATCGTCGGGATATGCAGGGTGAAGTGACGGATCTGTTGGCGGATTTGATTTAGGGGCTTTATAAAACAATAAAAATAAAATTGACAAGTTTTGGTAAACGAAGAAGAAAGTGCCAAAAATTTCTGTGAAAACACCTTGAATTTGAGTAAATATTTAATCTAAACAAATACTTTGTCTAGATTAATTTAGTTCTTTAAAGGTTAAAGTCAAAAATAGCAATTTTTATCGATGAATAAATAAGGTGTATTGGTAAGGTTTTCAAGAGTTTTCATGGTGATGCAGAGACAGATGTAGTTAGATAGAAAGAAGCAAAAATAGATTCTCGCGACATCGATGAGCCGAAATTGGGCAATCTGCATTGGCATTAATGAATACGACTATTTTCAGGATCTCAACTACGCCGTGCAGGATGCGGCAGCGATGCAGGCTTTTTGTCGGGATGAGGTACAGTTTGAGAAGGTTTATTATTTTGCGGATGATGCAGCAGCTCTTCAGTTAGGGCAAGGGAAAACTTTTAAGGCACAGCCCACTAGCGACAATTTAGAGAATTTTTTGTTTGATCGCTTCGAGAAGAAATTTCTAGAGCCAGAGGATAATCTTTGGTTCTTTTTTGCGGGGCATGGCAAGCAGATCAATGGTCGGGATTATCTGCTACCGAGTAATGCAAATCCCCGCAATATTGAGCGTCCAGGGTTAGCGATTCGAAATATCGCGGATCGGCTGCGGCGCAGTGGAGCAGGCAATGTGGTGATGTTTATCGATGCTTGCCGCAGTGAAGGATCGCGAGATGGTCGTGGTGTGGGAGACGAGAAGCAACAGGGGGTTGTGACGATGTTCTCCTGTAGTCCCAGCGAGGTGTCCTACGAGATTGATGCGCTGAAGCAAGGGGCATTTACCCACGCGCTGTTGCAGGGGCTACGGATTAATGGCGAAGGAAATTGCGCGACGGTGGAACGTCTGGATCAGCATCTGAAGATCCAAGTGCCGAATCTTTGTAAAACTCACGGCAAGGTAGATGAGCGAGGTAATGCGCTACAAATGCCCTATACGAAGATTGAACCTATCAGTAAATCCCATTTGATTCTATTAGCGGAGAAGGCAAATCTGGCGGATGTAAATGCTCTGAAACTGGATGCTCAGGAAGCGGAGCTAGAAAATGAGTTCGATCTTGCGGAAGAGCTATGGACAAGGGTTTTAGCGGCTTCGCGGCGGGTCGATCCTCAAGCGATTAAGGGGCTTCAGAGGATTGCGGTGCGGCGAGCAAATCTCCAGCAAAATCAGCTGTCTCCTCCCCCACAAGTGGCGAAAAGTCAGGTAGCTAGTTCCCGTCAGTCATCGATAGAGACACCGCCGGAAATAGTGGAGCTAGTGGAACCAGAGCCGCCCCCAACCAAAATTGCAATACCGACGCAGACTTTTTCTTTTGAGACGGTCAAAGTGAATGACCGTGGGAAAATCGTTGAGCGTAATCAAGGAGAGGCTGAATACTATCCAATTGATTTGGGGAATGGGGTGACGCTAGATCTCGTCAAAATCCCCGCGGGGATTTTTATGATGGGCTGTCCTGATGGCGAGGAAGACGAAGATGATTCACAAAAGCCGCAGCATAAGGTTACTCTCAAAGAATTCTGGCTGGGGAAATATCCGGTAACTCAGACTCAGTGGCAGCGGGTGGTGATGTTGCCGAAGGTAGAGCGGGATTTAAACTCAGATCCAGCCCACTTTAAAGGGGATAATCGCCCGATTGAAAGGGTCAATTGGCTGGAGGTTAAAGAGTTTTGTGAGCGACTGTCTCAGGCGACGAAGAAAACGCTTAGATTGCCATCAGAGGCGGAGTGGGAATATGCTTGCCGGGCAGGGACAACAACACCTTTTTATTTTGGGAAAACGATTAGCTCAGAAATTGTGAACTACGATGGCAACTATATCTATGGCGATGGCGTAAAGGGGAAATACAGAGAAGAAACAACGCCTGTGGGTCAGTTTCCGCCGAATGCATGGGGTTTATACGATATGCACGGTAATGTATGGGAATGGTGTCAAGATGATCGGCATGACAATTATCAAGACGCTCCAGATGATGGCTCTGTATGGGAAAGTGCTAGTGACAAGAGTACTTCAAAAGTATTACGCGGTGGTTCTTGGCTCGACTATCCGTGGCTCTGTCGGTCGGCGATTCGTCTCGACTTTTCGCGCGATTTCAGGTACTACTTCTACGGCTTTCGGGTTGCTTGCTCTCTCCCAGTAGACCCTTAGCTCTCTTGCCCTTAGCCCTCCCGCGTTTTTGTAGTATTCTTGTAGTTCTCATGTTGATTTGAAGGGTTATTGAACAAATTAATAGCCTGATCTGATCGTTCTCGCCGTTAGGCGATCAAATTTGTAGGATGGGTGGAGCGAGCAAATAATCTTTTGAGCATCATTTTCCAATTCACATCGAGCGCAACCCATCTTTTTCATTGATTTATAACCTCTCAATGATGGGTTACGACGGATAATAATATTTTCGGTAATGAATAAGAAGTTTCTCCCGTCTCCACCCATCCTACGCTCATGAATAATGACAAAATTTATATCGTCACCGAAACTCCCGAAAGCAGCCCAACAGGCGGACGCAATGACCGAACTGCGAGCAATCCTTTCGATGACGAGCCAGAGACAAAACCTATCCAAGTGGGTAATAAGAAATTAAAACGAGTACCCATCGATGCCAAACTTCTCAAAGCCCAAATGAGCGGCATGATCGCGACTCTCGAAACCTTGTTTGAAGAAGCGGAACACAAGAAAGGGTTATCCCTCAGCGAAGTGCAACTATCGGTGGAGATTAATGGTGAAGGTGAGGTTAGTATTCTCGGTTCTGGGGCAACGCTGGGTAATACAGGGGCGATTACGATGACTTTTACACGGCAATAGTAGGGGAGATCCCCCTAAATCCCCCTTATCGAAGGGGGACTTTGAATGATTTTGTGGGCTGGATAGATGGCGATCGCCCTCCAGTTTTAGAAGAGCTTTGTTATAATCGGAAACCTAAGAGCACGTACGTAAGATGAATATCATTTGTCATGAGCTATTCATCCAGCTAGGGAGCGTATGGATTTAAGGGTTTCATCACCATATGGGAATGATTAAAACTGTCAGATAAATATCTGGTGGGCGGAACAGTTTTCCCAAAACAGTTGTCTATGCAGTAGATGGTAGATTGTAATGACCGCAGTGGTTCTAGAGAAAGCTTTGAAAAAATCCTTACTGGCGATCGCTCCTGAAGCGACCCTAATAGCCTGCTATTCCGCAGTTCTTGGCATGATGGGAAGCACGGCAACAATTGCCCAACCTGTACTCATCGCCCAAACACCCCAAGAGGCTCCTGCGCCACCGCCAGACGTACAAACAGAAATTCCCACAGAGCCAGAGTTAACCCCAGCAGAGATTGCCCATGAAGCAGGCTTTGCTGCATTAGGGCAAGGAGATTTTCAGAAAGCTATCGAGCAATTCACTGAAGCTATTTCCAAGAACTCTCTCTATGTAGAGGCCTATAACAATCGCGGTATTGCTCGTGGTGAACTCGGTCAACTACAGGAAGCTTTAGCCGACTTTAACCAAGCATTGGCGCTGGATTCGCAATTTGCCGCCTCTTATTTCGGTCGTGGCACCATTCACCATAAGCTTGGCCAAGCACAACTTTCATATAATGACCTCTCGCAGGCGATCGCCCTTGCACCACAATGGGTTGACCCATACATTAATCGTGGCTTAATTCTTGTGAATTCCGGGTTACGGGACGATGCCTTAAACGACTTCAATCAAGCCTTAATCCTCAATCCGGACAACATCATTGCCTTAGTAAATCGTTCTAGCCTATATGTGCGCATAGGCAACTACGAAGGAGCATTAGCTGATTGCAATCGGATTCTCGCGCTCAACCCCCACATTGCGATCGCCTACAACAATCGCGGTATTGCACTCGCTGCCCTCGGAAATAATGCCCAAGCGAAGCAAGACCTAGAAATGGCATTGAACCTTTTCACTCAACAGGGCGATACAACAGGTCAATCACGTGCCCAAAAATTCCTTAACACTCTTTTTAACTAGACAAATTGCTTTTTAGAAGTTTCTAGACAAAGGCGATCATCATTAAGACAAGCAAATATTTTTCTGAAGACTCTGCTCATTCCTTATTTTCACAGGATTTGATGAGCAGAGTTTTTTGTAAATCAAAAGCTTGAAAGCCTTGTAAAAAGAGTTTTTTATCAGTTTATATCTCAAGCCAAATCCTTGAGTTTTTAGATTTTTATCGCGAAATTCACATTGCCAAACACGAAACAGACATTGAACCCTCTACAGGATTTTCCATATAGAAATCGGATAGCGAGTATCCATACGCAGATTTGTCTATGTTTAATTTGTTTAATCATTTTTTGGACGCATTTTTGAGGTGATCGCCAATCGGCTAATTTTATTTACTAAAATAAAATGGACAAATAAAATAGAAAATCAATTCAAGTATTATCTGAAAAATCATAAATCAAAATTTTCTAATAAAAATCTAGATTTAAAAAATATTTGTTTTCGCCTAAATATAAAAAATTGAATATATATTCAAAGTTATTTTTTTCTCCTTATTCATCTTTTCTCAAATCAAAAAAGATAAAAATATATCAGAAATAGCCCCTAAATCCAGTAAAAAAGCGGTGTTTTACAGCTAAAATAAATACTCAAATTCTTATCTCATAGGAAAAAGCCTCTGTTTTCTTTGGAATAACAGAGGCTTTTTTTATTAAAAAAAAATTTTTTCTCACTGTTCAAAATTCAATGAATATCAAGAAAAAATCTTTTAGTTCAAGTTAAATCAAAAAAATAGATCTTGGAGAGAAGAATGTACCACAGTATTTTTGTCCACATTTAAACCATAAAATAGAGCTTTGTTTTTGGCGATCGCCTCGTATCCTTCATTTGCAAGCTGTAGGACATAGGGCAAAGTGCTGTTGTTGAGCGCTTGAGTTGCCGTCCAAGGCACAGCACCGGGCATATTGGGAATACCGACATGCACAACATCCTCCTCGGTATAGGTGGGATGACTATGGGAAGTGACATGAAGCGTTTCAATACAGCCCCCTTGATCCACTGCCACATCAACAATCACAGAACCTGGTTGCATTGTTTTCACCAAATCCCGCGAGACCAAAATCGGCGCACGTCTCCCCGGAATAAGCACTGCCCCAATTACTAAATTGGCTTCTTTAATATGTTTCTGAATATTGGCAGGATTGCTATAGAGTAGCGAAACCCTTGACCCAAAGAGCGTTTCGAGATAACTCAAGCGGTCAACATTAATATCAAGAATCTGTACCTCTGCCCCCAGGCCGATCGCCATCTTTGCCGCTTCAGTACCAACATTGCCACCTCCGAGAATCATCACTCGACCAGCCGCAACACCTGGTACTCCACCAAGCAAAACTCCTTTACCACCTTGCTGTTTTTCTAAATATCGCGCTCCAAACTGCACAGCCAGCCTTCCAGCGATAATGCTCATTGGCGCTAATAATGGCAATCGACCCTGTTCATCCATCACCGTTTCATAGGCGATCGCCGTCGTGCCGGATTCAATTAACCGCTCAGTCAGTTCTCGTTGTGCAGCGAGATGGAGATAGGTAAATAACAGTTGGCCTTCGTAGAGAAAATTGTATTCACTGGACAAAGGCTCTTTTACCTTAATCACTAACTCCTGCGACCAAGCCGATGCCGGATCAGGAACAAGCTTTGCCCCAATCTTTTGATAATCCTCATCCGTAAAACCAGAACCGAGACCAGCTTGATGCTCTACATAAACCTCATGTCCAGCTTTCACCAAAACATCTACACTGCTGGGGCTTAGGCCAACCCGAAATTCTTGATCCTTGATTTCTTTTGGTACACCAATTTTCATCTGATCACCTTTGAATGCCTTAATTCCAGTGTAGGCAGATCAAAAATGAAATTGGTGGAAACCCTTATTCAGCCTTAATGTTCGGATAGAGACATTCCTGAAAACGATAACCCTGTAAGTCCATACCACTAATCGAAAAAGACTTAGGTGTGCAAGCATATCGGTCATTGGGTAAAGCCCTATAGGCATCCGCCGTAATCAATATCTCTTTTTTCTCCGCGAGATCTTCCCCTAGCTTGCAAGTGATATTCATCTCTGCACCAAACAAATCTTTCTCATCAATAATTAGCGTTTTGCCATAGCCAATACCGATACAACCATAGACATGCCGTTCTTCTGGGGACACATCATTCATCGCATCAAACGCCCGACAAATATCAAGGGCAGCTTCTAAAGCTCTGGTCGGATGCGGAAAAATCGCAAATAAGTTGTCGGCTTCTTGCTTAATAACTTGACCGCCGTTTTCTATCACCGCTGGACATGAAGCCTGTTCCATCTGATGAATCATAGCGAGGAAATGAATAATGCCATATTTAGCAGAAATTCGGGAAAAGCCAGACATATCCAACACAAGAATCGCAACTTCGCGACCAAACAACTCCCAAATCTTTTCGTCGATTTTCTCTGTTCTATCGGGATATTGATTGCGTTCGGATAATAACTGCTTCAGTTGGAGCTTGTCGGGTTGATTACTGAGATGTTCAGGAGTTTCTGGCATGGTGAGCACGGTGGATATTCGGCAGATAGATCTTTCTTACGCCGCCAAATGCACTATTCCTGAGAAAACCCACACTCGATCGATTTAGTGACAGTATTCTCTTCTTATTTCGTTAGCTTTAAAGACAATCACACATCTTTAGACTCAAAACTATAACCACAAATAAACTTATGAAAAACCGCCGTTACTTTCTATAGCTAAATGCTAGCATTCAGGTGAATCATCCTATTTCCTGAGCTTCTGTAACTGTCATTTATAGAAGAAATCCAAACACTGTGGTTGTTACTATTTATCCCAGAAATTCTTTTACTTTTAAACAAACTAATCAGTTAGGTTCGGATGCTCATTGGGTGATACAAAATAGCGATCGCCAAACTTTGGGTTCCTATTCTCTCTGGTGGCAAAACACATCCAAGCTCAACAATCAAAAAGTTGGTTATTTAGGCGATATTTCAGCTACCAATCAAGAAGAATTTTCTGCTCTATTGCGTCACGGATGCGCAGAATTAAAAAAACAAGGCTGTAAATTGGCGATCGCCCCGATAGATGGCAATACTTGGCAAAGATATCGGGTGGTTACAGAGACAGATAATAGTCCACCATTTTTTCTGGAATCGCCCTACCAAACTCTCAATCCTCAAGTCTTCACGCAAGAAGGGTTTGAGGTGGTTTCAAGTTATCATTCTCGACGAGTGGCTGACTTACAAACAACGGATCGGCGATCGCCCAGAATTGCAGTAAGATTATCCAAGCTAGGAATTACAATTCGGCATTTAGATATTGCTAATTTAGAACAAGAGTTAGAAAATCTCTATCCAGTTGTCCATCAAAGTTTTCAGTCTCATTTTCTCTATAGTCAAATTTCAAAAAAAGATTTTATTGAGCAATACTTGGGATTAGAGAAATATATTATTCCTGAGCTTATTCTCATCGCAGAAAATCAGACTAAAATTGTTGGTTTTATTTTAGCCATCCCAGATCTTCTCAATCCAAATCAGAGAAATAATGCTCGAGTTATTTTTAAAACATTAGGGATTTTGCCTGAGAGAAAATATTCAGGTTTGGGAATACTTTTATTAGAAAAGATCCGCGAAAAATCGATGCAAATGGGCTTTCAAGAAGCAGTTTATGCCTTAATCCAATCTGGCGGGTTGTGTGACAACATGACTCGCAACCACGGCGAGCTTTTTCGACGTTATGCTCTGTTCGGTAAAACATTATGAATCTGTTTACTCTACTCGAACAACAGGCGATCGCCCAGCCGACAGTCACTGCGATTATCGAAGGGCACAATAAACGGACGAGCTTTGCCACTTTAGTGGAACGTTCGGCACGCGGGGCCGCATTTCTAGAGCAATACGGCTTAAAAAAAGGCGATGCTGTGTTGGTATTTTGCCCTATGTCGGCAGAACTATACATCATCCTCGGCGCGTTATGGCGATTGGGATTATTAGCATTGTTTATCGAACCGAGTGCCACAGCAAAACAGTTTCAGCAATGTTGTGACCTTTGCAAACCCAAAGCAATGATTGCGCCAAGTTTCGCTTTTACCCTATTGAGGCGATCGCCAAGCTTACGACGCATCCCTCACAAACTAACGCTCGATATGCCTTTCCCCACCGCCAATATTTGGTGGACAAGTCGCTGCTGGCAACCAAAATCAAAAATTATCGATTGTGAGCCGGAACATCCTGCCCTACTTACCTTTACTAGTGGCAGCACAGGCAACCCCAAAGCCGCCGTCCGCAGCCATGGCTTTCTACTGAAGCAATATCAAATCCTTGCAAAGTATTTACAACCCAAACCCCAGCAAATTGAGTTAACTCATCTGCCGATTTTTGCCCTCGTTAATCTTGCATCTGGACGAACCACGATTATCCCTCAAGGGAAACTGCAAAAACCTGCGGTGATCGCCCCCAAACCAATCATTCGGCAAATTCAACGCAAACAACCTACAAGCATTCTTGCTTCACCTGCATTTTTAGAACGGCTATTAGATGAGTGCCAGAGGAAAAATATTGCGCTGCCATCAGTGCGGCAAATTTTTAGTGGTGGTGCGCCGATTATGCCCAGGCTTCTTCGCCGATTACAGCAATTCATGCCCGCTGCCAGTATTCATATTCTCTATGGCTCTACTGAAGCTGAGCCGATTAGTATTCTGTCTCACGCCCAACATCAACTTTCTCCAACCCAAAAAGGATTATGTGTCGGTCAACCCATCCCTGATATTCAAGTCAAAGTCTTACCGCTGCAAAACTCGGCTTCTAGCTATAGCTCATATTGGTTTAAAGCCATTTGCCTTGCCCCAAACCAAGTCGGTGAAATCGTCGTTGCCGGAGACCATGTCCTCAATAGCTATCTCCAAGGGGCAGGCGATCGCCACACAAAAATCCAAGTCGGCGAAACCATTTGGCATCGTACCGGAGACGCGGGGTATTTCGACGAAAACAATCAACTTTTGTTAGTGGGACGCTGTGATGAATGCCGTAACGCTGAGAGTTCACAGCTTTATCCGTTTGTGCTCGAAACATTTTTACAACAACATCCGCAAGTAAAGCGTGCCGCAGCAATTCACTATGCAGGGAAAAATCTGATCTTTATTGAGCCTGTTACTCGAAAAACGCGACCTGCACCACAAGAATTACAAGAATTACTCCCTCAACCCCACGAAATTCACTTCATTAGAAAAATGCCTGTTGACCGTTGCCATAACGGAAAAATTCTCTATCGCAAACTACTCACAAAGACTGTGGCGCTTTTTTGAGAGCCATCACAGGTTCCACGACAGTACGCCCCAACACCCATACACTGATAAACCCAAATCCGATGCCAATTAATCGCACTACCAACGCAAAGTATAGATTTTGCCAATCACTTGGCGGTGGCACAGAGAGCAACAATAGTAGCGAAGTAATTGGGCAGATTCCCACAGACACCACTACCAAAAATCCTCGTTCATAGAAGGATAGGGAATGGAGGGAATGGGCTGCCAATGATTTAGCCATTTTTATATTGCGGAAGAGAATTGGGTAAAGCTTTGGTTGACTACTCAGCTCGATGGCAAAAAAGCTTTGGGTAATGGCAACCAGCGCAGAGATAGTGATCGAAACGGGCAAGTACAGAAAAATATTGGGATTCAGGGCGTCTGGTGCCAGCAGCAATACCCCTAGAAAAACTGGAATACACAGATTCTTGGACGATCGCCCAAGAATCTGGAGAGATAACTTGTCTGGATTAAATAACGAATCGCGCCTCTCACATAAGATTTACACCATATGAAAAATTAGAGCCTCAACTTCTTGAAAGTCCCTTTCCAGAGGCTGTATTGAACAACCTAAAAATTCGTTTTTTGTTTGTTGATATTGCTTGAGTCAAGACCTAAATCTCTTATTCTGCCTCATGGATAAATACCCACCAATTGCTAATTCCCAAGACAGTTATCGCGATCTTTGATATCAAAGATTTTGCCGAAATTTTTATTTTTAATAGTAATCGCGATGTCACTAAATTTGCTTTCTTCGATTACCTCTGTCTTGTATTAGTAATCATGAGACTATATCCGTTTAACTGATAAGTAATGTATATAACCTAATAAACCTATGAAAAGCAGAGCGTTTTTCTCAATGCAGTGGATTTTGAAAGAGATATTTAAGCTACTTGTAATTGATTTGCCTAATGAATTGTCTCAAACATTATATACTTGCGCTTAAGGTCTGAAGTCTGCTTGTGGAACCCATTACTGCTGTGCTTTTAGATACAAGACTCATTGTTTTTTGTGTAAAGTTATATTGCTTAGTCCCAAGGAATTAAAGTATTTCAAAAAGTCTTTCGATACTGTTCATAGCCAAGAGAAGCTTGTAGTTTCCTGGAAACAGTACACACTATAATTCTCTGATTTTACGAATTTTTTTCACTAACTCATTAATTTATAAAGTACGAGGAGAAATAAATGCTTGACGCTTTTTCTCGCACTGTAACCTTATACGGAGAAAACCTGTGGGAAATCTAAATAATTCTGCAACTCTTGGTTTAGACGCTTTTGAAGGCTCTCCCTTAGAATTGCGGCCTAATGCACCAGAGAGTGATTTACAGCAAGTTGTCAATGCTGTTTATAAGCAAGTCTTAGGCAATCAGCATCTCATGGAAACTGAGAATTTTGCTAGTGCAGAAGCATTGCTTCGCAATGGTGATATAACAGTCCGCGAATTTGTTCGATCGGTAGCCCAGTCTGAACTTTATAAATCGCTTTTCTTTTATTCTTCATCCCAATATCGCTTTATTGAATTAAATTTCAAGCATCTTTTGGGGCGTGCACCTCAGAGCCAAGATGAGATTAGAGAGCATGTCATTCTCTATAACACAGAGGGATACGATGCAGAGATTGATTCATATCTCAGTAGCAACGAATATCTCTCCAACTTTGGTGAGAATGTTGTTCCTAGTCCCCGTGGCATTAAAACTCAGACTGGTTTAAGCAATGACAGCTTCAATCGTATGTTCTCACTGCTTCGAGGTTCAGCAACGAATGACAGTGGAAGAGATGCACAGTTGATCACATCAATTGCCGCAAATACAGCCACTGCAATTCAGCCACTGCTGACTGGTAATGGAGCAAACTATGGTAACTCTGGCAAGCGTTTCCGCATAGCTTACTCTAGCTCCAAGTCTTCTGCCAGCTTAGCAAAGCGTTCTAAGCAAGAACGTGTAGTTAGCTACAGTCAGATGTCACAGGCTATTAAGTCTTTGACTAAAGGTGGAAGCATTGTCATCAATATTACTGAGCTCTCCTAATCTTGAGCTGTAATTTAGTTGTTCGATAAGTATAGTGATTTTGAATATTGATAACCTCTTGAGAATTTGTTCTCGGGAGGTTTTTTTGTTTTAGGCAAAATTTTCGGAGTTCAAGATTGAGAAATACGAACACCATGGCGATCGCCCAATCAATTCATTCAGCTTGTTGACATTTACCTACTAGATGGTAAACAATGGATTTATGGAGAATAAAACAGCTCTCAAAATACTCGATGTTGCCCAAGATATGGTGCGTAACCGTGGCTATAGCGCCTTTAGTTATGCCGATATTGCGGCGGAAGTCGGTATTCGGAAGGCGAGTATCCACTACCATTTCGCGTCAAAAGATGACCTCGTGCGATCGCTTGTCCAGCGTTACCGAGCGAATATGAGTCGCGATTGTGATTGGATTTCTCACTATTCAGAGCGCCTTGATATTCGGCTCATGCAATTTGTGGGTTTGTATCGAGATGGCCTCGACAAAAAACAAATTTGTCTGTGCGCCATGTTGTCCGCTGACTTTGCGGTTTTGCCCGAGGCGACCAAAGAAGAGATTCAAGCTTTTTTTCAAGAAACTGAAACTTGGCTGACCGAATTACTTCAAAAAGGCGAAAGCAATAGACTTTGGGCTTGTCGTCCTTCAGCACAGGCGGAAGCAAAAGGCCTAATTGCTTTATTGCAAGGCTCACAGCTTATTGCTCGTTCTTCAGCGAACCCAGCCGAAACCTTTGACAACATCGTCAGACCATTATTGGCAGCTAAGTTTTCTCTCCAATACTGAATTTTTCGAGCTTTTTAATAGCGCTTTAGAAATTCAGATATTTTTTTTATACATCCATCTACCTTCTAGTAGGTAATAAATCAAAAAAGAGGTTTTTGTTATGTCTCAAGAATTCGCAAATCAAAAACTAATCGTTGTCGGTGGTACAAGCGGTATGGGCAAGGCCACAGCCAAGCTTGTTGTCGAGCAAGGTGGTGTCGCGGTAATTATTGGTCGCAATCGAGAAAAACTGGATAATGCGATCGCCGACCTCTCGAAATATGGCCAAGCGATTGGCATTCAGGCCGATATCGTTAATCCTGGCGATCGCCAAGCTCTCCTTGAAAATCTCCAGCAAAACCATGCCGATGCGACTTTGCTTGTTAATGCGGCTGGAGTATTTCTGCCAAAATCATTTTTAGAGTATGAGGAGGCCGACTATGATCTGTATCTCGATCTCAACAAAGCTACCTTTTTTGTCACTCAGGCGATCGCCAAAAATATTGTGAATCAAAAGACTGCTGGAGCCATTGTTAATGTCGGTTCGATGTGGGCAAAGCAAGCTGTGCAAGCGACTCCTTCGTCTGCATATTCGATGGCAAAAGCTGGATTACATTCTCTCACCCAAAACCTCGCGATGGAGTTAGCCGAACATAAAATCCGAGTAAATGCGGTTTCCCCTGCCGTTGTCGAAACCCCCATTTACGAAGGCTTTATTCCCAAAGAGCAAGTCCATGATGCTCTCCAGGGCTTTAATACTTTTCATCCCATCGGGCGAGTGGGAACTTCCGATGACGTCGCTCAGGCGATCGCCTTTTTACTCTCAGAAAAAGCAGCATGGGTCACAGGTGCAATTTGGGATGTGGATGGCGGTGTAATGGCCGGACGTAATCAATACAACTAAAGCTAGATTCAAGACAATAGGGGGATTCGCGGAATGCCCTTGCACAATTAGATTCACAATTTCAGGCCAATTGGATTCAGAAAATCATGAAAATTAACGCAGATTTTAATCAACGAGTCGTTTTAGAAACAAATCAACTAGATTGGCAAGATTCACCCATGCAAGGCGTGCGGAGGCGGATGTTAGATCGAGATGGAGCAGAAGTTGCACGAGCAACATCTCTTGTGAAATATGAACCTGGTAGTTATTTTACTGCCCATACCCATGGCGGTGGTGAAGAATTTTTTGTCGTCGAAGGAACGTTCTCCGATGAACATGGCGATTATTCCGCAGGTACCTATGTCCGTAATCCTGTTGATTCGAGTCATGCCCCCTTCAGCAAAGATGGCTGTACTATTTTCGTGAAGCTCTGGCAAATGTCCCCAGAAGACGATCAACAGAAAGCGATTAATACAAATACTGAACACTGGCTGCCCGGTATGGTTCAAGGCTTAAGTGTTTTGCCACTCCATGCCCATGGCACTGAAAATGTTGCCCTAGTGAAATGGGAACCCGGTACAAAATTTCAAACCCATCGACATTGGGGCGGCGAAGAAATTTTGGTGCTCGAAGGGACATTTGCCGATGAGCAAGGTATTTATCCCAAAGGAACTTGGCTCCGTAATCCACCCAACAGCATTCACACACCCTTTAGTGATGAAGGTTGCATCATCTATGTAAAAACTGGGCACCTGTCCTAAAGTTCATCCACTCGGATACTCACAAACATTTGGAGCAGATTCACTATGGCAACCGTAAATGTTTCTTCTAACGGCGATCGCTACGGACAAGACGTTCAGATCCGAAATTTTAAGCTGATTGCAGATGAACCCGAAAGTATTGGTGGTAATGACAAAGGCCCCACTCCGATGGAATACGTTTTAGCAGGATTGGCTTCCTGTAAGGCAATTACGATTCGGATGTATGCGGAACGAAAAAAATGGCTGCTCGAAAAAGTTGATGTTCAGATTGATTATCAAGGCTCAAAAGATAAGAAGTCTGTAGTTCGCGCTGAATTAACCATTGAAGGGGATTTAGATACTGCCCAAAAAGAACGTCTCAGAGAAATTGGCGATCGCTGTCCAGTGCATCGTTTTCTATCAGAACAAGTCACCATTGAGACAACATTAGTGGAGTCCTAACAAGCCTGATGACCTTTGAGCCATTCATAATCTTGATCTTGGCTTTTTTGATTTTTCTTGGGTGAAATTAAAATTTGATAGCCTGATTCTTTTTTGCACTTCTGGAAATAAATCCGCATCAAATTAATGTGAGGTACACGACATTCTGTCCATTTTTTATCCGTTGCCCGTACTTTCGTTGGGGAGTAGGGATGCCCATCGTAAATATCCTTAATGGCTGTAATGAGCTTTACGAGATTTTCGGGTTGTGAAGTCAAGATAGCAATGGAGTCGCGCAATAAAACGATGTCGGGAAATAAGCTTTTCAGAAGCTCTGTAATTTGATCTGTTGTCCAGCCAGAATCTTCCGCATTGCCACTTCCTGAAGCGTTAGATTGACGATTTTGTTTTAGGGTGAATAATTCGACTTTTAATTGCTCCAGATTAATGGCTAGATCTCTATTCTGTTCCTGTAATGTAAGGATTTCGAGGTCTTTATTTTCAAGGATGATTTTTTGGTCTTGTTCTAGTGCTTCAAGAATTTCGTCAATATCTTTATTGCTTTTTCTGAGTTCTCTTTGGCGAGCTTGAGTTTTCTCTTTTTCTTTTTCTAGTTGCAATAAGATATTTTCTTTCTCTGCTATTTCTTGATGAAGTTGCAGCTGTAGCGACTGTATTTCGGCAGTTTGATTTTCTTGTTGACCACTGACTAATTCTTCATGGGATTGAACTTGTTTGAGCTGGCGTGCGAGCTCTTCTTTTGCTTTTGTTTGTTGCTTGAGGTGTTGCTCTAGCTGGTGTATCTCTGCAATGTAACAAGCTTCTTGATCGTTGATGAGCTGATCATATGATTCTGCTTTTTGCTGTAATTCTTCGGTGTAGGTTTCTTGCTGATTTGAGAAATATCGCTTGAGCTTAATAACCTCTTTTTTATGGAGGGTTTGGAGAATAGCAAATGAGCCAATGCTCCCGAAGATTACACCCAAAAATAAAGATAAGTTCATTGGTCTGTCCGCAACCTATTGCCACCTGCGCTATTAATCTAATTTAACTTAGAGTTTTGATGATTTACCGCCCCGTAGAACCGAACCCACCCGTACTTCTCGTTGTTTCTGAGAGTTCGTTGACTTCTGTAATTTCGGCGCGAATGATCGGGTTCATCACCATTTGGGCAATGCGCATACCAGGGGTGACCTGAAATGTTTCGGTGCCATGATTAATCAAAATCACACCAATTTCACCGCGATAGTTGGAGTCGATGGTGCCGGGAGTATTGAGCACAGTAATGCTGTGTTTGAGGGCGAGGCCACTGCGGGGTCGAATTTGGAGTTCGGTAGTGGGAGGGATTTCTGCGGATAATCCGGTTTTGATTAGTGCTGTGGTGTGGGGGGCGATCTCCATGGATTCGATGGCATGGAGATCCATTCCTGCATCTCCCTCATGTTGATATTGGGGAATAATTGCGTCGGGGTGGAGTTTGCGGAGCCGAAGATGCATAAGGAAACTATAAAAAAATTCTGCTAAAAAACTTGGTGATTGATTTAATGAACAGCGGCTTGGAGACGGTGTTTTAATTTTTGAGGGTCGCCTTTCTCAACGACACGACCATTTTCGAGCAAAAAAGCACCATCGCTATAGTCCAGTTCATCGAGGCGATGGGTTACCCATAAAGCTGTCATACCCCGTTCTTTTACGAGGGTACGTACTTGTCTGACCAAATCGAGTTGGGTGTCGCTATCTAATAATGCAGTTGGTTCGTCGAGAAGCAGCACTTCACAATGGCGGGCGATCGCCCCGGCGATGGCAACCCGTTGTTTTTGACCACCGCTGAGGGCATAAATGGGGCGGCGCGCAAAAGCCTGTAGTCCGACAGCACTTAATGCTTCAGAGACGCGCTCTTTTGTTGCTTTAATCGATAATTTTTCGGCGACCAATCCAAAAGCAACATCTGCACCCACGGTAGGCATAACGAGTTGGTGGTCGGGATTTTGGAAGACAAACCCTAAAGGTTGACTGAGTTCAACTTCCCCAGATATTGGCTTTAATAGGCCCGCTAAGATACGCAATAATGTCGATTTGCCGCTACCATTCGCGCCGAGCAACATCCAAAATTCACCCTTAGGAACATCGAGATTACAGTGGTCAAGAATTTTACGGTCTGGTTGCCAACTAAAGTTGAGATTCTGAACGGCGATCGCCGGCATAGTCATGGGCTAAAGCAAAAAGAGAGAAAATAAAAATAAAACAAAAAGAGACCTACGCTTGGTAAGCCTCCCAGAATAAAATTAAAAAAAATTATTCTGCGCCTTGGGTGGCAAAGAAGCCTGGAGTCCGACCGGAAGCCGCTGCACCACTACGCTTATTGAGAATAACGGCACTGATCTGATCGCTCAGGAATGCAACTTTTTTATCCTCATCCTTCTCACAAGTTAATTCGATGACAGTGGCAGTTCCAGCTTTCATCGTATCTAATACAGATTGGTAAAGTGCTTTTGCAGCCTCCTCTTCCTTACGTTGGACAGAAACGGGCATGGGGCTATATTTCAGAGTGAGATCGAGACTATACATTCACATTCAAAGAATTATATTGCTGACTTTATCTTAAACGTTTTCAGAAACCTAGGCTGACCATTCGCCACCTAAGGTTGATTTGCCTCGGCGATTGTTTTAATCCGTCGTAGTTGAGCCTTCATATCTTTTTTTGTGAGGCGAGCCGCAAATACATTAAAGCCCCACCGAATTATCGGATTGGGAATTTCAAACTGAAAGCGGTTGACAAGTTGTGTCCCTGTCTCATTCGGTAAACATTCCCAGCGATCGCGCCCCTGAAAAAAACCAGAAAATTGCCACACAATTAAACCCGGTTCCCGTTTGACCACTCGATTATTTAACACAAGATTGACGAAAGGAATCCGCAACCAGAATCGACTGCGACTATCCAAATCCGTACTCCACTCCTCTCCAATCGGCTCACAGCGCAGCATTGGATTGAGCCAACGGTGCATTGTCGGAAGATCGGTGAAACATTCTTCAATGCAGGTTGCACTGGCCCTAATCTGAATTGATTGCTCAAAAACGTCCATAAATGCTTGATGTTTAACCGACAAAATGGATTTTCCTTAAGTTACGACACAAAATATAGCGAATTTCAGACATTTAGACTTTTGACTGGTGAATAATCTCCTGCTTCTTTGTATCGTTAGGTTTGTGGTAATGATACGTAGGTGTACCTATGTCTCTGAGCCATAACTTTTTTTGAATTGAACACTCGAATTTTGAGTTGATAAACAACGATGTCACAGATGATTGAATCCCTTTCTTTTGTGCCAACATCAATCCCCCATTCTCAACTAGTCGCGTTCCAAGCGCTTCCTACCGAGCTACAAAACCTCCTCGGTGAAGACGCTATTAATATTGTGAAGGCGATCGCCATTTTGGTGGTGGGCTGGATTGTGGCACTAATTGTCAAATCCATTATCCAAGGATTATTAAATAAAACCGATATAGACAACAAAATTGCAGGCTGGGTGACTGGCGCAGGCGAAAAGTCAGACCTCCCCATTGAAAAATGGGCTGCGGGTGCTGCCTTTTGGTTTGTCATTCTGTTTACGATTGTTGCGGTTCTTGAAACCCTTAAGCTTGATGCTGTTTACACTCCCCTCAACGAGCTCCTCAGCGAAGTAACCAACTTCGTTCCGCAGCTTTTTGGAGCAGCATTGTGGCTTGGTGTAGCGTGGCTTGTTGCAACAATTGCAAGGCTTATCGTCATTAAAGGTCTCGGTAGTTTTGACCTTGATAAGCGACTCAACCAAGAAATGGTTGATCTCGATGGCGATGGTAAAGAAGATGTTGGTGTTACTGAAACGATTGGTAATGCGCTCTACTGGTTCGTTTTCTTCTTCTTCCTTACACCTATTCTTGAGACCCTTGGTCTAGAGAGTACTCTCTCTCCCCTACAAGGTTTGGTTGATGAAGTTCTACTCATCCTTCCTGACCTATTTGCCGCAGTTCTAATCGGCGTTGTGGGTTGGTTTATTGCCCAGATCGTCCGCCGCCTCGTTACCAATCTGCTTAAGGCTACTGGTGCTGATGCTTTTGGTGCGAAGTTCGGTTTGACTGGTACTGATGGTCGTCAGTCTCTCTCTTGGATTCTTGGCACAATCGCTTACGTATTGGTCTTGATCCCTGTTGCTATTTCCGCATTTGAGGTTGCCCAAATCGAGGCAATTTCAACTCCGGCGATCGCCATGTTGGATCAAGTATTGATGCTCTTACCGAAGATTCTCGGTGCGTCAATTATCCTCACCTTTGCTTATGTTGTTGGTGATTATGTTTCTGAATTGGTGACAAGTGTCTTAACTGGTTTTGGTTTTGATAATGTCCTCACTTGGTTGGGTCTAGACAGCATGATCGGTGCGACTCCGGCGAATAGCGAAGACGGCAAACCCGCGAAAACACCTTCTCAGGTCATGGGTACTGTTTCTCTCGTCGTTATTCTTTTGATCGCAACACTCACTGCGGTTGATGTACTTGAAATCGAGGCGTTAACTTCTGTTGTTGGTATTCTTCTAGCGATCGCCGGACAGGTATTGGTTGCGTTATTGATCTTTGCTTTAGGTCTCTACTTCTCCAATATTTCCTTCCGTGCGCTTTCGTCTTCAGGTACTCGTCAGTCTAAGATTCTTGGTCAGGCAGCTCGCATCATTATTCTGACTCTCGTTGGTGCAATGGCCCTTGAGCAAATGGGTATTGCGACAAATATTGTTAACCTTGCGTTTGGTCTCCTTGCTGGTGGTATCGCTGTGGCGATCGCCCTTGCTTTTGGTTTCGGTGGCAAAGACATTGCTGGCGAACAACTTAAAGGTTGGCTCGACTCCATGAAAGATGACTAGAACTTTCATTGCGCAATTAAATTTCTAATCATTCAAATTTAGATAAATCATTTTGAGACACGACTATAGTCGTGTCTTTTTTGTCTTTAACCTTGCTATTAGATCACGAAAGCACTCACCATTTGCAAAAATTCACGAAATAACAACATCACCTTAACGTTGCCATTAAAGAACCATGCAAAGCTTCAGGAAATAGACTTTCAAAGAATCTATCTGTGTTCTTGCCGCAAAATATTTAGTCGATTTCAGCACTAATAAAGGGAATGGTATGGCGTTAAACGAAAAAAATAGTCAGCGAGATCTTCAGGCTGCCCATGAGCAAGGATTTCTTGGTTCTGACCATCCCAATACCCTGACCATAGCCTCTTGTCCATTCCAGGCTCCCTGCACTCAACGCCAAAGATTTGTGTTTCGAGGTGATGCCACTCGTCCAACCACTGGCATTGAAGTCGAAAATAATATCTCAAGTCGTTATCAAATTCCGACTGCAACAAGTTTGCCTGTTCATACGCCTTTCCGCCTGAAAATCCTTCATTTTAACGATTTACATGGACGGATTAGTCACCTCACATCTACCGGGAATACACCCGTTTTTTCGCGCATCGTGTCCCGATATAAAAATCAACAGCAGAAATATCGGAATAATCCTCAAGCGGGCGCTCTCCTCCTATCGGCGGGTGATGACATGGTTGGTACGCCCTTCGATATTCTCATGGCAGAACAACATCATCCTTATGAGCTTTACCAAGATCTTGGGGTAGATGCGGCAGCGTTAGGTAATCATGATCTTGATTTAGGGATTCAAACTCTCAGCCATATTATTGAGCGCTCGAAAAAATTTCCCGTCTTATCAGCGAATCTCCATGTACCACCGACTTTAAAACCATGGGTTTATCCGTCAGCTTTAGTGGATGTGAAAGGGGTACGGGTTGGCATTATTGGATTAACAACAGCGGCTCAGATGAAGAGTGCAGAGGCGAGGCTGCTGAAGTTCGCAGATCCAGTTGAAGTCGTGAATAATTTACTACCTGTGCTGCGTCCTTATTGCCATGTGCTTATTGTATTGAGTCATCTTGGCTACGATCTTCACGCGACGAGTGCTGCTATGGAAGGATATGGCGATCGCCAACTAGCTGAAGCTTTACCCTATGGCGCTGTGGATGCAATTATCGGAGGCCATACTCACCATATTTTGAATGAAAGTGGGTTAAGTCCAAATAATATTGTTAATGGGATTCCGATTATGCAGGCGGGATCGATGGGGCGTTTTCTTGGTGAGCTGACCATTACCCTCCAGGATCAGCAAACGGTGACAGTGACAAATGCCAAATTAACAGCAACGTCAGATTTACCGATTGACCAGTCTTTTGAAGAAGAGCATATTGCGCCAATTTTGGGTTCGCTAGAGCAGAAGTTAACCCAACCACTCGGAAAAGTGGAAACTCACCCAGATCTTGCGATTGATGCTGTATTGAATGATTTTGCGAGCCGGGAGTTGGCGATCGCCAATTTTGTGACAGCGGGGATGCTCGCCCAGGTCAAAAAACAGGGATATGACGTTGATTTTGCGATGACCGATGCAACGGTGCTCAGTACAGGTTTGCCTGCGAGACCATTGATGTATTCAGATTGGTTTGCGTTGATGCCCTATTCCGATACCCTAAGTTTGTTTCAGCTCACGGGTAAACAACTTCAGCAATTTTTATTGGATAATGCGCGTCGTGCCAATCGTCGCCGGGAGCCTCATATTGAACGGGGATTTATTCAATTCAGTGAGCAAATTCGCTACAAGATTATTCGGGGCGGCGATCGCCACAGTACCCAGATTGCAGAAGTTTCTGTGAATGGGTGTTCTCTTCAAGAACAGCTAGATCAGACTTTTACGATCGTGAGCCATAGCTTTTTACGCCAACCTGCAAGTCACTGGGAAACTGCTGCCCAAGAACAAAAACTGGCTGTGATGAAACTCGACACATTACCGACAAAAGATACAGGCTTATTTCTTCGAGAAGAGTTGATTGATTATACAAAAAGTCAGGGCGGTGTTCTACGTTCTGGTGGTGCAAAGACTGATGAACGTTTGCATATCAGTGACTAAAAGTTTTCGTTATTCTGAAGAAGTGCTTTTTTAGATGAATTTTCAGATCTATGCAATATCGTCGTTTTGGTCGTACCGAACTGCAAATGCCTGTCTTCTCCTGTGGTGGGATGCGCTACCAGTTCAAATGGCAGGATCAGCCCCCCGCAGATATTCCTGATGACAATCAAAAAAATCTGGCTGCTGTGATTCGGCGATCGCTTGACCTCGGCATTAACCATATCGAAACGGCACGGGGTTATGGCACATCCGAAATGCAGCTGGGTTGGGTGCTCTCGCAATTTCCCCGCGAGAAAATGATTATCCAAACGAAAGGCTCCCCAAAAGCTGACCCAAAGGAATTTCGTCGGAGTATCGAAAAGTCCCTAGATTATTTGCAGCTAGATTACATTGATCTATTTGGCATCCACGGCATTAATAACCAAGAAACGTTTGACTTTACGTTTAAGCATGGCTGTATTGAAGTGGTGCGAGAATTACAGAAACAAGGGCGTATCCGTCATGTGGGCTTCTCAACTCATGGCCCAACGGACATTATTGTCAAAGCAATTGAAACGGGTGAACTCGACTACGTAAATCTGCATTGGTACTGGATTAATCAGGACAATTGGCCAGCCATTGAAGCAGCGACGCGTCAAGATATGGGCGTGTTTATTATTAGCCCATCGGATAAGGGTGGGCATCTCCATACGCCAACGCAAACATTGACTGATCTGTGTAAGCCATTGCACCCGATGGTGTTTAATGATTTGTTTTGTCTATCTCACCCGCAGGTTCATACATTGAGTTTGGGGGCTGCTCGTCCCAGTGATTTTGATGAGCATTTAGAAGTTTTACCGCTGCTGGATCAGGCTGAGCTGATTTTGCCAGAAATTTTGGTGCGTTTAGAAAATCAGGCGATCGCCACCCTTGGGGAGGATTGGGTAAAAACTTGGAAAGTCGGTTTACCCAAGCATGAAGATACTCCCGGCGGTATTAATGTACCGATGATTTTGTGGCTCAGAAATCTGGCGATCGCCTACGACATGATCGAATATGGACAAGCGCGTTATAACTTGATGGGCAATGGCGGCCATTGGTTTCCTGGCCGTAAAGCCGATAAACTTGCTGAGTATAATTTGACAGAGGTTCTACATCTCAGTCCCCATCGCGATAAAATCCCGCAATTGTTGAAAGAAGCTCATGACATTTTAGGTTCAGCAGAAGTAAAACGTCTTTCTCAAAGTTAAAAAGAAAGTTCGATTCAGCAGAAAAAGCTCTTCTTTACCAATGAAAAAGTTTGAACTGAATTGAGAAATAAACTTCTCGTAATAGGAATGGGAATTTTGTTTTCCACGAGCGATATCTTGAGTAAGGAGTTGCAGAAGTTCCGGCTTTAATACCGAGCCAATGAGCCACCATAAAACTACGTTGCAAATGAAAGTGATCGGACACGATAATGGCTGTATTTAGATTATTTTTCGCCATCACTTTTTGGGCTTCAATCAGATTTTGCGGCGTAGTTTTAGATTGTTGTTCGAAAAAGATCTTATTTTGGGAAATGCCATTATTTGCGGCATAAATAGCGCCCGTTTCACCTTCAGATAGGTGATCGCCATCCCCTAATCCCCCAGTGAAAATCAGATTCCTAACAATATTGCGGTGGTATAGATCAATGCCATGTTTCAGTCGAGCTTCAAAAACTGGTGTGGGTTTTGAGACATCCACTGCTGCCCCAAGGACAATGGCGCAATCATAAGTTCCCTGATAATTCACTTTCGGGTAAGTGGCGATGCTCACTCCAGAGGAAAATAAAATGACAATTAGCGCACTAGCCGCAAAGAGTAAAGCTGTTGATAATTGTTGAGTTATTCTTTTGAGCTGTTTATAAAATGTCTTCGATCTGATTTTTATTGGTGAAGAAGATGAAGAGAACCACATTTTTGTAATAAAAAAGGATTGAAGATGGCAATAGTATTGATGATCTCTGTTGAATGAAATCATTCACATATATCGAGCGAAATGTTATCTATAAAAGCAGCGAAACCATAATTTGAAATTAAAAGTATCGCAGCGAGTAATGATAAAAGATATAAGGTTCGTTTTTGGAAAATAAACAGATGTAGGATTGTCAAACTGATCCAGTAGATGGGTAGAAAAATAAGGTGAATCCAAATAGAAATAGATTCAGAAATAACGCTAATTATATTATTTAAAAAATTGCCTGAGAGGAATACAGCAAATTTCAGCCTAGCAAGGTGTATGAAGTAGTATAGGTGAGTTGACTGGTGAGGAAGAAAGTAGCATCTTGCCGAAAGCCTACTCATTAGACTTAAGACAGAAAATAGTGGATGCCTACGAAAGGGGTGGTGTGAGTCAAAGTAGTCTTGCCCGACAATTTGGAGTGGCGAAAAGTTTTGTACAAAAGCTCCTCGACCAAAAACGACTGACAGGGTCGATTGCTCCGAAAAAACGAAGCCAACAAACACCTCCCAAATTAAACGAAGAGCATCAAACAATATTGCGCCAGTTGCTCACCAAGAAAAACGATGCGACGCTAGCGGAACTATGTGATGAGATGGAGAAACGCACTGGTCTCCGTGTGGCCAATAGCACCATGCATCGCACCTTAAGAAGAATGGGATATAGCCTCAAAAAAAACATTCTATCCAGACCTTAAGGCGACAAAACGAGTGCAACAAGCCAGATATGATTTTTGGCAGAAAATGCAAGCGACTCTAGCGAAAAACTTGATTTTTATCGATGAATCGGGCGTGAACTTAGCCATGACAAGACTGAGGGCACGTTCTGAGAAAGGGAAACGAGCTTATAGTCCGAAATCCAGTAAACGAGGCAAGAATGTTTCTTTGATTGGAGCATTAGGCTTCAAGGGAATGGTCGCTAATTATCATCTGCTGGGGAGTACGGATGGATTAACCTTTGAAGCATTCATCAGCCAGAAGTTAATACCAAACTTATGGGCGGGAGCATGTGTGGTGATGGATAACTGTTCGATTCATTTAGGAGAGTCAGTACGCACAATGATTGAGGCCGTGGGAGCTAAGTTGATTTACCTTCCTCCCTATTCTCCAGATTTTTCACCCATTGAAAATTGCTGGTCAAAGTTGAAAAGTACCTTGAAAAGTATCGGGGCAAGAACTTATCTAGCTCTAGACAAGGCAATTGAGGTAGCTTTTTCCAAGATTACCCTTGATGATATTCGATGCTGGTTTACACATTGCTGCTATTGCACCTCACTCGACTAGAAATTGCTATATGAAGTTTCTTTTGATGATCTTTCTATAGACAGGAAAGTGATGTAGCAGACCAATTGACATACCAATTAATAAATTTGGGATGTCTGCAAGTGTGACTTCTGATTTGATTGCCCACAAGAAATTACCGAAGGAGAGACTGAGGGCGATCGCCCACAATCCGAGCACAGCTGCAATTAGAATTTTCTGAGAAGAAATTTTATATTGAAAAATATTAGACCGATTCATATTACGCTTCCTTTCTCCATACGATGCTGTCTCGATGCTTCATGATAGAGACTGAATTTCCTTAAAAAGTCGTTATTTCTTTAATGTCTGTAATCTTTGAATAGCTACGCTTTATCCCATTTCATCAAAGCCACCAACAACAAACTCCGAACAGCCATAAGTTGATGTCAGTATGGCGATCGCCAATAAAACTAAAAGAACCCAACGGCGCGTTTGAAATAGGGCAATATGCAAACCGATTAACGCAGCCCAGTACCCAAAAAAGTAAATGAAGTGGAACCATTGAGGCGTAACTTCGTGGGTGAGTCCGGTGACATTGTGGAGAAAATTTTCTGGAATGAGCATCCAACCCATTAAAACAGCAATGGGTAGCGAGGTAATAATGAGACTGGGGTTGCCCAGAGCTGGACTGCCTAACCCAATCACATAGGCGATCGCCCATAGACTAATCACAGACAAAATCAAGATCTTTTGAGAACCAATTTTGCGCTGAAAAATCTCCAAAATATTCATCTCTGCTTAGTTTCTCCCCAGTATTTTCTTGCTTAAGATCTTCACGAATGTCAGAGACTTTCCTTAAAAAGGCGATCGCCTTGACTTTATTTAGATAAAAAAAGAACCAGTTCCGAAGAGCTGGTTCTATCGCATCAACAATAGATTAAGAGGGGATAAAATCAATCACAAAAAATAATTATTGTTTTTCGTAGCCCGAGTTAAATTCATTAAAGGCACGGCTGGGCTTTAGGAGATTTTCGCCTTCGCGGAGAGGCAGATCGAAAATCTTACGGAAGATATTGTCGATGATATTGAAGTCGGATTGACCAGCTTCATTAAATAAGATCTCGCCATCTGCACCGAGGATAACGGTTTGAGGAACTTTCCCGGAGTAGTAGTACCCCACTTCGTTTTTGTCGTAGCTTTTTTTTACAGGAATAGCGTCGATCGCAACGGGAATAATGCTGATCACTTTCTCGTAATAGGCTTGAACCTCGGAAACAGTTGAGGCAAAACGCTTACTATCACTGCTATCGTCGGCATAAAAGACGATCATTGCAGGGATTTTTCGGTCAAAGGTTTCCTTCAGCGTCAGACGAGAGGGTACAAGAGAACCATTGCCTGCGTATAGTACAAAAATATTGCCATCATAGCGATCATCATCCATGCCCGCCCAGACGGGGGAAACGCAAATTGAAAGCACTGTCATAAGCGCAATACAGAAACTGAGAGCAATACGCTTAAAAATAGGTTGCCGGGCTGAAATCATGGAATTTTTCGGCTCAAAAATCTTTACTAAAGGTCGTCACGAATCCTAATTATCGCATTAGCCTAGGGGCATGGGTAGGGCGATCGCCAAAAAGCTAAGAAAAAATACTTATTCGATGACCCATTTAATGAAATATCAAAGATTCAGATGGCCGCGAACGGTTGTTCGTTTTGGCAGATGTTATGGATGAGCAACGACAAGCCGTTTTTTTTCGGGAATTAGCGGCAACCTTAAAAGCTGGGGTTGGCTTGGGTCAAGCTGTTCGGCTCTCATCTCTTAGTGCTAAAGGGAAGCGTCGGGAACAGTGGCAACGGATTGCGTTGAAGTTAGATCGTGGCGCAAGTCTGCACTCGAGTTTACGCTCGATGACTAAAGAGTTTTCACCCTGGGCTATTGCTGTGGTGGGCATGGCAGAAAAAAGCGGTGCTCTGGCGATCGCCTGTGAAGATTTAGCAGAAACATTGCTGGAAATGTCTGCGCGCCGCCGTTTGATTCGTGGCATGGTGTTGCGATTGTTTCGGATGCTGTGGTCTTGGGCAATGGTGATTTTTTTGCTGCTGGGCGGTGTGGTTACTGGTATTCAGTTTTGGTTCGTGGCAACGTTTGTAGCCTTGGGACTAGTCGGGTTTATCTATGCCGCAATTCATTGGCAACCTTTGGGCGATCGCCTGCGTTCCCTTCCTCCTTTTAAGAACTTATATGCCCTACAAACCCTCATTCACCTAGGCTATCTGCAACTGCCCCTTGATTGTGGTGTGTCTTTAGGCACTGCCCTTACTTGGCTTAAACGGGATTTCCCTGACCCTGGCCTCAAACAAATTTTGCAGCGTGTTGAACCCCAAGTCCGCCGTGGAAAACCCCTGTCGGAGCTCATTCACCCCCATGTCTCGCTCATGGTGGCGCAGATGATTCGCACTGGTGAGGAAGCCGGTACATTACCCCAGAGCTTCAAACAGATTCGGCAGTACCATCAACGAGATTTACGCCGCTCTATTCAGCTCCTCAATCTGCAAGTTTTGTTTATTAGTTTGATGAGTTTTGGTTTTTTCGTATTTTTGGTGGGGGCGCAGATTTTAAATTTACTGGTGAATACTGCACCGACAGCTTGAAATTAGCCTTGTTGCAAAGCTTGGACAACTCGACTTAAGCCCACGGAATTGGAGGCTTTGAACAGTACGCGATCACCCCCTTTAAGCTCTTGTTTGAGGTGGGAAATCAAAGATGTGTGGTCGGTAAAACATTGGCTCGGAATACTAGGAGCTGCTGTGGCGATCGCCTCTGCTACTGGTTCATCGGCCAAAACAAATAATTGATCGAGATGTAACGCTTCAACCCTAGACCCCACTTTGCTGTGAAGTTCGGCTGCAAATTCCCCCAACTCTTTCATTGTGCCGAGCACGGCAATCCGGCGATCGCCCTTTGCGCTTTTAAGTAGATCTAGAGCTGCCAACATCGATTCGACGCCTGCATTGTAAGTTTCGTCAAAGAGCAAAATGTCATTCGGTAACTGGATTTGCTGTGATCGCCCCTTCGGCATCGAGAGACTCACGCCCTGTTCGAGTTGCTCCCAACCGAGATTGAGCACCTGCATCACTCCAAGCGCTGCCAAATAATTTAAAGCATTGTGTTTACCCGCTAATGGCACAGGAAACGTTTGAGTCGCAACCGTCACTTGTCCCGCATCATATTCTCCGTGGAGTTCACCCTTTTCTAAGCCATAACTGAGAGTGTGACCAGGCCAAACTGTTTGTGCTGTTGTCATTAACCGTTCATCATCACCATTGAGGATTGCGACTCCGGTATCGGGCATAAACTCTAAAAGCTCACACTTTGCTTCGGCGATCGCCTGTCGAGATCCCAGACGGCCAATATGCGCCGTCCCCACATTGGTAATTATCCCAATCGTCGGCACTGCAATCTCTGCTAAACGCGCAATTTCGCCTTTGCCCCGCATCGCCATTTCAATTACGGCAAAATCATGATCCGACGTTAGGTTAAGTAATGTTTTCGGAACACCGATTTCATTATTAAAATTTGCTTCAGTTTTTAGGACATTACCCTGAGTCGCCAAAACACCCGCGATTAATTCTTTTGTGCTGGTTTTGCCGACCGAACCTGTGATCGCAATAATCGGAATATCTACCTGCTTACGCCACCAATAACCGATATCTTGGTATGCCCGTAATGTATCGTCCACAATCCATTGAGGGACATCGATATCTATTTCATGGCTTGTAATGACAGCGATCGCCCCAGAAGCGACAGCTTTTGTCACATAATCATGACCATCGAATCGTTCTCCAACGAGGGCGACAAAAATATCCCCTTTCCCGATTTCTCGCGTATCAGTAGAAATATGTCGTACTTCGCCGCTAACTTCTCCTGCTGGCGATCGCCGCAGATTTTGCCCCAAGATCTCCGTTAATAGCGACAAATCCAGCGAAATACCCATAATCTTTTATCAAAACCAGCATGACTCTCAGGCATCTTATGCCATTTTTGCCCCACCAGCTAACCCAACGGCCTATGAACGTAACCGCTATCATTGAAGGGTAATCCAGAAAACATGACTCTCGTATACAAAAAAATTTCCCTAAAACTTGGGGGGATGGCGATCGCCCCTCACAATCTTCATGAAATCCTTACGCTATGTTTCCGGAATCGACTTTAGTATGAAAAAATACTTAGCACTCGAAACCTGACACTGCCAGAAGAAGTCTAAAATAATTTAAAAGGTCAACATTTCACCGAAATCAGGCTTATTTAGATGGAAATGGTAATCAACCCAGATGTATTAACTGATGCCAAATAAGCATCCCGAATACCTCAAAATTATTACTATTGTCCTTCGGCCATGTAATTCTCCTGTCCCAGTTCACCCCACTCTAACGAAGAAACAGCGTGACTAAAGCTTCTCCTCCTGTATCTCCGCTAAGGCATACAACCTATGCCGAGCAGAAGCTCTATGACTATTTGCTTTACTCCGTTCAGACACAAACCCCCGAAGAACTACTACCCCAATTTCAACAATTTTTATTAGAAGGACGAGATGCCCCTAGCGATGAACTGAAACAGGCTCTCTATGAAGTTTTAAATTCCTCTGGTATCGACGAAGACTTTAAATTTATTCTTAATCGTTGCTGCCATATTCTGATCAACCGTTGGCAAATTCACCCGCAGCTCCAGAAAGCAATCCCCAAACTGGTTGATCTCTTTAAATCTGTTCCACCACCAAATATCTCCAGCTCACGTTTTACTCGACGCCTCAGACAGCTTGTTGCTGAGTTTATTCGAACTGAGCAATATCTGACCCTACAGCGGATATCACGGATTATTGAGCTTGGCGGTAAAGATTTTACCTGGAGTAACGGCGATATTGCCGTAGGTCAGCTTATTCGTCGCTATCCCTATCTATACGAACATTGTTTGCTGAGTGAAGATAGCAGCATTGAACACCAACAAACTGTGCGGCAAGTACAATCACGGATTCAACGCTCGTTTGAGCTAGAGCTGTCTAAATATGTCACTTATCAAGTTCGTCTAGCTCAGTTAGCACGGCGAACCCAGTCTATGAAGCAAGCCCGGAGAATGCTTCAAGGCGTCCATAATCCAACGCTACTCACCGAAAAGGAACTTGGGACAGCTCTTAAACGATTTGTCGGGAAGCCTGAGCGCGGCTATAGCTATCGGGATTTATCGCGGCATTTTTTGCGGCGTAGCTCTGAGGTGGTTTCCTATCAAGAGTTTAAAAATGAGCTATATGGCTATCTAATTTCCAGTGTAGATAGTAAGTATGGCGATTTGCGGTTTAATAAACGGCTTTATCAGAAACTACAAACGATTTTGCCGCGATATGATGACCATCGTCCCAATGAGCTGTTGATGATGCGGACGACGAGCCAACTGCTGAATTTCTTGGTGGTGGATAGTCCTCAAAATCCTGAGCACTATGTGTTTGTGGATATGATCACGAATCTGGGGCCGACAGCAACTGTCGCACTACTTTTGAAACTGGTTTTGATGTGCGGTAAGGCGAAACCGCATTTAGAGAGGCGTTTTTCGATTTTATTTAGTCATTATGAGGCTCAATCTAAGGAAGGTGTACCTTGGCTTGTGAAGTCTTTAGAGAATTTGCATATTGCGCTCAGTGTACATTTTGGGGATGCGGACGTTTCGTTCTTGAAGCAAATTATGTAAGCTGACCTCTTAATAGTTTGTTTTTTGATTTATGGCTCTAAATCCAGCTCATATCACGGCAACAACTTCGGCGATCGCCGCTGTTATTTTCTCGAAAGCCCTAGAAAAAAGTGGAGAGCATATGGGGGAGGCTGTTTACCAGCGTGTAGGACAGCTCATTCAGTCTGTACGAGAGCAATTTCAAAAACAAGGCTCGATTGAAACCCTAACGGAAGCGGAAGAAAATCCTTCTGAGCAAAATATTAGTCAGTTTACGAAGGAATTAGGGACTTTAATGTCAAAAGATGAAACCTTTGCGGAGTCGATAGAGCGTTCCCTTGTGGTAGTGTCGGAGGATGTTGCGTTCAAAAAAATCTTGAGTCAGGCAGATTTAGATCATGAATATTGGTCGTCTCAACCCTTGAGTGTGGAGCAGTTTAAAGAGCCATCTCAATCAGAAAATCCAGCGGCAAAAAAGCCTTTAAAAGTTTCGCAACCTTCCTTGGAGCCATAGGTTGTTCTCTCGCATTTTGCTCTGGTAATACAAAATACGGCGTTGCAGAATAGAGGTATGAATCTATGAGCATTGGGGGACAGGAACATCCTCGAATTTGAGGTCATGAATCAGCAATCAAATCGAATGCTCTAACATTTCCAGAGACTTTGAATAACATCAAGTCTTTCGATGAAGTCGAGCGAGATATAGCAATGGACGGCATTGTCAAGTGAAGTGAAGGGTTTTCACGACAAGGATTTTGTAGGATGAGTCAATGAATCATTTCTACAAAAGACATCGCTACCCAAGCGAGATCATCTCTCATTGCATTTGGCTTTACTAACGTGAGTTCTGGATAAGGAAAGAAAAGAAGAAAGCTCATATCGTGGCAGTTGAAACCAATCCACAGCTTTCTCCTATGCTTAGTTTAGACGCTTTATTTTGTGACGTTGACGATTTCTGCCAGGTCTTTGAACCTCAGTGGCATCAAGAATTACTTAGCTCTTGCAAAAGGTATCGTCACCGTTCTAGAAGCCTAAGCTTGAGTGAGGTGATGACGATACTGATTGCATTTCATCAATCTCACTATCGTAATTTCAAGCATTTCTATCTCCTGATGGTGCGACACTATTGGCAAAAAGCCTTTCCCAAAGCAGTGAGTTATCAACGCTTTGTGGCATGGATGCCCTCCAGCTTAGTGCCTCTATGTGCCTATTTATGTGACTGTTATGGAGATTGCACAGGCATTAGTTTCATTGATGCCACCAGTATCAAAGTTTGTCACAATCGCCGTATTGCCCAACATCGAGTCTTTAACGGTCATGCCGCTAGAGGTAAAACCTCTGTTGGGTGGTTCTTTGGCTTCAAACTCCATCTGGTCATTAATGACCGAGGAGAATTACTTCATGTACAAATCACTCCTGGCAATATTGATGACAGAAAGCCTGTCGTTGAACTGTTACGGAATTTATTCGGCAAAGTTTTTGGAGATAAGGGCTATGTGTCCCAAGCTCTGGCACAACATCTCAAAGAAGAACATGATGTGATGTTAATTGCTAAACCTCGCCGCAATATGAAGAATCACTTGATGCTCTGGCAAGATACATTCATCGCTCGTAAACGAGCTTTGATTGAAACCGTGATTGACCAACTGAAGAACATTTCTCAGATTGAGCACTCTAGACATCGTAGTCCAGCGAACTTCTGTGTCAATTTGCTGTGTGGCTTGATTGCCTATTGTCATCAGCCTAAGAAACCTTCTCTCCAACTCAATTAGAGTCTCATTTCCTTATCCAGAACTCACGTTAATAAGCAATCCACCACTTTCTCCCATGACCAGTCTAGAACCTTTGTTTTGTTCCATTGATGATTTCTGCCAAGTCTTTGAACCTCAATGGCAACAACAATTACTGGCCTCGAAACAACGGCGGCGACGTCGCCCTAGAAGCCTTAGTCTCAGCGAGATAATGACGATATTGATTGCATTTCATCAATCTCACTATCGTAACTTCAAGTATTTCTATCTCATCAATGTGCGTCATCACTGGCGAAGAGCTTTTCCCAGAGCCGTGAGTGACCAACGTTTTGTGGAGTGGATGCCTTCGACGTTAGTACCTCTATGTGTCTACCTACAGCACTGTTATGGTCAATGCACAGGTATTAGTTTCATTGATGCCACCAGTATCAAAGTTTGTCACAATCGCCGTATTGCCCAACATCGAGTCTTTAACGGTCATGCCGCTAGAGGTAAAACCTCTGTTGGATGGTTCTTTGGCTTCAAACTCCATCTGGTCATTAATGATCGGGGAGAATTACTTCATGTACAAATCACTCCTGGCAATATTGATGACAGAAAGCCTGTCGTTGAACTGTTACGGAATTTATTCGGCAAAGTCTTTGGAGATAAGGGCTATGTGTCCCAAGCTCTGGCACAACATCTCAAAGAAGAACATGATGTGATGTTAATTGCTAAACCTCGCCGCAATATGGAGAATCGCTTGATGCTCTGGCAAGATAAATTCATCGCTCGTAAACGAGCTTTGATTGAAACCGTGATTGACCAACTGAAGAACATTTCTCAGATTGAGCACTCTAGACATCGTAGTCCAGCGAACTTCTGTGTCAATTTGCTGTGTGGCTTGATTGCCTATTGTCATCAGCCTAAGAAACCTTCTCTCCAACTCAATTAGAGTCTCATTTCCTTATCCAGAACTCACGTTTTACTACACATTTCCCTTGAGCCACCGCGATATCCAAAAGATGATGAAATACCGTGGTATCGACGTCACTTATGAAACTATCCGTAAATGGTCAGGACTTACGCAAGAGTCATAGAAATAGTGTGTCGCTGAAGCTGTGCAATGAGGTATTGGGAAAGCATCCCGTGCTTAATTTGATAAATGGTTTGAGTACTTTGATAAGCAAGGCTCTTAAGGCGAGTCCAAACCAATAAGGCGCAGGCAATATGATTGCGTTGAATTCGTCCCTTGCGGCACTGACAAGCATCCACACCAGTGAGTTGTTTGAGTTCGCGGTGAAACTCCTCAATCTTCCAACGGATGCCAGACTCATCTTGTACGGCATCGGTAGAATTCTGAGTCAAGCCGTTCGTTGCGACATAGTCCGTCCGGCGGGAAGACACCGTGACTCGGAATAGTCTCACCTTCTTGTCTCTGGGGCTTAATCTGTGTGCCATGGGCTAAGGTGTCTTCATCCCAGTGAAGTTCTTCTACCCGTTGGTAGGATTTACTGCCACCACTGTCATCGACTCGGCGATTGCGTTTGAGTGGACAATAGTAAATTTTGTCCAACTAGTCGATTTGAGCCATCAGTTTTTGGGTGTCATACCAACTATCCATCAGCACTGTCCGAAAGGCTAACTCTTTGGAGAAGACAAGATCCTCAAGCATTTCAGACAGATGCTCAAGCTTACTTTTCCCATCCCCCTCTCTGTGATAAAGGCGATAGTCAATCACCCAAAACTGCTGGGTCAGAGGATTGACATACACACAATTGACGAGTCCGATGCCATTGATGACTCGGTGTTCGTTGCCGCTATACTGTCGCCTTGCCAACTCTATCGAGCTAGCAAATCTCTTATCCAATACTGTGTCATCAAAGACGATGTATCCATTCTCATCAGGACTCAGAGGGGGTTTGACATTTTCCCACAGCAGTCGGGAGGTCAATTTTTCACCGCGTAAATAGCGATTAATTCGGTCGTGGCTTATTCCTTCCAAATGCTCAGCTAAATTTGTCACAGTGTAGTTGACTGGACTGCTTAGTAGATATTGACAATAGTCTAATTTCGTAAAGCTCATACCTCAATTCTTATCAGACCTTTTTGCGTAAGTCCTGTTCAAGCAAAAAACAGACTTCGAGCATAATACGGTTATACTTCAAGATTGTCCTTAGTTCGAGAATTGATATGTCATTCAACAACCAAGAACTGAAAATATGGGTTTTACAAGCTGTTGTTAATCTTCAGAAAGCTGTGCATGAGCAGAAAGAAACAGCCGTTGCTTTAAGCGAGTTTATCCAGATCACTAGCTTTCTACCCATCACAAAGCTTGAGCGTTGGGAAGCTTGGTTGCGTTCGCCGCTCCATTGTTTGCGACGGTTCTCTCTTCAAAAGACTGTTCAAAGTAACTGGCCACCATTTACTAACTCTTCAAATATTTCGCCATGGTTGGATTTGTGCAGCGGGAATGGATTTAAACGAGAAGAAGTTTTAATTGGTATCAAAAGCGATGCACCTAATGCATTTCTGTTTGCTTTAGTTCTCAGGCGACTCAATGATTGGGTTCCAGCAGTTTGCGATGCAGCGAGAAGGCAAGTACCAATTATTGCCACCCAAACAAGACCCGAATATGTGGTGGACGCACTTTGGGGAATTTTGTCTCATCTATCCAGTTGGGGACGTATATCCAAGCAAGAGCTGGAGGTGCTGCTAAATCTTCTTTATTTACCGGATATTGCTCCACTTATATCCAAGCGAATTCAAGAACGACCAGCAGGTCCAGTGGCTTCAATCATGAGTCAGATTGGTCGTATTTCTGTCCTAGATAACGATTTATTTGACATTGCTGAAAATGCTATTCAGCCAGCAGTGCGTGCCAAGGCTTACCGTTATCTCCTCGAGAAAAAAGTGGTGTGGTTAGAGGGTCGTCGCTGGCAGTGGTCAGATCAATACTTCAGAGACGGTAAATATAAAGCTGTACTTGGGACAAGGGTAGTGATGCACAAGTAATGGTCATAACTGAAGAGAGAGATTATAGTGTCTGAGAAAATAGACCACTGCTCCAATGTGGTTTTCCCACTTCTTCGAGAAGGAAAGTGCCTGACGGACTAAGCGGGACGTTCTCTGACGTAGAGTGTTGTTGAATCTCTCAATATGATTTGTTTGTCCAGTCTCCTTGCCCACAACTCGATGACGTTTACTCGGTAAGACACAGCCATAGGCATCCCAATAATCGGTGTAGACCAGCGCACACTGACGATACACAGGAGGCAGAGAATCCCATAATTGTTTCGCAGTCTTTTGACTACGGTCTCCGATGGCATATCCCACCACCTCTCGGGTGTCTCGGTCAAGAGCCAGCCAAATCCATGCTTTCTCACCTTTACTACCGACAAAAGACCACAATTCATCCATTTCGATGGTCAGTTGCCCTCTTTTTTTTGAGTCACAGGTAACTCGTGAGGCACAGTCTCTAATTTGGCATTGACATAGTACTGTAGCCAGCGCAGAGAGACCCCTGTGGCACGAGTGATACCAGCGAGAGAGAGACGTTCTAATAGGAGACGGTCAATCAATTGACGAGTGTCAGTTGCAATGGGAGGGTGGGCAGGATGTTCCACAAACTGGCGACCACATTCATGGCAACGATAGCGCTGCTTTCCCGAATGGGTGTGACCATATTTAATGGTGCTGGGAGACTGACATTGAGGGCAAGTGAGCACGGTGAGACTTGACGTTTAATCTTGCCCCTATTCTTCCACAACCATTACTAGTGCACCACTACCGGGACAAGATATATTCAACCTCAACAATCGTTCCTCATCACATTGCAAAAAGCTGCTCAAGATCGTTCTGCAATTGTGCGTCGCGTCGCTGGCAATGTTTTGTTTCAAGAGATAGGAGACGATATACAAGTAAATGATTTGGTGGCGATCGCCGAGCAATTATCTAGGGATGTTTCTCCATCCGTGGCTGAACGAGGAAAATTTGCACTCAAAAAATTCCAATAATTTCTAAGTAATTTCTAGGCTGGAGGCTAGCCAAGTTCGCCGTTTTATTCTTAGAATAGTTAGGCCTATCTGGAGAGGTGGCAGAGTGGTTGAATGCGGCAGTCTCGAAAACTGTTTTAGGGTCAAACCTAACGGGGGTTCGAATCCCCCTCTCTCCGTACCCAATCAAAGCATTACAGCGTCAGGCTTTTAGACGTTTTAGATGCTTCTGGAGCAAATTCAGTTTTGTTTGTAGATATTCTGTATTTGCGGCCTGTCCGCCATAGCGCCAATTGAGATAAGCCTGAGTAATTTCAGAGATGATGCCCACCGCTTCGGGTTGGTACTTGTTTTCTAATCTTGCGACAAATTCGGATGGGGTCTGGCTATCTTTTTTGTTATGACCCTTAAGTTTGAGCTGAGCCAACATTTGCTGATAGAGCTGTTCCATCTGGGGTAAACGAGCAAACTTTCGGCGTTTTAACCAGCCACGAATTTGTCGGAACATAAACCAGATGCCCATACCTGCAAATGATGCGGCGATCGCCCCGACCACAGCCCCGACAATACTGCCAGAGATAAATTGCCAGACACGGATAATGACGTAGCCCACAATCTCAAGGCTTGTCGTCCAAAGCCCTTCAAAGAACGCCAAAATTGGTGGAGGCAACCAGCTTGCAACCCATTCCCAAAACCATGTCACCACATTAAAAGCACCGGAATCTTCAAAGGAAGTTGGCACAATCTCATGACCGGGCAACGGATCAAACGAAAACCAACCTTGCCCAGCAAAATAAGCTTCAGTCAACGCATGGGCATCAGTATTGTGAACGAGATAATAACCGGTAAATGGATTGAAATCCCCTTCGCCAAACCCTGTCGCAAATCGCGCAGGAATACCAATTGACCGCAACATAATTGTGAGAACCGTTGCGTAATGGTCAGCATAACCGCCTTGATATTTAAAAAGAAAAGACTCCACTAAATCTTCGCCATCCTCGAAAAAGGGAATCTCCTGTGCTGTCGGAAATCTTTGTTTGAGACCCTGAGTCAGATAAAGCGCTTTTTCGTAGGGGGATGCAATTTCGCTATTGGAGCGCGACAAAATATCCTCTGCCACCTCCCGCACTTTCTCTTCAAGTTCTGGTGGGACTTGCAGATATTTATCTCTGATTTGCTCGGGATATTCTGAACCAGAGATCGCTAATTTCGCGCGATCGCGATACGGAACTTCCGAAACGACTGTATAGGTCAAACCTTCCAGCAAACCCAATGGAGAGCGTAAATTTCCGAGGCGATCGCGACCAATTTCTTGGGTCGGGAAATAAAGCTCCGAGGGATAAGTCATCGCGGGCACAATATTAGGCAACGACTTAACCGCAGTGTAACTTTGAATGATTTTCTTTGTTTGTACCGTCGGTGGAATAAAGGGAGATAAGAAAAAACGTCCTCCCCAGCGCGATCGCTCCGTTAGACTTAGTTGATCAGGATTGGTAACTTCCCAACCTTGCCCGGTGTAATGATCAAAAGCCATAACTCGCCAAAAACCTGGTGCCTGCGATCGCACCCGCATCACAAGACTTTTCTCCATCTCGCCACGTAGATTCTGATTAATCTTGTCGTTAAAACCGTAGTAGTCAGTTTTATCGATTTGGCCTTGGCCTTCTAATGGACTACCTTCTCCTTGACCACCTCGGCCTTCACCATCTTCGTCGCCACCGCCAGCATTACCATCACTAAATCTCTCGCCGCCAGTGCCGCCATTTTCATCGTTGCCTCGGCGCTCATAACCGGGGTTCGCCAAACTTCGATTCGAGTTATTAAACCTTTGATTTGCAGGGGCATCACTCGGCAAACTGACGGGCAATGTACTCAGTTGATAGCCAGGAAAGCGCGGCATGATCGCAAAAATCCCCATACCTAGCACCAGCACAATTCCTAAAATTGCACCTAAGCGTTTAGGTGACAAGGGTGAATATTGCAAAAGATTTTTGCGAATGCTTCGTTGACTACTCCTGCGTTTCCAGAGAAGTTGGTCTAAACTTTCAAGCCCCAACCTTGAGCGATAATCCAGCACTAAAACGGGCAGGGCGATCGCCAAAAATAATAATAAGAACGGGGAAAAGACTAAGGATTGGGAGACAGTTCCCGCAACGCCGATCAGGATCAAACCAATCACCATCGAATAGCCCAAATCCTTACGGCGAGGCATATCAAAACCATGGAGAATTTGTAGCTGAATTAAAAGCTCGGCGAGGACTAAACGGGTGTCATTAAAGTTTGCGTAGAGATTACGGAAGAACAAGAGCAACATTGCCAACATCCCAATGGCAATCAGAAATTTAACGCCAATATTGGAGTCCTTACGACTTTTCCAACTCCATAATCCAGCGGCGATCGTCAACGGTACCGCAAAAATACTGACAGGCAAATTAAACCAACGTAACGACCATTCTGAAGCAACATCTGTGGCGATAATCCCGATAATGACCAGCACCTGCACTAATATCCGCAGGATTTTCGATTCTTCGGGGGTAGGCTTCGGTAAATTACGAATTCGCGCGAATATCTTGGAAGCTGGCGGTTTCTTCTGGGACGGTGTGGGATTAGCTGTCATTGGGACAATGCGGCGACATTAGGTCAAAACTCTTCCCTAGACTAACTTTAATTTTTCTCGATTGACCGGAATAATCTGCTCAAATCTCTCAATAAAAAGACGATCGCCACTCATCCTATAAACAAGACTAGGGCGATCGCCAAACATATTTTCAAACTAAAAATTACAACTAAAAACTGAAATCTTACTTATTCGGCTGGGGAGTCATCCGAAGATAAGGCTTAATTTCCTTGACCCCTTTCGGGAATTTCGCTTTCGCATCCTCAGTGGAAATTGCGGGAGAAACAACAACATCCTCGCCATCTTTCCAATTCACAGGCGTTGCCACACTATAATCATCCGTCAATTGGAGAGAATCGAGCACCCGCAAAATCTCTTGGAAATTACGACCAGTCGCAGGTGGATAAGTAATCGTCAATCGAACTTTGTGCTGAGGATCGATCACAAATACAGTACGGACAGTCACCTTCGGATTCGCGTTGGGATGAATCATGTCGTAGAGCGTTGCCACTTTCTTGTCTGCATCAGACAAAATTGGGTAATTTACCGCACAGCCTTGGGTTTCAGTAATATCACCAACCCAGCCATTATGGGACTCCGTATCATCAACGCTGAGGGCAATGACCTTTGCATTGCGCTTAGCAAATTCACCTTTGAGGCGAGCAACTTCACCGAGTTCAGTTGTGCAAACAGGCGTAAAATCCGCTGGGTGAGAGAACAACACAACCCAGCTATCACCTGTCCAGTCGTAAAAATTCAGCTCTCCTTCGGTGGAGTCTTGGGTAAAGTTGGGCGCAACATCGCCTAGTCGAAGAGACATAAAATTTTGATGCTCCTTTTGTTGTATTGGCTACAAAAATTTATTATGGCGTAACTTCCATAAAAACCTAGAACCACGGCGATCGCCCGCAAGAAAATGATAGAAGTCGCAACGTTAGCAGCTAAATCATGAACTTTTGTTACCGTTCCTCAGGTTCAAAAACCGAAAGATGACAATCAACGACAAAAAATGAAATAATAAGCCAGAATTTTCCATGTCTGTGGCTCTAGTTCTACTGGAGACCCGAATTTGAAATATACATACTAAAAATCATCAAAAGCTTCTAAAAGCTTAGGAGGAGTCAATCGTAATGAGTAGAATTGTGAGTGCAGTAATGGGGTTTGTCCTCATGATCGGCTGTGTATTTTTCGCGGCTCAGCCCCAAGCTCAAGCTGTCGATTTGAGCAATGGTTTCGTTTCAGCGGCAGTACTCGGTGAACGTGTTAACGCAGCCGATAAAGTACTCGAAAGTGAGTATGGCCAGAAACTTGACCTCAACAACGCAAATGTTAGATTGTTTCGCGAACTCCGAGGTTTTTACCCCACCCTCGCCAAACTTATTGTTAAGTATGGTCCCTACGAAAACGTTCAAGATGTTCTCGATATCCCTGGTTTGAGCGAGAGACAGATTGCAAAGCTCGAAGCAAATCTCGACCGTTTCACCGTTACACCTCCCTCTGATGTATTCCTTGAGGGCCAAGAGCGTTTAAACAACGGTAACTACTAAATCGTCATTTCCCTAAATGAAGAATTAAATTGCATATTTTTTAAATTAAAAAGCCTACCCGACTGGGTAGGCTTTTTATTGAATATTTACTTGATGGCTATTTTAAAGCTACCGAAAATCCACGCCCAGTCCATAGGTTACTGGGTTACCGGAAAAAAGTTATGTGTTTCCAAGAATGGCGAGTTGTTTTGCCAGCTGAGTATGAAGTTTATGGCTTGCTTTGTAGGCAAGATAGTGAGCAGTAGGAATTGTTCCCAATAGACTCAAATCACCGATTAAATCGAGAAGTTTATGGCGGGCGGGTTCATTATCGTAGCGGAGAGGTGGATTGATCCATTTTTCGTGGTCGCACACGAGGGCATTCTCCAGGCTTCCTCCTTGAATTAAGCCAGCTTTCTGCAGTTGCTCAATCTGATCCGCAAAGCCAAAGGTGCGGGCAGGGGCGATCGCCTGTTCGAAGGGTTCTGCTACTGGACTCCAACTATGCCACTGATTACCGATGGGCTTATAGGGAAAATCAATACCATAGCTAAACCGCAATTCTTCTGAAGGCAAAGCTGCAACAAAAGTATCCCCTTCTCGTATCCAAATAGGCTCGGACACGACTAGAGATTCGCTAGACTCCGAACTTATAGTCTGAATTCCTGCTGAGGCGATCGCCGCTGCCCAGTCTTTTGCAGAACCATCCAGTAACGGTAACTCAGCTCCAGAAATTTCAATGCGGGCATGATCTACACCTAAACCCGTTAGGGCTGCCAATAAATGTTCCGTTGTCCTTATTGTGACACCACCAACCCCTAATTCTGTTGAAAGCATGGTTTGACCAACTGCATCAATCTGAGCACGAATTTCTGGCTGATCTGCTAAATCTGTCCGCACAAAATAGCGGCCAATAAGGCGATCGCAGGGCATCAATTTCACGGTGGTTTCTTTGCCAGAATGCAGCCCAATACCAGAGCAAGTCACTGCCGTTTTCAGAGTAGTTGCCATAACAAAAAAGGGGGATTATTCCCCCATAATTTTATTGATTTAGTAATTTGTTTTAGAAACGCTCACCAATACCGAAGTGAATCCGGCTATCGCCTTCATCATTCAGACCATAGTCGACACGAATGTTACCGAGAGGGGAGTCTACACGGACGCCAATACCATAGCCGAAACCATCGCCAGGCTTACCGCGTGTTCCAGCAGGGTCACCAGGGACATCATCACCAGAGCCTAAGTCTGTTGCGTAGTCCACAAACAGCGCACCGCCTACAACAGAGAAAACAGGGAAACGATATTCCGCCGTTGCCTGAAGATAATGGCGACCACTACCAACATCTCCTTCCTCAAAACCACGGACAGAATTACTACCACCCAAAGAAAAGGCTTCGTAGGGAGGTAGATCGCCAATAATAGTTCCACCTTGGATATTAAAGGCCAGAGTATGAGGCTTTTCCTTATTCACCAAAGGTAGCTTGAGCGGAGAAGGTACATAGAAACTATGGCTACCACGAATTCGATTAAAGAAAATACCGCCTTTACCAATAGGAATGGTTTGGTCAGTACCAATACGAGTCACAGAGCCACGGGTTGGTGCTGCTGGGTTATTACGCTTATCGCGGACGAGATTAAACCGGAGAGTTGTGAGGTCATCCTTACCGTCATCAGAGAAACTGAGTTGATTACCAGCTTCATCAATAAATTCGACATCGCCATCGCCATCCGTAATGGTGACTCGTTGATATTGCAGACCAAGGGAGCCGCGCCAATCTGACCGAGCAAAAACATTTTTGCTGAGAGGACGACTGAAGGTTACGCCACCACCAAGACGATTAATTCGGGGGCGATCGCCACTTTGCGCGAGATCAATATCATTATCGCCACCATCAAAGATCAAAGAAATCGAACGACGACGGAAGGCATTCACGCTGTAGGAGGTACGGAAAGGATCATTCGCAATCCAAGGATCTGTAAAGGAGACATCAAACAACGCTTCCCTAGTACCAAGCTGAAGCTCTGTTGCCAGACGATGGTTATTACCACCAAGGTTTTGTTGCTGATAACTAACCGTTCCGAAGAAACCACTCGCAGAACTAATACCACCACCTGCAGCAATAGAGCCAGTATTTGCTTCAATCACGTTGAGATTGAGGATTGCTTTAGTGGGATCTTCTTCACCAGTTGTAAAGTCGAGCTGTACATCTTCAAACAAGCCGAGGTTGAAAACACGCTGGAGATCGTTTTGAGCAGTGGCACGGTTAAACACATCACCGGGCTTTAGCTGAACTTCACGAGTCACGATAAATTCTCGCGTTTTACCTTCCACAGGCTCATTGTCAGTGTTGATGAAGTTGACGCGAATATCTTCAATGACACCTTCTACAACGACTAGGGTAATCACGCCATCAGAACTAGGCTCATCAATACCCACAACCTTTGCAAGGTCATAGCCATTATTTTGATACCAAGCCTCAAGTTGGCCGAGCTTACCGCTACCTTCTTGGAAGTCGTTGAGGTTAATGATCTGGCCGTAGCGATCGCCAAAAATATTATCGATAACTTCGGGTGGTGTGATCCCACGATTATCATCTAAGGGCAATGCTTGGACTGTCACGTTGCTCAGGACGGGATTAGGCACAACTTCATAAGTCACCTTCACACCGAAAGGTGTATCTTCAGGTGTTGCGGTGACGTTAGAAAATAGACCTGTTGCATAAATGCGATTAACATCGGCTCGAATCTGAGTAACCGTGGTAGGACGTCCAGCCTGTGTTTCGATGGCTTGGACAACACTCTGTTCTAATTCAACATTGCCGCCTGTGCCGTTAATCGCGATCTCCGCGACCAATACCCGTGCTTCACTTGGAGCACCTTGGGCAATTAAAAGCTCTTCTTCTGGAGTTTCAGCAACTGGCACTAGAGCAGTTTCCAGCTCGGTTGTGGGCTGTATCGCAAACTCTTCTGTTTCGTTAACGATTGGGGTGATCGCCATGTCTACTGTTTCTGTCTCAACCACAGCACTAACAATGGTTTCTGGTGCTACAACAGGCTGCTCAGCAGTTAGCTCGGCTACACCTGTTTCTTCTACCGCAATGCTTTCGCTAATCTCGATATCCGTTGGCTCTTGAACCAAGGCAATCTCAGTGGGAGCCTCAGGCGTAGTTGGCGCAGACTCAAAAACGACATTTGTGAGTGATGGTGAAACGTTGGTTTCATCCGAAGTCGCTACGACAGACATTTCTTGCTCTACTGGGTTTGTCGTAGAAGCTGCTGTCGCTGTTACAGAGTTCTCAGCGCCACTTGCAACAGTGTTTAAGGCGATATCAGATAGGTTCTGATGGGTCTCAGCTTGGGCTGGTGACATCGAGCCGAGGGCAGCAATAGTTGCCCACAGTGCAAGTGTTCGGGGATCAAAACGGTCTTGAGTTTGTTTTTTTTGCACGTCCACACCAAGTCAAACGAAAGTTATATGAGCAATGAGCACTGCACTGAGGTAGTGCCAGTTGGTAAATTTTTCCAACAGGTTAATCTATTCTGCTGGATTGTACCAGAGTCGTTAGACGTGGATATTATCGATAAGTTTCGCTGGATGAATAATAGGCGATCACCAACTTATCTAAACTGATAATGCTTCAGCCTGAGCGAGGACCCTTGCTTGCACTGCTTGGTAAGCATCTTCAACCTTGCCGAGATCTTTCCGGAAACGGTCTTTATCCATGACGCGAGCATTGGGATCAGCAATGGTATTGTCCCAAAGGCGACAAGTGTCAGGACTAATCTCATCGGCTAAAAGAATTGTGCCGTTTTTGTCTGTGCCAAATTCAATTTTGAAATCCACGAGGGTAATGTCACAGCTTGTGAAAAATTCCTGCATCAACACATTGATTTTCAACGCGTAGTCAGTCAACTCTTTCACTTGAGCCTCCGTCACAATATTGATCAGCATCAGGCGATCGCGAGTCAAGAGAGGATCACCGAGGTCATCATCTTTAAGGAAAAATTCCACGAGGGGTTGTGGTAAGACAGTGCCTTGCTCTAATCCTGTTTGCTTACAGAGGCTACCTGCCGCAATATTTCGGACGACCACTTCCACTGGCAAAATAGTCACAGCTTTAACTAACATTTCATTGGGCTTAGGCTGCTCGATTAGGTGGGTGGGAATGCCCTTTGTTTCAAGCCATTTCAGAAGTACTGAGGCGATTGTGCAATTCACTTCCCCTTTGCCGCGAATAGTGCCTTTTTTCTGGGCATTAAACGCCGTAGCATCGTCTTTAAAGTAGGTGAGGAGAATGTCTGGATCGGCTGTGCTGTAGAGAATCTTAGCCTTTCCTTCGTACATTTTTTGGGGTTGATGATCACTCATGATGTGAAGACTCTTCATTTAAACCATCCACCATTGTATGTGCTAATGCTCTAGTGCTTTTCTGAATACTTTTGCTAATGATATGCAACAATATTCGCGACAGAATTTTCTTCACTTTTTCCTGTGATCGCGATTTATCCCGGCAGTTTTGATCCCATTACCCTCGGCCATCTCGACATTATCCAACGGGGCGATCGCCTCTTTGAGAAGGTGATTGTAGCGGTGCTCTGTAATCCTAGTAAATCTCCTGTGTTCAGCCTCGAAAAGCGCGTTGCTCAGATTAAGCTCTGTACCCAGCATTTACCCCATGTGGAGGTAGAAAGTTTTACGGGGCTCACTGTTGAATACGCCCGGCAGAAGGATGCAGGAGTATTGCTCAGAGGACTGCGTGTCTTATCAGATTTTGAAAAAGAACTGCAAATGGCGCATACAAATAAGACGCTTTGGGCTAACATCGAGACAGTATTCCTCGCGACGTCGAACGAGTATAGTTTTCTCAGTAGTAGCGTCGTCAAAGAAGTTGCTAAATTCGGTGGTTCTATCGATCACCTTGTCCCCGATAATGTCGCAAACGATCTCTACAAATGCTTCAGAGTTCAACACCCACCGAAACCCCAGTAGCATCTCCGGAATCTTCATCTCTCTACAAAGATGTTGATCTCGATGTGCAGCAGCAGCTGACTCAGCTCGAAGAAATTATTTTTGATAGCCCTCACATTCCGCTCACGGGTATCACGATGGTGGAGGAAGAAAAACTTCTTGATCAACTCGATTTGGTACGTGCCAGTTTGCCGAAGGTAATTGAGGCAGCAATGGAAGTGCTCCAACAGAAGGCACAGATTATTGTCGAAGCGGAAGATTACGCTGAGGAGATTATGGCGGCGGCAGAACGCCGGGCCGCGCAACTCCTCGATGAAATGCCACTCGTTCGTCAGGCAGAACAAAACGCAGAGCAGATGCGCCAGGATGCTGAGCAAGAATGTTTAAATATGCGTCAGTCTTTAGCGGCTGAGGTGGAAGAAAATCGTCGCAAAGCCTATGAGGAAATTCGGGAAATTCGGGAGCTGGCGATCGCCGAATCTGATGAAATCCAAGAGGGTGCAGATCAATACGCCAACCAAGTGCTGTCTGGTTTGGAAGGGCAATTGATTCAAATGCTTAATGTTGTGCGCAATGGTCGTCAACAGTTACAACCCTCTGAATCCGCCAACACTGAAGCACCTGCCGCAGAACAGAAATCTAAAGCTCCTGCAAAGCTTCAACCTCAACGCCGCCGCAAATAACAAACACCTGCGTTCTAATTGCAAGGTGTTGTTACTTGTGATTGAGCATTCGATTTTCAGTCCTTTGGATTAGAGAATTCACTAACCAAATCCGGCAGTTTTCCCGTAACGGATTGTCCGAAAAACGAGCTTGTCGGTTTCAGGGTTGTAGAGCGTATAAGTGGCTTGTTTAGACTGTCTGCCTACATTTCCTACGCCAATGACAATGCGATCGCCCAAATCATAGTTTTGCTCTTCTTTTACCGAATCAAGAGTGGTAACCGTTGCTGCTAACCGTCCTTTGGCAAGCTGAAACTTAAAGGTTTGGCCAGATCGCCCGCAAAACAGACGATTACTCCCTGTTCGAGCTAGTCGATCCAATAAAATCAATGGCGATAAATCTGGTGTCAACTTTTCAAACACATTCAAACTGCTCCCGTGGACAAGCAAACAATCTAGCTCTGCAAATCCAAAGTGCAGTTGACTAAACCATTGCACCATTTCCCTCGGGACGTTATCCCAAAGTTGTTTGAGAATATCGCCACCCTTTTCTTTGATAAATGACTTGTCTTCCGGTTCTGCCGCGAGACCCCGCACAATAAGACATTGTTCTTCCCACGCACCTTTACAGACCTGGGGCATTAATTCGCCTCTTTTGGGGTTGCGGATGCGATCAACGACGGCATTTCCTTCAGGAGTGCCATCGATAAGATCGCCCAAAATAAATAGGTCTGTCACTTTGGGAGTTTGTCTGTGAACATCCCGCAAAACCGCTTCATAGGCTTCGAGATTGCCTTCAATGCCACTTAAAATTGCCCAATGCATTTTTATACCCCCCGCTCACAAAGATGGGTCGGATCATCGGCACGCTCAGCAAATTCCATGCCATTCGCCAACCGCCACGCAAAGATTTTCGGTAAACCCTTCTCAATAATCGCCGCGCAGGTTTTTTTATAGTCGTATTCCACTTCCCGAAAGGTTACTTGCTCCGTGTCGGTGTCATAAATAACGTAAGTGGCATTGGGACGGCCATGGCGTGGTTCTCCCACTGATCCGGCATTGATAATTCGTTTGATTGAAGTGCTAAATTCCTGTTCAGAGGGAGATTTGTTGGAGTCAGTTTGCACAGAAAAACGTAGGGAGCCTTCGTCAATGGTTCGTACATAGGGCACATGGGTATGGCCGCAGAACAGCACATCGGCTTCGGTACTGAGAACACGCTCTAGGGCAAGAAAGCCATCTAGTTCTGGCAGGAGATATTCATGTTGGCTTTGGGGGCTACCATGGGTAAATGCGAGGCCATCTTTTTTGATCACCAACGGTAATTCGGCAAGATATTCTCGGATTTCTGGATGAATTACTTCATCTGTCCACACATGGGCGGCTTTGCCTCGTTTTTCGGCCAATAGGGAAGGATAACTACAGTCACAAGCGTTTAAGCCATCGACAATATCTTCGTCCCAGCAGCCTTGGGTCGTGGGAATATCCAGCGATCGCATTAAGGCCACCACCTCATTGGGGTAGGGGCCATAACCAACGAGGTCACCAAGGCAATAAATTTGGTCAACATTGTTTGTTTCTATATCGTCGAGCACTGTGGTCAGCGCTTCGTAGTTCCCGTGGATACAGGAGATAACTGCTATTTTCATGGTCGTAGGGGTCGGTTTGACTGGGGAATGGTAGAAAAAATTTATGCTTGAGCCGGAGGTTATTGCACAGGACTAGGTTGTTTCTGTTGCTGGATTTGCTGACGAATTTGCTCTTGGTAATCACTGAGCAATTCATCGTTTAGACAGCAATCTAAAATGGTGTCCGCGATTTGTTGCCCGTCGAGTTTTGTTCCAACTACTTCTAAACCACTAAATCGCTCTGGTCTACCGTCCAACCAGATTTTCACGGGTAGCTCATGGTAAAGGCTTTCTGGTTTATGGGAAACGTAGTCGAGATAGAAGGCGCGACCGTCAACGATTTCGACAACCCCTTTTGCGCGCTGGATATCACCGTAGGCACCGCTGGTTAATTCTTCCCAGAAAATATTGAGGCTATTGGGATCAAATACTTGTCCTTTTGTGGGCGATCGCCAAATTTCGAGATTACGAGCAGGTAAGGGTATAGCCACTTCGATAATTTGGTCTGCCCACACATGCCAAGGAGAATTGGCCATTTGGTCGGATACAAAGGCGAACCGTTCACAGGAAAATCCTTCTGCTTCGAGGGTCTTCAGTAATTGTTCACCGGATTCCGGCGCGACATAAAAGCCCAATTCCAGCACGGCGATCGCCCCCTGTTGCAAGGCTTCGATGAGCTGCAATTCCTGCCCTTCCGCTAAAAACTGCCACGAGGGAAAGTCGAGTTCAAGGCAATGGCGATCCACTGGGCAATCGGTTGTTTGAGGTGCGAAATAGATGACCTCATCACTTTGATCTTTTAATTGCTCTCGCAACCATTGGGTCTTTCCGGCTCCCGCTAATCCGGCGATCGCCAAAATTTTTGTTTTAGTCCAATCAATCATGGTTTTCCTAACTGCTGCCAGCCGATTCGCTGACTTGCGATCGAATAATAAACCACTATCTATATTACGATAATGATTATCATTCTCGTTCTATCGTAGGTTTGCTGTGAAAATGCCTTTTGCTTCACTAACCGACAAGAAAAACCTACAGCAATGTGACATTGCTGTGGTCGGGGCCGGAGTACAAAGTTTGACTTTGGTGCTGCATCTCCTCAAAAAGCGACCTAAGTTGCGTCAGCGAATCACGGTTTTTGATCCCCATGGCCAATGGCTTGCCAATTGGCATCATCAGTTCGCCGCCCAGGATATCTCCCATCTGCGCTCGCCTGCTGTACATCATCCTCATCCAGATCCATTTGCGTTAAGACGGTTTGCTGAAAAGCGTGCCAACGAATTATTTCCGCCCTATGATTTGCCCGGCACAAAATTGTTTGCGGATTTTTGTCAGGCAGCCATTAAAGAATTTCAAGTAGAAAAGCACGTGATTCCAGCGGCAGTCACTGATTTGGAGCCACCCACGGAAAACCAGCGCAAATTTACGCTCACTTTGGACAATGGTAATCAATGGGTCGCGCGGCGGGTTGTCCTCGCAACAAATCGCACCCAAAGGCAGCTACCTCAATGGCTCGACTCCATTGAAATGCCATATCCACCGGATCGTCTTTGCCATAGTGACCACGTTGATTTACGGGGATTACATCTCAAAGGTGAACGAATTATTATCGTTGGTGGTGGTTTATCGACTGGGCATCTCGCTTTGGGGGCGATCGCCCGGCGGGGTCAGGTCACAATGATCGCCCGGCGAGCTTTTCAAGAAAAACTTTTTGATGCCGATGCAGGCTGGATGGGGCCTAAATATTTAAAGGGATTTTATGCAGAACCCGATTGGGAAAAGCGGCTAGAGATGGTGCTTAATGCCCGGGATGGTGGATCTTTAACGCCGATGGTGATGCGGCAACTGCGGCAGGCTAAACGCAAAGATACAATCACTCTAAAACCTGAGTGCCAAATCCAAACTGCCCGGTGGCAAGGTAATCATTGGCAACTCTATTGCGATAACGGTGAGATTGTTGAGGGCGATCGCCTATGGTTAGCGACAGGGAGTCGTTTCCATCTGGATGCCGAACCTCTTTTACAAAAAGTCCGTGAACGTCATCCTCAACCCAGCATTAATGGTTTTCCTATCCTCGACAAATATTTGCGTTGGCAAGGTTGCGACCTATTTTTAATGGGCGGATTAGTGGCGCTTCAGATTGGCCCCACTGCCCGTAATATTTCTGGCGCAAGAATAGCCTGTGATCGCCTCGTACCTGCCCTCACCAAATCCAGTCTTCAGAGAGTTTATGGGGGAATTGGCTGCAACAGAGTCAGTGCTTAACCTAAAAATTGGTCGAGATTAGGTACATCTAACCAGCGTCTTTCATCATTGGACTGGTGAGTTAAATCCATCAGTAGCTGAGAGTAAACTCCCTCTTTGAGAGTGGGGGCGATCGCCGAATTATTTTCATCAATGCACTGGGCAAAATGATTAACGACTCGAATAAAGGGCGCTAACCGGCCATCATCGAAACTTTTGGGGAATTTGTATTTGTCGGCGATCGCCACTTCTTTTAGTTCTTCTCCAGCTTTACCAGCTTTGAGCGTAAAGCCGTGGACATAATCTTTGAGGTTGCTGCTGCCCAGTACCAAAGACCCTTTTTCGCCATAGACCTCCACCCAATGGCCGCGACCGTGATAGGTCACCGAACTGATATTTAGTTGGCAAGGTGTACCGTCGGCAAGTTCGAGCATAATCATGCAAGTATCATCGGCATCAACGGTTTTTAGCTTGTTGCCATCGAGAGGATCGGGACGTTCGGGGATTGCACAACTGAGGTGGCCAGAAATCCGTTTTACGCCGCCAAAAAGCCAATTAATGTAGTCAAATGCATGGGAACCAACAGCCCCTAAAGCACCGCCTCCTTGGGATTTCAGAGCATACCAATTCCAAGCTCGATCAGGGTTGGCACGGCTCACAACAATCCAATTAATCGTGATGAGACGCTTTTTCCCAACAAAATCATTTTGGAGATAATCCGCAAACATCTGCCATTCTGGGACAAACCGAAATTCAAAATCGGGAGTGACCACTAAATTTTTCGCGGCAGCAATTTTGTAGAGCTCTTTTGCTTCCGCAGTATTTAGGGTAATCGGTTTTTCGAGCAACAAATGTTTGCCAGCCTCTAAAACCTGTTTCGCCATGTCGTAGTGCAAAAATGGTGGCGTTGAAATAGCCACAGCATCCACAGCAGGATTACTTAAAACATCTTCGAGGCGATCGCCACTGTGGGGAATATTATGAGCAGCAGCAATGCTTTGGGCTTTAGCGGCATCGCGATGATAAACCGAAACAACCTCTGTGCGGTGGTGGTGCTGAAAACCGGGAATATGAATTTTTTGGCCGAAGCCAGTGCCGACAATTGCAATCCCAATTTTTTGTTCTGCCATGATTTCCCCTAGCAATTTTTCCACGGACATTATCTCGGAAGAAGGGTCGCTTCAGCAAAATCCAGCTCTATAAAGAGGCAATCGCCACCTCAAACTCTAGACTAGTTGAGAAAATGACCTGAGCTGACTCTTAATAACCACTGTCTTTTTTCAAATCAACCTGTCACTCTAGCTAATTCCTAAACCCACGATGAGCCGTAATCACCCGCTCTAGACGTTGACCTCTCATTCCATCTAAATCTTTGTACGGATCATTGAAATGATAGTAAGTCTTCGAGAAAATAACTCCGCAGACTAAGAAGATAAAAATTGAGATAAACGTCTGTCTTCTCAACATATTTCTCCTTATTTCTTTCTGTCTAAACGCACCATAAATAAATAAAATCAAGCGAAGTAAGAGAACAGCAACTATACCATATTTAATTAATACAATTATGAGAGAACCAAGAGTATCTGCCACCCCAAGATCACTGAAATTGTTAAGTTCATATAGGTGGTAGCTATATGAATGGATGTGTAACGCCATTAAAACTGCCAGTGAATAGTATAGGAAAATATTCCACCGGTTAATCACAAAAGTAATCATGGCAAAAATAAGAATTGGCAGTATGATTATTTCAATCACAGAATTTATTAGAATTAGAAACAGAAAATTTTTTAGCTCAAATTAAAGTAATAGATTGATTGAATTAACTTTTTATGATTTTTTCGCTCAATGAAAATACTGAAGTGAGACACCCAGAATATTAACTTTCTGTCCAAATCCTGTCCCGGCGATCACTACTCCAATTTTTTGTTCTGCCATGATTTCCCTTCGCATTTTTTCCACGGACATTATCCCGGAAGATGGGAAACTTCAGCAAAATTTTGTGCTGGAGAAGAAGCGATCGCCAACTCAATCTCTACACTGGTGAAGAAAATAAGCCCAGCTAATACTTCACAACCACTATCTCTCCTCGAATTTGCCTGAAACTCTGGCTAATCCCCAAACCTATGATGAGCCATAATCACTTGCTCGGCATGTTGTCCTCTCATGTTTTCATCTAAGTTCTTATATGGATGATTGAGATGATAATAAGCCTTCGAGAAAATAATCCCACAGACAAAAAACAAAAGGATAGAGATAAGTGTCTGTTTACTCAGCATATCTCGCCTTATTCTTTTTTGTTTAAATGCACCATAAATAAATAAAACTAAGCGGAGAAAAAGAACAGCAACAAATAAAACTTGAATTAACACAAGGATAAACAAACCGATGCCATATCCTGGTCCAATATCATTAAGAGGATTCAGTATATATACATGCTCGCTGTATGAAACCATATATAACCCCATCAAAACTGCTAATGAATAGTACAAAAAAATGTTCCATCGGTTTATTAAAAAAGTAATCGCAGCAAAAATCAGGATTGGCAGTATGATGATGATTTCAATCATAGAATTTATTAGAGATTAGAAACAGAAAAATTTTTAGCTCAAATTAAAGTAATAGATTGATTGAACTAATTTTTATGATTTTTTCGCTCAATGAAAATACTGAAGTGAGACACCCAGAATATTAACTTTCTGTCCAAATCCTGTCCCGGTGATCGCGATGCCAATTGTTTTGTCTGCCATGTCTACCCTCGATTTTCTCCTTTGGCATTATCCCGAAAGAAGGGGGATTTCCGCAAAACAGGTCTTAGGCTTGGCGCATTTGTTGCCAAAGAGTTTGGTATTGCGCCTCGGTGCTGGGCGGTAAGGTTTCGATGATCTCGCTATTTTGATAGGTTTCTGGATTGACGAAAATGAGGGGATTTTCTGTGACCTTCGCGTCCAAATTTTCGGTCTGATAAATTAACGGCGAGGCGGCAAAAGTTGATTGGGCAAATTGATTAATAGCTCGCTCGTTCGCGCAAAATTCTAGCCATGGTTTCAGGTCAGCAAATTCCCGTTCGCTTTTTTTCGGCTGTACCCAGAGGTCACACCAGAGGGCTGTACCGCTTTTTGGGACGACTGCCCCGAGATTTCGGTAGCGCTTCATCAACGACAGGGCATCTTGCGACCAAGCTTGGGCAACCCATGTATCCCCCGTGATAAGGGGCTGCAGGTAATGGGTCGAGCTATAGAATTTCACGTTGCGATGGAGTAGGCCCAATTCTTCAGAGAGTCCGGCGATCGCCTCAGGGTCTTTGTCGTTATACGAAAATCCAAAGTTTTTCAGCACGAAACCAATGACTTCGCGGGAATGATCGAGCAGAGAAATTTTATTTTTTAGCTCCTCGCGCCACAGGTCTTCCCAGTCTGTGAGTTGCCAATCAAATTTTTTCAGCTTATCCTTGCGATAGAGCAATAATGTTGTGCCCCAACGATAGGGAATGCCATAGGTTTTACCCGATTGTTCCTCGATAAATGTCCGCCAAGGTTCGTCGAGATCTTGCCAAGTTTCGAGCTGATCAACGGCAAGGGGTTGTAATAATTCTGCGGCGATCGCCTCTTTAAACCAACCATTACCGATAGTCACCAAATCAGGCGCAATCGGTGGATTCTCTGACTGCCAAGGGAATCTTTTGTTGTAATTTTCTGGGGTTGTCTCTTGAATTTTCTTGAGATCTTCGAACAACTTTGCGAGTTGATCAACAGGCTTAAACTTAATGCGTTTGTGATCAGGATAACTGCGCCGAAATGCTTTCAAAACCTGCGGTGAAATACTGCCTTCGAGCACCCGAAATTGCAATCGCGATTCCTTCGGTGCACCGCATCCACCCAACATTGACGCGAGGGTAACGGTACCTGCGGAGACCAAAAATTGACGACGACTGCTCATAACTCTTCTGAGGGCTTCAGCCTAGATCATATAAGCCTTTGCCCCGAAGCGACCTGAATTCTCACACTATTTGTAATTACGGGTTGGAGGATATTCGCCGTCAAAAAATTTGCGTTCATATTTGCCCAGTTGCCACCAAGCCAAACCGCATAAGCCAATCACTCCGGCGATCGCCCCCATCACAGTCGTTGATAATCCCAACACACCACTAAAGGGCAACGTTAACCATCCCAAAAATCCGGCGATCGCCAACCCAGTCCGAATCTTCTGAATATTCGCCAGTGCCGCTTTGCAACTCGAACAATTTTTGGTGTGAGAATGATAGCGCTCGAGTAACTGAGCTTGACTAGGTTCTGCGGGCGCAAAAGTTTGATCAGCGAATGGCTCACCAAAATTTTCTACCCACTTACGATAGGCCAACACAAACAAATCAGAGCCAGTCGGTAAATAACAAGTTTGCGCATAATTTTTCTTCGATTTTTCGAGTTCGCGCTCCTGGAGATGCAAGAAAATTTGGTCGTCTTCCAGAATGCCCATCTGACTCACATGGGAAAACCAGCGAGGCGTGTACTTAAACACTAGTCTCGGAATTGCTGACTTAAATCGGAAAGGCAAACGCACTAAAGCACGACATTTTCCTTTTTCCGTGGGCACCGCATAAACACAGGTCATCACCTGCCCAAACGAACTTTCTTCAATGTCATGCCACATTGCCGATGGTGCAAAAAATGTTGTTTTCTGAGCACCCAACTTTCCTCGGCGAGGGCCTTCTTCCCAAATTCCAGTAAAACCTGTTTTCTCGATATCAGATACATCGAGAATAAATTCTTTCGCGTTCTTACGATTACCAACGCGAGGATGGTGAGTAAAAGCGACATGACTCGTATCCAAAACGTTTTCTAAAAGGGTCGTCGCATCGTAGGGAATATCGCGAAACACATCTGCCATCACCCATTCGCCAGGATACTGATCTAGAGCAGGAATGGTCGGCAGCGGTTGCGTCTCCGCATTTTCGAGCTTGCCAGGATACACAAATAACAAACCTTGCTCAACGCGACAGGGATAACTCGCTACAGTTGCACGGGAGTTTTCATTTGCTGTGCCATCTTCTTTCTGGAACGGAATTTTTTCGCAGGAACCGGACTCGGAAAATTGCCAACCGTGGTAAGGACATTCGAGACAACCATCCACAATGCGTCCCTCCGACAAGGGCGCTAAACGGTGCGGACAAACATCGGAAAATACATTCCACTGTTGTGATTCCTCATGCCACCAAATCACCAAAGGCTTTTCGAGAAGTACAAATCTTGTCGGTTCTGTTTTGCTGAGATCCTGCACGAAATGCACTGGATACCAAGCCTCTAACCAATCAAATTTTTCGGTGGAAACTTCCGGGGCGATTGAGACGACGTTTGCAACCATGGCCAGCCATAAAACAGTTCACAGATTCTAGCTTAACAAAACGCAACAATTTACGATTTGACCAGAATTCTGGTGTGAGGGAAGAAAAATCAGAGTGGCGATCGCCCTTAGAGGATGTCTGAAAAGTATATTTTGAGCATAGACATGTAGGTGATTCCACAAAGAAAATCCTCTGAAATCCCTATTTTTTCGTCAGGCTCATAATGACAAAAGTTACAGTCAAACCCTTTTCAGACATCCTCTTAACAACAACACCCCACATCCGTAAACTATAGGACCAGCTCAATTGCTTGAGGAGAACGATTACTGTGCCAAACCTACGTTATGCCGTTATTGGAACTGGGGCGATCGGCGGCTTCTATGGTGGCAAATTACAACACTCAGGCCAAGACGTTCATTTCCTCCTCCACAGCGATTATGAGTATGTTCAACAGCATGGCCTCAGAGTAGATTCAGTCGATGGAGATTTCCACCTTCCCCAGGTCTGGGCATACAAAAACACAAAAGACATGCCCCTCTGCGACGTAGTAATTGTCGCGCTCAAAACAACCCAAAACCATCTTCTCGAAACCCTGCTTCCACCCATTCTCAAGCCCAATAGCATCATTCTTCTTCTGCAAAATGGCCTAGGTGTCGAGCCAAAATTGCAAGCACTCTTCCCCACCCAAACCATCATCGGGGGCCTTTGCTTCATTTGCTCCAATAAAATTGCCCCTGGCCATATCCATCATCTCGACTACGGTGCCGTACTTCTAGGTCAGTACACCGAAAATTACGAGCCCCAAGAAATCCCAGACAGCCTCAAACAAATCTCAAAAGACTTTCAGCAAGCAGATATCGCCATAGACCTGACCGACGACTTACTCTTTGCCCGATGGAAAAAACTCGTTTGGAATATCCCTTTCAATGGCTTATCCGTGGTGCTCAATGCCACAACTGACCAGCTAATGAACATACCCCAGAGCTATGAACTCGCGAAAACATTAATGCTGGAAGTTCTCCAGGGAGCAAAAATCCACGGAAGAGAATTACCAGTTTCGTTAGTGCAGGAAATGCTAGACAACACTGCAAAAATGAAACCTTATCGAACCAGCATGAAAATCGATTATGACGAACAACGTCCCTTAGAACTAGAAGCGATGTTTGCTCAGCCGCTCGCATCCGGACAATCAAACAAAGAAAAACTGCCTTGTATCGATACCCTATATAAACAATTATGTTTTCTCAACGAAACTAACTTGACCGAGCAAAGAACAAATGGATAAATAGGTTCCACCATCCATCAGAATCTAGATAGCTAAGTCTCGGGAAATCAATACAAGAACTTAAAAGATGAATCAGACTGTTGATTTTCCAAATAAAACAAATGCTGTGGTTTCTTTGCCACTGAGATTTGTTTTAATTATTCCTTTTGTCTTCCAGATTTTCTTGGCCGTTGGTTTGACGGGTTTATTTGCTTTGAGAAATGGCAGAAAAGCCGTCGATAATTTAGTCAATCAGCTCCAAGAGAAAGTCACAGAAGAAGTCGAGCAACATATCGATAATCATCTTGCTCTCCCGCAACAAATCAATGAAACAAATGCTAGCTTGATCCAAAGAAATCTACTTGATTTAGAAGATAGAGAAAGTGTACAGAGACACTTTTGGAATCAACTCCAAATTTATGGGGAGTATACCGACTATATCTATATCGGTTATGCAGAAGGTGGTTTTGATATGGCGACATTGGAGGCGAATGATAAATCGACAATCCAATTCTCTGAAACACTTTCCGCGGGCAAATCTTTAATTTATAGTGTTGATAAAAATGGCTATCCAGATCAATATATTGATAGTTATGACTATGACTCCAGAGGTCGGCCATGGTTTAAAGGAGCTGTAGAAAAACGTGCCACTTTCTGGAGTAATGCATATCTCTCAAAACAAATCATCCCCAACTTTGCGACCACAGTTAGTCTGCCTGTTTATAAAGATAATGGAGAGCTTCTCGGAGTCGTTGCAAATGACATTTATCTGACAGGGATTAGCGACTTTTTAAAAGATCTCAAAATTGGGAAAACTGGCAAACTATTTATCGTTGAGAATACAGGTTTTCTCTTAGGGACATCTACTGAAGATCCGACTTATTTTAGGCCTGATGAAACAGCACCAGCAGAGCAAATTTTAGCGAATGATAGTTCTTCCGAATGGATTAAAGAGTCAACACTTTATCTCGAAAGCCAATTAGGGGATCTAAATAGGATTAAAGTGCCCCAACGGTTCCAATGGCAATTTGCTGGGGAAACATATTTTTTATTAGTCACTCCGATTCGGAATGAGCAAGGATTGAATTGGAGTGTGATTAGCTTGATTCCTCGGTCAGATTTTATGGCGGAGATTGAAGCGAATACCCGTCAAACCATCATTCTGTGTGTTGCCTCTTTGTTTATTGCGACAGTTTCAGGAATTTTGACAGCACGGTGGATTTCAAAATCAGTGAAGCTGGTTAGCACGACAGCAAAAGATCTCTCGGAAGGAAATTTAGATGTTAAAGTTCCGACGCAAAGTCTTCAAGAGCTAGACATATTAGCGCAGTCTTTTAATGCGATGTCCCATCAACTTAAAGCATCTTTTAATTCTTTAGAGTTGGCAAATCTTGAGTTGGAAAATCGTGTGCAAGAACGAACGATTGAACTAGAAAAAGAAAAGGAAAGGTCAGAGCAACTATTACGCAATGTTTTGCCAGAAACCATTGCTGAACAGCTCAAGGAAAATCAGGATGCGATCGCCGAGCATTATGACGAGGTGACAATCTTATTTGCTGATATCGTTGGCTTTACATCCCTCGCGGAAAGGTTAGCGCCATTAGAATTGGTCAATTTGTTGAATCAGATTTTTTCGCAGTTTGACAGTTTGGTTGAAAGTCTCGGTCTCGAGAAAATCAAAACGATTGGTGATGCCTATATGGTTGCGGCTGGTTTGCCGATGCACCGGGAAGACCATGTCCAAGTCATTGCACAGATGGGCCTAGCAATGCTCGATATTATCGAAAGTTATCGTCGCGAAAATAATAGCGATCTACAAATTCGGATTGGAATGAATACCGGGATGGTCGTGGCAGGGGTTATCGGCACAAAGAAGTTTATTTACGACCTATGGGGAGATACGGTAAATGTGGCTTCTCGAATGGAATCTTCAGGAGAAGCTGGCAGAATTCACGTGACCCAAGCTGTTTATGAGAAGTTGCAGGATATCTATCATTTAGAGCTACGCGGTTTGGTTGAGATTAAAGGAAAAGGTGAAATGCAAACCTATTGGCTCTTAGAAAAGAAATCCGTAGAGATCTAGATGTGGCTAATACAATATCGATAAGTGTTCTACTTCTGCCTTTCGATGTTCAAGTCAATCACATTCTTTTTCCAATTTCTTTGCTCCGCTGGGGAGAAATTCAAAGTAGCTCTACAACAAAAATTCTTGGGCTTTTTCTTTGCGTTGGGATTAGTTTGTGCTCTGACATTTGGTTCTGGGCTAGTGGGTTTATCTCAGACAGATGTGCCGACTACCCGCGAAGAACTTGTCGAACAAATCGAAGCTTGGGCCGTTGAAGATGCGAAAACTGGCGAAATGAGTAAGCCAGAGTTGTATGAGAAATTTGCAGATAATGAGTTTGATCTCAGCAAAACGGAAATCTTCGACATCTATCGTTCAAAGTTTAACGAGGCTAGCGAAGAAGTAGATCCATGGGCAAAATGGCTAGATAAAATACCGAAGCCGCTTGCTGGCATTATTCTTTTTATTGTTGGGATTCTTGCTAATCGCTGGTGGAGTTCTATTGAAGCCTTAGCCAATAAAGTAATTGATTGGTGTTACGGCAAAGTTGCAGGAAATCCTTTATTTCTCAATTGGGCACTAAAGAAATATCAAAAAGCTCTGGCTGAAAAACACGAAAATCTAGATACACCTTTCAAGATTAATCCGCCTTTAGCAATGGCTGAGGTCTATGTGCCGCTAAAGGTGAAGGAGGTCTCAGAGCAAGGGATGATTCCGGCAACAGCTCAAAGTGAACGGGATATTTACCGGATGATGGTGGACTACAATCGCCTAATGGTGACTGGTGCTCCGGGATCAGGGAAGTCGGTACTTCTCAAACATATTGTTTATACCTATGGTGAGAAAGGGTTTTTAGATTTGCCGGGGTTGCCGATTCCGGTGCGGCTAGAGCTAAATAGTTTGCGAGAAGCGGATCTAGATGAGGCGAAATTTCTCAGTAAGCTAGTGGCAGCACTCGACCAAAATAATTTTCCTAATGCGCAAGGATTTATCGAGGAGTCTTTAGAGAAGGGCAAATTACTGTTGCTGCTCGATGGGCTGGATGAAGTGCCCAGCGACATTCGGGACAATGTGGTCTGGGTCATTAATGGCTTTCTCGCTAAATATAAGGATTGTCGGGCGATCGCCACTTGTCGGACGGCGGTATATGAGCGGGAATTTGAGCAAGTATTGGACCAAAACCACTTTAAGGTGGATAAGTTTTCGGATCGGCAAATTCGGAACTTTCTGGGAGCATGGCGATCGCGGATGCATAAGGGAAAGTCTGTGGAACAGCTCATACAGGCGCTGCAAACTCGACCCAACATTAAAACTCTTGCTAAAAATCCGCTGTTGCTAACGATCATCGCCTATCGGTTCACCGAGCTATCATTTACGTTGCCTCACTCTAGAGCAAAATTTTATGAGGAAACGACGAAGATACTTCTCGAACAAAGAGATCAAAAGAAAAATATCCCTAATACTTATTCCGTAAACATAAAACAGCGGGTGCTTCAGCGATTGGCTTTGGCTGCGCAAGATCGTCATGACCCCAATAGCCCAGATCGACGTAGCATTCCTTGGGAGTTGGTCAATAAAGAAATTCAGCAGGTCTTGCCAGCTTTCAATCTCAACAGTAGTGAGACAAACGCCATCCTAGAGGAAATTATTGGGCGGAGTGGTCTTTTACAAAAATTTAGTGGTGGAGAATATTATCAATTTGCTCATCTGAGCCTACAAGAATTTTTTGCCGCAGAGGCACTGCAAGGCCAGCATCAGGGATTGGTTGAGCGATGGATGAAGGATACTGGGGCGTGGCGAGAAGTGGTCAAGCTTCGGTGTGGTTTAGCGGGGAACAGCACGGTTCTCATTCAAGAAATATTTCGCCATGATGTGTTGCTTGCCTTTGAATGTTTAGCAGAAGCCAAAGAGGTCGATCCAACCTTAGCCAACGACATTATCGCAACAATGCAAGGACGATTTGAACAGGCAATAACGAAAGATGTAGTAGCTCAAGCATTTGGGTCAGTGGCAGCGGGTGATCAACAGAGAAGTCGAGACGTTTTAAGGTTTTTATCAGAGCAGTTAACGTCTACAGAGCCAGTCATAAGGACAGCCGCCGCGAATGCCCTCTCGATGACAAATTTGCCCCAAGCTGCACAGATTTTGGCGGAGCGCTACTACTATGCAAGGGAGGAAGTGCAAGCTGCTTTAATTCGGTTGGGGGATATTGCCGTCAAACCCTTAGTAGCGCTAGCTAAACATGAAAATAACCTTGCGGCACTGGATGATTTATTTGCGATTAAAACTCCTGATGCAGCCATAGCTTTAGCTTCTCTGCTGTGGCATCAAAATAAGCCAGTGCGCTGTCAGGCAGCTTGGTTTCTGGTGGTGATGTTGCGGGATAGTGATGTCGAATCAGAATTAACAGCTATTTCTGCCGCAAAGCTTGCTGAGTGGCAAAATCCATCTCTAGATTCATCGGATAAATACAACTGGTTTTGGAGTCCTTTTGGCGCAAAGAAAACTGACCCTATCGCTATCCTCACAGGCCGAATTGCAGCGGGCATCGTCGAACCAGATTCAGGGACAAAGAAAGACTTTCAGGATGACGAGATTCCCGATCTGCGCATTATCATTCCTTATTTTCTCATCGATAAAAATACTCGTTCGTCATTACTGTCTAAACTGGAGCGGGAAAAAATTCAAACGCGCATTGCGGCAGGGGTGACTGCTGAAGAGCTAACACAAATGCTATTTAGTCAAGCGGCACTCACAAAGCCTCAATGGTTGACAATGGTGGTACTCTCACAAAAAAAGACAGTTGATTTCTTGTCGAGAATCGTCGAGTTTAATCGTTTGCCAACCAAGGAAGATTGGCAAAATCTTTTTAATTTCAATCAGGGTTTCAAATTAGAAAAAAGCTTTTATTGGTGGTTTGTCCTTGTCGTTGCTGTGATCGCGTCAGTCATTGCAATGACTGAAATGGCCGTAACTTTTTCGCGATTCCATAAATACAGTTTTAACAGTACATGGTTGGTCTCCATTTACAGTTTTTCACTTATAGGGGTAATAAGCATCCCTATATTTTGGGTGGTGTTGTGGCAAGGTTTCGAATATAGGCTGGAGCCGTCAACTTTCCGAGATTTCGGGGTTTGGGGGGTCTATCGCTTCAAAGAAGTAATGGTTAATCTATTTGCTGGACGCCACATATCGGAGCTTGCAGGTTTTTTGAATGGGATTACTGTGCATATGACAATGTTTGGGACTGTAATAGTGACTTTTGCTTTGTCTTGGGCTTTGACTTTGGCTGGGGCTGAGACTGAGGCCAAGACTGGGGTGGACATGGTGACAGTAGTTGCAACTTGGACTTTGGCTGGGGCTAGGGCGGTTGTGCAGTCTGCACTTGTTGCTTGGTTTGGGATTTGGGCTGGGAGCAAAGCTTGGGCTGGATCGGAAGCTTTCCCAAGAGCTTGGGCTGAGTTAAATGGAACTTTGCCTTTACCTATGGCCATAGCATTCTGGGTGGTGGGAATTTGGTTTATGGCTTTGGTTTTATCAATACCTATGCTTGTGGCTGGCGCTTTTCTGACCAGTTTCGGAATATATGCATTGGAAGCCGCGTATCAATCACAACAACAGTCCTTTGGTACTTTCGCAAATTGGAAAAAATGGTGTTGTATTTTTGCGTTTCCTTATTTCTGTTGGTTGCCAATTACTGTAGTTTTTTCTTTTCTCGGACTACAAGATCTCGTCACTTCTTTCCAGCTTGGTAGTTGGGGTCTATCGCTTAGTATTTGGTTGAGTCTTTTTAGCCTTTGCACAGTGCTTTGGTGTGTCGGGCAAGCAAAAGACCGTGCTGCTCGCAATCCGCTTCAGGGCATCCTTGACGACGATTACCCACAGTACAAACAGCTCACCCGTTAACCCGAGAGCTATCTTCAATCTTTTATTACCACCATAAAAATGCAGACATCGAGAGAGCACCATAGGTAAACCTTTGATGGATTTGCTCACCTGTTGATTCTGTTGCAGCACCCAATGCGACAAATAAGGGCAAAAAATGTTCTGGTGTAGGATGGTTTCGTTTTGCTTCTGGCGCAGTATTTTCGTAATCGAATAGCGACTGTCTGTCCCCTTTCTCTATTGCTTGAACTAACCACTGATCAAAAGCCACAGCATAATCTAATGGTTCTGCCTCCTTAGCTTGAACTCGAAATTCCCGAAGATTATGGGTTGCACTGCCACTAGCGATAATGAGAATATTTTCTTCCCGCAGCGATCGCAGCGCCTGACCGATTTGAAAATGATGTTCTGGAGATTCCTTAGGCAATACCGATAACTGAACAATTGGGATATCTGCATTGGGATACATCAACTTCAGCGACACCCAAACCCCATGGTCAAAACCTCGTCGCTCATTAATCCTCACTGGAAAATCTGAAGTATTTAAAGCAGTGGCAATTTTGTCGAGCAGTTCGGGGGAACCAGTCGCAGGATAGGTCACTTCGTATAGCTCCTTAGGGAAACCCGAGAAATCATAAATAGTTTCGCGCCGAGGATTACTGGTGAGCAATAATTGCGGACTTTCCCAATGGGCAGAAATACAAACAATGCCTGCGGGGTTTGGATATTGTTTTCCTAGATTCCGAAAAAACTGTGTAGTGGCATCATTTTCGAGAATAAGACTTGGCGCACCATGGGAAACGAAAAGTGAAGGCAAGTTGGCCATGTTTTTAGATTTATTTGCCGATACAAAAACGGCTAAAAATTCGGTCTAGGACTGATTCGGTGACCCCTTCCCCCGTGATTTCGCCGAGGGATTGGATAGCCGTCCGTAAATCGATTGTCCAGAAATCCAAGGGTAACTGATCCGTAATCGTATCGGCGACTTGCTCCAGAGATTTTTTCGCGCGGGTGAGTGCTGCTGCCTGCCGCTGATTAATCGCAAAGTCTAAATCTGCAGCGCCAACAGTCCCCTCTGCAACAGTTGTGGCGATCGCCTCTTCCAGTTCCTCGATACCTTTCTGCTGCGCCGCCGTCGTATAAACCACCTGCGTAATGCTTTCAGGAATTGCAATAGTTGTCGGGTCACCCAAATCAGTTTTGTTGATGACGAGAATTAAAGGGCGATCGCCAACTTGCGCAAAAATCTCTTGGTCAGCCTCAGTCCAACCAGTTCCCGCATCAATCGTAAATAAAACGAGGTCTGCCTTTTGGGAGGCTTGCAGCGATCGCTCCACACCAATTTGCTCAACTGTATCTTCTGTTTGACGAATACCTGCCGTATCCAATACCTGCACCGGAATGCCTTTGACGATAAGTTGCGATTCCACCACATCCCGCGTTGTCCCCGGTAAGTCCGTCACAATAGCGCGATCGCTGCGGCTCCAAGCATTAAGCAAACTGGATTTTCCGACATTGGGACGACCGACAATCGCTACTTTTAAACCACTCCGCAATAGCTCACCGCGATCAGACGTTTGCAAAATCTGATTCACTGTCGCTAAAACTTTAGTTAATTCTTCTCGAATACCAACCTCATCAAGGGGCGGCAAATCATCTTCAAAATCAATGCGTGCTTCCACTTCCGACAAAATATCGAGACATTGCGATCGCAAATCTCGAATCGGTTGGGCTAATCGTCCTTGAATTCCGGCGAGGGCAACTTGGGCTGATTGAGGAGATTTCGCACCGACTAATTCTGCTACACTTTCAGCTTGTGTCAGGTCAATTCGTCCATTGAGGAAAGCGCGCAAACTAAACTCGCCGGGTTCTGCCAACCTTGCGCCTGAGTCCAAACAGAGTTGCAAAACCTGTTGCACTGGCATAATGCCGCCATGACAATGAAACTCCACAACATCTTCTGCCGTGAATGACCGTGGCGCAAGCATCAACAGTAACAGCGCTTCATCAATTAATTCTTTGGTTTCGGGATGCCGGATATAGCCATACAAAATCCGGTGACTTTCCCATTGTTGTTGCCCCGGACTGTGAAATAACCTCTGGGCGATCGCCGGAGCATCCTGACCAGATAAACGAACAATCCCGATGCTGCCTTGATTTGGGACGACCGCACTGGCGATCGCCACGATGGTATCACCAAGATTCACAGCTTAAAACGGGATGTCATCAAGGTTGGGTTCAGGATCTGCCGCAGGTGCAGGAGGCGTATAGGTCGGTTGGGGAGTGGCAGCGGGAGCTGGTTGCGCAGGGGCAGGCTGATAAGTGGAATTTAGAGGAACCACATTACTGGGAGCAGCGACAGGGGCGGATATCATCGGCGTACCACCGCTAGGCATTGCTATGCCAGCACCTACAGACTGGATCTGCGACACCACAAATTCCGCCTTTTTCTCCTTGAAACCCTCAGGACGATCAATCGTATTCATAGACAACCGACCGACCAAAATCACTTGATCACCTTCGTGATAGGACTCCTGAACCTGAGTGCCCATATTCCCCCAGGCGATCGCCTTAATCTGACAAGCTGGATCACCATCCCGCAGCGCCGGAAACTGAATCAACATCTGGGCAAGGGGAGTATTGTCGGGGGTATAGCGTAATTCTGGTTCGCTCATGATCTGAGCCATTAATACGCAACTATTCATTCGTCTGCTATCTCGCTGTTAATCACCATATCTGGTTCAATTGTACGCTTTTCGCTGGGCTTTCAACCGAAATGTCTAGAACCGTAATCCTAAACCACCCTGAATTGCGACGGCTGTACCACCACCATTTTCAAAGGCATCAAACGCGACAACCGCGTTGCCATAAATCACAGTGTTGCCGTTGGGAATCACGTAATCAACACCAGGCTGAATCACAAAGCTAGTTTGGTCACCAACAGGAGAAGGTTCTTCTCCATTCGCGAAAGAAACACCAGCGCCAATGTAGGCATCAGTTTGCCAGCTGAGAGGGAAATCATAGGAAATGGTGGGCACAACAGCCGTACTTTCACCGATAAAGGCTTGGGTTCGAACAGAAAGGGGCGCTTCTAAAAACTTGTAGCGAGTCGTAATCACAGCAGCGATACCGCTACCGTCGTCATTATCATCGGAGCTCAGGCCGAGGGATGCACCAACACCGATATAGCTACCATAAGCAGCTTGGGCTTGGACAGGTGTTTGTCCGCTCAGCATTACAGCGGTGGTCACGAATGTTGCGGCGATCGCCACCCCAGCGATTTTGTTTGCTCCAGCAGAAAAAGATGTCATGAATTTACTCCCCAGCCCATTTGAGTATTATGTCGATGTTGATTTCGGAATTGCTGCCATTTTAGGCTAATTCACTGGTTTATACCACTCCTACATCTTGGTGATGAAGCGTGGCTATCCCGAGCATAAAATGCCCACAAATCATCCCAAATGAAACGGAAGAAACAGAAAAACTTAAATACGGTGGAGCACAACAATGCCCTGTTGCACCAATTCCCATGTCGCCTCTTCTTCGGTGGGAGAAACTCGGGCAGGCTTTAAGAGTTTCGCTTTTTGGACAGTGTCAGGCTGGTAACCGTAGCAAATAAAGATATTTTTGAAAGCGGTGAAATTATCGGACGTAATCGTCAGATTAGCTTTTGGCACTAGATAATCCAGACTCTTCAATGGTGTTGTCCAATATTCGCCAGCGTCGGATTCTGTAAGCAACAATATCGGCGTAAATTCGGATTCGTCGTCGAGATAGCTTTCTTGGTGGGAAATACTCAGGGCGATCGCCTCGTCTGAGAGTGCAGCAGCATCTTTGTTATAACGATCCACTAACTCGTCATAAGCATTAGGAAGATGGACGGGAAAATCTTCATCCTCATCCTCCGCATCAATTTCACCATCAAGAATAGGTTCCAAAGAGACAATATCGGAGTCTGTTTCTATCTTGTCTGTGGGTGAAGTTTTCTGATCTACTTCAGTCTTTTTAGACGAAGGAGCTTCAATTGCAGGAGCGGCCGCCAGACTAATTAATTTATTTGCAAAGGGATCGTCGCGACGACTAAGTAGTTTGGGTTTCAGTTCATATTTTTGAGCCAGTTTGGCAATCAGTTCTTCTTCCAGCCCGTAGATGTCATTGAGTGAAAACTGGTAGTTGGGCGGCTGATCAACTTTCTCCTGAAAAATTTTGCCAAAATAATAAAACAGAATAAAAACGAGTACCGTCGTCGGCAGCATCACAATCAGCGGTAAAAAGAGAATGATGCGATGGGTACTTTTTACTCGTTGCTGGAGAATTTCATTTTCAGCAGCAAGGCGATCAACGGTTTGCTGAAGATTGCCACCACCACTGCTGGTTGGGTTTAATGTGCTTTCAAGACTGAGGGTCGTATAGAGATATTGAATCGAAGTATCGAGGTTTGGGGCGATCGCCCCTTTGGTGGCAATTTGATTTAGCTCTTTGAGATTATTCGCAAATTCTTGGAGCTGTTGATCAAGATAAGTGGTGAGTTCCGTCTGGGTGACAGAGCCATAAAATCCATAGCTACTATCAGGCAAATTTTCACGCTCGAAGAAGTCTAATAGCTCCTGCATCTTTCGAATTGCTGTGGGATTAAAGCCTCCGACGAAAGACTCTGACAAGGTCAACAAATTTTTGAGGATAACCCCCTGCTGTTCCAGTTCTGTTTTCAAGGCAAGTTGCTGATCAGCATCAGAAAAGCGCCCAAGTTGCGTTTCTAAAACACCAATTTTCTGCTGTAAATCTTTAACGCGACTGACATAGTTTTCAAAGTAGCTAGCTTGAAAGTTTTTCGTATTTCGATCAAGAGCACTTAACTCATTTGATAACTGTCGTAGCTGCGATCGCCCCGCCAAAAATTCTTGGTTGAGCTGCAATAAACCTTGCAAAAAGCTGCTATCTGTTGCCGTTGTTTCTGATTCTGGCTCTGTTTCAGATTGAGCAAGGACAGGGCGGCCAAAATTGAGATTTAAAGAGAAAGCATCTGGGCGATCGCCAGCAGTAATCCCCACGAGTACTGTCAGGAGAAAGAAGAAGTTGCGCCAGTTTCGAGTATGACCAAGCATAAAATCAGTGATTTGGTGTCCATAGAATGTGTCCGGCAGAGGCTGCTGATAGACACCTTTTACCTAGACTCAGAATACCCATAACAAGATTCTCAAGTCTAAATTTATTTTGTTTCGCGTATTGTCTGCACCCAGAATGGCGATCGCCAGCAAATAGAATTTGCAAAACCCAACGACTATAGGAGTCGCCAAATTTACTAGAGAGATATGATACCCTACCAAATGATTTCAGTTCATCCCTCCTACAGCCCATGAATATCCGGATTGGTAATGGCTACGATGTCCACCGTCTCGTCGCAGGCCGCCCCTTGATTTTGGGTGGGATACAACTCGATCATCATCTAGGCTTAGACGGTCATAGCGATGCAGATGTGCTGATCCACGCAATTATGGATGCAATGCTCGGTGCCTTAAGTCTCCGGGATATTGGCTATTATTTCCCTCCGAGCGATCCCAAATGGAAGGGGGCAGATAGCGTTAAACTTCTCAAACAAATCGATCAATTGATCAAAGAAAAAGGGTGGCGCATCGGCAATATTGACTCGGTTATCGTTGCCGAACGTCCTAAACTGAAACCCCACATCCCTGCGATGACCAAGCGTTTAGCAGAAGCTCTCGATGTCGAACTTGATCAAGTGGGCATTAAAGCAACAACTAATGAAAAACTTGATGCCACGGGTAAAGAACAAGGCATTTGTGTCCATGCTGTCGTTTTACTCATCAAAGACTAGACACATTTAAGCAAGTTTCAAAGTCAGCTATTTAACCATATTATGTTGGCGTTCTTGTAGGTCTTCACGGACTGCGATCGCCATAATTTCAACTTTAGAAAAATATTGTCTGAGTTGAGGAAGATCTGATAATTTTGCTGCGGCTTCGAGTTTTGCAAAGAGTTCACCGAGCTGAACCCCTCCTAAACTTGGACTGGAGCCTTTCAGCATATGGGCACAGGAACGAACTTGAGCAAAATCTTCGATGGCGATCGCCTGTTCAATTTGTTGAAGAGTGTCATTAAGCTGAACGAGATATTCATCGATCAATTCAACAATAAACTCGCTATTTCCATTGGCAACATGCGAGATAAAACTCTGCCACTTTTGCTCATCAATAATTGTCGTCATGGCTTTTTTTGGAAGGCTCTTGAAGAAAGGTTTGTAGATCTGCGTCAATTTCTAAAGGCGATCGCTCAATAACAGGTGTCAGCTGTTCGAGGGTCAGGGGCTTACTGAGATAATCGTCCATACCCGCATCAAGACAGGTTTGTCGATCTTCAGGAGAGGCACTCGCAGTTACTGCAATAATCCAAGGTTGTGGCACGATATCCTGAAGTTCACGAATTTTTTTTGTCGCCGTAATGCCATCCATCTTCGGCATATGCCAATCCATTAAGACCACATCATATGCTCGTTTATTTAGGGCGGCGATCGCCTCTAAACCATTCTCGGCCAAGTCTGCTTCAAATCCCAACTTCGTCAACATCGAACAAATAATGATTTGATTTAATTTGACATCTTCCACAACCAAAATAGAGGTTGTTTTAGTGGGCTGTTTTGGAGCACTTAATTGTTGTTGCGGCAATACTGCAACGTCAGTTTTACGGAGCTCAGAGACTGTACTCGCTTCTGCATCACCCACGATATAAGGAATCTGTACATAAAATGTTGTGCCCTGGCCAAGTTCACTGTCAAACCAAATACGTCCACCCATCAATTCACAAAGACGCTTGGCAATAGACAACCCTAATCCAGTCCCACCATATTTACGGGTGACAGAAGAATCAGCCTGGATAAAAGGGCTAAACAGCGTCTTTCTATCTTGAGGCTTAATGCCAATACCAGTATCTGCCACCTCAAATTGCAACACTTGTTTATTGCGCGGCGCTTTCACAAGGGACGCTGCAAAACGAATTTCTCCTGCATGGGTAAATTTGATGCTGTTGGTTAACAAATTGATCAAAATTTGGTGAATACGTTTTACATCGCCCTCAATAATCGGTGCAATCTCTGGGGCGATCGCCGTCTGATATTTGAGCTCATTCACCATTGCCTGAGACTCAATGGGTTTACTCAGTTGGCTAATCAGTTTATGTAACTCAAAAGGCTTTATTTCAAGCTCTAAATGTTCGGCTTCAATCTTCGAAAAATCGAGGATATCATTCACGATTTCTAAGAGATGTTTGCCACTTGTTTTAATCGTTTGAGCAAACTGGCGTTGCTGCTCATTAAGCGGAGTTTCGATCAATAAACTATTAACGCCGATGATGCCATTGAGAGGGGTGCGAATCTCATGGCTAATAGTTGCTAAAAATTCATCCTTCGTTCGACTTTGGGCGATCGCCTTTTCCCGCTCATAACCTTGCAAAATCCCTCGACCTAACATGAGTGAGGCTCCGATTCCTGTCACAAAAATCAAGGTAGAGCGTACCCATAGCCAAGGAGAAGTACTCGTCTGAATACCCAATATCCATTCACCGTTCGGTAGAGAGACAACTGCGCTCACGGATAAATCATCAAAGATATCGGCATCACCCCAAAAAATTTCACCTTCATTTCCCATGCCATGGCGACCACGCAACGCATAACGATACTGAGTTGGTAAATCATTGAGACCAGCTTCTTCAAACAAGGTTTCGACATCGATTACCGTGGTCGCAAACCCCCAAAAATCACTGGGAATAGACTGTAACCATTTCTCCTGTCGTGAGATCTGTTTATCTTCAACATATCGTTGTGGAGAAAACGCTCCTAATTTCGTAAAAATAGCTTTTCGAGCAATCAGACCCTGTCCACCCTGCACCAATTCAATGGGACCCGCAATAATCACACCACGCTGACTGATAACGTCAAGTACTTGCCCTCGACGAGACGGATCTCCAAACAAATCATGATTAATGGCTTGCTTATTACGCTCCAAGTTGGTGATGTATGTAACGATGCCGTCTGGTGCAAGTTGGAGGCTTAAAATACCATTTACTTGCTCATCCAGAGCTGCACCAAAATCATCGAATTGTTCCCGAAACAGTTGTTCTTCAGCAGGATTTTCGAGATTAATTGTTTCGTCATGACTTTCCCAAAATGCACTAAGGGCAATGGTTAAATTGACCCGTTTTAGCAAAGCTTGGCGTAGATTTGCCTTTATACGGTAGAGAGTTTCTGTTGCAATTTTCTCTTCTTGTTTAAGAGTCAATTGGCGATCAGTGGTGACCAATGCAATAGTACTAACAACTCCAACTGAAACCACCATTGCGGCGATCGCCCTTGTTGCTTTAGCACTGAGTTGCTGTTTTAGATTTAATTTAGTCTTGCCGTCTTCTGGCATAAATCAGATCGCCACGTACTGATACATAGAATTACTTCAAGCTTGAGAGAGAAAGTCGGAATTTTTGACTAAAGTTTTGCCAGATAAGTTCCGCGAGACGACTGAGCTCTTCGTGAAATTATGAATTGAAATCACGTCCTTACCCCAGTATATCAACGGTATTATTCAATACATTAGGCAATTCTTCCATAGTAAACATCAGTTTCAGTTCGCCACCAAGACCTTAAACCCGGGCGATCATCCAATAGACGACTTCATTGATCGAGAATATCGATGGTGAATAGGGAAAGCCACAGGATTTTCAGGAATGGCGCGCATCAACTTTGAATTATTTCTATACAAACGTCCAAGGCGATCGCCAAAAAATCTGGTGCTAGCATTGGCAAAGAGGTGCAGGCTGAAATCAAAGCATTTCTATGGTGCCTCAACATACTTTCGACAACTGTTTATTTCACGGAATATTAAAAGACGACCATGGCAAAATCGATTGTGACCTTAGTTGATCAGCTCCCTGAGGACAATATCACCACAAAAGTTTTAAATGCTCTAGATTTTGTCTTCCCCGGCGAGTGGGTAAATGTCAACAGCTTTGACGATGCGATTCGTTCCATCACCAAAGAAACAGATCCGGCAATGGTACAGCGTGTTCGAGATAAGGCGATCGCCCTGTATGACGACAAAAAAAATGGCTATAAAGGCGCTATTTCCCTCTACCAAACCATTGATAAAGCTGACACAGCCCTTGGGACAGCGGCACTAGCAAATAAAATTGGTGAGAAAATTGGATTGTTGGGTTTTCTCGAAAAAATCACTCCGAAAGCCGACACCAGCCAGACCATTGATCTTATCTTAAAAATTTCCGTTGAAATCCTGGCCTATTGCAAACTCAACGGCATTCCTAAGGCAAATCCCAAACTCTTTGTGCAGGCTCTTCGCGAGAACTATCAAGGTGCAGCACTAGTACGTATGGCAACCCTTGTTTGTGTCGATGGCTTATTACCTCTCGGCCCTGACTTTCTCGAAAAAGTTCATAATTTTGTTGGCAGTTCTGATCAATCAGAAATTCAACAAAACACTGGCTATACCGTTCTCGGTTCTGCATTGCCCGGTGATGACAATAAGTCTAAAATCAGTTTCCTCAGCGAAAACTTTGAAGCGGTAAGGGATTGGATGCAGGAACTTATTGATCAGACGGGGGTAACCCAGAGTTCTGTGTTTGGTCATGTTGGCAGCTTTATTAAATTTGCGGATGATAATCTCGATTTTGTCGCAGCTTTTCTCGACCAAACCACAAACTATTTTGAACATACAGGTATTCAAACGGTCGCCACTCATCTAATTCGGGATGCCCATGTCGCCGTCAAAGAAGAGCTGGGGATGCCTGCCCTAGAAGCTGCAACGATTTCAATGGATGAGGGAACGCGGATGCAAGCGATCCAAGAAGTTGCAGGCGAAACCAGAATGCAGTCTATTCGTCCCCAACTTCGCCATGTGCAAACGGGCAGTCTTTTACCGATTCCCGATACCTCGATTGTTCATATTGGTAAGCCTAATGATCAAGTCACGACAGAAATTGATCTGTCGCGCTATCCAGATGGTGATGTGGTGTCGCGGATGCATGCCAATCTCTGGACGGAAAATGGTCAAGAGTATTATCTCCTCGATGTTGGCAGTTCTAATGGCACCTTCGTTAATGGCCAGCAATTAGCACCAAAACAAAAAACGACGATCAAAAATGGCGATCGCATTGATTTTGGTCGAAATCAAAAAGTGAGTCTAATCTTCGAAATGCCATAGTTTCGTTTTGATGTTTTAGGCGATCGCCTCGATAAATTCATTTTCTAATCTCTCTATCAAGAGGTCTAATGGCTCGGCAAAAGTTTAGTTTAGAGCCCAAGCTATTTCGGCAATGGGTTGGTTTTAACGCGCTTGGTTTTGGTATTGCAACGACGATTTGTCTATCAGCAAAAATCTCTGATTTCAATATCGAAATGTTGTGGTTATCGGGATTAATCGTTGGGAGTATTACCGGAATCTGTCAGGCGATCACCCTAAAAAACAAACTTCCCAAATTACGCTATTGGCAATGGATACTTGCAAACATCCTGGGAGGGTATGCAGGGATTTGGGGCGCTCTATTTGTAATGTTTAACTATCTCGAATTTCTTAATCCTGCTTCCGCAGAAATAATTTGTTTAATCTTCGGGAGTTTTGTTGGGCTAGGTATCAGTCTCGCCCAATCATTCGTCTTGTTTTTCCACGCACAAGATCTTCGACTATGGGGTTTCGTCAATATCGCTGGGCGGGCGATCGCCTGGTCACTTTCGAGCTTTATCATCACGGGACTCTTCACAGAATCCCTTTCCTCATCGGATACGATTTTACCCGTTCATTTATCCCTGATCACAGGGGTGATTGGAGGCACAATCTTCGGGTTAGTTACAAGCATTGCTCTCGGTTATCTCCAACCCAAAACCAAGACATTACCTATTGAATCCATATGACGCTCTTCGGATAGACTCTTGTTGCCATTATGATTAGACAGACTAAATGCCAAGGGAAAGTTTATGGCAACCTATCTCATCACAGGCGCAAATCGTGGTATCGGTTTGGAATATTGCCGTCAAATCAGCGCACGTGGTGATCAGGCGATCGCCATCTGTCGTGAGAGTTCTTCAGAGTTAGAAGAGTTAGGCATCCAGATAGAAACTGGAGTTGATATTACTTCTGAAGAATCCGTACAGACTTTAGCGAAAAAATTACAAGACATTCCCGGTAGTGATGCACAAGTAATGGTCATAACTGAAGAGAGAGATTATAGTGTCTGAGAAAATAGACCACTGCTCCAATGTGGTTTTCCCACTTCTTCGAGAAGGAAAGTGCCTGACGGACTAAGCGGGACGTTCTCTGACGTAGAGTGTTGTTGAATCTCTCAATATGATTTGTTTGTCCAGTCTCCTTGCCCACAACTCGATGACGTTTACTCGGTAAGACACAGCCATAGGCATCCCAATAATCGGTGTAGACCAGCGCACACTGACGATACACAGGAGGCAGAGAATCCCATAATTGTTTCGCAGTCTTTTGACTACGGTCTCCGATGGCATATCCCACCACCTCTCGGGTGTCTCGGTCAAGAGCCAGCCAAATCCATGCTTTCTCACCTTTACTACCGACAAAAGACCACAATTCATCCATTTCGATGGTCAGTTGCCCTCTTTTTTTTGAGTCACAGGTAACTCGTGAGGCACAGTCTCTAATTTGGCATTGACATAGTACTGTAGCCAGCGCAGAGAGACCCCTGTGGCACGAGTGATACCAGCGAGAGAGAGACGTTCTAATAGGAGACGGTCAATCAATTGACGAGTGTCAGTTGCAATGGGAGGGTGGGCAGGATGTTCCACAAACTGGCGACCACATTCATGGCAACGATAGCGCTGCTTTCCCGAATGGGTGTGACCATATTTAATGGTGCTGGGAGACTGACATTGAGGGCAAGTGAGCACGGTGAGACTTGACGTTTAATCTTGCCCCTATTCTTCCACAACCATTACTAGTGCACCACTACCGACATTCCCATCGATGTGCTGATTAATAATGCGGCGATCGTCGAGCGTAATAGCCTTGAGAACTTAGATTTTGAAAGCATTCGACGCCAATTTGAAGTTAATGCCATTGGCACATTACGCTTTACTGCGGCACTCCTTCCTAACCTCGCTGAAAACGCAAAAATAATTATTATGACCAGTCGAATGGGGTCAATTGAGGACAACACATCAGGCAGTTCCTATGGCTATAGAATGTCAAAAGTTGCCGTTTCTATGGCTGGAAAATCTTTGGCAATTGATCTCAAACCACGCGGTATTTCTGTAGCGATTCTTCATCCGGGGTTAGTCCAAACAAGAATGACTAATTTTAATCAAAGGGGCATTACACCCAAACAATCTGTCGAGGGTTTACTCGCACATATTGATAATCTTAATCTCGATAATACGGGGACATTTTGGCACGCAAATGGCGACATTCTTCCTTGGTAAGAACTCATAAATCAACCTAAGTCATACGATCAATGGTGCGATATTGGATGGCTTCAGCAATATGCGCCGTTTGGATATTTGGAGCTGAAGCAAGGTCGGCGATCGTACGGGAAACTTTGAGAATTCGATCCATCGCCCGCGCTGACAAACCTAATTTTCGGATAGCGTTTTCAAGGAGATTTCGGCTGGCATCATCTAGTGCACAATGTTCTCGTAAATCTGCTGATTTCATTTCTGAATTGCAGTGAATTTTTGAGTTGTCTTTAAACCTTTTGTTGGCAATTTGTCGTGCATTATTTACCCTTTCTGACACAGGCTTTGATTCTTCCCCAGTGCTCTGCTGCATCATTTCTTCAGGCTTGAGACGATTGACTGCCACCTGCAAATCAATACGATCCATCAATGGCCCCGATAGTTTTGCCCAATATTGCTCCCGCGATCGCGGACTACAACTACAAGCTTGAATCGGATCACCAAAATATCCACAGGGACAGGGATTTGTACTCGCGACAAGGGTAAACTGCGCCGGAAATTCTACTGATTGTCGCGTTCGGGAAATCGTCACAAAACCATCTTCAAGGGGCTGTCGTAAAAATTCGAGAACGTTGCGTTTAAACTCAGTGAGTTCATCCAAAAACAAAACTCCTCGATGGGCTAAAGAAATTTCACCGGGTCGTGGAAAACTGCCCCCACCCACCAATGAAGGCCCCGACGCGGAATGGTGTGGACAACGAAACGGTCGAGCGGTTACGAGAGTACCTCGATCTTTGAGCAAACCTGCCACCGAATGAATTTGCGAAACTTCTAAGGCCTCGTCAAAACTGAGCTGTGGCAAAATCCCCGGTAATCGCCTTGCCAACATGGTTTTTCCGCTACCCGGTGGCCCCACAAAAATCAGATTATGGCCACCCGCTGCCGCAATTTCTAAGGCTCGTCTGGCATGGGTTTGACCTTTAACATCTTTTAAATCGGGCACAAAATAGTGCGATCGCCGAATCGCTTGGCGCATATCAGACTGAATGGGTTTATGGGCTTTGGGATCGGCCAACAACTCAACAACTTCCTTTAAATCATTGCAACCATACACCGCTAAACCTTCCACCACAGAAGCTTCCTCAGCATTGGATTTAGGTACGACCATCCTTTTAATGCCAAGCCGTTTTGCTGCCGCTGCAATCGGCAAAACGCCTGCCACCGTCCGTAATGTGCCATCCAATGACAATTCCCCAAGGAATAAAAAATCATCCAATACCGTCAAATCAACTTGTTCTGTCGCAGCGAGGATACCGATAGCCATCGGGAGGTCAAAGCTTGGCCCTTCTTTGCGGAGGTCGGCAGGAGCGAGATTCACCAAAATTTTGCGGACAGGAAAGCCAAAATCAGCATTTTTAATCGCGGCTTTCACTCGTTCTCTGGATTCTTGGACAGCAGCATCAGGCAACCCAACAATAATCATCTTTGGCAGGCCGCCAGAAATATCCACTTCCACGGCCACTTTCAGGGCATCTACCCCTACAATGGTCGCGCTCCAAACCCTTGATAACATCGCGTTTCTCTAATGTCTTATTGACACGCATTATATAAGTAAGCTGATTCTGTAATTGCGAATTTTTGATGGATTTTTGCCTCTAAAAATATTGAAATTTATCGCGCTTTCTGGAGGGGCGATCGCCCTGCACCGTAAACTAAAAAGAGGACTATCGAAACGATCGGATGTCACACCTCCGTTTTCAAACATTTATTCTTCTCCTCGGCACTACCTTCGCCTTATCCAGTTGCGCAGGCTCAACCCGCATTATCAATTTTCCGCTCGATCCGGGGGGGCGCAGTCTTAATAGCCGATCCATCGAACTTGACCCCGAAGTGGCCAGTAAATATATTGTTTTTGCTTCGGATCGCAACGGCTCACAGGATATTTATTTATTTGAGATTGATACTCGCCAAACAGTTCTTTTACCTGGCTTAAATTCACTGAATGAAATTGCATCGCAACCCTCGATTTCTGAAGATGGACGCTATATTGTTTTTGGGGTTAGTAGACAGGGAGAATCGGATATTTATCTCTTCGATCGAGAGTTTCAACAAAAGCGAAACCTAACAAGGGATACGACCCAAGAAGTACGTAATCCAAACATCAGTGCCGATGGTTCTACGATTGCTTATGAGATTGCAGAGAATGGTCAGTGGGATATTGTTTTAATCGATAGATCTGGCGATCGCCTAGAGATTGAATAAGCAATTTTTGTCTAGGAAATATCTAACTGCACTTCAGATTTATTGAACGGCATATCTTGATTGATTGCATCGATTTCAGCCTGTTCCATTTCATTGATTTCGCCAATGTATGCATTGAGAATCTGCTGCATCCGGGGCTGATAAAACTGATGCAAACTGTAATTCGCTCTAGCCGGGAAACCACGCCGCCGTTTATGTTTGCCGCCTGCACCAGGATCATAGCGTTTGATGCCATTGGCGATCGCCCACTGAATCGGTCGGTAATAACACGCCTCGAAATGGAGACAATCATATTCATCAAATGCCCCCCAATATCGGCCATACATATTTTCATCTTTGCGGATACAAAACGATAAACCAACTGGATGCTGATCATCACTTTCAGTATAGGCAGTGGCGAGAACAACTCGTTCACGGTAGGTAGTGGCAAGATTCGAGAAAAAACGTTTTGTAAGATATTTACTACCCCAAAAAAACTTATCGCAAGTACTACTATAAAACCGATAAATTAGCGGAAAATAATGGTCGGGAATTTCATCACCCGCGAGAATTTTCATCTGCAAGCCAGCTTTATCAACGGCCTTTCGTTCGCGCTTAATATTTTTGCGTTGATTCGAGGTAAATACAGCTAAATAATCATCAAAAGTTTCAAAGTTTTCATTACCCCAAATATAACCGTGGTGTAACCAAGCACTAAAGCCTAATTGCTCCATTATTTCTTTCCATTCGGAGTCAACAAATAGAAAGTTACAGCCTGAAATTTGGTGGCGATCACAGAATTGATTAATGGCAGCCACCATCAGCCGACAAATTTCCATCTCATCTTCGCTGAGGTCAATCAAAAACCGATAGCCTACCGCCGGAGTAAATGGCGTCATCCCCACCATCTTCGGATAATATTCATGACCCAAACGATGGGATAAATCCGCCCACTGATGGTCAAATACAAATTCGCCATAGCTATGACCCTTAATGTAGAGAGGAGCCATCGCCACAAATTCGCCGTCTCGCTTCACCGATAAATGACAGGCTTGCCACCCAGAACGGTTACCGACACTGCCCGAAACTTCGATATTGTTTAGCCATTCCCATTCCATAAAAGGGGTTTTTAGGGGTTGAGCCAAAGCATCCCAGACTTCCTTGGGGATATCCGCGATTTCACTGTGCCATGTAACTGTGTATTGTGACGTTGCGACCATCGTTCAGGCAGGGATTGCGAGTTTTTACTACCTTAATTGATCTGCCCTAATTTTGCATGGTTAAAGGATAAGTGTAATGAGCAAAATATTAGTTTTGATAAAGGCGTAAATTCTGACGTTTTGATTTGATATTTTGCAGACTTACAGAAAATTTTCTTAGGGGCGATCGCCAATCGTTTTTGGATTGACTGGTATGGTGGGAAATAGAGAATTAATGCGATTCCCAGTAAATCAAAAGTATTGAGATAGGTTGCAGTATGTTGGGGCTGACATCAGGCAAAATTCGGGACATTCCGTGGGTTTCTCTAACTTTATTTTGTTTAACCTACGGCATCTTTGGTTGGATCGCTGGCAGTTTATTTGACGATTGGCAAACTTGGATTTTAGCCCACCAAAAATGGTTTCTTTGGGATATTAATGAGGCGATCGCCTTGCGGATGAGTCAATGGTTTGGGGCTGGACTCGTTTTTATTTTGATGGTGATCTTGACCGCACCATTACGTATTGTCCAAATTCTGTTTGGTAGTTGGCTACGCTCCGATACGAGAGCATTTATGTCAGTCTTCGGCTGGGCATTCACTGCTGTTTTGATTATTTGCTGGTTTCATCATTTTGCGAAACTTTTTGTGCTGGTTTCCGCTGGAATGCTCTGCCATCTTGATTTACAACTATGTGGCTGTCGCGCTTGGCAAGTATTCATCATTCTGACAATTTTAGGGTTAGGTAGTTATCTCCTCGGCGTTCAAAGTTTTAATCTATAGAACATCTCTGCCATTTAAGGTAAAAGTTGCCTAGATGTCGTCAGCGATAGATGATCAAGGATGATTTTGTGGGCGATCGCCCTTTCCCGAGTGACGTAATTTTCTATGACTAACCCCCTCGTTTATCGCTATCCACCCCTGATTGCAGGCACATTAGTTAAACGCTATAAACGCTTTCTCTCCGATATTGAGCTAGAGTCTGGCGAAATTGTCACAGCCCATTGCCCCAACACTGGCCCCATGACTGGTGTCTGCCAAATTGGTGCACCAGTGATGCTCTCGAAAAGTGACAACCCCAAACGCAAACTAGCCTACACATGGGAAATGATTCAGTTATCAGAGCCAGAACCGGTTTGGGTGGGAGTTAATACAAATTTGCCGAACCGCGTCATTAAAGCAATGCTCAACGAGAAACTAATCTCAGAGCTAGCTGAACGTTATGACAAGGTACGTTCCGAGGTGAAATACGGCAAGGACAATAAAAGTCGCATTGATTTTCTCTTGAGCCGCGACGAGGAACCATCTATTTACGTCGAAGTAAAAAATACCACTTGGACCCATGGCTCTCTCGCTCTTTTCCCAGATACAGAAACCACCCGTGGCCAAAAACATTTGCGGGAATTAATTGATATTCTGCCAGACTCAAAGGCGGTAATGCTCTACTTCATTAACCGTGGCGATTGTGATCGGTTTGCCCCTGGCGATAGCAAAGACAAAAAGTATGGTGAGCTATTTCGGGAGGCGATCGCCGCAGGTGTGGAAATTTTGCCTTGCCGTTTTAATGTGACACCAGAAGGAATCGAATATCTCGGCACAGCTCCTTGGCAATCCTCCGAACCCGAAACCTAATTCTTTTATTAATCACTCAATTACCAACGTGAGGCGATCGGCATCCGCCAACCTGTTCCAAAAGCCCGATCTGTAATTTTCAAACCGGGAGCAGCTTGACGACGCTTAAACTCGGTACGATGCAAAAGCCTAAACACTTGGGCGACCACATCCGGGTCATGGCCCGCTTCAATCAGGTCGGGTGTAGATTGATTTTTATGGATAATCCGTTGCAAAATATCGTCGAGAATTTCGTAGGGTGGCAACGAATCTTGATCCACTTGGTCAGGACGCAACTCAGCACTAGGGGGCTTAGTAATAATATTTTCGGGAATCACTTCCTTGTCACGGTTCAGCCATCGACATAATTTAAAGACCAGCAACTTCGGGACATCAGCAATTACAGCAAGGCCACCATTCATGTCGCCATAGAGGGTGCAATAGCCCACTGACATTTCTGATTTATTGCCCGTCGATAGCAACAAATAACCAAATTTATTGGCGATCGCCATCAGGAGATTACCGCGAATTCGAGACTGCAAATTTTCCTCCGCTACCCCAAATTCCGTACCGGCAAATAGTGGTTCGAGCATCTGATCAAATGCTTCCATTCCGGTCTGGATTTTAATCGTCTGATGATTAATCTCTAAATTTTCGGCCAGAGCAACAGCATCACTCACTGAATGTTCTGAACTAAATGGTGATGGCATTAAAATCCCTAATACATTAGCTTCTCCCAAAGCATCGGTGGCGATCGCCGCCACTAGAGCTGAGTCAATTCCTCCACTCAAACCAAGCACAACTTTCGAGAAGCCACATTTCCACACATAATCCCGAAGACCTAGCACAAGAGCCTGATAAACCTCTGCTTCATCACAGTCAAATTCTGGTGTAATCGTTTGGTGGAAATTACAAGAAATCTGTTCTTTTAGAGCACCAATATTTTGCAAGGATTTATCAAATTCCAGCGCCATCAACACCGACTTAAAACTAGGAGCACGACAAACAATTTTGCCCTGAGTATTCATCGCCACACTACCACCATCGAAAATCAAATCATCATTACCGCCCACTTGATTCGCATAGATAATTGGGATTTGGTAGCGCCATGCAGCATGATGCAACATCCCTTCTCGCAAACGCTGTTTTGCAATGGTGTAAGGGGATGCCGAGAGATTCACGATAAAATCAACCTCTTCCTCAGCAAGCTGTTCGAGGGGATTTACTTCATAGCTACGTTTGCCCCAAAAGGAGTCGTCATTCCAGAGGTCTTCGCAAATTGTCACCCCAATTTTGATGGGGATGGCAGGGTGAAGCTGGGTCTGGTCAGCGGCAGGATATAAATGAAACCAATTGGAAATGGAGCCCGCTTCAAAATAACGGTCTTCATCAAATACATCGTAAGTGGGCAGCAGTTGCTTATGAAAAATACGCTGCACTTTGCCCTTATCAATCAAGGCAATACTGTTGTGTAATGGCTTTTCACCACTGGCAACGGCTTGATCATTCACCGTTGCGAGTCCCACCAACACAGCAATTGTTGGGGGCATTTGCGCAGCTAAGTCATTCAACTGATACTGCATCCGCGCTACAAAATCAGCCTGAGTCAACAAATCCCGGGGCGGATAACCGCATAGGGATAATTCTGGAGTCAGCAGTAAACGAATATCGGCGATCGCTGCAATTTTGGCCGCTTCTAAAATTTGATTAGCATTACCTTCTAGATCTCCGACAGTGGGATTTAGCTGGGCGATCGCAATTTTCATTCTGAGAACAATTTAAAGAGGTTTACGGGCAATAATCGTACGGTGACGAGGATCGCTAGGCACAGTGGTCAAATAATCAAAACCACTCTGTTTTAAATTATCTTCCACATCAAAAGTGTAATATTCATCACTCCAAGGTTCTGTACTTTTCATCAGCACAAACAATGCTGGAGGCAAACTCTGAATTACAGGTGACTTCGGATTATTATCCACAATGGCAAAACAACCACCTGGTCGCAAAATCCGCAGACATTCCTGAAAAATATCTTTTGTCGCCTGATTCGGTAGCTCATGAAGCACAAATTGCATTGTGATCACATCAAAGGAATTATCCACAAATCCAGTCGACTCAGCCTTCCCATGCTGCCACTGCACTTTATTCTCAGAGTCACGGATTTTCGCCACGGCCAACATATATGGCGATAAATCTAAACCGACAGTCTGGATTTGTGGCGATCGTTCTTTCAGAAACGTATCAAGAGCCATCGTCGAAATCCCAACAGAACAGCCAATATCAAGAACATCATTCACCTGGTCAGGTAGATACTCCGCCATCACCTCCAGAAACGTACTCCGCAAACGCGCTTGGGCAACAGCTGGAGTCAGTGGCTCATTTTTCCACACCCTCAATGCCATAGATTCTGTCGCAGGAGCAGCCTCAAAAGCTGCTTTCCAACATAAATTACCTTCGTCATATGCATGGAAAGGCACATTGTAATACTCAGGGTAATCAAGCTCTAGATCAACAATCTCTTGAAAACATTGTTCTGCTTGATCTTTATCAAAATCTTTAACAGTCTGTCGCCACGGAATACCATTCTTCTCCGCTGTTTTAATGAGTACCTGACGAGCTTGATATTTCATCAAGTTATAAAGAGGCTTGGTTCGAATCAACAGATTTACTAGACGAGAGAGCCAATCTTCGCCTGCCCAATCTGGTTTCTCTTTGGCGATCGCAATTTCAGACATGAAAAAATTATTAAAAGAGATCAAAAAGTTTCGTTCCATTCTACTGTCATTAACCCCTTACTCAGATCCAGACATACATCCATAACACTCAAACTCAAATTCCCAAGAAAAAAGGATTTAGAGCAAATTGTCTAAATCCCGTTGATATTTACAGTATTCAATTTTGATGTGATCAACTCAAGAGAAAAACCGATTCAGATTACTAACTCCCAGTTTCATTAGATACCGGTCTGATAGCAACCGTTAATCCATCTATTAAAAACCGACCATCAACTAAGTTGAAAACCAAATCAAACTCAACTAACGGTGAAGTTTCAAAATATCCAACAACCCGAAGATTATTCTGAGTATCTAAAGTTGGTTCAACAGTAAATACTGCTGGATATTCCACTATAGCTGCGAAATCTAAACCATACTCTCGAATTGCTTTAAAGATTTCAGCTAATTCTTCTTCGGAATTATTGGCTTTGAAAGCATTAGAAGAGAGAGCTTGTAAAACTGAATAATTTTCAGTTAGATTGGCTTGATTTAAAGCGACCAATGTGGATTTGACCAAAGTATTTACAAATATTCGATCAGCTTCATTGGTAATAGCAGCTCTTAAAGCTGGTATTTCCTCAGACTGAGCAAGTACCAAGGAGGAATTCAGGAAAGGGGAGGAAAGGAGGAGAAACCCTCCAATCAATCCCTTTAAGCAGATTCTCGAAAGTGAACGATTAAGCAAGCTCATTACCATTGAATCGATAAACCGGCAGCGGCACCAAATGTGTCCTTATTCAGACCAAAACCAACACCGGTGTTAAAGATCACCTGAAGTCCAGGGCTATTCGGGTCAGTGAATGAGAATGTTCCACTGATGGCAATCGACTGCTGATTCTTGAATGTACCGAATGCAACACCAAGACCATACCGCTTACCAGGAGCTAAGCCCTTAGTCAAACTAGACAATGCAAGCGCTATCGAAATACCAGAACTATTCTCTTCAATCTCATCGAATGCTTGTTCAATAAGAGCTCGGTTTTCAGCGATATTAGCCGCATTAGTCGCAATACTCGAACTATTTTCAGCAATATTTGAAGCATTCACGCTAATGCTCGAAGAGTTCACGCTAATGCTCGAAGAGTTCACGCTAATGCTCGAAGAGTTCACGCTAATGCTCGAAGAGTTCACGCTAATGCTCGAAGAGTTCACGCTAATGCTCGAAGAGTTCACGCTAATACTCGAAGAGTTCACGCTAATGCTCGAAGAGTTCACGCTAATGCTCGAAGAGTTCACGCTAATGCTCGAAGAGTTCACGCTAATGCTCGAAGAGTTCACGCTAATGCTCGAAGAGTTCACGCTAATACTCGAAGAGTTCACGCTAATGCTCGAAGAGTTCACGCTAATGCTCGAAGAGTTCACGCTAATGCTCGAAGAGTTCACGCTAATGCTCGAAGAGTTCACGCTAATGCTCGAAGAGTTCACGCTAATGCTCGAAGAGTTCACGCTAATGCTCGAAGAGTTCACGCTAATGCTCGAAGAGTTCACGCTAATACTCGAAGAGTTCACGCTAATGCTCGAAGAGTTCGCGCTAATGCTCGAAGAGTTCACGCTAATGCTCGAAGAGTTCACGCTAATGCTCGAAGAGTTCACGCTAATGCTCGAAGAGTTCACGCTAATGCTCGAAGAGTTCACGCTAATGCTCGAAGAGTTCACGCTAATGCTCGAAGAGTTCACGCTAATACTCGAAGAGTTCACGCTAATGCTCGAAGAGTTCGCGCTAATGCTCGAAGAGTTCACGCTAATGCTCGAAGAGTTCACGCTAATGCTCGAAGAGTTCACGCTAATGCTCGAAGAGTTCGCGCTAATGCTCGAAGAGTTCGCGCTAATGCTCGAAGAGTTCGCGCTAATGCTCGAAGAGTTCACGCTAATGCTCGAAGAGTTCACGCTAATGCTCGAAGAGTTCGCGCTAATGCTCGAAGAGTTCGCGCTAATGCTGCTGCTATTCACCGAGATACTCGAGGAGTTCGCGCTAATGCTGCTGCTATTCACCGAGATACTCGAGGAGTTCGTCGCTAATACTGCTGCTATTCACCGAGATACTCGAGGAGTTCGCGCTAATACTGCTGCTATTCACCGAGATACTCGAGGAGTTCGCGCTAATACTAGAGCTATTCACCGAGATACTCGAGGAGTTCGCGCTAATACTGCTGCTATTCACCGAGATACTCGAGGAGTTCGCGCTAATACTGCTGCTATTCACCGAGATACTCGAGGAGTTCGCGCTAATACTAGAGCTATTCACCGAGATACTCGAGGAGTTCGCGCTAATACTGCTGCTATTCACCGAGATACTCGAGGAGTTCGCGCTAATACTAGAGCTATTCACCGAGATACTCGAGGAGTTCGCGCTAATACTGCTGCTATTCACCGAGATACTCGAGGAGTTCGCGCTAATACTAGAGCTATTCACCGAGATACTCGAGGAGTTCGCGCTAATGCTGCTGCTATTCACCGAGATACTCGAGGAGTTCGCGCTAATACTGCTGCTATTCACCGAGATACTCGAGGAGTTCGCGCTAATGCTGCTGCTATTCACCGAGATACTCGAGGAGTTCGCGCTAATACTAGAGCTATTCACCGAGATACTCGAGGAGTTCGCGCTAATACTGCTGCTATTCACCGAGATACTCGAGGAGTTCGCGCTAATACTAGAGCTATTCACCGAGATACTCGAGGAGTTCGCGCTAATACTAGAGCTATTCACCGAGATACTCGAGGAGTTCGCGCTAATACTAGAGCTATTCACCGAGATACTCGAGGAGTTCGCGCTAATACTAGAGCTATTCACCGAGATACTCGAGGAGTTCGCGCTAATGCTGCTGCTATTCACCGAGATACTCGAGGAGTTCGCGCTAATACTGCTGCTATTCACCGAGATACTCGAGGAGTTCGCGCTAATACTAGAGCTATTCACCGAGATACTCGAGGAGTTCGCGCTAATACTAGAGCTATTCACCGAGATACTCGAGGAGTTCGCGCTAATACTAGAGCTATTCACCGAGATACTCGAGGAGTTCGCGCTAATGCTGCTGCTATTCACCGAGATACTCGAGGAGTTCGCGCTAATACTGCTGCTATTCACCGAGATACTCGAGGAGTTCGCGCTAATACTGCTGCTATTCACCGAGATACTCGAGGAGTTCGCGCTAATGCTGCTGCTATTCACCGAGATACTCGAGGAGTTCGCGCTAATGCTGCTGCTATTCACCGAGATACTCGAGGAGTTCGCGCTAATGCTGCTGCTATTCACCGAGATACTCGAGGAGTTCGCGCTAATGCTGCTGCTATTCACCGAGATACTCGAGGAGTTCGCGCTAATACTGCTGCTATTCACCGAGATACTCGAGGAGTTCGCGCTAATACTGCTGCTATTCACCGAGATACTCGAGGAGTTCGCGCTAATACTAGAGCTATTCACCGAGATACTCGAGGAGTTCGCGCTAATGCTGCTGCTATTCACCGAGATACTCGAGGAGTTCGCGCTAATACTGCTGCTATTCACCGAGATACTCGAGGAGTTCGCGCTAATACTGCTGCTATTCACCGAGATACTCGAGGAGTTCGCGCTAATACTAGAGCTATTCACCGAGATACTCGAGGAGTTCGCGCTAATGCTGCTGCTATTCACCGAGATACTCGAGGAGTTCGCGCTAATGCTGCTGCTATTCACCGAGATACTCGAGGAGTTCGCGCTAATGCTGCTGCTATTCACCGAGATACTCGAGGAGTTCGCGCTAATACTGCTGCTATTCACCGAGATACTCGAGGAGTTCGCGCTAATACTGCTGCTATTCACCGAGATACTCGAACTATTTGTCGAGATGCTCGCTGAGTTCGTACTGATACTCGAACTGTTCACTGAGATGCTCGAACTATTTGTCGAGATACTCGCTGAGTTCGTACTGATACTCGAACTGTTCACTGAGATGCTCGAACTGTTCACCGAGATGCTCGAACTATTTGTCGAGATGCTCGCTGAGTTCGTACTGATACTCGAACTATTTACCGAGATACTCGAACTGTTCACTGAGATGCTCGAACTGTTCACCGAGATGCTCGAACTATTTGTCGAGATACTCGCTGAGTTCGTACTGATACTCGAACTGTTCACTGAGATGCTCGAACTGTTCACCGAGATGCTCGAACTATTTGTCGAGATGCTCGCTGAGTTCGTACTGATACTCGAACTATTTACCGAGATACTCGAACTGTTCACCGAGATACTCGAACTATTTGTCGAGATGCTCGCTGAGTTCGTACTGATACTCGAACTGTTCACCGAGATACTCGAACTATTTGTCGAGATGCTCGCTGAGTTCGTACTGATACTCGAACTATTTACCGAGATACTCGAACTGTTCACCGAGATACTCGGAACTGTTCACCGAGATACTCGAACTATTTGTCGAGATGCTCGCTGAGTTCGTACTGATACTCGAACTATTTACCGAGATACTCGAACTGTTCACCGAGATACTCGAACTGTTCACCGAGATACTCGAACTATTTGTCGAGATGCTCGCTGAGTTCGTACTGATACTCGAACTATTTACCGAGATACTCGAACTGTTCACCGAGATACTCGAACTGTTCACCGAGATACTCGAACTATTTGTCGAGATGCTCGCTGAGTTCGTACTGATACTCGAACTATTTACCGAGATACTCGAACTGTTCACCGAGATACTCGAACTGTTCACCGAGATACTCGAACTATTTGTCGAGATGCTCGCTGAGTTCGTACTGATACTCGAACTATTTACCGAGATACTCGAACTATTTACCGAGATACTCGAACTGTTCACCGAGATACTCGAACTATTTGTCGAGATGCTCGCTGAGTTCGTACTGATACTCGAACTATTTACCGAGATACTCGAACTGTTCACCGAGATACTCGAACTGTTCACCGAGATACTCGAACTATTTGTCGAGATGCTCGCTGAGTTCGTACTGATACTCGAACTATTTACCGAGATACTCGAACTGTTCACCGAGATACTCGAACTGTTCACCGAGATACTCGAACTATTTGTCGAGATGCTCGCTGAGTTCGTACTGATACTCGAACTATTTACCGAGATACTCGAACTATTTGTCGAGATGCTCGCTGAGTTCGTACTGATGCTCGAACTATTTGCCGAGATGCTCGCTGAGTTCGTACTGATACTCGAACTATTTACCGAGATACTCGAACTGTTCACCGAGATACTCGAACTGTTCACCGAGATACTCGAACTATTTGCCGAGATGCTCGCTGAATTCGAAGAAATACTCGAACTGTTCACCGAGATGCTCGAACTATTCACCGAGATACTCGAACTGTTCACCGAGATACTCGAACTATTTGCCGAGATGCTCGCTGAGTTCGTACTGATGCTCGAACTGTTTACCGAAATGCTTGAGCTATTTACCGAGATGCTCGAACTGTTCACTGAGATGCTCGAACTATTTGTCGAGATGCTCGCTGAATTCGAAGAAATACTCGAACTGTTCACTGAGATGCTCGAACTGTTCACCGAGATACTCGAACTGTTCACCGAGATACTCGAACTATTTGCCGAGATGCTCGCTGAGTTCGTACTGATGCTCGAACTATTCACCGAGATACTCGAACTGTTCACCGAGATACTCGAACTGTTCACCGAGATACTCGAACTATTTGCCGAGATGCTCGCTGAGTTCGTACTGATGCTCGAACTATTCACCGAGATACTCGAACTGTTCACCGAGATACTCGAACTGTTCACCGAGATACTCGAACTATTTGCCGAGATGCTCGCTGAGTTCGTACTGATGCTCGAACTATTCACCGAGATACTCGAACTGTTCACCGAGATACTCGAACTGTTCACCGAGATACTCGAACTATTTGCCGAGATGCTCGCTGAGTTCGTACTGATGCTCGAACTATTCACCGAGATACTCGAACTGTTCACCGAGATACTCGAACTGTTCACCGAGATACTCGAACTATTTGCCGAGATGCTCGCTGAGTTCGTACTGATGCTCGAACTATTCACCGAGATACTCGAACTGTTCACCGAGATACTCGAACTGTTCACCGAGATACTCGAACTATTTGCCGAGATGCTCGCTGAGTTCGTACTGATGCTCGAACTATTCACCGAGATACTCGAACTATTTGTCGAGATGCTCGCTGAGTTCGTACTGATGCTCGAACTATTTGCCGAGATGCTCGCTGAGTTCGTACTGATACTCGAACTATTTACTGAAATGCTTGAGCTATTTACCGAGATACTCGAACTGTTCACCGAGATACTCGAACTATTTGCCGAGATGCTCGCTGAGTTCGTACTAATACTCGAACTATTTACTGAAATGCTTGAGCTATTTACCGAGATGCTTGAAGAGTTCGCACTAATGTTTGCACTATTCGTTGAGATGCTATTTGTTACGTCTGCGAGAGGAACCCCAGAATCATTAGAACCGGCACCGCCTGTAGTTTCGATATTTTGAGCTTGAGCTATCCTATTCGACCTATTCGAAGGAATTGATATCTCTGCCAATGTCCATAATCCTGCTGTTGCAAGAAACAGTGTCAAAGCTGGAGAAGTTAGGGATAGGGCAAGTTTAAACTGAATCTGGGGCTTCATGACGGCAACTTAGGCAAGGGGTTATTGAAGGAGTTTGAGCTAGAGACTAGGGCATTGAAGTATTACAAAATCAGCTCTACTTCGAGAAATTCGTTATAACGTCTCTCAACCGACGTGAACACGAATTACACTTTGCCCCTAGTTTTAGTCATAGCTTCTGGAAATTTAGCACTGGATTTTGTTTCTTGCAATAGCTATAGATACTGTGGTCTACAGCATTGGAGAAAATCTTTAGTCGAGATTGTTTGTACGAAGGATAAACAGGCTAATTAAGTTCTCATACTTAAGTATTTGACCAAAATCTGGAACATTTTAACGTTCCAACGAAATTCACGACGAGATTACAGTTGTTTCACCATCATTTGTGTCTGTTTATAACAATGTCATTCAAAAAAGAACTATTTGTGATGATCAGATTATGGACTTTGAATTCAGGTTTTTTCCCGTGTTTTTTGACCGCCAAGGCAGAAGAGAAGAGTTGAAGAGATAAGTAAAACTAATATCTTTCTTCGTTTTTGATTGATGAGAGGTTCTGAGAAAATATTAAATACTGTTTGCGATGTAGAGAACTAGGTCAGGGTTCGTTTTAATTTTTGGAGAGAGAAGCCCTCATGGCGATCGCCGGCAAGTCCGTTTACGAAATCAAAATTTGTGTTATAGTCTTATTCGGCTCGGATTCATGCGATCACAACGCCCAAACCTTGTCAGGACCGGAAGGTAGCAGCAATACGGGATGCTTGGGATAGGCGTGGACTCCGGGTCTTTTAGTTTTTGTACACAACATGCCACAAAGCTTTTAATATTTTTCTTTGCTCAGTACGAAGACACTACCTTCATTACCTCTGCCAATGCGCAGATCTTCGTCCAGATAAGTGATTTCTAGCCAGCCATTATTGTCTTTGCTATTGATACCAAAGTCGATGGGCATGAATTTTTGTCCTGAAATGAGGCGCTCAACCAAGCCCTTCGGGAAACGATAGCCCATGAGCCGTTGCGAACCGATCAGAAAACGATGGAAAAAGACATTGACTCGTTTGTCGGAGACTTTTTCGAGTGTTGCTTCAACAAGGATTAATCCTTCGAGAAACGGTATGCCTTCGAGTTCAGCGATATTGTAAATCTTGTTTTGCTCTGGGCGAATGCATTGGTAGACTTGCCCGAGTTGCATTAGCGGAAAACGGTTAATACCCAAAATTCCTTTGCTGGTGGTGTAGACGAGCCGCCAGTCCCCTTCGAGAAGCTGAGGTGTTTCTAGGGGCTTGGATGTAGGGTTCTGATCTTCGAGACGATCAATGACGGTGAGGATATTCGCGCGATCAACTTCGGTGGTGAGGAGTCCTCTGTTTTTCCCGGCAATGGTTTCAAGCAGGTCGGTTTTGAGGGTCATTAAACAGGCAAATTATAGTAACAAGCGATACTTATTTATTTTCCCACATTGCTTGGTGATCCGAGGAGAAAGGCGAGGTTATCGCGATGAATAATCGTATCAGCGCCCGCGTATCCCAGAGTTTCGGTGATTTGGTTGGAATGTTTGCCTTTGATTTTGGCGATCGCCCCGCTATCGTAATTGACCAATCCTCGGGCGATCGCCTGTCCATTTTTAGTGCAAAGTTCAACGCCATCATTGGTTGAGAAATCCCCTTCTATTTTAGTGATGCCTGCGGCTAGGAGAGATTTTCCTTTTTTTAACAATGCGTTAACTGCACCGTCATCTAAATAGAGTTTGCCTTGGGGGACAAGACCATAGGCAATCCAACGTTTACGGGAATTGTCGGTTTGAGGGTTCGCTTCAAAATGAGTGCCAATCTCTGCGCCTTGAATGAGTTTAATTAGATTTTGTGGAGTTTTGCCCTGGGTAATGACAGTGCGAACTCCAGCATTAGTGGCAATTTTGGCGGCAGTGAGTTTTGTTTGCATCCCCCCTGTGCCCCATTGGGAACCGCTAGAGCCCGCATCAACTTGCAGTTCAGAGAGTTCGGTAGGGCTAACTAAAGGGATAGGTTTAGCATCAGGGTTATGGCGTGGGTCAGCGGAATAAAGGCGATCCACATCGGTCAAAATAATTAGCCAATCGGCATTTACCAAGCTCGCAACGAGAGCAGACAGAGTATCGTTATCGCCAAATTTCAATTCATCAACGGCGACAGTATCATTTTCGTTGACAATCGGAATTACGCCCAAATCCAGCATCGCATTCAGGGCTTCTTGTACAGTTAAATAAGAGGTACGATCAACAAGATCTTTTCTAGTGAGCAAGACCTGGGCGATCGCCTGTTGCAGACTGCTAAACAGATCATCATAAAGCCGAATTAAACGACCTTGACCTACGGCGGCAACAGCTTGTTTAACGGCAATTTTCTTTGGGCGTTCTGCAAGCTTTAGTCGACTACATCCCACACCCACGGCTCCGGACGACACCAAAATAACATTGTGTCCCGTCTGTTTTAGTCGGGTAAGTGTTTCGACTAATGTGCCAATGGTTGCAAGGGCAAGCATCCCTGTTTCTGGATCGGTCAGGCTGGATGTGCCAATTTTGACAACAACGGTTTGGGACATGAGAGGACTTTCGTGTTCAACGGTCAGCTATTAGTAAACACCTTGAGTGATTACTAGGGCAAAAAGAGAGACTTTTGATGCCAGGAGTCACTAAATTTCAGAGCTTTTGTAAGGCTAATTTTGCGGCTCCAACCATGCCAGCACGGTTACCGAGTTCTGCCTTAACAAGCTGAAGATCAACGCGAGATGAAGCAAGGACACGTTTTTTTATTTCGGCTCTGGTGGCAGGTAAAAAGAAATCGCTACTGGCGCTGATACCACCACCCAAAATCACCATTTCTGGCGTAAAAATATAAATCAAACTGGTTAGGCCAGCACCCAATAACGCACCATATTGCTCCCAATGGGCGATCGCCTCCTGATCTCCTTTTGCTGCAAGGCGTCCAAGTTCAGCGGGGTCATGACCCGATAGACGTTTCACACCATTAATCGAACAATATTGCTCAAATGAACCATTGTTACCACTATTGCAGGGAGGGCCATCAGGATTGAGCGTGATTAAACCCAGTTCACCCGCCGCACCATAATGTCCGGTGAAGAGTTTGCCATTGATAATAATCGCGCCACCAACACCAGTGCCGAGAGTAATCAATATAAGATTTTGGTGATTACGACCTGCTCCAAGCCAAGCTTCGCCTAACCCGGCACAATTTGCGTCGTTATTGAGGGTCACAGATAAATTAGTTTTTTCCTCAATCCAGTCGGCTAAGGGCACATCATGCCAACCACTGAGATTAATCGCCACCCGTGCAATACGAGCTGTGCCATCTACTGGCCCTGGAATACCGATGCCCATTGCCCGACATTGTTTATCTGCATTGAGTTCATTTGCAATTTCGGCGATCGCCTCTGCCACGGCTCTTGGAGTACTGGGTTGGGGAGTGGCAACCTGTCGCTCTTCGATACAAGACCCATCCATATGAAAGCGGCCTGCTTTGATACCTGTGCCACCAAGATCAATCCCAATTACATCCGTCATCTACTGCTGCACTCCATCCGTCAACTTATTCAGGCCGAATTCTTCCGAAAATCTGCCATTATCCTAACGTCTCAGCTTGCTCCCATATCACTCTAGTCACTATAAGATTTACAACAAAAAATGGTCGTGGGTCGATCGCCGCAGGATCGAGATTGAGAACAATTAAACGGGGAAACGCTTCATTTTTGCAACAGCCTCTTTCGCTGTTCTCATCAGATCAGGATCAATCTCGGGAATTTGCGGAATTTGCCAGAGCACATCCACCGTACGCCGCAACATCCGGACAATATCGCCCTCGTCAAGGCTCGTATTTTCACAGAGTTCTGTCCAATCTGTGCCTAATGCCCATTGCTCAATCAGACCGACAAACTTACTTTCGAGCCAAACTGGCATAGTCACACCGCTATGCTTTTGCACTTGATACAGTTGGCGACGCAATTCCCAAAGACTGACTGGATTATGGCCTTGATCCTTTTTCCGAATGCCGAGTACTTCCAACACAGGTTTTGGTTGGGAATAATCAGTCCAACTGTCTGGGCGAGGCGGCTCACTAATAATCGCGCAAATGGCCGCTGCCAAATGTTCTGGAGACAATTTATTTAACTGCCCAGACATCAAGCATAATGCCAACCACAATTCGTTTTCGCCTCGAATTGTTGCTGCTGCCCGTCCAAGCACTGTCGGCTTATATTGGTTCAACGCATTAAAATCTTGAAGCACCTGAATCAAATTCAGAAAATCCTGCCAATAGTAAGATCGCTTGCTGGAGTGCTGACGATAAAGGGTTTGGCGACGATTTAATTCCTTTAGTAATTCTTTTCGGCGTTGATGGCGTTTTAATAATTTGCCAGGCTTATCGAGTTTGCTGAGGGGTGAGGCTGCAAACTTAGCCTGAATCGCTTCCATCCGTTGACGTTGAGCTGCAACTTCGGGTGCTTCAATCAGTTCAGCGGTATATTCTGCGATCAGTTTAACAAGAGGATAAGCCTCTTTATCAATCTTGCCATTCTTCCCTAGCTTAAGCGTCTCATCGACAGGCAACGGAATTTGTTCTAACTTTTCTGTCGGATAGAGTCCTTCATTAAGGGCTGCAACATCGGTATAAATAACTTGATACCAACGCTTATCCGCACCGAGACAGAGTAAAGTTGGTCGATCTTTTTCCTCAAAAACTTCCACAAGAACCGCTGTGACCGGCTCTTTAACGCGAAGGTTTTTACCTTTCAAATGCAGGATGGAGCCGAGGGGAAGAGTTTCGAGAATAGGAGCTAAGATTTTTTTCGTTTCGTCTTCGGCTTGGTCGCGCAAAATCCGCAGTAACCGTTCTTCTTCCTTCAGGCGTTCTTTGAGTTTGCTATAACGGTCAAAGTCTTTATCAGAAATACTCGCTAGCCCAATATCTATGCGGGCAATCTCTGTTGTTAATTCGGCGATCGCCTCCTGTTCGGGGCTAAGCTTTTCTTGGACTTGATATTCCGCAAAACTCCTGGAGAGAAGCTCTTTCGATTCTTCGAGAGTATGTTTTTGCAAAAGATTGAGCACCATCCCATAGGACGGTGTAAACCAACTCCGCAAGGGTTCAGCTTCAGCGAGGGCAAGGCGAGCCGCTTCCTTCGACCCTTCAAAAGGCGTTTCTATGGTGACAACATGACCGACTTTATCCATACCCCGTCGTCCGGCACGCCCCGCCATCTGCAAAAATTCTGAAGGTGTCAACATCCGGTGGCCTTCATCGCTACGCTTTGAAAGAGCCGAAATTACAGTTGTCCGGGCAGGCATATTAATTCCCGCCGCTAAAGTCGCCGTCGCAAAAACGAGCTTCACTAAACCCATTTCAAAGAGTTTTTCGACCAATTCTTTCCACGCTGGCAAAATCCCAGCATGGTGAGCAGCCAACCCTCGAAGAAGTGGTTCAATCTGTCCGGGTCGCGCAAACTTTGATTCTTTGGCAAAAAATTCCCAAAGTTGTTGGCGCAGCTCTAGGTTAGCGTCGAGATAATCAACGAGTTTTTCTGTAGAGAAAGGATTTTTAGCGATAAAGTCCAGCAATAGGGCTTTGAGTTCTGGTAATTCTGCACATTGCGCCAGAATTTTTTCCTGTAATTTTTCTTGGCGATCAAGGAAAAAATGCAACAGAGTTGCGGCAAGGAGTTTCGCTTCCTCTGGGGTTACAAGGTTGACATCATCGAGCTGGGTTACAGAGCGATCGCACCCGCGCCGACTAAAAATGATGTAAATCGCGGGTAATAAATCCTGTTGGCGAAGTTGCCGAACAATCGCAAATAAGCTTGGACAATCTTCCCGACGACGTTTCCGTCTTTTACCTTGAGGGGCATTGTTGCGCGATCGCAACTTTGGATTCATTTTGTTGCCCTTACTGTCGAACAGCGGAAATAGTCCTTTTTTGCTGCTAAAGAAAAATTTCAGGGGTACAGGGCGATGGTCAGAGTCCACAAGCTGACAACGATGCGCTTCACTTTCAGGATGATCCTCATGGGCCGCGAGGCGCGTGCGATTGATCCATGCAGTGAAGATTTCGGGGTTACCGATGGTTGCAGAGAGGGCAACAATTTGAACTTCCGATGGACAGTAAATAATGGATTCTTCCCAGACTGTGCCGCGACCACGATTACTGATGTAGTGACATTCGTCGAGAATCACTGTCGAGACATTAACCAATGAGGTGCCCACTTCCCCAATGGGAGTTTCATAGAGCATATTCCGAAAAATTTCGGTGGTCATCACCACAATGGTGGCTTGGGCATTAATGATGGTATCGCCTGTAATTAGACCCACTTGGTCTTTGCCAAAGGTCTCACTAAAGTCCCGGAGTTTCTGATTTGATAAGGCTTTGAGTGGCGTGGTATAAAAAACGCGCTTACCTTGGGCGATCGCCCGGTGGATAGAATATTCTCCGATTACGGTTTTCCCGGATCCAGTTGGCGCACAGACTACAACGGATTTATCGGCGTCGAGGGCGGCGATCGCCTGCTGCTGAAAATCATCTAACTGAAACGGAAAAATTTCTTTTAAATCTAATTGCAACCTAACCTACCCTATTCCTGATCCAAAACTTAATGGCGATAGCATAGCCACTTGTGGATCATTTTTATCTTTATTGTTGTATTCAGTCCACATTATAAATCCAAATTTTGCAGAGTGCTTGTATTCGTTATGATTTAGCAATTTAGCGGATCAAAATACTAGCTTCTTTTCGCCTAAAAATTGTCAACTGAGTATCAATATGTTTTGGTCTCAAAAAGCCACTTATAACTGTTCTTTTATTTTATTCAGTGCATCTTTGATATCTTCACAACGGATCGGTTTAGTCAAGAAACTATCCATGCCAACATTAAGACATTCTTGAATACTACGGGCTTCGGCATTTGCCGTAATTGCAATAATTTTAGGCTGAATACCTTTATATTTTTGACGAATCCATTCTGTTGTTTGAAGACCATCAAGTTCAGGCATTTGGACATCCATCAGAATCAGATCATAATTTTGCTCGTTAATAACTTCAATGACTTCTTTGCCATTATTAGCAATGTCAGCCTTATATCCCAGCTTCTGCAAAGTTAGAACTGCAACCTTCTGATTAACAATATTGTCTTCTGCAATGAGAATTTTTAAGGTTGAGAGTTCAGAATCTATAGGATTTTTATTTTCTGTATTTACTGGAATTTTGGCAGTATCATCTATTGAATTATCGAAAATTCGATGTAAGTGATCAATGAAAATATTTGGCTTTATAGGCTTATTTAAAACAGCGTCAAAACTGGCTTGCTTAAGCATTTTAGACTCAGAAAGCTTTTGGCTACTTAGCAAGATAAAAGGAATATTTTGAGCGATAGGAAATTGGCGCAGCTCAATCGCTAGACAAATACCATCTAAATCTGGCATTTGCCTATCGATAATCACTAAATCAAAATGCCGCTGATCTTGTAGAAAATGAATGGCTTGCTGTGGATCCTGGGTAGCGATCGCCTCTGCACCCCATCCGACTAATTGCTCTGTTAATACTTCGCCTAGAGTTTGGCTATCATCCACAATTAAAACTTGTTTTCCTTGCAAGGAAATAGATGGCGGAGAGGCCTTTTGTGACACTAAAGGGGCTGTGATTTGACAGAAAAAAGTAGACCCATAACCGATTTCACTCTCGACCCAAATAGAACCTCCCATTAATCCTGCTAAACGTTGAGAAATTGCTAAACCTAAGCCAGTGCCACCATATTTACGAGTTGTAGAACTATCAACTTGACTGAATGCTTTAAAAAGACGATCTTTTCGCTCTGGGGGAATCCCAACACCTGTGTCTTGAACTGAAAATAATAATTGTGTTTCCGCTGTGTCCTTTGTATTTAGCAGAGAAACAGACAACACAATTTCACCTGTTGTCGTAAATTTAAATGCATTACTCAGGAGATTGATCAAAATTTGACGAATCCTAGTGACATCTCCTCGAATAGATTCAGCAGTGTCTGCGCGCCAATCAAAAATCAGTTCAATCTTTTTTTCTTGAGCAGTATGAACAAAGAGATCAATGGTTCTTTCAAAACATTCTCGAAGATTGAATACAGTGCTTTCTATTTCTATTTTTCCAGCATCAATTTTAGAAAAATCAAGAATGTCATTAATAATATCCATCAACGTATTACCGCTGTTACGGATGATTTCAACAAACTCTTCTTGTTGTGAACTCAGGGATGTGTCCAGTAGCAAATCCGTTAAACCAATCACGGCATTCATTGGTGTCCGGATTTCGTGACTCATTGTAGATAGAAACGCACTTTTTGCAATACTTGCAGCTTCCGCCGCTTGCTTAGCAATGATCAGATCTTGAATACTTTTCTCTAGATAATGGCTTTGGCGCAGGGCTGTATTTTCAGAAACACAAAGAAGTTGTCGAAGGGTATTTACTTCGGACTTTAGAGCTTGCTTAGAATATTCAATGGGGAGCTCAACTGAGCTGCTCTGGGACGAGAAAACAGCGTTATAACCAAAAGGTAAAATCGAAAGTTTAACGCTGAGGGCTAAGGGGTCAAAAAGTCGGGCGATCGCCTCAGAGATATAAACCTTAGAAAATAAAATTACAGTAAACAGTTCACCGTTAGGTAACATACCGCCAAAGGCAATCACCGACTGGATATCGTATGGAATTACAAAATCAGTTTGGCGAGGAATAAACTCACTGCCCCGAGCTTGCCCAATATGAAAAACGTTATAGGTTTTCTGGTCTAGTTTCTCTAAATAAGAGGATGTTTTGGTACCGATTAGCTCATGGGGTGTAAGGCCAAGCTGAGCAATCATCTCGGAAATCATTGGGATTTTTTCGATTGCTTCTGCGCTAAATAATGGAATAACTTGGTGTCCAGCAGAGGAGCGGCGATCGCGCCATTGTTGCTCTTCACCTTGAGTGGCCAATAGCGTTAAACAAATCAACTCATCATTTGCTTTTTGCTGTCCAAATTTCGACAACATTAATCGTTGTAATTCTGGCTCTAGTTCTCCATACAAATGAGTTTTAAAAAATCGGACTAGGGAACAAGCAGGTTCTCCTGTTGGAGTGCGTAATTCTTCATACAAATAATTAACAACTCGTTGGGCAACAGCTTCCATTGACTCAGACGGTTCAGACATCTGACGCAAGGCCAAACTAAACTGCACCATTGCCTCTGTATTGAATTTACTTAAATCAACCATGCGACGAGTAATGTAGAGATCTAAAAATCAGAGTTGGAGAAGCATATCTTCTCTTCTACTTTGCACTCTGAACCACTAAACCTCCAGCGATCGCCATCACTACGAGATTCGGTAACCATGCCGCCAAAACAGGATGCAGATAACCTGCGACGCCTACCGAGCTAATCATAAAAGCAAGGAAATAGTAGCCAAAAATCAAGACAACACATAATCCAAACCCCGTTGCTTTGCCTGTGCTCTGTGGGCGTAACCCAATCGCTGCACCAACAACACCTAACGCTAAACAGATAAACGGAAAGGAGATTTTTTCTTGGATACGCACCCGTAATTTTCGGTACCAAGCCTCATCTCGCTCTGGGTCGGCTGCCAGCTCTTGCATATAATTTTTCAGCTGCCAAATGCTCATATCCTCATGCTTGGGATACTCTTCTTTTTCATCGACAAGGTCAGAACCGAGCTGGATTTGGTGGCGACTAAACCGCAATACATTGCGATAGGAACCATCTGCATCGATGAAATAAATAATGCCATCCCGAAAATTCCACTGGTTACGCGGTAAATCCCAACCAGCCGATTCCGCCGTCACAATTTGATTAATGCTGCCATTAGAGCGGTCAATAATGGTGAGATTTTGCATGGTTTCGCCATCAAATTCCGCTGCATAAAACAGCCGTTTGAGGACACCATCTTCGCCATATTCGGGGTAAATAATTTTTTCGTCTCGGAACGGAAATTGTCGTTGTTGAAAGGCGTTTTCGAGGGTTGCAGTGGCTTGATAATTAGCGACAGGAATCACTTGATCTTTAAAGACAAAGGTAATGCCCGTGGCGATCGCACTAAATAACAAAGCAGGCAACACCAATCGATAAACACTAATTCCCAGGCTTCGAAACGCAATAATTTCACTGTCACTGGACAAGCGACTATACACAATCAACGTCGCCAACAGTACTGCCATCGGCAAAGCAAACCCGATAAACTCAGGCATTTTGAGAGCCATCACTTTAAGGGCAACACCGAACAATAGTTGCGATTCCCTTACTTGGGCAATGAGATCAAAGACACTCCCCACTGCAATACCCAACGCCGAAAATAAGCCCAACCCAAATGCGAAAGCGAGACTCAGTTCACCAACAATGTAGCGGTCAACGACAGAAATTTTATTCAGTAACGCTTTCATGGGGAGGGAATGATTCGATAGCAGTGGTAAATAAATCGATGTTGTGATTCAGTTCTTTGGCGATCGCCAGTCCCTGTTGCCATGAAACAAGGGCACTGGGATAAAGCTCCGATTGTTCATAGAGTTCACCGAGGAGGGCATAGGTATCCATCATGCCGTAGCGGTTATAGCTTTCATTCTGCACGATCAACAGTTGCTCATAAACCTGCATCGCAAAGGGCACATTATCCTGAGAAAGGTACACTTTTCCGAGCTGATCTAAAGCAGTTTCCGCCATATCAAGATACTTTAATTCCCAAGCCAGGGCAAAGGCATTTTCATTGAAAGTAATCGCATCCTCATAAGCCGCAGTGCGATGGTAATTTTTCGCGATTTTTAGAAAAATAGCGGCGATCGCCTGATAGTTCAGATCCTGTAGATAAAGCTGGGGCAATTGACGCTGTACCCGTAATGCTTCAGTAGGCAAATTAATTGTTTCGTAGAGATCAGAAAACCGTTCGCGATCGCCAATTGTTAGAGCATTTAACGCTTCAATTTCATCATAGGCTGCGAGAGCTTCTTCATAGTCAAACCAATCTGCTGCAAGCTGAGCAATTAATCGCCAAATCTCAGCTTTATAAGGTTCATCAAGGGTTTCGACATGGGTGCGATACAAGGCGATCGCCGGGCCAGAATCCCGCAACAATTGGTAGGCTTCGGCGAGGGGAATTAATAATGTTTCATCCTCTGGAAAATCCTGCTCTTGGATGTCATCTAACCGTCGCGTTATCACCCGCGCATCTTCAACGCGATTATTTTCCCAGGCGATCGCCCCAATCTCTCCGAGATGTTCAATTTCTGCATGGCGGTCTGGCAATACCTGCGACAACCGCAACAAACGAAACCAATCTGCAAATGCCAATTCTGGTTGCTCATCTTGCCACTGCACTAAACCAGACAAGCGTAAATCTTCAATTTTGCGGCGAATCCGACCCGCTTCAAGGGGACTCAAATCGCGCTCTTCCTCAGCAACAACCTTCGGTACGAGGGGGTCAGTGGAAGGATTTGCCAAAGGCGAAACCTCCGGTGCGGCGATCGCCCCGATTGGCGCGCAGATTAAGGCCATCATAAGAGCAGGCAAAAGTTGTTGATAACGATTGGTCATAGGGGTGTCTATGCTTACAATGACTAAGAACTGGTTCTCCCGTCGTCTACGATTACGCAATTATGTCTACGATACAAGCCACAAGCGAACAGAAAAACGACCTCGATAATCCACAGTATTACTTTAATCGTGAATTAAGCTGGCTTGAATTTAACTATCGCGTCCTCAGTGAAGGCTTAGATGAGCGAAATCCCCTCCTCGAAAGGCTAAAATTTCTCGCCATCTTTAGTGATAATCTCGACGAATTTTTTATGGTGCGGGTTGCCGGTCTGAAGCAACAAGTAGAGGCTGGCGTCTCAAAAATTTCCTTTGATGGGCGATCGCCATCCGAACAACTCGAAGACATTTATGCCCGTCTCAAAGAATTAGTTCAGATTCAAGACCAACATTTTCAACATACCCTAAAGCCCAGCCTCGCCGATAAGGGAATTTTCCTCGTTGACTATCTCGACCTCAACCGCGAACAACGCAACTATCTCCACAACGTTTACGAAGAATCCATTTTTCCGGTGCTCACACCCCTCGCCGTTGATCCGAGCCATCCTTTCCCTCACATCTCAAACCTGAGCCTAAATCTTGCCGTCGTCATTAGAGAATCCGATCAAGATCAACAAGAACGCTTTGCCCGCGTTAAAGTCCCGAAGAATGTCCCACGTTTTATCGCTTTACCTCCAGAGCTTTGTTATCACCCCGATCAAGACACCGCCAAATGGGTCGGTGTGCCGCTCGAACAGGTTATTTCCCATAACCTCGACAGCCTCTTTCCCGCGATGGATATCCAAGAGTGCTATTCCTTTCGGGTCACCCGTAATGCCTCTCTTTCAGTAGAGGAAGACGAAGCCGATGATTTAATGATTGCCATTGAGGAGCAATTACACAAACGACGGTTTAGTGGTTCGGCAGCGCGTCTCGAAATTCACCATTCGATGCCGGAAGATGTGCGTCAAATGCTAATGCGAGAGCTAGAGCTAGAGGAAACCGATGTCTATGAAGTGGAAAGTTTAATCGGTCTCAATAGCTTATTCTCCTTTCTCGGGTTACCGATGAATAAGCTAAAGGATAAAAAATGGAAACCTGTCATCCCGGAATGGCTCTCTCCTTCTGGCACCATTCCCTCCGAGGGCTATCGACCGAATATGTTTTCGCTTATCCGTCAGAGCGATCGCCTGTTGCATCACCCCTATCATTCTTTTTCTTCGACGGTACAAGCCTTTATTGAACAAGCCTCTCGCGACCCGAAAGTCCTCGCGATTAAGATGACCCTTTACCGAACATCAGGTGATTCTCCAATCATTCAGGCTCTAATCGATGCGGTGCGGAATGGCATTCAGGTAGCAGTGCTGGTGGAGCTAAAAGCACGCTTCGATGAAGAAAATAATATCAACTGGGCACGAACCCTTGAGCGCAAAGGCATCCATGTAGTTTATGGTTTGGCAGGACTAAAAACCCACACCAAAGTTGTGCTGGTAGTGCGGGAAGAGAAGAAAAAAATTCGTCGCTATGTGCACATCGGCACAGGTAATTACAATCCCAAAACGGCGGGTTTGTATACCGACCTTGGTTTGCTCAGTTGCCGCGAAGATCTAGGTGCTGATTTAACGGATCTGTTTAATTTTCTGACGGGTTATTCGCGCCAAAATTCTTATCGTAAACTCTTGATTGCGCCAGTGACTCTACGCAAACGTCTTGTGGAGATGCTGGAACGGGAAATGGAGCACGTCAAAACCTACGGCTCTGGGCGGGTCGTCGCCAAAATGAATTCCCTTGTGGATTTGGGGATGATTAAAGCGCTATACCGAGCGTCCCAAGCTGGCGTAAAAATCGATCTAATTGTGCGGGGTATTTGCTGTCTGCGTCCGGGCGTGGAGGGATTAAGCGAAAATATTCGGGTGATGAGTGTGATTGGTCGATTCCTTGAGCATTCGCGGATTTTCTATTTCCAGAATGCTGGCAAGGAGGAAATGTATATCGGCAGCGCAGACTGGATGACTCGAAATCTGAGTCGTCGGGTAGAAGCGGTTACCCCCATCGAAGATCCAAAGCTTATCGGCGATCTCAATGAGATTCTCGGGATTATGCTGTCGGATAATCGTTTGGCATGGGAATTGCAGCCGGATGGGCGGTATCTACAACGGCAACCCACCGATGGCGATCGCATCGAAAGCACCCACGATATTTTGATGAGAATGACCCTCAAAGAGGCGATCGCCGACTAATTTTTTTAGACCATCAACTGCCAATCGTCCATCGCAAAAAATCCTACTGACCCATTTTCTGTTTCATCTGCCGGATCTGCTCATCCATTTCCCATTGCTGGAATTGTTTTTCTAATGGGTCACTACCGCTGCTAGAGGGGCGATCGCCTGTGGTACTTTGCCAGCTCGTCGTGTAGTCATCCTGAACATCTTGAGCCGTTTTCAGCTCATCCATTTTTGCTTTCACTTCCTTCCGCTTCGTTTGTAACTGGATGAGGAGAGTTTTTGATTGTTCGATGCGCTTTTTAGTACCCTGCATTTTGCCCCAGAGCTGATTACCCTCCCGTAATAACGCAGCTTCCCGTTGTTTCGCAGCGGCGGCGAGATCTTTTCGTCCCCCTTTTTCGGCCTGCTGCACTCGCTCGTGCCAATGCTGGATATCTTTCGCGATCTGGGTCAATTTTTGTTCGATCTGCTCCAACTGCGACGACAGCTCTCGATTTAGCCGCAACGCTCCCCGTTCCTGCTCTTCCAACTGCTCGGCGATCGCCTGCAATTCTAGGTGGGGATGACTTGCCAGAAACTCCTCTAAACGTGTTTCAAAAAAGCGACCAACATCATTAAAAAGACCCATAGTTTCGCCACAAAAAAAATCTTGATTTTAGGTTAGCCTTTTTTTTATTCTTCTGCTAGAATCGTTTAGCGACGCGCTTGGAGAGATGGCTGAGTGGTCGAAAGCGACACATTGCTAATGTGTTGAGTTGCGTAAGCGGCTCCGAGGGTTCGAATCCCTCTCTCTCCGTTCAAAAATCTAAATATTTACCCCTTTCCCATTACGGTTTATCACAAATCCTTCTGGGAATATCCTGGGGTTTCAAGATCCCCGACTTCTTTTACTGCGTGGTAGTGAGACTTTTACTCTAGCCACAGAAGTCGGGGATCTGAATGGCAAAACTGATCGCCTAACGGCGAGATCGAACAGGCTATCGGCACGAAACATAAATCATCCGACAAACATCAAGACTACATACACACTACAAAAATCGCGCGAGGGCAAAGGGCAAGAGGGCAGAGGGCAAAATCACTGGGGGGTGACAACAACACGGAAACCGATATCGAAGTGGCGAGCGCCGCGGGAAGGGTTGAAACGAGCCGCCGAACGACAAATCTCTGGATAGCTAGACCAAGCGCCGCCGCGCCGAACTTTTCTATCACTAGAATTTACCAGAGGTTTTTGAGTTCTTTTATCTTGATAGTTATCTTCCCAACTGTCTTCACACCACTCCCATATATTTCCGTGCATATCATAGAGACCCCAGTCATTCGGCTGCTTTTCGCCAACTGGATGGGTTGTTTGACCAGCATTTCCCCTAAACCAAGCATAGGTTTTTAGTTGCTCAGCATTATCCCCAAAGTAATATTTGGTCTTTGTCCCAGCTCGGCAAGCATACTCCCATTCAGCTTCACTGGGTAGTCGATATTTTTTACCTGTTTTTTGATTTAGCTTCTCAAGAAAATTTTGGCAGTCATCCCACGAAACTTGCTCTACTGGGTAATTATCACCCTTCTGAAATCCGGATGGATTCTTCCCCATTACCGTCTGCCATTGTCCCTGAGTGATCTGATATTTCCCAATATAAAATTCTTGCGTAATCTCCACTCGATGTTGTGGATGTTCATTTCCACGACCTTCTCCTCTTGGACTGCCCATCAAAAAACTTCCTTTTGGGATGAGTACCATTTCCAGCTTTACCCCATTCCCCAGATCCTCCACAAAAGATTTTGGGAGTTCATCAGTCTTCGGCTTAAACACTTCCAGTCGTCGCGGCTCAACCTTCCCTTTATTTCCCGATATTTCCTTTGCCTGAGCTTTCGGTGCCGTGGGAGTGGACATATTTCGCAGTCGGAAAATTGCCTCGGCTAAACCTTCCTCAGCATCATGGTCACTGCCTCTCGCAGCAATATTTACCCGTCGCCAAAGCTGCCTTGCAAGCCGCCAATCCTTCTGACGACTTGCCCGAAAAGCATCCAGCTTCAGCAAATCAATATCCGTCTGATTCGCCTGATCTGGCAGCAAGATCAAATGATATTTCGACGCAGGCTCCACAACCGTATAGGGTGACTGATCAGGCTTCTGATGAAACCGATTGATTTCCCGCACCCGAGTTTTTAGCCGACGCTCTAGCCGCTCCACAGTCGCACAATTATTTTCCCCCTGGATCCGCAACGCCTCCTCTAGCGCATAGGTAAACGAGCCATGCCCTAACTGCTCAATCTCGTAAGATTTTTCCTTCGGACTACAGGATGCAATCGTGATCACCCCTTGATATTTCCCTGCCCCAATCCCAATCCCTGCTTTTGCCCCTTCATTCCGACAAGCATCGAGAAACAAAATCACATTATCCGCACCACAATTTCGGAGCCGCTCAGTAATGTATTGCGTTGAGATTGCGGTTTTCTCTAGAAGCCGAGGATTGCCATCACAGGGCATCAAATAATCCTTGCCCTCATCCCGAATGCCATGCCCACTAAAAAAGAACCAAAAATTATCCCCATCATTTAGGGCTGGCTGCTCAAAAAAATCATGCAGAAACGAAAAGAGATTGCCTGTTGTCGGCACAGTCGAAACGTAGCCCCCATTCGGTGAGGAAATCTCCGGCGAATTATCCGTGAAATAAAAAACCCGCTCAAACCCAGCCCGAGTGAAATAGTTACGCATCAGCTCAGCATCATTGACCGCATATTGAAGCGACTGCAAATTTTGATATTGATTTATGCCGATTACTAATGCCCAATCCGCCATCGTTAACTCTTAATCTCTTCCTTCAAACATAAAACAAATCTTGCGGTCACTCCCTCTTTTTCTAAGGGGGGCTGGGGGGATCATCCCTGAATTGCGACTCCCACTAAAGATCCCTCCGCCTTCGGCACCTCCCTTATAAAGGGAGGCAAAATTAATATTGGCCTTACGGAGAAACTCCCTCCTTTTCCAAGGGGGGTTGGGGGGGATCCTCTACAGGTTTCGAATCCCGCTTAAATTTCAAAGTAATTGCCCCTTTTGCTTCGACGCCAATCCCAGAACCAACGAGCTTCACTTCGCCATCACCTGTCACCTCTACCGATAGCTCCACCTCATCTAATTTCATACCAGTCGTATTTTCCGCTTGATGAAAGAGATTACCGACCAGCCCGAGAAACTCAGACATGTTTTTCTGCAACGTATCCGCACTAACTTTGACACCTGACGCAACGGTTTGCGCTGCTTTCTGATGCCATGGATTGCCTCCATCACGACCACTCCTTGCGCCAGAAACTTCTTGCGCTTCCGTAGACTCAGCCGTTACCACCCAGATCTCTTTTCCTTGCGTCATCAGCTATCCCAAAACTCTTTCACCATCATTGTAAAGATCTCAGTTCAACCGACAACACGATCTCTTCTAAACCTTCATCGGGACATCCTTTGATTTGGCGATCGCCCGACGGGGTTTACCTTTGCGGGGGCCACTTAGGTCATGGAGCAGCGTATAAAAACAGGGAATAATAAACAGCGTTAGCACCGTCGCGAACGATAATCCCGAAAAGACAACGATGCCCAAGGGTTGCAAAAATTCTGAGCCTTCACCGATGCCCAAGGCCAAGGGAAATAGACCCAATACCGTTGTGATGGTGGTCATTAAAATCGGGCGGAGTCGTTGGGGAGCAGCCTCTAACATTGCCGCTCGATAACTCAGGTGATCGCCCTGCCGAATTTGGTTAGCCAGCTCCACCAAAATAATCGCGTTATTCACGACGATACCGATGAGCAAAACTGCTCCGACAATTACCATTGCACCGATAGCCGTCTCCGTCATAAACAATCCAAAAATTCCGCCCGCCAAAGCCATGGGTACCGTCAACATAATCACCAGCGGATCGATCAACGAATTGTATTGCACCGCCATCACGACAAACACCAAAAATGCGGCCATTATGCCCAATACCTTGAGAGCTGTTTGGATCTGTTGATTGGTTTCTCCGGCAGCACTCGGTCGTCGCGAAACCCCTTCCGGCAAGTCTAATTCCGCATAAATTTCATCGAGTTCTGTTAGCGCCTCACTCAGAGTTGCGCCCTCGGTGAGACTGCCTTCAATCAATAAAATTTGGCGTTGATTAATTCGCTGAATTTCTCCCGGCGCATCACCCGTTTGTACAGTCGCCAAATCACCGAGATTCACTAATTTCTGACTATCTGTAAACAGCGGGATTGTTCGTAATTGTGATGCTTGCTGAATGGTTTGGGGTTTGAGCTGAACCCGTATATCGATCAGGCGATCGCCCCGTTGTAGTTGCGTCTGCACAGATCCATCGAGAGCGGTTTGAATCGTATCGCCAATTTCAGTCGCCGTTAAACCAAGAGCCGTTGCCCGTTGCCAATCAGGTTGAATTTGCACTTCCGGTTGCGGAGGAGTCGCATCCGGTTCATAGGTCGCCGATGTCGCTTTTTCTTCCAAAGCAGCCAACAGAATTTCACCAGCACGATCTAGAGATTTGGTATCAGGACCTTGCAACACGAGGTCAATATCATCACGGGTGAGCGCATTGCCAAAAAATAAACCTCGCACCGTTCCCGGTCGCATAAAAATCGAAGTCCCGATCGCCCGCACATTTTTCCGCAGCTCACCATTGACCCGCGAGACATAACTATCGACATCCGTTCCCGGCTTGAGCGTAATAGTGCTCGACCCCCGCAAAGCATTATTAACCGTGATATTGCTAAATAGCGCACCACCCGAAGTCGTAAACACATATTCCGTTTCCGGTTGCGCCAACAACACCTCATCAACTGCCGCCATCACTGTGCGATTTTCTTCCACAGTTGTGCCCACCGGAAAACGAACAAATAACCCGGCCAAACCAGTATTAATTCTCGGCAAAATTTCCTGCGGTAATTGCCCCACCATCCAAAAACTACTGCCCCCAAAGATGGCGATCGCCGCAATGAGCACAAAAATTCGACGGTCTAAAACCCAACTCAAAATCTTTTTATAGCGTTCCGTTACCGCGGCTAATCCTGACGCAAACAGACGAATGGGCAATGTACTTTGCAGAGAGCTAGTGGTGTTTCGTGTCAGGAGCCGAGCAGAGAGACTGGGCACAATGGTCAGGGCGATCGCCAGAGAAGCCGCCACCGCAAAACTGATGGTGAGAATCAACTCACTAAAAATCAGCGCAAGAAATCCGCCAACTAGCAAAAATGGCAAGACTGAAACGAGATTTGTAGTGGTGGAGGCAAGTAGAGCTGATTCCAAAGATTGGCTGCTACTTTCCACTGTTCGCCGTAATTTGCCGCGAGCACCCGACTGACCTTGCACACCCTTCGCAATATTTTCGAGCATCACAATCGAGTTATCGACAACAATACCTACCCCCAAGGCCAATCCCCCAAGACTAAAAACATTCAGTGAAAGATTAAACACCCGCATCAAGCTAATCGCAGTCAATGTCGCCAGAGGAATTGCCAGCACAATAATCAAGGTTTGGCGCAGTGAACCCAAGAACAACAGCACGGCGATCGCCGCGAGAGTTGCCCCAGTTAATCCGGCGATCGCCACATTACGGATGGAGCTACGAATAAACTTCGATTCATCCAGCGTCGCAGTCATCTCCAAATCATCAGAAAGCACACCCGACTGCTGCAATTCCTCTAACTTTGCCTTCACCCCATCAATCACCCGAATAGTATTCGCGTCCGGCTGCTTTTGCACGGTCATCTTTACCGCCGGTTGACCATTCAGCGTGACCGTTAAACGTTGCTCGGCAATACCATCATTGATATCGGCAACATCTTGCAATTTAATGGTTTGGGGATTTTCATTTGAACCAACTTGTATCGGCAAATTCCGAATTTCATCGGCATCCTGAAACTGACCCATCACCCGCGTCAAAACTTCTGTGTCGCCGCCCCGCAATAATCCACCAGACGTATCTTGATTGCGATCGCCCAACGCCTGCAACACATCTGAGATATTCAGTCCCAAGGCCTGTAGCCGTTTCAGATCGAGATTCACTTGAACCTCTTCCTCGACACCGCCGGACACATCCACATTGGCGACCCCAGGCACTCGAATCAATTCCCGCGCCAGCTCCTCATCGGCAAACACCCGCAGATCAACCGGTTGCAACACACTGGATGTTAACGCCATTTCATAGATTGGCAGTTGAGACGGATCGAACCGAAATAACCGGGGTTGATCGACGCTTTCTGGGAGAGAGCTACGGGCGCGATTGAGGGTGGCAGTGGCATCATTTAACGATTGATCGACATCGGCACCAGCATCAAAAAACATGTCGATACTGATCCGCCCCTCACGGGTTTGGGAAAAAATTTGCGTTACCCCTTCCGTCGCGGCGAGGGCTTCTTCCAGCGGTCTCGTCACCTCATTAACCAAGACTTCTGGCACAACACCTGGCGCATCAGCCCGCACCCCAATGCGCGGATAACTAATCGCTGGCAACAAATCCACTGGCATCTGAAATAGCGAGTAGACCCCCACCACAATCAAGGCGATCGCCAACATCAAAGTACCGATATGCCGCCGAATGGCGAGGGTCGTCAGGCTCGTTTTCTGAGGAGTCGCCATAATTTAGGGTTCCGATAGGAGGCTCAATGTAACCGTTTCGCCAGTTTCGAGGGGGCGATCGCCTTTGAGAATATATTTTTCGTTGGGCGCTAACCCAGACAAAATTTCCACCTGACCATTTTCGATTTTGCCGAGACGTACCGGACGGGTTTGCACTTTTGTTGTCTCACCAGTTATCACTGGCACAAAAATCACATCACCATTGGTCTGCCCAACCTCCAATGCACTTACCGGAATGGTGACCGTTTGCGCCAAAACATTTTGTTTACTGACTCGCGCCAACAACCCTGCCGCAATTTTCCCGGCGGGATTTGGAATCGTAATTTCTACTGGGATCAAACGCGCTTCTGCATCGGCGATCGGCGAAATTTTGGTCACTTCTCCCGGAAAGATTTCATCGGGAAAAGCATCCAACTGCACCGAAACAAGCTTACCCAATTTGAATTCGCTGAGGTCACGATCCGAAATTTGGATTTCTACTTTAATTGCGCTCAAATCCCCAATTTCCAATAGCTCTTGCCCTGACTGCAAAATATCGCCAGTCTCGGCATTCTTTGCGAAAATCACTCCCGATTGCGGTGAAAAGATTTGGGTATAAGTGAGGCGTTCCTGGGTCTGCGCCATGATCGCTTGTTGGGCTTTAACCCGTTTCTCGGCAGCGGCGATCGCCTGGCTTTGAGTAGCCAACTGCGCCTGACTCGATTTCAAAACTTGCGCGGCGGTTTCTTCAGCGGTTTGGGCAACCTCTGCCTGTTGCTCGGCGATCGCCCCCGTATCTGCTAAATCTTGAAACCGTTTTGCATCAGCCTGTGCCTGTTTAAGAGCCGCTTGATTTTCCGCTATTTGGGCATTAATTTCCGCCAGTTCCGACTCAGATTCTTTCACTTCGAATTGTCGGGCAGCCAACTCAGCCGCAGCTTCATTCACTTCCGTCTGCAACAAATCTGGTTCAATTACCGCTAACAAAGCACCTTGACCAATGCGATCACCCACTTCACCATTCAGCGCTAATAATTGCCCTTCTAAACGCGACCGCACTGTAATTGTTTTCAGCGGCAACGTTGTGCCCGTATAACTCGTTGCGGCATTTGTATCCACGGCGGCGATCGCCACATCCACTAAAGGCGGTTTTTCTGCCTGACCTTGACCTTGGCCGGGGCGAGACGGTTGAGCGACACTCTCTTTTTCGAGGCTACAGCCCACCGTGAGCATCGATAAACCAACGAACAACCCTAGACTCACGGATGACTTCAGACATTGCAACATGGTAAATATTACCCGCCCGCACCGGAGCATTATGAAAAGACTTTTGGCATTGAATTGCCGCCGATCTTAACATTCTCTTTTGATTTTGCCTGTCGTCCTCAGGGTGAAGCTTTATCGTTTTGCCACCTCAGTTTTGGCGATCGCCTACAATAATCAAGATACAAAGACTTTTAGTTAGACAGAAGAAAGAAGCATTATGTCCGTATTGGCGGCGATCGCAGTTTTAGCACTCCTCATCGTGATCCATGAACTGGGACATTTCTCAGCAGCTAGACTCCAGAATATTCATGTCAACCGTTTCTCTATCGGCTTTGGCCCAATCTTACTGAAATACCAAGGCAAAGAAACCGAATATGCCATCCGCGCGTTTCCCCTAGGCGGTTATGTTGGCTTTCCCGATGACGATCCAGAGAGCGATATTCCTCCCGAAGATCCCGATCTATTGCGGAACCGTCCCATCTTTGACCGGGCGATCGTGATCAGTGCGGGCGTAATCGCAAACTTGATTTTCGCCTATTTCTTACTTGTCACCCAGGCTGGCACCGTTGGTTTCCAAGACATCAATTACCAACCTGGTGTCCGCATTCCCCAAGTCCTCACTGAAATGGCTTCTCCTGCCGCCAAAGCAGGGATGCAGGGTGAAGATGTTGTCCTAGCCGTCAATCAAACCGAACTGTCCACTGGAGAGGGAGCCCTAGACGAATTGCGAGATTTCATTCAGGATGCCCCTGGCGAAGTCCTCACCCTTGAGGTTTTACGCGGCGATGAAACTCTCTCCATTGATGTCATTCCCGATGCTGACAACAATGGTGAAGGAAAAATTGGCGTTATGCTTGCTCCCAATGGTGAAATCATTCGTCGCCGTGCAGATAACCCCATTGCCGCTCTCCAAGCTGGGTCTCGCGAATTTCAGCGTTTAGTCGGCTTAACCGTTCAAGGATTTGGACAGCTCCTCTTAAACTTCCAAGAAACAGCTCAACAAGTAGCTGGCCCAGTGGCGATTGTTGCCGTTGGTGCTGACCTGGCAAAGGACGACCTCAGCAACCTGTTCCAATTCGGCTCTCTGATTAGCATTAACCTCGCTATCATCAATATCCTGCCTCTACCAGCCCTTGATGGTGGCCAACTCGCCTTCCTTTTAGTCGAAGGCCTACGAGGTAAGCCATTACCAATGCGCCTCCAGGAAAACATCATGCAAACAGGCTTAGTGCTCTTACTCGGTCTTGGTGTCTTCCTGATTGTCCGCGATACAGTTAACCTCGCATTTTTCCAGAATTTCATTCGCTAAGGTTGGCGATCGCCTCTTTCCCTCATTCTAAAAACCTTAGAATGGGGGATTTTTATTGCTGCTTTTTTATTTTTTATTATTAAACTCACCTTTAAAACATTCAAAACCATGTCTCAAAAATTCAGTCCCGAAAAACTCGAACGCCTCCGCACCGAAGCCAAAAATCCCTACCGCACCCTCAGACAATTCGTTTATGTCTGCTTTGGCATTTCTGGATCTGTGGGTGGCTTAGTCTTTATCGGCCAAATTTTGGCAGGGCGAGACCTCGCTAATGCCATCCCAAACTTTGGCATTCAAGCAGGGGTCGTAGGACTGATGATTTTTCTGTGGCGCTGGGAAGATAAGAACAAAAAGAAAAACAAATAGAGCGCTTAGCATTAACCGCCTTATTATCCATTGCCAATAAAAAAGACAACCAAAGTTGGTTGCCCTTAAAAATGCTTTGAAAATTTTATAAAGAGATTTCAAAAATAGAATGAAAGATTAGTTAACGGTCTTACCGCCGCCCCAAGCTTCGCCACGAACCTGTGCTTGCACAAGAACATAACCAGCAACATTCTGAAGATCTTCTTCGTTGTAATTTCTCATGGAGTTCCAGATATCAGCACGGGTAGTGTTGGGGTGGAGTTGGAGAAGATCGTACTCACCATCGTAGGAAGTAGGTTCCTTGAGGTAATCCACCATCGCAAGGATATTGTCGCGACGAGGATCAGCACCCTCTAGGTCATCAGAACTCAAATTAACGTTAGGGTTACTCTTTGTACGACCACTGTTGTGGCACTTACTACAGGTGTCGATGAAAACCCGTTCGCCCTTCGCAACCTGCTGGTCACTGAGGACAACAGTCTCAGTTTCACTGAGGCTTACAGTACGGTCAGCTTCACGCAGTTCAGTTGCGTTCGCTACGGTGGTGTTTAGCTGCCAAAACAGCATAACGAATGCAGCAACGCCAAAAATAAATTTTTTAAGTGGGTCGATCCCCAGAATTTTATTCATGTTTTTCCTCGGTACAGCAATAGCATAATAAATCTGTCTCCACTTATTTAACTGCGAAGGCAGTGTTACAGGCAAGATTTTGCTGCTGTTCTAGGTATATATTCTTATGGTTTTCTTGTGCTGAAAATGGCTGAGGCGAAATTTCCCCAAAAGCCATCATTATCATGCCATTGAGCGGAATTTTTCTAGTGAAACTGTAAAGAAGAGCAATATTTTAAGGAAAGTTGCAGTTCTTTGCTTTTTGTAGTTTTAGATACGTCTGGTTGACTTCTTTGTATGAATTGCTACCATTTTTAGAGTGTGATACTCGTTATTTAACGGCGTAATGCGGGCGTAAAACTCAACGAACAGGCTCATTCACAAGCCTTTCGTTCTATAGGGAACTCAATCGAAACTCTTAAACCGTCCGACACCAGGCATATGTAATCAGCAATTTCTTGAGCATTAAGGGTTTTAAGCTAATGGCAAATCTCACTTCTGAACTTTCTCCGCAAGCTGTCGCCGTCATCAATCGGTTAGAGCCGGAAACGCTACAAATGGGCGATCGCAGTCCAGCGGTCGAGATTTTACAGGATGCTTTAGCGAAGTTGCATTTTTTTAATGGCTCAGCAGATGGTGTCTACGGTATTAAAACGGCAAATGGTGTACGTCGGGTACAACGGCATTTGGGGTTAGACGATACAGGGATTTTCGACCACAACACTTGGTATGGGATGACTTATTGGTCAAATGATTTGGTGATTGATCAACCACCAGCCTCTTCAAATCGCCCTTGGTCTCCTTTCAAACGCGTGGCGAAATTATTTGGTATTTAGATAGAAAATAGAAAAACAAAGATATTAAGGCTGTTTCAAAAAGCTCTATGAGTTTAAAAGTTCGGCGATCGCCACGGCGCAGTCAGATTGTGTACCGAAAGGTTTGCCAAGGTAAAACTGCAATCTTGAGTAAGCTTGCTGTAGTTCTTTAAGCTGTTCGGCGATCGCCGCAGGAATTCTGCCAGAAAACAAAAAATACGGCACAACAAAAATTGTATTTAAAGGTTCCTTCGTCAGTAAAGCCACCGTTTCCTGTAGAGCTGGTTCTGTAGACCAGTAAGCAGTATTGGCATTAAGCGAAGCTGCAAGGGTCTCAATCTGCGGATTCGCGCCTGAACGACTACTACCGTGGGCGAGAAGGATACGTTTAGCTTCTGGTCGTTTTTCAAATTGGCGCTCTAGGAAAGGAGCCAGTAAGCCATCTTGTCCGAGATAAGGCAGAGTTTGCACCGTTATATTAGGAAATTGTTCGCGCAGTTGGGCGATCGCCTCAGGAATATCTTCTCGAACATGGACACCGGGCGATAGAAATAACGGCAAAATCTGGAGCTGTAGATCTGGTTGCTCTAGATAGGACTGTAGAAATTCGGCGATCGCCGCTGCCATTGATTTATCGGTGCATTCGAGGTAGACCCCGCACACTGGATTTTCAACCCTTGCACGGACTCGTTCCAGCAAGAGATTAAATTCTTGGCGATAAATATCGCTATAACTGCCGTGGACCACAACAACTGACAACCGTTGCATATTTCCTCAAGCTTTTTCAAAAAAAGAGACGGGTTGAAGATTATAGAACTCCATTGGAACAGAAATCACGTCGAAACGTTAAGACAACAAATTCACAACAATAAACAGAATATATTCCAAGAAAAAAAGTTTCCAAATAAATTGGTAGAAAGAAGTGATTTCGGGTTTAAGGTCAAGGTTTACCGCTTGGCTACGAATGATTAAAACGGCAGCCAAAAGAATATGGAGAACGGTAAACACGAATGAATTAAGATTCGTATCCAATAACCACACACCACCAATCATTCCCGCATAACAAGCACCAATAATTCCGAGGGATAGTTGAAAAATCTTTTGTTTGCCCAGCAGTAACGTAAAGGTGCGAATACGATATTGCTGGTCTCCTTCCATATCCGGAACATCCTTAAAGATGGCGATCGCCACAGTGAAGACAATAATAAAAGCCGTCAATAGCCAAACCGTTGGTGTAATCACCACAGATTGCTGCAAGATTTGCTGGAAATGGGCAAAAAGTCCAAGGTTTACCACCACACCCCGCACTGTAAAAATACACATCGCTGCGAGCAGTGGAAATCGTTTCAAGCGTACAGGTGGCAATGAGTAGAGCGTGCCAATCATTAGACTGCTACACACCGTCACCGTTAGCCATAATCCACTAAATATGCTCAAAATAAGGGCGATCGCCCCAGCCAGAGCAACGATACCCCAACCTGTTTTCGCGGAGAACTCTCCCGCCGCCACAGGCAGATGAGGTTTATTAATTTTGTCGATCTCGATGTCCGTGAGCTGATTTAAACCCACAATAAAGACATTGCCACCAAGACAAGCAATCCAGGCTGTGAGCACACCCCAGCCATAAAGACCAAATAGCTTTTCCGGAGAAGTCGCGAGGAATGCTAAAGCCCACACACTTAAGCTCGTACCGATGATGGTGTGGGGGCGAGAAAATTGCCAGAGCGATCGCCAAAAAGGCTTATTTCGGAGAGATGGGGAATTCACAGACAAACTTGGCACCTTCGGGAAAATTAGGTTCACACCAAATCTTACCGCTATGTTTTTCAACGATGATCTGATAACAAATTGATAACCCTAACCCTGTACCTTTTCCTACCGGTTTCGTCGTAAAAAACGGATCAAATAATTTCGCCCGAATCTCTTCCGGAATACCTTTGCCATCATCCGCAATTGTCACCTGCACCGTATTAGATTCCACTTGACGGGTCGTCACCCAGATTTTGCCAAAGTGCTCGGGATTTTCCTCATAACATTCATCCAGCACATCCATCGAATTCGATAACAAATTCATAAACACTTGATTGAGCTGACTCGGATGGCATTCAATCATTGGTAATGACCCAAAATCAGAGATCACCTCGATGGGTTCTTGACCTGGATACCGTTCCATTCGACGCTGTAGCAACAGCAACGTACTCTCAATGCCCTCATGGATATCCACGCGTTTTTGGGAGGCTTCATCTAGCCGAGAGAAATTACGAAGCGATAGCACTAAATTCTGAATACGCTCACTCCCATCCCGCATTGAGTCCAAAATTTTTGGTAAGTCTTCCATAATAAAATCCATTTCCAACTCTTCGAGCTGGTCATGCACTTCTTTGGGAACTGGCGCTAAATATGATTGGTAAACGTGAATTAACTCAATCAGACTATCGGTGTATTCATCGATATATTTTAGATTGCCGTAAACGTAATTAATCGGGTTATTAATTTCATGGGCAATGCTAGCCACCATTTCTCCAAGGGATGACATTTTTTCGGATTGGATTAATTGTGCCTGGGTACTTTTCAGTTCATTGAGTGTAAAGGCAAGGGTATTCGCAAATTCCTGTAATCCCACTTGGGACTGGCGCAAAGCATCTTCTGTTTTGCGATGCTCATTAATCTCTATCTCTAAATTTTTGTTGGTAATCGTTAGGGCACGAGTCCGTTCAATTACCTTGAATTCCAGCTCAGCCGCAAGGGTTTCACTGTGTTCGAGAGCCACTTGAAGGCGCTCCATCACGCGGTTATATCGCTCGGCAATAACGCCCACTTCCGTGAAGGGTTCAACAGGAGCACGAAGACTCAAATCTTTGGTTTGGGCTTGTTGCTCCATGACCTGCATAAGGTCATAGATTTCGGTATGGGCATGGTGCTCAGTAATATTGAGCCCAAGTCGTTCTGCTTCGGCGGTAACACGGAGGGGGAAGAATTTTTTCCAGAGGCCAACTAACAAATAGCTGAGGCCAAATGACCAGATAAAGGCGATCGCCACACCGGCAGCTTGAATAAATAGTTGAGAGAGACGACTCGTCGGGAGCAACTCCACCTGACCAAATAATGCGACACAGAGTGTTCCCCAAGCGCCAGCAAAACCATGTACCGGAATCGCGGCGATCGCATCATCGATTTCCCAGCAATCGAGACAATATTGGCCGATCAACATAACAGCACCACCAGTAGCCCCAATAATCACAGCCATCGGCGTACTGACAATATGACAACAGGCAGTAATTGAAACTAAGCCTGCGAGAGAACCATTAATCAAAGCTTCGACATCGATATTACGCGTCTGAATAGCCCGGATACTACCGGCTCCCAGCAAGCCCGTCACAGCAGCCATGAGGGTATTCAGCAAAATGTGGGGCACGTCGTCGTTAAAGGCTAAGGTACTGCCCGCATTAAACCCAAACCAGCCGAACCACAGCAGCATGGTTCCTAAGACAGAAATGATCAGGTTCGAGCCATGGATTTTATGTTTTCTACCCTTTTCATAGACACCCGTACGACTCCCTAAATGAAGTAATACAGCGAGAGCCACCCATGCGCCAATACTATGAACAACGGTTGACCCCGCAAAATCAATAAAGCCTCGTATGCCGAGCCATCCTTGTATCTCAGGCGTATTTAAACCGTTCCAAGCCCAATGGCCAAACAAAGGGTAGACCACACAAGAAATCATCATGGCGATCGCCAAATAGGCCGTAAATCTCGTGCGTTCGGCGATCGCCCCAGAGACAATCGTCGTTGCCGTACCGCAAAACATTATCTGAAATAAGAAAAATGCAATCTCTTGGGGATCTTGCCAATCATGCAAAAAATAATTTTGGCCCCACCAACCAGTAGCTGAAAGCCCAAACATCAGCCCATAGCCGACAACCCAAAAGCAAAACGTCGAGACCGCAAAATCTGCTAAATTCTTAACCGCAACATTAATATTATTTTTCGATCGTGTTAGGCCAGATTCGAGGCACATAAAGCCTGGCTGCATTAGAAAAACCAAGCAGGCACAAATCAAAACCCACAGACTATCTACCATGTAAATGCCTTCGATTCGTTACGCACAATACCAACGCTCCCGCGCGACCTGGACTATCTCAGAGTCTTGTCCTATCTCTTTCGAAGAGAAAATCAATGAGACAGGAAAGATTTAACGATTTTTCTCGACAGCTTTAAGTAAAGTTTAATACATCTTCCTTTGAGCTTTTCTGCCATATCAGCGATCTGAAACTTTAACCATAATCTATGACTTCTGCGCTTTTTTTAACCCTACAAGACCGGATTAAAGCCTCAAAAAAACAGGCGATTCCTTTCGCTGAATATATGGAGATTGTGCTCTACGATTCACAACATGGTTATTACAGTGGTGGCAACGTTGATATTGGGAAACAAGGAGATTTCTTTACCGCATCTTCCTTAGGTTCTGACTTTGGAGAACTACTAGCAGAGCAAATTGTTGAACTACACCAAATACTCGATTGCGATCCATTTCAAATCGTTGAAGTCGGTGCAGGGAAAGGGGAATTAGCTAAAGATATTTTGAGCTATTTGCAATCTCATCACCTCAAAATATTCAAAAAAATCAAATATATTATCATCGAAAAATCTCCAGCATTAATTCAACAGCAACAGGAAAAATTAGAAGCATTTACTGAGGAGATTAACGTTACTTGGTCTGACTGGTCGGCGATCGCCCCAGAGAGTATTCAGGGTTGTGTCTTTAGCAATGAGCTTTTAGATGCCTTTCCAGTCCATCGTGTGGTGGTGAAAGAATCTCAGTTACAGGAAATTTACGTCGCTCTAGACCCAAATTCCGAGACTAGTTTCACCGAGACAATAGAAGAATTATCTCAGCCAGCCCTAACGACATATTTTCAAAATTTAGAGTTGGCGATCACCGACTATCCAGATGGTTTTCAGACAGAAGTTAATTTACAGATGTTTGATTGGCTGAAACAGGTCGAGTCAAAACTAAAATCTGGCTATATTTTAACGATTGACTATGGTTATCCAGCGGCAAAATATTACCATCCCCAACGCTCTCAAGGGACATTACAAGCTTATTTTCAACATCGCCATCATAGTGATTTTTATGTCAATTTAGGTCAGCAAGATTTAACCGCTCATGTGGATTTCACAACCTTACAAAGATGTGGTGAAACCTTAGGGTTAGAGACTTTGGGCTTGACTCAACAAGGTTTATTTTTAATGGCATTAGGGTTAGGCGATCGCCTAAATGAGTTGGCCACAAATCCTCAAGATGTGATGACTGTTTTACGCCGCCGCGATGCCCTCCACCAATTGATGGATCCGATGGGTTTAGGGAAATTCTATGTCTTACTCCAGGGAAAAACCTTAACAGAGAAACAATTACAGTCAACACCAACAGGGTTTGCGCATCCTATCTAATTTTGCCCTAACCTAGAGAGCGAAATGATTGCGGAAAATTTTGTGCCTATGCGTCCCATTTTATACCTTGCGATTACAAGCCACGGATTTGGTCATGCAGTACGTACAGCATCGGTAGCTGCAAAGGTACAAGAATTATTACCCGAAACACTGCTAATTTTCGTGACGACGGTACCGAATTGGTTGTTGGCAAGCTATATCAAAGGCGACTACATCCAGCGGGCTAAAAAACTAGATGTTGGGGTAATCCAGTCGGATAGCTTTTCGATGGATCAAGCAGCAACTCTGGCAAAATTGCAAGATATTCGGGAGCGAGCGAGCCGGATTATTGCAGATGAGGTGAGTTTTTTACGACAAAATCGTGCTGGGCTCGTCTTAGCTGATATTCCTCCACTGGCAGCACCGATCGCCCATGGAGCAGATCTTCCTTGTTGGTTTATGGGAAATTTTGGTTGGGATTTTATTTATCGGGATTGGGGTGGTGATTTTATCGAAGAGTCAGACTGGATTACAAAGCATTACCAGACAGGCGATCGCCTCTTTCGTTTGCCGCTAAACGAACCAATGACACAATTTTCTAATATCACCGATGTTGGTTTAATTGGTGGCGACCCTAGTCAAGATATTAATCAACTCCGAAAAACATTTAACCTCACAACACCCAAAGAAAAAACAATCTTATTGACCTTTGGAGGCATGGGTTTAGAGGGTATACCTTACGATGCTCTCAGGCAATTTGAGGATTATCAGTTCATTACTTTCGATCGCCAAGCGCCAGACTTGGAGAATCTTTGCAAAATTACAGATACAATTTACCGACCCGTAGACTTTTTCCCGCTGTGTGACCGTATTGTATCGAAGCCAGGGTTTGGGACATTTGCCGAAGCGATGCGCCAAGGTACTTCGATCGCCACGCTGCCTCGAGAGGATTTTGCGGAAGGAGCCATTATGTTGGCAAACCTCCAGCAATTTAGTCATCATCAAATTCTTGATCCAATTGCTTTTCGTCAAGGCAATTGGGAATTTATTCGGGAAACACCTACTGCTCCCATTGGCGATCGCCCTATCAATAAAACCGGCGTAACGGCGATCGCCCAAGAAATTGTGAATTACCTCAGTCAATAATTAACCACACCATGTTTGATTACTCATGACCTTGGTTCTCCTCTAACCAAAATTGGTCATCTTGAAAGATCGTGTTCAGTAACTGCTGCCAAGCCTGAGGATAATCCGCACGGTAGGTTGCCAAAAGATCTACCGCATCACCCCATAACCCAAAGAAAGGTGAAAGCTGAGCAAGTTCAAAAGCAATGCGACTCCGCTCTTGGTTAAGTCGATGAAGCTTCACTCTGTCTAAGTTGACAGGAGTTGCCAAGATCGCATCCATCTCCTGCCCCAACTGGTTATAACGTTGCCATAAGACTTGATAGTGAGCCTTCAGTCTATCTTCCACCCAGATCAAAGTTTGGGGTTGACCTCCATCAGAGAGAGCAGCTCCTAATGCCTGTCTATCGGACAACGTCAGAGCTGAATCGCTACGTAATAAGGCATCCTTTAAAGCAGCCAGCGTTGTAGCTTGGGTATCTAATCTCAGCTGTGAACTAGCCTGGCGACGAACTGAACCATAAATATAAACATTGGCGCTGTTATCTTTTTCATCACAAACCAATGTCAGATCCCACCAATATTGCTTGCCAACCTCTAAGGCATTTTTCGGTAGTTTAATTTGGACAAAGCCTTGACGACTACTGATATCGTAAATTTCTTCGTAATGCTCTAAAAAGTCTGTTTTGTTCTCGACACCCAAAACGCTGAAATCATCACCATCACTCAGAATGCTAAATTCTGCACGGATTGCATCATTTTCGGGAATATAGAACCAAAGGCTAATTTCTGATGCCGCAGTGTCAGCGATAACCTCATCTCCCACCACAGGGATAACCCCTCGAAATAACGGCACCGCTTTTTTATTAATGCAGTAACCTCTTTGGGTCGGATTCGGCGTTGGTGGCATACCAGAATCCGGAATGGGTAAGTAGAGCTGAGAGCCTGCTCCCACCGTGCCGCTATCCTTTGGCTGACCAATATCCGACTGCTCTGGGAAAAGCGTCAAAACATTACCCAATTGGCCAAGATGATCCTGAGGTGGGGACTGCGTAATCTCTGGCGGCAATAGACCGTTGGCGATCGCTGACTTCTGAGCATAGCCAAGACCAATGCCCACAAGTACAAATTTCAAGCCAACATTGTATTTGTTCATGGAGTGAGTCCACATAAATCACCTTCAGATTCCACGGAAAGAAATGTTCAATACTAATAACTTCTGTTTGATCGCATGAAGTTCAGTAAAATTACGCTCTTTGTTAAAGATTTGATGAAGCTCTAGGGCCAATCTCAATCACAAAAAAGGCGTAGCAATCTAGTGCCACGCCCTATCAAAAAATTGCCATTAGGCATTAAATTGTCGATTAAGACTGGCTGAGTAAACGAATAATCAAGTCTTCTTCTTCTACCGTGCTCGGATCATCCGCAGGGAAAAGAGCCTTCAGCAAAGATTGCCAATCGTTAGGATAGTCAGCGCGATATTCTGCGAGAAAATCGACTGTATCGCCCCAAACGCCATAAAACGCAGACAGTTGGGCTAACTCCAGAACCATTTCCCCTCGCTGCATTTCCAAGGATTGAATCTCTGCTCGGTTAATGCCAGGGTTTTGCTGTGCTTTCGCCAAGGACTGGTTAAGTTTGGCATAGTCGCTGCGCAATGCAGTGAAGTGGGTTAGGAGGCGATCGCTAACCATCTTGACTGTTGCAGAGCTACGGTTTGTGTCTAGAGCCGATGCTAACTCCTGAGCTTCAGTGCTGGAGAGCGATAGATAAGAGTTAGAACCCTTCAGAGTTGCCGTCAATTTATCTAATAAAGCTGCGTCATTGGGAAGCACCATCTGAGCAAGATTTTGACGCTCAACAGAACCAAAGAGATAAATATCAGCACTGCGATCAATCTCATCACAGGCAAGGGTGAGATCCCACCAATAGGACTGGCCTGGCTTGAGAGTATTGTCTGGTAACTCAACTTGGAGTAGACCAGATTTTTGATTGATGTCATTAATCACTTGATAATGCACAAGGGCATCAGCATCATTATTTTGAGCAAAGACGCTGAATTCCGCTCTGACAGCATCGTTCTCTGGCATATACCACCAGAAATTGAGGTCTGTAGAAACTGTTGTGGCGATCGCCTCACCTTCATTATTAACGGGGAGTACAGGACGGAAAAGAACTTTCGTTTCACGGTTAATACAACCACCGCGCTTACCGCCGCCGAGAGTACTGCCAGGTTGACCACGATCGGTATCCGGAAGATTGAGGCTAAGTTGTGTTCCGATCGAAACGCTTGTCTCAGCCTGATGAGGAGCAGCGGCGATCACTGGATTGAGACCAACCCCTAACCCCATAAAGATCAAGAATGATTGCAACGAAAAATTGAGCTTACTCATAGTTCCTCATAAATGTCCGCCAAACGAACAAAACCCTTGAAAAATATCACAATAAAATTAATGAAGCGTGGACGACATTGCCCTTCAATAAAAGCTAAAAATCAATGTAGAGATTAGCTATCGGAAGATACAGCAGTCACGTAAAGATCAGATTCTGGTAACACATGCGCCGCGACAATATAAGGTAAATTTGCACCCTGTAGTCCCCTAGAAATTCTTTCTGGTGTCTCAGGAAAAATGACGAACAACGGACAGACTTGTTCCGCCATTTCACTAAACATGTGGCTCTCATCATTGGGCATTAGCCATTCATAATCTTGATCAAGATAAACCTGCGTATGCCGCCAACGCAGCAACAACTCGGAAAAATCCTCGTCAGGTCGATGGATAAACACCATAATTTCAACGCCAAGTTTGACTTTCCATTCTGGGTCACACATTAAGATTGCAAGGTCGCAGGGCAAAATCTGGGTTTTTGTAATCTTTTTTGAAGTGTGGAGTTGAAGATGGCTCTGAGAGTCCTCTGTCTTGAGTCTGGCTACAGGTAAAGGAATCGTCACCAAACTCTTTTCTGGACGACGCATACTCGGAATCAGTGACAAATAAGGACGATGTTGCTTAAGCAGGGTGATCGCCGCCGACCGCTCAGAATATTGTGCCAACAAAGCCTCATATTGGGACTGCTTAACTGCCATAAAAAACAAACTGGTTCAGAATAAACAACTACAATTGCCGCCATGAGGCCGACACTTACTTTTTTAACCTAATGTCTCGAAGACCTTAAACATTGGCAGATACATCGAGAGCAAAATTACACCAACCATCCCTGCGATGACCACCATCATCACAGGCTCAAGAATACTTGTCATTGCTTTCACTGTTTGCTCAACCTCATCCTCATAAAAGTCAGCAACTTTCATCATCATGCTGTCAAGTTCACCCGTTTCTTCACCAATGGTCATCATCTGAATCGACAAAATTGGAAAAACCTTATCTCGATCCAAGGCAACACTTAACATGCCACCTTCTTGGATTTCAGCCTTTGCTCTATTAATCGAATTCGCGATCACAACATTACCTGCTGTCGCACCGACGATATCAAATGAGCTCAAAATTGGGACACCGGAACGAGTCAAGGTACCAAAAATCCGACAAAATCTCGCCACGGCATTCTTCTGAAGCAAGTCACCGACTAAAGGAATCTTGAGCATGAGGGCGTCAATTTGCCAGTGGCCTGCGGGGGTTTTGTAGTATTGACGGACAGCAAAGAAAAGAATGTTTAAACCAATAAACATCACGATGACATTACCGAAGGGAATTGGAATTAAGCCTTCGTTAGTGCGCAAAAATTGACTGATGGCCATCATTACAAGGGTCAAACCAGGAAGCTCAGTACCGATACTTGCAAAAATGTCGGCAAAAACAGGAATCAGAAAAACCGTCATCCCGAAAAATACGGCGATCGCCAAAAATGCCACAGCTAATGGATAAGTCATTGCTGACTTAATTTGGTTTTCCAACTTCGCCATATCCTCTAGCACTTTTGCCAGACGGTTAAGGACTTCATCAAGCACACCACCTATCTCACCAGCTTCAACCATACTCACGTAAAGGGTATCAAAACATTCCTCATGGGGACGCATCGCGTCAGAGAGATTCACACCTTGTTGTACCTCAGTTTTGATGGCACCCAAGGCTTTTCGCATCTTGTAATTACTGTGGTTTTCTCCCAGAATGCTCAGGCAACGAACGATCGCCACACCAGCATTGATCATCACCGCAAACTGTCGCGAAAAAACAGCTTTATCTTTGACTGTTACTTTTGAGAGAGCCTCCTCAATAAAGCCAAGATCAATCTCCCCTTGCTTCAGGACTTTGCCCACATCTCCATATTGGGCTTCAAGCATTGTTCGGGCTTGCTCAGCAGAGTTAGCCTCTATTTTTTGTTTTACTTTTTGACCACTACGGTCAACTACCTGAGCAGTGTATACAGCCATTTTTCTAATTTGCGGTGATGATCTATGGGTAAAACGTTAATTATTCTAAGAGAAATTTTGATGTGTAGAATACTTTCCTTAATGGGACAACAGGGTTAGCGCCGCTTCATCTTTGCACCGCCACCAAGAGCACCACCAACAAGTCTTTGGAGTTCATCAGGTTTGCCGCTCTTAGCCAGTCCCTCTTCAAATGTAATCGATCCGGCAGAAACTAGCCCCGCAAGGGCTTGCTCCATCGTTTGCATCCCCAATTTCATACCAGTTTGAATCGCGGAATACACTTGGGCCGATTTTCCTTCGCGGATTAGGTTGGCGATCGCCGGGGTGACAACCATGATTTCCTGAGCCATTGCCCGACCAAACTCACCTGGTTTCGGATTAGATTTTTGGACGAGACATTGACTAAATACTGCCAAAAGCGAATTAGAAAGCATCGCTCGAATTTGAGGCTGTTGAATTGGTGGGAATACATCGAGCATCCGGTCAATCGTTCCAGCAGCGGAGTTTGTGTGGAGCGTGCCAAAAACAAGGTGCCCTGTTTCAGCGGCGGAGATGGCAAGGGAGATCGTCTCCAAGTCCCGCATCTCACCCACAAGAATAATATCTGGGTCTTCCCGAAGTGCAGCCTTTAGGGCATTCGCAAAACTCTTTGTATCTTCACCTTTTTGGCGTTGGTGGAAAAGACTTTTATTATTGGGAAAAACATATTCGATTGGGTCTTCTACCGTCAAAATATGTTCAGCACGGGTGCGGTTGATCAGATCCAACATCGCCGCCATCGTTGTGGTTTTACCAGAACCTGTTTGACCCGTCACCAAAACTAAACCACGGGGACGTTCTGCCATCTCCCGCACAATATCAGGCAGCCCCAACATATCAAAATTCGGAATTTTCGAGGATAATGCTCGCAAACAAGCAGCGTAACAACCACGCTCGCGATAAACATTTACACGGAAACGAGCCAATCCTTTTACGCCATAAGAGCAGTCCAATTCCCAATTCTTCTCAAGGTCTTTGCGCTGAGTACCATTGAGCATACTGAAAATCAGCTTTTGCGCTTCTTGGGGCGATAGCGGTTCATCATCGATAGGGGCAAGTTTACCACTAACTCGGAAATAGACTGGTGCTCCAGCTTGAATATGCATGTCTGAGCCGCCCATTTCAACGAGTTGCTCCATCAAATCTTCGATCATTACATCCATGAATCTATCGCTCCTCAAGTATCGTGATATTCAAAAAAAGTATTGAAGTAAAAGTTGGGGTTTAAATGTTTTGCTATCCTCTTTTAATCATTCCCAGAAGGCGATCGCCACCCTACAGAAATAAAGGTCAACCAAGTCCTCCCAAGCTAAAAACGCGGCGTCATACAGTAGGGGCAATCCACCCATTCTGGTTTTAGCTCAGCTGCACAGGTACCACAGGTCAACCCGGTTTTCCGTTTTGCTTTGAGTTCTGCCTCAAGGCCCGAATCGGAGAAGGTTACACGTTCGACTTCATCAAAGGTCGTATAGCCCTCTTTTACCAAATCAAGACTGTAGGCCAAGATACTGAGCATACCTTCTTGCACAGCAACCTCTTTAATCAGATCAGTAGTGGCACCGCTGTTAATCAGTGCTTCGATCTCCTCCGTATTGCGCATAAACTCATACACACCAACACGACCCTTATAGCCGCCACCATTACACTTCGGACATAGGGTGCCTTTAGAGCGTGCTGTTTGGATTTGATCGGCACTGAGAGTATTGGCTTTATAAATTGTAAGTTCACCATCTTGGGAAGCTGCCAAACCGAAGCGACCTAGTTCATCAGCGGTCGGTTGATAGGGCACACGACATTCGCTACAAACCCGCCTCATAAGACGTTGGGCTAGGACACCCAGCAATGATCCAGAAATCATAAAGGGCTCTACACCCATTTCATCCAATCGGGCGATCGCCCTTGGTGCGTCGTTCGTATGAAGCGTTGTCAAAACCAAGTGACCGGTTAATGCTGCCTCAATCGCTGTTTTTGCTGTTTCTTTATCGCGAGTCTCACCCACCAGAATCACATCTGGATCCTGTCGCATAAACGCGCGGAGAATCGAGGCAAAATCCATCCCTTTTTCGCGAATTACCTGAACTTGCGTGATACCAGGAAGCGAATATTCAATCGGGTCTTCCGCTGTACTAATGTTGACACCTGGATGATTTCGTTCAGCGAGAATCGAATACAGTGTCGTCGATTTACCAGAACCCGTGGGTCCCGTCACCAAAATCAGACCAAATGGACGCTGGGCCATTTCTCGCACCTGCTCCAAAATATCTGGATTGGTAATCAAAATATCTAAGCCTAGCTGTGTCGAAGAGTTATCCAAGATCCGGAGACAAATCTTTTCGCCATAACGACTTGGAAGACTGTTCACACGAAAATCAACTTTACGACCTTTAAAGACTCGACGAATCCGACCATCCTGCGGCAATCGTCGCTCCGCAATATCAAGCTCTGCCATAATCTTGAAACGGGCAGATACAGCCGGAATAATCTTCTTTGGTAAGGGCTCAAAAGCATATTGCAATACACCATCCTTACGGAATCGAATACGCAAATCTTTTTCTTGAGGTTCTATGTGAATATCAGAAACTCCTTCCTGCAAAGCTTTGAGCAAAACCTTGTTAACGAGCTTAATCACAGGCGCAGAACTCGCCTGGTTTTCACTCATCAGATCAGCGCTTTCATCGGCAGCTTCATCTAGTCCCTCATCATCACCGAGGTCAAGATCATCAAGCTCAACAGCCTTACGCATCTCGTCTGCTTCGGCTGCTCTTTCTGCTTCTTCCTTCTCGTCGGCTTGTTGTTGAACTTGTACTTCTAAATATTCGTCGAGAATGCGCCGATAATCTTCATCTGTAATTACAATGCGCTGCATTTTGATGTTTTGCAGCCGGAAGAGACGATTGATATCATCTTGTGCAGCCAGATTATCCGGATCAACCATTGCCACAATGACTTCGATTGCTTCGTCGATCTCAATACGGCGTAAAGGCAAAATTTTGTGACGGCGACAAAGCTCAATAGGGATAAGGCTATTGATCAGCTCTCCCATTTGACTGCTATCGATATCCTGGATTTCAGGGTCAATAGAATCAACACCATAAAGAATCTTAAGTTCGAAAAGATGGTGCTTTTTGTATTGTCGAACTAATTCGGGGGAGAGTGCCTTGCCAGTAAGCTCCTCAATCACAGATGTCAGGGGTCGACCGCTCTTACGGGTCTCAACTAAAGCCTTTTCCATCTGTTGGTGGTCAACAACGCCAGATTGGATGAGTTTGTTGCCAAACGGAGAAAAATCATTACGGAGCGCTAAGGCTTTCTTCCGTTTTGAGAGAGGCGATTGAGTCATAAATTGTTACCGGGCAGGACAGCAAGTATCTATTTATCTAGTTGCACTTCAGTACAACAGTCCTGAGATCCTAATTGTTCCCTCAAAATGTCTACAAAAAGCGATATTTTGAGAAATCATGATTTCAGATTTAGTGATAATTAATTTAAGGCTTAGAATCTTTAGTGAGCAAAGCTTAAGCTTCTATCATTCCAATATAGCGGTTGCTTGAATTTTTGTTCCTTTTCCCTCCGCAAGGATCGAGATTTTTTGAGGACGATGTTACATTTAGTAATGTTAATATCCAAACTCTCCTATCTTCGTTATTCTTTTTCAGGCGATCGCCGCTAGGATACAAAGCAAGAAAGGGAAAGTTGTATTTAATAAAGCTCATCTCGTTTCTTAACCGAATCAATTCACTTAGACGACCATGGCAGAAGACGCACAAAACTTAGAGACCTCAACAGAAGACCTAAATCAAACATCAGAAGCAGCATCTGAGGAAACTCTGGATCAACAAAATAGTGCTGACGTGGATAACCAGACAACTTCTGAAGCTGAGGCAAACTCTGAAACAGATCTTGAATTTGGGGAAAGTGAACTAGATGACACGCCCTTAGATAGCGCTGAACTTGAAGCTGTGATCACTGCTCTACAGCAAGAAATCACAACCTTACGTCAACAGCTCACAACCCAAGGTCAACAAGCAGATAATTTCAAAGCACAGTACATGCGCATTGCTGCTGATTTTGAAAATTTTCGGAAGCGCAGCAGCAAAGAAAAAGAAGACATGGAAATGCGGATCAAGTGCAATACCGTCAATGACATGCTTGGTGCAGTGGATAATTTTGAACGAGCAAGATTACAAATCAAACCTGCCAATGACGGTGAAATGACTATCCATAAGAGCTATCAAGGGGTCTATAAACAGCTTGTCGAAGGCCTGAAGAAAATCGGCGTCTCCGCTATGCGACCAGAAGGCGAAGAATTTGATCCCAACTTTCATGAAGCTGTTTTCCAAGAGCCCACAAGCGAATATCCAGAAGGTACAGTGATCGAACAGGTTGTGCGTGGATATTTATTGGGCGACAAAGTCTTACGTCATGCAATGGTGAAAGTTGCCGCAGCTCCTGCAGAAGAAGCATCTAGTGAAAACACTGATGCTGAGACCTAAAGAAGCATTAAATGCTGATGCAGTTCTATCTAAAGTTTTTCATGTCATCTTATATTTCGACTAGATCCTTTAGACATCCTCGTCTGCTTAAAACCAACTTTAAATATAACTTCCAAACAACAACTCTTTCTATCACTAAACCATGGGTAAAGTAATTGGCATTGACTTAGGCACAACCAATAGCTGCGTTTCTATCCTTGAAGCAGGCAAGCCAATGGTCGTCACAAATGCAGAAGGCGGTAGAACGACCCCAAGTATAGTGGGCTTTGGTAAAGGTAATGAAAGGTTGGTTGGTCAACTAGCAAAACGACAGAGCGTGACAAATGCAGAAAATACAGTGTATAGTATCAAGCGTTTTATTGGCCGCCGCTGGGATGACACTGAACGGGAACGTTCTCGCGTACCTTACAACTGTGTAAAAGGCCGTGATGATACCGTCGATGTAGAGATTCGCCGCCGGAGCTTTACACCTCAAGAAATCTCTGCAATGGTTTTGCAAAAGCTGAAAACAGATGCAGAAGCATTCCTCGGAGAAAAAGTTTCACAAGCTGTTATTACTGTTCCTGCTTACTTTACTGATGCCCAGCGCCAAGCAACAAAAGATGCTGGCACGATCGCCGGACTAGAAGTACTTAGAATCATCAATGAGCCGACAGCAGCAGCCTTAGCTTATGGACTCGACAAACAAGATCAAGAACAATTTATTCTTGTATTTGACCTTGGTGGTGGAACGTTTGACGTTTCTGTTTTGCAACTGGGAGATGGGGTCTTTGAGGTGAAAGCAACCTCTGGCAATAATCACCTTGGTGGCGACGATTTCGATAATGTCATTGTTCGGTGGATGGCAAAAACCTTCCACAAAAATGAAGGGATTGACCTTAGTACCGACAAAATGGCATTGCAACGACTCCGAGAAGCTGCAGAGAAAGCACAAATCGAGTTGTCTGGAACTTTAACCACTTCCATTAACTTACCCTTTATCACTGCTGATGAAACTGGACCCAAGCATCTCGAAGTTGATCTGACCCGTGCCCAGTTTGAAAAGTTAGCCCAGAAATACATTGAGGGAACTCTAAAACCTGTCCAACAAGCTCTAAAGGACTCAGAACTTACCGCTGACCGAATTGATCGCATTATTCTAGTTGGTGGCTCAACCCGAATCCCAGCAGTTCAAAAAGCTATTCAAGCTTTTTTTGATGGCAAACAGGCAGATCGTTCAATTAATCCCGATGAGGCTGTCGCCTTAGGAGCTGCCATCCAAGCGGGTGTTTTAGGCGGAGAAGTAGAAGATGTTCTTCTCCTTGATGTCACTCCCATTTCTCTGGGCATCGAAACCCTTGGCGAAGTATTCACAAAGGTTATTGACCGCAATACAACAGTTCCAACCAGTAAGTCCCAAACCTTTTCGACAGCGACGGATGGTCAAACATCTGTCGAAATTCATGTCTTACAAGGTGAACGAGCCTTGGCAAAAGATAATAAAAGTTTAGGTCGTTTTCTACTGACTGGCATACCACCAGCACCAAGAGGCTTACCTCAAATCGAAGTGAGCTTTGAAATTGATGTCAATGGTATTTTGCAAGTGTCAGCGCAAGATAAAGGCACAGGCAAAGCGCAAAGCATCAAAATCACGAATACAGGTGGTTTGAGTCCTGCCGAAGTCGATAAAATGCGTGCGGAAGCAGCTCAATTTGAAGAGCAAGATCGTCGTCGCCTCAAAATTGTGGAATTACAGAACCAAGCCGATAGCTTGTTCTATAGCTTCGAAACAACTCTGCGTGAGAATAGCTCACTCCTCAATGAAGAAAAAGAGACAGAGTTAACAGAAAAGCGCCATGCCCTTGAACGAGCTTTTAGCGATAAATCTGTCACAACGGAAGCTGTTCAAGCACTTCTCGATGATTTTCGGGATTCTCTACTAGCAATTGGTTCTCAGATCTACGATGGGAATCAGAATGCAGGGTCTGCCCAGTCCTCCGCCGATGCAAATCCTGCATTTGATTCTGATCACGAAACAATGGTTATTCCTTCCGGAAATGAAGGGATGGTTGAGAACGGCGAAGGCAATATTACAGGTGACTATGAGGCAATCGATTAAGGTCGCTGAACTAAAACAACTCTATTGCTGATAGTAATGGTCTAGAGTTCGCAGCTTTCCCCTCTTCAAGTTAAGATTAGTAAACGCTTTTTTTGCTCATTCATTCAGAACTAAATTTATGGCTGGTGATTATTACGAAATCCTTGGTGTGTCCCGTGATTGCGGGAAGGATGAGCTAAAGCGGGCTTATCGTCGTTTAGCTCGTCAATATCACCCAGATGTAAATAAAGAAGCGGGAGCTGAGGATAAGTTTAAAGAAATTAATCGCGCTTACGAGGTGCTATCTGAGCCTGAAACTCGTGCTCGTTATGATCGTTTCGGGGAAGCGGGAGTTTCTGGTGCTGGTGCCAGTGGTGCTGAATATGGAGATATGGGTGGCTTTGCCGATATCTTTGAGACAATATTTAGCGGTTTTGGTGGTATGGGTGGCCCTGGTGGGTCAGCTGGAGGGACACGTCGTCGTAGTGGACCAACCCGTGGTGATGATTTACGGCTAGACCTAAAGCTTGATTTTAAGGAAGCTATTTTTGGTGGCGAGAAGGAAATCCGCATTCCGCATTTAGAGACTTGTACAACTTGTAGTGGCTCTGGTGCGAAGGCGGGTACATCGTCTGATACCTGTGGAACTTGTAGTGGCTCTGGTCAAGTCCGCCGAGCAACCCGAACTCCTTTTGGGAGTTTTGCACAGGTATCTGTCTGCCCCACTTGTAATGGTGATGGTCAAGTTATTGCAGAAAAATGTGAATCCTGTGGTGGTGTTGGCAGAAAACAGGAAACAAAGAAGTTAAAAATCACAATTCCACCAGGAGTCGATACAGGGACACGTTTGCGGGTATCTCGCGAAGGTGATGCTGGTTTAAAGGGAGGTCCTCCAGGTGATCTTTATGTTTATCTCGCGGTTAATTCGGACAAGAAATTCCGTCGTGAAGGCATTAATATCCACTCAGATGTTGAGGTGAGCTACCTTCAAGCAATTCTTGGAGCCAGAATTACTGTTGAAACAGTCGATGGTACTGAGGAGCTTGATATTCCAGCAGGTTTACAACCGAATAAGGTTCTGACTTTGGAAAATCAAGGTGTCCCGAAATTAGGGAATCCAGTGAGTCGTGGTGATCATTTAATTACAATTAAAGTTGTGATTCCGACGAAGCTGGGACGCGAAGAGCGAGAGCTATTGCACCAGTTAGCACAATTAAAAGGTGCTGGTACTGGTAAGGGTGGCTTTGAAGGAATTTTAGGCAATATTTTTAATAAATAATGGGTGATTCTAAGTCATTGGTTGCTGATGCTCAGCTAGATTTACGGGGAACGCCTTGCCCGATTAATTTTGTGCGGACAAAGTTACAGTTAAAAAAAATGGCCGCGAATACACTGTTGGAAGTATGGCTTGATGCAGGTGAGCCCATGGAACAGGTTCCGGATAGTTTAGTCATGGAAGGTTATCTCGTTGAACAGGCGATCGCCCAAGAAGATGGTGAATATTATTCGCTCTGGGTTCGTTGTCCTGCTGGGGAGTAACAGTAGTGACTCAAACTGAAATTATTTCGGTAGAAGGCACAGTAACAGCGGTACAAGCAAATTTTTATCATGTCCAACCTAATAACGGGTCGGCAGATTTATTATGTACGCGACGCACTCGATTAAAGAAAATTGGGCAGCAGGTCATGGTTGGTGATCAGGTTGTGGTCGAGGAGATCGATCGTCAGGATAAGCGGGGGGCGATCGCCGCAGTTTTACCAAGGAAAACCGAACTAGATCGCCCCCCTGTGGCGAATGCAAATCAATTATTGCTGGTGTTTGCGCTGGCGGAACCGGCCCTTGATCCTTGGCAACTCAGTCGTTTTCTCGTCAAGGCTGAATCAACGGGCTTATCGTTACTTTTGGCGCTAAACAAACAAGATTTACTGGAAAGTCATGAATGTCACGCTTGGCATAAACGGCTGAGTGAATGGGGTTATGATGCAGTGCTTTTGAGCATTGAACAGCGGATCGGTTTAGAGAAATTACAGCAAAAATTGGCAGGAAAAATCTCGATTGTGGCAGGGCCTTCTGGGGTCGGAAAATCCAGTCTCATCAATTGTTTAATTCCCGAAGCAACATTGCGGGTTGGGCAGGTGTCTGGCAAATTGCAGCGAGGACGACATACAACGCGCCACGTTGAGCTTTTTGAGTTGCCATGTGGGGGATTATTGGCAGATAGTCCGGGATTTAATCAACCGGATTGGCAAATTTTACCGCAAGCTCTGGGTAATTATTTTCCTGAAATTCGTCAGCAATTAGCACAAGAAAATTGTCAATTTAAGGATTGTCTCCATCTGCAAGAGCCGAATTGTGCAGTGTCTGATGATTGGGAACGATACGAGATTTATCAAAAATTTCTCGATGAGGCGATCGCCTACAAAGAAAATCAGCAACAACAGCGGGACGAAGAAACACAGCAAAAAGTAAAAATGACGGCGGGCGGCAAACAGCATGAACCTAAATTAGCAACAAAAAAATATCGCCGAACTTCGAGACGGGAACGCCACCAAAATTTAAAAGATCTCTATGAAAAGCAGTCTATCGATGATTTATTTCTTGACGAGTAGGCGACAGGACTCCTTTAAAATGAGGAGTTGCACACCCAGTCAGACAATCGATATATGACGGCATCTTGGCAACGCTGGCTATTTTTACAATTTCCCTTTGAGCTTTGGCTACGGAATAGCTATATTTATGGCGGTTTCGGCCTGCTGCAATCATGGCGGGGAGGGAGTTGGCTATTGCAATGGGCGGAGCCACTCGGTGTCCTAATTCTCTGCGCTTTGCTAGTTTTTGCGCCGTTTGTTTCGACTGGAGTGATTGGTTTTTTCCTCCTTGCAGGAGCAGCCTACTGGGCGTTATTGAGCATTTCTGATCCACCAGCGGATTATCTGACATCAATTCATGTGTTGGTTTTTCTGTTTGCTAGTGTTGCGGCGATCGCCACAGTATTATCTCCAGTAAAATCGGCCGCCTTGTCTGGCCTAATTAAACTCTGTCTATATCTATTCTTTTTTCTTCTGAGTGCAAGGGTGCTGCGATCGCCCAAAGTTTTAGCAGGGGTGATTTGGGTTTATTTAATGCTCTCGCTGGTGGTCAGTGGCTATGGCATTCGACAAGAATATTTTGGTGTCGAACAGCTTGCAACATGGAATGATCCACTCTCCGAACTCGCCAACGACACAAGGGTTTATAGCTATCTCGGCAATCCCAATCTTCTCGCCAGTTATTTGATTCCGGCGATCGCCTTTAGTGCAGTCGCATTCTTGGTATGGCGGACATTTCCACAGAAGATTTTGGCAGCAGTAGCCTTTTTTAGTAATACGGCCTGTGTCTTTTTTACCGATAGCCGTGGTGGTTGGTTAGCACTGTTAGCGTCAGGGATTGTTGGCGCGCTAATGCTTTATGTCTGGTACGGCGATCGCCTCAGTCCTTTTTGGCGACGCTGGCTATTGCCTCTTTGCTTCGCCTTTGGCTTAGGATTGCTTGCCGTTGCGGTGGTGGCTGTAGATTCGATCCGTATTCGTCTATTCAGCATTTTTGCAGGGCGAGGAGACAGTAGTAATAATTTTCGGATTAATGTTTGGTACGCCGTATTTAGAATGATTGGCGATCGCCCATTTTTTGGCATTGGCCCTGGCAATGATGCTTTTAACCTGATGTATCCACGCTATATGGAAAGCCGTTTCTCGGCCTTGAGTGCCTACTCTGTCATTCTCGAAACTGCCGTTGAAGTTGGATTTATTGGCCTAAGTATCTTCTGTTGGCTCATTATCAATGTCTTTGGACAGGGTCTCGAAATCGTTAAACATTGCCGTGACCACAAAAAACTGGAAGGGCTTTGGCTTGTAGGGGCGATCGCCGCAATGGCTGGTTTAATGACCCAAGGACTATTTGACACCGTTTGGTATCGCCCTCAAGTAAATACCCTCTGGTGGTTAATGGTTGGGATGATTGCTGCATACTATCCCCAAATTCGTCATTCTCAACCTAAATAATCTTCACGCTTTTATTACATTTTTTCATTACTTTTCCCCAAGCAATTGATCTCTATTTTCTGTAGGATCAAAATATCTTTCCTCATAAAAATTTCAGATAATGTTCAGCTAGTTCTCAAAAAATAGCTGAATAGCACTTCAATTTCATCTCGAGAAAAACTCATTGTTTCTAATACACTACTCTCCGTATTTCCTATGTTAATACAACACTATGATTTTAATTGGCGACGATCCAGAATCGAGTTCTGACCTCTATAAAAAGATTTTACAAAGCTCTAATGATACTTGCTTTGAAACGAGTCAGAAGGAAATCTTTAAGCAAGCAATTGCTTTAAAACCGCAACTCATTATTCTAAATGCTGAGCTATTTGGAAATGCGGTTTATCGTCTTTGTGTCAATTTGAGGGAACAGTATCCTCTCATTAATACATCGCTAATTTTAATCAATGTCCCCAACGAGACAGTAGAGAAATCCCGTGGCTTTCAGTCAGGTGCTAATGATGTTGTGACTCAGCCCTGCGATCGCCTCGAACTTTTCCAAAGAGTGAAACAGCAACTCTCGAATGTAAAACTCCGACAGCTCCAACAGCAACGTAATCAATCATTAAAACAAACAGTCAAACAACAAAAAGCTCTCAGTGTCGTCATCCAACGCATTCGCCGTAGCCTCGATCTTGAAAGTATTTTCTGGAGTACAGCCAGCGAAATTCACTATGCTCTAAATTGTGACCGGGTTGTTATTTATCGGTTTAATCCAGATTGGAGTGGTAATTTTGTCGCAGAAGCTGTTTCTTCTCAATGGCGATCGCTCATCGATGATCCCAACCTTGCAGTCGAAGAAATAAAATCCACGTCAGCAAAACAGGCTGATTCGGGTGAATGTATCATCCAACTTCTCGATGGCACAAAAAAAAGTTGGATTGAAGATACTTACCTCCAAGAAAATAAAGGTATCTATGAAAAAGAAGGGATACCTTATCGTGTAGCAGATGATGTTTATAAAGCAGGATTTTCTGAGTGCTACATCGAACTGCTCGAAACATTTCAAGCGAAAGCCTATGTTGTCCTGCCCATTTTCTTGGGCGATCGCCTCTGGGGTTTACTAGGTATTTACCAAAATGATGCTCCTCGACAATGGCAAACAGAAGAAAAAGAAATGCTCCTCCAAATTTCCAGCCAACTCGGTATTGCCCTCCAGCAAGCTGAGCTCATCACAGAACTCCGCAGCGCCAAAGAAAAAGCAGACATCGCAAATAAAGCAAAAAGCCTCTTTCTTGCAAGGATGAGCCATGAACTAAGAACGCCCCTTAGTTCAATCCTCGGTTTTGCTGAATTGCTGAGTGTAGACCCAACGTTGAACGAAGATCAGCTAGACTCCATCACCTGCATTAGCCAAAGTGGCAAACATCTCCTCGATTTAATTAATGATGTTCTATCCATTTCGCAAATCGAAGCAGGTCAAATCACCCTTAATCCAGACATCTTTGAATTGACTGAGTGCTTAAATTCCATTAAAGATATTGTCCAAATTGCGGCGACACAAAAGGATATCAAACTTACCTTTCATATTGATGGCAGTTTGCCTCCCTATGTCTATTTCGACCAAGCAAAACTTAAACAGATACTCATTAATCTATTAAACAACGCCATTAAATTCACCGACGTTGGTCAAGTCATTCTCCAAGTGTCTTATCGCACCACAGGCAAGTCATCTTACTTTATTCGCTTTGAAGTAATTGATACGGGTTTGGGTATCAAAGCCGTCGAGCAAAAGACATTATTTCGCTCTTTTCAACAAACCACTTCTGGTCGCCAATCAAAACAAGGAACGGGCTTAGGGTTAGCTATTAGTCAAAGCTTTGTGCAGAAGATGGGAGGGAAAATAAAGGTCGATAGTGAAGCAGGAGAAGGTTCTCGTTTTTGGTTTGATCTGCCTCTTACAGAGGAATATGCGTCTACCGAACAACAAGCTCAATTCACCATAAATGACAAGGATATTCAGCCTGACAAAGACCAAACTATGACCAAGGTTCTAGTGATTGAAGATCATCCAATTCAGCGAGAGTTATTAGAACTCCAGCTCATTGAGATGGGATTCGAAACGAAAGTGACTGCTGATGGTGCCGATGGGCTCGAATGTTGGCGCAGGTGGCAACCAAATATCATTCTGCTCGATCTGCGTATGCCTTCGGTGGATGGCTCCACTGTCATTCAGGAAATTGATCAGGCGATCGCCGACAACCCAGAATATACAAAACCTAAAATTATCGTCATTACAGCCGATGTCTTTTACGCTCAAGAAAATAAAGACCTATCCTTAAACTGCGACGAGATTATCTACAAACCAGTTAAGCCCAAACGATTACTCAGCACCATCAATTACCACTTAAAGAACAGCAGAAAAACAGCTTAAAAAATCAAGCTTCAATCAAAATTTTTAATGATTTAAGAACGCGACGGGCAATTTAAGCTTGCGCGGGTATTTTTTCGTGTGAAGGAATTCCAGGTGCCAAGTTCTTTGGGCGATCGGCTACAAAGATAGGATCGCTCTGAATCACTCAAACCCCTCACATCACTAAAATCAGCCCCAGCTAAACTTTCGATTTGCTCTAACATTGCCCCTGTTAAATCTGCCCCTCGCAAATCAGCCATCTCCAATTCCACATTGATGAGACGAGCTTCCCTTAAACAAGCACCAGTTAAAAAGGATCGCTTCAAATTGGCACCACTAAACGCAACACCCGTTAAATTAGCACCAGTAAAATCAGTGCCACTCAAGTAGGCACCACGAAGATTTGCGCCCTGTAAATCGGCACCTCGTAAATTGGCTGTATTGAGATAAGCGCCAGAAAGATTTGCCTTGGGCCCTACAGCACCAGAATTGCGGTAATTGAAATCGTCTGGCCAGATTGTCTGAGAATTATAGAAAGCCAGAGTTAAATTGGCACCATCAAGGACTGCACCTGCAAGATCACAATCATTCAAAATAGTGCGTTGTAAATAAGCTTCAGAAAGCGTGGCTCCTTTCAGAGATGCATTGGTTAAATTGGCACGGCGTAGGTCTGCATTCTGTAACTGAGCACCAGCTAAAGTTGCCCCAGTGAAATTCACACCAATTAAAATTGCGCCTTGTAAATTAGCATCACTGAGATCATATCCCGCTAAATCAAGGTCTTCTAAATTAGCATTCTCTAAGCTATTTCCTCTCTCTAATATCTCTTTGACTTCGGCAGGAAGATAATGCTTAAAACTGAGGCGATTAGCGAGAGAACTCATGAAATTTAAAATGGTGTGAAATTAAAAAACATAATGATTGTAAAATCCAGTGAGTCATTCAGTTGACTTTTAATATTTATTTGTTAACTTTGTTAAATTTTCATTCACAAAAGGTCTGAGGGCAAACAAAAGATGCTTATTGAAACACCCATGAGTATGATGGCATTTTTCCGCAAGAGTGAAGGGACATGGTTTTCCCAGCGGACAGTGCATCGTTTTGATTCGGCGGCTGATGAGTCGGGGGAATCGAATTTAATTATTTCTGTTTTGTCAAAAGATGATCCTAAGGTTTTAGAAATTTGTGAAGTACAAAATACGGATCCAGCGCTTGTTAGTGGTGGTGCTAGTTTCCAATGGCAAGGAAATTTGAGTGAGAAAGAACCAGACCCAAATTATGAAGCAATCTTAGTCGACATTCCAAACCCTGATAATCCTTGTGAAGGTAAGTTTCTGCGAAACAAGGGTTATGTAGAAGGGATTCCTGTGGTCGGTGTTTACAATTTTGCGCTGGATGGTGTCATGACAATTGACACAGAATATGAGCGTAATCAAGGTCGTGAACGCGCTTGGTTTATCACAGATGATTTCCGAGTACGGGTCAGCACGGTTCAGATTATGAATGGAGTGAATCTGATGACTTATGCATCAGAACGCCGCTGTGTGTCACCGGAATCTTTGCGAGAGATGATGCAAAAACAATTTGCTTGATCTGCAATTAAATTTCGTCCGTTTTTATTCGGCCATTTTTTAAAATACACGGTGCTGTAAGCAGGGCATTTGCTGACGGACTTGCTTGAGGCGGATGGGGCTAATTTCGGCGATCGCCACCCCGGGATGAACCCCAACATCATCTAAAATTGTGCCCCAAGGATCAACGATCATGGCGTGGCCATGAGAATAGCGCATTCCGTAGTGCTTACCAGTTTGAGCAGGGGCAACCACATAAGCTGTATTTTCAATTGCCCGCGCTTGGATCAACGTTTGCCAATGATCTTTACCGGTATAAGCAGTGAATGCAGCAGGAATACAAAGAATGTCCGCCCCTTGCTTAGAAAGGTGACGGTACAGTTCTGGGAAACGTACGTCATAGCAAACAGATAAACCAATATTGCCAAGCTGTGGCGTCCGACAGAGCTGTGGCAAGCTATTTCCTGCCTGTACAGTGCTTGATTCAGTGTAGGTGTTGCCATCCGGCAAATCTACATCGAATAAGTGGACTTTGTTATAGCGTGCGAGTTCTTGCCCTTCTGGGGAAATGAGCAGCGCGGTATTACAGACTTTATTTTCACCGGCAGGCACAGGAAATCCACCACCCAACAATGTAATGCGAAATCGCTGAGCCATCGTTTTGAGAAATTTCTCACTTTGCTCAGCAATTTCCTGAGCTTGGGTCATTTTGCTTGCTTCATCGCCGAGATACGAAAAATTCTCGGGTAATGTGACTAACTCAGCACCTTGGTTGACCGCCAACTGGATTAGATCTTCTGCCTCTCCGAGGTTATGAATAAGGTGCGGCTTACTCTTCATTTGGACAGCGGCGGCAAGGTAGGATTTCATGCTGGTCGTTTTATGGGGCTGGGGAGGAATGGCGTTTGATAGAAATACTTTGTTTATCAAACTGGTTTAATAAGATAGCAGAATCTAATGATTTCACCACAGGCGATCGCCAAAAAATTAATTAGTCTTTTTCCCCGTTAATCTGTCATATTTGGTGGGGATCCACCCCAATGAAAAATAAGTCATCATCCTAAAGCCGCAGATTACTAAAAGGCGCAGAAAATTGATCCCATCCTCGAAAACGCTAGAAGCCAGCTATATTGGGCTTTCTCCCAATAAATTAGTGGATTTGTTCAGTTTTTTTTTATTATTCCGGACATTTTTGAAAAAGATCAGTTAACCTATAACCAATTAAGTTTGTCCAAGACCCTTGGCAAACTGCACATCTAACCAAAAGTAGAAATTTCCAAGTCCATGCCATCGGGCGATCGCCATTCGTATAGAATCGATCCCCAAATGACAAAGACAAACGTTAATTTCAGAAAAATCTTATTTAAGAAGTGCCAGTTTGCAAGATTTTTGTTATAACCGTGTGGGCGATTAGACATATTTTTTTTAGAATGTCTAGCAATTTCAGCCGAAATGAATAGTTAAACCGTTTCGGTTCAGGGATTTAACCCATTCAGGATAAATCTGTATAGACGATTGTCTACTGGTGTTTATCTGCCTCAAAGCAGGATCAAACCCAAAACTTTTTTTCATGACCGGATATTTTGCAGGAGCATCACAACCAAATGAGCTATCGCAAGGAATTCCGTTAGACTGATTATTCTCAAATTTTGTACACCGTCATATATAGCTAATAGAAAGAGGAAAACAGGCATGACCCAAGCGAAGACAGCACTGGAACTAACCACTAAAACGAGTCAGAACAATGCTGAGATTGATTACAGTGCCCTTGCCGAGGCGGAAGTCACGACAGTAAAAGAAGAATACGTCGAAATCAAACTCACCACTAAAAAAACTCGTAAGGCTAAAACCAGTCGTCGCAAGGAGTCTGCCACCAAAAAGAAACCCTACACTGAAGATTCAATTCGGATTTATCTTCAGGAAATCGGTCGTATTCGCCTCCTCCGTGCTGAAGAAGAAATTGAACTCGCTCGTAAGATTGCAGATTTGCTAGAGCTAGAGCGGATGCGTGAACAACTTGAAGAGCACGAGTCTCGCGTTCCCACTGATAAAGAGTGGGCTGAAGCTGCGGGTATGCCTCTTAAGGATTTCCGTCGTCGTTTGTTCCATGGTCGTCGCGCGAAAGACAAAATGGTGCAGTCCAACCTGCGTCTTGTGGTTTCCATCGCGAAGAAGTATATGAACCGTGGTCTATCTTTCCAAGACCTTATTCAAGAAGGTTCCCTTGGTTTGATTCGTGCAGCTGAGAAGTTTGACCACGAAAAAGGCTATAAATTCTCTACTTATGCAACGTGGTGGATTCGTCAGGCTATTACCCGTGCGATCGCCGACCAATCCCGTACTATCCGCCTCCCAGTTCACCTTTACGAGACTATCTCTCGGATTAAGAAGACTACCAAAATTTTGTCCCAAGAACTCGGTCGTAAGCCAACTGAGGAAGAAATTGCAACTCGTATGGAAATGACCATCGAGAAACTTCGCTTCATTGCAAAATCTGCTCAGCTACCTATTTCTCTCGAAACGCCCATTGGTAAAGAAGAAGATTCTCGCCTCGGTGACTTTATCGAAGCCGATGGTGAAACACCTGAAGATCAGGTTTCTAAGAGCCTACTTCGCGAAGATCTTGAGAATGTTCTCGATACCCTCAGCCCTCGTGAGCGTGATGTTTTGCGCCTACGTTATGGCCTCGATGATGGTCGCATGAAGACCCTCGAAGAAATCGGTCAAATCTTTAACGTGACTCGTGAGCGTATCCGTCAAATCGAAGCAAAAGCACTTCGTAAGCTCCGCCACCCCAACCGCAACAGCATTCTCAAAGAATATATCCGCTAGATTGCGACGCGAATTCAATTAGCTATTTGTAACATTTTTTGCCCTGCCGATGGTGGGGCTTTTTGTTAGGTTTAAACAAAATTTTGGAGATGAAATTTTTATGTGGACAAGATGTTTTCTGACGATCGCCCCCATTTTGGCAGCAATTTCTGTCGCAGCCGGAGCTTTCGCGAGCCATGCTCTCAAAGCAAAACTAGATACCTATGCCCTAGACATTTGGGAAACTGGTGCGAAATACCAGATGTACCATGCGATCGCCTTGCTATTTGTAGGTTTGTTAGCACTCCAAGAATCAATGCCACAAGCTTGGCTCAATGCTGCGGGGATTGGATTTATCGTCGGAACAGTACTTTTCTCTGGGAGTCTCTATACGCTCAGTTTGAGTGGCGTAAAAATTCTTGGAGCCATTACGCCATTGGGTGGTGTTGGGTTTTTGATTGGTTGGATTTGTTTGGCGATCGCCGGATGGTCACAGGTTTCGAGTTGACGTTATTGCCAATCTCCAACGAATTCATTGGCTGGCGAATATTCATCAAAATCCCAGCGGAAGGGCAATGCTTCTGGCAAATAAATAATTTCTTCCGCCGTGACTCGAATTAATTGTTCTGCCCCTTTAAAATTTTCGAGTTGTTCATCTTCCCAAATAATTTCAGCAGTACCAGTGAGAGATACTAAATTCCCGGCTTCAAAATCGACAAACAATACCCCAATATGATTGTTGAGATGGAGATTACCGAGAGTATTGTAAAAATTGTTGCCTGCAAAATTCGGAAAAATAAAAGTGCGATCGCCCTCTAATTTCACAAAGCCTGGTTTGCCGCCACGGTGGGACATATCAACGCCTTCATTCCCTTTTTCATATTTGCCATTAAAACTAGTCGCGAGATAAAAGCTGTCGGCTTGACGAATAATATTGGCGATGTCTGCGGTGAAATGGTCAAAAGTTTGAGCTTGGTTAACCGGATTTTCGAAACGCTCCGGTAGCCAGACTAAATTACGTTTGTGGATAAATTGCGGGCAATTGCCAAAGGATTGGGTCACATGAACGGAGAAATTATTTGGGGCGATCACCGTAACTTTTCCATTAACTCGATTGCGGCGACGAGTATGAAGTTCAATGCCCAGAAATCCTAAATTTGCGTTGAGCTTGAGATTATCAGAGAGGCGATCGCCAAGTAATGGAGAAGCCTGAAATTGAAGGGTTTGGCTGTCGAGTGCAGTAATAAAAGATGATTTATTTGTCAGAATTGAAGCCCAAGGACGAGATTGATCATCAAGACTGCCAACCAAAATAAACGGCAACTGCGCGTAAAATTCTCGGTGCTGATCCGGCATAAAATCTCGAATAAACCGACGCCCAACTTTTTCTGCTTTTGCACGTACTCCGGCGAGTTCTTGCACTGCTTGTTCACCATCATGAAAGGGTGAAATATCCTGTGTCCAACCAGCTAATTGAGTCATTATCTTGTTCTCACAAAGCTTCAAAAAAAGCCCAGCACCAATACAGCACCAGGCTCCATGGGAAAAGTCTAAGCACTCACGGGTGCATCAATACTGCGCATCCCGACGAAATTGGGCAGATGCTTAATGCGGTCAATCCACGACAAGACATTCGGGTAAGCATCAAGGGAAATATTGCCATCAGGCGCTAATGCAACGTAGGGAAAGACAGCGATATCTGCAATGGTTGGGCGACCAAATTCAAGCCACTCTTGGTCAGCTAAATGCTCATCGAGTTGCTTCAAAATCAGATTTGCTTTTTCTTCTGTCCGCTCGATATTAAGGGTCTTCATTTTAAAGAGATGATAGAGTCGCGCACTTTCGACACCTTGGCGCACTTCACCTGCTGTCGTCGAGAGCCAACGGACAACTTTACTGAGGGAAACAGCGTCAGTAGGTAGCCAATCTTCACTGCCATATTTTTTCGCGAGATAGACCAAAATCGCCTGGGCATCAAGCACCGTTTCATCACCATCAACAAGGGCTGGCACTTGACCAAAAGGATTAATCGCCAGGTAAGGGGGCTTTTTATGCTCACCTTTCATCAGGTCAACTTTTACAAATTCGTATTCTGTGCCGAGCAATTCTAAGAGGAGACGAACTTTGTAAACGTTACCGGAAAGCTCATGACCATAAAGCGTAATCATTTGGATATTCTCCTAAAAATAAACAGTGGAGTGAGTTGAAAAACTTGAAATTTGCAACATCAGGCAGTTTGCAAAACGTTGGCGTATTGACTGCTGAAATCAGGGGCAAAAATTTTCATCCCTATCTTTACCGCGGGGCGATTGCCGACCGTATTGAGCCACCGCTGCACACTAGGGAAATCATCGAGCGGCAGTTGTAAATACGAGCTTGCCGCCGCCGCAATCCAGGGATAAAGCGCCATATCTGCGATGGAATAATCCCCAACCACAAACTCATTATTTTCAAGCTGACGATTTAAAACACCCAATAACCGCAAATCTTCTTTCTCATAACGGGCGATCGCATAATTAATCTTTTCGGGCGCTGAATTTCTAAAGTGACCGAGCTGACCGAACATCGGGCCAACACTCGCCATCTGAAACATCAACCACTCAACAACCTTTGTTTTCGCGGCAAGATCAGTCGGCAAAAACTGGCCATACTTTTCCGCCAGATACATCAAGATTGCGCCCGACTCAAACACAGAAAGACCATTATCGCGGTCAACAATCGCCGGAATTTTGTTATTAGGACTAATCGCTAAAAACGCTTTCGAAAACTGATCGCCTTTACCAATATCAACTTTATGAATTTCATAGGGCAAGCCTAGCTCTTCAAGGAGAATTGCGGGCTTACGACCGTTTGGCGTCGCGTAGGCATATAAATCAATCATCTTGTTTTCCTCCAACTGCCTAAGTAGAAAGGTCTGTATACTTATGTATATCAATCACTATATAGACAGTTCTGTATAGTGTCAAGCGTTTTTTAGAAAAATATTTCGTCTTTTCAAAGTGGCGATCGCCTAAATACTTGTCAAATAAGGTTTTGAGGTCCTAAGATAAATATACAGACTTGTCTACTTAATGAGGCTTGATCAGAGAAATGGCTACAAAAAAAGCGCCGAGGCGATCGGCGCGTGAAAGAATTTTAGAAGCGGCATCAGATTTGTTTTACCAAGAAGGCGTGCAAAATGTGGGAATTGACCGCATCATCGCCGAATCTGGTGTGGCGAAAATGTCCCTCTACAACAATTTCAAATCAAAGGATGATTTGATTGCCGCCTATATCGAACAACGTGGAGCTGAATGGAGCGCTTTTCTCGCGAAACGTTTGGATGAATTGGCTTCAGAACCTCAAGCCAAGATTTTGGCGATCTTTGATGTGTTGGCAAAATGGGCGGCGAAACCAAATTTTCGAGGCTGTGCTTTTATCAACTCCAGTGTGGAATTGGCAAATCCTGAGCATCCGGGTTTTCAGATTGCAGTCGAGCAGAAAAAAATGACCCTTGCTTTTCTGCAAGATTTAGCGACTCAAGCGAATTTATCTCAGCCGGAACCCTTGGCGCAACAACTCATGATATTGATCGAGGGTTCGATTGTGGTAGCCATGATGCATAAAAATTCCGAAGCCATGATATCGGCAAAACAGGCTGCTCAAGTTCTAATCGACGTTCACGCACCGGACCCTAACTAAAATTTTTTTCGTGCCAATAACCGATGAGTTTGTAGACAAGTTTCGCAGCCGTATATTCGGAGACGACTGTGCCTTGGATGGGAGCAAGTTCCATCACATCACAGCCAATTACGGTTTTCTGTTGGAATAATTGGCGCAAAAATTTCAAGGTGCTATACCAATCTAAGCCGCCGGGCTCCGGGGTTCCCACGCCACCAATTAAACTTGGGTCAATGCCATCAAGATCAATGGTGAGAAAGACTTTTTCGGTAGAAATGTTGGCGATCGCCTCTGATATCCAATTGGGATTTTGATGAATATCCCAAGCCCAAACCACCGGAATATTTTTTTCGGCAACTAAATCAGCTTCTTCTTTACAGAGACAACGAATCGCCACAGGCAAACTTGGCAACCCCAAATCCATAATGCGGCGCATCACACAGGCATGATTATGTTCAGAGCCTTCAAATGTCTGACGCAAATCCGTGTGGGCATCAATCTGTACTACAGTAAACGGCTCATTATCAAAATCCAGAAATCCCTGTACTACACCCGTTGTAATGGCATGTTCTCCACCGAGAGCAATCACAAATTTATTATCGTCCAGAAGTTCTTTTACTGTTGCGCGAGTCTCCCGCAACATCATTTCCGGCGTTAAATCAGGATTCTTGCGAGTGTCGGCGATCGCCTGATATGTAAAAATCCCGAGGTCAAAACAAGGTTCGCAACGCAATTCATCATCATAATATTCCAACTGATAAGATGCATCTAAAAGTTCGGCGGGACCATGCTCGCAGCCTTTGCGATAGCTCGTTGTCACCTCATAGGGAATCGGTAAAATCACAACTTTGGCAGACTCATAGGAGCTATAAACTTCGTCTCCGATAAAATCTGGCAATTCCGATTGAAAATTCTTTAAGGCGTTCATAGCTTATGGTTGCGTTGCATAGATGGAAAGGGTGAAAATTTACAGCCTATATCCTAAATCTAAAACCGTTATGCCTTGGATTTTTGGCAGAGATCGCACTGACCACAGCGAAAATTTCGCGCATGTGTGGCAAACCCAAAAGCATTGAGTAAATATTGCCACCGACAATTTTTGTCCTTCCAAAAATCATTAATTTGCTGAGCTTGTTTCGTGTGGGATTGAACGAGCAAATTAAATGCTTTTTTACTGGGCTTAGCAGATTTCTGAAACGTAAATGGATCAAGCCATTGTAATTGGCCAATGCGATGGAGAATTGCTAAACTCAACTCAGCATTTTTTATACTTGATTCATTCAGGTTACCTTGAGTAGGCAAACGCGAACTGAGCTTTTGAGCCTCTTGAATCTGACGCTGTAATTTTTGTTGAAAGAACGTTCGTCGTTGTTTGTCCTCGGGGTTCAATAAGCCTGTGGGTTCACTGATAAGACTTAAGACATCACTCGGTTGCCCATCGCGTCCAGCCCTACCAATTTCTTGGACATATTCAGCGAGTAGTGATGGTGGATGGTAATGCAGAATCCAGCGCACATCGGCCTTATTGATGCCCATTCCAAAGGCATTTGTACAGACCACAAACTGCAATTTATTTGTGAGCCAATCTTTTTCTCGTTGGCGGCGATCGCCCGGACTCAGTCCCCCATGATAAGCAGCAGTTTTGTAACCCTGTTGCTTTAACTCCTTTGCTAATTTTTCAGTATCTTTTCGCGATCGCCCATAAATTAAGCCGGACTGATTTTTGTGCTGCACCAGAAACTCTTGTAATGCTTGGCGTTTACCTTTGGGTGTCCAAATCGTTTTGCTGCGGATACGTAAATTCGAGCGATAGGGATTTTGCAGAAATTTTTTCGGACTTTTTAAACCTAGTATTCGAATAATTTCTGATTGAGTTGTGGGATCAGCTGTGGCAGTAAAGGCGGCGATCGCCATTTTTGTGCTCTTGGGTTTATGGCGTAATAAAGCAGAACGCACTGCACCGAGACGGAGATAAGCAGGACGAAACGTATCTCCCCATTGCGCCAGACAATGAGCTTCATCAATAATCAAACCGTTAATTTTGATCGTTGGTTGAATTAGCTTTTCCCAAACCTGTGGCGATAGAAGAGTTTCCGGCGAAAGATACAAAAGACGTAGCTTATTTTGTTCAAATTGAGTCAGAGTTTGATGGCGATATTGTCGCGACACTTGACTATGGAGAACCGCCGCAGAGAGACGTTTTTGCCGTAGTTCAAGCACCTGATTTTCCATTAGCGCAATCAAAGGCGAGACAATCAGCGTTAATCCTTCTTGCAACAATGCAGGCAACTGAAAACAAATCGATTTGCCGCTCCCCGTCGGCATGACAATCAAAGCATCCTGGCTCGATAGTAAGCTGCGAATAATCTGATCCTGTGGCGGACGAAATGATTGGTAGCCCCAAGTTTCTTGAAAGAAGCGTTCAATTTGCGACCATTCCTGCATGAATTTTTCTAACCACAGATCGCGACAAACAGAATTTTTGACTTGAGCCTTTAGAATAAGGAAGTTTTGCGAGCAACACCAATTACTTAGCGATTTTTATGTCCACAGCTACCCTTCTCGTTTCTTGTCCTGATCAACAAGGTCTCGTCGCCAAAATCGCAAATTTCATTTATTCCAATGGCGGCAATATTATTCACGCAGACCAACATACGGATCTGAGTGCTGGTTTGTTTTTAAACCGCATTGAATGGGAGCTAGAGGGGTTTAATTTACCCAGAGAAGTGATAGATCCTGCTTTTGGAGCGATCGCCAAACCATGGGATGCAACGTGGACATTACATTTTTCGGATCAGCTGCCACGCATTGCCATATGGGTCACCAAGCAAGATCATTGTCTACTCGATCTTCTCTGGCGACAACAAGCAAAAGAACTCCCCGCTGAAATCCCACTCATTATGAGTAACCATGCAAAATTAGGGGCGATCGCCGCACAATTTGGCATTGACTTTCACCATATTCCCATCACAAAAGAAACAAAGGTGGAACAAGAACAAAAACAGCTAGAACTGCTCGAAAAATACAATATTGACTTGGTAATTCTGGCGAAATATATGCAAGTGCTGAGCCCGACATTTTTACAGAAATTTAATCGTGTGATTAATATTCACCATTCCTTTTTGCCAGCCTTTGCTGGTGCAAAACCATATCATCGTGCCCATGCCCGTGGTGTCAAAATCATTGGTGCCACAGCCCATTACGTCACCCAAGATCTTGACGAAGGGCCAATTATTGAACAGGATGTTGCACGGGTTAGTCATAGAGACGATGTCAAAGATCTCATCCGTAAAGGTAAGGATTTAGAACGGATGGTTTTATCTCGTGCCGTCCGCTTACATCTACAACACCGAATTTTAGTTTATGGCAATCGAACCGTTGTCTTTGCCTAAGTAGTTTTCGCTTTAATGGGAATTTGAATAACAAACTCAGCTCCTTGATTTGGAGTAGAGACACAGGACAATTGCCCCCCATGTTTTTCGACAATAATCGAGTGGGAAATTGATAATCCCAGACCTGTACCTTTACCTACATCTTTGGTCGTAAAAAAGGGTTCAAATAATTTCTTTTGAACCGCTTCTGGAATCCCTTTACCGTTGTCACGAATTCGAATGGTGATCGCCTCTGGTTCTTCAGGAGTTGTCTTGAGCATTTCGGTTCGAATCGTAATCTGGCTCGGATTTGCTTCATTCTCCGCTGGCGATCGCCCAGCATTATGATCATTCAATGCATCAATAGCATTACTGAGAATATTCATAAAAACCTGATTGAGTTGTCCTGCATAACATTCCACTAATGGCAATTTCCCATAGTCTTTTTTGACGGCGATCGCCGCGTGACCTTGCTTCTCTTTCAGGCGATTATGCAAAATCATTAATGTACTATCAATACCAGCGTGAATATCGACCCTTTTCATCGCCGACTCATCTACCCGTGAAAAAACCCGTAACGATTTCACAATTTCACGAATCCGCTCTGCACCGACAGTCATAGACGATAACAGCTTCGGAATATCCTGCAACAAATAATCTAATTCAATCAAATTCTCTTGTGCCTGGATCGCTTCATTCGGTTCAGGATATTCAGCACGATAGAGCTCGATTAAGCCTATTAAATCCCCAATATATTCCCGTGCATGATTAATATTGCCGAAAATAAAATTCACTGGATTATTAATCTCATGGGCAACACCCGCCACCATTTGCCCAAGACTCGACATCTTTTCACTCTGAACGATCTGCGATTGAGTTTGTTGGAGTCGCTGAAGCGTAATTTCTAATTCATCCGCTTTCTGGCGTAGCTCTGATTCCGATTGCTCAAGGGCTTCTTGAGCTAAATGCCGTTCAGTGATGTCCCGCGACACGCCTAAAATGCCAACAACTTTGCCATCCTCATCCAGTAAAGGCAGCTTCTGCGTATCCAGCACATAGCTAATACCATGGACATCCGTGACATAATCACTCGGATTATGAACACTTTGCCCTTTTAAAACCAATTCATCTTCTTGTCGAATTATTTCAGCACTCTTCACCCCAGTGCCAACATCAAGGATATCCATCTCCTCAAGCTCAAATATCGACCGACCAACAATATCTTCTTCTGTTAAGTCGAAGTGGCTGACAAAACTATTGTTTACAAGAACAAATTTCAAGTTCGTGTCTTTAACGAAAATCCAGTCAGGTGTTGCATTAATAATGCTAGAGAGGAGCTGTTGCGACTGCTGAGTATTTTCAAAAATACGTCTGAGTTCTTCCTCAATCACTTGGCGCTTCAGGATTTCATCTCGAAGAATTGTATTTTTTTGCGCAATTTGATTGGTACGCTCTGACACCTTACGCTCTAGATTTTCATAAGATGTGGCGATCGCATCTGTCATCTGGTCAAAGGTTTGAGCAACACGAGCAATTTCGTCTTTCCCTTGAATATTGAGATGATACTCAAAATCTCCTTCACTAAGCCGCTGTGCCCCAATGGAAAGACGTTCTAGTGAGTCAAGCACTGGAATCACAATGGCACGATACTGCAGCAACATCAGAAGCGCAATCAACAATACAACAATCCAGACCACTTGAATAAAGCGTTGATTAATAGTCTTTTTGTCAGCGATCACCTGATCAAGGTCAGATTGTATTTCCTTCTGTAATTCTTCAAGGTACAGTTCAATATCACGGCGAAAAAACCGAACACTCCGAATATCCTGCTGTTGGATTACCTCACTCTGGAATACACCAGTCAGACTATCTGCAATCGTCAATAGATTTTGATAACGCTCTTCTAAGGAAGCAAGAGTTTGATTATCTGGATTATTATCTCGGAGCTCTACAAGCGTCAGTAGGAAATTAGATTTCGCCTGCTGATAATCATCCATCTCGCCTGGATCACGATCGAGTACTAAAAAATCTTTTAGGCTAATCGCTTGTTTATCAAGAAACAGCTGTAAATTCGTATATTGTTCTTGCTGCTTTCTAATCGCATTTTCTTCTGTCTCAATCCGCCATTCCTGCACCTGCACCCAGAGATTGGTGCCACCGACTAAGGCGATAATCAAAGCGCCAAGACTAAGGGATGAACTGAAAAATTTGGTAGATATTTTCATAAAGTGGGGTCAGCCGAACGATGATGCTAAACCCTGTCGCCGGGATATTTCAACTCTTTTTTCTAACCTATGGATAAGTTAATAGCGGCCATCATCCACAATAGTTTAACCTTGCCTGATCGTGCTGCTTTTTAGGATTCTGGAGGATGCGCCAATTCTTCATGCAGCTTACGGATGAGTCCATAGTCACTATCTTCAACGATGGTATAGCCTTCGGTTTCTGCAACACCAACAGTGACAAGGCCACTAGGTGCATCGATAAACGCTCTTTGGAGAGCCAATTTAACCTCTTCTGGCACTGCACCAGACACAACAATGGGTGAGTTAGTAATGGGGTCAGACTCCCAGATTAGATGAAATTTTTCAGGATTAAGTTGTTCCGCCTCTAGAGCATGGCCATAGGTATTACGATCAACGGCGATCGCCTCGACTTCAGCATCAAGCAATAATTGTAAATTTTTATCATGGGCACCACCATAACGAACTGATGCAAAATCCGTTTCAGGATCGATGCCTAGAGTCTTAAATTCATAACTAGGAACCAGAAAACCCGATGTAGACGAATCACTGACAAAACTAAAATGTCGACCTTTAATCTCTTCAAGAGACTGAATATCGATTGTGCCTATAATGACGCTGGTATACCAAGGCCTACCAGTATTTTGATCAATGGGAGCAGCAATGGGTTCAATACTGGGATTTTGCTCTTTGGCCTTGATATAAGTAAAAGGGCCAAGATAGGCTACGTCTACTGAGCCATTCACAATTTTTTCGACAGCATCTTCGTAGCTACTCGCCGCATCGAATTCTACGGGAATATTTAAAGTAGTCGTTAAATAAGCCTTTAATTCTTCGATTCTCTCATCACGTTCAGCATTAGAGTTATCGGGCAGAATAGTGATTTTTAGTTCTTGTAGCGAATCATCTTCCTGTTCCGCTGTCTCACTACTTGGAATCGTTCCAGTATTTTCTGAAGGCGTCGCATCAGGTGTCGCAGGGTTTGGAGCAGCGCAACTATACAGCAGTAGCGAACAGATAATTACACCAGAACAGACAAAGTGACGCATAGGTTGGGCTATTAATTATTTAGTTTTACTCTGGGTTGCCAGAGATATCACTAGTACTCACAGACATTTTCTACAGTCTTTTTTTCAGTGAATCAGCAGTGATCAATAAAATAATGAGCCAATTTTTCAAGTCAACCTTATGAGATGAATAACACTATCCTAGTGAAGTAGAAGGATATAAAGATGCAACTTCAGTAATCGGAAGACGAGATTGTACAGATAAATTTAATGGGCTGCGATCGCCCCGATCGAAATGTTCTGCTGCTGCACAGGCAATCATCGCGGCATTATCTGTACAGAACTTTAAAGGCGGAAAATGTACAGCAATGCCTTTTTCTGCCGCTGCTGCTGTCAACATCTCTCGTAAACCGCTATTTGCGGCAACACCACCACCCACCACAATCGTCTTGAGTTGGCGATCGCCAGCACATCTAACCGCTCGTTTTGTGAGGGCTTTCGCAACCGTATGCTGAAAACTTGCTGCAATGTCATTAACAGGAATCTCGTTGCCAGCTTTCTCTAATTTTTGAACAAGATACAGTACCGCTGTTTTTAAACCACTAAAACTACAGTCATAGGGATGATAACCACCCTCAGGCAAAGAAATCCGACCTTCGGGCAAGGGAAATGCTTTAGGATTACCTTCCTTTGCCAATCGATCGATGATTGGGCCTCCTGGATAACCGACACCTAAAAGCCGCGCCACTTTATCAAAGGCTTCTCCAGCGGCATCATCACGAGTTTGGCCAAGCAATTCATACTCTCCGCAACCCTGCACCTCAATAAAGCTTGTATGTCCCCCTGAAACCAACAAACAGAGAAAGGGAGGCTCTAATTCCGGTTGACTCAGATAACTTGCATAAATATGACCTTCTAAGTGATGTACCCCAACAAAGGGCTTATTTCTCAGCATCGCCAAAGTCTTTGCAGCTGATACCCCGACAAACAAAGCACCGACCAATCCCGGCGCACAAGTCGCGGCGATCGCCTCAATCTCATCCCAGCTGAGATTAGCCTGCTCAAACGCCTCAGCAATGCAACTATTAATACTTTCTAAATGATGACGAGAAGCAACCTCAGGAACCACCCCACCAAACTCTCGATGAATGTCAATTTGTGAAGCGACAATATGGCCAAGAACTTTACGATTATTAACAATTGCAACCGCTGTTTCGTCACAACTTGTTTCGATTGCTAAAACAATACCCATATATCGGTATAACTTAGATTTAAGTTAATAACTTTAACCTTTTTTGCCTTTACTGGATACGCTATTCCCATTAATATTGCTTCCGAAGTACAAATGGATTGGCGTATCTTTTGTACAAAAAACTTAATTATTTTGTAACAAAAGGAAACAAACTTATGCAACGTTTCGTAGCTGTTGTTTGCGCCTTTGCTCTTTCTTTAACATTGTGGCTCGGCTTTGCAACTCCTGTAAAAGCTGACACGCTATCTCACCTTACTCCTTGTAGTGAGTCCGCCGCATTCCAAAACAGAGCGAAGACTTTCCGCAACACCACCGCAGACCCCAACTCTGGCCAAAATCGCGCAGATGCTTATTCTGACGCGCTCTGCGGCCCTGAGGGTCTACCCCGCCTCATTGTTGATGGTCGCCTTGACCATGCTGGTGATTTCTTAATCCCCAGTATTTTATTCCTGTTCATCACCGGTTGGATTGGTTGGGTTGGCCGTGCCTACCTAATCGCCGTCCGCAAGGATCCCAAAACCGCTGCTATGAAGGAAGTCATCATCGACGTTCCTTTAGCAGTTAAAGTGATGCTAACTGGCTTCTCTTGGCCTCTACTAGCTCTGAAGGAGTTCACCTCTGGCGAACTTATTGTCAAAGACGGGGAAGTCCCCATTTCTCCTCGCTAGAGCATTTTAGTTAGGTTTAGTCATTACTTTCTGGAGTAAAACACATGGGTAAATTTTTATCTTCTGCACCAGTACTGCTAACTGCAATGATGGTTTTCACTGCTGGTCTTTTAATCGAGTTTAATCGTTTTTTCCCTGATCTTTTGTTCCACCCATTGGGATAAGATTCGGTTTTTTACTAAAAAATAAAACAGATAAATCGAAGGTATGGAATCATCTAGTTCTATGCCTTTTTTGTTGTCTAAATATCCTTTAATTTCCATCAATAACATCTTTCATAGACACAATAATTTCTCCTAGGAGAGGGTTGAGAAAACATTCATGAGACTGATAATTCAACTCTCTTATCTTCTATTTTTATAAAAAATAGTTGCAATGCAGCCAAGGGAGATTTGCCTAACCAACGTGAGTTCGGGAGAAGAAAGAAAAAGGAGAAAGTGCATATTGTGGAAGTTGATAAGCAATCCCACCACTTTCTCCCATGACCAGTCTAGAGCCTTTGTTTTGTGCCGTTGATGATTTCTGCCCAGTCTTTGAACCTCAATGGCAACAACAATTACTGGCCTCGAAACAACGGCGGCGTCGCCCCAGAAGCCTTAGTCTCAGCGAGATAATGACGATATTGATTACATTTCATCAATCTCACTATCGTAATTTCCAATATTTCTATCTCATCAATGTGCGTCATCACTGGCGAGGAGCTTTTCCCAGAGCAGTAAGTTATCAACGTTTTGTGGAGTGGATGCCTTCAACATTAGTACCGCTGTGTGTCTATTTGCGTCACTGTTATGGTCAATGCACAGGAATCAGCTTTATTGATGCCACCAGTATCAAGGTTTGTCACAATCGCCGTATCTCTCAACATCACGTTTTTGATGGTCATGCTGCTCGAGGGAAAACCTCTGTGGGTTGGTTCTTTGGCTTCAAACTATAGCAGTGGTCAAAAGAGTTAAGACGTAGCAGAACGAAGAGTCATATCCATCGCATCTCTCAGAGATGGAAAGTGTTTGAGTTGTTTTCGAATGCGGCTTTTCAACCAAGACCAGCACCGCTCAATCTTGTTCAAATCTGGTAAATAACGTGAGTTCTGGATAAGGAAAGAAAAGGAGAAAGCCCATATCGTGGAAGTTGTAACGAATCCACGGCTTTCTCCCATGTCCAGTCTAGAGGCTCTGTTTTGCCATGTTGATGATTTCTGCCAAGTCTTTGAACCCTTATGGCATCAAGCGTTACTCAGCTCTGGCAAAAAATACCGTCGCCGTCAGAGAAGCCTCAGTCTGAGTGAGGTGATGACTATTCTCATTGCTTTCCATCAATCTCACTATCGAAATTTCAAGCATTTCTATCTCATCAAGGTGAAATGCGATTGGCAACAAGAGTTTCCTCTAGCTGTGAGCTATCAACGCTTTGTGACATGGATACCTTCGAGCTTGATTCCTCTCTGTACATATCTGCGACGATGCTTCGGATAATGCACTGGTATTAGCTTCATTGATGCCAACAGCATCAAGGTTTGCCATAATCGCCGTATCTCTCAACACCGTGTTTTTGAAGGTTGCGCGGCAAGGGGCAAGACTTCGGTGGGATGGTTCTTCGGCTTCAAACTACACCTGGTCATCAATGAGCGAGGAGAATTACTCAACGTCCAAGTGACGCCCGGAAATACCGATGACCGCCAACCTATAGCAGGCAAGGAGTGGGTTAAGACAGAATAGGATAGAAGCAATAAACATAGATGCCATGCCTGCTCCCCATAGTCTTGATTTACGCCTAAAAGCTGTTGCCGCCTTCGATAAAGGTGAACGAAAAAGTGATATCTGTCGCTTCTTTGGTATTAGCCGAAATACGCTAGACCTGTGGCTGAAACGACGAGAGAAAATCGGTTCAGTCGCTCCGAAGACAGATTACCGTCGAGGCCCTCAACCGAAGATTAATGATCTAGATGCTTTTCGTGCTTTTGCAGAGGAATATGGGCATCTAACCCAGAAGGAAATGGCGGAGAAATGGCCAGAGTCTATTAGTGATGCATCCGCTGCTATATATGACATCCGATTTCAGCTTATGGTACTTCGTGACAGCTACGCTTGCATTACCCCTGGTAGAATTCAGGCAACATTTTTGTCGGAGTAGGGAGGATATTTTCACCCTACTTTTTTTCTGCCTTCATTTCCTCAAACTCACTCTCCACCATCTTTTTATCCTGCTTGTCATCCCCTAAGCTCATAAAGATATGGTGCTGAACTGTAAAAGGATCAACACTTTTACCGCAAGTAATCCTTTGAACGTTATTTCAGACTTAAGGAATTAGACGAATAAACTTCTTTTTCCCGACCCGCAACACTTTATCTATTAATTGCTCCGCTGACTCAAACTTCGTATTTATATCAGTCATTCGCTCATCATCAAGACGGACTGCACCACCTTTAATCTGACGGCGACCATCACCACTGCTGGAACATAAACCGCTTGCCCCAAGAATATAGAAAAGAGGTGAGGGGAACTCGATTTCTACTAAAGAGAATTCAGGGATATTCGCCGCAGCTACATTTTGAACCGCTTTTTCTGCATCTGTCGCGGCATCCGCACCATGAAATTGGGTGACGATTTCTCGCGCCAATAACTTCTGCTGTTCACGAGGATTTTCAGGTAGAGTTCCTAAATCAATTTTTGTAAGTAGCTCGAAATAGTCGGGTAACAATGTATCAAGGGTATTTTGCAATTTTTGATACATCGTATGGTGATTATCTTTGAGACCTACATAATTATTAAGGCTCTTCGACATTTTTTCCTTGCCATCTGTTCCAACCAAAATCGGGAGGAGTAAACCAAACTGGGGCTTTTTACCAAAGTATCGCAGCAGATCACGACCTACCGCAACATTGAATTTTTGGTCAGTGCCACCCAGCTCAACATCAGCCTCGACCATCACAGAGTCATAACCCTGCATTAAGGGATAGAGAAACTCATGAATATAAATGGGATTTTCGCTGTCATAACGCTTTGCAAAGCCTTCCTTAGCCAACATTTGCTGCACAGTCATGGTCGCCAATAATTCTTGGGTTTTAGCGAGGTCAAGATCCTTGAGCCATTCCGAGTTGTAGCGAATCTCTAAACGTCCAGGAGTATCAAAATCTAAAATCGGACGCAGCTGCTCCAAATAAGTCTGAGCATTTTCTTTGACCTGTTCAGCTGTAAGCTGCTTACGTACATCAGATTTACCTGTAGGGTCCCCAATCTGTGCTGTGAAGTCGCCAATAATTACTACTGCAGTATGGCCAGCATCCTGAAAATCCCGTAGCTTCCGAAACGGAATGCTATGACCCAAGTGCAAATCAGAACCTGTGGGGTCAATGCCCAACTTCACCCGTAATGGTCTGTCAATTTCGGCGATCGCCTTTGCGAGATTATCATCGGGGTTATCAGGAAAAATTTCGCTGGTGCCACGGGCTAACCATTCAGGATTCGCAGACATACTTTACAGAATTACGCTAAACAAGGATTTTGACCTGCTTATTGTGCCATATTCTGTTGGAGTTGATGGGTAGAGAAAAGATTTACCAAGTAATTTTTCCTTCGAGAGTTGCCACTTTCTTTTCACCAATCCCGGGGACTCGCTGTAAGTCATTTGAATTTTTGTAAGGACGATTCTCAATAATCTTTTGAGCAAGGCTTTCTCCAATACCAGGTAGAGTTTCGAGTTCAACAGCTGTCGCAGTGTTGATGTTTACAATGCCGCGGGAAGACGCAGGAATGCAGTCAGCAGGAATTGATTTTTGTTTCTCTGCAATAAATGGTGGTATTCCTAAATAGGAATCACTGTATAAACGATCGAACTCCCGCTGGAAATGCTGGGCAATTTGAGGATTTTGAACCACTAATAGCGTTTCGTCGTTTTGAGAATTGGCGGAAGCTGACCAGTTATGGGAACCAGTGATTACGGTGTATTCATCTAAAACAGCAAATTTATGGTGGAGCTTATCGCCCTGAGGGAGTTTGGGTGTGCCAACGGATTGAATCGGCGATCGCCATGGACGGTTAAAGGGATCACATTTTTCTTTGATGTTCACTCCGAGCATATCTAAGCCATCGCTATAGTCTCGAAAGGCAAAGCTTGAGTCGATTAAAGCCTGAATCGTTGTGCCTTCCTGTGATTCTGTTTCGAGGATATTGGCGATGTCTTGTTCTGCAAAAACAAAAAGGGCTAAATTAATGGATTTATCGGCTTGGGATAAAGTTTGGCCGATTAAACCATTGCTGGTGTTTTCCCAGGGTTGTGAACTGGAAAATGGTGAAAATTGTAAGGTGACTTGGCTGTTTCCAACAGTAAAAGTTTTGGGGGAGTCTTGAATTTTTTGGACGCCAAAATTTCGGTTTGTCCACATCTCTTCAAATTCTTTAGTGAATTCTGCGGCGATCGCCCCATCTTCAATCACCAATAAATGATTTAAATTGCCTCGGGTATCGAGATTCGCGAAATCGCCGTGAATACCACTCAATGTCCAGTTCGCGGAACCTGTGACTATTTTGCGGCCATCGATCACCATAAATTTGTGGTGCATTAAACCACTGCCTTTGGTGCCGTCTGCTGTGTCATCGAGGATTGGCACACCTGCATTCTCTAGAATGGCGATCGCATCATATTTTTCCTTTTCTTCATCACTCAGAAATCCATCCTTATCATCATCGGCAAGGGCAACAAATTCCTGATATTTACGCTGCTCTTGCTCATCAAATTTCAATAATTCGTTCTCGTCAATAGCTACCCAGGGACGACGGTAATTATTTTCGACAATGACCCGTACATTTAAACCTTCAGCCTTTTTTTGGGCGATCGCCTCCGCTACTAGTGGCAAATTTATTTCTTGTATTGCAATGTCAATGCTTTGGGTGGCAGCGGTAATTTCTGCAACTAAAACCGCCTCCAGATTATCCCCAGCCCGAAAAATGTCTCGATAAGGCTCCTTATAGTCAACGCCTTTGGCCTCAAGATGATTGAAGTAAACCTGAATAAACTCATCTTGGGATAATGCATCTGGACGCTGATCTTTTGATGAGCAACCCACCAGTAATGCTGCACCAGCAAAAAAACTGACGCATTTTCGGAGGCGATCGCCCCAGCTCGTTTTAGACAAAAACATTTAATAGTCGTAAGGATTTCGGGGCGTCGGAATTTCCTTGGCTTCGGCAGCACTAATCACCAATTGGCGCTGAGGTAAACCCACCTCACCATCCTCATCTCCCAACTCAAGATCTTCCGTAATCATCTCCCCTTGCACCTCGATCCACTGATCATTTGCAAAAGTGGGTTTCTCCTCAAACTTCACAGGTAAACCTACCGGATAAGCATCAACAGCACAGCAGGTCAATACAAATCGCGATACCATCACGTAATTTTCAGGAAGCTGCGGCAATGATGTCACAAAACCCTTCACTGTAACTGGATCACCGGTGTAAGCGTCAGGCTCAGGATAAGCATTCAATGTTCGAATCCAATCTAATAACGTCCGTTCTTCTGGATTCGACCCTGCCCGAAAACTTTCCGGCTGACTGCGTGTTAAAGGTAACTCTTCCGTTAAGCCCCGCTGAATTGCTGTTTGGCTCGCTAAAACCGATGGCGAAATGATAAATCCGGCGATCGCCACCACAATCATTAAAAAGCTCGCCACATTTTGGGGCAACAGCGCCACGTGTTGTACAGATTCACTCGGATCGAGACTTGGATTAATCGTTTGCCAAAGCTTACCGAGACCCAACAAAAGCAATATAACCCCTGCTCCCATACAGAGCCCAAAATAATTTGGGTGGATCAGTAACGCGAGCTGCCCAGTAATCCCATACTTCAGCAATAAACTGCCCCAGAGCACCAACGCCAAACTATCCAACCAGGGCGACCAGTTCTTTTTTCGGCGTGGAGATGCAGATTTAGCCATAAAAATAAGTTCTTCTCAAAAACAATCTGTCAAAGGAAAGATATTTGTAAAAAAATGTGAACAATAGGTGTTACACTTCTTGACATTGGCTGGCACGGAGCCACCTAGATCAAATATTACATGGATACATTGCCCATTGCGATCGCCCTCGCCTTCTCCACAAATCTCGACAATTTTGCAGTTGGAGTCGCGTACAGCACTAAGTCTCGTAGCATTCCCCTCTCAGGCAATCTCATTATTGCACTCTTGTCAGGACTCAGTACCTGGGCATCAATGTTCCTAGGCGACCTAATTTGCCAATATCTCCCGACGTTTTTCTCGCAATGGTTTGGCAGTTGTCTATTAATTGCAATCGGTTGCTTCAGCATTTGGGAACAGCTCAAACACTACCTCCAACCGCAGCTTGTTGGTTCCGCAGCGACAGATATTAGTCTTGACCAAACAGGTACGCTTTCAGCACAGGATTCATTGCTACTTGGCCTTGGCTTAACTGTTAGCAACCTGGGCACAGGGATTGGTGCAGGGATGGCTCACATCGAAATTGGTCTTGTCACCACCCTAAGCATTGCGACTTCTATCATCATGATTGGCGGTGGAACAATGCTCGGCAAGGCCGCATTAAACATGGGCTCTGATAATCGCATTATGGGTTGGTTGACTGGCTTTGGTCTAATCGTCTTAGGAGCTTACGAGGCGATCGCCTAATCTGTTAGAGAATCACCTCAGACCCTCGAAAATGCTAGTTACATACACCAGAAGTCGTCGGTAAATCAGGTGTATTAACTGAACCAGTATTTCCAGTATTTGTGCCAATAATTAGTTGTGGATTGGATGGACCGAAGAAGAAAGAGCCACTCATTGGGGAAAAATTGGTAATTTGGCTGCTGTTATTCCTAACAAACTGGAAACCTGAGCCGCCGATACTATCCGCCATATTATTTTCAAGATTGAGGCAAACTGTACCGTTATTCCCTGCGATCGCCGTAAAACTACCATTGTTGTAATTCGATAAGTTATAACCGACACCATTCATTCCCACTAGACTGGATAAATCATCAATTCCTGCACCGCTACCCGTCAGATTATTACCAGAAATATCGGCATCAATACGAGAGCTACCAGCAAATTCAGTTTGTAAAAATACAGTGACTAATGGATTATCTGGTGTGATATTACCGCTACCACTACCACCCAATACAGTGGATGCCGCAGAGTCGAGATAAACAAAGGCCGGATTTACTGCGATACCTATTTTTGCGTCTTGGGTATTACTAATTTGATTATTCGTAATTGCCAAAGCTAAATTACCATCACCTAAAGTAATCACACCAACGCCAAAACCACCTGCACCAATATCAACAGCAGGTGGTCCCGGTGTCCGCGTAATCCCGTTACCGAGAAGTCCTGCCTGATCAATAGCGTTGTTATCCACAGTCATTGTCATAGCAACATTGCTGTTGTGGAGAAAGAGAATACCATCGCCACCTGAATTTGTAATTTGATTATTGGTGATTGTGCTATTGAGGCTGGAATTAGGGGCATCGCTATTGGGATTCGTTTCTAGTTCAATACCAGAATTTTGTGAGTTTGTGATTGTATTACCTTCAGCAAGGAGAGTCACATTTGAGTTACCTGACACCTCAATATCAATTCCATCGGCTGAAGGGACTGTCATTCCACCTGTTAATTGCGGATTATCAATTTGATTATTGAGGACATTAATTGTCGTAGTAGAGCCGTTACTAATATTTGCTTCAATGGCATCGCCAGTACTGTTATTGATAACGTTATTGGCAACGGTCACTGTCCCGCCAATATCTGCAAATGTAATACGACTACCATTATTAAATTCAAAACCGTTCAGCTCGCCGCCACCATTGCTAAACCCAACATCAGAAGTGATTTCGGGGCGATCGCCTGTCCCCGCGCGGGGCAAAGTAACATTACCAGTTAAAACACTGCTAGTAACATCAACTGAAGGCAGAGCGGGAACGCTATTAAGCACTTGAGGTAAGAGTGGCGCACTAGAAACAACTTTGACATTCGCGGGCACTGTAAAACCAGGAGAAGAAGTCCCTGTGCCTTCGACATAGACAATGCCGTTGCCATCCTGCGGCACAATTCCTAAAGCCGTTGCGATTAGGTTGTTAGGATCTTCTTCAGTACCACTACCATCACTCATCGACTCAAGATTGACATGACTAAAGAACCAAGGTTGACCTGTGACAGGATTATTCAGCACGACAGGGTCTGAAGTCGTTGTATTTGTGACAGTGCTCGTTTCTGTTTGCTCAGTGAACTCTCTAAACTGATTTAGTGCAATATTTCGTTGACGTTGGAGCGGTAAGACAAGGTTGTCAGTTTTTGAATCAGAAGCCTTGGATGGCTGACCACCAAAATTTGCGCCGATCGAGAAAATTAAATTAGTGCCGAATTCACCATCGCTTTCTAAACCTAGACCTAAATTCAAGTTGGAAAATTTTGCTTCAAGACGACCTCGGATACCCAAAAAGGTTTCGGTGCGATCGCCACTGTAAAGATAAGAGCCTAAAAATCCTTTGAGAAAACCATTTTGCCAAGTGGTTAGTTTTGCGCCTGTCTCGATATCCAAACCGCCAAGGGATTCTTCGGAAATTAGTTCTCGAATAGTGCGTGTGGTCGTGGTGATTGTTGTGAGGGTATCAGCTGTCACCACCAAATTATTGCTGCTGAACGTCGGGTCTGAAACGACAGTATTTGTCGTGGTGTTGCTTGTCGTGCTTGAGCTGAGGGTAGAATTCCTGATCGTTTCGCGGCGATCGCCCACTGGGATATAACCATTAACTCGCGCTTCCCATCCTGGATTAAGAGCTTCGACCCCCAAGCCAATTTGGTGGGTTGTCCAGTCTTCTAAGCCGCGCACATCGTAGCCAATATAGCCACCTAAAATCGTTTTGCCTGAAAAATTCCGGTAACCCAGAGCCACATTGCCGCCCCAATTACCGTTATCCGTATCGATATTCCCGCGTGCTTCTGTAAATAGCAGCTGGCTAGTGCCATCCTGTGCAAAGGGAAACCAGCCATAAAATGATCCATAGGAGCTTTCATAACCTGAACCTGGCCCCGTCGTAAAATTCACGCCGTACTGCGGTTTTACAAATAATTCCGTCGTAGTTTCCGTCTGGGCAATTTCTGAAGGAGTCGTTTGGGCGATCGCCGTGGATACACTACCCAAAGTCGTAAAAATAAGGCATGGGAGGAGAACTGACGATTGCTTGAGGATGAACATAGCGCGGCAGGAAGAATCCAAAACTTTAATCAAATTTCCCTAAGACTACAAGATCATCAAAGCTTCGTCGGAGAACTTTCAGTAAAGTTTGAGAAGTGCAAAATCTGTAACAGCCCTTTCAAGGGTAGAAAAATTGACTATTCTAGATCCTGTACGTTTATGGTGTTTGCCGTCCGGTAGTGTAATCGATGACTCAACCCAATCAACAACCTCCCAAGACTCAGATTGGACAAATGGTTACCCAAGCCATCAATACAATGGTGAGCTTTGGACAGCAAACCCTCAAGCCGGATGCCCGAGTTCCTGAAATTCATGTCGAAGGCCATACTAAACCCTATCCTCTCGTCGGCGATCGCCATACCGGAGGACGCAGCCGAAAAAACGATATTCCAATCAAAAACGATACCGTTAGCGCCACCCATTTTTCCCTGAGCAAAGACCCCAACCATCCGCGCCATTACATCATTCAAGACGAGAAGTCATCCAATGGCCTCTACATCAACAAACGTAAAACCCGCAGCTATCCCCTCCGCAATGGCGATGTCGTTTACCTAGCTCCTCCAGAACTCGCCCAGGCCATTAAACTGACCTATCGCTATAAACCACCCATTTGGGTACAACTGATTCGTTACGGGCTGATGGGCACAGGCGGTTTTATCGGTTTTATCTGTCTGCTGTTGGCATGGCAATGGTCAAAATTTCCGCTCAACCCTCTGCCCGCTGGCGTGACTGGTCCCGTTGTGATTTTTGCCAACGATGGTGAGACAGCCATTAATCCAGTCACCACCGATAGCCATCGCGAAATTCAACGACTGAAAGATTTTTCCCCCTATCTGCGCCAAGGCGTTTTAGCTTCCGAGGATGCCCGTTTTTATTGGCATGTGGGCGTTGATCCGATTGGCATTGCCAGAGCCGTCAAAGTTGCCCTCAGCAAAGGGAATGTTTCCCAAGGCGCAAGTACGATTACCCAGCAAGTTGCCCGTAGTTTATTTCCTGCAGTGGGTACAGAGAAAACGGCCAGTCGCAAGCTCCGGGAAATGATTGTTGCCCTCAAGATGGAAACCTTTTTCAGTAAAAATGAGATTTTATCGCTCTATCTGAATAAGGTTTATCTGGGCGTTGGCCAATCGGGTTTTGAAGACGCAGCACAATTTTATTTCGATAAATCTGCTCGCAATATTGATTTGGTTGAGTCGGCAACCTTGATCGCTATGCTGCCTGCTCCCAATGCCTTTAATCCGATTGTGAACCCCGAAAAATCCCGTGAACAACGTAATCTCGTAATCGACCGGATGCATAAACTTGGGATGATCACAGATCAAGAGCAACGCCAAGCAAAGTTAACGCCTATCGAAGATCGCCTCAGTGAGGATGCTCGCCGTGCGTTGTCGAATAATGCCGCCCCCTACTTTTACAGTTATGTGCAACAAGAACTAACGGAATTGCTTGGAGAAGATGCCCTCAAAATGGGCAATCTCTACATCGAGACAGGCCTAGATTTGCAGATGCAGCGCACAGCGGCAAAAGCACTTGAAGATTCCATTGACACAGACGGGGCAAAAGTCGGGTATTCCCAAGGGGCGATCGCCACCCTCAATAGTGACACAGGTGAATTACTTGCAATGGTCGGCGGTAAAAATTATGCCGAAAGCCAATTTAATCGGGCAGTGCAAGCTAAACGCCAACCCGGTTCTACCTTTAAAGTGTTTGGCTATGGGGCGGCGATCGCTGAAGGCATTTCCCCATTCACATCCTTCTCCTGTAGCCCTCTCAATTGGCAGGGACAACAATATCGTGGCTGTGAACGGACTAGCACAGGAACAACTGATATGTTTCGAGGTATTGCCCAATCTGAAAATGCGATCGCCCTCCGAGTAGCTAAAGAAGTCGGCTTAAAAAATGTAATCAGCTTTGCTCAACAACTAGGTATCGAATCAGACCTAAACGCTGCACCCGGTCTGGTTCTAGGAGAAAGCGAAGTTACCGTCCTAGAAATGAGCGGTGCCTACGCCACCTTCGCCAATGGTGGCACATGGCATAAGCCCCATGCCATTCGCAAAATTTATGACAGCAGTGACTGCAAAGGAGCAACTATCGACAGCTGCTACCTGCTCTATGACTTCAGCAAACGTTCTGACTTTCGGCGCGAACAAGTAATTTCCCAGAGCACAGCCCAAACCATGACCCAAATGATGCAGGGGGTTATCCAGAGCGGCACAGCTAAAGTCGCACGTCTTGGACTTGATGAGGCAGGAAAAACAGGCACCACCAATCGCAATGTCGATATGTGGTTTGTCGGCTATGTTCCGTCACAGAAACTCGTTACCGCAGTTTGGCTCGGCAATGACGATAACACGCCAACCCAAGGCAGTAGCTACTATGCTGCAAAACTATGGGGAGCCTATACAAACGCCTCGTTTTGAATGTTTCACTCAATTTAAAGAGAGTTAGCGTTTACCTGTGAAATCTATTCTTCTTCAGACCCTGGCGAAGTATCTAGGAGCTGAGTGGAAACATCATCATTATCATTCCCCGTGTCAACATCCCCAATGGCTCCTCCTAAAGTCATATCTTCATCAATCATCGCTGGGTCGATGAGCGTGATATCAAAAGGATCTTCTTCCTTCGCTATTTTTCCGTAGGAGGCCATCTCACCAACCTCACGGTAACGATAAACGGCATAAACTTGGGGGCCAAAAATGATCTTATCGTCGTGCTTTAGTTCATAAGCAGTCACTTTCTTACCATTGACGATAATGCCATTTGCACTGGTCTGCTGGTACCCATCGCCATCTAGTAAACGGTAGTAAGATTGACCATCATTGTGGAGACAACGCAGGAGTGTCGCATGCAAACGCGAAACAAAATGAGAATCAAGAGCAATACTGCAGTCACTCTTTCGCCCCAAGGTGTATTTTGATTCGGTCAAAGTATATTCCCGCTCACCTTGATCATCATTAACAATGAGGTAGTGGTTATATTTCCGTGAGTTTGAGGCTACGACCATAGGTCAAATTGCGAGAAGGAAGAAAAAAAGTTGTCTTGTCTGAAAAAGCTGACTATAGCAGCCAACTTAAATTGTATTCGACCACGAATCAAATAAATTTTCAGATGTTATTAGGTTTAATCTTACCGGATCTTTAGGGTCCTACCCGCAATATCACAGCAAATAAAGGGTGATCGCAGTTAATATCCCGCCAGTTACCCTAAGCCTCTAAATACACAAAAAATCTGCAACGTACTGATAAATCAACATTGCAGACTAGGTCATTACATAAATATTCAATATCTGACCAACTAACAATACTTGAAGTGATCCCTATCCAAAACGACCGCTAACGTATTCTTGTGTGGCTTGTTCGCGAGGATTCTGGAAAATCACCTCTGTGCGATCGCATTCACCGAGATAACCTTGGCGAGTGCCATCCTCATTGGTCTTCACGTTAAAGAATGCCGTAATATCAGCAACGCGTGATGCCTGCTGCATATTGTGCGTCACGATTACGATAGTGTATTTTTCCTTCAACTGATGAATCAGTTCTTCAATTTTTAATGTTGAAATAGGATCTAATGCCGAACAAGGTTCGTCCATTAGGACAACTTCTGGTTGAATCGCAATGGTACGGGCGATACAAAGGCGCTGTTGTTGACCGCCGGAGAGGGCTAAACCACTTTGGCGGAGTTTATCTTTGACTTCATCCCAGAGAGCAGCTTGACGGAGAGATTGCTCAACAAGCTCATCCATATTGCCTTTATAGCCATTAATCCTAGCGCCGTAGGCAATGTTGTCATAGATCGATTTTGGGAAGGGATTAGGTTTCTGGAAAACCATTCCGATACGACGGCGAACTTCAACTGGATCAACATCTGCGGAGTAGAGGCTGCTGCCATGGTAAGCAATGTCGCCATCTATTTTGAAAGACGAAATCAAATCATTGAGGCGGTTATAGCAACGTAATAGGGTACTCTTACCGCAACCAGAAGGACCAATAAAAGCTGTAACTTGGTTTTTGGGTATGTCTAGATAGACACCTTTAATAGCCAGAAAATTACCATAATAGACGCTTACATTCTGGGTTTGTAGAATATAATCTGTATCGTTTTGCTGATTTGTATTAGTCATTAGGAAGGATTTTGGGTCGTAAAATCTAGAGCGAAAGAATAGATCAAGATGACGGTGCCTGGATTACTAGCAATTGAATGCGGGGAATGAAACGAGTTGCCACAGATATGTTGAGTGTTACTCTCCCGTTTAGATTCAGAACAAATGAAAGCAATATACGAGAAATTTACACTATTAGGTGTATAAATTTTCAGCACATGTATCCTAACAGTGATGAAGCACTACAGACTTTAAGAATAGGTAAATGTACCTTTGAAACTAACTCTTTTTTTATTCTTTGTTAATCAGTTGGTTGACGATCGCCTTTCATCTCGATAGAGAGTGGAAGAAAAGGGCGATCGCCATATCTTTCTGTCAGAGGGTAGGCGAAGAATATTAAAATAAATATAGTTTCTAGAAATTAATGGACGTTTCATGACTGACGTTGCTGTCTCTCGCATCCGAAATTTTTCAATCATTGCCCACATCGACCACGGTAAATCGACCCTTGCGGATCGGATGTTGCAGGATACGCGTACCGTTGCTGTGCGGGACATGAAAGAGCAGTTTCTAGACAATATGGAGCTAGAGCGGGAGCGGGGTATTACCATCAAACTCCAAGCTGCTCGGATGCAATACACCGCTAGAGACGGCAACGAATATATTCTCAACTTGATTGACACCCCCGGTCACGTCGATTTTTCCTACGAGGTATCGCGATCGCTCGCTGCTTGTGAAGGCGCATTATTGGTAGTAGATGCTTCCCAAGGCGTTGAAGCCCAGACCCTTGCGAATGTTTACCTTGCCCTCGACAATGATCTCGAAATTATTCCGGTTCTCAACAAGATTGACCTTCCCGGTGCTGAACCGGATCGTGTTTCCGAAGAAATTGAAGAAGTTGTTGGCCTTGATTGCACAGATATTATTCAAGCCTCTGCGAAAGCTGGGATTGGGATTGAGGACATTCTCGAATCTGTGGTGCAACAAGTGCCGCCGCCAGAAGACACCATCGACAAACCGCTCCGAGCACTTATTTTCGATAGTTATTACGATCCCTATCGCGGTGTAATTGTCTATTTCCGAGTGATGGACGGTGAAATCAAAAAAGGCGACAAAGTCCTTTTGATGGCGTCAAAAAAAGAATATGAAATTGACGAACTAGGTATTTTAGCCCCGAATGAAATTCACGTCGATAGCCTTCACGCCGGAGAAGTAGGTTATTTTGCTGCCTCAATTAAATCTGTAGAAGATGCCCGTGTTGGTGACACAATCACCGCCGCTGTTGAAAAAGCAGAGGAGCCTTTGCCAGGTTATACGGAAGCGAAACCCATGGTTTTTTGTGGGCTATTCCCCACGGATGCGGATCAATATCCTGACCTGCGCGACGCTCTCGACAAACTCAAATTGAACGACGCGGCATTATCTTTTGAACCGGAAACATCGACTGCAATGGGCTTCGGTTTTAGATGTGGCTTTTTGGGCTTACTCCACCTCGAAATTGTGCAAGAGCGTTTGGAGCGTGAATACAATCTCGATCTGATTACGACAGCGCCATCGGTAATTTATCGGGTAACGACCACTGATGGGCAGGTGGTTGAAATTGATAATCCTAGCCAATTGCCTGACCCTCAGAAGCGCGAACAAATTGAAGAGCCTTACATCAAAGTTGATGTGATTACGCCGGAAGAATTCGTCGGGACAATCATGGATCTTTGCCAAACTCGTCGTGGTGTCTTCAAGGATATGAAGTACTTTACAGAGAGTCGCACTAATATTATTTACGAGTTGCCTTTAGCGGAAGTGGTAACAGATTTCTTTGATCAGCTCAAATCCAGAACCCGTGGCTACGCAAGTATGGAATACCAATTGATTGGGTATCGTAAGGGTGAGCTAGTGCGTCTTGATCTGATGGTGAATAAGGATCCTGTCGATTCGCTTGCGATGATTGTCCACCGTGATAAGGCATATTATGTGGGTCGGGCAATGGCTGAAAAGCTTAAAGAACTTATTCCTCGTCACCAATTTAAGATTCCTATTCAGGCGGCGATCGGTTCCAAAATTATTGCGAGTGAACATATTCCAGCGTTGCGCAAAGACGTTCTCGCTAAATGTTATGGCGGTGATATTTCCCGTAAGAAAAAACTGCTCCAGAAGCAGGCAAAGGGTAAGAAACGGATGAAGGCAATTGGTACGGTTGATGTACCTCAAGAAGCGTTTATGGCTGTACTCAAACTCGACCAGTAAAAACCACACAATCATTATTGGTAGTTCGATAAGAAAAGGGGGCGGCGATCGCCTCTTTTTAATATCTATAGTGCATCCCAAGTATCGAAATAATTCTGTTAGAGTAGTGAAGCGATTTTCAATATGAAGTTTTATGTCTAGCTGGCTCGAACACAGTGTACAGATCGAAGTAAATGCCCCCATCGAAACGGTTTGGGGACTTTGGTCTGACCTTGAGCAGATGCCAAAATGGATGAAATGGATTGAGTCAGTTGAGATTTTGGATGAGAATTCAGAGTTATCCCGCTGGAAATTAGCGAGTGGCTCGTTTGAGTTTAAATGGCTCTCCAAAACTCTCAAGGTAGTGCCAAATCAAATTATTCAGTGGGAATCTATCGATGGCCTGCCGAATCGCGGTGCTGTACGTTTTTATGACCGTAAAGCCAGTAGCATTGTTCGACTGAGTATTGCTTACGATATCCCTGGTGTTTTAGGACAGGTGATGGATAATTTGTTTCTCGGAAAAGTTGTTGAGTCAACAATTCAGGCTGATCTCGAAAGATTTAGAGAGTATCTCGAACAAGTGGATGTTCAGTCTGAATCTCTCTCTCTGTAATTGGTTGCTGATCAAAGATTGTCTTGGGAGCATTGCAGAATAGAAGTATGAATTGAGGATGCTAACCCAATGAAATGTCCGGAATGTCAATCTACTCATATCCGTAAGAACACGTGAGTTCGGGATAAGGAATCAAGGTTCTAATCAAGTTTTAGAGAAGGTTTCTTGGGCTGATGACAATAGGCAATGAGACCACAAAGTAGATTGACACAAAAATTGGCGGGAATGCTCAATCTGAGAAATATTCTTCAGGTACGAGCCAGAACTTTGTCACGCCAAAGAAGCATCAGGCGATCGCCTTATCTGCCAGAAATTTATATCGCTACAATTCCAGTGATAGTGATTGTGCTGTTGTATTAATTGGCAAAGATGGTGGCACAAAACTACGCAGCTCTACTCTAATTAATCTAAATCCTATCTTTTCTGAAATTGACTCCATACCAATGCGCCAAAAGGAAATGGGAGAGCATTTGACAAAGATTTATTGATAAATCTAAATTTTTCCGAGATCTTTGCATCTCATGATCGACAGAAAACATATGATTTCTACGTCAATTATGTATTTATTGAAGTGAGTGTTATGCAAGGGAAAAAGCTGCATTTTATAGTCGTTGGTTTATTAGCCGCAACCATGGTTCTTATTCTGTCTATCTTTCCAGATGTTTCTTTTGCCCAGAAAGTGGGTGTAGCTAATAACTACACTGTTACTCGGATAGATGATGGTCCACAGGGTCAGCAGCGAGTTCGTCTCACGTCTTCTTCTAATAAAAAGGATCAAACCAAAACCGCTCAAGTGGGGAATAAGGAAAGGCTGGCTGTTACTCGCAAGTTAGAAGGTAATGGAGATCTTCATATTCCTGATTTTGGAATGTATGCGACAAATCAAGAATGGATTTGTGACTATAAAGAGTATCAAGATGGCTATGACTATGTTGGAGAATTCACTAACTGTACAATGACTATACAGATTCGCGTTTAGTTTAATTCGAGATGCTTAATATTTTAGTTCTGCTTCCATACGAATTGGATTACATATGAAATTAATGGAACTGATCATTTATATCTTTGCTATTTAAGAAATCGCTCCATAAGTTAGCATAGGGAATCAGTTGAATAATCTTTTGTTGAGTCTAGAGATGGAACATATTATCTCTAGGCTTTTTACTTTGCATATGATGTGTTGGGTTAAGTCATTAAACAGTTTGGAGAGGAGTAAATACGGTTAATCCTTTTGGGACACAAGTGAATTCGATGGGGTTTGCTTCTAAGATTTCCCCATCGACGACAAGTTGCTGTGGTGGATCAGTCGTAACTTTGACGCGATCTGTGCGGATACAAATCAAAGCTTCATCTTCAACTTTAGTCTTTACGAGAGCTGAAGCTAATAGCGTTAGAGATGAGTTGAGACCTTGTAAGAGGTTATTGGAAGCCGGGATTGTGACTTCCAGCAGGCCATCATCCGGAATTACGCTCCCAAATCCTTGCGCCATTACCGATGTGGATGGAGCCGCATTTGCCACGGTCACTGCCCCAGTTTTAATATCTAAAACTTCACCGTCTAATTCGATAGTTGCATTGAAATCTTCCTGCGTGAAAAATTGCTGTGCTCCCGACAAAATATAGGCGAGACTACCCAAACGATTTTTGAGTTCGCGGTTGGCATTATTCACCATCCCTGCCTCAAATCCCACGCCTGCCAACAACACCATCGGAATGTCATTACAATAAGCCGCATCCACCTTGCGTGTATTTCCGGCAGCAATGGTTTCACAGGCGCGCTTTAGATTTGTGGGTAAACCCAACGCCACAGCAAAAGCATTAGCCGTCCCGCGCGGTATCACTCCCAAAGGAATGTCTGTCTCTATGGTCACCCCGGCGATCGCCGATACAGTCCCATCACCACCGGAGGCAATAATGCAACCTTGATCATTATTGGCTTGAAGTTTTTGGATAGCTGCAACCGCTTCCTTTGCCTGGTCAACAGGATCAATATCAGGCTTTGTGAAAATCACATGGAGATTAACTTGAGGCTCCAAAATATTGCGAATCTGTGCCAAATCTTGATCTGGATTGCCCTGTCCTGCCACTGGATTGAAAATCAAATATGCTTCCCGACGTTTGGCGATCGCCTGAATCGATAATTCCGCAATAGAAAGGTTTGTGGCGAGGGGAATGTCATAGAGATTGCAAACCCGAATCAAAGCTTGGAGATCCGGCTCATAGGGCTGCGGCGTAAGCGCATCCATCAGAAAAATAACGCCCGCAATTTCCCCAGAAACCACCTTGGCCGCAATCTGCAACACACCACCATTGACCGCAGTGGCTAAACATTCAACTTCTAAACCTGTGGCATTGAGAATCTGTTCCCCAGTATTACCCGTGGCAACAAGTCTGTAACGCCCAAGAATAGACTCATACTTTTTCGCCAGTCCCACCATGTCATTTTTCTTGCTGTCATGGGCAATTAGCGCAACACATATCGACATAAATGCTCTCCTGAATTCTCCCTAGAAAAACATTTTGCGTAGCTTCTGTAATGAATACATGTAGGCATCAGGATGAGAATAGGGAATCGTTAAACCTTTACGATCAAATTCCTTTTTCACCTGTTCATTAATCTCAGCACGAACTTTACCATAGTTATAGTTGTCCACCCAGACTTTTACTTTAAATTCCACGCCGCGATTGGATAATTCTGTAACAACGCATTTTGATTTAGGCTCTTTTAAAATTCGATTCTCTTTTGCAATTACATCCGCAAAAATTTGTTTAGCCTTATCGATACTATCGTCGTAGCTAATCGTAAATTTAAAATCGATACGACTCGTGGGATAAGCAGAGAAATTAATAATATTGTCGTTATAAATCTTGCTATTTGGAATGATAATTTTGCGATTATCTGAGGCCGTTAATGAGGTCGTTAATAAAGATATTTCTTCAACTTCTCCTTCTACTCCTCCGGCTTCAATGCGATCGCCAATCTTAAAGGGACGAAAGATTACTAGCAAAAATCCAGAGGCGAAATTACTGAGGGAACCCTGCATCGCCAAACCGAGCGCTAGACCAGCAGCACCCAAAACAGCGACAAAGGAGGTGGTTGCAATGCCAATTTGTTCTAGAACGACGACGACAAGTAAAGCAATGCAGGCAATATAGGTCAGATTTCCAACAAAGTTGGTAATCGTCATGTCAACTTTTGCCTTCGACATGATTGCTTTAATGAGATTGCGTAGTACTTTGGCAACCAGTAAGCCAATGGCTAAGACAATTAGGGCAACGAGAAAGCGAATGCCGAAATCCATACCATATTTGATGGCTATATCAAGATATTTTTCCACGGTAGTCAGACAATAGGTCGTCCCTAGATTTTACGGGAATGACCAGAGCATAGCGAAAATATTATTTGCAGGACTAATCATATAGTAGATGTCCTAAAATCTAGGTGGCGATCGCCCTCAGCTATAAATAAGCTATGGATATCGTGATAGACAAACATCTTGAATACCAAGAACTAGAGCTTTTTCTCAGAAACAAATTTCCTACTTTGAATTTTTTTCTTCTATATGAAGGTTTGAATGATTGGGATGATGCAGCAGTAGAACAAAGTATTTTTCAATATTCTGAAAATACTGATTTAGATCAAGGCTTAAAATACTGTCTGAGCATATATGTCAAAATCGAACCTTTATTACCACTAATTGAAAACTTAGCTGCAGACATATCACGCCATTTTTATTGTTCTACTGTTTGTGATGCTTCAAGAGTAGTTTTAAAAGAACGAAATGTATTTTATTCTTTACTTTTTGAAAATGGACAAGTGTTTCTAGTGGATGACTATATCTACGAAGAAACAGGACAAGTGACAAAAATCATTGAACTGAACTATCGTCGCCCAGCTATAAATTTCACCTGATCCTGATTAATTTGCTGTATTAAAGAAAAGTTTATGCCGACTCATCTGGCACTAAACCCAGTTGCTGCATCACTTCCAGTAAATTACAGTCATACCACCATTCTGAAATTTTCCCACCAGAAAGACTGAGTAGTGTAAAGTCATGGATTTCCACAACTTTTCCTGTCGGTGGCACACCTAAAAAAGAACCTGTATTTGTGCCTTTTAAAGTTGAGTGATAAACAACCTTATTGCCTTCCACAATCACATCGTGAATAGCATTATGGAGATCTGGAAAACCTTGGAATAAATCAGTATTAAATTCTTTATTCGCTTCCAAACCAACAATTGGCTCTGCTGAACTATTGAAGTGATACACCACATCATCTGCCATTAGCTCATCCCAAACTTCTCGCCAGTTAGGACTTGTCCCCCAACCCTCTGTTGCAAATCGAAGGGCGATCATCCGATTTTGTTCGATAGACATAGCATTCTCTCCTTGATGATTAACGTTGATTGATACGAGCTGATGATTAGGAATAGGGCTGGCGATCGCTGGCACACTCCAGCTGCAGACAAAAGCGACACATATTGCGTAAGCAAAACTAATAAAACCTATATTTCTGAAATGCGCTTTTAGAGCACTATAAAGCCTGTAAATCCAATGTTTTTGACTAAAAATATTCATGCCTGCTTTCTCAATACGCTACCGTATGGCTATAGACTAATAGCTCTGTCGACGAATGTCAATACGCTGCCGTATGGTCAAAAAAAAAGAGAATTCTAAACTTGGTAAGCAAGACTGGATTAACTTGGGATTGAAGGTTCTATCCGAAAGTGGAGTTGCTGCCGTGCGAGTTGAACCCCTTGCGAAGTTACTAGAGGTAACGAAAGGGAGTTTCTACTGGCATTTCAAAAATCGTGCAGAGCTTCTGGATGCGCTTATTGATGCTTGGATTGCGAATGATACGGATGGAATTATTGAACAGGTTGAGCGAGAAAAAGGTGATGCTTCTGCCAAGCTATTACGCCTATTTGAATTGGCTGTCCAAGATGACGGTCAGGTAGAAAATGCAATACGGGCTTGGGCAAGGAATGAACCACAAGTGGCTGTGGTTCTTAAGGATGTCGATCAACGGCGTTTTGATTACACAAAAAATCTTTTCTTAGAACTTGATTTTACTCCCTTTGAAGCAACCACACGTGCTCGCATGGTTTATTATTCTTTAGTTGGAGAATTTACCTTAGGGGCTCGAACTAATCAAGAAGAAAGATTAGCTGAAATTCGATTGCAACATAAAATTCTGACACATAGAGATTTAGATTAAAAAAGTAAAAATTAATTCAAGATTAATAGTCTATTTTTCAAAAAAAGCTCTCTGGAATCAAACTTCCAGAGAGCTTTTAAATGATTGATTTTATCTGTGATGCCAATCTTTTAGAAATTGGTATGGTTGGTGTTAGCTTCTACTAAACGCTGGGTCACTTCAGCCATCGGTAATGCACCAAGTTCTCCCGATGCACGAGTACGAATACTCAAGCTATTCGCTTCTAATTCTTTTGCCCCAGCTACTGCCATGACAGGAATCTTCTGTTTCTCAGCATTACGGACTAATTTGCCGAGGCGATCGCCAGATGTATCAGCCATCGCACGAATACCGAGGGCTTGAAGTTCAGCTGCTTTTTCTTTGGCATAGGGAAGGAAATCGTCACCTACCGCTAAGATTCGAACTTGCTCCGGTGCGAGCCACAGTGGGAAATCTCCTGCATATTCCTCGATGAGAATACCGATGAGACGCTCCAAAGAGCCAAAGGGCGCACGGTGAATCATCACAGGACGTTGGCGATCGCCATCCTCAGAGACATATTCCAGCTCGAACCGTTCGGGGAGATTATAGTCAACCTGCACCGTCCCGAGTTGCCATTCCCGCTCTAGGACATCCTGGAAAATAAAGTCGAGTTTCGGACCATAGAATGCGGCCTCTCCCTCAGCCTCAAAATGCTCCATATCAAGACTAGTCACCGCATTACGGATTGCGCTCTGAGCCTTTTCCCAAACCTCATCCGAACCAATATATTTGTCAGAGTTGGGGTCACGGAAACTCAAACGCGCTTTGAAATTCTTGAGTTGCAGACTCTTAAAGACTGTCAAAATCAAATCGACAACATTAAAAAATTCTTTTTCGAGCTGGTCGGGTGTCACAAACAAGTGCGAATCATCCACTGTAAAACCGCGCACCCGCGTTAGACCACCCAATTCACCGGATTGTTCATACCGATAAACCGTGCCAAATTCCGCCAAACGCATCGGCAAATCACGGTAGGAACGCAATTGATCCTTATAGATTTGGATGTGGAAAGGACAGTTCATAGGCTTCATCACAAAGCCCTGTTCCATTGCCCGCGCTTCATCGTCTTCCGCCATCATAGGGAACATATCTTCGCGATAGTTTTGCCAGTGACCAGACACTTTAAAGAGATCAACCCGTGCAATATGAGGCGTGACAACCCCTTGATAACCGCGCTTAGTTTGCTCGCCCTTGAGGAAATTTTCCAGAGTAGAACGAATTAAGGTTCCTTTCGGAGTCCAAAGAGGAAGACCCGGGCCAACTTGATCAGAAAAAACAAACAGACCGAGATCTTTACCTAGTTTGCGGTGATCACGCTTGAGGGCTTCCTCCTTACGGCGTTTATATTCTTTGAGCTGTTCAGGGGTTTCCCAAGCTGTGCCATAGATGCGCTGCAGCTGTTGATTATTTTCATCACCACGCCAGTATGCACCCGCCACAGACTCTAGGGCGATCGCCTTAGGATTTAGCTCACCAGTCGTTTCTACGTGGGGGCCAGCACAAAGATCCCACCACTTATCTTCGAGATGATAAAGCGTAATTGGCGCTTCCAAACCCTCAAGAATTTCTAGTTTGTACGGCTCATTAATTGCTTTGATACGCTTTTCCGCTTCCTCACGGGAAACCTCTTCGCGCACCACAGGATATTTCTTCTTAATGATCTTGACCATCTCTTTCTTGATGGTTTTGAGATCTTTGTCCGTAAAGGGTTCCTCTTTATCAAAGTCGTAGTAAAAACCGTTCTCTGTCCAAGGACCAATGGTCACCTGCGCATCAGGAAAAATCGTCTGTACCGCCATAGCCATCACGTGGGATGCTGTGTGACGAATACGCTTAAGATTCTCCGACTCACTGGTTTTCGGAAGTTTCATGGGTTCATGTTGATCACCATTCGCTTCAGCCATGCTCGCTTTCACTCCTTGGATATTGGGTCAATATTGTTTTGCAACTTATCCATGGTATCTGCTCGGTGTGCTCTCTACCCAAGATCGTTGCTGTTTTTCCAAGTATTGACTGAAGCTCTAATGATTAGTGTCCCAAGATTCGCCAACGAATCCGATTGAGACGAGAAAGACCTAACGCCGAGACTGCGACCAAAGGACTGTAGAATGTTCTTGAAAAAATCATCAGTCCCACAACGTAGAAATGGTAGTAGACGCTAAGGCACAGGGATTTTCTCTGGAACGGTATCTCAAGGAAAAAAAGGCGATCGTTGAAACCGCCCTCGATCAATCAATCGTGACCGCAGAGCCCGTCACTGTCTACGAAGCGATGCGCTATTCCCTATTGGCAGGTGGAAAACGGCTCAGACCAATTTTGTGTTTAGCGGCCTGCAATATGTTGGGGGGCACAACCGAAATGGCGATGAATACTGCCTGTGCCCTGGAGATGATTCACACCATGTCCCTTATCCATGATGATTTACCCTCCATGGATAATGACGATCTCCGACGTGGCAAACCGACCAACCATAAAGTTTATGGTGAAGATATTGCAATTTTGGCTGGTGATGGCCTTCTCTCCTACGCTTTCGAATATGTCGCTCGTACCCAAGGCGTTCCCGCAGACCGACTCCTACAAGTGGTTATTCGTTTGGGACAGGCTGTTGGTGCAGAGGGTCTTGTTGGTGGTCAAGTTGTTGATCTTCAATCTGAAGGAAAAACGGATGTTTCCATCGAAACGCTGAATTTCATTCATACTCACAAAACAGGTGCACTGCTTGAGGTTTGTGTGACATCCGGCGCAATTCTGGCGGGAGCGGAAAATGCAAAAATTCAGAAGCTACAAAAATACGCTCAGAATATCGGTCTAACGTTCCAAATTATTGATGATATTCTCGACATTACAGCGACTCAAGAGGAGCTTGGTAAAACAGCTGGCAAAGATCTAGATGCTCAGAAAGTGACTTACCCAAGTTTGTGGGGCTTAGAAAAATCTCGTTCGGAAGCACAACGACTAACTGATGAGGCGATCGCCTCCCTAGAAGACTACGGAGCAAGCGCTGCACCCTTAAAAGCCCTTGCTGAATACATTATTAACCGCAAAAATTGAGCCTTACTACCGTTAAAGCACCATGCAAGAACTCAGCTCCGTTTTTCATAACCAGATTTTGATCGTGGCACTGGCTGCCTGTATCAGCGCCCAAATGTTAAAAATTCCTATCGACTTAATTCGCTATAAAAAAGCGGATCTTCGGTCTCTTTTTAGTGCTGGAGGAATGCCTAGTGCGCATTCCGCTCTCGTTGGTGCTCTAGCGACTAGCGTGGGTCAAACAAAAGGGTGGGATAGCGCCGAGTTTGCGATCGCCTGTTTGTTTGCCGTGATCGTTATGTATGATGCCGCTGGAGTCCGCCAGGCCGCGGGGAAACAAGCCCGTATTCTGAATCAGATCATCGAAGACATGTTCCAAGAGCAGGAATTTAAAGAAGAAAAACTCAAGGAGCTTTTAGGCCATACACCAGTACAAGTGCTTGTGGGACTTTCTCTCGGTATTTCTATTGCTTTTCTTGCGAACACCCAGTTTGTGTAGGGCAATTTATTGCTGAAATGCAGGGCTTCTCACTGATTTTAGGATTGTATTTTTGGAAGTTGCAAAGAGGGAAATTGCAAAGACGGAACTATAACTAATATTTTCAACCTGGCATCATCTTTTATTCTTCCGACGAATTTTTTTCTATGAAATACTCTGCGACTGTTTGCCCGAGGGATGATAAACAGGTTAGAAAGTATTCTGGAACTAGGATAGAGCGATGAAGCCTCTGTGGAAATAGAGCCACTTATGAGGTTTAGTGGCAATTAAGTGATGAGTCAAGTCTGTTAAAAGTGGATGAATATATTGGTATCCGTAGCGAGCTAATCCAAGAGTAAAAGAACTATGACGAGGATTAGAGCGCCGTTGTTCCGAAGCAAAGCATACAAGGTAAGGTTTCCAACAGCTATCGTGAAGAAGATTGTCTGTAATAGGGGCTAGGCTATAGCAGCGAAGGAGAAGGTTAGGACATAGAACAGAAGGCTATTCTGATGGCATCGAACAAATCCTCAGTCTTCTTGATGAGCTTACTTATCTCCTTCTTTAACCTCCCCCAAAACTTCTCTATCTTGTTCAGGTGTGGTGAGTAGGGTGGCAAAAATATCACTTCACATCCTGCCTTCGCCACCAATGTTTGTATTCTTTCCTTTGGATGAACACTGGCATTATCCAGAATAATAATTTGACCCGGAATCAACTCTGGCACTAAGCAATCCTCTACCCATTGGCAAACTAAGGCGCTGTTGGCATAGCCCTCAAATACCATCGGTGCTATCTGCCTCTCCCTCTCGCCATCCTCCAATCACGCTAACTCGTTCTGTACGATGACCTAACTTCTCTGCGATAAACCTCTCTGACTTATGGCAGTAGCCATACCCATAATCTAAGGTATTATCAAATCCACTTTCATCGATATATACGAGTCGTTCTTGGACATACTGCTTCAGTTGTGCCACAAATGCTTTTTCTAATTCTTTATCTCTCTCTTGATATCGATAGGCTTTTTTTTCGAGTAAATTCAATTTTCCGTAGAGCTTCACGTCTGGATGCATCACTAATAGACTCTGGCCATTTCTCCGCCATTTCCTTCTGGGTTAGATGCCCATATTTCTCTGCAAAAGCACGAAAAGCATCTAGATCATTAATCTTCGGTTGAGGGCCTCGACGGTAATCTGTCTTCGGAGCGACTGAACCGATTTTCTCTCGTTGTTTCAGCCACAGGTCTAGCGTATTTCGGCTAATACCAAAGAAGCGACAGATATCACTTTTTCGTTCACCTTTATCGAAGGCGGCAACAGCTTTTAGGCGTAAATCAAGACTATGGGGAGCAGGCATGGCATCTATATTTATTGCTTCTATCCTATTCTGTCTTAACCCACTCCTTGCCTGCTATATAAGCCATCACGACCAGTAGAAATATAGCCAAAAATCTGGGTAGGTTGACCCGACTAGCTCAGGGGATGACAAGGAGTTTAAAAGATGTTCTATAGGTGGGATAGAGCAGTGAATCCTTTCTGAAAAGAGAGCCAATTGTGAGGCTTGGTTGCCATTGATTGAACCACAAGGTCGGCTAAAAGTGAATGGAGATATGGAGAACAATAGCGGGCTAATCCAAGAGTAAAAGAACTGTAATGAGAATGAAGTCGTAGCTTTTCTGGAGCTGAACGTACAAAGTAAGGCTTCAAAGAGCTTTTCTCAAGGAGATAACCCGTGAGAGTCGCCAAACTATAGCAGTGGTCAAAAGAGTTAAGACAAGCATCACGAAGAGTCATATCCATCGCATCTCTGAGAGATGGACAGTGTTTGAGCTGCTTTCGAATGCGGCACTATCTCGCTCGACTTCATCGAAAAACTTGATGTTATTCAAAGTCTCTGGAAATGTTAGAGCATTCGATTTGATTGCTGATTCATGACCTCAAATTCGAGGATTTTCCTGTCTCCCAACGCTCATAGATTCATTCCTCTATTCTGCAACGCCGCTTTGGGAAATATTTGATAGTCGCAGTGTCTTTGTCTTCCGGATTACAAGTGACAAATAAATCTGGATAGTAATATAACAATTTTTCCGCTCAACCCGCATCTTGACATCGGCGAAATACACGCTGTAATCAGAATCTCGCAGATGATTCCGGAGCAATAAATATAAATTACCAATGATTACATTGTGTTCGTCGGTCGTTCCGTCCATTGCATAGGCTCCACCATTGATATATTCGTGTTTGATGGAGCTTTCCGCTTCCCATGTCAAATATTCTTCGGGAGTAAGATACTGAAAATCTTTCAGAGCGACCATAGCAAAACTGGGTTTTTCATGTTGCTTTGATTTTAACGGGTGAATCCACAGGATTTTCCTAGATGGCCGCCAATACAGCTCTCTTACTTGCCTATAATATTTAAGAACTTTTAAGCAGTAATGGCGATCGCCCCAATGAGCAAGTCCGATCAAATCCGCATCCGTGGCGCAAGGCAGCACAACTTAAAAAATGTGGATCTTGATTTACCTCGTAACCAGTTAATTGTGTTCACTGGGGTGTCAGGTTCGGGTAAGTCGTCGCTGGCATTTGACACAATTTTTGCGGAGGGACAACGGCGTTATGTAGAGTCCCTCAGTGCCTACGCGCGGCAATTTTTAGGACAACTGGATAAGCCCGATGTCGATGCCATTGAAGGCTTGAGTCCGGCGATCTCCATCGACCAAAAATCAACCTCCCACAATCCCCGCTCTACGGTGGGCACAGTCACCGAAATTGCGGATTATTTACGTTTGTTGTTTGGACGAGCAGGTGAACCCCACTGTCCTAAGTGCGATCGCCCCATTGCTCCCCAAACTATCGATGAAATGTGTGATCGCGTTTTAGGATTGCCTGATAAAACAAAATTTCAATTACTTGCACCTATCGTTCGCCATCAAAAAGGAACCCACAAAAAGACCCTTTCGAGTATTGCTTCAGAAGGTTTTGCCCGCGTACGAGTAAATGGTGAAACCCGTGAATTGAGTGACAGTATCAAACTCGATAAAAATCAACACCACAATATTGAAATTGTTGTTGATCGTCTCGTAAAAAAAGATGGCATTGAAGAACGTTTAGCCGATTCTCTCGCCACTTGCTTAAAGCATTCCGAAGGCACAGCGATTGTCGATTTAGTTGGCACAGATGAGCAAATTATTTTCTCCGAGAATTTCGCTTGTCCCGAACATGGTGCGGTGATCGAAGAGTTATCACCTCGGCTCTTTTCCTTTAATTCCCCCTATGGTGCTTGTTCAGCCTGCCATGGTTTGGGGAGCCACCGACGTTTTTCTGCTGACCTCGTTATTCCCGATCCAAAACAACCCCTCTACGCGGCGATCGCCCCATGGTCTGAAAAAGAAAATACCTATTACTTATCGCTACTTTATAACCTCGGTCAAAACTTTGGCTTTGAGATCCAAACTCCGTGGGAAAAACTCAGCGAAGAGCATCGCGAAATTTTGCTGAATGGTTCCGAAGAATCGATTTGGTTTGAGGAAGAATCTCGTTACGGTTCAGGCAAAGGTTATTATCGCCATTATTCTGGCATTCTCAAGCTCCTAGACCGTAACTATAAAGACACCAGTTCCGATGCAATTAAATCGAAGCTCGAAAAATATTTAGTTAACCAGCCCTGCGAAGTGTGCCATGGTAAGCGGCTAAAACCCGAGGCCTTATCTGTTCGATTAGGACAATACAACATTGATGAGTTAACCAGTGTCTCCATTCGAGATTGTCTCAAACACGTCGATGAACTGGAATTAAGCGATCGCCAAAAATTAATTGGTGAGCTTGCCTTAAAAGAAATCCGTGCCCGCCTGAAGTTTTTACTAGATGTTGGTCTAGATTATTTGACCCTTGATCGCGCAGCAATGACTCTTTCCGGTGGTGAAGCACAACGAATTCGCTTGGCAACACAAATTGGTGCAGGATTGACGGGCGTTCTCTACGTTTTAGATGAGCCAAGTATTGGTTTGCACCAGCGGGATAATGAGCGACTGCTTAAAACATTGCAAAAATTGCGAGACCTCGGCAATACCCTAATTGTTGTGGAGCATGACGAAGACACGATGCGGGCTGCCGACCACATTATTGATATTGGCCCAAAAGCAGGTGTCCATGGTGGTGATATCGTTTTTGCCGGGACATTCAATAAATTTCTCAAAAATAAAAAATCCCTCACGGCAGCGTATCTATCCGGTCAGCGCAAAATCGAAACGCCAGAGGAGCGACGGGAAGGAAATGGCGGCAAGCTTGTGCTGACAAACTGTCGTAAAAATAATTTACAGGGTGTTGATGTAGAGATTCCCCTGGGCAAATTGGTTTGTGTAACGGGGGTTTCGGGTTCGGGTAAATCCACTCTAATGAATGAATTACTTTATCCAGCCTTGCAACACAGCCTCAATAAAAATATTCCGTTTCCGAAGGACTTGGATGCCGTTAAGGGCCTAAAGTCTATCGATAAGGTAATCGTCATTGATCAGTCACCCATCGGTCGCACCCCTCGCTCTAACCCCGCTACCTACACTGGAATTTTTGACCCAATTCGGACTCTATTTGCTGAGGCAGTGGAAGCGAAAACCCGAGGTTACAAAAAGGGTCGTTTTTCGTTCAATGTGAAAGGTGGTCGCTGTGAAGCCTGTTCTGGTCAGGGCGTAAATGTGATCGAAATGAATTTCTTGCCCGATGTTTATGTGCAATGCGATGTGTGCAAAGGTGCGAGGTATAACCGAGAAACTTTGCAGGTGAAATTCAAAGGCTACTCTATCGCTGATGTTCTGAATATGACAGTGGAAGAAGCTTTAGGCGTATTTGAAAATATTACAGCGGCGGCGAATCGATTGCAGACATTGATGGATGTGGGCTTAAATTACGTCAAGCTTGGACAACCTGCTCCAACCCTTTCTGGGGGTGAAGCACAACGCGTGAAATTAGCCTCAGAATTATCGCGCCGAGCTACGGGCAAAACCCTTTATCTAATTGATGAACCAACCACAGGTTTATCTTTTTATGATGTGCACCATTTACTCAATGTCTTGCAACGATTGGTGGACAAAGGCAATTCAGTATTGGTGATTGAACATAACCTTGATGTGATTCGCTGTAGTGATTGGTTAATTGATTTAGGCCCAGAAGGGGGCGATCGCGGTGGGGAGATTATTACAGTCGGGACACCGGAAGATGTAATCAAATGCAAGCGATCTCACACCGCAAAATTTCTTAAGCCACTTTTGTCGTCAGTAGGTGAATGAGGCGATCGCCATACAAGTTTTGAGAGAGGGTTTTGAAATTCTCTGGGATGTACTCAAGAGAAAAGAGTATATGTACTACAGCAAAAGCTCTATGTAATTGCCATTCAATTGAAATATGATAAGGGTGAGCAATCCTTTGCTGAAATGCACCTTAATCAACAATTACTCTTTCTCCGTTGTGACTTTTTCTAAGCTCGTTAAGCACCCAGTTTTCTGTCAATTGGCGATCGCCATTAGTTATATTCTGGCAATAAAATTCAGTGTTAGTTTTGCATCTCTCCCAGGCGAACTAACACCACTTTGGCTGCCAGCTGTGGTTGGTTTAATTGCAATTTTAGAACTGGGCAATACTGCATTAATCGGCATTATTTTAGGCACTTCAATAGAAAACTATTTTGCATTAAATGAACTCTCTCTTGATTTATCTTTCTCTGCAATTCTTATCTTGACTTTAGCCATTGTCTTTAATGAAGCGGTAAATGTCTTTATCTGTGCAACTTGGCTCCGTCGAAGGCATAAAAGTCTGTCTTCAATCTTTCAAACAGTCAAGTCAATATCTGAATTTCTTGGTATTAGCCTGATTAGCTCATCTATCTCAGCATTATTACCAGTATTTTTCTTTTATGTATATGGCATTATTCCTATTAATAATCTCTTGGTCTCTTGGCTCGTTTGGTTTTTAGGAGCAAGCCTAGCCCAATTGATTTTTGTCCCTCCCATTCTTTTCTGGCGATCGCCAAAGGGACAGCAACGAAAAACTGCCATATGGGAAATCATTGTGTTTGTCGGTTTGGCAACGTTAGTTAGCTACTTTGTTTTCTATAAAAACTATGATTTAGAATATTTATTTTTACCACTTCTTGTTGGCTCAGTCTTTCGTTTAGAACAACCATTACCTCAAGTATTAGTTGGTATATTGTCTTTAGTGGGGATATTCGCAACAGTCAATGGTTATGGTTCTTTTGTTGGAGAAACCCCTCATCCAACACTATCATTATTGCTGCTTGAATCTTTTATCGCCGTTTATGCTGTCACTATCCTCATTATTTCCGCTATTCTAAGTGAACGAAAAGCGATCACACAGACATTGCATTCCACCTTGGATTTTCTAGAAGAAAGAGTATTTGACCGCACCTCGAAACTACTCCAAACACAACTGGTTTTAGATACTTTTATTGATACAGCCCCCCTTGCAATGGCGATTTTAGATAAAGATCTGAACTTGATAAAAGTCAATAATTTCCTTGCAGATCTCCAACAAAGACAAGAATCCAACGATGATATTCCAGAATATATAATTAACCCTAAGTTGCACCAGGAAATCGTCTCAAAATGTCAATTGATTTTAGATTCGAAACAGGAAAACATCAATGAAGAAATGTATGTGCCTGATACGAACTCTGGCTCAACTTGGTTGATGTCGTATTTCCCTATTATTGATGAGCAAGGACGTGTTTTTCGAGTAGGGTTTATTGGTTTAGATATTAGTGATCGCAAACGTTTGGAATTAATTTTGCAGAAGCAAGCTCAGCTTGATGGACTGACACAGATTGCGAATCGGCGTAAATTTGATGAAGTTTTAGAACGAGAATGGTTACGGTGTCAACGAGATCAAACTCCTCTTTCCTTGCTGATATTTGATATTGATCATTTCAAAATTTATAACGATACATATGGTCATGTGCAGGGAGATGAGTGTCTGATTCGGATCGCACAAGTCTTAAAAAAACAGATCGGACGGACAACTGATCTAGCCGCAAGATATGGTGGCGAAGAGTTTATTATTCTTTTATCTAATACAGACTTAGACGGAGCTTGCTACATTTCTAAAAGAACTCTTAAAGCGATTCGTGAGCTGAAGATCCCTCATCAAAATTCTCCTGTAATACCATTTGTAACTTCTAGCTGTGGGGTTGCAACTTGTATTCCAAATAAGCATCTAGACATGGCCTATTTAATTGATCGTGCGGATAAAGCGCTATATCAAGCAAAATCTCAAGGTCGGAATCAAGCATTCACTATTGAATCGGAAGAAAATCGTGAAAGTGCTTAAAGCATTTACTTTTTTATAGACATATTGAGAAGAAAGTATGAGTGGAAAATGCTATATTTTGGCTTTGATTGCCGAGTGAGCTGCACAAATATATTTAGTCGAGATTTTAGTGATCTCATTCTCTTCAAAGGTTTGTCGTAATGTCGTAAAAAAGGCTTCTCTTCTTTCTGTAGAAAGCGCGATATAGGGTGACAGTGTTGTTAGTAAACTGAGATATTCTTCTGTTGTATATGAGAGACAAGCAGTTTCTTGTTGGCATTGCAAATCAACAAAATAATTTGATTCAACTAAATGCTCACTAACACTCATGATATTTTGTCGTTGTGTTTCGAAATTCTCATAGTCAGCAAAGCTTGGTAGATACTCTTGATAAATCGGATCAAGATATTGATAGATTTCATATTCTGGCTGCGGGGCAGTGCACCATAGCAAAATGATTTTGCCATTAGATTTCAGAAGATTTGCAAGTCTCTCACAACGAGTTTTTTGATCGAGCCAATGAAATGATGTTCCGGCGATCGCCACATCAAATGTTCTAGAGATATTAGCTGACCATTCCTCAAAGGTTGAGTTGATAATTTCGACGTTAGGAAAGGCTTTAAATCTTTCTATCGCGAACTTACAAGCTGTTGTGTTTGGTTCAACGCAAGTGATTTTGTAGCCACGCTCTACAAAATGTTTTGTGGCATTGCCAGGGCCGCTACCAATTTCTAACAAGTGAGGCTGAGCAATATCGTCAAACTGACGACAGGTTTGATCAATGATTTCGTCGATATAGGGAGCACGATATTTCGCATAGGCAACAGTGCTCTCCGCATACCAATCTTGGCGATTTTCAAGAGGTTGCTCATAAATTTTTTGAAAAAAACGATCAAAGTTTTTCATTTATAGAAAAAGACGATTTAATCATCAGATAAATGCGTCAGTACTTAGTTTACGTAAACAATTTTTCTGTATTTTTGAGCATGACAAATCCTTTAGATCAAAATACTCTTTCGATCGAGAATTTCGGCCTTAAAAGGCATTAATCAACAACAGATTTTTTCAATACTCTCTAAGGTTTGTAATCAACTAGGAGAACACCATTAACGTCATAAACCTGTACAGGAACATTTGTGTTTTTGCTAATTACTTCAAGAGCCTGTTCAAGGGTTGCGATGTGATCTAGGATTCGAATTTTCGCGTCACTATTATTTGTCGCACTCGCTTGAACTGCAGTTTCCTGAACTTGATTGACGTAGGCGGCAGTCAGTCTCACATTGATACTGCGGGCATCGAGGGTAAAGGTACAGATATTCGGATCGCCAGCACAGGTACGGTTGAGATCATTCTCGGCTTGCTTGAGGCGTGTGTACAGCTGCAACTGCACTTGAGAGGTTTCGATCGCTTGGTTGAAACGGGCGATCGCCGGCTTTGCAAGGGAAGCCTGGTAGGTATCGTTGGGCACTTGCTCCATATAGCGAATCGCATTACGCCAGTGGAAAGTCGCCTCTTCCCAGTTCTCCGCTAGCTCGGCATCACGCGCCAACTGGGCAATGCGAATACCTTGGTTGTAAATATCGCGCGCAAAAGTTTCTTTGTCCTGCTGCTCTTTGATATCGCTCATCTGGGGCACATAGCTATCCATCAAAGCCTGAGCTTCATCGTAAGCAGTCGTCCCTTCTGCCACTGTTTCTAATTTTTGAACCGCCTTAGACCAAGACAAATAAGCTTCTTCCCAGCTATCAAGGGACTGAGCAACCCCTTGTTGTACTTGGGCAATTTTGGCATTTTCTTTTGCCTGCTCGAGAACCTCAACGGCTTGTTCTTCTTGAGCTAAGCGTTGGTTAATTGCATTAAGGTTACGCTCGTAAACATCAATTTTACTTTGGGCAAAAGGATGGAAAAAGTCTTGAGGAGGAACTTCGCTGAGTCCGGCGATCGCCCCTTGCCATTGGGTCGCAATTTCAGACCACTTCTCCGCTGCGAACGGTGGGTTTTGACTCATCTGAGCAGCTTCAGAAGCTTTAAAGAGAGAATTGACGACCTGATCAAGACTTGCTGAGAGGTCACGATAATCCTTTAGTCTGCCTTGGGCCTCGGTGTAGCGTGGCGACCAAAATGGAATAGATTCTAATTTTTGTACCGACTCCTCTAGTTGACCTTGAGCCGTGAGAATTTGTTGACCGGAAGGATTACTTTGGAAGGTACTAATTGCTTGGTCACTGAGTTTTTCTGCACGATCCATCGTGGTGCAATTATCGATAACACAGGGGCGACTCAATACATAGAAGGCAGTACCAGAGAAGACTAAGGCTAGACCCGCAGCAAAGGCTAATGTCGCTTTCCCTAGGCGGCGATCGCCCACTTCCTCTTCATAATCATCATCGTCATCATCAAAACCTTCCTCGACTGAAGTAAAGCCTTCAAAACCAATATCTTCTTCATCGTCGTCATAGGCTTCATCTTCGTAATCTTCATCCGTGGTGGCAGCGGTAGCCATTTCAAGACCTTCGTCTGTCGCTGTTTCTTCAAGACTCTCGCCGTCTTCGAGCTCAGAAGCTAGTGCTGCGGGAGCTTCAAATTCTTCAAAATCATCATCGACTTCATCTGATTGCTCAGTTTCAGTTTCTTCAGCCGTAGCTGTTTCAGCAACTGGCTCCTCAGTATCGGTAGGCGTCTGGCTCTGCTCTGTGAGTGTATGGAATGCGTAGGGTTGATTGCTTCCCTCAACACGCAAATACATCAACACTTGATGCTCTTGTAGGACATCGGCTTCCAATAAAAATTGCCGAATCGCTCTAAACACTTTGCGAGGGTAAGGGAAAGCTGGCGCACCGTGCTGCACCAGAACAATCAAAATGCCTTCTTTAAAGACACAGCGCACTTGCATCGGCTGAGTCAACGAGGGCTCAGCATGGAGTCGATTTTGCAGATCCTGCTCAAGGGTATGAAGATTTAGGGAAGAAGCAGCATCGGGCATGACACAGAAAGCCTATGGACTCGAAAGTTTACCTGTAAGTAAAGCTTAAAAAAATAAGATTGTCAAAATCCATCTTACTTAGGCAATGCCCACTTTTAAACGACAATATTTAATGATGATTTAAGTTGCTAATTTTCTTCGGAGTAAGGTGCTAAATTGATCGACAAATTGAGTCAATAACAAAAAACAAACCAAAGTGAACAACACACCTGCATAGTCAAAGCTACTCAATTGCTCCGTGAGCAGTCGTCCTAATCCACCAGCTCCCACCAGCCCAACAATTACCGTTTCCCGTAAGCAAACTTCCCATCGATAAAAGGTATAGGCAATAAAATTCGGCAGGGTTAATGGCACAACGCCATAAAGAAAGACAGAGCTTGAAGGACTACCCAGTTGACTGAGGGCCTCAATCGGTTCACGCTCCAGATTTTCGATTACTTCGGTCATTAATCGTCCCAATACACCGAGGTTATGGAGACCCAAGGCGATCGCCCCCGGTAAAATCCCTGGAAAAAAGACAAATAAGACCACCAAGGCCCAAATTGGTGCCGGAATGCCACGGCAAATTAACAGAATTAATCGACTGAAATACTGAGAACTAATAGCGACAGGCGATCGTCTGGATTGCTGATTCCGAAAAATTTCCGCGACACAAAAGGCCAAGATAAATCCCCCAACACCTGCCAAGGCGATCGCCAAGATCGACATTTCGAGGGTTTGGATACTAAGCCAAAATAAATTTTTGAGTGTTTCTTGATCAACTGTAAATTGAGCCAGTTGAGCTGTGATGTCTTGAATGAAAATGCTTGTTTGTTGCGACCAAAGCCGTGACCAATCTGGGCGAATAAACCAGAAGCCCCAACTGACTAAAGCTGCTGCTCCGCACATTGTGCCGAATAGCCAAGTGCGTTTTTGGACATTAACGCGATACTGTTTTGTATTCAAATCCAATCGACTGGTGCAACCCAGTTTCCGGCGTAGGAAACCACTGCTCCAATCCACCAATGCGTTCAACATAATCAGCGCGTAGAAAAGCGTCCATAGTTGCTCATAGCGGACTGATTGCAAACTGAGAAAGATTTCATAGCCCAACCCTCCAGCCCCAATAATGCCGAGCACTGCCGCCGCTCGCAGGGAACATTCAAATCGATAGAATCCATAGGACAAAAGATTGAATAGCGCCTGTGGGAATAGGCCATAGAGTAATGCCTGAGACGGATGAACACCCGCTAACCGTAAAGCATCGAAACCTTGGCGAGGCGTTTCATCGAGAATCTCAGCAAAGACCTTTGCGACAATGGCACCGAACGGCAGGGCGATCGCCCCCAAAGCGACAAGAGAATCTAATCCCCAAACATTGATCAGAATCAGTCCCCAAACCACTTCATGGATTGCACGGGGAATCGCCAACACCGATCTGATACTTTGCCAAATAATTAAAGACTGCTGCGGAAAGAGTGATTGCCAAACAATCTTTGCACTGAGAAGACCGCCGATAAACCCAAAACTCAAACTGAGAAATGTGCCACAGAGCGCATAAGCAAATGTTGTCAGTGTGGCTGTCGCGACGGTGTTTAAAAAATCGGCACTTAAATCTGGCTGAACACTTGCTTGCAAAAATCTCCAGAGCAGAGCAAAACCATTTCCATTGATCAGCCCATCACCTTGCCAGAAAATATGCCAAAAACTTAAGGCGATCGCCGCCCCAAAAACGTAATATCCCCAAGTCTGCCAAGAAAGTCTTTGCGCACCTGAAACAGAGATTCTAAACATCAATGACGAGATAGGGCGAAGAATATGGCAAAATTATCAACAACAAATTATTAAATACCATTAGGAAACGTTAACATGACTCCCTCTTTAGCAAATTTCTTCTACAGTCTCCTTGCTGGCACTTTAATTGTGGTTATCCCCGCAACAGCATTTCTCGTCTTCGTCAGTCAGCAAGACAAAATCCAACGTTAATATTTGGCTCAAAGCACAAAAAAATTTGATGGGTGGATAACGGTTATCGCTGTCCACCTATTTTGCTGTTGAGATCGCTTAAAATCTTAGAACCGAAGTCGTTAATATAGAAAACAGCGCCAAGGGAGAGGAAACACATGGTTAATTTCGGGCTAAATTCCGCCAGCATTTTGGGAATTGTACTTGCAGCAGCAGGTGCATCTCTGTACTTTTTACGCTCGGTACGCCCTGAACTTTCCCGCGACCACGATATCTTTTTTGCAGCAGTGGGTTTGCTCTGCGGTTTTATTCTGCTCTTCCAAGGATGGCGCCTTGACCCAATTTTGCAATTTGGACAATTTTTATTGTCGGGTTCTGCTGTTTTTTTTGCCATCGAATCCATTCGTCTACGCGGCCTCGCTACAGAACAAGCCCGCCGTAATACACCCATTGTTGATGACGATCGCCCAGTGAGTCGTGTGTATCGCGCTGAGCTGGATCAACTTGAACCTTTCCAAACGGAAGATCGCTATGAACGTCGCTTAAGAGGCTATGAGGAACCGCGTCCGAGCCGTAGCCGTGGCTATGAGGAAGAAACTCCCAAACCGCGCAGTAATCGTAATACTCCCCGTAATCGCCCACCTGCTGACTATGGCGATCGCCCCTCCCGTTCTCCTAATCGTCGTCCTAGTCGTTCTCCCAACCGTCGCCCTTCCCGTAATGATGATTATGGTTACCAAAGCCAAGGCGGCGTGACTGACGTTTGGTCTGAAGATGCTTGGGGTGAAGGCGATCGCCAAACTGAAGCGCCCCCAAGTCGTCCCCGCCGTCCTCGCCCCGATGATGAAGCACCTCCAAGTCGTCGCCCCCGTCGTCCTCGCCCTGATCGCTACGATAGTGCTGCCAACGAAGATGTTGCAACAGTGGATTATCAACCGATAAATGGCGTGAGTTTTGAAGACGATGAGTCGCAAGATTGGGATGATCAAGCGCCTCCTTCAAATGAAGAAAATGATGGCGATCGCCCCGATGAAAATCCCGTTAATTTCGATTATTAGACCCTCTCCGATCCAAACTCTCCAATGATTGCGTGCTGTGTATAGGCGAATTCCGTTTCAGCTATGGCTGACTATTTTGATTCTCAGCCTCGGAGGTTGTTCCTTCGGGAATACCCCTTCAGCACCAGTTACCCTAAATAGTAAATATCATGATGAACAGCCCGCCCTTAGTGGCGATGGGCGTTGGCTTGCCTTCATTTCTAATCGCCATGGCACCAGCGAAGTTTTATTTTATGATTTAACCCAAAAACGCTTTGTCAGCCTGCCTAATCTCAACCAAAAAGGTGCTATTCACGAAAGCCCCAGCCTCAGTCGCACCGGGCGTTATATTGTGTATCTTTCCAGTCCCCAAGGTAAACCCGATATCATCTTGTATGACCGCGCAACTAAACGCTCAGATATTTTGACCCAAGGCTATCGTCACTGGGTTCGTAATCCCCAAATTAGCCCCGATGGTCGTTATGTGGTCTTTGAATCCGCCCGGCGGGGACAATGGGATATTGAAGTTATGGATCGTGGTGTTGCAATCGAACTAGACATTCCCGATGGTGAAGTGATTACCCCATAACATTAGAAAAACTTTTTTGAATGATTTAATAAGCCTATATCTTAGATGTAGCAAGCATTACGGTGTTTTTTTGCTGTGTGATACTAAGCCATTTCTCGGTTGACAGCCCAAAATAACGGAGTATTATGAAACATATCTTAATAAAACGTTCATCTTTCGACCGCCGCTGATAGAGACAGCCGAAAGACGGAAGTAGGGGATATTCCCGAAGGAACGCACATATTGCTTTTGAAAGCTCTCAGGGCTTTTATTTAAATATGAATCCTTCCCTTATCAGTCTTAGTATTGCTGCCTGCGCAATGTGTTGGTGCTTCAATACTAAGGAAGAAATTGTGAAAGTTGCAATGGCTTCTGTCGCTGTATTTGCCGGGTTCCTGGCGCTATGTTATGTGCCTTGGATAATTAAACTCACTATTGTTGCAGTGCCATTAATCCTAGACCGAATAAACCATTGGTCTTCGGATCTCTAGTTCAATCATCCAATAATCCGTAGGCGATTAAGGCGATTAAATTGTTGCAAGCTTTATTCGATTAATTGTCGTTTTCGTGAGCTCTGGGTCAGCTGAATAAGCGTCCAGAGGGCGAATAGGTTGGGAAAAATAAACATGATGCAGGATTGCATGATACCAGTGGGATTATCGATCAGACCTGAGACCAAGCCTGAATACAAATCTAGTGCATCCATCACTAACCGAATCAGCAACACTGTCAAAATTGAATGGAATGTGCGGAAGATCCAAATGCCGAGCACCATACCGACAGCGATCGCCACATATCGGGCAGCAGAATTCAGCATGATAAAAGTACTCGGCTCACCAATATCCACTTGGAAAGCCGCCATCATACCGGTTCCATCAATCAAATTCCATGCGCTAAAAATTACACTCCAGGCGGTTAGATAGGCTGGGGCAATGTACCACCACCACTTCAGTTTGAGTTTCATCGCTAATTTCTCCGAGGTTCTTCTTTAGGCTCGTTGCAAGGGGATTTGAAGTTGGTGAGGGCGGCGCTCTGGTTCATCAAAGGGTGTGCCATCAACGTGTTTGGCACCCATGAATAGCAAGCCATGCTTGAAATACAGCAGATCGTAATCTGTGACGATTTGACCTTCGACGATATTAAATAAGGGAAATTCTTTTTGGAGAATGTCGTTCTTTTGATCGGCAACAAAAGGCTCAATTGTGCCGGGTCGACCGTGATTAAGCATATCCGCAGCCCGTGGATGCAGTGGCGTTACAGCAAAGCCCTTCGACAGAATATAGCCAATATTCCAAGCGCCCTCAGCAATGGGATGGCGATCGCCCCACTCTAAGCTGCCCTGAAATTCAAAAGCCATAAGAGGAAATTCACCATAATTATCGGCATACATCGTGATCATGCCTGTAAATGTTCCCTCATCGTGATAGGTGAATTCCCTCGTGAGATATGTCGGCGAAACTGTTCCGGCACCTGTTCGATCTTCTGTGGGGCGCAATTCTGTCGTCAAACTTTTCCATGTGCCAATAACGTATTTTTTGACTTCTTCTAAGCTTTGAGGTTGAGCAGTCATAAAGGGATGTCCTGAGATTTATCTTCAACGAGAAATCATAACCAAAGAATCTTTTTGTGTTGTTTAGTGACGATGAATCTACGCTATTTCTCTAGATTTAGAAGATCAACTAGTCATCTTTTTGTGATCATCCTTTCTAAAAAGAAAAAATGTGATTTCATAGGGTTTTGAGGCACTAATTACAAAATATTGATTGTGCATGAGCACCAACTCTCCCCACCCAGAACAGGCTTGCCCAGTGACCTATTGTCTAACACATTATTGGCGGAAAATAGAAGCCTATTTTGCTTTTTCTAATTAGCCATGACATAAGGCGGTTTGGGCAATTGAAGCGAAAGATCCAGGGGATTAGCAAGCAAATACTGACTAAACAGTTACGAGAATTAGAGGAAGATCAAATCATTCATCGAGAAGTTTTTGAAGAATTACCTTTACGCGTTGAATACACGCTTACCTCTCATGGAAAAACATTATTGCCTGTGATTCAGTCGATGAGTGATTGGGGTGAAACTCAGTTAAATAAACGAGCAAATTAACAGTAAAGAATGATTATTATCATATTTCGATAAGCTCTTTTTAGATATAGATATTGGCAAAGAAACAGCTAGCTAAAAACTCACTTTTTTAGCTGAATAAAATATTCAATATGCTGTGATTTTAAAAATTGGCGATCGCCACATCATTCCGAACCAGTTAAAAGCTTTAAAATAAATACCAGCATTGCTTTGGGCGCGACACAAACCTATGTTGGATTTGACGAAATTGGCTGGACAACTCCCCGATATGGGTTCCCATCTCCAGCAGCAGGCCAGTGATGGTCGGGAACGAGTGGAGCGAGGTTTGGCTTTATTAGCAACTGCTCAAAAAACTTTTCCAGAGCTACAGCAAAAATATCAGGACTGGGGCGATCGCCTCATTTTTAATTGCGCAGTGCCCTTAGAACCTCTCGATACAAGGGTAATGATTTCTGTGCCGCCCAAAGCTCACACGGTTTTTGCCACAGATGGCTCACAAATTGCTCCATCCCACCACGAAATTGCCTACTGCTATCTGATTAATGTGGGTCGGATTATGCTGCATTACGGCCAAAGTTTGCATCCATTGCTCGACAATATTCCTGAGGTTTTTTATCGCTCCGAAGATTTATATATTTCTCGCAAATGGGGCATCCGCACCGAGGAATGGATGGGCTATTGCCGCACTGCTTCGGAAGCCCAAATGTTGGCGGAGATGGCTTGTAAATGGGTTTTGCCGCCCGGTTCCCATGAGAAAATTCCTAATGTAGCGATGGTTGATGGGTCGTTGGTGTATTGGTTTCTCGAAAATATTCCCCTTGAAGCTCGCGAACGAATTTTGATTCCTGTTTTAGAAGCTTGGCGATCGCTCCGAGAAACGAAAATCCCCCTCATTGGCTATATCAGCTCAACCCGCAGTATTGATGCAATTCACTATTTGCGCTTGGCTGCTTGTCCCCACGAAACACCTGATTGTTCAACCCATTGTCTCGATAAAAATACAGGCGATCGCCGCCCAGAATTTTTAGAGTCATTACCCTGCCAAATCATTGAACCGATGCGAGACAGAACGCTTTGGGAAAACACCTTGCAACCGGGAGAGCGGGGCAGTATTTGGCAGAGCACATCGCGCATTTTGCAGATGTATCCGCCGGAAGATCAAGTTTGTTTCTGTTATGTCCACGTTGGTGCGGAAGTGGCTCGCGTTGAATTCCCTCGATGGCTCGCCGAAGACCCCGAAAAATTAGACCAAACTCTCGGTATTTTATTGGGACAGGTTCATAAAGGTTATGGATATCCTGTGGCGATCGCCGAAGCTCATAATCAAGCTGTCATTCGTGGGGGCGATCGGGCAAGATTTTTCTCACTGCTCGAACAACAAATGGTGAAAGCTGGTTTGAAAAACGTTGGTGTTTCCTACAAAGAAACTCGCAAACGCGGTTCTGTTGCTTAAAGCCAATAAAAATCCCTGCCATAAAACTACAGCAGAGAATATCAAAAATATTTTGTTCAAAAATACTGAATTGAGTCTCTAAACTTTATTCGTACAACCAAGATTGAGTGGAAGGCTCCCAGCTAGCAAGCTCATCTTCGTTGAACCAAAGCGCAATTTCACTTGCTGCAGTGTCAGCGCCGTCGGAACCGTGAATCAAGTTACGGCCGATATCCATACCGAAATCGCCACGGATTGTGCCGGGTGCTGCCTCAATAGGATTTGTTGCACCGATGAGTGTACGAGCGGAAGAAATGACATTCTTGCCTTCCCAAACCATTGCCACAACGGGGGAAGACGTGATGAAATCAACAAGACTACCGAAGAAAGGTCTTTCCTTGTGCACACCATAGTGCTCTTCTGCCAGCTCCTTGGATACAGACACAAGCTTAAGGCCAACGAGCTTAAAACCCTTTGCTTCGAAACGAGAAATAACATTACCAGCCAAGCCGCGCTGAACACCGTCAGGCTTAACCATTACAAAAGTACGTTCCACAATAATCTCCTTATGACTGATACTGAAGCCACCAGTCAGAGTATCACAAGTCTTAACATTCTTTGTTGCTGTACCTAAATCGCCGATGTTTCGGGGAATTTACTCGGTTAATCTGGCGCGTTTTTCTAGGGCGAGGAATTTGGCTTCGAGAGAATCACTAAGTTGATTTTCGGCTTCGAGAGACCACATTGATGCTTCGATATTGGCGATCGCCGGTTCTAATGTGCCCTCTTGAATTTCAGCTTTTAACTTATGCAATTGCTGTTGGGCAACAGCAGACCGGATACGGGCAATGTACATATCCTTCTGCATTTTGATCTGATTTATTTTCGTCTCCAGATCCCGCAAATTTTCTCGAATGCCTTCAATAAAAGTTTGTTGCTCCTGCCCCTGTTGGTTGAGGTTATCCGCTACTTTTTTATAGCTATGGCTACGGGCGATCGCCTCCTTACTCAGCAGCTCATCTCCATAGGTCAAAGCCATCTGAGCACGATTTTGCCAACGTTGCACTGCAATCATTGCTTGTTGTCGCTGACGATCAACCCGTTTAGAACTTGCGACAGCCTGCGCTACAGAACGCCGCATTTGAATTAACTTTTTCTCCATGTCCCAGAGGGTCTGCTCAAGGATAATTTCCGGATTCTCTTCGTCTTGAAACAGCTTATTGATGCCTTGCCGAAATTTTCCGAAGAGACCCATGCTTCGAATCCTCTAACCCTCTGAATCTTCAATCTAACGTATTTTTTCAGACGTTAATTTAGGGCGCGGGTGTTAATTGATGGTGATAAATTTCTGCGGCAATTTGATTCCCCTTAAATTTCTGAACAAGGGACTCTGCTGTATCCGCCGTAGACACCTCTGCCAACTGTACGACACGGCCTGTTGGGAAAGTGCGAACAAATGCATCAGATACTTCACCTTGTGCTCTGGTGAGGGCTTCGGCCGATGTATTGCGGAAAATAACGTAGTAATAACCCACTTTTAGACCATCAGGTGTAACTAATGTCTGGCCGTTAGTTGGTTGTGCTGTCAGTGTTTGGGGAGTGGTAGGAAAGGGATTGACGGGCTGGGGACGGAGGGAAGGAGGTAACAATGCAGAAGCTAAGTTCTCACGACCTGTTGGCGGCACAAGGGTTTCTGGAACCGCACCAGGATTGGGCACAACACTGGGCGTTTGGGGAGCCACACTTTCTGAAGCTGTGGGAGCTGCCTCCGTAGGGGCGATCGCCACCTCTTCATCCGGGTCAACCACACTTAAATTATCGAGACTGAGATCTTGAAACTCTTCAGATGCCAAATTAACTGTAGTCGGTGCTGATGTGGAAACAATCTCTTCTGCACCAACCTCAGCCGCACCACTCGCATCAAGCTCTGTGGCATCCTGAGAAGCAGAAGGATTAAACACATTAGGGAATAAAATCGCAGTTAGCAAACCAATCACTCCGACAATACCAACACCCACGAGAGCCACTTTGATGGGTGTCCATTTTATTGTCTTTGCTTTGTCTTCTTTAGTTTCAGACTCATCTTCTCTTTCTAATGTTTTGAGGAGTTCTTCTGAAGAATCAAGATAATCCTGGGGGAGAACATCGCGATTCTCTAAATTTAAAAGTTCTTTATCAGTCGTATCTCCACCACCTTGTTTCAACGCTTCAAGGACTTGGGCAACCTCAGGAGAATGATTGGCTGGGTTTTCAGGAGTAGGTAACGCAACATCTTCAAAGCTTTGAGATGATGTTGATGGTGAATCAGCGACAACATCCACAACTTTTGACTGTTTCGTTGCATCATCTTCAACCACCGGGGCAGCAGGCTGAGGCAAATGCTCTGGACGTTGACCTGCGGCGATCGCCTGACGACGATACCTTCTGAGCTCAGACTCCAAATCCAACTCCAAATTACCGAGAGCAGATTCTAAAGTGGGGTTAACAGAAATTGCTGAAACAGTCTGGCTCATCCGGGGGCTCCTCTTTAACTTTTAATTCACTAAGTTATCTTTACTTTTTAACTCATTACCCAGTTACTGACTCAGTTTTAATTGCAAAAGACCATACAATATCAACATAAATCAAGCATTGAATGAAGATTTTTCAAGGATAACATCGAAGATATAGCCATGTTTTGGCCGAAGCGAAACACTTCAATGATTGTTAATATACGTATTATTTCTCCTGTTTCAGCTCTTCTCTCATTTCTCTAATACATTTCTCGTAGAGAACGATGACAAGGCACTGTAACACTGTCGCAAGAAAGAATTTCCCCTCTCTTCCCTCTCGATGCTGTAACGCTTAGATAATGACGAACATCTTATTAATTGAAGATACGGAAATTCTACGTATGTGTACTGCAAGAATTCTCCAAAAGGAGCAATTTGCCGTCACCACAGCAGAAGATGGCCAAGAGGGAGTGGCGATCGCCTTAAAAACAACACCAGATCTAATCCTTTGTGATGTCAGAATGCCACGCATGGATGGCTATCAAGTCCTAGAGCAGCTTAAACAAAACCCCGAAACGAGAGCCATTCCCTTCATTTTTCTCTCCGCAAAAGATGCCCGCCAGGATGTTCGGCGTGGAATGTATCTTGGCGCGGATGATTACCTCACTAAACCCTTTAGCCGCAGTGAACTCCTAGAAGCAATCCAATCACAACTAAAAAAACGAGCCGCTATTCAGTCTCACTATAAAGACTATCTCATCCGCCTAGAAGATGCCTCTGCTCTCAAGCAACAGCAAGATGGCGTCACAGGCCTCAACAATATCTATTATCTACAAAATCAATTTAACTTTTTTGTTAATCGGTTCGATAACCAACAAATTCGCAATCCACGACATTCATTTCATTTACCCTTCTGCCTGATCCAACTCGAGCGAAATCAAACAGCAAAACAGATTCTCAGCTTCGAACAATATAATCAGCTTCTCAGTAATGTTGCTGAGAGAATTCAAACAATCCTCGGTAAAAGTGGTGAATTAGCTCTGATCAATGATAACGAGTTTGGCTTACTCTACGACCCCATAGAACAGCAGCAACATGCCAGTTACTTTGCAGAAGAAATTAGTACTTCTTTTGCTGAGCCCTACATCATTGGAACCCAGGAAGTGTTTCTTGATGCTCGCCTTAGCATTAGTTTCTATCCCCGCTCAGGTCATGGACTAGATGAACTTATTCAAGCCGCGAGATCAACATTAAACAACACGGCAAAATTCAACACACAAAAATATTTCTTTGCAGAAGGCGAAAATCATAGCAATAGCCAAAAGCAAGCTTTTATTGAGACAGAATTACATTACGCCCTTGCCCGCAATGAATTAGAAGTTTTTTATCAACCCCAGATCGATCTAGATACAGGTAAAGTCTCTGGCTTTGAAGCGCTATTACGTTGGACACATCCAGAATTAGGGACTATTTCCCCAGTAGACTTTATTCCGATTGCCGAAGAGACCGGTTTAATCCAATCAATTGGATATTGGAGTTTACGCACTGCCACGAGTGAAGTACGTCATTGGCAAAGAAAATATAAAGCGGAGCTCCGTCTTGCGATTAACCTTTCGGGCTATCAGCTTAATCACAAATATATTTGCCAAGATATTTTGAAAATTTTGGCTGAAGAAGATTTTGACCCAGAATATCTGGATATTGAAATTACAGAATCGATTTTGATTGAAGATTTTCAAGAAATCAGTGAAAGGTTAAAACAATTACAACGGGTTGGCGTGCGAATCGCCATTGATGATTTTGGTACAGGATATTCTTCGTTTAACTACACTCGACTGTTCTCTTGGGACATTCTTAAAATTGACCGCTGCTTTGTAAATAATCTTCATAAAAGCAAGGTTAATGCGGCGATCACCAAAGGCCTAATTGAAATGTCCCATGCCCTAGGTTTCCTTGTTATCGCCGAAGGTGTCGAAAACAGCTCAGAATTAGCTGTCCTCAACGACTATGGCTGCGATATTGTCCAAGGATATTTTCTCGGTCGTCCTGTTTCCGCCAAGGTGCTGGAAAAAAATATTTTCCAAAGTTTTGACACAGTCAGCTACTGAAAGTAAGTAGTTTTTTGGTGAAAATAGTCTACTCTCGTTCGAGATTTTTAAGATTTCATTCGGATTTCTCTACTGATCTGAGAAAAAAAACGCTAACCAATCCCTCTGAAAACAAGCTTTTAAGTAAAAAAACGCCACAAAAAGAACCGACTGAAGTAGCAGGCGTTAATTTTTGTAATATTTGTTAATCTTTCTCAGGCAAAGACCTCCACTCCTTTATGCTAATCAGTAAGAAATTTTTTTCAAAGTCTTCTGATATAGCGGAGGTCTGATTTGACAATTCCATTATTACAATATGCCCCATCCACCCAAAACGGTCGGGTAGAGGGATATGATCCCCGAGGCGATGAGCAGTCTTTTATCTTCACCACAGAGAATATCCTTAGCGATATCGACTTAGATGTGCTGATCGATGCTGCGTATCGTCAAATTTTCTTCCATGCATTTAAAGCTGATCGCGAGCAGTTTTTAGAGTCTCAACTCCGCAACGGCCAAATTACTGTCCGTGATTTTATTCGTGGTTTGTTGCTTTCTGAAACTTATCTCGATAGTTTTTACACAAAAAATAATAACTATCGCTTTGTCGAACAGTGTGTGCAACGCGTACTAGGCCGTGATGTTTATGGTGAACGCGAAAAACTCGCTTGGTCAATTGTCATTGCGAAAAAAGGTGTTGCTACCTTTGTTGATGAGCTGCTCAACACTGATGAGTACTTAGAAAACTTCGGTTATGATACTGTCCCTTACCAACGCCGTCGTAGCTTAGCTAGCCGTGCAGAAGGTGACACTCCTTTCAACGTCAAATCTCCCCGTTACGATGCTTACCATCGTGCTCAATTGGGCTTTCCAAAACTTGTTTGGCAAAATGCTGTGCGCCGCTTTCGTGCGCCTGAGCAAGCAGCTAAGGCCGGTGATCCTTCGTTGCCAATGTATGTAAACATGGCGCGTAAAGCGATTATTCCTCAGGTTAATGCTCCTGTTTCCACGGCAAATATCAATATGTCCTCTGTTCCTTACCGTAAGGTCTAATGAATAATAGAGTGCTGTTTTTTTTAATAAAACTTAGTTAGTAAAAGTGCTTTAGTTTTCTAATAAGTTTGCCGCCTTAAATACTATTGATATACTCGTTTGTTTGTCTTTAGTCTTTAATGGCGGTCATTTTTATGTTTTGTTTTAGAATTATGCTGGCAAAGCAGTGAGCTTAGCTACTAGCGAGATATTGCTCTTGCTCAGATTGTTTTGATACTGGTGTATGTCGGATGGGAATCCGGATAATTAATTCTGAGCCAACTTTAGCTGTTGAGTTTACAAATATTTCACCTGCATGGTTCTCTGTGATGATTTGATAGCTAATTGACATTCCCATACCTGTCCCTTCACCAATAAGTTTGGTTGTGAAAAAGGGATTAAAGATTTTTTCTTGTATATCATCAGTCATCCCCTGACCATTGTCTTTAAATCGAAGTTCAATTTTGTTTGGGGCAATAATACCAGTGCTAATAGTGATTTGGTTTGGGGATGCTGTTAGTTCAGCTGTAGAGAGATTGAAGCTAGATTCTTCTAGGGCATCGATGGCATTGTTCAAAATGTTGATAAAGACTTGATTGAGCTGGCCAGGGAAACATTCGATCAAAGGTAATTCGCCGTAATTCTTGATGATTTGGATTGCAGGTCGTCCAGATTCTTCTTTGAGTCGGTGGTTCAAAATAACGAGGGTACTGTCGATGCCTTCATGGATATTGACAGCTTTAAATTCGGCTTCGTCTGTACGAGAAAAGGTACGGAGAGATAAGACAATGTCACGAATTCTCTGGGTACCGAGGGTCATGGAATTGAGGATTTTTGGGAAGTCTGTGATGAGAAAGTTAAGGTCGATCGCCTCGACTTCATCCTCTATTTCTTGATTTGGTGTTGGGTAATGTTCTTGGTAGAGCTTTAGGAGTCTGAGGAGATCTTCGAGATATATGCGAGAGTGATGGATATTGCCGTGGATAAAGTTAACGGGATTATTGATTTCATGGGCGATACCTGCAACTAATGCTCCAAGGCTCGACATTTTCTCTGTCTGAACCATCTGAATTTGCTGCTGTTGTAGTTGTTCGAAGGCTTGTTCTAGCTCCTCGTTTTTTCTGCCAATGGTATTGAGCAGTAAATAGACTTGGCGGATGAGTTGGTTTAGGGAACTGGAGAGGGTTTCAATTTCGTCATCTCCCTGAACGTCAAGGGATTGGTTGAAGTCTTCTGCTTTGGTGACGCGGTGAGAGAATTCGGCAATTTCTGAGATGGGTTTGGCGATCGCCCGACTGGTAATGACGGCGACAATGGCTGCCAAGAGCATTGAAAGACATAGACTCCCTAAAATAATTAGCACACGGATTCTTTCTGCCCGTCGTAAATTATCTTCTGCGAGTTGTTCACGACGTGTAACTTCATCTAAAAAAAGCATTAGCTCTTCAGGATAGTTGACAAAGTTTGAAAATTCTTCGCTCCGGGCTAGCTCCAGTAGTTTTGTTTGGGCGATCGCCAACTCCTCATCTGTCGTTGGTGGCGCGGCTATTATCTCATCTACAAAAACGCGGACTTTTTGCCGGAATGTGGCCAAAATGGCTTCGAATTTCTCCATCGATTCATGCAAACTATCGATGTCTGCAACGAAACTTTGAGATGGTAGATTTAATATGCTTGGCATATGCTCACGGATTGAAGAAGGCTGATGCTCACTAGTCATCTCTTCGTGATGATGATGTTCCTCTTGTTCTGCTGACATCTGTGATTGAGTATCTTCATGGTGAGAATGCTCAGAAGAACCTATGTCGTTATGAAGTTGATGGTGAGCTTCTAGAATCAACTCAATTTCGTCAAGCCGATTAAAAAAAGCTTGGCTCGCTTGTTCAAATTCAGCCGGTTTTGATAAGTAAGGCGATAACTGATTTGCGAGCCGATTACGCAAAATACTAACTTGTAGCTCATTAAATAACTTACGCTCAGTTGTTGCTTCCCGTCTGAGCTCTTGGGCATGTCTTTCATAAGCATCACCCACAGCCAATCCCCCAATAATTCCGGCAAGGGCAACCCCTAGAACCACGGTATAGCCTTTGATAATGCGTCTGCGGATAGCCATAGATTTGCTAGAGAAAAATAGATATGAATGACATTGGGACTCTGTGTTGACTCCAATACATTTGCTATTTGAGATTTTTTATCTCTTTAAATCTGAATCTGTTTTTTGTGCACTGGAATTGATGTAGCGATATTTTGACAAGCTAAGTCTAATTTTCTCTGCTAGCCTTAATGTTTTTTAGACATGTTTTTATCCGTTAAACCAAAAAAAATCTAATAATTCCTTTACTGAGCTAATCCCATAAAAATGTCGCTGTCGCTTGACGTAACGGGTGATCGCCATAAAAAGGTAAGGTAAAACAACAAATGTCAAAACAGCATTTGTCCCATTGATTTTTAACAAAGTAATCGCGATAAAGTATCAAATAATACAAAAGCACCCAAATGGAATCGATACTTTAGCCAAGTACCATTAGGATAATCACTAAATCCTGTACAAAACGTCGTATCCCCCAGCTGCATTAGGTTTATCCCCCATGACTGACGCACCCAAAAAGGTCAAACTCACCAAGATTGAAAAAGCCAAAATTGAAAAACCAGGCTTAGCGATCAAAGACGAAATCGAGCAGTTTGCTCAGTCCGGTTGGGAAGCAATGGACAAAGATGACCTAATTATCCGTCTCAAATTTTTAGGCTTGTTCCACCGCCCTGTCACCCCTGGCAAATTTATGCTGCGGATGCGAACACCCAATGGCATTTTAACCAGCGAGAAAATGCGCGTTCTTGCCGAAGTTGTCAAACGTTATGGCGAAGATGGTAGCGCAGACATTACGACCCGCCAAAACCTACAACTACGAGGGATTCGCCTTGAAGATGTCCCTGATATTTTTCAGAAATTTAATGATGCAGACCTGACAAGTATTCAGTCTGGCCACGACAATATCCGTAACATCACAGGTTCCCCTGTTTCTGGCATTGACCCCGAAGAATATTTTGATACCCGTGAGTTAGCCGATAAGCTCCAAGAGATGATCACCAATGGCGGTGAAGGTAGTCCTGAATTTAGCGACTTACCTCGTAAATTCAACATCTGTGTTGAAGGAGCACCCGATAACTCTTCCCACGTTGAAATTAACGACATTGCCTACGTTCCCGCATTTAAGGACGGTGAATTTGGCTTTAATGTCCTCGTCGGTGGTTATTTCTCAGCCCAGAGAATTGCAGAAGGTATTCCGATTAATGTGTGGGTTCCCCCAGCAGAAAAAGAAGTTCTCGCAGTGAGCCGTGGCATCGTTGCTCTCTATTCCCGTTATGGTGCAGAGGAAGGCTTACGTGGTAATCGTGCAAAAGCCCGTGTTTTATGGCTCGTTGAAGCTTGGGGCGTTGAAAAATTCCGCGCCAAACTCGAAGAAGAAACTGGTTTGACTTTTGCGGAAGCTGCTCCTGAAGATGCATTCACCATGGAAAAGCGTGACCATGTTGGTGTTTATCCCCAAAAGCAAGAAGGATATAGCTACATCGGCCTACACGTTCCGGCTGGTCGATTGACTGCTGAAGATATGTTCGAGGTAGCTCGCCTCGCTGAAACTTATGGTACAGGTGAAATTCGTGCCACGGTTGAAGAGAATTTTATTATTCCCCATGTTAAAAATGAGAACGTTGACACCTTCCTCAAAGAGCCATTACTAGAGAAATTTTCGACGAATCCTTCTACGCTTGTTCGTTCTTTTGTGTCCTGTACAGGTAATCGTTATTGCAATTTTGCGCTTATCGAAACGAAGGAGCAGGGTTTGGCTCTAGCGCGGGAACTTGATGCAGAGTTGGATATTCCCCAACGAGTCAGAATGCACTGGACTGGTTGCCCGAACTCCTGTGGTCAAGCACAAGTGGGTGATCTGGGAATGCTTGGTGCGAAGGCCAAGGTTGATGGCAAGATTGTTGAGGCGGTCAATCTTTATTCTGGTGGTACTGTCGGTAAGGGCGCCAGTCTCGGTTCGATGGTAGAGAAGAAAGTCCCTTGTGGTGAAACACTGAAGGAAAAGGTAAAAGGCATTTTAGTTGAGCAGTTTGGGGCAACGCCAAAGGCTTAGTGACAGCTTCTATAGCTCTTTTCTGAAGATTCAATTCAAATCAAAAAAAATCGGTATTGCCAAGAGAGCCTTACCGATTTTTTATTTTTGTCATAAGAGGGGCGATCGCCATCCAAATTAGCCAGATGCGATTAATGAGAATGACCTTCATGCATATCTGAATGGTCGGTTGGTTTAGGTGTTTTGCTGCTTTCTTCAATCATTTCCATTTGATGATTGTGGGGTTGAAAGAGTCCCATATTTTGCTTGCCAACGGAATATAAACCCATTGATACAGCACCGAGACTCAGGGCTCCCATTGAGACTAATCCGAAGGAAATGACACCCATTGCGACAACACCGATGGAAACGATGCCGTGGGTCGCGACACCAATTGCCACGACACCATGGGCGGAAATCCCGATAGCTACTGTGCCATGCGCGCTAGTACCAATAGATAAAAATTTCTTTTTTTTTGGATCTGTCGCAGTGATACTCTGCTTTTCTGGTGTATTGACAGTCATGAATATCGAAGTGCGAATTTATAAAGTTGCCGTCCAGTATAACCAAGCTAGAAAGATTGCGACGATCGCCCCGATCAAGGTATTGATGATATTGACAACTTCGTTGGTGAGTAGGCCGAATTTTTCTTGAATTGTCGCGCCAATGACGCTCTCAAGGTTAGTGGCAATAAAGGCGGCGATCGCGCACCAGAGGATCCCTAAAATATCGATCATGCCGACACCATAACCCACGACAGCGATCGCCAGAGAAGCAACAATACCAGCTAGGGTTCCTTCTAGGCTTACTGCCCCCTCTGTGCCGGGAGGGACGGGTCGAAAAGTTGTGATTAGGAACGTGCGTTTGCCGTAGGCTTTACCCACTTCGCTGGCAGCTGTGTCGGAAAGCTTGGTACTAAAACTGGCGACATAGCCGAGGAAAAATAAACCTTGCCAAAACTCAGGAACAAATAATGAAGCGAGGGCGCAAATTGTGCCGATCAAAGCTGAACCCCAAACATTTTCGGGGCCTCGCAAACCACCGCGACCTTCGGCAATACCTGCGGCTTCTTTAATATCTTTGCCAATTTTTGTGACGCCAACACCCACTAAAAAGTAGAACATCACTACGACATAACCTTGCCAATTGAGACAACCCCACACTAATACCCCGAGTAGCCAAGCGTGGAGATAGCCCATGGGTGTGAGGAGTTTTTTCGGTGCAATCAAGGCTCCCGCCACCAAGATTGTATTCAGGGTGATCGCCACAAACCAAGGATTTTCGAGCAAAGTCATGGGGAATGTCCGCTAAGAAATTTCCTTCATTATCTAAGGTTTCGAATAACTGCGAAACGGTTGTCCCCAATGTCGCCAACATTCTTTGTTAAAGGGAGATCGCCACCGCAAAATCAAATCCCGTTCGAGGGCAAGTCTCTGAGTTCGGTCGCTCGGTGCTGATACATTAAACGCCATATTTACCGCAAAATCGAGCTTATATTTGCGATGCAGACTGACATAAGCATCAATATAATCTTTACAATCGTGAACCCCTTTCCAGCGCTGCTTAATCGATAATTTTGTCTCGCCCACATAAAGCAATAACGGTACCGAATGATCTAGCACAAAATAAATATTGGCCTCTCCCTCCGTCAATGGGTCAGGGTGATCGCGGTAAAAATCCCAAGGCTTGCGTGGCAGTTCAAATGGGTCTAATTTGTCTGCATTCCAATGAGCTGGTTTTGTGTCCAGCTCAAACAGTAAACTTGTTTGACCTGAGCCTACATTTTTGCGAGCTTGACTCTGAAATTTAGCAATCCGATTTTTCCATGCCACCAGCGTTGACGGACTCATTTCGAGGGTCGGTCGCCGTTCCACTTTGTAGGGATTTTTTGTCTCGGCAACGGAAAATAAATTGAGCTGTTCGTCAGGCATAAACTTGCAAAGTCTGTGGCGAATATCAACGGGCTATTTAGTCTAGCAAAGCTTAAGAATTTTCCCCTTGTAACCTGATAAATTCGAGGGGCAGTCCATCTGGATCTGCGAGAAACATTACCTCATAAATGCGATCGCCGATCATTTGTTGTTGAGGCTTGAGCAAAACTTTAATCGACTCAGTGGATTGCGTTTGGAGCTTAGCGAGCCAATCCGGCAAGCTTTCTGTAAGCTCCGTTAGGTCAAAGGAAATGTGATAGTAGCCGACATAATGCTCATCTCCAAATGCATCAGGAGCTGGCTTCGGTTCTGGAATTTGAATCAGTTCAATACGTCCAAGTTCTCCTTGCAACCAACAGGCGAGGCTATAACCCGTTGTAAATTGCACCTCTGTTGTAAAACCCAATAACCCATAAAAGGCGATCGCCCGATGAATATCCGCAGTACGAATCGAAATGTGGTGCATATTCAAATGATTCCTAATGTGAATGATGCCGAGCGATCGCCTAGATTTTTTTAGTGCTACTAAGCTCTGCTTAATTCGATAAGGGCATATTCTGCTTTTTGCAGAAGAGAATCAATCTGATTTTTTTACACCCCAATGGCTAAAGTTGGCATGTCCCCAAAATTCAACATCGCAGCACTGGGGCGATCGCCCACCACTTGCCAAAGCTTTCGAGGACAAACCACCAGATCTGAATTCCCTAAACAAAACAGCCTAGTTGACAAACTTCAATATCCCCATTGCGGCTTGTCAACTAAAGAGAACGACGTAATGAATTAGAGCGATTGCAGCTCAATCAACTCATTGCCTTCATCCGTGAGCAAGTTATCAAAGGAATCATCATCCATGATCTCGCCTAACGTAGTATCTCCCTCTTCTGCCTTCTCCAACTCCTCATTTTCCTGCTTAAGTTTGCGCGCTTCCAAATCATCTTGGAGCATGGCGAATTCACCGGGAGTTAGCTCAGCTTTAAGATCAATACCTTTTTCCTCAAGCAATTCCAACAACACAGCTTTTTCTTGCAATTCGTTGTGAACGAGAGCTTCTAACTCGCGATATTGTTCCTGTAACTCTTCATACTCTGAACGAGCTAAGGCCATTTGTTGCCACTCCATGCTGAAGCCATCCTGTAGTTCGAAGTTGGCATCAACTTCTTCCTGCATCAGCTCTGTATAGGATTGGGGGTTAAGGATTTCGGCTACTGTCAGCTCTATATCAGACAGTTGAGTGGAAACAAGCTGGTCATCACCTGAATAATCTTGATGTTGATAGCCGTTTTCATTTGTTGGATTTGTCCAAACTTGAATGCGTTCCTTCTCTGGATCAATCATCCAAACTTCAGGAATTTCGAGAAGTGCATATTCTGCTTTCTTGAGCAGGTAGTCAGCGCGATTCTCTTGGACTTCGATCGCTAATATTGGGATTTCGCCAAAGTTTAAAACCGCAGGGCCAGAGCGGCGGCGTAGAACTTGCAATAATTCTGGGGAACAGACTAACAGAGTTGGCACACGGGAGGTTTTAAATCCAGTACGCACACCGACATTAAATAAGGTGACTAAATCTACATCCTCTTGCATCGAGAAATGTTGTTGTAGTTTAAAGAGTAAAAACTGGCAAATTTCATTTCTCGCCATGGTTGGAATGGATTTTTGAATCATGCGTCCACGGTCAAATTCAGAGCGGAGGTCGGTACTTGTGTCTTTGTATGTGGGGTTGGTATCTGTCATGTGTTCACCCAGCATCGGTTAATTCATACGTCATTTTGACATTGAATTTCTCAGACGAAACGACTTATGTGACAAACTTCAATATCTGTTGCAACTAGGTTAAATTTTTAGGGTAAAACGTTACGACTCTGGAGCCATGGCACGCAAAAAAATTGTTTATCAGGAGTTTGGGTCTGCACCGGAAACGGAGACGCCAGAAATTGTTGATCTGCCGCCAAATCAACAAAATATTCGGATTCAATCGACTCGCTCTGGTCGTAAGGGAAAAACGGTGACAGTAATCACTGGGTTTCAGCATGCTCCTGCAACGCTCACGAAGCTCACGAAGCAGCTTAAAAATAAGTGCGGAGCTGGTGGCACATTAAAGGATGGTGTGATTGAAATTCAGGGCGATCGCCGAAAGCAATTATTAGAGTTGCTGACGCAGCAGGGCTATAAAGCCAAGATTAGCGGTGGTTAAATTGGCGTTTTTCTTCGAGGAGCCAACGAATTTGCTTGGAGAAGGCATGCACAGACTTAAAGGGATATACGCGCACAAATTGGGGTTTGAGGTTGCGGAATAGGCTGTAATAGCTATTTTGCTCGTCCTCAAATTGATAGGTTAGGGTGGCCTGCATGGCGATCGCCTCGGGAAGGGTGCGCCAACTATTCACTTCAAAAGACACCGTATTGTCTGGGGTGAGCTGGGGAATACCGCAGAATAAAGCTGGGTTTTCTTCCTTTTCAGTCACTGTGAAGTTCAGATCATGCAATAATCCAAGCCATTTTTCGCGGTAGAAAAACCATCCTTTGCGGCTATAAATACGCTGGGGATAGAGGCGTTCAAAAGGATTACTCGACTGGGGTTGAATGGATTTGTCCGTCGGGATGCTCAGGATAATGTCCCCAAAGTCGGCGATCGCCACCTCACGATAAGGACGCTCTAAAAATAATTCCATTACAATTTCTCCCAGCAATAACCCACGTAATTTCAGGCGTAATTAAAAAAATTTGCTAAATCTGTCTGTCACACAGAACAGGCGATCACCCAAGCTCAACTCTCACTGCAACCAACCACAACATCTATCAATGGCAACGAAGAACTGAGAATAATCAGCCTTTTGTATCAAAATTAACAATTTTGTTGTTTTCCTGAGAAAACCCTTTAGGTAAATTCACAAAAGTGTTACCAACTGATACAAATCCATTGGCCGCAGTTACCATAAAATCAAAATCTCTACACATTTTGAGGCGATAAAAATCTGCCATGGCTCAATTGACTGCTGCTGAAGTACTCGCAAAAATCCAAGCCGATGAACCTCTCGTCAATAGCGAACTCAGCGCCCTTGATCTCAGCGGGAAAACTCTCGACTGTGGCGATTTTACAGGAGCCTATCTTCGCCGTACAAACTTGACAGAGGCCTCTTGTGTCGGCACTAATTTTGCGAAGGCAACCCTGATTTTGGCGCAGCTCAAGCAGTGCAATCTCACTGAAGCTCACCTCGAAGGGAGTATCTTTACCCAAGCCGATTTTACAGAAGCAAACCTCCAGCAAGTAAAGGCTGCTGGCGTAAATCTACAGGGTGCAACGTTATCCCAAAGTATGGGGCGAGGAGGGAATTTCGAACGCGGTAACTTTAGCGAAGTGAAGGCGAGCCAAGCTCAATTTGAACGAGCAAATCTTGTTAAAATCCAAGCTCAAAAAGCTGATTTCACCAGCGCCAATTTAAATAAAAGCAATCTCAGCCGTAGCCATTGTCACAACACAAACTTTACTGAGGCCACATTTATCTCCGCAGATTTAGAGCAGGGAGATTTTACCGAAGCAAATTTCACAAAAGCGAATCTCACTCAAGTTAATGGTATTAATACGGTCTTCCATGAAGGGACTTTCACCGACACTTGTTTTGATAATGCTCAATTAGAACTCGCGAATTTTTGGCGTTCAACTATTACTGGGGCAACCTTTCGTAATGCCTCGCTGTTTAGTGCTTCCCTCGAATATGCCACTCTGACTGATATTGATTTTAGTGGTGCCGATTTACGCAGTGCTGTTTTTTTTAAGTCCAATTTAGAGGGGTCTTGTTTTGACAACTGCCGCTTAGAAGGGGCTATTTTTGGTGATGTGACAGGGTTAACGGCTGAACAAAAAAACTTTCTTAAGCAAAATGGTGCTTTAAATGTGGCTTAGTTTGCCGCTTCATCCTCTGTTGGGGTTGCTTCAGTTTCAGTTTCCGGTTCTGGGGCAACGCTCCACCAAAACATATCGGCGATCGCCTGACCATAGACGGTGAATTCTGGCACTGGATTTAGTAGAACCGTTTGGGTCTTTAGCTCAGCTCCTAAACGACGTTCTACGCGGTCAGGGATGCCATAGCCATAAATCACGTGACCTTGTCCTGCGAGCACGACAACCTGGGTTTCTGGATTGACTGTCCGGAACTCGGCGATCGCCGTGGCCATCGTTTCATCCCAAATCACCTGAGCTGCAAAGAAATTATCAAAATTAAAATTGCCATGCTGACCATGGGCACCGAAAGCACCTTGCACAAAATTGCGGTAGTTGGTGTTGCTGAGGTCAAGCTCACTAATTGGTGGAATATAGATCATATCCTCCGCGCTGAGAGATTCTAAACCTTCGCGAGCCACTTGACTAACGACTTCACCTGGCGCGTTCAGTGCAAGGACAGGAATTTTATTTTCCTGGGCGAACCGCATAATCGGGGCGTAAAGCTCCCACGGAAAGCCCCATAACTTTTCATATTCACTTTGCTCAACAAATTCAGCTTCATTAATCTCGCCAGCAATATAGCGATTTAGCACCTCCTGATACGGGCGCTGGAACATTTCCATACCGATGGCTAAATTTGGGTTCCGCTCATAAAGAGCTTTGATAATTTCTAGCTGGGCTTCATGATCCTGCTCACTATCATGAAGTTCTCCCAAAAAAACAACATCTGCGGCCGCCAAAGGCTCAATCGATTGGGTCGGCATCTGGGGGAGTTCGGGTACTTCCTGAGACTCTGTACTCCGTAATGAACATCCCATTGGGGCGATCGCCAACAGACCACCAAGCATCATCAAACCAATCTGTTGCTGAATTTTCATATGCTTCTGCGAAACGCATCAAAACGATAGTTATTTTTTAAGGGAGGTCTTTAATTTTAAAAATTGGGGCGATTAGATGCAATGTGAAACGTTAATGTGACCACCGCCGCCAACACAATCGAGTTTGCAGTATCACAACCAAATAGAATCAAACTTTCGTAGCTTGTGAGACAAACCATTCCTGCTAGGCCGATTGGAGTACTCAACAACTCTAGAAATTCTGAAATCTGTCCCATAACTTCTAAGAGCTGCAAAAAATATTTCAGGATCGTCATTGCGCTAGCGTGTCTCATCTTTTTTCCTCAGTAATAATCAATCTTTGACAAAAAACTGTGCTCAGCCTACGAGGCTGGTCAGGCGATCGGACAGGATTTGAAACGGAATTTTTCCAATGAAGCTATCGACGAGAGTCTGATCTTCTTCAAGCAAAACAAAATGGGGTACACCACTCACTTTATATGTCGCAATTTCTGACTGCCACTGGGGTTCATCAATATTTAGCATTACAAAATTCACATCCGATGCGAAACGCTCATTTGCTTTAGCGAGGGTCGGAGCCATTGTCTGACAAGTTGTACACCAATCTGCGTAAAACTCGATCAAAGTGGGCTTCTGGTTGGCGATCGCCTCACTGTAGGGCATCGCACCAGCCGCAGCAGTCTGTAAACTCATTAGCCCAGACACCGTTGACAGCGTTTGGGTCCCCTGTACAGGACGAGTCAATAAAAAGGTGGCTCCCATAAAAATGGCAATTAATGCCACGGCGATCGCCCCAAAATTTTGTTTAAAACTGCCCTTCAACAAAATAGATACTCCTTACCTCAAAGCATGTAACAAATCTTAACCCAATTATTGATAGTAATAAACCAGCGCGATGTGCATCACTAACATTACGAAGAAAATACTGACGAAAAAGATGTGACTATTTAGCCAAATCAAGCGGAGATGGCGAATCATAAAACCCTTATTCATCGCCTTACTCATGCCCGGTAACTTACCAAACTGACGGCGAGGCGACTCCAGCACACCCGTTTCAGCTGCAACACCCATCACTGCCGTCAAGGTCACCGCGAAAAAGACCCAGAGAAAGACTGCATTAAAATTCAGACCTGTGGCACCCAGCGTATGAATACCGATCATTGCCAGCATGCCGACCCCAGCGAAAATGTGAGTACTACGCCAAAAATTCATTGAGCCAGGTAGTTTGATCTTTACGAACCAGCTACGGCCCCGTTTTCTGGCCACCAAAATCAGTTCAAATAACGAAAAAACCAGACCAACATAGCCTGTTACTTGCTTGAAAAGTTCTCCGCGTAGCAAACCATACAGCTCCACTGCATTAGCCCGCAACATATCGAGATAGCTACCACTAAACACAAATGGCAATAACAGAAAAGCGGTCAGAAAAGTCAGGCCGATCAGCACCTTGAAAGTAGGCTGTAATTTATTCGGTCGTTTTGGCAGGCGCTTAGGCGTATCTATAGAGTCAGATGTCAACATCGATTCAGAGTTCGCATTATCTTGGTTACGAAAAGAGCTACCCATGAGCTTTGTTATAGTCAAAAAAGAGTTGCCGGAAAGGGTATTTGTTGTACTGAACTTCCCGGCATTACCATCAGCCCTTGATTATTGTCAGATAGTCAAGGGTTTACTTTTTAGGCATCACCTAAAGGGATATTGATAACGACGCCGCCCATTACATCGTTCACTTCGAATACCTTGTCGGGATAACGTTCAAGGTGGACAGGGTGAGTGTTGTGACAGGTTGCACAAGCTTCAGCAACTGCAATGTCGGGATACATCGCGGAGTAGTATTTCTGGCCACCAATTTCTTGATAATCCTTTACTGCTTCGCCAGTTTCAGTCATTGTTGCGAGGGCTGTTTCTTCAAAATCGCCTTTGGGTGCATGGTTATCGTTGATATACCACTCAGAGATGAGGTTGTAAGTGAAGTAACCAGCTTCGTTTGCGATTTCGGAACCTAGGCGGAACATTTGAGCGGGTAGAGGAATACCATCAGTCTGTTGCCAACCTTCAGTTGCTTCAACGTCTAGTACGCCTGCTTCTTTTTCCTTACCTTCAAGGACTTTTGCACGACTAATAACATGCTTGGTATAAGCTGTACGGTCAGCTTCAAGAACTGTATGGATATAGTCTGCAACCTTGGAAGGGTCAATGCCTGCGGGAGCCGAGGCTTCGGGGGTTCCGCCAGCACAGGATACGGCGGTCACTGCCACAGCGAGAATGATGGCGATAAATGCAACTGTCCGAGTCCGGATCGTTGTTAGCCAATTTTCTATGAATGCCATAGTTGTTGGGATCTCCTTAAGTGTTGGAAATGTAGTTGTATTGTGCGGAAGCACAGAGGAGGAACTGAGATGAAAACGTTCGTAGAAGCGAACTCTGGTGTTGATGACTAGTTTCCTGAACGTCGCTTTTCTGAAGCGCGCATCAAGTCAAATGTCTGCATTTCGAGGGTAGGCGGTGCATCGAAATTCGCCTCCACAAGCTCGTCATCAAAAATACTGTTGTAGCTATATTCCACGCCGTGGCAGTTGATACAAACTTCACCGACCATGCGATCGCGCGGTAACAGGTTATAGGTGTTGTTGTGGTTCACGAATGCTGTGGTGCGATCGCCAACTTTTTTTTCATGGCGAGCCATATGGCAAGTGGAACAACTAACTGAATTTGCAGAAGGGCGCGGTAAATTGCGATCTGCATCAAACAGTTCTGCGTGGCGGGAATTTTTGTAGTTGAGAGAATGGTTATCGGCGTGGCACGTAAGACAGGAGTCTACGGCAGCAGGAATCGTGTTGGCAGAGTGAGCATCATGGCAGGTAGCACAACCCATCTGGAGATTGGCGGCTTCCTTATGCATGGGTAACCTCGCCATTGTTGGGTTTAATGCTGATTCGCCTTCTAGTAGACGAATACCATGTTTCCCAAGGAGAAAGGTATCAACTGAATCCTCATGACAACTTCGGCAACTGGCTTTGGGCTGTGCGACAAACTCCTTTGTCTCTTCGTCCTGATGACAACTGGCACAGTTCACATCGTTAATAGCGTGGAGACTCGATTCCCAAAGTTGGGTACTGAGATCAATGTCTTCTTGGGTGGCGGCGATCGCCGGGCTACCGCAACCGAACCAGAGGGCGATAGTTAAAAGACAAACAATAATTAACTTCATGACGCACCTCCTAGAAATTCTTTGCTGAGGTCAGGCTTTGGCGCGGTATCAAGAGTCCAATCAACGGAGTGATCTGGTACGCGCTGCACCGGTAACATTGGCGGTTGACCCATGTTTTGCCGCAAAAATCCAGTGGATATCGTCCTATGGTCGTGATAGTTATGGCAACCTGCCGTCCAGCAACCATCCGGTGTAAAGCCATCATGACTCTTGAGGTCGCCATTAATAATTCCTTCATGGCAAGCCATACAAAGATCTGGCTGGAGGTTCACACCCCGATCAAACATATGGACATGTTCTGCATGGCAGGTGGTACAGGTTAGAGCCTCGATTTTTTCGAGGTCACCTGCCCAGCGCGGATCCCGGAATTTCTTAGTACCGTGGATATCCTGTTCTAGTTCCGCTTCGTGACACCGGGTACATGTTTCATTTGTCACAGGCTTAAAACCCTCATGACAAGAGGCACAAGACGCTTCAAATAAGTAGTGACCAACAGAGGTTTCCCCTGGTATGAAAACTTGCTTCGCGTTGAGGGCAAATGCCGCTGCAAACCAGCCAATTAAAGCTAGACAAGTTGCAATGGTTATAACCTTCAAACTCATCAGCGATCGCCAACCAAACCTTTTCTTCACGCCCTGTGCCATCTCCTAAATCCTTTACCTTTACCCGATTCAGCCTTAAAGCAAAATCAAGAGGTAGAGGATGAGTGTAATGGCACTACCACCAACAACAAAAGGCACAGCACCAGATCCAATATTGCTATCAGGAGCTTCAACCGCAGGAGCTGGGTCGAGAGCAACCTCATCCTGAGAATAATCAGCACCATCGAGCATTACTTCTGTGATTAGCCCATAAGCTTTGACCCATGCTGCTTTTACATCCGGTGTCCAATCCGCGTCTAAATATTGCTCAAACGTTTTTAAGAGCGTATTACCGACTAAAGGATAGTGCTCAGGTAAAGCACCATACTTCACATGGCGTGCCCCAAGACCCTTGAGCGCATCAGTTAACGCACCGGGCTTTTTCAAATTTTCAACAACAAAAACCAAGGATGCTAAAAGCTTCTTGCTCTGCTCCTTAACGTCAGTATTTGCAAATAGAGGTTTTGCTGCAGGGTAGTCAGTGAAAAGATTTTCGTAAAAACTAGAAGCAAATTCTTCCGCCTTGGGCTTTACTTTCTCAAAACTAGATTCAAGTAAACCAACTTGCAAACCAGTCGCTTCATCCACAGAAGTGTCAGGCGTCTCAAGCGCGACTTCGCCTTCGGAATAATCAGCGCCATCGAGCATCACTTCTGTGATCACACCATAAGCATTGACCCAAGCGCCTTTTACTGGCTCTGTCCAGGCATCACCTAAAAATTGCTCAAAAGTTTTGAGGAGTGTATTACCAACAAGGGGATAGTGCTCAGGTAGCGCACCATACTTAACGTGCCTTGCACCTAAGCCTTTTAACGCATCAGTGAGAGCTTCTGGATTTTTTAAATTCTCAACAACAAAAACTAATGAAGCTAAAAGCTTCTTGCTCTGCTCTTTGACATCGGTATTCTCAAAAAGAGGCTTAGCTGCAGGGTAGTCGGTAAAAAGGTTTTCGTAAAAAGAACTCGCAAATTCGTTGGCTTTGGGCTTTACTTGCTCAAAACTTGATTCTAAAAGCTCAACTTGTAGACCAGTATCATTAGATGCGTCAGAAGACATCGACGGTTTTTCCTCTCTTAAAGCAGACCATTTAGTAAAGTGAACTTAGGCAAGAACTTATGCTTATTTTGTTGTGTAAACACGATTAATTAATTGCAGTTAATATTTTTAGTGAGCAACAAAAAAGGTGAATTCACGAAGTTAAGTTAAAGCCAAATTCAACTTATTCAACTTGAATACTCAAACTAAGTGGGCGGCTTCAAGACTTTTGTCAAAAAGACTACAAATAAGAAAAGAAAATAAATCAGTCAATGCTTTTTCTGCATTACTTCATTTTATTCATATAGACTTTCAATAAGGAAGTCTGTATTAGAGCTTCCATCATGACTTAAGTAACGGTATATTTTTGCTTTGAGAATCTCAAGAACTTTCTCTGCCAAGAAATTCGGCACTTTCAGACTGTCTGTTTTATCGGCCAATCAATATAAGAATATTTCTCAATAGATAACTCTGAATACGCTCTAATAGCAAAAAAAGAATTGATCAAATAGGTGGCAACTGTTGCTTTGGATACAGTTTAAGAGGAGCTTGAGATTGCATTTTTTGAATAGTGTTTTGTGTTTTGTGACGGATTTTACTAACTAGATTGATTAAATCATTGATTGTTTAATCACTAGATTTCCGTCCTACGTAAGTATGGGTATAGACTCCAAAATTTTTCGCTTTCTCGGTTCAATTAAATTAGCTGTACCTTTGCTTGGAACGATCGCCCTGATTTTGATTGGTGCGACATTTTATGAATCAAATGTTGGGACACCAACGGTACAAAATTTAATTTATAAAAGTCCTTGGTTTGGGGCGTTAATGTTTTTGCTCGCTGTGAACCTTGGGATTTCGACATTGAGTCGTTATCCGTGGCGTGGTGCTAGAAAAGTTGGTTTCGCCATTACCCACTGGGGCTTGGTCGTAATCATTGCGGGCTCGGCGGCAGTGATTCATTTGAGTACAGAAGGGATGCTGCTTGTGCGTACTGACGGCGGCGCAATTAACCAAATTCGTGTCGAAGGTGAGTTGCTTGAAGTTGCGAATCCCGATGGTACGCAAACCCAGCGCGATATTTTTGTGCGGGAGGATGGCTCGGTTTATCCGGAGAAGATTGGTGATCTTTCACTCATCGGCTACACGGATAATGCTGTAACTTCTGTGCAATTTCAGGATGGTGGCCAGATTGATAATCTGGCGGTAAAAGTCCAGCTCCAGAGCGATCGCATGGGTCAGTCTGTGGAAAGATGGTTGGCGATCGCCCCGTTTGGTTATCAACAGACTGACATTGGCCCTGCGCACCTCGAAATTGCGAAGGCGACCGATGAACAAGCTCTCACAGAGTTATTAAAAGAGCCCACGAGTGAAACACATGAGTTTGGCTTACTGGAAATCGACGGTAAATCTTTCGACGTCCGGGATTCAATCAATCAACCTCTGAATTTATCTAACGGCATTAAAGCGGAAGTGACGAGCGTTTGGGCGGATTTTCGCCTCGATGCGAATAACAAACCGACGTCTGCATCGACTCAATTTAATAATCCCGCACTACAACTCGATCTCAAGCAGGGCGATCGCCAAGCGAAGTGGTTTGTCTTTGCCCAGCCAACCTTTGAGCCAATCCGTTCTGGCGATGAGATTGAACTAGCTGTAAACTACGCTCCCCCCAAACTGCCGCAAACCGACTATTTCCGCATTGTCGAAGCCCCCAATCATCAGCTTTTCTACGCAGCGGCATCTTCGAAAGGGTTTAAATCAGGCGAGTTTACCGCTGGCCAATCCGTCACTCCCGGTTGGGCAGACTTTAAAATTTCCCTTGTGGATCGTTTAGATAAGGCTACTGTGCAGCGACAAGTTGTTCCTGTCGCTCCGGTAAAACAGGGCATGATGGCACAATCTGGTTCCCCAGCCCTCCATGTGGCAACACCCGATGGTCAAGATTTTTGGTTACCTTGGAGTGAACCGACGGATCTCAAAACCGCCGATGGTGATTATTTTGCCGCCTTTACACCAAAGATTTTGCAATTGCCTTTCTACGTCAAGCTAAATAATTTCATCGTGGATCGTAATGAAGGTAGCGAGTCTGTGGCGATGTGGACTAGTAAATTGACGCTCTTCGACGCCGAAACTGATTCAGCCTCTAAGCGTAAAGTTTGGATGAATCACCCCACTTGGTTTATGGGTTGGAAATTAGCACAGGCCTCCTGGAATCCTGGCGATCTCAAGCAATCTACCCTCCAGCTAAAGCGCGAACCTTGGTGGGTCACAGGCTTAACTTGGCTAGGCTCCGTAATGGTCACAGGCGGGATTGTCTCCATGTTCTATGGACGGGCGATCGCCAAAACATTCCGTTCTAAGTCCTTGCCCGATTTACCCGAGGAAGAGGAAGCAGTGAAGCCTCATATTCCAATTTTTGATGCCCTAACATTAAAAAAATCATCCTAAACGCGGCGATCGCCGAATAATAGAACTATCCAGATTTATTTCCCTATACATTCCACCCACGAATCGGTTAAACCATGAAAGCCCCAAACGTGATCAAATTTATTATTGGTCTGTGCCTCGGCTGCGTGCTGCTGTTTTTTCCCTTTACGCAGTTTCAGCCCGATGGACTGGAGTCATTACGGACATTAACAGTGCAGCTCGATGGCCGTAAAAAGCCCCTTGATACTGTTGCCAAGGAAACCGTTGCCAAAATCCACGGTGCGACGAGTTATCAAACTGTTAATGGTGAAAAAGAGGATTATCTCAGCACCTATCTGGAAATGTGGTTTAACACCCGTAACTGGAATGAAGAGCCGTTTGTTTTAGTCAGTTACCGTCCGCTGAAAGAATTAACGGAGCTGGAGCTGGAGCAAAAGCATTTTTCGTTCCAAGAGCTGATGACCAATAAAAAGTTGGCGGCAGTAGTGGATCTCGCCCATGAAAAACAATTTAATGAGCAAGATTTGAATCGTGATGAACGGGAAGCCTTAACCATCGAAGATCGCTTAAATCTCCTCTACAGTTCTGTCGGCGATCAAGGCTTACCGATTGTGCCTCATCCCACCGATATCAAAGGGAAATGGGCAGGCCTTAATAATGCAGATGAACTTTACGATGTTGAAGAATTTGCACCGCTTGTCGCTAATTTTGCGATGATTCAGCAGGCTGTTTTCAATGGTGGTCTTGATCATCTCTCAGCTTTATCTGATATCACAGGTAGTCTGAAAGCTGGGTTACGTAGCCTAAGCCCAGAGATTTATCCAAGCGATTTTGTTCTGGCGCGGGAAACTCACTTTAACCATTTTCATCCCTTTGCGAAGGCTTGGCAGCTTTATGGTTTAGCCTTTATCGCAATGCTCATTAGCCTCTGGGTAAAGCCTTGGAATATTTACTGGAGTGCAATGGGTCTGTTTAGCACAGGTATTGCTGTTCAAACCTATGGTTTTTTCCTGCGAATGCAAATTGCCGGTCGTCCCCCCGTCACCAACATGTATGAGTCGGTAGTTTGGGTCGGCTTCGGTATTGCGGCGATCGCCCTTGCCTTTGAACTGCTTACCCGGAATCGTTATTACATCTTGGCGGCAGCACCTTTGTCGGTGATGTGTTTATTATTGGCCGATAGTTTGCCAGCGGTTTTAGACCCTAGTATTTCGCCCCTAGTACCTGTCTTGCGCGATAACTTCTGGTTGAGTATTCATGTCCCGACGATCGCTCTCAGTTATGCAAGCTTCGCTCTTGCGATGGGATTAGGTCATGTTGCCCTCGGAAATTATCTCTTCACACCGAGCGCCAAGCCACGCTTAAAAATGCTTTCCCAGCTTAATTACCGCGTTTTGCAAGTAGGTGTACTGTTGCTAACTGCTGGCATTATTCTCGGTGGCATCTGGGCGCACTTCTCTTGGGGGCGTTTTTGGGGCTGGGATCCGAAAGAAACTTGGGCATTAATTGCACTGCTCTGTTACTTAGCTCCACTCCACGGACGTTTAGTGGGTTGGATCGGGGATTTTGGCGTTCATGTTGCCAGTATTGTCTCTTTTAATGCAGTTTTGATGGCCTGGTATGGCGTTAACTTTGTTTTAGGCACTGGCTTGCATAGTTATGGCTTTGGCACAGGCGGTTCTGAGCTTTTGATTGCCGGGGTTGTGGGACTAGATCTTTTGCTAGTTCTGATCACTGCAACCAAACATAAAGGCTGGCTCAAACCTTCTGAAACAGAAGCTTTAACCACGGCTGAAAACCCGAATTGAGTCACCTACGACAACAAACCAAATTTTGGAATTGGGGTGCAAGACTGTGCTCCTTTTTAATCTTAGATTTGCAAATCTTGAGGAAAAGACACCATGAAAAGACGTGAATTTTTAAGCTGGGTCGGACTCGGCGCAATTGCAACTTCTCTACCTGTGGCGATTGCCGCCTGTTCTGATGGTGGTGAAACAGAAAGCACAGCCCCTGCGGCTCAAACTGAAAAAAGCCCTGAGGGCGAAAAAGTCGAGATTGATACCACTCCCCGCGAAGATGGTTTTGCGGCGATCGGTACTGTTGAGCAGTTAGATGAAGAAGGGTCTATTTCTAACAAAAACTTCAATGGCGAACAAGTTGCGGTGATCCGTGATCCCGCTGCTTCCGATGCTTTGATTGCTGTTAATGCATTCTGTACACACCAAGGCTGTACTGTTGCATGGGCTGGCGAATCCTTTGATTGTCCTTGTCACGGCTCTAAATTTAGCGAAAGTGGCGAAGTGCTCTCTGGCCCTGCTTCAAAAGAGCTGGGTACATTCACCGCAATGATTGAAGAAGAGCTAGTTTATGTCAAAGTCGCTTAATTGCCTGAGACCTTAAACAATTGAATAGTTTTCAATGATGGACAAATTTGTATTGGCCATCTTTTTTTTTGACGATGTGTGGTGTCAGACAACCAATCGAAATGCCTTTAAGCCAAAGTCCATAAAAAAAGAGTCCACTGAAATATTAATTTCAGGAACTCCCAAATATCTATTTTTTAAATGGTCATTCAACCGTTATGGGTTCTAACGAATCTTGAGGAGTTCAACGTCGAAAACAAGGGTTGCATCGGGAGGAATCACACCGCCAGCACCACGGGAACCATAAGCGAGATCAGAGGGAATAATGAGTGTCCGCTTCGCACCGGGATTCATGGCCATTACACCTTCATCCCAACCTTTAATAACTTGACCGACGCCAATCACGAAAGAAAAGGGTTCATTGCGCTGTCTGGAGCTATCGAATACTTTGCCATTGAGAAGCTTGCCAGTGTAATGAACTGTCACCATTTCACCTTCCATAGGGAAGTCACCTTCGCCAGCAACGTCTTCGGTGTAACGCAAGCCAGAGTCCGTGGTTTTGATCGCGGTGATATCTATGCCCAAAGCTTCTAATTCTTCTTTATTTTCCATTTCTACTGTTTCCTCGGTGGGGTTTGCCGCAATGTTTACAACTTCAACTTCTGATGTGGAGGTGATTTCATCGGCGATCGCCGGCTGACTGCCGATATTAAATACAGCAGAAGTGATGATCATGACGCTACAGATCACGACGATGCCAAAGCTTATCCAGATTTCTCGCATAAATTTTTATACTTTGTTTGTATACTCCTGAAATCTCAAATTCTTATATATATTAACGACCTAACGCCACTGCTTATTCTCTAATTCTCTGACTTGTCGTTCGAGACGATCGATGCGTCCGCGGAGCTCATTCATTTCGGCTTGATTTGGCACACCGAGGTCTTGAAGGACATTGCGAACCTGCCTTTCAAAATAGGCTTCTGCATTGCCCTGTTCCATTTTGAGCTGATTCATCATGTCATCGATCATATTTTTGGCTTGGTCAGGATTAATCGTGCCATCCTTAACCCATTGGTCGCTGGCTTCTTTGACTTTTTCGGCAACAATTGACGTTGTGCCAATGCCAAACATAACCATCTGTTGCAGCCAGTTGTTGTTATCCATGATGTGAGCGTTGTCTTCCTAAAAGTTTGCAACCGTAAGCTAGAATAGCTTAGCTAAATTGAGGGTTGTTCTTTATATTATGCCTGCTTCTTCTGATTCCAATCGTACGGCTTTTGTCACTCGTGTAACGGGCGAAACTGATGTAAAAGTAGGCGTTAATCTCGATGGTACTGGTATATGTAAAGTGCAAACGGGTGTGCCTTTTCTCGACCATATGTTGCACCAGCTCTGTTCCCATGGTCTCTTGGATCTAGAGATCGATGCGAAAGGGGATTATGAGATTGACGATCACCATACAAATGAAGATGTGGGGATTACCCTCGGTCAGGCGATCGCCCAAGCGATTGGAGACCGCAAAGGTATCCATCGTTTCGGACATTTTGTTGCTCCCCTCGATGAAGCATTAGTGCAAGTGGCTCTTGATTTTTCGGGTCGCCCTCATTTGACTTATGGGCTGGAAATCCCAACAGAGCGGGTTGGCACTTACGATACTCAGCTTGTACGGGAATTTTTTGTCGCGATCGTAAACCATACCCAAATGACCATTCATATTCGTCAACTTGATGGCCTCAATTCCCACCACATTATCGAGGCAACATTTAAAGCTTTTGCACGGGCAATGCGGATGGCTTTAGAAATTGATCCTCGTCGAGCTGCAACTATTCCAAGCTCTAAAGGTATGCTCTAAAGTTTTGAAGTTTCATTTGTATTCTATTTGCTCAATTAATGTTGGAATGGTGATGAATTTTGAGTGATCGCCTACATCATTAAATGAGATTGAGCTAATAATAATTTCATACAGAAGATTTTCCCCACTCCAACACAAAGAACACCTGTTCTAGGTTAAGAGCTGGAAAGATCAAATGAATACAATATACTTGTACTATGCCGATACATTTCTCAATTTCTTTGGCAGACAAAACAAGTACATAAATATTGATATTCGCAAAAAAGAAGTGAGAATTGAGGAAAACGTGCAGAAAAAGGCGAAAAAATCAGAAGACGTGATTAAAATAACCCTTAGTAGCAATCCGTTTTCTGTGGAGTCGAAAATAGTAGAATGGCAGTCGCTCCTCGACCTTGGCAAACCCCCGCGCTTCCGGTTCGTCCCCGCAAGCGTAAGGTTGTGCATCGAGGTTCTAGATCTGCAATTTCTGTCGCTCCAGTTTCGCCTCTAAAGGTTGCTCCGTCGGTAAACAAGATGCCGGCACGCGCTCCAAAACTCCAATTTAAACTCCTTGCTATGAGTCAACGGTTTACACAATTTTTGGCGATCGCCAGCATCAGTACAGCGGTAGGATTGTATGCCTGCACTGTGTATAACCAAAAAGTGTGGGGAGACGCCTACGCAAAGTTGGATCGTTTGCAGGACGATGAACGAGGCTTTGTCACTAATAATGAAAGCCTTAAGCAACAATTTATTGAGCAGTCCGAGACACCAGAGACGGAGCTCGTAACACCAAAGCCGGAACATAACGTTTTTGTCCCTGCACCACAATCCGTGAAACTTCGCCCCCAAGCAAAGCCAACTCTTCAACCTATCGATAATCAGACACCCATCGGCTACTAGATCGGAGAGGGCATTACACATTAGTTTGACGAGAAAGAGAAGTATTGCACTAAGATCACTACTGTGTGAAACATTTGTAGTATTTATGTTGATATGACCGTCAACCGAACGCGCCGCCCAAGGTCTAAGCGATCGCAGTCTCCTAATTCTCAGTACCGCCGTAAGCAAGTGATGACACGGCGACACAAGGTGAAGTCTGCACGCATGAATCGACCTAATGCTTTGCGATCACGGTTGATCTTGATTTGGCTTGTCTTTTTCTGCGGGATTACTGGTCTAATCGGTCGAGTACTCTATTTACAAGTATTTGATTATGAGCGTCTCAATGGGATGGTTGAGGAGCAGCAGCAGGTAACGCTTCGTCCTTATATTCCTCGCCGGACGATTGTTGATCGTCATGGTAATGCTTTGGCGATCGACAAAATTGTTTATAGCCTCTATATCCATCCCAACGGCTTTCGGCTACCCAGCAAGCTCAAAGAAAATACACCAGATTGGGCTTCGGAAGATGTCTATCGTTATGTTGCATTTCATCTCGCATCAGTATTGCCTGACCAGGATGTTACTGAGCTAGAGCAAAAACTTCGAAGCAAGGAAAGTGGCATTCTCCTCACTCACCACCTACAGGAAGATATTGCGAAAACAGTGCGGGATCTGCGGTTAGACGGAGTAGAACTCGTTAATCGTTTTGCTCGGTTTTATCCACAGAAAGAAGTTGCCGCCGAAGTGATTGGGTTTGTCGATTTTGACCACATTGGGCAAACGGGAGTTGAGTTTAAGCAAAAGGAATTAATCCAGCGGGCTCCAATTGTTTTGCAGCTCACCCGTTCGGGAAATGGTTCTCTACTACCTGCAAATTTAGAGGCTGGTGTTCTCAAATATGATGATTGGCAACTGAAACTAACTCTCGATCTGACGCTACAACGGGTTGCACGGGAATCTCTCAAAAAGCAAATCAAGGCCTTTGGTGCTAAACGAGGTGCTGTCATTGTGATGGATGTGCATTCTGGGGACTTGCTGACCCTTGCGACAGAACCCACTTACAATCCCAACGAATATTTTTCCTATTCGCCAGAAGAACAAAGCGAACTGTTTAAAAATTGGGTTGTGTCGGATTTGTATGAACCAGGATCAACGTTTAAGCCAATTAACGTGGCGATCGCCCTTGATGCTGGCGTGATCCAACCTGACACCATTGTCTATGATGCAGGCCAAATGACCATTAATACTTGGCCAATTAAAAACCATGACTTTGACCAACGAGGTGGTTATGGCTATGTTGATGCTGCGAAAATTTTGCGCGTATCGAGCAATATTGGCATGATCCAATTAATGCAAAAGCTTAGTGTTGGGGATTACTACGATAAATTACAGGCATTGAAGATCGAAAAAGGAACAGGTGTGGATTTGCCGGGTGAAGCAGATGGTTTTATCAAAAACCGTGAGACATTTACCGCAGGTCAAATTGAAGCCGCCACTAGTTCCTTTGGTCAGGGTTTCACATTAACGCCTTTAAAATTAGTCCAACTCCACGCAGCTCTCGCGAATGGCGGGAAGTTAGTAGAGCCCCGTGTTGTTCAGGGTTTAGTGGATAGTAAAGGGGAATGGCAAACCCTTGAAACTGATGACTCAGAGGAAGAAATTGTCACGTCAAAACCGCCTCAGATTTTTTCAGCTGCTGCCGCAAAAGATGTTGTGGAGATGATGGAAACAGTTGTTGAGGATGGTAGTGGGAAAGCCTCCCGAATCGATGGTTATCGTATTGCAGGAAAAACTGGAACAGCCCAAAAAGCAAAGAATGGTGTGTATTTGGTCGGCAAAAAAATCACAAGTTTTGTCAGTATTTTTCCAGTCGAGAAACCACGCTATGTTGTCATGGCAATCATTGATGAACCCATGGCGAAAAACTCATATGGTAGTACTGTTGCTGCTCCCATTGTTCGGGATGTGCTCGAAGTTCTGATCGCAAAGCAGGCGATCGCCCCGGCCGCGGAACCTGTCACACCAGAATGATCGAAACAAACATACGATACTGTTATTAAGGATTACCCCAACGGAAAACCGCAGCTCCCCAAGACAAACCAGCCCCAAAACCGGAGATCACAACCGTGTGACCAGCCTTAACTTTGCCAGCTTTAATCGCTTCATCTAGAGCAAGGGGAATAGAAGCTGCCGAAGTATTGCCATACTCATGTAAATTCGCAATCACCTTTTCTTGAGGTAGTTTTAGACGCTTTGCAACGGCATCAATAATTCTTTGATTGGCTTGGTGCAAAATTAGCCAGTCAATATCATCGGTCGCCAAATCAGCTCGGAACAATGTTTTTTCAACAACTTCCGGCACTTTGGCCACAGCAAAACGGTAAACTTCCCGACCATTCATTGTGACCGCTTCGTATTGCCCTTGCTGGATGGTGACATCATGTACTAAATATTTAGGATTTGCTTGATAGGAAAGATTTAAGCAGTGGTTTTGGCTACCATCGCTATACATTTCGAAACCGAGAAGCTGATCGACATCATTCCGCTGACACACCACTGCCCCAGCGCCATCACCAAAGAGAACACAGGTCGTGCGATCACCCCAATCTACCCAACGAGATAAAATATCTGCGCCGATCACAACAACATTTTTGAAAGCACCAGTGCGCAGATATTGCGCGGCCGTCACTAAACCAAACACAAAACCAGAACAAGCTGCAGTTAGATCAAATGCAACTGCATTTTTTGCACCAATTAAATGCTGAACCTTGGCTGCACTTCCAAAAAGGTCATCCGGAGTTGATGTGGCAAGAAGCACCAAATCGATCTCTTCAGGATTAAGATTTGCCGAGGCGATCGCCCGTTTTGCTGCAGTAGCTGCTAGTTCACTTAAGCTACTACCTTCTTCCAATAAATGTCGATTACGAATGCCTGTGCGCGTCCGAATCCAATCATCCGAGGTTTCGACTAACTGACTGAGATCATCATTTTTGACAACCGATTGAGGAGTAGCTGACCCACTCCCCGTAATGGCAATACCTGCCCCATCAAATTTCAATGCTCGACTCCCTTACTTCCTCGGAGATGATTCATCTGATAGTAATTCATTAAATGCTTTTTTTCTAATTATCCTTCGTTAGTCACAGCCTGCTTAGCCTGTTTTTGATGCTCTTCTGTATAGCTTTTAATACGCTGAATGACTTCATTATCAATCGCTTCTTTTGCTAATCGAATGGCATTAAAAATCGAAGGAGCCTTAGAACTACCGTGGCTAATAATGCAAACACCTGCGACGCCAAATAGCAGCGCGCCGCCGTGTTCCGCGTGATCAACTCTTTGCTTAATACGTTTAAGATTAGGCCTTAAGATCATTGCGCCAGCCTTACCGCGTAAACCACGAGGTAATTCTTCCTTAAGAATTTGGAGAAGCACTGAGCCGACGGATTCTGCAAATTTCAACAAAATATTGCCGGTAAAACCATCACAGACAACAACGTCAAATTCACCAGAAAGAACATCTCTTCCCTCAGCATTTCCTTTGAAGGGAATCGCCGAATTTCCCATGAGAAGTTCATGGGTTTTGAGAGCAAGCTCATTACCTTTTGAAGGTTCTTCACCAATATTAAGTAAACCAACTTGTGGCTCGTTATTGCCGAGCACATATTTGCTATAAATTGTTCCCATCAAAGCAAATTGCTCAAGATATTTGGGCTTACTATCGACGTTTGCTCCCACATCAAGCACAATCACAGAGCGCTCGGGATCAAGAGTTGGGAATACAGCGCCAATGGCAGGACGGTCAATACCTTTAATACGGCCTAATTTTAAAAGAGCTGCAGCCATCGCTGCACCGGAATGACCTGCGGAAACCACCGCATCCGCTTTTTTCTTGCGCACAAGCTGCATTGCTAGATTAATGGATGCTTTTGGCTTACGGCGGATGGCGACAAGGGGCTCTTCGCACATTTCAACAACCCCTTCTGCCTCAACAATATGCACAAATTCTGAGGGGGTTTTGAGGTGTTGATCTAAACTTTCTTGGATAAGTTTGGGGTCACCAACAAGAAAAATCTCAACGTCAAGTTCTTCTACTGCTCGGATTGCTCCAGCAACAATTTCCTCTGGGGCATAATCTCCCCCCATGGCGTCTATAGCTATTTTTGCGCGTGTTGATGACATGTTGATTTGGAATAAATGCCTTCAACATATTACCAGAAGGCTGATTCGTGCTTTCTGATACCAATGATGGAATTTTCGGTGTTACCATCAGAGGTCACATGGCACATTTTTTCTTTCCTTTGTGTTTTTAAAAGGGTTCATTAATCTCTCATGTTTAAAGCGATCAGTCTCGGTTTTGTTGGTTTTATGGCCAATTTTTTACAGCCAGACGCGCCGCCAGATATTATTCCGTATCGTCCGCTGACTTGGGAAAATACAGCGGTATTTGAACTTAGTTATCAAGATGACCCGACGGTTCAACAAATTGTCGAGCGGTATGTTGCTCAGCTAGGGGAACAGGGAAAATCGGTTAGCCGCCAAGGTATTTGGATTCAGTCACAGTGGTTACCTCTAGCGCAACATCAGGGGAAGGAGGCATTGTCTGCGGCATCTTTGACAAAAGTTGCAACAACTTTAGCTGCAATTAATAAATGGTCTTTAACGCATCAGTTTGAGACAGGGATCTATCGCACAGGATCAATTAATAATGGTGTTTTGAGTGGTGATCTGATTATTGAAGGAGGTAGTGATCCGCTCTTTGTATGGGAAGAGGCGATCGCCCTGGGTAATGCACTGAATAAAGCGGGTATTCGTCAGGTACAGGGAGATCTAATTGTCGTGGGCAATTTTGCGATGAACTATGCAATTGATCCAGTGGTTTCTGCCCAGACACTCCGCATGGGAATGGATCACCGTCTCTGGAATGGAGAAGTGAGCCGCCAATTTAGCACGATGAAAGCTGCGACAACAAAACCTCAGATGTCAATTTCCGGTGGCGTTAAGCGTTTAGAGTCGTTGCCTAGTGATGCGACCAAGATTTTAATCCATAAATCTTTGGTGCTGTCAGAAATTTTAAAACTGATGAATATCTACAGTAATAATGCGATCGCCGAAATGATTGCCCAAAACTTAGGCGGCGGCCCACAAATGGGCAAACAAGTTGCCCAAGACCTTGGCATTCCTGAAAATGAACTCCAACTGATTAATGGATCAGGCTTAGGCGTGGAAAATCGTATTTCTCCAAGGGCAGCAGTGATGATGTTTCAGGCGATTGACCAGTCTATTGACTCTGAAACCTTGGCGATTTCTGATTTATTTCCTGTTGCTGGACGTGATAAACGCGGCACCATGATTGACCGCAAAATGCCCAAAGGAATTATCGCAAAAACCGGAACCCTCAACCAAGTTAGTGCCTTAGCTGGCATGATCCCTACCAGTGAACATGGCGATGTGTGGTTTGCCATTATCAACAATGGCACCTGGGATATCCGTGGCTATCGCAAACAACAGGATCAACTCTTACAAAGCCTTGATGGACATTGGCAATTAACGCCTCTCGCTTCCATGTTGATCGATATTTCCCAAGACTTTTTCGGCAATCCTGACCGCATTGAAATCGTCTCAACCAGTTCTGTCAGCAATACTTCAAGCTCATCGAACTAAGTTATCTGCCATTGATCTCTATAAAAGTCTTTCACAACAAAAAGTCCTCTACTGAATTTAGTAGAGGACTTTGCTCAACAAGCCATTAAAGTTAAGCGACTTGATGGGGACTATTGATATTGGCTAAATGTTCTATCAATGTCTGGTGCGCGGAGAGCGGCCATATCGAATGTTGTTGTCGAAGCCTTTGCTGTTTGATTCAGGCTAGGCACTGATGCCCGTAAAACTTCGGTGAGATGCTCTGTCGTCGAAGCATAGATTTGTGTGACAGCTTTGGGATAGAGACCAATGCCGATGATGGGAATAAGCAAACAAGCAACCACAAATACTTCACGAGGTTCTGCATCAACAAGTGCTTCATGCTCTACAAGCTCCTTGTTTTCTGGGCCATACAGGATTTCCCGCAACATGGAGAGGAGGTAAATAGGCGTAAGAATTACACCGATCGCTGCAAGGACAACGATAATCACTCGGAAAGTTGGACTGTAAGCATCACTGGTGGCAAACCCAACAAACACCATTAACTCGGCGACGAAACCACTCATCCCTGGTAGTGCAAGGGATGCGAAAGAACAGGTTGTCCACATGGCAAAAATCTTTTTCATCTTTTTGCCAACCCCTCCCATCTCATCGAGCATCAGGGTATGGGTACGGTCATAGGTTGAGCCAACCATAAAGAATAGACTCGCCCCAATCAAACCGTGGGAAATCATTTGGAGCATTGCGCCACTGGTTCCCAAATCAGTAAAGGAGGCCATCCCAATCAGCACAAAACCCATATGGGAAATGGATGAGTAGGCAATTTTTCGCTTGAGATTTCGCTGGGCAAAGGATGTAAGGGCTGCATAGACAATATTGACAACACCCAAAATCACCAGCACTGGGCCGAATAAGGCATGGGCATCGGGCAACATCCCGGCATTCATCCGCAGGAGAGCATAGCCACCCATTTTGAGGAGAATTCCGGCGAGAAGCATATGCGCTGGTGCTGTTGCTTCGCCATGGGCATCGGGCAACCAAGTGTGTAAAGGGAAAATAGGCAGCTTAACGCCATAGGCAATGAGCAAACCACCATACAGTAACAGTTGCAGATTAATGCCGATATCTTTGTTGGCGATCGCCGTCATATCGAAGGTGACTGTATCACCGTAGAAGGCCATTGTGAGGGCTGCAATCAGAATGAATAGCGATCCCCCAGCAGTGTAGAGAATAAACTTCGTCGCTGCGTAAAGGCGCTTTTTACCGCCCCAAATGGAAAGAATTAGGTAAACCGGAACAAGCTCAAGTTCCCAAGTGAAGAAGAAGAGGAGCATATCCTGTACTGCAAATACGGCGATCTGACCGCCATACATCAGCAACATCAGGAAGTAAAAGAGTTTTGGCTTAAAGGTGACTGGCCAAGCTGCCAAAGTCGCCAGAGTCGTGATGAAACCAGTAAGCAAAATCAGTGGCATCGAAAGACCATCTGCTCCCACTGACCACCGCAGATCGATCGCCTCGACCCACGTATAACTCTCTACAAGTTGTAAGTCAGGACTACTGAAGTCATACCCAACATAAAAGGCGGCAACAATAATACCAAAATTAATTAAACCGACCGTTAGGGCAAACCATCGAACGGTTTTCCCATCTTTATCTGGAATGATCGGCAACAATAAGGCTGCTGCGATGGGAAATAAAATAATCGTGGATAACCACGGAAAATTTGCGAGATCCATACAAACTCAAAATAATGGCTGTTTTTTCAAAATATGTATTGAAAAAAGTCGTGCTGGGAAATGAGGCGATCGCCAGTCTTCTAGGAATACCAAGCATTCTTGAAGTGGCTAATGGCCTCTGCCCTTACTTGTACCACTCTGAAATTGGGGTGAGCGCCTGATGCCGGGAACTGCAATACTCCTTAACTTTGCCGAGCTGATTCGGTTCACCAGGCACACAAAATAGCGATACTTGGCAGAAAGAGCCTAAAATTTTTTAAATTATTAATTAAATTTTGCGCCACTTTTTTGAGGCCACAGTCTAAGCATCTTTTTCTAGTTCGAAAAAATAAAAATCAGTAGCTTTATGACCACACCCATTCAAGAAATTTCTGTCCAAGCCTTTGCCGAAAAGGTGGCGATCGCCGCAGAATTAGAACAAGATTTGCAGTTTATCGATGTACGAGAACCCCAAGAGGTGGCGATCGCTGTACTTGATGGTTTTCAAACCCTCTCCCTTAGCCAATTTGAAGAATGGTCACCCACAATCTCTGAGGATTTTGACCCCAATACCGAAACTTATGTCCTTTGCCATCACGGCATACGTTCTGCGCAAATGTGCCAGTGGCTACAACAGAACGGCTTTACAAATGTCATAAACATTATGGGAGGGATTGATGCTTATTCCCTACTAGTTGACCGCAATGTTCCGCGCTATTAACCGAAGGAAAAAATCGGCTATACTAACTGCCACAGATTGAGTTCGTTTTTTATAAAAAAATAACTTTTTTTGATTTTCTACTGAGAAAAATATTTATATTTTTTTAAGATTTGCCAAACAAATTACGGGCTTGACTTGTCCTCACCCTATTTATGACTGCTCAGAATATTCTTAATCTCAGACATCAAAATATTTTTCGGGCAACAGTCAATCATTACATTTCTACGGCTGAACCAGTTGGCTCCAAAACGTTAGTCAAAGAATATGATTTTCATGTGAGTTCTGCCACGATCCGTAATGTGATGGGCAAGCTAGAAAAAGCTGGTTTTTTGTATCAACCCCATGTTTCTGCGGGGCGTATTCCTTCGGACTCTGGCTATCGTTTTTACGTCGATGAGTTGGTCACACCTAATGTGAAAACGCGTAAGCAAGTGCATCAGGCGCTCACTCAAAATTCTGATGAGCAGCTTTGGGGGCTAGAGGCGACATTACAAAAAGCAAATCAAATTTTATCCACGCTAAGCGGCTATATTGCGCTGATCACAGTACCTCAGCAAAATTATGCGCGGTTAAGACATTTACAATTGCTTCCTCTCAGCGCAAGCAAAGTAATGGTGATTGTGGTGACTGATATGTTTCAGCCGCAGTCTGTGGCTTTTGAGCTCGAGTATGATCCCGACGAATTAACTCTTCTCGCCAATTTTTTAAATCATCATCTCCAAGGGCGATCGCTGGAAGAAATTTCCCGATTAGATTTAGATGCTTTAGACCAAGATTTTCGCCATTGCGCTGAGCTGTTAGACACCATTTGTCAGACTGTTGCGAAGGTCAATCAAAATAATCTTTCCACACCGATTTTGGTGCATGGTATTTCTGAAGTACTTCGGCAGCCAGAATTTTCGCAGCTAGAGCAATTACAAACGCTGTTGCATCTCATCGAAGTACGCCAAGAACAGCTTTTTCCGGTGATGTTCAACCGTGAAGGTGAGGAAGGAACCACCCTGATTCATATTGGCACAGAAAATCCTCTCGAACCGATGAAAACTTGTGCTCTAGTTTCCGCCAACTATTACCAAGAAGAAGTACCTGTCGGTAGTGTGGGGGTGATTGGGCCAACACGGATGTTTTATGAAAATGCGATCGCCCTCGTAGAGGCAACCGCCGACTATATTTCTGCAAGTCTCACGACCCAGCCAGAATTAGCTTAATGTTTTTCTATCTATAAAAGTCTATAAAAGACCTTCGAGTTGCTGACGAATCCGGTCAAGCTCATCATTTGAAAGATCACTATCACCCTCTTTATCTGGTGAATTTTGGGATGTTTTTTCTTTGTCTGGATAGCTGCCAGATTCTTGCCAATCCGTTTCTGAAACGCTGTTTTCTGGAGGAACCGCTAATTGACCAGAAGCAACGCGCTCATAGGCATAATCAGCACTATCACAGAACTCGATAATGTCTTCATCTTCCATTTTCTCAACAGTTACTGGTGGGAAATCCTGTGCTTCTAACATGAGAGAAAAGCGAATCGCGTCATCTTCGTCTTCAAACATTAAGACCTTGTTGCGATCGCCTTCTTGGAGGGTGTGAATGCCTTCATTATCAGTGCGGGCATTAAACAAAAGTACGTAGACTAAACTCATGGGGGATCTTCTCGCTAACTAACATTTTCTCAAACCGAAAGTTATTGCAAAGATTAAAGCGGGGATTCTGTTTGAGGTGGATTGAATATCATAATCATAAGATGGCGTGGGAGTATTGAAAAACCCAGCCTTTTTTGCATGAGGCAAAACACCGCCATTATTTTCTATCGAAGAATCGAGACCTTTTAACCCATCGTATGTTCGCTCGAATCACTAGTTTTACGAAGCAATGCCAGCCAGCTTAGGAGTTTGCCGTGTCTTATTTTCGTCTGTTATCTGTCACGGTTAGCCTTGGTTTATTGTGTCCATTGACGCCTCTGCTTGCCCAAATCACCTCGACTGCAAATACTACCAATACTGCTGTAACCCAAAATGGTCAAAATTGGGATATTTCTGGTGGCAGTACTTCCGCAGGTGGCAATAACTTATTCCATGATTTTCAGGATTTTAATGTTGGTACGAACCAAAGTGCGACATTTCTCAGTGCGCCAGCTATCCAAAATATTTTGTCGCGAATCAGTGGTGCGAATCCTTCCCTAATCGATGGCCTACTTAGCATCAGTGGGAGTAACGCAGATTTATATCTCATCAATCCCAGTGGAATTGTTTTTGGTGAAAATACCCAATTAAATTTGCCTGCAGACTTCACTGCAACCACTGCAACAGGATTAGGCTTTGGTAGCGCCATATGGTCAGGGCAAACGAATTACAACGAGCTTATCGGGAGTCCTAACCAATTTTTCTTTGATGGCACTGGTGGCATTATCAACGGCGCAGATTTAAAGCTTAATGTGGGAAACCAACTGAATCTTTTTGCTTCACACATTGTCAATACTGGCTCTCTAAGTGCGGAATCTGGAACAATTAATCTCACTGCAGTTCCTGGCACAAATACTCTGAGACTGTCTCAGGCTGGTCAATTACTCAATCTCGAATTTAATAATGGCGCACCAGCCAATGTTGTCGATATTCCTCGCCTCTTGACCGGACATAACCTTGCAACAGGTGTGACTTTAAATGATGGTGCAGTGGAGCTGAGTGAAACTCAAACGCCAGTGACAATGAATTCTGGCAATCTGTTTATGAGTGGCTCAATTGATGTCAGCGGAAACCTTGGTGGCACATCGACTTTATTGGGAAATGAAATCATTCTGACCAGTGCGAATTTAGATGCATCAGGTTTGAATGGTGGCGGCGAGATTTATCTGGGCGGTGATTTTCAGGGACAGGGTTTATTTACGAATGCGAAAAATGTTTTTGTAGATCCAAACTCGACATTCTCAACTGCGGCGATCGCCACAGGAGATGGCGGCCAAGCCATCATCTGGTCAGACCAATCAACACTTTTTTACGGCAATATCGATGCGACAGGTGGTCAGTTTGGCGGTAATGGTGGGTTTGTCGAGGTTAGCGGTAAACAATATCTTGATTTTCAGGGCACAGTGGATCTGCGATCGCCCCTGGGTACCAATGGCACATTACTGCTCGATCCCACTGACATCATCATTTCCGATAATCCGACAAGTCCCACACTAGATTTTATGGATGGTGTATTTGATGACATCACGAATACGCCCTCCAACCTCAATGTTTTCGACCTCCAGTTCCAATTAGAACTTGGCGATATCTTAATTACAACCAATTCGGGGAATGCCGACTTAGGCAACATTGTGGTCGATAGCCCATTTACTTGGTCAAGTGGCAACACCCTCGAACTCGAAGCTGATAATGACATTTTTATTAGAGCCAACATTGTCAGTACTAGTCAGGATGCAACCCTAGTATTAGTTGCTAACAATGACATCAGAGTAGAAGGAATGATTCAAGTTGGTGCTTTCGATAACACCACAATGACGATTGATTTTATTCCGGATGCTGACGGTGATGGTGTTGGCATATATCAGCAAGACCCTAATGCCATTGTCGAAGGCAGTATTCCGTTTGAAGAATCAGACTTTGATGGTGATTTTGGAGATGACGAGTTTGGGGGAGATTTCGGAGATGATGAATTTGGAGATGACTTTGGCGACGATGAATTTGGGGATGATGAGTTCGGAGATGACGAATTTGGGGACGATGAATTTGAAGATGAATTTGGGGATGATGAATTTGGAGATGACGAGTTCGAGGAAGGGGAAGATGATGAAGACTTTGACGAAGACGACGACGATTTTTTTGGAAGCGATTTTGATTATGAATACGAAGATGATGGCTGGAGTGATTATGATGAAGAGCTTGATGCCCTAGAAGATGATTTTTTTGATGACTATGGTGAGCATTTTGGATTAGCCGCAAAGCCAGATACTAATTTTGATGCGGTGCAATCAAAGCTAGCGACAATTCAGTCTTTACTCGATATTGACCCTGCCATTATTTATGTGGCATTTCGCGACAAAGAATCGCGAGGAACAAAACAATCGACGAAACAAACAATTGGTAAAGATAAAGATATTCTCTGGCAATTTGACGACAATGCGCGCCAAAATTATCTTGATATAGATCGAGAGGCTCTTGGTAATGATGAATTAGAGCTTGTTATGCTCACTGCTAGTGGCAAGGTGGTACGTCGTCGCATTGTAGGAAGTAGTCGACAGGAAATTCTAAGAGCAGCAAGGTCATTTAACCGTAGTATTACCAGTCCACATTTAGGGAATACCTATTTGCGATCGGCAAAGTACTTTTATGATTTACTGATCAAACCCCTTGAAGCGGAATTAAATGAAGCTCAGATTGATAATTTGACGTTTGTGATGGATCGTGGGCTGCGTACTTTACCGATAGCAGCTCTTCATGATGGACAGCAATTTGTAATTGAAAAATATAGTGTGGGGATGATGCCCAGTTTCGCATTAACTCAAACGGACTATCTCGATTTACGAGAGAGTCAAGTTTTGGCAATGGGGGCTTCGGAATTTCAACAACAAAATGATTTGCCTGCGGTTCCAGTGGAATTATCAGAGATTGCTGATCGCATTTGGGAAGGGGATGTTTACAGCGAAAATCAATTTACCGTAGATCGTTTACTGGCTGCGCGCGATCGCCAAGAATATGGAATTTTACATCTTGCCACCCATGGTGAATTTTTGCCTGGTAATCTTGCGCGTTCCTATATTCAGTTTTGGGATCAACGGGTGTCTTTAGCGGAGTTACCAAAGCTTCAACTCAATAATCCACCAATCGAATTGTTGGTTTTATCTGCTTGTCGTACAGCTTTTGGTGATCCAAATGCCGAGTTGGGATTTGCTGGTTTGGCGATCGCCTCAGGTGCAAAATCAGCGATAGGTAGCCTCTGGTATGTCAGTGATGAAGGGACGCTTGCTTTGATGACAGAGTTTTATCGTGAGCTCCAATCCCTGCCGATTAAAGCGGAAGCACTCCGCCAAGCTCAATTAGCCTTGTTGAATGGTGAAGTTCAGCGACAAGGAGGAACATTGATTACTCCTGCGGGCCCTATTGATCTGCCAGAAACGTTCTCGCAACTCCAGAGTAATGATCTGAGCCACCCTTATTTTTGGAGTAGTTTTAGTCTGATTGGCAACCCTTGGTAGAAACACTTTGGGAACTGACACACTTTGGCTACAAAGGTCATTAGCAGAGTGTTAAAAATAGATCAATAACAACAGTAACCAACAGAGTGTTCCCTTCGTTGAACGAGTTATTCTAAACCTAATCTGTCTAAATTTACCGTTGTTCATTTGGAACTTTTTAGCCACTTTCACCATCTAGGTGCCTAGGGAGTGAATCTCCTTGGAAAGCAAACTCCTCAATAAGTCTTTGGGCTTACCAAAACAATGACCAAATTTTCTTCTCTTTTTACCCTAGCTGCGGTTGCCAGTGGTGCATTTTTTCTTGCCACAGCTCCGGCGATCGCCCAACCCTCTACATTTACAATTGCATCAAGCGGTTCTGGACTAGATATTTTAGCTAATGGTAAGCCTTTCTCTGGTCAAATTAGCGGCACAGCAGGCGGAACACAGGATAGTACTGGTTGTGGCTGGATGTCTAATAGACCAAACCATACCTTTTCAGTGAGTGCTGACAATATCGTTTCCATGAAAATCCGTGTAACGAATCCGACTGGCGCCACAACCGTTCCCTACACTTTAATGATCAAAAACGCGAGTGACCCAAGCGCTAGTCCTTTCTGTGCGATCGCCGCAGCTGGCATTCCCGCTGAAATTGGTGGTGTATGGAGCCAAGAAGGTAATTATGAAATCTTTGTTGGAAACTTCGAAAGTTCTACAGCTCGTGATTCTTACATCCTCGAGATTTCTAAATAAGCTCATCTTTTGAGTTTCTTTGAGATCTCATTCAATCCACAAAAATCTTTTGAATAAGAAAAACCTCCCAGATATCTGAGAGGTTTTTTAGATCTGTATTGTCGTTTTGAAAGCTTCCCAGAAGATTTGGAAAACTTTATTCGCAAAGTTTTAGCGTTTTACTGCAGGCTCAAAACTAGGAACAACAACATCTGAATTTTGCTTTGTCAAAGTGTTGTAGAGCTTCTCCGTATTGGGGAAGTTTGCCGCAGGAAGAGTTGGGTAGCGACGGTAAGGTACAACATCCTCATTGAAGTTTTCTGCGTATTCCATGCTGTTAACCATTGCACCAATGAAAGCCTTTAGGCCTTCTGCCGCAAGAATTTGGTTATACTTCCGAATCTCCTTCTGATCCTGTGGAGCGCGTCCAAGGAAGTGCTTAGTACCCATCTCAATCACTTTAGTGTTGGGATAAGGAGTATAGAATTCCTTCTGATACAGCTCAGAACAACCTAGAGCTTCGATGAATTCCTTCATCGTGATTTCACGGTTGCCAAGACGACTTTCTAGACTTGTAAATTGAACTTCAACAATGTAGGGGTCAATATCGCGCTCAAAGATCTGGCGATATGCCGCAGCAGTCGCATTCTTGAGCTCAACCTTATTAAAGGTGTCAGTGAGTTTGAATACCTTAACTTGATCTCGCTGAACCGTGACCCCCTGACTGATGCGATCGCCCATGTCTGTGACAGGTAAGTTCTTCGTGCTAGAAGTTCCAAGCTCAATAAAGCGAGGAGTCTTCTCAACTTGCACATTCGCGCCAATATCTTCGCGAATCGCGCCAGGGCGACTTTGACGGAGGGCATAGCCACCAGGCGTCAAGTAACGTTCATAAGGAACAGTATCTTCGCCAAATGCTTCTTTATATTCCTCACTGTCGATGATGGCATCAACCAATGCATAGAAACCTTGTTTGGCGCAGAGATCAAAGTAGCTATTGATTTCCTTGCGACCGTAAGTTGGGCGACCAAGTAGACGACGATGGACGTACTCTACAGCTTTACAAACATAGAGAGAGGTCCAATATGTTTTACGGAAAACATCTGACTTCGCCAAGATCCGAACAAAATCACGGAGTGTAATATCGCCGTTCTCAAGCCTTGCTTCTGCTGAAGTTTGGCGCTGACCATCGTAAACCATCCGACCAAAGACTTGGCGGTAAGCTGCCGCAATCACCTTCTGAGTTTCACTTTCAGAGAAGCTGATACTAGGGTTTGATTTACCAGAAACAGGTAATTCATTATTAAGACGGAAAACCTTTGCTCCGAGAGTCCCAGGATGAGCTGGACGCGCTCCAGGATTGCTAAGCTGATTATTGATGCCGGGGCCACGGTGAATTAAGACGCGACGAGTATCCTTGCTGAAGGGAGCAGGACTACTGCTGGGATTACGAGTTTCTTTCGGGAAAATTGCGCCGAATTGAATTTCTAAAGAGTCGTTACCAGAGCCATATACATGTTGGTCAGGTAGGGGGTTGTTATAGCTCGCGAATGTGGTTAGGAATTGAGGAGCCTTGCGGAAAGGCGCACTGTATTTAAATAGCTCTTGTTGCATGCCCCAATTACGACATTCTTGTGCTTCCTGACCGAGACCACGGATGTAAGGTACAGTCTCTTCTGCGAAATAATCTCCGTACTCCTGCGAATCAATCAGAGCATCGATTAGCGCGGGAAGACCACCATTGGAAACGATGGAGAAATATTCTTGTACCTCTTCACGGGAAGAAGGTCCGCGACCCAAAATATGACGGAACGCCAATTCAAGAGCACGACTGTTAGTGAAAGGCTCATAGAATTGCTTTCGGTAGAGAGGCGATTTTGCAAGACGACGAATAAATTCCTTCATCGAAATGTCGCCATTCTTCACCTGGGACTCAAGGTAAGAAATAGATTGGCTATAGGCGCGAGTGATGTCGCGTTCAAAAACCTGACGGTAAGCAGCCTTAACGACAGAATTTTTCTCAATAGCCGATAAGCCCGGCTTCATGACAAATTTCTGACGATTTTCAGCAGCATTGAAGTAGCTCTGAGGTAACTCTAAGCCCTGCTGATCAGAAGATGGTCTTTGGCGAAGCTTGTTGTTTGGAGACTGGGTTTGAACTTCTGTGATTAGAACGCTGAAGTATTGATTAACAATTCCCTGTGCTTCATTGTCACCACGGAATAAATCGCGGGAAGCAGCAGCCATTTCCTGTAAGGCAACAACCGTTGCGGGAATGGAGCAAGCATTTTCCAAAATTTCTTTAAGACCACGAGTATTCACAACGAGAATACTAGGGTCTCCGGCGATAATGGCATAGGTTGTGTAGCGTAAGAACCAAGCCATATCCCGCAAGGATTTGGTCATGTTGCGGGGACCATAGCGCGAAACACTAATGGGTCGGAAGCCAGCTGGAATTCTACCGCCAGAGGAACCGAGAAATAAACCGCGAACGCCAGAGAAGAGGCTGTCATCATCATTCGCAGCACTAGCACCATCGGCGCTGAATTGGCCTGCGAGATCAAATGATGATTTTTCGTTGGGATCGAATGCTGGTTTTTCGAGATAGGCAAGGGGAGAGCCACCGGTGAAAATCCGGTTCGCTGCCCGAGAAACGATTAACTGGGAACTCTGTTTAATCGCTTCGGCGATCGCCAAACGTTTGAGCCCAGAAGTGAAATAGGTATCAAGGGAGGTCAATTCACCAGTTTCGAGGAACCGATCTTGTTGCTCTGCCTGAGAAATATTAGAGAGAGGAACGGTTTGATATAACTGGGGGCGGGCCAATGAGCTACCACCGCTGGCTCTAATCGTCATGGACTTTCAACTATCTCCAATCAAAATGTTCAATTTATAATGGGCTGTTTGGGAGAAAGTGGGCAGAAGTGCTAGATGGTCTTGTGCGAGCGTTTCTCCCAGAGGCTGTTTTAAAAAATGAGATGTTTATCTATTTGCTAGCTCTTAGAGTAAAACGTTTCAGGTATTGAGAACGACTTTATTAAAAAATATTTCAAAAAATCAATAAAAGCGGGGATCGAAGTTGCACAATGGGCGGCGTCCTGTTTCTCTGGTAGATTATCTTGCCAAATTTTAAGGATTGAGTCGTTCTTTCTCAGATGAATAATTCCGAAGCTCGTCAACAGGCTGTCCGTGAACTTTACAATACCTATCCTTTTCCGCCAGAGCCTTTATTAGACGAGCCACCTCCAGGCTATAACTGGCGTTGGCATTGGCAAGCGGCCTATAGTTTTTGTGCAGGTCGTAAGCCAGCTCGTAACAATCCTCGAATTCTTGATGCAGGTTGTGGAACGGGCGTTGGCACAGAGTATTTACTTCATCTCAATCCAGAAGCAGAAATCTATGGGATCGACCTCAGTGAAGGGGCTTTAGAGGTTGCAGAGAAGCGCTGTAATCAGTCCGGAGTCAGGCAAAATCATCAAGCACCTGTGACATTCCAACGGCTACCGATTGAGCAAGCAGCAGAATTAGAAGGTGAATTTGATCTCATTAATTGCGTTGGTGTGCTCCACCACATGCCAGATCCAGTTCAAGGCATTCAAGCATTAGCCAAAAAAGTGGCACCGGGTGGTTTGTTTCACATTTTTGTGTATGCGGAGTTGGGCCGCTGGGAAATTCAACTGATGCAAGAGGCGATCGCCCTGTTCCAAGGAGAGAAGCGAGGTGATTATGTTGATGGTGTCAAAGTTGGTCGAGATATTTTTGGGAGTCTGCCGGAAAATAGTCGTCTAGTTCAATATGACAAAGAACGCTGGTCTTTAGAAAATCACCGCGATGCTTCTTTTGCAGACATGTATGTTCATCCACAGGAAACGGACTACAATATCCATACTCTTTTTGAACTAATTGACGCATCGGGTCTGGAGTTTGTTGGCTTTTCGAATCCGCCGGTGTGGGATCTAGAACGCTTAGTTGGTAAATCGCCTGATTTAATTGAACGAGCCAAGGGTCTCAGTGAACGTGATCGCTATCGCTTGATTGAGCTTTTGGACACGACCATTAGTCACTACGAATTTTTCTTATATAAACCACCATTCGAAACAACTGATTGGTCTGATGATGATCTTTTGAGTGAGGCGATCGCCGAAGTCCATCCCTGTTTAAATGGCTGGCCGAGCAAAGCATTCTTTGACTTTGACTACCGTCTCACAAAAGTTACAGACGCTGAGTATGACTTTATGTCAGCCTGTGATGGTCAATGTACTATCGCTTCCCTTCTCGAAAATACTGAGTTTAGTTTGGATGATGTGCGATCGCTCCAAAAAAGACAACTCATTATGTTGAGTCTTGCCTAATCTGAAGAATATTAATCTAAAAAAACGCCACTAAAAATCAGCTCTGTCAGCTTAAAGCTTGCAGGGCATTTTTATGGCTTGTTGAAGGATTTGCCGATACTCAATGTTGCTAATCACGTAGGAACCAAACCGCTCTAAGTGAGGGTTTTGCAGCTGGGCATCAAATAACTTAAACCCTTGTGTTCTGAGGTGATTGACGAGTAAAACCATTGCAACTTTTGAGCCATCGGGGATATTAAAAAACATCGATTCCCCAATAAATGCCCCACCAATCACAATGCCTAAAACACCACCTGCAAGGCGATCGCCCTGCCATGTTTCAAAGCTATGGGCATATCCTGCCTTATGCAGTGCAAAATAAATATCCATTAGCTCCGGTGAAATCCAAGTGGTATCTCGATCTGCACAGCCGTGACAAACTTCTTTGAATGCTTGGTTAATGGCTGGCGTAAACTCTTTTTTATTTAAAACACGTCGCAAAGATTTTGGGTAGCGAAAACGCTCATCGAGAGGGATCAAAGTTCGTTGCCGACTTGAATACCAGCCAAGGTTGTCATTATCATCCGACATCAAAAAATACCCTTGGGAATAACCCTCAAGAATGACCGGAATATTAAAACGACTAATCATAGAAACCGTTAGTTGGCAAAGTATTGATGCAGCAGTCGGTCGCCCCAACATTGGGAACAAGTATCAAGATTGTACCCTCTGCGAATTATCTCTTATATGGGGAGCAATGTCTGAACCAGTCACAAAATCTAGATTTTTGTGCAATACCCTGGCTGCTTCCACTGCGGCATCTCGAAAAGGCATGAGTACCAAATCAGCGCCTGCTTTTTGAAGAGGATAGCTTTCTTGCTGTGTGTGACTGGTAAGGGCAATTTTTCCGGTGTAATTGTGATGCTTTAGATGATGGAGCAATTTGAGGCCCATATCTAAACCTGGCAAGGTACTAATAATCCAATAAACTTTATTCAGCGGAAGAACGGCAGGGAACTCCGGATCTTCAGCATCACCGTAAAAGGTCATCACTCCCTGCGATCGCCAAAAATTGACGAGCTCTGGATCAAAATCTACGCCTAATACTTTGACACCTAGTTGCTCTAAATCTTGGATTAAACTGCCTCCATATCGTCCCAAACCAAAGACGATTACATCCAGCTCCTCAAATTCAGTAATTCCCGTGGCATCTTCTTTGTGAGGCATTTTTCGTTCAACCCAATTAAACCAAGGCGAAAATCGTTCGTAAATCAGGCTGGAGCGCAAAATCATATAGGTTGATAGACCCATGGTGATTAAGGCAATTAAAGTAATTAATCCGCTGGTTTCACTAGAAATATGACCTAAACTTACCCCTAACCCTGCCAAAATCAGTGAAAATTCGCTAATTTGCCCCAAGGATAGACTAGTAATAACACTGGTATATTTTTTGTAACCAAGCATTCCGACTAAAGCCATTACCATTATTGGCTTCGTAATCAGAACAAATGCAGACAGAATTAAAGCGGGAAAAAGCTGGTTGAGAAAATCAGTGATTTCGATGTGGATGCCGAGGTTAATAAAAAAGAATAGGAGTAAAAAATCCCGTAAACTCACTAACCGAGGGGCAATAATCAGACGATAAGGTGTGGCTGCGAGGGAAACGCCTGCCATAAATGCACCAACTTCTTTGCTAAATCCTAAAAAATCTCCCACTGAGGCAAGAACGATCGCCCAGGTAATCGCAAAAATCAGGAGCAATTCGGTTGATCGAGCAATGCCATGGAGCAGTTTCGGCAGAATGAATTTTGTGATTAGAGTTAGAGAACCGAGAAAGGCAGCTCCCCGCAAAGAAACGAATAATAATGAGCGTCCTAAACTTTGCTCCCCATCGCCAAATGCCGACAAAATAATCATCAGTAGTACGACAGCAATATCCTGCACAATCAGTACACCGACAGCAATTCGACTATGGAGCGCATCAATTTCTTTTTTATCGGACAATAATTTGACGATAATAATTGTGCTAGAAAAAGTTAAGGCGATCGCCACATAAAATGCAGCGATGGGTGACATTCCCATTACCCAACAAAGTAAGTAGCCGAAGCCTCCCGTCAATGCCATTTGACCCACTGCCGTGATTACTGCTACTGAGCCAACAGCATTAATCTCATTCGGTTCTAGCTTTAGCCCAACGACAAACAGCAGCACTGCGATGCCCAGCTCCGCCAACAACTCCACTTCCTCCGTGCTGCTGACAATCGAAAACCCCGAAGGGCCAATTAAAATTCCAACCGCGATAAACGCCATAATTAATGGCTGCTTTAACCACACGGCGATCGCCCCTAAACTAGAAGCAATGGCAAGAATCACTGCAATTTGAGTAAAGGGGTGGGCTAAATGTGGCATAGAATATCTGCACGACTGGCTGCTCTAAACCGATTGTGACACGCAGTTTTTAGACGATGATTATCCTTACGAAATTGTTTAAATTTCTGCAACTCTCGTAACCACAATGGCAAAGAAAAAGAAAAAAAAAGCCCAACCGAAAGGGGTACGAGGTGGACTACTCGCATCAATTGTTTTTCTTGTTGCTTTTATCGTGTTGCGATATGGTATTTTGCTTAGTATTTTTTTTGGGGCTCTTAGCGGCTTTTGCGTTGGTATTATCCTACGTTGGTGGCAAAGCGACGAAGGAGCTAAAGCAAAATGGCATCCCTTCAGCAAAGTTCAAATCAACCCAAAGAAACGCTATCCTGGCTTAGGGGACATTGGCTCTCGACAAAGTCAGCGAGGTTCTCTTGTTCAGAAACGAAAAAAATCTCCTGAAGGCGAACCCTCAGGAGATTAGAAATACTGTCACAAAACAAAAGAAAAAGGCATTTAACAGCGTCTAGATTGCGCCTGCACTAGCCAACCCAAGAATCGCGCCAACTCCGATGACATGACCTAGGCTTGTAGTTGCCAAAAGTGCGGGAAAACCCATGCCACCAAACATTTCTGGCATTGGTAGTGCGGGGCCTGCAGAAGGATTTTTGATTGTTGCCTTGCCGAGTGCGATCGCCAAGATGTTGCAAATGATCATAACGACTGCAACCTTGGGGCTCCATTCCAATGTGGGAGGCACAGCTGCAGCAAGGGTAAGAACTAAAGACATAAATTCTGACTCCTAAATATTAGGTAGGGGGATTTATAAACAAATTAACGGTGTCGTATAGTATTCAAGTTTTGCTTAGATGTGAACTAATGCCAAATTTACTTAGCAATACTTAGTAATTCCCTAAAGTTAGATGGAGTCATCATGTCTAAGCAGCTGTCCGAACAAGGGCTAACTCGATTTCGTTTTCCTCTGGTTGGACAATCACGGCCTTCACATCAGGCCCAAAGAAACGCTCGATTTTTTCCTGACGTTTTTGCCACTCTTCTAACGAAAATAACGGCGAATAAAACTCTAAAACCAAAGCATACTGACCATCATGGGATTCTTCACGAAGATGATGGAGAGAAGGTCGTTCCTCATCTGTAGGGCTTAAAGCTAAACGCTCCAAAGAATCATCCAGATGACAATCCTGACCATAACGGTAGCGGGTAATATCTTTACGAATTTGTTGCTGTGTATCCGTTGCCTGAGCTTCTCGAAGAGAGAGCACATCATCAGATAAGTCCGAACTATAGGGAGTTGGTTTAATCTCGGCTGCCTTGAGCGCTAAGCCTCCCAACAGAATCGGAACGCCGTAAAACATACCTGCCAAATTAAGCGTTGCATTTCCAAAGCCGTAGGCCGCAAAACCAATAACAGAGAGGATGCCTCCAACGACCAACCCAACACTGCCAAGCGAAATCTTACCGAACATTAAAGATACCCATTAGCTCTAATAAAACTTCACCAATCTTAACATGGCGTTCCTAGGCAGTTGGAAGACTATAGCCACTTTCAGGTGTCGAGGGATCGGAAATCGTTGCCACAAGAGTGTTAATCACATCCTTTGCACTTTTTCCACCAGAGACAATTACGCGATGGGCAAGGACAAAAGGCGCTAAGTATTTAATGTCATCAGTCAAAATGAAATCACGATCGGCCAAATAAGCATAAGCTTGAGCAGCCCTCTGGAGAGCTACTGTGCCTCGAGGACTGACGCCAAGAATGATCCCCTCATAATTACGGGATTTCTGCACAATTTTGACAATATATTCTTGAATTGATTTTTCGACGTGAATCTTTTGCACTTCCGTCTGTAGCTGTCGTACCTCATCAGGGGAAATACAAGGCTCTAACTGTTCAGGTTTGATACGAGATTGGTGCATCTGAAGCATATCTACTTCTTCCGAAAATCCAGGGTAGCCAAGACTAAGAGAGAGAATGAAGCGATCCATTTGCGCTTCTGGTAAGGGAAATGTGCCTTGGTATTCGACTGGATTTTGGGTCGCGACTACAAAAAATGGTTTAGGAACCTGACGAGCCTCACCATCTACTGTTACCTGTTGCTCTTCCATAACTTCAAGGAGAGCTGATTGGGTACGGGGAGTCGCGCGGTTAATTTCGTCTGTGAGTAAAACATTGGCAAAGATTGGACCCGATAAAAATTCAAATTCGCGATTATTAGGGTTCCAAATATTTGTGCCTGTAATATCACTCGGAAGTAAGTCAGGCGTACATTGAATGCGCTGAAATTTACCGTTGACTGAACGGGCAAGGGATTTCGCCAATAATGTTTTACCGACGCCCGGAACGTCTTCGAGCAAGACATGACCGCCGCTCAGCATGGCGACGAGAACAAGCCGTATGGCATCCTCTTTACCGACAATGGTTTTTGAGAGGTTATCGGTCAGGTCACGAACTCGTTCTTTCATTATGTCTAGGTCAGATTAAGTAGTTTTTTGGTGCGATCGCAATCCTGTTTTATTTGGGCTTGCAATTGTTCAAGGGAAGCGAATTTTCGTTCTGGTCGAATGTAGTGTAAAAGTTTAAGGGTTAGGATTTCACCGTAAAGCTGCTGATCATAGTTAAAAAGATGTACTTCGACGGTCGGGTTTTCTGCCTTGGGATCAACAGTTGGACGACAACCAATATTTAGTATTCCCCACTGGTCTTGTTGAAAAGATTGTCCGCAAACCTGCACGCCATACACGCCATATTTTGGCAAGAATTTTGTGCTTGGCAACTCAAGATTAGCTGTGGGAAAGCCAATTTTCCGCCCTAGTTTTTGGCCATGAATCACCTCTCCCTGTAAGCGATATGCTCTTCCTAACATAGCGTTTGCTTGCTCAAGTTGCCCATTCGTGAGGGCTTGTCGAATCGCTGAGCTACTAATGCGATCGCCATCTTCTTTAAATAAAGGTGCGATATTCACTTCGATACCCGATTCGGTGGCGATCGCCCTCAAATCGGTAGAATTACCACTGCGATCTTGACCAAAACAAAAATCGACCCCAATACTAATACTTTCAGTTTTGAGCCTTTTCACTAATATTTCTGAAATAAATTCTCGTGGAGTCAGAGCTGCAAGCTCACGATCAAAAGGCAACAAAATTAATTGTTCAATGCCTAACTGCGAAAGCAATTCTATTTTTTCTGTGAGAGGCGTGAGCAGACGTTTTGGATTACCAGAAAAAAATTCTCGGGGGTGGGGATCAAACGTTACAACAGTTGGACATAATCTTGTCGGCTGTCCTGTGGAGGAATGTCCAATAGCTATTGCTTGGGGTTCTTTATGGGCATAGGCGATCGCCGGCTCGATAACCCACTGATGACCACGATGCAATCCATCAAAATTACCTAAAGCGATACTAGTGGGCGTAACCGCCTCAATGCCCGAAGATACTACCCGCACGTTTCAAAGCCCGAAATATTTCTTTATATTCTATACCGAGTTAAACAGATAGCTTTTCAGAACCCTCTGCCTGGTTCCCTTCTGCTCCGTCTGTAGGATTCAAGACAATGGACATTCCTTCGCGAGCTAAAACTGTATTTGAAAACTCAGAAGCTGCTTCTTCTGCTATTTTGTCGAGAAAATCATCATTATGGAGTGGATCATGATGAAAAATAACTAGTTGCTTTACATTCGCGGCCTTCGCAACCTTCACTGCTTCTTGCCAAGTGCTGTGACCCCAGCCTACTTTGCTGGATTTTGGATCATGGTACTCATTGTCTGTATAAGCAGCATCGATAATCACAACATCTGCATTATCCGCCAGCTTTAAAACCTGGTCATCAATATGATCTGGATAATGTTCCGTATCAGTAATATAAGCTGCTGATATGCCGCGCCAGCTCACACGGTAGCCAACGGCTTCTCCAGGGTGATTTAGCTTTGCGTTCTCAATGACAACATCCCCAATTTCAAGGGACTCACCAATTTCAAGGGAAAAGAATTTCAAATCTGCCTGCATAATCTGTAGCGGTACAGGAAAATTTGGGTGGAGCATTTGGTCATGGAGACGTTGCTTGATAGTGGCACCATTTGGTGCGACGACCCCATAGATATTGAACTTATTGACCTTTACAAAAGCTGGCACAAAAAAGGGGAAACCTTGAATGTGATCCCAGTGGGAGTGGGTGAAAAACATATGAGCTTCAACGGGTAGTTGGCTCATTAGGGATTGACCCAAAACTCTTAGGCCCGTACCACCATCAAAAATCAGACGTTCATTACCTGCCACCATCTCAATGCAAGGTGTGTTACCGCCATACCGAACTGTTTCAGCTCCAGGGCAAGGAATACTCCCACGTACTCCCCAAAAATTTATCTTAAATTGCTGTTTAGAATCGGACATGGGTTAAGTAAACCGCAGGAATTTAGCTTTTATATATTGAGGATATGGAATCAGTATATATAAGGGTTGAATACTGAGTTCTGGTCGAAAGGGTTGGTAGATGTATTTGTATATGATGCAACTATCTGTTTGAAATGATACACCACAAATAAAAAGCTTTCAGGGAGATTTTTGTTATTGGCATTTTTTCTGTGGGAGTGGTGGGTAAACTTGTCTGCTTCTAATGCGCCAATCACGACCCAATAGCCTTCAATATCATGAGTGTAGCAATTCCCTAGACGAGATGTCTGCATACTTTGCACCCTGTAATAGGTGGGTGGGATCGTGATTAATTAAAGAGATTGTCTAGAAAGACATTTTGTAAGAATTGACCAGTTCATACTGTGTGGAGAGTATTAACGACCTTTTGTGTGTAATTCATTGATACGTTCTGCACAAACTTCTGTTGTCGTGGTGAGGGCGGGTTTGGCCACGGTGGAAGGAGGGGCGATCGCCTCACCAATACGCACAGTTATCGCTGCTGGCCGAGGAAAAAGACTACTTTCTTTGAGAATACCTTCCGTGCCAATGAGGCTAATGGGTACTAAAGGAACCTGAGCTTTAGCGGCAATGAGGGCAGCTCCAGATTTTGGGGATGTGATGCGACCATCTTTGGTTCGGGTACCTTGTAAAAAAATACCGACTCCCCATCCAGCTTCAAGCGAGGCTAGTGCTGCACGGATAGCTGAACGATCGCTGGCTCCCCGTCTAACGGGATAAGCACCATAAGTAAGCATGATCTGTTTGAGAATTGGCACCCGAAACAATTCTTCTTTTGCCATAAAGGCGATAGGACGACAAACTGTTGCGGCAAGGATGGGAGGGTCAAAATTACTGGCGTGGTTGCTAACGGCAATGAAACCTCCTTTTTGAGGTACGTTTTCTAATCCAGTTACATGACAACGGAAGTAACTGGATAGGATTGGCTGTACAATTGCCCACTTCAAGGCTCTGTACAAAACTAAGCTGCTTAATGGCTCCCGTTCCTTAGACCGGGTGATCGCCTTACTTTGTTCTTTCCCCATAACACCTCACGACTCTTTCTCAGTTCGGAATAAGCTTATTTAGTAAAGTCTCATGCATTTATGGCAATTTCAAATATGGATTGAGAGAGAACTTGATTTCTTCTTTAAATCTCAACGTGCTTCTAAACATCTTGGACTAGGCAAAAAATCTTATTCTTTACACTTCTGTGATTCGGAATTTATAAAGATCTCATTAATTCAAATATTGTCAATTCTTAATTCGAAATTGATACGGCACAAGCCCAGAATCTTAATTTTGTTTTAATAACTTAGTCCCGATAGTCTTCTGCTATACATTTATTTCGATGCCATGACAAAAAACGATGTTTGAGCTATGAGTGGCAACTGATTGAAGCGTGGACAATCGTCAACGTAAACAATTTCAACGTTTAGTCATTAAATAGAGATTTAGGAAAACTTCAAAACAGCTCTGATTGTCCAGAAAAAAGTAAGTCTAAATACATTTTTCTTAATCAATGACTGTTGTGTGATAGAGCTGAAATCTAAACACTAGAATTACTGATTGTATTGAGCTTTACAGCGACTTGGGATCAGAAAGTGTTAGCTTGTTAGTAATTAATAGAAAACTTACTTTAAATACTTATCCGGTAGAGTTATGGCTCAAATACTTGATCCCCTTCCAGAAGATAAGAACAAAATTTCACTTTGTTGTTATATAAACGCGACGAGCCAAATTCAAGTTGCTCGCATCACAAATATAGAAGACTGGTATTTTGAACGAGTCGTCTTTCCCGGTCAACGTCTTGTTTTTGAAGCGGTATCCCACGCAATTCTTGAAATTCATACCGGTATGATGGCTAGCGCAATTTTGTCTGATACGATCCCCTGTAATCGGCTTGCTTTAGGTAGTGCACCCGAAGTATCTGATTCGAGCGAATCAGATGAGATTATCCCAGTCCTACAGACGGAAGGTGCTGATAGCCCTGTGGCGATCGCCAAATAATTACATTTTTCTAATAGACTTTTCCAAAATTTGAGATAGAAACCGCCTCGATGGCGGTTTTTTTTGTGACTTTTTATCTCTTTCGACAAAACAGATACAATAGAAGGCTGCAAAAATAAATCACTTAAACGCACGTTAACGAAAATACCTATGACATCTTCAATTCCTCTCGTTACAGTTATTGGTGGTGGACTAGCAGGTACAGAAGCCGCTTGGCAAATCGCCCAAGCAGGCGTTCCCGTCGATTTCTATGAAATGCGACCAGTTGAAAAAAGTCCAGCCCATCATACTGAGGAATTAGCAGAATTAGTCTGTAGCAACTCATTTGGCGCTCAATCTAGCGATCGCGCTTCTGGACTATTGCATGAGGAGTTACGCCGTTTAAGCTCAGTCATTATTGCTACAGCAGATGAACATCGGGTGCCAGCTGGGGGAGCTTTAGCCGTTGACCGTGCCATTTTCAGTAAGGATCTCACCCGCAAACTTTCAAGCCATCCCCTTGTCAGCTTTTATCGTCAACCCCTTAATCGCATTCCCAACGAAGGAATTACTGTTTTAGCTACAGGTCCCTTAACAAGCGCCGATCTTGCTAAAGAGCTTCAACAGTTTACGGGCATGGAATATATGAGCTTTTTCGATGCGGCCAGCCCAATTATTGTTGGTGAAAGTATTGATCGCGATGTTGCATTTCTCGCTTCCCGTTATGACAAAGGTGAAGCCGCCTACTTAAATTGCCCAATGAACAAAGAGCAATATCTTCGTTTTAGGGAAGCACTATGCGCCGCCGAACAAGCAGAATTAAAAGACTTTGAACAAGAAAGCGCCAAATTTTTTGAAGGATGTTTGCCTATCGAAGAACTTGGGCGACGGGGAGAAGACACAATGCGTTATGGTCCTCTGAAGCCCGTTGGACTTTTTGATGCTCGCCTCGGCGATTTTCGCGCTCCTGAAAATAAATCGAAAAAACCCTACGCTGTCGTCCAGCTTCGACAGGAAGATAAACAAGGTCAGCTGTGGAATATGGTGGGCTTCCAGACAAATTTGCGATGGGGTGAACAAAAACGAGTATTCCGAATGATCCCTGCACTAGAAAATGCCGAATTTGTTCGGATGGGCGTGATGCATCGTAATACCTTTCTAAATTCGCCCGAACTTCTAGATGCAACCCTACAGTTCACCAAACGCCCAACTCTGTTGGCTGCTGGTCAGTTAATCGGAACAGAAGGATATACCGCAGCTGCAGCTGGTGGTTGGCTAGCTGGAACCAATGCTGCACGTTTAGCCAAAAGCTTATCAACTTTAACTATGCCTAACACCACAATGATGGGAGCTTTATTTGATTTCATTCATTCTGCATCACCAAAGCATTTCCAACCGATGCCACCAAACTTTGGGATCATTCCTGCCTTAGCTGAACGTGTTCGTAGCAAAAAAGAACGTTATGGAGTTTACCGCGATCGCTCTCTAGCAGACTTAGCTTCTTGGCAACTTGAGAATCAATCTTTAGAGGCCGTTGTTCTATAGAAAATTTTCCAGAGCATTTAACCAACTAAATGTTTTGGGTTTTGCTTATAAAGTCAAAATCCAGAGATAAAGTCAGCTATCCTATTCCGAAACTTTGGGAGGGTGGCTGTTTTTCTCTATCTGATCTATTGCAATAATGAATACTTGAATATAACAGGCTTTGGTTTGTTGTTTGTCAAATTAGCTTGCCTAGAAAATAGCTCCCGAAAAATATATATTTTTCGGGAGCTATTTTTGATAAATATCCCATATAAGAATTTGAATCTTATTTTGTCTTCTTGATTGTAAATATTCGCCGGATTTTAAAATGTGAATTCTAATGATGTAGCTGGATTTTATAAAGGTAAAACAATGCTAATTCTATTGACGCCATTGTTTATTCTCTATGCAAAAAGGCATTTTTATGAGGCTGGATTTAAACTCTGCTTAACCTAAAAAACATGATCATTTAAGCTTTAAGTTCTTGCATTATAGAAACTTTCAGAAAAAGCTGTGAGAATGATCACATCTTTGTTTGCATGTGGTATAACCATTCTGAAACGTAAATGAACTCGGTTTTTATTTAATAACTGAGATTGATGAGTAAGTTATAAAGTGATGTACTTAGAAATGGACTTTCTAGTACTTTGCTGTATTTGCTTAATTCAATATATTGTTTGGGTCTAATTAGGCTTGATCTCACATTTTTTAATTGCACACAGAGGATATTATGAAACAGCAAGCCACTCGCTTCCGCGCTTGGTCTTTAGGCCTTTCGAGTTTGGCTCTCATCACAATGCTAGGCGCTTGTGGTGGTGACCAACCTGCTACCGATACTTCTGAAGGTACTGATACAACTGAAGAAACTACTGAAGAAGCTGGTTCTGGGCTTTCAGGTAGTGTTGCTATCGATGGTTCTAGTACAGTTTTCCCTATCACCGAGGCAATGGCTGAGGAATTTCAGAAGGCAAATCCTGATGTTCGTATCACCGTTGGTGTTTCTGGTACTGGTGGTGGTTTCAAGAAATTTTGTTCTGGTGAAACTGACATTTCCGATGCTTCTCGTCCTATCAAAGAGTCTGAAATCGCGCTCTGCGAAGAAGGCGGTATTGAGTACATTGAGATTCCTGTTGCTTATGATGCAATCTCAGTTGTTGCGAACCTCGAAAATGATTGGGCAATGTGCTTAACAACTGCAGAACTCACCAAAATTTGGTCTCCTGATGCTGAGGGCACTATTGATAACTGGAGCCAGGTTCGTGAGGGTTTCCCTGATCAGCCTTTGACTCTCTATGGTCCTGGTACTGATTCTGGTACATTCGACTACTTCACTGATGCAATTAATGGTGATGAAGGTCTCAGCCGTGGTGACTATACTGCCAGTGAGGATGACAATGTTGTTGTACAAGGTGTTGCCCAAGATACTGGTGCTCTCGGTTACTTCGGTCTTGCTTACTTTGAAGAGAACGTAGATCGTCTTCGTGCTGTAGAGGTTGATGATGAAGATGCAGCTAATGGTGAAGGTTGTGTTGCACCTAGTGTGGCAACTGTAGATGACACAACTTATCAGCCTCTTGCGCGTCCTATCTTTATCTATGTGAGCACTGATGCGCTAGAGCGTCCTGAAGTTTCTGCATTTGTTGACTTCTATATGCAGGAAGAGAATGGCAGTCTGGTTTCTGAGGTTGGTTATGTTGCAATGTCTTCTGAAATTTACAGTAAGGCTATAACTCGTATTGAGGAGAAAACTGTGGGTTCTATCTTCGGTGGTGGTTCTACCGTTGGTGTGAAGCTTGATGAAGTTCTCTAGATTCCTAAAATAGTTTGAGGGAGTGGAGCCGATATCTAGTGTGTTGGCGATCGCTCCTTTTTCTGTTTTTGTGGTTCTGCTCTTTCTATGGGAATCTTGATTGGAAGTTTGTCTTTTCTCAAGTTTCCCGCTTCGCTCCTTTTTGTGGGGCGATCGCCTGTCAGATGAAACATTAAGCTATTAACGTTCTATGACCATAAGTCCTTTCCCAAAGTTGGTAAACGCCGATCTTTGGCGAGCCAATCGTACTGCCAGTAAATGGTCACAACGCCTCATTGTAGGTATCTTTGGCCTATTTGCTGTTATTTCAGTATTCACCACATTTGGCATTGTTTTCACCCTTGTGATTGATGCCGCAGGATTTTTCCAAGAAGTTCCTCTGTCTCAGTTTTTAACCGACACAAAATGGACACCATTGTTTTTTAATAAGAGCTTTGGTATTTCTGTCTTGGTCACCTCAACTTTAATGACGACCTGCATTGCACTATGCGTTTCATTACCTTTAGGGTTGTTAGCAGCTGTTTGTCTTAGCGAATATGCGCCCAAAAAAGTACGTAAATGGCTCAAACCAGCCCTTGAGATTCTTTCAGGCATTCCGAGTGTGGTTTATGGTTACTTCGCACTACTTTTTGTGACACCGCTTCTCCAGAAATTAATCCCTGGAATTCAGCCATTTAATGCATTAAGTGCTGGTTTAGTCCTTGGTGTGTCAGTGTTGCCACTGGTTGCATCCCTCAGTGAAGATGCAATTTATGCTGTGCCCGATAGCCTTAGGCAAGGTTCTTATGGTTTAGGTGCAACGAAGCGTGAAACGATTACAAATGTTGTTTTACCTGCCGCATTGTCTGGGATTGTGTCCTCTTTTATCTTGGCAATTTCGCGGGCGATCGGTGAAACGATGATCGTCACTATTGCCGCAGGTCAAAGCACCACCTTAAACTTCAATCCCCTTGAATCCGTGTCGACGATGACTGCATTTATCGTGCAGGTCAGCTTGGGAGATGCAGCAGCAGGTAGTCTTGCCTTTAAAACGATTTATGCCGTCGGTTTAACACTCTTCCTAATTACGCTGAGCTTAAATATTTTGAGCTACTGGTTTGTCCGCCGTTTTAGACAGAAATACGAATGAATACTTCAAAATCCTCTGCACTCGATAATGGCAATAGCTTGTATGATGCCCAACTCAATAAGCGCTATTTTTGGGACAAAATTTTTGCGACGGCAAGCTGGGCAGCTGTTGCCTTTAGCATTCTCGTTTTGATCGTCTTGCTAATTGATGTTGTCCATGATGGCTTGCCACGCCTAGATTGGACTCTGTTATCAGAGTTCCCTTCCCGTCGTCCTGCCGAAGCTGGTTTAAAATCAGCGCTGATTGGCACGATTTGGCTCATGAGTATCACAGCAATTATCACGTTTCCGTTAGGTGTTGGTGCGGGAATTTTCCTTGAGGAATTTTCGACAGATAATATTTTCACCAAAATTATTGATATCAATATCAATAATTTGGCGGCTGTCCCTTCGATTATTTATGGTCTGTTAGGTTTAGAAATTTTTGTACGGGTTCTTGAACCAATCACTGGTGGACGGAGTGTGTTGGCGGGGTCAATGACATTAAGTCTATTGATTTTGCCAATCGTAATCGTCTCGACACGCGAGGCTCTAAAGGCAGTACCGGATAGTCTGCGTCAGGCTGGTTTGGCACTGGGCGCTACAAAATGGCAAGTGGTGCGCGAACAGATTTTTCCTCTAGCATTGCCCGGTATTTTGACTGGTACTATTTTGGCTCTCTCACGGGCAATTGGTGAGACTGCTCCACTGATTACGATTGGTGCCTTGACGTTTATTGCCTTTTTGCCACCTTTGGGTCTCGAAGGTTTACAAACACCGTTTACAGCTTTGCCAATTCAGATCTTTAATTGGGTTTCTCGCCCCCAGACGGAATTCCATACGGCTGCAGCGGCGGGGATTATTGTTTTGATGTGTGTGTTGTTGTTTATGAATGGTACTGCTATTTTCTTGCGGAATAAGTTCCAGAAGTAATCAGAGCGTTAATCAGCTATCAAATATTTCATTTGCAGTACATGCAGTTTTATCCTTCAAGAAATTGGGGGATTTTTTATGGCAAAAATTTTGTTTTAAGGCATTGTCTCGAGTAGCGATCGCCCCCATTGGATTGCCTCATCCTTGGTCTGAATTTCCCCCTCGATATAAGCGACATGAATTTCGGTGAGGAGATAACCAATTTGAGGGCTGGGTTGGAGATCGAGCTGCTGAATTAAGTCTTTGCCCGTGAGAAGAGGTTTGGGGTGAGCAACTTGATCTGTCGGGTCAAAATAACGGCTGAGGAGAGGAGCAAGATGGTGGCTGTCTATGCCATAGGCTTGGGCAACAATAGCCGCTACAGGAAAATGGGTTTTGATGTTTTGAAAGAATAGGTATTGCTCACGGAGGGTCATCGGTTCAGTGGCGATCGCCATTAGCTGCGGCAACACTTCGGCGACTAGTACCACAATCCGTAGCTCTTGACGCGAATATTTAAGCTTAAGAATCGTTTTTTGGGCTGTTTCTGGAGTACTACCAGCAAGGCAAGTCAATTTCGCCCAGTAGAGCCACAAGGGATGCTCTTGAAAGGCTGGAAATTTCGCGGTGAGCTGTTGCCAAATCGGTTGAATACGCTGGAGTGTCACAATATTTTCTTGCGACACGGTTGGTAGCCAATAATTTAAAATGCCGTCTTCATAGGCTGCTTTCAACCAGCGATCGCCTACCGCGTGTTCAAGCAAATAATTCAATTCATGTTGAACTCGTTCTGCTGCAATATTTTCGATTAAAGGTGCATATTCCCGCAATTTCAAGCGGGTTGTCGCATCAATCGAAAATCCAAGCTGTGCTGCCTGACGATAGGCTCGCAACAATCGCAATGGATCATCGACTAAATTTTCAGCCGCTACCATTCGCAAAACGCGATTATCGAGGTCATTTAACCCTTTCAGAGGGTCGATCAGATGATTTGAGCGAATATGGTAGGCGATCGCATTGGCACGATAATCCCGGCGGTAGAGATCTGTTTCGAGACTATGACCTTCCTGCTGCGCAAAATCGAGCGTTCCCTGCGGAAAAACCACTCGTGCAATATTTCGTTCAGGATCGAGCACCACAAATCCCGCTTTATATCGCTGGGAAATTTCCCGCGCCGTCTCCACTGCTCGCTCTGGCAATACAAAATCGAAATCAATATATTGGCTCTGCCGCTGTAATAACGCATCCCGCACAGCACCCCCAACCAAACAAGTTTCCGACGGTAATTCCTCCACTGAAAATGGCAGCGATCGCAAAAAATCAGCCAAACGTTTTTGAGGAGATGCCAGAACCATAAATCTAAAGACCGAAAACTAAAAATTCAGAAAATCAAAACGATTACCGAGAATATCATTCCAACCCCAATTATGGAGTATTTAATTCTCCGCCAGATTCAACACACCGCCAGTTAAAATAAAACCGTTCCGCTAAAATCATGTATCCAATGAAGGATTTTGTTGTAATCACTTTTTATAAATTCTTTGAATTTACCGACTATAAAGAGCAACAACAGCCCATCTACAATTTTGCCGCTGAGCAAAATATCTTGGGTACAATCCTCCTCGCTTCAGAAGGAATTAATGCCACTATTGCTGGCACTGAAACTTCGATCCAAGCCATGTTGGATTTCTTGAGGGGCGATCGCCGGCTAGCAGACCTCACCCATAAAATTTCCACTGCCCAGAAAGCGCCCTTTAAACGCCTTAAAGTTCGCCTCAAAAAAGAAATTGTCACCTTCGGTCAACCTGATGCAAAACCCAGTGAGCAAGTGGGCAAATATATTTCTCCTAGCCAATGGAATGAGCTGATCCAAGATCCCGAAGTTACCCTCGTCGATACCCGCAATGATTACGAAATAAGTATTGGCACATTCCAAGGCGCTAAAAATCCCAACACAAAATCCTTCCGCGACTTCCCCCAATACGTTTCCGAAAACCTAGATCCAGCTCAAAATCCAAAAGTCGCCATGTTTTGTACTGGTGGCATCCGCTGTGAAAAAGCGACATCCTATCTTCTCCAGCAAGGCTTTCAAGAGGTCTACCATCTCCAAGGCGGCATTTTAAAATATCTAGAAGAAGTCCCCGAAGAGCAAAGTTTGTGGGAAGGTGAATGCTTTGTTTTCGATGAACGTGTCACCGTTAAACATGGCCTAGAAGAAGGCGAATATGAATTATGCTATGCCTGCGGCCATCCTATTGATGCAGAAGATAAAGCGACAGAAGCCTATGAAATTGGGATTTCTTGCCCCTACTGTATTGAAGCGCTCACTCCCGAAAGACGTGCCAAATTTGCAGAAAAATGGCAACAACGCCAACAGATGAAAGCCAATGCATAGTAAACCGGCGATCGCTGGTTGTGAAATCCACCACAGAAATCGAGAAATTCTCGACTACAATATTTCTAATCATTTCAAAGCATTCATGACATAGAAACAAACTATTGATGTTTCGAGAGTTAAGAAGCGAAAATGTTTCGTTACTATGTTGACTTTCTAGAGAGCCATTAATTTATGCTCGGAGTCTGTCACTATCGGCATCAATACAAACCAATACCTAACCCTTACAATTTTTAGAAGTATGCCACAACTGCATCTTTCCAACACCAAGAGTATCGAACAAAACCATACACCTCAGGGCACTGTCATGAACCGAGGTCACGTTCAAGGTGGTGGAAATATGCCAGAAATGAATTTAGACGAAATCAACCAGTCCCTCATGGGATTATCCTCACCAGAAATCGTGAGTTGGGCTGCCGAAACTTTTCCGCAAGGTCTGATGATGACCACAAGTTTCGGGATTCAATCAGCGGTTATGTTGCATCTTGTGACCAGTATTGTCCCGGAGATTCCCGTCGTTTGGATTGATACAGGCTACCTCCCGGAAGAAACTTACCGTTTTGCAGAGGATTTAACGACTCGTCTTAATCTCAATCTCAAGGTTTACCAGTCGCCAATGAGTCCTGCGAGAATGGAAGCGCTCCACGGCAAACTCTGGGAGCAGGATGATGTGGAGGCGTTTAATCGCTATGACCATATCCGCAAAGTAGAGCCGATGCAGCGAGCTTTGAAGGAGTTAGGTGCTAAGGTTTGGCTTGCAGGCCTACGTAAAGGCCAGACAGATCATCGTAAGACTCTCGGCTATGTGACAAAGCAAGGAGAGCAATATAAGGTGCATCCGATTTTGACTTGGAATGCGAAGGATATTTATGAGTATCTAACGACCCATGATTTACCCTATCACCCCTATTTTGATCAAGGATATGTAACTGTGGGGGATTGGCATTCGAGTCGTCCGTTGATGGCTGGAGACGAAAGTGAGCGTGATACGCGTTTCCGGGGATTAAAACAGGAATGTGGTTTGCATTTACCCGCGACGTCTGAAGAGGCTCAAAGTTTAGATTCTAGTAGTCTGTAACGACCGCAAAAGAGAGGCAGGTGATCGCCCATCCCAAGCCTGTTTTATCCAGCAAATCTAATTTCAACTTAATACAAATAAAAAAGGGATAGACCAATTATGATCTGTCCCTTTTAATTGAATTTTGAGATATGAATGTTTGGGGTAATGCTTAGAGAGCAATAACCTCAAAGTCTACAGTCGCAGTGACTTCAGGGTGAAGCTTGACTTGCGCCTGATAATTACCAGTCTTGTTGATTTCAGGAATGGTAATGCCACGACGATCAACATCTTGACCAGCCATTGCTTTGATTGTGTCAGCCACGTCTTGGGTGGTTACAGTACCGAAGATCAAGTTGTCTTCACCAACTTGCTTACGAATTGTAAGTTTACCAACGGTCTTGAGTGCCACTTTGCGATCTTCTGCTTCTTTGAGCACAGCAGCGAGACGTTGACGCTCTTTTTCACGGCGCTGCTCAACTTGGCGCAAAATACCAGGGGTAGCGAGGGAAGCAATGCCTTGGGGTAGGAGATAGTTACGGGCATAACCAGGAGCGACTTCTACTAGGTCGCCGTTAGTGCCGAGTTTGCGGACATCCTGATTTAGGACGACCTGTAAACGTTTACTCATAGTAATGTGCGGATATTACAAATAATATTTTGTGTATAGCTCTTGTAGCTCACGAACTTCCAATTCTACAATTTTGATGATTATTTAGGCAAATAGGTTTTATTCTGAAATATTTTGCCAGTTCAATTGGCGATCGCCTCAAAGGAAAAAAACTTAGGAAAACGATTTAATCTAAATGATCGATCGATGCTTTTTTCAGGATTTTCTGAGCATACATTTTTTTGTCAGCTTGTTTTAATAATTCGCGAAGAGTCACATCACAATATTCGTCATAGCTAACATGACCAATGCTTAAAGATAGATTATAAGGGCGTTTCTGGCGTTGGTTGAATTGGGTGATCGCGTTCTCTAGTCGCTGAATGATTAAAGCTGCTTCCTCTTGATTCGCTAAGGTAAAACAGGTAAATTCATCTCCACCCAAACGTGAAATAACATCAGCTTTACGGAAGCAAGCTTTGAGATGCTGCGCCGTATCGATAATGATTTGATCTCCCATCTCGTGACCAAAATTATCGTTGATATCCTTTAAGTTATCGATATCGATAAAAAAGACAGAGAAAGACAATCTCCGTTGTTCCGTCAGTTTTAGCTCCTGCTCTGCCATCAGAAAAAAGCCACGCCGATTATAAAGACCGGTCAGCTCATCAATCAGTGTTAGTCGCTGGATCCGCTTCTCTGCCCTACGCCGCTCTTGTATTTCCTGACGTAGTTGTTTGTTTATTTGATCAAGTTGGTTGGTGCGTTCCTCGATCTGCTGCTCCAAAAAATCTACGAGTTTAAACATTTCATTTTGGTTCATCGCCTCAAGGAGACTAGATTGGGTCAGTAGCCCCACCATTTCACCTTTGTCACCAACCACAATGAGGCGATCACTGCGGGTTTCTTGCATAATCTGTCTTGCATGCACTAGGGAATCTGTCGCCTGAATCAATTGCGGTGAAACAGCCATGACATCCTCCGCTTTAATCTGATGGAGCTCTAAACCGAGAGATCGAAATTGCAAAACATCCTGTTCCGTGACTAAACCAACGGCACGCAGCGCATTCTTCTGTTGTGAGTGGTGTTCCGTAATGACGACAGAACCAATCTTATGCTCTACCATTAGCTGCACTAAATCCCAGAGAGTATCATCCTTCTCTGCCGAGACGATTATTCTGACCATCACCTCATTAACAAAACGGAACCGTAATAAATGAGCAGCCTCAATCAAATGGCGCAATAAACGATGGGTGATAATGCCATAAATATGTCCTTGAGCATCAAGAATGGGTAGATGTCTAACCCGATGCTTTTGCAAAACTTGTGAAATTTTTACAGGGGTAAGTTCTTCCTTACTTAAGTCCATCGTCACCACAGGAGAACTCATGACTGCCCCTAATGTCATTGTTTCCCAATCTCTTTCGTGGAGTAGCAACTTTATTAAATCTCGTTCTGTGACGATACCACTGAGGCGATCGCCCTCCATGACTAAAATACAACTGGATTTATTACTATGAATTTGGGCTTTCGACTGATTCTCCACATCACATAAATTATTTGCATCTGCCATTACCTGCATCGCTTGGGCAAGTTTAGTCGAGGCTGGTAATTGAATTGGGTCTCTCACCAAACACTTCGCAAAAGCATCGTGAGATGTGAAATCGAGCATGAAAGGGAAAGAATGATTAATCGTTATTATCTATCTCTAATAGACTGATTTATAACATAAATATCTGTAAATCATAATCGTTAGAATTGCTGAAACTCTCTCCCTTTCCCATGAAATAGCTAAATATCTAAAATTCAATTACTTTCATAAATAAATTCATGCAAGAGTTGGGGTTTTTAGATGAATATTAGACATAAAAAAAGAGAGGACATAGGTTGCCTCTCTACTGATGACCAGAATGATTGAAGGATGTTAAATGAATGGTTTTGTTATAAAACCCAATACAAAAAAATTTTGTTATTCAGGAATTTTAGTAAGCAAGACCCATGCTGCGAGTAGTCTCTGCACCAAGGTAAACTCGGATACTGAGGAAGTCAGTAGGACAAGCAGTTTCACACCGCTTACAACCAACGCAATCTTCTGTGCGAGGAGAAGACGCGATCTGACCAGCTTTGCAGCCATCCCAGGGAACCATCTCTAGGACATCAAGAGGACAGGCACGGACACACTGAGTGCAACCGATACAAGTGTCGTAAATTTTAACGCTATGAGACATTGAGTGTTAACTCCTACAAGAATGTGTTTTTGCGTATCAGCATTCTGGATTATGGGCTAGTTTACCGCAGGGTTTGAGGGCGCTTCTCGAAATGGTGATATAAGTTTACGTTGCGTTACATCAGTGGTTTTTTGTTGGTATTTTTAATGATCTTTTTGGGATGTTTGCTTGGCCTGGATGGATATTATTCGTCGATTTTCGGTTAGAGAAAGCCTGCTTAATGGCCAATTTTGGACTACTGTTTTTTATAGTTTGTGAGTGAATTTATGCAAGTCCGGTTTAATGCAATAGAGCTTGTGCAGTTGGATGCGCCGCAGTTGTCTCCTTCAATTGCTGAGTATTTGCAGCAGGTGGATCGGATTGTTGGAGTCATTGCGAATCCGGAACTGACAGACAAATTAGGGGAGGATCTGTTTCGTCTACGTATGCAACCGATTGGCTTTTTGGATTTATATAAATTTCAACCGATTGTGACGTTGAAAATTTGGTGCGATCGTCAGAATATTTTGCATATCGAGAGTGTGGATTGTCATCTGAAAGGTTTAGAGCTTTTTATGGAGAGTTTTGAGCTGAATGTGACGGGGATTTTGGCCAGCCAAATTGACCTGGAGGGAAATCCTCAATTGAGTGGTAAAGCAGATTTACAGGTTGGGTTAAAGTTGCCACCACCGCTTTGGTTAACGCCTAAATCTCTGTTGCAATCTACGGGCGATCGCCTACTGAGCGAAGTTTTGCAGCGCATCAAACAACAACTCCTCAAGCAATTAATCCAAGATTATGTCGAGTGGACGGCGATCGCTCCATAGCATTCCTCTAAAATGAAGAACAGCATTCTACGGCATCAGCACGATTCACCTCTAACGGAGCAAAGGAAATTCAGTGGAAATTCGGTTCATTCTTTTACTATTCCTTTGCGGTTCTGCCGTAATCGTGTTCATCTATCTCATTTACAAGTCGATTCATATCATCGAGGAAAATGAAGAGGCGATCGTCACTCGAGTTGGACGGTTTAACCGTATTCTCAAGCCTGGGATGAATGCCATCTTGCCCATCATCGAAAAAATTGCCTTTAAGGAAGGTTTGCAAGAGCGTGTCCTTGATATTCCGCCGCAAACTGTTATTACAAAAGACAACATCTCCATTCGAGTCGATGCAATTATTTATTGGGAAATCTTCGACGTTTACCGCGTTTATTATGATGTTGATGATCTGATGGATTCTCTTGCCAACGTTGTTAAAACAATGTTGCGTTCTAAAATCGGTAGTCTCGAACTCCAAGAAACTTACAGTTCACGAGAAGAAATCAACTCTAAATTGATTAATCAACTTAGTGCGGTCACCAGCAAATGGGGCGTGCGGGTCACCTTGGTCGAAATTCAAGACATTATCGTGCCAGAGCGATTACAAGAATCCCTTGAACAGCAACAAGAAGCTGCCAGCCGTAAGCAAGCAACCCTTGAGGATATTGAGGCCATTACGTTATCAGTAAAAGAATTGCTCAAAATTATTGAGAGTAATCCAGAGGAAGGCGCGGCAATTCTCAAATTTATGTTGGCGCGACAATATATGAATGTCAACGAAAAGATCAGTAAGAGTGACAATACTAAAATCTTGTTTATGGATCCGAAGGTAATGACTGAAGCATTATCAAATCTCTTAGAAGAAGATCTGACGGGTACACAGTAAATAACTGCTGTAAATAGTCGCTTTATCCATAAAAAATACTTATTTTTAGAACTTAAGAGAATCCTTAGCAATTTTTGAGAAAAAAGGCTTTTTTCTAACCACAAAAATTTACTTCTCTTCAGTGTTTGTCTCGCTATGATGAGAGTAAGTTTGATCGATACCCAAGGAGAATTAAATTTATATGGATGTCAAGTTATTGCTAGTCGTTTTGACTGGTCTTTTCACTGTGGCCTGTCTGTTCTTTGGCACCAAAAATGGTTTCTATGATTCGGATGATTACCACGGTAATGGGTCTGCTCACTAGGGTCTGCTCTTTGGGGCGATCGCCACGCTTTTTCCCCAGAAACATTCGACTATCAATCAGGTTAATAAACCCATTACATTGCTAGGATCTATACCATGGAACATTTGCCATGGAGATCCTAGTTTTTTTGAAGACATATGCCGACCGCAACAGCATCTTCTACTAAATCTATACCCTTCTCTTGTTTACCCTATGGCATTGGCCATCATGGGGAAGGCGTCTGTCTCTTGGTACAGATGGGAGATTATCGGGTACTGCTAGATTGTGGTCTGACTAATATCGATCAGTTGGTACAAGAACAGACTGCGGATCACCCATCTAAACCACCAATAGATTTTGTGTTTTGTAGTCATGCTCATCGTGATCATGCAGAGGGACTTCTAAAACTCCAAGAGCTTTTTCCTGAGCTGCCGATTTATGCAAGCTCAGCGACAAAAGCTTTGTTGCCTCTCAATTGGACTGGGCAAGCTTTGTCTTTAGATTCTGTAGAGACATTACCGTGGCGATCGCCTACGGAAATTGCTCCAGGATTAATCATCGAACTTTTTCCCGCAGGTCATTTACCAGGAGCTGCAACAGCTTTACTCACCCTAACAACAGAAAAACGTGATTATACCTTGTTCTATACAGGGGATTTTTCTGTCTCCCATTTCCAACTGGTGAACGGATTATCCGTGGAAGAGTTGCGGGGTTTAAAGCCAGATGTGTTGATTATTGAGGGAAGCTATGGCACGTTACGCCATCCTCACCGTCGACAGCAAGAAAAATATTTTACAAACCGTCTCCTCGAAGCATTAGAAACTAAGCAGTCTGTGATTTTGCCTGTGCCGCGTTTAGGATTGGGGCAAGAAATTTTAAAATTACTGCGCTCTCACCATCAATTCACAGGCAAGAAAATAGATATTTGGGTGGAGGGTAATGTCGCCAAAGCTTGCGATCAATATCTCGATATCCTGCAAGAATTACCGTTAACTGTCCAAAATTTTGCTAAGCACCAAGCTTTATTTTGGGATGATCGTGTTTACCCACGGATGCACCGTTTAAAAGCAAAAGAATACCCTGATCTTAGTCAAGGTCAACACATTATCATTACGGATTACACGAATGACTTCGGGCAATATTGTTCTAACTCTGAGAACACTTGTCTATTGCTCTTACCTGAGCATCCTGGTGTTTGGCTGAATTTTGATGAGCCTCCCCTTGCGGCGATCGCCCCTCAAAAAAACGTTCAGATCGAGACCTATCTTCTTGCCGAACATAGCGATGGACGCAATACGACACAGCTTATCCATAACCTTCGTCCCCAACACATCATCTTTTTCCACGGCTCTGACGATGATTTGAGTAATTTGACGGCCCTCGAAGAACTCCAAAATCGCTATCAACTCCATTGTCCCGCCGCCGGCAGTCTTGTTGAGCTTCCCGTTGGTGAAACTTTTATTCAACCTGCTGTGCCCCAACGCACTGAATATGAAGGGGAAATTAACGACTTAGGCGCATGGGTCACCCTAAGCTTGCCAAATACTATTTGTGAAGATCCTCGCTGGCAAACCTTTGCTGATACCGGTTTAGTTGAGGCTCACTGGCAAGGAGAAGAACTGGTTATTCGTGGCATTAATGAGCGAGAGTTGCTCCGTAGCCAAACTGATCTCGAACGTTTTGCGAACCTCGACTGTTGTATTAATTGTCGTTTCCAGAAATCAATGCGCTGTCAACAGCAAAAATCCCCCTTGTACCGTTTTAAGGTGACACCAGAGGGATATTGCCCAGAATTTGAGGCGATCGCCTACCCGACTAATCTTGATTCTTAGAATCAGGGAAATGCGGAAAAATCTGTTCAGCTTCAGGACAATCTTCCGAAATCGCGATTTCCACATCGATTTTTGGCACAGAAGCTAGTTTTTGCGTGATTGCACCAACACTCTCCAGACGAACAAGCTCTTCCCAAGAAGAAACCTCGTCATCTTCTTCCGTTTCATAGCGAATCGTTAGGATCTCTCCCTCAAACGCCGTGATTTTGGCGCTTTCGATCCAACGCTGTTGATCCCGCAAGAAAATGCAAACTTCCTTCTCATCATTGCAGATCTGATTAATCTTGCGGTGTAGCATAAGCTTCTCCAAGTTTAAAAGTAGAGCGGATTAATATTTCTCTACTAAGCATTGTAGTCAATCTCCCTACACTTTTACAGACTTTTTTTACACGTATTTTTACTTAAAATATCTATTAAATGTTGGCTTACAATCTCTGCATGCTCGACCATTGCCAGATGACCACAATTCTGGATTTCCGTAACGTTTTCTCCCCTCAAGCCAAACAAATGATGAAAGCTCGCCAGATGATAAACGTACTTTAGTTCCATCACCGAATCCTGACTTCCTGCCAAAAAATAAACAGGCTGTTGAAGCTGTGCCACAAGTTGCGGTAACTGATGGACTTCTTTTTCTGTTGTCGTCTCCAATAAAGCACCTAGTGCAGCCTTGCGATCTGCCGCAAAAAAATCGAGTAATCGTTGCTTCCCCCAGCGTCTCGAAAGAGGCTGTTGCACCATTAATCTCGTGAATGGCAGCTCAATAAACGGGACATACATTAGCCAAGGAAAACGATTTTGAATTAACTTTTGACCCGCAGACCGAAATTTCTCAAAATCTTCCTTCAGATAAATTCCACCACCAGAGTTTACACAGACGACTCCTTGTACAACCTCTGCGAGGTTACTTGCTCCGCATATTGCAATACTGCCTCCTAGAGAATGACCAACCAGCCATGCGTTTGTGATGCCAAGTTGAGCTAATAAAACCTGCAAATCTTTAGCGTAATCTTCTAATGTAAATCCCTGAGACGGATACCTGTTAATCTCTTTACAAGTTGCCGCAGATTCTCCGAACCCTCTTAAGTCATAGCTGAGGCAAGGATAAAACTCTGACAATTGTTTGATGACTGGTTCCCAATAGGAACGACTCAATAACCAGCCATGGATAAACACTAATGTTGGTGAATTTTTACTCGCTTCTGTAGACGACGACACTTGTTGTCCTGTCCAGTCATACGTATGCAGAACATCTCGAATTACCGCAGTCGCCATATTACTGTTTTGACCATACCTTCAGTCAGTGGCACATCTACAATTTTAGACAACTGTTCGCCTTCTGTAATTCAAAGAAATAATACAAACCATTACTAACCAAGGAGTCGGTACTTGACGCTCTCGGCAATTCTTTGTCCTAAGTAGTCCGGGATAAGGTTTTCGTTCGGACCTAAGAGATACAGGATTAAGCGAGTTCGTCCTCGCCACACTAGTAAATTCGCATTTACAACAAGTAAGTCTTCCTGCCAGGTTGCGTACATTACTTTATAGAAGAGACCTGGTTGGTTATCTGCTTCGATGAGAAGGGCTGGAAGGTGGAAAACGGGGTCAATGTAAAACTCTGTTTCAACTTGTTCTAGACCCGCATCGAGGTTAAATTCGACGGCTAGCATTTCTTCGACTTCGAAGCGACCGGCTAGAGCTTCACGTATAGCGCGACACACATTGTCAGAGGTCTGGGAAATAAGGGCTTGATTACCGCGGGAGACAACAAGCTTGATAAAGACAAGCATGGGTGGCTTGATCTGGCCGTACAGGCTGAGGCTATGGATTTTGAGACCATAGGCCGCAAGGACACCAAAGATATCACTTAGCAGAAAGGATTGATTGCGATAGGCAAAATGGAGGGCGCTTTTTGTTCCTTCAGGGATGACATCAATAATTGCTTGTTTTGATTTGTAGAGGCGATAGGCGAGCTGGAGATTTTGAAGCTGAATTTCGCTGCTCACAAACTGCTCATAGAACTGAGGGAATGAGCGATTAAACCGCTTGAGAAGATCGAGGGTAGATGGTTTTAACGCCGTTGTCATGTGCTCAGAACTAGGGTGGGTTGCTGCGATGTTTGATCTGGTTTATCTGGCTTAATTACTGGTGTTGTCGGTTAAGACGTGGTTCTATGCTTCAGTTTACCGCATTGATTTGATGGATTATTTGCACTCGAAACCTCCTAAACATAAAGGCCATGGCAAGATGCTACTACTTGTTTCGGATATTCGGTGTAAGATTATCAGGGATATTTATGGTTCGCAGCCTCCTACGACATCATATCTAGGCGATCGCCTCGACTGACAAAAGAATGGGTTTTTTAAAAAGACTACTCAATAACACTGCTGACCAACAAAATACAGATAAGACAGACAGTAAAAGACTGGAGTCGGCGGGGCAACCCCGCATATTTTTTAGTTTAGACCGAGATATCGATCTTTATGAACTCGAAGAATTATGCGACAAAGTCGGCTGGGCAAGAAGACCGATTCGAAAAGTCCGCAAGGCAATTCAGCATAGCTTCCTCGTCGTCACAGTCTGGGAAGTGCGCAACGCTAACCGAAAACGCTTGATTGGCTTTGCTCGTGCGACCTCTGACTGCGCTTTTAATGCAACGGTCTGGGATGTTGTCATCCACCCAGAATTTCAGAGTAAAGGCCTCGGAAAAGGGTTGATGAAATTCATTATTAAGAAATTACGAGAATCAGACATCAGCAATATCACGCTATTTGCGGATCCTCAGGTCGTCGAGTTTTATCGTCGCCTCGGCTTTATCCTAGACCCTGAAGGCATTAAGGGGATGTTTTGGTATCCCAGCTAAAGCTCTGCAACAAAGAAATTTTGGGCAAGGCTTCCAATTAATTATGGACTACGTTATACTGAATCGTCCGAACTACGGGATGTAGCGCAGCTTGGTAGCGCGCCTGCTTTGGGAGCAGGATGCCGCAGGTTCAAATCCTGTCATCCCGACTTTTATTTTTAGACTACGAATTATGGTTCTGCGAGTTTTGCAGTCTATATTTTTGTGCTAAGGTCAAAACCAATTTATTACCCTATACCCATTACCTTTGTGGATGTTGAGTCAATAGGGTTTCTTTTGATTTGGAACTCTCTTTGATTTGCCCCCGTCTGCTTAGGGTAATTGCATAAGATTGCCTGCTTTGTAGAGTAGAGCATTTATTGTCACCTCTGATTTAGAGTTTATCTAACAATCTATTAGTTAGATTTTTTAGATTGGGTTGACCTATAAATATCTGTATTTCTACACGCGCAATTATCTAGCTGTCATTTTTTGAGGTTTTACGTTTATGAAAAGTCTGGTTCGCTTTGGTCGTCAAATGTTATTTGCTGGGGCTGCGATCGCCGGAACAACCATAGGGCTAAGCTTACCTGCAGCGGCATTACCAGAGGAGATGATCCTACAGAAGCTAGAAGCTGTGCCCATGTATATGTTGATCACCGACGATGGACAACCGATTTTTGCCAGTGTGCAAGATGGAGAAAATGGTGAATCCACTGGTATAACAGGCGTATTTGTCAGTCCTTCTGATGCGGAAAATCTTGTTATTGCTCGTCGTGAAGAAGCAAAACAGTTATTGGCAGAAGAACAAGCAAAACCACAACAAGATGTGGCTTTGATTGCGGCTCTAGAAGATCAGTCAGCACTTTGGGAAGAGGCAAACATTCTACCGATTGGTCTGGATCGCATTTATGAGTTTGCCCAGAGTGAAGATGCGGACAATCTCAGTTTTCAGTTTTTCCCCACTCTCAAGCAGGTGCAGAATGCCTCTGAGGTATTAGAGGATGGTCAGACTTTCCCAGGAGTGCCTTTATTCTTTTTATCGGCTCAAGCAACTGATGAGCAAGGGCAACCCATCACCACATTCCCGACAACGCCAATCCTTAATCCTGCTTTAACGCCTAAAACGATTGCAAATTGCGATCAAAATGCTCAAACGCCTGAGGTTGGCGATGATTGCACCATTCCTCAAATTCCTTTGTTTTTCGAGGTTGAGCCTATCCTGACTCAACTTGAAGGTCTAGATAACACTGACAATCTCAGTATTAATGTGATGCCTTTAGAGGTGTTTATCTCTAAACTCGTTAACGAAGATTTGCCTAATGATGAAAAAGACTTTTTACAAAATATGTCTCTCATTCCAGCAGCAGAGTCTACTCAGCTGATCCAGAGCATTCTTGAGAGTGGTGAAGCGCCTCAGTAAGCTAGATCGTGAGATGATGAACATCATTATTTAGCGAATTGCATTGAGCGGATCTTTGGTTTTAATTTCTGGGTCTGAATTAAATCAGTGGCGACAATGGGCAGAAGCTCAGGCGATCGCCGCTGATATTTCTTTGGGGGAAATCAACTGGTTTTTACAGGCTCTCACCTCAGCAACAGCTTTAGATTTGAAATTTGGCATAGGCCGAGAAATTACGAGCCAAGTTAATCTTGCTGAGCTGACTGAACTTTGGCAACAGCGAATTCAAAAACGAATACCTCTACAATATCTGGTCGGTAAAGCACCTTGGCGAAATTTTGAGCTGATTGTGACGCCAGATGTCTTAATTCCTCGTCCGGAAACGGAATATTTAATTGATTTAGCAAAAGATGCAGCTGAACATTCTGATCTAAATTTAGCGACTGGACATTGGGTTGATTTGGGAACGGGCAGTGGGGCGATCGCCCTAGGCTTAGCCGAAGCATTTCCTAGCGCCGAAATTTATGCTGTTGATCAAAGTCAGAAAGCTCTCGATGTCGCCAAGCAAAATGCTGATATTTACAAATTTGCCAACAGAATAAAGTTTTATCAGGGGAGTTGGTGGAAACCTCTGTCTCACCTCGAAGGAAAAGTGATGGGAATGATCTCGAACCCACCTTATATTCCATCCGCAATGTTACCTAGTTTACAAAAAGAAGTTTTTTTTCATGAGCCCCATAGTGCTTTGGATGGTGGCGAGAATGGCTTGGCTGACATCCAAATCTTAATTCACAAATCTCCTAATTATTTGATTTCTGGTGGTATTTGGCTAATTGAGCTGATGAGAGGCCAAGGAAAAACTGTTGCTCAATTTCTTAAAAAAAATGGCTGCTATACACAAATTCAGATAATCAACGATCTCTCTGGTGGTGATCGCTATGTCATGGCAAAAAAAAGATAAATATTTTTTTTATCAGGATTTCTCTGGAAAAATTCAGTAAAACTTAACTTTAAGTTGTGGGCGATCGCCCTTCGAGTGGGAATAATTAAGTTAAGTACCTTTTCTGCTGCTTCGTATTTAGCAACGCGAGTCAAACGCCAATGAATCTCTGGAATTATTTTTTACAACGAATCACCAAAGATAAAGAACAAGGCTTTACTATTCCCCTTATCTTGGGCTTGGGACTTTTCATGCTTGCTATTGGCATTACCTCAATCAAGATGAGCAGCACTAGCGAAATCAACTCAAAGGTTCAGGAAAAATCATTACAGGCTGTCGCAGCAGCAGAAGTTGGATTAGTCCGTTATCAAGAATTACTAAATGCAGACCGCACTCTCGCGACCTACCAAGATTGCATCACTGGGCGAGATGCCAATGGAGCCTGCACCGATACAACTCAGCCAAGTTGGGCTCAGGCAACTAACATCGTTTCTCCAGCTCAATCTGCAACGAGTTGTGCGGGAGGAGGTTCAGGAGTTGGTACAACTTTGAGTACTAGAACAAGCACCGTCCAATGGGAAGATGCAGATTCGGCAGATCCATCAAAAGGTCAATACCGTCTTATTAGTTATGTATACTCTCCCGCAGTTGGTGTTAGCTCTTACGATACTCCCGGTGTTGGAACACTAGTCGTAGAAGGCAGAACTTCTCAAGGGACCTCGGGAGTTACAGATCGAGATGGAACTATTAATACAGGAACCGCGCGTCTTCAAGTAGAAATTCCAATTCTTACAAATAATGCAAACAGTAACTTTAGCTTGCCTGGTTTATGGATGAAGCTGAGTACTCAGGCAAACTTAGAAACCCATAATGTTAATGGAAGTATCTTGCTTGAGAATGCAACCTGTACTGGTGGCGATACCATTCCAAGTAACCTCTCACAAGCCGCTAATATCGCTCAGGAAGCTGGTAGCTTTACTGGGGAAATTACATCAAGTCCAGAACTGATTCCTGACGTTCCTGATCTCCCACCAGCCAATAGTTATACCGAGTTGAGTAGTGGAAGTGATTTGTTTACAACACTCCCTCGTACTGGGGTCACTCCTCCTGATGTCAAATATAACGGGGCCTACCACTACCTTGTTCCTGATATGTTCATGTCAGGTGGAGATTCGATTAATGTTACTCCAGGAGAAAAAGTCGTTATTTATGTTCAAGGAAACATAGAACTCCGTGGTGGCATTAATGACGGTACAGGGTCGACTGTTGATCAAGTTCAAATTTACGGAAATGTCTACGACGCAGCAGATCCAACTACCACTAAATATGGATGTGACGGAACTGTCGGACTAGATTGTCCTACTCAAACATTAAAAGTTAGAGGTACCGCAGGATTTACAGCTTTTATTCATGCCCCCGATGCATGGGCTTGCATTAATGGTGGTGGTGGTAATCCTGCAATTACTGGTGCTGTATGGATTAAACAATGGGTAGGGACGACAACAGACGTTGGTATTCCAGCTGCTTTAGCTTCAAATCTAAACCCATGTTCGGGCAATAACAACAAAACGGTCATCACAACAGAATATCCAGCTGATCTCAGTTCACTTCTAGGTGCTCCGGCTCAGATCCAAATCGAAGAACCTCAACTCTCTCCAACAACATCTTGGGAGAGAATCGAGCGAGATACAAACTAGTACCTAAGAATGAATTCACCGGAGATGCAGCTCAGCTTTATATTAATGTAAATCAGAGTTTAATTGCTTTCGACAGGTAAGCTGATATTAAGTCTAGGGTTCAAATGCGATGCTTATTCAACCTCAAAAAAATGTGCGGCAATCTAATAATTCAAATGAAGAAGGATTTACTCTGATCGAAGTCCTTGTTGGGATTATTATGGCAACTGTTTTTACATTAGTCACAACTCAGGCGATCGCAATTTCGGCCCTTTATAGAGTTAAAGCTCAACGTCAATCTGAAGCCTTACAATGGATTCAGCAAGATTTTGAAGAACTCAAATTTGACGCTCTTACTGCTTTACCCGGTGGAGACTGCACCAATGGCTATGCCCTTGCGTTGGCGTCGTATTTCTCAGGAGACACCATTGCCGCTTTTCCTGAAACACATATTGGGAGTGTAGATTCCTTCATCGATGCTCCAGTCTTACTCAATAAAACGTTTGAAGTTACCCGAACATTTAATGCTTACGAAACTACAGCTCCATTTAATGTTTTGACAGTTTCATACTCTATTACTGACCCAACTAATCCGAATACTGCCACAAATGAAATTGCAACCTTTTACTCGGAGGTCCTGCCAGATGCTGCCTTTTCATGTAACTAAACATCAAAGTCCACAAAAAACACAATATTATCAAACGGGTTTTACTCTGATTGAGGTTTTAGTTGTAGTGTTTCTCATTGCTATTATGTCAGCAATAGTGGGTCCTGGAATGCTGGGATTCTTACAGCGAACAAAAATTTCTTCCGCCCAAAGTGAGGTACTAGGCATTCTCCAAGAAGCGCAAAGAACAGCTGTACGAGGTACTACAAATTGTAATGATACATCTTGTGTGACAACCTGCTCTCTAACCCTTCCAGCTAGCAATAGTCTTGCATCTGCGGCAACAAATAATGTTTTAGTCGTTTCGAGCTCTTGCGCAGCTAGTGGCGATAGAAGTTTAGAAGGCGTTCGAATTCGGCACAATTTTGCATCAGTTAACAGCACCTATGACGGAACGACAACACTTATCGCAGATTTATTTAATTTCAAAGGAACCACGAGTGATTCTTTAACACAAAATGATAGTGAAGGGAAAAAAGATCTAGTTATTGTTTTCACAAGCGAGTCTAGTGAAGCTTTCCAGAAATGTCTTGTTGTTTCAAGTGGTTTGGGTCTCATCAGAGTTGGCAACTATGCCCCTGGTTCAGCGGATGCAGTCCAATCCAAATGCAGTGCAATTAACTCTTAAATTTATTTTTTCATCAGTGTATTTGCGTCGATCTTCTCTCACTTATCGACTATCTATCTAGATTTAAAAACTATGAATACTTTCTCAAATTACTTCGCATCGTTAATTAAGTCCGATAGAAGTAAAGGCTTTACATTGATCGAACTTCTAGTGGCGATCGCCTTAAGCGGCATTGTAATTGTAGGATTAGGAGCTGGAATGGTTGCAGTACTTGGCCGAAGCAAAAGCTCCGCAACAAAAACTGATCTCAAAAATCAACTTAATCGGGCGATCGACTACATCAACGATGATATTAAAAGGTCTCGAGTTGCAGGTCTAAAGCAAACTAACGTAAGCAACGATACTTTAATACTGACCTATTACGAAAATATTAACGACACATCAGGTCATACGATCGAATATTATCTGGACTCAGTAGCCTCTAATGAACCATGGTTAGGACCAAACGTTTTAAGGCGTAAAGTTGATTCAGGAAATTGGCAAGTACTAGTAGACGGATTAACAGATAGAGACTCAACATTCACTTGCTCCTCTTCTAATTTCATTCCAGTAAATTTAGGAGGATTTCAAGCCTGTATTGAAAGTCAGCAAGCTAGTAATGGTAACGATATATATAGGACTACAGTTGCACTATTTGGAGAAGTCTCATCTTCCGAAGTTGTAGAAGTAAGTAGCGCAACGATCTCCCGTAGCGTAACGCCAACAGTTGACCCACCAGTCCTGTCATTCACTCCGGATACAGCTCTTGAGCCGACTATCACATGGGACCCAATTATCGGGGCAACATCCTACTCGATTTATGAGTGTACAACCACTAATACAGCGCTCGCCTGTCCCTTCTCCGATGCTATTTTAACTCCCCTCAATATAAGTGTGACGTCGCCGACTTCTCAGCTTGACACAACAACAGCAGTTGGAGGTGAAAGATCGTGTTATTACGGTGTTACGAATAGTGGCGCCGCATCAAGTCAGGAGAGTGAAGCAGTCTGCACAATTGTTGCTCCATCTGCAGCTCCAAGCGACGTTGCATCGGCAGATCTAATAGTTACTGATGAAACTGTCCCAACCGTTTCATGGACACAAGACTTTACTGCAACCCAATATCAAATTTATCGATGCACCGCTTTAACAGGTCAAAGCTCATGCAGTATCGATGTTAATGACCCCACGACCTATACTATTGTTGATGATTTTGTTGCTTTAACTAGCGCTGCTTTCGACGAAAAAGTTCCTTGGACAGAAACTGAAACACCTAATGACGGAGAAAGATTTTGTTATGGAGTTATCGTTACGAACTCCTTAGGACACTCCAGCATTACGGGAAGCAATACCAAGTGTGGTGCGGCAGTGGTTGGTCAAACGATCAACACTAGCTGGAATATCTCTTTTGTTAACTTTGATACCTCAGCAGTTGAACCACAGGACATTACTTGGGATGAAGTGCCTGGAGCAACAAGATATGAACTTCGCCGATGTACGACTGATGATGGTACTGAGTGTGAACCATCCTCCGGAACAACAGTTCTGGATGACGCAGCTACTGATTTAAGTATTTCTAGTTCGGTAGTATCAGATTACGATGAAAATAACGAACCAGGACCAGCCAAGCGCTATTGTTATGCTGTTCGTGCAAAGGATGATACACAAGCGAGTAACTTTAGTACAAAGCAATGTACAACACCACAGGCAGGAAGTTGCACGCTAAATCTCGTGCCATTTGGTAAAGGCTCTTCTCCATCTTTTGTCTTTACAGATGATCCGGATTTTCGCCAGACGTTGTTAAGTGGAGTAACTGCTAGTAAATTTTCTACAGTAACTTCCGAAAAGCAAAATTTAGGAGCAGGATATGAAATTCTGTTTGAAGTTCAGGAAAATAGCACAGGAAGCTTTGTCGGTGTTCAAGGAAGCAATACAGTCAGTTTACCTTGTGATACTTCTATTAATATAGTCTGGTGGTTCAACGGAGTTGAAGTTGAGGCTCCAGTACTCTCCATAGACCTTACAGACTCAGGTTCACGAAAAGACTATAAGCCTGAAATTTCTTGGAATAGTGTAGCCGAAGCAGACCGCTATGATGTTTATAGATGTACTGAAGCAGGTGCTGATTGTGTTCCATCTAGTACTGATCTCCATACAGCTAATTCAACCTCTCCTGACTTAGAAACGACAAACCCAAGTAATGGATCTCGCTGGTGCTATAGTGTTAAAGCAGTAGATACAGACACCAGTCCATCCACAGAAAGCGCATTTAGTAATGTCTTATGTGGTAATGATAAATAAATAACGTGAGTTCGGGTTAAGGAGTTGGGATGAAATCCCGACAACTTAGCCTGAAACTCCTGTAAATCAAGAGTTTGTTTGGAATTTCATCTATTTGCTGATTCGCAACAAAGCATTTTTATTGAAAATATCGTATTGATTGAGCTCAATCAGTAGGATATTGCATAAAATAATCACTGCTCAATAGAGAACAAGAAGCCTCAAACCCAGATTGGGAGAGACTTTTTTCCTATTGTTCTTATCCCGAACTCACGTTCATTAGAAAAATGCCTGTTGACCGTCGCCATAACGGAAAAATTCTCTATCGCAAACTACTCACAAAGACATTGCGCACGAATAAAACAAGAGGTTAGTTATTGGCGATCATCTAAACTCCGACAAAAACAAAAAATCTCGATTTTATTTAAAACCGAGAGCTTCTATCAAGTTAAATTTTATGGGCAGAGGGGGACTTGAACCCCCACGACCGAAGTCGCCACATTTTGAGTGTGGTGCGTCTACCAATTCCGCCATCCGCCCTTGGGTAAACCTTTGCTACTATAACCTGAATCCTTCATCAGAAGCAAGTTGGAATATTCTTGGGAACCAGACCACTCCCGAATTGCTTGAGCGCGAATTACCGGAACTGGGTGAGTCAGCTGAGCACTCTGATTTTCTTGCAATAATTTACCCAGTTGACTGTGACTCAGGGTTTCATAAGTTTTTGCCTGCTCCATAAACGCATCGAGATTGAGTAATGGTGCAAGACTCGGCGAACCGCCCGCCAACTTCATCAATACTGACATAATGATTCTCGGATCTTGACTCACTAGAAATGCCGCGCGATCGCAACTCAATTCAGCGCAACGCAGCCAAGACATCATTTGTTCTTGCATGGATTGCGCTGCCAGAGTTCCCCAAATGGGAAGAGCATTCGTTGCTAAAACCAACAAATTTGCCATGGTTAGATACACGCCGTGCTCGCATTTGAGATGACCTAACTCATGCGCCATTACCGCCTGAATTTCTTTGTCATCCAACATCTCCACCAAGGAAGTGTGAATCACCATAAATGGCTTTTCTCCACGCATCGCAAAGGTGTAAGCATTGGGAACAGGATTTTGCTGGATATATAAGTCTGGTGCCTCAAGATCTAGAATGTCGCAGGCTTCTTTTAGAAGATTATGGAGGTGAGGCAGTTGGCGATCGCCCACCAGAATACTCGACGCAAGATTATTAAACTGGAACACCTGTTCAGCAGTAGAACCCAGCACCGAACGGATTAACAGATCTAACCCCGGCAATTGCCGCAAATTATTCGTCGCTTCACGGTCAAGGGGATGACGAAACTGATCTGCATTTAAACCGACAAAATAGTACTTTGTCCCAGTCATAATCTTAAATTAAGTTCAGAGTAAAAGTTGTTGGAGAGCTTACTCAGAAAGCCACTTTTTCACTTTCTGTAATTCCTTCCAATCTGGCTTGCGCTTTAGACCATCTTCAATATTTTCGTTAATATCAACCTTCACTTCATCGCTAAAGTCCATCACCTTTTGCACGAGCTCAATATGCTTGCGTACTCCTTTACCGCCAGTGCTAAGTAAAGCGATCGCCAAATTGACATGGGCTTGGGGATTACGGTGATCAATCTTCACACTACGTTGGGCTGCAGGGAGCGCAAGATCTGGCTTATCCCTTAAAAGATGCAACCATGCGACACAACTCCAAGCTGCGGCATTTTTCGGATCGAGACGACAAATCTCTAAAAATTCAGGCAATAAAACTTCAGGAGCTTCCCCTGCATCGTAACGTTCAAAGCCTTTTTCAAAACGCTGTTCAATAGTGAGTTCAGTCATAACCAAATATGCGGAATATTAAATAGAAATCGCGATCGCCTGCAAAAAACTAGCCATTACAATCGCGACTCTCTATTAAACCAAAATTAAACCCCAAAGGATTTACCGCAACCACAGGTTTGGTTTGCATTAGGGTTTGTGAATTGAAAACCACCACCAATCATCGCTGTGCTGTAGTCGAGCACCATGCCATAGAGATAGAGCAGGCTTTTCTTATCGCAGATGATCTTAAAACCATCGGCATAGTCAAACACATCATCATGCTCATTAACACTCTCAGGAGAGTCAAAATCCATCATATAGGACATGCCAGAGCAGCCGCCTTGACGTACACCGACACGGAGCCAGAGATCTTTGCCTTGTTGTTCACGCAGTGCTAAGACGTGTTGTAAGGCAGTGTCAGTCAGTTGAATGCCGGGAGTAGTAGTCGCTTGAGTCATAGTTTTATAGGTATTAAACGCGTTTACGAAACTCAGTTCTTAAATAGAATTAATTTCCATCACAGGGCGATCGCCCCAACATTGGTATTTTACGTGCCTTTATTTTAGCTGTTCTCTTCCGACTCTGAAGAGGATTCGGGAGTCAATTGATGTTTAAAATTTTCGACTTCCGGCAATTCTTCTAAAACCAACCTTGAAGATTGCATTCCACCAGAAAGACGTTTTAGGAGCTGAGGACGCGGATCATGGAGCAAATAAATCAACTCATCCGCCGTCTGCAACTCATCCAGCGATCGCATCACCATCAAAGTATCTTCCCGCCTAATCAATAAAGGCAATAATTCGCCTGAATCGATGAGTGATTGAAAATAAAATGTTTTCTTTTCAGCTTTTTCGGTTTCTCCAATTGTTGATTTACCCAATTTCACTTGCTGATCACGAATGTATTGGTTCCAAGTTTTAACGGAAAAACCACTAGTAAATGCCCGATCGATTTTTGAGGTGTTGGCGATCGCATTATTTCCGTCACCTTCTTCAAAAAACGCCACAACCCTAGGCGGCTGAAACTCTTCTACAGCACGCTGTGCGAGCACTAAATTCACTTCGCCATTGCTCGTTAGAGATAAAAACGTTCCCATTGAGCTAATCCCAATCTCTTCTAAAACCTCAGCATTTAGAGCACTACTTTGGTACACCTCTAATTTCTGAGCCTTCGCTTCCTCACAAGCTTTGGCATCCGTATCAACAATAACGACGGATTCCCCTTGGTCTTGGAAAATCCTTGCCACAACCCGGCTCAAGGGATTGGAACCAACAATTACAGCACCCTTCGCACTCGAAGACGTAATTTGTAATTGTCGCGCCATCCACTTGGCTGTTAAACCCTGAATAAATACCGTCATCAAAATTGTCAGAAAGACCAATGCTTTAATTGAAGCACCACCGTTAAATCCTTGTTCCGTCAAAATAATTGCGAACAAAGATGCGATAGAAGCAGAGACAATCCCTCTCGGTGCAACCCATGCAACGAAAAACTTTTGGCGCCAGTTCAAATCGCTATTTGCAGTGCAAAGCGCAACACTGATTGGCCGCACCACAAACATTAATGCGGCCACCGCCAAAAAACTTCCCCAGCCCAAGGCAACGATACTTGCTAACGATAAATCTGCGGCCAACAAAATAAATAGAACCGATACACAAAGAATCGTTAATTGACCTTTAAATCGCAGTAAGAGACGTTCTTCTGGCAGTGAGAGGGTGCGTAATACAATCCCTGCAACCACGACAGCCATCAAACCAGACTCTCGGCTAATGTACTGGGCAAAACCAAAAAGTCCCCAAGTACTCGCTAAAACCAATAAATTCTTTAGATCTTCAGATAGAAAAGTGGTTAATCGAATGAACTGACCCAGTAACCAACCACCTATAGCACCGATTAAGGTACCAATCCCGAGACGCACCATCAAACCACTGGCAATTTCGAGGAGTCCAGCGTCAACATTCAAAATGGTATCTAGCACCACAACGGCGAGGATGGCTCCCACCGGATCAATTAGTACACCTTCGCCTTCAAGTAATGTGGCAACTTTCTTTTCAACGGCAACTTGTTTTAATAATGGTCCCACGACAGTCGGGCCAGTAACGACTACCAATGCGGCATATAGGAAGGCGATCGCCCAAGGAAATTCCGCGAGATAGTGGGCTGCGATACCACCGCCAGCCAAAGTAATTAACGTACCAAAAGTCACGAGATTTCGGAGGCTACCGGACACCTCACTCAATTCTTTGAGACGGAGATTTAATCCCCCTTCAAACAAAATAATCGCAACGGCGAGGGAAACTAAGACCTCTAAACCAGCCCCAAATTCACTGGGATGCAATACCGCAAAGCCGTCAACACCGAGGGTAATCCCAAAAATCAAAAGCAGAACAATACCAGGAACCTTCAGGAATTCGCCTAGCACTTGCGCGGAAATCCCGGCAAAAACCGCAATGATAATTTGCAACGTGAGGTTAAATGAATCTGCCATGCGAAAGTCTAAAAAAGAGATAGCAAGTTGACGCCAAAATAAGGCTGCTATCTTACAAATTAATCAAAGTATAGCCTTTTGCCTGTAGCGGCCTTCAATCTAACCTGCGAGTTAGATTGCCACCCCAAAAGAATCAAATTTGGCTTCGTTTGATGAAGAGAAAGGAGCGATCGCCGCGTCGATTTAAAGAAAGTTTACAGTTTGTGTCATAATTTTTCATATTCCCTAAATATTGATTAGCAAGTTCACCCCCCACCGAACGATGAGCGATCGCCCGATAGAAAAGACATTAGCTGAACTCGCCCCCGCCAGCTACGAATGCCCCAGTTGCGGTTACATTTATAACCCTACCCAGGGCGAAAGCCGGACGAAAACCGAGCCAGGCACGGCATTTGAAGACTTGCCTCTCATCTGGAATTGTCCCGTATGTAGCGTCGATAAAAGCCAGTTCCGCAACATTGGTGCTGCGGATGCCCCATCAGGTTTTGAAGAAAATCTTAAATATGGCTTCGGCTTCAATACCATGAGCTCAAACCAAAAAAATCTCATAATCTTTGGAACATTAGGGCTATTTATTCTCTTTTTCCTCAGTTTGTACGGCTTGGATTAATAGACAGTTTGCTGTTGTCGCATCCCATTGCCTCAACACATCCCCATTATTTTTACTGCTTTAACCCTTTAACCTATGTCTTTATTTTCAAAATTATTTAAACCCTTACGAACCATCATTTTGGCGATCGCCGTCTTGTCCCTATGTATGGGTTGCGTCGAAGCACCAACCATGGTTAGTGAAAATCCTTGGCAAGAAATCGACCTTGACACAGATGCCACCTTTGCAAACATCGCCTTTACCGATGACCTCAACCACGGTTGGCTCGTCGGCACAAAAGAAACCCTATTTGAAACAACCGATGGTGGAGAAACATGGGAAGAACGCATTATTAATCTCGGCGAAGAAAAAGAAAGCTTCACTGGCGTAAGTTTTAATGGCGAAGAAGGCTGGATTACAGGTCGTCCATCCATTCTGCTCCACACCAATGACGGTGGTGCAAACTGGTCACGCATCGCCCTTAGCAATAAGCTGCCTGGCGCGCCTTACAACATCACAGCCCTTGCCCCTAATACCGCTGAGATGGTTACAGACCTAGGTGCAATCTACAAAACAACCGATGGCGGCAAACACTGGAAAGCCCTTGTTGAAGGCGCAGTAGGCGTCGCGAGAACCATTGAACGTTCCGACGATGGCAAATACGTTGCAGTATCTGCCCGTGGTAACTTCTACTCCACATGGTCCCCTGGCGATAGCGAATGGACACCCCATAACCGCAACTCTTCACGTCGACTACAGAGTATGGGTTTCGATGGTAATGATCATCTCTGGTTGCTCGCTCGTGGTGGTGTTGTTCAATTTAGCGATAGCACTAACCCTGACAATGCAGAAGCTTGGGGCGATGCAATAACCCCTCAATACCGTAATAGCGTTGGCTTATTACACATTGGTTACCGCACTCCTGATGAACTTTGGGCTGTCGGCGGTAGTGGTAGCTTAGTTGTCAGTGAAGATGGTGGAGAAACTTGGTTTCGCGATGCTGAGATCGAAGATGTCCCCACAAATTTCTATCGTGTCGTCTTTTTGAATGAAGAAAAAGGCTTCATCCTTGGTCAACAAGGGGTGATTTTACGGTACGATAATTCCACTAAAGCGGCTTGATTCCCACTTTCTGGTTGTGGTAATGCCTGTTCATTTTTTATGATATAGGCTAGCTTATTTAACAATATTTTTTTCATCAAACACTAGAGGAGAACTCGCATGGCAGGTACTACCGGAGAACGCCCGTTTTCTGACATCGTCACCAGTATTCGTTACTGGGTAATTCACAGTATTACAATCCCAATGTTGTTCATTGCAGGTTGGTTATTTGTAAGTACTGGCTTGGCTTACGATGCTTTTGGCACACCCCGTCCTGACCAATATTTCACGGACAGTCGCCAAGAAATTCCGATCGTCACTGATCGCTACGATGCGGTTAACGAAATTTCTGATTTTAATAAGTAAGTTTTAATTACTGTTTTTACTCTATTTTGCAAGGTTTTAAATCATGACAACCGGCCCAAATAATCAACCTATTTCCTACCCCATTTTTACTGTCCGTTGGTTGGCAGTTCACACCCTCGCTGTTCCTTCGACTTTCTTCGTCGGAGCGATCGCCGCTATGCAGTTCATTCAACGATAGGTATTGTCAATGGAAAGAAAGCAAAATCCCAACCGACAGCCCGTTGAGCTAAACCGTACTTCTTTGTACTTAGGTCTACTCCTCATCGCTGTACTCGGTATCCTTTTCTCGAGTTACTTCTTTAACTAAATCTTATTTGGTTAGAAGTTTTAGTATTACCCATTTATTCAGTCGTTATTAATCGGAGGTTGTTTCCATGTCTGAAGGCGGAAGAATTCCCCTGTGGATCGTTGCAGTTGTTGCTGGTATGGGCGTTATCGCTGTTGTCGGTATCTTTTTCTACGGCGCTTACGCTGGTGTTGGATCAGCAGTCTAGACTAAAGATAATCTGAGGCAAAATACTACTATTTTTTGATTCTCAAATCTTTTTAATGATTGAAGCCATCTGCAATTTATGTGGGTGGCTTTGTCATTAGATATTCATTTAGGCATCCGTAAATGATTATTGGACAGGTATTCCTGCTGCATTTTTGTAAAAAAAGTTGGTTTACACGGAAATCTTATATAGGATGTGAAAGAAAAATATAACCTTGTTATTTAGAAAACGCACGAGTGGCTTTTATGGTTCTTTCCTATCGACATTTCCATGATCTTGCCCCCTATAAGCGCGGCGTTTTTTCTCTCCTAATCATTTGTGGAGGGCTGATACTAGGACAAACAGTCCTAGCACAAACCAACTTAAATGAACAGGAAAGGCTGCCAGAACCGGAGTTAAGAGAGTCACTCCCTCCCTTAGATGAACTTTTACCTGAGCTAGATACGCCAAGTAGCTCGCCAGACACAGATGCTTTTGATGTCCCAGAAACAATTGTTGTACAAAAATTTCGCGTTGTTGGCAGCACAGTCTTTGAGTCAGAAGAATTTGATGAACTCTTAGCTGAATTTACAGGCGAGCCGATTTCATTTGCGCAGTTACTTCAAGCGCAAGAAGCAATCACTCAAAAATATGTTGAAGCTGGCTACATCACCTCTGGGGCTTACATCCCACCACAAACTTTGGAGAATGATGTTGTAGAGATTCAGGTTATCGAAGGATCAGTCGAAGAAATTAACATCAGTGGTTTGCAACGGTTGCGTCCTGGTTATGTGCGTAATCGTTTGGCGATCGCCGCCAAGACACCCGTTAATCGCGATCGCCTTTTAGAGGATTTACAGGTTTTACAGCTTGATCCGTTAATTCAGAATTTATCAGTTGAGCTGGCCGCTGGGATTCGTCCAGGGTCTAGTATTTTAGATGTGACCGTTGTTGAGGCGGATGCTTTCAATGCGATCGCCCGTATCGATAACCAACGATCACCAAGTGTTGGTTCCGTTCGTCGTCAAGTCGGCTTTACCCACCGCAATTTACTCGGATTTGGTGATCGCCTCAATTTTTCCTACATCAACACAGAAGGCAGCGATTCTCTAGATAACCTCGGTTATACCTTTCCAATCAATGCCCGCAATGGCACCCTCGGCTTCCGCCATAGCCGCACCGACAGCAGCATTATCGAAGATCCCTTTACTCTGATTGATATCGTCTCTGAATCGCAACTCTACGAAGTAAGCTTTCGTCAGCCAGTCCGGCAAACCCCAACGGAAGAAATTGCCCTAGGGTTAAATTTCACCCACCAAAATTCTCAGACTTTTATTTTGGGTGATATTGGTTTCCCATTGTCTAACGGCGCAAATGACGATGGCATCACAAAAGTATCAGCCCTACGTTTCGTACAGGAATATACCAAGCGTAATGACCGACAAGTTTTTGCGCTGCGTTCTCAATTCAATGTAGGTGTTGATGTTTTTAACGCAACGATCAATAGTGGCAACGAGCCTGATAGTCAGTTTTTATCTTGGCGGGGTCAAAGCCAGTATTTACGTTTGCTAGCGCCGGATACGACTTTATTGGTGCGAGGTGATGTCCAATTTGCAGGGGAGCCTCTAGTTCCTTTAGAGCAATTTAGTATTGGTGGGGCAGCCAGTGTGCGGGGCTATAGACAGGATGCCCTCCTCGCTGACAATGGCGTGTTTGCCTCTGTGGAACTCCGTAAGGCGATCGCCACCATCCCCAACTGGGATACGACCCTTGAACTGACACCTTTCCTTGATTTTGGCTCCGTCTGGAATCACGACGACAATGAAGCTACGGTAACAACCAATCAGCTCTGGTCAGTAGGTGTCGGCTTACGGCTCCTCGTTGGGGATGACCTCAATGCCCGCATCGATTGGGGTATTCCATTAAACGACCTCGAGACGACGGGCAATACTCTCCAAGAAGACGGCGTATACTTTTCTGTCGAATACAATTTCCTATAAATCCAATCAAAACTTTTACGCACAAAAAAAGAGGGCGATCACCCTCTTGAAATACCATTATTTACAATATGACCTCATAGCGTTATAAAGTCTTTGAAACGATTACATTAAGCCCAACTGAGCAAGAATTCCCTTACCAGTTAAAACTTCAGTCAAAATACCAATAACGAAACCGAGCATTGCGAGGCGGCCATTCCAGTTTTCAGCGAAGAGACTGAAACCAAATTTGCTGTCTTGATTTTCCATGATGATAAAACTCCCAGTTGAGATGAGATGTGTATAGCTGCGTTCTGGTCAACCAGTCGATACTTAACGTAACAAAAGTCCCCGAGGAATTGCAACGTTTTGTAAACAACCAAGAGTATTTCTCTATCTAAAGATAGAGCTGAGGCTTTGAATTTAGCAGAAAACCAGGTGTTATGGCGTTGCTGTCATGTCTTGTCCATAGGCTTGCCAAGACAAATCAATTAAAGCGTTTGTAATCGCCACAGCAACAACACAACTCCCTTTGCGACCATTGATATAGATGTAGGGAATTGAGGAATCATGAAGTTGCAAACGAAACTCATCCCCAGTCAAGAAATTTGCAGGAGTAATAATCACCAAAGCAGGCCGAATTTCCTCTGCATTGATCAAAGAAACGAGGCTTGATAGAGAAGTTTGGGATTGCCCAACGACAAAAATAGCTTCAGGGTAGCGCTTTGCAAGGGTTTCAATGCCCCATGCTGTTCTCGTTTTTCCTTTTTGAGGGCGAGTTAACGTTTCGGAGCTGCAATAAACGGGGTTTGCAAAAGTCTTTTGTAAATTACTAACAACGCCAACTTGTACCATCGGTACATCGACAACAATAGTGCTGCGGGCAGCAAGGGCAGCGGCTCCAGCCTGAAGAGCGCGATCGGAAAAACGAATCAGATTGCGATAGTCAAAATCAGCAGTTTCGTAAATCACACGACGCACAATTTCGTATTCTGCAGGGGAAAAGGAATGTTCTCCGACCTCTTGGTCAATAATGGATAAGCTTTGGGCGTCTGTGATGTGCCATTCCATGGTGCTTGGGATACTCGCTGAATCGGTAGGGAAACCTGCGAAATAGAGTCAGATTGCTCTCATTTTGGCATATTCTGAATTTTTCAAGATGATTCTTGTTCAAATTTAATCGTTGTACAAAGAATTGATATTAATTACCTGAGATTAGGACAATTTAAGGAATTAGGCGATCACATCGAAGAAGACTTTGAGCCCTCAGGACTCATGTAAAATAGACAAGGTCGAAGTGCTGGGATGAGACCATTGGATTGTTTGGATTACTTTTAATATATGCTCAACAGCCCAATGAATTACACATGAGCGAATCTAGCAGAGTATCTTGAGGGAAGCGCGGTCATAACTGACTCCTTCGAGCGCAACCTGTAAGGATTTGACCTCTTGCAAAAGGTTATGGCAATTCAAAATTGTAGAGACCAGCAATGAGATTAAATCTTAATCCCCATCTCCGACGGCGGTTACGATATCGACTGGATAAGATGCGGAATCTTTTGAGCATTCTGAATACCATCTCAATGATGATTCTTTGAGCTGCTAAGAGCTGATTCTCCTGTTTCTGTTCCGCAGTCAACTCTCCTCCTCTAGGCTTCTTGTGAGGAGTGTGACTCCGCTGATGCCGCTTGTGTAGACCTTGATATCCAGCGTCGGCAAGGCAGAGTTGTCCCTGCTGAAAATGCACTCTAACGTGAGTTCTGGATAAGGAAGAAAAAGGAGAAAGTGCATATCGTGGAAGTTGATAAACAGCCCACCATCTTCTCCCATGACCAGTCTAGAGGCTCTGTTTTGCCATGTTGATGATTTCTGCCAAGTCTTTGAACCCTTATGGCATCAAGCGTTACTCAGCTCTGGCAAAAAATACCGTCGCCGTCAGAGAAGCCTCAGTCTGAGTGAGGTGATGACTATTCTCATTGCTTTCCATCAATCTCACTATCGAAATTTCAAGCATTTCTATCTCATCAAGGTGAAATGCGATTGGCAACAAGAGTTTCCTCTAGCTGTGAGCTATCAACGCTTTGTGACATGGATACCTTCGAGCTTGATTCCTCTCTGTACATATCTGCGACGATGCTTCGGACAATGCACTGGTATTAGCTTCATTGATGCCACCAGCATCAAGGTTTGCCATAATCGCCGTATCTCTCAACACCGTGTTTTTGAAGGTTGCGCGGCAAGGGGCAAGACTTCGGTGGGATGGTTCTTCGGCTTCAAACTACACCTGGTCATCAATGAGCGAGGAGAATTACTCAACGTCCAAGTGACGCCCGGAAATACCGATGACCGCCAACCTGTAGTGGAGTTATGGCAAGACTTATGGGGTAAAGTCTTTGCCGATAAAGGCTATGTCTCACAATCTTTAGCCCAGCATCTTCAAGAGGAACATGAGGTGACCCTAATGGCTAAACCTCGTCGAAATATGAAGCATCATTTGATGGTTTATCAAGATAAACTTTTTGCTCGTAAGCGGGCTTTGATTGAGACAGTTATTGACCAACTGAAGAACATCTCACAGATTGAACATTCCCGACATCGCAGTCCCACAAACTTTTGTGTGAACTTGCTGTGTGGGCTGATTGCTTACTGCCATCAACCCAAAAAACCTTCTTTACAGCTTGATTAGACCTATCATTCCTTATCCAGAACTCACGTTAAATAAGGAGGTAGATACCATAGCTCAAACTTCGCCTGTGCCAGAATGTCTGCGATTCTTCCCCCCTTATGAAAAGTAGCATTATCCAAAATTAAGACCTGATGAGGTTTTGTTCTGACAGTAAACAATTCTCTAGCCACAGTTCAAACACATTATGGTTACAGGAGCCTTCTACTGTAAAGGGTGCAAACAGTTTGCCCTGACTCCATGCCGCAATCATATTGACTCTGCCGCGACGATTTCCGGACTTGAGGTCATAGAGCCGTTCACCTTCGGGGCTATAGCCATAATCGTAGTTTCCATCTCGCTCATCCATTCCCGACTCATCGCAATAAATAACGTGAGTTCGGGATAAGGAAGAAAAAGGAGAAAGTGCATATTGTGGAAGTTAATAAGCAATCCACCACTTTCTCCCATGACCAGTCTAGAACCTTTGTTGGTAGTGGTGCACTAGTAATGGTTGTGGAAGAATAGGGGCAAGATTAAACGTCAAGTCTCACCGTGCTCACTTGCCCTCAATGTCAGTCTCCCAGCACCATTAAATATGGTCACACCCATTCGGGAAAGCAGCGCTATCGTTGCCATGAATGTGGTCGCCAGTTTGTGGAACATCCTGCCCACCCTCCCATTGCAACTGACACTCGTCAATTGATTGACCGTCTCCTATTAGAACGTCTCTCTCTCGCTGGTATCACTCGTGCCACAGGGGTCTCTCTGCGCTGGCTACAGTACTATGTCAATGCCAAATTAGAGACTGTGCCTCACGAGTTACCTGTGACTCAAAAAAAAGAGGGCAACTGACCATCGAAATGGATGAATTGTGGTCTTTTGTCGGTAGTAAAGGTGAGAAAGCATGGATTTGGCTGGCTCTTGACCGAGACACCCGAGAGGTGGTGGGATATGCCATCGGAGACCGTAGTCAAAAGACTGCGAAACAATTATGGGATTCTCTGCCTCCTGTGTATCGTCAGTGTGCGCTGGTCTACACCGATTATTGGGATGCCTATGGCTGTGTCTTACCGAGTAAACGTCATCGAGTTGTGGGCAAGGAGACTGGACAAACAAATCATATTGAGAGATTCAACAACACTCTACGTCAGAGAACGTCCCGCTTAGTCCGTCAGGCACTTTCCTTCTCGAAGAAGTGGGAAAACCACATTGGAGCAGTGGTCTATTTTCTCAGACACTATAATCTCTCTCTTCAGTTATGACCATTACTTGTGCATCACTACCCCTTTGTTTTGTTCCATTGATGATTTCTGCCAAGTCTTTGAACCTCAATGGCAACAACAATTACTGGCCTCGAAACAACGGCGGCGACGTCGCCCTAGAAGCCTTAGTCTCAGCGAGATAATGACGATATTGATTGCATTTCATCAATCTCACTATCGTCACTTCAAGTATTTCTATCTCATCAATGTGCGTCATCACTGGCGAGGAGCCTTTCCCAGAGCCGTGAGTGACCAACGTTTTGTGGAGTGGATGCCTTCAACATTAGTACCGCTGTGTGTCTATTTGCGTCACTGTTATGGTCAATGCACAGGAATCAGTTTCATTGATGCCACCAGTATCAAGGTTTGTCACAATCGCCGCATCTCTCCACATCGCGTTTTTGAAGGTCATGCTGCTCGAGGTAAAATCTCTGTGGGTTGGTTCTTTGGTTTCAAACTACATCTGGTTATCAATGACCATGGCGAATTACTCAATGTTAAAATCACGCCTGGCAACACCAATGATAGAAAGCCGGTAGTGGAGCTTTTGAAAGGGTTATCGGGAAAAGTCTTTGCCGATAAAGGTTACGTCTCTCAAGCTCTGGCACAGTATTTACAAGAAGAATATGATGTGAGGCTTCTAGCTAAGCCTCGTCGCAATATGAAGAATCACCTGATGCTTTGGCGTGACAAAGTGCTGGCTCGTAAGCGAGCTTTAATTGAGACCGTCATTGACCAACTGAAGAATATTTCTCAGATTGAACACTCTCGCCATCGCAGTCCAGCGAACTTTTGTGTCAACTTGCTTTGCGGTCTCATTGCCTACTGTCATCAGCCTAAGAAACCCTCTCTTCAGCTTGATTAGAACCTCATTTCCTTATCCCGAACTCACGTTAAATAGATTCATGAATTTCGAATATTTGGCGATCGCCAAATATCCAAACCATAGCTATTCGTTCATATCGATGGCGGTCAGATTGCGATTGATTCTTAATCTTGATGTCTTTTTCAGCTGAACTATGAAAAAGACAGATTAGATTTTGAAAATTTCATGGAAAACACATGGAACTTGAGCAGGAGATTTTTCAGACTTGTAGGATACTGGTAAGAGACGAAATACCAGTGCAGCTATGTTGTTGGGTGTTTGTACTTAGTAGCCTCTATGATCAAAAGAACTTGATAACTTTCTTTCTTGATCCATCGCCAAATCACTAACTTCCTAGGTCAGAGCCATGATTGAAATGAACGTTGCAGGCATCGCCCTTGATGCGATTACGCGCAGTCCGATTGTTCTTTTAAAGGATGCCACTGAGCGTCGTGCTCTACCTATTTATATCGGTCAGGATCAAGCTCGTTCGATCATGAATGTGATTGACAATAAAACACCGCCACGTCCTCTAACTCATGACCTTCTGGCAAATTTTGTCGATGTTTGGGATATTGTGCTGGAAAAAGTAATCATTCATGCCTTAGAAGACAATACATTTTATGCGGTGCTCTGTACGAAGCAAGGCACTGTCACAAAAGAAATTGACTGCCGTCCAAGTGATGCGATCGCCCTAGCTTTGAGGACAAATAGCCCGATTTGGGTCTTAGAGGAAGTGATTTCAGAAGCCTCGATTCCCGTTGACCGTGATGCTGATGAGGAAGAACGCCAAGCATTTCGTGAGTTTGTCGATAATCTCAGCCCCGATGAATTAATTCGCAACAGTAATTATTCGGCGAATCCTGAAGAAAGCTAATATTGCACCTTCTGACCTGATCCTCAATTTTTTTGTGCATGGCGATTTTTGCTTATACCTACACAGATCCCCTTTTAGATGAACCTGTGGATACGGCAATTTGGGGAGTAGAGGTTGATCGCATCTATACAGATATTGGGCAACGTCGCGAACTCAATAGGTTTCTGCAAACTTTGCCCCATAAATCACCAAGTTATTTGTTGCTCCGGAAGTTAGATGAGCTGGGAGATACTCTCACAGAGATTGGCGATCGCCTCCAGCAGTTAGAAGATTCTGGGCTGATTATCATTACGACAGAGCAGGATTACCATTCGAGTCAGTGTGAAAAGCCACAATATTTAAGTCAACTGTTGCAAGGGATCGGCGATCGCCAAAGAAGCCGCAAACTTCAGCAAGGACACGCCAAAAACCGCCACAACTGTTTACCCCCACCCGGACGTGCACCCTACGGCTATAAACGCGGCCAAGACAGATATCTTCTCGATCGGAGCACTGCCCCCATCGTGCAATCTTTTTGCGAATATTTTTTGCTCTATGGCTCTTTGCGAGGAGCTGTTCGACATCTTGAGCGGCGCTTTGGCAAAAAAATTGCGGTGTCCACCGGACGGAATTGGCTAACAAATCCCACTTATCGCGGCAATCTCCAGTACAAAGACGGTACAACTATTCCCCAGACCCACGCTGCCATCCTCAATGAAAGTGAAGGTGCGCAAATTGATCGTCTCCTCCGCCGTAATCGTCGCCTTGCACCCCGCAGTGCCAGTGCACCCCGTTGTCTTGCTGGCTTAGTATCTTGCGAGCAGTGCCAGCAACCGCTAACCGTTTCTCGTGTCACTCAACGGCGCAAAACCCAAGAGTATCTTTACTTGCGATCGCCCCGTTGCCCTCAAGAAAATAAATGCCCGGCGATCGCCTACCAAAAAGTCTTTGAAACAACAATTGAAGCCATCTGCCAAGAATTCCCCAAACTGATCGCTCAGCAACAAGCTCCTCCTCTAGCGGCAATCCAAGCGCAACTAAAACAGACCATCGCCCAAAAACAAGACCTAATCGCCACGTTACCGAGCCTTATTGACCAAGGTATTTTCGACCCAGAAACCGCCAAGCTCCGCCGCTATACTCTCCAGAACGATATTGCCCAGCTCCAACAAAAACAGAACCAATTGCCTCCCGCCGACCTAGAGGCGATCGCCAAAACAATTACCCTTAAACAATTTTGGTATGACCTCTCCGAAGCCGAACGACGCTTTTATCTGAGAGAATTTTTGGCCCAGATCCAAATCACCCCAAACCCCAATAAACCGTGGAAAATCCAGCTAAAATTCATTTTTTAGACCAGTTTCCGATAAACTGAGGAATGATTTAAACCCCTATAAGTACAACACAAATAAACGGCATGGAAATTGGGCAAAAAGTACAAATATATCGCTTACGTGACCGCGTGGAAAAAGAGGTCGCAGACAAACTCGGCAAAGTCGGTACAATCAAAGACTTTCGCGTTACAGACGGCAGTGGCATCGGTGCATTCGTAGCTTTCGATGACAGCACGACCGCATGGTTTTTCGGCGATGAAATCCGTCCAGCATCCTAAACCTTGCCACAGACAAGATTTTTATTTTTCTAGATTTATATCCAAGCGTCTCAATATTAGGGACGTTTTTTTATTTCTCAAATTTTTTTCAGTGCATCAACAAAATTGCAGTAGTCATTAGAGATTAAGTATCCAAGCATTGAAATTCGTTCTCTACCACAACCAGAAACTTTTTTAAGGCACAATAGTCATCAAGTACGAAGGATGAAGTTGCAAACATTTAGAGAAGCAAACTTAGAAAACCATGACTAGATTTCCAAAAATTTCTTTTGCTATTGGTCTTAGCTTGGCGATCGCCAGTAGCCTTACTCTACCGAGTTTGGCTCAAACCAGTGACGATGACGTTTACCAAGACAACGAGAATTCAACTATTTTCGGAGGCGATGACAACTTTAACCCCTTCGACCTCATCCACAACTCGCGGTTGAACAGTGGCCAAAGCTCCGAGCAATTTCAAGCCGCATCCGATGAAAAGATTGATGATGCTGCCGCAAACTATAGAGAATCCCTCTTACAATATTTCCAACAACAAAAAGCAAACAGCGCACCAGATGCCGAAGTAAATAGCGACAATGTTGAAGTAGATGTGGATAAACCATAACAACAACGCATCAATCCTTTGATTTTCTAAATCTACAAAGAAATAAAAAACCGAGATAAAAGCCTTTTAAGAAACATTTCAGTTTCATAAATATCGCCTCTATCTCCAATCACTGCCCATACACTCGAAGCAACGTCAACTACGGTAATCCTTGAGTGATGGGTAAATTTATTTTGGGCAGTGTGTTGCTGAGTTTAACGCTGCTCACGGCCTGTGGCAAAAAGACAAAACTAGAAGCCTGTACCTTTATCGAAATCGAGAAACCAGAAGCTGAAGTAGAAGTCGGTGATGTGGATATTGAGGGTGGTGAAGTAGAAATGGTTTGTGGTGACAAAATCATTGATGTGCCTTGGCCAGAATTTAAAAAACACATGAATCTTGACCCCGAAGAGTACCTTGGTAATATCGAAGGATTTAGGGAGCAAGTTAGCTGTCTGCGTGACGAAAATGCAGATGGCAAACAGGTTTCATGTAATACGCCCTCTAATCCGAATGACTATGTTTCACTAAAGTTTAACTACGATGATTAGGTCAAATGGCTAAATTTTTTTTTGGATCACTCCTAAGTGTTGAGAGTCTGTTTATGATAAAAGGGTGATCTAACAGTCATCTATCGCGGAATCACAGGTGTCATAGAGAGGGCAGCAACATTGAAACGTATGGACGCAGGGGAACTACTAGAACGTTATGCAGCGGGAGAGCGCGATTTTCGTGAAGTCGATCTTGAGGGAGCATTTTTAGGCGGTGCTCGCTTGAATGGGATTAATCTCCGTGAAAGCAGCCTATCCCGTGTCATTTTTACTGGTGCGACCCTCGACCAAGCGAATCTCCGTGAGGCAGATCTAAGCTACGCGAGTTTGCAGGGCAATCTGAGCCAAGCAAACCTTATTTCCAGTAATCTAACCGAAGCAAATCTGACCGCTGCCAAAATGGCGTATAGCGGCATGCGGGCCGCAAATTTAACCCGTGCCAAGCTGACTTCTGCGGATTTATCCTATTGCATCCTCAATGAAGCAATTATGCGGGAAGCTAATCTGAGTAAGGCAACCCTCGTTGATGCCTTTATTGGGCGGGCAAATCTCACCCAAGCAAATCTTGAAGGAGCCAATCTCCAGGGAGCCAATCTGACGAGTGCCATTTTGATTGGGGCTAATCTCCGAGGTGCAAATTTAGCAAATGCGACGTTACACGGCATTAATGCAACAGGTTCGACAGCGGATGATGCGGATTTAAGTAAGAGTAAACTGAATAGTGCCAACTTAACGAATGTGAAATTGCGGGGGACAAACCTCCGGGAAGCGCAATTAGCATGGACAACTATGCGAGGGGCTGACTTAACTGAAGCAAAGTTATTTCGGGCCAAGCTTTATTGGTCTAACTTTACTGGAGCCAATCTAACGCGCACGATGTTGATGGATGCGACGATGGATCAGGTTAACTTCCGGAACGCGATCCTAGACGGTACAATCTTCCCCAGCAATATGGATATGGCTAAGGCAACGTGAAGTTTGCTGGTATTGATTTTGGCTGGACTTCTGGTGCAAGTGGTCTATGCCTTTTAGATTTGTCACAACCAAATAAAAGTTTGGCGATCGCCGCCTTTGATCTCATTCTTGACCCGGATGAGATTGTGTCATGGGTAGATCAAGTTTTGCCGAATCCAGAGGTAGGTTTAATTGCAGTTGATGCGCCAACAATTATTCCTAATGAAACAGGAACAAGATTGCCGGATCGTCTTACCCACAAGTATTTTGGGAAATATCATGCGGGCTGTTATCCTGCGAATTTGAATCGTCCTTTTGCACCACGCACAACTAAACTGGGCTTTGATCTAGAGGCACAGGATTTTATCCATGCACCGGAGATAATGGCAAAGAAACTGGGACGCTATCAAATTGAAGTGTTTCCCCATCCAGCAATGGTGCAGCTTTTTGGGCTGGACAGAATTATTAAATACAAAAAAGGGCGATTGGGCGATCGCCGCAAGGAATTGCAGAGGTTAATTGGGTACATCGAAACCATTTTGCCGAATTTAGAACCGAGCCTTGAGATAAATGAGCTGTGGCGAGAATTGATTGCCGATGTAAAAACCGTTAAAGGCACTGTACTCAAAGAAATCGAAGATCGGATTGATGCCCTTGTCTGTGCGTATGTGGGTGCTTATTGGTGGTATTGGGGAAGTGAGAAAAACCAGACCCTCGGCGATCGCCATTCCGGTTACATTATCGTGCCTGCACCTGTTACGATAAATGACCAGCAATGATTGTGAATTTATAAAAAAATTTCTAAATAAATCCCTATTAACAACATGACAGTGGCAGAAGCTCCTACAACGACAAAACTGAAGCGACGTGTTGTCTTTCCGTTTACCGCAGTGATCGGTCAGGACGAGATGAAGCTTGCCCTTAAACTCAATATTATCGACCCAAAAATCGGTGGTGTGATGATTATGGGCGATCGCGGCACAGGTAAATCCACCACAATCCGTGCTCTGGCAGATCTCCTCCCCGATATCGATGTTGTTGCCAATGACCCTTTCAACAGCGACCCAAAAAATCCTGAGCTCATGGGTGACGAAGTTCGTCAAAAAATCGAGAATAACGAACCCATCGAAATCGCAAAAATGAAGGTTCCGATGATTGACCTTCCCCTCGGTGCAACAGAAGACCGCGTTTGCGGCACAATCGATATCGAGAAAGCATTATCCGATGGCGTAAAAGCATTTGAACCTGGCCTCCTCGCCAAAGCTAATCGTGGTGTGCTTTACGTTGACGAGGTTAACCTCCTTGATGACCACCTCGTAGATGTTCTCCTTGACTCCGCAGCAGGTGGTTGGAACACTGTAGAGCGCGAAGGTATTTCGATCCGCCACCCAGCTAATTTTGTTCTTGTTGGTTCCGGTAACCCTGAGGAAGGGGAACTTCGTCCTCAGCTTCTTGACCGTTTCGGTATGCATGCAGAAATTCGTACCGAGCGTAATCCAGAACAACGCGTTCAAATAGTTGAACGTCGTTCAGAGTTTGACCAAAGCCCCAACGAATTTTTAACCCAATACGATTCTGAACAGAAAGCAGAGCAAGAGCGTTTGGTTAAAGCCCAACAACTTTTGCCTCAAGTCACGATTGATCGCGATTTAAAAGTGAAAATTTCTGAGGTTTGCTCCGAAGCAGATGTTGACGGTTTGCGAGGTGATATCGTCACTAACCGTGCAGCCAAAGCATTAGCTGCTTATGAAGGTCGCACTGAAGCTACTGTTGATGATATTCGTCGCGTTGTAACTCTCTGTCTTCGTCACCGTCTCCGCAAAGACCCTCTTGAATCCATTGATTCTGGCTATAAAGTTCAAAAGATTGTAGCTCGTGTCTTTGGTCTTGAAGAAGAAGAGTAAAATTTAGAAGAATAAATCATTTGATTAGTAGAGGTGTTTTAGAGGATATCGGAAAAGAGACTGACCGTAACTTTTGTCGAAATGAGTTGCACGTAAAAATAAGCACTTCAGGCGATCAACCTGGCGGAATTTACGCAGCATTTATCGAACATAAAGACTTTTCAGACATCCTCTTAGATAACGCCTTTACTTTTTTAGTATTTTAAGTCACTTTATTGATTCTACCCAGATTGCATATCGTGGTAGTGGCCCAGAACATGGGGGACAAAGGTAACGCTGAGACTGATCTGCTTTCTTCATTAGTTTAAGAGAATCTGTATCAATTTCTTCACTAAGATAACGTGAGTTCGGGATAAGGAAATGAGGTTCTAATCAAGCTGAAGAGAGGGTTTCTTAGGCTGATGACAGTAGGCAATGAGACCGCAAAGCAAGTTGACACAAAAGTTCGCTGGACTGCGATGGCGAGAGTGTTCAATCTGAGAAATATTCTTCAGTTGGTCAATGACGGTCTCAATTAAAGCTCGCTTACGAGCCAGCACTTTGTCACGCCAAAGCATCAGGTGATTCTTCATATTGCGACGAGGCTTAGCTAAATGACGGTCTCAATTAAAGCTCGCTTACGAGCCAGCACTTTGTCACGCCAAAGCATCAGGTGATTCTTCATATTGCGACGAGGCTTAGCTAGAAGCCTCACATCATATTCTTCTTGTAAATACTGTGCCAGAGCTTGAGAGACGTAACCTTTATCAGCAAAGACTTTTCCCGATAACTCTTTCAATAGCTCTACCACAGGCTTTCTATCATCAGTGTTGCCAGGCGTGATTTTAACATTGAGTAATTCGCCATGGTCATTGATAACCAGATGTAGTTTGAAACCAAAGAACCAACCCACAGAGGTTTTACCTCGAGCGGCATGACCTTCAAAAACGCGATGTTGAGAGATGCGGCGATTGTGACAAACCTTGATACTGGTGGCATCAATGAAACTAATTCCTGTGCATTGACCATAACAGTGCTGTAGGTAGACACATAGAGGTACTAACGTCGAAGGCATCCACTCCACAAAACGTTGGTCACTCACGGCTCTGGGAAAGGCTCCTCGCCAGTGATGACGCACATTGATGAGATAGAAATACTTGAAGTGACGATAGTGAGATTGATGAAATGCAATCAATATCGTCATTATCTCGCTGAGACTAAGGCTTCTAGGGCGACGTCGCCGCCGTTGTTTCGAGGCCAGTAATTGTTGTTGCCATTGAGGTTCAAAGACTTGGCAGAAATCATCAATGGAACAAAACAAAGGTTCTAGACTGGTCATGGGAGAAAGTGGTGGATTGCTTATTAACTTCCACAATATGCACTTTCTCCTTTTTCTTCCTTATCCCGAACTCACGTTATATTATCCAGTCGATATCGTAACCGCCGTCGGAGATAGGGATTAAGACTTAATCTCATTGCTGGTCTTTACAATTTTGAATTGCCATAACCTTTTGCAAGAGGTCAACTCCATAATGGTTTTGCAGACAGGCTCAGAATTGAGGTTCACATGACGTATCAAACTAAATGACCACTGCTATATCATTAATCGTCGCTAAAAATACCGGTAGAAAAAATACCGAAAAAGTCACTTTTGGTCATGTTTGAGATGGAAAACATGACCTCTCAAAAAAAGCTTTGTGTTCTGTCGTTGGTCATATGCTCAAATCAATTGGAGCGATCGCAAAATATCTTCTCCCTCTCGATCATTGTCAATGGAGGAAATTAAAGAGAGGTGTTTCCCCACAAGCCTGTGTAAATGCCAAGCAACATTAAAAGACGATCCTCCAAGGACTTGATTGCTATCCGGACAACAATCCTAAAGAACTACCCCAAAGATGGTACTTGTTTGAGGTGGCATTGATGATGTAGTACTGGATATGATCGTCAAAGCTAAGGAATAGAAGCACGAATTTCTTTAGTTGCAGACTCATGTTCAGCGAGGGTTTTGCTGAAAACATGGGTGCCATCATACCGTGCAACAAAAAATAAATAATCTGTGGCAGCTGGTTCGAGGGTTGCTTTGAGACTGGCTAAACCTGGTGCGGCGATCGCCGTGGGGGGCAAGCCCGTATAGCGATAAGTATTGTAGGGAGAATCAACCTTAATTTGTTCAAAGGTTAAAGGTTGCTCTTTAGTCTGACGAATATTGAGAGCATATTCAACTGTCGGATCCGTTTCGAGTTTCATACCCCGTTGGAGACGATTCGCAAAAACGCCGGAAATAGTCGTGCGTTCATCAGCCACTACCGCTTCTTTCTCAACAATACTAGCCAGGGTGACCCATTCATTCAAAGATAAATCGAGAGGAACATCTGCGTTGTTATAGAGCGGCAAAGCCACCTCTTCAAAGCGAGTCAGCATTTGTTCGATAATCGCTTGGGGTTCTGGATCGTCTTTATTGAGAAAATATGTGTCAGGATACAGAAATCCTTCTAAATAGGGGATATTTGGAGGGAGCCATCCAAACTGATCACGGGGAATTTGTTTGGTGGCGGCAAGAAAATCTTCGGCAGCAAATAAACCTTCACCTTCGAAGTATTCAGCCATCTGTTGCAATGACCACCCTTCAGGAATAGTGATACTCGTCTGTACTACGTTTCCCTGCCAAATCGTTGCGGCGATCGCCGGCAAATCATCATTAAAATCGAGCAGATAAGTACCAGCCTTAAAACTGCCACCCTGCTGCGAAAACCTTAACCATAGTGACCAGATCTTCCATGCTTTTTGTGAGCGAATGAGACCGAGACTCTCTAGATTCTGACCAATTTTTTGAGATGAAGTCCCCTGCGGAATCTGTAATTGTACAGACTTATCTAGAGCAGTGGTCGGTGAAATACTCCAGCGCCACCAAGCCCAACTCTGCCAAAAACTCACACCAGTCACCACAATTAACCAAAAGAAAAACCATGGAACGCGGCGACGGCGACGACGGACTGGGGTTGTTTTCGGGGGCATTTTATTCGTCATCTTGAATAATTAAAAGATCAACCAAGTTCTTTACCTTGGGGTCACTGAGATCAAGCATCTCTAACTCGTCATTCGCAGTAGTGTGGGCAAAAAAGAGATAGGGATCAATCGGCGTATAAATACTATAGTGCTGCTCTAAATGGTAAAAATCTGTCAGCAGTTGTAATTCTTCTGGTTCGAGGCGAGACTCTTCATCATCTTCAATCTCGAGGGATAAAATATCTTCTTCCTGCAAAGGAGGAATTTCACCACTGATTGTCATCACATAAGCCGTATCTTTGAGAGTCAATTCTCGCTCACTCAGAACTGCTTTTGCATCAAGGAAAATCTCAGCTAACTCTTCTGGATCTTCCACCATCTCAGTTTCTGGGATTTCTGCATCCTCTTCATCGTCATCCCAAGCCAAAATTACAATGGGTAAATCAACAGGTTGCAGTAAAACATAGTCCACTCCATCGCTGGCGACTTCATTCTCGACATAACAATCTAGCGATCGCCCAGTGGAGTCGGTCAAGGTCACAATTTCCTGAGCATCAAGCTCCCGTCCGGAATCAAAAGAAGGCGAAGACATAGACAGTTTTTTTATGGAAAAAGAACAAGACAAAACAATGATTTTCAGAATATCACGCTGGGGAGTCATGTTTTGCAGTACCTTTGCTCACGAACTACTTCTATGATGTTTTTATGGCAACGTTTTTCTAATCCACATGTCTAAAGCTCCCATTACCGTCAAATCTGAAGATGCTTCAGGCCCTTTAGCAAAAACTGCCGAAGAGTTACAGGCAGAAGAAAAACGCTTACAAGATTTGTTTTTGTTAATTGAGACAATGTTTTTGCGGGAAGAGACTACTGTCAAATTAATTTTGGATTGTCTCTACGATATTGGCTCCGTTAACCTCATCAACAAAAAGGTCCGCACACGCCCCCTCAACGGCATCATGAAATCTATCGCCCGGCTCTCGAAACCGGTCTTTCGTCTTGTCGCTTGGCGTTGGTTTATGAAAAACTGCCCCAAACTCCTCGTTAATTGGCTCCATGGTAAAGTCTCAAAAATTTGAGATTTTCAGATACTCTTATGCTGGACAGTTTCGTGATGCTAGTGGTCTAAGCATAAAGTTGATGGCAAATTCCCAAAAAACGATTTTAGTGAGTGGTGGCGCTGGTTATATCGGCTCCCATGCAGTGCTAAGCCTGCAGCAGCAAGGCTATAAGGTCATTATTCTCGATAATTTGGTTTATGGTCATCAAGATTTAGTTGATTCAGTTCTCAACGTAAAGTTGATTGTCGGTGACACTGGCGATCGCCCTTTATTAGACAAGATTTTTCGCGAGTATAGTATCGATGCAGTAATGCACTTCGCCGCCTATACCTATGTCGGTGAATCCGTTACTCAACCGGATAAGTACTATCGCAATAATTTTATTGGCACTTTTACCCTCCTCGAAGCAATGGTGGCCGCAGGCATTAAATCATTTGTTTTCTCCTCCACTTGTGCGACCTACGGTGAACCCCAAACTATTCCCATCCCAGAAGATCATCCCCAAAATCCCATTAATCCTTATGGCATGAGCAAATTAATGGTGGAGCATGTCCTCAAGGATTTCGACAAAGCCTATGATTTTCGCTCCGTCATGTTCCGATATTTCAATGCCGCTGGTGCAGATCCTCAAGGACGACTTGGCGAAGATCACGATCCAGAAACTCATCTCATTCCATTAGTGCTCATGACAGCTCTGGGTAAACGGGAAAGTATTTCTATGTTTGGCACAGACTATCCAACCCCCGACGGCACCTGCGTGCGAGATTATATTCACGTCAATGACCTAGCCGATGCTCATGTGCTCGGTATTGAATATCTCCTCAATGGCGGCAAAACCGATGCCTTCAACCTCGGCAATGGCAATGGATTTTCAGTAAAAGAGGTCATCGAAGCCGCGCGGGAAGTCACAGGGAAACAGATTAAGGCGATCGCCGCCGATCGTCGAGAAGGAGATCCCCCAGCTCTCGTGGGTAGTAGCGAGAAAGCGCGCAAGCTTCTGTGCTGGCAACCCAAATACGCGGATCTTAAGACGATTTTGACCCATGCATGGCAATGGCACCAAAAACGACACCAAGCCTAACTCAATTCAGTTATGATTAGCGGGAAAGTGATTATTTTGCCTTATCTCTACAGGCAAGTTTCTTATGCAATGGCCACCCTATCTCCCATACCCAATTGCATTTATCAGAACACTTTTTCAGCTTTCGGCGATCGCCGTGGCTACTCAACTAATCATTGGTAGCAGCGATCTAGATAACTTGTTCCCGATCCTCTTTCTGAGTCCATTTGGCCTCGTTTCTTTCCTTCTCATTCCCGTCGTAATGATGACGGCCTTGCACTGGATTTTTCAGAATATTCTACACCAGCTCAAAGGCGTTCCCAAGCCAAAAGTGATTCACAGCTTATGGGAAGGTATTTATGGTTGGATGGTCGCAATTTTTGCCTGTACCCTAACAACATTTTTATTTGTAGTACCCACATTTGTGGCAGTCGGATTTGACCCCATCTATGAGCAATACACAGGATACATTGACTACATTGACGAAGACGAATTTTTATTGTCTTGTCTGATTATTTATACGGCGATCGCCCTTTACCTCTACCATCTCGAACATTTAATTCGGTTTCCCATTGCCGGAACAAAAAATATTAGACGCTCACAAAAAACATCCCAACCACCAGCAGAAAAAAAACAAACATCATCTCAATCACCCCAACAAAAAGCATCTACTCAGAAAAAAGCTGTACCAGTTACTCCTGATGAAATCGAGTTAGAGCTAGAACGATTGAAGAAAAATCATCGTAATAATACTGGTTTACATTAAGCTTGTCGCGGTGACTAAAAATTTTCGGAAGCCGCGACCTTAAATAACGTGAGTTCTGGATAAGGAAAGAAAAGAAGAAAGCTCATATCGTGGAATTTGAAACCAATCCACAGCTTTCTCCTATGCTTAGTTTAGACGCTTTAACGTGAGTTCGGGATAAGGAAGAAAAAGGAGAAAGTGCATATTGTGGAAGTTGATAAGCAATCCACCACTTTCTCTCATGACCAGTCTAGAATCTTTGTTTTGTTCCATTGATGATTTCTGCCAAGTCTTTGAACCTCAATGGCAACAACAATTACTGGCCTCGAAACAACGGCGGCGACGTCGCCCTAGAAGCCTTAGTCTCAGCGAGATAATGACGATATTGATTGCATTTCATCAATCTCACTATCGTCACTTCAAGTATTTCTATCTCATCAATGTGCGTCATCACTGGCGAGGAGCCTTTCCCAGAGCCGTGAGTTACCAACGTTTTGTGGAGTGGATGCCTTCAACATTATAGCAGGCAAGGAGTGGGTTAAGACAGAATAGGATAGAAGCAATAAACATAGATGCCATGCCTGCTCCCCATAGTCTTGATTTACGCCTAAAAGCTGTTGCCGCCTTCGATAAAGGTGAACGAAAAAGTGATATCTGTCGCTTCTTTGGTATTAGCCGAAATACGCTAGACCTGTGGCTGAAACGACGAGAGAAAATCGGTTCAGTCGCTCCGAAGACAGATTACCGTCGAGGCCCTCAACCGAAGATTAATGATCTAGATGCTTTTCGTGCTTTTGCAGAGGAATATGGGCATCTAACCCAGAAGGAAATGGCGGAGAAATGGCCAGAGTCTATTAGTGATGCATCCAGACGTGAAGCTCTACGGAAAATTGAATTTACTCGAAAAAAAAGACCTATCGATATCAAGAGAGAGATAAAGAATTAGAAAAAGCATTTGTGGCACAACTGAAGCAGTATGGCCAAGAACGACTCGTATATATCGATGAAAGTGGATTTGATAATACCTTAGATTATGGGTATGGCTACTGCCATAAGTCAGAGAGGTTTATCGCAGAGAAGTTAGGTCATCGTACAGAACGAGTTAGCGTGATTGGAGGATGGCGAGAGGGAGAGCAGATAGCACCGATGGTATTTGAGGGCTATGCCAACAGCGCCTTAGTTTGCCAATGGGTAGAGGATTGCTTAGTGCCAGAGTTGATTCCGGGTCAAATTATTATTCTGGATAATGCCAGTGTTCATCCAAAGGAAAGAATACAAACATTGGTGGCGAAGGCAGGATGTGAAGTGATATTTTTGCCACCCTACTCACCACACCTGAACAAGATAGAGAAGTTTTGGGGGAGGTTAAAGAAGGAGGTAAGTAAGCTCATCAAGAAGACTGAGGATTTGTTCGATGCCATCAGAATAGCCTTCTGTTCTATGTCCTAACCTTCTCCTTCGCTGCTATATTGCAGAATTTATTTGGCAAGGTTTTTGCAGATAAAGGCTATATCTCTCAACCTCTGGCACAGCATTTACAAGAAGAGCATAATGTGACGTTGATGGCTAAGCCTCGGCGCAATATGAAGAATCACTTGATGCTTTGGCATGACAAAATCCTTGCCCGTAAGCGAGCTTTAATTGAGACGGTCATTGACCAGCTGAAGAATATTTCTCAGATTGAGCACTCTAGACATCGTAGTCCAGCGAACTTCTGCGTCAATTTGCTCTGTGGCTTGATTGCCTCTTGTCATCAGCCTAAGACACCTTCTCTCCAACTCAATTAGAGTCTCTTTTCCTTATCCAGAACTCACGTTCCTTATTAACGAGTTTCCACTTGAACAAGAATCCAGAGAATTTCGAGACATTTTCAAAGGACGGAACTTGAGCAGATAGAATGGGGAACTACGTCTTTTACTATGTAAATCTATATATTTAAGAGGATCAACAACATTGTCTCGTCGTTATCTTTTTACGTCTGAATCAGTCACGGAAGGACATCCCGACAAAATCTGTGATCAAATCTCAGATGCTATTCTCGACGCTGTGCTCGCAGAGGATCCTGCTAGCCGTGTTGCCGCAGAAGTTGTCACAAACACGGGTTTAGTCGTGGTTACGGGTGAAATTACAACTCAAGCGAATATCAACTTTATTAAGGTTGCCCGCGAGAAAATTGCGGAGATTGGCTACACTAATGCTGATAATGGTTTCTCGGCTAACAGTTGCTCGGTATTAATTGCCCTTGATGAACAGTCGCCTGATATTGCCCAGGGTGTTACAAGTGCCCAAGAGCAACGCGAAAAGCTGAGTGATGATCAGCTTGATCAGATTGGTGCAGGTGATCAGGGTTTGATGTTTGGTTTTGCCTGCAACGAAACGCCGGAATTGATGCCTTTACCGATTAGTTTGGCACATCGTTTATCTCTGAAGCTCAGTCAAGTTCGTAAAAGTGGTGAGCTAAGTTATCTGGGTCCCGATGGCAAAACACAGGTTACGGTTGCTTATGAAGATGGTAAACCTGTGGCGATCGACACTATTTTGATTTCAACACAGCACGCCGCAACGATTGGTGAACTCACAAATAATGAGGATGTCCAAGCCAAAATCAAAGCTGACCTTATGGCCAGTGTTGTTGAGCCCATTTTTGCTGATGCGGTTGTAGGCTTGACTGAAGACACCAAGTTTTTGGTGAACCCGACTGGTAAGTTTGTGATCGGTGGCCCTCAAGGGGATTGTGGATTGACAGGTCGCAAAATCATTATTGATACCTACGGTGGTTATTCTCGCCATGGTGGTGGTGCGTTCTCTGGAAAAGACCCTACAAAGGTTGACCGTAGTGCGTCCTATGCTTGCCGTTATGTTGCGAAAAATATTGTGGCAGCTGGTCTCGCAGATAAGTGTGAGGTTCAGGTCAGTTACGCGATTGGTGTAGCTCGCCCCGTCAGTGTCTTGGTCGAAACATTTGGTACGGGCAAAGTGGATGAGGAAAATCTCCTCGCAGCAGTCCAGAAGCATTTCGAACTACGTCCTGCGGGCATTATCCAAGCGTTTGATCTGCGCAATCTCCCTGGCGATCGCAATGGTCGTTTTTATCAAGAAGTAGCGGCCTATGGCCACTTCGGACGGGATGATCTCGATTTACCTTGGGAACGTCTCGATAAGGTTGATGTTCTTAAGCAGGAATTCGCAACTTAGGCGATCGCCTAAGTTTTGCTCCTGAACAGACTCAATTGAATTGATTAAAAAAATTTCCCCTTATGCTTCTTCTTGCAGAGGGGAATTTTTGTAGTCATTAGTATCACCAGATTTATCGATTGAGCCAGTATTATTCGAGCGTTTCAATGTATCTGCCAACATCGCCTCACCAATCACTACATTCAACTGATCACCAATAAGCATGACTAACGCACTGAGCTGAAGCCACAACATCAAAATAATGACCGTTCCCACTGCGCCATAAACGTAGTTATAACGACCAAAATTCAGCACATAAGTTCGAAATAGCGACGAAATAATTGCCCAGGAAATAGCTCCCAATACCGCACCTGGAAGAATTGGCATTCCTTTCACCATCCGGCTTGACCCCATGCTGTAGATGAACGCGAACGCAATCGAGACTATCCCAAGAGCAACAGGCATACTCAAAAATCGCCAAATTGTCACGATTAGGTACGCGATGTCGTAGTCAATTTTGAGGTTAATAATGATGTTCTGAATGAAGATAATCAGAAAGCACAGAAGCAATAGGGTCGAGATCCCAATCGCCAAGCCAATGGACATTTTTTTGAGCTTGCGCAATGGGTATCGCTGATCAGCGGGGCTCATCAAAATATTGACGAGAATGGATACAATTCCAGCACCGAGACTAAGAGCAAGCGGAAAGCTGACTAATCGCCACAAAATCACTAACACACTTAAGCCTGTGGAGTTGAAAGGGAGTTGCGCTGCAAGCTCTAGGGCGATTTTGACCATACTATCCCCCAACAGGACAAGAAAAGAAGCAAAAGCTAAAAGGGCGATCGCTCCGATGGTGATAAAAATCGACATCAACTTCGCTTTCCAGAAAGGGCGGCGTTGCTTCGGCGGAATCTCATGGATCACATCCAATGCATTCATTGTCGCGCTCAATGCTCCTGACGAGACCCAAATTGTCGCGATAAAACTAACTGAAAATAATCCCTTACTCGGCGACTCACTAATCTCTTGAGTAAACTCTCTCAATAAATCCCAAATGGAGGGAGGAATCACTTCTTGGTAGTAGCTCGCGAGCTGGATTACTGTGTCATCAATCTGTTCTGTAAATAACCCTAATGCTGTCAACATCATGATGATGATCGGAAACAGCGACAGCATCACGTTAAAGGCAATCTCGGAAGACAATCCGACTAAACGACGCCTTAAAGCCTGCCGGATAGTGTAGTAAATTGTCTGGTGATTAACATACAGAAAGAAGCGGAAAAAACGTTTCATAGCTGGATGATAAGGGGCTAACGCGAAACTCTGAGAGGATTTTGCATGATGGTTAGCGGGCGATCGCCCTAGATCTTTTGTTGTAAAGTGACCACACCATAGCATCTGATTTTTCGGAACCCCTTGTCTACCGTCGCGAGTGTAATAAATGAACGTGAGTGTCAGTAATCACCGACCCAAAATTCCATGTTCAGATCAAGAAAGGCAGATTACTATAGGTTATGTAGCACCTACCTCAGGAGTTTAAGTCGATGAGCGAAGCGGTTGTGCAATGGCTCGGCGAAATTAACCGTCTAAAACAACAACTTGCCACCCTCCAACAAGAGCTGCAAACGAGCCAGAAAAACGAAGCGAGCTGGCGACAACGCTACACCGAGGAAGCGCAGCAACGACGCACAGAAGCCCGTTTAGCAAAGGAGCAGTTTGAGCAGATTCAGCTGACGATGCGTACTCTCCAACAGGATGCTCAGCTCACCCCTGGTCAACTGGATAATCCAGAACTGGAGCAGGAGATCAAGGCGATCGCCGACCTAGAAGAATTACAAGAACGGTTGATCAGCACTGAAAAGGAACGTCACCAAGCTCTTGCCGATTTAGCAGCTGAGCAGGAAGCTCACGAACAAACCCGCAAAAGTTTAACCTCTGTGATTAATGACACGATTGAACAATTGGGCAAAGTGAAAAAAGAGTCTCCCACACCCTAATCAGGATATGCTGACGATTGCCCTTATATAGATGTCTTCAAAGACTAAAATTCATTCCCTGAAGTTTCTTTTATGAATGCCCTTTCCTTCCCCACATGGATCGTTCATGTGTCCAGTGTCCTCGAATGGGTCATGGCAATTTGGCTAATTTATACGTATGGTCAGCTTACTAAAGATAAGAGTTGGTCGGCGTTGTCCTGGGGAATGTTGCCGTCCCTTGTGAGCGCGATGTGTGCTTGCACCTGGCATTTTTTTGATAATGCCGAATCTCTCGAATGGCTCGTCACCACCCAAGCAGCAACCACTGTCATCGGTAATATTACGCTCTGTCTGGGGGCATGGTGGGTCTGGCGATCGCCCAAACTTGGAAGCCCCACAGAATAGATTTTGTGCGAAAGATTTTAGAAGTTGACGAAGGTTTTTGGAGTCCAGCTCCCATGTAAGCCATAGGGAATATGCTGTTTGATATGCACCGTGGCGATCGCCCCTCGATCAATCTGCTTCGCATCAAAAATTACCACATCAGATCCATGGCGAGCCGCATCATAGGTCATTAATAAAACCCAACCGTCATCTTCTGCTTTGCCATCAGGATAAGGCACAAAAATAGGCTCCCCAGCAAAGCCATCCGGCGCAAAAGAATGCAACTGTTGCTCACCAGACTCCACATCGAGTTTCCAGAGTGCCTGTAACGGTGCATTACCAATATTTGAATGGGTCGCACCAATGTAGGCATAACGATAATCACGGCCTACATAATCAGGATGCACCACTGGAAACTCACAGCAGCGACTATCTAACAATTCGCGTGTAACTTTTTTACTTTCAAGGTTCAGCTCAAATCGCCAAAGTTGGCCTGGGTCGAGCTGGTCAAAATCAACATTTTTATAATCCACATCCGACTGCACTTGCGGAATCGATTGATAACAGACCGAATCCACAAAAATTTTGTTATCCCGTTCAAAAGCATTGGCATGGTGAAATACAAACCCGGCCTCAGCCTTTAAAACCTGCACATCATTTCTCTCAGGGTCGCGGGGAATCACAACCATCTGAGTGGGTTTATCTGCCTGAAAATTCACACATTCACCAGCACCTTTTAGTCCGAAAGCATAGGGCAATGGATTAAAACTGACCGTTGCTTGGAAGAAAATGACGTAATTTGGCGTGATCACAAAGTCATGGATAAAAGCAAAGCCATCAGCTTGGTGCTCTTTATAACGGCGCAATTCGCCATTAGGACTAATTTCATACACAGCGAGGGTCGTATTTAGACCAGGTTTCACTGCAAAATTCACGAGACAGCGATCGCCATCATCCCAAATACAAGCGGGGTCAATGCGAGGGTGAGCTGAAAACCCATCCCCAGACTTTAAAATCCCCTTCAAATAATCAATCCCTTTTGTTTCAAGGGTTTCTGGATCAAGGCTATGGGGTTCTGCGGCTTCCCAGAGCGCCAATAATTTCTCTCCCCAATAAAGCACATTCGTATTGGCAATATTTTTGAGTCTGAGGTCGAACATATTACTGAAAAGACCACCGGGCTTTTCTGTGCCAAAAACCCCACGGTAAAGCGGCTTACCAGCTTTCTCTTCCGCAACAAACCCTTCCGTACGCACAAAACGATTTTGGAAATAGGCTCTACCGCCCTCAAAGGTCATCGCAACAATCATGCCATCGCCATCAAATGGATGCTTAATCGGTGTCCCCCCAATGTCCAGTAGTCCAGGCCCATTCCGAAATAAAGTGCCTTGCAACGCCTGAGGAATCTCACCCTCAATGTCAGTCACTTCATAAGAAAGTTCACAGCGCTGCGACTCATAGCCTCGCTGCCAAGCCGTCTGATCGTAAGACTTTTCTGTACTGGGGAAGGTCGCAGTCATTTGATGTGAATTTTTGTAAAGTGATTCGTCAAGTTTAGCATCGTTTTTTGGGAAGCGAGCTTGTAAGTCTTGCAGAGAAAGGTCTGGCTATGGTTTTAGCACTCTAAGATCCAGCCTAAAGACAGGGCTCATTTTGGGTGACGCTACATTTCGGTGATCGGACGGAGACAGGCATTTGATTTGTTTGTCGCTGTTCCGGATGTTTGGCTATATTGTGGAAAGTGACTAACAGTCTTTCTAGATAGTTTGAGGAGTATCAATGCGGGCGATCGCTGTTTTCAGTCCCACCTGTGGTGCCGGAAAATCATGGTTTGCAACGGCTCTTTGTCGGTGGTTAACGCGAGAAGACTGGAACGTGACCCCCATCCAAGCGCAGGTTGATGTGAATAAAGGCTATACCATCGACCATAACGTGATGGTGAGTTATTCGATCGCATGGCAGGCATGGGCAGCAAAAGTATCCATGTCGGCGAATCTAAATCCGGTTGTTTTAAGACCTTTAGATAGTCCGAGTTTGCAATATCAATTGTTCATTCAGGGGCGAGGCATCGGTACTGTTAGCCGTTCGGATTATTATCAAAATTATTACGGCATTGCGAAACCTTTAATTCAAGAATGTCTCGACAAGATTTATCAGTCGAAGCACAACTTAGCGGTTTTCGATACCTATCAACATGGTCTTTATAATCCTTTCCAGGACGACACAGACGAAAATTTTGAACTTCTCAAAGCATCTTCGTTTCACCCTGCTGGGGTAATTATTATTGATTGCCGTCAAGGTGGCGCAATTAATCAATTATGTGGATTTTGGGAACGGCTATCGGAAGAAAATCGTAAGCTTATCCGCGGCGTGATTTTTAATCAATGGGAGGGAGATCGCCGCATTAGCGATGTCCAAACACGCTGGGTACAAGAACATCTAAATTTGCCTGTACTTGGCCATTTGCCAACTCTCTCAGGCCAATATTTTCATCCTGAAAGCCCTCTAACCTTTGAAAGCGGTTCGCAACAGACCTCTCAAAATCGCCTCAAAATCGTTATTTTGCGTCTGCCGAATCTTTCTCAGCATACCGATCTTGATGCTCTAGAAAGTGAGCCCAGCGTTGAGCTAAGTTACTTCGACCCAGCGAATCAGCTCGGCTATCCTGATGCCGTGATTATTCCCCATAGCTCAGCGGCGATCGAAGATCTTGATTATCTCCATAAATACAAATTCCATACTCAGCTCCAAAACTATGCAGCAGCAGGAGGCACAATCCTCGGGCTCGGTAATGGTGCCTCAATGCTTGGCAAACAAATAAATCAGAAAACAAACTTGATCAATTCTGCATTGCTCGAACAGCCAGGGCTTGGATTACTCCCCACAAAAACTGATTTGCGGACAACGCCTCTCGCCTGCGAATCGATTCAAACTCTCTCAGAAACCTTGTTTGCTAATCTGCCTATTAGTGGTGAAGCATGCAAATACGGCAAAGTGACAGTATTTGCCCGTGATGCTGTCGCGCAACTATTCCGAGATAACGATCTGGGCTTAATTAACCAAGGTCGTAATATTTGGGCTGTTAATCTCCATGAACTTTTCAATAATGGTCCATGGCGACGGTTCTGGCTGAATCAACTTCGTCAAAAACGTGGTCTGTCGTCCCTCGCCACAGGTATTGCCGACTTCACAGAAAGACGTGAAGTGATTATTGATAATTTGGCGAATCACATTGATCAGCACCTCAAATTAGCGCCTCTATTAACTGATTACGACTATTAAATCCCCGCATTCCAAGCTCTCATCCCACCAGTTAAAACAAGAATTTCAATATCAAATTCTGTTTGTAATGTCTCAAAGGCTCGAATCGATCTAGGCCCAGTTTGACAATACAAAATTATTTTGGGGGACTGATTTTTATTAGCCTGAAACTTTATGATTTCTGTTTCAATCTTTTTGAGACCAAACCCTGCTTCAATATCTTGAATTGGGATCAAAATACTATTGGGAATATATTCTGCTGCATATTCATCCGGAGTACGCACATCAATAATCAGAAGGTCATCTTGCGGTAGCTGTTTCAGTTCAGGGACAGTAAGCCTCTCTGTCTTCAAACTCCTTAGGTAGTAGGGCACAGATAAACCTGTTTTTAGATATACAGCTCCAGCGATTCCACAGCTTGATGCGATGGATAAAAAAATAGTTAATCCAACTATAAGGAGTTTTCTTTTATTAATCATGACTCTGAATTTTTAGGCTTTTCCAAATGGATAGAAAACTTGCTTTAAATAGGTGTTGGGAAGTCTCTCTGATATGCCGTAGTGATCTTGATGTTTAGTTTGGGGACAATAATACGTACCAAATAACCAATCAATACAAGCAAGCTGTGCCGAAAAGTTTGTATTAGATAATGCTCGATTTCGATTGTGATGCCAATGATGGGTTTCTGGAGTGACAATAATTCGTCTCAGAATTGGGAGTTTAATTCGTAAGTTGGCATGGATAAAAAAGGCGATCGCCGATGACCAGAGAAAATAAATCCCCATTGCTTTCGGGGAAAAATCTAGACAGAGTAGCGGTACTAGCTGAAAGAATTTTGTAAAGAGCTGATCGACTGGATGCACCCTAGTGGTGGTGAGCCAATCCATTTTTTCGGCGCTGTGATGTATCGCATGAAATCTCCACAAGAATGGTATCTGATGCAATAGTCGATGGGCGAAATAATAACCCAATTCGGAAAGAATTAAGATCTCAATTAATTGGAAAAATAAAGATTGTTGGGTAATCCAATTCAGACTTATTTCAGGGTTGATTTGATACTTAATTAAAATAGCTAAACTTAAACATAGCCAAATCCCAAACTTATTAATGACATAGCCAGTAAAGTAATAAATTGTATCGAGCTGCCATTGAAAGCGATTGACTTTTTGGCGATGTAAATAAAACTGTTTCTCTAGTAAGCTAAATGTCAGTCCTAATCCGATAAAAGAAATAAGCGCCACCAAAAGATTATTCATCTCAATTTAGTCCTTGAGAAATCACCTCAGGATCAGGTGATCGCTGCATTAGATTTGTTTCGGGATGACAGATTGGAATATTGTCTTCGAGGCTAGGCAAAACTGTTTGGGGAGAAACTTGGGTGTCAACATTTTCAATATTGATGGCGCAGGTTATTGTTGCAAACTCAGGGATTTCTTCGCCAGTTTCTGGGACTATAACTGTTGACTCTAGTTGAAAAACTGCACCAATATAACTATTTTCTACATCTCCACGGGCAACAGCATAATTAAAAACATGATCGCCTCGATGATCCACGCTGAAAGTATAGTTATCTGTTTCGCGGCGAATACCCAGATCTAGCTCATCAAGGCTAGAAGCAAATTGATTATTCTCTAGGAAAAAAGCTTGCTGTCCTCGACCCATTGTACCGACAGCAATTCTTCCTTCCATCTCTTTTGCCATGCCGCCGCATCCAACAATTTGAGGTGCCATCCACCAAATCACACCACCAATAATCGCGATTAATATTCCCAATGAACGCCAACCATACTGGGATTTGTCATTTTCCTGCCTACGTAGCATCGCCTCATCACCCAAAGGTTCGACTATAACTTCAAGTGCTGAAGGTGTCGTTACAACTGGTTTAGCAATTGGTAGATTGGTGGTCATAGCAAATCATGTTTTTCTCTCACCTTATCTCCCAGTGTAAGTAGAGAAGGCGATCGCCTTTTAGCTGTAACAAAAACGAAAACAACATTTGTCCTATCGCAATTTATTCATGGCTCAAAGAGATTGAAAAATACCCTGTTCGATCTGGGCGATCGCCGACATCACCCCAGTCTCTGGATCATGGAGCAATGAATGCTCTACCCCTTGGAGATAGTCCATCAAATTAGCTTTCAGCAAAGGTCGTTCGAGTTTCACCGTGTGCTGATAATCCCACAGATCCCAAATGAAGATCCCGACACCCACAATTGGGTCAACAAAACTAGTTCCTAATTCCGCAGCTACAGTGCCCCCAGTTTTTGCTGCGACTTTTGCGGCGGCTGTTCCTGCAAATTTCGAGCTAAATTTACTGCCAATTTTCGCTACACTCGATATCACCAAAGGCTTAGTGAGCATATAGCCACTACCTCCCACCAAAACCTTGAGAGAAACGTTTGATAGATTGCCTTCCGTATCCTGAATCGTGGTGGAAATATCAGACAAATAGCGTTCCCATTGACCTTGGGGAATGTGATATTTAACCTTTACCTGGTCAATATTTTGGCGCAACGCCAGTAAATAATGCTCAACAGTTTCTGTGGTGACATTTTCCAATTGGATTTGAGCCGTTTGCGGCACTAAAACCTGTTTAGCAAATTGTTTTTGGAATTCCCCAGTAAACTTTGCGATGACCGCATCACCAGCTTCGACTCGATTCGGATCAATTTTATGGAGTGCAGCAGAAGATCCCCAAACCAAAGGTGTCATAAACTCCATCTTTTTTTGAGTGAAATAGCCAAAATACCAATCGAGAAAATTCTCAACTCGCCCTTCCAACTGCATCTCCCAATCATCTAGTTCTGCTTTAGCAAATACCTGAGCACTTTCATGGGCAGTGAGTACAGCATCAATCAAAGCTTGGTCGACATTCTCTCCTGCCGGAATCGCAGGCACTATTATCTCTGTGCGGGGCTGAAGTGAAGACTGAGAATATTGCTCTGGGGTTATTGAAGCAGAACGAAATAGGATGATTTTCCCAATTAAGGGGACTACAACGACTAAAATGATTGCTCCCCAAATAAAAGGCTGGAGCGATCGCAATAGATTACTCCACGCCATAATGCGCTGAGTTTTCTCGGTATAGGGATTCTTGTCTGAATCTGATGCTGAAGTTTTTACCGCTAAAGTTGAGGACTGAGAAGTTGATGTTTCTTCTGTATCGATGGGCTTAGAGTGAGAACTGGAATCGGATGTAGAGGCGATCACTTTACTCGCAGAATTATTCACCTTTAACGAGATTAGATATTCAATTGCTGAAGTGAGTTTTTTGGGGAAATATCGAGATTGTGGTGGCGCAGAATTTTGGGCACTTGAAAGAGATGGATTTTGACTCTGGGATTTTTCTAATGGCTCTTGCTGGTTCTCTAATGATTCTGCCATGGCTGCTCCTTCATCCTCCATATCTATACTGTCTGGTATCCTAAGCTACTTCCAAATTTTATGATGAACAAGGAAAAGCCCCAATTATCCATCGGAGATCACAAGAACGGCCCATAAGAGACTGACAGATTTTTCTCAAACAAACTATTTTTGGGACTTTCTATGTCGATTAATAATAATGGGGACAACATACATCCCAATGCCTAGCCCTAGAAAAAGACACGACAAAGGCATTGTTAGTTCTCCTCGATAAAAAGGACTCACATAGCGTTCATCTAACAGTTCTAATTTGGTTAGAAATGCATTCGCTGTTCCAGGGAAAAAGGCAAAGAATAGAACCGAGCCAACTATTTGTATCCATTTCGGCTGAAGGTCTGTATATATCAAGCTTAAATCCTCTCAAATCATCTAGCTTCTCTATTCTAAATTCAGATTTTTTGTGGAGGACACGCTGAAGCTTCCGAACTCCGTTGATGAGAAGATAAATATTTTTTCTCCCTAAACAGATAACATTTAGCCTTTTATTTTAGGGCTACCGTGAAACGCGATATACAAAGTCTTCAAGGTATTTGGCATCATTTCCCAAGCCCAAGCGCAATTTGATTTTGGGGATGGAGTGAATTCTAATTCTTCAACGAAAGAGACATCTATTGCATCTTTTAGAGTTGCATTACCTTCCCGATACGCGGCTTCGGCTAGCTGCAAACATTTTAAGAATTTCTCTCTATCTCTATCATAAATTGCTCGCTGAGCATACTTCTTGAGTACTCCGACTTCAAAATGCAGCAGTCCTTGTCCTGCATTCACATCATTAGTCAGTTCTGGAAACTCATGCTTTAACAACTTTAAAAACTCACTTCTATGCATTTTTTTTAGAGAGATATCTAAAGTCCTAGATAATTTCATTAAACTAAGTAGCTACGCCATCTTAAGCAAGTCTTTCAAAAATACGAACGAGGCGTTTCTGTTAGTTCTTTTCATATTAAGTCTATTTTCAAGCAAGTCCAACTGTGTCCCATGTAATTCTAAGTTGATTCGTAGTGACGCGAATGAATAGGATTACTTCTGAGGAATTATTTTTATAATCAGGATCTAATAAATGATCTGTTTCAACACTTAAACGTGTAATTAGACTGTCATCTTTGAGTAAGCAAAAGAAAGGCTCTTCTCCCTTACTAGGCGAAGTTCCTAGTGGCAATGCCGTAGGTTCGGAAGGAACTTTAAGAGCATCAAACAGAGTTTTAAGCCGATTATCGATATCTCCACCATTTGTAATAATCTCTCCTCGCTTTTGAGGCCATAGTATCTGAATATCTAATTCTGCGATGAGAGAAATCTTGTCACTAACTAAAGGTACAAATGTAAACAGTTCAACTTCTTCACAAAGAGATATCTTGTCACTATCAGCGGTATTAGCATAAAGAAATGCGAAATCTCTCAATGGAAGTTGTTTCCATAACTCTTTAAGTTGAGGATGAAAATATTGTCTTATTTTATGCTTATGAGCAGGCTTACCATTAGATTTTAGATCACCACGATAATATAAAGTGAACTGCATTAATTAGATAAATAGAAATAAATTGGCTTGTAGATCCTAACGAGTTTCATGATAACTCTCTGATTACTCGTAACAAAAACGCAAACAAGGAAAAATTTCGCTAGAAACTGCCTAATCTAGAGGAAATGGTACAGATTTAGAGTCTATGGCAGTCGGGCAGCAGATTTATCAAGAAATTGCAGCGAATATCGCGACGGTAATTCGAGGGCAGGATGGGGCAATTCGGCGATTACTAGCGGCTTTTTTTTCTGGGGGTCATGTGCTGTTAGAGGATTTTCCGGGGACGGGGAAAACGACTCTAGCTAAGGCTTTGGCGTTGTCGGTGGCGGCGAATTTTAAACGGATTCAGTTTACGCCGGATTTGTTGCCGTCGGATATTGTGGGTATTTCGATTTTTGAGCAGCAAACTCAAAAGTTTCGGTTCCATGAAGGGCCTATTTTCGGCAATATTATTCTTGCGGATGAGATTAATCGGGCTTCTCCTCGTACACAATCAGCATTGCTAGAAGCCATGGCAGAGGGTCAGGTGAGTATCGATGGCAAGTTGCGATCGCTGCAAGAGCTTTTCTTTGTCATCGCCACCCAAAATCCTGTGGAATCGCGCGGGACTTATCCATTGCCAGAAGCCCAGATGGATCGCTTTGCGTTGCAGTTTAGTTTGGGGTATGTGTCGCCGGAGGAAGAGGTGAATATTTTGGCGGCGCAGTTGGCAGGGCATCCCATTAAATCGGTGCAATCCTGTGTGTCGGTAGAAGATGTGTTGGCGGCGCGAGCAGAAATGCAACAGGTGCGCATCAGTACGGAGATTCAGCGGTATATCGTCGATATTGTGGGGGCAACGCGGTCGGCTCCAGAGGTTTTGTTGGGGGCGAGTCCAAGGGCTTCGTTGGCAGTGATGAAGTTGGCGCAGGCTTTGGCGATTTTTGATGGGTTGGAATTTGTGACCCCTGACCAAATTCAAGAAGTGGCTGTGGCGGCGATCGCCCATCGGTTAGTGATGAATCCGCAGGCGAGATTTTCAGGGATGACAGCGGCGGAAGTAGTGGAAAAAATCTTAAAAACATTGCCTGTGCCAGCCTAGGAGAAAAGGATGATGCTTGAAAAATTTTTCTATCGTTTCCTCCGTAAAAGTTGGTCCGTGCAATGGTGGTTTCAGCGACTATTACCGCAACCAAGTTTTGTGGTTTGCTTAGCCGTTGCAACCACTGCTGGCCTCAATACCGATCAAACTTTGGCCTATCAAATTGCAGCTTTTTTAATGGCACTAATGATAGTGGCGATCGCCGGAAGTCGATTTGTGCGCATTCGAGTCACGGTGGAACGCATTTTGCCAAGATTTGGTTCTGTGGGTATCCCGTTAAAATATCGCGTCATCATTCACAATCCCACAAATAAACCCCAAGCTGGCCTGAAATTATTTGAAAATATCAAAAATCCTAGCCCTAGTTTTAGAGCATTTCAGGATCATCTCAATACCTTCCCAAAGCGTGCTTTTGCAGATGTGATTTTGGCAGTGAAGCAATGGTTTTGGCTACTCGACCGTCGGCAACTCGCAACCATTAAGGCGATCGCCATTCCACCGATTCCACCCCATAGCAATATTGAAGTCACCCTCACCCTAAATCCCTTGCACCGTGGCTCTTTACACCTGACTGGCTATACCCTCGCAGTGGCTGATCCGATTGGACTATTTCATCGCCTCAAAACAAGAGCGTTACCCCAAACCCTATGGCTATTGCCAAGACGATATAATGTGCCGCCCATTTCGTTGCCGGGAACGCGTCGCTATCAATCAGGGGGCGTTGCTTTTGCTTCGTCGGTGGGGGATTCGGAGGAATTTCGTGCATTGCGAGAATATCGGGCGGGCGATCCGTTGCGGAAAATTCACTGGAAAAGTTGGGCAAAAACAGGCAAACCTATCGTCAAAGAAGAACAAGACGAATTCTTTGTGCGCCATGCTCTCATCCTCGACACCTTTCTTGATGCGCCCTACAGCGAAAAACTAGAAGAGGCGATCGCCGTGGCTGCGTCCTTTGCCTGCGAATTTGAAACGAAGGAAGCACTGCTGGATTTAATGTTTGTGGGTGCAGAGGCCTACTGTTTTACAGCGGGTCGAGGTGTCGGCAACACTGACCAAATCCTCGAAATTTTGGCCTCGGTGCAGCCTTGTCGCGATCGCCAATTTGACTATCTCAGTCCAGTCGTGATGGAACGTTCGAGTTTACTGAGTGGCTGTATTTGTATTTTTCTAGAGTGGGATAATTCCCGCAAGAAACTAATTCAATATCTCCAAAAGATTCAGATTCCATTAATGGTTTACGTGCTGTGCGATCGCCCATTAATGGTTGCCCCAGAAGAACAAATTTTCCAGCCTCTTCAGCTCGGTCAAATTCAGGAGGATTTATTACCATCATGAATCGCCTTAAAATGTATCCTTTGCTATTAGGATTAGCGATGATTTTTTGGGGTTGGCACAATGGACAACAAATCTTTTTTGCCATACCGATGGCGATCACCTACGAAGCCCATCACTTAATTCGCACTCGCTGGAATTTTTCTGATGTTGATATTCGACGGGCTGCGAGTGTGGCGACTGTGGCACTAATCGGAATTTATACCTTTATCGCCGTCACTGGCAGCTGGCTGCAAGCTCTAAGCATCTTTTTTCAATGGCTACCCCTCACCGTATTCCCAATTGTTTTATTACAAACCTATTCTGATAGCAAAAAAATCAACTTTCGTAGCCTCTTACTTTTCGTAAAATTCGATCCGAAAATAGCAAAGAAAAAACGTAATTTTGACGTTATTTATCCATTTTTTGTTGTCTGTATTCTTTGTGCTAGTGGTCGGACAGAGCATGGCTTATCGTTTTACTTTGCCTTACTTTTCATCAGTCTCTTTCCGCTATGGCAGTTACGATCAAATCGCTTTAAACTCGTACCGTGGCTTTGTGCCATGGTTATTGCGGCCAATCTCGGTTTTGTTAGTCAATTAGGTATAAGAGCAGCCCATAAATATACAGAACAGCAAGCAATTTCATGGCTCAGCAAGTTTTATCAAGGAGAAGCCGATCCCTTTCAGCAAAATACTTCCCTCGGCGAAATTGGTGCAATTAAACAATCTAATGCTATTGCTTTCCGCGTCAAATCTCCGAACAATGAAACGGTACCTCGGTTATTGCGGGAAGCAGCATACAACAAATATCAGGGTGGGCTTTGGATCACGACTGAAAATGAATTCCAAGCGGCCAATTCTGCCGACGATGAAACGACTTGGCAATGGCAACAGACTCCCGAGCAACATGACAGCATTATTATCACTGACCAAACAATAAAAGATAAGGCGATCGCCAAATTACCGTCAGGCAGTTTTCGCTTACAAAATTTCCCCGCAGAAACCGCTGAATACAATCAATATGGCGTGGTTCGTTTAGAGTCAGAAAAGAAAAATCTGCAATATCAAGTGGACTTTAATGCAGATCAAAATTTTGATGTTGCACCCATTCCAGACGATCTCGATGTCCCAAATAGTGAGGCTGAAACCCTAGATCAAATTATTCAGGACAATAACCTTAAAAGCGAAAACTCAACAAAATCTCTCTCAAATTTAGAAGGCTTTTTCCTCAAGGATTTTAGTTACACCCTCAACCTCACTGGTGACGGCGATCGCCCCACTCCCCTAGCCAGTTTTCTGCTCGACCAAAAACAAGGTCATTGCGAATATTTTGCGACGGCGACCACCCTGTTACTCCGGGAGATGGGGATTCCTGCTCGGTATGCAGTAGGTTATTCTGTTCATGATTTTAGTGAACTAGAACAGCAATATATTGTCCGCGATCGCCATGCCCATGCCTGGACTTTGGTTTATGTTGATGGCCAATGGCAAAACTTTGATACCACACCATCAAACTGGGCAGATATCGAAGACCAAGAAGCTAAGGGATTTACGTTGGTTGGTGACTTTTTCTCTTGGGGATGGCTACAAATTAAAACTATTTTTGGCAGTATTTTTACACCAGAAAATATCCAAAGATGGTGGTGGGTGATTTTGCCAATCTTACTCCTACGGTTATGGTTTAGCACCTCTGGCGATAAAGAAAGCCTAGGTCGAAAAATTCTGCAACGTCGCAAAAAAAATCAGAGTTCGACTTTGGTTAAATCTAAGTTTAAAGCCATTGAAGAGATATTTAATCAACTGGGTTTTCCTCGTTCTTCTTCACAACCTCTAAAAGAATGGCTACAGGAATTGCGACAAAACCAAGTCACGGCAGAAATGGCAACTGACCTTGATGAGATCTTACGTTGGTATTATCGTGATCGCTTTGACCCTCAAGGGCTAGATCCAAACGATATCCAGAGCCTTGATAATGCAATTAAAAAATGGTTAAAACGTTGGCATTATAAGACTTTAGCACTGAAATAAATCAACGAGATTCTTACCAAGGATTACCGACGAGATTAAACGAACTCCAGTAATAGGGGTGAGAGAAGTCCCGAATCTTGACAGCTGCTAATTCAGGTGGAACGTGGGGCAATGGCCGAGGTTTAAAGTCACCACGGCGGGTCACACTATAGGTACTCTTCTTAAAAGTGATATCACCCCGCAACATCGCGAGTTGAGCTTTTCGTAGGGCATCGGCTTTAATCGGTGCCGTTTTCAGAGCGCTATAAAATTCTGTCATCAATCCCAACGTCCCTTCATCACTCACATACCAGAGACTCCCCAAAACTGATTTCGCACCAGAGGCGATCGCCAAGCCAGCAAATCCTAATTCCGCATCCTGATTCCCCAGAGCAGTACGACAAGCAGAGAGCACCAACAAATTCACCACAGGGTTACCCAGTTCTAACTTCGACAAATCATCCAAGGTTAGTCGTTCATCCCAAAACTGAATATAAGAATTATCCAGACTACCCGGCAAAAATTCGCCGTGGGTCGCTAAGTGCACAATGTTGTGGGGCTTATCGCGGCGGGCAGCTAAAAGATTTTCAACCGTAAAATTCTCATTCAGAAAAATTTGCCCCTCGCCCACTTGATCACGTACTCGATTTAGCTCTAGAGGTACTGCTGGTAAATCGAGGGTTTCCTCAAACTTTGATGAGCCCATCGCCAAGACAGAACTGCCTTGAAGATTCACATATCGGGTATCTGTCAACTCAAAACTCGGCATCGTACCAACACTATATTTTTCGATAAGAAACTGCTTCCCATCATGGAGTGCGGCGAGAGGCAATACCCGCAAACCCGAATCCATAATATATGTGAGATTATCAACCCCTGCCGCTTCCAGCTCAGCCTCTAAAGGTTCAACTAAAATCTTGTGCAATTCCCGCGCTGAATATAAATAGGCATTTTTGAGGCGGAGATTAGTCACATGGCTAAAAAATCGATTAGCCAGGAAGACAACTTCTTGACGAGTCGCACCGCCAATTCGTTTACGTACTTTCGTGCCATCCGCCGTCACCATCACTAATTCCAAAACATCACTACCTTTTCCTAAAGGTTCATCCTGGAAATCCCAACGACCATTCGGTTTAAAGCGCCATTCAACATCTCCCTCTTCTTCGATCTGCTCATCGGCCTCTGACGAAGGTCGGAAAAAAGCATAAACGACGGCTGGCTCTGCCTTAGTTTGATCTCGAATAGTTTTAAGGGTTTTATCTACTTTTGCACTAGGACTACTACCTTGATCTTTTAGGTTGAATCGTTTGATGTAAGCATCAGCCAATTGACTCTCTAGATCCACTAACTCTTCGCCACTAATGGCAAGATCTTCGATGGTGATGTCATTAAAGAAATCAACAGAAAGTCCTTCAGCTCGCAACTCATTGCTGGTGGGTAGTGTGCGAGGAAATTCTTCGGCTCGGAATTCTTTAATATCAACAGTATCAATTTCTGCCTCGAATGCAGCCCCTTCTGGAATTGTGATGTCGCCCTGTACTAAAGCACCTGCACTACCATTGATACTGCTGTCACCCACCTGGAATTTTTGAGCTTCACCGCCGCCATGGGATAAATTGATTTCGCCATTTTCTGTGCCACCAATCGTTGAAATACTTGCGTCATCGCCACTTGCGGCAGTAAAGGTTTCGGTGAGTCGAATATGTTGACCTGCTGTCATATCGACATTACCTGCACGCCCGAATAAAGATTCTGCATTGATATAGCCTGTCTCAATATCGCCAATGGGATCGATGGAAACATTGCCTGCATCTCCCACAACTGAACTGCTATCAATATTGCCTGTGGTGATCTCTTGAATGGCTTGCACTGTGATGTCGCCACCATTATCCAGAGTTGATTTACTCGTGAGGTTTCCGGCTTGGATTGTATTGCCTGCATTGAGGGCGATCGCCTGACCTTCTGTTGTGATGTCTCCAGTCGTAAGGTTGCCGCGAGTAGCGGTTGCAGAAACTTGACCGTTATCGCTAGTCATCTGACCTACATCGAGATTGGTATCTGCAAGGAGGGTAACAGCACCATTATTTGCTGTGATGTCTGCGGTGGCGATCGCCTCAGTTTGACTCGTTAAATTAACATCCGTTTCTGCGACTAAATTGTCGGTTGTAATATTTTTCTCAGCACCAATATTCACAGAGCCATTCGTTGTCGTAATGCTACCCGTTTGAATGGATTCTGATTCACTTTGTATGGTGAGATCTTGAGCTGTAATATTTGCAGCACTGACATTATTTTTTGCAGAGATAGTAGCTTGATTAGCAACAGTGACACCACCAATATCTACAGTCCCTAAATCACCTTCTAGATTTAGATTTCCTCCAATATTTAGGCTGGCTACATTCAGATTATTCGCAGCAAAAAGATCAGCATCACCACCTACTGTTATTCCATTAAATCTGATATTACCTAAATTACTTCTGGCATCCAAAGCACCGGCGATCGCCAGAGTTTGAGCGGATAAATTATCTGCAGTAATAATCTCAACATTGCCGCCACTACTAGAAATATTTTGACTTTCTAATGTCCCAGTTTGGCTAAGTATATTAATCGTATTTGTGGCATTAATATTCCCAGTCTGAATATTATTTGCAGCGAATAAATCAATATTGCCATTCAGCGCAGTCAGGTTTTCTGTTTGAATATTGGTGTTATTACTTCTGAGAGTAATATTTTGGCCAGCAGTCAGATCACGAGCTGTAATGGTATCCGTCGTCTCAAATTCAATGGAGCCATCGGCTTGCAAAAATTCTGAGGCTTCGATAGAAGTTGCAAAAGCCTGTAAATTGCCAGAAATATCACTTCCAGTAAAAGTCAAATGATTTTTATCTTGGATGGAAACATTCGTTGCTTGTACTAAATTGACTTGATTAAAGTCATTGTCAAGATTATCAAAAGTGACATCTGCACTATTATTAATCGTTAATAAGCCTGAAATTGTAAGAGGATTTGTGTCTGTAATATTGCCAAAAGTTTCGAGAGTAAGATTGTCTGTTTCTATATTTCCTAAAACTAAATCCACTCCTGAAACCAAACTGATTTCTGGAGCATTCAATGCAAAATCATTAAATTGAATTGCTCCAGAAGTTGTTTCTAAACGCAGGGCATCACTAAAGGTTAGGTTGCCAAGAATATCAATATCCTGTGCCGTAAAACTCAACTGACTAAACCCATCTTGCAAATGACTGAGTTCCAAGGCAGACAGATTTAAGCGGGTATCATTAGTATTGGAACCGAGCGTTATAGCAAGATTATTAGTCTGTGGTGAAATACTTAGTTCGCCTATCGCAAAAACATTGTCCTTAATATCAATTTCATCGGCATTCAATGTAATGTTATTGAGGCTAAGCGTCCCACCAACGGCTTGATTGAAATCTATTTCTGAAGCATTTACAGTGAGGTTACTATTTCCGTCAATAGTTCCTTGGAAATCAACTTTTTCAGTACTTGCACTACCTAAAGTAATATCACCAATATTAAGGTTAGACACAAAAACAAGTTGTCCGGTACCTACATCGATATCTGCGTTCACTGAGGTGCTAGCAGTCGACTCAAAAGTGGCATCACCTCCTCCAGTTTGGATGGCTTGATTAATTGTTAATTCGCCATTTGAAGTAAAGTCGAGGGCTAATTGGCCTGTTTGATTTAGGCTGGGGGCGATCGCCCCATCGAGCGTTATATTTTGAGCCGAATCTAAAGTTAGTTTTCCGACTGAAATCCCATCTGTAACAAGATTCGCGCTAAGGGTAATATCACCAACTTTACTGAGAATTGCACCATTGTTGGTAATCAGGGAATCCTTTAGCGAAGAACTATCTATAAATCCTGTGGTCAGATCATTTCCGAAAGGTGCAGTTAAATCAAGAACCGGAGCCGTTCGAGTTTCGCCAATTTCAATTTCGTCGACAGATATCGCCCAGTTCTCAACGTTTAAAGGTGCAGCGATTTCAATACCAGTGGTCGTGTCTAAGGTTAATTTAACAGCAGCAATATCACCATAAATCCCAGCTTGTGGCGCGGTGATCGTCACCTCTCCATTATCAAAATCGATATTGCCAGAAGATAAAAGCACAAATGAATCATCGGCATTGATATTGAGGGTATCGCCTGTCGTAAAGCCATTAATTCCAACCTGTGATCCGGCGATCGCCACATCGCCAACCCCTGCATTAATTTCATTGTCAGAAAATAAAAGACCAGAGGTTTGTGGCAACGAAATCCCAGAATTTGTTTGGAGGATCCCATTCTCAATCGTTAGTCCAAGGGCAAACTCAATGGGATCTAGATCAAGATCATCGCCAGTGAGCAACTCCGCAAAATCAAGGGGAGTTACAGAGCCCATCATCTGATCGGGCATGAATTCTAAATTCAGTAAACTACCGGCTTGGGACAGTTTGACCGTACCTGTTTCTGGAAGAGCTGTTAGGGTAATCGCTCCGCCTGGAGCATTCAATTCACCTGTGCTGAGCGTGCCTGTATTGACGATGCCACTCGCTAGAAAATTTAAAGCTTTTCCATCTCCAACAGCGAGGTCTGCACCATTAATAATGACGCCTGTTGCCGAGAGAAAATCAAAACCAGTGGGTAAACCATTAAAGTCGCTATAGTCCGATGCTGCACTTGTTTCAAGCCAACTAGCGTCTTCAAATTGAACTGCATCAGCAGTTGTCGCGGTGAAATCGCCGGGGATATTTAGGCTAGCGTTTTGCCCAAAAACAACGCCTGCGGGATTAATTAAAAATAGATTGGGATTATTACCACCGAGAATTTCAAGCGCTCCATTAATTTCGGAGGGGTTATCACCCAAAACTCGATTGAGAATATTGGTGATCGCCGGGGTAGTTTGTAGATCGAATACAGCTGTGTCGCCTGTTGGCAAATCAAATTGGCTGAAATGATGGAATAAATTTGTGCCATCGCCGGAAATTATTCCTTCATCAATCGTGTGGCGATCGCCTGCATCATTTGGCGTTACTCTCGTCTGGGTGGTAGTCGCAGGGTCTGTATCCGGAACGATTTGCGCTGAGCCAAGGGTTGGCAGCACCAGAATAAATGAAGAGCAAACCCAAATCCACACCCGATAGAAACGAGAGCTAAGAAACATAAAGCAAACAAATGGTAGTGCCTCAGAGATACTTTATCGAATCCCTTGGGGTTTTGGACAGAGCCACACAAAATAGGCTCGCTTTAGTATTCCCTTATTCACAACAAATCCAATCAGTTAGCAGTAAAAATACTTAAGGAAATCTCTTTTTTTATTAAATTTTGATTTTCAGTTAAAAAGTCAACATATTGGCTAGAATCATTGCACCAAAAGCTTTATTTTGACTAGATTTCTCATAAATCTATTTAACGATTTATTGATTAGCGTTAGCTTTCAGGCAAAAATTATCATCACTTAAGGTGAGCTTAATATTGGTACTTTATCTCAACTTGATATTGCATGGAAATCCCCAAAAGATCTAACCAGATCTTCTATTTTAAGCTGCTTTCAAGAGAAGTTTAAATTATCATTGCTCTACAGTAAATTGACAATCTGAATCAACCTTTGGCATCCTTGGGGCAGATTTTCAGATTTGTTTATTAGGAGCCGCGAGCGTAATGTCTATTCCGAGTAAGAAACCAATTAAATTTGGAACAGATGGTTGGCGCGGGATTATTGCGGCAGACTTCACGTTTGAACGGGTACAGCGTGTGGCGATCGCCGCAGCTTATGTCCTGAAAGAAAATTACTCAGACCAGGCAACCTCGAATACGGTAATCGTAGGTTATGACCGCCGTTTCCTCGCAGATGAATTTGCGTTGGCTGCCGCTGAGGCAATCCAAGGGGAAGGGTTTACAGTGCAGCTAGCAAACTGTTTTTCTCCAACGCCAGCCCTCAGTTTTGCGGCTCACCATCAGAAAGCATTAGGAGCGATCGCCTTAACCGCAAGCCACAATCCTGCTGGATATTTAGGCTTAAAAGTGAAAGGAGCATTTGGTGGCTCCGTCTCCGGAGATATTACCGAGCAGATCGAAGCGAAATTAGATGCAGGTATCACGCCGAGCAATGCGACAAATGCCTCTCTCGATTATTTCGACCCTTGGGCAGATTACTGTGAAGGCTTACAAAAGTTGGTGGATATTGAACCAATTCGGGAGGCGATCGCCGCAGGTGAATTAGAGGTCTTTGCGGACGTTATGTATGGCGCAGCGTCTGGTGGTTTAACCCAGCTCTTAAACGGCACAATTCAAGAAGTCCATTGCGACCCCGATCCATTGTTTGGTGGACGTGCCCCAGAACCTCTAGAGAAAAATTTATCCCAACTCAAACGTGTGATTCGTGCTGCGAAAGCCAACAACCCTGATGCTATCCAAGTGGGTTTTGTTTTTGATGGAGATAGTGATCGCATCGCGGCAATGGACAGCAATGGCAATTTTCTCAGCTCCCAAAAACTTATTCCGGTTCTCCTTGCCCATCTATCCCAAAATCGCGGCTATGGCGGTGAAGTCGTTAAAACAGTGAGTGGCTCAGACCTAATTCCATTACTCAGCAAAAGCTTTGGGCTACCACTCTTTGAAACCCCCATTGGCTATAAATATATTGCTGAGCGAATGCTGAGTGAAAAGGTCCTCCTCGGTGGTGAAGAATCTGGTGGCATTGGCTATGGTCATCATATTCCTGAGCGGGATGCACTTTTGGCAGCTCTCTATGTCCTAGAGGCGATCGCCACCTCTGGTAAAGACTTGGGCGATATTTACCAAGGACTCTTAGATCAAGTTGGGTTTTCGTCGGTATATGACCGCATCGATCTGCACCTAAAAGATTTTTCGATTCGCGATCGCCTCCTAAGTGAACTTAAAGACAACACACCCACAAACATTGCCGGAAAAACTGTCGAAAATTGCGACACAAAAGATGGTTATAAATTTCGCCTCGCCGACCAAAGTTGGTTATTAATTCGCTTTAGCGGCACGGAGCCTGTTCTCAGACTTTACTGTGAGGCTCCAACCATCGAAGAAGTTCACGCGACTCTCAATTGGGCAAAAACTTGGGCAGAATCCTTCGAGTAATCGAATACGGTTTTCCGTACAGACCTCATTCTTGACCATCCAGTCCAAATATTCCATAATTCAAAGTGTGGGAAGTAAATCCCGCATTTTTATTGAATTATTTTTGACCATAAAGTCAAATATAGGAGAAGCTTTTTATGTCTGCGATCGCCCTGGACTCCTTACAAGACCAAATCAGCCAATTCATGGAATCTTTTCGTGCCAATGTCCCCGAAGAGGTTCAGGCATTAATGGCAGAAAAAACAGCCGAGCTACGAGCCCAGCATCTTGTAGAGAAAGCTCTCAAAGTGGGCGATCGCATTCCTGATTTCAAATTACCCGACGCTACGGGGAAAACAGTCAAACTCAGTGAGCTTTTACAATCTGGGTCAGTCGTAATTAACTTTTATCGTGGTGGTTGGTGTCCCTACTGCAACCTCGAATTACGAGCTCTCCAGCAAGCTCTACCTGAATTTCAGAAGCGTGGCGCACAGCTCGTCGCTATTTCCCCAGAAACTCCGGATAACTCTTTGTCCACCCAAGAGAAAAATGAATTAGAGTTTCCTGTGCTCAGTGATGTCGATAATGTTGTCGCGAAAAAACTCGGTTTAGTCTTTGAGCTTTCAGAAGCTTTGCGGCCCATTTACAAAGGGTTTGGCATTGATGTGGCCACCCACAATGGCAATGAAAAATATGAGCTACCTATGCCAGCCACCTATGTTATCGATTCCACTGGCATTATCCGTTATGCTTTTGTCGACGAAGACTATACGAAACGAGCTGAACCTAGCGATATTATTGCGGCGATCGCCAAACTTTAGACCAAGTCGTCCTCCAAGCAAATCGGAAGAACCAACTAAGACGTTCTCTGGAGCGTCTTTTTTATTGCCTAATATCTGTTTCTCATACCGATAAGTGCCGTCACATTTCACGGTAGACTGTGCTCACTAATGCAATCTCTACACAAACATTACATCAGGCGATCGCCTAAAGACTGTCTCAAATCATCGCTTTTCTTATGACTTTTAATGCAACATATTCCGTTGTAATTCCCGTCTTTAATGAAGAAGAAAATCTTCATGAACTCTACAAAAGACTGGCACAGGTTTTCGAACAACTAGATAGTAAAGCAGAAGTTATTTTTGTTGATGACGGGAGCAAAGATAGTTCTCTTAAAATCCTCGATGAATTAAATCAAAAAGACCCTCGGATTCACTACGTTAGTCTGGCACGAAACTTTGGTCATCAGATCGCTGTAACCGCAGGCTTGAATTATGCTCAAGGAGATGCAGTAATCATTATGGACTCTGACTTGCAGGATCCACCCGAATTAATCTCAGAACTAATCGGGCAGTGGCGTCAGGGTTACCATGTTGTCTATGCTCAACGTATTAGCCGAAGCCAAGAAAATTGGTTTAAAAAGTTAATGGCCTTCGGTTTTTATCGCATTCTAAATCGCTTTACTGATGTTGCAATTCCGACAGATACGGGTGATTTTTGTTTAATGTCTCGCGAGGTCGTCAATATTATCAATTCTATGCCGGAACGTAACCGTTATATCCGTGGCTTACGGGCTTGGGTGGGTTTCCCGCAAACATCTGTTAAATTCCATCGAGATCCGCGTTTTGCTGGAGAAGTTAAATACACGTTCCGCAAATCCCTTAGCCTCGCCATTGACGGGATTATTTCTCTCTCCAGAAAGCCGTTAAAAATGGCAACTTATCTTGGCCTAACGACAGCTGTCATCGCGATGATCATGATGGTGTTGGTGCTATTTTGGCGACTGACAGATGCTCCGAACCAGTTAATTGGCTACACGATGATTACGATCGCCATCTTTTTCCTCGGGGCAGTACAGCTCATTTGCCTTGGCATTTTGGGCGAATATGTTGGCCGCATTTACGACGAAGTAAAGCAGCGCCCCATCTACACTGTGAAAAAACAAGTGGGTTTTCAAAAGATGGAGCGCCAATCTAAATGACCTATTGAACTTTGCCGATTTTACGACCAACGGTTTCGATACCGATGTAATTCTCATTGGTGGTTGGAATAAAGGATTCCGCACTAAATAAATCAAGAATTTCTGCATGGTCAGGATTTTTAGGATCAAGGGCGAATAATGCAGCCTGTACTTTTTCGCTGAAGCCTTCGCCATAACGTTCATCCACTGCGGGGGAAATAACCCAGTGGTAGTTGAAATATGCAGGTGTGCGCCAGATTTCTTTAACTTTATTGGTATCGAATTCGCCAGCTTCAAGGCGACTTTCCCAAACCTCTTCGCTCAACATGCCCACATCATAGGTGCCTGCTTCGACAAGTTGGATTGTCACGTCATGGGAACCAGAAAAGCCAACTTCTCCCTGAAAATCTTCGAGGTTTACCCCTGCTTGCTCTAGGAAATATTGGGGCATCAAACGACCCGACGTAGAGGATTCACTACCGAAGGTCAATGTTTTGCCTTTGAGTTGGGTGAGTTCCTCAGCACTTGCCAATCCATCTAAACCACTATTTACGTTAGCAATCAATACAGAATGGAACTCTGTGTCAATATTCCGTTGGGCGATCGCCTGGGCACCATCTACTTGCAAGCGAGCCTGAACACCCGTTAGGCCACCAAACCAAACTAAATCGAGGTCACCCACTTTAAACGCGGTCACTGCTGCCCGGTAATCTGTCACAGGCTTATATTCGACAGGAACCTCTAGAGTTTCGCTGAGATAATCCGCAAGCAATCCATAGAGACGTTGTAATTTTTCGGGGTCTTGGTCAGGAATGGCACCAGCGATGAGAGGCTCTACAGCAGTGGTTTCAGTGTCAGCAGTGGATTGCGTCGCATCTGTGTCCTGGGCAGGAGGTTGAAGCGTTGTACAGCTAAATAAAGATATAGCAAGCAGACAACAGGTAGAACGCAACAGGTTTTTCATCGTTTAAATTCAGGTTCGTTTAATCAGTCACAAAATATATTCACTTAAGATAACAGATAGCTTTGCTCGCTCCTTTGCCCAAAAAATCGGATTTTATGGCGTTCCTGAACTGGTATTTTTTACTGTTTTATTGCATTTCTCTATCCTGCGGTTTATTGATTTTTCGGACGCTGCGATTACCGGCTCCACGACCAAAAGGATGGCTCTACAAAGCAATTATTGTGCTGTTGGTGACATGGGGAACAAATATCCTATCGATGCGGCTGGCGGTGTTTGTCGGGTTGGCAACTTGGTCACTTTTAATCGTCATTCCATCCCTTGGTATCAGAAAGATTCAAGGATTAATTTATCGGAAAGACTATCAGAAGGCTTATTACCTATCCTTTGGTTTACGGTATCTGCATCCTTTTGATGACTGGTGGGATCAACCAAAAATCATCCAATGTTTGATGTTGGCAAAGCAGGGAGATATTGCTGGCTCGCAAGCCCTTTTAGCAAAATATGACAAGAGCCCTGGTTACGTTGCACAGCAGGCGATCGCCACTGTCTATGTGATGCAATACGATTGGTCTGGTTTATTGCAATGGTTGCAAACAAAACCTCGGCAAAGTCATGACCCGCTGATGGCGATGTATTACTGCCGTGCTTTAGGGGAAACAGGCCACCTTCACGAGCTTTTACTCCAACTCAAACCCTTTGAAAAAGCATTGTCACAAGGTGGCGATCGTACCAACTATTATCTCGTGCAATTATTTGCAGCAGCATTTTGCGGCGAAGTTAAACTCGTCGAAAAATTATTGTCCGGTTGTCTCGCCATTTATCCATCGGAAATTCAAGAATTTTGGCGGGCGATCGCTTGGTATGGCGCTGGGGAAAGACGTATTGCAGATAAACAACTGAAAGCCTTAGTCGAAAATCCTGCTGCAACGGACTTTGAACAGGCGATCGCCTTCCGCCTTAAACATCCACCTCAACCTGCCGAAAAACTTTTAAAGCCAGAATCCTATCCCTTAATTGCAGAGCTGACCCGCAATATCAATCAGGCGAACATTGACAGATCCTATCAAGAGCTTTTAGAACGTCGCCCAATTTATAAACAAGGATTTTCGATTAACTTATTCCTTGTTTTTGTGAATATTGCTGTTTTTATTTCGGGGATTGTCCTTAATTTCAAAGTCAACAGAGGCGCATTACTCGATCTCGCTGGCTTTGTCCCATCAGAAGTAATTAATGGCGAATGGTGGCGGATTATCACAGCCACATTTATTCATATCGATTGGGGTCATTTACTCACTAATATTTTGACCCTTTATTTGTTAGGAGGATTTGTCGAGAGAAACCTCGGAAAAACACGCTACCTCTTTATTTATATTGCTAGTGGAGTGGGAGCGATGCTGATGTTATTGGGATTAGTATTCTTCGCACAAGGGTTGGATTTTTCAGGATTCCCTCGCTGGCTCCTATTCCTCACGGATGAAATTCGTTCAACCTATCGCCTATGGGTTGGGGCTTCTGGCTCAATTATGGGAATGATTGGGGCGATCGCCGTCATCTTATTTCAAGGTTGGCAGCAAGAAAAATCAAAATCAGCATTGCGACAATTTCGCCTCATTTCAGGAATTATCATTCTACAATTTGCGATTGATTTAAGCTCAACAAATGTTAGTTTTTATAGCCATTTCCTAGGATTGGTCTTGGGCATTCTTTTGACAACTTTAGTAACGAGTAAAAAATTCAATCCCACACGCAAGCGCCTCAAATCATAAGGTGATTAGACCACTAGCGATCGCCAACTTCTGCCACTTCCTGCCCACCAAAAATTGCTTCCTGATGACGATACCATTTGAATTCAAGGAGATTGAAAAAGGGATCTTCCAGGAAAAAAGTACGATGTTCTGTGAGCTTCCCTTCAAATCTCAAACGCGGGCGATCGCGAAAAATCAGTTTATGTTTTTCGGCTCGTTCTAAGGTTGTCTGCCAATCCTCTTCGTCTAAAAAAGTGATGCCAAAATGCCGAGGATAAATACCTTTTTGGGGCGTCAACGGTTCCTGTGTGACGTGAGCAACAAGCTGATGGCCGTAAAAATTGAGAATGACAGCGCTTTTATTTTCTCGTCCGACAACACTCCCCAAAGCCTCCGCATAAAATGTCTTTGCTTTCTCTGTGTCATTAATCGGAATAGCAAGATGAAAAAAGAGGCGATCGCTCATAAGTATTGCAGCACAATCAGGGTCACTTCAATCATTGTAAAACCCTTTATTAGCAGATGATTGTCTCTTTCCCTACACGATTTATGAGCAATCCCAAACTGAAGTTCAATCCCTAGGAAGGTACATAAAAATCTGTATTAGCGAAGTTTGCATGCTCCATTAAAGTTCCGTCGAGCTCAACATCCTCTAGCTTTGCATCAGAAAAATTCGCGTGCCGCAAATCGGCCTGATTCAGATAGGACTGGCACATATGGACATTGCTAAAATTGCAATAGCGCAAATTTGCATTAATAAAGCTTGAACCTTGGATGGTTGCGGCCGAAAAATTCAACCCCTCTAAATCCATCCCTTCAAAATTCACATCTCGCAAAAAAGCAGCACTAAAATCAGAATCTTGCAGCGACGCCCCATAAAGCTTGGCATGGCTAAAGCGAGCTTCTTTACAATTTGTCCACTTCATATTTGCGCCATTGAGATTTGATTGACGCAGATTAATGCCAACAAGATCGCTGCCGCAAAGATTGGCTCCCCAGAAGTTTGCACCACGCGAATTAGCATAGTTCAGCTTGGCTCCACACAATCTTCCTCTTGGAAATTTGGTATTTACCATAAATGCGCCTTGCAGATTTGCCTTTGTCAGATCTGCATCAGCAAATTTCGCATCATTTAGCTTCGCATGGGACAAATTCGCCCAATTCATCAAGGCACCAGAAAGATTCGCTCGAATCAAAAAAGTTCGCTGGAAGTTTACGCCAACAAGGTTTGCACCTCGGAAATCAACAGCAACGAGAGTCTCACCACTAAGGTCTTCGCCTTGTAGATTAACGCCAGCAAAATCTCTCTCGCCATGCTCGTAAGCCCTTAACAATTGCTGAACATCCATGAACTGTCTCCACTCCCGATGAAGTGCCTTGTGACGGTGAAAGTCACTGGTAAGACAAAGGTCTTACTTGACTGGTTATTTTTTGCTTTTTACTGACTCTAATACTATATCTTAAAAAAATATTAAATTGTATAAATGATGGCGATCGCCAAAAAAGTTCATCAAAGTTCTTGTTATGTAAATTACTCTAATAGAGAGCATACTTCTGCAAACTTATGCTGTTTGTATCAAAAGCACCTGATTTTCACTACATGAAGAATGATCTCTATCTAAAGACAGAGATGCAGCAGATTCGAGATCATCAAGTTTTATAAACAGAATTTCATCAAAAAAAACGTCCCCTGATATCAGAGAACGCTTTACCTTTATTGTTTTTCGAGTTTTTTAGATAGCTGAGAAAATCCTAATACAAATGAGTTGTTAGAACATATTCTGTTACAAACAATTAGGAGAGGGCTGGCTGATATTCAATTCGTTCAGCGTGACCCCAAAAAGCTTCAAGGTTATAGAATTCGCGCTCCTGGGGCAAAAAGACATGAACAATCACTTCACCATAATCTTGCAAAATCCAGGTGCCATCTTTGCGACCTTCTGTTCTCAGGGGAGTTTTGTCAAATTCTTTTTCTAGTTTGTCTTCAATAGAGTCGGCGATCGCCCGGACCTGAGTCCGAGAGAAACCTGTCGCCACTACGAAAAAATCTGCGAGATACGATACTTCATTCACCTGCAGCAGCACAATATTCTCAGCTTTGCGATCATCTGCCGCCTCAGCAATACTCCAGACCAAATTCCCGCTCTCATGTGCCTCAAGATTTTTAGGTAGATTCATTAATGTTCGTTATCACTTTCATTCTCTATTTTACCCTCCTAGCTTACCGCGTAATTTTTGCGTAAGAGACTTTCGAAATAGCGATCGCCGACCCAACTCAAGCAAGCTAAAGCAACCCAGCCAGGTTACAAAAAATCAAAAAGTAAACGGCCTACTCTCTTCATCTCGGGTAAGCTTGTGTTATGATCCGCCTATTGCGAAATATTTGTATTAATCTATCCGCAAGTATTCCAGCAAGCGTACGCAGCCTAACCTCTCAGTAGCCTATAAGCCCTTGACTATGAATCAAGCTTCCATCCTACAGATTGAAGACCTTTGCAAAGTTTTTGCGACAAATCAGACACCTGCTCTCAGTCACATCAACTTCAGACTTCAACAAGGGGAGATTCTCGGTTTATTAGGGCCATCCGGTTGTGGCAAAACAACATTACTCAGACTCATTGCAGGTTTTGAAACACCAACAGAAGGACATATCGCTCTAAACAACCAGATTGTGAGTGCTCCAGACTGTAATACCCCCCCCGAACGACGCAACACAGGCATGGTATTTCAGGATTATGCCCTTTTCCCTCACTTCAACATTGCCGATAATATTGCCTTTGGCCTCCGCCACCGCCATCAAAAATTATCAAAACCCGCCATCAAGCAACGCATTGAAGAAACGTTAGCGTTGGTTGGCCTTGCCGGTTTAGAAAAGCGATATCCCCACGAGCTTTCTGGCGGCCAGCAGCAACGTATTGCCTTGGCTCGTGCCCTCGCCCCACGACCCGCTTTAATTCTGCTAGATGAGCCATTAAGTAATCTTGACGTTCAAGTGCGCCATCACCTGCGCCAGGAAATTCGCCAAATTATTAAAGCCTCAGGAATCTCTGCGATTTTCGTGACCCATGATCAAGAAGAAGCCCTTGCTATCTCAGACCGCATTGCTGTGATGCGTGCCGGAAAGATGGAGCAGTTAGGTACCCCCGAAGAAATTTATACGCGACCGAGTTCTCGTTTTGTTGCAGAGTTTGTTACCCAAGCGAATTTTCTGCCAGCTAAAATTTGCGGCGATACTTGGGAAACAGAAATTGGAAAGTTTCGAGTTGCAGCAGTTGTACCTCACACAAATGATGCAGAAGGCGAATTAATGGTACGAGAAGAGGAACTGGACTTAATTCCTCACGAAGAAGCGCCAGTTGTGGTTAGAGAACGACAGTTTTTAGGGCGAGAATATCGCTATTGTCTTCAGACAGACTCTGGCAAATATCTTCATGCCCGCACAGGAATTCAAACGATGGTACCTGTAGGTTCACGCGTTGAAGTGAAGGTGCAAAATGAAAAGCCACATTTTTTCCTTGCCAGATAATTGGTTAGACACTGTAATAAATCTCTTTGAGCCAACTTTTGTAATAGGCAAATTGTTCACTAAGAGTGCCTAAAAATTTAGAATCTGTTTCTTCAAAGATCCAATGTAAATCGCTCAGTTCATTGACTTTTCCTGTTTTTAATAAGTAGAGTTTTGCGCCTCCAGCCATATTTCGTGATAAGCCGAATGAATATGAGTCAACGCGAGCTCCATAACAGGCAATTGACAAATCTTTCTCTTCAAGAATCTTGCGTAGTTCACATAGACAACCAAAAATATCTACGTTAGAAACACTTATATCGTCAATATCAGCACTTTTGCAGGCTAACTCGCATAGAGGGTAACCCGGATATGACATCGTCCGATTATACGAAAGCTCACAAGAACTGAAAGCTTGTTTATCTGACAGTTTGACTAATGGCAAGCTTACAGAATACATAGGCTGTCTGTTAGTCCCAGATAAAACAATTACAAAATAAATTATTAACGGCGAGTTGCAGCTAGACCAGCTTTCACACGCACTCTTGCCTTTGTTTGGCGTTTGCGGCCGAGAAGCCAATAGGTATCCATTTCGCCTTTCCCCTTCACCTTCACTTGACCACGGTGCTTGAGAACATATTTTTTGCGGAGTAGCTCATAGGTTGAAGCGGTGACTTGAATGCTACCAGGTTCGCCAGAAGACTCCATACGGCTAGCTACATTCACAGAATCTCCCCAGAGGTCATAAATGAATTTTCTGGTGCCGATTACACCTGCAACGACAACGCCTGTATTGATACCAATCCGGATTTTGACGTCTTCATTGAGTTCATTTTGAAGTTCGGTTACAGCCTGCTGCATCGCTAAAGCCATTTCGGCGATCGCCTCGGCATGATCTCGTCGGGGTAGAGGTAGACCAGCTGCCACCATATAGGCATCACCAATGGTTTTGATTTTTTCGAGGCCGAGTCGCTCTGCATAGTGATCAAAAGTTGAGAAGACACGATTCAGAAGATTTACCAATTCAATCGGGCCAAGCTTTGCAGATAACGGCGTAAAACCAACAATGTCAGCAAAGAGGATCGTCACTTCATCAAAATGTTCGGCGATCGCATCCTGACTGTGTTTAAGTTGTTCGGCGATTGGTTCCGGCAAAATATTGAGCAGTAATCTTTCGGCTTTTTCTTGCTCGACTGCCAACTGTTTAGCACCAACTTCAATTTGCTCCAACATGATATTGATGCTGCTTGCTAGAGCACTAATCTCATCTTTCCCTGACTCTTTCACTCGCAAGGCGAGATTGTTTTGGCTGCCGATGGTTTCGACTTCAGCACTGAGATTGGTAACCCGTTTGAGAATGAATTTTTCGAGGACAATCAAAATCACAACCCCAAAGATAATGCCAACGCCACTCAGGGATACGACGAGATAAAAAAGACTTTTTTGGCCTTGTTGATGGATATCTCTCGGAATAATCACCTTAAGTAACAGGGCAGGTTGCCCATTAAGATCTCGGATCAGACCATAGCCATGAATGGTGTCACCGTCGACAGGACGAATTTCAATGCCATCATCAGACGCTGTCAGGCGCTCAGTAATAGTGGTCAAAGTTTCATCAAGAGGAGCGGCTGCCCCAAGGGGATAAAATTTAAGTTCGAGTTTGGTTCGAGTTGATAAAGCCTCAATGCGATCGCCATCAAGAAAGCGCCCGAGGAGAAATGTTCCGCGACCAGGGCCTGTTCCTTCACTAGTTAAAATGGGCTGTGATGCTACCAAAATCGCTTTATCCTTGAGCATCAAAATCCCGGTAACTTCACTCTCATCATTGGCATGAGTGACTAGGGGATTGCCTTTAGTAAATTGATTTTTTAGTCCTGGTGGTAATTCCGTTTTCTCTTCTGATTCGCGATTAAATCCTGTGCCAAAAATCACTTTGGCGTTGTTATCCAAGAGGGCGATCGCATTAATTTTCAGACCGGCAAAGGACTCCTCAATCAAATTCACCTCAGGATATTCAGGATTCTCGCCAATCACATAATCGTAAGTATCATCCCAAGCCGCGTAATCATAGACAGAAACACTCAGCTGCTCAATTTCTTCGTAGAGTGCTTCCTTAACTCGTTGGACATTGCGCTCCGTATCTTTTTCTTCTAATTCTGCAAAACTACCGCCAAGAATTGCGGAGAGACTACCATAGAGCACCGCGATGAGACTGACTAGCAGCGTACTAATGAGAAGCAGAGTTTTCTGACGGATACGCATAGTAGATGCTCAATGAATAATGGGCAAATGATAGATGAAAACGCTTTTTGATAGGGCACAAATTTTCTCTATGCTACCTCGACTTTTTCGTTTGGCGATCGCCTGCAATGCGCTGTGATTTGTTATGAAAACTTGGCGAAGAGTATGCAATTTGTAAGCAAAGGATTCACAATAAAAATCATTATCAAATGTAACGGAGCCTTGAGCAGCCCCTGTGTTACCTGAAACGACCGCCCATGTCCGTATTTTGCAACAGTCTTGGCAACAAGGGAAAATCATCGGTGAAGTCCGTGCTGGCGCCTATGAGTGGACTTTCCACTGGCATTTTCGGCAAGGAAAATTGCGGGTGCATCCTTCCTTAGGACGCGCATTAATCTTTGAGCCTCTCGGGCGTTTTTTAGAGCATAGTGATTATCACTTAGAGCCAGGAGGAGATTATCAGTTTATGCTGCGGACTCGTCTGTAAGCCTCGAATTTAGAGTATTTCTAGCTAAGATAAAAACACTTATCTCTATACGCTTACTTTTAGGGCGATTATGAAAGTGTTAAGGTGATCGCCTTGAGATGCAACTAGAGTCTTATGAATATCAGTCATTGAGAAATATAAATCCTTCGCTTGTCCAGATGAGGGGAGGCAGATTCCGTATCCAAGATAAAATAGCGATATGAAGTGCCGAGAGTGCCAAGGAAGCCATTATGCAGAAGGTCTTATTTCTGTTCGGAGAGTTGAATGATGATGATATTGATTGGTTAATCACAGCAGGAAACATCGCACGGGTTCAGCCCAACAAGGCACTCATTCAAGAAAACCAACCCTTAGAAAATCTCTACATTCTGCTCGAAGGGTCTGTTTCTGTGTCTATTTTGGCGGTAGATCAGGTACGAGAAATCGCTGTTTTAAATAATGGTGAAATCTTTGGGGAATTATCGTTTATGGATAATCGTCTCCCCACAGCCAGTGTTGAAACTCTGGAGGAATGTTTAATTCTCTCCATCCCCCGCCAACAAATCTCCAACCGTCTTCAGCAAGATATTGGGTTCTCGGCTCGTTTTTATCGGGCGATCGCCACATTTTTAGCTAATCGCCTTCGGAATACTGTCAGCACTTTGGGACAAGATAAAGATTTTGTCTTCAATCAGAGCATTAGTGTCGATGAGCTGCCCGATAGTGCCCTTGAAAATTTTGAATTAGCTTCGACACGTTTTGATTGGCTACTACGGCGCGTTAAATCCCAAACAATGCTCAAACAAAAAAGCTAGATGATATGGGCTATTGGTTTGCAGGCGATTGGTACAACCACGCAGAGATAACTCTGTCGGTAACCGATCCGAGTTTTTTGTATGGGGCAACAATTTTCACAACACTGCGAGTCTTTAAACAAGATTTAGAACACCCTGATTCCCATTGGCAAGCTCATGGCGATCGCCTCCGATACACCATAAAAAAACTGCAATGGTCAGAACCCAATTGGCAGAATATCGAAATTGGTGCCGCACGGATTGCTGAAGATTATCCAGTATTGCGTGTGACCCTTTTTAGTGATGGACGAGAATTAATTATTGGGCGGCAGCTCCCGGCTCAATTAGCGAAAAAGCAACAGTCTGGCATTACGGCTTGGGTCGCAACAGAATCGATTTATCGACGACCGATGGCCGATTTTAAAACGGGCAACTATATGGGGGCTTGGCAGGCCAGACAACGGGCGATCGCCGCAGGGTCAGGAGAAGCTATTTTGATCGATACTCAGGGGCATTGGCTCGAAACAACCACAGGTAATCTTTGGGGCTTCGACGGCAAGCAATGGCATACGCCACCAACCCAAGGGATTTTGCCGGGAGTAATGCGCTCGCACCTCATCCAACAGCTCCAACGCAGCGAACAATCTGTTTCCGAGGCACATTGGACTATTGGCTTGCTCAAAACATTTGAGGCGATCGCCTATAGCAACAGCGTCGTGGGCGTTATCCCAATCACAACAATCAAGAATATCACCTTGCAATATTCTGGTGCTGCCGACCATAAAGCGGTTCGTTCCCTACAAAATTTGAGTGGCTGCTGCAAATCTGTCTAAGCGCGACAAAACATTATCTGAGAAGATGAGTAGCAGGATTTCCTCGAAAAATTGCGAGAAAAACCTTAAAATACTTAAGACAAAGTAATAAACCGTAATAAAGTGACCATCGATTTTCATAATTGGATGGTTAAAGCCGCTGACTAAACGATATTAATCAATCCCCTATGAATCTTCTTTTTCCCCGTAAATGGCTCCGTAGTCTACTTGCTATTTGCTTTGCGGTCATGGTTTGGGCGATCGCCTCCCCTGCCGAAGCTGTTAATAATCCTGAGTTGTTGCCAGACTATCAAACGCCTGTTGTTGACTTAGCAAACTTCTTGCCCAAATTACAAGAAGAAAATCTAGTTGATGATCTCCTCAAGTTTGAGAAAGATACCGGCTGGAAAGTGCGTGTTCTGACACAATTTGAGAAATCGCCAGGCCGAGCCGTAAAGGAATATTGGGGACTAGATGACAAGAGTGTTTTGTTAGTAGCTGATGGTCGCGGCGGTAATTTATTAGCTTTCAGTATTGGTGATGAGGTATATGAATTGATGCCTCGCACTTTCTGGATCGAGCTCCAAACTCGTTTCGGCAATATGTATTATGTCCGCGACAACGGTGAGAATCGGGCGATCGCCGATGCCCTCGAAACAGCAAAGGGATGTCTCGTCAAAGAAGGTGGTTGTATTGTTGTGCCCGGTTTGCCACGGGAACAGTGGATTTTGACTTTAGTTAGCTCAGTCTTAGGCGGCGTTATTTGTGGTTTTGCAGCAGTTCCTCGCAAAGAAGATCAAGTTTTTGCATGGCAGTGGGCATTAATTCTGTCGCCGCTATGGGGTATCTTGTTCCTCGCATTTGGTGTTGGTCCTGTCGTGACCAGAACGTCTGAATGGTTACCTCTTTTCCGAAATGTTATGGGTTTCTTGATGGGCGGTTTAGCGGCCTTTATCGCGCCTATGTTTAACCAAGCAACGCCTTCTGAATCCGAATCTTAAAACTTCAAATATCAAATAAATTCAGAAATTTCTCTCCCTTGTTGGCTCTGGCCACGAGGGATTTTTATTGACTTAATCTTCCAACCATTGAGCTGACGCACCAACCCACACATCGCCACCTGTCATAACACACCCAAAGGCACCACCACCCCAATTGTCGTAGAGTGCAGACTTTAAACCCGGTAATGCTTCATCCATCCTCTCGCAGGGTTTTGTTTCATTGAGAATTTTGAGGATGCCATCATCAATTTTCAGCTGTTTACCTCGACAGTCTTTTTTGAGCTTCAGTCCTCGCACCAAAATATTTGCCCGCCGCACTGAGGGATCAAGATCTGCATTTAGTTTTGCCATCACTCGTTCCCAAACTTCGGCTTCTAATAGCGTCACCTGTCGCCAACCGCCTTGGTTAGCATTATTTTTCAAGCCTTTATTTTGGATCAGTTCGGCCCTTTCAAGGGCATCCATCGGCGCACGTTTACCGCGCTTAATCCAAATTTTCTCGATGATGCCGACCTGTGTCATAACTGTCTGTCTGAATTTACCGTTGAGCCCATTTTAAAGTCTTTGTTTCAGGTGGGATGGGGGCGATCGCCCAACAACTCTTCACAAAAACGACCAATGTGAACTTTATGAGCAAACAATCCGGATATCATCGTATCCTCGGTCTATAGGTTGAACAACAGCCATCATCATCTCAGGGAAATCTCGACTACTACACCGCTAATGCCCATTAACAGCTTTGAATTTTTAATTCTCATTTTGTATGCCTGGATCCTTTGGTATGTCTACCAGAGCATCGTTGAAGAGCTAGACCAGTTAACGGCGATCAAAATGAACCAGGGTCAACTCACAGAGCAACTTCAGCAACTGGGTTTAGAGGGGCAATTGATGATCCAATGTGGTTTTTCTCGGACACCACTTGCCGAAGAAATGCGAACCTTTACTCTCATTGTGGTAAATGGATTACCGGAGGGCAATTATCTTTACCTTGATTGGCAGCGCAGTACTTTTCGGACATTCAAAAATGAGGTGAAACGATTATTTCGGATACCTCAAGGCCAAAATCTTGATTTATTTGAAGGCCAGTCCATCAGCATAGTCGCGCCAGGTGAAACCTTAGTCGAAATCGTCACCCTCGAAAATTGTTTGATGTTTGATAAAGAGGCAGGCTATTCGATTGTCAAACCAATTTTTAGTATCCCAGAGCTAAAAATGGCCCGTGGCAAAGGTTTGCAGTTTGGTGTCAATATCTTTTTTCAGGAGCCAGCTCGGCCAGAATATGAAAAAATAGAGCGTTTTTATGCCATCACTTGTCCATTTAATGTGGTGAAATTGCCTTGGCAAAATGCAGTCTACTGGAAACCGAAACGCTGATAATGGGGCGATCGCCCTTTGATGACAATCTGAGAGTGGGAGCAAACAGCGTCGGTGGTAGGTGACACCTATAATAAAGAGCATTACTTTTTCACCCTACGTCCGGCATTAACCCGACACTATGAGAATCGCCAAGAATATCACCGAGTTAGTGGGAAGAACTCCCCTTGTGCAGTTAAACCGCATTGCAACGCAGGAGAATTGTCTTGCCCAAATCGTTGTGAAGCTTGAGGGGATGAATCCGGCAGCCTCTGTGAAAGATCGCATTGGTGTCAATATGATCGAAACAGCAGAAGCGGCAGGGGAAATTACGCCAGGTAAAACGATTTTGGTGGAGCCCACCTCAGGCAATACGGGCATTGCGTTAGCCATGGCAGCGGCGGCAAAGGGGTACAAATTAATCCTCACAATGCCAGAGACGATGAGCACAGAACGGCGGGCAATGCTTTTAGCTTATGGGGCACAGTTGGAGCTGACCTCTGGGGATGCGGGCATGAGTGCTTGTATTACGCGAGCGCAAGAAATTGTGGATAGTTTGCCCGATGCCTATATGTTGCAGCAGTTTAATAACAATGCGAACCCAGATGCCCACCGCAAAACAACGGCAGTGGAGATTTGGGAAGATACGGCTGGCAAAGTGGATATTGTGGTGGCGGGTGTTGGTACAGGCGGGACGATTACGGGAATTGCGGATGTCCTCAAAACCATTAAGCCGGAATGTCAGGCGATCGCCGTCGAACCAGCAAATAGTCCCGTACTTTCTGGCGGTAAACCGGGGCCTCACAAAATTCAGGGGATTGGCGCAGGATTTATTCCGAGTGTTTTAAAGCAAGAATTAATCGATGAAGTGGTTACGGTAACTGATGATGAGGCGATCGATTATGCTCGTCGGTTAGCGCGAGAAGAAGGGATTTTATCTGGTATTTCGACCGGAGCGGCAATTTGTGCAGGGATTAAGGTCGCGCAACGGCCCGAGAATGAAGGAAAATTAATTGTGGTGATTCAGCCGAGCTATGGTGAGCGTTATCTCAGTACGCCGCTTTATCAAGATTTACCAGCCAATGTAATTTCAACAACAGTACACTAACTTTTCTCTCCAGATTTAAGGAAAATCATGTCAGGCGATCGCCAAATTATTCCCATTCATGAAGGCTTTTTCAATGATGGTTATTGGTATGTTCTCGGTTCCACTAGCCTCGGCGGAAGTGGTTTAACAGCAAAAGAAATTGGCGATCGCCTCCAGAGCCACGAACCTGATGTTTTGCAAAATTTATTAGAAAAAGGGATTTGCTTACCGCTGTATTTCCCTGCGGATTGTTGCCTTGATGATGCGCTGATTGTTGTGGGTGATTTAACGGAAAAAGAAGAGCAAGAATGGATTGGACGACTACAAGGAAAGCTGCATATTCCTTGTGGCGAATTTATGGTGATGGGTGGTGGTTTGCCCGAGGATTTTGAGGAAGCCCTCACGCAGTTTTCGCCATCAGATCCTTATAATCAAGCGTTTCAAAAAGTGAAAGTCACACCGGGAACTTATCTTGTTGAAATCTATGCTTTCGCGTCGAGCATTAATGCAGATGAGCTCTGGGAAGATGCAGAGATTGATGAGGATGACATTCTCACTTGGTGGGATGAGACTCACCCGAATCAGCCGATTCCTCTATGGCTGAAATTCTACGTGGGGCAAGAGGACGAGGGAGATTTTGATTTGGAAGAAGATTTGGTTGATTACATTATTCGCTTAGAGCGTCTCGATGATGAGTCAATAGAGGTGCCTATGCCTAAATTGGATGAGGATGTTTTGTGGTGCGGGGTATACGACATGCGTCAACACAAAATTTGCCCAGAGGGATTAAGTCGCGCCACATTATTACAACAGTAAAAAATAAATGGGCGATCGCCGTATTTTTAGCTCAACTCAGTGGGCGCAGTCTGGGGCTCAGAAATGATTGTTTTAGCAGTCTCATGATTTGGTTCTGAAATTGGGACTGTCGGAGCATTAAGCGAGGGAGGTACCGTCATAGGCATTGTGTCGATATCTCGCTGATTGACAGAAAAATCGGCCTCTTTAGTTTGAGTGCTTTGTGGTTGTAGAAAAGTCTTGATTTCATGCAGAAGCATATTTTTATCTTCTTTATTGAGACCAATTAAAAGCTTCCGAAATTGTTCAACTGAATTATTATTTTCAACCGTCTTATTTCGATAGGTTATTCCCATTAATCTTCGCTTGATATGATAGGAATCATGATTTATTTTTAATTCAACTCGACTTCTAAAGCGTCTGAGATAATCGACTAAAACAATGCTAATAAAACTGGTATAACCCAGCCACATCAAGATATGGAAGATAGCATTGCCTGGTGTATAGACGAGATAAGAAGCGAGTCGCAGCAATACCCCCGGCACAAAAATCGAAATGATGCAGGCAATTACTGATAGAAGAATGTAGTTTTTAAAGAGGAATGCAACGGCTCGGAGAATTTTATCGAGGAGTGTTCCAGATAGCTTTGGGGAAATTTGTAGAAATAGGTTTTCCTTATTCTTGACAAGAATAACTGTATGGCGCTTTTTGTGATAGTTTTCAAAATTCTTATTCGTGAGAAATGTCTGGATTTTTTGGAGTTCGGCGAATGCTTCTTTGGCGCAGTAGTAACGATCTGAACTATTGGGTTCGATGAGGACATTAATCCAATTAAAAAAATCTTCTGAAATATCAACGTAATCTTTAAATTGGATTTTGTGTTTCTTCTGAGGGAAATTGGCAGGCGATCGCCCAGTCAATAAAGAAATAAGAGTTGTGCCAAGGCCATAGAGATCAGTGGAAAGTCTCGATTGTCCACGGAATTGTTCGGGTGCCATATAGCCAATCGTGCCAATGACAGTGCTACCACCTGTAATCGTCTTGTGATAAACATGCTGTACTGCACCAAAGTCCACAAGGTAAACCTTATTTTCAGAGAGAATAATATTTGCGGGTTTAATATCGCGGTGAATAACTGGTGGTGTGAGTTGCTGAAGATAAATCAGAATATCTAAAAGTTGTATCGCAATATTTTTGACTTCTTTTTCACTAGGTCGCCAACCTTCTTCAATTAATGTATCTAAAGATTTGCCTGTAACAAGTTCTTGAACTAAATAGAAAAAAGTATTGTTTTCTTCTTCGACTTGAAAAAAATCCACATAATCAGGAATTCCAGAGTGTTCCAGCTGTCGCAGGATATTAGCTTCTCTCTCAAAAAGGGAAATAACTTTAAAATTCTCGGTATGCCTTAAGGAAATTCTTTTAATCGCGACCTCTCGATTCGACTCCAAATCTTGGGCTCTAAAGGTAGTGGCCATACCTCCTTGACCTAAAATAGAGTCGATCTGATAACGATTTTGTATCAAATCATCTTTTAAAGAAGGTTTCATCTTTATTTTCTAACTACACTCAATATAAAAATCAATAAAGCTATTATTCACTATCTATAGTTTTAAATAATTTCAACATTTCTCTGTATTCGGAACCAAACCTTTCAAAATTATATTGCACCATCTCAAATGGAGTTTCACCTTGATTATTTCCATGATGAATATCGATACCTTTCTCAATTAAAATCTCTGCGCAGTTCAACCAATTTTCAAATACTGCCTTATGTAATAGTGTATTGCCTTCCTCATCTAAAACATTCGGAACGGCTCCCAGATTCAGTAAGAAAACCGCCATTTTTTCATTCACCATGAGTGGACTAAATACCAAAGACAAAGCTGTTTCATTTTCAAAGTTTTCAACATTAATATCAACACCATTCTCAATCCAAAAATCAATTATCTCCTCGTTGTCAATCAGTACACCTTCATGAATTAAACTATTTCCAAGATGGTCTCGATGATTGACATCAGCACCCCTTTTAATTAAGAATTTTGCTGTATTTACGTCCTTAACTTTAAAGAGAATAGACTGACCTTTATTATCTATTGCATTAATATCGCTACCATACTCTAATAACAATGTCAGAATATTGTTAGTTGTATCGAGATCATTATTCTTTTTGACTTCTGTAACAGCGCGATGTAATGCAATTTCTCCATTTGAGTTTACTTCATCAACATCTGCGCCATTTTCCAAAAGAACCTTAATTGTTTGATATTTTTGTTCTTGAGTAGACCAGCAGGACGCAGCTAAATGAAGTGGTGTTGTGGCGTATTCATCACTATTTTGTGGTTTATGTCTCTGATTGATATCAATATCCTGCTGAAGAAGTAATGCTGCCATTTCGTGATTGCATAGTTTTGCAGCTGTGTGAAGTGAAGTATACCCTAGAAAATTTTTTGCATTGATATCAGCACCATTGCTAATTAAAATCTGCAACACTTCTATTGATGGATTGAAATGTAGAGGAGTGCCAAGTCGAAAAAACAAAGCATTAGGCAAAGTGACTGTTGAATTAATGATTGGTTCTTTAAGCCTTGGCTCTCAGTCATCACCTGTAAAAGTGAAAGTCGCTTGCATATTTAGATCTGCACCATTGTCGATCAATAATTGTGCAACTTCTGGAGAACTCGTCAGATGCAAAGGTGTAAAACCATCTTCCGTTTGGGCATTTATATTAGCTCCATAATCAATGAGAAGTTGAGCAACTTCGGGTGTATTTGCAGCATGAAGCGGGGTTAGCGATTGCCAAGCACCTTTAATATGAGGAGCAAAACTTGTATGGGAGCCTAAACCATTTGGACTACCACCCTTTTTTAAATAATTTTGAATAGTTTTAATATCCCCTTCACTAGCTGCAATGTAGATCTCTTTAGGGGTTATCTCAAGTATATTGAGAATTGGGTATTTGAAATAATTACTAATCGTAATGATAGCAATAATTCCTCCTATTAATGGGAGTATATATTTCCAATTTTTCTGTTTTGCTGGAGCAGAAAAAATAAAGTTTTTTTTGCCTAATATTTCTATTGCCTCTGTTGCTGATTTAAAACGTTCTTCTAGATCTGGTTTTAGCATTTTTTCTAACCAAATCATAAATTGGTTGGAAATTTTGAGATGATGGTAAAAATTGAGCTGAAAATTTTCTAAGATAATTTCAGAGGGCTGGCGATGGGTCAATAAATAAATTAGCGTTGCACCAAGCGCATATAAATCAGTAGCAGGAACACATTGACCAATATATTGTTCCGGAGCCATATATCCAAATGTCCCCACAACAGTATTACTACTCGAACTTGCAGTTTGGTCGATATCTTGTACCGCCCCAAAATCAATCAAATAAACTTGATTGTCTTTCCCTAAAATCAAGTTCTGCGGCTTGATATCCCGATGCAAAACTGACGGATTTTGGCTGTGTAAATACTCTAAAATCTCTAGAATTTGACTGGCGATTTCCTTGATGCCAGATTCATTGCTTCGCCACCCACTTTCTACTAGCTCAGCAAAAGATTTCCCATCAGCTAGCTCCTGCACCAAATAAAACAATTGATCATCCGACAAATCAACGGTGAAGTATTCCAGATAACGCGGAATTCTTGGGTGATTCAGTTTTTTGAGTATTTCTGCTTCTCGTTCAAATAATTCGAGTTGTTTCCAACCTTTCAAATATCGCAGTGACATTGCCTTTAGAGCGACGGGGCGATCGCCCTCTAGATCATGAGCTTTATAAACAATGGCATTCCCACCTTGCCCAAGGACAGATTCAATCCGGTAGCGATTTTGAATAAGTTTCCCTTGAAGATGTTGTCGCATTGGCTGCACCCATTAATCCCTGAACAGAAAATGATTAAAGCTAATTGCTGAAAATTAAGTCGTTTCTCTTCTCTCCATTTTCACCATTAAACATTTCGGAATTATAGGCAATATTTCCTATAAAAATATTTATCTGAGGGATTTTCCGATGAGACAAAACCTCTTTTGGGGCGATCGCCAAACTATTTTCTTTTCTTTGCTTTCCAAGTGCCACCATATCGGTATAACGGACTTTCTTTTTTCAATTGCTTTTGGCAAGACGGACAAACAAGATGCCATTTTTGGGTTTCGTCATACTGGATGCGATAACAAACTTCAGTGAGTTTTTGACAGTGGGCGCAGTTTTTTTCGCGATGTCTCATTGGCTCATTTTGTCGGGCGATCGCCTGCAAAGTAACGAAATAATATACCTTGGATAGCTAATCCTATAGATCACAGCGATGGCAGAAGCATTTGAGCGAGGCGGACAGCAGGCATGGTTCCATGACCATGGACATTGGGGTGTTTTTTTCCATACCTACGATAATTTTCAGCTATCTGGTTTCGGTGAACATTTTGACCAGCCGCGCAAAATTCATGTCTTTATTCCCCGCGATTATGAAGTGAGTCCAGACCGTTATTCTGTGCTCTACTGCAACGATGGCGATGATATTTTCTTTGGGGATGGCGAAACTGAGCAAAGTTGGCAAGTCGCTGAAAAACTCAGTCAACTTTATCTACGAGACCAACTCAAAAAAATTATTGTGGTGGCTATCTGTTCAGGCGATCGCCACTATGAATATTCCCATATCCCAGAAGATGACGGCGGTCTAGAAGAATATAGCCGTTATCTAGCGAAGGGACTCAAACCTTTTATCGACGAAAACTACCGAACAATTCCCCACTCAACCGTCATTTTGGGGGCATCTCGCGGGGGACTAGCCGCCTTCTACACCGCCTGCAAACATCCCCGCCAATTTCCACAAGTCGCTACCCTATCACCTTCCTTTTGGTTGGGTTTAGATAGTCCAAGCTATTCAATGAGCAATTTAGACAAGGCCTTTAAAATTAAGCTCCAGAATTCGGCGTTAATGTTTGCTCTCACTTCTACGCTACTCGAACCAGATCTACGTCCTAAAATTTATTTGGATTGGGGTTTACGCGATGACCCAGGGAATGAATATGAAATTCGTTCTCAATGTCGTTGTATGGAAATGATTCAGGTTTTAACCACAGAATTTGACTATCAAGAAGACCATAATTTATTCATCGTTGAAGATCCCAATGGTAGTCACAGCATCAATTCTTGGGGCGATCGCCTGCCCAATATTTTGCAACTATTTTTCGACTAAAAAATCAAAGCCTAATATTTAATGCGGTCAGTATTTTTAGAAGGCGAAGCATTCTTTTCGAGATATTCAATAATCTTGCTAGCAACATCAACCCCTGATGTTTTTTCGATCCCTTCCAAACCCGGTGAAGAATTAATTTCCATCACCACAGGGCCATGATTTGACCGCAATAAATCCACTCCTGCAACTCGCAATCCCATTGCCTTTGCTGCTCGCACCGCGGTACGCCGTTCCTCAGGAGTCAATTTGATTTTTGAAGCACTACCGCCCCGGTGTAAATTTGAACGAAACTCTCCCTCTGCTCCCTGACGTTTCATCGACGCTACGACTTTATCGCCAATCACGAAACAGCGGATATCCATTCCATTCGCTTCTTTAATAAATTCTTGCACCAAAATATTGGCATCTAAGCCCCGAAATGCCTCAATAACCGAGGTCGCAGCCTGTTTCGTTTCCGCTAAAACCACTCCAATGCCTTGAGTCCCTTCGAGCAACTTAATCACAACAGGTGCGCCACCCACCGTTTCGAGAAGACCTTCAATATCTTCGGTGGCATGGGCAAACCCTGTAACCGGTAAACCAATCCCTTTTTGCGCCAAAATCTGGAGCGATCGCAGCTTATCTCGGGAGCGTGAAATAGCCTGGGAAGTATTCGCCGCAAATACCCCCATAATTTCAAACTGACGTACAACCGCAGTTCCGTAAAAGGTTACAGATGCTGCGATTCGCGGAATGATGGCATCAAAGTTATTTAGCTGTTGCCCTTTATAGATAATGATGGGTTTGTGGGAAGTGATATTCATGTAGCAACGTAAAAAGTCGATCACCTGAACTTGATGACCTCGCTTGGCTGCAGCTTCCTTGAGACGACTGGTGGAATAAAGCTTCGCGTTTTGGGAGAGAATCGCAATTTTCATAGGAACTGCGGCTGCCCAGAATGACTCTGAACAAAAGATTTGTTGACATCAACGATAAAGCGCTCACGTAAAGCTTGCCGTCCGATCAGCATACGATAGCCCATTAATGATCGATTCGTGAGATTGAGCTCAATTTGCCACAGATATTTGCCGAGCTCGATAGACGTTGTGATCACGGGACGGCTTTGTTTATGACCGTTGGAGCTTTTAATAGTGCGGTGTTCGACGAGGGGAGCAACAAGGGTGACGGTGTCGTGGATGTGGCGTTGGTGAGGATGAATTGTAAAGCGAATCATTTGGCGATCGCCCTCTTGAAAATATTCGATATTGGTCGCATGGATCGACGAAGATGCTGCACCAGTATCAATTTTTGCGCAAATTAGAGGGAGATTAAATCCTGGCAGAGAAACATATTCACGCCAGCCAATCACTGTCAAAGGCGAGGATTTTTTCATAGACTTTCTAGCAGAAAAAATGAGAATCAGCTCGATGCACTGGTATAAAACCGCAACGCAAAACGCCACACCAAATTAGATAAACATAATAGGATTGCTCCTAAAAAACCTGCTCCAATTATCCAGCCAATTGGCGATCGCCCAAGCATTGTTTCTGCGGGGACGGTGGTCAAGAAAGTGACTGGCACAACGAACGTAAAGAAAAAGCGATAAACCGCAGGATAGGCAGTAATTGGATAACGTCCTGCATCAAGAAAACCCTGGAGCACAGCCGTCACGTTATAGATTTTGACAAACCAAATACTGGTTGCCCCCAACATGAACCAGAGGCTATAGAGGATTAAAATGCCACAGGCGATCGGCAGCAGGCTTAATCCAAAACTCAACGGCGTTAAACCTAATTGAGTGCCTATATAAAGCAAAATCAAACAGCCAAGCAGCAAATTTGGGAGTCCCCATGGCGACACCATACGAGTCGATAACCAAAATTGACTACTGATCGGTTTGAGTAAGACGTAATCGAGAGTCCCTTGTTGGACTTGATCGACGATGCGATTCAGGTTTGGCGACAGAAAGGTTTGGGAAATGCCTTGCAAAAAGGTAAACATCCCGACAACGAGCATTGCTTCCTGCCATGTCCAGCCAGCAAACTGGTAGCCTGTCCGATAAAACAAAAACAGGCTAAAAAGACTTCCAGCTAAATTTCCAACGCTACTAATTGCTGCAATCACAAAATTGAGGCGATATTCCAATTCTGCGGCGATCGCCGTTGACCAAAAAAGCTTTAAAATTCGCCAATATTTCTGCATTGGTCACCCAAACTTAAAAGATTATTCTTCCACTGCACGGATATCAATCACGCTGCCGTTAAAGTCATAGCTATAGCCTTCTAAGCGGAGTGTATGACCCACTTTTACTTTGTTATTACCGAATACAAAACCGTTATCGGTTAGCTCAGCATCGCTAGTTAAAATAATTTTCAGATCAGTAATATCTTCAACTTCAGGACGAGGGTCTGGCAAGGCTTCCACTGTGCCATCGGGTTGAGGAACAGGGGTGGTGCGGGGCAATCTTTCAATAGATTTGATCCCTATATTCGCGAAAGGCTGGTTCCGGATTACAACCGAAGTTGTTTCAGAGTCGCGGAATTCTTGGACAAAACGGTCAGGGTTTTTAACGCTTAAGCCGCGCACCAATAGTTCCACTTCGACAGTTTTTACGTTGGCACCAATCTGCGCCACTGAACCTGAATTTCCTGGCAAGAAAAAGATGCCGATGATCACCGCAAGCACAATGGCGATCGCCCCGACATCGAGAACACTAATTTTGCCGAACAAACGTCCTTTAGAATCCAGCAGAGCCATAACTTAAGGGAAAAAGATTAACGCAGCCATTATAGAGCTTTGCGGTGGATACAATGTTCCCGCCCTTGGAATTCATTCGCTTTCAACACCCTTAAGAAAAAGGCGCGAGGTGATTGCGACGACGGATATCCATCATTTCCACCAAGCTCTGCGGGGATTGTTGTTTCGCGTTTTGAGCAAGTCTTGCAAGATATTCAGCGCGAGAATGTTTTGGAGTAGCTGCGGGTTCTGGATCGACAATAGGCTCGATTTTTAGTTGAGGGGGGGCAACAGCTTTTGGTGTCGAAATTTTCAGGGGGGCGATCGCCGGTACATTTACCACCGGGATTTTCACTCGATTTGCTTGAGCTACACGAGAATGAGGAGATTTCCGGGCTCGCTTTTGAGATTTAGTAGCCTTTGCCGCCGTCAATTTGTAGAGCAACAGCGTCAAAATCGAAGAACCTGAAATGCAGCTCCCTGTAATTGCGAGATACATCCAAGTGGGGACATTATCCCGAGGTGTTGCAGGCACAGGAGGTACTGATTGAGAGGCACTTTCTGAGATTGGCTCTACTATGCCATCAGCAATCGAAAGCACATCTGATTGAGACTCTACTGCATCCGTGAAATAATCTTGAGCCAAAGTTACAGGCGACACAAGGTCGAGTGTTTTATCCGCTCTTTTTGCTTCTTTATAGTGCTTCTTGACTGGTGTAAATACTGATTCCCGTTGTTTCGCAGCAGCGATCATCTCTAGCAAAGGATCAATGACCGGTAAACGCTTATCAGGATTCACGATGGCAGAACCACCCATGACTGCCATTGTCATCATTATCAGCCAAGCCCCACCTAACAGAAAAAATCTTTCAGGATGAGCTTTGGGACTCAGCTCAATATTTCCTTTTCCCAACTGCTTACCAGACAACATGAATCAAACTCCTCAGCCTCTCAATAAATATTCAAAACAGTTCAAAAGTATTGTTTTCCACAAATAACTAATTACAGAATCAATCATTTAAAAGTAGAAAATATGAACTAAATAAATTATTTTATTGACGAACAAATGTACTTTTTTACGTCGTTTTTATGGCGTTTCAAAGTACATATTCACAGCATACCGAAGAAACTTAAAGTTGAGAATTGTTCGATGTAGATTTTCTTTTAAATAGACGACTTAATCGTTGTAACGCTAATCCTAAAACTGCAAAAACCACAAAAATGGCAAGTAATGGCACAAATAGTGCCAACAGAGATAGAACCCCAGCGCTAAGGACTTCGGCGGTGGACATAATCGGGTTTGCTGTCCCTCCAGTCATTGCGGTGGAGGCTCCCCGCGTAACCACTGTAAAGCTTTCGATAATTCCGGCTGTGCTACCGCCCGCAGCAATGGCGATCGCCCACTGAAGCAATGGTTCAAGCTCAGTTACGGCCCCAAGACTTGCTGACATGATTAAAGAACCGATGGCGATCGCCGTAGGAATTTCAATCGCGTCTAGCAAATTGTCCACAACCGGGACGTAATAGGCCATCACCTCTGCACCTGTTGCCACAGCAAAAGCAATTAAAGCTGGATAAGTGCCCATCCAAGCAAAGCTCTCGCCCAATGCAAAGTCACCATAGATTGCCCCCGCACTCATGATTAGTGGTGGCACAAAAATCCGGAACCCACAGGCCGCACTGAGGGTTACACCAATACATAAAGCAAGCAGAATATCCATATTGAAGCCATCAGTTTTTATCCGTGGCTAAAAATACAACGCAGTTTCTAAAATTATATTGTGCGCTTTTCAAGTCTTTAATTGACCCGATTGAAATGGACATTCTGCCAAACTCAGTGCAGATGTTCTATTTAGTTTCAAAACACAAAGATTCAGTCTGAGCGTCGATCAATATCAGCACTATTTGTTGAGAGTAGAACGGCTGATATCTAAGGGTGATCGCCTCAGAGTTTTATTGAAAATACAAGAGAAAGTAGCCCTTATTCTCGAAGAAATGAAGTGTAGATTTGACTGTCATATCTAGAATGCAATGTCTGAAAAAAGAACGAGAAGCACCCAAAAATTATGACTCGTTCTTTTCTTAGGCAGATTGAAGGGCGATCGCGATTGTAAGAGGCTCCTGATCAGCCTGATTTAATGCAATCGTTACTGGGTAGATGCCATTTGGTTGACAGTCAACCAATGTTAAACAAAGATCTCCAGGATACATCCGTGATGCACTGGCTGAACCTTGAGCACTTTCCCAAGTGACCTGTCCACCTTGGGGCAAACGCACTAATACACGAATTGTTTGACCTAAAGTAGATTCAGACTCTGTGGCATATTGCGCTTCGACGGCGATCGCCCCAGCAGTCGTTTCAAACTTAGTAGACTTCACCGCAGCATCAGGCGATAGAGAAATTACTAATTGCTCCATAATCTTTTGAGCTGCGAGCATCGACATTACAATCTGTTGCTGCTCATTTGCCGTATCATAATTGCCTTCAAGCACAGCCGTTGCATCAGAACGATTAGGTTGAGGCGTTGCCACGACCCAATTCGCCATCTTGTGGAGCATCATGGGGTCGACATCAAATAAAGATTCCACAGCTTGCACCAACTTAATACCCTGAGGATTAAGAGATTGCATTGCTTTAGAACAAGATTGAATCAGTTCCTTTAAAACCGATTGCGGCACATTAAAAGGAATCTCAAAGGCAGTCAATTGAGGTTGCCACAGAAAGTTGTGATCAGACTGTAACGCTTGCTGTTCCTCAATCAAATAGGCTTCAGTACCTGTTTCCCAAGGAAAACGGGGTGGGTTATTTTCAGTTTCTTGAAGCAGACGATCCTTGAGCAAACTCTGGAAGCGCGCTTCAATCGCGTTGAAATTGGTCATATGTGTTGATAATTCCTCGTCGATAACATTATTCGGCAGAAGCTCTGATGAAAATGATCCAGCCCCTATTGCATCCCTCTCAAGTTCTAAGACCGAATCAGGACAATTGTTGATTAAGGGCTGATGTTCTTCCTCATTCATATCCGACCAATCCTCCGATGAGATCGAAGTCTCAACCGAATTTTGCAGAGGTCGTTTTTGTCCATCCATGTCAGTATTCACGGCACAAAATCCAATATCAGGACTATTACTTACGTATTTTTCAAAAAAGTTTTAGAGCAACTCCCGTAAATCCAACTAGGTAAGCGGTTTATTACGAAGATCCCAAGCCAATTCGAGCAGCTTTCCCCATAGTTTATCGGTTTGTGATGACGTTAAAGTTAGTTCTTTCGCAATCTCTTTATGCTCCCAGCCTAACTGCTTCAGCTCTAATAATTTCTGCTGGGGTTCACTAATTTCTGCGAGGAGATGCTCCCATTGACTCGGTGTTAAACCGAGATTTTGTTCCAAGGTTGCCCCAAGCCATTGGTGAACGAGCTCCCAATTATTGGAAAGGGCAAAGCGAATTAGATGATATTTAAAGCGCTGCTGTAGATAATCTCGTTGGCGGGGAGTTAAGCCGAGTACAGATTCAATTTCAGATGTCGCACAATCTCGCAGCCGCAGCACAAAGTAATCAATACAATCGAGTTGTTGCTTCTCTTCTAAGTATCGAATGAGTTCTTGGGCAACAGTTTCCCGGAGATTACGGTCAGTCAGTTCATGATCATCTCCTTGAGCAGCCATATAGGTGCGGAGCTGCTGCATAGCAACTCCTTCCCATTCTTTATCGTCACGGTTAAAGGAGCCTTCAGCCGCGGTGATATCAACAGATGTTTCGAGGGGCTGCTGCTGAGAAAAGGTTTGGGCTCTCAGGATAACGAGTTGCTGCGATCGCCCCCTTGAGAAGGTAATACGACGTTTCGCATAGCGTTCTGTAAACGCCATATATTCAGACAGCTCTAGCAAACTTCGAGGGCTATAGGTCGGCAAGACATCTGCCTCTCGTCGAAATGCATTCAAGGTTTCGGCATAAAATCCCTGCAAAAAATCCTCGATCAGATTCACTTTCGCTTGATAGCTAGAAATACCTTGCCGGAGTGAAATGTATCGATAAACGATGGCACTCAGGGTACTTTGCAGTTCTACCCTGCCGCGTTTAGAGCCGAGCTGATAATAATTTAGGCATTGACGGATACGGTGTTCAGAAAGGTTTTTTTGCCATTTCCCGACTTCCCCAGTGCGTTGGATGCGATCGCTCTCTCGGCAAATCCGATTCACCTCTTCCACAATTCGTTCGGCAACCTTCTCACATTGTGATTCAGAAGCTTTCGTTGATTGTTCTAGTTGTTTTTGGGTGAATTGGACAAGTGACTCCACGGTTGACTCCACGTTTGCGACACAGACCCCTCTTAAGTTGCTATTGACCATTTTAAGTGACTTATTAAAATGAGATTCACAATCTCCTCCATCCTGTGGGCTTCGGGGATCGTACGCTAAGCGTATATAAGTTCACAAAGGTTTTTTCACTAATCCTGATAAAAGAAAAAAGTTTATGTCAAAATGACCCTCTCCAGGTATCAATTAATCATAACAATCCCGTAAATGCCCTTAGCCAAAGCTTTCGAGGATTAAAATAAGTCACTTGATTCACGTAAGTGCTAGCTGATTTAAGGCAAAACTATGGATGAAGATCGTTGAGAGCCCAGGTTGATCAGTAGGTTTGCGGAGTCATAAACAAACGATCAAAATGACGACTTAATTGTCAGCTATTCGTCTAGAAATCAGAAAATCCGGAGTAGTTCCTTTCAATAAAAAAGATGAATGATTTCACTCATCCATCCTTCTATGACAATTTTTCTGGAGTGATTTTATTTAGCCGATATCCAAATTTGCCAATGTTTTGTCGAGAAGGGCGATCGCCTCATCAATTTCAGCAGCGGAAACAATAAGTGGTGGCACAAAACGTAAAACCTTCGGGCCAGCGGGTGCAAGGAATAAGCCATGATCCATCGCAGCTTTAACCACCTGAATCGACGTCAAATCGAGGTCAGCTTTAATTTCCATGCCGTTAATTAAGCCCCAACCTCGTACCTCAGTGAAGTAGGGATATTTCTGAGCTAATCCTTCTAAGCCAGTGCGTAGCTGTTGGCCACGAGCGTTTGTATTTTCGAGAAGATTGTCCGATTCGAGAGTATCAATGACGGCAAGGGCAGAAGCACAGGAAAAGGGATTGCCGCCAAATGTGCTGGCGTGTTCACCAGGATTGAGTACGGCACAAGAGTCTTTGCAGAGCATTGCACCGATGGGGATACCACCAGCAAGACCTTTCGCACTGGTAAAGATATCGGGTTCAATACCGAGGTTTTCATAGCCCCAATATTTGCCTGTTCTGCCAACACCCACTTGGACTTCATCAAGCACCAATAAAATATTGTTTTCGTCACAAATCTGACGCACTGCTTTGAAGTATTCTAATTCGCCTGGACGCACACCACCTTCACCCTGGAGTGGTTCAAGCATCACCGCAGCAACACGACGATTCCCTTCATCAATGTCAACGATCGCCTCTTTTAGCGCCTGAATATCGTTATAGGGAACGTAGGCAAAACCATCGGGGAGTGGATGAAAATGCTTTTGATATTTTGGCTGACCAGTTGCCGTGATTGTCGCCAATGTCCGGCCATGAAAACTGGCTTTTGCGGAGAGAATAACTGGTTGCTCAAGAAAATCAGAAACCGTATGAGCATATTTGCGAACAAGTTTGATCGCCGCTTCATTCGCCTCAGCGCCAGAATTACAGAAAAACACTTTATCCGCGCAGGAATGTTCAACTAGCCATTTTGCAAGCTGACCTTGTTCGGGGATGTAGTATAAGTTCGAAACGTGATGATATTTTTTAATCTGCTCACTAGTTGCATTAATCAATGCAGGGTGAGCATGACCCAACGTGCAAGTCGCGATCCCAGCCACAAAGTCGAGGTAGCTCTTTCCCTCGGTATCCCACAAACGGCATCCTTCTCCACGGGCGATCGCCACAGGGAAACGTCCATAAGTACCCATGACATACTGGTCAAACTCTGTTTGATCAAACGTTTGGGTCGGGGCCTGGTCAAGGATCGTTTGTGGACTCACGAGCTACTCCTCTTAATTTTTTATTGACAACAAGGAATCCGAATCAAGGCCTCAAGTTACCGCACAGCAGACCCATCGAATTAACTCCTGCAGGGTGCGATAGCCTCAAGGCAAAATGTATTTTATTGAGTTTAATCGAAATCATGGACTAACGAGTGCCCAAGGTCATGATTACTTGAGGTAAGGAACACAGTGTATAGCGTCGAACAACAATATCTACGGCTTAAAAAACAATTACTGCTTGGCGTATTTTCGCTCCTAGGTCTCTGCCTCTGTGGCGTAACTTGGTACAAATTGGTTGAACAGTGGTCTCTGTCTGATGCTATTTATATGACCTTCATCTCCATTTCCACCGTTGGTTTTGGAGAAGTGCGTCCCCTTGATAGCGATCGCCTGCGGTTTTTTACCATCACCCTGATTGTCTTGGGGGTGATTAACATTGGACATATCGTCAACCGCTTTACCGAAGCGATTATTGGTGGCTACGTACAGGAGTGGCGGAAATTGCAAGAACAACAAAAACGCATTAATAGTCTCAAAAATCACTATATTGTTTGTGGTCTCGGCAGAACAGGTCTGCAAGTGGCACAGGAATTTACCGAAGAAAATATTCCGTTTGTAGTGATCGATTCCAAGCCAGAGCAGATTGTGGCTGCCCGCAAAATGGGTTACATCTGTATTGAAGGGGATGCGACCCTTGATGAATCCCTCTACGCCGCCAAAATAGATGATGCCGCTTGCCTTGTCGCTGCATTACGGTCTGATGCCGAAAATCTTTATACTGTTCTTTCAGCAAAAGCACTCAAAAAAGAGATTCGTGCCGTTGCCCGCGCGAGCACAGAGGAAGGCTTACTAAAATTGCGACGCGCTGGTGCTGATTCGGTCGTGTCGCCATACATTACAGGAGGGCGTAGATTGGCGGCATCTGCTCTCCGTCCCCAAGTAATGGATTTTGTTGATGGATTATTTACGGGCAGTGAGAAATCTTATTACCTTGAAGAAGTGCGGCTGGATAGAGAATGTGGTGAATATATCGGAAAAACGCTCAGTCAAGCTCGTCTAAGGGTACAGTCTGGCGCTTTAGTCCTTGCGATTCGTCGCAGTGACAAAGGGGTATTTAAAGGGAAATTAATTCCTGGGCCCACAGGCGACACTATTTTAATGGTTGATGATTCGCTGATCTGTATGGGCACACCCGATCAACTCCGTGATCTGAATAAAATCTTGTTGCCAAGGGGTTCTGAAAACCAGCTCCGTCCCCCTGAACGCTAATCTAAATCTTTCTTTCTCTGGGGCGATCGCCTGTCATCCTTGCAAAAAATCAGTATTTCCTAAAAAAGATCATCAAAAAAGTCAAGGTTACCTAAAAGAATTGATACAAACTTTTGTTAATATTGTTACCACTTAAGAATTCTTGAGAGGAACCGACCTACCATGACCGATAAAAAAATTGCGATTTCCCCGTCCATTTTATCTGCTGACTTCAGCCGCCTCGGTGAAGAAATCAAAGCCGTTGACGAAGCTGGCGCAGATTGGATCCACGTCGATGTTATGGATGGTCGTTTCGTTCCTAATATCACCATTGGCCCATTAATCGTTGAAGCGATTCGTCCTTACACAAAGAAGCCTCTTGATGTACATCTCATGATCGTTGAGCCTGAGAAGTATGTCGCAAACTTCGCAAAAGCTGGCGCAGACATCATTTCTGTCCATGCAGAGCACACTGCTTCTCCCCACCTTCACCGCACTCTCTGCCAAATTCGTGAACTCGGCAAGAAGTCTGGTGTTGTTCTCAACCCTTCTACTCCTCTCGATATCATTGAGCATGTTCTCGATGTTTGTGACCTTATCCTCATCATGAGTGTTAACCCTGGGTTTGGTGGTCAGAGCTTTATTCCTTCTATGGTTTCTAAGATCGAAAAGCTCCGTGCAATGTGTGATGAGCGTGGCCTCGATCCTTGGATTGAAGTTGATGGCGGCATTAAGCCTAATAATGCTTGGCAAGTTATTGATGCTGGTGCAAACGCAATCGTTGCTGGCTCTGCGGTATTTAAAGCTGATGATTATGCTGATGCAATTGAAGGTATTCGTAACAGTAAGAAGCCTGAAGCAGTTGCAGCATAAGCTTTTGAGCTATTAATAAGGATTAAATCTTTTTTGTATCCTTAAAATAAAAAAAAGGAGGCAGTTTATGCTTCCCTTTTTTCTATTTAATTTAATTGATTCACTAATCTCAGTGGTTGAAGCATTAGCCTAGACGACGTTTGAGCAAAGGCTGAATTAGAGTGAGGGCGATCGCACTGAATGCGGTTAACAAACCTAATACAGTGACAAAATTCAACTCTGCCCAAGGCGAATTAAAAACAATACTTTGCAGCGACCAATCAGCATTCATATATAAGTAACGAATTGGTTCAATCGCGTAGGTTAGAGGATTTAGGCTTGCGACAATCTGGAGCCAGTTCGCCATGAAATCAAGAGGAGCAAGGGCGGTACTCGCAAAAAGGAGAGGCAAATTTGTCACAAATATGACAGCGATTAATTCGATATGACCTGGTAACGCAAAAGCAAGACCAAGGCTGAGAGCAGTAACACTGAGCACAATTAAAAACACAACTGCGGCGATCGCCCCTAGACCAGCGAGAGACGGTAAACCTGCACCGAGCAATGCACTTGCTCCAACAATTACGGCTGTTTGAATCAAAGTCAGCCCCATAATATAGACAGTCGAAGCCGCAACAATAGAGTAACGAGTTGACAGTGGCGCAACCAAAAGACGATTGAGGAAGCCAAACTCACGGTCGAACATGATAGGGAGGCCAGCATTCAGAGCTCCTGAAAAAGCCGTGAACACGATAATGCCGGGCGCGAGAAACTGAGCATAGTTAATGTCGCTGCCAAATAATCCCTGTGGTGCCTTATAAAATAGAGCCCCAAATAAAACGAGCCACATAAACGGCTGAATAATCCCAGCAATCAGCGTTGATGGTCGACGTTGTAGTTGAATTACTAGGCGTTTAGTCAAAGCAACTGTTTCTTGAACAAAGTCAGCAAGATTACTGCTCGGCTCCGTGGTGAGCTTGGCATCTGGCGAAAATATAGTATCTGCTTTAAAAACGGATTGGCTCATGGAACTCTCAAAACCCTGTAATAATAAGTGTTTTGTGGTATTTCTTCTCTTTAGATTAACGTATTTTGAGAAGCCCTGAGAGTCTACTAGGGATAGTGATCGATTCAAATAACCCACGCGTCACAAAAGCAAAAATTACAGCTCAATATGTTGATAGATAGAGATAGATGGAGGCGATCGCCAACGCAACAAGCATGAAGCTAAGTCAAAATCATGAGGTGCCAGTCTTTATAATTCACTGAAGGTAAGAGAAAAACGCTAAATATTAGCAACTGCAAGAATATTGCAATGACAGCGCTGAAAAAAATATCTGCGAATCGCTCAATAAATAACCAATTGAAATAGCGACACTACTCCAATACTTTTCAGAAATCAATATTCTAAACCCATAGCAATAGAAATTAAAGTGCGAAACAATATTCATTGTTTGAACAATTTCAACATCACATATAGCGACACAGCATATTTGAAATAATGTAATATGAAATAGAGAAGTAAATACTAACTTTCTTTGCCAAGTACTAGCGTCTAAACACATCTTTCAACGATTGTGGAATAATGCAGCAAAAAATGTAAAAGCTAAATAGGATAGGCATCCTGGCAATTTGAATTTAAGCCAAGATCGAACTTCATCAAAACTTCATAATAGCTTTATTGAAATGACATACAAATCCACCCTTTTTTCCGAGTGAACACGCAAGGATATTAGATGGCATAGCACTATAATAAGTGGTGAGATTTGAAAAAGTTACTTTCTCAATTAAGTTCTTACTCAAGTTCTCGACACTATTTGATTCCTATTCACAAAGCGATTAAGTAGAAGTAGCCAGTAGATTTTAGTTAACGTTGGCTCTGAAATTAATCAAGAGGTCTGAATAGTCGTCTGCTTTTTAGCAAAGTTGAGTCAATAAGGGTGTATTGAGTTCTGTGAATTTTCAACCTTACTGAACTCGACTTTCTCAAGGGTCTGATACCTATTAGAAATTAAACTGTTCACTGCCACTTAAGCTAAGCTCTCAAATTTTGGAGAATCCCAATGAAAAAATTATTAGTTAACGCTGGAATAGCTGCTGCTACTTCTGTTGCATTTACGGCTCTTGTTCCCGCTCAAGAAGCGCAAGCTCTTGTCCTTGAGTCTACCTATCAAACGACCCTGACTAATGGAGTGGTTATTGTTGGAGATGCTCCAACTGTCCGTGTAAGTTCTCCTGGAACTGGTCTCGTAGAAGTCGGTGAATTTTCGCTCAATGAAAGTCGTGGCTTTGTTGGCTTTGATCTTGCTCCTCTATTAGCTTTAGAAGAAAATGAGCGTTCAAGTTTAACATTGAACTTTAATGTTGCTGATTTTACCGGTGGTCTCGGTACTGGTGGTCTAGGCGATGGAAGTAATGCCGACAACCGTTTCGAAGGTGTACTACAACTTAGTCGTAATATTTTAGGTGATGGTTCTACTGCACCTGCGCCATTGGGTCTTCCTGGTTTTGGACCTGATCAATTACTATTTGATCCCTTCCTCACCGCAGGCTTTCCCGATGGTGGTCTAGGCGTTCCCTTTGAATTCTCTGCTTCGAGCATTGGAGATAGCGTTAGCCTTGATGTAACATCCATTGTCACGGAATTACTAGACACCGGTAACCCTATGAACTACAGCCTTGCCCTTGTTCTTAAGGGTGACTTTGAGGGAGGTACTCCCGGCTCCTGTGGTGGATTTGTTGGTACAGAGAGAGATGTTTGTTCTGGTATTGTCTTTGATGACTTCACAATCAAAGCTGTTCCTACTCCCGCTGCTATCCTCCCCGCTCTATTGGGCATGGGTTCTGCTGCAGTCCGAAAGAAGAAAGAAGATGAAGAATCTGATGATGCATAGGTCTTTTTCTTAAATCTCTTTCGTTCTATTACTCCATAGCTTGGAATTACTAAAGAGCTAAGAAATAATTCTTTTAAAAGTACTCGTAACTTGTTTTACGAGTACTTTTTTATATACTGAATACTCAGCAAAGTTGAAAGAATCTCATTATTTGAATTTGTTCTTAGAGGATATCTGAAAAGGGTCTGACCGTAACTTTTGTCGAAATGAGTTGCATGTAAAAATAAGCACTTCAGGCGATCAACCTGGCGGAATTTACGCAGCATTTATCGAACATAAAGACTTTTCAGACAACCTCTTATAGCAATGGTCATTTAGTTTGATACGTCATGTGAACCTCAATCCTGAGCCTGTCTTCAAAACCATTATGGAGTGTCTTAATCTATCTAGCGACTGATATATATGGCAGTGCTCAAAAGGGCTAAGGAGTTGCTGTACGCAGAGTCATATCCATGGCATCTCTGAGGGATGGACTATGTCTGAGCTGCTTCCAAATACGACTTTTTAGCCAAGATCAGCATTGTGCAATCTTGTTTAAGTCTGGTGAATAGGGAGGCAGATACCACACCTCACATTTCGCCTTTGCCAGGATTTCTGCAACCCTTCCTCCCTTATGGAAAGTGGCATTATCCAAAATCAATATCTGATTGGGCTTTAATTCCGGTAGCAAACAGTTCTCTAACCACACCTCAAACACATGGGGGTTACAAGAGCCTTCCACAATAAAAGGTGCAAACAGTTTGCCTGGACTCCATGCGGCAATCATATTGACTCTGCCGCGACGGCTTCCTGACTTGAGGTCATAAACTCTTTCCTCTTCAGGGCCATAGCCATAGTCATACTGACCGTCTCTCTCATCCATTCCTGACTCATCACAGTAGATGATTTGTTCAGGTTTTAATCTTGCTAGTTCTTGCCTCAATGCTTCCCGCTTCTGTTCATCCCTTTCCTGATACCCATAGGCCTTTTTTGCGAGTAAAACCTATCTTCTTCAACATTCTCGATATGGTGCGACGACTCACATCATCCGACCACAACTCTGCCATTTCTGTCGGGGTTTTATCTGGATGCTGTTGCACAAAGCTTTTGAATGCTTCCCAGTCTGTGATTTTGTGACCATAGCCTTTCTGATACCCTGTTTTGGCTCTGTAAAACTTCCTGTTTGCTCTAGTCTGTTGTATCCAGAGATAAAGGCTATTAAGACCAATACTGAACATTTCACAGACATCTTTTTTCAGGATACCTAGTGCTATCGTAGCAAGGGCTTGACATTGTAGGTCATCACTATCAGCAACTGGCATTTTTAATCTAGATACAGACTTCCCTCCTCATTCTAAAACTATCCGGCCACTGCTATAGCTATGCCAGAATAGTAAGGTTAATACGCTTTTTACGGGGCGATCGCCTTTTTTATTGCCATGACCACGACCGAATCAGCGCTGTTGGGTAAAAGTTTGCCGGAACTCACAGAATGGATTGAGAGTACAGGTCAACCTAAATATCGCGGTAAGCAACTTTACCAATGGCTCTACCAAAAAGGTATTCGTAATCTAGAGGAAATCACCGTTTTCCCAAAGGCATGGCGCGCAGAAATGGCCGACTATCCCGTGGGGCGATCGCAAATCCATCACTACAAAACTGCCCCCGATGGCACCCGCAAATATCTTCTCAAACTTGATGATGGCTTAATCATTGAAACTGTTGGCATCCCGACAGAAAAGCGTTTAACAGTTTGCGTGTCATCGCAAGTGGGTTGCGCTATGGCTTGCGAATTTTGCGCCACAGGAAAAATGGGTTTTACTCGGCATCTAGAAGCCTACGAAATTCTCGATCAGGTTTTAACAGTACAAGAAGACTTTGGGCAACGAGTCAGTAATGTCGTTTTTATGGGGATGGGTGAACCTTTAGCGAATCTTGAACAAGTCATTAAATCTGTCCACAGTCTCAATAAAGATGTGGGTATTGGCCAGCGCTTACTGACCATTTCGACGGTTGGTGTGCCCAATCAAATTCGTGCTCTTGCCGCAGAAAATTTGCAAGTTACCTTTGCCATTAGTCTCCATGCCCCTAACCAACAATTACGCGAAACATTAATTCCTACCGCCAAGAATTATCATTTCGACCAGCTCCTTGATGAATGTCGCGAGTATGTGGATATGACCCACCGTCGCATCAGTTTTGAATATATTTTGTTAGCAAGGGTAAATGATTTACCGGAGCACGCCACCGAACTCGCCAAACATCTCAAAGGCTTTCAAAGTCATGTGAATTTAATTCCTTACAATCCCATTAGTGAAGAAGAATTTCAGCGTCCGGGAAAGAAACGAATCAATGTATTTAAGCAAATTCTTCAAGATCATAAAATTGCGGTAAGTGTTCGTTATTCCAAAGGTTTGGAAGCCGATGCAGCCTGTGGTCAGTTACGTACAAACTTAATAAAAACAGCGGGTTGAAAAATATTTATTCATACAAAACCTGACTTTAGGGAAAGAGCTATCTTTATGATTTATTCAGGATATCTAGAGCGTATGGGTTTGGTGTTGACTCCAAGCAAAATAAGCTTAGAGGATGTCTGAAAAGGGTCTGACCGTAACTTTTGTCGAAATGAGTTGCACGTAAAAATAAGTACTTCAGGCGATCAACCTGGCGGAATTTACGCAGTATTTATCGAACATAAAGACTTTTCAGACATCCTCTTAGACAAGATGCAACGATTTTAGGATTTTAGTTTCCAGCCTTCGATCTCTTTTTGACGTGCCCGCGCAACTGTCAGACAATCATCAGCCACATCACGGGTAATCGTCGAACCAGCCGCAATTGTTACCCCTTCACCAATATTAATCGGCGCAACGAGAACACTATTTGCACCAGTCTTACTGCGATCGCCGATCACAGTTTTATGCTTATTGACGCCATCATAATTCGCCGTGATTGTACCCGCGCCAATATTCACCTTTTGACCAAGTTCCGCATCGCCGATGTAGGAGAGATGCGCCATGTTGGTACCATCACCAATTGCCGATTTTTTCACTTCTACGAAATTCCCGATGCGGCAGCCATCACCCACGACGGCTTTACCGCGAAGATGTGCAAAAGGCCCAATGCGAGTATTTGCACCAATTTCACTATCGATCACATAGCTCGACATAATCTTGCAATTTGCGGCGATCGCACTATTTTCGATAAAGCTACCAGGGCCAATATGACAACCTCCTTGAACCGTGGTGGTTCCGCGCAGATGACATTGCGGTTCGATAATTGTGTCCGGCTCTAAATGCACAGTGTCGTCAATGGTGATCGTTTCCGGCTGGAGCATCATTACCCCAGATTTCATCCACTTTTCTTTTATCCTTGTTTGCAAAATCGAATAAGCATTGGATAGTTGCAAACGGTCATTAATGCCGCTAATTTCCTGAAAATCATCCACATCCATCGCCATCACCTTGTCGCAATGGAGCACAACATCTGTCAAATAATATTCTTGTTGGTCGTTGTTGGTGGTGAGTTGCGGTAAAGCTTTCGCCAATGTCTCCCACTTAAAGCAATAAACCCCAGCATTAATCCGAGTATTTTTGCGTTGCTCTTCGGTACAGTCGCGGTGCTCAATAATCTGGCTGACTAAAAGGTTTTCATCACAGAAAATTCGACCATAGCCCGTCGGGTCAGGAAGCTGAGCGGTAAGGATGGTTGCGTCATTTTGATTGTCTTGGTGGACTTTCACAAAGTCGGCGATCGTCTCAGGGCGCAGTAACGGCACATCACCATTGAGAACGATTACATCTCCAGAAAAATCTTTTAATGGCTCCAACAGTTGCTGAACGGCGTGACCCGTACCGAGCTGTTCTTTTTGTTCGACAAATTCTAATTCTGGACGATGGGCTAAAGCTGTTTTTACTTCGTCCGCACGGTAACCAACAATGGCGCAAACTCTTTCGGGTTCGATCAAAGCACAACTCTCAATCACCCGTTCCACCAGCGATCGCCCACCGAGGAGATGGAGCACCTTCGGCAAATCCGATTTCATGCGAGTGCCTTTTCCTGCCGCCAAAATTGCTACCGCTACCATGATGCTTTGCCACTAAACTGTCGAGATTTCCAGTCAGGAGTATATCGCACTTATCTCTTACTGCTGACAAATTCCTACCAGAAGACCCAGAAAGGTTTCACGCTCCCGGCGATCGCCCCTCTGAGTCTCAGGAAAGAAATAAACTAAACCCGAACCGTCGCGTTACATCCCGTCAGGCTTTTGATTAATACTAATTTCTAGTGCCTCGATATATTCAACAATGTCATGGTCACGGAAGATTCCACCGGCAGCCCTTTGCGCCAGAAATTCTTTCAGCCCTTCAAAGCGGTCAGTAAATTGATACCAAGCACCTAAATCTGACGTTAGTCCTTGCTCATGATTGATATAAACAAAGGTACCAACATGACTATAACCAGCTAACCGTTGAGGCACCCGAGACACCACATCATTATTATTTTGGAATCGGAAATAGCGGCCTTTCGCCTCTGCATCGAAGTGACGCTTTAAATTGCGCTTACAAGCCCGTGGTTGACCATAGGTATAGGTGCCATAAAACGGCGTGTCATCATAAGCAAACTGACAAGAACAGACCGTGGCCAAAGCACCACCCAAGCTGTGCCCTGTCACCCAGAAAGGCTTGCGCTTGTAGTCTTCTCGCTCTAGCACTTCCTTCATCGTGAACTGATCCTCAGGCCCTTTATTGTCCCAAACATCGAGGAATGCTTTATAAAACCCACTATGAATTTTTCCAAGGGGAGTCAGATCGCGACCAGCTGGAAAATCAATACTAGATAACCGGAGATTATCCGCCCAATCTATCGCTTCATCTGTACCTCGAAACGCAATAATCACAAAACCAGGCGAACCGATCAGTCCACCACCATCATTTTTCGCCACAAAAGCTTGGGTACTTTTGTTATTGAAGGTAATCACTTCAGAAAAACCAGGATGCCATTGTTTAAGCTCTCGGAGAATGATGTCGCCATCAGGAGCCGGACTGTCTGCTTTGCGGAGATAAGCAAGTTGAGATGCACGGGCTAACCAATAAGCATTATGAGGTTTGTAGAACGTGGTATAGGGTTCAAATCTAAATTCGGGAGGCATAGTGTATGTTGTCGAGAGTATATGATCTTATCCCATTCTAAGGTTCTCTATTCTGGGAAAAATAACGATTTTCAACTGATTGTGAAAGTTTTTTGCCACCGTTGGTGTTAAGTTTCTGGTTGGCTGTTTTGTGGGTTCGTTTATGTTGCAAGTCGCTGGTACATCGCCTTATACAACGATGTTGATTATCCCAACGGGAATCGGTGCAAAAATTGGAGGTTATGCAGGGGATGGTTTACCGACAGCACGGCTTGTTTCTCAAGTATGCGATCGCCTGATCACCCATCCCAATGTCTTAAATGGGGCTCAACTCTTTTGGAATATGTCCAATGCTCTTTACGTTGAGGGCTATGGCTTAGATCAGTTTGCAGCAGGGAATTGGGGGTTACGTCCAGTTCGCCAAAATCGAGTGGGCATGATCCTTGATCAAGGTATCGAAGAAGAGCTGCGATTACGTCATATCCAAGCAGCTGATGCCTGTCGCGCCACTTTAGGTTTATCTGTGACGGATTATGTGGTGACCGATGCGCCTCTCAATGTCAACCTCAAACTTTCGGAGACGGGAGCCAGTTGGGGCACGATTGACAATGTTGGCAGTCTTTTACGAGCAGCAGAGAAGCTAATTACTCAGGCAAAGGTCGAGGCGATCGCCGTGGTGGCACGTTTTCCTGACGATGAAGATAGTGAACTATTGGCACAATACCGACAGGGGGAAGGCGTGGATGGCCTCGCTGGTGCTGAAGCTGTCATTTCCCATCTCCTGGTCAAAAAATTTCAGATTCCCTGTGCCCATGCCCCAGCCCTTGCACCGATCCCCATTGAACCAGATTTATCCCCGAAAACTGCTGCGGAGGAATTGGGTTATACTTTTTTACCCTGTGTGCTCGCAGGTTTAAGCCATGCTCCCCAATTTGTTGTGGATCGCAAGACACCAACTTTACAAAATCATGGGATTTGGTCAGACACAGTGGATAGCCTTGTGATCCCCGCCAGCGCTTGCGGTGGGAGTGCTGTACTGAGCCTTAGCCATACCAAAACATTAATCATTGCTGTAAACGAAAATGACACCGCATTAAGCATTTTTCCAGAAACTATCGGGGTTCAAGCTTGTCGAGTAGACTCTTACCTAGAGGCAATTGGTATGATTGTTGCCCACCGTGCAGGACTGGATCTTCAGAGCCTAACGCCGTCTGTTCCATCCATTAACGCAATCTAGGTATTTTTTCTGTGAACGAGTCTAATCAACCTCAACTTGAGCCCTTATCTCGTCAACAAGTTTTGTTGTTAATGGGAATCACTGCCCTCTTTATGTTCATCGTCGGCAATCTCTGGCGCATGATCGGGAATGTAGCACTACTTCCCTGGGAAATTACACCAACAGCGTTTCTACAGGGTGGGGCGATCGCCGCAGGGATTATAACAACCAGTAGTCTGTTGTATGCGTTGTGGGAAGACTATCGTAATAGCGTTGATATTTACTTAGAGTTTGTGCTTAAGCCTTTGGAGTTACCAGATGTCGTGTGGCTCGGTTTATTGCCAGGTTTAAGTGAAGAGTTTTTGTTTCGGGGCATTATGCTACCGGGTTTAGGGTTGGGATGGATTGCCTTGGCTTTATCGAGTGTATTATTTGGTGTTTTACACATTAGCGGCGCTCAGCAATGGTCTTACGCGCTTTGGGCAACTGTCATTGGATTTGTTCTGGGATTTAGTGCACTCGCCACCGGAAACTTATTTGTGCCAGTCATTGCCCATATCATCACAAATCTAACCTCTAGTCTCATCTGGAAACTTCGTAACCCACTAACTACTTAAAATAGCTTTCCTCACACACCGTTATTGCTCGTTTAAAGACTCAGAATTTATGTTTGGCAAACAGAACAAAAATGCGTGGAGCGTCCTGCCATTTTGATGCGCTCGATTAGATTTCCACACACTCGACAAGGTTCTCCTGTACGCCCATAAGTTAAAGCCATACCACCGTAGTTTCCATTAGTACCAGTTGTACTCACAAAATCACTAAAGGTCGTACCCCCTTGAGCAATTGATATTTCAAGAATATCAATAATTGCAGCGTGGAGTTTTTTGAGTTCTTTGGGTTTCAAGCTCTTAGCTGATCGAGTTGGTAAGATACCCGATTTAAACAAAGATTCATCTGCATAGATGTTGCCTAATCCCGCAATGATCGCCTGATCAAGCAAAAATGTTTTCATCGGACGCTGGCGATTCTTACATTTATCCCGCAGATAATCCACAGTAAAATCATCCGACAATGGCTCAACACCAAGACGTGTTAAACCCGTAATTACAGTTCTTACTTCAACATTCGCTGGAACCCACCAGATTTGACCGAAGGTTCGCATATCAACAAATCTGAGTTCGCGATCGCCCTCAATAAAGAACCGCAATCGAGTGTGTTTGTGTAGCTCCTCATCGGGAGATGTCCAGAGAAATTTGCCTGTCATCCTTAGATGAATTCCAAGGTGAGAACCATCAGATAATTCACCTAAAAGATATTTGCCATACCGTTGCCAAGCCTGAATTTTTAGACCATGAATACTACCAAGAAAATAATCTGGATCTTCAGGTGAAGCCAACGTTTTGGATAAAAAAATTTCGGCTCCAGTGATGGTTTTACCGATGGTGATTTGCTCTAAACCTCGGCGAACGGTTTCGACTTCTGGCAATTCTGGCATTGATGACCTCAATTTCGATCTTGAGACAAGATATATCAGAGAATAAGAGTTTTAAGAGAGTAAGGATAAGCGCCAATTACGCAGCAAATCCAAGCTGCCGTTGACCCTAAACTTAGCAAATAGTCCCATTGTCAGCTCCACCATCTGTTTTGATTTCGACACCACTTTTCCTCAACGATGAAATCGTGCAAACTAATAACGATTATCTGAATTATTTCTCTCAATAGCGACAGTCTCCTTCTTGCTGATGACATAAAAAAGGATCAGGGTGATTCTCCCTCCCATAGCTGTTAATAAGGCTTCCAATCATCTGTGCAATAGACAGTGCTTGCCATGTTGATAATCGTTCTAGTAAGCAACTCAAGGTTTGACTATCACGATTTCCCAGTTCCCAGTCGATGAGTCTCCCAGTAAGATGGTCATATGCTTTCCACATTTATAACTTGTTTTTTTCTCTTGGATAAAGTGCCATAGTTCATCCAGCTCTACAACAACGGCTGATTCTGGGACTGGTTTCTCATAATTAACTTCACCAAAATCTCTCACCCAGATGAGTCGGGAATGGATGAGCGAGATGGAAACTACGATTATGGCTATAGTCCCAAAGGTGGACGGCTCTACGACCTCAAGTCCGAAAATCGTCGCGGCAGAGTCAATATGATTGCGGCATGGAGTCAAGGCAAACTGTTTGCTCCCTTTACAGTAGAAGGCTCCTGTAACCGTAATGTGTTTGAACTGTGGCTAGAGACTTGTTTACTGCCAGAATAAAACCTCATCAGGTCTTATAGCAGTCGCCAGATAGATTAAGACACTTCATAATGGTTTTGCAGACAGGCTCAGGATTGAGGTTCACATGACGTATCAAACTAAATGACCACTGCTATATTTCGCGAATTGGGATGGCGATCACCTGACGTGAGAATCCAAAAACTTAAGGCATGCGCATCATCTCTGGTGGAGAGATTTTTGCATCGGTTTGCACAATTTGGGGCGCCACTTCATCAGCTGCTTGATTATTTGATGGAGGTGTAACAGGCTGCGGCGCGGGTTGAACTGACTTTTGAGCCTGTTGAAGACTCCAAGATAAACCGCTGACAGCACCCATCATTAGCGCTGTATAGCCCATATATCGACCCGCTTCCGTTGTCCAAGTATCTTGTGCTTTTTTTGCAGTTTTGTAACGGGATTCGGGAGGCTTTGGCATGGGGAATGTCGCAGCGATCGCCTTCCCATTAAGCCCGAGAGCATCCCCTAAACGATGAATAAACCCTTTAACGTAGAGAGGCTCTGGCAGAGATTTAAAATCACCTGCTTCGATCGCTACGATATGCGATGTCAAAATATGGGTGAGATGATTGAGTTGATTATGGGAGAGGCCACGCTTTTCACGGGTGCGCTTTAATAATTGACCAATTTTCTGAAATTTAATAAGACGATCTTTCTCAAAAGATGCCACTTCTGGGTCTGGCGTCTTCTCAAGTAGAGGAGCCGTCAATTGCTTTAGGTAGCCAGGTAACCAAGGAGACTTTGGATAGTCCAGTTGGAATTTTTCAGGAGCAGTTTGGACTTCGGTGATTGTAGCTCTGACCGTTGCCGCAACGACATTTCTGAGGAGTTCTGCCTGTTTCTTCGCATCTATTTTTCCTGTCCCAATTTGGGCGATCGCCGCAATATAGGATTCATCAGAATTTAAAGCTTCATGGATTCGGGGTGTCAGTTTTGCTGCCGTCATTCTTCCTGCTGAAGTACGAGCCTGGGCTTCCGCGTCTTCTAGCTCTGGAAAATAGCGAATTACCGTCTCTTCTTTTTTCGCCTTACGCTTGAGAGGAAGCACCGTAGACTTGGCGTCCGAAGGCTGGGTCATTTCAGGAAAGTAGCAGAGCTGGCTAGTCATAATGAAATCTATGTATGAAATAACGACTGAACGCTTACAGAAAGACTGACCCTGACATAAATTGCCATGAATTTAGTGAGCCACCCCTCGGTAATTACTTATACTTCGTCAATATTTGGTAAACATCAGGATAAAGTTGGACGGATTTCAGTAACCTTATGGGCAGAGTGATTTAACGCTGTGATCGTCAGGTGATTGGCCTCAGTCCAGATTTATATTTACAGTGAAAATTGCTCAAAAGTTGCGGTGATCTGGACGCTTATCAAACTGTCCGTCAGCTTGCGGTCAGGGAAAGATGAGTGTTTATGATACATGCGTCGTTTGGAATTGCTGATATGCTTTTGTTTGCTGAATTCGGCCTGAGTTTGGGACTGCTCTATCTGGGAATCTGTTTACTGTTATTTGTGGTGCAACGACGCATTATTTTTGAACCACAGTTTCAGCCTGAAAATCCCATTCCAGATGATTTGGCGATCGCCTACGAAACGAAAAGATTAGCGACGGGCAGCTCCGATACAGAAGATGTTGTGTCGTGGTGGTTTCCTGGTGAACACAGCAATGGCAAAACCATTTTATTTTTGCATGGCAATAGTGGCTACGAAGATTGCAATTTTGAAACTTTAAAACTGCTCAACCAGCTCGGTTTTAATGTCTTAATGCTGAACTATCGGGGCTATGGCGCGAGCACTCCAGTGTTTCCAAATGAAGCCAGGGTCTATGAAGACGCGGCGGTAGGCTACCATTTCCTTCTCCAGCAGAAGCAGGTTGAACCCAAAAATTTGTTGATTTATGGGCATTCCCTCGGCGGGGCGATCGCCACAGAACTCGCAACACGCTATGATTGCGCTGGACTATTTTTAGAGTCGACGTTTGCCTCAATGGTAGAAATGTCCATCACCAAAGCCTATATGCAGGTTTTTCCGATTAACTGGATTTTGAACCAACGTTTTGATTCGCGTCGAAAATTACCGTTGCTCAATATCCCCATTTTTCTCTGTCATGGCACTGTGGATGACACCGTTCCGAGCTTCATGAGTGAAAGATTGATGGCGATCGCCAATGAACCAAAGCGTCTGGAATTGATTGAAGGTGCAGGCCATCATGACCTGATCTGTGTTGATACCAATACAGTTTCCACAGGGATTCAATGGCTTTGTCAGCAACTCCAGTGGCAGATTTAGAAGAGCATTATGAAAACGCCCGTCGCCTTCATCATCTTTAATCGCCCTGACACCACTCGCCGTGTTTTTGAAGCTATTCGACAAGCCCAGCCGCCGAAACTTCTTGTTATTGCAGACGGGCCTCGGGGCGATCGCCCGGACGAAGCAGACAAATGTATTGCCACCAGAAACATCATTAAAGAAGTCGATTGGGATTGCGAAGTTCTCACCAACTATTCAGATACAAATCTTGGCTGCAAAAAACGCGTTTCATCCGGTATCAATTGGGTTTTTGATCAAGTTGAAGAAGCGATTATTTTAGAAGACGATTGTTTGCCAGATCCTAGCTTTTTCCCATTTTGCGAAGAACTACTCGAAAAATATCGCCATGACACTCGTATCATGATGATTTCAGGTGATAATTTTCAATTTGGTAAAGCCCGGACGCAAGATAGCTATTACTTTTCCAAGTACTATCATATTTGGGGGTGGGCCACATGGAGAAGAGCTTGGCAACATTACGATGTTGATTTGAAGCAATGGCCAAAGATCCGAGACGGTGGCTGGTTAAAAGATATTTTTAATAACGATTGGCTGACAATTAAATACCGCTCTAAAATCTTTCAGAAAATGTATGAGAAAGCTGTAGACACATGGGACTATCAATGGTCTTTCACTTGTTGGACTCAGAGTGGACTCTCCATCATGCCCAATGTTAATTTGATTTCTAACATTGGTTTTGGAGAAGCAGCAAGTCGTACAAAAAATAACAAAAGTATATTTGCTAATATGGCAGTTTCTTCTGTGGATTTTCCATTACTACATCCAGACTTTGTGATTCGGGATCTCGAAACAGATCAAAAAACAGCACGTTTAGTATTTGGATATCCGGCACGTATTCAACGGAAACTAAAGCAGATATTAGGTCTTTAAAAGATTGGAATGGAAAAGAACAAGAAAATTTCAATCATTACACCTATTTTTTTTGGTAGCGGGACAGGTGCTGCAACCTATTATCAATTGCTGTTGCAGTCACTGCAACAATACCCACTTGATTTTCGTGTTTTTAGTGAGAAAGCTAAAGAACAGCAGTGTTCTCAAGAGAAATGGCAAAATTTTGAGTATGTAAGTTTATTGCCACAGCGTTCTGGAAAAGATAAACAGCTGTTACGAGATATCTGGAAATATATCCTTCAAAACATTAAATATTTCCAGTTAAGGAAAGAGATTAAACCTCAAAAATGCAATATTTTTTTAGTTCATACCAGCTTCTATAATCAGATTAATTTTTTCTATCTAGTGATTAATCGACTAACCAGTTTATACAAAGATATTAATTTCATTGCTGATGTTAGAGATGTACTGCTTCCACAGAAAGAAATTCCTCAGCTGAACAAATATAAGCTCGTCATTTCTTGTTCTAAAAATATTACTCAATATCTAATTTCTGGAGGGATAAAATCAAAAAAGATACGATATATTCCAATTCCTCAAGAGAAAATTTTTGTTGCAGATAGATTTACAGATGAAACCTTAGAGAAATTTCTGCTGACAGATCAGCCTTATATTTTCTATGCTGGGATGCTGAAAGAATCAAAAGGTGTTGATCTTTTACTGAAAATATTTATTGAAGAGATTTCGCCGAAATATCCACAGCTTAAGCTTGTACTTTCTGGGTTTCTAAAGACACAAAATCCAGTAGTTCTTGAAGGTCTCAAAGCAAGAAATGTAGTGTATTTGGGGAATGCGCCACGCTCAGAAGTTTTAGCTTTAATTAAAGGGGCAAGCTTGTGTGTGAATTTGTCGCCTGTGGAATCGATTTCAAGGTTTGCTTTGGAGGCGATCGCCCTGAAACGACCAGTAGTTTTACCGCCGAATATCCCAGAATATATGGAACACTGCCCTGAATTTGTGGCGACAAGTCGAGACCCAAAGGTTTTGGCGACGCAGATGATTCGGATTATGGAAGCGGAACAAACAGCAGATTATCCGATCGAGATCCATGAGCCTGAACGGGTTGCAGCGCAGTATTATGAACTCTTCTGTGAATAGTGAATTTCCATGTCTTACGCTGCGGTTTCGGATTTATTAGGGCAATTTCAGCACTTTGGGATCAATCTGGGTTTAAGTCGGATTCAAACGTTATTGAATAATCTCAGAAATCCTCAAAATTCTGTGGTGATCGCCCATGTTGCGGGTACGAATGGGAAGGGTTCGGTATGTGCATATTTATCATCGATTTTGAAGGCGGCAGACTATAAGGTTGGTCGATTTACGTCGCCTCATTTAGTGAGCTGGACTGAACGGATGTGCATCAATAATCAACAAATTTCTGCTGAACGATTACTCGCTATTTTAGAAACAGTGAAAGCGGCGATCGCCCCAGAAGATGAAACACCTACCCAATTTGAGATTATTACTGCAGCCGCATTTGTGTATTTTGCGCAAGAAAAAGTAGACATTGCAGTGATTGAAGTGGGATTAGGAGGGCGGCTAGATTCGACGAATGTCTGCGATCGCCCCCTAGTGTCTGTGATCACCTCGATTGGGATGGATCATTGGCAACGATTGGGAAAGACCCTCGACAAAATTGCTGGCGAGAAAGCGGGTGTTTTGAAACAAGATTGTCCGGCGGTAATTGGGGAAGTGCCAGAAATTGCGGCAAAGGTAATTCAGGAAAAGGCGGAATCAGTAAATTGTCCGGCCACATGGATTCAAGCGGCGACCAGAACAGAAGCTGGATTGGCTAATTACCAAGGATTTGAGTATGATTTGCCGCTACTTGGGGATATTCAGCTCCATAATTCGGCGATCGCCATCGAAGCAATTTATTCGTTACGAAAGCAAGGGTGGCAGATTTCTGATGCCCAGCTCCGAGAAGGGATTGCGCAAACAAGTTGGGCTGGGCGAATTGAATGGCGACAATGGAAAGGTCAGAAAATATTGATTGATGGTGCTCACAATGGTGTTGCAGCAGAAGCTTTACGAGATTATGTTGATGGATTATCGCAGCCTGTTACTTGGGTGATGGGAATGCTCTCGACAAAGGATCATCAAAATGTTTTTCGCGCGTTGTTGAGAGAGAAAGATACATTACATCTTGTACCTGTGGGCGGTCATAGCAGCGCCAAACCGAGTGAGTTGGGGATGTTAGCCCAGCTAATTTGTCCAGGGCTGAAACAATGTCTTACCCACAAAACTTTACCGGAAGCCCTTGATTCGGCGATCGCCACCGGAGAAACTGTAGTGTTATGCGGTTCACTGTATTTGTTAGGGGAATTCTTGGGCTATGAAGCCAAAATTTAAAACCCATTCGGCATGGGAGCAAGCGCAATTGTTGATGCAACCAGCGTTTATTCGGGTTGTGGATAATTTTCGAGATCAACTGGAAGATTCTGACTGGGAAGGAGAATACGAAGAAATTCAAGATCCTTACCCTGGCTATGTGTTGCACCTCAAATGTGAGGAAGCGGAGCACGATATTAACCTCTGGGATTTGTGTTATCAGGTCTGTTTTGTGCAATATCCGAGTGAGTCAGTAAATGGAGAAAGTTGCGAAGTTGATATCGACACGAACCTTTTTGAAGCATCAGGTGCTGTAGATTGGCAGAAGCTCGAAAATAAAACGCAAATGCTGATCAAACAAATTTTTGCGACATTACCAGAGGCAAAGTAGATGGTTACAGCAGCTCAGATTAAAGGCGGTTTAATGGGGGTCTGTGTCGCAGATGCGCTGGGGGTTCCGGTGGAATTTTCAACGCGGGAAGAACGGCATAGTGATCCGGTTATTTCGATGCGAGGTTTCGGGACTTATAATCAACCGCCTGGCACTTGGTCTGATGATAGCTCTTTGACGTTTTGTCTTGCGGAGGCGATCGCCGAAGTAGGTTTAGGAGATGAGCTGCCAGAACATCTAGGCCGAAAAATGGGGCTATGGCTAGAGCAATCCTATTGGACTCCTCACGGCGAAACATTTGATGTGGGCCAAACTACGGCGATCGCCATTCGCAAAATTTTGTCTGGGGTCAGTCCCTTAGAAGCGGGTGGAAGTGATGAACGCAGTAATGGCAATGGTTCTCTGATGCGAATTTTGCCCCTTGCTTTTTTCGCTGACATGTTGCCCTATGCAGAGTTGCTGGATCTCACCCACAATATTTCATCTCTCACCCACCGCCATCCCCGTTCATTAGTCGCTTGTGGCATTTATCTGAGTATTGCCATTGAGCTTCTAAAAAATCAGGATTTGACGACAGCCTATGAATTAGGAATTAGGCGATCACAGGAATTTTATAGCAACTCCATTTACCACAACGAACTCGAACATTACGAGGATGTCTTACTCGGTTCTGTGGGCAATTTATCGATTGAAGAAATTGAATCCAGTGGTTATGTTGTCCATACACTCGAAGCCTCTCTGTGGTGCTGCCTCAATAATGGCAACTATGCGGACACAGTTTTAGCTGCCGTAAACCTCGGTGACGACACAGACACAACTGCGGCGATCGCCGGTGGATTGGCGGGTATTTATTATGGCCTAGACAATATTCCCGACGAATGGCAAAAACTGATTCACCATCACGACGAAATTCTGACGTTAGGCGATCGCCTATTTTTGAGTATGGCAACTACTGTATAACGGTGGCGGATAGTTCATCATTGATTGAATTTCAAAGCGAGCATCTCCTCAGTAAATGGGGTTTTGACGACGGTGATCTACTCATCCCAACTTTAAAAAATAACGGCTTTCCAAATATTGATACAGACAACGATTTTTGGATTTTCTTTAATCGTTTGGTGTTATGCGAAGTCGTTGAACGTTTTGTCTGTACCCAGATTGAAAATCAAATCAAACCCTATCGATGTTTGTCTTCCCATAACCCTATTCGCATCTACGAAATCGACGGCCATCATGTGAGTAATTTGCCCATAAATGACCTGATATTAAGACCTTGGGCGATCGCCGTGAAAAAGACACAGATTATCGCCACAGCCAAGCAACTCTATCAAGAACGCCGTCAATTTAAAGATTCCAATGGAGATTGGAGTTATTTAATCTCCTCAGAGGTCGCTAAAATTACGCGAGTACAACAAGGTTGGGAATAATGGGGCGATCGCCTTTTCTAAGCAAAATATCAATTAATAACCGAACGTAATTCGTCTGGCGATGGGTCGAATATCCATATGCCAAAATCCCTTGCGAGGCCCAGCAATACCAACCCCTTTAATCTCAGGCACAGCCTTAATCGCATTTAATAAGCCCTGATAATTACCATTCATCGGCTGCACATCTAGAGCCCGTGCATATTTATGTTGGGATCTTGATGCTCCAATTTTCAGATTCGGTGGACGATAAGCACTGGTAATTCGAATTGGTGAACCAAATTTTTGTCGTACTTTCCCAAAAGCTTTGGCCGTTGCCATCATATTTCTGACAATTTGTTCTTGGCTACCAAACTGACTTGTAGACATTGGCAATCGCGAAAAACCCCGGGTCATTTCACCCCAAGTAATGTTGCTGTTGGGCACAATCATCTGATTTTCATAGACGAGACCTACCACAGGTAAGGTTCTGGATTTACCTGTTTTGGGGCCAGTACTACCGCTGGAGCTCGATTGAACAACTTGGCCTTGCTCAGAAACCTGGTGTTTCGGTGTCAACTCATCTAACGCATCAATCGTACTAGCACCAAGGGCTTCAGGATAGGCTAAAAAACCTTCTTCTTTAAATTTTCGTAGGGCAGCAATAGTTTTTTGCCCCACTTTTCCATCAACATCACTCTGGCTCAAATAGGCACCATTAACAAGCTTCGATTGCACCCACTTCACCGTTTCAGCATCAGTGACATCTTTAAGTAAAATAGCCTTGGTGATTTTCGGAATAAATTCTCCGGCCTCTGGTTTTGGTGATAATTTCGCGAGGGCATCAATCGTTCCTGCTCCAATTGCTTCGGGATAGGCCAAAAGCATTTCTTCTTTAAATTCTCGCAAAGCGCCAATGCTTTTCGGCCCCACTAAACCATCAACATCGCTAGTCTTCAAATAATCACCACTTGCCAACTGGGATTGCACCCACTTAACCGTATCTTTATCGGTGACATCTTTGAGGAGAATTGCCTTTGTTACTTGGGGTTTAGCCATGATGTGACCCTCTAGAGCTTCGCTATTTCGATGGTAGCGAAAAGAATCGAAATGAAAACACAACGTAAATACAACACTACATAAACATGAGCTCTGACATCATGAATGGCGATCGCCTCTTTTTAGCGACTGAGACCATATGCCCAATGCATAAAAAAGATCGAAATCGCGAGTAACAAACCGATAATGCCCCACTTCCACCAAGTTGTTTTTTGTGATCTAATAAGCACCAAAGATATACTCAAAGGTAATAGCACACCCATTTCAATACCTAAGTTGTAATAGAAAAAATAGTTACTGAGACTTGGTTTTCCGGCACTGGGAAGTAGTCCAAAAGGTAATTTGAAGGCTGTTTTATCCAGTGGCCATGCGATCGCCATTTGCAGTGGTTACCGAGAAAAATCAGAGGCTATTTGTTGGGTTTAAATACCGAAAAAAATAGTTATCAAGTGGGTTCCCCTCTGCTCAAGAAAACTTGTAATGCCACGGTTGATTATTTTCTTAACCCCGAAAATCTCAAAGATCCGTCCCACCCATTCACATTGATATCTACTTCAATGCCCAATCGCATATGAGAAACAGCATTATTTTTGGCTAGATAAATCTCAAAGATGACATTGCCAACTGGGAAAGAATAATGCTTTGGTCCTTCGCCGTGTTGCTCTGCTGTTAACTCAAACCCTAGTTCGCTGTAAAACTCAAAGGACTTTTGAAGATTGTCGACATAGAGAACGACATAATTTAGCTGCATAGGACATGTTTTTCTGATCAAATATTCTGCGTGGTGATCGCCAATCCCTATCCTATAAATGATAACTACCCACTACATATAGAGTTGGCTAGCCTTTATGTCCTTCGTCGGTCTGCATATCCACAGCGATTATTCTCTCCTTGATGGCGCGTCCCAGATTAAGCCTCTCGTTAAGCGTGCCCAAGAACTGAATATGCCGGCGATCACCTTGATGGATCTCAGGATCTTGTATGAGGTGATCGCCTGATTGATAAAAGATGTCTCTTTACTAAGATTGAAGTATGGAGCATTATCTGTTCCTTCATTCTCAAGGAGAGATCTTGGCAAGAAAACTAACTCCTGCTGCGATGGCGTGCCGATCCAAATATCCCAAGCCAAATTGGCAGAACAAAAGTTGGAGTGGGTACAACGGCAGTTGGTTCAGTCATTACAACGGTAGTTGGTTTTGTCGCGACAATAGCAGTTGGTTCGGTCATTACAACGGCAGTTGGTTTCTTAGCGACAACGGTAGTTGGTTTTGTCGTTACAATGGCAGTCGGGGAAAAGATGTCGTCCCATCCAAGGACGACATCTTTTCCTAAGAATCCAATAAAAGACTGAAAAGAATTATCTGCTTCAAAAGTACTATCGAAATCGAATAAGTTTGCTACGCTCCCGATTGAAAGGCCATGATGATTGTACATAGTATCGCTCTGGCTATCACTGAAAGCAATGGCTTCCCCGCAGACAGCTACTGCAACCTCAGGTTGATAAAAACCATCATCAAACAAACATGCCTCAAAAACGATAGAGGTATTGGAGTCAAAGTAAGTTAGATGAGCCACTAAAGGATTTCTCGTCTCAGAAGATTCAGAAGATTCAGAAGATTCAGAAGATTCAGAAGATTCAGAAGATTCAGAAGATTCAGAAGATTCAGAAGATTCAGAAGATTCAGAAGATTCAGAAGATTCAGAAGATTCAGAAGATTCAGAAGATTCAGAGGATTCAGACTGTTGTAGAAGAGAATGATTCGTGTTGAGAACAACAGCTAGAAAGCCGCCAAGAAAAAAGCTAACAAGTGCAATCTGCACGATATTGATCGTAATCTTGAACGGAGTAAGATTGAAATTGATTTGTGGATTATTAAGTGTGATTTTCCATGTTAAGTTTGACGTTTTTTTTGATGAAATCTTAACTTTTGAGTTTATCAATAGGTAGATGAGATCTAAGTAACCTTGAGGGTCATCTCTTCTCTCTGAATCATTAGGCATATCGTTAAGCACCTGTATGGGGGAGAACTAAATTGTTATCGTGTTTTTTTAGTCTCTAAAGTGGAATTACCATCTTCTATTCCACAATTTTAAATACTTTAATTCCGTAATTTCCCGGAGAACATTAAAGATGCCGTGAAAATTGTATCTTTGCCAAGATAAATTCTAAGAAAAGTCTAAAATTGTACTTTGGCCATTTCGTTCGACTGTTGGCTCAAATACGGGGTCATCATAAAACATTGCATTTGTTGGATATTGATCACTTAAGGAACAGAACACTAGGTTGCGTAAGACCTGTTTTTTTTCACAATATTTATGTGTGGCGATCGCCAAACCCTACCCTAAAATGATAACTACCCACTACATATAGAGTTGGTTAGCCTTTATGTCCTTTGTCGGTCTGCATATTCACAGCGATTATTCTCTCCTTGATGGCGCGTCCCAGATTAAGCCTCTCGTTAAGCGTGCCCAAGAACTGAATATGCCAGCGATCGCCCTGACGGATCATGGCGTTATGTATGGCGCAATTGAACTACTGAAAACCTGTCGTGGCAAGGGTATCAAGCCGATTATTGGCAATGAGATGTATGTGATTAATGCAGACATCCACGACAAAATGCAGAGCAACGGTAAATTAAAACGCCACAAAAAATATCATCAAGTTGTCCTCGCCAAAAATACTCAAGGCTACAAAAATCTCGTTAAACTCACCACGATTTCTCACCTTGAGGGTTACCAAGGCCGAGGGATTTTCGCGCGTCCCTGTATCAACAAAGAACTGATCGAAAAGCACCATGAAGGTCTAATTATGACTAGTGCTTGCCTTGGCGGTGAAGTGCCTCAGTGCATCCTTAAGGGCGAATATCAGAGAGCGTTGGATGTGGCTAAATGGTACAAAGATTTATTGGGTGATGACTATTACCTCGAAATCCAAGACCATGGCTCCCAGGAAGACCGCATTGTTAATGTGGCGATCGTCAAAATTGCCCGCAAGCTTGGCATTAAAATCATCGCGACGAATGACTCCCACTACATTTCTTGCTACGACGTAGAAGCCCACGATGCCCTACTTTGCATCCAAACTGCCAAACTGATTACCGAAGATAAACGCCTACGGTATAGCGGCACAGAATATATTAAATCTGCGGAAGAGATGCGTATGCTCTTTCAGGATCACCTAGACCCCGAAGTTATCGAAGAGGCGATCGCTAACACCCTAGAAGTCGCTGAAAAAGTCCAACCTTACAAAATTTTGGGAGAACCCCGCATTCCCGATTATCCAATCCCTAGCGGCCACACTGCTGATAGTTATCTCGAAGAAGTGACATGGGAAGGACTCAAGGAGCGCATGAAATGCAAAACTCGCGGCGAAGTTGACCCTACCTATAAAGAACGCCTCGAATATGAACTGAAAATGATGCAGCGGATGGGTTTCTCTACCTATTTTTTGGTGGTGTGGGACTACATCAAATATGCTCGCGACCATAACATTCCCGTTGGCCCTGGACGTGGCTCAGCCGCGGGGTCTCTTGTCGCCTATGCCCTCGGTATTACTAATATTGATCCCATTCACCACACCTTATTATTTGAACGTTTCCTAAATCCCGAACGGAAATCAATGCCTGATGTTGATACAGATTTTTGTATTGAGCGGCGACAGGAAATGATCGAATATGTCACCGAAAAATATGGCAAAGAGCGAGTAGCGCAGATTATTACCTTTAATAAAATGACGTCGAAAGCAGTGCTCAAAGACGTTGCGCGGGTGCTGGATATTCCCTATGCCGAATCCGATGAAATGGCAAAAATGATTCCTGTTGCCAGAGGTAAGCCCGCCAAGCTTAAGGTAATGATCTCGGACGACACACCAGAGCCCGAATTTAAGCGTCGTTATGATACCGATCCGGGTGTGCGACGTTGGCTGGATATGGCGATCCGTATTGAAGGAACCAATAAAACCTTTGGTGTACACGCTGCCGGAGTCGTAATTTCCTCTGATCCCCTCGATGAAGCTGTGCCATTGCAGCGCAACAATGAGGGTGCTGTGATCACGCAGTACTACATGGAAGATGTGGAGGCGATGGGCCTCCTCAAGATGGACTTTTTGGGGCTGCGTAACCTCACCACCATTCAGAAAACTGCTGACCTCGTCCAAAAACATCGCGATGTCGAATTAGATCTAGATCAGTTGCCTCTCGATGAACGGAGAGCTTTAGAAATTTTGGCGAAGGGTACAGCGAAAAAACTACCCCCAGATATCAAAAATACCCATGGTCTGTTTGAAGAAGGCCAACTGGCAGGAATTTTCCAGCTAGAGTCCGATGGTATGAAAAAGATTGTGCAAGATCTGAAGCCTTCGGGCATTGAGGATATTTCGTCTATTTTGGCGCTCTACCGTCCGGGCCCACTAGATGCTGGTCTGATCCCTATTTTTATCGACCGTAAGCATGGCCGCGAAGAAATTCGGTATCAACATGAACTGCTCCGTCCCATTCTCAAAGAAACCTATGGCGTGCTCGTTTACCAAGAGCAAATCATGAAAATGGCGCAGGATTTGGCGGGCTATTCCCTTGGGGAAGCGGATCTATTGCGCCGAGCGATGGGTAAAAAGAAAATCGCCGAAATGAAAAAGCATGAGGTGAAATTTATTGATGGTGCGGCAAAAAATGGTGTACCTCAGGAAGTTTCAAAGGATCTGTTTGATCAAATGGTGAAGTTTGCGGAGTATTGCCTCGATGGTGAAACGCCCATTGTGACAGTTGAATATGGTGTGTTGCCCATTCGAGAGATTGTGGAGAAAGAATTACTTTGCAGTGTTTACAGTATTGATGAGAATGGGTTTGTTTATACCCAACCTGTTGAACAGTGGCATCAAAGGGGCGATCGCCAGATGTTCGAATACCAACTCGATAATGGTGGGGTTATTCGAGCGACACCAGATCATAAATTCCTGACGACAGAAGGGGAGATGGTGGCGATCGATGAGATCTTTGAAAAGGGTTTAAACCTCGCTGAGTTTGCCCCTGCGGATTTACCCAGTTCCCAATTAGTTGCTTAGAAATGGTAAGTTCATAATTGAAATTCTCTATTTATTGCTTCTGTATTTCTCGAATAAAGTCATTTTTTTCTGCTCAATTTCTCTTAAAATAAAACCTCTCAACTCGTTCTGACTAATTCCTCTTAAGGGAGAAACAGAAGAAATCCGGGTGACATCTACTTCTAACTCAGATTCTCTGTCTTGCTTCTTTTGAAAGTCTCTAAAAAGAAATGAAATAACACATTCCCCAGAAATTCCTTTGATATCTAACATTTTAAATCGAGCATCTAATTGATATATTTCGAGACACTTATGATTGTCTTTTCTGGAAACAAAAAAAGTTTTATGAAGATTCTCTCCATTTAATTTCATTTTTTTGATTTCAGATTGAATCCAGTTTAAATCCCGTGATAGCTCAACCTTGGGATCTGGAGAAATTCCCAAATCAACAATCCCTAAAAAGTCGAGCATAGGAGAATCTAGATTCTTTGTAATATCCAGTAAGTATGCAATTCTATTTTCATTCGAGAATGAAGAAAATAATATTTTCTCTAAACTTTTTTGATCGTCAATATGTCCATCTTCCTTAAATTCTTTTATTAGAATTCGTGATATTTTTGAACTGATCACCTTAGTCTCTTGAGAAGTGTGATGATGTGTTATTAGAATCTGAATATTTTCATCAACCTCATTTTTTTTTATTTCCAAAGAGCCCGAAAAAACTTTTTTCTCATTTGCCCAGCTTTTTGATAAATCTGTTCTCTCAACTTGAAAGTTCATTTTAATGTGATCTAAATTATCTTGAACAGGGATGAATTTTGGTTCTCCCTTAACTCTATATGGGGCATATTCTAAATCCAAACAATCATGAAGACTGAAAGTTTCTGGTATACAGTCTATTAATGACTCATTACTTGAAAAAGCGATACTTTGTGTGATTATTTTTGGATTGTCTTCTCGAATATTTTGACAATCGCATAGCTGATCAAATTCTTCAGGACTCAGAAGAAGACTCGACAAGACTGGTATCGTATCTCTCTTTTCTGTATTTTTAATAAAAATGCCTCTGCTTTTCAAAATATTATTTAAGTCTCCACGACTGACATAAGATTGAACCATGAGTTCACGCAGCTTTTCTCCAAATGGAAGCATTTGATCAAGATTAGGAGGCTGTTCATTCATGATTTATATATTTCTCAGATTTTGTTTATACGATTTGACTTCAAGAAAATTTGTGAAACTTTGATCTACAAAGCTAAGCTTGACCTCATTTACTTGATTGGAATGTAGTAAAGGATCATAGTCAGGGAATAAAATCAATGTTTTTGCTGTCAACCCTTGCCCTATTTCTAGGGCAAGACCCATCATTCGTTTTAAATTCTTAGAACTAAACTTGTCCAGTATTGTCAGCACAAGAATCTGCGTATTATTTTCTGTATATGTAATGCGAAATAAAAGTATATTAGAATTAACACATTCAACTGGCAAAGTGTTTCCAGAAACCCGACGGCTAGTATAGTTAAAGTTTTTGCCCGTATTTTGATAGAAAAACTCTATTTTTTCATTTGAATACTGTGATTCTAGAAAAGACTTTACTTCACGTATAAATTCAGCCTTGAGGTTATCAACGACATATGTTGTGTCAAAGTTGTATTTCGTTAATTCACGTGCATTACAAATTTTTGATATTAAGTCATTATTGTCTTCCGTACTATCATTGCTTAGCCAAAAAAGAACTCCGATATCCCTCGTATTAGATATGTTTTGAACTTGAAAATTGCGAATAAGAGATTCTCTAATAGAAGATCTTTTAAAGCACTCAATAGTCTTCGAAAGATCATAAAAATGAGACTTGAATGTACTGTTTGGGGAAGTTGGATAGCCGTTAGCCGTGTATTTGACTGATACTATCAAGTTGTCAAGGGTATCATCAATCAAAGGAGATGGATAAGAAAATAATAAATCTATTCCATGAGTTTCTGCTTTATGTATTGTTTTTCTTAAGCACGTCAGTTCAATATTCTCTTGGCAATTATTCCAGCCTAGATGACGAAGAAATGCACGGACAATTTCCTCTCCCCGTTCACCAACTTTTTTTGACCATTCACCCATAATTGGCTGTGAAAAATATATTTATTTGTATCCTACTTAATTAAGCACTTATTGACAACTCGACTATATCTTTCGATTAAGCCAATTACGCAATTCTCGAATTAATGAATTTTCTCCTTGCTGGTTACGTCTCCCCAAAAGTTCTAAGAGTTTAGATCGATTGAGGATTGGTAATACTTTTGATTGAGTTTGAATTTGATATCCTTCATTCTCTAAAACATAAATTGTCAGTCTCTTACCATCAAAACGCCAGACTTCTGTAATGCCCAAGCTCGCGTAAATTGCTAATCGATCTAGCGAACTACTGGTGGTATCAATCTCAATTGCTAAATCAGGCGGTGGATCTCTCATCAGATCGATGTGAGTTTTGCCCCGAACCTGCGCCTCAGAAGTAATGTAATAACATTCATCCGGTTCGAAACCTCCCTGCAAATCCTCCCGACCCCAAGTCGTCGAACCCAAACTATATATCTCTAACCCTAATTCTTCCGTTGTTGCCTCGACAATCTGCCCTAATAACCGCTTATTTGCCTCATGCTCTGGTAAAAGGGTCATAATCTCTAGCCATTTATTATCGTAGGTTAAACGCTTGTTCGGTTTTCCGCGAGATCCCACACTAGAGCCTGATAGGTAGACCAACTGACCCCCCACAAAAGTACCCGCTGTTCATGAATCGGTATAAGCGTTGTAACCATTAGCCCTGACTATAATTTTCTCTGATTTCATATGATACTCATCCCTATTTGATGTAGGGCGATCGCCAGATGTTTGAGTACCAACTCGATAATGGCGGGATTATTCGAGCGACACCAGACCATAAATTCCTCACTGCTGATGGTCGAATGTTGGCGATCGACACCATTTTCCAAGAGGATTTGGAGTTAGCAGATTACGCGAACTTACAGTCCAGCTCCTATCAGTTCTTCTCTGTCGCTTAGCAATCCAATCCTTATAACCCTAAACCGATCACTAACTTCAGCAGAATGATGATTGGTTGATTCGGGCTGTCGGCTTAAACTTTGCTGACTGCTAAAAATGGACAAAAAAAATCTGGGTAGACCCAGACTTAAATTTATTTTTTATAAAGGTTTTAAATTTAATGATTTAGAGACCAAGAGCTGTCCAATCAACCTCAAAGCCATCGAGGATCAAGGAAGAGTTGTAGATTTGGAGAATGATTAAAAGAAATACCAAAAACAAAGCCATGAATACGCCCATCAAAGGAGTTGTACCCCAACCGGGGGAAACTTTACCGTATTCGGAATTCAAAGGCTTGAGGATGTCTCCCAGTCGAGTACGCTGTGCCATAGGATTCAGAGATCGTAAAGGATTTTTGTAATGTTCCGTAATATTATAGGGGAAGAGTAATCATAATCTGAGATATAAACATGGATTCTGCAACAGTTCTTAGCATCGGTATCGCTGCGGTCGTGATCGCAGTAACTGGCTTTTCAGTGTACACAGCCTTTGGCCCGCCTTCTGTTGAGCTTGATGACCCCTTCGAGGATCATGAGGACTAATCGTCATTTTCTCGATGGCTAATTTTTTCGGTTTATGAGTATTTTTTTGAAAAATAACGTTTAAATTTCAATTATTTTGGGGCAGTCTTACGAGACTGCTCTTTTTTTTCTGTTGGCGATCGCCCTAATCACGCTCAGAAATATTGATTTTGTTGAAATCTGAGAATTCAGAGCATCATTTCTGAGGCTAAGGAAACTTAGTGCGTATATTCCGGAAGCAGAGTTGTCCGCTGGTCTCGATAGCACGGCATTGCTGCCACCATAAGGCTGGGATAAAGAGTGCTTGGCCTTGGGTGAGGGTGAGTGAGTAAAACTTCGCCTCGGGGCAGAGTGGATAACGCTGTTCGTTGTAGTCTTCAAGATCGATTGAGCTAATCCAGTTTTCATCGCCATAAAGAAATTCGCTTTGCCAAGGTGCTGCTAGATGCCAATGACTTTCTCCCCAAAGTTGCACAATCAATAAATCCTCGACTTTCGCTTGGAGTGGAAAAGCTGAGAATGTTGATTGCAGCCACAAGAAGATTTGGTTTTCGGCAGGAATCTCACTGTTTAGATAAGTCTTTAATCGTGGGTAAGTAGCGTAAGCGTTGGCGATCGCCTCTGTGCCAAGCTCTATTAGATCGAAATTTATATAGACCTGTGGTTCGGCGATCGCCAAATAATCTCCCACGGTATCGGGCAGTGGACGCTCCGAAAGTGTGGTGAGATTGGCGGAAGAAGATAATTCAGGGAACTTCAGAGGAGTAATGGGATGTGCACCAAAGGTTTGCGCCAAACTTTCTGCTGTCTGCCAGGGGCGATCGCCACCTAAATCAGTCAGTACAACAGGGCGATTTGCTTGATAGTAATGCCGTTTAAAATCATCGATGGCAAGTTGGTTACGATAGTCAATATCAAGATCCGCGGTCTGCTCTTTCTCTCGATATAACTCTGCAATCAATTTTTGCTGTTGGAGCGATCGCCATTGTGGCTGAATATAAGCAAAACTAACTTCCTGAGGCAAAGCAAATACAACGTGATTCGCTGTTTCCTGCGTAATACCTTGCCCCGTTAAAATCTCTACTAAACTCTGATCCGAGACTCCCCTAAGCTTGTTTTCGATTAGCCATGTTTGCCAGCTTTCACTGAGAGTATATAGTTCTGGAATTGGGAGCGTTCCAGACAGTTCTTCTCCTGAAGCATGATTCCTCGCGATGGATGAATTCACTTCATTAGGCTGGAGAGATTGAAGCTTTAGAATTCCGAGGGCAATATCAACTTTTTCTTGCTCAGAGACGTCGGGATTTGTGAGTCGCTGTTGTAAAAAATCTAAAGCAAAGTTTTGGAGTTCTGTTACATCTATAGTCATTTGCAAAAAGATAATTTAAACAATCTAAAACACATCAAACTTGATTACAGAAAATATTGAGATTTCAACGAGGATTCATGATCAACTAAATCATTCTCCCTAGAGAATATTAACCTTTAACTCAAAGTATGAATCTAGAAAATCGCTTCACACTAGACTTTAAAAAATTATGTGGGAGTCTTTGTCTATGTTGCGTCGATTCAGCGCGATCAGCTCTACTATTTTAAGGTCTGCTGCAATCCTCACTGCGGTGCCAGTAGTTTGCCCAGAATTTTAGCCAAGTGGAAATTGAGACTGTCCCAATCACCGAAAATATTTATGTGTTGTATGGACGAGGCGGCAATATCGGTGTTTTGGTGGGTGAGGACGGCGTATTTTTAGTGGATGACCAATTTACGCCGCTCACTGCAAAAATCAAAGGGGCGATCGCCAAGTTCATCGACGAACCGATCAAATTTGTCATCAATACTCACTGGCATTTTGATCATACAGATGGCAATAAAAACCTAGGTAAAGAAGGCGTAGTGATTCTTCTAGGTCATGGAGAGATCACTGACTGTACAGGACTTGTGGAATATCGCAATATGCTGAGGGTAGTTCATGCCACTACTCTGACGGCGATCGCCAGCGGCAAAACCCTCGAAGAATTTATTGCCTCTGACCCAACCGCAGCCTTTGACGAAAAATGGGGAGAAACATTCCTCGAACCCGCTGCTTTTCAAACCATTGTCTATAGAGATTTATCCCGCTAAAACATTCTTGTAAGTTGCCAAAATAAAGACGAAAAAACGAACAGAAATATAATTGAGCTCTCATTTTTTTTGAGAACTTTTTCATTTTACAGGCCGTAATTTTGCACAAAAAAAGTCCCTCTGAATAAGAGGGACTTAAGAAGACTTTTAATCTTCTAGTCAATTGCAATTGATAATAAATCTATTCCCATTCGATGGTTCCAGGGGGCTTAGACGTAATGTCATAAACCACACGATTTACACCTTTTACTTCATTGACAATGCGATTAGAAATCGTCTCAAGGAGTTCATAGGGAGGCCGTGCCCAGTCGGCCGTCATACCATCTTCACTAGTGATCATCCGCAACACAACTGGGTGGGCATAAGTGCGTTTATCACCCATTACACCAACACTGCGGATCGGGAGCAACACAGCAAATGCTTGCCAAAAATCACTGTAGACATTTTGCTTTTTAATCTCATCCCGCACGACCCAATCAGCATCCCGGAGAATATTAAGGCGCTCGGAAGTCACTTCGCCGATAATCCGAATTGCTAGGCCGGGGCCAGGGAAAGGATGACGACGAATAATTTCTTGAGGTAAGCCAATATTTGCCGCAACTTTGCGAACTTCATCTTTAAAAAGTTTGCGGAGTGGCTCAACAAGTTTAAACCGTAAATCTTTGGGCAAACCACCAACATTGTGGTGGCTCTTAATTTTGACGGCGACACGCTCACCTGTTTTCGGGTCAACATTAGTGTCTGCAGATTCGATTACGTCAGGATAAAGCGTTCCCTGAGCAAGATAATCGAAAGGCCCTAAACGCTTCGATTCTTCCTCAAAGACAGCAATAAATTCATGACCGATAAGCTTACGTTTTTTCTCAGGATCGGTCACACCATCGAGCATATCGATAAAGCGATCGCGGGCATTAATGTACTCAACAGCAATATTAAATTGCTCATCGAAAATCTCCATCAACCGCTCAGGCTCACCCTTTCGCATAAAGCCTTGGTCGATAAACATACAGGTCAACTGATCGCCGATCGCCCGGTTTAATAAGAAAGCGAGCGTGGAGGAGTCTACACCACCAGAAAGAGCTAGCAATACTTTTTGGTCACCGATGCGGGCACGAATTTCGCGGATAGATTCTTCGACAAAAGCTTCTGTCGTCCAAGTCGGCTCACACTCGCAAATGTGATATACAAAATTGCGGATGAGCGCCATCCCATCTTTGGAATGTACTACCTCTGGATGGAATTGCACACCATAAAGCTTACGTTGGTGGTCGGCAACTGCTGCGCGGGGCGTGTTGTCCGTGTGAGCAAGCAATTCAAATCCATCAGGTAGATTCACACAAGAATCACCATGGCTCATCCACATTGTCGAGCCTTCACCCACATTAGTGAGGAGATCCGTCGGGTCGTCAATTTGAAGAGATGCTTTGCCATATTCTGCGTGTTCAGCGCGCTCGACTGTGCCGCCGAGCTGCTTCACCATGAGCTGCATGCCATAGCAAACACCTAGTACAGGAATGCCTAGGTTCCAGATTTCAGGATCACATTCAGGCGCAAACTCGTCATACACCGAGCTAGGGCCACCCGATAAAATGATGCCTCGGGGATTAAGCTGTTTTAACTGTTCTGCAGTGGTGCGATAGGAAATTACTTCAGAATAAACTTCTGTCTCACGAATCCTACGGGCGATCAACTCAGAATATTGCGAACCAAAATCTAAAATTACGAGCATTTGTCGTTGCAAATTGTTTGCTTTAGAGTCAGTGTCGGTTGTTTTATTTAGGGGAGTAGTGGTCACGTTCAGCAGAGATCCCTCGTGAAGTTAACAAGGAATGCAAACAAACATAAAATTTGCGCACTCCGTTTTGATACAACGCTATGAAGCTTGGCTGCACCATAAAGTTCAGTAAAGAAACTTGCTGAAAAAGTATTCAAAAAAACGGTCTTAAAGGAATTAAATATCAGAACAAAATAACACACATTGTTTTTTTGTGAAAGTCTCATCTAAGTCAGACAAAGGATTGTTATTTTCTGTATCCTCGAAATAGACTTTTATTAATTTTTTTGGGGTCAGTCGACGATATGAATAAGGTTGATTATTTGCGTATTAGCCTAATTGATCGTTGTAATTTTCGGTGTCGGTATTGTATTCCTGATGATGCTGAGTTGCAGTATTTACTCACTCCAGAACTCCTCAGTAATGAAGAGCTTTTGAAACTTATCCGCGAGGTCTTTATTCCAACTGGCTTTCGTAAATTTCGGCTAACGGGTGGTGAGCCACTTCTACGTCCAAATCTCGTTTCTCTCGTTGAGGCGATCGCCCAACTGCCGGAGGTAGAAGACTTGTCGATGACAACTAATGCCTTTTTACTTGAAAAAGTTGCGGTAGATCTTTACCAAGCGGGTTTAAATCGCCTAAATATTAGTCTTGACTCTCTTAATAAAGAAACCTTTGATCAAATTATTGGCAATTATGGCAAGAGTCGTTGGGATCAAACTTGGCGGGGGATTTTGGCTGCCTATGATGCAGGATTTAATCCCCTCAAACTAAATGTCGTGGTGATCCCTGGCGTAAACGATAGCGAGATTTTAGACTTGACCGCATTAACCCTCGATCGTAATTGGCACGTGCGGTTTATCGAATTTATGCCAATTGGCAATGGTGATCTATTTGATGAACGCGCTTGGATTCCGTCGGAGGAGCTACGCCAGCAGATTCGCGAAAGATGGGGATTAACAGAGGGGGAAATACAAGGCAATGGGCCTGCCGATGTCTTCCAAATTCCAGGGGCAAAGGGAACAGTTGGGTTTATCTCGCAGATGTCTGAATGTTTCTGCGATCGCTGTAATCGGATGCGGTTATCAGCAGATGGTTGGTTAAGGCCATGTTTGCTGAATGAGGCCGATCAACTTGATCTCAAAACTGCCCTTAGAACGAATATCAGTAGCGAAATCCTTCAGCAAAAAGTGCAACACCTATTGGATATCAAACCAGAAGTGAATTTTAAGTTGCGGGAAATGGGTAGTGATTTAGGGCAATATTCACGCACTATGTCTCAAATTGGCGGGTAATAAAGCTAGGACTATTCTGCTTCAGCGCGACAACCTTGTACCCATTCGCTGGCACCATCGGAAAAAAACTCTTTCTTCCAAATCGGCGCGTTGTGTTTCAAAGTATCGATCCCAAATTTACAAGCCGCAAATGCCTCTGCACGGTGGGGAGTGCTCACTGCAATTAGGACACTAATTTCACCAATCACAAGTTTGCCAACGCGATGGTGGATCACAACTCGATTTACATCTGGCCACTGGCTGCGAATTTGGCGGGCTATTTGCTGAAACACCACTTTTGCCATCGGTTCATAAGCCTGATATTCGAGATATTTAACGGCTTGGCCATCTGTTTTATTGCGCACGGTACCGCTCATCACAACCACCGCACCACTGGCAGGATCTTCGCTCCGGCGATACATCTCGTCAAAAGAAAGTGGCGCAATAGTAATTACAAATTCGTCATCGGCATAATTTGGCACTGGCGGCATCTTAATTCTTTTCTCTCAAAGGGTTGCGAAGTATTGGCTTGTCTAAACGGTCGTGGCGATCGCCCTCGGACTAGATGAGGAAGTGCAAATCTTTCAGGACAGACAAAGGCTTATGCTAATTTAAAATACCCCATTTCATTTGTCGCATTTATTTGCCGAAAAATTGCCCATGTCCTTGCAATTACGTGTTTATGTCCCCGACCATCCCCTCGTAAAACATTGGTTGGCGATCGCCCGTGACAAAAATACACCAACGCCTTTGTTTAAAACAGCGATGAAAGAGTTGGGTAAATGGCTCACCTACGAAGCCTCTCGCTACTGGCTACCAACCTTAGAAGCTGCCGTCGAAACCCCTGTCGCACCAGCTCCTGTGACTTTAATTCACCCCCAAGCTGAAATTGTCGCGATCCCCATTTTGCGAGCCGGTTTGAGCCTATTAGAGGGAGCACAGGAAGCGATCACCACTAACTCGGTGTACCACTTGGGCTACAAGCGCAACGAAGAGACTCTAAAACCCAGCTGTTATCTCAATAATCTCCCCGAAGAATTTTCTGAAGAAACCCGTGTTTTGCTTCTCGATCCAATGTTGGCAACGGGTGGCACAATCATGGCAGCCATGGCAGAAATCATTAAGCGAGGCGTAAATCCAGCAAATGTTCGGATCGTGGCAACCGTAGCAGCGCCTCCTGCTCTTAAGGCTCTAAGCGAAACCTACGAAGGATTGCAAGTCTATACCGCGATTATTGACCAAGAGCTAAATGAGCAAGGTTATATTGTTCCAGGCTTAGGGGATGCCGGTGATCGCACCTTTGGGACAAACTGATAATTCCGAATAGAGCGAAAAACCGCAGCCAACGATTGACCGTAAAAATTGCCGCGAAATCAGTCCTAAATTTATGTAAAAGTTGACTTACAAAAACTTTGCAAAATTCCCTAGGCAAGAGCGATCCCAACCGTTATTCTGGAAAGAATATTGAGGAAATAAAAGGATTAGAACAATGAGTCAGCGGTCTGGATTTGGTAGCGGTTTTTTATTGGGTGCACTATTCGGTGGTGTTATTGGTGGAGTAGCTGGGGCGATCGCCGCATCTCGAGTGAAACAGCAAGCAGCCAGCCGTGACGAAGACTGGATCGAGGGAGAAGAGCCACTCCAATTTGATGCCGAGGAAAATATGGAAATGGCTCGCCGTCGCCTCGAAAATAAAATCGCCCAACTCAATGGAGCAATCGACGATGTACGCCAACAAATGACAGTGATTCACTCCCCCAACGGACAAGAACACACCAATTCCTAATAACCGAACTATCGCTCGGGAAATAATCGGTTAAAATCAAGGCTGAATACATATCTCTAATCGGTTATCTAACACTATGGACGGCGCACAATTGCTACAGGACAGTCTTGGCAACTTTGTCCAAATTTATATTATTCTCCTCATCGTAAGAATTTTACTGAGCTGGTTTCAGACTGCCGATTGGGCGATGCAAGCCATGGGTTTTTTAGCTCCTGTTACTGACCCTTATCTAAACTTTTTCCGATCCTTTATTCCGCCTCTAGGTGGTATTGACCTCTCGCCGATTGTCGCGATCTTTTTGCTACAAGCTGTGGGTGGTGCACTCGGCAGTACCTTGTTTTAAATTTCCTGGGTCACACCAGCGAAAACTAAATTAAACGACTTTTGAAAGGGGATATTCGCGATAATGTCCCCTTTTGGATTTGGCAATAAATTTCGGTGTCTCATTCCAGTATTTTAAGAAGACATGACTTACAAAAGGCGATCGCCAAAGCAGCCGCTACCATAGAACTAGCCCAGAAAGATTAAGCAAAAAATACCAACTTTCCTATGGATGCCTTCAGCCTACTCCCTCCCGAATGGATCCAGAATGCGACCCATGCCATGGACTTTTGTTGTCCTAGTTGCCAAGAAACTCCTCTCAAAGCAAAACGCGCTTGGCTTAACCGTTATGCTCCGGTCACCGATTCCTTACATCGTCGCCGTTGGCAAGAATTTTATGAATGCGAATGTGAAACAGTTTGGTGGGCCTGGAGTACAGATCGTCCCCCTTCTCCCTATCAGAAGGATGACGATGCCGACGAATTCCGCCGCGGTCTTTATTAAAGTCAGCCCAAACTTCGGTTATTAAAGCTTTTTAATATCCAATAGGCGATCGCCTGCAACTGAAACTCGCTTGCCGAGCGTCACCCCTTGCCATGATAATGTTGGCTACCCATCGAGAGTGGGACGCAACAGCCAATAAACCATCATGCAATTTTCAAAAATTCTCATCGCCAACCGCGGAGAGGTCGCCCTACGGATTATTCATACTTGCCAGGAACTCGGTATCAAAACAGTTGCAGTGCACTCCACCGTAGATCGCCATGCCCTCCATGTGCAGCTTGCCGATGAGAGTATTTGTATTGGGCCACCCCAGAGCAGCAAAAGTTATCTCAACATTCCTAATATTATTGCCGCTGCTCTCAGTAGTAATGCTGACGCTATTCACCCTGGCTACGGTTTCCTAGCCGAAAATGCGAAATTTGCAGAAATTTGTGCCGATCACCAAATTGAATTCATTGGGCCTGCCCCTGAAGCCATGATTGCTATGGGTGATAAAGCCACTGCCAGAAAAACAATGCAGAAGGCGAAAGTTCCCACTGTTCCGGGTAGTCCTGGCCTTGTGCCAACGGAGGAACAAGGATTAGAAATTGCGGAAAAAATGGGTTATCCCGTCATGGTTAAAGCCACAGCTGGTGGTGGTGGCCGGGGCATGCGTTTTGTGCAAAATCCGGAGGAATTACCTCGTTTATACCGCTCTGCCAGAGGTGAAGCAGAAGCCGCTTTTGGTAATGGGGGAGTTTACATCGAGAAATTTATTGAACGTCCCCGCCACATTGAGTTTCAGATTATTGCGGATCAACACGGTAATGTCGTTCACCTCGGTGAACGGGATTGCTCGATTCAGCGCCGTCACCAAAAACTATTAGAAGAAGCACCCAGCGCAATTCTGACGCCGAAACTCCGTAAACGCATGGGTGAAGCTGCGGTCAAAGCAGCAAAATCAATTAATTACGTTGGTGCGGGTACGGTCGAATTTCTCGTCGATAAAAATGGTGATTTCTACTTTATGGAGATGAATACTCGGATTCAGGTAGAGCATCCTGTGACAGAGATGGTGACGGGTCTTGATCTGATTGCAGAACAAATTAAGGCAGCTCAGGGCGATCGCCTCAGCTATAGCCAAAAAGATATTGAGCTTCGTGGTCATGCAATCGAATGTCGGATTAATGCCGAGGATCCAGAGCATGATTTCCGCCCGACTCCCGGTACCATCAGCGGTTATCTTCCCCCCGGTGGCCCTGGTGTGCGGATGGACTCCCACGTTTATACCGACTACGTTATTTCTCCTTATTACGATTCTCTAATCGGCAAATTAATTGTTTGGGGGCCTGATCGGGATACCGCAATCCGTCGCATGAAACGTGCTCTCAGGGAATGTGCGATTACTGGCGTTGCGACAACAATCAGTTTCCATCAAAAAATTCTGAATCATCCTGTTTTCCTAGAGGCTGATGTTGATACGAACTTCATTCAGCAGCACATGATGTAAGACTTGAGGCGATCGCCAACCCAATTGAAGATTTTCCTTTAGTCCTGCCGCCAGAAAAGTTAGGATAGACTAACGTTTTTTGATTTGGTATTTTCGAGGATCGCTTAATGACTTGGTTACTGGCTAGCACGATTGCTCTCAATCTACTTCTCGGAGCATTTACCTTACTTTTTATTTTTCGAATTGTGCTGACTTGGTATCCACAGGCTGAGCTAGGCAAGTTTCCTTTAAGTTTAATTGCATTTCCAACAGAACCTCTGCTTGTGCCAACTCGCAAAATTGTCCCTCCTCTTGGTGGTATTGATATTTCACCTGTGATTTGGGTGGGGATTGTAACGTTGTTACGGGAAATACTTCTCGGTCAACAGGGTTTGTTAGTGATGTTATCTCGTTAAGCTATTAGTCTTAGTGTGTTGGAAGTCTAGTGGAACCCTAGTGGCTGGTTTACGTCTTTCATCGTGATGTGAGTCGGAAGAAATTTTATGATGCGCCGGATATTTGCAACAACAATATTAGGAGTAATGGGTCTAGGTGTGGCGATCGCCCCTGCAGTTGCCCAGGATGCCTCAAAGCAGTCTGTATTTGAGAGTGTGGCCCTTCGATCTGGGTTTAACCCAGATCCGTATACACTCCAAGGAGTTAGTGGCGGAGATGCCAAAGCGATGACCCAGCTCGGGGTTCAACAAACTCCTACTGGGGCTTGTTTAGGATATATCGACGAACGAGCCGATCATCGTATTGAACTCAAAACATATTTTAATTATTTAAAACTGGCCGTCGAAAGTACTGGCGATACAGTTTTGGCAGTGCGTGGACCCGGTGGCACTTGGTGTAACGACGATTCTTCGGATCAAGATCCAGTGATTGCTGGTGAATGGCAACCGGGGCCTTACGAAGTTTGGGTTGGTTCGCGCCAAGACAATGAATTTCATCCCTACAGCTTGCAACTGACACAGGTAAAGTAGTCCAGTTCTGGTTCCCGTAGATCAGCTAATAGGCGATAATAAAAATATCTTATTGATGTTGCGCTAGAGAAAAATTGTGGCTATCGGAATCGGTTTATTGGGCTTAGGGACAGTTGGTACAGGGACGGCAGAAATATTGCTTACGCCTCAGGGTCGTCATCCACTGCTCGGTGAAGTCGCTCTCAAAAAGGCTGGGGTGCGATCGCTAGATAAGCCTCGTAAAATTGATTTGCCCGATGGGTGTCTCACCACGGATCTCAATGAAATTGTCTCTGATCCAGAGGTTGATATCGTTGTGGAATTATTGGGGGGTCTAGAGCCTTCCCGCACACTCATCCTTGAGGCGATCGCCAACGGTAAACATATCGTCACAGCAAATAAAGCAGTGATTGCGAAACATGGCGAAGAAATTTTTAAAGCGGCAAATAAAGCGAGTGTTTATGTCCTATTAGAGGCAGCTGTTGGCGGTGGGATCCCGATTATTACGCCACTCAAGCAGTCTCTTTGCGTTAATCATATTAGTCGCGTTATTGGCATTATCAATGGCACAACAAACTACATTTTGACCAAAATGGCTCAGGATGGCGCTGATTTTGCGGCTGTGCTCAAAGATGCTCAAGATTTAGGTTACGCCGAAGCTGACCCCACAGCAGATGTGGGTGGTGGTGACGCGGCCGATAAAATTTCGATTTTGGCATCCCTCGCCTTTGGTGGACGAATTAAGCGAGAAGATGTCTATTGTGAAGGCATTACCTCAATCAGCGCCGCTGACATTACGTTCGCAACAAAACTAGGCTTTGTGATTAAACTCTTGGCGATCGCCGAGCGGCCTGACCTCGAAGAAGAAGCATTACAACTACGCGTTCACCCTACGCTTGTACCGGAAGAACATCCCCTCGCCAATGTTAATGGCGTCTTTAATGCCATTCTCGTCGAAGGCTCTCCTTTGGGTGAAGTGATGCTCTATGGCCCTGGTGCAGGTGCAGGCGCAACCGCTAGTGCCGTTGTATCCGATATTGTCCATGTTCTAGGACTTTTACACTCCGACAATACCGTCCGAGACCAATCCGAAAAAACACTAAACCCCCTCTTAGGCTGCAACCACGAACATTACAGCCCGACCTTATCTATCGATACCCTCAAAACTCGTTTTTACGCTCGTTTTTTATCGCAAGATTTGCCTGGAGTGATTGGGGATCTAGGGACTTGTTTCGGTAATCATCAAGTGAGTCTAGAATCTGTTGTACAAATTGGCCTAAAAGATGACTGTGCAGAAATCGTTGTAGTGACCCACGATGTGTACGAGGCAAATTTCCGTGAAGCTCTAAATGAAATCAAAAGCTTAGAAGCGATTAAAGATGTGCCCAGTATCTTACGAGTGCTTTAGTCAACATTAATGAATCATCATTTTTTCTCCTAATGAGCCAGATGCCATGGCAGATTATCTCGCTTGGATAGCGATGTCTTTTGTAGAAATGATTCATTAACTTGAGTTCTGGATAAGGAAAGAAAAGAAGAAAGCTCATATCGTGGCAGTTGAAACCAATCCACAGCTTTCCCCTATGCTTAGTTTAGACGCTTTATTTTGTGACGTTGACGATTTCTGCCAGGTCTTTGAACCTCAGTGGCATCAAGAATTACTTAGCTCTTGCAAAAGGTATCGTCACCGTTCTAGAAGCCTAAGCTTGAGTGAGGTGATGACGATACTGATTGCATTTCATCAATCTCACTATCGTAATTTCAAGCATTTCTATCTCCTGATGGTGCGACACTATTGGCAAAAAGCCTTTCCCAAAGCAGTGAGTTATCAACGCTTTGTGGCATGGATGCCCTCCAGCTTAGTGCCTCTATGTGCCTATTTATGTGACTGTTATGGAGATTGCACAGGCATTAGTTTCATTGATGCCACCAGTATCAAAGTTTGTCACAATCGCCGTATTGCCCAACATCGAGTCTTTAACGGTCATGCCGCTAGAGGTAAAACCTCTGTTGGGTGGTTCTTTGGCTTCAAACTCCATCTGGTCATTAATGACCGAGGAGAATTACTTCATGTACAAATCACTCCTGGCAATATTGATGACAGAAAGCCTGTCGTTGAACTGTTACGGAATTTATTCGGCAAAGTTTTTGGAGATAAGGGCTATGTGTCCCAAGCTCTGGCACAACATCTCAAAGAAGAACATGATGTGATGTTAATTGCTAAACCTCGCCGCAATATGAAGAATCACTTGATGCTCTGGCAAGATACATTCATCGCTCGTAAACGAGCTTTGATTGAAACCGTGATTGACCAACTGAAGAACATTTCTCAGATTGAGCACTCTAGACATCGTAGTCCAGCGAACTTCTGCGTCAATTTGCTGTGTGGCTTGATTGCCTATTGTCATCAGCCTAAGAAACCTTCTCTCTAACTCAATTAGAGTCTCATTTCCTTATCCAGAACTCACGTTCCTTATTCACCAGATTTGAACAAGATTTAGTGGTGCTGGTCTTTGTTGAAAAGCCGCATTCGAAAACAATTCAAACACTTTCCATCTCTGAGAGATGCGATGGATATGACTTTTCGTTCTGCTACGTCTTAGAGGATGTCTGAAAAGGGTCTGACCGTAACTTTTGTCGAAATGAGTTGCACGTAAAAATAAGTACTTCAGGCGATCAACCTGGCGGAATTTACGCAGTATTTATCGAACATAAAGACTTTTCAGACATCCTCTTAACTCTTTTGACCACTGCTATAGAGTCAGAGAAAAAGTATATTCGAGACCAGAAGGCATTAGACTAAAGCGCTCGTTTTTAGGGACAAGGGAATAAAGTTCTGACAAAGTCATCTGCCCTTGAGGCAGTCACACTCATCAAGCCACCGGCTTTGCCGAGGGGGTCTGACTCCATGTTTTCTCTAGTCGTTGTATCCAGAGATACAGACTATTAAGGCTAATACCGAACATTTCACAGACATCTTTTTTCGGGATACCTCGTGCTACCGCATCAAGGGCTTTACATCGTAGGTCATCACTATCAGCAGCTGGCATTTTTAATCTAGATGCAGACTCTCTCCTCATTCTAAAACTATCCAGCCACTGATATATATCGTAAGCTTTTACCGATTAAGGGTGTTGCTCTCGCACACAAGGAAACAGTTGAATATTTAAATTCTCTGGATGTCGTCGCAAGAGCTACTTCTCAATACAACGATGGACTCGATGGGGAACCAATAGACTATGGCATTAACATCAGTTTTGTTTTTGGGATAGTACATTTATCTCAACTGCACCTCGTGGTGGCCTGCCTTTTGGAGACTCAAAGTCTAATTTGAGAATATATCCATCAACAAAGAGTTCAAATTAGAGATATTTAGGGAGAAGAATCAAAACTATTAAGTCAAAGCTGTGGCTCTTTAGAAAGATATCATCATTCATTTTTTTATGAATGCTTACTTTCATTAAGTGCTTACTTTCATCTTTTTGGAGAACAGCCTTGCAAAGTATTTCCCTTTTACAAAGGAAATTTTACCAAAATTCATAGCAAGACTGGCGAAAAACTGATTCCTAACCTAAAATAGTTCGTTAAGAAAAGTAAATTTTTCTCACAATTGTGCTAGTTTTTATCATTTATCTTGAGCTTCCACAGTTTGGTCTTGTAGACCTGAAATCATATTTACTCATTAATTTAGATTTGGAGATTTCGTCCCTATGACTATTGCAGTCGGACGCGCCTCCCAAGAGCGGGGATGGTTTGACGTCCTCGACGATTGGCTGAAGCGAGATCGATTCGTTTTCGTCGGTTGGTCCGGTATTTTACTCTTCCCCTGTGCTTTTCTAGCAACGGGTGGATGGTTGACTGGTACGACCTTCGTAACTTCTTGGTACACCCACGGACTAGCGTCCTCCTACCTAGAAGGATGTAACTTTTTGACTGTAGCGGTATCTAGCCCTGCTGCTAGCCTCGGTCACTCCCTGATTTTCCTATGGGGTCCTGAAGCTGGTTGGAACTTTTGCCCGCTGGTGCCAAATTGGTGGCCTGTGGAGTTTTGTCGCCCTGCACGGTGCATTCGGCCTGATCGGCTTCATGCTGCGTCAGTTCGAGATTGCTCGTCTGGTCGGTATTCGTCCTTATAACGCGATCGCCTTTTTCTGGTCCTATCGCGGTATTCGTCAGTGTATTTCTGATGTACCCATTGGGTCAGTCTAGCTGGTTCTTTGCACCTAGCTTTGGTGTAGCAGGAATCTTCCGTTTCATTCTTTTCTTACAAGGTTTCCACAACTGGACCCTGAACCCCTTCCACATGATGGGTGTTGCGGGTATTCTCGGTGGCGCACTACTATGTGCGATTCACGGAGCGACAGTAGAGAACACATTGTTTGAAGATAGTGAGCAGGCAAACACGTTCCGCGCGTTTGAACCGACCCAAGCAGAAGAGACCTACTCGATGGTGACAGCAAACCGTTTCTGGAGTCAGATTTTCGGTATTGCATTCTCCAACAAGCGTTGGTTGCACTTCTTCATGCTATTCGTACCCGTAACAGGCCTCTGGATGAGCTCTGTGGGTATTGTTGGATTGGCGTTGAACTTACGTGCATATGACTTCGTATCGCAGGAACTCCGCGCAGCGGAAGACCCTGAGTTCGAGACATTCTATACAAAGAACGTCTTGTTGAACGAAGGAATGCGTGCATGGATGGCACCGCAAGACCAAATTCACGAACAATTTGTATTCCCTGAGGAAGTTCTTCCTCGTGGTAACGCGCTCTAAGTCTCTATTGATTAAAGCGTTTAGCCTCCATTGTGGAGGCTTTTTTTATGTTCGGAATGAGGTAGGGAATGCGTTATCTTATTGGAGCTATTGATTAATGAGACTGACTACAATGCTAAAGAATCTCGACAGCTTGGGCGAACAAACGATTAATCGCATCGCAACTGCAGCATTGTCTAGTCAGATGAAAGAGTCCGAGTCTTTTTCTGTGAATGTCAAGGTTGATCCACAAGAGTTGTCCCAAGGAATCGTGTCTGCATTCGCGATGGAAGGGAAAAATGTTGTGACTTCTAAGGGATTTCGGGCGACAGATTTTTCCTTGTTAATTGAGAATATTTCTGTGCATCCTTTTAAAGCTTTGATGGGTAATGTTCAGTTGCGTCAACCTGTTTTAGGGAATGCATTGCTAGGTGTGAGTACAGCTGATGTGAACGATGCGCTTTATCGCCAGTTACAAGTCTCGACTCATAATGGCTGTGTGGTAAATGATTTGAGCTGCGATTTTACGACACCGAATTTATTGAGTGTACAGATGGTGGTAGGTCATAAGGATACTAATGTGACTCAAGATTTGATGCTGGAGTTTACGGTTGGTTACGACGTCCACCGAAAGGCGATCGCCTTCCAGAATGTTGGACGTTCTGATAGCGATGAGAAGTTCGATGTGCTGTGCGAGAGTCTGCAGGATACTCTTCTGGAGCTGCTGAATTTGAACTCATTAATGTTTAGCGGTTTAGAATTTAGTGTCAAAAATCTGAGAATTACTGATGGAAATTTGGAGTTGATGGCGATCGCCAAGATTACTTCTTTTCCTAAGGCAATTTAGATTGAGACAAAATATTGACTCAAGTAAAAGGCGATCGCCGCGCTACCCACAGGAACAGATAGATTATCAATGCCGAACTGGGCAAAACTTTCGAGAAAAGTTGCGGTGATCGCAATAACTGCAGCAATTACTAATTGTTGCCAGGCGAGTAAGGAAAGAGTAGACAGAATGAGTAGGGCGATCACCAAGCTAACAAGAAACATTGTGGCGGTTCCTTCATAGCTTTTTTTATTGCCAAAAATTTTGTAAGGATGTTTGCCAAAATTACTTCCAATTACGGCGGCAAGACCATCACCCCAAGTCATAATCAGAATGCCTAGCACCGCAAAATAAGGCTGCTGAATTGACCAAAACCACCAAATTAAAATCCCCATGCTCAGCGCATAAAAAAAAGTGCCAAGGCTCTGGCGACCCACACTATTGACACTTGGCAAAATGGGTAAAAAATAAGAAGTTAATGCGATCAAGCCTGCTACAAATGCCGCTGCAATGCCAATTTCTCCCGGAATATTCCCAAACCACGCAATTAAAATCACATTGCCACTGCCGATATGAACAATTTTTCGAGTCATCTCAGGACTCATATTGGTGGTGCGGCTGAGTAATTCTGCACTACCAACAAGTGCGCCGAGATAAGCCAATACAATCCCAATTGGCATGCGCAGATTTGGGGCCAGTAGATACGAAAAAAATTGTTGAAAATCCATTGGAAAAGTATAAAAAAAGCGGGAGGAGTTCCCGCTTACTAATTATTTAGAATTTTGCGACGAGAGCCTCATTACAGCGATCGCAGATCGTCGGGTCATCGGCAAAAGAACCCACACTGGTTGAATAATTCCAACAGCGATCACACTTTTCTCCGTCGGCTTTTTGAACTGCAACTTGAAGTTTTCCGTCGGCTAATTCAATGGTGTCTTGGTATTGCTCACTGTCGAGGGTCTCCGTGACGAATTCCACTTGGGAAACTAACAATAGATAACGCAGCTCATCCACGCGATTGCCGTCATTTAGGCTTTCCTTGGGATTTAGTGCTGTCAGCCAATCAGTAAGTTTGCCATCAACATCACGCATCAAGACCTTTGCTTCAAGGGACGCACCGATCATTTTTTCGGTACGAGCCTTTTCGAGTACCTGATTAACGCCGTTACGAATTTCTCGTAACTGCTCCCACTTCTGGAATAATTCCTCATCGCTTGCCCATTGCTCGTCTAGCTTGTACCACCCAGAAGCGAAGACAGATTTTTCGCTAGTTTCGTAGGGAAGATTTTGCCAAATATCCTCTGCCATATGACAAAGTACCGGGGCGATCGCCTTAGTGAGCATCTCAAGAATTAGGGCAATGACAGTTTGGCAACTGCGACGGCGAGGAGAATCTGTATCCGAAATATACAGACGGTCTTTTGCGGCATCGAGGTAAAAATTAGAAAGATCAACCACGCAGAAATTTTGGACTTTCTGGAAGAATTTGAAGAATTGGAAGCTCTCAAATGCCTCTGTCACGTCACTAAAAACATTGCTCGCTTGATGGAGAATATATTTATCTAGTTCTGCTAAATCTTCGTAGGCGATCGCATTCTTTGCGGGGTCAAAATCATGGATATTACCGAGGAGAAAACGCGCTGTATTGCGGATCTTCCGGTAGACATCCGCCAACTGCTTCAGAATCGTTTGACCGATAGGAACATCCGAAGAGTAATCTACCGAAGAAACCCACAAACGCAACACATCAGCGCCATAGGGAGGCTCTTTTTTCTGATTTTTGCCGCCATTAATGATGATGTTTGGGTCAACCACATTTCCGACGGATTTACTCATTTTGTAACCCTTTTCATCCAGCACAAAACCGTGAGTCAAAACGGTTTTATAAGGCGCACAATTATTGACGGCCACACTAGTGAGCAAGCTCGACTGGAACCAACCACGGTGCTGGTCAGAACCCTCTAAATACATGTCGACAGGGTAATCCATTCCTTCCCGCTGTTTGGCGACCGCTGCCCAGGAAGAACCTGAATCAAACCACACATCCATGGTGTCAGTTCCCTTGCGATAGGTGTGGCCATTATTGCGATAGCTTTCGGGGAGTAATTCTTCCACAGGCTTTTGCCACCAAATGTTGGAGCCATCTTTTGCGATCAACTCTTTAACGTAATTAATGGTTTCTTCGTTGAGAAGTTCTTCATTGGTTTCCTCATCGTAGAAAACAGGAATTGGTACACCCCAAGTTCTCTGACGGGAAATACACCAATCACTGCGATCGCCCACCATTGGCGTAATGCGATTCTCTCCTTGAGCTGGAATCCATTGAACATCTTTAATTGCCGCAAGAGCTTGATCACGGAAACCTTCTACCGACGCAAACCATTGTTCAGTTGCCCGGAAAATTGTCGGTTTTTTTGTCCGCCAATCGTAGGGATATTTATGTTGATAAGCCTCTTCTTTTAATAAAGCTTGCTTGCCCTTGAGTGCTTCAATAATTTTGTCGTTCGCGCCATTGAGGACATTGAGACCTGCAAACTCACCTGCTTCGGTCGTCAACGTCCCTTCTGCATCTACAGGAGACAACAACGGTAAACCATACTTTTGACCAGTGATATAGTCTTCCTGACCGTGACCCGGAGCCGTATGAACTAAACCTGTACCAGATTCTGTTGTGATGTAGTCACCACCCGCAACAACTGGGCTTTTTCGATCAAAGAGAGGATGTTGATAGGTACATTGCTCGATGACATTACCTTTAAAACTTCCTTTGATAGAAAGAGCTGATTCAAAGGTTTCAGTCAAGGTTTCTGCCAAATCCTTTGCGACAATCAAATATTTTTGAGCGCAAAGCGTACCATCGGTTTCAACCACTGCATATTCCAAATCAGGGTTGATGGCTACAGCTAAGTTCCCAGGCAATGTCCAAGGGGTCGTTGTCCAGATTGCAACCCCTAAACTATCCGCATATTCACCAAGAATTTCTTTTGCTGTGTCGCTTAATTCCGTGATGGGGAAAGAGACGTAAATACTTTGGGATGTATGACCTTCTGGATATTCGAGTTCGGCTTCAGCCAGTGCTGTTTGGGAACTTGGACTCCAGTGAACAGGTTTGAGACCACGGTAGATATAACCCTTAAGCGCCATTTCACCGAACACTTCGATTTGTGCTGCTTCATAGTCAGGGGTAAGGGTAAGGTAAGGGTTTTCCCAGTCTCCCCAAACACCATATCTTTGGAAACTTTTTGCTTGTTTCTTTTGAGTCTTGATCGCGAAATCACGGGCTTTGTAGCGAAGTTTGATGGGCGTTAAGTTCTTACGTACCTCATCATTCATGCTCTGGAGAACTTTCAGCTCAATCGGTAAACCATGGCAATCCCAACCTGGCACATAGCGAGTTTTGTGGCCTTGGAGGAGCTTGTACTTATTGATGACATCTTTAAGGACCTTATTCAGAGCATGACCCATGTGGAGATCGCCATTGGCGTATGGAGGGCCATCGTGGAGAGTGAAGGTACTACCAGGGTTGTCTGCCGCGAGGGTTTCGTAAATCTGCTGTTCCTGCCAGAATTTCTGCAATTCTGGTTCTTTTTGAACAGCATTTGCCCGCATATTAAAGCTAGTTTTGGGCAGATTTACGGTATTTTTGTAGCTCTTTGCTTCTGTCACGACGGCAGGGTGGGAGTAGGTTTATAAATTTTTGCTATGTGCGATTTTAACGTGTTGCGGCTTGTATGGGTCGATATTGTTCGGTTTAGAGTTAGACACAATAAGACTGATCGGATGAAATTTTCTGATCCGAAAATCAAAAAGAAATAAAGATATTGATAATTACCTAAAATCGGACAACGTAATGATCAATGTGAGACGGCAGCAAAAATTCTTTTAGATTAAAGCGGACTCGGCGATCGCTCTTATCTCGAAAACTCAAGTTTTAGAAGTGGTTTCATGATGCTTCTGTGTACTTAATCTATGGGCGATCGCCTCTGTTCAGGATGTCGAATATCGAACAAGAAGCGAACTTGAACTTTGAGATTCATGAGAGAATTCGATCTGATATCGATCAGAAAACACCTTTAGATTTATATATACCAGTGTTATCAACTAGATCCAAACTGTTTTGGTTAGCATTATTTCTCATCCCGGCTATTCTTATTTTCCTTTTTTGGAGTGTCGCTTTTAATGGAGAAATAACTGGTTTTTTTCGTATTGGTGCCGAGTTTCCCAAATCGCCTTTTTTGAATCTTGAAACGGCTTTGATTGTTCCCGATGAAGTGGGCCATGATGGTCAAATGTTTTTGAGTATGGCGTTTGACCCAGCTTTGCAACACCCGGGAACAGTGGACGCGATTGATCTGCCAAATTATCGATATCGACGTATTTTTTATCCTGTTCTCGGTTATCTTTTCGGATTAGGAAAGACAGCTCTGATTCCCTACGCCTTAGTATTCGTCAACTATTTAGCTATCGTTGCAATTGTCTATATTGGCAGTGTCTATCTCGAAGACCAAGAGAGAAATCCAAACCATGCACTTTGGCTCCTAGGGATACCCGCTTTATGGATTACTCTGAGCCTTGGAACCGCAGAGTTAGTCAGTAGTGCTTTTCTCGTTGCTTCCCTCTACTTCTACCGTCGGCGTACCTATGGTTTTAGTGCGATCACCATTGCGGCAGGCTGTCTGACCCGAGAAACCTTACTGATCGTATGGATTTCATTAGTTGTCGCAGCACTGTGGGAACGCATTGATCGTTTGGCATTAGTGAAATTAGGTTCAGCCTGCATCCCTTTCCTGCTGTGGTCTTTCTATGTCAAACAGGCTGTTGGTTCTGGTTTAGGCACCGCAGCATCCAATAATTTGTATTTTCCTTTTTTGGGGATATTAGAAAAATCCAATATATTTTTCAATTTGGATTAACAGAGCTGAGTGTCAAATCTATATATGAAACTTATAGTTTTGTACTGATTTTATTCGCTGCAATCTTGTTATGTATCAGTCATTTTTTAGCTTGGGGGAAAGAAAAGGAACTGGGCTTGAGTAGCTTACTGATCTTAACTGCTTTCTCTAGTTTGACTTTGACAGTCTTAGGGTATTACGGAGATTATGTCAGAACTTTTGGGGATATATACATACTCCTTTGGCTGAGTTTTCCCTTGCTCAAAAACCGCGTTCCGGTTGCTATCTTGCCCACATATTCTCTATTTTATTTTGGACTTCCATTGTCTAGTGCCGGTATTTTGTATTCAATCATCGTCACGACTTAAAGCAGAAAATTCCTTTGCCTCAAAAATAAACCCTAAAGTATTGTGAATGCCCTGAGACGCTGTCGAATTGATTGAGCAAGATCAAGAAAATATCTTTCTCATTTTGGTTTGGACATATGAGTAAATATCGTGCGTCGTTGCCTCAGCTCAATGGTGGTTTTTTCTTAACTGACGGTGGTGCAGAAACAACTTTTTTGTTTGATAAAGGGTTTGAGTTGCCTCATTTTGCCTTGTTCGATTTGATGCGTAATCCTCTGGGTCGGGCTGCTATTGAAGAATATTTTCGGAATTATGCGGCGATCGCCCAGAAATTTAATGCAGGTTTTATTCTCGAAGCCCCCACATGGCGTGCGAATAAGGATTGGGGCGATCGCCTCGATTACACACCAGAAACATTAAAAGCTGCCAACCTTGAACTAATTACGCTCATGGAAAAAATTCGTGGGGATTTGGAAGCTGAACAACCTTTTGTGATCAGTGGTTGTCTTGGGCCAAGGGGTGATGGCTATGCTATTGATGATGCGATGACGGCAGCACAAGCGAAGGATTATCACCAAGAACAAATCAATACCTTTGCAGAGTCAAACGCCGATTTCGTTAGTGCCTTTACGATGAATTATGTTGATGAGGTCATTGGAGTTGTCTTAGCTGCCCAACAGGCAACAATCCCAGTGGTTATCTTCTTTACAGTCGAGACAGATGGCAAGTTACCCAGCGGTGAAACCCTGGAAAATGCAATTAAAGCTGTTGATGACGCGACCAAAAGTTACACGGCTTATTACGGAATTAATTGCGCCCATCCCATTCATTTTCGAGATGTTTTTCAGAGTAATTCTGATGCTGCGTGGATTCAACGCATTCGAGGCTTACGGGCTAACGCTTCAAAAATGAGCCATGAAGAACTGGATTCAGCGCCAGAATTAGATATTGGTAACCCTATGGAATTGGGCGCTGACCATACCGAAATTCTTAAACAGCTACCCCATATCAATATTTTGGGAGGCTGTTGTGGCACTGATGAACGTCATATTGAACAAATTGCCGTGGCTTGTCGTCCCTATTTTAATTAGTGGCGATCGCCTTCCCTATGGAAGTAAAAAGATACGATGCAAGGCAAAATGGGTAAGCTATGATCGTCTTTCGTCGCTATGATAAAGGCGATTTCGCCTGTCTATAAATTTTGCAAAAAGTCACCATGTTGCTCCAGCTCCGCCTTCGTTCTACATTGCCTTTCTTATTAACCCTTTGCCTTCTCATTAGCTTAGGCAGTGTGGGGATTTTGGGAACGACACCAGCCTTTGCTCAGGGGCGTAATAAACAAAACTCTGAAGCGACAACAACCCGACGGGAAGATGGTGACTTTCAGCTCCGACTTGGACAGCAAGCAGAAAAGCAAGGTCAACTCGATAAAGCTGTATTTCATTGGTTGAAGGCTGCCAATATCTATCAACGGTTTGGCGATGAAGAAAGTTTAGGGCTCACGTATGATTACCTCGGTGAATCCTATGTAGCTCTCGGTGAACCCCTTGAAGCAGAAAATGCCTTTCGTCGTCGGTTAGCCGTTGCCCGTGATCGCGACGATCTTCAGGCACAGATGTTTGCGCTAAATAATCTCGGAACGCTTTTCCTGCAAGAAGGTAATCTTCTCATGGCAGAGGAAGTGTTTACCGATGCTTTGGCGATCGCCCGCTCTGTAGAAAATGCATTAACCGCAGGCTTAAGTCTTAGCAACCTCGGATTAGCTGCGACTTTACGAGGAGAATATGGCGAGGCGATTAAACGGTATCAAACAGCTCTTCTGTTCCACCGTGAAGCAAAAAATCCCGCAGCTGAAACCCTGACGCTCACAAATTTAGGTGATGCCTTCCTATACGCAGGACAAGGCGAAAGCGCAATTATTGCTTATACAGACGCTCTCCTTGCCGCAGAAGATATTAGGGATTTTGAAAATAAATTTCGTGCCCTAGAAGGTCGTTATTTAACTCGTAAAACTATGAATCAAACGGACTTAGCCTTTAAAGAGCTAAACCGTTGGGCTAAATTTGCGCGAGAACAAAATAACCTGAATGAAGAATTTAAGACTGTTGAAAATGCAGCTTTTCTCTATGCAGAGCTTGGAGATCTTGAACAAGCTGAAATCTTTTTAATTAGGGCTGCTGAAATGGCAGAGCAGCTTGGTGCGTTAGATCGTCTGGCGTTTTATCAACAGAAATTATCAGAAGTAAAGTTTGGTCAGCGCTAAAATCTTGAACCTTTGTTCGTTTCACTGGCGATTTAGTCTGAATCAGGGTTTTGGTGATCCACTGTTTGTGTTTCTAGGGAGAGTTTCACCTTTTGATCGCTATTCTTATGACTTTGCTTCATAAAGTAGTAGCCGACGGTCAGGGAGAAAATGATTGCTGCAATGCCGAACATTTTCTCACTATCGATCGTTTTAATATCGAGAATAATCACTTTGCGGGCGATCGCAATAATGGCGACAGAGAGAACAACCTCAAAATGGGGCTCACCTTTAACCAAATAGGTTTTCATGATCGTCTCTAGCAGCTCAATGCCGATGATCACCAGCATAAATAGACCAAACACATCCAGCAGCTGATCAGTGCCAAGGATGAGGAATGGTGGCGCAATAATATCCTGAAAAATCACCCAGCCTAGATCAAGAGTGCCAAGGCCGATGGCGATCGCCAACATTGTCATAAGCAAGTGGGTCATCAGTTTTTCGTATTGCTTAAAAAGCTTTATCATTGAGCATCCGGCAAAGTTAAGTAGCTAGACCATACTGTAATACGAATATTGAGAGACTTGAAAGCCCAAGACATCACCCTTAACCCCAAGCTTTTACGGGAAGTACAGATGTCTGAAAAAAATCGGGGTATGATGAACTTAAGTCAAAAATAAACTTTATATTTTTGTATTTAATAAAGCATCTACAGGCAAGAAGCGTATTTCCTGCTGTATTTTTTCTATTATTGTTTAAGCAGTCCACATAGCATCGTGAACGTCGAGGTTTCCCGTCATGCGTAAACTCCATCTTCTTATACCCGCCCTGGCCCTAACTGTGGTTTTGGGAAGTTGTTCTTCCGGTGGGGATGAAGAGACCCCTGCAGAAGAAACCTCGGGACAACCAGCAACTGAGCAGCCAGCACCTACAGCCACCGCACCCGCAACGCCGCCCGCAGCAGCGCCAACTCCTGAAGCAGAAGCACAACCAGAGGAAGGCGAACCTTCAGATCTTTTAAGTGGCTCTGGTGCGAGATTAAGCCCTGTGTTTATTCCCTCCACTGACCCTGATGCCCGTCGAAATGCGACTGCTGAAGGTCGGAATGACCCCTTTGCCGACTTTACCTTTAAGCCCACCTCTGTGACTTTTGTGCCGGAGCCACCTCCTGAGCCTGTTGCTGCACCTCCTCAGAACGTGCCTCGCGTCACACCTGTTGCTAGTACGCCGTCTGCACCTTCTACTCCGACACCAGTTGCTAATAACGGCGGTAATAATAATGCTACGTTAGTTACGCTTGATTCTGGGAGTAATGCGGGGTCTGTTTCTTCGGCACTAGATTTTTCGCCGATATTACCTGATCTACCCACTGCTAGCCTTGCAGAGGAAACGGAGGTTACTGGTGTCGTGACGCTCAATGGTGTTGATAACATCATGGTGAAAGCGCCAAATGAAGAATACAGCCGCTATGTGCAGGTTGGCGATCTGATTGCGGATGGTCAAGTCAAAGTGAAGCGGGTTGATTTCCGTCGTAACTCTCCTGTCGTTGTGCTTGAGCAATTGGGCATTGAGGTTTACAAGGAAATTGATGATGTGCTTCTTGCCGATCGTGATAGTTCCCCTTCTCCTGACACCGAAGCTTCTGAAGGCTAAAAGTTAAAAGTAGTTTTCTTTGAAAAGCTGCAATAACTGAATTTGATTCGTTTGAAGTCGTCCTAGTTTGCTGGGGCGGCTTCTGCTTTAGGGGTAAAATTGGGTGTTGTTGTGCTGTGTTTTGGTTTTTATGGTGACTCAAAAGATTCTCGCTGGGGCGATCGCAGAAAAACTTGTACTTGAGAAACTGCCCTTGGCTATTTATCGGGAAGTGGCAGCCCATCTTCGGCAAGTATCTGGTGTGATGGTCGAGCTAGAAACCCAGCGATCGCAGGAGTTTGACTATTTCCAAAGTCAGATTGGGGCAATGATTATTCACTATCCCGAAGATCTGTCGGACGAGAATCGCAAAAAAATTACAGCTATTTTGGATTTTTATGGCGATCGCTATGGCCAGTGGCAACGCGACGCCTTGAAATAAGGGGCAGTTCCCTCGTTTCGGCCGTATTTTCCACCCCACAACTCTACCGATACAATTGGCACAGAACTAGATCCGCCTGCGTCAACAACAGGAGAACGAATCTTTTTTGTGTTTTAGAGGAGTTATTCGTCAAATGAAAAGTATTACAAGCATTCTTCCCGTGGCGGTGATCGCCTTAGCAACAATCAGTGTGATGCCCGCCCAGGCACAGCAAGTTTCCGAATTTTCCGTTCCCACAGACACTCAAACTCAAGTAACCGCTTCTGCTCTGACTAGCGAACCCATCACAATTGCCCAAGGTAGCGACCGTTACCCTGAAATTAGCGCTACTGGAAAATATAGCTATATTGGCGTTGGCGCAAATATTGGTCTCAGTGATGAAGACCAAGGTGTTGCAGATACTGGCTTTACTGTTATTAGTAAAGCTGCCCTCACCAAAAATATCTCTCTCCGTCCTAGCGTAATCATTGGTGACGACACGACGATTAACGTTCCTATTACCTATGATTTTCCCCTACGTGGCCGTGACCCCTTTGTCGAAAATCCGTTTACACCTTACATCGGTGGTGGCGTCGCGTTTGACACTGGTAGCAATGAAGATACAGATTTTCTCTTAACTACTGGTGTTGACTATCGTTTTGCGAAAAACTGGGTCGGTAATGTCAGCGTCAATGCTGGTTTCGCTGAAGACAATACTGATATTGGTGTTGTATTCGGTGTGGGCTATGCGTTTCCCCACAAATAATTAGAGAGCCATTCTTCCTCGGCAAATGCTAGCTGAGAGCTGATGAGGATGGTTGCATTTATTACGATTTAATTAAGCTTCGGCCTCTCAGGGATGGGAGGTTTTTTATTGGGGTCACAAACTTTTATAGTGACTAAATACCTATTACTGCGAGCTATGACCCTTTCTGAACCCCAAGCAACTGAAACTGGCTTTGATGTGATGCATCCTCCAGAGCAAAAGGAGATTGATAGTTGTGTGCATTGTGGGTTTTGTTTGGATACTTGCCCCAGTTATCGGGTGTTGGGGTCGGAGATGGATTCTCCTCGTGGTCGGATTTATCTCATGGATGCGATCGCCAAGGGGGATGCGGAGATTAATGCAGCCACGGTAAAGCATTTTGATAGTTGTTTGGGATGTCTAGCTTGTACGTCGGCCTGTCCATCGGGGGTAAGCTATGACGAACTGTTGGCCTCGATGCGATCACAGATTGAACGAAATTATCAACGATCTTGGGGCGATCGCCTCTTTAGATGGCTAATTTTTAATTTATTTCCCTATCCGGCGAGATTGCAGTTATTGTTGCCGCTGCTGTGGTTTTACCAAAATTCTGGGTTGCAGTGGCTTGTTCGAAAGTTGGGTTTCCTCAAAATTTCAGCAAGATTAGAGGCGATGGAAATGATTTTGCCTAAGGTGAATCTCGCCAAAGCAAAACAAAATTTACCTGCCGTTATTTCTGCTCAGGGAGCGCAGCGATACCGAGTGGGGATGATTTTAGGATGTGTGCAACGGTTATTTTTCTCGCCAGTGAATGAGGCAACAGCACGAGTTTTGACTGCTAATGGTTGCGAGGTGGTGATTCCAACGAGTCAAGGCTGTTGTGGCGCATTGCCAGCTCACCAAGGCCAAGATGAGCAAGCTCAAGCGATCGCCCGTCAGATGATCGATAGCTTTGCTGATCAAAATGTTGATTACATTATTATCAACGCCGCAGGCTGTGGCCATACACTCAAAGAATATGGCCGAATTCTTAGAGACGATCCTGCATACGCCGAAAAAGCTAAAGAATTTGCCTCAAAAGTACGAGATGTACAGGAATTTCTCGTTGAAGTTGGTTTAACTGCCGAGCTATCGCCAGTAACAACAGGCTCTTTTCCTGTTGCATATCAAGATGCTTGTCACTTGCTCCATGGCCAAAAAATTTCCGTGCAACCCCGAGATCTGCTCCGACAAATCCCGAATGTTCAGCTCTGTGAATCAGAGGAACACACATTATGTTGTGGTAGCGCTGGCGTGTTTAATCTGTTGCAGCCTGAAATTGCGGATGAGTTGGGCGATCGCAAAGCAAGAAATCTTGCCAAAACAGGCGCACAGGCGATTGTTTCCCCAAATCCTGGATGTAGCCTACAGATTAAAAAACATCTCAAAAAACAAGGTAAAGATATTCAGCTATGGCATCCGATGGAGCTACTCGATTTCTCGATTCGTGGTGTCAAATTAGAATAGCGCTTTAATACTAAATGACTGTCTATATCAAAGCTGCCAAACTGCTGACTGACTTAGACATAGCTTCTGAAGCAGCGATTTGGCAACCTTTAATGTTGGATAGCGAGATCTTAGATTTTATTAGGAGCAATAGACGATGAATTATTCTTCATTGTCTTTATGCCCATGAATTGCTTTATCTTTCTCCACCACAAGACGGCACCCCCTCGTTCCCAACACCAAAACATAAGTCCCGACTTTTAGTTCAATCTGTAGAGGCTTAAATAATTCTGCTGGATAATATCTGCCATCAAACAAAATCAAACCGGGTTGATGTAGCGCAATTGACTCTGTTACGACACCATAGTTTGCGCCATGGAAGTACGTAATCTCATTAGACAAAAATCTGCTGAACATACTTGTGTCACCCTTAATTTGGCTTCAAATCCTGTTATAAGCTACGAAAATCAATTTTGAAGTTTTTGTTAAGTTTGTGAAATATACGTATGATTTTTATGAAATCTGTAAAGAATATATTATTTGGATGCCTTTGTCTGCGTGTTTATACTAGCCTTCTCAAAAAGAAGAGTCTAGAACTGCCGTAAATACACCGCTTTTTTGAAGCTTTACCATAATTGTGGGAAGTAGTCTAACGCCCAATTCTAATGTTTTGCACCTGGATTGGTGGGCAGGCATGAGTCATTTGGGCAATTTGCATGGGTTCACCTTTGCCGCAGAAAGAAGTGCCGCGTTGTTCTCTTTCTGCTTCTGTGCCGATCGCTGTGACGCTATTCCAAAAATCGGTGGTCATGCTCTGATAAGTAAGATTTTTGACCATGCCTGCCAATTGGCCGTCTTTAATTCGCCATACGGCATCTCCTCCGAATTGGAAATTGCGACGTTGTTGATCGATGGAAAAGGTATCGTCCCCATCGATGAGGTAGCCATCTTTGGTGTTGGCAATCATTTCGTCTAGAGTCGCGGTGCGATCGCCCCCTTCTTTTCCTGCTTCGAGGCCAAGATTTGGAATTCTCACCATTGGAACACTGGCCCAGTTGTCGGCATAGGCGCAACCATTACTGCTTTCTCTGCCGAGCCGATAGGCCGTTTCGCGGTCAGTGAGGTAGTCCACGAGAATGCCATCTTTAACGACGTACCAATCTTCTGCTTTAACGCCTTCGTCGTCATAGCCGAGGGTGCTGCGGCCACCCGTCTGGGTGCGGTCAGCTTTGAAATTAACGCAGGGAGCAGCGTACTGAAAATTATTGAGCTTTTCGGTTGTCGCAAAACTGGTACCTGCAAAATTCGCCTCATAGCCATAGACGCGATCTAGTTCGGTGGGATGACCGACAGATTCGTGGATCGGTAACCACAAATGGCTAGGTTTAAGGACGAGGGTCGCTTTGCCATTGGGGACTTCTGGGGCATGAACTTTTTCAATGGCTTCTGCCGCAATGCGCTCTAAATTGGCATAAAACAAATCTGGCTGGATATGCTCATAACCTTTATTGAGAGGCGATCGCTCAAACTTTCGGCCTTGGGCATCACCCTTCGCTACTGCGCTACAACCCATGCCGCCGCCACTGCGATAAATTCTCTGCTCAATTAGTGAGCCTTCCGTTGAGGCAAAGAGCTTATCTTCCTGAGTGAACCCTAGATAGGCATAGGCTTTTTTGATGATGTCATCTTGGGCGAGTAACTTACTGCTGACATCAAGCAGTAATTCGGTTTTGTCAGTGAGGGGAATGTCGAAAGGATTGAGTTCTATCGGCGTTTCATAACGGTCTTGGTAAGCTGGCACGGGCACAAGACGTACGGGTTCCCGTTGACTGAGGTGACTACCCTTCGCAATTTCTACTGCAAGTTGCGCAACCCGTTCAATTTCTTGTGGTGTTTTACGATGGCTCGCCGCAAAACCCCATGATCCTTGCCACAATACCCGAATCCCAAATCCTGAGCTTTCATTATCGCTGAGGCGTTTAAGGGATAGATCTTGTGCCCAGAGGTTTTGGCGACGATAGGTGCATAACCGAATTTCGCCATATTCACAGCCAAGCTCTTTGATGCGTTGGATAGCAAGCTGAGCCAATGTTTTGATCGGGGTTGTTTTCAAAGGAGCTTGAACCATTGGGAAACCTTTGTTGCAGCGGTAAGGGATGATTTGTTTTAGGGTAGCACTGTCAAATGTATTGGAGGCGATCGCCAAATTCAGAAAAATGCCCCTGTTCAACAAAAATAACGGTGAATATAGGTAGAATCAAAGGGTCTGAGATCAAGATAAACTGTGCTTGAGATCACAGAGATTCGCCGCCAAGTGCATATTGCAGAGTGTGTCGTCCAAATTTTTTGCTACCGTAACGTATCCTCTCTATGGCCACGAACCAATCCAGACCGTACATTTTGCTGGTAGACGACGAACCGAATAATCTGTTCTTTTTAGAAGAGCTATTAGCCGGGGAGGGATATCGAACCCATGCGGCTCAATCTGGGCTGGAAGCTTTAGCTGCGGTGGAATGTGAATCACCAGACATCATTTTGCTCGATGTGATGATGCCAGGGATGAATGGTTTTGATGTGTGTGGATATCTCCGCGAAAATGAGGCCTATAGTACGATTCCAGTAATTTTTTTAACGGCTTTGGATGATGACGAATCTCGTCTAAAAGGCATCGAGATGATGTCGGATGATTATTTGACGAAGCCGATTAATAGCAAAATGCTGTTGTCAAAGTTGCGCAATCTCCTCAAGCTTCAAGAGATGCGACAGCGCCAATTGCAACAAAATGCTCAACAGCAGCTGGATGCAGCGCGGAATATTAGTGAGAATTTAACGGAAAAGTTTCGGCTATTTGTACCTGAGCAATTTCTACAACGCATTGCGCCGGAGGGAGTCGACTCGATTAAAGTGGGCAATGCTCGCGAGGAAGAGCTGACCATTCTCTTTTGTGATATTCGAGAGTTTACGGCGATCGCCGAAGGCCAAGATCCGAAACAGACATTTGCATGGCTCAATGGATTTTTTGAGCATATGAATGAGGCCATTTCCCGACACAATGGCTTTATCGATAAGTTTCTGGGCGATGCAATTATGGCTGTGTTTGACCGAGACGGTCACCATGCAGAGGATGCTATTTTTGCTGCGTTGATGATGGCAGAAAATTTGCAACTTCTCAATGAAACTTATCAAGATTCTTTGCTGACTAAACCAATTCGCATGGGCATTGGCATTCATACAGGGTTAGCTGTGATTGGGACTGTGGGGGCGTCTTCTCGGATGGATTCGACTGTGATTGGTGATGTGGTGAATACAGCTTCTCGTCTCGAAGAGCTGACTAAAACGTATAACTGCGACATGATTGTCAGTGGCCAAACCCGCGAACATCTCACCTCGGAAATTTCCGTCCAATGGCATTTACTTGATCAGCTGAAACCTCGTGGCAAGAAACAGCTCATCGATCTATATGAGGTCACAGCCACTGCAAAAAAGCCTTTACCCCACCGCCTAATTGACGTCGGGCGATCGCCTGCCTCTCAATAATATTTTTCGGCAGATTAGAGAGGTAATCGAATACAGAATGTAGAACCTTGGCCGATTTCAGACTGTGCTTCTAGGCTGCCACCGTGGGTTTCGACAACAATTTGATGGGCGATCGCCATTCCTAGTCCAGTTCCTTTTCCCACTTCTTTTGTCGTAAAGCCCTGCTCAAAAATCCGTTCTATTGTTTGTGCTTCCATACCATTACCATTGTCTTTGATTTGAATTTGCACTTGCCCATTTACCACTGAGGTTTGAATCGTAATCTGATTCGGAGATTGTTCTATCTCCTGATAGCTTTTTCCTTGGTTTTCCTCATCAAAGACATCAATTGCATTCGCCAAAATATTCATAAACACTTGATTGAGCTGACCCGGAAAACAAGCGACTTCAGGGATATCACCGTACTCCGTGACCACTTCAATGGCTGGACGCTGCCCGTTTGCTTTGAGTCTGTGACGCAAGATCAGAACTGTACTATCTAGTCCTTCATGGAGATTAAAGCGTTGTTTTGTTTCCGTATCGGCGCGGGAGAAGACACGTAAACTTCGACTGATGGACTTGATGCGATCACCACCATCTTTCATCGCCCGAATTAATTTGGGTAGATCCTCCCGCACAAATTCCAAATCAATCTCTTCCAAGTGCTCCTCAATGAATTCCCCCGGATTCGGAAATTCTTGAGCATAAAGATCAATCAAACTGAGTAAATCTTCAATATAGTCTTGAGCTGCACCGACATTCCCAACAATGCAACCCACCGGATTGTTGATTTCATGAGCAATCCCTGCCACGAGATTTCCCAAAGCCGACATCTTCTCACTTTGCACTATTTGCAGTTGTGCCTGAGTAAGATCTTGCAAGGCAGCTTCAAGAGCCTGTGATTTTTCGATCAGTGCTTGTTGATTCTGTTTCTGCTGACTAATGTTTCGCATAATTGCCGAGAAATATTTCACTTCCCCTTGCTCAGATTTATGGGCAATGATCAGCAAAGAGACAGGGATTTCTTCTCCCGCGGCATTGAGTACCGCTAGTTCTTCTAACCAAGTTCCTCGTTCAATTGCGATGGGCAAACCTGTCTTGAAGATAATGTCATTAACCCACTGGGGATGAAGATCAGGGATTGTAAAGTTCTGGACAGTCTCTGGTGTTCGCTCCGGAAATAGCGTTCTGAATTCTTGATTCAGCCAGATTAATTGCCCTTGAGCATCTGCCAAGGCAATATAATCCGAAGAAGCTTCCAGAATTGAGTTGAGGCGACGTTGATCTTGCTCAAGGCGCTTGCGATCGCTAATATCTTGGAATGACCAAATACGCCCACAATATTCCCCTGAAGATAATCGGACAGGATTAGAAATTCGTTCTAATATTCGACCATCTTTTAGCGAGATTTCATCGTAACCAACGACCTCAGACTCTTGATACAGATAGTTGACTTTATCCAGAAACTCTTGAGGAGCCACCAGCTGAGACAATACGAACCTGAGGAGTTGATCCTCCTCTTTTGTTTGAGAAATTTCTGAGGGAATACGCCAAATATCGAGAAATCTTTGGTTAAAGGCACTAATCTGGCGGCTGGTGTCTGTCACTAAAATTCCATTAAAGGAAGACTCTCGCTGGGCTTCTAGAAAAGCATTATTTTGTTGGAGTCGAGCTTCAGCCTGTTTCTGTTGCTCGAACAGACGAGAATTTTCAAGGGAAATTGCCGCTTGAGTGCAAATAAAATCAAGGATTGAGAGGCGATCGCTTCCAAAAACGCCTCGAGCTGATTGATTACTGACGTACAAAACTCCCTTCAGCTGTTTGTGATAGAGAATGGGGGAACAAACAATACTCTGGGGTTGATGGACCTGCAAATAATCATCGACCAATGGTAAATCCGTCTCAAGTCCGTCAATAGTGATAACTTCCTTGGTATTTTTCACATATTGAATCAACTTGCACGGTAACTCAGGATGATCATCCATCGGCAGGTGATAGATCTGAATCTTTGCAGGGGTTCCTATCGCGCGAAGCTCCCATGTTTTATCCTGATTTTGCAAAATCAGAGCACAGCGATCGCCACCCGAATTCTGGAGAATAATTGTGATCAATGTGGTGAGGAGCTCCTCAAAATCCAACAGCTTCGATAAGGCTTGGGAAGTCTTCAGAATAGAGAGTAAATCAAGACTTTGATTCAATCCCATAGTTGACGAATAGCTGGCCGTTTTAGAGGCATGGATTGAGAGTTGCGGTCGGGTAATAGAACGTAGATTTTCGAGCAGATTCAGTGGCTGATGGCGTTGTTGCAGAATGGGCTGTAATAGGTTTGGATAACTTGCTTCGAGAGCATCAGTTTTCGCCTTAGCTCCCCACTGGGCATAGCAATAGTAAGCTTCTTGCATGTAGACAGCCGCTTCTTTTTCCCATCCCAAATCTAAATAGAACTTTGCGAAACGTTCGTTGGCTAATGCTTCTTCTTGGATATATTCGTTAGCCTTGGCCGCGGCGATCGCCCGGTGATAAGCATCCACTGCATCATGACGTTGCCCTAACACGCGATAGCGTTCAGCTTTGACTAGCGCCAGCTTATGTTGATGGTTTGTCGGGGCGTGGCGAGCAAAGGCTTGGAGTTTCTTATAACTTTTTTCGAAGGACTCTGAAAAGTCTATGGCTAAGGTATCCTGAGCTGTGGGATAAACTGCGACCTGGGCAAGAGCAGTGTAAAAGTGAAAGACAGGAGCTGAGGCAAAAGACGCAAAACTAGGCAAAAATTGTGCGGCTGTGGTGAGATGTTCAATCGCTTCGGTGGATCGCTCAAAGATGTAGCACGCCATTGCTTTATGGAGATGCACCATGCCTAGGCCAAAACCATCCTTATAGGTACGTTGTAACGGCAAATTCACCGTCTCATCGTAGGCTTCGCCCATCAATGAACAGGGTTTATCTGATTGACCCAACAAATTTAAGACCTGTTGACGGCAGGCTTCATTCCAAATCAGCATTGTTTGTTGCTGAATGCGCTGAATCCCTTGGCTATAGGTTTTCAGCACGGATTCTAATTGCGTCAACTCTTGTCCCGCAAAATAGGCATGATAGCCATACACCTCGGCACAAATTGCAGCCGATTCAAGATCCCCTACTTCTAGCGCCAGTTGATAACCCTCGGCTAAACTCTCTAAGGTGTCGTGGAGCGGGTCTTGCCAATGTCGTACTCCTGCATTGAAGCGTACAAGGGTTTTGGGTTTTAGAGCTTTACCTTCTGGATACTGTTCAACTAGCTGAAGACCGAGCTGACCGAAGCGATACCCCGTTGAGACATCTCCTACTGCGCCACAAAGAATCATGCCGTAGGTTGTATAGACGGGGGCGGACAACACCGAATTGCCTGTTGTGATGGACAGCTCTACTGCCTGAAACATACAGAAGGGCATGAGCTGCGGGGCCGCCAATACTAAGACCGCAGAAAGCCGCCATAAGATTCTTAAGATCGCCAGACTCTGAGGATCTTTCATTGAGGTCAGCCTCAACAAGTCTTCAATGTCTCGCTCCCCCACCTGTTGGGTGATCGCCGCAATCCCTTGGGGAAAGTCCTCTGGTTGCGGGGTTTGAGGAAAAGATAAACCTAATTTTTCTAAGGTGGAAATTCCGAGCTGAATCGCCTCAGGGAGTTGCTTTTGGGCTACTAGAGCTTGAATCTGCGCTTCGTAGAAAGGGATACGATCTAAAAGGTTAGGCGTGTGCTTAAGGGCAACCCCCGACCATTGATCTAAATACTCAAATTCCCCTACTAACCCTGCGGCGATCGCCCCTTCTTGATAAAGGGCTAAGGTGAGCGGATAGTCTGCCTCCCAACATTGGTCAGATAGAAGCGTTAAACCCTCGGCCAAATAATCAAAAGCAGCTTGATAAGCGGTTCCTGCCCTAGCGGCTTGCCCAGCCTGTAGATTTAAGCGCACCAATTGCCATCGTTCCGCTGCGGTTTTGAGTAAATCCTGAGCTTGATTGAGATGATTGGCAATATCAAAAATACGGGGGGACTCTTGGAGGTTAGAGTTGCTTTTGAGTAAGCGTTGGCCAATTTGACGGTGGACTTGCTGTTTTTGCGTTGCCGGGATGAGCTGATAAGCCGCCTGTTGAATTCGGTCGTGTAGGAATCGATAATCAACAGAAACATCATCTGTTTTCTCCTCATCTTGTGCCCATTCTTGGAAGAACTTATAGGCTTCACTTTGGGGCAAAATCACCCCTGCTCGCAAAGCATTCCAAAGATGACTGGCAATATCCTCAGAAGAGGTTCCACAAATAATGGCTAAGGTTTTTAAATCGAACTGATTACCGATACAAGCTGCCGACTTCAAAATATCCTGTGTTTCTTGGGGAAGCCTCTGTAGGCGATCGCCCATAAACTCTACGACATTATCTGTAAGAGTGGCCTCTCGAACTCGTGCTAAATCACATGCCCAATAACCGAGATCGATATCGAAGGCAATTAATCCATCTTGATATAGCCCTTTCAAAAATTGAGTGGTAAAAAAGGGATTACCCTGGGTCTTTTGATAGACCAACTCTGTGAGTGGTTGCGCTAGCGACGAAGCGCAATTCAATGTTTCGGCGACTAAGCAATTAGCGTCTGAAATCGGCAGCGGCGTTAACGTAATCGTCGAAATGGAATTCTGTTCCTTTTCCAGTTCCCTCAACATCAACATCAAGGGATGAGCAGGATACACTTCATTATTGCGATAAGCACCGAGCAGCAAAAGATATTTTCTGTCTCCTTCACCCATCAAGATCCGAATCAAGTTTAAGGATGCAGAGTCCGCCCACTGTAAATCATCAAGAAAGAGTGTCAAGGGATGATTGGCAGTTGTGAACAGCGCAATAAACTTTTGAAAGAGCAGGTTAAATCGATTCTGAGCGGCAGTACTAGATAACTCGGGTGCATCGGGTTGTGCCCCAATCACCTTTTCTAATTCGGGAATAGCATCAACGAGAATTTGCCCGTTATCACCTAACGTTGCGAGAATTTTCCTTTGCCATGCTTGCAATTCTGCATCAGACTCTCCCAGCAACTGTCCGATTAACTGTCGGAAGGCTTGAACAAATGCAGAGAAGGGAATATTGCGGTTAAATTGATCAAATTTTCCTTTGATGAAATACCCTCGCTTTTTCGCGATAGGCTTTTGAACTTCGTTAATGACAGCAGTTTTTCCGATACCGGAAAGACCCGACACCAAGACCATTTCGCTGCTGCCCTTAGCAACGCGATCAAAGGCATCTAGTAGGGTTTGGACTTCGCTGTCGCGTCCGTACAGTTTTTCGGGGATGAGGAAGCGATCGCCCAGATCCCGTTGCCCCAACTCAAATTCATTGATCTCTTGAGAGTCCTGCCACTGACTCAAACACACCTCAAGATCATGCTTGAGTCCCAAAGCACTTTGGTAGCGGTCTTCCGCATTTTTCTGCATCAATTTTTCGACCATCCGAGCTACCGTTGACGGCACTTGAGGCTTGACCTGATCCACCGCTGTCGGTAATAGCGCAATGTGAGAATGGATCAGTTCCATCGGATCATCACTAGTAAACGGTAATGTTCCGGTCAATAGCTGATAGAGCGTAACCCCCAAAGCATAAAAGTCAGCACGGTAATCGATCGCCCGATTCATCCGCCCGGTTTGTTCTGGAGCTAGATAGGCAAGTGTCCCTTCTAAACCCTTGGGACTTTGAATTGACTGGGTCTCCTTGGGCAGAAGCGAGGCAATACTGAAATCAATAAGTTTGACTTGTTTTGACTCAGGATGAATGAGGATGTTGGCTGGCTTAATATCTTTGTGGATGACATTCTCTTGATGAAGCGCGTGCAGAATGTCCGCTAGTTGAATCGCAATCTCCAGAACCTCGGCCAGAACCAAGGAATACTGCTTTTCATAGAGATGAAGGGACAAAGATCCCAGATCCTCCATGATTAATGCGTAGCCATTGCCCCAAGAGACAAGGTCTAGGGGTTGAACAATACCGGAAATATTCAGATTTTTTGTAATCGTGTACTGATTTCTAAACTGAACCAGCTCGTTAAAAGTGGGGTAGGGGTTGGAGAGAACTTTAATGATGACTGGCTTTTTCGTCTCTATCTCCGTTGCCCGATAGACTATCGTGCGATCGCCCTGATAAAGCATTTCACCGAGAGTGTAACCCGGCAGGCTTAGGCTTGTCGCAGGATTAGTTGAGCTAGTCATTCGCGAGGAGAAAAAAGAGTCCAGTCTGCTATCAAAATCATCCAGATTATGTTCAGTTTTGGTGTGCTTTGTACGCCAAAACGTGAATTTATATAAGCCTAAGGTTTACTAAGTTCAGAAGGCAATATGCATCAATATAACTTACGTTCTGAGCTGGCCTACAATTACAGTCATTTCTTCGGGGATAGCATCCGAACTTCTGGACATATTGGCTTTTAAATATCCACAATTGCTACCCCTACGACATTAAATTGAGGGAATTTACTTAGAAAATATGAGCATTTGTTTTTTGTCTCGATTTGTTTAGTGTCATATAGAATGCATTCTTTTTTTGAGACTTTGGCGATCGCCTGTTTTGTGGCGAGCATTTAAACAATTTGACTAAGACTCAAGTTTTTTTATTCGGTATTCGATCTGAGTGAATCCCGATATTGAGGTGGAATTTTCTTGCCAGAGATAAAGATGCGAGGGTAAAGAATCAACTAGCTTAATTCCGTCTCCAAGGATGATGGGCATTACCGAAATGCTGAGATGTGTCAGTAATTCTGCCTTGAGTAGAGTGCTCACCAAATTTCCGCCTCCGACGACCCAGGTTTTTTTCATGCCCAGATTTTTTGCTTTTTGGATTGCCGTAATTGGTTCACGCTCGTTTTGGAGATTACACCCATCCATCTGTGGTACTTCTCGACGAGTACAAACCCAAGTTGGTTTGTTGCCGTAGGGCCATGAACCGTAGTTGTAAACAAAGTCATAGGTCTTGCGACCCATCAGGAGCGCATCGACAGTGCTAAAAAATGAGTCATAGTCGCTAGCTTCCTGATTGATGTGGAGTTTTTCGAGCCAAGCAACGCTTTCATTAACGTCTGCGATGCACCCATCTAAGCTAGTGGCGACGTAATATACGACTTTCATGAATACATTTTTAATTAGTTGTCTCTCAACTATAAAAAAAGAGGTTGTTTGCTCAACTCCCATGCCGTATTTATTTTGTAAAGGTTAGTCGTTCACCCTTGCTCTCAACTTGCATGGTTGTGCTGAGACCAAATTTACTTTTGAAAATCCTTTTGGCGATCGCCTACTGGGCAGAGAGAAGAAGAACTTCACCGGACTGAATCTTATGGACAAGTCTTTGTAGCTCATACTTTTCTGGATAAGTGAGGCGACGGGCTTTGATTGTCCGATTTAAAAAGTCTTCCATTTGAGGAGTGACCATTTTTTCGGCGTAGATGGCGGCGATCGCAGAGTTGATAGACATGGCAGAAGTAAGATGCATTTCCTTTGGTATGTCTTGAGTTTAGGTGTCATACCTACGTAATCCAGGGAAGGGTGGTACAGTCTCCAAAGTGTCACAAACGATATTTGTTTCATTTAATGCTTTTTGGTCGAATATCAATTTGTGCTTAGTTATGTTTGCGGCAATCGCCTGTTTCTCCATCAATGCAATATGAAAAAGGGAACCCAAACTTTTGATTCCCCCTTCCGTGATATTTGTGCAAGTTCTATTTCAGGAATGTCAGTCGTTCATCTTTGACGTCGACTTTGATCGTTTCGCCTGAAACAAATTCGCCTTTCAGAATACCTTTGGCGATCGCCATTTTTATTTATGGTGACGTTGTGGAGAGTTGCCATTACCCGCATCATTCACAAACTCTAAAATTGACCAGTTGGATAATCTTTTAAGAAAAGGTATGAAGCCTCAATATCAGGCGATAAAAAACGATCATGCTCTAAAAACGAAACAACTTGCCGATACTCATCAAAAAACTGTTGGGTGGTATCTGACAAAACCAAATTGGGGTTCTTTTCTCTTCTCAAATTAATAGCCTGAGCAGTATGCATCATCTCAATGCTCAAGATGTAGTAGAGATTATCAATCGACTCACGCACACGGCGCACAACTCGAGGGGCATTGGTGCTCAAATCTTCAATATTACCTGCAATAGAAATCAAATCTATCGACACTGGTTGTGCTAATTCTTGGTTCTCTGCTGCTAATGAAGCAAAGACTTTTTGAATTGCTCCGTAAGCATGAAATGTATTCTCTGTGCCGAGAAAACGACTGAGATGAGTGAAGTGTGGATCCGCAAGTTTAATTGTTCTCTGGGCAGATGCATTCGACAGATGACTCAAGGCGATCGCCGCCTCTTGGAAAGTGATGGCCCAAGGAAGCGGAGAAAAATTCGCGGTGGGAATGAGTGCACCTTGCAGATCACCCTCGTTGACATAGAGCGTTGCTTCTTCGAGTTGGTCTGATGGAGGCACAACATCTAAAACAATGGCTGGATTATCATCAGAAGAATTAAGCTGAATCTTTAACTGGCTTTCCAACTCAGCTAAAGTATTCTCGACAGCTCCTAAAGTGTAAGCTCCAGTACGATAACTCAATGGATCCTGTAAGGCTCTTTCTTCAGAGGGCAGCCATAAATAACTCCCGTCTAGAATTGTTCGTATATCTTTGGCAGCCGCATTGACATGGGGAAACGGTCTAATAATGTGGGCATCTTGCAAAAATGGTTCGATATTACCGTTTAAGGCTTCCAAACTTAACGAAAACAGTAATTTGTTGAGGGCCAGTAAATGTTTTAGCTCTTCAATGGCGATCGCCCCAAGTGCCGCAGAATAAGCATTTGAACTGAGAATCGACAGAGCATCTTTACCAAAGGGTACTAATGGCTCAATTCCAACCTGAATTAAAGCTTGACTCGCGGGCATTTTTTGACCTTGGAAATAAACATCACCTTCACCCATCATTGCCAGCCCGATATGAGTAATAAGTGTAATATCTGCCTCGCCAACAGAACCTCGAGATGGAACGACTGGCGTAATGTTGTTATTGAGAAAATCGCGGTATAGTTCAACGACTTTCGGCTGTACCCCTGTTGCTCCAAACAGCATGGCATTGAGTCGCGTCACCATAATTGCTCGCACAAGTTCCAGTTCCATTTCCGGGCCAACCCCTGCACTATGCGCGTAAATTAGATTGCGATTAAACACACGGGAGACTTCGATGACTTCTTCCGTCAAGCCACCACTGGCATTCACAAAAGCTTGGTCTTTATTTAAACCAACCCCTGCCGTCAATCCATAAATTTTATGCCCACTAGTCGCCGCTAATAGTAAGATTTCATGGGAACGACGCACTCTGTCTAAGGCTGCATCATTGAATGTGACCTGTGCTCCATTCGCAACTTTAACCACCTCGGCTGTTGTTAAGGTATTCCCTGTCAGAGAAACAGATGATATTGATTGACTTAACCATTTTTTCTGGATTGCAGGGTCGAGCTGATTGATGCTGGTATTCGGCGATTGCTCATTGGTTGCTTCACGGGCCTGGGCTTTAGGACTAGATACACCTAGAGACAGGGAAGCGAGGAAGGTAAGTAGCACAGCCGATATTTTATTGGGCATGAAATGTTGAGACCCTATTATTCAAAGGATTTTCTCAAAGAGAAAAGAGTGCAAAAATATATGTCTTCAGCAGATTAAAGTATTCAGAGACTTACTCTCTTGATCTAATAAGTATTTGAAATTAATCCACGACAATGCATGTTTTGCTCTCTGGATCTTAAAGGTACTTTGTGATCACCCTATCCTCATTTAGTAAATGTTAATCGTTCGTCTTTGACATGGACTTTGATGGTTTCGCCTGAAACAAATTCGCCTTTCAGAATGCCTTTGGCGATCGCCGTTTCAACATATTTTTGGACAGCGCGTTTTAATGGTCTAGCTCCATAGACTGGGTCATAACCAATGTCTGCAACAAAATTGTAGGCTTCGTCCGATAATTCAATACCAAGTTTTTGTTCGGCGAGTCGTCCTGCAAGGCCATTGATTTGTAATTTCACAATTTCCCGAAGTTGATCTTTTTTGAGACCGTGGAAAATAATCAGCTCATCAATTCGGTTGAGAAATTCTGGGCGGAAACTTGCGGTCATTGCCTCCATTACCCGCGATCGCATTTCCTCATAGCGAGAGTCATCCCCTGCCACATCGAGAATAAAATTCGAGCCGATATTACTGGTCATAATAATCACAGTATTTTTAAAGTCCACCGTGCGGCCCTGCGAATCCGTGAGGCGACCATCATCGAGGATTTGGAGCATCACGTTAAAAACATCGGCATGGGCTTTTTCAATTTCGTCAAACAGGATGACCGAATAAGGACGGCGACGAATGGCTTCGGTAAGTTGACCACCTTCCTCATAGCCGACATATCCCGGAGGCGCTCCCATCAGACGAGAAACGGCGTGCTTCTCCATGTATTCAGACATGTCGATGCGCACCAATGCTTCCTCCGTATCAAAGAGGAATTGCGCCAAAGCCTTTGCCAACTCAGTTTTACCGACACCTGTGGGACCAAGGAAAATGAAACTTGCGGTAGGACGATTGGGATCTGCTAATCCGGCGCGCGATCGCTGAATCGCTTCAGAAACAGCAGTAACCGCTTCTTCCTGACCAATCACTCGTTGATGCAATTCATCTTCGAGATGGAGTAGTTTTTCTTTTTCAGATTCAATGAGTTTACTGATGGGAATGCCAGTCCACTTCGAAATAATTTCAGCGATATCCGACTCTAAAACCTCTTCTCGCAGTAAAGAATCACCACTAACTTGCTGTTCTGAGAGTTTAGCCTCGATATCTTTAACTTGCTGTTGAAGTTGAGCTAATTTGCCATAACGTAATTCAGCCGCTTTGTTGAGGTCATAACCCCGTTCTGCCTGCTCAATTTCGAGATTTGTCGCGTCAATCTCCTCTTTGATATGACGAATTTTATCGATGACTTCTTTCTCAGATTGCCATTGAGCATTGAGATGAGATTGGTCTTCTTGGAGATCTGCGAGTTCTTTTTCCAGCTTCGCCAACCGCTCAACTGAGGCCGCATCACTTTCCTTTTTGAGGGAAATTTGTTCCATCTTGAGCTGAAGAATTTTGCGATCAATTTCGTCTAATTCCTCAGGCTTGGAGGTGATTTCCATCTTTAGTTTGGCGGCAGATTCATCGACTAAATCAATGGCTTTGTCGGGTAAAAAGCGATCGCTAATATAACGGTTAGACAACATCGCCGCGGCCACTAATGCCGTATCTGCAATTTTTACGCCATGGTGCAATTCATAGCGTTCCTTTAAACCTCGCAAAATCGAAATGGTATCGATGACTGTGGGTTCGTTGATCATGACCGACTGGAAACGACGTTCGAGAGCCGCATCTTTTTCAATATATTTGCGGTATTCATCAAGAGTTGTCGCACCGATACAACGGAGTTCGCCCCGCGCCAACATCGGCTTGAGCAAATTACCTGCATCCATTGCCCCTTGGGTCGCACCAGCGCCCACAACGGTATGGATTTCGTCGATAAAGAGAATGACTTGACCTTCGGAATCAGTGACTTCTTTGAGAACTGCTTTGAGACGTTCTTCAAATTCACCACGATATTTTGCGCCCGCAATTAGCGACCCCATATCCAACGCAATTAACGTCCGATCCTTGAGAGACTCCGGCACATCACGATTCACGATTCGTTGCGCTAATCCTTCGGCGATCGCCGTCTTACCGACACCAGGTTCACCGATTAAAACAGGATTATTTTTGGTTCTACGGGACAAAATCTGAATAGTGCGACGAATCTCATCATCCCGACCAATTACAGGGTCTAACTTACCATTACGTGCAAGTTCGGTGAGGTCACGACCATATTTCTCAAGGGATTCATATTTGCCTTCTGGATTTTGGTCGGTCACCTTTTGATTGCCTCGGATTTGCTTGATTATTTCCTTTAATTTATTTTCCGTTAAGCCGAACTCTTGGTAAATCTTCTTACCGAAACGGTCATCCCGCGCATAGCTCAAGATTAAGTGCTCAACGGAAATAAACTCATCGCCGAAAGATTTTTTGTGGTTATCAGCTCGGTCTAAAAGGGTATCTAAGCTGCGCCCTAAATAGACTGACTCACTAGGTTTCGAGATTTTAGGTTGGGTTGTGATAAATGAATCTGTGCGATCACGCAAACGAGGTAATGAGATTTCAGCTTTCGTAAAAATACTCTTTGCAAGGCCACCCTGTTCGAGCAATGCTTGCATGAGATGTTCACTTTCGAGTTGCTGCTGTTGGTTATGTTTGGCGATGTCCGGAGTTTGGGCGATCGCCTGCCAAGCTTTTTCCGTAAATTGATTAGGATTATTGGGTTGCATCGCCAAAATATAGAAATAACGTTCAATATTGCCCAAAAATCAGTATGACCCTGAGCCTTGAGCTTATGTCTATTCTATTTTTTTGCTGTACCTAAGCGACAGTAGAGAAATCCGACAACGAAAACCTAGGTTTCCCACAAAGAGGCGATCGCCCGCAAAGTTTATTCAATCAAACGATTTCAATATTTTATTATTCGGGAGATTGAGCTTCCTCAGATGACTCTGGCGGTTTGGCTCGTTCATCTTTGAGAGAGAAATAAGCCTTCATCACATCACGTACCATTGGCCCTGCCACAGAACCACCACCACCACCAGAGTGCTCCGCGAAAGCCACAATTACAATTTCAGGATTATCGTGAGGGGCATAGGCACCAAACCATGCGTGGTTTTCCCTGGGTGGTGCTTCAGCGGTACCACTTTTCCCTGCGGAAGGTGGGATACCTGATGCATTCATTACTTTACCTGTACCGCCGTTGACCACAGCTCGTAAACCCTTCTGGAGCGTCTCAACTGTCGATTTTTTTAGCTGTAAATCTTCTTTGGGAATATCTTCTCTTTGCACCAAGTGGGGCGTCACTAAATAGCCCCCATTTGCAGGCACCGCAAACATCCGCGCAATTTGTAATGGTGTTGCTAAAGTTAAACCCTGGCCAATGGACATATTGACTGTATCACCAACATTCCAATCACGATCAAGCCTTTCATTTGTCCAGTCATTATCAGGAATTAATCCCGGTGTTTCCTCTTCCAACTCAATCCCAGACAGCGATCCAAAACCCAATTGCCGCGACCAATGAATTAATGTTTCACCTTTAACGCCACGACCAACTTGCCCATAGAAGGTGTTACTACTCCATTGCATTGAGCGCACATAGCCAGCCATCCCAAAACCTGCTTTGTTCCATTCATAGAACCGGACCCCCGCCGCTGCGAGATAAGGAGTCGTTTGTAAGACTGTGTTTGCCGGGTATTTCCCTGACTCCATGCCGGCGATCGCCGTGACGACTTTGTAGGTTGAAGCTGGAGGAAAACCTCGAATGGCACGATTAATAAACGGATCTCCCTGAGCCGTAACCTCTGCCCATTCCTCAGGAGAAATGCGTCGCGAAAAAATATTAGGGTCAAAGCCAGGGAAGCTTGCCATTGCTAAGACTTCACCGTTGCGAGGATCTAGGGCGACAATTGCACCTTTACGTTCTCCGAGTACTTGTTGCGCGACTTTTTGCAGATCGAGATCAATCGTTAGCGTTAAATCTTGACCTGCCTCAGCTGGACGTTCCCCTAAAATTTTCACGAAGCGACCATCACGATCTACTTGAATTTCTTGTCCACCCCATTTACCGCGCAATTCAGTTTCTAGGGCGGATTCTAAGCCAAGCTTGCCGATATAGTCCTGAAGTCGATAGCCTTGATCTTTGTATTTGTCGTAGTCTTCGGGGGTCAGTTCGCGGGTATAGCCGAGGACATGGGATGCCGCATTGCCTTCGGGATAATCGCGAATGGGTTCGATAATAACTTCGACACCATCTAGCTGGGAGTGAAATTCTTCAATGGCCGTAATCTGTGCATCGGTGAGATTACGGGCGATGGGAATCGGTTCTGTGGAATAAACGTTATGTTCGTCGAGAAACGTTTCAATCTCATCGGGAGTCATGCCAATGAGTTGGCCGAGGAGATCCCGCGTAGCTTCCCAGTTTGGTTTGGTGCGGGCAAGGGGCCACAGATACGCAGAATGAGCTAATTTAGTCGTGGCTAAAATTTTCCCGTTTCGGTCAAAGATATTGCCGCGAACTGGGGGTTTTGGTGCTAAACGGACGCTATTTTCTCGGGCAACTTTTTGGAGTTCTTTGCCTTGAACGAGTTGTAAAAAGGCGAGGCGAGATCCCATCCCTCCAATCAGTGCAAGACTAACCATCAACATAATGGTCCAGGGTCTTGCTCCTTTGCCGACTGTACGACCGGTTTCTTTGCGTTCTACTTTGGCAATCGGGGTGATGAGAGTCATGGAGAAGCTACATAGCCACAGGGGATCAGTATGATTTTAGCTTGTGGTCTTCTAATTTATGTTTTTAGGTGATGAAAAAGCTCAGTACAACGAGCAAGGTACTGATGATATAAAACGTCCCAACAATTTGAGTCTCTGCCCAACCACTCAGTTCGAAATGGTGGTGGATGGGTGCCATTTTCAGGAGACGCTTACCTTTGCCTGTCTCATCTTTTGTGGCTTTGTAATAGCTGACTTGAGCGATAACGGAAATAGCTTCGATGCAGAAAATGCCGCTAATAATAAAGAGCCCCCATACATTGCCGCCGAGAATACCAACTGAGGCGATCGCCCCACCAAGGGCAAGGGAGCCGGTATCACCCATAAAGACTTTTGCTGGGTTACGGTTGTGGACAATAAAACCAAGACAAGCACCACTCATGCAGGCGCAAAATACTGTTAGGGCAGGGTGTTCAGGTAATACCAAAAGTCCCATGCCGAGGAGGGCGATCGCCCCGGTACCACCCGCGAGACCATCAACACCGTCCGTTAAATTTGTGGCATTGCTCTCTGCAACCATCGCAAAGCCAGCCAATGCCCAAAAGATAAATCCGAGGGGCAAACTTAAACCTGCAAAGAATTCAATGGTTGTTAAATCGGGTCGGGTAAAAGCCAACCACACGCAGAAGGCAATAGCTACAGCAATTTGTAGAACGAGTTTTGTTTTGGGGGAAATACCTTTATTTGATTTCAACCTTAAAACTTGCCAATCATCAACCCAACCGATGAGGCCATAGGCTGCCGTGACCAATGCGACGGCGATTGCCTCAAAATTAAACCCAGAAAAAACTAGACCTGCAACGATACCAACCGGGAGAAAAATTAGACCACCCATTGTCGGTGTGCCAGCTTTTCTGAGGTGGGCTTGAGGTCCTTCTTCCCTAATGATTTGTCCTGTTTTTAGTCGTTGTAACAGCGGTACAACCCAGACACCTAAGGCACTGGCGATCGCCGCAGAGACCATGAGCAGGATCCATAATGGAATACCTGCCGAGGCGTCAAAAGTTGTTACAGCGAAGGACAATCCAATCAATAAAGCAGTTAAAAGACCAAGTAGTTGATTGCCTGTCGGCTTGATTATGGTATTTGCGGGAGAAAATTTAGCGTCCACTATTTGCCACGGTGGTTATTAATGAAATTACTCAAAAGATATCACTTAAAAGCAAGAATCTAAACAGTCAAAGCGCTTTAGTTGTCCGCAGTATTTCCTATTTTTTTCAGAGAAAAGCATAATCTACGGCTATATCGCGCATTACTATATTGAGACCCAATGCTGTGAGGAACTCGAAAAATCAATGAAATTGCTCGAAAAAAAGATAACGGTCAACGGTCTGGAATGGTTTTATCGCGAGACAAAAACGAAAGTTGAAAAGCGTTTGCCCATCGTCTTTTTGCATGGTTTGCCCTCCCAAAGTTTCAGTTGGTGTGAGGTGATGACAAAGTTAGAAGCCGCGAATTTTTATTGTGTTGCACCGGACTGGATCGGATCAGGGTTTTCGAGTTTTCCCAGTACTAGGGAATTTGATTACACAGCCGAAGCGTTGCAAACAGCGCTAAAAGATTTTTTGAACGCGATTGAGATCGAACGTTGTCATTTGGTTGTCCAAGGGTACTTAGGGCATATCGGGATTTTATTTGCACAAAATTATCCAGAGTTGTGCGATCGCCTCGTGATTTTAAATAGTCCTGTGTTACCGGGAAGCAAAGTGCCTTTCAAAATGAAGCAATGGACGATTCCATTTGTTGGGGATATGTTGACCCAGGATCCGTTACTTGTTGATCGCACGCTTGAAGGTGGTAGTGGCTTTGTGATTAGTGATGGCAATTTAGACGTTTACCGCAAACCATTCTTGACGACTTCAGCTGCTGGGCGGGCGCTGATGGCCGTTACAAAAAAACTGGATCTAAAAACTGTATTACCAGAACTCTCCGAAAAATTAAAAGCGCGCACAGAACCAACGTTATTTCTCTGGGGTATGGAAGATGCTTGGCTAGATAATGATGGGTTAAAAAATTGGGTGAAGTCTGAAACCTCCCACAAATGGGTTTCCCTCGACGAGGCTAAACATTATCCTCAAGAGCATTTCGCCGAGGCGATCGCCCCAGAATTAAGCAAATTTCTTGCAGGTTAACTGCATATAGAAAAAGAAAAATTAAATCTCACACTGCCAAAACCTTTCTCTCACCCCTATTTATGAGATGATGAGGTCAAATTTAAACCCCCTGATACGTTAAAGAGCTTTACACATATCACCATGATGTTACGCCTACGGTCTGTTTTATCCTTGCTGTTAGTGGTTATCACCACTTTCCTCGTCAGTTGCTCTAGCCCTTCGGTGACAGTTCCTGACACCTACACCCCCGATCGCCTCTCCCAAATTGAGATGTTCTTGATCCCAGTTGACGAAGCTCGCGAAGGTATGAATACCCTTGGCGAATTTGTTCAAGATGATAACTGGATCGACACTCGCACTTACATTCACGGACCTTTTGGTTTCTTGCGCCGTGATTTAACCTACCTTGCAAATACACTTCTTCCCAGCGATAAGGCTCAAGCCCAAGAACTCGTTGATGAGATTTTTGCTCACTTAGATCGTCTTGATGCTGCGGCTAAGGACAACAATGCTGCGGTTACGAATTTTGAATATCGCAATGCTGTGTCTGACTTCGATGCTTATCTCGATCTCGTTCCCACTGAAGCTAGCTAATTGATTTTTTAGCTGAGTTCTTCACAACTAAATCTATTTTTCTTATTATTGGCGATCCATGGCGATCGCCTTTTTTATTGCAAATTTTAGGTCGTATTAGTCAGCTCACCCTTCAGCTAATAATATAGCAGCGAAGGAGAAGGTTAGGACATAGAACAGAAGGCTATTCTGATGGCATCGAACAAATCCTCAGTCTTCTTGATGAGCTTACTTACCTCCTTCTTTAACCTCCCCCAAAACTTCTCTATCTTGTTCAGGTGTGGTGAGTAGGGTGGCAAAAATATCACTTCACATCCTGCCTTCGCCACCAATGTTTGTATTCTTTCCTTTGGATGAACACTGGCATTATCCAGAATAATAATTTGACCCGGAATCAACTCTGGCACTAAGCAATCCTCTACCCATTGGCAAACTAAGGCGCTGTTGGCATAGCCCTCAAATACCATCGGTGCTATCTGCTCTCCCTCTCGCCATCCTCCAATCACGCTAACTCGTTCTGTACGATGACCTAACTTCTCTGCGATAAACCTCTCTGACTTATGGCAGTAGCCATACCCATAATCTAAGGTATTATCAAATCCACTTTCATCGATATATACGAGTCGTTCTTGGACATACTGCTTCAGTTGTGCCACAAATGCTTTTTCTAATTCTTTATCTCTCTCTTGATATCGATAGGTCTTTTTTTTCGAGTAAATTCAATTTTCCGTAGAGCTTCACGTCTGGATGCATCACTAATAGACTCTGGCCATTTCTCCGCCATTTCCTTCTGGGTTAGATGCCCATATTCCTCTGCAAAAGCACGAAAAGCATCTAGATCATTAATCTTCGGTTGAGGGCCTCGACGGTAATCTGTCTTCGGAGCGACTGAACCGATTTTCTCTCGTTGTTTCAGCCACAGGTCTAGCGTATTTCGGCTAATACCAAAGAAGCGACAGATATCACTTTTTCGTTCACCTTTATCGAAGGCGGCAACAGCTTTTAGGCGTAAATCAAGACTATGGGGAGCAGGCATGGCATCTATGTTTATTGCTTCTATCCTATTCTGTCTTAACCCACTCCTTGCCTGCTATAATAAGACGGTCATAAGACTTGTCGTACCATTGCCAATTCTCTTTAACGCCTTTCTCGCGAATAAACCCGATTTTTTCTATAGAAGTCGCCAGATAGATTAAGACACTTCATAATGGTTTTGCAGACAGGCTCAGGATTGAGGTTCACATGACATATCAAACTAAATGACCACTGCTATAGATTAAAACAAATCATCTACTGTGATGAGTCGGGAATGGATGAGCGAGATGGTCAGTATGGAGTCCAGGCAAACTGTTTAACTGTTTGCACCTTTTATTGTGGAAAGCTCTTGTAACCGCCATGCGTTTGAGGTGTGGTTAGAGAACTGTTTGCTACCGGAATTAAAGCCCAATCAGATATTGATTTTGGATAATGCCACTTTCCATAAGGGAGGAAGGGTTGCAGAAATCCTGGCAAAGGCGAAGTGTGAGGTGTGGTATCTGCCTCCCTATTCACCAAGACTTAAACAAGATTGCACAATGCTGATCTTGGCTAAAAAGTTGTATTCGGAAGCAATCCAGACATAGTCCATCCCTCAGAGATGCCACGAATATGACTCTGCGTACAGAAACTTCTTGACCCTTTTGATCACTGCTATAGTTACAGTCTTTGCATTTAAATCGTTGCCGCTTTTTGACAAAGCCGTTTTTGATGATGTGCTGTTGGCCACACTTCGGTCAGCTATGGGACATCCTTTTAAAATGAGTAAACCAAGCTCGAATGTCATCAAGGGTAATCTCAGAAAAAGCGACATTAATCGTTTGAGCTAAGTCTGGATAAGTTCTTGCCTCGATACCCCTTAATGTGCCCTTGAACTTTGACCAACAGTTTTCAATTGGCGAAAAGTCTGGGGAATAGGGAGGAAGGTAGATTAACTTGGCTCCCACTGCCTCAATCAGTTCATGGACTGATTCACCCAAATGAATCGAACAATTGTCCATCACCACATAGGTTCCTTCCCACATTATGGGCACTAACTTCTGATTGATAAAAGCTTCAAAGGTTACTCCATCTGCACTTCCTAACAAAACGTGATTTCGGGATAAGAAAGAAAAAGGAAAAAGTGCATATTATGGAAGTTGATAAGCAGTTCACTACCTTCTCACATAACCAGTCTAGAACCTTTGTTTTATTCCATTGATGATTTCTGCCAAGTCTTCGAACCTCAATGGCAACAACAATTACTGGCCTCAAAACAAAGACAGCGGCGTCGCCCCAGAAGTCTGAGTTTAAGAGGATGTCTGAAAAGTATATTTTGAGCATAGACATGTAGGTGATTCCACAAAGAAAATCCTCTGAAATTCCTATTTTTTCGTCAGGCTCATAATGACAAAAGTTACAGTCAGACCCTTTTCAGACAACCTCTTTTTTCGTCAGGCTCATAATGACAAAAGTTACAGTCAGACCCTTTTCAGACAACCTCTAAGAGAGATAATGACGATACTGATTGCTTTTGATCAATCTCATTATCGTCACTTCAAGTATTTCTATCTCATCAATGTGCGTCATCACTGGCGACGAGCCTTTCCCAGAGCAGTGAGTTATCAAGTTTTGTGGAATGGATACCTTCAACATTAGTATCGCTGTGCATCTATTGGCGCCACTGTTATGGCCAATGCATAGGCATTAGTTTCATTGATACTAGTGGCATCAATTGACCTCTTGCAAAAGAAGCGAGAGTAGGTAAAAAAGAGGAAAGTATCAGAGTCATAGCGATAGAAATGCTGACTTACGAACAGCTCCAACATTTATCGACAGAACAATTCAGGAGAGCCTGTGGAGTTAAACTTCAGACCTTCAATCGTCTGGTAGAAGTCCTAGCAGAAGCTAAAGCAAAGCAAAAACCCGGTCGTCCCAGTGTTTTATCCCTGGAAAATCAGCTACTCTTCACCTTGGAATATCCGAGGGAATATCGCACTTATTTTCCTATCGTTCAATCATGGGGCATTCATGAATCAACAGTTTGTCGCATGGTGCAAAAAACAGAGAATACACTCATCAAAGAAACCGATTGCCACTTACCCGGCATGAAACAGCTCCATGGTTCAGAAGAGTTATCTCTAACAGTAGTGGTGATGGATGCCACAGAACAGGCGATTGAAAAGCCCCAAAAAACAACGTCTTTACTACTCAGAGAAAAAGAAGCATCATTCCCTTAAAGCTCAAATAGTTATTGCTTGGCAGTAGGCACAGATTATCTGTTGTGACTGTGAGAAAGGTAGCACCCATGACTTCAAACTACTCAAAAAGAGTAGAGTGCATTTTCAGCAGGGACAACTCTGCCTTGCCGATGCCGGATATCAAGGTCTACACAAGCGACATCAGCGGAGTCACACTCCTCACAAGAAGCCTAAAGGTGCGGAGCAGAAACAGAAGAATCAGCTCTTAGCAGCTCAAAGAATCATCATTGAGATGGTATTCAGAATGCTCAAAAGATTTCGTATATTATCCAGTCGATATCGTAACCGCCGTCGGAGATGGGGATTAAGACTCAATCTCATTGCGGGTCTTTACAATTTTGAATTGCCATAACCTTTTGCAAGAGATCATTTGGCTTCAAACTACATCTGGTTATCAATAACCGTGGAGAATTACTCAATGTGAAGGTCACACCCGGCAACACCGATGATAGAAAACCGGTAGTGGAGCTTTTGAAAGGGTTATCGGGAAAAGTCTTTGCCGATAAAGGTTACGTCTCTCAACCTCTGGCACAGTATTTACAAGAAGAATATGATGTGATGCTTCTAGCTAAGCCTCGTCGCAATATGAAGAATCACTTGATGCTTTGGCGTGACAAAGTGTTTGCTCGTAAGCGAGCTTTAATTGATACCGTTATTGACCAACTGAAGAATATTTCTCAGATTGAGTATTCCCGCCATCGCAGTCCAGCGAACTTTTGTGTCAACTTGCTTTGCGGTCTAATTGCCTACTGTCATCAGCCCAAGAAACCTTCTCTAAAACTTGATTAGAACCTTGATTCCTTATCCCGAACTCACGTTATTTAGGAATAATTTCGGTTATACGGAAGGGGTAGATGCCACCTCTGTCGCTTGGGAGGCGATCGCCCTGACACAAAACCCAGCTCTCCTCAAACAGATATGACTAGCCCTACAATCTTTAGTGATAGTTGAGCTTTAATTAATATTGATTATTGCGATACACCCTTGCCCTCAAAATTATTATTTGTCTATAAAAGTAGAGAGCAGAAGTAGAGAAAAAGTAGTTTATGAAATATCAATCCAGCATCATCTTTGGAGAAGTGCTTTGGGATTGTTTTCCTGATGGCAATCAAGTGTTAGGAGGAGCGCCTTTCAACGTGGCTTGGCATCTACAGGCTTTCAGTCAAAAGCCTCTCTTTATTTCTCGTGTTGGTAACGATCGAGAGGGAGAGCTGATTTTACAAGCGATGCAGGATTGGGGAATGACCACTGAAGGTGTACAAATCGACCCTAATCTTGGCACTGGAATTGTTACTGTTAGCCTCAAAAATGGTCAGCCAAGCTACAGTATTGAGCATCCCAAAGCCTATGACCATATTAATGTGAATCTTTTTCCAAATTTTTCTGATTCAGCATTGCTATATCATGGCTCTCTTGCAATTCGGAATGATGTTTCAAAGCGGAGTTTAATTGAGCTCAAAAACAGATCTCAGCGAACAATTTTTTGTGATGTGAATTTTCGAGATCCATGGTGGCAAATCGAAAATCTTCAACCTTTTTTGCAAGATTCAACTTGGCTCAAATTAAATAACGAAGAGTTGCCAGCCCTTGTCCCAAACTTAGTAGATCGCGATCGCCAACTTGATTTTCTTTTCAATGAATATGATCTGCAATATATTTTGCTGACTGAAGGGGCTGCTGGTGCAACACTTTTTGAACTTGGTGGCGATCGCCTCACTGTTGCGCCAGACCAATCAACACAGGTTGTAGATACCGTGGGCGCTGGAGATGCCTTTTGTAGCATTTTTCTGTTGGGTATTCTTTCCAATTGGCCTCTTGCAAGAACCCTAAAACGCGCCCAAACCTTCGCCAGTGCCATTGTTGGCATTCAAGGAGCAACAACAACGGAAAAACATTTTTATCAACCCTTTCAGGATGCATGGCTATAACGTCGAAGCATTTTGAAAGAAGAATTTATAGCAATGCACTAAGAATCTGTGGCGTGATCTCAGTAACGCTCGGCAAGACAATATCCGCACCGACATCCTGTAAGTTCGAAGCGTAAAGATATTCCTTATCATCACCTGTCCGGGCGTGGGGAGGAATCACACCAATCGCACACCATTGTCTCGTGGGTTGTTGCTCCGCAGCCTTCCCAATCACTTTCATATCTGCTGCCGTGTCTCCGACATAGGCAACGGGCAAACCTTCATTCTCTGGGGATTCGAGCTGGGCGATCGCCTGAAACAATCCAGTGGGGTCAGGTTTTTCGGGCGCATCCTCCATCGCCACCAAAACAGGCTCTGTTAACCCGAGGCGTTTTTTCAAGATAAATTCGGCGGAACCTCGCATTGCGCCACTAAAAAAGCCCCATCCAAAATTATTGTCAGATAACCCATCAAGGTAGGTCATATTCATCAACAATGGTTCTTCTGTGATGTAGCCATCAAAATTGTTGCCGCGATACTTGAGTTGAAAGAAATTTACCAATTCGTCATAGTCAACGGCGATCTCCTCATCCCAGCGTTTAATAAATTCCTGCGACGCTTTCCAGTCATTATTCCAAAAACCCTCGGCTTTCAAGCTGTCAATTTCTGCCATTGAGGGACGATATTCTCCTTTGGTGTAATGCTCTACGGTATCGGCGATCGCCCGTCGGTAAGACTTGCTGACATCGCGCACCACACCATCGATATCGAAAATGACCAAACCCTTCAACATGACTCAAACCTCAGCAGCCGATACCAGCTTGCAACAACTTTATTTGTGAGCACCAAATCTTGTTGGCGACTCCTGCATCCTTCTTACAGCAAAGACCGCAAAATTTCCGACTTTGGTAACAATTTTGACAAGATTTTGGCGATATTACTGCGATTACATGACAACAACAGCTGAACTCAATAAATCAAAACTCCTTTTGAATTAGTCATCCCCGTAAAAATACGCAACCTCATTTCTGAATTACCCTGAAATCCTTGCCATAAGTTTGAATGATTGGATCAATTTCAAGCAAAACATCACGCAATTAACTTTCATTCCTTTTTGCTACGTTGCTAAAAAGTTGTGGTTAACTTGTAGGTGAATTTGTCTGACCTTTTAACCTGTTTCCCAACGATACGATTATGATTTGGCGTTTTCTTCTTCGTCGTTCTCAAACCTGTTCTCTGGCTTTAAAGCGTCTGTTAGTTGGAGTAATACTCTTAACAGCGACGGGAGTGACGAATGGGCAAACAGCTCAGGCTATCGTCTCAGAAACGTTAGTGGCAGAACAGGATCAGACAGTTCCTAATCTCCAGTCAAAGCTTGAACAAGTCGCATCATCTCAACAACTTGAAGTAGAGTTGCCTTCCAGCCAAACTCAGGCTAAAGATGTACCTGCGAGTTTGCCGTTAGCGGTGGCGATCGCCCCAGAAGCAGCAATCCAACTTCAACCAGAATTTTCAGGGAATATTGAGCCAGCGAATCAACCAGTAGAAGTCAGTGAATTTGAAGAGGCTACGAACAATCTAGAGAATAATTCCGTTGATTTAAAAGCTGAAATATCAAAACAGGAATCCACGGCGATCGCTACAAAATCTGACTCAGATTTATCCAACCTTTCTGAGTTGAGTATTGCGCCAGAAGAGTTGGATGCAATTCAGCAAAATCAAGATGATACTTCCCTTGTTTTAAACCTAAAAACTCCAGCGCAAGAACAAGAAACTGCGGCGATCGCCCAACCTCTCATCCTTACCCAAAGGCCAAATTCTAATACCGAACCCCTACCAGAAGTTCAGCCACTCCCCGACGAAACCACACCAACTCAAACGATCGACACACCGGAAACAGCGACACCATCATCGACTCCGACATCCACACCAACCACTAGCGACGATCGTAATGTCACTGGGCAGGTTCAGATCACTGGGAGCACTGTTTTTGGGGAAGAAGATTTTGCTCCAATTTTGGCAGAGCTTACGGGGACAAATATTAGTCTTGAACAACTTAATCGCGCTGCTGACCGAATTACCCAGCTTTATCTAGAGGAAGGTTACATCACCTCTAGGGCCGTCATTGTAGAAGACTCTTTGAATACTGATACCATCGAGCTGCGGGTGATTGAAGGTAAAGTTGACGCCATCACCCTACAGGGCAATGAGCACGTCAATGATAGTTATCTACTCAGTCGTTTGCGCCTCGGGGCCAAGCAGCCTTTAAACACAGGGAATCTAGAGGATCAGCTCCGACTCCTGAAGCTCAACCCGATTATCGATAATATCGAAGCAACTCTTAAAGCTGGTGACGGGGTTGGTGAAAGTGACCTAGACATCATCGTCACCGAAGCAAACACCGTCTCTCTCAATATTGGTGTCGATAATTTTTCGCCTGCGAGTGTTGGTTCAGAGCGGATTACGGCCGACTATATCCAGCAAAATCTCACAGGGGCAGGCGATCGCATTGGCGTTGGCTATATTCGCACAACTCGCGGTGGTGCTGAGAGCCTCGATGTTAATTACACTCGTCCGATCAATGCCAAAGACGGCACCATTACCTTGCGTGGTGTCCTTAGCAGCAACAAAGTTATCCAAGAGCCTTTCGATGTACTCGATATTCGTGGCGAATCAGAACGCTATGAACTCTCTTACCGTCAGCCTCTTGTTCGCACTCCTCGCGAAGAATTTGCCCTTGGTCTGGCTTTCACATACCAAGATGGTTTGACGTTCCTCGGTGATGAATTATTTGGTTTTAATGTTGGAACAGAGGATGGTAAAAGCACCACAAGCGTAATCAAATTTTCTCAAGACTTTATTAAACGCCAACCTGCCGGTGCCTGGTCACTGCGCTCACAATTCAGTATTGGTACGGGATTATTTGACGCAACAACCAATGACGAACCAATTCCCGATGGTCATTTTTGGAGCTGGCTCGGCCAAATTCAACGAGTGAAATTACTCAACCCCAATAATCTTTTAGTGGTTCAAGCCGATCTGCAACTGACGCCTGATACGTTATTGCCTTCCCAGCAATTTGTGATTGGTGGTGGACAATCTCTGCGAGGGTTCCGTCAGAATGCCCGTTCTGCGGATAATGGTTTCCGCTTCTCTGTCGAAGATCGCATTACCCTAGCTCGTGATGAATCAGGAGATGCTGTTTTCCAGTTGGCACCATTTTTTGATATGGGTACAGTCTGGAACAGCGAGAATAACCCCAATACATTACCTGATCAGCAGTTTTTAGCAGGGCTTGGTTTAGGGGCTTGGTGGCAAATCGAAAAGGGTTTTACTGTGCGTTTTGACTATGCACTTCCCCTCGTCGATCTTGATGACCGAGGCGATAATTGGCAGGATGATGGCCTTTATTTCAACGTAAATTACCTGTTCTAAAAGTAGTAGAGATAAGTATCCAACTCGATGCCCAGAATCAAAAATGCTCCTACTTTTAACCTTGAATCTTTGCAAGGGCAGCATGTCACTGAAATTTTAGGGGCTACTAATGCGGATTCTGAAGACTTCATCGAAATGCTTTTTTTGAATGTAGTAGGCGATCCCCAATGGCATCGGATATTCCTTGATGCAGGTATTGGCTTTTGGGAAAAAATGCCCAAAGAGAGCGCTTTCTATGATTATGAGGAGCATCACCTCATTGACTATGCTGCTCGCTGGAATCTAAGTGGAGCAAAGATCATATCAGCCAAATGTGTAGGCGAAACATGGAATGATTTAACCTCTCATTCTCGTATATTCGAGTTGTCTTATTTTAAGTTGGTAACAGATGCAGGGATATTAATTTTGGCGTATGTTGACCCACACAATATGGAATCAGAAACAGTTCTTTCATTTATTCCAGACAGATGATTTGCTAGTTATAAATTAACTAAGCGATCGCCATTTCTCTCTAACGACGACGGCTGTCTAGCTTTTTATAGACATCTCGCAAGTCAACGTTATGGTGGGCGATCGCCACAAGTGAGTGATAGAAGAGATCTGCTACTTCTCCTGCAATCTCATCTTTCTCATCATCTTTGCAAGCCATCACGACTTCGGCAGCTTCCTCACCGATCTTCTTGAGAATCTTGTTGTCGCCGGCAGCCAAAAGACTATTTGTGTATGAACCTTCCTGCGGATTGTCGCGGCGATCACGGATCACATTAAAGACTTCAGAAAGAGTATCGGCAGAGGGCGCAGATTCATCAGAGCCTATTTGGTGGAAACAACTACGTCTTCCTTTATGGCAAGCGATATCTCCAACTTGCTCAATTGTCATTAGAATAGCGTCGCTATCGCAGTCATAACGGAGTGCTTTGACATTTTGGAAATGACCGGAGGTTGCGCCCTTGTGCCAAAGTTCTTGGCGGGAACGGCTCCAATACCAGCCTTGGCCGGTTTCCATAGTCTTCGTTAGAGATTCTTTATTCATCCACGCCATCATTAATACCGTACCGTCGAGATAATCTTGGGCGATCGCCGGCACAAGCCCTTGTTCATTAAAACGAACCTTATCGAGTGGAATTGCGCCAACTAAACTCATGCTCCAGATCTCCCAAGTATTGGATAAAAAATCTAACTAGAAAATAAAAAAAGAAAGCCCAAAATTTTGAGCTTTCCTAGTATAGACGGCGAGGATTATTTCCCCAACCATTCAAATTGTTTTAAAACCAGATAAAACTTATGCAGTAGCATCAGCGGGGTAAACACTGACTTTGCGACGACCACGCTTGTAGTGTTCAAACTTCACAACACCATCGATGAGTGCGAAGAGAGTGTCGTCGTTACCGCGACCAACATTGTTACCGGGGTGAACTTTAGTGCCACGCTGACGGATGATGATGCAGCCAGTAGTGACAGCTTCGCCGCCATAACGTTTTACGCCGAGGCGTTGGGCGCGTGAGTCACGACCATTACGAGTACTACCCGTACCTTTCTTATGTGCCATGGTTAATTCTCCTAAATTCTGAACGTCGTAAAAATAATTTTAACGGTTAGTTGTAAGAAAAACGGTTAGAAATTAAGCTTCTGCGGGCTTTTCTGCAACGACTGTGCCACCTACTTTGATCGAGTCGATCATGAAGCGAGTGTAGTACTGACGATGACCACGCTTCTTACGAGTCTTTTTCTTGGGAAGCATCTTGTAAACGATTACTTTCTTCGCGCGGCGTTGATCAACAACTGTGCCTTCAACTGTTGCGCCGTCGATGAAAGGTTGACCAACAGTAACGCCATTGTCGTCGCTCACGAGGAGAACTTTATCAATGGTGTAGTTGCCATCAACTTCAACGTCAATCTTCTCGATATCGTAGAAGCGACCGGGTTCGACGCGGATTTGCTTACCGCCAGTCTCAATAATTGCGTAACTCATTTGAATATTATTTTGTATAGGTTGCCGTACAGGTAGTAATTCTTCGTTTTTGCAAATCTGAGGAATTACATTTTATGTGTCACCTGATCCGAGCAGGATATTGCAGACACAATCATCAATAATAGTTTTTCTTTCTAGCTTCGTCAACCAAATTTTTGATTGGATTGGTGAGGTCTAAGGGGTGAGGGAGGCGATCGCCTGTTTGATCACGTCAGCGGAGTGGTCGAGGGCTGCTTTTTCGGTAGGGTCAACGGCTGGCTCAAGAACGGTTTCAGCACCATTAATACTGACAATTGTGGGCAGAGAAATAGCTAAGTCTCGATAGCCAAACATACCGTTTTGGACTCTAGATACGGTCAAAATGCGGCGATCGCCCCGGAGAATCCATTTCACCAAAGTTGCAGTGACTAAGCCGATAGCGTGATTAGTGACACCTTTTCTCTGAATAATTTCGTAGGCCGCGGTGCGCACCTCAGTTGCAACATGTTCCTCTTTTTCTGTCGTCCAATCAGGCCAACTTCTGAGGTCTGTGCCACCAAGAGTCGCACTAGACCAGAGAACAACCTCCGAGTCACCATGTTCTCCAGCTACCTGGGCATGAATTGAGCGAGGTTCAATGTTTAATTCACGCCCTAAAATGTTCCGAAGTCGTGCTGTATCGAGCATAGTGCCTGTGCCAAGAACTCTAGTTATCGGTAGGCCAGAAGCTTGTTGAAAGACATAAGTCAGAACATCCACAGGATTACTGACAATAATGATGATGCCTTTATAATCCACAAATTCTGAGGCGATCGCCCGCATAATTGCCGCATTGTCCCGGAGTAAATCGAGGCGTGATTCTGTTGGAGAGCCATTGCGTCCTGCTGTAATGATGACGGCATCAGTTTTTTGGAGCTCTGATAAAGTCTCCACCTGCTGCACCGTTGCGGTGGGATAAAACGAAGAGCCATGAGCTAAATCCATTGCTTCGCCGAGAGCGCGGCTGGTGTTTTTATCATGAAGTAATAATTTTCTCGTAACGCCGGATGTCAACAGAGAAATGGCTACACTTGCGCCAACAGAACCTGTTCCGACAATACCTATCGATGTTTCAGAAAAAGCCATATCTTGATCGTCGAAAAACTCGTCTTCTGCATCTTAATTCGATCTTCTAGAAATGACCTCTCAAACATCTATTCTTAAACTCTTAAATATCTCCTCTTAATGACATCTTTATTGATGGTGGCAATCTCTAAAATCAAAGGTCTACGATTCCAACTTACCCAATCTAATTCCAAAGATTAATGACAAATTCATTGAAAGAAATAGGATTTTTGATCAAATCTCGTCTAATTAATTCTTGTTTGACTCTACCAAAAATCAATGACTGGATATGGGTTGTGATACTTCTATTTATTCTTGCTTTTATCACTATCCCTCTGGGTTTTAAGCTGAAATTCCTAAAGGTTGAGTTCCCTCAAATTCCTAAGATGCTTGTTTGTGGAATGATTCTAACGACTTTGTTTTTTCCTGCCATAGCAGAAGAGATCTTTTTTCGTGGATTGCTATTACCCCATAAAGTTGAATTGGCATCCCTTACAAATCAATTAATTTCTGGGAGTATAAGTTTAATCTTATTTATTGTTTATCATCCACTGAATGCCTTTCTTTTCGTAAAAAATGCGAGAGAAACATTTAGTGATTTTGTTTTTCTTCTCTCAGCAACATTTTTGGCGATCGCCTGTAGTTTTATTTATTTGAAAAGTGGCTGTATTTATCCATCGATAATAATTCACTGGATATTCGTAATAGTTTGGCTTCTCGGTTTAGGTGGTTATCAAAAAAACACAAGAATTCTTTATAAAAATAGAGGCTTCTATAAAATCAGAAAAAACAATATCACTTCAATGAAAATTATATTTTTGAGAGTTTTAAATGAATAATTTTATGGCAGTATACAGCAAATTTCGGTCTAGTAGAGTATAAAGAAATAGAAATATATTGAGTTACCAAAAGGAGAAGATAGCCTTGCCGAAAGCTTACTTATTAGACTTGAGACAAAAAATCATGGATGCCTATGAAAGAGGAGATGGTAGTCAACCCTTGCGAAGGATGAGAGACAGTCTCAAAAAAAACTTTATCCAGACCGTAAGGCTATAACACGAGTGCAACAAGCCAGGGTTGACTGTTGGCAGAAAGTGAAAAAGATTACGGCAAAAGACTTTATTGTTATCGATGAATCGGGTGTGAACTTAGCGATGGTAAGGCGGAAGGCACGTTCAGAGAAATGAAAGTGCGCCTACAGCCCAAAACCGAGCAAAAAAGAAAAGAATGGTTCTCTTATTGGAGCATTAGGCGTGAAGGATATGCTTGCAACTTCTCCTTTGTTAACGTGAGTTCGGATTGGCAAAGAAGCATTGCGAGGTGGTCATTCCTTCCACGAAAAAGCGGAAACCGCCTTACCCTTATGACCAAGAGGTTTACAAAAGCTCGCCATTTAATCGAAAACTTCTTTGCCAAACTTGAAGTAATATCGTGGGAAAGCCACTCGTTATGACAGGACAGCAAGAAATTTCCTAGGGGCAATTTATCTTGCCGCTTCTGTCATCTTGCTTAATTGAGGACACACCCTAGCCGTAATTTCGCCACACACCGATCAAAACACCCTGTATCTGCACATCTGTCGGGTTTGTTTTGATCGGTTGATAATTAGAATTTGCAGGCTTCAGCAAAATACAGTCTTCTTCGCGGTGAAAATGCTTGAGGGTCGTACCATAGCCATCTACCCTTGCCGCCACAATGGCGCCGTTTTTCACTCGTTCCGGCTCTAGAACTTTTTCCATAATTGCGAAATCGCCTTCCGCAATAAAATCTTCGATCATACTATCGCCCGTCACCCGAAGAGCGTAGCAATTGGGGTTATCTAAACCGGCTAACGTCAACTGATCAGATTGATCATCAGTGAAAGGTTCGACTAAACCACCCGCTGCAATACTACCCAGGATCTGAACGCCTTTATTTTGAGGTGGGTACAAAATCTTGATCGTGCGTGCTTGTCCATCAATCCAGTCAATATATTTTTTCTTCCGTAGACGCTCGAGACGACTCTGAATCGGAGCGGGGGATTTGAGTTTCATTGCAGCCATCATCTCTCGGATCGACGGAGAATGCTGGTTGTCGCGAATATATTGGACTAACCAATCGTGTAATTCTTTTTGGGCTTTTGTAAGTTTTTCCATGATCTCTTGCCGTGGCGATCGCCTAAGATAAAACTCAGAACATCGGTACTAGATTAATCATGCCATGAAATTTGATAAAAACGTATGAACTGACGAAAGTTTGTACTAAATTGCTGATTTTAGTGGGCTATTTTCAATAAATGAAATATCGATTTACCTTTAGAACTTACTCAAATCAATAACGCTAGCATCCATATTAATGTCAGCTCAACCAATAAAGAGACATTGAGGATATATCCCGAAAGCATTGATATACAAAGCTCTCAGAGATAAGCAAACAAGATTTTTTTAGAACCCCGAATATTTATTTATCCTCTTTTCATAGAGTGATAGCGTCATGATCTTTGGTTTAGAGCTAGGCGATCGCCCAACTCCTCAAGCTAGAAGAAATTCATCCAAGATGATGAAAATTATTAGTTTTTTGACTGACTACCAATTAAATCAGGTTCAACTGTTGGTAATAAAGCTGCTTCTGTTCCCGTAATATTTGTGCGACGCTCATACAATTCTGCTGGCTGAGAATGCCGAGGCAAATCTGCTTGGGGGTCACCAGCAGGCAACCATTTCACGAAAATCAACGGTAATAGCGTCGTTAAGTTAGTGATTGTGACGAGCAGCCACATATGCTCAAAATTCGTTTCTGTCACTCCGAGCCATGCCGTGAGCAAGCCACCCAATTCATGGGACAGCAAACCCGCAAGATTCCAAATTGACATCAAAAGGGCAAACATTGTTGCCTCTACTCCTTCCGGACAAAGCCGTGCCGAAAGAACAAGGACAGGCATAAACGCAATTTGACCTGTCATGGTCAGCACCAAATTATCGCCCAGACTAAACCAGCGATCATCAATGCCAAGGGAACGGTTCGCGTGGGTCACCAAAATTAAAGTAGTGAAGCCCAAAACACACGAAATGATAGTACTCCAACCCAAAATATTGCGGAAGGAAACTTGCTTAAGATATTTCTGATAGACACCAATACCAACAAGGGCAGCAATGCTTGTAACAAGACGGACACGCCCTAAAAATTCGGGGTTAAACTCCAGTTCATTCGTCGCGAAAAAGAAAAATGCAGAGTCGGCACTAGGAGTTGCTTGCCACAAAAAGACAAACGCTGTCGGTAATAGAATGGCCTTTTGGCGCATCGTATTCCATAAAATTTTGATCTGGCCGCCAATATTTGAGGTCGTGGCTTTAATAGATGCCGATGGGCAAGGCTGCTCCACAATCAATAGGGCGATCGCCGATACGATGAGTGGAAAACAAGCCGTAATCCCAAAGACCACACGCGTACTAAATTGCTCCAATAACCAGCCACTCAAATAAGCAGTAACGAGACTACCCACGGCGGAAAATGCCCAAGTTAATGATTGCAGCGAACCAACTCGATCCAGGGATTCTTCCCGTGCGCGCTCCACAACAACCGAGTCCACAATGACATCACTAATTGCCACAGACAATGAACTCAATACAATCATTGCCGCTGCAAGCCAAGCTTTATCCACAAAAGTGGCCATGGCAAACCATGCAAAGCAGCCCATTAATCCTGAAATAACCAAGTAGGATCTACGGCGGTAACCAAATAAGGGAAACCCGTCCGACAAAAATCCGAATAAAGGCTTGATCACCCAAGGGAAAGCGGCTAAACCAGTGAGGGCAGCAACCTTTGCTGGGGTTAAATTGAGGTCATCTTTGAGGAAAAAACTAACAGCAAGGCGAGATAAATTGAGAATGCCCTGGACAAAATACACCGTCAAAATTGCAAACAATTCTGGTGTGACCCGCTGCCCAAATAATTCGATCTTGTCTAGCTTTTTCAAAAAACTCATTAACGACGATTCAAGTAAAGTTTTGTAAATACTTACTCCAGTATAGTCAAGACTCCTATGAACGGCTTAGATTATCCCTTTGCCAGAGGCAGTAAAGTCTTTAATGGTTTGTTCTGAAAGGCTGTGGGTCGTTATGGCTTGAAGTAATGCAAAAGGAATTGTGATGTGATCGGCACCAGCAAGCATAGCAGCACCAATTTCAGCAGGGGATTTGAGACTCGCCGCCAAAATTGTCGTGTTACTCCCAGTCAATATTGCTTTCATTTCACTCACGAGACTACAGCCATCTCCTTGTAATCTTGTCGCTCGGTTAACATAGGCAATCGCATATTTTGCGCCTCCCTCAGCCGCAATCAAAGCTTGGGTTGGATGATAAATCGCTGTAACGGAACAGCTTATTTCTGATGAAAGTTTTGGGAGCGCGGCAAATCCAGTAAATGTCGCTGGAATTTTAAGCACAAGTTTGTCGCCAATTAAATCTTTTGCTTTGTGAGCTTCGCGGATCATGTCGTCTTCGGTTTGGCTGACGAGCTGATAGTACAATTCGCCATCGGTGATGCTAGCCAAAGTTTTTAGGGTTGTTGCAGGGTCAGTGTCGCTTTTTGCAAGTAAGGTCGGATTGGTTGTAATACCATTGACCCATCCCCATGACATGGCTTGTGATGCTTCGGTGGCGATCGCCGAATCTAAATAAATCATGGCCTGTCTCCCGTAAACCAAATTTCCCTGAATTTTACTTGGATTTCTGCCATTTTCCCTAGGGCAATGCAATAAAAAAACCTCTCAGTTTTCACTGAAAGGTCGTCGCTTAATTACTGAAATTTCTCAATCTGAAATTGTTAGTAATTTATTTAGTAAACAATTAGGGCGATCACCTAGATACCACGCTTAACTGCAATATTGACACTCTTAAACTCTTTGTCTAAACGAGTCTTGAGCTTTTTCGAAATAGGACGATTGCCATAGGAACTGTAATAACCAGCAAGTGCATTAAGAGCAGTTTGCATTGTGGTAAAAGAGCGGAGTCCAGAAACCTTACTATCACGACGATAGCGGGACATATATTCATTCATCTGTTGGCGAGCCTCTGCCTGAACTTCACCGCGATTCTCCGCATCAGCAGGGAGTTCGATCGCCGCAGTCAAATTCTCAACCACCAATAATGTGTCATCAACATACTTGCCAGTTAGACCAGTAGCAGATTCGCCACCACAAGCCGTGAGACCTCCAAAACTAACCACAACGACTAGGGCAAGTGCCACAAGGCGCGACAAAATCCGTCTTAGCATAATCTTTATTTAAAATATAAATAGCACTTTTATGAAACAGGTTTTATCCTACCGCGAAATCCCAGTTTTTGTAGGAGAGGCAAGGAAATCACCCCGTATAAAAACCGAAGTCTAAACTGATCCAACCCCGCAAGAAATAGTAGATTGTGCCAAATAAATCCTCAAATACTTTTGTCGTTACAGTTAGCGCATTGATAGACGGAATCAAGTCTGTTGGTTGAAATTTTGGTTTTAAATCCTCGTTATCACCTGCTATGCCATAAAAATTTGTTGGCCTGGGAATGACATTCATTTCTAACTTTTTAAACGTTAAATAGCTACGGCCCATATTGATTGCCGAAGTCACCAGCATCACTTCCTGTGGCTGTAATTCTCGCTCTTGCAATATTTTCAAACTATTGACAGCACTAGTATGAATATTTGGACTTCTCGGATCTTGAATAATCGCAGCTTCGGGTACGCCTTGCCGTTCGAGAAAGGTTTCGATACTTTGGGTTTCCAGTCGCAGTTTTTCTTCACCAGAAAGATTTTCTCTGACGCCTGCACTCACAATGACACTGGGGTTATTACGAGCTTGCTCTCGATAAAGTTGGGCGGTATAGAGGAGGCGATCGCCGCGATCTGTCAACTGAATATCACCACCACCAGGTAAATTAATACGCGTCGTATTTTGTCCAAGGAGAATTATGGCGCGCACCTGCTTATTTAAATCTTCTTTTGCGGCGACAGCACTACCATTTTCGTAAAATTTGACGATCTGCTGACTCACAATTGGCGTACTAAATAGCAGCAGCAGCGCAAAGGCAAAGGACAACCAAATTTTTAAAAGCTTCTCTTCCGATTTACGAAAAATACTGATTAAGGCTGCCAATAATAAACAAAGGGCTAAACTGAGGGGCTTAAACGGGAAAATAAAAAATTGCCATACTGGCTCTGGAATCTTTTGGGCAGGATCATAAAATGCCAAAATCATCAGGCTGAGCAGCACAGCACCACCAAAAGCTGCAAATAAACTTTTGGGAATGAATTTTAGGAATAGCCAGTAAATGATGTAGCCAGCCGCGAGCCACAGTAAAACTCGGATGAGGAGCAAGATCATACAGTTAGAAAAAAGGCGATCGCCTAAAAGTCCGTCTACATTATCTAATTAGATCTCGAAAAGCAGGTGATTTTGCCCTGAAATTATTCGGTATTCGCTGATCTATCTTAATTTCAGAAGACTATACACTTAATTTCAGGAGACTACACGGCGGATAGCGGGGGAATCGTCATCATTGGCTCAACCGAATCCTGATCTGTCACTGTCAAATTCATGCCAATCCCACCATCACGCTCTAAGCGTTGCTCAAAAAAGGTTTCACAGCCATTCTGTTCATCGGCAATAATAACCTTTGCACAATGACCATTCTCTAAAACTTCGGCTCGGTCTTTCATTTCATAGGCTGCAACAATGAGGCGATCGCCCAGTTCACAAAGATGAGCTGCTGCTCCATTCAGACAAACCACTCCACTTCCCGCATCACCTGGCAATACGTAAGTTGTTAAACGATTACCATTTTCGAGATTCCAGATGTGGACTTCTTCCAACGGTAAAATTCCCACCTGCTCAATTAGGGTGCGATCAATCGTGATACTGCCAACATATTCCAGCTTTGCCTCTGTGACCCGTAAATGATGCAATTTCGCGTGCATGAGTTTGATCTGAGCCATAGCCAAGGAAATATGAGGTGTAAGGAATTCGTCTTGTGTCGTTAAGGGGCAGATTGAGTCTGCTGCTTTAAGCGCTTTTTTTTACCCAATCAACAAAGTTTGCCAAAATTTTCAGACCGATATCAGAAGACTTTTCGGGGTGAAACTGCATTGCCATAAGATTATCTTTGGCGATCGCCGCAGTTACGGTTTGGGAGCCGTGGGTTACTGTCGCGGCATTAACCTCTGAATTGCTAGGTTGCACATAAAACGAGTGCACAAAATAAACATACGGATCAATCGCTAAATCTTGCCAAAGTGGCAAATCCTTTTGCACAACCTCAAGTTGATTCCATCCCATATGGGGAATCGTGATGCCAACTTCTGGCTGAAAACGCTTCACTTTACCGGGAATCACACCTAAACCTTTTTCCGTACCTTCTTCTGAAGCTTCAAACAAAATTTGCAGTCCCAAGCAAATCCCTAAAAATGGCTTACCACTCTGAACGGCTTGATGGATAGGTTCTTCGAGGTGGCGATCGCGAATATGTTGCATCGCAGGGTCAAAAGCACCAACACCGGGTAATAAAACAGCATCCGCTCCTAGAAGAACATCTGCTTGATCAGTAACAATGGTGGTCGCTCCAGCATTCTCTAATCCTTTACAGGCAGAGTGGAGATTCCCCATATCGTAATCAACGACTGCGATTTTAACCATTTGACTGTACTAGCTGCAAAAACGTTAAACATACAATAGTGGCTGTGCGATGTCGAATTCCCTCAGGGAACAATCCACTTAACTCAAAATTTCGGCGATCGTCTCAGGCTCTAACCACTCATGCAATTGACGATCTATAGCCTCTAGGAATGTCAAGGATAAGACACGCACCTCTAGGTTTCCATCTACACGGACATAAACCTTAGATTGATCATAATTGCTATGGCCAAAAGCTAAATTGTGCACCGAGCCATTATTAAACCTTAAAACCACTGAGGCAAAAGGATTGTCTAAACCATATTCCGCAAGATTTTCTGCTTGGACAGCAAAAGATTTCCCAGATTGATGATTCGTGAGTAAGCTGATGAGCTGCTGAACTTTAATTCGACTAACAGGAGCCGACTGAGGTGTAGTCATCCGCCAAGTAGCATCAGAAGAAACACTTTGCCGCTCAAAATCGAGAGTCTCACCTTGTACAAAAATCGTAAAACCAATTAATTGCATCTCCGCAACACTGAGCAAAGGTGGAAAATCAACTGACTCAGTAACAGATGGCGACAAAAAATGACCAAAGGCAAGTGCAAACCCACCACAAACAGCTGCAATAACTAAAAGAATCAATGTCCGACGCTGCAATCCCGCCATTATTTACTATATTCCATCCTTTCCTGTGCTTGAAGGTGAGTCACTAATGCTCTTAAACCCAACAAATAACTATCTTTGCCAAAACCACAAATCTGCCCAATAGCAATAGGCGCGATATACGAGTGATGGCGAAATGCTTCACGTTTGTGGATGTTACTCAGGTGAACTTCCACCGTGGGTATTCCAACAGCACTAATAGCGTCACGTAGAGCCACACTCGTATGGGTATAGGCTGCAGGATTAATCAGTATTCCTTGAACCTTTCCAAAAGACTGCTGAATACAATCAACCAACTCCCCTTCATGATTTGATTGGAATGTATCCAACACAATACCAAGGTTTTCAGCTTCTGCAAGGAGCTGTTGATTTATTTGATCAAGGCTCAAGGAACCATATATGTCTGGCTCTCTGATCCCTAACATATTTAGGTTGGGACCATGAATTGCAAGTATTTTAAACTGCACCAACTAATCCCCAACCTACATTTAGAAAACTTACTTTCCAAAGTTTGTCTCAAAGACGAAACTTAGTAATGACGACGGCGGTGGCGATCATTTACAGGAATGGGAATCAACTCAGGCTCGGGTTCTGCAATAGGACCAAGAAGAGTTTCAATGACTTTATCAGCCCACTCTTTGAGTTTTTCTAGAACTTTTTCGATATAACCCATCTAAAAGAAAACTCCTGTTATCACTATGTACTCCGACGTCTATCTAATCACAGATTAAAGTCTTTCAGAGCACGTTGTCTTTATAGATATATTAAGAATAGCACAACTTTTTAGGAGCGAGGGATGCAGAGTGAGGGATAACCGCCATTTACGTATCGTTTTGTGCTGTTATTTGAAGTTTTTAGTTTTTCTTTATATTGCTTAATTTTGGGTTGTCAATAATTGACGGCGCAGGCCATCAAGGGCATCACAGGCACTTAGATATCGAATTAGATCTCGCGCCCTATTTTCGCCATAGTAAAAGGTTTTGCTGGTGACTTGTGCCTTGGGGTCTGCCCAAGCAATACAGACCATGCCTACTGGCTTGTCGGTATCATCACTTTTTGGACCCGCTATACCGCTGATGGCGATCGCCCAATCTGTTTGCAGATATTTTTTCGCGCCTAATGCCATTTGTTCAGCGACGGTTTCACTCACTGCCCCAACAGTTTCAATGTCTTCAGCTTTTACACCTAATAAATCTTGTTTAATGCGGTTTTGATAGGAGATTACTCCACCCATAAAATAGCTGGAAGCTCCAGAAATACTGGTGATCATTGCCCCGAGTCCACCAGCGGTACAGGATTCGGCAACACTCAATGTTTGTTGGCGATCGCCTAACAACTCACCTAATACACTGGCCAAACTATCGTCATCGGAGCCAAAGTAATGTAGCCCGGCGATCGCCTTGATTTCGTCTACCACAGGTGCAATTAGCTGCTTGGCGGTTTCAACCGAATCTGCTTTTGCCGACACCCGTAATTTCACTTCGCCTTTAGAAGCATAAGGAGCAACAGTCGGATTTTCTTGCTCAAATAAATGATGTACTTTGCTCGCGAGGGTAGATTCACCGATGCCACGAAACCGCATCATTTCGCTATGGATAATCGACTGTCCCCAACCCTGAGATTTCAAAAAAGGAACAGCCGTATCCTGCCACATTCGATGCATCTCGTAGGGCACGCCAGGAAAAGTAAAAATTGTGAGATTCGCCTGCGGTTGCCAAATAATACCGGGGGCAGTGCCAATGGGGTTGGGGAGGATATCTGCACCCTTTGGAAGCAATGCCTGCCTGCGATTGCTGTCCACCATCGTGCGACCTCGCTTTGCAAATTTTGCCTCGATATCAGCAACAATCTCTGGCTGCTCGATAAGCTCCGTATCAAAATAAGTGGCGATCGCCTCAGTGGTCAGATCATCTGGCGTTGGCCCTAATCCACCTGTAAAAATTAAAATTTCAGACTCACGGGCGATCGCAATATCAATTAGAGAATGAATACGCTGGATATTATCTCCAACAACCGACTGAAAAAAATGCGGAATCCCTAGCTCCGCCAGTTCTCGCGCCAAAAAACGACTGTTGCTATTGACAATATCGCCCAGCAAAATTTCTGTGCCGACACAAATAATCTCTGCCGCCATTAATCTATCTCCATCAAGTCATAAAACCTGAACTTCACTGCCTTTTATTCTAGGCACTAAAAAAGCCCACAACAGGACTTGAACCTGCGACCGGCTGATTACAAATCAGCTGCTCTACCAACTGAGCTACGTGGGCGTTCGGTGTTTTCACCGGAAACAACTATAGCAAACCCTTACCGTGTTTTGTCAAGTATCTAAACTAATCCGTTATCCATTGCCCATCTAGCAAGCTCTGTACGGTTATTTAAATTAGTCTTGTTAAGCATGTTTGAAACATGACTCTCAATGGTGCGTTGACTGACATTGAGCTTTTCGGAAATTTCCCGATTAGACAATCCTTGAGACACGAAACTGACGACCTTTGTTTCAGTGGGAGTAAGCTCAACATTGCTCGGAACTTGGAGCATCGAAGATTTATTACCACTACCGGAATAGCTCAACATCCGTTTGGCTTGACTGAGAGAAGACTCAACCTGGGCAACAAGTTCTTCTGGCTCAAAAGGTTTCACAAGGTATACATCAGCTCCTTGGTTCAAACCTTGAATACGGTCTTGAATCTGACTTTTTGCGGAGAGAAAAATAACTGGAATCCAACTGGTCTTGGCATTTTTACGGACTTCTTGAATAAAAGAGTAGCCATCCATTTCAGGCATCATGACATCACAAATAATGAGATCTGGAACGTCTTCTTCAAGCGCTTTTAGGCCTTCGGCACCGTTGTTGGCAGTCATAATTTGATAACCCCGAAATTCGAGATAATCTTGCACTAAAAGGATGAGATTTGGATCATCATCGATTAGAAGCAGCTTGGTGGTCTGGGGGTTCAGGGAATCGCTCATACTTGAAAGGGTTCTGCAATGTTAATCAAATCTTAGCAACCAAATCTCGTGCTCTATATAAAAAAGTGTCAAAGTTTGTTCTTCAACTTTGTAAAGTTTTAGGGTTGAGGTAGGGGATATTCCGCAATGACATACTCTCTCACAGGGCGATCGCCGAGCAGATGTTCTTGAATAATCCGTTCGATGAGTGCCGGAGAAGCATTGCGATACCAAACCCCATCAGGGTAGATCACGAGAACTGGGCCTTGATTACAAACCCTGAGACAATTCGCCTTTGTCCGGAAAATGTGGGGAGATTCTGTGGATACACGATCTAATTCCAACTCCTTGAGACGTGTTTTCAAGTAGTTCCAGGCCTCAATACTGGCAGCTTTATCACAACATTTCGGTTTGGTTTGATCTGCACAAATAAACACATGGCGATCAATTTGTGAAATTCCTAAGTTGTCAACACAATTTTTTAAAGTTTCATCGCATTGCTCTGGGGGACGTTCGATATCAGTCATCGGCTTATTTTCGTTAGACTCTGCAAATTAAATTATTGATGGGACTAATTTTACTGAAGTCAGCGCTTTGAACACAGTGCTATGAACATTGGGAGATAAACTATAAAGGACTCAAAATATTTAGTACATATTTAGATCTTATGGATGTCATGCTAAAAAATGCCTTTGCTCAACGTCGGGCATTAAAAGTAATTAGTGGTCTCAAAAATTTGGACACTGACAATGTTCTCGCTGTGGTGAAGGCGGCGGAGATGGGTGGTGCAACGTTTGTGGATATTGCGGCGGATGCAGAATTAATTCGCCAAGTAAAAGAAACCATTTCTTTGCTTGTTTGTGTATCTGCGGTTGATGCTCAGGTTTTAAAAGATGCGGTTGATGCTGGTGCGGATCTCGTTGAAATCGGTAATTTTGATGCGTTCTATGAAGAAGGCCGTCGCTTTGAAGCAGAAGAAGTTCTAGCTCTTACAAAAGAAACTCGCGCTCTACTTCCCAACGTCACGCTGTCTGTCACAGTGCCTCACATTTTGGCATTAGATGAGCAAGTTGCTCTCGCAGAGGCTCTGGTTACTGCTGGTGCTGACATTATTCAAACTGAAGGTGGTAAAGCGAGTCACCCCATCAGTGCCGGTACGCTCGGCTTGATCGAAAAGGCGGCTCCTACTCTTGCGGCAGCCCATGCGATCGCCCGTGCAGTTGATGTGCCTGTCATGTGTGCGTCTGGTCTCTCTGATGTCACGGCTCCTATGGCGATCGCCGCAGGTGCAATGGGTATCGGTGTTGGCTCTGCAATCAATAAGCTCAACGATCCTTTGGCAATGGTCGCAGCCGTACGCAAATTAGTAGAAGCTCTCGAAACTTCCTCAGTAAAAGCCCAGCGCTAGTAATTTAGTTCTTTTTCTCAGCTGGCTATATTGCAAGGTTTAGCCGCATAATAAATTCCGGTAATGTGGAGATCTTTTCATCAAAGAGACCCACATTTTTTTGTTGCGTTCGAACGAAGGGAATCTCCTCGCAACAATATCCCAAGGGATTCACTTAAAAAATAATCAAAATAAAATTTCTGACATGAAAAGTTGATTCAGAAATAATTAGTCGGGCGAAGAACTAGGTGAGTAATAGTTTACTAAGGCAATGGTTCATGAGGAAATAAACAACCATCATTCCCGCAGCTGCGGCTGCCACTAGGGTTCCAGCCAACATTAGAGAGAACTCCTGTTGATCAAATGCTTGCTGCATGAGGTGGAGCGACCACGCCACAAGAGCGACATTGAATATGAGAATCGGAACCAGCATATTTTAATTTTTGTTAATTGATGTTTATTCTAGTACATCTTTCCCCACATCTTGGTGGATCGTTCAGGGTATCTTAAGATTTGCCAAGATATTCTGTATTGCTTAATTCCTAAGGATTACGGAGAAATCGATGTCTACACTGCCTCGAAATGAACAATCATTGTTTTTTGTCAAGCCCAGCTAGCAGAAAAATATTCTTTTACAAACTTATTTAAGGAAGTCTCCATTATTTAGCGGTTGGGGCGAACTGGAACTTTGTGTTGTTGTAAGTAAGTTTTGATTTCGGCAACGGTAAGTTGTCCGTAGTGCAAGAGTGAAGCGAGTAGGGCTGCTTCTGCTTTGCCATCGGTGAGGGCTTCATAAATGTGGTGGGTATTGCCTGCGCCACCAGACGCAATGACAGGGATTTCCACAGCATCGGCGATCGCCCGAGTGATTTCGAGGTCGTAGCCAGCTTGAGTGCCATCAGCATCCATACTTGTTACGAGCAATTCACCTGCGCCACGTTGCGCCATTTCTTTTGCCCATTCGAGCGCATCAATGCCTGTATTTTCACGACCACCCCGCACATAAACGTCCCAACCTGGATTTTCAGGGTCTTCACGACGACGCGCATCAATCGCCACAACAATGCACTGATTTCCAAATCGATCAGCAGCCTCATTAATAAAATCAGGATTACGCACTGCAGAGGAATTTATACTGACTTTATCTGCACCAGCCCGCAGGAGATTTTTGATTTGGTCTGTATTACTGATACCACCACCAACGGTCAAAGGAATAAAAACCTGTTCGGCAGTCCGATAAACGACATCAATAATCGTGCCGCGATCTTCGTGGGTCGCCGTAATGTCGAGAAAAACTAATTCATCTGCGCCTGCATCGTTATAAACCTTCGCCAACTCAACAGGATCGCCTGCATCTTTGAGATCTACGAAATTCACACCTTTAACAACCCGTCCAGCATTGACATCAAGGCAAGGCAAAATTCGTTTCGCGAGCATATTGTTTATTTCCCAAAATGACGGACAGTTTGAACTCGTATAAATATATCAAGGCTTGTTTCGGTGAACGTAACTTTGTTGATCTTAAAAGTCTAGGGTATTTTACAAGTTACGACGAATAACGGATTTGACGATTCCTGAGATATAAATCGAGCCTTCAGAGTACTTAATAGGAGGATAGTCCGGATTTTCGGAAGCTAATACAATCTGTCCATTTTCTCGCAGATATCGCTTCACTACATCCTCATCATTTATTGAGGCAATAACAATATCTCCTTCCTTAGGTCTTTCGAATAAAGGGTCTATTTTCTCGACAATCAACCAATCATCTTGATAGATACCAATACCAATCATTGAATCCCCAACAACTGGAAGAATCATCATATTTTCGGGTTTTGTGATCAGTTCTTCAAATAAATCAACTTCTTCATAATCACTTCCTCGCACTTCTCCCCCAGCACTAGATGTTCGATTACCACCGGCAGAAACTGCTGCGTTGTATTTGGGAAGTTTACGGAATCGAATAGAGAGTAATGCATCAATTAGAGCTTGACCACGTAGGCCTTCACCATGCCATAACTCCTCAATAGCATCCTCTAATGCATAGCGAATTGACTGTGGAACAGGAACTCTACAGGTTTTTTCCCCTGGCCCCCATTTGGGTTTACGACCAGATTTTTCTCGGAAACCACCACGTGACATAAAAAACCTCTTAAATTTGAATGCAAATGATCAAATAACGCAAATTAAAACCTTGAGTGTTGCTCGTGAAATTCAAAAGTAGGAATTTCCATCTTTTCTCCGTGGTTAAGTTGCAATAAAGCTGCAATCAAAAAGAATAGGATCCCAAGAAACTTTAGTACGACTTTTTCCGAACAGACTAAACTCAGCCCAATTTGCGAAGGCTCATTGTTTTTATTTTCCATAGTTTCTTTGTACTAAATAGCTAACACTTTCAATTTAGTACAAAACAACCATTATTTTCTTTGGGGTTTGAAAAAAGTCTAAAAATCAAACGCTTTTATTCAGAGCCATCAATCGCTAAGTTTTGCAGAGCTGTTAATTCTTGAATGCCTGTTTCAGCAACGTCAAGAATCTTGTTTAGTTCAGCCCGAGTATAACTGCCAGCTTCAGCAGTACCTTGGACTTCGATTAGATTTTTACCGTCAATCATCACTACATTAAAGTCGACATCTGCGGCAAAATCTTCGGGGTAATTTAAGTCGAGAAACGCTTCTCCTTCGATAATACCCACAGAAATCGCAGCGACTGGCGCAATAATTGGGGACTTTTCTAAGATGCCTTCTTTTACTAAACGGTCACAGGCGATCGCCACCCCGACAAAACCACCAGTAATCGACGTTGTGCGCGTTCCACCATCAGCCTGCATCACATCGGCATCAACTGTGATTGTTCTTTCGCCAAGCGCTTTGAGATCCACTGCGGCTCGTAAACTGCGGCCAATTAACCGCTGAATTTCTTGAGTACGTCCCGATAATTTCATGAATTCACGTCGCTGACGTTCAGGCGTTGCACCGGGCATCATCCGATACTCTGCCGTGAGCCAACCCTGCCCGCTATCTCGCAAAAAGGGTGGCACCCGATCCTCAACCGAAATCGTGCACAAAACCTTTGTATCGCCACAGGATGTCAGAACAGAGGCTTTGGCAAACTTTGTAAAATCCACCTCAAACTTGAAAGGACGAAGTTGATCAAAGGTGCGATTATCTGGACGTTGCCAAGCCATATTTTCAGCCGTCAGTGTAATTCAAAATTTTGACAACGCCATCATACCTGACTACATTCTCAACTATCTTCAGCATTATCCTAAAAATCAAAAAACCCGCAAAAACTTAATTTTGCAGGATTCTCTAAAAAAATGGGTCGTCAGAGATTCGAACTCTGGACCGATCGGTTAAAAGCCGAGTGCTCTACCGCTGAGCTAACGACCCGTTTGTGTTACTCAACACAGTTATACAATCTAGCATCGCTTTTTGAGAAACGCAACCCCAAATTCCAAATTAGTTATAAAACGTTTTCTAGCTCCGGCGATCGCCCAATTTGGAGATCCTGTGACGAGAACCGCGACTTGCCTTGTCATTTCAGAAGTAGCTCTTTAGAATATTGCTTAAGCATTACCATCATATAAATCGCTCAAAGCTTTGTAGAGAAAGCGATTTAACGACGTAATCTTAGATTTATTTTATTTTAATTATCACCAACATATCCCATGCCAACGGCTCCGACGATTACTCCAGAAAGCGCCAGTAAAACAATTCGCAAACCTTACCCAAATTTTAAGGTGATTGTTTTAAATGACGATGTGAATACGTTTCAGCACGTGGCAGAAAGCATCATGACCTATATCCCTAATATGACGAGCGATCGCGCGTGGGATTTAACAAATCAGGTGCATTTCGATGGACAAGCAACGGTTTGGGTCGGCCCCCAAGAACCAGCAGAGCTTTATCACCAACAGTTACGGCGAGCAGGTTTGACGATGGCTCCCCTAGAGGCTGCTTAAATGAGCCATTCTGATGAAGCAGGTCGTTTAGTCTGGAATCATTCAACCCATCTTGATGGCTTGATTCCAATTTTAAAAAAGCTGGTAGATTATCGCGGTATTCGCACGATTACGCCCGGTGCTCTCAGTCGAGCAAAAGGCAATATTCCCAAACTCAAACTCCGAATTTCTGTACCCCTCAGAGGGGGTTTTAAACTGATTGCTCGCAAAGGAAAATCAGTACAGGAAGTATTTATTGTCACTGAGCTATCGAAACCTGAACTCGAACAGGCGATCGCCACAGTCTTATAAACTAATAATCAGCAATGAGTGCGAATATGTTGCAGGGCACGACTCATTTCCTTTGCCTTGAGAGAACTCTTATTCGGTTGAAACACACTCCAAGAAAAAGCCGTTTCCTGAGCTGCCGATAACCATAACAACCGTTTCGCACGAGTCATCGCCACATAGAGCAACCGATACTCCTCTTCCTGCTTGAGTAATTGCGCTTCATTCCAAGCCCCCTTGGGATCGAGAAAAGCGGTTTCATCCGATGAGTCCTTCTCCTGTCGATGCACAAACTGCCGAATTTGCGCCCGCGCCACTTCCGCCAACGTATAATCTCCTAAAAATTTCGCGGCATTAGGCACCCAAGCTTCCCCAGAAATTTCGTCCTCATGGAGAAACGGCACAAACACATAATCCCAATCCAAGCCTTTCGCTTTGTGCATCGTCAGAATAGTCACCTGATTTTTGCGCGTATAAGCAGAGTCAGTGTCTTCATCAATATCTTTAAAGCCATCTCGCATCAGATTTTGCAGAATGCTGAGGGTTTGTTGTAGAGATTTTTTGTCGGTGACCTCTTGAGCAATGCGTTCGGATAATTTTTGAACCGTCGCCAATTCCGTACCGCTATAGTCGAGGGTCATCGCAAGGAAGGGAATCAGTTGATGATGCGGTAATTCCCAGCGGGCTTTTAGGAGGCGATCGCACAATGCACGAGCTTCGAGAATTTGCGGTTGGTCGGGTAAAGGATCGAGAGGAGATGGATAGAGAAATTTTTCGGGATAAGTGGCTAATCGACTAAGATCTTGAGTCGCAATTTGTTGGCGATCGCCCAAAACTTTGAGTGCATCTTGGAGACAATCTGGCGAATGGGGACGATCGAGAAACCGCAGAATTTGATAAATCTCAGCTGGAATTTGACTATTGTTATTGCCATCACGGGCTTCATAAACCTGAAATGAACTCTGTCGAAATCGCTCTTTGAGAATGTCCGCAATAAATTTGCCTTGGCGATGGCGGCGCACCAAAATTGCTGCATTATGTTCAGGGTTTTCAGTCAGTAATGCTTTGAGGCGATCGCCAATTAAATCGACCGTTTCATAAATATCTTCTGGCTGTAAAATCTCAACCCCTTGTCCCACAGGTTCAGGATTGGCATTCGGCTGGGGATCATCAGCGGCTACAGGCGCAATATTTTGCAAGCGATAGGCTCGGCGCTGCGGCGAAGATTCTTGGCCAGCCCAATTCAATAGCTGATTTGCTGCTTCGATAATTGGTGGACTTGAACGCCCAGCTTGTTGAATTTCGGCACAGTTCACCTGCTCACAAAAGCGATTGAAATAAAATGGATCAGCCGGCGTAAATGTAGAATTAATCGCCTGATTCGGATCACCCACCCGCACTAAATTTGTTTTTTCGGTTTGGCGATCGCCCGCCAAGAGAGTGAGCAATCGCTCCTGCAAGGGACTCGAATCCTGCGCCTCATCCTCAAAAACCCCATAAATTTGCGTTTGCCAAAGCTCCTGCAATTCCTCCACTTCCAGCACCCGCAAAGCCCCTAAAATCATGTCGTCATAATCAATCAAATTACGAATCGACATCAGCCCTTGATATTGCTCAAATAGCCCAGCCGCAATATCCATCACACTGTAGCGATCGCCGAGCTTTTCTCCCAAATACCACAAATCGGCGGGCTGTAAATTTGAGCTTTTTGCCTCGTGAATCACCGTCTGCGCCAACTGCGGCAAAATTTCTGTCCGTAACGCAAACTGTCGCCGTAACCGTTCTGTCTCCTCATCTTCCCGGCGATCGCCTTCGAGAAGCCGTTGAAATAGAGCCTCATTATCTTGAATCCAAATTTCAACAGCTTCCCTCACAACAGGATGATTAGCATGGGTGTGAGTTAAGGTTACTCGCTCTAGATCTAGCCCCGATACATCTGGATGGCGATTCGCAATCTGTAATGCAAGACCATGCAACGTTTGTACCGTAAAGCCAAGCACGGGTAGTCGCGCTTCTTTCAAATGGTCACAAATTTTTTGTTTAATACTACTCGCAGCAGATCGCGTAAAAGTCACAACTAAAAGTTGCTTTTGTTGATGTAACTGCTGCCGCGCTAAAGTCAGCACTGCAGCGATCGCCAAAGCATGAGATTTTCCAGAACCCGGCACTGCCGAAATAGCCATTGCCCCTGACTGCCATTGCGCCAATTCCACCTGCCCAGGCCGTAATCCTGCTGATAAATCTCGCAAATACCCTTGCTGACTCGAACTCAAGTGATCCATCTCAAGAAACAAAGTGATCCCCGACAGTGTTTTTTGTAGCTAAACAGACAATAAACGCCTTCAAAACATTTGCTTTTCTTATTAATTTAGACATAAAGCATTAGCAAAGATGCTAAATAAGAAATCATAATACGCTCTTTACCCTAACTTCCTTTCTTTAGCATCAAACCCTTGCCAATCAGGAAACTTAGCTTTTTTTAAAGATTGTGAAAGTAAAGGTCATAGACATTTTGTACTAGTGCAGCCGGGGATCGCCTAGTTTTCCACAGCAGGTTGTTAGGTTATAAAACTTAGGCCAAGAACAAATTTTTTAAATCAGTTGACGCGTCACTTCCGATTTTCGGGTATTTGGGTCGCGGCATCTCCAACTTTTTTTAATCTTTTAAACATCTTTTTTGTTTATGCGCTTATCGAAACTGACAGGATTTCTGTCTGGTTTAGGAGTTTCTGCCCTCGTCACAGCCACGGAATTTACTCCCATGGTGGCGATCGCCGAAGCAAGTCAACCAAAACACCACACTCGTATTGGCAAGCAGCCAAACGTTGACTTTGTTGCGACTCTGCAACCACTGACACAAACAAAAAATAGTGTTTCTCAGGCGGAAGATTCGACCGTGCTTGCAGCAGCTGAGCTCATGTCGCAGCGCCAGAGTTTGGCACAAAATCCCCTATGTCAATTAGTTTCTGAAACAGCAGAAACACCACTAGCAATTGCAGAAGCAAAAGTTGCGGCTCCAACACCCTCCAAATTTTCAAATTTCGTCTCAAGCTTTGTTCAAAAGTTTTTGCGGGTGATTGGTTTAGATCATTTGATGAGAACAAAGCCCATCAAAAAGAGCCCAGTCGCTGTTGTTAGCAAAACAATTCAGGTTAACGAAAAGCCTTCCCAAACAGCATCTAATCAACAAAGTAGTGCTCGCTTCGTTAGCGATCGCCCCCAAACAACAAGACCTTCTTTAGCCCAGGATTATGAACTCTGGGTAAAAGGTAGTTTGATTGCGACAGTGCGCTCCCAAGAGAAAGCTGATTTACTGGCCCAGCGATTGGAACGTCTCGTCGAAACCACGAATTTCAATGCGACAGCGATCACTCCAAAGCTCCACCAAGAGCAACCGGCGATCGCCATGGGTGATCAAATTCTCTTTGTTATTGATGAGTCCATTACCCGCGAAGACATCAAAAACTATGAGATCCTCGCAATCCGCTGGGCAAACAATCTGCGATTGGCCTTTGGCGTGCCTGCCCTCGACTTGATCACTGCCCAAACGCAAATGTATCAAGTAGAAGAAACTGGTCAATCTCTCGAAGGACTCGCCTCTTGGTATGGACCTTACTTCCATGGTCGTCTCACCGCTAATGGTGAAATTTATGACCAATATGCTTTTACCGCAGCGCATCCTTCAATGCCTTTAGACACATATCTCAAAATCACTAATCTCGATAATGAGAAAAGCGTGATTATCCGTCTAAATGACCGTGGCCCCTATATCCCGCCTCGGAGTCTCGATTTGTCCCTTGGTGCTGCACGTTGCCTAAATAGCGTTGAAACAGGCGTAATTCCTTACAAAGCAACAATTATGGAACGTCGTCCAACACTTGCGACCGAAGCTATCTAAAGAAATTTAGTCGCAAAATAGATTTTAAAAGCAGAGGCAGATTGTCTCTGCTTTATAATTTTTTTGCCCCGTCAGCATGGCTTAAACCTGCAGGCGATCGCCTTTCCGGAGTGCCCCTATGACCATCATCGCAGTCGATCAGCTCAGCAAGACTTATCCCGTCGCCCTCAAAGAGCCTGGTTTAAAAGGCACAATACGCCATTTCTTTAAACGCCGTTACCGCCAAGTTAAAGCCGTCGAAAACATTTCATTTCAAATCAAAGCCGGTGAAATGGTCGGATTCCTTGGACCCAATGGTGCTGGAAAAACAACGACTCTCAAAATGCTCACAGGCCTAATTCATCCTTCAGCAGGGAAAGTTCATGTCGCTGGAGCCACTCCCTTCAACCGTAAAGCCAGTTTTCTGCGCCAAATCAGTTTGGTTATGGGACAAAAGCAACAGCTTCTATGGGATTTGCCTGCCTTAGATTCCTTGCGCATTAATGCGGCTATTTACGATATCCCTGAAAGCGTTTTTCAGGAACGTCTTGCTGAACTCAGTGACATGCTCTCACTTGGCAACAAACTCACCCAGCCCATCCGTAAACTATCCCTTGGAGAACGGATGAAAGCAGAACTCCTTGCGGCATTACTCCATCATCCACGAGTTTTATTCCTTGATGAGCCAACTCTCGGACTTGATGTCAATGCCCAAGTTGCTGTGCGAGATTTTTTGCGAGAGTACAATCGACTTTACGGCGCGACAATTTTGCTCACAAGTCACTACATGGCAGACATTACAGCACTTTGTGAACGTGTTCTGCTCATTCATCAAGGCAGTCTTATTTATGATGGTGGCCTTGATGAATTACTGGCTGATTTTTCTCCCTACCGCGAAGTAAGAGTAGAACTAGCAACGCCCTATAACGAAAGTCAATTAGTTGTTTTTGGAGAAGTGGAAAGCATTAACGGTCAGGAAGTACGCTTTTTGGTAAAACGAGAACAATTAACCCAACGAATCGCCAAAATCTTAGAACGTCTACCCGTGCTGGATTTAAGCGTTAATGATCCACCAATCGAAGAGATTATTGGGCGTGTCTTTAGTCTAGGGGCAGTGTAATAGGTCAAAGCGGCTCCATCTCTGAAACTTTAGTGTGATGCAGTCTAGTCCGCTTATCGTTATCATAGTGATGGGATTTATGTCTCCGTAAGTCAGATTATCTTTACTACTCATTTTTGATTTTTATTAGGCGATCGCTCCACTATGGTTCAGTCACAAACTTCCTACCAGAATTTACTCAGCCAGTCTGCCCCCTATACATTCTCTATGGGTGGTGCCGTCGTACCGATGGTTGTCGAGCAATCTGGCATGGGTGAGCGCGCCTTCGACCTCTACTCCCGCCTCCTCCGCGAAAGAATCATTTTCTTAGGTAGTGCCATTGATGACACCGTTGCAGATTCCATCGTGGCGCAACTACTTTTTCTAGACGCTGAAGACGCCGAAAAAGATATTCAAATTTATGTCAATTCTCCCGGTGGTTCTGTATACGCGGGAATGGCAATTTACGACACGATGCAGCAGATTCGCCCTGATGTCGTGACAATTTGTTACGGGATTGCCGCGAGTATGGGAGCTTTCTTATTGTCCGGTGGTACAAAAGGTAAGCGGATGGCCCTACCGAGCTCGCGGGTGATGATTCACCAGCCTCTGGGTGGTGCTCAAGGTCAAGCTGTTGACATTGAGATTCAAGCCAAAGAAATTCTCTATATCAAAGAAAAACTAAATTCTTTAATTGCAGACCATACTGGTCAAGCATTTGATAAAGTGGCGGAAGATACGGAGCGCGACTTTTATATGTCCGCCGAGGAAGCCTGTGCATATGGCCTCATCGATAAAGTCATTACTCCGGAAGCCGCTTAAAAATTACTGTCTATTTTGATCAAGAGGCTCTACGAAAAAATTTATGTCTAAATATGACTCCCACCTTAAATGCTCTTTTTGTGGAAAATCCCAAGAGCAAGTCCGAAAGCTAATTGCAGGGCCGGGCGTCTATATTTGTGATGAATGCGTAGAGCTATGTAATGAGATTCTTGACGAAGAATTGATGGAAAATGCGGCAGGGATGGCTCCCACCGTCGCGCGATCGCCAGAAAAGAATCCTGAGAAAAGTCCTCCAGCCAAGATTAAGTTCGAGGACATCCCCAAACCACGAGAAATCAAAGAATATCTCGACGAACATGTCATCGGCCAAAACGATGCAAAAAAAGTTCTCTCTGTTGCTGTTTATAACCACTACAAGCGCCTAAGTTTACTACCAGACGAAGAAGAGCCGGATCCAGCTGCTGACGGCATTGAACTCCACAAGTCCAATATCTTATTAATTGGCCCAACGGGTTGCGGCAAAACGCTCTTGGCTCAGACCTTAGCAAAAATCCTAGATGTCCCCTTTGCGGTGGCAGATGCAACAACATTAACTGAAGCGGGTTATGTTGGTGAGGACGTTGAGAACATTTTGTTGCGCCTCTTGCAGGTAGCAGACCTTGATGTAGAAGAAGCACAACGCGGCATTATTTATATTGACGAGATCGATAAAATTGCTCGAAAGAGCGAAAATCCTTCCATCACCCGCGATGTTTCGGGGGAAGGAGTTCAACAAGCGCTTCTCAAAATGCTTGAAGGTACTGTCGCTAATGTTCCTCCTCAAGGTGGTCGTAAACATCCTTACCAAGATTGTATTCAGATTGACACAAAAAATATTCTGTTTATTTGTGGTGGTGCCTTTGTTGGTCTAGATAAGGTCATCGAACGCCGAGTCGGGAAGAAGAGTATGGGCTTTGTGCGCCCTGGAGAAGAAGGTTCTAATAAGGATCAACGCACAGCAAAACTTTTGCAACATCTCTCCTCTGAGGATTTGGTGAAGTACGGGATGATTCCAGAATTTACTGGTCGTATCCCAGTGATGGCTTCCCTAAACTCCCTTGATGAGGATACGCTCATTGAAATTCTGACACAGCCAAAGAACGCCCTTGTTAAGCAGTATCGCAAGTTACTGAAGATGGACAATGTAGAACTAGAATTTGAACCTGCTGCTGTTCGGGCGATCGCCCAAGAGGCATACCGACGAAAGACTGGCGCACGAGCATTACGAGGCATTGTCGAAGAATTAATGCTTGATGTGATGTACGAAATTCCATCGCGGGCTGATTTACAGCGCTGTAAGATTACGCAAGAAATGGTGGAGAAACGCTCTACAGCCGAGTTGCTTTTGCATCCTTCTTCCCTCCCTAAACCTGAATCTGCTTAGGCTTTAGTGTAGGGTCATGCCAAACATTTCAGTACGGGGAATTCCACACTATTTTGAGTGGATTCGAGTTGATCAATCAGCGAATAAACCAATCATGTTATTTGTGCATGGTTGGGGTGGCTCCAGTCAGTATTGGCGACAAACAGCCCATCAATTCAGTTCACAGTTTGACTGTTTAATTTATGACCTAAAAGGTTTTGGACAATCTCAGTTAACGCCAGACTATCAAGGCGATTTTGCGTTAGAGGATTATGCTCTAGATCTAGCTGAGCTGATTCATAATTTAGATATTTCAACCTCCTTCGTTCTCAACGCTCATTCGATGGGAGCCTCCATTGCTGCTCTATTTACGGAGCAATATCCTCAAAAAGTTGAGCGTTTAATTCTCAATTGCAATGGTGTATTTGAATATGATGAACGGGCCTTTGCGATTTTCCAGAAAATTGGTAGTGCAATTGTTCAGCTTCGTTATCCTTGGCTAATTTCAGTTCCTTTTATGGATCGAGTGGCGATCGCCCGTTTTCTGAATCGTCCGATTAATAAACAGGATCGCCAACAATTTTTAGCTGATTATCTTGCTGCCGATAGCGCTGCAGCTGGCGGAACCCTCATTGCTTCAGTCAACAAAGATATGGTGACTCGTTTACCCGCTGCCTTAAAAACCATTCAATGCCCAACTCTATTTCTCTCTGGCGAAAAAGATAAAATTATTCCCGCAGTACAAGCACAGGCGGCGATCGCCCTCAACCCAAACTTTCAATACGCAGAAATTCCACAGGTGGGACATTTCCCAATGTTAGAAAGCCCAGATATTTACAAAGCACAAATTCAGAAATTTCTGGATAGTTAAGCGAAATTTCCGGATTCTTTGTTGCTTTTGACTGGGTGGATGATACGCTCTAACAGATGATTCCATTCCGAGAAAACCTCTATGCGTATTTTGTTCGTCGCCGCCGAAGCTGCCCCTATCGCCAAAGCGGGAGGCATGGGTGACGTCGTCGGAGCACTTCCCAAAGCTCTAAGACAGTTGGGGCATGACGTACGCATTTTTTTGCCTTACTACGGTTTTCTCAATAACACCATGGACTTACCGTCAGAACCTGTCTGGCGAGGGACTGCAATGTTTAATGACTTTGCGGTCTATGAAACGACGTTGCCAGAGACTGATGTACCGCTGTATCTTTTTGGCCATCCAGCCTTTGATAAGCGCGAAATTTATGGTGGCATTGACGAATTTTGGCGCTTTACGTTTTTCTCCAATGGCGCAGCAGAATTCATTTGGAATCACTGGAAACCTGATGTTGTCCATTGCCATGATTGGCACACAGGTATGATTCCTGTGTGGATGCACCAATCTCCAGATATCAGCACCGTTTTTACGATTCATAATTTGGCTTATCAGGGGCCCGGACGCGCTTTCCTTGAGCAAACGACTTGGTGCCCTTGGTATATGGATGGCGATAATGCGATGGCATCAGCACTTATGTTTGCCAATCAGATCAATACCGTTTCACCAACCTATGCACAGCAAATTAAGACTGAACAGTATGGCGAAAAACTGGAAGGATTATTGTCTTGGGTTAGCGGAAAAAGTCAGGGAATTGTTAATGGTATTGATGCAGAACGTTATAACCCCAGTACAGATAAATTCATCCCAAAAACTTTTTCTAGTAAGACTTTAGAAGACCGCACCGCAAATAAAATTGCCCTACAACAAGAGACTGGTTTAGAAGTTAATAAAAAAGCTTTTTTGATGGCGATGGTTAGCCGCTTAGTGGAGCAAAAAGGTATTGATCTATTGATGAATATCCTAGATCAATTCATGTCCTATACTGATGCACAACTCATTGTTCTCGGCACCGGCGATCGCCAATATGAGACACAACTTTGGCAAATGGCCTATCGCTATAAAGGACGGATGTCAGTACAACTGCTTTATAACGATGGTTTGTCGCGCCGGATTTACGCAGGGTCTGATGTGTATTTGATGCCGTCTCGCTTTGAGCCTTGTGGTATTAGCCAGATGATGGCGATGCGTTACGGTTCAATTCCGATCGTGCGACGCACTGGTGGATTGGTTGATACTGTGTCTTTCCATGATCCAATTGAGCAGAGTGGCACAGGTTTTGCGTTTGACCGTTATGAGCCCCTCGATATGTACACCTGCATGGTGCGGGCCTGGGAAAGTTTCCGTTATAAAGACGAATGGACAAAGCTGCAACAGCGAGCGATGCAAACCGATTTCAGTTGGTATGAACCGGCGGCCAAATATCTCAAAATGTACCGTCAAAGCATTGGTGATGAAGCAGTTTTAACGGCGGATGAGGCAGATAAAATCGAACATTTTGGGAAACTATATCAGGTTTAAAGGTAGGGGATCAAAGGTTTAGCTAAAGGTACACAATAAGGATTGTAACCATTGTGTATCTCGGTGTCGGTCACCCAAAACTTCGAGTAAACGAACACCTTTTTTTGGCAAATTAGACACAGCGGCAATGAGTGCATCGGGATTGGTGATTTTTTGGTAGGTCACACCATAGGTTGCAGCAAGCTGTTTCAAATCTGGGCTTTGGGGTGTGATGAAATATTCTTTAAAAACATCATCTACTTGGGCAATAGGTAGCATTTCAAAAATGCCACCACCGCCATTATTAATGACAATAATCGTGAGAGACCCGCGACATTGGGACAGGGTTAAAAAGCCATTTGTGTCATGAAGTAACGCGAGATCTCCTGTGAGTAAGACACAAGGTGAATAGTTATGGGCAATAGCGATCGCCGTCGAGAGAGTACCATCAATACCGTTTGCGCCACGATTAAAATAGGGCTGGATTTGTCGCTGGTTTTGCTGCCAAAAGAACTCTGCGTAACGCACAGTCATACTGTTTGCAAAAAAAATAGCGCTTTTCTCTGGTAGGTATTGAGAGAGTAACCGAACAACCTTGGCTTCAATAAAATCGGCTTCTGAGTTAAAAGCTTGGGTGATCGCCGTGGTCGTTTGCTGTTGATAGAAGTGCCATTTTTGAGGGTATTCAGTATCAGATTGAGACCTGGCAGGCAGCAATTTTACAAGCTGTTCAACAGAAGAGAAAAGGGTTTGGGTGGGGCGGTGGAGCGGGTCAAGATTGTCGTGATAAGGCGTGATCATCCAAGTGGGAATGTGATGAGTTCGTAGCCATGCTCGCAGGATTTTGCTGGTGGGCAACGCGCCAATTTGAATCACGATTTCTGGTAATAAAGCTTCGGCCTGTCCATCATTTCGAAGAATAAAATCGTAGATAGTAATCAGCTCAAAATCAGCAAAATTTCTGAGGGGCGAAAGGGCTTCCGCAAGGACAGGAAATCCAAGATTTTTAGATAATGTGGCGATCGCCTTTGTATAGGTCTCAGGATTTTCGGGTTGATCAACACCAGCGATAATAATGCCTTTTTTTCCTTGCCAATGTTCAAGGGGTAGTCTACTTGGTGAAAAGCTCAGAGGAATAGGAGATTGTATGCCCTGAAAAAAAGTTTTAGGATTAATTTCATCGGCGAAAAAAGTGACGGAATCATCCAGAATATTTGGTGGCAGCGGATCGCGAAAAGGACAATTTAGATGCACCACTCCCTTCTGGGGAAATAATGATTTTTGCCAAGCTTGTACCATTGTCTGCCGCGCATATTGCAGCATGTTTAAACTTGCGACAGGAGTTGCCATTTCACTAAAAAACTGTGCAAATTCTCCAAATAAATTGAGTTGATTAATGGTTTGACCGGATGCACATTGACGCAATTCTGGGGGGCGATCGCCAGTCAAAATCAACAGTGGCACATAACTATAACGGGCTTCAATTACTGCTGGATAAAAATTCGCGCCTGCAGTCCCTGAAGTACAAACTAAAACCGTCGGAATGCCAGATGTTTTCGCTAAACCTAACGCCCAAAATCCCGCCGAACGTTCATCGAGAATCGGAATAGCTTCAATCTTTGGATGTCTAGCAAGGGCAACAGTCAGAGGAGTCGAGCGGGAGCCAGGACAAATAATCGCATTCCGCAACCCCAAACGCGCCAGGGTTTCCACCATCACCGATGCCCAGAGGCTGTTGAGGTTATTGAAATTTAAAGTCATACCCGCCCAGCGATCGCCCTCAGTTTTACGAATGCTCTATTTGATTTTTTCAGGATTTTTCATACGCTCTTCTAATTGCTCAAAGGTCTTGAGCACCAGGCGTTTTGCCTCGAGTTGCCATCCCCAGCGTTGCACTTGAATGGCTGCAGGAATGGCGATCACTGGCGCAATAAAATCGAGGGGTTGACGCAAAGAAATCCCAAACAATAATCCTAAACCTGCAATGCCCCAAAACGGTAAAGCAATAGATTGACGATTATCTTCAATGAGGGATGCGAAAAACCCTTTGGGCATGTCTTCGATCAATTCTGCTTTTAATGCTTCAATTTGGCGAGCATTCAAACCCAACGCAAATTTCCGGCGTAACTTCTCGATTTTACGGGCATCAGAACTGTATTCTGTCAGCTCATCTTCTGCCATCTGGATCAATTGTTCGAGTTTTGCCATGGTTCTCTCCTGCCTAGCCATACAAAGCTATTGTGACATTTGTCAGCCCCCAAAGTACAAGGTCTTTTGAGGGCTCTCTGCCCCAAAATCTAGAACTGGCGGCGACTTAAAACAAAGATGGCGATCGCCTGAAGAAGAATGACGTAAACGATGCCGTAAATTGCACTAGTGATCAGAATATTTGGCTCTGGAATAACACCATAGACCACTTCATTGCGAAAATTGAGGCGAGAGAGATCAGGAAGAATTGTATAGAGATTTTCGGTGAGCCATTGCACATTTGCATTTTTGCTGAGTTCCCCTAGTTTCACCAAGTCAGTACTAAAGTGACCCATCAGATAAATCCCGAAGGAACAGAGTGTTGCAAGCAATGAACTCGTAAACACACCGAAGGCGATCGCCACCGCGACAATCAGCATTAATTCCAGAAAAAGATAGCAGATTGATACCAAAATCGGCACAGTAAAAAACGGTCGCTCAGCCCAATTGAGAAAGCCAAAATAAATCACAACCATTGCTGCCAACATCACTCCAATCACTGCCGACAAACCAATATGCTTACCGATAATGAGTTCGGCTCGGCTAATAGGTTTAGGAATGAGAACCAAAATAGTACGTTTTTCGATTTCTTTATTAACGAGGCCAGTACCCACAAAAATAGCGACCAAAACACTCAAAATACCGATCATCCCAAGACCAAAATCCACTACGATTTTGTCGCCCGCTGTCGCAGAAATATCCGGCAAAATCTGCACCGCAATCCCAAAGGCCAGGGCATAGAAGCCGAGAAAATACAAAATGCGATCACGAATCACCTCACGAAAACAATTGGTGGCGATCGCCCAGATACGTTTAAGATTCATATTTTTCTCAGATCGTCGACAGCAGCAGGTTTAAATCAAAATTCAGCATATCAATATTTTTCGGAGACAGACAATCCTATCCGGTTTTCAGGAGAGATCAAAACATTTTGTAGTCCTCGATACTTTTTAACGTTTTACAAACAAGCTCTCTGTTCTACCCATGTCATAAGCGAAAATGCTTAATTGGCGAGTTATTTACCAAAATTCATCATCATAAATTGCTATCGATTTTTTTGGGTCTGAGGAGGAAACAACACAATGAGAAATTCGAGTCGCGCACAACTGCAAACTTTAATGGACAAAAGAAATGTTTCCACAGAGCTAGAACTCTCCCGTGCAGCTAATGTCGCAGAACGGCAAATCTATCGCTTAGGCCAAGGTTTGATTCATACGTTTCCTATCACTGATGTGGTGAAATTAGCGCAATATTTCGAGCAGAGTGTTGATGAATTTTTAGCAACTTTTTTGCCAAATGCTCTCCAACCCATTGAGTTTGAGCAAAGTGTTGATCAGTCTGCAGAAATTGCAGCTCTCAAAGCAGAATGTGAACGTCTCGAAAAAACCCTAGAACAACAGACTACTGATGAGTCTGAAGAAGTTGCAGCTCTCAAAGCAGAATATGAGCGTCTCGAAAAAACCCTAGAACAACAGGGCATCACTCTCCAACAACAATGGCAACAGGAAGCTCTGGATCAGCTCGAACCCTGGCTCCTCCAATGGTCTGCGGCTGCCAATGCTGCAATCGAAAGACCCAATTTCCCAGCAAAAGCCCTTGTGTCTCTTGCCAAACCCTTTGAACAACTTCTAGAGAATTGGGATGTCCAGCCGATTGGTGTAGTCGGCGACACTGTTGAATACGATCCCACAACCCACCAACTCGTCAAAGATGGCTTCGACGTCGAACCCGGTGATACTGTTACTGTCCAAAATATTGGCTATACTCAGGGCGATCGCCTACTCCACCGGGCTAAAGTTGTCGGTTAACCCAACAGCGTTTCCGGATTACAACCGAAACAGATCGAGTACTTGGGTAAACCCTGAAAAATTGTGCCATGCCAGCTAATACCTGCATCATCAGCAACAATTCTGAACAGAAAGCCAAGCTGGCCCAATGCTTTGAGCGAAACGCCTTGCTCTCCACCAGTTTCCCTCGCAATTTACAGAATATTTTTGAGCTCGCTCAGCAATCACCATTGCTACTCATCGTCATTGCTCTCAAGCAAGATCCAACCCTTTCTAAGAAAATCTGCCATTCTCTCAAAAAAAATCCTCTCACCAAAAACACGCCTCTCATCCTAATCAAGAAACAGGGTTTATCAGAAGACCAACAACTCGCGGATGCTTATTTACCTGACGATTTCAGTATGCGAGACCTAGAACAACTCGTACGCCAACTCACAATCGGCTATTAGAGACAACGCCAGATAAGGCTGCCTCTCCGCAAGAGAAAGACTGTTTATTATATTTTTTAAAGAAATATGTCGAATAGCGGTAAAAGCTGGGAGTATAGAGGCTGTAAAAAATTACGATAATGACGATGCGAAGGCATCTTCATGGGATGATATTTCCTAAACGAGCTTAATAAAAACTGCTGTTCGGAGAAAATTTTAATGCAGGACGCTGTTACAAGTCTGATCAGAAATTATGATACAACCGGGCGTTACTTAGACAGTAATGCCATTGACAATCTCAAGAGCTATTTTGCGACTGGTGCTGACCGAATTACAACAGCAGCAATCGTTAATGGGAACTCTGCTGAGATTGTTAAGTTTGCAGCAAATCAACTTTTTGAGGCCGTTCCAGAGCTTTTACTTGCTGGCGGAAATGCCTATACGACCCGCCGTTATTCTGCTTGTTTGCGGGATATGGATTACTATTTGCGCTACGGCACCTACGCAATTATCGCAGGCAATAATGACATCCTGAATGAGCGCGTACTACAAGGTTTGCGGGAAACTTACAACTCTTTAAGTGTGCCGATTGGACCGACTGTTCGCGGTATCCAGTTCATCAAGGAAGCGATTAAATCTGCGGCAGCGGAAGCAGGTATTGCGGATACATCTTTTATCGATGAGCCTTTTGAACACATGATTCGGGAGTTCAGCGAAGTCGATATCTAGATTTTGTCAAAACAAACGTAACTCAATCCAACTGATTTTACTTTTCAAATTTTTTTTAATATAAACCTATCTCTGATAATCACCCTGACAGTAGTTGGGGGATTTTTTTTGCCAATTTTTCATTTGATTACAAGCAAAAAAAAAATCTAAGCAATAAGCTGTGAATTATTCGGCGCTTTAGCAATACACTGCATCACTTGGCTGCAGAAATACTGAATAGGCGGAATTTCAAGGCGATCGCTGGTTGTTACGAGCACAACTTCCCGGAAATCTTTAGCATCGGCGAGGGGGACGACAACTAAGTCAGGGTCACGGCGCGCTTCAATTAAAGCAGATTGAGGTAGAAGCGCTAACATATCGCCCTGACGGACAACTCCTCGGAAAGCGTCAAGGCTATTCAGTTCAACGGTTGTACCAGTGGTTAAACCTTGTTTATTGAGCTGTTCTTGCACATAGCGCTGCATGCCATAGCCATCTTTAAAGACAACCTGTGGATAGTTCGCCAAATCCCGCCAACTTAAGCTTTTATGGGAAGCAAGGGGATGCTCATGACTCACTAAAACCTCAATACTTTCGCGGTAGAGAGGCTGCACGATCATGTCTGGACTCGCCGTCAGAAATCGATTATTCATCACGATCGCCACGTCGATCAGATTATCCCGCAATACTTTCAGGGCGCGATCGCTACCAAGGGCAGTAATACGCAGTTGGGTCTGGGGATACATCCGATAAAATCGCTTGAGCACAGGGGGCAGATGGTAGGCACAAACAGAATGAATCGCCGCAACGCAGAGTTCAGATTGCTTACCGGAGATCAACTCATCAATTTCTTGTTTTGCATTATTCCAACTGCTACAAATTCTGCGGGCATAGGGCAAAAACCTTTCGCCAGCCAAGGTGAGCTTGACTTGAGCATTCCGGTGAAAAAGTGGTGTCCCAACAATACCTTCTAAACTCTGGATCTGTCGGCTCACCGTGGATTGGGTAACGCGGCATTGCTTTGCGGCTTGTCCAAAATTTCCTGTCGCGGCGATCGCCAAAAATGCTTCTAATTGCTCCAGTCTCATACTTCCTTCCCCTCATATTGATGATAGTTAGTCATCCATTGATGATCTTAATGCATCACTTCCTTAAGATTTTGTTAAAAATAATACTTTTTGGCCAGAGTGTCATTTTTTGAGCGGCAAAAGAATACATTCTGTAAATCCTGTCGGAAAAACCGTGGCGAATCCCAGCAAGAATTTATGATGGATGCGTCAATCCCTTTCTTGCCATGGCGATGATGCAGCAAAAGCTCTATGTAAATCCAGAAATCGGTGACGACGAAAATAGCGGTAGTCAGGAGAACCCTCTCAGAACCATCTCCACTGCCATCAAACGGTCAACATCGGATTGTGTCATTCACATTGCAGCAGGGAACTACACCCGGAAGCGTGGCGAACTATTTCCGTTGATTTTGCCGAGTGGTGTGCAATTGATCGGTGATGTAGCAAGTCAGGGGCATAGCGTCACGATTCGCGGCAGTGGCATCTACAACAGCGATCGCCTCAAAACTCAAAATGTGGCGATCGCCATGTTATCCGGCAGTGCTCTGAAAGGGGTCACAGTCATTAATCTCGAACGTAAAGGGACAGGGGTTTGGATTGAGGAAGGTCGCGTTGAAATCGAAAATAATTGTTTTCAGCATTGTCGGCGGGAAGCAATTTTTGCGGCAGGCACCAGCAAAGCCCTCATTTTTGACAATCTTTTTCTCGACAACAAGGGCAATGGCATTTTTATGGCGAATAATGCCAAGGGAGAAATTTGTCATAACCAATTCCAAGGCAATCAATATGCGATCGCCCTGAATGAACAAGCAGCACCCTTTATTGCCCATAACCGCATTGCTCAGAATCAAATCGGCATTTTTATTGCGAAGCAAACCCAGCCTGTCCTCCGCCGCAATCTCATTGAAAACAATCATGATTTTGGTGTTGTGATCAGCGGTAATGCCCAGCCTGATCTCGGTCTAACTCAAGACCCTGCGGGCAATATTATTCGCCAAAATTTAGAGGCTGATCTCCGCAATAAAACAGACGACGTAATTGTCTCTGTCGGCAATGACCTTAATCCAGTCACCACAGCGGGCATGGTGGAATTTGCGGCAGCCACTGTCCCCATCACAAAAATGGGAATGACTCCTTTCCGGGATGTGCTGAGCCATTGGGCAGAACCCTTTATTCAAGTATTGGTTGAAAATCGTTATTTACAGGGATTTCCCGACGGCACTTTTCGGCCAGACGCACCGCTCACCAGAGCTGAATATGCGGCATTATTGGCTCGCTGTTTTGATTTACCGCGCCCTCTCGGTGTACAGGATGCCGAGTTTGCAGATATTGCGTCAGATTTCTGGGGTAAAAATGCGGTAACTAAGGCTGTGACGATGGGTTTCCTCGTCGGCTATCCCGACGATACCTTCCGGCCTCAGGCTCCTCTCACTCGTTTACAAGCAATCATTTCACTCGCAAAGGGATTGGGGTTAAAAGATGGCAATCCTAAAGTGCTCCAAGCCTATGGCGATCGCCCATTAATTCCCAGCTATGCCCTCAATTCCGTCGCTGTCGCCACCCAAAATCGCCTAGTGGTTAGCTACCCGAAAACGGATCGCTTGCAGCCATTACACGACATTACGCGGGGAGAAATCGCGGCTCTATTGCACCAAGCTCTCGTCATCAATCAAAAATTACCCCTCCTCAATTCTGAGCACATCGTCGAACCGCTGCCCTATCTCCCCACTTTTAGCGATGTCACTTACCATTGGGCAAAACCTTTCGTCACGGCGATCGCCAATCTCGGATTAGTGCAAGGCTATAAAGATGGCTCCTTCAGACCGGATGCTCCTCTCAAACGAGCCGAATTCGCAGCCTTGCTCAGCGATATTTTTGCACCAAACCCTGTTCGCCCAGCCAAAAACTTCTTCGATATTCCCGCAGATTTTTGGGCAGCCACAGCCATCCAACAGGCTTATCGTGGCGGATTTCTCTCGGGCTTTCCCGACCAAACTTTCCATCCCCACCAAGGCTTACGGCGAGTTCATGTCATTCTTGCCCTTGCTAATGGTCTCAATTTGCCATCAGCCCCCCAGAGCGTTTCTTTAAACCAATATTTGGATGTCAACGAAATCCCGGAATATGCCAATGAAGCTGTTGCTGCATCCACTCAAGCTGGTCTCATCGTGAACTATCCTGACCCAAAAATTCTCAACCCCAACGGAGAGGCAACTCGTGCTGAAGTGATTGCCCTCTGCTACCAAGCTTTGGTCTATCTTCAACGCGCCGCCCCAGTAGACTCCACGGCAATCGTTAACGTCACTTAGGGGTCTGATTAAAACTCTCGAAAGAAAGGGTTATGATGGACGCACAAAAATTGTTGCGGTATCATCTTTGCCCTATTCTCCCCAGCCGAACCCAGCCGAAATTTTCACGCTCGATAATGGTTTACAGGTGATCCATCAATATCTGCCCGCCTCGTCTGTGGTGGTGAGCGATATTTGGGTAAAAGCCGGGGCGATCGCCGAGCCGCCGGAGTGGGAAGGTATGGCTCATTTTTTAGAGCATATGGTATTTAAAGGCTCTGATCAGGTGTGTCCGGGGGAATTTGACCACATCATCGAAAATCGTGGCGGCACGAGTAATGCCGCAACCAGCTACGATTATGCTCACTTTTTTATCACCACAGCCCGCGATCAGCTCAGTGAAACATTACCCTACCTCGGCGACATTTTACTAAATGCCACCATTCCTGACGAAGAGTTTATTCGTGAGCGATTGGTGGTTCTCGAAGAAATTAACAGCAGCAACGATGATCCCGACTGGCTCGGTTTTCAAGCTTTAAATCAGACGCTATATCAACAGCATCCCTACGGGCGTTCGATTCTCGGTCATGAGGAGCAACTGTGTGACTACACACCGAATCAAATGCGTTGTTTTCATCGCACCTATTATCAACCGCATAATATGTCGATCAGCTTAATTGGCAATATTCAGGCAGAACCTGCCATCGAGTTACTTGAAACAGTCTTTGCAAAGTTTCCAGTCCCCGCCGAATGCCCTGCATTTAATGTGGAAGCTGAACCGCCTTTGATTTCGCCTCGCCGTAGTGATGTGCGGTTTCCCAATATTGAAGTATCGCGCCTAATGATGGGTTGGCTCTGTGATGGCATCGAAAATTTTGATGATGCGGTGGGATTAGACGTGCTGTCGGTCATTCTTGCGGGCACCATGTCATCTTGGCTCGTGCAGGAACTTCGCGAACAACGTCATTGGGTATTGGATATTAGCAGTGGATTCTCGTTGCAACGGGATTCGAGTTTATTTACGCTCCAGGCTTGGCTCAATGAAGAACATATCTCGGATGTAGAAAGCGTGATCGGCGATCGCCTCACTTATTTGCAAAACCATACGGTGTCCGAAACAGAATTAAATCGCGCAAAATCAATTCTCTGCAATGACCATATTTTCTCGATGGAAACGCCCAGTCAACTCGCCGGACTCTATGGCTACTATCACACCCTCGGGCAGCTAAATTATGCCCATATATATCCACAACTGGTACGCCGTTTAACCGTTAATGATTTGCAACGGCTCGTCCGCCAATATTTATCACCAGAACGCTGCGCTGTTGTTACAGTAAATCCTTGCTAAATTTCAATAATCTCACTAGTTTCTAAGAGTTGTTCAAGGCCTACTTCTGAGAGTAGGGACTGGGGCGATCGCCGACTACTTTTTTGACTAAGACAATACCAACAATCAGTTGGCTCAAAGTGTTGAAAAAATATATTTTTCTCGAAGTAGTTATCAAGACTTTTTGTGAGCATTTCGAGGAGTTGATTTAATTCGGACTCAATTTTTTGATGCCAAATATACGAGTATTTAAAGGTTGAAGATTGAGGAGGTTTACCAGCTTCAATAAACCAATAAGTCATCGACAAATCATCAGGATTATAATCCGTTTTTTCTGCCATCAAATATAAATATAATTTTGTTTGCCAATGATTTTTTAGGCGGTCAGGTTGTTTCGGTTGGCGGTAGGTTTTCCAGTCATGAATTTCGAGACCATCACCTCGAAAGAGAACCCAGTCACAAATAATCGTCAATAAGAAATCTTGTTTCAGTAGGGTCTGGCGATACTCTGCAACGGAATGGCGATCACCACTTTGTATTTGAAAGTAAGGGATTTCTGCAAGTAATGATTGCACCGACTTTTTGAGCTGCTCATCATCAGTGATTTGCTCTAATGGAAAGCCAGAATGGAGCTGCTGCATCGCAAGGTGAAATCGAATCCCCCATTCTTGTTTTTGCTGTTGGACAGGATTTAGGGGAGTCGCTAATTGATCGAGGTAAGCATTCTGAAAACTAGGTGGACAATCTTGAAATTTCTGGAGATGCGCTTGGGAAACATAAAACATGATTTTCGGCAGTTTTTCTCTCTATTTTTCGCGGCATGACCTATCAAAATCAACTATCGCTTTTACAATAATAAAGTATAGAAATCCCTGAATTTTTCCATCACTAAAATTCACTTAGCCAATCCCATTTATGTCCCCAACAACTTGGCAGCTTCCAGCAAATTTTGATATCCCACAAACCTTTATCGAGCAGGTACAAACCCTAACCGATGGACGCGGCGATCGCCACCTCACTCAATTGTTATGGCAGCGGGGTTTTACCGAAGAGAATCAAGCAGAATTACTGGGGTTTCTAACGCCGGATCACTATCAACCCACCTCGCCATTTGACTTTGGGCAGGAAATGAAGCGGGCGATGCGACGGCTAGTACAGGCGATAAATCAAGGAGAGAAAATTGCGATTTGGGGAGATTTTGATGCGGATGGTGTGACAGCCACCAGTGTTCTTTGGGAAGGGTTAGGACAATTTTTCGAGCAGAAAACGCAGCTCACTTATTATGTCCCCAATCGTCTAACGGAATCCCACGGCCTAAATAATGCTGGAATTGAACAATTAAAAAATCAGGGCATAACTCTAATCGTCACTTGTGATACGGGCAGTACCAATTTGGCGGAAATCGCCTATGCCAAAGAGTTAGGCCTCGATATTATCGTCACTGATCACCACACCCTCCCGAATGATCGTCCCGATGTATTAGCGATTATCAACCCGCGTTACTTTGCAGAAAATCACCCGCTTTATCATTTATCTGGGGTTGCTGTTGCCTACAAACTCGTCGAAGCGCTCTACGAAACATTGCCTGATATTCCGACTCAACCTGTCACAAATTTGTTGGATTTAGTCGCGATTGGGTTGATTGCAGATTTGGTAGCACTGAAAGGAGATTGCCGTTATCTGGCGCAAAGGGGAATTCGTCAACTCCAAAAACAATTAAATCCGCAAACAGTTGTCCATCCAGGGATTAAATTTCTCCTCGAAGCTTGCCGAAAAAATGGCGATCGCCCTACCGATATTTCTTTTGGGATTGGCCCTCGTATTAATGCGGTGAGCCGGATTCATGGGGATGCCAGTTTTTGTGTGGAGCTGCTGACTAGCCGTGATTTGAACCGTTGTCGAAGATTGGCAGAGCAAGCAGAATCGGCAAATACCCGCCGCAAAGAAATTCAAAATGTAGTTGTCCAGCAGGCAAAAAAACAAGCTGCAACGTTTGATTTATCCACCACTGGGGTTTTAGTTTTAGGCGATCGCCAATGGCAGGGGGGTGTGCTGGGTTTAGTCGCAAACCAAGTGGCACAGGAATTTGGGCGACCGACAATTTTATTAACCTATGACCGCGACCAAGACCTCTGGAAAGGCTCCGCACGGTCAGTTCAGGGCATCGATTTATATGAACTCGTCCATTCCCAAGGGCATTTATTGCATCGATTTGGCGGACACCCTTTCGCTGCAGGATTAAGCCTAAAACCTGAAAATCTTGAGCTTTTCAAACTCGGCATTAATCAAAAAGCGCGGCAATTATTGGGCGATCGCGCAGGGCAGACAGGCAAACAAATCAAGGTTGATTTAGTAGTAAATGTAGGGGAATTAGGTGCGGGGCTATTCCGCGAACTCAAATGCCTCGAGCCCTGTGGTATGGGCAATCCTGTCCCAAAAATTCTCGTTCAAAATTGCGGCTTAGAGATCACCAAATTCCATAAACTCCGCGATAAATTTAACCGAAAACTGAATTATTACAAAGTGGATTTTTTGTTATGGGATGACACAGGGGAACTTGAGGGGATTTGCTGGGGAAAACATCCCGACGAAATCCCGCAGGGAAATGGCTACGATCTTGTGGTGGAGCTGGATATGGTGAGCATTAACCCCAGAGAACAAAAATCGATCGTGAGATTGGAGGCGATCGCCCCAAGCACCAACGTAATGCAACAAGACTCGTCTTTTAATAATCTCGTTGATTTCCGCCAAGAAACAGCATTGAAACTCACTAAAAAACAATATGTTATCCAGCAGGACTGCCCGATCACTTGGCAAGATTTACATGATAATTATCATCGCGCTCGTCAAAAATCAAAGCCTTTAGCGTTGGCCTATAACTCACCAAAAATTGTCGATGCCGAGGAGGCTTTTAAAGTATTAATCGGCATCGCCAAATATCTTGTCCAACACAAAAAGATTATCCCTCTAGACGCAGTTCGAGAAAAAATAGGCTGTGGCGATCGCCTGCTCAAACTTGCTTTAGAAGCCTTAATTAATTTCGGTTTTAGTTATGAATTTACCGACGACAAGCTGAATATTAAAGCTATAGACAAACAATTTAAACCCGAAAAAATCACCCGCTTTCAAACTACTTTTGCCGAAGAGAAATTTCAACAACAATACTTTTGTGATGTGCCGCTCCCCGTTATCCAACAAACCTTAGAACTATCGCCTACAGATTTAAGTTAACGTCAGTAGCAAACCCAATTTTCAGATCTCAATGAGCATTATTCTGATTCAACTGGCGGCAATCTACGGCAAACTCGGACTCGGTATTGGCGCAGGCTGGATCTTCGGGAAATTTTCTTCTGAGGCGATCGCCAAAAAGATTGGTCAGTGGCTCTTTTGGGTTGGCGTGCCGATCAGTGTTTTTGCCTTTGTGCGACAAATCGATTTGAGCGGTTCTATCTGGTTAGCACCCGCTGTTGCATGGCTTGCGATGGGTTTATGTCTAGGGTGCGCATGGCTTTGGCTACGCTATACACCCCACGATCTCGATAAGCCAGCCCAAGGTAGTTTTTTACTCAGCTCAACCATCGGCAACACAGGCTATCTCGGCTTTCCCATCAGTTTGGCGATCGCCGGAGAATCGATGTTTGGCTGGGCGTTATTTTATGACTTGCTGGGCAGCTTACTGTGGGGCTATGGCATTGGTGTGATGGTAGCCGCTTACTATGGCGAAAAAGAGAAAACCTCAGTTGCCAAGATTATCGGCAAAATGTTTACCCAAGCAGCAATTAATCCCGCTATTTGGAGTTTGATATTGGGTTTGGTTTTTCGTGGTATCGCTTTTCCGAATCTTCTCGAACAAACCCTACATTACATTGCGTGGACTGTAATCGCTCTGGCGATCGCCCTCATTGGCATGCGTCTCAGTCACCTCAAAAACAACGCCAACATCACCCAAATTCGTAGCAGCTTATCTATCAAAATGCTGCTTATCCCTCTCATCTTTGCGTTGCTCCTTCCCCTATTTGATGTGCCTCGCAATATTTGTCTTGCCCTACTACTCCCTATGGCAATGCCGCCTGCCTTTGCTACCCTCATCGTCAGCGAAACCTATCAGCTTGACCAAGAATTAAGCGTTTGCTCCCTTGCCACAGGAACCTGTTTACTCCCTTTTACCCTACCGATTTGGGTTATCTTATTCAGCTAAGATCAATCAACAGTTCCCCGCTATCACCAAATCCAAACAAAGAAAAACTCCCATCTAAATGATGAGAGTTTTTAAGGTTATTCACTTAAGTTAAGCGTTGAAAATTTTTATTTAACGTGAGTTCTGGATAAGGAATGATAGGTCTAATCAAGCTGTAAAGAAGGTTTTTTGGGTTGATGGCAGTAAGCAATCAGCCCACACAGCAAGTTCACACAAAAGTTTGTGGGACTGCGATGTCGGGAATGTTCAATCTGTGAGATGTTCTTCAGTTGGTCAATAACTGTCTCAATCAAAGCCCGCTTACGAGCAAAAAGTTTATCTTGATAAACCATCAAATGATGCTTCATATTTCGACGAGGTTTAGCCATTAGGGTCACCTCATGTTCCTCTTGAAGATGCTGGGCTAAAGATTGTGAGACATAGCCTTTATCGGCAAAGACTTTACCCCATAAGTCTTGCCATAACTCCACTATAGGTTGGCGGTCATCGGTATTTCCGGGCGTCACTTGGACGTTGAGTAATTCTCCTCGCTCATTGATGACCAGGTGTAGTTTGAAGTCGAAGAACCATCCCACCGAAGTCTTGCCCCTTGCCGCGCAACCTTCAAAAACACGGTGTTGAGAGATACGGCGATTATGGCAAACCTTGATGCTGGTGGCATCAATGAAGCTAATACCAGTGCATTGTCCGAAGCATCGTCGCAGATATGTACAGAGAGGAATCAAGCTCGAAGGTATCCATGTCACAAAGCGTTGATAGCTCACAGCTAGAGGAAACTCTTGTTGCCAATCGCATTTCACCTTGATGAGATAGAAATGCTTGAAATTTCGATAGTAAGATTGATGGAAAGCAATGAGAATAGTCATCACCTCACTCAGACTGAGGCTTCTCTGACGGCGACGGTATTTTTTGCCAGAGCTGAGTAACGCTTGATGCCATAAGGGTTCAAAGACTTGGCAGAAATCATCAACATGGCAAAACAGAGCCTCTAGACTGGACATGGGAGAAAGCCGTGGATTCGTTACAACTTCCACGATATGGGCTTTCTCCTTTTCTTTCCTTATCCAGAACTCACGTTATTTAAGCCTCTTCAGATTCTTCATCTTTGCGACGACCAGCCGCAGCAAATAAACCACTAATTACAGGCAATACAGCCGCAGGTGTCGGTACTTGTTGGACGGCATAAACAGTTAATTTGGAGATCGTAAAATCATCATTGAAATTAGATGCACGAAACCGCAAGACACTACCTAAAGGAACAGATGAATCAAAGCTGAAAACTCGATTATTACCAACACCAAGGATATCTGTATCAGGCAAAATCACATTCCCATCTACGGAAAAACTAAAATCATCATTGAATCCAACCCTTGAAAAGACGACTGAAATTGATTGAACAAGCTCACTCCCAAAATCAAAATCAATGAATTCATTAGGGTTAGCTGCAGCATCAACTTGATTTGGGATGTCATTAAAGATTCCAGGTTTCTGAACAAATAAGCCACGGTTATCTCGTCCAAGTCGACTAGTGGGGATAGTACTTACGTCGACCGTTAAACCGCCTTCAGTAAAAGCTTTTGAAACACCAACAGGCAGCACTGCATTCGGCCCTCTGAAGTCGTAAATAATTTACAATTCATCAGCAGGTTTAGCTAGAACTACGAAGGCGATCGCAGCAACGGAGACAGATAGGGCAAACTTATTCATATCGACAAACACCCATGTAATAGGGAGATGTATTTTTCAGATCGCACTTAGGTGACTCCTTGTATAGGCAATTACATAGAGTTCTTCAATTTAAAAAAGCAAGCTTCACGAAATCTTTAAAATATAGCAGCGAAGGAGAAGGTTAGGACATAGAACAGAAGGCTATTCTGATGGCATCGAACAAATCCTCAGTCTTCTTGATGAGCTTACTTACCTCCTTCTTTAACCTCCCCCAAAACTTCTCTATCTTGTTCAGGTGTGGTGAGTAGGGTGGCAAAAATATCACTTCACATCCTGCCTTCGCCACCAATGTTTGTATTCTTTCCTTTGGATGAACACTGGCATTATCCAGAATAATAATTTGACCCGGAATCAACTCTGGCACTAAGCAATCCTCTACCCATTGGCAAACTAAGGCGCTGTTGGCATAGCCCTCAAATACCATCGGTGCTATCTGCTCTCCCTCTCGCCATCCTCCAATCACGCTAACTCGTTCTGTACGATGACCTAACTTCTCTGCGATAAACCTCTCTGACTTATGGCAGTAGCCATACCCATAATCTAAGGTATTATCAAATCCACTTTCATCGATATATACGAGTCGTTCTTGGACATACTGCTTCAGTTGTGCCACAAATGCTTTTTCTAATTCTTTATCTCTCTCTTGATATCGATAGGTCTTTTTTTCGAGTAAATTCAATTTTCCGTAGAGCTTCACGTCTGGATGCATCACTAATAGACTCTGGCCATTTCTCCGCCATTTCCTTCTGGGTTAGATGCCCATATTCCTCTGCAAAAGCACGAAAAGCATCTAGATCATTAATCTTCGGTTGAGGGCCTCGACGGTAATCTGTCTTCGGAGCGACTGAACCGATTTTCTCTCGTCGTTTCAGCCACAGGTCTAGCGTATTTCGGCTAATACCAAAGAAGCGACAGATATCACTTTTTCGTTCACCTTTATCGAAGGCGGCAACAGCTTTTAGGCGTAAATCAAGACTATGGGGAGCAGGCATGGCATCTATGTTTATTGCTTCTATCCTATTCTGTCTTAACCCACTCCTTGCCTGCTATATGCTCATCTTAGCTTTATAAAAACAGTCTTTTTCTCTGATTATCAGATATTTTCTTCATCGGAACTTCATATGTAAAAATTTTGTTAACGCAAAAATAGCTCAACTTTTCTTAAATATAAATTCCGTTCAGGCCAACCAAAACAATCATCTCCCAAGACACAAATAACAATTGAGATAGAAGATTAAATAATTTGTTTTGTCTTCCGAGTAGTCAAGTTCACAAAAAAAGGCGACCTATACAAGTCACCTTTTCTAGATTTGGAATAATTCAACTTTTCGGAAGTCACTCAACAATTCACATAGCAGAAAAAATCATGGTTTTCCAAATACACAAAAATCGCGGCTACTGCCAAAACTAATTTAAGTCGCAGAGGAAGCCGTTTTACTAGAAAGCTTTTGTCGTTTATTTGATGTTTTTGATGTTTCAGTCGCCTCAAGGGGAACAAATTCAATATGGTTGAATAGCGTTGTCACAAAGGCAAAGAGCAAAAATGGCAGAGACAAAATAACCACTAGAGCAACTGTTGCAAGAGCATAAACCTGACGTGTTGCACTCCATAATGCCAAAGTTGAAGCTAGGCTTAAGAAAATTACAATTAACCAAACAATAATTTGCCCATAGATATCCCCAAATGTAAGCGTGCAGATCATTCTGTACTTCTGATTCTCATTATCCATAACTTTTTCTTTAGATTCTCAAAAAAATATCAATTAAAATGTGCAGATGTTGTTTCGGTTGTAGACGATTTACGACGATGATTTGGGACAACTGCAATATCAATTAACAAAAAAATAAGCTTTTTCAAACCATCGTCAAATCATGAAAAAGTTTTTTGTGGTGTTGTCGAAAAATGCGGCATTTTCTTACTAAGTTCGATATCCTGAAAAGCGTAAAAACACTCAGATGCTGTGGAGACAGACAATGGCAGAGGCATCTTTAGTTGAAAACCGAGATTATACTCTAATCATCGATAAAAGCGGCAGTATGTGTACCAGTGATCTGCCCGTCAAAAACAAGACACGCTGGCAGGCAGCGCAGGAGTCAACATTAGCCCTTGCTCGCACTTGTGAAAAGATCGATCCAGACGGGATTACGGTCTATCTCTTTTCCGGGCGTTTCCGTCGTTATGACAATGTGACTGCCGATAAAGTAGTGCAGGTTTATGCCGAGAATGATCCAATGGGTCGAACAGATCTTGCGGGTGTGTTGCAGGACGCGCTAGACAATTACTTTTCGCGGAAATCTAGTGGTGAAGCGAAGCCTAACGGCGAGACCTTTCTCGTAATCACTGATGGCGAGCCGGACGATTGCAAGGCGGTAATGCGGGTGATCATTGATGCAGCTAACAAGGTTGATCGGGATGAGGAAATTGGGATTTCCCTCATTCAAGTAGGTGGCGATCGCAAGGCTACAGCTTACCTAAAAGCACTTGATGATCAGCTCGAACAAGCTGGTGCAAAATTCGATATTGTCGACACGGTAACCATCGACCAGATGAATGACATGTCCTTAACAGAAGTTCTCTTAAATGCCTTGATTGATTAGGTGTTTGACGGGGGTTTGTAACTTTATCTTCGGGACGGCGATCGCCTCTCAAAGACTTTGATATCATATCGGCACGATTGAGCCAGTCTCACAATAATCGCGCACCTATTCTCGTAGAATCAAAGGGATAATCATGGGAGAAGCCAAACGCCGCAAAAAGAAACTGGGGGATAACTACGGCAAAGAAGAACGCCTTTACCCTTGGTTCCCTCTAACCAAAAGCCAAGCAGAAAATGCGTACAATCTCACCACAAAAGGAGCTTGGATTGGCATCGGTCTGATGGTTGCCCTATGGGTCACTGTCCGCGTCATTGGTCCTGGTCTAGGATGGTGGGCAGTAGACTAAAGTAGACCACTATAAAAAGCTTTAGAATCAGAATATTTCGTCACAGAAACTCATTAGTCTTGACAATGTCATGTTCCATTAACCCATCTTTTGCAGGATTAATGGAGACACAGCAAAATGAGATTTGTGACGGTGATTAATTTGGATAAAACCAATTAATTTGAAACCTCACATTGCAACTATTTCTGATATTTGAACAGTACTTGAATAACTATACTTGTCGCTTCAGCAAACCCGAAGGAATTTGTCTGAGCATTATCAAACGCCGTTAGTTACGTTAGGAGTAATAAATTATCGTGCAAACTCAACCCTCATCCTCCTCTATCAATAGCAGCACTCTCAGTATTGAGAGTTTACAAGCCAGCGGCGAGCGTACAGGGATGGATAAAGAAAGCCTACGCCGAGCATTTTTTGAACATTTATTTTATTCAGCAGGCACCGACAAAGCTGATGCCAAATTACGAGACTATTACATTGCATTAGCCAATGTTGTTCGCGATCGCCTACTACAGCGTTGGAAAAAGACAGAAGAAACCTACCTCACGAAAAATGCGAAGAGGGTTTGTTATCTCTCCGCTGAGTTTCTGATGGGGCGCTACCTTGGCAACAACATGATTAGCCTCGGTATTTACGAAACCATCGGCGAAATGCTCGATGACGATGGCATCAAACTAGAAGAAGTTCTCGAACAGGAAGTTGATCCCGGCCTTGGAAATGGTGGCTTGGGTCGTCTAGCCGCTTGTTTTCTAGATTCCCTTGCCTGCCTAGAAGTGCCAGCGATCGGCTATGGTATCCGCTATGAATTTGGTATTTTTCATCAATATATCCGCAACGGTTGGCAGGTAGAAGTTCCCGATAAATGGCTCCGCAATGGCAACCCATGGGAAATTTGTCGCCAGAACGATGCTCTCGAAATCCCTTTTGGTGGACACACAGAGGTTTACCATAGCGAAAAAGGTCATCCTTGTACTGTCTGGGTACCAGCGCGTCGCGTTAAAGCACTGCCCTACGACACCCCTGTCCCTGGCTACAACAACAATACTGTCAACGTTTTGCGCCTCTGGAGTGCTTCTGCGGCAGAGGATGAAGGCTTTGATTTTGAAGCATTTAATGCTGGAGATTATGACGGTGCAGTAGCCAGTCAAATTTCTTCAGAGAATATTTCGAAGGTTCTCTATCCCAATGACAATACGCCCCAAGGTCGCCTGCTCCGTCTAGAGCAGCAGTTTTTCTTTGTGTCAGCGTCATTGCAGGACATGATTCGCTCTCACCTCAAGAAGCAGCCGACCTTAGATAACTTCTTTGATTTCTATACGATTCAGCTCAATGATACCCACCCGGCGATCGCCGTTGCGGAGTTGATGCGACTCTTAGTTGATGAGCAAAATGTACCTTGGGATCGTGCTTGGTTTATCACCCAGAAGACCCTCGCTTACACAAACCACACCCTATTGCCCGAAGCATTAGAGCGCTGGCCCGTCGAGATGTTTGAGCATCTATTGCCTCGACACCTAGAGATTATCTACGAGATCAATTTCCGCTTTATCGAGAATCTCAAAACATGGTACGCCGGAAACGATAACCTTGAGGAACTCATCAATGAACTCTCAATTATCGAAGAGTACCCTCAAAAATCAATTCGGATGGCGAACCTTGCCTGTGTGGGTAGCCATGCCATCAATGGTGTTGCAGCACTACATACACAACTGCTCCAATCAGATACTCTTAAAGGCTTTGCAAGTATTTGGCCCGAGAAATTCTTTAACAAAACAAACGGTGTCACACCCCGTCGTTGGATTCGTCAATGTAATCCAAAACTCACAACATTAATCTCCAGCAAGATTGGGGATCAGTGGATTAGCCACTTGGAGCAGGTGCAGAAGATCGAAGAATTTATTGACGATCCTGTGTTCCGTAAAGACTGGGCAGCGATCAAACATGCCAACAAAGTGAAACTCGCTGAATATATAAAGCAGCACAATGGCATTGAGGTTAACCCCGATTCCATCTTTGATATTCAAGTGAAGCGTATTCACGAATATAAGCGTCAGTTACTAGATGTGTTGTACATCATCACCCTCTACAACCGCATTAAAGCCAATCCAAGCGTTGATATGGTTCCCCGCACCATGATTTTTGGCGGTAAGGCAGCGCCTGGATACTTTATGGCAAAACTGATTATTAAGTTAGTCAATGCCGTTGCAGAAGTGGTTAACAATGACCCGCAATGTTGCAGTCGCCTGAAGGTTGTCTTCCTCGAAAACTTTAATGTCTCCCTTGGTCAAAAGATCTATCCAGCAGCGAATTTATCTGAGCAGATCTCCACTGCGGGTAAGGAAGCGTCTGGAACAGGCAACATGAAGTTTGCGATGAATGGTGCACTCACTATCGGTACGCTTGATGGTGCAAACATCGAAATTCGCGAAGAAGTCGGTGCAGACAACTTCTTCCTCTTCGGTATGACGGCGGATGAAGTCTATAGCTTAAAGGCGAATGGCTATAATCCAATGCATTATTACCACAGCAATAATGAGCTGAAAGAAGTTATTGACCGCATTGCACGGGGTGATTTCTCCCACGGTGATACTGAAATGTTTAAGCCGATTGTAGATTCTCTCCTACACAGTGATCAGTATGTTCTATTGGCTGATTTTGGCTCTTATATCCAATGCCAAGAAAAGGTTTCTGCAGCTTATAAGGATCAGGATAAGTGGACAAGAATGTCAATTCTAAATGCGGCACGAGTTGGGAAATTCTCTTCTGACCGCACAATTGATGAGTATGTGCGAGAAATTTGGGACGCAAAAGCTGTTCCTGTTTCTCTCTAAACTAAGAACATTAATTAAATAGCAAATTATTCAATATATGAGCAGTATCCTGAAGCGTTTAGGATACTGCTTTTTTAGGATTAAACTAACTTCAAATCTTTCATCCAGATTGAACGTACAGAAGCGTTAATGTGTACGCTCAACTAGTTTTTAAGCATCTCTAGGATTCAGACGTTTGAGGAGCACATTTCAAGAGAGCCTCAATCAACAGTTCAACTTTAATTGGCTTACTCACAAAGTCATCCATCCCGGCCTGATAGGCTTCGGCAATATGTTCACTCATTGCATTGGCACTAAGGGCAATCATACGAGGGCGATCGCCAGGAGAATATTTTTCACAAATATTTCTGGCAGCTTCCAAACCGCCCATTTGGGGCATTAGCAAATCCATTAAAATCACATCGTAGCGTTCATTCTCAAGACATTCCAGAGCTTCAAGTCCATTTTGAGCCAAGGTCATTTCATAACCCAAACGTTTTAGGAGCTGGCGAATAATAGTTTGGTTAATTCTGTTATCTTCAGCGACCAAAATTCGGAGTGGATGCTGTTCACCGAGGGGAGTCTGCAGATCAAGTTTAGTAGGGCTAGCCGTTACTTTAGATTTCTTGGTCGTTAGGTTTTCAAGCAATTCGAGCTCAAAACTAAATTCACTCCCTTCTTGGAAAACACTTTTCACTTTTATTTCGCTCCCCATAATCTTGAGAAGCTTTTGGCTAATCGACAAGCCAAGTCCTGTACCTTCGGCATTTTTTTCGCGATCGCCCGCCTGCTCAAAAGGTTTAAATAATTTTGAAAGCTTATCCGGCTCCAGACCGACACCTGTATCTTTTACACAAAAAAGCAATTTCACAACGGAAGACTCATTGGCTTGTTGGCGTCTCAATAATTTCACTTCGAACTGAACACTTCCCTGTTCCGTGAACTTAATAGCATTCCCCAATAAATTTAAAATGACCTGCTTTAAACGCAACGCATCTGCAACAACTGTTTGGGGCAGATCAGGATCCAGCTTTGAAGAAAAGGTTAATCCTTTTTGCTCAGCTGACGCGCCAACCAAATTGATAATGTCTAGTAAAAAAGTGGAGAAAGCAAAGGCATTTGGAGCAAGCTCAAGTTTTCCAGCTTCAATCTTTGAGAGATCCAAAATGTCATTGATCAACTCCAGCAAATGTGATCCAGATTGATGGAGTAGAGAGACATTATCTAACTCTTGGGGATCAAGATTAGGTGAATTTTCTAAGAGCTGGGTTACACCTAAAATGCCATTGAGGGGAGTGCGCAATTCATGACTCACGTTAGTTAAGAACATGCTTTTGGCAATATTTGCCGCCTCAGCCTTGTCTTTGGCGATCGCCAACTCTTCGTTAGTCTCCTGTAGAGAACGAGTACTAACCGAAAGAGCTTCAATTAACTGGTTATATTGCAAGGCAATCAAACCTGCTTCCGTAAAGGGTTCAATCGTTAAACGCTCATCCAAATCTTCTGTCTGCGCTTGGTGGGCGATCGCCAACGAGAGATCATAAAAATCATTATGGGCTGAATGCTCAGATATATTTAAACCAATTTTTTCATCTTCAAAAGAAACCCTTAAAGGAAAAAAAGAATTCACCCATTTCAGAATGACCCATGTCGCTCCAAACGACCAGAGAAAACAGACACCAGCACCTAAAGCTTGGACAGCTAACTGGGATAAACGATTTAAACCAGTATCCAAAAGCACAGGGTCAGCAAATAGTGCCACAGCGATAATGCCCCATATCCCTGCGCCACCATGGACGGCGATCGCCCCGACAGTATCATCAATCTGCCGATATTCAAGATAATCCTCTACCATCACCATTGCCAAAGTGGCAATCATCCCAATAAAGAAAGACTGGGATGTATTGATAGCATGGCAGCCGGCTGTTACCCCAACCAATCCTGCCAAGGTGCCGTTCATCACCGTTTCCACTGCAGGTAAACGATGCCGCCGCCAACTTACGACACAACCCATGAGCATCCCGCCGACACCTCCCAAAATGGTGTGCACCATAATCAGAGGAACCTGATCATTTAAAACTAAAGTGCTGCCTGCATTGAAACCGAGCCAACCCAGCCACAGCAACATAATGCCCAACATCGACAACGGTAAACTTGAGCCTTGGATTTTATGCGATCGCCCCTGTTCATCAAACCGGCCTTGTCTTGCCCCGATTACGATCACTGCGGCCAGTGCAATCCCTGCTCCGACCCCATGTACGACTGAAGAACCCGCAAAATCGATATACCCTAAGCGCTCTAGCCAACCGACTTTCGTACCACTAAAGATGCCGTTCCATACCCAATGTCCAAACAATGGATAAATAACACTGGAACTCAGAACAACGATTAGCAAATAACCTTCAAACTTCAGACGTTCTGCAACCGCCCCTGACACAATGGTTGCAGAGGTGCTGCAAAACATCGCTTCAAAAAAGAAGAATGCGGCCAATAATGATTCCCGGTCAACATCGATAACAAAACCATTGCCGCCCAGTAGCCCAAATATTGATGTCCCAAACATTAGCCCAAAACCAAATATCCAAAACAGGGCAATGGACAGACCAAAATCAATGAGATTTTTGAGAGCGACATTTATATTATTCTTTGAGCGGGTTAAACCAGACTCTAAGCACATAAAGCCAGGCTGCATCAAAAAAACTAACCCAGAACATAACAGCAGCCATTGAATATCGATCATAAATGGCGGTTTCCCAATCTCCATGATTTATACGCTACTAATATTACGGGTGATGTTTTTCTGGGGAAATCGCGACTGATAACGATTCGTATCACGACCATGCGTGATCGACATCACATGTGCAGCATGGTGATGATCACATTGCATAATCAGCCCACTTAACGTTCAGAGGGGAGATCCCGATGGGTAAAAGATTTCGCCTGGTCACCCGTATAAGTCGCAGCAATTTGACCATTACCAACTAGATGATATTTATACGTAACTAATCCCTCTAAACCAACGGGACCCCTAGGAGGCAAGGTTTGAGTACTGATACCAACTTCCGCACCAAAACCATACCGGAAGCCATCAGCAAACCGTGTTGAGCAATTATGGTAAACCCCAGCAGCATTCACCTCATTGAGGAATTTCTGAGCTGCATTTGCATCTTCCGTAATGATGCCATCCGTATGCTTAGAGCCATAGGTATTAATATGGGCGATCGCCGCCTCAAGATTTTCGACCACCTTAATAGCGAGGGTGAGATCACTATATTCAGTGCGCCAATCGTCTTCCGAAGCAGGATTCACATGAATAAACTTTTGGGTTTCATCATCTCCCCGCAGTTCAACATTGTTCGCTTGGAGTGCCACAGCAATTTGAGGCAAAATATCACCGGCAATTGCCAAATCAATCAGTAGCGTTTCAATGGCATTACAAGCGGCTGGATAATGCGTTTTCGCATCGACAATAATCGGAATAGCCTTACTTAGATCTGCTGCTTGATCCACATAAATATGACAAATACCATCAGCATGGCCCAAGACGGGAATATTCGTATTTTGCTGCACATATTGCACGAAAGCATTAGAGCCGCGAGGAATAATCAAATCGACATATTTATCGAGAGAAAGCAATGTTTTAATCTCTTCTCTCGTCGTCAAAAGAGTCACTGCATCAGGTGAAACAGTTGTTGTTTGCAATGCTTCTTTAATGATTTCAGTGAGCACAGAACAGGACTGAATCGCCTCTTTTCCCCCTTTTAAAATGACACCATTACCAGATTTAATCGCCAAGCTTGTAATCTGAATGAGTGCTTCAGGACGCGCCTCAAAAATAATGCCTAAAACTCCCAGAGGACAGGTCACTCGTTTCAAGATCAAACCATCATCCAATTCTCGGTGAATCTGTAGATGCCCCAATGGATCAGCCAGATTAATCAAATCTCGAATCCCGGCGATCGCCGAATCGAGTTTACTCGCGCCAAGCTTCAATCTTGCGTAGAGAGCCGGTGCAATACCATCCTTTTCTGCTGCGGCACAATCCTGTTGATTGGCTGCCACAATCCGATCTTTATTCTTTTCTAGCCCTGCGGCGATCGCCGCCAAAGCCCCATTACGCTGAGCTAAATCTAAAACACCCAATGCTTGAGCTGCTGCACGGGTTTGCTGAGCCAATGCCAATAAATCCTGATCCATGCTTCCATGCCTCCTCAGTCTTCAACAAAGAAAAAATTAATGCCTACGGTTATTACTACTTAAATTGTGGATTAAAACTTGACCAATAAAAAAAGCCCATCATTGTGGGCTCCTATCGGAAATACTATAAAGATAAAAAAGTCTTTTCAAAATTCCTTCGTTAAGGTGCCGCTGTCCCTTCTGCATTGGAGCGATATGGCTCCGACTCTGGCGTGTAGTCAATCGGTAAAATTGCACAGACGTTAGGATGGGGACGAGGAATAATCACCCAAGTTTCGAGAACACCGCCTTCAGCTTTCTCAACAGCTTCAATGCCAGCAGCCATAGCTGTTTTCACTTCGGAAACATTACCGCGGATATTGATATTAAAACGAGCACTACCCACACGGATATAGCCCACAAGCGTAACGCGGCCTGCTTTTACCATCGCATCCGCCGCGGCAAGTACTCCGGGAAAGCCTTTTGTTTCGAGTGATCCAACCGCAGACTGAGAGGGCATATAGTGTCTCCTTTATTGAATATATTAGTAAAACTTATTGATACTTAGTTCATTATCCAAGCACATATTATTGACCAATCTGGTCAAAATACCAAGGTTTTTTCTGAATAAACCTAGGTTCGGTATTGATTTGCAGCTTCGGTATATTCCAGTGGGAGAATCGTGACCACATTATCTGGAGGATTTGGAACGGTGTAGTGAGTCGTGACTTCACCGCCAAAGATTTCTTCTGCTGCCCTGAGTCCTGCTTCCATTGCTGGTCGAACTTCTGAGGTTGTACCACGGATCACCACCATGAAATTACCTCGTTCTGCTTTATCAAAAAATACGATGGTGACGCGACCGGCTTTGACCATAGCATCGGCAGCGGCGAGGACGGCGGGGAACCCTAGGGTTTGAATTACGCCCACGGCTTCTTGCATTGTTTCGAACTCCTTGGTATGTGGTGGCAGGAGTACATTGTCCCACATCCTTCACCGATGTTTATGAATTACTCTGAAAAGTCTGTCATAGGGTGGTAAGGGGATTCAGACTTATAATTACGGAAGAAATTCAGTATTTATACTGATGGTGTCAAACTTTTTATGCATAATGATGACGTTGCTAGGGCGATGCTATTTTTGAGACCGTATAATCATGACAAAGCAGCATTATTAATGGTCAAGCTTCGTCATTAAATCCGGTTTATTTATTTTTTCCTAGCTATCTGTAATTGGGTATCTTTCTGCATCTTCGTCTTTCGTTTTTCGGGTTATTTGTTACATCGTCTTTTTCATCAGGGTATAGGCATTGAACACCACCACATTACACCTTAGGGAATGAAGTTTTTTGCGCGGAGTTTGACGTTTAAGTTGGTAGGGTATTTTTCTACTCTATCGCTGTTGACGGTGTCTGCGGTAGGGGCGATCGCCCTGTTAGAAAGCCGAAAGACGTTAAAACGCTCGATCTATGAACAGTTAGAGACAACAACAAATTTACAGAAACAAACCATTGAGAGTTGGTTTAAAAATCAGCAGGAACATTACATTGCCCTCAGCCAAAATTCGCAGCTGAAATTATTCATGGGCACGTTGCTAGAAGAAACAGCAACGGCAGAAGAACGAGAAAAGGCACAGCAAGGATTATTTTTATTGCTCCAACAGGAGACAATGACGACGCCCAGTATTCGAGAGTTGATGATTCTCGATGAGGAGCAAGGCACAGTTCTCTTTTCAACGAAGCCTCAAAATATCGGCGCTCGCTATGGCGATGAGAGCTTTTTTCAGGACGGGCGTCGTGAGTCAACAGTGCAATATCCCCGCCAAGAGGATGGTGATTTTATTTTTAGCCAACCGATTAAGGGCTCATTTCAAGAATTTATCGGGGTATTAGTTGTCCGGCTCCAATCTTCTGATCTTGCTGAGACGGTTCTACAAATTCATGAGCCTGAAGCTTCTCGGTTTAATTACATTGTGACGACGGATGGCTATCTATTATCCGACCATGTGCCCTTGTTGGCAGCCTCGCAGAATGAACAAAACGCAAAGATACAAGAGGCGATCGCCGGAGAAAGTGGGCAGGCTGTCTACGAGAATTTATTAGGTGAAACAGTTTTTGGACTCTATCGTTGGCTCCCAGAATATAAACTCGCCCTTTTTGTTGAGTTGGAACGAGACAATGCTCTTAAACCATTACAAGCCTTAGTCTGGAAAGTTATTGTCTTTGGCGGAGTGGTTATCTGTTTTGCGATTGGTGGCAGTGTGCTGATCGCGCGATTTATTACAAAACCGATCCTCGCAATTAAAGACACAGCAATCGAAGTTTCCCAAGGAAATTTAGAACTGAAAGCCCCCAAATTCACAGAGGATGAGGTTGGGGTACTTGCCGATGCGTTTAATCAGATGACCGAGGAGTTTGAGCTGCTTTATGGTGAGTTTAATGACCAAGTCACCCAGCTTGAGATGGCGGAAATCTCTGCCCAGCATAGTTTTTATGAGTTACAAAAGGAAAAAAAGAAAGTTGATGAAGTCAAATCTCAGTTAGAACATGCCAATGACGAAATTTCAAAGCTGAATGATCGTCTAAAAACAGAAAATATTGGTTTGGCCGCCGAGCTTCAGGAAACCAATGACCGCCTAAATCAGTTCCTTGAGGCCATTCCAGTGGGGATTCTGGTCTTTGATGGTGGTGGTAATCTCGTTTACTTTAATCGCAAAGCACAGCGACTCTTGGTCGGAACAGAAAATGAAGAGGTGGCGATCGCCGAAATTTCGAATTATGCTCTCCGCTCAACGGAAACCCATGTGGCCTGTAAGCCTGAGTTGCGATTAGGACAACGCGCCCTACGCTTTAAACAGAGTAATACCTACGATGATGTCGAAGTTTATCGCAATCAACAGATCATTCCGATTGAGGCTTGGGAAACACCGATTTTAAATGACTACGGCACAGTCAGATATGCCATTGTTGCGTTCCAGGACATCACCGAAAGACGTCAAGCAGAGCAAGAAAAACAAGAATATACCCATAAATTGTGGCAGCTCAATCAGGCCAATGAACGGTTTGTGCCACGCCAGTTTTTGCAGCTCCTCGATAAACACACTATTGTCGATGTACGTCTCGGAGACAATGTCCAAAAAGAAATGACTGTGCTCTTTGCGGATATTCGTGGCTTTACGGGCCTGAGTGAAAAGATGAGCCCAGAGGATAATTTCAAGTTTATTAATGCATTCCTCTCGCGGATGAATCCAGCCATCAGTCGCCATGCAGGTTTTATCGATAAGTATATTGGCGATGCAATTATGGCGTTATTTAGTCGCCCGGCCCACGCAGATGATGCATTACAAGCGGCGATCGCCATGCTCCGCACCCTTGATGATTACAACAAAACGCGACAACGTCCTGATCGACGACCCATTCGCATTGGCTTAGGCTTAAATTCCGGCTTAATGCGTTGTGGCACAGTAGGTGGCGAACAGCATATGGAAAGTACGGTGATTAGTGATGCGGTCAATCTAGCATCCCGTTTAGAACGTCTTACCAAAATTTATCGCACGTCACTGCTGATTTCCCACCACACATTTTTGCGCCTCGAAAATCACGATCATTATCATATTCGTCTTATCGATAATGTCACCGTCACAGGCAAATCCATTGCGGTCAGTGTGTATGAAGTATTTGATGCTGATCCTCCGGCGATCGCCGCAACCAAAAAAGCCAATCGTGTCACCTTCGAACAGGCATTTGTGTTGTATCGCCTTAAGCAATTTATTAAAGCCCAAAAGCTCTTCCAGCAATGTCTCAACCATTGCCCCGAAGATTATGTCAGTCAGCTCTATGTAGAACGCTGTCAGCAGAATATGATGAATAAATTGATGAAAAAATCGCTGCCTACAGAGCCGTATCTTGATGGTGGCAAACTTTAAAAAATAGATTTCATTCGCATTCGTGGCAGGCTCGCAATTTTTAACGGAAGACCAGGAAAATCAACTTTTGGGCTATCCTCGCATTTCGCCAGTAGAGCAACAAGCAAGGAGGCAAGAGCTCACCGCATTCGGTCTTGAAGGAATCTGTCAGGCAGGTGAACAATCTCTCTGCGACTTACAAATTTTAGGATTGGGCTATGTGGGTTTAGTCGTTCTTGTCATTAGAGAAGGCAAACAATTTGCCCTAAAAATCCGCCGTACTAATGCAAAGCGAGAAAGTTTACTCCCAGAAGCCAAAGCAATTCGACAAGCCAACAAAGTAGGTGTTGCTCCCAAGATTTATCAAGCTAGTGATAACTTTATACTGATGGATTTTATCGAGGGAAAATCATTTTTAGAGTGGTTACAATGGGCGATCGCCAAATACCCAACCTCAATTATTTTGGATGTAATAAATAATCTTTTAGAACAAGCATATAAACTCGATCAAATCGGCTTAGATCGCGATGATATGAAGTGCATTACCAAGGATGTGATTGTAACTGCAACACATCAACCTGTTCTCTTGGATTTTAGTAATGCCAGTGGCGATCGCCGTCCTCAGAATGTCACGGCTTTGGTGCAAGGATTGTTTTGGGGGAGTGTCATCGCGAAGTATCTCAAGCCATTATTGCCGCACTGTAATCAAGAACAATTATTATCTCATTTACGCCACTATAAAGGTCACCCAAATCGCACTAACTTTGACACTCTGAAACAGGCGATCACTTTGTCCTCACTGAATCTTTAATAAAGAAGAAATTCATTTTTTGTACCAGAGCACTCCATGGATAAAAGACTTGAAGTCCAGCAGTGACAAGCAATACAGGTTCAAGACAGGCAGGTGATCAGCACAAATTCTGCGCCACAATAACCTTCTGATTTTTCATTGAAACACTTCAAAAATCAGCATTAACTAGGATAACTTTTTCAATCTCCCTTGAGATAATAGATCTAGTAAGAGGTTTAGCATCACCAACATCAAGCGCTAGAGACAGTATCCATCAGCCTCCTCAGCTGCCCCTATTCCCACCATAGATGAATCCTCTAAACTCATTTTTCCGAGCTCGTCTCTCCAGAAAGATTGTTTGGTCTGTTTTTCTGAGTATTATTGCGATTGAATTCATTATCCTAATTCCTTCTTTTCTGCGACGAGAAGACGAAATATTAAATCATTTAACCAATCTTTCTTCCGCACAAATCTCAGCAGTTTTATCACCAAATATCACATTAAATGAGAGTGTGAAGACTCAAATTTTCCAGAAACTAGAGCAACTCACTAAGAGAGAAAATGCGTTATTTGAAGGGGGAATAATTTATAACGAAGCTGGTCTCTTAATCACATCATTTGGTCAAGAGCCAGAACTATCTTTTAACGATTTTCAGCAAGCACAAAAAACAACATATCTCAACAGAAACAGTTATCAATATGATGTAGCCCAAACTCTACCTTTAAAGGATGAACGTTACATTCTTATCATTCGCCATGATGCGATCGCCATCCGAGATGAATTCTTTGCCTTTAATAGCCGCATCTTAGGGTTGGTCATTATTATTTCTATTGCCGTCACCGTCTCCACTGCCATCGTTTTAAATAGTCTTGTAATCGCTCCTATTTTGAAACTGCGCGGTTATCTCCATGCAGTCGGTGAAGCTGTTCATCATCATGAAAGCTTGCGAGAAAAAATTCAGCCCACCCACAACATCCAAAATGATGAATTGGGAGAGGTGATGGTTGCGTTTAATGACATGGTGGAAAATATTGCGCGTGGTTTAGAAGAAATTGAAGCGACGCAATATCAGCTGATGCACACGGAGCAACTTATTCACAGTGCCAAGATGTCTGGCTTAGAAAAAATCGTTGCAGGGATCGCCCACGAAATCAATAATCCTCTTGGGGTTGTCTATAGCAATATCCACCATCTCGATAACTATGTAGCGCAGGTTTTAAAGGCTTTAAATCATTGTCGTTTACAACAGTCTGGCGATAAGGTTCCGACATCGACACATCATGCGATCAATCTAGAAAAAAACGAGGATGTCGTTAAAGAAGATACGCTGCCAACAGAAGAGGAGTTAGCGTTTATTGTTCAAGATTTACCGGAATTATGTGACTCAATGAAATCTGGTGCGAAACGTGTCCGCGATATTGTTCTATCTCTACGGGATTTTGCTCGTCTTGATGAAGTAGGCTGCAAAGTTGTAGATATTAATGATGGTTTAGACAGTACTTTAAGTTGGTTGACTTATCGTTTGGAATCTAATCGTTGTACGTCAAAAATCGATGTCAGTAAAGAATATGGCGATTTACCTTTAGTGGAATGTGATCCGAAACAAATCAACCAGGTCTTTCTGAATATTTTGATGAATTCAATTGATGCTTTAGAGGATCCTCTATGTACGACCAAGACTCCGAAATTACAACTGCGGACTCAGGTAGTGAATGGAGATTGTGTCGCAATTAGTTTTATTGATAATGGTGTAGGCATTCCTGCGGAGATTCAGTCCAAGGTTTTTGATCCTTTTTTCACGACTAAATCAGTGGGTCATGGGAAGGGATTGGGGTTAGCTTTGGTGGATCGCATTGTCACAGAGGAACATAAGGGTCAGGTGAATCTCAAATCCAGTCCCGCTGGTACTGAGATGACTGTCATCTTGCCAGTGAAATTCTGTGCTGAGGCGATCGCCAAGTAGTTTACAAATAATCTATTGGACAAGGATGTTCTAGATTTTCGAGCGTAGACGAGCAGGCAACCAACGACGCAATAACTCTGGGGTGATTAAACCTTGGGGATAAAAAATCGTTCCGAGCACCAACAGTAAGCCAAAAAAGATGAGGCGTGCATCACCTAAACCTCTCAAAACTTCCGGCAATGCGGTGAGAATAATACCGCCGAGGATTGGCCCCAAAAAGCTGCGAGAACCACCAATGAGTACAAAAGCCAAATAGGTGATACTGGCATCAAACGTTCCCTGACGGGCATTCCAAGTATTGAGAAAGTGCGCGGCGATCGCCCCAACGATTCCGGCGAGAATTGCTCCCAGCACAAACGATAAAACTTTGTAGTAGGTAGGATTAATTCCCATCGCATTGGCAGCGAGTTCATCTTCGCGAATGGCATTAAAGGCGCGGCCAACTTTCGTATTTTCTAGTCGCCAAACCAACACACCAACGAGTATCAACAGCGGCAACACAATCCAGAGATAATCCAGCGGACTGCCAAATGGTTGCGGGATCGCGAAGATGCCTACTGCACCACCCGTAATCTCTAAATTGAGAGATAAAACGCGCAAAATTTCGACAAATGCAATGGTGGCGATCGCCAGATAAATCCCCCGTAATCTCAAGACCGGAATCCCTAAAATTACCGCGAGAATCCCCGAAGCGACACCGGCCACTAACATTTCGACGAGCAGCCAAGGCACGGGAAACCAGCTCCCTTCAAACGGAATTACTGTGGTCGAGAGTACAGCGGCAATATAACCACCCAACGCATAAAAACCCGGCGTTGCCAGAGAAAGTTGCCCAGTCATCAACGGCAAATACACAGACATGCCCAACATTGCCCCGAGTAATGTCGAGACAATTAAATAGCCATAGGTACTTAGAAATGCCGCCATGTTTTTTGCTCAATCCCTAATAAAAATTCTGACTTAAACCTTTTGAATAGTCTTCTTCCCGAACAATCCCTGTGGACGAATTAATAGCATCCCAAATAAAAGTGCAAAGGCGATCGCCTCCTTATATCCTGAAAAATCCCCCGGAATAAATGCCTCTGCCAATCCAATCAATAAGCCACCAACCACTGCCCCCGGAATATTACCGAGACCACCTAGGACAATCACGCCCAATCCTTTCAAGCCATAGGTGATCCCGAAATAAGGTCCTGCAATACTGACGCTCGATCCCACCAACGTCCCCGCCAATCCAGCTAAACAACCACTTACAAAAAAGGTCAGCTGAATCACTCGCTCGGTATTAATCCCCAGCAAACTGGCTGTCACCCCATCCTCTGCAACCGCTTGCACAGCTTTACCCATTTTTGTTTGGGTCATGCCATAGGTGAGAATGGCCACTGCGATCGCCGATACCCCGAAAATAATCACTTGCACTGTTCGAATCAAAATTGGATTTTCCGCTGACCCAAAATTAATTGACTCGGGAATATTGCCGTAGATATTCGCCGGAAACGTATAAATTTCTGCTCCAACAAGTGCCTGAATACTATTCACAATAACCACAGCAGCCCCAAGGCTAGAGACCAAGCTCAATAGCGAATCAGCTCCTCGTTTGCGCAATGGCCGAAAAGCTAGCCATTCGAGACAGACCGAGGTTAGCCCAGCCACCAAACATCCGCAGATTAAGGCCAACCAAAACGGCAATGCAAAAGGGAGTTGGGCATTGGCAAGCACACCATTGAACCCAAACTTGCCCCCCGCAAACAGATAGGTAAAATAAGCCCCAAGGGTAAAAATTGCGCCATGGGCAAAATTAATGATGCCCAGTATCGAGAAAACCAACGTATAACCAAGGGCAAAGATGGCATAAACACTGCCGATCGACAAACCATTGAGGAGTTGTTGCAAAAACAGGGTAAAGTCCATCGTATGCAGAGGGGGTCAGATTTTTTGCCCCTATAGTCATACCATTTATTTCCACCGACTTTTTTCCATGACCTTAAATCCTTTCTTGTCGGCGATCGCCCGCTGCTAAAGCTATGTTTTGGATTTCACTACTCATCGGTTTAGGCGCTGGCTGTGTGATTTGTTTCGCATGGTACCAACGTCAGCGGTTGGAGGTGAAACGAATGCTCCACTCCTATGGCGATCGCCCTTCGGAAGTGCCATCCTTTGCACCTCTATCTTCGGTAAGACGTGAACTCAAAAGCCTTTATGCCGAAAAAAAAGACCTCCAACAGGAAGTCAGCCAATGCTATAGAATTTTTGAGCATTTTCCCTGCGGCTACCTTCATGTTGATGCGGACAATCAGCTCCTTTGGTGTAACCACAAAGCCCGTGAAATCCTGCACTTAAACCGTTGGCAATCTGGAGAAGTACGACTTTTATTAGAACTTGTCCGCTCCTATGAACTAGACCGACTCATTGAGCAAACCCGCATCAACAGAACCTCCCAAGAACGATCCTGGGAATTTCACCCAAGCCATGATGCCCAAACCCATGCAGATAGCAAAGGAAATTCTGTACATCTCCGGGGTTTAACGATCTCCATGACAGCGGGTGAAGTTGGCGTTTTTCTAGAAGATCAAGAATCTCTGCATATTGTTAAACAAGCCCAAGAAAAATTGCTCTCTGATCTGACCCATGAATTGCGCACTCCTCTCACAGCGATGCGACTAGTAACGGAAACATTAACGTCTCGTCTGCAAGGGCAAGATCAGAAATGGACAACGCAATTGCTCGGAGAAATTAATCGCTTATATTACCTCGTGCAAGATTGGCTTGAAATTAGTCGTTTAGAGTCCCACCCCCACCAAGTCCTCAGTCACCAAACATTTGATTTGGTAGCACTAATCCATGAGGTTTGGGAAAAACTGTCGCCCATCGCAGCCCAAAAACAAATTGACTTAAGCTACACCGGAGCAGATCAACTCAAAATACAAGGCGATCGCGATCGCCTCACCCAAGTCTTTTTAAATTTGTTTGATAACGCGATTAAATACAATCCTTTCCAGAAGCCAGTGCTTGTTTCTCTTCAGCACGATGATGCAACAAATCTAGCAACCATTGATGTCATTGACCAAGGCTCAGGGTTTATTGTGGAGGATTTGCCCTATGTGTTTGAGCGTTTATATCGTGGCGATCAGGCACGGGTGAGACAATCGCAATCTGCAAACTTTAGTCAGGGTAGTGGCTTGGGATTGGCGATCGTCCAGCAAATCATCAACTCTCACCACGGTGAAATCATAGCCAATAATCATGTAGATTACGGCGGCGCATGGCTGCAATTCACATTGCCTTTGACCTTACCTAAGGACGATCTTGATATCTAACTTTTTCCCAGATACAGGTAGTCACATAAATAAAGATTAAAAAGTAAATTTGCACTGCCATGTTTTCCTCCCCACTTTCTACAGGTTTGCACTGAGTCTTGATGTCTTCTTTAGACATGGACTAGATCGAAAAAGTTGCCCGAAGAAAGTAATTAACTCCTATGGCTTTATTTCAGACATAAAAGTCACTTTCAGCCCTTTTTCCGTGTGATATCTATCACGACGCTGCCGGAAAAATCGGGAATAGGTGGGTGAGGCTTCGTTAAACAAACTCTGACAGATTGTATTTTTTCTATTGCCAGCAATTTTGTGGCGATCGCCGCCGCTAAACGCTCCACTAAATCAAAACGATCATTTGTGATCGTCGCCTTCGTTAACTCAATCACCTGACGATAATCTACCGAGTCTTCAAGGTTGTCACTGACCCCAACCGACGCAAGATCTACCTCTAGCTCCAGATCAACCTCAAACCATTGCCCGAGCACTTTTTCTTCCTCGAGAAAACCGGTATAACCATAGCCACGAATATCACGAATTGAAATAATATCCACTGGAGTCCTTGGCAAAACCGCAACCGTATTTTCACGGGGATCATCTTTAGTTTATCTTAACTTTTGTTTAAATCCAAGGAAAAAATACGGACTACTCAGGCTGAATCGTGGCGATCGCCAACTGTAAACCTGGAATTTGGCGAAGCTGATCCATCACGGCAACCACCCGGCCATGGTCAACTTCTGCATCTGCTTGAATAATAATTTGAGTCTGTTCTGCAGTGAGTTCGGCTTCCACAAGCTCCACCAAATTTTCCAACTCAATGTCTTGCTGTTGAAAACGGATTTGTCCTTGGGCATTAATACCTACCTTCAAGGCTTCTTGAGTCTGACTTTCGGTACGCAAGGCTTCAGGGAGATTAATATCCAATCCTTCAGAAGGGACAAGAAACAAAGTCGACAGAATAAAGAAGGCCAAAATCGAAAAAATCACATCGATCATCGGCACAAGATTAATACTGAGGGGGCGATCGCCATCTTCTGGTAACTTCATATCCCTGCACTAAACCCAAGCAATAGACACCTTTAATATTTAAGCGTTGAACGGCACTATTCCTGCGATTTTTTTATGGTGTGTAGGACAATCACGGCGACAAAAATAGAAAAAACACCCTATTTCACTGCGTAAACTTATGTGAGCACACCACAACTTACAAAAGCCAATTTCGTATAATTAGATACAAGAATCATCTTGTTTATTCAAAAAAGAGTAGGAAAATGGCACAAACTCTATCTAAAGCCAATTTGCGCTTCAACTCAGAGAAAACCGTTGAGCATCCCTTCGACACAAAATTCATCCCCGCTCAACCTGATAGTGATTGGGTCAAACTCACGAATATCGAAAGCGATGAGTATGCATTGTTACTGTGTCCTTACTCCGAAGTGGAATGGCTAGTCTGGCTGCCATCCCGAGGTGAAGCTGTTCTCCACAATGATCACTTATGCCACGCCGCATAAATCTCGGACAATCATCGCCCTTCGTGTTTAGCTTTAGCCCAGACTGTAGTCAAACCGTTAGGCGATCGCCTTTTTCCTCAACTGAGATGAAATCATCATTCTGAGAAAAACATGTCATTGTGCGGCAAAAAACAGAGGTGAACCCTCTCAACACAACACATTGCCGTTCATTGACATCACCTCAAAAAATAGATGTGGTCTTGATTTCATTTCCTTGTACAATTGCTGCGAATAGGAACGGGATCAAGCCCGTCGCTAGCCTTTCAGCGATGACAAGGATTTATGAGTAATACAGCAAAAATTTCAGTCGGGATTGTTGGAGCATCGGGGTATGGTGGCGTCCAGTTAGTGCGCTTGCTCCATGACCACCCCAATGTAGAACTCGTTTATCTGGGTGGTAATAGCAGTGCTGGCAAGCCTTATGCTGAGCTGTATCCCCATGTTGGTCACCGCATTGATATGACTATCGAGCCGATTGACCTTGATGTTATTGCCGAGCGCTGTGATGTTGTATTCCTCGGTTTGCCTAATGGTCTTGCTTGTAAGTTTGCACCAGAACTCGTCGCGAAAGGGTGCAAAGTCCTAGATTTGTCCGCTGACTATCGCTTTGAAAATTTAGACACTTATAAAACTTGGTACAAAACCGAACGTACCGATCAAGATACCAATGCGATCGCCATTTATGGTTTACCCGAACTTTATCGGGACGACATTCGCCAAGCTACACTCGTGGGCTGCCCCGGCTGCTATGTCACTGCTAGTTTGCTTGCACTCTCCCCTCTCTTTAAACAGGGATTAATTCAGCCAGAGACTGCCATTATCGATGCAAAATCTGGCACATCAGGTGGTGGACGACAGGGCAAAATCAACTTGCTGTTAGCTGAAGCTGATGCGTCTCTTGGGGCCTATGGTGTCGCTTCCCACAGACATACACCAGAAATCGAGCAAACCTGTAGCAAGCTCGCAAGCCAAGATATTCGCGTTCAATTTACGCCGCACCTCATCCCAATGCCTCGGGGCATTCTGGCAACAGTTTATGCAACGCTCCGTGATCCGGGTTTAGTAAGGGATGATTTGCTCACAATTTATAAAGCGTTTTACCGTGCGTCTGCCTGCGTCGAAATTTTACCGAATGGCGTATATCCCCAAACGAAATGGGCTTGCGGCACAAATCTCTGTTACCTCGGCGTTGAAGTTGACCATCGTACCGGACGAGTAATTGTGATGTCAGCAATCGACAATCTACTTAAAGGCCAGTCGGGACAGGCTGTTCAGTGTATGAATATTATGATGGGATTAGAGGAAACCACGGGTTTACCGCAGCTCGCGTTTTATCCCTAAATCCATAGACTTTTTTTTATTTGGTTGAACCAAGTCTGGTGGCGATCGCCCATAAATAGCCTAGAAAAAACCTCCCATATTGCTGGGAGGTTTTTGCGTAGCAATTGATTTGTGCAAGATGAGATTACTTATTTTCTTTGACGTTGGTAAACCAAACATCAGCCTCGGCATTCCGGCGACGTAGTAAACCAGCTTCTACATTCGAGCCGGGATTACGATAAAGGATTAATGCTTTACGCATATTGCCCCAATCCTTATTTTTTAGGGTGCGGGTAATGGTTTCAAAGTTATTTGCACCGTAGAAACGAGCACCGAGATTATAGGCAAACGAAAGAATGGCACCCTTTTGATTATCATCCATCTCATTAAAATGAGGGATTTTCGCGAGGTGTGGCAGGAATGATTTTTTGCAGTTATTAATCAGCTCTCGCTCTGCTTGTTCTTTGGTAATTGTGTCGCCTTTTTTTACCTTCGCGCCATTTTCATAGAAGGTCGAACCATAGCCAATTGTCCAAGGGTCGCCACCTGTAAGGGGATCAGGATAGGCATGGAGTTCAATGCCTTCAAATTTTTTGATGAGGTCAATGGCCGATACTGGTACGCCATCGATACTACCGCCGCCACTAGTGGAGCCAGAGCTTGCCGCTGCGGCAGAAGCACTCCCTGGAAAGCCTTCCCAATGGAGTTTGTAGAGATACCAAGTCCCGGAGCCATAAGCGAGGTCGATTTTCATATGGTCGCCTGCTTCTTCGGTAAAGTTTTCGACTTGCCATTCTGTGCCTTTTTTATTCAATTTTTTATAGGCATCGGGTAATTCAGAAGCTGGTTTGATTTCACGTTTGAGATAGGTATCTTGGGTAGCGCGGATTGTAATCATAGTGGGTTTGGCAGGAGGAGAGAGAGGTTGAATATTGGGGAAGCCTTCCCAGTGAAAAGCGTAGACATACCAAGTTCCGGCACCATAGGCCAGTTCAATTTTGATATGGTCATCCGTTTCTAAGGAATAGCTCTCGATTTTCCATTCTGTTCCTTGTTTAGAAAGCTTTTTGTAAGCATTTGATAGTTCGGAAGCAGGTCTGATTTCACGTTTTAGGTAGGTATCTTGGGCAGCCTTAATGGTTCGGAGCGATTTGGGTTGGGGAGCGACGGTTTGGGGGAAACCATCCCAGTGAAAAGAGTAGGCATACCAAGTTCCGGCACCATAGGCCAGCTCAATTTTGATGTGATCATCGACATCTGGGCTCGAACTATCAACGCTCCATTCTGTGCCTTTGGGTGAATACTTTTTATAAGCGCTGGGTAGCTCGGATGAGGCTATGGGTTGGCGTTTCAGGAAAGTATTCTGAGTGGCACGGATGGTGAACATTACAAAGTTTCTGCTACAGAAAGAAGGAGTTATTGTCTTTAGGGTACTGAGATTTTCCTGAACTGCTAATGCTTCTGGGTGTTTTGCAATGAAGTTTTAAATTTCGGGGGCGATCGCCTTCATTTTTTATTGACCTAACCCATCGAATTGAATTCTGATTTTCTGAAGGCATCCAATCTTCGGAAAATAACGTCTTGGTAATGAAGGGTCAATTAGAACTGTCGATTTTTTGTGAGGTGAATGATGGTACTTTCTCAAAGAAGGTTTGGAGCGCTCTGGGCTGTGGCGATCGCCGCGCTAATTTTAGTGGGTTGTGATGAAGAAACGACTCAAAACTCAACGAATAATACTGAAACGCCTTCTGAAACGCCAACTTTAACGGCTGAATCCAAAGAGCCGAGGGTTTATTGGCTCGAAGATAATGGCGATCGCCTTGAGCTTGTGCCAGAGTCAGTGATGACGACAAAATCGAATGCGGGTGAAACTCTAGATCAATTGATGATTGAGCTAACGCAAACTACACCGGAAGGTGATCGCTCCTCAGCATTACCAGAAAATACAAAGGTGATTAGCCACACAATTCAGGATGATGGCATTGTGATTAATCTGTCAGAAGAATTCACGCTTGGCGGCGGTAGTGCATCGATGATTGGCCGATTGGGGCAGGTTTTGTATACAGCGACTAGTATTGAACCTGATGCCGCAGTGTGGTTTCAGATCGAGGGGCAACCACTAGAGTTATTGGGTGGTGAAGGGTTAGTTGTTGAACAGCCCATGACTCGCGCCATTTTCGAGCAAGAATTTGAGCTTTAAATAACTGTTTCCATCCCATAGCAAACTCACCGCCCAATCCCCAACAAATTCAGATGCCCACTGCCTCCCTTTAAAAGGGAGGTGCCGAAGGCGGAGGGATCTTTCAATAGGTTGTTCCACCGAAAAAATAGTCTCTAACCTACCTAAAAAAACAAGGGAGGAATCAAAACAATCCATTGCATAATGGGGTTAATGTGCAAGTTTAACGCGAAGCTATGGAACTCTTATTACTTGTCCTCGGTATTTTTGGATCGGGCATTGCGGCGAAGGCTGGGGAAGATACTTTTGACGCTGGGCGAAAGTTATTAACGGAAAAACTCAAGGGTTCAGATACTGGAAGGGCTTTGGCTGCAGGTGAGGAAATTGATCCAGAGCAGGCAGTAATTGATGTAGAGGTGATCGCTGCGGATGATGAAGTCAAAGAGCTATTGGCTGAGATTCAAAAATTATTGGCTCAGAACGAAGACCTCCAACAGCAAGTAAACGAATTAATCAAGAAACAACCGTCAATCACGAAAACCATTCAAGGCATTAATGTTGAGTCTGGCGGAGTCGTCCATAATCCAACGTTTCATTTTTGACTGCAGTCGTCCGAGTCGGGAGCGCGGACAAAGTTAAGACCTCCCAACAATGTGCCACCATTTAATGCTCGTTACTTTGTGGGGCGGGACGAAGATTTAAAGGCTGTGCATAAGCTATTGCAGTTGAATGAACGAGTATCGATTTCGGCTATTCAAGGGATGGGCGGCATCGGCAAAACTGAGTTGGCGAAACATTATGCGGCAGAATACCAAGATGAATATCCAGATGGCATTGCCTGGTTGAGTTTTGGGGCGGCAGGCATCGCTGAAGAGATTGTAAATTTTGGGCGATCACAGTTGAAATTATCCTTGCAAGGGGAAGATATCAAGGCGAAGGTGGCCGAAGTTTGGTCGCAGTGGGATATCCAGTCTGGCGCTCTGGTGATCGTCGATAATCTCAATCGGACAAAGGATTATGGAGCAATTAAATCTTTGCTACCCCAAGGGAATGGCGTGCGGGTATTGCTAACCAGTCGGGTGCGTTTTGGTAATGTGCCTGCCCACAATCTAGAGGTTTTGGATTTACCGGAGGCAGTGGCTTCACTCGAAACTTTGGCCGGGGCATCAGAGCGACAATGGGATCATGAACTCGCCAAGAAACTCTGTGATGAAAAATTGGGGTGTTTGCCCTTAGCGATCACTTTGGTTGGTTGCTATCTTGCCAATGATCCGGGCTTAACCTTGATAGACGTATTGAGACGTTTGAAGAAAAAAGGATTGGACTCAAAACCATTAAATCCGACGGATGATTCGGTAGCGGAAGAGGGAGTCCGCGCCGCTATTGAGTTGACTTGGGATGTTCTCGAAGCTGATGTGCGAAAGTTCGCCGTATTTTTAAGTATGTTTGCCTGTGCGCCGATGGAGTGGCGATTGGTTGAGGCGGCATTAGGAGAAATGGAGCCAGACGATGCCGAAGATTGGCGCGGGGAGTTGTTGCGGTACAGTCTGCTGGAAACAACCGAAATTGAAGAGAGAGAAGCTATTAGCTATAAGTTCCATCCGTTAGTTTGGGAATACCTGCGAGAGAAAGTCCCAACCATGCTGAATGCTCAAACTTGTCAGACAATGGTGAAGGCGATCATTACGGAAGCAGAAACAATTGAATACAATGCACCCCTTGCTGATTATGACAAAATTCGCCCTTCTATTCCTCACATTATCCAAGTAGCTGAAAAATGGACTGATAATCTTGCGACGGAAGATGTAGTTACGCCCTGTACTCGATTAGCTACTTATTATAAGGGACTTGCTGATTCTGCCAAGGGAGAATTTTGGGCCTTCAAAAATATTGATCTTGCCAAAACATGTTTATCGGAGAATCATCCAGAGATTGCGGTTGCTCTCAATAACCTGGCAGAATTTTACCGAGCACAAGGAAAATATGCGAAAGCAGAACCTCTTTACCAAGAAGCGCTGGTAATCGCCCGAGAAGCATTACCCGCAAATCATCCCCAGTTAGCTATTCACCTCAACAACTTGGCTAACCTCTGCAACTTACAAGAGAAATATTCTGAAGCAGAATCTCTCTACCAAGAAGCGCTGGTGATCGATCAAGAAGCATTACCCTCAAATCATCCCCAGTTAGCTAGTCATCTCAACAACTTGGCTAACCTATACCACTCACAAGAGAAATATGCTGAAGCAGAATCTCTCCACCAAGAAGTGCTGGCGATTAAAAAAGAAGCATTACCTGCCAATCATCTAACTTTAGCAATTAGCCTCAACAACTTGGCGGCATCGTACTCATTGCAGGGTAAATATGCTGAAGCGGAACCTCTCTATAAAGAAGCGTTGGCAATTGCTAAAGAATCATTACCAGCTAATCACCCTGATTTCGCTGCTTACACAAACAACTTAGCTAGGCTATATCAAGCACAAGAAAAATATAAAGAAGCGGAACCTCTATTTCAAAAAGCCTTAGCTATCTTAGAAGAGAGTCTTGGCCTAGATCACCCTAATACCTATAAGGTTCGCAGCTACTACGAGGATTTTCTCCGACAGAAAGAAAATGAGACTTAACCCAGATCCCCGACTTCTTTTATTGCGTGGCGACAAACCTCAAAGTCTAGCCACAGAAGTCCGGGGATCTATCGCCCACCGTTATCGCCTGGCTAGCTCCTTCCTTGGGGAAGGTGGTCGAAGATCGGAAGGGGTTTCAATAAGTGCCGCAGCCTACTGAGAACCCACCCCCACCAATTTGCGAAATTTCTTGATGACGGTATTTCGTCCTGCAACTTTACTCTCCGCTAGAAACTGAGGGATTAACTCAATCAAAGGAAGCTCTGGAAATGTGGGACTAGTATCAACTTCTTGGTATTCACCATTGATGAGCACATTAATTTGTAGCTTGCCATGTTCAAAACGCCAGAGTTCTCGGACACCGAGCGCCGCATAAATTTCTGGGTGAGTGCGAGAGGTTATTTCAATTTCAAGGGCGAGATCCGGTGGTGGGTCTATGGCCAAGTCAATGCGACCTTTCCCGCGAATTTTGGCTTCATTAGCAATATAAAAACATTGATCTGGCTCTAATCCTCGTAACGATTCTTTCTTAAATGTGGTAGATCCTAAAGAGCAAAATTCAATATCGAGTTCTTCCAATAACACCTTGATCAGATCCCCAATAATTTCTTTGCTATGCTCATGTTCTGGTAAAGGGGTCATGATTTCTAGAATGCCTTGGTTATAAGCGAGACGGCTGCTGCGACGTTCTCCTAAGTCTTCGAGGATACGCTCAAATTCTTGCCAACTCACATTTTCGAGGATGATGTGTTGTCCCGGCGGCACTTGAATTCGTTCTAGTTCTAGGAGCATGGCGATCGCCCAATAAATTATCTGGGTAGTTCTGTTTTAATTATAGGTATGGAAATTCGGGAGACTGAGGCGATCGCCCTGATCATGCTCCGGATGTTTGGGGTAAAGGCAACATCACTTTAAATTTTGTGCCCGTCCCATCGCTTTTTACTGAAATTTGTCCTTGGTGACTTTGGGCGATCGCATTAGAAATTGCCAACCCCAAACCGGAACCAGTGCTGCTGCCACCGGGATTACTGCGGGCGGGGTCAGGACGATAAAAGCGGTCAAAAATATTCGGCAAAATCTCGGCGGGAATGCCCACACCATTATCGAGAATCGAAACGATAACTTGTTCTTGGGTGGGGCGATTGGCTTTGGGTTGGGTGTCGATACTCACCTTCAACATTTTTTGTTTATCGCTAGCCGACTCCGGAAATGCATAGGCAATCGCATTGCCGATGAGATTCGTGAAAAGCTGTGCCATCTGATCCCAATCGCCCAAAATTGTGAAAGGCTCCTCCGCCTCAGAATCCCCCAGAATTTCTAGTTGCAGGTCAATATTTTGCTGTTCACAGACTGCCCGCTGTTCTTCGATTACTTCCACCAAAAGCGCATCAAGGGGTAACGGCTGAAAATCCACTTGCAATACACCGCTATCCGCCCGCGCCAAAAACAACAGATCATTTACTAACCGCCCCAACCGTTGCGTTAACCGCTCGATCACCTTTAGGTTTTGTTGCCGTGCATCTGGATCTGGATAGGCGATCGCCATTTGCACATTGGTCTGGATCATCGCAATAGGGTTCCGCAGTTCATGGGATGCATCCGCCGTAAATTGTCGCAGTTGTTGATAGGACTCTTTCACCGGTTCCATTGCAATCCCCGACAGCAACCAACCAATTGCCGCCCCGCAGGTAATCATGATTGAAATCCCTAGACTGAGATCAATCACCAATTTTCGAATCGGACGCGTCACCTCAAACCACGGATGACTAACCCGTAGATAACCCACAATATAATGCTCAAATTCCAGGCGATCGGTAATTTGCCGAAGCAGATAATCTGACCCTAAATGAATCGTGTCTCCCCGCAAATTGAACTCCACAGGTAAATCTAATGGTTCAGAAAATGTAGACCACAGCAAATCTCCCGTTGGACTAAATAACTCTAAATCAATGCGATCATCTTCAACACTCGGTTCCTGCGGCCGGAAACTGGCATCGATATTAATGTGATAACCTGCTGTCTTATCTGGCTCAATAATCAGCGATCGCTCGACCACTTCCACTACATGGGTCAGCGTGTCATCAATCCGTTCGATAAGGGTATAACGCACATAGAAATAAACCCCTGTTGCAAATAACAGGAGTAAAATCGCGGTGATCGCGGTATACCAAAGAGCAAGCCGATTACGGGTGGTCTGAAACATTAGCGTCGCATGAGATCCAGAACCATTGTGCCAACTATTGTGCCGCTTGGATGACTTCCATACCGACAGGAGACCCCGCAAATCCTAAAAAGGCTTCCGCTGCGGGAGTTGCAGGCTCTTTATACACGTAATATAGCGGTCTGAGATAAGGGTAAAGATCAGACTCAGGAGTCACACCATTAACGGGGACTGTGCGTACCGTTTGCTGATTCGCAATTTGACCATAGGTCGCGTAACTAATGCCATCTCTACCAAGGGCTTGCAAAATCGGTGTTGTCGCGTCTTGTTCCATCATGGTGAAATTGTCACCTGTGCCAAATGCTGCTCCCGCAAGGACAAGTTCCTGAAAGGTTTGATGGGTACCACTGACTGCAGGACGATTGATCACACGAATAGTACCGCTGGCACTACCACCAATGGCCGACCAATCAGTAATAGAGCCCGTAAATATGCCTTGAGCTTGTTCTTTGGTTAGTCCTGTACTGAAAGGATTTTCTTTCGACACCACAAGGGCGATCGCATCACTTGCGACAGGAATCGCCTTCAGACCTTGGGATGACTCTTGCGCGCTGAGAGGACGAGACACTGCGGCCACATCAGCATTTCCAGCAAGAACATCTTTAATCCCTTCACTGGAGCCACTAGCCGTTGCAGCAACTGTTGTGCCTGGGTATTGAAGTTCAAAGCGATTTTTTAAAGCTTCATTAATTTTGACCATACTAGTTGAACCAGACACGCGAATTGTAGTGCCTTGATTGACGGTGCCGGGTGGACTAAAAGGATTGGAGCTACTTGTATTTGCGACTTGCCCAGTATTCGGATCATCATCACCAATATTGACTTGAACATCAGACCCTTTCAGGAAAAACCAAGCGCCCGCACCCAAAATACCAAGGGTGACGAACAAAGCCAGAATTAGGGGGAGGGTATCGTTTTTTTGAGACATATTATTTAAAAACTGCTATCGAAACTTGTTGTCTAGCGAATTCGTACAAAGCCAGCCTTTTCAATTAAATCCTGGCCTTGTTCGGTTAATAGAAGATTAGCGTATGCCATCCCAGCCTCTTCTTCGACTCCATCGTTTTGTTTCACAATCACAAACAGCGATCGCATAATCGGATAAGCACCTGTTTTAAAGGCTTCATTATTGAGTACATTCCGTTCGAGAGGACAATTCGAGAGAGGCTGGAATGGCTCTTTATAGGGCTTGACCAGTTGGCTTTCGCTCTGACCAAGTGCCAAGGTTTTAACGGAACATTGTGGAACCACTTCTGGGGCTGAAGCATAGTAAACACCACCCAAATTTTCAGAAACTAATCGCAAAGCTTCCGCTGTCGAGGAGACATATTTTTTATTGTCGCCAAACGTTTCACCACCTAAAATCGATTCAATAAAAAAATCGACGGTACCGACCGTTTCTTCATTGCGCGTATAGGGAATAATCTCGACATTTGGGCCGCCAACTTCCTGCCAATTTTTAATCTTGCCAAGGTAAATGTCCTTCAACTGAGCCACAGTCAAACCAGCAACTTCAAGATCTGGATGCACGGCGATCGCCAACCCATCGAGAGCCACAGGAATTTCCTTTAATTTGAACCCTTTCTGCTCTGCTATCTCATACTCTTCGGGTTTTAAAGAGCGCGAAGACTGCGAAAAAGCCAGCTGATTATCCAGGAGCATTTTAATCCCTGCACTAGAGCCAGGAGGGTCAGCATCAGGGTCAATATAACTTAGGTCAAAACCTGATTTCTCAATCAGTAGTGCCTCGTCAATTTCGTCACGAATCGGCGCCCAAATTGTACTACCTCCATAACGAAACAAACCCTGCGGCACACCGTCAACATCGGCAAAAGTATCTTGCGATCGCCCCCCCTCAAACACACCACCATTCGGCGCATCAGAAAACAAATTTCGAGCATATTGCGCCCCGAAAAAAAGCACACCACCGATGATGCCAATCGACAACAGCAGTGAGGTCATCTCTTTACCCTTTGCCATACGATTCCCTACAACTGGGTAATTTTGCTGATCCTCTAAATTTTACTCAGAATCAGCCTAGCCATTCCCAATCAGGAAATAAGAATAGAGAAAAATCATCGATTAGATTAAATTGCAAAAATGGAACTAATTAATCACTCTTCACTGGGCGGTAAGGATAAAGGAAGTTCATCAATGGGAATAAATTACGAGATTGCACCCAAAGTTTTCCTTTGCCGCTAAATCGACAGACAAGACCTTCACCACCAAGGATACCTGTCCGCAAACTCCGGAACGACAACCCACCAATCATTTCCACGTTGTAGTTGAGCGTATCTTCGAAGGCCACAATATAGCCTGTATCAACCACATAATCACCTTCCACCGGAATCTCAATAATTGCGCCATAGGAACTAAACCAAAAATCCCCCTGACCTGATGCCCGTAGAAAGAAGATCGATTCCCCAGAGAAAAAGCCTTTTAATCCTTGAAATTTTGTGTCCAGCTCCACCGAAGGACTAGAAGCAACAAATCCCGATGACTGCACCATCAAACTTTTTGAGCCATCTAGTTCATAGTGAGCTAGATCCCCCGGAGCGCCGGGCGAGAGATAGATTTCAGCCGTTGTTGTTTGCGCTGTAAATTCACTGATAAATAAAGATTCACCACTGAGCATACGCCCCAGACCTTTCATCAGCCCGCCACGCATTTTTGATTTCATTTCGATATTGGCATCCATCGCTGCCATCGCCCCAGCTTCTACAAGGAGGGTTTGATTCGGTGGCAACTTAACAATTAATGAGGCGTAGGACGGGTTATTTTCAACGCGAAAGTCAAACTTAGACATGACACTTAAAACTCAAAGTTGGCAAAACAATTAATTTGGACATTGGGTCATGGCAGATGACCAGCTTTACTCAAAAATCCCTAACGGGGAGGCAATCGCGAACCAACCCGAGAACCGAAGGAACCAGGATTATGGGTTTGACAGTAGAGTTTGCCTTTTCCTTGAAAACGACAGACGAGTCCTTCTCCTCCAAGGAATGCGCCCATCCACGACGGATTTGCCTTACCAACTTTGAAGCTTAGGGTTTTCTCAAAAGCGACAATATGGCCAGTATCAACGATGTACTCACCATCGACATCGATTTCATAGATCGCCCCAAAGGACGTCACTAGCAATGGCCCCTGACCAGAGATGCTGAGCCAGAAAATTGATTCACCAGAGAAAAACGATTTAAAACCCTGCCAGCCTAGATCAATATCCACATTGGAACCAGAGGCAAGATACGAAGAGGCTTGCACTACAAATTCATCGCCTTGCATTTGATAGAGCAATAAATCTCCCATCAGCTTTGGGGCAAACCAGATTTCACTATCGGGCACAGGGGCGCGGAATACGCTTAAAAAGAGAGATTCTCCCGCCAACATCCGTTTCAGGCCGCCCATAATGCCGCCACCTTTGCCCTTTCGGAGAGTCGTGCTGGTGTTGATGCTGCCGCTCATCGCAATCATCGCTCCCGCTTGGGCGACGATCTCTTCGCCAGCATCCATCTTTATATGGGCGATCGCATTATCAGGCTGGTGTAAAAGTTGTATATCCATAAAGATTCAAGCGTTTGAGAGTAAACGAGAAATAATGATTGGGGATTAGTCGTGTCGTGACAGCGTTAATCCTTCTAGAGAAATAGAAACTTTAGAATCGGCATTTCGGACGGAGGAAACCAACCAAACTATCGACACTACGGGATTGGAGATACACTTTGCCGCGGCCTTTCAGCTTATTCACTAATCCTTCGCCAGAGGTAAGCGATCCGAGAAGGCCACCAGACATACGGATATTCATGGTGATACCGGGTTCATAGGCTACAAGGTGACTGTTATCAACGATGTATTCGCCCGCAATTTGTTTTTCCATAATGCCGCCATAGCAACCATAGAAAACGCGTCCTTTGCCTGTAAATTCAAGCTTGAAGAGTCCTTCTCCAGCGAACCAACTGGCAAACCCGGCCCACTTTACGCCCATATTTGCGCCGGGGGTATGGGCAATGTAAGCACCGGGCTGAAAACAAATTGGTCCTTGGGATAAATCAATCCGGTGAATATCGCCAATCATCGATTGGGTCAAAATCACGGTTTGTTTTTTGTTGCTGGTATTACGGTAGATATTGACAAAAAGCGATTCTCCACCAAAGAAAGATCGCAATATTGCCTGCACAAAGCCCCCTGAAAATTCTGTCTTCATCGTGATCCCACCATCCATACTGACCATCGCGCCAGCTTCAGCAGTCACTTGTTCACCCGGATCAAGGGTTACAAACAAACAAGCAAAGGCGGGTTTGTATCGAATTTCATATTTCACGTTCTGCTACCGTAACGTAAAGGTTTGCATTGAGTAGCCAAAAGGCTGACTCCTCCTTAGTTTTATCAGTGCTCCCATAGCTCCAGAACTGAATATTAATTTTGTTTAATATTCTGCATCGAAGCCATGCACAAACTCGATCAGAGAAAAACGTTAAAGTACGTAAAGAATAATTCACATAAAAAGTTTTATGGTCCCTGCTGAAATACCAAACGATCCAGAATTGTTGAAAACGATCCTGGCACCACTTTTAGATGATTTTTCTTATTGGTTTGAGCGATCGCTATCTGCTTTAAAAAAAGAACAATTATCTTTTATGTCGCCCCAAGAACAGGAAACATTTATGGAGAGAATTCAGCAAGCACAGGCAGAAGTGAATGCTACAAAATCTTTGTTTAATGCAACGGGTGGCCATGCTGGCATCGAGATGAAAGTGCTGATGCCTTGGCATCAATTAGTGAGGGAATGTTGGGGAGTTGCCCAGAAAAATCGGCAATCAAAGACTTCCTAGGACGTTTGAGATTATGCCGAATCCTATTGAGTTAGCGCCATGGCGATCGCCCTTATCTCGTGCTCTCCATCGCAATCGTAGCCAAATGCACTGCCGCTTTTTCCAACTGGCAACAGTCACGCCTGAGGGTTTGCCGACCAATCGTACTGTTGTATTTCGTGGCTTTGTGGAGCAAACCAATTACTTAAAAATCATCACTGATCGCCGCAGCCAAAAGATAGAACATCTCGCCTCACACAACCAAGCAGAAATCGCATGGTATTTCACAAAAACCCGTGAACAATTTCGTCTTGCAGGCACGATAGAAATGGTCAATGCAGATGATTTGGAGTCTGATTTTTTTCAAGAAAGACAACAGACATGGGAGACTATTTCAGATAGTGCCCGCTCACAATTTGCTTGGCCATCTCCGACAGCACAACGCAATATAAATTCCGATGATTTTAATGTCGAAACTTCAAGCTCAAAGTCTCCTCTTGACAGTTTTGTTTTGCTAATCTTCCAGCCGCACACTGTTGATCATTTAGAACTACGAGGCAATCCTCAGAACCGTTTTATCTATAAGTTATCTTCGTCTCAAGAGTGGAAAAACACCGAAGTTAATCCGTAGCCATCCAAAATCCATATTCAGCAATAATCTCTTGACCTTGAGGACTTAAAACAAAGTCGATAAATTCTTGGGTTCCAGTTTTATTTATTGTTTTCTGAATTGGGGCGATCGCGTAAGAAATCTCCCCTGTTTGTTCAGAATCCAATGCGAGAAGTTGAGACACAGCTTGAGAATGTTGAAGATCTGTTTGATAAATAAATCCTGCATCAACTGATTGGGTTTCAACATACGTTAGGACTTGTCGTACATTCTCAGTAAAAACTAGTTTTTGTTGTAGATTTAAGGTTCGGTATAAATCCTGATTCGAGGGCGATCGCCTCAAAGCATTTTTTGCATAGTTACCAGCGGGAACGAGTTTTGGATTGCCTAGTGCAATTTTGTTGATTTCGTCACTCACTAATTCTTCTAAACTTTCAACATTAAGCGTAGAATTCTTTACTGCCGCCAAGACTAAATGATTCTGAGCAAAAATCTTATTTGTTTGCGGATTGATTTTCTGTTGATTAATCAACTCCTGAATAATTTTTAGATCAGCACTAGCAAAAATATCAATAGGTGCATTTTGCTCAATTTGTTGTGCCAAGATCCCAGAACTTGCAGCATTAAAAACAACATTTACATTTGGATAAGATCCGATAAATTCTGTACGAATTTCTGACATCACATCACTTAAAGATGAGGCGATCGCCACGACAATTGTTTGCTGATCATCTAAACGAATCCGAGCATTATTACACCCATGTAAACAGAGCGAAAAAAAAGCAAATAGAACAATAACAAAAAAATATTTGAGGTATATGACTCTAACCAACCAATGCACTCCCAAGACCTTGGAACATCACCCATGACAAGAAAAAATTCGCAACAAAAATAGCGAGTAAAGATGTTACAACAGCTGTCGTCGTTGATTGTCCAACTCCCTTAGCACCACCAGAGGTTGTCAAACCCCAACTACACCCAATAATAGAAATCAACCCACCAAAAACAATGGATTTAATTAACGCACTTATAATGTCCCAATATTGTAGAAATGAACGAACCGAATTGATAAAAACAGACTGAGGAATTTGATACAAACTCGCTGCAATTACTAACCCACCTATCATGCCAGTCAACAACGACAAAATTGTTAACAGCGGCAACATCAAACAACAAGCCAAAAAACGCGGTAACACCAAATAATCAATCGGGTCAGTTCGCAGAATATGTAGCGCATCAATCTGCTCCGTCACCCGCATTGTTCCAATCTCAGCCGCAAATGCCGACCCGACCCGACCAGCCAAAACTACAGCTGTAAGCACAGGTGCTAATTCTCGCGTTAGAGATAATCCAAGAACACCACCAACTGCTGTTCCAGCACCAAAATAAATAAATTCTCGAGCCACCTGAATCGTAAAGACCATCCCCACAAAACCTGCCGTGACCAACGCGATCAGCAACGAATCCGGCCCAACAGAAGCCATTTGTTCAATCGTAATCCGGCGATTAAACCGACCACGACATAGGTGAACAATGACTTGTCCTCCCAAAAAAACAGCAGCAGTTAGCCGCTGAAACCACATTCTTAAAGTGCTATTAGAGCTTCTTTGACTGGCCATACTGGAAAGCAAAAGGGATGAATGAACAAATCATACCAACTCCCTTTCCCGAAAAACGCACACCAGCCTAATGTTCTGAGAAGAATATCCCAGATATCATCACAACAGCCAGTTATTTTTCGTCTCCAGACTCGACGCGGAATCTTTCCACAGAAGATAAAAGATCCCTTGCAATTCCCACAAGATTTTGGAGCGAACCTGCAACCCGTTGAGATTCTTGGGATGTTTCCTGAGCTGTTAATTCGACCGACTGCATTACCTGTGCCACTGCTCGAGAGTTCTCTCGCTGTTCAACGGTATCAGCAGTAATCGAACGTACTAACGCATCGATTCGGTTTGATACTTGAATAATATCTTCCAGAGACTGTTTCGCTTGTTCCGCACGCTTCGTACCATCGATAACCTGCTGCGTACCTTCTTCCATTGCAGTCATTACAAGACTTGTCTCAGACTGAATCTGCAATACGATTTGCTCAATCTCTTTCAAAGCTTTCGCTGAACGGTCTGCGAGTTGTCTGACTTCATCCGCAACAATCGCAAAACCTTTTCCAGATTCACCTGCGCGGGCCGCCTCAATTGATGCGTTCAAGGCGAGCAAATTTGTACGAGATGCAATCTGAGAGATCACCGCAACAATCTTCGAAATCTCTTGGGAAGACTCTGCTAAACGTTTTACCTTACGGGCAGTTTCAGCCACTGTTTCTCGAATCTGCAAAATACCAGCTACCGTATGTTCTACAGACTCACCACCTTTAAGCGCTGTCGCAGATGCAGTACGCGCAACTTCTTCTGCCTCACGCGCGTTTTCTGCCACACGCTGAATCGAATCGGTCATCATCTGTACCGAGTTCAAAGTGACAGCCAACTCTTCTGCTTGACGTAACGCATCACTAGACAGACCCCGCGCAAAAGATTCACTATCGGCAGAGTTTTGGTTCACTTGTCTCGCAGCCTGTTTTACCTGTTGGACAATTTCTCGTAGGTTCTGAATGGTTAAGTTAAACGCATCAGCAACCGCGCCTAATACGTCAGCCGTCACTTCTGCTTGTACGGTCAAGTCACCTCTTGCTGCGCCTTCCACATCATCTAGGAGTCGAATCACTTGGCGTTGTAGATCTTCCTTAGATTGCTCGGTTTCTTCAGCGCGACGTTGAGCCTCACTAGTAGTGGTCAAAATCACTCGTGCCATTTGGTTAAATCCAGTGGCGAGTTCCCCGAATTCATCTTCAGAATAGACGGTCGCTTTAACGTTTAAATTACCGTTCGAAACCGCATCAAATTGAGATTGGAGATTGTCGGTACTGCGCTTAATTTGTTTAGTCGTGATCTGACTAAGTAGCAAGGTTGCACCAAAACTAGCAGAGCCTGTAATTAATGTGGTGAGCGTGCCAAAAATGGCAATGGAATTCACAAAATCGCTTGTGCGTTTCTCTTGAGGTGTTGCACTAAGAACACAATAAGTGACGAATGCAGAGGCTAAACAAGAGGCAATACCAGCCCCGGCTGCAGTAAACCATTGTTTTTGTTGTAATCCTGCATTTTCAAACCAAGCAAAATAACCTTGTTCGACATCGGATGTGGCTTCAACTGCTGGTTTTTCACTATTTTTAGCAAAGCTTGTAACCACTTCTTCTGATTTGTTGCCGCCAAAAGTAGAGAAAACACTATCGTCTTCGTCAATGGTCAAGTCATCTGTATCTGTAAAAGAGAGGCTCCCTGCACTTCCGAGACTAGAGTCAAACAAATTAGTGTCGGGCATATCTGCATCGACATCATCGACATCCATATCTAGATTTGGGAGATGATCTAGATCTTCGTCATTAAAGACATGAAATTCTTCGAGAAAACCTTCTTCATCTTCATTATCATCGGCGGCAAGACTACTATCATTCAATAATTCTTCGCCTAATCCGCCGAGACTCATCTCTTCGTCGTAGAAGGGCTCATCATCGGGCATATCTAAATCAATATCTTGGAAGGCTAGATCTTCAGGATCGATATCATCTTCAATATCATTATTGGCAAATGAATCGGCTGCATAGTTATCGGACTCAAATAAACCTGAATCAGGGGAAGCAGATTCTAGGGTGTCATGGGACAAATCACTGCCACCACCATCAATGCCCATCAATAAAGTCTCTTGAAAATTCCCAGGAGCCACAGGAGATTCATCTACATCTTCATCACCAAGGTCAAAATCACCATACTCTTGGTCTGCCTGATCAAAGTTTTCTTGGATCGGGTCAACTGCCAATGTACCTAAGGTCTGAGGAGAGGCGGCATCGACATCGTTATCACTCTCATCAATAAAATCTTGGAAGCTACCAAGATCAATTTCATTGTCATCACCAGCACTGAAATCATCTAGAGCATCAGGGTTAAAGTCAACAAAGTTTTGATCATCTTCGTTCTCTCCGCTAAAGCTATTGATAAAGTCGGAGTCACCCTGATCATCGTTGATGGATGAGTCTGAGCTTTGGCGATCGCCGCCCGTAGGAAGAACAAAAGTCTGTTCGCCATCATTACCTGACTCAGCCATCCAGTTCCCTAATTCATCATCAAAACTCGAATTTGGCTCTCCACCTAAACTGGATGTTTCATCGACAAACGGAAAATCTTCCTGTTCATAATCGTCATCGAAGGAGCCACCATTTGATTCAAAAGCACTACTAAAGGGAGAATTCAAATCTTCTTCTTCAGAACTATTAAAGCTTTTAGCCACAGCTCCTAAGGAATTCTCTGTATCAAAAGGATTTGAAAATGGTTCCTCATCCAGAGACTCTCCTTCAAAATCGCCACTTGCCTCAGGCTCACCGAAATCAACATGATCCCCGAATAAACCACTCTCGTCCTGAGTTAATGTGCCATAGTCATCATCAGATTCAGTAAAGTCTTGATTTTCTACGCCCTGTCCATTAGCGTCCTCATCGCCCATAGAAGCAGAGGCTTGTTCTAAACCTTGGCGGGCATATTCATGAAAATCTTCCTGCTGCGTTACATCCAATACTTGGTTATATTGCTGTGATGCCGTTTGAAAATCTTGCAATCCCAAATAAATATGACCACTTAAAAGCAACAAATTAGGGTCGTCTGGATGGGCTTTCAACAACTGATTGGTAATGCTTTCGGCTTTGCCTAAATCGTTTTGGAAATAAGCATTTTGCGCCTCGCTGTATTCTTTCATGTAATCAGTGCTGAGTGGCATTCGTTTCTCTCCTCGACTTCGGCTCCGCGACCTTAGGATAATCGTACTGAATTGTGGACTGGAATTCTGGACAAATTGGGCTCCTTTTTCAAATCTAATCTACTTTTATTTATTTGGTAAGCAATGGATTTCTCAATACATCTCAATGAAGAGCCGTCCTAGGTTGCCCATCGTGCCGAGCGCAACACTGCCACATGGTCTAACAAATGCCAAATCAAATCTTCATCTTCACCAGGAAGCCACCCCCCCCGCACAAAAGGAGCCATACTGTCTGGCACATCACTGAGTTGAATTTGTAGATCTTCAGGGGGCAACCAACGCATTCCCTTCATATCACCGACGGCCAAGCCCAACAGAGTATCCTGATCTTCGATGGCAATGACCGGAAGTTCCTGGCGATCTGTCCTCAGAGGAATCTGATCCCCAAGGAACTGGCCTAAGTCTGCTACCCAAATAATTTGTCCTCTGAGGTTTATAGTGCCCAAGAGCAGGGGAGAAACATTAGGGATAGGCGTAATCTGATCGGGTGATTGCTGCATCACTTCACGGATACCTTCGGCAGGAAGGGCAAATGCCATCCCAGAAGGCAATGTAAAACGTAGGTGCAGTTCACCTTCCGGACTTTCTAGTTTTTGGACTTCTGAGCCAAATGGTGATGGGTTTTGGCCAAATTCTGTATTACCAACCATGACTCTCACGGATACCTAAACAAGATTTTAGGGCAGTTTATAGATTTCGCGATCACTTATGTCATATTTCGTCTCGACACATCTCAAACTCAAAATGCTTAAGGAATAATTGTCGTTCGGGCGATCGCCTAACTCCGCAGTAATTGCTTAATCGTACCGATCAATTCTGCAGGCTGAAACGGCTTTGCAATATAAGCATCAGCCCCTTGCTTCATGCCCCAATATCGGTCAAATTCTTCACCTTTTGAAGAACACATCACCACAGGAACATCCTTTGTTTTCGGATCAGATTTAATTTTGCGGCACAGCTCATAGCCATTCATACGAGGCATGACAATATCCAAAACGATAAGGTCAGGTTGGAACTGCTTTAAATTTTCTAGCGCCTCGACACCATCCCCTGCTACTTCGACTTTCAAACCACTTCCTTTGAGCAGTTCTGAAATCATTTCTCTTTGAGAGATGCTGTCTTCAACGACCAAAATTTTACTCATTTACGGATTCCCAAGAAACAAAGTGCCGACATTAGTAGCTTCTGTAAAACCAAACGGATTGGCAGATAGATGAACAAGGTTGTCTCCTAATTCTAAAGATACTTTCAAATACAGAAGTATGCTTTATTTAGCTATAACCCCGTTACAGAGTAAAGACAAGGCCACGAAGTAACGAAAAATTTTCGCCTGTTCACACTATGCCATGATACTCTCTTTACCTCAAGATCAATGATCAATCCGGTTGTTTTTTAAGGAGCAGCAGACGAAGTCATCGGCATTTGCCACGAAATATATTTTTCGATTAGAGCCAATAATTCCTGGGAGCCAAAAGGCTTGGTGAGGTAATCAGAAGAACCCACCATATTTGCCTTGATCCGATCAATAAAACCTTCTTTACCCGTCAACATCACAATCGGGGTAAGTCGAAAGCGGTTTGAAGCTCTCAGCATATTACAGATCTGGTTACCATCTAACTTCGGCATCGCGATATCACACAAAATCAAATCTGGTTCGTAGCTAAAGGCACGCTCAAATGCCACCAGAGGATTCTGAATAAGCTCTACCTCATAGCCATAAGGACGTAACATCTCTTCAACGGTTTTACCAATTGTCAGGTCATCGTCAATACACAAAATTTTGGGAGCCGTTAGGGTCTGTTGCTTTTCCCATGCAGGCTGAAAAGTCGTTGCAGCAGGTTGGTCAGGATTGAGCATCTGGATCCAATCTTTTTCGACATAGGGATGTAGTGCCTTAGATAAAGTAACGAGATCTCGGTTTAGATAACGAGCAAGTTGGCGTAAAGAGGTTTTTCCCTTGCTCCAATGGGTTAATCGTTGGTAGGCACTAGGAGGCAGATCTGCGGCTACTTTATTTTCATAAATGATGATGGGGCATTGGTGAGGAGATTTAATGAGCGGCAAAAGCTGCTTCCATTTCTGGACTTTTTTGGCGCTCTCAAGCAATAGATTTGTAATGGAATAGCTAGCAAGCTGAGGCGATAAGGGAGTGCTAAGGCGAAAGTTAAAAGAGCCTTGATGAAGACTGAGTAGATCAAAAAGGGTTTCTTGGATCATGCGTTGGAGAATATGACGGCCCTGATCAGTCGTAATAACATGCTGTTCTAGCAATAACCAGAGGTATGCATATTCTATGATATTCATCGAGGCGATCGCCTCAGGTGCCTTTAGTTCATCTAATTGTTCGTCGAGATGATAATGCCGGAGATAGCCTTTTAGACGCTTCAGGTTTGAGCTGCGGTTATTTGTGGCATAGGTAATCTGGCCATTCACAAAAAAGACATACCAGGCCAAATTACGCCCTGAAGAAGCTGCAATATCTCGATTTTGGGCAAACAGCTCCGTATTTTGCCAACTTGTATTGCGGTCAAAGGAAGCTGTCGGGGCATCAATGACCAGTTGGCCTGTACGTTGTCCCAACTCTACTAGCTGGAAAATACTTCTAATATCAATTTCGTTCAGAGTCCCGTGCATATTAATCCCAGCAACTCAATTCGTGAATCGTCATCCTATTCCGATAGTCTCGACCCTATACAGCGGCGATCGCCCTATTGAAACTGATACATCCAATCTAAAAAGCAAAGCACAAGACCAAACCTTATCGAGCATGCTCGAGTGTTGAATGTAACTGCCAATATTGTATACATAACTTTCGTTACCACCAGCTAAAACAATGGATTCTGCTCACAATGTAAAGACATATTGTAGGCAAGTCCTCCACAACATGAAGTTGATGATGCTACCTCTATATTCCAACAATCATGACGACTTGAGATCCGGATTTGTAACAAATAGAACAGAAAACTAAAGCATTGAACTCATCAAAATAGGAACATCACCAAAACGTCTTACAGACAAGACCCAGAGCGAATTATGTGACTATTTCATCTCTATGAAAATCACGAAAAATTACACTCTGAATCTTGCGATTCGTAATGGTTATAATGATCGACTAGAATCATGGCAATGTCGCCAAGACATTTTAGAGCTGACTGCCATTCGACGAAAATCCCTGATTTTTTCCGGAAAATTGCGAATTTTGTCAGACTCAATCTTTCGATGGGACACCTGTTCTTTCGGAATCTTCACAGCCACACCGCATTCAAGCACTAGAGCTTTCGAGGGGAATTTAGCAGCGTGCTATATCTTGCAGAAGTCAAAAAGACCAAAGGTTTCATGGGCGTTAAAACGGAGGTAAAACTGCTTGCCTGTGAGCGCAATGACAAAAGTTGGAGTGCCGTACCAGGAGATGAGGCGATCGCCACAGATGATTTAGGGCCCTATGGAGATGGAGCACTAATCGTCATTAACCTCGGTGGTAATCGTCAAGTTCAGGGAACACCGGAACCTGCTGGCAACCGTATTCTCGGCATTTTACAGAATTTTTCACGTCTATTGGAAAAGACGAAATCCCAAGAAGAAGAGATTGAGCAATGGAAACAGTCCCTCACTTATCAGGCAGAGGAGCTTAACCGTCGCCAGGCAGAGATGGAGAATCGTCTCGAAGAGCTTGAAGGGGCAGAAGAAGAATTAGAACGTCTCGCAGCCCAGCGGGATGAAGTAGAAAAACTTAAGGCAGAGTCTGATGAGATCAAAGCTGAGTTTGATCGTAAGCAGGCTGAACTAGAAGGTGCCTGGGAACATCTACGGGGTGAACAGGCCCGTTTAGAAGAAGTTCAGGGAGAGAGCAATGGTTCTGGTGGCAGTCTTGCACCGGAGCAAGCAGAACGTCTCAAGTCAATTTTCGAGCAAATTCAAGGGGCGATCGCCCCAACGGACAATTTTCAGGAGCGCTTAGGCCAAGTTTTACAGTCTTCTGAGCAACAGCAACAGCAACTCAAAACAGCCTGGGATGATCTAGAGCAAGATCGTCATCGTTATCAACAGCTAGAAGGAGAAGTTCAGGCGATCGCCACAGATCTTCAGCAACATGAGGGCAACCTACAAGAGAAAACCCATTCCCTTGAAGATGCAAAAATTCAGGTACAAGTCAAACAAGAACTCCTACATGCCAAGCAACAGCACCTCCAGTTTCTAACCTTTGCTCTGCAAAACCATGAAGAACTCAGCACTTCAATTAGTGGACTTGCAGCAGGCCTTGGAGATGGAGAAGGTGAAATCGTTGATGTTGAAGCATTGGAGTCGATGCCCCTCGGTGAACTCGAAAGTATTGTCAATAACTTCAAAGCTGAGCTCGACAAGCTTGTTAACTTCGTTAATGACCAAGAAGAAGAATTAACGCTCCAACACGATGCAGTCAAAGAATTGCGGGAAAAAATTGAGACAGCAGACACCGGTAATGTGATGGCTTATCAGGAGTTGGAAGAAGAACTTAAAGACGAACAAGAGCAAATGGGAATGCTCAATGAAACCCTCGTTGGTCAAAGAAGAACCTTGCGCGATCGCCAATCAGTAATGCGTCAGCACCTCCAAGTTTTAAAGCGCCGGCAAGGGGCGATCGAAGTTGAAGTTGAAACTAATATCAACCTCAATCCAGTCCTTTCCCGCGTCCAGAATGAGCAGCAAGAATATAGCGAAAAACAACAAAAACTCACTAATGATATTGAGCAGCTCACTCAGTCAATTCAGCAAATGCAGGATATTTTATCTGGGCAAACATCTGAGGTGAGCAAGGATCGGGAGCACCTCAAGCAAATGCAGAATGACTACGAACAGAAAAAATTTGAGTTCGAACGTTTAAAAACAAAACTTGAGCTATTTGAAACTCACTTACAACCGATTCAAGATAATCTTGATGGCATTAACCAACCGCTTCGGGAATTAGAGCAACTCAGCCAGCAATTTTCGAGCACAACTGAGCAGCAGCGTACCCTCGCAGATGAACTCAAGTCCACTCTTGATCCTTTGATGGCTTAAGCAAACATCAATAAGCAAAAAAGACTCCCTAGATTTTTATAAAAATCTAGGGAGTCTTCTCATACGCTATGTCGCGATTAATTTCTGAATTCAATCGTATTTCATCAAAAAAGATATAGCTCTCTTAATTCATGAGTTTGAAAGAAAAAATCACAGATTAGCTAAAAATAGATTAGATACCACCAGCTTCTTCAATCATCTGCTTGATGAGAGGTGCAAGGATAATTTCCATCGTGAAGCCCATCTTTCCACCGGGGACAACAAGTGTCGTATGGCGGGACATGAAGGAACCTTCAATCATGTTGAGAAGATAAGGGAAATCAATGTCAAATCTTTCTCTGAATCGCTTGTTGGTATGGACGACAACAAAGCTTTCATCAGGCGTGGGAATATCACGAGCGATGAAAGGATTAGAGGTATCAACGGTCGAAACACGTTGGAAATTAATATGTGTGTTGGAGAATTGAGGAGTGATGTAGTTCACATAGTCAGGCATCCGACGCAAAATTGTGTCGACGATCGCCTCAGCACTATAACCACGCTCAGCGTTATCGCGAGCAATCTTTTGGATCCACTCTAGGTTCACAATCGGTACAACACCGACCAACAAGTCAACGTACTGGGCAACATTAACACCGATTACTTCATCAACGACACCACCGTGTAGGCCTTCGTAGAAAAGGATGTCGCTACCAGTTTCAATATCTTCCCAGGGTGTAAATTCACCAGAGCCACAGTCGGTACCGAGTCGGCCATTATGAAAGTCTGCTTCGCCATCATTGTGAAGATAATAGCGTTTCTGGCCTGTACCAGATTCACCATACTGTTGGAACAGTTCTTCGAGTTTGTCGAGGATATTGCAGTAGAGACCGAAGTGACTCAGATTTTTACCGCCTGCTGCAGCTTTTGCCATCATGTCGCGCATTTGGACGCGATTAAACTTGTGGTAGCTATCGCCTTCAACGATGACAGGACTGATACTTTCGCGACGGAAAATATGCTCAAATGCACGTTTTACAGTAGAGGTTCCAGCGCCGGAAGAGCCTGTTACGGCAATAATCGGATGTTTTTTAGACATGAAGGTAAATTTAAATCTAAGTTGAATGGGCGATTGCTAGAGTGACAGCAAACAAGTTTATCTAACTGGCTTAAGTTAGCCACGGTGATTCCCTTTGAGGTGAATACACGATTGTTGCGGCAGTCTAGCGGCGAGATTTAATGTTTACTTGTTGATAAAGCGGTATCCCGTAGGACAGATAATATCAGTCAACAGCGATATCGTATATTGCTCTGCCGATGATCTTTTTTGGGGAATGGCGATCGCCTTTTGTATGGGCTTTCGGGTTTTTCGGGATGAAGTTTATGGTTCTCTGTCGTGGCTTGCGCTGATCTACTTTGTTTTGTCAGGGTCACAGGCGGCTTTTAAACTAGAAACTGCACTTTATTAACTGCGAAAAAATGCCGCAATTTCAGGTTGGTCAGCGATGGTCATATCAGGTTCGCGCTGAGGAGAATCGAGAGTCGACATTCGTGATCGGTGCGGTGGATACAGATGCCAATATTATTCATATCTCGGTGGAAAAAGCTTTCTTGTCAGACGCTACTGAACCAGTGAGTATTGGCCATATGCCTTTTTCTGGGGAGGCTCTCACTAAAAGTGTGGTTGAACTGCTTGGGAATCAGGTGCAGGTTGATAAAGGTTTTGCGGAAGGGTTGGCACACTGGAAAGCGAATCGAGGTGGCATATTTCAGATAACAGTATCTGATGCGATCACCGCAATTATTTCTGCGCAAAAACCATCGACACCTGATCTATTTGATGAGCTGGTACGAAAGATGCAGGCTGGGCGATCGCCCGAATTAGCGGCAGAATTATATCGGTCGTTATTTGCCCTTGAGGAATGGTTTTTCCTCTGTGAACTAGACAAAGACGAAACACCGATGCAATGGGATTTCAATATTGGAGGTCAGTCTTCGCCAGCAATTTTGGCCTTCACTAGCGCTGAAAAGGCGATCGCCGCTGCTGATAAATTAAACCTTTATCCCACAGAGACAGATATTCGCCTCATGCCTGCCGATATCGACAAAGCAATTATTTGGCTCGACAGCGAAAATTGCCATTGCACATGGGTTTGCTTTAATGTGACCCACCAACAATTTCCGCTCTACATTGCCGATGCAGTGCGGATGAATCTCAAACGTTAATCCGACACTCCGCCTAAAATCCTAATTTTTCAAGCAGAGGTTTTGTGGAAACAATATGTTTACCTAATCCCAATTCCTCTGGAGGAACACCAAGAGCTAGAGCAACTAATTGCGGCAAATGAATAATCGGTAAACCCAATTTTTCGCCAATTACTTTTTCGACTTCCGGTTGGCGGGAATCAAGATTTAGATGGCACAACGGGCAAGGGGTGACAATACAATCTGCTCCGGCGGCGATCGCCGCTTTTAAATGTCGACCAGCCATACTAAAAGATTGTTCAGTCGCATAGCTTGATAACGGCCAACCGCAGCATTGAGTCCTGCCGTCATATATCACGGGAGTTGCACCCACTGCCTCAAAAATATTTTCTAGCGACCGCGGATCAACTGGATCATCAAACGGAATTGTCTTTTGGGCACGCAATAAATAACAGCCGTAAAAAGAGGCACACTTTAAATTCTTGAGAGGTTTTTGAACTTTTTTGCGTAAAGTCTCTAGACCAACATCGCCAACCAATGCCCAGAGAATATGTTTGACCTCCGTTGACCCTTGGTAAGGCGAACAACTTTCTTTTTCGAGAAGGCCATTAATTTTGTCAAAATATAATGGTTCACTCTCCTTAGCCTCTTTCAGTCGTTCATCGACATGACCGAGAACCCCTTGGCAAGTACTGCAATGGGTGAGGAGAGGTAAATTCAAAGATTCAGCGAGGGCAATATTTCGTGCATTCACTGTATCTTCAAGGAGTTGAGATTCTTCTTTATAGGTACCAGAGCCGCAACAGGCAGCCTTTTTTAGCTCAATTAAATTTATATCCAGAGCGCTGGCTAATGCCATTGTAGAAAGGTGAAGCTCCCGACAAGCTCCTTGGGCAACACAACCAGGGAAATATGCGTAGCTCAACATTTCAGCTAGACCTAGGATGAAGTGGAGTCTCTTTCATCTTATCTTTGCGATATATACCGAAGGGCGAACAGTCACGTTTTGTTATGTCTGACACAATGAACAATACCGATACGGCTTTGATGATGGCGTTACAACTAGGGCAAATTCAAGCGGGCTTCCTCGGTCAAACTGCTCACGAGCTGCGATCGCCCATGAGCCACATGATGAGTTTGCAGCAGCTAATCCTGGCAGATCTCTGTGAAGATCCAGCAGAGGAAAAAGAATTTATTGCGCAATGTTATGCAGCTAGCCAAAAATTTATGGTGCTGCTTGATCTTGTACTTGATATCTCGAAATTAGACTACGGTGCGATCGCCCCTAAGTCTGACCTATTTGACCTTGTGACCGTAATAGAAGAGCTCAAGACAATGCTCATGGTCAAGGCTCAAAATCGCAATCTCAAGCTTAATTGCCCTGACGTTGCGGAAGATTTCTCGATCGAAATGATCGGCGATCGCCAACGCACTTATCAGTACTTTTTAACGCTGCTGAATACGACGATCAATGAAACACCATCGGGTGATATTAATTTCGAGTACGGCAAATTGGGCGATCGCTTTACCTTTCAGTTGCAATGCCAAAGCGATGGCGACTTCTGGGAAAACGCCCGTGTCACAGATCTAGAGATTAAAGAAAAACCAACGCTCAAAGAACTACAACACGCTGCTGAAGCCTTCGAGTTTTCTCCCGCCCTAAAATGGCAACTTCTAACAAAGCTCATCATCAAATTAGGGGGAGAGGCAAAACGGGAATTCACTCCCACAGGATCTATACAGATACAGGGCTGGCTTCCTCTATCGGACAAGAAATAATGCTCACTGGGTGTTCGTGGTTGTGAAGCACCATTGTCGTTGTTTGATTTTCGGTAAAGCCAATGCGCTCATAAAATTCTTGCTGGTGGGTTGTCATCAAATAAATGCGCTCAACCCGGTTCATACGGGGATGACTAATCAACGTTTCGACAAGTTTGCGGCCTAAACCCAAGCCTTGATAATCCGGGTGAATGACGACATCCCAAATGGTTGCACGGAAAACGCCGTCTGAGGTGCCCCGAGTAAACCCAATCATGCGATCGCCATCCCAAACTGTCACCACCGGATCGCTGTAATAGACAGCAGTTCGGAGGTCTTCCATGGATCGCTGCTTTGCCCAAAAGGCTGTGGCATTAAACAATTCTCTTAACTGGTGTAGATCTACACGATTTTTATCGACGGAAAAGAGAATATCACTGCAATCCAAAGTTTTAGCCATAATCACTCGCTGGGTAATGGGATCGTAATCAATCAATGACTGAGTTCAGTACCAAGATTTTCGCTAGCATTTGTCGCAAGATGTCAGGCACTAATGGCGATCGCACAGCTCACTTCGACTATGCTCCCCACTAACCTGAAAGTTGATGCACCAAACACCATCTAAGGAATCTCTAGAGTATCAAGTTTTCTAAACAATCCTTGATTTTCGCATTCAATTTTACCTAGTGAATCTTGTTTTGCGGCACTACCAGGGTGTAGAGATCGAACTTTTTTTTAGGAAATGATGATATTTTGCGACAGAAATTGAGGATTCGAGGCGATCGCCACCGTTACTAATCGAGACAATAGAAGCCGAGTATTTTTCCAGAAAAGCAGCCTAGAGCAGTAGAAAACCACGAATTTCTGAGCTAAAGGGGCGAAACTGTAATTCTTCGCAAAATTCCTGCTGTAGATTCAACGATTAGAGTTAACCTTGAATTTAAACGAATCTCTGAGCTCGATACGATAGCAAAGCCAATGGGTAGAATCTTCATTTCCGCAGGTCACGGTGGTTTGGAAGGGGGTCTTCTAGATCCCGGTGCTGTTGCCGGAAATACCACCGAAGCACAACAAATGATCCTCCTACGCGATCAGCTTGTGCCAGAGGTCCGGCGGTTAAATTTAGAAATTTTGGCAGTACCCGATGACTTGAGTGCAGCGGATACAGTTCGTTGGATCAACTCCCGCGCCCGTTCTGGTGATATTGCCCTAGAGCTCCAAACCGATGCCTTCACCGACCCCAGTGTTAGCGGTGCTACGGCCTATTACATCGCCAACAACAGCGATCGCCAAGGAAATGCGAATACTGTTCTAAAGTCATTGCTAAGACGCGTTCCAGAACTCAGCAGCCGTGGCGCGAAGCCCGATACCCAAACCGGATTAGGTCGTTTGCCTTTCTGCCGAGAAGTGGTGATTCCGTCGATTTTGCTTGATGTTGGATTTTTGACCAGCCCCAGTGATCGCACCCTTTTAATTAACCGCCGTAAAGATTTTGCCCTTGGTATCGCTGAAGGATTAGCGGCATGGTTACAGGAATTGAATGGGTTAGTGCCAAGCATTCCAGAAACCACTTACCCCGCGATCAATATTCTGATCAATAAGCAATCCTACGAAGAGCAAGGAATATTAATTAACGGCAACTCTTATCTACCCGTCGATTTTGTTGATCGTCTTGGCGTGAATGTCCTTGCCCAAGAGTCGCTCCGTCTCGTGCAATACCAAGGTGTCGTTTACGTTAAGGCGATTGAGCTACGGAATTTCAACATTACTGTCGGTTGGGACAAAGACACTCGCACGTTAATTTTGTCGTCGATTCAGGCGATTTGTCAGGGTCAACTCGACCGGATTATGGGCGTTGGCAATTTGTCTGAAGTACAGATGATTGTCTTCCTGAAAAATAACAATGCGTCGGCGTTACAGCAATTTCCAGAACTGCCCAAGCTCTATCGCGAAGAGGCCGCAGTGGAAGGGGTTAATGCCGATATTGCTTTTGCGCAGATGTGTCTCGAAACGTCATTTTTGCAATTTATCGGTGATGTGGATGCGTCCCAAAATAATTTTGCGAATCTTGGTTCAGCAGGTGGCGGTGCATCCGGTGCGACTTTCCCCAGTGCCCGCGTTGGTGTTCGTGCCCACATCCAACATTTGAAAGCCTACGGTAGCCTCGAACCCATCGTTCAGGAAATCGTCGATCCTCGTTTCCGGTTTATTACTCGCGGGATTGCACCGTTAATTCAGCAACTCTCTGGTCGGATGTCAGCAGATCTTCAGTATGGCGATCGCCTACTTGCGATGGTGCGTCGTCTCTACGAATCTGCGCAACTTCTCTAGAAAATAGACTCACGCATCAGATAACAAAATCTAAGTGGGAAATGGGGGCGATCGCCGTTTAAGATAAGGTTCGGACATTTTCGGAACCGGAGAAACGAGCCATTTATACGCCGCCCCTTGCCCGCCTGATCGAACAATTTCAGCGTCTTCCCGGCATTGGGCCAAAAACCGCCCAGCGTCTAGCTTTGTATATTCTGAAGCGTCCCGAAAAAGATATTGAAGCTTTCGCGCAGGCACTCCTAAACGCCAAAAAGCAGGTGGGGGTTTGTCAGACTTGTTTCCATCTCTCCGCCACGTCTATTTGTGATATTTGTAGCCACCCGAAACGACAGCAGGACACAATCTGCGTGGTGGCAGACTCAAAAGATGTGATTGCCCTCGAAAAAACCAGAGAATATCGCGGTAAATACCATGTTCTCGGTGGAGTGATTTCGCCGATGGATGGCATTGGCCCCGAACAGCTCACTATCCAAAAGCTCGTACAGCGTGCCAGTGAAGACGAAATCACAGAAGTGATTCTGGCGATTAATCCCAGCGTCGAAGGCGAAACCACAACTTTGTATATTGGGCAGCTCCTGCGACCTTTCGTAAAGGTGACGCGCATTGCGTTTGGTTTACCAATGGGTGGCGACCTCGAATATGCAGATGAAGTAACCCTCGCCCGTGCTCTCGAAGGTCGTCGCGAACTATAGCTCTCTTTCTATAATTGGGGCATCTCTTCAATGATCACCCCATGCAGAAATCAGACCTAACTCAATCTGAAACTATCAATTTTGCAAAGCACCCCGAACTTGTTAGCTCTTTTAAAACAATTTTGGGTGAGATTGAAACGGTCATCGATGTTTTACAACGAGAAGATCTGGACTTTGAATTACTTGTAAAAACCAATCAAGGATTACTACAAGATTTACGTCTAGCGATTAATAAATATCCTGAAGTAGAAGAATATTATCAACAACATTTAGAAGAGTTGGGGGAACTAAATAGTCTTGAAGGTTTTTTTAAAAATCCTGAGTATGTCCTAGAAAATCGTAGAAATTTCATTGATCATTTTAAAGTCATCCATCAATGTATCGAGAAGCCACTCAATGACACTAATAGAATCGAAGAAAAACAAATAAACTACCGTATTTTTAAAGTGCTATATGGTCATAAATCTGGTGTTTCAAGTGTAGATTTTTCACCTGATAGTCAACTCCTTGTCTCTGGGTCATTCGATAGCACAGTTAAAATCTGGAATCTTAAGGGAGAAAACTTACAAACTTTCACTGGACATCAATCAGGCATATTAGATGTTGCTTTTAGCCCTGATGGCAAAATAATTGCTTCAGCATCGAAAGATCAAACTGTGAAACTTTGGACTTTACAGGGTGAAGAACTTCTTACTTTAAGAGGTCACAGTGAATGGGTTTGGGGTATTGATTTTCATAGAAATGGAAAGCAACTAGTTTCTGTATCAGCAGATAAAACAGCCAGAATTTGGGATATATCAGGTCTTAATAATTTTAATCATGATCCAATCATTATTAGAGGTCATTCAGACAGAATTCATGATGTTACTTATAGCATCAATGGCAATGGAGATACTTTTATCACCGCATCTGATGACGGAACAGTTCGTTTTTGGAATCAAGAAAAAGCTATTCTCAAACCATTTTCACATTCAGATCGTGTTAGGTCTGTTTGCTCTAGTTATCATGGAGTAGAGATTTATACTGGCTGTTCAGATCGAAAACTCAGAAGCTGGACATTAAATGGGGAATTACTATTTGAGTCTAGTGGTCATCGTCTTGGAGTCGATTCAGTCACATCTCACCCGAAAGGCTTCTTCATTGCAACAGGTTCAGCAGATAAAACGATTCGTTTTTGGAGTACACAAGGAAAAGCATTAAAAACGATTCAAGGTCATGAAGATAGAATTTGGGATATTTGTTTCAGTCCAGATGGCAATTTATTAGCATCCGCATCTGATGATAGAACAATTCGTATATGGCAACACAATGATAGTTTAGAAACAATCAACTTAGTCCCTCAAGGAATTAGCAATGACTTAGCTCAAGGCGATGACCAACTAAGTATTGAAGATGAGCTTCAGGCTATAGCAGATGTACTTCTTCTCAGACAATTAGAACCGCCAATCGCCGTTGGGATTTTGGGGACTTGGGGCAGTGGCAAATCTTTTGGAATGCACTTAATTCAGCAACGAGTCAATGAAATTCGTTGTTCAAATCGACAGCTTGTTGAGGCTTGGGGTGAAGGATTAGAAGAAGATGACCCCGATAGAGAAAAGAAACTTTCGCCTTATGTCGGGCATATTTATCAGATTAAATTTAACGCTTGGAGTTACGCCAAACAGAACCTTTGGGCGAGCTTAATGCAGGAGATTTTCTCTGAGCTAAACCAACAAATTACTTTTGAACGGCAACTTCAGCAAGCAGGTGTTGATTTACTTTCCGGTGGTCAACTTTGGGAGGTTCTCGAAAATCTCAACACCGGCGATCACCAATATTTTTTAGAGCAAAATCTAGACCCAGAAACATTTGAGCGCTTACGAAATATCGAACTCAAAAGCGAACTCAAAAATGAACTTCTCGAAACATTACGGCGATCGCAAAACCAAGTTCAACAAGATATCAAAGAACAAGAAACTTTACTGCAAGAAACTAAACAAGCCCTCAAAAAACGCCAATGTGAAATTGCAGAGGGAATGGATAATAACCTGAACCTTGCCCTTGCTTCATCGCCAGACCTAATAAAACAAGTTCATAAGCATTTTGGAAAAAATGTTGAACTAAAAATCACTGAGAGTATTCGCGCTAAAGATCCAGATTTTGATCCACAAAACGTCAAAGATTTGATCAACGTTTTTGGTGAAAGTGCAAATCTATTTTTAGGCGATCGCAAACCAGAAGTTTTCTCTTTTCCGAGTCTCAGAAGATGGTTACCAAGGGTATGGCGACCATTACTGATCTTCCTCCTGCTGGTATTTATTTGTATTTTGATTCCATGGAAATTTTATCCTTGGCTTAATCAACTCCTCGCAGCAAAATCTGACAGTACAACTTGGTCATTTATTACCAGTGCTTTTGGGATGCTTGGATTTGGAACACCTGCGAGCTTTAAAGCACGGGATTTACTGACCAACTTTAATAAATGGTCAAAAGACGCAAACCTCACAATTCAAGAAACTCAGAAAAAACTTCAGCAGGAAATGCGGGCGGCAGTTGAGCAAGATGAACAAGCACAAAAATTAAACACGCAATTAACCACTCTAAAAAAAGATATTGAAAGCAAAAAACAAAAATTGCCAGAACTGCAATATGATTCCCTCGCTGAATTTTTAGGCGATCGCCTCAAGCCTGAGAACTATACAGATATGTTGGGGATGATTAATCAGGTGCAGCAAGATTTACAGGATTTGAGCGATAAACTACTGCCGCCCAAAGAAAAGCGTGATGAGAAAATCAAAGACCTTTTCCCTCGTGGTGAACCGAGAGTAATTCTGTATATCGATGACCTTGACCGTTGCCCACCAGACCGCGTTGTAGAAGTTCTTGAAACGGTTCAATTGCTGCTAAAAACCCAGCTTTTTGTGGTGGTACTAGCAGTCGATGATCGCTATATTGCGCGGGCATTAGAAGAAGTTTATTCCGGTGTCTTGAAGCGGCGCGGCAAACCATCAGGCATTGATTATCTCGAAAAAATCATCCAAATCCCCTATCGGATGCGACCAATTTCTTCCGATACCATCGAGCAATATCTCGGCTCACAAATCAATGTTCTAGAAAATATCCCCACCGAAATTCCAACTACTGAACAGAAATCGTTACCGCCAGCCTTAGAACAAGAACCAATTCAGACTACTGCTACGCAAAAGCCAATCACTTCTTCACAGCAAACAAATGATGCGGCGATCGCTCAACAGGATTTCAGTCAAGCACAAACTATCGAATTACCGCCAATTGAACTAGAACCAGAGGTAGACTCCGTAACCTCAGAATTAGGAAGCAATATCAACGAAATCAACACGATTGAACAAGCTGAACTCGATTTAATCGTGAAATGCTGCCAATACGTTGATATCACGCCTCGCACGGGCAAACGCCTAATTAATATCTATAAAATCCTCAAAATTATTTGGCAAAAACGTCAAGAACCGACTCCAGAAACGAAGCAAGTTTTATTCTCATTTCTAGCCCTATCAGGACGCTACCCCGACTTTATGAGGAATCTATTCGAGGAAATTGACACAGAGTTGCAGGAAAAACTTGATGAAACAGACAACCAGCTTGACTACAAAGATTTACTCAACAGTATTTATCCTCAAGTTCCAGAAAGGGATTACCATGCCCAACGTGAATGGCGAAAATTCAAAACTGATATTAGCCAAATGATCCCAACCAATCCATTCATCTTAAATAAGGACGATTTTGAGTTGGCGCTATCGTTCTGTTTTGTGGGAGATATTGGCTACGACCCAGATGATTTCTCGCGCGACCCAATTATGCCAACCCAGCAATAATTCTGACTGAATTAAATACCCTTATAGGTAATAGATTCGCTGAGCTCTTTGGGGGTAGGTTTGGGGACATTTTTCATGGCATTGAGTTTTTGGACACCAATTTGATTGGCGCAAATCCCCAGTAAAATCACAGCCCCACCAATATATTGGGCAGTTGTCGGCGCGTCACCCAAGAGTAAATAGGCAGCGAGAACACCAACCAACGGATTAAAGGCCGTTGCAAAAGACACTTCACTAGCTGTGCTCCGCTTCAAACCACTAAACCAAAATAATTGTCCACCCACAACAATAATCGCCGCATATCCCAACATCCATTGCCAGAGGAACGGCGTTGCCACATCCATAAAGTGATGAGGGCCATACAAAACAGTCGTTGCCGTAAAAAAGGTAATTGTCCCAATAATCATCCGAAATGTACTGAAGATTCCCAGTGGGATTTCTTTGAGGCTGATTTTGCTAATCAGATTGGCGATCGCCTTCAGAACCGCAGCAATCAGGACAAGCAATTCACCGCGACCAATCATAAACACCATCGCATCAGGACTCGACGGTTGCAAAATAACGGTCAAACTCACCCCCAGAAACGACAACGCAGCCCCAAAAATCACCCAGCGGTTCACTTTCGCACCAAGCAAAAATATCGACAGCAACAAAACTAGAGGGGTATCAATTTGGCCAATCAGAATGACATTATTGACCGCTGTAATCGCCAGTGCCGTAAATACCATCGTTGGTACAGCTGCCGCCCCTAACACTGCGACGAAGGTCATCGCCACCCAACTTTTTGCAGAAATCTTTTTCAGATTTTCCTTTGTCCATTGCCGATGATACAGAATACCCAGCAGCACTAAAGCGCATAGGTTCCCCACGAACAACACATTACAAAAGGAAATTGGGTTGCGCCCATCAATCAGGTTCTCAGCACCAATTTCTGTGATTTTACGAGTAACTGCATTTGCTGCCCCAAAAATGGCGATCGCCACCATCAGATAAGCACGCCCAGAGAGTTGAAAGCCTTGCTGTTCTTGCGCCATGAAATATTGCCTATTCGCGAGAAAAATCTATCTTCGCCATCAATTTAGCCCGTATTCACCAGAAAATCGACGTTAAATTTACCAAAAAAATAATACTGAGGCGATCGCCAACGCAAAAGCAAAAACCGAGCAGAAAATCCAGCTTTAGTACTTTTATTAACTGCAAAATCAATCCCTGATTATTACAGCGGCATTTACAAAAAACAAAGCCCCTTCTCAAAGAGCAACTTACATTGATACAAATTCATGACAGTAGCACTTACATAACTTAATTATTTATTTCTATTGCCCCAATGCTCATCAAGTCAAAGAGACAACATCAAGTCACTCATAAATCTAGAACAAAGACTTTTGTAAATCTTGCTCATAAAGAAACAGTAGACACCCCTATCTTTTACCGCATCAAAGTGCTTAAAAGGCTTATTGACTGCAGCTTTTAGGTTTCAGAAGCTTTCGAGGGGAAATAGGTTTATCTGTTCGGTTCAATAATGAAGAGCATAATGATCAGGAGAATAAATTTAGCGGAAAACAATATAGATTTTGTCTCTAAAGCATCAAAAAATGACTAAAATCAGCATTTCAAGACTATAAAAACTCATCCGAATTTATTTATAGAACTTAAAAAGCAACAAGAGTCTCACCCTAATTTCTGCAAGGTTTCCTTAAGGTTCTCAAAGAGAATCTTAAAGATAAGTCGATCAGTGGTTCAACAAGAAAAGATAGTACTAGCATGGTTGAAGTAAAGTTTTAAGGTCAGACTCAACTATGAGTGTTCATAATCATGTTCTTGAGTTGAAGCGCCAACTGGATCATCTCTATCAAACCGTAGAGCAACTTCAAGATAGTGTCCCGACAAATGGCGAAGTCTCCATAGACGAGCTAACACAATTAATGCCGCAACTCAGCAATGAGACTCTCGGCTTAGAGATGAATGTGGGAAATAACAATTTCCACCACAAAGATATTTTGTTCGATGAAACTGCTTTATTAGAAGGTCATCCAGTCGACGACAAAGCAATGACCCCTGATATCCAGATCAAACGACTCACAGCACAATTAACTGTTGCCTATAAACGCATCGCTCAGCTCGAAGAACAGCTTCTCTCCCGCCAAAGCCGCCACAATGGCAACGAGTATATTTACTCTTAGGAACGGAGGAATAGCCCAAAAAGTTTAACAGCAGTTTTATAGTCTTGAAACAAATTGTTTAGTGGGATGGAGAGCAACGTAAATTTCACAGTTTGTTTCATCGTGGATATGTATCACTCGGACTCTTTGTCTGGAAATCGTTGAGAAAAGAGGATGTTGAGCAGCAGACAAGCGATGCCGATATTGATACAGACATCTGCAATATTAAACACTGGAAAATCAATCAGTCGAAAATCTAAAAAGTCGACGACATAGCCAAATAGAAATCGGTCAACGCCATTACCCATAGCTCCAGAGAGGATAAAACCGTAGCCGAGTTGTTCCCAATTATTAAGGCGATCGCCGAACCATGCGAGAGCCATCAGCGCCAAACTCACTAGCAAAGACAACCAGCGTAACCAATGAACGCCGTTGGTAAAAATGCTAAACGCAGCCCCTGTGTTTCGGACATAGGTGAAGTGAAATACTCCATTTAACAGAGGAAAGGTATCTCCCACCTCTGGCAATGTCTGTAGGACAATGGTTTTAGTAAGCTGATCAAGAATTAAGCCTGCAAGGGCAATGAGCCAAAACCAGCGATTTTTCAGTAAATCTTTGCGGAGATCCATAAAGGGGTTATGCGTACCAAGACGTAAAGCTATTAGTAAAATAGGATACGTCGTAAACAGTATGCAATGAATGCGACACCACAAACGAGTACCAGCTGCCCCGCGAATGGTTGCAATGTATACAGGGCGATCGCCGCACCGAGCGTTAAATTTTCAGCCGATAACCGTTCTAACCAAGCCATTCCCATCAGGTAAATCATTCCCGACAAGTGGACAACTAACAAACCACAAAATGCACTGAGAGCAAGAGATTCAAGAGTCAACACATATCGAAAAGCCAACCATCCACACACTCCGGCGGCGGGCACAAACCCTAAAATATAGCCAAACGTTGGCTCCATTAAATAAGCAAGTTTACCGCCCTGAGTAAACACAGGCAGCCAAAATAAACCGACAAAAATATAGGCAATTTGCGACAGAATTCCTGCATTCTTACCGCCGAGACAACCCGTCAGCAACACCGCCCCTACTTGGCAATAGATTCCAAGGGAACCAAACTGAATACCATTCTCTGACCAAGTCCATGGTGGATTTGTGGTGACATGGGCTTCAATAAAAGTGCCCCCAATAGTGAGCAAAACACCGATTAGCGCCCACAGAAATTGATTAGGCGCAGAAACAGTAGACTTCTTCTTGGGGGACGGTTGTGGTTGTCTCAGGGTGGATTTCAAGAATATTGCGGCACAACAAACTTAGTGACTGCGCGAAAAATCTCCAGGGATCGGTGCTTCACCACCTTCTAAACCCAAAGATTCGAGCATTGCTTGGTCTTGCTCAGGAGGCTGACCCATAGTTGTGAGATAGTGACCAATGAGCATTGCATTAATCCCAGCTTTGAGACCAAGGTGCTGCAATTCACCCATGACAGCTTCTCTACCGCCAGCATAACGAATAATTTGCTCCGGTAAAATAAATCGGAAAATTGCCATGCATTTGAGAGCATTGTAGACATCTAATCTCTCGTTATCACCGAGGGGAGTGCCTTCGCGAGGATTTAATAAATTCAATGGCACGGACTCAACTTCAAGTTCCTGTAGAGCAAGAGCCAAATCAACGCGATCGCCCCAACTTTCACCGAGACCCATAATGCCGCCACTACAAGCCTGAATACCCGCAGCCTTAAGATTTTTAATCGTTTCAACCCGGTCTTGCCAAGCATGGGTTGATACAATTTCAGGGAAGAAATTTTCTGAGGCTTCAAGGTTATGGTTGTAGCGCGTTACACCAGCTTCACTGAGTTGCTGAGCTTGTTCTGCTGTTACTTCACCTAAAGCACAACACGGCTTAATTGATGTCTCATCGAGGATACGGTGTACCGTTTCGAGAATTTGAGCGAACTCATTATCCTTAGGGCTGTTGTACTTAATGCCGCGACCTTGACTCACTAGACAAAACCGTTTGGCACCCGCTTCTTCTGCGGCTTTCGCCTGTGCAAGAATTTCCTCAGGCGTCTTGAGTTCATAGGTGGGCGAACCAACACCGGGGTGATGGGCAGATTGCGAACAGAAGCTACAGTTTTCAGAGCAATTGCCAGATTTCACATTCACAATGCTGCATAGATCGACGACGTTACCACAGCATTCATGTCGAATCCGGTCAGCGGCAGCACAGAGTTTGAGAATATTTTCTTCGCCAGTGATTTCAGTTAAACGCAGAGCTTCGTGACGGTTGAGGCGCTTACCTTGAATAATATTTTCGGCGAGGTCATTGAGCCATGCTTCGAGGGCAGGACCATTGAGAATAACGTTTGTTGGAGAGGCGGATTTGATCGGTACTTGAACCACTTTGACCTTCTTTCTCTTTCACTAAAAGTATTCCAAATTTTATCACCCGAGTTTGCTGGTACTGACACTGGATGTTTCCAACTGTTACCTAAATGCTCCAGATGGACTTTTTCGGTGGTGTTTGCGGATAGAATATGCACCGCACGCATCAAGTTTTGTTAAGAGGAAAAAGCAATGGGAGAAATTATTCGCCCCTATTTGGAGCCGATCGCTGATTGGTTTGGTTCTTTACCGATTCCCGGGGTCGTTACGCACTGGGGTCACCCATTCATGATGGGGATTGTCATAGTTATGATTGGTGGGTTTGCAGCTATTAAAGGCTGGAAAGTTCGCACATCTCCTGAGGTAGACGTCAAGCAAGACAGTGCATATTGGCACAAAAAAGCAGCGTTATGGCTGACAACTTTTATCAGTCTTGGCTGGACTGGTGGTGTGCTTTCACTTGTCATGCAGGGTCAGCCGATATTTGAAAGTCCTCATTTCTGGACTGGCACGATCGCCATCGGTTTACTCATGGCAAATGGTGCTTTATCTCTTACCAAGTTTCTCGGGAAGGCTGAGCTCAGAACGGTTCATGCTTATCTCGGTTCTGCGGCGATCGCCCTGCTAGTTGCCCATGCAGCCCTAGGCGTCAACCTTGGTCTTTCTTTCTAAGAAAGATGCATTTAAAAAAATTGGCATCTCTCCAGTCAACATTGATTAAAGGCATACAGTTGGTATGTCTTTTTTATTTTTAAGACGACGCAATTCAATCATTTATCCATTCTCTTTAAACATCTCTCAACTCAAAATAAAAAACCCCGACCAACATGAATGGTCGGGGCGATCGCCATGTCCTTATCCAGAACACAGACAACTATTTACGAAACAATTAAGCGTCTTTTTTGCCTAAGATTTGAGACTTGAGTGAATCGAATTCACCGACAAGCTCATCCCGGTTGGAAGCTTTGAGCATATAGCGGTAAACGAACCAAGCTGTATAAGAAATACCAACTAGCTCAAACACGGGAGCGAGAAGAGGGATTTCGTTGATAGCGCCAAGAAGCGCAAACGTAAGTTTAACGGAAATAAAAGCTGCAATAATTAGACCGACTGAAACTAAAGGTTGCTTATAGTCGGAGAAAAATTTACCCAGCTCATCAGGTAAGTCGGACAAGAAATCCGTGACAGGCTGAACCCATTCTTGCCAAGGCTGATCAGCGTTGGGGGTTGCCATAGAACCGGGTGCTTCGGTATTGAGATATGGAGAAGTTCCAATTTCTGCTTGGGTGCCAGGCTGTTGTTCCATCTTTAAAACCTATCCTTAAAATAAATCACATAATAATTGTGGTAATCCAGCACCCGGAATTGAGTGAGGAAACCGAATTTTCGTGATGGGAGACGAATGATGCCATATTATCAGACATATCTAGATATCTTTCTACATCTACCCCCCTCAAGATCAAGAATAGCTAATATAAAATACTGTTGATGATATTCCCTACTTAATTAAGGGTCGATGCTTAATTAAAACTAAATATTTATCTAGTGGGTGATCGCCTAGTGTGACTATCCGGATTGAGCGTAAAAAGGCTTGCTGTTAAAGCAATAGGACATAACCTTTTGAGTTAAACCAAGGCCAAATGATAGTCATGATATGATCAATCAAAATTTCTATGGCTTAGACTGTCTGTAAAGCTTGATTATTTTGTTTGTTTGCGATCAGCTCCTATGACTCAAAAGCGCAATGTGTCCTCTCCAACCATCTCCGCTGGCGCTCAAAATACTATGAAGACCTCTTCCGATCAGCAACAATCATCACAGCAGACAGCCCGTCCAAAATCTGTCGAGCTGGTCGAAGTAGATAAAGAGGAGGCTCCCCCAAAGCAACGAACGATTCCTCTGCCAAGCTGGCATTTTTTAGGGCTTGTACTGATTTTGCTCTCTGGTGGCGTTGGTTTTGCGGCAACATCTATTTTGCTCAGTTTCAATGGCAGTAGTAATTGCAACGCTCTCTATGTACCGTTAGCCTCCGCAACAACGAGATTATATTGTGCGCAGGTAGAGGCAGAGCAACAAACCCTAGGCAGCTATTTAAAAGCGATTCGTATGGTGGATGGTTTTCCTCAGGATCACCCGCTACGTCCTGACATTGACCGCAATATTGAGGTGTGGACATCCGATATTTTGGAATTGGCGGAGGTACAGTTCCAAGAAGGTAATCTCGATGAGGCGATCGCCATTGCAGAGGAAGTACCTGTTCGTTCGACTGCACGGATCTTAGTTGAAGAACGGATTGAAGATTGGCGATTAGTTTGGCGCGATGGGGAAAGAATTTTTGCAAAGCTAGACCGCGAAATTAATGATGGTGATTTAAGTGCAGCACTTCGGACAGCGGTTGAGCTGAGCTATCTCGAAAATATTTATTGGTCAACGGTTAAGTACGAAGAAGCTCGCAATCAGATTCAGTTGGCTCGCAAAGAAAATGAAGAGCTGGATGTGGCCTATGTGTCCCACCGTCGGGGCGGCATCGAAAATTGGCTTCAAGCGATTGAACAAGCAAGTAAGATTTCGGAAGATAGTTACGCCTATCCACAGGCTCAAAAGCTGATTGACGATTCCCGCGAAAATATTATTCGCTACATCGAAGACCTCGTAGATCAGCAGCAATGGGATCAGCTTATGTCCCTCAGCGATCGCCTCCCAGGTCGTCTCAATCTCGACAATATGGTGGTGGATTGGAAAATTTTGGCACAGGCAGGTCTTAGCGCGCGACGCGGCAGCGTGATCGATCTTGAAACGGCTCTCGTTCAAATCCAGAGTATTCAGCCAAGCAGTTCTGTTTATGACCAAAGCCAAACTTTAATGAATCGCTGGCAATCGGAAATTGCTGATGTAACTCTATTAGAACAAGGAGACGCTATTGCCGCAGGGGGAACAATTACTGACCTGCAACGGGCGATCGCCAAACTCAATCTTATTGAAGAAGGTAATCCTCGCTACGGTGAAGCCCGTCGTAAAGTAGCACAGTGGCGGGAAAAGATCGAAATTTCAGAGGATCGACCCACTCTTCAATACGCGAGAGATCTCGCATCATCACGGGGAACCAATGCCCTCAATGAAGCGATTGTCCAAGCGCGAAAAATTCAACCAGGTCGCGCGCTCTACGACGAAGCTCAATCGGCTATTCGGGAATGGCAAGGAACCATTGAACGGCGGGAAGATCAGCCAATCTATGATCAGGCGATCGCCCTCGGCAACAACCAACGCTATAGCGAAGCAATCACTGTCGCCAACCAAATTACGGCTGGTCGTGCTCTTTATCCCAAAATGCAAGAGAAAGTGGGTGGATGGCGACGGGAACTTACCGCCGCGACAAAATTGCGAGATGCTTATAATGCAGCCTCTAGAGAAACAATCTCTGGTTTAGTTGAAGCAATTCGATTAACTCAAGAAATTCCCAGCAGTGCCTCCGCCGCCCGTTCAGAAGGTCGGGAAGCGGCTAATCAGTGGAGTTACGGCATTCTCAACGAAGCCCAGCGCCAAGCCAATACAGCTTCAATTCCTGAGGCGATCGCCACCGCTGAACTCATTCCTTCTGGTACCGCCGCATATTCCTCTGCCCAAGTCCAAATCGAGGCATGGGAAAGACTAATGCGCCCCGCTCCTCCGGTAGAGACTAGTGAGAATGACGTTTTTCTCGATCCCCAGATCTAGCCTCTACACTTAGGTTGAGGTTAATCTTCACCACGCCCCACACTTGAAACACGACTAATGACCCAAGAACATCCCCTCGGCTCCGTTATTCAGGGTTCCCTCAGCCAAGGTCTAGACGTCCGCCTCCACGGTGACATTTCTGTAGAAGAGATGCGTGTCGGAAAATTTTTAGTCGTTCAGGGTACACGCTCCAAATTCTTTTGTTTGCTCACGGATGTTTCTCTTGGTACTTCTAGTCAACGCATCCTTGCAGATCCTCCCAATCCCGCCGACGATTTTCTGCAAGCAGTTCTCGCAGGAACCAGCACATACGGGACGGTGGAACTTGCGCCTATGCTCATGTTTACGCCCACTCAGAGCGAATTAAGTTCCCAAAATGGTCACCATGAAGATTATGACGAGCTAGAGTTATTACCAGTTAAAACAATTCCGAGTCACTTTAGTCAGGTCTTTGATGCCAGCGATCGCGACTTCCGAATGGTTTTTGGTTGGGAAGACGATCCGCATCATAAAAACTTTGCCATTGGCCAACCTCTCGATACGGAAGTGCCGATTTGTCTTGATTTGGATCGCTTTGTCGAGCGAAGTAATGGCATCTTCGGAAAATCTGGTACAGGGAAATCTTTCCTCACACGACTTTTACTTTCGGGTATTATCCGCAAACATGCCGCCGTAAACCTAATGTTTGATATGCACTCCGAGTATGGCTGGGAGGCAATGCAGGAAGGCAAGGGTGTTAATACGGTTAAAGGCTTAGGACAGTTATTTCCCGGTGAAGTAGAAATTTATACGCTCGATTCAGAATCAACCAAACGGCGGGGTGTGCGGGGTGCGCAGGAAATGTACCTCAGCTTTGACCAGATCGAAATTGAAGATATTCGGTTGGTTGGGTTTGAGCTGGGCTTATCTGAAGCGAGTTTAGATAATGCCAATGTGCTTTATTCCGAATTTGGCAGACATTGGATCACCAGTCTCCTCAATATGAGTAATGAAGATATCAAGGTTTTCTGTGAAGAGAAGCAAGGTCATGCGGGTTCGATTATGGCATTGCAGCGGAAGTTAAAGCGACTCGAAAATTTAAAATACATCAAAGGTGCTTGTCCGTTTAACTACATTGATCAAATCCTCGAATCTCTCGCAGCGGGCAAACACGTCATTATTGAGTTTGGTTCCCAGTCCAATATGCTCTCGTATATGTTGGCGACCAATATGATTACGCGGCGGATTCACTCAGCTTATGTCAAAAAAGCTGACCATTTTCTCCAAACCAAAAATCCCCAAGATAAGCCTCGCCAACTTGTTATCACCATTGAAGAAGCGCATAGATTTCTTGACTCAAAGATTGTGCATCAGACGATTTTTGGAACCATCGCCCGAGAGATGCGGAAATATTATGTGACTTTGTTAGTGGTAGACCAAAGACCATCAGGTATTGATAACGAAGTGATGTCCCAAATTGGTACGCGAGTCACTTGTTTGCTTAACGACGAAAAAGATATTGAAGCAATTTTTACTGGTGTTTCTGGCGGCGGCAATCTCCGTTCTGTCCTCGCAAAACTTGATTCAAAACAACAAGCGCTTGTTTTAGGTCATGCAGTACCAATGCCAGTCGTTGTGCGAACCCGTTCCTATGACCAACAGTTCTACCGGGAAATTGGCATTAGCGACTATCAAGATATGGATGATAAAGAACTATTTGCCGAAGCAGAACTTGCAAAATCAGATTTGGGCTTTTAAAAGTAGCTATTCTCAAAATTGATCATAGTGACTACCCATTGCAAACATGTAAATTTACTAGTCATCGTATTTGCAGACACCGCGATCTTTTTAACGGATACGCAGTGACAATAGAACAGATAGATTATGTTTGAGTGGTTAAGTTTTGCCACGACTAACATCTTGATTGCCCTGCAAAATTTCTAGAATATGACAGAGCAATTTGTATAGTCTTTTATCATTTTAAAATGCTACAGCAAATTTCAGCCTAGCAAAGTGTATGAAGTAGTATAGGTGAGTTGACTGGTGAGGAAGAAAGTAGCATCTTGCCGAAAGCCTACTCATTAGACTTAAGACAGAAAATAGTGGATGCCTACGAAAGGGGTGGTGTGAGTCAAAGTAGTCTTGCCCGACAATTTGGAGTGGCGAAAAGTTTTGTACAAAAGCTCCTCGACCAAAAACGACTGACAGGGTCGATTGCTCCGAAAAAACGAAGCCAACAAACACCTCCCAAATTAAACGAAGAGCATCAAACAATATTGCGCCAGTTGCTCACCAAGAAAAACGATGCGACGCTAGCGGAACTATGTGATGAGATGGAGAAACGCACTGGTCTCCGTGTGGCCAATAGCACCATGCATCGCACCTTAAGAAGAATGGGATATAGCCTCAAAAAAACATTCTATCCAGACCTTAAGGCGACAAAACGAGTGCAACAAGCCAGATATGATTTTTGGCAGAAAATGCAAGCGACTCTAGCGAAAAACTTGATTTTTATCGATGAATCGGGCGTGAACTTAGCCATGACAAGACTGAGGGCACGTTCTGAGAAAGGGAAACGAGCTTATAGTCCGAAATCCAGTAAACGAGGCAAGAATGTTTCTTTGATTGGAGCATTAGGCTTCAAGGGAATGGTCGCTAATTATCATCTGCTGGGGAGTACGGATGGATTAACCTTTGAAGCATTCATCAGCCAGAAGTTAATACCAAACTTATGGGCGGGAGCATGTGTGGTGATGGATAACTGTTCGATTCATTTAGGAGAGTCAGTACGCACAATGATTGAGGCCGTGGGAGCTAAGTTGATTTACCTTCCTCCCTATTCTCCAGATTTTTCACCCATTGAAAATTGCTGGTCAAAGTTGAAAAGTACCTTGAAAAGTATCGGGGCAAGAACTTATCTAGCTCTAGACAAGGCAATTGAGGTAGCTTTTTCCAAGATTACCCTTGATGATATTCGATGCTGGTTTACACATTGCTGCTATTGCACCTCACTCGACTAGAAATTGCTATATACAAATTGTTCTCTAACATATGGAAAGTGATAAGACAGATATGATAAATCACTAATAACATTCATTATTGAATAGGAAAGTATGGAGTTTATAACTATTGGAACCGGCTCGGTCACAGGAGTCTACTATCCAACGGGTGGTGCAATTGCTAAGCTTGTTAACAAAGGTCGAAGAGAGCACAATATTCGTGGTTCTGTTGAATCAACTAGTGGTTCAATTTATAACATCAACACAATCCGTGCTGGTGAGCTGGATTTCGGTATTGTTCAGTCAGACTGGCAATACCATGGTTATAACGGTACAAGTGAGTTTGCTCAACAAGGCCCGTATAAAAAACTGCGTGCAATGTTCTCTCTCTATGTAGAGCCTTTTAATATCATTGCCCGTTCCGATTCTGGTATTCGCAACATAAGTGACCTTAAAGGTAAACGAGTAAACATTGGTAACTTCGGTTCTGGCGATCGCGCAACAATGAACGTTGTTATAGACTCAATGCACTGGACAAATGACAGCTTTAAGCTAGCATCGGAGTTGAAAGGTTCTGAACGATCTCAAGCTCTGTGTGATAACAAAATCGATGCATACATCTACACGGTTGGTCATCCGAATGGTTCTGTCAAGGAAGCAACAACGTCATGTGGAGCGAAACTTGTTTCTGTAAGAGGTTCTGAAATTAACAAGCTTATAGCCGATAACCCTTACTATTCTGTCAGCACAGTACCTGCCGGTATGTATGGGGGAACAGATCAGGACGTAAACAGTTTTAGTACACTGGCAACAATGGTAACTACATCAGATGTATCTGACGATGTAGCTTACAATGTTGCGAAATCAGTATTTGAGAACTTCGATACTTTTATACGCCTGCATCCCGCATTCGCTAATCTGAAAAGAGAAGAGATGGTTAAAGCAGGAATCTCAATTCCTCTTCATCCAGGTGCTGAAAAGTACTATAAAGAAGTTGGTCTTTTGAGATAGAAATAAAACTCAAGAAAATTTGTAAACAACTATTTGTATGCTTACAAATTCTCTTGTGAAAGCAAAGAATTTTGCAAGATTCATTTATCAATTTCTAAATATAATTATGTTTTTATCTGTCTCAGAAAAATTCAAGATTTAGAAAGTTTCTCTATTCTTTTTTTACTGGGAATCACATGTGATCACTGCCATTCTTCCTTTAGCCAAAAAATCTGCGACTTTAATACTGAAATCCGAGAATAATGGTGAACTCAATTCGTTTTCTACAAAAAGAGTAAGAGTTAAAGCTAAACGGTCAGGCGATCATCACGACAAAATACTACCTATAAAGGTTTAGAAAAGAATGGAAGACGAGATTCAAAAGTATTTTCCTCTATCAATTTCTTTCCCAGAAGAATTGGGCTTGTTATGTAACTGGGTTGAAACTAATAGATATCCAATTAGTGGTTATTTCCAACTTCGTGCAGGCGATGGACAAGACTTTTACTGGTGGTTCCGTTCTCACAAAGCTGATGAGCGATTAGCTTTATTTGGAGCAGGGTCAGATGGCTCGATGTATTGTATCTGGAAGCAAGATGATGGTCGGGAACCGATTGTTCATCTCGGATCAGAAGGAGATGAAGTAAAAGTTCTAGCTGGCAATATGAAGGATTTTATTGCTCTTCTGGCAATTGGTTATAGCGAGATTGGCTGCGAAGACATGACCAAACATCCTGTCAAAAATGAGTATCTTCATCCTAATTTTCAAAGCTGGGTCGAATCAGAATTTGGCATAGAAATTCCGAGTGTAGGTCTTGCTATTGTTAAGCCAGCTCAGGAAAGCCATCAAAACTTTCGAGAATGGGTGAACTCAATTTGCAATGAAGAAGCAAAATAAATATTGCGATGAATGCCGAGCAAAATGAAGTGTAATCATCAGCTACCTAGCATCCGATATCGTGTAACTCAGTACGATCATCAATAGAATGCCGTATGAAAAAACAGAATACGACTCGACCTCCATACGGCTTATGTTCTTTTCAAGATTTACCAGAACTATATCAACGGGAATTTTTGCGAGGCTCTGCCCATCATTTATCTGAGAAATTTTTACCTGCCAAAGTAGATTGGTTCACTCAGATTTTTATGATGCCATTTTGGTTGATATATGCACTGCCACCACTGACTCTCCCTCCAGCATTACTTAATCAATTGATACAAAAACCTGAAAGTTTTGGCCGTTTTGTTCAGACAATAAAACAGCAAAATGCAGGAGAGATGGCATTGATGCTGGGCTTATTTGCGTTACTGAGTCTGTTGTTGGTTTACTGTGCTTGGTTTGCATGGGAAGGAAGCTCTTCTTTTGTAAGAACCTGGCAGGCGCATAAGTTACGACGACACGGAAAATACGGCTTTGGGCTGGTGTTGCTTGAGGAAGGTTTGGTGGCAAGATTGATTGATAACATCGATATCTACAACTGCTTCTGGTTACCACGGGAAGCCATTACTAATGTGGTGTGGCAGCGCATCCGCGAAGAGGGGGCCAAACATTCACGATGGGTCTATCGAACTCAACTGTGTTATGTCAGAGGACATCAGGGAAAACAACAAAAATGTTGGCTGACTCTCAAAGGTCATATGTTTAAAACTGATGATCGCACATGGGGTGAGAAAGCTGATCGCCCTTTGTTTGATTACATTGATGGTTGGTGGCGATCGCCCGAAAAATCAAAATAAAACGGCTAGGGCGTATCATCAATTAAGCCAGGTGATAGAAGCCGCAAAGTAAATTGCTCCTAGAAAATTTCTTGCTGTCTTAATCAGCACGAGTGACGCTCTCACAGTATTGCTTCAGTTTGGCAAAGAAGTTTTCGATTAAATAGCGAGCTTGCTAAAGCTCTTGGTCATAAGAATAGGACGGTTTCCGCTTTTTCGTGGCATGAATGATCGCCTCGCAATGCTCCTTTGCCAATCGCTGTCGCACTCTCTCATCCGCATCATCAGCTCTAACCGCCAAAAGAGCTTCCGCTTCTATCTCTGGTAATAATGCATCTACACCATCTAAATCATGAGCTTGACCCGCAGTTAAGTAAAACCCTATCGGGTTGCCTAACACATCGCAGATTGCATGAATCTTTGTACTCAAACCTCCTCTATTGCGACCCATAGCTTTGTCTTCCCCTGTTTTTTGGGGCACAAGAACTATGTTGATGGGCTCTGACAATAGTGGAGTTAATCATGGCATCTTCAGCGTTTATCGCCCATAGAGGAGCGATAAGTTCTTGGTTGCGCCTAAGCTTCGTCAGGGCAAAATGTCAGTTGGGCAGGAGGAAAACATTGGTTGAGCTGCACTTGTACAACTTTTGCTTTTTCTCCTTCTAGATCGGTGCGATAGCCATTGATGTTTGCATTAGCTTCTTTTTGGCTATGGAAAGGTCCAAAATAGTAAACGCATCTAGGGCCTGCTGTTGTGATCTTGAGCCACCAATTACGGCTGTAGGGTTGGTTTAGATAGTAAAAGATTGAGCTCAGAGCAACGGCGTAAACGGAAAAAATAATTAAACCAGTCATCTGATTTGCCTCACAACATAAAGTTTCTAACGGTGCACTGATATCGAACCCTGTTTATTGTATTACTTTCTTTTACATAAAACTTAAGTTTTTCTTATGAATTGGTCTTAAGGGTTGATATTGTGTTTTGCGATATCTCGTCGGGGCGATCGCCTTTTTCTTTAGACGTAACCTAATGCTAACGAAGTTTCATAGGGGTGGTTATGGCGGTTGAGGAAATTAACGTAAGCGTACTATCGTAGTTAGAAGCAAACTTTTTTGAATCTATATCGGGCGGATCGTAATGACTGTTGAGAATGCTGCTTCAGACAAGGCATTGGAGTTAATGAAAAATTTTGCCGAAAAATATGCAAAACGTACTGATACTTACTTTTGTGTAGATCCTTCGGTAACTGCGGTTGTGATTGAGGGATTGGCAAAGCATAAGGAAGAGCTTGGTGCTCCCCTTTGTCCTTGTCGCCACTATGAGGATAAGGAAGCAGAGGTTGCCAATGCTTTCTGGAATTGTCCTTGTGTACCCATGCGTGAGCGCAATGACTGTCACTGTATGCTTTTCATTACTGAAGATAATGATTTTGCGGGTGAGCAACAGGACATTGAACTTGACTATATTAAGGAAGTTACAAATAAGATGAAGGGCTAGGAACAGTGGACGTTCCTGATTCTTTTTTTGATGGTGTGCGGCAACTCAATGAGCAGGAGTTCTATAGTTGCCATGACACCCTTGAGGCTCTGTGGTTTGAGGCTATGGAGCCGGAAAAGTCCTTATACCAAGGGATTTTACAAATTGCAGTAGGTTGTTATCATCTCGGTAACAGCAATCTGCGTGGTGCAACGATTTTGGTGGGTGAAGGCTTACGGCGGCTGCGGGACAGTGACGAAGAGAGTTACGCCGGGTTTGATATTCAAGATTTTGTCGAGCAAGGCGATCGCCTGTTAAAGCAGTTGCAGTATTTAGAACCGACTGCAGTAGAAGCATTTGCGACGGATTTGATGGAAAAAGAAGCTTTTCCAAAACTGAGCAAAGTAGCGACACATTAAGTTTTTGAAAATAGATTTAAGAGATGGACTGCAATGCGTTGAGCAGCACCGGTTTCTCCCATACGTTGTTTGCCATTGGCCGCAATGCTTTGTAATAGGTCTGGATTTTTTAGGATGGCATCAAGTTTTTGGGCGATCGCCTCTGGTTTTTGCAGCAGAATAACAGAATGACCGAGCAAGCGAGTTTGGGCTTCGGCGAAAGCTGGTGTGAACTGCGGGCCAGTGCCAACAATCGTGAAGGCCGGTTTCCCGAGGCCGACAAATTGTTCTGTTGCTGTGCCTGCCATGGCGATCGCCACATCAGCGCGATTGAGAGTTTCGGCATAATAATTTTGGGAAATCACAAGGGTTGCTTGCCCTTGCATAAAACCTTTGATCTCTGGATCGTTGAATCGCAGGTCATCGGGGATTTGATTAGTTGTGTGCCAACCAAATTTGTTTAGGGTTTCGCCAAAATCTGTTGATTCTAAACTCGGGGCGATCGCCGCAATAAAATTTACCGTTTGATATTTATCGCGAATTTGCTGTGTTGCCACTAAGATTTTCCGCCAATTGTGCAAAGCTTCGGGTAGTCGTGAACCCGGTAACAAAACACAAGTTAACGTGCGCTCTTCTTCCTCTAGCTCTAACTGTGATGGCTCTAAACCATCCATCATCGGATTTCCCAGATCAACGGCAGCAATCTTATATTTCTGCAAAATGTCTGTGGTGAGGCGATCGCGCGGATAGACAGCGAGGCATTTTTTTCGACTTAGTAGCCATCGCTCCCAAGGAAGATAGACAGAGCCAAACCATTTTTCGAGACCAGATGTTTTGGAAAGCCATTGTCCATCACTATCCCGCAGATAATATTCAGATTTTGCAGTGCCAATAAACGCATAATTCGTGCCGCTCAATAGCGCAAAAATTAGCGGCACAATATCTCCCACTGCCAAAATAAGAGAAGGTTCATCGGTTTGTTTGGCCCACCGTTGAATGGATTTATGTTGCTGCCAAGTGAGCTTGAGCAAGCCACCTTTAATATCCCGCGCCAGTTGACGATTATCCATATAGACAAAGCCGCCAGAGGGCATCTGCTGGGTGCGACCGATGATGGGGATATCGAGTTTCTGGTAAGCGTGACCTGTTCCCACAATCGGCAAGGCGGCGAGGCTAATGTCAGGATTTTGAACTTGGATTTGTTCTAAAACTTGCACGGCGATCGCATCTTCACCATGACCATTACTCAGGCACAATATCCGCATTGTTCGCTTGCTCCCCTCAACATCCAATGATGGATTTAATTATCGGATAAAAATGCTTGGCTCTCAGCAAATAATTCCGGCAGGCGATCGCCCAAACTGTGGTCACTATCTAGAGCAATAAATTTTACCCAATCCCGATTGTGAGCATAGTCTTCACTCACACTAATCGGCACTGTTTCGTCATTGTTGCCATGCAAAATTAATGTCGGCACTTGATTCTGAAACTCATATTCACTAAGGGCTTCAGCATCTCGGAAAAATTCGTAGTGTAGAGAAATTTCTTTCTGGTAAGAATAGTGATATATCGGCAACGCATCAGTTCTTTGCCAATGACCTAAATTCTTTTCCCCTAAACGTTTGCGCCAATTTTTTGTGAACTGAAATGCAGGAGCCATCAACACAATTTTTTTGATTAACTCCGGGTATTTTTCGGCGAGGAGAGCTGCCGTTAAACCTCCCAAGCTCGACCCAATAATATAGCTTGGCTCTATCAAAAGTTCTCGCACCTGTTCAATCTGGCGACTGACGGTGAGTTTGCCAAAATCTTCTTGGTTGAGGTCAGGGACAAATAGGTCTGGTATATGTTCTAAAAAATACTGAGCTTTGCGGGATTTAGGGCTAGAAGCAAACCCGTGGAGGTAGATCGTGCGAATCATGTTTCTATGCGCCTAAGATTTGGTCGTCGGTAGAAAAGTCAATATCGGTTTTGTCCCGACCAGAGGCGAGATAGTCATTGATAAAAGATTCTTTGAGACCTGAAATCAAATCATATTTAGGTGCCCAGTCGAGAGCCTTTAATGCTTTGCTGATGTCCGCCATAAAATGTTGTGAGCGTATGGGGAAGGCCTTTCTCTTACCGAAACTGAATTCTGTGGGGTCGTAATAAATTAGTTCAACGTCATCGGGATTTTTGCCTGCTGCCTCTGCACAAGCCTTTGCTAGTCCCGTAAATGTGACGAAGCGATCGCCGGAAATATTATAAATTTGCCCAATGGCTTTTTCGTTACCTAGAATGGCTGCCATCGCAGTAGCAAGATCGTAGCAGTGTCCAAATTGCGTAATAAATTGACCGTTACCAGGGATAGGAATGGGGCGATTTCTAACGATGCGATCAAAGAACCAAGCCTCTAGATCATTGTAATTTTTCGAGCCATAAATATATGTTGGACGAATTGATGTCCAGGGCAAATCACTGGCAGCTAAATAGGCTTCCGTTTCGTGTTTCCCTTTGTGGCGACTGTTGGGGTCAACGGCATCTGCTTCTTTGAGAGGGGGTTGAGTGGTGGGGAGATAAACGCCAGCCGAACTGACATAAACGAAATGTTTTATCTTTCCCGCAAAAATTTCCGCGAGAGGCTGGGTGTGAGCGAGTTCACGACCGTTATTATCGAAAACAGCATCAAAGGATTCACCAGCAAGTTTCTCCTTCAGCTGTGCTGGGTCTTTGCGATCGCCCTGAATTTGCGTGACCCCCTCTGGCGCTGGGTGATTGCCGCGATTAAATAACACGACTTCGTGACCTGCTTCCAGCAAAATTTGAGTTAAGTACACACCAATAAACCGTGTGCCACCAATAATCAAAATTCGCATGATTTTTCCCCAGAACTGCTTTGAAATATTAGTTTACAGGGGTGGCGATCGCTTCTCTGAAAATTGTCAGGGGGAGCTGTGAAGAAAATGCACAGCAAAGACTGATAATCCATCTATAGCAATGAACTGTTACATTAGAGTCGTTCAAATTTTTACCAACAATTTTTTGTTTTGGCACTATGACTGAAACTACGTCCGTCACTGATTCGGCGACCGAGCAAGCTTCACTAGAACAAGCAGCAACAGAACCGAAGCCAAGCTATGTCAAACTCGCGATGCGGAATATGGTGCGTAAGGGCGGCAAAGCTATCTACCATTTCACGCTGACGACAATAGGCGTGTTGGGCTTTTTTGTATTGGTGGCATGGCTAACTCACTAAGTGATGGATAACGATATTTTTGTTGAGATGACCCTCGCTGAAACGTTACCGGAGTTGGCGATCGCCCAGTGGCAGACTTGGTTAAATGCTTGGCTGCAGGATTTGGCTGAAACTTTACCTAAAGCTGTGGGCTATGAACTGACTCTGCGATTTACCGATGATGCGGAAATTCACCAGCTCAATACTCAATATCGCCAAAAAGACCAACCGACGGATGTGTTGTCTTTTGCAGCCCTAGAAGATGACCTAGGGATGCCTCTGCCGGACTCTGAACCGATTTATCTTGGTGACATTATTGTTTCGGTAGATACTGCTCAAAAACAGGCGATCGCCCGTAACCATAGCCTCCAAACAGAATTGGGTTGGCTAGCGAGCCACGGTCTTCTACATTTATTGGGCTGGGATCATCCCGATGACCAGAGCTTAGAGAAAATGCTCGACCGTCAGGCGCTACTCTTGCGGCGGGTTCAACTTATTCCATAATGGGGAGAATTTACTTGGGTGTGAGATGACGCAGGAAAAACAAGCATTGCGAGAAAAAACGGAACGGCGAACGCTCGCATGGAAAGTGGCACCAGACCTTTTCGCCAGTTTTCGATATGCCTGGCAAGGCATCGTCTATGCAACCCAAACTCAGCGGAATTTTCGGATTCATCTCGGTATCGCAATTTTTGTGTGGTCGATGTGTTTTTTCCTCTCTCTCAGTTTCCTGGAAACCGCTGTCTTGACTGCGATGGTTGCCCTCGTACTGGTATTAGAGCTGATTAATACTGCTCTCGAATCCGTCGTCGATCTCACTGTGCAACAGACCTATCATGAGCTCGCGAAAATTGCGAAAGACTGTGCCGCTGCCGCTGTACTCATCGGGGCGATCGCCTCACTCCTTGTTGCCACGTTGATCTCATTTCCCCATTTCCGTGCCATGCTTACTTCCTGAACCGTTGATATAAGGAGACTAACCCCTTGATTCTCGTTATCGATAACTACGATAGTTTTACCTATAACCTCGTACAATATCTCGGCGAACTCGGTAAAGAATTGCCCGTTGCGAACGAGATCGAGGTTTACCGTAATGACAAAATTAACCTGGCTGAGATTCGTGCGAAAAATCCAGATGGGATTGTCATTTCCCCCGGCCCTGGTCGCCCCGATGATGCGGGTGTATCACTAGATATTATTCGCGAATTAGGTCAGGAACTTCCGATCCTCGGTGTCTGTCTAGGGCATCAGAGTATTGGTCAAATCTTTGGTGGCAATATTATTGGCGCTCCTGTTTTGATGCATGGCAAAATCTCCCAAATTCACCATACGAACCAAGGAGTTTTTGCAGGACTGGACAATCCTTTCCCCGCGACTCGCTACCATAGCCTCGTGATTGAGAAAGAAACTTGTCCTGATTGCCTTGAAATTACGGCGCAAGTGGATGATGGCACCATTATGGGCGTCCGTCACCGCGATTATCCCCATGTCCAGGGAGTACAATTTCATCCAGAAAGTATTTTGACCACTGCTGGCAAGGATTTACTTCGTAATTTTCTTGTCTCGATTAAAGCCGTCCCTGAGCTTGTCCACTAACGTTCGTCAAATATTCACCACGTAAAGGATTTTTTGAGTTACACCATGAAACGTCGCCAGTTTATTCAAACCGCTAGTGCTTCTGCTTTGGGGGCGATCGCCAGCCACCGACTATTTCAGACAAGCTCAGTTGCCCAGGCCCAAACTGGCAATGTCTCAGTGCAATGGTATGGCCACACCTGCTTTCTGATCCAACACAATGGCGTCAAAATTCTCGTTAACCCCTACAAATCTGCGGGTTGTACTGCGGACTATAGAGGCGACTTCCCTACAGCAGACATCGTGCTCATTACGAGCCAGCTCTTTGACGAAGGCTATATCGAAAATCTAAAGGGTGATCCCACTGTTCTCTGGCAGGCAGGACAATTTGAAGCAGAGGGCATTGTCTTTAATGGCATTAGCCTAGACCATGCGAATGCAGAACGTTATCGTGGTTGGCGCTTCCCCACCAATGTGGCTTGGAGCTGGACGATTGGTGGCATCGGTTTCCTTCATCTCGGTGGTGCGGGTGAACAAGTGGATATTGATGACTTTATTTTGACGGGTGGCGCTGCTGATGTGGTGATGCTGCCTGTTGGTGGAACTGATGCCCATGTGAACAGTACTCCTTCTTTCCCACCGAAAGGCTATCTCCCGACTCAAGCTGTGAAAACCCTTGATTTGTTGCAGCCAAAAGTCATTATTCCGACCCACTATCTCGGCACAGGAGCAGATGATACTTGTCGCCTAAACCCAGTGGATGATTTCCTTGGATTGCTAGGTGATGATGTAACGACGAAAAAGCTCGGCACCAATCGGACTCAGCTGAGTGCATCGAGTCTATCTAAGGATAAAACTGAAGTGATTGTGTTTAACGACAGTTCTCTTTGATAACGAGCCAATGGCGATCGCCTCATAGCGTTCTAGCGTTCATCAACAAAACATCAGGGTAATCACAATCGATTGTCTCAACCACTTTAGGTGGTGGTTTGTGTTGTGAAAAAATTACAGTCTCTAATTTTGGCGATCGCCGCATTTAGTTTCGGCAGATGTTTGTTCGCTGAACCTTTGTTGGCAAAGCAAGCGGATACTTTTTACAGTGATCTTGAGTCTGCCTTAATGAGTCAGGATTGGGAAACGGCAAATGATTTGACACGTGTTTGGGTCGGCAGCGCTATTTTTCCTCCAAACTATGACCCAGTTCAAATTGAAGCGCTGACCTGTGAAACCCTACAAATTATTGACGGGATGTGGCAGCAATATAGTGGTGGCCAATTTGGTTTTTCTGTTCAAGGCGCCTTAGCATCTCCTCCTTCCCAAGCCGCTACCCATATTGCATGGGTTGAGCAATGGGGCGATCATCTCGGTTGGTATCAATTCACTCCCCTAGAAAAACGCTCCGCCCAATGGCAAACTCGAGAATCATTTGCCTGGAAGCTCTCTGACGAAATTAACTACAGCACCACAGCTTCCCAAGGTCATTTGCCATGGGTAGGAGAAGATGCAGCCCGAATCATTGCGCTTAGCGAAGCAGATAAGGCTCCTTGTGGCTCCTGCTCCTATGAAGCCTTCTATATGCAATCTGTACGCTATTACGAATATTTACCAGCTCTATTCCATCGCTTACAAACTTGCCAACTCCTGAATGAGTAATAGTTTGTTGTAAGAAATAGGTACCTAGAGTACGACTCACCTTTCTGAAGTTTTGGGTCGAGATCATGATGTTGAAAAAGTCATGCAATACCCAAAGAATCTCGTACTATTCCTTTGACGAATATTTTTCCAGCAAATTTCCATGAAATACTTTTTTCTTACAGAAGGATGGCAAATAGGTCGTGTTTGGGAATTTGGTGGACTTTGGGATGACGCAGCATGGCGGCGATCGCCCCGTATCCAGCGCACCAACATTGCCATAGATCACAAAGACGAAAGACTTTGGCTGTACCAAGTCGAAGATCCTATCCTCATGCTTGAAGTGAGACCCCACCAAATGGCGAATAATACCTCTAACATCGGCCAAGTAACAATTAAGCGCCTAATGACCCCTGAAGAGGCGATCGCTCAGTTAAACCAAGCTAGCAACCTCCTCACTGCAAGTAATTAAACCTTATGAAGCCGTTACATTTAAACGATTTTGCTTGCCAAGCCATCTAACAATAGTTACACTTCTTTAAACAAACTTTTCTACCAAATTCTGCCGGATTCTATGCCGTGTAGATACTGTAGAAAAGAAAACATAAAGCTTAAGTCCTTGTGACAAACAGCATTTATAAAACAAATTTCTTAAGGATGATTTGTAAACTTTTGTGAAAATATTTCATCGGAGTTTACAGAAACATAGCCCCCGAAAAGTCGTTTCAATCCAGAACTAGCAATGGTTTCAAGGTTGTAACGTCGGTTCCGGCCAAACCTCATGAATAATGAGAAAATGTTTGGTCATAGTAGACACGATTGTTTAGGAGGAGAGTAGTCAATGGGACTACCTTGGTACCGCGTACATACAGTCGTCCTTAACGACCCAGGTCGTCTGATTTCTGTACACCTAATGCACACTGCACTCGTTGCAGGTTGGGCTGGCTCAATGGCACTGTATGAGCTAGCTACTTTTGATCCTAGTGATCCCGTCCTTAACCCCATGTGGCGTCAGGGCATGTTTGTTCTACCCTTCATGACGCGTTTGGGCGTAACTGGTTCTTGGAACGGCTGGGACGTCACTGGCGAAATTGGCACAAACCCCGGTTTTTGGTCATTTGAAGGTGTAGCTGCCGCTCACATCGTTCTTTCTGGTCTTTTATTCCTAGCTGCCGTTTGGCACTGGGTATTCTGGGATCTCGAACTCTTCGTTGATTCTCGTACTGGTAAGCCCGCTTTGGACTTACCTAAAATGTTTGGTATTCACCTGTTCTTATCCGGTCTTCTTTGCTTCGGCTTTGGAGCATTCCACCTTAGTGGTGTCTGGGGACCAGGTATGTGGATTTCTGACCCTTACGGTGTAACGGGTCATGTCCAAGCTGTAGCACCTGATTGGGGACCGAGTGGTTTTAACCCATTCAGTCCTGGTGGCGTTGTTGCTCACCACATTGCTGCTGGTATCGTCGGTATTATTGCTGGTCTATTCCACCTCAGTGTTCGTCCTCCTGAGCGTCTGTACAAGGCACTTCGTATGGGTAACATCGAGACAGTACTCTCCAGTAGTATTGCAGCTGTGTTCTTTGCGGCGTTTATCGTTGCAGGAACAATGTGGTATGGCAATGCAACAACTCCTATCGAATTGTTTGGTCCTACCCGTTATCAATGGGATAGCGATTATTTCAACACCGAGATTCAACGTCGTGTAGACGCTGAAGTCGCTGCTGGCGCAACACTCTCTGAAGCTTGGAATACTATTCCTGAAAAACTTGCATTCTATGACTACGTCGGTAACAGCCCCGCAAAAGGTGGTTTGTTCCGTACTGGTCCTATGGATCAAGGTGACGGTATTGCACAGTCTTGGTCTGGTCACCCCATCTTTACTGATTCGGAAGGTCGTGAGCTTACTGTTCGTCGTATGCCTAACTTCTTCGAGACTTTTCCTGTCATCATGACTGACGCTGAAGGTGTTATCCGTGCGGATATTCCTTTCCGTCGTTCTGAGTCTAAGTTCTCTGTTGAGCAAGCTGGCGTCACTGCTACCTTCTACGGTGGTGAGCTTGATGGTCAAAGCTTTACTGACACTGCGACTATCAGAAAATATGCTCGTCGTGCTCAGCTTGGTGAGTCCTTTGAATTCGATACTGAGACCTTAGGTTCTGACGGTGTATTCCGTACTAGCCCTCGTGGTTGGTTTACCTTTGGTCACGCCGTATTTGCATTATTCTTCTTCTTCGGCCATATTTGGCATGGTTCTCGTACTCTCTACCGCGACGTATTCGCTGGTGTTGACCCTGAACTTGCTAACACTCAGGTTGAGTGGGGTTTCTATAAGAAGGTTGGTGATAAGTCTACAGTTAACGCTGAGAGAACTTAATTTCAGTTGCTCTGGCTTAGTCTTATGACTTGATCGCTATAAATTGAATTACAAAAAGGGAGTTGGACTTTGGTCTGGCTCCCTTTTTGTTTGGCTGAATTTGGTAAATGGTGTAGTGGTGACGGTTTTCTACACTGGGTAATTTTAGAGGTTTACTGGCAAGATAAAAGTATTGATTTAGAAGGTTTGAGCCTCGATTATGTCTCTTTCTCCGAAGGCTATTTATGATTGGTATCGCAGTACTTTACGCAACCCAAAATACCGTTGGTGGATTATTCTCGGTACCCTTGCATATGTGATTAGTCCCATAGATATTTCGCCAGATTTTTTTCCGCTTGCTGGTCAAGTAGATGATGCGATTATTGTTTCTTTGTTATTAGCTGAACTCTCGCAGATTGCAATGGAGTTTTTTCAGAAACGTCAACAGACTCAAGCGCCAAATGCTGATGAAGCAGGTGCGGCTCCAACGGTTGATGTGAATGCTGTTCCAACTGATGGATAAGTAAGGAAAATATTTTATGTTTGATTTTGCCTTCTCTTGATTTGGAGAGGGTTTTTTATTGTCTTAGGTTTGGGGAATTGTGGCGATGTTAGATGTATCTTTTCTGCTTAGCTATGGGGGTGAATATGGGAGATTTCGTCTAGAAAGCATGATTGTAGCTGTTCGGCATGGGCAAATACCGATATGATCGAACGACTTTCTTAGCGTGAATTAGCGATAAATATGTTTAGTCTGTCGAAAAAATTTTCTATGCTTCCCCGCTCGGTCTACACATCGGCGGCGATCGCCTTGATTTTTGGCGCGACATTAGTTGGCTGTAACCCTTCCCCTGATACGACAAATACAAGTACAAGCACTGAAGAAGTTGCCCCTAGTGCCGATAACCGCATTCTGTTGGGAACGACTGCACAGCCTCGCACTATTGACCCTGCTGATAGCTATGAGATCGCCGGGCTAAATATTATCTATAACGTTACGGAAAGCCTCTATACATACGAAGTTGGTACCACGGAAATTAAACCTTTGCTAGCGACAGAGATGCCGATTATCAGTGAAGATGGTTTGAGCTATACGATTCCGCTGCGGGAAGATGTACTGTTCCACGATGGAGAAACTTTTAATGCTGAGGCAATGAAGTTTTCTCTTGATCGCTTTATGCAAAATCAAGGGAAACCATCCTTTTTACTTGGCGATATTATCGGCACTGTTGAGGTGACTGGTGAGTATCAATTGACCATTACTCTCCAAAGACCTTTTGCTGCATTTCCCGCATTGCTGGCTTTTGCAGGGGCAAGTGCTGTTTCTCCCGCAGCCTATGAAATTGGGTCTGGAAACTTTGCGCCGAATACTTTGGTAGGCACTGGTCCTTATACACTTGCGGAATTTAATAGTGACACGATTAAGCTAGACCGCAACTCAGATTATTGGGGAGAAGCGCCGAAAAATGCTGGAGTTGATTTCCAGATCTTTGGTAGTAATGCAGCCAATCTTTTTAACTCGCTGCGCACAGGTGCTGTGGATATTGCCTATCAATCTCTAGAACCTGAGCAAATCACCAATCTCCTCGCCGACGCAGAGAATGGTCAAGTACAAGCCCTTGAAGCGGATGGCACGGCTGTGAATTTCATGGTGCTCAATCGTAATCTTGCGCCTCTCGACCAACTGGAAGTCAGGCAGGCGATCGCCCATTTGATTGACCGTAACTTAATTAATGAGCGAGTTTTACAGGGACAGGCAGAACCTTTATATAGTTTGATTCCGACATCCTTCGCTGCTTCTGAACCGATCTTTGAAGATGTTTATGGCAATGCCAATATTGAAGCAGCAAAAACCTTGCTGAATGAAGCTGGTTTTAGTGCAGAAAATCCGGCTGTTGTGCCATTGTGGTATCCTTCCGGCTCCACAACCCGTGGCATTATTGCGACAACGCTTAAAGAATTTGCAACGCGGGAATTAGACGGCATGCTTGTGTTTGAACCAAGCAGCGTTGAAGGCGCAAATTACTTTAAAAATATTGCACAGGGTGTTTATCCCGCAGCCTTGGGAAATTGGTATCCTGATTTTCTCGATGCTGATAACTATATTCATCCAATGTTGGATTGTGATGAAGGCGATGAAGCAACCGGTTGTGAAGCAGGTGGTGCGCAAAACCAAGGCTCTTTCTATTGGAGTGAAACGATGAATGAGCTTATCGATTCCCAGCGCACTGAAACTGATCTTGAAGCTCGCAAGGCAATTTTTGGAGAGATTCAGGAGTTGATGGCCGCAGATGTACCTTATATTCCGATTTGGCAAGGTACTGAATATGTCTTTGCCCAGAGCAATATTCAAGGTTTAGCTGTGAATCCAAGTCAGAGTCTACCTCTCTGGCTCATTGAAAAATAAGTTGGTGAAAGAGCAGAAAAGATGATGAGCATCTTACCCAGAGGTCTCATCATCTTTTTTTTGGATCTTGAGACTTTTTCTACTGCTTTTTAGCTCTCGCCATAGCTTTTTAATTCTTTTGTAAGCATCATTCGAGGTTATTTTTCCATTTGTCTCGAGATTGCAAACGATATTTACCTTCTGCGCAAATTCTTGCAAATTGGCATTAAATGCCATGTTCTCAAGATTGAATTCGCCACGATAACTGTCCTTTGGATAAATAAATTGTTCCTTTCCGGAATCTTCTGTCATGGCGATCGCCTAGCTCTTCTGTTCAATTGCCATCTCCCACAGTTTAACGGAATGGTCTTCACAAATTTGGTCGATCCTCACAGAACTATTGTGACTCGATAACTTTCAGTGTTGATAATTGTTTACAAAATGAGTAAGGGTTGAGGAAAAAGTTTACCTTTATACAATGAAGTCGAGATGAGTGCAATTCATTGAAAATAGGGCTTTCAGCGAATATGATCCTCCCTTAATGGCACCCGCGCACCTACTTTCACCATGATAAAATCTTGGGAAAATTACTAATAAACCTATTAATTCTGGGACTGACCTTATACATATGTTTAGTCAATTTAAGAGTCTCTTCAATAACAATCAAGATTCTAATGTTGCGGTCGCTGAAAAACCGGCAGCTCCACCTGTAGCACAAACAGCTGCCCCTCCCCTCAAAACAAAAGCAGCCGAACCACCCAAACCTCCTAAAACATCAGACAAGAGCCTCACTGAAAAATATCGTGATGGACTCACCACGGGCACTCCTATTTGGTCAAATGCAGACTCTGTAGAAGATAAAGACCTTGTTATTAGAGCTGCATATAAACAAATCTTTGGTAATGCTCACGTTATGGATAGTGAGCGTCTAGTCAAAGCAGAGTCTCAGCTTCGCTTTGGTGAGATTTCTGTTCGTGACTTTATTCGTGAATTAGCTGTCGGTGGTCGCTACCAGGCTTTGTTTTGGGAAAAATATCCTACATCTACTTTTATCGAGCTGAACTTCAAGCATTTCCTTGGTCGTGCGCCTCAAAATCAAGAGGAAGTCCGTCAACATACTAAAATTCTTCGGGAAGATGGGTTCGAAGCTGAAATTGATTCGTACCTTAATAGTGACGAATACTATGTCAATTTTGGTGAGCATATTGTTCCTTACTTCCGAGGCTATAGTTCTCAAGTTGGACAAGATGTGGTTGCTTTCACCCATGCATTTACCCTTGCAAATATGGCTTGTAGCAGTGATAAATCTGTATTAAATAGCGATACACCTCGCTTACAGTTGAATCTCATTAACAAGCAAGCGAGTGAAATTCCTGCAGTACGACCGATTCCTGACTCTTATCCCTCAGATTTTCTCCCTCCTGCCCGTCCCCCTCGTTTGCCTTCTGAGTTGATTGTTATGGCACGGAAAATTCTCCAAGAACGTACTGGATCCGAAGAAATCTATTCCGAAACTCTTTCGCTTTACGTTAAGTCCTAAAACGAAAGCCTCCAAGTTACTCAAGATATCTCCAGAAACTGCGATTCTATTGTGATTTTTGGAGATGTTTTTTATGGGGATTTTTCTGAATATTATAGCAGCGAAGGAGAAGGTTAGGACATAGAACAGAAGGCTATTCTGATGGCATCGAACAAATCCTCAGTCTTCTTGATGAGCTTACTTACCTCCTTCTTTAACCTCCCCCAAAACTTCTCTATCTTGTTCAGGTGTGGTGAGTAGGGTGGCAAAAATATCACTTCACATCCTGCCTTCGCCACCAATGTTTGTATTCTTTCCTTTGGATGAACACTGGCATTATCCAGAATAATAATTTGACCCGGAATCAACTCTGGCACTAAGCAATCCTCTACCCATTGGCAAACTAAGGCGCTGTTGGCATAGCCCTCAAATACCATCGGTGCTATCTGCTCTCCCTCTCGCCATCCTCCAATCACGCTAACTCGTTCTGTACGATGACCTAACTTCTCTGCGATAAACCTCTCTGACTTATGGCAGTAGCCATACCCATAATCTAAGGTATTATCAAATCCACTTTCATCGATATATACGAGTCGTTCTTGGACATACTGCTTCAGTTGTGCCACAAATGCTTTTTCTAATTCTTTATCTCTCTCTTGATATCGATAGGTCTTTTTTTTCGAGTAAATTCAATTTTCCGTAGAGCTTCACGTCTGGATGCATCACTAATAGACTCTGGCCATTTCTCCGCCATTTCCTTCTGGGTTAGATGCCCATATTTCTCTGCAAAAGCACGAAAAGCATCTAGATCATTAATCTTCGGTTGAGGGCCTCGACGGTAATCTGTCTTCGGAGCGACTGAACCGATTTTCTCTCGTCGTTTCAGCCACAGGTCTAGCGTATTTCGGCTAATACCAAAGAAGCGACAGATATCACTTTTTCGTTCACCTTTATCGAAGGCGGCAACAGCTTTTAGGCGTAAATCAAGACTATGGGGAGCAGGCATGGCATCTATGTTTATTGCTTCTATCCTATTCTGTCTTAACCCACTCCTTGCCTGCTATGAATATTAATAGGTTTCAGAATGGATACAGGTGGTTGATTGTCCTTTAAAAACGCCAATAAAAAAGGTGAAACAATTTAGTTTCACCCACCGATGACGCAATACGGTTAAAAATTTAAAAATAAAAATTAAAGCTAACGAAAAATTACCAGCTGGACTTTACAACGCCAGGAAGTAAACCTTGGTGTGCCCAGTCACGGAGGACGTTACGGCAGAGACCAAAATCACGATAGTAGCTTCTGGGACGGCCTGTTACTTTGCAACGGTTGCGCATCCGAGTAGGAGAGCTATCGCGGGGAAGGTTTTGAATCTTGCGGTGAATTTCGAGCTTCTGGAGGGGATCTTCAGTAGTCTTGAAAGCTTCTTTGAGAGCCGCACGCTTTGCAGCATATTTGGCGACTGTGCGAGCACGTTTCTTATCGCGCTCAATCATCGATTTCTTTGCCATGAAATTAATCTAAAATTTTTCATATAAAGACAGCATTCCCAATTGTATACTAATCACGCAATTTTCTGAATCCTTTCACGTGATGGATTTAACGAGGAAAAAGGTTTGAGAAAAGGGATAAAGCAAATTAAAAGGACAAACGAAAAGGGAGCGGCGATCGCCCCCTTAAATACTAGATATCATTAACCTTTAACGCAGAGTACTTGCTTTAGAACCGCAACAACTTCGACGAGATCTTCCTGTTGGTGCATGACTTCCTCAATGGGCTTATATGCACCAGGGATTTCATCGATGACGCCATGATCTTTTCGGCATTCCACTCCTTTCGTTTGTTCGACGAGATCATCGACGGTAAACTGCTTTTTCGCCTTGGTACGAGACATTAAGCGGCCCGCACCGTGGGAACAGGAACAATAACTCATCAAATTACCTTTCCCTTTCACAATGAAAGACTTTGCACCCATCGAACCGGGAATAATGCCGTAATCATTCGTTCGAGCACGTACTGCACCTTTACGAGTGACATAAACATCTTCGTCGAAATGAGTTTCTTTCTCGGCGTAGTTGTGGTGGCAGTTGACGAATAAAACAGGTTTACTGGGTTTGCCGCCAGCAAGATATTTTTCGACAATCTTTTTAAAGCGCTCCATCATTACGTCGCGGTTAAAGCGAGCGTAATTTTGAGACCATTGCAAATCGCGCCAATAGGCATCAAATTCTGGCGTTCCTTTTACGAAATATGCCAAATCAGGATCCGGTAATTTCGTTTCAGAGAGTCGCGCTAATTCTTTGGCTGTGCCGATATGACATTGAGCTAATTTATTGCCGATATGACGAGAGCCAGAATGTAGCATTAGCCAAACGTTGTCATTTTCGTCCAGACAAACCTCAATAAAGTGATTGCCACCACCGAGGGTGCCCATTTGTTTGAGGGCTTTCCCTTCCAGTTTTTTCACGCCCTTGTGGAGATCTTTGAAACTATGCCAACCTTGCCAGTTGGTTACGGTTTTATCGACATCTTTGTTTTGGTTAAAGCCGACAGGGATAGCCGCTTCGATATCGCGACGAATTTGTTTTAGTTTGCCGTCGAGTTCCTCTGCTTTGAAAGGTAACTGCATTGCTGCCATGCCACAGCCAATATCCACACCAACAGCGGCGGGAATAACAGCATCTTTCGTAGCGAGTACAGAACCGACTAATGCACCTTTACCCAAATGAACGTCTGGCATTAGGGAAACATGCTTGAAGACGAAGGGAAGAGAGGCGACATTTTTTGCCATCTGGAGCTCGCGAGAGGCTAACTCGTGGCCTGCCCAAGAGTAGATAGGCTTTTCTGTTTTCATCGGAAGGGGTTGATATGTCATTGCTCTTATTCTCTTCACACTACAAACATAATACAAATGAAATCTGATGATGTCAAATGGAGGTGAGGCGGCGGCGATCGCCCTGCGTATTTCCGGTTTTGTACCGATTGATGTTGTAGTTACCTCAGGCTCTGGGCGAAATCTGGATGTGAAATACTTTCTCGCTTGACGACCCCATGGCAATCAGTGACGATGAGATGAACTAAAGCCAGAAATAATTACGAATCTGGGCAGCGCATCTATATTGGTCATTAGCGAAACACATACCTGCTTATGCTGAACAAAAACACCCTTTTTCTAGCACTGCTAGTCTTTATCCCGGTCTCCATTGCTGGAGAATATTTGGGATGGAGTCCCGTTACCGTTTTCTGTACTGCTGCGTTGGGTATTGTTCCCCTGGCAGCATTCATGGGAGAAGCCACAGAAGAAATTGCCGTGGTGGTTGGCCCAAACCTTGGTGGTCTCCTCAATGCCACCTTTGGTAACGCGACAGAATTAATTTTGGCGTTTATCGCCCTTAAATCAGGTCTTGTGGAAGTTGTAAAAGCGACGATCACTGGCTCAATTATCAGTAACCTTCTTCTTGTGATGGGTTTTGCCATGTTGCTTGGCGGCCTGAAGTTTAAGGAGCAAGACTTTCAACCCACTGCGGCACGCCTCAATGCATCTTCGATGAACCTTGCCGTTATTGCCATCTTGATTCCCACAGCAGTGCAATATACGTCTACTGGTCTTCCCGAGGGCACGTTGCAAAAACTTTCTGTTGCTGTTGCCGTTGTTTTGATTGGCGTTTATGGTTTGACGTTACTCTTTTCGATGAAAACTCATTCCTATCTCTATGATGTCGGTGTTGCAGAGGTCGAAGAGGGAGGCGAAACTGAAGAAGAAGCGAAGGAAAAAGTAAATCTTTGGTTTTGGGTCGGTATTTTATTAGTTGTTACCCTTGCTGTGGCTGTGGAGTCAGAATTATTGGTTGGCTCCCTTGAGGAAGCGACGGAAACGTTAGGCCTTAGCCCTCTTTTCACCGGTGTGATTTTGTTGCCAATTATTGGTAATGCTGCTGAGCACGCAACGGCGGTTACTGTGGCGCTGAAAGACAAGATGGATTTGTCTGTGTCTGTGGCTGTTGGATCGAGCTTACAGATTGCGCTATTTGTTGCACCTGTCCTCGTAATTTCTGGCTGGATAATTGGTCAGCCGATGGATCTCAACTTCAATCCTTTTGAACTTGTTGCTGTAGCTGTAGCTGTTTTAATTGCGAACTCGATCAGCTCAGATGGTAATTCGAATTGGCTTGAAGGAAGTTTGCTCCTCGCGACCTACACCGTGCTGGGCCTAGCATTCTTTTTCCATCCGGCAGTAGCTGGTTTGGCGTAATTAATCGAGATAGATAATTACTTCGGTTAATTCAGAAATACTGGATCCCCCTAAATCCTCCTTAGTCAAGGGGGATTTTTTTATTTACCAAGGGCTACTGATCATACTAAAGGCAGCCCAGTAGTAAGGATGGGAGAGGTCTTTGGTTGGAGGGATTTGGCTACTGAGGTCATCGGGAATAGGCACAACGCTACCTCGTGAGAGGAGGAGGCGATCGCCTTCAAATTGAATTTTGCCGCGCAGCATTTTAAGTTGAGCTTGGCGGAGGGCTTCCGCTTTTGTATTTTGCACAGAGAGTTCTTGGTAAAAATCTCCCATAAGGGCAAGTGTGCCCGCATCATTGACATTCCAGAGACTGGCGATCGCCGAATCTACACCTAGCTGTAGCGCTAGTCCTGCAAAACCGAGTTCAGCCTCACTATCTCCCACTGCCGTACGACAAGCACTGAGTACTAATAAATCAACATCAGCCTGATTCCAGTCGAATTTTGGCATCTCTTCGAGGGTTAATTTTCGATCGTGAAATTGAATATAAGATTGACTGGAACTGCCCGGCATAAACTCTGCATGGGTCGCGAGGTGCACAATATCAAAGGCGCGATGGGTCAGTAGAGCCTGTAGATCGGTTTGGGTAAAGTCTTGATTTAAGAGAGACAGTTCGTGCCATTCTTCTTTAGCGGGTTTAATCGAGCGCAATTGTTCCACAATCGTTTCGAGTTCGATTGGGACTGCTGGCAAAGGCTTTAGCTCCTCAAATTCTGAGGCTCCCATCGCTAAAATGCCGCCACGCTGAATATCACTATATTCGTGGTTAATAAGATTAAAAGCGGGAATACGGGTGACGGCGTATTTCTCGATTAAAAAGTGATCGCCATCATGGAGTGCTGCGAGCGGAAGACTCCTCAGGCCATCTCCCATACAAACTAGGAGTGTATCAATGCCTGTGGGTTGGAGAAACTCTAGCTCAAAAGGTTCGATTAAAGCTTGGTGAAGTTCTTTGGCAATACGCTGATTAAAGGGGCGACGAGGGTTGGTGATACTGCGCGTGAATTGATTCGCGATTTCTCTTACCTTGGTTTTGGGGAGATCGTAGAGATTGCGGGCAATAGGTTCACCGTTCGGGGTGATTAAAACGAGATGCAAATGATCTTCACGGGGCATAGCCCATAGGACTGCTGGCGTCGTATTCGTTGCCTCTCCCATGCGCGCTAAGGTTTTCGCCATCTCTTCTGGAAGCTGATTTGTTGTTGCCAGATCACTGTCAAAATAAGTCTCAAATTCTTTTTCTAAGCCCTGTTCCATCTTGACAATTTTTTCGTCGAGGGTCTGCGCTGTGCTAGGCATGACTGCCGAGAAACCTAGGGTGATCGCCAAGCTACTGGTGAGAAGAAGTTTGTTGAGTGATTTGAGCATGGCTAAATAGGCGGGTATTGGAGTGCTAATTTTCTCTACATTGATTCTTTACAGTTTTCTGGTGTAAAACGCTGAGAATCGAACCAAAAATTCCTTAAACTATGATGTTTACAAGCTTAATAACTGAGACGGTTGAGAGCTTATTAAGGTTCGCAAAGCTATTAAAAAACGCTAAATATTTTTGAAGCATGACATATTTTCTGGGCATTGATTTTGGCACCTCCGGCGCGCGGGCGATCGCCATTGATGCAGATCAAAAGATTAGCCAAACTATTGCCTTGCCTCTTGAAAAGCAGAACCCCGTAGCTTGGCAGAAAACGTTATTTCAGCTCCTCCAATCACTTAAAAAAGACGTTGCTCAAAATCTTGCGGCGATCGCCATTAATGGTACATCTAGCACTGTTTTGCTCTGTGATACGGATGGTCAACCAGTTTCTGAAGCCTTACTCTACAACGATAATCGGGGGCGATCGCAACTAGAAAAGTTATCAAAACTGGCTCCTCCCGAACACCTCGTCCAATCCGCAACATTGAGCTTGGCAAAATTATTGTGGTTCGACGAAAAAGTCTTTACAAAAACAGCTCAATATTTTCTCCATCAGGCAGATTGGCTTGGGGCGATTCTCCATGGAAGATGGGGTCTTAGTGATGAACATAATGCTCTCAAACTTGGCTTTGATGTCCAAAAACTCTGCTACCCAGGGTGGTTGGAAAATCATCCTCTTTTCCCGATGCTGCCAAGGGTTTTGACTCCCGGCGAAACTGTTGCTGAAATTTTGCCGGCGATCGCCACCCAATTCGATATAAATCCCCATTGCCAAATTTGTGTTGGAACAACCGATAGCATTGCCGCATTTATTGCGAGTGGTGCCAGCAAAGTAGGAGAAGCTGTGACCTCCCTTGGTTCAACGCTGGTTTTAAAGTTGCTCAGCGATCACCCAGTCAACGAAAAAGCTTCAGGAGTTTACAGTCACCGTTTCGGAAACCTTTGGCTAACAGGTGGTGCATCCAATACTGGGGGAGCTGTCCTAAAACATTTTTTTGAACAAGATGATCTAATTCGACTGAGTCGCGAGATTGATCCCAGCAGTTCAACAAATTTGGAGTATTACCCCTTATTGAAGCCTGGAGAACGTTTCCCGATTAATGATCCGCAATTAGAGCCCTGCTTAACGCCACGACCTCAGGGCGATCGCCAATTTTTGCAAGGATTGTTTGAAGGGATGACTCGTATTGAAGCAATGGGTTACGGCAAATTACAAGAATTAGGTGCTCCTAAACCAACCAAAATTTTCACGGCTGGAGGAGGTTCCCAAAATCCCACATGGACAGCAATGCGGGAAACCCAGTTACCTTGTCCGGTTCTTGCCTCTCCCAATCCTGATGCGGCTTATGGCTCTGCTCTACTGGCCCAGCGCGGTAATTTAAACGATTGGTGATAAATCGCTGCCAAAAACCCTCAGTTCCAAAATATTCCCCTTAGAATAAAGAGAAAGATACGTTTATTAATCAGGTTTTCAGTGTGGCGATCGCCAACTGTGGTCAAGAATTAACCCCACTGTCTTCAGTCCTAGTCATCACCCTCATCAAATAATCCAATCGCTTTCATGGGCGGTACTCACACCGGGATCAGAGGATCTCTGTTATGGTGACGGTATTAAGAAAAATTTATATTATCTTTATATTTTCCCTTCCTACCCAAATCACACTCACACTTAAAACCTTTTTAGTTTTTGGCTTTGTCTCCGTTCTGCGGTCTGGAATTAGATCGCTCATACAACTATGACTTTCACTTTATCTACAGCCACTGCGGCTCAAGATGTCCAAGCTTTAAAAGGTGCTTGGCGCAAGATTACCCCGACGAGTTGCCCTCTCCACTACAACTTCCACATGCACTCGGTGTTTTCGGATGGTCAGCTTACCCCTAAAGAAATTGTGGATCAGGCGATCGCCATCGGATTATCCGGCTTTGCAATTACCGATCACCATACTGTTAAAGGCTTTTTTTCTGCCCAAGCCTACTTAGCTGAACAGAATGAGAATTCAGATCGATCCCTCCCAAAACTCTGGACGGGTATCGAGATTAATGGTGTTTTAGGTGAGACGAAGGTACATATTCTGGGTTATGGCTTCGATCCGACTCACTCTGCACTAAAGTACTATCGCCAGCGAGAAATTCAGCGAGGGGAGCGAGCGAATGCAGAAGTTATTGTGAAGGCAATCCATCAAGCTGGTGGCTTAGCTGTTTTGGCTCACCCAGCCCGATATCGTCGTCCAGCGCCGGAACTGATCCCTACCGCTGCTGCACTCGGATTTGATGGGATCGAAGCATACTATGCCTATGACAATCCAGATCCTTGGCATACCAGCGTAAAACACACCGCGACAATGAAAGCTATCGGAGAAAAATACGAGCTCTGGCTGACTTGCGGGACCGATACCCACGGCCGGAGTTTACGTCAACGCATCTAAATGAATTTAGATTGCTTTTTGCCTTCCTGAAAATGTGGCGATCGCCCCGTTGGGATGTTGAACACTTACCAGAAAATCCTCCAAAAATAAACTAACTAGAGGATAATTTACTTGCCAAACGCCAAAAATAGTTGATAATCAGAATGTTAATTTCGTATTAAGTTACGTTAAAGTCGCGTCATTTGTTCGGTAATTAACTGAATCTTTGTCGTTGCTATACTGTCCTTTTGCTTTCGATCTAACTACGCTAGGAGCGCAACCTGTAGGATGACTGTCCCCCAAACTGTCTCTGCTGACCTTCAATCCGATAAACCGAAAGAATATTGCGGTGTTTTCGGAATTTATGCCCCTACTGAGGAGGTGGCAAAACTGGCATATTTTGGACTCTTTGCGCTACAACATCGGGGCCAAGAATCAGCAGGCATTGCAACGTTTGACCGTGAACGCGTCCATTGCCATAAAGATATGGGTTTGGTTTCCCATGTATTCAGCGAGGAGACACTGAACGAACTCCCTGGTATTTGGGCGGTAGGACATAACCGTTATTCGACCACAGGTTCTAGTCATTCTTGTAATGCGCAACCTGCCCTAGAGGAGACGCGCTTAGGAACATTAGCGCTTGCTCATAATGGCAACCTTGTGAATACGATTGAGCTCAAAGAAAAGCTCCATTCTCTTAGCGATAATCTAGATTTTTATACCACCACTGACTCGGAAATGATCGCCAAAGCGATCGCCATCTATGTGAATCAAGGCATGGATTGGCATGATGCTGCCATTGCCGCTTTTAAACTTTGCTCGGGTGCATTTAGCCTTGTGATTGGCACACCCGATGGTTTGATCGGAGCAAGGGATCATTATGGTGTGCGTCCTCTCGTGATTGGCATATTAGAAGAAGAGGATGGTTCAGAACGATTTGTCCTTGCATCTGAAACCTGCGCCCTCGATATTATTGGCGCTGAATATCTCCGCGATGTGAATCCCGGCGAAATGGTGTGGATTACAGAAGAAGGTTTACAGTCAACTCAATGGTCAGAAGCACCAGATAAAAAACTCTGTGTTTTTGAGATGATTTACTTCGCACGTCCTGACAGCGTATTTCATGATGAAACGCTCTTTAGTTACCGTCTACGCCTGGGTGCTCAGCTATCTCGCGAATCCAATATTGAAGCTGATTTAGTGATGGGTGTTCCAGATTCTGGTATTCCTGCTGCGATTGGTTTTTCCCGTGCTTCTGGTATTCCCTTTGGTGAAGGCCTCATTAAAAATCGTTATGTGGGCCGTACCTTTATTCAACCGACGCAACACATGCGTGAAGTTGGGATCAAAATGAAGCTCAATCCTCTCAAGGATGTTTTGCATGGGAAACGCATTATTATCGTAGACGATTCAATTGTTCGTGGTACGACTAGCCGTAAGATTGTGCGGGCACTGCGACAAGCTGGAGCAGAAGAAGTCCATATGTGCATTTCTTCGCCACCTGTAACCCATCCTTGTTTCTATGGCATTGATACAGATAATCAAGATCAGTTGATTGCCGCCACGAAAACACAACAGGCGATCGCCGAGCAGATTGAGGTAGACTCCCTTACTTATCTCAGCAAAGAAGGAATGCTCAAAGTCACCAACGAGAACCCCCAACATTTCTGTACCGCTTGTTTTGATGGCAACTATCCCATTGAGATTCCCGACGCAATCAAATCATCTAAGCTAATGTTAGAGGAAGCCACTGTCTAATAAATTTAGACAAAAAACTTTCACGACAGCATAGCAGCGGAGGAAGAATCCCATGCCGACCTATCCCGGAATTTCGAGCGAAGCTTTTCGCCATCCCTTAGATCGCCAAGCAGAAGAAGCCCTCCGCAACCTCCCTGGCTTTAAACTTCTTGCCAGCCGTTTTGTTGAATATATCTATGAACGTCCCCAGCAGATTTATCTGATGGGGAATTCGATTAAAGTGGGGCCGCGCCAATATTCCACGCTCTACGGAATGTTTCGCGAATGTATGCGGGATCTGAATATTTCCCCAGAGCCGACGCTATATGTCGATCAAAACCCGATTATTAATGCCTACACCCTAGGGACTGAACATCCTTATATTGTGGTGAATAGTGGTCTGCTAGATCTACTTGAAGAAGATGAATTGCGGACAGTGATTGCCCATGAATTAGGTCATTTAAAGTGCGAGCATCCGGTTTTGACTCAAATGGCAATGTGGGCCATGGGAGCAGCCTCTTTTGTCGGCGAAATCACCCTCGGTTTAGGCGGGTTAGTGACGACAGGTTTACTCTATGCGTTTTATGAATGGCGACGGAAAGCTGAACTCTCGGCAGATCGCGCAGCCTTACTTGTTACCGATGATCTCAACCCCATTTTTCGCACGATGATGAAGTTGTCTGGCGGCAGCATGAAATACGTGAATGAGTTGAGTTTAGGGGAATTCACTCAGCAATCTCAGGATTATCAAGATCTTGATCAAGAGCAACTTAACCAGATTTATAAATTTCTGCTCTATAACGGGGGGAATGGGACTTTTCTCGGCCATCCTTTCCCTGTTGAACGTCTCTCCTTTATTAAAGAATGGGAAGAATCGAAAGAGTATCACAACGTTAAGGCTGGCAATTATGCTCAAGGAGATTCTGGCTCTGTCGATGTCGAGACTGAAGAAGAAGATGGCAATGAAGTCGATGATCTACGTCGCCAAGTCGAAGAGTTGCGCCGCGAAATTGAAAAAACAAAAAATCAACGTCAAGGCGATGAATAGGAGAGCTATTCAACTCCGCTGACTGTGAGCGAAAAAATTAATAGGTTTATGAAATCGTCTTGGGCGATATTTTGTGCTGCTCATTGCAGACCATGTTGGTAGAGAAGATGGGCGATCGCCGCAGAGAGCTAATCAAATCCCCTGGATTTATTGGAATAGAACATCGTTAGTGTCGCAAATTTCACAATTATATTGCTTGTCTCTCAATAGTCTAGAAGTCTAAGGCTCCAAATTTCTGATGACTGCATTCACATTTTCCGACATTTCGCTTAATTAAATGTTCCGGATTCTCTTCACAACTAAAACATTCGAGTATTTACGTGGTTTGTAAAGCAGAGATAAAGAAAAAACGAGATTTAAATAGGTGAAAAGCTGGCTTTTATAAAGATACAAATAAGATGCTGAAACCTAGTGTTTTCTAGGTGTGATCACTGAAGACACTGATGATTTTATGGCATTACAATCAGGTCAAATTGATATATAGCTACTCTTTCTCAGACAACTTGTTTTTAATACAACGAGGTCTGTATTCAATAAAGTTCAAAGCTAATTTGGGTTCACATCTAGCCATACCTATTGAAAACTTAAGGTCAGATCGTATTAAAGATGAAACAGCAGATAAAAAATATAAGGAACTATTCAACAGTTCTTTCTGCCACAGCAATAGCGGTTGGTGGTTTGTTGATTGCTCCTGATGCGCATGCACTTACTGCATTTTCTGGTGCAAAAGTGAATTGTAACGCGGGAGAGTTTGAAGGCACTGTAAAGTGTGAAGGTGTTTATTCTGGTAATGATTCCAACCAAATTGGTACTGACACAGAATTATTCGAGCTTGATGGCTGGGAAGAATTGACTAAGATAGATGGTTCTTCTGGCAGTAATGATATTTTTGAAGTCCAAGATCTTGGTAGAAAAAAATATTCATGGTCATTCAAGGATAGTTTTAAAAACAGCGAGGATTTCTCCAGAATTAGTGACCTCTTCTTCTCAGTTAAAGGTGGCCCGAGTTTTAGTGCCTATCTTTGGGACGGTGAAACGACAGAAGGTAACTTTAATACGAAGGGTATTGTGAAAGGGAATGGCAACGCTAAGCCGAGTCTCTCTCACATCAGTGTTTACTATCGCAATGATGTTTATCTTCCATCTCATGTAGCTACAGCTGTCCCCACTCCTGCCGCTGTACTTCCTGTTCTTGGTGGCTTATTTGGGATTGCATCGAAGCGTAAGAAGGATGAAGACGCAGAAGAAGATAGCTAAAGGATTTCCGAAATAGTTTGAGATGTGGCAATTTCTTGTATAGCTAGCAAGAAATTGCTTTTTTCTATTTAGAGAGCTGTCGCCTGAGAATCGCTGGAAGAGTTTTTGCACTCAGAACTTTGTTTGTCGTTTCAGGAGAGGTTCATCAAAAGCTATTGTTCTCATGAAAGGATTTTCAATAATCAAAGTGTTCAAGAAGAGTTACTAAAAGATAACCTTCATACAATCTTTAAAAAGGTATCTGTAAACTTTAAAAACTTTGGTTTTCATGAAAAGCACTAGTTTTATGAAGCTTCTGTGAAGTCAAGTCTTTTTTCTTGAAATATTTACTGAGAAAGCCTTTTGGCAATTGTTGAATGAGCGATTTTCTATTTTTGCTTCTAGGATTTGTGAAGCTAAGGTGAAGCTTTTGTATGGGTGTTTCTTGAAAGAGTAGATTTTGTTGGCTATCCACCAGTTGAGGAAGGTTTCACGTAGGTATTTCTTTGTTATGTTGATATGGAAGACGACGCAAGATTCGTTTTTCTCGACTGTGCATCTTTCGGTTTTTCGAAACTTCTTTCATATTTATTTCGGCGATAACTTTCTCTAAATAATTTCGATGTTTAAAGCAACCACCACTCAATCTATCTGCTTAAAGGCGATCGCCTTGAGTGCTTTTGCTGTTGGGTCGATGCTTCTCGCTCCTGCTGCTAATGCGTTAGTGATGTTGGAATCCCATTCACTCAATACGAACAGCAATCCTGACGCTAACTCAGATTGGTTCGGTATCAGTTTTGAAAAGAATGCTCTAGACGGCACTGTTACCTTTGAGATTGAGAATAAGATTGCTCAGGATAACGGCACAAAGATTTCAACTATCTACTTCGGTACTGATGGCGGTACACCGAATGACGACACAGATGGTTTTTTTAAGTGGTTTGAGAAGGATGCAGCGATAGTTTCTAGCGTTGGACAGACGAATTATTCAATTGATTGGTCGCCAACTGGCGGCAGTCAAATTAATAATAATGCTGGATGGGGTGTCCAAATAGCAGCTGATCCGGCCAAACGTAATAAGAAAAGTACTATTACACCAGGCGATACTTTATCCATCACATTTAACTTGATGAATCCCGACGTGACGGAAGAAGAGTTGGCTTTAGCTTTTACTACAAAGCCTTATCAAGAGTTGGGACTTGCATATCATGTTCAGTCTATTGGTTCTGGATATAGCGAATGGTATGAGGCACAGCCAAAGTCATTTAATCCAGTACCTACTCCTGCGGCTATTCTGCCAACTCTAGCTGGTATATTTGGAGCTGCATCCAAGCGCAAGAAAGACGATGAGCAGGTGCAAGAAGAAGGGATTAGCTAATTAATACAAGCCAGGTTAGAAATATTTGAGAGAACTGCAGTTCTTTGTCTAGGGGCAAGGAACTGTTTTTTGTTGTTTGAAAATGGTTAAAAAAAAGGCGATCGCCGACCCTTGAAGTGAAGAGTATTGTTGGCGATCGCCCCACCGTGGCAAATCTATGATTGGTATTTGAGTGAAATTAGTCCGCGCATGTTTGTGTTTAGAACTGTCGCACTAATCCTGTAACGATGCCCCAAATATCCAAGTCGGTATCTGCAAAAAGTTTTACTGATTTTTCGCTCAGTCGAACGCTGAGATCTTTGTGTTCTTCGATGAGCTGTACTAACGCAAATTGGCCATCGTAAACGGCGATCGCCATCTGATCGGGAGCGATGGAGACAGTGCGGTCAACAACCAATAGATCTCCCTCATCTAAACCTAAAAATTTGCCTGATTCTCCCTCCACGATGAAAAAGAATGTGTCGGATGGGCGGGGAACTAAAGACTGGTTGAGGTTTAAGGGGTACTGAAGCGCGTCAAGAGTGTTGCAAGACATAGTGACTGTGACACCTGAAAATCTGAACAATATAAATGTACCACAAGAATCCTGTTTTTTGAATACTGATTTACTACTTTTTTCTCTTTTACACCCCAAAAACAGTACAAAAATATTATAATAGAGGAGGCGTTAAAGCTGATTTCGTGTTGTTCTCTGATACTGCGGGAAGCGAGATACTGATGAGTAATAACTATTTTTTCTCTGTTCGTGCTGCCGAACGAATTACAAGTAAAAAGGTGAAACGAGTTTCTTTATGGCGTAATGGTGCGGTGCTGGTGCATTTTAAGGATGGCAAGATTAATACGGTTGATCCTTTGGATTTTCAGCGGGATTTTGTGGATTTTCGCCAGCAGAAAAGTCGCGAAATTCTACTCCGTCGGATCACGAAAACGTTGTATGCCTGTAAGAGTGCAGTCCATGAAAAGGTTTATTCGGTGGTAGTTGAGCCGGATGGCCTGCGATGTAATTGCAAGGATTGGGAAATTCAGTTGGAGGAAGAGTTGCAGCGCCCTTGTTGTAAGCATTGTTATGCGGTGCTGCGAGATTTGGGCTGTAGTAGTTTGCAGGATTATCTCAAGATGCCATTTTAAGTTTTTGATTTCGTGACTAAATAGAGGTGATCGCCATCTTTATTGCTCTGTGGCTGGGGCAATAGGGGCGATCGTTTTTCTTTGCAACGGGCGGGAGAATAAAGATTTTGTCAGTTTAAGGAGAGGGTTAGAAAAAATTTCTCTATGCTAGGGTCAGTGGGCGATCGCCACCTGAGAAAGATGCATATTGAGACATGGTGAATTATCTGCGTAAACTCCGTAAATATCTGCGTTTAGACATTTTAGGATTTGGATTTATTGGTCTAATACTCGCGTTACTGCTGAGTTATCAATGGTTGATCGTTGAAGAGATTGATAATTATGACTATCGATTTACGGCACAAAATCTTGGGGTTGTGGTGAATAAAGCTGACCCGCTGAGTGTGCAAATTGGCAATTATTACCAAGCTCAGCGCCGCATCCCTGACGAAAATATGATCTATGTAGATTTTGAGCCTGGCCAAGAAAAAATATCTCGGAACGAATTTTCGAGTCTGCGACGGCGGATTTATCGGCAAAGTACATCGCAAATTCAGGGCTATGCGTTGACTTGGGCAGCTCCCTATCGAGTGGATTGTATGTCGATTACCAGTGCGATCGCCTTCGGTTTTGACGAAAAATATTGTGCTAGTGGGTGTAAAGCAACAGCGCCTAATCCCTACTTTAATCGTGATAGTACTCGTCCCTATGGTGATTATCAGATACGTCCAACCATGATGCTGGCAGCCAGAAATTTTATTGAGGCGAAAGCTTTAATTGACCGAGGGGTGATGTCAGATGAAACTTTTCCCGAAGAAACGGCTTATCTCCTCAAAACTTCTGACTCCTCTCGTAGTAGTCGTGCTGACAAGTTTACTTTTGTCCAGCAGTTTCTGGGTTCCCGGTTTCGGATTGAATTTTTGCAGCAGGATGCGATCGCCGATAAAGATGATGTGATGTTTTATTTCACTGGACGGCCGAAGATCGATAAGCTGAATACCCTTACTTTTTTACCGGGGGCGATCGCCGATCATTTGACATCTTTTGGCGGACAATTGACTAACTCAAACTCCGGACAAATGAGTAGCTTGGAATGGCTTGAAGCTGGTGCGACAGGGAGTTATGGCACAGTGGTAGAACCTTGTAATTTCCCAACAAAATTTCCTGACCCAGGTTTAGTTATTGAGTCTTATCTCGACGGAGCCACATTAATTGAAAGCTATTGGCAAAGTGTGTTGTGGCCTGGTCAAGGTGTCTTTATCGGTGAACCGTTAGCCCGCCCCTTCGGCGAAAAGAAATTGAAACAAATTCCCCAAATTCAAGAGGATATTGGTGAGCTATAAACGATTGATTTAAGGTGTGATGAGATTACTCAGTGACGCTATAAACAGTAACTGTGCCACTCACTTCGCTGGTCACCACTAAAAGATTGTCGCCATTGGGACTATCCGCCGCCGGAATAAAAAGTAAACCTTCTGGCCCTAAATCCCCTGCTGTACCTGCTTCTGCGTCACCGCTAAAATCACGATCATTAGTGTAACTCACAAAGAAAGGAGCCATTGGATTAGTGATGTCATAAACCATGATGCCGCCCATCCGCTCTAGTCCAATAAACGCATAATGGCGATCGCCGATTTGACCGACCGTTATCCCTTCTGGCTCAGTTCCTTTGTCATCACTACGATTATCAAAAGAAGCATTTTCATCATTTGTCGAATTGAAATTATTGGGGTAAAGCTTTGCCGTAATATAAGCGAATTGGCTGCCACTATCAAAAACGATTTCGCCCGAAGTATTCCAAATTGAGAAAGACCGACCACCAAAAGCATATAGCTCATCGAAATCACCATCCCCATCCGTATCACCCATCGTATTGGTGACTTTCAGGCGACCAAGGACTGATTTGTCTTGTAATGCTTCCGCGTTAGGAAAAGCCGTTGGATCAAGATCTAAGTTGCCAATGCGACTTTCTTCATCAAAAATATCTCCCTCTTCAATTCCTTCAATTTCGTCATCGTCGGTGGGACGCACCCGAGAATCCCCTTCATTCGCTGTGATGAGATAAGTTTCTCCATTAACCTCATAGGCGGCGATCGCATCCGGCTGATACAGACCAAAAAGATGATCGTAATTTGCGAGATTAATCTCTTTATCTTTATTGCTGGCATCGAGACGATTTGCTGATTGACTATAATCCTTAAACCCAAGACCAATCACATCAATAATTTCACCAGCGACAATATCTACAACACCAATAGCATTGGCTTCTTGGAGAGTAACCCAGGCCATAGTGGAATCGCTTGAAACCGCAATATATTCAGGCTCAACATCTTCTGCTAATGTTGCCTCCAGACCGAAAACCCGCACACTTTTGTCAAGCTCTACGTTATTCAATGCCGTGAAAGCTGCGGTTGTGACTGTTGCGTTTTCAATACCTGTCGAAATATCGATAATGCTGACGGAACCTTCAGGGTCAATTTTATAATCCTCACTCGGCTCCCCTTCATTTGCGGTGAGGACTTTCAATCCATCTGGCGTGAAGGTGACCATATCCGGGAGGGAACCCACAGAAACACTATTCAGCAAATTTCCCGTTGCATCATAAAAACGAACTTCACCGAGATCTTGTTTGGTGTTTCCTTCGACAGCCGCAGCTAAAACACCGCCATGAAAAGCCACACTGTTAATACCATTTTCGACATCGATACTAAATTCGAGTTCTGGATTTGCCGGATCTATTAGATTTAAAACATCAATTTGATCCGTGGCGGCATTGGTCACAAATAACTTTTTGCTCTTTGGATCAAAGGCAGAAATTTCTGCAGCACTATCATCGAAAATACCTGTGTTGTAGCGACCAATCGTTGTAAGTTCGATTTCTGCTTTTGCAACTTGTCCGAAAAGGATGGCTGCAGGAGTTAGGCACAGAGTCAACAGGGTTTTGATGTTCATTAATCTGGAGAGGGAAAGAGTCAGGACAATTGTCGTTCAATGTCCCACATGAACTGGGGTCGCGGGGTTAACAACAGATTTAAATTTAATTAATCTCGCCATGATGGGGATTTTTGGGTTGACACAGCACTCATTTAAAATTGGATTAATCTGAAATTGATATTGCCTAGAAATATGACAGAACTTCCCCCACTGACGACGGATACTGTGCAAGGGGTTATTGATGAAACCCTTGATGATGATACGCTTCATCGCTTGGTCTGGCATTATCTTGGCTATCGTTATGATGCAGCGGCGCAAAGCTGGAACACCGATTTAGTTGAGCCTGTCTGGCAAGAAAAATATCCTGAGCCGCCTTTATTTATTGAAAGCCGTCCAGCTACGGTGCAATTAACCCGCTCGATCCCGAAACCTTATAAACAGCTCTTAAAAGAAAAGCTTGGGTTTAAGGGCTATACGATTGACCAATTGGTGCCTCGTTTAACGCGTCGGGCAACGATGGCAGGGTGGTTATTAAGCCATATGGCGCAAAATGGGTTGTTGGATGTGTGATCTGAGTCATGTTTTGTTGTCATCTCACAACGGGCGATCGCCTGATGGACTTCACAGAGAAAGGAGCTTACCGTCACTTCAGGGGTGACCAGAAAAAAAGATACTTAATGTACTTGCAACAACTAATTTCTTTCTCTCTCTTCTTTCTCAGAAGAATTTCTACCATGGACTGTTCATATTCTTTGCCTTGTCCGAACTGTGGGGCGATCGCCATCCGGCGTTATTTCCAGCCCAGTTTAGTGGAGACAAGCTGTGATCGTTGTGATTATTTGCTTGTTGTCACCGAGAAAACAGGTCAAGTAATGGATTCATCCGCTGTCAGTTTGTCAAAAACTTAGGCAAAATCTAGTTCAAAGGTCGTTATTCACATTGCAACACATGACTTGAGCAACAAACAATTCCAGTGATGCTCCTCTATTCGGGGAGCTTTGCTGTGTTTAAAGGATGTTTTGGATTAAATCGATTCCACCATAGCAATCGATCTAAAATCTCGTGGTATTTCTGTTGCAATTCTCCATCCTGGTTTAGTTCAGACTCACATGACTAATTTTAAGGAGCGTGGTATCACGCCAGAACGACCAGTTAAAGGTTTGCCTACTCGTCTGGGTCCTCTAAATCTTGAAAATACAGGTCTTTTCTGGCACGCTAACGGTGAAATTTTGCCTTGGTAAAGATTCGGATCAGCTTAAATACTGCTGCTTTCACAAAACAGGTAGTTATACTAAATCCTTTAGAATTGCTTAGTTTTCCTTTCTTATCGACTACTTTTGTTTAACCAAGAGAAAGCAATAAGTATCGATTTTATATAGCCTGAAAGCTTAAATTAATGATTGTTAAGATGGTGAAATGATACAGATCACAAAATAATGGTGATAACAGACATTGTTTTGAATAATTTCAATAACCTTAAGCTTTGATCAAAAACATTAGAGAGTGAAGGATTGGCTCACAGAAATTTCCGGACGTAAGCGTCATACTTAAGATAGATAAAGTAAGACAACAATTTCTTCTTCTGGAGTAATCAGTTATGAACCCCCAACTCATTTCCACATTACAGTTCACTGGTATCATTACAGTCTTTTGCATGATTTATGCACCTCTATTGAGCTGGATTTTACCGACTCACGGCTAAGTAATAAGCAAAAAAATTTTGATAGTATTTTATTGACTCCTATATCAATGTGGAAGTGTAATAATTCTCTGGAATTCGAGTTTTCACATTAACTGATTGACATAGAGTAAGTGATTTTCTTAGGTCAGAAGATAACCTTCTCAAGAAGATTCAGGCAATATAGCAATTTCTAGTCGAGTGAGGTGCAATAGCAGCAATGTGTAAACCAGCATCGAATATCATCAAGGGTAATCTTGGAAAAAGCTACCTCAATTGCCTTGTCTAGAGCTAGATAAGTTCTTGCCCCGATACTTTTCAAGGTACTTTTCAACTTTGACCAGCAATTTTCAATGGGTGAAAAATCTGGAGAATAGGGAGGAAGGTAAATCAACTTAGCTCCCACGGCCTCAATCATTGTGCGTACTGACTCTCCTAAATGAATCGAACAGTTATCCATCACCACACATGCTCCCGCCCATAAGTTTGGTATTAACTTCTGGCTGATGAATGCTTCAAAGGTTAATCCATCCGTACTCCCCAGCAGATGATAATTAGCGACCATTCCCTTGAAGCCTAATGCTCCAATCAAAGAAACATTCTTGCCTCGTTTACTGGATTTCGGACTATAAGCTCGTTTCCCTTTCTCAGAACGTGCCCTCAGTCTTGTCATGGCTAAGTTCACGCCCGATTCATCGATAAAAATCAAGTTTTTCGCTAGAGTCGCTTGCATTTTCTGCCAAAAATCATATCTGGCTTGTTGCACTCGTTTTGTCGCCTTAAGGTCTGGATAGAATGTTTTTTTGAGGCTATATCCCATTCTTCTTAAGGTGCGATGCATGGTGCTATTGGCCACACGGAGACCAGTGCGTTTCTCCATCTCATCACATAGTTCCGCTAGCGTCGCATCGTTTTTCTTGGTGAGCAACTGGCGCAATATTGTTTGATGCTCTTCGTTTAATTTGGGAGGTGTTTGTTGGCTTCGTTTTTTCGGAGCAATCGACCCTGTCAGTCGTTTTTGGTCGAGGAGCTTTTGTACAAAACTTTTCGCCACTCCAAATTGTCGGGCAAGACTACTTTGACTCACACCACCCCTTTCGTAGGCATCCACTATTTTCTGTCTTAAGTCTAATGAGTAGGCTTTCGGCAAGATGCTACTTTCTTCCTCACCAGTCAACTCACCTATACTACTTCATACACCTTGCTAGGCTGAAATTTGCTGTAGTTAACTTACTCACTGATATTAGTTGACGAAGATTTATAGATTTAGGCAATAGTTTGAGTATGGCTCTCTAATATTAGAGAGCTTTTTTCTTGATAGAGTTTCGTTGGATATGATTTTTGTGACTTAAATCACTACTAGAAATGATTTAAATCCATTTTTTTTGTAATATTTATTCAGTGAAATATTGATGAAGTTCACACTGATGTTACTTAGGTATCACAGGGATTTTCTATTATCCCAAGGATAATATCATTATAGAGAAGTTATATATTCTCTGTGGTGCATAATTTAGAAGATAGATACTTTAATGTGATGATGAGTATTTCTTTGGACTCGTCTCCGGTAGATGTTTGGCGTGTTAGCCCAAAGAGAACTGCGGAGATCCAAAATTTAAATAAAGCAAAAGAAAAGCTTCTTGAACAAAGCTTACCTCTTTCAGCAAGAGCTATTTCTTATGTCAGAGTTTGTAGCGTTGTGATGCAGATTTTAGTAAAGGATCTGGGTGATCAGATGCCTGATTCTTATGCGACAATCTTGGCCACTCTCCACTCTCAAGATGCACAGTGGTGGCGTGATTGTTATGTGGATACTGCTGGATTCTTGCAGTCAAAGAATACAAAAATTCAAGCTTTGATTCAACCTCTCAATACTTTTGTCCAAAAAATGATGTCATAAGACTTTTCTTCTTCTCAAATTTTTAGGACTACAGTCTGATCTCGTGAGATATAAAGAGCTTTATCTAAGCTGAGTTAAGTGTACGTAAACAAATCTTTGCTGAGATTAAGAATTGCATCATAAGTTTTGATTCTCATGAATTTCATTTCACCTAAGTATCAAGCCTTGAAGATCTTAGAATTATTTTTATCCTGATTTGCTATACTTAAGTGCGGTCTCATCTACCAAGTAAAAAATGATTTGGTTTTTGCTTGATAAAAAGTCACTTTTGTTGCTTTTTTTGGGAAGTCTAAAAAAGAATTGGTTTTTGCTTTTGTGACTGCGATTTCTTTCTGACTGAGGATATTTAGGGTATGTTCAATAACTTTATGACAGCTTCACAATTTACAGACTTGATGGTCGTTTTTTGTTTGATTAATGCTTCTCTACTTAAAGGAGTTTTACCTCGACGATAATTTTCTAGACCGCTTTTTTGTGTAGGGGAAAAAGATTTTTTCGGTGTTGTATAGTAAATGATCTTGGGTTGCGCCATGGCCTAATACTGCGGCGATCGCCAACCCCCCTGCACCCACACCTTCTTTGACATAGCCTTGTTCATAGGCTTGAAGCTGTGAATACTTCGATTGTTGAAAATTTAGTTGAGTTGCGAGTAACAGAACATCACCAATCAAGTTTGCTAAACCGATAGTATCTCCTGTGGGATCTTCTGCTACCCAGCGAGTTGTACCGACAGTAATGTTTTCTGCTTGAAATTTATGTCGATGAAATTTAGCAATCGCTCGTGTAAGTGTGTAAACAGCTAACATTTGTGTTCCACCTGCCAATAAAACACCATTGGTCTGACTTGCTGTAATCGTCATGCCAGCAACGAAAACCTGCATTGGATCTCCGACTGCTGCGATGATTTTAAACGGATTAATGCTTGGTGAAAGCTGCGTTTTTGCTAAACCTTGTTGAACGATTTGCCATTTTAAATCGTGATTGCATTCGAGATGGCTGCTATTTACTTTTCCTTTTGCTGCGTAACCTAAGGCTGTTAAGACAGCTAGAGCTGTTGTAGTTCCGGCAACGACACATTCTCCGAGAACCAATGATCGCCCTGGATATTTTTCTGCCAGTTTTTTGCCCCAAATTAAACCCTGTTCAAATAGATGTTGAACAATCTTGAGGGGCAAAGCTTGTCCTGTAGAAACGCACTGTGCAGGTCGTCCACCGACATTAATTAAAGGCACTGCTTTTGGGTCGGGAGTGATCGCCAAACCAGTATTAAACAAGTAAGTAGGAATGTCGTAGGTTTCAATAATTGCCCGCGATAAAATTGCTGGGGATGCTCCAACAGTTAGAGGAGGCAAGGGATAAATTGCATTGTCTTGAAAACCATGATGGACACATTCTGCGTCGGCGATCGCCGTATATTTTCGAGATTCAGGAGTTGCTCCGGCGGCAGAAATATTCGGAATTAACGCTGTTTCGGTAAACCCTAGGCCACAACAAAAAACAACGGGGCGATCTCGGTATTTCTCTAACCAAGTCTCGCCTCGTTGCTGTTGTGTATAAATTTTGATCATGTCCCCACCTTCATCTCACCGCGCATGGATCATAAATCTTTTTCGGCAGAGATAGAGGGCGGGTAAACAACGGGAAAATTAACGGAATAAATCGGGATTGAGTTGGCGACTAGGGCTAGAACTGGGGCTGTTGGGGAAGCCATGAGGAGAAATACTGCCTTTGACTAGAGCCGATCCAGTGCCGCCATCACTGGGGTCGAGGAAAGGTTTTAGGTTAATGCCAGAGCTTTTTGATGGGGAAGATATCGGTTGGGAGTTGCCGCCAAAAATCCCGAAAATTTGTCCCAACACATCGTTATTATTTTGTCTGCTGCCAAAGGTATTTACGCCTTGGGTTTGAACGCCATCATCGGCTGTCGCTAGGTTATCAAAAACGGCATCACGGGTGGCGATCGCATTTTGCCCTTGGGGAACCGTAAAAACGATTTGGCAGCTATTGTTAGCTTCGGTGGTCACACAAACAACATCGTAATTATTTTCGCGACCTGTAGTGAGTTCAACTAAACCATCAGAGCGATAGGATTCGAGGCGACGGCTAATTTCAACACAACGACGTTGCGCCGTCCAACCGCCTCCCATACTTTGCGGCACAGCCCAAGCGTAGTTTTCTCCTGGCTGGCTTTCTGGGCGATACATCACCGTATACTGGCCACCGCTATTTTCACAAACAAAACGTTGATCGCCATCGGTAACCACAGTGCCTGGTTGTCCACTAGCTTCAGGCTCTGACTCAATGACAACATCTGGAGGCGTTTGGGCGATCGCCGAGACCGCAGCAAACCCTAAAATTTCGAGGGCAACAATACTAATTTTCAAAAAATTGTGATGACGTGATGAACCTTGTCTCATTGCGTGCAGTCCCAAGCTAAACAAATCCAAATTAGGTCAATTTTGACTTGCATTTCCAGACGCAGAAGATCTTTTTCAAGTTCCCCTTGTCTAGCTGAGAATCGCTATGCTATATTCATCAGGCTAATATTTTGCGGACGTGGCGGAATTGGTAGACGCGCTAGATTTAGGTTCTAGTGTCTTACGGCGTGAGAGTTCGAGTCTCTCCGTCCGCATTTTCCCGATTAACTCATTCTCAACTATGGATTTTCCAGACTCTGAACTTGAGATGGCGATCGCCGATGCCGAGCAAGAGTTAGAGTCTTTAAAATTACGCTATAAAGAAGTTTGTGACGCGACGGCAGAAATTGCTGAGTTAAGGCAATCGCAGCTTGACATGATGGATCAACCTGAACTGGTAATTAAACAAGAATCTATCAAAACTGAATTGTCACTAACAATAAGCAGAATTCAAGATTTAGAACTAAAGCTGGAAAGCAAGCTGCTTAAATGGCAGGAACCTTTCTGGCAAATCGTACGTTTTACGGGAATTGGAATTTTAATTGGCTGGATTCTGCGTACTTCCCTTTAGAATCAAGCTACTAAAAAATCCCTAAGCTTAATAAAGAGAACCTAGGGATAAATTTCACCGACTTAAGTGTGGAGAATCGAAAAAAGATTATGCGGGACGTTCTTCGATAACTTTATCGATCAGACCATACTCCAATGCCTCTTGAGCAGACATGAAGTTATCACGGTCAGTATCTTTCTCAATTTGCTCAACGGTTTGACCACTATGGTCAGCCATAAGCTCATTGAGTTGTTGCTTGATGCGAAGAATCTCTTTCGCCTCAATTTCGATATCAGTAGCCTGACGACGACCTTGAGTGCCACCAAGGGGTTGGTGAATCATGATGCGTGCGTGAGGAAGAGCCAAACGCTTACCTTTTGTACCTGCGGAGAGCAAGAAAGCACCCATTGAAGCGGCAAGACCAACACAGATAGTGACAACCTCAGACTTGATGTGTTTCATCGTGTCATAGATCGCTAAGCCCGCAGTCACAGAACCACCGGGGGAGTTGATGTAGAGATAGATTGGCTTGCTGGGGTCCTCGGAGTCGAGATAGAGCATGATGGCAATAATTTGGTTTGCCAAGGCATCGTTCACACCGCGACCGAGGAAAATGATGCGCTCACGGTAGAGACGATCATAAATATTGATCCAGTCAGAATAGGGTTGACCGGGCATTTGGTACGGAACTTTGGGGACACCGATAGGCATGGGTTATGTTTACCTTGTTCTGAATGAATTGAAAAAAATAAGGAGAGAAAATTTAAGACAGGGTTGGTACAGGAGTAGGGAGATCTTGAGAGCTTTCGAGTACTTTGTCGATAATGCCGTATTCGAGAGCTTGTTCCGGTGTCATATAGAACATCCGATCAGTATCTTTTTCAAGTTTGTCGATGGTCTGTCCTGTGTATTTAGACATCATGTCCATAATGGTGCGCTTGTTGTCGATGACTTCCTTTGCACGGATTTGGATATCGGATGCCTGTCCTTGGGCACCTTGGCGGGCTTGGTGAAGAATGATCGTTGAGTGGGGTAGACTCGCACGACAACCTTTTGTACCTGCGGCCAAAATCATTGCAGCGGTTCCCATTGCTTGCCCAAGACAAATAGTATGTACCGGAGGGGTGATGTAGTTTAGGGTGTCACAAATAGCGAAGGCTTCTGTTTCAAAGCCAATGGAATCACCGCCGTACCAAGAGGTTCCGGTAGAGTTGATGTACATAAAAATGGGCTTATCAGGATCATCGAACTGCAAGAAAAGCAATTGGGCGATGATTAGTTCTGTAACGTCAACACCGATTTGGTCTTTGTATTCGTCTGGGGAAACAAGTGGCAAACCAAGGTAGACAATACGCTCTTTGAGAAGTAAGGAGGGGAGGTCTGGGGGAGGGGTGCGGTAATTTCCGCCACCGCCACCTCTGTAAGGTGCTTGGACAGCCTGAATCGGTGAGTTCATATGCGCTTTATGACAATGCTCGATATTGACCTGACTGGGTTAGGTTTTCGAGGTTTTTCTGTCTAGTTTTGTTCTAGTATCTGATTTTAACGCAAGGTTATGCCGCGGTTTGGTTAGGGACGTTATGGGAAAGGTTTTTTTTGTGGGTTCGGGTTTGGGTAGTTTGGAATATTTGACGGTTTGGGGGCGATCGCTCCTATCTTCGGCAGATGTGGTTATGTATGATGCGTTGGGTTCGCAACAGTTACTAGATCTAGTACCAGAGGGGTGTTTACAGGTTTATGTAGGCAAACGAGGCGGTGAAAAAAGTACGCCTCAAGATGAAATAAATCGCTTACTTGTTGAGTATGGTCAATTAGATAAGCAAGTTGTGCGGTTAAAGGGGGGGGATCCGTATATTTTTGGGCGATCGCACCCAGAAGTTTTAGCGTTAAAGGAGGCGGGTTGTGAGTTTGAGGTGGTGCCAGGAATTTCTTCGGTGCTGGCAGCGCCTTTATTAGCAGGCATTCCGTTAACCCATAAAGCATTGAGTGCTGGCTTTTTTGTGGGCACAGCGCATAATCCTGATGCGTTTGATTGGGCGGCTTTGGCGAAGTTAGATACGTTGGTTTTTTTAATGGGCGGTAGAAAGCTTGGGGAAATTTGTCAGCGTTTGCAGGATGAGGGGCGATCACCAGATTTTCCAATTGCAGTGGTGCGGGCGGCTGGCTTACTGGATCAACAAATCTGGGCTGGAACGTTAAGTACAATTACACAGCGAACTCAAGATGCTAAAAAACTTTCACCCTGTGTGATTATTGTGGGTCAAGTGGTGAATCTGAGACCGGATTATATGAGTTCAACAAGTACAAGACCTTTGGCTGGTAAGACAATTTTAATTACTCGTGCCGCATCTCAATCCAGTGAATTTACCAAGCTATTGACTGAGATTGGTGCAAATGTACTTGAAATGCCAGCCCTCGAAATCCGTGAGCCCTCCACTTGGGAACCTCTCGATCAGGCGATCGCCACTCTCAATACTTTTACTTGGCTGATTCTTACCTCGGCGAATGGTGTGGAGTTTTTCTTTAAGCGTTTACGTACTTTAGGAAAAGATGCTAGAGCTTTAGGCAATCTCAAAATTGCAGTAGTTGGTAAAAAGACAGCTAAATTTCTCGCAAAAGAAGGTTTGAAGGCTGATTTTATTCCGCCTAATTTTGTGGCTGATTCTCTGGTTGAAAATTTCCCTGAAGAATTAGCCGAGCAAAAAATTCTTTTCCCCCGTGTCGAAACAGGTGGACGTGATGTACTCGTAAGAGAATTAACGAGTCAAGGTGCAACTATTGTCGAAGCACCAGCCTATGAATCTGCTTGTCCTCGCTCAATTCCGTCGGATGTCTGGTCGGCATTGCAGGGGAAATCTGTTGATGTGGTTACTTTTGCCAGCTCGAAAACCGTTAAAAACTTTTGGAAATTAGTAGAGCAAAATGGTGGCGATCATCATCTACTTGATCCTGTTAAACTTGCTTCAATTGGCCCTTTAACGTCGCAAACCTGTCTTGAAATCTTTGGGCAAGTAGACATCGAAGCAGAGCAATATACTCTTGATGGGTTACGAGATGTAATTGTCGAAAATTTAGCTGAAGCTTAAAAAATGGGCTATTATTTACCAGAACATAACGAACTGAAGTCGATTTTTGTAGGACTTACAAGTTGTTGAAATAACGGTTTTGCAAATAAATAACCCTGAAAAAGCTCAATGCCAAAAGACTGTAGAATTTTAAGCTCTGCTTGTGTTTCTACTCCCTCCGCAATAACAATTGTTTTTAATTCTTGGCAAACCTGTAAAACACCTCGAATGATAGCTTGTTTGACAGAATCTCGATCAATATTACGAATCAAAGCCATGTCTAATTTAATAATATCTGTACGGATTTCTGAAAGAAAATTCAAACCTGCATAACCAGCACCAAAGTCATCAATTGCTGTCTTAAAACCTCTCTCACGATAATAAGCAACAATTTTTTTTAGATGCTCTAAATCATCAACTTTTTCGCTTTCTGTGATTTCAAAAATAATTTTTTCAATAGGAAAGCCATAGGCATCAGCCGCATTAAGCGTTGTTCGAATGCAGGATTCCGGCTGATAAACTGCATTGGGCATGAAATTAATACTGAGTAATGTAGACATTGATAAATCGGCTGCAAGCTTGATCGCTTTTGTACGACAGCATTGATCAAACCGATAACGATTATCCTTATTTACCTGGTCAAAGATTGTACCTGCCGGTTCGTTCTTAAGGCCTCTTGCTAAAGCTTCATAGGCGAAAATTTCTTTTTTCTTTGTATTGACAATTGGCTGAAATGCCATTGTAAAATCAAAATCCAACCCAACACTATCAGCACAAGCACTGCACTCTAGAGGTTGCCGATATTTCTCTGAGATTTCCAATGGGTTTCTCCAGTCAGATCTTATATAGGTTTTTTGATTCTAACCTGAACAAATTTCTCCTAAAGAAATGTCAGTTTCTCTTCACTAAAAAGTAATACAACTTCAACCGTTGTGAGTTGAAGTTGTATTATTCGATTGAAAAAAATTAAATGCCCAAACGTTGATACACCTGATCGAGGTGGCGAATTTGGAATTGTGGGTCGAAGCAAGCATCAATTTCTTCGGATGAGAGGTGCTTATTGATTTCCGCGTCTGCATTCACATTGGCGCGGAAATCGCCGCCTTCTGTATTCCAAGCTGTATGGGCACAACCTTGTACAAGACGGTATGCTTCTTCGCGATTAATGCCTTTATCGACTAGGGCAAGTAACACGCGTTGGCTGAAAATAACACCGCCATAAACATTCATATTGCGCTTCATATTCTCTGGGTAAACCAAGAGATTTTTCACGAGACCAATAGTGTCTCTGAGCATAAAGTGAACGAGAATGCAGCTATCGGGGAGGGCAATACGCTCAACACAACTATGGGAAATATCGCGCTCATGCCAAAGGGCAACGTTTTCGAGAGCCGCCATCGCATTACCACGAACCAAACGAGCCATCCCGGTTAATCGTTCGGATTTAATGGGGTTGCGCTTGTGAGGCATCGCGGAGGAGCCTTTTTGTTTCTTAGAAAAGAATTCTTCTACTTCAAGGACATCTGTGCGCTGTAAATTCCGAATTTCAACGGCAAAGCGCTCGATAGATGCCGCCAAAACTGCCAATTGATTCATGTAGTTGGCGTGGCGATCGCGGGAAATAACTTGAGTTGACGCGGTGTCAGGATCAAGGCCCAATTTTTGACAGGTAATTGCTTCAACGCGGGGTTCAATATTCGCGTAGGTTCCAACGGCACCGGAGATTTGGCCTACTGCAATTTCTTTTCGCACAGCTAATAGGCGATCGCGGTTCCGAAGCATTTCTGCCAACCAACCTGCTAGCTTGAACCCGAAAGTCATGGGCTCGGCATGGATACCGTGAGAGCGACCGACCATTACGGTGTAGCGGTGCTGTTGGGCTTGGTAACGAATAGCTTGGATCAGTTCTTCGACACAGCTCAAAATGAGATCCATGCTGTCTACCATTTGCAACGCAAGGGCAGTATCAAGTACGTCGGAGCTGGTCATACCGAGGTGGATATAACGACCAGCATCGCCCACATATTCGTTGACATTGGTGAGGAAGGCTATGACATCATGACGAACTTCTGCTTCAATCTCGAGGACTCGCGCCTCATCAAAATCCGCTTTTTCTTTAATGACTTCAACGGCCTCTGTGGGGATATACCCTAACTCTGCTTGTGCCTCACAGACTGCGACTTCTACCTTGAGCCATGCCTTGAGTTTTGCTTCATTTGTCCAGAGATTTCCCATTTCAGGGAGGGTATAACGTTCAATCACTAAATGTGCCACAGAATACAACGTAGTTATTCTACAATCGTGACCCTAAATTTAGGCAAGCAAAAGAATGTATTTTTTCAATAAACTGTCATCTAACCAAAAGAGGAGTTTTTTCTGGTTAGATAACTGAGGCGATCGCCCTGTTTGAAAATGATGATTTTAGGATTGTTCTTGGGTGTTTTGGGAACTGCTTGATTGGCCACCACCACCAGTATTTTTGATGTCCACAACTTTACTCAATAGTTCGAACCAGAATGGCGCACCCATTGAGATTGCGACGCCACTAATGAGCCAGCCAAAGCCTTGTTTAACCCAACCCCAAGAACGCTGAATAGTGGAGAATTTATCTAAATTCTTTAATTCAGGTTCGCCAGTCGTTGGATCTGCAGTCTGATATTGATCTTCTTTTGCGTCTTTAATGCCGAGACGATAAAGAGCTTGTTGGCTTTGATTATCGGGACTCCAACCAATGGGCAAGTCAAGGTCTTCAATTTCAAAGCCATTTTGATTTTGTAGAGCTTCACGATCTTCTGGAGTTCCAGACTCAAAATCAACGTTTGATGCTTGAGTTGCAATCATTCCGCGTAATACGGAGTCATGGGATAACTGGTTCACCATATAAAAGGTGTCGACATTAGCACCGACGGCGATAACCACACCGAGGATAAATGCAAAACCTTTGGAATTACGTTTATATACACCATTGGCGCGCTGCATACCATTATCAAACCAATTTTCGACCCCCCGCTTAAATTCCTTGATGCCTTCCTCGACATCTTCAATTTTGGCTTGGGTTTGATCGGCGATCGCCGCCATACTATTCATGAGGTTATCGGGGACATTATTCAAGACATCCCACATTTCCTCTGCATCATCGTTGCCGCTATTTTGGATGATTTGCTCGATTTTGCCGTGGAGTGATTGAGCACCTTGTTTTGCTTCAACTAATTTTTGGGCGATCACACTATCCGGATTATCATTTGCCCGTTTTAGTTCTTGGTAAGCCCGTAAAACCTGAGAAACACTGGTTTGGGTATTTTCGAGCCAAACTGCCTGTTCCTTATCGAGATAAATTTCTTCGCGAATTGTGTTGAGTTCGTTGAGGAATTTACGCTTAACAATCTTTTGGTGATCATTGCTCTCAGGCAAATTTTCTCGCGCAGCCTGTACATAGCGATAGAGCTGCTCGTACATCTTATTAAATGATTGATTGAGGGTGAGCTGATTGTGGGTAAATTCGTCCACAATAATACCCAGCACCTTATTCATTTTCGCTTCACTCAAGCTCGCTTTAATCGCTTGGGGAATGGAAGGCTCATTATCGATGTGCTGGCAAGCGTGATCTACGACTTCATCAATGCGCTGACGAAAAGCTTCAACTTTGGCCGCATTCACTTCCCGAACGATAGTGTCAACTTTTAATGTTTGTAGAATGCTTGTCGCGAAAGTTCCTGATGGAATTGCGGAAGGGCCACCATTTTTTGAGGCATTAAAGAAGATACGAGTGAGGCGACGGAAGAATTTCGCGATTTTGCCTGTTTTTTCGTAATTAAGGCTATTTACAAGGGGGTGTTTGTAGAGAATCCCTGCGAGTCTTTGACCTTTTTCGCGAGCTTGGAGTAAAACTTGTTTTTGTTCTTCAGATAACGTAGGGTCGTCAGGGTCAGTTGTGCCTGAAATGAGAGTTTCAATTGATTCTTTGAGGTGCTTCGCTCGCCATTGCATGATCGTCGTGATCACTTCCTGGACTTCAGATGCTAAGAGACTCAAAATCAGGTAGATAAAAATTAGTCCGATAGCGATATCAACGACTAGCGACAGTCCCATCGATATTACTCCTTAGGTTTCCCCGAAATTCCGTGACAACTCCCAATCATAGGAGAATTTCCTAGATTAGCGGTGGCGATCGCCACAATCGTTAAAAAAGTAAGATTTAATGGGAGAGCCCGACATTTTGGGTTGGTTAACGTCACAAAAATTTTATGCCCTCCGCGAAATCTCCAGCTCCTTTACTCGCTTACGTTACGGCGTTTTTCTATATTCTTTTTAGTCTTTATCCCGATAGTCATAGCCTAATGGCAGCATGGTCGTGGGTGTTTGTCTGGCAAATTGGTCTATTTTGCCCCTTGATTTGGTTTCTGGTGCAGCTTTGGGATAATCGCTGTCTATACCTGTTGGGTAATGGTTTCGACCAAATACTTTTAGTCATCCTTTTTAGTATCGGAATCTCGACGCTGGGTGCAGAATTCCCACACCAGGCACGTTGGTATGCTTGGGCAAGTCTGGGTTTTTTCGCGACCTTGTATCCAGTAAGCCGATGGCTGAATAGTTCGACTGGGCGATATCGGGTGTTTTTGGGGCAAGGATATTTAAGTTTGGCATTTGTTGCGGTGAGTTTGGCTTTGTGGCTTAGCCAAACATTTTTGCCGGAAATTTCGCGGTTACAGGATTTAGGATTGGCAGGGTCGCAGCTAAAGCTCGATTTATCTGTCTTGACCCTCCGGAATTGGGCTCCCTTGGGTCATCAAAATTATGTGGCTGGCTATTTAATTCTTTGTTTACCGATGCTCTTGGGATTGGCGATTTTACATCGAGATTGGCGGCGATGGCTGTGGCTGACAGGAGTTGCAATTGGTGGTGTGGATCTTTATACAACGAGTTCTCGTGGTGGTTGGCTCGGACTGGCGATCGCCTCAATAGTCGCTTTTCTCTTTGCCTGGAACTTTAGTCAAATTCGCAAATTTTGGTTAGCTTCTGCAGCGGCGATTACGTCAGGATTACTGATTATTTTTGTATTGCTGAATGACCGTCTTTATAGTTTGGTAATGCCCATTTTGCAGGGCAAAGGATTTGGAGAATTGGATTACCGCTGGGTTAATGCGCAGGTAGGCTGGCATATGGGGTTAAGTGATCCGTTGACAGGTGTTGGCCTTGGGAATGTCCCCCTGCTTTATCAGCAATACCGTCCTATTGAGGCTGGCCGTTTATCCGAAATTATTTATCAGCTGCACAGTACTCCGGTGCAACTTTGGGCAGAGCTAGGTATTTGGGGGATTGGTCTATTTGTTGGCAGTTTATTGTTTTTAGGCTGGATACTTTGGCGAATACGGCACAAGATTGTTTCTTTGCCTCGCCAGGATCGGATTTTGCTCGGCAGTATTTATATGGGTTTGGTTGGTTATTGGGCGCTCAGTCTAACGGATTATCAACTGGATAATGTTTGTATCAGCGGCATTCTTGTCATCCTGATTGCGATTTTGGCGGCGATCACCCGTGACGGTGAACCTCAAACTTCGATTCCAGCAATACTCTTCATGGCAAAACCTTTTGGCAAGGTGAGGTTGATCGCCTTAGGATTGTTGGGATTATATGGGGCGATCGCCCTGTGGCTATTGCCAATTCATATTGCCTGGGAAAAATCGAGTCGAGGTTTTGCTGCTCTTGATCAAGAAGCACCGAATTACGAAAAATTTGTCGCAGAACTCAAAGAAGCCCATCAGCTTGCTCCTTGGGAACCCTATTATGCTCATCAACTTGCTTGGAACCTCGGCGAATTAGGTTTGCAGACAAGTGATGTAGAAGCTCGTGGTCAATATATGGATGAGGCAATTCAATGGTTTAAGACCAGCAATAAATTGTCTCCTGCCAGTGAATTTGGACATACTAACTTAGCTTGGCTATACATGGCTCGTCAACAACCAGAGGCGGCAACAGAGGAATTTTTAGCATCAGCTCGTCTGTTGCCAGCCAAGCGGGGTGTGTTTTATGGTTTAGGCCTAAGTTTGCTGGAACAAGGTGATTTAGACTCCGCTATCAAGGCGATCGCCTTAGAGGTGCTTCGTGATCCACAATTTATTACCAGTCCTATTTGGCGAGCAGGTGGTCTAGTCCAGCTCTATCCTGCCGTTGTTGCCGAAGTGATGAATTACTATAATCTGCTGCTCGAGCAATATCCTGATGATCCATTACTTCATCAATGCCGAGGAGCGATCGCCTGGTGGATTGGAGATCAAGAATTAGCGGAGCTTGACCTTTCCAGTTACGGATCGAAGGCTGCTTTAAATCTCTTGGTAAATGATGATGCGATTACACCGAAACCAGATAAAAATGGTGCAATTGCCTTGTTACGTGAAGCATGGGAAAACCCTGATCAACGTTTAGAACTTGTTGAACAGGCTTGGTTTAAAGCTGGGCGGTCCGAAGAAATACTCGCGAATATCCAACAAGATTTTGTTATTTCCATGTCCCAAGCCACAAGCTTTGAACAATGGTTACGTGCCTATGCACCTGAATGGCAATATCGTCGTCTTCGTAGTGGCTTTAATGTTATCAGTCGTCATATTGATGGCGTTAATCCCAGTGATTTCTGGACTGTGACCGAAAATGTGGCGATCGCCACTTGGTTTAATGGTGTATTTCCATCAATTGTTTATCAACCAACGTTTGATCGTCAAATCCAACCGCTACGCGAAGAACTTTGGCAATCTATTACATCCAATAACTAAAAGCTAATGGCTTTTTTTCGCGTTGAATATATAGTTCAACTAGTCAGGTTCATCGCTGCATGAATTGATTGAATTTTGTGCGATCTCAAAAATAAAAAGAGAGGCCGCTACCGACCTCTCCAAGCCAAACCAAAAACGAACACCAAGCGTATTAAGCGAGTCCAGTATTTGCACCAGGCTTACCAGTTGCGAGCTCAACCTTCATGATTTTGCCACCCATTTTCATAATGCGCTGTTGCTCACGAAACCAGTTGTCGTAGGGAACAAGCTTTGTGAAATAGGTATTTTGTAACTCGCGCTGAGTCCGAATTCGGGTTTGACTTGGAACACAAGCCGTGATTTTAAACATCCGCATAGGTTGACGATCTCCTAAAAATTTAACCCAGTCTTTTTTATAAAAAAACAGATTTTATAATCGAGGCTGATATGACAAAGTTCGGAAGCATGTCCCACCACTCAGACCACCAAAACTTTAATGTTGTCTAACAACGAAAAGCTTAGAGGGATCTAAACAGCGTGCGCATACTTCCGAACTTATAAACGGGTACTACATCACTTGCACCTGACAGATGCGAAAAGTTAGCTTAAGCCAGAGCAGATGTAGTCGAAGTAAACGCCCATTTCGCGACCTGCATCAGCGCCGACGAGACCAGCAGTGACTTCTTTCATTGCTTGGACAGCCTGGATGAGAGAACCCACAGGTACACCAAGAGAGTTGTAAGTCTCTTTCAAACCATTGAGAACGCGCTCATCAAGGATGGATGGATCGCCTGCGAGCATTGCATAAGTAGCATAGCGGAGGAAGTAATCCATGTCGCGGATGCATGCTGCGTAACGACGCGTGGTGTACATGTTGCCACCAGGACGAGTTACATCAGAGTAAAGAAGGGACTTTGCGATCGCCTCTTTAACAATCGCGGAAGCATTTGCACTGATTACGCTACCTGCGCGAACACGGAGAGAACCAGTGACGAAGTAGGACTTGAGCTTTTCCATTGCTGCGCCATCAAGATACTTACCTTGGACGTCAGCAGAGTTGATTACAGAAGTAATTGCGTCTTGCATTGTTATATTTCCTTATCTTAATTAGGTCTAAACGAAGTTCCAGAGAGGTAAACCCATGGACACAGTATTCACAGTTTAGTCAATCTGACTTGACGTAATGATTACTGCATTGCTCCGATGACGTAGTCAAAGTAAATGCCAGCTTCAGCTGCATCATCACCAGACATCATGCCTGTTGCGACAGCCTTCATCTCGCTCACGCCTTGAGCAACTGCGTCAATAGAAGTACCGAGAGACTTGTACATCTCGCGAACACCAATGAGACCAATCTCTTCGATAGGAGTAACATCACCAGCAACAACACCGTAGGTGATGAGGCGGAGGTAATAGTCGAGATCACGAAGACAAGTTGCAGTCATTTCTTCGCCATATGCGTTACCGCCGGGAGAAACAACGTCAGGACGCTTCTGGAAAAGTGCATCGCCAGCAGACTTAATGATGCGCTCACGAGAACCGGTTAGGGTCTCTGCAATGCGGAGACGGCTTTCACCAGAAGTAACAAAAGATTTGATGCGATCGAGTTCACCGGGACTGAGGTAACGAGCTTCAGCGTCGGCGTTCACGATAGATTTCGTGACGATACTCATCTATGGATTCCTCCTCTAGATATTGAGAATAAATAAAGTAAATAATGACCAGATTTTAAATTTAAACTGGTTTTTTATCAAATTTTCATTGGTTGGGTTGCTATTGCTCGAAAATGCTCAAACAATCACCAATGTTTGGTTTGTACGCGACCCAAGAGACGAGGCTTAGTCTCACTTTTCAGGAAGAAGCGACCTCAAAATGTCTCCGGCCCATCTACAGCCATCAGGGATTATTCTGCGTTACGGAGATACGCTTCCTTAGGCTTCTGTAACAGTTTTTAACATCTCTCATTTTCGTGAGAGTGGCGTTTTCTGCTTTGGTTTTAAGGAAAATGTTGTGTTTTCTGAGGAACTTTGTCTTGTGTTTACTGTTGAAGAGTTTTCTATCTTGTCTTTTGCCACCTGCAAACTATATTAATGGCAGCCTTTTTCTGCTGAGTTCCAGAGATTGTTTTTGTCTTAGAAAAGGTTAAGTTGTTGTGGCTCTGCGGGTAGCTTTTGCCAAGGTAATGGTGGGATCTGTAATTGAGCTGCTTCGAGTTTGTGCTGGAATTTTTTGGCGATCGCCGGGGAATAGTCTTCGATAGGGCAATGAACAAAAAAATAAATTTGCTTATCTTCGTCTAGCCATTGTTTTAATTGCTTAACCCACATATCTAAATAAGGCTCACTATAACTATATGTTGGGTGACTGATGAAGCGAATAATGACTTGGTTACTAGTACTGACTGGATATAAAGGAACGTTTGGTTTGCGACGTTTTGAGTTGGCTTGGGGATTATCGGGACAGTTATAGATCGATCTGGTGTCTAGGAGCACTTTGGTGATGTTTTCGGTGGTAAGCCAGTTAATGAGGTTGGTGTTGTGAGGCTCCTGAAACCAATGAAGATGTCTGGTCTCTAAGCCGAATTGCACGCCAAAATTTGCTAATTCATGAAAAAAAGTTTGAAGATCTGTAAATTGCGCTGGAGAATAACTTGGTGGCAATTGGGCAAATACGCATCCCAGGCGATCGCCTAAAGGCTTGACTCGCTCTAAAAACTCTTTAGCAATCTTAAGCTGCGGCACGAGCAATCCTTGGTGGGTCACTGTCCGTGGAAACTTAAGACAAAACCGAAAATCCTTAGGCGTTTTAACGCGCCAACGACTCACTGTTATCTCTGAAGGCACTGCATAAAATGTTGTATTTCCTTCTACAGTTCTCAGGCGATCACCGTATAAACGTAAAAAATCTTGTGATGAACTCCCTACCGGAAAGAAAGTCCCCAACCAACCTCGATACGACCAAACAGCACAGCCGATCCGAAACTCAGACATTCCTGCCAATCCTTACTTACAACTAATCCTTAGCCTTACATATCTTGTGAAACTGTTCGCAAACCGCGATAAACCAGTATTTTTACACAGTCTTTTGTTCACTCCGAGCAATTTAATTTCTAAATAACCACTACAAGAAAGAAGAAGCCATTTAGCGAAATGCACATTTGTCAATAGTTGTTTACAATGTGTAATAAGCTCAATGCAACACTAGACTCTCTAAAAGCGTCAGAGTAGTACAAGTAGCCTAGATTCTAGGTGAATCACCATCAAACCAAATCGTAAGGAGCAAATCTATGTTTCCCGGTGAAAACGAACTTTCCTTAGAGCAAAAATTCAGTTTGCGTTCTTTTGAAAGTCAAGTACAGCAAATGAATCGCGAGCAAGCGCAAGAGTATCTTATTAAACTCTATGAGCAGATGTTGTCCCGCGAGAATATGTATAAAGAAGTGATTAAACATCAATGGGGTCTGTAAAGGTTCAAGCATTGTCTAATTAATCATGGTCATTTTTATCCTGTAATTTCATGCTTCTCTAATTGCATTGTTATCGTTTCTTCTGAAAGTTAGGATCAGCAATTCCCCAATAAACTCCATGAGAGTGAAGTAAAAGACGAAGAGAATATAGTCAGCCTCTTTCTCGATCTCGGTTAACTTGAAACCAAGCTTGGGATACTGGGTTGAACAGGATATCGCCTTAAAGCTTGTTAATTCCTTTGAGTCGCTAAAATCCATTAATAGAGAAGTGCTACCGTTAGATAACTAGGTTCTCACTGGTTTTACATTCCCAACGGTACGTTACATGTTCCATAGCGCTTTAATCTGCACAGACTTTACCGACGGTTTAGATCGCCTCACTGACTGCATTGAAAACCTCGTGCGAGGTGGATTATCAAAAATTGTTTTTTTCCATAGTGTGCCCCTGTGGGAAGAAGGAAATATTCCTCGCGTTGACAAAGAAAAAATCACTGAAGTTCAGGCCTTACTTTCCAAAGCCCTTGTGCATGTGCCTGATGGTGCTGATATCAAAGTGGAAGTTGTTTCCGGGAAGCCCCTAGACAATATTGGTAAAGTTATTGATGAATATGGTTGTGAGGTCATTATCGTTGGCACACCCATTAGGAATTTAATTCAAGAAAAAATGTTTGGCAGTACCAGCATGGGCTTCATGAAGTCCTTGAAAAAGCCTGTGATGATTCTGCGTCCTCAGATTGTTTCGACCTACACCCGAGAAGAGCTTGCGTTGAGATGCCAGCATCTTTGGCGCTATTTACTATTGCCTTACAACGATAGTGATGAAGCGAAACATCTAGTTGCTCAAGTAAAGCGTTTTGCTGAAAAGGCTCCTGAGGGATCTTTGCAAAAGTGTTATTTGTCTTGGGCCTTGGATGATAGTGGTATCCAACGCTTGCAGATTGATGCTTTGAAGAAAAACGCTGTAAACAAATTGGCGGCAGTGCAGGCTGAGCTAGAGGCTGTTGGTTTGACCGTTAAAACTTCGGTTGAGGTTGGTGCACCCTTAAGCAAAATCATTGAGATTGCTATTAGAGAGGATATTAGTGCGATCGCCATTGCTAGCAAACCTCGTAATCAACTTCTTGAATTAACCATTCATAGCTTCGCTAGTGACCTCCTGCACCGCAACTGGTTTCCGACGTTATTTTTCCCGATGTGATGGCGCTCACTTAGAAACCAACGACTTCATCACCCTGCGCGTCTAGTGGATATCACCTACGCTATTTTGCCTAGTCACAGACTTCTTTTCTATATTTCGGCAAACTTAAGGCATCAGGAAAATTCATGAACTCACAGGGTAAAGATAGATGCAAGCCTATATTCAAATCGTGATTGATGACGTTGCCTCCGAGGGCGTTCTACCACGACATCGCTACCAACTTATCCAAGGATTATTGGCTGAAGGCAAACTTCGCCGTGAAGACAAAACTTGGATTAAACGCCTTTGTTATGGTGTCAGTAACAATCTTCTACCGCTTGTTGATTAAGCGGATCCGCAGATTTCCCTACAAATGTAACGAATTGCAAAGTATAATCTTATTTATTGTTTTCAAAACAAGCGTTCTTTACGAGTAGGAAACCTTACACCATGCGTGTTGCGATCGCCGGAGCCGGACTAGCAGGATTATCTTGTGCTAAGTATCTAGTAGATGCAGGACATACTCCCATTGTGTTAGAGAGGAGAAATGTTTTAGGCGGTAAAGTGGCAGCATGGCAAGACGAAGATGGTGACTGGTACGAGACCGGACTACACATCTTCTTTGGTGCGTATCCAAATATGCTCCAACTTTTTAAAGAATTAGATATTGAAGATCGGTTGCAGTGGAAAGAACACACGATGATCTTCAACCAACCTGATGCCCCTGGAACTTACTCTCGCTTCGATTTTCCTGACTTGCCTGCACCCGTGAATGGTGTCCTCGCAATTTTGAAAAACAATGACATGCTGACTTGGGAAGAAAAAATCAAGTTTGGTATAGGTCTAATTCCTGCGATGGTTCAAGGCCAGAAGTATGTCGAAGAAATGGATAAATACTCCTGGTCAGAGTGGATGCAGAAACAAAACATCCCTGAACGTGTTGAGAAAGAAGTCTTTATCGCAATGTCGAAAGCGCTGAACTTTATCAATCCTGATGAGATTTCTGCAACAATTCTCCTAACTGCCCTAAACCGTTTCTTACAAGAAAAGAACGGCTCAAAAATGGCCTTTCTGGATGGGTCTCCCACAGAGCGCTTGTGTCAACCGATTGTTGATTACATTACAGAGCGAGGTGGCGAAGTCCATTTGAAGCGCCCTCTAAAAGAATTTGTATTGAATGATGACGGTACTGTTAAAGGCTTTTTGCTTAGGGGCTTAGATGGGCAGCCCGATGAGATGTTTACAGCTGATGCCTATGTGTCAGCGATGCCTGTTGACCCTCTCAAGGTGATGTTGCCCTCAGCTTGGCAAGAGCAATCTTTTTTCAAAAAACTAGATGGTTTAGAAGGTGTGCCTGTGATCAACCTCCATATGTGGTTTGATCGTAAGCTGACTGATGTGGATCATCTTCTGTTCTCGCGATCACCGCTTCTGAGCGTTTATGCAGATATGAGTAATACTTGTCGCGGCTATTACAGCGATAAGTCCATGTTGGAATTGGTATTAGCCCCCGCAAAAGATTGGATTTCGAAATCCGACGAAGAGATCATTGCGGCAACAATGGAGGAATTGAAGCAATTATTCCCTGATGACTTTACCGGTGATGATCAAGCAGAATTGCTAAAATACCATGTCGTCAAAACGCCCCGCTCGGTTTATAAATCTATTCCAGGGTGTCAAGCTTTCCGTCCTTCCCAAGAGACACCCATTAAAAACTTTTTCCTCACAGGCGATTACACAATGCAGCGTTACCTTGCCAGTATGGAAGGCGCTGTATTGTCTGGAAAACTAACCGCCCAAGCAGTTGCTAAAGCTGCTGAGACAACCCTTTCTAACACCACCGATGCTGTATCGGTCGCCGTATAACGATTTGATTTTGGGAGTCATTCGGTAGATTTACTGATTGATTTCCCATTTGAGTCGTACAATGCGACAATCGTTATGGCTTTTTTTTGCCCATGGGGAGAGTTAGAAACCGCTCCCCAGACACTTCGCCCGCAACGCATGCTGCAATTGTCTAGACTTCAGAATTACCAACCAACAGCCTCGTCTTTCATTTCTTGTGAGGAGGCCTATGAATACTGCCGTAAGATTACAGCCAAGTATTCAAAAACGTTTTATCTAGGCACCTTACTGATGCCACGCGAAAAGCGGGAGGCAATTTGGGCGATTTATGTCTGGTGTCGCCGTACCGATGAGCTGGTAGATGGGCCAGAAGCGGTGAATACAACTCCAGAAACTCTAGATAGCTGGGAGCGAGATTTAGAGTCTGTCTTTGCGGGGCAACCTATTGCTGACCCGGATGTTGCCTTAATAGATAGCTTGAATCGCTTTCCTCTGGATATCCAGCCGTTTAGAGATATGATTGCGGGTCAACGGATGGATCTATACCGCAGTCGTTATGAAACATTCGAAGACTTAAAACTTTATTGTTATCGTGTTGCCGGTACAGTTGGCTTGATGTCTGGCTCTGTCATGGGCTTAGAAGTACCAACAAACTCTGCACCTTGGGACAAAAATAAGCCCCTTGCTACGCCTATTGATGAGGCGGTTGCTTTAGGGATTGCGAACCAGCTTACAAATATTTTGCGGGATGTTGGTGAAGATCGAGAGCGGGGACGTGTTTATCTGCCTTTAGAAGATCTAGAGCGGTTTAATTATTCTGAGAAAGAATTGTTTGATGGCGTAATAGATGAACGTTGGCGATCGCTAATGAAGTTCGAGATTACTCGGGCTCGTAAATATTACGACATGGCAGAAAGTGGCATCCGCTCTCTACACCCTGACGCGCGTTGGCCAGTGTGGTCAGCATTAATGCTCTACAAAGGAATTCTCGATGTGATTGAGGCGAATGACTATGACGTTTTTAGTAAGCGCGCATATGTGCCCACACTTCGCAAGATGAGATATTTACCAATCGCATGGCTCCGTTCTCAAGTTCTCTAGAGTCGTTAAAGTTCCGGTTGTTGCTATCACTCCTGGGTTCTCAGACAATTAAACTTTTCATTTGATCAACAAAAGCTTGGTGATCAACTACTGGTTTGGATATATAGCCATCTGCCCCACTTTTTGCGAGAAAAGACTCGCGATCGCCTTGCATTGCGTGGGCTGTCACTAAAACCACTGGGATTTTCTGCGTTACTGGATCAGCTTTCAGGAGCTGGGTAATACGAATCCCATCGACAGACTCACCTTCATAGGTGCTGTCTGTGAGCGAAACGTCCATGACAATTGCATCAACTTTGCCTTCACCTGCCACCGTCAGAATATAATCCACATCCTCAGAGCAAATCACCTCAAATTTCCCACGCTTTTTCAAAATCTTTGTAAAGACGCGAATGTTAATTGGGTCATCTTCCACAATTAAAATCGTTGACATTATGCTCTCCCTGTTTGGATCTAACTCACGTGAATTATGCACATGTTTGAGTCTTCTAGAAACATCTTGTCACAAATAATATGATCTTTGCGCCGCTTTAGAAGATGTAATCTGTGCCAAATACTTACGTAGTCACTGTTCTAAATATTTTATGAAGAGTTGGTGAAGCTCGATCTTACATAGAAAAATTAGAGGTACAAAGTATCGTAATGGCAATTCCCATGATAATGTAGTACAAATAAACTATCTTGGCTCGAAGGCTTTGCTATTTTCGAATGAATCCCTTTAATGTGAAAAAAATACTGAAGGTTGTAAAGGTTTCAGAATCGAGAGTATAGTCCTTGACAATAGCTTCTGACCCCCATTGACCCTATCGCGAAAATTCATGGCACAACAACTTGATCTGCTCCAACCCGGCAATATCATTCCAACGGCGCTCCATACAGAGATGGAGCAATCCTATTTGGAATATGCCATGAGCGTGATTGTTGGTCGGGCTTTACCTGATGTGCGTGATGGTCTGAAGCCTGTGCATCGACGCATTCTGTACGCCATGTATGAGCTGGGTTTAAGTCCGGATAGGCCCTATCGGAAATGTGCAAGGGTAGTCGGTGATGTACTCGGTAAGTATCATCCTCACGGTGATCAGTCGGTTTATGATGCTTTAGTGCGTTTGGTGCAGGAGTTTTCGACACGATATCCGCTCCTTGCTGGTCACGGAAATTTTGGTTCGATCGATAATGACCCGCCCGCTGCAATGCGTTATACCGAAACGCGGTTAGCGCCAGTAAGCTTTGAGGCAATGCTGGATCAAGTCGGGGAAGAAACGGTAGATTTTACAGATAATTTTGATGGGTCTCAGCAGGAACCAGTTGTTTTGCCAGTACAGCTGCCAATTTTATTGCTGAATGGTTCTTCTGGTATTGCGGTAGGCATGGCCACAAATATGCCACCTCACAATCTTGGGGAAGTGGTTGATGGTTTGATTGCTGTTATTGATCGTCCTGATATTGAAGATGAAAAGCTTTGGAAATATATTCCAGCGCCAGATTTTCCAACGGGTGGGGAGATTGTTGATTTAGATGGAGTCCGACAAGCTTACAAAACCGGTCGTGGCATTATCCCGATGCGAGGGATTGTTCATCTTGAAGTGCTTCAAGTTGGCAAAAAACGGAAGCGTGATGTTAATGCGCTAGTGATCACTGAGTTACCCTATCAGGTCAATAAAGCTGCTTGGATCGAAAAGATTGCGACTCTGGTGAATGATGGCAAGATTGTCGGAATTTCGGATATTCGGGATGAGAGCGATCGCCAAGGGATGCGGGTGGTTATTGAGCTGAAGCGAGATGCGGCACCGGAAGATGTGTTGAAGGTGCTCTATAAGAAAACGGCATTACAGTCGAATTTTGGAGCAATCATGTTGTCTTTGGTGGACAATCAACCACGTCAACTCCCGCTCAAGACAATTTTGCAGGAATTTCTAAAATTTCGGGAAGAGACGCTAACTCGCCAATACAGTTATGAATTAGAACATAAAGAAAGTCGCCGTCACTCCGTCGAAGGATTATTGCTAGCGCTGAATAATTTGGATGAGGTGATTGATATTTTACGAAATGCACCCGATGGTACAACGGCAAAATATCAATTTCAAGAGGATTTAGGTCTGAGTGAGGTGCAGTCAGATGCGATTTTGGCGATGCCAATGCGTCGACTAACGGGCTTAGAAAAGCAAAAATTGGAGCAGGAGTTTAATGAACTGGATGGTGAGATTGGCAAACTGAATGCTTTGCTCAATGATCGCCATGAGTTATTAAAGTCTCTTAAAAAGGATTTGCGCTCACTTAAACGAAAGTTTGCAGATGCGCGCCGTACAAGGTTACCAGATGCTCAACCTGAGCCTGAAGTTACTCCCGCAACAGTGGATGCAACGGCAACGACAGCAGATGGAGAGCCACCGAAAAAGAAACGTCGTCGGGCGAAAAAGAAAACAGAACTCACTCTGAACCTATTGCCGCAACGCTCTGAAACCTCTCATGTGGCGATCGCCGCCGATGGTAGTGCATGTTGGGGGAATGATGATGCTGGTCATGTTGATGAGTCGGCTACTCTCTATAAGGCCGCTATCGGTACACAAGAAAATCTAATTGTTTGCACTGATCAGGGTAAAGCCTATCCTGTGGCGATCGCCGACCTTCCTTACCAAGAACAGCGTGATAAGCCGCAATTACAGAGTCTGTTGCCAGATCATGCCCAGCGGGATAACCACCAGCCGATTACGCAATTTGTCTTACCTGCTAATTTAGAAGAGCTTGAGCTATTGCTCCTGACGACCAAAGGAAAAATTAAACGTCTGGCAGGAACGGAATTAAGCAGTTTTACGAGTCGTGGTCTGAGTCTGATTAAGCTCAAAGAAAAAGACACATTGCAGTTTGCCTTTTTTGTACAGCCTGGTGAAGATCGCGTGGCGATCGCCGTGAGTAGTGGGCGCGTGTTGCATCTGCCGATTAGTCAGTCGGAAATTCCGGTACAGGGTCGAACATCCCAAGGGAATCAAGCTTTAAAATTGCGATTTAACGAAAAAATTGTAGGATGTGCATCCTTCCAGCGAGGCGAAGAAATCTTTTTGCTCTCAGAGGAAGGTTACGGGAAACGCCTTGAGGTGAATAGTTTGCGGCTGGGTCGTCGAGGCGATATGGGTAACCATGTGATGCGCTTCGAGACGAAAACAGATCTGCTTCTAAAAATGTTTATACCCGATATGGAAACGCAGCTCTGGACTCAAGATTCGCGAGAAAATGTGGAGCTGATCAGTGTCGATAAATTCCCTGTGGCGAGTAAGGATAGCAGCGGTCGACGGTTCTTTAAATTTACGAAGGGCGATCGCCTTGTGACTGCGCAGTTGGCCTATGAACTCAAACAATAGGCAATAAAAAAGAGGGGCATTTCTCCCCTCCCTTTCGGTCATCTTGCTGCCGCTTGAGTTTGTTTCGCAGCATTTTATTGCGTTTTTTTAATTGGCGCTGGCGGGCTGAACCCCCTTTGCCTTTGTCGTTGCGACCCCGACGGCGGGGACTTTCCCAACTTTTGATGCGCATCGGTCACCATCAATCTGTACTTCTGAAGTATAACGCAGATACTACAAGGTTAGTTGGGTAGAGTGCGGATTAACTCTAGGGTGATCAAATAATCATCCTGTTTGCCTTGGTCTAAAAAGAGTTGAGCAGCCTGTTGATAATCCTGTTTAGCCGCAGCATATTCCCCGCGTTGGGCATAAATATTGGCGCGATTACCGTAGGCTGGCGCAATCTTGTCATTAAATTCGATCGCCCGTGAATAATCGGTGAAAGCCGCTTGATATTGACCTTGTTGCTCTACTGCAACGCCTCGTAGATAATAGGCTGTGGCATTTTCTGGGTCATTTTGAAGGGCAAAGTTATAGTCGGCGATCGCCTCTTTAATACGATTACCTTGGCGATAGATTGCACCCCGTTGCAGATAAGGCGTGACAAGAGAAGGATCGATTTCTACTGCCATCGAATAATCTGCCACTGCTTGCACCACATTATTAAGGCGCTGGTAGACTAAACCTCGTTCAACATATGCTTCAGCAAAACGATTATTGAGATTGATCGCCCCAGTGAAATCCTGTAGCGCCAAAACAGATTCACCTATGCTGGCAAAAGCTTGACCCCGTGCCACCAGCGCAAAAATGTTATTGGGATTAATCACCGTTAAAATTCGGTCAAAATCTTCTACTGCTTTAACCGTTTCTCCTGCCTTTGCATAGAGCATGCCGCGTTGCAGATAAGCCACTTCATGGTTTGCATCACGCTGCAATGCTCGGTTATAGTCGGCGATCGCCTCGGTTGTATTCCCCATTTTTTCGTGGACAAATCCCCGTTGATAGTAGGCATCCGCAAAACTGGGGCTGAAACGAATCGCAGTAGTCAGCTCAAATAACGCATCACCATAATTTCCTAGTCGGCTTTGATTAACGCCGGTGTAATACGCTTCAGGGATAGTAACGGTAGCTGGTGAAGTTTGCGCCATCAATGGAGAAATGGACGCAGCAGTGAACAATAAACCTAGACAGGCGATCGCCGGACGCAGAGATTTCATAATAAACAAGCAGCAAGATCCGAAAATTTAACCCTATTATAGATTTTGTCCTTTGTCCTCCGAGACCTATGCTGCGATCGCTTCTGCGCAAAGTCACCACATTACTCACTGTTTACTACGCCTATATGGTGGAGTATCGTGCTGAGTTATTTTTCTGGGTCTTATCAGGTTCTTTGCCCATGATTTTGTTGGGAGCCTGGACAGAAGCCGCGAACCAGGTCGAAATGTCTCTCTCGTCCGTTGAGTTTGCCCGCTATTTCCTCGCCGTTTTTGTCGTGAGGCAACTAACACTCGTTTGGGTAATTTGGGATTTTGAAAAAGAAGTCACCCAGGGAAAACTGTCCTTCACACTATTACAACCAATTGATCCCGCTTGGCGACACCTCGCAGGCCATGCCGCAGAACGGATTGCGCGTCTCCCCTTCACCTTCCTCTTAATTGGTTTGTTCTTTTTGCTATACCCCGAATCTCTCTGGAGACCAAGCCTAAATCAGATTTTACTTTGTACCTTAACCACGGCGATCGCCTTCGGAATGCGATTCTTAATGCAATACACTTTTGCAATGGCGGCATTTTGGATCGAAAAAGCCAGTGCTATTGAGCAAACATGGTTTCTGTTTTACGTTTTTCTCTCTGGCTACATCGCTCCCCTCGAAACCTTTCCGCCACTCATGCGCGAAATAGCATTGCTGACACCTTTTCCCTATGTCATTTATTTCCCCGCTGCGATCATCATGGGTCTGCCCGTTCGTATCTGGGAAGGCATAATCGTTATGACCTTATGGAGCGCTATCTTTTTCGTTTTAAACCGTTATTTTTGGCGGAAAGGACTCAAACATTATTCCGGTATGGGCGCTTAGGGATCTTGAACTTTTATTGAGTTTTGTAGCTAAACATAAAGTGATTTCCTAGAATTATCTCAATAAAAAACTTCAGAATTTTACCTACAGGAATTTTAAAAATGCCTTATCAAATCGAAGATGAAGACGGCAAACTCAATAATTTTGCAGTAGAGCCCCCCATGTACAAGGCTGACCCTGAAACTGACAACAACAAGAAAAGTATGGCGATTGCTGGTATTTTTGGCGGCGTATTAGTTACGGCTCTCATCGCTGTAACGTTTGTTATCTCAGGCTAAAGTTTTTTATCCGTTGACCTAATCTTGCCCGTGATCTCAAAAACTAAAAGCTAGACTTGAATTGTCAGCACTCGATTACATTTGCGAGGATATTGCCATGACTGATGGCTTGTTAGTGCTTGAGATTATTGGCGTTGTCACGGTAGCCTGTATCGTTTTGGCTCCCATTTTTTGCTGGGTTCTTCCCCACCATTTCTATGCGTCTTAAACTAATGTCTTAATCGTTGAAACGACTTAAAAAATATAACTTCATAACATTAGTAAAGAGCGGCCTGATCGCTCTTTTTTCTGTCTTTAGAATTATTTTCTACTAGAAAATCAGCGTTTCTACACATAGAAAACCCGAAGCTTTTCAGTAATTGAATAAATGAAAAAGCTCCGGATTTGACTTGTTCTTAAGATGTTTGAGGGACTTTTTAGTGGGCGATCGCCTGTTTAGCCCAATAACGACATAATTTCCCTTCTCTGTCTTTTTGCCAATAGGCTACTAGCTTTGTTTCTGCTTTTGGAGCCACCCACTTAATCGGACAAGATGCTGCTTGGAGTTTGACCGAACCTTGAGTATTAGATGTCATTTTTTTACTCTCCTTGGTTTACTTGGGGTCGATCAAATTAATTGATTTAATCTAGCCTTAACCTTCTCTTAGTTTAAGACGATCCAATTCAAAACCTTCAGCTAGCGAGAGAAAACGTTATAAAACTTTGATGTTTCTGATTGAAAAATCGTGAGTCATGTTGTGGGTGATCGCCCAAGCGTAGAGAAAATGACTTTTTTACAATCTGTTACGAACTTCATCAAACAACACATTTGCGGAGCAGAAAACGCACCAATTCGAGTTAGTCTGAATATTGTTTAATGCCAAGAAACTGAGAAGCCCTTGCTGTACAAAGGATTCAGGATAGACGGCTTAAATAAACAGAAGCGTTTTTTATAAGCACATACTTATCGACTCGTTTTTATTAACAACGTCATTTGATATTTCTTTAAACGACCATGACAGCTTTGCACACAGAACCGAAAGCCTCCGCATCCAATAAGCCTCTACCTCCTTCTGATTCGCAGGAACGTGTCAGTAAGTTTATGCAGCAAATCCAGGACACTATTTGTGCTGGACTTGAAACTGCTGATGGTGCCGGAAAATTTCAGGAAGATGCATGGCGACGCGAAGAAGGTGGCGGTGGTCGCTCCCGAGTCATGACTGAAGGCAATGTCCTTGAGCAAGGTGGCGTGAATTTTTCTGAGGTTTGGGGTAAGCAATTACCGCCTTCGATCCTCAAACAACGTCCAGAAGCAGCCGGTCATGGCTTCTACGCAACTGGCACTTCGATGGTGCTCCACCCCCGTAGCCCTTATATCCCAACGGTTCATCTCAACTACCGTTACTTTGAGGCTGGCCCAGTTTGGTGGTTTGGCGGTGGTGCTGATTTAACTCCTTATTATCCTTTTGCTGAAGATGCCGCACATTTTCACAAGACCTATCAAGCGGCTTGCGATCGCCACCATGCGGAGTATTACAATGTCTTTAAGCGCTGGTGTGACGAATATTTTTACTTGAAGCACCGCGATGAGACCCGTGGTATTGGCGGTTTATTCTTTGATTATCAAGATGGCACTGGTGAACTCTATAAAGGCCCTCACCCTGATAAAGCAGCGGCAGAGCACAGCCGTAATCTAGGAGAGCAGCCCCAGCGTAGTTGGGAAGATATTTTTGGATTTGTGCAGGATTGTGCAGGTTCTTTCCTCGATGCCTATGTGCCGATTATTGAGCGTCGCAAAGGCATTGAATATGGCGATCATGAGCGACAGTTCCAGCTTTACCGCCGTGGCCGCTATGTCGAATTCAACCTCGTTTATGACCGTGGCACGATTTTTGGATTGCAGACCAATGGGCGTACTGAGTCTATCTTGATGTCTCTTCCTCCCCTCGTTCGCTGGCAATATAATTTCCAGCCTGAAGCGGGTAGCCGTGAAGCTGAGCTTTATGATCGTTTCCTCAAACCCCAAGATTGGGCAAATTGGAAACCTTCTTAAGGTTGTTGAGTTTTAAATAACTGTTAAAGACTGGGGAATATCACGCATATTGATGTGAAGGGTCGGCGATCGCCAAATCAATAGTGTGGTATTTCTCAGTATAAATGCGCAAATCTAGACGGAATCGGCAACGAAGTAAATTATATTGAGTATGATGAGAGATGAATTTATAAGCCAGTTTTATCTGTGCTTAGTAATTGGGAGGTCTGTGTGATTCCGATCGAACAAGTAACTCACACTACATCAGACGGAACGGCAATTATCGTTTTAACTCCAAGTGGGCGGCTGGACATCAGGACAGCATGGCAATTCCGGCTTGAGTTGCAGCAATGTATTTCTAAATTGAGCCCCCATGTCGTTATTAACCTTAGCCAAGTCAGCTTTGTGGACAGTTCGGGTCTAACGGCTCTGGTTGCAGGCATGCGCGATGCTGATAAAAATCAAGGTAGTTTTCGTATTTGTGAAGTCCACCCCGAATCTCGTTTAGTCTTCGAAGTGACAATGATGGATTCTGTCTTTGAGATATATGAGACAGAGCAAAAAGCATTAGAAACCATCCCCCGTGGTCGTAATGCTGGTGCTTCTGGCAATAGTGAAAAAGCCGCTATCTGAAAGCAACTGGTGCCAGGTGGTCAAAAATTTCAGCCGTTTCAGAAGAAATCCTTAGCGACCTCTGTCGTGATGGGAATCTTGATTGAATTGTGATGGCTTGGTGTTGAGGCGATCGCCACCACGAAAAACTGAGAATTCGGTGAGAAAAGCAGGGATGATATTGCGGATTATCTTGGTTTCGGGAATGCTCGAAAAAAATCCGATACAATAGGCAGCGAATCTCCGTGGCGACGATATCGTAATCCTATGGGACGTATTTCTTCTTCTTGCTCCTTTTTGCTAGCTGGGGTGAGCCTCTGCTCTAGCTTTTTTCTGACTCCTGCGGCGATCGCCGAGGTTTCTGAATTTGTCTCGCCAATCTATGAAAATGTTTCCCCTCCGCCACCAAATCTTGAACCAGAATTTAATCTAAGCAGCGAAAATCTCCGCATAACATCGCTCCTCGAAAATTGGGATGGTGATCTTTGGGTCGGATCTTGGCAGGGATTAAGCCGCATTGATCCCAACACAGGCAATATTCTTAAGCGCATTGACCTCACAAATTACAATGTCGAAGCCCTCGCGATGGATCGAGTCGGTAGAATCTGGGTCGGCACCACTCAGGGATTATTGCGCGTAGATTCCCGCAGTAACGAAGTCACGGAGCATAATATTTTATTACCCTCAAATCGCATTGTTTCTCTGTTGGTAGATCAACGCGGTTATCTCTGGGTGGGCACAGATCAAGGACTCGTCTTGATTAGTCCTGATGAAGGCCTTGTGATGACCACCCTGAAAAAGCTACCTGGTTTACGTCCGAACGCCATGACTCTCGACCAAGATGGTAATCTGTGGGTCGGGACGCTTTTAGGGTTAGTACAAGTGAATACGGCCAGTGCAATTCCCATGCAAACTGTGCGCGATATTACGGGTAATGTTGTGAATAGTCTTGCGACGGCTCCTGATGGATTATTGTGGGCGGGCACGCTTGATGGACTACTCGTCGTTGATCCAGAAACGGGCGAAATCTTGAGGAATGTCACCTCAATGCGTGAGAAAAATGTCACTAGTGTTCAGTTTGGTGCTGATGGGACAGTTTGGGCGGGCACAGATGAGGGGGTTCTAAGGCTAAAGGCAGATAGTGGACTACTTCTCGGTCAAGTCGGTCAACTGCCTTCGCGACAGGTTTTGGCGATCGCCCCGGATATTGGCAATAAATTATGGGTTGGTACTTATCAAGGGTTAGCTTGGGTGAGTTTGACAACGGGCGTAACTCGTCCCCACTATGGGTTTGTTCAACCTTAGGGGATATGCATGCGGGTAACACCGAGAATTTTGCGGCGGTACAAACAAGAAGCGCGGCCCATTGTGGCGTTAACGGCATGGGATTATGCGATCGCCCGACTGGTGGATGAGGCTGGGGTAGACATGATCCTCGTGGGGGATTCGTTGGCAATGGTGGCGTTAGGCTATCAAAATACGTTGCCGGTGAGTCTCGATGCGATGATCCACCATACTCAGGCTGTTTGTCGCGCAACAAAGAATGCTTTGATTGTCAGTGATTTGCCGTTTCTCACCTACCAAGAAAGTTTGGCACAGGCGATTCACACGGCGGGTCGTATTCTTAAGGAAACTTCGGCACAGGCGATCAAATTAGAGGGCGGTCATCCGGCGATCGCCGAAACAGTGGATCGGTTAACCATGTTGGGCATTCCAGTGATGGGTCATGTTGGTTTGACGCCTCAATCGGTGCATACCCTCGGTTATCGGCAGCAAGGAAAAAATGCTACCGATGCTGAACGGGTGATGAATGAGGCGATCGCCTTGGAGCAGGCTGGTGCATTTGCGGTGGTGCTAGAACATATTCCGACGACATTGGCAGAGACGATTACGCAGAAATTATCGATTCCGACCATTGGTATTGGGGCTGGCTCTGTTTGTGATGGACAGGTTTTGGTGACGGCTGATTTATTGGGTTTGTCGCAAAAATCACCTCCCTTCGCGAAGCAATATCTTAATCTTTCTGGTCTGATTACCGATGCCATTAAGACCTATAGCGATGACGTACGCAATGGCACTTTCCCCGCAGATGATGCGTAAGGTCTTATTTGCCTTTGCCGGTGGTGTGGCCATGGGCATCACCTCTGCGCCTTTGGAGGCTTGGTATCTCGCCTGGGTTGCGATTATCCCGTTGTGGTTAATTGTGATTACTCCGGCGAATTCTGGAAAAATAAATGCTGCGCAAACGGGATTATCGTTTTGGCAACGCGTTAAATCGTTTGGCGATCGCCACAAACTCGCACTTTTTTGCGCAGGGGCTTGGGGATTGGGCTACCAAGGCTTAACGCTGTTTTGGATTACAGGCATTCACCCGATGACTTGGATGGGAGTGCCGTGGTTTTGGAGCTTGTGTATTGCCGCGATCTGCTGGCTAATTATTACCTTTTGGGGCATTTGTATCCCGTTCTTTTGGGCTGTTGGGATGCTCATTTTTCAGGATATTTCTGCCACTAGAAATAGTGGTTTAGCCTATCGTTGTAATCGAGTTCTGTTTGGCTCAGCATTATGGTGCATTGCAGAATATTTTTTAAGTCAGAGTGATCTGTTTTGGCATTTTTTAGCGTTTAGCCAAAGCCCCCATAATCTATTTTTATTACAACTCACTCGTCTTTCTGGATTCACAACAGTCACTCTAATTCTTGTTGTAATTAATGGCCTATTTTCTGAGGCTATTCATAGCTTTTTTCAGCAGAGAAAAAAAGTATTTTCGATATCGGTATTGTTGAGTTTAAGTCTTGTGATTTTTGGAGCAGCTCATTTATGGGGTTGGTATTTATTTGGAAATACAGAATTAGTCACAGATCGCGCTGCAAAAATTGGCATTATCCAAGGGAATATTCCCAACGAAATTAAGCTCTACGAAAATGGCACCTCACGGGCGATCGCCAACTACACGAAAGGCTACCGTGACCTTGCGGCGCAGGATGTTGATCTAATTATCACCCCAGAAACAGCGTTGCCCTTTAGAATCGAGCAAATTTTAGCGGGGACAGAATTATCCCGTGCGATGAGGCAAGAAAAAATCCCCGTTATTTTGGGGGCTTTTGGCTCAGAGGGCAAAAATTTCACGAATAGTTTATTTACGATTAGCGCTCAAACTGAAGTGATTAGCCGGTTCAATAAACAGCAACTTGTGCCCCTCGGTGAATACATTCCCTTTGAAGCAATTTTTGGGAAATTTATTGATCGGTTGTCGCCCCTTGATGCCCATCTCGTGCGTGGCCAAAATCCACCGACGATTATGACGCCTATCGGGAAGGCGATCGCCGCGATTTGTTATGAATCTGCCTACCCAGAGCATTTCCGTCGCCAAACTGCTGCTGGAGGTGAATACATTATTGTCGCGTCGAATGATGCCCATTACAGCCCTACGATGCCTGCCCAACACCAAGCTCTTGATGTGATGCAGGCGATCGCCAACGATCGTTGGACAATTCGTGCCAGTAATACCGGACTATCTAGTGTGATTACGCCCAATGGCACTGCGATTTGGACATCCCAACTCAACCAGTACATCACCTATGCGACGAATATTTATCTAAAACAAACCAAAACAACTTACGTCTTATTGGGAAATTGGTTGGTGTCTATTTGCATCTTGATCGTGCTGACATTAGGTATTTATTGGTATAAGAAATAAGACCTTTTTATCCTGATCAATTTGAGAATAAGCTGAATAAACTAACGTTTAGAATTTAGCTCTACAAGTTAAGAAGAATTTAACGAAATATCCTCAGCCACATAAACTGTTCCAAATATTAAAGCGTTAACCTAGCTTGGAGGTATTACAGTTATTGATTTAGGCTCGTCTGTCAGTGCAAATATTTCTTCTTTAATCTAGACTTTTTCTGAGTGAATGTTATTAACACTTCCGATGGTTTCTGACCCTAAACGTAATCTCTCTTCAACCTATGCTGATAGTTTAGCGAAGCTCACCATCGAATCAAGCCTTCGTGATCTCACCCTTTACAAGAAGTCAGTTGATGTCAAGAATTTAACGAAGATTCTGCTAAAGATCTTTGAAAACGATACAGTCATTCCTGGCGTTATTCTGAAAAAAGGCAAAGAGTTTTATGGCATGGTCTCGCGGCGACGTTTTTTGAAACGGATGAGTCGCCCCTATGCCCTTGACCTGTTTTTGAAACGTCCTCTTACCACGCTCTATAACGTGGATAATTTTCCGGTCAATATTTTGCCAGAGTCTACTCCTGTACTGGAAGCGGCGCAGTTTGCTCTAGAGCGTGAAGGGGAGCAAATGTATGAACCGATTGTCGTTCAACGGGAAAATGGAAAGTATGCCTTAATTGATGTGCCGCTCGTGCTTTATGCTCAGTCTCACATTCACAAATTAACGAACGAATTATTACAAGAAAAGACCCACGCCCATGTGGTGCAAACAGAAAAAATGGCGAGTCTGGGGCGGATGGTGGCGGGGGTTGCCCATGAAATCCGAAATCCGGTGAATTGTGTGCATGGCAATGTGAGTTTTTTGCAGAATTATTTTGATGATCTGTTAGGGCTGGTGAAAATGTATCAAGCGGAGTTGCCACAACCGTCTGTGATGATCGCCAACTATTTAAAAGATATCGAGATAGAGTTTCTCGAAGAAGATTTACCGAAAATTTTGCAAAGTGTGGAAATTAGTGCGGTGCGTATGATAGAAATTGTCACGAGCCTCCGTAACTTTTCGCGTATCGATGAAACAAAACAGCAGCTTATTAAGCTCCCAGAATGTCTCGATAGTACGTTGCTGATTCTCAACAATCGCACGAAAAAGCATCGGGTTAAAATCACTAGAAATTATGAAGCTAATTTGCCCGATATTTTGGGCTATTCGGGTCAGCTCAGCCAAGTATTTATCAATCTCTTAGCAAATGCTTTAGATGCTCTCGAAGAGAAACTAAGTCGTCAAGATTTCCTCGCAGAAACAGCTTGGATTCCTGAAATTCAAGTGGATATTTTTACGCAGTTTAGTGAGCTGGATTCTGATGGTCTAAATGAGTCCCGCGATTGGATTTGCGTCAAAATTAGTGACAATGCCGATGGGATGCCGAAAAAAGTGCGGCAACGAATTTTCGAAGAATTTTTTACGACGAAACCGCGAGGAAAAGGGACGGGTTTAGGGTTAGCAATTAGCCATGAAATCGTCACGAGAAAACATGCTGGTCGTCTCGAACTCACCACAAAAATTGGGGAGGGGAGCGCATTCTCTATTTGGCTACCGCTTCAAAGTTTTCCGGTTATAGAGCAGCTTTCGAATAAGGATTGAGTTCTCGATGAGTTGCGCAACCGATCGAACCTTCGGGCATCTTCCCCAAGGAAGGACGTGAATGGTCTCTAAAATTTATTTGAAATGACTATAGTTAATGTCTCTTTATAATTTTGTTGATTTTCTGTTAGGGGATGCTGGCCAACTCAAATAATTGATTAGGATTGAGGGAAATTCTTTCCTTGGGAAAGGTGTTCGCAGGATAAGGCAACTTCGAGCTTTACAGCGCGCACCGAGAACCTGCCTTTCCTCCAAGACGAGAATGTTCGATTTTTACTTGAGCTGGCGATTATGTTTGGTTGGTTGTTTGGGCGCAAGAAAAAGCAACAGGAAACGCCGAGTTTTGATCTGGGGCAACTGGCGCAGCAGCAACAGGAAATAGAGCGACAGCTAGCCACTCGTCAACAACAGACTGTAACAGCAGACACTCAACCCCAAGACAAAGACATAAATAGTTCTCCTAACACGAAACAAAATTCGGCAGAGCAAATACCAGAACCGAAAGACTCGAATGATGCTGAAGCCTGGTTCAATCAAGGTTATCAATTTCACATAGCAGGCCGTTTCATTGAAGCGATCGCCAGTTATGATAAAGCCCTTGAGATTAATCCCAACGACCAAGATATATGGAACAATCGAGGCAGCGCTTTATCTACTTTAGGTAAGAAAGACGAGGCGATTACTAGTTATGATAAAGCCCTTGAGATTAATCCCGATGACCAAGATACATGGAACAACCGAGGCAGTACTTTATCTGATTTAGGGAGAAAAGAAGAGGCGATCACTAGTTACGATAAATCCCTCGAAATTAATCCTAATCACTATCAAGCATGGCGTAATCGAGGCAGTGCTTTATCTGATTTAGGGAGAAAAGAAGAGGCGATCATCAGCTTCGATAAAGCTCTTGAGATTAATCCCAATTACCACGAAGCATGGGGGGCTCGAGGCAATGCTTTATTGGCTTGCGAGAGATATGAAGAGGCGATCACAAGTTTCGATAAGGCCTTTGATATTAGTCCTAATTACGACGAAACACCCTATGGACGAGGCTATGCTTTAGAAAAATTAGGAAAGCACGAAGAGGCGATCATCAGCTTCGACAAAGCTCTTGAGATTAATCCCAATCACTATCAAGCATGGAATGGAAAAGGAAGAGCTTTAGTGGAATTGGCGCAATTTTCTGAAGGGATAGATTCATATAATAAGTCTCTTGAAATTATGCCGAGTTCTTGGCCTACATGGGGAAATAAAGGTTCTGCTCTATATCTGATTCATGGCGAGAAAGCCGCTATTCTCAATTGGCAAACAGGTCTAATTTCTTTGGACATCCATGCTCCTGATTATGCTATTGGCGCAGGAACTCTCCATCAATCCATTGGCAAGGTTCATTACTACACCGCCCGACAACTAGTCAGAACTATTGATGCAAAAGATCGTTATCACCAGAGCATTGAAGCATATCATCTCGCTCTCGATTCTCTATGTGGTGGTGAGCATCCCTTTCGTCCTGAACGCCTCAATCCCAGCATTGAAACGCCAGCACTTCCCTCAGCGAATAAAGAACTTTGCCTAAACGTTTTACAAGATCTGAGTCAGTCCTATGTTGGCGCTGGCCAAACAGAGAATGCAGCAACCGTCCGTACCATCGCCATCGAACTCCTTGAGACCTACCTTCGCGAGATCTCCAGCGAAACTCAGAAAATCACTATTGCCCGTAAATTTGCGTCGCTCTACCAGCTTGAGATCGATCAACTTGCTCGCTCTACCGAGCCCGCCGATCACATTACTGCCCTCACCCGCGCCGAATATCGCAAAACCCTTACTCTCCATTGGCTCCATAACAACCGCTACGAAGATATTTCCAGCCCTAGCTTTGACGACATCAGTGATTTTCTTCATCAGAACCAACCCGATACAGCTCTAATCTTTTGGCATCTCAGCCCTGTCCAGCTCAGCACTTTTATCCTCCATCCCGACGATTCTGCTGGAGGCTTAAAACTTCTCCGCCCTCAAATTTGCGACCTTACAGCCGTCACCCAACTTGAAGCTCTCCTCAAAAAATGGCACGACGAATACCAAGAGAGCCGCAAAAGCAAAATCCAGCGCCACGAAGTCCCACCCGACTGGCAAAAACATTTACCCGACCGTCTCACCGAACTGCGCCAAATCCTCCAGCTCGATCAATGGTTGCCAGCCCTGCGCGATTGTAAAAACCTAATCCTCGTTCCCCACCGTGATCTGCATTTACTGCCGCTCCACACCTGCATTATCCAAGCATGGCCAGGCGAGACACTGCCCAGTATCACCCACCTCCCTAGCATCAAACAGGGCATCCTCAACCAACAGCACCACCACACTAGCCCCACCTTTACCAATCGCCTATTGCTCGAAGCCAGCGGTGACTATGGCCTCTATTCCGAACTCGAAGCCGCCATCCTTAAACAACTGCTGACCCCCCAAACATCCCTGTCCGAACCGACTAAATCCCAAACCCTTAACGCCCTCAGCCAACCGCAAAACCTCGTCCATTTCACGGGACATGGCGAATACAATCTGTCCCAAAATTCCAGATCGGGTTTAGTGCTCTACGATGGCGAACGATTAACCCTGAGCGAATTGCTCCAAACCGAACTCCCCGTCTACAGTCTCGTTTCCCTCTCCGCCTGTGAAACCGCTGTGACCGGAAGCGCTAGCTTGATCGACGAATTTGTCGGCTTTAGTGCTGCCTTTCTATACCATCGCACTCGTTATATTCTGAGTACCCTCTGGACAGTGCCCGAAAACTCCGCCGCGATTATGATGATCGAGTTTTACCGCCGACTCCTCAGCAATGCCGATGTCACCCCAGCCACTGCTCTCCAGCAAACCCAGACATGGCTCGCTGCTGCCACAAATACTGACCTTGCCGACTGGTATGAAAACTGGGCAACAGAGTTTGACGGCCACTGGGAAGACGATAAATTCACCATAATTTTGCGGCGACGCATCACCAAGCTCCGCGAACAACCCGACAAAATTCAATACTCTAATCCTTACCATTGGGCTGGCTTCACCATTACAGGTTGTTGATTTTTGACTATTTCACCTTGATCCCCGAAGAGATCTTCTAAAATCAAGCCAAGACCCTTTCCCGTAGTCCCATGAAAGCCAGCGATCGCCTCAAACAACAAGCTATTATCGCAACCCTCCTCGATATTCCCCGCGACTACGGTGGCAAGCTGGATATCCTCAATGCTTCCCTTAAACAACTGGCGACAGATCCGGTGGCAGAACAAGCCAATATTTTTCAGCAGATCGCCACTTTCCTAAAACAAGACGAAAACCTCTACAGCCTTTACCAAAATCATTTCGGTCAATTGCTCGATCGCTACGATACGACCGTGAAAAATAAAGTTGGTTTTCCCACAGGTAAACCAGAAGATGAGGCCAGTGATGAAGACCTCGAAAACTTTACCCTCCCTGCGGAGCAAACCATCGCACTCAGCACTAAACTGAATACACTCTTTGATGGTGATAACCCACTACTTCAGCTCCAGGAAGATCGGGAGACCTATAGACAAAACCACCCCAACAGTGACCCTTACGAATATAGCGACAGCATATGCAATCTCTAATTACCTATCCCCAATTGCTGCTGTTTGCCTATCACCAAGGAGACACTAGTGATTGGGATGAAAAACGTCGTCAGTGGGGCCTACCCGAAGCCGCAGAACAAGCAGACCAAAACTACTTTCCATTTGCCCCAAACAATCTCGAAGCCTTTTGGCAACGGCAAAATATCGGTGACACAAAAGCTCTAATGCTGGGTTGCTCCTATCGAACCTACGACGGTGAGAAACCGATCTCTAGTTTTCAAGAATTTCGCGAAGGGATTAAAACAGAAGGCAATATTGGGAAAACATGGGTGCTATTGAGTATTTGCTCAGATCGCAACCATGCTATTCAAGAAGAACTTGCCCAAGACATTTATCAGAGCTTCACGTCATCCAGTGTTTTGCCTACTTTCCAATCGGGCAAATTTTTCCACGCAAATATCTTCTGTCAGCAGGATCGAGCAGCCCAAGAAAATATCTTTATCCTCTTCTTTCCAGATCGAGTGGCAATAGATCAGTTCCCTAATTATTTTTATAAATGGCTGTATTTACTCTGCTATCAACACAAAATTATTTGGTCGTATAACCAAGCCCATGCGATCAAAAAACAGCTCGTCAACGACAACTTTTTCCCCAAAGCAGAAGACTTTGGCAATCTAGAAAATTTCGAGTCTCTAAAAGATGACTTTATTAAAAACTTCTCCCTGGTTAGTCAGCATAATATTGCGATTGAGAGCTTGAGAATCCAGCGTCAAAATATCGGTATTAACTTAAAAAACTATCAAAATCGCCTCGATAAATTCCTGATTGAGCCAGCCATTGAACTCAATTTTCTTCAGGATTTTAGTGATCTGACTGTCGAAAAATTTCAAACTCAGCTCGAAGAAGACGACAATAATCTTAGTGCTGGATTACGGCTGCGCAAAGAAATTATTGAATCTTTGCGGGGTGTTGTGGAAGTCTACAACGCGGAAAGTAATCAACGCCAAGAAGCTCAAAACCAAGCCTTTCAGAACTGGGTGGGTATTATTGGGGTCGGTACAGCCTTTGCCGCGACCGCTGTTTCCGTCGTGACTGAATATATCGAGATTCCCGCTGCCCCAGAACAAGATATTAATGTCGATACGACCGGAATCTTGATCGTTGGTGGGATTAGCTTCGGGATTGGGGCGATCGCCAGTCTATTTACTTGGTTGATTTTGCGACTAAATCGCAGATGATTTATTTTTACGCACCGGATTTATTCGCCGTAAATATGCACGACTATTTCGCGGTTATGGTTGCGTTGACGGTGTTCCCAGAGATAAATGCCCTGCCATGTTCCAAGCACTAAACGACCACCTGCGATGGGAATCTGTTCAGCAGTTTTAGTGAGAATAGAACGAATATGGCGGGCATATCATCCGGGCCTTCGGCGCTGTGAATGTAGGAACGACCATCTTCGGGGACAAGTTTGGCCATAAAGTTTTCGAGGTCGATGAGGACATCAGGGTCAGCATTTTCTTGAATGATTAAGGATGCGGAGGTGTGGCGGACAAAGACGACGCAAAGCCCTGTGGTGATGCCTGATTCGGCGACGTAGGAATTGATTTTTGAGGTAATCATGTGGAGAGATTTACCTTGGGTTCTAACGCGGAGGGCTTGTTGGTACTGCTTCATCTTTCAAGGAATTAGGAAACGGGGAATTTCATAATAAGATACTGAAACTTCTGTTGGTATTGGGATTGATGTGATGTCGAAGCAGTCTTGGTCGAATGTATCTCTAGGTAAACCTGATCTAAGTCAGGCGGCTTTTGTGGCGGACAATGCAACGGTGATGGGAAATGTGGCGATCGCCGAGGGTGTGAGTATTTGGTATGGGGCAATTGTGCGGGGCGATTTAGAAGGAATTGAGCTTGGCAAATATACGAATATTCAGGATGGGGCAGTGTTACATGGTGATCCCGGCAAACTCACAGTACTAGAGGATTATGTGACAGTTGGTCATAAAGCGGTTATTCACAGTGCCCATATTGAAAGAGGATCGCTGATTGGGATTGGGGCGATCGTGCTGGATGGGGTGCGCGTTGGGGCAGGCAGTATTATCGGTGCGGGCTGTGTCGTGACAAAGGATGTACCACGGCGATCGCTGATGGTTGGTGTTCCAGCAAAGCGCATTAAGGATATTGATGATATTAAAGCTCAGGGCTTAATTCACCATGCGGAGCAATATTATCAATTAGCGCTCAAACACTCGGCATCATCGTAATTGTCTTGGCAGTTTTCACACAGTCCAAAAAATTCTAAGGTGTGATAGTAAACCTGAAATTTTTGGGCATTACACCATTCACTAATTTTGTGGCTCAGAGGGCAACTTTCCATTGGGTAGGATTCGCCACAATTGACGCAATTCAGATGGTGATGGTGATGTTCGACGGCATTAATCGTACTGTAGAAAGATTCGCCATCAGGGGTGATCCGTTCTTGGATTTTGCCTTCGATTTTTAGGCGTTTTAGGGTGCGATAGACAGTTGCTAGGCCAATGCGTAGTTCCTGTTGTTTGATTTGGAAATGAATATCTTGGGCACTTACTTCCCCTGCTGCATCAGTAAGCAGCGCCAAAATTCTCTGTTGGTTTTTAGTGGTTTTCTTTGGCATGGGTCACAGCGTTTGGGGCGAGTGAGTCGGTTTGTTTAGGTAAATTGTCGGTTTCGGTAGGTTTTTAGGCCGAGACTGAGGATATAGCTAGCACCGCATATAAGAATAATCGTAGCGCCTGAGGTGAGGTTAAAGCGATAGGACATCCATAAACCTAGGGTTGTAAAGGCCATGCCCAACAGACTAGAGACGCCCATTATGGATTTGATTTCAGTGCGCCATTGTCCGGCGATCGCCGCAGGGATTGTCAGGAGAGCGATCACCATAATCAGCCCGACAATTTGCATCACCATTACCACTGTAAGAGCGATCAAAGCGACGAGCAAAAGATACAGCGCATCCACTGGAAGATTGCGGGTTGTGGCATAGGTGCGGTCGAAGGAGATAGCAAGGAGTTCTTTGTAGAGCAACGCAATGAGCGTAATAATCACCACATCGAGACCAAACATCAGCCAGAGATCTTGGCGGGGTACAGCCAATAGACTCCCGAAAAGATAACTCTCAAGGCCTGCTTTGTAGCCATCTGTTAGGTCAATTAGGATAACGCCAAATGCCATGCCAATCGCCCACATCACGCCGATGAGGGTGTCACTCCGTTGTTCGGTTTTTTGTTCTACCCAGCCCATACCCATCGCTGAGAGTAATGCAAAGGCGATCGCCCCCCAGACGGGATTGAACCTAAAAAAGTAGCCGAGACCAATACCACCATAGGCCGCGTGGGCAATACCACCACTGATAAAGACAATGCGGTTGACCACGACAAATGTACCGACGATACCGCAGGCAATACTAACCAAGACCCCTGCCACCAGGGCATTTCGCATAAATTCAAACTGGAGGGCTTCAAGCATGGTTGCAATCGTGGGAATGAATATGGTCTGGGGCTATATCGCTGTGTTCAGGGAAAACCCTGTGCGGGACACCATGGGCAATGAGATCGACGGGGCACTGATAAGTTGCCTCGATCATCTGGGGGGTAATCTGTTTGTTGTGGTGATAATGTAGGGTTTTGTTGAGACAGCCCACCGTTTTGACGTAGGACGATACTGCCGCCAAATCGTGGGAAATCATGACGATGGTCATGTAGTGATTCAGTTCCCCAAGCAATTCGTAAATGCTTGCTTGCACCCGCGAATCCACATTTGCTGTGGGTTCATCGAGCAATAAAATTTTGGGTTCCGACGCTAACGCCCGTGCAATATAAACTCGTTGCCGTTCACCACCAGATAACTCTCCAATGGGGCGATCGCCTTTATCAACCATCTCCACTTGTTCGAGGGAGTGATAAATAATCTCTCGATCCTTTTTGTTAAACCGACGAAATAATTTTCTTTTACCGAGACGCCCCATACTCACCACATCTTTCACCGTGATCGGAAAGGTGCGGTCAAGCTCTAGAAGTTGCGGCACATAGCCAATGTAACGGCGACCTTGCGCTACCGATCTCTCCAGGATTTTCACCTTACCCTCCTGGGGTTTGAGGAGACCGAGCAACACTTTTAATAGGGTTGTTTTGCCGCCACCATTCGGGCCTATTAACCCAACAAAATCTAGAGTATTGACTGTTAAATTAATATTTTCGAGCACTGGTGTCTGCGGATAACCCGCCCAGACATTCTTCAGAGAAATAACTTTGTCCATGGAATAGTTATCGCGGCTTTGTTAATTATTTGCAAGGGCAATCTGTTTCGCAATTTCCTGGAGATTATTCGCCCAGTCAACGGAAAGCGGATCAATAAAGACGACTTCTCCACCAATTTGGTTGGCAATTGTTTCAGCAGACTTCGAATTAAATTGGTATTGCGCAAATACAACCCGAATATTTTCTGCTTCGGCAACTTGGATTAGCTCGGCCAACTCAGCGGCACTGGGATCCTGTCCTTCTACTTCGATGGGGATTTGCTCTAGATTATATTCTTCTGCGAAATAACCCCATGCTGGGTGAAAGACTAAAAATGAACGGCTAGATAAATTTTCTAGCTCAGCGGCGATCGCCTGATCTAGCTCATCAATCTCGGCCAATAAAGCATCAAGATTCTCTTTAAATAAGGCTTCAGAAGCGGGGTCAAGTTCGACTAAAACATCATAAATATTCTGAGCATGAACCTTAGCCAAGCTGGGTGATAACCAAGTGTGGGGATCTTCTAAATCTTCGCCATGATCATCGTGGTCTTCATGGTCTTCTTCGCTATGCTCTTCATGGTCACTGTGGTCGTCGTGATCCGCATGCTCTTCGTCATGGTCATGTTCTGAATGTTCTGCATGCTTCTCGTCATCATGTTTATCATGGTCGTCGTGATCATCATGGTCTGCATGTTCATCTTCATGGTCGGAATGCTCTTCTGCACCATGACCATGATGGGCATGATTGTGGGCAACCATTTCTATCTTTTCGATACCTTCGGAGCCATCTGTCAATAACATCTCCGAGTTGGCTGTTTTAAAGCGTTCTGCCCAAACATCCTCAAATAAAATCCCTACTGCAATGTAAGCATCTGTCTCACTCAAATCTTTTAATTGTTGCGGTTTCGGCTCATAGACCTCAGGCTCTGCGCCCTCTGGAACCATGACCTGCACATTAACGCGATCGCCACCAATTTTCTCCACAAAATACTGCTGCGGTAAAATACTGACTGTAATGTTGAGGCGATCGCCCTGTTCTTCGCTATCTGTCCCTTTGGTTACTTCCTCGACGGTAGATGTGGGTGTTTGTGTCGTGTCTCCACATCCAGCTAACCCGCTCAAGCCGAGACACATGAGCGTACTGGATAGAATAAGCTTCTGACGAATTGCCATAATGGATGAATTGAGAATGATAATCATTCTCATGATAAAGCAAGAAGGCGATCAGGGTGATGGTAGTACACATTTTTTTATGGGCGATCGCTGATCAAAGTCCCCAGAACAGCACCTAAAATCAATGGAAAGATAAGCACTCAGCCCAGATAGTCAGCCCGTAACCTATGTTGAATTTTGTCAGCAATTTGCTCAACCTCATTCAGACTATCGAATTCCAGGTCGGGCGTAGCAATATTTCTCTCGTCGAAATAGTCCAGCTCCTTTTCTTTATTATTGTCACCTTTATTTTTGCAAGTTATTTCAGTCGATTTCTGAAATATCAAGGTCTGAAAAAAGTGATTGTTGATAAAGGCAGTCGCTATATTATTTCTAATTTTATTAGTTATGGTATTTGCTGCTTTTTACTACTCGTTATTCTGCAGACAACTGGTTTTGATATTTCGATATTTACGGTGATTGGTGGTGGTCTCGGTCTTGGTATTGGTCTTGGATTTCAGGATTTTACAAAAAACTTTGTTAGTGGTCTAACCTTACTCACTGAACGAAAAATAAAGACAGGTGACTATGTTCAGCTTGGCGATTTGTATGGCTTTGTTCAAGAGATTTCAACACGGGCGATCGTCCTAAAGCAAAAAGATGGTTCTTCTGTTGTTATTCCAAATAGTCATTTTGTTGAAAATCAAATCGTTAATTTTCATTATGAAACCAATCATGTTCGTCTCAAACTACCTGTAACTGTTGCCTATGACAGTAATACAACTTTAGTGACAGAGGTACTTTTGGTCTCTGCCTATCTCGACCAAAATATTCTCCAAATACCTTCTCCACAAGTCCTTTTTGTCGGCTTTGGAGATAATGCTCTGAATTTTGAGCTGTGGGTGTGGGTGGAGAGTAATCAGATGGGCTTTAAGCATGAAATTATTAGTTCATTACATTTTACGATTGAGCATAAGTTCCGGGAAAACCATATTAAAATTCCATTTCCACAGCGTGAATTATGGCTACATAATATTAACTTTGCTGCGTTTAAATCAAATGTTGCAGATCATCTCCCAGAAAGTAATTTGCCGGAAGGTGATATCCCAGAATCTGGTGAGCTTGAAAGGATGAATAATACCTCAATTAGTGAGCCACAAATATCAATTCGAGCTGCATTAAAAAAAGTAGGATGCTTTAGTCATCTGAGTGAATTTCGATTGCGACAAATTATTGAAATTGGTCGCCTGAAATCCTTGCACAAAAGGGAGACTCTATTCCGAGAAAACGATCCAGGAGATGCATTTTATATTATTCTGTCGGGTCGAATTGAAGTTTATGCAGAAACACTGAAAAAACAGCTTGCAATTTTAGAGGCTGGTAATTTCTTTGGGGAGATGTCTCTGATGTTAGGCGTACCTCGGACTGCAACGGCAAAGGCATTAGAAAGTACTTTATTGTTTGCGATCACCAACAAAAATTTTAAAGTATTGCTCCAGAAGCACCCTGATTTTCATGAGGCTTTGGTAGAAGAGCTGAGTAATCATCAGGAGGAGTTGATTTTGCGAAAGCAAGAAATGCAGGAAAATGGCTGGTTGCCGCCAGAGGAGCAGGAAACAAACATTGTGAATTGGGTACGCCATCGTCTGAAAACGCTTTTTAATGTTTAGGGTTTGGGTTGCGATCGCCGCCCAAAATTCGGAACACTAACGAGAGGTGTTTTGGAGTTGCGTCGTGAAAAATCAAACTTGGTTATGGATTTTGTGGGTGGTGTATACAGGGTCACTACTGTTTGCACCAACTGGGATGCCGTTTGGCGGCGAACCGGTGTGGCAAATTCAGTCGGAAACGCTCGCGGAAGTTAAAGGCGAATCCCTCAATTTCTTTTTTGTGCTGCCCCTGCTGAATCGGTTGGGTGTCGATGCAATGATTTCACCCGCTCTGAATCCTGTCGATGAAGCCCTATTTAATTTTGCGGTGGCTTGGATTTTTATGTTTTTGCCAGTGCTGTGGTGTGATCGCCGAGGGGAGTATTTACCGCGAACGGTTTTGTGGTCATGCGCGATGTTTCTAACCAATGTGTTTCTGATTCCTTATATGGCGCTCCGCAAAGACATTCCGTCGGAGCCATTTATCCCACAACAAAAATTAATTGCCCGAGGGTTTGCCTCAGTGGCTTTAATTGTTGGCATCGTTTCGCTCGGATGGTTCGGGTTAGCGCGGCCTGAGTTTGGAGATATCGGCGATCGCCTATCGTATTTCCTTCAGCAGATGGGCGAGAGTCGATTGAGCATTGCTTTTATCGCGGATCTAATTTGTTTTTGGCTATTCCAAATTTTTCTGCTCGGTGACCTCACTCCGAAAGACAGCACCTGGCAAACGGCGCGATTTGTACCGTTTTTTGGGATGGCATTTTGGCTAATTCTTTAAGTTTGCTGAGATTTGCCACGTAGGTAGAAGAATACTCTAGGGCTTCTGGGTAAGATGGAAATGTGCCCCGCCCCCACGCCCTTCTGTTAACCCTCTCCCCAATAAGCCCATGACTATCTCCGCATCTCCAAAGGTTTGGTTTGCATCTGCTTTCCTCGGTGCAAGCGCGCTTCTCTCCCTCTCGACTCCTGCGGCGATCGCCCAAGAATCTGAGGTAATGGCTTGGCCGACACAAATCACCAATAATTTCTCTGGTTTCACATTTACATCTGACCCCTACGGCAATGCCCAGACGATCACATTGTCAGATGAAAATAAGCAAACGGCTGAGTTCCGCACAGTGCAAGACGAAGCCTATGCCGATGCGCCGAGAAGTGAATCCTACAATTCTGGTTTCAAGATCAAGCTTAATGGCATAGATAATTCTGACTCTGCTGAAGCTGAAGCAACCGAAAATTAAATCTTCCATCGTCCTACAAATTCAGAGCCCTGACTTCTGAGCTAAAATTCAAGATGCTATGCTAAGCAAAAAAATAAGTTGGAGCTCTTTAGTCTTGTGAGTATGGCTGCTTCGAATCAATATTAGAGACAATTCCTATCCTTCCTTGGGGAAGATGCTCGAAGAGCGGAAGCGATTATATTAGATGTCAAGTTGAAACCATTGAATCAAGACAGCGAAGCTTGAAATCAAACAGTCACTTGTTTATCACACCAAGGCTGATTTACTCTAACCATCGCATTCAAACAGACAAGCAATTTACGCATAGCTGCAATCAGAGCGACTTTCTTACATTTCCCTCGCTCCAAAAGGTGTTAGTAATAAGCTCGTATAGGTGGGTTATATCTGAAGGCAGATAGAGTAGCCATATACAGTGAACATCTCACAGCCGCTTGTCCTCCAGAGGCAAAACGCTTTCCTTGATGTTGGCCACTGCTATATCACGATTAAATGGAGCTAGTCCCACTAACGCGGCGATTTATCTTCGAATGAATAACCCCGCCGTAAACGGACGGGGTATCAGAACTGAAATAGACTCAGTTGTAAATCCTGGTGAAGTTGCAAATATTGTTTACCTTGATTCTTCACATATTTAACGTGAGTTCGGGATAAGGAAGAAAAAGGAGAAAGTGCATATTGTGGAAGTTGATAAACAGCCCACCATCTTCTCCCATGACCAGTCTAGAATCTTTGTTCTGCTCTGTTGATGATTTCTGCCAAGTCTTTGAACCTCAATGGCAACAGCAACAGATGGCTTCAAAACAAAAACGGCGGCGGCGCCCCAGAAGTCTGAGCTTGAGTGAGATAATGACTATACTTATTGCCTTTCATCAATCCCACTATCGTAATTTCAAGCATTTCTATCTCATTAATGTGCGTCACCATTGGCGTAGAGCTTTTCCCACAGCAGTGAGTTACCAACGTTTTGTGGAGTGATGCCTTCAGTGTTAGTTCCTCTGTGCATTTATCTACAGCACTGTTATGGTCAATGCACTGGTATTAGTTTCATTGATGCCACCAGTATCAAGGTTTGCCATAATCACCGTATCTCTCAACATCGGGTATTTAGATGTCACGCTACTCGAGGTAAAACATCTGTTGGTTGGTTCTTTGGCTTCAAGCTGCACCTAGTAATCAATGACCGTGGCGAGTTACTCCAAGTGAAAGTCACCCCCGGCAACACTGATGACCGCAAGCCAGTGCTGGAACTATTGCAGAATTTATTTGGCAAGGTTTTTGCAGATAAAGGCTATACCTCTCAACCTCTGGCACAGCATTTACAAGAAGAGCATGATGTGACGTTGATGGCTAAGCCTCGGCGCAATATGAAGAATCACTTGATGCTTTGGCATGACAAAATCCTTGCCCGTAAGCGAGCTTTAATTGAGACGGTCATTGACCGGCTGAAGAATATTTCTCAGATTGAGCACTCTAGACATCGTAGTCCAGCGAACTTCTGTGTTAACTTGCTTTGCGGGCTCATTGCCTACTGCCATCAGCCGAAAAAAGAACGTGAGTTCGGGATAAGAACAACAGGAAAAAAGTCTTTCCCAATCTGAGTTTGAGGCTTCTTGATTCTTTATTGAGCAGCGATTATTTTAGGCAATATCGTATTGATTGAGCTCAATCAATACAATATTTTCAATTAGAATGCTTTGTTGCGAAATCAGTACATAACGTGAGTTCTGGATAAGGAAAGAAAAGGAGAAAGCCCATATCGTGGAAGTTGTAACGAATCCACGGCTTTCTCCCATGTCCAGTCTAGAGGCTCTGTTTTGCCATGTTGATGATTTCTGTCGAATCTTTGAACCCTTATGGCATCAAGCGTTACTCAGCTCTGGCAAAAAAATACCGTCGCCGTCAGAGAAGCCTCAGTCTGAGTGAGGTGATGACTATTCTCATTGCTTTCCATCAATCTCACTATCGAAATTTCAAGCATTTCTATCTCATCAAGGTGAAATGCGATTGGCAACAAGAGTTTCCTCTAGCTGTGAGCTATCAACGCTTTGTGACATGGATACCTTCGAGCTTGATTCCTCTCTGTACATATCTGCGACAATGCTTCGGACAATGCACTGGTATTAGCTTCATTGATGCCACCAGCATCAAGGTTTGCCATAATCGCCGTATCTCTCAACACCGTGTTTTTGAAGGTTGCGCGGCAAGGGGCAAGACTTCGGTGGGATGGTTCTTCGGCTTCAAACTACACCTGGTCATCAATGAGCGAGGAGAATTACTCAACGTCCAAGTGACGCCCGGAAATACCGATGACCGCCAACCTGTAGTGGAGTTATTGCAAGACTTATGGGGTAAAGTCTTTGCCGATAAAGGCTATGTCTCACAATCTTTAGCCCAGCATCTTCAAGAGGAACATGAGGTGACCCTAATGGCTAAACCTCGTCGAAATATGAAGCATCATTTGATGGTTTATCAAGATAAACTTTTTGCTCGTAAGCGGGCTTTGATTGAGACAGTTATTGACCAACTGAAGAACATCTCACAGATTGAACATTCCCGACATCGCAGTCCCACAAACTTTTGTGTGAACTTGCTGTGTGGGCTGATTGCTTACTGCCATCAACCCAAAAAACCTTCTTTACAGCTTGATTAGACCTATCATTCCTTATCCAGAACTCACGTTTCATAGATAAAATTCCAAACAAACTCTTGATTTATAGGAGTTTCAGTCTAACTTGTCGGAATTTCATCCTAATTCCTTAACCCGAACTCACGTTAAAAGAGTTTGTTTTTCTTGAAGTTGAGGTGCATATTGACTCAGCGGTTTAAGCTTCTCATTATGGTTCAGATTTGTTCTTCCAACCATTCGATATGTTCGTCAATGGCGTCTTGAGTGCGGCGATGAGCTTGATAATTGATGGCGGCGATTTTTTTCTGCACTCATCATTCCAATCAACTGCTGACAACGTTACAGCCACGCCTTCATTTCTTGTTCGGTTTCACTGGCAAAAACGGTTGCTTCTGGCTGAACAATTTCACCATAGGGCGTTACAGAATAGAGGCATGAATCTATGAGCATTGGGAGACAGGAACATCCTCGAATTTGAGGTCATGAATCAGCAATCGAATCGAATGCTCTAACATTTCCAGAGGCTTTGAATAACATCAAGTTTTTCGATGAAGTCGAGCGAGATAGTGCCGCAATCGAATATTCTCCCCTTCAACATGAGTCATGTAGGTCTTACTGACAACCTAGTCACTATCCGGTATAAACATGGGATACACTTTCCAGCCATCTGTGACGTAGAAGAAACATCTCCAGAGACTAACGATGCCCCATAGTGGCTGGAATATCTCTGCACCTCTATCACCAACAGTCCAGGCGAGAATACCCGATTGAAAATGCTTTACTGCTGTCCAGAGCCAGACCTTGTTTTTTTGCACCGACAAAGGTTTGAAGTTCATCGAGTTCACCCACCTGAGAAACTTGCCCAGGTTCATAAGCATCAGGTAGTAACTCACCGACTTGTTTGACCCAAGTTATAACAGTAGTGTGGTGCAGTCCTTTCACCCGTTCAATGGCTCGAAAGCCTATACCCTTGACTACATTTTGAGGCATTCATGTTTGAAGGCATTGGAGTAGCCGAGCTTACTATGGTGGTCGATAAACTGACGGCCACAATCTACACAGATGTGATTCTGTTTGCCTTTTTTCTTTCCGTTCTTACGGATATGAGTAGATTGACATTCCGGACATTTCATTGGGTCAGCATCCTCTATTCTGCAATGCCTTTTGGATGATAAAGTCAATTTTCTGTGAGGAGACTTAATATTGGCGAAATGTTAGCTGAACAGAACAAAATAAGCAAGCACTCACAATAACAGAAAGACACCACGAAGGTGCCTTTATCAGAATTGATTTTATTTAGTAACCCTATGAGGTTTCGCTCAAAAGTGTCGGCTCATCTCAACTAGTCAGTAGGAGCGAGTTTGATATTCTTCGCTAGACCTAGGATTTGAAGCAAACGAATAGTCATCCAAGTCATATCAACTTCCCACCAGTTCAAACCATGGCGTGCGGAATATTGATAGGCGTGGTGATTGTTGTGCCAGCCTTCGCCATAAGTAACGAGGGCAACCCACCAGCAGTTACGGGATTTATCGTTAGATTCGTGGCTCTGATAACCAAATTTGTGAGTTGCGCTATTCACAAACCAAGTGCAATGGAAAACGACAGCTAAGCGCATGAAGATCCCCCATGTCACAAAAGACCAGCCACCCCAAGCAAACAGTAGTAAACCGACAACTACTTGAATAGGAATCATGTAGTTCTGGCAGAAATTATAGAAAGGATCGTCTTTAATATCTTTGATATAACGATCGATATCTGCGCGAGCTGGAATTTCAAAAAGCATCCAACCGATATGGCTCCACCAAAATCCTTTGTTGGAATCATGGGGGTCAGGGGTCGTGTCTGAGTGCTTATGGTGAATACGGTGTAAACCAATCCAGTCTAGGGGCCCTCCTTGACAGGCAAGTGTTCCACAAAAAATCAGAATGTACTCAACCCATTTCGGCACATCGAAGCTGCGGTGGGAGACAAGCCGGTGGAATCCGAGTGTAATCCCAACACCGCCTGTAATCCAATGGAAAAGTAAGAATACTCCAACCGCCTGCCAGCTAAAATTGCCTGGCAGAAATGCGAGCAGTGCGACGATATGGATGAGACTGAAATAAATTACAGTCGTCCAGTCTAGAGATAGCTTTTGTGAGGTAGCAACAGTCATGAAAGATCCTTTCTGGAGGTTTTAGTTTTGTTAAGACACCGTCTGCTTGAATATAGTTCATTTAAGGGGCGTCTTACATTTTTGCTTAAGCGAAAACTGAAGAAAGTCAAGCAAAACTTGCAAGGATAAGAAATTCTAATCTAGTTTTGCAAACTTTGGAAAGTCGAAAATTTTTGATATTTCTCAAATTGTGAGATGAAATGCAGCTTCAACTTTTTTTAGCTTTGCTTTATGGGTAAAAGCAGTGGCTTGCTTCATCAAAATAGACTTCATTTTACATTTGTTCACCGGGTTAGGCAAGGAAAATGGACACTATGAAAAGGATTGAGAGGGTTATTGTTGAGGAAGTCAAAGTGTTTCACGGTAGTTGATATGATGGGCAAGCTAAATTGCGAGATTGTAATTTGATATGACCGCTGCGGAGAAAATCAATCAGGCGATCGCCGAGCTAACGCCACAGTTTTTAGAGATTGATCGCCAGACCCAACAAAATCTCAGAAAAGTTTTAACTGCATTTCAAAATCACAAAGTCGGAGTCCATCATTTCAGCAGCGTTAGTGGTTATGGTCATGGGGATCTCGGTCGAGAAACGCTTGATCAGATCTATGCGGAAGTGATGGGTTCGGAAGCTGCAATAGTGCGGGTACAGTTTGTATCGGGGACCCATGCGATCGCCGCTGCTCTGTATGGAGTATTACGGCCAGGTGATGAGCTGTTGGCCGTGGCTGGAGCGCCCTATGACACATTGGAAGAAGTCATTGGTTTACGAGAAGCGGGGCAAGGATCTTTAGCCGAGTTTGGCATCAGCTATCGACAACTAGAGCTAACGGAAACAGGCACAGTCGATTGGGAAGGGCTAGAGACAGCAATTCAATCAAAAACTCGCATGATATTGATTCAGCGATCCTGCGGTTATTCATGGCGAAAAAGTTTATCGACAGCAGAGATTCAAAGGATTATCGAGATCGTCAAAAAGCAAAATTCTGAAACAGTTTGTTTTGTAGATAATTGCTACGGTGAATTTATTGAAACAGTTGAACCGACAGCAGTTGGGGCTGATTTAATGGCTGGTTCTCTGATCAAAAATCCAGGCGGCACAATTGTCACGGGAGGAGCCTATCTCGCCGGGAAAGCAGAGTTTGTTGAACAAGCGGCTTGTCGGCTAACTGCGCCAGGGATTGGCAGTCATGGTGGCGCGACTTATGACCAAAATCGATTGCTTTTTCAAGGCCTATTTCTTGCACCGCAAATGGTGGCTGAAGCAGTAAAGTGCACCTTGCTTGTCGCCAAGGTATTTCATGAGTTGGGTTATGAAGTGAAGCCACTCCATAATGAGCCACGTCAGGATGTGATTCAAGCAATTAAGCTCGGTTCACCTGAAAAATTATTAGCATTTTGTCGGGCGTGGCAAAAGTTTTCACCCATTGGCTCTTATCTCGATCCAGTACCCGCGCCGATGCCAGGTTACGCCAGTGATTTGGTGATGGCTGGCGGCACATTTATTGATGGCAGCACATCTGAGCTGTCAGCGGATGGGCCATTACGTGAACCCTATATCGTATTTTGTCAGGGCGGTACACATTGGACTCACGGGGCGATCGCCCTTGAAGCCGTACTTGAGGCTTTTGAAACGCTATAAACCAGTCGAACTGCTGTTATTCGTACGCGATGTTCGGTTGGCGACAGCTTGCACAAGGCCAATGGCAATGAAATTCGTCAGCAGCGATGAACGACCATAGCTCAGCCAAGGTAGCGGAATCCCCGTAATCGGCGCAACACCGAGGGTCATCCCAACATTGACCAACACCTGAAACAAAATCATTGAGAGAACACCAACGGCGATCAATGAGCCAAAGTTATCCTCGGTTTTGCAGGCAATTCGAATCAATCGCAAGCACAAAATCCAAAATAAAATCATCACGGCGATCGCCCCAACAAACCCCAGCTCTTCACCAATTACGGAAAAAATAAAGTCGGTATGTTGCTCTGGGACATAGTTCAGTTGTGTTTGTGAGCCCTCGTATAAACCCTGTCCCCAAAGCTGGCCAGAGCCTATAGCAATGCGGGATTGAATCAGGTGATAACCACCGCCGAGGGCATCCTGTTCGGGGTCGAGAAACAGCGTTAAACGAGCCTTTTGATAGTCCTTGAGCAGTCCCCACAGCACACCAGCACCGGATCCGGCGATCGCATTCGCTGCCATTGCGCCCACTGTCCCGAACCACCGCCATGGCAGCGTAAACCAAGCGATTAAGCCCATTACCCCAAACCAAATGATCCAAGCAGGGAAAAAGACATTGAACATGACCGCTGAAACAAGGGGTGAGACCATCAACACGAGCCAACCCACATTGGCATTAGCCCAATAGATCATTCCCATCCCGATCGCCCCGAAAACCATCGCAGTACCAAGGTCAGGCTGGAGGGCAATACAGAACCAAGGCACCGCAGCCACCGCCGTTACTTTGAGAATATTCGGAAGGCTATCTGCTGTATTTTTATGGAGCAATGCCGCCAAAGTCAGAATCAAACTGATTTTGGCAAATTCTGAGGGCTGCACATTAAAACCACCCACTCCAATCCAACTTTGGGCACCATTTGCGGTCACACCAATCACCATGACAGCAATCAGCGAAACCAAGCTCAAGACATAAATAATCCAATGTCCAAAAATGAGTGCCTTATAACGGGTACGGGCAATAAGAAAACAAAATACCAACCCTACAATGGCAGTAATCCAATGTTGCCGCCAATCAATCACTCCAACATTTAACTGGGCACTCCGAATCGCTAACCCAGCAATCACAGTAAGGGCAATGGTTACGGTCATTAGCCACCAATCTATCCCCATCCAAGGACTAAGCCCATTGAGGACAGGTTGAACGAGATAGGTTTGCAGTGGATTGCGGCGAGGCGATCGACGAAACATAATTGGCGCGGTAGACATCAGAGAAAATCACCCCTATCTTGCCATAGACAGATGCAAGATATGTGGTGTGGGGACAAAGGTATCTACGCTGACACACGCTCAAAATTCAGGATTATTTTTTAAAATCTAGGGCGATCGCCTCAGAAATATGGTTGAGATTGTGTTCATCAAGTTTAGCGAGCAAACCTTTTAAGACATTGGGGATAATCCAAGGACCCTCATAAATCCAGCCGGTGTAGAGTTGCAGAATCGTTGCACCAGCAGTGATTTTTTCCCAAGCGTGCTCAGCCAAAAAAATTCCACCAACCCCAATAATCGGTAAAGTGCCTTCGGTTTTTTCGTAGATAAAACGGATCACTTCCGTCGAGCGTTGTCGGACAGGAGCGCCACTAATACCGCCAGCTTCTTCGGTGACGGGATTGCCGGTTTTCTCAAGAATTTTCGTTTTGAGACCAGTGCGTTTTGTTGTGGTGTTCGTCGCGATAATGCCGGAGAGTTCATAATTTTGGGCGATGGTGACAATGTTGGCGATCGCCTCCCATTCAAGATCAGGGGAAATTTTAATCAGAATGGGTTTATTGTTTGTGTTCGCTGTTTTAAGAGCATCAAGAATCGGTTGAATCTGTTCACCGCCTTGGAGCGATCGCAAACCAGGCGTATTCGGCGAACTGACATTTACGACAAAATAATCGGCTACCGATTCGAGAAATTCAAAACTACCTTTGTAATCCGCCGCGGCTTCCTCTAAAGGCGTGATTTTTGATTTGCAGAGATTAATGCCAATCGGAATTTGTCGCGGTTCAATTTTCCAGCTTTCTGCCAAGGTTTTGGCCATCACCGACGCACCGAGATTATTTGCTCCCAAACGATTTAGAGCAGCTTGATCCTCCGGCAGACGAAATAAACGAGGTAACGGATTACCGGGTTGGGAATGAAGCGTTACTGCACCCATCTCTGCAAAGCCAAACCCAAATCGCGACCACATACCTGCCGCCATCGCATCTTTATCACAACCTGCTGATAGCCCCACTGGATTCGGGAAGTCTAACCCCCAAAGCTTTTGCTGAAGCCGTTGATCTGTAACGCAAAAATCCTGCTTCATTTGCGTCTTCATAAATTGGCTCCACACCATATCTGGCGATCGCTCTAACCAATGAAGCGTTTTGATTAGTTGGCGATGTCCTTGCTCTGGATTACTCTTAAATGCTGCTAAAACAAGGGGATAACTGGGCTTTGCAAAGTTGAGTAGAGCCATGGATACCAAGAAAATTCAAACTGGTTTTAGTGTAGCGAGAATCGGGAGCAGGCATAGATCTTCAACCAGTGACAAAAATCTATCGTTGCTTTTTCAGCGATCGCCACCGGTTTGTCAATCTCAGGGTGCCAAAATAAGCCGCAATACCGAGCGCAGATCCCACCACAATACAGCCGGTAAACAAGATAAACATAAAATGAAAACCTGCCAGCCCCATTTGCGTCCAGGATTCTAATTGATCGACGCTAAACTCGGCCTGCTGTCGAAGGATGATTTCCCCTATCCGAAAATTGAAATAATAAATGGGGACGTAGGTAAATGGATTACTGATCCAGGTGCCTGCTGCTGCCGTGAATTTATTGCCACGCAATAGAGTCGCTAGCAATAAACCAATTAATGTTTGCAAGCCAAATAACGGAAAACTGCCTGCAAACACTCCGCAGGCCCAACCTCTGGCGATCGCCTCTGACGACCCTTCTTGGCGGCGAATTTTCAGATACCAATACCGAAATAAACGTAACGATGAATTTTTCTTGGTGCGTTTACGAGACAAAGATTGGCTCACCACAATAGAACTGCCGGAAAAATAAGCAAAAAAATAGGGGCATCATATCCCCAATCTCATCATGACAAAAAGTTAAGAGCTTTGACCAAACTGCCGGTCATAAACCGCTTCTTCCTTATCCGATTCCAATTTCACATCCGAACTAGGATAAGCCACACATAACAACGCATAGCCTTCTTCCTGGAGATCTGGCGATAAACCAATCCCTTCTTCACGGGTTACGGTGCCTTCGGTGATTAGCGCCGCACAAGTTGTACAAACTCCAGCACCACAGGATGTGGGTAAATCAATTTGATTTTCGTGGGCTGCTTCAAGGATCGTTTGGTCTTCGGGCACATCAATGGTGTAGGTGTTACCACGGTGCTGAATTTCGACTTTATAAGTAGTTGTCATAGAAGACTAAATTCTAGAATTTTATGTTTTCTTTAGATTGTTATTTTACTGGACAGAGAGCACATTAAGAAATGTAGCCAAATCTAAACCTTGATTGCAAGTCGCTCACCCCAACAAAATCCCAGTGATAGGTTTAATGGCGAAATTGTTTACCTAAACAGTTCTTTTATAAAGCTTTTTTTACCCTCCCATTAATAAACTTTGAAACGAAGGATTAAAGTATATGTATAACGGCAACACAGAGAAAGATTATGTACAAGCAGGCTTGGTTGCCGGGTTGGGCGCAGGTGTTGCAACATCTTTCGCTGTTAGCCAAGGTCAAAATCCTTTTCTTGCCCTTGCAATTACGTTAATGGCTTCTGCATTCGCCATGATTTGCCATCGTTACGATCTCATTTAATTTTGCGCCGTTTTTGGGTAAGATTCGAACAATTAATTGTTCGAGTGCACTATTCTACCTGAGAAAAAAATGAAGGCGATCGCCATGACGAGAGTGGGTTCCCCAGAGGTACTCACTCTTTTAGATTTTCCGGAGCCAGAGCTTCTTCAACCGCAGCAGATTTTAGTTAAGTTGGCTGCAGCGGGTGTGAATCCCATCGACACAAAGATTTGCAGTCGCGGCACATTTTATGATGATCCTTTACCCGCCATTCTCGGTTGTGATGGTGCGGGCATTGTTGAGGAAGTAGGCAGTGCAGTCAAAAATTTTCGGGTTGGAGAGCTCGTCTATTTTTGTGATGGTGGTCTCGGCAAAACTGGAAAAGGCAATTACGCGGAATATGCGGTTGTGGACAGCCGTTTTGTTGCCCACAAGCCCAAAAATTTATCTTTTGCGGAAGCTGCTGCCGCCCCTCTCGTTTTAATTACAGCTTGGGAAGCATTAGGCGATCGCGCTCGAATTCAAAAAGATCAAACGATTTTAATCCATGCAGGTGCAGGGGGCGTTGGTCATGTGGCAATCCAACTTGCGAAAAAGTGGGGAGCCAAAGTGATTACGACAGTCAGTACCCCAGATAAAGATCGCCTCGCGAGAAAATTGGGAGCTGATGAAACAATTTTCTATAAAGATACTGATATTACGGAAGCAGTGCTCGATTTCACAAAAGGAAAAGGGGTCGATATTGCCTTTGACACAGTAGGTGGGCAAGTTTTTTGGGATACAGTACCAGCGGTAAAAATTTATGGCGATTTAGTGACGATTCTTGAGCCAGATTTTAGTCTCGATAATTTAAAACTGGCTCGCAAACGTAATTTAAGGATTGGCTTAGAGTTAATGCTCACACCAATGTTGATGGGTATTGAAGCCGGGCAGATTCACCATGCCGAAATCCTCGAGCAATGTACAGAATGGTTTGAGTCAGGCGATCTAAAAATTCATCTCGGACAAACGTTTCCTCTCGCCGAGGCCAAACTCGCTCATGAGGCGATCGCCACCGGATCAACAACCGGAAAAATAGCACTCACTATGCCCGAATAGGAGGAATTCACCTTTGTTTTGCACTTTTTTTGCTGAACTTGTCTCTAACCCACACGGTCAAACCATATAGCCCCATTAGGAAACCGCATAAAGGCATCAGAAAAAAGATCATCCACGGCACTGCATGAACAGAATGAAATGCGTAGTCCGTATCAAATCCGAATAAAAAACACTCACCCACTCCTCCCGCATTCAGAGAACATTGGGCTGCATCACCGACAAATGAAACAAATACGATGCCTGCAATCATCGGAGCAAATCCGACAAACCAAATACTGCCCATACCCAATGGAATAAGCGTTCTCCTCGGACAGCAAAGATGAAGCAATACAAACAGTCCGATAAATAGTCCAATGCTCACATAAGGCGTACTGAACATCCCAAATGCCATACTCCACCATGTCAAATCAACAAACATTGTGATGGTTTGACCAATGTTGATACCTGCGATGTTGCACATTTGTGCTGAGCTCCCTGCCACTTGGCAACCCAAAAGATTACCCATTACAAACAGTAGCGCAGAGAAAAGAGTGGGCAATAAGAAACTAGCTAGTAGGGTGATTACTAACCATTGACGCCGAGGTTTGCCCAGAAATAAACCCATACCAGAATTTCCAAAGACCTTATATAAATCCACTATAGTGAAGGTCTTTTTTTGTATCACCAACTTGAATCAGAACTTTATTCAGCAAGCAAATAGGTCGGCGATCGCCACCGGATCAACAACCAGAAAAATCGCACTCACCATGCCTGAATAGAGTGACCTCATTTTTATTTGAAAATTCTTTAACTGAACTTATCTCTAATTCTTACCGTACTGTCTGATCAGGCCATAATATACACCTGTAAGGACACCACATAGAGGCACTAAAAGAAAAATTGCAAACGGCAGCACACTAGCATAATGAAATGTACCGTCTGTATAAAATCCGAATAAGTAACAGTCTCCTACCCCTCCTGCATTCAGAGAGCATTGAGCGGCATTACCAACAAACCAAACAAATACAAAACCTGCAATCGTTGGAACAAAGCCGACATACCAAATACTCCCTATGCCCAATGGCATAAGTATTCTTCTCGGACAACACCAACGAATCAACATAAACAATCCGGCAAATAGTCCCATGCTCACAAAGGGTATGTGGAACATTCCAAGTGCCATACTCCGCCATGTCAAATCAATAAGCCTGGTGATAGTTTGACCAGCATTAAGACCAAGCACATAACACATTTGTCCCGGGCTTCCTGATATTTGGCAGCCTAGAAGATTACCGATTCCAACTAATAGCATCGATAAAATCACAGGCAATAACAAACTAGCCAACACAACAATTACAGTCCATGGACTTTGAAGTCTGCTCGAAATTCGTTGCATAGAATCGGAGTTATAAAGAATGTGGGTATTCCAAATATATTGGAGTTCTTTTGTGACGCAGCAAGTTTGAATTAGAACTTTATTCGGAAGGTAAATAGATCGGCGATCACCACAGTTTTGAGTAGAAAAAAAGGCGATCGCCATAAATTAATTTCAGACAAAAAAAGTGGCTAGCCATAGATTCTAGCCACTACATTAAGAGTGAGGAAAAAGATTTAGGTTAAGTTGCGATACCCAACGTCTTTAGCGAGAGAATACGCAACCCATATTCAAAAACTGAACTGGATCAAACACCCAGTCAATTCATGCCTTAAAACTCGAAGATTGTGCGGATTGTGCCAACCACAATTGAGTCATTGTCCTGGTTCTCAGGATTGAGCACGACGAAAACACCGGGATTAATCGCGATATTGTCGTTGAGCTGGTGGCGATACTGCGCTTCGAGGTGCCAAGATGCTTCGCTAGATTCTTCTCCCGCATCATTGTCGGTAACTCTTGGGGGTTGTCCCACAATGAAACCTAGTAGATTACCTTCTTTACCGACATCTAACATCGCTAGAGTTAATGCCCAGTTAAACGCGGTAGCGCTATCCCCATCATTGACTGCAACACCAGCATCGGCGTTAAATCCATTTGCTTCTGCATTAGCCTCGGTTAAACCAGCCCAACCAGAGAGGGAAAAACGGGGACTAATTTCGTAGCGACCTTGAACACCGTATGAGTTTGCCGAGGTTGCGACATCTTCACCAAATGGAACGTTAGCGGCTTCACTACCTGTTTCACCAGATACTGCAATCAAACTACCGCCAGGGAAATAGGAACGGGCATATGTTAGACCCAAAGCAAGGCGATCGCTTGGTTCGATCGTGAGTTGAGCTAGGGCGGCGTGGGAACCATCAAATAAACCAGCTCTCGAAGAAGGATCATTGGCATCAGGCGCTAGATAACCCGCAGAAAAGCTAAGAGCTTCACTGAAACGATAGGTCATAGATGCACCAGTTCCTTCCAAACCTTGATAATAAATAGGGTTGAAGCGACCGAAACGCGAAACTGCACCTGTTAATTCTTCTGAGAAAAACTCATTAAAGTTAACAAAGTTTTCGTTAAACTCACCACCTACCGCATCAATGGCGAAAGACCAGCGAGCACCTTTGGCAGGGCCATGACCGTGGTCATCATGCTCGTCTTCGTGATGTTCATCATCTTTGTGATCATCATCTTTGTGATCATCATGGTCATCCCCAATGCTTCCTGCAGAGAAGCCATAGAACAATTTACCAATGCTGACATCATTGCCATTACCTTCATCAAAGGCAGTTCGGGTCATGGATGTCCCTGTGACATTTGGTTCGCCTCCTTCCCCAGGACCAAAGGGAACGGTGTTCAGAGCGTCTAGACGAGTGATCAATAGATCATCTCCAGTGAAGCTGGTATTGAAAAACAACCGAACTCGATTATTGAAAACGACTTGACTGTCAAGGTCACTGCCATCTGCTTTCTGCTCGCCAAATGCTTGGCTTAAAGCAAAACTTACTTGTCCTTTCAACTTAGTGGTTGTGGAGAACTGATTGTCTTCTAGAAATTCAACGCGACCTTCGATATCATCTACACGAGCACCGAGAGTTGCAAGTTCTGCTTCAAATTCTTGAACAAGAGCGCGCAAACGAGTGATATCTGCTGCATCTACGTCAGACCCACCAGTGATTAGACGCTCAATTTGCTGCATACAAGCGTTGAGACCTGCAGCAAATTCATAACGGCTGAGGGAGCGGTTCCCACGGAAAGTGCCATCGGGATAACCAACAATGCAGTTATATTTTTCGACGAGGTTGCGGAGGGCGTCGAATGCCCAGTCAGAAGGGGCAACGTCACGCAGTTGAAAGACGCTGTTTACCTGACCAAGTGAATCTTGCTGGGTGAGTAGGTCATCTTGCATCGCCAAAGAATTAGTCGGTGCGGCGATCGCCTCTGCATAGGGCAAAACGCCCAGAATCGAAGCAGTCACTGACGTTGCGACGATTTTAAATATTTTAGTCATGGAAATTTCCTTACACCTTAAAATTGGTCTGTTCATCCTACAACAAAAATGAGAACCATTCTCACATTTGCAAAAGAAGCGTGACCTACTCCGTGAAGCGATGAAGTCGTAAAGGCGATCACCACCGTATCAGCCATAGATAGAATCACCAAATTTTTCCCTAAAAAAGAAAAAAGTGGTGAGCGCTAAACGCCACCACAATCTTAAGAGTGAGGAAAAATTTAAAATTTGTAAGGTCTATTCGTTTCTCTTAGAAACTGAAGAGAGTACGAATTGTACCGATCACAACACTGTCATTGCTGTCGTTGTGATCAGGAGATGTCAACCATACGAAACCAGGCATGATTGAGATGTTGTCATTAATTGGATACTGGTAAAAACCTTCGATATGAAGTGAAGTATCAGAATCTTCTGCCGAAAGACCACCAACTGTAATGTTGGAGTCAGTCACACGCGGCTCCATACCAACAATTAAGCCACCGAGAGCACCATCTTTACCGAGGTCAGGAAACGCGAGGGTCGCTGCCCAGTTCCAAATTTCTGCCTCATCACCAGTTAAACCAGCTGAAGATTCGAGGCTCACATCACTGTAGCCGACCCAACCACCAAGAACGAAGCGTTCAGAAAGCATCCAAGAAGCTTCGATACCGAAGGAGTTCGTGGTAGTAGTAGCTGTACCACCATTGTCAGTGATGAATTCACTGATATTGGAACGACTACTGCCTGTACCAGTGTCACTAATGTTGTAGCTGTTGAGGTAAGTTAAGCCAAATTCGAAGCTATCAACAGGCTTGACATGGAGCTGAGCCATCGCACCATATGCACCATTGAACAGACCATTACCTTCGCTGGGGTCTTGGGCATCGGGAGCCATGTAGCCGACTCCTAAGTTAATCTTGTCGCTGAAGGCATAGTCAAAACCAATACCCTTATCTTCGATGAGGTAGTAAATGGGGTTTCTGGTACCGAAAGTCGAAAGTGCGCCTTCGTTACCATCGCCATCAAGGTAGTTGATTGTGCTAGCAAAGTCGTCCGATGCACCAGCATTTGCGGCGATCGCCACATTCAACTTCTCACCAAGTGGGAAAGCATAAACAAGGGCATCAACAACAACATCGTTGGTACCGCCACCTGCGAATGCCAAATTACCTTCAGGAGTGCCAATGTCAGGAGAATTAGCGTTCTCTGCTTGTAAACGAACGCGTAGGTTGTCTTCACCAGTGAAGCTTGTGTCTAAGTTCAAGCGAACACGGTTACCGAAAGTGATTTGATCATCATCACCTGCGCCACCACCTGAGCCAATTGCAGCAAAGATAACTTTACCTTCGAGCTTGGTAGTTGTAGAGAATTGGTGGTCTTCGAGGAACTCAACGCGACCTTCGATGTCATCTACACGTGCACCGAGGGTTGCAAGTTCTGCTTCGAATTCTTGAACGAGAGCACGGAGACGAGTGATGTCTGCTGCATCTACATCAGTACCACCGCCAACAATGAGGCGTTCGATCTGTTGCATACAAGCGTTGAGACCAGCAGCAAATTCATAACGACTCAAGGAACGATTGCCACGGAAAGTACCATCGGGATAACCGACGATGCAGTTATATTTTTCGACGAGGTTGCGGAGTGCGTCGAATGCCCAGTCAGAGGGCGCAACATCACGCAGTTGAAAGACGCTGTTTACCTGACCGATAGAATCCTGTTGGGTGAGTAGATCATCCTGCATCGACAAAGAATTAGTCGGTACGGCGATCGCCTCAGAGAGGGAACCACCCACAAGCGCAACACTGAGCGCTGTGGTGACTGTAAATAAACGATTCATAAAAACTCCTACACACAAAAATTTTGAAATTCTTTTGAGAATCCCAATGGGTTCTCTTTTAGTTAGAGATAGCCCACTAGACTAATTGTCAGCAGCCTCAATTACTGAGAATACTTGTCAACTACTGTCGAATAGCCAGTCTATAGAATAAAACTTGCCATGTCAACGTAATTGCAAATAGTTATAAATAAATGGAATGTCTATTGTTTTTGGGAATTTGTTGTGGCTTAACATGCAAAGACTAAGGCGATCGCCAGACTTTCAAAACAACAGAAATGATGCATTCTTTACTCTGCCCACATCCGCGTTAAATTAGCGACACTTTTCGAGAGCAAATCAAATTCATTTGTTTTGCCAGATTGAGCGAAAAGGCTGCGGCGGGTAACCTCTAGATCAAATAGAATTTCGCGATGTTGAGGGTCACGAATATAGCTCTGAATCCAACCAACAGCAACTAAACGTGTCCCTGAAATCACTGGATCAACGCGGTGCAAACTGGTGGAAGGATAGGCGATCGCACTACCTGCAGGAAGCTTATAAGCTTTCTCTGCATCAGCGCTTTCAATGACTAATTCACCGCCTTCATATTGATCTGGCTCGTTCAAAAACAAAGTAAAAGACACATCAGAACGCCGACTACCCATTAATGCATTATCAGTATGGCGACCATAAGACATCCCTGTTTCATATCGACTGAATAGCATCGTATGAATGCTTTTCGGACGAATTGCTGACTGCACCAAAGGATGGTCATTAAAAGCCTTTTTAACTTGTTTTTTGAGACTATCAGCCTGCGGACTTTTTGTCGTAAGTTGCTGATTATTTTTGACGAGCTTAGCGTGCCAGCCGGCTGTAAGTTTCCCATCCACAAATTCCGCTGCCCCAAGGACAAGTCGGATATCTTCTAGTTCTTCTGAAGTAAGGATTTGTGGAATCGTAAACAGCATAAATTTCGACAGAGAATAGCAGTCAAAAAGGCGATCGCCCCACGATAAAGTAGGACGATCTAAGCCTAGATGATTTTGGTTACAGCCCTAGATACTCGCTTCGATCGAAACGATGAGACCGAAAACTTCCTGAGGAGTTTTCACAGGTGCTTCGGGAGCCACAACATCTGGCCAAGCAGTTTTCAGCTCGGTAAAGGCTGCGGTGATCGCCTCGCTTGCTTCAGCATCCAACTGATCCGCAACCTTCTCAAACAACATTTCACCGTACATGACAAATCCGCGAGAGTCTTGGTATTCAACAATCTCGACGAATTTGCCATCGGCAATCGCTGCTTCATACTCTTCCCCAGCAACAGTTAGCAAATTTATCACCACACCCATCACAAATTCAGGGTCAGCAAGGAATTCGTCGCCCAAAGCGGTAATCGCATCGTCAACGGCTGTAATAGATGCAGACAAACTAGAAGCCAGCTCCGGAGACTCAGGGGAGGTCTTCACAATATCGTGTGCGGCATTCAATGTGTCCTTGAAATCATCAACACCACGATCAGGCAATTCCCCTTCAATATCACCATAAATCTCTTCGACAGGATGACCAATGTGCGGTTCAGATTGCTCAAATTCACTGATAGCAACCAACTCTTCTGCAACCATCAGGTGACCTTTCATCAATCCAAGCGCAGTCATATAGTCGATGTCGGGGTTTCCAGAAGCGGAACCTTCACCACCTTCGCCGCCTTCTCCGCCTTCTCCACCGTGACTATGTTCAGAGTGGTCTTCCTCTTTGACCTCTTCAGTTGTTGCAGCTTCACCGCCCTCACTACCTTCGCCACCTTCTGGAGCAGGAGTACCACAAGCACCTAAAGTCGTAGCTAAGCCAAGTGCCAAAAATAATTCAACAGGTTTGATTGGTTTCATGAGATTAATCCACTTTTCCCAGGGGTCTATAATTACTGGCTAACGTTATAGATTAATAACTATAGTTGTCAATATAAAAAGATTAAGAGAATCTCAAGTTTTTTATCCCCAAAATACTTTTTTTGTCTGAAATGCCTTTGAGAAAAGGATTTACAGAGAATTTAATCGCATTAACCAGATGTTAAACCACTATTCTGGCACGATTTTTTTCTCTAATCTTTTGTATTACTTAAAAAACCTAAGTCTAATATCTAGCAATAGCATTTAGTAATGATAACCCTTGGTTATTTCTATTTTTTTAACTATCAGGATATCAAAAGAAAAATATTTGCAATAACTATCTGCATCCAGCAAGAGCAACGATAACAAAGTGTCTTGGGGAGCTGTGGATATCTCATCAGACTCATGCACCGTAGCTCTCACTGAATTAAAGGGCAGTAGCAATCAGCGTCTCGATTACAGTTCTGCCCAATCTTCTGGGAGCATGTTTGCAACTAGCTCAAATCCGCCATTACCATCTGGGATCAAAACATAAGCAATGCCTTGAGGTGCAGGATAAATACCTGTTGCAGATTCAAAAATATCGTCATGACCGACAATGACCGTATTTTGGCCACTGGGTGGAGTCGCGGTTAGGAGAGGAGTAACATTTGCTTTCATCTCTTCAACCTGTTCGTCTGTATAGTCTTCAAACGGAAGGAAGTTTAGCTTGGAATCTTTTTCATAACGACCGAAGGCCAACTCTGCGGTTTGCCATGCACGGCAATAATCGCTGGAGATGACATCCCCGACAGGAATTTCCTTCTCGGTGAAAGCAGCACCAATGTCTTCTGCTTGCTTGATACCGACATCATTGAGCTTACGCTGTGTATCGCAGTCATCTAGGCTCATGTTCGGATCGGCTTGGTCAGCGTAGTCTTTTTCAGTTTGCGCGTGACGGAAGTAAATAACATGGCCACCTTCTTTGAGAGCACTCAATAGTTCGGCTCCAGCAAGTTTGTCGACAAAATCAGCATTGGCTTGTTCACCTTCGCTATATTCTGCACCGCCTTCGCCACCTTCACCGCCTTCACCACCATGGGCCGCATGTTCTTCTTCACTATGTTCAGAGTGATCTTCTTTCACTTCTTCGGTTGTTTCAGCTTCACCGCCTTCACTACTTTCGTCAACTTCGGGAGCTGGTGCGCCACAAGCTCCAATGGTTACAGCCAAACCAAGGGCTAGAAACATCTCAACAGGTTTAATTGATTTCATAAAACTATTTAAATTTTTTCAATAAAATTCATCGAGTTTCAACTTAATTGAGATGAGAATACCTATTAATAAAGTATCAACTATTGGTAACAGTATGCCTTGAAAGTATTGATTATTCGTAATTTAGAATATAGTCAGTTAATAATTGCAATTATCTTAAATATAAAATCTTTCAGTAAATTGGCTATTGATGAGGAGATGTGACTAATGGTGGGTGATCGCCTATTTCTATAGATAGCGAGTGAGATTTGCTGAAGAGGGATCTAGACTTCGGATGCTGGAATCACCTTGAAAAATCCCATGCAACCATGCTCGGCAATATAGTCTTGGTGTGGATGAAACATATATTTGCCAGTAAAGGGATAGGAAAATTCGATAATGTGGCGTTCGGCTGTTCCCATCGTGACAACATCACTTTCTTCGTCGGGCGTTAAAGATCTGCCAGTGCGATAGAGGCGGAAAAAGTTGGCATGGATATGAAATGTTGCTGCGACGTCAAATTCGATCATATTTAGGACATACACTCGAATCAATTGGTTCTGCACAATCGGAATTGGGCGATCGCGAAAAACATTAGGAATACCGTTAAAGGCATAGAGTTCATTTTTCTCGTCGTTATTAATGTCATATCCCCCCATCACCAGTACCATCTCATCTGCGGGAGGACGACCTTCTGGCGGATCGATGATGAACATTCCATATAAGCCTTTGCCAATATGACGAGTTACCGGTGCCACATGACAATGATATAGATGTACGCCATAGGGCATCGCATCAAATTCATACACCATTGTTTTGCCGTGACGGACAGGTTTAACACCATCCATTTCCTCTGGATGAGTCCCATGAAAATGTAGTGTATGGGAATGTCCATCAGCATTATGAAAAATAATACGAAGGCGATCGCCTTCAGTCGCGCGAAATGTTGGTCCTGGCACCCGACCATTTAAATTCCAACTTATATATTTAATCGCAGCATTGAGATTGATCTCGGTACTATTCGCCTCAACATGATATTCGCGGATCTTGCGGCCATTTTCATAGACGACATCGCCATAATCAAAGTCGCGCAAAACTTGCATTGGATCAAAACCATTTTGCTCAATGCTCTTCTGACTAAAATCTACTGGTGGAATTTGAGCAGCTTGTACAGATGGTTGATCGCGATTCTGATAAGCAATGGCGGCGATCGCACTCCCTGCAGCACCGAAAATCCCCAGCTGGATCAACTGACGGCGGCTCCAGCGAAGAGAAGGAGATTTCTTAAAAAAATCAGACATCACCAAACTTTTTTAATTGCTAGCTTTTTGATGTCTAAATCAAAAAACATTGAAAATTTTAATAAAAACTAATTCACACAAAAAAACAGTCTAAATATTGAAAAAAGATTTCCGTATATAAAACCAAACTTTATCAACAAGATGATCATTGATTAGAACATCTAAGAACGTCCAGACTTTACTGAACCATTTCGTTGCTTCATCTTTTCTAAAAGTTGACAAGCATATTCCGTACAAGTGCCACAATCCATTCCGACACCCATGACTGAGGATAGCTCTTGCATCGAGCAAGTTTCTTCTTCTACAGCCTCGCGAATTTGCTTTTCCGTGATACCTCGACAAATACAAACGTACACGTAAACCTCTTTCGAAAACTAAGGGATTTAGATTCGATCCCTAATATGCCCTATATCTTCACTTGTTGCAAGTTATTATCAACTCTAACAGACTATTTTTTTCTAGGGGAAATATCTAAAACACTATATAGACTGGCTTTTGGGCTCCAGGAAGCTAGATCAATCAGTATTTCTGTGTCAACCTATAAATGTGAACTGTTGAGAGTACAAACACCAAAAATGAAGGGTAAATCAGAAATCAATGCGCAGCTTAATGCTGCGCTCAAATCGCAACTAACAGCGATTAACCAGTTCTTCCTCCATGCAAGGATGGCTAAAAATTGGGGTCTTGATGAACTCAATGGCAAAGAATACAAGTATTCGATCAAGGCAATGAAGCAAGCAGATAGCCTCATTGAGAGAATTTTGTTCCTCGAAGGATTGCCCAATCTTCAGAGTTTGGGGCGTTTAATGATCGGCGAGAATGTCCCAGAAATGCTGGCAAACGAGCTAGAAACAGGCAACACCATTCGGACAGAACTCGCAAATGCCATCCAGTTTTGTGAGCAAGAGCAAGATTATGTTAGTCGTGATTTGCTAGAAGAAATTCTCGAAGAAACGGAAGAGCAAATTGACTGGTTTGAATCACAACAATGGTTAATTGAAAATTCGGGCTTACAGAATTACCTACAGTCAATGATGTAATTTGCGTGATCAAGAAATTATTTAGGAGTAGCTAGAAAAAATGAAGGGTAATGCCAAGGTTTTAGAGCAGTTGCACAAATTATTACGCAATGAGCTTGGTGCAAGGGATCAGTATTTTACGCACTCACGAATGTATCAAGATTGGGGTTTGCATAAGCTCTATGAGCGGATCAACCATGAGATGCAGGATGAAACAGACCATGCGGCAATTTTAATCGAGCGAATTTTATTCCTTGAAGACACACCGGACTTATCGCAACAAGCAGGTCTTAATATCGGTAAAACGGTACCAGAAATGCTCCAAAGTGACTTGGATTATGAGTACAAGGTTGTTGCTGATCTAAAAGAGGCGATCGCCGTGTGCGAAGTAGAGCAAGATTTCCAAACAAGAGCAATGTTGCTCCCAATTCTAGATGACACAGAAGTTGATCATGCCTATTGGTTAGAGAAGCAATTGGGTTTAATCGAAAAGATTGGCTTGCAAAATTATCTGCAATCACAAATGTCTGCATCATAAATTCAAACGGAATCAGCATATAGATTTCAATCAATCGTTTCGGGGTCAGAATGCTCACAGAAATACTGACCCTTTGCTTTTCCCAAATTTGAAATTAGGTTAATCTTCTTCTGTCGCTACAAATTTACGAATAATCTCATCGCTAGACAACCCTTGCTTAACCCAGATTTCAGCTTGTTCGATCTTAGATGCCAAACCAACGAAGAAGTAAGTCGTTTCCGCATCCTTGGCGATCGCTGCACTTTTATCTTCGGGTAAATCAACAGCACATGCTCGAATACTCTTTCCAGCCCAGCGCGAAAACCAAGCAGCAATAAAACCAGCTTCCAAATGGTAGGAAGGAGACTGATTTTCTTTTAATCCCACTTCTGTACCAAGCCGCATTGTAGAGAAATCAACCTGGATTTTAATCAATCCTAGCTCGTGATAATTAAAATCTAAATTTAGCTGCCCTAAGCCATGGGTTTCCCAGATTTGTCGCATTGTAACTAGGAATTCCAATGCATTCATTTGAGGAATCGATCTCTGATAATAATCTTCAATCTCTTCTTTTAAGCGATCATAAAAAGAGCCGCCCCACCAAAACCCAAAAGTATAAAGAGCGAAGGGAGTTGCTTCTCCTGTTTCTTCCCTCAGGGCTTTATGAATACTATTCAATAAGGTTTCAGGAACGGCTAACAGTCGATTACCCTGTCGTGTTTTTAATAATCCAGTGCCAGAGTCAGCTTTAATATAAGTACGAGGAGTGAAATAATTACCCGGTGTCGTTGAAGAAGTCATCTTTTATTCACTCAGAAATTGATAAGTGATTTTCAGATAAGGCAACATTAATGTCGCATCATTTGGTGAGAGTTCTTCTTGAATAATATCTTGAAGAATTTGATAAATATGGACGTTGAATTTCTGGTTGCGAAGAGCACGCATAATATTTTGCATCCAGAACAAAAAGCGATCTTTCAATAACTCTTCGTCTTGCAGAAGCATTGCCATCGCACAATTTCTAAGTACTAGACTTAGGTCACCTTGGCATTTTTTTAAAATACTATCTGGAGCAGAACGAATAAGAGGCTCATGATCTTGTTTGAAACGATTGAGCGTTTTTGTGACAATGTCTGCTTCAAGCTCTTGTATACGTTGATAAGCACCACGGCGATCGCCCCAAGACTGAAGACTTTGCTCAACAACATCTAAATCCTGAGATTCAAAATAAGATCCATCCGATCTCTCAATAAGATTTTCTAATAAAGTAATCATGCTTTACTCCCTAACCAAGAGCCAAATTTGATTTTACATTTTTTAAGTTCTGGAATATCAGCAAACTAATAATTGTTGGATTCCGTAACAAAAGAATAGAGATTAAATCAGTCCAATATTAGTTATGTCAATCATCAGGAAAAGCCTCTAAAAGATCATCAAGTAGCTCATAGTCATCCGGGTCAACATCTAAGAGTGTTTGTCCTTGAGATTCCCAATTCAAAAATTGCATTAAACCGGTGCTTTGTAAATTTTCCAAACTACCTGTTTGAGCAACTCCTCTAATAAAAAATCCTGATTGATCTTTGACAGATTCTGTAGGGGAGATATTTGCAACTTCGACAGAAGCCTTGTCAATACTTGCATCTGCAGTAGGAACATTTAAAATATCATCTAATAATTCATAGTCATCTGCATCAATCTCCAGAAGCGTTTGCCCCTCTTCCTCCCAAGTCAAGAGATGAAGAAGCTCTATGCCTTTAAGTGAGCTAGAACTAGACAAAGAAGGTAAACCTTGAATAAAAAAATCAGATTCTTTATTTTCAACTAAAGCTAAATTTTCACTTACCTCTTGCTTTTGTCTTAGCTTATCTTTTGAATCTATCTGATTCGTTATTTCAGTAGATTTATTTTGGATAGAATAAACCTGATTAGGATACGAAAATGAAATCCATTGCAATGTTTTCAACAACCTCTCTCGAGACAAGCTTTCTAGTTCTTGGATTCCATTGAGATTATGTAAAAAGAATTTGCTAGATGGCTTTGAACGTAATTGTGATTCCCTATTTTCGGGAGCCGGATGGTCCGATGGTGGATGAAAACGTTGAAAAAGCTTAATAAAAGTAGGAAACCATTTTTCTACAAGACTGGGTTGATCACTCATCGTAGACATTGAACTAATTCCCAATTTTGCTAAGTTCCGCTTCGCTCCGAATAGCCTGAAAGCGGTCTTCAATATCTGAAGCTGTAGCTCCTGAAGTTAGCCAAAATTCAGCGGCTTTGACGCGTTTTTCTGAACCAATTAAAAAGCGACAAAAATCATTGCCCATTGAATAACATTGAATCTCGGTACTACTCAGGGAACGCTCAAAGAAGCTGGAGAAAAAACCTGCAAATAAGCCTGCATACAAAAAACAGACGGGCTTACCAACATCTCCAAGACTTTTTGCCACTGCAGAATCGAATAAATCAATAAATAGAAAACCTTCTTTAATAGAAGACAAATCAACTTCCCATTTACCCCACCCCTGTGCAGTAAGGGGCCACCACCATGTTTCTAGTGCAAATCTTAAGGCTGCATCTTTAAAATGCAATCCGTAATCTTCTTGAAACCAAACTTTAAACTCTTCAGCATCGGCTTGTCCCCATTCCTTGCCAATCAAATACATTAACCAACCAGAAGCTTCCCCAACTTCGTGCTCAAGACCTTTTTGCAAACCGATAATGAAATCTTCAGTAGTGATCAGATTGCGTTGCTTATTTTTATCTAGGACTGTGCCTGAATCAGCATTAAATTGAAAAAAATTATAACGACTGAAATGGCAAGTTTTTAGTTGCGAACTAGGGCGTGAGGTATTCGAAGAGGAAGGGGATGACAAAACCATTGCTTTAAAGGTAATGAGATAAAAAATGGAGAATTGAAATAATCAGAAAATTATGTTTAGTCAAAATAGTTTGCGATGTTTGAAATAGATGAAGGTGTAAATGCCTCCAATAAATTTGTTTCTAAGGCAGCATCAATATTCGCCATTTTTTCAAGGGCTGAACGTAGGATGAGCTTATTTTCTTCGACTAAGATTTCACCAGTCAGTGGATGAATAATATTTTGTGTGGCGCGTGTACCAATAAGCGTTTTCAGCTCACCAATAGAACCGATATACATACCCTTCGGGACTTCAATAACTGCACCATCGTCCAGGATTTTGGTTTGACAGGCAAGGCGAGAATTAGCTTGGGCTGTTGCTATAAAGCTAAGCGTTAAGCGCTCTTGGTCATTCATCGGACTCAGGGCTTCTTCACCAGATTTGACGTGAATATGACAGGTTGCGCAACGCCCTTGGGCTCCGCAAGCTTGCAACACATTCATTTTCTCTTTAAGTAAAATTTCTAAGAGATTTTCATTTTCATTGGCGGTTACAACTTTGTCGAGGGGATGAATAGAGATTTTTTTCACAGTTAATGATCTAAGTTAGAAGTCATAGTAAATGTCCAAGGCTAAGGCTCTTCAATGCATGTGTGCGTATGAGGTCACCAAAATCCACGACAACTCTTTCACACTCCTTTGTAAAGGCATGAACCCACACTTCTAAGCTATCTAGTTCCTCAATAGTGAGGTAAATGCCATGTGTTTCTTTGTGCTCAAAACAAGCTCCATCAAATTGACCCCAATGGTCAACGTGCCATTCGGCAAGGGCTGGGTAATTAGGTTGTAAATTTTTCTGGGTTTTCCGCCAATAGTTACCAATGGCTAAATTACCAAAATAGGTTTTACTAAATTGGCTTAATTCATTAAGGCTGATCGCCATCTCTCGGTGAGAAATTTGATAGAAGGTTTGCTTCGACTTTTGCTGCTGTCTCGGTTTAAGCGGAATCACATTACTCTTCTTACGCTTAGTTCCCAATGACCGCGGTTCAATAATCGGAAACAAAATTTCTTTAATGGCAAATTGTAATTGAGCAAAATTCTGAGGATAACTACTCACAACCTCTTTAACGCCTTGCTTCATCGCCCAATCACGAAAATGATCATTAATCGCAGGTTGATCGGCCATCAAAATAATAGGCAAGTCCGACCAAACTTCATTACATTGACGATAAATATCTAAACTATTGCTGTTCGGCAAAGAACCCAATAAAACAATATGGGGTTCAACATGCTCACATATAGCGATCAACTTATTTCTTGTTGAGCAATGGTGCACATTTGCACCAAGATCAGTCAGTCGTAAATTGAGAGAATTTGAAATTATAGCCTGTGATTCAGCAACTATAATATTTTTGTTTTGTAGGAAAGAAGAATCAATCTCATTAAACCGAATGGCGACCATAGTGTCTACCTGATTGCTATGGAATAGATGCAAAGATCAGCGAAAATCAAACCACAATGCCTGATCGGCACTTGAATAGATTTTTATGACTTCTATAAAGAAATAGCTGACTAAGACAGTGTTGGATATTACGAACTAAAACCTTAAGCTGATCGAAATTTTATTCTTTCGATTAGAAATCCAGCAAGTTCAAACACTAAGAGATGAGAAAGAATATAAACTTTTAATTGGCCTATAATACGAAACCATAACATGGTCTACGAAGTTTCTTATAGACAACAAGTTTGTCGCTCAACAAAAGTTAACGACTACAGGGCATGAGTTGATAGAAAAATAAAAAGCTTGTTATTTCTACATATATAATTCTATTTCGCTTCAGCTACTAAGGAGGCGTTCAAGTACGTTATGAGTAACAACTCCTCCAGCCCTGACGAGCAGTTCACCAGTAATCGGATGCTTAATGTCACGTGGCGAACAGCGATCTTTGAGGCGGCTAAAAATTTGCGTTAATTTCACGAGTGCCTCGGTTGGTGGCTGGCAAGAAACTTCTTCACCATCATCAACTTTGACTTGGCAACTAAGACGATAGTCTTCAGGGGATTGGTTGAGATTATTAAGTGTAGAAATTTCTTGGGTCGTCACAGGTGAAAGTTGTTGAGAACCGCTATTAATTCGGACAGAACAGGTTCCACAATACCCTTTTCCTCCGCACACGGCTTCTAAAGAAACTTTGGCGCGTTTGAGTGAGGTGAGCAATGTTTCATCTTTTGAAGTTTTGAGATGAACATTCAAGGACTCGATACAAATTTGCGCCATGGAATATTTATTGTGAGTTGCTAATATTTTTGGTGATTTTACCTGAAAACGTGCAATATGCTTTTTTTGATGACCCAATTCTGAATTATTTAGCATCAAAATAATGGGTGATTTCACTTCACTATTTAATGATGCAAGGGGTAAATAAAAAGGATTTTATTCCTAAATATTCTGGCATTGCTCACTATCTTTCAACAGACAACTAAACACCCTTCTTGTTTGAAAAATATTCGATTTAAGAGATGGATTCTGGCATGTCGGGTTTGACAAGGTGTTTAGCTAAAACGCCGTATTTCGGTGCACAAAACATTGTGACGACAAAAATCAGTGAGAGTAAAACAACGATAGAACCACCAGTAGAAATATCAAGATGGTAGCTCAGATAGGTTCCGACAACGCAAGAGAAAATACTGCTAGCGCTGGAAATCCAAAGCATATGGTCAAAGCGATCTGTGAGGAGATAGGCGATCGCCCCAGGAGTCACCAGCATTGCAATCACGAGAATAATTCCTGCGGTTTGTAGGGCAGTCACGATTGTGAGTGCGAGGACAGAGAGCAATGTGTAATACATCGCCTGGGTATTGAGACCAATGGCTTTTGCGTGGTTTGGGTCAAAACAAAATAACAATAAATCTCTGCGCCGAAAGAGAATTACAGCCAGCGTTAAACATCCTGCAATCAGTGTTTGGATAATATCCCCTTGGGAAATACCGAGCACATTGCCGAACAAAATATGAAAGAGATCAATATTGCTGGGAATTTTTGTGACGAGCACTAGTCCAAAGGCAAAAAATCCCGTAAAGACGACGCCAATCACAGCATCTTCTTTTAATCTCGTCGCTGATTTGACATAGCCGATCGCCACCGTCGCGCCAAAACCAAAAATAAATGCACCGATGGCAAAGGGAATATTGAGGGCGTAGGCCACCACAACCCCTGGCACAACGGCATGGGAGACGGCATCGCCCATTAGCGACCAACCTTTTAGCGTGACATAGCAGGACAATACTGCACAAACGAGACCGACAAAAGCACTAACCCAAATGGCTTTCACGAGAAAACCATATTGCAGTGGCTCAATAATCCAATTTACTAACGCACTCACGCATCCACCTCAGAGGACTCAGGATTTACGGGGTGAGCCAGTTGTTGCAGACTGCTCATTGGTAAACCGCCAAAGGTCATCACCAAGTTTTCTTCGGTAAAAGTTTCGGCGGTAGTGCCTTCCGCAAGGATCGTTTTATTGAGCAAAATCGTGCGATCACAGAACGTAGAGATAGACGCTAGATCATGAGTAGACACCAAAATCGTATGGCCTTCATCCCGTAGTTGGAGGAGCAAATCGATAATGCTTTTTTCGGTTTTAACGTCCACACCAGTAAAGGGTTCATCGAGCAAAATAACTTTCCCTTCTTGTGCTAAAGCCCTTGCGAGAAAGGCTCGTTTTTTCTGACCACCCGATAACTCTCCAATCTGGCGATCGCGAAACTCGATCATCCCCACTCGCTCTAAACTCTCCATCACCAACCGACGATCTTTCGCACTGGGAATTCGCAACATATTCATATAGCCATAACGCCCCATCATCACCACATCAAAGACACTCACAGGAAAATTCCAATCTACTTCATCAGACTGTGGGACATAGGCCATCAATTGTTTTCGCTGCGCCTTTTTCACGGAATGACCCGCCACTGTGACTCGGCCTTGAGTCGGTTTCAAAAATCCCATAATCGATTTAAATAACGTCGATTTACCGCCACCATTGGGGCCAACCAGTCCAGTGATTGTGCCGGGTTGCACATGACAATTGGCATTATATAGCGCAAGTCGAGTATTGCTGTAGGTGACGCTGAGATTTTGGACTGTGATGTCAAGGAGAGAAGCAGTCATTATTTTTTCGGTGAGTGGAGATTCAGAGGAAAAAGAAATAGACGAGTTGAGAGAAAAGGTTAAAGGTTATTCGTTTTGGATTTGGCTCCCTGCTAACAGACCATTGGCGATGGTGCGAGCATCATATTCGAGGAGTTGAATATAGGAAGGCACTGGACCTTCTTCAGTGGAAAGAGAATCCACATAGAGGTTGCCACCAAATCTTGCGCCGGATGCTTTTGCCACTTCTTTTTGGCCTTCATCACTAACGGTACTTTCGCAGAAAATAGTTGGCACATTATTGTCTTTCACTTCTTCGATCACGCCTTGCACTTGCTTGGGGGTAAATTGTTGCTCAGCATTAATCGGCCAAATATAGATTTCTTCAAGGCCATAATCTTGAGCGAGATACGAAAAAGCGCCTTCACAACTCACCAGATATCGTTGCTCTTCTGGCACAAGGCTTAAATCAGCTTCTAATTGATCGGCGATCGCCTGAATTTCTGCACTATAGGTTTCTGCATTGGCGGTGTAATAATCCGCATTTTCTGGATCTAGCTCAACAAAAGCTTGGCGAATATTTTCCACATAAATCAAAGCATTCTGCGGCGACATCCAAGCATGGGGATTTGGCTTGTCGGTGTAAGGGCCAGAGGCAATGGGAATCGGCTCAATACCTTCGGTCAAAATAATTGATGGCACATCCTCAAGGTTACCCAAAAATTGTTCAAACCAGCGTTCGAGATTCATACCGTTGTAAAGCAGCAGATCCGCATCTTGCGCCCGCACCAAATCACTCGGCGTCGGTTCATAACCGTGAATTTCTGCTCCAATTTTTGTGATGGACTCAACGACGAGGCGATCGCCCGCCACATTTTGCGCAATATCAGCCAACACACTAAACGTCGTTAAAACTTTTTTTCGCCCATCTTGCTCTGTTGCTGGTGTCTCGGTTTCCGATTGTTCCGTTGACGTTGAGACATTAGGAGATTCTGGATTACAACCGACTAACCATAGTCCGAGCAAAACGCTAGATAATGCTATTTTTCTGCGGAAGCGTGGCATTAAGACCATGAGCGCACAACACAATATGAAAGAACATTGTGATTATTGTCTCATTTTCTTCTCATATTTGCCCAGTAATCGAAAAAAATCCGCCTCTTTAATCATTGCCGATGCAGAGGTCAGAGTCTAAATCCCTTATATCTCAAGCTTTTAGGCTATATGGCCATGGTACAAAATATTTTTGACCAATGAATGAAAATAATGATATTTGCAATGTTCGATACATTCAGTCATCAAACCCTGAGTAAGAACAGTGTGGTTTCGTAAGTTTCAACACATAGCGTTAACACTTTATTGCTTTAAGTTATTTACTCTTAGCAAAGATAAAAAATCTGAAGGATATCGAATAATTACCGCAACGGATTCTAACGTTAAAGAAAGAGCTCCAGAGTTCATCGATATTATGACTGACCATAAATTTTCTTCGAACCGCGATGATAGTGATGCTTTCGAAAAGGCAGCTTTGGCGCGTTACCGAAAAATGATTCTCATCCTGCCGGATGCCTGCCGATTACGCCGTGAAGTTTGGGATCAGTCAACTGTTCTATGTCTAGATTTTCAGGATTGCCCCGATGATCTATCGAGCATTAAAAAACAGGATCTTATGCTTTTAGTGGGAGCAGAGCATCTTGGTTTGGCACAGGCACTGTCATTCCGGCTGGGTAACAAAATTAAAGGGTGGTCGAATTTTGCGACGACTGATGCTTAATTTAGGTTTGGAGACTTGGGATATTGATTCATCGTCTCAGGATTTTTAGCGGCAGCAAATTTTAAAATGTGATTTCAAATCATGTTTACATAGCTGGCTATATAGAAAAATGACTTCAAACCCCACCGCCTCAAAGATCAACATTACTCGCTGCCTACATGCAGCCCTTTTGGTGTCGGATAAGTCCCGTGCTGAAGTCTTTTATGACGTGGTGCTGGGATTGCCAAAGGTTGAGCGTCCGTTTAACTATGCAGGTACTTGGTATCAGATCGGCGAAATACAATTCCACTTAATCGAAGATTCTAGTTTTGCCGCACAACTCCACAATCCAGAAAAAATTGGTCGCAATCCTCATGTAGCTTTCGGAGTGGAAGATCTCAGCGCTGTGCGATCGCAACTAGATTCACAAAATCACCCCTATCAAATGAGCGCATCAGGTCGTCAGGCCTTATTTGTCCAAGATCCAGACGGTAATGTCATCGAAATTAGTCAGGATGAGGCAAATTCTAATTGATGACAATCCCAGAGGGTTTGACATTCTTGGGTATTTTGAATTGGGTTGACCCAGACGAGTTCTGATTTTTGGGGTTGACCATCATTGAGGGTAACAACAGTGAAGGCGTGGTGGCGATCGCCATTCGGATAGTTTTTGAGACGGGGCACTTGGGCGGCATTAACGTAGAGGATTTGATCTTGGTGTTTAATGCGGGTGCGTAGTCGATCTTTTCGGTGGCGGAGCGTGTAATGCATATGCCCAAAAGTGACAAAAGAAATATTTTTGCCGAGTTCTTTCGTCGCGGTGATCGCCTGCTCGAAGTCAGGATCCCCAAAATCACCACCGAGCGGATCCCAATCTCGACCGCACATATCTTCAGGTGCAGTGCCAAGACCTGTGGGGCCATTATGACCAAGGAAAATCACGTTATCACACTGGGCTGATTCCACACGGCGCATCATTAATTTGAGGGATTCGTCGAAATTATTAACGCCAAACCGCTCACTGAGAAATTTTTTGTTCTTCCATTTTCCCCCACCCCAACTGAATGGACGACTGCCAATCACTGAGATGTTTAAACTGGGCAAATCGAGACAGCCATAACCAACATGGGCATTCCCTAGCAGATCGAATTGTACTTGAACACGATCTTCTAAGGCATGGTCATAGGGTGATTTTTTGCGACCCCAATCCGACGCCGTATACCAAGCATCATGATTCCCAAAAATCGCAGCTTTTGGAAATGGTAGCGCTGCCGCATTTTCAACGATCTCAATGGCTTCGTTGCCAAAATCTCCCACAAATAAAACGCAGTCTACCTCGAGCAATTCAAGGGCTTGGCGATCGCCCGTTGCGTCCCATTGCTCATGGATATCCCCAACAATGGCAATTTTGAGTTCAGTTTTTGGTGATTGCGAAGAAAAATGCTCAGACATCAGATATTGCCAATTTTAGTTACTGAGGGCCTTAAGGAAACTTTGTAGCTCACCGAAAATGCCACGCTTTTTAATTTTGGTCGTAGTTTCACCTGCATCTTCGCCATCTTCTGGTTCAACCGCCGCCAGCAATAAACGCTCTAAATATTCACCGAGAGGTTTCTGAGTTTCGGTCGCAATGAGTTCGTATTCACCTTCTTCTTTTTCGAGGTAAACTTCCCACCCAGATGGAAAAGAGCGCCACACCATTGCGCCGTCGTAGGGGCGAATGTAATAAGCGCTTTCAAGGGTACTAATAAACCGCTCCCGCAATTGCCGTGCGGCATAGCCAATGCCCACAATAGAAACATCTTCTAACTGTGGAATTAGCATAATCACAGGGCGATCGCCGGCAAGCTCACACAGCTTTTCTACTTGCGCAACTTCGACAGAGGATGGACAAACAACAAGAAAAATCTGATCCGCGTCATTCACCTTGTATTGCACTGGATTACGGGAAGAACCAATATCAGTGACAGAAAACTCCACTTCGCCCCAATCCCGTTTTGCTAATGCTGCAGCGCCAGTATCAGGAAATAAAACCTTTAAACCAGAGCCATATTCTTTAACAAAAACCTGCGCGAAATCCCAAGCTAGACTTTGAGCCTTTAGCGCAATCTCCGGAAAACATAATTCGACAAGGACTCTGCCACATCCTGCTTCGAGACTAGTGAGGGTAGCGGATTTAGCTTGCTCTAGGGTGTCAGGAAATGACTTTGGGAGATTGGACATAATCAACTGCGCACAAAAAAACTCACTTTTATTATCAAGCTAGGCGGCAAGCTTCGTCAAAATCACAAAGATCTTTTCTTGCTCTATGGCGATCGCCCAAAAACGAAATTTCAAATCTAGCTCGCTATCCTAAAAGAAATAACTAGAGAAAAAATTGTGGATATTCCTTTGGAGACAGAACGGTTTGTTATCCGACAATTTCAGATAGCAGACTTGCCACATTTTTTAAGCTTTATGCTGAACGAGAATTCGACTCAGTATTTGATGTTCGAACCAGAGCAAAAAACAAAAGCTGGAGCAATAGCCTTATTTGATTTTGTCCGTGAAGCCTACGACACAACCGAACCCATCCATTCCTATGCGATCGCCATAAAATCAGACAATCTCTATGTCGGTTCTTGCGGCTATGCACCTTACACAGAAGGCATTTTGGAATGCTATTACAGCGTTAATGAAGCTCATCTAAATCAGGGCATTGCCACCGAAACCCTACGGACATTAGTCGCTGAACTCACAACAATAGCGGAAGTGAGAGCCTACTGCCATCCAGAGAATTATCCAGCCCATGCCGTTGCAAAAAAAGCGGGATTTATCTCCCAAGGTATTCAAAAACATGAGCATTTTAATCAAGAAGGAGAGCTATTTATTTTTCCCCGCCAAGATTAATGCAATCTAGGTTTGACGATAAGTTCTTCCACGCCATGAGATCGATTTGGCACTTGCTGACATAAAAATTCGGATAACAGCCAAGGGATCGGCCAAAGGAGAAAGCCAAAATAAAAGTGAATTCTTATTATCGTGACGGCTACGGTCATAGGAACCGGCGATCGCCAACAGCATCGCAAACCGAATCACCACTAAGCCCACATTTAACCAGAATAGACTTTTAAACATCAGGCTATCTGTGCCCATTTGCCAGACACTCAGCAGCAGAAGGCTCAAAGGAATTGGCAGGCCCTGCACCATTGTTAATAACCAAACTTGAACTCGCAGCTGACCAGCCGAAGCCGCATCTTTCAGATCCAGCGATCGCCCCCATTCTTCCCAAGTCTCCTTCATCCCCTCATACATACGCACCTTAATCACTTTTGCGCCGTCGAGAAAACCCACTTTGTAGCCAGCTTTTGCAATATTCCGCGCTAACGTCACATCATCACAAAACGAACTAGCAGCAGAACTATACCCGCCAACTTTTTCTAATACTTCACGTTTACACAGAAAACATTGCCCATTCGCCATCACTGACTCTTGATTCGGATTACGAATACCTGCGACATCAAACCGGAACAGTAACGTCATCAATAGCGCCGGTTGCAACCACCATTCACCTGGATACTGCAAAATAAACTGCGGTGACAGCGACACCAAATCAAACCCCTCTTCTTCCGCTGCCTGCAAAACACTCGCAATCATGCCCGGCTGTGGCTCAGTATCTGCATCAATCCCTAGAAACCATTTACTCTCCGGCGCACTCTGCTCGAAACCCCAATTCAATGCCCAAGGCCTACCAACCCAATCATTCGGTAAAGGGTCATCCGTTAACAGTCGAAACCGTGGGTCTGTTTGTGCTGCCGCTAGCACCTTATCTCGCGTACCATCAGTCGAATTACTATCAACAACTAAAATCTCTCGGACTTCATAACTTTGCTGACTCAGACCATTAAGACAAGGTTGAATCCTTTCCACCTCATTCAGACTAGGTACAACGACCGTCACAGAGGCAAGATTGTCGGAATTAGAGGGCTGTGGTGTTAGGGGTGGGCGACGGAATGCACCTTTCGAAAAGCGAGCTAAAACGATAATTGCCGCGCTGCCTTGAATTGCCAGACACGCCAATAACAATCCATCAACCAAGCCCAAATTCAACCAATCCATCAATAAACGCCCTTTCAATAAAAATGAACACAAAAAACCCCCAAGAAAGTTGGGGGGAAATTCTTTTCGAAATTAATTAACGACCTGCAACCACAGGAATCTTTTCAGTGGGAGGTAGTTCTTCAATGACTGGAGTTGTCGTAGTTTGCTCACTCGCTTTCGGAATGCTGTAGTACAACGCCACAACAGGTGCTAAGCCGAGGACAAAACCCAGAGGCAAAGGACCAACAATCCCACCACCAAGACTCATCATTGTCGCAAAGACAAAGTTACTGAGGTACATCACAAAAGGAACAAACAATTGCTCACGGGAGAAGCTCATTGTCTTTTTACCCCAAAACAAGCTGGCAATGCCCATAAAGATTGTGCCTGTGCCGAACCACCCAGTGAAGTTTTCATAGGGCATCCCGAAGAAAGGTCCAACAACTTCCCATTCCCAAAAAGGTACAGAGGTTTGACTCATGCCGGGATCTAAGACAAAGTCCCAAGAAGTTAGGAGTAAAGAGCCGAGGGCGATCGCCGCGAGAGTGTAAGCCCAGCGAGGCAAATTGTATTTTTGTAAGCCGACACGCGCAATCAAGAAACTACTGAAACCCAAATAGAACCAAGATAAAGGAATCGTAAACGGTACAAGACCCGCGATTTTGTAACCTAAGCCAGTAGTGTAATGGTATGCACCAAAAGGAAAACCAGTACTTGTCCCCATTAGTTCAGCTGACACAGAAATTGCCAGAGCAGGTATTAAAAATGTCAATAGTTTCACTGCACCTAGCAAACGGTAACCATACAGGGCGATCGCCAGCATGCCAAGCACCATGTACATTACGCCACCATTGGCCATCGATAATCGAAATGCAACCATTCCGAACTCAGGCAAACTCGCAATAAATCCCGGATGCGGCAAAACAAGCAATAAACCTGCCAAACCAAATACCATTGCAATAACGTGGCTCCACAATAAGTATTCTTCCGGTTTGAGACTTATTTTCTTCATAACGAACGATGACCTCCTAGCATTCCCGTGGCGCGTTGGCTTGAGACCAAGGGCAAGTAATACTCCCTAGTTTACAAAAAATTGTTAAAAAAAATGTATTTTTATTGCGCCGTTTGTGAAATAGATTCTCATTCAATAGACTTTGATGCGTTTCTCTTATCCTTTCCAGAAATACCGATTCCCAAGCACTAGCCTTACCTACAGCGCTAAACACTCATAAATTTTTTTATTCACAATTTTTCCTGTGATGTCAAAGCATCGCAACATCTCACGAGATACAGTCAAATTCCTGAAGTTCAGCTTGGAGTATTGATCAATTAAGGCGATCGCCCCCAGCACTCCCGTATATTCAAAGCGAACAAGACTATCGACTTTGCGCATAAACGCTGAAATATCGACAAAATCATTGAGGAATGATAACTTTTCAGCAATTTTCCCGATGTAATTTTCAGATTTTTAATCGAAAGCCATTAAGCTGTAGGGTAATAGCCTTAGCTTTTTTGTCCGAAAAGCTTCTTTCCTAACTACTCTCACCTACATTTACTGAACGCAATTGACATCATGAAACGAGTTTTGGTCGTAGATGACGACCCTATCCTACGCAAAATATTGCAAAATTTTCTGGCCCAATGTGGGTATCAGGTTGAAGTAGCAGTCTCTGGGGATATGGCTCTCCAAATTTGGGAAAAATACCAACCAGATGTGATCGTTTCAGATGTAAATATGCCCTCAATGAATGGGCTAGAGTTTTGCCAGCGCCTACGGGCTACACCATCTGGCCAGCTCGTTCCCTTCATTTTTCTTTCCGGTCAAGATGAACTTGAAGATCGTCTCAAAGGTCATTCCTCTGGTGGCGATGATTATTTAACGAAACCTTTTGAGATGCAGGAGTTGCTCGCAAAAATTGAGCGGCAGCTAGAACGTACTCAGCAAATCCATGCAGAAATTCTGCGTCTCGTAAATTCGGTCAATATAACAGAAGCGAAGCCAGAACCAGAACCAGATCCATTACCTCTAACTCCCGCCGAAATCCGTGTTTTTTGGGAAGTGGTTCAAGGCCTCACAAATAAACAGATTAGCGAAAATTTATTTATTAGCCCCCGTACAGTACAAACTCATTTAAGTAATATCCTAGGTAAATTACAACTTGATAATCGTGCTCAATTAGTGCGTTTCGCCTATGAAAATGGCTATCGAGCACCAACAAAATCAGAAGATGAAGAATGATCAGGAAATGGATCAGGTTTATAGCTTGGCTGAGCTAAAGCAGGCGATCGCCACAAATCCAGAGCAATGGCGGCCCCTCATCTTCACCAATGGCTGCTTTGATTTATTACATGTGGGACACACTCGTTATCTTGCTGCCGCCAAAGCCCTCGGAAAAACCCTAGTGGTTGGTCTCAATAGCGATCATTCTATCCGTCAGATTAAGCCACAACCCGCCCATTTGCCCCAACGTCCCATTGTCCCTGAAGCTCAGCGCGCTGAACTACTCACTGCTTTGGGTGCAGTAGATGCGGTTGTCGTTTTCGATGAGCCAACAGCTCAAGAGGCGATCGCAGCCTTACAGCCCGACATTTACGTCAAAGGGGGCGACTACACCCCTGAGACTCTTCCCGAAACACCAACTGTAAATAGCTATGGTGGCAAAATCGAACTTATTCAAATCGAAATTCCTACATCGACCAGCGGAATCATCAAAAAGATTCTTAAAGAACAGTAAACATTTCTCATAGTCTCCTGTGATAGTGTGGTTTGATAGCGAATTACATCGATTTAGCTTTAAGGAAAGGTGCGCAGCACATAAGTTTTGTTTCGTTCCTGATCGCAAGCTCGATTAACAATAGAACTGATCCGACGGAGAACCAATTTGTATGGAGGCAACTAGCGATTTACTGCAAGATTTTTCTGCATTGACTGCTAAAAAGCAGCTTGCTGAAATTCCTGCGCTAGTTAATCAAGGTGAGCTTGGCTTTAAGTGTTTGCGGGACTATCTACTCTCCCAACAAGATCAAGATCCAACCCCAGTGATGGGACGAATCGTGCAGGTTCTCAATCAGCACCAGACTTCTGAGAATTTACTTTTTCTCCAGCAAGAATGTCCCGAAGGGGTTGTTGAACTGACATCGACGAAGGGAGTGAACTACCAAGAAATTCAGGATAAGTTAATCGAAGAGGATTTTCTTGAAGCTGATTTACTTACTGTCCGCAAAATGTGGGAATTGGCAGGGGCATCTGCAGTAAAGCGAAAATGGCTTTATTTCACTGAAGTTGAACGTTTCCCTGTCCAGGATCTCTATATGATCGATCTGTTGTGGCGTGTATATTCTGGTGGGAAATTCGGTTTCTCAGTACAGCGTAAAATTTGGCTTTCTCTAGGCAAAAATTTCAATTCGCTCTGGGATAAGATTGCTTGGCGTAATGGCCGAACATTTGCAAGATACCCTAGTGCCTTTACTTGGAATTTAGACGCTCCGCAGGGTCATCTACCCACAACAAACCAACTCCGAGGCACAAAGGTTATTTTGGCTTTATTTCAACACCCAGCTTGGCAAAAGAAAGATTAAGTCCTTTGATAAGAAGGATTGCCAAGGGTCAATAACTTTTCTTCAAAGTTGGACGTAGGTTCTAGTCGTAAACTAGCAAAGGACTAATTTACGAATGTTTTGCTATGACGATGGAATACCGCATTGAAAAAGACTCGATGGGCGATCGCCAAATTCCCAACGACGCCTACTACGGCATCCAAACTTTACGGGCAACTGAGAACTTTCCGATTAGTGGTATTAAGCCTCTACCAACTTATGTTGATGCCTGCGTCCTAATCAAAAAGGCAACGGCGATCGCCAATGGAGAGCTTGGCTGTATTCCCCAAGACATTAGCGATGCCATCGTCAAAGCAGCAGATGAAGTCCTTAAGGGCGGATTACGAGAGCAATTTGTGGTGGATGTCTATCAAGCTGGTGCAGGCACATCCCATCACATGAATGTAAATGAGGTACTTTCTAATCGTGCCCTCGAAATTTTAGGTGGCGAAAAAGGTGATTATAAAAAAGTCAGCCCCAACGACCATGTAAATTACGGCCAATCTACCAATGATGTCATTCCCACAGCAATCCGAATTGGCTCTCTCTTAGCCCTTGAACATTGTCTCTACCCAGCTCTCTCTGGGGCGATCGCCACCCTTGATAATAAAGCGGAAGAATTTGCCCACATCGTCAAATCTGGCCGCACCCACATGCAAGATGCCGTGCCTGTGCGTCTCGGTGAAAACTTTTGGGCATGGGCGGAAATCCTTACGGCTCATATGGGTCGTATCGAAACCGCTGCCAAAGATTTAACAGTCTTAGGTTTAGGTGGTAGTGCCACAGGAACAGGCTTAAACACCCACCCAGACTATCGTTTTCGTGTAGCCGAAATCCTCGGTGAGTTAATCGGACAGCCATTAACCTCAGCGCCTCATTTAATGGCAGCAATGCAAAGTATGGCACCTTTTGTAAATGTGTCCAGCTCCCTTCGTAATTTGGCCCAAGATCTCGTCAAAATTTCCCACGACCTCCGTCTGATGGATTCGGGGCCAAAAACAGGTCTAAAAGAAATTCAGCTACCTCCTGTACAACCGGGCTCCTCGATTATGCCCGGCAAATATAATCCTGTGATGGCAGAAATGACATCGATGGTTTGCTTTCAGGTGATGGGCTATGACACGGCGATCGCCTATGCAGCCCAGGCTGGTCAACTCGAACTAAACGTAATGATGCCACTGATTGCCTACGATCTCATTCACAGCATCGAAATCCTTGGCAATACAATCAAAGCTCTCAGCGAAAAATGTCTTGCGGGTATCACTGCCAATGAGACCAATTGCCAAAACTTTGCCGAAGGTAGCCTTGCACTTGTCACGGCATTAAATACTCATATTGGTTATTTGAATGCAGCCGATGTGGCAAAAGAGTCGCTCAATACAGGTAAACCAATCCGCCAAATTGTTCTCGACAAAGAACTAATGGACGAGGCAACCCTTGCCCAAGTCCTTGACCTCGAAAAGATGAGTCAAATACCCACAAATTAATCAGATAAAAACTGGATGATTAACGTGAGTTCTGGATAAGGAAAGAAAAGGAGAAAGCCCATATCGTGGAAGTTGTAACGAATCCACAGCTTTCTCCTATGTCTAGTCTAGAGGCTCTGTTTTGCCATGTTGATGATTTCTGTCAAATCTTTGAACCCTTATGGCATGAAGCGTTACTCAGCTCTGGCAAAAAGTACCGTCACCGTCAGAGAAGCCTCAGTCTGAGTGAGGTGATGACTATTCTCATTGCTTTCCATCAATCTCACTATCGAAATTTCAAGCATTTCTATCTCATCAAGGTGAAATGCGATTGGCAACAAGAGTTTCCTCTAGCTGTGAGCTATCAACGCTTTGTGACATGGATACCATCGAGCTTGATTCCTCTCTGTACATATCTGCGACGATGCTTCGGACAATGCACTGGCATTAGCTTCATTGATGCCACCAGCATCAAGGTTTGCCATAATCGCCGTATATCTCAACACCGTGTTTTTGGAGGTCATGCGGCAAGGGGCAAGACTTCGGTGGGATGGTTCTTTGGCTTCAAGCTGCACCTGGTCATCAATGAGCGAGGAGAATTACTCAACGTCCAAGTGACGCCCGGGAATACTGATGACCGCAAACCTGTAGTGGAGTTATTGCAATGTTTATGGGGCAAAGTCTTTGCCGATAAAGGCTATGTCTCACAATCTTTAACCCAGCATCTTCAAGAGGAACATGAGGTTCTCCTAATAGCTAAACCTCGTCGAAATATGAAGAATCATTTGATGGTTTATCAAGATAAACTTCTTGCTCGTAAGCGGGCTTTGATTGAGACAGTCATTGACCAACTGAAGAACATCTCACAAATTGAACATTCCCGACATCGTAGTCCCGCAAACTTTTGTGTGAACTTGCTGTGTGGGCTGATTGCTTACTGCCATCAACCCAAAAAACCTTCTTTACAGCTTGATTAGAGCTATCATTTCTTATCCAGAACTCACGTGGATGATTACTTCTTTTTTCTGGAGTGATTATTCAGTTTTGCATTAATTAAAAGCCTAGGAATTACAAATCGAATTCACCATTAGCAATTAATCTGACCTTCTCCCAATCAATAATTCTTTGGGTTAGCTTCCAACTCTTACTAATTTTCCAAAACCAACCTAAATCTTGACTCAATGCCCCAATAAAAATACCTCCAGCAACTAAAAACAAAACTTGGCCGCTGATGTTAAACCCATAGAAGCTTAGAGCAATCAAGATTATTCGGAACCCAAATAAACGCTTTGAACGATTAAGCAATCTTAAGATGGTCAGTCCTTTAGCTTGGTTTTCTAAGAGGAGTTTACATTCTCTTTTGGCATTCATCTATTTATTACTCCGCGGCAGACAATAACAGAACCACTTGTAGATAACATTAAAGTGAGAATCTCTAATCACCCAAAAAGACAAAACCTCAGACAAAATTTTTACAACACAGAAAGACTTCATCTAGGGTCGCAAAAGGGGAAAGATCAAATGTAAAGTTCATAATAGTGCTCGCCTTTTGAAAAATAATTTCATTGTAATCAACAATAAAAAAGTGGATTAGCCTTACAACTAATCCACTTTTTTCATAATTTAACGAATTTCAGTTCGATTTATTGTCCCTTAAGCCAATTATCATCGATCATTGCATCATCGTTAATCACGGGAGGTTTTTCACGCACATTAGACGGAATCGGCGTGTCATCGGAAATCAGCTCATCACCCGAGATGATCGCTGGGTCATTGTTACTTGGACTAGCAAAAGCCCGAGCCGTCTTATCATCAAGAATCTCACTACCATCCAAGTCCTTATAAGAACGATGGGACACAACATTAGCACCAGTCTCTGTGTTGTCAGGAACGACATTACTATAACCAGTAGCGACATTGCGATTAGTACCGAGATCGTCCGCAGAATCATCTTGGTTATTAAAGCCTGTACCAGCAGGAATCAAGCGACCAATAATCACATTTTCCTTTAGACCACGTAACCAATCAGACTTCCCTTCGATCGCAGCTTCCGTCAACACACGTGTTGTTTCTTGGAAGGACGCCGCCGAAATAAAGCTATCAGTATTCAAGGAAGCTTTCGTGATACCAAGCAATACAGGTGTATAACGTGCAGGAGCACCACCAGTAATCGACATCGCCTCATTAACTTGCTCAACTTGACGCAATTCGATCAATTCACCAGGCAGCATAATTGTGTCACCACCATCATCAATCCGAACTTTCGCGGTCATTTGACGGACAATCACTTCGATGTGTTTATCAGAAATATCAATGCCTTGGGATTGATAAACGGCCTGTACTTGTTCCACGAGGAATCGCTGTGATTCTCGCAAACCAACTAATGCAGCATCGTAAATACCTTCATTTTCTGCGTAATATTCGAAGAAAATCTCAAGGATTTCATGGGGATTATTCAAACCATCTGTAAGAGGTTCCGCAGGTCCCACCTGCTGACCATCGATTACCATCACGCTCTGGTTGATGTTGACAGGGTAGTCTGTCACGACGCCATCGTCTTCAATGACTTTAACGTCAACGCTTTCATCTTCTTCATAAACCACTTGGCAGGTACCAGGACGACGCGCCAAGAGTGCAGCCTCCTTAGGTTTCCGTGCTTCAAGGAGTTCTTCAATACGTGGTAGACCTTGAATAATGTCACCAGTCTTCGCACGTTCAAAGACGAGAAGAACAAGGTTATCACCTCGTTGCACGAGATCACCTTCATCAATGTGCAGAATCGCACCACCGGATACGCGGTAAGGACGTGCATGACGGACGATGATTGCGGAATCACTAACCTCTAGAATCTGAGCTGATTCTTCAATGAAGATTCCTTCTGCAATTTCAGTACCAGAAACAACGAGTTCATCAGCGCTGACTTTAGGATTACCGTTAATCTCGATGGTGTGGCGATCGCTATCCCGAACGATTAACAAACGACGAATCGCTTCCTCACCACTGCGGATACCACGAACTTCACCAACTTCCTTACATTGAATTTCTGTACGAGCGACAACGGCTCCTGGCTCCAATTCCTGGCCATCTTCGACCATTAAGCGGGTTTGAATCTGACCACCTAAAGGATCGCTATCAGAGTCGCGGCGTAGAATTAGAGATTCGAGAATCACAAGTTGTAATCGCTGAATCTCAGAGTCAGTGGCATCTTCTTGTAATTCAATATCTGCGTAGAGGTTCGCAAGCACATCATCGTCTTCGCCCTCTATAGCTTCGATTTCAATAATGAGCTGTGTGCTGAGCAGGGAAACGCCATCGACAGATTTAACACGCTCACCATCTTTATGGAAGAGGCGCTGCACAGAATGGAGTGTAATGTTACGACCAGCATCCTTTTCATTAATCGAACCTTGGGAAGGTTCAATCGGCTTATCGTTAACTTGATATTCTTCAACAGGGCGAACAAGGAGGGCAATCCCCTCAGTGCTAACGATTTTTTCACCGTAGCTGAGAGATTCAATTGTGACACCTTCAATTACTTCGGTACCTGGTTGGATTAGTTGTTCATGGTATTGATCGGCGATCGCCTCATCCGTGAGATGCAATTCACCGGGCTTCACAATTACTTCGCGTAGAATGTCATTCTTTTCAATGACCTCAACGACACCTGCGGATTGCGAGAAGATATCCTTAACAACTTCAGTACCAGCTTCGATAAACTGACCATTATCAACAATACGAAGAGAACTATCCTTGTTGACTTCGTGGCTTTCCTCAGGAATCCAGAGTAATGTGCCACCCTTAGTAACTTCATAGCCTAGCTTCTTCGTACCCTTAGCGATTTCAACCCCAGCATATTTGAGGATACCGCCAGTCTGAGTTTGGTAACGACTATCAATTAACTCAGCAATATTGGTATTGTTTTGAACCTTTGTACCAGGAGCAGTCTTTAAGAGGAACTGATCACCACGGGACGTTTCGATGACATATTGCTCCGTACCACCACCACTTTCGAGCAGCACTTTTGCCTCATCAAGAAGGACAGAAGCTGTAACAATTTCAATCTCGCGGCTATCAGGCACCAAACGCACCACACCACCAGACAGAGAAACCAATTTTGTTTCTGCAAGAACATCGCCTTGGACAACATGAGTGTTGTTCTCGACCACAGGTTCGGCACCAGCAGGCAGATTATAAACATCACCAGCAAGCACCCACATTAAGCCACTTCTTTGGGCCGAACGAGTCATATTGCCTTGGCGGTCTGTTTTCTCTTCTGCCACCAAGTTATCGAATAAGACTTCCCCGGCAAGATCAGAGGAAACGTCCTTCGTTGCCTTCTCAGTAGATTTTTGGGTTTTCTTCGCAGAAGCCGCCTCAACCAAGAGATCACCTTTTTTCACCGAGGAGCCTTCCGGTGCCCAAACCAAAGAACCTGTCGGTAGAGAGTGGGTAATCATTTTGCCGTTATCGCTTGGCTTAATAACAAGATTACCTGCAACTTCAACTTGCTCTACTTCATCACCATGGCTTGTACGGACACGACGGGTGCTTAGGCCATCCTTAAATTGGATCACACCAGCTTTAGAAGCACGGATTTTCTTCGCGGCTTCCTTCGTAAATACACCACCAGTGTGGAATGTCCGCATTGTGAGCTGTGTACCGGGCTCTCCAATAGACTGCGCAGCAATAATACCAACGGCTTCGCCCATATCCACCATGTGACCGTGAGCCAAACTCCAGCCATAACACTTACGGCAAACGGAACGGGCAGCTTCACAAGTCAAAGGCGATCGCACTTCAACTTCTTTAACCGTTTCAGCAATCTTCCTGGAAAGATCCTCATCCATATCCTGGTTTCTAGTGGCAATCACCTCACCAGTCTTCGGATCGACAACATCAGCATTCAAAACACGACCAAACAGTCGGTCCTCAAGGGGAATCTGAACCCTCTCACCATCGGTCATTGCCTGAAGCTTTAGACCTCGGGCAGTACCACAATCCTCTTCACGGACAATTACATCTTGTGAAACGTCGACTAAACGACGGGTCAAATAACCAGAGTCAGCTGTACGCAACGCCGTATCTACAAGACCTTTGCGCGCACCATAAGACGAAATAATGTACTCAGTAACCGTCAAACCTTCACGGAAATTCGTCTTAATGGGAAGGTCAATAATTTCACCTTGCGGATCTGCCATCAAACCTCGCATACCAACAAGTTGACGAACTTGAGACAGATTACCCCGCGCCCCACTAAACGCCATCATATATACCGAGTTCAACGGGTCAGTATCACGGAAGTTTTTAACAACCTCTTCTTTCAGTGCTTCAGATGTACTGTTCCAAGTATCAATTACCTTTTGGAAACGCTCAACTTCTGTGATTTCACCTCGGGAGTAACGCGATTCAGTCGTCCGAATTTCCTGTTCTGCGCTTTCAAGCATTTGACGCTTAACGGGTGGTACTTGCAGATCATTCACACTAATCGATACACCGGCTTGGGTCGCATAGCGAAATCCCATAGTCTTTAGTTCATCTGCCATCGTCGCACAATGGGCAGAACCATACTCGGTATAGGCCCAAGACATCAGCTTCTTGAGACGACCTTTATCAATAATGCGATTGTAAAAAACGGCTGGCTTTTCCTTTGTCATTGTTTTTAGGCGTTGGGATATGGGCAGAAGAAAATTAAACGAGGTAATAATTCAAGTGAGCGAAACAACCAGATTACTGATTTCGACTCACTACAGCAGCAACGTTAGATGACAACAGTCTCTAAATTAGAATTGGGGTTCAGACCAAGGGCATCTTGAATTGTTTTGTTATAAATAATTCGTCCAGGTGTGGTCTTAATGTATTGGCTTAGTAGCTCACCATCAGCAGACTCTCTGACCTTACGCTCTCGATAAACTTTCAAAACTGAACCGTCTTCACTGGTTTCACTTTCAAGCACTTCGTTATCGGCTTCGTTGGTATCCACATCACCGAGATAACGCAACCAGATATACGCATGAAGGTCAACATCACCGAGTTCATAAGCTCGAACAGCATCTTCCATGTTGCCAAAATATCGACCTGCTCCTCTTTGAGCACCAGGATTATCGGCTGTGAGGTAATAACACCCCAAAACCATATCCTGGGAAGGTGCCACAATCGGCTTACCTGTTGCAGGGGACAAGATGTTATGACAAGCCAGCATCAATAAACGTGCTTCAGCCTGAGCCTCTAGGGATAAAGGCACGTGAACAGCCATTTGGTCACCATCAAAGTCAGCGTTAAACGCCGGACAAACGAGTGGGTGTAACTGAATCGCACGACCTTCTACAAGAATTGGTTCAAAAGCTTGAATACCAAGACGGTGGAGTGTCGGAGCACGGTTAAGCATGACAGGGTGACCGCTGATCACTTCAGCCAATACATCCCAAACGCTCTCATCACCACGCTGAATTAATTTTTTCGCAGCTTTGATGTTATTCACCATGCCACTCTTGATGAGGCGGTGAATGACAAAGGGTTGGAATAACTCAATTGCCATCTCACGAGGCAGACCACACTGATAAATCTTCAGTTTGGGACCCACAACGATTACGGAACGGCCAGAGTAGTCAACACGCTTACCTAGTAGGTTTTGCCGGAAACGACCTTGTTTACCTTCAATAATGTCCGAGAGGGATTTGAGGGGACGGTTATTTGCTCCAACAACGGTACGTCCACGACGACCATTATCAATGAGTGCATCTACTGCTTCTTGAAGCATCCGTTTTTCGTTACGGACAATGATTTCTGGCGCCAAAATTTCTTGGAGACGAGCCAAGCGATTATTCCGGTTAATCACGCGACGGTATAAATCATTCAGGTCGGAAGTCGCAAAACGTCCACCGTCTAGTTGCACCATTGGACGCAAATCAGGCGGAATAACTGGGATGCTATTTAATACCATCCATTCTGGACGGGCTCCTGTTGCGATGAAATTATCGATAACCCGCAAACGCTTAATGAGCTTGGCGCGTTTTTGTCCTTTAGATCCGGCGATCGCCTCTCTGAGTTCCTCGGCCGTTTCTTCGAGCTCTAGCTCCTGTAGTAAGCGCTCCACGGCTTCAGCACCAATGCCCACTTCAACATCTTCGAGTTGGGAATCTTCGCTATAAAGCTGTTCTTCAATTTCAAGCCATTGATCCTCTGTGAGGAGCTGCTTGTAGTTTAGGTTAGTTGCATTACCAGGATCTAGAACAACATATGCATTGAAATAAACAACTTGCTCAACGTCGCGGAGCGCCATATCAAGCAAAATACTCAGATAGCTCGGAATACCCTTGAGATACCAAACATGAGTAACAGCGGCTGCAAGCTTGATATAGCCCATGCGGTGACGACGCACTCGAGATTCTGTAACCTCCACACCACAACGTTCACAAACAATGCCACGGTGACGTACACGTTTGTATTTACCACAATGGCATTCCCAATCTTTCGCAGGACCAAAAATGCGCTCACAGAAAAGACCATCCATTTCCGGCTTTAACGTCCGGTAATTAATCGTCTCTGGCTTGGTCACTTCGCCCACAGTTTGACCATTAGGCAATGTACGCTCACCCCACTGCCGTACTCGCTCAGGGGAAGCGATACCAATTTTGACGTAATCGAAATGTTGTTCTTGTTGATGTTTCATGTCTGTGGCTGTTGCTCGTTCTCTACTCAATAAAACTGCACAATGATTTGTGATCACAAAAGGGACGGCGATCGCCCCTTAGCGCTAATTTGTCCTAGGATTCAGTGGCTTCAACCTTAGGTTCAGATGGCTCTTCATTGGAAATCGATTCATAGGTCGGACGATTCGGTGCACGACGCTGATTATCCATCATCAAATCAACCTCAACATCACGGCTCGTACCATCCTCAGCCGCTTCCACCTTATGCACCGCAATATCAAGACCCAGAGATTGTAGCTCTCGCATCAAGACCTTAAACGACTCAGGCGTACCTGGACGAGGGATTGGCTTGCCCTTAACAATGGCATTCAGAGCTTCATTTCGACCCTGCATATCATCAGATTTCACAGTCAACAGCTCTTGGAGTGTATAGGCTGCACCATAAGCTTCAAGGGCCCAAACCTCCATCTCACCAAAACGCTGACCACCTTGCTGGGCTTTACCACCAAGCGGCTGTTGTGTAACGAGGGAGTAAGGACCAGTCGAACGAGCGTGAATTTTGTCATCCACAAGGTGAACAAGTTTCAGCATGTAAGCCTTACCAACAGTCACTGCACGATCAAAAGGTTCACCAGTTCGGCCGTCATAAACTTGAATCTTACCCGGATCATCTTCATTAAAGACCCAATCTCGATTCGGCTTTTTCGATGCTTCACGAATTTTGCCATGCACCGTCTCACGGGATGCTTCAGCCCCATGCATTTCATCGAATGGCATCATCTTAAAACGCGCATTGAGATGTTCACCAGCCCAACCCAGAAGACACTCAAAAACCTGACCGACATTCATACGAGACGGTACACCGAGAGGGTTCAACACGATATCAATCGGGCTGCCATCAGGGAGATAAGGCATATCTTCAATCGGTAAAATCCGAGAAATAATACCTTTGTTACCGTGACGGCCAGCCATCTTATCGCCGACCTGAATCTTACGCTTCTGCGCCACGTAGACACGGACAACCATGTTGGCACCCGGCGGCAATTCATCACCTTGCTCACGAGTGAAAACGCGGACATCAACGACACGACCCTTCTCACCATTAGGAACTTTCAGAGAATTATCCCGAACATCCCGTGCTTTTTCACCGAAGATTGCGCGGAGTAATTTCTCTTCAGGCGGCTGATCAGATTCACCCTTAGGCGTTACTTTACCGACGAGAATATCTCCAGATTCTACCCAAGCACCAATCCGGATAATGCCTTGCTCATCAAGATTTCGAAGAGAGTCTTCACCGACATTAGGGATTTCACGGGTGATTTCTTCAGGGCCCAGCTTCGTTTGGCGCGCTTCAATCTCAAATTTCTCAATGTGAATACTGGTATACACATCGTCATAAACCAAACGCTCACTGATGAGGATCGCATCCTCATAGTTGTAGCCTTCCCAAGGCATATAAGCGACAGTGACATTTTGACCGAGAGCAATTTCACCGCCCTCTGTCGCAGAACCATCAGCTAAGACCTGACCAGTAACAACATCTTCACCAATATCTACTAATGGACGTTGGTTTAAGCAAGTATCCTGGTTCGAGCGTTGATACTTTTGGAGATAGTAGACAATTTCCCGAGCATTTTCTTGACCTTCGCCAGTGGGTTGAACACGGATCACCGTTGCATCGACAAAGGTAACAACACCATCACCACGCGAAACAATCACCATACCGGAGTCACGGGCAGCTTGTGCTTCTAAGCCAGTACCAACAAGAGGACGTTCAGGCCTTAATAGAGGCACAGCCTGACGTTGCATGTTCGAGCCCATCAGAGCACGGTTCGCATCATCATGCTCAAGGAAAGGAATCAGGGATGTTGCAACAGAAACAATCTGAAGTGGAGAAACGGCTACATAGTCAACTTGTTCAGGCGTTGTTGTCGAAAACTCCCGACGATAACGGACAGGAACAGTTTCACCAAGGATATTGCCATTTTCATCGCGAGGGACATCTCCCGGCGCGACGCGCATGTCATCCTCTTCACCAGCTGTTAGATAGACAGATCCTTTATCAAATTGGATCTTTCCGTTTTCAACGTGATAATAGGGCGTTTCGATAAAGCCATACTCATTAACACGGGCATAGGTTGCAAGAGAGCCAATCAGACCTGCATTAGGGCCTTCAGGTGTTTCAACAGGACAGATACGGCCATACTGAGTAGGGTGAATGTCGCGGACTGCAAAACCCGCACGCTCACGGGTCAAACCACCAGGACCAAGCGCAGACAAACGGCGCTTGTGAGTCAATTCAGCTAATGGATTTGTTTGGTCCATAAACTGAGACAGTTGTGAAGATCCGAAGAATTCTTTAATCGCGGCAACTAAAGGCTTCGGGTTCACAAGAGAAGCTGGTGTCAAAGAATCAGATTCACTGACAGTCATCCGCTCACGAATAATTCTCTCAAGACGGTTGAGACCAACACGAACTTGGTTCTGTAACAATTCACCAACTGAACGCACACGACGGTTACCCAAGTGGTCGATATCATCGATATTACCGGTGTCAAATTCAAGGTTGATCAGATAGTCGATCGCCGACAAAATATCGACGGGCGTCAATACGCGAACAGTATCAGCAATGTTGAGACGTAACTTTTTATTAATCTTGTAACGACCTACCTTACCGAGGTCATAACGCTTATTATCGAAGAATCTTGATTCTAAAAGTTGCTGACCACCACTTACTGTCGGAGGCTCACCCGGACGCAGCTTACGATAAAGTTCGAGGAGGGCATCTTCTTCGCTAGGATTACCTTCTTTATCAAGGGTCTTTTGATAAAAGTCAGCGTGGCGGAGGGCATCCAGAATTTCGCTATCAGACAAGCCCATTGCCTTCAACAAAACTTGGGCAGATAGCTTACGCGTTTTGTCAATTCTGACCCAAACGATATTATTTTTGTCGGTTTCAAATTTCAACCAAGCGCCACGGTTGGGAATTAGAGACGCGGAGTATGTCCGACGGCCATGCTTATCAACTTCTGACTTGTAATAGACACCAGGCGATCGCACGATCTGATTAACGATGACTCGTTCAGCACCGTTAATAATGAAAGTACCGCGATCCGTCATTAGAGGCAGATCACCAATAAAGACTTCCTGCTCTTTAATTTCACCTGTTTCTTTATTGATTAGACGTGTGGGTACATACATCTGAACGCCGTATGTACTATCCCGACTCTTCGCCTCAGTCATACTGTACTTAGGCTCTTTGAGACGGTACTTTTCTCCAATGAAATGTAGCTCTAGCTTCCCTGTGTAGTCCGTAATCGGCGAGAAACTATTTAATTCTTCAATTAACCCTTTTTCAAGGAACCAGCGAAAGCTTGACCGTTGAATATCAATCAGGTCGGGAAGCAGGCTTTGGGTGATGTGAGTCATAGGAGTTGTCTTTGGTCGGGATAACTGGGCAACAATGGCGCAATGCAGATTTTGGCAGCTAATCGGGCGATCGCCTTTTAAAGATTTTCGCGTCAGAATAAAGTCATAAGAAATTATTTACAAAACAACAAAACGTCAAAAGACATCCTCTGTGGTGTAGGTCCAGAGAACGTCATCTAAATATGAAATTACAATGCAAATCGGAATAGTTCACTTGCATTTAGAGTTGTTTGCCTCGCAAGGGTGTCTAGGGCTGTACCACGTAGCTCAGCGAGATAAGTTGCAACATGCTGCACAAATGCGGGTTCATTGCGTTTGCCTCGCTTCGGCACAGGTGCCAAAAAAGGGCAATCTGTTTCAATTAAAAGCCGCTCATTTGGGACAAGCAAAGCAGATTCTTTAACTTGTACTGCATTTTTAAAGGTCACTACGCCACTAAAACTGACGTAAAAACCAAGATCCAAGAACCACTGAGTTTCTTCAGGTGTACCCGTCCAGCAGTGCATCACCCCTCGCAAACTACGACCACTAGCAACAAAGTTTTCGACAACTTGCCTAAACTCTGGTGCAGCATCTCGACAATGCACAATAATCGGCAAATCTAGTTCAGCAGCCACCTCTAACTGAGATTCCAAAACGTGGATTTGATGCTGCTGATTGTCGGCTTTAAAAAAGTCTAGACCTAACTCACCAATAGCAACCACTCGGCGATCACTTTTTGCATAATCACGAATCTCAGCAGCCATACCTTCCGTCCATTTATCTGCATCTAGGGGATGGAGACCAACTGAAAATTTCAGTTCAGGAAAACGGTCAGCGAGAGATCGAATTACAGGAAACTCAGATGGTTCGACGCAAGAATGTACTAGGTGGGCTACATTTGCATCACGCCATCGCTGGGCAACTAAATCGATGTCATCTTGGAAAACGTCAAAGTTGATGTGAACATGGGTGTCAACAAGTTGCATGCAGTGCTAGATAGCTCCTCAAAAAATGACGAAATACGTTCTAACGGCAACGAAAGCGAAACTTTACGCCAGATTTATGCGGTTGCAGCTTGCTTAAACTCTTTCGCTAAACGAGCTTTCTTACGAGCACCAGTGTTGCGGTGGTAAACACCTCTTTTTACAGCTTTATCAATTTTGCTGTAAGTTTCGGAGATACATTGTTGAGCCTCAGCTTTTGCTGTATCTGAAGGTTCAGTAGCACAAGCTTCGATAGCCTGAAAAGCTTTCTTTGTTAATGTTTTAACAGCAGATTTGTAGGACTTATTGCGGAGACGATTGCGCTCGGCAACCTGAATTCGTTTAAGAGCAGACTTAATATTAGCCACGGTTGTCTGGATTAACTTTAGGTGAACAAGTGAGTATAGACGATCAAAGAGTTCATTGTAGCAAATAAGTGTCTACAACATGAGGCGATCGCAAGAAAAATAAAATTTCAGAGAAAATATTCCGATGTGAGATCTTAGCACAAAAGAGTGAACAGGACGAGAATGGTCATAACCAATGAGGTATTAAATTCAGTAGAATGGGATGAGATTTTAAAAATACCTGTTCAATAAAGATTATTTTTTCTATGCTGCGAATCCTTTATCAGCAAGCTGAAGCAAAAGATGAATTAGTACGAATCGCAAATCGAACATCTCATGATGTGGCAGTGGAGCAAGAAGCGACGGTCAAAGAGATTGTTAGTGCGGTGAAGGAGTCGGGCGACCAGGCAGTATTAGCGTTTACAAAGAAATTTGACCATCAAGATTTGACATCTGATCAATTACGGATTTCTGCAGCGGAATTAGACGCGGCTTATCAGCAGATCGATCAATCATTATTGCAAGCGATTCAGTTAGCAAGTAAGCAGGTTGAGGCTTTCCATCGTCAACGGACACCGAAATCTTGGGTGCAATTTGGAGACAATGATGTTGTGCTGGGAAAACGCTACACAGCAGTTGACCGGGCTGGTTTATATGTCCCTGGTGGACGAGCATCTTATCCAAGCACAGTTTTGATGAATGCGATTCCGGCGAAGGTTGCTGGCGTACCGCGTATCATAATGGTGACTCCGACAGGAGAAGCTCAAAAAATCAATCCGGCGGTTTTGGTAGCAGCACAAGAAGCAGGGATTGAGGAAATTTACCGGATTGGTGGGGCTCAGGCGATCGCCGCGCTAGCTTATGGAACAGAAACGATTCCAGCGGTGGATGTCATTACAGGGCCAGGGAATATTTATGTCACCCTCGCCAAGAAAATGGTTTACGGACGGGTCGGCATTGATTCTCTAGCAGGGCCTTCTGAAGTGTTAATAATTGCGGATGAAAGTGCAGATCCCGCCCATGTAGCAGCAGATCTTTTGGCACAGGCAGAGCATGATCCCCTTGCGGCAGCGATTTTGTTGACACCCAGTAAAGATTTTGCAAAAGCAGTACAGACAGAAGTTTCGAAGCAACTCCAAGGGCATCCTCGTCAAGAACTAACAGAAAAGGCGATCGCCCACTACGGCATTGTCGTTGTTGTTGATTCTCTTGAAGATGCAGCAGAATTATCAAATTTATTCGCGCCGGAACACCTGGAGCTTGAAATCGACGAACCATGGGAACTGTTGCCCCAAATTCGTCACGCTGGAGCAATTTTCCTTGGACATTCGACACCAGAAGCAGTGGGAGATTATTTGGCAGGGCCAAACCACACATTACCGACTGCCGGTGCTGCTCGTTATGCTTCAGCCCTTGGTGTAGAAACCTTTATGAAGCATTCCAGCATTATTCAATATTCTGAAAAAGCGCTACGGAATGTTGGTGATGCCATTCAATCGCTCGCACAGGCTGAGGGGTTAGCTTCCCATGCCGAGTCGGTCAGAATTCGTGTCGAGAAAAAACCAAAAGGTTAAATACCAAATGCAATAAATTTTTGGAGATAATTCACCCATTTTGCGGCTAAATCAATTTGGGTAAATGGAATTTGAGTGCTGTCCTGTTCTTCCTTGTAGTTAAGGCTGAGGACAGCTTTACCTTTGGCGGGTAATGCATCTAAATTTTCAGGGTCGACCTCTGCAATGGTTTCACCATCAATTTCGAGACTAATGTCTGATAGTTTGGCGATCGCAACTGTTTGGGTCTCAACAATGCCTTTGCGGGTAGCTTTCCCCCAAGTAATTTGACCGTTGCGGTAGCCCATCACGGAATACAAATCATATTTAGCTTGCTCAAAATTATCAGCCCAAACTTTGTAGGCTTCTAATTTCTTGTACTCAGCCGAGCCTGCCCAAGCCAGACCGATAAAAGTTGCGAGTAAAGGTAACCAAAGTAGACCCCGTTCCATAATTATTCCGTCCTAGTTCTTTCCTACGACTGCTCCGATTCTCGTGATTCAACAAAATGACGCAGACTGAGCAATGCCACAGTCTGACCAAGGTTTAAAGGTAGCAAAGAAATGCCTTCAAGACGAGATTGGAGCCAGCCATCGTCCCACGACCATTCATGAAAGCCGTCAATACCTTGACTCAATAAAAACCGCACCCCATGATCATGGAGCACATCAACGTGATGTTTCACGGGGACAACGCCCAAATAAGTTGTAAATTCTGAATTTACATCTAGCTGACTGGGCAATGATTCAAATCGCTGCATCCATAACCATTTTTTCAGTTGGTCAGGCTGGGTGAGACTGTTTTGAATGATTTGGCTAGAAGCTTTTACTTCGAGGCGAATATTACTCTGCTGAAATTGTCCAAACATCCGGCTACGCTATCGTTCTCACTTCGGGTAATGCCTAAGATTATAACGAGTGAGATTCGGTCGGGTGGGAAACAATTTATCTGGCAGCTCGTCTCAAACACCACAGCAGACACAACATGAGGACTATATTTGTTATGTCTTTCTCCGCTTCTCACTCACGCAAATCCGGAGCGATCGCCCTTTTTGGCACGCTATTTATTAGTTCGGCGATCGCCCCATTTATCTCGATGAACGCCGCCCAGGCACAACTTTTCAAAAATCAACGGCCGAGCACTACCCAAAACCGTAATCAAAACAATAATCGTAACCGCACTGTAAATATTGCCGCTGGCGCAGAAATTCCAGTGATGGTGCCCGAGGCCGAAAAGATTTTGGTGGCTCCCGACGAAACGATGGAATTGACCGTTGAAGTCGCAGCTAACCTAAAGGATCGCTATGGAGAAGTATTGATTCCCTACGGCACAAAAATTGAAGGGCGCATCGAACCTGTTGATGGTGGTGGCTCCCAATTTGTCGCAAGAGAGTTGATTTTTGATGAGGATGATACCCAGGCAATCTACGGTGAATCCCGCATTATTACTCGCACTGAAACGATTGAAAAAGGTGCTGATGGTGGCGATATCCTTGAAGGCGCTTTAATTGGTGCAGGTGCAGGCTTATTAGTCTCCATTCTCACAGGCGACCCCGATGTTGACTTCAGCACAATTCTTCTCGGTGGTGGTTTAGGTGCCCTCGGTGGCTGGGCTCTCGGCGGTGAAGAAGCTGAAGTGGTTGCTATCGACCCAGACCGCGATCTCGATATTATTCTCAGCGATCGCCTCACCCTCCAGCCCTACGATTATCGGACGACTCAAACTGCGCGTAATGATGATCTCATCTGGGATTAAGGCAAGTTTGTAAGGCATAACCCACTCCGCTATGATGGTACGAATCTTTAGATTTCCCAGCAATCACACTAATTTCCATGGATATCAAGGCATTTGTCCATCAGAGCGCGGGTGACTGGTTTACCCAACGTACGTTCTACCAAGCGCATACCCCAGATCCTGATAACAGCAAAGCCAATGTGTCTTTTATGTTGTTAGAGGAAGGTCATCCAGAAGTAAAGCGTATTGCGACAGCAATCGGTCAACAGCCTGATGAGCGCTGGTTTGTTTTCCAAAGTAGCTGGGATACTTCCATCGACTGGGCAAAAAAGCCTGCGGTTAAGGGAACATCATTAATGGCATTTATCTTTGATCCAGAAAAGCCTCAGGAAGCTCAAGCATTTGCCCTCAGCAAGACTTTGTCGAAAGGCTCCTGTGTCCTTGGGGATGATGAGATTTTGATTATGACGCTCACTGAAGGCGATCGCACTATTGTTGAACGGCAATGGTTTGGTAGCGAAAACCTCAGAATGCGCACCAATATTGTCAGCGATTCAACGGGCGTTTTACAGACTAGTTTTTATTCTGAAATTCGCCGAAATGTTGCGCCACCGAAACCTGCCGAGGAAGCAGTTGAAGCAGCCAAATAATTGTTTATAACAAGTCTTATTTGTGCTCGAAAACATTGTTATAAAACGCGAGATCTAAAGTCACAAAGGTGGGGAGACACCGAATACACTCCTCCATTAGGTGCCAGCGATCCTCGCGTTTTAACATGTCAATGAGTTTATGCATCATTGGGATGAGATAACGCACATCATTAGAGGCATAGCTAAGCTGCTCAGCACTAAGCGCCGCCACATTACCCCAGTCAGAGCTCTGGGCAGATTTATCTAGTTCAATGCCCATTAGCTCTTTCACCAGGGACTTTAAACCATGGCTAGAGGTATAGGTGCGGGCAAGTTTACTAGCAATTTTTGTACAGAAAATTGGATTTGTTTCAATACCAAATGTGTGGCGCAATTGAGCGATATCAAACCGTCCGAAGTGAAAAACCTTAGTGATATTTTCCGCCTCCATCAAAGTTTTGAGATTGGGGGCTTCTGTTTGGCCACGACTAATTCGAACAGCACTGACATAACCGTCATCATCACAAAGCTGCACCAAACAGAGGCGATCGCGGTGGGGATTTAAGCCCATGGTTTCTGTATCAACGGCGATCGCCTCGGATTTTAGATAGCGTTCGAGCAGTTCAGTGCTGATGTCCTGGTCGCAGAGTTCAAACTTGTCCATTGTGTCCCCAAAAGATTGCCCAGATATTATGCCGGAAAAAGCCCAGCAATCCCCATCTAGTTAAAAGGAAGAACCAGGTTTACTGAGAAATTCTAGTTCGGCTTCTGTGCTTTCGCGCCCAAGAATTTTATTACGGTGGGGAAATCGGCCAAACTGATCGATCACATCAAAATGTTTTTGAGCATAGTCGATATAGCTTTGGCTAATCGGATTATCTTCTAACTGAGCAAATAATTCGAGCGATCGCCGTTGATCTTCAATATCTTCACTATGTTCAAACGGCAGATACAAAAATAAACGCTGCACTACCAATAAATCTTTGTCGAGGTTCTGGGCGATCGCCTGCTTTGCAATACCCAGCGCTTTTTTATCCGTTGCGAATGCTTGAGGAGAATTGCGAAATAAATTGCGGGGGACTTGATCGAGCAAAATCATTAGAGCAACACAACCCATTGGCTCTACTTGCCAAGAATCTAACGTGTCATTTTTTGCCTGCTTGTGAAAACTGCCTAAGGTTTCGCGAACTTGGTCATCAAACAAAGGATTTTTAATAAACCATTCCTTGCGAGAAGTGCCATAAATTTCGCTATGCAGCTCTCCAAACCAAAAATCATTGACGATTTGCCAAGCTTCTCTCATCTCGCGTCATCCAACCCGTAAAAATATGCCAAAATTCTATCATTCATAATATTGAGAGTTTAGTTTTGACGTTCTATCAAAGTAGCGATCGCCTCGAAGAGTTAGGTCAACAGGTGTTGCAGAGTGTATGGCAAAAATTTCCCACGCTCAAACCGGAACAGCTAGCTCTGAGTTGGATTGTCTACGATGAGCCAGTGATTGTGAATACGGGTGGAGCCCTATCTCCTGAGGCTTTTTGGCAGCATCCAGTGAGGGGTTTTAGTTATCGCGGTGATGAGCGTATTTATCCAGCAAGTGTCATTAAACTGTTTTATCTTGTGGCTATTCACGAATGGCTAGAGGGTAATATGGTGGCAGATTCGGCAGAATTGCAGCGAGCGATTCACGACATGATTATTGAGTCGAGCAATGATGCGACCAGCTACATTTTAGATACGCTCAGCGGCACAACCAGTGGGCCCGAACTACCACCAGAACCATTAAAAACGTGGAGCTACCAACGCAATATCGTAAATCGCTTCTACAAAAATCTCGGTTGGGAAGAACTCGCCTCGATTAATGTGAATCAAAAACCTTGGGGAGATGGCCCCTACGGCAGGGAACGGCAATTCCTCGGCAAGAATTACGACAACCGCAATATGCTCACGACCAAGGCGATCGCCCGATTATTTCACGCGATTATGGGAGGCGTAGCAGTTTCTAGTGAACGATGTCAGTCAATGGTGACGTTGTTAAGTCGCAGCATTAATCCGCAGAGTCTCGCCGCTATCGATGAAGATGAAAACCAAGTGACTGGTTTTCTCGGGGAAGCATTACCTGAAGGTAGTCAGCTTTGGTCAAAGGCAGGTTGGACAAGTCATGTCCGCCATGATGCCGCTTATATTGAAGTGCCCGAGCAACCTCCTTATCTTTTAATTGCATTTACTGAAGGACAAGAACACGCTAAAAATCGTGAGATCCTACCGTTTATTTCCCAAGAAATTTTGGCAGCTTCATCTCAAACTGCGCCGTAACGATAAAGCGTTATGAGCGTAAGTTCGCAGTCAAATCCTGTTTGAGGCGATAGAGAATCGATTCACGGTCTAGAGAGTCAATAATTTTGCGTACTACTGCTTTTGGATTATTATCGCCCCATGCTCCTCCTGTGATGAGATAGCTTTTCGTCGCCTCGCCAATAATTTTTGTCGACAGTCCAGCGATCGCCCCTTGAGTTATGGCCACAGAAATGTAAGGAGCAAGGGACAATCCTCCGGTGGCTGGGATCGAAAATCCAAGCATCCCTTTAAGGGAACTCAACCCTAAATTCGCGATAAATTCCCCTGCTGTCATCCCACCCATACTCAACGCAATTTTTTGTAGTAGGGCGATCGCCTCAGTCTGTTGCAAGTTCAGCCCATAAAGTTGAGACAGCCGAATAATTAAGACAACATCAACCATTGCCCCACTAAAAATATCCAGCACAGTCACTGGATTTAAGGCCACAGCTGCCGCTTTTGTCACCATCGCCTTTTCAATAAGGTGATCGCTTGCCCTTTCTCGCAATAGCAACTTTCGTTGGAGAACTTTTTTGTGAGTCGCATCCGCAAAAAGCATCGAGTTTAGTGCCAGTAATGCTTTTCCTTCCCGCTCCAGAATTTCGAGAATTTTGAGCTTTAGATCAACGACATTCGATTGACCTCGTTCTCGCGTGACCTGACGTTTACCCGTTGCATCAACAGAAACTTTTGCCACTAAAGGAGAAGCCGCGACCATTACAATCTCATCCGGCGATAAAATTTCCTTCACGCGGCGATCGCAAATCGTTTGATAAATCAGCTCCCGATCAGTCTCAGGATATTGATCCACTTTATTGAAAACCAGAATCATCGGCTTGCCGACTTCCCGCAATTGCGACAGAGCCTCAAATTCCACTCGACTCATATCCCCGGCGACCACAAACAAAATCAAATCCATCTGCTGAGCAATCAACTTTGCCAGCTGCTCACGCGTTTCACCATTCACTTCATCAATACCGGGCGTATCAACTAACTCTAAACGGCTATGTTGGCGATCGCTCAGCGAGACACGTTGCACCCGACTATCACCAATATTTTCTTCACTTACTTGCCAAATTGCTTGCCCAATCTCTGTCGTCACCCCATGCAAAGCGCCAGTCTGAAACACAGACTCTCCTAGCAATGCATTCAAAACTGACGACTTACCTCGACCCACCAACCCAAATGCCGCAATCTGAAGCACCGAATGCTCCAATTTATCGAACATCAAACCCAGTTGCTGAATATCCTGTTGTAACCCATATTGCTCTCGCTCCGTCAGATCCAAATTCTGAAGCAATTGCTTAAGGGTTTCCTGAGCCTCATGATAATTAATATCCGTCTGGATTTCTGTAAAGTCGGCGATCGCCGCATCAAATTCCTCAGAAGACCAATCTGCCGACTTTTCCATTCTTCTTCAAAAGTTTTTTCCCAGACCCACTCCCAATTAAACTCCCTAGTTTAAAGCGTCTTTTAATGCAGTACGCGCCGCCAGATGATTCCGAGTTGACGTTAAAATTTCCACTTCTCTACGCAAACGTTCCTGAGTATTTTGTAGTTCTAATAAAGCTTGCTGCTCTTCTGCCACACCATACAAACTACCCGCGATCCAATAAGACAATTCTCGTGGCAAATCAGGCAACTCATCGGGCAATTCTAAAGGCTGATCCGCTAACTTTGCCGAAAGGCTCACCACATCCATCAAAATCTGTTTTGCATCCACTGCCAAAGAAGACAAATTACCACTCATCGGATCATCCTCGATCCACTCAACCAAACCGACTCGATAGGGCTTTTCTCGAACATAATCTAAAACCCGAAACCGCTGCTGACCAATCGTCAACATCTTCATACGACCATCCGGCAGTTTTTCGCAATGAACAACCTCTGCACAGCACCCAACATTTGCGATACTGCCATCAACAGGATCAACCATCAGCACACCAAAACGCCGATCATTTTCCAAAATTGTATTCATCATGATGCGATACCGAAACTCGAACACATGAAGAGGTAATGGACGAGAAGGAAATAACACCACTTCGGGAAGCGGAAACAAAGGCAGCTCTCGAACAGCAACAGAGGAAGGAGTCATTGGCAGCGACAGAATCAGGATGTATATATACTCTAACGGATATAGAAAACTTAAGCTAAACCAACAAAACTCCCGCTGGCTTCAAGCCGATTCGGGAGTCTTTAAATAATCCTATTAAAAATCAGGAGGTAAACTCATTTAGAGCTTGACTTCAATATCAACACCAGCAGGAAGATCAAGTTTCATCAAAGCATCAATTGTCTTAGAAGAAGGCTGATAAATATCAATAATGCGACGGTGAGTACGAGTCTCAAAGTGCTCACGAGAATCTTTGTCTACGTGGGGAGAACGGAGCACACAATAAATCTTACGCTTAGTGGGAAGAGGGATAGGACCAATCGCTGTAGCGTTAGTGCGATTAGCAGTATCAACAATCTTTTCACAAGAAGTGTCGAGTAAACGACGATCAAATGCTTTCAAACGGATTCGTATCTTTTGCTGTTGTAAAGTAGCCATATTTTTGATTTTTCAAGGTACAAATTGTGGGTAGATTCAAGCTGAGAGTTACCCAATGCTTATCGAAGAGAACAAAGGAGCAGGTCGATAAGCTTTAACCTACTCCTTTTGATATTTAGTTGATGAGATTACTCAACAATCTTAGAAACCGCGCCCGCACCAATAGTACGACCACCTTCACGAATCGCAAAGCGCATACCTTGCTCAATTGCAACGGGGCAGATGAGCTCAACACTCATCTTGATGCGATCGCCAGGCATAACCATTTCAGCTGCAGAACCATCATCAGCAGTGAAGTCAGTGATTACACCAGTTACGTCAGTTGTACGAACGTAGAACTGAGGACGATAGTTAGGGAAGAAAGGAGTGTGACGACCGCCTTCATCCTTAGTCAAAACGTATACCTCAGCCTCAAACTTAGTATGAGGCGTGATGGACTTGGGCTTAGCAAGAACCATACCGCGCTCAATATCTTCCTTCTGAACACCACGGAGAAGTACACCAACGTTATCACCAGCAAGACCTTCATCGAGAGTCTTTTGGAACATCTCAACACCAGTCACAGTGGTTTCGCGAGTGTCTTTAATACCAACAATCTCGATAGTCTCACCGACGGTTACCTTACCGCGCTCGATACGACCAGTTGCAACAGTACCACGACCAGTAATTGAGAAGACGTCCTCAATCGCCATCAAGAAAGGCTTATCAACATCACGCTCAGGAAGAGGCATGTAGCTGTCAACACTCTCCATGAGAGCAAGAATCTTGTCTACCCATTCGTTCTCACCAGCTTTAATAGCGGGGTTCTCAGTCAAAGCTTCAACAGCTTTGAGTGCAGAACCAGTTGTGATGGGAATATCATCGCCGGGGAAGTCGTACTCATCAAGAAGCTCACGAACTTCAAGTTCAACGAGTTCTAGAAGCTCTTCATCATCAACCTGGTCTTCTTTGTTAAGGAAAACAACCAAGCTAGGAACACCAACCTGCTTTGCAAGAAGAATGTGCTCACGAGTCTGGGGCATAGGACCATCAGCAGCGGAAACAACGAGGATACCGCCGTCCATTTGTGCTGCACCAGTAATCATGTTCTTGACGTAGTCAGCGTGACCAGGGCAATCAACGTGAGCATAGTGACGCTCACCAGTTTCATACTCTACATGAGCAGTATTGATTGTGATACCACGTGCTTTCTCCTCAGGAGCAGCATCGATATCTTCATAGTTTTGAGCTTTTGCGCCGCCAGCTGCTGCCAAAGCCATTGTAATAGCCGCAGTTAGAGTGGTTTTACCATGGTCAACGTGACCAACAGTACCAATATTGGCGTGGGGTTTGTTTCTTTCAAACTTTTCGCGTGCCATGAGTTTTGTTTTTCCTTAATCGTTAAAAGTGTGCGTTCCCTTTGTTTTTGGCGATGATGGCTTCAGCCACGTGGTGAGGCACTTCATCATAATTGCTAAATTCCATAGAGAAGATACCACGTCCTTGGGTTTTAGAACGGATATCAGTGGCATAGCCAAACATTTCAGCTAGTGGAACTTTAGCTGAAACCTTAGCAATACCGTCATCGGAATTCATGCCTTGGATGTTGCCCCGTCGGGCATTGAGGTCACCCATAATTTCACCGAGGAAATCTTCAGGTACTTCAACCTCAACCTGCATAATGGGTTCTAACACTACTGGGGCTGCTTGGTCAACAGCATCGCGAATTGCAATGGAACCTGCAATTTTGAATGCCATTTCTGAAGAGTCCACATCGTGAAATGATCCATCGAGCAAGGTTGCTTTGAGATCAATCATTGGGTAGCCAGCAATAATACCAGATTCACATGCCTCTTTCATTCCTTGCTGAACGGAAGGAATGTATTCGCGTGGAATGGTACCACCGACTATCTTTGATTCAAATTCAAAGCCACTGCCTTCATCTCCAGGTTCAATCTGGATGACAACATGGCCATATTGACCCTTTCCGCCGCTTTGACGGATAAATTTACCTTCAGCATCAGCTTTCTGGCGAATTGTTTCACGGTAAGCGACTTGGGGTTGACCAACATCTGCTTCAACTTTGAACTCGCGAAGCATCCGGTCTACAAGAATTTCGAGATGTAACTCTCCCATCCCTGCAATCACGGTTTGGTTGGTTTCCGGATCGACACTGACACGGAAGGTCGGGTCTTCATCGGATAGTGATTGGAGAGCCTTTGAGAGCTTCTCCATATCTTGCTTGGTCTTGGGCTCTACTGCCACAGAAATAACGGGCTCTGGAACATAGAGTGATTCGAGGATAATCGGTTCATCTACATTACAGAGAGTGTCGCCTGTGGTGGTATCCCGCATACCAATTACTGCACCGAGATCCCCAGCCCGCAATGAGTCAACTTCAATGCGCTCATTGGACTTGAGGACAATCAATCGAGAAATGCGTTCTTTTTTATCTTTCGTAGAGTTATAGATATAACTACCTTTCTCAATTGCCCCGGAATAAACTCGAATAAATGTCAGTCTGCCATAGGGGTCAGACGCAATTTTGAATGCTAGAGCAGCAAATGGCTCATCATCACTAGCTGAACGGCTTCCTTCACTACCATCAGGAAGTTCACCAGTAATTGCGGGGACATCCAAAGGGGAAGGCAAGTAATCTACAACTGCATCAAGCAGTAGCTGCACTCCTTTGTTCTTAAAGGCTGAGCCACAAAGCAAAGGAACAACTTCTCCGGAAATCGTGCCATTACGCAGAGCTGAAATGATTTCTGTCTCGGTAAACTCTTCGCCTTCTAAATATTTCTCAAGTAAAGCTTCATCGGCTTCGGCGATCGCCTCTACCATTAATGTTCGATATTCTTCTGCTTGCTCTTGAAGGCCTTCTGGGATATCACAGACTTCAATATCCTGACCGATCTCATCCTTGTAGATATTGGCCTGCATTTTGACGAGGTCGATAATCCCTTCAAAATTATTTTCTGCACCAATGGGAATTTGAATAGGTACAGCATTCGCTTTTAAACGTCCCTTGATTTGATCGTAAACCTTAAAGAAGTTCGCACCAGTACGATCCATCTTATTTACGAATGCAATCCGGGGAACGGAATAACGATCTGCTTGTCGCCAAACAGTTTCGGATTGAGGCTGAACGCCACCAACAGAGCAAAAAACAGCGATCACACCATCAAGCACACGCATCGAACGTTCCACTTCAATCGTGAAATCTACGTGCCCAGGGGTATCAATAATATTGATCTTTTGATCACGCCAGCTAGTACTAATGGCCGCCGCAGTAATCGTAATGCCACGCTCACGCTCCTGCTCCATCCAATCAGTTACAGCATTACCATCGTGAACTTCTCCGATCTTATGAACAATACCGGAGTAGAACAGAATTCTTTCAGTTGTCGTGGTCTTACCCGCATCGATGTGCGCAGCAATTCCAATATTTCTGACATGCTCTAGGGCGATGCTTCGTGACATTATGTTCTCCTGCATCTAAAAGATTTTTGGGAGCTAAGATCATTGCAAAGGTTCAGCCACGAGCAGTGTCAGAGACTCTGACAACGGAAGCGTAATATTTCTTTGCAATCGCGACTCACAATTATAGTGTTGCTTGCCAAGTTCGTCTAGCGAAAAGGGGAATTCCGGCCCAAAATCTCAACATGCTCTCGCAGATTGAGACTTCGATTAGCGAGACTCCCCTCAGGCAATCATCAAAGTTTTAATAGCGATAGTGAGCAAAAGCTTTGTTTGCTTCAGCCATGCGATGAGTATCTTCGCGCTTCTTAATCGCGCCACCAGTCTCATTCGCTGCATCCATCAATTCATTGGCAAGCTTCATCGCCATGGTTTTACCAGAGCGTTGACGAGCATAGCCAATTAACCAGCGCAATGCTAATGCGGTGCCACGGCCTTGGCGAACTTCCATTGGTACTTGATAGGTTGCACCACCAACACGACGAGCTTTCACTTCGACGAGGGGAGTGAGGTTGCGAATTGCTTCTTCGAAAACTTCGATAGGATCGCTTCCTGTTCTGTCTTTAATAATGTCTAAGGCATCGTAGACAATCCGTGCTGCCAAGGACTTTTTACCGCTGCTCATTACGCGGCGGATGGTCATACTGAGTAGGCGATTGTTGTACACCGCGTCTGGGGGTACTTCACGCTTTTTTGTTACTGAACGACGAGACATCTTTGTACAGAGTTTAAATAAGGGTGTGCTTAGGGTTTATACGCTAGCAAAAACGTATGGGGCAGCAGTTTTACTTGATTTATTCTTCGCTTAGTCGTGAGCTAAATAAAGGTATCAATTCAAGTTTTTATCATAAAAATATATTTTAGACGTGACTAGTAATTTCTAGTCTTGTCTTAGTTTCTGTAAATTGGCGATCGCAACTCTACGCCAATAAACAAACTATAGGGAGAATAATTTATTCTTTAGGACGCTTCGCGCCATACTTGGAACGGCTTTGACGACGGTCTTTAACGCCAGTCGCATCAAGAGTTCCACGTACGATGTGATAACGAACTCCGGGAAGATCTTTTACACGACCACCACGGATTAGAACAACGGAGTGCTCTTGGAGGTTATGACCGATACCGGGAATGTAAGCAGTCACTTCAAAGCCAGAAGTCAGACGAACACGTGCAACCTTACGGAGTGCAGAGTTAGGCTTCTTCGGCGTAGTCGTATATACACGAGTGCAAACGCCACGACGCTGAGGGCATTGCTTTAGTGCAGGCGACTTGGTCTTTTTCTTTAGCTTAAATCGTTCAGAACGAATAAGTTGTTGGATAGTTGGCATAAAAAAACTGCCCTACACGCAAAAATTGGCATAGGCCATTAGCATTGACAAAAGATCATTTTATTGAGTTCTAATCCTATCTGTCAAGGTGAGGTCTGAAAAGATTGGCCGCAATTACAGATTTTTGTGGCAATAGGGTTGCTAAAGCGGAAGCCACCTCCCATCAAGTCTTCGGAAAAATCAAGGTTTAGGTCTGCCAAGGATGTTTCGTCTGAAGGGTCGACCAATATTTTAATGTTGCGACTACTGTATTGGCGATCGCCCTCTTGGGGTTCCATTTCGAGAGAGAACTGATAAATAAAATCGAGACACCCACCTTTAGCTATTGAAAGACGCAGGAAGCTATCAGGAACATTACGGCTACGCTGAATGCGTTTAATCTCTTGGGCAGCGGTGGGTGTAATTTGAATCATGGTTTAGCTTTGAGAGCCAGTTAACCTAGGCACGGGAATAATCGTCTTGGAAACGAATAATATCATCTTCGCCAAGGTACTCGCCGTTTTGAACTTCGATTAGGACGAGGGGGACAACGCCAGGATTTTCGAGACGATGGTTCGTGCAAGCAGGAACATAGGTGGATTGGTTTGGGGTAAGAAGTTCTTTTGTTTCACCACATTCAACAAGAGCAGTACCACAAACAACAATCCAGTGTTCACTGCGGTGATGGTGCATCTGGAGGCTCAAGCGATGGCCAGGATTGACTTCAATACGCTTAATTTTGTAACCAGGGCCTTCGTCTAAAACGGTAAATGTTCCCCATGGTCGAGTATCAGAAATAGGGGCTTTAATAGTGAGGCGATCGCCCTCTTGCTTGATAGAAGAAACTGTTGCCGACTGAACCATGATTTAGACCTCGTGAAGCAATTACTTAGTAATCTTATATAGTTCTAAGTTACCCATTTGTATGCGATTTGGCGGCATCTTTACCGATTCCTCATAAACCAGGTTTGTAAAAGTTGACGACAATCATTCGAAGCAATACCACCAATCACATTAAGACGATGATTGGAGAATAAGGCGTCGGGAAAATTGGCGACACTACGTAATACACCAGTTTTGGGATCATCAGCGCCATAAATAACAGTTTTTAGGCGGGAATGAATAATCGCCCCCGCACACATTGGACAGGGCTCAAGGGTTACATATAGAGAGCAATCATTTAAGTGCCAATTTTGACGATGGCGACTCGCAGTCCGAATAGCGAGTACTTCGGCATGGGCAGTGGGGTCAGTTTCTTTTTCTTTCCTGTTACCGCTCTGGGCAAGAATTTGATCCCGATTATCCACAATAATTGCCCCCACCGGTATTTCCCCAGACTGTCCTGCAATCTCTGCAAGGGCGATCGCCTTTTTCATCCAAAACAAATGGCGCTCATATTCAGCGTGAGTAATCACTTCTGTAACAGTATCTTTAATTCACCCCGTTGATCTAAATCAAACAGATCAGTACAGCCGCCAATATGATCATCATTAATGAAAATTTGGGGAACTGAACGTTTACCATTAGCACGTTCTGACATCTTGTCACGAGCTTGGGAATCTCCATCGATTTTGTATTCCGTAAACTTTACGCCTTTCAAAAAAAGAAGAATTTTCGCAGCAATGCAGTAAGGACAAGTTTGCCAAGTATAAATTTCGACAGTTGCTTTAATACCCTTGACTTTTTTCCCAAAGAGCGAGGAAACCCAATCAAACATTTTTATATGTTTCCTAAATTGTTTTATTTATTTTGGCGTGTCGCAAAAACTTCACCCAATCCTTAGAGGATGTTTGAAAAAGGTATCGCAAGCAGAAAAAAAGAGATTTAGTCTGTAGAAGTACTGAAATCTCTGAATAAAATCATGTCTGAATCATATCCAACAAATCTCAGTGATGACCAGTGGCATCTCCTAAAACCATTATTGTCATCAGTAAAGTCTGGAGGAAGACCTCGCTCCGTTGACTTGAGACAGGTGGTGAATGCCCTGCTGTATATCCTGATGGGAGGGATTGCCTGGCGTTCCTTGCCCTATGACTTTCCCAAATGGCAAACAGTCTATTGGTACTTTGCCCAATGGCGCGATGATGGCACCCTCGAATGTATCAATCAGACCCTCTACGAGTATGAGCGTACAGCTAATCATGACCGCCCTCCTCTCCTAGCTATGTGGTGGTGGATTCTCAGTCGGTGGATAGTGCCTCGATGATTCATGAGCACGTTGGGATTGACGGCAATAAACGGGTAAAGGGGAGGAAACGACACATCATAGGAGATAGCCTTGGTCTTTTGATGGTTGCTGTTGTCACTGCCGCTAATGTTAGTGATACACAAGGATTACGACTGCTATTAGAGAGATTACGACAGAGTTCATTCAATTTTCAACGATGGTATTTGCTCTATGTCGATGGAGGCTATCGAGGTCAGGCGCTCTGCCATTGGGTAATGGATACTTTTGGCGTTATTTTGCAGATGGTGCTGCGCCCATCTGAACGCAAAGACTTCTGCTTACTCCCTCGTCGTTGGCTTTGGATGGTTTTATTGGTGTCGTCGTCTCAGCCGTGATTATGAATACACGACTGCAAGTGCGGAGGCCTTTCTCTATCTTGCTTCTATTCGGTTATTACTGAGAAGACTTGCTTAAAACTTTTACTTTTCAAACATCCTCTTATCTAAGATACATCTCCCCAAAAACTGTGTAGCTCAGGATGCAGCAATATTCTTCGGTGAAGATGAGACATTACCACAGACAAAAGGGGTTATGCACTATGGGAATGAAGTCTAAGCAGGTGTTGCAGGGAGGTGATCGCCAAACGCAAGTGTCAGAGGGAATATGGCAAGAAGCAATTCAGACGAATATCAATAATGGACTTTTCTTGTACAAAATATCTTGAATTTTGATGAATCATCCTAATTGGGAAAAACTGACGAATCCCACTAGCTTAAGGTTACGTTACACTTTAAATTGTTTTTAGCATTGCTGATCCTTGAGATGATTTTGCCTGAGCAATACAGATCAATAGTCTTGATTACTAGATCGGTTCATCCCCTAGATCAGCTAAAGCTTATTTTTTGATCAACTCTCTATGGATATTAATTGGATAGGAGATTTATGAGCACTTCAACACTCACCCGTGACTATAAGGTCGCTGATATTAACCTAGCGAGCTGGGGACGCAAGGAAATTGCGATCGCAGAAGGCGAAATGCCTGCCCTTATGACTATCCGAAAAAAGTACAGCAACAGCAAACCTTTGGCTGGCGCCAAGATTATTGGCTGTATTCACATGACAATTCAGACTGCTGTGCTGATTGAAACCCTAGTCGAACTAGGTGCGGAAGTGCGTTGGTCATCTTGCAATATCTTCTCCACCCAAGATCACGCCGCTGCCGCCATTGCTGAGTCAGGAGTGCCTGTCTTCGCCTGGAAAGGAGAAACCGAAGAAGAATATATGTGGTGCATTGAGCAAACCTGCCGTACGCCCGAAGGTGACCTATGGAAAGCCAACATGATTTTGGATGATGGTGGTGACCTCACTGGCTACATCCACGAAACCTACCCCAACATGCTGAACAGCATCCATGGTGTGACCGAAGAGACAACGACTGGTGTACACCGCTTGTATGAAATGCTCGAAAAAGGCGAGCTAAAAATTCCCGCTGTTAACGTTAATGACTCCGTTACTAAAGCAAAAAATGATAACAAGTATGGCTGTCGCCATAGCTTGAACGATGCGATCAAGCGCGGTACAGACCACCTTATGGCTGGCAAGAAAGCCCTCGTGATTGGTTATGGTGATGTCGGTAAGGGTTCCGCCGCTTCTCTTCGTCAAGAAGGGATGATCGTCAAAGTCGCTGAAGTAGATCCCATCTGTGCAATGCAAGCTTGCATGGACGGTTATGAAGTGGTTTCTCCCTTCATCAACGGCGTTAACACGGGTGCTGAGAGCATTGACAAAGACCTATTGGCAAAAACTGACCTCTTGGTTACTGCAACTGGTAACTTCAACGTTTGTGATTCCAATATGCTCGCAGCGCTCAAGCCTAGTGCAGTAGTCTGCAATATTGGTCACTTCGACAACGAGATTGACACTGCTTTCATGCGTGAAAACTGGAAGTGGGAAGAAGTTAAGCCACAAGTTCACAAAGTTTACCGTAGTGACGATCCCCAAGATTTCTTGATTCTCTTGGCGGAAGGTCGTTTGGTTAACCTCGGTAATGCGACGGGTCATCCCTCTCGGATTATGGATGGCTCCTTTGCAAACCAAGTCCTCGCACAAATGTTCTTGTTTGAGCGTAAGTTTGCTGACCAAGCACCTGCTGAGCGCTCCATTACTGTTGAGGTTCTTCCCAAGCATCTCGATGAGGAAGTGGCTCGCTACATGGTTGAAGGCTTTGGTGGTGTGGTTACCCAACTCACTAAAACTCAAGCGGACTATATCAATGTTTCCGTGGAAGGTCCTTTCAAGACTGATAGCTATAAGTACTAAGTATTCGATGTCATTGTGATCATGATGTCGCTTTAAAAATTCGGAACGGTTTCGTTAAGTGAATGCTTGATGGAATCGTTTTTTGCTTGCAGTAATTTGTTTACAATAAAAGCTGTCTTACAGAAATGATTTGACGACCTTGCCGGATAGAGAGCGATTCCACCAAGGAGTATTGGTTTGGGGGCAATGGAGATTGTCATGGTTGACCTGCCACGTTTTATTCGGGTCAAACAGAATTAGAGGTTGAGGATTTTCGGGGGCGATCGCCTCCATTTTTTCACCCAAACATTTTTGAGGATTAATACTGAGAGCCCGCCAGAGTTCGAGGGGTTGCCAATCTTGGGACACAACAAAATTTTGCCAAAGGATCGGTAGCGCGAGTTCTAAGCCGATGACACCCACCGGTGCTTTGCCAAAACTGACGGTTTTTTCTTCGTAGAGATAAGGCTGGTGGTCGATGGCGATCGCCTCAATAATGCCTGTTTTAACCGCTTCAATAAGAGCCGCTTGGTCACTAGGATTGCCGAGAGGTGGGTCAAATTTGAGGAGGGGGTCGTAGGTACTAAGGGCTTTTGTATTCCAGAGGAGGTGCATCCATGTAGTGCTGGCAGTAATAGGCAGCCCTCGTTTTTTCGCGTCGGCGATCAGTTCCACACCCCGCGCCGTCGAAAGACGCATCAAGTGAACAGGGGTTTTGAGTTCGGTGACTAATTCACAAATGGCGGCGATCGCCGTAGTTTCGACGGAGACCAATTCTTCGACCAAACCATACATCAAACTCGCTTTGCCATAACGGGCTGTTCCACCATTGTGGAGGGCAAGATTTTTAGGAAAGAGGGCAATAGGTTGATTTAGGGGGCGTAAATATTCGAGGGTACGACGCAACAAACCCCAATTATTAATAGCTCTGCCATCGCTAAAGCCGCAGATATTACCTTGGGTTAATTCGCCCAATTCAGTTAGGGCTTCACCTTGAATATTTTTGGTGATTGCGGCCCAAGACTGAAAAGTGGGCTTGGGTTCAGGTAAGGCGGTAATTGACTGTTCAAAACTTTTGAGTTGTCCTAAGTTGTCTAAAGTTGGCTGAGTATCCGGCAAAATTCCAACTTGAGTAAAACCACCAGCGATCGCCCCCTGAGCAAATTGCGCTAACGTTTCGCGGGATTCATAACCGGGTTCACTGCAATGGCTATAAAGATCCACCAATCCGGGAGCAAGGATCAGTTCATCAGCTTCTCGTTCTTCCACACCGTCTGGAATATCGGTTAGCTGCGCGGCGATCGCCTGAATTTTACCTTCTCGAATTAAGAGATCCTGTGGTTGATCTAAATTTGCCACTGGATCGAGCACCCGTACCCGGCGCAACACCACATTTTCTAAAGCCTGACTCAAAATTTATTTCCCCCGTAAGCAAATCCGCCCATCATTCTACTGTGGAACTCCAGCATCACCTTTGACTTTGTAAATCAGCGCTATGGTTCGTGAAATTCGGCAATGTTTCTGACAAAGGGATGGGCTCACGCTTAAGGCTTCTTATTTACAATGAGTTGAAAGTTGGATTGGAGCGATCGCCAGTGCTGGATGGAGAAAAACTTTCGCATATCGTGTCTCAAGGATGTCGTCATTATCAATTTTCCGACGCGATTCGGCAGCGAGCCTGGGTAGAGATTAATCATGCTGCCCTCGCGCATAATATCCAGGCTTTAAAAGCACTACTTGCGCCTCACACTGAACTGTTAGCGGTAGTTAAAGCAGATGCTTACGGTCATGGCGTCATCAAAATTGCAGAAACGGTTTTAGCCAATGGGGCAACTTGGTTGGCGATCGCCACATTAGGGGAAGGCGTTGAACTGCGGGAAGCTGGTATTACTGCCCCGATTTTAGTTTTGGGAGCAACAAATACTGCGATAGAAATTGAGGCGATCGCCCATTGGGAATTACAACCGACTCTCTGCACCATTGAGCAGCAACAATTATTTCAAAAGACAATGGCGAGATTGGGTAAAACATTGCCCGTTCATCTCAAAATTGACACTGGTATGTCACGCCTCGGAACCCGTTGGGAGGAAGCACCTCTATTCATTGAAGCGGTACATTCTTCTGAAAACTTGGAGATCGCCAGCCTTTATTCCCATTTTGCGACCGCAGATGAACAAGATTTAACGATGACCCATCTGCAACATCAACGGTTCAAACAAGCTCTCGCTGAACTTAAACAACGAGATATTCCCTTGCCGAAATTGCATCTTTCTAATTCGGCGGGAACGATTCTTGGGCAAGCATTTCATTACGATTTGGTGCGAGTCGGTTTAGCGATTTATGGTGCGTATCCGGCTCCCCATCTCGAAGAAAAAGTTGATCTCAAACCAGTAATGCAAGTAAAAGCCCGTATTACCCAACTCAAAACTTTGCCACCGGAAACGGGAGTAAGCTACGGCCATCGTTTTGTCACAGCAACAGAAACCAAAATTGCGGTAGTGGGAATTGGCTATGCCGATGGGATTCCGCGAACTTTATCCAATAACCTCAAAGTTTTAGTGAATGGTCAGTTGGCTCCCCAAATCGGGTCGATCACAATGGATCAAATCATGCTCGATGTCACCCATTTAACCAATGTGCAGGTGGGCGATGTCGTGACCTTGATCGGCGAAGATGGGAGCGATCGCCTCACGGTAGATCAATGGGCAAATCAGCTCGGCACCATTTCCTACGAGATCATGTGTGGCTTTAAACATCGCCTCCCTCGCATCAATCTTTAACACCATCCCCTTGGTATGATGAGCACACAGCAATTTCTGAGGGGAATGTCATGGACAAGAAGTTCGGTTTAGGGTGTTTGGCGATCGCCACATGTTTCGGTTTGGCCCAAAAAGCGACAGCAGACGAAGTTTGGCGCACAGAAGAATTTGGCGTGGTCTACGCAGAAGATCGGGGCAGCACAGCAATTTGGGAATATGGTGGTGGTTTTGGCACAGTATTTCTCGATGGCTTAGCCGGACAATACGAAGATCGCGGCACATATTACGGATACTGGGTACAAGCATCTTCCTCTAAAAAATGTGACACTTTCCGCGAAGGAGCAGATGGCGAACTCACCTATTACTGGGGCAATGTCAAAGTCGAATTTATTGATGCCGATTTTCCATCTCGCTGGAAATTAGGGCTAGGCCTCTGTGATGGCGAAAGAACTATTGAGCTTAATGGCACACCCGTCATCCCATAAATTGCTGCCAGAGAATTTAAGTCACTAATACTTCAATTGCAGCGACCAATTCTTTAAAGAGCCAACATCAGTAGGACTGAGATCCAGTACCCACAATGTCCATTCACCGGTGATATCCAGGCCGATTAATTGTTTAAGGCCAGGAGTATTCACCGGAGTATAGGTTTTTTGCAGATAATTACGGCTGCCCAAAGAACGGTTTTGCAGCAGAAAAACTTTGCCATTAGGAGTACGCAAATGTACTTCCACATCACCCATATATTCATGATCTATCTCCACTGTCACCGAGATATCGCGGATTCTGCCCTGCTCTACAAAAGCCACTAAACTAGTGATGCCTTCCTCAGTGCCATCTGGAATTTCCAGCTCTAAGTCATTGCTTTGCTCAACAACAAATTCTGGCTCCTCGACATCCACAAACCGATTTGTTGCCGCCTCAACAGCGCGACGAGCATTCACTTTGCCATAGCCAAACCACCGCGAATGTCCCAGTGCATCATAGGTACCGAGCTGTAAACCTAATTGGCGATCGCGGGTCGAATCCACGATTTTATCGGCAGTATTTTCGAGAATCTCTTTCACCTCAGCCGCAGACAGCATCGGATTTGCAGAGAGAACCAAAGCCGCGACTCCAGCAACTAATGGACAAGCGCTAGAAGTCCCACCAAAATCCCGAGTGAAGTGGCCATCACTATAGCCAAATTCACCCATCACATCGGTACTCAAAATCCCTTGTCCTGCAAGATTTTCCTGTACCTCAGGAGCTGTCGGTAAATAGCCATGTTCCGCAAACCACATTACTGGGGGCGCATTATTACTCGGTGCACAAACAGAAATCTCCGAACCCCAATTACTGTAAACAGCCTTTTGATTTTGACTAGTGCAAGCACTCACTGCAATCACATCCGGGTGATTTGCATAGCCATTGAGCCATTCTGTTGGTCCATACAGCATTTTGTTATGCCAGCTTCGTTCGTAAATCGTCCCGTCTAAGGGCCGATTAGCATTGCCTGCCGCAAATACAATGACACAACCTTTCCCTTCCCGTCCTGCCGTTGCTGCATAGTGAATCGCGGCATTTTGACGAAGAGACAAAGGGAAGTGAACAGCCGCCGCATTCCAGCTACAAGAAATAACATCAGCACCTTTCTCTACAGCCCACAAAAATAACGATTCGATGGAATCATCATCGAGATAACCTGTGGTTTTCAAAGGCATCAGGGCACAATCTGGAGCAACGCCAACAATTCCAGTTCCAGTCTCCTCAGCAACGGCTAAACCAGCGCAAGCAGTTCCGTGGCTTTCCTGAGTGTGCTCTGGAGTCGGTAAAAAATCACGCTCGCCGAAATCGTACGGTGCAACAATTTTTCCTTGACCTTGGAAATCGGGATGGTTGAGATCAATGGCATCATCGGTCACAGCAATTACAATCGAGCGATCGCCCTTTGTTGTTTCCCAAGCTCCTACTGCATCAATTCCTTGGGGCTGATCAGGTTGATCTGGATCTGGCGTGTGGAGATACCATTGCTCCTGGAATAACGTATCCGTGGGCAAATCAAATCCGAGAGATTCCTGCGGCAAAATCACATTGGCTTCTGCAACATTGACCCCAGCCAATATCCGCAATTGATTTGCAAGTTTAATTGGGTTAATAGCTGTTTCTTTTGTGAGCTCATAAATAAACGTATTTTCTAAACCCAAAACTGGACGCACTAATTTCAAACCGTGGCGATCGCCAAACCCTTGATGCTCATAGGGAGATAGACTTTGAGCAAACTGAACCGTTAGCTGATTGGTGAGATAGACAAAACTATCAATTGAATAAGCCAGTTGGTAGACATGGCTTGCAAACAAAATCTCATCACTTTGTCGCGCCGAATCAAGAACCGACTCCAAGTCCTCTGGCGGCACAATCACTTCCTGCATGAAAAAATCTTTGCCACATAATGACAACGGACGATACATTAGACCCGGAACAATTTCGAGCAGGTCAACATCTTGATCTCGAAACGCAACAGTTAGGCGATCATCCAGCTTATGCAATAAAAGTTCTGCTTGTCCCCGTTGTAAAATAAGACCTTGTTGTGGCGATACCTCTGGTGCTGCCATACCGCAAACCCTCTCCTTGTCCATCCCCTACGTGGGATCGAGATGTACACATTCAAAACGTTACCGTGTCAAATCACCGCTTGACGACAATTATGAAAGCAACAAACATCCATCGTTTGATTCCACTAGCTAGTTTGGCAATGGGATTCTCTCTGGCAATTATGCCACCGATTTTGGCACAGCCTGAGCCTACCCAACAAAACTTAAGTGAACTGCGCCCTCTAAAAAATGGTGACAGTCTCCTCAGCATGGCCGGTGGCTCCGAACTCATGGACGAGGCAATCGCGGCGATCGCCGACAAAGATTATGACGTTGCAGTCGAAAGACTCCAAGAAGCCCGTCAAATCTTCAACCAACTGTCTAACTTTCACATCGATATCGCCAATAGCTTCCAGGGTATCGATAACGCTGTCTACGATGCAGAAAGAGTTGCAGCCATTGAAGCTGGAGATATGCGTGACACCGCAACATACCGCCTTGCCTTAGTCCATCGCGTCCAAGGTAAACCAGAACTTTCTGTACCACTACTTATTCAAGTCATTCGCTCTCAGAGTCCCGCAAGCGATCTTGGCTCAAAATCCTACAAACAACTTTATGAACTCGGATTTGTCAGTAGCGAATTTGAACAGCCTCAATTCTAAAATTCCAGCAAACTAAAAGCTGAAATCAATCAGTGTGTACTTCCCAAAATGACCAAAGGGAAAGATCTCAATCAATCTTTCCCCTCGTCTTTTATATTTTTTAATTGGTAATCACCCTAGGAAAACACTAAAGAATTAAGTTTCCACTAATTAAACGTAACTAGTCTACTCAAGTCAGCTAAACCGCTTTAATTTACTTGAAAGACAAATTACCCATATCAAGCTCATGCTCAAGCTTTCTGAGAGCATCAAGCATTTGTTTTGTCATAGGGGTACGCCACAAAAGCTGACTAATGCATTGTTCTTCTTCCGAAGAAATTGTCCCTGAACTTAAAACCGATTGAATTTGTTGCAAAAGATCATTCATCACATCACCAACTGCCTATATCAACATCAAAGTCGTTAGAACATATAAAACCCAAGCCTATATATCTATCCCAAAATAATGGGCAACTTAAAACTATTAAGTCTATCTTAATCAAACAAGTTTCAAAAAGCCTTTAAAAAGCTACCGTTAGCAAACTTCGCCAATAAAACTCTACATTTCTTTATATCCTGCCTTCCTATTTCTGTCTGCAAATACTGCCATGAAAAATCACATAATTTTTTACAGCAAAAAAGGTTGCCATCTCTGCGAAGGCTTACATGACAAACTTACTTCTATACAGGATTTCGAATTACAGATAGAGATGCGTGATATAGAGACCAATGAAGATTGGTTTGCACGCTATGAATATGAAATCCCTGTTTTAACAATCATTAAAAATGGTTCTGAGGTGATACTACCTCGATTTTCACCGCGTCTATCTATACAAAAAATAGCCCAGAAACTAGCCACATATTTTTGAAGTATCAAGGAGAAAGCAATTGCTAGTGATGAAAAAGCCTCTGCTCACTATCATTTCAAAGTAAACAGAAAGGGCCCGAATTAGTGATGATGCCTTGCGCAATATCATTTTCAAGACGCAAACGAGCAATATGTGTAGCGTTATAAGAAGACATTTCCAAAAATAGTCTTCTCAATTCCTTCGCTTGACTTTGATCCATGTGGCCACGGTCATAAATATCTCGAAGCAACTCAGTAAAATGTTCATGCATCATCGGAGCTTACTCAAATATCAATAAGAAGATTTAGCCAAAAGCAATAAACTTTCTTTATAAGTAATCGCTGACTTTTGCAGGAAGAAATTGTACCTGTAGTCTAGCGTTTCTCTGTAGGTGTAGATGTCAGTAATTTGACTGATTTAATACTTTTCTGAGCGAAATCACTCACTCTATCAATCTTCTTTTATCTTATTGGACACAACATATAACTATCAATGGGAAGAAAAAAACTACGCTATTTAGCTTACAAAGAACAGCCTCAAGTAAGCCAAATGGCGTAGTACCAAACAATATGTCAACTTAATCAATCCAATATCAAAATACTAAAAGCTATTTCTTCATATACTTTTGCGTAGTGAGAATAGTAAAAATAGCAATATTTATCCTTTCATCAGTTTTATCGTTAAGTTAATCAGCAAAGTTTAGAATCAGCAAAATTTGTGTTGAACTATCCCCTTTTAATCAGCATCTCACTCTAGTTTTATGGGCTCAATTTTCAAAAAAGTTAGTGCCGACGCGCAGTTTTTCAACATCAAGAAATACCACAAAAAAAAGGAAGGCGATCGCCTTCCTCTTAGGAATACTAACTTATAAGATTCAACTGACAAGTTGTCGCACTGTACTGACAATTTCATTACCTTCTACAGGTTTTGTGAGATAAGCATTTGCTCCTTGTTTTAAGCCCCATTTCCGATCCATGCGTTCTGATTTGCTGGAACAGAGAATAATGGGAATATTAGCTGTCGACTCACTCCGCTTAAGCTCACGGCACAGGCCATAACCACTTTTTCCAGGTAAGACGACATCTAAAACAATGCCATCAATAGTGACATTCTCTTGACCGAGGAGAGCTTCTCCAGCTTCTGCTGTTGTGACATTAATGACATCAAAGCCTGAGTCTTCGAGATGAGTCCGCAAAACATGGGTATCGACGGGATTATCTTCGATGATTAATAATGTTGACATAAGGTGTTCTCTGAATACGATCTGAATTTAGATACAGTAATGACGAATTGAAAAGCTTTTTTCTAACTCAAAGATGTTACTAAATAGTACATTGTAAAAATTAGTTTCCTCGAAATAACAGCAATGAAACTAATTACGACAACGTTGACATTAAGTTCTTCGACTTAGACCGTAAAGCTTGAGGTGTCTGGTATTAATAATTTCAGATTTCAGAAAACGACTAAAATACTGATTTCTTTTGATACACGACTTACCCTGATGAGCTTAATATCTCATGCAATGGTCATTGCAGAGATTGTAACAGAATATTAAGAGCCTCTGCTTTGACTCGACCAATGAAGTGTTGTGATCAGGATCTTAATTTAGTTAGTGGAAGTATTATTTTTGTATTGAGTGAAGTGTTTTAGGGTTCAGACATTTCGTAGTATCGTGACGTGATGGCTAAGGCGATCGCCACTACTTGGTGTTGAATTCAGCACATCTTCAAGGGAGTAGCTATCCATCAATGAATATTTAATTGAATATCCATTGCTAATTTTTTCATCTCCCTCGTATCGAGGAGTCAACAATGATGCACGGTCTTGTCAATATTAATTACGAAGCAATGCTGCGACTTGTGATTGAAACTGACCAGCAACGGCAAAGTATTGATGCCATTATCAACACAACATTTAAAGGATACTTGGGCTTACCGAAACACATGATCGCAATGCTTGATCTTCCCTCTTTGCCTCAAGATTCAGAGGAAGAGACAACAGAGACTTTTTATCGGGCGACAGTAATCTGGGGAAATGAGACCCGTAGCATCCCAATTACGGTAGTATCAGGCGAGCCTGTGGTTGGCATGAGTCTTTTGCAAGGCTATTCGCTCCAGATTCAAGTGACACAACACGGTCTAGTAACAGTCAATCAGATTCGTTAGTATCTTTTCAGCATTAAAAGCAAAGCATTGCGGAATTTAGCGATCTAATGAAGTCTAATCCGTTCTTCTTTAAGCCGAAGAATTATCTCATAAGGCATTGGCAACACCCTCACCAATATCGATTAAAGAAAAAACTCCACAGATATAATTGTGGAGCTTTTTTTGATTAAGATTGGAATTTTTTTCGTTCTCTACTTCGCAGGATCAAGCTTCGCAATTTCAGCTTCCATTTCCGCTGCAACTTTAGATTCGAGATCCGCAGAATCAGTTTCCATGTACACACGCATCAAAGGCTCAGTACCAGAAGGACGGAGGAGAACCCAACTGCCATTTTCGAGGTAGAGTTTAACGCCATCTTTGAGGCCAACTTCCTTCACTACCAAGCCTGCAACGGTTGCAGGAGGGGTTGCTTTGTAAAAATCGAGGGCTGCTTTCTTGTGGTCTTCTTCGAGGTGAAGATCAAGACGCTTGTTAAATAGAGGGCCATTAGCCTCTGCGATCGCCTCTGCAACTAATTGAGATAAGGGCTTGCCTTCGTAAGCGATCGCTTCAGCCACAAGCATGTCAGCGAGAATGCCGTCTTTCTCAGGAATGTGACCCAGTACACTTAAACCACCAGATTCTTCACCACCGACGAGGACGTCAGTTTCACGCATCTTCTGACCAATATATTTGAAACCAACTGCGGTTTCGTAAATATCAATGCCGTAGGATGCCGCCACATTATCAAGAAGGTGTGTAGTCGCAACAGTTCTTACAATTGCACCCTTTTGACCTTTGTTCTTAAACAAGTGGCGGGCAAGAAGCAAGAGAACTGTGTTAGGTGTGAGAACATTGCCAAGTTCATCTACGACACCAAAGCGATCGCTGTCACCGTCAGTTGCCATACCAATATCAGCACTGTCAGCCTTTACCTGATCAATTAAGCCAATAAGTTGTGACCCCTTAGGCTCAGGCATACCACCACCGAAGAGAACATCGCGAGTCGTGTTGAAAGACTCAGTCTCACAACCACAGTGAGCGAGCACTTCATCGAGGTAACCTCGGGAGGTGGAGTAAAGCGCGTCATATTTGACCTTTAGGCCAGCAGAACGAATACGTTCCACATCAAGAAGCGTATAGATAAACTTCAAATATTCAGGCTTGGGATCAAAACGGCTAATTTTGTCGCCATTCTTGCCTGTGGGCATATCATCAGAAGAACTAGCAATATTTGCAACAATAGTATCTGTAATTTCAGGGGTCGCAGGGCCTGCATAATCAGGAATATATTTAATTCCGCAATAAGGAGCAGGGTTGTGGCTGGCAGTAAACATCAAAGCACCAGCCGAATTCAGGAATTTTGCATTGTAAGCAATGACAGGAGTTGGACAATCGCGTTCCACGACTTTCACTGTCCAACCGAGATCCGCGAGTACTTCTGCCGCAGTTTGGGCAAACTCATCCGCAAAAAAACGGGTGTCATAGGCGATCAAGACAGGTCGATCTTTGGCATATGCCGTTTCTAAATAACTGGCGATCGCCCGGGTAACCTTACAAACATTAGCGAACGTAAAATCATCGGCGATAATGCCGCGCCAACCGTCTGTGCCAAACTTAATCGGAGGATTGCTTGCGATACTCATGGATTAAAAATTGAGATTATTAAAAAATCATCATTATCTTATCCGGACACGGCGACGTTCTTTCGCGGCTTTTTTTACAAAATTGGCTCTAAGAGGCTCATTTTCGCGATGTATTAGATATTATTGGGTTTATACTGACGCAATACAGTAAAAAGTAATAGGCGAAAGCTGTCATTTATAACCATTGGGCGGCGCGATTTTGTCTAGACTTTAATTAAACTTAGATCTATTTAGCAGTAACCTCTCGCTATTGAGGAGTCCTAAAGCACCGTGGCAACAACAGATAACATTCAAGACACCCAACCCCAAAGCAACGAGCAACTCCAGCAGGAACTCCAGCTCCGCGACCAACTTGTGCAGCAACTTTCCCAAGAGTTGTTTCGCTTAGTCAAAGGCAACGACGAGTTTACTCCTCAGCCGGAATTTTCTGAGCGGCAACAAGCAGAATTACGCCTACTCCGCGAACAGCTCCAAGAAGTTGAACAGCAGGTTTCCTTTTACCAAGAGCAGCTCACCCAGAAAGACCAAGAAATTTATCAACTGCGCCAATCCGTTCAAGAACTCAGCGATCGCAGCCGGATGTTGGAGCAAGTTGTCCAAGAATTGCCTCAAATTTACCGCCAGAAATTCGCTGAAAGAATGGCCACTGTTCGCGATAAAGTAGAGAAGCTGCAAAACGAGAATCGTCAACTCCACGCTGAGTTACAGAGCGTTAGCTATCGCTTAGCAGTGAAAAACCGTCGTCATAGCCTGTCTGAGATTGAACTACCCACATTTAACCCCAAAGGTGGCAGCCCCATCCCGACCTTCGGCACTGTCTAAGGTTGTTATTCTGGTTAATGCCGCTCTGAAACATTCCGGTAAATTAATCTCCGCTTCACCCGTTACGGAGCGTATGCTCGGAGCTTTAGAGAAGGCGATTCTCAGCGAATTTCCTGAGGTTGAAGTCAATATCGTTACACCTGCCATGGTGCGCTACCACAACTTCCCTCAGGACGATGGCACATTAATTTGTCCCCTAACAATTGACTTGCCAGACCGCTTGACCTTTGAGCAGCACAATATTTTTGAGGCTTGTCGCAAAATTGAAGCCCGGCGCGAATGGGTTCTTCAAAATACCTCCCACAAAGTTTGTAATCATAATTCTCTCGGCGATCATTGGCTCCCCATCATCTACACAGCGAAGGGGCCGGTTTATGGCGAAGTGATTGGCGAAGGGGTCATGCCGAATTCTTATCATCAACCGATTGATCTCGGAGATAAGCAGCGGCAACCTTTATATCAACTAGGGTTTCAGATCTTAAAATCAATTGCTGCAGAGCCAAGTGTTTACCTGATGCAGTTTGGGTATTCGCCAGATAAAGAAATTTTGTTTGATCGTCTATGGCCCTTTCCAGCAGCTCCGGCGATCGCCAGTTTAAGTCTTCAGCAACCAGATCTATTTGCTTGCCATTGGCGCTGCTTAACAAAGCAACCGATCAAAGATATTGTGATCCCCCACAAGCTGGCTTCCTAAGAATAATCAGCAAATCATGACTCTACGTCGCCGAGGGTGACGAAAGAGTGAATAACTGTCAAAAAATTCAACGAAACATCTCAAATTAGCCCTGTCACCATCTATTTCCCCTGAGAATGGAGCCACAAAATTTCGGTTCATATTTATCAGTTGAGATTAGAGAAATCCTATGACAGCATCGAAGAAAATAGGTATTCTCACAAGCGGTGGCGATTGCTCAGGTTTAAATGCAGCGATTCGAGCAGTCACCCATTGTGCGGAGAATGTTTACGGTTGGGAAGTAGTTGGTATTTGTCGGGCAACACGCGGTTTATTGCGCCAGCCACCTGATGTAGTGCGTTTAACTGCGTCACAGGTCGATAATTGGTTGACTATGGGCGGCACAATGCTCGGGACAACCAATAAGGGTAATCCTTTTGCTTTCCCGATGGCAGATGGCACAAGACTCGATCGCTCCCAAGAAATTATTGATAATTACCACAGCCTTGGTCTGGATGCATTAATTGGCATTGGTGGTGATGGCAGTTTAGCGATTTTGCATAAGCTAGCAATGCAGGGCAATATTAATTTTGTCGGTATTCCAAAAACAATTGATAATGACGTCAGCATTACAGAGCGTTCAATTGGATTTGAGTCGGCGGTAAATATTGCGACGGAAGCATTGGATCGGTTGCACTTCACAGCAGCGAGCCATGATCGAGTCATGATTGTCGAAGTGATGGGACGAGATGCAGGTCATATTGCCATCAATGCAGGCATTGCCGGTGGTGCTCATGTCGTACTGATTCCAGAGATTAAATATGATCTGAAAACAGTTTGTGATTTTATCTGCGATCGCCAAAATTCTGGCCAAAACTACACATTAGTGGTGGTGTCAGAGGCAGTCTGTACTGATACTGGCAAAACACTACAAAAAGAATTGCAATTTGGAGAACGTCGCCTCGGTGGTATTGGTCAATATCTAGCGGATGAGGTCGCAGCAAAAACAGGATCTGAGACCCGTGTGACAGCCTTGGGTCATATCCAGCGTGGTGGTACGGCTTCACCTCTCGATCGATTACTGGCTTCGGCTTTTGGGGTCGCAGCAGTGAACTTAATTGCAGAAGAAAAGTTCAACCAAATGGTGACTTGGGAACAAGGACAAGTTTCGAGTGTGCCCATCACTGAAGCAATCAAAACATACCGTACTGTCGACCCGGAAGGTACTTTAGTGAAAACGGCGCGGGGTCTCGGCATTTGTCTCGGTGATCTCCCCATTACTGAGAAGATTTCTGAGCCGGAGCGTCAGCTTCAAGAAATGGCTTAAGATCAATCCGTGATAAACCTTGGGGCGGTTGTTCTTCACCAGTAGAGAAGGTGGCGATCGCCCCATTGCTTTGGGTTTGCTGAGTTGAACTAGGCTGCTTTGCAAACTCCTGGAGATCAACGGTAAACCGTTCAAAAAATCTCTGGGGCTCAATATTTTCTTTTAAAATTACGAGATTCGCACAATCACTGTCCCCGTGAGCAGCCGTTTGCACACAAACAGCATGACGGTTTGGTGTTGCTGGATTAGGGCGATAAAACAGCGCTTGCAACTGATCAGCAAAATTCACATCAAGAGTATGGGCAATCTCTTCGCATCGTTGCTCTGGCGTTACATCTCCTTCCAGACCAGAGATCATGCGCAGCCAAGGCTTTTCTTCCCCACCATTTTGAAACACCACAGTCCAAAGTAACTCACTACTTTGCGGCTCAGATAATTTTTCACAAGAAAATTGGCGCGATTTTAAAACATTGCGTCCAGTTTTCCAACTCACGCCCCAGATTAAAACAATCGTTAAACTGGCGATCGCCGCCGCACCGAAAAGTAATAAGCGATAAGGTTCTGGAACATCAGACTTAGTCATTAGGCAAGTTTAATAGGATTTAAGGTCAGCATCTCTAAAAGATGATAGTTGAACCAAATTGTTTCAACACAACAGGCGATCGCCAACATATCACCATCCACAAAAAACCAGCATTAGCGCTCTTAATGCTGGCAATATCAATTCAATTTTCAACCCTTATAGGCTCAATATTTAGAGAAAAATCTCATCAGAAAGTTTTTCCTAGTAAGGCAGTTGCGCATAAGCAGCCTGAGAAATAGTTGGTAGTTCCGCATACTTACCCATCACTGACTGGAACATTGCATAGAAACAAGCAGCCAATGTCCCAAGAAACGCCACATTAGAAAGCGTTTCGATGAGAATGCCACCGCCGCCAACACCAAAGAGTCGAATGACAATGCCCAACAACACTAAAGCAATATCAATCAAAATCGCTTGCAGCGTATTAAAACGAATAAAGTGACTAATCTTAGAATTGCGAACCACAGCGCTGTAAAGGATAAAGAAAATAATTAGTCCCGCGAAAGGAAAAGAGTAAATCGCGAGCAAGGGCTGTAGGGGCACATAGATGATGCCGAGAAGAGGAAATTTCGAGAGAAAAGGAATCCCAAGGGGAAGCGCATATACGATAGGCAAAAGGTAAGGCAAAGTGCCAAACAGACGATCAGTGGGCTCAGTGGTGGTGGTGGGCATAAAATTGCTTATTTTGCTTTTTCTAAATTGCAGTAATTCTATTTTACCTATGGCATCGCTCATCTAGCATCGCGGCGATCACCATGATTTTTTGACATGATCTCAATGTCCTGCAGAGATGAATTCTGCGAACCTGACCACGACACTAACCAAAAAAGAGTAAAATCATTAAAATTTGTAAACTGTCTTAACTTATCTAATGCAAATATCAGTTGCTTCGCCGGAGAGTCGTGAATCTGCTAGACAAGATTTACCATTCACGCTCAAGGACGTTAAAGACGCGATTCCAGAATATTGTTTTCAACCATCGGTTTTTCGCTCCCTCGCTTATTTTTTCCTCGACCTCGGAATTATTGCCGGGCTTTATGCGATCGCCGTATATATAGACTCTTGGTTTTTCTATCCCATCTTTTGGTTCGCTCAGGGCACAATGTTCTGGGCTTTATTTGTGGTTGGTCATGATTGTGGTCATGGCTCTTTTTCTCGCTCGAAGCTTCTCAACAACATCATTGGTCACCTCAGCCACACGCCGATTTTAGTGCCGTTCCATGGCTGGCGCATTTCCCATCGGACTCACCACTCCAACACAGGTAACATCGACACAGATGAAAGTTGGTATCCCGTCACTGAGTCTAAATACGATGAAATGAGTACCCTCGAAAAGTTTGTGCGTTTCTACGCACCACTCATTGCATATCCTGTATATCTCTTTAAGCGCTCTCCTAGCCGTGACGGTGGTTCTCACTTTGCCCCCAGCAGCCCTCTTTTCAAGGCTTCCGAGAAAAACGACATTATCACGAGTACTGCAGCGATTTTAACGATGGTTGCCTTCCTCGGCTGGTTTACGTTCCAGTTTGGGGCGATCGCCTTCTTTAAGTTCTACTTTGTGCCTTATGCGATTTTCGTAATGTGGCTCGACCTTGTGACTTATCTCCACCACACCGAAGATGATATTCCTTGGTACCGTGGCGATAACTGGTATTACCTCAAAGGTGCTCTCTCCACAATCGACCGTGACTACGGCATTTTTAATGACATCCACCACAATATTGGAACTCATGTCGTTCACCATATTTTCCACACCATCCCCCACTACCACCTCAAGGATGCAACGGAAGCAGTGAAGCCCCTCCTCGGCGATTACTACCGCATTAGTCACGAGCCCATCTGGAAGAGCTTCTTTAAGTCCCAGAAAGCTTGCCACTACGTTGAAGATACTGGCGTAGAAGTGTATTACAAGCCTGAGAAATAAGACTCACAACGGTTGAATCAATTTGATTTAATCTTGCAACATCAAAACATTTCACACTGAATTGTTTTAATTTATCTCTAGTTTCTACGGAAGCTAGGGATTTTTTGCATTAAAGGGGGAATGACAACCAAATATTTATCCATCAATTCACTAAATCTAATTCTCGTCGCAATAACTCCATTGATTGTTCGCTAATGTAATTTTTGCAAGGCAAGACATTGGGTTTACGAATCAAATCTTCCCGTGCTCCTTGGATCGCTTGTTCAACGAGGGGGGTACTGGCTGGGTCACAAATAATGGTTTGGCTCGAACGCACCAACGCATTTAAGCGGCGGCGATCACCCGCTTGCGCAGTAAAAACATAAACCTCATTAGCACGCAAACTAAAAATAATAATTTCAGCAACTCGCAAAATACCAGGACTAAGGCTAACAATCCCGAGACTATGCTCTTGGGGGAGTTCTCTGATTAGTTTCAATTCGTCTGCATAATCATATAAATCCACTGGAATCACTCGAATGCCTTTGGGCTTAGCGATATCCTCGGCTTCTTTCACAAAATAATGGGTCGTTAACACAGTGCCCGAATGAGTTTGCGCTAATGTGCCATCCAGTTCTTCAAGAGGGACAAGCTGTACCGGGAGGGCGATCGCCTGTTCCAGTTCCTGCGCCATCAATTCCCCAGCACCAATATCCTGCATTGGCACCGTCACCACAACCTGAGCACCAGAACGCAATCGCCAATCAATCTCAGCCATAAACAATTCCCGCGCTTGGGAAAGCGTACAGCCTTGGTCGAGGAGCTGATCGATTGTGCCTCCAATTAAAGTAGAGGCTTCCGGATACTGAGCCAGCAATGGTGATTTGCCAGTATCAACGTCTGTAGACCGATTTTCTTTGATATAAATGCCTGAGCCAGCAATGGATTCAACTAAACCCATTTCTTCGAGCTGATGATAAACCTTACTAATCGTATTGCGGTGCAAACCCGTGACCATTTCCAACTGCCGCAAACTAGGCAATCTTTGTCCCGCCGGAAACTGACGCGAGGCGATCGCAAACTGAATTTGGTCGAGTAGTTGCCGCGAAGCAGGAAGATCACTATCGCTCTGAATATTAAACTGCAACATTATTGGTCGCTCACCCTGTACTCAAAGACATCCAGTTGTCATTATCTCCCAAGGATAGAGCCAAGGATATTATCTCGATCACAGATCTTACGAATTGAAACGCAAAATCAGAGTCTAAGGCTATTCAGTCTGATTACGACGATGGCGGCAACGCTCCGAACAATATTTGACCTCATCCCAACATTTCTCCCACTTTTTGCGCCAAGTGAAAGGTAGCCCACAAACTACACAGGTTTTTGTCGGTAAATCTGACTTTTTTCGTTGACGACCCATCTTTGCTTTTTAGTACAAACGACTCAAGACATAGTCGATTAGATCAGTGAGGGCATCCTTCGAGGGAGAAGGAGATAAACAAGCCAAACTCTCTAGGGCAAGACGACCATGGTGAGCCGCCAACTCCTTAGAGCGGCGCACTCCTTCACTATTGCGCACAAGTTCTAAAGCTTTTTCTGCATCACCTTCCTCTGCAAATTCCCGATCAATTAATTGAGTAAGAACAGAATGCTCTTCCATTGCATATAGCGCGGGGGCAGTCACGTGACCACCGATTAAATCAGAGCCAGCAGGCTTCCCTAATACTTCAGTAGAAGCCGTAAAATCGAGAATATCGTCAACAATTTGAAACGCTAATCCTAAATTTCGACCGTAGTCATAAAGGCGCTGACCAACACTTGGAGCTGTTTCGCTGAGTACTGCTGCCGCTTTGGCACTATTCGCAATCAGCGAAGCCGTTTTGTAATAAGACTTTTGGAGATAGGTTTCGAGGGTAAGACTTGTATCAAAACGATTTAAACCCTGTTGAATTTCGCCCTCTGCAAAATCCTTAATTACCTCAGATAGAAGTTTCACAACTTCAAGGCTATCGAGATTTGCGAGATACCAAGATGACTGAGCAAACAAGAAATCACCCGCAAGTACAGCAATGCGATTATCAAACAGACTATTCACTGTTGGGACATTTCGTCGCAGGGATGCATCATCCACGACATCATCATGAACCAGGCTAGCAGTGTGAATCATCTCTGTGATTTCTGCCAGACGACGATGCCGTTGTGTCAGGGGGCGATCGCCAAGTGTTGCCCGAGCAACCAATAAAACAATCGCTGGCCTAACCCGTTTACCACCCGCCGCAAATAAATGTTCCGCAGCAACCCCCAGAATCGGATGACGTGCACCAATCAAGTTCGTCAGGTTCTCACTGAGCTGTTTGAGGTCGGCTTCGACGGGGGAAAAAAGAGTAGTCGCTGAAATCATTATTAAGCCGCGGGAAACTTGTTCACGAAAATTTACATAGCTATATTGTATTGCAACAGACTCTTTTCAGCAGAAAACTACCGACTTTCATCATTTTATCGTCTTTTTTTTCAGCTAAAGACCTTCAAGATTTCTTCAAAAAAAAGATGCTAAATGTCCTTCAATATCTGGATCTGCGTGTTATCCTAAGGATATAGGGTCTTAAGTATTTTATTACAATTCAAAAAATCGAGCGCTGAGGCAATTTCGGTTGTTGTTTTCGCTTTTGGGATTGTGAAATTGTTAGGCTTGGGTGGAGTTATCAGAAAATATAGTCTCTCGTTTTTGGTGTGAGGAAACTATAGTATTCGCTCTTCTCGCAACGTTTACTCTTCAGTTATCAATATTCGGTAAAAAGTTTTGAGCAATTGTTAGAAGCTTTTCCGGTTTGGGCTATTTGCATTGCAGGTAACCTACTTTGGTTTACCTAGATAACGTTAGATATAGAGTAATTTGTTTGATATTTGCGAGAAGAAGATGAGGTTGCCCAGCTAACTCAAAATTTAATAACGCGATCCTAGCAATGTCAATTATTGAAAGCTTGGGGGGCTGATAACAATGAGTTATTTTGACATTCCGCTAGTTGTTTTGCTGTTATCAGCGATTTATCTTTGTGTGGTCTATTTCGGACTAGGTTTGTTACAACGAACGTGTTCTAGCCAACGTGATGATAAACCGCTGGATTCGACGGAAACGGCGCGACCGTCTTAGTTCGGTTCACTGTTTTCCTTAAAATCGCTCAATTATTGCATCATCCCACTGAAGAATTCTGAGAATTCTCTCGGTACAAAAAATAAAAAATGTTTGGCGATCGCCGTCCTGATATTTATTATCAGAGTTCCGGTGATCGCTTTTCATCGCAACATTTTTCAAGTTATAGATTAGTGATATTGCTGGCGATACCATTGGCGGAGTGTTTCAGGATTAATGCCAAGGTGATAACCCAAAATAATGACTTGATTAATAACAGTGGTACGCCAGACTCCTAATTTTTGCCAGCGACGAGCAGATGTTTTAACCGCAGTTGGAGCGAGAAGTATTTGACCTTGTTTTTTGAGGCGGCGTACAAATTCATAGTCTTCCATAATTGGCAGTTCAACATAACCGTCTAATTCGCGAAATACTGAGGTTTTCACAAAAATAGCTTGGTCGCCATAGGGTAACGAAAAGAATTGTGATCGCCACTGCACCATTCGTTCAATCCACCGCAAGCTTGGTTGTGGATCATCAATCTGTAATCGAAAAGCACCTGCAATGGCTTCAAAGTTAGTCAGGGTTGTTTCAATAGTCTCAATAAAATCTGTAGGTAAACGAGTATCGCTATGGAGAAAAAGCAAGATATCTCCTGTGGCGATCGCCGCACCATGATTCATCTGTGCACCTCGTCCCAGGGTAGATGACACAAGTTTCACAGGATACTTCTGTACTATCTGTCGAGTCTCATCATGGCTTCCACCATCAACAATAATCAGTTCGAGGTGATCGCCACAAGGAATGAGTAAGTCCAAGCAAGCGGCAATACCTATAGCCTCATTCAAAACTGGAATAATGACACTAATCAAGCTTTAATCACACCTTGCAAGCGCTCAAAATATAAATTCAAAACTTACTCACCGTTACATGACAGGGTTGCCAGAAAGATTAGGGCGTACCTTCACTCGCACTAATACCGCAGTGATATTGTCATGGCCGTTATGTTCATTGGCCAACTCAATTAACTCTTTTACCCCTTGGTCAAGATTTGCCCGTGAACTGAGTAGTGGCAATAAATATTTTTCCCAATACTGCTCCAAAAACTCATTATCAGACAGGCCATCGGAACAGAGCAAAAATAGACTGTCTTCGTTGATATCAATAAACGTCACATCGGGTTGCACAAACGTATTATCGCGAGGGCCGATCGCCTGGGTCAATTGGTAAGCATCAGCGCGACCATAGGCAATATCTGGCTCAACACCTTTCTGAATTTCCCGCTGTCCCACTTCATGATCTACGGTGAGTTGCTGGAGATCCCATTTACGACTGATGCGATAAATACGACTGTCTCCTACATGGGCGATCGCTGCCTGATTATCTTGCACCAAAACCATGACGAGAGTTGTTCCCATCCGACCACTGCCAGAGCGAGCATTATTCAAATTAATATCGTAAATTTTTTGGTTTGTTTGCCAAACACCTTCTTGTATCGTCGCCTCATTGGGTAATTGATCTTGCCAATGTTTCTGGAAATAATTTTGTAGACTTTCCACGGAGAGCGCACTTGCTACCTCGCCTGCAGCATGACCTCCCATCCCATCACAAACAACATATAAACCGCGAGCTTTTACCTGTTTTCCTAAAAGATTTTCGTGCTTTTCAATTTGAGTCTGAATACCAAAATAATCTTCATTATGATCACGCTGGCTACCAATATCACTTAGACCAGCATCCTCTAAATTCAGCAGATGCATCGGTAAAACAACCGTCGGTTGCTCATCACCATCACTGCTATATTTCATCTGATCGAGATCAACGGCTGTCGTAATTGTGGCTTCTTCCGTTTCAGCGTCATTAGCTGTTTCAGAGTCTGGAGTAGAATCAGTATCTTCTTCCTGAAATTCTTCGCGATTTACCCAGTCATCATTTTCATCAAAATCGATATCACTCGGCGACTGAATAACGGTCGCCACACCCGCACTTCCACCGGTAGCTAGAGATTTAATTGCACCCATTAAATCATTAGATTTTGTGAGATTTGTTGCCACACTCTGTTCAATCACAGTTTGGAGATCTGCAAATTCTGAAGCTTCTGAGGTGTGAAATAAATTTTCCCAAAGGTCAGTCAAATCTTTAAGGTTGGGAAAATGCAGGGGATCATCTTCAATTAACCGCTCGATGACAAGGTTATGGTCTTCATCAATAAATAGATTATTAACTTTCAACAGAGATTGGCAGCATCGCAGTGGCTCTAGCTCACGCCACATACTGACCATTTGGTATGTCCACTGCAAAATCTGATTGTATTCGGGGGTCGCTTGAGCGAGATGATCGGAGACTAGCACCGTATCGTGGCGTTTATCCAACAATAAAATATGATGATCTGCACTCATCCATGCATCTCGCAGCAGGGGAAAGCCAAAGGACATTTCCTGAAGACTCAAATAATGGCGGGCGATCGCCGGAATCCCCATTTGCAACCAGAGTTGAGGATTGGCAAGACCATCTTTATCTGTCGCAACGAGAATTTGGAGGTTTTCTGCCTCTTGCTCTAAAACTTGCTCCAAATAAGAAAATTCTTCTGGTTGCCCATCCATCACAGGAATACCGCCGAGAACAGATTGTGCTTCTGGCGAAACGGGGGCGATCGCATAACGTTGCTGCATGTCGAGATGAGTTGCTGTAGCAAAAGCTTCAGGGTCACCTTCCAAGACAATCCCAATAAGCGTCGGGACAAGCTGACCGCCACAACTATGACATTCCATATCTTCGAGTTTCACCTGAGCCTCACAATGGGGGCAGGGAACCAGCAGTGACGCACCACAATATTGACAGAAGCGATTTTCGAGAGGATTTTGCTGACTGCACTTTGGGCAAGTGATCATTGGAAAACTGTCCTTACGCGGTAGGACCTCAGGTGACGAAATAAGCTTAGCTTAATTTTACTGAACGCAAGTACAGATAAACCCACTATATTGCGGAAAATTGTGAAGTTAAGTCCAGGGAGTCATACTGTTTGTTCATTTCGATAGGACATTACGAACTTCAGTGACGTAAGTACTGGGAAATATTGGAAAATTTGTTTTAAGTGAGTGGGTAGCTTATACCGAAAATTAGAAAGATCAAGCTGACTGCCATTCCATGTAAACACCACGCCACCATTGGGCAATCAGCATTTGATCGGTAGTTCATTAGAGAACCAAGACATTACTAAATTTGCATTAGTAAATCTGAATTAGAAAAATCACAAAGATTAATTGACTTTTTTAGGTGCCATAATCATCATCATGTTGCGACCTTCACGTTTAGGGCGCTGCTGGATTTCACCAACTTCTTCTAGATCTTTTGCCATACGATCAAGCAATTTGTAGGCAAGATTAGAGTGTTGGATTTCACGGCCCCGGAAAGTAATGGTGGCTTTAACTTTGTCACCAGATTTCAGGAAACGTAGTGCATTATTGACGCGCACTTGATAGTCATGCTCCTCGATTTTATAGCGCATTTTGACTTCTTTCAAGTCAGCATTATGCTGCTTCTTCTTCGCTTCGCGGGCACGCTTTTCTTGTTCAAATTTATATTTCCCGTAGTCCATGATTCGACAGACAGGGGGTTTAGCGCCTTCACTTACCAACACAAGGTCGAGTTCTTCCTCTTCGGCAACTTCGAGAGCCTCCGCTGGGGTCATGATACCCAGTTGATCGCCTTCGGTACCGATGACACGAATCTTGGGGAAACGGATTCTTTCGTTGATTTTCGGGAGGTCGCGCTTTACGCGTCTTCTATCTTTCACAGGCTATGAGTTAATGGTTGCTAAAGTTTTTAGTATGTGGGTTTTAGATGGATCAATAGGTTGTTGAAAAACTATTGAAAACTTACAACTATTCTACCTATTCGTCGTCTTTTCGCTATTTAAAGTATAAATTTATGTTGCTCTAGGAATCTAAATTACAGAGATCACGAATCAATGTACGTTTTATGACGGGCAATTGGGTGATGGGACTTGGTAAGAACTAAAGGTTAGCAATGGGTGAAGGGGATATGGCGAAGGAATTAGCACATTGGCAGAATCGTATCGGGCACCAGCGAAGCTTTTTATGGAGGGGTTTACAAGTCCGGTATTGTTTCTGGCGATCGCCCAATCACTCGACTCCATCAGAAAATACCTCAGAGACTCCATTAGTTCTGATTCACGGGTTTGGGGCTTCAATTGAACATTGGCGAGGTTTCATCCCAAAGGTAGCAGGCGATCGCCCTGTATACAGTATTGATTTACTGGGGTTTGGGGGCTCAGAAAAAGGACACTTTAATTTTGGTGTGCCTTTATGGGTTGAGCAGCTCCACTATTTTTTAGAGACGGTGGTAGCTGAGCCTGTGTTGATCATGGGAAATTCGATTGGGTCTTTGGTAACGGCAGTGCTTACGGAAAGATATCCAGAAAAAGTAAAGGCGATCGCCCTGTTGAGTGTGCCTGATGTTGCCCAGCGTCAAGAAATGATCCCGACATCTCTACGTCCAATTGTTGGGAAAATTGAGCAGACCACAATGCAGCCTTGGCTCATTCGTCGAATCTTTTATTTTCTGCGTCGTCGGGGTGTCCTAAAAAATTGGCTTAAATTGGCCTATCCTTCTCTAAATATTTTGTCAGAAGAATTAATCGATATCATCGCCGAGCCAACAATGGATTTAGGGGTTGTTGATGCGTTTATTGCCCTCAGCCGTCGGGTCAGTCGTCCAGAATTTTGTCCGCCGATGAAGAAAGTTTTACCCGCAATTTCTTGCCCTATCTTGATGCTATGGGGCGAAAAAGATCGATTTGTACCTGTGGCGATCGCCCCAACCCTTGCAAAGACCAATCCGAAAATCACTCTAAAAATTTTGCCGAACCTTGGCCATTGCCCCCACGATGAAGATCCCGACCTCGTGTATCGATTATTTACCCAGTGGTTAGGGGAGATAGACCACCTGTAGTAATATATCTCTTTGGTTTATTCGCCCAAGAAGACTGTTCCTGCCAATGATGAAGCATACCCTCTCCGTTCTTGTAGAAGATGAATCCGGTGTTTTGACACGTATTGCCGGATTGTTCGCCCGCCGTGGTTTTAATATCGAAAGCCTTGCCGTCGGCCCAGCGGAGAAAGAGGGCATTTCACGCATCACGATGGTGGTTCCCTGTGACGAAAAAGAGATTGTACAAGTCTCAGCCCAGCTCAATAAACTAATTCACGTGCGTGAAGTGAATGATGTCACGGTGAAGCCCTGCGTTGAGCGGGAATTAATGTTGGTTAAAGTTAATGCTGATGCTAACCAACGCTCTGAAGTCATGCAGTTGGTTCAGGTCTTCCGTGCGAGAATCGTAGATATTTCCGAAGGAGCTGTCACGGTGCAGGTGGTTGGTGACCCCGGTAAGATGGTGGCGATCCTCCAAATGCTTGAAAAATTCGGCATTATCGAAGTGGCTCGCACAGGTAAGCTTGCTCTAGTAAGAGAGTCTGGAGTGAATACGGAATATCTCAAATCCGTTGGCACAAAAGCTTAAAGTCTCAGAAAATGCCACAAATCTTTGTGGGATAAGATTTTAAACTTAGTTATGTGCGGCTTGTACCTCTCCATCAGCTGTATGTTGATGGCTCGATATTTTTTGATGTTTTGCTAGGCGATCGCCATTAGTTTATGAACTCTCCAGCACGTTTTTCGATTACCACTCCGCTCTACTACGTTAATGGTTTACCTCATATCGGTAGTGCTTATACAACGATGGCTGCTGATGCGATCGCCCGGTTTCATCGGTTGCGTGGCGAGGAAGTTCTGCTAATTACAGGAACGGATGAGCATGGTCAAAAAATTCAGCGCACTGCTGAGGAAGCTGGCGTAGAACCCCAAACTCATTGCGATCAAATCATTGGCAGCTTTAAAGATCTCTGGGATAAATACAATATCCAATACGACCGTTTTAGCCGTACCACTGCATCGAATCACGCGAAAATTGTTGAAGAGTTTTTTAGCAAAGTTTGGGACAAAGGCGATATCTATCTCGATCAGCAACAGGGTTGGTATTGCGTTGCCTGCGAAGAATTTAAAGAAGAAAAAGATTTAATAGAAGATCATCATTGCGCGATTCACACTAATAAAAAAGCCGAGTGGCGCGACGAACAAAACTATTTTTTCCGTCTATCTAAATATCAAGATCAACTAGAAGCACTGTACGAATCCAATCCTGATTTTATTCAGCCAGCTAGCCGTCGCAACGAAGTCCTAAATTTCATTAAACAAGGCTTAAAAGATTTTTCAATTTCCCGCGTTAATCTCGATTGGGGCTTTCCTGTGCCTATCGATGCTGACCATACAATTTATGTTTGGTTTGATGCGCTCCTCGGTTACGTTACAGCACTCCTTGAGGAAAATGATGAGGTCACTCTAGAACAGGCGATCACCAAATTTTGGCCAATTAATCTCCATCTCATCGGCAAAGATATTCTGAGATTTCATGCCGTCTATTGGCCTGCAATGCTAATGTCTGGCGATTTACCCTTACCTGGTCGTGTTTTTGGCCACGGCTTCCTCACAAAAGATGGTCTCAAAATGGGTAAAAGCCTCGGCAATACAATTGATCCCTTTGAGCTTGTCGATAAATATGGCTCCGATGCGCTCCGTTACTATTTCCTCAAAGAAGTAGAGCTGGGTAAAGATGGAGACTTTAACGAAATACGATTCATCAACACAGTCAATGCGGACCTTGCCAATGACCTCGGCAACCTCCTCAACCGAAAGTTAGGAATGCTGAAAAAGTACTGTAAGAGCGTCGTGCCGCAACAGAATCTCGGAGATATTGCAGATGATCACCCTCTAAAAGCATTAGGGAAAGACCTCGGCGATCGTGTCAATACCTATTACACAGAGCTCCACTTATCTAAAGCTTGCACAGATGTCTTGGCGTTAATCCAAGCTTGCAACAAATACATTGACGATAGCGCCCCATGGAAACTCTTTAAGCAAGGAGAACAAGCACAGGTTGAAGAAGTTTTGTTCAGCGTTATGGAATCTGTTCGTTTAGCTGGTTACCTTTTGTCGCCGATTATTCCAAACTTAAGTAACGAAATTTATCGTCAACTCGGCTTTGAAGGTGACTTTAACGATTTACCAACCCTTGCAAAGAAGTACCCATTTACCAGTCATAGTCAATGGGGTCTAACTTGGTCAGAACGTACACTCTCCAAGGCAAAACCAATTTTTGCACGCCTCGAATTACCCGAAGAAGCTGATTAAATTTTCTGTCAAAAGAGGGAGGCGATTATCCAACTCCGAGGGAATTATAAAAATTTTGACGAAAATCCAGCTTTCTCAGTAAGCTTAGTTATCGGGGTAACCCGCTTTTTAAAATAAAAAACATTTTATAAAAATATTCCCTTTAATAAATTCTTGAGAGGCATAACCACAAATGCTGGATCACTTTGGTAGCGATCCGGTTTTCTCCCCTGAACAGGTATTGGAAAATCGAGGTCGTGTAGCGATCTTCATCGATGGCTCAAATTTGTTTTATGCAGCGCTACAGCTAGGCATCGAGATCGACTACAGCAAACTTTTACATCGTTTAACTGGTGGCTCCCGACTTCTAAGATCTTTTTTCTACACAGGAGTTGATCGGGCAAACGAAAAGCAGCAGGGCTTTTTGTTATGGATGCGCCGTAATGGTTATCGAGTTATTGCAAAAGACTTAATACAACTTCCTGACGGTTCAAAAAAAGCGAACCTAGATGTCGAAATCGCAGTCGATATGATGGCGCTCGTCGGCTCATATGATACAGCGGTTTTGGTTAGTGGTGATGGTGATCTAGCTTATGCGGTTGATGCGGTTAGCTACCGTGGTGCAAGGGTAGAAGTTGTGAGCCTACGCTCCATGACTAGTGACAGTTTAATTAACGTGGCTGATCGATATATTGATCTGGAGCACATCCAAACAGATATTCAAAAATTCCATCGGGAACAGCAGCAAAATCATCCTTCCCAAATTCCACCCGTTGAGCGTAAGCGCGAAAATGGTAATGGTTCGTCTTCTGTCGAGCTACCCAGTCATGATTAAGTGAGGCGAACTAAAATTGCGCTGTCGTTTTTTGTCACAATTTTGCTTGAAAGTTGGGTCGCAAAGTCAACGGCGATCGCCTCAGAGATTAGTCAGTTTTATTTTGTTGGGGAGTCTCTGCTTCGGAATGACGAGTTGCAGAAATTCCGAACCACCAGAACCAGAAGAAGTCATTGAAGTCAGCAACGAAAATCAACTGATTGTGGCAAATGCTGTTTTAGAACAATCCGATATTGATGGCCAACTTCTCTGGAAACTTCAGACAGACGAAGCAATTTATAGCCAAGATCGCAAGGTTGCAACGGTGACGGGGATTATTGGCAACCTTTACGAAGCTGGCGAAATTATTTTGAGTTTGCAAGCTGACGCAGGTCAAATCATTAATGACGGTGAACGGGTAATCCTCGAAACCGGCATTATTGTGACAGATAATCGTACTGGAGCAGTCATTGAAACCGACTTGGCGGAATGGCAACCTGAAAACAATTTGTTGATTATTGAAGCTGAGTTGGCAGGGAAATATCCTAATGGTCAATTTACTGCGACCAAAGCCCAGTATTTTATTGATCGATTTGAGCTAGAGCTAAAAGAAGAAGTCGATGCCTTAACAGTCGAGCCTGCCTTAAGAATCCAAAGCGAAGAAATTATTTGGCAGTTTGAAGAAGAGATCGTGACCGCAAAAGAGGGGTTAGACCTCCAGCAATACACCGAGGAAAAAGTTACCACACGCTTGCAAGCGAAAGAAGCAGAGGTCAAAATTGCAGACCAAGAGGTAACGGTTTCTGAGGATATTTTATTCAATAGCCTAGAGCCAGAAGTGCAGTTTGCGAGTGAAGAAGCGGCTTGGGATATTGAGGAAGGCATCATAGTCGGCAAGGAGTCGGTGCAGATCACCCATAAGGACGAAAAAGTCCAGTTTCGAGGCAGCGAAGGTCAGTTTAATCTCAATGAACAAAAAGTCCAGTTAACAGGAGCAGTACGTGGAGTGGGAACAGAGCCGCCAGCAACGTTACAAGCTGCTCGGGTGGACTGGGATTTAGACACACAACAAGTCGTTGCTCAGGGAAATATTGTGTATGAACAAACAGATCCTCGGTTAACTTTGACGGGCGATCGCGCGGTGGGTCAACTCAATAACAGTAAACTCGTTATATCCGGAACGGCGACCAAACCAGTGGTTACAAAAGTAAGACCCTAAACAGAACAAGTGGCGTGATTCCTCCAGAGCTGTATCGAAATCAACAGACTTATCAGCAGTTAGCTCAGGCTTTATCCCTGGGGCTACGGCGACAAATTTGGGTGGCGGTTTGTGATAATCGCTATTGGCGCGATCGCCTGATTGATCGTTTAGCAGAGCAGCATCCTCAAACGACAACGGAAGAACATGCTCTGATTACAATTACTCTTAATCCAGACAACCCAGAGCTCAATCCATTATTGGCAATTTCCCAATGGCTCAAGGCACACCAGCAAAACGTTAATCCCCATAAGCCTCCAACATTTGCATTGGTAGGCATCGAGCACTTAACGCTGCAATCCAGCCAACAACAACGCCGATTTCTCAAACACCTCAAATTCATTGCGGATGCCTATGTTCCGAAAATGGATTTTAATTTGCTGTTGTGGCTACCTCGCCCTTGGATGAACAGCATTATGGAATCGGTGCCAGCATTTTGGCAGTGGCGCACTGGGCTATTTGAGTTTCAGGGAGAACCAACCCCTGTCAAACTCTACGATTTACCGAAACCAGAACGATTTTTCCCGGCGCAGGATCAACAATTTTTCGACCGTTATTTCCATACTTCGGAACAACAGATTCTCGCCTCTCCCACGAATATTGGCTCTGAAGAAGAAGCTTGGAATTTATCTCAGCAGTATCGTAGTGCTATCCACGAAGGTGACACCAGTGTCGTCACGCTAGAGTTAGCGATTGAGAGTTATCAGCAGTTATTTGAATATCTACCCACAGGCGATCGCCGATTGGGAGATTTATACAACGATATTGGTAATTTCACGTGGCTCCTAGCTCGACAAGAAACCGACAGAACGACGAAACAACAGCACTTACAGCAATCAATCGAGTATTATCAGCAGGCTCTAGCAACGGTAACAGAGTCGCCAGACGCAGAATTTTATGCAATGGTGCAGAACAACCTCGGTGCTGTTTATAGCGATCTCGCCTACACCCAAGGTAATGTTGCGCCTCTTCAACAAGCTGTTCAAGCATACGAAGCCGCTCTCCAACACCGCTCTCCAGAAACCGATACCCTCCGGTATGTTTCCACTCAAAATAATCTTGGAACGGTTTATTGGCATTTAGCGCAGCAAGAAAATGCGGCTCAACATTTACAAGGTGCTATTAGCTGTTATAAGTCAGCCTTAAGTTATCTGTCCAAAACTGATGAACCAAGCAATTGGGCAATGATGCAGAATAATCTCGGCACAGCCTACCTCAACCTTTCCCAGCATCAGGATCCCGTGAGTTGTCTTCAGGTGGCGATCGCCGCATACAATGCTGCTCTGGAGTTCCGCACCCCAGAAACTAATCCAGTTGGTTGCGCTTCCACTCATAACAACCTTGGTACCAGCTATTGGCAGCTCAGCGTTTATGTCACCGAAGATAGTGGTCAATGGCAAAATATCTTAGACAAGGCGATCGCCAGCTATGAAGTGGCCCTAAGTCTCTACCATCTTCTCAACCAAGAGCAACCGGCGATCGCAGTAGATTTTGACGTCCTCGAAACCCTAAACAACAAAGGACTCATCCATTATCAACTCGCCACTGAAATCGTTTCGCCCTTAGAGTCAGACGATAAAATTCAGCATCTCCAAGATGCTATCAAAGCCCATAGCCTGAGCCTGAGTAAACAGGTCGAAGACACCCCTGCCTATGAAGACAGCCTCAGTTATCTTATTGGCGGTGTCCGAACCCTCTATGAGCAAGGTGGTATTGTCGCCCAAAACCAGGCCCTATCAGAAGTCCCGAGCTATTTATTACCCAAGATTTTGCCAAGACTATAACATTGGCTATCCAATCAACCAAAAACATCGGTACAATGATGAATTGCATTTAAATTTGCCAACATCATCACCAAAAAGCCATGAGTAAAGTTGCTGTCGGTTTATCAGGGGGCGTCGATAGCTCCGTCACAGCAGGAATTCTCCATCGACAAGGATATGAAGTAGAGGGTGTTACTCTCTGGCTGATGAAAGGTAAAGGCCAATGCTGCTCAGAAGGAATGGTCGATGCAGCCGATATCTGCGAACAACTTGGCATTAACCACCACATCGTCGATAGCCGAGATCTCTTCCAAAAATATATCGTTGACTATCTCGTCACAGGCTATGAATCGGGAGTCACACCTTTGCCTTGCTCTCAGTGCAACCGCATGGTGAAATTTGGTCCCATGTTGCAATGGGCGAAAGAAGAATTAGGCATCGATAAAATTGCGACAGGACATTACGCCAAAATTCGCCATAACGAAGAAACTGGTCGGTACGAACTATTACAGGCAGTGGATCGCAACAAAGATCAGTCTTATTTTCTCTATGACCTCACCCAAGAAATGTTGGCGGGTACACTGTTCCCGCTCGGAGAATACACCAAAGATTACACTCGGCAAATTGCAGAGGAAATGGAACTCTCCACTGCAAAAAAACCGGAAAGCCAAGATTTATGTTTAATCGAAGCCCATGGTTCCATGAAAACTTTCCTCGATAAATATATCGATCAAAAAGAAGGAGATATCATCGATCTCGATGGCAAAGTTTTAGGTAAGCATACTGGCATTCATCACTACACCATTGGTCAACGCAAGGGTTTAGGTATTGCAGCATCGGAACCGCTCTATGTGGTCAAGCTCGACAATGTGATGAACCGCGTTATTGTGAGTACCCGCGATCGCGCGGGAAAGGATGGATGCACAGTGAACAGAATGAACTGGATTTCTATTGCACCGATTACTGCTCCTATTCGCGCCACAGTAAAAGTTCGGTATCGCAGTCAAGCTGTTCCTGTTAATGTGGTTCCCCTTGACAATGGTCGTTTGAAATTAGCTTTTGATGAACCACAGTTTGGCATTACCCCTGGTCAAGCGGCAGTACTATATGAAGGCGAAAAAGTCCTTGGTGGTGGCATTATCGAAAATGAGATTGCGGGCTAATTGGGTCACTACAATTTATCGGCTACGAGAAGATTTATATGCCTTGGATACAGCGTCTTTTTTCGTGTAATGCGGCTTCCTACTTCCACTATCAAACTTTTGGAGTCGAGCAAAGAGATAGGGGGCGATCATCTCACCCCATAGCTAACTAACGTGAGTTCGGGATAAGGAATAAAGGTTCTAATCAAGCTGAAGAGAGGGTTTCTTAGGTTGATGACAATAGGCAATGAGACCACACAGCAAGTTGACACAAAAATTCGCTGGACTGCGGTGGCGGGAATGCTCAATCTGAGAAATATTCTTCAGTTGGTCAATGACTGTCTCAATCAAAGCTCGCAAGCGAGCCAGCACTTTGTCTCGCCAAAGCATCAGGTGATTCTTCATATTGCGACGAGGCTTAGCTAGAAGCCTCACATCATATTCTTCTTGTAAATACTGTGTCAGAGGTTGAGAGACGTAACCTTTATCGGCAAAGACTTTTCCCGATAACTCTTTCAAAAGCTCCACTACCGGCTTTCTGTCATCAATGTTGCCAGGGGTGATTTTTACATTGAGTAATTCGCCATGGTCATTGATAACCAGATGTAGTTTGAAGCCAAAGAACCAACCCACAGAGGTTTTACCTCGAGCAGCATGGCCATCAAAAACGCGATGTGGAGAGATGCGGCGATTTTGACAAACTTTGATACTGGTGGCATCAATGAAGCTGATATAGCAGGCAAGGAGTGGGTTAAGACAGAATAGGATAGAAGCAATAAACATAGATGCCATACCTGCTCCCCATAGTCTTGATTTACGCCTAAAAGCTGTTGCCGCCTTCGATAAAGGTGAACGAAAAAGTGATATCTGTCGCTTCTTTGGTATTAGCCGAAATACGCTAGACCTGTGGCTGAAACGACGAGAGAAAATCGGTTCAGTCGCTCCGAAGACAGATTACCGTCGAGGCCCTCAACCGAAGATTAATGATCTAGATGCTTTTCGTGCTTTTGCAGAGGAATATGGGCATCTAACCCAGAAGGAAATGGCGGAGAAATGGCCAGAGTCTATTAGTGATGCATCCAGACGTGAAGCTCTACGGAAAATTGAATTTACTCGAAAAAAAAGACCTATCGATATCAAGAGAGAGATAAAGAATTAGAAAAAGCATTTGTGGCACAACTGAAGCAGTATGGCCAAGAACGACTCGTATATATCGATGAAAGTGGATTTGATAATACCTTAGATTATGGGTATGGCTACTGCCATAAGTCAGAGAGGTTTATCGCAGAGAAGTTAGGTCATCGTACAGAACGAGTTAGCGTGATTGGAGGATGGCGAGAGGGAGAGCAGATAGCACCGATGGTATTTGAGGGCTATGCCAACAGCGCCTTAGTTTGCCAATGGGTAGAGGATTGCTTAGTGCCAGAGTTGATTCCGGGTCAAATTATTATTCTGGATAATGCCAGTGTTCATCCAAAGGAAAGAATACAAACATTGGTGGCGAAGGCAGGATGTGAAGTGATATTTTTGCCACCCTACTCACCACACCTGAACAAGATAGAGAAGTTTTGGGGGAGGTTAAAGAAGGAGGTAAGTAAGCTCATCAAGAAGACTGAGGATTTGTTCGATGCCATCAGAATAGCCTTCTGTTCTATGTCCTAACCTTCTCCTTCGCTGCTATACCTGTGCATTGTGCTGTAGGTAGACACATAGAGGTACTAACGTCGAAGGCATCCACTCCACAAAACGTTGGTCACTCACTGCTCTGGGAAAAGCTCCTCGCCAGTGATGACGCACATTGATGAGGTAGAAATATTTGAAATTACGATAGTGAGATTGATCAAATGCAATCAGTATCGTCATTATCTCGCTTAAACTCAAGCTTCTTGAGCGACGTCGCCGCCGTTGTTTCGAGGCCAGCAGCTGTTGTTGCCATTGAAGTTCAAAGACTTGGCAGAAATCATCAATGGAACAAAACAAAGGTTCTAGACTGGTCATGGGAGAAAGTGGTGGACTGGTTATCAGCTTCCACAATATGCACTTTCTCCTTTTCTCCTCTTATCCCGAACTCACGCTAACTAACCAGTCGGAGAAGTGCTCAACCATAAAAATATGGACGTAACTGGATTCGAACCAGTGACCCCATCGATATCAACGAGAAACCAACAATTATTAATCAATTTATTAATAGTTTCAACTAACTAAAGAAAAACAGATTGCGTCAGATTTGAGGCTGAAATTCATCCCTAAATTCAAACAATCTTGAAATGGACAAATCAATATTCAAAATCGGTAGCATTTCTGTTTATCTATCTGATGCGAACAAACAAAGTTATCGAATCCGATGGCGTGCTTTCGACAAACAACACTCACTCACTGTTACGGATTTAGTTGCCGCTCAATCCATTGCTATAGAAATCAATAGAGACTTATCTCAGAGTATTTATCACACAAGGGATTATTACGACCCTAGAAAATCAATTGAACGACAACTTATTGATGAGCAATATAAAGACTTAAACTTTTTGTTTTGTGAGTGGGAAAAACTAGAGCATGATTACGCCCATACAACCCTACAAAATCACAAGCGTGTAAGGGACTTTATTGCATCCCTCCCAAAGGAATTGCGGAAGCTGGATAACTCCCATCGGTTTCTCGAAGCCTATAGAAGTAGATATGCGGAAAGTACTATAGATAGGGATTTACAGGTAATCAGTGCTTGCGTGAATCATTGGGTCAAACTAGGAAAAGTCCCTCATAATCCATACCCTGTTATTCGAGGATTGCTTAAGCCAAAGAAACAGCAGAACAAAGGAAGATTTACTGCAACTGAGAAAGACAGAATATTGAGGCGAATAGGAGACGGCAACGTCTATCGTGACCTATATCAGTTTCTTTTCATGACTGGCTTAAGACCTGAGGAAGCAGTACCGCTCACATGGGGAAATTTTGACAACATTAAAGGACTGATTAATATCAACAAAACCTATACAGCATGTCAGCTTAGACGCAACACAAAACAAGGAAAGAAGGATAAGATTGTCACTCGAAAATACAGAGTAAATGAAGGACTAAAGGATTTTCTTTTTTCTCTATCTGAAGGGGTGGATGTCAGTGAAGATAGCGCATTAATATTCCCGAGAGTTTCAAGTAAGTAATGCTATAGCAAAATGGAGTGAGTCGTTTCCTTGGAAGTCTCGCTATGACAATTCACTGTCCCCAATGTAATGCTCAAGACATCATCAAAAGTGGATTCGCTAAAAATCGTCAACGATTTAAGTGTAAGCAGTGCAATTATCAATTTACAAGCTTTTCTAAAGAGCGGGGCAAGCCTCTCTGGATGAAATTAGAAGCTGTATTGATGTATATGAGTGGTATGTCCATGAATGCGACAGCCAAGATTCTCGGTGTATCAGCTCAATCAGTGCTCAATTGGGTAAGAGATTTCGGTGAAGCCAATTATGAAAAGCCCACTCCTGAGTCTGCTGTCGTGGTGGAGCTAGATGAGCTATGGCATTTTATCCAAGAGAAAAAAACAAACTTTGGGTCTGGAAAGCATATGACCGTAATACTGGGCGACTCATTGACTGGGAATTGGGAAGTCGTGATAGTCGAACTTTAGGTCATTTACTAGAGCGGTTATCGCAATGACAAATCACTGTCTATTGCACCGATAATTGGAAACCCTATCAACAGCTATTAGAGAATCACCCAGATGCTTTTCATGCCATTAGCAAGAAAGAGACAATAGCAATTGAGAGAAACAACTCAGACAATCGCCATTGGTTTGCTCGGTTTCATCGCAGGACGAAGGTCGTCTCTAAATCAAAACACATGGTGGACTTGAGCATGGCACTGTTTGCGAAATTTAGAGTGAATGGAAGTATTGAGCTACTGCGCAATTGGCGTTTAACATTACTCTCTTGAAACTCTCTTATTCCCTTCTCCTACAGGTATTTTCATCAATTGGGGCAACCTTACTAAACGATTATGGAGACCTATATTGAATGAACTTGTGGAGCTTAAGCAGGTTCGTAGATACCTTAAGCCCTATTGCATGAGACATACATTTATTACTAATGAAATCAAGAAAAACACTCCTATTTACATCATCGCTCAACAGTGTGGAACATCTATCAAGATGATTACCAAAACATACCTTGTCTCTAATGATTGGTGGCTTGATGATGATGAGTTGAACTTAGAGCAATACGACAGCTTTATCCAGGAGTACAAGTAATGAGTGAGAACAAGAAATATGTTTTATTTTTCCTAGGTTTACTTGCAGGTATTGGCCTATCAACTACAGGTGACTTCTCTCTTGAGAGATTGTTCGTTGTAGTTGTTCCTGTGGGTGTTGCTGGAGTGATTAGTCAGGATGAATTTACTCTGTAGCCACTAGATTTACCTGTTGTGGGTTATCTAAGTTTTTACGTACTTTCTCTCTAGTAATTGCTCTATTTTCACGTAAGTAAAACCACTGGTTTTCGATGAAAAATATGAAGCTATCAGAAAGTAAAATGTCCTGATTAAGCTCTATTAGAAGGTTCAATGAAACCTTAAGTAAAAGTGACGTTGACGTAATAAAGTCAGTAGCAATTACTGCAAGCAATCAGGTGGCAAATAATGGAAGGTTTACTTGATAAGGTTACAAAATTAGGTGTGGTATCTGCTGCAATCGGAGTAGGTCTAGTTGCAGCTCCTTCAGTTAATGCGTTAGAGATTACAACTGCAAGTGGTACATATGAGCTTGAACTTGTGCTCGGAAGTTTTGATGCGAATGCAGATGAAATAAAATCAACCTCATGGTGGGGCAATTCCAGTCTGGCTGAGGAGTTAGCGCAAGCTGTAGTAGACCAAAATTTGTTCAGTGACTTGGGCGATCCAGATTTAGGAGTGTTATTCGGTTATGCTCAGCCTAGTGGGGATAACACGAGGGTGGATGTTTGGGCTGCCTACACACCTGAAGCTATAGCAATAAACTTCCCTGAGTTATTGAATTATGCAGCTTCAAATACCTATAGTTATTCGGATAATATTTATTGGACAAAGCCTTATTCATACTGGATTAGTGGTGGCACAGTTGAAGTAGAGTCAGTTCCCACACCCGCAGCAATCCTCCCAGTTCTCACTGGATTATTTGGTTCAGCTATTCGTAAGCGTAAAGAAGAAGACGCTTAACCTTAACTCATAACATCAGTCTTTTCTTAAAGTAAATGACTCTCTCAAGGTAAGTAGAAAGAGTCATTTTTTGTTTCTTTTTTTTGCGTATTATGCCGTCAACAAAGTTCTCTAAGGTGTCATTACAAAGTGACTGATGATAGTGCGCTAACGCGAATAGTAGCCATTTGGCTTTAATAAGGACACCTTTCGGTGAGTTGATTATTGAAGGTATATATTCAACCTCCGTCCCCACCCGCCACCACACTCTAATAGATATATGAAGATTTTGCAATACATATGAACTAATTGATGTGTTGGTAGTTCATCCTCACTGACCCTCTATCTCAGAATATTTAATTGATTAATTAATTAATTGGTTAATTGTTTCAGGATAGTGAGAAGAGATTTGAGCTTAGAGCAGAGGAACTGTGTCAACCAAATGTTGAGATGGGTATTAGCGTTAAGTAAGGTTTTACTGTGGTGTCTACATGAATATAATCAAAGGGTGTCTGACTTAAGAGTAAGTGGTTTAAAGCAAAAGAACTCATTGATGTACTTAGTATTGGAACCTCTAATTAACTCATGAGTTGCTTGACATCTGAATCTAGATTGAAAATCATGGAAACTCCTACTGAAAAAGAAAATCAAGACGACAAGAGTTATCAAGTTCAGCTCAAAGATACATTGGAGCTTGGTCAGAGTTGCCTTAACTTTATCCGAGACGGATTTGTATTCATTCTTCTCTGCATGCTGTTATTGAGACCAAAAGCACTTAATCGTATTTTTATAGAAGCTGGCTTAGTGGAAGGCGATTTTGGTATTTTCAAGTGGGAAAAACAACTGGAAGAAACTGACAACGATTTAATTAAAGCAGTAGAGCAAATTGACACCCTTAAGCAGGAGCTTGAAAATACAAATAAAAAGTTGCGAGAAAGTCAAGACACAACTCTTGAAGCTCAGATAACTGCTAACCAAGAAGCTGTTCAGCAAGCAGCATCAGTCAACTCGGAGATACAAACTACATTAGAAGACAATACCCCCTTGCTAAACCCAAGAGTAGATACTGAGTTAGCTTCTTTGGTGAAAATTGTCAGTGAATATAAAATACAAATTTTCTACAACGAGGGTAAACCAGATCAAAAAGTGGAAGCCGAAGACATCAAACTTTCACTAGAAGAAGCAGGTGTTGAGACTGAAATCCAAGTTCTTCCCCAGCAAGATAAAGCCTCTTCTGACCAAATTCGCTATTTTGCTGAAAACGAAAGAGATGTTGCCTTTGCCTTACAAAGTGTTTTGAGGAAATCTTACTCCTCTCGTAGATTTAATCTTCAAACTGTTTATACGCCCTCTCCGGGTTCTGTCTCAATCTTTTTGGAGTCATAAAAAGCCTTTTATTTCAGTACTTTCAGCGTTTTTTGCTATACGAGTGATTCACTCACTAGGCTACTATCTTGAATTTAGTACTAAATCGAGTACTCATTTCAGAATAGCGTCAATCAATACCTAAATGGTCTTGTGCAGTCACCAAGCTATCAGGTGCTTCATTCTCCAATAATTGTTCAGCTTCAAACTCTGCAACTGATTCCTGTTGTGGAGCTACAGCATTAACCATCACAGCTCTGTGGGCTTGGATATTCTCTAACTCACCTTGAACTGATAACGGAACACTGGCAATGTAACTTACCCCTGAAAACACATCATCAGCGTTATTTACTGAGTTCTCAAAGGTTTCAGACCCTCGATTAACCTTCTCAAGGAATTGATTGTATCTGCCATAAGGTGAACTAGTACTAATCGGTGGTTGATGATGCTTACCCTCATCACTAACTAGACCTTCATTTCGAGCTGTGTTCATCCATAAACCTAGACGGTCATTCGTAATCTCAGTCACTGATTGGAGTTCATCACCCATACTGCGTAGACCCCAATAAATTTGAGCACCAGAAGAAATGATGGTAGATCCTCGTAACCACTCTTCTTTTGCTCGGTTCTGCATATCCTCAGGAATGACCGCATCAATCATATCTCTGACCTTTGTCCCAATAATCGAATTGATAGTCGTTGGACTACCATCTTGGTCTTTGAATTCAATCCCAGCTAAACCAAGTACTTCATCTAATGCTATTCCTGCAAATTGAGCTACATCCTAACCTAATCGAGCTGCATTATGTACAAGGAAAGCTGTGTTCATCGTATTTAATGCTGCCTGTACAAAACTATTACGGTGAATAGCTGCGGCTTGTTTCTGGATAAATAACTGTCCATCTCTTAGTGGTTGAGTCGCATTTGTTATCCATGTTCTCGTTGATGCTGCTTGGGCTGAAACGTTGGCTTGTACCGCTGCAATACTGCCTCTAATACCTGATAATTTACTACCATTTGCTCTAACATCCCTTTGAGTAGATGAGGCAATTTGTTGAGTAGGTTTTACTGCACTATTAGCAATCACTTGAATACGGTTGTAATCAAGTGATTGCTACTGTTATTCTTCGATGTTGCATTAGTGACTGCTTGGGTCATTTGGGTAGAACTCGTTGAATACTTTCTATTGATAGATTCAATACGACCATAATCAATGTTTGTATTCTGAGTAGTGGTGTTATTAATTACCTTTCTTTGGTCATAGTTATTGGTGACATTGGTGATATTAGTAGTGTTGTTATTATTAACCACGGGTTGCCTCCCAATGTTGGGGAATCTATTTGCAACAGTGTTGATTATCTTTGCTGTGAATATTGCAGATGTTGCCCCTACAATTCCGTTGATTATGTTTACTTTTAGAGCATTAGCATCTGCTTTTGCTTGAGCTAAATTCGCAACACCAGAAATTTGATTTAATCGACTATTTAGAGATGCCCCTAAACTTGCTAAGCCACGTGATAATTCTTGGTCTGTAACATTATCTTGATTCTCTAATCTACGGACTCTTGCGACTAGTGGAGTGATGAATTTTCCAAGTATTTTGGATATCTCATTACCTAATGAAAGTACCTTAGCTTCTAGCTTATTGATGCGATTGCTTGTTTGATAGAAACTTGCAATAGAAAAACCTGCTCCAAAGACGGAAACAATCGTTCCAACTAATGCCAGTAGAGGCGTTAATTTCGCCAGTACTAGACTAACTCCTGCTAGGGTTTTCTTGATTAAAGCAACAGCCGCTGCTAATCCAGCTATCTTGGCGGTATTCGCTGCTACCTTGAATGCCAAAGCGCTAACCTTAGCTTCCAGTTTCGCTATCTGGGTTCTGGCAAAATTATCAACTGCTTCCTTCTTCTTTCTTGCTTCCTCTAAGGCTTTTTCAGCCGTCGTTTTTGCCGATTCAGCAGTGGACTTAATCTGATTTATTAACCGTTTTCTCTCCCTCACCTCTGCTGACAATTCCTTTCGTAGTCCATTTATATCGTCTTCTGCATTGTCAATCAGTTTCTCTAATGACCTTTTTAGGGCATTATCTTTTTGGTCGACATAATCTTTTGTTGCTGCTTCTCTTCTTAGCTTTTCTAATTCAGCTTTGGTTGCAAACAGACCGCTTTCTTTATCCTTTTCCGACTCTCTAATAAATGCTTCAACACTCGACAATCGACGTTCTAGCCGGGCAATATCCGATTTCGTTGCATAGGCCGCCTCTCTCTTAAATTGCTTTTCTAAGTCTTGATTATCTTTGATTACAAGGTCTTTAATCCTTTGCCCTAGAATATCTAACCCATTATCGACCTTCTCGAAGAAAGGATTGTTGCGACTATTGATGTTAGATTCAACTCTATTCAACTGGGAGAAATCAGCCTTCTTTTTAAGCTTTGTTTTTAACGCTGTATTCTCTTTCAATAAGGCATCAATCTTGCTGTTGATCAGGGTAAGTTTTCCGGAGAATTCACTACAATTACAACTCATAATTTCCCTATTATTTGATTGGCTAAATTACAGACCTTTTGGCATAGTTCCTCTTCGACCAGTTCGACAGTTGGGCAAGTGTCATTGGGAGGCAGGTCATAGGTTGTACCATCCGCATAATTGACCCTCACAACACAACCCCCGATTTGAACCCATTCAGGGCAAGAATTAAGGGGGTAGTCTTCTGTTGTCCCGTCCACATAAGATATTGAGATTTTCGCCTCTGAAACCGGGGTTCCTTGTACGTCGTGCTCATACAAGACTCTTGCACCACTGGCATTAAAGAACTCCCACACAGGGAACTCTTGATACTGTGGGTTGGCTGGCATATTGCCATAATTGTGGGAGTGTAATGTCTGAGTTCTTTTGTCAAAATCGATGGGGAATGTTCCGTTGTAGAAATTAAGCTTTGCTGGGCAGGTACTCGGACGGTTCGCCGCTCCTAGGAAACGGTCATAGTCGATGGTAAAAGCCTTGGTTGTATCCCCTTCAGTAATGAAAGTGAACCATCTATTAGTCCCATACTGACTCCCTGCATAGGTGTAGGAAAAGCTGTAGTTATTGCCTAAGACATAGCCATAGGATTCCGCCTCTACAATGCCTTGACATGAGGATGGCATCAGGAACGTTTTTAGGGTCTTGTCTGGGGACAATTGGAAGCTCACCGCATCCTCTACTGATTGAGTCTCTCCAGTTGTTTGTTTCCTATAGCTAACCCCACAGACCTTTTCCGCATTAGCTATTTCCTTGGAAGCTTCAAGCGTCCCTTGGGTATTTTCCCCTGTTCCCCAAAGAATACGGGTATTCGTGGATTGTAGGGAATAAGGATTAACAGGGTCAATCTCTTTTGACCCCATAAAAGTTTCCCCATCAATAGATAGTCGTCTACTCATCTACTATCACGGAATGATTGAGAGTTATTTAAAAGAAACTGGAATATCGATTGATGTGATTCTTTTATCTCTCTTAAGTCCTCTTTCATACCTGCTACTTCTGCATCGAATCGCCCCATTTCCCGTGCAGCTTTTTGCATATCTTTAGAGGCTTTTAACGCCAAAGGTAGAAAGATAGCCACTACAGCAACAATGACCCCTACTTCTACTCCTGAATTACTGCCAAACAATGCAATAAAATCAGTATTAATCATTATCATTCACCGCACTAGAGGAATTAAATTCAGTGGCAGGGTCGTACTTGAAGAAGAGTACAAAAGATAGTTTCAAGAACTTCTGTAACTCAGTAATAGGATTACCATCATTATCAGTTGTTCCACTATCTCTTTCAGTGAATCCTTGTGCATCAAAGAACTCCGCATTCTCATCAGAGAACACAGGGCAATCAAGATTAGTAAGCTTATTTTTGAACTGAGAAAATAACTCTCTAATCAGTGCTACCAATACCGATTCATCGTTATGGGCTAAGTTCCCTAACCCTGTCCATGATTGGGTAATACTTGCGTGGGTTGTATCTAAAGTAACCCCTGTAATGTTGCCGTCTACATCATCGTAAGTGAAGGTGATTGCAGGGAATAAGACTGAAGCTATGTTCTGAATTGTCATAATTTAAACTGATAGAATCAGTACAAAGATATCCACTTTCTAAGACAACGTCTACCTCTATCTTGAAACAGTTAAGTAATCAGTTAAGTAATTAGTTAAGTAATTCAGAATCATGCCAGAAACTAACCAGCCAGCACCAGAAAATTACAATCCTAAAACGCATTTTTTACAGGTTGCCGCCAAGTCTCTAAACCCCGAAATGAGGGAATTCTTTGACCCCAATGGTGAGATAGAGGAACTTGATATCACTACTCCTACAGGAGCACTTCGTAGAGCTTGCTTGATTGATGTGGATGAGAGTCTTTTGCTCAATGTAGGCAAGATGATTTTTTATGGCTTAATGACTGGCAAGCTCAGTGAAGAGCTAATGAGTAAGTTCTATGGAATACCAAAGGATGACTTTAAATTGCGTAGAAACAACTTACAAGCTCAAGTCGTTCTGAAGTTCCAAGAACCTAGTAACTTACAAAGAAAAGCCAGAAGAAATCACCCCAAAAGAATGAAGGTATCTGTCCCTTTATTGAAGGACGCAACAGACGTAACAATAGCCGAGCTTACGGCGATTAAAAATAGACTAAAACAACGGTTTCCAGAACCAAAAAGTAGAACGGACTTGTACCTATGTGGCAATAATAAATACTCTTATTACGACCCTGAACAAGGCTTGCAGATGCCACAGATACAGGCAGCAAACCAGAATCAAGCAATCGAGTTTGTCAAAGATATTTGCTACTGCTTCAGTAGAGATTATGATGATACGCGCTTAAACGAGAGCAGAAAAATAAACCCACGTGCTCAAGATGAAACTGTGAAGGTTATCGGCAAGACAACCCGTAGGAAAAAGAAGAAGGTGATTGGTTATGTATATCTCGTTTCAGCGACGTTTATCGGAGCAGATACAGGTGTCGAAGAGCTACTACTTTACCGCCCTAGAATGAGCATTTAGACTAGTTCAAAAAGTCTCGAACCTTTCAACCTAAACCTTAAGGTATTGCTCGTGATTTTAGGCTTTTTTGATTGCTAGGTTGTAGTTGTCAAACAACTGATTTAATCACTATGGCTAAAGCTGGTACTAACCCAAAAAATCAACGTTCTTTGTATGAGTTCACGTTGAAAGGTCAAAAATATCTCATTTCTCTTAAAGAAGGAATCTATGATTCTTGGGCTTCGATTGTCGGTTACACCAAAATCACAGGGGACATCCCTGAAGGCGCAATTACTGTAAACACTGACGACGCAATTGACAATATGCTGTTGCTTGTATTCGTAGCTAAGTATGTCAAGGGCAAGCACCCCGTTACAGGCAACGCCAACACTCAAAGCGGTGCAATCTTTATCCCCCGTGACAAGGTAGAAGAAGCTGTAGACCCGGCTACTGGCCTTGCGGGTAAAACTTACAATGGTTTCCCTATTGCCAAAATCGGCCAACCTCGTAAGCGCTCTTACCGTTACGCATAGGTTTTCCCTTCTTTGTTTTCTCTCTGTTTACCCATCTTTTTCTTGAGGTTTAATCAATGGCTAATGCTTGGATTGTTGAGGGTTTCCGCGACGAAGCGGCTACAACTCCCGACTATGTTCTGAATACCGATAACTCCACCCTTGATGTCGTTTCGGCTGATGTGCCGAATCCTGCTTGGGTTGATGATGGTTCTCAAACGACACCTGATACTAATGGTGAAGATCGTTACTTGGCAGAAGATACTGATGCTTACAACAATGCTCAGGTCTTTGGCTTTGGAGACTTTACCATTGACCAAGTTCGAGTAACAAAAGCTCAATTCCAAGAGCTTAATCCCAACATTGATATTCGTATCAATACCGCGACTGTGACTGTAGTCCGTGACTAGGTTCTTCTGTTGACGATAATAGCCACGTTTTTTAGGGGGTTAACGCCCCCTTTTCTATTGCAAGATAATGACTTTAATTCCAGTTTCAACAGTTCAAGCAAAATCAGGAGAAAGAATACCTGTATCTGTTGAGTTCGATTATGTACAGGTACAGTTTTTAACTTTTGCTAATGTCTCTCACTTTGATGGGTATAAAACAATAGCACCTATTTTTATTCAGCCAGTGGTAGACATTGGTGGGATAAACGTTGCGTATGACAAGACTTATCGAGTTAATAAAAACCCATCAATTATCGATTTAAGAGATGTGTCTTTACCCATAACTGCCCTAGATATTAGTGGTGCAAGAAGTTCAATCATTACCCTATATCAGTCAGCTTAATTTGCCACTTATTGAGCTATTGGATATAGTAATTTTGCACCCAACAGAAACACACACTTATACATCATGGCTAATCGTCAATTTACAGAAGCTACAAACGGCAACAAATACGCAAATTTAAACACTACTTTTCGAGTCGGTTCTACTGCCATATTGCTGGCTTATGCAGATTTGAAGAATAATGCAAAACCAACAACTAAAGTAGTAGACCCTTATGCTCCTATTGAGGCTGCACAAAGTACCAAAAAGCCTAAGATTAATACTCGTAAAATCTTCTTATGGATTGAAGAGAAATTAAAGAATCATGGGTATGACTATGTCGTCACTAAGGTTATTGAGCCTAGCTGGTTTGATGCAGATGATATTAATCAACTCTGTGAATGGTTCCCTGATATTGCAGATGAGATTAATGAGGTTATGACGGTTGATGAACAGGCAGATAAGCTTGCTGCATAAATCCAACAAATAAGTTTTACGCCCAATTCGCTTCTCTCTGAGGGGCGTTTTTTTGTGGGTAGGGGGTCACCATTCTGAATCTATTAATCGATTGATTAATAGATTGATTAATCATTTCAGAATAGAGAGGGGGTGAATGCCTGTGGTTAGAGAGTAGAAATCGCCAAAATCCTTGCTATGATTAGATTAGAGATGTTTTCTATGTATGGTGCGACATCCATTGATGAACTTGAGATGGTGGCAATCGAGATAGAAGGTCACGAGAATCTAATTAGTGTTGTGTTAGCTAATATGAATTCGTACTACTAATGCGATCTCTAACGCTTAGGTCTCAGTTATTTATCGAATCAAGATGGAAGAAATACGAATCAAGTTCACTCTTAAGGATTATATTGATGGGAATATCGTATGGCATAGACAGGACAAAATACAGAAACTATATGCCATATTTCTTAGACTAGTAGCAATTTTTTTTGCAGTTGCTTGCGTCATTTCATACGTGTTGAATGACATCCCCACTTGTATTTTTTCCTTGTTTTTCTTCGTGTTTTCACTTCGTTCTGCATTTAAGGAACAGCTCACCATACCTTTTGCTGCTAAACAAACATTTGACCAATGTCGAAAACAGTTTAGCCAAGAACAACTGTTTATCTTTGACCGCCAAGTTATCACGATACATAGCGACATCGATGACATCACTATGAGATGGTTCGACCGACATATCATTACCCCTGATATGCTTTTGATTTTCACCACGCCAATAAACTTTTATCTTCTACCTAGAAAATATTTTCCATCGCAGGAGCAGTACGACAAGGTTTGTGAGATTGTGAGGAATTTTCCACAAGGTCAAGATTAATGGCTGCTAATAATGAGCGTACTGAGCAATAAGTATTTAGAAAATGAACACTCAAGCTATTGTTAATCCATTAACTTAACTATTGACACAACACAATTATTTAGGAGACCGAAATGAAATTTAGACTTGTTATTTTTATAATCAGCCTCATTGGATTCGGTGTCTATAATCACTTCACAAGTGCTAGGCGGGATGGCAGCGGCGATATTGTCAGCGAAGGGCAAATTGGCTCTTTTGAGATCAAGCAAGGTGATTGCTTCAATAATACAGATTTCTCAAATCTAACCACTCTGCCTGCTGTGCCTTGCGCAGAACCCCATGATAATGAGGTTTATGCGGTATTCGACATTCCACTATCAACTTATGAGTCTGACGATGAGACCTTTAGGTTGGCAGTAGAAGCCTGTACTGAACGCTTTGATAATTTTGTTGGCAGGACTTATGAAGATTCCAAGCTTGATATCTTGACGCTCTATCCCACCTTAGCGACCTGGGAAGAAGGTGACCGTGGAATCGTCTGTGCGGTGTTCGACGTAGATGGCGAAAAGCTGATGGGTACTGCTGAAGGTCTAGGTATATAACGAATCCGAATATACAAATGTCGAGTAGAACTAGATTTCCTTGTATTTGAAGGGGGGTAAGTGCGTAATCCTTGAGATTGATGGGAAACACCACAACGCAGATGCTGCAAGGGATAGGGATTATTCAAGGGATAGGTTGATGTTGAAAGAAGGGATATCTACAGCTCGGTTTACTGCTCAGGAATGTATGAATGCTACTGCTGAAGTGGTGAATGAGTTTTTGGGGTTGTTTTGATTTATTTCAAGAAAAAATAATCTGTCCAAAAACTAGTAATTCTACTTTGTCGTTTTCTATGTATGGCGAGTTTGAGAGAATTGTAGGCCGAGTGAAACTATTGTTGCTAATGAGGCAACAGCACTCAACAATGAAGCTATCGAGATACGACTAAACATATTGAATATTACAGAGAGCAAAAGAATAATGATTGAAATGACAATTGCTAATAAACTCAAAATATTTTTTCTTTTAACATTATCGTAAGCTTCTCGAAGAGCAGGTTCTTCGCTAAGGTGGACATATTTGAAATCCGATTGATTTAGATTGTGATATAGAGAAGCAAGTGGATTGTTTCGCTCTATTCTCTTATAAAGATGAAACTCATAAAGATTTCTCAATCCATTTACCAAGCAAGCTGCTAACACTAATTGGCTAGCAGCTTTTGTTGTAGGCGTAATATCAATTATGTATTTGTTACTTGTGCTTAATTTTCGCACAAGCTTAGCTAAATCATAGCCAATATTTTTATCTTGGATTTTGATGATACGTCCAAAATTAATTGAATCCTGAAGTTGCGCATAAATTTTTTGAGTTTTGGCAAGTTCTTCTATTCGATTTTGTATGTCCTTCTTCAAATCTTCTGCCTGATCGGCTCTGATTCCAGTTGATATGCCAGTGATATGCAAAAAAATAACATCTTCAATTCCCATGGCAAAACGCGCATTGCAAAGGACATTGATATAGGTATAAATTGTGTCACTAGACATCACTAATATCATTCCTGTCCTTATCATTGCTGAATGTCCTCAAATGTTACTAGTCGATTTTTCCCTCGAAGCTTCGCATATTTAAGAGCTAAGTATGCTTCTCTTGCAGTATTTCCAGTGCCAATGGAAATACTTGGCAATCCTTGTTTCTGGAACTCTATTCGTAGTTCTTCTAAGATTTGAAATACCTTTGGATTTAGCGGGCATGAGGCGAGAATACTATCACCTCCTAACAAATGGACTTGTGCTTCAAGAAGACAGGAAAGATTATTTGCAAGCCACTCAAAACGAGTTTTCAATTTCTTTGCAAAGATTTCAAGATCACCAATTTGTTCGTCTAAAATATACAATTCAAGATTTCGACCTACATCATCCCCATCTATCGATATAAACATTTTTTATTCATTAAAAAGACATTATTTGAAAATCACAGTTATATGACAATTGAAAAACGAGATATTTAGAGTAAGAGATACTGATTCCAGATCCTTATAATGGCTGTAGGTAGGTAGATCTATTGTTAAGGATTTATCAGGTGTTTTTGAATTTATTAGCTATTTAGCATACTGCGACTTATAGCTTTTATCACAATAAGTTTACGATAATCTAAACTATGGTCACGAAGTTTGAGTTAGCTAATCTATCCCGTCGGAAAAGAACAGATTTGATGGGAATAAGGTTCGATCTCTCCGCTCAATATGATTTCTTCTTGGAGGAGACTTACGCCAAGGGATTACATGCTTGGTTCTTGAACCAAATTAGAGACTATGATCCTGAATTTTCTGCATATTTACATGATCAGTCGGCAACAAGACCATTCTCGATGTCACGACTAAACGGAGAAAGTTTAGGTGATAATCTTCAGTTGATTGCAGGGAAACGTTATAAATGGTTTTTGCATTGCTTCTCTCAGGGTGTGACGGATACTGTCTTGGAGTGGTTGGGGGATGTACGGCCATCAGTTGTGTTGATAGGTACATGCGAATTAGCGATTGAAAGGGTAAGCGTCAGCCTACAACCCTATTGTTATTTGGATTTATTACAAATAACACGACAGAACTGCATGATATTGAGTTTTTTGTCACCAACTGTTTTTCGTGTCAGAGGAGCGTATTTACCTTTACCGATGCCGCGCAATGTGTTTCATAGTTATTTGCGACGATGGAATGCTTTCTCAAAATTTGAGGTAGATCTGGAAAACTTTTTAGACTGGGTTGATGATTTTGTTGTAATTCGGAAGCATCGACTTGCAACGCAACGAGTGGGGACTGCAAGGAAGAGTATAGTAACCGGTTTTTTGGGTTCAGTTCAGTTTGCAGTCAGATCTGAAGGACTGTTTCATGAGGGATATGTTCACCTGTTTTCAGTTTTGGGGTTTTTCGCGCCTTATTGTGGAACAGGCAGCAAAACAACTTATGGACTAGGTTTTACGCTGTTGAGTGAAGTTGAGTCTCCTACTAGTACGTTCTTGGAAAAGCAGCTATAGCGACGGTCAAATCAGGTGTAAGAAGTAATGCAGTCAGCCAATTATTAACAGCTCAAAAGATATGGTTAAAGGGGCTGGAGGATCAAATCTGAAAAAAGCTTACTGTTATCGACTGAGTAGACTTTAGCGTTCAGCAAAGTTGGTTGTTCCCAAAAATCCTTAAGGCTCTAACTCAGCAAAAAGGGTCACTCTGGGTCTCTATTCTGAAACGAGTACTCAATTTAGTACTCAATTTAGTACTAAATTCAAGATAGTGACCTAGTGAGTGCAAGCAATCTTATAGTGAAAAACGCTGAAAAGTCTACTATGAAGGGTTTACAGCGTCATTCTGTTTCCCACAACTTAGAACGGCATGTCATTTCGATTATCTTTTTTGACTTTGTAGTCTGCACCACCTGATTCAGCAACACTTATTGTCGGTTCGTGCCCATATCCCATCAACTCGAAGAGCTTATCTGTTGAGATATTGAGTGCTCTAGCAAGAGATAGTCCTGTTGCTCTAACCACCAAACTGAATAGTGGTCATATTGGAAGGATTATCACGGGTGTTGGGAGGGAAATCGGATTTTGAGCATACCCATCCATTCACCAATATAATTAATTCACTTTTGCATTTATGACTACAAATCAGGCAAGGTGTTGTTATGCCTATAATATTAGGTTTGTTGTTTGGCGGCAGATCCGGAGCACACAATGTCTCAGTTGGTGCAGCTCAAGATATTTATAAAGCTTTGCAAACAAGCAAATATAGCAAGAAATACCATGTAATTCCTTTTTATATCCAGAGAGATGGTCGTTTTGCACCTAAAAAAATAGCGACATCGTATCTTGATAACAAAAATCATGGTTGGTCTTTTGACCAATCTGAACTTCCAAAAGAATCACTAGTCTTTACTGATGAACTAACAACTATTGATGTTTGTCTTTCTACAATCTTGTGCGGAGTTGGCTCTGGCGATGGCAGTATTCAAGGTTTTATTGAAACTCTGCAAATCCCTCTTGTCGGCTCTTCAGTATTAGGGGCTTCAATTGGCGCAGATAAAATCACAATGAAAAGGGTTTTTGCTCAGATGAATATACCTCAAGTGAAATACATTTCTATTGATAAATCTAAGCTATTTTCCTCCTCTAAATCTTTAGATAATTTTTGTGATGAAGTTGAGAAAAGCTTTCGATATCCTTATTTTGTAAAACCATCTAGGTTGGGTTCATCTCTTGGTATATCCATGGCCAATAATCGGCAAGAATTAAAAGATGGTTTCCAACTTGCCTCAAGCTATGACCATCGAATTATTGTTGAGCAAGGTATCAAAGCACGAGAGTTAAGCTGTGCTGTTTTAGGAAATATCGCCCCTCAAATATCCATCCTTGCCGAAAAGGTTTACGAGAATAGTTTCAATAGTTATGACACTAAATACAAAGCTAATCAAGGGCAATTTAAACTAGTTCAAGATCTCCCAGACAGTATTACCCAAGATATTAAAAAGTTGGCAAATTTAGCTTTTAAAGCTATTGCTTGCTTAGATGCCTGTCGCATTGATTTCTTTTTACTGGAAGATAATCAGACAGTGATGATTAATGAGGTAAATACTGTTTTTGGTTTCAAAGAAAGCAGTATGTTCTCTTTTCTTTGGAAATCAGTAGGTATAGAGTTCCCTGACTTGATAGATAAACTTATTACTTTAGCCTTGGAGAGAAAGAATCTATAAAAAATTCTGCTTAGACAATACTTGAAAAATTTACAGCAAATTTCAGCCTAGCAAGGTGTATGAAGTAGTATAGGTGAGTTGACTGGTGAGGAAGAAAGTAGCATCTTGCCGAAAGCCTACTCATTAGACTTAAGACAGAAAATAGTGGATGCCTACGAAAGGGGTGGTGTGAGTCAAAGTAGTCTTGCCCGACAATTTGGAGTGGCGAAAAGTTTTGTACAAAAGCTCCTCGACCAAAAACGACTGACAGGGTCGATTGCTCCGAAAAAACGAAGCCAACAAACACCTCCCAAATTAAACGAAGAGCATCAAACAATATTGCGCCAGTTGCTCACCAAGAAAAACGATGCGACGCTAGCGGAACTATGTGATGAGATGGAGAAACGCACTGGTCTCCGTGTGGCCAATAGCACCATGCATCGCACCTTAAGAAGAATGGGATATAGCCTCAAAAAAAACATTCTATCCAGACCTTAAGGCGACAAAACGAGTGCAACAAGCCAGATATGATTTTTGGCAGAAAATGCAAGCGACTCTAGCGAAAAACTTGATTTTTATCGATGAATCGGGCGTGAACTTAGCCATGACAAGACTGAGGGCACGTTCTGAGAAAGGGAAACGAGCTTATAGTCCGAAATCCAGTAAACGAGGCAAGAATGTTTCTTTGATTGGAGCATTAGGCTTCAAGGGAATGGTCGCTAATTATCATCTGCTGGGGAGTACGGATGGATTAACCTTTGAAGCATTCATCAGCCAGAAGTTAATACCAAACTTATGGGCGGGAGCATGTGTGGTGATGGATAACTGTTCGATTCATTTAGGAGAGTCAGTACGCACAATGATTGAGGCCGTGGGAGCTAAGTTGATTTACCTTCCTCCCTATTCTCCAGATTTTTCACCCATTGAAAATTGCTGGTCAAAGTTGAAAAGTACCTTGAAAAGTATCGGGGCAAGAACTTATCTAGCTCTAGACAAGGCAATTGAGGTAGCTTTTTCCAAGATTACCCTTGATGATATTCGATGCTGGTTTACACATTGCTGCTATTGCACCTCACTCGACTAGAAATTGCTATATTGTGATTTTCTTCATTGGTTGATTTACTCTGTAGCGCTGATAATTGGGGGTAGTCCTAAAAATGTAAGGATGAGAGAGAAAGGAGCAAGAAAAAAGTCCTCACGAGAATGCCCCATTGCCCAAACTGTCAGTCTACTAATGTCGTTAAAAATCAAGAACGTATCCTTTATTCTCCCAATAGAGAGCAATTTGAGGGGTATAAATTAACCCTTGCGAATACAGAATTACCCTATGGAGGTATTGGGTACGAACAGTCAAAAGTAGGGGTAACCACAGTAAAATACTCAGAGATGAGCAAGTACCGTAAGGCGGTTAAGTTAGCCAAGGAAAAAGCACTTAATACCGATGGTAGATATTGGCGTGACTACTACAAGCTGTTAGAGCTTAATGCTGATATTCGACACGTCTACGCGGGTACTATTCACAGCCTCCAAGGAAGCACCTATGAACGGGTAATTATCCGTAATGACTTCGGTCGGTTCAAGGATTCATTTGTACAGCCACGACTTTGGTATGTGGGGATGAGTCGGTGTAAGAATTATTTGGCGGTAGCATCATGAAGAATCACATTGATTGCGAAAAAGCTGCCGCTATCGTTAGTGACTGCATTGGCAATATGAGGATACGCCTAGGGTTCTCCCCTTTCACCTCAATAGACTACGAAGTCTCGAATCAGAAAAAAGCGTTCAAAGTTTCTATCTGGTTTTATTGGGGGAAACGAAAATAACGGACAGGTCATCCATACTAATTTAGTGCTAACCTACAAATACCCCTGTGTCTGATTTGGGTCTGTTTTTACTTTTTGGTTAGAGAGTCAATGGAGAGAATCCTCTGAAACCTAGTCTATATATGTATGGACGTAACTGGATTCGAACCAGTGACCCCATCGATGTCAACGATGTACTCTAACCAACTGAGCTATACGTCCGAGTCACAAACAAGACTTAAATATAACAGTGGTTATTGTCTGTTGGCAAGGGATTTACTGCGAGACAAAATTTAGGATTGCTTTATCAATGATGTTTGACTTAGAATAGCATCGACTATTCAGGCTACCAAGTCCCCCACGATCTTTGAGTCAATCCCTAGATATTCCGACCCTTGATACTCTGGCACAAGAGTTAGCAGCCATTCAGCAGACCGGCTCTAAACGCATTGCTCTCATTGGCACACGCCACGTGCCGATCACTCACCAACATTTGATCGAGATGATGAGTTATGCCCTTGCACTGGGTGGGAACCGAATCATTACGTCTGGGGCCACAGGAACTAATTCTGCAGCAATCAAAGGAGTTATGCGCGCAGATTCTAGTCTTTTAACAGTTATTTTGCCCCAAAGTCTTGACCGCCAACCACGGGAATCACAAGTACAGCTTGAACAGGTTGTGCATCTCGTCGAACACCCAGAGAACGATACTATGAGTCTGAGTGAAGCGAGTGCAGCTTGTAATGCTGAAATAATTTCCCGCTGCCAGCAATTGATTTGTTTTGCCTTCCACGACAGTGATACTCTCCTCCAGACTTGCAAAGAAGCGGAAGAGCAGCGCAAACTCGTCACCCTTTTCTATTTCGATTAAGTTAAGCTTCTAATCGATAAACGTTTGTTTGGTTAGATCGATTATGAGTCTGTCTGTTTCTGCTGTCTTAATTTACTCGTTAGTTGGTGCGATTGTACTCGCTTATGCCCCCTATGCGGTGTCTGCATATGCTCGGGTAACAGTGGCATCAAAGAGCGAAAACAAAATGGAAATGTTTCAGAAGCCTCGAGCGCTTTTTGATACGCTGCCAGATTTTGCGAAACGGGCTTATTGGGCACACCAAAACGGTTTTGAAGCATTGCTAGTTTACACAATTGCAGCACTATCGGCTGTGGTGACTGGGGTTGAATCCCAAAATGCAATTTATGCGGCGATCGCCTTTCTGATTGCGCGGGCATTATATTCAGTATTTTATATTGCCAACATTGCGCCGTTGCGTTCGATGATGTTTGGTGTCGCAAATATCTGCAATATCATTTTATTTAGTTTGAGCATTGCCGCTGTCCAAAGCCTGTAAACTTATAACCTCAGCGTAAATTCTAGTACCCTTTTTATCTGTCTATGGCTTCTACTAATTCCTTTGATGTTGTGAGTGACTTCGACCGCCAAGAATTAGTCAATACGGTTGATCAGGCGATGCGAGATATCAAAAATCGCTATGACCTGAAAGATACGAAGACAACCATTGACCTAGGGGAAGATACGATCACCATTAATACATCAAGTGATTTTACGTTGGATGCAGTGCAAACCATTTTGGTGACGAAAGCTGTCAAGCGTAATTTATCGCCTAAACTTTTTGATTATGGTGATCCTGAGTCTGCCAGTGGTGGTCGAACTCGCCAAGTAATTACGTTACGGCGAGGCATTTCAAAAGATGATGCCAAGAAAATCACCAAAATGGTTAAAACAGATTTTAAAAAGGTACAAGCCTCTATTCAAGGGGATTCGGTACGGGTTTCGAGTAAATCGAAGGATGATCTCCAAGGGGTGATGCAGGCTATTCGAGATCTCGATTTCCCAATGCCGATTCAGTTCAACAATTACCGCTAATAGGTTAAGCCTGTCACGCTCAGAAAGCTTAAATCGTAATAGGACAGGATATAGGCGATCGCCAATAATATGCCGCTGCTGAAGTGAAATTTAACGGCGAAAAATTTTGCGTTTTTCACTTTGTCAGGATCTGCGTGATTAGTTCGGACATGGTTAATCAGCTGTAGTGCAAAGGGTGCGCTGCCAAAAGTAATTAACATCCACGGCGACCACAGCCCGAAGGCAATTAAGCCACAGGTTAAAACAAGTACGCCGACCAAACTATAAGTTAAAACCTCTGCGCCAAGTGCTGTACCGAGACGCACAATAGGTGATTTTTTGCCTGCGGCCAGATCATCTTCAGCTTGGTGGAAATGGGAGCAAAATAAAATGATGCTAGTCGTAAGCGCCACCCACATTGATGCCAAGCATCCTCCTAGTGTGATGGTGTTAGCTTGGCTATAAAACACACCCAATCCCGTGATCAAATAGGCAATAAAACAGACAAATTCACCGATGCCAAGATAGCCCAAACGAAAAGGTGGCCCTTGATAGGTATAGGCGATCGCCGCCGCTACGACTAGCAATCCTAGTACTGTCCAATCTTGCTGTAGATAACTAATCAGCGCGATATTTCCCAATCCCAACGCAAGAAAGCCATTTGCTAGCCAGAAAATGAGTTGGCGATCGCCTGTGATATTAACGAGCGAAGACGCTTTATTAACATCAATCCCAGTGTCTGAATCGAAGACATCATTGCTCAGATTCATCCAAGCAATCATACAAACCGACGCAAACAAAAATAGCCCAAACCGCAAGCCATCGAATAGTCCCAATTCGCCGTAAGCAGAAGCAGTTGCGACAATAATCGGGGTCACTGCAACGGTATAGATCGGAGGTTTAATCGCTGCCAACCAAGGCTTGTGAGAATACGCAGTGGTCGGAGATAGTTTATCAGTGAGCATTCTTTCCTACATGTGCCAAAGTCTTCAAAGCAGTGTATCTCAACTTTCTGTCCTACAACGGCAAGCTTCACCTACCTGTTACAAAAGAGTATTCGTCTCCTCTACCGATAAATCATCATAAAAAATCCCGTACCTGAACGGATAAGGCACGAGACCAAAGACAACAAATTCTTCTCTATGGCATCCACCATAAAAAATATGGATCCCCAGCTGCTGTTAATTTCATTACGAACTGGGCAATTCTACGAACTTCTGTAAAGTAAATGACAGCCCATTCCGTAAAAATACTTAGAATTTTGGTAAAAATAGTAAATGTAAGCCTTATCATAATTAACCCAAGAATTTCTTAGAACACTTTGTATCCAAGCTATTAGGAGGTTTTAACCCTGCAGCTTTTCGAGTTTGACTCCTCGCGAAAGCACAACGCAAATAAAGCAACACGACCACATCTACCACCGCATTAGCATCACCAACGTGTGGCGATCGCCCGACTGACTATCTACCAAGCGATCTATTTATCCGCACAATTTTTCACGACAGGAGTGCAAGAGACTATGACTAAAGCCCATGCCACCCCGATCGGGGAACTTTTAACCGCAGCCGGATTGATTTCTGAAGGGCAACTACAAACAGTGCTCTATGACCAGCAAGTTTATGATGACTTGCGCGTCGGAGATATTTTGGAAACGAGAGGTTGGCTTTCAAAAAAAACCGTTGACTTTTTCTGTGAGGTCTTTCAGAAAGGTATTTATCAACCAAATAAACCTCAGCTCCTTGGGGAATGTCTCGTAGCAGCACAGCTCATCAACCCCCAACAAATTCAAAATATTCTCAGCGAACAACAGGTTAACCATCTGCGCTTTGGTTCCGTCGCTGTCCTGAAAGGCTATATTTCCCAGCGCACCCTCGATTTTTTCCTGCACCATCTCTGTTCCAACAAGGCGAAAGACAGTGATTATCATCAGGTGAACCCCCGTCTCAAAGATTCAAAAATTACAATCGAGCAAAATTATCACGCGACCAGTCCCCAAAAACAAACCATCACTACCCCAGACGAAGAAATTAATTGGATTTAACAGCCGCTCATTGATTTGGCGATCGCCCATCAAGCGTCGAGGATCTTGAGCACTTCGCGAGCTGGTAATTTCTGTTTAAACCAGATGAGGTGATTCGGCAGTTCTTTGAAATCGACCCCTGCTTTTTGAAGATTGAGACGTTCAGAGACGGCGATGATTAGATTTGGATAAGCAGCACGACGAATCTTTGAGAACTTTTTCTGGAGATATTCTGGTCGCCAATAGCCCACAATTTCCAATAAAAACTCTCGTCCATCGGGATGCACCACCCGAAAGTCTGGAATCATGACGCTGCCGGGTAAAGGAATCAAATCCACTTCCCGCTCTAGATGCCAATCCGTTTTGAGCTTATTCCAACTTTTCACAAAAGAAGCTTCGAGCATACTGTCATAGGGTTTGCCGGGTGGATAATGGCTCACCAGCCCACAATCATCTTCGAGAGTAAAACGACCGTGGCGGATGGTATTGGTGTAATTGTCTTTGTAATGCAGCTGGGCTTCGAGTTGCCATTTACTGACGTGGAGCAAGGCGGGTAACATTTTGGCGATCGCCAGACCGTAGCGAGTACTGGGTTTAAAAAGACTGGTGGGGCCATCAATAGTGATTGTAAAACCGGTGTCTGCATCTCCCTCGATATAGGTCATCAACTGAAACAGTTTCAGGTAGCGGAACAGTAGCTTATATTCACCGGGATCATTGCGGTGGGCATGGATAATCAAGAAATTTGCTTTATAGAAAATCCCTTGGGTTTGAGAGAGGTTATAGCGGTGAATTAAAGCTTTGGGGTCAGGCGGCTCAAATTCCGTCAAAATATGATTTTCGGGGAGATCTGCATAGAGTCCCGCAGCAATATCATTGGGAAAAATATCGCGCTCATAGAGTTGGGTTAATTCGGTGGCGATCGCCTCTAGCACTTCCATTTTTTGATCAGGAATCGGCACACCAGCACAGGAAGCGGCAAATACTTTTTCCCGCAATAGTAGTGGTTCGAGAGGACTAACAATCTCAAAGGTACTAAAGTGATTTTTCAGCAGATGAGCCAACCCACGTTTCACTTTAAAATCCGTACTTTCCCCTTCAATTTCCTGGAGCTCTGCCTGCAATACTTTTTTCGGTTCGCCACGACAGCCTTCAAAACATTCAATTAATTCTGCCGCTAAGGCGATCGCCGCTTTCGAGAGGGACAAATGTTTTGGGACAAGGGTTTCACCTTTGCGGCGTTGGAGCAATAGATCAGATGGCAGCATAAATTGTAAATTTTGTTACCAAAATGCGGAACCAAGCATTTGAGAGCATACCGTTAAATTTTGCAGATTTACTGACATTAAAGGGGTAATTAGCCACTTATATCAAATGCATTAAATCCGTTACGATAATCATTACTAATTTAAATAAGAGCAATAGCTCAAACAGATCATTCGATGGATAACTTATTGACGGCGGAACGCACGACCTATCGCCCCTTGGAGTGCCGTCCTGACAGCTATCAAGGATGGTATCGACAGGGAAATATTCACTGGCAATCTGGTCGGGTAGAGGAAGCGTTATTGTGCTTTAATCGAGCGCTTGAGTACCATCCCGAAGATTATTGGACGTGGTACAAACAGGCGATGGCCTACGAAAAACTTGGCTTTCCCCACGAGGCGATCGATAGTTATGCTCAAGCTTGCAATATTTGTCCTAAGAATTATTGGTCTTGGTACGATCAGGGCTGTCTCTTCATGGAAAAGCTCGGGAAATATGACCGGGCGATCGCCTGTTTTGAGAAAGCTTTAGAAGACCATCCAGAAGACTATTGGTCAAACTATCGTTTGGGTGAATGTTGGCGACTATTGGAGAAATATGCGCGAGCCTTGTCCTATTACGACAAGGCTTTAACGTTTCGTCCCAATGACTATTGGAGTTGGTATCGTCGCGGTGATGCGCTGCTAGCTTGGGACAAACCTGAGGTGGCTTTAACTAGTTATGATCGTGCCCTTGAAGTGAAACCTGGTGATTTTTGGGCATGGTACCAACGGGGGCAAACCCTAGAGGAATTAGAGCATTACACCAACGCAATTGAGTCTTTTGAGCAAGCACTCGTAGATATTCCGAAAGATGCTGATACTTGGTATGAGCAGGCCTATTGCTTTGCAAAGATCGGCAATTTTGAAGAAGCATTCAATAGTTTAGAAGCAGCCATTCAGCTCGATCCCGAAATCTATTTTCCTGATGCGGAAGATGATATGTGTTTTGCGGAGATGTGGCGGATGGCACGTTGGGATGATCTCAATGATCTTTATGATGAGTTTATGGCTGAATAATGGCTTTAATCGCGGGAGTCGATGAGGTGGGTCGGGGCTGTTTATTTGGGCCTGTGTTTGCAGCGGTAGTCGTTGTGAAATCTTGTCAGGAAAAACAGCTACGGCAACTGGGCGTAAAAGATAGTAAAAAACTCTCGGCAAAAAAACGCGACTCTCTTGTCCCCGAAATTTATGAGGTGGTAGAAGAATGGGCGATCGCCTCAGCTTCAGTGGCAGAAATTGACGAAATCAATATTCTTCAGGCTACTTTTTTAGCAATGCGTCGTGCCATTGAACAGCTCAGTTGTCAGCCAGAGCACTTCTTGATTGATGGCAATAAAACTATTCCGAATATAGATATTTCCCAAACTGCAATCGTGAAAGGGGACGACGAATTTGTGGCGATCGCTGCCGCGAGTATTTTGGCGAAGGTGGCACGGGATAAAGAAATTGTTGAGTTGGCAGACACCTATCCCGAATACGATTTGGCGAGCAATAAAGGCTATGGCACAAAGAAACATCGTTTGGCCATTCTCGAACATGGTTTAACGCCTCACCACCGCCAATCTTTCAAAATCAAAGAACTCAAACAGCTTTCTCTCGATTTGGAATAGTTAGCGCAATTGGGCGATCACCTCGCATAATCCCTCACAAACCTGACCCAAGAAATCGAGATCGAGGGTTTCAAAAGTATCAGTAGGTTGGTGGTAGTGGGGATTCCGCATATCGGCAGTATCGGTCACCATCATTGCTTTGTAGCCCTGCTCCCAAAATGCCAAATGGTCACTCCGTCGCGCATCGGGCACTGGATATCCTCGCCATCCCGCTGGCAACCATTCACAAGGCACTGATTTTTTCAGCGATCGCCCCATGCCCCACATTTCTGGAATCGTTTGGATGTCACCGATTAGCGCAATAAAATCTCCCGTTGACGGATAAAAATATTTCAGAAAGCTCGGATATGTCTGAGAATTTGGGGCGTGGGAGCAGTAACCCAGCATCTCTAAACTCAACATCAATCGCAAGGGTTGCTGATTTTTTTTGAGGTGAGCCGCATATTCTAAACTGCCACAGAGTCCAAATTCTTCAAGATCAAATGCCACTAAACGAATCGGATAACGCGCTGGATTTTGGCTAAAAAAGTTAGCCATTTCCAGCAGCACAGCAAGGCCAGTGCCATTATCATCAGCCCCCGGACAACTAATCACCGCATCGTAATGCGCCCCAATTAAAATGGGTGGTTTTGTCTGTACTGCATCATCAGCACACAGATCCAAAATAATATTTCCGTGAGTTTTGCCTTGCGCCTCAAAGCGAAAACTCTCAGGCTCACCATGTTCTTCCATTGTTTGCCGGACATACTCTTTCACATAGAAATGTCCTGCCGCCGAAAAATAGGGATCGCGATTCCGAATAATATGTTTGAGATGTGTCGTGAGCCGTTCTTTTAGAGATGCTGACAAGAGTTTTGCGATGCCAAATTTCAATAAGCCTTTGCACGAATAGTAACCCCAAAAGTTTTGTTTCTGTTTCTGTGACGACTCTAAATTTTGAAAATTCGAGATCTAATCTGAGGGTAGGCGATCGCCTTTAACGGAATGACGAGATTTGGGGTTGAAGCGTTGATTGTCGGTTTTAAAGTTTTGAAAGAGGAGTAAATCGATGTTTAAGAGCAACAATTTTCTTAGTGGTAAACAAAAGGGCTTCGTGATAGGGGCGATCGCCCTTAGTGGTTTTGGGATAATGTCAACGGCTTTAGCTTGTGAACTCATCCTGCCTGATCAAAAAATAATGGCTCAGTCCAACGCCCAAACACCAACGGAAATTTCTGGCGCACATCCTCTAGCGATCGCCCTCAGCGCAGCGCAACAAGATGGTTATGTTAGTGACGGGACTTGGAAAGAAACAATTGATATTCAGCACGATTCGGCAGAAAGTCCCACAAGCGCAACGGTGGTGATTACCCAAACAGGATTTTTAGATGATTCGGTAAAAGGACACCAATTTACGGTGCAGATGAGTAAAGGAAACGCAGGAAATTGGGTGCTAGAAGAAATTGACAAGGAATGGCTTTGCTACCGTGGTATGTCCGACAGTGGGCTGTGTTTATAGGCTCTCAAATCGTTCACACTAACAAATCCGTGCATCTCCCATCTCATTCATTCGCTACATTCACAAGGTTCTGAAATCTATGAAAACTCGTTATTTTCTACTGCCAATCGCTGCTTTGTTCGGTAGTAATCTGATCGGTTGCACGGCGATCGCCACCCAAACCCCCTCAGCAATTTATCCCTCAAATCCTGAGACAATCTCCGTTAAACTCCCTTCAGAAAATTCATCAGAAGTTTCCCTCACACCGCAGCTCCCACCATCAGAACTAGAGCAAAAAACAGAGCCCAAGCTTCTAGCCTATGAACTCGAAGGCGAAGCCAAACAACACATCTTGCAGGCGATCGCCGACCAGAAAGATGACTTGAATTTATGTCTCGATGAACCCGAATTATCCGCCGAAAGTCTCGAATTTTCAGACGTTTATGTCCACGGCGATAGCGAGACTTTTTTAGCCAAAATCCTCTGTTGGAATGCCGCATACCAAGGGGTTTATGAATTTGTGGTCGTCACACCAAATCTTGAAACCCAGTCTTTAGACTTCCGCCATAGCAATATCAATTTAGTCGGCTATCCCACCTTCGATTCAGAGAGCAACATTATCCATAACAGTTACAAATTTAATGGGGCTGGCAGTTGTTTTGAAGAAACGCGCCATTACTGGGATGGCTATTCACTGCGACTCCTTTCTGCGGAATTAGTCGATGGCGTAGAGTTTGGCTGCGATGACATGGGCGTGCGATCGCCGTCCGAAGATTTTTTAATCACCTCGACTAGTGTTGGCAATGCAAAATTGGGCATGACCTTAGCTGAATTTCGGGCACAGATGAAATCAAACATGACCTTAGAGCCTGTGATCCTCGGCGTGGATATTCCCGATGGCCTTCAACTGTCTTGGTATGGCGATGTGCAATATGACCTCGGCTTTGACTCATTTCCGATCACCGAAGACTCGAAAATCAATTTAATCGCAATCCGCAATCCTAGTTACAAAACAATTCATGGCGTGGGCGCAGGCACTCCCCTCACGGCGGCGATCGCCCAACATGGCCCAGCAACCCTAAGTTACAGCACAGAAAATGAATTGCGTGAGGCGATCACCTTCGAGGATGGCCTATTTGCCGATGATTCAAATACCAGTATCTGGATTCGTTCCAACCAATGGACAATCACTGATTTTGCTGGGATTTATCCTGAAAGCGATAGTTCCTACCATGAAACCCGGAATTACCATGATCATGCAGCAATCAGTTCAATCTGGCTCATGCAATAAAGCATCTACGTCTCAAATCCTTATTCTTCAGATTTAAATATGAGATGTTGCTCAAAATCTTCAGCAGACAAAGGAGGCGAGAAGAAATATCCTTGAAAAATCTCACAGTGGCGATCGCCTAAAAATTCAAACTCTTCTTGCCGTTCAACACCTTCGGCAACCACTGAAAAATTGAGTTGTTCTGCCATTTGAATAATTGCAGAGGTGATCGCCGCATTTTTTGGATTGATGTGGATATTTTCGACAAAACAACGATCAATTTTCAAAATATCAAACGGAAAATGTTGCAGATAACCGAGGGAAGCATAGCCAGTCCCAAAATCATCGATCGCAATATCAACCCCTAATTCCTTGAGACTCTGAAATTGCGTCAATGTCATATCGACATTTTCAACGAGAGAGCTTTCTGTCAACTCGATGGTTAGCCATTGGGGATCGAGTTTACTTTCCGCCAAAATCTGTTCCAAATGTTTTGAAAATTGTGGGTTCTTCAGTTGGTGACTCGAAACATTCACCGAAAACTTAATGGGTGCATAGCCAGCATCTTGCCAGCGTCGAGCCTGTTGGCAAACATCTTTTAAAATCCATTCACCGAGGGTGACAATAAACCCCGTCATTTCTGCCAGAGGAATAAATTCAGCGGGTGAAACAATGCCACGATTTTTCGAATACCAACGCACTAATACCTCTGCCCCCACAATCGTTCTAGACTTGCCATGAAATTGGGGTTGATAATGAAGCCGAAACTCTTTGTTATCAAGAGCTTCCTGTAAATGACGATTTTCTGATGGTAAAAGGCGATCGCGATCCTTCACGAGCTGTTGGACTCGGTGCTGCAAAATCTCCAACATGCCAAATAGTTCGAGAGGATCAAGAATTTGCGACACATTTGTTTCCGTCACAACGCCTTCCAGTTCACCATGCTCATTCACTGCAACAATCCGTCTGACTCGATACCGCTGCATAATTTCTTGAGCCGACGTGAGAGAGTTTTCAGGATGTAATGAGATTACAGGACAACTCATCGCAAATCTCGTTGTTAGAGTAGCAAGATCTCCACCTAAACCCTGTAGCTGCACAATATCCCTCTCGGTAATGATGCCCACAGGTATTTCTGAGGTGGCTGTCTCGTCCACAATCACAACACAACTAATTCGATGACATGCCATGAGCTGAGCAACATCAATAAGAGGCGTTGTCGGGAAAGCAGTAATAACTTTTGTTGACATCACTTCTCGGACTTCTCGAAAGCGCAAAAAATAACTAAGATGAAGGGCTTGACGCAACATGCTGAGCGTCATCAATCCAGACACACTATCGTCGGTATTAATCACAGGTAGATGACGGATGCGGTGACGACGCATCAAGCTATAGACCGCAAAAATATCACTAAAATCTTTGGTGGTAATCGTAATCACAGGCGAGGTCATGATCTCTCGCACGATTGTCTCTGAAATACTTTTTTGGGAAAGGGAAAGACGTACCAGATCTCTTTCGGTGAGGATACCAATGGTTTTGCTATCTTCCTGCACTACCAAACAACTTTGGGGTGAGCCTTTTTCTTTGCCAGTCATCAGGGCGATCGCCTGTTGTAAAGGAGCATCACTAGCTATAAAGAGCGGTTTTTCTAGCTGAATATCAACAGGCTGATTTAAATGTAGCGGAATGACCATATAGCAACAGAAAGGACTTCCAGAATTGTATGAGATTTACACTTTGACTTTTATCCTCCCTAGTAATGACTTGGTAAGACAAGAGAAATTCGAGTTGAGGTGATCGCCATCTCAACTCCAGCACGGTGAATTTGTGCCATACGTACAATAGTTGTTATTAACGATTGGGCTTAAGGAAAAAGATGAACTTACTATTTGTCTGTAGTGAAAATAGACTAAGAAGCCCGACTGGCGAAGAAGTTTTTTCAGAATACGAAGAAGTAGAAGCGATTGGAGCTGGAACAAATGCTGATGCTTTCACGCCAGTAAGTGGAGATTTAATTGAATGGGCAGATATCATCTTTGTGATGGAACAAATTCACAGAAGAAAAGTATCTAAGAAGTTTCAAAATCTGCTCAAAGATAAAAAACTGGTTTGTCTAGATATTCCTGATAAGTATGACTGTATGGCTCCTGATTTAGTCTCTCTTCTCAAAAGAAAAGTCGAGCCATATATTCTTTTGAGTTAGATGAATAATCGACCTGCTAGTACGAAGAAATTTCAGGCGGCGATCGCCTGAGCTTTAGTATGCAAATAATTCTCGGCACTAGCATTAATCATTTGATATTCGGCTGTACTAAAACACAAGCCAGAGAAATAATTGGTGGCAAGGAAAATAAAGCATTTTTTACTGATTCTGGCTGCCATCGACTTCAGTTTTATGAAGCAAAACTCGAACTTTCATTTGAACCCGAAAACAATAATCGTTTGGGTTGGATTGAGATATATCATCCCGATGCGATCTTTTTTGATAAACATTTAATTGGTCAGCCTAAATATAAAATGCTCGAAACCATCACCAAAGAATTAGGTGAACCATCAGAAGTTTGGGAATATTTAGGCCGCGAATATATTCTTTACGATGATCAATGGCTTGAACTTCAATTGCAGTTTGGTCGGTTGCAATGTATTAACTTTGGCGTTCTATACGACGAAAATGAAGAACCACTTTGGCCTTAAATTAGGTGGGTTATCGAGACAAGTACCAAGGGCGATCGCCTTCAATAGTTTTTGGCTAAACACTTAGGTATAAGTTCCCAAGACCAAGCAAAGAATGTTACAACAATTGAGATTAGAAAAATCTCTTTAACATTCTTTGGATTCTTTAATGATCAGCAGTAGCCAGCTTGTCCTCGGCAGTGGCATGGTTTTGGGATCTGTCTTTTGGGCAGAACTTGTGCGCGATATTTATCATGCTTTAGCCCATGTTTGGGAACCACTTTTTCGCCTACATGTTTGGCATCACAAGGTTTTTCGTCGTGATTTAACGGTCATTGATGATGAGGTTTATAGAAAAGCGCACTGGTATAACGATTTACCAGAAGCTTCGGTGATGCTGGGGTTTGGGTTATTGCTCTGGGTTGGACTAGTGCTGGCTGGTGTGAATACTGCTTGGTTGAGTTTGGCAGGCTGCCTCTATACGCTTTCGTTTATGGCGGCGGCGATCGCCCGTGGGTTAGGGATTCCGATGGTGGATGAATTAACGGATATTACTCACCAACCGGGTGACTTTAAAGCATTACCGGGGAACTGGTTTGTAAATCGTCCCTATCACTGGCGGCATCATTTTGATAACCAAGAGGCGTATTATTGTGGCACATTCACTCTTGTGGACAAGGTTATGGGGACGGCATTGTCATTGAAAGGAAAACGAGTTGCAGTCACAGGCGCGTCAGGAACCCTCGGCACCGCTTTACTCACCGAACTTCATCAAGCAGGAGCCAAGGCGATCGCCCTCACTTCCAAACCCCAAGAACTTAGTCTCGATATTGCAGGCCAAGATGTTGCTTTAAAAACGATTCAGTGGCAATCAGGTAATGAAGCCGCAATTCTTGAAGCTCTTAAAAAAGTAGATATTCTCGTGCTCAACCACGGTATTAATGTGCACGGCGATCGAACCCCAGAAGCCATCCAGAAATCCTACGAAATTAATACCTTTTCCCAGCAGCGGCTAATCGAATTATTTTTAAGTACGATCAAGACAAACCAGGATCGCGTCCGCAAAGAAATTTGGGTAAACACCTCCGAAGCTGAAGTCAATCCGGCTGTTAGTCCTCTCTACGAACTCAGTAAACGAGCATTGGGCGATTTAGTGACATTGCAGCGTTTAGACTCGCCCATCATTATCCGCAAATTAATTTTGGGGCCTTTCAAAAGTAGTCTCAATCCGGTTGGGGTGATGTCTGCAAACTTTGTCGCAAAAATGATTGTGAATCTGGCGCGCCGCGATTTTCGCAATATCATCGTGACAATTAATCCAATCACCTATTTACTATTTCCGTTAAAAGAATTTTTCGTTTCCACCTATTTCAAACTATTTAGTAAAGGCAAAGGCAAGTAACCATGCGCACTCTCGGACTATTACTCAGTATGACGATTCTGGCAGGTTGGCTAGGATTGGTTGCAGTGATGTCCATCCAGAATATTGAGTTGGTCTCGATTAAATTTCTCCTATGGGAATCGATTCAATTGCCATTTGGGGTGCTACTCGCTTTTGCGGTTGGATTTGGATTAATCGTCGGTAGTTTTATTCCCGTCGGCCAAAAACGCTAAAAATCACCTATGCTCAAAGACGGTATTTCCGGGAGCAATCTATGGCGTGGACTGAACTTTTAACGACGGGTGGCTGGGTCACAATTCCATTGTTTTTGTGCTCGATTATTTCGGTCACACTGATCGCCGAACGGTTATTTTTCTGGTTCCGGATCAATCGCGGTCAACGGCCTCTCCTCAGTAAAGTTTTGATGCTCTATCGTGATGACCAAAATCAGGCGATCGCCCTCCTGAAGCAAAATCAACATTTGCCGATTTGCCGCATTTATCTTGAGGCGATGAGCATTCCCAGCGCTACATCTGAAGAATTAACCATTGCACTAGAAACTGCTGCCAAAGCCGAAATCCCGATCCTAAAACGCTTTAATACCGTATTTGAAACGATTATTGCTGTTGCACCTTTATTGGGTCTTTTAGGGACAATTTTGGGCTTAATGAATTCCTTTAGCTCCCTCAAAATTGGTGATGTAGGCAGCACTCAAACTGTTGGCGTAACCGCAGGAATTAGCGAAGCGCTTATCTCCACTGCTGCCGGACTAATCATTGCGATTATCACATTACTTTTCGCCAACAGTTTTCGCGGGTTTTATATTCGTCAACTCAACCTCATCCAAGAATATGGTGGACAACTAGAACTTCTGCACCGCCGTCTTTAAAGTCAAAGTTTAACCGCTACACACTTTTCGGTTTTCTTCAGTGGGAGTCACCAAAGTAATTGTTTCTTTCGGCGCAAACGAAGCATCATCAGTAATTGCAACTGTCAGCTCATTCATCTGCCAAGTCCCTTGCACCTTGGCCGCATCCACATAGGCCGTGCCTTTCTCAGCCGTTCCTGATACAGGAATCGCTAAGCAAGCGGTGCCTTGATCACCACTAATATTTACTTCACCGGAAACCCACCAGCTTTCTTCCCAATCTGAGCCTAAGACTGCACTCACTTCAGAACTCGCTTCAAGGTCGGCGATCGCCATCTTAAAGGGTTGACTCGATTTGATGATTGACATCACAAGCCACACGATTAGCCCGACAAAAACAATGACCCCACCAATGGAAGAGAACACAATAATCGGGATTAACAGAAGCTTTTTCTTAGGCATAAAAGATCACCAGTTCATTGCGGATGCTTTTTTCCATCATAAAAATGAAACTGAAAGTGGCGATCGCCTATTATGCCATCCTCAACTCAAAACAAAGAAAATTCAGTTATCTTAAACAATCGTTTAAACTCAGCTTGCCATGGACAACAAGAGCAAAGAGAAACGTAAACGACAAATCTTGCGAAGAGCGAGGCAACATAATCTGTTTACCCCTCAGAAAAACACTTATCATTTTTCTGACTTATCTCCAGAATTGGTCAAGGCTATTTCTCAATCCACCACAGAAGAAAACGACCCGATTCTAGTTTTCCTAGATACAGCCAGACATTGGACAGTACTGGGCTCAACATTCATCTATTCGACATATGAAAACATATTAGTTAAAGCAAGACTATCTGGCATCCAAGGCAAAGTCACAATGATTCTTCCCGAATCAATAAAAGAAAGATCTCACAATAGTTTCAAGCAAGACCTCAGATTTCTCTTCTTAGATCATGAAAAGGTAAGGATTTGGGCACCTCCGGGGTCAGAATATTTTGGATTGGTAAATATACTGCAAAACATTAGGTAAAGAAAAAACGACTGATCGCCCCTCAAATAAAGATCACAAACCATATCAGAAATTTCACGAAGCATCCTAAGATAAATAGGTCTCAACGGATTTCAAGTTAATCGATGGAAGATTTGCTCAAAGGTTTAAATATTTATCTCATCGGCATGATGGGCACTGGTAAAAGTACCCTTGCAAAGATTATTGCCGAGATCATGAACTACCGCGTCCTCGATTCTGATGACATTATTGAGCAGCTCGCAGGCACATCGATCAGTAATATTTTTGCAGAGATGGGTGAAGAAGAATTCCGTAAACTCGAAACCCAAGTCCTCGGTAAAATCGCAGTGCAAACCCGCACCGTTGTGGCTACTGGCGGCGGTATTATTCTCTCAAATGACAACTGGTATTACTTGCAGCAAGGATTAACGATTTGGCTTGATGTACCAACCCCGTTGCTGATGGATCGTCTCCGGAGTGACACTCGACGTCCGCTGCTCCAAAACGTTGATCTCGAAACGAAATTAAACGAACTTCTAGAACAACGGCGATCGCTTTATAACGAGGCTGATCTACATATTCAAATCAATACTGCCCGTCCTCCCCGTGCTGTTGCGGAAGACATCATTGCAACCATTCCCTCCGTTCTCCGGAAGCCACCCCAAATTATTGGTGAGAACAATTGACCCTAATCTCATCAAAAGTTGATTAAGTTGCAGATCCTTAATATGTGCGGCGATCACCCATCCCGTAAAATACCAAGCAACAAACCGATTTTATTTACAGATCACTAGCCAATCATTCATGGAAAGCGAATACATCAGAGAAGCCGATGCCACCCGTGTCCGTATCCTCAGCGAAGCCCTGCCTTATATGCAGCAATTCTCGGGTCGAACTGTTGTCGTAAAATACGGCGGCGCGGCGATGAAAGACAGCACGCTCAAAGATAAAGTCATTCGCGATATCGTCTTTCTCTCATGCATTGGCGTCCGTCCCGTTGTGGTGCATGGCGGCGGCCCTGAAATCAATACATGGCTCAGTAAACTCAAGATCGAACCCCAATTTAAAGATGGCTTGCGAGTCACCGATGCTGACACCATGGACGTGGTGGAAATGGTCTTAGTCGGTCGCGTCAATAAAGAAATTGTCTCCCTCATTAACCAAGAAGGTGCGTCTGCCGTTGGTCTCTGTGGCAAAGACGGCAATATGGTGCAAGCTCGTCCTGTTGGCAAAGAAGGCGTTGGCTTTGTGGGAGAAGTCGCAGCCATCGACACCAAACTGATTCAGTCCCTCGTCGATAATGGCTATGTGCCAGTAATTTCTAGTGTGGCAGCCGATGAAAATGGCCAAGCTCACAATATCAACGCAGACACTGTGGCCGGAGAATTAGCAGCAGCCCTCGGTGCAGAAAAATTAATTTTATTGACGGACACAGCGGGTATTTTGGAAGACTATCACGATCCTTCTACCCTCATCCCCAGAGTAAATTTACAGAAGGCACGCGAACTGATCGACTCTGGCGTGGTCGGTGGCGGAATGATCCCGAAGGTTTCTTGTTGTGTGCGATCGCTAGCGCAAGGTGTTAAGGCAGCTCACATTATTGATGGGCGTATTCCCCACGCGTTGCTACTGGAGATTTTCACGAATGATGGTATTGGCACGATGATTGTCGCTTCTGATCATGCGTACACCACGCCATTTTCACCTTTCAAATAGCGTTTAATTTTTGAGTCTTAGCGTAAGGGTGATTATCAGGTGGAGAGGCGATCGCCCTTCTCTTAAAAGCTGTATCTCAATAAAGCCGCTTCAAAAGCAATTAAGTCGATTGGGGTTTTGATTTAAGCGTGCTGAAATCCACTCGGGCGATCGCCTCATCCGGCAAAACAAACGAACTGCTGAGCAGCGTTTCATTATCTTCAATCACCTCAGGAAAACGAATTCCGGGCAACACCGATACCGCAAAAATTTCCTGAACAGCATCCTCAAACCTCAGAAACGCGATAATCTGAGCTGTTTCAATATTCACGACCCAAACGCCGCAAATACGTTCATTTAGTCTCTCGGTGATGGGAATGCCACTAAACACGGCCGTTTCGCGCACTTGTGATAAACCAACAAAAGCTAAGGGACCCCAGAAATCAATCCCCCTTGTAAAACCAGGTAATTGCACAACGGTGTTTAATTTCCCGGTTTTCACATCAACTGTTGCAAGACTCCCTTCACCAGACTCTAACACCCACAGTTGATCACGATACCAACGAGGCGAATGAGGCATCGATAACCCTTTTGCTAAAAATTCGTTGGTGGTGATGTCCATCAAAATGCCACCGTGGGCCTTATTCTCGCGCCATCCTTGATGACTATCTGTTTCACCTAAAGCTGTCACATAATGCGGTTGATTATCCCTCACCCCTAAACCATTTAGATGGCAGCGATCGCCGAGATCATAGGCCGAAACAAAGGGCGGTTGCCAGCGGGGCACAAAACTATTTTTGCGGTCGAGAGTGCATAAACAAGAAAAGCGCGTATTGATGAACCACAACTCATCGTTGCAATAGGCCATCTCATGGATATCAATATCCCCAGTAACGTGGCGATCGCGGGGTAAATAACAAGCATCATGAAGATCTGGTGGGTCAAGCTTCTTGGTAACCGCAGGGACATTGCGAAACTCCCACACCTCATAAGCAGTACCAAGGGCAATTTTTTCACGATCAGCAGCGACTCCCATCGGTTGCTTAAACATTCGAAAGTGAGTATTGAGCGATTTTTCCTCTGCCCTCACCACAATTAGTTTGCCGGCCTGATAGGTCGAAACAATTAGAGAAATGCCGCATTGCTGCAAAATATCAACGAAATTTTGAGTGTGGACACTACGTAAAGGTGACGAATTTGGTGGAACAGTTGACATAGCAAAAATATTATTTGTGTGAAGCGTTACTCAATTGGAGCAAATAGTAAGAGAATTACTTATGTGATCACTTTGCTACTTCTGCCGATAATCTTGTCGTCAATTGAGCTGCAGTTCTTAACTTGTAGCTAAAATTTATAGTTTCTGTAAAGCAAAACAAAATGCCCTGTTCTAAATACTTACGTGTCGTAGATCGTTTGTGATTGCAAACGCTCAATACTATCCCATCCAGAACTAGGTTTTCGGCCATCGTTTCATCAAGGAAGTACGCATGTTTACCCAAAGATTTCTTTCTCGCCAAATCATTATTCTCTCGTCAATTCTAGGCATAGGGCTGTATGTTTTTCCTGTCAGAGCTCAAGAAAACCCTGTAAGCAACACCACAAAAAAGCAGCTTGTCTCCCCTCGTTTTAGCGGTACATTTCAGACAGGAGAAGGTGCTGGCTATGAAGCGTCTTTTGGTAGCTTTTATGGATTTGTGCCTTTCAGTCAAACACCAGGCGTTAGTACTTTTTATGGTGAAGGTCGGTTTAATGGCTTTACCGATGGCGGTGGACAAGGCGGAAATCTGAGGGCTGGATATCGTCGTTTTTTATCTGAGAACAATCTGGTTATTGGTGGCTATGCAGGTTGGGACTTACGCCATACAGAATCAAAAGAAACCTTTCATCAACTAGGTTTAGGAGCAGAAGTCTTAGGAGATAAATGGGAAGCACGGCTGAACGGCTATATTCCCCTTGGTGACGCTAGTCGAACAATCAGCAGCGATACAACGACAAACACAACGACCTCAAACTTTCGGTTCCTTGATAATCGTTTGCTATTTGATAGCCAAAGCCAGCAACTTATTTCCACGTTATCGGAAAACGCGATGACAGGCATTGATCTGGAGGGAGGTTACCAGCTCAGTAAGTGGGATACGGGTAATTTATATGCTTATGCAGGTCTTTATTTCCTTGATGGTGAGGGAACTTCCATTATCGGTGTACGCAGTCGTTTGCAGGCAGAAACGGAAAGTCTCCTAGCCGGAATTTCATTACAATCAGACAGTAATTTTGGCACGAATTTACAGTTTTCTCTGGGTCTCAAGTTAGGCGGAGAAAATATTCGTAAGCGTTCAGAAACACCAGAAGAATCAGTTATTGCTCGTCTAGGTCAGAGTGTGCAGCGACAGGATATTATCCCGATCGATCGCCAACAAGAACTTGAAACACAGATCGAACAAAGTAACGATGTGGTGGCGAGGAATCCAGTGACAGGTGATGAATGGCGTTTTCTCCATGTCACAGACGGGGTAACAACTGGTGATGGGACCTTCGAAAATCCGTTTGGCGAAGTGACTGATGCGTCGGCGATCGCCATGACAGCGGGCAATGATGTGATTTATGTCGAGTCAGGCGATCGCTCTGGAATGGCAGGCTTCACAGTTCCCGATAATGTCCAAGCTCTCTCCACGGGGGTCACCCAGGAACTCGATATTGTAGATGTAGGCATCACTCAGTTGCCGGGGTCTGGAACTGGCACATCACCTCTAGTACAAGACACCGTGACGATGGGGAATGGATCAAGGCTTTCAGGTTTTGACATTCAGTCGGGTAATAATCCTAGTGTCTATGCCAGCAATGTAAGTGACTTCACAATTGATCGCAACACAATCTCAACGACGGGAAATGATGCTGATGGTATTGAAATTCTTGGTGATGGCGCAACGATTAGTAATGTCCTTCTTTCAGCCAATACAATTTCAACAATGGGGGATTCGGCTGAAGGAATTGACATAGAAGGCAATGCCTCGACGATTAGCAACACCATCATTTCTGGCAATACAATCTCAACAACAGGAGAGGGTTCTGAAGGTCTTGATGTCGGGTCTTACAACTCAACAACAACCAGTGATACTACTATTTCTGGTAATACAATCACGACTCAAGGCGATCGCTCTGAAGGTATTGATATTGAGGGTTATAACTCCACAATCTCCGATACCACTATCTCTGGCAACACTGTGTCTACGTCAGGATTCTATTCTGAAGGAATTGATGTTGATAGTTACAATTCCACGATTAGTAACACAACAATTTCTGGCAATATTGTTTCTAGCACTGGAAACTATCTAGCTAATATTGATGTCTCCGGAGACTACTCAGCACAAATCACGAACACCATTATCTCTGGCAATACTGTTTCCACTGCTGGAAATTACACGACTGGCATTGGTATCTTCGGCAATGACTCAACAATAATAAATAGCTCTACTATTTCTGGCAATACCGTTTCTACAACAGGAAACTACTATACGAATGGTATTGGTATCTTCGGGAATGACTTAACCGCAATAACTAGCTCAACTATTTCTGACAACACTGTTTCTACAACAGGAAATTATCTGACTAGTATTAGTATCTATGGCGATCGCGGCACAACAGTCAGTGGTTCTACTATTTCTGGCAATACTGTTTCCAATTCGGGAGATTATACTTCCGGTATTGGTATCTACGGCGATCGCGACACAACAGTCAGTGATTCTACTATTTCTGGCAATACTGTCTCCAGCGGAGGGAATTATACGACCGGTATTGGTCTCTACGGTGATCGCGGCACAACAATCAATAGCTCAACTATTTCTGGCAACACTGTTTCTAGTAATGGAACCTATGCCGATAACATTTCTGTTTATAGTGACGTCATGTCAATAATAAACGGCGTTACTATTGCCACAAATACAATCACAGCCAATGGAGATGAAAGTCGAGGATTTTCAACCCGGACACGCAATGGATCAACCCTCGAGAACCTGACAGTTTCTGACAACAATATTACGGTCGATGGCCAAAACAATCGTGGCATCATCACTCGCACCTTAAATGGCTCAATGATGACGAGCACACAAATCTCAGGTAACACAATCGCGGCAAATGGAGATGGTGGACGAGGTATTTCTGTTCGTACTTTAAACGGTTCAACGACAGATGGCGTGAACCTTGCTAGCAATACCATTACAACTAGTGGTACAACGAATCACGGCATTTCAGTTCGCACTCTAAATGGTTCCAATGTAGATAACGCAGAAGTTTCTGCTAATAATGTGATAACAACAGGAAATGGAGCACATAGCCTCTTTGTTGGCACTTCAAATATCGGAACAACAACAACTAGGTTAATGCTTTCCGATAATACCTTAATGACCAGTGGAACTGCTGCAGAAGGTCTATTTATCCGAGCCTTTAATGATGGAACGATAGATGAAATCACTGTTTCCAACAATGTGATTACGACGAGTGGAAATAATTCAAATGGTCTTTTTGTTCGCTCCAATAACGGTGGACTAACTAATGATGTGAGCGTTTTAAACAATAACTTCCAGCAAGCCGGGGCAAATAGTGTTCGCCTTCAAGATGCAGCTCCTCCACTCGGTATTTGTATTACTGCATTCACGAACAATACTAGCGGCACAGCGGATTTTGCGGGCAATGGTGGTGATGATTTGCTAATTGGTGCTGCTGGCAATATTAATTTTGTTGATTTTGCAGATGTGATGGCAAATAATACGGGATTTGTTGATATCTCCGGTACACCAGACACGTCTGTACCTTGTCCGTAGTTTTCAAGAAAATTACATCACGAATACTTTTTTACTCAATAAAAAAGCACCCCGAAGGATGCTCAAGATAAAAACTGTTGTTTATTCAGGGTCTGGGGAAATTACATCATTCCCATGCCGGGCATTCCCATGCCACCCATACCGGGCATGCCGCCGCCCATGCCACCCATGCCACCGCCCATGTCGGGAGCTGCAGCTTCAGGTTCAGGCTTTTCAACAACGAGTGCTTCAGTGGTGATCACCATCCCAGCAATAGAACCAGCATTCTGAAGAACGGAGCGGACAACTTTTGCAGGGTCGATAATACCAGCCGCAATCATGTCAACGTACTCACCAGTTGCTGCATTGTAACCAACGTTGAATTCGCTTTCACGAACACGCTCAACAACGACAGAACCTTCTTCGCCAGCATTGTCAGCGAGTTGACGGAGGGGAGCTTCAAGGGCGCGAGCAACAATGTCGACACCGAGCTTTTCTTCGTCAGTTGTGAGGGATGTTTTTACGTCAGCAACTTTTGCTGCAAGGTGAATGAGAGTTGTGCCACCACCGGGAACGATACCTTCATCAACAGCTGCTTTAGTTGCGTTGAGAGCGTCTTCGATGCGGAGCTTACGATCCTTAAGTTCAGTTTCAGTTGCTGCACCAACTTTGATGACTGCAACACCACCAGCGAGCTTAGCAATACGCTCTTGGAGCTTCTCTGCGTCATACTCAGAATCAGTTTCAGCCAATTGCTTACGGATTTGGGCAACGCGAGCATCGATATCACTTTTGCTACCGCCACCGGAAACAACGGTTGTAGTCTCCTTCGTTAAGGTGATCTTTTCTGCTTTACCGAGCATGTCTAATTCGACAGTTTCGAGAGCAAGACCAACTTCTTCGGAAATGACACGGCCACCAGTGAGTACTGCAATGTCCTGAAGCATTTGCTTACGGCGATCGCCAAAGCTAGGTGCTTTAATCGCAGCGGCATTAAGCACACCGCGAGCCTTATTCACAACGAGAGTTGCGAGGGCTTCACCTTCAATATCTTCAGCGATGATGAGAAGAGGCTGACTGGAACGCGCCACTTGCTCAAGCACAGGCACGAGGTCGGCGATCGCCGAAATTTTCTTGTCCGTGATAAGCACAAGAGGATTATCAAACTCAACGATTTGACGCTCTTGGTCAGTGACGAAGTAAGGAGACATGTAGCCACGGTCGAGCTGCATACCTTCTACAACATCAAGCTCAGTAGCAAGAGACTTGGACTCTTCAACAGTGATTACACCATCTTTAGTCACCTTAGCCATCGCCTCGGAGATCATGTTACCGACTTCATCATCGTTACCTGCAGATACCGCAGCAACCTGGGCGATCGCCTCACCTTCCACAGGCTTAGCAATACTTGCAATCTCATCAACGAGGAATTTCACCGCTGCATCAATACCACGACGCAACTCAATCGGATTTGAACCCGCAGTAACATTCTTCAAGCCTTCGTGAATTAAAGCCTGAGCCATTACAGTTGCAGTGGTTGTACCATCACCTGCACTGTCATTTGTCTTGGCTGCAACTTCACGGATGAGACGAGCACCAGTATTTCTGAGGGGATCTGCTAGCTCGATTTCCTTCGCAACGGTAATACCATCATTAACAATTTGGGGTGCGCCGTAAGACTTCTCGAGTAATACGTTACGACCCTTAGGACCTAATGTAATTTTGACGGCATCGGCGAGGGCATTAATACCCGCTTCAAGAGACCGTCTGGATTCATCCTTAAAAGAGACAATCTTAGACATAAAAATTTTGAGTTATAGGATTTAACTTCACTAGCAAATTTAGCACTCATAGGGGGCGACTGCTAATTGCTTAGAGGTGTGCATTCCCGAACCTATCCAACCCCATATTTTCTTAAGATTTATGGTCATTTCTCGCCATAGAAGGGTCGGTTCTACAGAAAAGATTCATGGAGCAGTGTATGAATCTGCTGTTAAACGACATAAATTGGAAGAGCGCCCAGTCTCAATTTTCATTGTCGATGTCTCAACCTCCTGATTTCCCGTCTCTACAAGTGGTGTGCGATCGCCTAAATAATTCGCCGGAAGAACATCATTTTGTGATTTGGGCTGCGGCAACACCATTTGTGCGAGGTGTGGAAAAAGAAGATATTTTATGGGATGAAGAATTAAGTCGGATTTGGTTGGCATGGCAGGCAATTTTTACGCCTCATCAAACGCCCCACTATCCGATTACTGGTGAAGTCCAGTCTGTAGAATTAGTGCCAGATCCGAATGCTTCGATCAGTGGACGATTAATGCAAGGGTTGGGTGTGCAGATGTGGCAATGGTTATTTCAAGGGGCGATCGCCGAAAGTTTTGCACGGGCTGAAGGGGTTGCATTGGGTCAAAAAGAGGCGTTGCGGTTACGGATTGATGTGCGTGACCCAAATCTGTTGCCATTGCCGTGGGAAATTATGCAGCAGGAAATGGGCAAGCAAGCAGTTTCTCTTAACCCTCAGGTTTTCTTTAGTCGCACGATCGGTGATGTTGCGCCTTTAAATCTACAATCCACCGGGCGATCGCTAAATATTTTGTTGGTTTTAGGTGCGCCCGAAAATGGCAATGATAGCCTCGATCTCAAAACAGAAGCAGAACGATTGCAAAACATTTGGCAGACAAAAAGTTTTGGGCAAGTGCAAGGCGATATTCTGATTCAGCCAACTCCCAGCGAATTAGCGGAAACTCTCTCTAGCAAAAATTACCAGCTCTTTTTTTATAGTGGTCATGGCGAGCCCGCAGCGGATGGCGGCCAGATTTTTCTCAACGATGCTGATAAACTCAACGGCAAAGAATTGGCGCAAATCCTCACCCAAAGCGGCATTCGGTTAACGGTGTTTAATTCCTGTTGGGGTGCCAAATCCCTCCAACAAAATCATCAGGCGATCGCCACCAGTAGCCTAACGGAAGTACTGATTCATCATGGTTTACCGTCAGTTTTAGCGATGCGCGACCCCATTAGTGATGATGAAGCGATCGCCTTTATTACGAGTCTCAGTCAAGCATTTTGCAAACATAAACCAGTAGATGAATCTGTGGCGATCGCCCGCCAGAATTTATTAGCGCAATTCAAATTCAACTCGCCAGCTTGGACATTACCTATCCTCTATATGCATCCAGAGTTCGATGGTCAGATTTTGTCAAAGTTGTCATCCATTACCGAATTGCCAACGCGCTTACCAACACCGATTAAAACGCAAACATTTACTCTTAGTTCCTGTGATGACCCAGAACGAGAATGGACATTCAGTAGCAAACTGATCCGCATTGGTCGCCGCTCCGAAAATGATGTCACCATCGAGGAACCCTGGGTTAGTAAAGAACATGCCGAAATTATTCAACGAGAAGAAGGCTTTTTTATCCGCGATCGCTCCCGGTTTGGCACATTAATTAGTCTACCAAATCAAGACTGGCAAAACATCCACCAAGAAGAAATTTTATTACTTTCCAATAGCCATATCCGCTTGGGTAGCGAACAAGGAGAAACATTCAAATTTTCAGCTAAGAAAGCTTGAAATTTAGTAAAGTATTAAAATGATCTTCTCAAAGTAACAGGATTTTTTTGAAAACTTCAAGCAGTATTAAAACAACGTCAGTTTTGGATAAGGAATTGGGCTGAAATTCCCATAAATCAAGAGTTTGCTTGGAGTTTTATCTATAGCAATAGCCAAATGGTTTAGGAAGTATTATGGGAGTTGTTGCGTGAAGTAAAAAATGCCAGCTGCTTATAGTAATGACCTACGATGTCAAGTCCTTGATGCGGTAGCACTAGGTATCCCGAAAAAAGATGTCTGTGAAATGTTCGGTCTTGGCCTTAATAGCCTTTATCTCTGGATACAACGACTAGAGCAAACAGGAAGTTTTACAGCGCCAAAACAGGGTATCAGAAAGGCTCGGGTCACAAAATCACAGACTAGGAAGCATTCAAAAGCTTTGTACAACAGCATCCAGATAAAACCCAGGCAGAAATGGTAGAGTTGTAGCCGGGTGATGTGAGTCGTCGCACCATATCGAGAATGTTGAAGAAGATAGGTTTTACTCGCAAAAAAGACCTATGGGTATCAGGAAAGGGATGAACAGAAGCGAGAAGCATTGAGGCAAAAACTATAGCGATGGCCGGATAGATACAGAATCATAGTAAGGAATAAGACTCAGGGTGCAGTAACAGCTACTTCTTAAGCCTTGTATCCATTTCTATAGCAAGATTATGGGTCAGCATCCTCCATTCATACCTCTATTCTGCAATGCCGAATCATAAATATATAGGAATAGGCGATCGCCCAGTATTCTCCTTTTAAATCAAGTCAAGATTGAAAAAAGAAAAGTCAGTTTTTAGAATAACGACACATACATCTATCATGGTTAACCCTCCGCTATGAGCCAAAAAGAAAATCCCCTTACCCTTGTTGCTGCATTACTCGTCACGATGGGGATTCTTGGCGGCGGGCTATGGTTTCTGGGGAACAGATCTCCTGGTTTTTTAGAGGAAATCTTTGGTAACGACCCAAGTTCTAAAGATTCTCCGACTAAAAGCACGCGAAACCTTGAGCAAGGAAACATAACCTTGTTGGGAGACACATTCAGTGGGTATAGCACTTTCCGAAATGCCGAATTTCAGGAAGCTCTCCAAGAAGTCGGTATTACTCTCTCCTATGGCAATGAGTTTGACCAAACGGCCCGAGCGAATCTCCTTAACGAAGGTAAAGCTGATCTTTATGTCACAACCCTAGACCAATTCCTCAAGCAAAATCCCGAAGGCAAAATTGTCGGTTTGATCGACCGGACTATTGGGGCGGATGCGGTGGTTCTTAACAACAAGCAATATCCGGATCTCAACTCCCTCAACAGTTTACAAACCTTGCAACAATCCGCCCAAGGCGAATCCCTCAGCATCACCTATGCCGTTGATACCCCCAGCGAATATCTTGCCCTTGTCTTGAGCACTGCTTTTGATGGGTTTAATCTCAGTGACTTCGACGTGAAAGAAGTCGTAGATGCATCCGAAGCTTGGCAAGCTCTCCAAAATCCTGCTGAAAACGTTGCAGTTGCTGTCCTCTGGGAACCTTTCGTTAGTCAAGCGCGCAATGCAGGCTACACCGTTGTTCTCTCCAGCAATGATGCTCCCACTGCCATCCTCGATGTTATTGTGGCAAGCGATCGCCTTCTGACTGCCCGTCCCGATTTAGTGAGTGATTTTCTCGAAGCTTATTACCGCCACATTGATGCAAACATCCGAGAACCATCCCAATTGAGAGCCCAAATTGCCACTGATGGTGAACTGACCCCAAGTGAAGCCGATTCAATCCTAGAGGGTATCGACTTTTTTACCTCTATCGAAGCCAAAAACTGGATCCAAGCAGGCACTCTTGAACAGCGTATCGGCTCAACAGCTGCCGTGTTGGTCTTATCTGGCAAACTCAATCAAGTGCCCACAGATATCAATAGCCTCTTTACTGACGAATACGTCAATAAAGCTGCCCTAAATACCCAAACCTTGATCGATTTGATTAAAGTGGATAATCCTGAACTCGCTGATCGCCTCGCGGGTAAAGGCACAACCATTCAGGCTGTCCCTCAAGTTGCGGCGAGTGAGGTGGCCCAAGCATCAGATATCGGTAACTTGCAAGTGCGCGGTGAAGTCAACTTCGCCACAGGTTCCGCAACACTCAGCCAACAAAGCCAAACTACCCTCGAACAACTCGTCAATCAGATCAAAGAGTTTAATCCCCAAACAGTTGGCATCCGAGTCATTGGCCATACTTCCAAAACAGGCGACCCAAAATTAAACCAAACCCTATCCCAGCAACGTGCCCAAGTTGTCGTCGATGGACTCCGACAGCGGGGTTTGCAACACAATATCATCGCTGAAGGAAAAGGTTTCTATTTACCCCTATCTGGCATTGCCCCTGAAGATCCCAAACAACAGCGTACAGAAATTCGGCTTGTGCGTCTCAACTAACTATTAGCGAAAAAATCATTGTTACTAGAAATGATGTGAGCTTTTAAGTTCATGAAGTTCATGACAGAGAGAGGCGATCGCCTCTGAATTCTACTCACAACCAAAGACTAATCAAAAAGAACCCCAACAATTCTCAGATCAAGAATTTAACTGGAGAGAATCTTCTTTATGTGGATCTTTAAACAACAGCAGTGCGTGATTGACTATCTTCATGAAATGCATCTGAGCTTCCAAGGTGGGCGGAGAAATCCCCAAAAACTCATCAGTATTCGTCGAAAATTGCCACTTTTCATCGCCACGCTCAAAACCATTGGCATCTATCCGACTTAACCGGCAAGTCGGCTCCCGAAGATCTGTCGAGAACTTCAGCTGCATTAGAACACAATTGACATTTAACCCAGTACTCTGATGAAAGGAGTGAAAACTTAGATCAATGGAATTAGGGTCTAAGTGACTTTGAGTTTTCCGATCCTCCAACCATGGCCTGAGATCGACATGAGTACCCAAAAATTCTGCTCGAAATAGAACGCCTAAGTAGGCAATCTTACTGGTTAGCTTAAGGGTGAAAGACTGACTGACTGCATTCATAGGCTTTAAACGGACTTTTATTTATAGTTTTTCTTAATAAAAAATATCTCAATTAAATTCCGCCACAAAAATCCAAAATATATCCAACGGGAAAAGCCTCCAAAAATCAGTCTACAGAAGTAATAGAAGCAGATCCAAGAAATCTTAAGGCATTCATCTCGGCAAAGAAGAAAAGGAAAATATTGAGAATATAGAGCTTGACAAATAAATCTTATTGAGAGTATATGTCAATAAGCAACTGCAAGCAAAAAATTTAGGACCTCTTGATGAGTAAATATTCAGAAGAATTACGAGCAACAGCAAAAGCAATGGTTGCTAAAGGCAAGGGTATTCTTGCGATGGACGAGAGTAACGGTACTTGTAACAAGCGCTTTCAAAAGCTTGGTATTCCAGCAACTGAGGAATATCGTCAGATGTATCGCACGCTAATCTTGACCACTCCTAATCTTGCAGACTACGTCAGTGGGCCCATTCTCTATGATGAGACCATTCGTCAAACAACTCCTGAAGGTGTGTCTTTACTAGCTGTCATTAAAGAGGCTGGTATGATTCCTGGCATTAAGGTTGATACTGGCGCGAAAGAGCTAGCTGGTCACACTGATGAAAAAGTAACTGAAGGTCTTGATGATTTGCGCGATCGCCTGGCTGAATACTACAAAATGGGTGCGCGGTTTGCGAAATGGCGTGCGGTTATCACCATTGGCAACAATATTCCTAGCAAGGGGTGTATCGAAGCAAATGCCCATAGTTTGGCGCGTTATGCTGCACTATGCCAAGAATGTGGCCTTGTCCCAATTGTTGAGCCTGAAGTCTTAATTGATGGCGACCACACCTTACAGAAGTGTTGGGATGTGACTGACGCAACACTCCATGAAGTGTTTAAGCAGCTCCATGCCCAGAGCGTTGCCTATGATCAGATGATCCTCAAGCCCAGTATGGTCATTGCAGGCAAAGATTGTCCGCAACAAACAAGTGTTGAAGATGTGGCTGAGGCAACAATCAGCTGTTTACTCAAGAATGTTCCTGCAACTGTAGCCGGGATTGCGTTCCTTTCTGGCGGGCAATCAATGCAGCAATCATCTGCCCATCTGAATGAGATGAACAAACGCTTTGGTGATCAATGTCCATGGCCGGTAACCTTCTCCTATGCACGCGCCATCCAGCAGCCCGCTCTAGATCATTGGTCTGGTCATAAAGCGAATATTGCAGAAGCGCAATCTCGTCTGCTTAAGCGTGCTCAATGCAATAGCGCAGCCAGCCGCGGTGAATACTCTGCCGAGATGGAAAAAGAACTGGCGATCGCCTAAAAAGCTTTTAAGTTGTGCCTAGTGCTCTCAAAATAGCCCGATATTTTGGGAGTTTTTTTAATTATCAAATTGAGTATTTAATCGTATTAAATACTCAATTTGAGCTCTAAATCAGCCACTCATTCAAATATTAAAATCATGTCAAAGATTGGATTATTTTTTGGTTCAACAACAGGCAAAACAGCAGATATTGCAGAACAAATACAGGAGGTTTTAGGTGGAGAAGGGATCATAGACCTTCATGATATCAGTGAGAAAAATGCATCTGACTTATTAGAATATGACTTCTTGATTATTGGATGTCCCACATGGAATATTGGTGATATCCAAGATGATTAGAATGAAGTTTTTGAAGATTTAGATGATCTCAGCTTTAATGGCAAAACAATTGCTTATTTTGGTACCGGTGATCAAATTAGTTATGCAGATAACTTTCAAGATGCAATGGGTCAACTTGAAGCAAAGATTTCCAGTCTAGGCGGTAAAACTGTTGGATATTGGCCAGCAGATGGTTATAGTCATACAGACTCAAAAGCCATACGTGGTAGTCAGTTTTGTGGTTTAGCTCTAGATGATGACAACGAGTTTGAGAAGAGTGGAGAACGTATCGAAATTTGGTGTATTCAACTTAAACCATTATTTAATTTATAGAAAAAGATCAGTCTATCAAGTAATTTCGAGTTCTTGTTAAAACTCCATGAAAATGCGAGGATTAAGCATAGTTAACCCTCGCAAAAAAATTCACTGGTGTGACTATATTATAATCTTTTATCAAACAGATTACTTAATTTCTCAAAAATAAAATATGTCACAGAATAATCATTGATATTAATATCTTCAGTCTCCCATTTAAGAATGATCCCAATCTGGTCTAAACCCTTTACGACTATTTAGATATTTATCGATTGCCATTGCTGCAACACAACCATCACCGGCTGCAACAACTGCTTGCTTAAATGGTGTATTTCGTATATCTCCAATTGCCCAAACACCGTCAATATTTGTAGACATCAAATCATTAACTTTCACACCACCATCATCATTGAATTCCACTTGATCACCAATAAAATCTGTAATGGGCTTTGAGCCACTTTGATAGACGAATACTCCTTCAAGGGATAAAGATACTGGCTCTTTTGATTCTTTGGTTTTTATTTGAACGCCTGTCACACCAGTATCATCACCCTGAATACCGACAAGGCGAGAGCGATCCCAATGTTTGACATTTGGTGAGGCTAATAAAGCTTGAACATGGGGCTCTTCCATAACCGGGATTTTAAACGTCACAAAATGTACAGTAGATGCAAATTTTGTTAGCACCTGCGCTTCTTCTATTGCTTCTTGGTTAGAGCCCACAACTACAACTTCACGATCGCGATAAAAAGCTGCATCACAGGTTGCGCAATAACTGACACCACGTCCCAAAAATTCTGCTTCTCCTTTAAATGATGCTTTGCGACCCATTGCACCTGTCGCCAAAACGAGAGCCCGACAAGTAAATGTACCTTCTGGTGTATATACTGTTTTCTTTTCACCGCTAACGTCGATGCCAAATACCTGAGCCCGACGGTAGTCCGTGCCATAGGATATCGCTTGTTCACGCATAATTTGCAACAGTTCATCCCCGCTGATATCTGTAGCAACACCAGGATAATTAGCGATTTTGTGGGTGATAGCTAGTGCACCAACTGCTGAGTTTTTATCTAAAATGACGGTCTTTAGATCGGCTCTGGATGTATATAGGGCACAAGTGCAGCCAGCTGGTCCACCACCAATGATCGCGACATCAAATTCATACGTTTCCACAAATACTAATCTCCATTCAATTGAGAGGTCTACTGAAAGTTAGGAAATGACTTCAATGAGTGCTGTTCTTGCGAAAGGTGAGGTCGCCCTCTGCCAAAAATCAACGATGATCGGGTTAACTTGTGAGGCATGGCTATGATGGAAAAAATGTCTTCCTTTTTGGCATGTCCATAGGCGATCGCCACTATTCAGATACGGCTGCCAACGAGCATGTTCATTTGGATCAATAATGGTGTCGAACGCCCCATTGCACACGAGGATTGGAACTTCCACACCGCCACTCTCAAAATTACGATGCTCGATCAGAGAGTGAGAAGACAATTCTGTATCTAAATTTTTGACTAACACCCTGGCAATACCAGTCAGTTTTTTTGAACCAATAGCACCAAATAAAATTCTTGCCATCTGCATCAAAATCATTTGACGATTGCAAGGCAAATTATTTCTAAGAGCATAGTATTGGGTATGCCAACTAATCGCAGGATTTGCACCAACCCCCAATAGAGTCAAGGACTTAACTCTCGATGGGTGTAAGCGCGCGTATAACAAAGCTACAGCACCACTTACACCATGTCCGATGAGATGAATGGGTACTGATCGATGCTTGAGATAATCATGAAGTAGCGTAACGGCCGTTTCAATAGAGCAAGGCTCATCAGGTGTTTGATGGTAGCTCCAATATTGGATTTCGACATGTCTGCGCAGTAGTCGACATAAACGCTGATCGAAGTGTCTCAAGCTGGGATTGACGCTTAGCCATAAAGCATCAGAAGGACAGGCCATAGTAAGTTTAATGAAACAGTATTTTCTAAACGATATTTAGCGAAAAGTAGGTAGAGTCTGCTTACGCATGTCAGTAAATATGGTGTTCTCCATGGAATAAATCAAATCTCTCCAGCGTAAAAAGAGACACAGAAGAGACGAAAGCCGATTCCTATTAGTTTGGAAGTTATCCACTAAATATGTATGTCACATGAAATAGCATACCAGACAAAGTTGATAATTAATCTCATTAAGACTGATCAAAAATTCTCTCTATAGTTACAGATCATGGTTCGATTCCAGTTTTTCAGAAGCAATACGGTTAGGTCTTTTAGATCTAAAGACCTAGAATCCAGCAGTCTGGTGTATGTTTTTTTCATTAAAAGATTTTTCTTGATCGCCCATAATCTCCTAAAAGCTTTGTGAGATAAGCCTTGAAACTTTTTTTGTCGTCTCCAAAAAAAGATGGGTGATTTTTTGTCAGATAAGACAAGGAGAGTAAATTTAATATTGCGTGCGCAGACTTATAGCTCTTTTTTTGACACACACCTCTAAAATACCCCAAAGACTCTATTGCCAATTTATTTCAGATAAATATCTAACACTATAGCAGGCAAGGAGTGGGTTAAGACAAAATAGGATAGAAGCAATAAACATAGATGCCATGCCTGCTCCCCATAGTCTTGATTTACGCCTAAAAGCTGTTGCCGCCTTCGATAAAGGTGAACGAAAAAGTGATATCTGTCGCTTCTTTGGTATTAGCCGAAATACGCTAGACCTGTGGCTGAAACGACGAGAGAAAATCGGTTCAGTCGCTCCGAAGACAGATTACCGTCGAGGCCCTCAACCGAAGATTAATGATCTAGATGCTTTTCGTGCTTTTGCAGAGAAATATGGGCATCTAACCCAGAAGGAAATGGCGGAGAAATGGCCAGAGTCTATTAGTGATGCATCCAGACGTGAAGCTCTACGGAAAATTGAATTTACTCGAAAAAAAGACCTATCGATATCAAGAGAGAGATAAAGAATTAGAAAAAGCATTTGTGGCACAACTGAAGCAGTATGTCCAAGAACGACTCGTATATATCGATGAAAGTGGATTTGATAATACCTTAGATTATGGGTATGGCTACTGCCATAAGTCAGAGAGGTTTATCGCAGAGAAGTTAGGTCATCGTACAGAACGAGTTAGCGTGATTGGAGGATGGCGAGAGGGAGAGCAGATAGCACCGATGGTATTTGAGGGCTATGCCAACAGCGCCTTAGTTTGCCAATGGGTAGAGGATTGCTTAGTGCCAGAGTTGATTCCGGGTCAAATTATTATTCTGGATAATGCCAGTGTTCATCCAAAGGAAAGAATACAAACATTGGTGGCGAAGGCAGGATGTGAAGTGATATTTTTGCCACCCTACTCACCACACCTGAACAAGATAGAGAAGTTTTGGGGGAGGTTAAAGAAGGAGGTAAGTAAGCTCATCAAGAAGACTGAGGATTTGTTCGATGCCATCAGAATAGCCTTCTGTTCTATGTCCTAACCTTCTCCTTCGCTGCTATAGAAGGTATTCCAGCTTTATTTCGGTATTCTGGCAAATTTCATCATGTGTATTTTCAATATGCAGAATCTGACGGATAAGAACTATTCCAAATGGTTTGTACTTCAGCATGTGACTTACTTGGCTCAGATAAATCACAAAGGCAAAAATAGGCGACCGCCCTCCTGATGCCACATATTCCGCCACTGATTGTTACAGGCACTACAATTGCGGATAGTCTAAATTCTTTCTCCCCATGACCCAGCCGCTGAAACCCCAAGCCGAAAAACTCAATCTCACCACAAAAATTGCGTTTGGGGCGGGAGATATTGGGCCAGCCCTTACGGCTAATGTTTTAGTCTTTTTCTTGCTGTACTTTTTTACGCAGGTGGCCGGCTTACCGCCAGGATTAGCGGGCAGTATTTTGATGATTGGCAAAATTGCCGATGCGGTGAATGATCCTGTCGTCGGCATGATGAGTGATCGCACCCGAACGAAATGGGGCAGGCGAATCCCTTGGATGTTGTGGGGAACCTTGCCATTTGTGATCGTCTTTTTCGGGCAATGGCTTGTGCCACATTTCAGCGATGTTGATGCCATTAATGACTGGTTTTTATTTGGCTATTACGTGGTGATGGGGATTTTATTTAACCTCGCCTACACTGCTGTTAATTTGCCCTATGCTGCGCTCACACCAGAGTTGACGCAAGACTATAACGAGCGGACAAGCCTTAACAGTTTTCGGTTTAGCTTTTCCATTGGCTCCAGTATTTTTTCGCTAATTGTGGCGCGCATTGTGTTTCAGGCTTACCCCGATAATCCAGCTAAACAATATTGGATTTTAGGTTTAGTGTGCTCGATATTTGCGTTGCTCACATTGCTCTGGTGTACGTTGCGATTGCAGGAAAAAGGTCGCGAAGCCATCTTCAATAATGCACAGCGTATTGCCTTGGGATATATTTTGGCTGGATTGTCTGGATTATCGGTTTTAGGGGTGATTGTTCTGCAATGGCTGCAAGTCGGTTTTGTTTGGATATTTGTGGCGATCGCCCTTGCAATTCTATTGGGTGTGAGTGCTTTTACCTTTATTCAGTCACCGACAGAAGAGCATCTATTAGTCGCTCATCCTAGCCATGATGATGGTGAAGCCCCAGTTCCATTCAAAGAACAACTCAAAATTGCCTTTAATAACAAGCCTTTCCTTTATGTGATCGGCATCTATTTAGCATCGTGGTTGGCAATCCAATTAACCGCGTCAATTTTGCCCTACTTCGTCATTAGCTGGATGGGTTTACCCGATGCCATGTTCCCCAACGCAGCCCTTGCAGTACAGGGAACAGCCTTAATTTTGTTATTTGTCGCCAGTGCCTTCAGCAAAAAAGTAGGCAAGAAAAAAGTCTATTTTGCGGGGGTTAGCATTTGGATTCTCGCGCAAGTTGGCTTGTTTTTCCTTCAGCCCGGACAAGTGGGTTTGATGTTCTTCTTTGCAGTGATGGCGGGATGCGGTGTGGCAGTCAGTTATCTAATTCCTTGGTCAATGGTTCCCGATGTCATTGAGCTAGACGAACTCAACACAGGCAAACGGCGGGAAGGCGTTTTCTATGGCTTTATGGTGTTACTCCAAAAAATGGGCTTAGCGATTAGTCTATTTCTCGTGGGACAAGCCCTATCTTGGGCGGGCTTCGTCGAATCCGTGGCGGGTGAAACACCTCCCATCCAACCAGACTCTGCTTTGTTTGCTATCCGCGTGGCGATCGCCCCCTTGCCAACTCTTGCCTTAATTATCGGTTTAGTATTGGCGTATTTTTATCCCATCACCAAGGAATACCACGAAGAAATTCGCCTCAAACTTACTGAACGCAATAATAAGCAGATTGTCGATTCTTAGGTGGAGATGATCAATGACACCCATTACCTCGGTTTTAACCAAACAAAATACGGCCAATCCCTAATAAGCAACCTCATTCTGCATATTTTCAATGTCGCAAGTCGAAATACAAATCGAAATATTTGACTGAGGAGCGAACTCCCTAACAAGAGAATTTTTACACTACGACGCAAGGTGGAACAATGTTTTCTTTCTCGGAAAAAAGACTTAAGAACTCAGCTGCTGGATTTTACCAGATTCAAGCATTTGGGTCATTATCGCAAGGGACTCCATTTCTCGTTTGCTGAACTTATGAGACCACAAAATCGAACTATAGCAATGGTCATATAGTTTGATACGTCATGTGAACCTCAATCCTAAGCTTGTCTGCAAAACCATTATGGAGTGTCTTAATCTATCTGGCGACTGCTATAAGTGCTTCTGGCGATCGCCGAACTCACGTTCTTTAAGAGATGCGATGGATGAGGTTCTTTGTTCTTCGTCTTGATCTATCTGGGCATTGCTATATCTTGTCGTCCATGCGTAATTTTGTAGCGCAGCATATGAGGAGACTTCCAAAAATCAGCTTTAACAAGGACGAAAGTACTGCGATTCTTTGTGCCTTGCATAAGCAAGGCGAGGATTGCTGCTCATACCTTGATAAATCCGTTTCATAGGGCATCCAGTACACAGAATCCAAGGTTAATGTTGTTTATGCTGAGATGATTTGCTGTGTTTTGTTTTAGTAATGCATTGCTAAATCCTAAAGACGCTAGGATTGTATTTTGTATGGAATGACGGCGCTACATTATTAAGTTTTCAAATCTATTATCCGCATTTTACTCGTATTAACTATTCTATTTTAGTCTTTCCTTTTTTTCTATCGTTGTGGCAGCAACTGACTGGTTGGATGCTGACTTATTTGTTAGCGATCGCCACTGTTGAGCAATACGTTCTCTCTGATTAATAAGATAGATACTCACAAGGGTTAAACCGACGCCGAACCACTGGAGCTGACTTAACTCCTCTGCAAGAATGAGGTGTCCAAAAATCAAGGCAAAAACTGGTGTGAGAAAGGTTAAAGCACTAAGACTCGTTAAATTGCCTTTGGAAGCGAGGAGGAAAAATAAACCATAGGCGATCGCACTGCCAAAGATCGTGGAGTAACCCAGCGCCAACCACCCCGACACATTGATGTTTTGCCACTGCTGCGTTTCAAGAAAGCCAGAGGCTACTAATAATGGAATACCGCCGATAATCATGTGCCAACCCGTCGCCACCACAGGGTCAACATAACGACTGACATACCGAATCAAAATTGTTCCGACTGCCATTGACAGCGATGCAGCTAGCATTAATACCTCGCCACTGATTTCGAGGTTGTCCACTTGCAAAAATGAAAAATCCCCAGCCGTTACCGCAAAAATCCAGTCATCGGGAATGCCAATGAGGCTAATGCCTAGGATGCCAAATGTTAGACCCAGCCAACCCCATAGACCGATACGCTCACCAAATAACCAACTCGACAGTAGTGCAACGGCAAGCGGTTGAGAATCGATCATGACTGATCCTAAACCTGCCCCAGTTTTCACCAGCCCTTCTGCAAGAAAACCCTGAAACATAAGGCCATCGATGAAAGCAAAGGCACAGATCCAAATCCAGCCCTCTGCTGGAATTCTTTGGTTCCGACCCATGATGCGAGCAAATAGTAAAACCAAAATTCCGGCAGGAACAAGACGTGTCGAGGCGAGAAACAAAGGCGATGTGACTTCCAAAACGCCTTTCATGGCCACCATCGCTGTGCCCCACAAAAAGAATGGCGCAATTAACACCAAAGGAAATTTGAGGAATGTGTCCTTCGATAAGTTTCCGGTCATAGGGTCTTGGTAGGGATAAAAAAAGACGTAATGATAAGGATAGGGGAATTTCTCAGCGATCGCAGCGCAATTTCTGACATTTCTGAAAGGTAAACCCCTATCACTTCGCTTTATGTTTTGGCCTACTCTTAATTGTTTTTTTTCCAAGGACTCTGAGGCGATCGCCACGGAATAACCAGCATCCGATAAGATAAAGAACTGTCGTCGATTGTGACTGCGACTCAAGTCTTTTATTTTTCCTCAAAAATCTATGGTGTGGCCTTTTCCTCCCAAATCTCGGAAACAAATAGCTCGCATTGAAATCACTGGGGCGATCGCCTCGGAAACGCGCAAAACAGTTTTAAAAGCGCTAAAAGAAGTTGAGGAAAAGAAATTTCCGGCTCTATTACTCCGCATCGATTCTCCTGGTGGTACAGTCGGTGATTCTCAGGAAATTTACGAAGCACTCAAAAAATTACAAAAGAAAGTCAAAATTGTCGCGAGTTTTGGCAATATCTCAGCATCCGGCGGCGTTTATATCAGTATGGGTGCGCAGCACATTGTCTCGAATCCAGGCACGATTACGGGTAGTATCGGCGTCATTCTACGAGGCAATAATTTAGAGCGGCTCCTCGAAAAAGTCGGTGTTTCTTTTAAGGTGATTAAATCAGGGCCGTACAAAGATATTTTGTCTTTTGATCGGCAGCTAACCTCTGAGGAAGAGCGCATTCTCCAAGACTTAATCGACGTGAGTTATGGGCAATTTGTCAAAACCATTGCTGATGCTCGTGGTCTAGAGGTCGATGCAGTAAAAGCATTTGCGGATGGCCGTATTTTCAGTGGTGAACAAGCAAAAGAACTCGGTACTGTGGATCGCTTAGGGACTGAGGAAGATGCCAGAATTTGGGCGGCAGAGCTGGCGGGCCTTGATCCAGAGAAAGCAGAATGTAACACCATTGAAGAGCCAAAATCTTTTGTCAATCGACTTTTAAATCGGAGTCAGGGGCGATCGCCTATTGGCAATACCCTCAATTGGGTAGAATTTGAACTGGCGACAGCAGGACAACCACTCTGGTTATTTCGCCCCTAAAGACAACCCTATATAGTGAAGTCATAATTTCTCGTGGAGGACAACAACGTGGACTGGAAGGTACGAGCAATTCGCGGCGCAACGACAGCATCGTCAAATACCAAGGAGGCGATCGCAGAGTCTGTCAAAGAATTACTCGATGATATCGACCAGCGTAACGAGCTTGATCCCGAAGAAATTATCAGTGTTGTGTTTACGACGACAGCGGATTTGGACGCGATCTTTCCGGCGGCGATCGCCCGCAAACGAGATCATTGGGACAGTGTGCCTCTTTTAGATGTGCAACAGATGGCAGTAACTCCCAGCTTGCAACAATGCATCCGGGTACTCATCCACATCAATACCCCCAAACCCCAAGCAGAGATTAAGCATTCCTACCTCCGCGAGGCTAGCAATCTCAGACCAGATTGGTCTTTAGCCCAAGTGGCTAGCCGTTAACCAATCGCTAAGTTTTCGAGATCAACATTGAGTCCATAGGCTAGAGAAAGCTGTCTAAGCGCTTGCCAACATCTGGCACGCACTACAATTTCATCTTCTATAGTGATAAATTTTTGTAGGTAATCGCAAGCTTCTCTTTGTCGCTCATCAGATAGAGATTTCACTAATCCTTCTAAGCCGGCGATCGCCCCATAGCGAACAACCCATTCTCCATCCTCTAAAGCGAGCAATAAACAATCAAGTACTTTTCGTTGCCATTGGAAACGCTCATTTTCATCAGCAATATCTTGCCAGAGAATACTCCCTAAACCTTTCGTGGCAGCTCGTCTCACACTGAGAGAAAAATCAGTATTAGCCGCCTCAACCAATAAATCTAAAGCTCTTGGGTCGCCGACTCCTGCAAACACACGAATCATCCATGCCCTTGCACCATAGTTATAGCCATCCAGATTTTCCAATAGATACGAAACAACTGGCTTACCCAACTGAATCAGGCCATCTACAGCGGCCACTGCAGCCCCTGGATTATTAAACTTGAGCACGTCTACAAGGGTTGTCATCGCGGTTTGATCAACGTGAGCCACCAAATCTTCCACAGCATCGATTAAGCCTTGCGCAGAATCGGCATTATTAACGGCAGTAATTAAGTCTGAGACGGTCATAAATTCGGAAAAAACTAGGCAATAAGTGAGGGAGGTTAGAGCAAACTATCCATTAACTGTAAGAGGTTATCGCCCTCGGCGTCTAATTTGCTGTTGGTGCGATTGAGATGGGCTTCCAAAACACCTTTGAGGGAAATCAATTTTAGGCTATTTTCCGCTAATGTATTGGCGATCGCCGGACCTGCTGGCACATAGCCCACTGCGCCCAAATCCATCAACGCAGACCGACGAAGCTGCAAAGTATCTCCGCCCAATGCATCGATTAATTGTTCTGCATAAATTGCTTTGCCTGTGAGCTGATACATCGCTCTAAGGGTTGCATAGCGAATCTTTTCGGCATCATGCTCTAGAAATACTTGAATATCGGCGATCGCCTCCGTTGCACACATCGCTCCTAGAGCCTCAATAATCGCTTCATAGGGTTGTACAAAATGAGGTTTTCCTTCCTTTAATACCGCGGCTTCTATTCCACCCACCAACATCTTTCGGAGAGGGGAGATCGACCGCTCATCTTTTAAAAGCTCTAAAGATTGCGCCGCTGATTCCCGCACATAATAGTCTTCGCTATCCAGACAACCAATCAAAGGTTCAACAACGTTGGGATTATTTAATTTACCCAAAGCTTTGGCGGCATTGCGCCGGAGGGGATAGCCTCCATCAGGAGAACGGTCTGCTTCATCTTTTAAAGCATCGAGTAAAGCAGCCAAGGCCCGATCATCTTGCACTCGAAAACGACCAAACCACCAAGCCGCATAATATCTTTTGCCTAAATCTTCTGTTTGCTGGATATTGGCGATCGCCTCTTCAAGCGTCCATGCCTCAGCCATCTTCCAGTCACTATCACCCATACCAACTTCTTACCATGTTTGGTTTATAGCCAAGACCAAAATATTCATAGATACAACAAGACCCAGATAGATAATCAAACATCGACAAAAAAGCCACTAGTCGATTATCCACCTAGGTCGGTCAAACAATCACAATCAATTAGCTAAGAGCGTTGATCGCGTAGTCGATATAGTTATTAGTTTCAGTAGCAGACTGGCCACTAAGACCATGGTTTGCTTTGATGTAAGTCAAAGCTTCAATGTACCAGCTAGGAGAAAGCTCAAAAGTACGGTTGATCTCATCAAGACCAGCGACAAGATACTCATCCATAGGACCAGTACCACCAGCAACTAGGCAGTAAGTAACCATGCGGAGGTAGTAGCCAATGTCACGAGCACACTTTTCTTTACCAACAGCGCTGGAAGCGTAAGTAGGGCCAGGAGTAGAAGTCGTGTAAGGGAACTTGCTGTAAACAGCATTAGCTGCACCAGTGATGAGAGAGCTAGAACTAGCACTTAGGCTTTTAGCTGCTGCCATTGCTGCTGCTGCGCGCTCAAAACGACCAAACAAAGATTGGAGCTCAGTGTTGCTTAAAAAGCGACCTTGAGAGTCTGCAACAGATACCGCTTCGGTGAGAGGGGTTTTCATTGTTAAATTATCTCCCTGTGGATTATCAATAACTTTCTTTAAAAAATTGCCTTACAAATTTTGCTGTAAGACTAGCGTAAAAAGCTTGGGCCATAAAGACCGTCACTTCCTACTCGACAGCAGCTGCCGCAGCTTCGAAATAAAGGTTGATTTCTTGAAGTAGAGTGCTGCAATCGCCAGTAGTGATTCCATTAGAATCGCCAACAATCTTTTGAGCAGCTTTACCCATCATTCTGACGCCAACAGCAACAGAAGCACCGGGAGTACCGAGAGCGAGATAAGTCTCACGAAGGCCATTGAGACAACGATCGTTAAGAACAGACGCATCTCCAGTGAAGATTGCGTAAGTTACATAGCGGAGGATGATCTCCATGTCGCGCAAACAAGCAGCCATACGACGGCTAGTGTAAGCGTTACCACCAGGAGCAATAAGTTGAGGCTGGTCTGCAAAGAGTGTGCGAGCAGCTTCAGTAACAATAGCGGAAGCGGAACCAGTGATGCGGTTCACAGCATCGGCACGCTTGTTGCCATCACTAACGATTTTGCTAAGAGCATCGAGCTTGTCAGTAGAGATGAACTCACCTCGGGCATCAGCCTGAGAAACAACCCGAGTAAAGATGTCAAACATGTTTTTATCTCCTACTTATATTTATGAGTGGGATTTTATTGAGTATGTTTTCGCTTAGTTTTTTTTAAGCTTGGTTCAGAGCCATTGGCGCCGCAAAAGTTTGATTCAAAGGCTGTGAAGCAAAATATTGTGACAAGGCAAATTGACTCTCTAAACCATTTAAGAGTGTGAGCCATTTTCGTGGCTTTCCTCCCCACACCTTTAAGAAACTTTACAAAGATTAAGTTCGAAAGTCTTTAGTGGGCGAAAAAGGAAAATTCACGATTAAAGTCCCGGTTTGAAAGGATCTTTAAGGCTGCATTTTTGTAATCTTAGGTACAAGTTATACAACGAGCTACTCACTTAGATCATTACATCTTGTAAAAATATTGCGTTACATTTCGCAACAAGAATAAGTGCTATTCAATGCTGTTTCATGCTCCTCTCCGAGGAGATATGTTGTACTTATCTGGCTTAGTTTCCTTGCCTGGTGAGGATTAAATCATCCAAGCTGCTGAGTCGGATGTCTAGACAGCATAGACGTCGTTAAAATATCAACTCAGAAAATAATGAATTTACTAGGCGCGATCTTTAACAAAAATCAATAAGTGGCGATGATCATCCTTACAGAATGACCTAGTTAAAGTATTACTTCACTGCATACTGAGCGATTACCCACTCAGAGATAGAGGCTTGTTTATCCATACAGAAAAACCTCCTTCTTAGCAAGGAGGTTTGATTCCAGTTGTGATGAAATTTTTTGACTGATTCAGAAGCGCGATTTAGCCTTCGGAATCAGAAGAAGCTGAAGAGCTGAAGATTACATCAGATTCTTTTACGAAACCGCTGTAAGCTTCCATGCCGTGCTCACTAATATCGAGACCACGGAGTTCTTCGTCTTCTTCGACACGAATACCGCCAAGAACTGCGGCGATCGCGTACCAAGCGATGAAACTAAAGGCAACGGTAAAGCCACCGATAGAGAGAATTCCAACGACCTGAGCAATTAACTGTTGGATACCACCACCAGTGAAGAGACCTCCACCCATTTTGAATAGACCAACAGCGAATGTACCCCAGATACCACAAACGAGGTGTACAGAGGTCGCACCAACGGGGTCATCAATCTTGATGCTATCGAACATAGCAACGGAGAAGACCACGATTACGCCGGCGATCGCACCAATGATTACAGCAGAGAAGATAGAAACACTATCACAACCTGCAGTGATACCAACGAGACCAGCAAGGATACCGTTAATAATCATGGAAAGATCAGGCTTGCCATCCTTTAACCAAGACGTGATTGTTGCAGTGCAACCACCAGCAGCAGCAGCCAAGTTAGTCGTTACAGCGATGTAAGGAACATTTGCACTTGCTGCCAACTCGGAACCAGGGTTAAAACCAAACCAGCCGATCCAGAGAATCAAACAACCAAGGGTCGCGATACTCATGTTGTGACCGGGAATTGCATTGACTTTACCGTCTTCACGATACTTGCCAGCACGAGGGCCAAGCACAGCGGCACCAACAAGAGCAGCCCAACCACCAACAGAGTGAACGATGGTAGAACCAGCAAAGTCATGGAAACCAAACAGAGCTGCACCTTCTTCATCTACACCGAGGAAAGGAAGCGCTGATAGCCATTCGCCATCCCACTGCCAGTGACCTGTGATGGGGTAAGAAATAGCAACCAAAAGGAAACTAAAAATCAAGAAAGCATCAAACTTAATCCTTTCTGCAACCGCACCGGAAACGATGGTTGCCGCTGTTGCTGCGAAGGCAACTTGGAAAAGGAAAGAGATACTTTCAGGGACGAAGTTCAGGATTTGAGCGTCACCATCCATGGTGTACCACTCACTACCATCGCCACTGTAGGGAACACTACTACCGGAGAAGAAGAAACCCTTCAAACCGATGAAAGAATTACCGTCGCCATACATAAAGGCGTAACCGATTGCCCAGTATGCAATTGTTGCAACCGCAAAGACAATCAGGTTTTTGGAAAGGATGTTAACGGCATTTTTCTGACGACAGAAGCCAGCTTCGAGCATTCCGAAGCCTGCGTTCATGAAAATGACCAGCACTGATGCAACAAGCAGGAAGATAGTGTCCAAAATGATTTGGACTTGACCAGCTGCATCAACGGCTACTTCATGGCCGTCTGCCATAGCTGCTGTGCTCCAAACTACAGTGATAATCGCTGCAGCAGGAATACAAGCTAGCCAGATTGGAGAAAAGTTACGGGAGAGCTTACGGGCAAAGTTCAGAACAACACTATCATCGTGTGCTGGGCTGAAATGTGCTTGCTCCATAGCCAGACTCCGTTTTTGGAAAGTTGACTTAGGCATTAGTTTGAGATGTTTTAGGCATTTATGCTCTTGAATAACACAGACAAATATCTCTAATCGGTAGCAGAAGTAACTTTTAACCGATGAGAATATTGGCTTTGTTTCACAAAATACTAATGGATCGAGCGAAAGAATCAAGGGGTGACTTGATGGGTCTTAATCCTAATTGCCTTGGATTTCTCTGTGTATTACGGGAGAAACTTATTCAGCAGCTCTTTTTGAAATTAGTATTTATGCTTATCACGTCTTAAAAAGTATTAAGAAATGATTTTGGTTACCCTAAGGCATACTGGTTTCTAAAACGATTTACACCTTTATTCCGTATCAAACGCTACAAAATAACTGTTGTTTCTTAGATTTAGTTCGACACTTAGAACACAATAATTGTGATGGTGAGTCAAACTCCTAGGGTGGTTTACCAAACGGGATCGCTAAATAAATGAATCGTGATTTCTGGGCGATCGCCAGGGATGCCAGCAATGCAAGCGCAAAGACTTTCTCCGTCATCTAGCTCTACTTCGCAAGCATGACATGAGCCCATCAGACAACCGGTGGGGATCATGATGCCAGCTCGCCGCGCCACCTCAAGCATCGGTTCTCCAGGTGCCGCTTCAATCACGACATCATTGGGCATAAATTTCACTGCAACTTTCGACATTTTGTTGTGTTTCCTCCAAGGGCAAATAATAAATTTCGTCGAATAACACTTGTAAGACATTGTGAATTAATCACCAGACAAACGCCGAAATTGCCTTTATTCCGTAAAATAATAAACTGTCACAAATTTTCCCTAGCACACAGGGATTGAATGGCCATTAAAACAATCTAGATTACAAAAGTTAATTTTTATAGATCTTGCTTAAAGGAGAAATAATTTGGTTACTACAGCTTTAAATACAACCAAATCAGACGAAATTTTTAGTGCAGCTCAAAAATTAATGCCGGGTGGTGTCAGTTCCCCCGTGCGAGCATTTAAATCAGTGGGTGGACAGCCCATCGTATTTGATCGCGTCAAAGGCTCTCGTGCTTGGGATGTCGATGGTAACGAATATATTGACTATGTTGGCACTTGGGGCCCAGCGATCTGTGGTCACGCAAACGATGAAGTCAATGTGGCTCTTCGTGAAACCCTTGAAAAGGGAACCAGTTTCGGTGCGCCTTGTTTTAAGGAAAATATTTTGGCTGAGATGGTCATCAATGCTGTGCCCAGTGTTGAAATGGTTCGCTTCGTCAACTCTGGTACTGAAGCTTGTATGTCCGTGTTGCGTTTAATGCGCGCATTCACTGGTCGCGAAAAAATCATTAAGTTTGAAGGATGCTACCACGGTCACGCGGATATGTTCCTCGTGAAGGCTGGTTCTGGTGTAGCAACTTTAGGTTTACCTGATTCTCCGGGTGTGCCAAAGTCAACAACTGCGTCGACTTTGACTGCGCCTTATAACGATCTTGATGCAGTGAAGAAGCTTTTCGCGGAAAATCCTGAGGCGATCGCCGGTGTAATTCTAGAACCTGTCGTTGGTAATTCTGGCTTTGTCACACCTGATGCTGGCTTCCTCGAAGGCCTGCGGGAAATTACAAAAGAAAATGGTGCATTACTCGTATTTGATGAAGTAATGACTGGTTTCCGCATTTCCTACGGTGGTGCGCAAGCCAAGTTCGGCGTCACACCTGATTTAACAACTATGGGTAAGGTCATCGGTGGTGGTCTACCTGTGGGTGCTTACGGTGGTCGTAAAGAAATTATGTCAATGGTTGCTCCTGCTGGCCCCATGTATCAAGCGGGCACACTTTCCGGTAATCCTTTGGCAATGACTGCGGGGATCAAGACATTGGAATTGCTCCAACGTCCTGGCACTTATGAGCATCTCGAAACAATTACAAACAAGTTGATTAACGGTTTATTGAGCCTTGCTCGTGAAGCGGGTCATGAAGTTTCTGGTGGCAACATCAGCGGTATGTTCGGCATGTTCTTTACTGGCAAGTCTGTCCATAACTACGATGACGCAAAGCATTCTGATCTAGAGAAATTCAGTCGTTATCACCGTGGCATGTTGGAGCAGGGTATTTACCTCGCACCTTCTCAGTTTGAAGCTGGCTTCACGTCTTTAGCTCACACTGATGAGGATATTGATAAGACTCTCGCCGCTGCGAAGATTGTTTTTGGCAATATCTAGCATCATGCTGAAAAGGTTTGGGCGATCGCCTAAATCCTCGATATTAATTTGATTGCCATAAGGGCAAACTCCCCGTTCTCTTCAAGGATGGGGTTTTTCTTTTTCGGGGACTTTAAGAATTAGTTACAATTGCTGGAATAGCGATATTTCGACGGTTTATGAGTCAGACGAAACCTAATTCGTTTTCTGAGATGCCCAATGATAAGTTGCCACAGGCGGATCAGTCTGGGGAGATTACACCCGCCATAAAACCAACGAAAATTCCCCCGCCACGACAAGATTTGATGGAACGTCGATTTTACTTACGGCAGATCGACTCATCAAATCCCTGGCTCGTGTTTACAGCAGTTGGGGTCATGGTCATAGGCCTCTTGAGTAATTGGCTATGGCTCGGTTTATCAGGCACTTTGGTGACATTGTTGCTGTCGCTCAAAATCATTTTGCCGTCGGTAAAAGAATGGCTTTCAACATTTCTCACAGCTCAAGAACGCAAAACGCTAATTGGATTTATTGCCTTTGCGATCGCGATCGCCGGATTATTTAAATTTTTGGGTGTCTATGCACTCGTTGGTTATTGGCTAAACCAAATTAAATGGGATGAATTTGGCTCTTGGGCTGACTGGGTTGGCGCATTGGGCCAAATCATGATCGCTGTGTTGGCTGTTTATGTCGCCTGGGAGCAGTATGTGATTTCCCGTGACCTAACAATCCAGCAAAACCGCATTACCCAACAGCAAACCATCGATACTTATTTCCAAGGAATTTCAGAATTAGCACTTAATGAAGAAGGTTTATTAGAAGATTGGCCACAGGAACGCTCCATTGCGGAAGGTCGAACAGCTGCAATTCTCAGCAGTGTTGATGCTGGTGGTAAAGCAAAAATTTTACGATTTTTATCTCAGTCTCGCTTGTTGACTCCGTTGCGGCGAGATGGTCGTTTGGGACGTCCGATTTTTGATGGTACTGGTGGCTATCAAGAGGATCGATTAAGTGGTGTGCGGGTGATTGACCTCGGTGTGATGTTAGCGGGAACCGATTTACACACCATGGATTTGCGCTGGACTGATCTGAGCGAAGCCAATATGGTAAGGGCAAATTTACAGGGATGTGATTTAGTGCGGGCAAATTTAGCGAGAACAATTCTTGTGGATGCCAACCTCAAAAATGCCGATCTGAAAGGCACAATTCTTTTTTATGGTTCTTTTGATGCAGCAAGTCCACGGGTAAAAAATCAGCGACCAGATTATCGGACTGGTGAGTTTACAGGGGCAGTAGTCGAGGATGTTGACTTTACCAATGTCAAACGCATGAGCGAAGAACAAAGATATTATTGCTGCTCTTGGTGTGGCGAAAAAGCTCGCGGCACAATTCCCGGCGGTTGTGATGGCATTCCGAATCGACTCAATCGCTAAAAATCTATATTGGGCGATCGCCTGCCAAGCCTAATCGTTTCAAACTCGCATTCCCTGTTGTGTAGCGAGACAACCAAGAAAATGCAGTACGATTGAACTAGCTGAATTAAAGAGATAATCATGACATCTCAAACGATTGAAGTGGCTTGGCAACAGCTTGAAAATTGGCTTGCTGAAAATGCACCAAAAGTTGCAGCAGGATTAAATCCCGGTGCTACTGAAGAAGAACTTCTAGCCTGTGAAAAAGTTTTAGAGATTGCTTTGCCAAATGATTTCAAGGATTTTTATCGTCGTCATAATGGGCAGAGTGCAGACTCACCTTGGCTATTTGATGGGGTGGAATTTCTCTCGCTACATCGCATTCAAGACGAGTGGTTAGTTTGGAAAGATTTGCTGGATGGCGGAGATTTTGAAGATAGTTATTCCGAACCGCCAGCAGAAGTAAAAAATGATTGGTGGAATAAGCACTGGATTCCATTTACTTATAACGGCGGTGGCGATCATCTTTGCATTGATCTAGATCCAACGGAAGCTGGAACAAAAGGTCAAGTCATTGAAATGTGGCATGACTGGGAGAAACGTCCGGTCCTCAATACTTCCTTTAAACAATGGTTTTGCAAATTTGTAGAAGATGTCCTCACAGGAAAATTAGCCTATGAAGAAGAAGATAGTTGTTCTCGTTAAAAAAATTGGGAATCAACCACACCGGGAAAACTTTCGCCATTTAAGATAATTAGCCAATAAAAATAAAAGTAGACCAATGATAAAACAACCGTAATCAGTTTAAAATATTCCAGAATAATAAAAAGCTAAACTATGCATAAAAAGCTACATTTATAGAAAAAGATAAAGACACTTTTGTAGAGATGAAAGAACTAGATGAGCTGCAAGAAATTGCTCGGATAGCAACAAGAAAAGCCCTTGAAGACTATGAATTTCCTGAGACATGGCAAGACAGTCTTGTATTAGGAGTATTCTTTGAAGATAATGCTCGGATTTTTGAGCTATATATTCCACGAGAGCGGCCAGAGGAAGCAATTGTCATTAGTTCTGCGAGAGTTAATTGCCAGACCAAAGCTGTTTCAGTCACCATTTCTAATTTAGAGAAAAAGATTAATTAAAGCATCATGGAAATGAATATTGCTCAATAGTTATTGAGATATAAATGAAATTTCCAATAACTGGTTGGGATTGATCGCCACATTCACTTATCTAGATTGATTCACCAATGAGGGTTGGTGCGGCCCAGAGATTTGGTGTTGCCCAAAGTACTAGGTCATCAGGCTTATCTGCAAACTCAATGAGGGTTGCAAGCATTGTTTGTCGAAGGGCGATCGCCTATCTGATCGCGATATTAGAAAACCTAAATATTGGATAGGTTATAAAGAATTGAGGCTTACTACCTATTAAGAAGGTGAAACAAGATGGGATTTTTCGCTTCAGTAACCGCTGATAACTCTTTAACTGATGAGCGTATGAATTGCAAAATGTGGCGACAATATGCCGCCCAAGCTCTCACAGTTTTCGGCTTGAGTACTTTCCTTGTTACTGGTTTACAGTCCTCTGTCATCTCTGGCGATCGCCAAATCTTTGGCGAAAATCCCACTGCTATCGAACGGTACTTTGGTCAGTACTGGACTCGCTTGACTTTGACCCATGCCGAAGGTGATCGCCACGTAACCTACACCTACAGCCCTGGAAAAATAAGATCTTTTTTCAATAATGCAGAAGACTTAAGATTATCGGTCAGGTTTACCAACGATCAAGCCGTGAGTGTTCGTGTCCACCAAGATGGTGCAGGCTTTAATATTCCAGTAGAGCGATTCGAACCTTCAGCCAATTCAATAGATATCTTTGATGATGTATTTGAATCTATTTTTGGTTATCGACCTCCTTCAATATCTCCTGTTGATCGACAAATACTCCAGCCAGAGCTATTACAAGGCACACTCCATACAGTTACCTATTGCATGGATGAGGGAATCGCAATGTCTTATGAATGGATCAGCACAGAGGATTACATCTGGTTTATCAGTTTTTTTCAAGAGCCTATGTGTGTTTGAGTCGGATTTGGCTGAATTTCGCGAGGCTTCAAGCCAAAGGTTACGAATACTTAGCGTCTCTAATGTGGCACTTTCTCATCCTTATGAATGGAGAAGCATTTTGCCAAAGCAGTTTTAGAAATGGGCGATCGCCAATACTAAACAATGCCCAATCAAAAATAAAATAAGTGCCCATACTTTCTAGACTTGAGGCGATCGCTCCCTATTCGACAAAAAATAAAAGATACCTGCCTTTCGGAAATAAATACATCTAACAATATTACTTCCGAGAGTATTCAGGATTAACAATAAAAGCCTAAATCAGTTTGAGAACTTGCCAATTTTCGGTGGCACTACACGTAAATTAGGGAGTAAGACCTTAGTGATAGTTCGGCCTTCAAATGAAATATCAGCCAATAGAGATAAAGTGCCCCAACTGCGGCGGCCTCGCCAAATTTGAAGAGCCATTTGAATTCTTGTCGAAAAACGAGATTTGCCCTGATGACACTCGACCAATGCATCAGTGGGGTGGTTGGACTGTTATCGAAAGATTTCCTTCTCAAGTCCGTTGGAAAACACCTTCAGGCTCAGGCCAATATCTTCGAGGTGGAGGTGATTCAGTTTATGGTGGTTATCCTTTACTGACGAATGGTTTGGTTCAATGTTCTCACTGCCACTCAAATAAAAAACACAAATTAAATTGGCCTAGTGATGCATATTGGCAATGGAAAATCCGAGGCAGAATTTTGTGGGCATGGGATAAAAGACATGCTCGGATAATTTTTAAATTTGTCAAAGAAACGATTAGACCATCACGACATTCGTACAGTTTGAAGTACATTCCATCACACTTTCTCTCTGCAAAAGTCCGCGATCTTGTGGTCAGAAAGATGGAGCATAGCTTAAATGCCGAACACTGCTAAATTTCTGAGGTAAATCAAAGGGCGATCACCCCATTCTTTTATCTAGATTGATTCACCAATGAGAGTCGGAGCTGCCCAGAGATTTGGTGTTGCCCAGAGTGCCGGATCATCGGGATCATCGGCAAATTCGATGAGGGTTGATAGCATGGCTTGTCGGAGGGTGATCGCTGATATTATTTTCTAGTTTATTTGTTAAGAATATAAAATACATGCACTGAGTTTATTCGAACTCGAATATTCTATATCACTGAATAATAATAAATGCCTTGGAGTTTGTAATAGAATAATATATAAATCAGGGGATTTCTAGCAAAACATATAGTATGAATATTCATTATGAGGCTGTAAAAATGAAGCCAATGAGGATAGCTTATACAGGAAATACTGAAGTGCCAGCCTACCTATCTTTGGTAAGTCTAGGATTCGAGATTTCAGTCAAAGATACTGAGAATCAAACACAAATATGGAAAGCGACAAATGGGAAACTAGAAGTGGTAGGTGAAGCTCCTCTCGAATTATTGGCATTAATAAAACTCATTGAATGTCGTGGTGAGGATTGGAAAGCAAGTGATCGTGAAATTAATGAATTTATCAATAAATATTGCTAGCCAGGAACATAACTAACAGATGTAGTTCACATATCACTTTTGCATTGGGACAATTAATACAAGTAAAGCTTACAGCAAATTTCAGCCTAGCAAGGTGTATGAAGTAGTATAGGTGAGTTGACTGGTGAGGAAGAAAGTAGCATCTTGCCGAAAGCCTACTCATTAGACTTAAGACAGAAATAGTGGATGCCTACGAAAGGGGTGGTGTGAGTCAAAGTAGTCTTGCCCGACAATTTGGAGTGGCGAAAAGTTTTGTACAAAAGCTCCTCGACCAAAAACGACTGACAGGGTCGATTGCTCCGAAAAAACGAAGCCAACAAACACCTCCCAAATTAAACGAAGAGCAATCAAACAATATTGCGCCAGTTGCTCACCAAGAAAAACGATGCGACGCTAGCGGAACTATGTGATGAGATGGAGAAACGCACTGGTCTCCGTGTGGCCAATAGCACCATGCATCGCACCTTAAGAAGAATGGGATATAGCCTCAAAAAAAACATTCTATCCAGACCTTAAGGCGACAAAACGAGTGCAACAAGCCAGATATGATTTTTGGCAGAAAATGCAAGCGACTCTAGCGAAAAACTTGATTTTTATCGATGAATCGGGCGTGAACTTAGCCATGACAAGACTGAGGGCACGTTCTGAGAAAGGGAAACGAGCTTATAGTCCGAAATCCAGTAAACGAGGCAAGAATGTTTCTTTGATTGGAGCATTAGGCTTCAAGGGAATGGTCGCTAATTATCATCTGCTGGGGAGTACGGATGGATTAACCTTTGAAGCATTCATCAGCCAGAAGTTAATACCAAACTTATGGGCGGGAGCATGTGTGGTGATGGATAACTGTTCGATTCATTTAGGAGAGTCAGTACGCACAATGATTGAGGCCGTGGGAGCTAAGTTGATTTACCTTCCTCCCTATTCTCCAGATTTTTCACCCATTGAAAATTGCTGGTCAAAGTTGAAAAGTACCTTGAAAAGTATCGGGGCAAGAACTTATCTAGCTCTAGACAAGGCAATTGAGGTAGCTTTTTCCAAGATTACCCTTGATGATATTCGATGCTGGTTTACACATTGCTGCTATTGCACCTCACTCGACTAGAAATTGCTATACTTGCTATTATTTCCTTTACAAGGATTCGCCAATAAGAGTGGGTGCAGCCCAAAGATTTGGGATTGCCCAGAGTGCTGGGTCGTCAGGATCATCTGCAAATTCGATGAGGGTTGCAAGCATTGCTTTTCGGAGGGCGATCGCCTATCCATCCAAATACTAATGGCAAATTCTAGTCTTAATTTCCAGTGATGTTTATATTAAGGGGCAAGTAAGTGGTTGATGCAGATGCATTTGTTCCAGACTTAGGATATCTGAGCGATGTGGATGTTCCTACAATTTTGGCTGCATTCGAAAACAAGGCTGCTGAGCTTGCGGAGTTGAAGATTCCAGTTTGTGGAGATTTCAGGACCGGATGGCTTGATTCCACTGCCTGCTGTTACGTAATCGCTGAAATAGCTGGGTTACCAAGATCCAATACTTGGCTGACACATCAAGAAGTAAAACAACGGTTATCATATGCTGAATGGCCAGACTTCGATAGTTTACAACGCAGTGATCAGCCATGGGAACATTCAGAATATTCTAGATATGTAGTGGCAAAAGCCTTTGTGGATCTTTGTTTGGAATATAATCTCGCAATTGTATTCTCCTGACAACAGGATACCCAAACATCGCTACAGATATTGAAACCATCAAATAAGTATTAACGTGAGTTCGGGATAAGGAATAAAGGTTCTAATCAAGCTGAAGAGAGGGTTTCTTTGGCTGATGACAATAGGCAATGAGACCACACAGCAAGTTGACACAAAAATTGGCAGGATTGCGATGGCGAGAATGTTCAATCTGAGAAATTTTCTTCAGTTGGTCAATGACTGTCTCAATTAAAGCTCGCTTACGAGCCAGAACTTTGTCACGCCAAAGCATCAAGTGATTCTTCATATTGCGACGAGGCTTAGCTAGAAGCCTCACATCATAGCTTTGTGGAATGGATGCCTTAACATTAGTACCGCTGTGCATCTATTGGCGCCACTGTTATGGCCAATGCACAGGCATTAGTTTCATTGATGCTAGTGGCATCAATGTCTGTCATAACCGTCGTATATCTCAACATCACGTTTTTGAAGGTCATGCCGCTCGAGGTAAAACCTCTGTGGGTTGGTTCTTTGGCTTCAAACTACATCTGGTTATCAATGACTGTGGAGAATTACTCAATGTGAAAGTCACGCCTGGTAACACTGATGACAGAAAACCAGCCGTGGAGCTTTTGAAAGAGTTATCGAGAAAAGTCTTTGCAGATAAAAGTTACGTCTCTCAAGCTCTGGCACAGTATTTGCAAGAAGAATATGATGTGAGGCTTCTAGCTAAGCCTCGTCGCAATATGAAGAATCACTTGATGCTTTGGCGTGACAAAGTTCTGGCTCGTAAGCGAGCTTTAATTGAGACAGTCATTGACCAACTGAAGAAAATTTCTCAGATTGAACATTCTCGCCACCGCAGTCCTGCCAATTTTTGTGTCAACTTGCTTTGTGGTCTCATTGCCTACTGTCATCAGCCTAAGAAACCTTCTCTAAAACTTGATTAGAACCTTGATTTCTTATCCCGAACTCACCTTGAAAAGGATCTGGCTTCACAACGATTTTCATGAAATCCATTGATCATTTTAATATGTCTAGAATATGGATGTTTAAAAAAGTTTTTTTGCCAATCTCTCCTCAGAAAATCAATAAAAAATCGAATTAAGATTCCTTTTTTTGAAGTATTTAGCATCTTGAATGGATCGCATTTTAAGGTCTATTTAAGCTGTTTTTTAGGCAATTCTCATTATTTCAGGGCGTACCTGGTGAAGGCACTCAGATTTATCCTTGACCAAAATGTCGACCATGGTCAGAAAAGAAAGGGATTTAAAAGCAATTTTTATTATTTTAAAGAAATATGTCTCAATGCATTGTGTTTGCTCATAGGTCATCATTCTAGTCTTACTCTTTAATAGATCAACAAAGCGGCTCAATACGACTGTTTTTCATGAATATCGAGTCGGATTAAGAGGTATTCAATGAATAACTTTGCTATCAGCATTGTTGAATGGACGCTGCAATTAATAACCGCCTACGTGATCGCTGGGCTAGTTTTTTCGATTCCCTTTGTCACATTTCTGATCAAACGGGTCGACCCAGCGGCTACAGGATGGGCGATCGGATTTCGATTGATCATTATTCCGGGTGTTGTTTTGTTTTGGCCTTTGTTTGCCATTCGACTACTAAAGGGTAAACAACATCCCACTGAGAAAAATGCCCATCGCATTGCAGCGAAACAAGCACCTGTTTCAGGAGGTTAAAGATGCTCCTTTCCCGACGACAGACCCATTTGGCCGCTAGCTCGATCTTGGCGATCGCCCTGCCTTTGATCCTATTATTTGGCTTTATATTTCGTCCCCAATATCTACCATCGGATGAGTCGGCGCAGATCCTCTTTGAACAAGATGGCTATGCCTTGGTTGCAGATAGTGAGCTAGGTGAAAAGATAGCTTCTGAAGACCTCGGTAAATCGAGTCAATTTAACGCCATAACCTATACCCAAGAAGATGACAAAGTCATTCTCACCCTCAAACCTCGGTGGGATCTGAGACAACCAGATCTATTGATTTACTGGGATGGCGCTGCGGAAGCACCAGAAGAAATTGGTGATAGCGCCCTACTACTTGGCCGATTATCCGGTTCAGCTCAACGGCAATTTAGTGTGCCAGATGCAATCGTGGGGAAAGACGGATATTTGTTGATCTACAGTCAAGGTAGACAAGCTATACAAGCTGCATTCCCGATTTCAGCATCTTTGACACAACTCTAATCCCAGTGAAGTTGGTTTTGTTTTCCATCGGAATTTTCCATCGGAGTTTTCTATGAGTGTTGCCTATAAATCTATTCAATGGAATCGACAGGTCATTATCTATGACGTCATTTTGTGGGCGTCAGTCATTGCTTATTTATTTGTGTTTGAGGCGATCGCCAAGAGCGGTGGTTCGAGTTTAGATCTGAAGGGGATTTGGATTCGCGATTATGGCTCTGCCGGATTTATCCTGCTCCACATTATTTTGGCCATTGGTCCCCTTTGCCGACTGTTCCCCAAGTTTCTTCCACTACTCTACAATCGCCGCCATATGGGCGTTACCATGTTTGCCCTCGGTGTGCTCCATGCCAAGGAAACATTAGGGTGGTATCACGACTTCGGGAATCTGAAGCCGATCGTCAGTCTGTTTGTCAGTAATACAAACTACACCTCTTTTATTCGCTTTCCCTTCGAGAGCTTAGGGGCGATCGCCTTAGTCATATTCCTCTTTATGGCCGTTACGAGCCATGACTTCTGGTTGGTTAATTTGACTCCTCCAATTTGGAAAGCTTTACACATGGGCGTTTATGTCGCCTATGGTCTCCTTGTCAGTCACGTAATCCTGGGTGCACTAGAAACAAATCGTCACCCATTAATGACCGCCTTAGTCGGCGTTGGTTTTGTCACTGTGGTAGGACTTCATCTCATCGCCGGACTCAAGGAAGCTAAGACTGATGGGAGTTGGCCTTTTGGTAAAGCTAAGCACACACTTCAAGCCGATGCCGAAGGCTATGTTGCCGCTTGTACTGTCGATGAAATTCCTGAAAATCGCGCCAAAATTGTTGTGATTGCTGGTGAGCGAGTGGCTATCTTTAAATACGACGGTAAAATCTCCGCTATTTCTAATGTCTGCCAACACCAGAATGGCCCCCTTGGCGAAGGCAAAATAATCGATGGTTGCGTTACCTGTCCTTGGCATGCGTATCAATACTATCCAGACAACGGTTCTTCTCCGCCACCCTTCACTGAGAAAGTTCCGACATTCAATGTGAAGGTCGAAGGCACTCAAATTTTCGTTGCATCAATCCCGAACCGACCCGGCACTCCGGTTGAACCTGCCCATTTCACAGAGGAGTTTGATTCATAATGGCTTTACATGATTCTGACAACGATGAATTTTATCGTGGCTATGCCAAAATCCCCCGTAAGATACGCCGCTTTTTACTAATACTGATTCCATCACTGGTGATTGGCTACATCGGCTTAGCATTGCTCTTGCCGTCTATCCATTCCGAGCAGGTAAATCCCGGTCGTTTTGCCGGGCAGCAAACTTTTGTTGGGTTGTTAATGAGCGATCCTTCACCCCATTTGATGGTGCCTCGTCCCGGCGATGTGGGCGATCAGAGTCCTTATTCGGTTTATTTGCTGTCCGGGCCAGGCAAGACTTCGCCATCAGCTAAAGTCATGGAAAATGCAGGCCAATGGGTGGAGCTGAGAGGGTTACCAGTACACCGCAATAGCTTGACTGTCTTAGCGACTTTCTCGGCAGAGCCCATCGACCCTCCAGAAACTGCACCACAGGAATTGGAGATGGGGATCTCTATGGGGCAATTCTCTTTGCGAGGAGAAATTATGGATGGTAAATGTTATCCCGGCATTATGAAACCTGGTCGCACAAAAACCCACCGCTCCTGCGCGATTCGCTGTATTTCTGGTGGTGTACCGTCTGTGTTTTTATCGCAAAATGAGGACGGTTTGCCGCTGTATTTTATGCTGTCGGATCTAGAAGGTAAGGCTGTAAACGATGAAGTATTGGATTTAGTCGCAGATCCGATTGAAATTACGGGTGATGTGATGCGCTACGGGGATGCTTACGTTCTCAAAGCTGATCCACAGACTTATAAACTGCTCTAATATTTGTTTGATTCTGAATTATTGTGGCGATCGCCTTTTTCTGCAGCGAGTGAGGGGTGGCGATCGATTTATTCACCGCAATTTACAGGAACATCTCGCCGCTCAATATGAAGCTTCTCTTCAGTCAGAATAGGGTTGCATAGATCTCCGACTTCTCAGAGAAGTCGAGGATCTGAATTTTTAAATCTAATCACAAATCGACCAGGCGATATCTGATCTGTTTTTGAGAGTTTCAAGAGAGTAATGTTAAACGCCAATTGCGCAGTAGCTCAATACTTCCATTCACTCTAAATTTCGCAAACAGTGCCATGCTCAAGTCCACCATGTGTTTTGATTTAGAGACGACCTTCGTCCTGCGATGAAACCGAGCAAACCAATGGCGATTGTCTGAGTTGTTTCTCTCAATTGCTATTGTCTCTTTCTTGCTAATGACATGAAAAGCATCTGGGTGATTCTCTAATAGCTGTTGATAGGGTTTCCAATTATCGGTGCAATAGACAGTGATTTGCCATTGCGATAACCGCTCTAGTAAATGACCTAAAGTTCGACTATCACGACTTCCCAATTCCCAGTCAATGAGTCGCCCAGTATTACGGTCATATGCTTTCCAGACCCAAAGTTTGTTTTTTTCTCTTGGATAAAATGCCATAGCTCATCTAGCTCCACCACGACAGCAGACTCAGGAGTGGGCTTTTCATAATTGGCTTCACCGAAATCTCTTACCCAATTGAGCACTGATTGAGCTGATACACCGAGAATCTTGGCTGTCGCATTCATGGACATACCACTCATATACATCAATACAGCTTCTAATTTCATCCAGAGAGGCTTGCCCCGCTCTTTAGAAAAGCTTGTAAATTGATAATTGCACTGCTTACACTTAAATCGTTGACGATTTTTAGCGAATCCACTTTTGATGATGTCTTGAGCATTACATTGGGGACAGTGAATTGTCATAGCGAGACTTCCAAGGAAACGACTCACTCCATTTTGCTATAGCATTACTTACTTGAAACTCTCCTGTTTTTTACGCGCTGTAAACAAAAATTGCCCCAGAGCCTACAAAGCGACTGAGACAACAGATTTAACGAAAGAGTGATTGAGTAAATTCTTTAGTTGGCGTAATTCCAGATGTACCAGTTGGGATAAGAATAGACCCAGTAACCAGCGGAACCATCTTCGCCACACCAGCTACCACCGCCCCAATAGCCATAATTGTTGTAGTCACCATAGGCATCCACATCGGCTGCACATTCAAGTATTTGGACAAGACCTGAGTAACTGCCATAGGCACTCGCTTCAGGGTCTAATTCATCTGTTGTCTCAGATGCCCAGACGTACCAATTGGGAGCATCATAAACCCAATATCCTTCTTTCCCATCTTCACCGCACCAACTGCCGCCACCCCAATAGCCATATTCATTGAAGTTGCCATAGGATTCTTCGTCTTCGGGGCAATGAATTGTTTGAACGAGGTCTTCGTAGCGCCCATTTACAGAGGGAGATATGGGTTGCGCAAAAACAGATGCAGTTGAAATGAAAGCAGTCGTCGCGGCGATCGCCACAGCAGAAAATTTAGTGAAAAAAGTCTTAAACATTGGGTGTTGTCCTGGAAAAATAGGCAGAAAAATAGACAGCTTGTTCGGTTGCTTGCTTTCCCCGTTGGATAGAGAATTCCATGGAATAACATCGTTTTGAGTGATGCGAGCAATGAAAACTGGGCATGGCTTTAGTATTCCCAAACTGTCTATAGAAAAGCATGTCAGCATTTGTTTTGTGTCTTGACATGATGCTTCTAACCCTTAAATTTGAAATCCGAAAAAGCACAGTAATCCCTTAACTTCTCGCAGCAGTCGAGGCTTTAAATCTTTAAGCTTAAAAATCAGCTTGCCACTTGCCAATCACAATCTGCTACAAAATCACGAAACCAGCTGACAGCTTTGAGATTCGTTTTCCCACGCCATTGCAGACCAATCGTACGGTTTAAATCTAGATCCGAGATCGGCACATAAACGATATTCTTAATCCTTTTCCACATCGGCATAATGCTGACCCCCATCCCTGCTTGGATCAATGAAATTGCCCATTCCTCATTATTAGAAGAATAAATAAATTTAGGCTCAATCCCAGCCGTCGCAAAGAGTTTGGGATGCATTTGCCATAGCTCACAATTGATCCGATTTATATAGGCATGTCCATCCAACTCAGCTAAACAAACAGTTTCTCTTTCTGCAAAAGAATGGTCTTGATGAACCGCTAAAGCTAAGGGCTGGTGAAACAAAGCCTGGGAATTTGGGATGGTCTTTTCTCCCCGTAACCAAGTAATGGCCAAATCCACATCACCTTGCTCCAACCATTGCTGGATATCTTGGAAATAACCCTGCAAAATCTCAATGGCAACATTGGGGTATTGCTCATGAAATCGACCGACAATCTGAGTTAAGCTATCGGCTCGGAGCGTGTGCAGTGTAGCAATGCGTAAGGTTGGGGCATCCTTTAACTGTTCCAAATCTTGGCGAATTGCCTTATATTCTGCCAGAATGCTTTGGGCTTTTTCTTGGAATAAACGGCCTGCCGATGTGAGTAATACTCCTCGCCCAACTCGTTCAAATAGCTGCACGTCTAAATCTTGTTCTAATTTTTTTATCCCTGCCGAGAGCGATGGTTGCGATACGTATAGTTGTTCTGCTGCTTTGGTAAAACTACCAACCTCGGCGATCGCCAGAAAATAGTGTATTTGGTAAAGATCCATCGTTATAGTTACTATCTATCGGTTCAATTAAAAAAATCAGCTTGCTCCAACCGAAAGCCCGATTCATGATCTTGGTAAGCCCATCGTAAGGCGAATGATCCATCAAAAGAGGTGATTATGGCTAATTTACAAAATCTCAACGAAGCTGGCGTTGCGCTACAAGGTTATGACCCAGTGTCTTATTTCTCTGATATGCCGACCAAAGGTGATGAAAGTATTATGGCAACCTACGAAGGCGTAACCTATCGCTTTAGTAGTGAGGCGAACAAAGCAACATTTGAAGCCAATCCAGAGCGTTATATTCCTCAGTATGGTGGCTTTTGCGCGCTGGCAGTCTCAGAAGGAAAAACCTTTCCGATCGATCCTAAGAGCTACATTGTGTCAGAGGGAAAGTTGTTCCTGTTTTATAACGGTAAGCTCGGCGAAACAAAGCCTCAGTGGGAAGCTGATCCAGAAACGCGCAAAGCAAATGCGGATACCTATTGGGAAAATAATGACGTGAAAGTTGTCTATCCGACTGCTGATTATTAGGCTGAGAAATTAGGGCAATAAAGGGACAGGCGATCGCACATTTTGTTTTGTTGAGCAAAGCCTAGTCCCTAAGTAATGATTCAGTAACATTCAGGTTAATTAATAAAGATTAGAGTGAGCCGTCTATGGAAGGACCGGGTCTGATTTTGGCTGTCGGTTTAGCCTTGATTCATGCTTTTGTTTCCAAGCGAAATATTTTTGCATTTATTCCCGAACACCGTTGGCTGTCGTTTGCCGGAGGCGTATCGATTGGATATGTTTTCCTAGAGATTTTCCCTGAACTCAGCCATGCCCAAGAGGAATTAGAACATTCTGCTGTGCCCCTGATGGCCTACCTGGAAAATCATATTTATATCATTGCACTGGTTGGTCTTTTGATTTTTTATGGGTTGGATATTTGGGCATTAAATTCGCGAAAGTTCAACCGTGAAAATCACAATTCTGATAGTACTGACACTATTACTTTTTGGATTCATATCGCCTTTTTCTCAGTACTAAACATCATTGTGGGTTATTTGCTCCAGGACATCGGTGAGCATAGTTTATTGCAGTGCATTTTGTTTTTTGTGGCGATCGCCCTGCACTTTTTTATTGTGGATCGCAGTTTACGGGAACACCATTCGATGCCCTACGACAAGCAAGGACGGTGGATATTGACCGGAGCGATTATGGTTGGGGCGATCGCTGGACAAGCCTTTCATCTCAGTGAAGTAACAGTGTCCCTGGTGTGGTCATTTTTAGCCGGAAGTATCATCCTCAATATTTTGAAACGAGAATTGCCCGACGAACAGCAGAGTTGTTTTTTCTCCTTTCTCGGCGGCACTATCCTGTATGCCGGACTCATCCTATCGAGTTAAATCAATCCCTTTTACCCCATTTTCCCAATCAGCCCCAATTCAGTTAGGAACGACACCCAATGAAAAAAGTCAAAATTGCCACCTGGAGTGAGATCGGCGATCGCCAGCCCGTTGCCGCATTAGTCGAAAACGTTGATCTTGTGATTATCCGCTGGGATGAAAAACTCTCAGTGCTCTATGGCCGATGCAAACATCGGGGAGCTTTGATGGCTGATGGCTCCATCGAAGGCGACAACATCATTTGTGGGCTGCACCAATGGGATTACCGCATGGATACAGGCGTTAGTTCTTACAATGACAGCGAAATTCTCGACAAATTTAATGCCTGGGTCGAAGACGACGATGTGTATGTCGATGCCGACGAAATAATTGCTTGGCGCACCAAACATCCCCAGCCTTATAACCGAGATGCCTACCAAGGAACCTACGCTGATATTCACGGCACTGTCGATGAACCAAGCACCCACTATATTCATGCTCTGGCCACCCACGGACTTTCAAAAACTGGACACCATGGCCCCGTTTCTGCCATGGGAGTGCCCGCCCCACAGCTCCCAAAATGGGATGATCTGCAATTTGTTACAGCCCAATTAGCCCGTTTACCCTTGCTCGATGATGCAGAAGTCGGCACAGAATTGGTGATTGGCCCCAATGCCAAGAAACCCTTAAAACTGAGTATGCCAATTTTCGTGTCAGACATGAGTTTTGGCGCATTATCTGAAGAAGCAAAGGTTGCCTTAGCGAAAGGCTCTGAACTGGCAGGCACAGGCATTTGTTCCGGTGAAGGCGGCATGTTACCCGAAGAGCAATCTGCTAATAGCCGCTATTTTTATGAACTCGCTTCTGCCCGGTTTGGTTTCTCCATGGATAAGCTCCTGCAAGTGCAAGCCTTCCACTTCAAATGTGGTCAGGGCGCAAAAACAGGCACAGGTGGCCATCTCCCCGGCCACAAGGTTAAAGGTAAAATTGCTGAGGTGCGAGGTTTAGAAGAAGGTCAATCTGCCATTTCTCCCCCACGCTTTCCAGACTGGGAGTCCGTTGATGACTTTCGTAACTTTGCCAAAACTGTACGGGAAAAAACGGGCGGTATTCCTATCGGTGTGAAGCTTTCCGCCCAGCATATTGAACAGGATATTGAAGCATCATTACGCATTGGTGTGGATTACATTATTTTGGATGGTCGCGGTGGTGGGACGGGCGCTGCACCGTTGCTCTTCCGCAATAATATTTCTGTACCCACCATTCCGGCCCTGGCTAGAGCGAGAAAATATTTAGATAGTCGCGGTGCTAAGGATGTGACTTTAATTATTACGGGCGGGTTACGAACGCCTGCTGATTTCGCGAAAGCTTTGGCTCTCGGTGCTGATGGGGTAGCCGTTTCTAATGCGGCAATTCAGGCGATCGGTTGTCTCGGGATGCGCGCTTGCCATACGAATAATTGCCCGGTGGGTATTGCCACCCAAAAAGAACATTTGCGTCGCCGCTTAATTATTGATGATGCAGCCGAAAGACTAAATCGTTTTTTCCGTGCCTCTACGGAGTTGATGCAGGTGCTTGCACGAGCCTGCGGACATACTCACTTTAATCAGTTTTGCGCTGATGATTTGACCACTTGGCATCGAGATATGGCCCATCTCACAGGCGTAGATTATGCCGGTGTCACCCCTCTTTAAAACTGATTGAAAAGAATAAGACTTTGGCTGGAGCCGTCATTTTAGATTTAACCCAATATTTAGAGCCACTCGATCCATTCATTAAAGGAATTCCATCATGGCAAATACTTCAACTCAATGGTTCAAAGTTTTAGCACCAGACGAATTGCCGGAGGGTCGTGTCAAAACGGTGATTGCCGGACATAAAGGTCTCGCTCTAACCCATTACGATGGTCAATATGGTGCCTTGGATAATCGCTGTCCGCACCAGGGTGGGCCTTTAGGGGAAGGTTCGATTGAGAATGGTTTGTTGCGCTGTCCTTGGCATGGCTGGGATTATTGCCCTCTCACTGGACAGTCTCCCGGTGCTTTCGATGACGATGATGCACTGGAAACATTCCCGGTAGAGGTGCGAGAGGATGGCGTTTATGTGGGCTTGCCTGTGGAAGACCCTCATACCAGAACAGTAAGCGATGTCATGGCTGAAACGATGGTGAACTGGGGAGTTACCCATGTTTTTGGCATGGTGGGCCATTCTAATCTTGGTTTGGCAGATGCTTTGCGGCGTCAAGAAGAGCAAGGGAATATTACCTTCTTTGGTATTCGTCATGAAGGGGCAGCGGCTTTTGCGGCAGCGGCCTATGGCAAATTAACGGGAAGACCTGCAGCTTGCCTGACGATCGCCGGGCCGGGAGCAACAAATCTTTTAACTGGGATGTGGGATGCCAAGGTGGATCGTTCACCGATCTTAGCTTTGACAGGACAAGTGAATTCTCAGGTATTGGGGACAGGCAATTTTCAGGAATGTGATCTGGGTGCAGCTTTTAGTGGGGTGGCAGCTTGGAGCCAAACAGTTTTAAGCCATAGCAAACATGCAGAGTTGATGACCCTTGCGGTAAAAAATGCACTTTTACAGCGTGATGTATCTCATTTGATTTTCCCTGATGAAGTTCAGGTACAAGCTGCTGTTGATGTGCCAGCTTCTAGTCCGACTGGGCGCATTACACCGTTACAGATTGCGCCACCACCTGATGCTCTACAAAAGGCGATCGCCCGTCTAAAGCAATCCCGTCGCCCAGTGATTATTGTGGGTCATGGATCTCGGTTTAATATGCCTGCCATTATCGAATTGGCTGAACTATTGGGAGCACCAATTCTTACGACCTTTAAAGCAAAAGGACAAATTAGCGATCGCCATCCTTTGGGCTGCGGTGTCTTAGGACGTAGTGGTACACCCATTGCCAGTTGGTTTATGAATGAGTCGGATTTGCTGTTGGTATTTGGTGCATCATTCTCTAATCACACCGGAATTTCTGCGAAAAAGCCAATTATTCAAGTAGATTTTGATCCTCTTGCCCTCGGTAAATTCCATCCGGTAGAAGTGCCAGTCTGGGGTGAGATCAGTATTGTCGTCGAACAATTAAAAACAGCTTTAACAGGGCAAGTAAATACCGAAAATCGGCGTGAGGAAATAGCAGATCGTTGGGCAATTTGGCGCGAGGAAAAAATTCGTCGAGAAGCAGATGATCGTGGCCAAGGTTTAGGTTCTGCTGCTATTTTTGCCGCGATGACCCGCCAAATTCCAGCTAATGCTGTGATTTCGGTGGATGTGGGCAACAACACCTATTCTTTTGGTCGTTACTTTGAATGTGAAGCCCAATCTGTTCTCATGTCAGGCTATCTCGGTTCTATTGGTTTTAGTTTCCCGGCGGCGATGGGGGCATGGGCGGCAGCTGGGCATGAACGGCCAATTGTCTCGGTATCCGGAGATGGTGGTTTTGGTCAATATTTGGCAGAATTTACCACTGCGGTGAAATATGACATGAATATCACTCATTTCTTGGTGAATAACTCGCAATTAGGGAAGATTAGTAAGGAGCAACGAGCTGGAGAATGGGACGTTTGGCAGACATCACTGCATAATCCTGATTTCTCGAAATATGCTGAAATTTGTGGAGGCCTGGGTATTCGGGTGACAAAAAAAGAGGAGCTTGATGATGCGATGCAACGAGCCTTGGAATATAAAGGGCCAGCTTTGGTTGAAATGATTGCGGATGCAGAGTTGATCTAGTGATTAAGCATGGCGGCGATCGCCTGAAATAAAAAAATAAATAGCGAATCTTTATCTACTTTCCTGTGGCCCAAGTTTTCCGGGCATGGTTGGTGGCGATCGCCAGAGATTTTCTTAATGAAAGTGTTTGTGTAATTTTACGCATAAACTAGATTTCTGTCGGTACAATGAGCCGTAATATTACCCTCAGACATCTCCCTGGTGTTAGGGGCTAAGACCGAGGTGCTCGTTTTGTTTCGCTCCAATATTTCTTTTTTTCTGCTTGCTATTCCAACGTTGCCCTTCGTTTTTCTGGAGCCCCAGCAACAGGCGATCGCCCAAATTACCCCAGCAGGGGATGGCACAGGTACCATTGTCAACCAAACTGGCTCAGACTTTGAGATTCTGGGCGGTAGCCTATCCGGTGATACCGCAAATCTTTTCCATAATTTTTCCGACTTTAATTTATCTCCGAGCCAAAGCGCGACTTTCTTTGCCGACCCTAATATTCAAAATATTCTTTCCAGAATCAGTGGTGGCAATCCCTCTTTTATTGATGGTTTACTACGGGTCAATGAAAGCGATGCCAACTTATTTCTCGTCAATCCTGCTGGCCTGATTTTTGGCGCTAATGCTCAGCTTGATATTGGCGGTAGTTTCACTGCAACAACGTCCACAAGAATTGGCTTTGGCGAAGACTTTCTCCAGAGTTTTGGTACTAATAACTATGCTGCCCTGAACGGAAACCCCACCAGTTTTGTGTTTGACGATGCGACAGGCATGATTCTCAATCAAGGGAATCTCGCAGTGCCAGCTAATGAGTCACTATGGTTGGTGGGCAGTAGCGTACTCAATCTGGGGACTTTGTCTGCACCCAATGGCAATATCAGTTTGACTGCCATCCCAGAACAACGACAAATCAAAATATCCCAACCCGGTAATTTACTGTCCCTAGCTCTCGATGCTGCACCTATTGGCGGAACGCTTCTCCCTAATGATCTGCAAGTCTTCACCACAACCGATCTACCGCAATATCTGACAGGTTCTAGTGAAACAGTTTCAGTTGGTGAGACTGGAGAAGTTTCTCTCAAACAAAATGGAGAAAATATTGCTTTTAATGCTGGTGATGTTGGCATTGCCGGGACAGTTCAAGCCGATACCGTGCAATTGATGGCGACTGGGCGTGTGACTCCCACTGATTTTTCTCTAATTGAAGCAGGTGAATCCAGTCGTGGCGGTTTAACCGTTGTGCGTTTCCGAGATAATTTGGAAGATTCGCTTGGTTATACATTTATTGATCAGCGGGCTGATAATCCTGACCAACTACTTTTCGGTGGTGAATCGGGAACCATTGCAACCATCGTTTTGAAACAAGAAGCTGGTTTAGATGCCGTTACCAATGCTCTCTTAGAATTTGCTGCAACGGGTGAAACTCTCGATGCGATCAATATCGTTGCAGAAGGTAATGAAGGTTATTTTTGGCTCGGTAGTGACTTAGTTGATGGTGCAACCCTAGAAGCCTATCAAGCTCAACTACAACAGTGGCGATCGGTTTTGGGGAATGGCGCAGATTTGTTACTCTATAGTTGTTTTACCGCTTTGGGGATGGATGGCGAAGCGCTACTCACTCAGTTGGCAGAGCTAACTGAGACAGACGTTGCTGCCTCTTTAGATGTCACTGGTAGTGCTGAATTTGATGGAAATTGGGATCTGGAATATAGCACTGGCGATATCGAAGCGAGTAACCCTTTCACCCTAGAAACTCTTGCCACTTGGGAAGGAAGATTAGCGACGATCCTCGTTCAAAATCTAAATGATAATGGCCCTGATTCTTTACGTGAGGCATTTTCTGCGGCCGTAGCTGGAGATTTAATTATCCCTACAATCTCAGGGAATGTTGTGCTAACCACAGGAGAAATCGCCTGGACAACGGATAATTTGGTCTTAGATGGAACAGGACAATTTTTTGCGGTTGATGGCAATGGTTCCAGCCGAATTTTTAATATTCTTGCACCTACTGCCACGATTGAAGACATAACAATTCGGAATGGTTCTGCATTCAATGGTGGTGGGATTTTTACCGCTGGAACAGGAATAGTAAACATTAATAACTCTATTATTTCTGGTAATACAGCAAGTACTGGTGCTGGCATTTACACTAATATTGCAACGGTAAATATCAATAGTTCTACTGTTTCTGGCAATATGGCTTCCCTTAATGGAGGAGGTATTCAAAATAGCTTGGGAACAGTAAATATTAATAATTCCACTATTGAGAATAATTCTGCCTCTAATTTAGGTGGAGGAATTAGTAATGATGGAACAGTAAATATTAATAGTTCCACTATCTCTGGTAATACATCTAGTTTCTTCGGAGGAGGAATTTATAATGCTGGAACAGGAATAATAGATGTTAATGATTCTAATATCTCTAATAATGACGCTTCTGCTGGTGGAGGAGCTTCTAATTTTGGTTCACTAACTATTAATAACTCTAGTATTTTTTCTAATTCTGCTTCTTCAGGTTCAGGTGGAGGTATTGACAACGTTGGAACAGTAAACATCAATAATTCCACTATCTCTGGTAATACTGCTACGACTTCTGGAGGGGGAATTTACGATCTCAGTGGAATAGTAAACATCAATAATTCCACTATCTCTGGTAACTCTACACAACCTGCTGGAGGTGGAGGAGTACGCAGAGCAGGAGGAGGCACAGCCAATCTTACAAATAGTATTATTACCAATAGCATTGGGGGAGATTGGAGTGGAGCAACGCCGACTGTCTTTGGATTTAATCTTGTACAAGATGGTAGTGTTGCAGGCGCTGGAGTACTGAATGTAGATCCGCTACTTGCTCCGTTGGGAGACTATGGTGGCTCTGAAACTGGTGACCCCAATACTGGCACAACTCCTCTACAAACACATTTATTGCTCCCCAGTAGTCCTGCCTTTGATGTTGGTGATGATTCTTTTGTTTCGAGTTCTTTTGAGCAGCGAGGTGGCGATCGCCAAGTTGGGATAGTTGACTTAGGAGCAGTGGAATTTCAGGGGACTGAACTCTTTATCCTTGCAGGCGATAATCAGACCGCACTCACCAATACAGCGTTTTCTCAAGAGTTAATTGTTTTTGCCGAAGAGGCCATTTTTGGTAATTCATTAGAAGGAATCGATGTTGATTTCCTTGCCCCTGTTACTGGAGCCAGCACTAATCCTATCGATTTTTTCACCGTCACTGATATTTTTGGTGAAGCTGCTTTTCCTGCCAGTGCGAACGGGATTGTTGGAGCTTTTGATGTTTTCGTATTTGCGGATACTGGTATCGTCGTGTTTACGCTCAACAATACAGATGATGTCACTTTAGTAAGTGAAGGTGAAACTTTCACTGATCCTTTTATTGATCTATTTTTAGACCCATTTCTTAATTCATTTTTCGAAGACTCCGATTTTATCATCGAAGAAGATACTGGCATTTTTGGAGAAGGCTCTGAAGGCATTGATACTGTAGACAGTTCGGAGGTGATCGCCGAAGGGATAGATGACAGTAGTATCACTGCCGATAATCCAGAAGAAGGTTCTGATGGAGTCGATAATGAAGACTCTGAGATCGGAGGAACCACACCAGAGGTTGGTGGACAAAATAAGCCAGATGCCATTGTTACAAATGGAGACACATTTCTGACTGCAGAAGTCGAACAAGCTGCAGAATATGGTGATTATTTGGGACAAAATTTGCCGTCTCCTTTCACTCCAGAACAATCACAAAGTCTCCTCGGGAATCTTGATGCACAAACAGACACAAAAACTGCTTATCTTTCTTTACGCTTTCGTCCGATAAGTAACAATTTGGCGTCAGATAATGAGCCACAAAGTGTACAGCTTAGTCGCACTAAAAATAATCACAAAATAGATACGCTCAAACCTTGGTTAGGTCAAATTCCAGGGCAAACAAATGGCGAAGATCCCCTTGAGGTGATTATCACGACTGCTAACGATGAAATTGTGGTGAAAACGCTTCCCATCACTCGCAGACAACTCAAACAGCTCGAACGTGAACTCCTCAGAGTTGCGATAACGCCTAATCAAATTTTTCGGCGACGTCTAGATCGCGCCTTAGAAAGCATTCATCAACAAGTGTTTGAGCCGATTGAAGAAACATTGCGAGAGGAAGAGATCAGTAATTTATTGATTTCCTTAGGACGAGATTTACGGAGTGTGCCTTGGGCTGCTTTATATGATGGAGAGCAATATCTCATCGAAAAATATAGTCTGAGTATCACCCCTAATCTGAGTTTGACAGATACCAGCTATCGCCCCCTGCATGACCGAGAGATGTTGGCGATGGGGGCATCTAGTTTCTCTGAGCTGAATGATTTGCCTGCTGTGCCAACAGAATTAGAGCTGATTACGCAGCAATTTGATAATTCTCGTTATTTTCTAAATGAAGAGTTTACGGAAGAGAATTTGCTTGCTGCTCGCGATGAGATTAATCCCGGCATTATTCATCTGGCTACTCATGCCAGTTTTCAAGGCGGTAATCTCCAGAACTCCTATATTCAACTTTGGGGTGAAGAGCAATTGGCAATTAGTGAAATGAAGCAATTGCAATGGTTTCGAGAGCCGCCTGTGGAGCTGTTGGTGCTGAGTGCTTGTCAAACAGCTTTGGGAAATCCGGAGGCAGAGCTGGGTTTTGGTGGACTGGCAATTCAGGCAGGGGTACGTTCTGCTGTGGCCAGCCTCTGGGAGGTGAGTGATGTGGGCACAATGGCGCTGATGAGTGAGTTTTATCAAAATCTGCGCGACCCTAATATTCGTACTAAAGCTGAAGCGCTACGACAGGCCCAAATCGCGCTTATTCGTGGTGATGTGAGGATTGATGGCAATCAGCTACGGGGCGGTACTCGTTCTCCTTATTCGATAGAGCTATCGGGTAATTTCACTGCTCCAACATCTAATTCCCTTGCTCATCCTTACTATTGGTCAGCGTTTACGTTGATTGGTAGTCCTTGGTAGATCAGGCGATCGCCGCGCGTTTTTTTCTCTGAGCAATATGTTTAGAGGCTAGATTTTATAGACTATTTACAGTTCTTTCGTGGCTCGATATTTTTAACCTATGCCAAAGATTATTTTCGGCGATCAAATCATTACCTGTGACGTAGGAGAAAACCTTCGTAAAGTTCTCCTCAAGCATAATGCAGCCCTCTATAACGGCAAAGCAAATATCATCAACTGTATGGGGATTGGTTCTTGTGGAACTTGTGCTGTCGAGATTGAGGGGGAGTTACCGGAGAGAAATTGGAAAGAAAAAGCGCGGCTTTCTTTCCCTCCCCATAACCCGGAGAAACAGCGCCGCCTAGCTTGCCAAATCACAGTTGAAAATGATCTGACGATCACAAAATATGATGGTTTTTGGGGACAGGGCGATCGCCGCCTATTTTAGATTACGTAACCTGACACCACACCTGATGCATTCCTTCCAGTAGTGCCTGATCTAAAGGCACCTCAATAGAAGAGTCCGGCAACACAGAATCGGTACCGCAGATTGGGCAAACAGCTGTCCTCCCGCTAATTCCTTCTGCATTGGACAGTTCATCAATCCATTCTGAGATGCGCTGCGGCTCAAAAATTGACAAGCAGTCAAAGCACCCACATATTTGACTATTCTTGATTTCTGCTTCATGGCAGATAGAGGCTAAATGTAGCTGTTTATAATCGGGCAGCATCAGCTTTTCAGCCATATTCTAAGCGAATAATTAATCGAGATAGCGTTCAAAAGATGACTGCTTAACGTGGACAAAGCGAGGGGAGAGAGGCGGTAGATTATCTGCATTATTAAAGTCCAAATCGTATTCCCAATCACGTCCTGGAGGATTATACTTTTGGCTACTCCATTTCCCGGAGACATGCTGTGATGTACCTAGACTGACAAAGGAACCACGATATCTTAGGGTTTTACCAGACCAACTCTCTGCAAAACGCGGATAGTTCTCAAGTCCGCCGTTATAACCACCATTACCGCCATTCGGAACCGTAATATCAGTGCCTGCTAGAAATGCACTATTGATTTCAGTGGTGGCGCCATTAGATTTTGTATCTTCGTTGTTAATATCTGGGTTGCAATTTTTCCCTGACTTTTTATTGATCATGCCGTCTTGGTTGCGACAAGCATTAGATAAAACATTTAGCGAGTCGGCTAAGACACTGGCTGGCTGTTTATTGACGATATTGTAATCGCCTTGGACATATACGCCATGGTCACTAACAAATGTGAGTCCGGTATTTTCGGGGTTACTGGCAGTGCCTGCTAAGCCCATCAGTTGTTCGCCTTTTGTTAGGACAAAGCCGTAGGGGCTATCAACACCTGCTGCATCAGGATAGGTTGTTTGATCAACAGTGGCATGGAAAACAAGTCCACCTTCACTGGTATCACTGGATGCTAAACCGAGACTCTGAAAAGAGTTAGCGACTGCATTACCATCTGGCTCGATGCGTTCAAATAATGATTCATCTGAGCTAAAACCCTGACCACTGTTGAGGTTTTGGACAGCTCCACTATTAAACTCCACGTAAACACCATCACGATTCCAGACCGTTAAACTCTCGATATTCATCTGTAACAGACGCATCTCGCGACCTTCGCGGTCATTGTAATAACGATAGGGAGACTGATGACTAGAAGAATCACGACCAATATCCCGCAGAGGTGCTGCAACAAAACAGCGCTCTCCTAATTCGATTGTGCTGCCATCATCGGGGTCGGTGCCTTGATAAGAAATGGCCGCAATTTGTTCGGGGGATAAATTATCTAAAATGTTGAGTTGCGTCGAGTCAACAATACTATTTAGAGATGCAATTTGGGCTGTATCACCACTAGATAAAATACTCGTGAAATTCAGCTGTGCATCCAAACGAGCAGTCAGAGCTGTGTCGAAACTTGCTTTAAGATTGGCAAACTCTGCATCACTCATGCTGGTATCTAGCGTAGTAAATTGGAGCGGTTCTACTTGGGAGGCGATCGCCGTTTGTAGTGCTTCAACAATATATCGCTTCACTTCGTTGTCCGAGGTCAGTGCCGAAATACTGGGTTCACTAACAGCATTACAATATCCTGCCTGCTCCACATCTCGACCCACCATTACAGGCTGTCGTAAACTCCGCAATTGACCTTCTGTGAGCTGTTCATGGGTTCCTGTACTACTATCCGGCACTTGAATTTCGAAAGGAACTGTCGCCAAATAATCTGTGTTATTAGTCGCCGTATCCGCAGGCTTGTATTCGATCCGAAGATCTCCATTTGTATAGTAAGCACCAGTCGCATCAATAAATGAAGGAGATGGAATGATCACAGGTTCAAGATCTGTTTGTACCTGCGTGCCCCAAGTGCTATCCACTAGCTCTGGATTCATTGCACTATTTGTTTGAGATGTGCTGCCAGTACCACCAGACAATAGATTTTGCCAATTGCCTGCCGCATCTTTAATCTGAACTTTACCCTCCGAGTAGGTCGAATTTTTGTTTTTTCGACTGTTGTATAGTTCGCCAGTAAGAGTCACTTGGTTATGAACAAACAACGTACCACCAGCTCCGAGATAAAGCGAACCATTAGTATGGACTGGCCCTCGCAAATTCATCGTAGGACCTGGCAAAATCTCAAGATCGTTAGCATAAAAAGCGGCAAACTGAAACATTGGAATCAGTCGACTTTTAATATCCATTTTTAAGCTGGCACCTAGCTCGGAATCAGCCGCAACGGTTTTTTTTGCAACGGCATGGATCGCAAAACCATACTCTTGCATATTCAAATTTTGAAATGCTTCGCCCCGTGGCACTGTACCAATGGTTGGCTGGCCATTATTTTTTGCAATGACGTAAGACGCTGCCTCAAAGGCGGCTTGGTCTGAGGAGCTAGATACAAATGTTTCGATGTCGCAGCCAAAGTCATTCGTGCCATCATTTGTGGCGTCTAAATCAAAACAGGACGTAATGTCAGTGGGTGGGGTGCCATTCGGTGTATTGTAGCCTGCAAATTTCTGGCGAATATCTTCAACTTTTAAATTTAAACTCGCTTCGGCAGCATAGAAAGCGGTATTCCCCTCAAACGAAGAGGTTGAGCGCATCTTATCAACGTGGGTGATTTTCGCGTAGGCCGCAAGTAAACCTAGGGTTGATAATGAAATCATCATAATGACAAATAAAACATACCCTCCCTCTGACCGAGGCGATCGCCGCACCGGTTTCCCTTTAGAATGATAATTTAGATGGCAAATTAATTTAAAAAAAATATTCATATGATTAAGTTTAAAAAGTAGATTGACTGATGCTTTTAGATCATTTAAGAGCTAGAAATTAAAGACATTTCGAGGAACAAATTGTCGCCTTAGTTGTAGAGCCTCACAATCATTCGGATCCGGACAATTTTCCTGTAAAGCTAATGCCGGTGACGAATCTGCTGCTACCTGTAACATCACATCAATAGCTTTAATCTGAGACCAAGAATAAGAATTGGTTAAAACAGGGTCACAATCTGTTGCTGTGGTCGGTGGCAAAACGGTGCAAGTATGTTCAACATTGTCTTGCTCGACAATCACCGCCACTTCTAAAATATCGATATTATTGGTGATACTTAATGTCTGACTATTATCTGTAATTAGTTGTAGAGTATTGGATGTTTCATCCAGTTGGTAACGGCGCTCTTCAAGCAAATAAATACGACTACTACTATCACCTAGATAGTTGTTTGTCCAAACATTACTATTGCTATCTAATGTCGTATATTCGACAGGATTTACTGTGGCTAATGGATTGGGGATTTCATTATCATCGATATCAAATGCTCTTTCATTTTGATAATCAAAAAATTCTCCTTCACCATTGCCATTGTAAATAAAAGCACGGATGGCACTACCATTATTGAGGCGGTAATCACGGAATTTTTCGGCATTGTCCCACTGGTCTGGCCACCCATCACTATCAGCATCAGAAAGTACTGTGATTTCACATCCGACTAAAGGCGTTCCACCATTTTGATCGAGTACGACAACAGGATCACTCGAACCCACTGCAATATCACGACAAACAGGAATGGATGTTGGGACTAGTTGACGTCGAATCGTTAGCTGTGTTGGGTTTTGAGTGAGTAAGACGACAGGGAAATTAGGGTCACTGGTACCAATTCCCTCTCCTGCTTGTTTAATATCATTGCCGACAGTATCAAGAGGTAAACGTAATGTTTGGGCAATCTCAGAACGTGCCCTATCTTGTACAAAAATTTGGCGATTAAGGACACTGCCAAAAAAAGCTAAACTGATTACCAGCAAGCCAATAGCAAGGGATACTAAAAGCTCAACTAGAGTAAATCCTAGTTCTGAAGAATTATTTTTTGTTTTTCTTTGATAATCTAAAAGTTTGAGATAAAAACTCAGCTTATTGGATATCTGTGTAGATGGTTTCCACTGTATAAATTGTCTCTTCATTATATTCGACCTGAAGGAGGATATATCGCATAGGATTGCTGAGATCTACTGTGGTATTACATGACACAGAGCTATCAGCATTAAAGCTAGGCTTGTCAGAACAGACAAATTGATTGTAGCTATACTCTTTTCCTAAGCTGCTAATACTACTTTCGTTGGTTTCGCCGAGCGTCAGGGATGTTTCTAGACGTAAGTTGTCGAGCACTTGTTGAGAAAGAGATACAGCTCCTGTGCGAATTTCATTATTGATATTACTTTTCTGTTGGGCAACAAATAAAGGTGCTGCCAAGGAAAAAGTAATCACAAAAATTAAGAGGGAAACGATAGATTCAATGAGAGAGAATCCACCATTGTCTTCTTTTTTATCGATATCTCTAAAAAGAAAATTGTTGATATAAAATAGCATGGTTAGAGGTGGTGATTATTGTGATATCAGGAATACAACCAAGTTAATTTTTCAATGAGTTCTGTGATGAAATTTTTATATGGCTCACTATCGCGATCTACCGTCTGAGTGCCTTCAACAAGACTCTGATAATATTCGTTGTCATCTAACCATTCTCGGTAGACGACGAGTTTTTCTTCATATGTTTGAGGTTCTTCATCATCTGGGCTCGTATTGTCTGGAGGGGTTATGTCTGTAGCTGCTGGCTCTGGGTCTGTAGCTGCTGGCTCTGGGTCTGTAGTTGCTGGCTCTGGGTCCGGGTCTGGAGGTATGGGAGAGGAATCATCAACGGTGACGACAACGCCGTTATCTAATTCATATTCGGTTTCTTCAGCGATCGCCTCTGGTTCTGTTGATGTGTCATCTGGTTCCGTCGAAGTCTCAGTCTCTGTTGATGCTTCTGGATCTGTCGAAGTGTCATCTGCTTCAGTAGAGGCGTCATCTTCGCTAGATGTTGCACTATCAGAGCCACCTCCTGTGCTGGAAGAATCACTCCCAGTCCCGGAGGACGAGTCATCTGAGGTGCTTGTACCTGTGTCGCTAGCTGATGCAACAACCACCTCTGGCTTCGGTTGAATGACAACAGAATCAATCAAACCACCTTGAAAAACAGTGATTTTTCCTTCTTTCGCACTCTGCTCACTAATCAGCGTAATTTCTAAATCATCGGTGGTGATACCTGTGTCATCACTCACACTTGCAATACCACGGCTGTCGAAACAAAGTACCCAATTGTTTAAATTGCTGGCAATTGTCACCGTATCTGGCAAGGTCATATCTTCTTGGAAAAAGGTCTTGTCACTAGTCCAAGTACTAATAATTTCAACAGCCTCGCCAGAAGCTTGAGATGTTCCTAGCGGTTGGCCTAGGGTTAGAACAGAAGTGCTGCTATCCGTTGTGAGGACGACATTTTCTGTTTCATCATCACCAACTTTGAGGCGATCACCTGCCGCAAAACCATTAGTCGAAACGACTGTCAGCTGATTGCCAGTTGTTGGGACAGCTCCTGTTAGCTGGGTAGTATTCGGATCACAACTGCGGGTATCCGATGCTTCAACTATGAGCGAATGGTCTGGATCGCTGGGGTCTGGTTGGATCCGTATTGAAGAAGTTGTGGCGATCGCCCGTGAGCGTCCTTGTGAAAAAATACCTGCCGCCTGATAAGTCGCATTTTGTAACGGCTTATTTGCCCACAGCACGAGGGGAGTAGTGATTGCTGAAAGAATACCGATAATGGCAAGAGCCACCAGCAGTTCCAGCAAAGTGAAACCTTGATCTTGATTATTATTCATGGTCTTGCAAATAGTGAAATCTAGAAGCTAATCGTTAAAAATGACTCACCCTCGACAAAGCCAAGTCGTGACAAGGGCATAGGTATTAAATAGAAAAAGAAATTGTAAAAAAGTGCTTTATCAGACTCGAAAATCAATGCGAAATGAGTCTTTACGATGCCATGTTTGTCGCAACTGAATCTCTGAGATTACGAGCAATACTGGGGCAAGCATTACCTTGGCCAGCGCCAGCAAGATTAATGTTGCGCGTGACCTCAAGACGGGATGTCGAGCCGTTTACTGTGCCTTCAACGACAAATGTGCCCTGCTGGAGGTTCGCATCATATTTATATGCAACAAGGCGGTAGCTACCATTTTGTACCGTTCCGCCAAACAAATCTGTTGGGACAGAACCTGGTGCAGTCATTGTTGCACCACAGCTTAGGGATCCTGTTGACCATTCATCGACACTAGCAGTAGTATCGAAATTTTTTGTGAGTAAGCCTCGATTTTGCTGCTGGATTAATTTGCTGAAAATGCGAGCAACGCCAGCCTCGGCGATACCGTGGCTTTGGGCATCATGTAAAGCAGCTTGGGCTTGATGCTGAGAAGAATAACCAGAGGCGATAATTGTCGAACAAGTAACTAATGAGACAACGCCAAAACCATTAATCCAACTAGAAGGGACTAGCTCTGGCGGCTTGACGTTAACTGTCTGTTGAGTTTTGCGTGCTTTCGATGCTTTTTGGAATGATGTTGTATTCATAGCGATCTGCCAATAGTTTTAAGGGCGGCAACGCACTCATTTCGCAAAGTAAATGCACGTTTTGCCCAAAAATGGATAGTCGGTAGATGCAGATCGTTTTCCTTATGTAGGCACAATTATAGGGTCGCTTGGTCTGGTGTGGCTATACGTGAATTCCCGGATTCAAAGAGTTTTCTGTAAAGGTTAGGGGCTTTATTTTAAGTTTTTGTGAAGTCTCTCGGTAATTACGTACGGGTACGGAAGGCGTTTTTGAGGTTATGTGAAATATTAGGGTGAAAATCAATCGTCAAGGGAATGAACAGCAGGTATCAGGGTTGTTGTTGAGTGAAATATTGGGATTGTAAATTGATGTTGGCAGGGTTGTATTTAGAGACTAAAGATTAGTTAGGGGTGGGCGCCTTTATGTCTAGCTATCTTGGTTTCATGGATAGTCGTACAAAATTTGAAGATGGGTTGCGTTAGATTGTAAAGCGATAAATCTAGGAAGGGTGAGAGGAGTCGCTTGTCTGAATATATTCATGGTTACGATCCTGAGGAGCAGCAACGTCTAGTTGAGCAGGCTCAGTATTGGAGCGATCGCCTCTTTCTTCCGAATTTAGATCTTGAACCAGATGCCCACATTCTTGATATTGGCTGTGGCGTTGGGGCTGTGCTTGGCATTATTAGCCAAAAGTATCCCGACTTGATTTTTGCTGGAGTCGATCTTCAACCACGTCAAATTGCCTTCGCGACGCAATATCTGACAGATTTAGGGCTGAATTTTGATTTGCGAGCGGGAGATGCCTACCAATTACCTTGGGCAGATAATACGTTTGATTTTGCGTTGACAGTGTGGCTATTAGAGCATGTGCCAGATACTGCAGGTGTTTTACAAGAGGCTTTGCGAGTTCTGAAATCTGGCGGACAAATCTGTTTAATGGAAACGGATTATCAAAGTTTGCTGGTGCATCCGACTCACCCGGATTTTGAATACTTTCGGGAGGCATTATGCGAGCTATTTTTCGCTGCGAATGGTAATGCTTATGTGGGTCGCAGTTTAGGTGCTTATCTCGTGCAAGCTGGTTTCGCTGAAGTGAATAATGAGGCGATCGCCTTTCACTATTGGCAAACTCCAGAAAATGAAGAGCTACGCGGTTTGGTGAACCATATCGATACGTGGCTAAAACTGATGATTCCGCAGATGGTTGAAAAATTAGGCAAGGATGGTGATCGCCTCAAAAACGGCTTAGAACATTTCCGCAATGTCCCGAACGATCCACTAGGTTCGATTACGCTCAATATTTATCGAGCTACTGGCACAAAGCTTTAAAAACAAAAAATCCCCCTTGAGAAAGGGGGATTTGGGTAGATGTAATCTTTAAGGATTAAACAGGTGGATTTGTTGCAGAAGGACTCTTATCAATCACCTGATCGATTAGGCCATAGTCCATCGCTTCCGCTGCGGACATAAAGAAGTCACGGTCAGTATCAACTTCAATCTTGTCGAGGGGTTGACCCGTATGATCTGCGAGGTGCTGGTTGAGCTTACCTTTGAGATACAAAATTTCTTTTGCTTGAATTTCAATATCTGTGGCTTGACCCTGAGCACCACCGAGGGGTTGGTGAATCATGATGCGGGAGTTGGGTAGACTCATACGCTTACCTTTTTCGCCAGCACTGAGTAGGAATGCGCCCATACTTGCTGCAAGGCCAATACAAATGGTGCAGACATCGGGACGAACTTGGTTCATCGTATCGAAGATGCCCATACCTGCTGAGACGGAGCCACCGGGGGAGTTGATGTAGAGGTAGATGTCTTTTTCTGGATCGTCGGCTTCTAGGAATAAGAGCTGTGCCACGATGAGGTTAGCGATTTCATCATTAACCTGTTGTCCGAGGAAAACAATTCTTTCCCGTAAAAGGCGGGAGTAAATATCAAAGGCACGTTCGCCCCGACCAGAACTTTCGATAACGGTTGGAATCATGGGGTCTGTTAGCTCGTTCTCTTGCTATGTCTATTTGTCTGATTGTAATAGATTCGGCTAGTCGTGGTCATACGGCTACTACGAAATAGTTTATGAAAAGATAGCGGCCTCAATGTCGGCGATCGCCTGTTCGAGATCATCATTAATAATCTGATAGTCAAATTCTGTGCTCAGTTCGAGTTCTTCTTTGGCGCGGGTTAAACGTTTTGCAATCACTTCGTCGGCATCTGTGCCCCGTCCCCGTAATCTTTCCTCTAATACCTCAAAAGAAGGCGGCAGAATAAAAATCCGAAGAGCCTCAGGAAAAATATTTTTAACGGAATTGGCACCAACTACTTCAATTTCCAATAATGCCGAATTCCCTTTCTTCATTTGGGCTTTTACAGGAGGGAGAGGGGTTCCATAATAATTGCCAGCATATTCCGCCCACTCTAATAATTCTTTTGCCGCAATCATCGCTTCAAATTCTGCACGGCTTTTAAAAAAATAATCTTTGCCGTCTACTTCTCCGGTACGGGGTTGACGGGTTGTTGCGGAGATCGATAAAAAAAGCTGCTCGTGGCGGGGTAATAGTTCACGGACAAGGGTGCCTTTCCCAACACCGCTAGGGCCTGTAAGGACGATAAGTTTTCCGGGGGAAGTCATGGATGCTAATAAGTGGGGTTAAACCGAGAAGACCACCCTAAACTTTAGCATTGGCGATCGCCCCATCTTTTTGCACCACGAAGCGATGGGCGACAGTCTCGGGTTGGATTGCAGAGAGAACCACATGACTAGAATCTGTGATAATTACCGCGCGGGTACGTCTGCCATAGGTTGCATCGATGAGCTGACCACGGTCACGAGCGTCACTAATAATTCGCTTGATGGGGGCGGATTCGGGGCTAACAATCGCAATCACCCGGTTCGCAGAGACAATATTACCGAACCCAATATTTATTAATTGTATTTCCATAAGTCGACTTGAGCTTTCGCAAGCAGTTGCCAGCGAATTTACAGATGACACTTTCAATGGTAGCGAGAAATAATTGGGAAAGACAACGATTTAACCGCAAAAATAATATAAATTCCCTGATTTTTACAGATGTTTACCCGCGACACGAATTATCTCGTCTATCTTTAAGCTGTATAGTGCATTTTTCATTGCATTTCGTGAAGTGATCCCAGAAAAAATAAACTGATGAGCCGCCGTCAAATTCTGGAACAGGAATATGCCGATTTTGATCTCGCCGATGTGTTTCGGATTGCCTGTGAGATGAATATCGATATTACGAAGCCTGAGCCGTGGCTGCGGGTTTATTACGATACGATTGGTCGTTGGGGTGTTGGGTTTATGGGTCCGGAATGGCCACCTGCTTTTGTCCATGCCCTTGCTGAATTAATTCGGGAAAATGTTGCTGATCAGAGCTCCTTTTGGAAGTGGGAAACATTGCCGGATGGGGCACAAGAGCTTTGCGAGCAGGACCAAATCATTGTTGAGAAATTATTTGCACCGTAAAGTCTAGTCAAGGTTTGGGACAATAATTGAGCCTGATTCATCATCAAAAAAATCGAGTCTCCGCCCAGGGATAGAATTGGGATAAACTGCTACTGAAATTACAGAATTCCCTTTTTGTCAGACTAAAATCGGGGAAATTAAAGGGTTTGGAGGCAAATCATGCAATTAGGTGAACTTCTTGGGCAAGTATCGGTTATCGACTCTCTGCCAGATCATCCTGCCCTAACTCAAGAGGTAAAAGGGCTTGTCACGAATTCCAAAGTGGTAACGACTGGGGATTTGTTTATTGGTTTGCCGGGTACAAAAGTTGATGGTGGTGAGTTTTGGTCAGGTGCTTTAGATGGTGGGGCGATCGCCGCAATAGTTTCCGCAGATGCCCTCGAAAAAGTGCCTACCGAAAATGGTGAATGTGTCATTGTTACCAGCGATCCAGTGATTGCCTGTGCAGAATTGGCTAACCTCTTTTTTGAAAACCCGACCCAATCCCTCAAACTCGTCGGCGTGACAGGCACAAACGGCAAGACGACAACCAGTCACTTAATCGAATTTTTCCTCCAGCAAGCGAAAAAAAATACTGCTCTAATCGGGACGCTCTACACCCGTTGGCAAGGTTATGAAAAAATTGCGACCCATACCACCCCTTTTGCGATAGACCTCCAGAAGAATTTTGCGAAAGCCGTTAAAGCTGAAAACACCCACGGGGTAATGGAAGTGAGCTCCCATGCCCTCGACCAAAAACGAGTGAAAGGTTGTGAATTTGATGTGTCTGTATTCACTAATTTGACGCAGGATCACCTCGATTATCACAAGACGATGGAGGAGTATTTTCAGGCGAAAGCGCTTCTCTTTAATGATGAATACTGTAAAGAGCGAGCTGTTGTTAATCTCGATGATCAATATGGCGCAAGGTTAGCCCATAAACTTGGTGAAAAATGTTGGGGATATAGTCTGCAAGATAAGTCGGCTGCAATCTTTATGGATCGGTTGGAATATACGGCTATCGGAGTGACTGGTCGTCTCACAACGCCTGAAGGAACAGCTCAATTTTCGTCGCCTTTAGTCGGTCAATTTAACCTCGAAAATGTGATGGCGGCGATTGGTGCTGGTTTGGCATTGGGTTTAGACCTCGAACAAATGTTGACAGTTTTGCCGGAATTCACTGGGGTTCCCGGTCGGATGGAGCGTGTGCAGGTATCCGATGAGCAGGATATCAGCGTGATTGTGGACTATGCCCATACGCCCGATAGTCTCGAAAATCTACTAAAGGCCTCTCGTCCGTTTATCCCTCGCAAAATGATTTGTGTGTTTGGTTGTGGGGGCGATCGCGATCGCACGAAGCGTCCATTGATGGGCAAGATTGCGGCAACAAAATCTGATTGGGCGGTGGTGACTTCTGATAATCCTCGCACCGAAGATCCGAAACGAATTTTGGTAGATGTCGTGGAAGGTATTCCCGAAGCAATTCAGTTTCTCGTGATTCCTGATCGAGCGGCCGCCATTCATCAAGCCATTCTCGAAGCCAAACCTGGAGACGGTGTACTTATTGCTGGAAAGGGTCACGAAGATTATCAAATTCTCGGCACCGAAAAAGTCCATTTCGATGACCGTGAAGAGGCTCGTAAAGCTTTGGGCGATCGCCTAAAAACATCGTAGATTTCTGGATGTTCTAATTACCAAAATTCCGCTAACTCTAGTTCAAAATCCACCAGAACATCTTCCCCAGAAAGTTTTGGCGGCGCGTCTAGAGTTTCAACCGCTTGTCCTTGGCGATAAATTTCGACTTGGCGATCGCCGCGATTAATGAGCCAGCCAAGCCGACAACCATTTGCTAAATATTCTTGTAGTTTGGCGCGAGTGTGGTGAATGATATCGCTGGGAGACATGAGTTCTGCCGCAAAATCAGGACAAAGGGGAATATATTTCTCTCGTTGCTCTGCCTGTAAAGCGTCCCACCGCAACTGCTCTACCCAAGACATATCCGGCGATCGCGTTGCACCATTCGGCAAAATAAAGCCTGTGGAAGAATCAAAACACTGACCAAGTTTATACTTGCGATGCCATAACCCCAGCTGTAAATTCAAGTCAAAATTAATGCGACTCGTTTCTCCACCAGTCGGTGGCATAACAACTAGTTCTCCCTGAGCGGTGCGTTCAAGTTTTAAATCAGGATTTGTCTGGCAAAGCTGCAAAAATTGCTCATGACTTAAGGTAGCAACTGGATTTAGATCGAGCGTAATCGCGGTCATTGACTTACCCCATAAGTCATTGGCTACATTTTAGCAATGCAAATCACATGAATAACTTACTCGGCGATCGCCTCAAAATTTCATAATCCAATCACTCATTTCACTGTTTAAATTCACTACCAAAAAAACCGGCTAGATAACTCCATCCATAACAGAGTTATCAGCGGGTGATGTGCGAAATGAAATTGTTGCCTTTGTTTGTCTATCGTTGGTGCAAACGAAAGTTATGCAATTTCTCCCAAAGTTTATTGCTAACGTGGATGAACAGATAAGTCTTGTGGGCGATCGCCCGACTTTCCTAAATTTATTTGGCGGTGTGCCTATGTCTGAGCCTCAAAATCAAAATCAAGCTACTGTCCAAATTCGTTTGATGGACATTGATGATATTGCACCCGTTTTTCACTTGGGAGAGCAATTGTTTCTGAGTGAGTTGTATCCATCTCTCTATCGCTTATGGGATCAGTGGGAAGTGACGGGAGCCTATAGTACCGATCCTGATCTCTGTTTTGTCGCCACTGTGGATGAGCAATTTGCTGGCTTTATTCTCGGGACATTAGTCGAGAAGCAAGAGAGCACCTATAGCTATATTCGGTGGTTGGGAGTTAGTCCCGATTTTCATCGGATGGGCATCGCCGGAAAGCTTTTAGAAAGATTAATCGAACGGGCGATCGCCCAAGGTGCTGACACTGTTCTGATGGATACTGACCCAGCTAATGAAGCGGCGATTCGTTTCTTCTCGAAGCAAGGTTTTCGCAATCCCCGTGAACATGTTTATCTAACGCTTGATTTGGCGAGTCATAATTATTACGGCAAGCTTCTCGAATACGAACGTGATCGCGCAGAACAATTGACTCAAATTTTACGCCACCGCTATCAATAATCATAATCGCCCTTTTCTAACAAAAAATCATTTAAACAAATTGATTTTTTGGAGCTTTTTAGAAGGCAAAGAGCTTTGATAAAGTGTATACATATATAATTCCTTAAAGCTTTGCTTTTCGTCTTCTGTCAAACGAGCATAGCTCAAAGGTGATATGACAAAGTTTTCAATATGAATTGCAATAATATTCGATAAAAAAATCTTTCTCTGTTCTATAGATAAATTCTTGGGCTCATTCATGAGTTTAGAAAAATGTTTTCTATATTTCTTCAAGCAACTAAATAGAATATAAGTTTTTCCATTCTGTGGAAATATTGTGAAATAGATGTATTTTTTGTCGCCTAAAGAAGGTTCTTCTTTGCATAAAATCTCTATCAAATTAAAGGTTGATGAAACTGCAATATGATATTCTTCGTGAAAAGTGTATAAACGAGAATAGATTAAGTCATAGTTTTTTGTTTTTAATGCATGATTAAAGATTTTGCGGTCAGATTCCATTTGATTGACTGCACATCTAGCTCCATAAAGCATTACTTGTAAATGTTCAGGTTTTTCACCGTGAATCCTTTTTAACTCTTTGATTCCATTTTGATATGCATTTACAGAGAATTTTTTAGCATGCCACTCTTTAGCAAGAGCTCGATATGCAAATAAAAAATTTTGCTCCTTATTATTAGCCAAATAATACTGTGACTCAATAGGCTTAAATATTTCACCATCATGTTTGTGACAAAATCCAGTAAATGTTGTCGCTTTTTTTCGACCTACTTTCTGCATAAAAGCTTTACCATCTCCTAGCTTTACACACATCACCTCACCATGATGGGATATTTTATTTAAAATCCGATTATTTTGAATTGAGTGAGCTGAAATTATTTGAGAATTACACGTCTTATCCTTACAAAAGCATTCTTTGACATGAGACTGTTTTTTTATCTGACTCCAGAAATAATTGGATGATTTTTGTTTTTTATTTGTTCTTTTCATCTTCATGTCTGAATGTCAGTGCATATACTCTTAAATGAAGCATTGATGTTGTTCTGACTTGTCTTTAAAAAGCGATATTCTTCGAAAGCTATATCGACGTTCTGTTGCCGCAACCATCAGAGTTTCCTCGCTCTATAGACATATTCTAAATAAAATCTCCAAGAAAAAACCTTACCCAAAGACAAGATAAGGTTTTCTTTAATTATCTAATTCAGACGAGTTAACAATTGAGTTTTTTTTCTAGGTTAGCGATCGCCAATTTAGTTTTCAGTAGAGAATCGGGGTTGAGGCTAATGGAATCAATGCCATTTTCCACGAGGAACTCCGCAAATTCTGGATAGTCAGAAGGTGCTTGTCCACAGATCCCAATCTTGCGGCCATGTTTCTTCGCACCGGCGATCGCCATTGCAACCATCCGTTTAACCCCTTCATTACGCTCATCGAAAATGTGGGCGACCAGCGCAGAATCTCGGTCTAAACCAAGGGTTAGTTGGGTGAGATCATTGGAGCCAATGGAGAAACCATCAAATACTTCGCTAAACTCGTCCACTAAAATCACGTTGGAAGGCAATTCGCACATGACATAAACTTGCAGGCCATTATCGTCGCGACGCAAATCATGTTTCGCCATTTCTGCTAGCACCCGACGACCTTCTTCAGGAGTACGGCAGAACGGAATCATCGGAATAATATTCGTCAATCCCATTTCATTGCGGGCAATCTTGAAGGCTTCACATTCGAGGGCAAAGGCTTCCACATAATTCGGATCGTAGTAGCGGGATGCCCCACGCCAGCCGATCATCGGGTTTTCTTCCTTCGGCTCAAACTGCTTGCCACCGAGCAAATTGGCATACTCATTAGATTTGAAATCGGACATGCGCACCACCACAGGATTCGGGTAGAACGCCGCTGCAATCATGGCAATGCCACTCGCCAATTTATCCACGAAGAAATCGGCTTTATTTTCATACAAATGGGTCAGTTCGGCGATCGCCTTTTTCTCTAGCAAATCTTCTAGCTCCTCAAAATGTAAAAGAGCTTTTGGGTGAGCCTTAATTTGATTAGCGATGATAAATTCGAGACGAGCTAAACCCACACCATCCGCAGGAAGCGGCGACAGCGAAAACGCTTGCTCTGGATTGCCAACATTCATCAAGATCTTGGTCTTGGTTTCGGGGATATTTTCGAGGGATGTTTCCTGAATTTCAAAGTCCAGTAAACCCTCATAAATCTTGCCGTCTTCCCCTTCGCAACAGGAAACGGTAACCTCTTGCCCCAGCGCAATGAGTTCCGTTGCATCACCACAACCGACTACTGCCGGAATGCCCATTTCTCGCGCAATAATTGCGGCATGGCAAGTGCGACCGCCTTGATCGGTAATGATCGCCGAAGCCTTTTTCATGATCGGTTCCCAATCCGGGTCGGTGCGGCGGGTAACGAGAACCTGACCGGGTTGAAAGAGTTTAATTTGCTCCACATCGAGGATGACATTCGCCTCACCCTGACCGACCATTTCACCCACACTACGACCTTCAGCGAGGATAGTTCCCGTTTCCTTGAGCTTGTAATTGCGGAGAATGTTGCCGGATTTTTGGGATTGAACCGTTTCGGGGCGGGCTTGTACAATGAAAAGTTCACCTGTGATGCCGTCCTTCGCCCACTCAATATCCATCGGGGTATATTGCCCACGCACCGCAGAATAGTGATCCTCGATGATGGTTGTCCAACGCGCCAAGGTCAAAACATCTTCATCGCTAATGCAAAACTTGTTGCGTAGCTCTGCCGGAACCGAAACGTTTTCGGTGAGTTTCGCGCCGTCGGCATAGACCATCTTGATCTGCTTGCTGCCGAGACGCCGTTCGAGAATTGGCTTAAATCCTTCCTTGAGAGTGGGTTTAAAGACCACAAATTCATCGGGATTGACTGCGCCCTGAACTACATTTTCACCAAGTCCATAGGCTCCAGTGATAAACGCTGCATCTTTAAAACCGCTCTCGGTATCGATGGAGAACATTACACCAGAAGTCGCCAAGTCTGAGCGCACCATCTTTTGCACACCGACGGACAATGCCACTTCAAAATGATCGAACCCATTGTGCTGGCGGTAGGCGATCGCCCGATCTGTAAACAGCGACGCAAAGCACTTATGACAAGCATCGAGCACACTTTTTACACCGTGGACATTGAGGTAAGTTTCCTGTTGACCGGCGAAACTCGCTTCGGGCAAATCTTCTGCCGTCGCACTAGAACGCACTGCCACATCGACATCGCTAGCATGATCTTCACAAATTTTGCGGTCTTCCCCTTCAAAGCGATCACACACATCCGAGCCATTACCATACCGCTCACACATTTTTTTGTAAGCTGAGGCGATCGCCTCCTGTAGATTCTGTGGGAAAGGTGTGTTGAGAATTAATGCCCGCGCTTGCCGACCGCGCACCTGTAAATTGGCGACATCATCAATATCTAAATCGGCGAAAAGACTGCGTAATTTCTCTTCTAAACCAGCCAATTTTACGAAGTAACGATAAGCATGGGCTGTCGTTGCAAAACCTCCTGGAACATTTACTCCCTTGGGCTGGAGCTGCTGAATCATTTCACCAAGAGATGAATTCTTTCCTCCCACTAAACCCACATCTTTAGAACCAACTTCCTCAAACCATAAAACCAATGATTCCGTACGCGGATCTGAGTTTTTAGTCGAAGTAAGAGTGTTAACCATGAATAACCATCTCCTAGGGCCAACAATTGAGAGTTATATCTCTCTAACTCCATCCTAGATCCGGAATATGGCTCTATTTCCTAATGTGAAATATATCCTTACTAACTCTGAAAAATTAATGAAAATATTGATTTAAACAACTTTTTCTTTGCTTAAATCCACAAAAAAATGAGTTACCCTAATACATATTCACATTATATCTTTTTTCCTTAATCTAAAATTAACTAGGAGATAATTTGCTTACCATAAATCTTTGTGCTTTGTGAAAAGTTGAGATGTAGATCGATGAGGAGAATCTCTTTTCTTTGCTGATTTTTAGAAGATTTAGTAAAACTTTTTACCTGGTGTTAGGCAATGATGAGATTGAGGTGCTTTGATTGTCGAATTTAGGTTGGGTTGAAGATTTGAGTTCGTTGAGCAATTCGACAGGCGATCGCCTCACAGTAAAAATTTGCCCGATTGAGTGATACCTCAAGTTTTCGGTCTGGGTTCAAGTTAAAATGATGAACCTAGCTTGCTTTGTACCAGTCTCTCGAAACAATCTATGAAAAGCCTTTTCCTCGATCGCCTCAATAGTCCCGAACGTCCCGTCCTTGTATTTGATGGAGCGATGGGAACAAATCTTCAAGTGCAGGAGTTGACCGCTGAGGATTTTGGTGGTCCTGAATATGAAGGCTGTAATGAATATTTGATCGAAACGAAACCTGAGGCTGTGGCGATCGTTCATCGTGGCTTCCTTGAAGCAGGAGCCGATGTCATTGAAACAGATACCTTTGGTGCGACATCTATCGTCCTCGCTGAATATGATTTAGCAGATAAAGCCTACGAACTAAACAAAAAAGCGGCAGAACTCGCCAAATCTGTTACCGCAGAATTTTCCACCCCAGAGAAGCCTCGTTTTGTTGCTGGTTCCATAGGACCCGGTACAAAGCTGCCAAGTTTGGGACACATTGATTACGACAGTTTAGAGAATGCCTTTGCAGAACAGGCAGATGGTCTTTTTGATGGTGGTGTTGACCTGATGCTTGTCGAAACTTGCCAAGATGTTTTACAGATTAAAGCAGCGCTTAATGGCATTGAACGTACCTTTGAGAAGAAAGGCGATCGCCTGCCGATTATGGTGTCGGTGACGATGGAAACGATGGGCACAATGCTCGTTGGAACAGAGATTTCCGCAGCCGTTGCAATCCTTGAACCCTACAAGATCGATATTTTGGGATTGAACTGTGCGACAGGCCCTGATCTAATGAAGGAGCATGTCAAATATTTATCTGAACATTCACCCTTCATCGTCTCCTGTATTCCGAACGCAGGTTTACCGGAAAATGTTGGCGGCCAGGCACACTACAAATTAACGCCCCTCGAAATGAAAATGGCGATGATGCATTTCATCGAGGATCTTGGGGTGCAAGTTATTGGTGGTTGTTGTGGAACCCGTCCCGCTCACATCAAAGCTTTAGCGGAAGTTGCGGCAGAACTAAAACCCAAAGAACGTCACACTACATTTGAACCCTCCGCAGCATCCATTTACAGCACACAGCCCTATATCCAAGACAATTCTTTCCTAATCGTTGGCGAAAGATTGAATGCGAGTGGCTCGAAAAAATGTCGAACATTACTCAATGAAGAAAATTGGGATAGCTTGATTTCCCTTGCGAAATCCCAGGTGAAAGAAGGTGCTCACGTCCTCGATGTCAACGTTGATTATGTTGGTCGTGATGGCGTGCGAGATATGCATGAACTGGCGTCACGGCTAGTGAATAACATCACGTTGCCATTAATGCTCGACTCCACCGAATGGGAAAAAATGGAGTCTGGCCTCAAGGTTGCGGGCGGTAAATGCATTCTCAACTCCACCAACTACGAGGATGGTGAAGAGCGTTTTTATAAGGTGTTATCTCTCGCGAAAAAATATGGTGCTGGTGTAGTCATTGGAACTATTGACGAAGATGGAATGGCGCGGACTGCGGAGAAAAAGTTTGCGATCGCCAAACGTGCCTACGATGCTTGCTTAGAATATGGCATTCCTCCCTATGAAATTTTCTTTGATCCGCTGGCATTACCTATCTCAACTGGTATTGAAGAAGATCGTCTCAACGGTCAGGCAACGGTAGATGCCATTAAACAAATTCGTGATGAACTGCTTCACTGTCACATTATTTTGGGTGTTTCGAATATTTCCTTTGGTCTGAATGCCGCATCACGGCAGGTCTTAAACTCAGTCTTTCTCCATGAATGTATGCAAGTGGGGATGGATTCGGCGATCGTTAGTGCCAGTAAGATTTTGCCGATGTCGAAAATTAGTGATGAACATAAGAAAGTTTGTCTCGATCTGATCGGCGATCGCCGTGAATTTGATGGCGATGTATGTACCTACGATCCGCTGACGAAACTAACGGAACTCTTTGCTGGTAAGAAAGCGAAAAAATCTGAGGCGATTGATAAAAACCTACCCATTGATGAGCGTTTAAAACAACACATTATTGATGGTGAAAGACTCGGTTTAGAAGATGCCCTTAATGAAGCTCTAGAAAATCATCCACCGCTCAATATTATTAATGTCTTTCTATTGGACGGCATGAAAGTTGTCGGTGAATTATTTGGCTCGGGTCAGATGCAATTACCTTTCGTACTCCAGTCAGCCCAAACTATGAAAGCGGCAGTGGCATTCCTCGAACCCTTTATGGATAAAGAGGAAGGCGATGATCGTGGTAAAGGCACATTTGTGATTGCAACAGTTAAAGGCGATGTGCATGATATCGGCAAAAATTTGGTCGATATTATCCTTTCAAACAATGGTTATAACGTCGTCAATCTCGGCATTAAACAGCCGATTGAAAACATCGTAAAAGCCTATGAAGAACACCGACCTGATTGCATTGCGATGAGTGGTTTATTGGTGAAATCAACTGCTTTTATGAAAGATAATCTTGAAGCATTTAATGAGCGAGGAATTACTGTTCCTGTCATTTTGGGTGGCGCAGCATTAACACCTAAATTTGTTAATCAAGACTGTCAAAACACCTATAAAGGTCGAGTGGTTTATGGTCGCGATGCCTTTGCTGATTTGCACTTTATGGACAAGCTCATGCCCGCGAAATCGGCGGAAAATTGGGATGATCTCAAAGGTTTCCTCGATGAGTATGACGAGAATGGGAGTAATGGTAATGGCCATCATGAAACCAACGGATCTGCCATCATCGAAGAAGTTGCGCCAGAGCCAGAGGAGCCAGAAGTCATTGACACTCGTCGTTCTGAAGCTGTTGCTTTGGATATCGAACGTCCAACGCCACCTTTCTGGGGCACAAAGATTTTGACTGCGGCTGACCTAGATCTGAAAGAACTTTTCTGGCATCTAGATTTGCAGGCTTTAATCGTTGGTCAATGGCAATTCCGTAAGAAGAAAAACCAGACCAAAGAAGAATATGATCAGTTTGTCATTGATGAAGTGCATCCTTTATTAGAGCAATGGAAAGCACGGGCGATCGCCGAAAAAATCCTCGATCCGACATTAATCTATGGTTATTTTCCCTGTCAATCTCAAGAGAATAGCTTGATTATTTACGATGTTGATAAATATGCAGCCGATGAAACCCTAGAGAAAGTAGCGAAGTTTGATTTTCCTCGCCAAAAATCTGGCAAGAGACTCTGTATTGCAGACTTCTTTGCAACTGTAGAATCTGGCCAAGTTGATGTCTTTCCGATGCAGGCGGTAACAGTCGGCGAAATTGCCACTGAGTACGCAAAAAAACTATTTGATGCCAACGAATACACCGATTACCTTTACTATCATGGTCTCGCTGTTCAAACCGCTGAAGCCCTTGCTGAGTGGGGTCATGCTCGTGTACGAAGAGAGCTAGGCTATGGCGATTTAGAACCGGATAATATCAAAGATATGTTGCGTCAGCGATACCAAGGTTCTCGCTATAGTTTTGGTTATTCTGCTTGTCCAAACATTCAAGATCAATACACGCAATTAGACTTGCTTAAAGTTGATCGCATTAATATGTATATGGATGAGAGCGAACAGATTTATCCAGAGCAATCCACCTCCGCCATCATTACCTACCACCCCGTTGCCAAATACTTCAACACTTAGAACCTGCGAGGAGTACTTATGAGAACTCTCACAAAATGGACGGTTAGTGAGTACCATAATCTAATTCAAAAAGGCATTCTAGATCACAAGCGAGTTGAATTATTGGATGGAGAATTAGTAGAAATGGCCCCAGAGAGTCCTTTACACCGTACGGTAATGGACAAAGGTAATGATTATCTTCGAAGTTTATTGCATGGAAAAGCGGGCGTTTATGAAGGTCATCCCATAACTCTCACGAACTCTGAGCCTGAACCCGATATTGTCGTTGTTCAACTGCCAAAATCTCAATATTCAGAAAGACATCCCAATGCCAGTGAGATTTTTCTCCTAATTGAGGTTGCAAAATCAACACTTTCTTCTGATTTAAGTGACAAAAAAAATCTTTATCAGAAAGAAGGCATTAAAGAATATTGGGTAATTGATTTAGTTAACAACCAACTTCACATTTTTAAAGACTTAATAAATGCTCAGTACCGTTCAATGACAATTTACACTGAAGGAAATGTTATACCCAATGCTTTTCCAAACTTAGAGATTTCTGTTGCTAAATTACTTAATTAATACTTGCGTTCTTTGGGTTCAAAACGATTAACGACGACTGGCATATATTCAATGTCTACGCCGTCTTCTGAACAGAAACTTAGGGTATGGCCTAGGTACTTTTTATCATCACGTATGGGGAAATCTTCCCGTGAATGAGCACCGCGACTTTCTTTGCGATTGTAGGCAGAAGTGAGAATGGCTTCCCCAACTTTAAGAATACTTTGTAGCTCCATAGCTTCGATAAGTTCTGTGTTCCAGTGAGTGGATTTGTCATCAAGAAAAACATCGTTATATTCTGCTTTTAAAGATTGAATTTCTTGAATCCCTTCGGACATGATTTCATCGGTACGGAAGACACCGCAGTGTTCACTCATCGTGTCTTGAAATCTTTGTCTTAAATCGCCAATTCTTGTTTTTCCAGTTTGGTCAATTAGTTTTTTGATGCGGGTTTTTGCGGCTTCTAGGTAATCTTTTTCGCTAATGTCTGGCAAAGGGCGATCGCCGATGTATTCGGCAATTTTGCTACCGACACGACGGCCATAAACAATACATTCGAGTAGAGAATTACTACCGAGACGATTCGCGCCATGAACCGAAACACAAGCACATTCCCCTGCTGCAAAAAATCCTTCCGTTAACTCAGTGCCATTTTTTCGGACACGCCCCTCGGTATTAACGGGAATGCCACCCATGGAATAGTGAGCAGTTGGACGCACAGGCATTGGCTCGACAATGGCATCAATCCCCACCAATCGCTCTGCCTCTTCCCAACAGAAAGGGACTTTACTCATAATTTTGTCTTTACCCATGTGAGTCAAATCGAGATGGACAAAATTACCGCCAGCACTACCATCTGGCTTAATACCGCGACCTGCTCGAATCTCTAAAGTGATGGCTCGCGAGGTGATATCTCTGGGTGCAAGTTCCATTTGTTTTGGCGCGTACTTCTCCATAAAGCGATCGCCGTCGCTATTACGGAGATAAGCGCCTTCGCCTCGTACAGCCTCAGAAATTAGAACTCCTACTGGAAATAAACCTGTTGGATGGAATTGCACAAACTCCATATCTTCGAGCGGTAATCCCACAGCTGCCGTCATCGCTAGTCCGTCACCTGTTGACGCAAAATCATTAGACGTCGTATTAAAAACGCGCCCATAACCGCCCGTTGCAAACATTACAGCTTTGGCGCAAACGACTTCGAGCTTCCCCGTTTCGATGTGATACATTACCAGACCCTTTGCCTGATTCTCCTCAAAAATGAGATTCATCACATACCATTCGTCGTAAATGGTGACGCCATTGTGCCGGAGATTATTGACGAGCTCGTGGAGAATGGCGTGACCTGTTTTATCTGCTGCGTAACACGTGCGTTTATGGGAATGCCCACCGAAAGCGCGTTGAGCAATGCGCCCATCTTCGAGGCGAGAAAATAACACCCCCATATGCTCCAGCTGGATGATAACCTCAGGAGCTTCTTTTGTGAGAATTTCGACAGCATCTTGGTCAGCTAGGTAGTCGGAACCCTTTACGGTGTCGAAGGCATGGGCTTCCCAACTGTCCTCAGGGTCAACATTTTTAAGACTGGCTGCAATGCCACCTTGGGCAGCGACGGAGTGAGAACGAATAGGATGGGTTTTGGCGATGAGCCCTACATCAATGTTGGAATTTGTTTTCTTTATTTCTAAAGCAGCGCGGCATCCTGCTAATCCACCACCCACAATGATTACGTCGTGCTGCAACATACAATCTTTTCCCCAGTCTCACTAATACTTCTATTTTTGTTGCAAAGACTGGGTTATCGGCGATCACCTGTCATATTTTGTATTTGCTCGTCATATTTTTTATAAAACATTTTTCTGTTTTCCGTTGAGTCCCTCAATATTGCAGTAAGCTGCTTTCCGCACTTCTACTTACATATGAACTTATAAATCAATTAGTTAGTGGAGGAAACTGACATTGAGGGATAGGCGATCGCAGGTACATTTTTGGACGTGTTTCTCTATAATGGCGGCACGGCAGATGCTCTCGGCTTTGCCAATTTCCACAGCTATAATGATTTCATGTCACTTTTAGCCAAAATTGACAGTTTTTTGATCTGCACCCAGACATTGATTACCATTAATGAAAATATCCACATGATTCAATTGTCTTTGCTCAATGATTGAAATTATTTTTGATGGTTCCCTTGCTGTAAATCATAAAGTTTCAATGAGAACACTAGGGATGACATATACTCATATCCAAAAGGCTCTAGAAAGAGCTTATATAGATATTGAAAGAGATGGCATTTTTAAAAATGAGAGATTAAAAAAAGAAGACTACTATCTCACCGAGTTTTTTTTAGAGAGTACAGCCAACAATTGTTATCGAGTATCTTTCAGAGAAGCAACGCAAAATCTAAAAAGGACTATTGATAGAGTATCTCAAGCAATTTTCAATCCTTATGATCTTGCTATAAGCGACGCAAAAATAACACATCAAAAAGTTTTAGAGCAAGTAAAAGACAGAGAAGGACAAAGTCTACTAATTCCCAAAAGCTACCAAGACATTTTGTCAGGAAAGAGTGAGATAAAATCAGAAAGCTATGGCAGTAAATCAATTATTAGCAATATAAATCAGGCTATCATTCCTGTGAGAAAGAGTCAGGAAGAAGGTAGCATTACCTTGAGATTAAATGGAGAGCAATCATCAGAGTATCACTTCGATACTAGGATAAGTACAAGATTTAGTACCATTACTTCATACAAAGAGTTAGGGCCAGAAATGCTCTGTGAATGTTATTTGTTAATGTTGAATCCAACCAAAACCAAAGGTAAGGTTAAGCATACTTATAATGGAAAAGAGTCAACTTTGTTTTTTGTTGAACACAGTGATTGCAATCAAGTACTACCATTCTTGGAGCAAGATGAGAACGGTCGCCCCAAGAAAAGTTTTTCCTTTATCGGCCATGTCGTTAAAGAATCTGGAGTTCTTAATGTAGAAACAGGTGATGTAATCTTCAAAAGATTGGCATCATAAGATACAAATCATGGAAGATTTTGTAGACTCCCTAAAAGACTTATATCTCGAAAAAATAACTACATCTTTTAGCCCTCAAAAGCTATTGATTTTCGTGCTATTTACTTTAGCTCAAATTATCATTCAAGATAGTACTCATGGTGATTCCTTCTTCCTTTCTTTGATTGATATTAAGATTCAAGATTTGTTTGATTTTGATGATGGTTTTTTTAGTAAGGTTCGTATACTAAATCTTATTCTTTCTTTTTTTCTTACAACATTAAATTTTCTCCTATACAATAAGCTAAAAATCTTTTTTTTCAACCAAATACCTCGTCAAAAAAAATTCAAGAGCTCAGTTAATAAAATGATTCAAAATACGAGACTAAATATGAGTCTTGAAAAGAGAATCAATATTGATGTTATGCATGAGCTAGCAGAGTCAATTAAGAGAAAAAAATTAGAGTTTATTCAAAAACATGACGCTGGAATTATTTCTATGACATTTTTGTTAATGGGATTAGTATCCTTATATACTCCAACTAAAAATGACATTTTTGTATGCGCACTTCTGTCAATTTTTATTCTGTGGATCCAGAGGAATAGTTATGTTTTTTACCTGTCGAAATTAGTTCCATTACTTGTGGTTCATAAGGTACTTCTTGAGAAGGAGTTTGATTTGCAAGATTCATCAGTTTTTGATAAAGAGTAAGTTCTTGGATGGAAAATATTTTTGAAATTCAGAAATGCCACTTCAATACATTAAATTAAAAAACATAATTTTCCTGATTAGACAGAGAAATTATTATTGTCTTACAAATGCGTGATTGTTCTGTTGTTTAGTGTAATTTCATATTGGATTTTTAATAACAAAAAAACATATCTTTTATCCATGCCAAAGCAACTACAATTAAAGACTTGATGATGATTTTCGAAAGGAGGTAAACCATAATTGAAGCAATTATCTGGAAACCCGGAAAAAAACTTTAGTTGTGATGGGGGTTAATAGTATACTTCTCTCCCTTCCCCCCCAATATATTAATTATATAGGCTAGGTATTTTTGACCTGGATTTTTTGATGATTTTTAAACCTCTTTTATCTCATGTGTAGAGACTTATCAGATAATTTCTTCTGTTGAAGTGAATCCCATTAAAAGCAATTGCCCTTAAGAATTTACGGATTATCATGAGAGCAGTAATCACCAATGTTCAATATATTTATGACCATTGCTGGCGATCGCCTGACGATATCTAAAGAAAAGCTAGTCGTAATCTGTCAACAGTGGCGAATTAAAGAACTGGCTTTATTTGGCTCAGTGCTGAGAGAAGACTTTCGGGAAGACAGTGATATTGATCTGTTGATTTCCTTTGCTCCTGAAGCTCCCCAAGGATTACTAACCCTTGCCAAAATCAAGTGCCACTTAGAAGACTCGCTGCATCGTAACGTTGACTTAGTGCTCAAAGAAGCTATACCGGAAGGAGATAATTGGATCCGTCGTCAAGAAATCTTGAATACTGCAGTAATAATCTATGAATCATGATGATGCTTACTTGCTCGATATTCTCAACGCCATTAAGCGAATTCAGTATATTTTTTTACTAGTCAGTACGGGTATGGGAAATTTGCCAACTGAGAAAAATAACAGGAATGAGACCAACACCCAAAATTGCGAGAGCTGGGACTGATGCTTCTACAAGTCTTTCGTCAGAGGCATATTGATAAACCTTGACGGCGAGAGTATCGAAATTAAAGGGCCTAATGACAAGGGTGGCTGGTAATTCTTTCATTACATCGACGAAGACCAACATCGCAGCGGTGAGTAAACCTGTCCACATTAGAGGGGTATGTACTTGGATGAGAGTTTTGATAGGGGAATAGCCCAGGCTACGGGAGGCATCGTCGAGGGTGGGTTTGATTTTGCCGAGGCTGGTTTCCACTGCGCCAAAGGATACTGCAAGAAAACGAACGAGATACGCAAAAATCAATGCTGTGATGGTGCCGCTCAGCAACAAACCTGTTGAGATATCGAATTGGGCTTTAAAAAAGTTGGCGATCGCATTATCGAGTTTACCGATGGGAATCAAAATACCAACTGCAATTACTGATCCCGGAATCGCATATCCTAGGGCCGCTACTCGAATACCAAATCTCATTACCAAGCTTTTGTTGAGTCGTTGACCATAGGCAAGAATCAAGGCGATCGCCACCGCAAGAACTGCTGTGAGCGTTGCTAATACAAAACTATGCTGTGCAAATTCCCAGAACTGTAGCCGAAACTTGGCTTGGGGACGATTTAATGCCATTTCGAGCAGGATGCCCACAGGCACCACAAAGCCGAACATGACAGGTACAGCACAAAAAATATGGACGAGGATTGATCGCCACCACGACAGACGATACAAATTTGGCGAAGAATAATTATTGCTTGTTTGGTAATATCTGGCTTGTTGTCGTGACCATTTTTCGAGAACGAGTAGCGCCGCAATAAATAGCATTAACATCGCTGCTAACTGAGCTGCAGCCTGCGGTTCTCCCATTCCAAACCAAGTTCGATAAATTCCTGTCGTAAAAGTTTCTACCCCAAAAAACTGCACGGTTCCAAAATCATTGAGGGTTTCCATCAGCGCCAATGCTAAACCTGCTGTTATTGCTGGGCGTGCTAAGGGGAGAGCAATTTCCCAAAAACTTTGCCAAGGGTCACAACCTAGAGTGCGACTGGCTTCAATAGTGGTTGCTGATTGCTCTAGAAAAGAGACTCGCGCTAATAAATAAACGTAGGGATAGAGTACTAAAATCAGCATTAAAATGGCGCCGGGCAGTGACCGAACCTCTGGGAACCAATAATGTTGAGCTGATGACCAGCCAAAAATATGTCGCAAGGTTCGCTGTACCCAGCCGTAATAATCCAGCAAATCTGTATAAACATAGGCAAGCAAATAAGCTGGAGCTGCAAGGGGAAGCAACAAGGCAACTTCCCAAAACCGTTTACCCCAGAAATCGCACATCGTCACTAGCCAAGCCGCTGTGACTCCTACCACTGTGACCCCAGTACCCACTCCCCACATCAGCCAGAGTGAATTAAAAATATACCGCCCTAAAACTGTTGCTGCGAGATGCTGCCATACTTCCCCGGAGTCTACAAAGACGCTGCTGAGAATAAATAAAATAGGGATTGCAATCAGTGTGGCGATCGCCAGAGTGATGGGAGTCCAGAAATTTAGCCGTAGACGTTTCAATAGGGTTAACCGGAAAAGATTCACAGAGCTCTATTGTGAAATGAAGCCCTATCTCCACGCAACATTATTCAAAGTCTGCAACTCTCAAACTCTCTAAAAACGAGGGCGATCGCCCTTATTCTTACACACAAGAAAAAAGGGAATAGCGACAAGACTACTCCCTCCAAAACAGTATTTATTTAGTTGAAACTGACGATCTCAAATTATTGAGAAACTTCAGGGAGACCTTCGATAATAATCGCGTCATCTAGATCAGACGAGCTTCCAGAACCACCAGAGTTGCCAGAACCACCGGAATTACCGCCAGTATTATCGTCAATCTCAGGTAGACCTTCAATGATGATTACATCATCGCCGTCGTCATCGCCGTCGTCATCGTCGTCGTCATCGTCGTCGTCATCGTCGTCATCGTCGTCGTCGTCGTCGTCGTCGTCATCATCGCCGTCGTCATCATCGTCATCATCATCGTCGTCATCATCGCCGTCGTCGTCATCGCTGTCGTTGTCGCTACCGCTGTCGTTATCATTATCAGAATTATCGACATCAGTATCGTTGTCAGAATCGTCATCGATGTCTGCATCAGCAACTTCTGGTAGGCCAACAAAAACATCGATTGGAATATCATCAAAATCGACTGCAACTAAAGCAATGAGACCAGGGAAGATAGAGGAACCAGGGCCGACTTGGCGGTAACAATATACTTCGTTTTCGTAATAGCCCTTCTTCTTTCTACCTTTGCCCTTACCTTTGTACTTATTCTTGTATTTTTTGCCTTTCTTGCGGTGAGCGACATAATACCGATCTAAACCTGCATTGACGACTGTGATGTCAATATCGATGTCAATATCAATATCCACTTCTGCGAGCTGTTCCTGTAATGCCTCATGCTCATCTTCACTGAGGTCATTAGAGTCATCAGAGTCATTTAGAGTGTCATCAGGATTATCATTCTGATCGTCTAATAAATCTTCAATGGATAAGAATCGAACATTCGTTGCAACAGTCGTGGGCGTATTGTTATTGTTTCCCTCATCTGGAGTACAAACATTACAGATTCCTAGGCCCACATTGGTGTCATCATCAACGTTGCTGATTAACTCTGTTGCACCAATTGCAGCGAGGAAATTAACTGAACCTCGACTGCGTCCACTGAATTCGTCATGGCCTTGCTCAAATTCAAAATCGATGTCTTTAGTCGCCGTTCCATCAAATTCTGCAATGGTGCTGGTGTTGCCAATTAGAGCGGTAAAGTTACCTTCCGCTTGGCCTTTGATCTCGTAGTCAAGAGCTTCGGTAATATCAATGTCGCTTGCATCGCCTTTAATTTTAGAAAAGGGACCACCAAGGGCAATATCGACAAACGCTTCATCGGATTTATTGGCTTTAATTTTAAATTCGCCAGAAGCTTGGGTGCCAATAGTTTGAATCTCGAATTTATAATTTGATGCACCGACAAAACGAATTTCGTCATCGCCAGTTAAATCCGTACCAGTGCTGGGGATAACGTCACGTCCTTCAAATTTAAATTTGATGCGTCTGACGATGCTAGGAGTATCGCCACCGCCCGAACCGCCACCAGCAAAAGTCCAATTGCTAGGCAGATTGAATTCTCCACCCTCTAGATTGGCATTTAAAGTCCCAACATCTAAATCCCCTGCCACAGCATCAAAATTAGCATCGGATTCTGGCGTGAGGGAAATATCCTTATTGATGAAAACGAGAGGCGCTGCACCAACCACTTCGGGTTGAATGAGCGTGCCTGTCAAAGACGTTAAGGCGTCAAAACTATCAACGGCAAAATCGAGCTGAGTTGCAACGCTAGTAAAGATAACTGGGTAACCATCGCTATCGTAAGCGAGGCCAGTCAATAAACCCTGCAATATGCCAGTATCGCCGGAGTCGACGGTGGCCATGGTGGGATTAACGTCGTTATTAAACCTTGTGGCAGTTGGAGTGAATACGGCGGTTGAAGTGTTGCCGATTTCTGATTCGAGATTGAGGGTTTCAATTGTCGCGTCGAGGATTTTTACATCTGAACCCATGTCAGGGAGGAAAAAGCCTGCATTACCGGAAAAGTCGCCGCCTGTGACTTGGACTTGGGCGATCGCCGGGGCATTCAAACTAAATAATGTCCCGCCGACTAATCCGAAACAAATAATGTTTTTGGGGGAGAAATACATAGGAAAGGACTCCAGATTTCAGGAAAGTTAAGGTTTGAGCTTGAGGAGAAATTGTGACGAGACTAAAAAGATTTTAGAAAATGAAAATATCAGAGGATATGGTTGATTGTTCCCAAAAAGTAGATGACTCTAATGATTTATTCGAATCTATTTTTGTCCTGAATGACAATTGTCTAGCTAGGACAAAATAAGGATCTAATGTTGATGTTTAAAACAAAAACGAAGTAAGTCTTAGTGACAGCAAAAAATATGCTGAACAGGTATAAGAATTGGCCTTTTTTGTATGGACGGGAACACATTTTAAAAGTTCCTCATCCATCGCAATTTGTTTTTTGTACTCGCACCCATCACAACATTAAAGAGTGACGGGCGATCGCCAAAGCCACATACTTTTCAAGAACATCGAGAAGCTAATTAGAAACTGACAGTTGTTCTCAAAACACCGATAGTAATGGTTTCATTATCATCGTTGTGGAGTGGATTAAATACCGCAATAAAACCGGGAGTAAGGGCAATATTATCTGTCACATTGAACCGATAAAATGCTTCCAAATGAGTAGTTGTATCAGGTTGGCCGCCAGTACCTGCAGTGAAATCACCTCTGGAAATTAGAGAAGGTAAATTGCGTCCATCGGGAAGATTACTAGATGTGATTTTTGGTGGTTGCCCAAAGAAAATGCCGCCTAAACTACCTTTTTTACCAAGGTCAGGGAAGGTCATATAGGCCATCCAGTTAAATGTTTCGACATCACCAGCTTCTGCCTGATATTCAGAGTCGGTGTATCCTGCCCAGCCACCAACATTGAATTTTGGTGTAACGCGCCAGTCCATCGCCAAACCAAAAGCATTGGTACTAATCGGAGCGCGACCGCTGCCCAAATCCTGAATGACGACTTGGTCATCACCGATGCCAGAAGGGCGAGGATTGCCGGAAAGGGTACCCCAAGGAGAATAGGAATTCATGTATTGGAAGGTAAAGTCGAGATCCCTAGAAGGAGATGCTACGAGCTGAGTACCAAAAGTGGTCGAGCCAAGCTCTCCACCGAATAGGCCACCAAAAGTGGAATTTTCTGCCAAGTTGGTGGAATAAAGTGCCTGAAGACTGACACTATTTGCGATTTGCCAGTCTAGGCCGAAACCACTGCCGCTACCACCAATGTTGATTACGGGATTACGTTGGGCAAAACGAGAAAGAGGGCCATAACCAGCACTCTGAACACGGTTGGCACCTCGGAAAATGTTCGTCGCGCTTACGCCTTCGGTACCGACAATGAGGGCGAGTTTGTCGCTTATAAGGTGGCGATAGGTTAGGTCACTGATTTGAATATCATTGCCACTGTCAGCTTCATAACCCAAAGCAACGAAGGGTTGGAGAGTCCGATTACTGGGAGTCGTGCTTCCGGAGCCAGCGCTTAAACCCGTTAATAAAATGCTATTGGGGCTGAACTGTGTAAATAAGCTCAGTTGGGTATTGGTGATGGTATTGATTTGGTTGTCTTCGTTCGTGAGGCGATCGCGGAAGAATGTGTACTCATTCGAATTGCGACCTTGAATCCCGAAAACAGTTTGACCATAGAGTTTCGTCGTTGTGGAGAACTGATAATCTTCTAGTTCACTGACGCGCCCATCCAGATCATCGACCCTAGCACCAAGGGTTGCTAATTCAGCTTCAAATTCAGAGACGAGCTGCCTAATGGAATTAACCGATGCTGCATCGATGCTCGAAGTATCGCCAAGGTAAAGTCGATTTATTTGTTCTAAACAAGCATTTAAGCCCGCTGCAAATTCGTAACGGCTCAGTGGGCGATCGCCACGGAAAGTACCGTCAGGGTAACCGACTAAGCAATTGTATTTTTCGACGAGATTGCGCAGTGCATCAAAGGCCCAATCACTCGGTGCAACATCCCGCAGCTGGAAAATATTATTAATTTGACCCAATGCAGCCGAGCTTACTTCGAGAGTTTCCTCCTCTGTTGTAAACGCACCGTAGTTTTCTAACTCTGCGAGCTGTTCGCCAACGGATTCTGCCTGTGCCTGTACTAAAGCGCCGCCACTGAGAATAAACGTGAACGCTAGTAAAGGCGATTTCCAGCGAAATTTATAATTCATTAAAGACCTCACCACACCAGATGTTTTAGGAAAGAAAAGACAATCATCTTGAGATCGCTTTTACTCTATTTGGAGCTGTGAGACGGTGGGGGTTCAGAAAAGGTTCAAACAAATAACTAAACTTAATGAAACAAGGTTTTCTGATATGTCGATCTTATGCTTTGAGTGCTGGTTGTGAACTTGATTTGTCTTTTGTAACGTTTTGCATTGAGGTCTAGACTATTTTGTCTCGATGGATAGAACACAAAAAAATATTGGTGGCGATCGCCTCATTTTTGGTTAGCGGTTGTAGTCGGGCATTGTTTTATCAGCCCCAAATTGCCACAGGGGGAATTAATAGCAATTTCGCTGAAGAATACCCAAGTTATAGCGGTGATGGACAACTCTTAGCCTTTGCCTCTGAGCGAGATGGACGACGCAATATTTATCTCTATGATTTACAGGAAAATCGATTAGTGAACCTGCCCAACCTCAATCGTCGTGATTCGAGCCAAGATCAACCAGCTTTGAGCACTGATGGCCAGTACATTGCCTATGTTTCTACCGAGCGTGGGAAACCAGATATCTTTGTCTATGATCGCCAACGGCAACGTTCCGATCTTCTAACAGCAAACCTCAAAGGTGCGGTAAAACACCCAACTATTCGAGGGGATGGCCAACAGGTGACTTTCCAAAGTAATGACCGTGGACAATGGAATTTAATGATTGTGGACGTGACAGGAAATTAAGGCTTATAGATTTTTTGCGGCAATTTTCGCCTCGGTGCAGACAATAGTAATCAGTAGAGATATTCTTTCCCACCTATGCCCATAAATCGGACTAAGATCAAACGCTTTTGGCAAGATTATCAAGATAATATTGTGCTGGCGATCGCCATTGTTTTGTTGGCTGGTGTTGTCTGTGAAGGGCGTCGTCGAGGCGGTTTTGAACAATTAGAGCTTTTGGCCTACGACAGGATGCTGACCCAGCAACCTGTTTTGCCATCTGATGATCGATTGGTATTGGTGGAGATTAACGAAGAAGACTTACGCCAACAGGAGCGTTGGCCTTTTTCTGATGAAGTATATGCCGAGGTTCTCGAACATATTCAAGCGGGCGATCCTGCTGTGGTTGGCCTTGATGTATATCGAGATTTTCCCGTGGAGCCGGGTTATGCACGTTTAGTCGAGCAGCTACAACAGCCTAATTTAATTGCCATCCGGAACCTTGATATTCTGACCGGAACTCCCGCGCCACCAGCGGTTGTAGCTGAACAGCAAGGCTTTAATGATGTGCCCCTTGATTCGGATGGCGTGCTGCGTCGTGCCTTACTCTATGCGACGGGTTCAGATCAACAGACTTTTCCCTCTTTTGCGCTGAATGTTGCGATGTCCTATCTCTATGAGCAGGAAGGTATTGCGCCGCAAGCGAGTGAGCTTGATCCGCAGTATTTGCAGCTTGGCGAGGCGACATTTTTTCCACTGGAAGCAACAAGTGGTGGTTACCAAACAATGGATGCTCGCGGTTACCAAATGTTGTTTCACTATCGCGATCGCCATAATCTCGGGCAAGTGGTTACCTTTACAGATGTTTGGGATAAGAATTTCGATAGTTCGATACTCAAGGACAAAATTGTCTTAATCGGCAGTACTGCACCCAGTCTCAAAGATGTGGTCACTTCTCCCTTTACCCTTGGCACCCCTGAAGGCAACAAAATGAATGGGGTTGTCGCCCATGGGCAGGTAATTAGCTATGTGCTCGATACGGCGTTGGGTGTGCGAGCTCAATTCCGGTTTTGGCGGGAATGGCAAGAAATGGTCTGGATTGTTAGCTGGCTTGCTGGCGGTGTGGTGATTGGTTGGTGGTTCCGACATCCTGTGGCGATTGTGGGAGGTTTTCTGTTTGGCATTGTTGGTACTTGGGGAGCAGGCTATTTTCTCCTCAAAAGTTTTATTTGGATTCCTGTCGCGACACCGATGATCTCGTTTGCGATTGCGATGGGGGTTGTAATTGTCTATCAGTCTTATCAAGATTTCCGTCAACAGAAGATGGTGATGACATTGTTGGGGCAAAATACCTCCCCGGCGATCGCCGATGCTTTGTGGGAAGAACGTTCGGAACTTTTAACCTCTGGACAACTGCCTGGATGTTCACTTACTGCGACGATGCTCTTCCTTGATGTGCGGGGCTTTAGCTCGATCTCTGAAAAAATGATGCCCCCTGATCTATTGGACTGGCTGAATAAAATGTTGGGCATGATCACCGCAGAAGTCCAGGGTCGCAATGGCATTGTGAATAAATTTACTGGGGATGGCATCGTCGCAATTTTTGGAGTGCCTGTGCCGAGAGAAAGTGATGAAGATATTGCCCAAGATGCCCAAGATTGTGTTTCTGCCGCTGTGGCGATCGCCGAGAAACTGACCGAGATTAATCAAACATTCACTGCACAAAATTTACCAAAGGCAAAACTTCGGATTGGCATTTTTACTGGGGAAGTCGTTGCTGGGAGTCTAGGGGGCAAAGATAGGATGGAATATGGCGTGATTGGCGATAGCGTTAATACTGCTTCCCGTCTCGAATCCTGTGCCAAGGAACGTCAACCTGTAGACTGCCGTATCCTTATTGCCGAAGCCACTCAACAGTATCTCGATCAAAAATTCCCATTGGAAGCTTGGGGACCCATGCCTCTCAAGGGAAAAGCAGAAGTTGTGCAAGTTTTTCGAGTCCTAACCACTGCTGAACTACAGACCTCGACATCAGTGAGTACGAGTTAAACGCTCATCCTGTTGTCACTTTTTTGACATGATGACTCTAGAGATAAAACCTTCAGTCTTAATTAGGCTTGGCTAAACGTTGCCGTAGACGTTGGTGAATGAGTGTTAATTGCGATCGCACATTACTGGGGCAGTGGGGCAAAGGCAGCTCAACATTCGGCCATGCATTGAGATCGGCACAGGGACAACCCATCTTTAAACCCAGTTCATCAGTGGGGATTGGCATGGAGCAACGGGAACAGGAGAGTAATTCCCACCGGGAAGTGAGCAGCTCGCCGAGAGTTTGTTCTGTGCCTTCAAGATAACTGTCACGGTAGCGTGGTGAGAGGATTTCCTGGAAACAAGACTCAAACTCTGAGGAATAGCGATCGCCCACAACAATAGTGTGAGGTAAGATCCGCTGATCGTTATGGGGAGAGATAAGCGGTTTTCCTACCTGAAACCAATAAGCTAAATATTTTTTGACTTGATCTGTACTTGCCATATAAACCTAAAATCTCGGCGGTCATCTAACGGAAACTTTATCTAATTTATGTTCACTGTCTCTATACTATCTAGCTCATCTTGAAACGAACTCAGCTCAGTCTGCTAACGCTAGTAAACGGATTTTTCTTAAGATGCTGTTTAGATTTAGCGGGAGATTTTGGCAGTTGATATGAATTTTTGTGAAACGCCTCACAGTGGTTATCACTGGGATTATCGGACGGCGCGTTTTTTTGAAGGCTGGTATTTTCGCATCACTCTGCCGGAAATCCAAGACAATTTTGCGTTTATGTATTCCATCGAAGATCCCCTTGGCAATCAACCCTATAGTGGTGGTGCTGTGCAGATTTTGGGATTACAGGATGAGTATTTTTGGCGCACATTTCCTAATATGAAAAATTTTTGGGCCGCGGGCGATCGCCTTGAACTGGGGCATTGGAAAACAAAACCAGCCCATCTAACGCCCAAACTATTGGCGCCAGAGGTTTTTGCTGAAACCATCGACGAAGGCTATCAAGCAACAACAACTCTCAATCAAGGCTCCATCAGAAATCCAGCAACTGGTGAAGTTTGTCGCTGGAATTATGAAACAAAACCCATTTATGGTTGGGGCATTCCGTCCATTGCTTCTGCTAATTGGTTTTCTTTTTTGCCGATTTATGATCCTGGTTGGCAAATTTTGCTAGCCCATGGATTGAGTAGCGGCTGGATTGAATGGCAGGGCGATTGCTACGAATTTACAAATGCTCCAGCCTACAGCGAAAAAAATTGGGGACAATCTTTTCCCAAGCAGTGGTTTTGGCTTAACTGTAATGCTTTTGACCAAGAGTCAGACTTAGCCTTGACTGCAGGGGGAGGAATTCGTGATATTTTTACCCAAACTGAGGAAGTTGCCCTGATTGGGCTCCATCATGCGGGTACATTTTATGAGTTTGCACCGTGGAATGCCCAAGTTAACTGGACAATTAAGCCTTGGGGAGAATGGCGAATGCAGGCGACTAATCAACAAGGTTTTTCGATCGAATTAGATGGTTTAACCGAGTTCCCTGGTCAGCCTCTACGTGCCCCAACCCATACAGGTCTAGAATTTTGTTGCCACGATACTTTACGAGGAAAACTTTCTCTTAGACTGCGATCGCCCCAACAAAAAACGATGATTCAGGCAACTAGTGCTTTATGTGGCTTAGAAGTTGGTGGCAAACCTTGGCAGACACCTTGGCGAAATTCGTAATCCTGAAACGAAATGCCAAGACCATATTAAACTAGACCCGATGATGATAATCTCTGAATCTAGACACCCTATTCTCTTTGTAATATCTCCGAAAATATCCATGACTCGTATCAAAAAAAATGTTGCATTAGTTAGTTTACTAAATCTAAAATCATAAACTTTGAAACACAACAAAAGACTAGCAATCAAAACTATTATTATTCGAGAGTTTTTTATATTTAGTAGGTTGAAAAAGTGCTTAAAAATTTTCGTTCTACCTTGTCCACACCGTCTTATCAACTTATTATTCAGACGGCATTAAAAAACTGGATATTGATTTCATTAAATATAATCACTAATCTCTTAGGTGTTTTTTTTGAAGGGACTACTCTAGGAATAATTTATGTGGCTATCTCTTTGCTTTCAGAAGGTAGTGAAGTACTAGAAAAGATACCTTTTGTTGCTGATTTTGTGAGAGAGATAGGATTAAATAATCAACTACTCTTTCTGGGTATGCTAGTAGTTGCTGTTATTTTTCAGTGTTTATTAGCAGCAAGTAAGTACTTTAATAATTTGTCAGTAGCCTTCTTATCTGCCGAAGTTCAACCTCAAGTTGTTGGTCGTGTCTTCCGACAAATTATGTCTCTCAGTTTTAGTTGTGCAAGCCGCTATAAAGTAGGAGATTTAGTTTACTATGCGAATGCTTCTGGTGGTACAGTTAATCGCCAAATTCGCATAGTAAATAATTTTTTTATTAGCTTTTCTTTTGCAATTGTCTATACTTTTATTCTTGTTCAATTATCGTCACTACTCGCTCTTATTGCGATTATTCTCGCTTTAAGCATTATTGCCATTCAGCGCTATATACTGCCGCAGCTTAAAAAGATTGCCCGGCAAGTTGTCGCTTCTCAGGTGAAGCTATCGGAAAAAATGACAGAGAATATTCAAGCATTAAGACTTGTGCATACGTTTGGCACTCAGGAACATGCTATTTCTCAAACAGATAGTGCTCTGATTAAGACTCGAAATGCTTTATTTAAACGTGGTATTTTCTTTTACCTGTCAGAACCTTTTTTGGATGTGATGCCAATTGTTGCCCTCGCAAGTTTGGCGGCAATTGCTTATTATGTTGATCCAGATAGTGAAACAGTTTTACCTTTACTACTAACTTTTTTGGTTACTCTGCAAAGACTTGCTATGCGTTTTAGAGGCGTTTCTAGTGCAGTAACAGATATGATTGATGCTAGTGCTACAATGCGTCGTCTAGATGAGATTTTAAGTAGTGATGATAAAGAGTTTACCGTTCTAGGCCATGACTCTTTTTCTCATATTGAAACGGCTCTCGAATTGCGTCATATTTCATTAGCCTATAACAGTAATGATGGTCCGGTTATTGATAAGCTTCATCTAACGATTCCCAAAAATAAAGTAACTGCTCTAGTCGGAGAATCAGGTGCTGGAAAGTCATCGATTGTAGATTTGATTATTGGACTTTATCAGCCCACAGCTGGTGATGTGATTGTTAATGATCAGAGTATTTATGAGTTTAAGCAATCAGAGTGGCGCAGCAAAATTGGGGTTGTGAGCCAAGATACTGTTGTATTTAATATGAGTATTTTGGATAACCTCAGATATGGTGCACCTGATGCAACTTTAGAAGAAGTAATTGAAATAACAAAAGCAGCCCAAGCTCATAAATTTATTACCGATTTACCGATGGGTTATGACACAATCGTTGGAGAGCGAGGCTACAGATTGTCGGGTGGTCAAAGACAACGTTTAGCCTTAGCAAGGGCATTAATTAAAGATCCTGAGATTTTGATTTTAGATGAGGCAACGAGTGCTCTAGATAGTCAATCTGAAAGATTGATTCAAGAGGCTTTAGATAAATTCCAAGAGAATCGAATGGTTATTGTGATCGCCCACAGATTATCGACGATTGTTAATGCGGATCAGATTGTTGTTTTAGAGCGCGGCAAAGTGATTGAGCTAGGTAATCATGAGGAGCTATTAGAGAAAGGCGGTCATTATGCGAAAGCCTGGAATATTCAAACAACGACTGTCCCTGGATAATCAAATTGTGAAATACGGTTTAGAAACTGGCACAGTGCTTGGTTGATTTTGACAGGTTTCTTGCAGAATCGAGATGAATGAGGCGATCGCCCACCGGAGTTTTCGGAGGACTGATGGTCTTATGTTGTGACGATCTCGACGGAGGAAAGCAGTGGCCATGAGTCGCACCTATAGTTATCAATATGCCGGTGTTGTGGGATTTGGATTTGGATCGGGTTTTGTAGCGCTGTTCACCTTTTTTATTCTGCAATGGCTACATATTCCAGTCGGCAATCTTGTGGATTGGTTGATTGGGATTGCTAGTTTTTGGTGGCTATTGGCGGTGGTGACAATTCCTTGGAATATTTATTTTGAGGCAATGGCGACTCTCGATGAGGCAAAGATTTCTGAGAAAAAAGAGATTCCTGTCGATAAGCAGCAGCTAATGTATGTGGCGAAGGTGGCACGGTGGGCTCTTATTGGGGCGATCACCTTACATATTCTCTCGGCAATTGCTTTGTATGCTTTGGCTGCTTGGGGGATTAGTGCTGTGGGCTATGTCAGTGCCTTTGCTGTTTTGCTGCTGACGATTTTGCGTCCAGCTGTTCGTGGCTATCAGTTTCTTGCATTTAAGCTGAGCAACATTCGACAACAAATTCAGTATCCTCGTGAAGATATTGTCGAGCTACGTGCCAGAGTGCAGACATTGGAATCTATCTCGGAATCCTTGCAAAAAACATTAGACAAAACGTCAGAAGAGCAGACTGAAGAATATTCGGAAATTCGACAAAGTATGGCAAAGTTACGGTCAAAACTAGAGGAGTTAGCTGCAGTTAATCAGACAGAACACCAACGTCTGGCGCGAGAGGCAACGGGAGCGATCGCCCAACTTTCTGAAGATAGTCAAGTTTTAAACCATGTGCGGGAAATTATTCGGTTTTGGAAAGACGCATAAATCGAATTTGTAAACCGTCTCGGAAAACCGTACTTTAAGGCTTCTAAACTCCTTCATACAATGAAGTTAAGAGATTTATGGAGCCTCACTAATGCCACAATTTTTTATTACTTGGCTGGCCACAGCTGCATCTTTATTTATCACCGCTATTGTTGTACCAGGTTTGGCGATCGCCGGGGCTCCGACAGCATTATTGGGGGCGGCAGTGCTGGGATTTGTAAATGCCATCGTGAAGCCACTTCTGATTGTTTTGACGCTACCTCTCACGATTTTGACGTTAGGTTTATTTCTATTAGTTATTAATGCGATCGCCCTTGGATTGGTCGGTTACTTAACGCCTGGTTTAACAGTGGGGGGATTTTTCCCTGCGATTATCGGTTCAATTGTTTTAACCGCTGTATCTAGTCTAATCAACCAGCTTTTAGGACAAGATTCAGAAGAGCAGCAACTTCAATAACATTGTCTAAACTTTGTAGAGTTTGGGCAAAAAAACTGAATAATTCATATAGGAGGCCAAGAGATTTGAGCCTCTTTTTTTGTGTCTAGGCTCTTTTGGGGCATAACCCTCTAAGGAAGAAATTGAAGAGTAAGCTAAAATGCTGGAGTTCTGAAGTTTACGGTTCGCTGGAGTGCATGGGGTATTGTCTTGAAGCGGTTTGACAAAATAGTACTCGGCAGTATTTTTGTATTGTCGTTGCTGGTTGCTTTGCTCTGGGGATTTGGCGATCGCCAACCGATTTCGGTGCAGCAGTTTAGCTGGGAAGGTAAGCAAGTTAGCGTTGCGGATAAGTTTTTTTCCTTCTCCCTAAATCAAGCGATTGACCCTGATTTTGTCGAGGCGAACCTCAGTATCGATCCGCTATTGCCGGGTCGTTTAAGTTGGACGGGCAAAAAGTTTTTTTATACGCTCACTGATCTGCCGATCTATGGACAGGAATATCAGCTCAAATTGGCCGCACCAGAAGACTCTGATTCTGAACAGGAAGAAGAAGAAAAAACAGAAGAAATTTTGCCTTTTACCTTTGAGCCTTTTTTAACGCGCTTTCAGAGCCGGGATCGAGCCTTTGCCTACATCGGGACAGAGGGTGATGACCGTGGCCGTTTAATTCTGTTTAATCTGACGAAACAGGAAAAAAGCATTTTAACGCCAGCGGATTTGACAGTTTTAGATTTTGAAGCCTATCCTGACGGCGATCGCCTGTTATTTGCAGCAATCCCCAATGCCACTTTTGATGCCAACCTCGAAGACCTACAACTCTATACAGTCACAACAGGCTTAGAAGATGATACTGTCACGACTACAGACGAAACGGTTATCGGCAAAATCGATTTGGTTTTAGATTCGGAAGAATATGTCAATGGTAAATTTCAGCTCGCCGATAATGGTCAACGGATTATCGTTCAGCGCGTTAATAAAGAAGATTCCCGTGATCGTAGTCTTTGGGTGATTGAAGGAAAAGCAGAACCGCGAGGTTTAGGGATTCCTGCGGAAGAATTTTTGTTGGCTCCCGATGCAGATGTAGTGGCTGTATCTCAAGAAGGCCGCTTGTCGATTGTGCCCCTCGGACGTAATAGTGGTGCGATCCAAGCAAAGGAGCAGTTTACGAGATTACTGGCTTTTTCCCCTAACCATAATGAGCAGATTGCCCTCCAAGAAAATGATGGCATTACATCTTTGTATCTAACTAATGGCGACGAAGATCAGGATGATCAATTACTGCTACGTACCTTAACACCAATTGTCGATTGCTTGTATGAACCGCGCTATGGCGAAACTATCTATTGCCTCAAAATTGACCAAGCTGAAAGTTTAGGTCAGATTGTCGAAGAACCTTTTCTCAGTGCCCTTGATATTGCGACGGGTAATGAAACGCCTTTATTAGCGCTGCCAAATTATCGAGATGTACGCCTCAGTGTGGCCGCAGATGGTCTGGCATTGCTTTTTGACCAAGTGGTGACTGCAAACCCTACCCAAAACTCAAATCTATTTACGGATAGTGGTCTGGCTGTGGAAGGGGGACGGGTTTGGCTGCTGGCGTTGCCAGAGCTGGAGCAAGATGCCGAGATCCAACCAGTACCACCCGAATCGCTGTTGCCTGGTTTCCGACCCCAATGGATGCCTTGATGTACGTACCTCTCCACCAAAGTTGAGTGGATAATACGCCATAATAGCGACGTGGCTTTTTCGGGCGATCGCCCCTAGCTGCGATTTTTCTGTTTGTCTGACTTTCCTATTCCATGGCTCAGCCTAACCCCATGACCAATATTGACCGTCTTGCCATCACGCTCATCGTTATTTTTAGCGTCATCATTACGATTGGCGTTGGAGGCGAACAGCTTTGCGGCACGGACTGTCCCTTTAATACAGGCCCCAAGGTACGGGAATTCTCTTGGCAAAATAAGGAGCTTGGCGCGGAAGATACAGCCTTCATCATGACTTTCGACCGACCGATGGATAATCAAGGGGTCGTTGACAATTTGGTAATCGATCCGCCGCTCCCAGGCAAAGTGAGTTGGGCTGGTAAACGCCTTGCCTATACGTTGTTACAGCCTGCACCCTATGGCGAAAGTTATCAGCTCAATCTACGGGGCGCACAGGAAAAGTTTGCGGCTTCGGATAATCTAGGACGGACAATGCAACCGTTTGCAAGTAGTTTTAGCACCCGTGATCGTGCATTAGCCTATGTTGGTACGGATGAGGAGCAGGACGAAAAAGGACGATTAGTTGTTTATAACTGGACGCAGGACGAGAAAAGAGTTTTAACGCCACCGAATTTAGTAGTGCTGGATTTTCAGGTGTACCCAGAAGCGAAAGCGATTTTGTTTAGTGCTGTTGACCGCACTAGACCAAATGAAGGTATTCAAGATAGTCAGCTCTATCGAGTAGAGACGGGTTTAAATCTGGATGAGGAGGCGGCGGCTGAGTTTACGCCGACCTTAGAGCTTGTACTCGATAATGCGGATTACCAAAATTTGCAGTTTCAGTTGGCAGCAGATGGTGAGGCGATCGCCGTACAGCGAGTAAACCGTGATGACCCGGCTGATTTTGGGTTATGGCTGATCCAACCAGAGCAAGAACCACAGCCGTTGGATTTGGTGGGAGGGGATTTTGCGATCGCCCCCGATGGCAAAACGTTAGCAGTGCCGCAAGGGGAAGGGATTGGGATTTTTTCCCTCGAAAATATTCAAAAAGAACCGCTCGATTTCTTGCCGCGTTTCGGGCAGATTGTGACATTTTCGCCAGATGGAACGGCGGCAGTATTGGTTGATTTTAATAGTGATAATCCCGAATTTCGTTATGTGCGATCGCTATATTTAGTCGATAATCGCAACCGTGAACAGAAATTATTAGATACAGATGGCTCGGTTTTAGATTGTGATTTTGACCCAGCTCAGAACAATTTGTACTGTCTCGTCACAGAGCTTATCGAAGGGGTGGAATATCAAGAGCAGCCTTATTTTGTAGAGATTAATCTTGAGACTGGGGAAGCGAATCGTCTGGCGCAACTGAATGAGTTCCAAGACATCAATCTCAGTATGGCCCCCGATGGCTTAGGGTTGTTATTTAGTCAGGTTGTGACTGATTTAACTGACACTGAAGAGCCTTATTTCCGCACAAGCTCTGGCGCGGCGATCACTGGTGGGCAATTATGGCTAATGGTGCCCGGTGTGACGCCTGATCAAACGCAATTAGAAGCTTTGCCTTTTGCTGGGGTTTATCCGCGCTGGTTGCCTTAAGTTTAAAAGAATCCCCCTAAATCTTCCTTAGAAAAGAGGGACTTGAGGTTCTAGAATGCATCCAGTTCTTGGAGCTTGGCTTGAAGGTCTGGATTGTAGAGGCGTTGGTAATTCCAGTAATTTGCAAAGACGGATTCGACATAGCCTTTGGTTTCTTTAAACGGAATCTGTTCAACGAAAAAGTCAGGGTCGCTTAGGTCATATTTCCGTACCCATTTCGCAACGTTGCCGGGGCCTGCGTTGTAGCTGGCGATCGCCAACATGGAGTTATCGTCATATTCGCGGTGAGTGTAGCGGAGATACCAGGTGCCAAATTGAATATTATCCTCGGGGTTATTGAGGGAATATTCAGTGTCATCAATCTGATCAGAAATCCATTCACCCGTCGCTGGCATCACCTGCATTAAGCCTGTCGCTCCCACCGGAGACTGAATCTCCTTCTCAAAACGGGACTCTTGGCGCATCAAAGACACTACCAATAGTGGATTTAATTCGTTGTCAGCGGAATGCCTCAGAATTTCTTCAGAGTAGGGGAATGGGAATAACGCATACCAATAATCGGGACGTTGCCGCAGTTCTAACCATGCTTGGCGATCGCCCTGAGATTCCCGTTGGCTTAGACCCCAAATTGTATTAATGCCTTTGAGATAGCGACCCTGAGAAAGTTTCAATAGCGCAGAGGTGAATTCCTCTTCAACTGTTAGCTCTTGTCGATCTGCAAGCTCTGTGTTGATCTCATTCCAAGCATCAAAATCTTGCCCAAGGCGATAAAGCTCTTGAAATGTTTCAGAGCCAGCGGGCGGTAAAGGGCGGACTTTTGGGATATTGATGGTGGGCTGTAAATCACGCACAGAGGTGAAACTACCCACGCCCCAACCGAGTTGCACAGCCGCACGCCAAGCATAGTAGGACTCGGGATAGTCGGCGATTACTGTGGTAAATGCTTGTTTGGCATCCTCCGGTCGATTGAGACGGGCTGCCCATTTTCCGATCCAGAATACGGATTCGGCGGCGAGAGAGTGGCTGGGCGTATTGACGGCGATCGGTTGTGCCCATTCCCATGCTTTATCGAAGCGTCCTTCTTTGGCGTACTGTTCTGCGCGCTTCCAACGGAATTCGCTGGTGGCTTCGTGATTTTTAAAGCCGTTGAGAGCCATTTGGCGGGCTTGTTCTGCGGATTGGCCACTGCCTAATCTATCGAGAATTTTAGCTTTACTAAATAGGGCATCGGGGGCTTCTTCTGGAAATTTCTGATAAACCTGATCGAGATAGGCGATCGCCTCTGTATCTTTAACGAGACTGGCAAGGCGGCGCATCCCTAAGCCTGTTTCTTCGGCATCGGGGAAGGTTTCGATCAGAGTACGGTAGGCGCGACGGGCATTGCGGTTTTCGTCGCTAATGTGAAAACCTCTCGCAACACGGTACAGATTACGGGAGGTGGAGGGGGCTTTTTCGTAGGCTTTGGCGGCTTTGCCATATTGCCAGCCATCCCAGAAGCTATCGCCGAGCGCTTCCCATACCTCGGGAGTGAGTTGGTCACTGTAGTTGTCTACGAGTTGTTCGCGCACTGTGCCAATATCTGGAGCATCGGCATCGTACAGTAACCGCAAAACTAAAAGTTTGAGTTGATTTGGGTTCGCTTCTAGTGCGGCTCTGATTGAAGTTTGGGTGCGGGGATGGGCGGGATATTGGGCGATCGCCTGTTCGATGTATTGATCATCATATTGACCGAGGCGGTACAGGGCTTCTGCAGAGGCGGGACTTTCTGGGTATTGCTTGACCACTTGCTGCCATGTTGTTTTCGCTAGCAACTCGTTATTGCTAAGTTCATGGGCGCGACCACGTTTGATCAAAATATGCGGTGCAAGAACTGGATAATCTTTCTCTAAGTTGTCGAGCTGCTCTAAAGCGGCTCCCCCTTCATAGGCTTCGAGGTGAGACATCGCCAATAGGTAGCGGGCACGGCTCTGGTCGAGGCGATTGGAATTTTCTGTGGCGATCGCCTGTAACTGAGGGTTACGCGAATCGGGTTCGGCATCAACCAGTTCGAGGACGGCGGATGGCGAATTTGGGTCAACCTGAGTCTGATTATCTGATGCGTTGGGTTGCCAGTTACGCCCTTTTGTAGCGAGGACGCTGATGCCCAATAACCCCGTCAAACACAAGCCAATAATAAAGGTTGGTGAACTGTAGTTGACAGAAACCCGTTTCATCTGACCGCCTGTAATAATTACGTGTCCGATCATAGGCGATCGCCACCCGATTCAGCCGCTTATAAGGTTGCTTTCTGACAAAGTTAAGTAACAAATGATGCATTTCTTACATCGCACTTACATGGAAGTACGGATTTATTCGCCATGAATGAATGTGCTGTTTTTGTTGCGACAGAAGATTTTTTTGAAGTACGGCAAACTGGTTTCGCTGAGCTTGTTTCGAGCTAAGGTTAGATTAAGTTTTTGAGGACGAATCAATGCATCGCGATCAGACAGAATTAGTGACAGTAGAGCTGGAAGATGGCACAACATTTCTGGTGCAGGCTCGCTCTCAAGGTGGTGAGGAAGATGTGGGAATCGGCGATGCGTTGAAGTTTGAGGCGATCACAAAGGTGGTGGGTGGTGTTGCTAAGGGACTCAAAAAAACGTTTGATACGGTCAAACCGAAAAAAGCAACGGTAGAGTTTGGTTTGGAAATGGGTTTGGAATCTGGACAATTAACGGCATTACTTGTTGATGATTCGGCAAAGGCAAGTCTCAAAATCACGCTGGAATGGGGTGAATAGGTTTGGGGCAGACCCGAGATTGGCAAGGTTGTGTGGTGCGGATCGACATCGCTGGAAAGCCTAATGGTACAGGCTTTTTTGTCGGTCAGGGTTTGGTGCTGACTTGTAACCATGTGGTGAAGGACAGGGCGATCGCCACCCTGTCTCTTTGTTGGGGTGAGCGTTCTTTTTCGGTGACAAAAATTCGGATCCCAAATCCTGAGATTGATTTAGCGTTGCTGCATCTATCGGAAGAGTTTGACCATGATTGGGTCATTTTTTGTGATGAGATTGCGGAACGGGAAAAGCTAAAAACGTTTGGCTATCCGGATGGTTATGCTCAGGGTGATCCGGCGACATTTGAGTATGAAGGGATGACGGGCGATCGCCAACTGATTAAGTTCAAATTGGGTCAGGTGCAAAAGGGTTTTAGTGGCTCGCCATTGGTGAATGAGCGCACGAATCAAGTTTGTGGAGTAATCAAAAAAACGCGTGATCGCCGTTCAGATTTAGGTGGTCGGGCGATTCCGGTGGGTGTGGTGTGGGATATTTTCCCAGAGCTAAAACCGGAGGTCGTAGAAATTCCAGCAAATCCTTTTAAGCCGCTGAATGGGGTCATTGATTCTCCGGACTTGTTTTTTGGGCGGGAACGGGAGCTGCGAAGTGTTTTTGAAATTCTCAACAGCGGCAGTAGTGTCGCGGTTATCGGCGATCGCCAAGTAGGTAAGTCTTCTTTTTTGAAGGCGATCGCCCACCATGCAGAGCGGCAACTCATAAAATATCGTCGTCCGGTCTATCTGAATTTTCAGGACATTTACGATGATGAGGATTTTTACTATGCGTTGTGTTCTGAAATAGATATCGAAACGTGCAGGGGTTATCGGCTGAGACGAACAATTAGCAAACTTGATCCGCCGATTTTGTTGCTCTTGGATGAAGTGGAAAAGATGAAGTGGGAAGGTTTTACGTTACAGATTCGTTCTCAGCTTCGGGGTCTGGCAGAAGGAAGCGATGCACCCTTGCGTTTGGTGGTGGCGGCTTCGATGGATCTAGATAGCTTGTTTCCGGATAGTGCGGGGAATGTGTCGCCGTTTAAAAATGTTTGTCTAAATGAGTCTCCGCCATTCTGGGATGAGGCAGCGGTCAAAATGTTTATTCAGTTGCGTTTGGCAGCGACACCGATTCGTTTTTCTGATCAGGAAATCATGCGGATTTTGCTAGACACTCAGGGGCATCCGCAAAAGGTGATGTTGGCTTGTTTCCGGCTTTATAATCGATATAAAAGTGAGTTTTAGGGATTGAGTATGATGTCGTCGCCTAGCTTAGAACAAATCAAAACTTTTACGCCTCTGGAGCTACAAGAGCTGATCAATGCGCTCTTAGATGAGGTGCTGAAGACTGGCAATCCCCTAGAAATCAGCCGAGATGGTCAGCTATTTCAGATTCTTCCTCTAGAACATTTAGAATCAGACAACAAATTGGATGATTTGGAACCTCACCCAGAAGTCTACGTGGGCGATCCTGATGATTTGGTTAATATTTCTTGGGAGCATGAGTTAAGTCTTGATTTACCTTGATACTCACGTGATTATTTGGCTTTATGGGGATGCGAGTAAAAAGCTATCTTCTATGGCAGAGAAATTAATAAAAGAGAATGATCTCTTGATTTCACCGATGGTGCGCTTGGAACTGCAATATCTCTATGAAATTGAGCGTTTGGGATCATCTCCACAAACAATTTTGGAATATTTAGCGGCGAAGAAGTCGAGATTGAAAGTTTGCCAGAAAGATTTCGATTTGGTGGTGGAAGAAGCCCTGAAAATCACTTGGACTCGTGATGCTTTTGATCGCCTTATCGTTGCCCATGCCAGTTTACATAACAATATTTTGCTAACTAAGGATCGAAGAATCTTAGAGCATTACGATCACGCTGTTTGGAATAACAATCCAGAAACTCAACTTGGTGACTGATAATTGTTCACTGGTAACCGATGTCTGAAAAATCTTCTGTCCCAAAGCTAAACCTCGCGCCGAAACTAAATCGTCCGCTACAACTCTGGAACCCACTAGACTATCTACGTTTACTCTACTAGGTATTTTATTTTCCACAAGCATTTCAATGGTATGTGGAGAGATTTATCAGAATAAAACCAAACACAATTAAACAAATAGAAATAAACTTTAAAATCCAGATATTTGTCTTGACTAATCTGGTCTTTTTGCTTGTTTTTTTAACTTCTCAAAAATCGGGACTTCCTTTAACTTGGGAAGTTCTCGTTGGCATTCTATTTTTGAATTTTATTCTTTACGGTCTGTGCTATCTATTTTCATTGTTTTTTCGTTCGACTTATCCAGCAAAATTTTATTTGTCTACGAGTGTAGTTCTCGGTAATCTTCTAATGGCTTATGATAGCCTTGCATGGAAAATTGCTTCTCTATTATCTTTGCCTCAAGAACATCAAGCGCCATTACCTAAAGATATAACAATTGTCTTCGATCCATCTCTCATTGCAATAAAAGAAATTGCATTAAATACTAATGAAACTATTATTCTAGCGTCTATTTTAGGTGGCTTTTGGGGTATTGGAGTTGGAGTTTATCTAAGTCTAAATGAGTATATTTTTCTTAGAAAATCCCACTATATTGTTTGGGTCTTACTGTTTTGTATAACAACAATAAGAGATATGCCGGCTGATGTTTTTCGAGATAAATTAAGTGAGATTGGAATAAATAATATTGGTTTCTTGTCCCATCCGTTTACAGATTTATTTTATTACCAGTATAACAATTATAATTATTCACTTTATAATGTTTGGTCTGATTATTTTGGGCATTATGATTATTTTGGAGATCGCTACATTACATCTGACTTCTTGGGGGCTACAAATGGATTGATTGCGGCTTCTTTGTTTTTTTGCTCTTGCTTTATTATTTCGCTTTTTCGTCCTGATGCCTTTTTGGTATCTTCTATCTTTCATTGTCTCAACCAAGCTAATGTTTCATCAAATGTTTGTATTCTGCCATTTTGGCAGTTTAAAAAAACACTTAAAAAAGACCTCCTCATGGGTTGGGATAAAACTCTCAATACATCGAATGAAATCTTAAGATACAGTAACCAATTTTTCTTGGTTGCAACTTTGATTGATGAAAATCTCAGGCATACTCAAAGTGATTTATTGATTTATCGGCTAAGTGAAATTAGAGAAAAGATCTTTTGTTGGGAATTAATCTTTTCGTACCTTATGTTAGTCAAGATCAATAAAAAGATACGAATCATAGATTATTTTGGTTTTTATTCGTGGTTTATATTGTTCCCAAAGTTAAACTATGGATTCTTTTTAAGTGCAAGATACAAAATCTTACTAATGCAATCAAAGTTAGGAGACTACATTCAAGCTGTAACTACTGGATTTTGGTTTCTCAACAGGAAGTCTCTTAATGAAGCGTTAGCCGCTTTCTCTGAAGTTAGAGGAATTGCTTACGGCGAAGAAGTTTACAATCTTGTCTATTGCATCAAGCTATGCCGATATGCTCGACAGCCTGAGCAAATTGCTTCTCTTCAATTAGCTGCATTTCTAACGAAAAAATCCTTATATTCTTCAACATGGGATGTTATTTATGCCCTTGAGAGAGTTATTAAAGACACTCAACTTTTTCTGTATGGCATTGGTAACCAGACTCGCTCTCTTGCTCTCAATCGTGCCATTGGTGAACTAACTAAAATCATCCAAACCAAAGACCAACTTCCCTCGGCAGAACGCAATCTAGTGATTGAAATTGCCCAAACTTGGAGAGCTGCCATCGAACCCCTTGCCCTAGAAATCGGTAGTGCGGAGATCACTAAACCTGTCCAAAATCCTTATGTCGTTGGCGATCCCGTTGTCGGTCAGAATTTTGCTGGGCGCGAAGACATTATGCGCCAACTCGAAGAACTCTGGATTACCAATACTACCCGCCAGTCCATCGTTCTCTATGGCCATCGCCGCATGGGAAAAACCTCCATTCTCCGCAATGCCAGCAACCATAATGGTTCCGCAGGCAAAATCATCTACATCAACCTGCAACGCCTCGGCGAAGTCGAAGAAGGTGTGGGCGAAGTCCTCATTGCCCTCAGCGACGAAATTGCCATTGCCACAGATATCGAACCCCCTAGCGATGACGATTTACTTAAACTCCCCAAACGCACCTTTGAACGCTACCTCAAAAAGGTTTTGGCAGAGATGGAGAGCGATAGCCTGATTATTGCCCTAGACGAATTTGAAACCCTCGAAGACCTGATCAAAAAAGAACAAATCTCCAAAGAATTTTTAGGGTATTTGCGCGGTCTAGTCCAGATGAGTCCAAAACTCGCCTTCGCCTTTGCCGGACTCCACACCCTAGAGGAAATGACCGCCGATTATTTCCAGCCCTTCTTCGCTAGCGTTATTCCGATCCGTGTGAGTTTCCTGAGCCGCGAAGCCACATTTCAGTTGCTAGTTAGCCCTGCTGAAGATTTCCCGCTCGACTACGAACCCGCCGCCCTCCAAAAAATCTATGACCTCACCTTTGGGCAACCCTATCTCGTTCAGCTCATCGGTTTTCAGCTTGTGCGCCGCTATAACGATTATGTTTTCGAGCAGGCCAAACAGCGCGATAATCTCCTGACCACCGAAGATGTTGAAGCTATTATCACCGAGGACTTTTTCCGGAAGGGTCGCTACTATTTCGATGGCGTGTGGCGACAAGCTTCGCAAGATGTTGCCGGACAACAACAAATTATTAAAACCCTTGCCATCCATCCCGCAGGCTTAACCACCGCCGAACTTTTAGAGCTCCTTTCTTTCGGCGCAGACATCCTCGAACCCGCCCTAAAAACCCTCAGCAAACATGACGTTATCCACGATATTGCTGGAGATGTCGAAGAATCCCGCTGGCAAATCACTGTAGAACTGCTGCGAATTTGGCTCGAAAACTATGCCCCACAAATTCAACCAGAATAGAATGACTTTTTTGAAACGCTACTGTGACTAACTGACAGATGATGTTTGACGTTGCTCTCTTTGTTTTGCTTTCGCCGCCACCCGCAAATATCGTGCGAGCCATGCCCGCCAAGCTGCCAACTCTTCATCTGAAGCCCTCGTTTTCTGCCATGCAGGTCTCGATGTCAGGCGATCGCCCCAAGCTTTTAACTCTGGATAATCCGTCAGCTCTAACCCCAAACGACACATTAAAGGAATCGCTGCACCCACCACAATATCTGCGAGATTGAGGCGATCACCCCCGAAATATAATTGCCCGTTCAAATGCTGCTCAAAAAATGTCAAAACCTTATCCAATCGGTCTTGAGCCTGAGCTGGAAGTGGTGAATCTATTGCCGCAATTAATTTAGGCAATAACGGAAATAGCTCGTTTGCGGTCACCATCTGAAGCATTTTCATTGTGGCGATCGCCTCAGATGTAGAAGGCATCAGGGAATTTTCTGGATATTTCAGCTCCAGATAATCAAGAATCGCAAATGATTCTACTAATCGAAAATCCCCATCCGTAATCACAGGCACATGATGAAACGGATTGAGATCAGTAAAAGGCGATCGCCGCTGTGCCCCGTTCGGAATATCAACAATTTCTTCGCGAAATGGAACGTCTTTCTCCAGCAGCGCCAACCAAACTCTCAAAGAAATTGGAGACAGAGGATGGTAATGGAAAGTCAGCATGATCTTCTCCGCAGAAATTGAACGGCTTGCTACAGCTTACAACAAAAGAGACCGATCGGTCTTTCCGAGATCGGAGAGCATTCATTGGTCAGTATTTTTCTGGCTGAGTCTATGCCAAAAAATGTTTTTAGATAAAAATCAAGGAATTAAAAATCACACTTTTAAACCTTCAAAAAACTGAAATAAATGATCTTTGATTTGACAAAGATGTTGTCGGTCGTCGTATAGCTTACTCATCATTAATGCCCCTTCTAAATTAGAAATAATAATTGTTGAAGTGACTTCAGGATCTACCGATTCTTTTATTTCTTTATGACGAATGCCAAAGTTGATAATTTTGACGAAAAGTTGTCGCCAAGTATCCATCGCTTCTCTACTTCGTTCCCGCAACACAGGATGAGTATCATCACTATCAATAGCCGTATTCAGTAAAGGACATCCCCCTTGAATTGGTGAGTCTTCAGCATTTAACGCCTCACAAAATGTCGTCACAATGAGCTGTAGACGAGGGATGGCGTGACGTTCTCTCTTGAGCACTTCGCCATAACGCTCTCGAATCAATCCGATGTAAAAATCAAACGCGGCGATCGCCAACTCATCTTTATTTTTAAAATGATTGTAAATGCCACCTTTCTTTAGACCTGTCGCTTTCATGATGTCCGACATTGATGTGCCGACAAAACCTTGGCGATTAAAAATTGGTGCGGCTTTTCTAATAATATTTTCTCGTGTTTCTTGAGATTTTGACATCAGTTATAAAACACTTGAATAAAATAGCTGAGGCATGATTATACGAAATTCTTCGAGAACATAATTGTAACCGTTTAAAATACTCCTGGTGACTCTGGCTACCCGTCACGTCTATCTCCAGAGCGCCACAAATTCAGACATACTCTAACTCAATCTTTTTTTGCATCACTTATGAAACAAGCGCCTTTCTTCGCAACACTTGTCAATGGCAGTTCCCTCGTACTGCTAGGGATTTGGGGCTATGTCGCTAGCGGCTCGATTACTGCGCTCATTCCTGTGGGATTAGGTCTCGCATTTTTCGCCCTTTCACCAGGAGTCAAATCTTATAACAAGGCGATCGCCCACGTCGTTGCGTTTCTTGCATTGGCGACCCTTGCTGCTTTGGTGCCACCCTTTTTACGTGTCCTTGGCAGCGGTAATGGTGCGGGCATATTTCGTATTGGTGTGATGCTTCTGACAACAGCCGCAGCATTGGGGTTTTACGTCAAAAGTTTTATCGATGCTCGGCGATCGCGCAAAAATGCTTCTGAATCCGAATAATGTCGCGAATATATGTTGGTGCTGCCCGATGACCCTAGAACATCTCGTTTTGTAACGGGTTCTTCGTTCAACCACGACTTTGTAAAGCATCCAGCAATATTGGGTCACAAATATTCAAGGTTTCAAAATTAGTGACATTCACAACTGTGGAGATGGGCGATCGCCCCATAAATCAATACTTTTCAGATTTTCGGGTTTTGTTGCGATGAAGGAAATTTTGCTGATTATGCTATAGAAATAAATACCTAGAACAGAAGCGCAAACTGTAAATAGTAAAATCAGCAACTAACGCGATAAATTCCAGCCTTAACAAATAATCATGAGCGAACAGCAGAAAACAGCGATCATTACCGGCGCATCGTCCGGAGTGGGGCTATATGGCGCCAAGTCCCTCGCCGCAAAAGGTTGGCACGTAATCATGGCGTGCCGCAACCTCGAAAAAACTGAGAGAGTTGCTAGAGAAGCCGGTATTCCCGAGGGCAGTCGAACTATTATTCATCTCGACCTTGCTGACTTCGATAGTGTGCGTAAATTTGTAAATGATTTTCGCGCCACAGGCAGAGTCTTAGATTCTCTCGTCTGTAATGCTGCTGTTTATCTTCCTCTGGAGAAAGAGCCGCAGCGTAATAAAGATGGTTATGAGATTTCTGTGGCGACAAATCACCTCGGCCATTTCTTACTTTGCAACTTGATGCTTGAGGATCTGAAAAATTCTTCCTCAACGGATAAGCGTCTCGTTATTCTTGGTACCGTAACGGCTAACCCGAAAGAACTTGGCGGTAAGATTCCGATTCCTGCTCCCCCAGATCTTGGTGATCTACAGGGTATGGCCGCTGGCTTTAAGCCTCCTGTTTCGATGATTGATGGCAAAATTTTCAAGTCGGGTAAAGCATACAAAGACAGCAAACTCTGCAATATTTTGACCATGCGTGAGTTGCACAATCGTTTCCACAAAGAAACGGGCATTGTGTTCAATTCTTTCTATCCCGGTTGTGTTGCTGAAACAGGTCTATTCCGTAATCACTACGGCCTATTCCGCACGATTTTCCCTTGGTTCCAAAAGAACATCACTGGTGGCTATGTGACTGAAGCTGTGGCTGGCGATCGCCTCGCTAAGGTTGTGGCAGATCCCGGTTTTGATGTGTCCGGTGTGTACTGGAGCTGGGGTAATCGCCAACAAGAAGGACGCGAAGCATTTATGCAAGAAGTCTCTGATGAAGCGCTCGACGATAACAAAGCTGATGTGCTTTGGGATCTCAGTGAAAAGCTCGTTGGACTTGCTGGTGTCCCTGCCTAAATAGCCATTGTGAGTTTGGATTTTTCAAACAACACAAATCTGATTTACCTTCCTTAAGTGACTTCTCCCTAATTGATTTTGGGGAGATTTTTTTTATGAGCTGTAATGTTGTGGCGATCGCCAATATCTTTAGGCTGAAGGCAAAGTTGTCTTTTCAATGGTGCTTGCAAGTTTATCTGCGATACCTGCCACCCATTGTTCATCCTGTTTGGTGTAGCTTCTGGGGATGTTTGTGCCGACCACAAGTAAGCCTTTTTTTCCAAGGGGCTGACAGATAATGCCTTGGGTATTTTCGGGTAAATAATCGAATTCAACCCGCCCCGGATAAACCTTTAGGGTGACAAGGTAAACGGCTTTTTGTTTCTCTAAAACGCGCTCGGCGATCGCCCCGACGTTAAACTCTTTTTTCTCTGGGAGAATACCTCGCCGCAGTAAAACTTGCCCGTCATGATAGACCACAACGGATTTGGTGACGGTGGTCGTCAGCAAAATATGAGATGCCCAGGCTAATTCAGTGGCGATCGCTTCAGGGAGATTTTCGGTTAGCTCAAATTCTTCTGTGCCTTCTAAAACCACAGCTTCTGGAGGTCTCGGTTGAATTTGCTCCCACAGCAAAGTGACGAGAATTAAAATTGCACTGAGAATCACACCCACTACATCAGAACGCGCTTGAGAATCAGTCAGGGCAGGGGTTAGTAGACGATTTAGCATCAGCATCGATCCACCGATTATGCCGACGATGAGAGGTAAATTTTTGATGGGGCTAGTGGCGTTGTCTGACATGGATATAGGGCGAAGACTTGTATTCTCTAGCTTGGAAGATAATCACAAAGAAAGTCAACGTTTGGGCGGAAGTTGAGATCGTTTGAACGATATTAATACGAAAAATAACCCACAACCATTAAGGCTGTAGGTTACAAGATCAAGAAGTTGCTTGATGAATTATGCAGACTGTATCTGTGTTTGGCTGCGTTTTTGGAGCAGATTAATAATGTTGGATTTCTCAAGAAGCCCGACTAATGTTCCGTTGTCACGAATAACGGCGATCGCCTGAGTTTTTTGCTGTTCCAACTTACCGATTACATCGAGAAGAGATTGATTCGATTCGACTTGATTTTCCTCAGAGACGGGAGTCGCAAAGTGGCGAACTAATTGGTTAGACCACTCATAAGAAGGCACAGCCTGCAAAGTATTGAGACGAATGCTACCGAGTAACTGATCGTTTTCGTCTTTAACGAGGAAGCGTTGCCATTGAGTTTTGTTGTTGGCGAGAATGGCCATATCAGCGAACTCACGGAGAGTTACATTAGCATCGACAATGGGGCTTTCAGAAACCACTGCATCCGCTGCAGTCAAACCAGAGAGTGCTTCCTGTAGGGTTGCGGATTGTGCAGAACGACCTGCATTTTGTAGCAAGAACCAACCGATAATTAGCGTCCAGAAGCTACCAATATTGGAAATGCCGAGGGTGCCAAGGATGCCGAAGCTAACGGCTGTCCAACCAATCACTTGACCAACGCGACTTGCCCAACGTGTGCCTTTGTATTGATTGCCTGAGAGTTTCCAAACGATTGCCCGAAGCACATTACCACCATCAAGAGGTAGGCCCGGAATCATATTAAAGGTTGCCAAAATAAGGTTGATGTAAGCCAACAATCCGGCGATCGCCGCCATAGGGCCAGTCAATAAACCACTACCTGCAACAAGAGTGAGCGCGATAAAGAGTGCCAAACTGACGAGGGGGCCAGCCACAGCGATCCAGAAAGCGCCGCTGGGAGACTTTGCTTCATCATCGAGGTTTGCGAGACCACCGAAGAGAAAAAGTGTAATCGAATTGACTTTGATTCCTCTCTGAATTGCGGCAAAACTATGGCCTAATTCGTGTAGTAGTACCGATGCAAACATCAGTAAGCCTGTCACTAAGCCGAGGGCGATTGCGCTGCCACCTAGTCCGGGGAATTGTGCGGCGAGACCTGTCCCAAAATTTAGGGTGACTAGGGCAAGCACAATAAACCACGAAATATTTAGGTAAAAGGGAATACCAAATAAGTTGCCGACACGAAAATTACCATTCATAAAAGAACCTCTCAAATTTGACAATGAGGCTCAAAAAATTAGCGTTTAGTGCTACTGAAAAACTTTTAAGCCCGTTTGTCTCACACCCTCATTGTAACGAAATGTTAAAATCTAAAAATGTTTGTGAGGTAGTACTTTCCGCCATTTTGAGTTCGGTTGAGATAACTGTGATCTTAATCGCTTAAAAGGCGATCACCGATCACTTAGTTCGCATTTATACCTAAAACTATGGCTATATTAAATAGGCGAAAAAATATTGGTTTTAGAGATAAAAATGCTGGAATTTTCTGAAATTGAAGCGGGTTACATTATTCCCCAAAAGGCGTTAGAAGATTCTGTCGGGTATTGCTATGAGGAGAATCCAGAATTTTTTGAATACTATCGCGCCGATGTTTATCGACTGGTGCAAAATGCTCTAGAGAAAATCACTCCCCATCTCAATCTAAAAGTTTATCCAGCACTTGATTTCAAGGGGTTCGTGGTGCTTGATCCAGAGACTTTAGCCGCTGATGAAATACAGCTCTATCATGAGCAGCGTAACGATCTCCTGAGAATCCAGGCCCGACAGGATATCAAGCGTTCCGAACTTTAGGCTACCAATATCGTTTAGAGGCCATTGCCAATCAAAATAAATGATGCCCAATAGTAGGGATGATTGAACTTGTCATTGGTCAGCATGGCGCGTTGAGATTCTTGGAGAGCTACGGTTTTGGTTCTGCCACCATCTAAAAGATTTTCATAAAACCGATTCATCAGAAGTTGGGTGCTGCGATCGCTCACTGACCAGAGGGTTGCTAATGTTGCATCTGCGCCTTGCTGTTGCATTTGATAGCCTAATCCCAAGACCTCAATGCCGTTCCCCAATGTGTCGCCAACACCAGTCTCACAGGCACTAAGGACAATAAGGGCAACATTGCTTAAATCCCAGTCCCGTACATCTTCGAGGGTTGCAAACTCCCCTTTCCCAAAAGCGATATAGGAATCTTTGGGGCGACCAGAAACAAATTCAGCATGGGTCGCTAAATGAACGACGTCATAGCTATTCATTTCATAAATAATGTCACCATTAAACTGCTCATCGAGGCGAACACTACTACTAGGAACAGTTTCTGCAAGGGTTTCAACTTCGCGGACGGCATAGGGTAACCCGTCTAAAGGCACTTGGCGTGTGCCGAATTCTAAGGTGGCTCCCTGACTCGGAAAAGCACCAGCGAGCAGATCAAAATTATGCAAAGCCGACACTTCGTCAAAGTCTGTGAGGCTCAGGGCTGTGATGTTATTGATGTCATATTTTTCGATCAGCCATTGATCGCTATCTGCATCAAATAAGGCGGCGAGGGGAATATAGCGTAGTGCACCATCAGGGGCATAAATGAGAGTTTCAATATTGGCTGTTTCTAGGGTCGATTCGATGGGTTTGATCAGCCAATCATGGAGTTTGGAGAGGGATGCGTTGGAGTTCGAGGATTTGGCGTAACTCTTTGGTGGAGTCGTTAAGGCTTGGCGGGCTTCGAGGATGGTTTCATTTAGTTCGGCGGGAGAAATTGGAACAGTATGACGTAAAGGTGGGGTATCGGCACTGACCACTACAATTTCTAGGCGATCGCCCAAAATGAGCGGGTAAATAATGGCAGCATTGCGGCCGGATTGTTTAATAGTTTGGAGCTGTTCCTTGAGTTTTGCGTCCTGGCTGAGATTGAAAGAGAGAGATTCATTCGTGCTGAGGTTACTTTTTAGCTCGCCAATCACTGACTGTACTTCATCACTTTCCAGAAAAGCTCGGAACTTACCCCGTTCAGCATTTTGCTGTTTACGTAGAGAAATTAATTCTTGGCGCTGTATTTCTGTGAGATTGCTGGGAGAAATTTTTTCGAGGTCTGCTAACCTTTTTGAGGCAATGATGAGCTGTTCTGTTTGCTCTTGATTTAAGGCTAAAAACGTTTCTTCAGGCGGACGGTAACCAGTGCCTTTTTCAGTTTCCTCAGTGCCACGCACATGGTAGAGATAATCGCTTAATTCTTGCACCTTCAGTAAATCTAAAACGCGTTGGGCTTCGAGAATACGGTTTTGGGTAAGCAATAAATCGGCGAGATCACGGTAAGTAGATTCAACACTGCTGAGATAACTTTCTTGGAGGGAAGTCTCTAATCCTTGAATCTCACCACGAATACTTTCATAGGTATTGATGGTTTCTTTGAGAAAAATAATGGCTAGTTCTGTATCGCCTTGGGTTTGGAAGAAACTACCTAAATTTTTCAACACGCGACCAGTGGAGTGGCGATCGCCCATGGCTGTCGTGATACCGAGGGCCTCTTGGTAATAAGTAAGTGCTTGGTCTGATTGCCCCGTTGTTTCATAGGCTTTACCGAGGGAATTTAAGTTGAGCGCAGTGACACGACGGTTATCAATTTCCCTTGTAATTTGTAGTGATTCTTCGAAATAGGCGATCGCCTTCTGGTTTTCCCCTTGCCGAAAAGCTACTTCCCCCAAATTTTTTAGGGCATAGGACATTTCATATTGATAATTTTCCGCCGAAGAAATCTCTAAAGATTGGAGATAATAGTCTTGAGCTAGAGCATAATTTTCCAGCTCCATATGGGCGAAACCTAAATTATTAATCAGAATTGGCTGGACTTGTAAATCCTGAGATGATTGCATCATCGACAATGCTTGTTCGTAATAGGTAATCGCATTTTCGATTTCACCCAATTGGCGGTAGGCTTCCCCAAGATTATTGGCGATCGCCGCTTGTTGTCGTGGGTTATCCAGCGGCTGGGTAACGACTGCTGCCTGTTCATATTGACGCACCGCTTTTGTGAATTCGCCGAGGGAATGGTGGGAGATACCGATGCAATTATGAGCTGTACCCATTCCCTCAAAATGATTGTGGGTTTCAAATCCCGCCAAAGCTTTTGTGCAGATGGCGATCGCCTCTTGGTATTCACCTGTCCGAAAGGCCATTTCCCCGTCGTGAATGAGATTTCGTAACTCTGCGAGGGTGTAAGCTTTTTTCTCTATTACCTCTTCCTTAAGTTCAGAAGAGAAAGTCTGGGGGGCGATCGCCACATTCTGCACCACCACAGCCAGTATTAATGCCGAACAGAATTGCCTAACTCGCATCATCTCTTCCCCAAGCCACTAGTTCAATTGTAGAAATCTCTAGCTATTTTGAAGGTCAAGAATAAAGAACTGTTCCCCAAAACAAACAGCTCAATGGTTTTTCATCACTGATTTACGGAGGCGATCGCCAAATAACAAGAACTTCGCCTCAAACAAATCACGCATATTGGGATGAATCTCAGTCTGGCAGACCAATACTTATTCTTCAAACAAAGGAAGTAATACCTGTGGATCTGCTTCACCAGCAGGAATATTCCACAACTCAAGCAAATCATTCCAATAAGTAGACGTTGGCACAGTAGCAACATCAGAAACTAACTCAAACCAGAGTTCATTGTCTAGATAGGTTTGATAGCGTTCTTCTAAATTATTACTCGTTAAAGCAGACTGTACTTGTGCATTATCCGGAACCCTAGCAATTTCCCCAAACAGAGCACTTTGCTCAGTTTCACTAATCTGCAATGACGTAGCTTTACTTTGGTCTAGCGTTACTTTGCCCTGGGGGGTCACCTGCCGACAGAGTAAACGCAGTGTCCATTCATAGGACTGGCCAGCAACCAATGGAGCATTCTCATCCGTAATTGGCAGTTTTACCAATGTATTATCAGTTGGCAAAGAAAAATAATAGCTATTAATTACATCACTATTGTTATTTTGTGTAAGCTCTAACTGCAGGAGCAAATCCACATTTTCTGATTCGTCAAATTGCTCTAAATCCTCGAACTTAATATCTTCGAGCTCAATGCCTTGAATCCCTTGTTTGGTACCCAATAACTGGGGAGACAGTTTTGCTTGAGGTGTACTCTCAGACTTCTGTTGCAGATAAACAAAAATACTGGGTACTGATTGCATCGTCTGTTGAGCAGTCTGGGGAACTAGAGCAGAAATCTGCCACTTTGGTTGAGAAACCTCAGCACTAGCAACTGGAGTATCCGACTCACAAAACTCATCACGGGTCGCTCCCCCTCGGGAATTTCCGCTGGCTCCACCTTGGGTATCACCACTAAACAGACCTTTAAATGGCCCCCATGCTTGGGCTGGCACCGCAGAGTTCAAGGCAAAGGATGAGGCTAAAACCAGAGTTAAAGCACCTCGTCGAAAGAGGTTTTGTTTTGTTTGGCGACGCGGCTGATAGTGAGACATATTCGTTCGTGAAACTATTTTGTGTGAAGCAGATATTCAGCGCCAGAGATTCGGTGACCTCTAACTTGAAAATATTTAGGGATTCCGGAGACGATAGCTCAGAATGCCAACGCCACCAGCACTAAGGTTCAAGGCAAGTAAAGGAGGAATAAAAGAAATCCAGAGGGCTGCGTAAATCATGGCGATCCAGCAACTACTGTAGAGCAGCACCATCGAGATCATTAGGCCACCACCTAATCTTTCCCCGCGAATCAATTGCCGACTAAGAGTGCCACCAACGATCGCCCATGCCAAGATCCAGAGTAATTCTTCACCCAATGACCACCAACTAATCAATGCCCGCTCATCCAAGGTTGCACTGATCAACTGACTTGCCATTTGACCTTGTAAAAATACACCAGACACAGAACCGTAGGGTGTATCCCAAATATCAGTATTATTATCTGCTTGATCTGTATAGCCAATCAGGACAATGCGATCAGCAATTTGTTCTTGGGGGACTTGGTTCTCTAGTAAGGCTTCGAGGGTGACTTGATCTGCAAAGTGCTCTACATCTTTTTTCGAAGGCTGCTCTAGATTAGGTGCAGTCCGAAAATTCACCAAGGTTTGGTAGCCATTTAAGGTGCCATCATATTGGTAATAGGGGCCACGCGCCTGAGAAATATTAGGAATGACGGTATCCCCAAATTGCAGACCATTCATCCGGAAGCCGCCTTCTGATTTAGCGGGACTCGTAAATTCAAGTCCTTCTTGCTTCAAGTATTCCTTTGCAAGGGTCAAGCTTAGGGATGTATTGGTTTCACAATCTGGTGGATCAGAGTAATCCATTAGATACTGTCGCCGTAAATAATCGATACCACCGGGGCGATCACCCAACATATTGGCAAAACTCACTTGGGAAATATCGACTTCTGGGGGCTTTTGGACACTGCTCTCACCATCTCCCGTAAGCTTACAAACACCCAAGAAATTATCACTGGACGCTAATGTATTGGCGAGATCACTATTCGCCGCTGGAAAATCCCGGTAAAAATCAAGTCCAATCAAGCGAGCACCATTCTCATTGAGAACATCCAAAACCTCGGCCAAAGCATCATCCGGCAAGGTGCCTAGCCAAGGCTTATATTCTCCGCTGACTAAGCCATCACGCAGATAAGAACCACTACTGTCATCGATGGTCACCACGAGAAAACGATCATCCGGTTCTTCATTAGGACGTTGGCGCAAGAAATGATCATAGGCCCACAATTCTGCCCCTTGGAGTAGCAAGAAGATTCGAGCCATAAAGATCAAAAATGTCATGCCACCACTCACACCGAATAGCGATCGCCACTTCACTTTGCGTGCAGACAACTCATGACTAGCCTGAATATAAGTCTTATGGAGTTCTGCAGGTGGCGGAGAAAGCTTTTCCGCATCCACTAGCCAACTCTCAGCCTTGACAACTTCTTTGGCTCGTAACAAGGAACTATCATCACGATCCGTCTGTTCCCAATTCGTTGCCCGCATGAGTAACTGGGTATGTTCCCGAACATAATCGGGATGGCTTTTAATTAGACGATATAAATTGCCAAAATTTGCGACAAAATCACCATCATGCTCACAAAAATCTACGGCGTAGCAATTGCGTAAAGCTGTTGGAAGTGGGGAGGCTGCCGCTGGTTTATTTGGCTCTTCTGGCGCAGTGGTTTTACCTTGTAATTGTTCGACCAAAGCCCATCCGCTCTCTTGATAAGAGACCGCCACAATACGCTTGGAACGGGCTGCTGCAATCTCTATTTCATTGAGGACTGTTGTATCGGTTAGTGCGACTTCGGAAACCACGAACACTACATTTTCTGCTCGTTCAATCCCTGCGGTCGCTAGACTAAGATATTCATCTCCCAATTCTGTACGATCACCTTCAAACCAAGTCCTTTCCCCTTGAACCTGTAGCGTCTCATTGAGCTTACGGGCAAAGTCGAGATCCCGGGCATGGCTAATGATGAAAACATTGAGTTCTACATCAGGGGGCTGTTTAAGACTCGTTTCAATATATTCAGTTTGGAGTGGTAAGGGTTGATGTTGAGAACGTTTTTGAGCGACTTGTTGCCAGGCTGCATACCGCTGTAGTTCATGGCCTCGCAAGAGAATGGAAGGGTTTTGTAATTGCCGTTCCCAACGTAATGCTTTTACCAATAGGCGTTTGTAAGTTTTAAAGTAATCTGCTTCTTGCTGAATGGTTTTGAGCAATTCACCCATTGCAACAGTCCCGTCTTTCCCTTCTGCAAGGGGAGTTAAATCAATGAACTGAAGCTTTTGGATACCAGGATGAATCGTTTTTAGATCGATAGATTCAATGAGAACCGGAATAATGCGTTTATTCAGCGATAAAGCATAGTCAATTTCAAATTGACAATAGGATGATTTGACCGATTCAGCAGACAGTAAATAAACAACGTTATCGGTTGTTTCGATACCTTGCTTGATCGCATCTTGAAAATCAACCCCAGATTTAATATCTCGTTCGCTACTCCACGCAGTCAGACCGGCACGGGATATGGCCTCATCAACTTTCCCCAAAATATCTTGGTCGCTGGCAGCATGGCACAGAAAAATCTCCGTCATGCCATCCTGTGAATATTTCAGGCTCTCGGCAATAAACTCACCATGGAGTTTCGTCGGAAGGCAAGGCGGTTGGCGATCGCCGAACTGAGTTTTGAGCCAAGCAGTAGATGCCTGTAGCGTTTCATCTACCAATAAATGTTGCGGTTGACGGCTATTACTATCCCACTCTAAAGCTCGATTGAGCAATGCAGTGTGCTGATGTACATAATCGCGATTGCGCTGGAAAAGAGACAGTAAATCTTGAAAAGCTTTTTCAAAATCGTCCGCCCCTTCACGGCAGTACACCCAGTTGATTTTGCCGATCGCAGGGTGCATATTTGGGAAACTAGAATGTTTACCTGCGGCACAATATTCTTCCCATTGAGCATCCGTGCCATTGGGATTACGTTCCTGCCATGTTTCCCGACTAATTTCCTCAACATGTAAAATCGGAAAAATTCTTTTGTTCCGTTGGAGTGCCCGTTCGACTTCGAGACCACAGTAGGGAGAATTAATCGAATGCGGTGCAATCACAAAGACAAAGTTATCGGCCTTATCGATGCCATCATCAATTTGCTTCTGGTAATCCACCCCAAGCGGAATATCGTCAAAATCAAACCAGACCTCTAATCCAGCCTCAACTAAACGCTGATTTAGCTTCGCTGCGAACCCAAGGCTATCAGCGCGGCCATAGGAGATAAAGACGTCCTGTAGGGGATTCATAAAGCAACCGAGAAAGAGTTATGAGAGCAAATAATACTACTTACTTATAAGTGATCTTCTATCAATCCGGAATGAAATCTTGTAGCTTTGCCCCTATGTCTATTGTTTTATTACTGTATGTGAAATCGTGGCAAGCCAAGCTTCATCTACACTTAGATGCTTAATACAGTTCAAGATTACGGTTTGAAATTGACCATAATATAGCAATTTCTAGTCGAGTGAGGTGCAATAGCAGCAATGTGTAAACCAGCATCGAATATCATCAAGGGTAATCTTGGAAAAAGCTACCTCAATTGCCTTGTCTAGAGCTAGATAAGTTCTTGCCCCGATACTTTTCAAGGTACTTTTCAACTTTGACCAGCAATTTTCAATGGGTGAAAAATCTGGAGAATAGGGAGGAAGGTAAATCAACTTAGCTCCCACGGCCTCAATCATTGTGCGTACTGACTCTCCTAAATGAATCGAACAGTTATCCATCACCACACATGCTCCCGCCCATAAGTTTGGTATTAACTTCTGGCTGATGAATGCTTCAAAGGTTAATCCATCCGTACTCCCCAGCAGATGATAATTAGCGACCATTCCCTTGAAGCCTAATGCTCCAATCAAAGAAACATTCTTGCCTCGTTTACTGGATTTCGGACTATAAGCTCGTTTCCCTTTCTCAGAACGTGCCCTCAGTCTTGTCATGGCTAAGTTCACGCCCGATTCATCGATAAAAATCAAGTTTTTCGCTAGAGTCGCTTGCATTTTCTGCCAAAAATCATATCTGGCTTGTTGCACTCGTTTTGTCGCCTTAAGGTCTGGATAGAATGTTTTTTTTGAGGCTATATCCCATTCTTCTTAAGGTGCGATGCATGGTGCTATTGGCCACACGGAGACCAGTGCGTTTCTCCATCTCATCACATAGTTCCGCTAGCGTCGCATCGTTTTTCTTGGTGAGCAACTGGCGCAATATTGTTTGATGCTCTTCGTTTAATTTGGGAGGTGTTTGTTGGCTTCGTTTTTTCGGAGCAATCGACCCTGTCAGTCGTTTTTGGTCGAGGAGCTTTTGTACAAAACTTTTCGCCACTCCAAATTGTCGGGCAAGACTACTTTGACTCACACCACCCCTTTCGTAGGCATCCACTATTTTCTGCCTTAAGTCTAATGAGTAGGCTTTCGGCAAGATGCTACTTTCTTCCTCACCAGTCAACTCACCTATACTATTTCATACACCTTTCTAGGCTGAAATTTGCTGTAGCGGCATTCCAAATATCAATTATCTTTTCAGATTATCCGGAGTGTTCTCTACGAATCCGAACAATAGTTAGCGCCACTCAGAGAAAATCATCTAGTCTCGTACAATTCTGATAAAAAGAAGATATACACAGGGTGAGATCGTCCTGAGGCAGACATATAAGCAGTTGATGCGAATAGTCTCGTCTTCGTTCGGCACAAATCAAATAGTTTGCCATTTCGTTCTACTAGGGTTGGCGATCGCTAATATTCTGAAGACAACGGGTCTATATGAACTGCCCTTCTCATCCAATTAAAACGACCTTGTTATGTTTCCGTTGGGTTGCTCTACTCATGGGAGTGATCGTTGGAACCATACTCCCTAAAGTACCTAGCCAAGCGCAATTACAACCTGATAATTCCCTCGGTACCGAAAGCTCTATTGTGAGCCTCGACAACATAATTAATGGTGGCGCAACACGAGGCAGCAATCTTTTTCACAGCTTCAGTGATTTTAATGTGAATGCTGGGCAATCAGTTTATTTTGCTAATCCAGTTGGTATTGACAATATCCTTAGTCGAGTCACTGGAAATAATGTCTCTAATATCGATGGCTTATTAGGAGTTAACGGCACAGCTAATCTATTTTTGCTCAATCCCAATGGCATCATTTTTGGCGAAAATGCAGCCTTAGATATCAGCGGTTCTTTTACAGCGAGTACCGCCAATAGTTTTCAGTTTACGGATGGTAGTGAATTTCAGGCGACGCCACTCGCTGGAGAACTACTCAGCATGAGCGTGCCGCTGGGAGTCCAGTTCAATGATCAGCCCCAAGGAATTCTCACTGATAAAGCAGGCATTCTCGTTGGTTCTGGCTCAACTCTAACTTTACTCGGCAAGAAAGAAGAGAGTAACAAAGATACTTTACTGATTCGTGCAGAAGATTTAATCATCGAGAATACTTCAACATCAAATCCAACTGTCCCCATCATCAGTGCATTAACAATTGAAGAGCAACTATTTAGTTATGCAGTGATCTTACAAGCCATCAACACGCTGACTATTAATAGCTCTGTTCAAGGATTCCGAGACAATGACCTAGTTTTAGAAGCATCTAATATCGAGATCAATAACGAGTTAGGACAAAATAACGGTGGTGACATTAGATTAATCACGCCTCAAATCGAGGGCAATGCAATCTCTATAAATGGGGCACTCGTCAGCACAGCAAATGGGGATGAAACTATCAGTGGCGGCAACATAGGCGTTATCACTCATGATTTCACAATCCAAGATGATGCAAGGCTAATGGTACAGACAATAAGTGACAATGGCAAAGGTGGCGGCGGAATTTTTATTGATGCATCCGGTGACTTGTCTGTACAAACATTCTCTTCAATTCAGAGTGCAGCTCTTTTTGGTGGGGCAAAGAGTGGCGTAATTGATATCACGGCGGATAATCTCGTTGTTACAGATTCCAGCTCTATCTCCACTTCAGTTGACACTTTCAATAACCTCGGAGGTTTTGGGAATTCTGGTGATATAAACATCGTGGCGGTAAATAATCTGGAGGTAAGCGATGGATCTGAGATTCTCAGTCAAGTATCTGACGGTGCAACTGGAAATGGTGGATTTATTTCTATTACAACCCCTCAGTTAACCGTTAGTGAAGCCAGCTTCATCTCCACCAGTACTTTGGGTACTGGAAACGCGGGAAATATGCTCCTCAATGTTTTTGGTGATGTGTTTGTTACAGAAGGGGGAGCTATAGAAAGTCAAGTTGCAAACAGTGCCATGGGTAATGGCGGGCGGATTGATCTTATTGCCAGCAGCCTTAATGTCATCGCAGGTCAAATCAATGCTGCCACTGAAGGCATTGGGGATGCCGGAAATATAGTCATCAATACTTCTGGTGATGTGACTATTAGCGAATTCTCAGGACTTAATAGTCAAGCGGCTTTTGGGAGTACAGGTGATGGTGGCACAATTGAGATTAACGCACGTAATCTGAAAATTGCAGATGAAAGTTTTCTTGCTGCGAGTAGCCTTAGTGACGGCGATGCAGGGGACATATCTATCAATGTAGCTGAGGATGTGTCTGTCACAGGATTCTTCTCAGCGATTGAAAGCCAAGTGGCATTTGAAAATAGTTTGGGTGACGGCGGAACAATCGATATTAATGCACGTAATCTTGAGGTTGCAGATCAGGCATTTCTCTCCGTAAGTAGCTTTGGTGAAGGCAATGCGGGAAACATAATTATTGATGTTTCTGAGACTGTTTCTGTTACAGGAGAATTCACGTTTATTGAAAGTTTAGTTTCCGGCAATGGTGATGGTGGGTCAATTGAAATTACAACCACGGAGCTAATCCTTAGTGATGGAAGCCTAATTTCTGCAAGTACTTCCGGCAGTGGTGATGCAGGAAATCTCACAATTCTTGGTAGAAGTCCTTTAACGTTGCGCGGTGATGGAAAACTCACGGTTGAATCTCTAGAGGCTACAAGCGGTTCAGCTGGAACTTTGACCATCGGTAATGCTTCTGACCTTGCCATCAGAGATGGGATTGTGTTGTCTGCAGAGAGTGCTTCCGAGAATGGTGGAGGCGAAATCATCATCGACATCGACAATCATCTATTTTTCACTGGCGGTAGTTTGATTAATGCCGGTTCGACTAATCCCAATTCAGGTGATGGGGGAAATATAACGATCCGTCTTGGTAATGGTTTTGTGATCACTCCACCAGGACAAGATAATGACATCATTGCCAATGCAGTAGCCGGAGAGAGGGGAAATATTGATATTACCGCGCTACAAATCTTTGGTTTTACAGAACAAGAGGAAAGTCGCACAGAACTTTTACGTGGCAATGGCAGTTCTGATCTAGGGGCTAGTGGCGTTATCACTCTTTCGACCCTCGATCTTGATCCCAGTCAAGGTTTAGTAGAACTCCCTGCTGTTTTAAGCGATCGCACGGATCAGATTGCAGCGGGTTGTGACCTCAACCACTCAGAAGACCAAAGTGAGTTTGTTGTAACTGGTCGAGGGGGACTACCACTGAATTCCAGCACTCTAGGGAATGCTGCAGGAGTCTCCGTACCCTGGGTCATTGCCTCAGATGACGAATCTCTTGCATTGGTAGGTCAGCAATCCTCCTCGGCATCGCCAACTTTGGTTGAGGCGCAAAAAGTGGCGATCGATACGATGGGTAATCTCAGTTTTGTGGTACCCCAAGACTCAATTGCCCATTCTGAGATACAGGCTTCTACTTCAGATTTTTGTCAGGTGAACCACCAACTCTAGGAAAACAATATCTCCCTTACTCATCACACTAGGGTTTTAGCTTTACAGCAAGCCCCACAGCGTTTGTATCTTATCGTTGCGATCGCCTCTTAAAATCTGTAAAGTGTCCATGTCTCACCTAGAATCTGGGATAGCACAAGGATCGATATAGGTGCACCTCTGGCTAAACCACTAGCGACTAACTCCAGCCACATTATTTTCTGAGAATAGGCGATCGCTTAGATTGCATAAACAACAACTCAATATGACACACCAATTCAGTCACACGACAAAAAGTTTGTTTCACTGGAATGCCTTAGTAGTTGGTGCCGCTAGCACAATCATGTTTGGTGCTTCTAGTAGTCAGGCACAGTTGCTACCAGATACTAGCCTTGGCATCGAAAGCTCCACGATTAGTGCAGGCGATGTCATCCATGGCGGTGCGACGCGAGGCAGTAACCTTTTCCACAGCTTTAGTGATTTCAATGTCAATGCAGGACAAGCTGTTTATTTTGCCAATCCGACGGGCATTGAGAATATCCTCAGCCGAATTACAGGTCGCAATGTCTCTAATATTGATGGTCTTTTAGGAGTCGATGGCACAGCGAACCTCTTTCTACTGAATCCTAATGGCATCATCTTTGGTGAGAATGCCCGGCTCGATATCAGTGGTTCATTTACGGCGAGCACTGGCAATAGTTTCACTTTTACAGATGGTAGTGAATTTAGTGCAACCCCAACCGCCGGGGAACTACTCACAATGAATGTGCCACTGGGAGTTCAGTTTAACGATCGCCCCCAAGGTAATCTCACCAACGAAGCTAATTTAACTGTCGGGAATGGCTCGACTCTAACGCTATTTGGTAGAGATGTTGTGAATAGCGGCAATTTAACAGCGCTGGGTGGAACTGTAGAAATATTGGGCGATCGCGTTGCACTTACTGATCAAGCAAATATTGATGTCTCTAGCCCTATTGGTAATGGACAAGTTTTTATTGGCGGCAACTATCAAGGTATAGGTTCTCTCCCCAATGCAATCTCGACTTTTGTAGGCAATGATGTCGTGATCAACGCTAATGCTTTAACCGATGGCGATGGTGGTCAAGTCATCGTTTGGGCAGATGAAGATACCCGCTTTCTCGGCAAGATCAACTCTAAAGGTGGCGTAATCAGCGGCAATGGCGGCTTAGTGGAAGTCTCCGGTAAACAACAGCTGGATTTTCGCGGCGATGTTGATACTTCAGCAGTGGCGGGTTCTAGTGGAACATTACTCCTCGACCCAGAAAATATAACTATCGTTGATGGTAATTCTTTGCCAGCTAATGTAGCAGATGGTCTCTGGGATTTTAGTGAAGATCCGGGAGATCAAACTATCGGTGCTGGGGCGATCGCCACCTTATTACTTAGTAATGCCCTAACGTTGCAAGCCATCGATACAATCACTGTGGATAGTGCTGTCAACACAGGCAGCAGCAATTCTTTAACCCTAGAAGCATCAAACATTATTTTAAACGAGGTTATAACTTCACCATTGGGTGGAGATGTCAACCTGATAACCCCCCAAAGCGACAGTAATAGGGTTCTCATTAATAGTAGCAGTGGAATTAATAACGATGTCTCTACAAATGTGAATGGTGGAGATATCCAGATCACCACCCATGATTTGACGATCCAAAATGGAGGAATACTATTTGCAGGAACTGTAGCAGATGGAGGCGATTCTGGTCGCATTACCATTAATGCTAGCGGTAATGTGTTGGTCACAGAAGGAGCAGTTATTGATAGTCGAGTCCTCAGTGGAGTTGGCCGCAGTAGAGGTATCGAAATTGTCGCCAACACATTCACCGCCGAGAATAGCAGTATGATCACAACTTCAAGCTCTGGCAATGGTGACGCAGGAAATATTACTTTTAGGGTAGCTGAGCTAAATCTTCTCAATAATGCAGCAATCAGCGCCTCTACAACTGGTGGAGGAAAAGGTGGCGTAATTAGAATCGAATTCTCCGAGCAACTCTTTGTCGATGGCGGGAAAATTACTGCTTCAACCGAGAATGTAGCAGATGGGGGGTCTATTGAAATTATAGGAATTGAACCGACGGGGTCCGGCACCAATAATGACAAAATAGTCACTATTACTAATGATGGAATGCTCTCTGCCTCCAGTACTAGTGATGGTGCTGCAGGAAATATTACTTTTCAGGTAGCTGAGCTGAATCTTCTCAATAATGGATTAATTGAAGCCTCTACAACTGGTAGAGGAAAAGGCGGCGTGATTAGAATTGAATTCTCCCAAAAACTCCTTATCGATAGTGGGAGAATCACTACCTCTGCAAATGGTGTAGGAGAGGCAGGAGAGGGAGGGTCTATTCTAATTTTAGAAATTGAACCTGAACCGACAAAGTCTGGTATCAGCAACGACAGAACAGTCACTATTACGAATGGTGGGGTACTCTCTGTTTTCACTGCAGGTTCTGGAGATGGTGGTGATATTGATATTCAAGTTTCAGAACTCAACATTACTGGAGGCGGGATCACAGCGGCAACGGGTGGGTCTGGGGAGAGTGGAAGCATCGGTATTCAGGCTTCAAAGCTAAATATCACAAGTGGCGGTATCGGACTTTCTACTGATGGTACAGGGGATGGCGGGCTTCTTGAAATCATCGTTTCTGAGCTAAATCTTGCGGATAGCAGCAGGATCGAAGCCTCTACGACAGGGCCTGGAGATGGTGGTGACATTGAGATCCAGACTTCGACACTCAACATTACGGACAGCAGTAGAATTGAGGCTTCTACAAGTGGTTCTGGAGAAGGTGGAATTATTAGAATCTTTGTTTTTGATGTTATTAATGTCAGCAATAATGGCTTCATCGCAGCTGGCACCAGCAGCTCTGGGGGAGGAGGAGACATTGAGATCCTAACTCCAGAGCTGAATCTTACAAATGCTGGAAGATTAGCAGCTTCAACTAGCGGTTCTGGACAGGGTGGAATTATTGATATCTTCTCTCCTAAAGTAAGCCTAACAAATGGCTCAACAATTACAGCCTCAACGAACGGCCCTGGCAAAGGTGGAAATATTGATCTTATTATTACAGAACTCAACTTTCTGAATGGCGGTGAGATTACAGCATCAACCTCAGGCAGTGGGGATGGAGGGGATCTAATCCTTGAAGGGAATAGTCCTTTGACGTTGCGTGGTAATGGTCGTTTTTCTGTTGCCTCTTCCACTCCTACAAGTGGTAGAGCAGGAAATTTAACAGTAAACAATGCATCGATTCTCGCCCTTAGGGATGGCGTAACATTATCTGCAGAAAGTGCCTCTGAGCAAGGTGGTGGCAACGTCAATATTACGGTGGATAATCACGTATTTTTAACTGGTGGCAGCTTAATTAATGCTAGTTCTAGCAACACCAATGCCGGTAACGGTGGTAACGTCACACTCACTCTAGGGAATGGGTTCTTGATTGCGCGACCTGACCAAAACAATGACATCATTGCCAATGCAGTGGGAGGTAATGGCGGCAACATCAACATTAATGCCCTACGCATTTTTGGTTTGACGGAACAAGGTAACAGTAATTTCAATGTGCTGCGAGGCAATCTCACCAATGATATTAGTGCCAGCTCTGAGTTTGGCTTTAATGGAACTATCTCCCTCAATACCTTAGATCTTGACCCTAGCCAAGGTTTAACAGAACTCCCTGCTGTTTTAAGCGATCGCACGGATCAGATTGCAGCCAGTTGTGACATTGGTAATACAGAAAATCAAGGTAAGTTTGTGGTGACTGGTCGAGGAGGATTACCGCTGAGTTCCAGCACTCTGGGTAATGCAGCAGGGCTTCCTGTACCTTGGGTAACTGCTCCAGACGATGAACCAGTGGACATAGTAGATCTGGACTCATCTTCAACCTTCCCGACTTTGGTGGAGGCACAAAGCGTAGCAAGGGATAAAACAGGAAATATGCATTTTGTTGCTGATCCAGAGATATTTGCTAGTTCTAAGTTACAGGCTGCTTCATCAGATTTTTGTCAAACTACATATCAGCTTTAGATAAGTACTAAAAATATTATTTCGCCTCTATTTTAATGACTTTAACCATGGTCTGAAATGACGATAATATCTCCATCATAGTGGCGCTTTCTCATCGCCAAATTAAATCATTTTTTCAGATTATCCGGAGTGTTCTCTACGAATCCGAACAATAGTTAGTGTCACTCAGATCAAACCACTGAGCCTAGTACAATCCTGATAAAAGAAGATATACACAGGGTGAGATCGTCCTGGGGCAGACATATAAGCAGTTGATGCTAATAGTCTTGTCTTAGTTCGGCACAAATCAAATAGTTTGCCATTTCGTTCTACTAGGGTTGGCGATCGCTAATATTCTGAAGACAACGGGTCGATATGAACCGCGCATCTAATCCAATTACAACGACATTTTCTTTTTCACGCTGGGTTGCTCTACTTACAGGAGTTGCTGTGGGGACAATAGTCTCTGAAGTTCCCAGCCAAGCGCAGCTGCTACCTGATAATACCCTCGAGGCTGAGAGTTCTATCGTTAGCCCAGACAACATCATCCATGGTGGCGCGACACGAGGTAGCAACCTTTTTCATAGCTTTAGCGATTTTAATGTTGAGACAGGACAATCGGTTTATTTTGCTAATCCAGTCGGCATTGAAAATATTCTCGGTCGGGTCACAGGAAGTAATGTCTCAAATATCGATGGTTTATTAGGAGTTCACGGCACCGCCAATCTATTTTTACTCAATCCCAATGGTGTGATCTTTGGTGACAATGCAGATCTAGATATCAGTGGTTCGTTTATTACCAGTACAGCCAATAGTTTTACTTTTGCTGATGGCAATAAGTTTAGTGCGACCCCAGCAACTGGGGAATTGCTGACAATGAGTGTACCCTTAGGCGTTCAATTTAATAATCAACCCCAAGGCGACATCATCAGTGTGGGACTTTTGGAAACTGGCCAAAATCTTATGCTTCAAGGTCAAAATCTTTATCTGGAAGGGAAACTGTTAGCCGGTAATGATCTTTCTCTACATGCTACAGATACGCTGAGGATTAGAGATACTGCAACAGACCCGTTTACTGCGCGAACAGGAAGAAGCTTAACTTTACAAGGTGATCAAGGCATTGACATCTTGGCGCTACAGCATCTGGAGCAAACGCCATTTATCAGTGGAGGAAATCTTTCTCTAATTAGTGATGGGGTAATTTCCGCAGATGCACATTTTGCTAGTGTCGGAAACTTACAATTTCTGAACCGTAATGGTGGGCCAGGTAATATTGTCAGCTACTATGACCCAATTATTTCTGCCATCGGCGATGTTGTGTTTGGTAACTACACAGGAGCCGCATTAAAAGTCGAAGCAACAGGTAGCATTCAAGGGGGCAATATCCGTATCTTTGGGCCAGATACAACCCTTATAGCAGATGGCTCAGGCTCTGATGAAGATCTATTAGCTAGTAGTCGAGCCGCCATTCTTCGGGCAGGGGTTGATGCCCTTTCTCTGGATACTCTGCCGCAAACAGCTGAAGGTACAAATTTTTCCGCAGGTGTAGTATCAGGCCAGCCAGCGGGGAGTATCGTTGTTGGCAGTATCAATACTTCTAATCAATTTATGGGCGACGGCGGCCCCATTATCCTAGAAGCGAAAGGGAATATTATTACCACTGATACTTTTGATGATGTGTTTGGTTTCCCAACTAGCCTAGGGTCTTTCGCATCATCAAATTCTGTAACCGCAGGTAGTGGAGGAGACATCCGGCTCAGTGCTCTGGCAGGAGAAATTCTTACTGGAAACATAGATGCAATTTCATATGTTGGAGGCCCCGGTGCTGGTGGAGATATTTCAATCTTGGCATTGGGAGATATCACCGCAGAAGATGTTTCAACGATCACGGTATCAAATGATGGTGGTGTAGGAGGCAATATTGAAATCACATCGATGTCAGGAGCTGTTGCAGTTGAGGATATTTTCTCCGCAGCAAATAACTCTCCTGGAAGTGCAGGATCAGGGGGAGATGTCACAATTTCTGCCTCGGGGGATATTCTTGTCGATGGGGAAATATTCGCTCGATCAGATGCAGAGGATGGCTCCTCTTCCAAAGGCGGTGATATTCAGTTGTCTACAATCTCAGGAGATATTACTGTCCGTGAGCCAATAGATACTAACTCATTTGCCTTTGGCGGAATCGCTGATAGAGCAGGTAATGTTGCTATTTCATCCCAGTCTGGAGACATCTTACTGATTGGTGGCTACTATAGCGTGATCGGCGCTCGTTCATTGTCCCAGCCATATGGTGATGGTGCCAGTGGCGGAAATGGTGGCAATATCACAATAAGCTCGACCTCGGGAAACATCGATATTCGCCAGGATCCTCGCCGGACAAATGCTGAACAAATTGCAGGGATTTTGTCTGGTTCATTTGGCGAGACTGTTGATGCTGGATCTGGCGGAGATATCGTGATTGCGTCGACATCTGGAGACATCACCATTGATGCAAGTATAGACACTTATTCCTCGTCGGAAACGAGGACTGCTGGTGTTGGTGGTAATATCACAATTTCCTCTCAATCTGGCGCTATTACTCTAACTCAAAGTTTGTCTTCAGCATCGCAGGCTCCAGATGTTGATGATGTTAGTTTTGGTTCAAACAAGATCTCTATTGAATCTGGCTCAGGCAATATTTTTACAAGTGGAAGCATAGCTTCTCTAACCACCAGTAATGGTCTGACAGGTATAGCAATTGCATCGCAGTCAGGTGATATTGAAATTAATAGCAGTCTCGTTGCTCAGGGGAGCGATATCCGGATCAGAGCTCCGCAAGGCTCGCTCTTCGGTGATAATGCTGTTTTTGCTACTAGTTTTGGCAATCCTGATTCTGGTTCCATTCGCATTGATGCTGGTGATACTATCTCTGGCTTGGAGTTGATTACCCTTGCATCTGCTGGTCAATCTGGTATTGTTGACATCCAAGGATTCGGTGATTTGCGTATTACAGATACGAAAGTCGTTACTGGTGCCGAGGTAACATATATTCTTCCTCCCAGTTCGCCTATGTCGCCACCAAGGATAATCACACAGTCAATAGGCGAAGAAGGACAATCAGGTGATACTTTTATCACTAGCACCGGGAATTTGACCCTAGAGAATGTTGAGATTTTGAGTGATACTTTCAACAGTAATTCTGGTGGTGATATTGGTATCCAAGATGCTAAATCAGTAGTTCTTCGTAATAGTCAACTGCAAACTCGCACTAATAATATTGGAAATGCTGGGAACATTTTTGTTGAGGATGCCTCGACTGCCATGATTGATGCTACTCAGCTATTGGCATCCACTAGTGGATCTGGTGCAGGCGGCAATGTATTCCTAGAAATTCCGACTATTCAATTTGATAACAATGCTCAAATCGCAGCTTCTACTTCAGGTAGCGGGTCTGGCGGTAATATTATTTTTGATTCTGGGAGTGATACTCTCACCCTCTCTGGTGATGGGACGATCAGTGTTGAAACAAGTGGTACTGGTCAGGCTGGAAGGTTTGTAGATAAAGACAACTTTGAAGCAGGCCGCTTTTTACTGCAGATTCCTTTTATTACTATTGATGGTGTTGAACTTACTGCCTCTACTAGTGGAATCCAAGATGGTGGTGATATCGAGATTCAAACCACAGATTTGAGCTTTGCTAATGGTGGAGAGATTAACGCTTCAACTTCAGGTAGTGGGAATGGGGGAAGTTTGACGGTTAATGGCAATAGTCCTTTGACATTGCGTGGGGATGGTCGTCTCACTGTCGCATCTCTAAATCCGATGGGTGGGCGAGCGGGAGACTTGATAGTGCATAATACCTCTATTCTTGCACTTAGGGATGGTGTGGAATTATCAGCGGAGAGCGCGTCAGAGCTTGGTGGCGGCAATGTAAATATTAACGTGGATAATCACCTTTTTCTGACTGGTGGGAGTTTGATCAATGCTAGTTCGAGCAATGCAAATGCCGGTGATGGGGGTAATGTACTTATTCGTCTCGGTGATGGTTTTTTAATTGCGAGACTAGAGCAAAACAATGACATTATTGCTAATGCAGTGGGAGGAAATGGCGGAGATATTGGTGTCAGTGCATTGCAAATTTTTGGTTTTACAGAACAAAGTAACAGTACTTTCTCTCTTCTGCGAAGTAATCTCACCAACGATATTAGCGCCAGCTCTGAATTTGGTCTCAATGGCGTTATCACTCTTTCCACCCTCGATCTTGACCCCAGTCAAGGTTTAACAGAACTACCGGCCACTTTGGGCGATCGCACCGATCAAATTGCGGCCGGTTGTGACCTCGGTAATTCAGAAAAACAAAGTGAATTTGTTGTCAGTGGTCGAGGAGGACTACCATCTAGCCAGAACAACTTAATTGGTGCGGGAGGTGTTTCTGTACCGTGGGTCCTGGCTTCAGATGATGAACCCATTGCACTCATGGATCAGACTCAGTTACCTACATCAGCGACTCTTGAGGAGGCGCAAGGAGTGGCAATTGATGCAGAGGGGAATACGCATTTTGTAGCTCATCGGAATGTACTAGCTAGCCCTGAAATACAAGCCGCTTCATCAGATTTTTGTCAAATGGCGCACCAGCTCTAGATCTGCAATATCTCCCTTGATCGTCTTTATCATTTCCATTGTTTACTTTTGCCCTAAATCACCTGCATGTTGTTGCCTCACTCTTCTCAAAAAGCTTTAACCCAGCGCTCTTTAACTTGTCCTTTATCCCTATCGAAGATTGCCAAAACCTCAGTGGGATGTGGTCTCGGTTTGGGAATGTGGCTGTTACAAGGGGTGACTTTTTCTGGGTCGGCGATCGCCCAAATTCCGACGCCAGAACGACCGGGAACCTCCCCTAGCTTGGAGCAACCTTCAGAGGCCGAAACATTACCTGCTTTACCGACCCTCGAAGATTTACTCGGCCCCGATTTTGTACCTGCTGCACCATCAGAAGTTCCCTTACCGGGCGATGGTATTACATTTACTGTCGAGCAATTCATGCTAACGGGCAGCACTGTTTATGAAGATACTGATTTCGCTGAAATTTTTGCGCAATATACAGATCGACAGATTACTTTCGAAGAAGTATTAAAAGTCCGCGATGCCATTACCCAACGCTATCGAGATGACAACTATTTAACGTCTGGTGCCATCATTCCCCCACAATCTTTGCAGGATGGGGTGGTCGAAATTCAAATCGTGGAAGGTCGTGTTGAGGATATCGTCATTGAAGGAAACGATCACCTCAAAGCCGAATATGTGCGAAGTCGTCTGGGGTTAGGTGCTCAAACACCATTACGGATTAGCGACCTCCTTGAACAAATTCAGTTGTTACAGCTTAATCCTTTATTAGAAAACATATCTGCTGACCTCCAAGCAGGAACCGTGCCGGGGACAAATTTGTTGGTCGTGACGGTCAATGAAGCAGATTCTTTTGATGTCGCTTATCAACTAGACAATAACCGTTCCCCCAGTGTCGGGACTCTCCGCCATCGCCTCAGCGTCAGGGAAGGTAATTTAATCGGCTACGGAGATGCGATATCAGCCAACTATTCCCACACAGAAGGTAGCGATAGTTTTGATCTCTCCTATACGTTACCTGTCAGTCCCCACAACACTTCTGTCACGGCTTATTACAGTACAACTAATAGTGATGTTATTGAGGATCCGTTTACAGCTCTTGATGCTTCATCGGAAGCTTCAGTTGTCGAACTTACTGTGCAACATCCCCTCATTGAAACGCCTACAACGGATTTAGTACTGGGCTTAATTGGTTCCCATCAACGCACTCAAACGTCCCTTGGTATTGATAATATCGGTGGTTTTCCATTATCAGCCGGAGCCGATAATCAAGGTCGTACAAAAGTAAGTGCTCTCCGTTTTTTCCAAGCCTGGAGTAAGCGCAGCCCAGAACAGGTAATTGCCGTGCGATCGCAGTTTAATTTTGGTCTTGATGCTTTTGGCTCCACCATTAATGACGATGCGGATGTGCCAGATAGTCGCTATTTTTCATGGTTAGGACAGGGGCAATGGGTGCGTCTATTGGCTCCGGATACTCCCCTCATTGTGCGCGGCAGTTTACAGTTAACCCCAGATTCTCTGCTGTCTTTAGAAAGATATGGCCTAGGCGGACAAAGTACTGTGCGGGGCTACCGTCAGGATGTTTTGCTCACCGATAACGGGGCGGCTCTCTCAGTGGAAGCTCGTATACCTCTCTGGCAAGATTCTGACCGCAATCTTTCGCTGCAACTAACCCCTTTTATTGATAGCGGTGTCGGTTGGAATAACCAAGGTGCAAATCCAGAGCGTAATTCTTTATTGGGTGTCGGCACAGGATTACGTCTTCAGTATGGCGATGCGAGCTTAAGGTTCGACTGGGGTGTTCCGTTAATTAAACAGAGTGATACAGATAAGACTTTGCAGGAGCAGGGACTTTATTTCACGCTCAATGTGCCGTTCTTTTAGCCATTCTTGTCCTTCAAAAAGCTATTTAGTATTCCAAGAAATTATTTAAAACAATTACGTCAAACAGGTAGCAGGTTGAGAGTTATGGTCGGATTTAAAAACATCAGAAAAATACGGTATTGGTTATTGGGTCTCGCGGCGCTATTCTTCTGCGCTTTTAGCACCCCAGTATTCGCATATTTATCGCCATCAGCAACCGTCGAACCTGAAGCACCAATCACCGAGGCGATCGCCCTCACGCCCGGCAGCCTGGATATCGCCCTCACCCCCAGAAGTTTAGATCACGAAGCTCAAAATGCTTATCAGCTAGGTCAATATCAGAAGGCCGCAGATTTATTACAGCAAGCCCAGCAACAATATAAACAGCAGGGACAACAGACAAAATCGGCGATCGCCCTGAGTAATTTATCGTTGACTTACCAAAAATTGGGTCAGTGGGATGCAGCAGACGAAGCGATCCAACAGGCTCAACAACAGCTTGCAAATCAAGAAGTTTCTTTAGCAGTACAAGCTCAAATTTTAGATGTACAGGGACAACTCGATTTCGCCACAGGACAGCTCGATTCAGCAATTGAAACTTGGCAGCAATCGGAGGAACTCTACGGTCAAATTGAAGATCCTCAACGGCAAATCTTGAGTCGTTTGCACCAAGCCCAAGCCTTTCAAGCGCAAGGATTATTCAATAAAGTTTCCCGCACCCTCGAAACATTAGCGGAAACCGTCAGCGAACAGCCAGATACCCTTACCAAAGCCACCATTCTCAGACAATTGGGAGATAATCTGCGCACCACAGGCAATTTAGACCAAGCCAAGGTTCAATTAGACGACAGTCTCGACATTGCAACCAGATTACAAAATCCGACTTTAATGGCAGCCAGTAACCTCAGTTTAGGAAACTGGGCACAGGGGAAATTCAACACGGCAGTGGAAGCAAAGCAACGTTCTGAAGCTAATGGTTTTATGCGCCAGTCCCTCGGGTATTACCAAGAGGCAACCAAACTTTCCGAGGGAGAACTCAATACTCAAGCCACTCTCAATCTGATGCGTCTGTTGATCAGTCCCAGTTTGCCACAATGGAAATTGGCGCTACAGCTTTATCCTTCTCTCAAAGATTCTTTAGCAACCCTTGCCCCCAGTCGCACCAAGGTTTTAGCCTATGTGAGTTTGGCAGAGAATTTGATCACACTGCGGGAAAATCAGGTTGCTAATGCACCAAGTTGGGACGAAATTGCAACGTTACTCATCCCCGCCCAAAACCAAGCCCAAGCGCTCCAAGATAATCGGAGTCAGTCTCTGGTATTGGGAACATTGGGTCATGTCTATGAAAAGTCCCAACAGTGGAATATCTCCCAAGAACTTTCTCGTGAAGCTTTAGCTGCGGCCAAACAAGTCCGTGCTGATGATCTCAGCTATCAATGGGAATGGCAATTGGGTCGAGTACTTAAGGCTCAAGGTCAAGAGTCTGAGGCGATCGCCGCCTATACCCGCGCTTTCAATACTTTAAAAATTATTCGTAGTGATTTGGTGACAGCCAATCCAGATGTGCGGTTTTCCTTCCGTGAAAAGGTCGAACCTATTTATCGGGAATTGGTACAGCTTTTGGTAGATCCTGTGCCAGAAGTGAATGAACTAGCTCAACTCAAGGCCAATCCCAAAACCCAAGGGACATCCTCCAGTCAGGATCAAGAACGACTACGGCAGGCGCGCGATGTTATGGAATCATTGCAAGTGGCCGAGCTAGAAAATTTCTTTCAGGCGGCTTGCATCGATAAAACCGTTAGCCTTGACCAAGTTGTCAGCGAACAGGACACCACAGCGGCAGCCATCTATGCCATCTTGTTGGGCGATCGCCTTGAAGTGGTCATGAAATTGCCGAAAAAGGCAGATCTCATTCACTACTCCACTCCTGTTGCACGGGCTGATATCGAGAATTTACTGACAAAATATCGTGCTCAGTTGACCAAAGGCCGCAATGTCGTGGAGCAAGGTAAAACTCTCTACAATTGGTTGCTTCGTCCTGCCGCAGAGCAAGGATTACTATCACCCGATGATCTCAAAACCCTCATTTTTGTATTGGATGGAAATTTGCGCCTGATTCCGATGGCAACGCTCCATGATGGCAATGATTTCTTGGTACGCAAGTATGCTGTTTCTCTAGTGCTGGGTTTGGAAGTGCGTGATCCACAAATCCTACCCACTCGCGAAGAGCTACAGGTATTGGCCGCATCCCTAGAAACACCTCCCCCAGAAGAAGCACAATTTTACTCGGATCTTCCCGGAGTAACGAAGGAATTAGCGCGCATCGAATCCACAGAAATGCCAACGACATTGCTGCAAGATCAAGCATTTACCAGCGATGCACTAACCAACGCATTGCAAACGAGTGAATTTAATATTGTGCATTTGGCAACCCATGGACAATTTGGCAGCGATCGCCAAAACACCTATATCCTTTCTGCGGATGGTCGTCTGGGTATCGATACCTTGGGTCAAATTTTCCGAGGAAGTCGCCAAGCTGATGCTCGCTTAGAAATGCTGATCCTCAGTGCTTGTAAAACAGCAACTGGTGATAGTCGAGAAGTATTGGGAATCGCCGGAGCCATGGTGCAATCTGGAGCAAGAAGTGCGATCGCCACCCTGTGGAGTGTGGATGACCAAGCCAGTATTTTGTTCACCGATACTTTATATACAGAGTTGGCAAAACCGGGCATTAGTCGTGCTGAAGCAATGCGTCGCGCACAGGTAGCCTTACTAGATCGTTATCCCGGACGGCCTCGTTATTGGGCCCCCTATGTGTTAGTTGGCAGTTGGCGCTAAATGTCCCAATTTTAGTTTGGGTTAAAAAATATCGTTGGCGGCGCGGTGCAAAAGAGAATGACGATAAACCAAATCATCAATATTTTTTGAATACCCCCCGCCAATGACACAAGCCACTGGATATCCCGCTGCATGGCAAGCACTGAGCACCATTCTTTCTCGACGATAAATTCCTCGGTCAGTCATCGCTAATTTACCGAGGCGATCGCCTACATGGGTATCCACTCCCGCATCAAAAAAAACTAAATCGGGTTTCACTGCGGAGAGGAGATCATCAAGGTGATTGGCGAGGATTTGCAGATAACCATCATCATCTAAACCAGCAGGCAACGGAATATCGAAATTACTGTTTTGTTTTTTGCTGGGAAAGTTAATCTCGCAGTGCATCGAAAAGGTATAAACATCCGGTTCATCTTGAAAAATAAATGCTGTGCCATCCCCTTGATGAACATCGAGATCGATAATTAAAATCTTTTTTGCCAGACCTAAATGTCGGACTGTTTTCGCGGCGATCGCCAAATCATTGAGAATGCAAAATCCAGAGCCATAGGTGGGAAAAGCATGGTGAGTTCCCCCGGCAGTGTTGCAAGCTAACCCATGTTCAAGGGCTAATTTTGCGGTTGTAACGGTACCACCAATTGCTGTCAGCGTTCGGGTCACAACGCCTTTGCTCCAAGGCAAACCGATGCGTCGCTGGGCTTTTTTATCGAGGGTCCCATTGCGATAGGCATCAATATAATTTCGGTCGTGAACCAGCTCAAGCCAATCCATCTCAGGAAATTCCGGCTCATAAACTTGCTCTGATCGAATCACGTCATCCCGCAGCAGCATCTCATACAGCCGCTTAAATTTCGGCATCGGAAAGCGATGTTCTTCAGGGATTGGCGTAACGTAATTTGGGTGATAAATGACGGGAAAACCCATGGTAGAGCTCAAGCAACTTGAGACAGTGTAGCGATTTTACTGGGTTTGGGCTTGGTCAATCTGCCGCTGTAAATATTCAATCCAAATATAACTAGGGTCATTTTTCTCGGAATGATTTGCCAAGATGTTTTTGCGTAATTGTTGGCGATCGCCCTCATTCTCAATCAAACTGGCTAATTTCTGAATAAAGTCCTCACCACTATTCGGATCAAACAAAATCCCATTTTGGTTAGGCTCGATGAGATTTCTAGTCCAATCGCAATCCGGTGCCAGAATTGGGGTTCCTACATAAAGGGACTCTTGCACTGTCCGACCAAAGGTTTCCTTAAGAGATGCAGTCACATGGAAATCCACATTGGCTAGCAAATTGGGTACTTGGTCATGGGCAACTTCTCCTAAAATTTTGGTTGGGAGTTCTTTCATGAAAGGATGGGTGGCGATCGCCTCATCGAGTTCCCCACGACCCGCAACTAAAATCGTGAATTTCTGAGTTATATTTTGTTGTTTTAGCTTAGCCAGATGTTGCAGCGTAAAATCCCAATTCTTATCGGGAGAAAGGCGGCCTAAAAATAAGATTTTGATATTTTGATCAACATCAGGAAGATTGTAGTTTTGGGCAAAAAAATCTGCTTGTTTTAATAGCTCTGGATTTTTAATGACTGGTGGCCCAATGACCTTGGCATAGTCAACATTATTAATGCCCCAAGCCTGTAATTTTTGTTCAATAAAACGGCTACCTACAAGGGTTATGGAACATTGGTTATAGAGCCATTTCGTCAAAAACAAAGCCGCTGTCTTGGCAATTCCAACCAAAAATCCCGGTACATAATCGGGGATGTAATCAATAAAATTCGTTCGATAGCAACCGATATAGGGAATATTATTTTGTTGCGCATATTTTAGTCCCGGTAAACTAAAGAGCGTTGTCCATAACCGTTCTGGCTCTTCAATTTCGATTACGTCTGGTTTGAATTGGGCGATCGCCTCCTCCATCATCTTCAGCGTAGAGCGCTTAGGATTACGTTCTTGGGGCACATCCATCCATTCCTCACTCGCTAAAGAAATAATTTTGATATTGGGAAAAAGATCACCAATATAATCTGACCACTTGGGATAAATTGACGCTATTTCTTGATAGCTAGACACAAAACAAAGTGCTTCATGACCCGCAACCGATAACTGCTTAATTCGTTCGTAAAGCGTAATGCTAACCCCATCATGGGACGGCAAAAACGTGGCCGAAATAATAACAACTTTCATTTTGTCTTTCGTCAGGGTATTAAAACTGGTAGAGGTTGTTCGCGAACCACCCTCACACACATTGCAAAACCTAGAGACTACCAGCTAATTCGGTAATACCTTTGCTTTCAGAAACCTCTAATTTCCATTCACCCACAACATTTAGACCTTCACCATCGAGATAAAGTTGACGACATTTGCGACGCTGAATTTTACCGCTACTGGTCTTCGGAATCGTGGCGGTTCTAATAAGAACGATGCCATAAACTTCGACGGAATGTTCTTCATAAATTGCCTTACGAATCGCGCTGACAACTTCTTCCACATTGAGTTTACGGATATGGCTCCGCTCAACTTCATGAACCACAACTAAACGTTCATCATTTTCGGCCTCAATGGAAAACGCCGCCCCCAAAGATGGTCGCAATGCTGGGTGACATTTTTCGACGGTGGCTTCAATGTTTTGGGGATAACGATAACGGCCCCATAGGATCATGACTTCCTTCATGCGACCCGTGATGTATACCTCGCCATCTTTCACAAAGCCTAAATCCCCTGTTCGCAAAAATGGCCCGCGATCGCCCAAATATTGCTTAAAGGTTTCTGCTGTTTCTTCGGGTCTTCGCCAATAACCCTGACCAATGCCGCCGCCACAAGCCCAAATTTCGCCAACCTTGCCATCTTCTAGCTCTGTTTTGGTTTCAGGATTGACGATCGCCACCTGATCATCTAGCCAAGGTTGACCACAACTCACGATGCCTAACTCACTTTCGGCGCTAGGAACAGCCCGATTTTCTTGTAAGGCCTCTGGGTCAAGATATTGAATGTTGGGCACTTTTGTCGCCTGGCCACCTGTGATAAATAACGTCGCCTCAGCCATGCCATAACAAGGATAGAAATATTCTGGCTTAAATCCAAAGGGAGCAAATACCTCGGTGAATTTTTTAAGGGTTGCAGCTCGCACTGTCTCTGCACCAGAAAATGCCAATCGCCAAGAACTCAGATCTAAATTTTCGAGTTGGGTCGGATCAACCTGTCGCGCCACCAGATCATAGGCAAAATTCGGAGCGCCACTGGTGGTGATTTTGTAATGGGAAATAGTTTCTAGCCATAAACGAGGCCGCTGAATTAACTCTACTGGCGACATCATGATCGACGGAAAACCCGTGTACAACGGCTGAATAATTCCACCAATTAAACCCATATCATGGAACACCGGCAACCAAGTGCCCATAATGCTTTCGGTGTTGTACTCAAAGGCATTACGGATGGTTTCAGAATTATTGAGGAGATTACCCTGAGTGATCATGACACCCTTAGGCTTACCCGTTGAACCCGAGGTGTACTGGAAAAAGGCGAGGTCATCAGCTGTCACTTCAGGATCCTGCCAATTGGTGGCTTCATCAAGGGGAATCTTATCCATTTCCACCAACTCAAGATGGCTGAATTTAGTCGCAACGCCCACACTTTTCAAAGGATTCTTGGCAAGTTTACCCTTGAAATAATTAATGACTTCCGAAGTTGTGACAACTGCCTTCGCCTGGGAATCTTCGATCCTCTCTAATAACTTATCGAGAGCATCGGCGTTCTTACTAGGATTGATTGTGACGGCTACCGCACCCGCATAGGAACAGGCATAAAAACTCGCTACGAATTCCAAGCCATCACTGTAGGGAAAGAGCAATAAAATCCGATCGCCCTTCTGAATTTTTGTTTGGAGATGGGCGGCGATCGCCTTAACTTTGGTTTCTAGTTGTTGGTAGGTGAGGCTGGTGACATTGGTCGGCGTCTCAGAAACGAAAGAATAAGCTAACCGATCTGGAGTAGTAGCAGCGCGATCGCGGAGAACATCAACAATGGTGGAATAGGTTTTCATCGGTTAATTACAACTAGAAACGAAGAATAATTTGGGCGGCGATCGCCAGAATAGTTACAAACTTAATTGCCCCGAACCTTACGGACAATACCGTCAAAATACCAGTTCAGCACAGGCGCGAGCAAACTATGGAGGCGATTGAGTAGCGTCAGTTCTAAACCCGGTGCGATCGTAAATTGTTGCTTTTCAACGCCTTGCAAAATAACAGCGGCAAGCTTATCCGGCTGCCACATTTCAGCCGTCCCCGTAATTTGTTTGGTTTCCTCGGGCTTCGTCTCATTTTCAGCGGCAAGTTGAGGCGTATCGGTGTCGGGTGGATAGACAATAGAAACCCCAATCCCAAAACATTTCAATTCTCCCCGCAGTGATTCCGCCAAACCTCGCAACGCGAATTTGGAGGGGCCATAGGCGGTATAACCATATAAACCAATCAAAGCTGCCCCAGACGAAATAATCACAATGCGACCTTTCTGCCGTTGTTTCATGGCGGGAATTGCCGCTTTAATCGCATACAACGTCCCCAAATAATTCACGTTAATGGCCTGCTCAAAAATCTCTAAGGGCATTTCCTCAAAATAACCAGGCTGCGCCACTCCTGCTGAAGTAATCAATAAATCAGGCACACCAAGCTTGGCGATCGCCTCTTCCACTACCGATGTAATTTGTGTCTTCTCAGAAACGTCTGCTGGAAAACAAAGAATCTTTTGCTCAGAGTTAATACACTCTTTCTCTAAATCAATTTTTGCACCCTCTAAAAGTTCTGGGCGGCGGGCAATCAGCGACAAACTATACCCCTGTTGGAGCAGGAGAGTGGCGATCGCCTTACCAATCCCACTCGACCCACCCGTAATAATGGCGTGCTGCATATATACAAAATTCTCACTGACAAAAAATAATGTGGCTCTATGCCCCCATTTATTTCCCTTTCAAAGGGAGGTGGCGAAGCCGGAGGGATCAAAACTTTCGGCTAGGAAATAATCTCTAACTTGCGACCAACCTCAGCAATGATCGTCAATGCCTTATCAAGATGCTCCTTCGTGTGAGTTGCCATAACACTAGTCCGCAGAGAAGCCTGATTTCGGGGAACCGCAGGATAAACCGCCGAGTTCACATAAACTCCAGCCTCCAACAATTCCTTACAGAAGACCATACATTTCAGGTCATCACCTACAAGCACCTTAATCACAGGCGTTTGAGATTCACCAACCGTGAACCCAAGCTTTTCCAGACTATCTTTCCAATACTTTGCATTCTTATGGAGAGTTTCGACACGCCAAGGCTCTTCAATCAAAATATCGAGGGAAGTAGAAGCCGCAGCTAGAGAAGTTGGTGGAATAGATGCCGAGAACAACATTGAACGACCGTTAAAGCGAATCCAATCAATTACTTTGGCCTCAGCTGCAACCCAGCCACCAATTGATGCCAAACTTTTCGAGAATGTACCGCAGAGAATGTCACTACTGCCGATCATGTCGAAATACTCTTCTGTACCTCGACCTGTTTTACCCAGGACACCGAGGGAATGGGCATCATCTACCGCCAGCGTTGCACCATAACGATCACACAATGCACGCAATTCAGGTAGCGGTGCAATATCACCAGTCATCGAATACACACCATCAACCGTCACCATCGTTGCAGACTTGCCAGCAACCTGCTGTAATTTCTTTTCGAGATCTGCCAAATCATTATGCTGATAGGTCATTACCTTACAGCGACTCATAAATGCACCGTCGTAAATACATGCATGGGCTTCGCTATCGAGAATGATCGTCGTATTTTCATTCATCAATGCTGAGATAAACCCGAGGTTTGCTTGATAACCTGTCGTAAAGACTAATGCATCTTCATGACCGACAAATTTGGCGAGTTTTTTCTCTAATTCGCGGTGTTGGCTAGTAGAACCATTTAATAAGCGTGAACCCGTTAAGCTTGGCCCATCAACAAGAGCCGCTTTTGCCGCTGCACCCCGCACTCGCATATCTGCTGTGAGGCCAAGATAATTATTTGACCCCAACATGACTAGCGATCGCCCGTCAAAAATACAAGTGGCACCTTCATTTCGTTCTAGCTCACGGAAATAAGGCAATAAACCCTGAGCTCGTAGCTGATCCGGTAATGCGAAGTCCCGTGCTTTTTGCAGAACGTCATTATCCTTTTGGAAGGCCAGTCTGAGACGAGAATCTAAATCAATGTCACCCGTGCCATTATTCGATGCTACCTTGCCATTCTCTGAAGTGTGCTCTGCACTTTCACCAGACACTAATTCATAGGACCATGCATCCGTGGCCTTATTCGCCTCCGCGACAATATTTTCGGCCAACTGCGCCACCGTAATATCTTCAAAAAATTGCTCCATTGGCACAGTTAAATCAAAATTATCTTCGACATAACCTTTAATGGCGATCACTTGGATTGAGTCCAAACCGAGGCTTCCAATCTGCTGATCTGGGCGAATCGTATTAGCAGCTAACCCTAACTCCTGCGAAATTTGTTCACAGAGCTTTGTCAATAATGTTGAAATTTCCGCAGCTTTTGATGTTGCTGGATCTGTTGCACCGAGACCAGTTTCTCCCAAAATGTTTTGCCCCACAACAATTAATTCATTATTTAAAAATGCCTCACGACAGGCATGGCGCTGGATTTTGCCACTAGAGGTTTTTGCAATACTACCTGTTTTAATTAAAATCACCCCATAAGCTTGCAGTTCATGGCTTTCTGAAACAGCTTTACGGATAACACCCACCACTTCATTAACATCCAGATCCCGCAGATAGGTTCGTTTAACCTCCTGTACGATCACCAACCTTTCTTGCCCATTCTGGTCAATGGAAAACGCGGCGCCACAGTTTTCCCGCAAAGCCAGGTGAGATTTTTGAACTGTTAATTCGATGTCATGGGGATAATGATTTTTGCCGCGGATAATAATTAAATCCTTTAGACGTCCGGTGACAAACAACTCGCCTCGACTAAAGAAACCAAGATCGCCCGTTCGTAGAAATGAAGCATGATCTTTTTCTTCGAGAGTCGCCTGGAACGTTTCTTCTGTGGCTGATGGGGCGTTCCAATAGCCTGCTGCAATGCTGCCACCACTTACCCAAATTTCACCGACCTGTCCATCTAGACAACAGGTAAAGGTATTCGGGTCAACGATCGCCACTGTCGTATCCATATAAGGACGACCACAACCGACAAAAATATTTTCGGATGGGGCAAGGGATGCTGTTTGAGCCGATTCATTTAGTACAAGATTTTCTGGCTGTACTGTTTTGACAATAGGGCTTTGGTGTTTTTTGCCACCAGTGACAAATAGTGTAGTTTCTGCCATGCCATAGCAGGGATAAAACGAGCTGTGGTTAAACTTGCTAGCACTGAACTTCTGGCTAAATTTCTCTAGGGTTTCCGCCCGTACTGGTTCTGCGCCACTATAGGCTAAATCCCAACTGGATAGATCTAAGCTTGCAAGCTGTTCATCAGAAATACGGTTAATACACAGATCATAGGCAAAGTTTGGGCCACCGCTGGTTGTTGCTTTGTATTTGGAGATCGCCTTTAACCAACGTAAAGGGTTTGCCAAAAAGGCAAGGGGAGGCATCAATACACTGGGGAAGCCGACATAAAGTGGTTGCAGAACATGACCGATTAATCCCATGTCATGGAAGAGGGGTAACCAACCAACACCAACGCTATTTTCGCTATGGCCAAAGGCTTGGTGGATTAACCGTTGGTTATGAATGATATTGCCATGGGTCACCATTACCCCTTTTGGTGTCCCTGTAGAGCCGGATGTATATTGCAGAAATGCTAAGTCTTCGGACTCAATCGGTATGGGGGCAAAGTTGTCTGGATTATCGTCGATCGTATTTGTGGCAATGATCTGCAATTGGGAAAGCTCAGTGTTTTCTTCCCAACGTTGTTCGATCTCGGTCAGAATTGTGGTGGTGGTTAGAGCGATCTTTGCCTGGGAGTTGTTGGCGATCGCCAGTAGTCTTGATAATTTCTGATTGCGTCTGGGTCGATAAACCGGAACCGCGACAACTTTTGCATAGAGACAACCGAAAAAGGCTTTAATAAAATCCAATCCAGAAGAATAAAGAAGTAATGCTTGTTCCCCCTGCCAAGGTTTGAGGTGGGCGGCGATCGCCCGTGCTTGCTGGTCTAGCTCACTGTAAGTCAGACTGTCCGACTCCGTTTCCCCATCTTGCAGAAAAATATAGGCCTGCTGATCGGGCTGATTTTGCGCTCGATGACCCAGAATTTCTAAAAGGGATGCATGGATTCGGGGGGGATTTGGCAGGGTTACCATAAAGCAATCAATTTAAGGGTGTCGGTTACTGGAAGTGATTCATACTAAATTTCCTCAGACTATCGGCAGTAGAGATAACTTAGTTTTTGGGCGTTTTCATATAAGGATGTGAGCTTAGGAAATTGTTTGTTTGACCAGTTGTCCAGTTATTCTAAGCCCACCCCTATTTTTTATAAAGTTTTTGCAAGCAGTATATACTACTCCCTCAAGCTTGTGTTATACACACTCGACTTCAGAGGGACGATCGCCACAAGCCTGAATTACTCTACCGTGACAGACTTTGCCAAATTACGAGGTTGATCCACATCTAGGCCACGATGGGCTGCAATGTGATACGACAGCAACTGGAGGGGAATCACCGCTAACAACGGCGATAGTATTTCCTTAACTGGTGCAACAGGCAATACTTTATCAAAGGTGTGTCCTGCCTCTTGATCATTACTCGCTGTTACACCGATTAATAGGGCATCACGGGCTTTTGCTTCCTGGGCGTTGGAAATCACTTTTTCATAGATCTCTCCCGGCATGGCGATCGCCACCACAGGTACTTTTGTATCCAGCAATGCGATGGGGCCATGTTTCATCTCACCTGCAGGATAACCCTCGGCGTGGATATAACTAATTTCCTTTAATTTCAGTGCACCCTCAAGAGCAATAGGAAAATTTATACCTCGCCCGATGAAAATAAAATCATTAGTATCGACAAAGGCATGAGCCAGCTCTTCAATATCTTTTTCTTGCTCCTCAATGATGGATTCAATCTGTGCTGGCACTTGTTTTAATTCATCAATGAGAGCGCTAATTTCGACGGAGGAAAGGGCTTTTCGTCTGGCCGCCAGTTCCATCGCCAGAAAATAGAAACTCATTAACTGCGCTTCGAAAGTTTTCGTTGCCGCAACCCCAATTTCAATTCCTGCATGGGTGAACATCACCTGATCAACGATCTGGGTAATCGTACTTTCGGAACGATTGGTGATGCCGAGTAAGCGTGGTTTGAATTTTGCATCGGTTCGATGCGATCTCCGTTCTTTCTCCATTTCGAGGGCAGCGATCGTATCTGCTGTTTCACCAGATTGGGTCACTCCGATGGTGAGAGTGTTGGGCATTATTGGTGAGGGAGAATAGCGAAATTCTGATGCATAGTACACAAACGTGGGAATACCCGCCAATTGCTCTAAAAGATATTTCCCAACGAGGCTGGCATGCCAACTGGTTCCACAGGATACGATTTGGATATGGTCAATATTATCGAGAAATTCTGGTGGGTTAATCGAGAGATTGATCGGATGTTCTGCGTCTAGATTGAGATAGGCCTCAATATTGGTACGGACAACGGCAGGCTGCTCATAAATTTCCTTGAGCATATAGTGCCGAAAACCCTGCTTTTCAACTGCAACAGGATTCCAGTCGAGGGTGCGAGGCGTTTTCTTAAGACGCTCGCCCGCAAAGCTATAAATCTCCATTCCGAGGGGCGTCATCCGTGCCATCTCGCCATTTTCGAGGGTCAAGATTGCGCTTGTGTGTGGAATCAGAGCTGTAATATCCGATGCACAGAAAAATTCACCTTGTCCAAACCCTAGAGTTAAAGGAGCCTGCTGCCGTGCCACAATCAACTCATCTGGATAGTCTGCGCAGATAACACCAATGGCAAAGGCTCCCTCTAAACGGGCGATCGCCTTCTGTACCGCGTCCAAAAATGGCTCATCACTACCAACTGTCTCTTTCAATAAATCAGAAATAAGGTGAGGAATAACCTCTGTATCTGTCTCCGATAGGAAGTTATACCCTTTTTCCTGCAATTCCAGTCGTAATTCTCGATAATTCTCGACGATGCCGTTTTGAACAACCGCGACTCGTTGCGACATGTCCAAATGAGGGTGGGCATTGTGTACTTCAGGCTTTCCATGGGTTGCCCAGCGCGTGTGCCCAATACCAATCTGCGATGGCGTTTGTTGGTTTTCTAACTGTTCCCGTAGATGATAAAGCTTGCCTTTTGCCCGTACCGAATGAACTTGATCATCCCAAATTGTGGCGATCCCTGCCGAATCATAACCGCGATACTCCAGACGCTCTAGTCCACCGACTAGAATATCCGTTGCCGCTTGCGTTCCTAAATAGCCGACGATGCCACACATCGTGATACTCCTCTCAACACACAAAAAATGACTAAACCTATCCTAGTATCCTTTCCCAAGGCTTCCGTTCATCCAAAACTTAAAAACTATCTGATTCCGGCACAATACCGTTACCCGATTGGTTGAGGAAAAGATTACCAGCCGCATCATTCTGATAAATACAGTTAATTTTCGGAGAACCTTGTAAACTGCCTGTATAACCAAACGTATTCATCCGACGCTTACAATCATTAACCTGTTCCGATGTGATGAGGTTTTGTTTTTCAAGGATGGCCCAATTATTTTGTCGGATCACACAGCCGGGCTGCATCTGGGGCTGCGTTACGAAAACATTAAAGGGATTGAGCGTGACATACACCTGCATATTTGTCACAATCGCACTAGCACCAAATTGCTGACACAATTCAGCGTCAGGAGCTTGGCGATCAATCTCGAGGCGGGAATCAATACGTGCCGGGTTAGAATTGGTACTGGAACTGAAGCCAATGCCTGTTGTAACCCCTAAGACAAAAATTCCCCCAAATAGGGCAAGGGTTGCATAATTAAAGTTGAATAGCGGCTTTTTTACTGAGTTCTGCTCCGGATATTGTTGCCGTCGGTCATAATTCGGGCGATCGTAGCGAGAGCGGGGTTTACGTTTCATTAGGACTTAAAATTTTAAGGAATAATGGCTCTAAAGCCTCTGCAAACTCTAGTAAATTTCTAAATGATCACTGTACTCAATATAGCGATTTAGATTCCTCAACGGAGGTTCTTTCGAGGTTTTTCATGGCGGATCGGCATACTCTAACTTTGCTTGATATTTTGATTTCGGCACGATTGGCAATTAATTATATTTCAGAGATGTCTTGGAGCGATTTCCTCGGAAATATTATTGTGCAGGATGCAGTGATTCGACGTTTGGAAATTATGGGTATTGCGTCGCGGAATGTCCCCCGTGAGCTCCAGGAAGAAATCCCCCAGTTACCTTGGTACGAGTTAGAGCAGATTGCACGGACGATGAGTGAGGAATATGCGGTGGTGAATATCGCATTTGTTTGGGATCTGGTTCACAATGATTTGCCTCGTTGGTCTCGTACTTTAGAAGTGATTTTGCCTGATAAAGGGTTTGCAACGACAAAGCTTGAAGTTAATTAAGATGCTTGGTTTTTGTGGGATTGGTGAGCGATTGTGCGCAAGGTTTGGTTGGTGCGGCATGGTAATCGTCTAGATTTTATTCAACCGAAATGGTTTGTTTCTGCTCAATTTCCCTATGATTCACCGTTATGTCCTGCTGGGACATTACAGGCTCGGGAGTTAGCGCAGCGGTTAAAGAGTGAGGTTGTTGGGCATATTTTTGTGTCACCCTATCGTCGGACGTTGGAGACGGCTATGGCTGTGGCGATCGCCTATCAATTATCCTTAAAAGTTGAAACTGGTTTAGGGGAATGGCTGAATCAAGATTGGATGCCGGGAAAACCGAAATTAACGTCTGAGCCGTTGCAATATGCAGATGAGTTAATTGAGCGAAATTATAAAAGTTTTGTTGTGCCGCAATATCCAGAGAGGCGATCGCCAATGTTGCAGCGATCAGCCAAAACCATGCAATTTTTATTGACAAACTATGCAGGCAATCTGTTGGTTGTTGGTCACAAAGAGCCGTTAATTGGTTGTGCGATCGCCCTATTAGGAAAAGAACCCGAGTTTAGTTTTGATGTCTGTGCCATTTCAGAATTCACTCAGACGGGCAAGCATTGGGACTGTACCCTTGCAAATGATCAAACCCATCTCAGTGACCCAGGAGTAAAAGTTGCCCCATGTGACGAATGCTAGGACGTTTTAAAAGCACCGCACTGATTCTTATCTAGTTGAGTATTGGCGTGGAGCTAACGATTTCTGCAACCTCACTATTTGAGTGATGACCATTCGTTTCGGTGGCAATGGCATCGTCTTCTTTCGGGTTTCGTTCTTGAATCATGGCGATCGTCCGATTAACAGTTTCAGGGAAAATCACGACAAGGGAATCCTTTGGTGCATTATCGAGAGCTCCATTGAGCGCCTGCCTTTCGTCGAGGATTATTTCATGGTGACAGTCTGGATTGTGTTGACGAATGCCTTCAATAATTAAATCGGCAACTTCACCACTTTTCCGTCCTCGCTTATCATCGTCTTCTTTAACGATAATTTTGTCGAAAACATCAGCAGCAATCTTACCAAGCAAGATTAAATCTTCATCGCGGCGATCGCCAGGTCCACCCACCACACCAATGCGTTGACCTTCCCAATTTTTGACGAAAGCACCTACAGCTTCATAACCAGCCGGATTATGAGCATAATCCACCAGCGCATGATATTCACCAAGATTAAAAAGATTCATCCGACCTGGAGTTTGTGCTGCAGAAGGCTTAAAGGTGCGTAATCCTTGGCGAATATGTTCAATATCAACCCCCTGAGCAAATGCCGCTAAACAAGCCGCTAATGCATTTGCGATCATAAATGGTGCCATACCACCCATTGTGACAGGAGCATTTTTTACTGACTCGACCCGGAGTTTCCATTCCCCTTCACAGATAGTGATAAACCCATTTTCATAAATGGCCGCTAAACCACCACGACGTACATGTTCGAGGACTAGTGGATTATCCGTTTGCATCGAAAAGTAAGTGACTTTCCCTCGTACCTTTTCTGCCATTGCTGCGACAAGCGGATCATCCGCATTTAAGACAGCATAACCCTCAGGGCTGACCGTTTCCGCTACAACTCCCTTAACCTGAGCCATTTGCTCAATCGTATTGATATCGCCAAGGCCGAGGTGATCGGCGGCTACGTTGAGGACAACACCAATATCACAATTATCAAATGCCAAACCCGCTCTGAGCATGCCACCTCGCGCAGATTCGAGGACAGCTACTTCTACCGTTGGATCTTGCAAAATCATTGCCGCACTCTGAGGCCCAGTATTATCACCACCCTGTGCGAGATAATCACCGATATAAACGCCATCAGTGCTGGTATAGCCGACAACTTTCCCGGTTTGCCGATAAATATGTGCCGTTAAACGAGTTGTGGTGGTTTTACCATTCGTCCCTGTCAACGCAATGATGGGTATACGGCTAGGTGCACCATCTGGGTAGAGCATGTCAATCACAGGCGCTGCTACGTTACGGGGAAGGCCACGACTAGGGGCAACATGCATCCGGAAGCCAGGCGCTGCATTAACTTCAACAATGACACCATCTGTTTCTGGTAGTGGTTTTGTGATGTCTTCAGTGACAACATCGATTCCTGCAATATCCAGACCAATAATTTTCGCTGCACGTTCAAACAGCCAAACATTGTAAGGATGAATATCATCAGTGCGATCAATGGCAATCCCGCCTGTACTGAGGTTTGCTGTAGCTCGAAGGTAGGCGACTTCGCGATCACGCAACACTGTATCCAGAGAAATATCTTGGCTTTCAAGGACTTTGAGTGCTGTTTGATCAACGACAATTCGGGTTAAAACATTATCATGGCCATCACCACGGTTGGGATCGCGGTTTGTTTCTTCAATTAATTCTTCGACTGTCCGCCGACCATCACCAACAACATGGGCTGGAATTCTTTGGGAGACCGCTGTTAATTTGCCATTAATGACAAGGACACGGTGATCACTGCCTTGGTAGTAGCGTTCAATAATAACAGAGTGAGTTTTCGAGGCTTCACTCGCTAGATCGTAGGCAACTTCGGCATCTTTCCAAGTTTTGACATTGATGGTGATACCGCGACCATGGTTGCCATCTAATGGTTTAACGACCACTGGGTAACTGCCAACATCTTCAATAGCATCTTCGAGATCATCGAGGTAACGGATCACAACACCGCGAGGCACGGGGACGCCAGCATCTGCCAAGATGTTTTTTGTCCCTTCTTTATCGCAGGCAAGTTCAACTGCAAGGATGCCAGAGTTGTTGCTGAGAGTAGCTTGGATTCGCTTTTGATAAATGCCATAGCCTAACTGGATCATTGCTCTTGCACTAAGCATTGACCAGGGAATTCCCCGTGCTTCTGCTTCTTTAACAATGGTTTCTGTGCTGGGGCCGAGGGCCGAACTGGCTTTTAGATCTCGGAGGTCTGCGAGATCTTGCTCTAATTCTTCTTGAGGGTAGCGGCCTGTCTCAACAATGGATTGGCAGAGGCGAACGGCAGCACGACCGGCGTAACGACCGGCTTGCTCGTAAATATATTCAAAAACAACGCTGTAGACACCATCATCACCAGTCATGCGAGTGCGACCGAAGCCAACGGGCATTCCTGCTAATTCTTGAAGTTCTAGGGCAACATGCTCGACGATATGACCCATGAATGTGCCTTCACGAACGCGACTGAAAAAGCCACCTCGGCAACCAGGGGAGCAGTAATGTTCGACTAGGCTGGGTAGGGTTTCACTCAGCGCTTCATAAAAACCATCGATCTCATTGGATGGGGTTTCCGCAATTTCTTCAAGATCGAGCCGCATCACAATTAATTTCTGGCGTCGAATGCTCCAATAATTCGGACCTCGAAGGGTTAGGGTTTTAAGGATTTTCATGGTCGGCGTTGGAGGTTGGTTGTGGCTAGAGCAATTCTGGTTCGGGCTTGAACGTCGTGGCGATCGCCCATCTCAAATTAGCTAGAAATTAGTCGATATCTAGAAGCGATAATTTGACGTTTCGGGGGCGATTACGAAGTTGCTAATTATTCTATGACAATTTGTTTGCAGATTATTTGTCGGATAGCCCTCATCATTTAAAGGTTTCCGGACATTACTGGGAGCTTCCGGACATCGGTCGTTGCTTCTGGATGTCATAGCGATCGCCATGGCAAAGAACATGCAAATGGAGACCATGTAAACTCAGAGGTTGGGTTGTCTCCGCACTAGTTTGGTTAGTATGACTCATTTCCCGTGCATCTACGATAGTGACAGTACCGCGGCCGATCACCTCAAGATATCCATCTCGTTCAAACATGGCGCAGGTATCTTCATCAATACCAATGCCTAGACGATCAGGATGTACCGCAATCGTACTGAGCAAGCGGGCCATACGGTTTCGGTTGTGAAAATGCTGATCCACAATGATTTCGGGGATAATGCCGAGGCCCATGGCAAGATCGACTAGGCCACGATTTGGTGACTCGCCACTGCTGCCACCCGCAATCATGTGATGACCCATTACTGCTGCCCCTGCACTCGTCCCTGCAAGGGCAATTTCACCATCATGAACGCGCTGACGAATGCGTTCCATCAATGGAGTATCTGCCAGTAGGCCACATAATCTAAGCTGATCACCGCCTGTCATAAAGACGCCAGTGCAACCTTCCACAAATTCTTGATAATAACGATCTTCCGCGTGGACACGATCACGCACATCGAGTACCTTAACCTTGCTCGCACCCATATCTTCAAAAATCCGTTGGTAGCGATCGCCGATGAGGAGCGGTTCCCGTGAAGCAGAAGGGATAATTGCAATGGCCGCATCAGTCCCACCAGAACGGCGGAAAAAAGACGATAAAATTTCTTTTCCATGTACCTTATCCTCAGCACCACCGATGACGAGAATAGAGCTTTGCGTCGAGATTTGATTAGAAAAGGTGGTTTCTGATGGCATTATGGTTAGTCTTCAGGACAAATAATGATAACAAGACCCAAAGGCTTGGGGAGGGTCAAATGAGATAATGTCTCACATCGTTGCAGGGAGCGAATAGCTATTCCAGTCAGGAATGCTAAGGGATGCGAAATACAGCAAACCCGCAAAAATCCACTCAATTATTACATAGTCCTTGACATTCTCAAATCTCAAAAATATCCAATTTTCATCCCCAAAATTGCGGACAAAAATCTCAATCCTATGGCCATTCAGTTCGATGTAATTACGCTTTTTCCTGACTTTTTTCAGTCCCCACTCCACTCCAGCTTACTCGGCAAAGCATTAGCTAAAGGTATTGCTAAAGTGAGTCTCACTAATCCGCGAGATTTTGCAACGGATAAGCACCATCGTGTTGATGATGAGCCCTATGGTGGCGGCGTTGGGATGTTATTAAAACCGGAGCCATTGTTTGCTGCGGTGGAATCTTTACCAGTGCTACCAAAGCGGGAAGTTATCCTTGTGACTCCCCAAGGGCAACGAATGGATCAATCGTTGCTAGATGAACTGACGACTTATGATCAACTAGTGGTGATTTGTGGCCACTATGAGGGGGTAGATGAACGGGTTCGTCAACATCTAGTAACAAGGGAAATTTCTTTAGGGGATTTTGTCTTAACCTGTGGTGAGATTCCCGCTTTGACGTTAATAAATGGAGTTGTTCGTTTATTACCTGGCACTGTGGGGAAACAGGAGTCGCTTAAGGCTGAGAGTTTCCAGGTGCCGCTGTTAGATTATCCGCAATATACGCGACCCGCAGAATTTCGGGAGTGGTCTGTGCCGGAGGTGCTGCGTTCAGGAAATCATAAAAACATTGCGGATTGGCGGCGGGAACAACAGCTTTTACGGACTCAGGAGCGGCGGCCAGATCTGTATGAGCAGTGGCAACGTCAGGAACAAGGGTCAGAATAGTGGTGCTCAAATCAAGCACATAATTTTATGGATGTAAGTTTATTTCATCGTTTGGCTGGGGCTTGGTTGGGGTATCGGCAGGTGATTGTCCAATGGCCAGAGTTGGAAACGGTAGGGGCGATCGCCGATCAGCTTTGGCAAGAGTTTCTGGTGGCTAGGGATTGGGAGAAAGTCATTCATTCATCTCATAGTTGGCAGCCTTGTCCGTTAGAAAATGCTTTGGCTTTACTGCCAGTATTGCTATTTTTCCATGAGGACCCGAGTTATCTGGGCGATCGCCTTGGACGATGCAACTTGCCTTCAGGACAGCTGGCGATTGTACAGGATTTAGGCCAATGTCTAAGTGACTGTCTGCGGGAAAACATTGTCCCTGATCAATTTAGTGATTTGTTGGAGCGGCGATCGCCAGAGTTTCTTGTTGGAACAGCTTTTTTGGAATCAGCCTATGATCGAAAAGAGTCTTGGCAAGGCTATCAAAAACAATTGACCGCGACGACATTCACTCCCGCTGCAAAGTTATTACTGCGGTTGTATGGCGCCATGATTTGGAGTGGAGGCAACTGTCGGCAAGGCCAAACATTACTGCAACACAGTCAAGCCATTGTACAAGTTTGGGGAAAGGTTCTCTGGGGGGCACTGTGCGGCGATCGCCACTCTAATTATCGTTATAACTTTGGGGAAACTTGTGACTCCTCATTACTCGACGTTATTGCCTTCTGGAGCCGTTGGTCGGGACTTCCAATAAAAAATCGGTTAGAGTTGGAGCAACTTCCTGTGATTGCTAATGCTCAGGGTCTAAAATCTCGTCCGTCATTACAGCTTATTTCCCAACGTCATTTAACCTAAATGCCCACCATCTAGATGTGTTTTAAATCGTCTGTTAACTGTACCTTTCTCCTAGGTGGTTGAGCTCACTTTAAAGACTTTATATGAATTTTTGGTCTAGTTTTAAACATTACTGGCAGAATGCCACCATAGTGCAAACGCCGCGTGCAAATACGGGGCTTAATCAGACACAGCGTAAGCAAGCGACTTACTCTTCTGCGGCGATCGCCGTGCTGACAGTCGTGGCTTGTACTGGCATTATCGGTGAGCGGTTTTATAACCAACCCCAGTTGGCAGTCGATACCATTGCCCCGAGAAAAATTGTTGCACCAATAGATGGTGAATTTGAAGACCCAAAAACGACAGAAGAAAAACGTCAGGAAATCCGCACAGGATCGATTCCCAGTTTAAAGCGCGATATCGATGCGACCAGTGCGATTAAACAAGATATTCGCAATGTTCTGAGTGATATCACTCGTATTCGCAATATTGCTGGGGATTTTCCGTTTATTGAGCTGGAAATTTTATCAATTCCCAGTCAGGTTGGACTACGGCAATTATCAGATGAGCAATGGCAAGAGTTTGTGGCGATCGCCGATCAGCTTACCCAAGAGGAAGTGCCTCCCCTTGGTAGGCTGATGCCCAATGATATTGATATTGCGCCGCCTCTTCGGGAGTTGTACACCTATTCCCAAAATCAAGACCGGGCAACAGCTGAAGTACAACAGCTAATGGCCCGCATTCAAATTGCTCGGGAAAGCTTTCAACAAGCAGAACAAGCTGCAAATGAAGCAGAACAAATCCTCTTCCGCCGCCACCAAAGTTTGTTATTGCGGTTATCGTCAACACAATGGGCTGATGCTCAGACACAGCTCCTGAAAGTTAGTGATCGCATTTTGACCCAGGGGATTCCGAAGGGTATTGCCGATATTCTGCTCAAGGAAACGATTCAGGTGCAGATTGATAATGAGGAGATTGCAAGTCCTTTTGTCGTAGATGTGCTGTCTACCCATTTGCGCCCTAACCTAATTGAAGATAAAGAAGAAACAAAACGACGTTCAGAACAGGCTGCCCTTGCTATTGAGCCGATTACTGTCTCTGTCAGTGCAGGAGATGTAATTGTCGATAGAGGCGAAACGATTGACCAGTCTGCTTTTGTCTTACTTGATGGCTTTGGATTAAGTAACCGTCAGATTAACTGGTGGGGCTTAGTGGGTTATGCCGTGATGGTGAGTGGCAGTGTTGTCCTGATGGTGCTCGTAATCCGCAAAGTACACCGTCCCATGCGTTGCCGCGATCATTTGTTGCTGGCTCTAATTAGTCTGAGTACGCCGCTATTGGTCTTTTTTGATGTCCCCTACAGTAATCTTTCTGCGGTGGGATTACTTACTAGCAGTCTCTACAGTCCGGCGATCGCCTTTACCCAGGTGAGTGTGTTGTCAGGCATTGTCGCTGTGAGCAGCGAAACTCTGCAATGGCAATATCTGGTCACAGGAACTGTTGGTGGTTTAATTGCGGCATTCCTTGGCGGTAGGTTGCGATCGCGGGAGGAACAGGCGACGATGAGTGGTATTGTCGGGATTTCCCAAACCTTAGTCAACTTTTCCTTAAGCCTCATTGCCAGTGCTAGTGCCGGAACATTATGGTATGTTTTCCTCCCGGAGGCTGCCTTATATGGCTTTTCAGGCACCGCTTGGATTGTTGTTGCCTTAGGGATTTCGCCGTATCTTGAACGTCTTTTTGATCTTGTAACACCAATCCGTCTTGCTGAATTATCAAACCCAAATCGCCCATTACTAAAACGCCTTGCCCTAGAAGCTCCTGGTACATTTCAGCACACAATGTTTGTTGCGTCTTTAGCGGAAGCGGCGGCGCGAGAATTATCCTGTAATGTCGAGCTGGTGCGCGCCGGAACTTTGTACCATGACATCGGTAAGATGCATGATCCGCTTGGGTTTATCGAAAATCAGATGGGTGGGCCCAATAAGCATGATGTGATTGATGATCCTTGGAAAAGCACAGAAATTATCCGCAAACATGTCACTGAAGGGATTGTGATGGCTCGCAAATATGGTTTGCCCCAAGCCATTAGGGATTTTATTCCTGAGCACCAAGGGAAGTTATTGATTTCTTATTTTTACTATCAAGCGAAAAATCAATATCAAGCAGAAGGCAAATCGATCGAGATGCTCAATGAGCAAGATTTTCGTTATGTAGGCCCTATCCCCCAATCCCGTGAAACTGGTTTAGTGATGCTTGCAGATGGTTGTGAAGCAGCGCTGCGATCACTGAAGGACGCGACACCAGAACAGGCCATTATTATGGTCAATAAAATTTTCCGGGCGCGTTGGCAGGATGGGCAGCTTGATGATTGTGGTATTCGTCGAGAAGAGTTGTCCTATATCGCTGAAATATTTGTGCGGGTTTGGCAACAGCATAATCACCAACGGATTGCCTATCCGAAAGCTGCTTTAGAGCCTCAGTCAAAGGCATAGAAATCTATTCGCTATTCCGCTATCACAACCTTGAAGCAGAATCAGTTAAGCTTTGTAAAGTGGTTGACTAAAGGGAAAGTATGCAACTGACTTATTTGGATAGTAATAGTTGGCTCATTGAGATGGCTGGCAAGCGGATTTTGCTGGATCCTTGGCTTGTGGGTTCTCTTGTTTTTGGGAATACACCGTGGCTTTTTAAAGGTGATCGCCCCCAAGATCGTGAAGTGCCGGATAATGTTGATCTGATTTTGCTATCTCAAGGGTTAGAGGATCATGCTCATCCTGAAACGCTTAAGGTACTTGATAAATCATTGCCTGTGGTGTGCTCTCCTGGTGGTCAGGCGATCGCCGAAAAATATGGTTATGAGACTATTCATTCTCTAAATCATGGCGAAGTTTTTACGCTCGACACCCTCGAAATTCGAGCAGTAAAAGGTTCCCCTGTTGGTCCCACCACTCTCGAAAATGGCTACATTTTGACGGATTTGACGACGCAGAAAAGTCTTTACTATGAGCCCCATGGCTACCATTCTGAAGAGCTAAAACAATTTGCGCCGATTGATGTGGTCGTCACACCACTGATTAATCTCAAGTTGCCTCTGCTCGGTGCAGTTATTAAAGGTCAAGAAACGGCTCTCAAAGTCTGTGACTGGCTGAAACCTCAGGTCATTTTGCCGACTGCAGCTGGTGGCGATGTGCATTTTGATGGCTTTTTGATGAAATTTCTCAAGCCTGATGGCACAGTGCAGGAATTTGCTGAGATGCTGGCTACACAAAATTCTGGGACTCGTGTGATTGAACCTGAACCGGGTGAGGCGATCGCCGTTCTGAGCGAAGCATAAATAAAGAATCAGAGCCTTTGTAATATCGGTCGCTAAATTTGATATAATCAAGTGTTTGAATTGCCAAGACTGTCATAATCTGAGAATTCACCAAATTTTATGTTCAAAAACCCTTCCCTGAGACAAGAACCCCGTTATGCACCGGCTTCCGTTCTCAATCTAGAACAAAAGACATCTCTGCTGGAGTGGTTAGAGGAAAATAACCGCATCATTTATCGCGAGAAAAAAGAAGAAATCGATGAAATGTCTGATGAGCAGGACATCTCCGAACTCATGGATGACGATGGCTTTGAAGAAGACGATGACGATGACGATGATGACGACGATTAACTGCCTGTTATCACTCTTTTTGTTTTGACTAGACGCGTTATTGTCTGTCACCAGAATGAATTAAAAAATCCCTCCGAATTTTTCTTGAGATAGAAAAGGTTTGGAGGATTTTTATTGGTGTTGTTTCGCATCGAATAGAGTGCTTTTGTTGTTAATCTCGGGGTTCACTAATGATTGGCAAAATTTGTGTTTGATAATAGTCTTTCCAAAGGCGATCGCCCTCAGGATTAAGCTCCTCTAATCCTGTTTTCGCAAGCAAAATTACACCACTACGAAAATCCATCAGATCATAGAGATCTTCATCTAACCAACTTTGCATAATTTTTGGATAGTTATTTAAGTCTTCCCAATCACCATCGAATGCTGGCTGATATTCGATGAGCTGCTGGAAGTCAATGACAATGTAATCGACTGTGTCGATCTGATTTTCGTCATTCAGAATTTGTAGATCTGGTACACGGATAATTTCACGACGGCTAGAGAGCTGAGGCACGATATAACGAGTGGCTGCAACACTCGCATCTTTGGGGATTTGACCCATGATTTGACGGATATTTTGGCTATGTTTCCATTGCTGCGCTGGGGAAACATAAATCCAAGGATCAAAAGAATCTGGAATGGCGAAATAGAGACTGCGGTTCGGGCTAGAAATCGCGGTAAAAAAGATTGATAGGCAAATACAGGTCAACCAAAAACGTCTAAAAAATGGGCTGATGGTTTTAATTGTTCTGGGACGGGACGGGCGAAAAAAGTTTTGGAATGTTTCACCAGACCACCAAAGGATTGTGCCGTAACAAACTCCCGGAACGATCGCCAAAGCATAACGGACATGCAAAGTGAGCACTAAATTTCCTTTTCCTAATAGAAGATTGAGAAGAGGAGCACCAGTAATCACCCAACTACTCGGGGCGATCGCCGGGATGAGAGCATAGGGCAAAAAATGGCCTGCGAGATAACTGATTGTCCGGTCAGTGGGCGTAAATAATTCTTTGAGTAAGACACCTGGATTCGAGAGCATCGCCCAAATGATGTCGACAGTAGAGGCTTCGGGAGCATCGGTAAATTGGCCAAATTGCTCCAACATAAATCGCTTGGAAATATCATCGGAAAATAACGGCATGATAATATTTGTGGCAGCTAACACATAACCGAAACTCACTGCACAAACCGCACTACCAATTAGCGGAAATCGACGGCTAATGAGCATATAAAAACCAACGCCAAACAGGACTAATCCTGCGTCTTCGCGAATGGCTAAAATACAAACTCCCATCGCTGCAAACAGCCACCACCAGCGTTTTTCCATCGCCAACAATAAAGTGAATACAAATAGAGGCAGTTGAAAATTGTCGTTGAAATTTCCCAGTGCAGGGCCGATGATTGCATTCGCACCATAATAGCCAAAGGTGATCCAACGGGCTGGTGCTGGTGGGAGATATTCTCTGGCAAGGATGTATAAAACTAAACCTGCCGCAGCGATCGCCGTAACGAGCAAAACCACCAAAATAAAGGCGTGGGGGAATAGCTTATAAATGGGCAACCACAGCAAAAGTGCTGGCGTAAAATGTTGCCCGAGACGACGGTAACTAACGCTCGGAATCTCTTGGGCATGTACCACATTCGTTGAGAGTTGAGACGAGAGGGTACTTTCAAACCATCTACCATGAGCGCTATTCCACATGACCTGATTGAAAATACCTTGGTCATAGGAGGCATAAAATGTGAAGTAGCGGTTTAGGGCGATCGCCAAACAGAGCGTAAAAAAAATGCCTGCGACAATTAATATTGGCCGCCATTCTTCTTTTTGGAGAGGAGAATGATTTTGACGGACTTGCTCTGTCGTTTGCATGGAGTTGATCGCCACAAATTAACCCTACAAATCTTATCAGAGGGTTGTGGCAAGATCTTGGCGCTGGTGGGGTTGCATCAGGTCTGCGGAGTCAATGCCGAGGGGAATGATGCCACTGGGATTCAGAGGGAAAAGGGAGCTGTAATATTCTTGTTTGATGGTGTCTAGGGGGCAGGTCGCCTTGATCCCGGGTTGTTGGTAAATATCGCGCAGGTAACCCCAAAGATTGGCATAATCGCGGATGCGGTGGCGATCGCACTTGAATAAACCGTGATAAACCAAGTCAAATCGAATTAGGGTAGTAAATAGTCGCACATCGCAGAGCGTCAGGGTTTTACCTAAAAGATAACGGCGATCGCCCAATCGTTTGTCAAGAAAATCCAGGGTTTCAAATAACTCGGTAACGGCTTGATCATAGGCGACTTGACTTGTGGCAAAACCGCAGCGATACACACCATTATTCACGGTGCGATAAATCAAATCATTGAGGCGATCGCCTTCTTCCCGTAATGACTCTGGATATAAATCTCGGTCTGAATACTTTGCCCACTCGTTAAATTGCTCGTTGAGCATCACAATAATTTCTGAGCTTTCATTATTAACAATGGACTGAGTCTCGCAATCCCATAAGGCTGGCACAGAACACCGTCCCGAATAACCTGACTGGCCTAACTGATAGAGTTCTTTCATACTGCCGCAACCGGTCGGGTCATTTTCCAGACGCCATCCACCCACTGACACATCGGCGATCGCCACACTCATTTCAACGCAGTCTTCTAACCCCTTGAGAACGCGGGTCACCATCGTTCGGTGTGCCCAAGGACAAGTTAAGCCCACATATAAGCGATATCGATTTTTTGCTGCTGGAAATGTTTCTGAGCCGATAGTCCCCCGAAATTCACTCTCCACTCGCTGGAAATTGCCTTGGCGATCGCTGGGGGCAAGTTGTGACATCATCGTTTGCCACATGGTTTTCCAGACAAATTGCGCCGTCTGAATTAAAAACTTGGGAGGGATTGCCATACTAAAAAATTGCGATGAATGCTATCTGTGCGTAATTGCTAAAAACGAAAATTATTTATTCCACATCTGCGCCAACTGCTGCGTTTTAAGACCTGACTCAATAGCCTCTAAAACTCTTGTCATACCCGTCGTTTTAATAATTTCAAAAGACCTGTCTGCTTTTTTGCAAGCATCCATTGCTCGTTCTGTCATCGAATGGCTGGCATAGCCGGTGATAATCAAAATCAAATCGTAGTTGTTAACCTGTGCTTCTCCTTGAGTCGATAGTTGTAACCCATCCTGCTCGCTATACCATTGCAATTCGACCTGGGAATTTCTGAGGCGATTCCGTACGGCGGTTTGGAGACGGTCATGTCCCCCAAAAACGAGGACTTTACCGATGAGATTGGCATAAAGTTCAGGTTTGCTATCGGATTTGCGGTGGCGGGATTTCGGTTGAATATTGGGGTGATGTTCAGTACGGGAACGGTTTTCGAGGGCTTTGTTGTAAATGAAATTTAGGGTTTGTTCGTGGGTTCCTCGAAGTCTAGCGACAGGGCCTTCTTCACTATGTTGATTAATTTGAGCAATTAGGGCATCGACCACTTCGTCTAATGCACCTAATTCTTTGAGGTCATCAATGTAACTCCGGACGGCGATCGCCGCATCTGTGGCACTAAAAAAGTCATTTTGTTCATTGACCATTTCCAGCAGATCATCCCGGAGATCTGTTTGCCATTTTTGAACTTTTTCGCGAGCTTTCTCTTCTAAAAGTCTTTCTTCACGGAGAACAAGTTGATTATCGACAATTTCTGATGCTTTTTCTGGTATTTCGGCTATTTCTTTTTTAATATCATCTGCTTTTTCTTGGAGCTGACTAATCATTTCAGCATTTTGATACCCTTCCGCCCGATAGGTACTAATCATTTCCTCCACTTTTTTGAGGAGAGGCTGTAATTTACTTTCGCGCTGCCGCACTATTTCTTGGTATTGCTGATCTCGCTGCTGTTGTAATTTACGTTCTTCTAAGTCTGTTTTTGCCGCAAATAATAGATTTTCGACCGATGCTTCTAAGTTTTCGAGTTCGACATCCATGATTTTTATGAATTTTAGCCTGCCCCTGATCTTAGCGACTTAAGTGATTGTTTGGGGCGATCGCCGCGCAAGGACTTTTTGGGAGAAGGATTGTAGGAATTGGCTGCGTTGATTTTCGGCAAACATCGTTTTTAGAATCTGTCCAAGCTTATCGAGATTAATGCCGTCCGATTGTTGATGGAGGGGTTGCTCTTGGAAATATTGGATGAGGGTTAAGCCTGCAATGTGGGTTAAATAGGCGGCACTGACTCCTTGCACTGCTCCCCCAGCAACATAAGTCACCACGTTAGTTTTGAGGACTCCAGCGATCGCCTGGGTCGAGAGTTCAACGAGGCCGAGTTGGATCATTTGTTTGCCAATGGCTGTGGCGATCGCCTGGGCTTGGGATAAGGTGATTTTTTGTTGATAAATGGCACCGAGATCCACAATCATCTGTCCAGTCACTGCTGCTGTTGCCAACAGATCTAAGGCGGCTACGGGATTCGCAAATGTAGCCCCTGCTGCTAGCCATTGATACTTTTCGATGATGGGGATGGCTTTCTCGCGTCGATGTTTAGTCAGTTGCTGTTTCGCCTGATGTTGGACGAGCCCAGCGGTACGCCAAATGGTTGACCACACCAATTGTTGTTTGAGATCAGCGTTGCTGAGCAAGTTGTTGAGATGGGTTTGAGCCGCAGTTAAATTAGCTTCGGGCTGCTCAAAATATTCTGTTTCGGTTCCATCTGCTTGGATTTTTTTGACTTTAATGTGTTGGGGAGCTGCGGTAATCCCAATGACATCTTGGGCGGCGATCGCCGGGTAAACATGCCTGCGGAGTTGAGTGAGGATCAGTTCGCGCTGTTCTGACTGATATTGATCTTGCTTATTAAATAAAAGAATGATTTTTTGGCGCGCTTGGAGCCAATGTTTGAGCGTATCCCACTGGGATGCCATCAAATCGCCTGTGACGAGAAATAAGACAAAATCTGCTGCAAAAACGTCATTTTGAGCGGCTTGGTCATAACTCTCTAAATCGGTAAATAAAGGTTGAGTTTCGACGAAAGATGTACCGAGTGCGGCTGTCTCTAAATGTTGTTTGAGGCTTGTTTTTCCCGTACCGCGTCCTCCGGCGATCGCCCCAGTGATTTCTGTGCGGTCAAATTGTTGTGGTAGCTCAGTGAGAGTTTGAGTAAACTGTGAAAAATTCTGATCAGGAGCTTCAGCTTGAAGGGCAGTAACCCATTCTTGAGCAAGCTCAATGGAGTTCTCAACGTCTTGTTTTGTGAGGGGATTGCTGAGATCTTCGAAGGCAAGGGTTGGTTTATTTTGTTTCCAGAGCAGCAAACCACCCATGGCGATCGCCCCCCAGAATAACCATTCTCCAAGGTCAAGAACACTCGTTTGGCAGCGACTCAAAACCGCTAAACCCAAGGACAAACCCAGACCGCCAATCAAAATCGGTTTTTGCATTTGCCTACCCATCTGCTTTCTAACAACTGATGTCTATATGCTACTGCGAAACGGTGTAGGGCTTAAGGATGCTAGGTTATCGCTCCAGTTCTTTGAAGAAATATTAAAGAGATGGCTCCAATACGATCTTTTTTAGTTTTGAAAGGACTTGCACAGGGCAGATCTGCATAACTTCCCTCACTGCGAACGATAAGTAGGCACAGGTAAAAATCACAAAATCAAATCAAATCAACAATCATGATGAACCGTTTTGGACTAAGTATCCTTACCCTCGCCAGTGTGGTTGCTCTAGCTCCCACTGCTAATGCTTTCGATATTAAAGGCTGGAACTATTCCGTGGATTCGGATAATGACAGTACCAGCATCAACGGTGTCGGAGGAACCGAGTTTGAAATTTATGGCAGTGCTGTTCAGCAACATGATGGGAAAACTCGATTTGCCGCTCGCACCAAAATGCCTTTAGATGGCGTATTACGAGAAGCGGCAGAAGGTGGTCGTATCAGTTGGGGAGATCTAATTATTAACATTGCTTGTGATGCATTAGATCAAGTAGGGCGTGAGTCTTTGTTTGGAATTCGTTTTGCCGCAAACAATGAGTCTGGAGTTTCCGGGCTTGGCGTTTATGGTGATATTGAGCTAATGGAAAACGCGCAGGGAAATAACAATCACACCGCAAGCCTTGCAGAACACAATGAGTATGTCATTGGCGAAGGAGGCTCACCTCAAACTGGAACCTTACCGATTTCCTATTTTGACGAAAGCACCCACGTGCCGTCATTAATTAAGTCTGGAACTTTTCTTGGTGCTGTAGAGATTATCGAAGATACTAGCAGCTGGGGCTTAGAAGGATTTGACAGATTGGGTGGTCATACAATCGCCCTACAGTGGGATTATAATTTGATTCCAACTCAGCAGGGACAAGAAGTTTGTTATCACCTTACGCCTGAATGTAATAACGATATTCAAGGAGGAACATATACTACTGCTGTACCAACTCCTGCAGCGGTTTTGCCTGTTTTGAGTGGTTTGTTTGCCGCGGCCAAGCGCAAAGGAAAGAAAGAAGCACTTAGCTGATTTTCTGTCGCTAAATTCATTTGTGTTTGCATAAAAAAAGGGCGATCACCGACTTTCGATGATCGCCCTTTTTTGTTTGCTAAAAACTTTTTGAACTGAAACTTTATTCGCCAATAATTTCAGGCTGAGTAAGCTCGTCAGACATTTCAATAATTGCGCGGATGGGGGGCTTCATGAGCGGATCTTCGACGGAATCAAAATCTTCGTAACGACGACGTTTGGCGCGCTTCGCGACTTGGACTGTAATGCGATAACGGTTGGTCGCTGCCTGCATCAGGTTTTCCGAGCGGTGCATAATCTCGGAGGAGTTAAAAGAGCTGCGTTTTTGCATTCTATCTGTTGTGACGAGTACTTTTTGCTTAATATCCCATTATAAACGTTCACTGGGAAAACCCCATTTAATCTTCAATCAGGCGATCGCGGTCAAGGAGCAATAAGTCTCGCAATTGGTTGGTGTCGAGTTCAGTGACCCAGTTTTCGCCAGCATTAACAGTTTGTTCAGCAAGTTCTTTTTTGCTCGCAATCATGGCACTAATTTTTTCTTCGAGAGTGCCTGTTGAAACGAATTTGTGAACCTGAACATTTTTCTTTTGGCCAATGCGAAAAGCTCGGTCTGTGGCTTGATTTTCGACAGCGGGATTCCACCAACGATCCACATGGAAAACGTGATTGGCGCGGGTCAAGTTTAAACCAGTTCCACCTGCTTTGAGAGACAAGATGAAGACATGGGGAGCATTTGGGTCATTCTGGAAGCGATCGCACATTTGTTGGCGGACTTCTCGTTTGGTTGCGCCATAGAGAAATAAAACTTCTTTGCCAAGACGCTCTTCTAGATAGGGTTTGAGGAGTTTCCCCCATTCAGAAAATTGCGTGAAAATTAACGCGCGATCGCCTTCAGTAATGAGCTCTTCCAGCATTTCTTCCAAGCGTTGGAGCTTACCGGAACGCAGTGCAAAATGTTGGGAAAGGGCTGGTTTTTTCTGTAAAAGAGCTGGATGGTTGCAAAGTTGTTTGAGGCGAAGCAATAGGGTCAAAATTAAGCCGCGTCGCTTAATGCCATCAGTTCCTTCAATTTCTTCTAGGGATTGATCGACTAGTTTTTGATAAAGATTTGCTTGATCCTTGGAGAGGCTACAAAAGATTTCCATTTCCTGTTTTTCGGGCAGGTCTTGAATAATCGTTTTATCCGTTTTCAGTCGTCGCAAAATAAATGGTTGCGTTAACTGTCGCAATGAATTTAAGGTTTGGCGATCGCCGTATTTTTCAATGGGAATGGCAAAGCGGCGTTGGAAAAATTGTTGATTGCCGAGAAAGCCTGGGTTCAGAAAATCGAGGATTGACCAGAGTTCTTTTAGACGATTTTCTACGGGTGTACCTGTGAGGGCAATTTTGAAACCCGCATCCAATTCCCGTACGGCTTGGGATTGCTTTGCTTGAGGGTTTTTTATATTCTGCGCTTCGTCAAGAATAATGCCTTGCCACGGCACGCCTGCTAAATCCTTTTTATCGCGGAATACTAACGAATAACTCGTCAAAATCACATTGAATTTTTTCGCTTGGGCCGCAAAAGCTTTCCCTTTTTTGCGGCGATCGCCATGGTGAATAATCGCGCTGAGAGTCGGTGCAAATTTCTGGATTTCCCGCTCCCAATTACTAACCACTGAGGTCGGACAAACTAAAAGGACAGGCTGTTTGAACTTCTTTTCCTCCTTGAGTTTGAGGAGAAAAGCGATAGACTGCATGGTTTTACCTAATCCCATATCATCCGCCAAGCAAGCGCCCAAACCCCACTGCTGCAAGAAATTGAGCCAGCTCATTCCTTTCTGTTGATAAGGCCGGAGTGTGCCTTTAAGATCCTTGGGAACGTCGAGGAGTTCTAAACTTTCGTTGGTGGTGAGGTGGGAAATGAGTTCCTTTAAAATGCCTGATGCATCGAACCCAACCACTGGCAATTTTGCAAACATTTGGCCATCCTCAGAGCTAAATCGCAGGGCATCTTCTACTCGCAATTCCTGAGCATTGGTCTTAAATTTATAAACTTCCTGAGCCGCTCGCACATCCGTTGGTTGTAATGCTAGCCATTGCCCGCCTACTTCGACTAAAGGCGATCGCCGATCTAATAATTGCGCAAATTCTTTTTCTGTAAGGGTTGTATCACCCACAGCTACATTAAGTTGATACTGCAATAAACTTTGCAAATTGAGGCGATCTTCATCCTTAACCTTCGCGGAAATCTTGACCCCAAGTCTTGCTTCCTTTGCCCCAGCTTCCAGTCCTGGCGGCAAAATCACCCCTAAACCTTTATCTTGGAGCTGCCATGCTATGGAACGAATAAACTCATATGCTTGAATCGCATCCAGTTCACAGGCGACGGGTTGAGATGTTTCTAAACTGTCAATAATTGGCGTATAAAAACGCGACGCAAAGCCTAATCCCTTCAGCAAAATTTCTTGGGGTTGAGCTGTATCTGTCCAAATATGTTTAGCGCTAATGACTTCTTCGTCATTACCCAGAGCTTGCAACCCATAATTCAATGACCATGTTTCTTTGCCTTCTTCTGGTGGTACTAATTGAAAACATGTCCGAAATAATGACTGATTCAGTGCAAATTCTGGGGGTTGTACCAAATGCTCCCGCACTGGGAATGTCCAGCTTTCGTAAGCGTGGCGTAATTGTTGAGGCGATCGCCCATCGAGTTCAAAAATTGGTTTAGCTTTAGCGAGGCGATTGGCCCAAGGAAGAGAAACCGCATTTTTCGGGAAATTCTGGAGTGGTTTGGCGTGGGGACGAATCTGAGCATCCACCATCTGCGTCAGAAAACTGAGGAGAATTTTCTCCTTTAAATCTGGTGTGGCACAGATTTCTGGCATGAACTGTAAAAACTGCGCAAATTGCTGCTGCTCTGCCACGCTATCTAGTAGCGGTACCCAGGTTGCGAGATGTTCGCCATTTTCGAGTTCAATCACATGGGGTAAAAACTTTTGGCGAATGAGGAGCGCTAAACTCCAGCGATACACCTGTAAATAAAATTGCAATTCCCCTGCCAATGCATCAGAGCTGAGGGGAAATTGCCCAAGAATTTTGGCGGTTTGTCTAGCATTCAACGCGAAACCCTCAATCTGCCATGTCTCCATGTAGAGGGTGGTTTTACCGGGTAATGTCTCTTGGTTTGACAGTAAAGGGAATGCGGCTTTGGTTTTAGTCGCTTTTTTTGAGGGCAGTGTGAATTCGGTGGTTTGCCATTCAGCAGCCTCTGGTAGCGTGATTTTGTACTCTTCTAGAACAGCTTTTAGGGAAGGGCGATCGCAGGTAAATGGATGGAGTGGCGGTTCAATCTCAGACGAACTGCGCCAAACTTCACCCCACAGGAAAAAGTAAGACTGTTGTCCTTGAGCGATCCAAGTTCCGTGTAAAACTGCCATAGAGTGCAAATTGTCGAAGAAACGGACGCAGTAGGATTTGAACCTACGACCGACCGCTTAGAAGGCGGTTGCTCTATCCACTGAGCTATGCATCCACGCATTTTTAGCAAATAAAAGTATAGCAGATATAGTTTGATGGGAAATTTTAGTCTTGAAATTCCACTAACTTTCTCAATTCACGACATGATGCAAGGCAAAGTGAATTTATTCGCCAAAGAAAATTACTCAGATCTGAGGGCAACAATCGGGTCGAGTCTTGCAGCTTGGCGAGCTGGAAAGACACCAAAAAATAGACCAATACCACCGGATACTCCCACCGCGATGAGAATGGTGTTTGCGGAGATGGGAGCAGCTAAAGGGGTAAAAGTGTTTGTGAGGATAATGCCACCGAGTCCGAGGCTCGTTCCGAATGCGCCGCCAATGGCAGCAAGGATAACCGATTCGATAAGGAACTGAAAGAGGACATCTTCTTGGGTTGCGCCGAGAGCTTTGCGGAGACCGATTTCACTAGTTCTTTCTGTCACAGATACCAACATAATATTCATGATGCCAATGCCGCCAACAAGGAGGGAAATTCCGGCGATCGCCGCGAGCATAGTGGTGAGTGCTCCAGTAATGGTATTGGCGACTGCGAGGAGATCTTGTTGGGATTGCACACTAAAATCATCCTCATCAACAATTTGGTGGCGGAGACGCAGAAGATTTTCGATCTGAAATGTCATGGCGCGAACTCGATCTTCCCGCTCACCAGATACGGAAATAAACGTGACTTCTGTACCAAAGGGCGATGTCCGTCCCACCACTTGATTGGCCATGGTCGTCAGCGGAATATAAACAGCGTTATCGAGGTTCGTGCCAAGAGATGCGCCCTTTTCTTCCATTACGCCGACGATATCGAAAGAGATATTGCGCACACGGATTTTTTGTCCCACTGGATCGACATTTTGAAACATCTCTTCGACAATCTCTGAGCCAACCACAGCAATACGTTTATTGCGTTTAAGATCATCTTCGACGACAAAACGACCCCGACCCAAAATAAATTCCCGCACGTCTGGAAATTCTGGCGTGACACCGACAATCAATGATTCTTTATTGACCCCGCGAAAGCGCACATTACCGCGTCCATTAATCTGAGGGGCAACGCCTGCCACATTTGGCACCTGTTCGGCGATCGCCTTGGCATCTTCCCAAACAAGGGTTTTCGGGAGATCAATGGTGGTGCGTTGGGCAGCTCGGGAGCCAGGGATGATAAATAGGACGTTGGAGCCGAGGGATTCAAATTCTTCGGCGGCAAGTTTTTGAGCGCCTTGCCCCAATCCCACCATCGCAATTACAGAAGCATTGCCGATAATAATGCCCAACATGGTTAGGCCACTGCGCATTTTGTTGGTACGCAAGGTGGCGATCGCCATTTGTAGATGTTCGAGAACGTGTAATCCCATCGGCAAATTTCACTTAAATGTCAGACCTTTCCTAAGGTAATCAAAAAAGCCGTTGGTTGACAGAATTAATGTTGCGTCAAGCTATCGTATTGTTCCTTGGTGATGCGCCCTGTATCGAAAAGTGTTTCCGTAATTTCAGAAATGGTCAACACTGAATAGGCGTTGTAACCCTGAGCTTTAATGCGATCTTTGACGCCACCTTCATGGTCGATGAGTACCACCATATCTTTCACCACAAGACCTGCCGATTCAAGTTTTTGTGCGCCTTCAACGATACTTTTGCCGCTAATTAAAATGTCATCGATCACGGCAATGGTTTCACCCTTTTCAAAATGTCCTTCAATTAATCGCCTTGTGCCGTGGGCTTTAACTTCTTTGCGCGGAAAAATCATTGGTGTTTTTAGTTTTAAAGCCAAGCCCGTTGCTGTCGGCAAAGACCCATAAGGAATCCCTGCAACACGATCAAAATCCAGCTTTTCGACAATCTCAGCATAGGCTTTGAGAACTTCATTAAAAACCTGTGGATTTGAAATGATTTTCCGCAAATCGATGTAATAAGAAAACGTTGCGCCAGAAGCCTGTACATATTCCCCAAACATTAAACAACCTAGATCAAATAGCTGCAAAATGAGCTTTTCTTGGGGGTGACGGTTCGGAAACTTTAGTTCGGTTTTCCAAATATCACAGCTTGCTTGATCAGGAATAAATGGTGTACGAATTGATTCAATTCTCTGGCGTAAATTATCAACCGTTTGAGTGCAATTCTCTTGGCTTAAAAAGTCATTCGGCACCGGAATTAAAAGTCCTGAGCCATTACTATTCAAGCCTGCCTGCAAAATATCTTCGAGAGGATGTTTATCTTGCCAAATACTCCGCGCTAATATCCATCTCTCTGGGGCAATTTTTCTCACCCGCGCAAAGGTTTCTGGGCGATCGCCACCAATTTCGAGAGCTACTTGTTCTGGTGTCCCCCACTGTTTTGTTTCTTTGACTAGGTGAAGATAAAATGGCGTTTCTAGATCGGGGTAGGCTTGAATGCTAAGAGCACCAGGGTTGGAAGTACGGCATTGCAAAAAAACGGCTTTGTCGGGGTAGAGCAAAAATGGGGCGATGTGATCCTGTCCGGGGTATGGACTAAGAGTCACTGCATCGACATTCCAAGTTTTGAAAATTGTCTTTGCGAAAATTGTGCTGGTATTCAGATCTGCTTGTTTTGCATCGAGAATGACGGGTAACTCAGCGGGGATTTTCTCTAAAACTTTGCTCAACAATTCAAATCCTGCCACCCCAAAGGCTTGGTAAAAACCGAGAGTTGGTTTGTAGGCACAAACAAGATTTGATGTTTGCTCAATAATGCCGAGTAACCACTTTTCTAAATCGACCAGCAAATTCCCACTATTAAAAGCTATGGGTAACATTTCGGGATTTGGATCAAGTCCAGCAATCAGAATGGTCTGGTTACGGGTGATCGCCGCCGTGAGCTTATCGTTAAATTGCGAATAATTTAGCTCCAATCTTGAAGATCCTCCCCTTGACGTAGATGGCTATAGGCACGCCCAGAGCTATGAATTTCGCGGGTTGTGGCAAATAATGCTTCTTCCGTTAAGCCCCACTGCTGAAATAGCAATTTCAAATCCTGCTGAATTTCCCGTGCTCCCGGAAAGCCTTTATAACGGATATGCAGTCGCGCTAATTCAACTAAATGATGTTCTGTCGGATTACCTTTCAGAAGCTGATCAATCACGAGGCGATCGCGATTAGCTTGGGGATGAACTTGATCTTGGGGCATAAGATTGCGGATAAATTACTGCGTTAAACCATGCTTGAGTGCATAGCGAACCAATTCGGTACGGCTATTAGTACCTGTCTTACCGAAGAGACGACTGACGTATTTCTCAACGTTACGGACACTGGTTTCAAGCTGCTTGGCAATTTCTTTATTCATTAGACCCTGCGCCACAAGATCCAACACACTTTGTTCACGGGGAGTCAGGTCAATTTTTAGGGGAGGCGGTGTGGTGACCAGTTGATTTTGTTGGCCAAGGAATTGCTTAATCTCTTTTAGATCTTTGGCAATGCCATCAAGATTTGCGTCGCCACCACCCTGACTTTCGGCGATCGCCGCGTCACGGGTCAAAAGATTTTTAACAATCGCTTCTAGTTCTTCCGGCTCAAAAGGCTTCGGTAAATAGGCATCACAGCCGGCTTGATAACCCTGAATGCGATCACTGGTCATGCCTCGTGCTGTTAGGAAAACCACAGGTAAAGTCTTAAAACGAGGATCTTCGCGTAGTTTTTCGAGGAAATCATAACCGCTCATCTGCGGCATCATAATATCTGAAATCACGAGATCCGGTGTAAAAGTTTGGAGCAATTCCAACGCTTTTGTCGCACTTTCCGCCGCCGTCACTGCTAAATTCTCATCATCATCCAAATAGGCTTGTACAGACTCACGTACGCCCGGTTCATCATCTACGAGCAAAATATTGTAGGTTTTATCCATTGCCTCTGCCGAATTTGGGATGAGTTGATTATATCCCTTTCATTTCGGTGGTTCTAGGTGTGGAAAGATGGAGAGAACCGAACCTTTACAGGTATTTGTCTATGGCACATTAAAGCCGGAACACGTTAATTTCGAGCTATTTTGTGCTGGTCTAATTCAGTCAGTAGCCCCTGCTCTGACCAAAGGGCGACTATATCAAATTCCGTTTTATTCGGATAAATATCCCCGTGGCTATCCGGCAATGACGTCGGAAGAGGGTTGGGTGGAAGGATATCTACTTCAATTTAAAAATGTTGGAATTTTAGAGAAATTGGATCGGCTGGAAGGATATAAAGAAGGGCGATCGCCAGAAGAAAACGAATATCAGCGCCAACGCATCCAAATTTTCACCCCAGATAAAACGCCACTCACAAAAGCTTGGGGCTACATCATGACCATTGAACATGTCCAAGAATTACAAGGGACGGCTCTGAATAAAACTGTTTGGTAGTAGACGATCGCCAACAACTTAAACAGGCTGTTTAGGAGACAATCGGCAAAGGCTGAGTCCCTTCTAAAATACTGAGCGCTTCCTCAAAGATTTTCGGGCGGGAGAAGTGATAGCCCTGCCCCAAAGTACAACCGAGATCTTTGAGTATTGCTGCCTGCTCTGCTGTTTCAATACCTTCCGCGATGACACTCATCTCAAGGGCTTTTGCTAGATTAATCATTGCGGCACAGAGACTTGCACTTTTGGGTTTGGTCGCGAGTCCATCCACAAAGGATTTATCGATTTTGATATTATCCAAATGATAATCATTGAGATATTGCAGACTGGAATAGCCCGTCCCAAAATCATCTAATGCTACTAAAAAACCAAGCTTTCGGACATCTTGAATCCACCGTTGGGCAACTTCGCTATCGAATAAACTACGCTCTAAAATTTCCAACTTGATTTGGTGATTTGCGATGCCTAACGCTTTGATTTTTTCGACTAATGCTCGGGTAAATGTCGCCTCTTCAATCTGACGGCTGGCAATATTAATGCTCATAAATAATGGCTGATGATAAGCCGCTTCAAATCGTTTGAGAGCTTTGCCGCTTTCTTCGATTACCCATTCGCCAATAGGCAAGATTAAGGAGGTTGATTCGGCAAGGGCAATGAAGATATCAGGACGAATAAATCCTCGCGAAGGGCTTTGCCAACGGATCAAGGCTTCAAATCCAGCGATCGCCCCAGTCTGTAGATTAACGATGGGCTGATAGTGGAGACAAAATTGCTTTTCGGCGATCGCCACCCGTAGCTCACTTTCCATGCGAATCAGATCAACTGCCTGATCGATGCGACGATTGAGGTCAATAGCCGGCTGCGTTAAACTGTCTTCACTCTTGGGTTCTAGCGGTTTGCCATGCATCCGCCAAGAGGTTTCCGAACGGAAGTAACGCATGACGACGAACAGCAACATCCGTAAGATTGGGTCAGCAGATTCAATGCGAATATTAACTTGCTCTTTTGTGACGATGGTGAGGAGAACGTCGGTCTTGGCAACGGCGGCAGCAGAACGGGTACGACCATCTACAAGGGCAAGCTCACCAAACATGATCCCCTGCTTTAAAACATTGAGGATAACGGGCTTATCATCAATGACTGTCGAGATGGCAACTTCTCCCTCTTCAATAATGTAGGCATAGTCACCAGGGTCACCCTCTTTAAAGATGAATTCCCCCGCTAAAACGCGCCGTCTTTTGAGTCCTTCGTAGTGTCCCTGTGTTTCCATGAAGTGCGATTAATCCAAGCTGGGAAATTAGTTGTGCTCACCGTTGCTATACAGTCTATAACACTCTTTATTCATCACTCTGTGCGTACCATAATCTTTCGATTTTTTTGGCGATCGCCATGAGAGTTGAACGGTCATCAGTCGGACTGGTAATTGTCACATGGCCAAGTTTTCTGCCAGGACTTGCACCAGCTTTGCCATACCAATGGACATGACTATCAGGCATCTGAGTGAGTATTTGCCGTTTATGATCATAATCACTATCACTATGCTCAAAGCCCAGTAGATTTACCATCACTGCTCCCTTCACTAATAGATCTGGGCTCCCTAACGGTAATCCGGCGATCGCCTGAAGTTGCATGGCGAACTGAGAGGTTTGACAAGCATCTAAACTAAAATGCCCAGAATTGTGAGTGCGAGGCGCAATCTCGTTAACTAATACTTCACCAGCGGGCGTTAAAAACAACTCGATGCCCATAATTCCCACTAATCCAAGATTCTCCGCAAGGGTTTGGGCAATATGAATAACTTTGTCTTCTACTGTGTTATTGACGGCTGCGGGGGCAATCGCCCAATGACAAACTTGATGAATCTGTTGCGTTTCAACTACTGGAAACACTCGTATGTCCCCAGAAGCACTGCGGGCAACCATGACTGCCAATTCTTGTTCAAATGGGACAAAGGCCTCTAACAATAAAGGCGTTTGCTCTAATCCAGTCGGGAGAGCCTTTAATTCAGCCTCATTCTTGATTACAAACGTACCTTTGCCATCGTAACCATGACGACGAGCCTTAATAACGAGGGGATATTGCCAACCTTCAGGCAGCCCATCCGTCAGTGACCAAGCTTGGTAGTGAGGTACTAGGATGTTAAATTTTTCACAGCAGCGACGCTGATCATATTTATCGAGTAGCGGCTCTAGAAAAGCTAATGATGGACGAAAATTTGCCCCCTGCGCTGCCAACTTACCCAAGGCTTCCAGATCGACGAATTCATTTTCGAAGGTCACTACCGCACATTCTTCTGAAAGTTTAGCTGTTGCAGTAATGTCCTGTAGATCTGCCAATATTGTTTTATCTGCCCGTGCTACAGCTGGGTCGCTAGCATTCGGAGTTTGCAACCATAGCTCTAGGCCTAATGTCTTCGCTTCTGCACCCATCATCCATGCGAGTTGACCGCCACCGATCACCCCTACTCGCTGTTTCATACTGTCCTGAACCTCTTGCATGTTAAGACTGTCGAACCGAAGTCCCGCATCTATTAAACGGCAAGACATTGGTCCATTTATTAAAAAGATAGATTAGTTTAAAAACTGCTAGAAAGCGTTACGGATTTAGGCTTGGGCGTTAATGCTATTCAGCTGGTGTTCGTAGGTTTTTACCTTACTGTTAAGTTCACGAATTCGACGAGATAGAGCACGGGTAACGTTCACCGCAATTTCTGGGGTTTCCTCAATCGCATCAATAAGTTGGAGTTGGTTGAGGGTAAGACAGTCACATTTTTCGAGGGTTGTGACAGATGCTGAGCGGGGTTCTGCATCAAACAGCGCCATTTCCCCAAAAATGGAGCCTTGTTCGAGCTGAACGAGTTCTTGGTCACCGAGGTGAACTCTAACGCGACCGGACACCACAATGTACAGCGATCGCCCCTCTTCTCCCTGTTCGAAAATAGTGTGGCTGGAGGGAAAGGATAGCTCATCCATCACAGAAGCCAGCTTAACGAGGAACTCATCCCGAAGCTCCTGAAAAATCGAGACCCGGCGAATAAATAATAATCGGTCAAAACTACTTAACATTGCTCATGGCGAGAGGGGGAATACAGCGATATTACTAGAACCTTAGCCTAAGGCACTTAATTCTAAACGTAATTGTTCAACTTGGGCATTAACAATCGGGTTCGGGTCATTGGTTAATGTCGGCAATAATTCCAAACAAATACGAGGACTCGCTTCTTTAAGGTAAGCCAAGACGGCTTCGCGGACAAAGCTATTGGGGTGACGTAAACAAACCAGCACAGCATCTTGTCCCAAACTCCAATGTTGAGCCTTTGCCAGGTGGAAACAGCAAGCGAGGAACCAGGGTGAAATGAAATGGCGCAGTTGGATCAAATGGCGGAGGCGATCGCCCGGTGCCATAACCTCATAGGGCAAAATTTGTTCGACACTGCGGAGTCCTAATAAATCGGCTTTTGTACCTGTGTCAAATAATTCGAGGAATAGGCGTTTCTGTGGCAAGTCAAGGGTATTGTCCAAAATCTCTAAACCGAGGGCAATACTCGATTGAGATTCTGAGTTGAGGTTAAGAATGGCTGCCTGAATCGCGCTAAGGGGATACAGCAGTTTCATTAATAAAAAGCACCGTTCAAAAACATCCTGTTTTGCACCATCCAGAGCTGCCCTTAGTAGATTCACTTCTTCTGAATCGATTTGGGGATTCGCAAAATCTTTTGCGGCCATATACATTTGCCCAAGGAAGAGTAATTCTTGATCGATTAATGTTTCGATACCAGAACGCCCTAGTCGCTCAAGTACTGCTTCAATCCCTTGCTCAGGAGGCATTTTGGAGATAACCCGCAGCAGATTACGGCGATCAATGCCCCAACTACTCATGAGACGTTGAATTAGAGCCTCAACAAGTTCCGGTGTTGCGATTTCTGCCATCACAGACCACACTTGCTGACGAGTAAATTCACTTTGTCGTGGGTCTTCGGAAACGTTAATTAAGAGTTCTGCCGCATCATTGCCCAGAGCCACCAAAGCTGTTTTTGCTGCTTCTCGGGTCGAACTAAACTGTAGACCTTTAATAAGAGAACCGTAATATTCGTCGAGACGTTTGTCGGCGATTAAACCGAGGAGAGCGCAGCGCACTTTCGCAGAGTCATCCTGCAGCAATTCGGGGATGTAAGTATGCACCAAGGTGGAATGGAGAGCATCGGGCAAAGATTCAACGCCCACCACTCGCTCCCTTTCTTTGTGAGAGTTGAGCATTTCCTCAAGGGTGTAGGTGGCTTCCCGTTTTTCCATGGTGCTGCCGCGCTGAATAATCAGGTTTGCCGCAGTACCGCGCACTAGGGGATCAACTCGTTCGTTGAGATAAGGTTTGAGGGTTTTTGCATCGAGATTTGGTTCACATAGCCATAGATAACGCAAAGCTAAAGCGAGTACGTCTAAGGGTGGTTTTTGCTCGATTAAATCCTGGACTTGTTCACGATATTCGGGTTTCGGCGATCACAACATTGACTCCAAGCTTTGGCGCTGGAGATTTGGTGTAAATTGATGCAACATCGGCGCGAGAACTTCGGAAAGGTTCATCGGGTCAATGCGATCAAGTAACTGAATACAAGACTTGCGATCGCTCTCTGTTTTACGTTCTTCGAGAGCTTGTACCACTGCCCGTTTAAAGGCATTCAGATCAATATTGCCAAAGCCGAGGCGGCCTTGCTCAGCTCCCTGTACCAACAAACTTACATAACTAGATCTCAAGAACCAGGCGCTGGCTGCCCAGATAACGGAGAAAAAGACGATGCCACCAACAAAAATACTCCCTTGGAGTTGCCGGAGAGTTTCTTCTGTCGCAGTATCGCCAAACATAATGTCGATAACGGCGATCGCCCCTAACAAAGCCGCTCCAGTGACCCCCGTCGTCAATGGCTCCGCAATTCCCTGCACCCATGTTTGAATAGAGCTCCTAATCTCCGAAGGCAGTGGCTGAAATAAAAATGGTTCGATCCCGGCGATCAAGGTGTAGCGCAATAATTCATCGAAAAATCGCAGGGTAATCGCACTAAAAAATAAAATCTGGGCACTATCAAACGACGCAAAAAAAAGTCGCTTATCCAGCAAGATCGTCCCCAAACCTAGTACTGAAAGCGATACAGGCAGAAACATTGCCGCGACAAATACCCCTAATCGTTCCACTGCACGACTGGAGACAAACCACTGGGTCAGTAGTTCAAAAAGCCCTAGAATTCCCGCAAAAAGCCCTAGAAATCCGGCAATATCGTCTCCTTGGAACTTAAGCTCCAACTCTCCAAGATATTGCACCTCCACAAGGAGATAAAGCACTTCTCCCATGATAAAAAATAGGAAGAGCGGCACAATGTAGCGCTTGAGGGATTTGGTCAGTTTGCGGCTCGTAAAGTCTGATTCAAATTCTTCTAAATCTTTAACCGGTGTATTGGGAAAGGCTTGTTTATACCGCTGGGTCAGGTAAAACAACATACCACCGCCCACCAAGATCATTCCTGACGCTGCGATCAGCATATTTTCTAAGCCGACAAACTTAAGAAAAATCGGCAAAGAAAAACCGGAAATAACGTCACCTAACAGCAAACCACTGGAAATGATTGGATAGGCACGTTTAATTTCGCGAATATTAAAAAGCTGGTTGGCGGCAACTTGCGAATTCAGATCATTGAGAATATCTTCGGCATCCATCCACAGTCGCAGTACAAATACTGTGACAAAGGCTAAAACCCCATCGAAATACTGCATATCGAGGCTAACTCGAAAAACCAGTAAAGGGAGTGCCATCAGCAGCACAATGAACATTAAGACGCGCTGTAATGCCCAATTATTTTGCAACCAAGAGTAGAGAAAGCCTAAACCGGAACCTAACATGGCGCTGACGATATAAATCATCGGCAACCAAGCTGCACCAAAACCCCCTTCTTCTGGAGGCAACAAAAATAACGCCGTGGTCGTTTGCTCCATCCACAACAAACCCACCGATGTCGCCGTATAGAACCCAAACATCAAAAGGGTACGTTCCCCTTCTTCTTGGCGGAGGTTTAGGGTCTGTAGGAGTTTTTGGGTCCAGTCGTTTTTGGCGCGAGGCCGGAGGGCTTGGGATTTCATAGGCGATGGATGCTACCTTGCCGGAAGAGCAGTCTGCTCTCCAGTTTATACCTTACCTAAGATTCCCGTATCCCCTATAATCCGTCACAATTATTGGCTTTCTGTCGGGTTGTACGCCGATTTTTGCCTTTTTTGAGAGGTTTACGGGGGATTACGTGGCGATCACCCCATCATTTTCTTGTTCTACCCATTGTGAACTAATCGTTTGTGACGGTTTCCGTGATTTTCTGAGCGATGGGGACTTGAGTTGAAACCATTGCTGCCATCAATTGATCTGGTGTGACATCGAAAGGCAAACGGTGAATATCAGACTGGGGTTGGCAAGTGATTTCAGCAGCGGTTTGAAGTTCCTGTAGCGTTATTGCGGATAAACCAAGATCTGCCAAGTTTTTTGGGAGGCCAATGGTTTGATAAAACTGTAAGAGTTGTTGACGGGCAGCACTGGCCAGCTGACTACCAAGACACATTTCCTCTAGACGGAGCTGCACCAAAATACCATAGGCGACTTTTTCCCCATGAAGGATGCTATGAGCTGCTTCAAGGTGAGTTAGGCCATTATGGACGGCATGGGCAGCAACGGTTCGGCAATTCGCGCCACCGAGACCTCCAATTACCCCAGCTAGTAAAACGCTTGCATCAACGACTTCTTGCCATTCTGGGCTATCAACATCGGCGATCGCCTGTTCTGATTTCTGAAATAAAATATCCCGCAAAACCCTAGCTTGTTGGACTGCGGCAATAGTCAGGGTATCCGTGGAATGGCCGCTACTCACTGATGCTTCATACCATTTGGCGATCGCATCGCCGATTCCAGCGACCAACGTGCGTTTTGGAGCTTGCTTAACAAGGCTATAGTCCAAAATTAAGAGATTGGGACAGTGACTGAGACCGACATCATATTGAAAAGCCCCAGCATCGGTATAAATATTTGAGAGCGCTGTCCAGGCTGCACAAGTTGCACCGGATGTGGGCATCGTAACAATTGGACAATTACGTTGATGGGCCAGTAGTTTTGCTGTGTCGAGTGCTTTGCCACCACCCACACCGATCACAAAATCAGCTTTGTGGGATTTGAATTTCTTGTTGAGCTGTTTGAGGGAAGCTTCTGAACAATCTGGATTATAGAAAGCTGTCTCTAGCTCTAAGGATTGTTCTTTTGCAATGGTTTCTAATGTCTCTCTTGTCACTGCCACAGAATGCTTGCCGCCAACAATGAGAGGACGTTTCCCCCAGTGGGCGATCGCCACCCCAGATTCGGATAAGACCTGTTGGCCTTTAATGACCTGAGCTGGGCCGACAAAAATTTGTATTGATGGCAAGACTGTTTGAGTCAGAGAGACATTTTCCATAATAAAAAAACTGAAAGCAAGACTAAAGCGCGATGATATTAATCGCTATCCCACCAACCTAACTAATTGGTTCGCTAGTTGGTAGCTTGGCGATGTTGTCCTCATAAATCTGGATGTCGAGATCCGCTGTTTCTCGTGCGGCGATCGCCCGACGAACTTGGCCGAGATAGATTGGCTCTGAAACACCAGGTTCAGGATGTTGAATTGTTCGTAACCGCACAGTAAAGCGATCATCTCCATTACCGATGCGACCATAGGAGAATAAATCACCAGACGCCTGTCTGAGAGTGGCATCCACTTCCGCAAGACTGATCTCTGGCTTTACCGACACAACCGCCAAATTAGAGCCATTGTCGTAAACCAAAGAATAACGAATTGAGCCTGGCACAACACTACGGCTAAATAAGCCCAAACCTAAGCCAAACAGACCGATCGTCAACACGATCATAAAACCTGTTGTGCCCACCAGTCGAAAGCGAATGCCCCACTTAAACAAAAAGCTGGTGATCGCCAAAACAGCAAACACGAGGGTCGCATAGGCTGACCATTGGGTGTACAACAAAAAATCAAGATTATCCATGGTTTAAAACAGAGCAGATTTAAACAGTTGTGCAGAGAAAAATTTTAAAGTGACTACCATTATCACGGAAACTGTCCGAATTAAAAAAACCAGCGAGGCGATCGCTGGTTAAACTCAAGCTTGTTGTTGTTTGCATCGAATAAATCTCAAACCTCGCGTTCCCAGCACGAAAGCCCGAAATATTTCTTTACATTAACTGTATCGTATCAGAACATACAGTTTTTGCAAGGGGATTAATCTGCGGCTTTTACTTTGCTTTTGGCTTTCGTACCATAGAGTCGTTCGAGATTAAGTGCTAAAACTCCAGCTGTTACGACGAGCATTCCGAGAACCTGTTGCCCGCTGAGCGTTTTGCCGATAATGATTAGAGACAAAATCGAAGTCAGTACAGGCCCAGTTGCACCGAAAATTGCAGAAATTGCAGCACCGATATAACTAACACCAATGTTATTCGCGAGGTAACTCAGTAAAGTTAATACCCCCAGGATCATACCGCTGAGCAATACACTGAAGCCTTTGCCTGGCTCAACACTGATAGACCAAGAATCGGGCATAAAGGGAGTAAAGGTAAGGAATAAACTAATACTCGCGAAGACCAAGATTGTTCCGAAATTAATCACACTAAATGGCACAGGGTGAATTTTTTTGGTGCAAGCCTGAATCAGAAGAACATGTACTGCAAAAGAAACCCCAGAAAAAATTGCGGCGAGGACACTGCCAAAGGGCAAGCTCAACTGGGCACCACCTGAAGGAGCAGAAATTAGTCCAACTCCTAAAACAACCACAAAAGCGACTAACCAACGGATATTGCTCGGTCTTTCCCCAAAGGACAACCAAGCAAGCAATAACGTCACAATTGGGAAGATGAAGAAGATTGTGATTGCAACCCCTGGCGATAGAGGGCCGAGGGCAGTGTAGATCAACACTTGTGAAAGGAAGAGCGCAAAACCACAACCTGCGACCTTCGCCATCAACATCCAATTGCGTTCCTCGAAAAACTTTTCGATGTCTTTAAAACTCGAAGGATGTAAGGATTTTGCGATCAGGCACATGACCGGCACGACAAAAATCATCCTAAGGAACAAGATTAAGAGCGAATTTCCGATCCCTGGCGAAATATAACCACCTGTTTTGATAAAGCCAAAAATAGAGCTTTGGTTCAGGATGATGCTGATAACAACGTTCTGAAGCGACAGGATCAGCGACGAGAACAGAATTAAGATTAAGCCGAGCTGCGGTTTTGAGAATGTAAGTTCTTTTTTGACCGGAGCCGTATCTTTCGGACTTGGGGTATAAACCTTTGGTTCTAAAGGTTCGTCTTGGATAATATCGGTTTGCTCATAACCGTAATCCGTCGTGGGCTGCATTGCCGTGGACTGCTGGACGGATGTTACTGGCGGCGGCGCAACGTAACGGGGTTGGCTATTGTTTAATTCTTCTTTGAGTCGATTAACTAGGGCATCAAGGATTGCTTCTCCTTGTTGCTCCAAGGTATACATCTGACTGAGTTGTTGGGACAGGGAGCTGTGGTAGCTATTCAGATCCAGCTGTAATGTTTTGAACGTACTGCGAAAAGTCTCATCTAGGTCTGAGATCAAACGATTTGCGTTGTTACTGTAGTTCTCTACCTGGGGACTACCATTGCTGTAGCTACTATTCGGGCTAGGGTTTGCGCTCTGTCTACTAACAATATTTCTGAGTTCGGCGGCCAGAGTTGGTGCCATCTGTTGCATCAGCGATCGCCGTTGTGCTTCAAGGGAGGAGATTTCCTGTTGAAGTTGGGTTTTGTGCTGCTGAAGTTGTTGGATTTCTCCTTGGAGTTGAGAGGTCAGGTTTTGTCGGAGTCTGTCTAGATCGGCATTGATCTGTTCCAGACGCGCCTCGGTACTGCCCGAACCCTGAGGAGAAGATTGATCTGATGGCATTAGCTCACTGTCCTGTGTGGTTAGATTTCGGGAAACTCCGTAAAACTACGTAGAGTCCGTCAAAATCAGTGATTTTTTAGGTTTTTCCTACTTTTAAGCAAAGCATATCGGAAAAGTTGCCCTCATTGTAGGGGAGGTTCTGATTCTGTGACTAGCTTTTTTTGTTGATATTTACGTTAGTCAAAGTACTTCATCTCAAATTTTTCTATATCGTTCCATAGAGGTGGCGATCGCCTTGTTTAATATCGTTGTAAATACAGAACAAATCTTGGGGCTTGGTATGGGACGAGAGATTGCGGTAACGCAACAGAATTTTGTGGAGGATGTATTGACTGCATCCCATGAAACAGTCGTGTTAGTGGATTTTTATGCGACGTGGTGTGGCCCCTGTCAACTGCTAAAACCGATTCTTCAATCGCTGCACCAGGAATATGATTTCATCTTGGCGACAGTGGATATTGACAAAAATAAAGAGCTTGCTGATGAGTATGGCGTTGAAGGGGTGCCCGATGTGCGTGTGGTAACCCAGGGCAAATTGATTCCAGGTTTCGTTGGAGTATTGGAAGAGGGCAAAATTCGGGAATTATTGGAAAATCTTCAGCTTCAGTCTTCTCTCTCCGCATTGCTGACACAACTAAAAGCTGAGCAAGCGGCTAATAATTTACCTGCTGCCAAAGGCATTCTGGATCAGTTGTTTCAGAGTTATCCAAAGCATCCGAAAGTGGCGATCGCCGCGGCTGAGTTTCTGATTTCCCTTGGCAAAATTGAACAAGCAACCCAATTACTGAATACGATTGCTCCAGACCAGACTGAATATTTAGCGATCGCTGATCAGTTGAGGGCGCGGATTTTTGTGCACAACATTGCTCAACTGGAAGTCCAGTCAGAATTGGATGAGAAGTATGTTGGTGCAGCTAAACAAGCTTTAGCCGAACGATATGAGTCAGCATTGACTGCTTTACTCGATATTGTGAAGGGTGATCGCCGTTACCAAAATGACGGAGCCCGCAAAGCAATGTTGGTAATTTTTGTCCTTCTCGGTCAAACCCATCCCCTCACCCAAAAATTTCAACAACAACTAATGCTTACTCTGTATTAACCTTGAAGCATTAACCCCCAATCATGGCTGCACTACCCTACTAATTCAGATTTCAACATCATTAGATATCTGGTAATTCCCGAGAAACATCATGGTTGACACTCTACCTACCACTGAGCAAGACACACTTCCCGACATGAAAAAAACGGCATCTCGCAACCGCTGGGCGATTTCATGGCAAGCCCTCTTTGCTAGTTTGATGTTTCTCTATATGTATCTCCCAATTTTTGTATTGGGTTTCTATAGCTTTAATGAATCTGCCTACAGTAGTTCTTGGCAAGGCTTTTCACTGAAGTGGTATGGCATCCTCTTTCAAGATCAGCGGGTCTTTACTGCTCTCCAAAAAAGCTTAACTGTTGCTCTGGTCTCTGTGGCGATCGCCGCCGTCGTAGGTACGATGATGGCCGTGGGTCTCGCAAAATATCGTTTTCCAGGGCGTACTTTATATGTTGGGATTTCCTATTTACCGTTAATTGTGCCGGATATTGCGATTGCCGTCGCAACCCTAGTATTCCTTGCGGTCATTGGATTACCCCTCAGCCTTTGGACGATTATTGCTGCTCATGTTGTATTCTGCTTGGCCTATGTGGCGATCGTTGTCTCCTCACGTTTAGCAGGCCTTGATCCCAACCTTGAAGAAGCGGCCCTTGACCTTGGTGCATCACCAACTCAAGCATTTATTAAAGTGCTCTTGCCGGAACTTGCTCCCGCGATTTTAGCTGGATGCTTACTGTCATTTGTCCTGAGCATGGATGACTTTCTTATCTCTAGCTTTACCGCTGGCACAGGCTCGACAACTTTGCCGATGGAGATCTTTAGCCGGATTCGAACAGGCGTGAAACCTGACATTAATGCTCTCAGCGTATTGCTGATTTTAGTGTCGGGAGTTGTGGCTTGTGTGGCCGAATATTTGCGTTATCAAGGCGAAAAACGCCGTCTCCGTTAAAGGTTCTCTCTACAAACTCTCATCTACGCTATAACCATAAATCCACTGGGAATATGGATGAAATTGCTAAAAAATCAGAAGGGCTTGAACATTTGTATTACAAACAGCAAACATCTGTTACAGATCTTGACACTTGCCCAGTGGGGTAGGGGTGTGGTGATAGCATTTGCGAAACACCCTTTATTTAATAAAGATTTTTGAGCATGTCTAACGAGCTTACTGGAAAAACACCGAAATTCGGTGGCAGCACGGGTGGTCTTCTCTCCGCTGCTGACAGAGAAGAAAAATATGCTATCACTTGGTCTAGCAAGTCTGAGCAAGTGTTTGAACTGCCTACTGGTGGTGCTGCAATTATGAACTCTGGCGATAACTTGATGTACTTCGCGCGTAAGGAACAGTGCCTTGCCCTCGGAACTCAACTTAAAACCCAACTAAAGCCTAAAATCAGAGACTATAAAATTTATCGTGTTTACCCCTCTGGTGAAACACAGTTCCTTTATCCCCTCGATGGTAAGCCTTCAGAGAAGGTAAATGAAGGTCGTGAGTATAACGGCAAAGTTGCCCGTAATATCGGTAGTAATCCTGAGCCTGCAAAACTTAAGTTCTCTGGTACTGAGCCTTATGAAGCTTAGATCTTTACGACGCTAAAAAGACCTAAGAGAATTGTTTGCGGAAGTGAATTGTTTGCTGTATGTCACAGGCTGCATATTGATCTAGTCTGGCGATCGCCTATAGTTGCTAGATTGATAAATAAAGTCTGATATGATGAGAGGCTGAACAATAGAGCTTCCGCTTTGTTGTGAGTAAGCATTTCCATTATTTTTCAGTTTGATTGTTTCCATGTCCGTTATGGCGGCTAGGTGGAGCATGATCTTTGCAGAGACTTATGATTTTTCCTGATTTCGAGCAGTTTTGTCATCTCAGTAAACAGGGCAATTTTATTCCGGTGTATCAGGAATGGGTTGCTGATCTCGAAACACCAGTCTCCGCTTGGTATAAGGTTTGTGCAGATCATCCTTATAATTTTCTTCTTGAATCGGTAGAGGGTGGGGAAAATATTAGCCGTTATAGTTTTCTCGGTTGTGATCCAGTTTGGATTTTAGAAAATAGGGGCGATCGCACGGTACAGAAATTTCGAAATGGCCAGGAGGAGATTTTCGCTGGCAATCCCTTTGATGTCCTAAAAAATTGCTTGGCGAGTATTCATCCTGTGACTTTGCCAGAGCTCCCTTCCGGTATTGGTGGCCTATTTGGCATGTGGGGCTACGAGTTGATGCGTTGGATCGAGTCGCGTGTCCCTGTGTTCGACCGTCAAGACGATGATTTGCCAGATGGTCTCTGGATGCAAGTCGATAATCTAATTATTTTTGATCAGGTTAAGCGTAAAATCTGGGCGATTACCTATGCTGATTTGCGGGATCCTGAGACCTCTCCAGAAGAGGCTTACCAAGAGGCCTGCGATCGCGTTACAAAGTTGGTCGTTAAACTAAAGTTGCCATTGCCGATTGCTGCGAAGCCATTAGAGTGGACCGACTCGAAAACAAAAGAGCCTCTCGCTTACGACAGCAACACTTCAAAAGACTTGTTCTGCGACAACGTTCGGAAAGCTAAAGATTACATCAAGGCTGGTGATATTTTCCAAGCTGTATTGTCTCAGCGATTAAAAACTCGGTATGACGGTCATCCTTTTGATCTATACCGTTCATTGCGCCTGATCAATCCGTCTCCTTATATGTCTTTCTATAACTTTGGGGATTGGCAGCTCATTGGCTCTAGTCCCGAAATTATGGTGAAGGCAGAGCAAAATCCTGACGGTAAATTAGAAGCTGTATTGCGCCCCATTGCAGGGACTCGTCCGCGCGGGCAGAACCATGCAGAAGATGTGGCTTTCGAAAAGGATTTACTTGCAGATCCTAAGGAGATTGCTGAGCATGTCATGCTCGTTGATCTGGGTCGTAATGATCTGGGCCGAGTGTGTAAAAAAGGTTCGGTGACTGTCGGGGATTTGATGGTGATCGAGCGCTATTCCCACGTGATGCACATTGTTAGTAATGTCATTGGGGAACTCGATCCAGAGCAATCAGCTTGGGATTTGTTGCAGGCTTGTTTCCCTGCAGGAACCGTTAGTGGTGCACCAAAAATTCGGGCGCTAGAAATTATTAACGAGTTAGAACCGGAACGCCGCGGCCCTTATTCGGGGGTTTATGGCTATTACGATTTTGAGGGTCAACTTAATACTGCTATCACTATCCGCACAATGATCGTGCGATCGCAAGGCAAGAGTCATGATGTGTTTGTTCAAGCAGGCGCAGGTATTGTAGCGGACTCGGAGCCAGAACGAGAATATCAAGAAACGCTTGATAAAGCGCGAGGCATGTTAGAAGCAATTCGTTGTCTACAGGCTTAATCTCAAAGTGAATTGTAGACATTTTAATCCCCTTAATCATGGTGATTGACGGGACTTTTGTTAGAGAAGCCAACTTCTATTTTTGTATGGGTTTTATTTTGGGATTCGCGTCGCATGATATAAACCCTAGTGAAATTATGGAATAAAAAGGATAAAAAAATGCCGAGAGAAAATTTTTCTTCTGGGTCAAATTGGGAGCCAATTATTGGCTATTCGAGAGCGGTAAAAGTCGGGTCTTATATTCACGTTTCAGGGACAACTGCTTCTGGTAAAGATGGTGAATTGGTCGGTGTTGGTGATGTGCGAGTTCAGACCGTTCAATGTTTAGAGAATATTCAGGCTGCGTTGGAAAAAGCTGGTGCATCGATGACTGATGTGGTGCGCACCAGAATGTATGTGGTGAATATTGATGACTGGGAAGCGATTGGTAAGGCCCATGGAGAATTTTTCTCGGATATTCGGCCTGCAACGGCAATGGTTGAGGTGAGTAAGCTGATTTCGCCTGACATCCTGATCGAGATTGAAGCGGATGCCTACGTCGGTGAATAAAGGATGAGTATTTTGGGCAACACTTGATTATTTTTGTGGACGGACAATCCCAAAGACTGATGTGTAGCCATGTAAAAAGGTGCGATCGCCGACAGGGCCGATTTCACCATTGCAGAAAAATCCACCGATATTGGGATTAGGTAAATAGGATGCGAGTTTATTTGCATCAAAATTAAGTTCGCCATATAGTCCTTTGCCTCGTCCCATACAAGAAAACATCAACACACCAAAAGGTTCTTGGAAATTGGATTCTTGTTCGCGATATTGCTTGAGAAGTACTGTTAAATCTTCGGCAGAAGTTTCAGCATCTCTTAAATGAAATTGGATGCGCTGTCCAGGACGAATGCGATCGCCAATAGCCATTGCTCCTACTTTCGGGTCGACACCGAGTAAATTGCGTACTAAAAAATCACCATGGATGAGTTTTTGTTTGAAAGCATCCATCGCAATGCCAATAAATAAGGAATCCTGAGCGAGCACTTGGTCATCATCATCGAGGCTGGCGATCAGAGACTGCAACATTTTGAGTGGTGATTTGGTTGTCGTCTCGTTCTCACTTTCCAAGGAGAGTTCGGTGATAATATTTCTCTCGCATTCAGAGACTTGATACACTTCCCCGATTGGTCGGCAACCCTGCGCCACAATGGCATCGATTTTGATATTGCCTGTGATTGCTACGCCCACAGTTCCTTCCCGAAACATTGGCGATCGCCCTTGATCTTGAACATAGCAAAATAGGCCATTTGTGCGACCCATACCACCAGAGCTTGCTAATCCTCCGACCTTCACTGCATTGGGATAAGCAAAATCTAGTCCTGCCAGCAAGTCATTAATGTTGGAAGAAAAGGGGTCTGCAAAAATAATAAAATCCGGTTCTTCACTACTTTCAACGCTGAAAATACTGGTCCAACGATCAGGTGAACTATCGAGGTCAGGGATATCTTTGTCGATTAGTTGAAACGGCTTAATGGTGACATCGGGCAGATGAGCGACGGTCAAACTTAGAGCTGGACGGTCTTCCAATTCTTGTGGTTGATTATTATCATCCGTGCCGATAATGCTCGCACCACCGCAACCCACCAAAACTTTCATGGGTAGCATTTCAGTGAGAAGAGGCACAACCCGCGAATATTCACTAGTAAAAGCTGAGGAAATAAACACAATGCCCAGATCTGCTGTGCCCGTTAATTTTGGTTTGATCTGATCCACAACCTCGGCGATCGCCCCCTCTAGGGATGCGCGGGTCGACAATGCGTTGAGCCATTGAAATTGGTCAGTCATAGTTTTTCCTCAGCAGCGGCAATAGATAAGTTCGACGGGGCAAGCGGGACTCTGTATGAAGTGTAACGAGTTTCCCTGACTGCATTAGACAGTAAAGCGAGGCAAGACAAGCTTAATGTATTGATCCTTTAACATACCACTACAATCCTTTTGCGGAAATACCTAGCAATAGTCACTTTTCCCTCAGACCAAGAACGCAAAATTCAGGATTTTGGCATTGTGGCAAAAGTCCATAAAGAAAAATCGATTCTATCCTTGGCGAATTCCCAAAAAATGGGTAGCGATCGCCCCTTTCAAGGAAGCACGGGAGGATAAGGCATTAATCTATTGGAATTGATCTGTAAATAAACTCGAATATTTAAGTTGTTTTGAAAATCTCAATTCATATAGTCTGCTTTTTCTCACGCCAACAACTCTTTTTTTACATTGCTTGGATACGATATAGCTCCTCAAGATACCCTTCACGTATCCAGCATTTATGTCTATAAAGTTGTTTGTATCCAGTCTCTTTTTGAATGAAATTATTAACGGTTTTAGGATGAAAACATTCATGATTAATACTAAGGAAGAAATCAGTTGTAATCCTTCTGATTTGAACCAAATATTCTTGAATTAAGTTGTCATCTATTTCAGGCAAGCTATCTTGATTTATTGTTAATTTATAATTTTTATGTTTGAGATTAACACATTCCCAATATGGCAATATTTTGATAGATCCTGAACTATTTGATTCTCCATAAAGAACAACGTCATCAAGTCCTATGGAGTGTAAAAGATAATGTCCAGCTAACAAGCAAGTTATTGGCAAATCTAGCAAAGTATAATCTAATATGCCTAAACGTCTAGAATACATAGCTGTGATGCCAATTCCACCTCCAAGTTCACAAACTCTTCCTTGACAATTAGTTAATTTCGCAATTCTTATAGCACTGTATAAACCGTGAATATGTCTATAGTGAAATAAACCTTTGTCAGTAGTTAAGCCATCAGTATGGATTATATTCAATGGAGGAGAAATTGAAATATTCAATACTTGTTCTATATCATTTATTAGCTGATCAACATTTACTTGCAAATTGTTTCCCCAAGGACCATTCTCTGGGTTTTCAAAACGTAATATACCTAATGATTCACCAAGACACACTAATTTATCTAGATAAGTTAATGAAACTTGTTTGGGATCAAGATTTCTATTGTATCCATCTATACAAGTGGTAACTCCCCCAAACCAAACAAAGGACTTGCCGAAATCCCTTAAGTAGTCGGCTAGTTTTTTTGCATTGCCTTTGTCTATTGCTTCCATTAAATCAGGTAATTCGTCGCGAAGTATGCCTGTCCATAAATCTTCTCCATTACGATTTAAGTTCGATTTTTTTTCATCACCTAAAGATTGGTGATAAGCATTAAGAAGTCTTTCTGCAACTTTAATTCTGTTTGGATTGTCTAGCGCTTCTTCAGACCCTATACGAGTATTTGGTAGTGGATGAATTGCTGGGTGAGAGAGAAGTCGCTCTGTTGAAAAATCATCCAATGAATTAAATAATGCAGGACTTCGTGAATGAGTTATTAGATTTTTCAATCTTTCAATTTGTTCTTCTTTTGAAGTCACCTCTAACCTCAATGATTGGACTTGATCAACATAACGGCGAATATAAGGAATTGATAAGAGTGATTGTTTGATGATGTGTTTGATATTCATGATTTAAAAATAAATTTTAAAATCTAGTAAATGAGTAAGTAATGAAAATGATACTGAAAGAGATCGATTGATTGAATTAAAAATGCACAATGAAATTCTTGTTGAATTAAATGGTGTAGTTGTACAAATAAAAATAATTGGAGTTGTGCTATGTCATTATTTATTGTCTGACTCTTCTTTGATTATTTACTATAATTTGACATTTGAATTTCTATTGAATCAATTTCTTTGTATTTTACAACTTAACAACTATTGTGATCTTTTGTCTCAAAATCAGAGTTTATCGTATCCTATTTCGTGAGAAAAAATAGAGGTTTTAGCCTTTCACTAGGACAGGCATAGACTCTAGAAAAGATGTTTAATAATTAAAAGAAGGATAGAGGAGAATTATGAAATATCCAGCATGTCTATCGGAAAGAAATTATCAAAATATATGTTGTCTAGGGAAACAAAATTATATTTGTGTAGACTGTTCCTCTCAGTTTGTTGCCTATCCAAAGGCCTATCAGGATTATAGCGATGAAATGTGTCGTCATATCTACGCTAAAAATGTCAGCATTAGAGCGTAGAAACAAGTGGCGATCACCCATTGATTTCCTGAGAAGCGTTACAACAGATAAGGTGAATTTTCTCTGACCCGCATATGTTTAAAGTTCTTCGTCCCCTACTGATGTCCCTTTGCCTTGCTATTTTGCTGTGGTTTCCAGCAAATGATGCCCTAGCGCTTGGCGGTAAACAGCCGGATTTAAACGCCCCAGCCCCTGAATTTACGCTGTTAGGCAATAACGGTGATGGTGATATCGATGAATTTTCCCTCAGTGATTATCTCGGTCAATGGGTGGTTCTTTACTTCTATCCCCAAGACTTTACACCTGGTTGTACTCTTGAGGCACAGCGCTTTCAGCAGGATTTACCGAAATATAATGAGCGCGATGTGCAAATCCTCGGTGTCAGCGTAGATGATGTGGATTCCCATGAGCAATTTTGCGATGCTGAAGGTCTTAAATTCCCCCTTCTTGCGGATGCTAAAGGTGAAGTGAGCAAAAGCTATGGCTCCTATCTAACAGGTTATTCTCTGCGCCATACTTATCTCATTGATCCTAAAGGTCTTTTGCAGAAAATCTATCTCGGTGTAAACCCTGCAATCCATAGCCAAGAAGTCCTTGCAGACCTTGATTCTCTAACCGCAAATTCCTAAACTTACCTCCCCCAATGGGGTAAAATCAGCTAGTTAAACGTTTGTCCACATCGTTGTTTTAGAAAAGAAGATTCCTCCATGATTCACGATATTTTCATGCCCGCCCTCAGCTCCACGATGACCGAAGGAAAGATCGTCTCTTGGACTAAGTCACCGGGCGATAAAGTTGCTAAAGGTGAAACCGTTGTCGTGGTGGAATCTGATAAGGCTGATATGGATGTGGAGTCTTTTAATGAAGGATTCCTCGCAGCAATTGTTGTTGAAGCTGGTGATGAAGCGCCTGTTGGTTCGGCGATCGCCCTGATTGCAGAAACCGAGGCAGAAATCGAAGAAGCAAAGCAAAAAGCGGCAGCCTTAAAAAATGGTGCTGGTAGTACTCCGGCTCCCGCAGCAGCTCCGGCTCCAGTCGCAGCTCCACCCCCCGCTCCTGCACCTGTTGCAGCTCCTGCTCCAGTGGCAGCATCAGCACCTGCGCCTGTGGTAAATGAAGGCAGAATTGTTGCTTCTCCCAGAGCAAAGAAGCTTGCAAAACAATTTAGTGTTGACCTTAAGGCTGTTGCTGGTAGTGGCCCTCACGGTCGGATTATTGCTCAGGACGTTGAAGCGGCGGCGGGTAAAGCTCCCACTGCTCCAGCGGCAACTGCAACAACCACTGCGGCGATCGCCTCTGCACCTACTCCTGCCGCAAAAGCAGTTCCGGCACCGGCACCTGCGGCATCCGTTACTCCCGGCGAAGTTGTTCCCCTCAATACTCTTCAGCAGGCAGTCGTTCGCAACATGAACGCAAGTCTCGAAGTTCCAACTTTCCACGTTTCCTACGACATCGCAACTGACAAGCTCGATGCACTCTACAAGCAAATTAAGAGCAAGGGCGTAACTATGACTGGCCTCCTCGCGAAGGCTGTCGCTGTTACTCTCCAGAAGCATCCCGTTGTGAATGCAAGTTTTGGTGATAATGCCATCAAATACAGCAATGGCATCAATATCGCAGTAGCTGTGGCAATGCCCGATGGCGGTTTGATTACCCCTGTGCTCCAAGGCGCTGATCAAATGGATATTTATTCTCTATCTCGCAAGTGGAAAGATCTCGTATCCCGCGCCCGCTCGAAGCAACTCCAGCCTGATGAGTACAGCACTGGCACATTTACTCTTTCTAACCTCGGGATGTTTGGTGTAAGTAGCTTCGATGCAATTTTGCCTCCGGGAACTGGTTCTATCCTTGCGATTGGCGGAGCACAGCCTAAGGTGGTTGCGACGGCAGATGGTCTATTCGGCGTAAAGAAGTCCATGACAGTGAATATCACCTGTGACCACCGCGTTATTTACGGTGCAGATGCTGCGGCATTCCTGAAGGACTTTGCAGACCTCATCGAGAACAATACTCACTCTCTAACGCTCTAAATCTAAAAAGTATTTTGAAAAGCTAGGTGCGGCGATCGCCTGATTTGTCACCCTACAATTATTTCATTTTCCAAGAGTAGGCTCCTCAAATATGAGGAGCTTTTTTATTGCGAGGATAGCGAAGGTAATGAGCTCAGTAATTTTATGATTTTCACTATGAGTAAATACTCAATAAATGATCGTGAATAAATACCTAAACTCACGATTGAAGCTATCAATAACTGAGTCTATTTTGGGGATTTTAAGCAATTACAAAACAACTTCAATAGTGTTTGCTCTGCCGAATACTTACACAAATTGCTCTCTTTAATTACGCTCTATAAAGATACGTATCCTAAAAGTTATAGAAGACATAGGGAAAAACCTATCTTTTTTGCTGTACCTAAGTATTATCAAATACAGGGTATTTATAGGCCAAAATTCTATGTTTTTCGGCAATATCTCTAGACAAAATTGCTGAATGCTTCGCTGAGTCCTATCCCTTAGCAGGCAATATAAAAAGCTACTCCCAGTGGAAGTAGCTCAATCAAGAAAGTGAATTTAAAAAGGTTTCTTATATGGGGATCTATAAAAAAGAGGTGATCCCTTGTTATATTTCGTGACTATGATTATGCCTGAAGGAGTCACAGTAGTGACTTTTCATAATCTTTTTTTATATTCGTAAGCGTTATCTTCTGTTGCCTTTTGTAAAGTTGTGTTTCATGCCATCTAGAGAAGCACCAAGAAACTTTGAGAGCCATACTTCTGCGTTGCGAATGGGATATTTACGATTGGCCTTAAGGGGATCGACCATCGGCTCTACCAAAATAGTGAATAAGCCCAGGCGATTTCCAGCGAGAACATCGGTGAACAGGCGATCGCCAACCATTGCGACTTCCTGAGGTCGGAGATCCATTGCGTCCATAGCTTTGCGGAGCTTGGCGCGGGATGGTTTTTTTGCGCCGAGGAGATAAGGGGCATCGACCATTTCGGCAATGCGCCCGATTCGTTGATGGCTGAGATTATTGCTAACGAGCCAGATATCGGCGGCACGCTTCATTTCGGTAACCCATTGAAGGAGATCCTCGGAGGCGCGTGCTTGTCGTATAGGCACAAGGGTTTCATCGACATCGAGGATCAGTCCTTTGATCTTGTTGCGACGCACAATTTCGGGAGTGAGATGCAGAATTGTCTGACCTAAAATCAGGTTTGGTTCTAGCAAGCTGGGATTCAAAAGCGCCATAACAATTCAACAGGATCGAAGTAAATTTAATGTTTATTTTAGCGGCTATAGACTGGGTTTTTGACTTTGGATTATCTGTAAGCTGCCGCCCGCATGGAGTTCTTTCTTGATGATGTTAAATCCAGCTGCTATGAGCTGTGATGGGAGATCGGCGCGAATCATTTGCCAGGCGGTATCAGTCTCAAACAGATACATAAAGGTATAGAGGCTCGGTATAAAAAGGGGATTGGTGGGTTGGTGGAGATCAATAAAAGTGAAAATACCGCCGGGTTTGAGGACACGATAGACTTGCTGGAAAATTTGGGTGAGCTGCTCTGGTGTCATTTCGTGGAGAGCAGCGCTGGTATGGACAATGTCAAAACTATTGTCGGGAAGCTCCATATTTTCAGCGGCACTGATGACGTAGGTTGCCTGAGGGACATTTTCTTTTGCGAGGGCGATCGCCAGAGGGGAGAGATCAAGTCCGGTGACCTGATTAGAATATTGAGTTAAAAACTGGGTGGTTTGGCCAGCACCACAGCAGAGGTCAAGGATTTTCGGGTTTGACTTATCTTCGTTAAGAATGCCTTGGAGTGCCAGATTGCGGAAACGGGTTTCGCCACCAACGGTGAGGGCTGCGAGGCGGGAAATGGTGTCATAAATCCATTGGTATTTGTAGCTCAATGGTCGTAAAAAAGTTGCCATGGCGATCGCCTCCCGAAAAACACAGACAGTATAGTTGCATAGCATAGAAGATTTTTGCGGGTAGGCGTCGCATCCTATCACTGCCAGAAATTATGAAAAGACAAGGCAATAGGGCAAAATCAATAGAGATTTATTTTGTGTAGTTGAGACTTGCTGTGACTATTTGGGAACTGGATTTTTATTCGCGTCCGATCTTGGATGACAATCAAAAAAAATTATGGGAAGTGCTCATCTGCGAAGCGCCCACCAGCATTAAACAAGGTGATGGGGATCTATTCCGGTATAGCGAGTTTTGTACGAACACAGAAGTCAACTCGATTACGCTAAAAAAAGCTATAGAAAAGGCGATCGCCGAAGCTGGTGTCAGCCCGAGTAAAATCAGGTTTTTCCGTCGTCAGATGAACAATATGATCTCGAAAGGCTGTGAAGATGCGGGTATTCCTTCTGCCCCCTCCCGCCGTGCCTACACTCTGATGCAGTGGATCGACCAACGCACTCGTGAGGTTTATCCTGAACATCCCAATTTTGATGAACAGGCGGCCCGCAATACCTCGGTGCAATATCCCTCTCTTAATGCCGTTGCTCTACCTGATGCTGTGCGAGGAGATAAAGGCGATAAATGGGCAATTGTTTCTCTAGAAGCCTCTGCATTTGAAGATTTTGATGATTGGGAAATTGATTTTGGTGAGCCCTTCCCGCTCAATAATTTAAACTCTGATACAAAAATTCCTGGCTTATTGATCTTCTCGCCGCGAGCGGTTCCCTTGGCTGGCTGGATGTCTGGCTTGGAGCTGAGCTTTTTGCATCTCAATCAACAGCCTCGTCCCAGTATGGTTTTAGAAACCGGGGTTAGTGATAGCTGGATTGTGGCGGATCTTCCCAATAAAGGCACCGTTAAAGAAGCGAAAAATTTTGAGACGGCAAAAAAGAAGGCCGAAGGTATACATTTCCTCGCTATACAAAATAGTCCTGATGATGAACGTTTTGCTGGGTTCTGGATGCTAAAGGAATAGGTTTGATCGCAGAGGCGATCGCCACAAATTTCCAAGCGTAATCGACAATCCTAGAGAGTCGACATGATTGTCTAAGAAGATTTTCCTGACCTTGAACGAATTCCCAGAAAAGATGAGTGTTGCTAAATCTGCATCGAATTCTTTCTACCGGGACAGCTTATGGTCAGCACAGGAAAAATGTTGTGTCAATGTTTGAAAGGCGATCGCCAAACCTTATTACCGGTACTATTTGGCCTCTTCTGTACCCAAGCTGTTTTGACCGCACCATTAGCAGCCCAGACGGAGATCATTGCCGACACAACCCTTGATAATCCGACCTCAACGTTTTTTATTCCAGATATTGTCCCTAGCATTGACCTTTATTTTATTTTGGGCGGCGTTGAACAAGGGGAGAATCTCTTCCATAGCTTTGAAAAATTCTCTGTTCCTGAAACAGTCTTTGCTCTTTTCAATAACGCAGCAACAACTGAAAACATTATTGCCCGTGTCACAGGGACTGAGATTTCCGAGATTGGTGGTTTTATTCAAACAGCAAATCCAGCCAATTTATTTCTAGCGAATCCTAATGGCATTGAAGTGATTCAAGGCAGTGTGCCCAATATTTTTTTAGGTGGCGGTAGTTTTGTCGCGACAACGGCAACCGATATTTTATTTCCGAATAATGCTGTCTTTGATCAAAATACAACCAGCTTAGATCCACTACTCTTTGTCTCTGCTCCTATTGGTTTAGGACTAAGTGAAACCAGTAAAAGTATTGATATTAAAGGCTCTTTGGCGAACTTAGATGGTGGTGCAACTATTTTGGTTGCTGATGGGATTAACCTTGAAGGCGACTTTGGTATTGATAGTGACATTTCGTCATTTGGAGGGGATGTTGCTCTCGTTAGCGTTGCCGGTGGTAGTCAGGTTGATTTAGTTGATACTTTTCCGATTGCTCGTACTGACACAGTGGGCAGCGATATTAATTTTGATTTTGCCAATATTCTTTTCCGTGCTCCAAACCCAGAGATAGAACAGCTTTATCTCTTTGGCGATAATTTAACGATCAATACTTTCTCGAAGATTGCCCTCGAAACAGATAATGTGGATGGTCAAGGGGCGATCGCCACCTTTGATTTTCAAGGCGATATCAACATTAGCGATACCTCTGGCTTGGAATTCACTAATCCGAATACTGGAGGCGATACGAACATCAATATTCGCGCCCAGAACTTGACTGCGAATCAAGCTTTCTTTCTGTTTAAAACTGCTAGTACAACAGAGAGAAGCACTATTAACTTCGATATTGCAGAAGACTTGGTATTTGATGACCTCACTCGCTTCAATGTTTCTAATGGTGGGGCGCAAGGCGGATCAGATATTATCTTTCGTGCAAATAACCTGCGAGTGCAGGGTGATACTGTCTTCGATATTCGTTCAGAAAGTTCCTACCTAGAAGCGAATAACAATTTACCCCGTCCAGAAGTTCTGTTTGATATCACCGAGGAATTTACTCAAGATTCCTCGCAAATTCTTGTGGATAACTACAGCGCCACTGGTGATGGTGCAGACCTGCGGATAGAAACAGCGAGATTTCGAATGCTGAATGGCTCCCAGTTGACGAATAGCCCATTACGAGGTGGAAATGGCGGCAAAATTTTAATTAATGCGAGTGAATTCTTAGAGTTATCGGGGCGTGATACAGCACAAGATGGCAATATCCTATTAGCTGACTCCAATAGTGCTGGAAATTCAGGTGGCGTTGAGATTAATACTGGACGATTAATTCTCAGAGATGGTGGCATTATTGCAGCTGGTACTTTTTTTGATGGTGATGGCGGTGCCGTGACAATTAATGCCTCTGAATCTGTAGAGTTGTCGGGCCGTAGTGAACGATGGGCGTCTGGTATTTATGCTGATTTATTGAAGAGTAGCGGGAATGGCAAAGATATTACGATTAGGACGCCTCGGTTAACAATCCAAGATCAAGCTGTAATTACGACAGGGAACTTTCAAACGTTAAATCGATCCCTTGAGGGACTTCCAGCCGGGACAGGGAAGCCGGGGAATATCAATATTTTTACGCAAGATTTGAGATTGTTTCGAGAGAGTTTGCTGAGTACGAATGCGAATAATACTGATGGCGGCAATATTAATATTGAAACGGTGACGCTCATCGCTTTGGATAACAGTGATATTACAGCGAATGCTACAGCTGGTTCTGGTGGCAGGATTTCAATTACTGCTCAGGGGATTTTTGGTACTGCTTTCCGCGATCGCCTCACATCCAGAAGTGATATTACGGCAACCTCTGATCTCGGTGCTGAATTTAATGGGGTTGTTACGCTCAATACGCCAGATGTAGACAAAACCTCTAGTTTGGATAAACTACCTGCTGATATTACTGATGCAAGTGATCAAATTGCAGCTGCTTGTGCTGCGGAAACAGGAAGTTCTTTTGCCTTAGTGGGGCGCGGTGGCATCCAAGAGAACCCAAGAATTGCACTAAATAATGGAACACTTTGGCAGGATCTTCAGAGTTATGTCGGAGAATCTAATACTACTGACATTCAACAGGCGACTCGGCCTCAAGACATTCAGCAGAGCATCGAACAACAGCCAGTGATTCAACCAATTACAAGCTGGCAAACAGATAATGCTGGACAGATTCAGCTTGTTTCTCAAGTCACCAAAAGTGCAGATACTTTAAGTTGTCGTCAGCACCAGAACATAACAAGCTGATGCGTAAATAAAGTTAACGCATGCTAAAGATGAATCAAGATTGAGTCAATGTGCCTATGCTTCAATCAGTTTGGTATACCCTTTAAAGATAAGTGGCTCACGTGAAACCTATATGTCAGAAAAATCATTAAAATTGCACCTTGGCTGTGGTCATAAAATCCTGCCGGGTTATGTCAATGTCGATAAATTTGGTGAACCAGACCTACTATTAGATTTAGAAGAGTTTCCCTGGCCTTGGGAAGATAATAGTGTTGAAGAAGTTGTCATGCATCATGTTCTCGAACATCTTGGGCAACAAACAGATGTGTACCTTGGCCTTATCCAAGAGCTTTACCGCGTCTGTAAAAGTGGTGCGATCATTGATATTCGGGTGCCACACCACCGTCATGATAATTTCATTACTGATCCTACCCATGTTCGGGCGATTACTCCGGGAGGCCTCAGTATGTTTTCTAAGAGACTTAATCAGGAATGGAAGAATACAGGTGCTGCAAATACAACACTGGGGTTATATTTAGACATTGATTTTGAAGTAGTATCTAGTGTCCATGTTCCTTCTGGAGAATGGGCGAGAAAATGGCTTGAAAAGGAGATTACATCTGAGGCGCTAAATGAGGCCGCCCACAGGTTTAATAATGTGTTTGAAGAAGTTCAGATCAAATTAAAGGCTATCAAGTAACAGTACTTGATAGTCCTAAATGTGTAAGGATGCATTGTAGTGGTGGACAAAAAGCCAGATAGCTCCGATGTGATTCTCTAACTTCTTGGAGAAGGATAGAGTCTTTCGGAATAGAGGTGAAACCCTCTGATGCACAGTGCAGTTAAAACGCTCAATGTAGCTGTTTTATCTATCTCTTTGCCTACAGCTTGATGACGTTTACGAGGGAAGAGACAGTGTCATACTTCGAGGGTTTTCGAGCGTGCCGCCTTCGCCGCCGTTCGCTGCGCCAAATGGAGGAATGATATTACCTGCATTGCGGATGACGAAAAGTTCGCCAATACTCTGTCTGGGTGATTAGGCCGGGATCAACGCGGGAATCCGAACAACAAATGAAGAGGATGCGAGGCTTGTGGCCATGCTTTAGCTGTTCAAATAGGTCAACATGACTAGCGACATAGCTTTGTTTATATTTGTCTAGCCCGCGAATGAGTTTTTTCGCTGTTGATCGCCTAATCTCGAGGTTATGTTGCAGAGCAGTAGCTTTAGATTATTCCTGTATTTTAAATCGATGTGTACGCGGGATCAATTGTTATACAAGCAAAATCACCTAAAGCTTTGCGCGAAATTATAATAAATCATAACGCTACATTTTCAGGATCAATGACATAGCCTTTTCTAAAGTGAGTGAACAAAAAAAATTATGGCCATGTTTCAGCAGAGTCATAATTTGTTATCCAATGGCACTGCTGAAAATCAGCATGTCAACCTGGTTGATCGAGTCAAAATACAAGAATAAAAAGGTATAATTTTCTTGCCAGAATATCATTTAAAAAATCATTAGAACTAATAAAAATCAAATAAGATGTTGAATTTTCTACAGCTCCTTTCTACATATTTAGTCAATACTCACACTGATATGCCGTGTTTTGCTGTTATCTAAAAAGATAATTGGAGAGACTACATAAAATAACAGCTTGATTTTGCTTGCTCCACCAATATATTTACTATTTTGGAATTATTTCGCAATTAAACATGATTAATATGAAAAATTCAAATAAAAAAATGTCTGCTATTTTCCTTCGACTATTAATCTTTATTGCAAAACTCTTGTTCGTTATTTCTCATAAATTCTCTCTGAAAGAGAGAAAAAGTATAGACAAACAGTTAAAACGATATGTAGAATTTGTAGAGAAAAAAGCATTGGATTACTCCGAAAATCTGCCTCCTTTTCCTCTCACAATAAAAGATAAAGAAATAGAAATTCATACCTTACTTTGCAAAAAAGATATTGGAATGTATCTATGGGCAATTCGTTCACTTCTTCTTTATATGAAGATTGATTGTCCTGTGGTAGTGCATGATGATGGTTCTCTCAGCAAAGACGATATCAAACTAATAGGTGAAAGCATTCCAAATATAACTATTATAGAGCGAAAATTTGCAGACAAAATAGTCGAAGAACTACTCGAAAATTATCCTTCATGCAAAGAATATCGAGAACGTGTTCCATGGGGAATTCAATTATTTGATTACCATCTTTTATCTAATGCTGGTTGGATTCTGTCATTCGATGCAGATATTCTCTTTTTTAGATTTGGGGATGAATTAGCAAAATCGATGAAGCAAAAGGATTCCATTGTTTACAATAACGAATATGGTAGTGATGTCTATCGAAAACATCTTATTCTTACTGAGATGTATCCTGATATTATTAAGGAATTGAATGCCGGTTTATTATTCTATCCCAAATCATCAGTATCTCTAGAGATAATAGAATCTATTGTCACATCGTTAATAGAAAACAAAGAAAAAATACGTTCATTTGCTCCTCTGAGATTTGGTAGCCAGATAATTTATGCAATTATGCTAGGAATCAAGAAAACAAGACCTTTGTCTAAAGTTTATTCCGTGAATCCATCATCTCGAGTAGGGAAAGATAATTTAGTCTGCAAACACTTTTGTAGTGGCTGGAAAATGGGATTTTGGATTGAAGGCATCTATACTTTACTAGCAAGATCTGAATTCTTCACTGAAAAAAAGAGTTGATTTTTGCTCAATTTTTTTAATACCAAGAAAATCAGTGATTAGTAAAATTTTCTTTTCTTTAAAAGGAGTAGATATTTTGATAGTCCTACAGGTGTAAGGATAATAAAAGAGAAATTAAACCAAAAGACTCCCCCAAATGATTCACTGTCTCAGTTGTCAGTCCACAAGAGCCGTCAAAAATGGTCGTATCCATAGCGGCAAACAAAACCATAAGTGCCGTGACTGTCTGTGGTCGCCGCTTTATTTAGAGGATGTCTGAAAAGGGTCTGACTGTAACTTTTGTCATTATGAGCCTGACGAAAAAATAGGAATTTCAGAGGATTTTCTTTGTGGAATCACCTACATGTCTATGCTCAAAATATACTTTTCAGACATCCTCTTAGCTACTCAAGATAAAACCAAGTTAAATATATCTGCCATTGCTGTAGTCGAAGAAGCTCGCATCAAGGTGAGTGATTGGGTTGCAGCAGTTCCCCAAAAACAAAAGCGTTATCACCCGAAGAGTATATTGCCCTAGAAGCGGATTTTGAGGTACGGCATGAATATCGAGATGGGGAGATTATTGAGATTATCGACGGAACAACAAATCACAATACAATTACGCTGAATTTTGTGTTTTGTTTTCTCTCTTACTTCCGCGATAAAAACTATGAGATTTACTCCAATGATGTGAGGCTCTGGATTCCCAAAACAAATAAATATACTTACCCTGATGTAATGATTGTTCGGGATGAGCCGATCTATACAGATACAACTAAGATGACGATCACGAATCCGATTGTCATTGCGGAAGTGTTATCAAGCTCCACACAAAATTATGATCAAGGAGAAAAGTTTGATGCCTATCGTTCTATTCCAAACTTCTCTGAATACTTACTGATTGACCAATATCAATGCTACGTAAAACATTTTGCGAAGACGGCTGAAAATCAATGGCTTTTGACTGACTGCAAAGGTGTTAATGAAACGATTGCCTTGGCTTCAATAGATTTTGATCTAGCTCTAAATGAACTCTACAAAGGCATAGTCTTTGAATAATGCTGAGATGATCGTCTGTTGAAAGCCCCAACTTCTCGAGAAAGTTGGGGATTTATCATTTCTTGAGGGATCACAAGCATTTTTGAGCCGAGGCGCTATGAGGGAAGAAATATCTTCGTGTCGAAATTAGCTTGCAATGAGTCAAGAAAAGCGTCAAGGGCAATACGCACGAAATCTTTATTTGATTTGAGTGTTAGCCAATATTTTATTACTAAGAATATAATCTGGCTGACAAAGAAATTGATTCTATACGGAAGTCAATGACATGTCTAATAAGCACCAGATTGTTTTATCTAAATTATTGCAATTAGTCTCTAATCATAGGAGAGATTCGTCTGTTGTTTATCCGTTTTTGCAAGAACATATTGATTATTTAGATAATACTTTTTTAAAGCTTATTCAAGGGAGATTTAAAACTATTCCTAATCATATAAAAGATGACGAACAGAAAGCATGAATTGCTAATGATTTAGGGGACTTAGGAGATCTTATTAATCAGTTTCCGTTGGGGGATAAAAGTATAAATATCGAAATTGGAATTGTTTGTTATGAAACAGCTTTGCTTCTTATCGAGAAAAAACTGAATCCATTAATATGGGCAAGAATCAAGAATAATTTAGGTATTGCTCTTTCGTATAAAACTCAGGGCAACTATGCCAATAATGTTGAGCAGGCAATACTTTCTTATAAATCTGCTCTCAAAATCTATAGCAGCGAAGGAGAAGGTTAGGACATAGAACAGAAGGCTATTCTGATGGCATCGAACAAATCCTCAGTCTTCTTGATGAGCTTACTTACCTCCTTCTTTAACCTCCCCCAAAACTTCTCTATCTTGTTCAGGTGTGGTGAGTAGGGTGGCAAAAATATCACTTCACATCCTGCCTTCGCCACCAATGTTTGTATTCTTTCCTTTGGATGAACACTGGCATTATCCAGAATAATAATTTGACCCGGAATCAACTCTGGCACTAAGCAATCCTCTACCCATTGGCAAACTAAGGCGCTGTTGGCATAGCCCTCAAATACCATCGGTGCTATCTGCTCTCCCTCTCGCCATCCTCCAATCACGCTAACTCGTTCTGTACGATGACCTAACTTCTCTGCGATAAACCTCTCTGACTTATGGCAGTAGCCATACCCATAATCTAAGGTATTATCAAATCCACTTTCATCGATATATACGAGTCGTTCTTTGGACATACTGCTTCAGTTGTGCCACAAATGCTTTTTTCTAATTCTTTATCTCTCTCTTGATATCGATAGGTCTTTTTTTTTCGAGTAAATTCAATTTTCCGTAGAGCTTCACGTCTGGATGCATCACTAATAGACTCTGGCCATTTCTCCGCCATTTCCTTCTGGGTTAGATGCCCATATTCCTCTGCAAAAGCACGAAAAGCATCTAGATCATTAATCTTCGGTTGAGGGCCTCGACGGTAATCTGTCTTCGGAGCGACTGAACCGATTTTCTCTCGTTGTTTCAGCCACAGGTCTAGCGTATTTCGGCTAATACCAAAGAAGCGACAGATATCACTTTTTCGTTCACCTTTATCGAAGGCGGCAACAGCTTTTAGGCGTAAATCAAGACTATGGGGAGCAGGCATGGCATCTATGTTTATTGCTTCTATCCTATTCTGTCTTAACCCACTCCTTGCCTGCTATATACTCGCGAAGACTTTCCAGAAAGCTGGGCAATGACTCAAAACAACCTAGCAAATATCTACACGGAGCGTATTTGGGGAAATAAATTACAAAATATTGAAAACGCCATTAGATTTTGTCAGCAAGCTCTTGAAGTTTACATTCACGCTTCTTTTCCAATAGACTGGGCAGCGGCTCAAGTTACATTAGGAAACGCCTATATGCAGAGAATTAGAGGTAAAAGAGAAGAAAATATTGAATTTGCAATTGATGTATATAGACTCTCTCTGGAAGTTTATAAGAGTAGTACTTTTCCTAAACAGTGGGCAACTGTTCAAAATAACTTAGCTATGTCTTATCGATGTCGCCTTAGAGGGGACAGAGCAGAAAATATCGAGTCTGCAATTATTACCTACAAAGAGGCACTTTGTGTTAGAACTCGCGAAACATATCCAGTAGACTGGGCAATGACTCAGAACAATTTAGGAAATGCTTACAGTGAAAGAATATTGGGGAATACTGCAAGTAATATTGAATGTGCAATTGATGCGTATGAGCGAGCTCTCGAAATTAGAACTTATAAAGCATCTCCTGTAAATTGGGCGAGAACTTTAAGTAATCTTGCTATTGCTTACCGAAAACGTATCAATGGTGAAGCTGCGAAAAATATAGAAATATCTATTAATGCACTTAAGTTATCTCTAAAAGTAAGAAACCGTGAAGATCTTCCTATAGAATGGGCAATCACTCAAAATAATTTATCCCTTGCATACTTAAACCGTGTTGAAGGAAGCCGAAAAGACAATATTGAATCTGCAAAAAGTGCTTGTGAAGCAGCTCTTGAAATTTACACTCAAGAACAAAATTCTCATCAATGGGCAACAGCTCAGAACAACTTGGGTTTTGTGTATTGTGAACGGATAAAAGGAAATCCAGTAGAAAATATTAATGCTACTATTAAGAGGATGTCTGAAAAGTATATTTTGAGCATAGACATGTAGGTGATTCCACAAAGAAAATCCTCTGAAATTCCTATTTTTTCGTCAGGCTCATAATGACAAAAGTTACAGTCAGACCCTTTTCAGACAACCTCTAAAGCTTACCAGCGAGCACTTGAGATTCGAACATTGGATGATTATCCCCTTGATTGTTTGCAATCTGCCAGTAATCTAGGCAATCTTTATTTCGTAAATAAACAATGGTCAGAGGCGATAAATACTTACAAACTAGCAATTAGTGCTATTGAAAGTGTTCGTAACATTGTGCTTAGTGATCGCCATCGTCAACAAATCATTGATAAGTCTATTCGGGTTTTTACAAACATTACCCAAAGTTATGTTGAACTCAATCAGACTGATCACGCTTTAACCTATGCTGAACGTAGTAAATCCCGAAATTTAACAGAACTTCTTTTTAGCCGTGAGCTTTATCCGAAAGGTGATGTTGACCCAGAGATTATCGAGAAACTCAAAGAATTTCGTCGCCGAATTCCCACTCTAGATCGTCAATTGCAAGTCCTCGAAGAATCTAATCGTAATAATACTAATCCTCTGACTCAGCAAGCTCGCGAACAAATTTCTGCTGAATTGAAACAAGCGAGAGCCGAGTTAGATCAAGTACTTGAAAAGATTAAGCCTATCGATCCGACTTTTACGCTGACCCAAACCGTTCAACCCATCACTTTTGCAGAGATTCAGGATTTATTAGATGACCAAACTGCCATTGTGGAGTGGTATATAACCGAAGAAAAAACCTTTGCTTTCCTAATCACGAAAGATCAAGCTCAACCGATTCTCCATGCCGTTGAAACTGAGATTATTGCTGAAGCTGTCCAAAAATATCTAGAGCTTTATGGTCAAACTCATCGCTTCACTAAGACAGAAGCGAAAGAGCAATTTGCAATAGTCTCAAAAGCCCTCTGCCAAGCCCTTCACCTTGACCAAATTCTGGAACAACTCCAGCAATTCGATCTGAATAAACTCATTCTCATTCCCCATCGCCAGCTACATTTTCTCCCCTTCCATGCCCTTCCCCTAAGCGATGATCGTTGTTTACTCGATAAATTCTCCGCTGGTGTCAGTTACGCGCCCAGTTGCCAACTCCTGCAAGTCCTCGAACGCCAAGAAAAATCAGCAAATGATCATTTCTTCGCCATTAAAAATCCCACCCAAGATTTACTCTTCTCCGAGCTGGAAGTTGAAGCTATTAGCGATTATTTCCCTGAAACCGACATTCTGGATCGAAAAAATGCCTCTGAAACGAATTTCCGCAACCATCCCAACCTCGAAAAACTGAATTGTCTCCATTTCTCCTGCCACGGCACATTTGATTTTCAGTCTCCCCTCAACTCCGCCTTAATTCTGAACGACGACAATGAAGATAATGCCGATAACCGTCTCACTCTCGCTGAGATCTTTGAACTCAACTTGCCAAACTGTAGCCTTGTTAGCCTTTCCGCCTGCGAAACTGGAATTACTGACCTGAATTCCCTCGGCGATGAATACGTCGGCTTACCCAGTGGGTTTATTTATGCCGGAGCTTCTGCTGTGATTAGTAGTCTTTGGCCAGTGAGCGACCTTGCTACATCGATTTTGATGATCCAGACCTATCACTATCTGAAAAATGGTCTCCCTAATCAAAAAGTCACAGCGTTTTCACCATCACCATTTGGCTTTAGTTTTCAGGGATTAGACGGTTCACTCCAAACTGGAATAGCTCCAATTGCAAGGACAACTGAAACCATAAATTCACCAGAACAATTACCGACACCCGCTCAAGCCTTAAACGCTGCCCAAAACTGGATGCGCACCCTCACTCCAGAGAAAGGACAAGCATTTCTAGACGAGATTAGTCCAATCGTGAAGCGGAGATTACCAGAAAAAAAAGCCGAACTTTATCTCAATACACTCACTGCTGTGCTTCTTAAACCAGAGTCAGAGTATTGTCATCCTTATTACTGGGCAGCGTTTACCGTTGTGGGAATTTAAGTGCGAGTGGAACACCACTTCTTAACGCTTTTTTTCGCGACATAAAGAACAATCGGTGTCGCAATAGCAGTCGAAATTTGACCAGCAGCAGCTAGAGCACCCACTGCCGCAGTCAGTAAACCACTCATGACCTCATCCATAAAATCCTCATCACAAATAATGTGACTAAAACCTTGAATATACTTGTCTATAGGTTTCTCACTATCTCGTGTAATGTTGATACCAAACTGTGGAGCAAGGGCACTGATTGCTTGCTCGATATTGCCATCACACAGTTCAATGACATCTAAGGTCGAGAGACTCTCTGGAACCCCATCGAAAGATTTACGAAACTTGGATAGTTCTTCAGCAGAAAGGATTGTGGCCATAGTTTTTAAGTCTTTAACCCGATTTTCTTTCAGGTTATCACCACTCAAAGAACACTAAGAAAAAATCAGTTGGCGATCGCCCTTTTTCTTATCCTGTGGGATTCTACGTAATGAATAAAAGCGGAGATGTAGAATACTCTATGTGCTTTCTCGCCCTAATTTTCTATGCAGTCATCCCTGATTAACGGTCGCTACCAAATTATTAAAACCCTTGGACAAGGGGGCTTCGGCGATACGTTTTTGGCGAAGGATATGCAGCTTCCTTCCCAGCGGCAATGTGTGTTGAAAGCCCTGAAGGTTCAGGCAACTAGCCCTGAAATGGTGCAAGAGATTCAGCGAAGATTTCAGCGGGAAGCGGCAATCCTAGAAGGCTTGGGAGAAAATAATCCGCAAATTCCGCGACTGTTTGCCTATTTCGAAGATCAGGGCAAATTTTATTTAGTTCAAGAATGGATCGATGGACTCACGCTCCAGGATATTGTGCAGCAGCGGGGCTGTATGTCTCTGGAGCAGGTAAAGGATTTACTGGTGGATTTATTGCCAGTGCTGCAATCGATTCACGACAAATACATTATTCATCGCGATATTAAACCCGAAAATATTATTCTGCGGGAAAGTGATCAACGACCTGTCTTGATTGACTTTGGGGCAGTAAAAGAAGCGCTCACCACATCGATTTATCCGGATGGGAGTAGTCCCGTTTCTGTGGCGATTGGGACGCCGGGCTATATGGCACCAGAACAGGGTACAGGTCGCCCTGTTTATTCGAGTGATCTATATGGACTGGGTTTTACCGCGATTTATCTTCTCACTGGCAAGTCACCCCAACATTTCGCGACGGATACCCAAACAGGTGAGTTGATTTGGCAACAAGATTTTCCTTATATAAATAGTCCTCTCGGTCAGGCGATCGCCAAAACTGTAAAATTCCATCCCCGCGATCGCTTTCCCACTGCTAATGCGATGTCGCATGAGCTACTCAATCAATCCACTCCAACCCAACCTTTCCCAACGTCATCGCCCTCCATACAACCTGTTATTCCCAGTTCTCCATCAGTTCAACAAAGCAACCCGACTCAAACTACGGCAACAAGGGTGATTGGTTCTCCTGCTCCTGCGTTGCAGACATCGGCGACGGCCACACCTGTCGTGGTAAATCCATCTCCTCCCCCTCAAAAACAAAAATCGGGTGGCTGGAAAATCGGTTGTGCATTGTTATTTTTTAGTTTGTTGGGACTTGGGGCTGGGTTATGGTTGGCCTTCGCTGTTTTAGGGCGATCGCAGGTACAAGATTTTCCCCCAAGCTCAGAACTAGATCCTCCCACCGAAAATCCTATTGACCCAACTCCGGAAGAACCCGAACCAGAGCCAGAGGAACCAGAAGAACCCACACCTGTGGAGCCAGAACCCGAACCGGAGCCAGAGCCGGAGCCGGAGCCAGAGCCTCAACCAGAACCGGAGCCTCAGGAACCAGCTTTCCCTTTAATACCAGTCGGTAAAAACGAAGAAGATATTGCTGAAGCGCTGGGGACTCCCACAGAGCGGCGGACAGGATTTTGGCCAGATAGTATCGCTATTCTCTACAAGGATTACGGCCCGCAAAATGTGTCGCTCGGTTATGTCGTCGATGACAAAAAATTTAACGTGCGCCAAACAGAAGTGACGTTTCCTATCGGCACAGATGTGACTTTGATTCAAAATACAGCAGAAGAATTAATCCCCGAGAAAGTCCCTAAAGAAATTCTTGAGGCGATCGCCGACGTCCATTCTGGTAATAGTGATTTACGATCTTTCCGCACTAAAAAATATCGTGGTCAAATCCAGCGAAATGACAGCGGACGTTTATATCTGGGCGTTTGGGATAAAGATTTTCATTAGGATTTGGACTGCATCATGAAGGATAAAGAGGCGATCGCCGTAGTCACGACCACAGGAAATTTAGAAGAAGCCCAACGAATTGCGCGGGAGATTGTGGACGAAAAACTCGCAGCCTGTGCTCAGATTACGCCGATCGAAAGTATTTACCGTTGGCAAGGTGATGTGCACCATTCGCCAGAATTTAAAGTGGTCTTTAAAACTGTCTCTGTAAATTACGAGGCGATCGAGAAAGTAATTTTGGCTAGACATTCCTACGAGCTACCAGAGATTTATGCGATCGCCTTGGCCCAGAGTTATGCACCCTATGCAGAATGGATTTCCGCAAATACCGAAACCCTAGCGTAGAGATGACCTTTGGCCAACTAAACTTTTGTCCTGATCCATCCTTATATGTAACTGTTGAATGAACATGGGCTAAATTAAAGTCAAGTTATTTGGCATTCAGATTCGAATATTACGAGGTTAAAGAGTTATGCCTGAATCAAACCAGCAGGATAATGGCGATCGCCTCGATTTCGATATTCTTCGCAATGCGATTTTGGGAGAACAAATTTCTGAATATGAAACGAAAATTAGTGATTTAGAAGAACAGATTAGTGGCGTACGAGAAGAGATGCGTGCCCAGGGTAACGAAGTTCAAAGTGCGATCGAAAAGAAAATTGATGAGATCCTACAGGTGATTCAAGTCGCCCCACCCCAAGCGAAAGAAACACCCGTCTCTCCTCCTAACCAAATCCCAGCGCCAACTCCAGCCCAAAACAAGCCGCAACCAGTACCTGTGGCTCCGAAATTTGTTGAACAAACACCCCCTTCGCCTGCCCCGACTCCAATCCAAAACAAGCCGCAACCAGTACCTGTGGCTCCGAAATTTGTTGAGCCAACACCCCCTTCACCTGCCCCAATCCCTCAACCAAAAGCTTCTCCTACTCCTCAACCTCCCAATACACCACCATCCGTTACCCCTCCAAAATTAGATCTAACTCCTCCAAAAGTCGTTACACCAGAACCAACTTCTCCAAAAGTAACCACACCAGAACTAACTTCTCCAGAGCCAGAATTGCCAAAAGAACCGACAGATACCAGTGCGAGCGTAGATTTTTTCTCCACACAAATTAATGGCATCCTCAACAATCAAGCTGCCCCTAAACCTGAAACAAAGCAGGAACAGCCAACTCCAGAGCCGACGAATACTAATGCGACAATAAATGCTTTCGCTGCACAGATTAATAGCATCCTCACTAATCAAGTGTCCGTCGAGACCCCGACAAACCAGGAACAGCCAATTGAGGTGATGGCTTCGCCAATTCCAGATGTTATTGAGCTACCTAGTCCACCACCACAGACAACTCCCGTTACAACACCACAGCCATCAGCTTACTCTGCACCTCAAACCCAATCGTCTGAACGTCAGCAACATCAACATGTTGTCCCCGATGATAGAGCTGCTCAGATACAACAATTTCGGGATTTGATGTGGAATGAAGAAGTGCTGCGTTTACGTCAGACAAATGCTCAGCTTGATCGCCAATTGCTGCAAATTGATCAATATATCGCTTCATCCCAACAACCCCTCGATGAGTTGTTGCCGCTAATGACTGACCTGGTGCAGCTGAAAATTCAAGAGGCTAAATCTGTACCGGAATCTGTTGAACCTGTCATTGTCCAGTCCTCAAATTCTTCAGAATCTCCACGGCCAATATCGAAGCCGAGACGTTTTCCTTGGCGAGGTCTTTTGGTTGGATTATTTGTACTTTCGTTGATTCCGATTGGATTGTATGGCTATTGGTTAAGACGAATCTATTTATTTGAGCAAGAGGTGGCGATCGCCTTACAAACAACGCCAGAACTTGCTCTATATCGCCTCACACCAGATATCAGCCCAGATATTCGCGATAAGACGCTTTATCTCACTGGCCGCTTACCAAGACAAGAACTCAGTGACCAAGCGGCGGCGATCGCCCGTCAGACTTTGCCAGATTTTGAGCTGAGCAACAATATTTTGGTGATTGAAGAACCTTTAGATAAAGCCCAACGCCAAGCTGAAATCGAGAAAATATTGACTCCCCTCAATAGCGTTAATGGCATTCAAGTAGATGCCCAACTCGACGGCGATCGCGTTACCCTTGCCGGCACTGTTTTACAAGCTGACGATATTACAACGATTATTGAGGCCGTCGAGCAAATCAACGGCATCGAACAAATTACGAATAATATCCAAGTCGAGACCCAGCCTATTAGTACCCGTGTCTATTTCGACCAAAACTCCGCTGTCGTCAAACCTCGTGATATTGACCAGAAATTATTATTAGTCAAACAATACCTTGCCCGATATCCCAACATCAATCTCCGCATCATTGGCTATCAACACCCCACCGAATACACTGCCGATGTTGCTCTAAAACGTGTGCAAGCAGTGCAATTGCTCCTTGAAGATAAAGGCATTGATCGTCGTCGAATCATTGCTTTTGGCGTTAAGCAGCCTCCACCAGATATCACCTCAGATGATCCCATTTGGTTAAGCCGAACCGTAATTTTCGACATTGCCCGAGATACTTCTAATGCTGGCAACCCCTAATAGCGAATAATCCTTTCGCTAGAAAACCACCATTTCATCAAAAACTGTAAAATTAGCGACCTTTTCCTTTTGGTTTCCCGTGGTTCACAATGAGCTGATGAATTTGTGATGCACTCAGAAAGTTCAGCTATTTTGCGGATGAAAAACTCTGAGCTCCCATAAAATCGTTAAAAGTCGCTAGTGCAAAATACAAATTTTCACAAAAAAAGATTGTGCTTGAGGGTTACTTTACATTAGCTTCGTCAGAGCTTCATATAAACCGTCTGTTCTTCACTAGGAATTCACGTAGGCTCTCGAAAACTCATGTTAGAAGTGTACTTACGTAGATATAACCACTCACTTTTTTTACGAGGAACCTAATTCATGCTTAAGAACATCTCCTTGGCGGCAATCGTAGCTCTCGGTACAGCTACCGTAATGGCACCTCCTGCATCTGCAAATACAGCTTGTTCTCCTAACGATCCAACTTGTATTCCTCAAGATATTCCCACTCCTCCCGCTGTTTTAGCGGCCCTCGGTATGGGAGTTGCTAGTTTGCGTCGCAAGAAATCTGAAGAGAATGGTGATGTTGCTGAGTAAATCTAAATAAATCTGTCTAGATTTGTTTTGCTCGCTATCTCTATTCGTTTTTTCTTTTTTTGAAGTTGGAGTGCATGGCGCGAATACTAAATCATCACCGTGCTGTGTGCTCTTCTGTCTCTATATACCAACTTTTTATAATAGTCTTTCTCTCACGATTTAATTCATTTCAAGAAGCTGAGAGAGAAGCACGAGTCTTAAATTTCTCAATCACCTAATTTACTCATTTTCGTCTCCAGGAGATCTCGGAAAAATGTCCGGAACATTCGATATCAACTCACTTGCTTCAGCTCTGCCAACAAGTGTGAACTTCAATCTAGGCGCAGGTTTTGCCACTTCTGATGCAGATAGTTGGTTTGACGTTCAGATCGCTGACGAAGAACAAGCTGGCTTTTTGCGCGGTTTGATTTTGGATGGATATTGTATTGATGGCGATTTAGAGATTGACCAAGATACAGATCTTAGTGACGGTACTATCGATAGTACTGTCTACACCGCGAAAGTTTATTCTAGCTATGACATTGCTGCCATGGATGCTGAGGATGCTTCCGGCACTGATGGCGAAATTGATTACATTGACAATCCAGACAATCTTGATTCCGTAAACTGGCTAATTAATCAAGATTTTGACCCAGCTGATTTTGGTAGTCCAAGCTTTGATATTTTCAATTTCGTTCAATTAGCCATTTGGCAGCTAGTTGATGGTCGCATACCAGCTAACAGGCAAGCTTTTTATGACCTCTATCAGACTGAGGTTGATCAGATGGTCAATCTTGCTCTAACTAATGGAGAAGGTTTTGTCCCCACTGAGTTTGGTCAAAAGGTTGCTGTTGTAATTGTTCCTGATGTCGATGGCGAAGCTCCTGTTGTTGCGAATGCTCAAACTATCATTGCTGCTGTTGAGATTTCTCGGTTAGGTGATCGTGTTTGGGAAGATTTAGATGCAGATGGCGTTCAAGACGTAGGTGAGCAAGGCATTGAAGGTGCAACAGTAAATCTTCTTACAGACTTAGATGGTGATGGCGTTATTGAAGATAACGAAATTATCGACTCCACAACCACAGACGAGAACGGTAATTATCACTTTGATGTAATTGCGGGTGACTACAAAGTCCAATTTGAAACTCCCGATGGCTTTGATATGTCGAGCCCTGTCGACCAAGGTGGTGATGATGCTTCTGATTCTGATGCAGGCGTGAGTGGTGTTACAGATACTGTTTCCCTTGCTCCTGGTGAAAACAACCCCACAATTGATGCTGGATTCTTCAAGACAGCGAGTCTAGGCGACAAAGTATTTGTTGATAGAGACCGCGATGGCATCCAAGATGCTGGAGAAGAAGGCGTTGAGGGCGTAACAGTAACGCTGACTGGTGGTGGTGCAGACGGTGTAATCGGCACAGCGGATGACACAACTGACACAACAACAACAGATGCAAATGGTGAGTATCTCTTCGATGGTCTCAATCCTGGCGAAGAGTACAAGGTGACCTTTGATGCATCCACTGCAACAAATGCAAGTGACTTCGATGGATTCACCGATGCCGACCAGGGTGGAAATGATGCATTAGATAGTGATGCCGACCCCACAACTGGAATGACTCAGATTGTCACCCTTGCTCCTGGTGAGTTTAACGACACATTGGATGCAGGTTTAGTAGAGAAGACAGCGAGTCTAGGCGACAAAGTATTTGTTGATAGAGACCGCGATGGCATCCAAGATGCTGGAGAAGAAGGCGTTGAGGGCGTAACAGTAACGCTGACTGGTGGTGGTGCAGACGGTGTAATCGGCACAGCGGATGACACAACTGACACAACAACAACAGATGCAAATGGTGAGTATCTCTTCGATGGTCTCAACCCTGGCGAAGAGTACAAGGTGACCTTTGATGCATCCACTGCAACAAATGCAAGTGACTTCGATGGATTCACCGATGCCGACCAGGGTGGAAATGATGCATTAGATAGTGATGCCGACCCCACAACTGGAATGACTCAGATTGTCACCCTTGCTCCTGGTGAGTTTAACGACACATTGGATGCAGGTTTAGTAGAGAAGACAGCGAGTCTAGGCGACAAAGTATTTGTTGATAGAGACCGCGATGGCATCCAAGATGCTGGAGAAGAAGGCGTTGAAGGCGTAACAGTAACGCTGACTGGTGGTGGTGCAGACGGTGTAATCGGCACAGCGGATGACACAACTGACACAACAACAACAGATGCAAATGGTGAGTATCTCTTCGATGGTCTCAACCCTGGCGAAGAGTACAAGGTGACCTTTGATGCATCCACTGCAACAAATGCAAGTGACTTCGATGGATTCACCGATGCCGACCAGGGTGGAAATGATGCATTAGATAGTGATGCCGACCCCACAACTGGAATGACTCAGATTGTCACCCTTGCTCCTGGTGAGTTTAACGACACATTGGATGCAGGTTTAGTAGAGAAGACAGCGAGTCTAGGCGACAAAGTATTTGTTGATAGAGACCGCGATGGCATCCAAGATGCTGGAGAAGAAGGAGTTGAAGGCGTAACAGTAACTCTGACTGGTGGTGGTGCAGACGGTGTAATCGGCACAGCGGATGACACAACTGACACAACAACAACAGATGCAAATGGTGAGTATCTCTTCGATGGTCTCAACCCTGGCGAAGAGTACAAGGTGACCTTTGATGCATCCACTGCAACAAATGCAAGTGACTTCGATGGATTCACCGATGCCGACCAGGGTGGAAATGATGCATTAGATAGTGATGCCGACCCCACAACTGGAATGACTCAGATTGTCACCCTTGCTCCTGGTGAGTTTAACGACACATTGGATGCAGGTTTAGTAGAGAAGACAGCGAGTCTAGGCGACAAAGTATTTGTTGATAGAGACCGCGATGGCATCCAAGATGCTGGAGAAGAAGGAGTTGAAGGCGTAACAGTAACTCTGACTGGTGGTGGTGCAGACGGTGTAATCGGCACAGCGGATGACACAACTGACACAACAACAACAGATGCAAATGGTGAGTATCTCTTCGATGGTCTCAACCCTGGTGAAGAATATAAGGTAACCTTTGATGCTTCTACAGCGGTTAACGCTGATGACTTCCTAGGTTTCACTGCAGCAAACCAAGGTGGTGATGATGCATTAGATTCTGATGCTGACCCCACAACTGGAATGACTCAGGTTGTGACCTTGGCTCCCGGTGAGTTTAATCCCACTCTTGACGCTGGCCTCATTGAAAAAGACCCTGGCATTGACATTGAGAAGTTTGTTAATGGCGAAGATGCTGACACTGCAGCGGAGGCGGTTGAGATTGCAGCTGGTGCGGATGCAGTCTTCACTTATGACGTAACCAACACTGGTAATGTCGCTTTCGCCGGCGCTGATGTTGTTGTGACTGATGACAACGGTACTGCTGGTGACACTAGCGATGACTTCAACCCTGATCAGATTCTCTCTGGTGGATTTAATGTTGGTGATGTTAACCAGAACAACTTCCTTGATGCTGGTGAGACTTGGAAATATACCAAGACTATTGCTGCTCAAGACTTGAGTACTGGTGCAACAGTTAACAATGTTATTGACTTTGACAATGATGGTACAGGTCATGCACTTGCTGCTGGAACAGTCATTGATACTGAGTACTCAGATTTAGGTGTTACTATCTCGGCGACTGGTGGTTCTGACCAAGCGATGATCTTCGATAGTGCTAACCCCACTGGTGGTGATGGTGATCTTGCTACTGCAACTGAAGGTAATATCCTCATCATCTCTGAAGACGGTGATTCTTCTGACCCTGATGACGAAGCGCATGGTGGCGAGCTTATTTTCAAGTTTGATTCTGCAGTTGATATTAATAGCATTAGCTTTGTTGACATCGAAGAGTCCGGCGGTAAGGTCTTCGCTTATGACAGCAACGGCAATCTAATTGATACAACTAACATTCCTGCTCCTGGTGATGGCAGTCTTCAAACGCTAAATATTGACAACAGTGGTGTTTCGAAGATTGTTGTTGATCTTGTTGGCAGCGGTGCGATTTCTGGCCTTGACTTCGATAGCTTTGAAGATGGTCCTGGTCTCTACACCAACATCGGTAAGGTTACTGTTAATGGCTTAGAGGATGATGACCCTGCTAACTACGTTAATCCTGAGCCTCAAGATCCAGGTATTTCGATTGAGAAGTTTACTAACGGTATTGACGTCACTGACCTAAGCGACTTGCCTGAGATTGCAGCAGGTACTGCGGTTACCTTTACTTACCTAGTAGACAACACCGGTGATGTGGCTTTTGCGGCAGCCGATGTTGTAGTTACTGATGACAACGGTACTGCCGGTGACACAAGTGATGATTTCACTGCGACTTATGTGAGTGGTGATGATAACAACAATGGTTTCTTGGATACCGATGAAACTTGGCTCTACACTTCTGAAGTGCAAGTTGCCCAGGATTTGAGCGTGGTGACTACATCTAAAGATGTCACTTTCGATTTCACTGGTTCTTCCACTTCGACAGGCTCTTCTTACGGCAATATTCGTACATTCAATAAGGATGGCGTAGTTGTTGATGTGAGTGCCTTTAGCCGTGACACCAATGGTGTTTGGAGAGATGGTTTCCTCGGCAAATATAGCCATGGTTTAGGTGTTACTAACAGTGATGGCGATGGCTCCCATGCGGTTGAAAATCAAGGTTGGTTAGATGTCATCCTCTTTGAATTCAATCAAGATGTTGTTGTCGACAAGGCTTTCCTCGATTACGTTGGTCACGATAGTGATATCACTATCTGGATCGGCGATCGCGATGGAGCAGATATCTCTGAACTAAGCGATAGTCTCCTGGATAGCTTCACTAAGGAAAATAACAACGGTGGTAGCAGTGATCGCTGGGCGAACTTCAATGGCGACGGTATCTCTGGCGATACGTTAATCCTTACTCCAAGCACTAAAGACCCTCATGACCTTGATGACCTGTTTAAGCTGAAGAAGCTGAATGTCGATGTTGCTGGTGAAACAACCATTGGTGACTACATCAACACAGCAACTGTTACTGCTGGTGATGTTAGTGATAGTGATGATAGTGGTTATACCAACCCTGAATTCAATCCTGAGCCTGGTATCGAGATTGAGAAATTCACCAATGGCATGGATGTTGATTTCAATAACCTTCCTGAAATTGCGGCTGGTTCTGATGTGACATTCACTTACCAAGTAACTAACACTGGTAATGTGTCATTCGCGAAGAACGATGTAGTTGTGACCGATGACAATGGTACCGCTGGTGACACTAGCGATGACTTCACTGCGGATTATGTGAGTGGTGATGTGAACAGCAACAACCTCCTCGATGCAGGTGAGACTTGGCTCTACACTTCTGAGACCGAAGCCGCTCAAGACTTGAGTGTTGTCACTGCATCTAACGATGTCACTTTCCATCTCACGGGCAATAGCTACACGACTGGTCATGTGGGTAATACCCGCTCTTACAGCTCTGAAGGCGTTGACGTTGATGTGAGTGCATTCAGCTATAGCAATCACTATGGTTGGGAAGATGCTTACCTCGGTGCTTATGGTGGCGGTTTAGGTGTCACTAATCTCGATGAGTCTGGTTCGGGCCATCGTGTCAGCAATAACAACAATATTGACTATGTGGTCTTTGAATTTGACCAGAGTGTTGTGGTTGATGAAGCGTATCTCGCTTATGTCTATGGTGATAGTGACATCTCTATCTGGATTGGCGATCGCAATGGTGACATCACTTACTCTAACCTTGCCTCTACTCTCAATAGCTTCGGCCGTGAAGATAACTGGGGCGGTTCTTCTGACCGCTGGGCTGACTTTAACAGCGCTCAGGAATCAGGTGACACTGTCATCATCTCAGCGAAAGTTGGTGGTAGCAACGATCGATTTAAGCTTAAGAAATTGAATGTTGATGTTGCTGGTGAAACAGTGATTGGTGACTACATTAATACTGCAACTGTTACTGCTGGTGACGTTAGCGATAGCGATCAGAGTGGGTACACAAATCCTGAGCCTACTATCGATCCCATTCACTATGAAGTTGGCGATATGCATCTCTGCAACTACAAAGAGAAGCACATCAATGGCTATGACATCATTCAGCTCACTTCTTCCCATGGTTATGCGACTCAAACCTTTGATGGTTTAACTGGCACTTACGACATTATCGTCGGCTACTTCGATGAAAATGATGGTCAGACTAGTGCTTCTGTTTCCATTGATGGTCATGTTGAGGCGTCTTGGGTTTGGAATCAAAATCTTGGTTCGAGCTACGTTTCTGACCATAACCAAGCGCAGTATGTTCTCAACGATGTACATCTCGGCACTGGTGATGTGATTAAGCTTGCTGCTGATAAGGATGGCGGTGAATTTGGTCGCTTCGACTACGTGAAGGTTGTTGCTTCTGACACAATCTCTGCTGCTGAAGCTGGTGTTCAAAATGATCTAATCATTGTTTAGATTGATACTTCTTTAAGTTGAAGATTTAGGGGATGATCGCCGAGATCACCTCTAAACCCTCAAAAAATAATCACAATAAAAAAGCCGTTTCCTTAAATTTCCAGGAGACGGTTTTTTCTATATGTCCAATTAACTTGTGGTCGTAGCGCTTATGATGACTTACTTAGGGCACGACTAAAACGGGACACGGCGAAAGATTAGTTACCTTACTGGTAACACTCTCTGCTGCACCATCATTCGTTAATCCCATACCTCGGCATCCCATCACAATCAGATCTGCTTCAATCTCATCTGCGACATCGCAAATCGTAAACGACGGCATCCCTTCACGCTCAATCGTATCTGCTTCGATACCAGACTTTTCAAATAAATCGTGAGCACCTTTCAGTAACTTTGCGACGGCTTCCTCAGAGTTCATGACATTTTTTGCATCACCTTCTGGTGCTGATGGCTCGACAACCGACAATAACACTAGGCGACTTTGACACGTTTTCACGAGATTTACCACCGTTTCTGCGGCATCACGGGCTTCGCGGCTCTGATCAATCGGAAAAAGAATCGTTTTAAACATAAGTAAATCTACCTCCTAGTCATAGGTTCCGGTCAGATCTGCTTGGAGATACTTGTTTCGGAAACTGAACTCTAGTTTAATTCTGTAGGAAGAGGGCTCTTCTTCTGAAGAGAAGATGACAGAACTTTATAAAAAGCAATTAAATTGGAGGCTCTTAGTAGTGGCTAAGAAAACTGTTGCAAATCTCACTCAAAGTGATTTGGAAGGAAAGAAGGTTTTTGTACGGGTAGACTTCAACGTTCCCCTAACTGATAGCGGCGTGATTACCGATGACACTCGGATCCGTGCAGCATTGCCTACTATTAAATACCTCACAGAGAAAGGTGCGAAGGTTGTCCTCGGCAGCCACATGGGTCGTCCAAAGGGTGAAGTGAATGAATCCATGCGCTTAACACCCGTTGCAGCGCGTCTATCCGAGCTTCTCGGTACAGATGTTGTGAAGTGTGATGATTGCATCGGTGATGCAGTGTCTGCTGCTGTTTCTGGTTTAGGTAATGGCCAAGTTGCTCTCCTCGAAAACCTCCGTTTTAACCCCGGTGAAGAGAAGAATGATCCTGAGTTTGCAAAAGCACTTGCTGCTAATGCAGACATTTATGTAAACGATGCATTCGGTACAGCTCACCGTGCTCATGGTTCTACCGAAGGCGTAACGCACCATGTTGGTACTTCCGTTGCTGGTCTGCTCATTGAGAAAGAACTGAAGTTCCTCAAGGGTGCGATTGAAGCACCTAAGCGTCCTTTGGTTGCAATTGTTGGCGGCTCTAAGGTTTCCAGCAAAATCGGCGTAATTGAGACGCTTCTTGAAAAGTGTGACAAGCTCCTCATCGGCGGTGGCATGATCTTCACTTTCTATAAGGCTCAAGGTCTTTCTGTTGGTTCTTCTCTCGTGGAAGAGGACAAGGTTGACCTCGCAAAGTCTTTGTTAGAAAAGGCAGATGGCAAAATTCTTCTTCCCACTGACGTTGTTATTGCTGATAACTTCGCGCCTGATGCGAATGCTAAGACTGTTAGTGTTCAGGAAATTCCTGATGGCTGGATGGGTCTAGACATTGGTGCTGATTCCGTTAAGGTTTTCCAAGATGCACTCAATAGCTGTGGCACTGCAATCTGGAATGGCCCTATGGGTGTATTCGAGTTTGATAAGTTTGCTGTCGGTACTGAGGCGATCGCCAACTCCCTTGCTGGTCTTACTGCCACTGGCACAGTAACAATCATCGGTGGTGGTGATTCTGTTGCAGCAGTTGAGAAAGTTGGTGTTGCTGAGAAGATGAGCCATATCTCCACTGGTGGTGGTGCTAGTCTCGAACTTCTCGAAGGCAAAGAACTTCCTGGTATCGTTGCTCTTGATGAAGCTTAAGTTCTTGTTTGCTTTGATTTTGAAGCAAACTTAGATTTGCAACCAGATATTACGAATCTCTCTAAATCCTCCTTGATAAGGGGGATTTTTTATTGCGAACACTCCATGGATAGCCTAAAGAAATAACTTTGTTGATCTAAGTTTTAATACTGAGGTGATTTGTTTTAGCTTTTCATCGACCTCGTATGTGACACTCACTTCATTATTTATTGATGGATAATGCTATTAAGTTATATGAATAAAATCTTTCTTAAGATAGGAAAAAAATGAAAGAGTTAACTGTTAAATGAAGTATGGCAGGTTGAGTGATGCAATAAGCATTTCTTAGATTGGTGTTGGTGATATTTTTAAATAGCCAATCGAGATTGCTTTCTGCCTTTAAATTCTTCAAGCTGTATAGCTTTCTTTCTGGATGAAATCATGATCGAGTCTACTCTCGCTTTCTCGACGCCTTTCTTCACGTCCCTTAGTCAAATACGCGGAGAGGTGCAGGCCTTAGTTGAACGAAACCTTGTACGCCGCAATCAATCCCTCTATTGTCTCTGTGAATTTATTCCACCCCGTGAATGGAACAGTGTGGAGTCTGAGCTAGAGAGATGTGATTATTTATTACGGGATTGTATCGGTGATTTATTAAGCGCAGAAAAATGGGAAAACGATTAACTCCAAAGTTTTTGGATGGTCGTCTTCCCAAAGTTAAAGTATTAAATTGATAGATAGTTTGTCCTGTATTCTCATCATTTGAAATTTGCTATGCTTTTATTCTGAAAAAGCAGAGAATTTTCAAATTTTAGGCAGAGAAAATACAAAGTATTATTCGGCGCTCGATTCTTTACGTAGTGTTTCTAGCTCTGTCTTTAGCATTGTGATTTGCTCAGTTAAGACCTGAATTTCTTTTTCTAACTCAGCATCTTTGACTTCGACAGCAGAGGTGGAAACTTCGCGATCGCCTGCTGCTTTGCTGCTATCTTTCTGGAAAACATTTTCGAGAAATTTACGAGCTTCCGCTTCGGTCATTTCGCCTTTTTCTGACCATTCAGCGGTGCGATTCTCAAGCTCAGTGCGAAATTCAGTGATGGTTACGTCCCTTTTTTGGGGGTCTTTGATGGTTTCGACAAGGGTCGCGGCAGCACCAACGGTGACACGAAATCCTTTCTGGACGAGGTCAAAAATGTTGGGGGATGTGTTCATGGGCGGTTATTCCTGCTACTACAAAAAAGAGTGATGGAAGAAGTTAGCATCTTTTTTTTAGCCTAGCGCAACGGTTTACAAACCGCCTTTATCCTAGGGCTTAGTTATGCTTGGGCGAGATAATTGTCAAGGTCTTCCAACAAGCGAGGGAGTTCGGCTTCACTCGTAATGCGGAGGCGATCATCGCGGAGGGTAATTAATACTTTTGCTGCGAAGGGGCTGGGGTAAATATTCGGGTTGCAGAAAATTTCTAGGAAAATTTCGCCTGTATGTTGATATTCCATCGATTGCTTTGGTGCAGGTCTGCCTGAGCTAGCTGCCGTTCCGGCGATCGCCCGCATACTGACCATGAGACTATCAATATCAGCCTTGAGAGCTTGGGCGGCCTCTGGCGTAAAGCGAAAAGAAACGGAGCCCTGCAAAAGATTGATCGTAAATGGCACAGACATAGATTTACCAGAAACACTGCAGATTTATCTTAGGAATGACTTTTACTTCTGACAATTTTTTGGTGATCTTTTATTTAGGAATGTCGATAATTAATAACATCAAGAATCTTGTTCAAGAATTGTGCCGCAACGTTTACAAAACTGTGCATCTTGGTCATGGAAAGCTAAGCCACATTTGCCACAGTCTATTTCTCGTTGGCTCGTACTTTTAATAAATTGGCGGACGAGATCCCCAAGCTGCCATGGGATTACCGCAATACCTGTCAAAATCATCATTAAAGTGACAAATTTTCCAGCGTAGGAAATCGGAATCTGATCTCCAAATCCCACTGTTGTCATCGTGACTATGGCGAAATAAAGTGCATCTAAAAAGTTCTTGAAAATATAAGGATTGACGTTATGTTCGACTTGATAAATTAAGCCTGAATAGATAAAAATAATCGTAAACAGAGTCAAAACAATCCGACTTAAAATAATCGTATCTTCTGCTTTGACATTTAAAATCGAGATTTCTAGTCTAAAAAATCGAATTAGTCGTAATAATCGGAACCAGCGGAATAATCGCAAAAAGCGCGCATCGAAGAACCCAAAAAATAATGGGGCGATCGCCAGTAAATCAATAATTGCGGCAATACTGAATAAAAACTTGAGAGGAGCTTCCGCACAAATTAGTCGCAGACAATATTCAATAGTGAATAACCCAAGAATTGCATAATCCACATAGGACAGAATATCTGAAATATTTGGTGGCAATGTATAGGTTTGTGCAACAAAAATACCCGAAGACAAAAAGATGAAAAAACAAAGGACAATATTGATACTTCGACCAATAACACTTTCGAAGTCATCAAGATATTGCCCAATCGTTAATCGCCAAGACGTTTGACTCGTCATTTGCTACTTTGGCTTAGGTTTTAAGCGGGTGTATGACCTACTGCAACAATAATTGATTTGAGTTCAGCCTCTGAAGCTGTTGTCTCGACTGTGACCGTTTTATTGTCTAAATCGACAGAAACTTTGGCATCACTCTGCTTAGATTCGATAGCTTTGGCAATGGCTGAACCACAACCTTCACAGACAATGGATGGGACTTGAATTTCTATCATGATTTCATCTACTAAAATATCTTAGTGAAAATAATATTTGCAATTATCCCGATGAGTAACGCGATAATTATATCTATACAAAATTTGAGGATTACTTTAACTTTGTTGTGTTTTTCAGGTATCTGATCTGGGTCTTTGTATATTGACCTTTCGTTAATTCTGCTCAAATATATTATAGATGTTTTAGGTTTATTCTTTTTTTCTCTCCGGATAGCTTCTACTTTTTGATCGATCAAAGTAGATATTGGTTGTCCCAGTAACCAGAAAATTATGAAAGCTAATAATGTTAGGTTCTTTGTCCAATAAAAGATGAGGATTAATAAATAATATAAGCTCGAGGTGGTGAAGAGAGAGGAAAGGAATGGCTTTGTCTCTTCAATGGCGATTTCATTCGGCTGTTCTTGATGAAGCAGAATTCTTCTTATGCTTTCATATATTCCTCGTATTTGTATTATTTCTTTTTGGTCTCGCATAAAAGTGAATTCCGTAATATCAACTGAATCCCTTTGGATTGAAATTGTTATGCCAGACCCTCTTATTTTTAAATTATCTATACTTTGAACATGAAAATTTGATAATGTGCCTATGTCAAAAATGTCTAACTCCCTATCTTTATGAAAACAGCTTATTTCCGGCCTTTCTTTCAGTGAGTTAAGTAAGTTGAGTATTTCTTCGATATCATCCAAATATAAAGTTATAGGATTAAAAGTAGATCGATATCTATGTTGGTTTTTCCTGGTAGGGTACTTTTCTTGGGAGGCCATTACATAATGATGCGATTCTCTTCTATTCTAAAAGCTTTTTCCATGTTTGGTAGCCGACAATGCCGTCACCATCTAGCTTAAACGCGGTTTGAGCTGCGATTACTGCTTCCAAGGTTTGAGGTCCAAAAACACCATCGACTGTCCCAGGGAAAAATCCTTTTGTTTTTAAGCGTTGTTGAAGGAAAGTCACTGATTCACCATCCATCCCTTCTCTGAGTAATGGAAGGTTGTCAACTGTGCGTTGATTTGCTGCTTGAGAAGCGGTTGAAGGTGAAGTGTTTGTATTTTGGGCTGGGGCGGTGTCGGTTGTTGCTGAGGGTGCCGTTGTATCGGTAGAGGTGGCTACAGCTTCTGTGGGGAAAAGGGTTGCCCAAGTGGCTTGATTTGTGATGCCTGTTTCTGGTAATTTTGCAGCTTTTTGGAAGCGATAGACGGCGATTACTGTGGCTTCGTCATAGGTGCCTGTCACTTCGCCAGTGTAATAGTTGAGGAGTTGTAAGGTTGTTTGGAGCTCGCGTACTGCTGTGCCTGTGCTGCCACTACGCAATTCGGGTCGAATAATCTGGGCGATCGCCGGATTGATGTGTAGAGTGAAGCCGCCTGTGAGGAGAGCGACTGATAAGCCAGCGGAAAAAAGAGCAGAACGTAGAAACATAGCAGTGATCAATTAAAACTCGATGGTAGTGCAAGGCGATCGCCTTTTACGATAGCTCAATGTCTTCGAGCAGGGAAAGCGCTTCCACAGACCCAGCTACCGAAACATAGGGCTTTGTAAAGTGACGTTGCGCAGCGGCATGGGTTTCCGTTGTGGTGATGCGTTCGATATGGGTTTTAAAATCTTGGTCAAATTTCACGCCGAGGCCAATACTTTCATACCACCCAAAAATCTGTGCCAGCTCTGCATTCGTTTGTTTGCCGAGGGCATATTGTCCCAACAGTTTATTTTTTGCGATCTGTAATTCTTCTTCGCTTAGAGGTGCATCAACCAGTCGCTGGGTTTCTTTGTGAAGTCCCTGGAGGGCGATCGCCGTGTTTTTTGGGGCAGTGCCGATATAGGTGACAAATTGTGATTGATTGAGACGCGTGGGAAAAAAGGCTGATACATCATAGGCTAGCCCTTGCTTTTCCCGCAGCTCTACAAACAGACGACTAGATAAGCCATTACCGAGGTAAGTACTCAGCAATTTCAGCGCAAAGAAATCATCATCCTCAACTGTCCCCGTCAGATAGCCCAAAATTACAATGGCCTGTTGACTATCCTGAGTCGTATGCCAATTGCCTCCAGTGGGTTTCAGATTTGCAATTTTGAGAGCTTCTAATGCGTCCTCAGGATTTTGCCAATCACCAAAAGCTTGTTCTACCATCGCTTCTGCTTGCTCAAGGGTGATTCGCCCTGACAAGCTGATAATTAAATTATCTGGTCGAAAATGTTTTTTATGAATAGCCTGCAAATCTTCCCGCGTAAAGCTTTTGACTGTTTCGTCAGTCCCTAAAATCGACATGCCATAGGGATGATCTGGGTACATATTTTCCCGAAATTGCTTGTAGGCAACATTGAAAGGCTGTTCCAGTTGGGAGCGAATATTTTGCAACGTGATTTTTCGTTCGAGTTCGACTTCACGTTCGGGAAAGGTGGGCTGTCGGAGGATTTCTGCGGCTAATCCCAAAATAGTTTGAAAATCTCTGGTGACAGATTTTAGGCTAATCGCCATGTAGTCGTTGGAAGTGCTTGCCCCTAGACTGGCACCAATGGATTCAACTTGTTCGGCGATTTCGACAGCGGCATAATTTTCAGTGCCTTTCGTGAGCACTGCCGCCATGAGATGGAATAATCCGGCCTGAGCAAGACTTTCCCAGCGTCCGCCAGCCTTTGGTAAAAAGATCCGCCCTGCCACCAAATCTGCAACGGGGTTTTCGGTCACAATGAGCGTAATACCGTTTGCCAATGTGTTGATGTGGGTCATTTGAGAAGAGGCGGTGGAAACCATTAGCAAAGGGCGCGGTGCTCGACAGCGGAATTTTTTCGTTGATATAAGACTTTAACAAATTGCGTCTTACTGATGTGACTCGGTGTACCGTACTTTGGTAGAACGTAGTCTTTCGATCACAGGATATGGATGTCAAGGCGATCGCCTCAATCTTAGAGCAGTTTTCAGGGAGCCGCGAAGAGTTGCCCGAGATTGAAATGTTTGAGGAAATTGGTTCGACGAATGAGGTGTTGTGGGAAAGGTTTCAGGCTCAAGAAAAAATGCCGAGGGTGGCGATCGCCCAGCGTCAGACAGCGGGACGAGGGCAGTGGGGCAAAACCTGGACATCCTCGGAAGGTGGCTTATTTTTGTCGATCTTGGTGCCGATTACGCTAGATCCCCAAGATGCTTATGGTTTAACAATTGCGAGTGTTTGGGGGATTGCGAGTCGATTGCAAGAAGCGGTGATTCCGGTAGAGGTTAAATGGGCGAATGATCTATTGTTGCAAGGCAAAAAGCTAGGAGGTATCAAAACTGAAACGAAGGTACAGCAGGGTAAAGTGACTGCGGCAGTGATTGGGGTGGGGATTAATTATTGCAATCCGGTACCGGACGTGGGAATTAATCTCGAAACGTTTTGGGCAAACCAACGCCAATTTTCGATAGAGTATTTAGCTGCACTAGTGATTGCGGGAATTAGTGAGGCGATCGCCCTTCTGAAAAATGAAGGGATGGATAGTATTCTTCCCAATTATTTAAAGCTATTGAAAAACTTGAACGAATTGATTGTTTATGAAGGCCATCTCGGCAAAATTGTTGGCGTTAATGGCAAAGGAGAATTGCTTGTGTTGATGGAGGCGGAAGGGTCGCGCAGCACAATCAAAATTCCACCTGGTGGCGTTTCTCTCGGTTATGACGGCTAGGATAGAGCCAATCTGAAACTTCCTTTAATCAACCTCATTTTTTGCAATTTCTTTCATCACTATGAGCATTGTCACTGAAACAAAACAAGCATTGATGACGGCGATCGCCACCATTGCTGCCGACGAAAATTTAGCCGCGGGTACACCCCTTACAGATCTCAAACTTGATCAGACGATCGCCGATCAACTGGAAATAAAAACTCTGGCAGTCGAAGCCGAAAATCCAAATCCAAATCCTCTGAAAACTTGTCCCGAATTTCTCGATGGTGCTTGGCTACTGATTTATTCCACCGCGCGAGAAATTCAGGTTTTAAACTCACTGCCACTGGGATTTCAGTTGGGTCGCGTTTACCAAGTGATTGATGTGGCGACCAAAGGATTTTACAACCAAGCCTTTTGTAAACATGCCACCAATTTTGTCGAAGGCTATGTCACAGTGAATGCAACATTTTCAGTGGCTCCTACTCCCGCGGATGGTATTCCAGACCGAAAAATCAATGTTGATTTTAATCAGCGATCAATTTTTATCACTAAGATTTTAGGCTTGCCATTCTTTTCAAAAAAAGCAATAAGTACTGTTTCTGCACGTAATCCAGTTGGTCGTATTCCCAGCCTTACCCTCACCTACCTCGATGAAGATTTTCGGATTGGGCGAGGTGGAGATGGCAGTCTCTTTATTCTGAAAAAAGTCACTGAGATTAAACCCTAATGATCAGTTTTCGTTGGAGCGGTAAACAAATTCACGGTTACGGGCGATCGCCTGTCTTGCGAAAAAGTACGAAGCGCCACCGAGAGGCAACCAAAAGATACTTAAAAAGAAACGTCCCTTCTGAGCTGTATTCTTAATTTCCTCCTCGGTGCCGAACTCAATGCGGAGGCGATCGCCGAGGGGATCGATGAGTTGCTGATCTTTAATACCTGCGACAACCACCACTGCTTGCCCATAGGGTAAAAGTTCACGCTCCAACTCAGTAAATGCGCTGTCAGCATGACGCCACTTTACTGGGTCTAGCTCAAAAAGTTCGTCACCATATTCCACATGACTCGGTCGGCGTTCACCATCCTCTGCCTCAGATCGTTTTACATTTGGGCGATCGCTAAACTCTGGCTCAACCTCAGAGATTGGGAATTTTTCGAGATCAAGATCAAATGGAATTTCACTGTCTTGATTATCTGTTAAAGAAATTTGCTCAACGGCATCAGACCATTCCAGCAACGTCGTTTCAACCGTCACATCTTCAGCGAGCGACTCATCTCGAACTGTGAGCTTTAAATTACCGCGTAAAACTTTCAATGCTGGCTCATCAGGCATTGTTGGTGCCGCTTTGCCGACGAGATAGCCGCTGATTTTAACGAGGTCTTGGTCCGGTGCTGCAACTGCCTCAGCAACGGTCATGGCAGGAATTTCTGCCAACTCCTTTGAGGTTTGTAAGGTTAATCCTGTCACCGCCATCATGAGCGAGCCAATCGAAAACATACCTGTGGCGATCGCCCCGAAACACATTAATTGATATTGCTCATATTCTCGACGCGACACATTACGCGGGATATCGCGCCACCATTGAAATCTCATCCGTTGTGGGACTTGCTCAGGAGTCATAGGAATGCCTAATAAATAAATTGGACAAGTAGAATGAGCACACCCGAAGGTCGGAGATATTTAGAGAAATTGTCGCGGTTGGAGGGGTCGCAAAAATACCAAAAAGCGTTTTGACAGACTTTTAGAATTAGAAAAAACTTAAAAGCTAAAAGCTGAGTTTTAATGCATTGACCGGTACATCATCCCAAGACTCCACCGTTCGGATGTGGGCTTGCCAACCAGCTGTTGTTTTATCAGTGGCCAGTTTTACTTTCCACTGTTCGTGACAATCTTGCGCAGCTTGCTCATTACAACAGGCTATACAAGCTTGGAGAATGCCTGTCGGGTCAATTTGTTCGTTTACCCAAATTTTCATCGTGGTTTACACCTTCCAAATCAAACGCACAGGTATTTTAACAAGATATTTCGATGGCCCGATCAACTTGATGATGGAGTGTTGCAAGATCCGAAGAATTGTCAAGGACGACATCTGCAAATTTTACTTTTTCACTCAACGGCATCTGGCTCTCAATGCGGGCGATCGCCTCAGTTTCTGTTAAATGATTGCGGTTCTGGAGACGCTGGAGTTGTTGCTGATTAGAGCAAGTCACCACCCAAGTTTCGGTCACAACATCAAATAAATTTGCTTCGATCAGGAGTGGAATGACGCAAATAACCGTCGTGTCAGGATGCTCCGCCAAGACTTGATTAAAGCGTTGGCGTACAAAGGGATGAATTTGAGCTTCGAGCCACTGCTTTTCGTGGGCATCTTGAAAGACAATTTGGCCTAAACGTTGCCGTTTTAAAGTCCCATCTTTCCCCGTAATCCCCTCACCATATCGCTGCAAAATGGCCTCAAGAATTGGTGATCCAACAGCAACAGCTTCCCTCGCATAGATATCTGCATCGAGAATAGGATAATGATATTTGTCAGCGAGGTAGTCTGAAACAGTACTTTTTCCTGTCGCAATACCACCGGTGAGACCAATGTTTCGTTGTGGAGTGAGTGTACCTGACATGAATTGAAATGGTCTTTTCGGTAAGTGGTGACAGAATATCTCAAGACATTCTAGCTGCTGTACAGAGGTATTCAGACAGATTAAGTTTTAAGTGTGCTCGATATTACTGGTGTTGCACGACCATCACAGAACAAGGCGCATGGTGTACTACATAGCTGCTCACACTACCGATGAGCACTTCGCTGATTCCCCGTAAGCCGCGCCGCCCGACGATAATCAGATCCGCCTCACTCTCTTTAGCAGCATTGCAAATCTCGACTTTTGGTTCCCCGATTTTGTAATTTACTTCCACTGGGATGTGGCGATCGCTGGCTTGTTTGGCGAGGGCTTGTAACCATGCCGACATTTCCGTGATGTTATTTTCAAATTCCTTCTCGCGGAGGGAGAGGGATTGTGCATCGAGAAGACCGCCATAGGCTGCCATTGCACTCATTTCGGGGACAGTGTTTAGTTGCGGTTCGACGCCATGGAAAATGTATAGATTGGCTTGAAACTTCTCCGCAATCGTCAAAGCTTGCTCAAAAATTTGTGGGGTATCGGCAAGGTAATCTAGGGCGACAAGAATTTTGCTAATCATAATGGCGCACAGCTCAAGGAAATCAATGAAGGCAAAGGTTTAGGGCGATCGCCATAGTTTTGTTAGATTGACGTATTAAGTCTGAAACTATGGTGTGTCGAAAGGCAAAATCCCGTTCACCTCTCCCACTTCAAGTGTGGCACTGTTTGAATTGATATAAGGTTGATTGGACAGAAAAATTATTGAATTTGTAGGGTTCTGAGACGATTGAGAGCAGCCACCAGTTCAAACTGTCGGAAATAGGCCAGATCCGCCTGGGGATATTCACTCAGAATATCTAGACCTTCTTCTTCGATATCAGCCATGATTTTTGCGACGAGGTCTTTTAGGGCTAGATTTGCCTCACCATATTTATCTTTGCCGTAGATGATCCCTAAGGCGATCGCCCGCAGTTGAGACGTTTCGACAAGTTGCTCAACCCCACCTAACCCAATATCCTCTGTCCCGAAACCGAGAGCATGGGTATCCCGTACTTTAATGGTGACCGAGCGTTTGCCACGACTGGCATCGATACTCTCCGAGACAGGAATGCGTGGCGTGATTTCCCCAAATGTATCTCCACCTTCTAATAGCCGTTCATTTTTATGAGCTGCGGCAATGCTTTGGGCCTCTGTCGTGACATCGTGAGGCTGGAAATTTTCCATGGCAATCACTGTACTTGCCACATCAAAATAATCGCCGCTACCTCCCATCACTAACACCGTCGAAACCCCATGATCTTTATAGAGTTGTCGCACTTTATCCACGAAAGGCGTAATCGGTTCTTTATCTTTTTGGATCAGCTGTTGCATCCGGCGATCGCGGATCATAAAGTTTGTGGCAGACGTATCTTCATCCAGTAATAGCGCTGTCGCTCCCACCTCTAACGCTTCGATAATATTGGTCGCTTGGGAAGTGCTGCCACTGGCATTGTTACTACAAAATCGTTGTGTGGATTGACCTTGGGGCAAATGGTTAATAAACGGCGAAATATCTACACTGGCGATACTACGACCATCCTCTGAACGCACTTTTACCGCACTGGCATTGGTAATGACCCATTCACGGCCATCTCCCGGCACATGGTTGTAAACTCCAAGCTCAACCGCTTTAAGAAGAGTCGATTTCCCATGGTAGCCACCTCCTACAATTAGGGTGATGCCCTTAGAAATAGCCATCCCTTTTATCAGACCGTGGTTCGGACAATCGAAACTTACTTCAAGATCTGTCGGTGCTTCAAAAGGAACAACATTATCCGTGAGTGGACGAGGATCAACACCGCTGCGACGCGGCAAAATTGAACCATTGGCAATAAATGAAACTAATCCGCGTTTGTCCAATTCACTCCGGATCCATTCCGCATCTTCAACAGTTTCGATATGCTCTTTAATCGCTGCACCATCGAGATTTTCGTAGAGGAGGGATTTTTTGACAATCTGCGGCAGGTCATAACACAACATTTCTTCGGCTTGCCGTCCGAGGATAGAGCGTCCTTTTGCAGGGAGTCCTACCCAAAATCGCACTTCAATATCTTGGTCATCGATAAAAACTGAAGTCCGCTCAAATACTTCTTGAGCCGGCTCAATGCCTTGGATTAGGCCGCTTTTGCCTGTGCCTCTAAATCCACTAAATTCTTTGGCAACTTGGGCAAACTGCCGTGAAAGGTAATCCCGGAGAGCGATTTCACGGCTGAGGGTGCTGTAAAGGTCTTCTGAAAATTTGGCGATCGCCTGGGGAATGATCACACTGCATTGAGTCGGCGCAGCGAAAGGATCCCCCTGGACATAATCAATAATGAGGGTGAAGTCATCTTCAAATTCGTATTCCCCTTTAATCTGCTTGTATGCCTTGTAGCCTCGACTATCGAGTTCGAACAATAACGTAGAAAGTTGGGCTTGGCTTTTCATAAAAATCGTCGGGTGAGCAATCCTTTATTGGCGGGAGTTGTTATGCATCGATGACAAGTTTTTACAGATTACACCCAAATGTTTAAAAATCTCAAACAAAAAACAAGGTTTTCGCAATAATACGAGATCTTTTTTTGTGTTTGTGCTATCAGTTGCTATCGCTCTTGAGACAGGTCAGAAAATCTCTGTATAGGTAGAGGTGAACTGCGATAAAACAGAGTAGATTTTGAGTAGAGATTAAATGTCTTGGGTAAGATTTTGCTGCGAGAGTTATGCGTAATTGGTTAATTAAATCTGAGCCAAGTGACTATAGTTTGGCAGACCTACAGGCCGACAAGGTTGCGATTTGGGATGGGGTTCGGAATTATCAAGCTCGTAACTTTTTGCGGGAGATGGAGGTGGGCGATCGCCTGTTTTACTACCATTCCAATACCAAACCTCCGGGCATTGTGGGATTGGCGACGGTGACGAAAGCGAATGTGGTTGACCCGACGCAATTTGATGCCGAACACAAGTATTTCGATCCGAAATCAACACCCGAAAAACCTCGTTGGCAAACGGTCGAAATTGCCTATGACAAAACCTTGGCGGAGATGATTACTCTGACTCAATTAAAAGAAGCTTTTAGCCCCGATGATTTTGCCGTAGTGCGTCGCGGTAATCGTCTTTCTGTAATGCCCGTTGCTGACGACATTGCAACACAACTTTTGGAGATGGGAGGCGTTTAGAGGCGATCGCCTTATCCCCGTTTTTCGTACATTGACAGCCCAAAATCTCTAGTTCCTTAACTTGTTGCGATATCTGCTGGCGTTAGATAACTACTGCTATCGACATTCGTTCCACAGCCAATTATGACCGAGTCTTCTTCCACGACAACGGAACAACTACAGCACATCGAGAAGTTCGATGGGTCATCTCAAGCTGTACAAAAAGTGTTGTGCTTGGCCACAACTGAAATGGTTTTGGCGCAACTTAAGGCTGTGATCATGCCGATGGTAGAAGTAGAAGGGCATTTTTTTCAATCACTAACTGAGGCGATCGCCTATCTCAACACAGAAACAGTGGATTGTGCTTTAGTAACTGCTGCCTCGGTTAGTGATTGGCAGGCAAAGACTCATGCTGTGACACAAATATTGCCGACAGTTGCCTTGATAGATGGTGAAGATGATCCTTGCTTACAGGATTGTTTAGCGCTCGGAATTGCTGATTACCTTGATTGGAATATTTTGTCTGCAAGCCAGTTACGCCGCAGTTTTTTTCACGTGGCAAGACTACAGCAGGTGCAAGCGCAAAATAAAGATCTGAGTCGCACTTTACAAAAGATTGATGAGCGATATCGCTTAACCTTGGATGCTTCTAAGGATGGCATTTGGGACTGGACGATCGCCCACCAAGATATTGAGAGTAATGGCCGATTGTGGGAAATGTTGGGGTTGGGTGCTGAGGATACTCCCCTAAATTTTGAGGACTTTAAAAGACGCATTCATCCAGAAGATTATTTACCAACCAAAGTTGCTTTTAAACAACACCTCTATGAGAACAAAGATTTTTCAGTGGAAGTGCGACTTCGCCATGAACAGGGAGAATATCGTGACTTTTGGATTCGTGGTCAACTCCAACGGTCAAGTCTCCACAGTGAACCCCGAATGTGCGGTTTGATGACCGACATTACTGCCCGAAAACGTCGCGATCGCCGCAGTCGTTTTCTATCCCAGGCGAGTAGTTTGCTGAATGCTTCGCTTGATTGTCAGGCGACCCTTGAAAATTTGGCGTGGTTAGCGGTTCCTCGTATTGCGGACTGGTGCATCTTAGAGCTCTATGTCGAGAAAACAGGCGAACATCCGATGGTGGCGAGCCATCGTAATCCATCCCAAGAGTCACTCGTTAAACGTTTTTTTGATGAACTCATCCTTGTTTCTCCAACGCCTCATATCCCGCAATATTCTTTTCAGTTGTCAACGGAACAGCAGCAGTTGTTAGCAACGGATTATGGTTGGTCGCCAGAGCTGATCGAGCAATTAAATTTACAGTCCTATATTTGGATTCCGCTGCAAGTAGGTAAACGCTCTCTTGGGTCAATTTTCTTTGCGTGGGGAGATTCCCATCGTGCCTGCTGTAGCGAAGATTTGGCGTTATTGCAGGAACTCGCTTATCGGGCCACTTGGTCTATCGAAAATGCGCGACTCTATGATGAACGGCAGGCTGTTTATCAAGATCTTCAAGGGGCGATCGCCCAACTGACCACTCAGCAAAAACGCCTTAAAACGCTCCAACATTTAACGACTCTCATTAATCAGCGGTTGACGAGCATCCCTGAACTTTTAAAGGGTATTGTTCATCAAATTTGTAAAGATGTTCCCGCCGCTCAAATCTGTTCTATTGCCCTCTATGATGCAAACCAAGAGGATGATTTTTTTGTGGTAACTGATGGGCAACAACCGAAGGCGATCGCCTTTGCAGAGCTCCTCCATCAGGATAAAGAATGGCTCCTAAATGTTTATCAAACAGGGGAGCCTTATTTGCGTAATTTTCAGGTGGATGATCTGTTGCCTGCTTCTTTGGCCGCCGTAGCGATTGAGTCTGTATCATCTGGCCGACTAGGTGTCTTGGTGATCGGAAATTGGCAAATTGCCCGCGCATTTAATATTGAAGATTGCGAATTTCTGAGTGCGGTGGGAGAAGAGGCGGCGATCGCCATTGATAATGCTCGCCTCATTAAAACCCTCGAACAACAGAACCAAGAACTGATCGAAACGTCCCGCGTCAAAGACTTATTTTTGGCGACGGTTTCCCATGAGCTACGGACGCCGATGAATGCAATTCTCGGATTTTCCCAAGTGCTACTCAACCAACGCCGTTCTTTTCTCGGTGGTAGCGAACAACAAATCTTAAAACGTATCCTTAGCAATGGTCGCAGTTTGATGGCGCTCATTAATGATATTTTGGACTTCTCCCAAATGAAGTTGACTGAGCTTAAGCTCCTGCCCAGTGCCTTTAACCTTGAGTCCCTTGCCAGGGATATTGTGGCTGAATTGCAATCCCTCGCTGACGAAAAACAATTACTGCTCGATTTTAGTAGCCAGCTTGAAGATTGTTCTGTGACTCATGACCAAAAACGGATTCGCCAAGTTGTTGTAAATCTTGTGGCTAATGCTCTGTCATTTACTCGACAAGGTTCTGTTTCTCTGTTCCTTGCTGAGCAACCTGATGACGACACAGTCACCATTACCGTTCAAGACACCGGTATTGGCATTTCTCCTGAAAATCTTGATGATATTTTCAATGAATTTTGGCAAGTCCAACAGAATATGAACCTTGCAAAATCGGGCACAGGACTAGGTCTTGCGATTACTTATAAATTAGTGCAACGTATGAAGGGTACGATTCATGTAGAGAGCACTCTTGGCAAAGGATCTCGGTTTATCGTCACATTGCCTCGCAACTTAAATACCAATGCCGATATTGCTGTGTTGCCATAAAATTTAGGTCATCGGTTTCCGGTGAAAAATATAGTGTGGCGATCGCCTCTCATACCATCAGCAAAAGATGCTAGTGCATTATAAAAAGCCTTTCGAAATACATCGCCCATCTTGACTGTGCCAAATGTCTCGCTTAAATTGAGTTGCACCAAGGCCTATGCTGTTCTTAATATCTCTTTACGCCATTGAAGCTCTCCACAAAACTTGAAGCGATTCTCTACATCAAAGCGCAACCTGTCTCCCTAGAAGAATTGGCAGAGTCTGCTGGCGTGGATTTGGATTTGGATTTGGTCGAAGATGCTTTACTGCAATTGATGGCAGATTATGCCCATCGTGATAGCGCTCTTGAGGTTCTTGAAACGCCTAATGGTTATTGCTTACAGCTGCGGGAAAGTTGTCAGGCGATGGTCACAGATTTGATTCCTGCTGAGTTAAATACAGGTGCCCTCAGAACATTGGCGGCGATCGCCTTGAAGTCTCCTATTTTGCAGACAGAGCTGATCGAGTTGCGGGGCAGCACAGCCTATCAACATGTTGGTGACCTCGTGGCCCAGGGGTTTGTGAAAAAAAGACGGCAACAAGATGGACGATCTTTTTGGCTTGAAGTGAGCGACAAATTCTATCAGTATTTTGAAATAGATCAACTTTCTGAAGGATTTAATTAAGATTTCAGAGGGGTAAACGGTGTACAGTACGAAAAATTAACGTTAAAGTGGGACGTAAGAATCACATATTTTCGGAATGGCGAATGATTTTTAACTCTGACTTCTTTTCCTCAGACGTTGACGAGCAGACAGTAAATACCTTGATGGAATACCTGCAACAGCAGAATCAAGATGTCTTAAGTCGAGTTGCTCAGTCCGCTAGCCCGGAAGTGAAGGAGATTATTGCTCATAATGTCAGAGGTCTGATCGGGGTTTTGCCACCAGATGATTTTCAAGTAAGTATCACCACAGATCGCGAAAATCTCGCTAATTTACTTGCCTCGGCGATGATGACTGGTTATTTTATTGGCCAGATGGAGCAGCGAATGAATTTGGAGTCGAGTTTGTTGGATTCTAGTTCCTTGCCTTCAGATCTGGATTGATATTAGGTTTTTGAGTAATAAAAAAATTAAGTGTGATCGCCATTAAGGTTAACCGTGAGATTTTACGATTAGCTTTAATGATTTTTCTTTGGATGTGAATAAGATTGGAATGTTAATGGCATGAAGTCGTTAAAGTTTGTGTTGATGGGAGAGTATGGCCTACCAATTTGAATTTGTTACTTGCGGGGATTTTTTTGAGGGTTGTGGCTTGATAGTTTGGTTGTAAGTCTAAAGGAAGAATAGTAGAGATGTCGGGCGCGGTGGTGTTTTGATGCTGCGGTGAACGTAAGTCTATCCAAGTGGGCGTTTCCCAAAGTGATTGTTCAAAGCTTTCTGGAATGCCACCACGACCAGACAAGACAAAACTATTTTGGCGATTGGTTTGACAAGCCTCGTCTATTTGATTGCTAGGGTCAGTGAAATTTTCGGGTAGTTCCACTAATCCTGAGGTCGGGTCAATATTGGGGGTGTCGATAATGATACTGCCGTCTAAGCCGAGACGAGAGGATGCTGAAATATTCAGATATTGGCGTCCGAAAATACTATTGGTGCTGATGTTGATATTGCCGCCATTTCCGGCGAATGCGTTGGCGATCGCCTGATTGGTTGCACCGGGAAAATTAATCCAAAATGGCACATTAATTTCGATATTGCCACCATTGCCGCCGAGACCATTAAGACCAGCTGTCGCACTAATCACACTTGCATCGGACATTAATAACGCACGATTGAGATCGATCAGAATATTGCCACCATCACTACTAAGCGTTTCTGCTGTAATGTGTCCTAATTGCGCGAGTTCTAAGAGCTCTCCTCTAATCTGAATATTGCCGCCGACTCCTTGCCCTAAGGAATTTACTTCAATACCTGCTTGGTTGAGTACTTGAATTTGTGGCGCATTAATGAAAATATTGCCGCTGTCACCAAATGAGTTTTGGAGGGTATTTGCGGCGATCGCTCCACCTTGATCAATGATTAAATTCTGTCCGATGTTGGCGATAATATCTCCCGCGTTACCGAGACCAGACGTATTTGCAAAGATGCCAGAACGATTGCCTGCATTAACTGTAGACCCTGAAACATTGGGCGATCGCAAGGAAGAAAATAAAGTGTATTCGCCAGTATTGCCAGACAAAGATTCGACTTGCAAAAAATAACTTCCAGTCTCGTTGAACGCATAGCTAATGTAGGGATCTCGGTTTTCTGGACTCACATCACCGCCCACCGGAATAAAAAATACAAAAGCCGCGCCATTAACAATTGAGACAAGCTGAGTGACTGGCTGAATATTGGGATCTGTGCCACGACCTCCTAGCAAAGGTGAGGCATTATCATTCGTTGCCAGCGTATTACCTTGTTCATCCAATAGTGTGAGTTTCGTATCAGCAGTACTAAAGTCAATATCGAAAATGCCTCTCGTGCCCGCGCCCGCATCAAAACGATAAATATCAATGGCATCTTCTCCCTGTCCGGCGATCACCACATATGGACTAAAAGTAGAGCCGAGCAAATTCGGTTGTGGATCGTCGAGGGGATCAAGAATAAAATCGGCGTTAATTGTTTGGGCTGCTGCTAATGAATTGTTGTTGGTGCTTTCAGATGTGAAGGTTGGCAATGTCCCTCTGAGGGGGATCACTGGTGGTATGGCAGGAATTGGGCGATCGCCAAAGCTTGGATCTGTGCCGCTAATAGTAAGAGTTTCGGAAATGTTGAGTTCAATTTGTCCTGCTTGACCTAAACCTTGGGTACTAGCAACAATTTGCCCACCACTGTTGAGCGTTGCTTGTTTGGCCTGAATTTGGATGTCACCACCTGCTTCTGAGCTAAAGGTTTGGGAACTGAGAATGCCAGCATTACTGAGATTAAGTTTGTCCGTTTGAACAGTCAGTTTGCCACCTTGGCCACTATCCGCTGCTTCAGAAGAGGTAAATACCCCACTGAGAAACCCATTCTGATCAAAACCTGCAATCGTAAGTTCGTCATTCAAAATCAGATTAATCGCCCCAGAAGTACCCGTCCCTTTTGTTAACGCTTGAATTTGGGAGCCATTTTCGAGCAAAAGGCGATCGCCAAAAATTTGAATATCGCCACCATTCCCCACCGTTCGATCACTAACGGCTGTACTCAATTGGCTCTGATCGAGGTGAATTTCCTGTGCTGCACCCTGACTAAAGCCACGAATATCCAGAGAACCGGCGTCTCCTTGTCCTGCTGTTAGCGCGAGAATGCCACTATTTTCTAAGCTCAAATTATCGACTTGAAATTCAATATTGCCTGCTTGCCCAAAGCCAAATGTCGAACTATCCACATAGGCATTATTTGTTAACTGAATTGTGGGAGCTGTAAGTTGAATACCTTTACTATCACCTACCGCTCCAATACTAATTTCATTAGAAATTTGACTATTATTTGTCAAGGTAATCCGATCACTTGCCGTTAAGCTGATTTCTCCAGTTGTCCCGAATTCGGCGATCGCACTAGAAAGCCTCGTATTATCAAACTGAATAATCGGTGCTTGGAGCTGAATATCTCCCCCTTTTCCCTGTCCCAAAGCATTTGCGGTAATCTCTGCATTATTTAAAATGAGTGGTACTTCAGACTGAATTTTGATATTGCCAGCATCACCATTAATGGCATCAGTAGTAGTCCGTTGAAAGATTAATTGATTGCCAGATTTAAGTTGAATATTGCCACCATCCCCTAGGTTAATAATGCCCAAGACATCAACAATTTGATCTTGGGGAATAGTATTAACTAAATCAGCAAACATAGACTCATTAAAAGCTGTTAGATCGATGCCGATAAAATCGCCGACTTCTGTATTACTTAAAAATAAACGGCGGGCTTGGCTTTCAAGATTGGTTGCTTGTAAAGTTTGTGCCGCATCCAGCAGAATATTGCCACCTGCATTACCAGAAGCAATAACATCATCAGCTAAAATATTTCCACTAGCTTGGATGAAAATATCGCCGCCCCGCTCAAATCCACCGATTGCTTTAATCGTTTTAGTTTGAATATTTCCTGCACTAGTAAGCGTCACATTACCGCCGATGCCGCGCTCTGCCGTTGTATCAATATTCCCTAAGGACACATCGGCGATCGCCTGAACAAAAACATTTCCTGCCCCACCAGAACGAATCGAATAGTCATTGCTAAAGAGTGCTGCCGAATCGAGATTTAGCGCTGTACTTGTCGTCGTAATATCATCTGTTTGGACTGAGCCACCTGCTGAGATCCCAACATTTCTCCCTTGATTACTATTGCTCGTGTTGATCTTTTCTGTGATGACATTATTCCCAGCCTGAATATCTACATGATTAATAGCTAGTGGAACACGATTCGGCAATGTATTAGAGTCATTGAGTAATTTGAGACTAATATTTTGTGTGGTGATATTATTGCCAGCTTCTAAGGAAATAGTTCCTTCATCTGATGTGTAGTTACTAAGCAAGTTGCCTGTGCTAATATCTGTTCCGGCGACAAGCTGAATATCACTCGATCTTCCGGCAGAGGCATGGATATGGTTTAAGATATCAATACTACCTTGAGCATTTATATAGACACTATTTGGAGAAATAGTGCTTACAAGAAAATTGCCATTCGCATCAATTTGATTGACAATAATATTGTTGTTGGCAGAAATATTTACATCCCCAGAATCTCCAAGGAATCCAAAGGTTTCTGTTCGAATGTTCTCTACAGAAATATTTCCTCCAGACGAGATGTTAACATCTCCAGAAGTCCCAAATGAACCAATGCTTACCGTTTGAATATTATTAGTGGAAATATCACCTTTGCTCGCTGCCAAAGAGATATTTCCTCCAAGAGCACCACCCTTGCTGTCAATTGTGTGAATTTCAATGCCAGCATCACCAATGATATTTATATTGCCGCCGATAGATGAGAACTCATTAGAGCTTGTTTGTAATGTGTCTATAAAAACTTTTTCTGGTGTTTTGACTTGAATATTGCCAGGGGATTCCACAGCAGGAATGGTGTCGGTCTCATTGGTTTTAATCTGATTGATCTGAATCTCTCCTAAAGTCTCAATATCAACAGTGCCACCGAGGGTTTCGATGTTATTGAGATTTAGGTCATTGTCAACTCGAATATTGAGATCCCCACCATTAAATACACCACCAAATGGAATCACGAAGTCGCTAGGTGCAGTACTGATTTGTTGGCCTTGTAATGCTCTGCCTGCAGTGATTTCAACAGTCGGACCTATCGTTGTCAGCACAGGGAATGTGTTGGCAATGTTTGTGGGCACTGGCAGAATATTTTCGAGCTGAATATTATGGGCGGCATTTAATGTGATATTTGCGATATCTGAAAGGTTTCCCAGCTGAATATTCTGTGCTGTAATTTCTGTTCCAGCGTAGGTTGCAATAATTTGAGTGGGATCTGTGACGATAAAATCACCCATACCGTTTTGATCAAAGTCGGCGATCGCCCGAAACGTTCCCATCGGTGCAATATCACCATTGAGCTGAATATTATTATCAGCTTTTAGATCGACAGAAAAGTCTAAGTTGCCAAAGAAAAAAAGACCAGAAGCATCAAAGTCTTGGAGATTAATACTGCCACCAATGCTCTGCATTGTGACGGTATTCTCCGTGGAGATTTTTCCGAGAACATTAATGTCACCATCTAGACTATTTAATGTCAGACGACCTCCAAAAAAAGCATCTGTATCGAGGTTGCCAAGGATTAATTCATTGCCTGAAATAGTCAAGCTATGGCCATTAGTTTTAATCGTATTTGTTGGGTCTTCAAAAATAAAATTTCCGCCATCAATGCCATCAGAATTTGCCCGAAAAATAATTGCTTGACCTGGAAAGAATGGCAAGAGATTACTGAACTCCAGAATGCCATCACTGGCCAGAGGTTTGAGAGTGATATTATTTGTCGCTTCGAGCGTAATACTGGTCGTTTCAGTTAAGCTTTCTAATTCGGATTCATAGATAATTGTTGGTGTCGGATCATTGCCTAAAACTGTTCCGTTACTGCCTAGCGGATCATTACCAAAAGCATTGCTTAAAGTACCATTGTCATTGCCATCATTACTACCATCTCGAATTTCAATATCGACTGGATCGAGTAATAGAGTGCCAATATTTCCATTTGGAGCTGTGGTATTAACTTGACCGCGAAAGACTAAATTCTGACCTGAAACCTCAATAAAACCACCATTGCCATCATCACGTCCGCCTTTGGCTGAAATGTTTCCAGTAAAAAGTGTCTGGCCATCAGACCAAATAATAATGTCCCCGCCATTTCCTTGTTCTATTGCGTTTGCTAGAAAGGTCGCATCCGGGGTGATCGCCACCTGGTTGGCTGTCGGGAGTGATGAATTTTTAGGATGCCCGCCAATGATGAGGTTGCCACCACCGTTTGGTGCAGAGACATCAAGGAGCGCTGTGTCAGTAAAAATCAGGCGATCGCCCAAAATATTCAAATCACCTTGAGCTGATTGAATTTCACCATTAATGATTACTGTTTTACCGATTAATGAAAGCTCCTGAGATGGATTGAGATTTAATATGCCGTTCTGAGTGATATCGCCTTGGTAATTACTGAGGGCATTACTAAAAAGAGCATTACTGTTAATAGAAAGCAATTCTTGTGGTGAAGCTTCTAATAGATTCACTGTATTATTTTCAATGTTTAAATCTTGAGCTGTCGTCGCGAGAAAAGTGCCATTTAAATCAAGCTTTGCACCATTATTGAAAATAATGCCATTAGGATTTGAGAGGAATAAATTTGCATTTCCAAGAACACCTAAAGTGCCTGAAATTGTCGAGGTGTTATTGCCGTTGACACGAGTAAAAATTGTTTCTACTGTGCCAAGTTGATCACTATAGTCGAAATAAACTAAATCGTCAGGATTGATATTGAAATCGCTAAATTGATGCAGAAGTTTATTATCTTGAAATATTCCGCCATTAATTAAGGTCGTTATTTGGCCAGAGATATTGTCCTGAAACTGAAGAGTGGGGCGAACACCGGGCGGAAGGGCCGCATCAGGAATAATTTGTGCTTGTGCTGTAAGCGTTTGCAGAGAAAGACAACATAATACTGGCCCCATTAACTGGATGTTCACTGATGCCACCACTGATTTATCCATATCTACACTAATTATTGCAGAAGCTGCATTGGCGATCGCCTGTTCTGACTCGCTTATGAAAGTTGCCTAATGCAGGAATAGCAGATTGTTTAGGCTTGCTTCACGGTACTGAAGGACTTGATTTAACGCAACGAAAATGGATGTCTATACCTCAATTAAAGCCAAGGTGATGTATGGGAAATCCTCTCCCGTTAAGATTTAAAATGAAAGGCATCACACTTTGGAGAATGTTGCAATTATGGCGGCTAAACTGAAAAAAGGAACCCTAGTGCGGGTGCTTAAAGAGAAATTCACGGATAGCCTCGAAGCAAAGGCGAGCGACTCTCGTTTACCATCCTATTTTTTGGAAAGTAAAGGGGAAATTCTGGCGCTGAAGGATGATGAGTATGCTCTCGTTCGTTTCTATACACCGACACCTAGCGTTTGGCTGCGCATTGATCAGCTTGAAGTGCTCTAACTAACGTCATTCAGGAGAAAACCTATGTCTGCGATCACCGCCCCTTCTATTGCTTGTAAAGCGCCCCAAGTGGCGGTGATTGGTGCCGGGAAAGTGGGGAGTACGGTGGCTCAACGCATTACAGAGAAAAATCTGGCAGATGTGGTGTTGCTGGATATTGTTGAAGGAATGCCCCAAGGTGTTGCGCTGGATCTCTACGAAGCTCAAGGGTTAGAACGCCATGATAAAAAAATTACAGGGACGAATGATTACGACGATACAGTCGGTTCAGACATTGTCGTGATTACCGCGGGGTTACCTCGCAAACCTGGCATGAGCCGGGATGACTTGCTCTACACAAATGCCAAAATAGTTATTCATGCCGCAAAGGAGGCGATCGCCCGTAGCCCGAATGCCATTGTGATTGTGGTGACAAATCCCCTCGATGTGATGACCTATCTCGCTTGGAAGGCGACTGGTTTGTCTCGCGACCATGTGATGGGGATGGGTGGTGTGCTTGATTCTTCGCGGCTCCGGAGTTTTATTGCCCTCGAAACTGGTGCAACGACGGGTGATATTTCGACTTTGGTTTTGGGTGGACATGGTGATTTGATGGTGCCAATTCCAAGGTATTGCACAGTGAGTGGTGTCCCAATATCAGAATTTTTAGAGCCAGAGGTGATCGCCCGTCTGATCGAGCGCACAAAAAATGGTGGCGCAGAGATCGTCAAACTCTTAAAAACGGGCAGTGCCTTCTATGCACCAGCCTCATCCGTTTGCTATATGGTCGAGTCATTAATTCTCAATCAATCGCGCTTGTTACCCGCTGCAGTCTATCTCGATGGGCAATATGGACTAAACGATTTATTCCTTGGTGTGCCCTGTCGTCTCGGATGTCGTGGCGTAGAGCAAGTGGTGGAAATTGAGTTAACCGATGAAGAACTAGCCCAATTACATTCTTCGGCGGCGGCAGTAAAAGAGGGCATCGAAAAGGCGATCGCCAAAGTAGACCTTTAAAAATCAATATGCCGGATCAAGATAACCCAAATCTCAATCCCGAGCAGCGTTATCTGCCGAGCCCGGAAAAAGCCTATCGCATTAATATGTTGCGTCTTGTGCTTCGGAACCATATCCAACTCAGCGAGATGGCTGACAATAAAGCCAACATTATTATTGGAACTTCGGCGGTGATTTTTTCGTTACTGCTACCCCAGGTAAACGAAAATGGCGTGAAGCTCCATATCGTTGCTTTGTTGATCACGGCTGCTCTCGCTGCATTTGTGAGTATCCTGTCTGTGAGTCCCCGCACTAGAAATTGGCTGCAATCTCTATTTCGAAAAGCGCGTCGCCAGGAACCCCAAAGTTTTAACCCACTATTTTTCAGTGCCTATGTCCATTTGTCTGAACAAGATTATGTGGACTATATGTTTAAAAATATTTTGCGAGAAGAAAGCGATACCTGCGAAGCCATCCTCATTGATCTCCATCGTCTCGGCATCATTCTGGAACGAAAATATCAATATCTCACCTACAGCTATACGATTTTTGCGGTGGGTTTAATTTTGTCCGCACTCCTGCTCGTTATTGATCTCTTGAGCTAGATTTCTCACCAAATTTCTTGACTACCAAAGTTATAATAAGGCCGTTCTTCACGTCGGGAAATCCACGGTGTTGTCCATGCTGAGTCGAAAAAAAATAGCTGCAATAGCGATGTGCTCAGCTTGTTTTAGCTTTTGGGGAATGGAGGCGATCGCCGCGCCGATCTGTGTGAATAGTTTCCCGGAAATGATGCCGCAACTCTTAGCAGATTTACCGAGCTATAGCAATCGTGTCATTCAGAGAGCCCGTAAATTAGAGCGCCAAGAAGATACCTTCAGTTATGTCATCGAAGCTGGATTGCCAGATTTTCGACCTTTGGCTCTGAAGCAACAGCAGTTTACGCCGAGTGCTGCTGACACCACCGAACAAGTTTTTTTCTCCACGCTCAACCGGCAATACATTAAGAACCAAACGATTACCCTTGAAAACCACCATTGGCTCTTTGTTACGCCATCTTCCCAAGGGTGGGCTGTGGTGCATCTCTTGAGTGCGTTGCATCAAACTGAACCCGGGGCGATCGCCATTCCGCCGAGGAATGCCACCAACGGTAGCGTCGGCAAAGCAATTCAGTTATGGCTAAGGGATTACAACGCCTACTGCCCTGAGTAAACGTCGATTGATTAATGCCAAAGCATCATGAATAATGTTGAATGGTTCACCCCCTAGTAAAACAAATCCGTGTTAGACATTAAACTGATTCGCTCCAATCCCGAACTTGTTCAGGAACGCCTCAATACTCGCAAAGCTGGCGAATACGATATTCAACCGATTCTTGATCTGGATTCTCAGCAACGTTCCCTTGAGGGCGATCGCAGTAAGTTACAAGCACGGAGTAACGAAATTGGTAAGGCGATTGGCAAAAAAATGAAAGGTGGTGCTGATCCAAAGAGTGAAGAAATCACAGCCCTCAAAGCTGAAGGTAATGATCTCAAAAAACAACTTGCTGCTCTTGAACCCAAAGAAAAAGAACTTAAAGCTCAAATCCAAACACTGGTTTTAGCACTTCCAAATCTGCCTGATGAGAGTACACCCGTCGGAGCAAACGAAACCGAAAATGTTGAAGTCCGTCGTTGGGGTGATGAGCATATTCGTAGTAATGAAGGGATTTTGCCCCACTGGGAAATCGGTGAAAAACTTGGCATTCTCGAATTTAGTCGCGCTGTAAAAGTTGCCCAAAGTCGTTTTGTCACCCTTGTTGGTGCAGGTGCAGCATTAGAACGAGCCCTCATTAATTTCATGCTCGATACCCAGATTGAAGCAGGTTATACCGAGTTGATGCCACCCGTTCTCGTCAACTCAGAATCCTTGACAGGTACAGGACAACTCCCCAAATTTGCAGAAGAAAGCTTTAAATGTGCAGATGATGATCTCTGGCTAACCCCCACAGCGGAAGTCCCTGTCACCAATCTCTATCGCGACGAAATCATTGAAGCGGATAATCTGCCTATTCATCACTGTGCCTACACGCCTTGTTTCCGTCGGGAAGCAGGCAGCTACGGTAAAGACACTCGCGGTTTAATTCGTCTCCACCAATTTAATAAAGTAGAACTCGTCAAATTTGTTCACCCCAAAAAATCGGCCGAAGAGCATGAAAAGCTCGTTGGTAATGCAGAGGCAATTCTGCAAGCTTTAAAGCTCCCCTACCGTGTGCTGGAACTCTGTTCTGGAGATATTGGGTTTAGTGCGGGTAAATGCTATGACCTCGAAGTCTGGCTTCCTTCTGCGGAAACCTATCGTGAGATTTCGAGCTGCTCTAATTTCTATGATTTCCAAGCGCGACGGGCAAGCATTCGCTTTAAGGAAGCAGGTAAAAAAGGAACGCAATTTGTCCATACGCTAAATGGTTCTGGTTTGGCGATCGGTCGGACGATGGCTGCTATTCTCGAAAATTACCAGCAACCTAACGGCACAGTTGAAGTGCCTGAAGTATTGCGCCCTTATATGCGTCGCGATTTTCTATAAGATCTAGGCAATTTTCAGGCAGATTAAGCGATCAAGCTTTTGATATCTTGCTAAAGAAAAAACTGCTGATCTTCAAAACACATTTCAATGTGTCAGAGGTCAGCAGTTTTATTTTTGGGAAAATGAGACTGAAGCTCTATCGATTATTTAGCCTGCTTCTGCTTCACAGAATTCCTTGATCTGTGAGGTTAGCTGATCGCCTTCGGTGGAGAGAGAGTCAAGGTTAGTGAAAGCATCGACTGCTTTCTCTTGGAATGCTGTTGCAGCGGGGATTAGATCCGCTTCTGTTTCCACATCTTTGAGGGAGGCCATTGCTTCACTCGTTTTGGCTAATTCTTGACCAAATTTTGTGGTGACTTCTGCATATTGATCACGATAACCAGCAAGGGTTTCGTCAGGTAGGTTGACGGCTTGGAGATTTGTGGTCATCTCTTCAATTTTGACGACGACGCGGCCAACAACATCCATATAGCTGCCTGCCATTGTTTTGATGCTTTCGATATCGGCTGAGTTTGCGAATTGGCTGCCGAATGCTTCCATTTCTGCTTCAAATTCTGACTCAAACTCTTCGCTTTGGTTCATGACTTCTGCTAAGTCGTTGCATTGCTGCACGGTCGATACGCCACAGCTGGAAAGACCAAGGGTGAGTACTGCCCCCATCGATAAGATGGCGTGACGTCCACGAAGCTTTAACATGAAATTCTCCTAAAGGTTTTGACCGAAAGGTAATCTTGAACGGCCTTGTTAGCCTCTAGATTTTTTTGCAATTCGGTGCAAGTTAGCTCGTTAATCTTAGCAATGATCTTTTGTTTTGTTATCGGGCTTGGTGCGTAGTCTGGGCGATCGCCACTAGTGATGATTTTGCACATATGAAAGATGATGGTGAAGAAAATTCGTAGGGATGATTTTTGGGTTGGTCGGTATCGGAGGATTCCGGCAAAGATAAAGATTCTCCTGTTAGAATTTCTAGAGAGAATTTAGTGTTGCCCCTCCCTTCGATAAATAATTTCCCTATGAAAAGTTCTTGGTTTGTTCAGCCCCGTCGTCTATTTAAAGTATTTTGGCGACGGAGTTTGATGATGTTTTGTGTCGGGCTCACTGTCGCTACGGTTGGGGGCTATGCTCCGGCGATCGCTCTGACACCAAAAGATTATGACGAACTAGAATTTCCACCTCTCCCCGAAATTACCCTGCCCGATTACGAACGCTACGAACTCGATAATGGCATGGTGATTTATTTGATCGAAGATCACAAACTTCCCCTTGTTGGTGGCTCGGCGATTATTCGCACTGGATCGCGTTATGAACCTGCGGATCATGTGGGTTTAGCCGGAATTACTGGAACCGTGATGCGGAGTGGTGGCACTGTAGATCACCCTGCTGATGAGCTGAATGAAATTCTTGAACAGCGAGCTGCAAGCATTGAAACAGGTATTGGAGGCAGTTCTGGCAGTGCAAGTTTTGGGGCGTTAAAAGAAGATTTTGAGCTGGTTTTTGATCTGTTTGCAGAAGTTTTGCGGCAACCTGCTTTTCCACAAGATAAGCTCGACCTCGCTAAGAGCCAAACTACTGGAGGAATTGCTCGTCGCAACGATCAGCCTGATGAAATTGCCTCTCGCGAATTTAGCAAGCTCATCTATGGGGAAAATAGTCCCTACGCTCGCACTGTTGAATACGATACCCTCGCCAATATTGAACGGGATGACTTAGTTCAGTTTTACGACACTTATATCAGACCAGACCAGATGATTCTCGGCATTGTGGGAGATATTGATGTTGCGGCAACTAAAGCCATGATTGAGGAGAATTTTGGCAGTTGGGGAAATCCAACCGCTGCTCCTGAGCTAACCCCTCCCGCTGTTGCTCTCCCTGAAACACTCGGTCAAGCCTTTTTCGTAGATCAACCTCAACTGACTCAGAGCAATATCTTAGTAGGGCATCAGGGTGGTCAACTCAGTAACCCTGATTATCCTCAAATCGCAGTGATGAACGGTGTGATTAATGGGTTCGGTGGCAGACTTTTCAATGAAATCCGCTCTCGCCAAGGTCTTGCCTATTCTGTCTATGGTGTGTGGAGTCCCCGCTATGATTATGATGGTTTATTTATTGCAGGCGGTTCAACGCGATCTGATGCAACTGTTTCCTTCTTACAGGCTTTAAAAACTGAGATTCAAACAATCCGCGAAGCACCTATTACCGAGGAAGAATTATTTAATGCTAAGGAATCGATTCTGAACTCCTTTGTCTTTAATTTTCAGGATCCTAGTCAAACGTTGTCCCGCTTAATGCGCTATGAATATTACGACTATCCTGAAGATTTTATTTTCCAATACCAACGCGGTGTGAAAGCGACCACGATTGAAGATGTGCAACGGGTTGCTGAAACTTATCTGAAGCCTGAAGAATTGACTGTTTTAGTGGTGGGTAATTCTAATGAAATTAATCCACCTCTCAATGATTTATTTGGGGATATGACAGAGCTAGATATCACGATTCCTGAGCCATCAGCCAACTAGTGAAGCCGTTACAGCGAGAGCGGTCAGTCACTTTTGAAGTCGGTGCTGGATTTTATCGTCCCAAAAGTCGGATTGTTCGTGATCTTGGGGTTTTAGCCGCTGCTGTTTATCAAGCTCAAAATGGATCGCTACGTGTGCTGGATGGGCTATCTGCAACTGGTGTGCGATCGCTGCGATATTGCCATGAGGCAAAGGCTGATTGGGTGTGGGCAAATGAGGGAAATCCTGATCTCTGCAACACCCTCAAACAAAATTTAGCGACTCTATTACCAGATAAAGCTGAGGTGAGCTCGCTTAATGTTCACCATCTTTGTATGGCCAGAACTTTGGCGGGCGATCGCTACGATTTTGTCGATATTGATGCGTTTGGTTCGGGGTCGCAGTTTGTGGCTGATGCGCTTGATGTCACAAAGATTGGTGGGCTAATGTATCTCACCAGCACTGATGGCAGAACTTACAGTGGTCGGGAGCCACAGCGGGCGTTACGGCAATATGGGTCTTTCATGCGATCGCATCCTTCAGTTCAGGAGCAAGGATTACGATTACTCCTCGGCAATTTAGTGCAACAAGCGGCTCAACGAAATCTTGGCATCGAACCTATTTTTTCGTTTTTCTGGGGTGATACTTGCCGGGTGATGGCGCGATTAACGCACAAGCCGACTTTGACCGAACTAAATTATGGTTTTCTTGGCTACTGTCACCACTGCGGTAATTATCATCAGCCGACTTGGAAAAAGTTATCTCAAGCTGTTTGTCCTCATGATGATTTTCCCTTAACTTTGAGCGGAGCATTGTGGTTAGGGAAATTACATAATGCTGATTTTTTGAGTGAGATGGCAGAACTAGCAAAGGATTGGCAATGGCCGGATGTCGTGAAATTACTCACAACGATGCAATCCGAAAGTGAGTTTCCACCTTACTTTTTTCCGCTCAAGGAAATTGGCTATCGTGGTAAGTTGGATTTGCCGCCTCTCGATCAGTTACTCACAGCTTTACAAACGAAAGATTTTCAATCGAGTCGCACCCACATTCAAACGCAAGCGATTAAAACTAATGCCTCTATGCAAGAAATTGTGGCGATCATCCTCAACATCAGTCGGATACTATAACGAAAGCGGCAAAAAAAGTATATGACCAAAGTTTTTTCTCTGCTCTAAGAGGATGTTTGAAAAAGGTATCGCAAGCAGAAAAAAAGAGATTTAGTCTATAGAAGTACTGAAATCTCTGAATAAAATCATGTCTGAATCATATCCAACAAATCTCAGTGATGACCAGTGGCATCTCCTAAAACCATTATTGTCATCAGTAAAGTCTGGAGGAAGACCTCGCTCCGTTGACTTGAGACAGGTGGTGAATGCCCTGCTGTATATCCTGATGGGAGGGATTGCCTGGCGTTCCTTGCCCTATGACTTTCCCAAATGGCAAACAGTCTATTGGTACTTTGCCCAATGGCGCGATGATGGCACCCTCGAATGTATCAATCAGACCCTCTACGAGTATGAGCGTACAGCTAATCATGACCGCCCTCCTCTCCTAGCTATGTGGTGGTGGATTCTCAGTCGGTGGATAGTGCCTCGATGATTCATGAGCACGTTGGGATTGACGGCAATAAACGGGTAAAGGGGAGGAAACGACACATCATAGGAGATAGCCTTGGTCTTTTGATGGTTGCTGTTGTCACTGCCGCTAATGTTAGTGATACACAAGGATTACGACTGCTATTAGAGAGATTACGACAGAGTTCATTCAATTTTCAACGATGGTATTTGCTCTATGTCGATGGAGGCTATCGAGGTCAGGCGCTCTGCCATTGGGTAATGGATACTTTTGGCGTTATTTTGCAGATGGTGCTGCGCCCATCTGAACGCAAAGACTTCTGCTTACTCCCTCGTCGTTGGGTGATTGAGCGTACCTTTGGATGGTTTTATTGGTGTCGTCGTCTCAGCCGCGATTATGAATACACGACTGCAAGTGCGGAGGCCTTTCTCTATCTTGCTTCTATTCGGTTATTACTGAGAAGACTTGCTTAAAACTTTTACTTTTCAAACATCCTCTAATTATGAAATTTGAATAAACTTGTTTTTTATAGCCGTGGTCATTTCGTTTGATACGTCATGTGAACCTCAATCCTGGGCTTTTCTGCAAAGCCATTATGGAGTGTCTTACATTTATCTGGCGACTGCTATATATAGAATCCATTTGAGATCTAATTGCGTAACTTTGCTAATCTTTTGAGCATCAATCGGAAGAAGGGCATTGCATATTCAAACTTTTACATTTCACTTTGTTTTAAAGGCGTTGCAGAATAGAGGAATGAATCTATGAGCATTGGGGGACAGGAACATTCTCGAATTTGAGGTCATGAATCAGCAATCAAATCGAATACTCTAACATTTCCAGAGACTTTGAATAACATCAAGTCTTTCGATGAAGTCGAGCGAGATAGTGCCGCAATCGAGTATTCTCCCCTTCCACATGAGTCATGTAGGTTTTACTGACAACCGAGTCACTATCCGGTATAAACATGGGATACATCATAGAGGGATGAATGGAGGATGCTGACCCAATGAAATGTCCAGGATGCCAATCTACTCATATCCGTTAAGAACGGAAACAAAAGAGGCAAACAAAATCACATCTGTATAGATTGTGGCTGTCAGTTTATCGACCACTACAGTAAGCTCAGCTACTCCAATGCCTTTAAACGTGGGCGTTGCAGAATAGAGGTATGAATCTATGAAGGTTGGGGGATAGGCACATCCCAGAACTTGAGATAGCGAATCAGCAAGCGAATCGAATGCTTTAACATCTCCACAGACTTGGAATAATAGAAGGTCTTTCGATGGGGTCGAGCGAGATAGTGCCGCAATCGAGTATTCTCCCCTTCTACATGAGTCATGTAGGTCTTACTGACAACCTAGTCACCATTCGGTATAAACATGGGATAAACATTCCAGCCATCTGTGACGTAGAAGAAACATTTCCAGAGACTAAGGGAGTGTCAAGAATTTTGTGTAAGCCAAGAAAATTAGTGAAGAAAATACTCTGGATTATCAATGGCAAAGTAGCTTAAGGCCCTTTTCCAATGGCAGGGCTGCTTCATTCTGTCGAGAAAAAGGCTAAGAAGTACAAAAAGACAGTAAGAGAGGTAGTTTATGAGAAATCATCGCCATGGCTTCCGTCATGGAGTGATAACCATGTAATCGCAATAGCGAAATCACCCAGCTACGGAAGATAGCAAAATTCTGCGGAGCATTACCTCGTGTCTGTTGTGCTTGGTCTTCTTGGAAGATGACATCCTTGACCCAATGCAAGTTGTTCTCAATTTGCCAATGTTGACGAATCACCCGGCTTAACTTCTGCCCCTGGGGTGATAGTGATGTGATGTAGAACATTTGATTGTCATAGTCTTTGTTTTGTCTGCAACCCCAACGAGTTACTCGCACAACAGACTGGACATCACACCATTGCGTTGTGAAAAATGTCGGTAGAGACCAAACTTCCACCCACCGTTTCTCCTGACGACCATGATCAATATCCTTTGATTCAGTTTTGGCGAGTGGTTCATGCTCCAGACAATAGTCAATAAGAACTTGATACAACTTTTTCTGATTACCTTTGACTGTAATCACATAATCATGCTGATGATGTCGGAGTAGCTGAACTGTTTTTTTGAGTGTGTAAGGCATCTAAGGTCACAGTCACTGGAGGCAAATCCAACTCTTCCAGTAACTGCTGAATCACCGATATTTCACTTTCTTGCTTATTTCGGCTCATCTTGATGCCCAAGGCTATTTTTCGTTGTTGACAGAATAAGGATATTGCTGTGACAAAATCTTGACTGTTGTTGTCATAGTTCTCCACTGTATTCTTAAGAGATTTACCATCCCCTGCCACTACATCCCCTTTTCTTACATACTGCCTTGCCCACTGATTAAATACTTTGGCTACCTGCTCAAAATCTAACTCCATCATTACTCGCCGAACAGTTGAATATGAGGGCACACGGGCTTGAGGAATCTGCAGCGTCTTAATCAGTTCACGACGATGTCGTTCGATAAAGCGTCCAATACCTCGATATCCCCACTCGTCTCTCATACCTGCCATGATGATAATTAACAAGATTAGAGGCAGTGAGTATCTTCGTCCTGATGCTTCTCTTGGGTCTTCAATACGATTCAATGCCTCCAGCAAACTTTCGCCCATTTTTTGTCACCAACTTCTTCTTTACTCTCATTCTCTTACTTCTTCTTTAGGCTGAAACAGCCCTGCCTTACAAAAGGCAGGGCTGTTTCATTCTTGAGAGAAAGAAGCTAAGCAGTACACAACGATAGTAAAAACGGTAATCGGTGAGAAATCAGAGCTATGGCTTCCGTTATGGATGAATAGCCGTTCAATCTCAATAGCGAGATTACCCAACTACGGAAGATGGCAAAGTTCTCTGGAGCATGGCCATCTTTTTGTTGTGCTTTGTCTTCCCCAAGAAGTGCATCCTTTACCCAATGTAGGTTGTTCTCGATTTGCCAATGCTGTCGAATTACTCGACTCAGCTTTAGTCCTTGTGGTGGTAATGAAGTGATGTAGAACATCTGATTTTCATAGTCTTGGCTCTGCCTCTGTCCCCACCGAGTCATGCGGACAACGGATTGTATATCTTTCCATTCTGGCGTTAGTGAAGTCGGCACAGACCAGACTTCTACTCGTCTTTTTTCAGAACGACCATGACCAACATTTTGGGATTCATGTTGAGCGATTGGCTTTTGTTCCTGACAGTAGTTTGTTAAAGCTTGATACAGCTTTTTCTGGTTGCCTTTGACTGTCACTAGGTAGTCATGTCCGCGTTGTCTGAGTAACTGGATTGTTTTTTTGAGTGTGTAAGGCATCTAAAGTCACAGTGGCTGATGGTAAATCTAACTCTGTCAGTAATTGCCGGATTACTGAGATTTCACTCTCTTTCTTATTCCGACTCATTTTCATGCCCAAAACAACTTGTCGCTGCTGACAGAATAAAGACACTGCTGTGACAAAATCTTGACTCTTGTTGTCATAGTTTTGCACGGTGTTTTTGAGGGATTTACCGTCCCCAGCCACAATGTCTCCCTTTCTCACATATTGTCTTGCCCATTGGTTAAAGACTTGTGTCACTTGCTGGAAATCTAATTCCATCATCACTCGCCGTACCGTTGAGTAGGAGGGGACACGAGCTTCAGGAATCTGTAAGGTGCTAATCAGCTCCCGGCGATGTCGCTCAATAAATCGCCCAATACCTCGATATCCCCATTCACCACTCATACCTGCCATGATGATTATCAGTAATATCAAAGATAATGAGTGTCTTCGTCCGGAAGCCTGTCTCGGGTCTTCAATACGACTCAGTGCATCGAGTAAGCTTTCGCTCATTTTTCATCGTTGAACGCCTATCTCCTCTTATTCTCTCTATTTTTTCTAAGAATGAAACAACCCTGGGGGTTTAGCGGGGGCAGTAAAAGCTCTAGAAGAGACCATTGTTCCTCAGTGAGGTCTGTTGGATAGGATAGAATCATTTTTTTGAGTTAGGGATTTTAGTACTCTTTCAGACTACATCTCCAACTTGTTCACACACACCTACTCTTTTCAGACATCCTCTAAGCTAGGGTCTCAGCAAGAGGCTTAAAGCTAAAGATGCGATCGCCGCCCATTTCGATTACCACTTTAATTTGGGGATTTTCGCGTGTGAGCGTCACTAAATATTCTTGTTCTTGGCGGGAAAGTACATATCCTTCAATAATCCAGAGGATAATGCCTTTGCTTTTAGCGGGGATATTTTCGAGTTGGTAGGTGGCAATACCGGGAACATAAGCCCGTAAACCAACCATTGCACCGCTGCCAGCAATGTCTTTTTTTCCTAAGTGAGCAGGACGAACGCCATGATAGTCGGTGAGATAAGCGGCAACATCGCCTAAACCACGTGCTGTGAGATTAACGACTTTGTAGCCAGAGCACCGTAAACGACGCACATAGCGACCTTCATAACCACCTTCGAGAGGGGCATAGATTGCTACTGCTCCGGACTTCTCTACCGCACGAACAAATCCTTTTCCAGTGGTCAAAAGTGCCATATCGTTTATCAAAAATCGGGTGTTAAGCTTCTTTGCAGATTATATCGGATTACATCGAGTGATAAACTAATGATTTGTAGACGATATTTTTCAGCACGTGAGAGTAGGCGATCGCCCCAGGCTATTACTCGCCATTTATTGTTCTAATAATCATACTCCTCGTCATCGTCATCATCCCCGAGGCCCGGACGACCAATCGGTTTAAACTCAGGCTCTTTTGTCCAAAGTGTTAAACCTTTAAGCGATCGCCGAGGCGGAATGCCACCAAATAAAGAAATACCGTAACCGAGTAAAATCGCCGTGGGCACCGTTAAAGCCGAGCGCCAAATCCCGAGATTATTCAACACCTCTGTTTCTGTACCGATCACAATTAGGATGACTGCGACCACCGTGCCGTAAAATGCACCATTTGCATTGATGCGAGGTAACAAAACTCCCATCAAAAAGATTCCCAGTAATGGTCCCAAGAAAATGGCTGAGTAGGTTACCAAGAAGGGCAGCAAATCTTCTTCGGTGGAGGCGACATAAAACGCCGAGAGAATACCGAGGATGCCCCAAACAACAATTAAAAGTTTGGCGACGGTGAGGGAATCGAGTTTACTGTTTTTTGCAAAATATCGATCATAAAAATCGACCGTCATACAAGTGGAGACGGAATGTAAGGCTGAGTCGATAGATGACATTGCCGCTGCAAAAATTGCTGCTACTAAAAGGCCTGATGCGCCAGCCGGGACTTGATTAACGATGAAGAAAGGTAAGATTTTGTCCCCCGTCACGGCTTCGGGTAAACCTGTATTTAACGAGTAGAAACCGAACAGCAAAACCCCCAATAGTAATGTCGCGGCAACGCCGATAAATCCAGAAAACCATCCCACTAAAATGGCGTTGCGAGCGGAGGGGACATCAGCACAAGAAACGTACCGCTGAACAGATTGTTGGTTCGTTCCTGCGACTGCGAATGCAAAAATACCGTAGCCGAAGAGGGCTGTGGGCAAAGAATAAATATTTTTGGGTTCCCAAGAGAGATTAATTACAGAAAGTTTGTCGCCTTCACCTGCGGCCTGCCATAACGCGCCAAAGCCACCGTCAACACCATGAATTGCTGCCCAGATCCCTGCGCCAATGCCGATAAAAATCATGCCGAACTGCAACACATCCGTCCAAACAACGGCGGTAATTCCACCGGTGACGGTATAAGCGATGGACACAATTCCTACAATCAGGATGGCGATCGCCAGAGGTATTCCGGTGACAGTGGCAACAACAAGAGAGGCTCCATAGAGTAGTGCGCCGAGTCGAGAAATTACGAATAATAGAAAACAAAAAGAGCCGAGGGATCGAGTTTTCGCGTCAAAACGTTTTTCGAGATATTCGTAGGCCGTCGTCAAATTTAGCCCAACAAAAAATGGCAAAAATAGCGCAATGACTAAGCCATAACCCAACAGATCCCCCAATTGCAGTTGGAGCCAAAGAAAACCGTGGTTATAACCTTGCCCTGGGCCGCCGAGGAGAGATGCTGCTGAGAAAGATGTCGCAATAATCGAAAGGCCTACCGCCCACCACGGTAGTTGCCGCGACCCACGAAAATATTCGTCAGTATTGCTTTGCTTGCGGCTTGCAGCGAGACCAATGGCAATAACAATACCTCCATAAATCGCGACGATTAGCCAATCGAGCGTGCCCATAAATTTCCTCTACTCCCCGTTCCGTAACAGAATGGCTCAAAACTGGTCTTATTTTATTGGGCTTGGGGATTTTCTTTTGGACTTTGCAACAAATCCATGTGGAAGATGACTTTCTGGGGATATTATGGCGATCGCCCCCTAGAACAAAAAAACACTTTGTTATTTAAGAGTTGTCCGAAATATTTTTTCAATAAAACGCACAAAATTTCATCGATTTCTGTGAATATAAACCGCAGAATATCAACAAAGTCAACAAACTAATAAAAGAAAGGCAATGTTCCTAAATCATTATTTAGAATTCAGCTATTCAATAGCATTAGTTTTTATTTTTGCGAGTTAATTTGTCGTAACTCCAAATGGAAACTATGCAGAGACATGGCTAGAGAAATATGACTTTACTTGCCAAAAAAACTTCGTTTTGGAAAACGTTGCGCCTGAAATGGTTTCTTGCGACCCATGCTGTTGATTGCAGTGTTGACTTTGTTTCAATTCTCTACAAAATCTATTTAAATCACGATAAAATCATCCATTTCCGCGACGGATATCCTGTCTATTCATTATCAACACCTGCTTTATTTAGTAAGCCCGCTGCACATTTTATTTCTCGTGCTCTATATAAGACAATCCAGAATCGTAATCTCCCCAATATGATGAGTTTTGCGGTGAATGATGTCTGTAATGCTACTTGCGAACACTGTAGTTTTTTCCAAGGAGTGGAAGAAGCCGGTCGCCCAATTTTATCTCTTCAAGAGTCTCAAAAGTTTATTCAAGATGCTCAGGAATTAGGAGTTTCTGTAATTAATTTTGTTGGTGGTGAGCCATTAATGCGGAGCGATTTGCCAGAGATTATTCAGTCTGTGGATAAGGATTTATCTACGACTGTTGTCTTTACAAACGGTTGGTATTTAGAAGCAAGAGTAAAGGAACTGAAAAAGGCTGGTCTTGATAGTATTTATGTCAGTCTTGATGCAGCAAACTTTGAAAAGCATGACCGATTTCGTGGCAAAGAAGGATTGTTTGAGCAAGCTATTCGGGGTCTAAAAAAAGCGAAAGAGCTTGGTTTCTCAGTTGGAATATCCTGCACAATTACTCCAGAAGCTTATGCAAATGATGAGTGGCGATTGCTAATTGAATTAGGTAAGAAATTAGGTATTCATGAAATATTGATCTTCGATGCTTTGCCAACAGGACGCTATGACCAACGAGATGATTTAGTGGACTCTGGTGATTGGGTTGAGGCGATGATCCAATCCGCAAAATATTATAATCAACGCGATGAATATCCGGGTGTGACCTTTTATTCGTATGGAACAAGTCACCGGAGTGTAGGCTGTGCTTGCGGAACAAGTTACTTTTATATGTCCCCTTATGGAGACATGATGTCCTGCGATTTTAACCATGCCAAATTTGGCAATATTCTCGAAGAACCACTTTGGAAAGTTTGGCAAAGATTGAGTACGTTACCAGATTTTTGTCAGGCTAAATGGGGTGGTTGCAAAATCAAAGATAAAGACTATCGTAATACTGAAAGTGTGTGTGGTAGTCATAAAGAGTCTCGCCCTTTAACAAGATCTTGAGTTGGGAGAAAAATAGTCAATGTTATCAACAAATTTATTCTTCCAACCTCTTTTTTATCTCGCCCATTGTGATTTTGATAAAACACCAACGGCTAGCATTATTGGGTTTGAAATTTTTATTGGGCTCGCGGCGATCACCAGTTTCTTTGTTCTCAGTAAAATTCAAGAAAAAATTTGGCTACGATTTATTTTAGCGAGCGTAGGAATTTTAATCTTTGAGCTATTTACAGGGCCAATGTGGTACAACTATCACATGGGAAAATGGGCCTATGTTTACCGCGATGTGAGTTGGATTTTAACCATCGGCTGGACAAGTTTGGTTGTCTCGGTTGTGATTTTAACAGATAATTTTTTCCCAAATCTCCGTGATATTTATCGTTTCCCGATTTACCTCGGCATTCTCACCTTTATTGCATTTCCTTTAGAAATTTTAGTCGTACAAATGGGTGTGCGTGGTTACGCTGATGAAACCTTATCTGTTTTGTCTGGTATAAAGCTTTTTAGTGTGCCAATTGAAGCTATTTACTATATTCCGGTGTTTATGGGGTTAGTGGTTAGTTTTTATAAATATTGGAGTTTTGTCTTAATTGATGATGAGCCATTAGTGCCATTAAAGCATCGAAAATGGCTGCGGAGTTTTCTTTTAGCATTTCTCGCAATTTTCTTGTTTGAAGTGATGATTGAGCCGATGGTGATTAATGAAAAATTTCCGAGTTGGTCATATATTTTTCATGATGTGAGCTTTTTGATGATTACAGTCTGGATCCTAATTGTTGGGATTGCCGCAGCTGTGATTGGTCGTTATTTTGCCTATCAACCGATTCCTTTACGATTTGCCTTAGCAATTGGGTTGACGAGTGGTTTAGCTGTTCCTTTAGAAGCTTGGCTAATTCATCATGATTTTCGTATTTATGCTGATAATGTCGTCCATGAATATATTGGTTTTAAATTAGCAGCTTTAAATGTACCGATTGAGTTGGCTGTTGCTATTCCTCTCTACATGGCATTGATTATTGCTTTTATTCGTTATTGGGAAACAGTGATTGATAATCGTTTATAAAAAGGCTTTGATTGGATTCAGGAAGTTGACATTTGATGGAGACCTGAAGTTGAAATGAGTAAAAAAAAGTCAGAAATCCAAACCTATCGCCTGCTTGTTGGAACAGTAGTGCTTTATATCGGTATTGCTATTGCTGTTGGCGATTTTGTTAGTGCTGGTCTATTAATTGTTGCTTCTTTTGTGTGTACTTTGGGTTTGGGAGGATTGATTTGGTTTCCTTGTAGTTGGCTCGTAGGTTTTTGCATTCTGTATTTGATTAATTCAATTCGACGTAAATCTTTTTTGCCAGAGCCAGTCATTGGAAGTTTTGATACTCCTGTTAATGAGACTACTCCAATTCCCGTTGTAAGTAATGATGTTTTGGCGATCGCCCAATATATTTTAAAAAGTCGTAAACGGAACGCGAGTGATACACAGATTACGACTCGTCTCAAACAAACAGGCTGGACCGAAAAAGAAATTGAACTGGCTTTTGCTTATGTCAATGGTGCACCTAGTCCATAGTTTTTTAGTAAGTGGGACATCAATCTATGTTTGAGGCGATCGCCCATGGTAAGAGCTCGCTACTAGAAAATCGTTGGTGGATTTATCAAAAAGAAAGATTTCCTATTTTTAAGTATGGCTTTTTGATTGCTATTTTTAGTGGCTCGGCTGTGAGCTATCCAAAACTATTAGGAGTAGAAACAAGTAGCTTTGGGATTGCTTGGGCTGTCGCCTTTATTGTCATATTTTGTCTGTTTTTTCAGATGCGTATCGCTGACGAATTTAAAGACTATGAAGATGATTGCCGATATCGCCCTGAAAGAGCAATCCCAAGAGGATTAGTTTCCCGTCAAGAACTTGGCTATGTGGGCTTATTTACTGGGATTATTCAATTTATTACTACTTACTTATTTAATCCTCCACTACTACTATTTCTAGGATTGGTCTGGGGATATTTTGCTCTAATGTGTGCCGAATTTGGTGTACGCAATTGGCTAAAAGCTAATCTGAGCCTCTATATGATTTCTCACATGATGATTTTGCCGCTAATGGCATTATTTTGTTTAGTTTGTAGTGGCTCTTTTAAAACGATTTACTTGCTCTTCTGTCTTACGTGTTTTTTCAATGGCATCGTGATTGAGATCGGTCGAAAAATTCGTGCTCCCCAAGACGAGCGTGTAGGAGTAGAAACCTATAGTTCTATTTGGCAACCAAAAAACGCTGCTCTTGTTTGGTTAATATCAATATTTTTGACCACAGTTACTGCAATTTGGACTGCTACTCAGATTGGATTTGGTTGGCAATTATCAATTGCTTTATGTGTTTGCTTAAGTCCTACAATTTCAATTAGTTGGTGGTTTATAAAAAAACTTGATCGCAAATCTGCAAAATGGATCGATCGTATGTCTGGTATTTGGACAATCGTTCTTTATTTTAGTTTGGGATTATTACCTTTATGGCTATCGTCATGACCTGAAACTAAATCCATAAAAAGCTTTAATACTATATACAAGAGCAGCTCTGAAAATGACAAAAATTATTTGGCTACAGGATATTGAAGAGCATCAAAATGAAGTTGGTGGCAAAGCGAAGGCGATCGCCCAATTATTACAAGCTGGATTTTCTGTGCCAAATGGATTTGTCGTAACAGATCTTAGTTTTGATATTGAACTAAAACAGCTAGTCACTATAAACTCTACCATTCAAAAAGAAAAGGATGGTGTGATATGCAAGCTGCGAGCAGAAGACAAGTTATTTCTAGAAAAAGCTTTTCATAAACTTGAGTCAAATAATAAATTTGTGGCTATTCGTTCATCAGCAACTTCCGAGGATGGACAACTACTTTCTTTTGCCGGACAATTTAAAAGCTTTTTAAATGTCAGCTCTCAAAATATTGAAGATGCTGTTATTGAAGTTTGGAAATCAGCACAAAATAAATCCGTATCCAGCTATCAGAAAGCCCAAAAAATTCAGTCATCGTCTCAATCAATGGCTATTTTAATTCAGCCGATGATCGTAGCAGAATTAGCTGGTGTTGCGTTTAGTGTAGATCCAATTTCCGGGCAGCGTAATGTTGTCATTAATGTAGTGGAAGGCTTAGGCGATCGCCTCATGTCTGGGGAAGTGACTGGACAAAGCTATACCGTAAATCGATTTGGGCAAGTCACCTCACGATCTGCAGAAGACGCAATACTAAGCGATGAGCAACTTTTACGAATTACAGAGCTTGTTCGACAAGTTGAGAGATATTTTGGGCAACCGCAGGATATAGAGTGGGCGATCGCCGATAACAAGCTTTATTTATTACAGGCTCGTCCGATTACAACATTAAAAGATTTGCCAGACCCAGATGGTGTTTTTCAACTTTGGGATAACAGCAACATTGTTGAAAGTTATAGCGGAGTAACGACGCCACTGACGTTTTCTTTTGCGCGTAAAGCCTATACCAAAGTTTATCAACAGTTTTGTCGATTTATGGGTGTGTCAAAACCGCAAGTATTGCAAAATCAAGCGATCTTTCGCAATATGATTGGCTTTATTCAAGGCAGAATTTATTATAATTTGCTGAATTGGTATCGAATATTAGCAATGCTCCCAGCTGCGAAAATAAATGCTCATTTTATGGAGCAAATGATGGGAGTTAAAGAAGAATTACCTGAAGATATTATTGCTGAAATTCAAGCCTCAACACAGCCGAAAAATTGGCGAGAAGATTGGCAAGCTCGAAAAGTTATTTTTAGTTTGATTCTTAATTTTTTAACTCTGGAGCGACGAATTAAAAAGTATTATCAGCGTGTTAATGAGGCTTTAGTACTTAGAGAAACTGAAACTACTCCATCTAATATGAACCTTTGGCGAGTAGATGAATTAGTTGCTTATTATCGATCTGTTGAAACTAATTTGCTAGCTCATTGGGATGCACCATTAATTAATGACTTTTTTGCCATGATTTTTTATGGATTGTTGCATCGTTTAACCGAAAAATGGTGTGGTGATCAAACAGACTCTCTCCATAATGCTTTAATCTCGGCTGAAGGCGATGTCATTAGTGCTGAGCCTCTTATCTTAATGAGAAAGATGGCATCCGAACTAAATGAAGAAGATGTGAAACTTTTAGCTCAAGGAAATCTACGAGAAATTAAGCGATGGCTACAAACTCAACCCAATTTTGCTCGACAGTATCAAGCTTATTTAGAGAAATTTGGCGATCGCTGTCTGGCTGAATTGAAATTAGAAAGTCCGACACTACATGATCAGCCATTGCTGCTTTTTCGTTCTATTTCCCAAATATCTCAGGTTGCTCCAGTGGAAAAGGAATCAAATAATCAATTACGACAAGATGCTGAAAAAAAAGCTTTTATTGCTTTGAAAAAAAAGCCATTGAAACAAATTATTTTTCGATGGATTTTAAATAACACTCGTCGCTTAATTCGCAATCGTGAAAACCTTCGCTTTGAAAGAACTAGAGTGTTTGGATTAGCTCGTCGAATTTTTATGCAGCTTGGCCGACAGTTAGCTCAAGTCCAGAAGCTAAATACCGCAGAAGATATTTTCTACTTGGAAGTCGAAGAAATTATGAGCTTTTTTGGTGGTACTTCTACTTGCCAGAACTTACAAGGATTAGTCGATTTGCGACGAGTTGAATTCCAAAAATACAAGATAGAGTCAGCACCAGGCGATCGCTTTTCAACGAAAGGGATGGTGTACCAAGGTAATCAATTTCAGTCGATTCAAATATCTGATTTTCAAGAAATGACGACGTTTCGACAAGGCAAGAGTTGTGCTGTCGGGCGAGTCAAAGGACAAGTTTGTATCGTGCGAGATCCTCAAAAATTCTTGCAGCAAAACAGGCAAAACTCAGATTACAGCTATATTCTGGTAGCAGAGTCCACTGATCCTGGTTGGATTTTACTCTTTCCCCATGCGATGGGTTTGTTGGTGGAGCGCGGTAGTGTGCTGTCCCATGTGGCAATTGTCTGTCGTGAATTGGGACTGCCAATGATTACGGATTTGTCGGGGATTACGCAGTGGCTAAATGATGGTGATTGGGTCGAAATTGATGGCAGCACAGGTAAAATCTATAAGCTCGAAACAGAGGCGATCGCCGACCACACATCCTAAGAAATTTTCTGAGATTCGATATGCACAGTCTTGGGAAGATACTGATGTAATGCTTGCTGCCCTTGACGTGCAGCCTTTTCATACTTGTCTCTCAATCGCTTCGGGTGGTGATAATACCCTTGCTTTACTGAGTCGCCAACCCAAAAAAGTGATTGCGATAGATTTTAGTTTGGCACAGATTGCTTGTCTCGAATTGCGTGCTGCAGCCTATCGAAATTTAAGTCATCCCGAAATGCTCTTATTGGTTACATCCAAAACTGGAGTGGAGCCTAAATTACGGTTGGACTTATATTACCGTTGCCATGCTGACCTATCGCCTGCGGTAAAAAATTTCTGGGGCGATCGCCTATCTGTTATTAAGAATGGCTTAATGTCTGGCGGCAAATTCGAGCGATATCTGACTCTATTTCGTCAGCGTGTCTTGCCTCTGATTCATTCCCCAAAAATTCTTGATGAGTTATTCCAGCAGGGCGATCGCCAAGAGAGAGAAAAATGGTTTGAGCAAAACTGGAACACATGGCGATGGCAGTGGATTTTTCGAATCTTTTTTTCTCGATTTGTGATGGGGAAACTAGGGCGAGATCCTAGTTTTTTTAAATATGTCGAAGGAAATGTTGCTAATTCTATTTTAGAGCGGGCAAATTTTGCTCTAGTACATCATAATCCCCAGAAAAATTCTTATTTACAATGGATTGCTACTGGCGATTATCAAACTGCTCTACCTTATGCTTTACGACCTGAGAATTTCAACTCGATTCGTAATCATCTGGATAGCTTAGAAATACATTGCTTAGGACTCAATAGCTATTTAAAAAAATATCCATCTCAAATAGTTGATCGATTTAATCTAAGCAATATTTTTGAATGGATCTCCGAGGAAGAATACCATCTCTTATTAAGAAAATTGATCAAATCAAGCCAATACAATAGTCGTTTAATGTATTGGAATCTTTTAGTGTCACGCCAAAGGCCAGAATATTTTTCTAAGCAGATTCAGCCTTTATCTGTATTGTCTGAAGAACTTTACCAATCTAGCCAAATATTTTTCTATAAAACTTTAGTCATTGAAGCTATTAACTCAGTCTAATAATAATAATTTTTTATTTATTAATCGAGATGATTATTTATGAGAGACTGGAATTTTGATGATGAATTTTGTCCCTTGCATCTCTTGAGAAAAGCAGCCTAAACTTCCGCCATGTTTTTCTGTGATGATTTGATAACTAATTGCCATTCCCATCCCTGTGCCTTTACCAATAGGCTTGGTTGTAAAAAATGGGTCAAAAATTCTTGTTCTCATTGCTGATGGTACTCCATCACCATTGTCTGAAATACAAATACTTACCCATTTATCTTTTTTGATCAGGCTTGTTTCAATCGTGATTTCTTTAGCTTTATTAACTTGAGATGAGCTTTCTAAAGCATCAATAGCATTAGCTAAAATATTCATGAATACTTGATTGAGTTGTCCTGGATAACATTCAATATTTTGTTTGAAATTGTAATCTTTGATGATCTTGATATCTGGGTGATCTCGCAGTCGATTTTGCAAAATCAATAATGTATCGTCAATACCTTTGTGGATATCAACTTTTTTGAAACCTTGTTCATCTGTGCGGGAAAAACTTTTGAGAGAAAGGACAATTTCTTGAACTCTCCGAGTACCTAAACTAACTGACTCTAATGTTTTGGGTAGATCTTCTTTGAGAAACTCAAAATCAACTTCTTTCTGCCATTCAATAATTTTTGAGTGAGACTCTGGATAACATTTTTCAAATAGATCGATTCCATCTAATAATTCTTGAGAGTAATCTTTGATGAAATTAAGGTTGCCGTGGACAAAGCTAATTGGATTATTGATTTCATGGGCAATACCTGCGACAAGCTGCCCTAAACTAGACATTTTTTCTGCTTGAATTAATTGCAATTGTGTTTTTTGTAATCTATCAAGTGTGAGCCTGAGCTCTTGATTACTCTGGGTTAATTCATTTGTTCTTTCTTGGACACGATTCTCTAAGTCTTCGTTGAGTTTTTGTTGTAGAATCTCTGTATTCTTACGGTCTGTAATGTTGACTAATGATCCTGAAAATTGATGGTTGTAATTCTCTCTAAAAGACATTTCTAACCAAACTATTTCTTTTTCACTATTTAAAAAACGGACTTCTAAGCTAGGCTGTGTAGAAGGAGTTGTTTGGCGAAATATATCTGCTACTAGTTCTTTATCGTTAGGTTCAACATAATCAAGAATCGAGTTGCCGATTACATTTTTTACTGGATAGCCTAAGGTCTTTTCCCAAGCTTGGTTTAAAAAGATAAAGTTTCCAGAGGTATCGCATTCAAAGATGATTTCTTTGAGACTCTGGATTAAATTGCGATGAAATCTCTCCGATTGTGCCAGTTTCTCAGTCAGACGGTATTGGATTTGGGTATTTAGTTCGTTTTGGAGATTTTCATCGGACATTGGTCATCTCTAAGCTACGCACTAACTCTTTAGAGGATAAGGTTTGGGCATAGAGCGGAAAAACATTTTCTAAATAAAACTCTTGTTCAAAGACTGTACGAGCGGAAATACAGTCGGACAGGATGGTTACTTGATAATTTTTTTCGTGGGCTGAGCGGCCTGTGGAGTCGATACAAATTGAGGTGACAGCTCCGGCTAGGATGACATGCTCAATTTTATGGGCTTGTAGATAACTCTCAAGGCTGGTACCGATAAAGGCATTAAAGCCTCTTTTACCTGGAATTTCTTGGATGCGATCGCCAAAGGCTGATAGTTCAGGAATCGTTTGTGCTCCATTTGTCCCTGACTGAAATGCTTTTACTTCTTTAATAGTTTTGAGGATTCCGACTGGTTCAGAAAGCTCTTCATAAGTTGGTGTGAAGATAATCGGTGTTGTGATGATGTGCAGAGGCGTTTCAACAACTTGATTGAGCAGTGCCACCGTGTTATCAACGGCTTTTGTTGCCTTGATAGATTCCTCAATAACACTATTTAAGATGCCATCTTTACAAAAATAGTCGTTCTGAAATCCAATTAAGATGAGGGCTGTTTTATCAAGGCTTGCCATGATTGAAAAAAGATTCGGGTTAACTGAACCTAGAGAGAATGGGGATAAATAAAGTAATCAGAGAAAAAACTGATGCATTGAGCTAAGTCGTATCTAATCAATCGGGATGTCTTTCAAACATTTCAATTAGTTTTGATATGAACCAGTCGATTTAATTTTATCTCAGATGCTGTTTCCCTATTAAAAGGTTACCTAAACACTCTGTTTTGATTTAGAGAAGTTTAGGTGTTATTACGGATAAAGAAGACCCTGAAATCCTATTTGTGAAATGGGTCTAGCGATCTTCTAGAGCTAATTGAATGAGTTGATCGACGAGGTTATCAAACGGGATTCCTGTATTTTTCCAGAGTTGTGGATACATGCTCAGAGATGTAAATCCGGGGAGTGTATTAATTTCATTAATGAGTACCTCGCCTGTTTCTTCGACGTAGAAAAAGTCAACTCGACCAATACCTGCACAATCAAGTGCCTGGAATGCGGCGATCGCCCCCTCTTGGATTTTCTCGACAATCTCTGCCGGGAGATCAGCGGGAATATTCATACTTGATTGGCCATCGGTATATTTTGTTTCGTAGTCATAAAAATCGCTTTCAAAGCTGATTTCGCCCACCACAGACGCTTTCGGGTTATCGTTGCCGAGCACCGCACATTCCACTTCGCGTGCAATTACGCCAGCTTCGACAATAATGCGACGGTCGTATTTAGCCGCTAGATCTAATGCTGCTTCCAATTCATCGCGCGTACGCACTTTACTAATACCGACGGAAGAACCAAGATTGGCCGGTTTTACGAACATTGGATAGTTCAGTTTTGCTTCAACGTCGTCACATACTTTCGGAAAGACACAGGGGCTAGACCAGACTTCGGAACGCAACACGCCAACGTAGTCCACTTGCGCCAATCCTGCCTGAGCAAAGATCATTTTCATGGAAAGTTTGTCCATGCCAGCGGATGAGCCGAGAACATTACTGCCAACAAAAGGCTTTTCCATCAGAGTTAATAGCCCTTGCAATGTGCCGTCTTCACCATTGGGGCCGTGGATAATTGGGAACCACACACCAACCGTTGAGGCCGCATCGGGAAATTGCCAGCGGGCAGCTGCATCAATTGTTTCTGGGTCGAAAGATTTGCCGGAGTCTAAAATGCCTTGGGAAAATTCTGGGTTGTGCCAAATGCCGCCTTTATCGATGTAGAAGGGGATAAGGTCATATTTGCCGGGGTTTTCGCCCATTTGGAATGCACTGGCGATCGCCTGAGCTGAGACAATGGAAACCTCATGTTCACCAGATTTCCCACCGAAAAGTAACCCAACTCGTTGCTTCATCATTGCTGCCAGTCCCTAAAACATCGGCATACATTATAGAGCGCAGCGTCTCTTTTCAGAGTTTAGGCAACGATTGCCCCCTCTATTCAGATAAAGATTCGAGTTCAGTGGGAGTCGCTGTCAACAATAATGCTGCTTCAGCCCGTCGTGCTTCCTCTAGCTCAATGCGTTTTTGTTCCGCTTCCCGGGCATTAATCTCATCCAAAATCTCCCAAACCCGCTGCAGCAATTGGTCTAGACCTGCCCGAGATACTGCCGAAATAGTCATAATTTCGTAGTCTGTAATCTGTTGCAGTTCCTCGGTAATGAAATCTGCAAATTCGCGATCGCCCGTATCCGCTTTATTAAGTGCGACAATTTGCGGCAGTTCCGGCAAACCCCGACCGTAAGCAATCAATTCCTGCTGAATCGTCACATAATCTTGAATGGGATCTTCTGCGTTTAGATCAACCACATGCACCAAAACTCTTGTCCGTTCGATGTGACGTAAAAACTCATGGCCGAGACCAACCCCTTGGTGTGCTCCTTCAATCAAACCGGGAATATCTGCAAACACATTGCCATCCCCAGTGGGACGACGCACAACTCCCAAATTTGGAATTAAAGTTGTAAACGGATAATCCCCAATCTTTGGACGTGCTGCCGACAAAGCCGAAATAAGCGTTGATTTACCTGCATTCGGTAAGCCAATTAATCCCACTTCTGCCAGTAATTTTAGTTCCAGACGAATTTGTTTAATCTCTCCTTCTAGACCAGGCAGGGCATGTTCGGGTGCTCGATTTTTATTACTCAAAAAGTGTTTGTTGCCTAGGCCACCTTTGCCGCCAGCTGCTACGCAAAACGTTTGGCCATGGGTAATCAGATCACCAATTTCCTCACCCGTTTCTTTGTCGTAAACGACTGTTCCGCAGGGTACATCAACAATCAGATCATCACCTGATGCTCCTGTGCAATTGTTGTTGCCACCCTTTTGACCATCCGGCGCTTTAAAGACGCGTGCATAGCGAAAATCCAGAAGGGTTTGTAAATTCTGCTCGGCTCGAAAAATTACGGAGCCACCCCAGCCACCGTTGCCTCCAGCAGGCCCACCCGCAGGTACATATTTTTCCCGACGAAATGCCACTATGCCATCGCCTCCTTTTCCGGCGACAACTTCTACTTCGGCTTGGTCAATAAATTGCATGGCTGTTTTCTACGCTTCTCACTGGGCATTTCGGCAATCTGCCATTATAGTCGTAATTTCTCAAAATTAGGTGATTAAATCAGTTAGCAAGCAGAGCGAACACATACCGTCAAGAACAGAAAAAGTAAGCTAGAATATAAAAAACGCATAGATGGGCGAGCTTCAAGAGCACGTACCCATCTATGCGTTTTTCACGTTTAGAGCCTTTGACATTCGCTTCAAAAAACTTTCCCAGAAGACTCTAAGAAGCCAATTAGCATGCGATCTCACACAATCACCCAAGAAACTCTTCCAGTGAAAAGTACATAGATTGCATTATCTCCTGTTCCGCTAAATTGAGAATTATTTTTTTGATCAGCTGTCAAATACTATGTTGCTGTTAAGAATTTCGGAGAGCATACGTTGGCCTTAGGCTAGCAGAGGACAACTGTTATCCTATTGAAGATGCGTTTGAGAATGGAAACTGATGCGACGACAGGGTTTACTGGTTAGTTTTGTTGCGGGTTGTTTGTGGTGTTTGTTGAGTTGGTTGCCCTTCAGTCAAGCAGAAGCACTAACACCGATTAAAATCTACGATCTCAGCTACGAAAAATGTCCAGCAGAAATGCAAGGGATTGTAACGAGTGGCTCAAATCGTGGTGCTACTTGCTATTTGATTAAGGGCAAGGCGAAAAATATGACCAATAAATTGATCGTTGATGCGGATGTGTTTGGTCGTATTTATGACGGCAATGGTTCGCCGACTTTTGAAAACCGTGGTCGTGTTGGCACGATTATGGAAGTGCCGCCTGGCGTGAGTGATTTTGAAATTCCGGTTTCTGTGGCGGCGAATCAGCCAGAACCGCTAGAGCTAAAGCAATTTAAAGCGTCTGGTTTTACATCCCAGGTTCGTCCTTTTTATTACGACAATGATGATATCTAGTGCAAGCTCGGGAGCTTGGCGACGGTTCCGGCAAAATAAAACAGCAATACTGGGTGGGGTTGTCCTTGGGGCGATCGCCCTCAGTATTTTTTTATTGCCATTTCTCTATCGAGTGCCCATTGATGCGATTGATTTTACGCGGGGCTCTCTTCCGCCCAGTTTTTCCCATCCCTTTGGCACAGACGATCTAGGGCAGGATCAACTCGCGCGGGTTTTATTCGGCGGCAAAATTTCCCTGAGTGTTGGTTTAGCAGCCATGATGGTTGCGATTACCCTCGGGACAACGATTGGGGCGATCGCTGGATTTTATGGCGGCTGGATTGATCAACTGCTGATGCGCCTGACTGATTTATTTTTGTCTTTGCCACAACTGCCTGTTTTATTACTGGTGGTCTATCTTTTTCGCGAAAAATTGCGAGCGATCGCCGGAGCTGAGTGGGGTACTTTTATCCTTGTTGTGATAGTGATTGGCAGTTTGAATTGGATGTCCGTTGCCCGTCTCGTCCGTTCCAAATGCCTCAGTCTCAAGACATTAGAATTCGTTTCAGCTGCGAGGGCGATCGGCGCTAACCCATTCCGAATCCTGCAAGTCCATATTCTGCCCAACCTGATTAGTCTGATTATTGTTGCCGCCACTCTATCTGTTGGCAATGCGATTATCACCGAATCAACTCTCAGCTTTCTCGGTCTCGGCTTTCCCCCAGATGTACCGACTTGGGGCCGAATGCTCTATGATGCCCAGAACTTTTTAACCTCTGCCCCTCATATGGCGCTTTTCCCGGGGCTGGCAATTTTTTTGACGGTGCTTAGCCTCAATTACCTGGGAGATGGCTTAAGAGATGCCTTTGACCCAAAAACTTGATCACCTAGGCTTGAGTGAGAAAAATGAGTCCTCCAACTACCGTGTGGCTCACGAAATTTGCAATAAAAACAGTCACTACCAAGCGAAAATCTTTTGATAAAAAGATGACTAACAATCGATCTGCCCAGGGTGACAGCTTCAGATCAATTTCTTCCTCTTCTTTTTTCTCTCCGGTTGGTAAAACAAAGACTTTTAGCAAGGTCAACATTTTTAGCTCGAAATAGCATACTGCCCCGAAATAAAGCACCATTGCCAGCAACAGTGGATTGGAAAAAGGATTCACAAATAAGGTGACTAAAAGCTTTTCACTGACGATGCCTAGAAGCATGTAGCCCAAAATATCATCCTGAAAATTGCTGCCTGTAACGAAATAGAAGGCCAATGTGACTAAAAGCCAACCAAAATTAAACGAGAATAGATTCACTAAAAATAAATAAATCATGCTATCTCTCTTGGCGATACCTTCGATGAAATGTAAAACCGCAGCTTCAATGGCGACCATCACTAAAAAAATAAGACATTGAAGGATTAACCACTTAATCGGCAGCAGTAAAAGCATAAAATTTGGTTCTGCGGATTATTTACGAAAAACAATTACCTTAGTATTTTGAGGCTAATTTACCGTTTCCGTTCGTTATGGCAAAAAAAACAAAGCAACGATACCCACATCTCCTCGGCTCAAAATGGACAGCAACCCAGAAAACCTGGGGATGGCGACATTTTCAAGTGGTGAATCGTCGTAATGAAGGGAAATGGGTTTTTGCGGAATTAGTCTCCTCCTGTGACCCCACTACAAGGTTTTGGATTAATGCTAAGCAGCTCAAAGATAAGGAAATGTGGGAAGCGGGCTGGAAAACTCTCGAAGAGATGAATGCTGCTCCGGAAGCACCTTTTTGGCAGGAGTAGTAAGAAATGTCTTGTGGTTTAATTCGGACTAGCCAATGAGTCAGGAGGCGATCGCCTTGTGATCAAACAAGCGTGGATCCCATACCAGAGTTAGCTAGACGCAAAACAAGAAACATAATAAAATCCAAAAGCAAAACTTTATCCCAGCACCAATTCTAAAAAAGGTTGACTAGGATAGAAAACAAAATCAATCACATTATCGAAACTAGGGGTTAGCGCACCAGTGGGTTTATTTAGTCGCCTTTCATTTTCACGAGACATGGGCATTGATCTCGGCACAGCCAATACCCTTGTTTATGTGTCCGGTAAGGGAGTTGTGCTTGAAGAACCTTCCGTCGTTGCCATTGATAAAGAAAAAGGCCCTCGTGCTGTCGGTCTCGAAGCAAAGAAAATGCTGGGTCGCACACCTGATAATGTCGTCGCCATTCGCCCCCTCAGAGATGGTGTTATCGCAGATTTTGATACCGCAGAATTAATGCTGAAGCATTTTATTCGCCGCGTTCATGATGGCCGAAATCCCCTTGTTCGACCCCGTATGGTGATTGGTATTCCGAGTGGTGTAACTGGCGTTGAACGTCGTGCTGTGGAAGAAGCCGCAAAAGAAGCTGGGGCCAGTGAAGTTTATTTGATTGATGAGCCTGTGGCAGCAGCGATCGGTGCAGGTTTACCAGTGTCTGAACCGACTGGAAACATGATTATTGATATCGGTGGCGGTACTACTGAGGTGGCCGTTCTGAGTTTGGATGGCACAGTGTTGAGTGAATCCGTTCGAGTTGCTGGCGATGAACTGAGCGACTCTATCATGCTCTACATGAAGAAAGTCCATAACCTTGTTATTGGTGAGCGGACAGCTGAGGATATCAAAATTCAATTGGGTTCTGCTTATCCCACCGAAGAAGATGAGCCAATTATGGAAGTACGTGGTTTGCATCTCCTCTCTGGCTTACCAAGAACAGTAACCATTAAAGCCCCCGAAATTCGCGAGAGTATGTCTGAGCCTTTATCCGTGATTATTGAAGCGGTAAAACGTACCCTTGAACGGACGCCCCCCGAACTTGCCGCAGACATTATTGATCGAGGCATCATGTTGGCTGGTGGTGGTGCTTTACTGTCTGGCTTAGATACCTTGATTAGTCATGAAACAGGTATTGTTACTCATGTTGCATCTGAACCCCTTAGCTGCGTTGTTTTGGGTACAGGCCGCGTGCTTGAGAATTTCAAAGATCTAGAACGTGCAACTAATAGTTATGCTCGTTACGAATAATCTAAGATAGAGAGCATGATTATTTTGGGTTTATGGTGATGTTTAGCCGTTGGTGGCAACGCAACGGTTTCACGATTGTTTTTGTTGGCATCGGTCTGTCAGCTGTATTTTTTCTGCGTCAAACTCAAGGTGGGATTATCCAAGAGTTTTATGCACTGCTTGCGAATACAAGTGGTGCAGCTTCTGCTCCCGTAGATGAAGAAATTCTCTTGCAAAATAGTAAGTTGCGAGAACTACAGAATCGTGTGGAGGAGCTGGAACAGCAAAATAAACAGCTCAAATCATTGCTGGATTTCTCTAAAGAATTAGATATGGAGGTGATCGCCGCACCAGTGATTGGCCGTAGTGCTGATTCCTGGTGGCAGCAAATCACCATTGGTAAAGGCAGTAACGAAGGGATAAAAGTTGGAGATATCGTGTCAGGGATCGGCGGTTTAGTGGGCCGTGTTACTCAAGTGACGCCAAATAGTAGTCGAGTGATGCTCATTAGCGATGCTAACCAGCAGATTGGGGTGATGGTCACCCGTAGCCGCCACCAAGCTTATCTCAAGGGACAGAGTAACCGAAATAATCAGCAAATGGCACAGATGACTTTTTATCAGAAAGTCCCTGATGTTGAGGAAGGTGATTTGGTGACCACTTCGAATTTAAGTGTTTTGTACCCGCCTGGAGTGCCCATTGGAAAGGTAGTCAAAGTGGATAAAAAAGGTGGTCCTGCACCGATTGCGACAGTCGAATTATCAGCATCTTTCACGGTGTTAGAGTGGGTGATGGTTTCGTCGTTTGAGCAAAAGCCTTTGGACTTTGAGCCGTTACCAGAACAAAATGTCGAAGAAGAAGTTTCCTAGATCGTCTAACCCTTGGCTGAACGGCTTTGTGATTGTTGTGTCACTGCTCGTTTGTTCATTACTACTACTGGTGCGAACACCCGGGATGACAATTCTCGGATTTAGCCCTCAGTGGTTATTGATGTGGCTAGTGGCATGGAGTATTAAGCGTAATGTGTCGATTGCTGTCCTCGTGGCGATCGCCGTGGGGCTACTCCACGATAGTTTAATGGTGACGGCTTTCCCTAGCCATATTCCGGGATTTGTCCTTGTGGCCTGGCTCACAGCAAGTTGGCGTCACCAGCGATATTTACAGGAAGATTTCATTTCCCTGGCATTAATTGTTTTTATTATGACCTTCGTGGCAGAGACCGTGATGGCTCTGCAACACCTGATTTTTGGGTTCCGGTCTTTTGGTGATATATGGCTCGATTATCAACAAATTGCCCTTGCTTCTGCTGTTTTAAGCAGCCTCTGGGCACCATTAATTTGTACACCTCTGGTTCGATGGTGGAATCAGGTTAGGGCGTTGGATAGGCAGTAATTGAGGTTAAGCGGGAAATTTTTTGGAGTATTGTCATAGCGATCAATGAGATAGTGTGCAGTCGCTAGTAAATCCGTGCAAATGTGGTCAGGACTATAGGTTTTGAGATAATTCTCATCACGAATGCCGCAAGTTAGGGCGATCGCCGGAATTTTCACCCGTTGTGCAGCTACAATATCCGCCTCGGTATCTCCCACCATTAGCCAGTCATCACTTAATTGGCCCTGCTCTGTAATTGCTTCCTTAAGGAGAGCTGTCTTTACATCAATATTATTTTCGTAGGCTGTGTGGCGATCGCCGCTGCCATAGATCCCGTTGAATAATCGTTTTAATCCGTAACAATCCAACATCCGGTGTACCTGTTGCTCCTCGCGGAGAGTCACTAGAACCAGTTTCACACCGTGAGAATGCAAGAGCCCCAAAGACCAGTTGATGCCACTTTGCATTGCATCTAGATGGAGTAGATTCGCCCCATTGACGATTTTTCCGACGTAATCCAAGAAAAATGTAATTTGCTCTTCCTGCAGACCTGACTTCATTGCAATTTCAATATCGCTAACCCGTTGACGCTTCATCCGCCAAAACTGAGCTTTCGTCAATAACCGGATTGGCAAGGGCTGACCTTGTTCCTCATAACTCCTTTTGGTGTGCTGTAGTGCTGTTTGGTAGGTACTGTAATACCTTGTCGAAACATCTACTAAAGGACCATCAAAGTCGCAAAACAACGTTAAATTAAGTCGTTTACCATTCGTTCGCTGTGCCATTCGCAATGGAGCTGCCGCTTTTTTGAGAAAATTGGTAAAGGCCATAGGATTTTCTTAGTAAGTGACTTGGTAAGTGTTTTACACCTTTAGCATGATTAATTTTTGGAAATCTGTTGTGCCGAGCACACATATTTTTGATGAAGTTTAGATAAAATTCTAAAACAACAATCTTCGTAATACTTCTTCACAATAACAAACTTATGGCGGGAATTGCCTGAGGGAAATCACTGATGTGGCGTGATTCTCTTAGGGAGAGTCAGGAGATTCTGATCGGTCTATGACAAAATAAGTGAGGTGATCGCCACCATAAAAATCATCAAAATTCACAGATTTATCGCCAGAAAAGCACCATCAAATTTATCCAACTATTGCTCTCCATACCTCTTCAAGAGACATAATGAAAACCTTTTCCCGGCTCTACCAGTCTCCTCATCTCTGCATTGTTTTTTGGGCATTGCCAATTTTAGTCGTTGGTTTATTTGCTGATCAGAGTCTCCTTGCCCATGACGAAGGTTTGTATGCCACTAGAGCAAAGATCATGTTTGAAACTGGAGACTGGATTAACCCTTGGGAAAATCCTCACCATAAAACACCTGGTCCCTATTGGCTGATTGCTTGTTTTTATCAGCTACTAGGTGTTAATGAAATTGCTGTACGGTTACCCAGTGTATTATTGTCTTTGGGCTGTCTTTTGTTGATCTATCAGATTGCAGTAAATTTATTTGATAAACAGATAGGATTATTATCCGCTTTTATTTTAAGTCTTGAATTTCTCTGGCTACGTTATAGCTATTTAGGCAACCCTGATTACATCACTATTTTTATATTTCTGACAGCTATTCTATGTCTAATTAAATACAGTGGACGAGTTGTGTTTCCTAATAGTCATGGAAATCTGGAATATGGAATACTGTCGAAAGATCTTTATCTATTACTTTTTGGGTGTTGTCTATCATTAATGATTTTGTGCCGTGGCTTTCTTGCTGGGATGCTAATCCTGAGCTTATTGCCATACTTGAGTGTGTCGATACGGAAATTTAAATATTTTCAGAAAAACTATTTTTATCTTGGCATCTTCATAGGTTTGATCCCTTTAGGTTTATGGCTTTATTTGAGTTTTCAGAGATATGAAGTAGAAAGTTTTCGTGCATTATTTAGTTTGTTTGTGAGTTTGTCTCAAGAACAACGACGTAATAATGGATATTTTTATTATGTGATCAATACTCTAGGATTATGTTTTCCGTGGATATTTTTTTCGATTATTGGTGCGATCACCTACTGGAAAAAAAAGAAGAAAGAGCATTTTTTAATATTGGGCATTCCTCTCAGTATTTTTTTAATGATCACTTTTTATGAAACTCGTCTTTCTCACTATGCGCTTCCCCTCTATCCATTTCTAGCAATCTTTGCCGCACTAGGAATTCATGAGCTCATAGAGTCCTGGGAGAAAGAGCGATCTCCACAATTATTGATCAAGGTTATTTCTTGTATGTTGGGCTTTTTGGGGAGTTTATTTATTCTGCTGAATATCTTGGCTCAAGTCCCAGAAAGTTGGCTATTCTTTGAATTTGATGGCTTAGAATTTGCATATATTGTTTTGCCCTTAGGATGTGCTTGGGTTTATTTAGCTTGGCTGATTTTTCAGAAAAAAACATCTCAAGAATGGATCGCTAGTTTACTTTTAGGTCAGTGGCTGAGTTTTATTCTTTTAGTAGCATCTGGTTTGCTTACTGATGTTAATCCTGAACTAAAAATGATGATCTCAGAACCTGAAATACAAACTGTTTTACAGAATCATCAGATAGCATTATTTGGTGGTGGAAAAACTCAAGTGCTATTGAAATTTTATTCTCCTAAGGTTAACTATATGGCTAAAGAATTGAGTGATGTAAATATTGATGGTTTTGCATGGGTGAAATCTGAGTTTTTGGCTAAAAATTGGATTCAGCATGAAGTAGTGGGTGAGTATAAATCTTGGCAGCTAATTCAACGAAAATAAATAAGAGGTCTTCTGAGACAATCAAAATTTCTATTGATGGTAGAACTCTTCTCGTCATTCTTAAACGGAGCGATCACCGCCGGACGATTCAGATTTCAATTAATCAGGAGCGAGAGATTATTCTCCATACTCCGCGTAGTGTGTCGAAGGCTCAACTCGAAGATATTTTAGATAAACGTCTTGAGTGGATTAGGAAAAACCTCAAAAAAATAGAAGACTCTGCTGCTAAGCGTTTTATTCCCCAATGGATCGAAGGAGAAATTCATTATTATTTGGGGCAAGGTTATCCGTTAAAGATTTCTTGTGGCGATCACCCAATGTTTGAATTCGAGAATGGTGTTTTTCGGGTGTGTGTTGATCAACCAGATGATATCCATAAAATTCAATTTTTGATGCGGCGTTGGTATCAGCGGCAAGCGAAGACTTTATTTCGAGAACGATTGGCTTATTGGCTAGAGCAGACAAGGCCAATTTTGCAACTGGAGCAAACGGAAATTCCGTTGCGAGTAAAAGCGATGAAAACACGATGGGGCAGTTGTAGTAGCCTTGGCCGGATTAATCTCAATCTCCAGCTAATTCAATTGTCGTTGGATTGTTTGGACTATGTGATTGTCCATGAGCTGTGTCATTTTCGCGAGATGAATCACAGCAAAAGATTTTGGAGTCTGGTGACGCAATGTATGCCTGATTGGAAGATACGTCGAGCATTACTGAAGCAACAATCTATGGCGACTTGGTTGAAATAAGGGTGTCGAGGGTGGCGATCGCCCGTTTAAATTCTTGAGTTAAGGGATGCTCTGGATCGAATATTTTGCTTAGTTCTTGGTAATACCAAAGGGTGCCATCTTTTTTTCCGCGAAATCGAGACCACAAGTCTTCACCAACCAAGCGATAATCTCGCACGATGGACTGAAGATTGTAGAGTTTGTCGGCCATCGACACAAGACGCACAGATTTGGGAGCAGTTTTAAGATGGTCTAGATAAGCAACTTTTCGTTCTCGCCACGGCAATTTGATTTCGCCTTCAACACTATCGGAACAGCCCATCACAATTTCAGTAACGCGATCTCCAAATTTTTCTTGAATCAAATCTCTCGTTGCCAAGCCCCCTTGATCCTCGACAGCATCGTGAAGTAGTGCGGCGATCGCCTCATCCTCGTTCCCACCTGCTTCCAAAACAGTGCTGGCAACTCCCAGCAGATGAGCAACATAAGGTGTACCAGAACCTTTGCGGCTTTGTTGGCGATGTAACTTTTCGGCAAAAACCAATGCTTCAGAAAATCGATCTGATAATTCCATCTTTCGATCTGCAATTCAATAGCTCGATCGTAGCGGGTTGTAATTTAACCTAATTCGTCGGATTTAGGCTGAAAGAAAGTGCCAATCTTTTTGACCACCCAACTTAAAATCGCACCCAACATCAAAATGCCAATTGCTGGCGTAAAGACGGGTTCCCAGAGTGAATACCAAATATCCCAACCGAGATTAACGCCAGATGATTTCCCAATGAGGGCGATCGCAAACCAAAAAAACGCGAACAGCACCACAAAAACGTCCGCTACCAAAAACCGATCTAACCACACTGTAAACTGCTCTTTCATTCACCTAATCTAAAAATGTCCATTTAGAATATACGGCAGCCTGACCACCATAATTTCCGTCTTTATCGAGTAAGTCCCAAAGCTTAACATCTTCGATTCGGACGCGTTTACCGTTTTTTGTCACTCGCACCCCAGAAAAACCCGTTTTAAAACCATAATCCCGACTAGATGCTAACAGCTGATTTCGCTCTGTTTGCACCTTTTCATTGGGTTCTGCTGATTCGCGCGAGGGCATGGCTAAAAGCTCTTCCCAAGTTCGTTCCCAAAGTTTTAGGCCTAGTCGAGAACCGTAGTTATAAATCGGATCTGTCTGTGTGCCATGGGAGAAAACAACCATCGGTGCCTCAAACAAAATGTCTGCCTGAGTTTCGGGAGTCTCATCCCTCGCAATTAAATCTTCCCCGAACCAATGGCGATAACTATCCAGAATGAGCTGGACTTGGGCGATCGCCTCGGGTTCTAGCCACGGTTTTGTCATGACTAAATTAAGCCGTCACGAGGGCTTCTATAGGTTCACCAGTGAGACTAAATGGCCGAACTTCAGTAATTCTCACCGAAACAATTGTTCCCTTAAGTTCGTTGATATCACCCTCAAAGAAAGTGAGACGGTTGCCACTAGTGCGCCCCATTACCTGATTGGGATTTTTGGGGTTTTGACCCTCCACCAAAACTGCCTCAACCCTTCCCGCATAGCGCTCAGAGCGTTCCGCTGCTTTTTGATTGACTAGGCGATTCAGTCGTTGGAGGCGATCGCTCTTCACTTCTTCAGACAATTGATCTTCCCAGACTGCCGCAGGAGTTCCAGGGCGAGGCGAATAAGCTGCTGTATTTAGTTGATCAAAACCAATGTCCTCAACCAATTTGAGGGTATTTTCGAATTGTTCTTCTGTTTCACCAGGAAAAGCCACAATTGCATCCGCGCTAATAGAGGCATCCGGCATATATTTACGGACATTGTCGATAATCCGACGATATTTTTCGTGAGTATAACCGCGGCGCATCGCCTTCAAGACATCATTGTCACCGGACTGAAACGGAATATGAAAATGCTCACAAATCTTTGGTAGCTCGTGACAAGCTTTAATCAGACGCTCCGTGAAATAACGAGGGTGACTGGTTGCAAAACGGATGCGCTCAATACCCGGCACATCATGCACAAAATACAAAAGATCCGTCAGATTATATTTATTGCGTCCTTCGGGTGTTGTACCAGGCAAGTCACGGCCATAGGCATCAATATTTTGACCAAGGAGCGTGACTTCCTTAAAACCTTGGCGACCCAACTCTTCCATCTCTGCGTAAATCGCTTCAGGATAACGAGACTGCTCCGTGCCTCGTACACCGGGGACCACACAGTAGGTACAGTGCTCATTACAGCCATAAATCACGTTAACCCAAGCGGTTACCGAGCTGTCGCGACGGGGCTTGGTGATGTCTTCAACGATATGAATTGGCTCAGTGGCGACAATCTGACTGCCACTATCGACTTGCTCTAAAAGTTCTTGGAGGCGATTAGCGTGCTGAGGCCCCATGATCAAATCAACTTCGGGCACGCGGCGTAATAGACTTTCTCCCTCTTGCTGGGCAACACAACCTGCGACGATGAGTGTTAAGTCTGGCTTTGAATGCTTTCGTTTTGCTTGACGACCGAGATAAGAATAAACTTTTTGCTCTGCGTTATCCCGAATAGTACAGGTGTTGTAGAGTACTAAATCTGCCTCGTTTGGGTCCTCTGCAAACAGGTAACCCATACCTTCTAAAATACCTGCCATACGTTCGGAGTCAGCTTTATTCATCTGACAACCAAAGGTAGTGATGTGATATTGGCGAGACTCAGTCATGGTTTTCAGGATAAGGTTTGATAGCGGTGTGCAAAAAAGCAATTCTTAATCTTACCAAGCCGTGTTTCATTTAGTTGCATTTTTGCGGTTAGCTTGGATAATTGTGGCGATCGCCTGGCGCAACTAGTAGAACAGAAACCCTTTAAGATATAGTACAAATGTTTTTAAAAGGCTGTAGAGTAAAAGACCATTCAGTCAAATAAATTTTCCCATTCCTGACCTATCGTCTATATACTAAACAGATGATGCTTATGTATCTGAAGATACCGTCTTCTACGCATTTCGGTAACAAAGCATCAGCATCGCCACTTTTTGAACGATTTGTAGCCCGTCACAGTTCGGTTACTGAGTTTTTGGAACCCATAGAATTTGAATGAATACAGAGTCCTATTTCAATCACCCAACTTTTGGGATGCTTTTCTTGATCTGTGAGCTAGAAGATAACGAAGAATTATTTACGACACTTTATGCTCAACGATTATTTTTCGTGGTGCAGCAGAACAAAAAAAATATGGTTTTCGAGCCCATCACGCGTATGGATGCTCGCATGAAAGTAGAGCAGAGATTACGCAAAGTTCGTCGCCTCGGCCCTTCACCTCAACTCGATGCATTACAGGCTTTATACAAGCGTACGTTCCAGTAAATTGTTTTTCGCTGATATGTCTGACCAACTTGCTAATCAGATCGCTTTTTTTCAGCAGCAGCTCCCTGCAACTACTAAATTGATTGCAGTCAGTAAAACCCACAGCGTTGAGAAAATTCGGGCAGCGTATGAAGTTGGTGTACGAGACTTTGCAGAAAATCGACTCCAAGAAGCCTTAGCGAAGCAAAAAGAATTAGCGGATTTAAAAGATATTTGTTGGCACTTTATTGGTCATCTCCAAAAAAATAAGGCAAAAAAGGCGATCGCCCACTTTGACTGGATTCACACTATTGACAGCCTTGCTCTGGCTAAGAAATTAAATAATTACGCTGCGACAATGGCTGTTGTGCCGAAATGTTGTCTTCAGGTCAAGCCTTTGCCTGATCCCAATAAATTTGGCTGGGATTTTGAACAGCTACAGCAAGACCTATCAGGCTTAGCGGCATGCAATCATCTAAAGATTCAGGGTTTAATGACAATTTTGCCATTGGGGCTAACTTCGAATGAAATCCTAGCCGCCTTTACCTCTGTGCAAAAACTAAAAGAGCAGCTCAACGAAAATTCTGCCTTTCCTTTCGCACTCAGTGAATTATCTATGGGTATGTCTGGTGACTATGAGCTGGCAGTGCAGGCTGGTAGCACTATGATTAGGGTCGGTAGTGCCATTTTTGGCCAGCGTAGCTACGCTTGATTTTTGATACGAAAAAGTGGCGATCGCCCCGAGAGGTCTTCCCTTATTAACAGGAACAAAATCTTTCTATTATTCCCTTCTCAAGGAGCTTGTTGCATCATAAACTCTTGATTAACAAAAGTTTATGGTGGTGATTTCATCAAAGCAGGGATTTTGGGGCAGAATAAAGCGTAATTTAGGAATTTGGATTTAATTTGCCAAAACTCAAAAAAAAACTGACCAAACTCTAGACAAAATAAAAACATAAGATATGCTGAGGAAGTATCAAGTCTAGATAAAGTCTCTTTCTATCCTTGAGTCTTTCTCCCATTAGACTTCCTGGGAATTTAGAAAAAACTATTTCTCATGCCAAACAAAGCACACTAAACTGACAATCAATATCAAGGATATTTCGCACTATGTTTACTAAGTTACGTGATTTTTTGGGCTTTAACGAGACCGAGGAATTCGAGGAGTATTACGAAGAAGAGGTGGATAACACCGATTACGCAGCCCTCTATCCTGCCGATAGCCCTGCGCCCCTCGTTGAAGAAAAGTCCCGCCCTCGTCGTCTCCGTGAAAACCCCACTGTAGCTTCTGATTTTGGCATGAATTCTAATTCCGCGCCCCGTAATAATGTCATTGGTATGCCTGGCGTTAACAATGGCTTATCTGAAGTTGTTGTTTGTGAGCCCCATTCTTTTGAAGAGATGCCTCAGGTCATCCAATCTCTCAGGGATCGCCGCTCTGTGGTTCTCAACCTCAACATGATGGACCCAGATGAAGCGCAACGTGCTGTTGACTTCGTTGCTGGTGGTACCTATGCAATTGATGGGCATCAAGAGCGCATTGGCGATAGCATTTTCCTCTTCACACCTAATTGTGTTCAGGTTACTAATCAGACTGGTGTTGTCCACGAAGCTGCGACTCCTGTGACTGCACAGCCCGCTGCTCCCCGTACTGCAACTCCCACACCTGCTTGGAACGAAGAAATGGCTCCCGTTGCGCAGGCACAATAATTATTTAGCTAGAAGCGAGCAGATTCGTCAGTTGTGACGGATTTGACTTCGTATCTCAGTTGATCGAAAAATACATTTCCATAAGGGACGGCTTGGTCGTCTCTTTTTTTGTGAGTTGATTTCGTTTGGTGTCATGGGTGAATATATTTTGAAATGAGATGTTCGTACTGAGAAATATATCTGGGCGAAATATTTGAGGGCTTATGGCTGTGAAATTTGGGATGATCGGTGGCGGAGTAATGGGTGAGGCTCTATTGTCTCGTTTATTAAAACAAGGTTTATACGCGCCATCTGATGTTGTGGTGAGCGATCCTGTTGCGGCACGACGGGAATATCTACAGCAGGAGTACGGTATTGCAGTGACAGCAAATAATGCTGATGCGGCGATCGCCTCAGATGTGCTGATGCTGGCGATTAAACCCCAAATTTTCGAGAAAGTAGCGACGGAATTGCAATCCAAAGAATTGATGGAACGCCCTCTTGTTTTATCAATTTTGGCAGGGGTGACATTAGAGAAATTGCAGACGGGATTTGTGGGCTATCCGGTGGTGAGGGTGATGCCAAATACGCCTGCCATTGTCGGTCAAGGGATGACGGCGATCGCCCCAAGCGATTTAGTCTCCCCAGAGCAGGTGGAGTTAGCGAAACAGATTTTTACAGCAGTGGGACAGGTCGTTGAAGTCCCAGAATATTTAATGGATGCCGTAACCGGGCTGTCCGGTTCGGGACCTGCATTCGTGGCTTTGATGATTGAGGCTTTAGCGGATGGTGGCGTGGCTTCTGGGTTACCGCGTCAGATTGCTCAGCAGTTGGCGTTACAGACTGTTAAAGGGACAGCTGAGCTCCTGCAAGATTCAGGTTTACACCCAGCGCAGCTCAAGGATCGAGTCACTAGTCCCGGCGGCACAACGATTACAGGTGTGGCAACATTGGAGGCAAATGGGTTTCGTTCGGCAGTGATTGAAGCGGTCAAAGCGGCAAAACAGCGTTCTGAAGAACTAGGGAAAGGATGAAGCTTACCGAAATTTTAGATAAGGCGATCGCGCTTCAGGATCTCTCGGTGGCAGAAGGGATTTTTTTGCTAGAGCAATATCAACCGGATGCCATTGAAGAAATTCGACAGGCTGCAGATGAATTACGGCGATCGCTCTGCGGTGAGACAGTAACCTATGTGGTTAATCGGAACCTCAATTTCACCAATATTTGTGAACAGCATTGTCATTTCTGCGCATTTCGGCGAGATGCTGACGATGAAGGGGCATTCTGGCTAGATAATGGCCAATTGCTTGAAAAAGCAGCAGATGCGGTTCAACGTGGCGCAACAGAAATTTGTATGCAGGGTGGTCTCAATCCTGAAGCAAAAATTAATGGGCGATCGCTGGACTATTATCTTGATTTGGTGCGATCGCTGAAAACTGAATTCCCGCAGTTGCATATCCACGCCTTTTCGCCACAGGAAATTGAATTTATTGCTCGTCAGGATGAGCTTACTTTTGCTGAGGTGATCCTAGCCCTCAAAGATGTTGGAGTAGGATCTTTCCCCGGCACAGCAGCTGAAGTTTTGGATGATCAAATTCGTCGTCAAATTTGCCCTGAAAAGCTCGATACAGCCACTTGGTTAGAGATTGTGAGTCTGGCTCATTCTCTCGGCATAATGACCACTAGTACGATGTTGTGCGGCCATATCGAAACCCTAGAGCAGCAAGTTTGTCATTTAGAGCAGATGCGATCGCTACAACAATATGCGGTTGAAAAAAATTATTCTGCCAAAATCAGCGAATTTATTTTGTTGCCTTTTGTGGGTCAGGATGCACCCGCCGTATTGCGCAAAAAAGTTGGTCGCGACCAACCGGATTTAAATCTGACATTGCATTTGACGGCTGTCTCTCGTTTATTTCTTGGAAAATGGATTGTTAACCACCAACCCAGTTGGGTCAAACTTGGTTTAGATGGAGCAACGGAAGCGTTGCGGTGGGGTTGTAATGATATTGGGGGAACACTAATGGAAGAGCACATTACCACAATGGCCGGGGCGCAAGGAGGTACTTGCCTTACCATTGAGCAGCTTCAACATGCGATCGCTAGTCAAAATAGACCCTCTGCTGAGCGCACCACGCTGTACCACTTTGCGATTGCTACAGAAACGCTCACTGATGAAAAGTTACCAATTATGATGAGCTGAGGTGACAAGGATCCCCATTTTCCAGCACACTATTAGATAATCCATAACAAAATTTTTTATTCGACGTTTATCGACCCTTACCGATAGGAGAACCGAAAATGGATTTGGTTGCACTCCAAAGCCTTTTAGATAACACTTCATTTCTAGTTTTATTTCTCACCATGCTCATCTACTGGTGTGGTGCTGCCTTTCCGAATCTAACTACCTTGCAAAAGCTCGGCACCATTGGTGTAGTGGTTGCTAATCTCTGTATGGCAACCCTCCTGGGGGCACGTTGGTTGGAAGCAGGCTATTTCCCTCTGAGTAACCTCTACGAATCCTTATTTTTCTTGGCTTGGGGCATCACGACAATGCATCTCATTGCCGAGCAGATGAGTCGGAGTCGTTGGGTGGGAACTATTACAACACCGGTAGCTATGGGCATTACTGCCTTTGCTGCTCTGTCTCTTCCCGAGGAAATGCAGAACTCTGCTCCCCTCGTACCTGCCCTCAAATCTAACTGGTTAATGATGCACGTCAGCGTCATGATGATCAGCTATTCTGCGCTGCTGGTAGGCTCTTTGTTGGCGATCGCCTTCTTGATTGTCACCAGAGGCCAAAAAATCGAATTGCGTGGTAGTTCTGTCGGTAACGGTTCCTATCGTCTCCGCAATGATCAACCAGAATCTGACGACACGTCGCCTGTTACTGCCGTTGCGTTCACTAAAGAGCAACCAAGTTTTGATGGTAATGCTGCGGTCTTGACCCAGCCTTCCCTCGAAAATTTGGCAGTCGCACCTAGTCTCAGTCCCCAAATGTTGAACCTTGCCGACACCTTAGATAACATTAGCTATCGCATCATTGGTCTAGGTTTTCCACTTTTAACCATTGGCATTATTTCTGGTGGAGTTTGGGCAAATGAAGCATGGGGTTCATATTGGAGCTGGGATCCCAAAGAAACATGGGCCTTAATTACATGGCTTGTATTTGCTGCTTATCTCCATGCCCGCATTACCCGTGGCTGGCAAGGTAGACAACCTGCATTGCTAGCTGCAGCCGGATTTGTTGTCGTTTGGATCTGTTATCTGGGCGTCAATATTTTGGGCAAAGGATTACATTCCTACGGTTGGTTTTTCTAAACAGACTTGAATTTTGGAAAAAAAAGCCATTCCGACTGGAAAATCCCGACTAAAATGATTCAAGGGATACACTACGTATCATTTAAGAACGCTCTTTAACCTTTATTACCTAGTATTCGAACATTGTGGGGATATGACCGTGAGCAAAAACTTTCAACCACTTAGCAGCGGCGAGGTTTTGTCTGTCAGTAATGAGTCACAAATTGTGATTGGACATAGTACCTTTCGGGTCAGTGAATTCACTGCTGCCTTGAAAAAGCTCATGCTTGAAAATAGCGTTGGTGGTGTGACCTCCGAAACTATCGACTGGCTGAATGCTGAAGGAATTGATTGCGATGTGCTGCGGTTCGGCTCCGATGGCTGGGTGAAGGGAAAAGTTCGCCTACATCTAGAATTTGCAGAAGACGCTGATTCGGAGGCAAGCCCAGACCCAAAAATTGAGGCAGCTATCGAGTCCTTTGCTCCGGTAGCTGCCGCTGTTTCCTCCACTTCTGAACCTGTCCTCGATGAATTTGATGATGTGGATTTAGGTTTAGCTGATGATGACTTCAGTTTTCCTGAGGCCACTACTCCAGCACCAATCACTTCTGATACCTTGGTCGATCCGCAAGAAACGTTCGTCCAGGAAGATGACGCGAGTTTTGATGATCTTTTCGTGGAAGAAGAGCTAAGTGAAACGGTCGAAGAAACTGATGATAGTGGTTTCGATGATTTATTTGCTGATGAATCCCTGGAGGAAGAGACTCAGGATATTGCGATTCCAGCTCCTGATAGCACGCCAGAATCATTAGATGACGATGATTTCGATCTGGACATCGATGATGGCTTTGATGATTTGCTGGCAGATAGTGAATCTGAAAGTAATCCAAGTGTGATCGCCGATGCAGATGGAGATACTGAGTTGGAGACCGCAAGTGCTGTTGTTGATGAAGACGACAACTTGGATGAGCTCTTCGATGACGACAGTCTTTTTGGTGATGAGAGTAATGATGGTGCCGCAGGTGAGGCAGAACAAGACGCAGGACTTACTGATTTAGAATCTCTTGGTGATGACTCTTCTGGTGATGAGCTAGATTTTGATTTGGGTGATGCCGATGGTGAGCCTAGCGCTGAACTTGAGGCGATCGCCGATGATGATGGCGATGATCTATTTGGGGATGCTGAAGATCTGTTTGCAGAGACCAAACTTTCTCCCGATATGGGTGAGACCGAAGATGATGCTGATGACTTAGATGATTTGTTGTTGGAAGACACTGGCGATGATCTAGGTTTAGATGACTTAGATGAACCTGCTTCCGCATTAGGAGATGATGCTGATTCTACGTCGGATGCTGCTGTTGACGATGATCTTGAGCTAGATAATTTATTTGACGAAGATACTTCAGAATTTGACGAAGATACTTCAGAATCCGAAAGCGATCTCTTTGATAATCCTTTTGATGAGGCGATCGCCGCAGAAGAATCAGAAACAACAAATGATTCGTCAACAGATGATTTGATTGACTTCGATAGTGCAGAAGATACTGAAATTACCACTGCTGACAAAAAAGAAGAGCCTTCAGATGAAATGGCTGCTGACTTTGATCTTGGTGGAGACGAAGAAGAATTTTCTTTTGAAGCTTTTGATGAGCAAGATGAGCCTGACTTAGATGCTCCAGTGGATGATGAAGTCGCAGATCTCTTATTTGAGTCCGAGGAAGAGGACGAAGAAGACGATTTAACAGCTGATGAGCTACCTCCCGAAATTGATTTTGGGTCAACAGAAGATCTTGGGGAGTTTATCGATGTTTCGATTATGAAGAAGAAGATGTCACCATCGGCTGCTCCGCCTACAGCTCCAGCAGCAGAATCAACAGATGAAGAAGTCGAGTCGCCTTTTGAACTAGGTGACGATAGCAATGTCTTTGATAATGATGACGATGATGACATTAGCCTCGGAGAGCTGTTTGAGAACGATGATGACAGCGACGGTGATTTCGACTTTGCTGCTTTAGATGATGGAGATGATCCTCTTGATGCTGTCACTGGCGAAGAGGAAGAGGTCTCTGCGGATATTTGGGATTTGGAATAGTCTGCTGTGAACTGGTCACTTCTCCATGCCCGTGTTCATCAACATTTAAAAGAGACTCAATTATTGCCTACTGGTCAGCGAATTTTAGTCGCTGTGTCCGGTGGGCAAGATTCTTTATGTTTAGGGCAGCTTTTGCTTGATCTGAGTAGACGTTGGCAATGGCGACTAGCGATCGCCCATTGCAATCATGGATGGTCTGGGGATGAAGCAATCGCTGATCATGTATGCCGTATTGCAGTAACTTGGCAACTGCCCTTTTTTTTATGTGCGGCTGAAACACCAATTAAAGAAACTGAAGCCGCAGCGCGCCAATGGCGTTATCAAGAACTAGGCGCTGTGGCGATCACCGAACAGTTCTCCATTGTGGTGACAGGCCATACTCTCAGTGATCGTGCAGAAACATTACTCTTCAATCTTGCCCGAGGGTCTGGTTTAGGAGGACTGGGGGCTTTAACAGAACGACGATCACTAACTTCGGAGGTCTCGCTTGTACGTCCTTTATTGACAGTCCATCGTGATGAAACGGCCGCTTTTTGCACCGATTTTAATCTGCCTATTTATGAAGATACTTATAATCACAATTTACGCTTTTCTCGCAATCGACTCCGTCAACAAGTCCTTCCAGAACTAAAAGTCATAAACTCCCAGGCTGAGCAACATCTTGCCCAAACTGCTATTATTTCCCAAGCTGAAAATGACTATCTAGAGGCAATCGCCGCAGAACACTTCGCAAAATATTTTGCCGCTGATCTATCACTTCAGCGTTTGCCGCTCCGACAAATTCATCCGGCATTACAGCGTCGCATTCTGAAGCAATATCTCATTCAGCTATTACCTAAACAACCAAGTTTTCAACAAATAGAAGCTTGTCGTAAATTGATCTATGCTCCAAATCGGAGTCAAACATCGAGTTTTTCAGGAGATATTAAATTCATCGTCAATGCTGAATATATTGTGCCCCTAGACAAAATGAAAAAATGATTTTGTGATAGCTTGAATTTAAAGTTATTGAGAACTTTTATACTTACGTGAAAGCTGTGGAAGTATTCTTTTTATACGAGCTCCAGCTAGTCCAAATGCACTTTTGTTGTAAGTAATCATCAATAAAAACAATATGCTTACGTATTTTCACTGGAATTAGTGGCCAATTTATCATTCAATATTAAATTTTTCGTGATGTGAAGCAAAATGTGTCAACATTACTATGTGCATAACTCTTAATGACTCGTTTTATTCAATCTTTCCTAGTTTAATTTTTAATTAACTTTTCTCTCTTATAGTCTCTGCTATTTATAGTTTTAAGGCGATCGCATCGAGCACTTGGGCAATCGTACTGTACTCTCACTGTCTGAAATAGCAGAAAGGTCGCATCTACAGCCTCCAACCAGAAGCCATGGGAACTATCATGACGACCGTAATGGGTGAAACAATCAAACAGCAGACTCTGCAATTGTTACAGCAGTATCAAAAAACTGGTGACGTCTCTCTGCGTAATAAGATCGTTAATTTAAATATTGGTCTCGTACGGAAAGAAGCACATCATTGGACGAAACAGTGTAGTGAGAGTTTTGATGATCTGCTGCAAGTGGGCAGTATTGGTCTATTGCGTGCGATTGAGAGATTTACCCTAGAAAGAGGGAATGCCTTTAGCTCCTTCGCTAGTCCCTACATTCGTGGCGAAATTCAGCATTATTTGCGTGACCGAAGTACGACTGTTCGTATTCCGCGCCGTATATTGCAGTTGCGTCGTAAATCAACCAAGTTTATTCAAGCTTTTCGGGCAGAGCATCATCGTCAACCATCGCCACGAGAAATTGCGGAAAGCCTTGAGATTTCTCTCGCTGAATGGCAGGATGTCAAGCTCGCTTACCAAAATCGCGATCCTTTAAGTCTTGATCTCGCTGTCTCATCTGATAGTAGTGAATCTGCTTGTCTTGGCGATCTTGTACCAGATCCTAAATACAAGAGTTTCCAGTTGGCGATGGAAGACCAGATTCGTTTACAACAAGGATTAGCCCAGCTTGAGGATCGAACACGCAAAGTTTTAGAGTTTGTCTTTTTGCAGGATTTAACGCAAAAAGAAGCCGCAGAAATCATGGGTGTTAGCGTGATTACAGTATCGCGTCGCCTCAAAAAAGGACTGTCTTCGCTGAAGCAGATTTTAGGCGGTAACGAAGAAGAAACTTTGGGTAAGAATTAATCGATCAAGCTTTGATTTGAGATTAGAGTTTCTAGTGGTGGATGATGAAAGGTTGAATCGTCACGAATTCAGCGATCGCCGTGATTGCCTATAGCCTAGACAGTTAAAAACTGACTCTGAGTAAAAGATTGGAAAGCTGGGCTATTTTTAAAGCCAGGTTACGACTAAAATTAGTCTGACTTTGGTACTGGATGTTTGTCGTCAATGGTTTCTGCTCCATCGAATTCGGTTTCGTCAATCCTTGAAGTTAAACAGCTCACCCGTCGTTTTGGGGGTTTAATAGCTGTTAATAATGTGTCGTTTCGAGTAAGTCGCGGCGAGATTTTTGGGTTGATTGGCCCGAATGGTGCCGGGAAAACGACATTTTTTAACATGTTGACTGGGATGATTCCACCTTCAATGGGGACTGTTGTTTACCAAGGTCAGGCAATTCAAGGGTTTGCGCCTCATCGCATCGCTAAATGTGGCATTGCGCGCACATTTCAGAATTTACGCTTGTTTGGAAATTTATCAGCTTTAGAGAATGTGGCGATCGCCCGCCATCGCCACCAGAAAACAAATCTTGTCGCTGGAATTTTAGGATTACCTTCGGCGCGTAAGGCAGAGCAAGAAACCTATGAGCGCGCTAAAGAATTGTTGGATTTGGTCGGTTTAACTGGAAAATATCGGCAACAGGCTAAAAACTTTTCCTATGGAGATCAACGTCGCTTAGAGATTGCACGGGCGATCGCTCTAGAGCCAGACTTGTTGCTCTTGGATGAGCCCGCCGCTGGTATGAACCCTAATGAGAAAGGTGCATTAAGCGATTTGATTCGGCAAATCCGTGAGCAATTTGATTTAACGGTTCTTTTGATTGAGCATCATATTCCGTTGGTGATGGGACTTTGTGATCGTATTGCTGTGTTGGATTTTGGGGAGCTAATTGCCCTTGGCATACCGGAAGTGGTGAAGGAAGATCCAGCAGTAATTGAAGCGTATTTGGGAGATGAATAATGCTGGAATTAATTGATTTATCGGTGAATTATGGCGGTATTGAAGCTCTCAAAGATATTCATCTCACCGTAAACGAAGGAGAAATTGTCACCCTGATTGGAGCAAATGGTGCAGGCAAAACCACCACTCTGCGTGCAATTTCGAGATTAGTCAATCCCATTAAGGGCAAAATTCTATATAACGGCAAAGATTTAACGAAAATGTCTGCCCATGATGTTGTGCGCGTTGGCATTGCCCACAGTCCGGAAGGTCGCCGCATTCTCGCTCAACAAACAGTCCTCACAAATTTAGAGTTGGGGGCTTATGTTCGTAACGACAAATTGGGGATTAAGTCAGACCTTGAAAAGCAATTTGTGATTTTTCCACGTCTTGCTGAGCGTAAAGATCAAGTTGCTGGAACCTTAAGCGGTGGTGAGCAACAAATGCTGGCGATCGCCCGTGCAGTGATGAGTCGTCCCAAATTACTTTTGCTAGATGAACCAAGCCTGGGCCTCGCTCCTCAAATCGTTAAAGATATTTTCAGAGTAATTCGCCAGCTCCATGCTGACGACACCACGATTTTACTTGTCGAACAAAATGCAAATCTTGCCCTCGAATGCAGTGATCGTGGCTATGTACTCGAAGCTGGTTACCTCAAAATTTCAGGCGAGGCGAAAGACCTGCTCAATAATGAGCAAGTCAAAGCTGCTTATTTGGGTTAGGACTAGAGCAATTTGATATGGTCTATTGAATCGTTATGGACAAAGCATAATTCGAGTTATTCTCCTGACCTTTTACCGTCACAATGTAATCACCACTGAAGGGTGATGTAAACTCAATAAATTCTGGTAAATCCTCTTGGATTACTTCGCCATTGTCCACTTCCACATCAAAAATCGCTGCACCACTGCCATTCGTGATTTCAAGATACATCTCCTGTCCCTCCTGAGCATTGATTAGATAGACTTGCTTTTGGTCAGCAGCAAGACTGCCTTTAACGACGCTTTCGGTTGAACCACTATTAAAGGCGACGCGGATCGGAGATGTGGATGGTGCTGGTGCTTGAGGACTGGGTGTAGATGTTGTGAGGGGAGCGCTTGGGGTCGGAGCAGCTGCTTGAGGTTTGGGAGTAGGAGTTGGGACTTGGGTCGGGACAGCTTTTGGTGGAGCCTTTTCTGTTGCTTTGAGAGCAATAATTTCTTCGCAATCAACGCGCTTCAGGAAAATGGCGCTGTCACTACTCAATTGTTTTTGGTCTAATGTCCAAGTCTCTTTACTTTGCTGGAGATCGTCTTCAATTTTGGTCGTAATAGCTGCTTCAAAAGTATCGCCTTCTAGAACTCCGGCAAAGGTTTGTTCGTAGGATGTGTAGTAGGCGTTGGCATCATCAGTGACGGTTGCTTCAAGGGTTCCTGTGACGCTGTTGTCTGGTTCGACTAGAAATTCAGCAGTTGCCTGGAGAGTTGGTTCATCGGTGCGGTAACAATAAGCACCTGCATTAAGTGCTAATTTGTCTTCTGTTTTAGTATCGGGTGATGTTTCAAGGGGTTCGCCCTGAATGGCTGGGGTTGAGGTTTCTGAGTCGAGTGCACTCTCTTCGGGTTCTGAGCCGCCGCAACCAACGAGGGCGATCGCCGTGGCGAGTGTGACAAAAACAACAGTAAATCGAGAAGAAAGATTGAGCCTCACAAAGGTTACCCCTACAGGATTCTGGTCTAATTCTTCTTATTTTATCGAGGCCTTATTTGTTTGCCGGGAAAGATCACAAAAGATTAACGTCTACTGAGTTAATTATTTGAGCGTATCATGGCGAATTTGGTCGGCAATTTTTAGGGCATATAGACTTTGTTCAGGCTGAATATATAGGGGTTTTCCTGCGATTAAGTAGTCCAGCACTGCAGTTGTATCCCGCAGGAAAACACCTCGTCGGCTTCCGAGTTTAATAGGAGTAGTGGTTTCACCTTGGGTTAAAGTCCCTTGGCTGCCATTAAATTCGAGAGTGCCTTTGTCTCCATAAATCGTAAATCGGCGATCGCCAGTCGTGACGAGAGAACCTTTACCGTAGGTGAGATGGGCCACAACGCCACTCTGAAATTTGAATTGCGCTGCACAGAGACAACTTTTGTAATACCCCTCAAATTCTGAAGGCAGAAAATCTGCAGTTCCTTGTACTGTGTCGACTTCACCGAATAAATCAATAAAACGATTTACCCGTGATAATGCAGCCACAAGCGGAAAACCATAATCTTTGTGGTGAAATGTCCAATGGGGAAGGGGATGACGTTTGGGCGCGAGGGTCATGTATTTGGCGAAAAAAATCTGGCCTAATTTTGGTAGATACTCGCGAATCGTTTGGTGTAGACCTCCCAAAATTTCAATATGTTCGACGTGTAATAATTTCTTTTTTGTCCTTGCCAGCTCGACAATTTCCGCTGCTTCCGTTGGATCGAGCGCCAGAGGATATTCCACCACCACATGTTTATCCGCTTCTAAAGCTGCTCGGGCGATCGCCCCATGTTTACGGTTAATATTGCAAACCACAACAATATCTAAATCCGGACGCTGCACCAACTCCTGCCAAGTGGCGATCGCCTCAATCCCATATATTGCCGCAAAACTTTGGCGAGACGACTCTCGATGCCCAGTAACTGCTATTAATTGCGATCTTTGCTCCTGTTGAAACGCATCTGCTCGACGTTTTGCTGCGTAGCCTGTCCCGACAATTCCGACTCGAAGTGCTGTCATTCTGTCTCAACCACCCAAAAATTTCGCTCCTTATTCTCGCCCAAATTCTCGAACCTTGTCTAAACTCTTCTACACCGAAGGGCGATCGCCACCACCCTCTGAGTCTTCATAACTATCAGCTCAACCCGTAGCTATTTCCTTTGAATATAAGTTTTGGTAATATACACTCTGCTTATTCATCCTAATTTTTGAAACGATGGGACTCTCCTCTTTGCCCACCGCCACCTAATCAAGAATAATTTTGGTAGATGAATATATTCAGGATTGGCAATATTGATCTAACTCAATCACGGTCATCCATACTTTTCAAAATAGTTAGTTATCCCAAATCCACTTATTAACCCTATGGCAAGCTATCAAGTTACCCTTATTACCTCCGAAGGCAACCACACCATTTCCGTACCCGAAGACGCTTATATTCTTGACGAAGCAGAGAACCAAGGCCTCGACATCCCTTACTCCTGCCGAGCGGGTGCTTGCTCTAGTTGCACAGGAAAACTTGTATCTGGCACCGTTGATCAGAGTGACCAAAATTTCCTATCACCTGAGCAAGTCGCTGCGAAATATGTCTTGACTTGTGTCGCTTATCCCACCTCAGATTGTTCTATCGAAACTCACAAAGAAGACGAACTTTACTAGGTTTTTCGCTGAACACAGAGGAAATTCACTCAATTGTTCTATATAAGTTGACAGACGTATAAATTTAGTTAATGTCTGACCAAGGCATAATTTGTGCCAAAAACCAAGGTAAATACTCTACATAACCTTTAGACTATGGGCTTCCTAGATGGAAACCCATTTTTTTGTAGCCTGTTTTACACTCCTAAAATGCATAAGCTGGTCTTATCTTAATTCTCCGCATTAACTTCATTTTTAATGCAATGGGGTCGTGGTTTTCTTTTACCCTATGATCTAAAAATAACTTAATAATTTCGTAAAACATTCTTGGGTTCGAATAGATCGCCATAGAATGCTAAACAGAAATTTTTAGTCAACCCACTTGTTTTACTTGAGGAAATTTTAATGGCTACATATAAGGTCACTCTTGTTACTCCCGAAGGCGAAATTTCTTTTGACGCTCCTGATGACGAGTACATTCTAGATACTGCGGCTGATGAAGGTCATGAACTTCCTGCGTCTTGTCGCGCTGGTGCTTGCTCTACTTGTGCAGGTAAAGTTGAGTCCGGAACAGTTGACCAAGGCGATCAGTCTTTCTTAGATGATGATCAAGTTGAAGAAGGTTTCGTTTTGACTTGTGTTGCTTATCCTAAGTCTGACGTTAAGATCATCACTCACCAAGAGGAAGAGCTTTACTAAATTGAGTGATGGATTTACTCAGTAGCGACATTTAGTTTGGCGCGAATAGCTTTTTGATTCAGGGATGCTTCTCTTAATGAGGCATCTCTCTTTTGTTTTTATGGGCTTAGTTTTCTTCCCATTGGCTAGACATCTTTGGCATGGGATGCGAGATGATCAGCAATGCGAGTGGTTTCGGGTAATCGATATTTTGGTGTACAAGCAAGGACATAGGCGATCGCCGTTTCGAGACTAATGCGATGGCCAACAGAAATATATAAAGGACGAACTTTTTTTCTGCTGCGTAATACTGCACCGATGCGTTCATCTTTGTCCATTAGATTTACCCATTCGCCCTTTTCAAGAGGGAGTTCATCATGTTCTCCGATGTAGCGTGATTTTGCGACACCGATGGTCGGGCAATCTAGTAGGACGCCGAGATGACAAGCCAATCCGAATCGACGAGGGTGGGCATAACCTTGACCATCACAAAGAATTAAATCTGGAAAGTTTTCGATTTCGCCTAAGGCCTCAACAATGGTGGGTAATTCCCGGAAAGATAAATAGCCTGGTACATAGGGAAAAGTTGTAGGACGACGGATGACTTTAGTTTCAATAACTTCTAATTCCGGAAAAGATAAAACGGCGACGGCAACGCAAATGGTCTCAAATTTATTTTCAAAGCCTGCATCAACGCCTGCTACTAATTTGATTGGTTCCTGAAATTGGTCTTGGCAAATAACGTATTGGCGAAGATTTTCTTGGACTTCTTTCGCCTCTGCCGTCGTTAAATCCCAAGGGTGTTGATGATGTAGCTTGAGCATTATGTTTTGAAAAACTTCAGGCCAAATTTAATGAATTTAATACACATATCGCAGGGCATTTCGCGAAACGCCCCTACAAAAAACTAGTTCGACAAATAGGCAATCGTTACGCCGGAACCACCTTCTTTTTGTTCGGCGATATTATATTTTTTGATTTGGGGATGATGCTTGAGGAATTCATGAACGCCTTCCCGGAGCTTACCTGTGCCTTTACCATGAATGATCCAAACTACTTGGGAACCTTGGGCTGTGGCTCTGGCGATCGCCCCTTCGAGAGAACTTTCAGCCTGGTGGATTCGTTGGCCGCGAATATCGATTGTATTGCTATCGGTACGAACTGTGACAACCTCTTGGGATTGTTTTGGCTGCTGCTTTTTCTTAGTTTTTTGTTTTGTTTTTTTCGGTTCTGCTTCAACTTTTTGACCTTGGAGAGATTCGATTTCTGTCCATTGCAATGACATTTTCATAATGCCAAAACGAGCGACAAGAGTTTTATTTTCTTCGTTGAGTTCGATAACTTCGGCAGTTTGACCCAGTTTAGAAATGCGGATTTTTTCGCCAAGTTTTGGTTGATAACCCGCTTTTTTCTTTTTTGGTTGAGCTAGTTTTTCTTGGGCAATTTCTCCAAGGGCGTTGGTGGCTTTTTGGGCTTTTTGGGCTGATGGTTTGCCTTTTTGGAGGGTGCGGATGACCTGCGCAATTTCTGATTTTGCCTCGGCGATCGCCTCTTGAACTTGTTGATCTTGGGCTTGTTTAAGTTCGGTTTCGCGGCGTTGGAGATCGGCTGCTTTTGAGGAAACTTCAGTGTAGAAACGCTCAGTTTGTTTAAGAAGAGCTTCGGCTTCCTGGGATTTTTGCTCTTGCTCGCGGCGTTGGGCTTCAAGGGCGGCAATCACTTCATTCACATCTGTATTGGAATTGCCGAGTAAACTTTGAGCCGCGTCGATAACCTGTTCATCTAATCCTAAGCGTTTTGCGATCGCCAATGCATTAGACCGACCGGGAATTCCCCACAGCAATTTATAGGTGGGACGCAGAGAATATTCATCGAATTCTACCGATGCATTTTCAAAGCGGTCATCGTCATATTTCAATGCTTTCAGTTCGCCGTAATGGGTGGTGGCAACTGTCAAAGCGGCATGGTCAGCCAAATACTTTAAAAGGGCGATCGCCAAGGCACTTCCTTCGGTTGGATCGGTTCCAGCGCCCACTTCATCGAGTAAGACTAAATTATTTTCATCCTCTGCTTGGAGAGTTTCGATAATGCGACCAACACGGCGGATATGTCCTGAAAATGTCGATAAGCTTTGCTGCAATGATTGTTCATCACCAATATCGGCGAGAACATGATTAAACCAAGGTAATTCGACTGGAGCAATCGCCGGAATAAATAGTCCAACTTTTGCCATCAGTGCCGCCATCCCAAGGGTTTTGAGCGTAACAGTTTTACCTCCAGTATTTGGGCCAGTGATCGCCACAACCTTGATATCGGGGCGAATTTGCACATTAATCGGCACAACCTCATCGCCTTCTTCCTGCTTCTGCTGCCACACCAATAAGGGATGGTGAAGTTTGCGCAACATGGTTGGCTGTTCTGGCTTGGTGAATTTCGGCGGATTTGCCTCTAACCAATGGCTATAGCGGGAGCGTGCCGTTGCGAGATCAATGGTTGTGGCGATCGCCAATAATTTCTCTAAATCCTCAACAACTTCGGCAACCTTTTCGGTGAGTTGTCGCAGTATAATTTCGATTTCGCGTTGTTCTTGTTTTGTCGCTTGGCGGAGACGATTGCCGAGATCAATAATCGCTTTTGGTTCTACATAAAACGTCGATCCTGTACTCGAAATATCGTGAACAATGCCGGGAATATGTTCCTTTTGCCCCGCCTTTACTGGGAGGACAAAGCGATCACCTCGTTGCGTAATCACGGCCTCCTGAATCGAACCGCCATGGCGCTGCATAATGCGATTAAGGGTTTGGTAAATGCCATCTCGCGCTCCTTTCATTTTCTCGCGAATCCCCGCCAATTTTGGGCTCGCGCGATCCGTCACATCACCGCGATCATCGATGCAATGGTGAATTTCTTTTTCGAGTTCTGGATATGTGCGCAACTGTTCAACGAGAAATAGCAGCTGAGGCAATTCCAACTCAGAGTTTTCTACCAAGCGGCGAAGTTTTCGGACACCAGCTAATGTCGTTGCGATTAGCAGTAAATCTTGCCCTGAAATGATCCCACCAATGGTCGCTCGTTCTAACGACTCGCTGACATTGCCAATTCCTTCAAAGGAAATACCGCCTTCTGTCTCCGCATCTAACTCAGTGATTTCTACCGTCTGCGCCAATAAAATTTCACTCTCCGCCTGACTCCCCGGAAATACTAAATTCCGCGCGGCGATCGCCCCAAGTTTTGTCGCAGCGAAAGTCGAGAGATGTTGGCAAAGCCGTTGCCATTCAAGAAGATTAAGGGTTTCGGTTTGGATCTGAGTCAACTGCAACCATCAGAAAAACTGCAAGGGTTACATTATAGACATTTCAGGGGAGCAAGCTGCTCTAGTGACGGACTTATATCCAGTGAAAACAGGCTAAGATTTCGTTGTATGGTGACCGGAGCTAAACGATGTTGTACGAGCAAGATGTTGTTGTGTGTTTAGAGAATAGTAGGCGAAAAATATGGCAGTGAAATGGAAAGGTAAAAGATTTAAGCCAGAAGTTATTTTTGAGAAGATAGAGGAGACAGATAAAACTGTCAAAGAAGATGGAAAAATCTCGTGGCATGGCTTGGAGATCATTCCGATAACTTATGCACTGAAAAATATGTTGGATTTTCCTTCTGACATCAATGATTCAGAGAAAATATCTACAATAGGAGATGCAATTGAAGCAGTTTTAAGAAAAAGGGAAGTTATTGACTCAGGGAGATTTCTTGCTGAATTGAAGCTTCTTATCAGGAAAAAGCTTGCCACACCTCTTGTCTCTTTTTATGTACTTACTAGTATTTCTCTCGGCGAGGTGAATTTACCTGGAATATTCAATATTGAAAAATGTTCTATTAAGATTTTGGAAGGAGAATATCCAATCTGCTTTCAAGATAGTGGTCGTGCATTGAGGGCATTGCCTCACATTTCAGATAAGACACCTCAGGAGTACCGGAAAGTAATAGTTGAGACTCAAGCAAAATCAGAAGAGCAGGCGTTTCATCATGCAATGCGAGCATTAGATCTGCAACGCTCGATATGGCTATTAAATCATTATGCAGTATTTCAATCTCCAGAAACAACGAGAGAGCCAGTCAACCAAATTCGTTTAGGTCATGTTCACACAATTCATGGAAGTGATGGTGAAGCTTCTCAAATGTATATTTGGTATGAGCCAAATTTTGTTGAAGCAAAGTTATTTAAACCCAGTGAATCTGACTTATTTAATGACAATACGACAAAGATCTGGGCGAAAATAAAACAGTTGGAACCGAAGTACCAATGCCGATTGAAGGATGCTTTAATTCGATATGTCAGAGCACTAGATGAACCAGATCCTACAATTGCAGTTATGAAACTCTGGGGAGCTTTGGAACAATTAACTAATACCGGAAATTATGCAGACTATGATGCTCTGATTCGCCGAGTTTCATTTGTTTTTGAGGAAAGGGAATATCATAGACAGCTTTTAGAATCTATTCGTGAGTATCGCAATCAAAGTATTCATTCTGGTGAAGAAAGCGAATCAGCCAAGCAATATGCAAGATTTCTACAATTTTATTTTTGTCGTTTTGTCATGTTTCATCTTAGGGTTGCTGGTAAATTTGAAAGCCTTAGCGATATTAATGACTTCCTAGATCTACCTAAGGATCAACAGAAGTTAAGTAAATTGCAGAAATCAGTTGAGATTGCGGTTAGCATGTCAGCAAATTGAAATTTCAATTAATATTTTTATCTATTTTGTTTTTCGGAATAGATCTTTAAATTAAGTAGTTAATTCAACTCTTACTCTTCTTGCTTTTATTCGACGAGGTATCGTTCGGGGTGACCTTCTACATGGACTCGAAAAACGATCGCCCTTGCGCCTTCATCGGTTGCGTAGGGAGCATGCTCAACTCCGGGAGGCATTACAAAGGTTTCTCCAGCTCGCATGATCGTATCGGGTAATCCTTCTACGACATTTACGACAGAACCTTCAATCAAATAAATAAACTCTTCGCCGGGGTGGAAATGCCGCGGCACTGTGGCATTTGGTGGAATAATCACATCGGAAACAATGACCTCTAGACCATCAGCCATTGAGATCGGTGCGCGCAGCATTTCATTGGAGCCGGGCTTGAGCTTGTATTCGTTCTCGCCCTCTTGTTCAAGGATTTCCTGTTCGTTTTGTGGCTCTACGGATTCATGTTCATGGGCATATCTAACTTTGTGAGCGATCGCCTCACCACCACAAAAACTCATGCCTACAACAGCTAATGCCGCTGACAAACCTAATATTACTTTCATTTTTACGCTTGCTCTCCCAATTAGAATCACCACTTTATGATTTAGGGTAATTCACAATTTGGCGATCGCCGCGTCGCTATTTACTTACCGCTGACAGAAAAAGTGTCGCTGTTGCCGTACCAGTTCTGAACGCTTTCAGCAGAAATAGTATTAGGGAGTGGACAACCTTCAATAGGTTCGTGATCTTCTAATGGCCCTTCATCAATGAGGCCATAATCAGGCTTTGTATAAGCGTGATTCGATTCGTCGTAGGCTAGGACTTCACCATTTTCGATATTGTAAATCCAGCCATAAATTTTTAGCTTGCCTTGATGCAGACGAGAGCGAACTACGGGATAAGTCTTGAGATTGTCAATCTGAACGAGAACGTTCTCTGCAACGAGAGTTTCGACCAGCTCGTCACCACGACAATGAGGATAAGTGTCTTGCACCAGACGACGAGTTGCTTCAGCTTGTTTAAGCCAGTCAAAAACTAATGGCATACTTTCTTGCAGCTTATTGAGCTTCAGTAAGCCTTTCATCGCGCCACAGTGAGAATGACCACAAACAATAATTTGTCGGATGTCTAAACCTTCGAGGGCATATTCGAGGGTACCGCCTTCACCGCCGTTCGCTGCACCAAATGGAGGAATGATATTACCTGCATTGCGGATGACGAAAAGCTCACCGATGTCAGTGTGGGTAATGAGTCCGGGATCAACGCGGGAGTCGGAACAGCAGATGAAGAGAACGCGTGGTTTTTGGCCATGCTTTAGCTGTTCAAACAGGTCAACATGACTCGCAACGTAGTCTTTCTTATATTGATCTAGTCCACGAATGAGTTTTTTCACCAGTCGATTGCCCGTACTCGGAGTTCAAAATCTATGCGAAACAATAGTAAACCAAAATGATCCCTTTACTGAGGTTGACCTATTTGTATTTCCTAAGTCAGTGATAATCTGCGATCGCCTAGTGATTTCTATGATCCCGATGCTGTAATCCATAAAATTGTGCTTTGCCATGGGACAGCTTTGTTGAGTAACTGCCGCTCGAATTGATGTTGAATCAGTTGAATTTCTGCGTCATCTAATTTGGCATGGAGATGATCGATATAGGACGGACGTTGGGGCTTTTGAGACGTAAACCAACGCTTTAGTAATTGCGGGCTAATAAAAATCTGAGTGGTTTGAATTTCTTTTTGGAGATTCGTCTCTAAACCAAGCTTTTTAAACAGTTTCTGTAAGTCGTTATCATCCCAATTCACCATATCGTCATTGGGATTTGTGTAGATTGCTTCTTCCGCGGCAATCAGTTTTTTCTGGATATCCGCCGCTAAATTTTTGAGATCCAATAACTGATAAAGTCGTTGCCCCTCACGGGGAATGGTTTCGACAATGCGCAATTGAGTTTGAGGTTGTAAGAGTTGCTTCAATTGTTGGGCGATCGCCTTTTTCTCAGAAGAAGCCATCAATACATTGCGACCAATAATCTTATCGAATTGAATATCAGGATTTAAACAGTCAGTGAGTTCAGTTAATTCGCCACGAATAATTTTCGGTCGTTGCAATTCATCGAGGCTGATGGCTTGACCATTCAAATTATTGTCATCATTAATGCTAGTCACTACGCTATAAACCCCACCTTCAGGAGTTTGTCGCAGCGCTTCCCAAGTGAGCAAACCATTCCCGGCATTAAGATCGAGAACAATATCATGGCGTTGAATAGTGATGTCTGCAAAGAGGCGATCGCGGATCTTACCGAGTTGTTGTCCTGTTTTCGAGAGGGTTCGTTGTAACCAACGTTCTGTTACTGCGTCAGTTTTGCCATAGGTCAGAATATCGAGACGATGATCATTCATCCCCCCAGAAAATGCCGCTAATTGTGCTTCTCGCCGCCGTAAAACCCGATCTTTAATTTGCTTTTCATAGCCTTGGGAGGACGGATCGTAAAACTGTTTTCCCTGCAAAAAATCCGGTAAATATTGTTGCTCTACCCAATGCTCGCGATAGGCATGGGGATATTGATAATCTGCGCCGTGGCCAAATTCTTCCTTGTCGCGATTAGGATCTTTAAGGTGGTTTGGCACATCCGCAACTTGCTCTTTCTCAACCGTGGCGATCGCATCGAAAAAGCCCATTACGCTGTTAGATTTATCGGTGGTGGCGAGATAAAGTGTTGCTTGAGCAAGGGGATAACGACCTTCTGGCATTCCAATACGGTCAAAGGTCTCCGCGCAGGAATTGACGATGGTCACGGCACTCGGATCGGCTAAACCAATATCCTCACAGGCCAAAATCAACAACCGCCGAAAAATGTACCTCGGCTCTTCCCCGGCGTAGAGCATTTTTGCGAGCCAATATAATGCCGCATCGGGATCGGAACCCCGCACACTTTTAATAAACGCACTAATCGTATCGAAATGGGCATCCCCTTCTTTGTCGTAGAGCACCGCTCGCTGCTGAATCGAATCTTCGGCGATCGCCAACGTAATTAAAATCCGGCCATCGAGTTTAGGCTCTGTGGTTTCAACAGCCAATTCCAATGCGTTTAATAATGTCCGAGCATCACCATTAGAAACTTGAATTAAATGGTCTTTTGCTGCTGTTTCAATCGTGACTTGTAGCTCCCCATAACCCCGCGCATTATCATCTAATGTTTGCGCTAAAACCTGTTCTAAATGACGAGATTCTAAAGAAGTTAACTGAAAAATTCGGGAGCGACTAACGAGAGCTTTATTAACTTCGAAATAGGGATTTTCTGTGGTTGCCCCAATCAAAATCACTGTGCCATTTTCCACCCATGGCAACAGCGCATCCTGCTGAGATTTATTAAACCGATGCACCTCATCCACAAACAGTAACGTACTTTTTTGATAGTACTTAAACTCAGCCTGGGCTTTGGCGATCGCCTCCCGGATATCCTTAATCCCCGCCAACACCGCATTCAAACTTACAAAATAGGATTCGGTGGTGTTCGCAATAATTCTGGCTAAAGTTGTTTTGCCTGTTCCCGGTGGCCCATAAAAAATGAGAGACGAAATCTGGTCAAGGGCGATCGCCCGGCGCAATAATCTTCCCGGCGCAATGATATGTTCCTGTCCCACATACTCATCGAGAGTTCTAGGACGCATTCGATCCGCAAGAGGGGCTTGGGTTTGGCGACGTTGAGCAGCTTGATGATCAAACAGATCCATATAGTTTGCGACAAATGATGCTGTCTTATTATCGCTGTGAGTTGGTATGAAAGGGCGATCGCCAAAAGATGATTCTTACAGCCCAAGACGTTACTGAGTTGCTGCATGAGTTTCAACTTGATTAGATTTTCGACCAAGAAAAAGCCAACTAATCAAGCAGCTTAGTGGGCTATATCAACCTTCTACCCTGAGCAAATGCATTCCCTTCACCATCGATTACTATGCGATACACCTAATGGCTCACAAAAATGCAGCATTCGTAATAAATCATAAAAATATAGTGTAAGATCATCAGGAATGATAATCATTCTCGTTTTGTGGATTGAAGGATGCGGATCATGCTGTGATACGTACTCCAAAGGATTCAAGCGAATACTTTTCCCAAAAAAAACGACTGAATTATTACGACTGAGTTGTTCAACAAATACTTTAACTGACTGAACTCTATCTATGACCTTATCTATTTCACCCGAAGATCTCCGCAAGAAAGCTATCGTTACTGAATCTCAAGCTCCTGTGTCTGATGAGGAAATGCAGCGAGCAGTCCGCACTTTACTTTTAGGGCTAGGTGAAGACCCTGATCGTGAAGGCCTGCGCGACACACCCAAGCGAGTTGTTAAGGCCCTGAAGTTTTTGACCTCTGGCTACAACCAATCCCTAGATGAATTGTTGAATGGAGCTGTCTTTCACGAAAATGCCAATGAGATGGTTTTAGTCCGTGACATTGACTTGTTTAGTTCCTGTGAACATCATATCTTGCCAATTTTGGGACGCGCCCATGTCGCCTACATTCCCAATGGCAAAGTGATTGGTCTATCCAAAATTGCCCGCATTTGTGAAATGTATGCCCGTCGTCTACAAGTACAAGAACGCCTAACCCAACAAATCGGCGATGCATTGCAAGGTCTTTTGCAACCTCAAGGGGTGGCAGTTGTTATCGAAGCGAGCCATATGTGTATGGTTATGCGGGGAGTACAAAAACCAGGTTCTTGGACGGTAACTAGTTCAATGCAAGGTGTTTTTAAGGAGAATGCCCGTACCCGCCAAGAGTTTATGAATTTAATTCGTCACAACCCATCTTTGCACTAAGAATAATTTCTTACTCCGAGGAGGTCTGGTCAATTCCTACCTCCTTTTTTATGCTCATTATCAAATCAACGCCTATTTCAGCGATAAGTCTCCAAAAGATAATTACTGACGACCCAGGCAGTTATTGAGTTGCTGCATCAGTGTTAGCTTATCTAGATTTCGGCCAATAAAAACCAATTGATTCAATGGTTCTGTAGGCCATTGATCACGATCGAGGCTGTAGCGTTTGCCACTCAGTTGAAAAATGAATCGGCCAGTTTCCCCTTGTAACCAAAGCAATCCCTTAGCCCGGTAAATGTTATCTGGTAATTGCTCCCTTAGAAAGTGCTCAAATCTTTGTATATCAAAAGGGCGAGTACTTTTGAAAGATAAAGAGTCAAAGCCATCATTCTTTAGATGATTAGAGGAACCAGCTTGCTTTTCTTTTGCTAATTCTTCTAATGTTTGCTCCCATTCATCGTGTTGCTCTGTGGAGGAAAGTCCTATATCTAAAATCATGTCGAGCGGTACTGCTCCATGACTACAGTGCAATATCCTTGCCCCATCTTTGACTTGTTGAATATGGGATTCTGCGGCTTCAAGCTGTTCAGGAGGGATGAGATCTACCTTATTGAGCAAAATAATATCGCCATAGGCAACTTGGTTTAGAGCCGCTTCACTGTTCAGAAACTTCGGGGAAAATGTTTCTGCATCAACTACGGTCAAAATCGAATCGAGTCGAGTAAGTTGTTTCAGTTCTGTACCGACAAACGTAAGGGCTAAAGGCAAAGGATCGGCTACGCCGCTTGTCTCTACTACCAAGTAATCGACTTTGTCTTCCCGCTCCAGAATGTCATAGACCGTCTCAACTAATCCCTCATTAATACTGCAACAGATGCAACCATTGCTGAGTTGCAGCATATCTTGATCTGCTGAAATCAGGAGTTGGCTATCGATATCAATGTTGCCAAATTCATTGACAAGCACAGCAATTTTCAATCCTTTCTGGTTTTGCAAGATGTGGTTCAGCAATGTGGTTTTGCCACTACCCAGAAACCCCGTCACAATCGTGACTGGTAATCCTTGATTCGGCATATCCATTATTTGAGACACAGGACTTTGAGAGAGCATCAGAATGGAAGACCCATTGGCAGCATGAATAATGTAGGATTCTCATCCTTGAATCAACCAAGAATGAGAATCATTATCAAATATTAGCATTTGGTCATAAATTAGGAATTAGAGCAATGTTGTAATTTGAGAGCGATCGCCTAGCGCTATAACTCTGTCCAGTGAGAGGGAGAAAGGTAACTTCTTCTAACTTTGTCAATAGTTATAGGTAAATTCAGCTCAAAATTAAGGTGTCACTCTTAAGCCTAAAAGCGATGAAACTCCCAGCGAAACCAGTGTTATTAGGTGTGGGTCTTGTAGCCATGCTTGGTGGTTTGCTTGTGTTGTTGCGCCCGGCACCGATTGTTGTAGAAACAGCGACAGTTGAAGAGGGAGAGTTGATGGTCACCGTCATTGAAGAAGGACGAACGCGCATTCAGGAACGTCATGTTGTTTCGTCGCCTGTGGCGGGTTATTTGCAAAGATTGGCTTGGGATGAAGGGGACCCGATAACGCAAGGTCAGGCGATCGCCCGCATTGATCCGATTACTATCGATAGCGAAGTGCAATCGTTACTGGCAGAAATTGATGCTTTGCAAGCTGAGAAAGATGGAGTGCAAACTTTACGCCCAAAGGATTCTCGGTTATTGCAGGCGGATGCGGATATTGCGGCGGCGGAAGCTTCGATTCAGGGCAGCTTGTCTAATATTGCTGAGTTAGAGGCTCGCTTAAAACAGGCGATCGCCGATCGGGAACGGGCAGAATATTTGCAAGAGACGGGGGCAATTTCCGACCAAGCTTTGGAATCAGCCGAATTATTGGAAACGGGTACTGTTCAGCAATTAGAGACAGCTCAACAGGAGCAAAAGCAATTTCAAGCGGCATTGCAACAGACCAAGGCATTGCGGCAACAGTTAGCGGCAGAACAGCAAGACCCGGACTATCTACTGAGTGTTTATGATGCGCAAATCCGGAGTTTGGAAGCGAATTTGGCAGAGCGTGTTGATCAAGCCCGTCGCACAGAAATTACTTCTCCAACCTCTGGCCAAGTGTTACGCCTCTACACCAAAAGTCAGCAATATATCGAAGCGGGTGTGCCGCTCCTTGAATTAGGGACATTGCAAGATTTGGAGCTGGTAGTTGATGTTTTGTCGAGTGATGCGACCCAGATACAAACCGGGAATGAGGTGATTATTGAGCAATGGGGTGGCGATCGCCCTTTAAATGGCAAGGTTAAGCGCATTGAACCAGCGGCATTTACGAAAGTTTCGGCTTTGGGGGTAGAAGAGCAGCGAGTGAATGTAATTGTCGAACTGAATGAGATTCCGCCAAATCTGGGGGATCAATATCGAGTGGAAGCCCACATTGTCGTGTGGCAGGATGAGCAAGCTTTGCAAGTGCCGATTAGTGCGTTGTTTCGGTGTGAGGAAGATTGGTGCGTATTCCGAGTTGATAATAATCAAGCCCAGAGAACGACCATCGAACTGGGTCAAAAAACGGCGATCGCCGCACAGATAATATCGGGATTGAATGCTGATGATCAAGTAATTATCTACCCATCAGAACAGATCCAAGATGGTAGCTCGGTCAAAATTCAATAGTTAATAATTTTGCCTAAATTGATGTCTTAATAAACCCTATTTTGATCGCTATGGTTAGCTCTCCGATATCCTCTAATTCAGAAATTCAGCATGAAAAAATTGTGCTGTTTTCGGCAGAACAGGTCTCAAAGTCTTATCAGATGGGTGAGGTTCAAGTTCAGGCATTAAAAACTGTTAATTTAAATCTGTATGAAGGGGAATTTGTAGTGCTGCTGGGGGCATCCGGGAGCGGCAAATCAACTTTGCTCAATATATTAGGTGGATTGGATATTCCAACGACAGGAAATGTGTATTTTCGAGGGCGAAATCTCACAGCAGTAAATGAATCCCAACTCACAAAATATCGCCGGGAACATGTAGGTTTTGTTTTTCAGTTTTATAATCTGATTCCTAGTTTGACGGCAGCAGAAAATGTTGCTCTGGTGACAGATTTAGCGAGTCCTTCCATGAAACCCAAAGATGCGTTGGCATTGGTGGGATTGGAGGAACGTTTTGATCATTTCCCCGCACAGCTATCGGGAGGGGAACAACAGCGGGTGGCCATTGCACGGGCGATCGCCAAACGTCCAGAGGTTTTATTTTGTGATGAACCGACCGGAGCGTTAGATTTCCAGACAGGCAAACGAGTGCTGGAAGTGCTCAACCATGTGAACCGAGAATTTGGGACGACTGTTGCCGTGATCACTCACAATGCTGGTATTGCGGCGATGGCAGATCGGGTCATTCACATGCGCAGTGGTGAGATTGTGGAGATCGAAGAGAATACCGTGAAAAAATCACCTGCCGAGTTGGAATGGTAGTTTATTACATCAATCTCAGCTATGTTTACCAAAGCTTTTTTATTGGAGAAGCTTCTCAACAGATACTGGTAAATCTGGAAAACTGAGAGGAGAAATAATACCCGCCGTCAGCGTTTTCTCGGTGGTATATGAACCGTTTTGGAGATCCTTAAAGACGATTAACTGGTGATGCTGCAAATCAATCACCCAATATTCCTTAATACCTGCTTCGGCATAGAGGTCTTTCTTTTCAGTCAAATCTTTCGTGAGGGTCGCCTGAGAACATTCAATGAGCCAAAAAATATTTCCGGGATAGGGGTGATGCTCCAAATACTCTCGTCCCAAAGGCTGGGCGATCGCCACATCAGGTTCTGGCTCAGAGTTATTCGGCAATGTGATGGGATGAGCTTCACTAACTAAAGCACGCTGACCTAGTAGTCTCTGTAAATACTGACCAATACTTCGAGTGTAATAAGCATGGGGTTCACGCTCTGGCGACATAACAACTAAATTTCCCCGTAATAGTTCAACGGCCTCATCAGCAAATAGACCTGCATCAATCGCTTGATGATAGTTTTTCACTGTCCATCTGTAGGTTGCCAGAGTCATATAGCTCTACTCTCTGCGTTCTGGTTCGATTGTAGTTTATTGCTTAAGTCAATACATCAAATGTCTAGGGCAATCACCTTGGGTACTATTACTATCGCAATGACCAAGAAGATTAAGAAGGTGTTGCTTTTAGGGTCATATCCATAGCTGCTCTAAGAGAAAGATTCTGTTTGAGTTGCTTGCGAATACGGCTTTTCAGCCAAGACCAACATTTCCTACTGTAGAAGGAACTAATCGAATCGTATAATCAAAAAAGATAATGGCTATTTATTGACTAGATTATATTGCCATCACAAATCTCTATCAGCAAAACTTAAGAAGATCTGAAAATGAGCAGAATCGAATTTTGGATAGACCATGAAATTGATGTTGACATTAATAAACTAAGACAAAATTCCTTATCAGTAAAAGGAAAGAGTTATCATAATCCTTACAGAGGTATTGAAATCTTTGGAAATCTGGACAGCATTCCTAGCAATAGAAATCAAGATTTGACGATCAAACTTGCAGGTTTCTCTATTAAGAAATCTTGCCTGCAGTTTCAATCTGGATTTAGCATTCCTTTTGGTCAAAATATATATCATCCTCCTTTTATTTGGAAAGAGTGCTCGCCAAGTGACTTATTAATAAACTTGACATATATGACTAATGCTTTCTATCGAATTTTTAGTAGTTTGGCAAATCAAAATATCATAGCTGCGAATAACATTGATGATCTTCTTGACGAAGCTTGTTTAAGGTTAAGTCAAATCTATAGAGTACACAATGGCTTCATCATGAAGCATGTTAGTAACACCTTGAATATGTATCTGGTTTCTAATGTTATAGAGAATTTAGTGGGCAGAAAAATTTACAAGTGTGAGTCTCAGGAAACAGTTTTAGTCAATCGCTCTTTAGAACAAACACTGAACTCAATTGATGCTTATACTTCAACTTCTGTAATTCAACAAATGTCACTGGCTTTAGGTCGTGGAGTTACATTCTCTGAGAGTTTTTTAGTTGGAAATAAAATATCCGAATACACTAACAAAATGGTAGTTGAAGAACGAACAAATTTGTATATAGATACTCCGTTAGCAATAGATCATAGAGAACACTTGATTAAACGAATTCAATCTGCTGAAAGTCAAGGTGCCAGTATATCTATGTGTGCTATTTTGGACGATACTTCAGAAACAGTTTTTGATCTGCTTTGGATACAGCAACTCTTGAAACAGAGCAAGCACTTTAGAGTCAATCTCTTGCTAAACAGAGCCCAAGTCAGCATTAATTTTTCATCATTGATGTTAACAAAAGTCTTGGCTAACAAACATTTTTCAGGACTTGCAGAAAAAATCAACACACAATTATTTGTATTTGAGACTTTGTGTCCACTCATTTCTTTTCAAACAAATCTTTTAAATCAAGATGCTTGGAAGGTCATAGATAACTCTGATTTCGTCTATGTTAAAGGACTTAATTTTTTTGAAACATGCCAAATAAAAAGTAAGGATACTTATCACGCCTTTGTCGTTTATGGGAATGTATCTCGTTTATATACAGGGTTAAAGAATTTTGATGCAGTATTCTCCTTTATTCCAAAAGATCAAGAAGGATATATTCATGACCAAGACAATTCAAAAATAGTTACCTTATCTGATGTTTTTACATGAAAAAGTAAAGTAGCATTATTGATAAGCCAAAGGAGAGGATGAAATGTCAAGATACAATGAAGTTGAAAAAATCTTCAAAAATATCATGTGGAGTATGGTTGTAATAGTGGTAACGATCATCCTCTTGTTACCTATATTAAATCTACCAGAAGAAATATATGTAGGCTTAGTAGTAGGTTTGGCAGGGTGGCTAATATCTTACTATCTGCAAAAATTATTTGAACGAGATGAATTAAAAAGAGCAAATCAAATAATGCAAGAATGTTTAAATGAAATTTCAGAAACTAAAAATAAATTCATTGAATATCGTGATAGGGAGTTTGAAAATCACAAGCAAGATACAACCAAGATCCTTGATGTTGTACAAAACAAAAGTTTATCGTTAATAAGTTCAAGAAGAGATGAAGTAGACGTTGATTATAATAATTACTTTGAAAATGCAAATCAAGTCAAAATATCTGGCATTGCAAATGGCACTTTGATAAGGCGTTTATATGAAGAACAAGAAGCACATCCTTTGATAAAAATGCTTAAGATTGGCAATAATAGTAATGTCCAAATACTAATGGCACATCCAAAATCAGAATTTGTAAAAATACGAAATTATAAAGAGGGAACTCAGGATAATAGTCAGCCATGCTCAACTGATATTGAGTGTAATATTAACTTGTTATCTGATTTGGCAAAACAATATGAAAATACAGCACTATGGGACACAGAAAATGAATTAAGGATAGTTCTTTCTTATACTCCATTTGATTCAGCAATAACTTATATCAAAAAAGCTTTGGCGGAGAATAAGGATTCGAGCGAAAAGCAGCAAAATGAAATTCTTTTAATGGGTCCTATTTATGACTTTGAAAAAAAAGCGAATTTAAGCCCTCTATACCAAATCCCAAAAAGCAGTGATCTGTTTAATAATTGTGTAAAAAATTTTGAAAGTATTTTTAAGGAATACAAGTATGAGTTCACCATTTTTGAATGGAATAAGAATGGTGCTAGATTTTATGACTCTTATCAAGACAGATCTCCAAATTTCATATTAAAAAATAACTGCTAGAGGTCTGTTTGAGTTGAATAAAGCAAATCATTATACATCTCATAAATGTACATTCTGTGCCCAGTATGTTTTGCATACTCACGCAATCGCTTGGTCTAAAATAGGGCAGGAATATGGACAATTTTCAGATGTAATATTAGAGACCGATAATTGTCTTGCTATCGCTGGTTTTGGCGCTCTAACAGAAGGATATGTACTTATAATTCCGAAAGATCACTATCTTTCAGTCGGAGGATTGCCCAAAAAGCTGATGTCTGAATTCATTGCTGTAAAGCAAATCATTGGGGACTCGATCAAAAAAATATATGGGCAAGTTGCTTTTTTTGAGCATGGAATGTCGACTTGTAGCTTATCAGGAGGATGTATTGATCATGCACACATACATGCTATTCCTTGTAAAACTGATTTTCGAGCTCATCTTCAAATCGATTTCCCTGAAATACAGATAAGCGATATCTTTGAATTAAGCAAGTTTTCTAATGCTAATATTTCCTATATTTTCTATGAGAATATCTTCGAAGAAAAATTTGTATATGTCGCTACTGAAACAATTAAATCTCAATATATTAGAAGATTATGGGCAGGTTCTATAGGCAAACCAAAGGAATGGAATTGGGGAATATTTATAGGGGAGAAAAATATTGCTCGAACCATCGAGAAAATACGCCATGATCTTAATAATGAAGGGAAGTTTTAGAGCCTTATAACTTCATTTAAAATGCGGTTGAAAATTTTTACTTATAGAAAATAGGATATTTACTCAATTAATCTATCCTCCTCCCATCTCTTATGCCACCATTGAGGAAAGAATTGGCATGATAATCGATGCTTGCACCACTGGATCGCAAATTATTTCGGGAGCTTTGGCAGCAGTGGGGACAATTGCTGGCGATCGCCCTGGTGGTGGCCTGTGGGATTGCTTGTTTTGTGTTGATGATGAGTGCCTACAACTCATTGACACTGACCCAAAATGCCTATTACGAACAATTTCGATTTGCTGAGGTTTTTGCCGAGCTGAAACGTGCTCCCAAAAGTTTGCAAAGCCAGATTGCAGGTATCGATGGCGTTAATCAAGCCCAAACGCGAATTGTGGTGGGGGTGACCCTCGATGTGCCGGGATTAGATGAACCTGCGACGGGACGGCTGATTTCATTGCCACAAATCCGAGATGGGATGCTCAATGACTTATTTCTGCGCAGTCCGGGGAATTATCCTGACCCCCAACGTCCCGAAGAACTCCTGATCAGTGAAGCCTTTGCCACCGCGAATAATCTCAAAGTGGGCGATCACCTCGGTGCGATTCTCAATGGTCGTTGGCAGGAGCTGCGGGTGACGGGCATTGCACTCACGCCGGAATATATCTACGCGGTGTCGGGCGGTAATCTTTACCCTGACGACAAACGGTTTGGCATTATTTGGATGAATCAGGAGGCGCTGGCAAAAGCTTTTGATCTCGATGGTGCGTTTAATAGCGTGGTGCTGACCTTGATGCCGAGGGCGAATGAGACCGCTGTCATTGCCCAGTTAGATGATTTGCTCGAACGCTATGGCGGCTTGGGAGCCTATGCCCGACATGACCAGTTTTCCCACCGCATTATTGATGATGAAATTAAAAGTTTAGAAGTTTCGGCGACCTTTTTGCCCACTATCTTTTTGGCGATCGCTGCGTTTTTATTGCAAGCATTGTTGTCGCGCCTCATCGCCACCCAACGGCAACAAATCTCTGTCCTCAAAGCCTTTGGCTATAGCGATTTTCAGGTGGGTTGGCATTACCTGAAATTTATGTTGGTGGTGTTTAGCGCCGGGGCAATGCTCGGGGTTGCTTTGGGGTTATGGCTGGGGAAAGGTTTGACGCAACTTTATACCGAGTTTTTTCACTTTCCGATTTTGCGATACGAAGCCGGATTTCCCTTGGTAATGTCTGCGTTGTTGGTGAGTGGAGGAGCCGCTTTTGTTGGGGGATTAATGTCTGTGCGCCAAGCCGTAATTTTGCCGCCAGCCCAAGGAATGCGACCAGAACCACCCGCCACTTTTCGCCAAACCCTATTAGAAAGATTGGGATTACAACAGTTTTTCTCACCCGCAGGACGCATCATTCTACGGAACCTCGAACGTCGTCCCGTCCGCGCCGGATTTTCGATTTTGGGGATTGCGATGGCCGCTGCGATTTTGTTGACGGGCTTTACCTTATACGAATCGATGCAGGAGTTGATGGAGGTGCAATTCCAAACCATTCAGCGGGAAGATGTGACCCTCATTTTCAATCAACCATTGTCCTATCGCAGTCGTTATAATTTGCGCCATTTGCCGGGAATGCTGCAAACAGAAGTGTTTCGTTCTGTGCCCGTGCGATTGCGCCACGAACATTATCAATATCGGCTGGGCATTACGGGATTGCAACCCGACGGCAACTTACGACAACTGATTGATCGCAATAAGTATCGAGTACCATTGCCACCAGAAGGCGTTGTCATCACCACCAAACTCGCCGAAATTCTCCATGTCCAACCGGGCGATCGCCTCAATCTCGAAGTATTAGAAGGGGCACGACCAAAACGCCAAGTCCAGGTCACCGGGTTAGTGGATGAACTAATTGGACTGTCCGTTTATATGGATCTCAATGCCCTCAATCGATTGATGGGAGAAGGCCAAACCATTTCGGGAGCCTATGCAACCATTGATGCCAATGCAAAAGATCAGCTCTACCAAGAACTTAAACAAACCCCAGCCATTGAAGGTATTTCTTTCCGGGAGGCATTACTCGAAAGCTTTGAAGAAATTAGCGGTGAAAGTCTCCAGATTATGACGGGGATTATCGTCATTTTTGCCTGCATTATTACCTTTAGCGTCGTCTACAATTCCGCCCGAATTGCCTTGTCCGAAAGAGGTCGAGAGTTAGCCAGCCTCCGGATTATGGGCTTTACCCAAAACGAAATCGCGATCATCCTGCTCGGAGAACAAACCATCTTGGCGATCACCGCTATTCCAGTGGGGTTAGCTTTAGGCTTTGGGTTGTCGGCATTGTTAATGAAAGCCTACGACTCAGAACTTTATCGCTTACCCCTCGTAATTACTCCCTCTGCCTACAGTTTGACCGCATTTACTGTGATTATCGCGGCTTTCATTTCCAGCGTAATTATTTACCGCCAACTACAAAACATCGATCTAATCGCCGTCTTGAAAACACGAGAATAAGTTGAATTTTGTGAGTGATTACTGTGATGATTCATTCAGAGTCATCACAGATCAAAAGTAATAATTGATTGAGGCGATCGAACGAAGATTCATACGAAAATAATCACTATACAAAGATCATTTTATAGTGCATGTTTGCTAGTAGCTACTTCCATCCTCTCTGTTCAGGTCATGAGCTTCATCCCCCTTCAAAGCTGGAGCAAAGACACAAACTAGACGCATAGTTGTTTTGGCTCGTAAATAATGTTGGTCATGCTTATCTAAGGCATACATTGTTCCAGGTTTAATGGGATAGATTGTTCCATCCATACTCTCAACTTCACCTTCACCCTCAATGCAATAGCAGGTTTCAAGATGATTGTTATATTGCAAAAGGGATTCGCTGCCTGCATCAATTACAGTATCTGTCAGGCTATACCCCATCCCATCATTTCCCAGTAAAAATCGACGGCTTTGACCATTTCCCCACGCGACATCACGTTCAGTCCCAATCATTTGTTGCAAATCACGTACGAGCATAGTCTTATCCCTTGAGAAATTATGTCAATCTCATTATTGACTGATCTTGTTCCACCACTTTGATTGCTAACGTATGTAACTTGTCGCTATCTCATGGGTGTAGCAGTATTATTTGATGCAGGTGGCATCCTATCACAACGGTTGCATAGTGACACCCAATGCCTCCTTAGCTGTATTGCTCTTCAATTGAAAAGGCGATCGCCCATATCAAAAATACCAGTGCCATTGGGAGAGAGTGAAAAATACTTGCATTCCACATTAAAGTTTGGAAATTCGTGTATTGAATTTGTTCGATATACCGAATCTGGTTGTCGGAGTAGATTTCCTCGCACCATCTCAGGTGTTGGATGAGAAGTATTTCAGCACTGCCCTTATGTCCAAAGCCACAGAAATCGCAATGGTGAGTAAAAGCAGAACTGTCCAAACTCCATATAAGTTCAAGAGGCTAAAAACTGAGGTCTTCAGCTGCCTTAACTGGAAGGTATAGCAATGGCCAGATGGCTTAGGCAGTAGTATGGGAATGTTGTGTGAAGTAAAGAAATGCCAGCTGCTTATAGTGATGACCTACGCCGTAAAGCTCTAGCAGCAGTGGAGCGAGGCATTCCCAAAAAAGATGTATGTGACATGTTTAATATCAGCCGCAGCAGCCTTTCTCTCTGGATACAGCGACTAAGGCATACAGGGAGCTACAGCGCCAAAACAGGTTATCAAAAGGGCTATGGTCACAAAATCATAGACTTAGCAGCATTCAAAAACTTTGTGCAACAGCACCCGGATAAAACTCAGGCAGAGATGGCAGAACTATGGCCAGAAGATGTGAGCCGCCGCACTATCTCCAGAATGCTGAAAAAGATAGGTTTTACTCGAAAAAAAGACCTATGGCTATCGCGAAAGGGATGAACAGAAGCGACAGGCATTCAGACAACAACTTGCTAACTTAACGTGAGTTCTGGATAAGGAAAGAAAAGGAGAAAGCCCATATCGTGGAAGTTGTAACGAATCCACGGCTTTCTCCCATGTCCAGTCTAGAGGCTCTGTTTTGCCATGTTGATGATTTCTGCCAAGTCTTTGAACCCTTATGGCATCAAGCGTTACTCAGCTCTGGCAAAAAATACCGTCGCCGTCAGAGAAGCCTCAGTCTGAGTGAGGTGATGACTATTCTCATTGCTTTCCATCAATCTCACTATCGAAATTTCAAGCATTTCTATCTCATCAAGGTGAAATGCGATTGGCAACAAGAGTTTCCTCTAGCTGTGAGCTATCAACGCTTTGTGACATGGATACTTTCGAGCTTGATTCCTCTCTGTACATATCTGCGACGATGCTTCGGACAATACACTGGTATTAGCTTCATTGATGCCACCAGCATCAAGGTTTGCCATAATCGCCGTATCTCTCAACACCGTGTTTTTGAAGGTTGCGCGGCAAGGGGCAAGACTTCGGTGGGATGGTTCTTCGGCTTCAAACTACACCTGGTCATCAATGAGCGAGGAGAATTACTCAACGTCCAAGTGACGCCCGGAAATACCGATGACCGCCAACCTATAGTGGAGTTATGGCAAGACTTATGGGGTAAAGTCTTTGCCGATAAAGGCTATGTCTCACAATCTTTAGCCCAGCATCTTCAAGAGGAACATGAGGTGACCCTAATGGCTAAACCTCGTCGAAATATGAAGCATCATTTGATGGTTTATCAAAATAAACTTTTTGCTCGTAAGCGGGCTTTGATTGAGACAGTTATTGACCAACTGAAGAACATCTCACAGATTGAACATTCCCGACATCGCAGTCCCACAAACTTTTGTGTGAACTTGCTGTGTGGGCTGATTGCTTACTGCCATCAACCCAAAAAACCTTCTTTACAGCTTGATTAGACCTATCATTCCTTATCCAGAACTCACGTTAACTTAAGACCAGAACAAATTATTTATTGCGATGAGTCGGGAATTGGATGAGCGAGATGGAAACTACGATTATGGCTATAGTCCCGAAGGTGAACGGCTCTACGACCTCAAGTCCGGAAATCGTCGCGGCAGAGTCAATATGATTGCGGCATGGAGTCAAGGCAAACTGTTTGCTCCCTTTACAGTAGAAGGCTCCTGTAACCGTAATGTGTTTGAACTGTGGCCAGAGACTTGTTTACTGCCAGAATTAAAACCTCATCAGGTCTTAATTTTGGATAATGCTACTTTTCATAAGGGGGGAAGAATCGCAGACATTCTGGCACAGGCGAAGTGTGAGCTATGGTATCTACCTCCTTATTCACCAGATTTGAACAAGATTGAGCGGTGCTGGTCTTGGTTGAAAAGCCGCATTCGAAAGCAACTCAAACACTGCCCATCTCTCAGAGATGCGATGGATATGACTCTTCGTTCTGCTACGTCTTAACTCTTTTGACCACTGCTATAGCTCAAGAGCGGAGTCCAAAACAAAATGTGAGGCACACCCGACATCGCGATATCTCTGGTGTAGAGATAAAAAGGGACCGCGACTGGAAAACAGACCAAGTATGCGGCGATCGCCCAGCGGACAGCACCATGATTGGAAATGAACAACAAACCAGCTAGGAAAACGACGTTCAACCACAGCATCCAATTTTGGACGGGGCGTGGAAGTGACGTGATCTGTTGTCTAGCGTCCTCAAATGCTGTTCTTTTCTTGAGAGTTTCAAGTAGGTAATGCTATAGCAAAATGGAGTGAGTCGTTTCCTTGGAAGTCTCGCTATGACAATTCACTGTCCCCAATGTAATGCTCAAGACATCATCAAAAGTGGATTCGCTAAAAATCGTCAACGATTTAAGTGTAAGCAGTGCAATTATCAATTTACAAGCTTTTCTAAAGAGCGGGGCAAGCCTCTCTGGATGAAATTAGAAGCTGTATTGATGTATATGAGTGGTATGTCCATGAATGCGACAGCCAAGATTCTCGGTGTATCAGCTCAATCAGTGCTCAATTGGGTAAGAGATTTCGGTGAAGCCAATTATGAAAAGCCCACTCCTGAGTCTGCTGTCGTGGTGGAGCTAGATGAGCTATGGCATTTTATCCAAGAGAAAAAAACAAACTTTGGGTCTGGAAAGCATATGACCGTAATACTGGGCGACTCATTGACTGGGAATTGGGAAGTCGTGATAGTCGAACTTTAGGTCATTTACTAGAGCGGTTCTCGCAATGGCAAATCACTGTCTATTGCACCGATAATTGGAAACCCTATCAACAGCTATTAGAGAATCACCCAGATGCTTTTCATGTCATTAGCAAGAAAGAGACAATAGCAATTGAGAGAAACAACTCAGACAATCGCCATTGGTTTGCTCGGTTTCATCGCAGGACGAAGGTCGTCTCTAAATCAAAACACATGGTGGACTTGAGCATGGCACTGTTTGCGAAATTTAGAGTGAATGGAAGTATTGAGCTACTGCGCAATTGGCGTTTAACATTACTCTCTTGAAACTCTCCTTTTCTTAACTATCGACATGCATTGCCTCCGCCTTGGAGTTATCAAGTTGTTTAAAAAACGTCTGAATTCGTTTTGCGTTTGCGCCTGCATCAACCAGTCCGTCGCGCGATTTTGAGCGTATGTCGATCCGAGCCTTTCCTTCGTAATCTGAAACGTGGATGATGAAATCATCAATGAACCGGAAAAATGATGTCGTGGCTTCACCCTCCAAAGTAAAGGTGATCGCGTCATGGCGAGTGATTACCCAGCCAGGTTGAATCCTCGCGAGGGTTTCGATACGTTGGAAGACATGTTCTAATGGTTCATCCAAAATGAGCGGGTGAATGTTTGGATAGGCCTTATGTATAATTGGCCCGTTCTTCTCAGGAAATGACATGTCACGCCTCGTATTTGGAGCAATCTGAAGCGCTGCAACAAACGTCGGAGGAGCCTCAACATTCGTCGCCACGTCATTAATGCGTGGGTAACGCAGATCGTTCATGACCATAGGGATTGCAACCATTGAAGGTAAGACGGCGATCGCTGCAGCCCACCACAAATCCACCTGTCTGGAGAACATCACAGTGACCGCGAATCCGAGGCCGGATAGAACACCCAGTGCAGACAGTACCCAGCCTGTCATCGCTGGCAGCAGACCGACATAACTCAACCCAACTCCGGCGAGGATAATTAAGTACGGTACTAAAGTGAAATATGGCATGTCTCATTTTCCTCTGTAGTGATCCTCCATGAGACCCAGAAACTCCAACCGTTGGTGGTCATGAGCCTGAATTTTGATGAAACTCGATCACGTTCCTATCTTGATCGCGGATAAAAAACATTACATCCCCATCGGGTAAAGTTATTGGCCTCTCTGTAATCTCAATTCCTAAATCTTTTATGGCTATTTCAACTGCTCCGATATCAGTTACATCTAAAGCGATGTGGGTGTAACCGGGATGTTTTTCGGGCACATCCATCAGTATGTTTTCCGCAATACCGGAGTCTGCATTTAGTATCAGGTTGATATTTACTCCCGAAGGATGTTCCATAATTGCGACAGGCTCCGGGCCAATGGGTCCTATGAGAAATTCAAAGCCCAATTGTTCGTAAAATTTTCTCGCCTTTTCTAGGTCGGCCACCCGAATGCCTACGTGATTAATTCCAGAAATTTCTTTCATCTTTACTGTCTGTGAATACTTGATGGAGTATGAGCCATTGAAGACTGCTAACGATGAGTTATGCCGCAAGCGCAAAATCATCACCTAATTTAACGTGAGTTCGGGATAAGGAAATGAGGTTCTAATCAAGCTGAAGAGAGGGTTTCTTAGGCTGATGACAGTAGGCAATGAGACCGCAAAGCAAGTTGACACAAAAGTTCGCTGGACTGCGATGGCGAGAGTGTTCAATCTGAGAAATATTCTTCAGTTGGTCAATGACGGTCTCAATTAAAGCTCGCTTACGAGCCAGCACTTTGTCACGCCAAAGCATCAGGTGATTCTTCATATTGCGACGAGGCTTAGCTAGAAGCCTCACATCATATTCTTCTTGTAAATACTGTGCCAGAGCTTGAGAGACGTAACCTTTATCGGCAAAGACTTTTCCCGATAACCCTTTCAAAAGCTCCACTACCGGCTTTCTATCATTGGTGTTGCCAGGCGTGATTTTAACATTGAGTAATTCGCCATGGTCATTGATAACCAGATGTAGTTTGAAACCAAAGAACCAACCCACAGAGGTTTTACCTCGAGCGGCATGACCTTCAAAAACGCGATGTTGAGAGATGCGGCGATTGTGACAAACCTTGATACTGGTGGCATCAATGAAACTAATACCTGTGCATTGACCATAACAGTGCTGTAGGTAGACACATAGAGGTACTAACGTCGAAGGCATCCACTCCACAAAACGTTGGTCACTCACGGCTCTGGGAAAAGCTCTTCGCCAGTGATGACGCACATTGATGAGATAGAAATACTTGAAGTTACGATAGTGAGATTGATGAAATGCAATCAATATCGTCATTATCTCGCTGAGACTAAGGCTTCTAGGGCGACGTCGCCGCCGTTGTTTCGAGGCCAGTAATTGTTGTTGCCATTGAGGTTCAAAGACTTGGCAGAAATCATCAATGGAACAAAACAAAGGTTCTAGACTGGTCATGGGAGAAAGTGGTGGATTGCTTATTAACGTGAGTTCTGGATAAGGAAATGAGACTCTAATTGAGTTGGAGAGAAGGTTTCTTAGGCTGATGACAATAGGCAATCAAGCCACACAGCAAATTGACACAGAAGTTCGCTGGACTACGATGTCTAGAGTGCTCAATCTGAGAAATGTTCTTCAGTTGGTCAATCACGGTTTCAATCAAAGCTCGTTTACGAGCGATGAATGTATCTTGCCAGAGCATCAAGCGATTCTCCATATTGCGGCGAGGTTTAGCAATTAACATCACATCATGTTCTTCTTTGAGATGTTGTGCCAGAGCTTGGGACACATAGCCCTTATCTCCAAAAACTTTGCCGAATAAATTCCGTAACAGTTCAACGACAGGCTTTCTGTCATCAATATTGCCAGGAGTGATTTGTACATGAAGTAATTCTCCTCGGTCATTAATGACCAGATGGAGTTTGAAGCCAAAGAACCACCCAACAGAGGTTTTGCCTCTAGCGGCATGACCGTTAAAGACTCGATGTTGGGCAATACGGCGATTGTGACAAACTTTGATACTGGTGGCATCAATGAAACTAATGCCTGTGCAATCTCCATAACAGTCACATAAATAGGCACATAGAGGCACTAAGCTGGAGGGCATCCATGCCACAAAGCGTTGATAACTCACTGCTTTGGGAAAGGCTTTTTGCCAATAGTGTCGCACCATCAGGAGATAGAAATGCTTGAAATTACGATAGTGAGATTGATGAAATGCAATCAGTATCGTCATCACCTCACTCAAGCTTAGGCTTCTAGAACGGTGACGATACCTTTTGCAAGAGCTCAGTAATTCTTGATGCCACTGAGGTTCAAAGACCTGGCAGAAATCGTCAACGTCACAAAATAAAGCGTCTAAACTAAGCATAGGAGAAAGCTGTGGATTGGTTTCAACTGCCACGATATGAGCTTTCTTCTTTTCTTTCCTTATCCAGAACTCACGTTAATTTACGTGGAATATTACCGCACAAGTTTGCTAGAGATGACTTCAAAATATGGATTCGTTTTAATTCAACAAAATCAAAAAATGAGATAAGGCGATCGCCGTCCATCTGCTAGAGTGTCGATTTTAGGTTAATGGGAGTGTGCTTGCTTGCGTGTCTTAAATACCTGAGCAAAAATCATGACATGGGTGACCAAAAGAATTGGCACTACAAAAGTTGGGATATACCAAGTTGTCCCCAAATATGGAACGACCTCAACTTTTCTCAACGCATTTAAGAGATCTACCGTGCCGACAATATTAAATATCCAGACCAAACCTAGGGCGATCGCCCAACGGGAACGCAACGCAACCATCGCCAACAACGCGAGTAACCCACTGATTAAATCACCATAAGCAGCTGCATTGGCAAAACTACTGGGCAACGGCTGCACAACTAACCCTGGCACCAAGAAAACCAAACCAAGATGGCGCAAGGTATGGGGAATGAGGAGTAGCAGGAGTGCCTGTGGCGTTGAATATTGAGCCAATCGAGGTAAGAGATACCACTTAGCGAGCAAGCTAAAAACCATCAGGCTCAAGATGAATTGAAGACCAAAAATCGTGAGCGTATCCATAGGTATGACCTCATTGAATAAAGATTAAAAAATTAATGTTGGAAAATACTTCTTTTACTGTCACAGCGATCGCCGAGATACGGAGTTTCAGACAGATTGTTACCGCAAATTTCCCGACAAATGTCCTGAGTGAATCAGGGCTAATTGCTTCTGTTGGGCAACTTCGCGCCACTCATCACTCTCATGGGCTAAGGCCGAATTAGACAGCAGTGGATAATCACGCTTTGATTCCCAGCGATCTAGATCCGGCACACGAGTCAATATAGTTTTCACTAAAAGCTGAAGTGCGTACCAGCGATTCCCAATCTGTAGTCTCGGAAAAACCAACGCGGGATTCTGGATATAGCGACGGGCTGTGGTTTCAAAATCTTCTGGGGGGCGATCGCACACCTGTTGAATATGGTCTGTCGGTGCGCTAATGGCATAAGTACCATGGCGAACTTCCCGAGCATAATGGCGCACTTGAGCGATCTCAAAATTAGAAAACCCCAATGCTTTTGCGGCCTTCGCAAACATTGCTATAGAGACTGACTGATACGTTACAGGGCGATCGAGAATGCGTCCCATAATATCCGCCACATCGTACCCAGAAATTAGCTGAGGGCCTGTAGGACGGTACACCTTACCGATATGCTTGTCCGGTTGCGCTAAAACACCAGCGGCGATCGCCGCAATATCTTCATTGGACGGCGGAGCATTCAATCCATCGCCAAATGGCAGCATCAACTGTCCAAAGTGAACGATTTGCGGCAGACCAAAGAAATAGGTAAAGGCGAACATGCCCGGATTGATATGCACCACATCCACCGTCGGCATCCATTGATGGATATTGTTCGCGAGCCAATGTTCTCGTTGGTGAATCGAAGGGTGGGTTGGATGTGGATTCCAAGCCGTTAAAGCGACCATCATCTCAAGCTTTGCTTCCTCCGCAGCAAGGGCAAAGAGCATCGACCCATGCAAAAGATTTGGGGCAAAAGGGAAACAATAGTAAGCACGCTGCACACCAATCAGCGCCTTTTGGAGATCTCGAAAATCGAACAAATCACCAACGAAAATTTCAGCACCGAGTTGCTTGAGTTTTTTAGAGCGACCATCTTGACGACGCACAAAGGCACGAACTTTGAAGCCTTTTTCTAGCAGCTGTTTCACAACAACTGAACCTGTATGACCAACAGCGGAAGTAACAAGAATTCGTGGTTTCATAATTCCCCGTGATTTTATGTTGTATATACAACTTTGAGTGCAAAAAAAATTCTTAATCCCCGGCATCCTTTGGCTGGAGCTGGTCTGCTGCTTGCCTTAGCTCTATCGCAGTTTGTTCCCCAAGAATGGCAGTCACTTGTTCTTGGGCTTTAACCCAATCTGGTGCTGCTTTTACCAATAGTTCATGCCCCTTTTGTGTCGCCACTAAAAAGCGATTGCTGCCTTCGTCAGACTGACTTTGGAGCCAACCTTTGGATTTCATCAGGTTGACATTGCGACTAAGCGTGGATTTTTCGAGCGAGAGCATCCGTCCAACTTCTACTTGCTGAATGGGTTCGTGCAAGGTGACTACGGTCAGAATGTTCATCTGAGAGAACTTAATGCCATGGGGTCGGATCCTGTCATCGTAGATGCGAGAGATAGCTCGACTAAGGATACGAACTCTCGCACCAATGCAATCTGATGCAATCACCTGGGCAAACTGGATTGCTTCTTGGGGATTGTCTTTTTTTCTCATACATTAGTTGTATATGCAACCTCGATGGATGTCAATAGTATTTTCTGTTGGGTGGTACAGCCAAAGTTGTAGAAGACGTCGTTTCATTTTGACGGCGATAACTGATGTCACGAGTACGCTTCGCTATATTGCCGAGGAGGATGCCAAACTTTGGGTGATGAATCGTGAAAGGCAAGGTGATGCAACCTTTGTGGCTGATATCAAAACACAGTTTGGGTTGTAAATCCTGCTGAAATCGTTTTAATAGGGAGATGGGCGATCACTATTGTCTCTTTTTTGAGGTAGAGTGATCGCCTGCGAGTTCCCCGTAGGTTTCGTAGACAATTTCAGCTGTTCGGTGTCTATTCATCGTCCTTGATAAAGTCCCAAGGAATTTCTCTTTTAAATATCTCAATGCACTCTTCCACCAATTCAAGAGAAACAGATTCCTTAAATACGGTTACAGTGCGAGTCCTATCTGTATCGTCGCGGAAGATTTCTACAACTAATTCGTTATTTCGGTATATTTCGACACCAATACCATCTCTAGTGTTAACGTCGCTTGCAACAACAACTCTGTCTTTTGAGTCAATCATTGGTTCTCCACTGACACGTAACTACGAGCTATGCCGCAAGTACAGTGTAACTCTTCAATTCACGTAGAACATTACCGTACATTTCTAGCATCGATTTTTCGAGAATAGGTCTTCATGAAAATTAGACTGAGCTGAGGATGGCGATCGCCTCCTATTTGCTGCTGAATAAAAAAGCTTGAATTGGCCTAATTAAACAGTAGGTTATGTCGAGGAAAGCATTTTAAAACAAAGGTTCAACCACTTTGAATGCTGGTGGAATATTGCACCCTGGTGCTTCACCGAGATCTAGCTTGCCATCAGGTGTTGGTTTTAACTGAAACTCGCTTACTGTACCAATTGTTCCATCTGCATATACCTGGTCAAATAACTGATCCATTTGTTGATTCAGCTCGGTGGGAATTGGCTGACCATTAATCAATACGGTGTCATAGGAAGCGCTTGTATTTTGGGCAGTGCGGGTCAAAAGATTGTTGTTCAGTGAATAAGTCCCGGATTCAGTCCCCCGCCCACTAAAGGATACTGCCTGGCCATCGGTCATTGTGGTCGTAAATTCAAAGTATGATTTGCTGCTGTACTGCTGGTTAGCACCATAGTCAGTTGTTCCTCTCATATCAACTTTGACATTTTGCACGCCCTCTTCTGGTGCACTTTCTTGGCAGACGACTTGGGCATACCAGATGCCTTTGAGTTGGTCTTGGCTGATAGTTGTGGTGTCGCTAGTGAAAGGAGACAGAGCCGCTGCTGGAATGGCTGGCTGATCAGAAGGCGGAGTAAAGTTACCAACTTGGGTATTATTTCCACCGGGCAAAATATCTCCTGTACTTCCTGCGCAATAGTCCGCTGCTGGCCAATCAGGAATCACTGAGCCTTGATCTCGCATAATCACGAGTCGAGCGCGGAAATAGTTTAGTTCTTGGCGATTGGCTGTGGTGATTTTTTTTAGGTGGTCAATCGCCCGAATTCCAGCAGCCCAGTTTTGGGAGCAGAGGGCTGTGCGCAGTTCGAGATTGGCAGCCCGCATACTCAGAGTGTGGGCGATCGCCGCATTAGATTGCACTCCTAAACCAAGAATAGTAAGTCCTGCTGCAATCCATTGACGCTTCATGTCGGTTTTCTCCACACTCATCTAAGAGTTATTCTCGGTGTAACCATTTGTGTCCGGTCATTTTATTCTACTGGTGATTTTGGGAGCGATCACCCAACGTAAAGCAATTACACTCTCAATTGAGTTGGCACATTCATTAGCTTCACATCCATAGAAAATGTAATATTTCCTCCTGAAATTGCGACATAGACTTGGAACAAGCGTCATAGAATTTACCGCAAAAAGCCATGGCAGAAGTTCCCGCAGCATTACGCACCGCGATCGCCGCCTATACCGAAGCCGTTAACCGTTTGGCAGAAGACCCTGATATTGTCTTGTCCCTTCTCCGTCAACGGAATGAAATTGAACAATTGAAACAGGATTGTGGTGATCGCAGTGATGCTGTTTTTGGGGAGCTGGTGGTTGCAGATAAAGCTCTGAAAAATCAGCGGGCGGCGATCGCCCAGTGTGAAGACCTCAGCCAATGGCGACAAACGCTCGATATCCCAGCGCAATATTGGTGGTGGTTTCTCGAAAATTATGCGGATCATTCTCTCGAAGAAGCTATCGAAAACTATCGAGTTAGTATCGTCACTGCTCAGGCTAACTCGACTACGAACACCTTATTAGAAGTACTCACCAGTCGCGATCAGATTGAGCAAGCTTTAGGCAAGATTCGCCGCAAACCAAAGCAGGCGATCGCCGAAATTATTGACCTTGATGAACAACTAAAAACGTTGGGTCTGGCGATTTCCTATGATCGCAAGTTAGAAGATTGGAAGGAAAATTTAAAGCCGCCGGAAAGTCATTGGTGGTGGGAATTTACAAATCCATTACCGTTACTGCTGCAAACTATTGATCGCTATGAACAGGCAATTAATGCGGTGGATGCGACAGCCAATCCCCAGAGTGAGCAGCTCCTCGAAATGTTGCAAGCGCGGGATTCGGTGGAACGGGCAAAGTTAGGTCAAAATCCCCTCCCCACGGAAAATATCACCAAAATTATTCGTCTCGATGATCGTCTCAAAGCCCATGCCAAGGCGATCGCCGTCGATAATACCCTCGATGAATGGAAGCAGTCGTTAAACATTCCCGGCACCTATTGGTGGTGGCAACTGACCGATCCGATTCCGCTACCGAATCAGGCAATTGATCGTTATGAACAGGCTCTCCGTAAACTCGAAGAACCCCCTTCCCCCACCTCCGCTGAACTGCTGGAAGTTTTACTTGCGCGGGATGCGGTCGAATCTGCCGAAAGTGGTCAAAAACAGCCACCTATTGAACGATTGACGCAAATTATTGAGCTGGATAATCGCCTGCGCCAACAGGGAAAACTGATTGCTGACGACGATATTCTCGATGAATGGAAAAACAGTCTCCAGCCTAAAGATAATTGGTGGTGGCGACTCACCGAAGCGGAAACTCCAGTTGCCCAAGCACTTGACCGTTACAACAAGGCGATCACAACCCTCGAAAGTACGATTCGTCCGTCGTGGGAAATGATCCTAGAGGTTTTGCTCGCTCGCGATATTGTCGAGGAATATAACAGTAGCGCTGTACCAGAGGCGATCGCCCGCCAGATTATTGATCTAGATCAAAGGTTAAAAAGACAACGGGTGGCGATCGCCAAAGGTAATCAACTCGCATCCTGGCGTAAAAGTCTCAAAGGCGGTGGTGGCGAATGGTGGTGGCATCTCAAGCCAACGTTATTGGGAGGAGACGACGATAATGTTTCTCTCTTTGATTGGGTTTGGACAGCAGCGGCAGTAGGTTTGTTGGGATTGGCTGCAACCTTTATGACTACGACCACCCAAGCATTGGTACAACCGGTGAATGGTGCAGTGATTTCCGATGCGGTGCAGAATGGAACACTCATTGCCCAAGGTGCAGCACTAATCGCCGGAGCTGGTGGAGCCTTAACGAAAAACGGCCAAAAGGCAATCGAAAATGTTTTGGCTTCTTTGCGGTTACCGCCAAACTGGAATTCGCGGTTTGCGTTCGGTTTCTCTGCGGTGATTTTTCTCGGAGCCTACGGTACCAATGTGAACCTGCCGAAATTAGGGATTTGGTATCAATCGCGGGGTGATCAGTTTGCCCGCCAAGGGGATTATCTCCAAGCGTTACGGGAATATCGCCAAGCCACGAAGTTTTACCGTAAAGCCGCTCCGAAAGCCGCTTTGAGTTTATCCCTCGGTAAAGTTTATGAGCAACTGGGTCAACTGGAAAAAGCCCAAGAACAATACGAAACTGGCGTAGAAACGGAAAATACTGAGGCAACCATTCGTTTGGCGCGGGTGATGTTATTGCAAGGATTGCAGGATGCCAGTTGGACAGAGCTGATGGAAGACACCACAGCATTGCACCAAGCGGGGATTTATCTCGATTCGGCACTCAATCAACTGCGTGACTTTACTGCGGCGAACCCCGACAATTTTTATCTCGCGGAAGAACGACAATTATTGCGAGATGCCTACATTAACTATGGTCTCTTTTTCTGGGCGCAACTGGATGCCGAACATCCCTGGGTTCCAAATCTTGAGCAATATTACCCGGTGGCTCAGTATGAAGTTGGAGTTGATGAAATTCCAGAGCCATTACTCGATGAACGGGCGTTGCATTTCTCTTTTAGTGCCTATGAAGCCTTTTTAAAAGCGGCAGAAATTGAAGCCACTTTACCCACAGAAGCCGATGGCGGAACGGCGCAATGTTATTTGGAATTAGCCAGCCATGTAGAGGAAAATCTGCGGGGTCAAGCGCGGCAATATACGTCGAAGCCACCCTATGAGGTTTGCTATGAACGGCTAGTTCAAGAACCGGAGCACAATCTCCATGACGCAACAATTATGTGGCACACCATTCATATCGAGATACCGGCAGTTTTGGCGGAGGATGGTTCCCCCAATGTTTATCTGTCCGAAGAATAATTTTCCCATCACAAGCACTCTACTTTTACGCATTATTTAACGCACAATTTTGCTCAATTTTCTTATGGTTAATGTGGCAACGGAAAACCAAAATTCAACGGATTCCAACTCAAAATTTCCACTGAGGATTTTGTTGGTTTCCTGTGGGGCGATCGCCTTTTTTGCGGGATTGATTAGTCTGGTTGGTCGACTAGAAGATCGCGAAGAGTCTCGTCGTATTATTCAGCCAGATAACACGGTGAATGTTGCGGAAGTGCCGAATATTTTGATGGGTCACAACGACGATATTTTGTCCCTAGATTTTGGTCCTGATAGTCAGACGCTATTTACGGGGAGTGATGATCTGACCTATAAAACATGGGATTTGCCAACTGGGGAAAACGCGACTATCCACGAAGGCTTTGATGAGGTTTGGGCGATCGCCTACAGTCCAGATGGTCAGCTTTTAGCCAGTGTGACGAGAGATTATCAGATTGCGTTGTGGGATACGCGCACCCGGCAAATTGTGCAGACATTGGTGGGACATGGCAATGAGATTTTAGATCTGGAATTTACCGCTGATGGTCAAAGTTTGGTGAGTGGTAGCGTCGATGGCACGGTGCGGGTGTGGGATGTGGCGACGGCAACGGAAAAACAAGTAATTGATACCGGATTCCTCGTCTTTCGCATTAGCGTTAGTCCCGACGGTGCAACCATTGCCAGCAGCACAACTCTAATTCCAGATATTCAACTTTGGGATTTAGAGTCTGGGGGCAAAATTGCTGATCTGCAAGGTCATTACTATGGTCTGCGTGGTTTGGATTTCAGTCCCGACGGGTCGCAGCTTGCTAGTGGTGATGAACAGGGCATCGTTAAACTTTGGAATCTTGAAACCTTTCAGGAAATCCCCACCGATATCGAAGGGCATTTTGGGGCGATCGCCAGCCTTTCTTTCAGTCCCGATGGCACCACCTTAGCAACGGCAAGCGCTGACAATACTGCCAAACTATGGAGCCTCGAAACCGATAAATTAATCCACACATTTTTGGGACATTATGACGAAGTTTTTGAGGTGGCCTTTACGCCCGATGGCAAAACTTTAGCAACAGCCAGCGGCGATTACACGGTGAAATTATGGAGTCCCGAAACGGGCCGCGAAACCCTTACGCTCAGGAAAGAAAAAGATACCGGGGGCATCGCCGAAGTCCGTTCCATTGCCCTAAGTCCCGATAATCAATTTGTGGCCAGTGGCGGCGATGATTTTGTCGTATCCGCTTGGAATATTGTGGCGCGAGAAGAAGAATTCCCCTATGAACCCAGCGATATCACCCAATTTAGCGCGGTGGCCTACAGTCCTAACGGTCGGGCGATTGCCACAGTCGGAGCGAACAATTCCATTTATCTCTGGGATGCCAACCAACCACCGGGTACAACACCTCAAGTTTTGACAGGCCATGGCGCAGAAGTTACCAGTTTGGTTTTTAGTCCAGACAGCCAAACCCTTGCTAGTGGCAGCGATGACGGCCAATTAAAACTTTGGGATGCTGCCACCGGAAACGAATTACCCACAAATTTCGTCGGTCATGAACAGGGCATTCGGGCGATCGCCTTCCATCCCAGTGGGAACTTTGTGGCAAGTGGTGGCGCTGATACCCTCGTTAAACTCTGGCGGGTGAACAATGGCGAATTAGAAGTTGAGCTAGCAGACCATCGTGATTCTGTTTTGAACCTCGCATTTAGTCCAGATGGCAAGGCGATCGCCAGTAGTAGCTACGATTTATCCATCAAACTTTGGGATTGGCGTAGTGGCTCGGTGAAGAAGACTTTACTAGGGCATAACCAACCGATTTATGGCTTGGACTATAGTCCTGATGGTGAACTCTTGGCGAGTAGTGCCTATGACCACACCATTAAACTCTGGGATGTTAAAACCGCCGAAGAATTAAAAACTCTCCGAGGTCATGCCGCGCCGGTCATGGTTGTGAAATTTAGCCCTGATGGGAAGACTATTGCCAGCGGGAGTTATGACCGCACAATCAAACTTTGGGAAACTCAACCGACTCCTTGGTGGCTCTTTATGCCTGGTCATTAAGCGTCTAAGCTATCAACTGTGATGACATCATGAAATAAATTCAATAGGATTTTATTAAATCCTGAGCCTTAGTAAAGAAAATAAAGCCTGAAGTATTACGCGAAGTAACTGCCAACATAAATACAAAGGAACTATCGGGAGAGTGATGAGAAATATAAAAACTTTTCCTCCTACAGAATCTAATCTTTGTAATCTGCTTATATTCTTCTGAGCTGTGAGTGTTTCAGGATTACTATTCCCCAGAGAAGTTTTTAATATAGACAAAGCTTGATGATATGAATCCAATGCTTTCTTTTTATTTCCTTGAGAATAATAAATAGTTCCTAGATTGATTAAGCTATTAGCAATATCGGGGTGACTACCCCCCAGTTTCTTTTGCCTAATGAGTAGTGAGTTTAGTATGTGTGACTCTGCTTCAGAGTAACGCTTTTGCGTAGTATATAAAGCTCCCAAACTAACATGAATTGCTGCATTATAAAGGTGCTCTTTGCCAAAATTTTCTTCCAAGATTAATAAAGAATGCAATAATAACTCTTCTGCTTGTGCATATTTCCTCTGGAAATGATATATGTTTCCTAAGGAGTTTAAGCTAATAGCTATATCAGGATGGTTTTTTACTAGCTTTTTTTCTCTAATTTCAAGTGAGCGCAACACATAAGGTCTTGCTTTCATATAGAGTTTTCGGTAGAGATATAGTTCAGATAAATTAGATAGGTTTGTTGCTATCAAAAGATGTTCGGAGTCTAATTGTCTTTCAAAGATAGAAAGTGAGCGCAAAAAATAAAATTCTGCTTTCTGAAAATGGCCTTGAGCTCGATAAGTCAATGCTAGATTATGCGTACTTTTAGCTGTCTCTAAATCCTCTTCTCCTAATATTTTCACAGTAATCTCTAATGAGCGTAAATGAAGAGCTTCAGCTTTGTGATAATCGCCTTTTAATCGGCAAAAATCAGCTAAGTTATTTAGACTAGTTGCTACATCAATATGACTCTCTCCAAATCTTTCTGTTACTATCTCTAAACATTTTTCATACCAATATTCTGTATCTACGTACTGGGTTTGATTTTTGTAAAATCTAGCTAATCCTACATGAATCCACATGATTCCATGATCTTCATCAAGAAATAAGTCTAAATATTCTCTTGCTACTTCTTTGAGATGAGGGATAAGCTTTTCTATATGTTTTAATTGTTGTAACGTTAATGTTGCATAAATGTTCTCTCTACTTTGTTCAACCATTAACATGACAACTTTTCGTCTTAATTGAGATCTCCAATCTTGATAATTCGGTGTAGTCAACTTTCTCTGCATGAATTCTCGGATTAATTGATGCAATAGAAAGCAATTCTGTTGTTGTTGAAGTAAATGTAAATTTGTTAGCTCTAATCGTGCATCTTCAATATCTTCAACTGCCTGATCGAGCGAGACTAATATCTTTTCTGGCAGTTCCCACGGAATCACAGCCTGTGCAAAAATTCCCAACAGCATCCCCAGTACCTTCGCACTGTCCGACAATTCCGCCCAACTCAACTCAAACGCCGCCTTGACTCCCCGTTCAATCTGTAACGTCCAAGTTTTATCGTTTTTGTCTACATCCAATGCTGGATGCTCTAAGCCTTTTTTTGCCAACCTATCGAGCATTTCTGCCAAAGAAATTCTTCGTTTTCGCACATAGCGCCCAACCAAGTTCAAGGCTAACGGCAAATAGCCCAACCGCAATGCCAATTCTTTCCCGTCTTCTTTCTGTTCCGCTAGCTGAGCCGCCCCGATCCATTCCCCTAGCAATTGCAATGCTTCGTCTTCGTCCAGCACATTCAGGTTCAGTTTCGGCAAATCCAAATCTAGCCGCGTCGTCACCAGCACCTTAAACCGAGGCTCTTGAGGCAGATAGGGGATAATCTTCTGATAATCTGCCGCATCATCAAACACGACCAGCACATTTCCTGCCAACCAACGATTCCAGCAATGTTTTACCCGCGCTACTGGATCAGTGAGCGCATCAGGAATATTCAGCCCAAACTTTTCCCGCGCAAATCCCGTAATCTGTAGACCAATATCTTCATTCCGCGATCGCACCCAACAGATCCCCCCCGGATAAGCTTCCGTGAGGTAATAGAGCCAAGCATATTGCGTTGCCAGTTCCGTTTTTCCGACACCGCCCATCCCCGCCAAAGCTGTCACCATCACCGCATTACGTGAGCGCAGCAGATCATGAAGTTCGATGAGTTTCTTTTCTCGACCCACAAACTTTACGGTGTTGCTGGTCAGCAAATTGGCAGGGGTTTCCTCTGGGATAAACCGTTCTGGCTGCGGCAGATTAATAATCTGGGTGATGTCCCCCACCGTCAGATTACCGTGAACAACAATGTCACTAATCGCCTTTTGAATTATCTTTTTCTGCGCGTCAAATTCTGTCATCCTTTGCTCCAAATCCCCTCTTGGGAGGGGTTAGGGGTGGGTTCTCCGTGGGTTACATAACTGATCGAACCCCTTCCACCCTTCGGGCACCTTCCCTAGGGAAGGATTTTTGATTAGCCTTGCTGATCGACATTGCCAATTTTGAGATTGCCGCCCACCTTCACATCTGTAATCGCTTCCTGACTGACATTGCCCCCAGAACTGGATTGGCTCATATCACCAATTTCCGCATCCCCAGCCACATCGATATTTTTTAGCAACACCTGTTTCACCTGAGCGTCCCCTTCTAATGCCGCCAAAATCCCTTGGAGTTCCGCGAGAAATTCTCCATCATCTTCCAGCAATTCCTCCAGTTCACTTTGAAAACGCCCAACATTTTTCTCAGAAGGATCAGCTTCTGCTTTTGTGATTTTCCCCGCTACATCTTCCGCCTGAAACTTTGCCCGCACCGCATCCCAGAGTTTCCCTATTTGCTCAGAAGCCATATCCCCCAGATTTTCACCAGTCTTTTCGAGCGCTTTCGTGAACAAAATGGTGGCGACTGACGTCGCAATAGTTGCAGTAACAGGTTCAATCATAATTCGGCTCTAAATTCCTATGAACTTGGTGTGCTGATTTGTAGTATTACTCAAATTTTAAAGTACCTTTTTAGAATCTGGCTGCTTCAAAAATTGAACCTACACTGGAAGAATGACCAACCTCTATGGGAAGACTATAGCCAGCGGGAGTTATGACCGTACCATCAAGCTCTGGAGAACCCAGCCGACCCCTTGGTGGCTCTTTATGCCCAATTAACTCGCCGGATTGCTTGCCCCGTTTGTTGTATTAAATATTGTGCTTTTTGTTGTGACTATGTTGAATGCCATTGTGAAATCTCTACCTCTTTCTCTGCTCGTGTTCGCTCAGGTAATTGGCATGATGCCAGCTCAAGCTAGGACAACACCGCCACAACTGATAGCACAAGCCTTTAGAGCACCCTTTGGTGCTGCCGTTCCTGATCGTCGTCGTCTGCCTCCCCCTCGTGCCAGTGGTGACTGTTCGACAGGAGACATCAAACTCGCTTCTTTGCTTCCCGGTGAAGCGTTTGGAATGCCCCTCACAGGTAGCGCAAATCCTGAATTTTATGTTTACCTGCCAGAAGTAAGCGCTGATTATGTAGAGTTTTCGATTTTTAAAGGCCGTAAATCAATTCACAAAGCGCAATTTGCAGCACCAACTGAAGCGGGTGTCGTGGCGATCGCTCTCCCAGAAGATATTGCCCTCGAAGCTGGCACAAATACGACAGGTAAACCGATTGCGTATCAGTGGTATTTCAACGTGGTGTGTGATGCAGAGGATCGCAGCACTGATCTCAAAACCAATGGTTGGATTCATCGTTTAACGGATATTGATATTTCAGAGCAAAGCGCCACTGAGCTGGCCGATATGGGGCTATGGTATGACGCTCTTAATGCCGCATATAACGAAGGTCAAACTGCAGTGGACAATCTGCTCGAATCAGTGGAATTAAATGATTTTGTGGGTGTTCCGTTGCTGCCAGAGCTGATGCCGATGGAACCTGATACTGCAATACTTCCGGAATAATCCAATTCAACATTGAGGGCGTAGATAAGAAGTTTGCGCCTTTTTCTTTACCTATTTTTCTTATGAATTCTAAGTTCTCCGCCGCTAGTCTGTGTTTAAGTGCGATCGCCTGTGTGAGTGTTACTGCTCCGACGAATGCGACTCCTGACTACCAAACCTTTGCGGAATGGTGCCAAAACCAAGACCAGATTTCAGAGGATGCCCGCCATACGGTGCAGGTGCTTCTGGGACAGGTGGGAACGACGGATTGCGACACTGCTCAAACGCTACTCAGCGGAGTACCGTTACTTGCCTTGCCCGGTCAAAATATTCGCGATGTGCGGCCGATTGGGACTTTAACGCAGTTGCAGATGTTGCTGTTGTTGGATAACGACATTTCTGATGTGTCGGCGATCGCCAAACTCACGAATCTCACTAGTTTGGATTTGGGGATGAATCAAATTACTGATATTCGTGCCCTAGCACCGCTCACAAATTTGAGCATGGCAAGCTTTTTAGATAATCCGATTAAACAGAAAATTTGCCCGTTACCGAATGCAAGAGTTTGTGTTTTTAGTGATGATATTACAGGGCTCGCTGGCGGAGATACGGATGTTTTTTCTCTCGGTGAAGCAGCTTACAAAGATGGTGATTTCCCCAGTGCTTTAGGTCATTTTCAAGATGCATTAGAAATTTATACTCAGAATGGTGATCAAGTCAGAATGGCGCGGATGTTAACCCGTATTGCTGATACCCATACCAACCTTGGGAATTATGCTAATGCGACCCTGACTTACAGAAAAAGTATTCAGCTCCGGGAGAATCTAGGAGATACTGGCGGACTAATTATTTCCTATGGCAATTTGAGTAATCTTTATCAACAAATTGGTCAACTTAATGCCGCTAAAGAAGCAATTGAAATGGCTTTGGTGAAACAAGAAGAATATAACTCTGGTACGGGGGGTTTTGATTTTGATACGAATCCTTTATTCGCCTTTCTCGACCAAGGAGATTTAGAAAATAATTTGGCCTTGGTGGAAATCCAGCTCGGGAATTATGATGCGGCGATCGCCAGTGCGAGTTCAGCATTAGAGCGATTTGAAAAAACTAAAGGCGTATTTGAGGCTGGTTTACTCGGAGATAAACGACGTATTGCAGGCACTCGTCTATCCCTGAGCATTATTGGAGATGCTCGCCTAAAACAAAATAGTGCAGCAGAAGCCCTCACCTATTTTCAAACTGCTTTAACCCTTGCCGAAGAACTCGGTGATCAGTCGGCGATCGCTAGCTCTCTTACCTATATTGGCAATGCCCAGCAAGCATTAGAACACCATGATCAGGCGATCGCCACCTATGAAAAAGCCTTAGAAATTCACGCAAACATTGGCAATAAAAAAGGGGTTGGTAGCACTCTCAATTCCATGGGAACTAGCTTATTATCCCAAGAAAAATTATCTGCATCAGAAACTGTTTTATTAGAAGCCATTGAAACTTGGGAAGCTCTGCGTCCCGGCCTCCAAGACGAATACAAAGTATCTCTATCCGAGCTACAAAACGAAACTTTCAAAACACTCCAACAAGTTTTAATTGCCCAAGGGAAAACATCCGAAGCTTTGGCGATCGCCGAGCGGGGTCGAGCCAGAGCCTTTATCGAATTACTTGCTACGAATTTCAAAGATAATCCTCCATCTACCGAGCCACCGACTGTTGAGCAATTGAAGGCGATCGCTGCCGAGCAAGACTCAACTTTGGTGGAATATTCCATCATTGGTGATGACCTCAATATTTGGGTCATTAATCCCACGGGAGAAATTGATTTTCGACAGGTTGATATCGCCAACCAAGATATTGATGACTTAGTACAAGCTAGCCGCGATGGGATGTTTATCGAGCCGTATTATCCCGTTGATGAACTACAAGCCCTCCATGAAATACTGATTGCACCGATCGCTGAATTTTTACCCTCCGACGAAAATCAAAAGGTTGTTTTCATCCCCCAAGGTTCGCTATTTCTTGTTCCCTTTGTGGCGCTCCTAGATGCTGAAGAGCATTACCTCATCCAAGACCATACAATTCTTACCTCGCCATCAATTCAGGCCTTGGAACTGACCCGCCAACAAAAACTAGCCAATGCCGCCAAAAAACCAGAACATAATCTGATTGCAGGTTTTCCTCGTAATCCAGAAGCTGCCAAGGATTTAGTGTTAGGCAATCCCGAGATGCCAATCAACTTGCAAACGGGCACAACCTTATCGCCATTATCCGGCGCAGAACAGGAAGCCTTGGATATTGCCGATTTCCTTAAAAGTAATGCCATCACCGGAAAACAAGCGACGAAGGAACAAATTCTGACAGACATTTCTAGTGCCCGAATTGTGCACATTGCCACCCATGGATTATTGGAAGATGTTGCCGGATTAGGAACCCCCGGAGCTTTGGCCTTAGCCCCTACCGAAACCGACTTGGGTTACCTTACTTCCAACGAAATTCTCGACTTAAAACTGGTCGCCGATCTCGTGGTGCTCAGCGCCTGTGATACTGCCCAAGGAGACATTAAAAGTGACGGTGTTATTGGCCTGTCTCGCTCCTTCATTGCCGCTGGAACTCCCAGCATTATTGTTACTCTTTGGAAAATCCCTGACGATTCCACTGCTTTTCTGATGCAAGAGTTTTATCAACAACTCGACCAATCTGGAGATAAGGCGATCGCTCTCCGACAGGCAATGCTTGCAACCCTACTCGAATTTGCCGAAGACCCCGATGACCCAGCACTCTGGGCAACCCCAAATCTCTGGGCAGCACCAACTCTTATTGGTGAATCACTCTAATAAACGTGAGTTCGGGATAAGAAAGAAAAAGGAGAAAGTGCATATTGTGGAAGTTGATGACCAGTCTAGAGCCTTTGTTTTGTGCCGTTGATGATTTCTGCCAAGTCTTCGAACCTCAATGGCAACAACAGCTGCTGGCCTCGAAACAACGGCGGCGACGTCGCTCAAGAAGCTTGAGTTTAAGCGAGATAATGACGATATTGATTGCATTTGATCAATCTCATTATCGTCACTTCAAGTATTTCTATCTCATCAATGTGCGTCATCACTGGCGAGGAGCTTTTCCCAGAGCAGTGAGTGACCAACGTTTTGTGGAGTGGATGCCTTCGACGTTAGTACCTCTCTCTATGTGTCTACCTACAGCACTGTTATGGTCAATGCACAGGTATCAGCTTCAAGTATCAAAGTTTGTCACAATCGCCGCATCTCTCAACATCACGTTTTTGATGGCCATGCCGCTCGAGGTAAAACCTCTGTGGGTTGGTTCTTTGGTTTCAAACTACATCTGGTTATCAATGACCATGGCGAATTACTCAATGTTAAAATCACGCCTGGCAACACCAATGATAGAAAGCCGGTAGTGGAGCTTTTGAAAGGGTTATCGGGAAAAGTCTTTGCCGATAAAGGTTACGTCTCTCAAGCTCTGGCACAGTATTTACAAGAAGAATATGATGTGAGGCTTCTAGCTAAGCCTCGTCGCAATATGAAGAATCACCTGATGCTTTGGCGTGACAAAGTGCTGGCTCGTAAGCGAGCTTTAATTGAGACCGTCATTGACCAACTGAAGAATATTTCTCAGATTGAACACTCTCGCCATCGCAGTCCAGCGAACTTTTGTGTCAACTTGCTTTGCGGTCTCATTGCCTACTGTCATCAGCCTAAGAAACCTTCTCTTCAGCTTGATTAGAACCTTTATTCCTTATCCCGAACTCACGTTACTGTAGTGGTCGATAAACTGACGGCCACAATCTACACAGATGTGATTGTGTTTGCCTCTTTTTTCCGTTCTTACGGATATGAGTAGATTGGCATCCTGGACATTGCATTGGGTCAGCATCCTCCATCCATACCTCTATTCTGCAATGTCGATTTTGGATAATGCCACTTTCCACAAAGGAGGAAGGATTGCAGAAATCTTGGCAAAGGCGAAATGTAAGGTGTGGTATCTGCCTCCCTATTCACCAGATTTAAACAAGATTGGGTAGTCCTAAAGGTTTAAGGATGCATTGTAGTGATGGACAAAAAGCCAGATAGCTCCGATGCGATTCTCTAACTTCTTGGAGAAGGATAGAGTCTTTCGGACTAGAGGTGAAACCCTCTAGCGTACAGTGCAGTTAAAACGCTCAATGTAGCTGATTTTGCCGGTCTCTTTGCCTACAGCTTGATGATATTTACGAGGGAAGACAGTGCTATAAGCTGACCAAAAATCAGTATAAGCCACAGCGCATTGACAATAGACCCCAGGTAAAGATTCTCACAAATGCTTTGCTCCTAACTCAGAGCGGTCTCCTACATAAAGCCCAACAATCTCACGAGCATCGACATCTAGAGCAAACCAAATCCAGTATTGTTGCTGTTTATTGTCCACAAAAGACTACATCTCATCACATTGAATTGTGAGTCGCCCTTTTTTTGAGGAAACATGCACTTTTTGCGGTACGGCCTCATATTGCTGGTTGACATAGCTTTGTAGCCAAGGTTCAGAAACATCACAGAACCGAGCAATATAGTAGTGGTCATTTAGTTTGATACGTCATGTGAACCTCAATCCTGAGCCTGTCTGCAAAACCATTATGGAGTGTCTTCATCTATCTGGCGACTGCTTACTCATATGAGATTTAGCGTTGCTTTCCCTGTGATGCTATCTGCTGTGCGGATATAAATGTAGGTTGGTGGCTCAGTGATTTTTGCGACATTAAAGGCTTCTTCTGCTCTGGCCCAAAAGTCGGTATCATCGCCATATTCTTTTGGTTGAAAGCCTTTTAGCTCGAAATAAACTTCTCTTTTGCCGAAAAATGTGCCGCCAGCAACACAATCATAAATACTGATTTTCTTGTCTCGCTGATAATAATCGCTGACCCAGACATCTCCTTTGACTTCTAGGCCGCCTGAGAGGATATCAATATCTTCATGGCTGTGCATATAGTCGACTCGGGAGCTGATGTGATGGGGTAAGTACAGATCATCACTATCGATAAAGGTAATGTATTTACCGAAGGAGGCTTGAATACCTGCGTTACGAGAAAATCCAACCTTGCGATTTTGATGTTTGATGTAACGAATTCTTTGATCTTTTTGCAGCAGGGGATTAATAACGTTAAAAGTCTCGTCGCTGCTTCCATCATCAACAACAATTAATTCCCAATTCTGAAAATCCTGCGCCAATACGCTCTGGAGGCAGTCTAGTAGGCAGTGAGCGCGGTTGTAAGTACAGAGAATGATTGAAACTTCTGGTGTATATGAAAAGTTGATGGAGGCCATGTAGGAGACTTGCGCTGAAAATTATGATGTAGTGGATTGGCCTATAAAGACGGCAATCTGTTTTGATGCACCATGTAGAGGTTAATGGGCATGAACAATTCTATCTTGGTGGCGATCGCCATCCTAACCCAAGGCGATAGCGTTTTAATGCAGCTACGTGACGATATTCCTGGGATTATTTATCCGGGATGTTGGGGCTTTTTTGGAGGACATCTCGAACCCAGTGAAACTCCTGAAGAAGCTTTAGAACGCGAAATTTTAGAAGAGATTGCTTATCAAATTCCTCGGACTAAGATACAAAAATTTGGTGTATATAGCGACGAACTCCAATCGGAGACTTTAAAAAGTGTGCATCGCCATGTTTTTCAGGTGCCGTTGACTGTTTTCCTTCGTGATCTAATTCTTAATGAAGGATGGGATATGAGATTACTAAACCAACAAGCTGCCCAGGATGGCGGCGCCTACTCCGAAAAAGCAAAAAAATGGCGACCCATGCCAGCTATCCATCAGCAAATCCTTTTGGATTTCTATAAACAATATAAGGAATGAATTTTATTTCCCAAGAAGTGAAATTTATTGATTACAATAGTTTGGTAAGCAGCTGAGACGAAGTCAAACTCCCGATTTCTGCATCTATTTGCCCTCTGTCTCACACCAAATTTGTTAGCCACTGCTCTTCTCCTTAGACAAGTACTCCTCTGGGATGACTAAATTTCCCGAAAAGTGAGTTTGTTCGAGATACCCCAGCGGGAACAATATTTAGTAAAGTCCTGACTTCGATAAATAGGCTGTCTGGTCGCTCTTCCGCCTAACTTATTCGCTAATCTCTTGGCATCTAAATCCTATGACACAAACTGCTCCATTCCTAGCGATTTCCCCCAAAGCTATTTTTAATGGTGCCCTTGGAACAATTTCTCTTTTAACCTTACTGACGACAACTCCCATAATGCGTCCGGCGATCGCCGCAATGGAAGATAGTCCGAAGGTGGTTGTGGACGAAATCTGGCAGATCATCCATGCTGAATCCGTTGCCAAAAATTATGATGCAGAGGAATGGTTAAAACTTCGTAGTGAGCTGTTGGAGCAGCAGTATGATAGCTACGATACAGCCTACAGTACTATCCGTGATGCCCTCGACACATTGGGTGATCCCTACACTCGTTTCCTCGATCCAGAGCAATTTGAAGATTTAACCAGTCAGACAACTGGCGAGCTTTCTGGGATTGGTATTCGGTTGGCGATTGATGAAGAAACAGGTCTTTTAACTGTTGTTGATGTTTTAGATAGTTCTCCTGCTGAAGCTGGTGGACTAAAGGTCGATGACCAAATCGTGCAGATTGATGGTCAGATCACCGCTCTGCTCACTCTGGAGCAATCTTCTAATTTGATTCGTGGTCAAGAAGGTTCTGCTGTGCTTTTGAAAGTGAGCCGTCCAGAGCGTCCGGAGTTTGACCTAGAGCTTGTCCGTGCGACGATTGAGTTGCCCGCAGTAACCCATCGCATGAAGCAAGTTGATGGTGAAAGCGTTGGTTATATTCGTCTGGATGAATTTAGCTCCCATGCAGCTGAGCAGATGTATAAGGCGATTCAGGATTTGGAATCCCAAGCTGTTGAAGGTTTTGTTTTAGATCTACGAGGCAATCCTGGCGGTCTATTGTATTCGAGTGTTGATATTGCTCGGATGTGGATGGAAGAAGGGGCAATTGTTCGTACTGTTGACAGGAAAGGTGGCGATCGCGAATTTAGTGCGAACCAAACTGCCATTACAGATTTACCCTTGGTTGTGCTTGTGAATGAAAACTCGGCTAGTGCCAGCGAAATTTTGGCCGCAGCGTTAAAAGATAATAATCGTGCCACTCTTGTTGGAACGCGCACTTATGGTAAAGGCACTGTGCAGTCTGTTCATGAACTCTCTAACGGTGCAGGACTAGCTGTGACAATCTCTCGGTATTATCCTCCCAGTGGCATCAGCATCAACATGAATGGGGTTAACCCAGACATTACTGTGGAATTGAGTCGAGAGCAGTTTGTTGAGCTCAATAGTGACCCTGGCTTGATTGCGACTAATGCGGATCCGCAATATTCTAAAGCGATTAATATTTTGCGTAACCAGCGTCTGAGTGAGCAATCTCTTGAGGAAAATCCCTTGAATGCACGCACGCCCTAAGGCGGGGATCAGCGATCGCCCCCCAGAATTGTCATAAGAGTCTGAGAAACATTTGTTACAATCGTTTACATTGAAAGTATTCAAGTAGGCGATCGCTTCAGATAGGTTATGCCCGAACAGACTCAGACTCCTGAAACTACAACCAGTCCGGTAACTATGGTCGACTCTGAAGACTGGCGTTATAACCCTGAGAAAGTCGATAAATTAGCTAAAGAGAAGCCTTTTGCTGTTTTTGGGCGACTGAGCACTATTGTTACTAGTTTTGTGGGTCTAGCTATTCATGTCTGGTGGGATAGTTTTCGAGGTAAGACCAAATCTCCCCAAGCGCAGAAGTCTCAAGCTAATCACCTCAAGCAGATCTTGACAGATCTCGGGCCGACCTATATCAAAATTGGTCAAGCACTCTCTACACGCCCGGATCTTGTACCGCCGACTTATCTTGCAGAATTAACGGATTTACAGGATCAGCTACCGTCTTTCCCAACGGCGATCGCCTTTAAATTTATTGAAGAAGAACTCGGCCGTCCTCCTGAAGAGATCTACGCTGAAATTTCTCCTGAACCTCTCGCTGCAGCGTCCCTCGGGCAGGTTTACCAGGCTCGTCTAAAAACAGGTGAAAAAGTTGCTGTTAAAGTACAGCGGCCAGACTTAGAAAATCGTATTAACCTTGATATTGCAATCATGCGGAAAATTGCGCGGTGGTTGCAAACTAATGTGAAACGAGTCCGTTCTGATTTGATCGGCATTACCGATGAGTTTGCTGGTCGGATCTTTGAGGAAATGAACTATTCCCAAGAAGGTCGTAATGCTGAGCGTTTCAAAAAATACTACGGCGGTATGGAAGAAATCTATGTACCTAGTATTTACTGGGATTACACAGGGCGGCGCGTGCTTACAATGGAATGGTTGGATGGTATTAAGCTCACGAACCTTAAAGAAATTGCTGCATTAGGAATTGATGCTACCCATCTTGTGGAAGTGGGCGTGGAATGCTCCCTCCGACAACTTCTCGAACATGGCTTTTTCCATGCCGACCCTCACCCCGGTAATTTGCTCGCTCTAGAGGACGGACGCCTTGCCTATCTTGACTTTGGCATGATGAGTACGATTAAGCCTTATCAGCGGTATGGCTTGATTGAAGCGGTTGTTCATCTCGTCAATCGTGACTTTGATTCCCTTGCCCATGACTATGTGAAGCTCGATTTTTTGACGCCAGACACCGATTTGACGCCGATTATTCCAGCTCTTAGTACGGTCTTTGGTAATGCCCTTGGTGCAAGTGTGGCGGAGCTGAATTTTAAGAGCATCACGGATCAGATGTCCGGCATTATGTACGAATTTCCATTCCAAGTGCCTGCCTATTATGCGTTGATTATTCGTTCGATGGTGACGCTAGAAGGGATTGCGATTGGTGTTGATCCAGAATTTAAAGTACTCAGTAAAGCCTATCCTTACGTTGCGAAACGTCTATTAACTGACGAATCTGAGGAGCTGCGTAATTCTCTGAAAGATCTGTTGTTTAAAGATGGCAGTTTCCGTTGGAATCGTCTCGAAAATCTCTTGCAGAATGCGAAAACATCCCAGGATTATGATTTAGAAGGGGCTGTTAATCAGGCGGTTGATTATATTTTTTCGGAACGCGGTGATTATATTCGTGAGCAGCTCGCTTCGGAAATTGTGCAGTCAGTGGATGCTTTTGGCCTGAATACGCTGCAAAATTTCACGAATTTAGTACAACAGCGTTTTGGTCAAAAAGATACGCCAGCGCGTTCTAAAACCGTCAATGTGAAAGATAATGCCGCAAATTTAGAGCATATTCAAACGATCTGGCAGATTCTGCAAGATACGCCTAACTTTGACCCAACATTTTTGTTGCCATTAGTTCCCCGCGTTTTAATGAAGCGAGAAACACAGCAACTTGGTCAAAAAATTGCGGAAGGTTTGCTTCAAAAAGTCGCAGCACGATTTATTCGTAATGTGTTGTTGGCAGATAATAAGCCTGCGACAGAACCGAAAACAGTTAATGCTGATGTAATTCGTTATCCTTCGACGATTTCAGCTCCGAAGGCAGCTCTGCGCTAAGTTCGTTAATTGGTTTTGAGATTAAGGCGATCGCCCTTCTGAGATGCCACTGGATTCAAAATGTCAGAACCGAGCTAATGTTAAATCATTGAGCTTGGGCGATCGCCTTTCGAGTTAGATGTTTAAAATTCTCCATCTTTCAGATATTCATATGGGGAGCGGCTTTTCCCATGGGCAAGTTAACCCTGAAACCGGTATTAATAGCCGCCTTGAAGATTTTGAACAGACCCTTAGTCTTTGCATGGATCGGGCGATCGCTGAACCGGTAGATTTAGTGATTTTTGCGGGGGATGCTTTTCCCGATGCGACCCCTGCACCCTATGTGCAAGAAGCCTTTGCTGCCCAATTTCGTCGCCTTGCCGATGCGAAAATTCCGACTGTTTTGCTGGTGGGGAACCATGATCAATATTCCCAAGGGAGTGGTGGCGCGAGTTTAAGTATTTATCGCACCCTTGCGGTTCCAGGTTTTATTGTTGGTGAAAGCCTGAAAACCCATCGTGTGGAACTGGCAAAAGGTGAACTGCAAATTATTACGCTGCCTTGGATTAATCAATCTACATTGCTCACGCGCCAACAAACAGAAGGCAAAACCCTGGCTGAAATTCATGATATTTTGCTCGAAAAATTAAAACCGGTTCTTGAAGCTGAAATTCGCCGCCTTGACCCAAATATTCCCGCGATTCTAGTCGGTCATCTGATGGCTGATCGCGCCAACCTTGGTGCCGAACGTTTTCTCGCTGTGGGTAAAGGATTTAATATTCCCATTGCCTTTCTCAACCGCCAAGAGCTGGATTATGTGGCTCTCGGTCATGTCCATCGCCACCAGAATTTAAACAAAGATAATAATCCGCCGATTATTTATCCTGGCAGTATTGAGCGGGTGGATTTTAGTGAGGAGAAAGAAGACAAAGGCTATGTGATGGTACATCTCGAAAAAGGCAAAGCTGATTGGGAATTTGTACCGTTACCTGTGCGTAAGTTTCTCACGCTCAAAATTGATGTTAGCGAGGAAGCAGAGCCCGAAGCGACAATCTTGAAAAAGATTAAAAAGGCAAAGATTAAAGATGCGGTAGTGCGGCTGCTTTATAAGTTACGTTCAGAGCAAATTGAGCTGGTTAATCTCAAAAATTTGCGGGAAGCTCTTATCGAGGCCCACCAAATGGCTATTCAGCCAGAACTTGTCAGTCAGTTGGCGCGGCCTCGTTTGCCGGAACTGGGTGCTGGCCAATCAATCGACCCACTGAATGCTCTTGATGCCTATCTCAATAACCGCGAAGATTTGCGAGATATTGCCGAAGAGATGCAAATGAAAGCGGAAGAGCTTTTTGCTGAACTTGATCTTGTGCAATGATGTTTTAGCCTGTAATGGTTAGCCTGTAATCGAGAGAGATTCTAACAAAATAGATGGGGTTAAACAGGAACCTTGCCAGTGGCGATCGCCCCCTACTTCCACTACATTTTTGAGTGCTTCGTAGACATTCCCAGAAACCATTGTGTCTTTTACTCTGCCGATCACTTCGCCATTTTTGACTTGGTAGCCGAGGTCGATATTTACTGAGAAATCACCAGATAAATCTGCGCCACCGCCTAAAATTTGGTCAACAATAATTGCATCCTGAAGCTCTGCAATCATTTCCGAAAGCTGTTTTTTGCCGGGGGCAACGATTAAATTAATCAGTTCTGGTGTGGGATAGCGGCCTAGGCTTGGTCGAAACCCATTGCCTGTGGGACGTATGTTTAATTCTTTTGAAGTGTGGCGATCGCCATAAAATTCTTGGACTGTGCCTTCACGAATGAGCGACAGAGAACGTGCTTGGGTGCCTTCGTCATCGAAGTGGCAAATATAAGGTTTTGCCGTGGGGTCTTGATATAACGAAATTTCAGGAGAAATAATCTGCTTGCCTGCGGCTCGACTCCAAGGGGATGACCCCTCTAAAATCAACTTGCCGTTTAGGGCCGAGGCGACCGTTGACCACAGCATCGACGCTGCGTTACTCGTGAATAACACAGGCACTTGACCTGTACTAGGCATTGTATTTTTCGTGGCCCATTGTAAACGTTGCAAAATAGACTGAATCGTTGCCTGGGGCTGTAATTTATCCTGAGCAACCTCACCGTCATAAACCGCGAGAAAATCATCGCCTCGCACCCATTCTGTCTCTAGAAAATAGCTCAGGGAAATGTCTGCAGCCTCGCAATATAATCCCTTAGAATTTAGCAATAGTGTTTCTGAATGGTCGCACTCAAAACTGCCATGGCAAATTAGATCTGGATAAGCTTCTCGCAATTGGGCGATCGCCACTTTTCCCATCTCGATAAACGTTTCGACAGAAATTTCTGTCCCAATGGGAGGGTTGATATCCTTGCGTGCCTTACAAAAATCTGGCGGGTTAACTTCGTTGAGCTGGCTTAGGGCGATCGCCTTATCGACAAGAGTTTGGGCTTCAAACGCACCATAGGCCACCGCTAATCCCGGCCGACCATCCCGCCAGATTCGGAGGGCTGTGCCTGTGGATTCAGAGCTTTCCAGTTGTTTGAGGCGATTAGACTCGAAAGTAACGGGGCGTGAAAAAGACGACGATTGGTAAACATCCGCATCCTGTGCCCCACATTTTAAAGCTGTGTCGATCAGCTCTTGGGCAAACTCGGCTTTTAATTGCATGGCTATTTATCGCTAGGCCTGTACTTCGGTCGGACTGGCTTTTTGTTCCACAGGTTCTGCTGGAGGAGTTGTGCCGGATGTGGGGGGATTAAGGATTTGCTGCTGTAAAAAACGGTCAGCTTCTTGCACCTTAAAGTCCCGACCTTCTTGGGCGAATAATTCCCGTGCCTGCACAATAAATGTGGTCGCCTGTCGGGAATCGCCAAGGGCTTGATAGGACACACCGATATTAAAAACAGCTTCGCTGAGTGCTGGGTCGTAGATTAAGGCCTGTTCATAGGCGGCGATCGCCAATGTATATTGAGCTTGCTTTTGATAAACCACACCGAGGTTGTAGTGAGATAGCGGATCCGAGGGGTCTAAATTTAGCGCTTCTTGGAAGGCCACTAGAGCATCATCAAGATCACCATTCGCCAGTTCAGCAACGCCAAGCTGGCGGTAAGCACTGACATTAGTGGGATTAATATCGATGCTGCGCTCGAAGCGTTTTGCGGCACCATCATAGTTTTCCGCCTCAGCCAACAGTAAACCGTAATGATATTGGGCGAGGGCATTGTCTGGGTCGAGGGATGCGGCACTGCCAATGGCCTCTAGGGCCAGCTCAAATTCATTTTGTTTAAGGTAGAGCAATCCAAGTTGATAATGCGCTGGCGCATAATCTGGGTCAAGTTCGATGGCTTCTTCAAAGGTGGCGATCGCTTCGGCTGTGCGTTCATCCGCTGCGAGCAAAATACCTAGGTTGTTGTGGGCAGCAACATAGGTATTATCTAGCTCTAACGTCTTAATGTAGTTCGTCTGAGCGAGGCTGGATTGTCCTTGCACATCGTAGGCTAACGCTAATTGAAAATAAGCATCGACAAATTCTGGCTCGAGTCTAATTGCTTCCCCAAAAGCGGCGATCGCCGAGTTAATGTCACCGAGATCGTAGGAAACTAAACCGAGATTGTAATAAGCTTCAACAAAAGTTGGATCGAATTGAGTCGCGTTTGCATAAGCTTCCTGAGCTTTTTTCGGCTTCTCTGCCTCGAGGAAAAGATGGCCTTGGAGATAGTGCGCCATCGGCATCCAAGGATCGAAGGTTAGGGCCACTTCAACATATTTGTTGGCTCGTGGAAATTCGCCCCGCTGGTAAAAATCGATTGCCTGCTGGAAGGCATTACCCGCATCTAAATTTTCGGTATAAATGCCATTGAGAACCTGTTTATTGCCAACTGAGCTGCCAGCTTTTTCGGCGATCGCTCCCTGCTGCAAAAAAATACTGCCACTCAGGGCAACCATTAAACCGAGGGTAATACGTTTTTGTTTTGAGCCAAATAACACAGGGGTAACCTCCACCATTTTCCCTATGTTTCACATCATACCCTTAGCTTGTGGCAAGATAGCCATCGCATCGCCAAATGAATAAAATCGATACTTCTCGGCGATCGCCTCTTCGTAGAGACTCAATAATCTCTCCCGTCCGATGAGCGCACTGACCAGCATCAGCAAACTTGATTTCGGTAAATGGAAATTCGTGATTAAACCGTCTACTACTTGCCACTCATAGCCAGGGTAAATAAATAAATTTGTTTTCCCTTGGAACCCTTGTAGTTTTTTGCCCGATGCCACCGCCATCCCTTCCAGCGATCGCACAGCCGTCGTCCCTACAGCAATGACCCGTCCCCCTTTCGCCTTGGTTTCACGAATTTTCTCGACTGTACTCCCCGGCACATCGATCCATTCATAGTGCATATCGTGGGTGGTAATATCATCAACTTCCACAGGCCGAAATGTACCAACCCCCACATGAAGCGTGATAAAAGTCCGTTCTATTCCTTTTTGTTCCAGTTGCTCGAATAGCTCCGGCGTAAAATGTAATCCTGCAGTCGGTGCAGCCACTGCCCCGGGTGTATCAGCGTAAATCGTTTGATACTGATCAGGATTTGCTTCAGAATCGGTGACGTAGGGCGGAAAAGGGATTTCTCCAAAATCATCCAAAACAGACCAAAGATTTTTGTTGGCAGGTAAATCAAATTCGAGAATGCGCCCACCAGTCTCTGGATCACGCGCAATGACTGTTGCTGTTAGGGTTTGCTCTAAATCATGAGGTGAGGTGAAAACAATTTCTGCGCCAATCGTAAAACGTTTGCCAGGTTTAACGAGGGCAAGCCATGTATTGGCTGAACGTTCTTCGAGTAATAACACCTCAACCGGAGCACCTGTTACCTTACGTCCGTAGAGTCGCGCCGGAATCACTTTCGTATTGTTCATCACCAGAAGATCATTGGGCTGTAGCCAATCGCCGAGCTGATAAAACTGTTGATGATGGTGAGTTGTCGGAGAATCCAGTACCAATAACCGAGAATGATCGCGCGGTGTTACGGGGGTTTGGGCGATACGCTCTGGCGGAAGAATGTAGTCGTAACTGGCGAGGTTTTGGTCAGCGTTAAGCATAGGATGGGCAGGTGAACAAAAATCTCTGAGTATAATAAGTAGAATCCGTTGACGATACAGCGTCACTACTATCGGTGTAAATTTAAAGTCGTAATGCTTGAACCCAGCTTACATTACCCTATTTTCGGCGCAGAAATTCTTTGTCCGCATTGCCGTCAAACAATTCAAGCTCTGACTCTGACAGATAGCTATCTCTGCGATCGCCACGGAGCTTTTGAGGCTAACCCCGACACCGAAGAGCTCGTTCATCTCCAGTCAAGCCGCCAATGGAAACGCTGGGAAGGCAAATGGTATCGCCAACATACTCATCCCGATGGTATTCGCTTCGAGATCCATGAGGCGCTAGATCGCCTATATACAAAAGGATTTCGTGCCACAAAGCTAACGATTGCAAACCGTTATGAAATGTTAGTGAGTCGCTCTCTCGAGCTACGTGCAGCGCAGACGCATATCCCAAGTAAGTCAGACCCGCAGCCACAACAATCCCATGTTCCTGTCTTGTATGGGTTACCAGTCACTTTTAGTGAGCATAATAATCTCGATGCAAAGTGGCAAATTGTTAATTTCGAGCTAGAAACTGAGCCAGGTGTGCCCCACCGTTATCCTTATCACTATCTGTTACGCGAATAACGAAATGGCATGAATGTAGGCGATCGCCGCAACTTAACTGTATTAATTTAATTTTGAAAAAGTCTATTTCGATTTTGAATCAGACTCGCTCGGCATCAATTCACTCAGGTCAAACTTTTTAAGTTGATTGGCAAAATGAGGCAAAATTTCTTGGCAAAATGCTTCTGCTGCCTTGGAGCGATAACGATTTGGATTAATGATAACGCTGAGGATACGACGGACTTCGACCTCTTCAATATGGGCGCGGTGTAATGCACCCATCCGTAATTCCTTTTCAATCGCTGTTACAGAAACAAAAGATGCTCCTAAGCCGGATTGAACCGCATTTTTAATTGCTTCAATGGAATTGAGCTCCATTTCAATGCGAAGCCGCTTGGTGTCGATATCGCAACGCGTGAGAACTTGGTCAATTACTTTTCGGATCGTTGACTGAGAATCCAGCGCAATAAATTTGAGTTTATATAGATCATCGCGGTGAATGGTTTCTGCTTTTGCCAAGGGATGATTAACTGGCAAAATTAGAGATAATTCATCCTCTGCATAGGGCACAATTTTGAGGGTGTCTTGTAGCTCAGACGGAACTTCCCCGCCGATAATTGCGAGATCTACTTGTCCATTTGCTACACCCCAAGAGGTTCGCCGTGTTGAATGGACTTGCAGTTGTACTGCTACATCAGGATACTTCTGGCGAAATAATCCGATCATTCTGGGGATTAGATATGTACCTGTGGTTTGAGATGCGCCAACGATTAAGGTACCGCCTTGTAAATTCTGTAAATCTTCGATCGCCCGGCAAGTTTCTTGGCAGAGGGTAATAATTTTCTCGCCGTAATCAAGTAGTAAATAACCAGCTTCTGTGAGTTGTGCTCTTCTCCCGCCTCGATCAAATAGGGGAACGCTGAGCTGTTTTTCTAAATTCTGAACCTGTAGACTGACAGCAGGCTGGGAAACGTAGAGACTATCTGCGGCTCGTTTAAAACTACCTTCGGTAGAAATTGCTTTAAGGATACGCAGTTGATCCAGAGTAAATGGGATGTCAGACATACAGCCTCGGCGAGGGAAAACGATTTAAAGAGGTATCGATGCTGGTTTCATGATTGACAGTACCACAATAAGGGGATCGTATCTCTTTTGAGACATAATATAGCCTGTACTAATTCGTTTAAAAATACTTCTATTGGCTGAATTATGGCGGAAATGAGCTGGTTTACGACGAGTCACTGGGTGATATTCGGGCTTTTGTTGGGGTTTGCGATCGCCCATAGTGGTTTAGCTGCATTGCGTCCTTGGGCAGAAAATAAGATTGGCTCGCGGTTATATCGGGTGATTTTTGCGCTAGTCAGTATTCCGTTTGCGACTTGTCTAATTATTTATTTTTTCAATCATCGTTATGACGGAGCAGTGCTTTGGCAACTGCAAGGGGAAGCCTGGGTAAAACCAACGGTATGGTGGCTTTCCGCAATCTCGTTTTTCTTTCTTTATCCCTCTACCTTTAATCTCCTTGAAATCGCTGCAGTGCAAAAGCCCCAGGTACATCTCTATGAAAAAGGGATTACCCGTGTCACTCGCCACCCACAAATGGTAGGTCAGGTGATTTGGTGTGTGGGGCATTTGCTCTGGATTGGTAGTTCGTTTATGTTACTCACCTGTACTGGATTGGTAGCGCATCATTTGTTTGCAGTTTGGCATGGCGATCGCCGCCTCGAATCTCGTTATGGCAAAACATTTCTCGCGGTAAAAGAACGCACATCCGTTATTCCATTTGTCGCAATTTTGCAAGGACGACAAACTTTTAAATTAGGGGAATTTCTAAAGCCTGCCTATATTGGTGTTAGTGGTTTTATTGCGCTGCTATGGTGGGGACATCCATGGCTAATGGTGATGACAGCGAAAGTGCCTTGGTAAATATGCATAACTAAATTTAGTGTTGATGGGGATCAAAAAAGCATGGTCATCAATTCATGGAAAAAATATGATCCCCACGACCGATACAGGTAAGATAAGAGACCAAGATAAAATGTGTACATAGAACGAAAACAACGGGAGATCATGGTTCTGTCGATCACCGAGGAAAATTTCAAGCAAACTGTTTTAGAAGCAGACCAACCCGTCTTGGTGAATTTTTGGGCTCCTTGGTGTGGTCTTTGCCATTTATTACACCCTTTCCTGATTAAAATGCAACGAGAATGGCATGGGCGTTTTTTGCTCGTTGACGTGAATGCTGATGACAATCTTAAGCTGGCAAATACTTATCGTCTCAAGACTTTGCCTACTGTGATTTTGTTTAATAATGGCAAAATTGTTGAACGTGTTGATAATTTTCAAGATCGCGATCGCCTTCATGCTCAGCTCGAACAACTATTGCAGGGCGTCGTGATCCCGAACTGATGACTCTGCCTCTAATCGTAATTTGTGGTGCAACAGCGACGGGAAAGTCAGGTTTAGCTTTGAAGCTGGCAGAAGAATTAAATGCGGTCATTCTCAGTGCAGATTCGCGGCAAATATATCGAGAATTTGATATTGGTACAGCTAAGCCGAGCCGAAAAGAATTAGCTCAAGCACCTCACTATTTAATTGATATTTGTGAACCAACTGAAACGTTAACTTTGGCAGAATATCAAGCTCAAGCTCAAGAATTAATTGCAAAATTTCAGGCCGAAAATCGCCATATTCTTTTAGTCGGTGGGACAGGTCTTTACGTCAAGGCGATCGCCAAAGGCTTGAAAATTCCGCGCGTGGCTCCCCAGCCTGACTTACGAAAACAATTTGCCGAGTTGGGCCAGAAATATAGCTATCAACTATTGCAGCAACTTGACCCGGTGGCCTGCGAGAAAATTCATCCCAACGATCAAGTTCGTACTTTGCGGGCTTTGGAAGTTTTTTATGTGACGGGTAAACCGATTACGGAGCAGCAGGGCGAAAATCCACCAGACTATCCGATTATTCAAATTGGCTTAGATTGTGATCTTGACCATCTCGAAGATCGGATTCGTCGTCGCACTCACCAAATGGTAGAACTAGGCTTTGCCTCAGAAGTGAAAACTCTTGGGAAGAAATATGGCTGGGATTTACCGTTACTGAAAACCCTTGGTTATCAAGAGTTTGGGGAATATGTCAGAAACGAAACGACAGTTCAGGGGGCGATCGCCGCAACGGTTTTACACACGCGTCAATTTGCAAAGCGCCAACGCACTTGGTTTCGAGCTGTCAAAGAAATTAATTGGTTGAATAACGAAGCCTCCGATTTATTTGATCAGGCGATCACCCTCATCCAGAATTCCGAATCATAAAACATAGGCACAATACCAATCCCATTCCCGATAAATTTCCGAGATGCGCCCAGGAATCTGTTCTTCAGGGTCATAACATTGTTCAGTGCCTAAGCGATTCTCATCGTCCATCCCAAAACTGGCGATCGCCTCTGTTTCAAACAAGCCAATGTCAATAATTCCAGTACCACCACAGCGGGGAAATATTTGGGTGAGGTAATCCTTAATCAAGTCGTCTGACTGCCAGATTGTTTTGGCGATCGCATCAGATTTGCCAGTTTCTCCCAACCCGAGAAAAAGACCATTCACTCTTTTTTTATTCTCAAATCTCGCTCCCACAAAACTTTGATAATCAGCGTTGTCATAAACCCGAAACGTGACCTTTGCCCCTTGCTTTCGAATATCTGCCATGACCGAATTCACTGTTTCTTGGCAAGTCATTTCCTGTGCATTCACTTGATTCTCTTGCATTGGCAGCAATGGACTAGCCCAAAGTATTACAGCTGCCATCAGACTTTGAAGTGGTGCGTTTTTCATGAAAAAATCCCAGTGTGATTGATCTTGTGATGAGTCGAGCGCTCACCTCAATATCCAACCTCTAGGACATTACTTCCGCAATTTCGATGACTTGATCTTCCCAATCTTTCACGAGGAAATTTAGTGGTTTTTCTTGGCGAATTTTATATTTCAAACGACGAGATTGCACACGTAATAGAACTGACTCTAAGCATTCCTTATCAAAACAAACGTGGCGTTGCTGATTTTTCTTGCCTAAACTTGCACCCGAAACAACATGGAGCTGAGTATCTTTTTTGAGTTGATACCAAAGTCCCTCACGATCTTTCACCGGAGACATTCCCATTGCCGAGGGCGATGCTGCGCTCATATACATTGGGTCAATACCGCCTGCGCCACCGAGGGTTTGCTCGTAGTTGTAGTAATAATGCATCGGCACATCTGCCGTTGGTAATTGCAGAATCCCCTCATAAAACCGTTGTGCCACATCCAAATCCGAAACCATTATCGTGTGAACTTTCGGGGCACTAGTTAGAAACATCCACATCGCCACCCCATAAGCACAGAGCAGAATGACCATAATGCCTTGGGTGGAGAACAGCGAATCAAAAACTGGGAAAAATGCGCCGAGGTAAAGATGAGTAAGGATTGGGGCGGCTGCAATCATAGATCAAGCGTTTATGGGTAAATCGACTATGATGAAAGTCTAAATAGTCTGTTTAGGTGATTTTGTAGGCATTATATTGTAGGACATGGTTCAGATTCCGAGTTTTCCCGAAGCGAATCATCCCTTGATTCAATCCCTTAACCATTATAGCGATTTGGATATGCTCACCCTTTTCCAGCGTTATCCGGAGCAGGGGAAATATTTTACTGGGCTTTTTTGTCGCTATGCACCCATCGTTTATTCGCTAATTGGGAATTCTGCGCGATCGCCGGTGCAAGCAGACTATATTTTTGCACTGACATGGCGACATATTTTTCATGAAATGCGCGGCCTGAATTTACGAGACGAAAATACGAACGCTGATACTCTTCAAAATTGGCTTATTAATACGACAGCGATGTGCATCAATGGCACGGAAATGCCGCCTGTCGAATCCATTAATTACGACATTAACGAAGCAACCCCCCCACTGTGGTGCTACCTCGAACAGGCTCTAGAACTCATTCCACCTTTGGCGCGACTGATTTTGGTGATGGCTGATAATTATCACTGGAGTCCCACTCGAATTTCAGCATACCTTCAGGCAGAGGGAGAAAATCTCTCTACTGAAGATGTCGAATATTGGATTCAGCAGGGTCGTCAATTCGTGATTAATGAGTTGCCACAGGATATTTGTGAGCTATATTTCCCTGAATCTCTTGAATCCCGCGAAGATTTACTGGATGCAGTCTAGATTCGTTTAGAGAAGAGCGTTGAATGTTAATAGGGAGAGTTCTAGCTACATTTGAAATTACTGGTCGAGGTCTTGTTGTCGCTACTGACATACTTTTGAACGAACTTCCTTGTAATGCACAAGCAATCTCGGGCAGTCAAATTGAATTTAGAATTCACGGAGTGATAAATAATGTGGCAACTGTTCATGGGGTTGAAATGCCTACACCTTTGAATGATCGAACTCCATTTGCATTCTCACTCAGCTCTGGAATTAGCAAAAATGACATCCGAATCGGTTCGGAGTTTGCAATCATCTTGCAATCTAAAGTGGACTTGAGAAATAGCTAAGTTTCTATGGATGGAACTATTCGGCTAGCGCTGACATACAACTACGGTAAACAGCTATCATAAATTGAGTATTTTTTCAGAGGTCATATTCTTATGATTCTTCCCGGCAGCACAGTACGAGTAACTAATCCCGACGATACATTTTATCGTTTTAAAGGTTTGGTGCAACGGGTGACGGATGGTCGCGCAGCAGTTTTGTTTGAGGGCGGTAACTGGGACAAAATTATTACGTTTAATCTCTCTGAACTCGAAGAGAGCAAGTAGACGATATGCGTTTGCCCTTGCCTCAATTTAGTCTTGGCGATCGCCACCCGGATCATATTGCGGAGGTCATCGAGACAACCACCACAGAGTTCACGGCACAATGCTTGGAACCAGAAGATTTAAGCTTCCCGGTGATGCCGCCTTTTGGTAGTTGGGTGAAATCCTATGACGAAGAATCCGGCAATGTTGTCTATGGCATCGTGACCTATGTGACGACCTCGCCGATTGATTCTGTTCATCGGGCAAGGGCATTGGGCATGAGTTTGGAAGAATTGCGAGAGCAGCAGCCTCAGATTTTTGCGATGCTCAAGACAGAATTTCGAGCTGCAATTGTTGGGTTTGAAGCTCCACCCAAACGTAAAAATGGCAAGCATGGCGAAGTGTTTCAATATTTGCCGCCTCGCCCACCCCAAATTCACCAATCGGTTTACCATTGCGAACCGGAAGAAATTATTCACTTTACCGACAAGCTCGAATTTTTGCGGGTTTTATTACAAGTGAATTGGGTTCCACCAGAATCACTCATCGCGGCATCTGTGCGAGAAGTTTATCGACTACGGAAAGGCGATCGCCAATGGCTAGTAAATGTCGGACGAATGATCAGTACTTTGCTCAAGGATGACTATGATCGGTTGCGTTACATCCTGAGCCAAATTCATTGGTAATTGAATCGAACTCAATAAAAAAGGCGATCGCCCCATGTGAAAAATCAGGATGGCGATCGCTTAAATATTTGACTGCATTATTTGTCAACGATTAATCCCAACCATTTTTATCAAGGTATTTCGCGACAGTTTGCACGTCCTTATCGCCACGACCAGAACTGTTAATCACGATGCGAGGACTGCCTTCTAGTTGAGGACAAAGAGTTTCGAGGTAAGCGAACGCGTGCGATGTTTCTAGAGCAGGAATAATACCCTCAAGCTCAGATACAAATCGGAAAGCCTTTACCGCATCCTCATCAGTCACACTGTAATATTCTGCGCGACTCGTATCCTTGAGATAACTGTGCTCAGGGCCAACACCGGGATAATCAAGGCCCGCACTAATTGAATGCGCCTCAACCACCTGACCTTCTGTATCCTGTAACAAATAACTCATCGCGCCGTGCAAAACACCCGGTTGCCCTTGGGTTAGAGTTGCTGCATGGTGACCACTTGCTACACCAGAACCTTCAGCCTCGACACCAATTAAACGAACAGAACTATCTTTTACAAACTCGTGAAATAAGCCCATTGCATTTGAGCCACCACCCACACAAGCCATGAGAATGTCAGGTAAGCCTCCCCATTTCTCTTCGCATTGAGCGCGAGTTTCTTCCCCAATAATCGCGTGGAAATCCCGTACCATCATTGGATAAGGGTGAGGGCCAGCCACAGAACCCAGAATGTAGTGAGTATTTTCGACGTTCGTTACCCAATCTCGAATGGCTTCAGAAGTCGCATCTTTGAGCGTACCTGTTCCCGCTGCTACAGGTTGAACTGTTGCACCGAGTAGCTTCATTCGGAAAACATTAAGAGCTTGACGCTCCATGTCCTGCACACCCATGTAGATGATGCATTCCAATCCGAAACGTGCGCAAACAGTTGCTGTTGCCACACCGTGCTGCCCTGCGCCAGTCTCTGCAATAATCCGCTTTTTACCCATCCGCTTCGCTAAAAGAGCTTGGGCGATCGCATTATTAATTTTGTGAGCACCAGTATGATTGAGATCCTCACGCTTGAGATAAATCTGAGGGCCAGAACCATCTGGGCGTGCATAACGTTCAGTTAACCGTTCCGCAAAATATAACGGGCTAGGACGACCCACATAATCCTTTAGCAAAAGCTCTAATTCAGCCTTAAATTCTGAATCGTTGCGATATTGAGCATAGGCAGATTCCAGCTCAGCTAGTGCAGGCATCAAGGTTTCGGGCACATACTTGCCGCCATACTGACCAAAACGACCGAGGGCATCGGGCTGATTGGCATCAAAAGTTTGACTGCTAGGAGAGATCGGAGAAATAGTCACGATGTACGTATAGATGAAGACAACAATTCTAAGTAGGGATATTGTAACCCCTTCATCCAAGTAGATTTGTAATCATCTCCCGAACTTGCCTATGCAGTCACTACTGGCATGATTTTCATCAAAGAAGCTTGGCGCTGTTCAAACAACTTATTAATGCCCTTAACGACAGTTAGAGTGATTTCTGGATTAATACTTTCGAGGAATTCTTCTTGGGATAGCTCACCCCGGAAAAAGAGTTTGGCGCGATCGCACTGTTCCCGCACTGCATCAAAACCAATCGATTTCACAATATAGGTTGCCAATGGCGAATTCTTTAGATCATAGGATGCGCTTTGATAACGGCCCTTTTCAAGTAGATCAAGAACTTCTTTCTCCACCTCATTTCTAAGCGGGAATGCACTATCAATTGCAGGGATGTAATCAATTAACTTGGACTGAATATCGTCTTCTCCCTGCGACGGTAATTCACCCATCATGCTGGAGAGCGGAATATCACGACCAAGTCGACGAGAAATAGCCTCAAGAAAACCAATCGTAAATAACTTGCAACCGAGGTATAAACGACCAACCTGCAAATTATGCTCAGACTGCGCCACTAATTCGTCATAAATAGCTTTGTCTGGCTCACCCATAAATTCTTGGAAAATAATATTAGGTCTAAGGAAGTTCATAAACCCTTCCATTTTTTGGAGAGCTTGACGATATTCCACGACTGTATAGGAAGAGCGATTGTGGAGATTATGATTGGTTTCAGGCAGTAGATCCCATGTCCCATCTAGGAAACGTGCAGCTTTCGGATGGGCAAAGCTACCGACATCACGGTTTGACAATCTAACCGCACGGCGAATCGTATCCTCCATTTGCGCTTTGGAGAGATGCACATCATATTTTTGATTAACGACCTCTAGGCGATGGAACAGCGCCATCGCAGCGCTAACACCTGCTTCATTATCGGGACGGAAAGGAATCGTTGTCTCGATGCAGCAAATTACTTCAACAAGCTGTGCAGGAGATAAGAATGGTTCTAAAACCTTGGCACCAACGACAGCGCTCAAAAATTCGTTCTGCCCACCAAAGGAAGACAAGGGTTGTCCTGGCTGAAACCCAAACAAATCAAGGATAATTCGGAATAGCGGGTCATCGGGGAGTTCGTCTACTTCACGAATAAATAACTGTTCGCGGACTTCCTTAACAAAAGGAACGATGTAATAGCTGAGGTTGAAATTGACACTCTTGTCCACCTGAACGTAGACAACATCATGGAAGAGGGCTGCAAGGAGCTCGATGGGATGATCCGAACCTCCAACTTCAAAAATGTGCTCTGGTGTATGGAAAGAGCGCCAAGGACCTGTCATGGTCTGCACGATGAGATTCGCTATTTTATTTAGCTGAGTCATCTCAAAGTCAATGTGAAGTTCTTCCATTGCCCAGATGAGTTTTTGTAGACATTGTTGGTGATCGTTTTCAAAACTCACGGGAACCTCCCCTAATTGCGCCAAAAATATTGGTAGTGTGGCAGTTGATACTTACGTGTGTGATATCAAAGGTATAGATGCTCTAAATTTAGCAAAGGTAATTCAATGAGGGCAAAGATCTAGATCACTCCTTTGGTTGATCTTCAAGAGAGTTAGTCAGATTCGGGTGGTATAGGTAAGGAAAAAAAGAAGGTAGAGCCTTTGCCATGAATCGATTCTAGCCAGATTTTGCCACCATGGCGCTGTACTATTTTTTTACAAACTGCTAAGCCGATACCTGTACCTGTGTACTGAGTTTGGGAGTGGAGTCGTCTGAAAGCATAAAATATTTCTTCAAAGTAGTGTTCTTCGATGCCGATGCCATTGTCTTGGCACCTGAAAATCCACTGTTGGTGAGTCTTTTGGGCGCTGATATGGATATCTGGTCTTATGTCTTCTCTATGGTACTTAAGGGCATTTTCGATCAAATTTTGAAAGAGTTGGCCGAGTTGTAAAGGATTGCCATAGACTTCCGGGAGACAACCAACTGTGATTTTTGCATTGGTGGTGGCGATCGCCGAGCTGAGGCGATTTAAGACTTGATGGACAATAATCTTGCAATTTACTTCTACAAACTCGCTGTTTGCTCGATCAACTCGAGAATAGGTCAAGAGGTCTTCGATCAGTTGGGTCATTTGTTTGACGGAGCTTTGCACTGATCTGATATATTGCTGCCCTTTTGCATCAAGGCGATCGCCGTAACGCACTTGTAAAAGCTGTGACCAAGAATAAATGCTGGAGAGAGGCTGTTTCAGATCGTGAGAGGCAATGTAGGCAAATTGCTCTAACTCTTGATTTGATTGTTGAAATTTGAGCTGAGTACGCTCATGCATTAGTATCTCTTGCCGTAATCGTTCGTTGGCAATCCGCAAATCCTCTTGGTTCTTTTTACGCTCGATGGCATAGAGGAGCGATCGCCATAAACTTTCTTGATCTCGCGCAATATTTTTTTTGACTAAATAATCTTGAGCGCCTTTTTGTACTGCTTCTAGGGCAATGTCTGAATTATTTGTATTTGTCAGGACTACTACAGGGGTGTGGGGAGCCGCTTCAATAATGACTGAGAGAGATTCCAAATCTGGGTTATCTGGCAAACTCAAATCGAGTAACACCACATCAAAGTGATTTTGACTGAGTGCATCTAACGCCTTTTGTAGATCGAGTTCATGGGAAATTTGACAGTCTTGTTCCGTTAGATCAAGCAACAGTTGCTGTAATAAGTCAGCTTCTGCTAGATCATCTTCGACTAACAAAATAGCTAATTCGTTGGGAAGAATAACTGAACTCCTTCTGCACTCTAAATGTCTTGATTGTGAATTGATTGGGCCAAACTAACAGCAAAATAACATCTCAATTGCAAGCTTCGAGCATACTCTGCTCGTTAAGGGCATTGCTTAATAGGGGGCCGCCAGATGACAAGAAGAAGTTTGTTGTATGGACAAAAGCTATATTCTCGCCATAACCAACTCAATTGGGTTAGCAACATACTTTGAGACTGCCTTGTGTTGACACTATTCTAAGGCTCTGCGCCACAAAACTGAGGGATATTAAAGTTTTGCTTGTCAGGTTTCACCAACCAAAACTGCCAGGTTCTCCTTTGAAAGGGCCAACGATATCTTTGGTAATCCAGCCGCCGTAAAATCCACCGGGTTGAGGCGTTACTTTTTCGTCATCGACGTAACATGCATCCATTGGTTGGGCATAGAAGGCGACATAGTTTTTGAGCTCGGTAAAAGTCGCAGTGGGTTCGGGATAATACCAAGCGACTTTTTCTAAGGTTTTATCGTTAACGATGACGCTGTAATAGCGAGCGATGCCTTTCCATTCGCAAAAGGATTGTCCGGGAGCTTCTTTAAGATATTTTTGTTGGATAGAGTTTGGTGGTAAGTAATAAACGGGGGGATGGCTTGTTTCTAGAACGCGATAACTTTCCTTGGTTTCGGCGATCGCCACGCCATTAAAAATAATTTTGATTGGCTTATCGCAAGGTTCGAGACGAGGAGGACGTGGATAATCCCAAACGGATTCTTGATCGGGAGCAGCTGGGAGAGGTTCGGGGCGAAAAAACATATATAGACTCAGAAAGAATGGTGTTAATTGATCATCAGTGACGTACAGAAAATGCTCATAAATCAGGCTGAAAGGCTTGTCATACTTGGCCTGAAAGTTTTTGTGATGGAATGGGAATAATAAAGTTAAGGAACTCTAGTTTATCAACTTACATCATTAATGTTTGAGTCGATTGACTGCTGAGTTTGACAGAAAAGTTGCGGTCATGATCGGTAACTAGCTAAGACTTAATTTTGATTTCAGATCGTGCGCAAAGACTAATGGCTACCAAAATTCTATTCACGCTTTATTGAAGATCATTAAAGGCATTTGAGTATTATGGCTAAGCGTCATTTTTTGGAGTTGGCTCGTAATGGTGAAGCACAGGCGATCGCCACTTTAATCAATCGGAATCTCCATCCGAAAGGGATTTTTGCCATCGTTAAATACGAGTTGGGCTATCTACAGATTTGTTTAGAAGGGCAGGAGATGATGCGGCGTGCCTCCCTCATGCGATTTATCCGCGAAGGGCTAAAGCGTCTCGATGTTAATGGGGTGCGTCTGGTGCGGGTTTATGGCAGACGTAAAGGTGAGTCTTTTTTCTGCTGGCATGATTGTTTTACCCTCTCGGACAATCCACCTAAGTTAACTGATTTGGATGTGACGCCAGATGATGTCAAACAGTTGGCTCGCCAAGGAGATTTAGAGGCGATCGCCTTATTGCTCAATGATGCGATTAGCCATAAACAATGGAACGCTATCGTCGAAATTAAAGACGGTTGTTTAAAGATTGATATTCATGGTGAAACGGCTCCCGATTCAGATGCAGCAGTGACTTTGGCTACCCGTCTGATCGCCAAAATTCGCTCGGCATTTTTCAATCGCGTTGAAATTCGTGGCTATAGTACCAATCCCGAATTACTCCATTGGCTCGATTCCTTTGAAAATGAGGATCAAGAGATTTTAGAAAAATCGACGATGCCCAAGAAAAGCACAATACCGCCTAATACCAAAACCAATTCCGATAATCGTTTTATGATCATTAGTAAAATTAAGACTTGGTTTTAACGCTTAAACTTTGTGGATTGCTGGACAGATTGACTCACCTATTCAACTGTCGAGTGGATAACAATGATTTACAAATCTTGTTGAGATAGCCGTTAAATGGTGGCGATCGCCGTACCAAGGGAGCAACAGTGATTCGCTAAGATGGAAATCCGAATTTTTGACATCTATATCGAATCACTACCATGACAACCGAACGTGAATTAGCCGAATGGCCCGAGAAAATCAGACGGGTTCGTGGTCAATCCCCGCTACCTAAAAGTTCAAGCCGTCACACTCGCGGTAATTCGTTCTTCTTGCGGGTTGTTTTATTTATTAGTGGCTTGGCGATCGCCCTAGCTGTTGGTAATCAACTCCAACAAGTCCAACAATCGGAATCCCAACCCCGCATCATCCGAGAATATCGTCGTTAGGGTCGTCCCCATTCGATTTCCCGTATTTTCCGATCCATTGTGATTACGACAGCAACTGCCTCGCCGAAACCATCACCATCCACCGCCACATAAACCCAACCCCAATCATTGGGCTGTTTGTTTGGCCAATCGTCGAGCAGCTCTAAAGCTTCAATCATGTCCACAGCAGGCGTATCCCAATAATCAATCATCGTTAAATACTGCTGACGCAATTGCTCCGCTGCATTCTCTCCTTGTAACTCAGATGCCAGATAAGAAGCCGCTTTCTCAAAATCCAAATCGACTAATGCTTGAGCAAACTGTAGAGCACATTGACCGATAGGCGTGTTATTAAAATTTGGTGCTTGATCCGTCATTATTCCGATAGAGTCATAATTTCAGGGCCGTTAGGAGTGATGGCGATCGTGTGTTCAAACTGGGCAGATAACTTGCGATCTTTGGTGACTGCAGTCCAACCATCCTTTAGTAATTCCGCTTCATAGGTACCTTGATTGATCATCGGCTCAATCGTGAATACCATACCGGGACGAATCTTTTTGCCTTTGCCACGAGTGCCATAGTGAGGGACTTGGGGTTCGGTATGGAAAATATTGCTTACACCGTGGCCGACAAAATCACGTACAACTGAATAACCTTCAGCCTCAGCATATTCCTGAATAGCAGCACCAATATCACCGATACGTCCATTGGGTTGAGCTGCTTCGATACCAAGGTAAAGACATTTTTTTGTGACCTCAACCAGATGCTCAACTTCAGGCTTGGGTGTTCCGACGAGAAAAGTACGAGATGTGTCGCCGTGATAACCCTCGAGAATTGGGGTCACATCAATATTAATAATGTCACCATTTTTTAAGACATCTTTTTTGTTGGGAATGCCATGGCAAATGACCTCATTAACACTGGTACAGATCGACTTTGGATAAGGATTGCTTTTGCCATAGCCAAGGGGAGCACTTTTCGCGCCATGTTCTTGCGTCCAGGCCTCCGCCGCATCATTCAGTTCTAAAGTACTTACGCCAGGTTTAACCAGGGGAGTTAGGTAATCAAGTAATTGTGATGCTAAACGCCCCGCATTACGCATCTTTTCTATTTCTCGTTTTGAAAGCAGAACGATTCCTTTACCCATGAGAGTTAGCCGTCTTTATATATAAGGTGAAATTTGACTGAGGGAAATTAATGAATTTAGCTATTGTAACAGCCTCAAAAAGTTGAAGATATCATCAATCCTCTGCACATCGGGGAAATGATTCGGCGATCGCCATCTACCCTTACTCTAGATATCCTGTGCGTAGAAAAAGAGTCTTGGAGTACATACTCGCGAGAAATCTGAAAAAAGCCGATCGAAAAATTCACCCATGAGAATGGCGAGACAACAATCCCCTATAATTAACAATTTGCAGTATGCATTAACACATATTCGTAACTTTGTAATTTTTGTCGGAGAACTGTCCTATGGCTCGCATGTATTATGATGCGGACGCAAATTTAGATCTTTTAAACGGGAAAACCGTTGCCATTATTGGTTATGGTTCCCAAGGTCATGCCCACGCCCTTAATCTGAAAGAAAGTGGTGTCGATGTAGTAGTGGGTCTATACGACGGAAGTAAGTCTACGGCGAAGGCTGAAGCCGAAGGTCTGAAGGTATTGTCCGTTGCAGAAGCGGCTAAAGCTGCAGACTGGATCATGATCTTGCTGCCTGATGACGTTCAGAAGAGTGTCTATACAAATGACATTGCTCCTAACCTCAAAGCTGGTGATGTGCTCTCCTTTGCCCATGGTTTTAATATCAACTTTGGTCAAATCGTCCCTCCCGCTGACGTTGATGTTGTGATGGCTGCACCCAAAGGCCCTGGTCACCTCGTTCGTCGTACCTATACTCAAGGCCAAGGTGTACCTGCATTATTTGCAGTTTATCAAGATGCAAGTGGTCAGGCTCGTGACCTTGCTATGGCTTATGCAAAAGGTATTGGTGGTACTCGCGGCGGTATCCTCGAAACAACATTCCGCGAAGAGACAGAAACAGATCTGTTCGGTGAACAGGCAGTTCTCTGTGGCGGTCTCAGCGAATTAATTAAAGCTGGTTTTGAAACCCTCGTAGAAGCTGGCTACCAACCTGAATTGGCTTATTTCGAGTGTTTGCATGAAGTAAAGCTCATTGTTGACCTCGTCGTTGAAGGTGGTCTCGCGAAAATGCGTGACAGCATCTCCACCACTGCTGAGTATGGCGACTACATGAGTGGTCCTCGCGTTGTGACCGCTGACACTAAAGCCGCAATGAAAGAAATTCTGAGTGAAATTCAATCTGGTGAGTTTGCTCGTAACTTCATCTTAGAAAATCAGTCTGGTGGTGCACAGTTCAAAGCAATTCGCCGTAGCGAAGCAGAACATCCTATTGAAGTTGTCGGTAAAGACCTTCGTGCAATGTTCAGCTGGCTCAAGGACAGCTAGCAACCTGCTGAACTTTAAAACAATTTGATATTGATGACAACAAGGTGGGATTTATCTCACCTTTTTTCTTTTGTTTCTTGTCCTAAACCTTGTCTGGCAAGCATTTGAAGGTGTACGGTAAGTCATGAAAGAACCTCACAATATTCTCTTATCTGGACTAGCAATAAAATCTATAGGGATGGTCTGCAACGAAATCTCGCATCATCTTCTTGCTCATCACAGGATGACTTGGTTTGTACACTTCAGCTACATAAGCCATCTTTTGAGTTCTCCATAACCTTCCTCTGAGGAGCTCTGAACATTTCAAGGACTAGAAACTCATAGCCTTATAGGTTTCACCATGTAAGCTGCTAATTTTCTCTTCAAATGTGTGAAGAGAAGAAGGACTTAGTTGGATATATCTAATGATAAATATGAAGACTTCATTGGAGTCTACTTAAGGATATACGTACTCAATTTCCGCAAAAATAATACTGAACAAAAGAAAATAACAAATTGTTCTACTTATAGTGCCTTGTCCCAAGCTACACGCTTTATATAGCGTATATGGGTCTACCCCATCACATTGAATCAAGCGTTTTGTAATGGAATTTTGTTGATCCTTTATTGCCCCTTCACACAAAAAAACAAGCTTCACACAAGCTTTAAATAAAGTGGGGTTTCGAGGCGATCGCCGCCAGTGCTACGTTGTTAGACTCGTACTAACGAAACGAGCAAACCAAGTTTGTAAGTTCAGCAAGTTGATTCGAAGTAGAGAGATTGAGCCGTGACTGTTAGCCGCAACATTTCTTCCAAAAAGTTTTTCAGTACATCCTTGAGTCGCCCTTTCGAAAGGTATCGCTCCCAGGATGTTGTTACTGACAGTTCCACCAAGCTCTCAGTTGTCACCCAGTTTTTTCCCCCAGATTATGCAGCGACTGGCCAACTCATCGAGGAGTTAGTCAAGCACCTAGGTCGCAATGGTCTAAACATTGACATCTTCACTGGTCAACCTGGTTATGCTAACCAAGACCAAGTCGCTCCTAAAGAAGAAGAATTACTAAACGGTGTGACAGTACGTCGTTCCAATATCACTAAGTTCAGCTCTAAGAGATTGAGAGGCGCTCTACTTGGTGGTTTGCTATTTGCTTTCAGAGCAATCCTCCACATTGCAGCTAACTACAGAAAATATAATCTTCTACTTGTTACAACTGCTCCTCCTTTTCTTCCAGTAATCGGTTATCTCCTCAACTTCTTTTTCAAGACTCCTTATATCTGCTTGATTTATGATATTCACCCAGATATTTCTGTTGAACTTGGAATGATTAGTCGTGACAATCCAATCGTAAAAGCTTGGACTTGGATTAATAAGCAAGTATGGCGTAGATCTAAAGAAATTATTGTTCTAAGCAGCAATATGAAAGACAGAATTGTTGCTCACTGCCCCGAAGTTGAAAACAAAATCACAATCATTCATAGCTGGGCAGATCCTCAAAAGATTTACCCAATTGAGAAAGAAGAAAATTGGTTTGCTCAGAAGCATGATTTAGTTGAAAAATTCACTGTTCTCTATTCTGGTAATATGGGTCGCTGTCACGACATTGACACAATGTTCAAAGCCGCGCTGAAACTAAAAGACGAACCCATTCAATTTGTTTGTATCGGTAAAGGTGCGAAGCAAGAAAATTTAAAAGCAAAGATTAAAGAGCACGGTTTAAATAATTTTGTTTTTCTTCCTTACCAAGATAAAAAAGATTTAACTTATTCCTTAACTGCCTGTGATGTAACCCTCGTTAGTGTTAGCGAAGGAATGGAAGGATTGGTTGCTCCTAGTAAAGTTTATGGTTACTTAGCAAGTGGTCGTCCCATCGCTGCGATTTGTCCGGAATCTACTTATCTCAACAATATGCTTGAGGAAGGTGATTGTGGTGCAGGCTTTAAAAACGGTGATGCACAAGGGTTAGCGGATTATATTCTTGGTCTAAGTCAAGACACTGAAAAAACAAAGCAACTAGGTCAATCTGCGAGAAACTATCTCGAAAATAATTTCTCTCCCGAGGCGATCGCCAGTCAGTACAATACTGTACTACAGAAAGAAGGACCTGTTATTTTTCCAAGATTTGATTTTAGTCCTTTCATTATGTAGAGATAGTTAGAAGACCCTAAATCTGGAAATTACATGAATTAGAAGTACAAATAAATATTAGATTGACTGCCTTCATCACTTAAGTCCTAGGTTCAAACTAGGACTTTTTTGTTATGTGTATGTATCTGATTTTCTTTAATCTCGAAAAAATCACTTAAATGCAAACCATTAAGTAATTGTAAAATGCCTCGCCAACCAAAAAGGAGTTATGTGAAAATACGGTAAAGATGGGAAATAAGTGTTGCCTTCTTAGAATTTCGTACGTATAATGAGGGCAAGAAACGAAAAAGAAATTAAGTGACTCTTGGTTAGAGCATTTAAAGATATCTTTCGACAATTACGAGGTTATTCAAAACAATGAACTTTATCGGCAACAAAGTAATTCCTGCAACTCTCTTCGCAGCTACAGCTTCCTTCGCAATCTCCGCTCCTGCTCAAGCTTTAGATTTTTCTGGTGTTGGACAAGTTGAAATTAGTGGATTTGAAGTAGTATCTGATGGTGCAGGTGGTCTAGATTTTGTTGGATTAGAACTCGCAATTCTTGGTGCTGTCCAAGATGAAGATGGTGTTGATATTGCCGCATGGTCTCCTTATGTGGTTGGTGGTGCTTTAAATAGTGTTGGTTCTTTGACTGATGTTAGTGCTGGAGCTCTTACTGACGATGTATTCGCATTTACATTCGGTGACGGTTCGACATTAGAGTTTGATTTGACAAGTCCAGTAAGTATCCAGTCCTTGGCTCCTCTTGAAGCAGGCTTATTGGGTGACTTGATCTTTACTGATGCAACAGGTGTATCTTCAATCTTTGCTGGCGCTCACCTCACTAGTCAGTCTGTTGGTGACGTGGCAACTTCATTCTCCATTTCATTGACTCCAGTTCCTACACCTGCAGCTGTTCTTCCTGTCCTTACTGGTCTTTTCGGCGTAGCATCTCGTAAGAAGCAAGAGGAAGAAGCTTAAATTTGCTTTTTGGATTTTGCTGAGATTCTCTAATTTCTTATGTAGAGAGTAGGCGGTCTAGAAAGAAATCGTAGAGTTGCATGCATTTATTTAATTAGAAGAGCGTTTTATGGAAGGTTACTTTCGTGAAACGCTTTTTGATTCTTGTTTTGTTTGTAAAGTATGTCTAGCTCTGATTTTGAAGATGTACAATCGTAACAGTAGATAAGACACTGAACTTCTTTCATTCTTTGCTACTGTCGCATCAATTTTTGCTTATAAAAAATGACTTATAACATTGATAAAAAAGAACAGCCAGCTGCTTCAGGAGGCGGTGGTGGTAGTTATAGCGCCAAGAATATTGCCAAAATTGTTGGATTGGTCTGCACTGTTGGCTTTATTTTCGACATGTTGATCCTCTTCTTGCCACCCCAGCTCGGTAATGTGTCTTGGCGGATTGGTATGGAGCAACAATTTGCTAATCGTAGTGTGATTTTCTTATTCGGGATGGCACTTCTTGTGTTTAGCAGTGTTGGTATTGCGAAAGGAAAGGGTCGTTTACTACTCGCTTCCCGTACGGCTCTTGTGGCAGGGGTTGCTTTTTTCTTGATTAGTTTGTTGGCGATCGCCGATGCGATCCAACTTCAAAATCAAGCTTTGGGGAATATCGACACAAGAGAAAGCGAAATTCAGCAACAACTCAGGGATGCTGAGAAAAATCCAGAGAATCTCCGTGAAGGTGTGAACCTTGAGGATCTAGAGCGTATTTCAGATGAACTGACAAGGCAAGCTGAAGAACGCCGGAATTTAGCACGAAGACAAGCGGTGAAGACTGCGGTTTCTAATGTCGGTAACTTGTTTTTAGTAGGTGCTGGCTTAGTGGGCGTTGGTCGGAGTGGTTCTCGCCTTTCAAAAAATGGGTAATTAGCACAAAGAGATGCAAAATCAAATGAAAAAAATCGATCTCAAAAGTCTTGGCACAAAAGCTAAAACTTCGGCTCAATACCTATTCCAGCTAAGTAATAAATCCTGGCATAACAGGATCATTGCCCTTGGCTGGATTGCCATGGGCTTATTTATGCCTTTATGGATTTACGATATCGTCTATGGCACGATTAATGGGGCTGCAAGTTTATTGCTGGTTGCTCTAGCAGGGTTTGGTTTTTTTCAGCTCTGGCAAAAGCGAGCGCAGTTAGCAACATTAAAAGCCTCTGATGAGGATCGGCTTCTCGGTTATATTCTTATTTTTGCGGCGATCGCAGCTGTACCATTTTGTTTTTCCGTTGAATGGCAACAGAAAGTTCTCTTTTATATTTTTCTTACTGGAGCAGCCCTAAGCACATGGGGATTTGGCTTTTTTAGCAAATATCCTTTGCCAATCTCTTTGATTTTTATGGGATTCTTCCCCCAGCCGACTACCTTCGGGAAAATGGTGTGGGTAACCTTTACACCTGAAGCTGGTCTTGAGCGATTTATGGCTGTAGCTGGCGCTTTTGGTTTAAGAGTGATTGGCCAAGTTCCCACTGTACAGTGGGACATTATTAGTTTGCCTACTGGTTCTGTACGGGTTGATTGGGGCTGTAATGGCTTTGACCTTGCTACGATTGCAGCTGTTACGAGTTTGCTGCTCGGTATCTTCTGGAAACAGCCCATGTGGAAAACGACGTTATTTGTTTTGATGGGTATTGTCTTTAGCCTGATTGCTAATGTCCCTCGGATTATGCTGATGACTTTAGCATCTGTTTACTGGGGACATGAGTCATTTGAATTTTGGCATGGCTTTTGGGGAGGACAAATCTTTCTCTCTATTCTTTTCACAGTTCACTACTATGCAATGCTTGCTTTGCTAGATTGGGATCCATTTAAGGTTAAGAGCCAAACCGCAGGATAGGTGAACTAACTGCTTGGATTTTGTAAGCGATTGAATCTCTTCTCATTTTTTGTGGCCACAGAAAACTCAATATTTTTATAAATGACTCCTAGATTTTGATCGAAGGAGTTTTTTCTTAGAAAAATAGTTGTTTTATAAAATGCCAGACAGAATAGTGATGAGCAGAAATATCGGTGATCGCCCTACTAAACAGGCATTACTAGAATTTCACCAGCTTCAAGCTGAGAAGTGAGAAGTGCTAAACAGTTAATCTCTTGTTCATTTAGATCACGTTTATCGACTGACATTTCGATAAGAGCTTTCATCTCAGGTGTGATCACTCGTTGAAATAAAGCAGTTTCTAAGACAGTTTGAAAGCTCATTGTTGCGTCCTCTTAGGTAACCAAGTAGTTTTTTTTGCTTATAGGTTAAGTATCCCTTGAGAAGCTGTTTAGTGTTGTGACTCTAACAATTAGGTAAAGATGTTGTTTATCAGTTTGTCTCTTGATCGAAATCGATGAGTTTTATCGGTATAAGTCTGTCGAAAGAATGATTTTGATCACAAAAGATTCGTGTGAACGTTGTCGATGGTGATTTACGAAGCTTCGAACTCTCCCATATGCTGATGGTTTATAGGAAGGAGAGCCAATCTTCAGAGGTATCGATTATCCTAAGAAAAGAAGTATTGAAAGAGTATTTGTCATCATGGCTGACTTCGGTAATCTGGTTCAAAAGGCATTTTATCTAGGGGTTGGTGCGGCCTCAATTGCAGCAGAAAAAGCAGGCTCGACGATTCAGGATCTGAGAGAACAGGCTCAAGGCGTTGCTGATGAGATGGTACAAAAAGGTGAGATGAATGCCGAAGAGGCGAAGAAGTTTGTGAACGATATGGTGAAGCAGGCTCAGGATAAAATTCCTAACGCAACGAAAGCCAAGCCTGAAGAGGCTTCAGATCAGCCTAAAGAGCCGCGTCGTATCGAAATTTTGGATGAAGAAGAGCCTGAGTCAGCGGTGAATCAAAAGTCTCAGGAGGCTGCTGAGCTACGTCGCCAACTCGAAGAGCTTCAACAAGAACTTAAAAATTTAAAGCAATAATTTAGTTATGAGTTGTGGAACAAACTGAGGTGAAGAAGTGGATAGTGCAATAACGCCAGAGATTTATCAGGGATACTACGGTGAGTTTACAATTACGGATGATGATCGCCGTGATGTGTTGCTCTATCGTGGTGGGTTGGCGATCGCCGCGCTGTGTTTTTCGGCTGGGACTAGCCTTATGTTTTGGCGGAGTGAGGCGGTTTGGGCTCAGCATGCGGTGACTATTTTCTACGGTCTATTTTGTAGCGCATTGGGCGTGAGTTTAGCGAAGATCCATATTTATCTTGTGCCGCTTCACCGACTACTCCAAGTTTTCTGGGGTATTGGCTGTGCTGTGGCGATCGCCTTGAGTCTTTTTTCTGGTCAACCTCTTGTTCGTTTTGTTGTTGAACATCCAGTGAGTATTTGGGGGATTGGTTTTACCTTCGCAGCACTGACAGGCATATTTTTTAAGGAAGGATTTTGTTTTCGGCGAGTGGAGACGATGCTGTTAACGCCTTTAGTGCCGCTACTGTTGCTCGGCCATTTAACCCAACTTCTATCCATGAATCTTGCAACGTTTGGCTTTATTACCTGGAGTGTTTTATTTGTCATTTTTGCGGCGCGGAAGTTTACACAGCCCCCCGCTGCTGATATTGGTGATAAGAGCGTTTTTGATTATCTTAAGCAGCAAAAAGCAAGTTAATTTATGCCTCTCGTTACCCTTGATCAACTGGTTGCCCAAGCTCAGGCGAATGAAGTTGTCAGTTTTCCAACGGATACGGTGCCTGCCGTCGCTGTTAAACCGGATTATGCTCAGAAAATTTATGAATTGAAGCGGCGATCGCCCGATAAACCTCTAATTCTCATGGCGGCTTCCCTTGAGGAAATTTGGGATTATGTTGTGGGTAGCGAGACAGAGAAAACTCAATGGCAGGCGATCGCCCAGAAATATTTACCTGGCGCGTTAACCCTTGTTTTGCCAGCATCCGAACTTGTGTCGAGCGCGATCAATCCCACCAAATCTGGAACTATTGGTGTGAGAGTGCCAGATTTGGATATTGCTCGCGAAATCTTATCCCAAACTGGTGCCATGGCAACCACAAGTGCGAATTTATCAGGGCAACCTCCGATCGAATGGACAGAAGAAATCGCCCTAACCTTTCCCTCATTACCTGTTTTAGATTGCTGGGATGTGGAACAGTTCGGCAAAATTGGAAGTGGCCAACCCTCCACCGTCATTCAATGGCAACGGGACTCGACTTGGACTGTTTTACGGCAGGGGAGTATTGCTCTAGAAACCACTGAATTCGCTTAAGAGCGGTTAGGACCTACTCAATTCTACTGGTGATAAAACTCGCCAATCGGTGTCAGGATATTGCTGCTTAAATAGGTTGGGATGCATAATTTCCGCCAAAATTTCTAACGAATCAACTAATCTTGGGCCGGGACGATTGAAGTAGGCATTACCGTCGCAAATAAAGAGTTTGTTGTCTTGCACTGCCCGGAGTTGTTGCCATTGAGGATGAGCCTTTACATCGTTAAGCATTTCCTCATAAGTACGTTGTAAATCAAAACCACAGGGCATAATGACAGCAATGTCTGGATCCGTTTCTAATAGTGTTTCCCAGGTGACGTAAGGGGAATGTTGACCTTGGTGCCCGAGAATATTTTCGCCGCCTGCAATTTCGATGAGTTCTGGCAGCCAGTTGCCGCCACCCATCAGCGGATCAATCCATTCAATCGCTGCAACTCTAGGTCTTTTTGATGATGTTAGAGAAGCTGTGCGTTCACGACAGAGATTAACTCGTGCTTGTAAGCCGTTAATAGTAGTTTGGGGATCGAGATCAAAGTGTTTTGCCACGCGCTCAATGTCGGCGTAAACATCTGACAATGTATTGGGCTGGAGGGAAATGAGTTGGATATCTGTGCCGGCGATCGCCCCAATCGCTTTTTGCACATCATTTAGAGTGACCGCGCAAACATCACATTGATCCTGCGTCACAATATGGGTCGGCTGTAATTCTTTGAGGACGTCTAGCTTTACTTCGTAGATCCCAATAGCTGCTTTAAGGAGTTCTTGGACATCTCGATCAATATCGCCACTAGATTTTGATGAGTTTAACCGGGCTGAGGTGCAAATAGGACGGCTCTGGATCTCGGCTGGATAATCACATTCATGGCTACGACCAACAATAAATGGCGTTAGCCCTAACGAGTCAAGCACTTCAGTGGCACTGGGTAATAACGAAACAATCCGTGGCGATTTGGTAGAAATCATTATATTTCCATGAGCAAAACTTTTCGGGGCGATCGCCTAACTACAAAAGTCGTAGGTACTTCTGGAGCGTTACCGCGATCTCTGTTTGATCAAAAGGTTTCAACATAAAGTCTGTGGCACCCATTAATCGACTTTTTACCCGATCAAAGATCCCCGAAGTGTCCGTAACAATAAGCACTGGCGTTTGGCGGAAAAGCGATAATTTTTTGAGTTGAGCGCACATGTCCAACCCACTGACTCGTCCTAAATCTAGCTCTAACAAAATTAGATCAGGCTTCTGAGCAAGCAAAACAGACATTGCTTTAAACGGATCATTAATAGGTAAGTAACGATACTTGAGTCCCTTTAAAAGAGTGCCAACATACTCTAGCTGGTCTTCGTTGATGTCGATGTAGGCAATTGTGATTTTTTGATTGCCTGCAGTTAGATCTTGGCTGATCGGTTCGCCTGTAAATTTGGGTTTGCTGGCGACAGTAATAAGATTTGCTGGAGCTGGGAGATCATCGATGGTCGCTAAATCGATAAACCCTAATTTGATATAAGGCATCATTGAGCGGGCCACTTGAATGACATCCCGTTTCATCCGAATTGAGAGATCCCAAAAAGTTGCCCGCCCGGTGATCAGAGTATTGAGGAGATTATAGGTACTAGCTGATGACCTTGTTTTTAAAAGCTCAGCATTTTGAATCTTTGGGGCACAGTTGGGGGATAGATGGGAAATATCGAGAGTGTTCCACTGTTTGAGGAGTTTCCAGGCTTTTAAAATCATCTGGTCAACATCCAGCAAAATTAAAGGATTATCGCCATAGTTACATTGGGTGAAACGGTAAGTGACCTGGGTACTCTGGCTGACGTCGAAGAAAATTTCAGTGGTAATTGCTTGTACAACCTGACTGACTTGTTCCCGTGATACGCGCCCTTGGTCATGCCATTTGCGTAATAGATCATATTCCCAATACAACTGGGCTGGCTTACTACTAACACTCAGTAAATCTTTTTGAAAACGGTCGCGATCTGCCGCAATTTCAGGCATATGAGCGGTGAGATTCCGTCGCCAGCAGCGCACCGCATGGCTCCCTCCAGAGGCATAGACGAGGCGGCCAAGATAAAGATAAAAATGCCATTCCCTTGCAAGGGGATTGGTCAGAGTTAGACAACCTGTAAACCTTGGTTTTTTTAGGGTGTGAAATAATTTAGTCTGTTTTGACGCATTAAAATCACGGATAGGAATTTCAGGTGGTACGTTAGGCTCAGTCATGTATTCCTAGGCTCACTCCCACAAATGCTGCGTGGTGCGATGGTAGATCCACGAATTAAAGGGCATTCGAGACAGGTATCGGCGATGTAGAGGGTGAGTAGTTGTTAGTTTCAGTGCGTTTAAATATATTGCGATACCCAATTATAGGTAATATACATTTTCTCCGCGTTTCTTTTTTACTATATGAAAATCACAATGGCGATCGCCCAACAGCTTGAAGCTTATAGTCGCAATCACCCTGAGGAAGTCTTATTGATCACCACAACCGAGGCTGATATTGAAGACCAAGTGATGATTTTTAAAGGATTTTCCAGTTCGCTCATGCGCCCTACTGATTCTAATCCCGATAACTCTGTCTTTACCGCCAATGCTGAATTCGTTTGTCTAGACCGACTTCAGAGTCCCTATCTCCCCAATGACCCGACTTATATTGAGCAAAATATGTTCTGGGAAGCCATGCAAAACTTGTTAGTAGAAAAAAATAGCTAAATACGCCAAAATTTTATTGCTCACCAATTGATTTTTCTGTTGCCCAAAAATTAGGCAAAAAAAAGGAGAGCCTATCTCGGCTCCCCCAATCATCAGGGTGCATCTACTGCAATCAATATAGCTCGATGACAATGGGGGGTCAACCCCCTCACCCTCAAAAAATGTGAAGTTTCGATAAATTAACCGTTTAATTTCTTCGCGAGAAGTTGGTTGACGAGCTTGGGATCCGCACGGCCACTGGTTTTTTTCATCATTTGACCAACAAAAAAGCCTTGTAATTTTTTCTTGCCCGCCCGGAATGCTTCCACCTTATCGGGATTCGCGGTGAGTAATTCGTCGATCATTGCTTCAAGTTCACCTGTGTCAGAAATCTGAGTTAAGCCTTTGCTTTCGACAATTTTCTTGGGAGAACCACCTTTTTCGAGAAGCTCAGGAAGGATTTCCTTGGCAATTTTGCCGCTGATGGTGCCATCATTAATCAAATTCACCAATTCCGCGAGACTGGCCGCAGTTAAAGGTAAGTCGTTAATGGTTAAATCAACGTTTTTATTGAGGTGAGCTGCAATGTCTTGGGTCACCCAGTTGGTTACTTGCTTGGGATCTGCACCTGAAGCAACAGCTGTTTCAAAGTATTCGGCGACATCGCGGTCATCGGTGAGAACACGGGTGTCATAAGAAGACAATCCATATTCGCTCAGATAGCGGGCACGTTTCTGGGCTGGGGTCTCGGGAAGGGCTGCGGCGATCGCCTCTAGTTGTTCTTTAGAAACTTCCATCGGCGGCAAATCGGGTTCGGGGAAATAGCGATAATCGCTGGCTCCTTCCTTCATCCGCATACTAAAGGTCTTTTGGCTGGCTTCATCCCATAAACGTGTTTCTTGGTAAATGGGTTCACCTGCTTCGACTGCTTTAATTTGTCGCGAAATTTCGTAGTTGATGGCTTTTTCAATCGCACTGAAGGAGTTCATATTTTTGATCTCCACTTTCGTGCCGAACTTTTCTCTGCCAACGGGACGCACTGAAATGTTGACGTCACAGCGCAATGATCCTTCTTGCATATTGCCATTGCCGACGCCAAGGTAACGCACTAAACGGCGTAATTCCTGAGCATATTCGGAAGCTTCTTTGCCGGTACGGAGATCTGGCTCGGAGACGATTTCGAGGAGTGGAATACCGGTACGGTTAAAGTCTACTTTTGAGTAGGTCGAACCCGCGAGGCGATCGCTCCCAGCATGGACGAGTTTACCTGCATCTTCTTCCATATGGAGGCGGGTAACACCGATGGTCTTTTTGACAGGTGTGTCGCTTGGCTTATCGACGAGTTCAATTTCGAGTTCGCCATGTTCAACTATGGGAAGGTCGAACTGGGAAATCTGATAATTCTTGGGGAGGTCGGGATAAAAATATTGCTTCCGATCAAACTTGCTATAAGGGCTAATTTTTGCTTTTAGTGCCAAGCCCATTTTTACAGCGGATTCTAAAACTTTCTCGTTAAGGACAGGCAAAACCCCCGGGTAGCCTAGGCAGACGGGACAAACATTGCTGTTGGGGTCGCTGTCAAATTCGGTGGAACAATTACAAAAAATCTTGCTGGCAGTATTTAACTGACAGTGGGTTTCTAACCCAATCACGGCTTCATACTCGGTTTTGCTGGATGCAACTGCCATAGAACTAGTTAAAAAGAAACGATACGAAATGAATATTACTCTTTATTCTAGCTTTGTGTGAGCCGTGCAAAAGGGTCAGATTGTTCGTAGGGAAAAGTGCTCTCATTCAGAAAGAATTTAAGCGTCGAGATTATTGTGTGCTCTTGGTAGGCGACATCTGAAGCGTCATTTACAATAGTGGGGTTATAGTTGCGGCGATCGCCCCAGAGAGATGGACATTACATTTTTAGGAACAAGTTCGGGCGTGCCTACCCGTGCGCGGAATGTCTCCAGTGTTGCTCTGCGGTTACCTCAGCGTGCAGAGGCATGGCTCTTTGATTGTGGCGAAGGGACGCAGCATCAACTGCTTCGCAGCGATCTGAAATCATCTCAAATTAGCCGAATTTTTATTACCCATATGCATGGCGACCATATTTTTGGGTTGATGGGTTTAATTGCCAGTATGGGCTTGGCAGGTAATGCGCAACCGATTAATATTTATGGCCCTGTTGGATTGAAAGAGTATTTGCGTGCCTGCGAACAGTATTCTCATATGCGGATCGGCGATCGCCTTCAAATTCATCAATCACAACCTGGTGTCATATTTGAGGATGAGCACTTTTTAGTGCGTTGTTTACCCCTCAAGCATCGCGTAACTGCGTTTGGATATCGTGTCGAAGAGAAGGATCGTCCTGGCCGATTTAATGTTGAAAAAGCGAAAAAGCTGGGAATTCCTCCCGGCAAAGTTTATGGCGAATTGAAAAAAGGTAAAGTTGTCACTCTAGACGATGGGCGCATTATTAATGGTGCCGAACTTTGTGGCGATCGCGAAGTTGGCAGAAAAATGGTTTATTGCACCGATACCGTCTTCTGTGATGCGGCAGTGGAGTTATCCCAAGATGCAGATGTCTTAATTCATGAAGCGACCTTTGCCCATAAAGATGCAGAAATGGCATTTGACCGCCTGCATTCGACTTCAACGATGGCTGCGCAAGTGGCGCTACTTGCCCAAGTGAAACAATTGATTATGACGCACTTCAGTCCGCGCTATATGCCGGGCAATCCTATTACCCTGGATGATCTCTTGGAAGAAGCCAAGGCGATTTTTCCTAATACAAAAATGGCAAGAGATTTTTTCAGCTATACAATCCAGCGTCGTACTAGCTAAGTTGGTTTGATACAAAATATGATTTCTTGTTCCTCGCTCTGGGAAGAAGATTACATCAGAGTCGAAATCAAGACTTCGATTTTCGCGAGCTTATCAATGCTCAAACCTTCAAGCTCACTAATCTCTAGCCAACCCTCTTTTGCCAGTTGTGCCAAGACGAAAACACGAGCTTCTGAGCGAAAATCATATTTACCATCTAAATCATGTCTTCTTGCACTTAAAAAATCATTCAGAATCCAAAAATCATTAGGATCTGCGGCGAGTTCTGCTTGTCTTTTTGCCTCTGCCATCATTGCTGCCGCTTCACGACGATAAGCCATATCAAAAGCTGTTTTTGCGATCAATTCTTCAGTCGTTGACCATTCTGATTTTGTGGTGGACATTGTTAGCATTTAATTGAAAAAAACTCTTTAAAGTACTTTGAAGTAATGGCGTTTGTGCACTTAAGGGCACTCACTCTTCCGACTTTCTACAGACGGTGGGCAAAATTATAATTTAGTTGACCTCATAAAAACCATAATGAATTCTCATATTTTCTTGATATTAATGCTTGTCATGAGCACTCATGAGCTTGCCTGAATTGCATTACAGCGATTGTCTTTTTTTTGTTACAACATTGTTAAGAGTGCTCGCAAGATGGTAATTGAAACCAAGATTTGCGAGGAAATGTATGATGTTCTTCGTGATAAAGCCCGAAATGGTAGCAGCTAATAAGTGACCAAAAGTAAATTAATTTCGAGTCTAGGCTTTGCTTGCTTCGTCGCTGATGTTGACAACCATGGGGCCGGTAAGTCCCAAAAAAGAAAAGCTGTACTGTACTGAAACAAAGAGGCAGCAATAAAAAATAGAAGAGATTTAGATAAGCGAATCCACAAGAGTAATGTAATCCCGCGGCTATAGCGATAAGGATGCTAGAAAACCTGGTGAGATATTTTCTAGATAGATAATTGTTAATAAAATGGCAGAACCAAATCAAGGGATTTGCGTTGATTCCATCATGAAAATCAGGGTCACCTGCTTGAGCGGGAAATCGATGATGTTGGATATGGTTTTTGCGGCAGTGCTCATACGGTAAGCCAGCATACAAAGTAATCGCTATACAGCCCAATTGTTGGTTTAATGCCACATTGCCAGGGGCTAAATTACCGTGCATGGCATCGTGAGCAACAATAAATAGCCCAGTATGTAGAAAGGTTCGCAAACCAATTCCACTTAAAGTTCCAGGGATTCCGAGGGTTGAAATGGGAGTGGCAATCAACAGAATAGTACTCAACAACCAGAAGATAAGGATAATAATCGCCAGACCTAGGCCTGTATATTCATCTCCTTGTTTTCTGGCTGTCATATTCTTCTCCAATCCGTTGATTTGCCTGAAAAAAGCGCATCATAAAAGACACGCTTAATCAAATAGTTATGTAGATACTGAATTCATGCTTGAGAAGCTGAATTTAGCGACGGAACTTCAGTAATTCTCTAGCGGAAGCAAGTAAATCAACTGCAACAAAGAAGATTTTGCCATCAGGATTTAGCAAAAAGCGCCAAGCGACATTCATGCCAACATCATTACCAAACCAAGGTGTTTGGCATGTTCCAGTGACTTTGATTTTTGTATATCCACCACTGCTAGGCTCAACGACACCAGACTCAGGCTTCAATTTTAGATTCTGACATTCTTCTCTAAAGAAATTTAGAACAGCGTTTTTACCAACAATTGGACGTTTGAAAGGAGGTTGTAGGGCACCATCTTCAGCAAACAATTGGATTAAGGCATCGAAATCATTAGCGTTGAGATTCACCATATATTTAGTAATGGTTTGATTCTCAATACCTTCAATGACAATCTCGTCACGATCAGCCATCGCAGTTGGGACAACAACTGGTTCTGCAACTTTTTGATAGGTCTCCATCCCACTGAAGGAGTAGCCCATATCAACAACTGTATTTCTGAGGATTGTAATTTGCTGAGGAGCATCTGCACTGCGAATAGTATCTAGTACTGCGGAGGCATTGGCAGACAATCTATAACCAGCAGGGATCGGTGCAACAAGACCTCCCTCCATTAATTGACCGAGGCGATACCAAAAGCCGAGTTTGATATTGACAGACCATGTAGCGTAGGTGCGGTTGATGGGTGTATCAATCCGGTTCGCGAGGTCGCACATCACTTGGGTTTGATCACGGAAGGAAAGTTGCTGGATTTGCGCTAGTGTAGACTCCGCAAATTGCATGTTCGCTGCACCGGGGGCTGCCACAGTAATTGACTTACCCATTTCCAAGTAAGCAAACCAAATTAGAGCCAGCTGATCCTCTGCGCTGAGCTGAGAGAAACGAGCGGTTGTCGCAGGAACAATGTCAGCAGCAAGGGTATCTGGAAAAATATTACGTGCTGCATCGAGAGTGTAAGACATTAAGATTTACTCCTTGGATATCTGATTTACAGATAAAAAGTATTGTGTGTTCTTCAAGTCAAGCTTGATATACAAATCGTAACATAAAGTTATGTTTCTTTGTGAGATGCCTTGCAGCTGATCATTTTTGGCGATCATTCTGCCATTTCTGCCTAGGTTTTGTCGGGATGCTGTTATACAAAGCTTTTGAATGCTTCCTAGTCTGTGATTTTGTGGCCATAGCCTTTCTGATAACCTGTTTTAGAGCTGTATAGCAGTCGCCAGATAGATGAAGACACTCCATAATGGTTTTGCAGACAGGCTCAGGATTGAGGTTCACATGACGTATCAAACTAAATGACCACTGCTATATAAAGCGAAATAGTGCCGCAATCGAGTATTCTCCCCTCCAACATGAATCATGTAGGTTTTGCTGATAATCTGGTCACCATCGGGTACGAACATGGGATAAACATTCCAGCCATCTGCGATGTAGAAGAAGCATCTCCAGAGACTAACGATTGCCCATAATGGTTTGAACGTCTCTGCGCTTCTGTCACCAACAGTCCAGGCGAGAATACCTGGTTGGAAGTGGTCTACGGCAGTCCAGAGCCAGACCTTATTTTTTTAGCACCGACAAAGGTTTGAAGTTCATCGAGTTCACTAACCTGAGGCACCGGCTCAGGTTCATAAGCATCAGGTAGCAATCGACTTGTTTGACCCAAGTGATGACAAGTGTGATGCACTCCTTTCGCCCGTTCAATGGCCTGAAAGCCTATGCCATTGACGTACATTTTGAGGCTGTCAGTTTATCTACCACTAACTACAGTAGCCGATAAACTGACAGCCTCAATAATCTACACAGATGTGATTATGTTTGCCTCTTTTGTTTCCGTTCTTACGGATATGAGTAGATTGGCATCCTCGACATTTCATTGAGTCAACAACCTCCATTCATCCATCTATTCTGCAACGCAAAAGAAAGATATCCTCAACTCTCAAATATCCCTATTTAACGTGAGTTCGGGATAAGGAATAAAGGTTCTAATCAAGCTGAAGAGAAGGTTTCTTAGGCTAATGACAGTAGGCGATGAGACCGCAAAGTAGATTGACACAAAAGTTGGCAGGACTGCGATGGCGGGAATGCTCAATCTGAGAAATTTTCTTCAGTTGGTCAATGACTGTCTCAATCAAAGCTCGCTTACGAGCCAGCACTTTGTCTCGCCAAAGCATCAGGTGATTCTTCATATTGCGACGAGGCTTAGCTAGAAGCCTCACATCATATTCTTCTTGTAAATACTGTGCCAGAGGTTGAGAGACGTAACCTTTATCTGCAAAGACTTTTCCCGATAGCTCTTTCAAAAGCTCCACGGCTGGTTTTCTGTCATCAGTGTTGCCAGGCGTGACTTTCACATTTGACCTCTTGCAAAAGGTTATGGCAATTCAAAGTTGTAGAGACCAGCAATGAGATTGAGTCTTAATCCCCATCTCCGACGGCGGTTACGATATCGACTGGATAATATACGAAATCTTTTGAGCATTCTGAATACCATCTCAATGATGATTCTTTGAGCTGCTAAGAGGATGTTTGAAAAAGGTATCGCAAGCAGAAAAAAAGAGATTTAGTCTATAGAAGTACTGAAATCTCTGAATAAAATCATGTCTGAATCATATCCAACAAATCTCAGTGATGACCAGTGGCATCTCCTAAAACCATTATTGTCATCAGTAAAGTCTGGAGGAAGACCTCGCTCCGTTGACTTGAGACAGGTGGTGAATGCCCTGCTGTATATCCTGATGGGAGGGATTGCCTGGCGTTCCTTGCCCTATGACTTTCCCAAATGGCAAACAGTCTATTGGTACTTTGCCCAATGGCGCGATGATGGCACCCTCGAATGTATCAATCAGACCCTCTACGAGTATGAGCGTACAGCTAATCATGACCGCCCTCCTCTCCTAGCTATGTGGTGGTGGATTCTCAGTCGGTGGATAGTGCCTCGATGATTCATGAGCACGTTGGGATTGACGGCAATAAACGGGTAAAGGGGAGGAAACGACACATCATAGGAGATAGCCTTGGTCTTTTGATGGTTGCTGTTGTCACTGCCGCTAATGTTAGTGATACACAAGGATTACGACTGCTATTAGAGAGATTACGACAGAGTTCATTCAATTTTCAACGATGGTATTTGCTCTATGTCGATGGAGGCTATCGAGGTCAGGCGCTCTGCCATTGGGTAATGGATACTTTTGGCGTTATTTTGCAGATGGTGCTGCGCCCATCTGAACGCAAAGACTTCTGCTTACTCCCTCGTCGTTGGGTGATTGAGCGTACCTTTGGATGGTTTTATTGGTGTCGTCGTCTCAGCCGCGATTATGAATACACGACTGCAAGTGCGGAGGCCTTTCTCTATCTTGCTTCTATTCGGTTATTACTGAGAAGACTTGCTTAAAACTTTTACTTTTCAAACATCCTCTAAGAGCTGATTCTCCTGTTTCTGCTCCGCACCTTTAGGCTTCTTGTGAGGAGTGTGACTCCGCTGATGTCGCTTGTGTAGACCTTGATATCCAGCGTCGGCAAGGCAGAGTTGTCCCTGCTGAAAATGCACTCTACTCTTTTTGAGTAGTTTGAAGTCATGGGTGCTACCTTTCTCACAGTCACAACAGATAATCTGTGCCCACTGCCAAGCAATGACCATTTGGGCTTTAAGGGAATGATGCTTCTTTTTCCCTGAGTAGTAAAGACGTTGTTTTTTCGGGCTTTTCAATCGCCTGTTCTGTGGCATCAATGACCATCACCACTACTGTTAGAGATAACTCTTCTGAACCATGGAGCTGTTTCATGCCGGGTAAGTGGAAATCGGTTTCTTTGATGAGTGTATTCTCTGTTTTTTTGCACCATGCGACAAACTGTTGATTCATGAATGCCCCATGATTGAGCGATAGGAAAATAAGTGCGATATTCCCTCAGATATTCCAAGGTGAGGAGTAACTGATTTTCCAGGGATAAAACACTGGGACGACCGGGTTTTTGCTTTGCTTTAGCTTCTGCTAGGACTTCGACCAGACGATTGAAGGTCTGAAGTTTAACTCCACAGGCTCTCCTGAATTGTTCTGGAGATAAATGTTGGAGCTGTTCGTAAGTTGGCCTTTTTATCGCTATGGCTCTGATACTTTCCTCTTTTTTACCTACTCTCACCCCTTTTGCAAGAGGTCAATTGAGTAATTCTCCGCGGTCATTGATAACCAGATGTAGTTTGAGGCCAAAGAACCAACCCACAGAGGTTTTACCTCGAGCGGCATGGCCATCAAAAACGCGGTGTTGAGAGATGCGGCGATTGTGACAAACTTTGATACTTGAAGCTGATACCTGTGCATTGACCATAACAGTGCTGTAGGTAGACACATAGAGAGAGGTACTAACGTCGAAGGCATCCACTCCACAAAACGTTGGTAACTCACGGCTCTGGGAAAAGCTCCTCGCCAGTGATGACGCACATTGATGAGATAGAAATATTTGAAATTACGATAGTGAGATTGATCAAAAGCAATCAGTATCGTCATTATCTCGCTTAAACTCAAGCTTCTTGAGCGACGTCGCCGCCGTTGTTTCGAGGCCAGCAGCTGTTGTTGCCATTGAGATTCGAAGACTTGGCGAAATCATCAACGGCACAAAACAAAGGCTCTAGACTGGTCATGGGGCGTTGGTGAGTTAAGGGATGTTTCTCAACGGCACAGGTACATCCTAAAACTTGAGGTAGTGAATCAGTAACTTGAGAGAGTTAGCTAACATTTCCACCGACCTTGAATAGCAAAGTGTTTTGCGATGTAAACGAGCTAGATAACGTGAGTTCGGGTTAAGGAATTAGGATGAAATCCCGACAAGTTAGCCTGAAACTCCTATAAATCAAGAGTTTGTTTGGAATTTCATCTATGTACTGATTCGCAATAAAGCATTCTAATTGAAAATATTGTATTGATTGAGCTCAATCAGTAGAATATTGCATAAAATAATCGCTGCTCAATAAAGAATCAAGAAGTCTCAAACCCAGATTAGGAAAGACTTTTTCCTGTTGTTCTTATCCCGAACTCACGTTAGATAGTTTCTTAAACGACCGTTTTCTCCTTCTACTCTGGTCATATATGTCTTGCTGATAATTCGGTCTTCCTCAGGAATGTACATAGCGTAAACAGGATAACCATCGGTCACGTAAAAATAACGAGAGTTTCAAGAGAGTAATGTTAAACGCCAATTGCGCAGTAGCTCAATACTTCCATTCACTCTAAATTTCGCAAACAGTGCCATGCTCAAGTCCACCATGTGTTTTGATTTAGAGACGACCTTCGTCCTGCGATGAAACCAAGCAAACCAATGGCGATTATCTGAGTTGTTTCTCTCAATTGCTATTGTCTCTTTCTTGCTAATGACATGAAAAGCATCTGGGTGATTCTCTAATAGCTGTTGATAGGGTTTCCAATTATCGGTGCAATAGACAGTGATTTGTCATTGCGATAACCGCTCTAGTAAATGACCTAAAGTTCGACTATCACGACTTCCCAATTCCCAGTCAATGAGTCGCCCAGTATTACGGTCATATGCTTTCCAGACCCAAAGTTTGTTTTTTTCTCTTGGATAAAATGCCATAGCTCATCTAGCTCCACCACGACAGCAGACTCAGGAGTGGGCTTTTCATAATTGGCTTCACCGAAATCTCTTACCCAATTGAGCACTGATTGAGCTGATACACCGAGAATCTTGGCTGTCGCATTCATGGACATACCACTCATATACATCAATACAGCTTCTAATTTCATCCAGAGAGGCTTGCCCCGCTCTTTAGAAAAGCTTGTAAATTGATAATTGCACTGCTTACACTTATTAAATCGTTGACGATTTTTAGCGAATCCACTTTTGATGATGTCTTGAGCATTACATTGGGGACAGTGAATTGTCATAGCGAGACTTCCAAGGAAACGACTCACTCCATTTTGCTATAGCATTACTTACTTGAAACTCTCTTATTTTTAAAGAGTTTGGCGAAATCGCAGTCGTTGGAGAAGACAGATCGCCGACATGATGATCTTTGTATCGACTGCATAGTCAATCAAGGTTTCGCAAAGGAGCTGGGCATCTTCGAGGGGTAGTAAGAAAGTGAGCATTTGACTGAAATTATGATCGCCCCAATGTCATTTAAAAACAGAGAGGCGCTCGCTAAAGCTCTTGAGATTTAAGAATTGAGATCCTATTGTTGCTCGACAACGAATTCGATTTCTTCCTCTTGGTCGTCTAGCTCAGCCACCACAGTAATCGAATACTGTTGACCCTCATTCACAATGGCAGGGCGGGGCACAACGATTTGGAATTTTCCAGTGCTATCCACTTGCGCTCTAGATCGGTTTAGTAACGTTGTTTCACTACCAATACTGAGGAAACCACCAAGGATACTGGGCGCTTCAGAAACAACTGTCACTCTCACGTCAGCATCGGGATTGGTTTGACCTTCTAAGGTGAACCCTGTATTGGAGCTAATGGTGTCACCATCGCTATGGCTGGTCACTTCCAGAGTCAAAGGCTCAACTGTTTCGGTGATCAAGGCTGTTTGGGGAGAATCACTCGTAATTTCTTGGGTGACCACTGCGCCACTACCGACAGCGGTGGGGTTAAAGGCAAAAGGACTATCCACGACAGAAAAGGCAACTTGTCCAGCTTTTTCGAGACGACCAATCACAATCCCTTCACTGACGCGATCACCACTACCGATAGGCATCGAAATCCGATAGGTACCAGCAGTAGTTTCCTTCGCTTCAATAGTTTTGAGAGTATTGCCGTTTTGAACGAGGAGAATGGAAGCGGTGGCATCAGGTGTCCCGCGCAGTTCGGCGTTAAAAGTATCTCCGGTGGTTAAAGCTGCATCCACGGCATTGTGATAAATCGCAGTGATATCAAGCTCGACATTAACCACTTCAAATGACCATGCAGCTCGATAGCCAACCCCAGTCGTAGACTCAAATTGAACCTCAACCTCGTGGGTTCCAGGGCTCAAAGGAGCAGAAGGTTTATAACCAAAGGTATTGCCACTCAGATCAATAAAGCTGCTGCCTGTTACATCGGTATCATCAACCAAAATCTGGATTGAACCGTTTTCTACTAGGCTGGAATTGTCAAATTTCCAAGTGATAGAGCTGTCGTTTGGAACGTCTGTGCCAGAGGGTGTCGCACTGGTAATCTGTTGGGCGATCGCCGATGGCATTAGCAACAGTGGACTAGAAATAGTTGCTGTACTGAGCAAAAAGCCAAGGCCAAGTTTTGATAAGGTATTTTTCATAGGATTAATGAGAGGCAATGGGTTTGCGCTCTTTTGAATTTATAAAGATACTCATAGTCTAGTGAGAAAATCTGTGGCAAAAAAAGGAATGATTGTAAATTTCATCACTCACCCATCCACAACAGGTTGCGGCGATCGCCTGACGACATACCCACAAAAAATTATTGATTTAATCTCTCTCTATTCCCTATTAGCGATTATTTAAAATTTCGGTCATCAAATCAAAAATCGTGCTCCGCAACGCTTCATCATTTTCAAGCTGGTTGCTGATGCTATTAAAGGTGCTACGGGTAATAATCTCGTCGATTAGGGCAGGAAGTTCTTCGTTGCAATAATTTTGAACTTTGCTGATTGCTTCGCGGTTCCCGAGTTTACGAATACTGTTGGCGTTGTCGCAGCGTACTTCCCAACTGGTTTTCTCGCCGGTGAGAGCTTCGATCTCCATCAACAAGTCTTGCATTCTATTGCCACCATAAATCGCGAGGTAGGCTTCGGCATAGTCTCTTAATTCACCTTGGGTAAACTCTTGGGCGATCGCCTGTTGTTCCCAAGAAAATGGGACAAGATTTGCTTCGAGCTGAGGCGCAACACCAAGGGCAATGGCACTGACAGTCGCGAGACTACCAAGGGCGAAATAGCGAAGGCGGATAGATAAGGACATAATCGGTTGGTGTGGGTAGGGGATGAGAAAGTTTGGGGTAAAGGGAGAAATATAACTATTTTTAACGAGTATCGCGTCTAGGGCTATCGCCTCTACTTATGCCTAAAGAAGGAATTTCGGATGCAGAAGTTCCATATTCTCAAGATTTTTGCATCACTAGATTAACGAAAAAGTTGGCAAAGTTCGAGTACCTTCGTTTGTAAGATTTCTTGGGCGATCGCTCCTTGTTTCAGGCCAGCTTCTAACTCCAGCAAAATTGGTAAAGTTTTGAGTAATTGCGAACCCCGGAGCCGTGCTATTTCTTTACGGAGAAAGTATAAACGCTTTGGGTTTCGTAAATCTGCTAGTTTGGCGATCGCCTTATCGTCGCGCTCACCGTTTTCCATCATCACCTTAATCACTGTCCACATCCGGAATTGCCCGATCATCGTCGCCACAATCCTCAACGCGGGTTCATTTTGCGCCAATAGCTCCCCAACCAACTGAATCGCATCGCCACTTTTTCCTTCGCGAATCGCTGCACAGAGTTGCAGACTGTTTTGATTCGTTGCTGCCACCAACCGCTGAATTTCTTGCCGCGTTAATGGTTGTGGGCGATCGCTCTGATAAATTTTCAGCTTTTCTAGTTCATTCCAGAGACGACGACTATCATTGCCAACCACTTCCCCCAAAAGCTCTAGCGCCTGTCGATCTAATGTCACCCCAATCTCTCGCGCCGTTCCCCTCACTCGATCAGCCAACGCTTCTGTTTGCCAAGGTGGAATAGGCGAAAACTCCCGAACCTTTGCCCGCTCCTGGACTAATTTTGTGGATTTAATCCGTTTGTCTGGCTTTTTCCGCGTCGTAATTAATAAGTGGGTCTGCTCCGGAACCACATTTAATGTTCGCTGAAGTTCCTTTAATAAGCTTTCAGAGCAACTGTTACAAAACGTCGCCTCCGTCAGCCATACTAACCTTCCCCCCATCCCAAATGGTGGTGTCATCGATTCATTTAACGCCTCAACGACAGTCTCTTCCTTGCTGCCATCATAGGTTTGAAAATTAAACGACAACCAGGCTGGATCGAGGACAGACTGCTTAATCTGCTCTACCGCTTGGACGATCGCAAAATCATCTTCTCCCCAGAAAAAGTACACAGCCATAGCAATCCGTTAAAATCAAAACAAATCAAGGTAAAGTGAACAAACGATTATTCCCTGCGACTAGACCATTATGCCGAGAACCCAACGTAACGATAACTTCATCGACAAAAGCTTTACGGTGATGGCAGATATTATTCTCAAAATCTTGCCCACCAGCAACAGAGCAAAAGAAGCTTTTGCTTATTACAGAGACGGCATGTCAGCGCAAGCGGATGGTGAATATTCTGAGGCTCTCGAAAACTACGAAGAAGCTCTCAAACTCGAAGAAGATGGCAACGACCGTAGCTATATCCTTTACAACATGGGTCTCATTTACGCGAGTAATGGCGACCACGAGAAGGCTTTAGGACTTTATCATGAGGCAATCGATCTAAATCCAAAGATGCCCCAAGCTCTCAATAATATTGCTGTGGTTTATCACTACCAAGGGGAGAAGGCAAAGCAAGCTGGCAACGAAGATGAGTCTGAAGCATTGTTTGATAAGGCAGCTGAATATTGGAAACAGGCAATTCGCATTGCACCCAATAACTATATCGAAGCTCAAAACTGGCTCAAGACCACAGGGCGTTCTGAAATGGATGTCTTCTTCTAAGGATTAAGTCTTTAAGACCTCCGTAAGTTCTCTTTAATAGAGAGATTTAAACCAATAATTTTCGTTTTGATAACTAATAACTAACAAATGATTGATCTCGAACAGGTTCGTAAGGTTGCCAAGCTTGCTCGTCTGGATTTAACTCCAGAAGAAGAGGCGGTTTTACCGGAACAACTCAACGGTATTTTGGATTATGTCGAGCAGCTCAGTGAGCTTAATACTGATGATGTAGCTCCCACAACGCGGGCGATTGATGTCAGCAATATTTTCCGAGAAGATACTCAAAAAACGTTTGGCGATCGCGAAGGTCTTTTAGAGAATGCGCCTGAGCGGGAAGACGACTTTTTCCGTGTCCCTAAAATCATGGGTGACAGCGAATAATTTTTTACTTTCAACTTCAAGATTTTTCTTTGCCTTCATCTATGAGATGGAGGTTTTTTATTAACCACGTTGGAGCATCTCTCAAGTTTCATAAACAAAGGGAGATTCTCTCTAAAAACCTGTCCTATGATTCCAGAGCATTTTTGACTTTCTATATCAGGGCGATCGCCTCTACGACAGATGACTACCAGAACAGAACCCTTACCTTTTGATGGCAAACCCGTTTTTGTTGATAACGATGGCACTTGGCGCGAAGCCGGACTCAGAGGTTATGGCTACAACAGCGCCACAGGTTACCAATACAAAGTTCAGTACAAAGATGATGGCTCTGAAGAAGCAGGGGTTTTATCTGCACGCATTAAAACTTTTGCGGAAGCACTCGCCGAAGGCATTGTCGAAAATGTCTATGACCTAACATCTCCTACGGCGATCGCCCAAATGGTAGAGGCTCACAATGACTGGCGAGCGAACTATGGCATCACGGAAACTGTAGAGTGGGACGAAACCATTGCCGCCTATGCACAGGAATGGGCTGATCATCTCAGCGCCAATAATCTACGTGGTCATCGCCCTGACTGCGATTATGTTGAAAATATTGCCTATGCTTCAGGCCAAATGCTTTCGTCAGCTGCGGTCGTCGATCTATGGGGCAACGAAGTTCACGATTATGACTATGCAACGAATACCTGTGCACCGGGTAAAGTCTGTGGACATTACACTCAAGTCGTGTGGCGGGATTCTCGAAAAATTGGCTGTGGGATGGCTCGTACGGCTGATGGGAAAGAAGTTTGGGTCTGCAACTATGATCCGAAAGGAAACTGGGTCGGTCAAAAACCCTATTAATTCAAAGCTTGGAGATTGCAAAAAATAGAGGGGCGATCGCCGCAACAATCACCCCACTCAAAATTTCTGCAATCAACGTTTTGCTTAGCGGAGACGAGCTGCTTCGATGAGACGAGAATAATAGAAACTAGTGCTGGTCATTTCAGTACGCTCAATCGCAAAGCCATTGTCGATCAGAATATTGCGAATATCGAGTTCTTTATGTTGATAAGCACGAGTTGTTTTGCTAGGGCCAGGGAAAAACTCACCAATTTTCTTGAGAATGGTCAAGAAGAACGTCTTAGGCGCAAAGCTCAAAATGAGACGGTCTTCGCTGAGAGAAGCAAGGTGCGCGATCATCTTTGCCGCGTCCTCAGTGGGATAGTGAATCAACACATCAATACAAATAACAGTGTTGTACTTGCCGGAGATACTTTCAAGATCCTTCGCTTCGAACGTGACATTAGCATTTTCACCAAGCTCTACCTTTGCTCGTTCTGCAGCTTCACCGGACATTTTTTCGGATATGTCGCTCGCATAAATCGAACGTGCACCCAGCTTCGCAAGTGGAATACTGAGACTACCGACACCACAACCCGCATCACAAATACTACGCATTGGGAGATTTTGGTCGGCTTTTAACCAGCCAATCACCTTATCAATTGTCTGCTGGTGACCCACCCGAATATCAGCCTGTACTTTATTAACTTCACCATCACCATAAATCCGACGCCAGCGGTCAAATCCTTTCGCATTAAAGTAATTTTTAACGATGGTCTTGTCGTTCTTGACGGTGCTAGTCATAGCTTAATTAATTGCGGGTAAAAATTTTTGTTATTAGCTAACTAATGTAGCAGTTTTGGGGTCTAGTCTAGCTGCTGTTCAGCGGTTGTCCATCGGCTATAGGGATAGCTCACGAGTTTTGCATTGAAATACCGTGAAAACTGGGTCACTTCAGCACCAATCCAATCCGGTTTCAAGAAGGTTTGCGCTTCGGATTGCAGTTCGATTTCCGCCAAAATCAAGCCTTCATTTTCGCCAAAAAATTCATCGACTTCCCAAATAAATCCTTCGTAAGGAATACAATAGCGTTTTTTCTCGATTTGGGGGCAATCGCACAAAATATCAAGCATTTCTAGAGCATCAGCTTGCGGGATTTGATATTCATATTCGAGCCGCGAAATCCCAGTAGATTTACCTTTAATGGTGAGATAGCCTTGTTCTCCGGCTAAGCGCACCCGCACAGTTCTTTCAGGTTGCCGTTGCAGATAGCCTTGCCGATAATAAACACCCTCTGCCAACTCCCGCCAGCGATCGCCCACCACTAAGAATTTCCGTTCAATTTCCTGCGCCATGGCAATCGACTTCCCCTTCAGCTAACTTTCTGACTTCCCTAGATAATCAAAAATTTTCCTGGAGAGCAACAAACCTCTGCCATTGATAACCGCTGTAGATATCATGATCAGTTTGTTATCACCCCTATTAATTTTTGGTACGAATCCCGAGCAGACCCCGAATATTTTGCGATATAAGCACAGTGGATTACATCACATTCACGCGGGAGAACCCAAAATATGGAACTTATCCAGATGTTAACGAGCCAGTTAGGCGTATCTGAAGAACAGGCAAAAGGCGGCTCTGGTCTCTTATTCAAGCTGGCAAAGGACAAACTAGACGATGGTGAATTTGGTCAATTAGCAGGTGCAATCCCCCAGATCGAATCACTCATCGATGCAGCACCAGAAACTGGTGGCGGTATGGCTGGAGCCTTGGGTGGCTTAGCTTCTTCCCTCGGTGGCGATGCTGGGAAATTGGGCACTATGGCGACTTTAGCCAGTGGTTTTCAATCCCTAAAACTCAACCCTGCCATGGCGAGCAAATTTGCGCCAGTGATTATGTCTTTTGTGCAATCCCAAGGTGGTGAAGGCTTACAGGAACTTCTTAAAAAAGCAATGAAATAAGTTACAGCCTTTTTATCTTTTTTGATTTTTTAATTTAAACGCAACCATAGCCATTCTGAAATGATGTAAAAAACATAATTCAGGATGGCTCTTTAATTTGAAAGTTTCGGTTGAAAGTGAAGCTTTTATAATCGGTAGTAGTCGTATCAAGCAATGGGCGATCGCCACAATGAATATCAGCTTTCCCATTGAACTTAATCTTGATAGCTGCGATTTAAGTGATGAACAATTTTTCCAACTTTGCCAATGTAACGAAGTTTGGCAGTTTGAGCGTAGTGCCACCAATCAACTTATTATCATGCCGCTGGCGGATGGAGAAACAAGCAATCGCAATGCAGACGTGACGTATCAACTATACATATGGGCTCAGAAGACAAAATCAGCAGGCATAACCTTTGGGTCTTCGACAGGATTTACCTTACCGAATAGAGCTGTTCGTTCCCCAGATGCGGCTTGGATTCCGATAGAGAAATGGCAATCCTTGACTCAGCATGAACGCGAAAAATTTCCGCCATTGAGTTTAGATTTTGTTGTGGAATTGCTTGCTGTCAACGAAAAACTGGATGTCACCCAAGCCAAATTACGCGAATATATTGATACTGGTACATGCTTGGGTTGGCTAATTAATCGAAAGACTCAGCAGGTTGAAGTTTATCGACCCAATCAAGAGGTTGAAATTTTAAATTCGCCAGCAACACTCAGTGGAGAAGATGTTTTGGTGGGCTTTGAGCTAGACCTCTCAACCATTTGGTAGGTGATCGCCTCGAAGCTTAGTAGTATGCGAGCAAACCCCTAGAACGAATATTTATGGCAAGGAAAAGAGAGAATGATGGAAAAGTCCACTACAACGAAAGGTATTTGCCAATTTTGTGGCAAAGAGTTCTCTAAAGGCGGCATCTCACGGCATCTTAAATCTTGTCATATGAGGCAGTCGGCGATCACAACAGTAGAAACGAATCAACGCAAAGCTCAAACGATCTACCATCTTCAGATTCAGAGTTATGGCGATAAAAATTTTTGGCTTCATCTCGAAATGAGAGGCGATAGCAACCTACGTGACCTAGACTTGTATCTACGAGCAATTTGGCTGGAATGTTGTGGACATTTAAGTGCTTTTTCCCACCGCCACAGTTTACAGCAAGAAATAGCAATGTCTCATACAATCAGCTGGATTTTTGAGGAGTTAGATCAACTAGAACATATTTACGATTGGGGAACGCCTTCCGAAACAATAATTCGCCATGTCAATCACCGGCAAGGAAAAATGCTGAATTCAGAGCCAATTTTCCTGATGGCAAGAAATAATCCACCCGTGTATTCATGTATCCAATGTGAAAAACCCGCAACTCACTTCTGCCAAGAATGTATGTACGAAGATGGAACAACGGGGATGCTCTGTGATCGTCATACAAAGGGACATCCCCACGAAGATTATGGTGAACCGATCTCCCTTGTGAATTCACCGCGCTTAGGGATATGTGGTTATGATGGGCCTGCTGAAGCCCCCTATTAACCTTATTAAATTAACTCAATCGACTTGAGGCGATCGCCCCCCCTTCATTTCTCCCAAAATCTTTGAAGGTCAGTAAAATTTAAAGACGTTCAATTCGCAGCATCAACACCATGGCGATACCTGCCATCCATCCCGACACAATTGAAGATGTAAGGCAGCGAGTCGATATCAGTGAGGTGGTATCAGATTATGTGGTGCTGAAAAAACGAGGTAAGGACTTGCTAGGTCTTTGTCCGTTTCATGACGAGAAAACGCCGAGTTTTACGGTCAGTCCGTCGAAGCAGTTTTATCACTGTTTTGGTTGTGGGGCTGGGGGCAATGCCATCAAGTTTTTGATGGAGATTAATAAAAGCTCCTTTGCTGAGGTCGTACTGGATCTGACGAGACGATATCAGATTCCTCTCAAGACCCTTGAACCAGAACAGCGCCAAGAAATTCAACGGCAACTGTCACTCAAGGAACAGCTCTACGAAATTGTGGCGATCGCCGCGAGTTTTTATCAATACGCCCTCAAGCAACCCCAAGGGGAAATGGCACTACAATATGTGCGCGAGGAACGAAAGTTATCTGAGGCAACGATCCAGAAATTTGGGATTGGCTATGCGCCCGGCGGTTGGGAAACCCTTTATCGATATTTAGTTGAACAAAAACGTTATCCCATCGCATTGGTCGAACAGGCAGGATTAATTAAGCCGCGCCAGTCAGGCAATGGTCATTATGATCAGTTTCGCGATCGCCTGATGATTCCGATTTATGACAGTCAGGGTCGTGCCATTGGGTTTGGTAGTCGCACACTCACAGGCGAGGAACCCAAATATCTCAACTCTCCTGAAACGCCCCTCTTCGATAAAAGTAATACCCTTTTTGCTCTCGATAAAGCAAAACAGGCGATCGCTAAAGCTGACCAAGCAATTGTGGTGGAAGGCTACTTTGATGCGATCGCGTTACACACCACAGGTTTTGCAAATGCCGTTGCATCTTTGGGCACAGCCTTTACGCAAGGTCAGGTCAGACAGTTATTACGCTATACCGATTCGAAACAAGTTGTCCTCAATTTTGATGCCGATAAAGCGGGTGTAAAAGCAACTCAACGCGCCCTAAGGGAAATTGAACCACTGATCTATTCAGGGCAAATGCAAGCACGGGTTTTGAATTTGCCCGGCGGGAAGGATGCCGACGAATTTCTCTTAATGCCCAATGGTGTCACTCAGTACAAAGAAGCATTACGGGATGCACCGCTGTGGATCGATTGGCAACTCAATCAATTGTTGCTCGGCAAAGATTTAGGCGAAGCTGATCAAGTACAAAATCTTGGTCGTCAGGGCATTCGCATCCTTGCAAAGATTAAAGACCAAACCCTCCGCAGCCACTATATTTCCAATTTTGCGCAATCCATCAGCAAAGGCGATCGCCAACATTACCAGCAGCTCCAGGAAAATTTTTACTACCAAATTAAACGCCTCCGCAGATCCCAGCAGCAAAAACCCGCAGAACCAGAATACGAAGAACCCACCCCAGTTGAAGATATTCCTGTTGCCACTGCATCGATGCAATTGGTCCAGGCAGAAGAACATTTACTGCGGCTATATCTGCATTGCACAGCCTTTCGTCGTCAAATTGAAACCCAGCTCAGCGAAAACGAATTGATGTTTGGCATTTCCCATAATCGTTGGCTGTGGCAAGAAATCTCTGAAATCCCCAAAGAAATCAAGCAAAATCTTGCTCATAATCAGCTTCTCGGCAGAATTCTCGATATCCTCACAAATCATCCTGAAAAGATGCAGCCCCTTGGGAACTTGATGTATCTCAACGAAAAAACTGAGATCGACATCCACCGCGTCCCTCTCCAAATCCGCGCGGCGATCGCCACCATGGAATATGTCAACACAAAAAAACACTACGAATATTGCCGCGAAAAATACGAAAGCCTTGACCCCAGCCACAACGATTACCTGTATTACATGCAAGAATTTTGCCGCCTTAAACAGGCTCTAATTACCACCAACAAAAAGCGGAATTTCAGCAATCTCGAAGTGATCAAATACGACTCCTAAGAACCCGCAACAAAACGTCCCAGATCCAAAAGGTTAAGGTAAAATAAACGTACTACTAATAGCAGCTCTATTTGTGCAGCCTATCACCACACCATTTCAGAGAGTTGCACCCCACCTCAAAACCGCCTCCATTGCCTGACTATTCCGCCCACAAACCTTTCATGCTATAATTTTTGTCTGATTTAGCCAGAAAAACAGGCAAAGAAGTTTCACGCCCTATTTCGGAGTTTGTCCATGTCCAGTAACTACGGTGCCCAACAGATTCAAGTTCTTGAGGGTTTAGAACCAGTCCGGAAGCGTCCGGGTATGTATATTGGTACCACTGGGCCACGAGGCTTACACCATCTGGTTTACGAGGTCGTTGACAACTCCGTTGACGAGGCACTTGCAGGCTACTGTGATGAGATCAACGTTGAGATTTTAGAGGATGGTTCCGTTCGCGTTACCGACAACGGCCGCGGTATCCCCACAGATATTCACCCCACGACAGGAAAATCCGCCCTCGAAACAGTGATGACTGTCCTCCACGCAGGCGGTAAGTTTGGCGATGGTGGTTACAAAGTATCAGGTGGTTTGCATGGTGTGGGTGTCTCCGTCGTAAATGCTTTATCCGAATGGGTGGAAGTAACGGTTTGGCGAAATGAAACTGAACATAAGCAACGTTACGAGCGCGGCATTGCCAAAGGTGACTTAGTCACAGCACCAGCCACAGGCCATAAGTCAGGAACATCCGTTCATTTTTTACCAGACGCAGAAATTTTCACAGAAACCACGGTTTTTGATTACAACACCCTCGCGGGACGTTTGCGTGAGTTGGCTTATCTCAATGCCAGCGTAAAAATTATCTTTACCGACCATCGTGCAGAAGAACCCCGCTCCAACACTTATTTCTATGAAGGTGGTATCAAAGAGTATGTCGCTTACATGAACCGCGAGAAAACGGCGCTCCACGAAGAAATTATTTATGTTTCCGGCGAGAAGAATAATGTACAGGTGGAAGTGGCTCTGCAATGGTGTATTGATGCATATAGTGATAATTTGCTCGGTTTTGCGAATAACATTCGAACGATTGATGGTGGTACACACCTCGAAGGTTTAAAGGCTGTTCTCACACGCACAATGAACACCGTTGCCCGTAAGCGCAACAAGATTAAAGATAATGAATCGAATCTAGCTGGTGAGAATATTCGCGAAGGTTTAACAGCGGTTATCTCAGTAAAAGTTCCTGAGCCTGAGTTTGAAGGGCAAACTAAAACAAAACTCGGTAACTCGGAAGTGCGCGGTATTGTTGATTCCTTTATGGGTGAAGTGCTCAACGAATATTTTGAATTTAATCTAAACGTAGTTGATAGCATCCTAGAAAAAGCCATTCAGGCATTTAAAGCGGCAGAAGCGGCTCGTCGCGCTAGAGAGCTTGTTCGTCGTAAATCTGTGCTTGAGTCTTCTTTGCTTCCCGGTAAGTTGGCGGATTGTAGTGAGCGGGATGCCGCAAAATCTGAGATTTACCTAGTAGAGGGTGATTCTGCGGGAGGTAGTGCCAAGCAGGGACGCGATCGCCAGTTCCAAGCGATTCTGCCATTGCGAGGCAAGATCCTCAATATCGAGAAAACAGACGATGCCAGAATTTATAAAAACAATGAGATCCAATCGCTAATTACGGCATTGGGATTAGGCATTAAAGGCGAAGAATTCAACCCCGAAAAGTTACGCTATCACCGGGTTGTGATTATGACAGACGCGGATGTGGATGGTGCTCACATTCGGACACTACTCTTAACATTCTTCTATCGTTATCAACGTTCTCTAGTAGACCAGGGTTACATTTACATCGCTTGTCCTCCCCTCTATAAGCTGGAGCGCGGGAAAAAGCATACTTACTGCTACAGCGATCGCGAACTTCAAAGTGAGATTGCGGAACTTCCCACCAATGCGAAGTACAATATTCAGCGCTTTAAGGGTTTGGGTGAAATGATGCCTCAACAACTCTGGGATACCACAATGAATCCTGAAAGTCGTACGCTCAAGCGCGTGGAAATTGAAGATGCGGCGGAAGCAGATCGGATCTTCACGGTGCTGATGGGCGATCGCGTTGCACCTCGTCGTGAGTTTATCGAGACCAATGCGCCCAAGCTAAATATGCTTGACCTCGATATCTAAATTTTCAATCAGATTGTATCTACTGAACTATATATGCCGTGGGGATAAATTGTAATGACAATGTCCCCGCGGTTTTTCGTTATGCGCTCTAAAACCTCGGTTGAGATAGGAGATCGCCAACTTTTAGGTTCATCGCCAGCTTCATAGCCAATATTAAAATCGATGCGAGTGCAACTATCCCAAAGCATTCGTGATGATTCGCTCAGATTTTCGATTAGGTTGCAATAGAAATTGATATCGCTTGCTACAGAACCCTCATGGAAAAGGCCAAAACTGGCAGCATGGCGATCGCCGACAGCACCGCAAAAGTGAACCAGAACATCATCCTCAAACTCTTGCACAATCGACGTTAAATCATTTGGGCTTTCTAGCTCTAAATCTGTGGTGATGTATTGAGTTCGCATGGGATTTACCTGTAATATCAAAGACCCAATTTTTCTTGGGCTTGAGTGAAATCTGGCTTTAGGGCAAAAGCCTTTTCATAGGAGGCGATCGCCCGATAATCATTCCCTATTGCCTCAGCCGCTAAACCTGCACGGTAATGATGCCATGCATGATCTGGATTGAAGGTAATTGCCTTGTCAAATGCAGACAACGCTTGCTCATATCTTTTTTGGGCATAGAGTACACGGCCTTGTTCACCCCAGATCAAGTGAGAGCTTGGATCGACTAAAGTACCCTGATTGGATGCTTCTAGAGCTAACTCTAGAAAACCCATCCGTCGTAACGCTTTAGATTTCTCGTACCAACCGCCCGACGCATTCTGATCAATTTCAATACCTTTCTCTGCTGAGGCGATCGCCTGATCATATTTTCCGAGTGCTGTTAATGCTCGTGCGTGGTTCACCCAAGCCCAAAAATAACCAGGATTTAGTTGCTGCGATCGTTCAAAGGATAACAATGCTTCTGCGGGACGATCTAAACCTCCGGTTAGCACCAAACCATGACGATTATAAACGCGATAATCTTGGTCATTAATGGCGATCGCTCGTTCACATAAATCTAATGCTTCCTCTGGTTGATTGAGATAGTAATAGGCTGCACAATTATCCGACAGCGCATCAAAATGATTTGGGTCAACCTCTAAAACCTGATTGTAGTAATAGGAAGCCTCATCATAACCATCACGATTTAACGCGCTTAATCCCTTTTGGTAAAGATCAGCAATTAACTTATCGCTCAGATCGATACTCGGCAAATTTGGTTCGTTAAGCGGAGTTGGTTGAGTAACAGTGTCCTGCGGTGCAAAGGTTGGGATTGGCAACATATTGAACAATCCCCATAGCTTCAGTCCCAGCATTAAGCTCAAAACTCCCACCAAAAATTGCCATGCAAAATGCACATTATTGTAGTCATAAGTGACGTGATTCGACTTGCGTTCCAGCCGTAATAAAGCCTGTAATGCGGCTTTCGCGTCGGGATAGCGTTTGTTAAGATTGGGCTCAGTAAGAATTTCTAACCAATCGAGAAAAGCGTTCGGCAAATGCTTCAGTTGTGAACGAAATTGAATTCGATAATCGCTATTTACCAAAGCACCAATTTCACCAGAGCGCTTGCCACACAAAATCGAAATGAGCGTAATGCCCAACGAATACAAATCCGATGCAGTGGTGAGTTCCCGCTGAAAAATTTGCTCCGGTGGCATAAAACCCAACGTTCCTTTCACTGTGCTGCTGGCGGAAAGATCATCCATCCCCAACCGCGCAAACCCAAAGTCAATTAAAAATACACGCCAACTTTTACCCCAACGACGAATCAAAATATTTTCGGGCTTAATATCGCGATGGATAATAGGCGGTTGCTGTTCCTGCAAGCTTTGCAAAATTCTGAGCAACTGGATGGCGATCGCCTTTATCTCTTTAAACGAAAGCGCTTTAGTCTGGGCAAGGGTCGACGCATCAATATATTCTGTGATCAAATAAAAGCCATCATCCGTGGTGAAAGACCCAAGATAATCGGGAATTTGCTCATGATTTAATCGTTGGAGCACTTTGATCTCGGCTTCGATACTGTCATAGCCACTCCAATCCGTTGCCCCTTGCACAAAAGCAAATTTTTTGAGCACGACAGGGCGATCGCCTTCAATTTGTCGCGCGAGATAAGTAAACCGTCGACCTTGAAAATTCTGGCCTAGAGTCTTCTCAATTGCATAGCCATAGGTCGTTAAAGCGGGGAAATTAGTCATAACCTGAAAAGAACTCAAAAAAATCCAAGCAAACGAATGCTGGATACTAATTACTTCAATATATAGCCGATTATTTCCAGAAATATCTGCTTACAATATGGCCCCAATAGTCAAGAATCCAGGCGATCATCTCTCAAAACGAACTTACTTATTTCATCTATCTATAAGAGGCTGTCTGAAAAGGGTCTGACCGTAACTTTTGTCGAAATGAGTTGCACGTAAAAATAAGCACTTCAGGCGATCAACCTGGCGGAATTTACGCAGCATTTATCGAACATAAAGACTTTTCAGACAACCTCTAAGTTTTTTAGACTATTTATTCAGTCGATAAATTTTTGTCTTTAAATTATCTATAGGAATTTCAGAATATTTTTCTTGTAAAAAAGAGTTCAATAATTGCTGTGCTTCAGGATTTGTTTGAAAATATGTTTCCATACGCTTACCTTCAATAAATTCAGGAGGGCTTGCAATAATTTTTTTAAGTTCATTTACTGTCGATGATTGCTCTCCAAACCAACTTCGAAGAAGAAACTCCTTATGAATATTACTAGGATGTGTAGTACTAGAAATAGGAGGATTGATATTCTGCTGCCAATAATAAAAATGATGATTTGCTAACCAAATACTTTTATCATTTGGTTCACGATCACCCAACTCTTTATCTAGCTCTTGTGCTAGTTGATATGATGGGCCATAAAAGAGACTACCCATGCAAAAAAAATTATTACCAATTGAACTATATTGAAGACCAGTATGAATGCCATAAACACTTAATGTCAGAAAAAGAAACAGTTTGCCTGCCGTCATTTGATTCTGTTGGATTATGTTATAAACAGTTGGTGTAATAAAAATCACGACAAATCCGGCAAGCTGCATATTGTAGTGCCCCCAAAATACGCCTGATTTCAAAATAGAAAATTCGATACTGATCCAGAAGACACAAATCAAGCTCAATAGTCTTTTTTCTAATGTGTTGAGTTCATTAGAATTTGACAACAATAAACGTAGTTGAGCCCCGCAGATAATTGCAACAAACAAATGAAGGAGAAGCAAAGCAATAGACGTCTTAAAAGAACCTGCAATATAATAAATAATTTGCTCTTTAAGGACTATAAAAAAACTGCTTTGTTGGTTCGCATAGCTCAGAGATGATTGAATCAATCCTCGATAGAACTCAGGAATATTGTGACTCAGAATATATGGCATTATTGTGAGTATAAGAATGCTAATACACCCAGCAGCATAGCTACAGATGTTAAGTAGTTTTTTTTGAATATTCAGTGAAGAGTTATTTAAGACTAAGACACACAAATACAAACCTAAAATCACCATGCTATAGGCTAGGTTAAGCCGTATCATGCTGGCAATAGTCATACAAACGCCAGCACAGTAAAGGAGTATTATTTGCCTTCTATAAAAAAGACAGCATAGAAATGCTAATAGGAGAGGAATAATGACTAAATGTTCAGAGATAAGTGCCTGGCCTCCAGCACTTAAGTTGATGAAAATCACCAACCCAAATCCTGCAATAAGTGCTCGATTTTGTCCCCAAACTTTTGAAATACAAAAGTAAATAAGATAACCTGACATTGCCGTGATCATGGCACCAGCAAAACGAACAAAGAAAAAAGATTTACCAGTTAAAGCAGTTAGAACAGCAAAACAATACCAGAGCAATGGTGCCTTAACATCAATAACATCTCCGGTATAAGGAAGTTGACCTTTTAATACGGATTGGCCTAATAAAAGAAAAGTTGATTCATCCCAATCAATATCAATTTTGAAAAAATATGGTATTCGCGTCAAAAGAGCAACGAGAATAAACCATATCCATACAGGTAGGATGTGAAATGCCCGGGTATATTTTGTGCTCATCGCGATATTCTTCTTTTTAACACTAAAAAAGGGATTTACCGTGAAAATCCCTAGTCATGATTAATAATGTTTGTTTAGTTTTACTTGTGCATTGCGCGAGCAAGTTCTGCTGCCACGAGGGGACGAGAGAATTGCGGAGGGGGAAGCTCACCATTACGCAACATTTCGCGAACCTTCGTACCGGAGAGATGCACACGATCCTCAGGGCCACTGGGACTTGTTTTCGCTGTCGCCATTTGCTCAGTCTTCTTACAGTAGAAAGCATGCTCAAACTTCATTGGTGTAATACCAAGAGCAGCAGGGTCGAAATTATCGAACATTTCCTGAGCTTCATAAGTACCGTAGTAATCGCCCACACCAGCATGGTCACGACCAACGATGAAATGAGTACAACCATAATTCTTGCGAATCAGTGCGTGGAAAATTGCTTCACGGGGGCCTGCATAACGCATTGCCGAAGGATTAATCGCAAGGATGACACGATCTTGGGGAAAATAGTTTTCCATCATGATCTCGTAGCAACGCATGCGCACATCAGCAGGGATATCATCACTCTTTGTTGCACCAACGAGAGGATGGAGGAAAAGACCATCAACTGTTTCTAAAGCACACTTTTGGATGTATTCGTGAGCACGGTGGATGGGGTTACGGGTTTGGAAGCCCACAACAGTTTTCCAGCCACGCTTTGCAAATGCCGCGCGGGAAGCTGCAGGGTCAATTTGGTATGCGGGGAAGAGGGGGTGAGGATCACGCTCTAGCAACCAAACGGGACCTGCGAGGTTTACATCACCTTGTTCATAGATAACCTTAACGCCAGGGTGCTTATCTTCGTCTGTTTTGTAGACGTTGATTGCTTCGTGAGCTTTGTTGTAGTGGAATTTTTGAGAGAGTTCGAGGACACCAATAAAACGACCATTGGCATCGTCAAGACGTACCCAGTTACCTTCCTTGAGAGGTGCAGCGACTTCTTCGGAAACAGGTAGGGTTACGGGAATAGACCAAGGCAAACCATTGCTGAGGTGCATGGTGTCAACGACAGAATCATAGTCGGACTGCTCCATGAAGCCTTTGAGGGGACTGAAGCCACCAATGGCAATCATTTCGAGGTCGGACTGGGCGCGTTTGTCGAGGGTAACGCGAGGGAGGGTATCTGCCTGTGCCAAAAATTCTTTCTTTTCGGCTTCGGAGGCGATTCGGTTAATTAATTGTCCGCCGTGGGGAGCAATTAGACCTGATTCGGTACTCATAAATTTTTAGGAATAAAAGCATGTTTATCTTCAAGCACACATACTATCAGTTCGGGACAGGAACCGGGATCATGCTTCGGTAAAGAACAAGGGCGATCGCCCACTGAGGAAAGCGTTTTAACTCTGAGAGTTTGTCAATAATTTGGTAGCTTAAGGGCAGATCGATTTGTGTTCGAAACTCTACGGGCTAGAAACAATCATGCTTCCCGTGCGTAACTGGGGAATTTTTCATCGATTCGGACAGCTCAGTCTCAATCGCAATTACTTAATTTTTGAAGCCTGTCTTATCGGAACAATTTCAGGTTTATCGGCTCTATTTCTGAAGGCCGGTATCGGCACCCTCGGCAGTTATCGGGTTGCGCTGAGTCATCAATATGGTGCGTGGTTAATTTTGCCGCTCTTCGGTTTAGTGTGTGGTGGTCTCGCAGGATTCACATTACAGACTTTTTCTCCTGCGGCAAAAGGTGGTGGTGTACCTCAGGTAAAGGTGGTGTTGGCACGGCTGCCATTTCCGCTGTCTTGGAAGGTGGCGATCGCCAAATCGATTGGCACAATTTTAGTCTTGGGGGGCGGTCTAACCCTCGGGAGACGGGGGCCAACAGTACATATCGGGGCAGCACTGGCAGCACAACTGAGTCAATGGTTACCGATTACGCCAGACCATCGACGGCAAATGATTGCAGCGGGGGCAGCAGCAGGGTTGGCAGCTGGTTTTAATACGCCGATTGCTGGGGTGTTATTTGTGGTGGAAGAGTTGATGCGGGATATGTCCGGCCTCACTCTCGAAACTGCCATTGTCGCTTCATTTACAGGATCGGTGGTGTCGCGGTGGTTTGGTACATCGGATTTAAATTTACCCAGTGAATTATTGCTGGCAGCGAATCAGAGCCATTTTTCAGTTAAAGAAATTCCTCTCTACCTAATTTTGGGCGCTTTGGCTGGTGGGCTGGGCGCTTTTTTTAATCGCGGTATTCTCACGGTTTTACATTTCAATCGACGGATGCGACTTAACCTTGCCACGAGAATGGCGATCGCCGGGATGATTTCAGGAATTGTAATTTCATTTTTGCCGCCTTTCTTTAGGGATAACGCCGGATTACGGGATTTTTTATTGACGGGGGATGCAGGGTGGCAGGTGATTGCGATCGCCTTTATTGCCCACTTTGGACTGAGTTTATTGGCCTATGGTTCGGGAGCGCCAGGAGGATTATTTGCTCCTACCCTCGTTTTGGGAGCAGCCCTTGGCTATCTGATGGGATTTTCAGCTGAAGCACTAATTCCTGAAGCTTCCCAATATACTTATGCCCTCGCTGGAATGGGCGCATTTTTTACGGGGGTGGCGCGAGTCCCTGTGACAGCTATTGTGATTGTCTTTGAGTTGACGACGGATTTTAATTTGGTATTGCCCTTAATGTTGGCATCGGTGACTGCTTTTATCGTCGGCGAAAGTTTTTTTAAAGGGTCAATTTATGAGCATCTCCTCGAAGCGAGTGGCATTCGTCTGAAGGAGAAAAATGATCCACAGGTTTTGATGGATTTAACGGCGGCGCAGGTGATGCAACCCAATGTCGAAACGATAGACAGTAGCCTCTCCCTTACTGAACTGTTACCTATTTTGTCGCAATCGCACCACCGTGGTTTTCCGGTATTAGAGAATGGCAAATTAGTGGGGGTTTTAACCCAAGGGGATTTAGCGCAAATTGCATCAAGTGAACGGGATGTGACGGTTAGTCAATTGATGCAACGTAAAGTAATTACGGTCGCGCCCCAAGCTTCTCTCAGCGATGTTTTATATCTGCTTAATCGCTATCAAATTTCGCGTTTACCTGTCGTTGAGCAAGAATGTTTGCAAGGGATTATTACCCGATCTGATATTATTCGCGCCGAAACGCAAAAACTCCTTGGTAATAGTGACCATGCGCTCAAATTGCAGGAGCCGAGCTATTGCGTTTATCGCACCCAAGATATTGATCGCCATCAACCAAAACTCTGGGTGGCGATCGCCAATCCCAATACAGCCGAAGCACTACTCACAGTCGCCTATGCGATCGCCAAAGATAAAAATGCGATCATTTGCTGCCTGCATATCATCCCGGTTTCTGCCCCTTGCCCTCTCCCAGAAACGGCCATTAACACCATTCCAGAACGACAATTATTGCAGGGTCTCGAAAAGCTAGGGCATAAATGGGGAGTTGCGATTCACACGCAGATTCTCTTAGCCCATGATGTTTCTGCGGTGATATTACAACAATTATCTACTGACGATGTGGGGTTAATTCTCGGTTGGCAAGGCGATCGCAACCCCGCCGGAAAACTATTTGGCAATGTCATCGAAGTACTCATTAAAGAAGCACCTTGCGATGTCCTTTTAACAAAAACGAGCCATGCCCATCCTTTGAAATTGGCATCAAAAGACGCTCCTCATTTGCGTGCCCTCTGCCCGATTTCTAGAGGTCACAATGCCCGACGAGCCCTAAAACTCGCTCCGGCTCTACTGCGATTAACCCCGGATGTTCATCGATATTCTCTTTCCTCAGAAATTTGTTTATGTCAGGTCTATCAACCTAAATATCAAACCCAAAGATTTCCGTTGCTGCGCAAAGCTCAAGCCAAACTCAAAGAATATGTGGAAGTTCCGGTGATTTCACTGCCGGTTCGTTCGCGGTATGTCTCCGAAAGTTTACTCCGGGTCATTAAAGAAAATACTTATGATCTCGTGGTGATGGGAGCCAGCAGCGAAAGTCTTCTCCAAAAAGCACTCCACGGTAATATCCCCGAGGCGATCGCCAGAGGAACAAACCGAACAGTCATCATTGTGCGCGGGAAGTTGAATAATACGAACAAAGCTTAATTCTCTTGGGAGAACTTTAAAGTAATCGTCTTCCATTTTCTTCCCCTTATGATTGAGGAAATTTAGGGAGACTTAAGCATGGCTGAACACAAAGAGAAAGGTATATATGTCATCACTCAGGCGATTGCCGCGACAGGTGCAAAAGACGGTCAAGATACCGGAGCGAGTTATCGGAGTAACCCCAAAAAGTCCACTGGGCAAAAGGTACGGGAGTTTGTGTCAGCGGAAATGCTCAAGTCTCAAATCTCTGGGTTTCTCGATGTGATTGAGGATGTTTTCTCTAATAATCTCAAGGCGGCTTCGGAGATGGAATTGGATGAAATTAGTTTTTCGCTAGATATTGATGCCAATGGGAAAGTAAGCCTCATGGGGAATGGTGTCGAGGTTGGTACAACTGGAGGAATCCAAGTTACATTTAAACGAAAGGATTCTGCTAAGTCTGACTGATGGCAAGGAATTGGGCGATCTGCATCGGCGTAAATGAATATGACAATCTGCCAAATCTCAGTTTTGCGAAACGGGATGCGGAAAAGATGCAGCAATATTTCCGGTCAGATGTGAAGTTTGACAAGGTTTATTTGTTTACGGATGATTCGCCGCCGATCGATGATGCGGATAAGCCCTATGCTTCTCGCCCTACCTATGGGGCTTTACGTCGTTTTTTGCGGGTACGGTTTGAGGAAGATTTTCTTAGTGATGGGGATAATCTCTGGTTTTTCTTTAGTGGGCACGGCATTCGTCATCAAGATCGGGATTATCTGTTGCCATCAGATGCTGACCCAGATCCAGCAGGTATTGAGGATACAGCGATTCCCATTAGCTATGTGTCGGAGCGATTGCGGCGTAGTGGTGCAGACAATGTCATTTTGCTTTTGGATGCTTGTCGTAGTGAACAAAGTTCTAAAGATATGGGCATTGGCAATGAGAAGCAGCAGGGTGTAATTACTTTTTCGTCCTGTAGCCCAGCAGAAAGATCCTATGAGATTGAAGCTTTGGAGCAAGGGGCTTTTACTTATGCGCTATTGGAGTCACTGCGAATTCAGGGAGAAGGTAATTGTGCGACAGTCGAACGACTTTCTAAACGGATTAAATATCGGGTGAAAGAGATTAATCGGGATTATGAGAAACCGAAGCAAACGCCCTATCCAATAGTAGAGCCTGCGTCAAAATATCATTTAATTCTCTTGCCAGATGCGGCAACGGCTCAGGATATTACGACGTTAAAGTGTGATGCACTTTTGGCGGAAACAAAGAAGCAGTGGGATGTAGCAAAACAACTTTGGATGCGGGTGAATGTGGCGGCGCGGGGAACGGATATGGATGCAATTGAGGCGATTCAACGATTCCCGACTTTTGGTATAATGCTTATCGAGTCAGTTGTCAAACCGAAAACTGTGATCAAAAGTGCGACTCCACCGCTTATCTCCGCAGAAATAAAGACGGAAAAGATTGCAGCAAAACCAGCTCCTAAGATGCAAAAAAGAGAGCTACTTAAAATCATTATTCCGGAAAGATATCAGCAGTTAGATAGTTATTTGAAAGCACAAAAATTCAAAGATGCAGACAAAGAAACAGTTCGGGTAATGCGGGAAGTAGTTGGAAAAGAATCAAATCAAGATCTAAACGTTGACGATATCAGGTTATTTCCTTGTAAAGATCTAAAAACGATTGATGGGCTATGGAAAAAATACAGTAATGATAAATTTGGATTCAGCATACAAAATCATATATGGCTCGATTGTGGCGGTGTTCCAGAGATACATGATTGGGATACCTACATTAGATATGCCAAGCAAGTTAAATGGTATGGGAATGGTTCATTCAACAATGGGGAATTTTTTGATTACAGTCAGTTGAACTTTTCCCTTAAAGGTGTCAAAGGTCACTTACCTCGTCTTTATGAAAGAGTCCAAGGCTGGTATCCAACGTCCTACTATCTTTTTGGTTGCTTGGAGAGGTGTAAAAAACTCAAGGATTATAAAATTCCAATGTATCCAAAATAATGCGTTACGACAGATGATAAATTGTGGACTGATTTCTCAAGTTTTATTTACAGTCTCCATGCATCCTACATTTGCTTCGCCCAGGCACGAATAGCCTTGCGAATAGCTCGACGACCTAGAGGACGATTGTCTTCTATTAGATCCATCATTTTATCTACAGAAATTCTCGGTAAAGCCAAACTATTTTCTGATATTTGATACTCGTTATTCTTCAGAAGATAGATCGTAATTTTGCCCTCTTCATAACTCCAAATCTCCGGCACTCCCAACCGCGCATAAATAGGGAAACGTTCTAAAGATTTACTTGTCAGATCAATCTCCAAAGCTAGGTCTGGTGGCGGATCTTGATTGAGGTCATATTCCAGTTGCCCACGAATTAATGGCTCATTCTGAAAATAAAAACAATTATCTGGCTCTAAACCGGCCATTTTTAATTGCTTACGCCACGTTGTCGATCCTAGACTTTCATAATCAATATCCGAAGCATCCGCATATTCTTTGAGCGCATCGCTAATTACTTCTTTGTAATATTCGTGTTCGGGAAGTGGAGTCATAATTTCTAGAGTGCCATCGCAATAGGCAATGCGGCTACCACGGGTTTCGCCCAGCTCTAACAGAATATTTTCAAATTGCTGCCAACCGATATTTTGCAGTAACACGCGATTTGCCCGTTGTTTTGTCAGCATCGGATTGCCCAAAATCTTTTTCTACACATATTCTATTCTCGATGATTTATTTGTTGGCGATCGCCACAGTTTTTGACCATCTCTATCGAAACCCAAAAACAAAAAAAGGCCAATTCTCACGAATCAACCTCCCAATAACTTATGCTCGTAAATTTTCTAGGCGATCGCCCCTTTTAGAGATTCACAGAATTCTTTAACTGCTTGGAGACCTTCTTCAGGAGTACCGGACGCAAGACGTTTTACGATCGCACTACCAACAATTACGCCATCGGAACCCCAGTCCTTCAGTTTTTTCGCTTGCTCAGGATCAGACACACCAAAACCAACACCGACAGGCTTCTCAGTAACCGCGCGCAAACGAGGCAATAACTCCTCAACGCGGCTGGCAACGGATGTTCTTGCGCCTGTTACACCGGTCACACTCACTAGATAAATGAAGCCTTGGGATGCTTTGGCGATCGCCTCAATCCGGTCATTGGGACTAGTGGGCGCAACCAAAAGCGTTAACTCTAGATTATTCGCTGTCGCCGCCGCCAAAACTGCATCGGATTCCTCTAAGGGCAAATCAGGAATAACTAATCCTTTTACGCCAGCAGCAGAAACCTGTTGCATAAACGCATCCACACCACGGTAAAAAATAGGGTTGTAGTAAGTGAAAAGAATAATCGGTGCGGTAATGGTGGGATTCACGCGCTTCACAATATCCAAAACATTTTCGAGCGTGACACCACGGCTTAAAGCACGAGTTGCTGCCGCTTGAATCGTCGGGCCATCTGCCAACGGATCGGAATAGGGTACGCCCAACTCAATAAAATCTGCGCCAGCTTCATCCAAAACTTTTATCGCTTTTTCTGTTGTTCCCAAATCCGGGTCGCCCGCCGTAATGAATGGAATCAGGGCGCATTGTCCGGCTTGTCGTAGAGATTGGAAATGTTCAGAAACGGAAGTCATAGCTTTAGCGAAATGGTTACACAAGGGGTTATTGTACGTCCCTAGCTCCCCCTGTGCGATCGCCGACTGTTATTTTTTCTCGGATTCGACCTCAGCAGCTAACTTTGCTAACTCTTCAGGACTCATCGCATCCAAGCGCCTTTGCAGAGCAGCTTCCTCATAATCTTCCCGCTGCTTATGAAAAGTCATAGTTCGAGTGCCCACCCGAAATAGATAGGTACTCACCCAGCCAATCACCACCAACACAAGGGCAGCCTGAGACCAGATGCCAGCGTCCATACTCTCTAAGCCAACTAATTTAAAGCCACCATAGAGCAAACCACCCACTACAAAAATTCCAAAGCAGATGGCGAAAACATCAATACGTCGCATAGCGATAGCAGCAGATAAATAACTGAATAATTTGAGCCGTCTTCAAACTTCAAACAGAAGTTCTAAACTTCACGACGACGGGGGCGCAAATTTAGGAAGGGGCTGAGAAGCAACATACCGGGGAACAAGAAAAAGACTAAGAAATACATAAATAGTCTTTCGATGGAGCTTGCCACCAGCGATCGCTTCTGAATATAGAGATACAATGCAGCGGGCAAAACGACGAGATAGGTTACGCTCAAACCCAGATATAGAATAGCGACCAAGAGAGTTTCAAAAGGTAAATCGAGGGGTGGCATAACGTTACTTCTGAGACAAAAAATTTTCGTTAGTAGTTATTTTAGCTTAGAGCCCTAGCGTTACAGCAAAGGTTTTAAGCATCGAGCCATTGGTTCGAGAGAATATTATTCACACCTTGGGCAATCCGACTCAGATCTTCATTCAGAAGTGGCGGCCAGTTTGCACCTTCACGTTTGCCGGCCTCGTAATATTGACGGCTATCGTAGGCGAGTCGAAAGAGCATTTGAGCCAAACCACGATCAATAGAATCTAGACCTTCCACATGCTGATAAATTGCCTTGAGAGTCAGCAAAATATTGGTTACCTGACCAGGAATTGGTGCTTGCCGTTGTTCTAGCAAGGCCAAAAAGGAGCGGCGATCGCTTAATGAACTTTGAGAGGAGAGATATTGATAGGCGGTTTTGTAGTCCATTAGTTTATGACTAAAAGTCTTGGGAAAGAGAAAAGAGTTTGTTGGAAAATATGCGATCTGACAATCACAGTGGCCAAATTATAGGAGCCTTATTCAAAACTATGTAAGGGCAAAAAGTGCGAGATTTTTTGAGGAAAAGCACATTAACGAGTAAGAGAACTAAGACAAATTGCGTAAATCTATGCCGAAAGGACAGTCTTCTCTAGGCGATCGCCACCCCCAAGAACCCTTACTCGATCTAGTATGACGCTCAGGTTTCTCATCAAATTGGTAACAAAATCAGCCTTAATCGGATGTTTCGTTCCAAAGTCTTTCTAATTGATATTGCCAAGCGATCAGGGCTTGTTGTCGTTGGCGTGGCTCTTGATCGAGTCCACCCATAACGCCCTCTTGATAAAATCTCGTAATCGTCTGCATTGTCATTTCCATCGTTTGACCTTGGGCTTTAGCCGCAGCAACGATTTCACGTACTTTATTCTCGGCCAGCTCATTAAAAAATGGCCTGAGATTTTTTTTATGCAACTCAATTAGTTCTTCTAGGGCTTGCTGGAGTTGGGCGGCTTCAAGGATGCCAATGGGATATTTAAAGGCTCCCCAAATCATATTTTGACTAATGGCATAACGGACTAATTTATTTTCATCGAAATTCTGTTCAAGCAATTTTTCGTAGTATGGTTCGGCATCTTTCTGTGGGGCGATCGGCACAAAAACACGCAGCATCTCACCATTTTTTGAAGTGTTCACCAGCAAATGAAATCGTTTTTCAGCATGATGCACTTTCCATGTTGTGCGGTCAGGTTGGTTAATCTGAGCATCAGGGAAGACATTTGTCAGGACTTGGGTTACGGCATCAGGAGTCATAGTTTTTTGATATCGCTGGTTAACTGATCTTAACGAGATTTGGACAAAGTATCAGGGTCAAGCTCAGTAGGCATAGCACCTAAACAGTTTTCTCCCCAGTGGTAAATACTTTGCACAATCGAATCGATGCCCTGGCGAGTGGTGCTGGCAGATTGAGGAGATTGATTGACGAGAATACTGAGGGCAAGGGTGCGATCGCCTTCTAAATCTAGATAACCAGATAGGGTGACTACATTCGTCATCGTCCCGGTTTTACCATAGAAGCGACCTGCTATAGGTGTGTCTTGAAAACGACGGGTTAATGTGCCAGACTCTGCGGCGATCGCCAATGAATTTCTATAAATCTCTGCATTGGGATGATCAGCCATTACATCAAGCAATTGCGTAAAACTTTGAGGGCTAGCGAGATTATGGCGCGATAACCCAGAACCATCTTTTATCCGAAAGCTATTTTCGGTTACACCAAGGTCAATCAATGTTGTGGCGATCGCCTCTGCTCCAGTCATGTCAGGCTCAATGGTGCCAAGGGTATGGCGCAAACTTTCAGCGTAGAGATTATTACTTTTTTGGTTGGTGGTATTCAGAATCGTCGGCAAGGTGGGTGAGGTTAATATTGTCAGTGCAGACATTGATTGATAATCGTCAAATCCTGTCTGTGTGACCTCGAAACGATTCACGTTAATGCTCTGTTGCGCCAGTTCATATCGCAATTGGTCAAGGAAATTTTGAGCTGGGTTCGGAATAGCCAAGCCCCAAATGTCTGGGTTCGCATCAGCCGGAATTTGTCCGGTCACAACTAATTCATTTGTGCCAAAAGTCTGGGTGATTGTGCCTTGGTATTTAGTTCCTGCTGGTGACGTGATGAGCTGATTATTAATTCGCCACTGGCTAAGGGCGATCGCCCCCATTTCTGGTTGTTGAATCCTTGCAGGTTGTCCCACTGCCCCTGGCGTAAGCGTGAGTACAACAGCGTTTTCATCCAGGATCAAACTATTAACTGGCGACCCATAATAAAACGCTAAATCAGACCATTCCCAAGTGGGATGAATTGCTGTTTCTGTAAATAAGCTGTCATCAACAACAACCTGCTCAATGCTTGCAACGCCTTGCTCTGCCAATAATGATGTAATTTCAGTTAGGCGATCGCCAGTCAAAGTCGGGTCACCACCACCTTTAATCACCAAAGCCTCTAGATTTGGTGCGGAACCAAGCACATAACTTTCCATTGCAAATTGGTGATCAGTCCCCAATATGTCCAGAGCGGCCGCTGTCGTAAATAACTTGGCATTAGAAGCAGGAACAAATAGCGTGTCTGCATGGTATTCATAAACCAACTCATCCCTTGCCAAATCTTGAACCGCAATGCCCCACTGAGCCTGACTATATTTCTCATCCACCAAAATCCCAGCAATATTATTTTCAAGCTGGCAAATCTTCCCTGTTTGGGCAACAGCAATATCACTAAGCAAACAAACTGATGAGAAAAAAAGACAGGGGGCGATCGCCAAAACTTTTTTAAGCATTGATGCTACTCCAATCTACGAATTAAAAAGATCGATTAGCCATACACAATTTTGACTTTTTGGGCAGCATCGAACGCTTTTTTGCGGGCATCACCCGTATCTTTCCCTTTAGCAAGAGCAACACCCATACGACGGTAAGGACGAGAATCTGGCTTCCCGAACAACCGTAAATCCGTTTGAGGTTCAGCTAGAGCGTCTGCCATTCCAGTAAAAGAAATTTTGTTACTGTGCTCAGTCGCCAGAATAACTGCACTTGCAGCGGGGCCCAATTGCTCAATAGTAGGAATGGGCAACCCAAGAATCGCCCTTAAATGCAATTCAAACTCGTTGAGATTTTGGGAAATCATGGTTACCATCCCTGTGTCATGGGGGCGTGGCGATAGCTCAGAAAAAATCACTTCATCTTTGGTGATAAAAAATTCCACCCCAAAAATCCCAGCACCACCAAGAGCATCCGTGACTTTGCAAGCAATCTCCTGAGCATCCTTAATTTGGGAATCCGTTAATCCCACAGGCTGCCAGGACTCTTGATAATCTCCTCGTTCTTGTCGGTGGGCGATCGCCGGACAAAAGAGTGTTTCTCCTTCCCACTGACGAATAGTCATCAAAGTAATCTCGACTTCAAAATCAATAAACTCTTCAATAATGATTTTGGCGGTATCACCCCGCGCTCCTTCAATTGCATAATCCCAAGCTTTCTCTAGCTCAAAAGCAGTCTGCACAATCGATTGCCCTTTTCCAGAAGAAGACATCACAGGCTTAATCACATTGGGGAAACCAATTTTCTGAGCGACCGCAGTCAACTCTTCGAGGCTAGTGGCATAGGCATATTTGGCAGTCCGCAACCCCAACTCATCGTGGGCTAAATCTCGGATACGATCACGATTCATGGTGAAATTCGTAGCAGCGGCAGTGGGAATGACGGTATAGCCTTGCCGTTCAAATTCCAATAGCTTTTCAGTCCGAATTGCTTCCACTTCCGGCACGATAAAATCCGGCTCATATTTTTTGACGACAGCTTCTAAAGCTTCGCCATCCAGCATCGAAATCACTTCACGATGATCCGCCACTTGCATCGCTGGCGCATTGTCATATCGATCCACCGCAATCACAGTATTACCAAAGCGTTGGGCTGCAATTACCACTTCTTTACCCAATTCACCTGACCCCAACATCATGATTTTTTTTGGTAACGTGATCGCCATAACTCCCAGCCTTTTATCTCGATAGTTTTTTGCCACCACTCATCATATCGGAACTCTCACCGCCCCACCCATTAGCTGTTTACCTTCAAAATTGTGTATCAACTTATTTTTCGCTAAATCAAAGTATTAGAGTTCTTCTAGAAGATATATCGAGAAATCAAATCACAGAAATCAGGATATTCACCCATTTGCATAACTTCTAAAGAATCTAACGATATTTAGTTAGATTCACTGATAATTTTTTTTGTGATCGCCGGGCATAATCACCATAGTTTTGTCCGATGATCGTACTCTTCTATATTGTCCATGCAGCTACAACAGTCCATCACTACCCTCGCATTCACATCTTTACTCTTGGGACTTAGTCCTCTCACCCTTCCCTCTCTCGCCAATCATTTCTCTTCAGTTACCATCGCCGCAGAAGGCTTTCAAGTGGGTGATAAGGTCGAAATTTTCAGAAAAGACCAATGGCGAGACGGAGAAATTTTAGGGGTTATAGGAACCAGTTACCGAGTTCGATATCTGGATGTAGGCTTTGTCGAAAATAATGTCACGGGCGATCGCCTCAAAAAATCGACATCTCACCCAGAAAAATTTAACCATAGACAGTTTGCAATTGGGACTCGCGTCATCGTCAAAGGTGAAACTTATCGAGAGGGAGTCATCACAGGCTTTGTCCTAGGAGGGCGTGGTGGCGATCACTACGACATAAATTACAACGACGATAATTCAACTGACACGGGGATGAAATCCCATCAGCTTATGACCCTGCCAGAAGCTGAGAACCAAGGCATCACTGTCCATAATTATGATCTTTCAACAGAAGTGGCGATCGCCGAAATGCTTGACATGCATAACGAATGGCGTGCCAAAGTCGGTGTCACACCACTCACATGGTCGGAAGATTTAGAAGAACACTCACGCATTTGGGCAGAGCAATTAGTGCGAGAACGACAAATGTACCACCGGCCAGTTTCACAAAATCCCTATGGGGAAAATATCGCAAGGTCAACAAAACGGCCGATGACACCAAAGTTTGTTGCTAATCTTTGGGGGTCTGAAGAGAGAGATTATGACTATGACAACAACCAATGTCTCGGCTTAATGTGCGGTCACTATACTCAAATGGTTTGGCACGAAACAACACAAGTAGGTTGTGCGATGGCACGAGAAAACGATTTTGAAATATGGGTCTGTAGCTACGATCCACCGGGCAATTATGTCGGAGAACGACCTTACCCGAGGCAATCAACAGCCACGCTGAAATAAATTGTGGCGATCGCCTTTTTTGCTAATTCAGAAAAGATTTTGTAAACAAATATTAAAAGTTGATCTCTTTAGATATCTATTTTGGGAAGGATAAGCGATTTAGCTGATCTCAAATCTCTCCGATATACCGTAATATATAAACAAGAAAGAAATTGTTGTCGAAAGTCTCTGGTCTCCGCATTATTCGGAGGTCAGAATTTTTTTGTGAATGGGATCACAAATTTTCTTGATATTCGTCAGCGAAAAAGGTCAAACGCAACAGACGATCACCTGACGAAGTACAGCACTAAAACAGTATTTAGATCACAGAAAAGGACTTTAGTACAGGCCAAGATTAAAGTAATCGACAAACAACACTTTCTTTCTCTCCGAGCCATGACGACTTTCTCCTTTACGAACAGGTACCCCTTCACCGCTGAACCAACAACTCCCGGCCCGATCTTCAAACTAAAAAAAGAAGTAGTGACCGAAGATCAATATGTAAACGACGAAATCGTACAAAGCTCAAACACAAAATCGACCTTACAAGCAGTGTGGCAGGTTGAAGATGGTCAGCTCGTAAGGCATTGGCTGGCAGAGTAACACTGGTGGATTAACAAGTTTTAAATTTTCGATCTTTCCTCTTGTGTGGGTGGCTCTCCTTCGGGAGAGCTTTTTTTAATGCACTTTTCCGTAGCTCTCTTTAACAACGTATAGAAAGCAAACATTTTTTCACACAGAACTCATCATCAAAACAATCGAAACATTTGAGATTCAAGAATCAGATGACGGCACTTTTTGTAAAAGAACGCGATAAACAGGCTCGCCTTTGTTCTGCGTCGCAACCTCACGTTCTGTTGGCACTTCAAAAATATTGTCTGACAACCAATATTCATCATGAGTCGTTTCAAACAGTGGATGTTCTAAAAATTTTTCGCGCATCTCCCGAGCCACTTCCTCCACATCGGATTGCAAAAAGAAAACGGTATCTGCTGGGGTATGACGCGCCAAAATATCCACTAAATCGGGTTGTACAACGCGACGTTTATGGTGGCGCTTTTTAAACCAAGGGTCAGGAAATTGAATCGTGATCCAATGCAGGCTTTCAGCAGGTAGAGACTCCAGAAGAGCTTGGAGAGAGGTATTGATATTTGCGAAAAGGTAATGCAAATTTTTGAGCTGGAGGCGATCGCGGATATCATTGGCATCTTTTACGAGGGGATCGCGAATCTCAATGCCGAGAAAATTTCGCTCTGGATAACGCTGAGCCATATCAAGGATAAACCGCCCACGTGCGCAACCAATATCGAGATGAAGCGGCGCGGCAAGATCTGCATAAATGCCTTCCCATCCAGGCATTTCAAACACTTGCTGATACTTATCTGTTAACGGATTAACATGCTGTCTGACCCGCGATCGCCCCACTGAACAAACTCCCCAATATGGCACATAAAAATAGCTTTACTATTGTGCCACGCTCAGTAAGCCAAACTTCGATATGCTTAAATGAATAGGAGCAAAATTGCTTTGCCCTTTGTGACCCCCTTTCAACTTTTGGCAGAACATGGCAGAAACTACCGATCCTAAAGCGAAACCAGCGGCAAAAAAGAAGAAAGCAAAGCCTCCGAAGCTTGAGGATAAGCCGTTTAAAGAATTTATTGAGAAGCACTTTTTGCCTGACGTACAAACTGCGTTGACGGACAATGGCATCAAAGACATGAGCCTAAAGTTTGTCGAAACAAATATTCCAGTTAAAGGGCTCGAATCTCAAGTATGTTGGCAAATTCAAGGCAGTTGGTTTAATAACCAAAGGCAATTCATTTTGTATTTTGTCGATGCCGATATTAAGGGTCAAAAGGCTTGGTCTTTTGCGACTGATGGTTCTCCCCACAGCACGTTAGAATCTTTCATGATCGACGAACGCCGGGTGACATTAGCATTGCTTGTGAGCTATGTACTCCAGCGTCTCGATGCTCAGAAATGGTTAGCCTTGAACTAGTGCTTTAACTAACGTTTTTGAGACAAGTGCAATAATAGTTTTTTATGAATAATCAGGATGCCCTGAGACAGTTACTAGAGGCCGTTGCCCGAGGGCAAGTTAGTCCTGATACAGCCTTTAGCGATCTCAAGCACTTATCCTTTGAGTCGGTAGGTGATTTCGCGAAAATCGACAATCACCGCGAGCTGCGCACTGGTTTTCCAGAGGTGATCTGGGGGCCAGGAAAAACACCTGAGCAAATCGCTCAAATTATGAATGCGATGGGCGATCGCCACCCGGTTGTGATGGCAACCCGAATTGATGTGGAGACATACCATTATCTCCAGCCAAAAGTTAATCAGCTCACCTATTATCCCGAAGCTCGCATTTGTGCTCGGATTGAATCATTTCCAGAAGTCACCCATCAGGGTGTTATTTCAATTGTGACGGCTGGCACAGCTGATCTTCCTGTTGCCGAAGAAGCCGCCATTACCGCCGAGCTGTCCGGTTTTGCCGTTAAACGATTATGGGATGTTGGCGTTGCCGGCATCCATCGTCTCCTCAGCCATCGCCACATTATTGATGAGGCAGACGTTTTGATTACTGTGGCAGGAATGGAAGGAGCACTACCCAGTGTGGTGGCAGGTCTCGCTGATTGTCCCGTCATTGCGGTGCCAACAAGCGTTGGTTATGGCGTTAGTTTTGGCGGTGTTGCCCCTCTGCTCACAATGCTTAATTCTTGTTCTGCTGGAATTGGGGTGATGAATATCGACAATGGCTTTGGCGCCGCTATCCTCGCAGGACAAATCCTCAGAACAGCAGCTAAATTACGCTAAACAAAAGCTCACTTTAAGACCAGACCCAAACACAAACTTAGCTCACTAATTTCTCGGGCAAATAGACTTGCTTCGGCAACGCGCTATTGAACCAACTCTCATTATCAAAGCTACGCTCTCGTTGGGTGCGAATCATTGCAATATTGGTAGTGAGTAAGAAGCTGGTAAAACTTGCAATCACAATCACAGGCAGCATCGCCGTTCCAGATAAAACGCTGAGAATAATGCTCGTACTGACCGGTGTTTTCGTAACAGCAACATTCACGGCAGCCATTAAACAAACCATACCGACAGTGGGGTGAATTTGGGGAATAGCCATGGCGATCGCCAGACCGACATTCGCACCAATAAAAAAGAGCGGAAAAATAAACCCACCTAAAAACCCAGAATGCAACGTAAAGCTAATCGCAAACATTTTCGCGACAGCAATCAGTAGCAACATTGAGACTCCGAGGGTCATACCAGTCTCAATCACATCATGAATCTGAGTTTCACTGAAGAACAACGTTTGGGGAAAACAAAAAGCGATTAGACCAATTGACAGACCACCAAATGTGGCTAAACCAATCCGATATTGCCCGAGGGGTTCTAGTAAATGACCAACCAAGCGGAACACAGCAATAAATAGCACCGCAACACCAGCACCAAAAATACCAAGGAAAAACCCTTCCAACAAATTCATGGGAGTTAAAGCTGGCACTGTTTCAAAATGATAAAAACCGCCAATAGTCATACCTGTACTAATGCGAAATACAGCAAATGAGCAAATTGCAGAAACAACAGCTGGAGCAACAGCTTCGTAATACTCTAAGCCTCGTCGGTGAGGAATTTCCAAGGCAAAAATAGCAGCACCAATCGGTGCGCCAAAGAAAGCACCCAGAGCAGCACTCATCCCACAAAAAGTAAGCAAACGAACGTTGCTAGTACTGAGTTTTAAGGTGTCGCCTAACCAACTACCTAAGCTGCCATTCACCTGTACTAATGGTGCTTCTGGCCCAGCACTTCCTCCAGCAGTAATCGCAATTAGTGACGCGATAACCATGGCAGGGGTTTTGTTGATATCAATGCGTCCCGGCTGATGAATGCGATCAACTACCTGAGCCATCTCTCCGGGTAAACCCATAAAGTACAACACAAGTCCAACGCAGAGTCCACCAATAGTTGTGGCAATCCAAACGTAGTTATTTGTGGGCAACCAACTGGGGAAGTATGGTTCTATTTTTTCGGGAAGAAACTCCCAGACACCATGCATCATGGTTTCTAGGACAAAATAATAAATTGTTGCGACTAATCCTCCACAAAGCCCAATGGCAGCGGCGCAGAGAACTGTTTGGGTATAGGTTAATTGATGTGATTCAGACTGTTCAGGAGCACTAGCGGCTGACGGATGCTCATTGGCTAACTCGGATGAAGTCATTTGAGGTGTTCTCACTTATTCCTCACCAAATTAACCATGATGAATTTTGAGGATGGGTAAACCTCGATACATGATTTTATGTACAAAAACAAACTTGCATAGCCCCCATGAACATTCAAAATCATGAAGGAGTTATTGTCTTGTTTTACACATAATGATGCTTGGACAAAATAGAGCAGTCACTTTACAAAAAATGGCGATCGCCCTAAATGATTTACACCACTATGGCGATCGCCTAAACAACCAAAATATGTCAATTTCTAAATCTTGATAATGCGATGTTGTTTTATCGCTTTAACGTTTTGTTCCAGTAGAGATGTCTAAGTAGATACACAAGGATAATTCTGGGGAGTACAACAATCTCATTCATTTTTTTAGCCTCTCCCAAAGCAATGCTTGCTATTGAAAGAGGCCATTTAAATTCGTTGTTACAAGATATTGGGCACTAGCTCATTAAGCAACCTGTCGCAACGCATAGTGATTTTCGGGAGTGGGGAAACCAGCTTCACCAAAGGTCTCACGGATAGCCTTATTCGTATCAAAATAAACCTGCCAATAGTGGTCATTGTTGCAGTAGGGACGAACTGCCAATACAGGTCCTGCTAGGTTGAATTCCAACACTTCGACATCTGGTGCAGGGTCTTGAAGAACATTATCAATTTTGCCAACGCTTTCCTTTAACAGGGCGATCGCCTGATCAGGAGCAACACTATGATTTAACTGCGCAACGAGATCCACACGACGGTAAGGATTCGAAGAGAAGTTCTGAATCGTGCCCGCAAAAATTGTGTTATTACCGACGAGTGTCCGAACATTATCCAAAGTATCAATCGCCGTCACAAACAAGCCAATCTCAGCAACTGTACCAGTTACACCACCAGCTTCGATAAAATCTCCAACCGCGAATGGACGGAAAATAATCAAAAACACACCAGCCGCAAAATTCGCGAGGAGACCACTCCAAGCCGCACCAATTGCAATACCAGCTGCAGCTAACAATGCGGCAAATGACGTTGTCTCAATGCCGAAGTAGCCAAGAATAGCAACAATGAGGATGATATTAAGAACCACCCCCAAGAAATTCACAAGATAGCGGATTAATGTAGCGTCAATATCTTGCTTTTTAAGAATGCGTGATAACAAGCCAATGGACTTACGAATCAACCAACTCGCAACAATCCAGAGCAATATTGCTCCACCTAATTTCAGAGCTAAAGCGGTTAATTGTGTTTGTAATGTAGCAACGATGTTTGAAACCTGAGAGGAATCAATTGGTATTTGCGAAATAATATCCATGAATCAATACTTACGTGATATCTCATTCCCCAGCATAGTCACGGTTTTTTGATCAACTTTCATCCATTCATAAAAGTAAAAAAAAAGAATCATTTGGTTACTCGACCTAGGAATCTTCAATGAAGAGGCTTCAACAATGCTGAACAATATCATGCTATTTTCCTAGTTCAAATTCAGCAAATTCAGCTAGATTTCATTAAATAGAAAAAGATAATTAGTCCAGAGACAAAATACCTTGTCTACTAACAAAAATCATTTTTCATATCCTCAGTATTATGGCTGAACAGTTTGGATTAGTTCTTGAAATTCAAATGCCTACCCAAACTTCTGGAAGCATGATCTCGATCCCTTTTTTCTTTGCTTTTGATATATCAATTCATTATTGCCGAAATATTTTCCAATGATAATAATTCATCAAGTATTCAGCATTATGCTGGGACAAAATATGCTCAATTTTAGTCTTGGTAACATCGTGGCTCGATAACAAAGAGGACGGGCGATCGCCACTGCCACAAACTCACTATCAAGTACACGCAAATGTCGCCGGAACCACAGTAACTGTATCACTCTTAATCATCCCTAAATAAAATCCCCCTTGATCCAAAAACCGAGGGGGACTCATTAAACATATTTATCTAGAGCGGACGATAAACCCGATAATCAATATTCGGGAAGATATTATCCATTTTTTCTACCTTTTCAAGCCAGCCCGAATCAATCTTGCCTGTCTTAAAATCATCATAGATTTTCTCTAGACGTAACACATGGCTCTTCGTACGTCGTTCCGCATAGGGAACCATTGTGCCCGTTCGCATAATGAAAGCCCAGTCGGATGATTGAGCTAACAGCAATTCCCGCGCAGCCTGATTTAATGCCCGTTCTTCCAGTTCATCCTCAGGATCGCGAGCCGACAATTCGATCATGCGCTCAGCAGCCTTATGCAGATAAGGGTACACCCAAGCATTAGTTTGATTCAGCCAATACTCATGAAAGCCCTTATAACCCCAACTTGATTGCGAAGGTACAGCCACCTGTTGAGTCGGCTCCATCCTTAGATAATCGGCCAAATGCGTCATGTCGTAAGTACCTTGATCATGCCAAGACTTACGGAAGAAATAATCAATAAACCAAGGCCCTTCGTACCACCAGTGGCCAAACAACTCCGCATCATAGGGCGAAACAACTAACGGATGACGACCCATCATCTTATTTAGACGACCAACCTGGTTCTCGCGGTTGTACATGAAGTTTTCCGCATGTTCCGCAGCCTTCTCTTTTGCCCAGTAGGGATCATAAAGAGCCTTTTCGCCAGAACCACCATCGCGACTAGTAATCTTGTGATATTTCACACCAGTATTTTTGCGCTGACCATTGGGCATGATGTAGGGCTTAATGTACTCATACTCCGCTTCCCAGCCCAAGTCTTTATAAAATTCACGGTAACAAACATCACCTGGATAACCAACCTTAGAAGACCAAACCTGCTGTGATGATTCATGATCCCGACCAAATGCAGCAACTCCAGTTTCTGTAAAGATAGGTGCATAGTTACCATAGCGGGGACGAGGACGCGCATACAGAATGCCGTGACCATCCGTGAGGAAATAACGTAAACCAGCATCCGCCAGCATCCGCTCTAGACCTTCGTAATAGGCACATTCCGGCAACCAAATACCTTTGGGGGGACGACCAAAATTCTCTTCGTAGCTCTCACAGGCAACCTGTAGCTGTGCCCACACTGCCTGAGGATACATTTTCATCAACGGCAGATAGCCATGAGTTGCACCACAGGTAATAATTTCAAGGTTATTTGAATCCTGAAATTGCTTAAACGCTTTAATTAAATCCCGGTCATAGCGTTCCCAGGTGCTGAGAATGGCACTAAATTCTTTGCGATAGTACTCAGCAAGATATTTAATATGGCCGTTGTGCTTGTTGTGGACGATCTCTTTCTCGACCAACTCCATCAAAAGTGCCATATGGGCGTCGTAGCGATCTTGGAGGAGAGGATCCCGGAGCATCGCCACCAATGGTGGAGTCATGCTCATCGTGATCTTAAAGTCGATACCGTCGCGTTTTAGACCTTCAAAAACGTGGAGTAATGGGATGTAGGTCTCAGTAATCGCTTCAAATAGCCATTCTTCCTCGAGGACAAAATCACTTTCTGGGTGACGAACAAAGGGCAGGTGGGCATGGAGAACAAGGGCAACGTAGCCTAAAGCCATAGTGGTATTCCTTCCTTAAGAATGTCGCTAAGTAACGATTTTGAGGGTTTGACTGAGCCACTGGTTTGGTGGTTCAAGGACTTGGCGAAGTCACATGTGAAGATTTTAAAACGATTTGGTTGCTCTCTCGCATCTTGCTAAAGTCTGAGGGATCGCTCTCTTCCCTGAAAGTACCGCCTAAGGATTACAATTGTCTTTATGGAGATCGGCTTGTGCATAGACCGATTCTTCGTTATTGCTAGGGGTATCTGGGTGAGTTTACGCTACTGGATAGTCTCTGCGCTGAGGCTCGTTTATTCTTCTACAGAAAGCCTGTGTCTTCTGAAAATCATTCTGATCCTGTCGAGTTTAAGGCGACTTCGGTCGTGCCGCAGTTACAGTTATTGTTGTTTACGGATGCTCGTATTTCTCACCGTGCTGACATCAAACAGGTGCAGGATTATCTGGAAACTTTAGGGCAAGATCATGATTTTTCGTTAGAGATCATTGACATTAAGGAACAGCCACAGTTGGTGGAGCTATACCGTTTAGTAGCAACGCCATCGCTGGTCAAGGTATTTCCGAAGCCGATGCAGGTTTTTGCAGGCAGTAGTATTTTGCCGGATTTAAAGCGATGGTGGAGTCAATGGCAGGATACTCTAGCGGATTTGCGACAACGTCACAAGGAGTTTGGCGATCGCCCGGCCTCTAATTTATCGGTAAGCACAGAACTCGATGCAGAACGTCGTTCCCATTCGGCAGATGTGATGCGGTTATCCGACGAGATTTTTCAGCTACATCGGGAAAAGGAAGAGCTCGCGAAACAAATTGAGTTTAAAGATCAGATTTTGGCAATGCTTGCCCACGATCTACGTAGCCCGCTTACAGGGACATCGATCGCCCTCGAAACCCTTGAAATTATTGCGCAGCGTCCCGAAACAGCTAAAACAAATGATTTAAAGCAGCAACTCTATCAACAGGCAAAGAGTCAGCTTCAGATCATGAACCGGATGATCACTGAACTCTTAGATGAGTCACGACAATTGTCGACCAAGCTCGATATTAAGCCTCGCCGCATGAATTTAAATGACTTATGCCAGGATATTTTGAAACAGCTTGAGAGTCGTTTCAAACGCCGTTCGATCAACTTAATTGTTGATGTGCCTCTAGATTTACCGGAAGTTTATGGGGATGCGGAACTATTGCGACAGGTCATTGTAAATCTCCTAGACAATGCCATTAAATACAGTTCGGAAAATGGTGAAGTGAAATTGATTGGGCTCCATCGCACGCTACAGAAAGTTCAGGTGACAATCATCGACCACGGACATGGCATTCCCGATGATGAGCAGGAAAAGATTTTTGAGGGACATTTTCGTCTCAAACGTGATTCGACAAAGGAAGGTTATGGCCTGGGCCTAGCGGTTTGTCGTCGAATTATTCAGGCACACCACGGACGGATTTGGGTAGATAGTACGTTGGGTCAAGGAAGCGAGTTTCATTTTACGCTTCCGGTTTGTGTGGATCGCCCGACGTTATAACCTGCTGAATTTGGGTGCAATATTGCAATAACTTTGCAAGGCGATCGCCAACGTTTTTTTGCTTAGCTGTTTGGGTAGTAGATGAATTACTGCGTCCGAGAAACATTAAATCAACATTGAGTAGACGTAATTCTCGGTGAATCTCAGTGTGGAGCGATCGCCATTGATTTAGAGCAGCCTCTGATAGTTGCTCTCCCTGTACCATCGCGAGATTGTTTTGCCAAAGCTGTAGCAATTGCTGACCATCAGTCATTAATCCCTTTTTCTCAAGGGGTTGCGCCAATACCTGTTGATGAATGTGCTGGAGCTGCTCGTACAGAGACTGATAGGCAGTAGCAAGGGAATCCATAGAAATCAAAGCCGCGATCAACACATAAAAATATGTCATAAGTATGATGGCCGAATCACCCAATCAATAGTTTTTTTTGCAAAAAACGATTTTTAAGTAACAATTAAGATAATTAAAAAAGCTTTAATATATCTTTCCAATAGTTCAGCATCACAAAATATCTTCAGTGATGCTGCCATACATTAGCGACATACAGTGCAGTTTTAGCGATCACGATGCTGCACCCTATTTCTATATCTGCTTTGTTTCTCCATTCCTTGTTTCCACCCCCACCGTGCATTATCTATGGCTGTTTCTCCTATTCCTGTTCCAGAAAAATTTGATATTCCTCTGCCTTCATGGCTAAAAGATTATCTCTATGGGGGAGGGGTGCAAGAAATCTCTGTGGGCGATCGCCAACTCATTTGCAAGGCGTTTCGGTTTGCCCATGAACTCCACGAAGGGCAGGAACGGAAATCAGGGAGACCTTATATCGAGCATCCTGTTGCAGTAGCGGGGCTATTGCGGGATTTAGGTGGCAACAGCGCGATGATTGCAGCGGGCTTTTTGCATGACGTCGTCGAAGATACTGACGTTACACCCGAAGAAATCGAAGAACATTTCGGCGAGGAAGTGCGCCAACTCGTTGAAGGCGTCACTAAACTCACGAAATTCACCTTTTCAAGCAAAACAGAGAGACAAGCAGAAAACTTCCGCCGTATGTTTCTCTCTATGGCTGAGGATATTCGAGTGATCGTCGTTAAACTCGCCGATCGCCTCCACAATATGCGGACGCTAGAGCCATTACGTCCAGACAAACAAAAACGGATTGCCCTAGAAACAAAGGAGATTTTTGCCCCCCTCGCTAATCGTTTAGGAATCTGGCGTTTTAAATGGGAGCTCGAAGATCTTTGCTTTAAATATCTAGAATCCGAAGCTTTTCGGGCAATGCAGGATCACATCTCTGAAAAGCGAGCTGAGCGCGAAGCCCGGGTTAATGAAGCCATCGACATTGTGCGCGATCGCCTCCACAAGCTAAAGCTACACGTATGGGAAATTAAAGGCCGCCCCAAACATCTCTACAGCATTTACGATAAAATGCAGCGGCAGCACAAAGAATTTGACGAAATTTTTGATATCTCAGGCATCCGTGTGATTGTCGAGAGCACTGATGAATGTTACCGTGCTCTAGCCGTAATTCACGATGCCTTTAAGCCAATTCCCGGACGCTTTAAGGACTACATCGGTCTACCAAAACCGAACCGCTACCAATCCCTACATACAACGGTTGTCGGCTTAAATGGTCGCCCTCTCGAAGTTCAAATTCGGACAATGGAAATGCACCATATCGCCGAATATGGGATCGCAGCCCACTGGAAATATAAAGAAGTAGGACATTCCAACGCATCCATCTCTTCCACAGACGAAAAATTCACCTGGCTACGTCAACTCCTCGAATGGCAAAGCGACCTTCAAGATGCAAAAGAATATATCGACAACCTCAAGGACAATCTCTTTGAAGATGATGTCTATGTCTTTACCCCTGACGGTGATGTCATTGCCTTAGCGAAAGGGGCAACTTCTATTGATTTTGCCTATCGCATCCATACCGAAGTTGGCAATCATATGAAAGGGGCACGCATAAATGGCCGCTGGAGTGTCCTAGATACCACCCTAAAAAATGGCGATATTGTCGAAATCATCACCCAGAAAAATGCTCATCCTAGCCTCGACTGGCTCAATTATGTCGTGACACCAAGTGCAAAAAATCGCATTCGGCAATGGTTTAAACGATCGCATCGAGATGAAAATTTAACGCGAGGCAGAAGTCTCCTTGAAAAAGAGTTAGGCAAGAGCGGTTTCGACAGTATTCTCAAGTCCGATGACATGCAGGCGGTGGCAGAAAAGTGTAACTATCAAAGCACCGACGATCTCCTCGCAGCTCTAGGTTATGGCGAAGTCACCCTCAAACATGTGGTCAACCGCTGGCGGGATATGGTGCGAGATCAAGAGGAAGAGCATCTACCACAATTTGAATCCGAAGCAGATCTTAACCCCACAAAAACACCAAAATCACTAACGTCTGATAACCATAAATATCCGATTGCAGGCATCGAAGGACTTGTCTATAGCTTGGCTGGTTGCTGTTCACCACTACCGGGAGAACCCATCATGGGCGTTGTCACCCGGAGCCATAAGGGTATTTCGATCCACCATCGTCACTGCAATAACATGCGTAACTTTGAAGGCGATCGCCTGATTCCTGTTCATTGGAATCCTAATCATGACCACAAATCATCCCCTGTTTATCCTGTCGATCTCAGTATCGAAGTGATTGACCGGGTTGGTGTACTAAAAGATATTTTGACCCGTCTCAGTGACCAAAATATCAACGTCCGTAAAGCAGGCGTTAAAACCAGTCATAGTAAGCCTGCCATCATTTCTCTCAGTATCGATATCCGTGATGCCCAGCAATTAAATGCCAGCATGAACAAAATCAAAAATATGAGTGATACGCTCAATGTACGCCGGGTCAGCCAGGTCGAACATGATTAAATCGTTCATCGTCTTCACAGAATGGTGATGAACACCATCAGAAGCTGATTTTTTTGCCATAATTGTATTGCTCCGCTGCCTAGTTATAGGAACAAACGGAGTTGTTTACCGTCTTCATTAGCTAATTCAGTAGTCTTAATGCCATCAGTCTGAAAGCTAACGAAGCTTTTTTGTGACGTATAATTTCCCATCAGTACATCTAATCTCCTAGGTTGGCGATCGCCCCAGAGATATTTCACTTTCGGTTGGCATTCATGACTATCGATCCACAACAACAACCGAATAAACCTCTCATTTTGATTGTCGATGATGACTCCGTCATGCGTCGTCTTATTCGCTTTGCAATGGAAAAAGAAGGATATGAAGTTGTAGAAGCAGAAAATGGCAAAGAGGGTTTAGAGCTTTTTAACCAGCGTATCCCAGACATTATTTTGCTTGATTTTATGATGCCCGTAATGAATGGCATTGAATTTTGTAAGCGACTACGACAAATAAATACTTCTGAAATTGAGGCAATTGAGAGCCAAACATCAATATCAGAGCAGAACAATCTTCAAGAGGCAGCACTCACAACGGAAACATCCGTTAATTTAGTTAATCACACCCCAATTCTGATGATCACAGGGTTAGGGAATGATGAGTCAGTCACTCAAGCGTTCGAGGCTGGGGCGACTGACTTTATGACGAAGCCAATTAATTGGACAATTTTGAAACAGCGAGTCAAGCATCTCCTCAATCAAGCCCGACTATACAAGCATCTCGAAACTAGTAATAAGCAATTAAAACAATTGGCAGTGGTTGATCCTCTCACTCAACTGGCAAATCGTCAGGTTTTTGATCTTTTTTTGGAGCGGCAAGGTCGTTTAATGTTTCGGCATAAGCGACCTTCTTCCTTAATTCTGGTAGAGATTGACTATTTCGAAAATTTTAATGATGTTTATGGCGAGAAGGCTAGCGATGATTGTTTATTTGCAGTTGCTCAAGCGATCACAGCCCAAGCCAAACGCCCGACAGATCTTGTCGCCCGTTATGGGAATAAAGAAATCATTGTTTTGCTACCAGAAACAGATGGCAAAGGCGCAAAATTTATTGCTGAAAATATCCAAGACAGTGTGCGTCTCTTAAAAATTGCTCACGAAAAATCAGAAATTAATCCTTTTGTGACCGTAAGTTTAGGGGTTGTCTCGATCCAAACACCAGACAATCAACAAACATTATTTCAGCTTGTTGAAGTTGCAGAGCAAGCCCTCGCCGAAGCGAAGGAAAAAGGTAAAAATTGCACTGTCAACAAAGAGATTACTCCGGCGTAATCACGTTATAAATCGCAGAATAATCTAACTCGGCGAGGTTATTTTCCACAGCTTGGGCAATAATTTCCCGAATACCGACTAAACCTTCACTATTTAATCCCGCAGCCTTGGATGCCTGTAAAAAAAGGTCAGTATCTTTTAGTAGATGTTTTGTCGGGAAATTGGGATCCGCAAATTGGCGATCGCACATTCGCTGTAGTTTTTTGTCGAAAGTCGGCGCATATAAAGCACTATCTCGCAGAATTTCCATAAATTGCTCTAGATCAACCCCCTCTTTTTTGATTAGTCCCAAACTCAAGGAAAATCCAGCTGTCAATGAAGCAATTAATTGATTTAATGCGAGTTTTAATGCCGCAGCAGAACCAACATCACCAATTAAGCGAGGCTCTTCACCCAACTTTTTCAAAATCGGTAAACAGCTTTCAAAAGTTGAGGCATCACCACCAGCCATCACAAGTAATGTCCCTGTTTTTGCTTGGGGAATACTCCCTAAAACTGGAGCTTCGAGATAAGACCCACCTTTTTGCTCAATCTGTTTAGCAATCTCGCGACTTTCATTGGGGGCGATTGTACCCATTTGGATAATTGTTTTATTGGTAAACTCTCGGGCGTCTGTCAACAAAACAGATTCGATTGCCTTAGCATCGCTTAAGGTCAACAGCAAATAATCTGATGCGGCGATCGCCTGCGAAACATCGGTTGTGACAGCCAAACCATTACTATCAAGTTCAACTAATTTAGCAGCCGTGCGATTGTAGCCCATCACCTTAAATCCTGACTGGGTCAATGTAAGGGCAATAGGTGTACCCATTAAACCAACACCAAAAACACTGACACTCACCATGAACGCTTCCTCTCGCAATACCGAATCACCTCTATCAAACCACAAAAGAAAACCCCACCCGAAGGTGAGGCTTTCTTCTTTCTAATAGAAACTTAAACGATTAAATTCGTTAAGAAACTTAGAACTTGAAAGTAGTACGGACAGTACCGATAAGAGCGCTATCCACGGTGTCAGTTTCAGTAGCGTTATTCAACCAGATTACACCAGGAGTGATGGAAATGCTGTCATTAAGTTGATACTTATAGAAGCCTTCAACTTGAACAGGAGTGTCATCGCCACCACCAGCAGAACCACCAACATAGGGAGGAACACCAGCGAAGATACCGAGTACATTACCTTCTTTACCCATGTCGTTGAAGGCTACACCAGCACCGTAGCTCCAGATCTCTTCGTCACCACCAGCAACGAGGTCTACATCAGAGTAGAGACCGTAAGCCGCAAGGGAAACTTTTTCTGTAATGTCAAACTTACCTTGGACACCGAAAGTGTTAGCTTCAGAAGTACCTAAGCCGTTAGCACCAACAGTACCTGCAAATGCAGAACCACCACCAAAGTCAAAGAATGCGCTACCCGCTTCTTGATAACTGTTTACATAAGTCACACCAAGCTCGGCACGAGAACCAAGGTTGAATGCAACTTGAGCAAGAGCACCATACTGACCGTTGAATAAACCATCGCCTTCAGCAGGAGATGCATGATCATCAGCAAGGTAACCCAAAGAAATATCAACTGGGCCTGCGGGGAAGTTAAGACCAAAACCAGCGCCACCACCAATCAAGTAAATTGGACTAGAAGCAGCATTGAAAGTCAAAGAACCACTAGCACCAGTGTAATCTTCAAGGCCATTAGCACCGAATGTTGTGCTGACATAGTCACTTTGAAGTCCACCAACAGCCGCTACATAAGCATTAGCTCTCTTGAGAGGGAAGTAATAAGCCAGCCAATCAACAATAACATCATTATCAGCTAGTGCATTGTCATACGTAAAGCGGCCTACACCACCTGCACCAATGACAGTGGATGTTGCATTACCGGCTGTTAGACGAGTGATCAGTGTATCCTTCCCAGTAAAGCTAGTCTCAAGTTGGAGACGAACTCTGTTGTTGAATACAGTTTGACTGTCGTCATCATCACTGCCATCAGTAAGGTCTGTATCACCAAAGCTATCGCTAATACCGAAAACAACTTCACCATTTAGCTTAGTTGTAGTGGAGAACTGATTGTCTTCGAGGAACTCAACACGACCTTCGATGTCGTCTACACGTGCACCGAGAGTTGCAAGCTCAGCTTCAAATTCTTGAACGAGAGCGCGGAGACGAGTGATGTCTGCTGCATCTACATCAGTACCACCACCAACGATTAGACGCTCGATTTGTTGCATACAAGCGTTTAGACCTGCTGCGAACTCATAACGGCTGAGGGGGCGATTGCCGCGGAAAGTACCATCGGGATAACCAACGATACAGTTGTATTTCTCAACAAGGTTACGGAGTGCGTCGAATGCCCAGTCGGAAGGAGCAACGTCACGGAGTTGAAATACGCTGTTTACTTGAGCAACGTCAGTACGGCCTTCTTGGCTGTAGTTGTTGAGTTGGTCGAGAATTGCAGAATTGTTAGGAGCTGCTTGTGCTGCACCTGCGACAGTTACGCTGAGAGCCGCGCCTGCAATAGATAAAGATTTCCAGAATTTAGTCATTGTTTCCTCACACATTTAGATATACGACATCGACTACTGCTGTTTAGCATAGAAGTCGAGCTTTTAACCTATATATTCATGATAATAACTCAAAGGTTTCAGGATTAGGGTGTCTCAGAATAAGAAATTCTTAGTCTCTCCTTTACCTATACAAATGAGTTATTGATCTGTTGCCGCCATGATAGTCGGCTTTGCTTCTTAATGAAGTATTGTTTTTGACGGTTAGAGTTTGTCAAAGGTTGCAACAAGGTCAAAGTCTTTTTGACTTAGGCTGCCTTCGTCATAGATGGTGAGGTTAATCATGACCTTGTTGTAAGAGTAAATTCGGAAATCTGGATGGTGGTCTACTGCTTCGATGGGTCAACTAATCTTTACTGTGAAAATATTTTGATCTGGAGTGTGATCTTGAATATGGAGCTCCTCAATCAAGACCGCAATAGTGTGAGATTCAAGAAGACGTAGTACGAACTGTCTCTAATATGCTTAATTTTGGGAGATTTCTTAACATCCTGTATTTCGCAACTGGAGGCTCAAAAAAGAAAACCCCGCCCAAAGACGAGGATTCCTTACTCTTCAATAGAAACTTAAACGATTTAAGCCGTTAAGAAACTTAGAAGGTGAAAGTTGTACGGACAGTACCGAGAAGAGCACTGTCTTCACCATAGAAACCTTCAGCAGCGTTATCAATCCAGACAACACCAGGAGTAACGGAGATATTGTCGTTAACTTGATATTTATAGAAGCCTTCGATTTGGATGGGAGTCTCGTCACCACCGCCAGCGCTACCACCAACATAAGGAGGAACACCCACAGATAAGCCAAGAACGTTACCATCTTTACCTAAATCGTTGAAGCCAAGACTAGCAGCGTAACTCCAAATTTCTTCGTCACCACCGCCGATAACATTAACGTCAGAGTAGAGGCCGAAAAGGGCTAGAGATACTTTGTCGGTGATATCAAAACGACCTTGAAGACCAAAAGTATTCGACTCAGTACCACCAGTATTATTGAGACTGTCAACCCCAGAATTAACTAGGCCAGCACCATTACGGAAACCTGCACTACCAACAAGGGCAGAACCACCACCGAAAGCGAAAATAGAATCAGTTTGGTAAGCATTGACATAAGTAGCACCAAGCTCGATGCGATCGCCAATATTGAAAGCAATCTGCGCTAAAGCACCATAGTCACCGTTGAACAAGCCAGCACCTTCACTAGGGTCAGCATGCTCATCAGCAAGATAACCGAGAGAGATTTCAACAGGTCCAGCAGGGAAATTAATACCGGCACCAGCACCACCACCAATCAAATAGATGGGACTAGATGCAGCGAAATAAGTCAGAGAACCACTTGCACCAGTTAAGTCTTCAAGACCTTTTGCGCCAAAAGTTGTGCTGACATAGTCGCTTTGCAAACCAGCAACTGCAGCAACATAAGCATTCGCTTTACCGACAGGGAAATAATAAGCCAACCAGTCAACAGCAATGTCGTTATCTGCCAAATTGTCGGTAATTAGGGTACCAACACCACTTCCAGTAGGTGCAAGGGTTGTTGAATTGCCTGCAGTCAAGCGAGTAATAAGTGTGTCTTTACCAGTGAAGCTAGTTTCGAGCTGGAGACGAACACGATTGTTGAAGACAGTCTCCGTGGTGTCGTCATCAGTGGCGTTATTGATATTATTTCTACCGTTGTCACGGGCAGAAGTATCTCCAAAACTATCTGTTAAGCCGAAAACAACTTCACCTGTGAGTTTAGTTGTAGTGGAGAACTGATTGTCTTCGAGAAACTCAACTCGGCCTTCGATGTCGTCTACACGTGCACCGAGAGTTGCAAGTTCAGCTTCGAATTCCTGAACGAGAGCGCGGAGACGAGTGATGTCTGCTGCATCTACGTCAGTACCACCACCAACGATTAGACGCTCAATTTGTTGCATACAAGCGTTGAGGCCTGCTGCGAACTCATAACGACTGAGGGGACGGTTACCACGGAAAGTACCATCGGGATAACCAACGATACAGTTGTATTTCTCAACAAGATTGCGGAGTGCGTCGAATGCCCAGTCAGAGGGCGCAACATCGCGGAGTTGGAATACGCTGTTTACTTGAGCAACGTCAGTACGGCCTTCTTGGCTGTAGTTGTTGAGTTGGTCGAGAATTGCAGAATCGTTAGGAGCTGCTTGTGCTGCACCTGCGACAGTGACGCTGAGAGCTGCACCGACAGTGGATAGAGATTTCCAGAACTTTGTCATTAATTTTCCTCACATATGAAGTATGTAACTGATGTGTTTTGTTTGATAAACACAACGTTCATACAAGCTATGCAGGTCAAGATAACTGGACATCTTAAGAGATTGGGGTTTACCACAATAAGAAGCCCTTAGGCCTTCCTTGGGAAATCCTTAATTCTTGCCTTTTTGATTTTTCGACAAATGTCAGAATTTCTTCATTTAAAGCTTTTCGAAGGTTTCAGCAAGAGAAAAATCCTTCTCGGTGAGGCCTCCTTGGTCATGGGTGGAGAGGTTAATGGTGACTTTGTTATAGGAGAAGATGCTGACGTCTGGATGGTGATCAGCAGCTTCGGATGGTTCCACTAATCTATTGACGAAGGCGATCGCCTCAACAAAGTTTTTAAACTTGTAGGTTTTGGTGATTGCGTTGCCGTTGCGCTGCCAATCGGGAAGAGCTGCGAGTTTGGTTTGAATATCTGCGTCAGTGAGTAGTGCCATGGAAAAATCCTCTAAAAAACTATCCGCCCTCGTTAGGGTTACCTAAAAAGATAACGAAACGAGGGCGGTCTAGTAGGGTCTCTTTTCAGTTGGAATCAGACTGCCGGAAGGAACTCCGACGACTGGCACTAATCTCCTAAGAAATTAATGAGGTTTAGAGAACAGCCCCGGCACACAGCCGATATGCTCCAACTGTGAGACCCACGATCATACTACTGTCACTCATGGGCATCACCTCCTGTTCCCGGCAAGGTTTTATTCCGGTAGAACACCCATATGGTGGCACAGCTATTTTTGAAGTTCAAGGTAATTTCGTTACATTATCTTGCAGGGTTATGCGTCACCGCCAACAACAACATCACGAATTCTCAGGGATGGGCCTCCACAACCAACGGGTAATCCACTCTGTCCACCTTTGCCGCAACCGCCAGATTCGTCCCAATAAAAATCGTCGGCGATCGCCTCAATATTTTTGAGGGTTTTAAAAACATTGCCAGAGAGGGTGACATCTTTAACGGGTTCAGCAATTTTGCCGTCACGGATCATCCAGGCTTCCCCGGCACTAAAAGTAAACATTTCGCCATTGGTCATGCCGCCCAGCCAGTTTCTGGCGTAAACCCCTTCCTTAATATCAGTGGGCAAATCAGCTACTGGTGTTTCACCCCGTTCAATCCAGGTATTGGTCATACGGACAATGGGCGGGTAATGATAGTTCAGGCAGCGGGCGTTTCCAGTAGGCGTTTCGTTGAGTTTGCCAGCAGTTTCGCGAGAATGCAGTCGGCCAACCAATTCGCCATCTTTAATGAGCTGTGTTGTCGTCGCAGGAACTCCTTCATCGTCATAAATGTAACTACCACGATGGCCTTCCGGTGCTGCACCATCAAAAATCTGTAGATCCTCACCGCCGAATTTTCGTCCCATACTCATGGTTTCGAGAATATCTGGATTTTCATAGGCCATATCTGCTTCTGACAAATGACCAAAGGCTTCATGGACAAACAGTCCCGTCAAAATTGGATCAATCACAACGGTATAGGTACCACCTTTCACTGTTGGTAAAGTCAAAGAATTAGTGGCGCGCTGGGCTGCACCAACAACCTGTTTATCTAGATTTTCTAAATCTTCAAAAGCTTTGCGAGAGCCAGTGGTTTCGCGTCCAGTTTGTACCGTTTCGCCATCACGAGCCACAGCAGCAAAACGCATTTCCATATCAGCCCAAGATTGCTCAATAAGCGTTCCTTCCGATGTCACTAGCAAAATTGATTGAGTACTGTCTCCATAGCGAACCGTAGTGCTCGTAATTTTGTTGCCGTAATCCCGGAGCAACTGATTGTAATGATCACACAAGTCTTTTTTTCGCTGTAGAGAAACAATACGCGGATCAGTACCAGCTAGGGGCAAAATGCAAACAGCTTTAATCGGATCAACGGAAGCTAGCAAGGTTTCATCATCGCCAATGAGTCGAGCTGCGGCGATCGCTTCTTCAATTCTCACTTGCAGATTATCGAGATTATTAAATGCAGCAAAACCCCAGCCGCCTTTGTGACAAACACGCACTTGCCCACCAAGAGAGGTATGTTCACTAATCGTCTCAATTTTGGTGTTGCGAAGCAAAATACTACTACCTTCCGACTGCTCCAAACGAATCGACAAAAAATCTGCTTGATTACGATACTTCCCAATAAACTCTGTCAATCGATTTTTATAGCCGGCTAGTTGCTGTGCCATAACTCAAGCCACCTGAGGTAATGAGATAAAAAAATTGTAGAAGATTCAGCCCAGTATTCACATGACCTCTTGCAAAAGGGGTGAGAGTAGGTAAAAAAGAGGAAAGTATCAGAGCCATAGCGATAAAAAGGCCAACTTACGAACAGCTCCAACATTTATCTCCAGAACAATTCAGGAGAGCCTGTGGAGTTAAACTTCAGACCTTCAATCGTCTGGTCGAAGTCCTAGCAGAAGCTAAAGCAAAGCAAAAACCCGGTCGTCCCAGTGTTTTATCCCTGGAAAATCAGTTACTCCTCACCTTGGAATATCTGAGGGAATATCGCACTTATTTTCCTATCGCTCAATCATGGGGCATTCATGAATCAACAGTTTGTCGCATGGTGCAAAAAAACAGAGAATACACTCATCAAAGAAACCGATTTCCACTTACCCGGCATGAAACAGCTCCATGGTTCAGAAGAGTTATCTCTAACAGTAGTGGTGATGGTCATTGATGCCACAGAACAGGCGATTGAAAAGCCCGAAAAAACAACGTCTTTACTACTCAGGGAAAAAGAAGCATCATTCCCTTAAAGCCCAAATGGTCATTGCTTGGCAGTGGGCACAGATTATCTGTTGTGACTGTGAGAAAGGTAGCACCCATGACTTCAAACTACTCAAAAAGAGTAGAGTGCATTTTCAGCAGGGACAACTCTGCCTTGCCGACGCTGGATATCAAGGTCTACACAAGCGACATCAGCGGAGTCACACTCCTCACAAGAAGCCTAAAGGTGCGGAGCAGAAACAGGAGAATCAGCTCTTAGAGGATGTTTGAAAAGTAAAAGTTTTAAGCAAGTCTTCTCAGTAATAACCGAATAGAAGCAAGATAGAGAAAGGCCTCCGCACTTGCAGTCGTGTATTCATAATCGCGGCTGAGACGACGACACCAATAAAACCATCCAAAGGTACGCTCAATCACCCAACGACGAGGGAGTAAGCAGAAGTCTTTGCGTTCAGATGGGCGCAGCACCATCTGCAAAATAACGCCAAAAGTATCCATTACCCAATGGCAGAGCGCCTGACCTCGATAGCCTCCATCGACATAGAGCAAATACCATCGTTGAAAATTGAATGAACTCTGTCGTAATCTCTCTAATAGCAGTCGTAATCCTTGTGTATCACTAACATTAGCGGCAGTGACAACAGCAACCATCAAAAGACCAAGGCTATCTCCTATGATGTGTCGTTTCCTCCCCTTTACCCGTTTATTGCCGTCAATCCCAACGTGCTCATGAATCATCGAGGCACTATCCACCGACTGAGAATCCACCACCACATAGCTAGGAGAGGAGGGCGGTCATGATTAGCTGTACGCTCATACTCGTAGAGGGTCTGATTGATACATTCGAGGGTGCCATCATCGCGCCATTGGGCAAAGTACCAATAGACTGTTTGCCATTTGGGAAAGTCATAGGGCAAGGAACGCCAGGCAATCCCTCCCATCAGGATATACAGCAGGGCATTCACCACCTGTCTCAAGTCAACGGAGCGAGGTCTTCCTCCAGACTTTACTGATGACAATAATGGTTTTAGGAGATGCCACTGGTCATCACTGAGATTTGTTGGATATGATTCAGACATGATTTTATTCAGAGATTTCAGTACTTCTATAGACTAAATCTCTTTTTTTCTGCTTGCGATACCTTTTTCAAACATCCTCTTAGCAGCTCAAAGAATCATCATTGAGATGGTATTCAGAATGCTCAAAAGATTTCGTATATTATCCAGTCGATATCGTAACCGCCGTCGGAGATGGGGATTAAGACTCAATCTCATTGCTGGTCTCTACAACTTTGAATTGCCATAACCTTTTGCAAGAGGTCAACAGAACAAAAAAGCACCCAGGCGATCGCCAAGAATGATCAGTCGCAAGGCAACTCACAAAGAAATGCAACTTTGTGTTGTGATTTGTATATCAAGCTTGACTTGAAGAACACACAATACTTTTTATCTGTAAATCAGATATCCAAGGAGTAAATCTTAATGTCTTACACTCTCGATGCAGCACGTAATATTTTTCCTGATACCCTTGTTGCTGATATTGTCCCTGTCCCCCAATGCTCATAGATTCATACCTCTATTCTACAACGCCCTTTTTTCTTTTGAATCCAGAAGGTGATCGCCAAATAAATAAAACTAATGGCTTTTGATTGCACGATCAACACAACTGTTGGTTCGCCGTTTATTCGAACATCGCCAGACCACGGCATAGCTTTTGACATTGCCAGACAAGGCATTGCAAATCCGACTATAGCAGCGAAGGAGAAGGTTAGGACATAGAACAGAAGGCTATTCTGATGGCATCGAACAAATCCTCAGTCTTCTTGATGAGCTTACTTACCTCCTTCTTTAACCTCCCCCAAAACTTCTCTATCTTGTTCAGGTGTGGTGAGTAGGGTGGCAAAAATATCACTTCACATCCTGCCTTCGCCACCAATGTTTGTATTCTTTCCTTTGGATGAACACTGGCATTATCCAGAATAATAATTTGACCCGGAATCAACTCTGGCACTAAGCAATCCTCTACCCATTGGCAAACTAAGGCGCTGTTGGCATAGCCCTCAAATACCATCGGTGCTATCTGCTCTCCCTCTCGCCATCCTCCAATCACGCTAACTCGTTCTGTACGATGACCTAACTTCTCTGCGATAAACCTCTCTGACTTATGGCAGTAGCCATACCCATAATCTAAGGTATTATCAAATCCACTTTCATCGATATATACGAGTCGTTCTTGGACATACTGCTTCAGTTGTGCCACAAATGCTTTTTCTAATTCTTTATCTCTCTCTTGATATCGATAGGTCTTTTTTTTCGAGTAAATTCAATTTTCCGTAGAGCTTCACGTCTGGATGCATCACTAATAGACTCTGGCCATTTCTCCGCCATTTCCTTCTGGGTTAGATGCCCATATTTCTCTGCAAAAGCACGAAAAGCATCTAGATCATTAATCTTCGGTTGAGGGCCTCGACGGTAATCTGTCTTCGGAGCGACTGAACCGATTTTCTCTCGTCGTTTCAGCCACAGGTCTAGCGTATTTCGGCTAATACCAAAGAAGCGACAGATATCACTTTTTCGTTCACCTTTATCGAAGGCGGCAACAGCTTTTAGGCGTAAATCAAGACTATGGGGAGCAGGCATGGCATCTATGTTTATTGCTTCTATCCTATTCTGTCTTAACCCACTCCTTGCCTGCTATATCACTTTTTCGTTCACCTTTATCGAAGGCGGCAACAGCTTTTAGGCGTAAATCAAGACTATGGGGAGCAGGCATGGCATCTATGTTTATTGCTTCTATCCTATTCTGTCTTAACCCACTCCTTGCCTGCTATAGTATTAAAGAGGTGATCGCCTTTGAAAGAAAAATTCAGTATGAATTGTAACCAGTCTCAATTCGTTTCGTTGTGATCAAAGAGACTCTAATTTCAAGTCTAGGAGATATTTTTTTGCTTTTGAATATAGAAAGTGATCGCCAAATAAGTAAAACGATAGAGTGTCAAAAATACGGTGATATAAGCCAGTATTCTACCGAAAATTTATGTAGCTTAGAGGATGTCTGAAAAGGGTCTGACCGTAACTTTTGTCGAAATGAGTTGCACGTAAAAATAAGCACTTCAGGCGATCAACCTGGCGGAATTTACGCAGCATTTATCGAACATAAAGACTTTTCAGACAACCTTTTATTCAGAATACTAGTTCAGCTTTAGAAGGCTTTGATCTAATTAGATAGAGTTAGTTCATAAACTTAGCTACTTCTTAAGAAAGTCCAATTTCCTCTAGTGTGAGAAATATGCCTTGGTCGATGCCATCGATGACAATCGGTTTTCCGGAAGGATATTCGACAAATTGTCGTTCTTGTTGATTAAACTTCAGATGAGAATGCATTGTATAGCCGTTGATCTGAAACCTTGTGGTTCCCCCTGTACAATAATTTGCATGGGCAGCAGGAGCAAAAGCTTCTTTAAGAGAAGGAATGCTTTCGCATTTTTGTAATGTTTCTCTAAAGTCATCACGAATAAAAAATGAATTAACTCCGCTAGAATCACATCCAACAAGCGTATAGCCTTTTTTCTTCGCCAAGATATCTAATGCTCCCAATGAAGCTCCTATATACGATGTGCCATCCCATTGGTGTGAAGCATCGTATGGAATAGTTACGGAAATCGGAGGAGGTAGTGCACCATTGAATTCCATGATCACAATACGAGGTTGATATTTTTCGTCTAAGGCTTCCCATAGCCATAGATCATTGCCATCAACATCAATAGATAATAGTTCAAATTCATTCGGAACTTTGTATTTAAAAAACAACTCATTAATATTGTCTCGATAAATCATTTCTTGATACAAATCAATATCAAGATTTTCGTGTCCACCATCCATTAATAAGCCTTGAAATCCGGCATGTTCTCTCAAGTATCTTGTATTACACTCATTCCCATCTGCTGCACCAAATTCGACGTAATATTTATTTCTTCGGCCAACAATATCTAGGAGGAATGCAATAATGCCATCTTCTCCATTTTGAGAATAAATTTTATGTTCAAATTTTTTGAGGATAGACATAGATTTAAAATGTTAAAAGTAGTTTTTATTTCCGCAATAAACACTTTTTGACTTATTTATCTCTTAAAAATAGTCTTGAAAAAGATTAATAATTACGGAATTATTCATAGAGGTTGTCTGAAAGGGGTCTGGACGTAACTTTTGTCATTGCCCACCTGATAAAAGAATAGGGATTTTAGAAGATTACTTGAGTGTAATCATCCAGGTATTAGTTTTCAAAACAGACTTTCTAAACATTCTCTTAGGGAAAATTGATGTCAATTTCTGGAATAATTAAAGTTTCGCCAGACGGATATTCAACAAATTGAACTTTTGATTGATCGATCCTGCCATGACCATAAAGAGTATAGCCACAGAGATCATACCTTGTTTGGCCATAAGGATTGTCTAGTGTAATGTAATATACACACCCACAATTTGCTGGGACGAAAGCTTCAGATATTTGCTTTGGTAATGCAAATGATTTGGTTAGTCTAGACACATAGTCATTACGTATAAAAAAAGCATTAATTCCTTTAGAATCACACCCAACTAATGTGTAGCCTTTTTCTTTGGCAAGGATTTCTAAGGCAGATAGTGAAGCACCATAATAACAAGTCCCATCCCATGAATGCTCTGTTGAATAAGGCATTGTGGCGCTCAATGGCGGGGGCAGATGGCCATTGTATTCCATGATGACAATTTTGGGTTGATATTTTTCATCAAGAGTTTTCCATAACCACAAGTCATTACCATCAACATCTATAGACAGCAGCTCAAATTCATTAGGTACTTTATATTTATGAAATAGTTGATTGATATTGTCTTTGAAGATCATTTCTTGATATAAGCCAATATCATGATTTTCATAGCCACCATCCATCAATAAACCTTGGAATCCTGCATGTTTACGTAAATAATGAGTGTTGCATTCATTGCCATCCGAGGCCCCAAATTCGACGTAATATTTTTTGTCTCGGCCTACTTGGTCTAGGAGAAATGAAATGATGCCATCTTCACCATTTTGGGAATAAACTTTATGTTCAAATTTTTTAAGTAGAGCCATTTTTCTGAATTGAATTATTTAAATAACGTGAGTTCGGGATAAGAAAGAAAAAGGAGAAAGTGCATATTGTGGAAGTTGATAACCAGTCCACCACCTTCTCCCATGACCGGCGTTGGTGAAATGAGAGAGGAGGAGTAAGCTGTCAAATAAAAAATGAACTGTCCTGAATGCCATTCAGAGCATATCTGCAAAAACGGCTTTCGTCATGGCAAGCAAAACCATAAGTGTAAAGATTGTGGTCGCCAATTCGTTGCTCATCCCCAAACTCACCGTGGTTATAGTGACGATGTCCGCCGCCTCTGCCTCAAAATGTATGGCAATGGCATGGGATTAAGAGCAATTGCGCGAGTCACTGATATTCACCACACCACGATTCTTCATTGGGTGAAACAAGTTAGTACTATTTTGCCTGATGCCTATGACCCGGAATCGACACCGCAAGTAGGCGAGATAGATGAATTACAAACATTCGTCGGCTCGAAAAAAACAAAGTCTGCATATGGACAGCCGTAGACCATTTCAAACCCGGTATTTTGGCATGGAGCATCGGAGATAGAAGTGCTCTGACCTTCAAACTATTGTGGCAAATAGTGAGCTGTTGGCAATGTTATTTTGAGAGTTTCAAGTAAGTAATGCTATAGCAAAATGGAGTGAGTCGTTTCCTTGGAAGTCTCGCTATGACAATTCACTGTCCCCAATGTAATGCTCAAGACATCATCAAAAGTGGATTCGCTAAAAATCGTCAACGATTTAAGTGTAAGCAGTGCAATTATCAATTTACAAGCTTTTCTAAAGAGCGGGGCAAGCCTCTCTGGATGAAATTAGAAGCTGTATTGATGTATATGAGTGGTATGTCCATGAATGCGACAGCCAAGATTCTCGGTGTATCAGCTCAATCAGTGCTCAATTGGGTAAGAGATTTCGGTGAAGCCAATTATGAAAAGCCCACTCCTGAGTCTGCTGTCGTGGTGGAGCTAGATGAGCTATGGCATTTTATCCAAGAGAAAAAAACAAACTTTGGGTCTGGAAAGCATATGACCGTAATACTGGGCGACTCATTGACTGGGAATTGGGAAGTCGTGATAGTCGAACTTTAGGTCATTTACTAGAGCGGTTCTCGCAATGGCAAATCACTGTCTATTGCACCGATAATTGGAAACCCTATCAACAGCTATTAGAGAATCACCCAGATGCTTTTCATGTCATTAGCAAGAAAGAGACAATAGCAATTGAGAGAAACAACTCAGACAATCGCCATTGGTTTGCTCGGTTTCATCGCAGGACGAAGGTCGTCTCTAAATCAAAACACATGGTGGACTTGAGCATGGCACTGTTTGCGAAATTTAGAGTGAATGGAAGTATTGAGCTACTGCGCAATTGGCGTTTAACATTACTCTCTTGAAACTCTCCAAATTCTCCTTTACAGTCAAAGGAGGATCGACAAAATTGATGATGTTTGTGATTGAGCCTTAGATACCAGCGTGACCCATCGCCAAACCAGCGACCAACATGCCCAAAACGAGGAAAGGCTGAGCACTGGCCTGATATTTCACGTCATTATTTAGAGGGTCGGGTAGGAAATAAATGTTCTGGAACGTAATCTGCGGAATCACTAAGAGTAATAGAATCAACGCATAGATTTGCTCATGGATACTGACGAGATAACCAGCGATTCCCGCTTGAAAAGCATCAATCATAATCACGCAAATCCAAGCAGCTGTACCTACACCGAACATCACAGGTAAAGATTTGAGGCCAAGCTCTTCATCACCTTCGACACTCTTAAAGTCATTCACAACCGCAATACCGAGACCGGCAAAACTGTAGATGAGCGTCACAACCATCACGGTAGGAGTGAGCGTCCCGAACAAAGCGTGGCCAGCCCACCAAGGCAAAGCAATATAACTTGCACCGAGAGCGTAGTTTCCGAGCCAGCCATTTTGCTTGAGTTTGAGTGGAGGCGCAGAGTAGATATATGCGACAAAAGAACCACCCAAGGTGAGCACCAACATAATTGGGAAATCGTGACCTGCCCACACATCGAGCCCGTAACTTAAAGCAATACCAGCACCTAAGAGGATTAGGATTTGCGCCACAACCTGAGGCACCGAAATTGCTCCTGAAGGAATCGGGCGATATGGTTCATTGATCGCATCGATTTCGCGATCATAGTAATCGTTTAGGGTTTGGGTATAGCCAGTGAGGAGTGGCCCAGATAGCAACATACAAGTCATTGCCATCGCAAAATTTTCGATATTCCAGACATAACCGCCAGAGGATGCTGCACCGCAGACAACGCCCCAAATTAGTGGAATCCAAGTGATGGGCTTCATGAGCTGGAGGCGGATTTTCCAGATGGATGTTTCACCGTCGGCGGCTCCTTTCATCCCAAGCAGTTGGCGGGCTTTCGAGCCTTGCTCTTCCTGCCCCTGCTCTGTCGTTATGTTTTCTGGCGTTTCAGTCATGACGATTTATTGTTGATTAATTGTGAAAAATAAAACTTTCAAAATATAGGCTAAAAGCGCCTTAAGGAAATTATTGTAGCAAGGCGATCGCCGTGATTTTGTAGAAACGCTACGGGAATTCTGTCTCTGTAAAGAGAGCTTCGCCGATGTGGGAAAATGAATCTCGTTAAATTTTTTACAGTTTGCTTTTATAAAAGAGCTTGTAGCCCATGAGCGATCGCCCCACCGTTAGCGAAAAATATCTCAAGAAAGTCGACCAACTCGATTTACCGCCTCGCCTTCTCCTCGGCCCTGGCCCCTCCAATGCTCACCCGCGAGTTTTAGGCGCATTGGCAATGCCTCCTATTGGTCACCTCGATCCCAAGTATTTGGAGATCATGAATGAAGTCAAAGATCTGCTGCGCTACACCTGGCAGACCTCTAACGAATTCACTATTTCCGCTAGTGGTACAGGTAGTGCCGCGATGGAAGCGACCCTCGCTAATACTGTTGAACCTGGCGATGTTGTTCTAGTGGGTATGAATGGCTATTTCGGTCATCGCCTTGTGGATATGGCAAGCCGCTATGGCGCAGACATTCGTACATTCTCTACGGATTGGGGTAAAGCTTTTACCCTGGAGGAAATCACTGCGGCAGTTGCAGAGCATGAACCCAAAGTGCTTGCGCTCGTCCACGCCGAAACCTCTACAGGTGCAAGACAGCCCCTCGAAGGTGTGAGCGAAGTCTGCCACAAACATGGCTCCATGTTGCTTATCGACACGGTGACCAGTTTGAGTGGTGTGCCCCTCTTCCTCGATGAATGGGGAGTGGATATGGCCTACAGCGGCACCCAAAAAGCCCTTGCTTGCCCTCCTGGCCTTGGCCCCCTAACTCTTGGTCCCCGTGCGCTCGAAGCATTAAATAACCGCAAGACCCCTGTTAAAAACTGGTATTTGGATATGTCCATGATCAGTAAATATTGGGGTACTGGTAAGCGGGTTTACCACCACACTGCGCCTGTGAATATGAATTATGCGCTCCGCGAAGCATTGATGCTGGTGGCTGAGGAAGGCCTCGAAAATCGCTGGAAGCGTCACCAAGATGCGGCAGATCTATTCTGGGAAGGTCTCGAAGACATGGGCCTCAAGTGCTATGTCGATAAAGAGATTCGCCTCCCAACTCTCACCACTGTTTGTATTCCTGATGGTGTTGATGGTGCTGCTGTTGCAAAACAATTAATGGCAGACTACAACATCGAAATTGCTGGTGGTCTCGGAGATCTTGCAGGCAAGGTTTGGCGTGTGGGTCTCATGGGTCATAATGCTCGTGCCGAAAACGTAATGTTACTTTTGGCGGCTCTAAAAAAGGTGTTGTTTTAGTTAAACTAGGGACGATATTTTTTCCCTGGAATCTAATGACACTTTTATCTTTATCTCGGCAAGGATTTTCTCGGAAAATGCTTGCCTTTTTTGCTGTCCTTTTGCTCAGTACAGGTCTGTGGAGTTGTACACCTGAAGATGATGCACAAGCAGATAGCCCAGCGGATAAAGAGTTAGAGGAGCAAGTTTTAGAGATTATCCGCAATAATCCTGAGGCAATTCTTGAAGCGGTTCAGAAATATCAACAGGAGCAACAGCAGGCTCAGCAGGAACAGCAACAGGCGATCGCCCAAGAATTTCAGCAGACAATGACCACCAACCCGAAAGAGGTTGTTGGAGATGCTCCAGTGATGGGGTCTGAAGACTTTAAAGTCGTTTTAATCGAATTTTCTGATTTTGAATGTCCGTTCTGTGCCAATGCCCACAGCTCCATCAAAACCTTTATGGAGAAAAATGGCGATACGGTGACGCTTGCCTATAAGCACTTGCCATTGCAACAGATCCACCCCCAAGCTATCCCGGCGGCACAAGCATCTTGGGCGGCACACCAACAGGATAAGTTCTGGGAATATCACGACCGTCTTTTCGAAAGCCAAAATCAGTTAGGCGATCGCCTCTACGAAGAAATTGCACAAGAGCTAGACTTGAATCTCGAAAAATTTCAAGCTGATATTATTGCTGCCGAACCCACAATCCAAAAAGACCTTGAGCTAGCTCAACAGTTGCAATTAAATGGGACACCTTTCTTTATTTTGGCCTCCACAGAAACTGGGAAAATGGAGACATTTTCCGGTGCTCTGACTCCAGAGGAATATGAAGCTAAACTTTCTCTCGTTAACACTCCTGATGCTAAGTCTGAGACAGAATAATACTAAAAATATTCCCTGAAATACATCAACTAAATATAGACAAAAGACCACCTGGGAACTATGGTTTTGAGGTGTCTTTCTTTCTTTTGCTGGATTATCAATAGCCAAAAAGAATCACTATGATTCAGAGCATAAAGTCAAGTAGCTTAGGTGGTAATTCGCTCTGATATTATGGATCAATTTACAGATACGATTGTTGATAGTCTTCAGTCCATCTTAAGTATTGGGATTCAGAGAATTCCTGGTATTATCGGAGGACTTATCATCCTTTTTTTTACGAGATATGTAACTGAATTCTCTCAGAAAATTGTCCATGAGATCGCTGAGAAAACCATAAAAAATCGCTCCCTACAAATCTTAGCTGATAAGGCGAGTTATGTCGGTATTTGGATTGTTGGTGTGCTCTTTGCCTGTGTGATAAGTTTCCCGGGTCTGCGTTTAGGGGATATTATTGCGACCCTTGGAATTGGTTCGATTGCTATTGGTTTTGCATTTCAGGATATTGTTAAAAACTTTTTGGCCGGCATTATTATCTTAGTAGAAGAGCCTTTTCGGATTGGCGATGAGATTTCTATTAATGGCTATGATGGCGTTATTAAAAATATTAATATTAGAACAACTCATATCCGTACCTATCAGGGAGAAAAAGTTTTGTTGCCTAATGCAGATGTTTTTACTGATGCTGTCAAGGTAAAGACAGCCTACGATGCAAGACGTACAGATTTGGAAGTCGGGGTTGATTACCATACGCCTTTGCCAATTGCAAAAAAGATCTTGCAAGAAACAATTAATGATTTAAATGGTGTATTTTCTGAACCACCGCCAGAAATTGATCTGGTGAATTTTGGCGATAGTTCAATTGATTTTATTTTGCGCTACTGGACAGCACCTCAACAACGTAATGTTCGTCGAATTCAAACGGATGCCATTGTTGCAATTAAAGAAGCACTAGATGAAGCCAATATTCGTATTCCTTATCCGATTCGTACGCTGCATTATTATGATCAAGATAAATATGATCAGGCTATGTCTATACCTTCGAAAGTAAAAGATAAGGTTGCGTAATTAGAAGGTATTGAACAAGCATCTTTATTTTTGAGAGTTAAAAATTTTTTGCCGAATAAACTGTCTTCCGGGGTCAGGGCATCAAGGAAGGCAGTTTGGGCTTTTTTATCAGTGGAGAATTCCTTGGCCACCTAGGTCGGCAAGATTGGCGATCGCCGACTAGCGATTTTTGATTTAACTGCGACATGAATTTGAGAGCAGTTGCCATAAGAAAACTGAATTCTCTCATCATTGTATTTGGACGAATTTGAGACTGTCCTTCTCAAAGTTCTCTTTTGATGTACAAAATAATTGCTCAAAGCCCTCAAGAACAAAGGATTTGGGTATATGCAATAGAAGTTGAAAAATTACTTAAATGTGGTGATCTGGAGACTGTCACAAGAGTATCCGGAAAGAAATGCGTAGCCCATATCGTTTAAGTGTCGCGAGGCAGATATAGCTAAGCCAACACATCTCTATCACTAAAACGTTTGACCGTTCCGGAAGAACTCAAGATTCTCCCGTAGATATTGATCTGGTACCTATGTTTAAGGCCGCACGATATAGATCACTCTGTTAGATCAAAACAAAAAACGAGAGAAATATTGTTCTAGTAATTATTCGAGACCAATGGTTGCATCAAATTATCAAAAGACTTCCAGCATAACGGACACAGGGAATTCCTCTGGCTTTTTTGATCGAATGGTTGGTCGTATTACTGGACAACCTGTCCCTAAATCGATTATTCAGTTTCATCACAAAACATACCGGGATTTATCAACGAAAGCTTGGCATATTCAACGTATTCAACTGGAAAAATTTGATAATCGTGAATTCGTGAAGTTTCTGAGGATCAAGCGAGATCTCACCCTAGGCCATGGGAAATATAAAGGGCTTAATAAAGCAGTAAAGTTATTGGAAGTTGGACTAGCTGTAAAAGATAGTTTTCTGCTAATTGAACAAACGGAGATGCGGTTTCGTAGCTCTAGTCAACAAAAATTCTATAAGTTTATTGGTCAGCTTTTGGCAAAGTCTTACGACAAAAAGAAAACTTTGAAATTGATTCGTGTTGCCTTCAAAAAAATTTCAAAAAAAATCAAAACTAATGAAGGGCATCTCGTAATGAAAGATTATGTTGCTGCCCTTGAGATTGTTGTGCGACATAACTTGGGTCTGGAGTTGTTAAGAGCATTTAAACGTAGTCGCACGCGTTACTATACGATGCTCTCCAATATTTCTAAAATCACTAAGACGATTCGCAAGGGCGATCTTAGTGATCTACGGAAAATCGCTATTATCGTGCGACAAAATCAAGCAGATTTTGAGCAGTTAGGGAAAGTGCTGAGTTTGCCATCTAGGTTAAATTCTCCAAATTCCTATGCTCGTATGCTGCAGTATGTGGCTCTCAAGCACCGTCATCAGAGTTCAGTACGAAAATTTAATGAGCTCATTAAGCATCTGATTGCTTGGGAAAGTTCTTTCCTGACACTGTCAGAAATTCGGCGTGAGTATACAACAAAACAATATCAACCTGTCGATGATTTCTTCTCTTCAGTGCCGGCGTGGACGATTTACCGTCAATATCAAGAGTATTTAGATGCTTATCGACAGGAGTGTTTCTAGATAGTTTTTGTTAAGTCTTTAGGCCTGTAAAGCGAGCGATCGCCGACTGGAATTTTCGATGGTTGTTTGGCTCGACTTCAACATAAATTCGAGGAATGCGGCGGCAATAACAGACAATTGTTTGCCAGCAAGGTGGGCTACATACCATTCTCGCTTGATGGGGAAATGCTTCACATCCAACACGGTTAATTCTCCGTTGGGTGGCTCTGTGATGAGGGTATGGCGAGATAAAACAGAAATGCCCAATCCTCCGGCGATCGCCTGTTTAATCGCTTCGTTAGAACCTAGCTCTAAACGCACCTGCACTGAAACATCATTCTCACCAAATAATTTTTCCACTGCTCGTCTCGTACCGGAACCCATTTCCCGTGAAATAAAATCAACGCCTTCCAATGCCGCAATGGGAATATTTTTCTTGTTAGCGAGGGGATGATCTGCGCGCGCGACTACAACTAGAGGATTGTCTAGAAAGGCTTCTGAATGGACTTCGAGATCTCCTGGCAAATTACTGAGGATATAGAGATCATCTTTATTGTCTGCCATGCGGTCATGGAGCTTTTGGTGGTTGATGACCTGTAGCGACACATCAATATTGGGGTAACTTTGGCAAAATTCCCCTAAAATGCGCGGGACAAAATATTTTGTTGTTGTAATTACGCCGAGGCGGAGTTGACCACGTTTTGCGCCTTGTAGGGCTGCCAATTTCATTTCAAAATTGTCTAATTGCTCAAACACATTTTGGCAAGTAGACAGTAGCTCGGTACCTGCTTCTGTGAGATAAAGCTTACGCCCAATATGCTCAAACAAAGGCATACCAATGGTTTGGGTTAATTGCTTGATCTGACCTGAAACGGTGGGTTGGGTAATCGACAGTTCTGCTGCTGCTTTTGTGAAACTGCCATGTCGTGCTGCTGTTTCAAAAACCTTAAGTTGATGTAATGTCGCAGGAATCAAGAAATATACCTATCCATCGGGCTACAACGTTCAGTGTAGCGGTGGCATAGGCTTTGGTCAATGATTATCTTGAAACCATAGTAAATAGCCTATGAAGTGTGCTGCTGTTGTTACATGGTTGTGATCGCCTGTGGGGCTTATAATTTCCTATCGCATCTAGGGCAATCGTAAAAATGTTCGGAATAATAAGGGTATGTGTTTATCTTGTTTGGGGTAATGTGTGATGGCGATTGCGACGGATCTGAGCAAAACAATTCCGATGTTGCCACAGCCAAAGTTGTTGCAAAAGTTTCGGGTCATTCTGAATCCAACGGGTTATCTCCAAGAAGTTTTGGATTATGCGCCAGACTTGGGCTATATGCCATCGGCGGGCTATGAGCAGCCTTTGATCCTCGTTCATCATCCCCAAGCACTAAAAGAAATGTTAGTGGATAATCGCAAGGTATTTACGGCACCCGGGGAACTGAATAGCATTATTGAGCCATTAACGGGTGCCCATTCTCTTTTGAGCCTCAGCGGCGATCGCCACCGCCGTGCCAGAAAGTTGATTATGCCCTCCTTTCATGGGGAGCGGATGTATAACTATGGCACTCTCATTCAGCAAATTATTCGTGAAGAAGTGGAGCGGTTGCCTATCAATCAGCCATTTTTAGCGGTGGAACTAACCCAACGAATTACGCTACGGACGATTATTGAAGTGGTGTTTGGGATTCGTAGTGGCGATCGCTATGAACCAATTATTGAGCTGACAAGAGGCATCCTGAATCGCTTTCAATCTCCTGCGGCAACCAGTTTTTTATTTTTTAGTAGCTTGCAAAAAGATTTGGGGGCGTGGAGTCCGTGGGGAAATTTTGTGCGAGCAAGGGATGCCTTGGATGAACTAATTTATGCAGAAATCAGCGATCGCCAAGCCAATCCTGACCCGACGCGCACAGATATTTTGTCGTTACTCATTCAGGCAAGGGACGAAGACGGTGAAGCGATGACTCCCCTAGAGCTGCGGGATGAACTGATGGTGTTGCTCTTTGCCGGGCACGAAACAACGGCGATCTCCATGGCTTGGTCTTTGTATTGGATGCATGTCCAGCCTGATATTTTGCAAAAAGTGCGAGATGAATTGGAAGCGTTAGGCGATCGCCCAGACCCGATGACGGTTTACCGCTTGCCTTACGTTGCCGCCGTGGGTAATGAAAGCTTACGCATTAACCCTGTGGCGATGTTTACCTTCGCCCGATTAGCGACCCAGACGACTCAACTTCTCGACTATGAAATACCTGCCGATAGTATTTTGATGGGCTGTGTCTATACCCTCCACCAACGTCCCGACATTTACCCAAACCCCCGCGAATTTCGGCCAGAACGCTTTCTCGACAAAACCTTTACTCCCTATGAATTTATGCCGTTCGGTGGAGGCGATCGCCGGTGTGTGGGCGAGGCATTAGCCCAATTTGAATTACGTTTAGGCATTGCCAGCTTTGCAACCCTCGGAAAATTTGAACTTCTCGAAACGGAGCCTGTGATTGCCCAGCGGAAAGGCTTAGTTTTATCTCCCAAAAACGGCATCAAAATGCAATTTCTTGGCACTTAGCTCGAACAAGTGACACCTCAAATTTAAATCCCAATCTTGTTTTGTGAGTGCAAATTTAGACACCTTTATTAGCAGAGCTGAACCGTTGTATTAGCCGAACAAATGGTTCGGTTAACCACGTTGTTTACAAAATGTAACTTTTCTTACAATTGAAACTGTAAACGCTTTTCGCGGGGTCTATGCCATGAGCATTAAAGACAAGCCTCCTTCTCGGGCAAGGCAAATCGGTTCGATACTCCTGTGGGTAACCGGACTGTTTTTCTTATTCAATGCCTTTTTTCCGACATTTTTTGGAAACCCTACACCCCAAGTGCCCTACAGCCTTTTCATCAGCCAAGTCGAAGATGGCCAAGTGGCAAAAGCTTCTGTTGGCGACAAGGAAATTCGCTATCAGATGACCGACACAGCAGATCAAGCTGGTGCTGTATTACGCACGACGCCAATTTTTGACCTTGATCTCCCGAAGCGTCTTGAAGCTAATGATGTGGAATTTGCTGCACCACCACCACGCAATAACTTCTTCGGTAATATTCTTGGCTGGGTAATCCCTCCGATTATCTTTGTCCTAATTTGGCAATTCTTTATCGGACGTAATGCTGGAGGTGGCGGCGCTGGTGGCGCATTGTCTTTTACCCGCAGTAAAGCAAAAGTTTATGTCGAGGAAGACTCCACCAAAATCACCTTTGATGATGTTGCTGGTGTCGAAGAAGCAAAAACAGAATTAACAGAGATTGTTGATTTTCTCAAAACGCCCCAACGTTACACGGCGATCGGTGCAAAAATTCCCAAAGGCGTGCTCTTAGTAGGCCCTCCCGGAACAGGTAAAACCCTTATGGCAAAGGCGGTAGCTGGTGAAGCAGGTGTTCCTTTCTTCTCCATCTCTGGTTCCGAATTTGTTGAATTATTTGTTGGTGCTGGTGCAGCGCGAGTTCGCGATTTGTTCGAGCAAGCCAAGAAAAAAGCGCCTTGTATCATCTTTATCGATGAGCTTGATGCAATTGGTAAATCTCGTGCGTCTGGCGGTTTTGCTGGCGGTAATGATGAGCGCGAACAAACCCTAAATCAGTTGTTAACGGAAATGGATGGTTTTGCGGCAGGTGATGCAACAGTAATTGTTCTTGCTGCGACCAACCGCCCTGAAACCCTTGATCCTGCGCTCTTGCGCCCTGGTCGCTTTGATCGACAGGTTTTGGTAGATCGTCCTGACCTTGGTGGTCGTCTCAAAATTCTTGAAATCTATGCCAACAAAGTCAAACTAAATGATGAGGTGAATCTCAAAGAGATTGCGACAAGAACGCCCGGTTTTGCTGGGGCTGATTTAGCGAACCTCGTTAATGAAGCGGCATTGCTTGCGGCTCGTAATCATCGCGAAACAGTTGCCCAAGCAGATTTTGCGGAAGCAATTGAGCGAGTTGTCGCTGGTCTTGAGAAAAAGAGCCGGGTTCTTTCTGATAAGGAAAAGAAAATTGTGGCTTATCACGAAGTCGGTCATGCGCTTGTTGGAGCGTTGTTGCCTGGCGGTGGTAAGGTCGCAAAAATCTCGATTGTTCCTCGCGGTATGGCTGCCCTTGGTTATACGCTGCAAATGCCGACAGAAGATCGCTTCTTAATGGATGAACGGGAAATGCGTGACCAGATTGCGACATTACTCGGTGGGCGATCGGCTGAAGAAATTATCTTTGGATCGATTACCACTGGTGCAGCTAATGATCTGCAACGGGCAACGGATCTTGCTGAACGTATGGTGACCACCTATGGCATGAGCAAGGTGCTTGGGCCTTTGGCTTATGAGAAAGGTCAGCAAAATAATTTCCTTGGTGAGGGAGGGATGAATCCCCGCCGCATGGTCAGTGATGAGACGGCAAAAGCCATTGATGCGGAAGTCAAAGAAATTGTGGAGTCGGCTCATCAACAGGCTCTGGCGATCTTGAAGGAAAATCATGGTCTGCTCGAAACCATATCCAAAAAGATTTTGGATACAGAGGTTATCGAGGGGGATTTACTTCAAGAGCTATTAGCGGAAGTGAAAACTCCTGAGGCGATCGCCTAATTTTCACGCCATAAAAATTCCGAAACAAAAAAGTCCGAGGCTTATGAATTACTAGTTCAGCCTCGGACTTTTTGTTATTGGGCTTTGGTGATGAGTTTAGTGACCGACACCAACATAACGGAAACCTAATTCCGTGAGTTTATCTTTGTCGAGGAAGTTACGGCCATCAATGATGAGACGATTGTGGAGACGATTGGCTAATGCACCGAAATCAAGATCTTGGAATTCTGCCCAATCGGTGACGAGAACGAGAGCGTCACAATCGTCAGCGAGCATCTCAGGACTCGACTCAATAATCACACCCGTCAAACCGTGACTAATGCCATTGGGAGACACAATTGGGTCATAGGCTTTCACCCGAGCACCAAGACGATTGAGTTCGGCAATGAGTTTGATGGAAGGGGCATCACGCATATCATCGGTGTCAGGTTTGAATGTTAGACCCAACAAGCCAATGGTTTTACCTTTAAGGATTTTGAGTTCCTGTTGTAATTTTTCGAGGACAATCAGTTTTTGACGTTTATTTACCTCAACTGCCGCCTCTAAAATTTGTGAATGGTAACCATAATCTTCAGCGGTGTGAATGAGTGCTGCCACGTCTTTCGGGAAACAGGAGCCACCCCAGCCTAAGCCTGCTTGCAAAAACTTTTTGCCGATGCGGCTATCTAAACCAATACCTTTGGCGACTTGCAGAACATCAGCGCCAACGCGATCGCATACATTCGCCACTTCATTGATGAAACTAATTTTGGTAGCGAGGAATGCGTTGGCCGCATATTTGATCATCTCGGCCGAGTTGAGATCCGTTTCGACAACTGGGATAGGTGTCGGTGTGCCTTCATCGCTAAATTTGCCACCTACGAGGGGCGCATATAGTTCTTTCATTAGGGCGATCGCCTTATCGTTGCTACTGCCGAGGACAATACGATCGGTGTTAAATGTGTCCTGAATTGCGGAACCTTCGCGCAAAAATTCAGGGTTACTCACCACATCGAACTGTACAACAGTGGGGTCGCCACCTTTCTCTTTCACGCCATCGAGGATAATCATCCGTACCCAGTCACCAGAACCAATGGGTACCGTGGATTTGTTGACGATTACTTTGTAGGCATCTGTTGGGAGGTGTTCTCCAATGCCGCGGGCTACTGCCTCAACATAGCGCGTATCACTTTCACCAGTGGGGAGTGCAGGTGTCCCCACTGCAATGAATAGAATTTCACCGTGGTTTACCCCCATTGCTAAGTCAGTCGTGAAGGTTAAGCGCCCTGAATCCATCGAAGACTGCATCAACTCAGATAGGCCTGGCTCATAGATCGGCGATCGCCCTGACTGCATGAGCTTTACCTTTTGCTCATTATTATCGATGCAGACAACCTCATGGCCTATGTGAGAAAGGCATACCCCTGTAACAAGACCAACATAACCAGTTCCAATAACGCAAACTTTCATAGCAGTTGTAATTAAAAAATGTTTGAAATTAACGAAAAATAGCGAAGCTAATCAATCAGAGACAGATCCGTTTGTGCTTCATCTTCAACCGTGAATTATTCCTTGAGTTGATCGCGGAAATAGGCGATTGTTTTTTCCAGACCCTCTTGGAGTGGAATGATTGGTTGCCAGTTATTTAAGTACTTTCTGGCGCGAGTGATATCCGGCTGTCTTTTCTTTGGGTCATCCTGAGGCAAAGGCTCAAAAATAAGCTCAGCATCAGGATTGATCATTTTTTGGATAGTTTCGGCGAGTTGTAGAATCGTGTATTCACCAGGATTTCCTAGGTTGACTGGCCCGATATAGTCTCCCTCCATTAATCGGATAAATCCTTCTACCAAATCACTGACATAGCAAAAACTACGGGTTTGGGAGCCGTCGCCATAAACCGTTAAAGGTTTTCCCTGTAGGGCCTGGACGATAAAGTTACTGACGACTCGACCATCGTTAGGTAACATTCGAGGACCATAGGTATTAAAGATTCTAACGACTCGAATATCGACATCATTAGAACGATGGTAATCAAAAGTTAGGGTTTCGGCCATGCGTTTGCCTTCGTCGTAGCAGGAGCGGATCCCGATTGAGTTGACATTCCCCCAGTAGGTTTCGGGCTGGGGATGGACTTCCGGATCGCCATAGACTTCTGAGGTCGATGCCAAGAAAAAGCGTGCTTTGACGCGCTTGGCTAAACCCAACATATTTAGAGTCCCTATCACGTTTGTTTTAACGGTTTTAATCGCGTTGTACTGGTAATGAACTGGGGAAGCCGGACAGGCGAGATGATAAATCTGATCAACTTCGAGGCGAATCGGTTCGGTGATATCATGGCGAACCAGCTCAAAGTAGGGATTTCTCATCCACTTCAACACATTTTGTTTTCGCCCTGTGTAAAAGTTATCGAGACAGATAACTTCGTGACCGGCTTCCATTAAGCGATCAATGAGGTGTGAGCCAAGGAAACCAGCTCCGCCCGTAACAAGAATTCTCATACCAGTTGTATTGGGTTAAAACGTTAAAGGGATCTTCACTAAAAGTAGCGAGGGATCCGGTTTATGTCTAGCCATCAAGTTCGCCTTCGAGCACTGTGGCGATCACCTGCTTTGTATTTTCTTTAAATTCGCGCACATTAACGCGGTTAAGGACGAGCACCGCACAAGTCATCCCAATGGCTTGTAATGCAAAAACTGAACTGTAAGCAAGTAATGGTACTTCGAAAATTGCTCGTCCAATATCAAGGACAACACCACCTAAAAGAGTGGCGATCGCCCGAGACATTGCTTGAGCTAGAGCCCATGTACCGATAAAGGTTCCAGCGGTTTCTGCGGCAGTAAGATCGAGCATTAAACTAATCGCGCCAATAGTGCCAATGCCTGTTGCTGCACCGAAGAGAACAAGGGCATATTTGAGAATATTGGGCTGTTGGGTAACGCCTGCGAGAATCATTAGCCCAAAACACGCTGCGGTTAAGACACAGCCTAGCCTCGCGGTATTTTTTTTGCCGAGTTTTGGCACAACAAAGAATCCTGTCGCGCTATAGCCTGCCAGCACACCCATACCCCAATAGGAATTCAGCAGGGTACTTTCGCCAATGGACATCCCAAACACCTCTCCACCATAGGGTTCAAGCACTGCTTCTTGCATAAATAGGCTAATGGTAAAAATTACAAGAAACGTAAAGAAAATGGCGGTTTGACGGCTAGTAGTGACGATTTTTAAAGATTCTGCAAAGGTGATTTGATCGTCTCGCTGTTTGACTGATTGCTTCTGTCTAAATCGGGAATATTTACGCTCTACGCCGATGGTGCCGAGTAATCCTAAACTGAAGGCGATCGCCGGCGCGATTATAAATAATGAGTTAATGGGGGCACGCAGACTGTCGAGGGGAGTATTGAGGAGTTTTTCGCCTTGGCTGATCATTGACCCCACATTGGCACCGAGGATCACGCCGGACTGCTGCACCTTGCTGAGAAAAATACTGCCGCTAATACCGCCAATGACCACCCCAACAAGCAGCATTGACCAGACCACTGCCACAATTTTGGAGCGAGTTTTTTCTTCAGAAATATCTACCAGTAACGCGGTAAAGGGAGTGGAACTCGAACTCAGGGCTAAACCATAAAAACCGAGCACAGAACCGAGGGCGATCGTCCAAAGGGTTGTTTCGCCAGTCCATATCCAGCCACCATTTGCCTGAACAATGGCTGCTAATTTCCAAACAATTTGCACGGCGAGAAAAACGGCTGAACCAAATAAAATGGTGCCGATCCAGACATAGCCACTGCGATGCAACCCAAAAATCTTTTTGCTATCGGAAAGCTGCCCAAAAAATACCCGTGCTGGGGCCATAAATTGTGGGACAGCTAATGCTCCAGCTGTGACGGTGGCAGGAATATCCAGCTCACTAATCATGACGCGGTTTAATACCGCCAGGGTGAGCACTGCCATCAGACCTAAACCCATATTGAAAAGACCCAGACGCATCATCGTCAAAGGTCCCACTGATGGCAATCGGTCGGGCGGTGATTGGGAAAGGTCAGAAATGGTCATAGGGCGATCGCCGCAGTTTTGGTAGCTGGTTTGGTGTGATTGATCAGTCTGTATTTTAAAGTTTGTTTGTCGCAAACGGTGAGCAATGGGGCGATCGCTTTTTAGTCGTAACAATCTTCGACCTCAAAGGCAGAGTCGAGATATTGCTCTAGTTGGAATTCGTAAGTTTTAGGTGTGTTGCCCAAGTAGGAAACTAACGCCACATCAAATCGACAACCATAATTTTCGTATTGGGGAAATTCTGCGAGAAATTGCAGAGCCGCTTTAATGATTTTTTGTTGTTTGGTGGGCGTAATGGCTAATAAACCTTGCTCATCTACGCCTTGCGATCGCCGGGTTTTCACTTCTACAAAAGCTAATATTTTCTGGGTGGTTTGGAAGGCCACAATATCCAGTTCTCCATACCGACAATGCCATTGGGTCGCTACAATTTCCCATTGGTTTTGTTCGAGATATTCACAAATGAATTTTTCGCCGCGATCGCCAATGATCTTATTTTTTGTTTGCGGCTTCGGTTTTGGCATCTCGCGTATGATTTGAAGAGTTTTTGGGAATTTAATCGCTGGGGTTAAGCATGACAGATCAGGGGCGATCGCCGACCAATTTAATGATTTGGGGAATTCTCTCTATTGGGGTGATAGCGGTTTCTACCTCAGCTATTTTTATCCGTTTGGCAATGGACGCTGCGGATCAACAGGGTATTGGTTTTAGTTTATTGATTGCCGCATCTCGTTTAATTTTTGCGTCTATCGCTTTAATTCCTACATGGCCGATTGTTGTTAAAACTAAATCTACAAAAAAAGCTGTTGGTTATGCGATCGCCGCCGGAATTGCCTTAGCGTTTCATTTTGGCTTATGGATTAGCTCTTTATCCTTTGTGTCGGTGGCAGTATCAACCAGTTTGGTGACGACAAATCCGATCTGGGTCGCGTTAATCGGCTGGCTCTGGCAGAAAAAAACGTTATCCAAACAAACGATGGTTGGCATTGCGTTGGCGATCGCCGGAAGTTTTATTGTCACATGGGGTAAACCCGTTGAGGCGAGTTTTAATTCGTCACCAGTATTAGGAGCAGCTCTGGCATTATTGGGCTCGATTGCCGCAAGTTTTTATGTGGTGTTTGGTCAAGAAGCCCAGAAACAGGGATTACAAATCCAAAACTACGCAACCATTGCCTATACTGTGGCGGCGATCGCCCTATTACCGATGCCGATATTGTGGGGCGAAAACTATGGTGGCTATGGACTAGAGGTTTATGCTTATATCCTTGCAATGACGATTATTGCTCAATTGATTGGTCACACGAGCTTGAATTGGTCGCTACGCTGGTTACCCTCAGTCACTGTCACCTTATGTATTTTGTGTGAACCTGTAATTGCCAGTATTCTCAGCTTTTTTATTTTGCAAGAAATCCCAAGTTTTTCTGTTGTGTTCGGAGGATTAGTGATTTTAAGTGGTGTGGCGATCGCCGTCCTGAAATTTCCGAGAGAGAGAGTTAATGACAGCTGATTTATAAGTTTTTGATAAGTCAACGTGAGTTCGGGATAAGGAATTAGGATGAAATCCCGACAAGTTAGCCTGAAACTCCTATAAATCAAGAGTTTGTTTGGAATTTTATCTATGTACTGATTCGCAACAAAGCATTCTAATTGAAAATATCGTATTGATTGAGCTCAATCAGTAGAATGTTGCCTAAAATAATCGCTGCTCAATAAAGAATCAAGAAGTCTCAAACCCAGATTAGGAAAGACTTGTTTCCTGTTGTTCTTATCCCGAACTCACGTTTTTTAGCGTTTTATTATTACGATTATCTAAATCTAGAAGATTGTTTTTTTGCGAGAATCAAGTTTCGCCCATGAGTGTAAAGGCAGCCCAATCACGCGGTTGGCCATACTTTTGCAAATTAGCGAGCATCGCTTGGCGGAGGGCTCGGGCTTTATTGGGATTGCTTTGGAGCTGTCCATAAAACTCGATCATCAGATCAGAAGTTGATTCATCGGGCACTTGCCAGAGAGAAACCAGCACGCTCGGTACACCTGCCCCCATAAATGACCGCGACAAACCAATTACGCCATCTTCGGTAATCGTTCCGCGCCCAGTATCACAGGCACTGAGTACGACCATTTCGCTATTTAGCTTCAGCTCTAAAATTTCACTAGCAGTGAGAAAACCATCATCTGCTTCCGTCGGTGCAAGGGCGATCGCCCCTGGTATTTTCTGGGCATCATTATCCCCCAGACCATCGAGTAAACCGTGGGTCGCCAGATGAATAATTCGACTATTGGCAATAGTCTGACTGACTAAAGTGGGAGTGGCGTCATCCCCCGTAATAAATTCGGTATCGAATATCGCGGCGATCGCCTGAGCCTCCGTTTCAGCACCAGGCAGTTGTTCCAACCCTTGCGGCATTGTCGGATTTCCCACAATCGTAATGCCTTCTCCAGAAACCTTTTGGCGTTGTTGATGGGTGAGATCCAGCACTTGAATTGAGGGTGCTGTGCGAATTGTGTGATCTTCGATGAGATATCGTCCTGTCGAATCTTGCAAGGCGGCAAAAGGCACCAGAAAAAGCGCACGGTGGGGAATGAAAACAACCTCTTTATTTGTATCAGTGGGCAATAAATCTTCGATAGGTGCAATCAGCAATTGATGGAGTTGGGCAAGATGTGGATCAGAGATGTCAGCCTGTCCATTGGAAGATAAACCTCTACCGCCCCGCCGCGATTGACTCCGCAACATACAGAGGCGATCGCCAAAACAACGACTATCAGATACGAGATCTTCCACACTTAATCCCTGAGCCGTAATAGCTTGTAAATCTTGGCGACGAAAATCCATGCTCCCATCAGGCTGCACCACCCAAATCCAAATTTCTGAATCAATCTGTTCCCGCTGACCATTGCTATCAATGATTTGTCGGCCAATAGAATAGCTCACGAGAGTAGCCTGCTGTTCAGCCGCAATTCGCCGCATCTGAGCAATATCTGGCGCGTCAATATCTTGGGTTTTCGCTTGAGGAGCAAGACCACGATCTAATAACTCCACAAAGGCGCGCGATCGCCCCCGTTCCGACACTTCTAAAGCATCTATAAATTGCCCTGACTCGATTAACACTTCCTGGAGGGTGCTATAGGTCGTTTCTTGGGTTTCAAACAGAGACACTCGGAATAAATCTTGATCGCCTAAATTCGCTCGCAGGTCTTCCCAAAGCTGAATCGCATTTTCCAGGGAGCCAATCGCTGCTGAATTTTGTTGGGTTTTGTATTGCGCATCACCGAGGGCACTCCAATTTCTCGCCTGGGCATGGCGATCGCCCACCTGTTCCGACAAAGTTAATGCCCTTTCAAAATGATTAATAGCTACATCATAATTTTCGAGGGCGTATTCGGCGATCGCCAACCCTTCATAAGCTCGGAGTTGATTGGGGATGGATTGCTCATTTTTCGCGAGGCTTAAGGCTTTGCTTTGGGTTTCCTTCGCCGCAACATAATCAGTTTGCTGAAAATAGCTCAATCCCAACTGACTTAAAATCTCGATTTCTGTGGGGCGATCGCCGCTGTCTTGGGCAAGTTGCAAACCCTCTTTGTATTGTTCTACCGCAAGATCATAGGATTTTTGAGCATAAGCAATGAGTCCTGCATTGTTGGCGATCGCCTGTTTGAGCCTAATTAATTGATTAGGATTACTTCGTTCATCTCCTTCTAGTTGTGCCAATAGCGTCGAGGTTTGAAAATTAGCATCGCGCGCCGCAGCATAATCACCCAGGGCACTATAGGTTTGGGTTAATCCCTGTAGACTCTCGGCTTCAGCCAAGAGATTTTGGGTGGATTGGGCAAGAGCTTGGCGTTCTTGATAGGCAGCCAATGCCTGCGAATACATATTTTTCTGGTAATAGCGTGAGCCTAACTGTCCGAGTGTCGCCAGTTGAGTGGGAATGTCCTGAGCTGCTTTTGCAACCCGTAAATTATTTTGCTGACAACTAATAAATTTTTCGTCATTTTCAGAACTAGTAAAGTCAACACCAGTACAAACAGCGATGCTTGTTTCCTCGGGTTTTTCTTCTGATATTGCGGCGATCGCCTTATTATTTTCCTGCTGCTCAATTAAATCTTGACTAAGACCAGTGCCCCTTGTCCCAGTTATCGGCGCAAATGATTGGTTACTGGCTTGGGCGACAGGATTATCGATTTCATTGAGGCTAACCCCCGCACTATTTAAGCCATCACTCAGCAAGGGATTGAAATCAAGGGCGCTACTAAGCGGAGCAATAATAAAAGAACCAGGTTGCTCAATGCCTTGCTGCCTTCTGCTCGCAACGAAAGTATCACCATCATTTGGAATTGGGTCTAAATTCAAAGGAAAGCGTCGTAGCACATAGGGAAAATTCAACTGAATACCATCTAATATGGCGTTCTCTTCGGTCATATCTGCGGCATTAGCAGCAATCGAAATATCCAGCGGCACTAATCCGGGATCATTCCCTGTCACAGACAGCAAAATATCAGGATGATTTTTAGTTCTGACCATTGACCCATCATCCGGAAAACCATAGGCAACGGGAATGTCTAGGTGAATTGATCCAGCAGTAATGGTGCCCTCTGCATTGAGGATGAGCGATCGCCCAGTGAAATCATTAAATGCAATATCGCCGCCCGTGTTGATTTGCGCTAGATTCACTTGGCCAATGGGCAAAAAAGTACCGCCGATTTGGCGCTGCAAACTCTCATTAGAATTATTACTGTTGACATTGACTGTACTCTCCCAGTCTGCGAGGGAACCTGAGAGATCCCGTACAGCAAAATCATTACCCACTTGATAACGGATATTACTCAAAATAGTGCCGTCACTGATGAGAGTTGTATCGCTACCACTCTGAATAAAGGAGCGTACATCGTAGGATTCAATACTTAGTCCGGTTCCCCCTTGAAGAGTGATATCGCCATTGGTTGTGATGAGTTTATTTGGGGAATGAAGAAAAATATTGCCTCGTACATCGGCTTTTCTGATATCCGTTAAGGACAGTTGACCACCCGCCGTAATCGATAGGTCTTCTCCTGCCGTCAATTGAGAGAAGACCAGAGTTGCATTGTTATCTGCATCAATGGATAGGTTTTCAGCAGCGGAAATTTCCCCTGATAAAGATAAATTTCCCAAACTACTGATCGCTAGATTCGAGCCACTTTCGATTTTGCCGCCCGTTAAGTTATCAAGCACGAGATCAATATTAATCTCATTGCTCGGGCTGAAATTAATCTGTGGGGCGATCGCCGAAAAGAGATTTGCATCATTCAAACTCTCAAGCTGTAAAAGCTCAGGGGCAGTAAAACTAATGCTTTCGCCTGCTGTAATCTGACTTCCCTGCAATGCAATTATGGGTGCAAAAAACTGAATATCTTCACCAGCACTAATGATGCCTCCACCCACACGACCGATAAATTGATTACTCTCAAATGAAATATCCTTAGTCGCCGTAATGTTTGAGCGAGAGTCGTTCGTGAGGTCAAACAATAAACCCTGATCGAAAAACGGACTAAAATTTTGTCCCGTATCACCAGATAAATAAATATTTTGTCCTGTGAGAGTGAGGGGTTGTCTCTCATAATCAGACAAGGTCAATGCTTCTTCTGCTGTAAAAGTCAGATCCCCACCAGCAGAGAAATTGCCGCCCCAATAAGCTTCATCTACGAATCGACGTCCCATATTTTCGACGAATCGACCATCCTCGAATGCATCGAGTCTTGCCCCTGCCAATTCTGCCGGAACAATTGGCGTCACGTTTATTCTTAGCTGCCCAATATTTAGAGTTTTCCTTCCATCAATCCCACCCACACGATCAAGATTGACACCGATATCGATATTACGTGCAGCAATATTTAGATTGCCCTCAGATGCAACAGAACCGGTGACTCTAATGTTGTTAGAGTTGGCCAAGGTGAGATCCTGAGTACTTTTAATGCTGGAATTTTGACCAAGATAAATCTCAATTAAGTTATCACCAGCAAAATTCAACTGGTCAGCATTTATATTCAAAGGTGCACCAATCCGACCGTAATTGTCCTCTGTCTCATGAAAATCTTGAAGAATTAAATTGTCTTGAGCTAATAAGGAAATATCGCCTGCCGCTTGCCAAGTTCCTCCTTCAATCTGAACGGTAGAGTTAGTGCGATCACCGATTTGTATGCTGCCGTCACTAGTGAAATTGCCCAGCACATCAAGTCTTGAGTCGTCATTCGTAACCAGAATTTGATTACCAGCTCGGAATAAAGAATCAGCTTTGGGGGCGATCGCCCGGAAAACCTCTTCACTGCGGAGCGTTAAATTATTGCCAGCAATTAGTCGCAGAGGTTTATCCGAAGTAAAATTCTCGCCTCGTTCCTGATCAGCAACATCCTCTAAAAGCAATTCATTTTGCGCATTTACAGAAAGATTTTGAGCACTGGTGAGTTGACTATTTTGAATCAAAATATTATCGCCATTAATAACGAAATTACTCTGACTTTCAAAAGTCCCTTCGCGCAGTTGTAACTCCCCAGTGGAAATAAATAAATTCCCGTCGCTAGCTATCTCTGAATCAGGGTTCGTAAAAGAATTGCTAATTAGTTTGTTGTTACCGCGAATTGAAAGATCACCAAGACTTTGGAGAGCTAGTTTCTCTGTCGCTGAATCACTTAGTTCAACCGTATCTAGACCGAAGATATTTAAGTTTCTCGTCGTAGTGAGTTGCGAGCCAATCAGATCAATATTTTCACCGAGAATATAAATATTTTGACCAGTGAAAAGGCTATTTTCTAGACGAATATCTGCGGCATTTAAGGTCTCGGCTGTAACGTTATCGATTAGATCATCTGTGACGATTATTGGTGTGCCATCAATAGGATCGGCTTCAATCGCAAAATTAATTTTGTTGGCGATCGCCGTCAGAAAGGGTTTCTGTGCTTGATAAATCTCAGACAGTTCACCGCTAATCAGAAGTTGATTGAGGCCACTGTCGCTAGAGGTGCTATTGGTTGTAATGCCTTGGCCGAGGAGCGTGAGATGACCAGCAGTTTGAATGTCGCTGTTGTTGAGGGTGAGTTGTCCATCTGCTGCGATAAGGCCATATTGTGCGGCGACTTCATTCAGCTGAATTTCACCAATCCCTGTGAGTAGTTGGGGGAGTTGATTAACAGAAAAATCAACTGTATTCCCGTTATCTAGGCTCGTCGTATCCAGTTCGATGCTTAGGAGATTACCAGGTTGTTGGAGACGGACAATACTTTGGTCAGTGACAGTTGTAACGAGTAAATCTGCGGGAGTACTAATGCGGCGATCGCCCTGAATTCTTCCCCCAATTAAACCAATATCGCCGACTGGAGTTTCAAGATTACCTTGCACCAAAATATCGCCGACTACACCATTGGTATTAAACGAAAATAGAGAGGGTTCACCAACTAAATTTGCAAAATCACTGGAACCCACGACATTCAACCAGCCATTATCAAAACCGAGGGCTGTCGCTGTCGTCCCCACAAAAGCACTCGGCACATTGAGCTGAGCATTCTTACCGAAAATAAGGCCTGCGGGATTAATAAAATAGAGGTCGGGATTTCCCTGTGCAACGCCGATCAGCCCATCAATAAAAGAGGGTGTCCCGCCAGAGATTTTTGAGAAGAGATTACTGGCATTAGGTGAGTTGAGGAAAATTGCGGCTTGGTTAGCATCAAGATTAAATGCATCAAAACCATGAAAAAGATTTTGTCCATCACGGGATACAATGCCGCCATTAATGACAAATTGGTCACTCCCCAACTCCGTAACGTTGGTTTGGGTGAGATTATTAGTTTCTTGAATGGGCTGTGCCGCAACTTCCAGTACGACGAACGGAAAAATTCCGAGGAATAGGGAAAGTAAGATTTGGCGCCAATCATTCATGTCGATAACACACGAGAAAGAATAGAAGATAAAAATGGCAATACATTAGGCGATCGCCGATTTCTGATAAGTAAAAGACAAGCTATTCCTCTATCCATAAATCTATCAACATTGTCCAATACTTTTTAACGATTCATTACCTCACATCACGATTATTACAAAAGCAATAACGTTTTGCTTTCCCAAATCCGTCGGCAATATTGGTCAACGACGGCGCTAATACGAATAATCAAGGAACGAATATAGGCAATGGCCAGATTATTGATAATGATGGTATTTACCGCATCATTATTACAGTCGGCGATCGCCACAATGCAGAACGCTCTTGTTTTGCTTGCTATGTGCTGAGAGAAAAGAAACGACGCATCATTAATTTGCCACAGTGCCATGTTCCCCAAATATAGCCATCCAATTCTCAACGCATAATTGTAAATATAAAGGTTCAGTAGAATTTCAAATATCAAATAAAGCTGTAGGGAAATACGTAATGAAAAGCTTAATTGCGAAGATGGGCGTGGGTTCTGCGGTAATCGGATTAGCGTTAGTATTTGCACCATTAGCCAATGCTAGGGAATTCTCATTTTCCTTAAGTGGATTTGATGGGGACGGCGAAATCACAGGCAGTTTTTCTGGAGAAGATGGAAAAAATGGCTTCGAGCTTGATGGAATGATCGAACTGGGAGAGCTAACGGAATTTGAATTGAATTGGGGAGGGAATTCTAAGGGTGCCCCCTTAGAGGATCTAGTTGGCAAGGTGCCCGCCTTCAGCCAAAACTTGTCCGACCTACTCAACTGTGAGTTGTCCGAATTCAGCGCGAGCTTATCAGATCAAACGGCTGAGCATGTGGAGTTTGGAAGCTCTGAGAATGAACGTTTAAAGATTTTTTGTATGTATACTTCGGGGGCAGGAGGGTATCTGATATGGATAGATGGAAAACGTGGAGAGAATGCCGGTGAAGTGTGGTGGGCTTGGGGAAGTGCAAGCAATTTCGAGGAAGGGAGTAAAAATTTCAGGGAGTGGAGAGAGGACAAGGAACAAGAGATGAATGAGTGGTTTGAGAATTTGACTCCACTGACTATTAACTAAACCCAGAAATAAATAAAAAATGGCTCTTAGAGTATTAGTAAACGCAGAACAGCATCATCAGAGAACAGCGTAGTCAACTTATCTTTGACACTGCTCCATAAAGAAAATTTCGATAAAGTCGACTCAAAAATCTAAGTTTCTCCCATCAGCGTAAATCCAGCCCAATCGATAGGTTGACCATATTTTTTTAGATTGACGAGCATTGCCTGTCGGAGCGCTTGAGCTTTGTTGGGATTTTGGCGAAGCTGCTCATAAAACTCAATCATAAGATCAGAGGTTGATTCGTCTGGGACTTGCCACAGGGAAACGACGACACTCGGTACACCAGCACCCATAAACGATCGCGACAATCCAATCACGCCATCCTCGGTAATCGTTCCGCGTCCAGTATCGCAGGCACTAAGTACCACCATTTCGCTATTCAGATCTAGCTCTAAAATTTCACTCGCTGTCAAAAAACCATCGTCAACTTCCGTCGGTGCAAGGGCGATCGCCCCTGGTCGTTTCTGGACATCATTATCGCCATAGCCATCCAGCAACCCATGGGTCGCTAGATGGATAAAGCGGCTGTTGGCAATGCTCTGGGTGACTAAAGTCGGGGTAGCTTCATCGCCAGTAATAATATCTGTATCGAACATCGCGGCGATCGCCAAAGCTTCTTTTTCGGTGCCAGGGAGCTGTTCTAATTCTTTGGGCATTGTTGGATTCCCCACTATCGTAATACCTTGTCCTGAAACAGTTTGGCGTTGCTGGCGGGTGAGATCTAGAACCTGGATCGAAGGTGCAGTCCGAATGGTATGGTCTTCGATTAAATAACGACCAGTGTCATCCTGTAGCGCGGCAAAAGGCACCAAAAATAGGGAGCGATGGGGCACAAAAACAACTTCCTGTTCTGGCGCTGTCGGTAATAGATCTTGAATCGGAGCAATCAATAGATCATGTAATTGGTTGAGATTTGGGTCGAAATTTACGGCAGCATTATCGGCATGAACCAGTCCTTGACTAACCTGTTGCGTTTGGCTGCGTAGGAGACAGACGCGATCGCCAAAACAGCGACTAGCAGACACCAAATCATCGAGCTCTAGCCCTTGAGCAGTGAGGGATTGCAAATCCTGACGACGGAAATCAACAGTGCCGCTTGGCTGCACCACCCAAATCCAAATCTCTGAATTCACTAAATCGCGCTGGCCACGTTGTTCCACCACCTCGCGAGCGATGGCATAGCTGACTAGAGTTGCCTGTTGGTCTGCCGCAATCTGTCGCATCTGATCGATATCCGGCGCTTCAATATCCTGCTCATCAGCTTGGGGAGAATTACTATCCTCTAATAACTCCACAAAGGCCCGCGATCGCCCCCGCTCTGTAATTTCGAGAGCTTTAGTGAATTGACCCGACTCAATTAAAACTTTTTGGAGAGTGCTATAGGTACTTTCTTGAGTTTCAAACAGAGAGACACGGAATAAATCCTGCGCCCCTAAATCTTGCCGCAACTCTTCCCAAAGCTGAATGGCATTTTCGAGAGATGTAATCGCTATGGCATTTTGCTGAATCTGATGTTGAGTATCCCCAATCGCACTCCAATTTCTTGCCTGGGCATGGCGATCGCCTAACTGCTCTGCCAAAGCGAGAGCCTGCTCAAAGTTCTGAATCGCCACATCATAATTTTCTAACGCATATTCGGCGATCGCCAGCCCTTCATAAGCTCGTAACTGATTGAGCTTTGAGTCTGCTGTTTGCGCTAAAGCCAATGCCTGTTCTTGGATTGATTTTGCAGCTTGATAATCCGTTTGCTGAAAATAGCTCAACCCCAATTGACTCAACACTTCAATCTCGGCATTGCGATCGCCACTTTGTCGAGCCAGCTCCAAACTCTGTTGATAGCGCTTTACCGCAATCGGATAACCCTCTTGGGCATAGGCGATAAAACCAAAATTACTGGCAATGGACTGTTTGAGAGGAATCAAAACTTCTGGATCTTCCGCCACAATTTTGCTCACTAAAGCCAACGCGCGGCGATTCATCACACGGGCTGTCTGATAGTCTCCGAGAGCGCTATAAGTTTGGGTCAAGCCTTGAAGACTTTGTACTTCAGCGATGGTATTTTCAAGATTCTCAGCCAAAGTGAGTCGCTCTTGATAGGCTTTTAAAGCATCTTGGTAATGATTATTTCGATAATAAAAAAAGCCAAGTTGATCAAGAGCAAATAGTTCTTTTGTTGTATTCCCAGTTAAGCGAGCTAAACGGAGTTCTTCTTGCTGACAGGTCAAACTTTTTTGCCTAGGGTCATCATTCACACAAGTCTCAGCTGTTTTTATTTTTATCTCGTCAGTTTGGCCATCTATCACAGTAATCCCATCAGAATTCTTGGTATTCTGCCCTGTGAGATCTTGCGTTAATCCACTCCCTCTTAATCCTGTTGCTGCCACAGAATTTGGATTCGAGTTCGTTGCATTCTCTAGAGGATTGTCCAGAAGCTTGAGGTTAACCCCAAGACTATTAACCTCACGATTTCCTGATACCGAGGAGAGTAACCGTGCATTGGGAGGATTCAAAATAAAAAATTCAGGTGAATCTACTTCGTTGGGTTCAGGGTTTGAGATAAAGGTGCCATCACCAAAACCAACGGCGATCGCCCGGCTAAACGAGAGAGGAATAAGTGGATCATTGAGACTGACAGCCTCAAATAGCTGATCCACTTCACTAAAATCAAGATCAAATGTTCCTTCTTCAAGGGGGAAAAAGCCACCCACAGAAATCGAAGGTTCGAATATGATTGGTGGTGCTGGCAAGCCAGGCTCTAACGATGGAATAGGCTCAGCTGGCAGTGGTATTAAAGAGGTTCCAATAAATAATGCTTGAGCTGGCTCGGTAAAGTTTTTGCCACCCGTAATGGATAACACTTGATCAGGAAAATTTCGAGTGCGAATAGTTGGCTCGTCATTTGCATACCCAAAGGCAACAGGCACATAGATATTTATCTCATTGGCGGTAATAGTTTCTCCTGCTTCGAGGATGAGCGATCGCCCATTAAAATCACCAAAACGAATATCACCTTCCGCATAGACCTCCGCCAAATTAACCTGGCCAATGGGCACGAGGCCTTCTCCTTCCTGAAAATAGACACTCAAAAATTGATTCAAAGTATTATTGACATCGACAACACTCTGCCAATCCGTAGGCTGTCCAGCCAGATCTTCTACAGAAAAATCATTGCCAACCCGATATTCAAGGTTGCTTAAAATCAAGCCATCACTAACGAGGGTTGTATCGCCACCGCTTTGAATAAATGAGCGCGAATCATAGGAGGGTATCTCAATCGCATTATTTCCCTGGAGAGTGATATTGCCATCTGCCAGAAATTGGAGCGGACTATAGTCCAGTTCATTTGTCCCCCCGCGCCCTTTGATATCTTCCATAAAGAGGCGATCGCCCGCTGCAATTCGGAGATTACCACCCACCGTGAACTTTGGTTGGATAACATCAATATTGCCCGCGGCAGTGACAATAAATTCGCCTGAGGTAGCAATATCACCAGAAAGATATATATCCCCAGCACTATCGAGTATCAAGTCTGCCTCAGTACGAATTTTTGATCCTTCCACACCAGACAGATCAATTCGAATATTATTACTCGGACTAAAATTAATCTCTGGGGCGATCGCCTGAAAAGGAAGAGACTTTAACCGAAAAACTTGAAATTTACTGAGAGATAAAGATTTGGCCGCATCAAAAGAAATACTTTGAGAGGCATTAAGTAGACTTCCTTGTAAAACTATTTCAGGCGCACTGAACAATATATTTTTACTCTCCCCAATCGTGAGCAATCCGACACGGCCAATGTAATTATCACTAAGCACAGAAACATCGCCCGTCGCGACAATCTGAGATGTTGGATCATTAGCTGCATCAAGAGAGACTCGATTCAGACCTTGAAGCACAACATTGTCACCAGCCAGATTTAAGGGTTTTCTTTCAAGATCAGCCAAAGTCAAAATATTATTTGCGAATAAAACAATATCTTTTTCTGCAGTTAAATCACCTCCAAAATAGGAAGCTTCCCAGAAGTCTTCATACTTCAAGAAAGACTTGGCTGGTAGCTCCCCAAGAATCAAAATGTCTGCAATATTCGTATCATCTAGACGGTCAGTGTTAATACCAAGATTAATATCATCGGCGACAACGATAATATTTTCGGCAGAAGTAAGAGAACCAACAAGATTGATTTTTTCGGAGAAAATAGCCAAATCATCAGTACTACTTAATCCTGAGTTGTCACCAAGATAAAGTTCGATCAAATCATTACCGACCAGAGTAATTTCATTAGCTGAAATATTTAAAGGAGAGTCAAAAGAGCCATAATTACCAAGTCGCGTTTCATGGAAATCTTGCAAAATTACATTCTTTTCAGCCAAGAGCGAGATGGTCTGATCGGCTTGCCAGACACCGCCTTCAATCAAAATTTCCCCAGTCGTCAGATCCCCAATCTGGATATCACCACTACTTTTGAAATTGCCCAGTAATTCTATTTGTTCACCTGGGGTAATAGCCGTAATGGTAGTTCCCGCCTGAAATATAGAGTTTTCCTTCGGGGCGATCGCCCGCAGAATATCACCACTCTCTAAACGCAATTCATTTCCAGCGATTAGTCGTAAAGGCAAATCAGAATTGAACGTGGCATCCCGAAGACGATCAGGAATATCTTCTAACAGCAAACTATTAGCGGCTGATACTTTAAGATTTTGACCACTGGTTAATTGACTATTCTGAATCAACACATCATTTGCATTGATTAGTAAATTATTTTGTGTTTCAACAACAGCTTCTTGGAGGTTTAAATCACCAGCCGAGAGTAATATATTGTCTGAGCTTGTAATTTTGGAATTGGGGTGATTTGCAAAATCAACGGTGAGAGTATCATTCCCTCGCAGAGATAATATTCCACGACTAGACAAATCCAGTGCATGTGTTGAGGTATCACTAAGCGTAGCGGTATCTAAAGCAAAAAGACTGAGGTTTTCGGTTGTCGCAATGTCAGAGCCAATTAGATCGATATTGTCACCAAGCAGGTAAATATATTGCCCAGTAAATTGACTCTTTTCTAAATAAATATCGGCAGTATTTAAGGTTTCAGCACCAACATTATCGATTAAGTTATCTGTAACAATAATCGGAGTGCCATCAATAGGATCAGATTCAATTGTGAAATTAATACGGTTGGCGATCGCCTCTAGAAATGGCTTTTGGGCTTGATAGCTCTCAGCAAGTTCACCACTGATCAAGAGCTGATTCAAACCACTATTACTAGTCGTACTGTTCGTTGTAATGCCTTGTCCGAGCAGCGCTAAATGGCCATCAGTTTGGAGAGAACTGTTGTTGAGAGTGAGTTGGCCGTCAGCTGCAATCACACCATATTTTGCAGAGATGTCATGGAGCTGTATTTCACCGGAACCAGTAAGCAGTTGTGGAAACTGCTGAATCGAAAAATTGACGCCATTACCATGATCCAGACTTGCGGTGTCTAGCTCTAAGCTCAACAGATTTCCGGGTTGCTGTAACCGCACTAAACCTTGATCTGGAACAGTTGTGATCAATAAATTTTCTGAGGAACTGATGCGGCGATCGCCTTGCACTCTGCCACCGATTAAAGCAAGATCGCCTATTGGTGTGTCGAGATCACCCTGCACCAAAATATCACCGACCACACCATTAGTATTAAACGAAAATTGTGTCGGTTCACCTACCAAATTTGCGAAATCACTATTGCCCACAGCATTTAGCCAACTATTCCCAAAACCTAGTCCTGTTGCTGTCGTTGCAACAAAATCATTGGGGACATTTAGCTGAATATTTTCACCGAAAATAATGCCTGCTGGATTAATGAAATATAGATTGGGATTACCATTTAGAACACCAATCAAACCATCAATGTAAGACGGATTACCACCAGAAATTTTCGAGAATAAGTTCAGAGCATTGGGCTGATTTAAAAAGAGTGCAGTTTGCTCTGTAGTGAGATTAAATTGCTCAAAGCCATGGAATAAATTACGTCCATCATTGGATAAAACACCACCATTAATTAGAAATTGCTCAGGCGCTAATTCACTAATATTTGTTTGGGTGGAATTACTGCTTTCTGGAGTCGGTTGAGCTGCTCCTCTAACTGCAAAAAAAGGACTAATACCGACACTAAGACAAATTAAAAATTTCAGAAAAGTATTCATCTTAGTTAAAGTCGGAGAAGACAAGATTGTTAGGTTGAGCTAAAAAATAAATATTTGGGCGATCGCCTTAGACTTAGAAGTATTCCCAAAACCTTCAAGAAAACCAGCTCCACAGCGATCAAAAATAATAATTTAGTTTGAAGATGACGAATCTATCGTTGTTTGAATCTTCTCATAATTTTCCAAAGATTTAGCATCATCAAAATCTAACGTGATCTCATAAACATTACTAATCTCATTATCGATGTAATGGATAAACTGAGACATTTCCATCTCTTCACCGACTTTATTCTGCCCTGTCGCCAAATAACTGAGAATTTCTTCGATGATTAAAGAATAACTAATTGAGAGCCTTTCATTATTAGTGATATTCCTTTTATAGTCCAATGAGACCATTAAGTTTCCATATAGAACAACAATCCCAGTGGAAACAATAAAAACATTAGAAAGATATTTGCTGGCATTTTCCCAACCACTTTTACTAATTGTGAGTAAGGATAGGGAACTAGCAACAGCACCAATTGAGATGATGTATAAGGTTGCAAAATACCTCGCATAAAACAATGCCATAACATCACTATGGACATAGCGTCTGAACATTATTTTATTATAAATTTCTTTGATTCTATTTAATTGTCTTTTCTGAGTAGGATCTTGAATAGAGCTATCTAAAACTGTGACATCTTCTATTTCATGAACTTTAGCAGGGGAAATGTGGCTACGCCAATATTGATTTCTAGACAGCGCAATTTGTGTCAAAGAATAGTCAAGTAATCCTGTAGTACAGACAATAGAAATGGATATTAACGCATGAACGGCTGTGCGAGATTTAATAAATGATTTAAATACAGACAAAAAAGACATTTTAGATATTTCATATTAAGTGAATCAGCCAAAATATTTCGATTCAAATCCCTTCCTCAAAACTGGTTTTAATACCGAAAAAATGCAGGGTATTATCTATAACTAAAATTCCGTTGGTATTTAATAATTCCGGATAAGTCTTTTTTGATCAATACTACAGAACAAATAAAGAATTGCAATTCTATACTTTTCAATAGTACTCAGAATATGGGGTATTGAGAGATATGAGGCGATCGCCAAAGATATCAAATTTCTACATTGGCTCGGCATGATTAATGAATCTACTTTGAGGAAACTCAGACCATGGCGATCGCCTGCTGACTTCAACCAGAATAGCTTTGGCGTCGCCTAGTATAATTTGGTCAATTCTTTTCAAGCTGATGACAAAGATTATGGCAGATTGGCAAAAAATTTCAGGTAGTGTGACCGCCCCCAAAGGCTTTCGAGCTGCTGGCATCACAGCAGGGCTCAAACCCTCTGGTGCACCAGATCTCGCGCTGATTGTATCCGATAGCGAAGCGATCACCGCAGGGGTCTTTACCCAAGTAGAAGTACGCGCTGCCTGTGTCAAATATTGCCGTAAACAACTCCAAAAAAAGGCCAGTAGCCGTGCCATTCTCTGCAATGCAGGTCAAGCGAATGCTGCGACCGGTGAACAAGGTTGGCAAGATGCTGTCGAATGCGCAGAACTCGTCGCCAAAGAATTAAATATTACGCCCCAAGCGGTTCAAGTTGCGTCAACAGGCGTCATCGGACAACGGATCAAAATGGATGCGATGCGATCTGGTATTCCGCAAGTGGTTGCAGCGCTCTCGGCAGAAGGGGGAGATGATGCATCCAAAGCCATTGTGACCACAGATCTCGTCCCCAAGGCGATCGCCCTTGAGACAATGATCGATGACCGCTCCGTACGAATTGGCGGCATCTGTAAAGGTTCCGGCATGATTCACCCCAATATGGCGACAATGCTCGGTTTTGTCACTTGTGACGCTGCTGTTTCAACCCAACTCTGGCAGGAAATGTTATCCCGCGCCATCGATAAAAGCTTTAACCAAATCACGGTGGATGGCGATACTAGCACCAACGATTGTGTCATTGCGATGGCCAATGGCCAGTCCCGCACCACCGCGATTACCGAAGCAGGCTCAGCTAATGCGAAAAAGCTCGAAGCTATGCTCACTGAAGTCTGTCAGCACCTTGCCAAAAGTATTGCTCGCGATGGCGAAGGGGCAACTTGCCTGATGGAAATTCAAGTTTCTGGCGCTATCGATGATGCCTCTGCCCGGAAAATTGCGAGAACAATTGCGGGCTCCTCCCTTACCAAATCAGCGATCTTTGGTCGCGATCCAAACTGGGGCAGAATTGCAGCAGCAGCAGGAAGAGCGGGCATGTCCTTTAACCAAGACGATCTAAAAATCAACCTAGGTGATTTTCAGTTGATGAGTGAAGGACAACCTCTCGAATTTGATCGCGACGCAGCGAGTCAATATCTCAAGGATCGAGCTGATGGCGAATATTTAGTCGATGACACAGTTTTAATTGCAGTGTCAGTTGGTGAGGGTAATGGTTCTGGGACGGCTTGGGGCTGCGACCTAAGCTATGATTATGTGCGTATCAATGCCGAGTACACAACCTAGTTTGTTACTCACTTTTTTCTAGCCACCGTAGCTTTAATTTATATATAGGAGTTGAGTTTTTATAGCTCGACTCTTTTTTGTTCACAATGAATTTAATGACTTTTTATTTTCAACAAAATTAATAAAGCATCAAGAAAAATCTAACAACTAAAAGTAGCGAAAGACCTCACTTTACTTGCTAAATTTCGATGCAGTATCACAAAACATCAAAAGAATGAAATATCTTGAGCACCAGTGTTAGTGTTAATAATCTTTAGGAGAAAAAATATTTTTCCTCATCATTTCATCAAGCTAATTTGATTTGGTCAATCAGAAAGCAGTTGCTACGAGAAGAAGTTGGAAACGATATAACCAAACATGAAAATCCAAAATTTAAACACTGACATTCAAGAGAATTTATCGTGGCGCGAGAAACTAGCAACAATAGAGCAGGAACTTAATTACACCGAATCGCTAGTTTATCTTGATCAGATTCAAGCAACGGGATGTTTGTTAATTTTACAGCTGCCTGAGTTCACGATTATACAAGCTAGCGAAAATACACCTGAGTATTTAGGGTTAGAGGCGGAGCAACTCCAAGGTAAACACTTCAGATCATTATTTACAAAAAAACATATCAACGAGATTCAGAAGGCGATCGCCGATGCAGAAAATCCAATTCAATCCCTCAATCCTTATGTCCTCACCCTCAAGAAATCGTTAGCAAATACGGCTCCCAACAAAAAATTACTTGGAGAATTTCAGATCGACAAAGATAAACTCTTTATCGGATTAGAAGCTTTCACTCCTCTCTCAGGAAAAATGCTGGAGGATCTTTATAGTCAATTAGCGACAGGTATCCTCCGCATTCGCCAGACAGTTAACCTAGAAGAACTCTACGATGCCCTTTGCGAGGTATTTGCTGAAATCATCGGCTATGACCGAGTAATGTTATACGAATTTCAGGAAGATGACACGGGCGTTGTTCGGGCTGAAATTATTCCAGAAGGCCAGGAATCTTTTCTCGGCTTAACCTATCCAGCCTTCGATGTGCCAGCCCAAGCGAGGGCTTTGTTTAGAGAACGGGGCATCAGCCTCATTGCGGATACTCTAGCCACCCCAATTTTGGTACAAGGAGATGAAAAATTTGCAATTAGCAAAATGACACTTCGTTCTCCCAGTCTCTGTCATTGTCAGTATCTCGCAAACATGGAAGGAATTCGAGGTTCCATCGCGATCGCCTTGACTGATGAAAACCGATTATGGGGCTTAATCGCAGGACACCATTACAGTCCCCGGTGGCTTAGCCCCCATATTCGCAAAGTTTGTGGGTTGCTCAGAAATGTGGCATCCCTAGAAATTTCAGTTAAACAAAAACAAGCTTTTGCCCAATACGAACAACACATTGAAGCCATCGAAACCCGTATTCGCCAAAGCTTAATTGCTTCTCCTCAACATTTTCTTGAACAGCTTTGCAATAGTCTCGATCAACTCCTCACACTCGTTTCTGCCGATGGCTGCGTCGTGCGCTTCGACCAAACCATCAACTCTAGTGGTACGGCACCCAGTAAAGCTGAGACACTTGCATTTTTAGATCGGATTAGAGAAAAACATAGTAATGATCTTTACATCACAGATGCCTTAGAACGTGATGATCCCGATGCCCACAACTTTCAACAGTCTTTTGGGGGAGCAATCGTGATTACTATTGGCATCGACGATATCTTTTGCCAATTAGCATGGTTTCGCTTACCCCAAACTTACACAGTGAATTGGGGTGGTCATCCCCAGGACACCATAATTCCCAAAGATGCAGATGACCTCACCGCACTGACCCCACGCACATCTTTCTTGTTGTGGCAAGAATCGGTCACAGGCCATAGTTTTCCTTGGGCACCAGTGGAAATTAAAGCAATTACGAATCTCCGCCATAGTCTCATCTTTGCTGTACTCAAACAGTCTCAAGCTGTCTTACAACATTCCCTAGAAAAAGCTGAAGTCGCGAACATCGCAAAAAATGAATTTTTGGCAAATATGAGCCATGAAATTCGCACACCGATGAATGCAATTTTAGGTTTTACCCAGCTTTTAGAAACAACGGATTTAGATACCGAACAACAAAGTTATTTAGAATCAATTAATTATGGCGGCGAACAATTATTAGAAATAATCAACGATATTTTAGATCTTTCTAAACTTGAAGCTGGAGAGCTAAAACTTGAGGAAGAAGAATTTTCATTAACTGAATCTTTCCAAAGAAATCATCAATTGTTCTCACCCTCTGCCACTAAGAAAGGATTAAAGTTCATCTTAGAGCTGGAGCCTAATTTACCCATTGTCTATGGCGCACGTATAAGGGTAGAGCAGATTTTAATAAATCTAATTCGTAATGCTATTAAATTTACGGAGAAAGGTTCGATCAAGGTTTCTTTAACGCGAGATCATAGTCAGGGTGGTTCCTCAGAAACGATCATCAATCTTTGTGTTTCTGATACTGGCATTGGTATTTCTGAGAAAGATTTAGATTATATTTTTGACTCATTTAGTCAAGTTGATAGTGCCATGAACCGCTACTACGAGGGTACAGGTCTTGGTCTCGCAATTTGTCGCAAGCTAACTCGCTTGATGGGCGGTAAAATAAGTGTAGAAAGTGAACTTGGGGTTGGGTCTCGCTTCTCGGTTTCTCTCCCTTTTAAAATCACCGAAGATCTGCGAGTAGAGGGAATAAAGACAGTGGATGCTCCGCTAGATATTTCAAGTAATCTTCCGAAAATATTGATGGTTGAGGATAATCCTTTAAACCAAAAGCTGACTCAAAAAATGCTTCAAAAGTTTGGTTTGGACTGCGATATTATTGCAGACGGAAATTCGGCGATCGCCAAGTTATCTGAGTTTCCAGATTACGATGTGATTTTGCTGGATTGTCAGCTCCCTGGTGTGAGTGGCTACGACATTATTGACCAGCTTAGGGACTATGAAGAGGCTCGCGACTTGCATACACCAGTCATTGGGATGACGGCAAATGCAATGACAGGCGATCGCGAGCGATGTATTAAGGCTGGGATGGATGATTATTTAGGGAAACCTTTTAGAATCAGTGCCTTGAAAGACATCTTAAGAATCTGGATACCGCAGGAAAAACAGCCTCAAGATTTTTAATTTCAAGATAATTTATTAGGTGATGAGAGTCTAATCGCAGTTTATTGGTTGGTGATCGCGATAAAACTTTGTAGCAAATGTTTCAGTTTGACGAGAGAGAAAGTTAAAATTTAGGCCTGTCGATTTTTCCAAGCTCTGAGAAAACTATGTCACAGGCGATCGCCTTCCCAGAAAATTCAGCAACTGATTGGCGATGGGTGCAAAAGCGACTCACGGAAATTGTCGGTCGTAATGGGGTGGTACGCCGCAAAGAAGAAATCTTGACCTATGAATGCGATGGTTTGAGTGCCTATCGTCAACGTCCAGCCCTTGCGGTTTTGCCGAGAACAACAGAGGAAATTGCGGCGATCACAAAGTTTTGCCACGAGCAAGAGATTCCTTGGGTAGCACGGGGAGCAGGCACAGGCTTATCGGGTGGCGCATTACCACTAGAAAATGGCGTGCTGATTGTCACTGCAAGGATGCGCGAGATTTTAAATATTGACTACGACAATCACCAAATCACTGTTCAGCCCGGCGTGATTAATAACTGGGTAACTCAGGCAGTGAGCGGTGCAGGGTTTTATTATGCCCCCGATCCCTCAAGCCAAAGCGTATGCTCTATCGGCGGCAATATCGCTGAAAATTCTGGTGGTGTCCACTGCTTTAAATATGGTGTCACCACCAATCATGTGTTGCAGCTCAAAGTGGTTACGCCCACAGGCGATATTGTGACCCTCGGTGGTAGAGTCCCTGAAATGCCGGGCTATGACTTGATGGGGGTTTTTGTGGGGTCGGAAGGCACTCTCGGCATTGCCACAGAAATCACTCTAAAAATCCTTAAAAAACCAGAAGCGATTTGCACGCTCCTTGCAGACTTCACTTCCATCGAAGCAGCAGGAAATACCGTAGCGGCGATCGTCAGCGCAGGTATCATTCCGGCGGGCATGGAAATTATGGACAACTTCAGCATTAATGCTGTCGAGGATGTGGTGAAACTAAATTGTTACCCTCGAGATGCAGAATCGATTTTGCTAGTGGAAATTGATGGTATGGAAGCGGAAGTTCACGCTGTCAAACAACGGGTTAAAGAGATTTGTTTGGCACAGGGGGCGCGGGAAATCACCACAGCGTCTGACCTTGAGACTCGTATGAAACTTTGGAAGGGTCGTAAGTCTGCCTTTGCCGCAGCGGGTAATATTAGTCCTGATTATTTTGTGCAAGACGGTGTCATTCCTCGCACAAAACTGGCAGAAGTACTCACAGAAATTAACGCGATTGGCGATCGCCACGGTTACAAAATTGCGAATGTTTTCCATGCTGGCGATGGTAATTTACATCCTCTAATCCTCTATAACAGTGCCATTCCGGGAGACCTCGAAAATGTGGAGGAGATTGGCGGCGAAATTCTCAAACTTTGCGTCGAAATGGGCGGCAGTATTTCCGGTGAGCATGGCATCGGCTCCGACAAAAAAATGTATATGGCCGATATGTTTAGCGACGCCGACCTCGAAACGATGGGCTATGTCCGCAATGCGTTTAACCCCAAAGGTTTAGCCAACCCCGGCAAATTATTTCCAACCCCTCGCACCTGTGGCGAATCCTCAAAAATGGTAGATGTAAGCAAGTTCAAAGATAATGATCTCTTCTAAAACAAAAACCCTTTTCTAAAATAAAACCAAGCTCACACGATAAGTATAGTCATTAGTAACGACGAATTCCGTCCGGCGTGGTGATACCATAACCCGGAACAGTTTCACTTTTTTATGAACTGGAAAGCCTCGAATGTTAATCTCTTTCCCTTGCTTTTTCTCAGATGCATTCCAGCAGTGCATCCACCCGTTTGTCTTTATGTTGTCCAGAATGACCATTTGACCAGGTAATAACTCTGGCACTAGGTAAGCTTTAAACCACTGACAAAACACTGCACTATTGATGTAGCCTTTAGTCACCATCGGAGCAATAACCTCCTTTTGATGCCATGCTCCTATCACACTCAATCGTTCCGTACGATGGGCCGGTTTGTCAGCATAAAAATATTCTGAGCGATGGCAGTAACCATAGTGATACTCGAGGGTATATTGAAATACACTGTCATCCACATACACCAAACGTTCTGGTGCCAAACCATGAAGCTGTTGTCGAAAGGCTTGCCTCAATGATTCATCTCGCTCTTGGTATCGATAGTTTTTTTGCGGGTAACATTTTGACTCCGCAGAGCGATACCAATGGTCGTAGTGCTTACTGACGTAGGCCATAGTTGAGCCATTTCCTTTCGGGCGAGATGACTATATTTCTGAGCAAAGATGCAGAAAGCCTTTAAGTCATCAATTTTCAGCCGAAGCCCATGGTGATATTTCGTCCCGACAGAGGTTTTACCTCGAGCGGCATGGGCATCAAAAACACGATGTTGGGAGATTGCAATTATGACAAACCTTGATACTTACTGGTGGCATCAATAAAACTAATGCCAGTGCATTCGCCATAACAGTGACTCAGATGGCTACATAGAGGAACCAATGCGGAAGGCATTCATGCCACGAATTGTTGATAACTCAAGGCTCGGGGGAAAGCCTGTTGCCAATAATGATGCACATTGATGAGATAAAAATACTTGAAGCTACGATAGTGAGATGGGTGAAAGGAAATCAGTATCGTCATCATCTCGCTGAGACTCAGGCTTCTGGGGCAACGCCGCTGTCTTTGTTTAGAGGTCAGCAATTATGGACTGGTTATCAATTTCCACAATACGCACTTTCTCCTTTTTCTTTCTTATCCTGAACTCATGTTATCTAGGAGCTATCCTGAAGCAAGAAAGTATTTCACTCAGTTGTGGAAATTGAAATTTCGGATGGGCTTAATTCTCTAATCTGTCTTTGCCTAACGGCGATCGCCGGATTACCCTGATAAATCATCATAGGTTCAAGGGGTTTCAGTGCAATAGCTCCCAAAGCTAAAATTGCCCCTTTGCCGATAGTTACTCCCGGCGCAACTCGTGCTCCTGCCGCCAACCAACTATCTGATTCAATGGCTATCGCCTGGGTTTTCAGCGAAAATTCTGGCGCAGACCAATCATGATTTCCTGTGCAAAGATACACTCCTTGAGAAATACACACATGGTCGCCAATCGTAATCGGGGCCAGATTATCAAGCCACGCATCCTCACCAATCCAAACAAAATCTCCAATAACTAATCGCCAAGGGAACTTAACTCTTACACCTGGCTTAATACGCACTCCCTGTCCAATAGTTGCTCCAAACAACCTTAAGAGGACAACCTTGAGCCCAGAGAATGGTATCAAATAGCTCCGCACCAGCACAGCTCCAAAAAAATACCAAAGTAATCTTTTTAAGAGAGAAGCTCCCGGAGAATAGGAACCAACGGTATATAAATCTAATCTCATCATTGCTCTAAGTTAGCTCATGCTCTCAAAACCTTAAAGCAGAATTGTTTGTACTCAAAGGGTTTATTATGCTGCATTTTCAACCAATACAATAGTTGCAACTCCCATCGCTGACTAATAGAGAAACTATTGTTAATTAGTGTCTAAAGGAATTGCACCAGTAGGAGCATCAGCATCCTCATCCATCCAGAATAGCTTTCGATCCTGAAAATAGTAATAACCTTTTTTTCCAGCCTTCTTCCGGATGTCTTCTTCTCGTTTTTGCTGCTCATGTAATGAGAACGAGTCAAGAGATTGAGGGTTATGTTGCCACTGGCGAAAAGGAGGCTCTAAGCGAACATTCGAGATTGCACGTGTAGGCAAATCCGAAAGACAATAGGATATCGCATCTAGTTGCTTCAAATTATCGCAAATCTGCAAGCCTGCGGTGAAGACATTTTTGAATAAAAAGGTCGCTGTTACAGCATCTGGTTTGTCTTGCTCTTGATTCATTAGGTGGTCAATATCAAATTCGATATTTCCACCAGAACTATCAGCTAAGACAGTCGGATACACTGAAAACAAAACACCTGCTCCCAGGGAACTCATCATCAACTGCTCAGTGGAATCTAAAAATTCTATTTCAGCTTCAAACTCGCCAGGTTCTGTTTTGCTTTGAGCTTCACTACCAAATGCATACCCGAAGAATTCTGTCAGAGATAAAGCCTGGCTAGGAAGAGCTGTAGATACTAATGCTACTATTGCATTCAAGCAAGTGATCAGCTTAATGGTAGAGGGGGTTTTCATGACAAATTCACGAGAGCTAAATTCGCATTGATCGCGGCGCGTTCTTAAATAATCGCGAAATATGGCTAGAGACCAAAAGATTTTAGATTTAACTTTAGCCTTCATACCCTTAACCTTCAAAGAAAGTCAGGAAAATCATTAGTTAATTATATTAGTACTTACGGGGATTCTGCCAATATTCTACAAAAATATACGAGGGAATCTCCGTATATCCTAAATGAGATAATCATTTAAGAAATTGACAAAACAAAATTTGGTTGAGGCGATCGCCATTGACGTAGACAATGAAAAAGCTATGGTGAACAGTGGCTTGCTTTGTGAAAAGAACAGAATGATCAAACAAAATAATGTCGTAATTGTGCCGCTCGATGTACCAAATCTTTCGGCAGCGATCGCCTTAGTAGACGCATTGCCAGAAGTGAATTTCTGGAAAGTCGGTTTAGAACTATTTGTGGCGACAGGTGCAGAAATTCTAAAATATCTAAAAAAACAGAAGAAGCAGATTTTCCTTGATCTGAAATTTCACGACATTCCCAATACAGTGGCAGGAGCTTGCCGTTCAGCGAAAGAGTATGAAGTCGATTTACTCACAATGCACGCGACGGCTGGTACTGAGGCAATGCAACGCGCCAAAGAAGCACTGGGAGATTCGCCCACAAAATTAATTGCCATTACGGTACTCACTAGTTTAAGCCCTCAAAATTTGCGGGATGATCTCAAAGTTTCGATTGATCTACAAGCCTTTGCGCAACAGATGGCGAGTTTGGCAAAGCAGTCTGGGTTAGATGGTGCAGTCTGTTCTCCCCATGAAGCAAAAATCTTACGAGAGATAAATGGTAAAGAGTTTACGCTCGTTTGCCCGGGAGTCCGTCCAACATGGACACAAACAGGTGATCAGCAACGCATTATGACTCCGAGTGATGCGATTAGACAGGGAGCTAATCATTTAGTAATTGGTCGCCCGATTACCAAAGCATCGGATCCGCAAATAGCTTGGCAAAAAATTCAAGATGAGATTGCGATCGCCTAAAAACATCTTTGGGCGTTGTGAAGATACAATCGATAAAGATTACATTACATCTGCAAACTCTTATTGCTTCATAAACTATATGGTTAGCCTATCAGCCGTAAAAAATTCCATTGAGGGACATCTCGGTGATGCCACAGTCTTTGTGAAGGATTTAACGGGCGGTGGAGATCACCTTGAAGCCATTGTTGTTTCACCCGATTTTGCTGGAAAAACCCGCGTTCGTCAGCACCAAATGGTCTACGCGGCTCTGAAAGACGAAATGGCAACTGAGGCGATTCATGCCCTTGCTCTGCGCACCTTTACACCAGACAAATGGCAAGAAGCTGGGGAACCATCCTAGTTGCTTTTATCACAACTATCCCATCACATAATTATTTACTGTTTATCTACAAGGAATTATCGCTATGTCTTTAACACCTGAAACCAAGGCAAAACTTGAAGAACTCGTTAATAGCAGCAAGATTTTTGTATTTATGAAAGGTACAAAATTAATGCCTCAATGTGGTTTCTCCAATAATGTGGTTCAGATTCTCAATAGTGTTGGCGTTGAGTTCAAAACGTTTGATGTGCTTGAAGATTATGATGTGCGCCAAGGAATCAAAGAGTTTTCCAACTGGCCAACTATTCCTCAGGTGTATGTAAATGGAGAATTCATCGGCGGATCTGACATCATGATCGAGCTGTATAACAATCGCGAACTTCACGAGATGCTTGAGGTTGCGCTAGCATCTTAAGTCTGGCGATCGCCTGATCACAAAAATGATATGAGATGGGTTGAGTATTTACACCGCAATACTCAACCCATCTTTTTTAGTAATGAGTGCAGGTTACCAACGAAAGCAGAGCAGATATTTTATGATAATAAGTATCATTATTTATAAGTATATCTTCAACTTTCAGCCTTTATGTCAGACAATACCTAGTTCCAGCATAAGCAAATAACATTACAGCAGAAATCTAAATATCAGACCGCTCTCTCTGCAACAATTCCCTTACAGAACAAGCTTTCCCCTAAGTTTACTTGATTGAGAATATGTTATAAAACGCCATTTCCACACGCCCCGATATATCACCTCCTCTATAAGTCAATAAATACTTCCGTGTATTTATTGACTTTTTATCGCAATAAATCTAGAATCTATCTACCTTTGTAATAATAAAGATTCTCAATTAATAACGCGGTGCTTACCTTGGTATCCGTCCATGCTCTGGAGGTAATATGCAGAGGCTCGGTGAACTTATCGCAACAGCAGGAATCGTGGCAGTCCCACTACTGATTTTTTCAATCGTGGCGATCGCCCTTGTGCTTGAGCGGATTGCATTTTGGTATCGCATTAATAGCCAACAAACAAAGGTCGCAAAGGCAGTTTTAAAGACCTATGCTCATGACCCAGATGCCGCAAGACAGCGGCTTCAGCGTCATGTCAACCTACCAATGGCTCGTATTTTCCTTGAGGCACTGTCCCTTGAAGACGCGGAACCAGATGAATTGGAGCTAGCCATTAGCGGCGCAATCCAAGCAGAAATTCCGGTCATCAAACGATTTAACAATATTTTCGACACGATTATTGCGTTATCGCCTCTGCTCGGTCTCCTCGGAACAGTTTTGGGACTGATTCAATCTTTCAGTTCTATCGACTTTAGCTCTATTGGTGGCTCAGAAAGTGCAGGTGTTACCTCCGGTATTAGTGAAGCACTCACCTCCACTGCCTTTGGACTAGTTGTCGCAGTTTTTACACTATTTTTTGCGAATACTTTTCGGGGTTTTTATCTCAGGCAATTGGCTTTATTTCAGGAATACACAGCCGAACTAGAATTGCTGCATCGCCGCCATCATCGCTATGGAAAGCCAGAAGCTACGCCTGAACCAGTGGAGGTTTCCTAATGCGTCGCCACGCCATTGATGAACCAGATTTGCCGCCTCAAATCAATATTGTGCCGATGATTGATGTGATCTTTGCGATCCTGACATTTTTCATCATTTCGACTCTCTTTTTGGGTCGCTTCGAAGCATTAACAGTCAACCTCCCTAAAGCAAAGACATCTCAGTCTCAGGATTCGGTTAAGGCAACAGTCACCCTTGATGAAGCAGGGATTGTTTATCTCAACAAAAGCGAAGTATCACTGGATGATCTCAAAGACGAAATCACTGACCTCGTTGAATCCGAGACGAACCTTGTCGTCGTCCTCAATGCCGATGGGGCAGTGACCCATGACAAAGTTGTCACCGTCATTGACCAAGTCCGGCAGATCGAAGGGGCAAAATTGGCGATCGCCACCAAATCTAAAGCAGATTAAGCCTTAATAACCACACTAAGTCACCATCCCACTCAGTTTCAGATCGATGAACTATAACGAGATTATTGAACAGCAACGGCAGCGGGAAATAAAAATCCTCAAAATTTTTCTTGCAAGCAGCTTAATTGCCTCAGGTGTGTTGCATGGCTTGGTGATGAGTTCTCCCGTTTCATTTTTTCGAGATCTTTTAACCATTGAGACAGAAACTGAGTCCGAAGAGCTCGAAGAAATCGAGTTTGTCGTGACGGATGTTCCCGAAGAAGAAATTCCAGAAGAAGAGGAGCTCGAACCCGAACTTGAGCCCGAGCCGGAGCCAGAATCGGCGATCGCTCCTGAACCAGTCCAGACAATCGCAGCCATCCCAGACGAAGCTCCACGACCTAAGCCCCTTGCTCCTGACAGCTCCGAACCAGAACCTGTTGGTGAAGATGCACCATCTCCAGAAACAACCACGAGTTCAGAAGAAGGGGATATTGAGACCGGAGAAGAAGGAGATGAAGACAATTACGATACAGGTGCAATAACAGACCCCGACGGTACGGGTGAAGGTTTTGGAGACAACGAAGAATCCACAGGCCAAACCGCTAATGGCGATCCTCAAGGTGACGTGAATGGCGATGATGAAAATGGTGATACAGAAGGTAATGGCAGCGGCGATGGTGAGGAGAAACCCCAGCCTTCTCCTGCGCCAGAAAAAAAACCAGAGAAACCAAAATCAAGAGTTCTCCCGACATGCGTGAGTTGTCCTAAACCCGACTATCAGGGTTCAGAGACTATAGCCGGGGTTGATATGCGCATTCGTCCCGATGGCTCAGTCCAAGTCCGCCTCCGCGAATCTAGTGGCGATCCAGAAGTCGACAGAAAAACATTAGAAACCCTTAGCCAATGGCGATTTGACCCTGGTACAGTACCCGATCAAGGAGTACGCCGTAATGTCCAGGTGACCTATGAAGAGGAAGGCTCAAATTTCCAGCGACAAAATGAGACAAGACGACAGGAAGAAGAACGCAAACGTCAACAAGAACAACAGCGATTAGCTGAGCAGCAACGCCAGGCTGAGCAGCGTCGTGCAGAACAGCAACGCCAAGCCGAACAACAACGACTAGCTGAACAACAGAGACAAGCTGAGCAAGCGAAACCAAGTCCAAGCCCAACAGCCCAACCCTCACCCTCAAGTCAACCAACAACTTCAGAAGACGAATCCACACCTACTCCGGCTTCAACAACTCCGACTCCTTCAGCACCTACACCTGCGCCCGTTCCGGCTCCAACACCTACTCCTCCAGCTCCAACACCTACACCATCTCCAACACCTACTCCTCCAGCTCCAACACCAACACCATCTCCAACACCAACACCTACTCCGGCACCTGCATCTACTCCGGCACCTGCATCTACTCCGGCTCCAGCACCTGCTCCGGCTCCAGCACCTGCTCCGGCTCCAGCCCCAAGACCTGCTCCAGCTCCAGCCCCAAGACCTGCTCCAGCTCCAGCCCCTACACCACCACCAAGTCCTTAAATGTTCTTTTCTAAGTTGGGTTAAAACCTTAAATCAACCTTTTCAGAAACGGTCTATTTTTCACAATGATTTCTGAACAAAAAAAGGGCAAGCGCCAACTTGCCCCCAGAAATCGACATTCACATCGATACTTTTATGTTACGCAGCGATCGCCAATTTTGGTTCAACTATGTTTTTTATGGTGAGGGTTGATTATGATGACGACCTTACAAAAATTGTCTCGACATTGGCAGCAAAATCGTAGTGTTGCGGTACTTTTTTTGATTTGCGGATTAATTATACTCACCTGCATCTTGGCTTTATGTCAGGGAGCTGTGTCTTTAAACTCGGGTCAACTTTGGCAAGCGTTACAACGTCAAGGAGATCCACTATTTCAAACAATTATTTGGGACTTGAGACTACCGCGCATTGTGGTGGCTCTAGTCGTTGGCTCAGCATTAGGTCTATCAGGGGCACTCTTGCAGGGTTTACTCCGCAATGGTTTAGCTGATCCATTCATCCTCGGGATTTCGTCTGGGGCAGGTCTCGTGGCGATCGCCTTCATTACGCTCTATGTCTTTGCGGCATGGATCCCTTTGGGGGCATGGTTAGGAGCATTAGTGACAGCAGCAGTGGTTTATGCCTTGGGTTATGTGGGTAGCGGCTTGGCGGTGGATAGTCTGGTCTTAGCCGGTGTCGCAGTGAGTTCAATGTTCGGTGCCATTCAAACGACGCTGTTACTGATGTCTGATGACGGCCGAATTCAAGCAGCACTCAATTGGCTAGTAGGCAGTCTCAATGGTCGCGACTGGGATGATGTCAGTTTGGTTGCGCCCTATTTTATTTGATGGTGGCGTTAATCATCGGTTGCTTGCTCGGTCGTCCATTGAATTTGCTTAATCTCGGTGACGACATGGCTGTGGGATTGGGCATATCACTTTTACAGTCACGGCTGGTTATTGGAGCAGTAGCAAGTTTACTAGCGGCAAGTGCGGTGAGTATTGCAGGCTTAATTGGCTTTGTTGGTCTAGTCGTTCCCCACGGCGTAAGACTCTTAGTGGGCTCTGATTATCGCTGGATTTTACCGTTATCGGCTTTAGCTGGGGCTTGGGTGCTAACTTTCGCTGATCTAATTTCTCGTTTAGGCGCAGTGGAATTACCAGTTGGTGCCGTAACGGCATTACTTGGTTCGCCATTATTTATTTTCCTCCTCTATCGTCGTGGACAAGGGGTCAAGGCATGAGTTTTTCTAGTGAAACAACGCCCCAAACTCCCGATTCCGTTGTGGAAGAACAACGCCCTCTGCTGAACGCGCAGCATTTAAGTGGTGGCTATGGCAAAAAGGCAATTGTTCAAGATATCAATCTCAGTTTGCGTCAAGGGGAATGGCTGACTTTAGTGGGGGCAAATGGCTCTGGGAAGTCAACGTTATTGCGATTGCTCTGTCGAATTTTGTCACCTCTGAAAGGGGTTGTGCGTTTGGATGGCAAAGCGATTCAACAGCAATCTCCTCAGGCGATCGCCCGCAAATTAGCGATATTACCGCAACAATCCCTCGCGCCTAGCGGTTTAACGGTGCGGCAATTGGTTGGCCTCGGACGATCACCCCATCAGGATTGGTGGCAGTGGGAACTCAATGCAGCGGATCAAGAGCAAATTTCTTGGGCTCTAGAAAAAACCAATCTCTCCAACTATGGCGATCGCCCAGTAGAACAGCTTTCCGGTGGAGAAAGACAACGCGCTTTTCTCGCCCTCGCGTTGGCGCAAGATCCCAAAGTTTTAGTTTTGGATGAACCGACCACCTTCCTTGATGTGCACTACCAACTCGAACTTTTAGAACTCCTAAAAACCCTTAACCATGAACAAAATCTCACCATTATCACCGTGCTACACGAGATCAACCTCGCCACCCGCTATAGTGATCGCGTTGCCATGATCAAACAGGGTAAACTCTTTGCCCTTGGGGCACCCAAACAAGTGGTTACCCCCGAAAACCTCAGAATTGGTTTCGGCGTAGAAGCAGTCACCATTGATACCCCTGTGGGTATGCAGGTCTGTATCCTCTCGCCAGCCTAGGATTAGCGCCAACTAATCCGAACCCTTTTAACAAAAAACATCGACATTCACATCAAAATTCATGAAACCCTTTTCTACTCAGCTCACCCTGAGCCTCATTAGCTGTTTGCCTATCCTCACTTGTGGTGCAATGGGGGTAATCGCCTCCCCAACCCCTTTAATTGCCCAGGCAGAAGACATTCAGACGGTCACTGCCATCAGTTTCGAGCCATGGGAAGGCGGTTATGAAGTCATTTTTGAAACCAGCGATGGTGAACCACTAAATATTGATGCAGGTTTATTTCGTCGTGATGGCAATGATTTTGTGACCATCATTGAGAACGCAACACTTGCTTTAGACGAAGCCGACAGTTTTGCTAGTGCCAATCCCACCGAAGATATCTCTGAAGTGAGTGTCATCCAACTGACAGACACTAGCCTTGAAGTCAGAGTAATGGGGATCGATACACCGCCAACAACCGAGGTTTCTTTACGTTCCAGTTATCTCGCCTATGTTCTGAATCCAGGCGATGTGGCGATCGCCGACCAGGAAATCACAATTTTAGGTACGAGAAACCCAAGACCGGTTGCGCTTACACCGAACTTTGTCACCGTGATTGATAGTGATGATTTAGATCGGACTTTGAGTCAAGACTTAAGAGATGCTTTCCGCTACGAACCTAACGTCTCTGTCGGTAATAACCGTCGCTTTGGTCTCCAAGATGTCCGGATTCGAGGTCTAGGCGGTAACCGAGTTTTACTTTTGAATGATGGTATTCGTCTGCCAAGCTTATTTAGTTTTGGTACACCAAGCCTTGGTCGAGATTACGTCGACATCGAAAGTTTGCAGCAAATTGAAATTGGCCGTGGCCCTGCATCATCACTCTTTGGTAGTGATGCCCTTGCTGGGATCGTTAATTTCCGTACCCTTGAGCCTTCAGATTTATTAGACAAAAAACCTGGCCAGGATTGGGTTAGCCGAATTTCCAGCACTTATGAAACAGTTGATAAGAGTTGGCAGACTTCTGGTGTTACAGCTTTTGCCTATGACAATTTAGAATTCTTACTCGGCTACACCCGTCGTGATGGATACGAAGCTCGTGTGCCCAACGACAATGAATTCGTGGATGATCTCTACACCAGCCGCGATAACTTCTTAGGGAAAGTCAATGTAAACCTCAACGAAGAATCTAGTCTTTCTTTAACAACAGAAATCTTTGAGAGTAACTTCAGTTATCAAGTCGCTCCAATTATTGCTGAAAACCTCCTTGGACCACGGGGCTTTATTGGTCAAGACGAAAGAACTGATACTGATTTCTTCCGTAATCGCTACAGCTTAGCCTATCGCTACAACAGCGAGACAGAGGATGGATTCCTTGATGCAGCACGTTTCCAGTTCTACTACCAAGATGCAGGTACTGATGAATTCCGTTTACAGAATTTCCTCAATCCCACTGGCACGGAACGTCGCATCCGGAATTTAAACAATACTTTTGATGACGATATTATTGGTATCGATCTCCAACTCCAAAGTATTTTCAATATCGGTAAAGCTCGTAATACTTTGACCTATGGTGTTGATTTCTCCAACACAAGCAACGAGAGAATTCGAGATGGTCTTGAAACGCGTTTTGATGCTGCGGGGAATCTCACTCTAAGTTCTAATCAGGTTGGCTCGGATAGTTTTCCAGTGAAAGACTTCCCTGACTCGAATACTTCCCGTATTGGTGTTTTTGTTCAGAATGAGTTGGAATTATCAGATAAATTCACGTTGCTACCAGGTTTCCGATTTGATAGCTATGAGCTAACAACCCAATCGGATGAGCTGTTTGAAAACAATAGCCCTGAGGCACAGTCAGCGGACTTTAGTGATTCGTCTTTCTCGCCTAACCTTGGTTTTGTCTGGCAAACCTCTCCAAAGCTTGCTGTTGTCGGTCGTTATGCTCGTGGTTTCCGGGGTCCGCTCTACAGCGAAATCAATGCTGGTTTCACGAATTTGTCTAGCCCTTTCTTCCGTTATAAGACCCTATCCAATCCTAATTTGAGACCAGAAACTAGCGACACGTTTGAGCTGGGTATTCGTAGCGAAATGGATCGTGGGAGTTTGAGTTTGACTGGCTTCTATACGAAGTACAACAACTTTATTGAAACTTTTGCTAGCGCTGGTGTTGAAATTGACGCACAGACTGGTGCTCCTATCTTTCCATTTCCTGGTAGCCCAACAGTCGCACCGATTCTACTATTCCAATCTCAGAATATCGGTGATGCACGTACCTATGGTTTAGAAGTAGCAGGTGAATATCGCTTTAGTGATGCTGACCATGGTTTCAGTGTTATTGGTAGTTTAGGTTGGACAGTGGGTGATGACCTTGATTCTGACCAGCCTCTTGAGAGTGTTGACCCGATTAAGGCTGTTCTAGGTCTGCGTTACAGCGGCAAGGATGACCGTTGGGGTACAGAACTCGTGACAACGTTTGTTGGGGAACCTCGTTTAGCTGATAATCGCCCTGATGATGCGTTTACTCCTGATGCTTATACCGTCGTCGATCTACTGGGCTACTACAACATCAATGAGGATGTGAAGTTAAATTTCGGGGTCTTTAATCTCTTTGATACGGAATACTTCCAATACTCTGATGTGCAAACGTTGGTGAACGGATCAGAGCCAGAGGATATTAGCCGTTTTGCGCAGCCGGGAATTAGTTTACGGGCTGGTTTGAGCTGGCAATTTTAGGAGATCGCCTCCCATGATTTCAGCATAGTTTTCGGTCATTATTTGTTGTTTAACCCCTTAGGAAAATCACGCTATGTCTGCTCAATTTCGTCACATTATGCTCATGGTCAAAGATGTCGCGGCGGCGGTGCAGTTTTATCACGAAGGTCTCGGTTTACCGATCAAAGTGCAAAGTCCTGGCTGGGCTGAAATCGAAGCCAATGGCGCCACCATCGCCTTTCATGGTGCTGCGGAAGCGCCTCAAACGGGTAGCTCTCCTATCCTCAGCTTCACTGTCGATGATGTACATCAGGCGATCGCCAACCTAGAGACCCTTGGCGGCAAATTAGAAGGCCGAGTCCGCGAACCATCTTTCGGGAAAGTTGCCGCTGTTCGCAGCCCCCAAGGTCACTTAGTCAGCTTGCTACAGCCTGTCGCGCAGCCTACCACTGTTTAGCAATTCCCACTTTTTCTCCCTCTCCCAATCCATGCATCTACTACTACCCTGCGTCCTCTCATCCCCAAACTCATGCAGAACCTAAAAACAAAACTCACGATTAGCTTACTCACGTTGTCCCTTGTGGTTGGCTGTAGTCAAACACCGGATGTCGAAGTATCCACTGCCAATACATCTTCCAATACGGCCGAAGTCACTGAGACAAACCCTTCTGAGACTGCCACTGCGAACAAAATTGTAGCCCTAACCTCTCTCTCTGCCGATATCATTCACCGCCTTGATGAGAGTAAGTTAGTCGGCATTCCCGGTAGTCGTCTCCTCGCCCAAAATCCTGCCTTTAGTGAACTGCCAAAAGTTAGCGAAGGGCGTACTCCTCCGAGTATCGAAAAAATTGTTGCCCTTAAACCAGATCTTGTTATTGGTGCGGTGGGATTCCATGATCAGATCCTCGAAAAGCTCACCGCATTAGGCATTGAAACGATTGCTGCGGAGGTTCCTAACTGGCAAGCGCTCGAAGATCTCACCACTAACATTGCCGAAAAGATTGATGCTGACCCTACAGCACTTTTAGCTGAATATGCAGCTTTTCTCCCTGAAAATCCCACCGAAACAGAGGCGACTTTAGTACTCGTCAGCAATCAACCAATCATGGCGCCAAACCGCGACAGTTGGGCCGGAGATCTACTCGAACAATTTGCGATCAATAACCTCGTCGCTGAACTTCAAGGCAATAGTCCTCAACAGGGTTACATCACCCTTTCTCCGGAAAAAATTCTCGAAGCCAACCCCGAAATCTTAATTTTGGTCGATGTGGGGGATGATTCGATTGAGCAATTGCAGGCTGCTCCTTTTTGGGGCGATCTCAACGCAGTTAAAAATGAGCGGGTTTACACTTTTGATTATTACGGACTCGTCAATCCGGGAGGTATTGATGCGATTCAAGTTGCCGCTGAGCAATTGCAAAACATCACAGCAGCAGTCAATTAACTAAGTTTGGAGATTACTCCCATCAACACCATCAGAAGAAAATCATGACTGAAGAAATAATCCCCATTCTCTGGGTCGAGAATGCCAAGGAAGCAGCAAAATGGTATTCACGTCTAGATTTCATCGTCGAAGGGGAACATCAATTCGAACCAAATTTTCCGATTTATATGTTTCTGCGTCGTGGAAAAAATGCCATTCATCTCTCTGAACATCAAGGTGATGCAACGCCTAATTCGCTTGTGTATCTTTATGTCGAAAATATTGATGAGATTGCAACGGAGTTTGAAGTTTCAATCAAACAACAACCTTGGGGGCGAGAGATTCATTTAAGTGATCCAGACGGTAATCATTTACGTCTCGGACAGTCCCAGTCAGATTAAGTTCCACTTTGGTTATCTGTTTATTTATTTGATTTGCTATGACTAACAACACCACTACAGATCTCAACAAACTCTCTTTTCAGGAGGCGATCGCCTTCACTGGAAACTGGCTCGACCAAGTGATGACAAGCTCTTTATCTGATGCAGAGATTTTATCTAATCTCATCGAGCTTTTAAGTCATCGCAATGGTGTGCGGGGCTTTTTTGTGGCTTACCTCACCGGCAGTTGCCCCCTCGCTGATCATCCACCAGCAATTTTTATCGAAGCGTTTCAAGCTGTGGCATCAGAAATCAAAGAAATTCTAGTTAAAAATGTAGCCATGTCCACGGCAATGGCGATCGCTCACAGCCGTAATCAGGATAAAGAGCAACAGGCTGGTTCTGAACAAGTTAAACGACGTTCCCAAAATCTTTTGCAAACTTTAGAAGCAACGCCCTACGGCCAAACATTTCAGCAGGAACGCCAAGCACTACTCGATGCCCTCCAAACTCAAACGGGCGATTATGAAACTTTCCTACAGCGGTGGCAATATGACGAAGAACAACGCCGTGCCATTAAAAATTCTTTAGTGGCGATCGCCAACTAAACATATGATGGCGCAATAATTATTGAGAAGAAGAAGCGAGATTCTCAGCTTCCTGCGCTTGCGAATAAAGTTGCGAAAATTCAGTGTGAATTTGTGGCGGACGCATCGTAAATTTAATTTGAAAATCAGGTGCTGCAAGGTTAGGATTGGCGATCACTTTTGCGTAAAAATCATCGCTTAAATCGTTATGGGCAGGCGCTGCAAAATTCAGTTTGAGATTTGCTAAAGCTTTTGGGGGCATCGCACCATTGGTTGTGTGCAATCGCAAATAGGCTTCCCGTTCTGAGAGTTGCCAAATCTCAGCGTAATTCAACTCTGACACAATATCTTTGCCCTGTAGGACAGAAAATTTAACGGCGATCGCCTCGGGCACTGGACAAAACTCTTCCACAATCTCTGGGAGTCGCAAATTATATTTGCCCTTGATACCTCCCACTTGATAGATCGTAATCGGCTCTTTTACACCTTTTGGAGAAACCTGTTGCGTCCCACGAATTTCGAGAATGTCTTCCAAAAGATTATAGGTGCGTTCCGAAATGAGGATCTGTCCACCCGTTGTATAGGACTCGATCCGGTAGGTTAAATTCACTTGGCTACCGACAACGCCGTATTTCGCGCGCTTTTCAGACCCAATATTACCAACGACCACATCACCGGTATGTACCCCAATCCCCATTTCAAACGGTGCTAAACCAAATGCCTGAATTTTTTCATTCACGGCACTTAAAGCCAATTGCATTGCAACCGCACAGGCGATCGCCCGTTCAGGGTCATCAGCACGAGGTAACGGCGCTCCAAATAAAACCAGAATGCCATCACCCATAAACTCATCGATCGTCCCCATATAATCCGTGATCACATCGGCCATGTCACTCAAATAAAGATTGAGTAACTTCACCACTTCCTCAGGATCAAGACGTTCTGAAATTCCCGTAAAGCCTCGCAAATCTGATGTCAAAATCGTAATTGTTCGCCGCTCTCCCCCAAGCTTTAAACCTTCTGGACTTTCGAGGAGTGTCGCCACAATTTCGTCGCTGAGGTATCGCCCAAACGTATTCCGAATTTGCCCAGCAGAGCGCGCAATAAATCCAGTAATTGCCACTGCCGATAAAAACAGTCCTAGCCCTGGCGATACAATGGGTAGCCATAATCCCGAGAGCAAGGCCCCATAGGTACTACCAACCAGCACCATGGCAACGAAACCAATACCAATCAAACGCTCCCAGGACCAAGCCTTTCCCTGACCCGTATTTCGTAAACCCCATGCCAAAGATGCACCAATCCCTGTCCAGAAAATAATCCACAACGCCTCCTGCCACTCCACCCAACTCCGCATTAATGGACGATCATCTAAAACCGCACTGATCAATTGACTTGCCATATGAGCATGGATTTCTACACCAGGCATTCGCTGCTTTGCGGTCAAAGTATAGGGAACAGGAAATAAATCCTTGCTGACTTCCGTCACATCCCCAATTAAAACAATACGATCACGCACAAGTTCTGGTGGCACTTGTCCAGAGAGAATTTCTGACATTGTCACTTGTGCAAATGAACCTGCTGCACCGCGATAATTAATAAAGATCTGATAGCCACCATTATCAACACCAGTGTAACTACCACTATTGCTATCTAAAGGCTCTAGGACAACATCACCAAGTTTATACCAGCCAGTCTCTTCATCCGCTCCGATGGAAATGCCCTCTTCTTGCAAATAGAGTCCTGCCATCAATAGATTCAGCGCATAATGATCTTTGCCTGTTTCATCTTCCACCGTGAGCAATGACCGACGAATACGTGCATCATCATCAGTCACCAGATCATTAAACCCAACTTGGTCTTTTTCAGCTAGGGTTTCCGGAGGGGGAACAGTCTGGGTATCGTTTTCTCCAACGATTTTCTCAATACCAAAAATATTGTCGTATTTCTTGAAAACAGCAACGAGATCATCATGGCCTGGATCAATCGGAATATCGCGGTAAATATCCAGTCCAATCAGGCGAGGTTCCAAATCCTGTAGCTTGGACAGCAACTCAGCATAAACGGCATCAGGCTGAGACGTATAACCAGCTTCAATACCAACGATTAAAATGCGATCATCTAAGGGTTCGGATGGTTGCCAACGTACAAATTGATCATAGGCAGCCAACTCCACAAACTGTAGAGCTCCACTCAGTCTTAATACCCACACCAATGTGGCGATCGCCGGGGTCGTTACGAGGACACCGCGCCAATTCCAACCAAATTCTTTAATGCGATGCCACACAGGAAATTACTCAATGCGAAAGAAATAGATGCCCGTAATTGTGTTCCCTGAATCGCCAGGCTCAATCAGGATTGTTATTCAACAATGGCTGATCTTAAATCAATAACGATTGATCTTTGTGTTGCCCAATTGTATCGAGTTCAAGCGGAGTTATACGCCATTTTACAGCGTTGTTCTGCCAGACTAGCGCAGATCAGCAGTGATCACTTAAGGTCACTCAATTCACGCCATGTGGCGATCGCCGTCTCAGACCACAACCAATTTTGACTCAACGCCTCAACGGTAATACCGTCTGGATCAGTGCGATAGGCACTCGTCCGCAATTTCATCGCTTTACTCTGAGAATCTTGCTGTGGCTCACCGGATTGTGTTTCAGCCTGCTGATAAAAAGCCAAGGCTAAACCAGCATAAGCCTGTGCCAAAAGTGGTGGATCATCCATCGCCAGATTAATGACTTCTGTCCAAGTTTGCACTGCGGCATCATATCGACCTGAAGCATAATCGGCGAAACCTGCGGCGTAGAGATAGTAAGGTTGCTGGGGATCTGCGTCATAAGCTGTTGACCAAAACCGTCGCACATCATCCAAACTTGATTCATCGATATTATTAACTGGATCTTTCAGAATCAAGTGCCAAGCATAACGGCCTTTCAGAAAATTGAGTTGAGCACTATCTGCGCTATCAGGATTTGCGATGTCATACAAAATAGCACGGGCTAAAGGCAACGCTTCTTGGTCGAGAAGATGAGTTGTGATGCGGTAGAGCAATGACCAATCTCCTTTTCTTTCCCGTGCTAGCTCAAGCAATGTTTCATTACTGAAACTGTTTAATTCAACATTTTCGGATTGGGGAATAGAAGTTTCAACAACGGGAATTCTAATCGAGCGCTGACGATTAGCTTGCCATAATAAGCCGCCCCCTATGGCGATCACCGCTACTAGACCAAGAGCAATCTGCCAAGGGTATCGCCTAACAAACTGATTCGCTTGGGCACGAGACGTTAACACCAAACCTTTTGGTTCACTGTCTGTTTTATTTGTTTGTTTGTCTTCTTTAATATCTTGGATATCAGAGCTAATCTCCGCCAAAATATTTTTAATAAATGCTGTTTCTTCGCCAGCTTCAGAGGAGAGATTACTTGGGGGAGAAAATAATGATTCATCAGATTCATCTGCCAGAAAATCATCTCCCGTAGTCGTCAGATCGGCGATCGCCAACCTTGCTTCATCCTCTGGCGATAGTGCGGCTAATTCAGCTTCGGAAATATGCAACAGCTCCGCAAGGCCTTCACGATTAAGGGGACGATGTTGTAATAGCCCATGGAAATGAGGATTCATGTAGAGCACTGGCAAAGCCCAGTACAGTTGGTGAGATCCATAGGCCGAAATTAATCCCTGTCTGACTCGCCCCAAACTAAAATCGATGGGATAGCCAAGATGGAGATTCCGGTAAAGCAATCGCGTAAAGGTGAGGGCCACTTGGTCCGGAATTTGTGCAGACATCGCCAATACCGCTGGGATGCCTCGTCGCACTAAAGCCTGCGCTAAATTTTGTTCACTGGTGCCTTCTGCTTGGTAATTGGCAATCCCATCAGCTCCATGACAGGAATTAAATAACGCAAACTGTACGCCATTATTTACCAGTAATCCTGCCAGATCATCTCCGGCAAATTCCTCAGTTAAGCCAGTCTCACGGTTGACTAAATAAATATCGCCACCAGAATTACCAAGGTTGCTATGACCCGCATAGTGGAACACTTGATATTGACCCTGCTCCAACATTTCTGTGAGCTCTTGTCGTCCAGGATTATCCAGAATAGTGAGTTCGAGTGGAGGCATCCCAGAAAGAGTTTCTTTATCGAGTTCACTCTGGAGATGGGAGGCTTCCTGTCGCAATTCGAGACGATCTTGATCAGCGGGGCTGGCCAAAACCATTAAAATTTTGAGGGTCTGTTCTGCCACATCATCCATGGAAGGGGCATCGGATGAGGCTTGGGTTTTGCTGTGATAACGGGAAAAACTAGTTTCGATACCTGTGGTCAAACTTTCAACTTCACCATCCTCGACATCAATACGGTTAATCACTTCCCAAGGCAAACTAAGTAACCGAGCTTCTTTGAATCCCAGTCGCAATCGTAAAATCTGGTTTTGATTGTGGGCGATCGCCTGTGCTTTACTCCAGCTATCCCGCAAACTCCCCACGAATAAAGCTTGATGGAGCTGTTGCCCAAACTCCATTAATGTTGTGGCCACTGTAGGCACTTCCGTCATACTCAGCGCAGCAAGATCCGTATCCGGCGTCACTAGACGATTTTGCGCACTCAGGCGACCCGTCCCCTGCAATAACCGCGAGAGAGGATCACTCATCAAATTTTGCGCTGTGGCTAACCAATAATCGACATCCCATTCCACCTGTTCTTCTGCGAGGGGTACACCAGCCGCCACCTTTTCTGTGCGGAGAAAATAACGGTTATCACCCAGATGTGTAATCGATAATTGAAAGTCTTGGAACATGCTGGCTTACAGGTTGGATTACAAATTTAAATATTCGAATACCTCACCCTTATTGATAACACTTGTCGGAAAAATGTTTCCACTCCTGTCGTGAGACTTAATCCAGCTCCCATCAGCTTTACAGAAGCTTTAATCTATTTCGCTAAAAGTCCCAAAACCCCCACAAAACCCTTACACAAATGCTCCGGATTATTGAACATCAATCCGGAACTAGGGCGATCGCCTTTGCATCTCAATTCCCCTTTATCAAATCCTTAAATTCAAAACAGCTGAAACTTCCGGATTCACTTCTCAGCGGCAGAATAACACTAAGGCACACGTCGAAATATTTGCTCAATCAGCTCGATTACCTTTTCGTTCAAACTAAATATCTGCCGTGATAAACGTCACCCAAAAGGCTGATTTCTATAGAACAAGATTGTAATCTCACAGAACTTTTTTATTGATTGGGAACATCACCTACCTATTGCACAGTCACAGAAAGTGAATTGTTCAAACGTGATACTAAAAGTACTCTCGACATTACAACTCTTTCTTTCTTAGGAAACTTCAACCGATGCAAATTATAGAATCTATCCGAAACTTTCTTTTCCCTTTTGAGTACGAGGTCACCGACCCAAAAATCTCGACTGAGCAATCTGCGAAATATACAGCCCAATACAGCTATCTCAAGCGTCTCAAAACAGAAGATGGTATTGAAGACTCTAAAGAATTCATCGTTTCAGATAGCTTTCTTTACCTTAGTAATCTCTAATTTTTCTTTTAGTTATTAAGTAGACAAATAGGATTCAAGGGCTAGCCCAGCTCTTGTAATCTCTTTACAAGATCATCTTGGGCAATAACATAAACACCTCGAATTTTTTTCTGAGAAACAGCTAATTGTGCCCTTGTAAAAACTAACATTGGAGTAACAAAACTCCATTGTTTTTTTTCCCTAACTTGTAGGGCTTGTTTCATCACAATTTGCAAAAAATCTTTTCTAAACGGGTAAATTGTCCGACCCATACGACGGTGGAGGCGATGCTCCTGAAAAATGACAGTGCCTTTATGGGATTTTACGTCAATGACATAGGCTTTTTTTCGGGGTGAGACACAAACGACATCCGCGTCCCCCAAGCCTTGATCAAGTTTCATGCCATATTGAAATTGCCAGCCCTTCGGTTCTAAAGCTTCGAGAACTTCGGCGACCCGTTCTTCTGCCTGGGCACCAAAGTCAGCACGATTAGCCGCTTCCCAAAGATCTAAGCCTCGAAACACAAAGCTAATAGCCCCAAAGACGGCGATCGCCACAAGAGAGATGGCAAGAATAAAGCCCAATTCCAGCGCCAAGATGGGGAATGAAAAGACCACAAACAGCGGTAGCAGCGCAGCCCAAAGAAACGATCGCCAAGCCTGCCAGCGCCTCCGATTCGCCATCTGACGAACATTCTGTCCCGCTCTACCGGTAAAACCAGTCATAAATTAGTCTGTGTTGAGTTTGAATGTCGCGGTCATCCGAATAGAAAAGTTTGTATCCTGTATTGGAGCAGGGCTAAGTTCCTGTCTCTTCCATTGTTGCGCACATTTATCTCTTATGGAAAAACCAGCCCAAACAGACTATCCAATTCATGATTTGCTTCGCCAACGCTACAGTACCATTGCCTTTGATGGCTATCGCCCCGTAGAAGCTGACAAAGTGGGGAGTCTCCTTGAAGCGGCGCGTTGGTCTGCCTCTTGCTTTAATGAACAACCTTGGCGATTTATCATGGCAACGAAACAAAATCCCACTGCCTACCAAAAATTACTAGGCTGTATTGTCGAAGCGAACCAAACTTGGGCAAAAAATGCCGACATTCTGATGATTTCCGTCGGAAAACAACGATTTACTCGCAATGATAACCCGAATCCCTATGGAATGTATGATGTCGGTCAAGCTTTGGGGACTTTAACGATCCAAGCAGAGGCGATAGGTTTAAGGGTGCATCAGATGGGTGGCTTTGACAAAGAGAAAGCGCGTGAGGTTTATGGTATTCCCATCGGATTTGAGCCTGCAGCAGCAGTTGCAATCGGCTATCCTGCAGATTTGACGTCTCTTGAGGATGAAGGTTTAAAGGAACGGGAAATGTCTCCTCGCGTTCGTAAACCCCTCTCCGAAATTGTATTTAGCGAGACTTGGGAACAAAGTTATTTCTAAACTCAATGAGTGAGACTAAAGGGTTGAGCTTAGAAAGTTATCTCGAAAAAATAAAATCCCCATCATCTCAATAGAATCGGGGACACCATCAGGTCAGCAAGTAAGCTGGCTATTTTTTTCGTTAATATTATTCGCCTGTATCCTCAGTGGGAGTTTCTGTTTCTGGGACAGCGGCGATCACCATCGACTCTGTAATTGCTTCAAGGACAGGCTTACTTTTATCCCATTCACTAGGAATCGCCACTTGTAAGGTTACAGCTAGTTGATCAGGATTCTCGATAAATTCAATCACTGCAAATTTGTAATAGAATCTCGACGAATCTTTTTCCCCAGAAAAGACTGCGGTTGTAACAGTTTTATCGTCAAGCTCTGTTTTTGTAACTGCTTGTATTTCCTCAAAATTATCCCGCTTCGACTCGAGATCCTCGATTTGCAATGCAAGGATGGCATCCGCATCAATCTCTGCCGCAAAATCACCAGTGTCATAGAGAAAAACACCAGTATTCATCCGCTGATTTTTTGAGAAATATTGCAGATCATAGGGATATTCGTCAGGGTTTTCATACCAGCCCTTCGGAAAATCGACATTCACTGCACTCTCAGGAATCGCAACAGTAATTATATTTTTAGCTGGGGGTTTCTTTTCCTGTTGCTCTGCCGCATTGGCATCATTTGGCTCAGTCGTCGTATCGCTATCACAACCGGCGATCGCCAGAAGGCTGAGACCCACAGCAAAGATTATTTTTTTAGACATTGTCACAATCACTCCTCAAACAAATCAAAACTAAAGGCTATGTTTCTGGGTAATACCTTTTTCTTTGTAGCACCGTGTTTTTACGGAAACAGTGATTTGAAACAGGGGCGATCGCACGATCTAGATCAACGTAACTTATCTATGCAGAGCGTAAAAGAAACGCAGATCCCTCGCTACATTTAAAAAATAAGACGAAGATCAGCGAAGGATTATTGAAGCCCATGGATGTTAAAGCGGCGATCGCCTACTCTGCTAAAGCCCCTCTCACTGTAGAAACCGTGCAGCTAGAGCCCCCAAAAGCTGGGGAAGTATTAGTCGAGATTAAGGCCACAGGTGTCTGTCATACCGATGCCTATACATTATCCGGCGCTGATCCAGAGGGTTTATTTCCCGCGATTTTAGGCCATGAAGGAGCAGGTGTTGTCGTTGAAGTAGGCAAAGGCGTTAAAAGCCTCAAACCCGGCGACCATGTCATCCCGCTATACATCCCCGAATGTCGCGAATGTGAATATTGCCTCAGCCTTAAAACTAACCTCTGCCAGGCGGTGCGGGCGACCCAAGGAAAAGGCTTAATGCCCGATGGCACAGGTCGATTTTCTAAAGATGGCGAAACGATTTTCCATTACATGGGCACCTCCACCTTCGCGAACTATACTGTCGTCCCAGCAATTGCCCTTGCGAAAATTCGTGAAGATGCCCCTTTCGATAAGGTGTGCTACATCGGTTGTGGCGTAACGACAGGAATTGGTGCTGTGATTAATACCGCCAAAGTAGAAGCGGGTTCAAAAGTAATTGTTTTTGGTCTTGGCGGCATCGGCCTTAACGTGATTCAAGGCGCAAGAATGGTCGGTGCAGACATGATTGTTGGCATAGATATTAATCCCGATAAACAGGCGATCGCCAAAAAATTTGGCATGACTCATTTTGTTGATCCGCGGGAGGTGGAAGGAGACTTAGCACCCTATCTTGTTGATCTGACAAAAGGTGGTGCAGACTATACCTTCGAATGTATCGGTAACGTCAAAGTAATGCGGCAGGCCCTCGAAAGTTGCCATAAAGGCTGGGGTGTTTCAACGATTATTGGTGTGGCAGGAGCAGGGGAAGAAATTAGTACCCGTCCGTTCCAGCTCGTTACTGGACGCGTTTGGAAAGGCACAGCTTTTGGAGGTGCTAGAGGTCGCACCGATGTCCCGAAAATTGTCGATTGGTATATGGACGGCAAGATCAATATCGACGATTTGATTACCCACACAATGCCTATCGAGAAGATTAATGATGCTTTTGATCTAATGCATAGAGGCGAATCAATTCGTGGTGTCGTCACCTTTTAAATCTAATGCCATAGGGCTGACAAGCCTCAGAGAGAAAGGACGTAACAACATCAAAACCATTTCCGGCTTCATCCCATTCCCCAAGGAAGAGTTGGTAAAATAAGCCCTTTCAAACTTGTTCAGACCCATCAGAAAATGCTGGACATTTTCGGCATTTACAACACATCGTCATTGGGGAAAGTGTCATGGCAAAGCTCGTTTTACAAAAAGAAATTGTCTGTTTCGGTGGCAAGGTCAGATATTACAGCCATCAATCGATCGCCTGTGGTGGGGAGATGAAGTTGACGGTGTTTCTCCCTCCCCAAGCGCAACAAGAAGCAGTACCAGTGCTTTATTACCTGTCGGGGTTGACCTGTACTGAGGAAAATTTCACAACGAAAGCTGGGGCTCAACAATATGCAGCGCAGCACGGCATTATGCTCGTGGCTCCGGATACGAGTCCTCGCGACACAGGTATTCCTGATGAGGAGAAGGATTGGGATTTGGGAAGTGGTGCAGGGTTTTATGTGAATGCTACGGAAAAGCCTTGGTCAAAGCATTACCGGATGTATACCTATGTCACCAAAGAATTGCCTCAGTTAATTGAAGATAATTTTTCGGTGACAGATAAACGGGGAATTTTTGGGCATTCGATGGGTGGTCATGGGGCGCTGATCTGCGCATTACGAAAACCAGATTTTTACCACTCGGTTTCGGCATTTGCACCAGTGGTGGCACCGATGCAATGTGCCTGGGGTGAAAAAGCGTTTACGGCTTATCTCGGTGAGGACAGAAAAACATGGCGCAAGTATGATGCGACGCAGATTATTACGAAGCGACAGTTTAACGGCAAAATTCTGATCGACCAAGGAAAGGCAGATACTTTCCTCGAAAATCAACTGTTAACAGATAAGTTTGTGATCGCCTGTGAAAAAGCCGGACAGCCGTTGCGGCTGCGCTATCAGGAGGGCTATGACCATAGCTATTTCTTCATTGCAACTTTTATGAAAGATCATATTGAGCACCACGCCCAAAGCTTGAAATAGTCACAGTAATAACTTCATCATCGAAAAGTCATCTTCCAAGTCATCATGGTGGAGGCGATCACCCAACATTGCCGCGAGATGGTCAAGCTTCGATGTTGAGTGGGATGTAGACTCGATGAGCAATTCTAAGAAATCCTCCCAACTTTTATGGGCATCGGGTGAACGGGAGTTTTCATAAACCCCATCGCTAATGACATAAAGACACGAATTGAACGGAATATATTGCTGCTGCTCTTGGTAAATAGAATCCTCAGGCTCAAACATCCCCACCGGAAATCCTTTCGTCCGCAAAAGTTGGGGATAGTCCTCGGGGCGATCGCCGAGCAAAATGGCTGGTGGATGTCCTGCACTGGCATAGGTCAACACCCGCTCGTCAATATCAAAGACGCCGTACCACATCGTAAAATATTGCTCTTGCTGCTCAATAAATTTGCAATTGGTGCTGAGGTATTTAAGGACATCTTTGGGTTTGCCATAATCTACGCCTTGATGACCATTGCGTGATCGCATCAAATTCAACACGGCAATGGAAGGGAGAGCTGCCTTAAGGCCATGTCCTGACACATCCAGCAGATAAAAGGCTAAACGTTGGTTATCGAGCCAAAAATAATCAAAGCCATCACCCCCAAGCTGAGATGAAGGAATGAAACAAGTTTCGATTTTGATGCGGGCGCGGTTCAGAGGCGGTGGTAGAAGAGACTGTACATATTGCGCTGCTTCGGTGAATTCTGCTTCTAACTTTTGTTTTTGATGATGCAGATCCTGCGCTAACTGTTGAATTCGGAGAACGGCTCTTACCCGTGCCTGTAGCTCCACGATTTCAATCGGTTTGCACAAAAAATCATCCGCCCCAGCATCTAATCCCATCACCTTGTCTTCGGTCGAATCAAGGGCTGTGAGAAGAATACAAAATGTACTGGTCGTTAGCTGTGGATGTGTTTTAATTTTTCGGCAGACATCAATGCCACTCAAACCTGGCATCATCCAATCACAGATCACTAGATTCGGTTGGAGGGCGATCGCCATTTCGAGGCCAGTAGTCCCATTATCTGCCTCGTGGATGTCATAACCCTGACGTACTAAAGTGCGTTTTAGTAGCGTACGGATAGCAGGGTCGTCATCAATAACGAGAATCTGAATCATAATTAAGCTAAACTACCAGAAATGACCCTTCTGCAACTCAGTAAACCGTACCTTTGGCTATCTTAGACCAATATCAATTTCACGTTGCGAGTGATTTGGCTCAGTTGGATCAAGTATTAGCTGAGTGCAACCGGATTAATCGTCATGACCGTATCCCTCCCCACGATTGGATGCAATGTCAGATGGCGATCGCCGAAGGTTTTACAAATGCTGTACGCCACGCCCACGGCGACGATCTCAAAGATCAGCCAGTTGGCATTGATCTGACCTTAGCGGAAAATCAGCTCGATATACGTATTTGGGATCATGGCCCAAATAATTTTAATTTAGACCATTATCTCAATAACCTCGATATGCAAGTGAATGAATTTGCATCGGGGGGACGCGGCATTATTATCCTCAAAAAAATTGCATCAAACCTTGACTATTGCCACGATGAAGAACGTCAACAGAATTATTTGCTCATCTCAAAAACGTTGACTAATCGTTTAGCGCCTTATTTTGTCTCTGTCGAAAAATTAGGCGATCGCCTCAACGATCCTAATCTTGTCATTATCGACTGTCGTTTTCGACTCAACGATACAGAGTGGGGCAGAACTCAATACAAAAAATCACACATTCCCGGCGCACATTACCTACACCTTGATGAAGACCTGTCATCACCTCTACAAAAACATGGCGGCCGCCATCCCCTACCTGATCCAGAGAAATTCACTGCCACTCTCACAAAATTAGGGATTGAACGGGGCAAAACAGAAATCGTTATTTACGATGATTTGCGATTTGCTTTTGCCGCACGGCTTTGGTGGCTCCTAAAATTTTACGGACACCACAATGTCAGTATCCTCAATGGAGGTTATGACGCATGGGAGAAAGCTAATTATCAATGCACTCCTGAGCCTCCTTGCACAATAAAAAAGCAACCTTTTAAACCTCAAATGCAGTTGGAATTGCTCATTAATCGGGATGCTCTTTTGGCTGCGGAGGATGATCAATGGGTTGTTTTGGATTGTCGGGATGCGGCGCGGTACCGTGGAGAAGTAGAACCGATTGATCCCATTGCTGGGTGCATTCCAGAAGCAATGAATTCCCCTTGGAAAGCTGTCTCCGATGAAAATGGCTTTGCATTACCCTTCGAGAAACAGCAAGAACTTTGGCAAGAATACCCAAAAGAGCAAGAGCTAGTTTTGTATTGCGGCTCTGGAGTAACAGCCTGTGTGAATTGGTTATCGCTAGAAATTACAGGCCACACCAATCTCAAACTTTACGCTGGTGGCTGGAGTGATTGGTGTTCCTATTTACCTAGTGAATACAAATAACTTTTAGCAAGCATAATTCTAGTCCCAATATCGATTTGCATAAAGCAGCAATATAGTCACTCCTCGATCATCTTGTCATAAATTGGGTGATCGCCTTCCTCGACACCTGGCATCAAAAACAACTCAAAGACTAAATATCACGCCTCATGATTTATTTAGAGAGCAATAGTCAAGGAAAAATGCATTCGTCAGTTCCTAAGAAATATTGACGAAAAGTGATTTTTTCATTTAGCTCACCAGACAAATCAATATTTTTCAATAGGATGAGCATATCTCAAACACTTATTTTTAGTGAGATTTCTCCACCGAATTGAGGCACAACTAGATATTGTTGCAAGCTAATGAAAAACACATTGGGTAGGATTAGTGCGTTTAGTTATGGCGTGATTTGCTATGGCATCTTTTTCGGAACATTCTTGTATTTAATGGGCTTTGTCGATAATTTATTCGTCCCAAAAGCCCTAGATTCTCCAAGAGTGATAGGACTATCTTATGCCTTACTAATTAACGCAGCATTAATTCTTTTATTTGGCATTCAACATAGTGGCATGGCACGAAAAAGCTTTAAAGAAAAATGGACAAAAATTGTGCCTGAACCAATCGAGCGGAGCACCTATGTTTTGTTTTCTAGCCTATGCCTAATAACCCTATTAGTGTTTTGGCAGCCAATCGGGATTCAAGTTTGGCATATCGATAATTCTTTTCTTTTCTATGCTTTGTATAGCCTGAGTGGCGTAGGTTGGGTATTAGTCTTCGCCTCGACATTTATGATCAATCACTTTGATTTATTTGGCTTGCGACAAGTTTACCTCTATCTCAGAGAACAACCATATGAGCATTTAGATTTTCAGACACCAGCTTTTTATAGTGTTATTCGTCATCCACTCTATTTAGGATTTTTATTTGGGATTTGGTTTACGCCAAATATGACCATTTCTCACTTTGTCTTTGCTGCACTTCTAACGCTTTATATGCTCATTGCAATTCCTTGGGAAGAGAAGGATTTAGTTGATGCTCATGGCGAGAGTTACCAACAATATAAAAGTCGTGTCCCGATGCTAATCCCAAAATTCCTTAGCAATCAGAAAAATATGCCATCGTCACAGGAGTAATCCTCAAATTTCGAGCTGTCAATTTAAATGCTTGACCATTAGTGCAGAGAATCAAATTTCTCTGCATTTTTTGTTAGGTCTCAAAAAAACTGAGAGAGTTTGAGGCGATCGCCTCAAAGAACTCTCCAGACAGTAAGTCTTCTTGCACTAATTATTGTTTCTATTCGAGCTAACACTTTGTATGGATCTGAAAGATAAGGGTCTTCACACAAAACTTTTTTTGCAAAGACATGACTAAAAGTGACTTTTTCTGGATTGTTTCTACCGAGATTTTCGGTGATAGTCAAATCAGTCAAGGACATATCAACTGAATCCTTACGCTGATTGAGGGAATAACTAAGTCTCATGAAAAATTTACTAGCTCTAATCTCCACTTTTAATACTATGGATGCTGCCGCTGACTGTACTCCAGTCAATGTCAAACCAGCTCACACAGTGAATCTAAAAACCTACACAGCTCGATGGTCTGGCGCTGATTTGGGTAATGGAGTCACGGTAACCGCAAAAATCATGCTTGACCTTAACTTAATCAGTAGTCCAGGAATCATCGGCAGCGCTATCGGAGCTGGGGCTGCATTCAAGAGCATTGACATCGAAGTGACAGGTGCGACTAACTCAAATGCAAATGGGCGCTTCACAGCAGATGACTTTGGTCGTGCTGTCTTACGTTTTCTAGGTCCAGTTGACCTAACTAAAGAGCTTGTTGGGCAAGCTGGTTTTTCTGGCATAACATCTGAATTTAATGTTTTCCGGTCAGTATCAAATCCCTTGGCACCGACTGCTATTTCTTTTAATAAATTGCGGGTGTTTGGTGAGGAAGAGGCCGTATTGACCAGTTTTGCACCGACTATGGTTGAGGATGTGACTCCTACTCAAGCGGTCAACTTCCCAATGCTTCTAGATATGGGTAATATGGCGCTTTACTGCAGGTAATCTCAAGCTTCTCTGGAATAACTACTGCTGGCGTAAAACTTTATGGCGATCGCGATCTTTCCTCTCCTAAAAACAATAAGCAGATTTTCAAAATTCTAGGGCTGCTGTAGAAAATTGGAGGCGATCGCCAATTGTTATTCTGAGGGCAAAATTCTCAAAGCAACCGTTCTGAGCAAGAATAGAGAAGTTTTGTTCTTCCGGTATAGCTGTGGCTGATTCCCCGAAAAAATCCCGTTCTCTGGCTGGCATTGCAGGTATTGTTGCCCTTGCCACCCTCATCAGTAAAGTCTTTGGCTTGGTCAGAGAACAGGCGATCGCCCGCGCGTTTGGTGTGAGGCCAGTGGTGGATGCCTATGCCTACATTATTCTGGGATTTCTGCTCATTCTGCTAGGCGGAATTAATGGGCCATTCCACTTTTCTAAAGATTCGTTTTAAACGCTACAGCTAATAGTATTGAAGACATTTTTCATAATGTCCCAATCCGTCGTTCTTATCCCTAACTCAACAGGGAAATGTATTACATTTTCTCAGTTATCTTGAATTTCCATCCATGGGCTTGTCTCTGGACAAAAAAGCAATAATCGCTTAGATTTGATATCTATTTCATCCCATTCATTTGTTAAATCATCAAAGCTTTTAGGAATATTTATCGGATAGTAACTAGTGCATAATTCATCCTTTATATCTAATCTAGATAGTTTAAAGTTTTGGGCACAACCCAAATTTCTGATTGAGGGAGAAGCTTGCCGTGTGAGTTCAATCGCGTGACGGTAGGCATTAGGATCTTCAAATTCACAGTAGATCGTTGCAATGTTAGTTTTGAGGATGGCTTTCGACTGTGCCATGTGCTGTACAAGGGCAATGATTTGGAGTTGCTGGGGTTGAGCGGTTTCGGGTTGGGGTATTAAATCACAATAGAAGACAGCTTTTTCGAGTTACTAATGAGATTCATCTATGATCTCAGAAGAAGTTTGTGAAACTTCTCCTGTATTTTCACCAGTTATTTCAGAAGAAATATTAATAGTTTCTTCACCACCTACTTCTATCAAACCAATAGGATCTTCCATTTTCCAAGATGCCATTGCTCTAACAGGTTCAGAGGGGGGATTTTCAAGCTGTTCTTCTTCAGCAGCTTTCATCATGGCTAAAATTCGTTTTTCTTGTTCTGTTAATTCGCTCATAATAGTTACTCCTCAACTTTAATTAATTTGTTTGAATTTCCATCAAAAAAATACGAATTTCACCATTCTTGTTTTCAACGGATAAAACTTTAAACTTTGTGTCTGGTCGAAAAAGTACTTCATCTTCACCAGAAAATTCAGATAAATCTTTAATCGCTTTGCCTGTTTGAGAAACGATACTGTAAAAAACGTTGCCAGAAAATGCTTGACCAATAGCTAGATTACTACTGGTACTTAAAAAACCTTTTTCTGTTACAATTTGACCAACTTTATATTTAGCAAGTTGTTTTGGATCTATTGTAGTACCTCTATAAACTACTCCTCCATGATTTGGTAATTTATTAAGAGCTTCATTAATAAATTTAATATGTTGTGTATAGTCTCGTTTTGCTTTTGCGACATTCCAACCTATTGCTTTTTCAGTATTTGCAAATTTCATCATTTCACCTCGTAGTAAACGATTAATTTGACGATATCCCTCACTTTCCGAGGTATAATAGATTAAAGCGGCAACAGCTTCTTTGCTTAATCGAGCATAAGCTCCTTTAAGTTTAGTTTTTGCTTTATCAAGAAAATTTTCAGGAAGATGACTCAAACCATTAAGAATTTCTTGAGCATAGGATCTTCTTTCAGCTAAGGTTATTTTGGAACTAGATGAGCTTATTTCTTTAGAATATAAACCTAATAAAGGAAAACAATCTTCTAATTCATTAGCTGAATCAGCAATCTCAATTTTATCCTGTAGATATTTAATGCATTGTTCACAATTTTTAATGGCTTGTGAATATTTATATGAAAGTATTCCAAAAACTTCTTCAAGTTGATAAATATGGCAATCATACCAACTTAATTTAAGGCTATACCATTGATTTGAAACCGTTAACCATTCATCTTTAAGAACTTCGTGAAAGTCTTTTACTCGGTTGAGAAAATATTCAGCATCTTCGATATCAAATGAAGTTTGTGCCATGGTTTATTTGATTATTTATTACATTTTTTCTATTACAGAAGCAATATCAATAACATCATCTTTTTTCTCAATATTAATTTCTCTATCTACAAATTTAATATACTTTTCGCATTTAGTCTCAGCTTCTTGATAAATATATTCTAGTTTCTTAAATAGAGGATAATACTTTTCATATTGTTTGTCATGCCAAGTCTCATCTATATTTTTCCATTGGTTTTTGACAGATGACCATTCTGTTTTAAGAGTTTCATGAAATGACCTTAAAGTATCCAATAGTTGTTCAGCATCTTCCCTGACAAATGATGTTTGTTCAGGCATTAAATATCTCTCCTTATTTATAAATATTGGTCTTCAAATTCTTCAACAATAGATTCAAAAACATCTAAAAAAACTTCAGAAGCAGTTTGACCTGCATTAATTGCTCTTTCTACAGAGTCTTGAGTTTGCTCAAAGTCTTTAGTAAAACGTTTTTTACTTGCACCTTGCCAAGATTCATTACATTGATCCCAAGCAGTCTGTACAGATTCAAACTTTTCTCCAATAACTTGGTGAAATTGATCTACAACATCAATAAATCTTTTTAATTCATCTAAATCAAGATCTAAATCTCTAGACATAATTTAACCTCACTCAATAATACGTTTAATTAATTTATTACTATAGTCAAAAACTTCCTCGGCTGAGGGCACAGTATAAGGTTTGAATTTTTCTGGCATTTCCGCAGCATTTGCTTTATCCCAGAAATAGGCAACGGGAAAAGTTGGGTGAAATTTATAGGTTTCTCCTAATAACAATCTAGAATCTTCGAGAGACATTTTTAAAGCAACCCTTAAGCCAAAATGATTGAGCCATGAACGGCTACTATCTCCTGAGAGAGTATTTAATGTAGTCATATTATTAAGCCAAAGGATAACATGAATACCTAATTCTGAGCCTTTAGAAATAAGCTCTAGTAGTTTTTCTGCATCTTCAGAAGGTTTTTCTCCACGTCGTCCCTCAATCGGAATTAAATTAGGAGCCAAATTCAGTCCTCCTACAGCATAAACCAAAAATAATGATGCTCCAAAATTTAACTCATCAGGGTTTTCTTTACGTTGTTGTTTGCGATTTTTAAATTCATCAAAGGTTTGCCGTAGTAGCGTTTCCCCTTTCAAGATGTCACTTTCACTATCTAGAGAGCGTTTTCCTATAAAAACAGAAAAATAAGATTGAAAAGCATCTCTGAACATGATTGGCATTTGTGTCCATTCTGTATCCTCGTCAGGAGAAAGATTAATAATATGAAATCGAACTTGTTGAGGTTCATAACAGTTGACTAAACTGAGTAAAAGTCCTCCTAATAAGCCAAAAATAGTTTCTTCTGATGTTCCTATTAAAATCATATTATTACGAGGTCTTCTACGGAAAATAGCTAAGGTATGATTACCTAGTCTCATGGCTTCTCCTAACCAAGCAATACCTGGAGTTTCTTGAGCTTTCCAGTCTTTTTCGTCAATAAATTCCTTAAGTTCTTTAGAAGATAACCAACGAGTAAAATCAAATAATTTATTGAGTTGAATATTATGTTTTAACTTAGCAGGTTCAGAGCCTCGAAATACAGTTAAATGTTTAGTTCGTTTAAAATTCTTTTTATGGAAAATTGTTTGAATATATTTTAAAGCGTTAATTCTTTCTTCTTTAGATACATCGGCAATCTGACCTATTTGATTATAATCTTTTGTTCCCAGTCTATCGTTATAGATAATTTTACCTGGGCTATCTAATAAACTTACAGCATCACTATTTCCTTCACTGAGTACAGATGAAGCTAAACTTTTATCCATCTGTTGCACCATTCTTAACTCAATTAAAGTTGAGAAAAAACGATTCATGTTAGGGACACTAGGGGTTTGAGACGCTAACAGTAAATGAACTCCATAGGAACGTCCTTTGCGTAGTATTGGGTCAAATACATCATTAATTTCTCGCATAATACTATCATTGTCTTCGAATAATACTTGAAATTCATCAATGACTATGAAAATACGAGGTAATTTCTCTCCTGTAATATCACGATAAGCCTTTATTTTTTCCGCACCAACTTCTTTGAATTTTTCACTTCTTTCAGTAATTTGTTGACGAATATATTTAAGGACATTTAAACCAAATTCTCTGTCACTTTCAATAGATATCATTTTGGCATGCGGGAGGGCTTTATCATCAGATTCTTCCTCAGTCTCTATTTTTAAAGGTTCAGGATTAACATAAATTTGAAATTCCACTCCTTCTTTGTAATCTAAAAGATACATTTCTAATTCATCGGGAGCATATCTCATAGCTAAGCCAAGAATAATCGCGTGAAGTGTATAGCTTTTTCCCGCTCCGGGTTTTCCTGCCAATAAACCTTGACTGACGTTAATTGGTTTACCTTCATCGTCTTCATCCTCACCTAGCCAAAATTCTAATTTTCCTTCTGCTCCCACTAAACCAATAGGTGTTCTAATTTGTTGGCGGTTATCATATTCTTTAGACCATGCTGAATGTACAGAAGGATAAAAGTCTCTAAAAGATAAAGTTTGAGTTTTAAGTTCTTTAAAGGTTTTAGTAAAGAGATTTGTTAGTTGATTGAATTGTTCTTTTGACGGTGGTTTGTCTAAGAGGATATTGAATGCTTTATTAATTACTGAAGTAGTAAATAAAGGGTTCTCTTTTATGTGATTTCCAGTCGGTAGAAGGCTGGTAGTATGATGACTAAAAGTCTTATAGCTGAAATCACGAGGTTTTTCAATAACTTCATCAACATGAATAACGACATAAACTCCAGCTCTTGCACCATTTCGTAAGATACTTTCTAACGCTTCTCTGGAGTTATTATCAAAACCATTAGGAAAGTCAGTGATAAATAGGTAACGATAGGCCTCTGCAACTACAGAATTAGCTTGATTGAATTCTTCGATACTCTCATAGTCTTTCCCTAAACGTTGAATTACCTTTTCTACGTGAGAACTAAATAATTGTAATTGTTCTCGAATGCCGCTACTACTTGTATAAATTCTTTCCCCAATTATTAATGAAGGTAACTTACCATTAAAAGGAAAGTTACTCCCTATATCAACAGGATCTATAAATGTGCATTGCAATTTTTTAACTGGGAAGGTACAAATAGTCCTCAGTGCCATTGACTCAATTGCAGTAATAGCAGTTTTTCTCGTTTGATTATTATTGCTGAAAATTGCAATATGTCCAGGATGACTTTCCCCTTGTAGTGGGGTGTAAGACCGAATGGGAACAAAGGCCGCTGCCACCATATTTACAGGTTCAACTTCATCTTTTGTTCTAGATTTTAAATTATTTCTTACTCTAGATGTTGTTTTCTTCGCTGATAGAATGTCATCTTTCTCAATATATGTTTTAAATATACGTTTCAGCTCTCCAACTCGTAATCTTCTGGGAGCGTCTCCTTTTATTTGTGGACGATAATGTTTCGGATCATGCTCTAAGGGAGTCCAGCGAGGTTCATTCCAAGACAGAGATAGTAAACGAGGGTTTTTTTTATCTGAATCCATAATCACAACAAATAATAATTTAACGCCTAGAAACTTTTAAAGTGAAAGAAGTGGATTTATTTCCATATAGCCAGACTTTTACATAATAGCTACCTGATTCAACAAAAAAATTATCTAGTTCATCTCCTCCCTCGGTCTCCTGCCTTGAATTTTCAACCTTTTCACCTCTATGATGATACAGTTCAAAATCTGCATCTGCCCCCTCTGCCAGATTGTATAAAGTTATGTCAAGATAACTATCTTCCGGAATTATAAAAGTAGAGAGGGCATCACTACTATCGTTTGGAGAAAGAGAATTTTCCCAGCTTGTATTCCAGCCTTCTCTTATAACATTAAGATTGTGATTATTTTTCAGGATATCAACATAATTATCATCAATAGTATCCACCTTATTTTTCAGCGACTCTTTACGTTCTTCAAGGAATGATTTGTCAGATTCTAATTCTTTTATTTGAGATAGCAGCAAAGATTTATCGGATTCTAATTCCTCAATTCTAGAGTTTAAGCTTTGCCGAGTGGAACGTAAGTTGGCAGCTAAGGACTGACTTGAAAATTTTAGCTCTTGATACTTTGTGTACCCCCAATATCCCCCACCACATACACTAAAAGATATGAACAACAAAACAGAATTAAAGATATTAATATTTCTTGTTGATAAAAATAGAGACTTGTTTTTATAGACTGATTTCTTTCTTTGGGTTCGAGTTTGATTTCTTAAGTGCTTATTATCTTCAGATAATATCTTATTTTGATTCATTAAATCAGAATTGATACTGCCCAAGTCATTATTTTTAGATTCTAGCTGAATGTTAAGTGTAAGCAATTGCCCATGAGAAGATAAATCAACAAAAAAAACAGCATTTTTACAATGAGGAGTGACTTCACATTTAGAAGGTGGAGTTTCTTGTTTATATTCATTTCCACAGCTTCGACATTTGTATGTGGGCATAATGTAATGTATTTCGGATTTTGTTCTGGTGGAATTGTGTTCTTTTCTGTAGCTCTTGGGAAATATAGCTTTACTAAAACGATTAATATTTCCTTTAATCAATAATGTAAGTTGTATAGGATCAAAAAAAAGGCAGTCTAAGGAACTATACAAATATATTACTCACGGAATTATTGACTTATATTTTTTTTGTTTTTATTGCTCTTTATTTAAGTTGTTTTCTCTATTATTCTCTTGAAATGTGTATTTTTAAAACTCAGAAAATCAATATTAATACAAATATTACATTAATTACAAAAGACACTATAAATGATGTTTGATATCTTTCTTTTTCTTCTTGTAGTGGAATAATCTTATCTGTATGTGTTTGTTTTTGTAATCTTTGTAACTCTCTAAGTTTGCTCTCAAGATTGTTGTTTTGAACTACTAATTTTGTTTTTTCTTCAGATAAAAATCGAACTTGTTCTTTGAATTTATTTGATCGTGAAACTTCTTTCTCTCCTTCCTTTTTATCTTCTGTTTCTTTTTTGTGCTGTCCTATTCTTGTTTTGATACGACTCTTAGGGATAGACGAAGTTTCTATTGATGGAATCTCTATTATTTTTATGGATATATCATCTTTCCTCAGCTCAGTTATTTGCTCTTGTAAACCATTACATCTAGCTTCTAGTTGACCATATGATGTTAGGTCAATAAAAAAGCCTGAACCTTTACATTCAGGTTTAACACGGCATTCAACGGGAGGAGTATCTTGCTTATATTCATGTCCACATTTCCTGCACTTATATATTTTTTTCATATTGCTTTACAGTCGCTCTATTATTGTTTTGAGATTTTCATGAACTTCTTTCGCTGTTGGTCTTTTAGTTCTAGAAAAAGACAGCATATATTCAATGAGTTCAACAACTAAATCTTCTGGGGAAAGTTTTTTGGAGCCCCGAAGATTTCTACTAGTTTGGATTCTAGACTTACGAACTTTACCCTTTGAAATCTTCAATCTATTTCCTGCGAGAATAGCTTGATAAGGATAGGTGAAATCCGAGCTGAAATTAGGTAGTTTTCCCGTCCAATATTTACTGAAAATCAAACCTAATGCAAAAACATCTGATTTGAAATCAGGAATCTCTGTTTCACCCTCAGTTTCAATATATCGAGCTAACTCTGGTGAATAATAGACAAAATCTCCCACGATTTCATCAGGCTCGATTTTCCCACCAGCAATGATACTGTCATCAAAATCAATCAACTTAGCCGATGTTCCCCATGCTTTTTCGACTAAGATATTATCTGGTTTAAGATCAAAATGGATAATATTTTTTTTATGTAATTCAGAGACGGAGTAAGCAGCGCTTGTCATAATAGATAAACGCTCTTTTAAGTGGAGGGCATGGATATCTTTTGCAAGTAAATTTGTATCTATTTTATGAAATATCTTAAAGTACTCTTCTGACTTATTGCCATATCTGAAAAAGTCTATAGGCTGGACTATTAAACCACCTTCTCCAAAATGCGAAAGTGCATTTTTGATGGCTGTATATCTAGCCTCGAATACCTTACAACGCTCTCGCTTTTTTTTCTTACTTTTTTCACTACCTGGTGCTTCTTTGCCTGGGTAGACTGGAGAATCGAATTTCTTAATGAAGTATTCCTGTTCCTTACAAGAAACAAATCCCCATTGGCAGCGGCCAGCATTCTGAGTAGTGAAAGTTCGAGTAAGAATATACTTTCCTATTTTATCTCCAACTTTATAGACCATTGATAACTTTGATACCTTAAAAAATACGTTTATTCCACACAGAATCAAGTTTTTTTATTTCTTTATTGCATTCATTTACTCGCCTAGTGTCTCCTCTTTGCTCATAGATATTTTGAGCGTATCTAAAATCTTTTTTTGCCTGTTCTATATAATTTTTTTCTTCTTTCTTTTGTATTGTTTTCGACTGCGCTGCATAAATTTTTCCAGTAACATACCATGGGTGAGGATTTTGCTCACGATAAGTTTTTATTTTTCGACAAATTGCTTCAATTTCTTTTAGTTCAGAAGAACTAAAGACTTTACTCGATATTTCAACTTGAGTTAAGCATTCGACAAGAATTATTAATGATATGCGAATCGATTCATGCTGACTGTCTTTTTCTAAGTACTTTTTTTTCTCAATAATATTTAATGTTTGACGAAAAACATTTGCCCACTTATCTGTTTTCGGAAGAGGCGCAAGAACTCCACTGTTGCTCTCCATAAAATAAGCTAAGCCGAGGAAAGATAATGCTGGTATTTCTTCACAATTGCTTTTTAAGATTTGTATTATTGTTTGGATTGCTGAATTGTAGTCTTTATTTTCATATAATAATCCTTTAGCAATATAAATGTAGTCGATACAATGCGTACTTATTTTATTGCCAGATGCTTTAGCAAGTAAATCTATTTTCTTGTTTTTGACGTGGCTTGGATACGGTGGGTTAGAAGGTTGAGCTTGTTTTTTTTGGTCTGGCACATAGACATTAGTATTAGGTTCTTCAGAAGGAGCCGTTACTCGATTTGTTGTTTTGCTAATATCACTTGGGTGATCTTGGTTTGTGTTGTAGCTAAGAGGTTGTATTGGGGGTAATGTATTTTGACTTGGTGAGTTATCAATATCTAGTGAGGGATTTTGATAATTAGGTTGATTCGAAAATTTTGATTCTTTAATTCCCAGTTCATTTATCCTTTCTTGAGGATTTTTTTGATTCGCACCATAACTAATCGGTTGCTCTAAAGGTGCTCGCTCTTCATTGAATTGTTGACTTCCTCTTGGTGGTTGTATGGATTTCTTCGATATCGACTGTTCTGGATCATTAAAATCTAGATCGATATCAATAAGTTCATTAATGACTTCGGAATCACAGAGAAGAGCTATTGAATCATTGGATACCTGAGAAGCAGTTTGTTCAATCCTTTCTTCATAATTGACTCGATACTTATTCCAAACTTCCGCATAATTTTTTAGTTCCCTGCAAGAGTTGGCAAGATCTTCAACTGTTCGGTATCTTTCTTGATATTTTTCTTGTATTGAACTGAAATTATTACCAAAAGCTAGGGGCTGTAAAATTAAAGTAATATCATCACCAACTCTTCGCTCTCTCAAGTATTCTGAAAGTTTTTGCTCATACTCACGCATGCTGCCTGAACTTTGTAGGAAGAAAAGGAGCAGATACTCGAAATACCAAGGATGTAATCCATCGAAAGCTCCATCAGTACTTACAATGACTAATCCCGGTTCCTCAATTGAAAAATGATTGAAATTTATTCCTACGTCTGAATCCATATCAGGAGTTAGATATTGAGTCATCGGTGCACCAGAGTTTGATACAGAGTCAAAATCATCTTTATATTCTTTGACATCATCTTGGGTAAGTTGCTGTAGGCCTTTCCGAGAACTCAAAAAATAGACGCGAGAATCACCGATCCAAGCTACGTCTAGATCTAAAGCCTTCTGACTAGACCGAGATTTAGAAATATTCGCTAGAGCAAGAGTTGTACTTGCTATGTCTTTTGACGGTTTTAGGTTACTTTTTATTCGAGAACTTGGTTTATTCGATGTTCGTTCATAGTCATTTTTTGATTTCCTTAAATCCTGCTGAATAAACCTTTGTAAATCAAAAGCATTCGTTTTATCTAACTTTTGATGTTTGTTTATAAGATCTTGAAAAAAAGAATAAGTTGAGGTCTTAGCTGACCGGGAAGCAACTCTTGCGCCATGTTCACTACCCATCATGCCGGATCGACCACCAAGCCCATCAAACACAGCCAAAACAAAGCTGTCTAAATAGCTAAGATATAAATGAGCATCTTGCCCTTTATTGGGCTTCGTCTCTATATCAATAACTAACAAATTGTCTGGTTGCTCATGTTGTTTTTGCATGGTTTCAACAGCCTTTACTATGCTTAACAGGGGGATAAATAGAATAAAGTGTTGTGAAATTATCTAGACACTGTTGGCGATCGCCTCTAGGATTTCATCCATTTCATAATCTTCAAGACCCTGTCCTGCTTTTGAAGGAAAATGGATTACATTTTCCCAATTGTCTTGAATTTCAGCCCAAGGAGTAGTGTCCGGTGAGAAAAGGAGTAGACGTTTGGACTTTATATCTACTTCATCCCATGCATCTGTTAAATCATCGAAGGTTGAAGGTATATCAGAGGGATAATAACTAGGCTTTGGGCTTTTTTCTAAGGGATGTGCAGAAGCATCAGTCCACACTAGAACAACATATCTTTGTTTAGAGCCTTGAGTTGTGTCCCAAGGAGACTGCATAGCTAAAGCGAGGGCTTCCAAGGCGTTTTCAGGTTCATCTCCTCCTCCATCGGCATAAATACCAGAGATAAAATTACTGAAAGCAGAGGATTCAGATGGAAGGTTGAAAAACTTGGAACTGATCATGACTTTATCTGATGCATCTGCCCAATAATCACGAAAAACGATAACTCGGATTCTGGTTTGATCAATTTGCTTGTCTTTCTCCGCCATTTTTGCTTCAAGCCTTGGAAAAAAATTTAAGGCGGAGGCTTTAACTTCCTCAATAACTGGACTCATTGAACCTGTCGCATCAATGCAGATTACTAAATCGACGGAGTATCTCAATCCTTGACTCATGACTCAAATTAGGGTTTCGCATAGTGTCTTCTTGGATTGTATCTCACTTCAAAAAATGGATCGCCCACCCGCACTCTCCGATACTTCCAATGGCCTCGAAACTTGGCGATCACCCAACTGTTGCTGAATTTTATTGATTTCCTTAATGGAAGTTTCCCGCGCCAAAACAACGAGATGACAACCCACTTCCTGAGCAAATTCCACGCCGGTACTGCTCGAAACCGTCATCTGGGTGGAACCATGAATGCGAAAATCAGGCGACAAATGGCGAATCAATTTGCAGAGACCAATATCCTGAACGATCGCCGCATCACTACCTCGATTTCAAATAACCTTCAACATCCGTCAATTCCGAAGTAAACACCAGCGTATTGAGGGTTACATATCCTTTCACGCCTCGCCGATGCAAAAACGCCATTAATTTCGGCAAATCCGCTTCCGTAAAATTATGGGCACGCATCCTTGCATTAAACCGATCCAAGCCAAAATAAATCGCATCTGCCCCGTTTTCTACTGCTGCCTTGGTACAATCCCATGTTTCTGCTGGCGCTAATAATTCCGGCGATCACATTGCATTGACCACACCAGTTATCAGGAGAAGTTTCGGAGGAAGTGGGCATAAGATTCGCAGGAAATCGAGAGCCGATAATACTAATACGCTCATGCAGTATAAAGCGTCTAGTCTTTACTTTAGGTCAGGGTATCTCCATCGTATTCCGCCATTTTTCAATCTCTGTGGGTAGATTCCCCGCTGCTCTGCGGCGAAAGCTCTAGACTAGAGAAATGAGCGAATATATTCATAAAAGCCACAATGTAAGCATTGTGCTATATCACCTAGTATTTCCAGCAAAATATCGTCGAGCAGTATTTGATGAGCAGGTAGATGCAGAGCTAAAGGAAGTATGTCTAGAAATAGAAAAAAGATATGAAATCAAATTTCTAGAAATAGGCATAGATAAAGACCATGTACATTTTCTAATTCAGTCAGTACCGAAATACAGTGTGACAAGGTTGGTAACAATGATAAAAAGCCTGACAGCAAAAGAAATATTCAGGAGGTGTCCGCATGTAAAGAAGCAATTATGGGGAGGAGAATTTTGGAGTGATGGTTATTTTGCGAGTACGGTGGGAAAGCACGGAGATGAAAAAATGATTGGGAAATATGTGAAGGAACAGGGAAAACAATATTTACAACTGCACCAAGATTTTCAACTAAGTCTATTCAAATTCTGATACCCCGTCCGTTTACGGCGGGGTTTGTTCATTGTTTATAAAATTTTTAATGTTTATAAAAAGATAGTTGTGTAGACCTCATAAGACATCAGAGACTTTGCTAAATAGGCGATCGCCTATTTTTATTCTGAGGGCAAAATTCTCAAAGCAACCGTTCTGAGCAAGAATAGAGAAGTTTTGTTCTTCCGGTGTAGCTGTGGCTGATTCCCCGAAAAAATCCCGTTCTCTGGCTGGCATCGCAGGCATTGTTGCCCTTGCCACCCTCATCAGTAAAGTCTTTGGCTTGGTCAGAGAACAGGCGATCGCCCGCGCGTTTGGGGTGGGGCCAGTGGTGGATGCCTATGCCTATGCCTACATCATTCCGGGATTTTTGCTCATTCTGCTAGGCGGAATTAACGGGCCATTCCACAGCGCATTAGTGAGTGTGCTGTCTAAACGTGATCAAAAAGATGCCGCTCCCCTAGTCGAAACGGTCTCAACCATCGTCACCATTGGCTTATTTTTTGTGGCGATCATATTGGTTGTTTTTGCCGGAGTCTTTATTGATTTACTCGCACCCGGTTTAGAAGGAGAAGTTCGCAACCTAGCCATCCTCCAACTCCAAATCATGGCGCCGCTGTCAGTTCTGGCAGGACTAATTGGTATTGGCTTCGGGACATTAAACGCCTCCGATCAATATTGGTTACCAGGGATTAGCCCTCTATTTTCTAGCCTAAGTATTGTGATTGGTGTTGGTAGTTTAATTTGGCTATTTGGCGGAGAAATTAATGCACCCGAATATGTGAGGTTAGGCGGAATTGTTCTCGCTGGAACGACCCTCTGTGGTGCGGTTTTACAATGGCTAGCCCAATTATTTGCCCAATGGAAATCAGGATTAGGATCGCTGCGTCCGAGGTTTGATCTGGCGATTCCAGGGGTAAAAGATGTTCTGAAGGTGATGATTCCGGCGACCCTTTCATCTGGGATGCTACATATCAATGTTTATACCGATATGTTTTTCGCCTCCTATATCGAAGGGGCAGCGGCATCGATGCGTTATGCGAACTTCATCGTATTAACCCCCCTTGGCATTATTTCGAACATGATTTTGGTACCGCTATTACCTGTTTTCTCAAGGTTGGCAGCACCAGAAAACTGGGATGAACTGAAGCAACGCATTCGTCAAGGTTTATTGCTCGCAGCTTTATCGATGTTGCCCTTGAGTGCGATTTTTATTTCCCAAGCCAAAACCATTATCCGCATCATCTACGAATACAATGCCTTCGCAGCAGACGCGACATTGGTAGTGGCTCCGGTTTTAATGGCCTATGGCGTTGGCATGTTTTTCTATCTCGGCCGCGATATTTTGGTGCGAGTTTTTTATGGATTAGGGGACGGGGTTACGCCATCACGCATTAGTCTGATCAATATTTTTGTGAATGCAGTCCTCGATTTTTTCCTCGTTAATGCTTTCAAAACACCGGGTCTTGTCTTTGCAACCATCGGCGTCAATATCTTCTCAATGGCAATTATGATTGTCTTGCTTAGCAAGCGTTTAGGCGGTTTGCCGCTAGGTGAATGGGGATTAAATCTACTGGGATTAGTGGGAGCAAGTGCGATCGCCGGATGTGCAAGTTGGGGTATTTCCCTCGGCGTTGCATCCTTAAGTTTCGGTAATAATCTCTATGTTCAAGGTCTGGAACTAGCCGTGGCGATCGCCGTTTCCCTTTCTATTTTCTTCGGACTCGCAATGCTCCTAAAATTACCTGAACTCGAAATCCTGAAAGGACGTGTCATGGCGAAGCTCAAGCGTGGATAATTGCGATTCAACTATTTGTTTTCAAAGATTTTGTAAGGAGCATACCGATAATATTTCGGAAAGGAATCAAGCCGCACATGGAGCCATGCCACACCACCTCCTGCCGTACTTAACCAGAGTGGCTTTTCGCTTAAATGCTCCTGTACAGCTTTACTCATCCGTTTGAGGAGAGTATGTTTTTGGGTGGTTGGTGCTTGTCGAATAAAACTTGCTAGATGTACATAACTATCAGGTGGAGCCACAGCACAAGGAACAATTAGCCATGCGTCACCACCAAGATTTGTAAACTCTGCAATCTGATCCGATGGTGGTGGTTCTAGATGAGAGCGAAAAGTTCGTTGGTCTGGTCGACGACTAAGACCTGGACTATCGCTCACCACGCACTCAAAGGGGCGATCGCCTGTGTTTTTTGTAAGAGGCGGTGTCTCCCAACGGAAAGCTTGAAATGGAACTTCAATTAAAGTCTCAATAAAAAGCGCTCTAAAATTTGCATTCTGCTGCAATAGCGTTAAGACAGTATCAAAATTAATCGTCTGACCATTCTCTAAAAAACGATATTTTATTTGGCGATCACCTAGTTGTTCAGCCGTTATAGTCCACATCGTTTTTCAGCATTCAAGCTTTGACTTAAAGAGGTTGATTCGTTTGGCGAGACAGATAGAGATTGAAAATTGACAGAATAAAAATGAACAAGAATAAAACTAAGCCAATGGTGCAAGCATAACTAATTTCAAGATTTTGAAAGGCCTGTTCATAGAGATAATAGACCACCGTTTTCGAAGCATTTAGCGGGCCACCTTGAGTCATCACAAAAATTTCTTCAAAGACTTTTGTCGCGGAAATCGCCGAAATAACAGACACCAACAAAATGTAGGGACGCATTAAAGGCACAGTGATATCGAGATGTTTGCGCCAACCATCCGAGCCATCCAAGGATGCGGCTTCATACAGCTCTGGTGAAATACTTTGCAATCCCGCCAAATAAATGACCATGTAATAGCCTAAGCCTTTCCAGATAGTCACGAGCATCACGCTCCAAATTGCCAACGTCGGATCTGTAAGCCACGGAATACCACCACTGAAATCAATTTTTGGGAAGAGCTGATCAACGATCGGCAAAATATTGTCGGTAAAGCCGACTTGCTTCAGCAACTGATTCAAAAAGCCGTTGGAAGCATACAATGCTTTCCATGCAATCCCGGCCACCACTAACGACACAATTACCGGAGTGTAATACGCCGCCCGAAACCAAGTAATGCCGCGTAGTTTTTGATTAACGGTGATCGCCAATCCAAGAGACAAGCTCACGAGCAGTGGTACAACGCCAATTAGATAAAGCACCGTATTGCCAAGGGTTTTCCAAAACAGTTGATCTTTCAACAAAATCGAAAAATTCTTAAAGCCTACCCATTGCGGCGTTTGCGTTAAATCATACTGATATTCAGTGAAGCTCAAATAAAATGCTTGCACGGCAGGCAAAGCGACCGTTAAACCCAGAATCGCCAAGGCAGGAAATAAAAATAGATAGGGCGTGGCAAAGGAAAACTTGGACTTCATGGTTCGCCAAAATCAGTACGAGCTTGATGAGTCATTGTAAAGGGTTGGGCGATCGCCGCCGAAGTTTATTTCTATACTGAAAAATAGACAACATTTCTTTCTAAGCCGAGTCATCCAAATCATGGTAGATAAAAACGAGAAGACCAATCCTTCCCCTCTGATTATTTCCATCATCACAGCCTTCAGCGGGTTGATTGGCACAGGTATTGGCGCCGCAGCCATCAGCAGCTTTGCGGATGAACGTCTCGAACGCCAAAAATTTGAATACACTCTGATCCAAGAAGCTCTAGAAGCAGAAAGTCAAAATGAAGTTCTCGCCAATCTGCAATTTCTGCTAGAGATGGGAATGATTCAAACTTTGGATCAAGAAAAGTTAGAGGAACTGATCCAAAAACCAGAGCGTTTAGAACAATTAAAAAACTTACCTACCGCCGTTCAACAGACTCGAACACTACTTTTAAATAATGATGAAGTTGAGGCTATTGAGGTTTCAGAGGAAGCAGAAGAAACGATTCGCCCTCGCTTAGTGCGCCCCGAATAATCCCAATGAATCTTTTGGCTCACCTCCATGTTGGCGATCGCCTATCTCCTGTGGCAGCAGCGGGGAATTTAGCGGCAGATTTTTGCAGGAAATCTGATTGTCCCGAATATCGCAAAGGCATCGAACTTCATAAAAAAATTGATGCTTTTACCGATTCTCATCCAGTTGTTTTAGAAGCACGCAAACTCTTTCCGGGGAAGTTGAGGCGATTTGCCCCAGTAATTTTAGACCTTGTTTTTGACCATTGCCTTTCACAATCTTGGAAAAAGTGGCAAAGCACAATCCCACGAGGTGAGTTTATTGAGTCTCGTCTCACCGAAATTCTGCAATGTACGCCTCAATTGCCAAGCCAAGCTTCAATGATGATTCGCAGTATGCACCAAACAAAACTACTCCATCGATATTCAGAGTTGGCAGGAGTGGAATTTTCGATGCGTCGGATTGTGGCACGTCGTCCAAAGTTTGAGCCAATGCTTCAGGCGATCGCCCTATTAGAGTCCCATTATCCACTCATCGATCAAACCTTTCAAATTTTTTATCCAGAGCTACTTGCTCATACTATTGAAAACCCTAGTGACATAGCTCTGAAAACGTAAAATTCAGCAAGATATTTAGCGCATTGTTTCCCACACAAACAAGATGAATCAGGATCAATCTTCCAACATCCAAAATGCGCGATATAGAGCTTTGTATGACCAAGGTTTAGCATTAGCTCAACAAGGGGAATTTGAAGCAGCGATCGCTGTTTACGAAGAAGCCATTGCCCTAGAATCTTGTTGCGTTCTGAAATATAATTCATGGCGAGAAAAAGGAAATGCACTCGATAAACTAGACAGATACGAAGAAGCATTAGCTTGCTATGACCGAGCTCTTGCCATTGACCCCGATGAATTTGATACCAAAAGAAATAAACGAAGAACCTTTCGGCGTTATGGCAAGTTTGAAGAAACAATTCTTGAATATGACGCGATTCTGACAGAAAATCCCGATAATTACGAAGTCTGGTGTGATCGCGCTTCTCTATTGAGATGTTTAGACAGATATGAGAAGGCAGTGACAAGTTATGACCGGGCTATTGAGATTCAACCCAATTTCTATAGGGCATGGCACCATCGAGGTTTTTGCTTACGATACTTGAGCAAATATGAAGCAGCAGTCACTAGCTATGACACAGCAATTAATCTAAGACCAGATAATCACGAAGCTTGGTTAGATCGGAGTTTAGTTCTATATAATCAACAAAAATATGAGGCGATGATCGACAGTCATGATCAAGCTCTCAAACTAAAACCCAATACTCATCCAGATTGGCAGCATCGAAGTTCGATCCTTTATGGTTCAAGCAAAAGTGAAGAGATAGTTGCAGAATATGACCGAGCTTTTTATATTGAGCCGGAGCTAGAGCTTGTATGGGTCAGACGCATAGAAGCACTGCGTAAGTTAAAACGAAACGACGAAATTCTGACAGGTTTAGACAGCCTCATCGAATTAAGGCCGAATTATTCTCAGGCGCAATTCGATAAAGCTAGACATCTTGAAGCATCAGGGCAAATTGATGCAGCCATTAGAAGTTATAAGAAAGGGATTGAACTAGGGCCTTCAGAATATCCTTCGGTATGGCATACAATCGGGGAACTACAAGAAAAACAGGATCAGATAGAAGAGGCGATCACGAGTTATACCAAAGCAATTGATTGTAAGCCTAGTTCTGAAAAATCTTGGGAAGCGCGTTGGTCAATCCTGTCGAAATTAGGACGAGAAACAGAAGCTTTAACGCTCTATGAAAAAGCTGTTGCCGATGATCCCAATGACCGTATAGCTTGGTTTTGCCAAGGTCGTGCATTACAGGATTTAGAGCAATATAAAGCGGCGATCACAAGCTATGATCATGCTCTTGCAATTCATACAAATGTTTCCTATGTCTGGCTCCAGCATGGTATTGCCCTATCTAAATTAGGTCGGAATCGATATACAGAAGCAATTGAAAGTTTAGATCAGGCACTAGGAAGAGAGATTCACCATGACTCAGAGCCGATTCACTATGCAAAAGCCATGATTTTTTATAAGTGGAGCAAAAAAGCAGATGCCATCATCGCCTGTAACAAAGCAATTGATGCCCAAAAATGGATGTCAATAGACAACTATCGAGCGTGGCATCTCAAGGGTGAAATTTTGCTCAATTTAAAACGATACCAAGAAGCTCTTACTCATTACGATGCAGCTCTAAATAAACATGATCACTACTACAAACCTCATTTTTATCGCGGCTTAGTCTTGTCCAATTTAGATCAATATCTTGAAGCGATCACTAGCTTCACTGAAGCGCTTAATCGTTTACGAAACCATCAAGAAATTAATATCAATCCTAGTCAGCCACAGCCTTGGGATCCAGAATATTGCGATACATGGAAACAGCGAGGTTGGTGCTTCATTATGCTCGATAAATATGACGAGGCAATCACGGATTTCGAGGCTGTACTAAAACTCCAACCAAATGATTCTTGGACATTATGTTATCGGGGAATCGCTTTAACTGCCCTGGGCCAAGATGAAGAGGCAATCGCCAGTTATGACAAAGCTTTAAAGATCGACGCTGATGATTCCTTTACTTGGCATTATCGAGGTGTGGCGCTGCAAGCATTAGGCAAAAATGAAGCGGCGATCGTCAGTTACCAAAAGTCCCTTGAACTTAATCCAGATAATGATATTACTCGTAAAAAATATCAGTCTCTCCAACAAAAACTTGAATCAGAATCATCCAATGAGACTCTGAGGTAAAAATAAATTAAGCGATGGATTAACCGTTTAAGGGGTACCTATAGCAAGCAAAGAGTTGAAGAAAGAAGGAAATATCCAAGTTTGCGCAACAACTCTAAGCCGCTCAGTCTGATAAGCAAGAAAATGATTAGGCGATCGCCTCTAATTCTGAAGATGTTTCGCCGATAATTTCGTAGCATTCTTCTAAAGATTTCCGGGCTGCCATCGCTTTAACGAGGTTGTCATAACCTGCTTTGTTACGCTCCAAGAGATTGGTGGCTTGAAGAGTTGCCCACTTTTCTTTTTGCTCATAAACCACAGAAGGAAGACCCGCTTTCAGCAACATTTTCTTGAGTTGACGGCGATCTTCAAAGCCACCTTTGTCTTGGTCATAAACGAGTTTTTCAGCAGCAATACCGGCCATTAAAGTCGTGCTGATGCGCTCGACCAAAAGATTAATGTGCTGGGATTTTTGCAATGATTCTTCCACTGCTTCTAAATCAAAATTCACGCCACCCAAACCGCCTTGAGTATTTTTGATGGCTTCCCACGGCGTCAAGCTATAACCCGTGATTGGAATGCCCAATAAATATCCCGCCAGAAAATGTCCAGCTTCATGTTGGATAACGCGTTTCCGTTCTTCTTCTGGGGTAAATAAATCAAGAAATAGCATTGCGCCGCGACCCTGAAGCTGAAACGTATCCACCGACGCGATGCCCATAATAAATATAGTAATTCCTGCCGGGACAAAGGGCGAAATATGAAAAATACCACCGAGCAAACTAGTCATCGTCATTAAAAAGACACCAATGGCAATGAGATTTAGGGCTGTTTGTTGCATAGGATAGTGGCTTAGAAAGATGATTAGAATTGGGCTTTCAGGGTAGCGAAATCTTCTGGAGTGTTGCAATTAAACAGCATTGTCAGATCGTCTAAAACTAATTCAAAAACCATTTCTGTTGCTAGCCATTTCTGAAAGGAGCGCTCGCCTTCTTTTCGGTATTTCTCTAGTGAGTTGGCCACGGTTCCCCGATAAAAACCACACAACGGTTCATAAAATCCCGCTGCATTTTTCACCAACGCAACATCGCAAGATTCTGGAATCTGAGTCAGCTGTTGCTTCCATTTTTGTAACTGTTCAAGCTTGAGATAGGGCAAGTCACAGGCCAATAATAAAATCCACTCATCGATTGGTTTTACCGTCAAAAATTCTGCGAGTGCTACTAAACCACCTTGTTGCAACGAGTCATCAACCCATTGCACCTGTTCTGAAAATAAATACTCGTATTCCTTACGCCAAGGGGTGCTCACCCAAACAACTTTCGACAGTTGGGAGGTGATCGCCACAGTTCTTTGGAGCAGCGGCACACCGTCAACTATGAGTAGGGCTTTATCCTGTCCCATCCGACGACTTTGCCCGCCCGCCACAATCAAACTGACAACATTATTTTCTGGCATCGCTAATTATTGAATGACTTGGCAGCTAGCAATGTGGCAGACCGATTTATTTCCTGCAATTTTTCATTGGCAGTATCCCAATTTTTTGGCGCACCACCTTGCACCATCACTAAGAAATAATCTGAATCTTCCGTAAACTCAATCAACGCAATTTTGTAATGGAAGCTCATCAAACCACCAACCTTAATGACATAGGTACTGCTTGTAATTCTTTTGTCTGGAAGAGTTTCGATAGCCTCTAACTCAACCAATTCCGCAGAACCCTGCAAAGATTCGGTGATGGACTCAATCTCTTGCAAATAAATATCCTTGGGCATCAAACCGACGGGTAGCTCATCAAACCGCACCGCACGCATCGCACTCCCTAAAAAGTCACGGCGAGCAATGTAGTCCTTATCGAATACATTGTCTTTCCTAAAAGAATTTTGTTTGGGATTTGGTCGCCAATTTCCCGGTACTTCAACGGCGATCGCCCCATCAGCCAATTTGATTTCTTTGGTTTCAATGATGTCAGAGATAATTTCAACGGCGATCGCCTCAGAGTTCATCGCAACAGTCCGACGATCGATCAAAGGGTTATTGATGCCCAATCCAGAAAACGACAAACCAACCACCAAGACAATCAACAACACGTAACGCAGGAAAAGATTCATAAGCCATCAACTTTGTCATCATGTGAGCCGAACCAAACTCGACACATTACCTTTATAGCTAACTGTTTTCGCTCGACTTATGCCAACACTAAAAAAGAAAGAGGCAACCATCCACTATTTCCGATGGTAAAGGTTACCTCTATCAGTTTGATACTAATTATTCAGCCGTCGCGATAGTGGCAGAGCGATTAATCTCCATCAAGATTTCATTTGCAGTAGCCCAATCTGTTGGCGCACCACCCTGAACCATAACAAGAAACAGATCGGGATCTTCCGTGAATTCAATCAGCGCAAACTTGTAATAGGCAGCCAAACCATTAATTTCACCAGCGTAAGTTGTCGTTGTGACCGTTTTATCTTCAAGAGATTCAACGGTTTCAGCTTCAGACTCAGAATAATCACCCTGGGACGTCAAAATTTCAATATCACGTAGATAGGCATCCTTAGGCGCTGCTCCTTCTGGCAACTCCGCAAGTCGCAAAACTCGAATGCCTGTACCTAAACGCTTATCTGGCGAGAGAGATTGCTCATCGAAGGGATGTTGACCAGGATTTGCCGCCCAACCAGCTGGCAAATCAACTGTAACTGAACCATCAGCAAGGACGAGTTGTTCTGTTGGAGCAGCTTCTGGCGTTTCGGTTTCGGTTTCGGTAGTCTGAGTTTCTGTCGCTTCGGGTTCTGAGGAAATCGACGTTTCACCATTCGAAGGACTATTTGAACTACATCCCACCAAGGTCAAAGCACAAAGAAGACTGACGGATAAGATAGGGCGAAATAAAGATTGCATAGGAAATGAAAGCGTATTTATTTACTCTAAAAGTACGATTGGCAAACTCGCTACAATAGCATTGCGGCTAAGTTTGGCCTGTTTTTATCAGCCCAGTTGGGCGATCGCTGTCCATGATTGAAATCAGAAATCTCTCCAAAATCTATGGTTCCGGCGAAACGACGGTATACGCCTTGCGAGATGTGGAACTCCAAATCAAAACAGGTGAGTATTGCTCCATCATGGGAGCGTCCGGTTCCGGCAAATCCACGCTAATGAATATCATTGGCTGTCTTGATCAACCGACAAAAGGTGACTATTTTCTCAACAACGAAAACGTCTCCACTCTCAGCGATCGCCAACTTGCGCTCATCCGTAACCAAAATATCGGCTTTGTCTTCCAGCAGTTTCATCTCCTGCCCCAACTCAGTGCCTTAGAAAACGTTATTCTCCCGATGATTTATGGCAATGTCTCGCCCCAAGAACGCAGAGCTCGCGCCGTTGCCGCCCTCACAAAAGTAGGCCTGGCCAACCGCCTCCATAATCGCCCCAACCAGCTTTCCGGTGGCCAACAACAACGCGTGGCGATCGCCAGAGCAATTGTCAACGAACCCTTACTTCTCCTCGCTGACGAACCAACGGGTGCCCTAGACTCCAAAACCACCCACGAAATCCTCGATCTATTTAGCGAACTTCAAAGCACAGGCATGGGTGTCGTTATGGTCACCCACGAAAACGATGTTGCCGCCCAGACAAACCGGATTATTTGGCTCAAAGATGGTGAAGTCACTTACGCTCACCTAACCCCAGAAGAAATGCGCGACGTCACCATGGCTCAGACCTTTTAGAGCAAACAGCCAACAAAAATATCTCTGTCGCAGTCCGTCTTTTCCTGCAGCAAACTGATTAAATTCAATAAATTCAGCAAATAAGCGCGAGCAATTTTCGAGATCCTCTGTACAATCGTAAAATAGCTTTAGAATTCAAGAGATTAAGTGGAAAACGAAGCAAGATACAGCTTAATTGTGTCGAATTTTTTTCCATCCCTTGATACACTTCAAGCAGCATTACTCCCCACCATCCCTAAACTGTGTTGCCTCACGTCTAGATTCACGAAACTATGAGCCACCAAAATCCCGATTCACAACAGCCGAATCCCTTCGAAACAGAAGCATTTTTAGACGGAGACTCTCCTCAAACTATTGATGTTTCCGCAACGGCTACTGGCTCTGAGTCCTCTGAGTTAAATCCTTTAGACCCCACAGCACTCATTCCCTCCAGCGATGAGCTTGAAGCTGATAATGATGGCTTCCTGCTCGCTCGCAAATTAAGACAACATAATCGCGAACTTGTGAAAACTGTTGTTCAACTCGAACAAGCATTGGCAGAGTCCCAAGAAAGACTTCAAAAACAAATTGCCCGCTCCCGTAATGCCGATAGTCTCCTGAACCAACAAGCAGATAGCTTGACTGGCAACCAAGACGAGCTCGAAAATCTCAGAGAGAATTTGAAGTTGGCAAAAGAAAATGTTCGTGAACATCGCACCATGATGAACGAACTCAACCTCACCCTCAAGAGAAGCCAGACCCAACTTGCCCAAGTTGAACGGGAATGCACTCTGTTACGTGAGTCCTACGACGAACAACAGCAGAAATTAGCCGCTGCAGAACAGGAAATTCAAGATCTGCAAGCACGACTCCAGCGTCAACAACGTTACGCAATCCAATACAAAACGGCTCTAGAACAGCAAGGCGTTCAAGTCGATGAATCTAATATTCCCTCCACACCCATTGCAAAAGCTCCTATTCCCAAAGTCAGTCGCATCCAACCTTGGTCAGAACAAAAGCTAGAGCCAAAACCTCTCTTCCCAAATAATGAAGTCACTACAGAGGTTGATCTAACCGAACTTACAAGCCAAGTATTTCCGGCAGAACAGCAAGCACCTATCGCTACACCAGATATCGCAGCAGAACTCCAAGAAGCCTCCGTCGTTCTGCCACCGGATATTAACGATGATCTTGAGCAACAACTCAAAGATTTAGAAGCTGAAATGGAAGCAATGTCCCAAGAGGTTATCGAGGAACCAGAAACAATCGCACCCAAGACAATTGTGCAATTTCCTCAGTTACAAACGAGTGTTCGCCAAAGCAATACCCCAGCTCCAAATATTGCTCAACCGACATCTCCAGCACCAACTATTCAGCGTCAACCCCAACAGCCAATGGTGGCCGCCAGTGGTCTTCCAACCCAGCAGAAGAATTTCCCTTCTCCAACGTTGAATCCTCTACGCACAGCAAAGAAACGTTCTTCTCTAGCTGCGGTTGAACTTCCTTCCTTTAGCCGTCGTTAAGTCGCATCTATCTAATTAATAAAAAACTCGGTGAGCCCTTCAGTGGCGATCGCCGAGTTTTTTTTGTCACAATACACCGTAGTATTACTTAATATATTCTCGCTCCAGATTTTTTTGCTATGTCATCAGCATTGCCTGCCAACCTCGCCAAAATTGTGAGTCGTTTCAAACGGAAAACTGACCCGAAGCAAAAATACCAACAACTTCTGTGGTATGCCAACAAACTAGAACCGATGGCAGAGGCAGATAAAAATCCTAATAACAAAGTCCATGGATGCGTCTCCCAGGTTTTCATTACTGCTGACTATATAGATGGCAAAGTCACTTACCATGGGGATTCTGACGCCCAACTCGTTAAGGGGTTAGTCGGTTTACTCATTAATGGTCTTAATGGACTTTCCCCTGCTGAGATTATCGAAATCAAGCCCGATTTTATCGAAGAGACAGGTCTAAGTTTTAGCCTTACACCCTCCCGCGCCAATGGCTTTTTGAATATTTTGAAACTAATGCAAAAGAAAGCGAAGGGTTTTGCGATTGCCCTAAATACAGAAGAAACACAAACAAACAAATCTAAAGGGAACCTGTCAAGTGTCTAAATCAGTACTTAAATGAGAAGATCTTTGATATCATTTACACAAAGTAATGTTGTTTGTTGAAGATTAATTTAAATTTATGGCACTCTTTGGATTATTTGGCGGAAAGACAGAGCAGCAGCAAGGTGACTTCTTCCTCGATTTCGAAGAAGCTCAAACCTTAGGCGATACCGAGTATATGAAGCAGTCTAAGACAATTAAGCGCACATTCCCTAAGCTCAAGGGCAATGAAGGCAAGACTATTATTTCTCAGGTTTCTTCCGATAACATGCGTGAAGTAGACCCCAATCAGACTCCTTCTCGTTCTAATAGCAGCGCATCTTTTGCCTCTAGCACTCCTAGCTTTGCCTCTGCCACACCTTCTTTTTCTTCTAGCTTCACACCAGCACAACCTGCTGCTCCAGAAGAAAAGGCACCCATGGTTGCAGAGACAGCGGTTCCTGAGCCTGTGGCAGAAACAAAGCAAGAAACTCTAGCTCCTGTTCCGTCTTTCACTGCTCCTCCTGCTCCGCAGCAGAAAACTGATACAAGTATGGATATGTTCCGCAATATGGCGAAAAATATCCGTAAATAAGCTTCATCTGTTGACTGTGATTTTTCTTAAAAAGATGACAACGAATGCTACATAAAAAGTCACAGATCGTTTAGACACATGAATTTTTTTTCTATAAAAGAAATCGAGGAGAGCAATATTGCATCTCCTCTTTTTATTGTTTGACAGCTTATATTCAGCGCAACGCGATTTAAAGATTTATGAGGTATTAAGCTCCACTCCAAGCTTTTACGCAGAAATAAAAATAAAATCTTGCTCCATATAGCAATGGTCAAAAGGGTTAAAAAGTTGCTGTACGCAGAGTCATATCCATGGCATCTCTGAGGGATGGACTATGTCTGAGCTGCTTCCAAATACGACTTTTTAGCCAAGATCAGCATTGTGCAATCTTGTTTAAGTCTTGGTGAATAGGGAGGCAGATACCACACCTCACATTTCGCCTTTGCCAGGATTTCTGCAACCCTTCTTCCCTTATGGAAAGTGGCATTATCCAAAATCAATATCTGATTGGGCTTTAATTCCGGTAGCAAACAGTTCTCTAACCACACCTCAAACACATGGGGGTTACAAGAGCCTTCCACAATAAAAGGTGCAAACAGTTTGCCTCGACTCCATGCGGCAATCCTCTTAACTCTTCCGCGACGGCTTCCTGACTTGAGGTCATAAACTCTTTCCTCTTCAGGGCCATAGCCATAGTCATACTGACCGTCTCTCTCATCCATTCCCGACTCATCACAGTAGATGATTTGTTCGGGTTTTAATCTTGCTAGTTCTTGCCTCAATGCTTCCCGCTTCTGTTCATCCCTTTCCTGATACCCATAGGCCTTTTTTGCGAGTAAAATCTATCTTCTTCAACATTCTCGATATGGTGCGACGACTCACATCACCCGGCCACAACTCTGCCATTTCTGCCTGGGTTTTATCTGGATGCTGTTGCACAAAGCTTTTGAATGCTTCCCAGTCTGTGATTTTGTGACCCTAGCCTTTCTGATACCCTGTTTTAGAGCTGTAGTTCCCTGTTTCTTTTATACGTTGTATCCAGAGATAAAGGCTATTAAGGCCAAGACCGAACATTTCACAGACATCTTTTTTCGGGATACCTAGTGCTATCGTAGCAAGGGCTTGACATTGTAGGTCATCACTATCAGCAACTGGTATTTTTAATCTAGATATAGACTTTTATTCTAATTCTGAAACTATTCGGCCACTGCTATGACATCAGTTTTGGATAAGGAATTGGGCTGAAATCCCCATAAATCAAAAGTGTGTTTGGAGTTTTATCTATTTTCTGATTCGCAACAAGGCGTTTTTACTGAAAATATCTTGTGTATTGTGCTCAACTAGTAGAATATTGCATAAAATAATCCTTCCTGAAATAGATAGAAAAAAGCCCGAAACCTATAGGAGAAGAAACTTTCCCATATTTCTCTTATCTAACACTCACGTTACTTATTATTCTGACAAGATTTCAACATTGGCGGCTAAAGGAATTAAACCATCTAGCCTTGATGGGGATATCCCTTTTTGGGGCTTTATTTATGTTTTCCAGCCTTGCTAAACTAACGTGAGTTCGGAATAAGGGAAGAAAAGGAGAAAGTACATATTGTGGAAGTTGATAACCAGTCCACTACCTTCTCCCATGACCAGTCTAGAACTTTTGTTTTGTGCTGTTGATGATTTCTGCCAAGTCTTTGAACCTCAATGGCAACAGCAATTACTGGCCTCAAAGCAAAAGCGACGGCGTCGCCCCAGAAGCCTTAGTCTCAGCGAGATAATGACGATATTGATTGCTTTTCACCAATCTCACTATCGCAATTTTAAATATTTCTATCTCATCAATGTGCGTCATCACTGGCGAGGAGCTTTTCCCAGAGCCGTGAGTTACCAACGTTTTGTGGAGTGGATGCCTTCGACGTTGGGAGTGTCAAGAATTTTGTGTAAGCAAAGAAAATTAGTGAAGAAAATACTCTGGATTATCAATGGCAAAATAGCTTAAGCCCCTTTTCCAATGGGGTATTGTATTGGTATCGTCCATCTCTTCATCAAATGCTTCAGGGCTAAATACAGCAATTTCAGGGCAGCATCTGCATGGGGGAACATGCCCTTGGTTTTTCACACCTTGCCCAAAGAGCGATTGACCGCCTCAATGGCATTGGTGGTGTAAATGATGCGGCGGATGGGAGCTGGATCATCAAATAATGGAATGATGTTTTCCCAATGATTCAGCCATATTTGGGAAATAGTGGGGTAGATACCGTCCCAACGCTCCGCAAAAGCAGTTAAGGCGGATTCTGCCTCGGAAACTGTGGCGGCCTGGTAAATAGGCTTGAGGTCTGACACCACGGACTTACGGTCTTTCCAAGAAACGAATTTCAGGCTATTTCGTATCAGATGAACGATACATAATTGCACTCTCGTTTTTGGGAACACCGCTTCAATGGCAGCGGGAAATCCCTTCAACCCATCCACACAAGCTATGCAGATATGTTCGACCCCCCGATGGTGGATTTCATTCAGCACTGACAACCAAAATTTTGCCCCCTCTCCTCCCGAGGATAGCCACATTCCTAAGACCTCCTTGTGACCGGACTGCTTCACTCCCAGTGCTAGATAGAGAGTCTGATTCGTATCCCGTCCTTCCTCTCTGATTTTTATTCTCATGCCATCCAGCCACAGGATTGGATATATCTCCTCCAGAGGACGATGCTGCCATGCTTTGATTTCCTCCATCACTGCCGAGGTCACTTCACTCACTAGCCCAGCTGAAATCTCCACCCCATACAGTTCTTGCATTTGTGCCTGAATATCTCTGGTACTCATACCTCGACTGTACAAAGCCAGTATCTTCTCTTCTAGCCCTTGAATACGCCTTTGACCTTTGGGCACTAACAGCGGCTCAAATTCACTTTTCCTATCCCTTGGGATGCTGATATCCATTTCCCCTTGGGTTGATTTGATTGTTTTCTTGGAATAGCCGTTTCGACTATTCTGCTTACCTGCTTCTTTGACTTGATTCAGATGATGACTCAATTCCCCTTGCAAGGCTCTTTCAATTAATCTCTTACTCAACTGCTGTAGCAAGCCTGATTCTCCCAGAATTGATTCCGAGTCTGGACAATCTTGCAGTAATTCATCAATCAGTTCATCGGCTCTACTGGTTTGATTCTGTTTTTTCATGGGTCATGGTCTCCTTGCTTTTTTCTGGATTTTGACCGCTTACACAAATTAATTTACATACCCTCGACGTTAGTACCTCTATGTGTCTACCTACAGCACTGTTATGGTCAATGCACAGGTATTAGTTTCATTGATGCCACCAGTATCAAGGTTTGTCACAATCGCCGCATCTCTCAACATCGCGTTTTTGATGGTCATGCCGCTCGAGGTAAAACCTCTGTGGGGTGGTTCTTTGGCTTCAAACTACATCTGGTTATCAATGACCATGGCGAATTACTCAATGTTAAAATCACGCCTGGCAACACCAATGATAGAAAGCCGGTAGTGGAGCTTTTGAAAGAGTTATCGGGAAAAGTCTTTGCTGATAAAAGTTACGTCTCTCAACCTCTGGCACAGTATTTACAAGAAGAATATGATATGAGGCTTCTAGCTAAGCCTCGTCGCAATATGAAGAATCACCGGATGCTTTGGCGTGACAAAGTTTTGGCCCGCAAGCGAGCTTTGATTGAGACCGTCATTGACCAACTGAAGAATATTTCTCAGATTGAGCATTCCCGCCACCGCAGTCCTGCCAATTTTTGTGTCAATCTACTTTGCGGTCTCATTGCCTACTGTCATCAGCCCAAGAAACCTTCTCTAAAACTTGATTAGAACCTTTATTCCTTATCCCGAACTCACGTTAAACTAGTTCTTCGATAGATAAAAATCCATCCTTCTCAAAAGCTCAATTTTGTGAATTGAACCTCCGATAATTCTTTTGCCCGTTCCCTTTCCCAACCTTAGTAATGTGTGCCAGACTTACGGTGGTGAATTGCTGTGATGCCATTGCTTTGGAGCAATTGACCTTTGTCAGTGGTTGCGTAAATTACCCAGTGATCGCCACATTCCATGCGATTGGCTACTTTACATTCGAGATAAGCGAGAGCATCGGAGAGAATTTGACAGCCATTTTCAGCCTCCGTTGTTTCGACCCCTTCAAAGCGATCTTCACCAGGGCCAAATGGTTTGAGGAAATGTTTCATCAAGCCAAGGTGATTCCCTTCTTGAAGCACATTAATCACAAAATCTGTACCCGTATTCATCAAAGATTCAATAGCTCGCTCCTTGGCTACGGCCACCGTGAAACCAGGTGGGTTAAATGTTGCTTGGGAAACCCATGAGGCCAACATTGCGCCAGAAAGTTCGTCTTGTTTTGTTGTGATCACACAGAGGGAACCAACTATCCGACCGAGAGCTTGTTCAAGGTTTGCGGTTTGGGAGGTGGAAGCAACATTCTCTTTTGGCTTACGGCGTTTGGCAGCTTTCTTGAGAGCTTGGGCAAAATCTGTACCTGTCTCTTCGCAAGTTTTTAACGTGACATCGGTAGGCTTAAATTTGACGCGGATTGGATCAAAGCCAATTTGATAGCCTGCGTCTTTAAATTTTCCATCAAGCAAATCAATAGCTTCTCCACTCCAACCAAAGGATCCGAAAACCCCTGCTAACTTCGTTTTTTCAGCATTGGCTAAGACGATACCAAGGGCTGTCTGGATTTGGGTCGGTGCATGACCACCAAGAGTTGGAGAACCCATAATGAAGCCGCTACAGTTGGCGATCGCCGTTTTAATGTCTTCGGGTTCAGCATGTTCAGCATTAAATGTTTCGACCATCACACCAGCTTTAGAAATGCCTCGGGCAAGAGCCTGGGCGACAGTGGCGGTGTTGCCATAGGCAGATGCGTAAATGAGGGCAACAGAGATTTCGTTTTTCTGTTTCTCTGCCCAAGTTTGATAATTGTTTAAAAGTTCTTGGCGACTGTAGCGTACTAAGGGGCCATGACCTGTGGCATAAATAGTTGCGGGTTTGTCTGCAATTTTGCCCAAAGCTAAAAGGGTTTGACGAAGGGCCGTCGCATGGATGCAATCAAAATAGTAGCGACGATCTTCTTCATAAACTTGCCACCCTTCATCAAGCACTTGGTCACCACAGACATGGGCTCCAAAAAATTTATCGGTAAATAAAATTTCTGTGGCCGGATCGAAGGTACAGAGATGTCCCGGATAACGAGGGCTAGGAGTTAAAACAAATTCGAGGTTATGTCCTTTCCCTAAGTCGAGAGTGTCACCTTTTTTGATGATGTGGAGAGTGGGCTCTGTGTCTTTTAATAAGTCTTTGAGGGCGATCGCCGCAGGATTAGAACAGACAACCACAGCTTGAGGAGCCAATTCTAAAAGTGCTTTTAACGTCGCACAACGGTTGGGATTTGTGTGGCCGAGGATAATGTAGTCTAAGGTGCGCAGATCAAAACGTTCTTGTAAGGCTTGGATAAAAACTTCTGTGAACGATTCACCAGGAGGATCAATCAGAGCTGTTTTGTCACTGCGGATGAGATAGCTATTGGCCGTTGTTCCTTTTTGTAAGCCGTATTCGATTTCAAATTTCAAGCGATCCCAAGTCCGTGATCGCAGCGCAAGGGTATCAGCACTAAGAGGATAGGGCTGTACATCTCTGGGTCTTGTCTCAACGGCCATAGTTCTGCTGGGATCACTGATACTTCATTCCTCAGTATTACAGAACAGGTTAGGCGATCGCCATTTCCTAAAAATCAGAAAACTTGATGACTATAATTACCAAGGTCATCATGCACCTTAATCCTTGTAAATAGCCGAATTCTTACATCTAAAGGCGTCATAGGGGAGTCACCACCCACTACACTTGAGGGGATTATGTTGCATAATATTCACAAGAAAGAAATTGTTGCCGAGATCTCCGAGTGTCCTATGTTGTTGATACTTGGAGATTTTTTGTGACTAATATCACTTGACAATTTGATAGCGATCTCCAAATATCCGTAATTCAGTTAACCTTCTAAACTGATCACAAACATCAACTCTGTCCCTCTCCATCACAGAGTTTCCGCGAATATCAAGAGATACTAAAGACATAGAGAACAAACGAGGTTTTACCTCTTCTCTGAGCAACAATTTTTCTTTTTCTCTGGGCAATAATTCTTTCTCAAAAGGTGAAAATCATGACAACTGAACTTTGGTCTGTGTTCCAGTTTTCTCTCATCGTCATTATCTGTGGCGCGCTGTATGCACCATTTTTAAGTTGGATTTTCGCCTATCACTAAAAACTAGCTGCAACCTTTTCTTCTCTTTTTTCGAAATCATCTTGAGTAATAATTTCTTCTTCTAAATCTCCTCACAGCCATTGACGGTCTTGATCCGGTATTCATTCTCTAATTTTCAAAAGCTTTGTTTACTCAAAGTGCTGTTCTGTAGACCTCCCAAATATTGGGAGGTCTTTTTCTTTGATGCTGTAGCAGAACGATTCATTTTAAGAGTAAAGGACATAAGTTCGGGAGTATGGAAAAGATATCTTTGTGGCGATCGCCGCCATACCCCAAACTTTTTTCTCAAGCCCTAAAATTCGTGACCTTCATAATTACCCACCGCGCTCGGATCGACATCACGGCGAGACCCTAACAAATCTAAACGATTTACCCGCACTACAGGCTTTGTTCGGTCGTAGCCATTGCGATCAGTATACTGTTCGATTTTGATCGCTCCTTGAATACCGATTAGACTCCCTTTTTTGACGTAATTTGCGGCGACCTCTGCTGTCTTTCCCCAAATCTCCAAATTGAACCAATCCGGTTTATCATCACGGCTTGTGGGGCGATTTACTGCCAGAGTCAAATTGCACTTCACTGATCCAGACTCAAAATAGCGAACCTCTGGATCTCCCCCAGCTCTTCCAACCAAGTTGACGATATTGATGCTCATAACAGACTTTTTGTACTAATGGTCTGCCCTTATTCTGCCACAGTTGTTCGTAGCAATTTCTGTAGAATTTTTGTAAGGTGTGGTTGATTTATCTACAACGAAGCCGAGTCATAATGCTAGAGCTACATCAGTTTGAACTGTCGCAATTTTCCGAAAAAATTCGTCTTATCCTAGATTACAAAGGTCTAGAGTACAAAAAGATTGAGGTTACACCTGGTATCGGTCAATTGGAGCTCTACAAGATGTCCGGCCAGCGCCAAGTACCTGTGCTCAAAGATGGCGATACCGTCATTAGTGATTCAACTGAGATTGCTTTTTATTTAGACCGTAAGTATCCCGACAAACCAATCATTCCTGTTGACGTGATGCAACGGGCGCAATGTTTGATCATGGAAGAGTGGGCGGATGAATCGATTGGGGTAAAAGGTCGTACCGCATTTGTTGGCGCACTAAATCAGAACTCTAATTTCCGCACCTCGATGTTACCGAAGGAAGTGCCTGATTTTTTGAAGAATATTTTGGGTGCTGTTCCCGGTGATGTGCTCGACTTTTTCGGTGCTGGTGTGGGTCTGGGCGGTGATGCAGTGAAGTTTGCACAACGTGGCCTCAAGCAAGATTTAGAAGCGCTGACCGCAATTGTGCAAAATCAGCCTTATTTACTCGGTGACCAGCCAACGCTAGCTGACCTTAGTGTGGCTGCTCTAAGTATTTTGCTTAAGTTTCCTGCTGGTAATTATCTCGATATTCCTGAATATCTCAAAGGGAAAGGCATTCCGGGATTGGGCGACAATGCTGAATATGCACCGTTTTTTGAGTGGCGCGATCGCCTTTACACTGATTTCCGCCAACAGTCTGGTAACAACAGCAAAACCAAAGCTGATGATGGCTCACCGATGACTATTGAGATCGACTAAGCATATTTATTTTTTTACGAATATTGCAGCATTAAGCTGTTAAATATTTCAATTTTTTCAACATCTGGTGGGGCGATCGCCTCACCTTTTTGTTTTACTTCAAGCCGTAGAAAACATCTTGAAATGCCTATTATCTCAGGCTTTTATTACACAACATCTTTAGTGTGCCGGAGACGTCAAGCTTTATGGAATAGGCTTAAGTATTGTAAACTACGCAAGATTGCGAAATTTTTTAGAATTTAAGTAGTAAGGAGTATAGACAGTTATGACGGCGGTGGCTACGTCATCACTCAGAATGTCAAAGGAGTATCTACGCGCACCTGGTGGCATGAATCCAAACGTATGGATGGTTATCATCAGCGTTGTTTTGATTGCAACTTCCGTGTGTGGTTATTGGATTTGGGGCTGGTACGACTGGGTTTGTTTTTCCGAAAATGTTTTGGCATTACATCTCGCCGGTACCGTCATCCATGATGCCTCCCACCGCGCGGCTCATAGCAACCGCACTGTCAATACAATTTTGGGCCATTCGAGTGCCTTGATGTTGGGTTTTGCCTTCCCTGTCTTTACAAGGGTTCATTTACAGCATCATGCTCATGTAAATGATCCTGACAATGATCCCGACCATTTTGTCTCTACAGGTGGGCCGCTCTGGATGATTGCTGCTCGCTTTTTCTACCACGAGTTTTTCTTCTTTAGGCGCCGTCTTTGGAAGAACTATGAATTATTGGAATGGTTCCTTAGCCGTGCCTTTTTGGGCGTTATTGTCTATCTTGGTATCCACTTTGACTTTATCGGCTACATCATGAATTTCTGGTTTGTGCCAGCTCTGGTTGTCGGTATTGCATTGGGTCTATTTTTTGATTATTTGCCCCACCGTCCTTTTGAAGAACGTGATCGTTGGAAAAATGCTCGTGTCTATCCTGGGAAACTCCTAAACTTACTGATCCTTGGCCAGAATTATCACCTTGTGCACCACCTTTGGCCCTCTATTCCTTGGTACAAATATCAGCCTGCTTACTATCATATTAAGCCCCTCCTCGATCAGAAAGATTCTCCTCAATCCCTTGGCTTGCTGAGAGGGAAAGATTTCCTCGGATTCCTTTACGATATTTTTGTGGGTATCCGCTTTCACCCTAAATCTGACGCTAAGTAATTTGTTTTAGTCGTCAATTCTCTATCCATTTTCCTAATTGTCTCCAAAGCCATGATTGATTCTCAAGTAGTGCTTGATGCTCTGAAACCTGTTAAAGATGCTGAACGTAAGCAGAGCTTGGTAGAAGCAGGCAAAGTGCGGGATGTAGTCATTGATGGTAAGACTGTGTCTTTTACCCTTGCCTTAGCCACACCACAGGGCATGATTAAAGATTTAATTGTGGAAGATTGCGAAAAGGCTGTGATGGCCCTTGATGGTGTTGATGCTGTGGATGTTTCTGTGATTGCAGCTCCTCCTACACCGAAGCCTCTCCCTAGCCCGCAGGGCATTGACGATGTAAAAAATATTATTGCGATCTCTAGTGGTAAAGGAGGTGTTGGGAAAAGCAGTGTCGCTGTAAATGTGGCGATCGCCCTTGCCCAGAGTGGTGCGAAAGTTGGCCTTTTAGACGCAGATATTTATGGCCCAAATGTTCCCAATATGATGGGCGTTGGCGAAGTCGATATTAAAGTTGATAAAACAGATGGCAAAGATATTCTCCAACCTGAATTTAACCACGGCGTAAAAATCGTTTCGATGGCATTTCTGATTGATCCTGACCAGCCAGTGATGTGGCGTGGTCCGATGATCAATAGCATGGTCAGACAGTTTTTATATCAAGTGAATTGGGGCGAACTCGATTATCTGTTAGTTGATATGCCTCCTGGTACAGGTGATGCCCAGTTAACCATGGCTCAGGCTGTGCCGATGGCGGGCGCAATTATTGTGACAACCCCCCAAACGGTATCTTTGCTAGATTCTCGTCGTGGCTTGAAGATGTTCCAACAAATGGATGTGAATCTTCTTGGTATTGTGGAAAACATGAGTTACTTCATTCCGCCTGATATGCCTGAGAAGCAATATGACTTGTTTGGTTCTGGCGGCGGTGAGAAGACAGCAAAAGAGTTAGATGTACCTTTACTTGGATGTGTGCCGTTAGAGATTGCGCTGCGTGAAGGTGGTGATAATGGGATGCCGATCGTGGTTTCTCATCCTGAATCTGCTTCTGCAAAAGCTCTTGTTGAAATTGCTCAGGCGATCGCGGCGAAAGTTTCTACTCCGGCCTTTACTTAAGCCCCAATTCTCAAAGATCTAATCTTCTTGAACCTGCAGAAGTGCTTTAATGTCTCAGTATTTCTGATGCTCCATACTATAGCAGTGGCCAAAAGAGTTAAGAAGTTGCTATACGCAGAGTCATATCCATGGCATCTCTGAGGGATGGACTATGTCTGAGTTGCTTCCGAATACGACTTTTGAGAGTTTCAAGAGAGTAATGTTAACGTAAGTTCGGGTTAAGAAAGAAAAAGGAAAAAGTGCATATTGTGGAAGTTGATAACCAGTCCACTACCTTCTCCCATGACCAGTCTAGAACTTTTGTTTTGTGCTGTTGATGATTTCTGCCAAGTCTTTGAACCTCAATGGCAACAGCAATTACTGGCCTCAAAGCAAAAGCGACGGCGTCGCCCCAGAAGCCTTAGTCTCAGCGAGATAATGACGATATTGATTGCTTTTCACCAATCTCACTATCGCAATTTTAAATATTTCTATCTCATCAATGTGCGTCATCACTGGCGAAGAGCTTTTCCCAGAGCCGTGAGTTACCAACGTTTTGTGGAGTGGATGCCTTCGACGTTGGGAGTGTCAAGAATTTTGTGTAAGCAAAGAAAATTAGTGAAGAAAATACTCTGGATTATCAATGGCAAAATAGCTTAAGCCCCTTTTCCAATGGGGTATTGTATTGGTATCGTCCATCTCTTCATCAAATGCTTCAGGGCTAAATACAGCAATTTCAGGGCAGCATCTGCATGGGGGAACATGCCCTTGGTTTTTCACACCTTGCCCAAAGAGCGATTGACCGCCTCAATGGCATTGGTGGTGTAAATGATGCGGCGGATGGGAGCTGGATCATCAAATAATGGAATGATGTTTTCCCAATGATTCAGCCATATTTGGGAAATAGTGGGGTAGATACCGTCCCAACGCTCCGCAAAAGCAGTTAAGGCGGATTCTGCCTCGGAAACTGTGGCGGCCTGGTAAATAGGCTTGAGGTCTGACACCACGGACTTACGGTCTTTCCAAGAAACGAATTTCAGGCTATTTCGTATCAGATGAACGATACATAATTGCACTCTCGTTTTTGGGAACACCGCTTCAATGGCAGCGGGAAATCCCTTCAACCCATCCACACAAGCTATACAGATATGTTCGACTCCCCGATGGTGGATTTCATTCAGCACTGATAACCAAAATTTTGCCCCCTCTCCTCCCGAGGATAGCCACATTCCTAAGACCTCCTTGTGACCGGACTGCTTCACTCCCAGTGCTAGATAGAGAGTCTGATTCGTATCCCGTCCTTCCTCTCTGATTTTTATTCTCATGCCATCCAGCCACAGGATTGGATATATAGCAGGCAAGGAGTGGGTTAAGACAGAATAGGATAGAAGCAATAAACATAGATGCCATGCCTGCTATAGCAATTGAGAGAAACAACTCAGACAATCGCCATTGGTTTGCTCGGTTTCATCGCAGGACGAAGGTCGTCTCTAAATCAAAACACATGGTGGACTTGAGCATGGCACTGTTTGCGAAATTTAGAGTGAATGGAAGTATTGAGCTACTGCGCAATTGGCGTTTAACATTACTCTCTTGAAACTCTCTCTGTTTTTTGTGTTTGCTTCCTTTTTACCTTCTCTCTACCCTGTTGCAAGAGGTCTAGTCTATGAAATCTCTCACTAACCATGGTCTGATTTCCTTCGTCCGCAGCTTCAATCTCCTGCTCTCAAGTTTTCTTTTGCGTAAGTTCTGAACAATAATCATCACTTCACTCATTAGATTCAGATGAGAGTAGCTTTGGCTAGGTTATTCTGTTCCAGAGAGCAATTGAATACTGTAATAGTGCTATTCGCAGGTTAGGTAAAAGTCATCTACATTATAGAAGAATGAGGTAAGAGCACAGCGAATTTTTATCTCCATAGCGGATAGATCTGAAATGTTTTTCAGTCTGAGATTTAGCTTTTTCTTTTGAAAGTGAACTTACATTTATCCTGTTTCAAAGTATTGCCTTAGGACTTTTTATCCTGTTAGATTTTATTGGTTTATCTCTCTTCTATGGACATAGAAGATATTTTTTTCTGAATGAGGTGAAGATTTTTCCTCTTCTATTCTCGGCGAAATAGTTAATGAAAAGAAGCAATTTTCAGCAGAAATCCAAGGTGAGTATTACATCCTTGTTTTCGACTGAAGATAGTCAGCAAATATCCAATATCTATACCTGGGAATCCATTGTCAGCCATAGACAATAAAAAGCCCCAGATGCTTACTCTCAAAGCATTGGGGCTTGGACAATTTCTTTCCTACTTCTTAGTATAGTCAAACCAAAGTTTTTTCATATCGGAGAAATAGCTTAAAGTTCATAGTCGTTTTTTCGGTGATATGGCGTACGATTACTTGCTTTTCTTTTTGTTTTTTGGCGATTGTATGATAATTGATTTTGACAACAGAAAAAAGTATTAATTGATCTCATCAAAATGTACTAATTCTGATTGAAAAGAATGCCTTTTTTGAGGAGATATGATTATCGCAAAAAAACAAAAAACTTTCCATCGCTTGGATGAAAAGTTTTGAAATACCTTACAAAAGAATTGAGCTGATTTTAGAATTCTTTAGTAGTAATTTTATTGTTATAGAAAGTGAGCTATGGATCTGTGCTTAAACCTATTTTATTTTTTGTGGGCGATCGCCCGTTGCTGTGGCTAGACATGACCATGACAGAAAATAAAGTAGTGAATGTGCATTGCATTGCTCTGTAAGAAGAAAATAAGTTGCCTGTCTCTATGTCTTTATTATCGAATTTCCATAAGCAAAAGAAAGTGACGCTAGAAGCCTCTGACTTGTGTACCTAATCAGTCATAATACCTGCCGATATTACAGAGCTCTTCTGATCTCTCGGGCGATCGCCAGTGACGAATATCACAAAAAAAGTCCCTGATGCGGGGCACACCGACATCAAGGACTTAGAGTCAATTTTGTTTAGGAGGAGAAAACTTTAAAAGGATAGAAAATTAAAGTCGTAGATTTAAGCCATAAACCCGAGCTGCTTACCATTGTTACGAGCGAGACGAATTAGGCTTTGACGTTCTTTGGAGTCAATACCAATGAAGTTGCAGAAATTGGTGATTGTCTTGCAATGGAGGCCAATAGCCTTGCCTCGGATTTGGTTGAAGCGGCTCTTGCCCATGATTTTGCGTAGTCCGATAACTAATGATGCAAACATGTTTTTGTCCTCGTTATGGCTTAAATACTTCTAGAGACTAGAAAAGTCGAAATCTTCTAACTGAAAAATTAGAGTTGGAACAATAGATTGATGATTGTGTCGCCACCGATGAGTTCAGTTGCGATGAGGGCAACAAAACCAATCATTGCTAGACGACCATTGAGCTTCTCTGCATATGCTGTCCAACCTGCAGTGTTTTCCGCATCAACGTAAACAACAGGCTCAAGGGCGAATGTGTTGGTGTAACCATCATCAGTTGTGACAAATCCGCCTTGAATAGCTTGGTTAGTAGTCATAGGTTGTTACCTCTTCGTTGCTTGTGTAACTAAATATAACGAATCATTACAAAATATTACAGTGATCGTGATTTTAATGTTTTGTGACTTGGCTCACATTGTTGATTTGTAGTCCTTGAAATCCGTGAAATCTTTGCTTTGAAGGAATTTTGAGGATTCTCAAAGATGGCTTGATTTCTGCTTTCGACTTACTGCTAGATATGTCATTTTGTCAAGTGATGTTAAGGGCGGCATGTCCGAACCGTAAAAAACAGCATGATAGGGAGATTGAATGTCGCTGCGATTGAACTATTATGTTTCGTTGGAAAGTTTGGCTAAATCGAATTGCTCTAGTCTGTCTGATTTCTGTTGTGATGATCAGCTGGTCAGTGAGTCATAGTTCGGTATTGGCGGAAAAGGTTCAATTCCAGATTTTGCAGATAAATGATGTTTACGAGATTGCGCCGTTAGCGGGTGGTGCGGAAGCGGGTTTGGCTCGGGTCGCAACGGTGCGGAAGGATTTGTTAGCGGAGAATGAGAATACTTTTACGGTGATGGCCGGGGACTTTTTTAGTCCTTCAGCGCTGGGAACAGCAACAGTTGATGGCGATCGCCTGGCCGGTCAGCAGATGGTCGGGGTACTGAATGCTATGGAGCTGGATTTGGCGACCTTTGGGAATCATGAGTTTGATCTGACAGAGCCTCAATTTCGCGATCGCCTAGAAGAATCTAAATTTCAGTGGTTTTCAGGAAATGTGCGTGATGCTGAAGGCGAACAATGGAAAAATGTGCCAGATTATGTGATTCGGACGATTGAGAGTGAGTCTGGCGAAAAAGTACGCATTGGGTTTGTGGGGACGACTATTCCGAGTAATCCAGCGCCCTATGTGTCTTATCTTGATCCGCTCGACAAGATGAAAGAAGATGTCGAGGCGATCGTCGATGATGTGGATGTGATCGTGGCGGTGACGCATTTGAACTTGCCTGATGATCAGTACCTCGCGGAAAATATTCCGGAGATTGACATTGTTCTTGGCGGTCATGAACATGACAATATTCAGCAATGGCGCGGTAAGGATTTTACGCCAATTTTTAAGGCTGATGCTAATGCTCGCACAGCTTATATTCATCGGTTCACTTACGACACTGGTTCCGATGAGCTAGAGGTTGAATCGGAATTGGAGTTTCTGACTGAGGCGATCGCCCTAGACCCAGATACTGAGAAAGCCGTGGATTATTGGGAGCAAAAGGCTTTTGATGGATTTCGGGAGAATGGCTTTGAACCTGAAGCGGTGATCACAGAAACGGAGATTCCCCTAGATGGTCTGGAAAGCTCTGTGCGTAATGAATCAACTGAGCTAACCCACGTCATTGCCGATGCGGTATTAAATAGTGCCACTGATGTAGATGTGTCGATTTTCAACAGTGGGTCGATTCGGATCGATGATGTTATGCCACCAGGGATAATCACTCAGTATGACGTGATTCGAGTGTTGCCATTCGGAGGAGAAATTGTAACTGTGGAGATGTCTGGGGAGTTACTCGAGCAGGTTTTGAATCAAGGTCTGGCCAATCGCGGCTCCGGTGGATTTTTGCAGACAAGTGGCGTAACACAAGACTCTGATACCCAAAACTGGCTCGTCGGCGATCGCCCCCTAGACCCAACAACTACATATAAAGTCGCAACCGTTGAATTTCTCATTTCCGGCAATGAAATCGGCTTAGACTTCCTCAATACCGATAATCCCGACTTAAAAGTACTTTCTAAAGAGGGCGATATTCGCTTTGCTTTGATTGATCAGCTCCAGGCCGCTAATTAGTAGATATATAAAGAGAGAGGCGATCGCTATTACTATCGAAACTTTAATCTAGACTGCTCATGAATCCAAAGCTACTCCAAGAGTTTCTGTATATTATCTCTGATTGTCCGTCAGGTTATTTGGCTTCATATAACGGCTCTGGTTTTAAAATACGCAATGATTATTTTGGTCATCTCTTAGTGGATGAAGAGATTAATTACTTTAGCTATTTGTTGAATAACAAAAGTAATGGACTATGCAAAAGAGTCGGTGGCAATGAATGGCTAGCTTATTTTCCTGCTACCTCATTGAGACAAATCCAAGAAGTTATGGGCGAATTTTATGAGGAGAAAAAATATAATGCAGGCTGGGCTTGTTTGGGTGAGCGTGGTAACGAAAGAAAGGTCAAGCGATGTACTGTTAAATCGAAACTTTTAAGAGCGGTACGCAGTGTCTACATTTATATAGATCGTTCCTTTGAGGCACGATCTATCGCAGTAAATTTGGTGGAACAAAATTGGAATTTACCACCAAATACTATTCATAAGCTTTCATCACTTGCTGGCGTTACTGATAACGGTAGAAAGTTCTTTTCTATTATTGAGGCTTGGCCAACTGAATCTCCTTCTTGTCCTTTTTGTGGAGAAGTGGACTTTGATTGGATAGATGGAGATGCAAGTAGTGCGTATGGCATATGTAAGAATTGTCGTGCGGAAGTTACCATAGGGCATGCCGAATCTCTGTCACCTAGTGTTTGAAAAAAAGTCTAAATTCAGTGGTGTATTTTGTCTGAATAAGTAATAGCTCAGTCACATAAATGTCGCGGAACAAACAAATGTAGGCATTAGACTATTTTTATGGCAAGAAGGATTAACAGTAAAAAGTATCGTGCGGCTCAGAAAGCTAAGGCAGAAGCTGAAGCTAAGGCCAAGGCAGAAAGGAAATACTATCAAGAGATTAATCAAAAGGTATGCCCAAACTGTGGCGCGCAAAATACCGCATTGATTTTGTATGGGCTGATGAATTTTGATGAGTCGCTAAAACGTAATCTAGCCAATAATTGGGTCGTGCTGGGTGGTTGTGACCTTAGTGAAACGAATCCAGCATATGAGTGCAACGAGTGTCATCATACATGGAAATAATTTCAGTTTGAGGTTTCGCGTTGAGGCCTATTTTTCGAAGCGGACGGCATACCATTGCAAAAATCCATCGGGAATATCCAGCTCACAATAATCTTCGAGCAGCTTGGTGAGTTGGTCGGTGGGAGGAAGGGATTCTAATTCTGTGGGGAGTAAATCTGGTTCTTTTGTAAATAAGTCAGTGAAAAATTGGCGAATTTCGTTAGGTTCCATGATCTGTTCGGGTTGATCATGGCGAAGAACCACATAACCATCCTCTTGGTACATAATCGGATCTGGCATAATACCTCTTAATCTTTTGTTCAAGTTTGACTCTTCAAATTTTAAGTGAATGCCTCCTCTTAGTGAGTTAACTCAAAATCCGTTGGTGTGTCTGCCCTATGAAAATGTGTTTGCTGGTCTGGGTGATCAGTATTCGGATGTGGTGGAAGCAGCAGATTTTCCAAAGTATGAGCTGCGATTTCGGAATGATCAGCTTTTAGGGAAATTGGGTTTAATGTCGGAAAAGGTTGAGGAGCAAGATTTCATTGAGGCGTTTGGTCAATTTCATGTGCCCCACCATCTGCGGGCAATGCGCTATCACGGCTATCAGTTTGGAGAATACAATCCAGATTTGGGGGATGGTCGGGGCTTTTTATATGGGCAGGTGCGATCGCCGGACGGATTGTTGTACGACTTTGGGACAAAGGGTTCTGGTAGAACACCGTATTCCCGAAATGGTGATGGTCGTTTGACGTTGAAAGGCGGTGTACGGGAAGTGTTGGCAGCGGAAGCGTTGCATCAACTGGGTGTGAATACATCCCGGACCTTAAGCCTCATTGAAACCGGCGAATCTTTATGGCGGGGCGATGAACCTTCTCCGACGCGCTCTTCGGTAATGGTGCGGTTCCAGCGATCGCACATTCGCTTTGGGACATTCGAGCGATTGTATTTTTACCAGCGGCCTGATCTTGTCGAAACGCTTTTAGACCATGTGATTGAGCATTATTACTCGGATTATATGGGTGAGGAAGAGGTCTATGGGTTATTTTATGCGGATTTGGTGAAACGAGTGGCGCGGTTGGCGGCGCAATGGATGACGGCAGGTTTTTGCCATGCGGTACTGAATACCGACAATATGGCGATCGCCGGTGAAAGTTTTGACTATGGTCCCTATGCTTTTATCCCGACCTATGACCGTAAATTTACGGCAGCATATTTTGATTACAGCGGGCGCTATAGCTATGGCAACCAACCGATGATCTGTCGGATTAATCTCGAAGTTTTGCAGCGACCACTCGGGATGGTGATGGATAAGCAGGATTTGGCAACAGGTTTGGATGGTTATGACGCGGAATATGAACACACCTACCGTGAACTGATGTTGAATAAGTTGGGCTTTGAAAGTTTGCCGGAGACTTTAGGGAAGGACTTGTTGGGCAAAACGATTAAATTACTCGAAGAATCCCAAACGGGTTACCACGACTTTTTCTATCAATTGGCTGCTCAGTTTAATTTTGCTTGGCGATCGCACCCCGAAACGATCCTCGAAAATAGCAACTTATCGGCGGCAGTTTTCGAGAAGTGGCGCAATGTTTATCAAACAGCGCTCCAAACAATTCCCGAAGCTGAACTCAATACCGTGGGCGATCGCCTGACTCGTACAAACCCAAAGACTGCATTATTACGACCTGTGATCGAATCAATTTGGGAGCCGATTGTCGCCGAAGATAATTGGCAACCTTTTAATGATCTGCTCAAAAAAATTCAGCAACGGAAATAATGCTGGGGATTGAGCATTTTTACTCAATAACCTTGTAAAGTATCCCCTAAAGCAATATCTATAAAGAGAAAAATCCCCATGGAATGGACTGACGAGGCAAAGGCACTGTGTAAAACGATTCCCTTTTTTGTGCGTCCTTTCGCGAAAAAGAAAATCGAAAAGCTAGCCACAGAAATGGGCGCAACCCTTATCGATAAAGAGATTTATGTGGAAGCAAAGGCTAAATTTAACGACCCGAAAAAGTCTGGCGAACTGAAATAAGCAAACTCGCACCGCTTTTTCAGCGAAATTCAAAAAGTTCTTACGGATCTCTCAGGAATCGTTTAGGGGAGTAATGGTTTCGGTTTCCATAATGAAATTGTTGAAGTTCGTTCCTCCCCACTTAATATGAAAATTTCTTCTCTTAAATCCCTCTCCCTCGCAACCGTTTTAAGCATTGGGGCGATCGCCGGATTTTCTCACCAGGTAGACAGTAAGCCTGCACCAACTCACGCAACTATCGCCGTGAAAGCCGACAAAGTTGTTCGTGCGAATAAACTGAATACTAACAACACCTCCTTCATTAACAAACAATCCAACGGCGTTGCAATTCGTGGCACAGATCCCGTTGCATACTTTACCCAAGGCAAACCCGTTGCAGGGAGTGCGAGCTTTACCCACCGTTGGAACGGCGCAACATGGCGTTTCTCCAGTGCCGCAAACCGTGACAAATTTGCAGCAAACCCCACCGCATATGCACCTCAATATGGTGGTTACTGCGCATGGGCAATCAGCCAAGGTTACACCGCAGACATCGACCCCAATGCTTGGAAAATTGTTGATGGCAAACTCTACCTCAACGTCAGCCAAGGCATTCAACGCCGTTGGGAACGCGATATTCCTGGCAATATTTCTAAAGCAAATCTTAACTGGCCTGGTATTTCTGGCCGCTAATTAACCGTTAACCTAAGCACAGATTGATTTCAATACAGCTTTATTTTTTGATGCTATGAAAATTTCTCCGAAAAAAACAGTTATTCTCGGCGTTCTCCTAACCCTGGGTATTCTCGGTGGTTGCGGTCAAGCTTCCCAAAATGAAGTTTCTACCACGCCTGAAACGACGACGACTTCTGAAACAACAACCACAGAAACGGCTACGGCATCGGTCGGTGTTAGTAGCTTTATCTATAAAGATGGTGATGTGGCGATTAAAGGTACAGACCCCGTCGCCTATTTCACTGATAGTCAAGCCGTTGAAGGTTCTGCCGAGTTTGCTTATGAGTGGAATGGTGCCAAATGGCATTTCGCGAGTGCAGAAAACCGGGATTTGTTCAGCGCAGATCCAGAGAAATATGCACCACAATATGGCGGTCACTGTGCTTGGGCTGCGGCTCAGGGTAATGTTGCTCCGATTGATCCCACTGCATGGAGCATTGTTGATGGAAAGTTATACCTAAACTTCAATGACAAGATCCAAGCGCGTTGGGAAAAAGATATTCCCGGCTTTATCGCTGACGCGGATGCGAAATGGCCTGGGATTGTCGAGCAAAATTCCTAAAGTTTTAGGTTTGCATCTACTCCTAGTTTCTTAAAGGATGCTAGATTTTTCTCTCTGTGTGTTTATTTTTTCTACTCTTTCCATCAACCTCCTGGCATTTGCTGTGGAGGTTTTTTTGACCAAAAATTTAAGAGAGTTTCAAGTAAGTAATGCTATAGCAAAATGGAGTGAGTCGTTTCCTTGGAAGTCTTGCTATGACAATTCACTGTCCCCAATGTAATGCTCAAGACATCATCAAAAGTGGATTCGCTAAAAATCGTCAACGATTTAAGTGTAAGCAGTGCAATTATCAATTTACAAGCTTTTCTAAAGAGCGGGGCAAGCCTCTCTGGATGAAATTAGAAGCTGTATTGATGTATATGAGTGGTATGTCCATGAATGCGACAGCCAAGATTCTCGGTGTATCAGCTCAATCAGTGCTCAATTGGGTAAGAGATTTCGGTGAAGCCAATTATGAAAAGCCCACTCCTGAGTCTGCTGTCGTGGTGGAGCTAGATGAGCTATGGCATTTTATCCAAGAGAAAAAAACAAACTTTGGGTCTGGAAAGCATATGACCGTAATACTGGGCGACTCATTGACTGGGAATTGGGAAGTCGTGATAGTCGAACTTTAGGTCATTTACTAGAGCGGTTCTCGCAATGGCAAATCACTGTCTATTGCACCGATAATTGGAAACCCTATCAACAGCTATTAGAGAATCACCCAGATGCTTTTCATGTCATTAGCAAGAAAGAGACAATAGCAATTGAGAGAAACAACTCAGACAATCGCCATTGGTTTGCTCGGTTTCATCGCAGGACGAAGGTCGTCTCTAAATCAAAACACATGGTGGACTTGAGCATGGCACTGTTTGCGAAATTTAGAGTGAATGGAAGTATTGAGCTACTGCGCAATTGGCGTTTAACATTACTCTCTTGAAACTCTCAAAGTTACGTCTCTCAAGCTCTGGCACAGTATTTGCAAGAAGAATATGATGTGAGGCTTCTAGCTAAGCCTCGTCGCAATATAGAAGAATCACCTGATGTTTTGGCGTGACAAAGTTTTGGCCCGCAAGCGAGCTTTGATTGAGACAGTCATTGACAACTGAAGAATATTTCTCAGATTGAGCATTCCCGCCATCGCAGTCCTGCCAATTTTTGTGTCAACTTGCTTTGCGGTCTAATTGCCTACTGTCATCAGCCCAAGAAACCCTCTCTAAAACTTGATTAGAACCTTGATTCCTTATCCCGAACTCACGTTAAATTAGTGATCGCAGTTCAACACAGATTTTCTAATTCACCTCTTGTTGCTCGGCACATGGATTTCATGGCGAGAAGGTTTTTCGCTCAAAGGATTTGTCTTTGGTTTTCTGAGTATTTTCCTTGGTGGAATGTTTGGCTTCCCCTATCTCCTCTATACCACCTATCAAGCCCAAGGCAATCCCAAAGAAATCTTACTCGGCATTCACTATAGAACCAAATAAATGAGTTTAAGATAGATTAGATATTGAATTGAACATTATATTTGTCTCTAAATTATTTTCCGAGTTCATAAAAAAGCATGAATAAACCATCAAAAAAACAAGCTAACATTGACAAAATATATGAAGAGATAAATGATCTTTTGATTGCAAATTTTGTATATGACAAAATAAAAGATCCAGAAGGACTTTTGGATAAGATAGACACTTGATGGGAATTAGGAAATATAATGTTTTCTATTGAAGCAATATTTAAAAACATTGTTCTCAGAATATGTAGATTAACGTGAGTTCGGGATAAGAACAACAGGAAACAAGTCTTTCCCAATCTGGGTTTGAGGCTTCTTGATTCTTTATTGAGCAGCGATTATTTTATGCAATATTCTACTGATTGAGCCCAATCAATACGATATTTTCAATTAGAATGCTTTGTTGCGAATCAGTACATAGATAAAATTCCAAACAAACTCTTGATTTATAGGAGTTTCAGGCTAACTTGTCGGAATTTCATCCTAATTCCTTAACCCGAACTCACGTTAGATTAGATGATGATATGAAAGGTACATGGTCTTTTTATTCAGCGAGAACCGAATTGTATAAGACTTGGAAAGATCAATGTAAAATCAAACAGCTTAATGAAAAAATGAAGTCATTTCGAGTCCTTATTAATCCTATCAAAACAAAGATAAGAAATAATGGAATTGCTCATACTCTAATCAATGAAAGAGAATATTTGAAATCATTTGATCGAACACCTATATTGCAAATCATCTGTGAAATTGGTGATTTAATGAATGAAGGTACAAAAATGAAATATACATATACATGTGGCACTTATGAAAAAATTGTGCTTCGTGAGTACTTTGATATTAGAAATTTAGTTGATAAATAAAACTACATGGAATCAATAGCTATCTAGTTAAAATAGATTTTTTATTATCTATTTATATAGAAGCAGAGAGCTATTTTAGAAAATTAATGCCATAGCGCTAATCTTAATTTTCTAAAATAGCTCTTGATAGTAAAAATATTGTTATGGAGTAATTGGTCGAGTTTATCTATGAAGAGGGTTTGTTGCGCATGCGATGAGTTCTATCTCTGTATATTTTTCTAATAACTTCAAAATCTCGACAAAGTTAGGGGGAGACCCTAACTCAAATCATCACCCCTATTTCAAAGTGCTTGTGGTGTAGATATTTCAGGCGATCGCCCCTTGATTGGAATAGGGGTAAACAGTGCCCGTAAATTAAAGACATCGAACGGGACACAACCCAATCGAAAGTAGCAGAAGGTCAAATTGGTGAGGCGCCAGCTTAAATAACCTTGTTCAACTCACTTACCCAATCTGGGTCGAAGAATGAGGATTATCGAAGGGAGCTGGAATTGGAGGTTCGATTCCTCCTCTGCTACGCCTCAACACTTGGGCGAGGTTTCCTTCTCTGTTCATCACTTACCCATTTCGGGTCGCGGAGTGGAGATTATCGGTAGCTAAGGATGCGGGGTTCAAATCCCCTCTTGTCCACCAAAACCAACCATCAACATGAGCGAATAGTTCAACGGAAGAACACCTTATTTTCCCTTATTCACTAACTTACTCTCACGGGTCGCCGAAATTTAGGGTTATCGCATACCACGCGGGAGATGGGGGTTCGAATCCCCCTTCGTTCACCAACACAAAACATAAGCGGATAGTTTAATGGCAAAACACTTATCCCCCTTATTCAAAAACTTACCCAAGCGGGTCGCCGAATTTAGGGTTATCGCCTGTTAAGCGAGAGATGGAGGTTCGATTCCTCCTCCGCTTGCCAAAACCACAACTAAATAACTTGGGCAGGTAGCTCAGTGGGTAGAGCAGTTTTACCTTTTCGTTTTCTTACCCCTTTCGGGTCGAAGAATGAGGATTACCGGTCGGGAGTTCGAATCTCCCCCTGTCCACGATTCACACATAAAGCCATGGAGATGGTAGCTCAACGGTAGAGCACAATTTTTTGCCTAATCAGGCCGCAGGACTAAAGGTTATCGCTTTTGAACGAACTCCCCTTTTGTCCGCCGAGATGCGGGTTCAACTCCTGCTCATCTCCCTTCCCCATCTGGGGCCTTATTTTTAAATTCATTCTCCCGAAAGGGACAGAGTTGTTATGTCATATAAATTTTTCACTTCCCGTAAAAACACACCTCAGTCTCAGCCTATCCCTGGCCGTGAAACTGAAATGCTGAAAGGTCGTTCCGGTGGTTATCATTTCGACCCTGGTATGTGGGCAATGTTAAAGCGTTGTTTATTGATTGGGACAGCCCAAAGTACTTTTTATGCGGATAAGCATGAGCTGACAGGTGAGTTCACCCAGGTTGTTAATCAATGTGTAGCAGCAGATCCTGCACGAGTTGCAAAGGAAATTGCCTATGCCAGTGATGGTCATGCGATTAATAACAGTGCACCTATCTATGCGTTGACGTTGTTATCTATGGGCGAATCTCCCGATGCGAAACGAGCATTTATGGAAATTTTTCCGCAGATTGTGCGTACTGGAAGCCATTTTTATGAATGGTTGAGCTATTCCAAGGCGTTGCGTGGTTTCGGTAAGGTGGTGCGTGAGTGCGGTACATCTTGGTTGAGTAATGCCAATGTGAAATCCTTGGCGTACCAATTGCTGAAATATCAACAACGTCATGGTTTCACGAATCGCGATGTGTTGCGTCTGTTTCACGTAAAACCTGCCACTGATGATCACCAAACGCTCTATAACTGGGTGGTAAAGGGTTGGGATGTTTTGCCTAAGCAAGCGCCTTCTGATGCTTTGCAACAAATCTGGTGGTACGAATGGCTCAAGCGTAATCCTAGCCAAACTAAAAAGGCGATCGCCGAGGGTCGTTTAACCCATGAGATGGTTGCACCTATTGGTGAGATGGATGAAGGTGCCTGGAAACTATTGATGCAGGGTATGCCTATTGGTGCGTTGTTGCGTAACCTTGGTTCCCTAACTGAAATTGGTGTATTGCGCGCTCACTACAACAAACAGTTGAAGTACGTTGCATCTGTGCTAAATGACAGAAATCGCCTCCGTAAAGGTCGTATCCATCCTATCGATGTGCTGAAGGCATTAAAGACTTATCAGTCCGGCGGTAAGTTGGGTCGTAGCAAGAAAACTTGGACTGTTATCCCTCGTATTGTGGATATCCTGGAGCGCGCTCTAGAGATGTCCTTCGATACAGTGGCACCTACAGAAAAAACCTTCTTGCATGCAGTGGATGTCTCTGGCTCGATGTCTTGCTATACCGTGAGTTCGGTCAATCTGACTTGCGCTGAAATTGCGACAGTATTCGCCTTGGTGAGTGCAAAAGCAGAGAAAAACTATGCGATTCGTGGTTTCTCTACTTCTTTCAAGGATTTGGGTATCACGGCATCCGATAGCTTCCAATCTGCGATGCAGAAGACAACCAATCAAAACTTTGGTGGGACTGATGCGTCCTGTGCCTACAAGTGGGCCATCAAGCATAAGTTCTGGGCAGATGTGATTTGCTTCTGGACAGACTGCGAATCCTGGGCAGGTTCTCAGCCTAGCCAAGTGTTGGAGAAGTATCGCCGTAAGGTCAATCCTGATGTGAAAGCGGTTTATGTGACCCTTGCTCCCTACAAATTAAGTTTGGTGGATCCTAAAGATCGTAATTCTTGGGATTTAGGTGGCTTCGATCCTTCTATGCCTAAAATCATTCAGGCGATCGCCAATGGTGATCTTTAAAACCTAAACTCAATGCAGATATCCTTCGGGGTATCTGTTTTTCTGTTGGGCAAATGGATAGGCGATCGCTACTATAGCAGCGAAGGAGAAGGTTAGGACATAGAACAGAAGGCTATTCTGATGGCATCGAACAAATCCTCAGTCTTCTTGATGAGCTTACTTACCTCCTTCTTTAACCTCCCCCAAAACTTCTCTATCTTGTTCAGGTGTGGTGAGTAGGGTGGCAAAAATATCACTTCACATCCTGCCTTCGCCACCAATGTTTGTATTCTTTCCTTTGGATGAAAACTGGCATTATCCAGAATAATAATTTGACCCGGAATCAACTCTGGCACTAAGCAATCCTCTACCCATTGGCAAACTAAGGCGCTGTTGGCATAGCCCTCAAATACCATCGGTGCTATCTGCTCTCCCTCTCGCCATCCTCCAATCACGCTAACTCGTTCTGTACGATGACCTAACTTCTCTGCGATAAACCTCTCTGACTTATGGCAGTAGCCATACCCATAATCTAAGGTATTATCAAATCCACTTTCATCGATATATACGAGTCGTTCTTGGACATACTGCTTCAGTTGTGCCACAAATGCTTTTTCTAATTCTTTATCTCTCTCTTGATATCGATAGGTCTTTTTTTTCGAGTAAATTCAATTTTCCGTAGAGCTTCACGTCTGGATGCATCACTAATAGACTCTGGCCATTTCTCCGCCATTTCCTTCTGGGTTAGATGCCCATATTTCTCTGCAAAAGCACGAAAAGCATCTAGATCATTAATCTTCGGTTGAGGGCCTCGACGGTAATCTGTCTTCGGAGCGACTGAACCGATTTTCTCTCGTCGTTTCAGCCACAGGTCTAGCGTATTTCGGCTAATACCAAAGAAGCGACAGATATCACTTTTTCGTTCACCTTTATCGAAGGCGGCAACAGCTTTTAGGCGTAAATCAAGACTATGGGGAGCAGGCATGGCATCTATGTTTATTGCTTCTATCCTATTCTGTCTTAACCCACTCCTTGCCTGCTATAAAATAGAAAAAAGTCTTCAACCGAGTAGGTTTACGATGGCAACAACATTACGAATCCAGTCTGAAACTACACCTCTAACTGTTTCACTGCCTGCTAGTAAACCGATGAGCCAAGAAGAATTTTATGAGTTTTGTCTTGCCAACCGAGATTTACGCATCGAGCGCACCGCCACAGGAGAAGTGATTGTTATGCCCCCAGCTTTTTCGGATACGGGCAATCGAAATTTTAATTTGGCTGTACAGCTGGGCATTTGGGCGGAGAAAGATGGAACAGGTTTAGGATTTGATTCTAGTGCTGGTTTTACTTTGCCAAATAGTGCCATGCGATCGCCGGATGCGTCGTGGATGCGAAAGGAAAAATGGGAGGCTTTATCAGAAGAAGAAAAGTCATCTTTTGCGCCAGTCTGTCCAGATTTTGTCATCGAGCTACGGTCAAAAAGTGACACTCTCAAAGGTCTACAGGCAAAAATGGAAGAGTATCTGAAAAATGGTGTTGCTCTAGGTTGGTTAATTGATCGTCGAAATAAAACCGTTTATATCTATCGCCCTAATCAAACGCCACAAATCCTCGAAAACCCGGATGTCGTTAATGGCGATCCTGAGCTACCTAATTTTCAGTTACCCATGGCAAAGATCTGGTAATGGTTTGTTTGGGTGAGGGACGATCGCCAAAGGTGATCTTTAAAAAGTTCTCAAAACTAGACTTAATGCAGATATCCTTCAGGGTATCTGTCTTTCTTTATTGGGCGTTGCAGAATAGAGGTATGAATGGAGGTTGTTGACTCAATGGAATGTCCAGAATGCCAATCTACTCATATCCGTAAGAACGGAAAGAAAAAAGGCAAACAGAATCACATCTGTGTAGATTGCGGTCGTCAGTTTATCGACCACTATAGTCAGCTCGGCTACTCAAATGCCTTCAAACGTGAATGCCTCAAAATGTATGTCAACGGTATGGGCTTTCGAGCCATTGAACGAGTGAAAGGAGTGCACCACACTACCGTCATCACTTGGGTCAAACAAGTCGGTGCATTGCTGCCTGATGCTTATGAACCGGAAGAGATGCCTCAGGTCGGGGAACTCGATGAACTTCAAACATTCGTCGGTGCTAAAAAAACAAGGTCTGGCTCTGGACAGCAGTAGACCACTTTCAACCAGGTATTCTTGCTTGGACTATTGGTGACAGAAGTGCAGAGACATTCAAGCCACTATGGGCAATCGTTAGTCTCTGGAGATGCTTCTTTTACGTCACAGATGGCTGGAAAGTTTATCCCATCTTTGTACCCGATGGGGACCAGATTGTCAGTAAGACCTATATGACTCGAGTCGAAGGAGAGAACACTCGATTGCGGCATTATCTCGCTCGACTCCATCGAAAGACCTTATGTTATTCAAAGTCTGTGGAAATGTTAGAGCATTCGATTCGATTGCTGATTCACTATCTCAAGTTCTGGGATGTTCCTATCCCTCGACCCTCATAGATTCATACCTCAATTCACCAACGCCCTTTATTGAAGCTGTTGGGCATTATCTAACGACAGCATATGTAGAATGAATGGCTGCGTTCTGTATTTCGGTCACATCTCTATAGCAGTTTTCCTATTGCTGAGGTACCGCAAACTCGGAATTGGGCAAAAATTAAGTATCTAATCTTTTCCCTGTTAATGCGCAAATTACTATAAGCGTAGGTAGACGCCAAACTTCTATGGTGGGTATTTGTTAAGGAGAAAAGATGAAAGATCAGCAGAAAAAACAAAATTTCACACAAAATTTAAGACAGTCATTATCTACTAAAGGTTCATATGATTCTTGGGCTGCGACTTATGATGAAGGAGTGCAATCAGCGAATTATCAAGCACCTGAACTACTCGCGAGTACGGCTCTATCGCTTATAGATAAAGGCGCATATCTTGATATTGGTTGTGGTACTGGTCTGGTCGGAGAAGCCATTTTTCTCAGACACCATGGGGAGTTAGAAATTGATGGCTGCGATTTTTCTGAAGAGATGTTAAAAATCGCCGAAAGCAAAGGGATTTATAAATCACTAGTTTGTTGCGATGTTTTCGATATGCCTTACTCTAATTCCAAATATGACGTCGTGATAGCAGCAGGAGTATTTGCGGGTGATGAGGATTATCGACGAGCGGGAGATCCAAACTCTCAGGCTTTAGGTGATGTCATCAGAATTATTAAACCAATGGGCTACTGCATCTTTTCTGTAAGCGAGCGCGTTTGGAAAACTGATAGCAAAAGCTATGAAAGAGCTATTGCTGATCTGCCAGTCAGAATAATTCAAATGCTTAAGCAGCCATATCACAATGAGATTCCTACAATGTTTAATATTGTTCTTCAAAAAAATAGTTTCTAGAATTATTGAATATTTGGAGATACTCTTCTCAACTTAATTTGTGGAAAATGACCTGTTGCTCACCGATAGATTATTGCGTATTTAGTTTGATAGGGGTTGCAACCATAACACTTCACTTAGGTTTAAGGCTTGTGCTCCTATGATAACGACTACTAGGCGATCGCCTCCTTCCCCAGACCATTCCAATTAGCGAGATTAGAATAGTAGTGACTTCAATCGCTTTCAAGCATATGGAAACCAAGTTGCGATCAGTTGGCACTATTGGTGTGGGGTTTATATTTCCTGAGGAGATTTTGACTCAGACTAATTTGAAAGTAAGAGATATCTGTGCTTTTGCATCAGTAGACAATGGCATTAAGTTGATGATCTATGGCTTAGAATCTGGACATCTAAAAACAGCTCATCAACAAGATGAAATTGAGTATGTCAGCGTCATATCTCACATAGGAAGCATTGGTATTGGCACAAGCATATCTCAAGAGCTTCTACAGCGATTCGATTTGCAAATAGGAGATGTTGTTCCTCTTGTAAAAATGGGTGATTGTCTACAATTGATGGCAACTCGTAAGCCAAAAGCTCCACGGAAATTAATTCTTAAAGATAAGACTCCAGAAGAGAAAAGAGCTGAGAAACGAAAAGAAGAATCGTGGCGTAAGCCCGCAGGCTGGTGGCTTAGGGATGATGACCGTTGGATGCAGTGATCAACAAAGACAGATGATCTTTCTAGTTCAAATCAGGCGATCGCCTTTCACCCTTCCCAAACGCCACTCCAATTTTTGTCTGCGGAATGTTTACGGAGATATTGGAGAAATAGTTTGGTCGGTTTATCTTCTGGGGCGATCGCCTCTCCTGACTTCGGTACAAAAAACGTAAAGCCAGAGAAGAAATTCTCTGGCTTTCGCAACTTGCTCTTTCACAACTGCATTCTAAAGAATCTGATTGACAGCTCTTCGAATAATCTCTCTCGTTGAATAAATACTTGATGAAGGGAATGAAGTAACAGACCCATATCTCGTGATCGGAGCATCTGCGGGATAGGTCGATTGCTTTGGCTTTGGCTCTACAGTTTCTGCAACACCTACACCATTAAGTAAAGCAGCCGCAGTTTCAAAATCACCTTTGAACAAACTATTTTCGAGTCGTCCATATGATTCTGCTGGCGTGGATTTGTCACTACTAGACATACTCCGAACAAGCTGGAATGAACGCGTATATCCCGCCAAATTTTGACCCGTTTGAGTGTTGTAACCCCGATAGTGAGGCACTATGTCTGTACCAAAACATTTCCAGTACTCATCGCTATTGATATAAGAATCAATTTCTGCCTCAAACCCTTCATTTGCCAAGCGAACAATATGTTCAGAAACTTCTTCCTTATTTTCTGGTGCACGACCCAATAGGTGTTTGAAGTTTAGTTCAATGGCGCGTACGTTTGAATGTTGTTCAAGCACTAAAGCACGGTAGCGCTCCGACTTCGCCAACCGACGAACAAACTCCATCACTGTGATGGAACCATTACGGAGTTGAGACTCGGCATATGTGTCTCGCTCACTTTCCATCAGATGTGCATTGCCAAAAACCTGCTTATAGGCCGCAGCAATTACTACATCTTGTTGCTCAACATCTCGTTGCCCAATTGCCTCAGAAATATTTGCCCGTGAAATGTATTCCACTGGATCTACTGTCGAGAAAGCTTTGTTTGCCACGGCTGAAATAGCAGCGGCTGGCTTTGGGGCCGATGGAATGGCTTTAGATGATGATTGCATTTCTTAAGGTGATTTTTTACTTATTTTGCAAGTATGCGGCGATTAAATTGTCTTTTTAAAAAGTTAAGTCTCTTGAAATTCAAGATATTAAGGATCTTAAATCCTTTAGGGAGTGGGTGTGTATTAAGATTCTTGAGTATTATTAAAATTCTTGAGTACCAGTTTCATCTTTGATTTCTATGGCAGCCTAGCCTTGTTACTTCAGGCTTTACGTTGCTCAACGACAGGATTAATTTGCCAGATGTTCTCAAGTGAGGGAGGAATCAACTGAGATGCATCACTATCAATCGACCAACGAAAATTGAATTGCTAGCCATTATGGTGCCCAGTGCAGTATGAAAATACATGATATTTTGTTATGAAAATACATGATATTTTGTTGCGTAGTATGCAACGGATCCAATGAGTCGGCAGTTTGGTGGCTTTTAAGTTTTTTCAGTAAATGTGGGATTGACGAAGTCTTAATATGGGCGATTGCCACAAATTCCCTTTTCGATTTAAATCCAACGTAGACGTTGGGATATTGGATGTAACGCAGATAATGACTGTCTAGCTAGCTCAAAATGTATACGCCTTTCGCGTAAATCAACAAGCGGCTTGACCTTCAAGTAACTTGAAACTTTAGACTGCGAAGCATTGAGTTCAGAGGCTAAAGTATGTTTCGTATTGGTGAGTTTTCCAAGATTGCTCAAGTCCCAGCTAGCTTATTGCGCTACTACGATGACATTGGTTTATTTACCCCAATTCATAGCGATCGTGATACTAGCTATCGTTACTACAGCGTGTCGCAATTAAGTCAGCTCAATCGAATTTTGGCTCTCAAAGATTTAGGATTGGCGTTAGACCAAATTAAGCGTCTCGTATCGGATGAAGTGTCTCCCGATGAAATTCGTGGCATGCTGTCGTTGCGTAAAGCTCAAATTGAACAAACCCTTCAAGCCGAAGCAATGCGTTTACGGGCAGTAGAGTCTCGACTACAGCAGTTAGAACGTGGCGATGATTTTCAAGATGACGATGTGGTATTGAAATCCTTGCCTGCCCAAACATTTCTTTCTCTGCGCCACCAGTTCCAGGATTTAGAACAAACCATGGCTGTCATCAGTCAAATTAGGGCGGCAGTCAGCAAACAAGTAAAAAAACAGTATCTCGAGAGATTTGCCGCAGTTGTCCATAGTGAATTGTATGAAGAGCAGCAGTGGGATCTTGAATTTGGATTTTATCTCAAGGAAGCTCTAGATCTGACTTTAACACTGCCAAATGGCTCGACTTTAGGAGTTCGCGATTTGGAACCTGTTGAAACGGCAGTAACAGCCGTGCGTCATGATGGCCCAGAAAATGGTCATCTCTGCTATAGCGCGATTGGGACTTGGGCGGAGAAACATCGATACAAATTGGTTGGGCCGGGTCGGGAAGTTTTTCTGGTTCCGCCTCAGGCAGGTCGCGAAACGGAAATGGTGGTTGAAATTCAGTTTCCGGTGCAAGCTCCTCAGCTTTAGTTTTTTCTCTGCTCAACCATATTTTGGCTGATGGTCGTAGCTGGCGATCGCCTCCAAGTTTTTGACTTTACTTCAGACAACAAGCAACTAGTAATCAATTTTTTCAGGAGAAAGATTATGACGATTGAACTTTGGACTTTATTTGGCGCAGCAGCCCTACTCTGGATTGCAATTTTGGCGCAACAGCTTGCTCTCGATGTAGCAGTCGGTGCTCAATATGCCTTGTCTAATCGGGAACAGGATCACAATTTCAAGGGAGCAACTCGTTTACACGGTCGTTTAACCCGCACAGTGCGCAACCATGTGGAAGGTTTAGCTATTTTTGCGCCACTTATTTTGATTGCGGCAGTGGCTGGGATTTCTAATATTTGGACTCAATGGACAGCGATCGCTTTTCTGGTTACTCGTTGTCTACATTTACTGTTCTATGCCGCAGGAATTACGCCTTTCCGTAGTTTTGCTTGGGCGATCGGTTTCTTCCTTTCCCTTGGTGGCTTTGTCTTTGGCTTAGTAATAGGATAATCATTAAACCACAAAGGCACTGTCAAATTTATCATCGCAGTCTACAAAAAAGTAAGCAGCGACGACAGCTCACAAGCTAGGTATTGCCTGAGAGGTTGTCTGAAAAGTCTTTATGTTCGATAAATGCTGCGTAAATTCCGCCAGGTTGATCGCCTGAAGTGCTTATTTTTACGTGCAACTCATTTCGACACAAGTTACGGTCAGACTCTTTTCAGACATCCTCTGAATACGATGCACATGGCGATCGCCTTTTTACCCTTCCCAGACACCATGCCAATTTCTATCGAGGGAATGTTTGTGTCGGTGTTGGATTCTTTCTAAAAAGAGTTGGATGGGTTTATCTTCTGGGGTGATCGCCTAATTTTTTGTATCGGTGAAGATTTACCCCTAATGAGTCGAAGTCGGGTCGATACCATTACAAGGCATCTGTCGAGGTAAAGTATCCTATCGAATTTGATCTGGATAGAGATAATGCTATGACGAGATAGTTATCGAAACTATATCTGGCAGCTTTCACTGTAAACAAGTAACATTACATATGATCTAACTGAATAGAGAATGATTTTATGTCTCAAGTAACGGGCGTTGTGAAGTGGTTTAACTCAGATAAAGGGTTTGGCTTTATTGAACAAGAAAATGGACCTGATGTCTTTGTTCATTTTCGTGCGCTTAACATCGAGGGTTTCAAGACGCTAGACGAAGGGCAAAAGGTGCAGTTTACTGTCACTCAAGGTAAAAAGGGGCCTCAAGCTGAGGATGTAACTTTAGTATAAAAGGCAAATAAATCATTACTCTATGGGAGACTGAGCGATCTAAGTTGGCATAAAATCCTGTTTCTTAGAGCTGTCATGCTTGGTCTCTTTTATAAATCGCGCCATTTAGGTGAGCACTAATCGTGATGATGAAGACAGATTGCAGGTATTCTCTGAGATATCTGCTTTTTGTTTAAGGGCGATCGCCAACCTTTGTACTCTCCATGATTGATTCAGAGGAAAACAACGCATCTGGCGGTCTTCTTGCTGGCGATCGCCCTGATGAGCCGTGAAAAATTTTCTGCCTTTTGCCAAGCGAATCGTGAGCTACATCATGATGACGCCCTCCATACTCACTATTTTTTATGACTACAACAGTTTTTCTCCCTGATGAAATCGTCGAAAAAGCTAGGGTTTTAGCTCAAAGATTAGATGTTTCTTTGAACGAACTTTCGGCGATCGCCCTCGAAGAATTATTGAAAAAATATAGTCGCTCTTCTAACGCGGATTTAGACTTTGAGCAAAAAATGGCGATTGCCCAACGAGGTATGAAGAAATATCGGAAAGCATTGATTGAGTTGGCGAAATGAAAGAACCGATTTGGCTCAATGCGGCGGATATCTATGGCATCCACAAAGAAATCATTGCCGTGGCTGGTGGTAAAGCTGGCATCCTAAACGCTGGGGCGATCGCCTCTAGTCTCAGCAAGGCAAAAAATGTTTTCCATTACTCCGACAATATTGATTTATTTACCCTCGCTGCGGTGTCTGGCTACGGCTTTACGAAAAACCACTGCTTTCTAGAAGGTAATACCCAGGTTGGCTTAATTGCTGTTTATACGTTTCTTGCCATCAACGGTTTTGAGCTCATCGCCTCAGAGGAAAATGTCACCCAAATGTTTTCAGAGGTAGCGGCGAGTCAAACATCTCAAGCGACAGAAATAGAAAAACTTGCTCAGTGGTTGAGAGACAACACCAAATCGAATCAGTTCTTGGAGTAATGGGTTGGCGATTGCCCCTAATTGATTGTCTGGTCTTATTTGAGCATATTGCCAATGAGCCAATCAAAAAGGCGATCGCCTCCCCATTTACGAGCGAATAGTAATGGTGTTGCTAGTTTGCCTCCGACATAACGAGTTTTCGGTTTTTTCGCCTTAATCGCTTTGAGAATTAAATCTGCAACAACCTGTGGTTTCGATGCACTATTGTTGGCGTACATATCTATGGAGCTGCGCGCTAAAGTCTTCGCTAAATTGCCGTAAACACCACGGCCAGAACGCCTCATCATGGGCGCAATCATTACATTTCCAAATTCAGTTTGGATGAGTCCTGGTTCAATAATCACAACATCGATGTTGAAAGCTTTTAGCTCGAAACGAAGACAATCTGACCAACCTTCAAGGGCGTGTTTCGTTGCGTAATACCAGCTTCCCAAGGGTGTATAAATCTTGCCACCAATCGACGAAATATTAATAATCTTGCCAGATTTTTGACTGCGCATATAAGGCAAAACCAATTGAGTTAATCGCGCTAATCCAAATAAATTCACTTCAAATTGATATCGAGCTTCATCGATAGAGATGTCTTCCATCGCGCCATACAACCCAAACCCCGCATTGTTCACGAGGATATCAACACCATTATTCTCTGCTGTTATTTGTTCGACCGCTGCTGCAACCTCTGTCTCTTTGGTGATATCCATCTGAATGGCGATCACCCCCAATTCCTCTAGGTCTTTCATTTTCCCAACCCTTCTAGCCGCAACATAAACGGTGTAGCCTTCTGCTAAAAGTGTTTTTGCTGTTGCCTTACCGATGCCTGCGGATGCCCCTGTAACTAGGACGACTTGATTTGCCATAGATGAAATAGATGTTGATTTCGCTCTCAAATTATAGGGATCGAATAGACTGGCGATCGCCGAGTGAATTGGTGCATTAGACCTTTCAACCTAAAATAATGCCAACCATTTCGGAGTTTAGTCGTGCTTATTTCTGGCGATCGCCTCCCGTCTTTACCTTGCCCTTGCGGTAGTGAAAACTTATTAGCGCAATGCTGTGGCGTTTATCTTCAGGGGCAACTTCCCGCACCCACTGCCGAGAAATTAATGCGATCGCGCTACACAGCCTATTGCCTCAAGAATATTGACTATTTAGTTAATACCCACCATCCGACTAAGCGGGCAATGAATAGCCGCCGTCAAATTACAGCGACAGCCAATAATGTGACGTGGTTGGGTCTAACCATTGTGACAATTGAAGCTGGTCAACCCGAAGATAAAACAGGCATTGTTGAATTTGCCGCTGCGTACCAAGAAGGGAACCAAGTTGCCCAACTCCATGAGCGATCGCAATTTGTGAAGGAAAAAGGTAAATGGTTTTATCTCGAAGGTGATATGTTGCCCCCCATCAAACCCCAAAAAAAGAACCTTGTTGGTGTGGTAGCGGCAAAAAATTCAAACAATGCCACGGTAAAAAACGTACCAAATAAAATTGTTTCAAATATCAGCTATCTCAATAACCAAATACCTGCTCTTCAAAATATACTTTCATGACATTTCACAAAGAATCATTTGAATAGAAGTATTTTCTCCGAATATTGCTCATACAATCCATGTGTTTGCTTTTTAACTCCAGATAGCTCTTATTTACGCTCAAAAGCAAGCCCTCAAATTTGTGGCGCTATATTTCAGCCTCATGAGCAGAATACTGAGAAGAACAAAAAAGTAATAAGACATCTACCTCAATGCATAAAACTAGGAGAAAACGATGGCAGGAACACCTACAGCAAATTTCAGCCTAGCAAGGTGTATGAAGTAGTATAGGTGAGTTGACTGGTGAGGAAGAAAGTAGCATCTTGCCGAAAGCCTACTCATTAGACTTAAGACAGAAAATAGTGGATGCCTACGAAAGGGGTGGTGTGAGTCAAAGTAGTCTTGCCCGACAATTTGGAGTGGCGAAAAGTTTTGTACAAAAGCTCCTCGACCAAAAACGACTGACAGGGTCGATTGCTCCGAAAAAACGAGCCAACAAACACCTCCCAAATTAAACGAAGAGCATCAAACAATATTGCGCCAGTTGCTCACCAAGAAAAACGATGCGACGCTAGCGGAACTATGTGATGAGATGGAGAAACGCACTGGTCTCCGTGTGGCCAATAGCACCATGCATCGCACCTTAAGAAGAATGGGATATAGCCTCAAAAAAACATTCTATCCAGACCTTAAGGCGACAAAACGAGTGCAACAAGCCAGATATGATTTTTGGCAGAAAATGCAAGCGACTCTAGCGAAAAACTTGATTTTTATCGATGAATCGGGCGTGAACTTAGCCATGACAAGACTGAGGGCACGTTCTGAGAAAGGGAAACGAGCTTATAGTCCGAAATCCAGTAAACGAGGCAAGAATGTTTCTTTGATTGGAGCATTAGGCTTCAAGGGAATGGTCGCTAATTATCATCTGCTGGGGAGTACGGATGGATTAACCTTTGAAGCATTCATCAGCCAGAAGTTAATACCAAACTTATGGGCGGGAGCATGTGTGGTGATGGATAACTGTTCGATTCATTTAGGAGAGTCAGTACGCACAATGATTGAGGCCGTGGGAGCTAAGTTGATTTACCTTCCTCCCTATTCTCCAGACTTTTCACCCATTGAAAATTGCTGGTCAAAGTTGAAAAGTACCTTGAAAAGTATCGGGGCAAGAACTTATCTAGCTCTAGACAAGGCAATTGAGGTAGCTTTTTCCAAGATTACCCTTGATGATATTCGATGCTGGTTTACACATTGCTGCTATTGCACCTCACTCGACTAGAAATTGCTATATTGTCATTGATATTGGTTCGGGCATAGTAAAAGTTGGCTTCGCAGGAGAGGAGGCTCCCCGAGAAACTTTTCCAGCAATTGTCGGCAGACCTCGCCACCAAGGTGTAATGGTGGGCATGGGACAAAAAGACTATTATGTCGGCGACGAAGCGCAAAGTAAACGTGGCATTCTTACCCTCAAATATCCTAATGAGCATGGCATTGTCACCAATTGGGATGATTACGAGAAACTGCTCGAGTACGCTTTCAAAGAACTAGAAGTTGATCCAGCAGATCACCCTGTCTTACTTACTGAGGCTCCTCTCAATCCCAAAGCGAATCGAGAGAAACTGACTCAAATTATGTTTGAGAAGTTTAATGCTCCTGCGATGTATGTCGCTATTCAAGCAGTACTTTCTCTCTATGCCAGCGGCCGTACAACCGGTATTGTTTTGGACTCTGGTGATGGTGTGAGTCATACTGTTCCGATCTACGAAGGCTATGCTTTGCCTCATGCCATTATCCGTCTCGATCTGGCTGGACGCGATCTAACCGACTATCTTATGAAAATTTTGACGGAGCGAGGCTACAGCTTTACGACCACAGCAGAGCGCGAGATTGTTCGGGATATAAAGGAAAAACTGTGTTATGTTGCCTCAGATTTTGAGCAAGAGATGCAAACTGCCGCGAGTAGTAGTTCTCTCGAAAAATCATATACACTTCCTGATGGTCAAGTGATCACTATTGGAAATGAGCGCTTTCGCTGCCCAGAAACATTATTTCAACCAGCATTTATTGGAATGGAATCTGCGGGGATTCATGAAACTACCTACAACTCAATCATGAAATGTGATGTAGATATTCGTAAAGATTTGTATGCAAATACGGTTTTGAGTGGGGGGACTACGATGTTCTCTGGTATCGCAGATCGCATGCAGAAAGAGATCTCTGCTTTAGCTCCACCAACAATGAAAATCAAAATTATTGCTCCACCTGAGCGAAAGTATAGCGTGTGGATTGGCGGTTCTATTTTGGCTTCTTTAAGCACTTTTCAGCAGATGTGGATCTCGAAGCAGGAATATGATGAAAGTGGCCCATCGATTGTTCATAGAAAATGTTTCTAGAGACCCGAAATTCTAGACTTTAATTCCTGTTTTTAATTTGTAAAACTGAGGTAAATCAACCATGGCAAATGCAGAAAACAAACCCGATCTTTCAATGATCTCAAGCTTCGACAAGACTAAGCTCAAGAAGACCGAAACAAAGGAAAAGCAATTCTTACCCACAAAGGAAGAGATCGAAGCTGAAAAAGCAGATGAAAGTCAAAAGTAATTAACGTGAGTTCGGGATAAGAACAATAGGAAAAAAGTCTCTCCAAATCTAGGCTTGAGGCTTCTTTTTCTCTATTGAGCAGCGATTATTTTATGCAATATTCCACTGATTGAGCTCAATCCACAAGATATTTTCAATAAAAATGCTTTGTTGCGAATCAGCAAATAGATACAATTCCAAACAAACTCTTAATTTATAGGAGTTCCAGGCTGAATTGTCGGGATTTCATCCCAATTCCTTAACCTGAACTCACGTTAATCAGATAGATAATGCGATCATATGTGATTGATGATCGCATTATCTATCTGATTATATAAAATGCTAGAAGTATTGGGTCAGCGATTGAGTGATCGCCATTTTGAGACATTCACGTTTGAAGGCATTGGAGTAGCCGAGGTTACTGTAGTGGTCGATAAACTGACGGCCACAATCTACGCAGATGTGATTTTGTTTGCCTCTTTTTTTTCGTTCTTACGGATATGATTAGATTGACATTCCGGACATTTCATCGGGTCAGTATCCTACATTCATACCTCTATTCTGCAATGCCAAAATTTTGACAATAAGGCTCCAATATTTGAATTTTGACAAGAGAAACCCAAGGATGTTGTGATTGAGAGATTGACTCAAGAGGCTGATAATATTGCAGCCGCCCGCTCAGTATTAGTGAAGTGAGTCGAGGACATGCCCGTCCTTATGATGTGGCTTTCTACCAATGTTTAAAACACTATTTTTTTTGAAAAAACAATTTTATTGCGTTTGATATAGGCCATGATTTGTCGCTTGCTTGAGAGAAATATCTGGTAAATTTTGCAATAAATCATCCCAAGTATTGTGTGATTGCAGAGCCTCTATGACGACTTCTAATGGCTCTGAAACAATAGCTGAAAAATCTACTTCCTCTGGAAAATTGATTGGGAATGCTAACTGTTCATTGGGTGGAGTGAATTGGGCATTGACTGTTTCTTTGTTGCCCCTTGCATCCATTCGATACCAGCCAAACTCAGGTAGATAGACCCCATTGAACCCATGTAAAGAGTAGGGAGCACCTGTGTCATCGATGCTTAGTCGTTGATAACAAAAGCCTGCTGGGATTTCGTTGGCTCTTAATAATGCTGCCAATAAATGACTTTTGGCATAGCAATAACCCGTTCGATGCTGCAATACTTCTGATGCTTTACAAGTGATGGGATTCATTTGAAAGTCGTAGCTGTGACGAATTTCATCGCGTACCCATTCAAAACATTTTTTTGCGATCGCCGTGTGATTTGTTTGTCCTGCGGCTAATTGCTGTGCGAGGTTGAGGATTGCTGGATTTTGCCAATCAATTACGTCACTAGCCGTTAAAAATTTTTCCATTTCTTTTTGCCGTAATACCCCATGCTAGCAAACTAGATTTCTTGTTAGTTCTTGGGTCAATATCGATGTAGGTGACTTAATAATTCACGCAGTTTTGTGTGGCGACACGAATAAAGTGATAGCTGAAATAGCCCATCCCTCCAAACAACAGTGTTAAGCCAATTCCCATGCCTAAATATCGATAGATGTTTTGGAGCCAATGCTTTTTGTCGATATCAGGAATGTAATCGAGAAGGGAGTGTACCAGCATTAAGCTACCTAAAATCGCCACAGTATAGATAACTCCAGAAATCTTTGGCTGAATGACTGCATAGGCTGGATTGCGTTGATTCACATAGGCTGTAATCGTATCACCAGTCTGATATTGGCACACAGCTTCAGAATTATTTCTGCCGAGATAGGTATAGCGGCTCGATTCATAACGCTGATCCCCATAGTCATATTTGTAGGTGAAGATGTAGCGAAATCGTCTTGAGCCATTAGTCGAAGTCGAGATCTCGAACCGATTAGAGTCAATCACCGTTGCCTCTATGGGCGTAAAAGATGTGAGACGCGATTGCAGGATAATCGTCAGGCTTAACCCCAAAAACAACAAACTAATTAGGACTTTATATTTTTGCATTGGGTGTCAAAACCTGCGGTGATTTATGGTTGTTTCGTTGTTAATCTTTCACGCTTTATTGTCGACAAAAGTATCAACAATAGGTGTCGTTTATGAGCGATCGAGAGTTTGGGGTCGTAATACCTCCCAAACAGATTCTGGTGCGGTATTCATGTAAGTCAGAATGCCGCGAGAGATCTCAAGATGGCGATCGCCACCTTGAATTAGTGCGTCTTTTCTACCAGTGAAAAATACCCATCTTTAGTTTTCAATGAGGTCTATATCACAGTCGATTGGAAACTCATAGACTGTCGTGAAAATTTTCTCGGCTAAGTTGGCTCCTGAAGCTGCTGAGTTACACACAACATTAAATGTGAATTGCTGCCCAATTACCTCTCCATCTGGCTGATCCAATAAATCATATTCACTACCTTCGATCCCCATTTGCTGAAACAGTTTGACTGCTCGATAAAATTCAATCTCAGAGAGAGTTTGCGATGGCAGGTCAAGTAGTAATGGAGTCGTTATAGAGCCTGCGAATTGAACAAATTTCTTTGTTGGCAACTGTTTGATAATGACAAAAGCATCGTCATTTTTTCTTGTGAGAAGGGCTAATAGGGCGTTGACGATTTTTGAATGATTATCCATTTTTGATAATTACAACAGAAGCGTGAGGCGATCGCCTGAGACTCCATTTTACTAGCGGAAATTTGCGGGATCTTGATCGCGACGATTACGAACTGGAATGGCTTTACCTTGGCGATCACCTGCTAATTTTGCTGTATTTTCTAAAGCTGTGCGGAGGTGTTTTGCTGCATAAATTGACATATCACGGGGCACATTAATTCTGTCTCGCAGGTAGCGTAACGCCTGATCAGAATCATTTGGTGGCTCACAAACTTCTCCTGTCATCATGGTCGTCAACGCACATCGCAATGCTTTGTCAAAGAACATATCGTTCGCGGGATTTACTTTGACGATGTTCCGACGATGCAATACAACTCGTTTTAAAGCTTCTTGTTTCGCATTAGCTGGTTCTGGATAAGTGACATCTGGAAGCCCAAACCATTCGCCTTCGTCTACCCGCGTTTGGTTGGCGATCGCCTCAGGTGCACCATTGGCATAACAGCCTCCCATTTGAGGGGGGAGATCATGAACGTGAGTATGAAAATCACTCTGGGTACCTCGGTAAGTGGGGCGACTTTCCATTGCATCAAACCAGTCTGACATCCGAGGATTTTCTTCCCGCAGCGAATAGCCTTTGTAATAAAACAAACTGGCATTCATCCGTTCGACATAGGGTGTAAACACCACATCAGCGGTGCTAAATTCTTCGAGAAAATAAGGGCTGGGCGTTGCGGCGATCGCCTTTTCAACTTGCTCAACGACTTGAATAAATTTGCGGTGACCTTCCTTATCTTGACCGGGAAACATCGGTGGGCGACAGAGCCAATTGCACCAAGCCCGAAATAATAATCTTTCCAAACGACGCAGCGGTAAAACTCTTGGGTCTTCCATACCAAACTTTAATGCCCCAAAAGTTTGCTCCAGTGCCCACAAAATATCATCACTTTCAGTGATCATGCGCCCATCAAGCTCAAGAGCTGGCAACATTCCCGACGGTACTTTGCGTTTATACCAAGCTTCCTTTTCGCCATAACAAAACATTGTCACTTTTTCGATGCGGTAGGGTACTCGCATTTCCTCTAGCCATAGCCATACTTTTTGGCAATAGGGGCACCATGCGTGATTGTCCCGGTAGAGCGTGACCCGCACATCAGTTTCGGATTGGCCAAATAACCGTAGGCAAGACTGGGCATTGGTCGGGCCATTAACGCGATCAATTTCAAAATCAGTAAGGGCTTCGAGTTCTGTCCAACTGAGGGGGGAAACGGCCATGGTAATCCGGTAGTTCGCATGAAGTGATGTCGAAGAATATTATGACGGATTTTTCGAGACAGGGCGATCGCTACAATCAATTAAACTTGAATCACAAACTAAAAGTTGTCATGCAATGAATTAATAGGTGTTGACATCCAGGAATTAACAGTTTATGGTTTGTGTAGTGTTAAATTAAAACAAGCTTTTACAGTTTGACACCAATGAAAATCAGAAGAGTTCAAGAGATAGACATTCCCGATTTGCCCCAAAAACTATTAACAGCTAGGAAAACCTCACCCATGAGTCTGTTGGAAATTTGCCGCCAGCTCAATGTGAGTGCCACCTACTGGTACAAGTTGGAGCGTGAAGAGACGAGTTCTATCAACTACGACCTTTTGGAGAAGATTGACAATCTGTTGTCTCTCGATCTCAACCTTGATTTTCCAAGCATCGACAAATCAAACCTAGAGCAGGATTACGGTATGAATTTCACGCATTTGAAATGGATTAAGCTGGTGACTCCCCAAGGCGATGAGGCATGGGCGTACTCACGGCCACACTTAAAAGAAGTGCGTCAGCGAGAGCAAGTAATTGACGATCAAGGATTAACAATTTTTCCCCTTGGATTTAAGCGAACTGGCTCAAAAGTAGTGATGGCAGGGGATGCGATGATTTTGACCCAGCGGACAAAAATCACCCATGTGGTGGAAGTTCTTGATGATGATTTCTTTGAACAGGGAGGCTGGTTTTTCCGCTATGTGAAAGTGTTGTGGTGGCAACCGGAAGCTGATTGGTCTGACTATCCGCACCGCGATGATATTTTGAATTTTCCGCTGAATATTCAGCAAAGTCTGCCTTATGAACTAGAACAATCGCTCAAAGCTTTTCAGGAAAAGTGGGGCAATCAAGGAGGATTAAAAGCTTTTCAACAACATATCGCTCAGCAATTACAACTTCTTGGAGAATTACAGCGAGTTTCTATTGAATAGCTTGAGTACTTCGAGGCGAGCGCCATTCCTAAAGAAAAAAAGACTCCTTCCTGAGAAGTTGCCTTTGGATTAGGTAAAAAGTTGAAATGCTTGGGTCGTTAGTATTCAATCCCGCGGAATTTTAATCCTTTACGTGACGCTGGTTGGACGACGGGTTGATAGCTGATGTAGTTGGAACCCCGGTATTTAGCTGAACAGGTTTTACATCGGAGCGTATTGAGACTTGTGGGCTGATGTTCGACAAGGCTACCGCGAAATTTAAGATTTGTCATGATTTTAGTGGGAAAGAAATTGTTGTCGGAAAAAGAAAGAAAGAAAAGAGCCTAAGCCTGAAGTAATGAGTCACAATTAACCATTTTTTACACGGTAAATGCACTACTAAAAGGCAAATGCACGGTTTAAGAGATTGCAATCACAAAAGTGAACTTTGGGACTGCAAGGTAATTGCTCGTCATTGGTTTAGGCTCTGTCAGAAAGAAATTGTCGTCTGTCTCTATGTCTTTAGTATCCGGCGATCGCCAACAAAACTCTGTGACCAGACTTCGTGTTTTCCGTGAATTTTGTCAGAGTCTCGTCTGCCAGTCGTTACAGAGAAATAATGTCTAAAAACCCAAAATAAGGTGATAAATATCACAAAAAAACCTCTTCGACCTGTAGAGTGGGCCGATAAGAGGTTCTAAACAATTTCTTTCCTATGCCCTAATCATAAGATTTCTAGCCTGTAGAAGGCATGGGTAAATCCGCGTATGTTTTGTTCGGTTGCCCTACGCCAAATCATTGAGTTTGTGTGGCATGCGGAATGGCGATCACCGTAATCTTTATTTCTGAGAGCTTCAGAATAAAAAAGGAGCAGCACTATTGCCACTCCCATAATTTGATTTAGTCTTGCAAGATTGTGATGTCATCTAGAGCAGATAGACCAAAACGAAGAGCACGAGCCAAACGACATCGACAAAGTGCCAATATAATTCTGCGGCTTCAACGCCAAAGTGGGAATTGCTGCTGTAATGTCCTGCTTCGCGCGATCGCCACAACACCGCAAGGGTAAATAATAAACCCGCTGTTACGTGGAGACCGTGGAAACCTGTCAGTACATAAAAACAACTGCCGAAGAGGTGTTCCGTGAGGCCAAATTCCATATTGGAATACTCAAACACCTGACCACCTAGGAAGATGGCGCCCATCAGTGCTGTCAGTCCGAACCAAAGTTGTAGCCCTTTAACATCGTTTTTTTGAATCGCACTTTGGCCTTTGTGCATGACGAAACTACTGCTCACTAGAATTATGCTGTTAATGGTGGGTACTAACAGCTCTAATTCTTTTGTGAAATCAGGGACCGTGCATTTATAAATGACGAATGCCGCAAACAGACCCATAAAGATCATACTCTCTGCGACGAGGAAGAGAACCAAGCCATACATCCGGTAATCTGCATGGCCGTGATGTTCTGTCGGAGCGTCTTGATAGCCAGTGGCGATCGCCGAACTTGTTGTAGAACTTTGCATGTGTATAAAAGTCTCCCTAACCTACGTTTGCCACTTCGCTGAGCATATCTTCGATATCTTCGTCACCATCTTCTGATTCACTATCGATACCGTATTCATAGGGGCCAGCCCAAAGTACAGGCATCTCCTCGAAATTTTCGATTTCTGGGGGTGAAGTTGTCTGCCATTCAAGCGTGAGTGCCCGCCAAGGATTGCGACCTGCTGCTTCACCTTTGATCAAGCCCAGAAACATTGAGACAAGAAAAGGTAAGGTCGAGATAGCCAAAATATAGGAACCCCAAGTACAGATCTGATTAATGCCTTGGTACTGGGGATCGTAGAGGGCAACGCGACGGTTCATGCCTTGCATACCGAGGTAGTGCATCGGCAGGAATGTCATATTAAATCCGACAAAGGTCAGAACAAAGTGAATTTTGCCCCAAAGTTCGTCGTACATTTTGCCCGTCATCTTTGGATACCAGTGGTAAATACCTGAGAAGAGCGCAAAAACTGAGCCACCGAACAAGACATAGTGGAAGTGTCCGACAACGAAATATGTGTCATGGACATGAATATCAAAGGGAGCCGCCGCCAACATCACGCCAGTGAGACCGCCAATGAGGAAGGACGACAGAAAACCAATCGCGAAAAGTAGGGCAGAGTTTAACTGAAGTTTGCCGCCCCAAAGAGTGGCGCACCAGCTAAAGATTTTGATACCTGTTGGTACTGCTACCAACATGGTTGTGGCCATGAAGAACATTCGCAGCCAGCCGGGAGTACCGCTAGTAAACATATGGTGTGCCCAAACGATTAGACCCAAAAAGCTAATCGCTAAACCGGAATAGGCGATCGCCCGATATCCAAAAATTGGCTTACGAGAGTGGACAGGGAGCACCTCAGAAATTACTCCAAAAAAGGGCAACACCATAATGTAGACTGCCGGGTGGGAATAAAACCAAAATAAGTGCTGATAAACAATTGGGTCGCCACCACCAGTGGGATTAAAAAATGACGTCCCGGCCATGAGGTCAAAAGACAATAAAATGAGCGCTGCTGCAAGTACTGGAGTAGACAGAAGAATTAATGCCGAAGTCGCCAACATTGACCAGCAGAACAATGGCATACTGTGGATATCCATGTCTGGAATCCGCATTTTAAAAATCGTGGTGACAAAATTAATTGCACCCAGAATTGATGCTGTCCCTAAAATTAGGAGACATAAAATCCAGAGCTCCTCTCCCCATTTACCCGAGATCACACTCAATGGTGGGTAAGATGTCCAACCGGCTTGGGGCGCACCGACAAAAAAGCTGGAGATTAATAGAATTCCGCCTACCGGTTGCATCCAAAATGCCACAGCATTTAGACGAGGAAAAGCCATATCATCCGCACCGATCATCAAAGGGATCAAATAGTTGGCGAAAGCTGCTCCCGCAGGCACAATCCATAAAAAGATCATGATGGTGCCATGCATTGTAAAGAGTTGGTTGTAGACCTCAGGACTCACAAAGTCTGGGTCTGGCGTGGCAAGCTCGGTGCGAACTATTTCTGCCAATACACCACCCACAAAATAAAACACGAAAGAAGTAACGAGGTACTGGATTCCGATGACTTTGTGGTCGGTACAAAAGGTGAAATAGTCAGTCCACTTGCGATCGCCCGCATGGTGAATCGTTGCGTCACTCATAGTTGATCGTCAAAAAAATTGAAGTTGAAGTTGTTAAAAAGAGATTGCTAAACAAAATACAAACCTAAGGTTGAACCACAGGCAAAGTACTCAAAGGTCTATGGGGAATCTGTTTCAGCGTATTTTCGATAATGCCCATATCCTTTGCATAAGCTTGGAGATAGTCGGCATCGCTCAGCTCACTTGGATTCACCGCTACAGACTCACTGTCGGTCATCGCAATCGTGTGATCCTGAACCCATTGATCATAGGCTTCCGGAGAATCCACAGTCATTGTTGTTTTCATACCGCCGTGATAGGCACCACATAACTCGGCGCAAATCACTGGGTAAGTACCTTCACGATTAGCCACAAAACTCAGTTGAGATTCTTGACCTGGCATCACGTCTTGTTTAATGCGGAACTCCGGCAACCAAAATGCATGGATCACATCAGCTGCCTGCATATTTAAAAGCACTCGGCGATCCTTCGGAATATGGAGATCACCGGAGACAATACCCGTTTCGGGGTAAGTGAAAATCCAGGCATATTGCAGACCATTCACATTGACTTGAATCGGAGGCTCATCACTGGCACCCGGAGATTTTCCGATGCCAAGAGCCATCTGAGAATCATCAGCCTCTCCCATCGCGACCATATTTTCTAGATTCTGACTGCCGTGGTGATGATGCTGGTGCATCGCCATGCTGCTACCGCCAGACACCATCGGGTCTAGCCCACCCATGTTGTTATAAATTTCGAAACTGTAAATCGCCAAAATAAAAACGATCACAGTAGGGATCGCCGTCCAGACAATCTCAAGAGGGACATTGCCTTCGATAGAAGGACCGTCGGTCATATCGCCTTCTTTTCGTCGAAAGCGGATTAGGCAAATCACCAAAACCCCTTCGATCAGAAAAAATAGCCCAGTGGCGATGGTCATCATTAAATTAAACAGATCATCGACGTCATTGGCATCGGCGGAGGCAGCGATGGGAAGTAAGCCGTGGTTCTGACCAACCCAAAGACTCACTAGGGTAATCGCAATTCCGGCAATCAATGTTGTGATGTTACTAGGAATATTCACAAAAAATCTAACTTCTTTAAGCTATGTTTGCTATCTCTTACGTTAGATCAAACCTTTAGAAAATGCTGGTTCTTTGTCACAATTTTCATCCTTAGTTCTTGACAAAAATTTAATTTCTATCAGAAGGGAGATTTATGACGATGTAATTAATTTTAGGAAGCCATAGACCTTTAGATTGTCTTAACAAATAAAGATGGTCTTTTATTAACTTTGTTAAGAATTTGTACAGGATGAGTCTGTGGTTGTTCCGCTCTAAATGTGTTTACTACAGTGGTTTATAAGGTTTCGAGAGTAAGAGTTTCAGTCTCTTGTCCCCATAGCAGTGTCGAGAGTGTTGATAGCTCTAGCTCCACACTTGTTAAGTTAGTTTATGAAGAGGCTCTATGACGCAATCATTATCTCCATTGAAGTCTTTTTCTCCTGATAGTGGACAGGTGAAAGTCTGGATACGCCGCCTCGTTTGGAAGATGTCTATTGCGACATTTTTATTGATGGCAATTGGTAGTGCTACTAGAGTTATGAATGCTGGTTTGGCATGTCCTGATTGGCCTTTGTGCTATGGACAATTTGTTCCTACTCAGCAAATGAATTTACAGGTGTTTCTTGAGTGGTTTCATCGGCTTGATGCAGCTCTGATCGGGATGTCGGCGATCGCCCTTGTGGGTTTATCGGTGTGGTTCCGTAATGTGTTGCCTCGCTGGTTGCCCTGGGCTTCTGGATTTGCCCTCTTTCTCATCGTCTTTCAAGGCATTCTTGGCGGTCTAACTGTTACGGAGTTGCTCCGATTTGATATCGTGACTGCTCATTTAGGTACAGCGCTCTTTTTCTTCGTCACTCTACTCACAATTGGCGCCTGTTTAAGTGATTTTCAAGGCAATAATACTGCGAATAAATTGCCTTGGATTGGGTTGACTGCAGCATCCTTAATTTATCTCCAAAGTTTGCTCGGAGGCCTTGTTGCTTCTCAGTGGGCATTACATCAATGTTTTTTCCGTGGTGACATGTGTATTGTGATGAATACCCATATTATTGGTGTTGTTCCAGCGGCTCTGGCTACCCTCGCCGCCATTGTGATTTCTTGGCGCACCGCAGCGCTCCATCCTTTAATCCGCACGTTTGCCAATATTGCTTTAGTATTGATTTCTTCTCAAATTTTGATTGGCGTTGCGACGTTTAAATTACATCTACAAGTGGCGCCGCTTACAGTGACTCATCAAGCAGTTGGCGCGGCTCTCCTCGGTAGCCTGACGTTGTTGACTGTTTTTGCTCTGCGCGATCGCCAATCCTCTGGCCAATATCCCGCATCAAAACTCACTTAGTTTTTTCTCATCATCTCAACTGTTTAAACCGCGAAGATTAAATACTTTGATTGCTTCAAAATTTAATCCCCTCACGTTCAAAACCTTAAACCTTTTTCCGTAGCAATATTTCGTTTGGCGCTACCCGAGCACTGCTTCACCGCATATTTCCCAGTAGGTATTTTCTATATGATTGGCACAAGCCTCTCCCCCCGTCACGACAACTTCCTTGCCGTTGTCAAAAGCTATTATCAGCTCACCAAACCCCGTATTATTCCGCTACTACTGATCACTACTGCTGCATCAATGTGGATCGCATCCCACGGTGAAATTGATCCGATTAAATTGATTTTGACGATGTTGGGGGGCACTTTAGCCGCTGCTTCTGCCCAAACCCTTAATTGCATTTATGACCAAGATATTGATTTTTCGATGCAGCGTACTCGCAAGCGTCCGATCCCCTCTGGTCGTGTACAACCGCGTCATGCCTTAATTTTTGCGATGGTGCTCGGTGGATTGTCGTTTTCGATTCTGGCAATCTTTGTAAATGTGTTGAGTGCTTGTTTGGCGTTCTCTGGCATTGTTTTTTATATGCTGGTTTATACTCACTGGCTAAAACGTCATCACGTGCAAAATATTGTGATTGGTGGTGCTGCGGGATCAATTCCTCCTCTAGTTGGCTGGGCTGCGGTCACTGGCCATTTAGATTGGTCTGCTTGGATTTTGTTTGCGCTAATTTTCCTCTGGACTCCTCCCCACTTCTGGGCTTTGGCGTTGATGATCAAAGATGATTATGCGGAAGTAAATGTACCCATGTTGCCTGTGGTCAAAGGTGAAGAGGTTACAGTCAATCAAATTTGGATTTATACGCTAATCACAGTGCCCTTCAGTTTGTTATTGGTTTTTCCATTCCATTCCTCTGGGTTGATTTATGCGATCGCCGCAGTGTGGCTCGGTGTGATTTTTCTTAAAAAAGCATGGGAATTGAAGCACAATCCTTTTGATAAGCCTCTGGCAAAGTCGATGTTTAAATATTCAATTTTGTACATGATGTTGCTTTGTACAGCGATGGTGGTGGATAGTTTACCTGCGGTACACAATGTGACTGCGACGGTGACGACAACTCTGGCCTCTCTTGGATAATGACCCCTCTGTTTTCTAAACTTCTCGAACTTTCAAGTAAAAAACACGCTCCTTTCTATGCCCCCGGTCACAAACTCGGTCGGGGGATTTTTCATGGCTTAACGGATGCTTGGGGGACAGATATTTTTCGGGCTGACTTGCCAGAACTGCCGGATCTCGATAATCTCTTTGCGCCGGAAGGAGTGATCGAAGAGGCTCAAAAACTTGCTGCTCAAACCTTTGGGGCTGATCGCACTTGGTTTTTGGTGAATGGTTCTACCTGCGGGATTATCGCGGCGATTCTTGCAACAGTTGGTGACGGGGAAAAAATCCTGCTGCCTCGCAATATCCATCAATCGGCGATCGCCGGACTGATTCATTCAGGGGCAATGCCTGTATTTGTGAATCCACCCTACGATCCCCAGTGGGATTTGAGCTATGGTTTAACGCCGGAATCAGTTGCTCAAGCTTTTGAGCTCTATCCCGATATCGAGGCTGTTTTAGTTCTCTCGCCTACATATCAAGGAGTTTGTCCAGATCTTGCGGCGATCGCCACAATTACCCAAGCAAAAAATGTGCCGTTAATTGTCGATGAAGCCCACGCCAGTCATTTCAAATTCCATCCCGATTTACCGCCCACAGCCCTCGAACTTGGAGCCGATATTGTTATTCAATCAACCCATAAAACCCTTGGTGCGATGACCCAAGCGTCGATGCTACATACTCAAGGCGATCGCGTAAATCCACAGAAGATCAGTCGAACTTTACAATTAGTAGAATCTACTAGTCCTAGCTATTTACTGCTTGCTTCCCTCGATGCTGCCCGCGAACAAATGGCAACGGAAGGCAAAAAACTTTGGGCTACAACGATTGAATTAGCCAACTCAGCAAGACAAGCATTAAGAGAAATTACAGGTGTCAAAGTTTTTGAGTATGAGTCCAAAATAGGATTTAAATATTGCGATCCCACACGCCTAACAATCGATGTCACAGGTTTAGGCTTTACAGGCTATGAAGTAGACGAAATATTACACGAAGAATTAGATGTTACTGCCGAACTCCCTCTAGAGAAAACCCTGACGTTTATCTTGACTTTTGGTAATACTGAAGAAGATATTTCGAGACTTATTGATGGGATAAAGAAATTGGAAGATCTCTCCCTTTCTCAAGCATATAAACCAAAACATAATTTTAATGGTTCAAAAAATATTTTTGATTTACCTCGACTTACACCCAGAGAAGCATTTTATGCAAATGATTGTCCTATTTCAATAGATAAAAGTATTGACAAAACTTGTGGAGAATTAATTTGTCCATACCCTCCAGGCATCCCAATATTAATGCCTGGAGAGATCATCACAAAAGACAAACTCACCAGGCTACAAAATACTTTAAATTTAGGTGGCATTATTACTGGTGCCGATGACCCAACTTTAAAGACAATCCAGATTATTGACCTTGATTAAGTTGATTCACGTCGAGAACTAAAGGCAAAGATTCACCACTTCCCATATTTAAAATTGTTGGGACTTGGCTACCGCCTTTTTCCCATGCTTTAATCATTTCATGTTGGTTCTCTAATTCTTGTCGTTTAAGAGATAATTCACCACCATCACCTTGTAGCGCTTGAGCCAATAATTTTTGAGCTTTTGCCTGACCTTCTGCCTTTGCAACAGTTGCCTCGGCAACTTTCTTTGCTTCTTCTAATTTGTAAATGGCTTCCTGAGCTTTTTGTTGAGCAATTTCCTTTTGTTCTAAGGCGTCAATTACGCCTTGAGCAAAATCTAAATCTTGCACTTGAACTCGTTTTGGTGCAATTTGTGGATACCCTTCTAATGCACTGAATACTGCTTCTTCAATCTCATTATCAATGCGTTCTCGTTCCGCAATTGTTTTTTGGAGATTGCGTCTAACCAAAACACTTTTTGCTTCTGTTTGAACAATATTACTCAAAAAATTTGATTGGAAATTTCCAATCGTTTTATAGTTCACATAGAAATCAACAGCCTCTGTTGGTTTCAATGAATAAGTGAGCTGAGTATCAAGGAAAATATTATTTCCCTCACTCGAACTACCATCTAAATCTTCAAGAACAAGGGATTGTTGTTGGATACTAAGGGTTGCTACTTCAGTAATAAAAGGAAGCTTTAAATGAAATCCTTCTGGCAAATAATTAGGGTTCGTTTTTCCGAGAACAACCTTGACACCTACATTGCCAGGTTTAACAATTGCAAAACTGTTTAAAATACTTATCCCTCCTGCAAAGAGGATTATCCAACCAAGGAAAATCCAACCAGTATTTTCACGAAGATTTTTTAAAATAGTGTCTAGCATTATTCTTTGCTCGAATACATCAAAGCATTATTTATTCGAGGTTAACATTTGTCTTTTAACTCTGGAATCTCGGCTTAATTTACCTAAATATTGCTTTATGGTTCACAATGTTTTTAAGGGTTATAATAGGTGGCTTTTCTCTGAGCTCAGGTGCTGAAATTCTAGCTTCAAATAAGGGATACTGATGAGACTTGTTCGTCTATTTTCTAAGAAGGCATCTTCGATATCTATCTGTTCTCTAAATAAAATATATTTAAGAATTTGACTAGAAATAAAATATATTTAAGAATTTGACTAGGGATTTTTTTGTGTATTGGGATTGCATTCAATGGAAATCTGATTTGATCAATATTTTTTAAGCATGAATTCCTGTGTGCAATATATCTCGACTGGACGGAGATGCTAACTACAAGGATTTGGTGAATGTCGAAAAGTGCTTTAAAAAAGAAATTTTTGTAAAGTGTCGTTTTTACGTTCCTACTTACGTCATAATCACTGGGAAGTTAGTGTTGAATTGTGATGTTTGAGCGGCGACATGTTTATTCTGACGGTAATTCTCGAGGTTTTACCTTGCTTGAAATTCTTGCAGTAATACTGCTGCTCGGCATAACAGCGGCGATCGCCTCACCGAGTTTATTAGGATTTTTGGCGAGAGCAAAAGTTGATAGTGCTTTTAGTGAGTTGCGAGCAATGCTCCAGTTAGCCCAAAGAAATGCAATACGTAACAGCAAAACCTGTACAATGTTTTTGCCAGAAAATAATAGTGAAAATGGTGTTTTAACGTCTGATTGCTCTGTGACAGGTAATGAAACTTTAGAGGATGCTCGTATTAAATATAATCGTGCGAATAGTAAAAAAGTGAGTTTTAGCTATCGTGGAAATACAGGGTCTCTACGAACAATTGTGGTCTATAGTGAATCGACTAACTTTAAACGTTGTATGGTCATTTCAAATGGTCTGGGCATGATGAGATCTGGTGTTTATACCCGTAATGACTTAACAACAATTTCTGCAAGCTATTGTCAAACAACTCGTTATTGAAAATTGAGATTTTCGTTTTTAGCTTTGGCTTGTCGTTGATTGAGAAAAGAGTGGATAGAAAATTGAACTGAATAGGACTCTAATGTGAGGATCTAGTTAAGATATTGTTGTCTAAAAATTTTGTGTAACTCTGTGTCTTTCTCTCGCCGTAATTTTTTAACATTGTTAGGGGCTAGCGCCGTTGGTACGACAATGCTTTCCCCTCTCAAAAGCCACTATCGTCGTGTAGCAGCTGGAGTGCCGACGCTTGCACAGGATAGGTTTGGAGCACTGTTACCTGATCCGGATGGCATTTTTGATTTACCGGAAGGATTTCAGTACAAAGTTTTGGCTTATAGCGGCGGCAACTTAAGTGATGGTGGTAAGGTGCCGCTAGCTCCGGATGGGATGGCTGCTTTTCCGATTGCAGATGGCAAAACAGCGCTCATTTGTAACCATGAAGTCGGCCTTGGGCAAACTCCAGGGGCGATCGCCGCCGCAGATTATCATTACGATGAACTGGCGACGGGAGGTACTACAACCCTTGTCATCAATAAACAACGAGAACTAGAACAACACTATATTTCGTTGGCGGGGACGATTCGGAATTGCGCAGGTGGCACAACGCCTTGGGGCACATGGGTGAGCTGTGAAGAGGATATTAGTACGCCGAAACTAAATAGCTCTCTGCGTCAAAAGCATGGCTACAATTTCGAGGTTTCTCCTGAAGCTTTAACGGTTCCTGTGCCGCTTAAAGCGATGGGACGATTTAATCACGAGGCGATCGCCGTTGATCCTGCGACAGGTTTTGTCTATCAAACTGAAGATCGTAACGATAGCTGTATTTATCGTTTTCGACCTAATAAGTGCCAACATCTTTCTGAAGGAGGGACTTTAGAGGCCCTGGCGATCGCCGGACAACCGACCCGGGATACCACGAAAGCTTTTCCGCAAAATCAACCTTTTTCCGTTGAATGGATTCCCCTAGATAATATTGACCCTGAAGACGACACCCTTCGCTATGAAGCCCAGGCAAAAGGGGCAGCTATTTTTAAGCGAGGCGAAGGGATGATCTATGGTCAAGGCAAAATATATTGGACTTGTACCAGTGGTGGCGATCGCAACCAAGGTCAAATCTTCAGCTATGAGCCAGCCACAAATCAACTAAGTCTTTTTCTCGAAGCAGTTCGCGGTAGCGTCTTTCAATATCCTGATAATCTGACGATGGCGCCTTTTGGCGATTTAATAGTGTGTGAGGATGGCGTACAACCTCAATGTCTTTATGGCGTGACTCCGACGGGCAATTGCTATAAATTTGGGCGGAATGCACTGAACGATAGTGAGCTGGCTGGCGTGTGTTTTTCTCCAGATGGCCGGACAATGTTTGTGAATATACAAAGACCCGGTTTAACTCTTGCGATTTGGGGACAGTGGCAAAGATCCTAGAGCGCAATAGAATTGTTGTCAGCATCACGCTAATGTTTGGCTCGCATCATTAATCATTAATCGTAAATTTCTTGGTGACTTTAACCATGACCCACTTAAAAATTCAGCGATCGCCCCAGTCTTTTAAAGATTCTGTTGAATTAATGATGGGCTATGTGCGGCATCAAATGGAATTGGAAACAGCCGATAAAATGCTGTATTTCCACAATTTTGCCCATGTGCAGGGAGTACGACGGCGAGCAGAATTGATTTTTGATGCAGTGCGCCCCCATTGGCAAGCAGAACTGAATCAACTCCATGACTCACTCGATTTAGAACGAATGCGTGGTCTATTGAGTCTTGCGGCGATCGCCCATGATATGGTGCAAGAGTTTTTGCCTCTGAAACCTTGGCAAGCCCGCCGTCGAGAAATGGGGGTCAGCGAAAATAAAACGATTGATAAACTATTAGGCGCGATCGCTGAACTGAATGCAGATTTAGCTAACCAACACCCTGACCGTCCGGAACTGCAATTCTCTGATGCGGATTGTGAGGTTTTGCGAGAAGCAATCTCGGCGACGATTTGTGACTTTGATCCCAGTGACCGCGCTATTTTTCAGCCTTATCTCTATACTGATGAAGAAAAATCCAAAGTGGCGGTTATCCTTGCCCTTGCTGATATTGGCGCTTTAGTTGTTGAAGGCATTGATGCTTTTCGCCAAGAAGGACGAGAAATTTTCCTAGAGGAAAACTTAGATTTTGTGCCCCTCGTGCTCCATCCCCAGGAAATTGAGCAATATCCCCATGAAACGAAAATTGCTTTACGAGATAATTTGCTGGGCCGTGCCCGTTTTCAGATTGGCTTTGCGACCGGACGTATTAATCGTCTTGCTGTAGAAACCAGCTCTTTACCTGCCCAATCGCTTGTCACACTCCAGAATGAAGTGTTTAGCTATGCAAACCAACGCACCCTCGAAGAATTAAAGACGACAACACCCACCAGCTCCGATACCAGCCTCGAAGAATTGTTAAATTACTTTCGCTTTGACCGCATTCCTGTCACCCTCTAAATCCCAGAAGAGCTTTATCGATTTGTTTTGTCCGTCTCGTTTAGTTCTGTTAAAACGAAATCGGCGATCGCCACCACATATTGAGCTTGTTCCACCGCTGACATTGCCTCCCAACTTTTATTAGAAGAAGTGAGCTTTCGGCTATCCATCTCTACGCCACCCCGAAACGCTCCCGCATAAGATCGCATTAAAATTGCTCGATCCTCTCCGTTCCATTGCGGCAATAGATCGGCGATCGCCAGTTGCAATTGCTCACTGAAATCCTTTGCTAGATCCCGTTTCTCTTGACAAATCTTAAGAATGTCAAGGCACTGCTGACGCGGTAAAAAATTTCCAATCCGTGTAAATAAAGTCGTCTCAATAGACCCTTGACTATTCTGAATAAGCGGCTCTAAATTCTCAAAAAAACGCTGAGAGCGGTTTGCTAAATCAGCTTCCTCCATCTCAGAGATTGGTTCTAACTCTCGCTCCAAATCATCGGCGATCGCCCCAGAATTTAGTGTCCAGGGATAGGGCTGGCGATCACCCTCAAAATAATTTAAAAAATCCTTAAAAGCTTCAGACATTAGGCCTTCCCCGTCCCAACCGTTAATTGACACCCATAACTTCAGTTGCCCTATTCCACGTTCCGCAAAATAGTTCACCTAAGATCCTGAAAAAATATTCAGATAACAACACACTATACGTTTTAAAACGGAATCTTCCCCTAATATTTGTAACCAATAACCCTATGCAGGGTGGTACCTACCACTGTAGATTTGAAGATCCAAGAAACGATCCTTTCCTGACTTAAGCCAGATCACTGTTTTCTACTCTGCCCTACGGTAAATGTTCATATTTTGCCAAAGCATTACACTGGTAAAGCAGAAGATCAGTTAATTTAGCGGTATAGCACAACAACCTGCCATCTAACCATCAACTACGTGAGAACGGGACATGACAACATCCCCTTACCCGCAAGCTACCATCGACGTTGTACCAGAGGGTGATATAAACTCCAATTCCGCTGACTACGACAATCAACCCGGCAGTGCCCTCGTTTCAACCCGAGGGAATTTTTCCGCGTTTCTCGCGCCTCTAAATCAGGATAGTTTCCGAGAAGTTGTCACTGGCGTTGAAGATAAACTCCGAGTCTTTCATCAAACCTTGGGGATGCTCGATGATGTTCTTGATAGTCAGGGTTTCGACGCAATTCTCAACGACATGTTGCAGTCGATTACTCAGAAAACTGGGGAACTTCTGTCTGCTGATCGCACCTCGATTTTTCTCCTCGATGAAGAACAGCATCAACTTTGGTCAATTGTGGCGAGGGATGATACAGGTAAGCCCTTAGAAATTAGGATTCCGGCGGATAAAGGTATTGCAGGGGAAGCCGCAACCTTTAAGAAGGTGGTGAATATTCCCTTCGATTTTTACGATGATCCTCGCTCTACGGCTGCGAAAGAATTTGATAAGCGCAACCATTATCGTACTTACACGATGTTGGCATTGCCCCTCGTCAATGAAGATGATGAATTAGTTGCTGTGGTGCAGCTGATTAATAAAGTTAAATCGCCCCACGATCCGAGTGCATCATTAGAGCAACGGGTATCCCATGATGGCTTTACAGAGCATGATATTGCCCTGTTTAAGGATTTCGCACCTTCCATTCGTCTCATTCTCGAATCCTCGCGGTCTTTTTATAAGGCAACTCAGCGGCAACGCGCGGCTCAAGCATTAATCGATGCGACTAATTCCCTCAGTAAGGGCAATCTCGATCTAGACACCACCCTAAATACGGTGATGGATGCGGCGAAAAAGCTGATGAATGCCGCGCGCAGTACCCTCTGGCTTATAGACCATGATCGTCATGATCTCTGGACCAAAATTCCTATTGGCGACGAGATTAAAGAGTTACGAGTGCCTGTGGGTGTGGGTTATGTGGGGAAAGTTGCAGCAAGAAATTTGGTGAGCGATCGCCCGAAAGATGGCTATACGCTCAATATTGGCTTTGACCTTTACGACGACGAAGATTCTGCGAATTCACAGAAAATTGACCAAACGACGAACTTTAGAACCTGTAGTTTGCTTTGTATGCCTGTGTTTAACTCTGATGGTGAACTCATCGGTGTGACCCAGCTTGTTAACAAGGAAAAGCAAGGAGAATTTCCACCCTATGACCCGGAAAATTGGCCGGAACCACCAGAGCAGTGGCGAGCGAGTTTTAACCGTGGTGACCAAGAGTTTATGCGTGCCTTTAATATTCAGGCAGGTGTAGCCCTTCAGAATGCAAAGCTCTTTGCACAGGTGAAACAGCAGGAGCAGATGCAGCGTGATATTTTGCGGAGTCTCACCAATGGTGTGATTTCCACTGACCGCCATGGCATTATTATTGCGGCCAACGAAAAAGCGAAAGAACTACTTGGCTTTGATGCGGATGATCCCCTAGAAGGGAAACAAATGGGTGAGTTGGTCGAAATTAAAACGGCTGATATTACCGACAAAGCGGATGTTTCCAAAACAGGTGAATTTTCTAAATGGTTAGATCGGGCTTTGGCACCGAAGGATGTGGCCAAGGATCGGGAGCAATATTACCCGGATCAACCGTTAATTTCCTCTGCCGGAGAAGAGCATAGCGTTAATCTTTGGATTAACTCGATTAGTAACGCGACAGATGCTACCAACGTTTATGGTGCGCTGGTGGTGATGGATGATATTAGTGATGAAAAGCGTCTAAAGAGCACGATGTATCGCTACATGACCCAAGATTTGGCGGAGCAGCTTCTTGAAAGCGGCAGTGTCGAACTTGGAGGCGATCGCAAGGAAGTTAGCGTTCTGTTCTCAGATATTCGGAGCTATACCAGTCTGACCGAAAAGCTTGAAGCAGAAGAAGTGGTCAGTATGCTCAATGAGTATTTTGAAACGATGGTGGAGGCTGTCTTTAAGCACAAAGGTACTCTCGACAAGTACATTGGCGATGCGATTATGGCGGTCTTCGGCTCGCCTTTACCTCTTGAAGAACATGCTTGGGAATCTTTGCAAACTGCTGTAGAAATGCGTCACCGTCTTGCTGACTTTAATGCGAGACGTGCTGCGGATGGCAAAGAACAAATCCGGATCGGGATTGGCATTAACTCTGACCTCGTGATTAGCGGTAATATCGGCTCCAGTAAACGGATGGAGTTTACGGCGATTGGTGATGGGGTAAACCTTAGTTCTCGTCTGGAAGGAGCGAGTAAGCAGTATGGTTGCGATATTATCATTAGCGAAAATACCTACAATTATTGTCCTGAAAATTTGGTGGTGCGTGAACTCGATCGAATTATTGTAAAGGGCAAGAAAAAGCCGGTTTCGATTTATGAGCTGGTGGGCTTGGCCTCGGAGACAATTACGCCAAAGCAAGAGCAAGTGATTGAGCTTTATCATCAAGCGCGAAAGTTTTACCTCAGTCGCCAGTTTGCTAGGGCATTAACGCAGTTTGCACGGGTTTTAGAAGTGTCTAGCCATGACAAATCAGCCAAGTTGCATATGCAGCGCTGTCAATATTTCTTTGCTCATCCGCCTTCCGATGCATGGGATGGTGTTTGGACAATGACGTCTAAATAAAAATACTGTGCTAGCAGTGTTTGAGTTAGGGGAGGCGATCGCCGCCATTTCTGCCCTAATCAAATAGCCATCGTCGGATTTCTTGGGCTAACCAAATTAATTCATCCTCATCTAACCCTTCACCGAAATTCCGCCGGTCATATCGCCTCTCGTTGAGCAATGCCTCGCAGGTCATCATAATTGTGCTGGGCTTATAGACATTAGCGCCCCAGCCAGTGGCCGTTTGATGGGCTAGAGAAATATCTTGTACCTTGGCAGTGATGCCCTTCGATGAAAAATATTTAAATCCCCAGATATTTTTGGTGATTGTAAAGGTGTTGCGATTAAACAGAATTTGGGTTTCGCGAAATAAATGGGTTAGCGATCGCCACCCCATGAAACCCCACAACATTAACCAACTCAGAGACCACCAAAGCGCTCCTGGGCTAGTGAATAACAGCAAAATAACGACACCAGCATATGCTGCTAGATGAAGCCCATGGAGATAGTCAGTAAACGTGCGAAATCGATGGCGTGGAATCGAGATTTCGAGGCGATCAGCAAAAGCTTTCAACACAATCGAACTCTGCCATGGTTTATGGATACGGATTTTGCCTTGGCGATTAACGACGCTAGCTAATGATGGTCGATTGAGCTGTTCTAAAGCATCTGTCGCTGAACTTAAACGATTTTCTAGGGCTGGCTCCACAAGCTTTTCCAGCCAATCTAATAAATGCGTATCTGCCGTGATCAGTGGGCGAAAATTTAAACGGAGATTTTTTGTGGGCAAATCACCTGGCGCTACTCCTGTTAACAAATGAATTAATGTTGCACCAAGGGCATAGAGATCTGATGCGGGGCAAGCCTTTCCTCCAAATTGCTCTAGGGGACAGTAGCCATAGGTGCCAATCACAGTAAAAGTTGACCCCTCAGATACTGCTTTATCCTGTACGGCGCCAAAATCGACGAGATAAATCTTGTTATCTTCCCCTTGGATTAAATTGCTGGGTTTAATGTCCCGATGCAAAATCTGAGGATTGAGCTGGTGGAGATACAGCAAAATATTTAAAATTTGGCGGGCGATCGCCTTAATCTCTGTCTCTGTAAATCTTCGACCTTGATCTAAAAGCTCTTTGAGTGAAGACCCCGGAATATATTCCTGCACTAACCCAAACCATAGGTAGCGATCATCAATCGAAAAATAATCCCGATAGCGTGGAATAAACTCATGCTGGAGTTGCTTTAACGTTTGCGCTTCCCGCTCAAATAGTTTGAGAGCTTGCCATTGCACATCCCCGCCGAAGGTCAATAGCTTGATTGTTACCGATTCCTGCTGTGGTGAACCTAAATCTTTTGCTAGCCAAGTTTGTCGCCCAGCATTACGACCCATCTGGGTCACTAGCTGATAACGCTTATTTAAAACCCGCCCTGACTCCATGGCTTAGTCCATCGTTGCTCTAGGGCTATGGTAAACAATCTATCTGGGGCAATTTTTTGTCTAAATTAAAATCTTTACAACATCAAATGGGTCATCTTCCCAGCAGGGAGTCGGCAAAATTTGCTCTAGAACAATAGAGATCTCATTAGCAATTTCAGTGATATCATCCCGCAAAAATAGCTCATCTAGCGTTGTTACATCACGGCGATTAATACTAATCAGCGGCGCTGCATGGGGTGAAATATAAGTGTTTTGGGAAGGACGTTGTTTTCTTGGTTTACGCTGCTCAGCCTGAATACTGAAACGAATAAGGTCGATGGGAAAACTGCCATCATTACCGCCAGTGCTGAATCCAAATTTGATGGGCGATCGCCCGCTCTGATCAACCTTCGTATTTTTTGAATGACTGGACGGTTGGGAAGGACGGAACATGAAAGGCTTCAACCCTAGGGACACAAGTAATAATACTGGAATCAACTAGAGATGTTTGATAGAGCGCAGATGGACGACAGCAAATCTTGCTCTAAAACTTTAGAACAGGCACACTGAGGTCAACTATCTAGAATTTAGCGTATCACCTCTAAAAACAAAGCTATCGGATCACGAAAAAAAGTGATTGATATCACGTATGTGGTTATTTGATACTCTATTCAGGACTCTTCGTTTGGACATAGTGCGTGAAGCTTTTCGTTTATCACACCCCTGAGGCAGCCCCTGCGGATCAACAGCTACCCGATTGTGCCGTCGTTATCGATGTTTTACGGGCCACCACCACCATCGCCACAGCTCTAAATGCTGGGGCAGAAGCCGTACAAACTTTTGCTGATGTTGATCAGTTGTTTGAGGCGAGTGAAGCATGGCCGGAAGCAAAGCGTTTACGGGCAGGAGAACGTGGCGGTAAGCAGGTTGAAGGGTTTGAGCTGGGCAACTCTCCTCTAAATTGCACACCCGATGTTGTTGCTGATAAACGATTATTTTTGACGACAACCAATGGAACAAGAGCATTAAAGCGGGTTGAGAAAGCCGAAACAGTGCTCACGGCGGCTCAGATTAATGTCCAGTCCGTTATCGATTATTTGAAGGCGAAGCAACCCGAAACGGTTTGGTTCGTTGGTTCTGGCTGGCAAGGGGATTATTCTTTAGAGGATACGGTCTGTGCTGGGGCGATCGCCGCAGCATTATGGGTCGAAAATTCTGATCCAGCGACCCTTGGTAACGATGAAGTGCTTGGGGCGATCGCCTTATACCAACAATGGCAAGATGATCTGGTGGGCTTATTAAAGCTTGCGAGCCACGGTCAACGCTTACTTGGTTTAAATAAAGAAAAAGACATTATCTATTGCGCGGAGAGTAATACCTTTGACGTGTTACCGATTCAGCGGTCTCCCGGTGTCTTGGTGAAGTATAACGGCGACGCTTAAAGTGTTTCATCTTCACCTATTCGTGTGTATTGGAAATAGGCTACAAAAAAGGGTTCCAATGTGGAACCCTTTTGAACTTAATAGTTAAAACAAATTTTTAGCGTTTGAGATTAGCTAAAGTCTACTTGTAAAGCTCTGTAGAGAGACGGAAAGCCAAGATACCAGGAACGAGGGCAATCAAGAGAGCGACATAGACTTGAGTTTCAGAAATTCCCATTGTTAAAACTCCAAAATAGATAAATAAAGAATTTATTCCTTAATTTGCGCCATTATCGCGATTTAGCCCAAGGTTTTGTAACAAGACGCAACATACGACATTCTCATTAATGCTTTCATCGATATGATGGCCTGATGGATTATTGCAGCCAAGGTTTCTAAGGTTTGTTTACAATTGTTAGTAATTTGTCTGCTGCTTGGTGTCTTTGTTCCTACCGCGATTTATTTTATCTATGTTCGATCAGATCCTTCATCCTCAGTTTCATTTCAGCTTAGAAACCGGTCTATTGCTGGTTATTCTGGTTGCCCTCGAGGCTGTACTCTCTGCGGATAATGCCATCGCTCTCGCGGCGATCGCCCAAGGACTAAAATCCCCAGAAGAACAAAGACACGCTCTAAATATTGGTTTAATCGCGGCCTATCTCCTACGCATCACCTTGATTTTTACTGCGACTTGGGTGATTGATTTTTGGCAAGTGGAACTACTCGGCGCTTTCTATTTACTGTGGCTGACGTTTCGGTACTTTACTTCTAGCGAAGATGAAGACGGCCATGAGCGTAATTTAGAATTTAGCTCCCTCTGGCAAGCGATCCCAATGATTGCCGTAACGGATCTGGCCTTTTCCTTGGATAGCATTACGACGGCGATCGCCGTGGCAGATGACATTTGGCTGATTATTATTGGTGGCACCATTGGCGTCATTACTCTCCGATTTCTCGCTGGGTTATTTATCCGTTGGCTCGACGAATTTACCCATCTTGAAGACGCAGGTTTTGTGACCGTTGGCTTTGTTGGTGCAAGACTTTTACTAAAAGCCGTATTACCGAGCTTGATCGTGCCGGAATGGCTGATGATTTCTCTCATATTCGGCATGTTTGTGTGGGGCTTTTCCAAGCGTAACCCCGACTTTGTGCCACCTAGTCATCAAAATGAAAAACAGAGTCTAGAAGTCTAAGGCTTAATTAGCTTGGGTTTCCAACATTTTGTGAGGGCTCAGAATCCGTCTTTCTGAAAATTGCTACTTTGATTAAAGAAACTTAACAAAACTCTAATAGTTTGCTAATATAAATTCATAAATAATAAAAGTTCTAAGTTAGATTTTCCGATGTGGTGCATTGCATCGCTGTCCTGATCGCATCTCTCACCCACTGTGGACAACTCATCCATTTTCTCCTGCGCTGACTGGTTCAGGAGCGGATCTTAATTGTCTCTTTTTTTGATTTCTCTATACAGACGAGTTGACCTATGAAAATCGCCAAGCATTCCTCTGATCCAGTTCGTTCCTACCTAAAAGAAATCGGACGTGTACCATTGCTTACTCATGAAGAGGAAGTCGTGTATTCTCGTCGAGTGCAGCAAATGGTTGCCCTCGAAAAGCTCAAGGCTGAATTGACAGAGCATCAGGAAGATGAACCAACGCTAAAAGAATGGGCAAAGGCTGCAAAGATTACGCAGAAAGAGCTCAAGAAGCGGATGAGTATTGGTGCTCAAGCAAAGCAAAAGATGGTGGAAGCCAATTTGCGTCTCGTGGTCTCTGTGGCAAAAAAATATATTAAGCGCAATCTAGATCTGCTTGATTTGATCCAAGAGGGCACTATTGGTATGCAGCGTGGTGTTGAGAAATTCGACCCCACAAAGGGCTATCGTTTTTCGACCTATGCTTACTGGTGGATTCGTCAGGCTATCACACGGGCGATCGCCGAAAAGAGCCGTACCATTCGTCTGCCGATTCACATCACAGAGAAGCTCAACAAAATTAAAAAAGCGCAACGTCAACTCGCTCAGAAAAATGGTCGAGCTGCGACAATTCCTGAGTTGGCAGAAGAATTGGATTTAACTACGAAGCAAGTTCGTGATTATCTCGAAAAATCCCGTCAGCCCCTATCTCTCGACCTGAGAGTGGGTGATAACAATGACACTGAGTTAATCGAGTTGTTGGAAGATCACGGTACAACGCCTGATGATTTTGCGACGAGTGCTGCTCTCAAACGAGATTTACACCGTATGATTAGTGATCTCACAGCCCAACAGCAAGAAGTTCTTACTTTGCGTTTTGGTTTGAATGATGGTCAGCCCCATACTCTTGCGAAAATTGGTGAACACCTCAGTATTAGCCGTGAGCGTGTGCGCCAAATCGAACGAGAAGCTCTCTCGAAACTCCGTAAGCGTAAATCTGAAGTAAATGAGTACCTTGCGAGCTAGGTTCCTCAAACAATCACCGTAAAAATGCGACTCAGAGGGTTCGGTTACGCACCCCCTTTGTTGTGGAGAAGCTTGTTACATTAGTCATTAATGAATCATTTCATATTATCTAGACGCATTAATCCGGAAGGGTTCTCGCAGATTATTTAGAGGTAAGACAGATGGCTAGTGAAGCTCAACATTTTGATGGTTTTTTAGACAATGCATCCGCAGAAATAAAAGATGATTTATGGCAGTATGTCCAATCTCTAACTCCAGAAATGGTTGTTCAAATGTCGCAACCTCAATCAAAAGAAGTTCAGCAAGTGATGGAGCGTCAAATTGCTGGTTTGTTAGGGGGTTTATCAGGAGAAGGCATAGATGTCTCGATCACTATGAACCGCGAAAATTTAGGACGTTTGCTTAGCTCTACGATTATGAGTGGCTATTTTTTGCGGAATGCAGAGCAAAGACATGAAATTGAAAAGTTGTTGCCTTTCGGTGATGCTTAAATCTATGTGATTTTAATTTGATTGCTTCAATTTTGATAGCAAAATAATACGAAGGCGATCGTCAACTTTGTCTTCTCCAAACAAAGCTGAATTTCTGAATAGCTAATCAGCAAATTAGACAATGAAAAACCCTTGATCAAGTTCCTTGATCAAGGGTTTTTGATAGTAACTATTTTTTGTTAGAGGTAATGGAGCCGAGCCGAATTACTCTACCAAACGGATATTGATTCTGAATGATTCCCCTCCACCATTGATTTAATTGGACTCAGTTAGTAAATTGGAACGACTAGATAAATCGAATTAGGATCAGAAAATCTATTGAGCTGAATATATTTTTGCAACCGATTTAAATAGTTATGAGAATTTGCAGGATGTCTCAGAGAGAATGTAACTCAAAGCTCAATCACTATTTTTTGAACTATGGTTTGCCTTTCTGTTCGTGTAATATTGCTCAATATCTCCAATAATTTCTGGGCAGTAATAAGTGGTTTATCTCATACTTCAAAATTTTGTAGTTCAAAGCATCAACAATCAAGCAATCAACTTATGTAAAGGTGAAATCTGGTTTCTATATAAGTTTGAGCGCAACGGCTCTAAATACACACTTACTAAGATGTATTCGTCCGAATATAGTACATGGAAATATTTAAAGTTTAAATCTGAGACTAATAGTGAAAAAGAAGAGTTTCTTTATTCAGTACCCTCAAATTTTTCTATTAGCTCTCAAGCAAAAGATAATTTCTTGAATAATTCAGTATGTATCCAAAAAATTGATCCAACAGTTCACATGGTCATCTGCCCTAACTGTGAAGGTGGCAAGTTCTACGATGGTAACTGCACCAAATGCAAAGGAAAAAACAAAGTCAGCTTAGCGAGCTACATACGTTTTAGGATGCATAATCCATAAAAAGACGATTGTAATAAAAAAGCTTTCAACCGACGATTGAAAGCACTCAAGTATGTAACTGATTTTTGGTTTGAGTAGTGGAGCCGAGCAGAGTCGAACTGCTGTCCAAACTGGGTATTCACCCCTAGCTCATTCACAAGTTTAGTCCTTCTAATCCTCAGAACGGGAACGACTGCTTATTCCGAGTCGACAAGAATCTCTGGTCTAGTCTTAGCCCTAGTGCAAACCAGATGTATTCCTAGAGGGCATCCGTTGGGGGTAAAGTCATAATCCTTAACGGAGTCGAATTATGAATGCTCGAACCTAAGTTAAGGTATTTCTTATTAAGCTACAGCTGCAGCTTTGCGAGCGAAAGGAACGATGTTGTTCGCAGTTACTATTTGTTTGAATCTTTGATTTATGAGAGGAGATTCACTCTCAACTTGCATCACAGTGGAAGCTTTCGCCAACCTGTCGAAACCGTTGCGGCCCCATGCATTTGGACTTACCAGTATAACATGCAATTTTTTTGCTGAACTATTCTAAACATTTCAGTTTGGGGTTGTCTGTTTGAAACGCTTTGTAATCGAGATTGACTTGCTCCGCATAGCTTGTTGCGACTTTCTGGATTTGCGCGATAAACTCATCTGCTTTCTCGCCAGCGAGTTTATCTACATTTTTTGCGAAAGATATGGCTGTTTGGGAGAGCATGGTTGCAGCGCCACGGCTATGGCAAGTCGCCAAAATTCTGCCCCATTGTTCGGCCATCTTCTGGAAACGCTTGGTTTTCTTGAGTGTCTCCAACGGAAACGCTTCTTTGTAGGGCGATCGCTCCCGGATTGAATAGGATTGTCCGTCTAGTTCAAGCCAACCCAGATGATCATCGGTATTGCGGATTAGGGCTTTGTAAGCGATCGCATGGCGTTCTGCATCGTTCTCAAACTCTGCATTGTAGGCTTTTTGAAATTCTTCGCCGAGATAATGGTAAGGAGTGGGTTTGCCCTGTGCCTTCATATCGAGAATGCAGTCATGTTTATGTTCCTTATCTTCACCTTGAATCAAAATGTAGTAGCGATTGGTGCCGAGGGAACCTGTCCCCGCTAAAAGCCGTTTGGCAATATCTTGCACATGAAAATATTTCGGGTCATAGGCCAGTTCGCCAGTGAGGGTATTGCCGTACTTGGGCATCTGCTCCACAATCGCCTGATAGGTTTCTTTGCAAATTGCCTGAAGCTTGTCCGACTGCAAATCCCGGTAGCGCTCTTCGTGAACATTCGTCCATTTTTTGAGCATTCCCTTACGATTTTTTGTTTTCTCAACTTCCTCTAGAAACTCGTCGAGTTTGCCATAGGTATTCTTTGCCGTGAACTCAATATGAATTGCATTGGGATCTTTGGCATACAGGGTGATCGCCTCTAGATATCCCTCACAGAATGATTTGATAAATGATTTTTGTTCTTTCTTCGAAAAATCAAACTGAGGTTGATCTGCCACCAGAATTAAACTGCTTGCCATGCGCCATAGATCATATTGATAATCGGTGATTATCGACTCGTCAAAGTCGTTGAGGTCATAGACAATATGGCCTTCGTCATTATGGAAACTGCCATAATTTTCAGCATGAAGATCCCCCTGAACCCACACCTGCGTCTCATCGTTACTGAATTGCGCTAGGTCTGGATGATTAGCAAAATCGTGCCAAAACAGGTGATTTGTCCCTCTGAAAAAAGGGAAAGCTCCACAAATCATTTTGCGATATTTGTAAGTGCGATCTTTCTCTTTAAGGTGTTCATTCCACTTTTTCAGCTCCGCCAAAACATCTTTATCTCTTGCGGTGGGCTCAAAATCAAAGTGAGGCATAATCCAAATTTTCTCGTGATATTAAACTTTTTGATGCAGCCTGAAGTGTGAGATCCTCCTAAATCCCCCTTTGTAAGGAGACTTGAGATGGCCAGTTGTTTCATCACGATTTGGAATGACCAGTTAGCAAACAAAACGCGCGACTAATTCAGTGACACATTGCCTTCTTTTCAAAGGGAGGTGCCGAAGGCGGAGGGATCTTTTCCTGACACTTAAGCGGCTACATCGCGATCGCCATATTTCAGCAACAAAGCAATCGAAATACTGACCGCAAAAATCAAGGTCATACTGAGTGCAGAACCAAAGCCCCAATTGCGTGAAAGGCCAAGGAATTGGTTATAGATGAGGCGAGACATTGTCATGCTCGATGCACCACCGAGCAGCTCTGGATCAACAAAATCTCCCAAACCGCTAATAAAGACGAGTAATGATCCCGCGAGAATACCAGGCATGGTCTGGGGAATAGTGACTCGCCAAAACGTTTCTGGAGGTTTTGCACCGAGATCCGCTGATGCTTCGAGCAGTTGACGATCCAGTTTTTCGATAGACGCATACAAAATCAGCACCATGTAAGGCAGATAACTATATGCCATCCCAATAAATACCGCCGCGTTGGTATTGAGCAAATTCAGTGATATTCCCGTAAAGCCCAACGCTGTATTCAATACACCTGTGGGACTGAGGATTGTGATCCACGCATAGGAGCGCAATAGCGAAGATGTCCAGAGCGGTAAAATGAATCCAAGCAGTAGCAGCGTCCGCCACCGTTTGGGAGCCATTTGTGCAATCCAGTACGCTACTGGAAAACCCATTAGCAAACAGGCAATGGTTGTGCCAAATGCAAAAAAGAGCGATCGCCCAACGACTTTGAGATTATCACCATCGAAAATCCGAAAATAATTATCGAGACCGCTAGGATTAACGAGGTCACCGGGGTGAATATTTGGGACGAGACTCAGCTCAAAAATGACTAATGTCGGCAATACCAACAGCAGCAACAGCCAAATACCAGAAGGCCCCAACAACGTAAAAATGCCAGTCCAAGGTAATTTATCGCGGAATTTTTTCTGAGCCATTTCTTCTAGTTCTTCTGCCATAACAATTAACCACTGGTGAGTTTCGTCCAATATCGGTCGTAGATTTCACCCACCTCTTCACCTAGAGGTTTTAAGCCTTCGCAGCGATCAATCGTCTCTGAGGAAGGGAATAAATTTGGGTTGGTGCGGACATCTTCGGGGAGCAGCTCATAACCGGGGCGGTTTGGTGTCGCAAAGCTGAGGCGTTGGGTGATTTCGGCGGACACTTGAGCACGCATCATAAAGCTCATCCAAGCGTAAGCTCCAGGAACATTCGGTGCAGTTCTGGGGATTACGAGGGTGTCTGCCCAAACGGATGACCCGCTGCTGGGAACCACATAGGCAAAGTTGTCATCTTCCTCGGTAATCTCGTTAGCGTCGGAGGAATAACACATTGCCACTAACAAATCACCGCTCAAAATCTGAGTTCGCCACGCATCGGAATTAAAGGAGGCGATCGCCGGGCGGAGTTCTACTAGTCTTTCGTAGGCGGCTTTTACTTGAGCTTCCTCAGTTGAGTTGTAGGAATAGCCAAGGGATTTTAATGATGCACCGAGTACTTCCCGTACGTCATTGAGTAATGTCATCCGGCGCTGTAACTTGTCGGCATTGTCCCAGAGATAATTCCAATCGGTGGGAGCCTCGTCAAGGGCACTCTTGTTATAAATCAGTCCGGTGGTTCCCCAGCTAATCGGGATGCTGTAGCTATTACCAGGGTCGTAACCGGGATCTGTAAAGGTTTCAAATAGATTGTCGAGACCGTTAATTTGACTATGATCCAGCTCTTGCAACAGCTCTAGATCAATCATCTCTTGGACAATATAGTCCGACGGATAAATGATGCTATAGTCGCCGCCACCCTGTGCTTGAATCCTTGCCAACATGGCCTCGTTGGAGTCAAACACATCGGCGATCGCCCTAATGCCCGTTTCTGCTTCAAATTGTTTTAGGAGGGCATCATCCGTATAACCCGCCCAAGTATAGATATAGAGGGTATCGGTGGAGGTACGCCGTGCTGTGGGTTTCACATCAGCGAGCCGCCAGCCGCAACTGGACAACGCAAAACCCGACAGAGCCGCAGCAGACCCTTTCAAAAATTTACGGCGATTAAGCTGTACACCGTTGAATTGTGTGCCCTGCTCACTCATTGGTAGACGGTTATCGTGGTCATAATTGCCTTCAATCATAGGTGAGGTTAGGCATTTAGCGCCAAACAATCTGCGGTTGACCAATAGGCATAAACTGGTGTGCCGTGATTGATACTAGCGGCGGTATTTGGCTGCTTAATGCGGAGGGTATCACCACTCTCTAAACGCACAACGTAGAGCACGTGAGTTCCCATAAACATCGTGTGTTCGAGCTGGCCTTTATAACAGTTCGCTGCCCGCTCTGGTGGCTCAAGGCTAATTTGAATTTTTTCCGGGCGGACACTCACAACGACTTCGCCAGAGGGGACTTCTGGACGTTGTTTTTTCGCGCCGTAATTGTTGTGAGTATTGGCGACCATCACGTTCGGTTGGTGCTCAGGCAAATCTACAACGATTTCTAGACCTTTGCGGGTGACGATATTTTGAACAGTACCCTCGGTGCGATAAACCTTACCGTTAATTAAATTTGTATCGCCAATAAAATCTGCAATGAAGGGTGTGGTTGGACGCTCGTAAATTTCGTGGGGTGTGCCAATTTGTTCAATCTTGCCATTCGACATCACCGCAATGCGATCGCTCATGGAAAGGGCTTCTTCTTGGTCGTGGGTCACCATCACAAAGGTTAAACCGAGATCCTGATGTAGGCGCGATAATTCCACCTGCATTTCCTTACGGAGTTTTAAATCCAAGGCACCGAGTGGTTCATCGAGGAGCATCACAGCGGGCTTATTGACTAAAGCTCTAGCTAGGGCGACTCGTTGCTGTTGACCACCAGATAATTGATTGGGGAAACGATTTGCGTAGCCTTCCATCTGCACGAGCACTAATGCTTCTTGGACGCGATCGCGCACTTCATTTTTCGGTAATTTTTGAATCTTTAAACCGAAAGCGACATTCTCGATCACGGTTAAGTGATTAAACAGGGCGTAACTTTGAAAGACTGTGTTTACTGGGCGGCGATAAGGCGGCACATCGTTAACATTCTGCTTTTGGATCAGGACATCTCCCGCAGAAGGTTGTTCAAATCCGGCGATCAAGCGCAGCGTTGTTGTTTTACCGCAACCGGAAGGGCCGAGGATACTAAAAAATTCGCCTTTACGAATATCGAGATTGACACCACAAACTGCGGTTTCGCCATCAAAAATTTTAAAGACTTGACGGAGTTCTACATCAAAAGGCGACGCATTCACATCGGTTGGTGTTTGCTTTTTCGTAAAGGTAGAGGACATAGGTTGGCTCAAAATGCAGCGTGCAAGAATCTCTGTTTTATCCTTGGCTTTATTCTATATGGACTCGCCGAAAACCGTGACCTTTCACCAATTTTTCTAAATTAAAAAAAGAGGCAAAAAAGCAAAATTTCAGCTCCTTAACCTCTCATATCCTAATGTTGTTTATGGTTTAGCCCAACAAACTACGCAACATCCAAGCATTTTTCTCGTGGACTTGCATACGTTGAGTAAGTAGATCTGCGGTGGGTTCATCGTTCGCGGCATCTACGGTTGGAAAAATAGAACGGGCTGTCCGCACCACTGCTTCTTGACCTTCGACAAGTAGCCGAATCATATCTTCGGCAGTGGGTACACCTTCGGTTTCATTGATAGACGACAGCTCGACAAATTCTTTGTAGGTTCCGGGTGCTGCGACGCCCAATGAACGAATCCGCTCGGCAATGAGATCTACGGCAAGGGCAAGCTCGTTGTACTGGGTCTCGAACAATAGGTGCAAGGTTTGGAACATTGGCCCTGTGACATTCCAGTGGAAGTTGTGAGTTTTGAGATAAAGGGTGTAGGTATCTGCGAGGAGACGACTCAATCCTTCGGCGATCACCTGCCGATCTTCTTCTGGGATACCGATATTGATAGGGAGTGGTGTAGTTGCCATGATTTTTAGTGCGAGGAAAGGTTTACTTAACTCAAATCATGGCATAGCTGTTTTTCGGGAACTAGGCGATCGCCCGCCCTCTTTTTGTACGGATACCCATCTTCAAATCCAATAAATCTATGGCAAGGCTTGCTAAAAAATTTCCCTCTTTGCTTCAAGAGGGAGCTAGAGGGGAGCTGCGATAGGTTCGCCACCTACTGAAACCCCTGACCCCCTAAGGGCACCTTCTCCAAGGAAAGACATGAAATTTGATTAATCTTTGTTGAATTCGCATTTGACGGAAATATTCATATTGCATTCGGCGGTGCCATTGGCGATGTAGGGAATGCCGCTCTCCGCACCAATATTCACGCCAAACTCAAGGGTAATCTCCGTGACTTCGGCTAGGGCTAGTTCTTTAAAGGATTGGACGACATGTTTTGTGTAGCCCTGAATTGTGTTCTTGAGGGCTTCGCTTTGTTGTTTGGGGTCGAGTCTTTCTAAGCCAAAGATACGGTCTTGGTTTTCTGGTGGAGCTTCGGTGAGAAAATCGAGCTTGTCGTCTTTGGTTGGAGCTTGTGCTGGGATAACTGGGTTAGGTTGGGCGTGGATATAAATCAGTGTGCCGTCGTCGAGTTCGATGCGTTGGAGGTTTGACATAGCTGCCTCAACAAATTTGATATTTTTTCTTCAGGAAAAAAATGCATAGAGGGAAATAACAGCTAGGAGCAACTGTCTAAACCCTATCCCCCCAACTCCCTACTTAAAAGATAGATATAATTGTAGTAGTCAGGGGGATATCATATTCCTTGATTTATATCTAGATATAATTTTATGTTGAGTGAATTTTTTAATAAAAAACCACAAAAATTATATCTTTGACTTCTTCGGAAGTTTATTTGACTCGGCGAACTGGATAGGAATATATAAATGAAGAATACTTTTAAATGAATCAATATAAAATTCGGCGTTGCAGAATAGGAGTATGAATTTGAGGATGCAGACCCAATGGAATGTCCAGAATGCCAATCTGCTCATACCCGTAAGAACGGAAAGAAAAAAGGCAAACAGAATCACATCTGTGTAGATTGCGGTCGTCAGTTTATCGACCACTATAGTCAGCTCGGCTACTCAAAGTTCTTCAAACGTGAATGCCTCAAAATGTATGTCAACGGTATGGGCTTTCGAGCCATTGAACGAGTGAAAGGAGTACACCACACTACCGTCATCACTTGGGTCAAAGAAGTCGGTGCATTGCTGCCTGATGCTTATGAACCGGAAGAGATGCCTCAGGTCGGGGAACTCGATGAACTTCAAACATTCGTCGGTGCTAAAAAAACAAGGTCTGGCTCTGGACAGCCGTAGACCACTTTCAACCAGGTATTCTTGCTTGGACTATTGGTGACAGAAGTGCAGAGACATTCAAGCCACTATGGGCAATCGTTAGTCTCTGGAGATGCTTCTTTTACGTCACAGATGGCTGGAAAGTTTATCCCATGTTTGTACCCGATGGCGACCAGATTATCAGTAAGACCTACATGACTCGTATCGAAGGCGAGAATACTCGATTGCGGCACTATCTCGCTCGACTCCATCGAAAGATCTTATGTTATTCAAAGTCTGTGGAAATGTTAGAGCATTCGATTCGATTGCTGATTCACTATCTCAAGTTCTGGGATGTTCCTATCCCTCAACCCTCATAGATTCATACCTCTATTCACCAACGCCCTATTTTTCAATTATCTAAAAATTTTCAACTATCTAAAAAAACTCAAATAGCAAAGATGAAAAACTTTTGAGCTTATTTTTTTGAGTTGGCAATTATCAAAGCTTGGCGTAACACTTTAATTAAAATCAAATCTCTATTCTAAAGCCTCCCCAGTAGTAAGGATGAGAGAAATCAGAGTTATTTAATAATGAAATCTGAGCATTACGCAAAGACTCGGCAAAAGTTAGATTTCCCTTTGATAGCTCTTTGTAAAAACTATGTATTAAAATAGTTGTTGCTTCGTCTTCAATACTCCAGTAAGGCGAGATGATGCTGTTAGTATTATTTAATAACATTATGTCGGTTAATGAAGTACTTTGAAATATACCGTTGTAGCTCACGCCTTCTCTATGAGCTCTACTAAAAAATAATAGATCAATCCTTTTCTCGCCTAAGATTTTATAGAAGTCCCAAATATCGATCCTTTGATTGTTCCAGCCTGATATATATATCTCTCCTTGGAAGTGAGAGGATAAGATGCCCAAGGATGCTATAGCAATTTCTAGTCGAGTGAGGTGCAATAGCAGCAATGTGTAAACCAGCATCGAATATCATCAAGGGTAATCTTGGAAAAAGCTACCTCAATTGCCTTGTCTAGAGCTAGATAAGTTCTTGCCCCGATACTTTTCAAGGTACTTTTCAACTTTGACCAGCAATTTTCAATGGGTGAAAAATCTGGAGAATAGGGAGGAAGGTAAATCAACTTAGCTCCCACGGCCTCAATCATTGTGCGTACTGACTCTCCTAAATGAATCGAACAGTTATCCATCACCACACATGCTCCCGCCCATAAGTTTGGTATTAACTTCTGGCTGATGAATGCTTCAAAGGTTAATCCATCCGTACTCCCCAGCAGATGATAATTAGCGACCATTCCCTTGAAGCCTAATGCTCCAATCAAAGAAACATTCTTGCCTCGTTTACTGGATTTCGGACTATAAGCTCGTTTCCCTTTCTCAGAACGTGCCCTCAGTCTTGTCATGGCTAAGTTCACGCCCGATTCATCGATAAAAATCAAGTTTTTCGCTAGAGTCGCTTGCATTTTCTGCCAAAAATCATATCTGGCTTGTTGCACTCGTTTTGTCGCCTTAAGGTCTGGATAGAATGTTTTTTTTGAGGCTATATCCCATTCTTCTTAAGGTGCGATGCATGGTGCTATTGGCCACACGGAGACCAGTGCGTTTCTCCATCTCATCACATAGTTCCGCTAGCGTCGCATCGTTTTTCTTGGTGAGCAACTGGCGCAATATTGTTTGATGCTCTTCGTTTAATTTGGGAGGTGTTTGTTGGCTTCGTTTTTTCGGAGCAATCGACCCTGTCAGTCGTTTTTGGTCGAGGAGCTTTTGTACAAAACTTTTCGCCACTCCAAATTGTCGGGCAAGACTACTTTGACTCACACCACCCCTTTCGTAGGCATCCACTATTTTCTGTCTTAAGTCTAATGAGTAGGCTTTCGGCAAGATGCTACTTTCTTCCTCACCAGTCAACTCACCTATACTACTTCATACACCTTGCTAGGCTGAAATTTGCTGTATTATACTATCTAGATTTTCTCGTGCTTGTTTTTCTTTTTGTTCTAAAAGAGTTAATTGTGATGCAATCTTGTTAAGGTTTTCCTCTGCTTCTCTCTTTGTCCTCTCAAGTACTGTTCGTTCTGTTACTAATTCTTGTTCAATTAAATTAAATTCTTGTTGGAATGTTCCCAACTGTATTTTTGCTTTGTCAGCTTGAGAAGCTGCTTCTTTCTGTTTGATTTCTGCTGTTGTGAGTTGCTTTTTCGTTTCTGCTAATCTTGATTTAGCTTTGTTCTCCTGATCTAATGTTTCTTGTTCTGCTGCTTGTAAAGCTTGCTCTGCCTTAATGACATTTTGCTGGGCAATAGTAACTTCTTGATTTGCTTGTGTTAAATTCTCTTGTGCCTGTTGAGTTTGTTCCCATGCTATTTTTGACTCTTCTTTAGCTTTCTCTGCTGCGAGCTCCATTGCCGTTAAATCGCTTTTAGCTTGTCTTGCACTACGTAATACGCCGCCCGAATAAACAAGTGTTCCAGATAGAGATACTGCTCCTAAAATCAAAAGGGCTAGACCTTTTCGTATAGTGTTGCGTGCTTTTTGTTGTGCCTCTGCGAGAATCACATTAGCTTCGACTAGTTCCTTTTCCTTAAATTCTCGCGATGCATTAAAAAACTGATAATCTTGCGGGCTCAAACTTTTATTGGCTGCCCAAGTTAAAGCGTCTTCTAATGCATTGCCTTTGAGCAGGTATGACTCATCACCTGATGCCAGCCATTGGGAAATCGCCTCACTATAGGGACGTAACTTGTTCAGAGATGCTTCAATCCACCGCTCGTCAAAAATCTTAAGGTAGATTTGATTACTAATGATTAGTTGACCACCATTTTTTTTAACTAAACCTGTGAGCCTCAGCGCCATCTCTTCCTCCAAATCTATCGAAAGAAAATCGTTTTCTTGTTCTCTTACTTCAGAAGTGAGATTAGGAATGTGCTTCTCAGACATCTCCTCAGATCTACTAATACTCTGAGCCAGTTGTTCAATTGAGCTGGCAATAACATCCGTTGTTCCATCACCTGGGGGACTCTCCACCTCAGCTTTCCTTGTCAAGGGAGGAGTAGAAATTACCTGTTGATAAATACCGAGTAATCTCCCCGTAACCTTTTCATCCCGCGAGAACAACCGATTTTGGATTGTCCGCAAATGCTCCGGCTCATCCTGCGATTCCCAGTGGTCGAGGATTTTTCGCTGTACCAAACTATCCACCCAAACCCCTTCTGTTCCTGCCAGAATTTCTCCCGCCGCATCCATCACCAACCGACAAAGCTTTTGCGTCAGAAACGGTTGTCCCCCAGTCCAACCCAGAATTGCATTGAGTACCGCTTCCCCATCCGTTGCTTTTCCCTGAAGACCTGCTACCAAAGGTTGCGCCTCTGAGAGTGTAAACCCAGAGAGATTAATTGCTGTACCGATATTAAAAGGTGTACGGGTTTTGTCCTCGATTAGGTCGCCCGGCGTGGCCACCCCCAAGAGACAAAAGGTGATTTTGTTGTATTCAGGATTATTGACCCGCTGATTATAAAAAGCCCGAATCAGTGCAAAGAAATCATCCGTTGAGAAATTGAGGTTGATGGTGCTGTCAATCTCATCGATAAAGACAACAATTTGTTCTGGGATCTGAGTGAGCAGAATATCCTCGATAAACTTGCTGAACCACCGCACTGGCGATAACTTTTCTACCGAATCCAGAAACTGATCAATATCAAAATCACATTTCTCTTCTAGATCCAGCTCTCCCGCCAAAGTATCAATCAGATCAGCGTACCAAGTGGCCTCATCGACGTTGCTACTGCCGAGACTCGTAATATCAATAAACGCACAGACAATCCCCTCCGCTTCCAGCCGTTTTTGTACTCGCGCCCGCAACGAAGACTTTCCCATTTGCCGTGAATTGAGCACATAGGAAAACTCACTCTGCTTGAGTGCTGCATAGAGCGTTTCATCCGCTTCCCGCGTCACATAGGTTGGCGCATCAGCAGGCAGGCTACCACCATATTGATATTCAAAATTTGGCTGTGCCGAAACCATCGTTTTACGGTTTAGATTTTGTTGGTAGGGACATTATCGTGAGGGCGGTTCGCGAACCGCCCCTACAAGGGACTAATCATTGAGGCGATCGCCGAAGTAGAGACGATACAGATCGCAGAGGGGAACCAGTTCATTCCCGACCGCTTTTGCCAGTCCCATACTCTTGAGTTTAAAAGAATCTACTGGAGCTAATCTCACGGGGCGATCGCTTTCCACTAGTTCTAACATGGCATCCTTCAGGCGTGGATTTTCTTCTAGCAAAAGTAAATGTCGGTAAAGATGATCACCATAAATTCCTTCCTCAGTCGGCGCAATTTTAAGCAGCTTGTCTAGTGTCATGGAATTTGTCGCAATCTGGTAAAGCGCTACCCTCACCAAATAGGGATGTCCATCGATCATTGTCATGAGCCGATCAATCTCTATTTCTGACCAATCTAGGCCATGCCGTTCCGCTAAATCTTTAACCTGCTCCCTCGTAAATTCTCCCAGCTCAATCGGTAGACCCACATTAAAGGGCGATCGATTCACATTGAGCGGAATATAGACCTCCTGTGAATGGGAAATCACTAGCCGCAGCTTTTGCCAAATGTCATTATTTTTGCCCAGCTCATGCCAAGACCGCAGCAACGCGAAGAAATCATCCGCAATTTCTGGATAAGTAAACACCCGATCCACCTCATCCAGACCCACAATAATCGGCGTATCGATTTCCTTCAGCAGATATTTCTGAAAATAATTACTGCAATTTTTCTGACTACCAAGGCGCTTTTTCCAGTACTTATCAATCTTTTCCTCAATATCCAGTTCCTCGCTCATACAAGCGCAGAAATATTCGAGAAAACTATCAATATCCCCTAGAAATTTTCGATCCCAGAGATTAATCATCGCGGATTTATATCCGAGCTTTTCACCCTCTGCGAGGATACGACTCATGAGAGAAGTCTTATCCATTTGACGTGGCGCTTTAATGCGAACTAGACCAGCCTTTTTCTGAATCGCATTAAAACAATCCTGCTCTGCGGGAGGACGCTCAACGTAGAAAGGTGACCCTAAAGGCACTTGCCCATCTAGATTTTCAAAGGGAATATCAATCATTCTTGCGACAGCTGACTGAGGTGGGATTTCTTCTTCTATTTCAATAGGCAGTGCTTCAACCTCTGCTGCGGCTTTCTGCTTGAGGACGGGTGTGAGATGTTCTGATATTGCCTCTAGCTCGATGGCACTACAACCGATATTAAAGGACGTTTCAATCGATTCTCCAGCAAAAAGTGTGTCATAAAACCCAATCGCAAACTCCTGCGCTGCCTGATCACCAATTTTTTGGTTCATCCCCACAACAGAATCGACGTAGGGAGAAATCTCATTGGCTTGCAATTCTGAATAACAAGCATTGAGCACTACGCAATCAATGTGGAAAATATCTTGTAATCCTTTAAAGAAACGTCTTAGGGCTTCCGGCTTTAGCAATACGGCTACACCACTATCACCCATAAGAGCCAAGCCATTTTCGCCGCCACCATGTCCTGCAAAATGAACAATATCGGGCTTATTTTCCACCAAGGCTCGCCGAAACTCTTTTGGGCGGACTGCTTGTTTGACAATAATTTCAAAAGTTGTTCGGGCTGTCGGCGATCGCTCCCAAGACGCTTCAATTTCTTGCACCTCTTCACTCAACCGTAGCGGTGTTGTATTTGTCGGATTCGCAGTGAGGATCAGAATTTTTTTCATGGATAGTAGACCGCAACCCATTTAGCTGAGAGCATTCTCTCCCTAAGCATATCGACTTGTCGGTTTACGTAGGTACACTAACCAATATTTCTTGTGATTTCTCGGCGATCGCCCTCCTTTTTTTTGTACCGATACCCATCTCCAAATCCAATAAATCTATGGCAAGACGAGCACAAAAAATTCCCCCCTTTGTTTCAAGGAGGGCTAGGGAGGATCCTTCTATTAATTTTTGCCTTTAAAAATTTAGAAGGAGCCTAAACAATATTGTGCTAGAGAAGTTAAATCGTCTCTATTCAATTTCTCTATAATGTATTGTTCTTGGGTGAGGCTTTCTGATTGATCTACTAATGACTCTTTCGTATTTTGAGCGGAGTCATTTTTCGGGATGTGAGTTTCCGGCAATCCAGGTAGAGATGAAACGGTTAAAGTCGTAAACGCGCTGATGTTTTTCATGACAGGACAGGAAAGAAAATATGATTGTCATGAACGTATTCTTTACGTACGTAATCAAATCCGGCATGATCGAAATAGCACTTAATCATTGATCTCTGTCATCGGTTTTGTGTGATCTGAATTTTGTGTTTATTCCTCTGAAGTTGGCTCGAATTTTAGGAAGAGAGCCGTTTCGAGTTCGGTGTCATCAAGATTAAAAGCAAAAAAGCGTGCTGTGACACCCCGTTCATCAAATCGTTGCAAGTTCAAACGACCACTCATCCCTTGAGAAAACCCCATAATTGCCGGTGAAGGTAATGGTCGATTGTTAATTGTGCCTGTGCCTTCTAGCCACTGGATTTCGCTACCAGAAGTGAGCTGAAGTTTGTAGGACAGAGTTAGTTTTGAATATTCAGTTTCACCTGTTTGGGGATTGAGCTGGGAAATATCTCCGTTAAACTCAAAACGATTTTCGCCGACAAAATCAATGGTTGCGACATCGAGTTGATATTGGGGTGGCTTCGGTGAACCAGGGCGAACTAACAAGCGATTAATTAAGGGCTGTAATACTCTCCGTACTCGTGGCGATCGCAGTGACTCATTTAAATCATCTTCCGTGAGTACCAAGCGTAATCCTGCTTGTACTGGCTCTCGGAAAGTTTCACTATCAAATTGTCTTTGGCGCAGCCTTTTGAGATCGATATTGAGCGGATCTGTTTCCAGTTCTAATGCTTCTAAGCGAAACCCTTCAACGATTTCCACACCGCGACTGGCGATTCGAATTTTGTCGATTTCACCATCGATAATTTTGTGAGCAGGTAAATTATCAATCCGCACCTCAAATGTTTCGGCGGATTCGAGGCGCTGACTAAATTGCTTATCGGTTATTTCTTCAACGATTAATCCAACGGGCGCTCCCGCTGAGAGTAATCCCGATAACAAAATGGTCAAAATTTCCATGCGATCGCCCCGTGTGCGAAAAGTATTAAGCGTTGCCCCTCACTTTACTGAAAAATTTCAGTAAGGTCGGCGTTTGTTGCAGTAATGATTGCTTGCCGCTGATCATCTTCGGTGTGGCTCAAGGTGATTTCAAAATAGCTTTCAGGTAAAAAGAGCATCCGTTCAGACCATTCGATCACGGTAATGCCCGGCTCACATTCAATCCCTTCCCAATAAGTCTCGGGGTAAATGCTATCCACTTGCTCCGGCTCTAACCGATACAAATCCAAGTGATAAAGAGGGATTCGACCGACATGATATTCATTTACCAACGTAAATGTCGGACTGGCGATCGCCTCAGTGATGCCCAATCCTTGACCAATTCCCTGCGTTAAAGTCGTTTTCCCAGCTCCGAGATCACCCTTTAGGAGAAGGACAGAATAGGTTTCTAAACACTCCCCTAACTGCTTGCCAAATGCTAAAGTTGCTGCCGCATCCGGGAGCAGAAATGATTTAGCCATCCTTCCGCACTAATATTGATAATCTTCGAGAAGCTTCACCAAATCCTGCTGAACTGCCTTTGGCACAAGCTGAAGAAGACTTACAAACGTTTGCTTGCCGCCCAAAGGCACTTGAACCCCCCTGAGCACATCTAAAGCTGCCATTTCATCAACGTCACCATCTTCAATTAGCGGCATCATCTTTTCCGCAATTTGTGTGTGTAGATGAGCATCTGACAAATACAAGTGCCAACCCGCAACATCGATGTAAATATTTTCGCCAATCTCAGCGGCGAGCTTTTCAATTTCAATGGTACTAGCCATTAGATTTCTCCGAATAGTTTGCAATCACTCGAATGTAGGTGATATGCAGGAGGACAATGCCAAACCATCCCAGACTGAAGGGAGTCGCCCAAGACCAATCGGCTTGCTTGATGATATCGACAAACCAAACGCCAGAGACAACTGCTAAAAATAGCATTACGTGAACGATAAAATTCATCACATCTTCGGCGCGACGGAATTCGGGATCGCTTTTACGGTCGGGTTTGCGGGGCCAACTGCGAGGCATAGGATTTCTTGTGTGAAAAATGAATTCAGTGACTATTATAAGGAGTTTCGGAAGTAGTCCCCGGATTTGCCACCTGTTTTTTTCAGCAATTGGATGTCGGTAATGGTCATGGCTTTATCTAATGCTTTCGCCATGTCATATAGGGTTAGTGCGGCGACAGACACAGCGGTGAGGGCTTCCATTTCAACACCTGTTTCAGATTTTGTGGTGACGGTGGCTTCGACGAGATAACCGATATTTATTGCATCTGGCGTAAAGGTGACAGTCACTTTCTTGATGGGGAGTGGGTGACACATGGGAATTAAGTTAGAGGTTTGTTTCGCTGCCATAATTCCGGCAATACGCGCTGTACCCAAGACATCTCCTTTTGGGGCATCTCCCGCCTGAATCGCCTCAAAACAAGTTTGGCTCATCAACACTTTTCCTGTGGCGATCGCCTCCCGTTTGGTGATTTTTTTATCGGAAACATCCACCATCTGAGCTTCACCAGCATCGTTGATATGGGATAGAGAGGCATTCTGAATTTTGTTTTCGGAAAAATCTTGCATAAATAAAAAATGTCTGTTAGATTAGTTAACTGTTGATGAAACAACAAATTTCTTCGGCGAGGGCTTGTAGCTCAGCGGATTAGAGCGGCTGACTACGGATCAGCAGGTCGGGAGTTCGAATCTCTCCAGGCTCGTATCGAAGATAATTGAGACCCTTCTAGATTAATCTAGGGGGGTTTCGTTTTGGCAAAAAATTAGCGACACAGGCACTGAAAAAGTACAGCATCAAAGTGGCTAATTGATGAAGCTACCGCCGTGAAAATTTTGGATTTTACTCAACAAAAATAAGGGGGATGTCAGGCGATCGCCTTTTCTTTAACAAAAAATCATTCATCCGGTTACCACCTCATTTTTCTGTAACGCACAGGCATGAGAACTAAGATGCTTCTTGCGGAGGCAAATCAAATGTCAGTTGCACATAGTCAGACGTTGTCTCGGTACGGGTTTTTTGGAGTTGCTTGAGATATTGCTTACAGTCCTCCTGCCAAAATGCCGATGTGCCGGGACATTTTTGATCGATTTGTAGCCAATGCTGGAAGACGCTTTGGCGACCATCTTCGGGAACAGCGATTTGGTAAATGCGCGTTCGTTTTTTCTGAATGCTGCGCATTTTGATATATTTCAGCTCCATCCCCAATAATTCTAAGAACCGCTTGAGGATCATCATAGCCGTAGAGTTTTTCGCTAAGCCGATCCCCACAGTTGTTTTGATCGCTTGTCTGTTTTCTAAGGCGATCGCCGCCATGTGTTGCATATCGAAATCGAGATTATGAATTTCTCGCTGTGGCTGCTGCAAGAGATCGTTGATCCCCAAAATTTCTAAAGTGCCAATAATTGCGCCCAGTTGAGAATGGTTAAAGTCCGGTTGGAAAATTTGGCCATTACCCTGCTGCATCAGATGGGTGGCAATCAAAGCATCACGATCTGCCAAATAGGGACGACCAAAGCTCAGGAAATAATGGCAGCGCAGCTTTTTGTACCAGCCTTCGCTATCTTGGTTGACTAGCTCCGTCGTCACCGGAATGTTGTAGCGTTTTTGCAACTCATATTTTTTGAGTTGGTGGCGTTCTTTTGTAGTTTTGACTAATTTCTTTTTGAGCGTTTGATAGCGTGTTTTGCTCAGAGGACTCGCCTGGGCGATCGCCTGACATTCTGCCCGATAGTTTGTCTCACGAATAGAGTTGATTGCTGTGGTTAACTGATTTGCTTCGGGTTTTGCTTTTTTCCCCTTCGCTGTTTTCTTTGGCTTAGCCTTCGTTTTTTCGACCGCATTGAGGCGATGGCCTTCCTGCGTCAGGTGAGCAAGAACAGCCTCACGATAATTCACCATGCCCGCATTGATCCGCACCGCAAACTTTGCCCAGCAGAGGAGAGATTCTGCCTGAAACTCAGTGTCGAGATCCTCTAGTGCTGCAAAGTCAGATTGCTGCAATAGACGAATATTTGTTTGCGTTAATTTTTGGCTGGAAGTCAGTAACGATGGAATGGAAGACGAGCCATTACCAATTTTGTTAAAACCATACTTTGCGACCCAGAGATGACGAGGCACATTTTCCCGGACGCGGCTCAGCGCTTGGCAAATGGAGTTGACGGTTTGGACGCCCTGAGCAATTCCCCACACGGAAGTAAAGTAGCCTTTTAGATCTAAACTAATGCCTGTTTCAACCGCTGGACTCGCTAAAACAAGGTCATAGCCTGTCACCACTTGATTGAGATTCGTCATGCAGCCATAGGCCTGGTGTTTTGGATCAGCTAAGGTTTCAGAATCAATTCGTAAAATTCTGAGCTGCGGAAATTGAGTTTGGAAATAGAGCTCAAGGGTCGAGGTGCCCCATTGGCTTTTAAGTTTTTGAGCGGAGAGACAAACAAAAGGTTTGCCACCCTCTTTGATATGTTGCTCTAAATCTTTAACAAGGCGTTTCGGTGTACCGTCATCGTAATGATTGAGATCATAGCCACTTTTTAGGTCGGCTTGCCAAGTATTTTCAATGACAAAGGGCGTAAATTCTTGACCGCCTAGGCTCCGTAAATAATCGAGAGAAACATCGCTCAGATCGGCATCGCTGACGTAAATTTTCCCTTCCCCTTCAAACACGTTTTGCATTAATGATTTGAAGTTCTGGAGAATGTTAACCCGGTGTTCGCGGCAGGTGCTGGAATTTAAACCATGCCAAAGAACCTGTTCTGCTTCATCAATGATGATCAGTGCATCAGACCAATGGCTGGGATTAAAACGCGCTTGGGATTTTCCATGGAGAGAATCGATGCACAGACCATAGCCATTGATTTTTAGGCTTGGTTCGTTACTACGTTGTTGATCGGTGGGTAAATCGCGAATGTAATCCAGCCCAAATCGTTGGCAGAGTTCTTCTACCAGTCGAATTCGGTGACCGATCACTAAAACTGGCTGTTGTCGGGCGATCGCCTGGGCAACGACTTTTTCTAATTGGCGAGTTTTACCAGTACCTTTGGGAGATTTGATTGCGACAATTTTTGCGGCATCCGGAACGGCTATTTCACTGAGATAACGCTTATTGAGCTCGTAGTGACGATTGTAGGTGAGCTGATTTAGACCTCGCGCCTTCCAGAGAGCGAGGGATTGAGCCTGCTTGTAACGTCGATCAAATTCATCTTGACCATGGGTGGCGATTAGATCATCTACTCCTTTGCCTAGGTGGCTCTCCCATGTGATAACGGCAACTTTACAGCCCTGCTGCTTGAGTAAATACCCTGTCTTACGAATCGCCGCATTAACTGCTTTAACGGTACGAGGCTTTTCGTCTTGGTCGAATGCGATAAAAACTTGGCGTTGTCCCTCAACCAATTTTTTCATCTGAGGAATTAGACGCAATCGCCCGATCTTATTTCCTTCTGCATCTTTGGGTGTTCGCACGGCCCCATAAATCCCTGGCAAGGCGATCGCCCCGTAGCCAGCACTGAGTAAAGTCCCTGCTTTTTTCGCCCCTTCGGTGATCACTAGCGGAATCTCTGGGTGCTCTTTCATCCATTGCCAGAAACCACCATCTGGCTGAGACTCATCCCATTCATCACCACTAAATTCCACTTGATAGCGGGTCGCAACAAGTTGCCAAATGTGCCGTGGCACTCGCAGCGCAAATAAACCTGTACTGATTTTAGGAGGATGCTCATATTTGATCGGCTTTCCTTTTTGCCCGGCAACCCTTGGTTGCTCTGGCTTAAAGCAGCCCCATAGATCTGCTTCTCCCGTGAGCAAATCTACGCCAGAACACCACCAACCACCAGCCTCTGTATGCTGATAGCGCTGTAAATAACCTTCCCCTAAACGCCCATCATTCCGACGGGGCAATTCATCCGAATACAGCAAATAGTCCAGAGGGCGATCGCCTTCAAGCGCTACCACATTCATATCGATTACATCATTATCGACACAACTGCTTTGCCATTCCCGAACGTAATTGACTTGCTGCACCTAATACTCCATATCTGGGGTACCTAACAATAACTCACACTACATTTGGTGTGCAAGTCTTTTTTTTGATCTGCGTTTAATATTTTCTTAAGCAAGCGGATGAAGCAAAGTGGCGCTTGGTTTTCTGGAGAGTTGAAGCTGAGAAAAGATTTGTAACTCTCTTAAAGTGATCTGATATGTCTTGTCGGGCAAAAAAACTGAGCTGGCAACTGAGTAACAATTGAACTTGCCAAAAGCTCTATATGTAGCGCATTCTAACTCTAAACTACGCTATATGTCAGGGTCTTGATTGATATTTTTGCGATGCCAGATTATTAATGCGTTCTTAATTAGATTAACAATCGGACAATCAGTCTAGCGTAAAGATGGCGATCGCCGTCAAAAAATATTGGAGGATAAGTCCATTGTTGAAGCAGTACTTTTTTGACGGCGTTACACACAGTCTGTTAGCTGTTTTGATCGGCGTTATCACTCTCAGTAGGGACTGGTAAATTACCCGTTGCCAACTGTTGCTTGAGGAGATCAACTGCTTTTGAGTATTGAGGATCTTCCATTGTCCCAATCTTTGTGCGGTCATCTTGGAGTTCTTCTCTGACCTCTTCTTCTAGCTCCACAATAAAATCAGGGGCAATCCCTTCTTTATTGATGTCGCGACCTGAAGGTGTTAAATATTTGGCGATCGTCACTGCTACCCCTGAATCATCACCGAGACGGCGTACTGATTGCACTAAACCTTTACCGAAGGTCTGGGTGCCGACGAGGACCGCTCGCTCATTATCTTGGAGCGCACCAGAAAGGATTTCACTTGCACTGGCGGAGCCGCCATCAACAAGGACAACGAGAGGCTTTTCGGTGATTGCTTTGTCTTTCGCTTCCTGACGATCAACTTCACCCACACGGTTCACCGTCGAAACGATGCCACCTTCGTTAAGCCACATCTGGGCGATATCGATACTTGCATAGAGGAGACCGCCAGGATTTGAGCGGAGATCAAGGATATAGCCATCGACGTTTTTGTCTTCGAAGTCCTTAATGGCATCGCGCATCTCGCTGGTTGCCTGGCCACTAAATTGCGTTAAGCGAATGTAGCCAATATCGCCAATGGCATTTTCATCAATGCTGGCTTTAACGGGGTGGATCTGAATAACTTCGCGGACAATGGGGAAATCTATAATTTCGTCATCTCGACGAATAGTGAGGATGACTTCTGACCCGCGTTTACCCCGGATCATGTTGACAACATCATTAAGCTCCATGCCCTCAGTAGGTGTACCATCTACGGCAACAATCTTGTCCTGAGAAATAATGCCTGCTTTAAAGGCTGGTGTTTCCTCAATCGGAGCAATGACGACAACTTCGTCAGTATCTTTATCTTTACTAATTTGAATGCCAACTCCGGTCAGTTCACCAGAGGTATCGATCTGCATATTCTCGAAATCTTGGGGCGGCATGAAGCGTGTGTAGGGATCATCTAGGAGGTCTAGCATCTCCCGAATTGCTTCGTATGCTTCTTCTTGGTTTGCGTAATCTTTTTCGAGGTATTCTTTGCGAACGCGCCGCCAATCGTTTTGGTTAAAGGTGCCGTCAACGTATTCTTTGTTGATGACAAACCAAACTTCGTCTACTACTTCCTTGGGACTATTTTTTATGTAGGCTTTGCTCTGGGAATAGTGCATTCCTGCCCCTGTGACGGTTACTGCGGTCAGCACGAGAGCTGTGGCACCAAGTACAAAGGGTTTGTAGTTAGACATGAAACTTTTTGATTAATTAAGAATCGAGGGGCATAGGGGAGTCGAAACTAATGCTTCAGTTGAGTAGACTCGCCAGGAGATTAATGATTTTTTTGTAATCTTGGTCTCTTATCCATGCTAATGCAGTCTTCATGAAATCGGGAAGGATATCAGGGTGATCGCCAAAACTTTAAGGGCGTTTTTAGGTCTTTCTCACTTTTGTTGTGGTTCTGGGAAAACGGTGGAAGAGGTTGTGCTCTGGTGTGATCCCTGGTAAAACCCCACCCCTTAATGCGATGATATTTGGCAATAAACGGGTAAGTAATAGTAACGATCATGACCAACGCCAAAGCGATTTCTATTTTGGGTTCTACGGGATCTATCGGCACACAAACCCTCGATATTGTGCGATCACACCCCGAGAAATTCCGCGTTGTTGGTCTGGCGGCTGGACGAAATATTGAACTTTTAGCTGCGCAGGTGGCAGAGTTCCAACCAGAAATCGTTGCGACTCATGATGAGAGTTTATTGCCTAAGCTCAAAGAGCTAATCAAAGATTTTCCGCAGGTTCAGGTCATTGCTGGAAAGGAGGCGATCGCCGAGATTGCTCGTTACGGTGATTCGGAGAGTGTTGTTACTGGGATCGTCGGTTGTGCAGGATTACTTCCGACAATTGCAGCGATTGAAGCGGGTAAAGATATTGCCCTTGCGAATAAAGAAACTCTGATTGCTGGTGGCCCCGTTGTTTTACCTCTCATCGAAAAACATGGCGTGAAATTGTTGCCTGCAGATTCTGAGCACTCGGCAATTTTTCAATGTTTACAAGGAGTGCCTGAAGGTGGCCTGAGACGAATTATTTTGACGGCTTCTGGTGGCGCATTCCGTGATTTACCCGTTGAAAAATTAGCCAGCGTCACTGTTAAAGATGCTCTTAAACATCCCAATTGGTCGATGGGTCAAAAAATTACGATTGATTCAGCGACCTTGATGAATAAAGGTTTAGAGGTAATTGAGGCGCATTATTTATTTGGCAAAGATTACGACGATATTGATATTGTGGTGCATCCCCAAAGCATTATTCACTCTCTGATCGAGGTACAGGATACGTCGGTTTTGGCACAACTTGGTTGGCCTGATATGCGCTTGCCATTGCTCTATGCCTTGTCCTATCCCGATCGTATTTATACAGATTGGGAAAAGTTTGATTTAGTGAAGGCTGGGGATTTGACGTTCCGAGAGCCAGATCACGAAAAGTATCCTTGTATGAATCTGGCCTATGCGGCGGGACGAGCTGGTGGCTCGATGCCTGCGGTACTGAATGCGGCAAATGAGCAAGCTGTTGCTTTATTCCTCGAAGAAAAGATTGAATTCCTTGATATTCCCCGCGTGATCGAAAAGGTTTGCGATCGCCACCAAGCGGAGAATAAACTCACGCCTAGTTTGGATGATATTTTGCAAGCGGATCAATGGGCTAGACAGGAAGTGCTGAATCTTCAGCCCCAAGTAATTGCATAAATATTTGAGAGTTGTGATCATGATTGTTCTCTCTCTGATTTTTGATGGAAAGCTAGGGATTGATGACATTGATGCAATATCCTGATGCACTTGTAAAATTCATTAGCCTAAATTATCAGAGTGTCAGTTTAGGATAGAGACAACTTTTTGTTGTGTTTCAACAATGTTGTATGGCATTTCTTCCTGCTTGTGATGCGGACATGGTGACCACGAAGGCGCAAATGCAAGCTTGTGACGCTTTTCTAGAAGGTCGTCCAATTGTTGCCTATGAATATTTGCCATTAAAAACCGGAGACGCGTTTACGTTTGTTAGCGATAATCTATCGTGCTTGTTGGGCTATTCGGCCACTGCTCTAATCGCAAAGGATGTGGATTGGTTTGCGTTGATTCATCCCGATGAGCGTGAGGCGATCGCCAAAACTCTAAAGACACTCAAACCTACTGAAACAAAATCATTACGGTATCGAGTTCGCCACCAATCGGGAGAATATTACTGGCTGCAAGATGATCTCCGAGCGATACAGCGCAACGATAAAACAATAATTCTCGGATCTTGGCTCGATATTTCAGAGCAAGAGTCTCTGCGTCACTCGCTTCAGCAAGCGCAACAGGATTTAAAGAATGCTCAAACGTTTACCCAAGAGCTTATAGAGGCGATCGCCGAACCCGTTTTTATCAAAGATGCTGATGATCACTATATTTATGCAAATCAGGCATTTTGTCAGATTGTGGAACGGCCTTGGGTAGAAATTTGTGGCAAAAGTGATGATGATATTTTTGCGACAGAGCAGGCCGCTAAATTTCGAGAACAAGATCTGCAAGCGAGAGAACTAGGTGAGATCGAAAGTGCAGATATTTTTCAACTGGACTCATTACAAAATACTTATTTTGCTACTCAAAAACGATGTTTCTATGCTGATCAAGAGTATTTGTTTGGCCTCTTGCGGAATGAAACGGAAGTGCATCTAACTCGGCAAGCTTTGCGGCAATCTATTGCCCATGCCCGTAAGGTAGCTGACAACGTTCCTGGTATGATGTGCCGTTTTACCCGCGATGATCAGCGTGAGTACCGTTTTTCCTATGCCAGTAATTATTGTGCTCAGATTTTTGGGGTGTCTCCTTATGAGCTGATGGCTAATAGTCAATGGTGGCTGGCTCAGGTGCATCCTGATGATCTTGATGGATTGCTAAATTCTCTGGAACAGGCGATCGCTCAGGGTACAAAATGGCAATATCAATGGCGACTCCAAACTCCTGATCAATCCATCAAATGGCTACATGGCATGGCAGAGGCAGAGTCTTTGTTTGATGGCCGCATTGTTTGGGACGGCATTATTCTTGATGTCAGCGATCGCCTGGCTATGGAGACAGCTTTAGATCAGTCGCTAGATCGTTTTCAGAAATTATCTAATAACATTCCCGGCATGATTTATCGCTTAGTGCAGCGAGCGGATGGCACTTTTAAACTGCTCTACTGCAATGATTATGTCGAGACCATTTTTGAGGTTTCCCGTGATGTGGCGATCGCTGATATTTATATCCTTTTAAATCTCACTCACCCTGATGATAGAGAACTGTTATTGGACTCAATTCAAGAGTCTCGCTGCACCCTATCGAAATGGCACGGTGAATGGCGAATTTGTTTGCCATCCGGTCAGATTAAATGGCTGAAAGGGATTTCGGAACCACACCAACAAGACAATGGCGAGACTGTTTGGCATGGCATTATGCTCGACGATAGCGAGCGCAAACAGGCAGAACAAGAACTCCTCCAAAATCAAAACCTGCAGGAAATCGTTATCCATACGCTCCAAAATCTACTGAAAAGTCCCCATCAAAACTTTGATGCCATCCTGCAATATTTAGGTCAATCCTTTGACACAGACTATGCTTTTTTGATCTGTCATAACATCCCAAAACGTGGCTCCCGTGTGGTGAGTGAATGGCATGGTGAGAATTCTCAAGCCTCGATTGCGACAGTTTTTCAAAATCTCGAAGCAATACCTGAAAGTTGGTGGATGCAGCAGGTTACCCAAAATCAAGACATCATCATTGATGATCCAAATTTGTTGTCACTGGATGCGCCTGAGTTAAAACGTCGTCTCAACTGGTCTGATTTAAAAACAATATTGGCCATCCCAATTTTGCAAACGAACCAACGGCCTTGGGGAGTGCTCTGTCTTGCTTATAGCGGAGAGAATGCACGTCTTTTTACAAAACCGGAAGCCCAGGCACTACGACTGATTGGGGAAATGCTTTATGTCTGTGCAGAACGCCAGGATCAGCAACTGCAACTGAAGGCGAGTGAGACAAAATTTCGAGAGATTTTTGAACATGCGGCAGTGGGCATTGCCAAGCTCGATCAGGAATTTTGTTTTACACAGATCAATAAAACCCTTGCCAGAATGATTGGGTCAACCTCACAATCATTGGTTGGGCAACCCTACTGGAATATTAGTTTGGTGGCGGAAATAGAAGGCGATCGCCAAATGTTTGTGGAGCTAGAAGAGAATGGCTTCGTGCAGCGAGAAACTCGCATTCACCAGACTCTCGGTCGGGAAATATGGGTGAAAATTAACCTCTCTGAAGTTCAGCCTTTTCCACCAGATGAAGCCTATTACATCGCCATTTTTGAGGATATTTCCCAGCGCAAACGCTCGGAAGAAATGCATGCTGACCTTGTGTTACATGACAAACTTCTGATTAAGGCATTAGCGGAAGTGACCTATGACCATTACATGCCGCAGGATATTTTGACTTGGCAGGGAGACTATGAAAATATTCTTGGCTATACCCCAGAAGAGATGGGGATGGATACGGCAAGCTGGTTGGAGCGGGTCTATCCCGATGATGTAGAAGCCGTTGAAGCTGAATTGGAGCGAGCTTTTCGGGAAGACAAAATTTTCGATATTGAATATCGTTTTCGCCACCATGATGGCCATTATTTGTGGATGCATGATCGCGGCGTTCTGCATGGTGAGCACTTGGGGGAAGCTGAACGGTTTATTGGTGTTTTTCGGGACATTTCTAAACGTAAGGCGGCTGAGGAAAAGCGACAAAAACAGGACCGACTTTATCAACAGATTGTAGAAACAGCTCAAGAAGGGATTTGGGTGATTGATGAAGAGGCGAAAACAGATTATGTCAATCCACGGATGGCTATGATGTTGGGCTACAACGCCGAGGATATGCTTGGTAAATCTTTGTTTGAGTTTATGGATTCGAAACAATTAGAGGCTGCCAAACTTAATTTTCAACGTCGCCAACAAGGTCTTTCAGAAGATCATGATTTTTGTTTTCGTAGTCGAGAAGGACAGGAAGTCTGGACCATGATTACGACAAATCCTCTACTGGATGATCACGGGAAGTTTGCGGGTGCTCTCGGAATGGTCACGGATGTGACTGAGCGACGAGCGGCAGAGCAAGAGATTATTCGCAGTCAAAATTTATTAGAAGCAATTTTTGATGAGTCAGCGGATGCGTTATTTCTAGTGGATATGGACACGCTCCGGACGTTTGATTGCAATAAAAAAGCGATAGAAATGTTTGAGCGGGATGATAAGTCAGAGTTGATTGATATTGAAGGCCATATTTTGCAAGCGAAACAGTTTTCTGATGAGGAATTGGAGGCGATCGCCGCGGAGATTAATGAGACGGGGACTTGGAGTCGAGAAGTCGAATATGTGACTAAATCAGGGCGGTTATTTTGGGGAAACCTCGCTGCAAAACAGATTACGGTGGGCGATCGCCGAGTGAATTTAGTGCGGGTGACCGATATTGATGATCGTAAACGGGCGGAACAGGCATTACGCCGTACTAATGAGGAGCTCGAGCGCGCCACAAAGTTAAAAGATGAATTTTTGGCGAATATGAGCCATGAATTGAGAACACCACTGAATGCAATTTTAGGATTGACGGAAGTGCTGGGGGATGGCACTTATGGTCTTGTGAACCAACGCCAACAGCGATCGCTGAATACGATTGAGCGGAACGGACAGCATCTTTTAGAACTTATTAACGATATTCTCAACCTCGCCAAAATTGAAGCAGGACAAATGGTCTTTCATCCAGTACCTGTGGAGATTAATCAGATTTGTCGAGGAAGCGTTGTGTTAATTCGTCATCAGGCAAGCAAAAAAAATATTGAGATTCAACTCGATTTGCCAACGCAATCACCGAAGATTGAAGGCGATCAATTGCGTCTACGGCAGGCTCTGATCAATCTACTGGGGAATGCGATTAAATTTACGCCAATAGGGGGCAAAATTAGTCTTCGCTTAGAACTAAAAGCCACTGAAAATCTGGTTCGTATTCACATTCAAGATAATGGTATTGGTATTGCGCCTGTCGACCAAGCTCAACTCTTCCAACCCTTTGTTCAGTTGGATAGCAGCTTAACGCGGCGTTTTTCTGGTACTGGTCTTGGGTTGGCGCTAGTTAAACAGATTGCAGAACTCCATGGTGGCTCCATTTCGGTGACGAGTACTCTCGGGAAGGGAAGTGAATTTTTACTATGTTTGCCTTGGTCAGCACCATCCCCGTTAGAACTTCCGACGGCATCTGCTCCAAGTTTCTCGCCAAATTCCCAGCCGCATTTAGGGCAAACAGCTACTCTCTTTACAGGCGATCGCCCTTTAGTGTTAATTGCCGATGACGATGACGACAATATTGAAACGATTTGGGATTATCTGATGGGACGGGGTTACCGTTTAATACGGGCAGTAAATGGTCGAGAAGCCGTGACTCTAACCGAATCTGAGCAGCCGGATTTAATTTTGATGGATATTCAGATGCCAGAGCTGAATGGTCTTGAGGCAATGCAGTTGATCCGTGAACAGTCGAGTATCAACCAAGTACCGATTATTGCCCTCACTGCTTTAGCTATGGATAGCGATCGCCAACGGTGTCTTGATGCTGGTGCAAACCTGTATTTAGCGAAACCCTTTCGACTAAAAACCTTAATTGAGCATATGCAGACTCTTTTAGCTTCAATGCATTCATCCTAAAAAGTGAGACATTGATCGCTCAAAAAATTACTTTTCTATTGCGGCATTCATTTATGGCGATCATCCCTTATTCTGAACCTTAATACCAGCAGAGAAGCTACGATTCTATGGAAGATATTCGCCTCCTCGTCCTCGATATTGACGGTACGATTTCGGGTCATACTAACCAAGTTACTACCGCTGTCCTTGATGCCATTCATGATGTGCAACGACGCGGTATTCGGGTGGCCATTGCCACAGGGAGAATGTTTCGCTCGGCCCGGAGATTTCATCAGGCGATCGCCTCGGATTTACCTATCATTGCTTATAACGGCGCGTGGATCCAAGACCCGGTTAGTCAAGAACTTCATCGCCGTCTCTCAGTCCCAGCTAAACTCGGCGTTGAAATCGTAGACTACCTAACAGCGGAACCTTGGCAATCAACCATGCATATTCACGTCTACCACGATGATGAACTATATGTATCCGAGGTGAATGAACGCACAAACTTCTACGAGAAAAGAACAGGCTGTAAAGCAAATCTCCTCGTGGATTTACGAGAGATTGTGAACCATGCCCCGACAAAAATTTTAGCGGTCTGCCATTGTGAGGATATTCCCAAGAAACTTTTGCCCGCCGTCAAAAAACGCTATACAAACCAGCAAATCCATTGCACGCAATCCACAGAAGTGTATGTTGAATTTACTTCCCCAACAGCGACAAAAGGGCGAGCGGTTAAATTCCTCACTGAAGAGATTTTAGGTTGGCAGCCAGAAAATGTGATGGCAATTGGCGATAATTTTAATGACTGTGAGATGTTGCAATATGCTGGAGTTGGTGTGGCAATGGGCAATGCTCCGGATGCTGTTAAACAATCTGCTGATTATGTCACCAGATCTGTTGAGCAAGATGGAGTTGTTCAGGCGATTTCAAACTTCAGCCTATTATGAGAAATACTTTTACTCGTCATAAAAGATTTAAGCAAAGCTTAGGCACCAGACTAGGATGATTTTTATCTTAGAGGATGTCTGAAAAGATTAGTGGGGAGAGAAAAAGTTAGAGATTTAGTCTGAAAGAGTACTCAAATCCCTAACCGAAAAAGATGCCTCTATCCTATCCAACAGACCTTACCGATGAACAATGGTCTCTTATTGAAACCTTATTACCTCCAGCGAAATCCGGCGGTCGTCCTCGTTCTGTTAATCTACGCTGTGTTCTCAATGCCATACTCTAACGTGAGTTCGGGATAAGAAAGAAAAAGGAGAAAGTGCATATTGGGGAAGTTGATAAGCAGTCCACCACCTTCTCCCATGACCAGTCTATAACCTTTGTTTTGTGCCGTTGATGATTTCTGCCAAGTCTTTGAACCTCAATGGCAACAACAATTACTGGCCTCGAAACAACGGCGGTGACGTCGCCCTAGAAGCCTTAGTCTCAGCGAGATAATGACGATATTGATTGCATTTCATCAATCTCACTATCGTAACTTCAAGTATTTCTATCTCATCAATGTGCGTCATCACTGGCGAGGAGCTTTTCCCAGAGCAGTGAGTGACCAACGTTTTGTGGAGTGGATGCCTTCGACGTTAGTACCTCTATGTGTCTACCTACAGCACAATGCACAGGTATCAGCTTCATTGATGCCACCAGTATCAAGGTTTGTCAAAATCGCCGCATCTCTCCACATCGCGTTTTTGATTCATGCCGCTCGAGGTAAAACCTCTGTGGGTTGGTTCTTTGGTTTCAAACTACATCTGGTTATCAATGACCATGGCGAATTACTCAATGTTAAAATCACGCCTGGCAACATTGATGACAGAAAACCAGCCGTGGAGCTTTTGAAAGAGTTATCGGGAAAAGTCTTTGCAGATAAAGGTTACGTCTCTCAACCTCTGGCACAGTATTTACAAGAAGAATATGATGTGATGCTTCTAGCTAAGCCTCGTCGCAATATGAAGAATCACCTGATGCTTTGGCGTGACAAAGTTTTGGCCCGCAAGCGAGCTTTGATTGAGACCGTCATTGACCAACTGAAGAATATTTCTCAGATTGAGCATTCCCGCCACCGCAGTCCTGCCAATTTTTGTGTCAACTTGCTGTGTGGTCTCATTGCCTATTGTCATCAGCCCAAGAAACCCTCTCTTCAGCTTGATTAGAACCTTTATTCCTTATCCCGAACTCACGTTACTCTACGTTTTGAGGGGTGGTATCGCATGGCGGTTGTTGCCTCATGATTTTCCTAAGTGGCAAACGGTTTACCACTACTTTCGCCAATGGCGTAACGACGGCACTTGGCAAAGGATTAACCCTCAGCTTCATCAGTGGGAGAGAACGATGAGTCATGACCTCCCTCTTCTCCAAGCTATGGGGTGGTGGATTCTCAATCGGTGGATACCGCAACAATGATTCACCAAGATGTCGGTGTGGATGGCAACAAACGCATCAAAGGTCGTAAACGCCATGTGATGGTTGATAGCTTGGGCATCCCTCTAGCAGTGGTAGTCACCGCAGCTCATATCTCTGATATCAAAGGATTGCGATTCCTACTAGAGTGAGTTCAACATCTAGATTTAAATTTAGAGCACCTCTATTTGCTCTATGTCGATGGAGGCTATCATGGCGCGAATCTCGTGCGCTGGGTGATGAATAGCTTCGGTTGGATATTGGAGGTTGTGTTACGTCCAAAAGAACAAAAGAGTTTTACTCCTCTACCAAGGCGATGGGTTGTAGAAAGAACCTTTGGCTGGTTTTATTGGTGCAGGCGTTTGAGTCGTGATTATGAATGTTCAACCGAAAGTGCAGAAGCTTGGATTTACATTGCCTCTATGCGTCTACTATTAAGACGATTAGCCTGAAACCAGACTTTTCAGACATCCTCTTAGAGAAACATGATGATAATCTCGAGCAATATAAAGCATCAGCAAAAGAAGCTTTATATCAATTTAGCACTGAGAATCCAGAGAATATTAATGGATATAAGGCAATTATTGCAAACTTACTTTCGCGGTAGGAAATGGAAAGAGATTGAGACTAATCGCTCATACAAGCTCTCAACAAGCAAGACATTCTAAGAGGCCTAATATCTGTGAAATCCCTTGTTAATTTCAATATGTTGCTTGCCTGAATTTTTCGGAGATATTGAGCTCTATTCACTCAAGTCTAAGGGAGTGAATAGAGTTGCTGGTTTATAGAACTTTGTGAGTATGGGAATGTTGTTTGACATTATCTTCAGTACTGACAACGTTGTCTTGGTTGAGGACTCGTTTTTTCTCGGTGGAGAAGTTGAATGCTTCGTAAGTGGTGCCGATGGCGATATGTTCTTTGGCTTCAGGGCGACGTTTGTAAGTTCTGGCCGCAGCGGCAGTGCGCTCTAACAAGTCATCGGGAGTCTGGAGGCGATCGCCCAAAACCCGTGGAATCACAATATGATTATCGGTAAAGACTTCGCCGAGGGTTGTGGCACAAGCTCGCTTGTAGGATGTTGGGATGCCTTTAAGCAATGCTTCAATGGCTGCGGAAGGGATTGGCTCCATAATCTCAACTTCTTTGACTTCACCCTCTTCCCGCACAAAACAAGTAGCTACTCCAAATACACAATAGTCGGCTGATGTTAAATCGGTAGTGCTAAAAAAATCTTGGTGAGTGCTCATAGTTATTTTTACTTATTTTAAAAAAAGTTGTGATAGGTCGATATGAACTTGATGCTAGCAGGCTTTTTTCTAAGACCAAATTTATAGCAAGGATTCTTTAAGACTAAGAATATTTAAGTAATCTTTAAGTCTGTAATTTTTCCTTAAAATCCCCGTTTACACTGGAAGAGTGAGTTGATCACGAGACCCATATGGGTAGAGAGGTTGTTATGGCGATCGCCACAGTGAATCCGGCAACAGGGGAAATCCTCAAAAGATTTAATGCACTAGCATCAGAGGAAATTGAAGCGAAGCTAACCCAGGCGCAAGAGACCTTCCAAAGTTATCGTCTCACGAGCTTTACACAGCGACAAAAATGGCTGAATAATGCGGCATTGATCCTAGAACGGGATGCAGAAAAGTTTGCGACAATTATGACTACAGAAATGGGCAAAACGAAAAAAAGTGCCATTTCTGAAGCGAAGAAATGTGCCTTAGTTTGCCGCTATTATGCAGAGAATGGCGAAGCTTTTCTTGCAGATGAATATACAGAAACTGATGCAACAAAAAGTTATGTTTCTTATCAACCATTAGGCATTATTTTGGCCGTCATGCCATGGAATTTTCCATTTTGGCAAGTTTTTCGATTTGCTGCGCCCGCATTAATGGCTGGCAATGTTGCTGTTTTAAAACACGCGTCGAATGTGCCTCAATGTGCGTTAGCAATAGAGGCTATTTTAGAGGCCGCAGGTTTTCCTGAGGGAGCCTTCCAAACCTTGCTTATCGGTGCAGCTCAAGTAGAAGATGTGATTAATGACGACCGAGTGAAGGCTGCAACATTGACAGGGAGTGAGCCTGCTGGAATGAGTCTTGCTTCTCTTGCTGGTCATCAAATTAAACCGACTGTGCTGGAGCTGGGTGGTAGTGATCCTTTGATTGTTTTTCCGTCGGCAGATCTTGATGAAGCGGTAGATATTGGTACATTTTCACGCACTCTGAATAATGGCCAGTCTTGTATTGCTTCAAAGCGCTTTATTCTCCATGAGGCGATCGCCGAGCAATTTCTCGAAAAGCTACAAATTAAATTTGCGAGTCTAAAAGTTGGTGACCCGATGGATGATGACACTGATATTGGGCCTTTAGCGACAGAAAATATTCTGAATGACATTGTGCGACAAGTCGATAAAGCTGTTGAGTTGGGTTCTACTGTTTTGCTTGGTGGCAAGCGTCTTGATCGTCCTGGCAACTTTTTTCCGCCGACCATTTTGACTGATATTCCTGTTGATGCGCCAACCATGAAAGAAGAATTTTTCGCGCCAGTGGTAATGGTCTTCACTGTAAAAAATATTGCTGAGGCGATCGCCCTGGCTAATGATATTCCCTTTGGGTTGGGGAGTAGCGCTTGGACGAATGAACCAACTGAACAGCAAAGATTTATTCGCGATCTTGAAGCCGGTGCTGTGTTTATTAATGGACTGGTGAAGTCAGATCCGCGATTACCTTTTGGCGGCATTAAGCGCTCAGGCTATGGACGAGAGCTAGGAGTACCTGGTATTCGAGCTTTTGTAAATGCGAAAACCGTTTGGATTAAATAGTTAAGAACGGTGACGGATTAGACGGTTCAAATGCGACGTTTTCAACACAATCAAGGAAATATCACATTTGACCTTCGTAAAATTTCAATACAATAGCTCAAGGGGATCACCCATGAATACTGCCGAATTATTGGTGAAATGCTTAGAAAATGAAGGTGTCGAATACATTTTCGGCTTGCCAGGTGAAGAAAACTTACACATTCTCGAAGCGTTAAAGGATTCATCGATCCAATTCATCACAGTGCGCCACGAACAAGGTGGAGCGTTTATGGCAGATGTTTATGGGCGACTTACGGGGAAGGCTGGGGTCTGTTTATCGACCTTGGGGCCTGGAGCAACAAACTTGATGACGGGCGTTGCGGATGCCAATCTCGATGGTGCGCCATTGATTGCGATTACCGGGCAAGTTGGCACTGATCGAATGCATATCGAATCCCATCAATATCTCGATCTTGTGGCAATGTTTGGCCCTGTGACGAAATGGAACCGACAAATTGTTCGACCCAGCACAACGCCAGAAGTGGTAAGGCGCGCGTTTAAAATTGCCCAACAGGAAAAACCGGGTGCGGTACATATCGACCTTCCAGAAAATATTGCAGCCATGGAAACGGAGGGTCTTCCTCTAACTAAGGCTAGCAACGAAAAAATTTATGCTTCTTCCCGCAGTCTCAATCAAGCGGCACAGGCGATCGCCCGATCAAAAAACCCAGTGATCCTTGCTGGCAATGGTGCGATACGCGCGAAAGCAGCTGAAGAGCTGACTGAATTTGCGACAAAGCTCAATATTCCTGTCGTGAATACTTTTATGGGTAAGGGTGCCATTCCCTATACCCATCCCCTTGCCCTGTGGACAATTGGTTTACAGCAGCGCGACTTTATTACCTGTGCTTTCGAGCAGAGCGATCTCGTCATTGCCGTTGGTTATGACTTAATTGAATATTCCCCGAAACGTTGGAATCCCGACGGTTCAACGCCCATTATTCATGTTGGTGAAGCCGCTGCCGAAATCGATAGCAGCTATATTCCTCTCGCTGAAGTTGTCGGTGATATCGGCGATTCGCTCAGTGAGATTATGAAGCGTGCTGATCGTGAGGGAAAGCCTCTTCCGAGCTATGCTTCAGTGCGTTCCGACATCCGTGAAGATTACGAATTTTATGCCAATGACAAAGGGTTTCCTGTAAAGCCTCAAAAAATCATTTACGATTTACGCCAAGTGATGGCACCAGAAGATATCGTTATTTCTGATGTCGGGGCACACAAAATGTGGATGGCGCGGCATTATCATTGCGAACGTCCTAATACTTGTTTGATTTCGAATGGTTTTGCTGCGATGGGAATTGCTATCCCTGGTGCCTTGGCCGCAAAACTTATCTATCCTGAGAAAAAAATCGTAGCTGTGACTGGCGATGGCGGTTTTATGATGAACAATCAAGAACTTGAAACAGCGTTGCGGGTCGGGACAAATTTTGTGACCCTCATTTTTAGCGACAGTTGTTATGGCTTGATCGGTTGGAAACAAATTAACCAGTTTGGACAACCCGCATTTGTTGATTTTACAAACCCTGATTTTGTGAAATTTGCAGAGAGCATGGGACTAAAGGGCTATCGGATCGAAGCGGCTGATGATTTAATTCCGACCCTTGAAGAAGCGTTTAAGCAAGATGTACCTGTGGTGATTGACTGTCCTGTGGATTATGGCGAAAATGTAAAATTTTCCCAGAAAGCAGGAGATTTAATCTGTCGTATTTAAAGATTGACTTGTCAGTTCTAGGTGTTGGTTTTCTCTGGATAGTCTCAGGGAAAGCCTATTTTTTTGTCCGGCGATCGCCCCACTATTTATCTTTATGGGAGAGGTGAATCATGAAAAATTAAGGTCGATACGAGAAAATCACAAATAAAAATACTGATCCAAGTGCAAACCACTGCAGAAGTTGCCGATTGCCCAACCTGCTTGGCGCCACCTTCCGTGGTTAACCCCCAACTACAGCCGATTATTCCGACTAACAATCCAAAAATAATCCCTTTAACGCCGATATTTAGGAGATCGCTGGGCTTCAGAAATTCTTGTACAGACGCCAGAAAACGTATGGGAGCAAGGCCATAAAACTGATAGGCTGCCACCATGCCGCCGCAAATCCCAATTACTAAAGCGAATGTAATTAAAATTGGCAACATTAAACAACTGGCGACCACCCGTGGAACCACTAAATGGTCAATAGGATTTGTGCGGAGCATGAGGAGCGCATCGATTTGTTCAGAAATTTTCATTGCCCCCAACTCTGATGCAAAGGCTGCCCCCACTTGACCCGACATAATACTGGCCGTGAGAATGGGAGCGAGTTCCCGACAATAGGCGATCGCAAAGGCACCACCCACAATATTTTCAGCACCAAATGTGCTCAGCTCCCGTGCGGTCTGAATGGTGAAAATCATTCCACCAAATAGGGCGACAAGTAGCACTGGCACCAAGGCACCAGGCCCAGCCGCCACCATCTGCTCGGTGACGAGAGGTAAGCGAACTTTACCGCGTACAATTCGCCAAAGAACTTGACCTGAGATCAAGATAGCTGTGGAAATGCGGGTGTGGAGAGGGACTTGGAGATGCGTTTGGGGTTGCCTCATGGGCTAGAAGCGATCGCCCTATAAGACGAAAAACAATAGAACAAACGCGGTAACCTCAACCTAGAGCTCGAAATTAAACCCAGCTTCTTTTAAAGCTTTATATTTTTGCTCATCAAAAGAATAAAGTCGTGCTGCGCGGTGAGCCACTCCTGTTTGCATTTCATCTAGCTTAATCAATAGATCCATTTTTAGGATCTTGCGGCGGAAATTACGCTTATCTAATTGTGTTCCGAGCACCTGTTCGTAAAGCTTTTGGAGCTGAGTTAGGGTGAATTTTTTCGGTAAGAGTTCAAAACCAATCGGCTCATACCGCAGTTTGCCTTGTAATCTTTGTTTGGCGATCGTCACAATCTTGTCATGATCGAAAGCAAGGGACGGTAAATTTTCGAGAGAATACCAAGCTGCATCATCCGCATCAGTTTGGGCATTAATTGGATAATCAGCCAGATTAATTAGAGCATAATAGGCTACCGTAATGACGCGATCGCGAGGATCTCTACCTGGCTTACCAAACGTATAAAGTTGCTCTAAAAATATTTCCTCAACGCCCGTTTCTTCCTTTAGCTCCCGTAAGGCTGCTTCCTCAAGAGATTCCTCTAACCTAACGAATCCCCCTGGTAGAGCCCACTCACCTTTGTAAGGTTCCACACCCCGCTGAATCAGCATAATTTTTAAATCATGTTCTGCATCTAATCCGAAGACAACGCAGTCAACGGTAACAGATGGTTTAGGGTAATCGTAGGTATAAGACATGGTGAAGAGAATTGCAAAAAAATAAAAAGAAATTAGCTAGCTTGGACTTGGGGGATGAGACTTTCGCGATAAGTCTGCTTAAAGCCCCCTTGTCTTAGTGCAAGAAACGCTTGGTGATCATCCTCGACCCAATAGTCTTGTCCGAGGCGGATAAAGGTGCGATCGCCCCCATGACCAGCGACGACAATCACAGGCACACGTCCTTGTTTTTTCTCCCCAGCTTGTTGGGAGAGGATTTGTTTTAAACGTTGTTGCGTCGCAGACTGGTTGAGTTCTGCCAAAGAGAGAGGAATCATCAACATCCGTACTTCCTCAATTGGCTCTAGATCATCGACAATGAGCTGCACGCGATCATCTTTTTGTTGAACCTTTCCCCAGACAATTACACGACGATCAATATTGAGTAATTGTTCCACCTTTGGATAGGTCCTCGGGAAGACAATACCTTCAATTTGACCTGTAATATCTTCAAATTGGACAAAGGCCATTGGCTCATTTTTTGCCTTTGTGAAGATCTTTTTGACCTCAGTCAAGATGGCCACCACACTGACTTTCTTTTTGACATGATCGCCAATCGCAGCCAAATTAATCGGCGCGAGAATTGGGGCGATCGTTGTCCGTAATTTTTCAAGTGGATGCTCAGACACGTAGAACCCTAATAACTCCTTCTCCTGACGTAATTTTTCTTCAAGGGAAAGATCAGCCACTTTGGGAAATGTTGGCGCTTCGTCAAACACAGTATTGGCTGCGTCCTCTGATCCGCCACCCATCATGTCAAACAAGTTTGTTTGACCGCTGGCTTTTTCCTTTGCCTTCTGTTGTGCCCAGTTGATCATTAAATCCAGACCTTTGAGCATCTGCTGACGATTGTCATGGAGATCGTCCATCGCCCCACAAGTGATCAATGTTTCAAGAGCGCGTCGATTGACAACACGTAAATCAAGACGAGAACAGAGATCGGCTAAACTTTCAAAATCGCCAGCTTGCCGAGCATCTAGAAGCGCTTGAATTGCGTTTTCTCCTAAGTTTTGAACTGCTGATAATCCAAAACGGATGCGATCGCCAACAGGCTTAAAATCTAGATCAGACTGATTAATGTCGGGCGGTAGGACAACGATGCCCATCTTGTCGGCATTCTCGCGATACTTACGAACTTTATCTTTATTCCCACTGCTTGCACTTAGCAAAGCGGTCATATATTCAACGGGATAATTTGCTTTTAAATATGCCGTTTGATAAGTGACATAGGCGTATGCTGTGGAGTGGGACTTGTTAAAGCAGTTTGATGCAAACAAACCATTCGCCAACAAAAAGTTGTGATTTTTGCTAACACCAATATCGTAAGTTTTCGCTTTGCCAATAGAGTGACGGCGAAGAATTTTGACCAAAATTGTTCAACAGTAAAAGGCTCTACAACTTATATTATCTAATAACGCAATCCCTGTCAGAGCGGAATATAAGGGGAAATTCATAAAAGTATGAATTTTACGTGGTTTGGCTGATGAATTCGGACAAATTCAAAAAAAAACTACGATATTCTCCTTACCTGTCTCTTGTTTTTGTCTGGAAAATCAGCTAATAGTTGTAATTACTTTCTGCGTGCTTCTGACACCATCCTTGATGCCGATTCATGCTTAAAAAAGCATTAAATGAAACATGAATAAAATATGATCTTCCCTGTTTGTAACGAAAGGGGCTTTCGAGAACTATTAATGAGCAAAGAGATATCAATATTTTTTTATATGAAGGTGAATCTATTTACCTGCTCAAATTCCGATTTTCTCATATCGGAAAACTCGTTAGTTTGGTGTGAAGATTTCAAAAAGTTTTCCGACACAATTACAGTAATTTAAATTAGATGTACTGTTAGTGAATAGAAGTGATGGAATGTGCTTTGTTTCAATACTATGAGCGTTAAAGTTCATTCATCTGACTGTAGGCTGCTGCAACTGGTGCTGTGTTTTTATTGTTCGCAGATTTACGAAGTCCCCATTTGACTAGCTTTGTCGTCAAAATAATAGCGATCGCCCCGAGGTAAATAAAGGGGATAAAAACCAGAAAGAAGGTTAAAGGGCTGGGTTTATTTTTTGTGTCTACTTTTTCTTTTCGGACGAGAACCATTTCACCCGGAGCGGTGTCGTCGATCTCGACTTCGGGCATTATGGTAGCAGTAATGACTTGATTAGATGGATCGTTCATACGTCTTATTCCACAAACCTTACAACGTGCTCTGTCAGTTCACTGATGATAGCTCCCAAGCGGCTAATCGACAAACGCTTAAAAATTTTATCTCTGTGCCAGATGTATATTCTGTGGGTCGTCTCGACCGTGATAGCGAAGGCTTATTATTATTGACGAATGATAATCAGCTGAAGCATTATCTTTGTGAGCCAAAATTTGCCCATCCACGTACTTATTGGGTGCAGGTTGAAAATATTCCTGACCAACAGGCTTTAAAACAATTGCAGCAGGGTGTGATTATTAAAGGTGAAAAAACGCGTCCGGCGATCGCCCGTCTACTCACATCAGCTCCAGAAATTGGACTTCGCCAACCACCAATCCGAGAACGCAAAAATATCCCAACGGCTTGGCTAGAGCTAACTTTGACGGAAGGGAAAAATCGTCAAATACGGCGTATGACGGCAGCTGTGGGTTTTCCTACTTTGCGTCTAATTCGGGTTGCTATTGGAAAAGCCCCCAATCAACTTACCTTGAAAAATGTGGCTGTTGGGGAATGGCGACATCTCACCACTGCAGAAATACGAATGCTGCGATCGCCCTTAAAAAAATTAGCGATTGAGAGCAAGAATGTAGGGCGACGCCGATCTAAGAGCCTGTATCGCCCAAAAAAAACAGCTGTCCGCAGATCGAAAAAACGTCGATAACTGCTTGTGGGAGAGCTGTTGATTAGAGGTTATTAAAATATGGGCGACTAAGCCTAGAAGTTAGAAAAATAATGTGTAGTGATCACTATTTCTCTGTCTAATAAGCGAGGGTTTCTAGAGTTTCTTTGAGATATGTACTAACTTGCTTATCGACAGTGAGCTGATCGAGATTTAGGGTTTCGCAATGATCTGCATGCCAGCGCTTGAAGCCGGAACTGCGGGCGATCGCCTGCTTGAGACTATCCCAGATGGCGTGATCAGGGGTCGCTTCGTTCGATGTCGTAGTAGAGTTAGGCATTTTTCACCTCAGAAATAACGCTTAATGACTCTACTGTAACTTACTTGGCAGGGGAGTGAATGGTACGAAATACACCGTTTGGTCATATAAATTTAGTTTTTATTTATTTTTCTCTGGTAAATGTAATTTGATGGGGATTACTTTTGCTCGATGCTAGTAGTTTTTAGTCATCCATTTGCCAGGGTTCATGGAGGTTGTTTTCGTCAAAGATTTTCTTTGGACGCATTATGAGTACCACTTGGCCAATAATCTCTGCTTCCGGTCGCTCTGCAAACCAACCTAATTTAACCATCTCGTTGTCGGCGATCACAAAATAACTATTGTCATTCCACTCAAGCTTGGCGCGGTCAATCAGGACGAGTACAGGCTCCGGTTTGCCGGGGATTGGCTGCGGCAGCTGATCTGTTTGATGAAAGATCACCACTGGATCTTCAGCTGTGAGAACACTTTGCCAACAAGGGAGAGGGACAACTGTGATATTGGCTTGAACCTCAACGACATTAAAAGGCTCTTGGAGTTGAAGTGCTGTGATCTGTTTAAATGTCTCGACTGAGAGCGGTAAAGTCCCCGCAACAGGGAGGAGAGCTGGCACATTATTTTCATCTTCGTAGCGATAAAGCGGTAATAATGGTGCGTTTTTTGTCGAGGTAACGGTTAAATCACTCAAAAGTTGCTCAATTTTTTGGCGAGCGGTTTGGGAATGGGCAAACCGTAAACCCTTTGCGATTAAGCGGGTACGACCTTGTAAATCTTTTTTCTGTTTGGCGGCCCGCCAAGCCTGGTATGCCATAGCGTCACCGGGATGTTCGGTAAAGCCATCTGGGATTTGAGGTAATCGCAGGAAATGTTGGATCGATTTTGCGAGTTCTTTCGCGTCGTCAAATTCTAGGTTTTTATCCTTGGCAACCTGAGCGGCGATCGCCCGTTGTTCATTATTTAAAATCCGTAGCTCATACAGCACATCAGAGCGAGGTCCTCGACAATACTCGAGCAATTCGGCAGACCCCCCATTTTTTTCGATGCTCTGATACACCTGAGATGCCACAATAATCATATTTTGGTGGGAGCCCTGGAAACCCGTTTGCTCAAAGATTTCCATCGTGCCATAGCCACATTTTTGGAGCGTCTGGCAGCCAACTCCCCAGTCAACCCATGACCCTTCCTTGTGCAACAGTGAACGGAATAATTCTGCAGCAGCCTCTTCAGAAAGTTTTTCACCTGTGGGTTGTGGTTGTCCAATCATAAATCTGAGCGGGAATTGCGATAACGTAAAATGATAGGTAAATCAGTATTTGACCGATAAACTTAATCATAAGCCAGAGCGTTCCCAACCGAACTTTTCTCCAGACCCTATGAATTTTCCTGCCCGTCGGCAATCCCTACAACGTTTTCCGAAACAAGCAGCCAAACAAGAGCATCCGTTTCGAGATTTTGCCTTGGGCTTGGTTTCGACAAAAAGTTTTCCGGCGATCGTGGGTACAGCCGACATGATGTTGAAGTCCGCTGATGTGACTTTAGTAGGCTATGAAAAAATTGGTGCCGGCTTTTGTACGGCCGTAGTTCGAGGGAAAACAGCTGATGTACGTCTTGCGGTAGAAGAAGGTGCTAGAACGGCAGCACAATTTGATCAATATGTTTCTAAATTAGTGATTCCGCGTCCTTTAGAAAATCTTGAAGCTATTTTCCCAATTGGCAGTCATTTAGTGGAGATTGCCCATGAGCAGCGCGGCTATAGTCGCCTAAGCAATCGTTCAATTGGTTTACTAGAAACCCGTGGCTTCCCGGCGATGGTGGGCGCTGCTGATGCCATGCTTAAGTCGGCTGATGTTCAGCTTGCGTCTTATGAAACAATTGGAGACGGATTGTGTACAGCGATTATTCGAGGCACGGTTTCCAATGTAGCGATGGCGATCGATGCAGGGATGCATGAAGCTGAGCGCATTGGTGAACTCCATGCCGTGATGATTATTCCTCGCCTACTGGAAGATCTCGAACACACATTGCCTGTGGCAGATTACTGGCTGGATAAGGCTGAACCGATGCCAGATCTTGTTAAGAAGGAAGTACCGCAACGGATCGCATTGCCTGAGCTTGAGCCTGTGTCTGTTCCTGTGGTGGTTGATTTGGAAGTTGAGCCTGAACAAGAACAAGAAAAAGCGGTGGAAGTGGAAATTGTTGAGCCATTTAATCCGGGAGAGGGGTACTAATCGTCGTCCCTGATATAGTGAATCTGATTTTCTTGCCATTGCTCCGATGAAACTGGTTTCTTTTTCGTATGCCTGTTTCCTACTGGGAACTTTAATTTGCTATTGGGGTTTGGGGACGTTGTTGCCAACGTTGCGGGTCTGGATTTTGCTGATCGCAAGTCTGGGTTTCTATGCGCTATTGCAGCCGCAATTTTTACCGTTGTTACTTGGTTTAACGACGGTCAACTATATTGTTGGGCGATTAATTTATGCGCAGCTGAGGCAGAGTGAACGTCTGAAAAAGAGTGGGCGATCGCCAAGTTTCTGGAATCGCCAAGCATTGTATTTGCTGATATTGGGTGTTTTTCTAAATCTATTTATCCTGTTCGGTTTTAAATATGTGCCGTTCACGCTGGAAAATTTAAATACCTTTCTGGATATGCCCTGGGCAACGGATGTGGCCATGGTGCTGGAAGAAAATCTGATTGCACCAGTGGGGATTTCGTTCTTCACATTTGAGTGCATTTCCTATCTGGTTGATGTGTATCGCGGTGCTCCTGCAACTCTTTCCTTTAGCCACTTCAGCAGTTATAAGTTATTTTTCCCGAAGATTTTGTCGGGGCCGATTAGCCGTTTTCACTATTTCGATAACCAAACCAAAGGTAAACCCCATCTCTTTTTTGATCAGGGTGTGGAAGGTCTATGGCTTATTGCCAGCGGTGCGTTTAAAAAAGTTCTGATTGCTGACAATCTCGGCGTTTATGTGGAGCTATGTGTCAATAATCTAGACCGAGCAGGTAGCGGTGATCTATGGCTTTTTGTGATCGCTTATGGTCTACAGCTTTATTTTGATTTCAGCGGCTATGTCGATTTAGCAATGGGGAGTGCAAAGCTACTGGGCTTTAATCTCCCTGTTAATTTTGACTTCCCGTATTTTTCGACGAGCTTGGCAGATTTCTGGCGGCGCTGGCATATGAGCCTTGGGGAATGGCTACGTAACTATCTCTATTTCCCTCTGGGGGGTTCTCGTCAAGGGTTGATGCGCACTTGTTTTAATTTATTTCTAGTGATGTTTCTCGCCGGTATTTGGCATGGTGCAGCTTGGGGGTATGTGCTCTGGGGTTGTATTCATGGTGCTGGTCTAGCAATTCATCGGCTTGGGGATGCGATCGCCCGAAAATTCTCTCTTATCAAACGCTTCTGGGAGTCTATACCCGGCACTGTTTTGGCTTGGGGGATAACACAAATTTTGGTATTTATGGCCTGGATTCCATTCCGATTGCCCGATGGTCAGCAGGCAAACTTATTGCTCTCTCATTTCTGGAAACATCAAGGCGATATTCAGTTTGGCCAAAAGATTTATTTTGAAGGTCTCAATATGGGACGTTCGTATTTTGTGCTTTTGTTGGGGTTGATCAGCATTGGGATGGGTCTTGCATATTTGATTCAACGACGTTGGCAATTGAATCTCAACTGGGCTTTGAAACTCGCATTTGTGCCTCTGTGTTTTTACGTCGTGTGGATTTTCGCACCAGAAGGGAATGTGCCTTATATTTACTTTGATTTTTAGGGTTTAAAGCTAGGGTCTAGTTTTTCCAGTTCTTTTGGGATTGGGTAAGAACGTATTCGGAAACAGCTTGGGTTTCTTCTGCGGTGAGGCGATCGCCATAGGCAGACATACTACCTTTACCATTATTGATAATCTCTGTAATGTTTTCGACAGATGTAAAGCCATACTTTTCCATGGCTCGTTGCTTAAGATTTTTACCACGACGAATAATATTGCCACCATTGACATGACAGCCTGCACAAGTGGATTCAAAAACCTGTGCGCCATCGGGTAGCTCTGCTGAGAAAGCTGGTGCAATCAATACTGGCAGTGCCAACAGAATAATCATGGCGATGATAATAATGCGGATAACTTGCTTGCTCATTGACCTGCTTAAACTATGGGTTTCATCAATAATTTTACCTGCAACTTGACGTTGTTTTGGCTGAAGGAACTTGGGATTCCTAAAGCTGTCAAAGTCTTAGAGAGAATGGCCTAAAACCCGAAAGACTTTGCGATTGACAAAGGCCTGTACCAGATCGTCATTAAGGTGATTTCTGTCGACTTCTTCCCGTAAAATTCTGATCACCACATGCACTGGTAAGGGTTTTTTGTAAGGGCGATCAGCGGCGGTGAGGGCATCGTAAATATCGGCGATCGTCATCATCTGAGTCTGGATCGGGATTTCGTCACCTTTGAGACCACGAGGATAGCCTGTGCCATCCAGTTTTTCGTGGTGACCATAGGCGAAATGAGGGACATTTTTGAGTTCTTTTGTCCAAGGAATTTCTTTTAAAAATTCGTAGGTTTGACTGACATGGGATTCAATCGCCTGTCGTTCTGCTGGATTTAAATTGCCGCGTGGGAGTAAAAGTTGTTCGAGATCCGCTTCGTTCACAATCGGCTTGAGTTTGCCGTCTACATCCCGATATCGATATTTTGCCAGCTTTGTAAATTCACGAAAAACTTGTTCTGATAAAATCTCAAACTTTTTTGTGGCGATCGCCTCAGGGGCATTAAATTGCTCGATGAGGGCGAGATGATAATCCAGTCGATCAAGGGTTTCCTCGACCTCATGGTCCATTTTTTGGATCTTCTCACAGTGAGGACAAGCGGATGTGCCTTCAGTGTGGGCATGGGGATGTTCTACTAAATATTGAAACTTTTGCTGGGCGCATTCCCATTGCAGTGTGCGTTTGGCCACAGCAAACCGTTGGCGAATCACTTCAAGGTCGCCAGGGTAGAGCTTTTGACGTTTATTTAAAATTGCTTCTGGGACGCTAATCTTGCCAAAGTCATGGAGCAGTGCCGCATATCGAATCTCTTGCAGTTGGCGATCGCCGAAATATTCTTGTCGGAGTGTTCCTTGGGAAATTCGCGATACTTCCTCTGCCAACCCAACCGTTAGGAGGGCCACCCTCTCCGAATGTCCTGAGGTGGTTGGATCACGGGATTCAATTGCCTTTACCGATGCTTTGACAAACCCTTCAAACAGATTTTCGATGTCATCTTGTAACAAATTACGTTCAATCGAAATTGCTCCTTGGGAGGCCAATGATCGCAAAATAGTTTCTTCCCACATCGAATAGGATTGCGTCATGTGCAGCGCATTTTCGGGCGTGATTTTAACTTCACTTTCGATCTTGCGGTTAATTAATTGCAGTACACCGATGGTATTGGCCTTTTGATCCTGCATCGGCAGCACCAACACGGAGCAAGTTCGGTAGTCAAACTTTTGATCAAAACCTCGGTCAAAATGATATGGAGACTCGTCAGGCAGCTTGTAAGCATCCTCAATACTGAGAGTTTCTCCGGTAATCGCCACATAGCCAGCCAGACTTTTTGGATTTAATGGCAATGAAAATTCTTTAAAAGGGATATCCGGCAGAGAAAAATTTTGAGCCGCTTTAAAAATTAGTTTGGGATTATCTGTGTCCCGTGAATCTAGGAGATAAATACTCCCCGCATCACTTTTTGTGATTTCACAACACTTGACCAAAATTAATTGCAAAAGTTCGCCAAGGTCATGTGCACTGGAGAGAGCGGCTCCGATTGCTAATAACTTTTCGATTAGCGCAATGCGTTGTCGTGCTTCAGACCCACCATAAATTTTGGCCATTAAAGCCTTATGGTCTTGCTCTAGATGCTGTGCTAAAGATGGTGAACTGTCGGTCATGGGCAACTTAACCGTTTTTAAAACAGTGAATGGGTTAAACGCAAATGCATCCGTATAAACAGTTGATCGAGCTTAGGAAATATTGTGATATTTCACTGTGAAATCTCGGGGCGCAACCGTTCTCGCCATTGCTTAGCCTGTCGTCGAATCTGAGAAAGTTCTGCTGCATCCATACGCTCTAAACTTTTTAAAATTAAGTTCATGCGCCCCTGTGACCGGAGTTTTTCCTGATGGCGATCAAGGAAATCCCAGTAGAAAGTGTTGAAAGGACAGGCTTTTTCGCCGTAGCGATCGCTCCTATTGTAGCGACAAGTCGAACAATAATTACTCATTTTATTAATATAGTTTGCGGATGATGCATCGGGTTTGCTTGCGAGAATTCCACCATCAGCAAATTGACCCATGCCAATCACATTTGTTTGCATCACCCAGTCGTAGACATCGATAAAAGCGGCATGAAACCATGCTTCTAAGTCCTGGGGATTGATACCAACAATCAGTGCAAAATCACTCAAGATCATTAATCGTTAAATGTGATGAGCATAGCTTGTACGTTCGGTTTGGGAAAGGGTCTGTTTGATGCAGTTTCAATCTGTTTTAGAGCTATTCCAAAAGTAATCAGGGAAAGGGTTTGGGTTATTGAAATGTTTTTTTGTGGATAGTCTACATCGACATGATGATAGATGTCATAAAGATATTCTCGCTACCCCAAAATTTGTCGAATGAAGCCTTCTATATTGTTGATAAGAAATTGCTATCTATTTGCTTTACCTCGACAATTTGAACAAAATCTAGCGGCTGTAATAACCCTATATTTACGTATGGTGAGATTAGAGAGTACTAGAGTATGTCTTCTCCTTCGACTATTGCATCTTGAAATGTCCGAATTTTTTCAAGTCCTTTTGCTAAAAAATGTTGGAAAACTTGCTGGGTTTGGGGATGAGTGACAGCCTATCGAAACTGCTTAATATTGCCATAGCCCTTCAGGTTTAGTGATGTAATGCGATCAATGACAGATTGGGTGATCGTATCGGGTTCAAACCATTGAGGTGTGGGAGGATTAATTTTTTTTGAGGGTGACGGTTGTCTTTGTCAAAATTTCATTTGTCGCCTACTGGTTTTGTTTGTCCATGAGGATGTCAAAACGTTTGCGGCTCGCTCGATAAAAGTCTTCGAGGACAAGGTGTTTGCGTCCTGTCGCCCAAGTCCGAAATTCTTCGCATGCCCAGAGGAAATGGTTATTCTCAATAAATCTGATGGGGCAATCTAAGTCGAGAGTTTTGAGAAATGCTGCAAAGGAGCGATCGCCCGGTTGCATGATGAGTAATTCTAAAATCTGGTGAGTGTGAATCCAGTTTTCTTAAGGGAGTCAGAAAATTTGCGGCGATCGCATAGTTCACTTGCCAATTGTCTTCGCGCAATTCTTCTGCGAGGTGGCGCATCGCTGACCAGAGCAACATTAATTTTTGGTAATGCTAGAGGCGTTGTCGGGGGTAATCGCTGGATTCAATGAGGATGACTGGTGGATTTTCTTTCTCGTGCTGCTGCTGTAATCGTGCGGCTTGCCCATGGGAAAACTGATCTCCCAGCATCCTGATTCCTGTCGCCATAGTGAACTGCCTAAAATTACGATTGAGATCTAGCACATCTTAGATACAGCCTAATTTAGCGGTTTGATAACGGGGAGATTAAGTTTTTGTGATGCTTCAGGCTAGCGATCAATAAAGGGTTTTAACGTGGGAACCATGATGCTTCCATCGAGGAAATTTTTTATGTCTGGCACAGAATTAACGACACTTGTCACCTTGCTCGCTCCCGGCCTGGCGCTTTCTTTTATTGTGATGATTTGTTTTGCCAAAGGTGGTTAGGAGCACTCAGATGGTAGTGATCGCCTGAATTAACCGCGGAATTCTCGCTCTGTAGACTTGACGAGGATTTCTTGGAGGAGGGGCGAGAGATCTTTGTTTAGGCGGCCAACACGAATGAATTCGGCATAGGTATCTGCTTCAATGTCGAGCAATGTATCCCGCAATTGCTGCATATCCAGCTCCCTGAGTGGTGGGTGCTTAACTTTGAGCTTTTCGATTTTTTCGTCGAGGGTACGCAATTCCGCTTTTACCAAATCGCGCTCATAGTTATAAAACTCTTCATCGACATCCGGTGCCAAATCGAGTCGACCTAGATAGTCAAGTACTCGTCGCAATGCCACCCGTCGTGCCAATAACTCGGAATATTCTTGGCGGAGAGGTTGGTCACCAATCAAATTTAATTTTTCGAGCACGAACTGGGTGGTCAATCCTTGTACCAGTAGGGTGAAGAGCACCACTCCAAAAATGATATTGATAATTTCTTGGCGATCGCCTAGCACCACAGGCACACTCAGGGCGACGGCAATGGACACAGATCCCCGTAAACCGCCCCACCACAATACGACTTGTTCCGATAAACTCAGGGGATCTTTACTAAATCGATTCGAGATCCAACCCAAGCCAAACACTGAAATGGCACGGGTCACCAATACCGAGGCGATCGCCACAAAAATCAGATCCAGACTTTCGCCGAGACTCGCAAAGTTGACTTGATCGCCGATCAGTAGAAAAACAATCGAATTCACAAAAAAGGCGAGGAATTCCCAAAACTCTGAGACTACAAGGCGGGTACGGGGATTCATGCCGATATTAGAGCCGAAATTGCCTAAAATCATTCCGACTGTGACCACCGCAATTACGCCTGAACCGCCCAACTCTTCCGTTAAAAGGTACGTGCCATAGGCAGAAACTAAGGTAAGCGATTGCTCAACGAGAGGGATATCAAATCGTTGTGTCAAAAACGAAATACCGTAACCAATTAGGCATCCTAACCCAACGCCAATCCCGACAAAACTCAAAAATGTAGCCACTGTTGCCGACATCGAAAAGCTTTGGGCACCCAGCGGAATACCCACTAACAGCAAAAATGCGACAACTGCTACACCGTCATTGAAAAGGCTTTCCCCTTCCATCACGACGGTCAGTTTTTTACTGGCACCCAATTCTCGGAATAATGCGACAACCGATACAGGGTCTGTTGCAGAGAGAGCGGCCCCAGCCAATAATGCGGAACTTAAGGCGAGATTGGTCCATTGGCTTAGTGCAAACCCGATACCGAAGATGGCGATCGCCACCCCAGCCAGCGCAAATAACCCAATCGGCAACCATTGCTTTTGCAATTCCCGCCACCGAATATTCCACGCTGCCTCAAACAATAATGGCGGCAAGAAAATTTCTAAAATCAGTGCGGGTGAAAGATTGACCAGACGCACATCCACAAACGCTAAGCCCAAGCCCACAATAACCAATAGCAACGTGTAGGGAATTTGTCTGAGCCAACTAAAAATCCTTGAAAAGGTTGCAACCGTGAGCGATATCGATAAAACCAATACAAATTGCTGCAAATTTGCCTTGATCGAGATTTCAGCGACTTCAGCCAGAAAAACCATTGTAAATGCTCAAAAATGCGCTAGGACTTTACTTTCCCTATGCTAGCAATAGAATTTTGGCACCGGCAGAAAACATCACAATACCCAACGTAAATCAATCATCATTTCTTGAAAAATGGTGGCGATCGCCTCACCCTTCAACCCCATCCCTTGATCCGTATGAGAAGAAATTCTAATAAAAGCCCTATTACACAACGTAAACTTTTGGTGTTCAGAAATAACAAAATCCTAGAATAATGGTGCGATACGAGCTGATTTTTGAATTTTTAAAGAGAGAACACCTATGGATAAACTGATTTCACTGTTACAACTCGTGGTGATTATTGCCGTCATCGCAAGCATGTGGCAAGTCTTCGTCAAAGCAAGTAAGCCCGGCTGGGCATGTCTGGTTCCTATCTATAATTTGTATGTCATGATGCAAATTGTCGGGAAGCCTGGATGGTGGACTGTGCTATTTATTGTGCCGATTGTCAATATCGTCATGATTGTATTATTGCCATTCTGGGTCGCTAACTCGTTTGGAAAAGGTATGGGATATGGCTTTGGTTTATTATTCTTGCCATATATCTTTTACCCAATTCTTGGCTTTGGTGATGCTCGCTATCGCGGTGCCCTCACGGACGGCGGCATGTAGGCCCGATTAAGAAATGCGCTTCACCTAAAGTCTTTGAGCTTTAGATCTAAAAAACACCCCACGAACTAAATTTTGGTGGGGTGTTTTGTTTTTAGGATTGATGGTTTAAAAAACTATCGAGTTCCTAATTTAGCTAGAAGAAACAAGGTTTTCTGCACCTTTGATAATCTTGGCAGAAATAATCTTGTCTTGCTTAGTTAGCGCTTCGAGAACATCTTTGCCTTTGGTGGTGTAGCCAAAGATAGAGTACTGACCATCCATGAGATTAAATCCAGGAGGGGAAAGCTCTGTATCAAACTTAAAGAAGAAGACTTGAGAGGAACCGCCATTCACGTCTTCAGTGGGACGAGCCAAAGCTAAAGCACCGTAGGCATTAAAGGGAAGATTAATGTCGGGGAGATAAATACCAAGGTCTTCGAGGGTAAATTCGTAGGTCGCTTCGGTGTCACCCTTCTGCATAATCTCCATGGGAATGGCGCGATATTCCTTGGTCTTCGGATCGATAAAGCCAACTTCCGCGCCTTCAGGATCACCAGTTTGAAGGATGTATAAATCTTCTGCACGGATAAAAGGTAGACCATCATAGAAACCACGTTTCACAAGATCTGCGAAGTTTCCAGCGTTAATTGGTGCGTTGTAGCCATCGAGCACAATGGTTAGGTCACCTTGGGTTGTTTTCATTTCAACGGTGGCGCGACCGAGTAAGCGAGGCAGGTTGTCGAACTCTGGGGGGATGGTGGTGGGATATTCACCGATCATGTTCTCTTCGATGATGCCAACATCGGTGAGGATTTCACTGCGCTTTGTCCAGATCGTTTCGCGATCTTGTTCTTTAATTGCTTCACGAATGACTTCTACGTCTTCTGAAATTTCAGTGAGTAATGTTTCGGCTTGGGGACGAAAATCTTCAACTACGTCGTCTAGGATTTTGTCTTTGCCAATATTTGCGGCACGACCCGCTTTTTTCGCTGCGCTTGCAATCGGTCCCCAACGTTTAGCACGGAGATCTTTATTCATAAATTCCATGCTGTCTTGCAGGCGACGAATTTGCTTATTTTCGATAGGCAGAGCGTAGCGCAGGATTGCTTCTGGGTCTGTGATTGCATCGCCTTGGGCAAGGGCTGCAATGGTGAAGGTTTGGCTCGGTAATGCCCATGCGTTCTGGTTGCTACTGAAGCTGATGGCGATCGCCAGCACAACGGCGCAGAAATATTTGAACAGTTTGATCATGGTGCTTGGAAATATGGTTTCGTTTTGCGGCAGTCTTCTGTCATATTCTTCGTTTCGCTGAAGGGTTGTCAACAAATTACACTCGTCATTGGTGTATTTATTCCTATTGATGGTGATTTTGTGGCGATCGCCGGAAAAAATTTTAGCGTTAAGTTGAGTCGATAAGTCCAAATTCTCAATTGCTCAAAATTGCTGCTGTCAATTATAGAATTCAGATCTTTGCGCTTGTGTCTACAGAGTTACCTTAATCAATATTCACCAATACTTCACAATGGCTTCCAAGTTTTGACCGATAACAGAGGCCGAGTTCCTGATATACGATGCAAAATAGGTAGTAGGTATGGCATTCAATATCTGCATGAACCATCTGGGTCTTCTCTTGAGGTAAAAATAATGCGTATTAAGTTTCTCAGCACAGATAACACGATTAAGCTTGTAATTGCTGGTCTGATCTTTTTTGTTCTTTTGGGAGATGTTCTCCTGCCAGAGCCTCTAAAAAGTGCGAGTAAAAATACAAAGTCTGCTATCAACTCTGTGATTATTGGTGTTTTGCCATCTAAAGGATTTGATGACCCCCATGATCGTACTGAGAAAGCTGTGGAAGAGCTTGAGCAGAGAAATTAGATGCTTGGCCAATGTCGCCGATGAAACCAATTTAATAATTGGGGGCGATCGCCTGAATCGTTCATGAATAAATCACTAAAACCCCAACTTTAAATATTAAAGTCAGGGTTTATTTTGGTGAGAATTTGTAAAATCGATTTATTATTCGACTTCTTGTAAACGCTGTTGACGCATTTGCTTTGAATCCCAACTTGGGAAACCTGCCCCAGTCAACATTAAAGACAAACCAGCACCTGCCATCACTAGACCATAGGTGAATTTATAGGGGTTCCCAATCGTGAAGAAGCCCGGCACGACGAACGTCATCAATCCCATAAACACATAAATCGCGGCGATATAACGCGTATATACACCGGCAATGAGCCCAACTGCCATAATAATTTGGCAAATACCCGCGATAATCAAAAATAGCCGAGGATCAAGGAAGATTAATTGTTGGAAATCTTTGACATAGACAGCATCCATTGCTGGCGTTGTGATTTTCTGAAATCCCCACATAAAGAGAGAGATAGCAAGGATAATCCGTAAAATTAGCCTTTCACGGTTGACGAAGTATTTAAAGCTCATTGGATTGTCTTTTGCGAATGGAGTTGCGCTTAGTTTATAAAAACAACATAAGTTTTCTCTGAGACAAAAAAGCTGTATTTCCAAGAAAATATTGAGACGAAGATGATCTTCGTGTGAGTTTCTTTGGGAGAAGATGATAATTCGATAAGGATTATCTTCGAAATCGATGAGTAACTGAATCTGCTATTGCTACACAAGCCATTGATAATGCCTCAATTGATGAGGCTCGCTATTACTGGAAAGCTATTGCTCAAGATTTTTTATCTTTTCGGCGTACTGAAATAATATTTTTTTCGCGCCGAACTTCAAATAAGTCAATGGCTTCAAATAGACCACTGAGTTTTGCGTAACCGTAGTTTCTGGAATCAAATGATGCTTGATTTTTAATATGTCCTCCCACTAAGCCAAGTTTTGCCCAACCATCTTCATCTTTGGTGTTGGCGATCGCCCCACGCAAAAGATTCATTAATTTGGCGTCCTGTTTTAATTTATTGCCTGGTTTGCGAGGAATTGATTTGTTATTCGCGTCGTCTGCATCAGGCTGATTGAGATTTTCTAGATACAAAAAAGTAGAACAAGCTGAAACAAAAGGCGACGGCGTTTTCTTTTCCCCAAAGCCATAAACTTTGAGGCCATTCGTTAAAATCCGCATCACTAATGGCGTAAAGTCGCAGTCACTGGAAATCAGGGCAAAAGCATCTAGTTCTTGGGTGTAGAGCAAATCCATTGCGTCAATAATTAACGCGGCATCTGTTGCATTTTTTCCTTTGGTGTAATCAAACTGTTGAATCGGTTGAATTGCATAATCATGCAAGCATTCTTCCCAAGGTTTGAGACTCGGATTCTTCCAGTTGCCATATGCACGCCGAATATTCGCCACACCATACTTTGCGACTTCGGCAAGGATGACATCAATCTTTGAGGCTGGGGCATTGTCCGCATCAATCAGAAGGGCAATACGGGATTCTGCTTGGGGCATGGGTGCAGAGTATTACAGATTTTTTCGCAATAAAAAAGATGAGGAATTGTCCCCACCCTTTTGTTTTAGCTTATGTTCTCTTAACTGAGTGTTTCGAGAAGTTGTTGTTTGGCTGTTTCGAGCGCTTCTGGTAATTTGCTGGCATCTCGTCCGCCTGCTTGGGCAAGGTTCGGGCGACCACCACCGCCACCGCCGCAGAGTTTGGCAATGCCGCCAATAAATTTACCTGCGGGCAACTTTTTGCCTTTGAAAATGCTTTCGCTAAAGGCTGCCACTAATGAAACTTTTCCTTCGCTAGGTGTCGAAGCAAGAACGACGGCTGCTTCTCCTAACTTTTGTTGGAGACGTTCTGCTGCGGTTTGGAGGGCTTTGGCATCGAGGTTGCCCATGTTCTCCACCAACACTTTAAAGTCACCCACTGCTTCAGCTTGACTCACAAGGGCTTCGGATTTGGCGATCGCCAGTTCACCTTTTGCTTTTTCGAGTTCCTTTTGGGTATTGCGAAGTTCAGCCTGAATATTGTCAACGCGCTCGGTTATTTCTTCAGGTTGGACTTTAAATTTATCGCTGAGGGTTTTGACGACTCGATCACGCACCTTGAGATAGTCGAGTACCGATGCTCCGGCGATCGCCTCAATCCGACGAATACCTGAAGAAATACCTGTTTCAGAAACAATTTTAAAGAGGCCAATTTCCGCCGTATTATTCACGTGGGTGCCGCCACAGAGTTCCATCGAAACACCTGGAACATCGACCACACGCACTTCCGCGCCATATTTCTCGCCGAACATTGCCACTGCACCCTTTGCCTTCGCGTCGGCGATCGCCATGGTTTCCACTTGAGTGTCGTGGGCTTCGGAAATCCAAGTATTAATTTGGTCCTCGATTTGTTCTAGCTCTTCGGCGGTGATGGCACGAGGACAGTTGAAATCAAAGCGCAAACGATCAAAATCTACGAGTGAACCTGCTTGGGAAATAGAGTCATCGACAATATTTTTGAGGGCTGCTTGTAATAGATGTGTCGCGGTGTGGTTTGCCTGAGCACGGCGACGACAAGCACGATCGATTGTTGCGGTGACAGTCTCGCCGGTGTTTAAAGTGCCGCGCTCAATTTTGCCGTAGTGAACAAAGAAACCAGACTCTTTCTGCACATCATTGATGCGAACGACGAGATTATCGCCCGAAAAATACCCGCGATCGCCAATTTGACCACCGGACTCTGCATAGAAAGGCGTTTGATTACAAATGAGCTGTACTTCTGCTCCAACTTCTGCCGTGTCTACACGCTCTCCAGCAACGAGAAGCGCCTCAATTTTTACTTGAGATTTCAGGTCGGTATACCCCAAAAATTCGGTGGGATGAATATGTTCCGCCAGTGCATCAATACTTCCCTGCACCGTTAGATCAATAGTTTTGTGAGCTGCTTTTGCCCGTTCCTGTTGCTTGGTCATCTCTTGCTTATAACCAGCTTCATCGACGGTTAAACCTTGCTCTTCCGCAATTTCTTGAGTTAACTCCATAGGGAAGCCATAGGTATCGAACAACGTGAACGCATCCACACCAGAAATTTGTTTGTCGCCCTTTGCAATAATTTCAGCCAGCAGCTTTTCACCCCGTGCCAAGGTTTTGAGAAAACTCTTTTCCTCGCGATCTAATTCTTGCTTAATAAAGGTCTCCCGCTGACGAGTTTCAGGGTAAGGGGCTTCAAGCATTTGAATTGCTGTTTCAGACACTTGATTAATAAATTGACCGTCGATGCCAATTAAACGACCATGACGAACGACCCGGCGGATTAGACGACGCAAAATATAGCCGCGATCTGTATTGGAAGCGGTGATGCCATCCGAAATCATTTGCACGACAGAACGGACATGATCACCAATGACTTTCAGGGAAACTTGAGTCTTGTCGTCAGAGGTTTTGTAATCGATGCCTGCAATCTTTGCTGCGGTTTCGATGATGGGGAAGATAAGGTCAGTTTCGTAATTGTTGGGGACACGCTGAAGAATTTGCGCCATTCGCTCCAAACCCATACCCGTATCAATATTTTGCTTGGCGAGCGGTGTTAAATTGCCTTCTGCGTCGCGGTTGTATTGCATGAAAACGAGATTGTAATACTCGATAAAACGATCATCGTCTTCAAGGTCAATATTTTCGTCTCCCAGCTCTGGTTTGAAGTCGTAGTAAAGTTCCGAGCAGGGACCACAGGGGCCAGTGGGGCCAGATTTCCAAAAATTATCTTCTTCGCCCATTCGAATAATGCGAGACTCGGGGACTCCTTCTTGGTCACGCCAAATTGCATAAGCTTCGTTATCTTCCCGGAAGACACTGACCACAATATTTTTCGGGTCTAGTTTATAAACTTTTGTCGAGAGTTCCCATGCCCAGGCGATCGCCTGCTTTTTGAAATAATCCCCAAAACTAAAATTCCCGAGCATCTCGAAGAACGTATGGTGGCGAGCTGTCCGACCGACATTCTCGATGTCATTGGTGCGGATACATTTCTGGGAAGTCGTGGCGCGGGGGGCAGGTGCTTCCTGCTGTCCAAGGAAAATCGGCTTAAAAGGTAACATTCCGGCAATGGTTAACAGCACCGTCGGATCTTCCGGCACAAGGGAGGCACTGGGAAGAATAGGGTGTTGCCGCTCATTGAAGAAGTTTAGAAATTTCGACCGGATTTCACTTCCGCTCAAGACAGGAGGCACACTAGACATGGGTTTACAGAAAAATTTTCGCTTTACAAACTTTACTGCATCTATTGTGACATTCCGTAGAATTTATCGGGATGCGTGAAGGGCGATCAGATTACTCATCCCATTTTGCTTTACGCTTCTCAAAGCTATATCGAGGAGTTATGGTTGTTTCCTCCCGTAAAGAGCGGCTACGGTGAGCTCCAGAATAACCTAGTCGCCATAAAATCATCTCTTCTACCCATTGGATTGCTTGCTGTATTACTTCATACTCCTGTAAGCCGCTGAGTTTAATGCCATCACGTTCAATCGTCTTTTGCTTTGCGTGAGTAGAGTTTGTCCTTATCTTATTAAATAGCTCTATGTCTTGAGAGGGGATAATACCCATTTCTTTTTGTAACTCACGGATTCGTTTTACCGCTCCTAAGTCTTGGTATTTCCCATTACTAATAAGTTGATCCTTGACAAGAATCAGTTGACATACATTTTCCAGTAATGTACCCAAGACATTGGCAAGAATAGAGGGGTGTTTATTCTTTTGTCTGCCACCAGCTTTAGGTATGGCTTGAAAATACCACTCCAAGATAAGCCCCCATTTTTTCTGCCAATGAGAAGTTTGATGCATAGTTTCAAATCTAGTGAAATTCTCAATAAGAGTAAGTACATCTTTGATGCCATAATCTGCTAGGAAACTAATCCCTATTTCTTCCTGTGGTTTTATGACTGGATATACTTCACAAATACTTGCTACTGTTTGTAAGTTGACGTCACCTTCATCTGCAAAGAATTGAACAGCAGAACTATAAATTGGGGCGACAGAACCACCGTTAGCATAGGATAGTAGCAGGCATAATTTATCTACAATTTTTTTCGCTTCTCGTAAAGAAAGAGTCTGTAGCTCAGATATGGATTGAGTAGTGATCTGTCGGTTTCTCTGAGCATCTTGAAATAAACCGATACTTAAAGTGATCATTGAGCCTCTATTCTGAGACTGTGGGTCAAGCCAATCTATGGCATCTTGAGTGGTATTTAGGCTGAGATTCCAACCATCTCTTATTTGGGCCCAGAATTCGCTATTGGGCATTTGATTTCTAATAATATTTAGTCCTTGTTTAAGAGCTACTCTTATGAAATCAGTGTTAGGCAGGTAAAATTTAAAATAATGAGCTTGGTGATCTGGATCTCCATATTCAACTGACTTGGCATATCCAGAAACTACTTGGCGGCCACTAATCCAAGAGTTAGGACGAGGATTCTTGATAATAAGCTGAGACTCTGCACCATCCCAAGAAGTTAATTGAATATTGGAAGATGGGCGAGGACTTAAATTATCCGTACCTCGTGCTTTCTCAAATTCCCAATAAATTCTAGGAGTTGGACTTACTTCAAGTTGTACGGTCAAACGACCTTCTAGATTAATGATATGAGCATCCGAAGTATTTTCTTCTTCATACCAATGACCAATATTATTGAATATCTCAATCTTGTCGGTTTTGCCAATAAGATCTTCTTCTTGTAAGTGCATTTATCTCAAAATATGAAAATCAAGTATAAGAAAACTTAAAAGTAATGATGCATTGATGTTTGTCCCTAATCCAGAAGCTTCATGACAGAAATCTCTAGATCGGGAAAACTAATGGGGGAAATTATTCCTATGGTGAAAGTTTGCTTAGTAATATATGAAGCATTTTTCAGATCTTTAAACACAATTAATTGGTGATTTTGTAAATCAATGACCCAATACTCTTGAATACCCGCTTCTGCATAGATCGCTTTCTTTTCAGTTAAATCTTTGGTGAGAGTGGCTTGGGAGCATTCAATCAGCCAAAAAATATTTTCAGGATAGGGATGATGCTGCAAATACTCTCGCCCCAAAGGCTGCACGATCGCCACGTCGGGTTCTGGCTCAGAATTGTTCGGCAAGGTAATTGGGTGCGCATCCCGAACTTTCGCGCGATCGCCCAGTAATGCTCTTAGGTAGTCGCTGATCTCGCTATTGTAATAAGCGTGAGACTCTCGCTCTGGCGACATAACAACTAAATTTCCTCGTAATAGCTCAACTGCTTCATCTGCAAATAGACCTGCATCAATCGCCTGATGGTAATTCTCCACAGTCCATTTGTAAGTTGCCAGAGTCATATCTCTCTACTCTTTGCGTTCTGTCTCGATTGTAGTTTATCGATTTTGTCCATACATTTGAATTTTTGAGGCGATCGCTCACTATTTCGGAACATTAAACTCTTATCTGTAACAGTTCCTTTACGAAAATCTCAAAGAATTTTCTCCTTTTATAGCCGAATCCAAATCCTGCAATACTATGCTGGCAACGAAGAGACTGGAGATTGGGATTATGTCCGCATTCGAAAATTTTTGGATAGGCACAGTTATCGTGCCACTGTTTGTCATTTTGCTCAAAAAAGAAATTGTCAATCTGTACAAATCATGGTCAGTATTTCAGACTCGCCCTTTCGATGAAGACCGTGATCCCAGCACTCCAGATAGTTGTCAAATCTATAACACTGCGACTGGTGAATGGAATGACATTTTCATTGCTCGTTATTCTTTTTCTTTGGACAAAAATAATCGAGGAGTCTTTGTTTTTCATCCTGTTGATGGCAAATTGGGCGCTGATAAAGATTGGGCTGCCGAGCGAATTCCTCTCTTAGTTTGGGCTGATATGAGAAAGCGACAAATGCCAAAACCTCTAGATAGTGACTTAGAGAAAATTTTGGAAAGTAAGTTTTCCCAATCAACAAATTCCTAAGCTTTATCATTAATTAAGCCAAAGAACGGAAGCAGCAAGATAAAGGATTCTTAGAAAAAAAACACGTCATTTTTCTATGATAAATTTAATTTCTATCGTTGATCTAAAAACTATTTATAATTTGTTCAGTGATTTGTTATTTAAGCTGCTAATCTACCTATAAAAAAGATAGCTAAAAAAACTTTTTGGTGAGAAAAAATACTTGCAAAAAAAATAATTAAGTATTAGAGGAAAGAGAAGTGCGAATACTTTCGTATTTTGTAGCCTGTAGCGTTGATGGATTTATTGCACACACTGACGGTTCACATGGTGGCTTTTCCCAAGATGTTGAATATTTCACAGAATTATTTGCGTCTTTTCCTGAAACTGTTCCATCTCATCTACGAGACTTAATGGGTATTCAGGCCAAAAACAAACAGTTTGATATTGTTCTTATGGGCCGCAAAACTTATGAGGTCGGTTTACAAGATGGCATCACAAGTCCTTACTCACATATGAAACAATATCTCTTTTCACAGAGTATGCAGCAAAGCCCAGACAAAAATGTTGAGCTGATTTCAGAAAACGCGATCGAATTTATAAAAAACCTAAAAAATCAATCAGGTCAAGGAATTTGGCTTTGTGGCGGCGGAAATTTAGCTACTACACTTTTCTCTAACCACTTAATTGATCAGCTTATTTTGAAAGTAAATCCTTTTTTGATGGGATCAGGTATTCCACTTTTCTCTGGAATGATTCAACAAACAGCTTTAGAGCTGACCGATCGCAAAATTTACGATAATGGAGTTGTTTTGCTTGATTACAAAGTGATCTAAGAAAATGTTTATAGTGGGCTACTGATTCATCGATAGATACATAGCCTTAAGATTTTAATTAAACAGTCAAAATACAAAATTAGTTTTTTAGATTAAGAGGATGTCTGAAAAGGGTCTGACCGTAACTTTTGTCGAAATGAGTTGCACGTAAAAATAAGTACTTCAGGCGATCAACCTGGCGGAATTTACGCAGTATTTATCGAACATAAAGACTTTTCAGACATCCTCTTAACTTGAAATGCCAATCTTTAAATTGTTCAGAAGAATTGGGCTTAAGCTTGATCAAGCCTGCGGTGATTTCCATCCTGTTTCCCTGAATAGTTACAAGTATTGCACTTACGCTAAATTAACATCTGAGTTTTTTAGATATAAAGTTAATGATTTTTATCAAAATGTGTCAAAAATCAAGGCTATTTGGCCTCTGCTATTACTGAAATATATTGTTTATATTTTGTCTGCAAATGCTCTTTTGATACTGAGTATTTCAAGCTTTTTATTTTTCGAGGTTGAATAAAATAGAATTAAGCAGCCATAGCCTTTTGCAACATCATGCAAGATTGACAGATTTATCTCTTGCTCGCTAATCATTTCTAGAAATCAAATATAACTGAGTAATATCATCCTGTCCTGCTGTGATTGGGGTGGTATTACTTTTCAGTAGCGATCGCTGAGATATTACAATCTAAACCTCATATTGAATTGCTTGTATTTTCTAGGCCAAAAAATTTGCAGTAACTTCACGTATATACCGGGATGAGATCTTGTATTCTGCGAGATATCCTAGTGATGCGGCTTGAGCGTGCCGAAGTTGAATCGTGAGCCAAATTAACCTTGGGATCGCATCTCATTAAACTACGCAAAAAAACGACCTGATCTCAAAATCCCGCAGATGACTAGCGTTTTCAACCAAGCTATAACCCAAAAATTACCCGGCTATACCTTCGTTAAAACGATTTATCGAGGTACTCGGACGACTGTATATAAAGCCGTGGCTGATGGAACTCAGCAGCCTGTCGCCATTAAGGTGCTTTCTCATGAGTATCCAAGTTTTGCAGAATTAGTCCAGTTTCGGAACCAATACACTATTACCAAAAATTTGCCAGTTGCAGGCATTGTCCAATCTCTTAGCCTGGAACCCTATGGTTATGGCTATGGGCTGGTGATGGAGGATGTGGGGAGTATTTCTCTCTCGCAATATGCTGAGCAGCAAATTTTGAGTTTGGCAGAAATTCTTGAAATTGCTATTCAGCTGGCCGATATTCTCCATGACTTACATCAGCACCGAGTCATTCATAAAGACATTAAACTCGCCAATATTCTGATCCATCCTGACTCGAAGCAGGTCAAACTGATTGACTTTAGTATCGCATCGTTATTACCGAAAGAAACCCAAACAATCCAAAGTCCCCGAAGCATCGAGGGGACATTAGCGTATCTTGCCCCTGAGCAAACGGGTCGTATGAACCGTGCCATTGACTATCGCACGGATTTTTATTCTTTGGGGGTTAGCCTCTATCAATTACTGACGGGTCAATTACCGTTCGCCAGTGATGATCCGCTTGAGTTGATTCATTGCCATATGACTCAGTTGCCCAAGGCTGTGGATCAGGTTCGGTCTGAGATTCCGTCGATGATAGCAGCCGTTGTGGCGAAGCTGATGGGGAAGAATGCAGAGGACCGGTATCAAAGTGCTTCTGGCCTTAAATATGATCTCGAAAACTGTCTCATGCAATGGCGATCGCAGCAGGAAATTACAGTGTTTGATTTAGGGCAACGGGATTTAGGCGATCGCTTCTTAATTCCCGAAAAGCTTTATGGGCGAGCACCAGAAGTGCAAACACTGCTAGATGCTTTTGAAGAAGTTGCTCAAGGTGTCTCGAAACTGATGCTGGTGGCTGGATTTTCGGGGATTGGTAAAACTGCCGTGATTAACGAAGCACATAAGCCCATCGTGCGGCAGCGAGGCTATTTTATTCAGGGTAAGTTCGATCAATTCAATCGCAATATTCCGTTTAGTGCTTTTGTGCAAGCTTTTCGGAGTTTGGTGAATCAACTGTTGAGTGGCTCAGATCGTGAGCTAGAGCAATGGAAAACTAAAATCCTTGCTACGGTGGGTGAAGGTGGACAGGTTTTAATTGATGTGATTCCTGAACTGGAATTAATTATTGGTGCTCAACCCACGATTCCTGAACTGGCAGGGAATGCGGCGCAGAATCGTTTTAATCTCCTTTTCCAAAAATTTATCGCTGTTTTCACCACACCAGAGCATCCTTTAGTTATTTTTCTCGATGATTTGCAGTGGGCCGATTTTGCCTCTTTGGGCTTACTCAAATTACTGATGACAGAGCCGGCAATGGGTTGTCTACTCGTATTAGGAGCGTATCGAGATAACGAGGTTTTTCCAGCTCATCCGTTGATGTTGGCATTGGATGATATTAAGTACTTTCAACCGAATATTCATACGCTGACTTTAAATCCTCTGGCGCCAGAGCATATTAATCATTTGGTCTCGGATACGCTGCAATGTTCGAGCAAATTGGCGACACCTTTGGCAGAACTCATTTATCAGAAAACTCAAGGGAATCCTTTTTTCTCGACCCAATTTTTGCAAGGTCTACACGATGAAAATCTGATCACCTTTGATATGACGGCGAGGTATTGGCAGTGTGACCTCGCGAAAATTCAACAGTTTGCCCTCACAGATGATGTGGTGGAGTTTGTGGTGCGGCGCTTGCAGAAATTGGCTCCGGCAACGCAAGAGATTTTAAAAGTTGCGGCTTGTATCGGTAATCAGTTTGATTTGGAGACGCTAGCAATTGTCTGCGATCGCCCTCCCAATGATGTGGCCGTGGATTTGTGGCGATCGCTCCAGGAAGGGTTGATCCTTCCCGAAAACGAAAATTATAAGTTTTTCCAACAGGATGAACAGCCTCCTGCCAATAGTCTGATAGTGGCATCTTCCCCAGAAACTGCGGTTCGCTATCGCTTTCTGCACGACCGAGTACAACAGGCTGCCTATTCGATGATTCCGGATGACGAGAGAGCAACAACCCATTATCAGATTGGGAAATTGCTCCTCGAAAAAATTCCAGCCACGACCCATGGCGATCGCATTTTTGAGTTAGTTGGACAATTAAACCAAGGAATCCCACTAATCACTGAGCAAGCAAAACGCGATGAACTTGCCCGTTTGAACTTGATTGCTTGTGAACGTGCTAGGGCTTCCACTGCCTATTCATCTGGTCGAGAATATGCCCGTATCGGATTAGCGCTATTGGGAGATTTAGCTTGGCAACGGCACTATGACATTAGTCTTAAACTGAATCAGCTGGCGGCTGAGTTGGCATCTCTGGGTGGCGATGTTGAAGCTATGGAAAGTCATTTTCAGGTTGTCGTTGCGAAAGCGCAGTTGCTATCTGATCAAGTCAGTGTGTATCTCACAAAAATTCAGGCACTAATGGCTCAAGGGCAAGCGGCTCAAGCCTTGGCTACGGGTGTCTATCTCCTGGAACAGTTGGAGGTGACATTTCCTGAGGAACCCACGCCTGATGATACGCAACAGGCGATCGCCGATATTAAAGCCTTATTGGGTGAGCGGGAAATCGATGAGTTGATTCATCTACCGACCATGACTGTCCCTGAAACTAAAGCGATTGTTGAACTGGCCAATAGCCTTTTATCAGCAGCTTATGGTTGTGGTTCACCGCTATATCCGTTACTGGTGGCTCTTGCTGTAAAATGCTCGATTCAGCATGGGAATACTACAACATCCGCTGCAATTTACGCATCCTATGGTTTGATTTCTTGTAACTTATTGCAGGATGTGGCGACGGGTGTAAAATTTGGCGAACTGGCTCGACAACTGATGGGCAAACCTGAAGCGAAGGCTGTTGAATCACAAATTTTACTGCTGCTTGGGTCTTTTATTGTCCTGCGTAATGCGCCATTGACGATAACGCTGCCTCTCCTCAAAGACGGGTATACCAAGGGTTTAGAGCTTGGAAATCAGGAGATGGCTGGCTATAACGCTTATATTTTCTGTGTCAATTCATTTTGGAGCGGCCAACCCCTCACCAATGTTGAACAAGATGTGCGAGCTTATTGCGACGTTCTGCTTCAGATGAACCAAAGCTCATCGGCAATCTGGTCGCAGCTTTGTTGGCAAACCATGTTGAATTTGATGGGCGAAGGGGAAGAACCGACAATTCTTTCGGGTGAAGTCATTCAAGAAACAAAGTTTCTTGCACAACTTGCTGCTAGCAAGAATTTACTGACTTCGTGCTTGTTCTCGATTTATAAAATGATGCTGTGCTATCTCTTTGCAGATATTGAGATTGCACAGGACTATGCCGCGCAGGCAAGGCAATGTTCAAGTTTTGTCACTGGTCTGATTGTTGAGCCAGCCTTCTATTTTTATGATTCGCTCATCGCTTTGGCTTTAGTCTCAGATGAAGAGTTAAATAACGCCTCAAAGTCTTTACCGGAAGCCTTAAGTCGCGTGGGCCAAAATCAAGTGCAACTGCAGCGATATTGGGCTAAACATGCCCCCATGAATTATCAACATAAAGTTGATTTAGTGACAGCAGAGAAAAGCCGTATTTTAGGACAAAAAGCAGAAGCGATTGACCATTATGATTTGGCGATCGCCGGTGCGAAGACGAATGGTTTTACCCAAGAAGAAGCCCTTGCGAATGAATTGGCTGCAAAATTTTATCTGGGCTGGGGGAAAGAGAAAATCGCTGCCAGCTATATGCAAGATGCCTATTATTGTTACTCGCGCTGGGGGGCAAGGGCAAAGATCTCGGAGTTGGAAACGCACTATTCGAATCTTTTACGACCTGTAATTGACTCATCTACAACCTTAGGAGACGTGCTCACTCCTTTGACCACACTGCCTGGGCAAACAGACTCGATTTATACGACTATCCATCAGAATTTTAATAGTCCCAGCTTTAATCAAACTCTTGATCTCGTCAGCATTCTGAAAGCTTCCCAAGTCTTGGCCGGTACTATTCAACTGGATGAATTGTTACGCTATCTAACCCAAATTATTTTGCAAAACTCTGGTGCTGATCGTTGTGCTTTGGTCTTGCTCGATGAAACAGAAGAGTCGCAGGTTCGGGCGATCGCCACGAAAGAAGAAACCTATCTTTGCTCAGACCCACTAACCAATAATCCAGATGTGCCTGTCAAACTGATTCAGTATGTCAAAAATACCCAGGAAGTTGTTCTCCTTGAGAATCTACAAACTGACTTACCAGTAATTGGAGACTATCTCAGTCAGCATCAACCCAAAAATGCCTTATGTTTGCCAGTGCTCAACCAAGGTCAACTTATTGGCGTTTTATATCTCAACAATAATTACACCAGTGGTGTGTTTACAGAAGAACGTATCTTAATCCTGAATTTTCTCTGTACCCAGGCTGCGATTTCTATTCAAAATTCTTTACTCTACAAAGAATTAGAGCAAGCGCTCCAATGTGCCCAACAAACATCCCAAGAACTCGAAGAAACCGTTGCACTTTCCCAAGGTCAGCAGCGAATTTTGGCACTTATTGCCCAAGGTTTATCTTTAGCAGAAATTTTAGATGAAATAGCTTTATATATTGAAAGCCAGAGTCCTCATCCTGCCTATTGCTCGTTTTTATTGCTCAATGCCGAAGGTCGTTTGCGTCATGGTGCTGGCCCAAGCTTACCTCCTGAATACAACAAAATAATTGATGGTCTGGCGATTGGGCCAAAGGTTGGCTCCTGCGGTACTGCTGCCTATTTCAAAGCTTCTGTCACGGTGACAGATATTGCTACAGATCCGTTGTGGGTTGATTTTGTTCAACTAGCCTTAGATTTTGGGTTGCGAGCTTGTGCTTCGACACCAATCTTGGGATCTGAGGGTCAAGTGTTAGCCACTCTGGCCATGTATCAGCCTGAACCTAGCCAATTTACACAGCATGATCGCCAATTAACGGAAGTTGCAACCTATCTGGCACGCATTGCAATTGAACGTCATCAAGCAGATTTAGAGCTACAGCAACTTAATCTGCAAATTATTCAAGGGGAAAAAATGGCGTCGCTAGGTAATCTAGTCGCTGGTGTTGCCCATGAGGTCAATAATCCCGTTGGATTTCTGAATGGGAGCGTCAATAATGTCAAAGAGTATATGCAGGATTTGTTTGAATATTTAGAGCTTTATCATGCGCAACATCCACCGAATGCTGCAGTCAAAAAAGAGGCCGAAGATATTGATCTTGATTTTCTTTTAGAAGACTTTCCAAAGCTCCTTAATTCCATGGTCAATGCCGCAAATCGTATTATGGATATTAGTACAAGTTTGCGGACATTTTCCCGTGCGGATAAGAAATATAAGATCAGCGCGAATTTGCATGAAGGGTTAAATAGTACGTTATTAATTCTCAAGTATCGTCTGAAGGCAAATGACGATCGCCCTGAGATTAAAGTGGTGAAACATTACGGTGATTTGCCAGAGATTAAATGTTTTCCTGGACAGATCAATCAGGTTTTCATGAATCTTTTGGCGAATGCGATTGATATGTTTGACGAAGTTACTCAAGAAAAAGCATCTGAAATGGTCGAAAAAGATACTCCGGTGATCACTATTCAAACTTCTTATTTGGCTGAAGAAAACATTGTCGAAATTCGGATTTCTGATAATGGTAAAGGCATGCCAGAAATTGTTCAATCTCGGATATTTGACCATTTGTTCACCACGAAAGGAGTCGGTAAAGGGACTGGACTCGGATTGGCGATCGCCCATCAAATTATCACTGAAAAACATGAGGGGAAAATTGAGGTGCGCTCTAAATTAGGAGAAGGCACTGAATTTAAAATTTATTTAAGCTGTTGATGATTGAAACTTTAAATAAATCGAAAATAATCTTGCTTAAAAAAATGCTGTGTTTGGAATCAAATTAAACTATTCATAAAATATTCATGGAAGTCTCAAATAACCTCACCAATTTAGCGGAAGAAACTCAATCGAGAATCTTTGAACAACGCCATTGGGAAGCAGACCTTAAATTGATTGTGGAAGGACTTGCCTCTCAAATTGGGGAGGAATTCTTCCGTGTTTGTGTCCATTACTTAGCAGAACTTCTTCAAGTTCAATATGCATTTATTGCTAAATTTATTGATGGTGAAGAGCCAAAAGCTCAAGTGTTAGCTTTTTGGGCAGGAGAGGATTTCGGACCGAATTTCGACTATGTCCTGTCAGGAACTCCTTGTGGTATCGCCATTGAGAAAGGACTGCAAATTTACGATAGTGGGATTCAGGAAAAATTCCCAGAAGATGAAGACTTAGTAACAATGGGAGCAGAAAGTTACCTAGGAATCGCTATTTGTAACAGTCACGGGAAAATACTTGGTCATATTGCAGCTTTGCATACTCAACCTTTGACTCGCAGCTATGAGGAACAGGAAGCTATTCTGAAAATTTTTGCTGCTCGTTCAGCTGCCGAGATAGAACGGCAGAATACTGAGCAAAAGCTTAAACAGCAGAATCAGCGATTAGAAGAAACACTCATGGAGTTAAAGCAGACTCAAGCCCAACTGATTCAAGCTGAAAAAATGTCGAGCTTAGGGCATATGATTGCTGGCATTTCCCATGAAATTAATAATCCTATTAGCTTTATTTGTGGGAATCTAGAACATGCCAATCAATATTATGATGACTTACTAAAAATCATTCAATTATATCAACAAGAATATCCTCAACCGAGTACCGTTATTCAAGAGGAACTTGAATCGCTAGATTTTGATTTTATCCAGATAGATATAAAAAAATTACTCCAGTCTATGCAGATTGGTTCTCAGCGAATTAGTAAGATTGTTGAATCTTGTCGCAATTTCTCACGCCTAAATGAAGCCACTTTTAAGGTTGTGGATATTCATGAAGGTTTAGAGTCTGCATTGATGATTGTGCAAAGCCGTATCCACTCTAGTGACCAAAATTTTGAGATCAATATCGTCAAAAGTTATGGAGAATTGCCTCGTATTTTTTGTTCTCCTGGACAACTTAACCAAGTCTTTTTAAATCTTCTTAATAATGCAATTGATGCTTTAGAGGAGGCACACCAAAAGCGAAATCAAGAGGGAGTTCTTGAACCGCATCATACACTTCAAATTCAGACTACTCTCACTTTAGAAAACCAGGTTGTTATTTCAATAGCAGATAATGGCATAGGAATTCCCAACGAGATTCAAGATAAAATTTTTGATCCTTTTTTCACAACTAAACCTACAGGGAAAGGTCGCGGATTAGGGTTGTCTGTGAGCTATCAGATTATTACTGATATACATGGTGGTACATTGAATTGTTATTCTTCTGTTGGAGGGAGGACAGAATTTGTGGTGACCCTACCCATACGATTGAATGCTGACAATACTGCAAAAATCTAAATGTTATTTGTTGAGCTCATAGTAAAGAAATAGGCAGAGTATAATTGGGCGATCGCCCACCAGATTATTGTTGATATAGCTCTGATCAAGACAATTGGTGAGTTGGGAAACTTGTTTTCTGGAAAAACTGAGCTTCAATTTCTGCCGCTGGTAGTGGCTTGGAAAATAAATATCCTTGACCAAACTGACAGCCTAGTTGTTTAAGATGTTCTAGCTGTGGTGTAGTTTCAATACCTTCTGCCACTGTTCTTAAGCCGAGTTGATTGCTTAAAGTTAAGACCGTGTCAACAACTTTGGAATTACGGCTTTCCAGCTCCATTTTACTAACAAAAGATTTGTCGATTTTGAGATTGTTTACAGGTAAGCGATGCAGATAATTTAGAGAGGAATAACCCGTACCAAAGTCATCAATACTAATTTGAATCTGCCTAGCTGTGAGCTGATTTAATAAGTCAATGGTTTGATCAATATCTGTGATCAGCATACTTTCGGTGATTTCTAGGGTAATTGCTTTTCCTGGTAAACCCGTCGTATTGAGAATATAGTCAATATCCTGAATTAGCGTGGTTTGACGTAGATCTTGGGCAGATAAATTAATACTAATTTTTAGGGAAGAGTATTGGGGAAATTGAGTATGCCAACGTTTAAGTTGTTTGCATGATTGTTCAAATACCCAACGATCAAGTCTGATAATAAACCCGATTTCTTCGGCGATGGGGATAAATTCGATGGGAGAAATTAAGCCTCGTTCTGGATGTTGCCAACGCACTAATGCTTCAAAACCCATCAACTCATGGTGACGCAAATCAATAATAGGCTGGTAATAAACGATGAATTCTTCTTGCTCGATGGCTTTGCGGAGATCTGCTTCTAGGGTTAAACGCTTAAGAGCTTGAGTATGCATGATGGCATCGAAGAATTTGTAGGAATTATTTCCTTCCGCTTTTGCTCGATACATTGCAATGTCTGCATCACGGATGAGCTCGCCTGCTTGTTGATATTCTGGCTTGCCTAATGCAATACCGATACTAATACTGGTAAAAATTTGATGCTCATTAATAGTGAGTGGTGTTTGACAATCGACGAGAATTCGTTCCGCAATATGAATAACATCATCTGTATGGTTGAAGTTTTCCAACAAAATCAAAAATTCGTCGCCACCTAAGCGTGCAACTAAGTCCGTTTCTCGTAAATGTTTTGTTAGTCTTTGGGCGATCGCCATGAGGAGTTTATCACCGACGATATGGCCCAGACTATCGTTAATTACTTTAAAGCGATCGAGATCTAGGAATAGAACTGCATAATTATGGTTTTCTATTCGTTTTGCTCGGTGAATGGCGAGATCTAACCGCTCTAGAAGCAGGGTGCGATTAGGGAGATTTGTCAGCGGATCATGTAAGGCATTGTGGGTGATTTGCGATTGGGCTTTTTTGAGATCGCTGATATCACGACACACTGAAATTAATAAATCGTTTTCGGTGAGGGTTAATGATAATCCTTGTGCAAAGGTCGAACCGTCTTTTCTGATGGCGATCGCCTCCCCTTGCCAGGCCCGCTTTTGTTTCAGTAATGGGAAGACTTGTTCCTTTAAACGTTTTGCCTCATCCTCGGAATACAATACTTGCCAACCTTTACCGAGAAGCTCATTTTGATGGCTATACCCAAAGAGATTTAAATAAGCCTGATTTACATAGAGATATGCATCATTTTGTAAGAGTCCGATGCCATCAATAGCCGCTTCCATCGCAGCCAATTGACGATTAATCGCTGTTTCAGAGTGTTGTCTTTCTAAATCAGCTGCTGCCCTAGTCGCAAAGACACTTAAAATCTGTTCAGTGTAGTGAGGATTGGACATTTCTTGCTGATTGAGGACGCATAATTCTCCAATAATTTCTCCCTTCGTATTTTTCAAAGCAATCCCCAGATAGCTCTCTGCATTCATCTCGACCAAATCAATATCTTCGGGGAAATGTTCTTGTACAGAATGTTCACAGCAATATGTACCCATTGCCAAAGTACGTTCGCAGGGTGTTTTGACGGGGTCATAGGCTAAATTGTCTTGTAGCTCACCATTGGCCCAAAATGCCAAAGTCTGAAGCTTACTATCCGTCCATTCAGAGATGATGGCATAGGACACGGGGAGTGATTCCGCTATATGCTTCGCCAAGGCCGAAAAAAATTCAGGGCCAGTGGAAGCCGAAGTACCTGCAATTAAATTTTGTAGAGAAGCTTCTACTCGCTGACGTTCTAGTTCAGCAGAAGCGCGAGCCGCAAATATTCGCAGGATCTGTTCTGCTCGATCGGGGTCAACGATAAGCTCGCGCGAGAAAATGCAAAGCGTTCCAAATGACTGACCTTGATGATCCCGCAGAGCAACCCCCATATAACTTTCCACACCCATTGGAGCTAGGTTTGGGTTGTCAGGAAAGCAATCGATCACATCACGCTCACAATGGTATATCCCCTCATGGAGGGCGATCGCACAGGTTGTCCCTGCAATATCAACTGTGGCATTCGGCAAATATTGGCCATCACCCCAAGCTGCAACAAAATAAAGTTGATTCCCTTCAACGGCTTTAGTCACAAAAACATGGGAGGCCTGTAGCGCTTCACCGATGTGACGTACTAGAGCAGGGAAAAAGTCTTGACCCGTTAAAGCTGCCGTACCTGCAATAAGATTTTGTAACGCGATTTCTGCTTTTTTGCGATCGCTGACGTCACGACTCACTTGAATTTGTAGGCCATCTTCTGTGACTGTCCATGACACTTCTTCTGTAAAAGTAGACCCATCTTTTCGAGTCGCGATTAGTTCTCCTTGCCAGACGTTTGCCTGTTTTAGAACAGGTAATATCTCTTGTTCAATGCGTTGTACTTCAGCTTCTGAATGGAGCATTCTCCAGGGCTGACCGACTAATTCTGTGGAATGCTTATAGCCAAATAGGTCTAAGTGAGCCTGATTGACGTGAAGATAAGTGCCGTCTTTTAAAATACTGACACCATCGACTGCAGCTTCCATGGCCGCCGATTGTTGTTTAATGATTGCTTCTGCCTGCTGTCTTTCTAATTCTGCAGCGGCACGGGCAGCAAAGACTTGCAAAATTTGTTTTGCCCAGCTTGGGTTAGGGAGCCGCTGCTGATGCATGATATACAGATGACCAATGGCTTTGCCTTGGGTATTGATAAGGGCAACGCCAAGGTAGCTTTCTACTGACAGATCTACTAGATCTTGATCGCGAGGAAAACGTTGCTGGACATTGTGACTACAGTAAAATTCATTCTCTTGAAAGACATGTTCACAAGGGGTATGGGCTAATGCATAGGTGTAAGGAGACAGCAACTGCCCATTCGCTAAAAATGCCAGTGTAGTAAGTTGATCGTCAATTTTTTCTGTGATGATGGCATGGGAAACATGAAGCGCTTCAGCAATATGTTGCACGAGGGCAGGAAAAAAGGCTTCGCCTGTTGCTGCTGTTCCAGACACTAAATTTTGTAATGCTAATTCTGATTTTTTCCGTTCTGTAATATCAATTGCAATACCAAATAATTTCTGAACTTGACCGTTGGCATCAAGCTCTACATCCGCCCGACATTCGTGATAACTGATACTGCCATCCGAGTGTTGGGCACTGTACTCAATGTTGTAAGGTTTACCTTCTGCAATGGCTTGTTCCACACATTGTTGTAAACGTTGAGCTGCATCGACTGGCAAGAGCTCCATAAACTCCGCAAAAGAAGGACTCCCTTTTGTTGGTTCTAAACCATACATGCGGAACATTTCGGGTGACCATGTAATTGTCTGACTGGCTAAATCAAAGGTCCAGTGGCCAACATGGGCAACTTTTTGGGTTCTGAGGAGCATTTGTTCGCTTTGTCGCCGCTGCTCCTCTACTTGCTGGCGTTCAATCGCCATACTGCCAATATTGGCGATTTGGGTAATGGCTTCTAAGTCATGATCTTGTGGCGATCGCCTCGCTTGATGATGGATCGCAACGACACCGAGCACTTTATCTCCACTACCGTAAATTGGGATAAACCAACCTGCTTTTAAGCCATGGTTTAGTACTAGCTCTTGGTATTCCTGCGTCAAAGATGTTGTTGTGGTATCAGGAAAGATGAATGCTTGACGCCTTAAAATCGCCAAAACATAAGGGGTCGTCTGATCATTGAGCGAAATAGTTTTTAGGTATTGTTGATATTGCTTCGGTAAATTTGGAGCTGTGACGTGATAAATATCGTGGTTGTAATTAACTAGTAAAATTGAACATAAAGCCCCATTAATACTTTGCTCAACTGCCTCAACTAAAGCGTGAAGAACACCGAAAAAAGAATCACTTTTGGAAAGTTTCGTGAGTAGTTTACTTTGGACTTTTAGCTGGGATTCAGCAAACATCTGATTACTCATATTGGTCAGTCTGAATATGCCGTCAATCTAGCTAATTTGATATTTTCAAAACACATAATGAAGGATGTTTAAGCCCTTTTTTAGATATCACCAAATCAACACAAATCAGAGAGATTAATACTTCCATACTGTCTGATTTTTTGCGTATATATTGTCAATCTTAGCTTTGTCTATCTATTGAAAATAAAGTTGTTTTCTAAACACACCACGGAAAAACAGAACAATAATTTATTTGTTTTCTTGATTAAGAGTGTAACTTTTTTTTGCTGTAAAAGCTACCGTGAATCTGCTGTATAAGCTTAATTTATATAGCTAATAATCTCAGCAAAATGGCGTATCTTTAGCTGGTAATATCTCACACAAATAGATAAGAGTTTAGTCGCTACATCAGCAAAATGGCGTATTTCTTGAGAGTGATTTATGCAGTGATTATGAACTGAAATATTATCTAGAAATATCAATAAATCTAATTCTAAGTGTGCTAGATGGATCCTCGTCTCTAGGGTAGAGAAAGATGTCTTGTGATTTTCATAAATCTTGCTAGCAAATTAAAAGGCGATCGCCCTTTGTTTATTGTTGATTATGAATATTTTTTTAACTGAGTTTTCTTTGCATCCCGCTGCCATAGTGCTGCGACAAAACTGCCAATGAGACAATGGGTCAGGCTAGAGATTGCACTAGGAATAGCCGTGGCTGGATTCGCGAAGTTTCCACGAGCCAAGACCACACCCAATCCCGAATTTTGCATCCCTACTTCAATGGAAATGGTACGAGAAATAATTTTTTTCTTAAACAGTACATGACTGATCACATAGCCTAGTCCGAAGCCCAATAGATGTAATGACCAAACTGCCCCAATAATTGGAATCCAGATTCAATCAGCTTTTCGCGGCTTGCCCCAATGACACTCGCCACAATTAGCGTGATGACTAACACTGCTACTAATGGTGAATAGGGCAAAATTTGTTTCGTTACTTTGGGGAGATAGTGATTTAAAATGACACCCAATGCGACTGGCAATAACACGACTTTCACGGTGCCAAGAAATAAGCCTAAGACGCTTACTTCCAACCTTGAACCAACTAGTAGAGCTGTTAGTGTTGGAGTCATGATGGCAGCTAGCAAGGTTGAAACTGCAGTCATTGTTACTGATAAAGCGACATTTGCACGAGCAAGAAATGAAATAACATTTGATGCTGTTCCCCCTGGACAACAAGCCACTAAAACTAAACCTGCGGCAAGTGGTGTCGGTAACTGAAAGACATAACCCAACGCCCATCCCAACAAAGGCATAATCGTATATTGCAGCAGAACGCCAGTGCCAATCCAGAGGGGATATTTCGAGACTCCTTTAAAATCTTCTAGCTTGAGCGTTAAGCCCATACCCAGCATGATGATGCCTAGACCATAGGTAATCCAGGGGCCTGTAAACCAAGTGAACAGCTCTGGGAAAAACATGGCCAGAATACTTGCACTTAGTACCCATGCAGGGAAGGCATTAGTTAAACGTTGAAGGATTTTTTCGAACACTGATTTATCGTCTAGAAAATTCAAGATGTTTGAATTTTACGAGATAGTCACCCTCAGTTGTCTTCTTCTAGTTTTTTCCTCGTAGTTATGAAGGGAGCACCTGAACTTCTAGAAAATCAAGGATAATTAATTTTTAAATATGGTGATTATTTATCCATTCTAAAAACTATGGCTCTCCAAATTTATGGCATCCCCAACTGCGGTACTTGTAAAAAAGCACTGCTCTGGCTCGATAATAATGATGTTGAATATGAATTCATTAATACCAAAGAGCGATCGCCGACTAAAGAGATGATTGCAGAATGGGTCATCGCTCTCACTGCGCGACCCATGCGTAACACGTCTGGTAAATCCTACCGGGCAATCGGTGAAGAGAAAAAGACTTGGACGGATGAGCAGTGGATTGAAGCATTTGCGAACGATGCAATGCTGCTCAAACGTCCGTTATTTGTAAAAGATGCCAAAGCTGTCCTTGTCGGCTTTCGGGCAAAGGAAGAAGTATTACAAAGTACTTTGCTCTAGGAATGTGCTTTTACAATCAAAAAAAGAGATATTGCGAGAACTGAATCATGACTGCGGAGACTGACACTCAAGCTGCCCCCATTGAAACCCGTAACCCGCCCTGGGGGAAAGTGATTGTCCTCGAAGAAGGCGATCGCTACCGAATTAACCGGATTGAAGTAAAACCAGGACAACATATTAGTACCCAAATGCACTACCATCGCAGCGAACATTGGGTCGTTGTGTCGGGGACAGCTCGGGTAATTTGCAATGACCAAGAAACGATGTTGACCTCGAAGCAATCGACCTATGTCCCGATGAATACTCGCCACCGTGTCGAAAACCCTGGAACCATCGATTTGGTGATGATCGAAATTCAGAATGGTGAGTTTTTGGGTGATGAGGACATTATTCGCTTTGATGATGATGGCAAGATGTTACCGAAAAAATAAGTGAGGATCTTCCGGATCGTTAGGGGTGTTCTAGGTACTAATAATTGGTAGATGCACCCTGATTGATATCCTCGGCTAAATAGTCTCAGCTGAGGATTTTTTTTGCGAATTTTTAGGCAATTGTCTCCGCGATTAGGTTAACCGATATGCTTAGTGGTTGTAAGTTACGGGATTAACTTCGCTTCATGGGTAATGTTGATCGAGATTTTGCCTTAATTTCTCCAAATATTTCATTGGTTGATGTGCCACTTCCTCGCCGAGCTAAGTTGGGCATTTTAGCCTCTGGGAGTGGAAGTAATTATGGGGCGATCGCCGCCGCGATTGAAGCTGGTGAACTAAATGCAGACATTCCCGTTTTGATTTGCAACAAGCCCAGGGCAAAAGTCTTAGAGCGGGCGGCAAAATTTGGTACAAAAACACAGTTACTCAATCACCGGGAATTTGACTCGCGGGAAGCCCTAGATGAAGCAATTTTGGCTTGTTTCCGAGAGCATGGCGTGGAATGGGTGATTATGGCAGGCTGGATGCGGATTGTGACGGATGTTTTGCTGAAGGGTTACGAAAATCGCATTTTAAATATTCATCCCAGTATTTTGCCCAGTTTTAAAGGGATTCGAGCGATTGAACAAGCATTAGCAGCGCAAGTGAAAGTTACTGGTTGTTCAGTTCATTTTGCCAGCCTGGAAGTTGATAGTGGTGAAATTGTGATGCAAGCGGCGGTGCCAATTGCGCCAAATGACACTGCTGAAACCCTCCATGCCAGAATCCAAGCGCAGGAGCATCGGATTTTTCCTACGGCGATCGCCCTTGCAATTCGGGACAGCGAACAGTAAACAAGTAACAGTCATCAGTTATTGCAGGAGAAAATTGTAAAGATGGTTGAGATGCTGGATTCGTTCGCGGGAAAACTTATTATCTCTTGTCAGGCTCCGGCAGATTCTCCGCTCCATCAACCGGAAATGATTGCGGCGATCGCCCAAGCTTGTGTAAATCAAGGCGCCGTTGCCGTCCGAATTGACAGCCCTGCTCATATTAAAGCCGTCCGCAAAGTCTTGCCCGAGATTCCGATTATTGGCCTGTGGAAACGGATGTATACAGGCTCAGATGTTTACATTACGCCGCAACTATCAGATGCTGTGGCGGTTGTTGAAGCAGGGGCAGATATTGTGGCGATCGATGCTACCGCCCGCCCCCGTTATGGTGGGGAAAATTTGGCGGAGATTATTACAGGCATTCAAAAGCAAACTGGCAAATTGGTAATGGCGGATCTCGATGCCTATGACAATGCCGTTTTAGCTGCGAAAGCTGGTGCAGATATCCTCGGCACAACTCTCTATGGCTACACTGGTGAAACAAAAAATCTTACGCCACCAGGCTTCGAGTTACTCGAAAAACTAGCTCAGAATTTCGATTTACCTATCATTTGCGAAGGTGGTATTGGTTCTCCGGAGATGCTCAAAAAAGCATTTGCAGTCGGTGCCGATAGCGTTGTGGTTGGCACGGCTATTACAGGGGTTGACCTCCTCGCTCAAAGATTTCTCCAAGCACTTTAGGCGATCGCCCCTGAAACATTCATGTTTTTGCCAAGCTTTAGTAGCGTTTCCAACGGTTGAGCATTTGTTCACCGATATTAGCGACAGAGCTATTAAGTGCTGCTTTTAATTCAAAATCCTGCATTTGAGCACATTGGGCATCATACTTTCGCTGTAAAGCTTCGCATTGAGCTTTTAACGGTGAAAGCGCGGTGATTTGTTGTTGCAATTGGCGCACAAAATCTTGACTGGTAGAAAGTTGGGTTTTCTGAGCATCATACTTGCTTTGCCAATCTGCGCATTGAGCTTCTAAAGACTCAAAGGTGTCGATTTGTTTCTGTAACTCATTTACCAAATCTTGGCTGACAGTAAGCTGAGTACTGATTTGAGATAGCTCTGCAACTTGTTTTTCTAGAGATGCTTGTTGCTGAGCTGCTGTTTTTAATTGAGCGGTTAAAAGGGTGTTTGCTTTCTCCGAATTATTTAATTGCGCCTCTAACTGCTGTTTTTGGGATGCGATAGTCTCTGATTGTTCGGTTGTCTGTTTTTGTTGTTCTTGAGCCTCCGCTAATTGTTTTTGGAGGCGATCGCCTTGGTCTTGAGCTTTTTCTAATTGAGCTTTGAGCTGATCTAATTGTTCAACTGCTTTTTTCTGCTGAGTAACTTCTTTCGCCAAACTAGAAACGCGAGCATATTGCTCTTCCAATTGTTTCTCCAGAGTCTGATTTTTTTTCTGATTCGCTTGGACTTGAGTTTCCTTCTGATCAAACTCTCGTTGTAGTGCGGCTAAATTCTTATCTTTTGCTGCAATCGCCTCATCGAAATCTGCGGCTTTTGCTTCAGCTTTGTCGACAGCCCCTTGCACGGTAATAATTTCCGCACTCTTTTCCTCTAAATGATTTTGGAGGTTAGATACCTGTTGTTCTAGTTTTGACTTGGCTGACTGTAGTTCCTTCAGAGCTTTTGGTGATATGTCTGCTTTCGCTGACTTACTGGTTTCTACTTCAGCCTGCAACTGTTTGTTTGCCGCTTTTTGAGCTGACAATGAATCTTTCACCTCATTCAAGTCTTGTTTGAGTGTCTGAACCTCGCCTTGACTGCTTGCTAATTGTTTATTTAAACCTGCAATTTCCTTGTCTTTTGCTGCTGATTGTTTTGATAGGTCAGCTTTGGCTGGTTTACTAGCTTTCACTTCAGCCTGCAATTGTTTGTTTTCGGCTTGTTGGGCTGATAGTGAATCTTTCAACTCATTCAAATCTTGTTTGAGTGTCTGTATCTCTCCTTGGCTCGTTTCTAATTGTTTATTTAAACCTGCGATCTCTTTGTCTTTTGCTGCTGATTTTGAGTCTTCTTTTGGTGAAGGTTTAGACTCATTTTTTGAACGACTGGGAGGTTCTTTTAAAGCTGATTTTGATGTCGATTTTGATGTTGATAATGTTTTGATTTGTTCTGCTTGTTCTTCAATCTTGGCTTGGAGATTTTTGATTTCTTTGAGTGAAGAATCATCTATTACTGGCGCTGCTTCTGGAGCTGTCTTTTCCTCATTCTCTAATAAGGCGATCGCCATTTTCTTCGGTTCTGCTGCTTCATCCTCAATAGTGAATGCCAAGCTTTTTTCTGGCTCGATGGGAGCGATCGCCACTTTGCCAGACATAACACTTTCAACGAAAGCAGAGCGGGAATAGCCCGCCTTTTGTGACATCTCTGCAAGGCGTTCACGGGCTTGGGACGACAGGGAAAGAGTTAATGAAGATTTACCTGTGGTCTTACGCTTTTTCTTCGCCATGTTGCTTGCCTCAAAATGATCACGAATCCATAACTATAAAATACGAATCAGGAGCATGTAAAGTCACCAAGCCATTCACAATACTTCACGAAATCCAATACTGATAGTGAGGAATGAAGTCTGAATAAATAATAAAAAAATATGTTGTTTGATGCTGATTAAGGTAGCGACCAACCGAGTTTTGTGGGTTGTTGATAAATTCTTTTTAAAGTATTAATGTCTGCTTCGCTAATGCCATTATCTGTCGATGTTTGGCTCACATACAAAGCATCTTTTGAATTATTGCTATGCCCCCAAATGCCAAGGGCATGGCCAAGCTCATGCCGAGCCGTAATCAGAGTGGCGATCGCCCGTTGGTGGGGACTGAGATAAATAGTCATTTGGTGGCGGACTCGCCGTTGATCGTCGAGATAAAACCGATAGCGAGTTTCTGCGTTACGGCCAAAAGAATAGTCTCGTTCTCCCGTTTCTGGGTTGACTGTTATTTGAATTGGTGGAGGCTCACGCCAAATGATAATATCCGCGTTTTCGGCATCCTCAATCTCTTCGATTGGTAGATAAACAGACCACGCGGCGATCGCCTCTTGCACCGCTTGCTGCCATTTCGTTTGTTGCTGTTGCTGATTTGAGGATAAATTTGAGTCGAGCTTAGAGTAAAAAACGGTGATTGGAAATTCTGACCAAATCAGATGACCAAGTGGTGAAGGTTTAATCTCTGCAAAATAATCTCGTACTTTCTCAGAATTTTGTGGTTGCCATTGCACTAACGTTTCTGGTAGAGGATGAGTTGCTAAAGCTGGTAGAGATTGTGATTGTGTTTGACCAATATAAATAAAACTGGTGCATAAGGCGATCGCCCCACTTAGAAATAACCCCAAGAAAAAACGCCACCAAATCCGGTAGCGTCGCCAAGCATAGCAAAATAGTTGCATATTTTTATTTACGGGAGTTTAGAATATTACTGTCCCGTAACTGGTGCTGCTGTTTCGACAATAGACGTTAACCAGCCTGCACTGAATACGACAGTAATGCTGATGAACGTAATAAATAAGACCCAAGTTGCACGATTTAGTGCCGTCTCTGCACTTTTTGTACTGGTAAACATTTGCGCTTGACCACCGATACCACCAAGGCCATCACCTTTAGGACTGTGGAGGAGAACTAATAAAATTAGGCCGATCGCCGACGCCGTCCAGACGACTTGTAAAACAGTTTCAAGCATAAAAATTACGTCTAAAAATAATATGAATCTCAATATAGATTCTTAGGATAACCGATCTAGCTACGGCTTGAAACCGCGTAGGGAGCTGTGGCAATCAATGATTCACCCGTCATTTCTTGCGGTTGCTCGATACCGAGAATTTCGAGAATTGTCGGTGCCACATCCGCAAGACAGCCATCGGGACGTAATTGAACGTCACCACCATGCCCTGCAATCTTCCGTTTTTCGCCTTCGATCAGCATAAAAGGCACAGGATTTGTTGTGTGAGCTGTCCAAGACTTACCGTTTTCATCAGCCATATATTCCGCATTCCCATGATCAGCGGTGATTAATGCTGTGCCACCAGCCTGATTGATGGTCGTGACGAGGTGTCCGAGGCAATTGTCGACAACTTCAATTGCTTTTTTGGCGGCCTCTAATTTTCCGGTATGGCCGACCATGTCAGGATTCGCATAGTTAATGACGATTAGACTATAAACCCCTTTCTTAACTGCCGCGCAAGCTGCATCCGTTACCGCTTGGGCAGACATCTCTGGCTGTTGGTCATATGTTGCCACTTGAGGACTCGAAATCAGCTCACGATCTTCACCTTCAAATGGGACTTCTAAACCACCATTGAAAAAGTAAGTCACGTGAGGATATTTTTCTGTCTCTGCCGTACGGAATTGCTTCAGGTTATTATCTGCGATCACTTCTCCGAGAATCTTTGTGAGATTTTGGGGAGGGAAGGCGACTGCTACGTCGAGCTTGGCATCATACTGTGTAAAGCTTAAAAAGCTTAAGTCTTGAATTTTCTCGCGCTCAAAACCATCGAACTCATCCTGTACAAAAGCATAGGATAGTTGACGGGCACGGTCAGGACGGAAGTTATAGAAGATGATGCCATCGCCCACTTCTATTGCACTTTCTGTCAGACGTACTGGCGGAATAAATTCGTCAGTAATATCCTCATCGTAATGAGACTGTAGAATTTCGGCGAATGAGCGTTTCTCAATTTCACCAATACCAGTCATCACATCATAGGAGCGCTTTACCCGATCCCAGCGGCGATCGCGATCCATCGCGAAGTAACGACCGCTTATTGTTGAGATTTCTCCAACGCCAAATTTGTCGATATGCTCTTGAATTTGAGTTAAATAATTAAGACCTTCGGTAGTATTTGTATCGCGACCATCGGTAATTGCATGGATGCAGACGTCACTAATGCCATTAACCTTAGCCAGATCTAATAGACCAAGTAGATGTTTAATGTGGGAATGTACGCCACCATCAGAACATAGACCAATCAGGTGAAGCTTTTTTCCCTTGTCGCGGACTGCTTGGCAAACATTGACGAGGGTTTGGTTGTGGAGAAAAGATCCGTCTTCAATAGCATCAGAAATACGAACAAGTTCTTGGGGGACAACTCTTCCTGCCCCTAGATTCAAGTGACCAACCTCTGAATTGCCCATTTGCCCATTTGGCAGTCCGACTCGCTTCCCAGAGGTGTGGATCAGCGTGGAGGGATATACATCGAAAAAAGTATTTACATTCGGAGTTTCCGCTGCGGCAATGGCATTCGCATTTGTTTCCTTGCGATAGCCCCAGCCATCTAGAATTACGAGCACCACTGGGGATACAGGTGCATGCGCCATGATGAAATCTTTCCTTTTTTGGGTGGGTACGAAAGAATGCAAATTGATAATAGCATTTTCTGTAATTTACGCTATCTTTTTGCAAAATTAATGATGTCTTAAGGTCATTTTGTCAACATTCTGTGGCTTTATCGCCTTTTTTTAAAGAGAATCAGACCGGTAATGAGGCCACCTAGCGGGAAAATGACTGGGCCTAGCCACGCAATGAGATTGACTTGGGCTGTTGTTAATTGTAAACGACGATTTTCGGGCGATCTCGGTCGAATTGCCAGGGAAACATCACGATTTTGATCTAACCAATTCATGACATTGAGTAGGATATCGCCGTTGGCATATTGGCTAAAGCCATTATTTGTCGCGAGGCTCGTATTGCCGATGACAACGACACGAGCTTTGGGGAGTTCAAGATCCTCACGATATTGGGATTCTAGGGCAATGCCGAAGTCAACGGGCCCTCGGAGATCTGTTGCTGGGTCGAAGGTTGCGTCGGGACTGGGGAGTTGGCTTTCTGCCCAGGTAAGTTCGTCACTTAGAAGAAAACTATTTGCCTTGATGCCAGCAGTCGGTTTGACTGCGATAGGTCGTACAAATTGGTAGAGGGAAATATCGTCGTCGAGGGATTTTGTGATTGGGTGGGTGCCGTAGCGGGTTGTGATAATTGCTGTGTTGCCATATCCGAGTTGTTCTGAGCGGCGATCGCCATCAATCAAAATGCGTTGATCGAGGCCAATGCCCCATTGCTCCAGAATAGAATCGAGATTGGGATCTGTATTGGGATCGAGTAGAAAGAGGAGACTTTTCTGTTGGTCGAGAAATTCTTGGAGGAGTTCGACTTCACCGGGCAGTAGGGCAGTTTGCGGCGCAATGATCGCAATGATGTCGCCATCAGCAGGAATATTTGGTGTTTGAATGAGATTGAGGGCATTAACGCGATAGCCTTGGGCTTCCAATGCTTTCACCATCTGCACGAGGCCTTTCTGAGAGTCGTCAAGGGGTGGTTCGCCATGGCCTTGCAAAATATAGAGTTGGGGCTGGCGATCACTGGTAATCCTTAGAATGGCATTGGTGAGTTTTGCTTCTGTGAGAGATTCTTCGGCAGCAAGGGTCTGTACAAATTGAGTTTTCTCGCCATATTCGAGATGTACTTCGCCGCGATTTTGCACATTAAAGCGGCGGATTAGACGGACATCAATATCGGGATCAACGAATTGGTACTGAATTCGGGAATTGATACGGCGATAATTTTCGAGGAATGGTGTAACTTCGGCATCATCCACTTCCTGAAATAGCCAAATTTTCAAAGGTTCTTTGAGAGTCTGGATTGTTTGCCGAGTCTGGGAGGAGAGGGAATTAACCTGGGTTTCGGTTAAATCAAATCTAAGGGGAAATTGGGCGGCAATACCGTTAATCGATAGCCAAATGAATAGCATGGCGATCGCCGACAAAAAACCATTGGTTCCTAACTGTACTGAACGGCGTGACCAAAATGTCATTAACCAAGTTTGAGTTTGCTTGCGACCTGCAACACCGCATATTAATAGCGTTAAACCCACCATGATCAGTCCATAGGCCAGCAAAATATTGCCTTGCACTGCCGTCAGCACCACTAAGCCCGCGATGGCGATCGCCGTACCGCACCAAATTAGATAAAGAGACCAATTCCCCATAGAGCTTGTGACGGGAGTAATCTCCCCTAAAAATGTTGATTATTTCGCTAGAAATGCACCCTGAATTTTCTAGTGAATCGACTGATTTGTATCGTCTGTAACCAAACAAACCATATCAGTTTACCGTCGCGCAAATCTTAGGTATTCGATGGATTGCGCTGTCAAAACCACGCCTAGCACGATATAGCTACCGAATAAAATGAGGCTACTACTATCAAATATTCCCGCTAAAAAGTTGTTGTAGTGTCTCAATAGGGAAATATGACGAATCACACTGCCCCAATAGCCTGTGAGACGATCGCCCAATAATTCCAGCAACCACAGCACCAGCACAAGGGAAAAGGTCATAATCGCGGCAATTAAAGCACTTTCCGTGAGGGATGAAATAAACATGCCTAAGGACAATACCGCCGCAGCTAAGAGCATGACGCCAACGTGCATCCAAAGAAAATGTAGCAATGGAAAAGCAGGCTCCGCTGAACTGATGACAATCAATTCCCACAAAATTAGGGGAAATAACAGTACTGAAAAAAAAGAAACTACGCCCAATAATTTGCCGACTGCAACAGACCAGTTGGTGAGGGGTGAAGTGGCAAGCAATTCTAAAGTGCCTTGTTTTCGTTCCTCGGCATAAAGACCCATCGACAGCAACGGTAATAGAAAGACACTGAGCGCTCCCATCACGCCCCAAAATAGCTGTAAAAATTCGGCAGCAACGTCAACAGGTGGTAAAGGAATACCTCGCTGTTCTTCGAGTGCCACATTCATGACGACGCTATCGGGCCCTGTTAAAAAACTCAGAAAAAAGATGCCACCCACAAACCAAAATAAGGTTGCAAATATATAGGACACTGGCGAATAAAAATATTGCTGGAGCTCCCGTCGAAAAATCGCAAAAATATTAGTCAATATCATGATGCAATGGGGCGATCGCCTGTTTCTTCTTTTTCTGCTACTGGTTCGGTTTCGGGTGGAATTGATTCGTCGCGGGTTAACTCTAGGAAGACATCTTCAAGAGAAGACCGAGTTCGCCGCATTTCGTATAATCCCATCCCAGCGCTCACAATAATTGAGGCAATATCCCGTCCAGGCTCATGATCTGCAGCAATCGTAATATCTAAGCTCGCGCGGCGATCGCCCAAGATTTCTGTTTTGATCTTTTGCACACCGGGTAAAACTGCCAATAGAGGTTTTATTTCTTCTGGGTTACCGTCAATCTCTAGATAGTAGCCACCATCGCCGCTGACCAATTGCCGTAGATTATCGGGGGTATCTGTTGCCACGAGACGGCCTTGGTTAATCATCACCACCCGCGTACAAGTCATACTCACTTCCGAGAGCAAATGGGTCGACAGTAAGACTGTGCGATCGCCCGCCAGAGATTTAATCAGATTGCGGACTTCGATGAGTTGGGCCGGATCTAAACCGACTGTGGGCTCATCGAGAATAATCACAGGTGGCTCATGGACAATGGCCTGAGCAATGCCAACTCGCTGCTGAAATCCTCGCGACAACTTACGAATAACAGTGTTGCGTTGATCTTCTAAGTTGCAGGTTTCAATCGCTGCAGAAATCTTTTCGGGGCGATCGCCTGGACTAATTCCTTTAATTTGCGCCACAAAATCAAGAAACGCACTGACCGTCATTTCCGGATAGAGGGGCAGTTTCTCTGGTAAGTAACCAATGTTCTGCCGTACTGCCATCGAATTTTCGTGGACATCGTGACCTGCGATTTTCGCTGTGCCAGAACTGGCTGGGAGGTAAGCTGCCAGAATGCGCATTGTTGTGGTTTTGCCTGCACCGTTTGGTCCCAGAAAACCCACAATTTCGCCAGCGTCAACCCGAAAACTTAAATCGGTGATCGCTGACGTTGACCCATATCTCTTGTTTAGTTGTTCAACTTCAATCATAGACACCCTAAATTACGGCTAGCCTAGACTCCCTGATGATCTTGCTCTCTGAATTGTTTGTCAGGTTGGCGATCGCCCAAACCCTCAACAAATTCTTTCGATGTGCACCAATGACTATATAGATAAATAAAGAAAATAGAAATTTAAAGATCACGGTCTTCAAAATCTTCTGACTCTTCAGGAGAGTCGAATTCTTCTTTAAAACCCCGTAATGTTTTGCCGAGAGCACTACCCACTTCAGGAATGCGCTTCGAACCAAATACCAAAACGACCACCCCAAGGATGACTAACACTTCTGGCCAACCCAAGCCCAACATATTGCCCTCTCACAGTAAAGTTAATTTATGGAACAATGTATAAGTATTTGATCCTGCACCAGTATATCTTTAAAGCTATCTTTGCCTTGTTTTGCCTCTCCGATGTTCCGGAGAATGCTTATGCAATGGCAGTTGGCAGCCCTTCCTTCGCCACTAAATTAGTATGATCTCTAGCCATCCTTCGCCTGTAAAGTCAGTGTTTTATCCCCTCATACAGCAGTTGGCAGATGCAATCACAGCGGCATGGCAGCAACATCTTGAGCTGGAACCTTTTGTTCTACCAGAGGATTTAGGCTATATCGAAGGCAAGTTAGAAGGGGAACGCCTCGTTATCGAAAATACTTGTTACCAGAGCCAACATTTCCGTAAGATGCATTTGGAAATGGCGAAGGTTGGTAAAAACTTAGACATCCTCCACTGTGTAATGTTTCCACGCTCGAAGTATGCGTTACCGATGTTTGGCTGTGACATTGTGGCAGGGCCTAGAGGGATTAGTGCGGCGATCGCCGATTTGTCTCCCACCAATGCTGAACGTACTTTGTCACCTCAATACAAAGAACGTTTAGCGAAAAACCACGCCAGAATGATATTTTCAGAACCTCGCACCTTACCAGAGTGGGGCTATATTTTTTCTGAATACTGTGTGTTTGTTCGCCCAACATCTCTCGTAGAGGAAGCACTCTTTTTAGATTGTGTAAAAGAATTTCTAAAAGTACATTGCACCCAGGCGTATCAGCTCACACCTCTATCCCCAGAGCAGCAGTATATTCATCTCGAAGGTCAACGGAACTACTGCTCTGAACAGCAGCAAAACGACAAAACCCGCCGCGTTCTCGAAAAAGCATTCGATGAGCAGTGGGCAGAGCGATACATTAGCCAAGTTTTATTTGATGTGCCGTCTTAGAGAAGTGATGGGCGAGCGCCTTCAATCTAATACCGTTATTCCCTCTTAATGCTGGGCAACCAATATAACTGGAATTAGATTACTTTGCTATGCGGATTTCCCGAGTCGCACAAGCAATGGAAAGAGAAATAATCGAAATAAAAAGAGTGAGACTTGCCATTGTTTAAACCAAATAGATGAGAAAAAGACTTAGATTGTGTTCTTAGGATGCAACGACTTGCATTTTTCCAGATTCTAATTTTTCAACCACAACCTGAAGAAGGTTTAATTGCTGTTGGGTCACTTCATCTGTCCACAAGCATTGAGCGATAATGGCTTGCGTTTCTGGTGTGATGAAATTTTGGCGTAAAGCAGTTTCGAGTAAAGTTTGAAATGACATGAGCTTTAGCTCCCTGAAAGAAAATTGTTGCTCGTTCTCTATGTCTATAAGTATCGCTTGATTTCAGCTCTTTCCCTGTGATGCTGCTAGTGACGTCATCATGAGGTTGATCATGATGATGCCAAGATGAAAATTACCAGGTGATAGTTACCGCAATCTCGGAATAATGTGACGTTGATCACGGGATTAAGCTTGGTGTGTTTTCCTACACAAAATCCCCTAAGCATTGTGCCAAAGGGGATTCAGAATCTTTCATGAAATGATTGATACTTGGTGAAGCGACTTGTTTAGTTGCCACAACAGCGATCAATACCGAGACTATCGAGGATGAGATCACTAACAGCATTTGCCACTGCAAATTCGCCATAAAAAGACTCTTTGAAGTTAAAAGATCGCATTTCAGTGACGATCGCAATTACAAGGGAACCTAGATCATTTTCCCCTTCTAGCCGCTGGCGGACATAAATTTGTTTTGCTCGTTCTGCGATTTTAATATTGGCAGGCTCTGGTAAAAATTCTTCGTCGAGCCATTTTTGGAGCGATCGCCGTAACCACTCTCCCTCAATGTCAGGATCAGTAATCGGCGGTAGGGTAATGGGTGGGATCGGTTCAGCCGACATAGTTTCAGACAAGGTTACTTCAGGAGAAAACTTAGTGAATTAGTATATCAATCGACCTAGATGTGGCTTGGAAATTGCAACAAAAAACGACCAATGCTTAACATCAGTCGCTAAAAGCCTTGCGCAATTTCTCAATTACGTCTGGAAACTGAATTAGAAGCGAGCACGGAGGGATTCGAACCCCCGACCCTCAGAACCGGAATCTGATACTCTATCCAACTGAGCTACGTGCCCTAATCAGTTCCCTAGGTTAGCATGTTTTTTGAGGATTCGGCGGGTGGGGTGAGCAAAGTTTTTAGTTCGGAAGCGCCAATATTCTGGATGGATCTCTGGATATACCAAGCGCCTGAAATCATGGCGATACACTGACCGGCGATCGCCCACAGTGCGAGGTGAGCAACGGCATCGACAGCAGCATTAATCGGGAAAGCAGAGAATAATCCCAAGGCCACAACCGATGGAAAACGATGGTTAAAGATGATATAGACCAAGAATGGCGCAATGGTCAATGTGCTCAAGGAGACAACTAACAACACTCCCTGTTTTCGAGTTTGTAGGAAAATCAATTGCACAATACAGGCACAAATAAATAGAAAGCCCGCTTGCAAAGTGAGTCCGACGAGCACAGCTCCTGTTTCAGTGACTAATGGATCTTTGATCGCCACAATTGCCATAATCCCAGTTGAGAAGGCTAGCATCACGGCGATCGCCAACAGAGCTGGACTGCGATCACCCCATAGTAAATCACTCCAAAACTGCTTCGCATAACGACTTGTCTGACGATCTCTAAACCAATCTTGTACGCGCTGACGCTTGGGTGTGAGACAAAATGTCAAAGTGAAAAATAGCAAGAGATAGAAGACTTGTAATCCCTCAAAATTACCGAGCAAACGATAATCACGATTACCAACAGCGACAAAGCCGACCAGCATAAAAGTTGTCAAAATAGCCGCAATATAGCCTGTCCGCTTCGAAATGATTGTGGCTTGGGGCTCATAAAAGCGACGTTGAATCCCTTCCCAAGAAATTGAAGTGAGTACAAAGTAATGTCCCGCCATTAATACTAAGCCTAGAAAACCTGTAGACCAAGCCGTCGAATGGAAAAATTCTGTTGAAAACAATCCACTCGGCTCGAAATAATGAATGACCTCTGGTTCGAGGGAGTTGCTATCAACGATGTAATAAAAAATATTCCCTGGATAAAATAGTCTGAGCCAATCAAAGGAGTTATTTACTGGGAAGTTGGAATCGAAACCCATGATGCTCGTCACCATGAGATAGAAACCTAAACTGCCGCTATAAAGCCAAGATTGGAATCCCCCAAAAAAGTCTTGTCCGACAAAACTGATCAGGGTTGCCAAACTATAGGACGCGATACAAGCACCGATGATCACAAGATCTACCATGCCGATCCAAGGCAATGTAATACCAGCTTGTAAACCAACCCAGAGATGTAAAGGCAGTGCTAGGGCAATCCCCAGATAAATGAGACTAGGAACTCCCAAAATTTTGCCGATAATAATGCGGTGTAATGCCTGCGGACTGAGACGGACAAATCCTAAGGTGCCGCGTTTCTCTTCTTTAATCAGATCTGCGCTAATTAGGTGGGAACCGATCACAAGTAAGACCACTGCACCGAGCATACTCAGGCCGACAAAGAGGTCAAAATTCCACAATTGCCAATTAACTTGCCAGGCATCTCCTGCTGCTGTTGAAATGCATTGATAGGTTGAACGCCAATATTCGTCGTTATAGCCAGTGCAATAGCGATTATAGGTTTCTCTGAGGAGTGGATCCGGCAAGCCGCCGGAATATCCGAGGAGCATCATGATTTGTGCCACCAAGGATGTACCCACGGCGATCGCCAAATTACGCCGCCTAAATCGTCCTTTTAGTTCTCGAAAGAGTTGAGGGTTCCAGTTACCGATCTGATCAAGCAGTTTTGTCATGGTGAGAAACAAATGAGAGTCTACATGTTTTGAGGCTATGAGGTAGCACTTTCTGGGGTCGATGCTAAAAGTTGTTTCAGTTCAGAGCTGCCAATTTGGTGCAAACGTTGCTGAATGATTTGATTAATGACGGTGATCGCCACAATTTGTCCCATGAGATTGGCAATTAATGTCGCTGGCCCTGCAAATTGAGTGACCACCACTGGCGTAATCGTCCAGAGCCAAGGAGCTGGATTGAACTCAGGATTAATCGAGCCAAAGGCAAAGATCATGAGGGGAAGAAAGATACAGCTGAGCACAATTGTCGCTGCGAAAATTGCCCGTTTTCGGTGACGACTGAGGAGAAAACGCATGCCGATTGCAGCTAGCAAGATTGCCATTAGTCCCTGCATTACGAGGCCAATGGTAAATTCCAAATAATATTGTTTTTCGATGACGACGAATCCAGCCAGAATGATGGGCAAAAATCCGATCACAGTATTTAAGGCGATCGCCCAAATTGCTGGGCTTCGCTCCCCGAAGAGCCATTCCCGCCAGCTATGTTTCCCTTGATAACGAGTCCAATCTTGAATCGATTGGAATGATGGAGAGAGAGCTGTCGTCAGAACCAAAATATAGAGGACACCAGAAATCGCCAGCATCCCAAAATTCATCAGCCAGTTATTGTAATCTGACGAATAGGTATAAGGTTCTTGTACCGTAAAGCCAAGACTGATGGTTACCAAAGAAGCTGTTAGCCAATAACTTTGGCTCTTACTAATGAGCGTGCCTTGGGCATTATGGAATTTACGTTTAAAAGCTTGAGCGAACCAATATGTCCCAACCCCATAAATCATCAGATGAGCTAACGTCGCCCCTAAAACTGAGTTCCAAGCGGGTACACCATAAAATGTGATTTCACCGAGACTATCGTATCGGAACCAATCCACCTGATCGGCCACTGCGGTTGCTTGCACCAAATAATGCAGCAAATGGGTGGGGTTTAATAACGTTACGCCATCCATCATGTTCGCGACATGGGGAGTTTCATGCATGATGAACATGGTGGTCATGGACGAGAAATAAAACAGTGCGCCACTCGCTAACCAAGATTTCAGCGCAGAGCCGCCTTTGCCGACGAGAGCATAAAGGATTGCGCCACTAAAGGCAAAGAGACAGCAAGCTGCTAATACACCATAGAAAAGCATGATGAGATGTAATGGAATGGCGCCTTTTAGTCCTGCCCAGAGGTGTAACGGTAGGGCAAAGGCAATCATGCCATAGATAAAAGTGGGAACACCCATAATCTTTCCGAGGGCGATCGCCAGCGCAGATTGTGGGGTGAGGGTGACAAAATTTAGAGTGCCTTGTCGCTGCTCCTTACTGAGATCTTGAATGAGTAGATAAGTCCCACCAATCAATATCCCAAAGAAACCGAGTAGGGCAATGGAGATAAACATTTCTGTCCACCACAACGGCCAATTGAGTGACGTAATATTGCCTAACGAATCTGTCAGACACCAATTTTGATTGCTGTATAGATAGTGCTCTGGATCCCAATTGGCCGGTGCTGTGCCAACGCAATAATGATGGGTGTTTTGACCTGAATAGGGTAATGAACTCGAAAAACTAAAATAAACCAAGCTCTGGATTATGCCAGAAACGAGAACCATCAGACCGATAGATTTTCGAGTTAACCGACCTTTCAGTTCGCGAAATAACTGGGGATTCCAGTCGCCAATACGGTCAATCCATTTATTTAAAAACATGTTCTTTTTGGAAAGAAAGGGCAGGGATAAAAAACGATAAACAGGAAAAACTTGTAGACTAACTGGTTTGTTGGTGTCCGAGTTTGAGGAAAATGCTTTCTAAATCTTCGGTCTTCGCATAAAACTCTGATACTGAAATATCAGCAGCAATCAGGTTTTTTAGGAGTTGGGTACTGTCTTGGGGAGTGCCATCAAATTCCACTTTGAGACGGTGTCCGCCGTGGCGATCGCCATCAGAAAGTTTCATGGCTGGTTCCCAACCTCGCACTAAAGCATTATTTTTCAGTTCACTTTCGAGAGTATCTAACGACTCTAGGGTTGAAATTACCAAATGTTGGCGAGATAACCGCTTATACAAGTCATCAAGGGAGGTACTTTCGACAAGGTAGCCCAATTCCATAATACCCACCGAGGAACAGAGTTCTGCCAAATCACTGAGGACATGGGACGAGATCAAAATGGTCATCCCTGCTTCTTGTAAAACCTTTATGATTTCGCGAAATTGCATCCGCGCAATGGGGTCGAGACCAGATACTGGCTCATCTAGTAACAACAAAAGTGGTTCATGAATGATTGTCCGGGCAAGACTCAAACGTTGCTTCATCCCTCGCGAGAGGGTAGCAATTCGATCATCGCGTTTGTGGGTGAGCTGGACGAGTTCTAATACCTCGCTCAAACGGCGACGTCTCCTAGGTTGGCGGAGATTGTAGAGGCGCGCAAAATAATCTAAATAATCCCAGACAGTCAAATCATCGTAGAGGGGAAAATCGTCTGGGAGATAACCAAGTCTTTGTTTAATGTGGGGGTTACTATCGTCACGACGCAGGCGATCGCCATGGATATAAATATCACCAAGAGTCGGCTCTTCTGCTGTGGCTAACATCCGAATTAGGGTGGTTTTTCCCGCACCATTCGGCCCAATTAATCCATACACTTCGCCAGATTGAACCTGAAGCTCAAGGTCATTGACCGCTACATGTCGATCAAATCGCTTCGTCAAATTAAACGTGGCGATCGCCAAATTTTCTAGATCAGGGGGAGCAGCAACTTCAGGGGTCATGCGTGTCACATTCACTAAATTTGTTTCCAGCTTAACGACTCGTTTTCTCGAATCAGTCCGGCGTTACAAAATTGAAACAGCCTTTTTCCTTCGTCTTTTATAAATAGAATTCCCAAGAAAATAAGAATGGGTGGCATCAACTGATTGCCACCCACTCCGGAAACATAAATTGTCAATAACATATGTGATTTACTTGAATTCACCTAATAGTCATACCCACAATTTTGGATTGACTACGACAGTTTTAAATCGTTGCGAGCCAGTCGTAGATGAGATCTAACTGTTCAAGCGTTACTAAACCGTATTGCCACAAGACCATCGGTAAAGGCGAGAGCGAAGAATTCTTTTGCCAGTGGCGATCCATCACAGAGATGGATTCACCAGGAATTGACAACTCTTCCCTAAGGAAGTTAATAAATTTTAGGTAGGTGATCTGGGTCATAATCTGAGAATAAACTCCAAGCTTAAATTTGAGCTTTTATTGTGTATTGAAATACGACGGATAAAACATATAACTAGGACAGTTTTACGATTGTCTGAAGATGCACGTTTCCCTTGAGGGAACTCACCAAATATATTCTAGATAATTGATGTTTTGTGCAGTGTGCTAGATCACTTGTGAACGTGATTTTTGCGTTGGCGCAATTATCTCTCTGAGGGCGGAGCCACAGCGCTTGAGTAAGCGCTTAGAACCATCGGTGAAGAGAGCTTTAATGTCTCATACTCCCTACAGATTGACAATGGATTTTGGGGAATTATCGCCAATGGGGAAACAAGGGGGTTTAGAAACAGTTTTTCTCTTTGAACGCAGTTTAGAAGTACTCAATGTGAAAAGGCATTGTGTTTCGGAAACTGAAACCCTAGGTTTACGCTTTCACGTTGGCAAACTTTTGCCAGACTGAGGACTATGCCAACTATGTTAAGAACAGTCAGTAAATGTAAGAATCTGACTTTAAGGACACTATCTTAATGCCAATCTAGCTCGTAAGCGAAAAAGTTTAGATTCTTTTCCATTTGTGATCAACGAGCGTTGATTGCTTAACTGAACTTAATAGAGGCAATGTCGGTCTATGGAAGCGGATACAATATCGCTCTATAGACTCCTATAAGCTACAGTCCATGAGCGATACGCTTTTCGAGAAAATTATTCGACGGGAAATTCCAGCAGACATCGTATACGAAGATGATTTGTCGCTAGCATTTCGAGATATTACGCCCCAAGCCCCTGTCCATATTTTGGTAATCCCCAAAAAACCGATTCCGATGTTGGAAAAGGCGGAGGCTGAAGACCAAGCGCTTCTGGGTCATTTATTACTGGTTGTTCAAAAGATTGCAGCCCAAGAAAATCTCACAAAGGGTTTTCGTGTGGTGATTAACAATGGTGAGCATGGCGGTCAAACGGTTTTTCATCTACATCTACATCTTTTAGGCGATCGCCCACTGGATTGGCCACCGGGTTGATTTTGCGTGTGTTGTCCGTGCGCTCCTAAGTTTAAAACCCCACACTTGAAGTGAAGTGCCTATGTCCTTTGATCCTGCTGACTTTTCCATTCCCACAGATTCAATCCCTCAGATCTCCGCCAAGACTGATGCTGCTGTAGCGCTCGATAGTTTTTATTACTTTGCTTACGGCTCCTGTATGTGTCCAGTGGACTTGGAACGGACAATTGGTGAGGATGCCCATGCCCTTGTGGTGGGGAAAGGAATTTTGCAGGATCATCGGCTTGCTTTCAATCGTCTATCGCCCAAGCGTCAAAGTTGTGGTGTCTTAGATGTTGTGCCCCATCGGGGTAGCTGTGTGGAAGGGGTTTTATATAAGTTGCCATGGCGAGTGAGCGATCGCCTCGATATTCGTGAGGAAGTTCCCCATAATGGCTACCGCCATGAACTCATCAATGTGCAATGTGAAGGCAGACTCTACCAAGATGTCCGCACCTACGTTGTTGTGGAAAAAGAACCTCAGGAAGTGCCACCAGACGATTGGTATTTTTACATTGTGATGCGGGGAGCTGTGACGGCAAAACTGTCGAGTGATTATTCCTGGCAACTGTTTACCCATATGAAACGCCTCCAGCGAGACAAAGCCGCCTAAAATCCGATGGGTTTTCTATTTTTATTTAGCGAAATGACGATGGAGTAAGTGTGATGGCAACTGAATCAAAGGAACTTCCCACTACGGCGATCGCCCGTCCCCCAGACCTCCATGCGACCAGTGAGCCTTGGTTTGAATATCCCATTACTGTGTATCCCCACCATACCGATTACGCTGGTATCGTCTGGCACGGTAACTATATAAATTGGCTCGAAGAAGCACGGGTCGCCTGCCTCAAATCTATCGGAATGGACTATGCCGAATTCGTTCAACTAGGTTGTGATTTGCCTGTTGTCGAATTAAATACCCGTTACCATCGTCCATTGCGTATGGGTATGGAGGCGATTGTTAAAGTACGTATGCAGGAAATGAAAGGCGTCCGGATGGAGTGGGAAAATCGAATCGAATCTCCTGATGGTAAAGAGCTTTACCTCACTGCTCAAATCATCCTTGTGAGCATTGATCGCGAGAAAGGCAAAGTGATGCGTAAACTTCCCCCTGCATTTATGGATGCGTTAAGAAAAATTCGTGGGATTTAACTCAATTTCTACCGATAATAGACAGTCGGTATATCGTCGAAAATTTTTGAATTCTATAGAGAAGAAAATCTATGAGTAATGTAATTCGTGTTGGTGTCTTGGGCTTTGGAGGCTTAGGACAAGCTGCTGCCCGTGTACTCGCGCCCAAATCTGAAATGATTCTCGTGGCCGCTGCCGACAAGAAAGGCTATGTTTACAACCCCGAAGGCCTAGACCCAAATACTTGTATTGCCGCTTACAACAGCCAAGGTTCTGTTGGCCATGTTGAGAATGGCGGTGTCCTCAGCAATGACAGCATTGCTGATCTTATCGAGAATTCTGATGTTGATGGCTTTTTCCTTGCCCTGCCGAATCTTCCCAATACATTTATGGCAGATGTAACCCGCCAATTCGTGAAATCTGATTGGACTGGTGTGTTAGTTGATGCTCTCAAACGTACTAGCGCAATGGAGCAAATTTTCACCCTACGCGATGATGTTAAAGATGCTGGTATTACCTACATGACTGGCTGTGGTGCAACGCCTGGTCTGCTCACCGCAGCTGCATCGGTTGCAGCTCAAAGCTATGCTGAAATTCACAGTGTGGAAATTACGTTCGGTGTGGGTATCGCAAATTGGGAAGCTTACCGGGCAACTATTCGTGAAGATATTGCACATATGCCTGAGTTTGATGTGGAAAAGGCACGTGCGATGACCGATGCGGAAGTAGAAGCTTTATTAGATGAAACCAATGGTATTATTTCCCTCGAAAATATGGAGCATGCGGATGATGTGATGCTCGAAATGGCAGGAATCTGCTCCCGTGATCAGGTGACTGTTGGTGGCATTGTGGATACTCGCAATCCGAAGAAGCCTCTCAGCACCAATGTGCAGATAACTGGTCGGACGTTTGAAGGCAAGATTTCGACACACACATTCACGCTTGGTGATGAAACCAGTATGGCAGCTAATGTTTGTGGTCCAGCGTTTGGTTATCTGAAAACTGGTATTTGGCTCCAAAAGCAAGGTTTATCCGGTATCTTTACTGCCGCTGAAATGATGCCTCAGTTTGTGCGTTAGAAATATCATTAAGTAGGGATTTAACTGGTTAAATCCCTATATCTTAGGGGCAAATAATTATCCTAGTATTGGCGTTAGCAGAGCTAAATAAGTTTGGCGATCGCCCCAAAAATTACACAATAGAAATTACTCTTATGGGTCTTCCACAAGTGCAACGCTGGCAAAATCCTCTTCCTCTTCAATATGGTTTATATGATTCGCCCTTTGGGGATTGTTTGATTGCGACCACTGAAAAAGGTATTTGTAATTTATATTTTCCGGATAGTTCGGATCCGGCGATCGCCACTGATTTTCTCTCCTCAGAATGGGGCAACAAAGTTGAACTGCGTCATACTCCAGACTTGATTAAGGAATTGGGCGATCGTCTCTTTGCTCCAGATGCCACTCACGCCAATATTGTTGACCTCCATCTGAAAGGCACCGATTTTCAGCTCAAAGTCTGGCGAGCCTTACTCGAAATTCCCTATGGACAGACCACAACCTATCAGCAGATAGCTGAACAGATTGGCCAACCGAAAGCCGTTCGCGCTGTTGGTACTGCGATTGGGCGTAATCCAGTGAGTTATGTTGTACCGTGCCATCGAGTGATTCGAACATCAGGAGCGATGGGCGGTTATCGATGGGGGATTGAGCGGAAAATTGCGATCCTTGACTGGGAGAAAAAACATTTGAACTTGGCTTTGTGTCGCTCCTAGAGACCGACCATGCTTTGCGGAAAGGTCATCACAAAACAAGTTTCATGGGTTTCGCCATCATTATTCGGCTCGCTACTTACATCAATGGTGCCTTCGAGTTGTTCGACTAGTGCTTTAACTAATGCCAGTCCTAAGCCAGTACCCGGAATCGCTTGATCTGTAACCCCTGCCCCTCGCCGGAATTTCTCGAAAATATGTTCTTGTTCTTCGACAGAAATGCCTGAACCATCATTACAGAGGCGGAGCTGCACAAGGGCGGGAGACTTCGATAAATATTCAACTTCGAGGCGTACTTTGGTGTTGCGAGCTGAATATTTCCCAGCATTGGTCAGCAATTCACTGAGAGCGCTGCTGAGGCTTTCTTCATCAGTTTCGATTTGGAGTTTTTGGGAGATATTTTCAGGGGTATAGTTAATCTCTAGTTCGATGCCTTTAAGTAATTGCCAACGCTGGTTAAATTCTTTTTGCATTCCTTCGAGAATAGGTTTAAGCACTAGGCGCTGAGGTTTAATGGCAAATTTTTCTGACTCGAAATGCTGCAATTTCAGCAGGTCTTTAATCAGTTTGCTTTCGCGTGTGAGTTCTTGTTCGAGGATGTCGAGATAGGTGGCTTGTTTTTCTGGCGATCGCCCAGGTTGCTTGAGCATTTTTACAGCAACTTTCATCGTAGCGAGGGGCGTATTTAGCTCGTGACTCATCGTGCTGAGAAATTCATCTTTGAGCACATTGAGCTGACGGAGTTGCTGAATCTGCTGACGCATTTTTGCCCCTAATTTTGCCTGTACATCGAGACTCCATTTGAGCTGTGCTGTTCGTTCATCCACAAGGGTTTGCACCCGTTGGAGAGATTGCTGATGGATCATCGCGGTACTGAGCTGGTGCGCTAAAAATGTCGCGAGTTGTTTTTCTTGGGGCTGCCAAGCACGCGGTTCCTGTTGCCCCAAAATGATTAAGCCGACAATGGTACTGTTTTGACCATCGGTAGACTGCTGACCCATTAGAGGAGTGACGAGAAAACTTTGATAATCATCAGCAAGGGGAGACGCAATCGTCGAATCGGTTCCTAGCTTTTCGATCGCCAAAATCTCTGGTGCTAAAAGCCATGCTCGCTGGCAAAGCGTACAGTCTTTGAGCAGGACTTGCTGCGGCAAAATATCTGTCTCATTAACGACATTGAATGTGGCATCGGGACAGGTTTGGCGATCATTTCTCGCAAGGAGAGGATTTGCATATTTGAATAATCCGACTATGCCAAAATCAACGTCGTAGCAATCTGTCATGGCGGCGATCGCCTTTTGCAGCAATTTGTTGATGCTCATTTCGGCATCGATCAGCTGATTAATTTGAGCGAGGAGTGCATTACTCTCGTGGTTTTGATTTTTGTGCTGTTGCAAGCAAAGCAGCTGAGTTGCAAGTTGTAGCGGTGGAATAACCGTGCTGGTGATTTCCTCTAGTGTGGGGAGTGAGGAAAAAGAGCCAATCCCAATCCAGTTGGCACCATTATCCTCTGTCTCGATGGGGATTAGTGTAATTTCTTGGATGCTCTGTTGTTTTAATTTCTGATATTTCTTTGCTTTGAGCTTTGTTTCTATAACTGCTTTTGTGGGAGGCGTTAGATCGACAAATCCATTCAGATCAGGGTTTTTGCTGTAATGACCGATCAGAGGCTCCGGAGTTAAACGGTCAATAGCAATATGTACCACCTCTACCGAAAAAAGATGGGCGATCGCCTCCGCTAAATTATCAACAACAACATCTGGATCAGAGGAACGTGTCAAACAACGGTAGAGAGAATCGAGTGCCATGGAGTACTGTTACTGAGAAAGATCGGGAACTAGTGCCTTCGCATTAACGAGGGCTACTTCACTATTTTGACGATAGCTCAAGACTCGCTCCTGTGCCTCCGCATACCGAGGATGATTTGGTGCCACTAATTCCATCAGCTCTGAAGCTTGCTGCCAACGGTTTGCTAAATCAAGCCATTCACCATAGGTTGTGGCAGATTGTCCCTCTTCTACAGCTTGATTGGCGAGGCGGACAGCTTGATTAAAAGGCTCTATATTTTGGTCGTTTGTTCCTATTTCTTTGTTCTGGGTAACGCTAGTGACCGTCGATGTATTTTGCTGAACTTGCATTTTTAGTTCCCACCAATCGTGGCTAAACCAGCCAATAAAGCCGATGGCGATCGCCCCCATAATTAATTGTTGTTGGGGAGAAAATGTAACAAGAGGTGACGTTTGTTGCTCGGCAGATTTCGATGAATTTGAGACCTGAGAAGAATTGAGTCTCGCGCGGCGACGCTTGAATTTTAAAAATCGTTTGGGTGGCTTAATTCCCCAACGACGTAACAATCGGTTGAGCCATGGGCGATGTTGAATCTGGATATTTTCGGACCAAAGTAATTTACGCCGTGCATCACAACTGAGAGTCGATACCCAGAGAGACTGAACATCATTTGTGAGACAGCTCTGGATATGAACCTGTCGAAATGGCCGAGGCGATAACTGATCAAGACTGTGCTGAATGCGACGCACAATTATCTTTTTATCTAAGTTTTCGGGATGTCCCGCTTCACACAAGATTTCTAAAATCCCATTAGCGCCGAGGGCAACGCGGGTATTGACCCCAGCCTCTTGCAACTGCTTGTTGAGGATTTCCATAATGGCTTTAACATTGCCCTGATGTGCGAGTCGGGTAAGACTTTTCATGTTTCCGTGCTGTTACCACAATATTCTCTAGTACATAAAGCAACCGCTAAAGTCCGTCAAAATCGACATAAATCTCTGAAATTTCTATTCAAGCTCTGTATTTTCGAGTTGTTCAGCTTCGGCTTCCATGAGAGATTGCATAATGAGTTTGAGCTTTGGGCGGGCAATGTAAGGCCATCCGCCGTTTTCTTCCATATCCCGCAGGAGATTATATAAATCCCGTCGACGTTCGGGCAGAGTGGGATAAAAGTAGTTTTCGCAGATATTGCGATGGAGCAATTCGAGCTGTCTTAGGATTGCGAGTTGAGTGTGTCCTTCCCCTTCATGTTGTGTGGCGATCGCCACAACTTCCTGTAAAAGCGGCCCAAGGCTTTGAGAGACATCCAAATTCTGTTTACCAGCAGTCATAAATCTTTATACGAAAAGGATAGACGCCTTGATCTTATAGTACTTTTGCAGATATCAAGCTATCCATATCCTCGGCTAGATACAGTACGCAATAGAAACCCTAGAAACAATTTCATCACGCTAAAATTTCTTCGTTAGCCTCATCTCTATTTCTATAATTTCCCCACAAATCTAACGATTGACCCCCATTCTTTTATTGAGCTTTCCTCACACATCAGCTATCTCAGACAAAATTACTGCCTCATTTAAGCCTCTATGAAATTACTGTATCGCCTTGCTGAGGCACCGGACTTTAATGAGCTTTTAGCTGTCCAAAATCTAAGTTTGCAGATATTGTTAGGCACTTCATTAGATGAAGCTATCCTCAATGCTCTGATTAAAGACCAGCATCAGAAACGATCCCAACTAAATGAGCTAATTGTCGTCGCAGTCTGTAATGAAAAAATTATTGGCTTTATCGCTTTTCTCCCAAGAAATGCGCAAATTACAGGGTTATTTGTCCATCCAGATTTCGTTCGGCAAGGCATTGGCTCAGAGTTGTTAGCAGCGGCAATTGAGATTTTAGATTCGCAAAAACGCCGTACTGTTTATGTTTGGTCTTCTGAATACGCGAAACCTTTTTATCGTCAAAATGGTTTTCGTTCTGCCTATAGTCGATATTTGCTCTTGGGACGACATCTCAAAGTACGGATATTTTGGATGAATAAACTCATTCGCCCACTCACGGATGCTGAAAAAAAACGAAATACTGTCATTGTCGTCATTCTCTCGATTTTAACTGCCGTGAGTTTGGCTGTGGCTTTGAGTTAGGATTCGGGGTCGCAGATATTACAATCCACTGCGGAATACTGGCATGGGCAGAGGAAAAAGATATGCTGAATTTACGGAATTTCCCTGCTGGAGAGTGAGGGGAAAACTAATGTTTTGTGCGAGAGAAACAATATGAAAGTCGGCCTGCAAGTTCTTTTGAGTGATGCTCACCTTGATGCGCAGCAATCCCATAGTCAACGGCAGTTGTCTTTTTCGATTTCGGCGATCGCCGACGAGTTGTCTCAGCAGCAAGGCTTACCGTTAAACCTATGTTTAGTGCTTGACCATAGTGGCTCGATGGCAGGCAAGCCCCTCCGCACTGTAAAAGAAGCGGCCATTCAATTAGTTGATCGCCTTGATGCGGGCGATCGCCTATCTGTGATTGCCTTTGACCATAAGGCAAAAGTGATTGTCAATAATCAAACAGTCGCTGATAAAGAACAAATCAAAAAGAAAATTAGTCGTCTAGAAGCCGCTGGTGGTACCAGTATTGACGATGGAATGCGTCTCGGACTCGATGAATTGGCTGCAGTGAGCGGCAACTATGCATCTCAGGTTTTTATGTTGACCGATGGCGAAAATGAACATGGTGATAATGACCGTTGCCTAAAAATTGCGCGATTAGCCGCAGAATTTGGTGTCACTTTAAATGCCCTTGGTTTTGGTGTGAACTGGAATCAAGATGTCCTCGAAAGCATTGCCGACGCGGCGAATGGCAGCCTCGCCTATATCGAAACACCTGAACAAGCGAGTGAAACTTTCAATCGATTATTGTCCCGAGCACAGTCTGTTGGCTTAACCAATGCTCAACTTTTGCTACAACTCACGACCTATTCTCGTTTGGCCGATCTCAAGCCTTTAGCACAAGTGGCTCCGGAAACAATTGAGCTAGAGGTAATTCGAGAAGGGGATTTTTATGGTGCGCGCTTAGGGGATTTGTTGACGGATGTACCTCGTGTCATTCTCGCCAATGTATATATCGATCAACTGGCGGCTGGCGATCACATCATTGCTACTGCGCAGGTTCGTTATGATGACCCAGCTTCAGGACAAACCCAACTGTTATCGGAAAGCATTCCTGTGAGCGTAGAAGTTCAAGCGAATTATCAGCCAGATGTTGACTCGACGGTACAGATGTCGATTTTAGCTTTAGCAAAATATCGCCAAACGCAGATGGCTGAGGCTAAACTCAAATCCGGCGATCGCCAAGGGGCGGCAACAATGCTCCAAACAGCCGCAAAAACAGCCATCCAATTGGGTGATGATAATGCGGCGACGGTACTCCAAAAAAATGCGACCCAACTTCAAAGCGGAAATGAACTCTCAAAAGGCGATCGCAAACGGACCCGTATGGTTTCAAAAACAATTATTCAACCACCTAGCAATAGCAATTGATTCGGCTTAATCAGCATCCTCATTAAACTCGACTTCTACTGTCTCACCTTCGAAAGTGACAATATCACCATGGCGGAGCTTCTTTTTACGGCGGGTTTCCGTTTCGCCATTGACCTCGACAAATCCCCCTTGGATCATCGCTTTGGCTTGACCTCCTGTCGCGACGAAATTCATCACTTTCAGAAATTGATCGAGCTGGATCACAGGTTCATCAAGGGGAACAGGATTCGACATGATATTTTTTGAGCGGTGGTAAATAACTCCCAAAATTGTACTGGTTTGCGCGAAATTTAATGGGGGCTTTCTTTGGGGGCGATCGCCTCAACTTCCAATCCCACAGAAATAACACAATTGCGCCCCTCATCTTTGGCCTGATAAAGCGCTTGATCTACGGCCTTGAGCACTTTGGTTACTGTATTAAGCTCATCAGAAAAATTAGCAACCCCTGCCGATACAGTAATTGAAGGCAAAAATTGCTGTTCATGGCGAATCTTTAGTTGTTGGATACCTTGCCGTAAAATTTCTGCTCGTTGATAAGCCTGTTGTAAAGGAGCATTCGGCAGAACAACTAAAATTTCTTCCCCACCATAACGGCAGATGAGATCGATGTTCCGTACATTGACCTTGAGAAATTGCGCGATATATTGCAGTACTAGATCCCCAGCATCATGACCATATGTATCATTGACCATCTTAAAATGATCCACATCAAACAAAATCAAGCTGGCGACTCTATCCTCTTTCGTCCAACCTGAAAATCTCTGAGTCAAGTAAATTTCCAGATAACGACGATTGTAGAGCCCTGTTAAGGGATCCGAATAACTTTGTATCTTGAGCTCACCCCGAAGTTTGAGATTTTTAAAAGATAAAGCCAGTTGATCCGCAACATTTTTGGCATAACCCTGAGTTAAAGGCTCAAGCACTTTATCCGATTCCAGTTGGAATAGCCCTAAAACTTCCCCTTGAATAATTAAGGGTACACAAATAATCATCGCAGCGGGAGAGCCCTGGAGATGCTCACAACATAAACCTGCCCCTTCTAGATCCGAGATATGGGGAGTACTTTTCCGAATGCCCCAACAATCTTGTTGCTCAAGGCTTGTAATCATTTTTGTTATGGCTTGATCACCCCACTTTGCAACACAGTCTAACTGAGATGAGGACACTGAGCGTGCCATGAAAATATAGCCTCGGCAGTTGGGGAAAATTCCCTTAATTAATTTTGCACTGACCTTAAAGGCCTCTTCCAGCGAATGACAGATTTGTAAGGTCTCACTCAGCTCACTAATACAAGTTTGGACTGCCGTAAATTGTTCGAGTTGTGCAAGCTGGTCAGCCAGTTTGTTATTCGCAATCTGAAATGATTCTTCGGCTCGACGACGTATTGCAACCTCTTTCGTCAGGCGCTCATTTGTTTCTGCTAATGATAGAGTTCTTGCTTCAATCCGTGATTCGAGCTGTTGATTTAACGTGAGAATTTTGGCTTCGGCAACTGTTCGTTCCTGAATTTGATTCTGCAATTGCTCATTCAGAATTTGAAGTGTTTTTGGAGATTTGAGAGATAGAGCTTGGGGAATGGTCGGCACTAATTTAATGGAAGTATAGACGGAAATTACTGCTGTCAAGGCTTTTAAGCTGCCCGATAGCCAATAAGCAGGATGCCATAATGTCCAAACTTCAGCGAAGTGAGTCAAACCGCAAGCAATGATAAATAGGGAAAAAAGCTGAAAAATTCCACGGAATGGCACATTCTCTGCGCGGCGCACAAAATAAACGAGGCAAAGGGGAATTGAAAAATAAGCCAGACCGATCAACACATCGGATGTGACATGCAGCCAGACGAGGGGAGTTTGCCAAAGATAGCAATGACCATGGGGCATATAGCCTTCTGGCGAAATAATGTTACTCCAAAGATCTAGCAATTTATCCATCTTTCTATCCCGCTCTCCGTAACGTGTTTCCCCTGATTCTCTGGTGCTCAGGATTATCTGATAGCAACAAGATCTGATGTTGTTGTGATCATCTATCTTTTCTAGGGTGGCTCAAATTTGCAATGGATGGGAATAGGCGTAATGGCTTAATTTCAATTTTATTTATCGTCGGAAAGCACATGCTCAAATAGCCTACAAGCTTTTTCCCAAGCATCTGCCGCAGCCGTGGGCTCATAACTAGCACGGCGATCGCAACAGAAACCATGACCTGCGTTGTCGTAGATAAAAATCTGATGTTTGATGTTGTTATTTTGGAGTGCTGCCTCAATTTGTTTTACTTGTTCCATAGGAATGGAAGTATCTTCTTTGCCAAAAAAACAGTATATTTCGCCGTCAATATCGGCTGTTCTGTCTATTGTTGTGGGCTCCTCTTCTCCCGGACACCAATTAGCAATGCCCGCGCCGTAAAAAGAAGCTGTGGCTTTTACTGCATCTAGTGTTGCCCCGAGATAAGCAACATGACCTCCAAAGCAAAATCCAATTAAGCCAATTCCTTTTTGTTGTACTTGTGGCAATGCGTAAAGATAATCTACTGTTGCTTGTAGATCGCTGAGTAGCTCAGAGGCTTTAGTCTGAACCTTATATTGCCGCCCGAGTTTAATATCTTCTGGTGCATACCCTGTTTCAAAACCAGGAGCTATACGCTGGTAAATAGCTGGGGCGATCGCCACATAGCCTAAAGCCGCAACTCTCTCTGTTACCTCACGAATATGAGCATTTACCCCAAAAATTTCTTGCACCACAATCACAGCAGGACAAAGTTCATTTGTTGTTGGTTGGGCTAGATAAGCGTCAATTTTCAACTCACCGTTTTGAATTTGAACGTTGCTTGTTGTCAGCTCACTCATAGGTCGTTACATCAAGTTGTGGAAATGGATATTGCTGATTGTCTGAGGGAGATTGTCTCTTATCGAAATCTACTTTGTTTTGAATTGTCAGGACAACTCTGAGCAATAAAAAATAAAAAAGAGAACGATGATCATCGTTCTCTCTAAGAAAATAATTAGATTTTATATCTGATGCAAATTAGCGCTTAGGCAAGAAAGCAACAGGGTTTCTTGCACCTTGACCAGCCTTATGAACCTCGAAGTGGAGGTGAGGACCAGTGCTAAATCCAGTGCTACCCATAGCAGCAATCTGTTGACCCTGCTTCACTTTTTGTCCCTTACGAACCAAAATGCGGCTGTTGTGAGCATAGAGCGTCACACTGTCATCACTGTGCTTAACCTTGACCAAGTTACCGTAACCACCGGAGTTCCAACCTGCACTCACAACTTCACCACCAGCAGCAGCGAAAATTGGTGTGCCAACAGGAGCTGCGATGTCGATACCCTTGTGCATGCGACCCCAGCGACGACCCCAACCAGAGGTTAGGACACCCTGTGCAGGCCAAATGTAACCGTTAAATACTTCTTCGCCGGGAAGGTATTCATCAGGATTAGCTAGAGGGGGGAGCTCAGGACTAACAGTTTCACCTACGGACAAACGTAGTAGGGAATTGTAGTTCGTGATATCAGCTTGGGATGCTGCAGCTAGTTGTTGAGGTGCTTCAGGAACGACTTCTTCTACAGCCTTCACTTCACTTTGCCATTCTGGATTAACCACAACAGTTTCAGTGGGATTAGAGCGGAGCGTGAATTCGACAGATGCTTGAGCTTTGGGAGATTCACTTGCCCGTTGCTCTTGGTAATTCTGACGCATCCGTGCAATGTCTGCCCGCAATTCATTGACTGCAGATTCAGCAGTGACGTCAAAACTCAAAACAAGAGGCTCTTCTTCCCTATTCTGAGTGGGCTCTGAAAGAGTTAGACTTGGTGCATTTGCAAGGGTTTGACTATTGCGATTAATGCCCTGAGTCGCTTCTGTACGAGGCAGAAGAGCAACAAAGTTTTGACCAGAGTTTTTGTGACCTGTGGGGATAACCAACGTTTGGTTAACCTTAATCACATTGGGATTGTCCAGACGATTAGCTGCGATGAGCTCATGACCTGCAACGCCATAACGACGGGCGATCGCGTAAAGAGTTTCACCAGAACGAACGACATGAGTCTTATTGAGTGTTGCGGTTGCAACGACAGTTGTAGACTCGGTGTCTAGTGCTCGAGCAGTCTGGATTTCAGGAATTTGCTTTGCAACGGGAACCTGAGCTGTAACGCTAAGGGGCTCATTGGAAACTTCTAGCTCAGCAGATGGTTCAACACCAGGTAGCTGACTCAGGCTAGGAGGCTCTGGCAAACGGCTATCGCTAGAGATTGCACGGTTGGCAATGAGAGTCTCTGTATCAACCTCTGCCACCTCTTCACGCTTAGCTGTAGGCTGTTGCGGTAGAGGTACAGGGATAATGACAGCTTCCTCTTTTACGACAGTTGCCGAGGTTGGTTGCTGAATAGCAGTAGAACTAATGAGGGTTTCGGGCTGCTCTCGCTTGGCATCTTCTGCATCAAAGACTAGCTCTGTCTTTTGGTCACGCAGTTGCTCAATATCTTCTGCGAGATTTTCTTGCTTCGCCCGGAGTGTGGCGATCGCCTCATCTTCTTGAGCTTGTAAATCTGTAGCAGTGGGCGCAAAAACGCGCTTACTGGGTTCTAAGGTCGCGACCTCAGGTGCTGCTTTTGGTATTTCAACCGCTTTAGGAGCCACAGCAACGGGCTGACTAAGGGTTGTCGGGATTTTGATCGACTGTCCCGCAGACAGGCTAGCGTCAATAGCTAGATTATTCAGTTTAGCGATCGCCTCGGCAGAGACCCCATAACGCTGGGCGATAGACCAAAAAGTCTCATTGGCCGCAACAGTGTGCTTAATGGCGGGGAGTTCAGGTTCAACCCTATTGGTTGAACTTGGGCTTACAGCAGCGACTAGCTGGCTAGATTCAACCGCGGGTTGAACCTCAGGAGCCGTTGCTAAAGTTACCGGAGCAGGAATCATAAACGTTTCTCCTTGGGAAATAGGTCGGTCTGTTTGTGAATTTTCCAAGGTTGCTGCTTCAACTGCCTGAACCTGTTGATGGTCAGGGAGTAAAAGTCCAACGACACTGACTGACAGTGCGAGGGAGACTTTAGCGAGAGATGAGCGAGAGCCAATTTGGCCGGATCCGACCCCTATGGGAGTGGAAACTTGATCATCCCGGAGCAACCTCATGGACGACATTGAAGTATTCATTTCCATCGTCAGTTGACTAATGGACTTCTGTTGTACGTCTTTCAAAAACAACCTCCTGTTGTGTGGTGAGCGATACATCAGGGTCAAAGTGAACTTTGAACTTGAATTTGTGTATCAACTCGATGTGATCTAGATCACTAAATTTGAGTTTGCAATGAATGTCTAGGCAAGGTTACCTTGCTTTTTTATTTTGCACAAGGGCGAGGCAATCATTGTCGCCTAGTTAAGGCAAAAATCAATTACCAATCAGTAATCTGCAATACAAAACAAATTACTGTTCCCATCAGAATCCAATAAAGTTTCTGAGAGTAGCACTGGTATAGCACATTTTTTTTTGATCTGTTTGGGTAACCGCCAGAATCATTGCTACATCGTGATCTTGGAGAAAATCAAATGTCAGTAATTTTACGTACTTTTGAGCAAAAGCATGCAAAAGAACTGTGTGATCTGTGGTTTAGTTTTCTATTGGATGCTGTTAATTCAGGAATTTGATAAAAATTTCTTATGCCCTTGCAATTACAGGCCCAATTGACGACGTACTTCGAATAGTCCAACGGCGGCGCTAACGGAAAGATTCAGGCTACGGACATGGGTTTTGCTGATAGGAATTGTGAGGGTGTCATCGCAGTTTTGGAGAAGGTCAGCGGGGAGTCCTTGGGTTTCGCTGCCGAAGAGGAGCCAGTCATCCGAACAGTATTCGTATTCGGTATAGGTGTATTGGCCGCGGACACTATAGCCGAGTAGTCTGCCACCTCGTTGTTTATGTTCAGCGAGAAAATGATCAAGACTTGGGTGCAAAGTGAGTTTGACGTGAGGCCAGTAGTCTAAGCCTGCACGCTTCAATTGGCGATCGCTGATTTCGAAGCCAAGGGGACCGACGAGGTGAAGTTCGGTTTCAGTGGCGGCACAGGTGCGGGCAATATTGCCAGTGTTGGGAGGGATCTGTGGGTGGACCAACACAAGTTGAGGCATGACGTGTTTTTTTTGGTAAAGGTCGGAGGCTTACTATTCATAAGCCGTTGGTCACTATACATAAGTGTCGTGATAGGAGCTTTATATATAGTGGGCAAATTTTGGCGAAAACTTCAAGCTAAGCTTTTGTGCAATCTTTAGGCGACAAGTGCTGCTGGTTCGCAAAGATATTTGCTGAGTTCTTGGTCTTGTTCAGCTGCTGTGGCGATCGCCTGCTGAATAATCTTAGGAAGCGGTTGTCCTTGGGTATGGGCTGTGAGCCATTGCTGAGCTTGGTTGCCTTCCCGAAGAATTTTTTTCAGTGGACTGAGGAAGCAAGCAAATCCTGCTCCCTTCGCAATCGGATAAACCTCATCATAAATATTGCTAATCCAATCTTTTGCCGTAATCGTCTCACCTGTACGCCAATGAGTTAACGCTGCTTCGAGACTATGTTGTGCTGCAAGCTTTTCATTTTTATCGGTGATCTCAAGCAATTTCTCCACACTAAGTTGACTGGATTTCAGAGGGTCGAGGTGAGGTTGATCAATTAATTGTTGAATACGTGCCTCTAAAAACGCCACAATCGAAAGCAGTTGCAATGGCTGAACAACGAGATCAGTAATACGTAGTTCTAAACGATTGAGGGAATAGGGGCGGCGATCGCCATTCGGACGGACAGAGGACCAGAGATGACGGACATTTTGCATTGTCCCCAACTCTAATTGTTCATTTGTCCAGTCAATAAAATGCTGATGATTCCGAAATAGCGGTACTTGTCGAGGCGTTTTCGGGAAAACTTGCCAACGGTGAGAATGGGAACCCGTGACCTTACCATCTAGGAATGGAGACGATGCACTGAGTGCTAAAACGAGTGGTGCCTCCAGACGGACTAAACGGCAAGCTCGAAATAAGACATCTAAATCTTCGATACCAATATTGATATGTACACTCGCGGTGACCACATCAGTGCCATAGGTGTTTTCGATATAGGCGTGATAAGGATTATTGGGGTCAGAGCGGAAAAAACGACTCGCATCGCCCAAAGATAAAGTACTGCCAGGAATTAATGTGTAGTCTCCCAATGTCTGGAGATAATTCCTTAATTGCAAACGAGGCTGCAAAATCGCACAAAGCAAACTTTCATAGGAGCAGCAGGGAGGAGTTGTATATTCGACGTTGCGACTATCTGGCTCACGCACAAAACCATCTAGCTGTCTTACGATCTGATCCGACAAACCGATAACCTCTCCCTGTGGTGTGCCTGTGAAGATCTCGATTTCTAAACCTTTTGATAACAGCACCTGTGTTCCTCAAGTTTTTTCTGCAACTCGCGCCCAAGAATTTGGCGACAATATATTCTATCCTGCTACTTTCACTGCACTAGGAAATCACTTTGAGAACGGTACAAAAGTACGTTTTGAGTTAATATACCTACCTAATTTAAAAAAATAATTTTAGTAGTACTTAAATACCATGTCTCAATCTGCCATTCAGGATCGCATTGCAACGAAATTATCTCTTGATGCCCAAGTTAAGTATCTTTCGATCCAGGCGGAGCTAGATCTTCTACTCCAACAGGTTCGTGCTAATCAAGTTAAAACAGCACAAAAAAACTAACAGCAATATCGCTGAATATATTGCTCTGACTTGGTTCGTTCTATTTGAGGAAGCTTTTGCTTCCTCTTTTTCGTCGCTGTCGATTTTGATCGTGTAGCAAGAGGAGTGTTGTGATGTTTGCGAATTGGGGATTCCCATGGTTTCGTCACATCAATGCATCAAAGAGATATCCGTGCTACAAAAAATATTTGTCACCATGATATGCTTTGGCATTCGTAAATCACATAAGTAAATCTTAAATAGCCGTTAACAATTTATTGGCTCTCTCTATCCCTGTTCTACAAACAATATGACTCAAGTTTCTAGTCCTGTCGGTAAGGTTTATTTGGTTGGTGCGGGTCCTGGTGACCCTGGTTTATTTACGCTGAAAGGAAAAACGCTTTTAGAAATGGCGGATGTTGTTGTTTATGACGCCCTTGTGAGTGACCCAATTTTATTGATGATTAATCCGCGGGCTGAACGCATTCACGCGGGGAAACGGCGGGGACGGCATTCGCTTAAGCAGGATGAAACGACTCGGATTTTGATCGAGAAGGCTCAGGAACATGCCATTGTTGTGCGTCTGAAAGGGGGTGACCCGTTTGTTTTTGGGCGTGGCGGTGAAGAAATGGCTGATTTGCAGGATGCAAATATTCCGGTAGAGGTTGTGCCGGGAATTACGTCGGGTATTGCGGCACCAGCTTATGCCGGTATTCCTTTAACGCACCGTGGTTATAGTTCTTCGGCAACTTTCGTTACGGGACATGAGGCTGTTGGCAAATATCGCCCCAATGTGAATTGGCAGGCGATCGCCCAAGGTTCAGAAACACTCGTTATATATATGGGAATCCACAATTTGCCGCAGATTGTGCTGGAATTGTTATCTGGAGGGCTGACTCCTGAAACGCCAATCGTATTAATTCGTTGGGGGACACGCCCGGATCAAGAGGAATTACTGGGTACTTTGGCGAATATTAATGACAAGGTTGAGGCCACTGGATTTTCTGCGCCGGCGATCGCCATCATTGGCCGTGTGGTTGAATTGCATCCACAAAATCAGATGGAAAAGGCCTTAGGGTAAAACTTCCAGAAAAATTCCGACACGGCTTTCTTTTGCTGCAGTAGAATTATGCTTTTGGATTTCTGTGGCTAGGCGTAAATGGCGCGCAAAGGCATAGCCAACGCCTAGGGTTGTAATCCCCATTTCCTCATCGCCTGAGAGATTGACGAACTGTTGACTCAGGGAAATGGTTGATGCGCCAGAACGAGAAAGATTGAGCTGGATTTTTCCGCCAACTTCTAAACCATCGCGATCATAGCTTTCACCAGAAAAGGTGTGGTAACCCAAGGTTGGGGCAAAATTTAGACGGTTGCCCAAAGGGAAAAGATAATAATTCGCCCGTGCTGCAAAATTAGAGCGATCGCCATCAAATGTAGTGTGACCTTCCGCCGAAAATGTGAGAGGCAATGTGCGCTTAATAAATAGATCTTCTACCCCAACACTGATCCCACTGCGATCATCATTCGACGGAAAGGTGCTATAGCCAACCCGCCAACGGGTCGTAAAACTCGGATCATGGCGAATATCCTCCAATACATTGGGTGCTTCTTCACTCCAACGTTGGATTACGGGACTATGTTCGATAATCTCTGGAGAGAGTTCGAGTTGATCTGGAGTGAGAGTTTGTGCCATTGCTGGCGAGGAAAGGTAGGCGATCGCCCCAAAGTTGAAAAGAATAGAGGCGGATAACGCTTTAATCAAGGCACAGCTCCCGAGAAAACCACAAGTTTTTCTATGCTAAATCATCCAGCAAACAGATCAAGGGGAAAATGTCCGTAGGTTCCCTGTAATTCGTCAGTTTCTGACTGGATTGCGATGAGTACGCCGCGATATTTGCCTTCATAATCGTCGAGGTAGTGCGCCATCTTTTGGGTATTAAATTTGAGGTAAACCGGTTTGTCTGCCCATTCACTGACGTCAGCTTTAAAGTCATTTTTATAACCCAATGCTGCTAGATACTGTCGAACCGAATCCACCGCAACTGTCGCATTATCAGCGCAAATCCCAATATTTTCCCAATCTGCTTCTTTCGAAACGAACTGAATATTTTGCCGCAGTGTTTCCCGCTCTGTTTCGGAGTCGATGTGGGGTGTTTCAATACAGCTTTTTTCGTTCAGGATGGCGATCGCTGCTGCTAATTCGGGGGATAAACTCATGGATAAATCTCGCAATAATGCCGTCCTAGCGTACCAGACTAAATCTGTCTAAATCCATTCTTCATCGTCATCTAAATTGGGAATTTGAGGTGGCGCTTCATCGGCGTTGTAGGGCGGTGTGATTACTCGATAGTCAGCATCATAAACACTGTTGCCTGATTTTTTTGGTGGTTGGGATGTTGTGCGGCGAGGTCGTTGTGAGGGGTTAGATTTATTATTCGGGTTAGGGCGGGGACGTTTGGGCTGGGGTTGATTTGACCGCACTTTCTCTGTTTTAGAAGCGTCTTTCGCTTTTGGCGGTGGTTTGGGACGTGTGGGGTTTTGGGGAGGCGATTCAATATCCCAAGATTCAGCATCCTCTTCCTCAACATCTTTATCTGTCCAATCGTAATTGGCGCGGCTGCGTTCCCAGTCAGAGCGTCCGGTGCGATTATCTGGTTTACGGGGAGGGCGTTGCTTGAGATTTTCGAGACGTTCATTTAGGCGATCGCTCTGCTTTGAACTTTCAAATCCCAAGAGAAGTTGCAGAATTAGATTGGTGATAATACCCGCAATCACCGCGAAAATCACCCAAAAACTTAAAGGTAATTTCAAAGGTAATGGACGATTGAGAATAATCAGGTTCAGTGGCTGGCTATTTTGCAGTAGGAGAATACAACCCCCAGTAATGAGGAGTAACAAAACAGCAGCTGACAGTGAACGTGAATTCATACGTTGGAGAATTTAATGGGGCGATCGCCAAAAAAGTTTATTCAGCAGCAGGATTTTCTGTATCTTCTGTTTCTGGAACAGCCTCCGATTCAACCTCTAGCCCATCCGTTGCTTCGGATTCAACGATATCTGGTGTGGTTGTAGGGCTAACATTTTCTTCTACTGGAATACCTTGAGGATTTGTCTGCACGATATTTTGCTCTAGTTGAACTTTAAGATCCTTGAGCACTTGATCCTCTGGAAACAATGTAATCAGCTTATCCAGCGGATCAATAGCTCCTGGGAGATCGCCCATTTCCAAACGTACTCGCGTTAAATTTTGCAGGGCATTTGGATTATTGGGTTCCCTTTCTAAAACGAGTAGTAAATTCGCTTCTAGCTCTTGCAACTCTGCTGTGGATCTTGAAGCACCTTGATTTCCAGCGGAGTGAGCTGGAGTATTTTGTTCATTGCGGTTGAATAGTCCCCCAATGATTGGGAGCATTGCAGTACCTAGAAATGCACCACCACCGATAAAAAGAACAGCTTTCTGCCAAAATTGTCCTTTGCCCTTACTTTTTGCAGATTTTTTCGAGGTAGATGGCATAAGTTTATGGTGGTTTTTGGATGAAAAATTTCTCCTATTTTAGCCCATACCCTTTCTGAAACACTGGAATACTGGGCGTGCCAATGTCTTGTTATTTCTCTGTGGTTGTTCCCGATTCAGATGAGCTGTTTAAATTCTGCTCTGCTTGCGATCGCATCTCTTGAAATTTCTGATTGTTCGGGAATATGCCCAATAGTTGATCGAGTGGTTCAAGGGCTCCTTCATAGTCTTCTAATGCGATCCGAGCTTCTGCCAAACTTTTGAGGGCATTAGGATTATTTGGTTCACGCTCTAAAACAATTAATGCTCCCGCTTCTTTCTGAATAAGGTTTTGATTTGCCTGTAGCCGTTGTTCGGTCGCATCCTTGGATAGGTCTTGAGTAAATCCTCCGACAATATTTTTACTGATGGAAATCAGGCCTGTGGCTGCAAATGAACCTGCACCAATTGTTAGCATGATGATATTCCGACGTTTATTTTTTTTTCGATTTTTTTCGATGGCTTTATCAGAAAAAAAAGGCATTTTGATGTTTCGTATTAAGAAAAAAGTGGATAGTTATTTGAGTAAGAGATAGTAGAGTTGCCCTTGATCATTCACTAGTCCAGCTTCTGTTTGGACGTTTGTGCCTGTGCCAAGAAAAATATCGACTCTGCCAGCCCCTTTTATCGCACTACCTGTATCTTGATCCAAGGCATAAAAAGTGCGATCTAGTTTGAACCACTCGCCATTGTAGGCAGGAAAAGGTAACACGGTCGAAACTAAGGCGATCGCCCCTGGTGGCATTAGTGATTTGTCAGTGGCAATGGAGCGGTGGGCAGTGACAGGGACATTCAGGCTGCCGATTGGGGGAGAACCAAAGGTTTCGCGGAAGAAGATAAAGCGGTTATTGCGAGGAATGTATTCACTGAGCTTGTCGGGATTCGTTTCGAAGTAGTCGATTAATTTGGGTAAACTCAATTCTTCGGGTAAAAAGATCTCATCGTTAATCAGTTCTTTCCCGAGACTTACATAGCCATAGTCAGTACTACCATCAAAACCGACTGTCATGATCTTGCCATTGGGGAGTTGCAAACGTGCGGAGCCTTGCACTTGAACTAAGTAAGCTTCCAAACGACTGGGTAACCAAACTAATTCTTGCCCTCGCAATGGACTATCGGCTGGAGCAAGGCCATTGGCTCCTTCTAGCTCAGCGCGGGTGGGATGAGGAGATTGCCATTGGTCAAATGTGGGTGGTTGGCGATAAATGGGATAACGAAATTTTTCGGTTTGGACAGGACTTGCTTGATAGGACGGTTCAAAATAAGCGGTAAAGTCTACGGTGCCCAAACTATCAGTGCCAACAGATTGGTAAAAATCGAATTCTTGTTGGATTTGTTGTTGCAATTTATGAGGATCATTGCTTGCTTGCACTAATTCTCGAAACCTAAGGAGCGATCGCCGAACATTGTCGCGGGAAAACTTTGGGGGTAAATCGAGGTTAGCGTAATCTTCTGCTGACTTTGCGGTATCGAGATAGGTCAAGCTGTGGTTGATGGATTCGATTAAAGGCGTTCTATTGCATTCACACCATAGATCTAAATCCGCATAGGAACTTGCTTCTAGCTCTACTTTTTCTAGCACCTGAGCCAAGATAGGATTTGCCCCAGCTATTGTCCAGAAACATCCGGCGATCACCGTAACCGCTAACCAATTTCGTCCCATCAAATCCTCAAGCCCCGCTCTTTTGAATCATTCGTATCATAATCCGACTTGTTATAACCCAATTCAGTTTCTGGATGGGACAAAAATCAAAGAAAAACTGGCCAAGCAAATACCCAACCAGTCCAATCAACTGAATCATACTTACTGAGCAAATACGACTAATCAGCAAAATAACACTAACAACCCAACGAGTCAGCTGTTTCAATACCTGTCACAGGATTGACACCTGTTGCAGCGGCACAAAGTTTCTTCTGCTGGGAGCCATCAAGTACTGCAAAGCTAAAATCAGCGCCATCAATATTTGCATCATCAAACGTGGAGCGTAATAGAATCGCTTCCTCAAAGATTGCACCAGACAAATCAGCGCCTGTAAATGCTGAGAGATAGGCAATACCATTACTCATATCTGCACCATGTAAATTTGTGTTTTGCAATTGTGAGCTATTAAATACAGCACCTCGCAAATCAGTATTGCTCATATCTGCATTGCGGAAATTGACCTGGGTAAACTCAGCCCCCTGGAAATTTTGACCCGCAAAATTTTCATTAGCAAAGTCTTCACTATCAACCGCAGACCGAGATGTTGCCGCAGGACTAGATGCATAAGCAGGAGAACCAAACCCCAAACTTAAGACCATCATTAATAAGACTGCAATTCTCACTAAAACCTTCATAACCCTCAAATTGCCCGTTGCCTAAAAGAATCTTTTTCAAGGCATATTCTAAAAGATTCTCGGAATGGCTGGGAATTCCGCTAAAGTTTTTGGAGAGAATAAAATTTTTTTGCTTGCGTTTTTGCTATGACCACCACAAATTGGACAGACTTTCTTAAACAACTCATTGAAGGGGTTTCCCTCGATCAGGAACAAGCTCGCACATTGATGACGGGTTGGCTCAATGAAGAAATTTCTCCAATTATGTCGGGGGCAATTCTCGCCGCAATTCAAACCAAAGGGGTTTCGGCGGATGAGTTAACCGGGATGGCGCGCGTCCTCAAGGCTCAATCTCTCCAACAGGAAACCCTGACCCATAATCAACCCGTTGTGGATACTTGCGGTACGGGAGGCGATGGTTCCTCGACATTCAATATTTCGACAGCGGTAGCTTTTGTCACGGCAGCGGCGGGGGTCAAAGTCGCAAAACATGGTAATCGTTCGGCCTCCAGTCAAGTGGGTTCGGCGGATGTATTGGAAGCGTTGGGTGTTGATCTCAGTGCGCCTAGCGATAAAGTGGCAGCGGCATTGGAGGAAGTCGGCATTACGTTTTTGTTTGCGCGAGGCTGGCATCCAGCGATGAAGGCAGTGGCTCCGATTCGTCAGGAAATGAAAATCCGTACAGTGTTTAATTTGCTTGGCCCTTTGGTAAATCCCCTCCAGCCCACAGGTCAAATTATTGGTGTGTACGATCCGAAATTTATCGAACGCATGGCGATCGCCCTGCAACAGCTCGGTACAACAAAAGCAATGGTTCTCCATGGTCGCGAGAAACTTGACGAAGCAGGATTAGGGGATTTGACAGATTTGACTGTAGTAAATGGCGATGATGTGCAATCCATTACCCTCGATCCCCAAGAATTAGGATTAACTTCCGTGCCCCTCGCAGACTTGAAAGGTGGCGATATTCCAGTGAATCAAGAAATTCTCACTAATGTTCTCCAAGGAAAAGCGACTCCAGCCCAAACTGATGTTGTTGCCCTCAATGCTTCTCTAGCCCTGCAAGTTGCTGGTTCCATTGAGTGGGGAGATCACACCGCAGGTATTGCCAAAGCTAAAGATGTCATTGCCAGTGGCGCAGCATGGGATAAACTTCAATCCCTAGTTACTTTTCTGAATTCATAAATCAGTCGGTAAGGGCGTTTGCTAAATGCCCTTTCGATGAACTTATTCGGTCGTTTCGGAAATCTTTTTCCATTCAGCAATATTCCAAGTATTCATATCCCAAGGCGTGAGAGAAACCCCAGATAACTTGCTGCTAACCCCAGCTGTTTCGGCGCGGTGTACAAGGGGAATCACCACAAAATTATTGATGAGCAAATCGTTCATCTCGATAATTGCTGCCTGACGTTTTGCAGGATCAAGCTCCTTATTTGTTGTAGTCCAAAGTTCGTCGTAGTCAGAATTGCAATAGCGAGAATAATTATCCCCTGTCCAACTGTTTGCCATCGTCGGAATTTGGTCGCAAGTGTAACGCTTGAGATAGGGCATCGGATCGGGATTGGTATTACCTGTCGTAAACATCTGCAAATCCGCGACAAATCTTTCGGTTGTGTCAGCATTCGCCGGATCACCCGAAAAGAATACGCTGGCATCAATGCTTTTTAGCTCCACATCAATGCCAAGTTCTCGCAAATTTTGTTTGGCGATCACCTGAGTTTTTTGACGTAATGGATTCACCGACGTTTGGAAAACCATTGTCATTTCCACGCCGTCTTTATCGCGTGTGCCATCGCCATTGCTATCCACCCAGCCCGCTTCATCAAGCAAAGTATTCGCTTTCTCTAAATCAAATTCATAGCTCGTATTCAGCGATACTAATTCCGGTGGATTCACCACAAAATTAGCGTTTGCCGTGCCCGTAATGCCATAAAGCTCCTCGGTAATCGTGTCACGGTCAATAGCTATGGCGATCGCCTCCCGGACTTTTATATCAGTCAAAAATGGGTGAGGAAATTCCGTGCTGGATCGCTCTCCCTCAGCGGTTTCCTTGTTGGGGTCAGTGAAATTGAGAATAATCCGCTCGCCGAGAGAACCATAGCTAGCCACTACCTCTCCCTGTCCACCTTGACTCAGCTCATCCAGAATTTTCGATTCCACTTGGAGGTTGTAGGCGAAATCTGCATCCCCTGTCTGCAACACTGCCCGTGCCGCAGAGGTCGCATCTCCACCACCCTTAAGTTCAATCCGCTCAAAACTAACGGTTTCTGCATCACGGTAATTGGGATTTTTTTCATAAACCACTACATCCCCCGGTTTAAATTCGGCGACTCGATAAGCCCCAGTTCCTACGGGCATTAAATTTGCTGGAGCTGTTCTCGCCTCAGTGCCTTGATATTCCTCAAACTCATGCTTCGGTAAGATCATCCCTTCGCTGCCCACAAAGACCCCAAACCAAGCAGGGGCAATCTCTTTAAAAGTCACTTTTACGGTCAAATCATCAATCGCTTCAACACTGTCAATCACCTCAAAAATCCCAAGACTGGTCGCGCCCGTATCAGGATTACTCGCCCATTCGTAAGTGAAAACAACATCAGCTGCTGTAAACGGTTCACCATCAGACCATTGAATATCCTGCTTTAATGTCCAAGTTACCGATAAACCATCTTCCGCTACCCCACCATTTTCGATGCTTGGAATTTCGGCCGCCAAAATGGGAATTAGCTCACTTTCTTCGTTAAAGGTCGCTAGCGGTTCAAGGGTAATGCGACTTGCTTCCCAATCTTTAAAGCCTGTGGAGAGATGAGGATTTAAGATTGTTGGTGCTTGCCAATAGAGAAGTTTTAAGAGCGTTGTATCGTCGGTTGTGGTTTGGGATGATGGGGAAATTTGAGTACCACCACAGGCGGTTAAGCCCAACAAAGAAACGAGCGACGCACTAATAGCAAAGCGAGAAACGGGAGACATAGGCTTGGGGCAAATCCGATAAATGTTGTGGGATAACTGTGGAGTAAATTTTACCGGATGTTCTTTCGTCTCTACTGTTTTGGGGCAACCACTATATTTTCGAGTTCACCAATGCCTTCAATGGCAATTCGGATGCGATCGCCGATATTGACTTTCCCGACCCCTGAAGGTGTGCCCGTCAAAATCACATCGCCTGGCAGCAAAGTCATAATTTTGGAAATATAGCTTACGAGTTCCGTCGTCGAGAACACCATATCCAACACAGAAGCTGACTGGTGCGGCTCAAATGCATCATTGAGATAAGTCTGTAATTTCGCCTCTGGACTCAGTTCCCGCACAATCCAAGGCCCCAGTGGACAAAATGTATCGAATCCTTTTGCCCTTGTCCATTGACCATCTTGTTTCTGTAAATCTCTTGCCGTCACGTCATTGGCGATCGTGTAGCCCCAAATCTTTGTATGAGCTTCTTCCGCTGTGCAATGAGACGTGCGATCGCCAATCACCAATGCCAATTCCCCTTCAAAATCCACCCAATTGGACTGGGATGGGTAAACAATATTTTCTTCATTTGCAATGATGGTTGTGGAAGGTTTGAGAAAGAGTAAGGGTTCCGTGGGTACTTCATTGCCCAGCTCCGATGCATGACCCACAAAATTTCGACCAACCGCAATCACTTTTGACGGCGCACAGGGTGGCAAAATTGAATAACTGTCTGGCTCAATGACCATTTCTGTTAACTGACCACCTAGCCAAGCTGGCGCATCTAAAACCTTGACCTCACGATTTAAATGAAGTACGCCATAGTAAATTTGTCCTTGGCGAGTTTGGATCCGGACATAACGTTGCGCCATAGCAAAAAATCAGAACCAATTTTCATAACATAAAGTCCATCACCCGTGCCAGCATACTGGAGAAGCGCCACAAAATAAGCGGGCTTTCAAAAGTAATATCCAAATCGGTACCAGGTATAGTAGAATTTTATATCCTTGCTACTTACTAAAGAACAAATGATGTTCTTTGATTTACAAAAAGTCTGGAGTAGCCCATCGTCCAAAAGGAATACTTTCTTTAATGAGCACAAATAATTACGAATTAATGTACATCTTGCGTCCTGACCTCGGTGAAGAGCAGGTTCAAGAAGTATCCACAAAGTACAAGACCATGCTGCAAGAGTCCGGTGCGACTGACATGCAGGTTCAAGTACGCGGCAAACGTCACCTTGCATATCCCATCCAAAACTTTAACGATGGCATTTACATCCAAGTTAATTTCAAGGCAGATGGTAGCCAAATCAAGACCTATGAGCGTGATATGCGTCTGGGTGAAGAGGTTATCCGCTACCTAACTATGAGAATGGATGCTGAGCCTGTTGAGGTTACCGATGCGGAAAATGCACCTCCTTCTGAGCCTGCTGCTGCTGGTGCGTAAATAAATTCTTTGACATTGTTGGTCTAGAAATTCTGTTTGGCTATTTGAAAGTTTTCTCGCTGCAATGTCAACAAGCATAATTAATTGAGATTCCGACGACAGGTTATGCCTGTCGTTTTTTTTTGAGAACATATGGCTATAAATTAATTGCTTTAGAAGTCATCTATATTCAGAGCTAATAAAAATCCTTGCAAACAGTGAGCTATCCGAAATTTTTTAGAGAAAATGGAGAAGCTAACTCCATTGGGGACGATTTATTCTCTGAGTTCTATGAAGATAATGCATTGGATTTCTCAACAAAAAACTGCTGCTTTTTGTCTCGCTAGTTTGATGGCGATCGCCCCAGCGGCAATGAAGCAAAATAGCAGCGCTGCCCAAGCTAATCCCCTCATGCCAGATGCTTCTGATCATCCCCTAGATTTAACTTTGGGTGAACTGGATGGCTCTTGGCGTGAATTCCGGATTTCGGGCCAATATGAATTTGCGGATCTGATCCAAACTTGGTTTAGCCTATTCGGAATTTCAAATGTCTATAGTAATACCTACTTTACCCAAGGCAATACGATTGATATTGCCGGAAAACAGTATTTAGTCGCTTATCGTTTCCCCCTCGCCCCCCAAGAGCTGAATCTCGAAGATATGTTCTCTGTCTGGGATACAGGGCAAGGATGTGAGGATATGGCTATGCTTGAGTCAGAGCTCGTTAATCTGGACACGACAATTAATCTATCTCTACTAAACCCCAACACCATTGGATCTCTGAATGATATTCAAACGCTGGATGTTGCTGAATTGATTGAGCAGTCGAAAGAACGCTACGACATGATGCAAGAACGCTGTCAGGAAGCAGAAGCTGAAAGTAAAGTGACCGAAGCAGTGCAAAACTTAGGGGCGATGAACCGTGCCCAACAAGCATTTTGGCTAGAAAATGAAACGTTTACAAGTGATATTAGTGAGTTACAAATCGGAGTGTCTGAGGATACTGAGTATTACAGCTATTATCTGACCAGCGAAAATGCGAAATTAGTCACCTCCCAAGCTGTCGCTAAATCGCCGTCTGGTCACCATATTGTCGGTGGAGTCTATGCGTTAGAAAGCGAGGTAGAGCTTGGCTATCCAACGACTGTATCGATTCTGTGTAAAAAGTCTGAAAAAGGTGGTCAAATTCCTGATGAACCTTATTTTGATGAAAGTTGGCAAACTCTAGCCTGTCCGCTTGGCACGACTCAGACGTATTAAATACTCTTTCTTTGGCGATCACCAAGTAGATATCTCACGCTTTAATTACGATAGTGATTGGCTAAATTGATTGATATTTCTTGCGGCGATCACCACCCACTAATTCAGCCTTCCCAAGCCTTTTGACAGAATCGCTATACTGAGAAGACCTTGAGGTTAGCGAGGCGTAGCATGTGTATTTGTATCAACTGTGAATATGTGGATCGATGTCAGACTTACCATGTGGTCGAAACTCAACATCAACAACCCCATCTCACTGAAGACCCGACCTTCGAACCCAAAGAACCAACTATTAATGTCAATATCCGTTCTGAGGGTGAAATGATTGAGATGGAATGGGATGTCGTCGGCTGTGAAAGTTTTTCCCGTGAAGATGGTAAATGGGCAAAATTGCGCCCTGGCGAAGCTGTTCCCACCTAAATTTTTATCCAGCATCAACCCGTTTTTTGCTGACAAGAAATAAGATCCCCACTAAAAAAGTGACTCTCAAATTGAGAGTCACTTTTTCATTATTTATTCAGTGTAAATGAAACTCACAGTCTGTGAGTTTCCACTAAATTCGCCTATGCAGAAGCATTGGAGAAAGCGGCCATTTTGACATCGCTTTCCATTAGCAATGTTTGTAACTCTTCAGAGTCAACAGTTTCTTTCTCGACAAGCATGTCAGCCAAACGGTCAAGAACTGAACGGTTGCCAACGAGGACATCCTTTGCGCGGACATAAGCCTCTTCTACGAGACCACGCACTTCTTCGTCAATGACAGAAGCCGTTTCATCAGAGAAATCACGGTCAGATGCAATGTCACGACCCATGAATACGTTTCCGTTTTGGCGACCAAGGGCAACAGGGCCAAGGCGATCGCTCATCCCAAAGCGAGTAATCATTTGACGGGCGACATTTGCAACCTGTTGGAGGTCATTAGACGCACCAGTAGTAACCTCTTCCGCACCGAAGATAATTTCTTCAGCAATCCGACCACCAAGGGCAACTGCCATTTGGTTTTGGAGATAAGAGCGAGAATACAAACCAGAGTCCATCCGATCTTCACTAGGCGTGAACCAAGTGAGACCGCCAGCACGACCACGAGGAATAATACTGATTTTCTGAACAGGATCATAGTCAGGCATCAAAGCACCAACAAGGGCATGGCCAGCTTCGTGATAAGCAACAAGTGTCTTGCGCTTTTCACTCATTACACGATTCTTCTTCTCAGGACCAGCCATCACACGATCAATCGCATCGTTGATTTCATCCATCGAAATTTCAGTCAAATTACGACGTGCTGCAAGAATTGCGGCCTCATTAAGAAGGTTAGACAAATCTGCACCTGTGAAACCAGGTGTACGACGACTAATCTTTTCAAGATCGACATCCTTGGATAGCGTCTTGCCGCGAGCGTGGACATTAAGAATTTCCAAACGACCTGCATAATCAGGACGGTCAACCACAACCTGACGGTCAAAACGGCCAGGACGTAGAAGTGCTGCATCAAGTACATCAGGACGGTTTGTTGCCGCAATGATGATAATGCCAGTATTGCCTTCGAAACCGTCCATCTCAGTAAGAAGTTGGTTCAAAGTTTGCTCACGCTCATCATTACCGCCACCAAGACCGGCACCACGGGAACGACCGACAGCATCAATCTCATCGATAAAGACGATACAAGGCGCGTTTTGCTTAGCTTGCTCAAAAAGGTCACGGACGCGGGATGCGCCGACACCAACGAACATCTCTACGAATTCAGAACCAGAGATGGAGAAGAATGGTACACCAGCTTCGCCAGCTACAGCCTTTGCAAGGAGAGTTTTACCAGTTCCAGGAGGGCCAACGAGGAGAACGCCCTTAGGAATTTTTGCTCCGATAGCAGTGAAACGATCAGCATTTTTGAGGAAGTCAACAACTTCAGTCAATTCCAGCTTTGCCTGCTCAATACCAGCGACATCACCGAAAGTAACTTGAGTTTGAGGCTCCATCTGTACACGAGCCTTAGATTTCCCGAAGTTCATTGCTTGGGAACCAGGGCCACTTTGAGCACGGCGAAGCAAGAAAAACAAACCGACAAGTAGCAGGATTGGGAAAATCAAAGTGCTGAGTGCACGGAAGACCCAATTGTCATCGCTCTGAGGCAATACTGCGATATCAACGCTGTTGTTGCTGAGGATATCGATAAGCTCAGTATCTCCGGGAGGAAGATTTACGAGAATTGGTGTCCCATCTTGGGCGGGAACAAATGCTTGAGAACGGTCAGAGCTAATCTTAACGCTCTCAATATTGCCACTTTGAACTTGTTCTAGAAATTCACTGTAGCGCCATGTTTCACGGCTCTGGGGTTGCTGATCAAAGAAGGACACAGCCAAGGAGATCACAACGATCGCCAAAAGTGCATAAAGCCCTGCACTGCGCCATTTTTTATTGTTTTTATTCACTACTGGGAGCCTCCTAGCATTTGAGGATAAGCAATATGGTGGTTTTCTTAAAAGAGAGTCTTATCCTGTCATTCAGGTTAGTTATTAACTAATGTTAACGTTTCTCAGGAAAGATTGTTCACTTTTCTTGTTTTATGCCTAGAATTTCAGGTCGTACTCTACAGTTAGGCGACTATCATCACTCAGATTTGTCGAGCCACGGATAAAAATTTCATCGTTAAGGCGATATCTAATACCAAATTGAGTCGTTTCGCTGCTATTGAGGATTTGGAGGAGAGAGAAGGAAAAACTAGGCGTGATATCGATACCTAATTCGGCTCCTAGACCAAGGGTCGTGTTGCGGTCTTCTTCATCGTCAGCAATTACTGTGGGGAAGAGTCTTAGTTCGCTCAGCCCAAGGGCATTGCCGATTGTATCTTGGACGGTATTGAGTAGGGCAGAACCTGCTAGGTTGGCAAGGGCTAGACCACTATCTGTCCCTTCTGATGTGAAGCTATCAAGTAATGTGCCGCCGAGTAAAGCAACAAGTTCGGTTTCGCTGCGGGGCGGGCTACTGCTCAGTTCTACGCTGTTGTCGAGTTGGCTGGCTTGGCCTTCAACTTTGGCTCGGACACGAATGGTCTCGATAGTGCCGATCTGGGTTGCGCTAAAGACGCTGTTGTCCTGAACTTCTGCTGACAATGGATCTGTGTTGATTAGCGATGATTGAGGGGTTTCGACAAGTGATGCTTGAAGAGCAACATCAAGGTAAGGGTCAAGGCCAAGACTGGGGATAAAGGTTGCTGTATTTTTATTGCCTTTGTCGAGGCGGAATTGGGTGGCGAAGAGATTCACTTGGCCTCGTTTGAGTTCGATAATGCCGCTGGGTTTTGGATCAATCAAGGTGCCATTGAATAGCATATCGCCGGTGGCAAGGAAATTTAGGATTGGGCTACGGGTAATTTGTATATTCTTCCCTAGGGTGATTCTTAGATCGCGGAATTCGGTGAGAGCAGTGAGATCGACATTCGGGGCTGCTGGGCTAGGGACTATTTTTGTGGACTGTTTCAGCTGCTTTGTATCGGTTGTTTTAGGGTCGGATTTTGTATTGGTTGTTCCTTGTGGAGTCACTGCGACTTGTTGTTGATTGTCGACGAGGAAAATACGACCCTCACTAAGGTTAATATCACCACCAATAATTGGTTCTAGGGCAGAGCCTGCAATGGTGAGATCGCCATTGACACCGCCTTCGTAAAGGTCTGGTAGGACAAAGTTAAGGTCGTTTAGTTTTACGTTGAGGTTTTCTTCTGCATTAGCTTGGGCAATTGGCAGAGTGCCGCTGATATCGACTTCCCCACCACTAAAGTCTCCGGTGAGTTCGCGAATAGTGAAGTTATCAAAGTTGAAGTCGATCTTTGCATTGACATCAGTGAGAGGGGCATCGGGTAATGTTTTCGCCTGGATCTCTGCATCGGCGATCGCCACTTGCCCTTGCGCGATCAAATCTTCTGGGCGACCTGTTTCCGGATCAATCTCGCCATCAATTGTCAAATCCATCTGACCTTGACCGTCCAGCCAAGCTAACTGTCCTCTCGACAAAATATTGAGCAAAATAAACCCTTCATCCTTAAGATTAAACGTCAATTTCAACTCATTACTATCTGGAGCCACATCTGTATTCGGTAACTGATAGGGAATACTACCCACCACCGTTAACGGATCAACCCCCTCTAGAAGTTCGCCGTCCACAGTAAAGTCCAGATGGGCATTCTCATAGGCGAAGTTTCCGGTAACCGCACTAATCTCGGCATCGTTAATACGCGCATTGGTCATACTCATCTCACCCCTTGCAGAAGGGTCTTTTGGCGTACCAGCAAGGTTGGCACTCGCATTAATCGACCCTTGTAAACCAACGGCTTCAGGCAAATCGACAAATTTTTGGAGGAAGGCCACGGGAATTTCATTTAATCGCAGCTGTCCTGACTGGGTTTCGCCACCAAAGCTACCGATAAAAATGACTTGGCCATCGGGCAGTTGAATATTAATGGGTCTGAGAGTCAACACATTATTGCGTAGGACACCGCGAGCCACGACATAGGGAATTTCAATTGCGCCCCACTGCCACGGTCGTCCAATTAGAGTGGTTTCGCCGAGTTCTGTAATTTCTTGGTAGCCACCTCGGAGGTCAAAGTCTGCTTCAAGGTTTGCTTCACTATCTAGATTGAGAGTGAATTGGCCATTAACTGCTCCTCGTAAGTCGGCAAGTTGCGCTGGCAGTAAAGTCTTACTTGCCTCGCGATCATTGAGAGCAATTTTGGTCTGGACACAGTTAATGAGAGCTGCACGTTCGGCAAAGGATAAGTCTTGGCTATTGCGTACGAAGAGTGTATTTGGATCTTGGGACTGGCTGGTATTGCGATTGAGCAGTTCACGACAACTGGTAGTGGGGCGGGTATCGTTATCGGGTTGAATCAGTTTTGGATCGGCGGGGACATTAAGGGTGATTACTTCTTTGGGGAAATCTCTTGGGTTGACGAGATCTACAGTGTCGTAGAGGTCTTGGCTATCACCAAAGATGCTGGATTTGCCAAAGTAATCTGGTAGGGATAATTTGCCTAAATTTTGAAAGTCGCTGTAATCAAACAGCTGCATTGCCACGAGAATATCCTCGATGCGGCCTTGTTCCACTTGTCCGGTGAGGGCAATTGTGGGTTGGCTATTATCGTTGGGAAGGTTAATGGTGGTGTTAACGGCGTACAGGCTACCTTGTTGTCGCCAAGCCATATCCCGTAAGACAAGTTGGTTATTGCCGTAGTAAAAGTCGCCGTTGAGGCGATCGCCCCGAATCACACCAACGGTAGGGGAATCAACAATTAACCGACCGGAAGCAGATAAGTTTTGTAGATCCGCAGTTAACTCACTCGAAATTCGTCCATCCATCGGAATGTCTGCAAGGGGAAAATCGATCTGTTGAACTTGGGGCTGGTCTTGGGCGATCGCCTTGGCGAGGGTAACGGGAAAATTCTTGGTTGTGAGACGAAGTTGTTTGGGGTCAATTTGATTTGTGCCGTATTGCACCGCAACATCGAGGCTGGTGTCTGCAACTTGAAGTACGGCTTGTTCGGGACGCAGATTTTTATTCAGACGGGCAATGAGGCGATCGCTTTCCCCTTCGAGAGCAATGAGGAGACGGCGATCGCTACGGGTTTGGATAGAGCCTTCGATCTGATTTTCAAAGATAAGATCCCCGACCTCCAGATTATTGAATCGCAAACTACCATCGACTTGGGGTTGGAGCGGCGCCCCCTGTACTGTCCCCACAAAACTGGTTTGTCCCGCCAAGGTGAGTGAGCGTGCATTCGGTGGTAAGGGTAAACCTGCCAATTCAAAATTCGCGAGATTAAGGTTTAATCCCACATTTTCGATAGCGGCCAACGGATCAGTTTCTAAACGGGCTGTATTAATATCCACTAAGCCATTGGCCGAAAATCCGGTGGCGATCGCCTCTTGAATTTGGAGTTGGGAGCCAGTCCAAGTAAATTTACTCCGTAGGGGTGACTCAATCAGCGATAGTCCCTCACTAAAACGCGCCTCACCCTGAACTTGTAAGCGACTCAAGTCAGGATTAATCGCATCGGCAATGACGGCAAATTCACCAGAACCAAAGCCTGTCATTTGCTCAGAAAAGGGGAAAAGGGCGACTCCCATCGCTACCATTTGGCTCGCGAATTCACCTTGCTGGAGCGTAATATTATTGCTTTCAACCCTGCCCCCTGCGAGTTGGGAGACGGCTTGTCCTTGGGCGAGCACAGCTTCGAGGGCAATATTGTCGAGCACACCGCGTACCTCGAAGGAACCATTGGTGGGTACAGTGCTGACGTAGTTGCCGAGTAATGGCGAAAAGTTAACGAGATTAACGTTGTCCACTTCCGCGCGGCTATACCATTCACCTTTGGCGATCGCCACATTTTCGGTACGAATTACGCCACCATCCGCAATGGTTAGGCGACCCGCCCCAGCAGCATCGATGGCATCAGCACTGGGATTATCGAGCATTCCCGCCGCCACAAACTCGCCGCTATAGGTGGCAGCTACAGGTGGTAAATCCGGTGCCAAACGATTGAGTTCTAATCCCTCAAGGCTAATATCTGTTTTCCATAAGCCATCTTTGACCCTTAAATTGTTGGCGATCGCCGTGCCGCCCGCGAGAGTTGTGCGCGCTTGACCTGTCACTTGAAGCGGATCGGGATCTGCGGCATCAGGAGAAAGTGCACCTGTTGCGTCAAACTCACCATTCACCAAGCTATTTTCTGCGAAAGGCGGTAAGGGCTGTGTATAAAGTTCATTGAGCCTTAAACCACGGGCGGTTGCGGGAGTTTGCCAACGTTCTTGGGTGACCTTCAAATTCGTGGCGGTGACCAGTCCTCCCGCGACTGGAATGACAGCTGAACCTGACACCACAAACTGATCAACTTTATCTACCGTTGCCTCAAAGACAAAATCCCCTTGTCCCGTTCCCAGTGGCACAGGCGTTGGAATTTCGTAGAGTTGCGCCAATGCATTAGTCGGTAATTGAGTGCCCGTTGTATTGATGGCGATCGCCCCTTCAGGGAATGCCTCTGTTGGCATTTGAATTAAACCCTGACCCTGAAACTGACCGCCAAGAGTTGGTGTGGCAACAAAATTTTCAACGAAAAACTGACTGCCAATAATCGCCAACGTGCCCTGAAACTGATCAAACGTAATGCGGTCAAACGTCAACGTATCGTAATTGACCGCATCGATAAACAGTTGCGGCTCCTCTAATGCCCCCGTCACAGAGACCAAAGCACGCAGCTGACCATCCAGCACAAATTCCGGCGCATCCAACTCAAACGTCGTCAACAAATCTCCAATCGTCACCGGCTGACTAATCAGCTTGCCTTCAATTGAACCGCTGAGATCTAAATTCATTTCACCAGCGAGATCTACTTTCCCTAAGCTGCCCGACAGATCTGTAAAATCTAGACGCTGTTCCTCAAAAGTGATTTTGCTGTCCATTCCTTTAATCGGCTTGACCAACTGCGGCAAAATCAGGGTTGTACCTTCTGTGATTACTTCCCCTTGCCAATCTGTGAGCTCACCACCGGGTGCCAAATTCATCGCTAGTTGGCCATCTACCAAGCCTTCCGCCAGGGTAAAAGGCAATGGCAATAAATCTGTCACGGTCGAAATTTGAAGCTTTTTGGCGCGTAGATCGAGAGAAAAAGAACTATCAGTAAGATTCGCGATACCCGTTACGCCTAAAGTTCCGCCACGTTTTAGGGTGCCCTCTAGGTCAAAATCAATAGCTTCATCGTTTTGAACGAGCTTGCCCTTGCCATAGGGGACTGTTATTTCAATAGGGGTTTGTAGAGTGCCCGACTCCATGCGTGAGCGCGCGGTTAAATCTGCATTTTTGAGATAAATATTGTTGACATCAACTTTGATGCCACCGCCATCATCGTCGTCATCGTCCTGAATATCGAGAGCGACCCACACATTATCAATGTCTTGCTCGATATAAATTTGGGGTTTGAGGAGAGTGATATCGAGATTGAGCTTGCGTTGGGTGAGTAGTGGCCAAAGACTAAAATTAACAACAACGCCTTCCAGCAAAACCTGATCGGTTTCATCTTCTGTGGCAGGGAGTTCGGAGTAGCCAAGACGAACACCATTTAGGGAAAAGGATTTTACTTCCCCTAGGTTGACCGGGCGATTAATTAAATTTGTCAGTTGTGTTTCGATGGTGGGCGAGAGGCGTTTAAAAATGAAATAGCGAGCGAACCCCATACCGCCTCCCACTGCAACCAGTGCGCCAATAACCAGTCCGATCAGAAGGCGGTGCTTTTTCAGGGGTGACGTGTTCTGTTCGGAAAGTGCGGGAGAGTCCGGCTCGTTGGGATGCATAGACGCGGCAGTACACAGGAGTTTGGACTCATTATAAATAGATGTTTCTCTAAATTTGGTGGTTTCCGGAAATTTCAGGTGATTAGTGTTGCATTATCGGAATCGCAATGATCAGCTGGCTACATCTGACATGCTTCTGGAAGCACTGTGACTGAAGCTATTTCACTAGGTTTTGGAAATAAATCTACAAAAAAAGAGAGGCGATCGCCCCTCTGGTCATACTCAACAAATCCAACTCGATTATTTCAGCTGTTGTTGCTACAGCCTTGATATGTCTCTCAATACAATGGTGAATTTAACGACCACCCATTGTGCGAGCCAATCCCATAAATGGATCCATACTTTTACTGGGGCGACGACGAGCATTGGTATTGCCCGCATTGACTAGAAACTTGTCAGAAAAAGATCCGACTGGCGCTGCGGGAGTCGCAGCTACTGCTGTATTTTCAGTCGTCTCCTCTACTACTGTTGCAGCTGGAGTACTTGCCTTCTCAACTTCAGCTTGCGCAGAAGCAGGAGCTGTAGTCGCAGCTTTAACGGGCTCTGGAGCTACAACAGGTGCAGATTTAGGAACGTCAATCTCTGTCGTTGCATCACTATCGACAGCGATGATTGCCATCTTTTCTGCTGGAGCAGATGTTGTTTCTTCTTTTTGGATAATAGTAGGAGCCATTGCCGCACTAGAATTTTGTCCCTGAGAGTCAGGTAATTCCATTACAAATTTTTCTTCGGCATTTCCAAACAATTTCTTAAGCATGGGTAAGCTCCTTGGGGGATAATCTAAAAAATATTTCTTAAATCTTTAAATCTATAGAAGACATCGTCTACGAATAGGCGAGCAACATAAGTTACGCTGATTTTATTCATTGCGTTTTGTTAAGTCAAGCAAATCCTCTTTTTTGTCTGCTTTTGAAGTACTTATTGTCAATGACTTAGCCAGAAAATGATAAAACTAGCCTAGAAAAATGAGAGATAGCGGGAGGTGATCGCCATGGGACAAGTACAAGAGATTCTCAGTCAAGTGAATGGAAACCCGTTAAAAGGCCTGCAATTTGCTGATCAGCGATGGTCTCAATGGCGTAATGGACAGATTCCTCAGCTAGAGATTGTTCAGACTAGTAATCAAACTCTGCAAGAGTATGACTGCGATGTGGTGGTCTGTGGCGGAACTCTTGGCATTATGTTGGCGGCGATATTACAGCGTCAGGGCTGGCAGGTCATTGTTCTCGAAAAAGGTATTTTGCAGGGACGTGACCAAGAATGGAATATTTCACGCTCAGAGCTGGTAGTTCTAACTGAGTTGGAGTTGCTAACGCCGAAGGAGCTACAGGAGGTGATTTACACAGAATACAATCCAGCGCGAGTGCAGTTTCTCCATGGTGAACCCCTCTGGGTCGAGAATATCCTCAATATTGGCGTCAGTCCAAAAGCCTTACTCGCAAAATTAAAGGAAAAGTTTTTGACTTGGGGTGGCAAAGTTTTTGAGCATAATGCCTGTACCACTATCGAAGTTTATGACAATGGGGCGATCGCCAAAACCGCTAAGCTCACTTTAAAAACACGCCTTATCCTCGATGGCATGGGACATTTCTCCCCTATTGCCCAGCAAGCTCGCCAAGGCCGTAAACCCGATGGAATTTGCCTAGTGGTGGGGAGTTGCGCCAAAGGATTTGAGCAAAACAAAACAGGTGATTTGATTTACTCTTTCACGCCGATCCGTAACCAATGCCAATATTTTTGGGAAGCATTTCCAGCGAAGGATGGTCGCACCACTTATCTTTTTACCTACCTCGATGCCCATCCCGATCGATTTAGTCTTGAGTTTCTACTCGACGAATATCTCAAGCTTCTACCGGAATATCAGCAGACTGAGCTGGCAGCCTTGGACTTTCGTCGATTTCTGTTTGGATTTTTTCCCAGTTATCGCCAAAGTCCAGTGCGATATCCTTGGGGTCGTATTTTGCCGATTGGAGACAGTAGCGGTGCACAATCTCCAGTGAGTTTCGGAGGCTTTGGGTCAATGCTCAGACATTTAGCAAGGCTGACTGCTGGAATTAATGATGCTCTAAAGCAAGATTGTTGCGATCGCCATTCCCTTGCAAAACTGCAACCCTATCAACCGAATTTATCTGTAACCTGGCTTTTTCAAAAAGCGATGAGTGTCGGCGTGCAGCAGCGGTGTAATCCCAATCAAATTAACGATCTGATGAACGCTGTGTTTGAAGTGATGTCAGAGCTGGGTGATGACGTGCTCAATCCTTTTTTGCAAGATGTTGTGCAGTTTAAAGGGCTGGCGAAAACATTGCCTCGTGTCAATTTCAAAACAGTACTGCCGTTATTGCCGACTTTAGGAGTGGGTACTCTCAGTGATTGGTTACGTCATTATTTGTCACTAGGTGTGTATAGCTCTGGCTATCATCTCAGCAAAAAATTGCCTCCCACTGTTGATTTTCGGATGCAACGACTGCGGGAGGCACTTAAGTATGGCTCTGGTAATGATTTTGAGCGAGAGAACGAAACAACCTAACGGCTGCTAATTTGATTTTCGAGGGCAGGCAAATCGATTTTCTCTAAAACGGTGATGTGTCCACGATTGGCAAAGCCAGTCTCTGGATTGGTTTCGACAATCTCGATCCAGTATGCAAAGCGATCGCCTTCATAAAGTTTGCCATTCTGAGCACGGAGGGTCGGCAGATTTTCGCGTTTGGAACGGTTGACTGTTGCGATATCAGGATAAGAATAAATCTCCCGGGCACTGGCATAATCCTGATAGATATTTACGCCATAGATGGTGCGTAGCGCTTCCTCTAGACGCTCGAATGTCACACCATTCGTGACATCAAAAAAGCTGATTTTTTCGCTGCGAATGAGGCCGAAATTTTTCTCGTTGATGTAGGTCGGCGAATAGAGCGATGCCTCAAACGTGAATTTCTGAGCCGCAGTATTAAAGCGAGTCACCATGAGATTGTGGACTTGGCTATCTCGAAAACTTGGATTTGCCTCAATCCAAGTTGCGACATCTTCTTTTAAATCACCTGGCAGTGCATTTGCTCCCAGGCAAATACCAAAACTGCCAACAAGTGCGGCGATCGCCCCCGTTGTAAACCACTTAGCCATTGTGCGAGCTCTCCTCAAGACTGTGTTTCTATCATAAGAAATTTTGCTTCATCCCCAACAATGCCCAGAAAATATTAAAAGGCGATCGAACCAAGGCGATTTTGTAACATTTGGGGAAATTTTGCGTAGTAACGTTGGTTCAGTGGAGAAGGGTGAGGAAGGGGCGAAAGAGCTACTGTTTTTTGATGTTCAATACCTTGATCATCCGTTGCTCTCAATGTCACCTGAAGCGATGTGTCAAAGCGATCAGCCTGCCGAAAAAAGCCATTGATTTCACCACGTCGTCCATAGGGATCAAACCACTTAAATGCTTCCGTACCCAAGGTAATAATTTGTTGGCCTTGCCAGTGCAATACTAATAACTTTTCGATGAAAGGACGAAATCGCTTTTTTACTGCGACAGAATAGGCCTTATTGCCGGGTGGCTTGTAAGGAACTGTATTCGTTAACAGAACTCGCTGACAGACTGTGGCTAACTGCTCTTTATCATGAATTTTTTTGCCGTGCATCGCATAGTAAAAACCCTGCCGTACTAGCGTTCCTGCTGCGCCGTAAAGTGGCTGACGTCCATGTACCTCATCCCGCCCGAGGTCCCGCCCAAAAAAGCACAGCTGACTTTTCAGATTCCCCCCATATAAAACCGGTTGCGTTGGTTCGAGTTTGGCAGCGCGATACACCGGACTATCAATGGGGAATTCTTCCCGCTTCGCTTCGGCGCGTACTTGATTAATTAGTGATGCGATATCTGCCATAACAAAAAAATCTTATTGTCTCATTCTCTTTAGGCGATCGCCATCCTATCGTTAAAGCTGATAAATATCCTATTGCAAAAAATTATATTTAAAAAATATGATCAATATTCTGTTGAAAATGCATTTGTTGTAATTAATAAATGCTGGGGATTGTGCGATAAAAACTATAAACCTACCCTCTGGAAATACTAGATTAGTTTTAGATGTTGCTTACTTCTTTTTTAGTGTGGATATTGTTTGGGATAAAACAATATTTTTTTCTCTTTTTAAGACAAACTTTTAAAGCTTGATTGAAATTCAGAGTACAGTCTTTCTTCTTGTTTTTATTTGAGATTAGTTGAAGCAAAAACTGGCGTACTCTGTTTACTTTGTCATTAATATCGGATTACTTTTCTCCAATGATAGTGATATTGAAAACCACGGTTCTCAAGCTAATCATTTATAGTGGAGAGTACTGCTCTATGGTGATTTGCCACTCATTTCTTAGGCATAGGATTTTCTCTTGTTAGTTACATGTCTTTATAGGCAAAAAACAATGTCGCTTGAGATGTTTATTAAAACAATTAAATAGTTGCTTAAAGTACAATTACTTACCTCGAGCACCTGCGTGAAATCACTTAAGTATGGGCAGAACTTTTTTTTCTTGTCCGGATTGTTTTCCTGAGTCTACGAACAAGTGTCAAGCAGCAAAGAGAGTAGTATCCCACTAGATTAGTTGCTGAAGCTGGCATCTGAATTTTACTAACTTGAAATAGCAATTGACTTAGCGTTAAATTTAAATAGAGTTAGAGTGCAAGGTTGGTGACTCCTGTGAACATAGAAATAGCAGAATAAGTTTTCTATCGTTCTTAAAAAAAAGCAACAAAAACATAGAATTCCAAAGTTATTATTAGTGAGCGATAAAGCTCTAAAACGATATGACAGCCACAGTCAACACCCTCAAATTGATCGCTGAACAACTCAATGTTCTTTGTCAAAAACGGGCAACAGGGGAGTTGGTTATTGGTAATAGTCAGACAAAAGGACGGATTTATCTTTTGTCTGGTCGTTTGCTTTATGCGAAAGCTGGGATTCATGAAACGCGTCGCTGGAATAGAATTACCAAGCGATTGGTGCCTGACTGGATTCCAAATCCAAAAGAATTACACGATGCTCATATGTGGGAGTATCAGCTCCTCTATCAAGGGATTAACCACAAACAAATTACGGTGGTTCAGGCAAAGGCAATTATTCGGGCGATCGCCCAAGAAGTTTTTTTTGATCTTGGCTGTTATGGCAATGCCACGATTGAATGGCAAGAAAACTCCAAGCAGGCGACAGAAATTGCCCTGAGTTTATCCCTGTCCTATCTAGAAGTAGATCCAGATATTTCGAAAGTCGTCGCCTTACAGCGGCAGTGGCAAAGCGCTGGTTTGGGAAACCTTAGTCCGACTCTCGCACCAGTATTGCGTACAGGAGTAAACCCTTCTGCCCTAGGGGTTTTTGGGCGTTATCTTAATGGACAATCGACGCTCTGGGATATTTCAGTTCAATTAGGAAAATCTGTTACTAACGTGACGAAAGCGCTCATCCCCTTATTGAAAAAGCGCATCGTACAGCTCAAAAAAATCACGGACTTACCTCATCCTTTGGCTGGAATGGATAAAGCAGCGAGTTCATCCGCTCGCCAGTCTCGGGGCAGTCAAGAGCCTAGTCGTGAAGGTCTGATTGCTTGTATTGATGATAGTCCGGTCATTCTCCAGACTTTGAAAAAGATTTTAGAAGGCGCAGGTTACAAAACATTGGCTATTAATGAGCCGATGCGAGGTGTTGCAAAATTAATTGAAAATCAGCCAGACATTATTATTCTCGATCTCGTCATGCCGAATGCGAGTGGCTATAGTGTCTGCAAATTTTTACGGCAGACATCGGTTTTTGAGAAAACCCCCATTATCGTACTGACGAGTCGAGACACGCTGATTGATCGCAATCGAGCGAAATTGGTCGGGGCTTCTGATTTTCTGGGTAAACCACCAGATGCAGAGAAGACTTTGGCCCTCGTTGAAAAATACTTGGAGGAAATTGCCGAAAAAAAACAAACGACTGACCAGATTCCGGTTGATGTAGGGGTTGCGAATTCTGCCTTATCACGAAATCTATAAGTTCCATTGGGGCGATCGCCTTCAAATACCGTAGGATTTCATGTCCGTTTCAATTATTTTTTAGAGGTTTAAGATGTCAACATTATTGCTCGTTGAAGACAGTCCGACTGAAGCGCAAATTATTACATCCTGTCTGGAAGGGGCGGGATTTACCCTATTGAAGGTGACGACTGCAGAGGCAGCAAAAGCAATTTTGAGCCAGAAAGCCGTAGATGGCATTGTCCTGGATGTTGTGTTGCCTGGTCAGAGCGGGTTTGGACTATGCCGTGAACTCAAAAAAGATCCTAAAACTGAAAAAATTCCGGTGATTATGTGCTCCAGCAAATCCGAAAAAATGGACAAAAAATGGGCTGCTAAACAGGGCGCCAATGATTACATCACCAAGCCTATCGATCAAGATGCGCTCCTCGGTGCTGTCCGTAAATGGGTCGGCTAATCATCGGGCGGTAAGGGTTCATTTACTGATTGCCAGTCCCTTTCTAAGTTGCGGCTGGCGATCGCCCTCGAAAAAAACGAGCATAACTTTTTGGCTTTAAACCCCACTCAGGACATCTGCTATCCCCTCCCATCAAAGGTTGCATGATATGGCTCCAAAAACATCGACAGATCCCCCTACCACAGAACAGCAATTTATTAGCTTTCTTCTAACCCAGAAACTATGGGGCATGATTCCCACTAGTCAGCTGACGGAAACAGTCAATCTTGGCTTAGACAGCATTGTTCAAATCCCCGATTTGCCCCCCGCCGTTGTTGGTATATGCGGTTGGCGTGGTGAAGTACTCTGGCTAGTTGATTTATCCTATGCCCTGGGCTTGCCACCCCTCCTAAGCACTGACTATCAATCTGCAAAATGCAATGTGCTCAAAGTCACTATAAATCAACAAAGCTTTGGCATTCTCGTTGCGGAAGTGCGTCAGCTGATCCGGTGTGATAGTACGAAAATCCAGGCTAAATTGCCAGATTCGTTTAAACCTGAAGTAGCTCCCCTACTCAATGGTTCTTTTGCTGCCATGAAGGATACCTCTGTGGTCAGTGTCAATCTTGGTGCATTACTCGAAACCCTGCGATCGCCGACTTGAAAAGAAAATTTCATAGACGAGATCAAAAACAATTTTGAAATCATACTTTCTTCCTTTTTTCTCCAACATTCTTACCTAACTTGTTGAATTTGCCGCAATAACCATGACTCAGACTCCCATCCGTCCCAACAACGATCCCAATAAAAACAGTGGTCTAGAAAACCCTTCCCTTTCTGCCCAAGAACGACGGATTGAAGAGACCCTGACCCTCGTTCCCGTACAGTCCCTTTCATCTGATGCCAAGCACTCTGCCCTGAGTTCTAAAGCAGGTGCCTTGGTGGGAGAGCTTAGTAGCCTCCGCTCTAACATCGATATGATGACTGACGAGCTGCAATCCCTCCTCGCAACTGAGCGAGCAGCTGTAGAACGGGCAGAATTGTTGAATGCGATGACCTCTCACATTCGAGAGTCCCTCAACTTTGAATATATTCTCAACGCCACAGTCACAGATGCTCGTAATGCCCTCGATGTGGATCGGGTAGTTGTCTATATTTTTGATGAAAATTGGCTGGCAAAAGGTTCCTATGAATCGGTTGAGCGTCTTTGGCCGAGTGCCTTGGGCTCTTACTACATGGGCAATTCCATGTCGGATCAAGCGATTAAGTTATATCAGCAAGGGCGAGTAGAGGCGGTTGATGATGTCAGTAATAGCGTTCAGCTTGATAGTTCTTTATTAGAGCAACTGCAGCGTTTGGATACCCAAGCCAGTTTGACAACCCCCTTACTTTTAGAAGGCGATTTATATGGCTTGTTAGTGGCGCACCATTGTTCTAATGCGCGGGAATGGTCTGAATCCGAGATTGATTTTTTCCGTCAGCTGGCTGTTCAGGTGGGTTATGCCCTTGACCAAGCGCAACTTCTTGGTCAACAGCGAGAGGCTGCAGAACAGGCGCAGTGGCTAAACCAAATTGGTTTGCGTATTCGAGAATCCCTCACTGCAGATGATATTTTTGCGGCAGCAGTTCAGGAAGTTCATAATGCGCTGAAGGGCGATCGCGTCGTTGTTTGTCGCCTCAATGCTGAAGGACAAAACCAAGTTGTGGCAGAGTCTGTCGAACGGCAATTTCCCACCACTATGGGAATGGCATTGCCAAGTCCGTGGCTAGCTCTGTCCTATCTCGAAGCCTATCAACGCGGTCAGCTTAACCGTGTGAACGATGTTTATGAGCTAGAAATTGATGATGCCACCCTCGATCAGCTCAAGGCAAGAGCAATTCGGGCAAGTCTTGTCGCGCCGATTATGGCAAAACAAAAGCTAATGGGCTTTTTGGTCGTCCATCAGTGTACTTCCGCACGACGTTGGACAGGGAATGAAACTGAAATTCTCAAGAAAGCAGCAGTACAGATTGGGACAGCCCTTGACCAGGCATTTGCGCTGCAGCAACAAGAAGATGCCGCACTTCAGGCACAGATTCTCAATGATATTTCGGCACGATTGGGTGGCTACAGCGATATTGAAGAAATTCTCGATAGTGTTGTCGATGATGCTCGGGAAGCACTTAAGGTTGATCGGGTTGTTATTTTCAAGGTGGATGCTCAACTGAAGGGTACGGCGATCGCCGAATCTTCAGAACCCCGCTGGAAGAGTCTCCTTGATAAAAGTCTCCATGATTGTGGTCTAGATGAACGTTACGTTAAACAGGCACAACGGGGCAAAATCACCGTTCTGAGCCGGATGACTGGGGCTGGCCTGAGTGAATTTCAGCGCGAACATCTCGAACTCTCCCAGGTGCGATCGCTGATGATTGCGCCTGTCACCATTGAGAAAAAACTATTCGGACTGATGGTGGTGCATAGCTGTCAATCGGTTCGACAATGGCAAGAATCTGAGAATAGTCTATTGCGTCAAATTAGTAACCAGGTAAGTTTTGCCTTAGAGCGAATTAATCTGATTGAGCAGCGGCAAATGACCGCAGAGCGTGCTCAGCGTTTGAGTGATGTTAGTGCTCGCCTGCAAGAATCTTTTGAGGTAAGCGAAATTCTCAATGCTGCCGTCGATGAAGCTCGAGACATTCTTGATGCGGATCGTGTATTCGTCCATAAATTTGATGGAGAATGGCGGGGCATTGTTAATGCTGAATCAGTTGCCACTGGAGTAGATTCAGTTCTGGGATTCAAAACCAATGAGCAACTGGTAGGCGACAAATTAGCGAAGTCCTATATACGCGGTAAAGTGCTCGCCTATGAAAATGTCTATGAAGCAGGCTTTATAGAATGTCAACTGAAAGAGGTGGAAGCCCATGGCGTTAAGGCTTATATGGCAGTGGGACTTGTTGCTAACCAAAAACTATATGGCATGTTTATGGTGCAGCAGTGTTCTGATTTCCGTCAGTGGACTGACACTGAAATCAATACTCTAAAACAAATTGCTCAGCAAACAGGTTATGTACTTGAGCAAGCATTTCTACGAGAAGAGCAAGAGCGGGCAAAACGCTTGAATGAAACGCGTTTACGCTTACAGGAATCCTCTGAAGTTGAAGCGATTTTGAATGTGGCTGTCGAAGAAACTCGAGAAATTCTTGGGAGTGATCGCGCCATTATTTATGAATTTGACTCCTCTTGGAAAGGTATTATCACCTCAGAATCCGTGAATACAGGCTATCCGGCTACCCTTGGTGTCCGTACGAATGAGCCTCATGTCACAGAGAAATTCTCGAAGTATTACCTGAAGGGCAACATTAAAACCGTTACGGATATTTTTAACTCTGATTTTGTTGACTGCCACGTTAATGAGTTTTCACCCTACGGTGTGAAAGGCTATATGGCCGCAGGCATCGTAGCAAACCAACGGCTGTATGGCCTTTTAGTGGTACATCAGTGTTCGAATACACGCTCTTGGACAGAGTTGGAAACAGATACGATTCGACAGCTGTCAGAGCAAATCGGTTATGCCCTTGACCAAGCTCTTCTCCGCCGTGCTCAAGAAGAAGCGGTTGCTCGAACCAAACAGGTGAACTTGATTAGTTTCCGGGTGCGTGAGTCCCTTGACGTTGAACGAATCTTCCGGACAGGTACAGAGGAAGCACTCAAACTCATGAAGTGCGATCGTGTTGTGGTCTATCGATTTGATGAAAACTGGGGCGGTAATATTCCGTATGAAGCGGTTGCTAGTGGCTGGCGGAAGTTGAGCCAAGACATGATGGCAGATGGTGAGGTACCTTGTTTCCCTGAAGATTACGTTGAACCCTATCGCCAAGGACGTGTACAAGTGACGCCCGATGTTAACCAGGCCGGACTCACCGCTTGTCACGAGGAACAACTTGGAAAATGGCAGGTGAAAGCCAACGTGGTAGTGCCGATTTTGGTGAATCAAAAACTGTATGGGTTGCTTGGGGCACACCAATGTTCCAGCACCCGTGAGTGGGAAGCCCCCCTAGTGGAATCTTTCCGGCAGGTTGCAATTCAGCTCGGTTATGCCCTGGATCAAGCACTATTACTCAATGAAATTGAAGAATCTCGTCAGCAAGCGGAAGAAACATCCCAAGAGCAACGGCAACAGAAAGAGCAGCTTCAAGGTCAAATCGAAAATTTCCTCGAAGAAATCGAGAATTCTTTTGAAGGCGACCTCACCGTAAGAGCTGGTGTAACAGAGGGGGAAATGGGAACCGTTGCTGACTTCTTTAATGCAACGATTGAGAACCTCCAACAACTGGTGCAACAAGTACAAGATTCGACATCTATCGTGTCGGAAACCGCTCAAGACAGTGAAAGTCAAATTAAGAACCTGTCCACAGAAGCGTTGCGTCAAGCGGAAAGTGTTGGGGAAGCACTCCAGAAAATTACTGATATGACGACCTCTATCCGTGAGGTTGCCACGAATGCCCAAGATGCTCAACAAAAGGTACAACTCGCAAACAAAACCCTAAAAGCTGGTGATGTAGCGATGAACCGAACTGTACAAGGTATTTTGGCCATTCAACAAACTGTAGAAGCAACGGCGCGCAAGGTAAAAAATCTTGCGGATGCTTCTCAGAAAATTTCGCGGGTACTGAATTTGATTCGTGAACTGGCAAATCAGACGAATCTTCTTGCTCTGAATGCATCGGTTGAGGCCACAAGAGCTGGAGAAGAGGAACAGGGTTTTGCGGTAGCCAATGAAGTCCGTACTTTAGCGGAACAGTCTGCCAATGCGACCAAGGAAATTGAGGAGATTATCGAAGAGATCCAATCGGAGACTAATGAGGTAATCAAGGCGATGGACATTGGTCGGAAGCGGGTATTAATCGGGACAAAGCTTGTGAAAGGAACTCGTCAAACTCTGACAGATCTGGCAAAAGTGAGTACAAGTATTAACCGTGTGGTTGAAGAGATTGCGAAATCGGCATCAACTCAGGTAAATATCTCGAATGAACTAAACCAGACTATGCAGGATGTGGCGGAAATTTCTAGCCAAACATCTGAGCAATCAGTCAAGGTGGCGGAATCCTTTACGAAGCTCCTCGGTGTTGCGGGAGAACTGCAACAGAGTGTGTCGGAGTTTAAGGTTCAGTAAGTCTCTCGGAGCGATCGCCCCGCCTAGACCTGCTATCGCCTAAACATCACCATTAGATAGGGTTACAGCAGGTTTGGGAGGACTCTGGATTGCTTCATTTCTATCGTTAAAGAGTCAGCTTGGCGAAGCTTGACCCTAATGAATGATTGTTTATTTTTCTGAATCACACCCGATTGCTGCGTATGGTTGTTGTAGGTGTAGTTTAAATGTTTATTGGCTGCTAAGAGGGTCATGTTTTGGTGATGGCAAGGGAAACACGCGTTGATACCAATGATCAGGCATATGAATTCTTTGTGCAGGAGTCAATGGAATTGCTCCAGCATCTTGAGTCTGGGTTGATGACCTTGGTTCAGGAGCATGAAGCGCAAAAAATTCATGGCTTGATGCGGGCCGCTCACTCGATTAAGGGTGGTGCAGCTTGTATTGGTTTGATGGCAGTGCAGTCCATTGCCCATGATCTGGAAAATGGGATCCGTGCTCTATATAAGGAAGATACGGTTTTTGATCTAGAGCTAGAGAATCTTCTTTTGCAAGCCTATGATGCTCTTCAGGAGCCGATTCGACAGCAGATTCAAACAGGTGAGTATGATCCAGATCGAGCGTTAGATAAAGCAAAGCCAATTTTTGTGTCCCTAGAGGCAAAACTTGGCCATGCCCTCTCGGAAGCGGCAGAACTCCCTGAAATGCAGATGGAAGGGGACATTACAGAATTTATTTTTACGGAAGAGGTACCCCAAGCCCTTGCGCGTCTTGAAAATTTTGTGAAGCAGCCGCCTGTTAAATCGCCGGTGTCTGATCTAGCCTCTCAGTTGGAAGTGTTGGCGACATTGGGGGACATGTTGAATTTAGAAGGGTTTGCGGCGATCGCCCAAGCTGCGGCAGATGCGGTGGAGGTGAATGGTGAGCATGTTGTTAAAATCGCATCCCTGGCTCTCCATGATTTCCGATTAGGGCAACAGGCCGTTGTTAATGGCGATCGCACCCAAGGTGGTGAACCGAGCCAAGCTTTATTAGAGCTAACCCAAACTCAGCCTAAAACCAGTCAGACAGAACCTGAAGCTGTAACCAATGAAGATACAGTGCCGCTTATTCAAGAAACTGTACCAACGATAAATGGCGATCGCCCCGAAGCTGAAACACCAGTAATAGATGATGATTTAGAGCTTGATCCTACAGAATTAGCTGCTATCCAATTTTTGGGAGAAGAGAGTGATGATGAAAGCACACTACTCTTTTCTGATGATGAGCTAGCTAGCCTAATTATTGAAGACGATGAAGATGATGCTGGTGATTTATTAACTGCTGTTGTTGAAGAAACAGTGCGAGAGCCCATGCCCCAAGTGCTTGTCACTAATGGAGCAAAACCCCCTGAAGAGCCAATCGTCGCAGCACCAGAAACTGGCCCGCCTCCTACGGAATTGCCGATTGTCAAAGAAATGGCTGTAGAAGAAAAAGAAATGGCCGTAGAAGAAGACGTTTCTCCAGCTGTAGCGCAAATACCAGAATCTTTACCAAATAAGCCAAAACGTGATTTATCAGTTGGGCGATCGCCGAGTCAGGCGGCTCCAATGATCGACACCAGTAGTTTGAGCGTCCGTTTGGATATGGGACGACTGAATTACCTCAACAACCTTGTTGGTGAACTGGTTACTCAGGATAATAGTGCCCTACTTCGCAATAAACAAAGCCTTGATGCTCTCGATTCTCTGAAACGTTGGTTTAATCGCTTCAATAAAATCACCAATCAATTTCAGCAGTATTCTAAAGAACTTGTTATTAAGAACCCCCAGGCCCGAGCTCAATTAGCTCAATTTGTGGTCTTTGCTTCCACCATCGCTGAAGAAATGGCACAGCTTGGTGAAACCATCGAAGATACAACCCTCATCAATCAGCAGGATCAACAAAATCTCAAACAGCGCCAACAAACTATTAAGCAACTCGAACATAATTTGCTTGAAGCGCGGATGTTGCCGATTGGAGATCTGCTCAATCGCTTTCCGCGAACAGTGCGAGATTTATCGGTTAAAAGTAATAAGCCTGTTTCCCTCGAACTCGAAGGAACCACGACTTTGGTGGATCGCGCTATTTTGTCAAAGCTCTATGATCCCCTTGTACATCTAGTGCGTAATGCTTTTGATCATGGCATTGATACTCCGGAAGAACGCTTAGCCGCAGGTAAGTCTGACTCCGGCACCATTATCATCAAAGCTTATAACCGTGGGAACTCCACCTACCTTGAGGTGCGTGATGATGGCCGGGGTATTGATATCGACAAAATCCGTGATCGAGCAATTGAGAAAGGTGTCATCGATGCCGATGAAGCTGCCGCGATGTCTTCAGCTCAAGTCTATGAGTTATTGTTTGTGCCGGGCTTTTCCACTGCGGCAAAGGTTAGTCATTTGTCAGGACGAGGTGTTGGTCTTGATGCAGTACGTCTCCAAATCCGGGCACTAAAGGGCAATATTTCCATCACCTCAGAGCTAGGTAAAGGGACAACGTTTACGCTGCGTTTGCCTTGGAGTATGACCATTACAAAATTACTCTTATTCCGTGCGCAAGAAAGTTTTCTCGCTATTCCCGTTAATAGTCTCTCGGCGATCGCCGCCGCTGCGCCAGAGGATATCAAGCAAAAAGATAATAAAGAAATTTTCACTTGGAAAGGTCGTCCCGTACCACTGATTCAAGATTTGCTGGTTGGATTTAATTATCCTTCATCGCTAATCGCTAGCCGCCAACAAATTATGGGCACTTGGGCGCGCAGCAACATGAGTAGCATCTGGAAACAGGCAGGGCAGCAAATGGTGCTTGTGATTTCCCAGGGGAATGATGTGATTGGTATTAAGGTTGATCAAATTTTGCTAGAGCAAAATCTCGTGATTAAACCCTTTGGCAGCGCGATTAACCCACCCAGCTATATTTCTGGCTGTACGGTGCTTGGTGATGGACGTTTGGTTACGGTACTAGATGGTGCTGCTTTACTTGAGCGAATGATTCGGAAAGGCACCCAAAAAATTGCGATGATCGATACTCATATGAGACATCTCAAGCCAAAGCTGGTGTTGCCGACTGTCCTTGTGATTGATGATTCTTTAACCACTAGGCAAACGCTATCGACGACATTGCAGAAAGCTGGATATCGCGTTGTCCAAGCTCAAGATGGCGCTGATGGTTTAAATCAGTTAGAACAACATCCAGAGGTTGAAGGAATTATTTGTGATGTGGAAATGCCGCAGATGAATGGATTTGAATTTTTAGGGCGATGTCGTAAGCAACATGCGAAAACTGATTTACCTGTGTTGATGCTCACTTCGCGCGGCAGTAAGCGCTACCGTCAATTAGCACAGCAGCTCGGGGCAAACGGATATCTCACTAAGCCTTATCTGGATCAAGAATTAATCGAAACATTACAGTCTGCCGTCGCTGAAACGAAACAATCTCAAACTGCGGCGATCGCCCCATCTTAAGTTTCAGGCGAAGAGAGATGAAAATAGTTTGGGTTTAGGGACTTCCAAGAGGCGGGAGTCCTATTTGTTTATCTGAATTTTGGCGATCGCCTGAGCTTCAGTTTTATGTTGACAAAAAAAATCCCGACCTAAAAGGCCGAGACTATCAATCAGGGTGCATCTACCACTTCTTACTTTCTCTAAAGGAGGACTACTCTCCGGAAGAGTCTGAAGATTTTTGTCGATTTGAGCGTAAACGGTTTGGAGTCTTGAATTTTCGTCATACTCGGATCAGTAGGCTTTCTGGACTGAAAAACTTTTTATGACCTCATCTTCCGTCCTCCAAAATCCTGAATCGATGACCACCGCATTTGACGTACAAGGTATGCGTTGTGCTGGCTGTGTTGCTGCTGTAGAACGACAGCTAAAACAGCAATCTGGAGTGCTATCAGCCACGGTTAATTTGATTACAGAAGTGGCAGTGGTTACCTATGAGCAGGAAAAAATTGTCCCAGGGGCGATCGCCGGCAAATTAACGGATATGGGGTTCCCGACCCAACCAAGAACAGCAGAAACCGAAACCTTTGAAGATTACCAGGCAAAACGTCAGAAGACTCAGCGCGAACAATATTGGCGTTTAGGGGCGGCGATCTTACTATTGGTGGGGTCAACCCTCGATCATTTACATCATCTCGGCGGTATCAGAGTCCCGATTTTTAATTTGATGGCTGTGCATTGGGGCATGGCGACTTTAGCCCTATTGATTCCAGGTTTTCCGATTTTGCGAGATGGTTGGACTGGCTTGGTAAAAGGCCATGCCAATATGAATACTCTCGTTGGACTGGGGACATTGAGTGCTTATCTGACGAGCTGTGTGGCTTGGGTTGCGCCGCAGTTGGGTTGGGAATGCTTTTTTGATGAACCTGTGATGTTGCTTGGTTTTATCTTGTTGGGACGCACCCTAGAGGGGAGTGCCCGGCTAAATGCGATGTCTGCATTGGAGTCATTATTGGCGTTGCAACCCCAAGGAGCACGTCTAATGGGTCGGGCAAATAAAGGCGAAACCGATGAAGTTATTATTCCGGTGACCCAGGTACAAATTGGGGAATGGGTAAGGGTTCTGCCTGGTGAAAAAATGCCCGTGGATGGTGAGGTCTTGCGAGGTGAAACGACCGTTGATGAGTCGATGTTGACAGGGGAAGCCATTCCAATTGAAAAACGACCTGGTAATACGGTAAAAGCAGGTACACTCAATCAATTAGGCGTACTCATCGTCCAAGTGACAAAGACTGCTCAAAATACAGTTTTGGCGCAGATTATTCGAACAGTGACTGCCGCTCAAACGCGTAAGGCTCCAGTACAGCAGTTGGCAGATCAGGTAGCTGGTTATTTTGCCTATGGTGTCATGGCGATCGCCCTGTGTACATTTTTGTTTTGGGAATTTATTGGCACAAAAGTTTGGGTTGAATTGGCGAGTATTAGCCCGGAAGTCCTAAGTCTAAAATTGGCGATCGCCGTGTTGGTTGTTGCTTGCCCCTGTGCTTTGGGTTTGGCAACGCCCACAGCATTGCTAGTCGGCACAGGCATTGGTGCAGAGCAGGGGATTTTAATTAAGGGCGGTGACATCCTCGAACGACTTCACAGACTTCAAACAGTTGTTTTTGATAAGACTGGGACATTAACCCAGGGTCAACCTAGCATTGTTGAGATTCTGTGCGCTTCAAACTATGACTCTGCGACGTTACTGAGTTTGGCTGCGAGTGTCGAACAACATACTAATCATCCCTATGCCAAAGCATTTTTACAGGCAACTGATCCTGAATTTCTTGATGAACCGACTGAAGTGGAAACAGTTTTAGGGAAAGGTGTGCGGGGAACAGTGGGCGATCGCCAAATACAGATTGGCAGTGTGCGTTGGTTTGAAGCGGAGCAATTCAATATTCCTACTGCGTTTTTGCAAACCTCGGCAGAATGGTCAGCCCAAGGCCATACCTCCGTTGTCATTGCGATTAATCAACAGGTGGTCGGTATTGTGGCGATCGCCGATCCTTTGCGGGATGATGCCGCCCAGATGGTTCACGATTTACAAAATGTGGGCTTAAATGTCGTGCTCCTCAGCGGCGATCAAAAAACAATCGTCTCAAACCTTGCTCAAAAGCTCGGGATTCAAAAATATTTTTCTGCTGTTTCTCCCACCGAAAAAGCAAAAATCTTGACCGAGCTTAATGCAGAAAAGCAATCTATTGCGATGGTGGGTGATGGGATTAATGATGCGCCAGCCTTAGCCACTGCTGATGTAGGGATTTCGTTGTCTGGCAGTACTGACGTTGCTCTTGCCACCGCTGACGTTGTGTTGATGGGCGATCGCCTCTCAGATGTTGTGAAGCTTCTCAAATTAAGTCGTGCAACCGTGGCTGTGATTCGCCAAAATCTCTGGTGGGCATTGGGCTATAATCTCATCGCAATTCCCTTAGCCGCTGGCGTTTGCCTTCCTCTGTGGAATGTTAGCCTCAGTCCATCTGTTGCCGCTGGATTTATGGCAATGAGTTCTGTGTTGGTTGTCCTAAATTCTCTGAGATTACGATTTGGCTAATGCTCCAGCACTTACACTTTTTCGATAAAAGAGAGATTGAAATATAAAAAAGAGGGTTTGATCGGTATTTTTCTCTATCGTCGAACCCTCTTCTGTTTTCGCTCTTTAGTTTTTTGTCCTAGTCCGTAGAGTGATGCTGTTTTATAAAGCCTCTAGGCCGAGCATGGCTCGCAAGGTGAAGTAGAAGAATGCCAAAATACTTGCTAGAAAACCAATTGAAGCGGTTGTTGTGAGCTTATTTTTGAAAAATACTGGTTTGAGCCAATCATAAACACTAATAAAAATCCCTAGGATAAGGGCGACCATATAGGTGGGATAACGAGCAACATTCTGAAAAAACTCTTGCATAGCTGAAATAAATTAGGACAAAAAAGAAGAATAAAGTGTTGTTTTAAAATCGATATTTCATAGGTCAAAATACGCATCAAAATTGTAGCATTCTCGATTGCTTTCACAGTTGTCCCCCCACGGGGTAGTCTGTTGTGTGAACCTGTTACAGCCTTACCTAATCTCCCTCGCCTCTATGGATATTATCCAACTCGTTTTAAATGGTCTCTCTGTTGGCAGCATTTTAGCGCTGGCGGCCGTAGGCTTGACATTAACCTATGGCATTTTGCGCTTATCGAACTTTGCCCATGGCGACTATATGACCCTCGGCGCTTATGTCACGTGGCTTTGCAATTCTTTCGGCCTCAATATTTGGCTATCGATGGTAGTGGGCGCTTTTGGAACGATTGGAGGGATGCTCATTGCAGAAAAATTACTCTGGCAGCCGATGCGAGATAAGCGGGCGACTTCGACAACACTGATTATTATTTCGATTGGTTTGGCGCTATTCATCCGGAGTGGGGTGTTATTTATTTGGGGCAGTGGGAATCAACAGTATGATTTGCCTGTAGTCAAAGCGATAAATCTCACGGAAATGTTTGGTTTACCGGAAGCATTCGGTGATATTCGCATTGCTTATTACCGGGTAGTGGTGATGGTGATGACTTTGCTTGTAATTCTGGGGCTACACTTCGTGTTGCAAAACAGCAAGATTGGTAAGGCAATGCGGGCGGTAGCTGACAATATCGATCTTGCACGGGTGTCAGGGGTTGATGTAGAACGGGTTGTACTTTGGACTTGGGTAATTACTGGTTCATTAACGGCGATCGCCGGTAGTATGTACGGTTTGATCACGACAGTCCGTCCCAATATGGGCTGGTTCCTAATTTTGCCGATGTTTGCGTCGGTGATTTTGGGTGGCATCGGTAATCCCTACGGGGCGATCGCCGGAGCGTTTGTAATTGGTGTCGCTCAGGAAGTGAGCGTCGCGTTTCTGGGCCCTGACTATAAGCTCGGAGTCGCATTACTCATCATGGTGGCACTTCTCTTTATCCGTCCCCAAGGCTTATTCAAAGGCACCATGTAATAGTTACGCTGGATTGAGAAAAATACATATTTGGATTGGAGATTTATGCGAGGAGATTTTTTTCCCTATGACATAAACCTCTTGTGGCGTTTTGGGATGATCGCCAGCGCAGCTTTACAGTCCGAAACATTTTGTATGATAATTCGGTGAGCATTCAAATACAGCAGCAACACATGGCACAGCGTATCCTCTCAGGCGTACAACCTACTGGTAATCTCCACCTTGGTAATTATCTAGGCGCGATCCAAAACTGGGTTGAAATCCAACAGGATTACGATAGCTATTTTTGTGTTGTGGATCTCCATGCGATTACTGTTCCTCACGACCCGAAAGTGCTCGCTGAAAATACTCGGGCGATCGCCGCACTTTATCTCGCGTGTGGCATTAGCCTCGAACATTCAACAATTTTCGTCCAATCCCATGTCACTGCCCACAGCGAACTCGCTTGGTTACTGAACTGCATTACGCCGCTGAACTGGTTGGAGCGGATGATTCAGTTTAAAGAAAAAGCCCAAAAACAAGGCGAAAACGTTAGCGTTGGTTTGCTCGATTACCCTGTGTTGATGGCCGCTGATATCCTGCTTTACGATGCCGATAAAGTTCCCGTTGGCGAAGACCAAAAACAACATTTAGAATTAGCCCGCGATATTGTTATTCGCATTAACGACAAATTTGGATCCGAGGACAAACCTGTTCTCAAAATGCCTGAACCTATGATTCGCAAATCTGGTGCACGGGTGATGAGCTTAGCCGATGGCACCAAGAAAATGTCTAAATCAGATCCCTCTGAACTGAGCCGCATTAACCTTCTCGATCCCCCTGATGTGCTTAAAAAGAAGATCAAAAAGTGCAAAACTGATCCTGTACGCGGCCTAGAATTCGGCAACCCAGAACGTCCTGAGTGTAATAATTTGCTCAGCCTATATGCATTGCTCAGTAGCCAAACCAAAGAAGCTGTTGCCACTGAATGTGCAGAGATGGGTTGGGGACAATTTAAGCCACTATTTACAGATACTGTTGTGTCGGCCTTAGAACCGATTCAAACAAAATATAACGAGCTCACTGCCGACCAAGCCTATCTCGATCAGGTGCTGCGAGATGGACAAACGAAAGCTGCGGAAGTAGCTGATACAACCCTGAAAAGAGTGAAAGATGCTCTGGGTTTTCTACCGGCCTTGTAGAATGATTAATTATCATTAAACTTCTCCACCGTAAGCTTCTATGACAACCTGCCTGCGACGTGCCATTGAAAACCAAGAATTTGTGATCACTGCTGAAGTCGCTCCCCCCAAAGGTGGCAATCCCCAGCATATGGTCGATATGGCAAGTTTGCTAAAAGAGAAAGTGCATGGTGTCAATGTGACTGATGGAAGTAGGGCAGTGATGCGCATGTCATCCATTGCTGCTTCTACGGTGCTTCTACAAAATGGTATTGAGCCAATATTTCAGATGGCTTGCCGCGATCGCAATGTGATTGGTTTGCAAGCGGATCTTATGGGAGCCTACGCCCTTGGTCTAAGAAATATGCTGGCGCTTACAGGGGATCCTGTCAAAGCAGGAGATCATCCTAAAGCTAGACCTGTGTTTGATTTAGAGTCCGTCCGTCTCTTAAAATTGATTACTAAATTGAACGGTGGTAAAGATTTTAACGATAAAAAATTACCAGATGGCGCACTTGATTTATTTGCGGGTGCTGCGGTCGATCCCCAACTAAAAAGTTGGTACAGTATCGAATCGCGTTTTGCTAAAAAGGTCGAATCTGGTGCCAGGTTTTTCCAATCGCAAATGATTACTGATTTCATTCGCCTAGAAGAATTTATGAGCCGTGTGGCGAGTCAACATAATGTGCCAGTGCTTGCCGGAATTTTTCTGCTTAAATCTGCAAAAAATGCCAAATTTATTAATCGCTGTGTCCCCGGTGCACAGATTCCAGACAGCATTATTGAGCGTTTAGAATATGCTGACCAACCTTTGGAAGAAGGTATCAAAATTGCAGCGGAACAAGTGAAAATTGCTAAAGATTTGTGCCAAGGGGTTCATTTGATGGCGGTTAAGCGAGAAGATTTAATTCCAAAAGTTTTAGAGCTTGCAGAAATCTCTATCAAGACTGACAAACCTGTTCTTGTTTCTTGATTTTTTTGTGATATAGCTGTTGAGCCATTGGGCTATTGATGAATCAATTGCTTACAAACCTAATTTTGCTGTTTCTGATTTTGGGACTGATTGTAATGTTCTGGCTTTTGTTGTCTGAGATTTTTCGGCAAAAGCATCGAAAAAAAAAGAAAGCAGCATATTTAGAAGCGAAGTTTTATGATTCTCTGACTAAAAGATATTTAATTGAATTATTTGATGGCGATCGCCGCGCTGTTGAACAATTGATGGATGCTGCCCAGCTTAAGCAACCTGGTAAGTCTCAATGTTGGTATGCCGAACAAGTGCTTCGCGATTTAAAGCGTGATCGCCGTTGATTTTTTGCTGAGGGGAATGAATGACTCGTTATATTTTTCACACACTAGACGTTTTTACAAACCAGATTTTTGGTGGCAATCCACTTGCTGTTTTCCCAGAAGCTGAAGGTTTAAGCTCTCAGCAAATGCAGGCGATCGCCCAAGAATTAAATCTTTCAGAAACAGTGTTTGTATTGCCATCAGAAAATGAGGTCTGTGACTTCAAGCTGCGTATTTTTACACCCCGTGCCGAAATCCCTTTTGCTGGACATCCCACTGTTGGTACAGCTTATTTACTCGCTTATTTAGGGAAAGTTTTGCCCTTAAAACACATCATTAATTTAGAAGAAGGCGTTGGTACAATTCCCGTTGCTCTACATTGGTTTGATAAGCAGATTCAAACAACTGCATTACAAGCAGCGCAATTACCTGCTTTTTCTGTAAGCCCATCTTTGGATATTGCAAATTTACTCTCTTTAGAAGCCAATGATTTAGCTGATAATTTAGATGCTGCTGTCATTTCTTGTGGTTTGCCGTTTTTCTATATTCCTCTCACAACAAAAGAAGCAGTTGATAATTGCGCTCTAAACATGACCCTTTGGCAAAAAGAGCTAGCTCAATCAGATTCTCAAAATATTTATATCTTTACTGTAGAAAAGAATGAAATTTATGCACGTATGTTTGCCCCTGGTTTAGGGATTACAGAGGACCCAGCCACAGGCTCTGCTGCGACATCTCTCGCTGGCTATTTACACAAATATATTGACTCTGAGACCTCAGAACAAACATGGCAAATAACCCAAGGGATTAAGATGGGTCGTTCCAGCGAACTATTACTCACTTTCAAATTAGAAAATAAGCAAATCTCAATGATTTCTGTTGGCGGGAGTTCGGTGTTGGTGAGCTGTGGCGAAATGAATGTTTGCTAATCAATTAATTATTCAGCAGCTTCATTAACCACAATGACAGTGACATTGTCCGAGCCACCATTATTTTTGGCAGCTTCCACAAGGTTTAATGCGGCTTTTTCGGGCGTGTCGCTATCCAACATAATTGTCTTAATTTCCTCATCATCCACTTCTTCAGTGAGGCCATCACTACATAAAATCAGGCGATCGCCATCCCCTAGTTCGATGGGAGCAATATCAATCTGGAATAAATCCTTACGACCGAGGCATTGCGAGAGAACATGACGCCAAGGGTGAACTTTCGCTTGTTCTGCTGTAATATCGCCAGCTTTCATCGCTTTCCCAACCCAAGTGTGATCCTCAGTGAGTTGCTCCAAGTTTTCTGTGCCAAGACGATATAAACGGGAATCGCCGACATGGGCGCGCCACACTTGCTTCTGGCGAAAAGCGACGATCACTGCCGTTGTCCCCATATCCTGACGCTCAGGATTCTCTACTTGGTCCACTAAGATTGCATTATTTGCTTCTTTAATCGCCGTCTTTAAGAGTTCCTCTGACTTTTCGGATGACTTCCAATGGGATTCTAAATATTTACGTATCGATTCTGCGGCAATACGACTCGCCTGCTCGCCACCAGCGTGACCTCCCATCCCATCAGCGACAATGAAAAAGCGTCCCTCAGGATCGAAGTAATAAGAATCTTGGTTAGCGGAGCGTACCAACCCCGGATCAGTGAGACCCGTAAAATGGCGTTTCATAAGCGTTTATTTCAGGGAGCGTATCTAAATAATCTTGAAATGAGTTTAGCGAATTTGCTTAAAATTTTCGATCATAGCGATCGAGCTTTTTTAGTAGTCGCCATAGAGTCCATGCTGGGATTAAGGTAATCGCACCAACAACAGCCGCTGGAATCAACGACTGATTCACAAATAACAGCGTAGCAGACAAAATTAGAGCACAGATGATTAGTGTATAATTCGTTGCCAATTGCATGCCACTAATCTTGCGGAGTAGGCGATCTGATTCCTGCGATCGCACTCGAATTCGAATATCTCCCCGATCCAGCTTTTCAATCGTATCTTCGATGCGTCTGGGTAGACCTAGGGTTGAGGTACTGAGTTGTGCCGCTTGTTTGCCCAGTTGGTCAATGATGCTGCTACCACTCGGTAAATTTTCACTCATCACTTGTAAAGCAAATGGTTGTGCCACTGCCATAAAATTAAAATCTGGGTCTAGTCCCTTTCCGACACCTTCGATAGTCGAAAAAGCACGCATTACAAAGGTAAAAGTTGCTGGGAATCGGAAGGGCTGATCATAGGCAATTTCATATAGATCATCGCCAATTGTTGTAATGGATTGGGCATCAAAAGGCTTATCCATAAAGTTGTCCAGCATAAATTGCACTGAACGGCGCACAGGACCCATATCGTTTGTTGGTTGCAATGCCCCCAAATTTACGAGGGAATCTACGACTCGTCCGGCATCTTTTTCGGTAATACCCACCATGGTATCCATCAAGCCAGCTTTGACATCTGCTTTGATTTCGCCCATCATGCCAAAGTCATAGAAAATTAACGCGCCATCTGGACTAACCGCTAAATTTCCTGGGTGGGGATCCGCATGGAAAAAACCATCATTTAAGAGCTGCTGTAGATAGGCTTGAGCACTTAACCTCGCTAATTCTTTGCGTTCTAACCCCGCTGCATCAAGTGCTTCGTAATGGCTGATTTTGATGCCGGGCATGTATTCGAGGGTGAGTACGCGAGGGGAAGCATACCGCCAATAAACTTTGGGTACTTTGACCCAGTTGGCACCTCGGAAATTGCGACGGAATGTATCGGCATTACGGCCTTCGCGCAGATAATCAGTTTCCTGCCAAAGGATACGGCAGCATTCTTCGTAAATGCCGAGCCAGTCACGGTTTGTTCCCCAGCGAGGATGGTTTTGAAAATACCAAGCAATCTTTTTAAGGATCGCAAGATCGATCGTAAATAATTGAGCAAGGCCGGGACGCTGTACTTTGACAACTACTTCTTCGCCGCTATGGAGCTGGGCTTTGTGAACTTGGCCAAGGCTCGCCGCAGCTAAGGGCACAGGATCGAAACTATAAAAGAGTTCGTTGAGAGGCTTATCAAAGTCTTCTTCGACAAGTTTTTTTGTTTGCTCGAAGGAGAAGGCGGGGACGCGATCCTGGAGCTTTGAAAGTTCGTCAACGTACTCTGATGGGAAAAGATCAGCACGAGTGGAAAAGAGCTGGCCAACTTTAATGAAGGTGGGACCTAGTTCAAGGAAACTTTCTTTAATCCATCGGGCTTGGATTTTGCGGCGATCGCTCAGTTTTTCTTCTGTGAAGCCACCAGGATAAGTCCACTTCTTAGAGTTGCGAATGAGCTTAAAAATTAAGGTTAGGACAAATTTCCAAATATCGAAACGCCGTCGAGTTTTGGAATAGTTACCACGGTTCCAACGATAGGCAGACTTCGCTTGCTCTAAGCGAGAAGAGCTTTTCGCAGACGATTTTGACGCTGCTGTCGAATTGATTTGAGGGGAAAATGCAGACACAAAAATGGTTGCCTATCGAAGGATTTTTAGAGAATGGAGAGAATTTCGTCAGAGATTCTGACAATGATTTTCGGAATGCTTAATTTGATTGGCGATCGCGGTACTCTCTGAGTTCAGCTTTCAATGCTGCAATTTCAGCCCGGAGATTATCAATTACTTCTTGCAAATCTGGAGCATCATCATCGTCAATATTGATGGTCACAGGTTTGCCAGTATCGGGAGTTCGTTGAACTTCTCGCTCGACTCTTGCTTGAAATTCCTCGTTAAAGTCTTGCATCCATTTGTTTCGCTCAGCATCGAACTTGCCGAGGTCGCTGAGGACATCGGTTAGACCAGTTTCGACTTTTTCCTTGAGCACTTCCGCGAAGACGCGACCGTAGACTAGGGCTTGATTTAGGGGATTGCTCATGGCACCGCAACATTTCTTAATGGGCTTCGTAACAAATTATATCTACTAAATCCGTTTTCGTCTGTTGATTGTGTCTGTGGGGCGATCGCCAAAAGGATTGTGAATCACGATGAAAGCATATGTTAAATTAACAATCTCTCCTTGGTTATAAACTGGCGAAATGAGTAGCGAAATCAAACAAGTTTCAGGCAATGGCATCGCGTTACGCGGCAACGATATCGATACAGATCGGATTATTCCGGCAAGATTTCTGAAGTGTGTCACCTTCGATGGTCTAGGAGAGCAAGCCTTTGCTGATGATCGTCAGCAGATGAACGGTCAACACCCCTTTGATCAAGTTCAATTCCAAGGTGCAAGTATTCTGGCCGTAAATAATAATTTCGGTTGTGGTTCCTCCCGGGAACATGCTCCCCAGGCACTTCTCAAATGGGGCATCAAAGCAATTATTGGGGAAAGTTTTGCAGAGATCTTTTTTGGCAATTGTCTCGCGAATGGCGTTCCCTGTGTGACAGCGGAGGCCGCAACCCTTGATGCTGTTCAATCTTTTATCGAAGCGTATCCAGCGGCAGAGGTCACTATTGATCTTGAGAATTTAGAGATTGTTTGTGGCGATTGGAAAAAAGCGATCAGCTTAGGGGAAGGGGCTCGCCAAGCTCTAATTCAAGGTAATTGGGATAGCTGTGGTCAATTAGTTTCCGCTGCGGATGAAATTGCGACAACTGCTAAACAGCTCCCGTATCTTGCTTGGGCCTAGTGTTCCGCATTTCCTATGGAACAATGGCAACTTTATAAGGAATTTCGCTTCGAGGCAGCCCATCGTCTGCCTCACCATGATGGGAAATGTGCCCGTTTGCATGGTCATAGTTGGGTCTGTCGGGTCTATATTAAGGGTGATCGCCTTATAGAATCTGGGCCAAAGCAGGGCATGCTTATGGACTTTGGAGACATCAAGCAATACATGAAACCTTTACTCGACGAGTACTTAGACCATTATTATCTGAATGAAAGTCTTGATATGGAGAGTCCTACTAGTGAGGCGATCGCTCAATGGATTTACCGGAAGTTGAAAGCCTCAGGTCTTAAAGGTTTGGCCGCTGTTGAAATTAAGGAGACTTGTACTTCTGGCTGTATTTATCGGGAATAATATGCTCTTTCATTAGTAAGAATGTCCATTCCTCTACCGAAAGATTAATCTAATGGGGCTGGCTGCTTTGCAATAAGTGAGCTCCGTTACACTTGGGGTGGTTAGACGTTTCGCTATTGATCTTTGAGTATTTTTCTGGCTAAAGACCAAAACAACAGCGGCGATCGCCTCTGCCACTGCGTTGTTCTGGAGAGAGTATGTTGATCAATCCTTTTCGCCGCGCTTTACGCAAAAGTGTCCGTGCCTACCCAAAAACAGTAAACGCTGTGAAAAACCGTACACCTGCTGGCCTAAACCATTTATTTAAGTGGATGCTCCCTGGCCTCTCCGTAAAGCGATGGCTCCTGATCAGTGCTTTTGGGGTGTTGTTCACCTCTTTGGGGCTGGCCATTTGGCTAGATCTGACGCCCGTTTCCCGCCTCATGATGCTCACACGAGATTTTCTTCGTTGGATCACCACCGTTATTCCCAGTCATATCTCTGGCCCGTTGGCGATCGCCTTCGGCTTAACCCTCATTCTCTGGGGACAAAATCGTACCTTTGGTGCGATTACCGATGTTCTAAATCCCCATGGTGAAGAAGAATTAGTTGATATGCTCCACACCCGCCGTCGACTGAATAAAGGCCCCAAAATTGTGGCCATTGGCGGCGGAACAGGTCTCTCCACTTTGTTGCGGGGTCTTAAAAAGTACAGTGGCAATATTACGGCTGTGGTCACCGTTGCTGATGATGGTGGCTCTTCGGGTCGCTTGCGTAGGGAAATTGGGGTGTTACCGCCAGGTGATATTCGCAATTGTCTAGCAGCATTCGCAGACGAAGAGAAATTATTAACTGAGCTCTTTCAATATCGTTTTAAAGCGGGCGATGGCCTTATGGGGCACAGTTTTGGGAATTTGTTTCTCACGGCGATGAGCGAAATTACGGGCGATCTCGAACAGGCGGTAGTTGCAAGTTCAAAGGTGTTGGCTATTAAAGGCTGTGTCTTGCCGGCAACCCTCAGTGATGTAAAACTTTGGGCAAAAATGGCCGATGGTCGTTTTGTCGAGGGTGAATCACGCATTCCACAGGCCGGTGGCAGGATTGTTGATTTTGGCTGTTATCCCCACAATCCACCTGCATTACCCGCAGCGGTGGCAGCGCTTGAAAAGGCAGATTTTATTATCATGGGGCCTGGCAGTCTCTACACGAGTGTGATCCCTAACTTGCTCGTCCCGGAAATTCGACAGGCGATCGCCAACAGTTCTGCACCCCGAATTTATGTCTGCAATATCATGACTCAGCCTGGAGAAACGGATGGTTATACCGTTGCAGATCATGTAAAAGCTATTGATCGAGTGTGTGGCGAAAAATTATTTGATGCGGTGCTCGTTCACCAGCGATCACCCTCCGAAACGGCCCTACGTCGATATTCCCTCGAGCATTCCCATCCTGTTTATCTCGACCGTGAAGAGGTTGCGAAACTCCGTCGACGGGCTGTACTTGCCAATATTATGGATGAAGATCCTGATACCGGTTATGTGCGCCACAATCACGAAAAATTGGCTGGATTGTTGATTCGATGGTTTAGTAAAGCTGCAGGAATTCAATCAAAAATGGCTCAGAGCGAAATTAATTAAGTCTGCATCTCTCTAAGATCTGTCTTTTCCTCTTCAGGATTTCCCACTAAGCTGTTTCACGAGATGGCGTAATTCCGGCAAAATCAATTCAGTCATCGCTAGACGCACCGCACCGCTAGACCCCGGCATCGAAAAAATCAGCGTACTTTCATAGGTTGCTGCCATCGCTCTGGAGGCGATCGCCCGCGAGCCGATTTCCTCGTAGCTCAATTGCCGAAAAATCTCCCCAAAACCCGGCAGAATTTTATCGATAATCCGTTCCAGTACATCGTAAGTATTATCCCGTGGAGAAATACCTGTGCCGCCGTTGAGCAATAGCGCTTCGATATTTTCCTGTTCGGCTAATTCTCTAACGAGTAATGCAATCTCATCCGGTTCATCTCTCACCACCTCATAGTGCGCAATCTCGTGACCCGCTTCCGATAATAAACTCTGAATAATTTTGCCACTCTTATCCGTTTTCGGCGATCGCGTATCACTCACTGTAATCACACCACAACGCACAGCACTTAAATCAGAATCAGGGTGAGGATGGGGCATGGTATGTAAAGATAAATAACAGTTGTTGAGAAGACTATTGGGAGTCCCCAGATGTTAGACGAAAAAGCAAAAAAAGAGATGCTACTCAAGATTCCCCACGCATTATATATTTGCGGTGTGCGGGATGGAGATGAGATGAATGGCTTTACGGCCAGCTGGGTAATGCAAGGCTCCTTTAAGCCGCCTCTTGTCATTAACTGTGTCCGCTCCGATTCTGGCTCCCATGCCATGATCAAAAAAACAGGTGTTTTTAGTCTCAGCTTCCTCGACAACACCCAAAAAGATATGGCTGCAAATTTCTTTAAGCCCAAGCGCCGCGTCGGTAATAAATTTGAAGATGTCGAATTTTACGAAGGTGAAGAAACAGGTTGCCCAATCATTAAGGACTCCCTCGGTTATGTTGAGTGTAAGGTGACTGGAACAGTCGAAGAAGGTGACCACACTATTTTTGTTGGCGAAGTGATTGGGGCAGGTGTCCACCGCGAAGGCAAAATTCTTGATTTAGAAAGCACTGGTTGGAGCTATGGCGGCTAGTTCAACTTACAAAACTCTTCTTTATCCACTGAGCAATTAATTAAAGCGATGCCACTAATTAAAGTTCAAACCTCCCTTGCTGCCCCAGCGAAAGGTGATGTTGAGTCAATGTTGCTGTCTTTGTCCAGTAAATTGGCTTCCCATCTCGGAAAACCAGAATCCTATGTGATGACGGCTTTTGAACCAGATGTTGCGATGACTTTTGCTGGAACGACTGAGCCTGTTTGCTATGTCGAAATTAAAAGCGTTGGCACAATGGGCGATCGTACCCGGACGATGAGTGACGATTTCTGCACTGAGATTAGTCAAACTCTAGACGTTCCTAAAGACCGGATTTATATAGAATTCGCTGATGCAAAAGGCTCTATGTGGGGCTGGAATAGCCGCACTTTTGGGTAAAGTTCTGACAAGCTTAATGATGCTTGTCAGTTTTCTAAAATTGCCAAAATTGCAACATGAGAAGCATCTTTATATAGGTCAATAGCTTTACCTTTTGTTGATAGTAAAAAAGTTTCAGTTGCCTTATTGGTAATTCCGTCTAGATGCTCAAACAATGAAAATGGGTAAAAGATACCATCATAATCAGTGTCATGGTATCCTTTGCCCTTCGTCATGATTTGAGAGAGGACATGAAATCCCAAGCTCTTACGCAATAATTGCTTAAAGAATTTTGTTTGACTAGATCCCATACCATAGATGTTGTGGTCAGAAATAAAAACAGCTTTTTTTGCTACTCGAAATATCTCCTTAATAACAGGTTCTGGATCTTGAATATGATGTAATATTCCAAACGCCGTAACACAGTCAATACTTTTATTAGGGAAAGGTAATGATTGTCCTTGTGCTTCTATTATTTGTTCTGAAGATAATCCCTTTTTTATGGCTTGCTGACGCATCGCTGACATAGGCTCAACTCCAGTAAGATCCATGTCAGGAAAAATTTCTTTTAAATAAAATAATGCTCGACCTGTTCCGGCACCAACATCAAGTAAAGAATCATATTTTTTCTCTGCAAGAATCCCTCGTAAAAACATAAGGGCATTGTAGTGTTCATCACCCTCATGAAGCTGCATCGCATCATACTGATCTGCGCTACTCTGATAATACTCGACTAATTTTTCTTCTTGAGATTCCTGCATGGTTTTTACTAGTTTCTATTAACAATAGAGTAACAAATCAGCTAGAGATTTTCCAGCTTATAACTAAGCTTATCTAAAGACTTTTAAGAGTGAAGAAAAGTAACGTATGTTAATCAATGATTTGAGATATATATCCAGAATATTCTTGTCTGGCAGTCTTGTAATAGATGTACTGGAGAATATTAGTGAATACGCGCAGTTTTAGTTATGAAAGCGAATGCAATTAAAGAGCTAGGTGGAATTGATTTGTATAGCGATGACCGGGCAGATGTGCAAGCAGGCAAGGGTTGTTATTTGAAGTTGACAATGGCAGAGGCTTTTTTATTCTTTTGAACACTGCTATAGATTTAAAGAACTTATTGTTTAGAAAAAAGTAAAGGAACTAAAAAGACTATTTCCTTAATGTTTTTCTGTTTTATTTAAAGTTCAAGTAAGACGAATGAAAAAGGCAATAATATTTATCTGTCTTCTATGAAATAGAGATGGTCTACAGGATGTTAAAATCAAAAGATTTTCAAATGATGGGCTGTAGCTTTTTTTGTGAAATGAGCTAGACTCATGGGACTCCAAACAATCGAACTTATATTAGATTTTCTGATGCTAAAGGCGCCATGTGAGGAGATGATCTTCGCCGCTAAAAAATAAAAAGACCCCCTCTGATACGAATAAATCATGAGGAGGACTACTTGTTTGATGACTTGGCGATCACTACAAAACTTTTAGTACATCAAATACTTGCCTTTACTATCAGGGTGATCTTGTTGCGGGAGCCCCATACTAAAGTTCATCACACGTGAATCGAGATTGTAAGAAAGCTCCCCTTTTTGGAGCATTTCGCGCATACAACCTTCTAGATCAGACCCGATGCGTCGTAAATTATATTCTGTTAAATCCTCACCGTCATAACTTTCGACAAGGGCATCAAACTTACGGTAGACCTTTTGGAGCGCTTCCTCAGACCAGATAAATTCATTATCTGGATCAATATCAAGGCTCAAGACCTTATCACTGGGAACCAATTCGTTTTTCTGAATTTCTGCCGTGTAAATGCGGACATGGCGAGTTGTGGACTTCAGTAACATAGGCGAATGGAGAGATTACGCTCAAACTCAACACTTGCTATTGTGACACTTCCACCGACAAAAAAAAAAGCCTTTAATCTGAAAGGGCGATGACTTTGCCTTCTTTTGCGAACTCTAGGTAATCTGAATGTTCTTTTAATGATGCTTCGAGGGTTTCTAATTCAGGATCGTCACAGTTGGGATCATGGGTGGAAATCAAGAGATGTTTAACGGCGATCGCCCGTGAAAAATCCAGTAAAGGTTGCCATTGTTGAATGTCTTGGTGATTAGGATGGGAAACAGGAGTATTTAGGATAAGCAGGTCTGCATTCTGGGCAAGCTTTTCTAAAGAGCTACGATTTTCGGCATCTTGAATATCGCTATCGGTAGCACAAACAATTGTTTGATTACCGTAGCTAATGCGAAATCCGAGGGCTTGGTGCTGATTATGAACTAAAGCACTTTTTATCCTGGCTGATTCGAAGATGAATTCATCGCCAGCTTTGAGAGAGTGGAATTCTAATTTTGCGCCCATAACCTGAATCGGGACTGGAAAATTAGGCCCGTGCATTTGCTTGGAAAGACTATCTTCAAAGGTTCTGCCTTCTGGGGTCTTTGTTCCGTAAATGTGAAAGTGGTTAATGGGGATAAATGCGGGGACGAAAAAGGGAAAACCTTGAATACGATCCCAGTTTGCATGGGTGAAAAAGAGATGGGCTTCGATAGGCATTTGTGCCAGGAGCGCATTGCCAAGCATCCGTAAGCCTGTGCCGCCATCAAAAATGAAACGTTGGTCGCCAGCATTGATTTCTAAACAAGGGGTATTACCACCAAAACGATACGTTTCTCGCCCTGGTGTGGGTACTTGTCCACGCACCCCCCAAAATCTTACGGTGAATGCTGTATTGGTCTTGGTAGGCTGGTCGATATTCACGTTGTGTGATGCAAATCCTATTGGCGATCGCCGCGTCAAACGTCCTAGGGTTATTCGACCCTCTCCCTATATTATCTAGAGAACATCTAATAATCAGTATTTTTTTTTAACTTGGGTGAGCTGATGTTGATGTCTAGCTTCTAATCGTGTTTGTTTGCTGCCCCTCGTTAAGCTGATAGAAAGAAATAAGCTAATAAATATGTTTGGCGATCACCCAATGCTTCAACGCTTCCTAATTAGACTTTGCATGAGCTTAATCGTTCTAAACTGCTTTGTCCTAACAGGTTGTCATGCAGGAAGTGCACCGAGAGAATTTGCCCCTGATGGCACCGTTATCCAACAAGCGATGCAAGGAGAATTACGGCAGCATTATCGTAAGCTCAGTGACTCTATTTCGGCATCTCCTCCCACCCTTCAATTAAAAAATATTCAGGTTGACCAGCTTGATTCTTTTTTTCTAAAACGTTTGCCTGTTTACCATGTGCAAGGAACATATGATTTGGAACTAGAGTTTCCAAGCCAAACGAAGCGTCGCCCCAAAAATCCGTTTGAGCTTTATTTACAACGACAAACGGAAGGTAAAACTTGGCGATCGCTGAAGAAAATTCCATTAGGCTGGCAATCCTATCCCGTCAGAGATTAGTCTCTCCTCTTGGCTTTTCCCGAACCGCTTACAATAAAGGTCAAGCTGAGTAAAAAATTTGCGATCGCCCCACCACCACGCCAATGTATGACGAAGACGACTATCAAGATTATCGACCCGTACGCCGTTTCCCAAAAGTCCCCTTAGACAGGCGCTTTTGGGCATTTTTTGTGGATTTTCTCTGCGCTTGGATTTTAAGTGGATTGGCCGGGCCTGCTCTGCAATGGCTTTTCTTCCTTGCCGCATGGTTTGCATTACGGGTAGGTCTTGTTGAGCGTAATCAAGGCCAGAGTGTTGGCAGTTGGGCTTTCGATATTAAAGTGATCGATATTAGCTATCGTATTCCCGAACTCGTGAGCCTCAGTAAACGCGAAGGTATTTTAGGTGGGCTTGCAATGCTGGCTATGTATGGTCTGCAAATTAATTTTGCCAATCCGATCTCGATGTTGATTTTGGTTTCCCCGCTACTTGCTTGCTGTTTGGTGGCGATCGCCGATGAAGAATTTAACCAAGCATTTCATGACCGCATTGCCGAGACCTACATCATCCAAACCCAACGAGGATTTTCCTTAGATTTGAGAATAAAAGAAATTGTTGCAGAGCTGCGGGACAATATGCAAAGATAGAAATTTGTGTGTAAACTCTAACGATTTGCACCGCTAACTAGAAAAACGAAATCATGGCAAGTAAGAAAGGCGTACGCATTACCATCACCGTGGAATGCACAGAATGTCGCACTAATACCAATAAGCGATCCAACGGCGTTAACCGCTACACCACTAGCAAGAACCGTCGTAACACTACTGGACGACTCGAAATCAAGAAGTTCTGTCCCCACTGCAACACTCACACAGTTCATAAAGAAATCAAATAATTCAATTTTATAATTGACTTTATTTCCTAAATTTCAGCGAACAATGGCAAAAGTTGTTTACTTCGGTAAGCAGTTTTGTTACATTTAGTCCCCTTTATTTTTAAAGATATATCTGAAAACACATGGCTTACTATCGCAAGCGTTTATCCCCTATTCCTCCCAGCCAACCCATCGACTACAAAGATGTGGAGCTACTCCGCAAGTTCATCACTGAGCGCGGCAAGATTCTTCCCCGTCGTATCACTGGTCTCACAGCGCGTCAGCAGCGTGATATGAACAGAGCTATTAAGCGTGCTCGTATGGTTGCTTTATTGCCTTTCATTAACAAAGAAGGTTAAAGCTCGCTCAGCTAAATTGCGTTGACTCACGGAAAATGTAGTGAGTCGACGATTAGCCGCAGATGATTACAGTATTAATTATTTTTTTGTCACAGCTAGATTAAGGCAATAAAACTGGTGGAACAGGGACAGCTGATTGAATTCAGGTTACAAGGTGAACGGTTACTTGCCGTCGCTGAACGTCCAGAAGGCAAAAAAGATTGGATTGTTGTGGATGCGAAGGGGCAATCCCATAAGCTTAGGCCTCAACGGGTTGAATATACCGTGGCTGGTTCCCCATATCTTTCGACTGATATCCCAGCATTTTTAAAAGTGTGTGAAAGCTTTCTTGACCCATCTGGGTTAGAGATTGCCTGGGAATTGCTCACGGAAATGGAAGAAAGTGCAACGCCAGAATCGATGGCACAGTTGCTTTTCTCTGAGCAAACACCCCATCAATGTTATGCCTCCCATGTGATGTTGGCAGAGGACAAAATATTTTTTAAGCGTAAGGGTGATCGCTACGATCCGCGCCCCGAATCACAGGTTAGGGAAATACAACATCAGCTCGAAGTCGAAGCGCAAAAAGAGGCTGAAAAGCTAGCTTTTATTGAAAAGGTGAAGCAGGCAGCCGATGGTGAAACAGTTGAATGGGAAGAAGGCGATCGCCAACGCCTAGAGACTTTAGAGCGGTTTATTTTGTACCCAGATCAGTCCACTAAGGCGGCACAAGAATTACTCCAACTTTTAGGGCGATCACAGACAACAGACAAAACATTTGAGCTTCTCGTCAGTTTAGGATGGTGGAGTCGTCACGAAAACCTCCATCTTCATCGCAGCGGTTATTCCCCCAGATTTTCTCAAAAGGTACTCGATGTGGCTGACTCTCGTTTCTCATCTCCCCTTGATGATGCCGATGAAGCGCATCGCCTTGATTTATCCCACCTCAAAACCTACACAATTGACGATGAGAGTACCTCTGAAATCGATGATGGCCTGAGTGTAGAGGCTTTGCCAGATGGTGGTCATAAGGTGTGGATTCACATTGCAGATCCAACTCGGCTACTTTCGCCGAATGATGATCTAGATCTAGAAGCTCGCCGTCGCAGTACAAGTCTTTATCTGCCCACAGGTATGATCTCGATGTTTCCTGTGGAGCTGGCAACTGGGCCGATGAGTTTGATTCAGGGTCAAGTGTGTGCCGCCCTGAGTTTTGGGGTTTTGCTTACGGAAGAGGGGGCGATCGCCGACTATAGTATCCATCCCAGTTGGGTGAAGCCAACCTATCGTCTGACCTATGATGATGTCGATGAAATGTTGCATCTTGGGATTCAGGCCGAACCAGAAATTGCCCTACTAGCTGACTTTTCTAAACAACGTGCCGCTTGGCGAAATTCCCAGGGCTCGATCAAAATTAAGATGCCCGAAGCATCAATTAAGGTCAAAGACGAAGATGTCACCATTGAAGTTTTAGAAGCCTCTATTTCGCGCGAACTAGTTGCAGAAATGATGATCTTGGCGGGTGAAGTTGCTGGAAAATATGGCGTTGAGCACAATTTACCTTTGCCATTTCGAGGTCAACCACAGCCCGAACTCCCTTCAGATCAAGAGCTATTATTGCTTCCTGCAGGGCCTGTGCGAGCCTGTGCTGTACGTCGTTGTATGCCTCGCGGCGAAATGGGGACAAATCCTGTACGCCATGCAAGTCTCGGTCTAGACTCTTATATTCAAGTGACTTCGCCAATTCGTCGCTATACTGATTTACTGGCGCATTTTCAGATTAAAGCTCACCTCCGGGGTGATGAACTACCTTTTTCTTCGGAAGAGCTCCAGGAGATTTTGTTTAGTGTTGTCACATCCAGCAAGGAAGCAGGGCTTGTGGAACGACAAACGAATCGCTATTGGAGCCTAGAATATTTGCGTCGTAATGCAGATCAAGTTTGGCAAGGGATGGTTCTACGTTGGCTTCGAGAGGATGAAAAATTAGGTGTGCTTCTCTTAGAGGAATTAGGCTTAGAATTACCCCACCGTTTTGAGCGTCCCGTTACTTTGGGCGATCGCCTTGAAGTTAAAGTGAGCCAAGCAGATCCCCATAAAGACGAAATTCGTTTTCGAGAGCTGCTAGAAACCGATGTTGCTACGGCATCCTAAGACTTTTAACGATTGAAGATAAGTTTTATAAGCTGTCGTTGAGAAATATTGCGTTTCATTTCTTCCTGCGAGATTTCCTTAATGGGCGTGATATTTTCTTACCAATCGAGTTTTAGGTTTAAACGCAAAAAGTAATGGCAATTCCTTCTTCCTCCGCAACTCAAGCTGATGCACCCTTTTCCGAGGATATGAGCAGCTACGTCGCCGAACTACAATTGCACATGTCCCTTCAAGCGAAAGATTTAACACCAAACCTTGAGCCCGCAACTGATAGTTTGCATAAGCTGTTGCATGATACTCAGCTCAATCTCGAGAAAATGGCTTCTCGTAATCTCGCTTAAGATTTTTGGCTAAATCACAATCCATAAAAGTTAGTAACTGAATAACTTTCTGGAAGCATCGTCCTTCTTATCTTGATGTAATGATGACGGTTCTTTCAGAAAGTTTCTTTTTGTGAGTGAACTTGCTTAGCTCGCTTTCGCAACCCACTTTTCAGCTTGTTGCATGGCTTGCTGCCAAACTTTGTAGCCTTGGCGATTTAGATGGAGACCATCGGTACTGAGGTCTTGTCGCATTTTTCCTTCTTGATCGACAAACAGTGCGTGGAGATTGAGGTATCCTGCATTCTCTTCGCCGGCGATCGCCTGTAATTTGTTATTTAATCGTATAGCCCGATCCGGAGAGAGATAAGCCATGCGCGTTGGCAGAAGGGATTGGAGAACGATGGTTGCGTAGGGATGTTGATATCGTAGGCGGCGGATAATCGCACGAGTATTATTGAGAACCGTTGCATCCGAAGCCCCTTGTTTGAGATCATTTACCCCAGCCATTACATAAATCGTTTCAGGACGGACGCGATCCAAAGCATTAAGACGTTGCAATACTTGACTAGTATTTTCGCCAGAGATGCCCTGATTCAGCCAGAGTTTACCTTCTGGTAATAAATCACTTGGGAACCACATACTTAAAGAGTCACCCACCAACACACCTAAACGATTATTTCCTTGACCAGTGGCGACAGACTTTGCTTCTTGTTGGAGGAGATTTTGCCACTCTTGGTGAGTTGGTTGTTGTCTTGCCCCTGCCCAAGCGGTTTCAAAGCTATTGCCCTTCAGTCTGGTGTAAAGTTGACCTGCTTTTAAGGCATTAACCCGCTGGCTAAATAATTGTGGATTGGAGCTGGGTCGGCGACTAGTGTTGGTATTACTTGTGGATGGCCAAGGATTTTGATTTGTGGTGGATTGGATCGGTCGAACACTGGTGGATTTAACTGTAAATGTTTGAGGCGTATTATTGGCTGGATTACTGGAATAGCGTTGATAGGCAACCGGATTACGTTTGGGTGTGGAAGGCTGAGCCACCTTTGTAAATGCTTGAGGGCTACTACCTTTAATCTGGGATGAGTATTTGCTGCTAACTTCTGGCTGAGTCACTGAAGCGCGCTGAGCGAGAGGCTGTGATCGTTGCTGATAACCTTGTACTCGTTGTTGATCAAGTAACCCCATCTGGTCAACCATTTGCCAAGGATCGGTTATGGGTTTGGTCTGAGGAGCCGCTCCCACCGTTGTCTCGCCACTCAATAGACTCGCCGCTAATAGCAAAGGTTCAGACATAACTGCACCGGAAATAACAGATGAACTATTTCCATAGACAGGGCGATCGCCGTAGTTTCAGGACAAATCCATTAGATTTAAACCCTAGAATGCCCCAGCAGTTTGTTAAATTATTGTGAATGCTTTGGCAGTAAGGCCTTTAATTGATAAATAGCAGCCAAAGCTACTGACCCTGCAACCTCGCAGATTCACAATAGAGCTAGAATTCCTGTTGGCTCACTATCGCTCGTTGTTACACCTCATAAATTTATGCCGTATTTTCAATCTTTTCTCCTCAATGCCCCGGCAGGGGAAGCCGTCGAGCCGTCAATGGTTCTGGCCTCAGTCTTGCTCAGTTTGGTGATTATTTATTTCGCGAGTAAAGTCGGCGGAGAATTATGTGCTCGTATTAACCTGCCGCCAGTTTTAGGAGAACTTGTCGGTGGTGTGCTTGTTGGTATTTCAGCCTTTGGATTACTCGTGTTTCCTGAGGGAGGTGTGCAAGCTTCCGATTCTTTGTTGATGAAATTTTTGGAGATGACTGCTGGTTTAAGTCCAGATGCAGCTCCAGCTTTATTTTCTACCCAGAGTGAAATAATTTCGGTTTTAGCAGAATTGGGTGTGATTATTCTCTTGTTTGAAATTGGACTAGAATCCGATTTACAGGAGTTGATCAAAGTTGGGCCACAGGCAGCAGTGGTCGCAGTAGTTGGGGTTGTCGCACCCTTCGCCGCAGGTACAGCCGGTCTAGTCTTGCTTTTTGGAATTAATACGATTCCCGCAATTTTTGCAGGGGCAGCATTAACGGCAACCAGTATTGGGATTACGGCGAAGGTGTTGGCGGAATTGGGTCAGCTGGCGACAAAAGAAGGTCAAATTATTATTGGTGCGGCGGTACTAGACGATGTCCTTGGCATTATCGTTTTAGCCGTTGTTGCAAGTTTGGCTAAAACGGGTGAAGTCGAGATTGTCAGTACAATTTGGTTAATCGTGAGCGCGGGTACATTTCTTATTGGCGCCATTATTGTGGGACGTTTGTTGAGTCCTTTGTTTGTCAGCCTTGTGGATGGGATGAAAACGCGAGGTCAACTACTCACTGTTTCGATTGTGTTCGCGTTTGTGTTGTCTTATATCGCTACAGTGATTCAGCTCGAAGCAATTTTAGGTGCGTTTGCTGCAGGTCTGATTTTGGCGGAAACGAGTAAACGAGGTGAATTAGAAGAGCAAGTTTTACCGATCGCTGATTTGTTTGTCCCAATTTTCTTTGTCTGTGTCGGTGCGAAAACAGATTTAAGTGTATTAAACCCTGCTGTACCTTCTAACCGTGAAGGTCTTGTCATTGCCGCATTTTTAATTGTTGTGGCGATCGTTGGTAAGGTGATTACTGGTTTTACCGTCTTTGGTCAAGACAAGCTCAACAAAATTGCTATTGGTGTTGGCATGATTCCCCGGGGTGAAGTGGGCCTCGTTTTTGCTGGGGTTGGCTCTGCCAGTGGCGCCCTTTCAGAATCTACCGAAGCGGCAATTATTATGATGGTAATCTTGACAACTTTTGTTGCACCACCGCTACTCCGCGTAGCTTTTAAAGAGCCAGAAGCTGTCGCCGAATCCAACCAAGGATAAGGAAAGATACAATGGGATGTCGCGATGAGACTCTGAAACATATCAGATAGTCGCTGCGTCCCTTGGACAAGCTGAGGATGATCCTCACTCCTAAACTGTTTTTAATTTTTTCCTATTCTCATCAGAGGATTTTTTGATCGTGAAATTCTTTTGGTTCTGCTTAACATTGCTCACCCTTTCGGCATGGCAGCTCCCAGCTTGGGCTGGTCAACTGATTTTTTGGGAGTTTAATGAGCAGCGTCGTGAACTACAATTTCGGACAAATTCGGGTGTGCAACCGCAAGCTCAGCTCATTCCAGATCCGAGTCGCTTGGTGATCGATTTACCGGGCACAACGTTAGCTCGTCCGCTACTTAACCGTAGTTATGGCGGCAAAATTCGGACAATTCGTTTGGGTCAATTTACACCGGATACAGCCCGCTTAGTTGTGGAGCTGGAGCCGGGTTATACGCTTGATCCGAGTGCGATTAAGTTTGAAGGGCGATCGCCGAGTGATTGGACAGTTAGTCTGCCAGAACCGCAACGCATTACTTCTACCCAAACTCCTCAGTCTGTCACTGGTGGCCAAACGACAACCACAACGGCACAGGTAGAAGATAGTTTTTTTGGCGATCGCTTCCAAGTTACCCAAGGGGGATTTTATTTAAGTCTTGACGGCACGACGGAAGGCAAAATCGAAACAGAACAGGATGGCGATCGCCTCGAATTCACGCTCAAGGATTTGCAGCTGCCCCAAGACTTACTGGGTCAGACGGTGTCAGTAAATCGATATAGAGTCGATAAAATCACCTTTGAACAATCCCGTAATAACGAAGCAAAGATTTCTCTTGAACTCGATGACAATAGCCCCGAATGGCGTGCACTGTATAGTTCCTATGGCGGTGGTGGCTTAGTCTTTTTCCCCGTTGGTGGTACCACAAATCTCAGTGGTTCAGGCACAAGATCTGTAACCGTACCAGAACAAACGGTCCAAACCTCTTCCGAGGAATTGGCGACAGTTGAATCAGTGGAGCTAGCAAATAATGGCTCGCAATTAGTGGTGCGGGGAAGTGATCGCCTCCAAGCATCGGGCGGCTGGAATCGTAACGATGGCGTTTACCAGATCCGTGTCGAAAATGCAGAACTTGCTCAACCTGTTCGTGGCCCAGAATTGAGTGCGACAAGCCCTGTGTCACGCATTTCTATGCGTCAGGAAACCAGCACCAGCGTTTTAATTCAAATTGAACCAGCTCTCGGTGTGCAAATTGGCGAGTTGAATCAGCCTGGCGATCGCTTCCTTGCCCTCGAACTCAACCGCCTACGGAACTTCGATAACAATGCGAATAACCCCGTGTTTGTGCCCCCAGCCCAAAATACAGACAATCCACCAGCCTTTAATCCGCCGCGCAGCAGTGTCGTCGTCATGATTGACCCCGGCCACGGCGGTAAAGACCCTGGTGCTGTGGGGATTGGTGGGCTACAAGAAAAAAGGGTGATTTTGCCAATTTCCCAGGAAGTAGCCCAAATTTTGCAAGAAAATGGTGTAGGTGTACGCATGACGCGAGATACCGACTATTTTGTTAGTCTTGCTGGTCGTACCCAGCTTGCAAATAATGCCAATGCCGATTTATTTGTCAGTATCCATGCCAACGCCATTAGCTTGAGTCGTCCTGAAGTTAATGGTCTAGAAGTCTACTATTATCAGTCCGGTAAAAAATTAGCCCAAACGATCCATCGCAATATTCTTGGTCAAATTCGGATGCGTGATCGCGGTGTGAGAACAGCTCGTTTTTATGTTTTACGCCACACTGCAATGCCCTCCGTTCTCGTCGAAGTCGGATTTGTCACTGGCCGAGAAGATGCCCCCAATCTTAGTAGTCCAGCCTTCCGCAGTCGTATGGCTAAGGCGATCGCCGATGGAATTTTAGAATATATCCAGACCAACAACCTCTAATAGCGAAGAGTCAGATTAAATCAACAACTCCAAACCAAAGATTGACGCAGAGTTCAGAAACTACGCTAATCTTTGTTTAATTAAATTGGTGTGAGTACTTTAATCTATGGGCAATTCAAAAACGCTTCCGATCGGGATATTTGATAGCGGTCTTGGTGGTATTACTGTGCTGCGGGCGTTGTATCATCAACTTCCCAAAGAATCAATTATTTACTTTGCCGATACGGCGCGACTGCCCTATGGAAATCGTTCTCCTGAAGAATTGATCCAATATGTGCGTGAAATCTTGACTTGGATGGAAGCCCAGGGCGTCAAAATGGTAGTAATGGCTTGCAATACCAGCTCTGCTGTTGCCCTCGATATTATCCGCTCAGAATTTAAAACGCCTGTCCTCGGTTTGATTCTGCCGGGTGCCAAGGGCGCTGTCAAAAAAGGCAAACGCATTGGTATTATTGCAACCCAAGCAACGGTTAACAGCAACGCCTATAAAAATGCGATCCAAGAAGTTGATCCAGAAGCAGAAGTTTGGCAGATGGCCTGTCCAGATTTTGTCCCTCTTATTGAGGCCAATCGCATTAATGACCCCCACACTAAACGAGTCGCTCGCCAATATTTACAGCCGCTAATTGATAAAAATATTGATACCTTAGTGCTTGGTTGTACCCACTATCGTCATCTTGCAGGTGTCTTTAAGAGTATTTTGCCTAATCATGTTGTGTGTGTTGATCCCGCAGAATATGTAGTGAAAGCAACGGAACAGGAATTGGAGTTAATGGGTTGGAAAAATACTAGTCCTCCTTTGCCAACTCAGTTTGCAGTGAGTGGCTGTCCTGAGCAATTTGCAGAATTATCCCACCGTTGGCTTGGGTATACGCCCCTTGTTGAAGGTGTTGATTTGGAGAAATTGATTGCTGCTGCGCCGATTTCCGCACCACAACAAACTTCTTCTGTGCAACCACCCAAATTCTCCTAACAGCTCTTGATTTCGGCTAGTATTCTTCCAACAAAAAGCTCACTGATCCAAAATGATCAGCGAGCTTTTTAGCCTCTATTAATATTTTCTAATTGGGCTTTGAGGCGATCGCAGGCAGCGAGAAGTTCTGGTAGGGCAGTGAGAGGAGAAGGATTAATTTGGCTACGGAGATAAATATGGCGTAACTTACGTTCAAGTTGCTGGGCAATCTGGAGAGCCTCATGGCCCTGGTCGTCCATTTGTTTTTGTTGGTGGAAGACTAAGGCTTGACCTCGCAAAACTTGTAATGTGCCTTCGTCGCCATGTTTGCCTGGCATGATGGTTAGGCGTAGCAAAATTCTTTCATCGAGATAGTACTGCTCCATCTCTGCTTTTTTTGCTTTAAGCACAGGCATCGGAGGAATATGAGCTAGCCGTTTAAATTCATTTAAAATGCCGTAAAACGTTTTAATTGGTAAGCCATACATCGCTTCCTTCATCACACCGCTTTCGCTGAGAAGAATTCGTCCTTCATCGGCGTGATTTTCAAAATAGAGTCGCCCAATGCCTTTGGATAGTATACGTCCGAGCACTTCTTGCCAGAGTTGTTTTGCTGGGAGATTCACAAGACTATCTAGAGTTTTATCAAGGTATCTGGGTGTTATATTGAGGCGATTATAGGCATGTGATAAGCCATTTTGAGGGATATCGTTTTCGACTTCGCGCAGTTGCACAGGGGCAGAGGGCACATGGACGGAAGGGATGCTGAGGCTATCTTCGTTGGATTTTTTTGTGTTGTTGAGGGTCGGGCGATCGCCGCCGTTCCCCATCATCTGCTCGTGTAGTTTTGCTGGGTCTTCATCAAAAATTGTTGTGGGCTGATCCTCTTTTGACAGGCGTTTCGAGACTGAACCTTGTCCCAAGGGAGGTACGACAAAGGGATCATTTGCGCTAGCGACAGGTGATTCGCCACTGATCGCAGATTTAGAGACTCCGTTATTAGAAACAGAGTTGGCAAAATTGTTGTTGGAATTTGCGGCAGATTGATTGTTGTCTGACTTCTCTTCGGAATTATTTATCTGATGGTAGTTGTGATAGGAAGAGAGAAGGAGTTGGAAGGTTTTGTTATCGAGCTTTTGGGCTGTCAGTTTGAGGTTTTTACGGTCTGACAGTTTTTTAATAATCTGGTGTATATTCGGATTTGCAGGATCCACAATGCCGAGGGTGAGGCAGTGGTTGTGAAATTTAAGGGGGATCAAACTATGAGCGAGGCAGACTTGGATCGGAATATATTTGTCGACTAGTCGGAATGTCTGTTCTAAATTTAGATCAGACCAACTAAAGGGTTCGATTGGGATTTGTAGTGATTCTGCCATCGTCAAATGTGCATTAATGCAAGGATGATGCCTCAGCCTCTTATTTTCTGGGCAGCTAGGTAGATCTTACTCCATTCTTGAAGGAGCGATTTAGACTTACAGTCTAGCTCGGTTGGTGAGGTTTGGCGGGTGGAAGTTTGTTGAAATATATCTAAAATCTCTTGCTGTTCTGGGGTTAGTTGCTCTTGCAGCGTTTGCCATTGTTGGCGAGTGAGGCCAAGTTGGTGTTCAGTTAGGGTCGTTTGCAACCATGCGGCAACGAGATCGGGCTGAGTTTTAATCGCGAAGTTATGGATGGCGTGGTATTTAACTTTGTCTCTCAGACGGTAGCTTTTCTGGATTGGGATATTGAGAATTTCGGCGATCGCCTCCTGGGATTTCCCCTGTAGATATAGTTCTAGCCATGGCACTGCAAGGGGATCTTTTTTCATCTTCTCTTTGAGGTATGCCAAAAAATTATCCATCACGGCTTGGCGTAGAAAATCTTGTTGCCAAATCTCATCCTTTGTCTGATGGCGGGCGATCGCCTCATTGTCGAGGAGATTGATGGTTTGCTCGCTATTTTTCAGTTCCAGCTCAGTGGAGAGCAATTTTAAACTTTGCTTGGCTGGAACATTGGTCATGCCAGACCGTTGATAACGGCGCATGAGATTTACGAAGCGATAGCTAATTAACGGTTGATTTTGAATCGGGCGCAAACAATATTCTTCTATGGCGGTGCAGAGAAAGGCTTCCTGTAAGCTACGAGGAGGATTACAAGTCCGGAGCCATTCTAATTCTTGTCGCAGATATCGATCCCGCTGCAACATTTCTTGGATCACTTCTTCTAGCACATCGTAAACGGTACGGCGGCGATCGCGACTAAGAGAAATCCAAGTTTGAATTTGCTGCCGTAGGGTGACTACTTGGCTCAGACGACGTAGCAACCGACCAAAACGTTGGCTTGGTCGCAGGGCTAAATACTTGGTGAGTACACGGTAACGATAGGCAATCCCTTTCTCGAAAAGCAACCATTTTTCCGCGGGTAAAGCCTCTTTCTCTGACGCTTCTGCTCCTAAGAGCCAATCCACAATCAAGGTACAGTCCACCTGCCCCAGTTGAGAGGTGTCGGTATTCTGACAGTGATTTCGCCATTGATCGCGAAGGGTGGCGATGTTGCCCATAGAATCCATGAGGAAAGAAAGGTTCACCTTCATCCTACAAGCAGTTCTGGCATTCTCAGATAACTTTGCGTAGCTAATTCTTTGTCCTATCCGGATCTTTAGCTGCCATTCCACTATTCATGAGTGATGAGCAGTGACTTAGTTGATGGCAGATGACCCATGTTGTCATCCCCCTTACAATGTCATCAAGATTGCAATTCATTCATTTCAAGTTCTATGTCTTGCCTTTTGGTGAGCATAGTCCCCTTTTATGTCATCCCAAGATCAAGAAATTCGGCGCCTTAGTTTTCTATTAGGGTTAGCTGAACGTCTACAGAGTGTTACGAGCGTTAAAGATATTGGAAAATATGCGCTCAAATATCTTGTAGATAATATGGGGGCGGCTTTTGGGGATATTAAATTAATCTCTGGGCAAGGCGATCGCCGCCGAGCCAATATGCTCACCAATGGTATGTCTTCGGAGTTTATTGCGACCTATGGTGAAGCGGTGATCGCCGATATGACTGGTTGCCTCGATGCAGGGATTCCTTATGGAGAAGGTCTCTTATGGAAAGTCGTTGAAACAGGAGAACCATATTTTGTTGATGACTATGCCAATCACCCAGATGCAGTAGAAGCCTTTCGCTATCCGAAGATTGGCAGCCTTGGTATGTTTCCAATTAAAGATCAAAAAGGCTTGATTTTAGCCGTACTTACCCTAGAGTCACGCACAGATGCTCCGCTTAAAGAAGCGCCACTACAAAATGTTCTAATTGCGGCCTGCCAAATTTTAGGCGCTGCTATTGAGCGTGCCCAGTCTCAAGAACAACTAAAACGTACCAATCAAGAATTAGAAAAAGTCTCCCGGCTAAAATCTGAATTTCTTGCTTCGATGTCCCACGAGCTACGGACTCCTTTAAATAGTGTGATTGGTTTTTCTGATTTGCTTCGTCGTCAAGCGGAGCAGCAGCTCGATGACCGTCAACGCAGTTATATCGACACCATCGAAAAAAGTGGTCAGCATCTATTGGCTTTGATTAACGATATTTTGGATCTCTCGAAAATTGAAGCGGGTAAAACGGAGCTAAATATTAGTTCCGTGAATATTATTGAGCTCTGCCAAGAATGTTTGACGATGATCCAGCCTCGGGCAAAGGCTAAAAAAATTCAGCTAACCTTAGATGTCTCGTTTCAAGTGGATCATGTTTATTGTGATCGCCGTAAAGTCCAGCAAATTTTAATTAATCTGCTCTCGAATGCCGTTAAATTCACTCCTAAAAAAGGCAATATTTCTCTCTCTGCACGGTTAGCCTATGGCGAAGAGTTGTTGCAGGAGAAGCGTCTCGATTCGAGCGTGATTGAAGGGAGCACCCCTTATTTACGGTTAGAAGTAGCAGATACAGGCATCGGTATTAGCCTTGAGGCACAAATTAAGCTGTTCCAACCTTTCTTTCAGATTGACGGAAAATTAACACGTCAGTACGATGGCACCGGTCTGGGGTTAGCATTGACGAAGCGTTTAGCAGAACTGCATGGCGGTGAGGCTTCTGTCGAATCGATAGTGGATCAAGGCAGTTGTTTTCGAGTGTGGTTACCGTTGACGTTGTCTCCAGCTGAAGGTGAAATGGTTTTGCCAACTAGAGTGCCGCAACCGTTGGTGACAGCAGCCACTGAAGAAGATAAAACGCGTCTAAAGCCAGAACAGAAATTCATTTTAGTTGTTGAGGATAAGCCGTTTAATCAGACGTTAATCACTGAGATTTTAGGCTTACATGATTATCAGGTTGAGATTATTGATGATGGTCAGCAGATGTTAGATCGATTGCAGGCAGATGGTGATGATCGCCTGCCGGATCTGATTTTGATGGATATTCAGCTGCCCCACGTTGATGGGTTGACCTTAACGAAAACAATTAAGCAGTCACCGCAATGGCAAAAAATTCCGGTGGTAATCATTACTGCCTTGGCAATGACGGGCGATCGCGAACGGTGTTTAGCCGCTGGAGCCGATGACTATATCAGTAAACCTATCCAAATCATTGACCTCGAAGACAAACTCAGCATGTATTTATAGCCATAAAATAGAATGTTTTTTCTAGATAAATTCCTTTTTTTAAACGTTGAAATCGAATTGGCGATCGCCATCTTAGAAATATCTAAACTTAATTGAGTATTTGTACTCGCGAGCAACAATAGATTCTCTCGAGAAAACATCAATTAATTGACAATTCTTTATCTTGAATAAAAATGAATGTCATGAATGAAACATGTCATTTTTCAAGGGATATGAGGCGATGTAAATAAAAAAGTTGAATTTGTGCGGAATAAGACAAAAAAAAAGCTGATTTATCGGCAAAACATCACCTATTTCAATAAAGTTCACACTCCGGAATATTTTGCTAACCAGTAATATTTTTCGTAACTTTATACTTCTTTGATAAAGCCAACCGAACTAAAAAATGCTTTCTAAAATAATCCCGTAAAGTCAAAATCCTTTTTTATCAGACAAGATTTTTCGGAGCAAAAATAGATATGTCATCCTTCCAAGTCGCCATTAATGGTTTTGGTCGCATTGGTCGCCTCGTATTCCGTGCGGCAATCCACAATCCAGAATTCAAATTTGTTTGCATTAATGATTTAATTTCTCCCGAAAAAATTGCCTACCTTCTTAAATACGACTCTACCCATGGACGTTTTCCCGGGACTGTTGAGTACAACGAAGAAGGCATTATCGTAAATGGCGAGTTTATCCGTTGCACCTCTATCCGTAAGCCGAGTGAATTGCCTTGGGCAGAGTTGAAAGTTGATTATGTTATCGAATCGACAGGCCGCTTCCGTGATTTTGTGGGCGCTTCCCAACACCTCGAAGCTGGAGCAAAGCGTGTTTTAATCTCTGCACCAACCACTGAACCTCAACGCATTCCAACCTATGTTGTTGGTGTGAATCACGATCAATACAACCCTGAATTTGACCGCATTGTTTCCAATGCAAGCTGTACAACAAACTGTTTAGCGCCGATTGCAAAAGTGATCGATGAGCATTTTGGACTGGCAGAAGGTCTGATGACCACAATCCATGCCACCACTGCAACGCAGCCGACAGTTGATGGGGCTAATGCTAAAGATAACCGCTCTGGACGGAGTGCTGGACAAAATATTATTCCGGCATCTACTGGAGCAGCAAAAGCTGTCACTCTTGTGCTTCCCCAGCTTGCAGGTAAGTTGACTGGTATGGCCTTGCGGGTACCAACACCTGATGTTTCTGTTGTGGATTTGACCTTCCGCACTGTAAAGCCTACGTCCTACACCGAGATTTGTGCAGCAATGCGCACCGAAGCGTTTGGTCCACTTAAAGGTGTGTTGGATTATACAGAGGATGCAGTAGTGTCCACTGATTTCACGAGTGATGCCCATTCGAGTATTTTTGATGCTGGTGCTGGCATGGCATTGAATGACCAGTTCTTTAAGATTCTGGCTTGGTATGACAATGAGTGGGGCTATGCAAACCGCATGATTGACCTTATGCGTGTGATGGCTCAAAAAGAGCAAGAATCTCCTGTTGCTGTATAGAGATCCCGATAACCTAAGCCATATTTGCTGAGAATTGGTTTGAGGTTGTTGATCAACGACACAACAGTTTGAGTGAAGTGTGTAAATCACTATGAATAGCAGTAGTCTGATGCGACATAGCGGTCGTGAAGGCTACTGTTTTTTCTTGTTTGGGATTGGCATGGGCAAGCGTGATCAAGGGAGAAATTGCAATAATGACGCTAGTGACTGGCGGAGTGGGCGACATGGCAATTTGGGATCTTGGACGGTTTGCGCAAACTTTGTATGAGTTTGATGTTTTACCTTGGAGTGGCTATGTAAAATCCGTCTTTGGTCAGTCGGTGTCCAATGGTGCTTTTTCGTCAGGAGAGCTTGTGAAAATGGGTCAGATATTAGTGATTGGCGGCGATCGCCCAGAGGATATGGTTGTGGCATCGCTTCTAGAGCAGCGTGGCTATACGGTTCAACCTGTGGCGATCGCCGATGTGACAGCAGAAAAAATTGACGCAGCCGATATGGCGCTCCTTTGTTTTGGGTTGTCGGAAGCGGAGAAAAAACAGGTTTTAGGATTGGCGCAGCAAGTAGAGTCTTGGCGATCGCCGAGCTGGACATTATTTGATTTTCAGCAGCCAACACCAGCTCTCTCGCAACTCTGGGGGGCTGTAGACGATGTGGTGATGGGTGGCGTTAGTAGTAGTCGTTTACAATTTGCTGACAAGTCAGCACAGTTTACTGGTCTTGTGTCCACCGAAAATAATGGTGGTTTTGCCTCGGTACGGACAAAGAATTTTGGCAGTGCATGGGATGTCAGCCAATATGATGGTTTCCGACTGCGAATCAAAGGAGACGGACAACGTTATAAATTTCTCGCCCGCTGCTCGGAAAGTTGGGATGGGGTTGGCTATAGTTTTTCCTTTGATACCGTTGCTGGCGAATGGCTCACAGTCGATATTCCTTTTGAAAAATTGATTCCTGTTTTTCGGGCGAGATCAGTGCCAGAACGAGGTGAGTTTAAGCAAGAGCAACTCCGGGCATTACAGTTGATGCTCAGTAAATTTGAATATGATGGTCAACTTAATTCTTCATTCCAAGCTGGTTCCTTTCAGTTGGCGATCGCCGCAATTTCAATTTACGGTGGCAGCCCCTTTCCAAGATTGGTGGCACTGAGTGAACAAACTAGCCTTCAGGAATCTCTACAAGAAAGTCAATTACCTTACTGTCTATTGCATTGCCCCGATGGTTTCTCCCCAGCCTTAATGTCGCAAGTGATGGCTGTGATCGGCGATCGCCAACAAACGAATCAAATTATCACTTGCTAAGGTGCCGTGACCCCCTCCCCAAACCATTGCGTCAGGGGTAAAACTGCAATTGATTTATCATTTGAGGACGGTTATCGTTGAATTGAACACCTAGAATTTTGACCAGAAAAAGATTAGCCACTATTTATTTGCCTAGAACGTAGTCTCCTCAAGGCTTCGTATGGATGTTGCCCTGTCGTTTGCCCTTGCATGAACTGTGGCTAGGTTCCTTCTTAGGCGCTGACGATAAAGTTATTGCTATAGCTGCGTTAATTTGTTTGAACCTTCGCTCTTGTCTGCCCCTCTATGACCTCCCACCCAGCACTACCAAAAATAATTCGGGAGTTTGAGCAACATAAGGATGCCCTCAGGCTCAAAAAGCTATTGATCTACACCCTTGATAATCATTGGGAAAGCAATTCTCGGCGGCTACAACAGCTAAATTTAGCGCCAATACTGGATGAGGTTCCCCAGCAATTTCCGTCCCTTGTCTATCTACAAGAAGCGCTCCAGGTCTCGGTCAATACCCTCAGTCGTCCAGATGCCTATAGTCAGTTCGCTGACTTTATCGTTAAGGCGATCGCCCCTTTGTACGAAAAACCCACGAGTCAAGATGATTCCGAAGGGGCAACTCGCATCGTTGCCGCTGCCCCCCCAAAGTCGGCGAAAGACACAGGCTCAACTTCCAGTCGCGTTATTATCGCCGTTGCCCGTGAGATGGAGAGTCATCCCGAAGGTATTCGCATTAAAAAACTTCTCTTTGCCCTTTGTCATGAACGTTGGGAAAACGATTTTCAGATTCTTGGGCAAGCCTCCTATTTGCAACTCATTCGCCAAGTTAAGGATTTACATCCGGTTCCCACTGAGTTGGCTGATGCTCTCCAGAGTTTAGTCTCTTCTCTAAATCGCCAGTCCCTTTACGCGATTCTCGCCAACTTTATCCTTGAGACAATCAGTCCTCTCTACCATGGCCCTGTGGATGCCCCAACAGGATTAACGAAACCCACTTTTCCGCCAATTAAGATGGCGCGACCCGAGACGGGGGAGCCTGATCAAAAATACCAAGGTTTTATGTTCCTCGGTAGCAAAGACTCAGAACCGTCACCGCCGCCAGCCGATATTGATATTTCTATGGCGGATTTGGATTTGCCTGGCAATATTCCAAGTGCGTCCCTCAGCGATATTACCGACCCTCGCTTGCAGGTGACAGCCTCCCTGTATGAGCAGCCTAATGGTATTTCTGAAGAAGAGAGTGGGGCAACTGCTTCTGCTCTGAATCTACCTGCGGGAACGGATGTCCCAGCTCAGCCTGAGCATTTCGCAGATGGGCTCAATATCTTCGAGCTGAAGTTGGAGATTATGAAATATGCGAACCCCTTGCGTGCGAAAATTTTATTATTCTCAGCAGCGCACCACACGTTTGATCTGAGTGGGCAAGATTGGTCATTATTGCGTACTTGTGATTTTGATGATCTACTCCGCACTACGATTCAAGCCTCACCCTCGGTGGTGGCCCTCGAAATTCGTCTCGCGGCGATCGCCCAATCTTTATTTGAACCGAAGGAACATTTGCAGGCGACCTCAGCATTGATCCAGGCCATTAAACTCCTCTCCCAATCCACTTGAGCAACTCCATGAATGTCAAAGTGTTACTCGAAAAATATGCTGCTGGTGAGACAGATTTTCCCAATGCCAAGCTCAGTGGTTCGAATCTTTGGGGAGCAGACCTGATCGGCATCAATCTCGAAAATGCCGACCTCCATAGCGCTATTTTGATGTTTGCTTATCTCAGCCGCGCGAATCTCCGCAATGCTAATCTGATCGGCTCGAATCTTAGTGGCACTAATTTAAACCAAGCGAATCTTTCCTACGCCGAACTCCATAATGCTGATCTGCACGGCACTATCCTTAAGAATGCAAATCTCAGCAATGCAAACCTCACTCTCGCAAATCTCCTCGATGCTAACCTGATGGGCGCAGATCTCCGAGGGGCAGATCTATCGGGAGCAAATCTTTCTGGCGTCTGTCTACGTGCCGCGAATTTACGGGAAGAGAAACGCGTTTATAACTCCAGCTTGCGGGGGGCAATTTTACGGAAGGCCGATTTGGAAGGAGCGGATCTAAAAGGGGCAGATTTGGCGAAGGTCGAATTTAGCCATGCCAATCTCAAAGGCGTTAATTTGCGGGATGCCGATCTTCATGAGGCAGATTTACAGGGTGTTGATCTTGAAAATGCAATTCTTACAGACACGAATTTGATTGGCGCCAATCTGGCTGGAGCAAATCTGAAAAATGCCAAGTTTGAACGGGCATTAATGGAAGATGTGGATTTGCGGGGAGCGAGTTTAAATTGGGCGAATCTCAGTCAAGCTCGCCTTAATCGCGCGAATTTGAGCAAGGCAATTTTGAACCATGCTCGCCTCAATAAAGCAGATTTGAGCCGTTCTACCTTACTGCAAAGTCATTTAGTGGGTGCAGAACTGATTGACGTCTATCTTGCCCGTGCGGATCTGACCGGAGCAAATCTTAGTAATGCAAATCTCGCTAACGCAGAAATTAGTAGTGCAAATATGGCTGGAGTGATTTTGATTGGGACAACGATGCCAGATGGGACAGTCTACGAAAATCCGTAAGCTTTATTGCCTGCTCTTTTGATAAGTTGGCGATCGCCGCACCACTGAACAAATCCCTGCGATCATCATCCCTTAAAATTAAGGAGTGCAGACAATGTTATTGCAAGACTATTGTTTGAGCAAAATATTTTGCATCGATAGTGAGTTTGGAATTGGTGAAATATGTCGTCCCTTGATGAGCAGCTCCGGGCTTTAGAACAGCAGCATAATAAGCCTTCTCCTCCACCCGCAACGGATTTGGATGAGCATTTAGCGGCTATTGAATCTCAATTTCAACAGAAGCCTTCCCAACAATCTTCCGCTCCAATTGCCACACCGAAACAGCATGAAAAGAATGACTCCCTCTCGGTAATGTTGCAGTCTCTGGAGCAGGATACGGTCTCGCAGCAGCTCAAACATTCTCAGAAAAATCAAGAGATTTGCCATGCGATCGCCGATCTGATCGAAACGAAACGCAAAAAACGCATTGATACGTCCCAAAATGCCAAGGCGATCGCCGCAGAAGAGAAAAAGAAACGGGAGCAGCAGAAATATTTTCGCGACAAAGCAGAGCAATGGTTGCAAGCTCTTGACCCGATCTCCAACGAAGGAATGTGGTTTTATGAATTCGCAGAAGCCTACAAATCTCCCCTCGATGCCGCAATGGACTATCTGATGGCATTAGAATGATGGGACAAAAATTCTTTTGTCTTTTTCTTCTGCAAACTTACCTAGGCGATCGCGACAACTATGGATTGGTGGCGCAAACTGCGAAATAACCCCCTTGCCCGACTCGGTGCAATTATTCTTCTCACCTTTTATTTTTTGGTGATTGGCGCAGATTTTTTTGCACCCTATGATCCCTATTCATCGCAAATTGATGGGTCTTTAATGCCACCCACAGCGATTCATTGGCAGAATGGTCAACCCAAAGTTTTTCCGACCAGTCAAGGCCCCACCGACCTCGAAACAGGCGATCGCCAACTCGTTATTGAAGAAGAAGATCCCCAGCTTGTTGGGCTATTCGTGAAAGGTGATCCCTATGCCTTTCTTGAGCTGAAATTGCCTTTGCCGCCGACCTTTGAAGAGAAAACAATTTTTCCCGGCTTTAAGGGCGATCGCCACCTTTTTGGAGTTGTGGGTGACAAAGCCCGCCTGAATATTCTAGGCACAGACGAACAGGGGCGTGATCACTTTAGCCGCTTACTCTACGGTGGACGCATTAGTCTCTTTATTGGTCTTGTGGGCATCTTCATTTCTTTTCCGTTGGGAATGTTGGTTGGTGGCATTGCTGGATATTTCGGCGGTTGGACTGATGCTGTCTTAATGCGTTTGGTGGAAGTATTGATGACCATCCCCGGCATTTATCTGTTGGTGTCCCTTGCGGCAATTTTGCCCCCCAGCCTCACGAGTGCCCAGCGCTTTATTCTTATCGTGTTGATTACTTCCTTGATTAGTTGGTCGGGCTTGGCAAGGGTAATTCGCGGTCAAGTGCTCTCAATTAAAAATCAAGAATTTGTCCAAGCAGCCCAAGCAACTGGCGGGCGATCGCTCTATATTATTACCCGCCATATTTTGCCCCAAACTTCCACCTATGCTGTCATTTCTGCGACCCTAGCTATCCCTGGATTTATTATTGCTGAATCTGTTCTGAGCCTGATTGGACTAGGGATTCAGCAGCCTGATCCCAGTTGGGGTAACCTCCTTTCCCTCGGCACAAATGCATCTATTCTTGTGTTGCAACCATGGCTCGTTTGGTCGCCAGCCGTTCTAATTATCATTACCGTACTGGCGTTTAACCTTCTCGGTGATGGCCTACGGGATGCCCTCGACCCGAAAAACCTAGGGCGATCGCGCTAACCTGAAAAACTAGACGTTCCCGCCGATCTAATGGGTAAAAAACTAAAGGAACTGTTCGAAAAATATCGACCAAAACGCTGGTACTCATGGCAAACTACCATCTGGCTGAGCGGCATTTCTGGTTTAATGTCTATTCTGGCGACTCTCATCGGTCAGGAAAACAGTATCGTTGCAGAGTTCCTTGCATCCTGTGGTTGGATGTTTCTCATTGTGGGTATTAGTTGGGTCGTTAAGGAAGAACGGTCGACCCTTGCCCCTTGGATTACTGCAGCTGTCATTACAGTATTTATTTTTGGGAGCTGGGAGATTGGAAGCTGGAGTACGGCAATTATTATTTGGCCAGTCATCTCCGCGATCATTTATGCTTTGCCTTATTTTTGGAATGAGAGTCTCCAAAAAAAATTACCCAACACGAAAGAAAGGATTCGTATTTTTTTGATATTGGGTTCACAATTGTTGCTGAGCTTTTGGATTCAGTTTTATCTTGTCCTTTCAGATTTTATTGTTGAATATCCGTCCCTCTACAGTGATGATCTCAGCGAAAGCCTATTTGTGGTGCGTACTCCCAACCGTAGTGCTCAAGATCCACGAGGGGTATTTATTTTAGATTTGCTAGATGTTGAGATACAAGAGCATTACGCTAATCGTCTGTGGGCCGAAGTCGATCAGGAATTGGAACAGGAAAATATTTTGGTTCCGACAATCCTGCAGCTATTTGAGCAGGTCGAAAATAAAACGGCTCGTCTCAAGGAAGATAAAGATTGGTTATTGTTGGATCCCTACACCAATCCAAAGGGTGAAGGGAGTCAGGAGTTGGTGTTGCAATACGATTGGAGAGGTTCACAAGCTAAGGATGATGAAGATTATCGTGTAGAAAAACTTTGTACTTTTCAGCCAATTCCTAGCCCACCTCCTTTGATAAGCAATGTGCTTGTCACTCAAGTAGAATGCAGCCCCAGCAAGGTCTTTGGGTGGTTGTCAGATTTGAAATCAGATGGACAATCAGGATAACAGCAGCAGAAGTTGATTCACGCAAAAATTTGTAGTCTGCTTTGCTCAGGAGCAAAAAGGTAAGGCTAGACTGGGAATGATGATGCTGTATGTAGATTGGTTTTGGAGTGTGATTGCATGATGGGTATAGTTCAGAAATCTTTGTTAGGAATTGGTGGTGGTCTTTTAGGAGCAATGGTGATGATGCCGATGCAACCACCTGCGGCGATCGCCCAGAGTTGCGTGGCGAACACCAGTTGTACCAATCGACCTGTTCGCGTCACGCCAGGAGAATGGATTAGCTTTGAAATTATTAATCGCACAGGCAGCATTATCAGTATCGAACAGCCAAGCTCTGTTGAGGCGATCGCCCTGAGTCCTGGACAACGAGTCACCCTCAGCGGCAGCACAAAGCAGAATGCATCCTTTCTCTTCTGGGATGTGCAGGGACTCAGTGTTGAAGCGAGAGTCCGTGAGATCTCAACCAATAATCTTCAGGTTGAGCTGCTCTGGGGAGATGGCTTTGGTAATAGCTCTCTGTATCTCAAAGATGATGGTCGAATCGAACTGTTATGACCTGGAATTGTCACCATACATGATGAAAGTCGTCAGCAAGTCTAAAAATAGGCACAAGAAAAGAGCTGGCGACTTTCCGTGTTTCGTCTCAGCTCTTTTCTTGGTTCGCTCCTCACACACCAGTTAGTTTAGTTCATCTTTTCGGAAAATGCCACACTTTTGTGAACTTTCTGTAAAAATTGGATGCTTTTGCTGTAAAGACAATCGGCTATATTACAGTCAGCACAAGGGGTTTGGCGTAGGTGCTTATACTCATTCTTTCTCGGTGGGTCGATGTGATTTGACTGTGATTTTGGATTAGATGCTGGTCGAAAGATGGGATGCGGCGATCGCTTGTACAAGATCTAACCAAGCGCAATAGTGCCAAAATCGTTCCGGTTGTGCAGGATAAAAAGCAAATAGGTGGCAATGGCGGTGGAATTCCCAAAATGCTTTATCAACCGTTTGGAAGTGGCGATCGCCTAGCTCTTGGTTAATGAGAGTGGCAAAGAGAAAGCGGACTGTGCCATCGAGTAATGTCTGTTCCCAGACTGGAATGGTGTAATTCGCAAATTGCCATTGAGGTGAACCATGATGTGCAAATTCCTTTGCTAATTGACTAAGGTCTTTGCAACGATGCCAAAGATAGTGATATCGAAAATTTGGTGGTGTGGCTTGATCAAGGGGAAGGATTACTTCCGGCTCTAATGTCACTAACTCTTGTCGACAGCAATCTAACCATCGCCCTAAGCTTTTTTGATCTAGGTAGAACTCTAACCAACCTGTCTCAGTGATCGTGACTTCGAATTGCCAAGCTTTTGCAAATTCTGGCGGTGAGATACGAGGAGTTTGGAAATGGTCGTAAGCCTTATCCTGCAATTCTTGTAAGCTTTTCTCTTGATGAGCGCTTAGTTGTAATAAGACTGCTGAACGGAAGCCTAAACCCTGACGTTGAAAACTTGAACTGAGGGGAATTGAACACCCCGTAGGTATCGGAAACCCTTGGGCGATCGCCGACTTTAGACCTAACATTAAATTAAGGGTGTGACTACTAGTGTAAACACGCACAATCAGAAAGTTGCCAAGAGCTGGAAACCCCCCTAGGATATTACAGTCAGACTCAGCTTCTTTTGAGTTATTGCAACCCAGTATGACCATTCCCCAGCATTCGTCGTCTGATTTCGTTGACGCCAGAAAATCCCCTCAGATTTCCCTTATTATCGTCAATCTTAATCAGTAGGCCGTCTGATTTTTGTAGTGTAAAAAATATGACCTACCCCTCTACCAACAATAGTGAAGTAACAACAACCTCATTGATCACCGAAGAATTACGGACGTGGGCAACAGAACATTACCGAGCACGTACGTTTTTTCGCGAGGAGAAAATCCCGACACGTTCTGGTTTGTTGTATTTCATTGATGGAGGATATGTTCGTCTAGAAAGTCGTATTCAAACTTTGCCAGTGGGTGCTTCGATCGACTTGGTTAATACTGCGATCGATTTTGTTGGTGAGAACCAAGCCATTGATGTGTTTAAGAGTGATGATTTGAGTTTTGAGGCGATCGCCCAGACTGACCGCACGACAATTTTTTGGGTATATTGGGCTGACCTAGACCGTTGGCAAAACCTAAAAGCAAAAGTCCTAGAGCACCTGCAATACCAGTCCCATAAGCAAATTATGCTGCGGACAATTTTGGGACAAAAACGCACAGTTGATCAGTTGCGTCTCTATTTAGAATTTCTTGCGAAGATGTATGGTGAGCCCCAAGAAACAGGCTTAAAAATTCCCTTTGGCTTGACCCATGACAACCTTGCTTCTGTTTTAGGCACAACGCGAGTTACCATTAGCCGTCTGCTGAATCAGCTGAAAGAAGAACAACAAATTCTCTTTTTTGATGACCAGTATTTTGGTGTGCCTACTGAGTAATAATTTAGGTTTATTTCTCTCCCAATCGTGATTTAGACAGATGAGATTTATCTGTGTTGAGCCATGAGGATCTATAGATGTTCGCGAGTGATTTGCTCTGGAGTCTGGGGAATGTGAAATTCACTGTGGGTTTGAGTTTGGCGGAATAGCGATACGATAAAATGAATTACCAAATTTCTATCGAGCAAACCTCTGGTTTGCCTCGCTCGAAAAGGTTGCATTCTACCTTGCCCCAGCCGCCATGACATCACCTGACTCATTCTCAGGCTTAAAGACGGCGATCGCCCGTTGTTTGAATAGGGTTCCACTCCGCAGCACGATGACAGTGCCGTTTGTAGTGCAGATTTGTGCAGTTGTTGGGTTAACAAGTTTTTGGTCATATCGGACAGGGCAAGCATCGATCCACCAAATTAAAGATCAATTACAAACTGAGTTATCCGGTCGGCTAGAAGAGAAACTTCAATCCTATTTAGCCTTACCCCATCGAATTAATCGGTTAACAGTCAATGCCGTTGAACAGGGATTTTTTGACCTTGATTTTACAGGTGATATTGAGACTCAAACACGTTTTTTAGCCAGTCAATTGCAGGCTTTTCCAGAGGCGTCTTGGATATATTGTGGATCGGCAAATCAAGGATCTTTTTTAGGGGTGAAAACTGAAAATGAAACGATGTTTGTCGCAGTGGCGAATGCTGAAACTGGATTTCGTACCACTTTTTATGATCTTGATTTACAGGGAAATCGCATCAGTTCATCTCCCTACGAAATCGAACAAGAGATTTATAATGCGGCTGAGCGGGATTGGTATCAGTCGGCGATCGCCATCGGCGGAGAAAAATGGACGCCGATCCATGCAGATATCACTAACACCTATTTGTATTTAACGGCGAGCTACCCGATTTATGATGGCGTTATGCAGACATTACAGGGAGTCTGTAGCGTTGATCTGACGTTGAATGATCTCGACCAGTTTTTGGCCGAAAATTTGCTGGTGGGCAAAGATAAAACAATATTTATTGCAGAGCGAGATGGGCAGCTCGTTAGTACCTCGACCGGGATTTCTACTTTTACGAAGCAACCTGAAACTGAAAATACCCAGAAGCGTGCCACATTACAGAATTTTGACGATCCACTGGTTCGATCTGTGGGTCAATATCTGACTGAAAAGCAACCGAATTGGTCTGAGCAGCGGCGATCGCAGTCTGTCGAATTTGACTATCAGGGTAAAAGACAATGGCTAAAAATTGTGCCATTTCAGGATGAATATGGTTTAGATTGGATGATTTTTGTGGTCATCCCTGAAGCTGAATATATGGCAGAAATTAATGCCAATATGCGCCAAAATGTTTGGCTTTGTGTTGGGGCGATCGCCGTGACGATTGGACTCGGATTTGCGACAGCGAATTGGGTGATTTTACCGCTACGGCATTTCACGAAATCGGTGCGAGCTATTACCCTTGGCAATTGGCAACAAAGCTTACCGGAACGGGAACGGAAAGACGAAATTGGTGAACTTGCTCGCTCGGTGGAATTGATGGCGAGTCAGCTGGAAATTTCATTTTCCTCTCTCCAAGAACATAACCAAGAATTGCAGCGGCTCGATACCCTTAAGGATGAATTTTTGTCGAATACTTCCCATGAACTGCGCACTCCTCTTAATGGCATTATCGGCATCGCAGAATCCTTACTGGATGGTGTTACGGGGCAGCTTCCCTTAGAAACGCAGCAAAATCTTGCCATGATTGTCTCTAGTGGTCGGCGTTTGGGGAGTTTAGTGGATGATTTACTCGATTTCTTTAAACTCAAACATACGGAACTAGAGCTGCAATGTAAGCCGATTGCCTTGCGGGAGTTGGTCGAAGTGGTGCTAACGCTTTGTCGACCTTTGGTAAAACATTCGCTCATTAGTTTCGAGAATCAAGTTGCTGAGGATTTAATTCCTGTTCATGCGGATGAAAATCGTCTCCAGCAAATTTTTCATAATCTAATCGGTAATGCCATTAAGTTTACAGATCAGGGCTATATCCGCATTACCGCAGAGCAGGTAGGGGAGACGATTAACATTGCGGTGAGTGATACGGGGATTGGTATTCCCGCAGAACAGCAGACTCGGATTTTTGAATCTTTTGAGCAGGTGGATGGGTCTTCCGCACGAGAATATAGTGGGACGGGTCTAGGTTTGGCGATCACCAAAAAATTGGTGGAATTGCATGGTGGGGCGATCGCCGTAACGTCAGAACCAGATCAAGGATCAACCTTTAGCTTTACATTGCCTGCGAGCACTGAAACTGTTATTGCTACAGAACGGAGCGCTCCCGCTCAAGCCCTTGAAAATATTCAACAATCCTTTGTAATGCGTCGATTGGTAGGGGATGCGGAGCGAGGCTTTTTAACTGATCCTGAAACCTTGAGGGCAGACCATGAGGAGCGCTATTCGATTTTGATTGTGGATGATGAACCTGTAAATGTGCAGGTTTTGGTGAATCATCTCTCGCTACAGGATTATGCGATCGCCCAAGCCAGCAACGGTATTGAGGCGTTGCAGCTGATCGAATCCGGCATTAAACCTGACATTGTTTTGCTGGACATTATGATGCCGAGGATGACAGGGTATGAAGTCTGCAAAAAGTTACGCGAAAAATATTCTCTCGATGAGTTGCCCGTAGTGATGCTCACTGCCAAGAATCAAGTAAATGACCTGGTGGCAGGTTTTAACTGTGGTGCAAATGATTATTTAACAAAACCAATTTCCAAAACAGAATTATTGGCGCGCATTAAAACCCATTTGCAACTCTCCAGCATTTCTGTCAAAAATGCCCAGCTCTATTTTCAGCTCAGCGAAAGTGAAACGCGATTACGCAATTTCCTCGAAGCGATGCCTGTGGGAGTGGTGATTGTGCGTCCGGAAGGTCGTCCCTATTATCTCAATCGTCTTGCGATAGATATGCTCCAAAAAGGTGTAGTCGAGGATGTCACGATTACAAATATTGCTGAAACCTATAATCTCTATAAAGCTGGGACTGATGACTATTACACGTCGATGGATCTCTCACTCATCCAAGCTTTATTAGGGAATAGTTCAGGGACGGATGATATTGAAATTCGACGTGATGATGGCGTGACGCTGCCGATTGAGAGTTGGGGAACGCCGGTTAAAAATGAAGATGGTGAAGTGGAGTTTGCGATTGTGGCGTTCCAGGATATTCGACTGCGGCGACAGGTGGAAGCCGAGCGTGAAAGTTATATCCACAAACTTTCAGATGTGAATGACAGTTTGCGGCGTTTTGTTCCGCAGGAATTTTTGCAGCTGCTCAATAAAACCAGTCTTGAAGAGGTTAATCTCGGCGAACAAAATCAGCGCCAAATGACGATTTTGTTTGCAGATATTCGGAGATTTACATCGATTTCAGAAGGGCTGCCTGCAGAGGATGTGTTTGCGTTGCTTAATGATTATCTAGGTCGTATGGAGCCTTTGATTGAGGGGCATAGTGGCTTTATCGACAAATATATTGGCGATGGGATTATGGCGTTATTTCCCAATGAACCTGATGATGCTTTGCGGGCGGCGATCGCCATGTTGGAGGAACTAGAGCAGCACACTTCGAGTGATTATCCGGAGTTACAGATTGGTATTGGTATTCATACTGGGGATTTGTTGTTGGGGACGGTTGGCGGTCAAAATCGGATGGAAACAACAGTGATTGGCGACTCGGTGAACTTAGCCGCACGAATTGAATCTCTGACCAAATTCTATGGGGTACGGCTACTCATCTCGGAGGAAACCTACAAATATTGTCCTCAGTTGATGGTGCGCGAAATTGACCGAGTCACGGTGCGGGGGCGATCGCATCCGACGACGTTGTATGAGGTGTTGCTACGTTCTGACCGCGCTAAACGAGAAACTTTGCCGCTCTTTACCGAAGCTATTACAGCGTTGCATGAAGAGAAACGTCAGATCGCTTTCCAGCTTTTTGCGAAATTACAGAAGATTGACCCTGATGATAAGGTTGTCCGAATTCATTGCGATCGCCTTATCAGCAAGCTTCGTCGCGGCATCAACAGCAAACTCGATATTTAGAGTTCCGGCGATAATCTAAGCGTTTTAATTTGCCACGGTTGGATCTGTGGAAAAGCAGCCGTATCCAATGTATTTTCTAAAGCATCTAACTCTTCGGTAATTTGCCAATTAAAACTATTTTCAAAGTCTAAGTTTGTTTTTGCACCAGCTGATTCATAAAAACGAAGAGTAACATCAGATTTATCTTCTGATTCTTTTAGTGCTAGCAGAACTAATGAGTTATCACTAAAACTTAAAAAGGATTTTTTTGTAGGTTGTAAACTAACATTTCTGGCTGAAGGGATTTCGCATTGATAACGTCGTAATGGTGTATTGAAATTTCTAGCATGACGAACAGTATCAGCTTCTTTCCAAGTTTGCTGATGAGGATAAATTGCATAAGAGAAAGTATGCTTGCCGCGATCTGCTGTGGGATCTGGCCAAACCGGACTTTTGAGAGCTGATAATTTCTACTCTTTCCCAATTTAAATCATTGAAAAATAGTAGTGGTTTGGCTTCAGGATGGGGTGGTTTGGATAAATCAATATGGGTGGCGATCGCCCCAAATATTTCTTCTAGCAATTTCTCGCCAGTATCGATCACATATTGCCAATCGCGATTTGCCTCCACAAAAACTTCAGGGATGGATGTGCCAGGTAAAATATCGTGGAATTGATTAAATAAAACCTTTTTCCAGAGGTCACGAATAATGTCATTGTGATCAAAATCTTCACCGAGAGCATTCGCAATAACTCCCCAAAGTTCTACCTGTCGCAATAAGGTTTCACAACGGCGATTAAATTCTTTTTGATCGCGATGAACAGTGTAATAGCCGCGATGTAACTCAAGATAAAGTTCGTCATCCCAAACTGGCAAATTCGGTGTGTCTTTGACTTGATTTAAAAACTGTTGGGCTGTCGAGAATTTCAGCTCTGGGAAGAAGGGTGATCGCCGCCATTTTTCAGCTACTTGAATCATGTCTTTGGTCGGGCCACCGCCATGATCACCCACACCGGGAATCCAAAAAATATCTTTGAGTCCGGTTTGTTCCTCCCACTTCAACGCATAATTCGTCATCGTGATCGGATTCGTATCCATAATGCCCGTGACATTCGGCGGCGTCATAAATGTCAAAAGCTCTGTTCCGTCGGGCGATCGCCAATTAAACAGTCCGTGAGGAAAAGGTTTGGTGTCATTCCAGTGGAGCTTGCCTGTACCAAAGGCTTCGATACCGCAAAGCTTACAAATTTGAGGGAGTTGCTGCGGAAAACCAAAGGTATCTGGCAGCCAAGCGATGGGTGCGGTCTTGCCAAATTTCTCCAGAAAATATTGCTGCCCATACAAAAATTGCCGAATGATAGATTCTCCTGAGACCAAATTTACATCCGGCTCAACCCACATTCCCCCCAGAATTTCCCAGCGATCATCCGCCACTGCTGCTTTGATTTTTTCCCACAGGTGAGGTCGATTTTGCTCAATCCATTCGTAGAGTGCCGGGGTACTGTGACCAAACGTCAATTCTGGAAATTCCGCCTGTAAATTCAACACAGAACTGAAAGTTCGTTGCCCTACTTCCCATGTCTCATCAGTCGTCCAAAGCCATGCCATATCGAGATGAGCATGTCCCATTACATGGAATTGCCGCGTTTTAATGGGCGCTGCTAACGGCATTAATTCCTCGCGCACTACCGCCAAAGCTTGATCCAATTCCGCTCGATTTTGAAACGTATCCAAGGGTAATGCTTGCAGTGCAGCTTCAACCTGTGGCAATGCTTCTGGCTGATATTTTTCGAGATAACGACTTAAAATTTTTAGCTCGGTCGCCACAAATCCTGCATCTGGTTGCGCCGGATTATCCGACTCAAAAATCAGTTCAGACTTCATCAAAGCCCCGATGTCATGACCTGGGCTAATAAGGGCGATCGCCACTTCAAAAGTTTCACCGGGTTTAGCATTAGGGGAGAGGGATAATCGCGTCGAAGAATCAAACAAATCCCCCTTACAAGCCAACTCACCATTTACGTGAATTTTTGCTTCACCCGCCCACCAAGTGAGATTCAGCCGACAATGCAGTCCTTCCAGCTCATAATTTCCGGTGTGCTGCGGAATTGTAAATTGTTGATAAAACCAAGCAAGTTGTCCACCTTTTGGAAATACTAGATAGTCATTTTCATTCCTTTCGATTGGTTCTAGCCGTTCTTGTTGAAAAGCTCTATAGTCAATCTCTTCAGCATTATTAGCAAGGCAATATTGCCACTGCCTCTGAGTTTGCATTGTAATGAGGGAATGGAGTTGTTCAAGAATTAAGGGGATGCTAACAGGAGGCATTGAGTAAGTACAAAAATCCGTCTGCCCATCATACTCTAATCGAATGAATGAAGCTTTTATTTGCTTCTATAAAAATAGTATTTTTCTATTTATTAAGATCAATAATGTTTCGCGTGATTTCTATGATGTTATTCAAGATATCTAGGTTACACAAATCATCTACTAAATATAAGATCAAAGAAATGAGTATGTATGAGTATAAAATTGGTGTAGTACCAGCATGTTGGTGTAAGATAGTAAGCCCTCCAACTGATATACTTAAAATAAATATTTTAATATAAGTTTTTGTCTTATCTTTTGCTTTAGTTTCGAGAGCTTGTTTCTCAGCACTGCCTTGCCAAGCGAATTCTCCATAATGCTTTGAAGCAAATATTTCTAACAGCTCAACAAAATCTTTTTTTAATTGTTCATGGGTTTCTTTTGTAGGTGATCGCAACCACATTTGCCGAATTGATAGGTATATTGATATTTGTTCGAAGTGCTTTTGCGACCAACGCATCTCATTTTTTGAGCCATAGCTATATTGGTAAGGTATCTTTCGGCATAGTACTCGAATATAATTTATTCGTCTCTCACAGAGTCTTAATGCTTCAGGAATAGAGAATAATTCATCTTGCTGTAAATCAAGATTCAAAAGTAGTAGCTGAAATAAGCAGAGTGTTTCTGCATAATTGAAAATTATTGGAATCAAAAAGTAGTTTGCTAAAAACTTTGCAATAAAAGATATCGTGATCAGGAAAAATGGAATAAGAAAGAGAGATAAAGCTACAGAAATTATTATGATTGGCTGAAGCCACCATGCATATTTTGAGAACCAAGATAGCTCAAGGAAATCAAGTATTCTGAAAGCTGAAGTCAACTGTGTCTTGTCAATTAAAAAGAAGAGTAAAAAGATACATAAAAATAAGAGAAAGAGATTTTTATAAAACTCAATGTATGTTTTTCTTTTTCTGGCTTCGTTTTTGAAAAAATCATAAATTCTAGATTGATTTTCGAAGGAATTTTGATGATTTAAAAGAGTGTTTTTTATTCTTCTTGTTACTTTCGTTGCAGTGAATGAATCCATGATAGTGATCCAGTCAGTGTGTGTATATCTTATGCTTGACAATCCATTCTCCGAGATGTCTTTAAACTCGTAAATAAGATTTTTAAAGTTCTCTCTCGCCTGAGTTTCTTTTGAATTATTAGTAGTCGATGTTACATCTTCTTGGATCAGATTGAGTATTGTTTCTGTATAATCTCTCAGTAAAATGCGTTTATCAATTAGATAATCAAACACTACCTGAAATGTCTTGATAAAACCTCTTTCAATGACCATTATAGGTTCTGGAGTATCTAGGATTAGGTATGCTTGGTTATGGCCACACTTTAGAAATTTGGTTGTCTCTAATGAATCTTCTTTTGTTTGTTCTTCTGAAGATATTCTTTGTAATTCATTCATTAGCTTGGAATTCTTTTTGAGATGCTTTGTTAAGGATTGCTCAGGCTCATCGAATGAGAAAACAAAAATATTTTCGAGATAGTAAATTGTGATTGGAAATAAAGCAGAAAAATAAAATATCGTTGTTCCTACAATCATTGAAAAATAAGCAATAAATTGTCTTTGATTCTGGGTTAAATCGACAATAGGAAGAATGGTTATGATAGGTATAATCAACGCCATAATAAAATACCAACCGAACATTCTCCGCAAGTATCTTTTGCTTTTATTTCTGTTGGCTTCATCAAAGATATGTTTCAAGAATGAAATATGTGAAACATAAAGATAGACAAAATTATTATTCAAGCTTTAGTCCCCATTTTATCTTGTTTGAGTTTGTGGCTTTTTGATGAACCTTTTAGATTTAGTTAGATTCTAAGTGATATGTATTCTGGATGAATGGGTAATATTGCCGTAGCCTATATGTTGGTATTCGGCGAGATCACCCACTCAATATTCCTTCTAGCTAGACTTTCATATCGTGGGTTGAAAAAACTGGTTTTATAAATTGAATTTTTTGCTAAAAATCTCTGGAGCATTGCTGCTCTCTTTTCTTGATAAAGCCCTAAAGAAACCCATTCGTATTCTTGGCGGATCTGCTCTTCAAACTGTTTGAACCTTTGAGGACTGTTACTCAAGATTGCGAGGTCAATATCCAGCACAAATTGGCAATCTAAATTAGCTGATGATTCATGAGTTTGTGTTGCCAAAATATAATCTGAAACTCGTTGAGTGATCGCCCCATCAACATTTGCATCTTCCAAAAAATTCTTTGCCCAGGCTGCACTATCAATTTCATTTGATGTCGAACGCGGTTGATACACAGCATCATGAAACCACAACGCTAATTCCACCTCAGCGGGACATTCTAATAAGTGCTGAATTTTTGGTAGCCAACTCAAACACTCTCGGAGATGATCGAGGTTGTGATAGTAGCGTTGTGGTTCTGAATAGGCGGCGATCAAAGCTTGGTAAGTTTGTCTGTGCTCAGAACATCCCAGAGTCGCCATCAAATTACGCCAACGTTGCCAAAATACTGAATGTGAGGGATTCATGATCATCCTTGCAAATAGTTACGTTTGAAGCATTAAAACGAGGGGCGATCGCTATGATTTAGGGGTACGTTTCTGCGCAGTCATTAGTGCGTAGATTCCCGAGAATCAACAGGCAAATTTCCTATATGTCTCACCCCCTCTACATCGCTTTCATCTGGCATCAGCATCAACCTCTCTACAAAGCTCCGGATGGACAATACCATTTGCCTTGGGTGCGGCTCCACGGCACAAAAGATTATTTAGACCTTATTCTGCTGCTCGAAAAATATCCTCGGCTCCATCAAACCGTTAACCTCGTTCCATCGCTGATGATGCAGCTAGAGGATTATGCCGAAGGAAAGGCTTTAGACCCTTACCTAAAACTAGCGCTCAGTGAAGTTGATACTTTGGATTCTGACCAGAAATGGTACATCCTTGAACACTTTTTCGATGGGAACCACCGTACCTTAATCGATCCCCATCCCCGTTATTCCGAACTCTATCAACAGCGGCAGGATAAAGGCCGTGCGTGGTGTCTCGAAAATTGGAATGGCCAAGATTTTTCAGATCTTCTCGCTTGGCACAATTTGGCGTGGATTGATCCGCTCTTTTGGGATGATCCAGAGATTGCCGCTTGGCTGAAAAAAGATCGCGGTTTTACCTTAGGCGATCGCCAGCGCATTTATTCCAAACAGCGGGAAATCATTAAGCGCATCATCCCAAAACATAAAGAGATGCAAGATAATGGTCAGCTCGAAGTGACCACAACGCCTTATACTCACCCGATTTTGCCGTTGTTGGCAGATACCGATGCGGGTCAAGTTGCCGTTCCCGAAATGGCATTGCCCGAAAATAGATTTATGTGGGAAGAAGATATCCCACGTCATCTCAATAAAGCCAAAGAAATGTACCGCGATCGCTTTGATCGAGAAGTGCGAGGCTTGTGGCCATCCGAGCAATCTGTTAGCCCAGAAGTGCTCGATCCCATTGCAGCAGCTGGCTTTAAATGGATTTGTTCCGACGAAGCTGTTTTGGGCTGGAGTCTCAAGCATTTCTTCCACCGCGACGAAGTGGGTAATGTTTACGAACCCGAATTGATGTATCGCCCCTATCGCCTCGAAACACCATCGGGAGATTTGTCGATTGTCTTCCGAGATCATCGTTTGTCTGACCTTGTTGGCTTTACTTATGCTGGAATGGATCCAGAAGCCGCAGCCAATGATCTCGTTGGTCACCTAGAGGCGATCGCCCGTAGCCTCCGCAAAAAACAAAAAGATCCCAAGACGACTACTCTCGAAGAACCCTATCTTGTCACCATTGCCCTTGATGGCGAAAACTGTTGGGAATTTTATGAGCGGGATGGCATTCCATTTTTAACCGCGTTGTACGAAAAACTTAGCGTCGATAGAAATCTGGAATTGGTAACTGTTTCCGAATTTACCGAGAAATTCCCGCCCACTGCGACTATTCCTTCAAAAAATCTCCATAGTGGCTCATGGGTCGATGGCAGCTTTACCACTTGGATTGGTGACCCCGCGAAAAACCGCGCTTGGGATCTCCTCTACAAAGCCCGTAAAACCCTTGAAGACCACCCGGAAGCCACTGAAATCACGAATCCTGAGGCTTGGGAATCGCTATTTGCAGCCGAAGGTTCCGACTGGTTTTGGTGGTTTGGTGAAGGCCATTCCTCTAACCAAGATGCAATGTTTGATCAGCTCTTCCGGGAGCACGTTGCTGGCATTTATAAAGCCCTTAATGAACCGGTTCCAGCCGAGGTGTTACAGCCCATTGAGAAGCATGACCAAAAGCAAGAACATATGCCCCAAAGCTTTATTCATCCCGTTATTGATGGCGTGGGTGATGAGCAGGATTGGGACAAAGCTGGTTGTATCGCAATCGGCGGTGCGCGAGGAACAATGCATCAAAGCAGTGCTTTGCAAAAATTGTTTTATGGTTGGGATCACCTGAATTTTTATCTGCGACTCGATTTGCGACGTGGGGTGAAATGGGGTGAAGAACTTCCGTCCGAATTACACCTGCTGTGTTTCTATCCCGGTGTTAATTGCCCGATTAGCCCTGCGCCGATTGCCAGTATGCCGGATCAGGAGCCGTTAAACTATTTATTCCGCCATCACATCGGGATTAATCTTGTGACGAAGTCGATGTGGTTTGAAGAAGCCATTGATTATGGTCGCTGGTGCCCGAAGGTTGCCCATACGAAAATGGCCTATCACGAATGTCTAGAGCTGGCAGTACCTTGGGATATTCTTGGCGTTAAGCCGGATGATCATTTAAATTTGATGGCAATACTGGCCGATGATGGTGAGTATCATAGTTTTGTCCCAGAAAACCAATTTGTGACAATGCAAGTTCCCTAGGGTTGTTTAAATGACTCTGCCAATTTTGAGTGTCGTTGCCGGAAGGGTAACGGCGCTAGTGGTAATAAGGAGAGCAAGCTATTGTTATCTAAAGTTTTAAGGACTTGAGACACAAAATTAGGGTCATTTGCGTCATAAAAACTTACGTCAGATTTTGGGTTTGGAGCATGTCTTTCTCTCGCTTATTTCGCACTGCTGCGCTTTCTTTATCGTTAGCCCTTGTTCCTTGGGTGGCGATCGCCGAAGAAGAGCCAACGATTCAATTGGCTATTTTGCTGGATTCCAGTAACAGTATGGATGGTCTGATTGATCAGACTCGCAGCCAAATCTGGAATGTGGTTAATGCTTTAACCGATGTCCGCAAAGATGGGCAAGTTCCCCAGTTTGAGGTGGCACTTTACCACTATGGGAATGATTCTCTGCCTTCCTATGAAGGATTTAATCGGCAGCTGACAGACTTTACGCCTGAGCTCGATAATGTCTCCGAAAAGCTCTTTGAAATTCAGACCAACGGCGGTCAAGAATATAGTGGCTGGGTGATTAAATCTGCCGTCAATCAACTCAATTGGGATGAAGATGAGGCAGATTTCCGGGCAATTTTCATTGCTGGTAATGAACCCTTTGATCAAGGCAAAGTAGGCTGGCAAGAGGCGATCGCCCTTGCGAGATCAGAAGACATTATTGTTAATACGATTTACTGTGGCAGTGCCGAAAATCGTGAGCGGGCATTATGGGCAGAAGGTGCTGAGATTGCGAGTGGTGCCAACTTTAATATCAACCAAAACCGCCAAGTGATTGTGCAAGAATCTCCCTATGACGAGGATATTCGGGCATTAAATGATCAGCTCAACTCCACCTATATTCCCTATGGCGCAGAAGGAACAAGAGGTCTAAATCGCCAAATTCAACAAGACGTTAATGCAGGTGCGGCAATTGTCACCCGTGGCAGCTCAAAGGGTTCAGCATATTATCGCAATGCATCTTGGGATTTAGTGGATGCCCTAGAAGAAGAAGCCGTTGACCTCGAAACTTTGTCTGATGACGAGTTGCCTCTTGCACTTCAAGGTTTAACGCTCGAAGAGAAAGAAGGCTATATCTCTGAAGTTGAGGCGGAACGAGAAGAAATTAAAGCTCAAATTCGTGACTTTACATCGAAGCGCGAAGGATATATTCGTAATCTTCCTGTCAATGATGATCGCACTGACACCCTTGACTACGCGATGATCCAATCCCTCCGAGAGCAGTTAGCTCGTAAAGGATTTGTCCTCGAATAAATTACTCAATAAATAATAAGTTTTGTAGATCCTCAATTTCCTAGAAAAGTTGGGGATTTTTGTTGTCAAGATCGTAGCGATCGCCTCTATTTATCTCAAGGATCAGTCATTTTTTTAGCTTTATGTTAAGAGAGTTTGATGCAAATTTCTGCGTGATATTCCTTGGTGATTAGACTTTTTATCTGAATGAAAAATAAGAGTGAAATGAGTTGAGAAAGCAATATATGACGAAAGGCAAAAAGAGCTGTTGTTTATTAACTTTTGCCGTCGCTGTAGTGTTAATAGGCAAACTTTCCATCTCATGGTGGATGTTCTGAAAATTATGAGACCACTAAGGGAAAAAGGGTGGTCACAATGTCTGTCAGTGGAAGGCTTGCTGATAATGCTTCTTCAAAGCTATCCATTGGGCTAAAGAACTCTGGGGTTGTCAACGATAGGATCTCTTTGCTTTCTTGGTTTATACAAGAGGTCTATTGTCGAAAATAAAGAAACAAGTCTTTTTCTTGCAACTTCAAAAGCCCCTGGAAAATTTACACTATCGTGCCTATTTAAGATAGTAGGTCAGCACAAGATTGATTCTTTATCAAATGCTCACCTTTTATTAACTGATACTTAATAATATATATGAGAAATTAAGATGACAATCACAACTTTTGATCGTTCCCATCTGGTTAAGAGCACTTCAGCATCTCTTAAAGGGAGCGAACTGCTGAAAGCTGATGTTAATCAACTGCTAGGAATCACGAACAAAGTCACCAGAACTCTCAAAGAGAGCCTGAACATTAGCAGTATTTTCGATCTGGCAACGTCCCGTGTCTTTAATAGTGCTCTGGAGTTAGTCGATCCTACAAATCCTGTGATGCAGGAATATGCTCGGCATGGTTTGATTCCTGCCGATTTGCTTCAGGATGGCGTCGATCTAAGTCAAGTTCAGGATTTTAGTGGTCTAGGGATCGAGCAACTGAATCTGCCCAATGCTGCCGCTGCGACGGCGTTGAAAGATACCTTAGGGATTGAGAGTATTCGCGATCTCGCTCTCTGGACACCTTTTCAAGCTGCGCGGGTAATTTTGGCTGGGGTTTTTGGCAAGCCCCATGGAACTGTTGCTAAAGCAGATGCCGAAGCGCCACAAGATCTAATTCCCACGAGTGGCAATTATCCAGTTGAGCGCGCCTACTTCCAAGGGTTGCATTTAATCGATACAGACTTAACAGACAACGATGTAACGGATGCGATCGCCCAGCAGAAAAAAGCAGCGGGCACGGAAGGGGAAGGTCCACCACCGGAAGATGCCGTGCGAACCACGGACTTAGCGGAGGAGGGCACCCTCGATCTGATGCAGACGGCTCTGCTGCGGGGCGGGTTCACCAAGCCAGCAGTGGGGGTCTCGATTACCAGCGAACAGTGTTGGTATGCCCAGGGGGTGACGCTGGGGGAGTTGCTCCATAGTGTGCCCTTGGCTCCGGGGGAAAGTACCCGCATTGCCGTGACCTCTTGGGAGCGCGCGACGACGGGCGATCGCCAAGAAGCGGTGAGCCAAACGGAAGATACCGACTCGGATACCAGCGAGCATCAGGCAATTAATGAAGTCACGGATGCGGTGGCGAAGGAAACGCAAACGGGGTCTTCGACAGCAACCAGCGAGAGTGATTCGTCTCAGCACGGTAGCTCCGGTGGTTTCGGGGCGTTGCTCTGGCATGTGGGCGGCAGCAGTTCCAGCTCTCACCAGCACAGTTTGGCGACGAATGTTTCCCGCAGCAGTGGGACGCGGAGTTTGTCCACCCGGATGAATCGCGATTTGCACCAGAACACTCACCAGCAGGCGAGTTCGGCGCGAGCGCGGCGATCGGCGGTGGTGCAAGAAACCACGGCGGCGGAGGGGGGCAAGATGTCTACCCGTGTGGTGACGAACTACAACCATATGCACGCGCTCTCGGTGCAATATTACGAAACGGTGCAGACTTATCGAGTGGTGACAAAAGCTGCGAAGTACGAACGTCACGCGTTTATTCCGTTTAAGCCATTCGACTTTAAGGATTATCGGATTATCGATCGTTATCGAGGTGTGTTAGAATCGGCTGCCTTGACAGATTCTGTGAAATTGGCACTACAAGACGCAGAGAAGAATAGTTGGAAAGATCATGCGGAAACATTTGTTTCAATTCACCCGCGAGAGCAGGGTCAGGTATTGTTTACTATCCCGTTCCCGGGAGCAACGCTAACCAAAATAACTTGGTCAGCATCAGGTGGTGTGGATTGCCTTGCCTTCGAATTTACAGATGGCTCTGAAGAAGATGTTTTAGGCTATGGCACTCCTGCTAGTGGAAGCAAAGATGTGAGTATTGATGTTGGTCGCATTAGTGATGTCTATTTGAACCCACGAAGTTGGAACACTACGCTTTATTTCTTGACTTTTCATTTTCAATCCAAGAGTGGTCAAATTTCCGAATGGAAGCACTCACTTTCGTATTCTTCATGGGACAATTTGGGAAGTTTTCATGGCTGGAGGATTCTCGACTTTAAACCGGCAGTTGTGAACCATGAGGCAACGCGGGAGATTATCCAACATCTCAACGAAAACGCAATTTACTACTCCCGTGCAATTTGGGCGAGCATGAGCCAAGGAGAATGGGCAAAAGCGCTGGGGCACTTCACCTATCGCGGCGAATCCGTTGGTGCAAATCTTGACCCCACCCCCACCACCATGGTCGGGAACTACATCGCCTTTCCCTGGCGCTTCCGCGACCCCGCCCATAAACTCGACTGGCTCCTAGAAAATAAACTCCTCTACAAAGACTTCCGCGCCTGGATGCAAAAGAAAGGCCACACCGAAATCACCGAAGCAGTGAAAGTAGCTTATCTCGCAGAACATGACGAGATCGAAGGCGACAAAGGACAGGAAGAAACCACCGTCCCCATGCCCACCGGCGGCGTCTTTGCGGAAGCCGTGCTGGGCCGAGCCAACAGCGCCGAGAAACTCGACCTCACCCGCTTCTGGAACTGGAAAGACTCCCCCATCCCCATCGTCCCCACTGAAATCAACCCCCTCAAAATGGGCAATCGGGGCTCAGTGGAACTCCTCAAAGCCCTCAAAGCCCAAGGCTTGGCCCCGCAGACCATCCACCTCCATACCGAAGAACCCGCTGCAACGGGCGCAGCAATGGGCGATGGTATGACCGCCTCGGCAATGAAAGCCCTCGCCGCCTCGAATATCTTCCGCGATATGAGCAACGCCGCAGGTGTGGCTAGCCTGCTGCAACAAGGGATGACCTCCGCCCAAGCTGGCGCAACCGAAGCCGGTAAACAGGCTACAGAGAGTGGCAAGACCGCCGCCGAACAGTTCACCAAAGGTTTGGGAATTGCCTCTGACGTGGTGTCGTCGATTCTGGGTGGCCCGGCGGGAGCAGGACTCCTTCCCAAAAACCCCACCAACGCGGGTGCAGCGATTAATGCCGCTGGAGAGTTGGAAGGCAAGGGTGACGATCCCACTTCCGCAGAAGCGGCGACTCCTGAGACTGGAGAAACAGGGGGAGCGACCGACCCGAACAGCGGCGAAAGTGTTGGCGAAAGCGGTGACGGAGACAGCCCCACCAGCCAACAGGAAGACGCCCTGCGCAAAATTGTCGGCCATTGGCAGTCCACAACGGCGCACTCTAAAACTCCGCAAGGTCGCTGGCAAGCTGCGGCAAGTAAAGCTAAAAAGTCCGCTAAATCGACGGACGAGCATACACCAGAAAAACAGGATGACGAGGCAGAAACCGAGTAAGAGCCCGATTGATTCCATCCTGACCATTTCTGAAAACTCAATTAATACAAATCATCATGTCTAACTTTTCCAAACTGGTGAAAGGCTCAGCAGCTGAGTTACCACGCCTCGACCTCCTCAAAGCACCTAGCGATCGCCTCTTGGGGGTGGGGGGAGCCATGGCTCAAACTCTCCGCGAAGAACTCAAAATTCATACGATCTTCGATCTCGCCACTTCCGGCATCTTTAACGCCGCCTTAAGCCTGGTTGCGCCCCAGAGCGAGCTAGCTCGAGAAGCGCTCAAAGATGGCCTCGTGCCGGGGGATCTCCTCAATCAAAGTGATGGTGAAGAGGTCAACCCGGCCACCATTGGCGGTGAGAGCATCGACAAACTGCGCTTTAATCACCCCCAAGCCGCCGCCAAAATCAAAGAAGAATTGGGCGTTGAAACGATTCGGGATTTTGCCCTGTGGACGCCTTTCCAAACCGCCCGCGCCCTGTTGATGGATACGTTTGAGACGGAAGGGGAAAGCAGCCAAGCGACCACCGGCGATCGCAACGGTACCCCCACCGACCTGCTGCCCAAAAGCGGCAATATGGCGAGCCAGAAAGCCTACTATCAAAGCACCTACATTATTGATGCTGACCTGGTGCACGACGGAGATGAAGGCCATGCCACCTTCGACCTCAGTCAAGAGGGACAAATTGACCTGCTCCATACGGCACTCACCCAAGAAGGGTTTAACGAAGCGGCGTTAGGGATTCGAGTGTTAAGCGAGCAATCTTGGTATGCCGAAGGAGTCACCCTCGGCCCCATGATTCACAGTCTGGCTCTGGCTCCCGGTGAAGCGACCCGTTTGGCGGTGACCAACTGGATGCAGCAAACCCTGGGACAACGGGGTGAGTCTTTGGAGCAAACCGACGATATGAGTTGGGATACAGACCATCAGATGGCGATCTCGTCGATCACCAACTCCGTCGCTCGTGAAACCCAATTTGGCTCCAACCGTACCGAAACTACTAGCGATGCCAGCCAAAGCAGTAGCTCTGGGGGCTTTGCCTTTGGCATTCTAGGCAGTGTGGGCGGCAGCAGCTCCAGTTCTCGGAATAATAGCCTCACCACCAGCGTTTCGCGATCGGAAGGAACCCGTAATCTCTCCTCCCAAAACAACCGGGATATCAACGGTCGCACCCATCAACAGGCCAACGCAGCTCGGGAACGGCGATCGGCAGTGGTGCAAGAAACCCGCGAAAGCGAAACCGAGACTCTGACCACGCGGGTGGTGGCGAACTATAACCACATGCATCCCATGACGATGCAGTATTACGAGGTGGTGCAAAACTACCGGGTCGCGACTCGGGCGATCGACTACGAACGTCGCATTTTCGTGCCGGTGAAGCTGTTCGACTTCAAAGATCCACGCGTTATCCTGCGCTACCGCCGCGTTCTAGAAGCCCTCACCACCGATGCAACGGTCAAAGAACAGCTCGCCGCCGCCAACGAAAATAACTGGCGCGAAGGGCATACCGTCAAGCTCGTCAATCCCAGCGGGAATCAGTTACACGAGGTGAAATTCACCAATCCTCAACTGGTCAAGATTGATTACCAGCTACAGGGCTCTGGCTTTATCGATGGCATCCAGCTGATGTTTAACGATGGCACGATGCTCAATAGCGGTCCTGGTGGCATTCCGGGGGACTCCAGCGGTGAAGCCAGTGGCAGCGTTTTTGTGGATAGCAATGTGCCCGTGAGCCAGTTGGCTAAGGTTCTCTACGACCCAGATTATGCCCAGGCGGGGAATGCCCTTAACCTGACCTATCACTTCCGCAAAGGCAATGAAACCGATAGCTACACCCAGGTGATTACCTTGACCGGGGACTATTGCGGGTATGAAGCAGTTCACTTCCAGGTTTCCAAGGAAGACGAGTCGGGGGCAATTCAACATCTAGAAGAGAATGCCCTGTATTACAGTCAGGGAATTTGGCTGGATATGGATCCCACGGATTGGATGAAGGCGTTGCTGACGGTTACCTACAAAGGCAAACCTGTTGCGCCCACTATTGAACCTAACCCTGTTGCCCTGCTAGGGAATTGTGTGGCTTTCCCCTGGCATTTTGACAATGAAAACGAGAAGTTGGATTGGTTGCTGGAAACGGGGCTACTCGATCGCGATTTCACCGCTTGGCAGACTAAGACAGGCTATAGCAGCGTGACTGACGAAGTAAAGGAAGCGTATCTGGATCTGGTGGGCGAGCCCCATGGGGATGGGGGGCTGAAGGAAACCCTGGTGCCAATTCCCACGGGCGGTGTGTTTGCGGAAGCCGTACTGGGTCGCGCTAACTGTGCCGAGAAAATCGATCTCACGCGATTCTGGAACTGGCAAGACTCGCCTATTCAGATCATGCCCCCGGAAATCGATAAGCTCACCGCAGGCGGTCACAAAGGCGCAGCAGAATTGCTATCCGATCTGGCAGCAGCGGGCTTCGATCCCGAAGCGATTCATATCCATCCGGCTTCTCCCCAAGAGGCGATTAATGCAGCTGCTAACTCTGCCCAAAGTTCTACAGATGCACTGATGCAGGCTTTGACTGCGGCCAATATGTTCCGCGATATGAGCAATGCGACGGCAACCACTGCGATTGGCGCTCAAAGTATTCAAGCTGCGGAAGCCGGGGCGAAAGCTGCGGGCGAACAAGCCACGGAGAATATGAAGATTGCCAGCGAGCAAGCGATTCAAGGGCTGCAAATTATGGGAGATTTGGCGAAGCAAGTGTTGCCCTTACTGTTAGCACCGGAAACCGGGGGAGCGAGTCTTTTAGGCGAAGCTTCGACAGCAGGTGCAGCTCTCAATGCGGCTGGCGATCTTGATGGAGCGTCTGAAGGTGGTGAATCTGCCGCTGGCGAGGCCGGAGCGACGGCTGAAGGCATTGCTGGTGCAACACAGGGATTGTCTTCGATTGCAGGCATCCTTGGTGGTCTGTTGTAGTTAACGTGAGTTCTGGACAAGGAAATGAGACTCTAATTGAGTTGGAGAGAAGGTTTCTTAACGTGAGTTCGGGATAAGAACAATAGGGGAAAAGTCTCTCCCAATGTGGGTTTGAGGCTTTTTTTCTTTATTGAGCAGCAATTATTTTATGCAATATTCTACTGATTGAGTTCAATCCACAAGATATTTTCAATAAAAATGCTTTGTTGCAAATCAGCAAATAGATAAAATTCCAAACAAACCATTGATTCATAGGAGTTTTAGGCTAATTTGGAGGGATTTCATCCCAATTCCTTATCCCGAACTCACGTTACCAACGTTTTGTGGAGTGGATGCCTTCGACGTTAGTACCTCTATGTGTCTACCTACAGCACTGTTATGGTTCATGCACAGGTATCAGCTTTATTGATGCCACCAGTATCAAGGTTTGTCACAATCGCCGCATCTCTCAACATCGCGTTTTTGATGGTCATGCCGCTCGAGGTAAAACCTCTGTGGGTTGGTTCTTTGGCTTCAAACTACATCTGGTTATCAATGACCGTGGAGAATTACTCAATGTGAAGGTCACACCCGGCAACACCGATGATAGAAAACCGGTAGTGGAGCTTTTGAAAGAGTTATCGGGAAAAGTCTTTGCAGATAAAAGTTACGTCTCTCAAGCTCTGGCACAGTATTTGCAAGAAGAATATGATGTGAGGCTTCTAGCTAAGCCTCGTCGCAATATGAAGAATCACCTGATGCTTTGGCGTGACAAAGTTTTGGCCCGCAAGCGAGCTTTAATTGAGACCGTCACTGACCAACTGAAGAATATTTCTCAGATTGAGCATTCCCGCCATCGCAGTCCTGGCAACTTTTGTGTCAACTTGCTTTGCGGTTAATTGCCTACTGTCATCAGCCTAAGAAACCTTCTCTTCAGCTTGATTAGAACCTCATTTCCTTATCCCGAACTCACGTTAATTTGCATACCCATGGACAGTGTTTGAGTTGCTTTCGAATGCGGCTTTTCAACCAAGACCAACACTGTTCAATTCTGTTTAAATCTGGTGAGTAAGGAGGCAGATACCACACCTCACATTTCGCTTGCGCAAGGATTTCTACAATCCTCCCTCCCTTGTGGAATGTGGCATTATCCAAAATCAACACCTGATGAGGTTGTAATTCTGGTAGTAAACAATTCTCTAGCCACACCTCAAACACATGGCGATTACAAGAGCCTTCCACCGTAAAGGGAGCAAACAATCTACCCTGATGCCAGGCTGCAATCATATTGACTCTACCGCGACGACTTTCTGACTTGAGGTCGTAAACTCTTTCTCCTTCGGGACTATAGCCATAGTCATACTGACCATCTCGCTCATCCATTCCTGACTCATCACAGTAGATGATTTGCTCGGGTTTCAATCTTGCCAATCCTTTTCTGAATTCCTGTCGCTTCTGTTCATCCCTTTCTTGATATCCATAGGTCTTTTTTTCGAGTAAAACCTATCTTCTTCAACATTCTGGAGATGGTACGACGACTCACTTCACCAGGCCACAGCTCTGCCATTTCTGCTTGGGTTTTGTCTGCATGCTGTTGCACAAAGCTTTTGAATACTTCCAAGTCTGTGATTTTATGACCATAGCCTTTCTGATACCCTGTTTTCGCGCTGTAGCTCCCTGTTTCTTCTAGACGTTTTCTCCAAAGGTAAAGACTATTGCGACCAATATTGAACATTTCATAGACATCTTTTTTGGGGATACCTCGCTCCACGGCTGCAAGAGCTTTACAACGTAGGTCCTTGCTATAAGCAACTGGCATCTTTACTTCACACAACAACTCCCATACTACTCCCTCAACCAACTGGCCATTGCTATACAACAAATTAGCGGGCACAATCTTTACTCTTATGGTTTTGCTGGCCATGACGAAAGCCATTTTTGCAAATTCGTTCTGAATGACATTCGGGATAGTTCATTTGTAATTCTGATTCTATTCCTCCTCTCTTATTTCATCAGCGCTTCTTATCCTGAACTTACGTTAGATAATACTTTCCTCTTTTTCATTATTCTCTGCCACTGGTAGCTGTTGTAAAACTTCGCCATCGTCATTAGTATGTTCACCAATCCCATGCTCGTAATCTGGTACACCCTCTAAGTTTTCTGAATCCTCTACTTCTAAGGACGCGAGAGATTGCTCTATTGTGGGTGGAATATCGCTATTATTCTCCAGATCCGGGAAATAATTGGTATTACTGGATTGGCTAAGGGTTGCCCGGAGCACGGGAGCCGCACCTTTTTGACGATTGACAACTAGGCCAAGTACCGGAATTTGTTTGTTCTCCAGCTCATCGAGAGTTTCTTGTAATATGGTTTGTCGGGTTTTGTGGAGACTCGTCACTAAAATGAGGGCGTCAGTATTTCGGCTAAATAGGGTTGCATCAGCCAGACCAAGCATACTGGGAATATCAAGAATAATTAGGTCAAATTCTTGTTCTAACTTAGCCATGACAGAATCAAGTCGTTCGTTATTCAGAAGTTTGGCAATCTCGTCTTCCGACTTGCCAGGAGATAATACGAAAAGCTCGCGATCCTCAAAGACTTTTTTTACATAGGATGTAATGTCCTGGGTTGGTTCCCGTAATAAATCCACCAGACCAGCATCATTATCTAGGTTGAGAAATTCAGGGATTTCTGGCTTACGAAAATTGGCATCAATCAAGAGCACCTTTTGCCCCATAACAGCAGCCGTATCTGCCCAATTGATCGCAACAGTTGTTTTTCCATCACCTACTGTTGCTGCACTAACAACAAAGGTTTTGTAATTGCGTTCCTCTATCAACGGCATGATGTTCGTATGAATAACCCGTAATGATTCAAAAAATTCGACGGTACCATCGTATTCTTCAAACAAGGCGATCGCCAACTTACTGGCGCTACTGGAGAAGCGTTGGCTCAGTCGAATCATGAGCTGTTTAACACGATTGAGAAATTTACGCTTGCGCTTTTTTGCCTTTCCGCTATTTTCTTGAGATAGAAAGACTTGTTGATTAAAGGGTAATACACCTAAAATAGGTGGTTTGACTTTTCTTTGGAGAGCACTAATAGTATGGAAACTACCATCTAGTTTATCTAAGGCAAAAGCCACAGCTAAACCCGCAACAATACCCACAACAATCTTATTCTGTAGTGCTTTCATAAAGTCATTAGGTTGAGCAAATGCAGAAGGTTCCCGCACTAGTTCCCAAGGAATTTCGCTCTGAGCTGCTTCTATCTGGAGTGCTTGGCGACTCTGTAAAAAATTTGTCAGGCTCCCTACGGCAATGCCTAATTGTCTTTCAATATTATTGTATTCGCGAATGAGAGCGGATAGATTTTGGATTTCCTCACTGATCCTAGTTCGTGCTGCATCGATGTTCTGTAAACGAGTATTGTATAGCCTTATTTGGGCAGATCCTTCTGCTAACTTTGCTTCAACGGTTGCATTTACCTGTTGCTGTAGCACAGGTAGTAAGGTGTCTCGTCTCTGCTTAAGTGCCTGAATGACTGAATTGCCCTCTTGAAACCGAGTGCGTTCAAGACCAAGTTGTGTATCTACTTCTCTAATCTGCGCACGGATATCTTGATAAGCACCATCGTTGATTAGTAATGCTTGAATTCCTTCTTCCGTTTGTATATTTCGTAAACTGACTTCTAAGATTGCCAATTCTTGCTCAATCTCTAGTCGTTCAGCTTCTAAGCTTCCGAGCTGTGCCGTGAGTTGGTTCGAACGATCTTCAGGACGAGCAAAGCCATTTTTTTGACGGAACTCCTGTAGTTGTTTTTGAAGCTCGTCAACTTTTTCTTGGGTAATGCGCCGTTGTTCATCTACGAAACGTAGACCTTGCTGTAGAAATGTTTGACGTTTTTCTTTGCTATATTCTAGATAGCTTGTTGAGAGATCGTCGAGTACAGCTCTAGTGAGTGCTTGATTGGTACTTGCAAATGAGACTTCAATGATTTTTGTTTTACCTAGTTGTTCGATTTCTAATCCCCCTAATAGTCTGCCAAAGCCTAAACTAGGATATGTCTCTCGGAGATCCTCAATAATTGGCAATAGTAGAGCTGGGCTACGGAGAATTGCTAGCTGAGTATCATAATCGAGGGCAGAGCTAGTTGCACCTGGATTACTAAGGCTTGCAAGTTCGGCATTAACAGGTTCAACAAGGAGCTGAAAATTGCCTCTGTATGTTGTCGGTACTTTACTGAGTTTGATCGCTGAGTTGCCGATCATCACGATGGCCACACCCATAATGATGAGGGCTCGCCGCTGCACCATTTCAATGATTTCACCAACTTTATTACCGCCGGATTCTTCATCCTCGGCATTCGGCTGGTTGGGAGTTTGCTGGGGGGCAGTCATAGAGAACCGTTCAACAGTCTTTGCCTCTACTGTGGGGAGATGGCGTTTTGAGGAAGAAGAATGCCGCATGAACTCTCAAGTTGATGATGGTTTAAGGAATGGTTCGTGGGTAGATAGCGATCGCACGGATGATTGACTGATGTCAGGTGGTTTTAAACCCGTAATGGTTTTAGTAAGCAAGTTGTAAGCAAAGCCAATTTATACAAATATGTATGATTTGAGAAGTGCTTACGTTTCCCCATCATAGCTCGATTAAAGCTGGGGATCGGAAAGGAAAAAGAGGAAAGGTAGGAAGAAATTGAGATTGCTACTGAAGCTTCCTATTGCGTCTTTAATTGAACCCCAAGTGGACTTTCCGACCATCACAATGTCATTCGGACGCAAGATTGGGTTATCTTCCGCGTTAATAGTGCGATTGAGATCTACATCAATTGTTCTTTCTGTGACGCTACCGTCGGGATTAAAGCTAAGTAATTTTACTTTTTTGCGGGCGAGTCCATTAAATCCACCAGCAGCAAGAATCGCTTGGTTGAGAGAGGTATTTGCTCTTACCTGTAAGCCACCTGGTCGTTCTACTTCCCCGAGAATCGCTACTTCGATAGGTCCTGTGGAGAGAGTTGAGCTGGCGATCGCAGTAACCTCGCTGTTGGGAAGTTCGGTTGCTGGAATTTGGATCACATCTCCAGTTTGCAGCGCTACATCTTGATCAATGCGACCCGATTCGAGAATCGTAAAGAGATCAATTGTGATTTTCTGAATATTGCCAGTACGGGTTGTTCGCTCTAGGGTTACCTCATGTACATCCGCAAAGGGAGTAAGGCCACCAGCCTGCTGAATAGCGCGGACAAGTGTTGTTTGATCGCCTGCTCCAAAACGGTAAGGACCCGGTAAACCAACTTCACCTAATACGGCAACATCAACAGGCAGTGTTGATTGAGAACGGGCATTGGAGAGGGCTAGTTGGTTAATGGTGTCGGTATTTATGATGGGTGCAGAGGGAATATTGACGACGTCACCATCACGCAAATCAATATTTTGATTTAGATCACCTTGATTGAGTAGAGCCAATAAATTAATAGACACAGTGTGGGAGAGGGTCGGATCTGTCGAGTCGCGGATAACCTGAATTCTCTCGATGTCTCCAGCCGCAGTAATACCACCAGCATTTTGGAGCGCTTGGTATAACTTTGGGGCTTGGCCGTTGGTATTGGAGGGAAAAGTATAAAGGCCTGGTTGAGTGATTTCACCTGAAAAAACCACCTGTAGAGGACGGCGGTTGATCAAGATTACATCGACATCTGGGTAACGCAGCTCTGATGCATACACTTCTGCAAGGCGATCGCCCGCTCCTGCAATGGTGAGATCTCGGAGGACTACTCGGCCAACCAAAGGTGCTGTAATGCTTCCTGTTGGGTCGATGGCAAATTGTCCGTTATATTCTGGCGTATTGAAAAATTCGAGTTGAATCGTATCACCTGCTCCCAGACGATATTCTGCATCGAGTATCTCTGGTGAAGGCAAAACACCATTATTCACAAAAGATGGCGATGAGGGTGAGGGCGACGAAAAGTTTGGTAAACCCGTTGGGGTAAAGACTGGCAATGCGTTATTGATAGTTGTACCGCCAGGCTCGGAAAGTACCCGCTGGAAAGGATTGATTTCATCCCAATAGGTGTCGGGCAAAAGATCGCGGTCTAAGATTGGTGGATCGGTTGTCGTTTCCAGGGGTTGGGGTGTTGTGCCAGATGGAGGAGTGTTTTGTTGATCTGCTGTTGCGTCGCCTAGTTCAGGAATTTGAGCGATATTTTGTTCAACAAACTGAGACGTTAGATGTTCTCGGTCTGGGGTGACATAGCTTTGGGCTGCTGGAGAAATCGAAACTGTGGCGATCGCCGCAAGCATCACCGGATGAGAAAGAAGAAAGAACGAATCAGTTTTCATAGCAACCGCAACATGAACAAAACATCGACGACAATATCGTCATACCTTAAAAGAGCCAGCAATCCAGTCAAATTGTTCCAGTTTGTGGAGCTTCTTTGCTTAAACTTTAATCTTGATATTAAGGTGTGAGCGCCGATTCTTTAAACCAAGAATTAAACAATTTGAATCTTCATAGTAGCCCAGCCGTTTTCGGGAATACATGAGCTTTATTAAAGACTTTGTAGGAATATCCTTAATTTTGATGATGGTGACCAAACCATTTGCTTTTATGCTTATGAATGGCAATTTATAGTTGATTTTTTTCCGAACCAATGACAAACACGGCAAACTTACTGGTCGTAGACGATGTACATGCAGGATACATTAAGGATCTCAATATTCTGCAAGGCATTAATTTTCGGATTGCGCCCGGTGAACTGGTTGTGGTGATTGGTCCAAATGGTGCTGGCAAATCAACTCTGGCAAAAACAATCTTTGGATTACTGACCCCAAACCAAGGCAGTATCACCTTTAAGGGCCAAAATATTGTAGGCCTTCGCTCCAATCAAATTGTGCAGCGAGGCATGTGCTATGTGCCGCAAATTCGTAATGTGTTTGGTAGTTTGAGCATTGAAGAGAATTTAGAGATGGGCGCGTTTGTCCGGTCTGGTTCCCTTGCCAATCTCAAAGAGCAAATTTATACGATGTTCCCGGTGCTAAAAACCCGTCGTAAGCAGCAGGCTGGAACGCTTTCTGGTGGAGAACGTCAAATGTTAGCGATGGGTCGGGCATTAATGTTAGATCCAGATTTGTTGGTTTTGGATGAGCCTTCCGCGGCGCTGTCGCCAATTTTGGTGAGTAACGTATTTGAGCAGATTAAGGCGGTTAATAGTTTAGGGAAGGCGATCATTCTTGTAGAGCAAAATGCAAAGCGGGCTTTGGAATTGGCGGATCGTGGATATGTCCTCGAAAATGGTCGCGATCGCTTTGAGGGGACAGGGAAAGAATTATTAGGGAATCCCAAGGTGGGTGAACTTTATCTTGGGGCGGCTTATAAAGCAGACGACTAAAGTTTAGAAAAATTTCGCTAGAGTAAAGTTATCGTCTATCTTTTCGGGCCGTGGTAAAACTTCAGGATCGATTCCAAAATTATTGGCAAAAGTTGCGGCGATCGCCTGACCCAGAGATTCCAGAGGTGATCGAGGTGGAAGCGGAACAGCTAGTGGATGAACCTGAACCTTCTCGTTGGCAAAAAATTTGCTCGCGATTTCAAGCGCCTTTAGCTGTGGATACAACAGAAAATGAGCTAGAAGAGCAGGTCGAAGAAGTTTTAGAGGCACAGAATAAAACACGTATTGCACAGGTCTTTCAGAAGGTGGTGCAGCGGGTTAAACCAGAAGATATTGAGCGAATTAAAGTGCGTCTCGATGAAATGCGTCGAGGGCCTGTGAAAGAGGTTTGGGGTAAGGTGCAATCCCTTGCCAAAATGGTTAAGGACCCAAATGTCGCCTGGAAATCTAAGGCTCTGGCGATCGCCGCCCTTGTGTATTTAGTATCGCCTTTTGATGCGGTGCCGGATGTGATTCCTTTTGCGGGTTTGGCGGATGATGTGGCCGTGATCGCGGCAGTGGTTTCGACTTTGGCGGTAGAGCTTGAAAAATATATGACTCGGCAAGCTGAGAAAAAAGCCGAAATTGAGATTAAAAAGCAAACAGAAATTGTTCGTATCACTCTTCTCGGCAGTATTGCGGCGGCGGCGATCGCCATCATCGTCAAGATTGTGTTGAATGCCCTTTAAAAATATTTGCAAAAATAAAGTGGCGATCGCCTGACCACCACTCCAAATTCTTTGTGGGATTTTTTAGAAAGACTCGCTGCGATATTCAACCGTGATGGAATATTGGCTTTGGGGTTGAACAGTAATCACCTCCTTGGCGGCATTGGCCGTTTCAACGCAAATCATTTGTTTATAGCCTTCGTTCGGAAAATCACCTAGAGCTTTTGACTTGTTTATCCAAGGATTCCAAACAATCGCTGTGGTGCTATTTTTTGAGGTGATGTGAATTTTGCGGTTGAGGGCAGGATCGGCAATGATGAGTTCGGCTGGGAGATCGTTATAAACTCGGTCAACTTCCGCGGCGATCGCCACTTCACCAAGTTGGGTTTTGAACTCGCCACCATCAACTTTATCGATATATTCGCAACCGTCTAAACCCAGCACTTGTACTTGATCGACATTGCCGATTTTGAAATAGGTGTGCAATGCCTGTGTAACGTCAAATGCTTTGTCGCCAGTGTTGCGGGTAATCAATTCAATATTGAGCGTTTCACCTACCGTTACGGCGATCGCCAGCTCAAAACGATAATCCCAAAGGGCGCGACTTTCTTGTGAATCAGTTAATTTTAAAATGACTCGTGTTGCTCCAGTTGTCGTGGTTTCGGTGCTACTCACTTGCCAAAAGGTTTTACGGGCAACACCATGACTCGGCTTGCTGCCATCGGTGGGATGGGGCCCAAACCACGGCCAACAAATTGGTATGCCACCCCGTAGAGCCGTACCAATTTTATAGATGACATCCTCACTCAGGTAGATGAGATCCTCATCAGTATTAACGGGTTGATATGAAATTACATGGGCGGCATAAATCGAAATTGCAGCGGTGGCAAAATTGTTTTTAATCTCGATGATGGGGAAGCCCGCTCGCTCCTCGGTAAACCTAACGCTGCCGTCGATACCAAAATCCTGATTAAGTTGTTGAATGTCCATAAACTCAGCCTTCGTTTGTCTTATTTTAGAAAACGTAGGTTAAGTCAGCCCTAAAGAAATATGTTGCGATCTGCATGAATATTCGAGAGATGACCAATAGAAAAAAGGGTGGCGATCGCCCACTCATTTTTGGCCATCGGGGTGTGCCATTAGTGCACCAAGAAAATACGCTTGCTGGATTTCAGGAGGCGATCGCCTTGGGCTTGGATGGTGTGGAACTAGATGTTTTTCTGACGAAAGATAATCAGTTGGTGGTGTTCCATGATGCTGACACCAAAAGGCTAACCGGGGTATCTGGCAAGATTACTGAGATGACATGGGCTGAGATTCAACAGCTCGATATTCAGCCTGTAATCAATGTTGGTCAACGAATGCTGTATTTTGAGCAATCTGAAAAAATTCCGTTGCTAAAAGATGTACTGGCGATCGCCAAAAATAAATTACGCATCAACCTTGAAATTAAACCAATCTCTTCGCCATGGCGGCAGCGAGAAACAGTTGCTGCGGTTTTAGCGCTATTAAATGAGCTGGAAATGAATAGACAAGTCTTTATTTCGTCGTTTGATATTTGGGCAATTTTTTGGCTGAGACAACTTACTGCAACACCAAATTACGGTTTGATTTTGGCAGTAGATTCGCCCGCTTGGTTCCAATCTCCACTCACTTCAACACTTCTCAATATGTCTCTGCTGAGCCTTAATCTCGATCTCGGTGACTCTGAAACCCTTGCAAAGGCTCAAAAAAAAGGTTTGGCGATCGCTCTGTGGACGATTTTTTCTCGCAATGCTCTTTCGCATGAAGCCGAGGAAAAACAAATTCGTCGTTTTTTGGCGCAAAAAGTTGATTATTTAATTACGGATGACCCCGTTAAACTTAAAACATTTCTGAATCGCCCGTAACGCGGGATTTCCAACGAACTTGTTAAAATCTAGGCTTATTGATTTGTGCGGTGACGTAATGATTTGGCAAGAATCGGCGGGCAGTTGGTATCTGATTCCAGCGCAACCTGTGGGGGTCGTGCATTTTCTCGGTGGGGCATTCGTCGGAACCGCACCTCAATTGACTTATAAATGGCTCCTTGAAAGGCTTGCAGATTCTGGCTTTGCCGTCATTACCACCCCATTTGTTAATGGCTTTGACCATTTGGCGATCGCCCGCCAAGTCCTAAATCGTTTCGAAAATATCTTAGACCGACTGCAAAATGCTCAGACGATTGGCTTTCTACCCGTTTATGGCGTAGGGCATAGTATGGGCTGCAAAATTCACCTGCTTATTAATAGCCTGTTTAATGTCCAGCGGGCAGGTAATGTCCTCATTTCCTATAACAATTTTCCAGTAAAACGCTCTATTCCTCTACTCGATCAAATGGACTCCATCCCCTTCCTTGATCAATTTGACCTGAACAATTCCATCGATAATTTTGAATTTACTCCCAGCCCCGCCGAAACTAACGAAATCATTCAAAGCAGCTACCAAACCCGCCGCAACTTACTGATCCAATTCGAAAACGACACCATCGATCAGACAGCTGAATTATCCCCAATTCTGCTCGAACGCTTCCCAAATATGGTGGTCTCTCGCAAAATTCCTGGGAACCATCTCACTCCCCTCGGCCAAGAAATTGACTGGCAAGTGGGGGAGGGATTTGCACCCCTCGAAGCTCTAGGAAAATGGATGAAACAAGAACTTTCTAAAGATTTAGTTGTCCTAAAAGCAGAGGTTTGTCGCTGGCTCAATCCTACTGGTGCAGTGATTTAAGAGATGAAAATTTTGCATATGGAGAAGAAAAGCGTCAACATTCTGACTAGCGATGTCGCTTCTTTTTCTTCGTGAAATGAGCTTGAGTGCCCCGCCATAAAATCCAGGGGATAATATTTGCCATTAGAAAAAGAGGAAGCATAGTCCACCCCCCCGAAATCAGGATGAGGATCGATAAACCCAGAGCCGGAAATCCGAGGAATAGCCATCCACCAACCAATACCCATAGTGGCATTCGACCGGAAGCTAAACTTCGATAGGATCTGCCCCGTAGCTCTATTTCTCCCATCGGCTCGTATCCAGATGGAATTCGATCATAAGAATAGGCATGGGGATTAACGGGGATATCTACACGATAAACAAGCTTCTCTTCTTCTGGGAAAACATACTCTGCATCTGAGTAATCTGTATTTTCGTTATTAGACATGGTTGATGACCTATAAAAACGTCGGATTCAATATGACGTGAAGATGTCTAGTTTCTATATCAATGCTTTGTCTTATTCCATCTTGATTCAAAGATTTATCAATCAGGAAAATTCGTTTTCTTTACTTAATGTCAGAGTCAAATAAATCAGGATTATCATCACTTCTGTTTGGCATCATTGCGCAATAAAAATCGCCACCAGCTAAAAACTTGTGGCGATCGCCCTTAGGGCTATTTATTTATCTCAGCAAGGATTAGCCCGCAAAAATTTCTCCCATTTTGGTCATACTTTCTTTGTAGAGCATGTCCTGACCCCAACGTTGGAGCTGCTGACCGAGGAGCTGTTCAGTATTTTGATCATCGAGGGGGGTTACCTGTTGAATGCGACATTCTTGAGCACCACCGCCAGATTCCATACGCATACAGCCACTTGTTTCAGAACAGAGCACTGTGCAGCAATCAGCATTGAGATTTGTAGAAGTGAGTTTGATACTGACTAAATCGCCCACAACTTCGCCGACATCGGCCATTGGAAGACCCGCAAGTTCTGCCTTAATCGTCTTTTGCTGGCTATCGTTGAACTGTACTTTATAGATGTCATAGTCTCCGAGATCATGTTCGATGGATACGGGATTCCACTGTAGTCGACTTGCTAACCAACTGAGATACATTAATGCTTGGGTGGCATTGCCTTTCTCGAAATTGATCGTCACTTGGTCAACTTCGGCGATCGCCGCCCGTCTTTCTGGTGGGTCAAACGCCGCTGCTGTCAGTTCTTGCCAAGCTGCCAGACGATTCCAGTTGAGATCAGCGACATTGTGACCTTGTTGGAGTAACTGGCCAAGTACTTGCAAATCTGGCTCTGCTTCATGGAATCCACTCGAATCAACGATCAATGTATCAGCTTCACTCATTAAGCGTTGGAAGAGTCCGTAATTCGTATCTGGTACTGCTTTCCACCATACAAACTTTGGTAGATCTCCGACTAATAGTTCAGTAATCAGACCATGAATTCGATCCAAGGCTGCCGCTGTTCCCCGCAGTGTGATGTATTCACAGCAGACTAACGAACTGCTGCCACGTTTATTGACCGGGCAATAGGCTGACACCTGCGCTGAAACCCCTTCATCCTCTCCAACAGTGGGAGAAAGTGTGATGATTCGACAGGGATTTGACGCGGCGATCGCATCAGCTACCCCAGAACTATTCAGATCAGCAGAATAACCTTTGGAACCCTCATCACCTTGATCTCTTTTTTCTTGCCAAACCTGCTGTAGTCTTGCCAAAAATTCTGGTGTGACCTTACCCGTCTCCTTGAAGCCGTAGGCTTTTTGCGCAGCTTGAATTGCCACAACCGTACGGACACTGGCAATCCCGTCTACAGGGCCCGAATAGAATCCCAATTTACCTAGTAAAGCTTGCGTTTCATCCGGCTCATAAACCAGAAAACTAAACGTTGTTGCCCGGGTTGCACTTAACCCTTCATCGGAATAATTATTTTGCCAAAGTTGTGAAAGTTCCGCTTCGATCTCTTCGAGCGAAACATCTTTTGGAGCTTGCAGAGAAACAAGGGGAGCTGAAGTCATCATGATGGTTTAGAAAGAGAGAGAACAATAGAGAAAACGAAGAAGTTGCCGTAACTGTAACGAGACAAAAATCTAAACGAAACTCTGAGGAATTAAAGACCTAAGCAGTTTATTCTTAAGACTTTGGGCGAAATGGCTCTGTCGAAATATAGTGTTCGACACTACAGGAAGAGATGTACCGATTCATTCCGGCGGGAATCGCCGCTTTCTCAAAATCTTCTCCAGCAAATGCCTGTAGTGATTCTTTGTTTTCCCAGAGCGAAATCATCGCATAGGTGTTAGATGTCTTGTGCAGTGGTTTAGTTACCTGACAGGACACACAACCCTTTTGACTTAAGACCAATTTCACCGACATTATTGCGGGGCCTTTTTCAAATTCATCCCGAAGTTCATGGAAGATTTGTGCTCTGAGAATCCGTAAAATCATTGCCGTTTTATCCGATCAATCTATAGTCTGCGCCAACGGCGACCATCACGGTTGATCAGAAATTCCGCTTCAGTAGGCTCCCAAGTACCAGCCTCATATTGAGGAACATTACTTGGATCGGAAGGAGCATCCCATGCAGCCAAAGCTGGGGTTACAACTCGCCACGCTTCCTCTACCTCATCAGCACGGGTAAACAACGTTTGATCGCCGACCATGCAATCTAATAGTAGACGCGTATAAGCATCTTGGGTTGCCATCCCAAAGGAAGAGCCATAGCTAAAGTCCATATCCACACTGCGGGTACGAATATCAGCACCGGGCATTTTCGCTTCAAAACGCATTGATATCCCTTCGTTTGGCTGGATTCTGAGAGCCAAAACATTAGGGTTTGCTTGCTTTGCTGCGGATGGGAAAATGGCAAGGGGAACCTGACGGAACTGAATTGCAATTTCTGAAACTTTTTTAGGTAAACGTTTACCTGTTCGGAGATAGAAAGGAACCCCCTGCCATCGCCAGTTATCGACCATGAGTTTCATCGCAACAAATGTTGGAGTGGTAGATTCTGGATTGACACCAGGCTCTTCGCGGTAACCTTGTACAGGTTTGCCTTTCATCCAACCTGCACTGTACTGACCACGAATTGCAGATTTATCGAGGTTGTTGATATCCGCAAGGTGAGTTGCTTGTAAAACTTTCGTTTTTTCACTACGAATACTATCTGCATTTAGGGCATTTGGAGCTTCCATCGCCGTCAAACAAAACAGTTGCATCAGGTGATTTTGCAACATATCCCTCAGCGCACCGGAGGTTTCGTAATAGCCTGCCCTATCTTCTACACCAACGGTTTCCGCTACTGTGATTTGTACATGATCAACGAATTGACGGTTCCATAACGGTTCAAAAATAGCATTGGCAAACCGGAAGACCAAAAGGTTTTGGACGGTTTCCTTACCGAGGTAGTGGTCGATGCGATAAACCTGTTCTTCACGGCAAACTTTTTTGACGACGTTATTGAGGACTTGAGCAGAACTAAGATCTTTCCCGAAAGGTTTCTCGATCACAAGGCGGTGCTTGATTGGATCAGACAGCATACCTGCGGCACCGAGATTCTTAATACCGAGGGAGAAGAACTTCGGAGACACGGCAAGGTAGAAGACGCGATTGCCTCTCGTGCCTCGTTTACCATCTAGTTCGTCGAGAAAAGCTTTTAGTTTGTGATAGCTCTCGGCCTGATCCATATTGCCGGAGCAATAATACAGCCCTTCTGCAAAGTTCTCCCAAAGTTCTTCGCTGCCAAGGCCATCGGAAAATTCCTCAATTCCTTCGCGCATTTGCTCGCGGAAGTACTCATGACTCCAGTCACGGCGAGCAACACCAACAATTGTTATTTCTGGAGGGAGGAGATTGTCTTTTCTGAGGGCGTATAACGAAGGGACGAGTTTACGTTTTGTCAGGTCGCCGGATGCACCGAAAATCACCATGATCAAGGGATCGGGAGTGCGTTCTTGGCGGAGTCCAACTCTGAGGGGATTTTCTTGGAGAGTAACCATAGGCGGAGAGCAGATGTGGGTGGGCTGTTTTTTGATAATTTGCTCCCCCTAAATCCCCCTTAGAAAGGGGGACTTGAAATATCGATAGAGGGATTTTAGGTCTTGGAAGAAGATTGGCAAATGTTAGGCAGTAGCGAGTTGCTTAACTTTTGTCTCAAGGGAAGCCATAAGAGATTCAAAAGGCTTGATGAATTTGTCAATGCCTTCTGCAAGGAGCTGATCCATCACTGCATCGAGGTCAATCCCGACATTGTCATCGGCAAGGGCGGCAATGATCTGCTTGGCTTGCTCAACGTTCGCATCGATGCGGCTGGCTGGGTCACAGTGGTCAGCACAGGCTTCGATGGTGTTGGGAGGGAGGGTGTTGACGGTATCAGCACCAACAAGTTCATCGACATACATGACATCGCTATACTCAGGATTCTTAGTGCTTGTACTTGCCCAGAGGAGTCGTTGGGGTCTTGCACCTTTTTCTGCTAAAGCTAACCAACGGTCACTGTTGAAAATTTCTAAGTAGTGTTGGTACGCGATTTTGGCGTTGGCGATCGCCACTTTCCCTTTTAGCGAAATCAATTTCACCGCGTCATCTTGGCTAACACCAGACTTGATTTTGGCATCGAGCTGATTGTCGATATTGACGTCAATGCGGCTGAGGAAAAAGCTTGCCACAGAAGAAATATTGCTGATATCCTCTCCAGCTGCTGCACGCTTCTCTAGACCTTCGATATAAGCCCAAGCGGTGTCGATATAAGCCTGTACGGAGAAGAGCAACGTCACGTTGACATTAATGCCTTCGGAGATTGCCGTTTTTACTGCGGGCAAACCTTCTGGTGTTCCCGGAATTTTGATCATCACATTGGGACGACCAATGGTTGCAAAATAACGGCGTGCTTCGCTGATTGTGCTCTCCGTATCGTTGGCGATGGTGGGTGGTACTTCAATGCTGACATAACCGTCTAAGCCCCCTGTCTTGTCATAAACGCCGGATAGAATATCACAGGCGTTACCGATGTCTTCAAATACTAAAGACTCATAAATTTCGTGAGTAGACTTGCCCGCTTCGATACCAGCTCTAATCGCGACATCATAAATCTCATTGCCGGCGATCGCCTTTTCAAAGATGGCTGGGTTAGAGGTAATGCCGTGAACACCCCGACTGTCGATTAATTGTTCCAATTCCCCAGACTCGACTAAGTCTCTGCTGAGGTTATCCATCCAAATACTTTGACCGTATTTATTTTCGATTTCAAGGATTGGGTTAGCGGTAGCCATAGATATTCTCCGTACGTTGATTGGCATTGCAAAGGAATATCTGCGAAATCATGTTGCGAATGCGACTCCCTTCACCTGCCTTATTCCTCAACTTACAAGATATTTTTGAAAATCGCCCTTCATTGTTTACGAAGCATTTACTTTCTGAAAAAATCGTGACTTCCTAACGGAATATATCTGCGTTTCTCTGTCTAGAAAACCTCACTGAAGTTAGCGTGCAATCCCTATTTACTTATCCTAGAAAATGTCTGAAATTGTTGCTATGTAAAAGTTATGAGAGATCACCCCATAGACTGAAATCTTGAATTTAATGAGGATTAAAGCTAATTGTCAGATTTCGCCAAGATCTTCGTAGATGTATTCAAAAATATTTTTAATGTTTTATGAAAATACGCTATGCAATGTTGCTTTTTTATAAGTGATTCTTAGCGGTTCTCTGAGAGGATGTCTGAAAAGTCTTTATGTTCGATAAATACTGCGTAAATTCCGCCAGGTTGATCGCCTGAAGTGCTTATTTTTACGTGCAACTCATTTCGACAAAAGTTACAGTCAGACCCTTTTCAGACATCCTCTGAAACGCTTGTTGCAAATACTGGAGATTTGGTGATTCTGCTCGCTAGTTTTTCTAAAGTTTTCATCATGATCGAGCTAACAGGAGTAAAAGCTACTTCTACTTCTCTGACTTCATCTTTTTTGGGAAATGATTCTTGATTGATATTTAATTAAATTTAGATTTTATGGATTTTGCAAAAGGCTTTTTATGAAAAATCAATAGTTGACAATTGCATGATAGGTTGATACCAAAGTAGAGATTTTAGTTGCGTTGGATTTATTTCTTTTGGTATAAATGATAGTTTTGATATAAGTTTTTTCCCTGGTTGAATATACGTATGAGAACATAAGTTTGCTTTGCATTAGAGCTGTATGCATATTTACTAGGTTTTTGAAATTCAGAAAGATCACAAAAGTAAGTCTTCTTTGCTATTGCTTCATACGCAAAACTATTTGAGGTTTTTTTTGATGATTTCGTAAACTTTCAGGGAACCATGTTACAAAATGCTAGCTCTATGAGAAAGTTCTGATAGTGAAGTTTGCTCCACATTCTTAAGACTCACTATTAGCCATGTCATTAGTAATCTATCAGTATTTTCGAGCTACAGTTTTAGCACTTTTCTCTTTGGGCTTAGTGGAAATGAACAAGGCTGTGCGGGCGCAAGCAGAGTTTATATTGCCCACAACATCTGTGAGCTTTGAGCAATCCCGTGAGATGTGGCAAAGCAGAGAGACAAACAGGATAGTCGCTACACAAGAGGATTCAGCGATCGCCCAAGATATTGAACTAGAGGAAACACAACAGGTTACTTTTCAGTTTGATTTTGGCGACAGTGAGGATCTAGAAGTCAATCGAAAAATCCTGCGTAGCTTAACTTCAGAGCATCTGAATGAGAGTAGGAAAAATCCATCGAGTCAGACAAAGAACCTTTTTCAAACAACAAAGATAGCTGGCAGAGATTTTTTAACCACAGAAATACCAGTACGTGTTTTGGAGAATCAGCGTGCGGATGGTAGTTGTGATGTAGAAACAGAATTTGGCGAGAGTTTAGAGTTTGCTAGGGCATTTATCCAACAAAAGTATTTTCAAGAAGGTTATCTGCTTAATTTTGTTAACTGTTTTACGATCAAATCTTTTAATCATCATCAAGAATCGGGAGAAGAGTTTTCTAATGTCAAAAAGATTTTTATAAATGTAAGCAGTAGAAAAATCCGAGATATTTATTACGAAATTGCTCAAAAGGATGATAATTCAAAGGAAAGTGAGCAGAGTACCGTCATTGAAGAGTCTGAAGATAACAGAAATCCGTGTAAGCTACGAGGTAAAGAATCCGATTTAAGTGAAGAAAGCCGAGAAAAATCGACACGGTTAGAAGAAGAAAATACTTTTCTAAAAAAAGAGATTTTATGTGATCGTCTCCGGTCTATTTTAGGTCGAGAAGGTGACATCATCCATTACCGAGCAATTGAAGATAATCTAGCTTATTGGAAAACAAATCCCCTTGTTGACAATATTGAGGTTTATTTAAAAGAAGTCGAGGGTGCAGATAACGTTTATGACCTAAATATTATTATTGATCCGGAGGAAGAGGAGCAATTATTACTGAGTTTAGATAATTCTTCACCAGAGAGTGTGGGAGATGAAAAGTTTTCCCTTGCTTATGTTCATAACAATCCGGAGAAGATAGGTGATCGCTTTATTCTCGGTTACACAGGCACAACGAGTGGTGGTATTCGTGCGGTTAATTTAGGGTACGAAATTCCGTTAGGAGTTACAGACAAATATCTGGCATTTAATTTTGCGCCTAGTTGGACAAGGGTAACCCAAAGACCTTTTAGCAAGTTTGATATTACGGCTCGGTCACAGTTGGCTTCAGTGGAGTATCGTCATCCTCTTATTCGTAGCTTGGAAGAGGAATTGTCTTTCAGTGTGGGATTTGAATATCAGAATGGTCGCACGTTTATTTTTAATAATATTCCGACAGCTTTTGGGAACGGCTCTAATGATGATGGGGTGACGCGCACCAGTTATTTCACCTTTGGACAACGATATGCGAGGCGATCACCGAATGGGGCATGGGCGATTGATTCTAAGTTTACGTTTGGTACAGATTTATTTGGGGCAACGGCTGGTCGATGGAACGAATCAGGAGGCATTTTTAATAGCTGGAAACTCTTCGGCCAGCGTATCCAGAAACTAGGCAAAGATCACAAATTAGTGATCGAGGCACAGCTACAGTTAAGCCCAAAAACATTACCTTCTTCTTATCAGTTTTCAATTGGGGGGCCAAATACGGTTAGAGGCTATCGCTCTAATGCTCGTACTGCTGATAATGGTGTGCGTTTTTCGATTGAGGATTACATCGTTTTAGACCGGGATGAATCGGGGGCTTCCCACACTGAAATTATTCCATTTATTGACCTTGGCTATGTGTGGAATAATCCAGATACAAGTAATGGACTACTTGACCAAAGATTCCTACTAAGTACGGGAATTGGTTTTCAATGGCACAAGCTTTTCGGGTTCGATGACTTAACAGCTCGTTTGGATATTGCCTATCCTTTTTTCAATATAGATGACCGTGGTCAAGCTCTACAGGATGACGGTATTTACTTCTTGATAAATTATAACCTTTTTTGATTTTTTTATCACTTTTTTTATAAATACTTTTTCTTCAAGTCGATGTCTACCAAGCTTTTTATTCCTAGTTCTGCTATCTATACTGTTGCGGCGATCGCCTCCATTAGCACACCTGTTTTTGCACAAAATATTGTTCCGAGTGCTGAGACTAATACGCTAGTCAATCAAAATAATAATCTCTACACGATTACAGGGGGAATGGTTACGCCAGATAATCTCAATGGCTTCCATAAGTTCGATATTTTCAATTTAGATAGTGGCGAAATTGCAAATTTTTGGATGCAGCAGGATCTCCGTAATTTATTTATTGGGGTGAATGGCGGTGACCCTTCCATTATTAATGGTCTAATCGAGCTGACGGGTAGTGACGCAAATTTTTTCTTTGCGAATCCGGCGGGTATTGTCTTTGGTCAAGGAGCGGCCTTTAATCTGCCTGCGGATTTGACAGTCACCACAGCGAATCGTATTGGTTTTGGGGAAGACAGTTGGTTTGATGTTTTAGGAGCCAATGGTTACTCAGCTCTACTGGGAGATCCAACAGGTTTTGCGTTTGATGCGCTGGAGCCTTCGGCCATTATTAATGAGGGAGATATTTATTTAGAGAATGGCAGCTTGTCTTTTTATGGTGGTGGCGTTGCCCACACTGGTAGCCTTAAAGCAGAAAAGGTAATGATTCAGTCGGTAGATGGTCAAACAACAGCAAGGATTTTACCGGAAGGGAGTTTGATTGGAATCGAAATTGATATAACGCCGGAAGAGCCAGCAAATATCTCTACTTCTAATTTTTCTGAACTTAATCAAAGTCAATCTACAAGTCAAAAAACACTATTACAAACGAATTCAGGAGATGTTGAATTTAGCACCATTATTTCTGGTGAGATTGATACTTTGTCAGGTAGTGAAATCGGTGGTGATATTAAGATTTTAGGGGAAGCAGTATTACTCAATGAAAATGCAAATATTAATGCTTTGGGAGAACTTGGTGGTGGTGATATTAATATTGGTGGTAGTTTTCAGGGAACAGGTGATTTAGAAAATTCTCAATTTACTCTGGTTGAAGAAAATGTTGCTATTAGTGCAGATGCTTTAACTTCTGGAGATGGTGGTGACATTATTATTTGGGCAGACAATAGAACAGATTTCTTTGGCTCATTAAGTAGTCGGGGTGGTGAAGTCTCTGGGAATGGTGGCTTTGCAGAAATTTCAGGAAAAAATGAGTTGTTTTATCGAGGGAATGCAGATCTTGGTTCAAAAAACGGCGAAATAGGAACTCTGTTATTTGATCCTGTTGATATTGAAATTAGCAATCAAGCAACTGCAACAGTATTGGAATCTGATATTGAAAATGGGATTACTACAAATCTAATTTTTGAGGCAACTAACGATATTATTTTCGAGACGTTGGATGATAATAATCTAGTCTTTCCAACATCGAATGTTGATATTGTTTTTGCTGCTAACTCAGATGGTATAGATGGCGGTAATATTTCTATGTCTGAAAATATATTTTTCAAGGCTGCAAGTTCTGCTGGAAGTACTCAAGGTAGAAGTATTACTTTTTCAGGGAACAATATTAGCTTAGGAGATTTTGATACAAACTCAGGTATAAGTGGCACTCCGGGAATTGGTAATCCCGCTCCGGGTGGAAGCATCATAATTAATGCCACAGGGAATATCACAACGGGAAATCTAGATGTTTCTGCCGATAGCGATCAGACTAATAGTCCTCGTATTCCTAATACTGGAAGTTCAGGAAGTCTTACTATAGCTACTAACGGTGGAAACATTACAACAGGCAGACTATCTGTTAATGCAGCGGAAGGATCTCCCGGTGATATCACACTACAAGCATCGGGCAATATTCTAGTCGATGGAAACATTGAAGCAGGAACTGTATTTGCTGAGGGTGGATCAGGCGGAGCAATAAATTTAGCCAGCGATACTGGAAGTATTCAAGTGAATGGCTTAATTGGCTCTACTACTGGTAATAACAGTTTCACCGGAGAAATATCAATTGGCGGAGAAATAACCTTAAATGCCTTTACTGATTTGAGTGTAAGTGCTGGAGTCTCAAGCAGAGCTGTGCAGTTTTCTAATGCCGCAAGTAGTCAAAGTGGTAATCTGACTTTCATTAGTCAAACGGGTAATATCTCCATTACAGAAGATATTTTTACTCAAGGTAATACAACAGTTGGTACTGGAGGAGCAATCACATTTAATGTTCCTAACGGAAGTTTAAATGTCGAAAATGTCACTTCCTCTGGTTTTAATTCGGGTAATATTATTCTTACAGCAAGAGATAACCTTTCTTCTGGACAATTATTAGCCATATCAGCTAGTGATGGAACTAATGGCGATGTTTCAGTTACTTCTAGTAATGGGAGTATTGATATATCCTCTAATATAGGAACTTTCTCTGAAACGACGAGTATTAGTCGCAGTGCAGGGGGAAATATTACTCTATCTGCTTCAGAAAATATAAACTTTTCAGGATGTGGTACAACTTCTAATGCTGCAGGTGTAACAACAGGTGTTTGTGTTGAGACTTTTGGTGGAGATATTAATCTTATAAGTGAAAACGGCGGAATCTCAATTACCGAAGGTTACTTAAATGCGGGAATTTCACAACCGGGTGTTGCATCTGGAAATATTACCGTTATCGCGAGTCAAGATATTGTGCTAACAGATGTTGATACTGGTGTTGATTACGATGACCCATTTACTCCTAATCAATCCACGGAGAATGCTGGAGATATAACGATTGAAAGTATAAATGGCTCTGTTTCACTTAGGGCCAATGATGACACTAATAACAGGGGCCAAATATTTGTTTCTTCTGCTAATGGGAATAGTGGGGGAATCACAATTAATGCAGCAACAGATATATCAATTGATGCACACATTCGATCTGAAGCAGGACAGAATAATAATGCTTCTGGCGGAGCAGTTTCTTTAACTGCAACTAATGGAGACTTAACCATTCAAAATATTTCTTCGACTGGTTTTAATTCTGACAATATCAATCTAACTGCAACAGGCAATATTACGGCTGGTACTCTAATTTCAAATCCAAACTTTGGAAATGCAGGAAATATTACAGTAAATGCAGGAAACAACTTAACCTTAACTGGAACTGATGATCCAGCGAGTGTTTTTAATGGAGTGGTTTCAAACTTTTCTAATGCGGTTTCTAGTAGTGGAATTGATTTGACTGCCGGAGGAAATATCACTCTTAATTGTCCTTATAACTGTTTGAGAGTTGGAGCTGACCCAAATAACTTAGCCCTTACAGATTCATTGCCAGGGAGCATTTTCCTTAACGCAGGTGGAGGTATCAAGTTAGAAAACATTTTCACTGGTGATACCTCTAGCTTTACGGACAGTTTGCCTCTATTTATTGATGCCTCTAATCAGTTAGGAGATGGTGGACAAATTTCCATTCAAGCAGTGGATGATGTTCAAGTGGGAACAATGTCTGTATCTAGCTTTGGCGTTGGTTCCAGTGCAGGAAGCATTGAAATTACTAGCACCGAAGGTTCTGTGAATACAGCATTTCCTGAACTAGGTGATACGGTGCTTGCAGGCAGGATACTTGGCACGAATATTGAAAGCTCGCAATCGGATGCAGGTTCTTTAATTATTAATGCTAATGAAAGTATTACAACTGGATTTCTTCGCTTCTGGGGAACACAGGATGGTGGTACTGTTAATTTGATAAGTCGAAATGGCGGCACTATCGATGTTACAGCGGGTGATTTGGAGCTTTTCACAACAGGTGATGGTGATGCCGGAACTGCACTCATTAAAACTGATGGCGCGATAAATCTGGGTGCTATCAACGCAACTTCCGTTTCGGGAAATGGTGGCAATTTAACCTTTAACAGTAATAGTGTTAATTTTCTGGAAAATGTCAGAACTTCTGGTGTGCTTCAGATTGAGAACGACGGTGATACGGTTCTTTCATCTGACTCAAATGTTGAATTTGAGATTGATACTTTAAGGCTCTCTAGTAACTCAGGAAATGCTCGCCTCGATAGTAATTTAGTTGTTAATAACGGCAATGTTGATATCTTGGCAGAATTAGATATTGATCTAGCGGGTAATATTACGACCAATGGTGGCAATATCAATCTACTAAGCAATAACGGTAATATCGCTACCCAAAATCTTGATGCCTCAAACGCAGGCGGAGTCGGTGGTAATGTTTCTTTAAATGCTCTCGGCAATCCCCAAACTGTTATTGAAACAGGCGACATCAACACTAGCGGTGATACAGGTGGCGACATCGAAATCTTTTCCGTTGAGGGTATTTCAGCAGGTCAAATTATTTCACGAGGAATCGTTGGTGATGGTGGCGATGTCACTATTGACCCCAATAGCGTCGACATTGTTTTTATTGATGCTCAAGGTGGTGGACTTGGTTCTGGTGGATCAGTAGATATCACTGTGACGGGTTTGTTTCAGGCAACAGGTGCATTTGTTGATGACACAGGTCTTTTATCGAGTATTTCGACTTTCGGGGGGGCTGGTAGTGGTCCTATTACAATTCGCCACAATGGCGGCGATCTATTTATTCCGTTTATTGTCGGAGATCCTTCTATCAACGGCACACTGGGCGCATTAAACTCTGGCGACTTTACTATCGATACATTCCGTGTGTTTCCCGGTTCTTTTTTCCTCGGCAATATCAGCATCATCACCAGCGATCGTCTTCCCAATGCCCTAGACAATGCCATTGACGATACCCTGCCGAAAATTCAAGAAGAGGTTGAAGCTAAAGACAAAGGTTTTTTTATTGATGAATTCTTCACCCGCCAATTTGAAAGCTACTTTACTGGCAATGAGTTAGCTAACGATATTCGTATTAAAAGTATTAACGAAATCCAAGATACATTGGCTTACATTGAAAGTGTTACAGGTGTTAGACCAGCGTTAGTCTATGGACTATTCCAACCACAAAATATACGGCTAAATTGCACCATCACACAAGAATCGACTCAAGGGATTCTAGAGCCTGAGCTAAAAGATTCTTGTGTACAAGATCCTCGAAAATTTGATGAACAGCCAGATGATATCCTGACTCTAATAACCGTGACAAAAAATGAAGAAATTAAATTTACGATTGTTCCCGGAGCAGAAAGAGGCATCATCAAAGCAAAAACGACACAGCTACGGAAAACACTAAAGGTTGACGAAACTACATCAGATATTGTCAGAAATTTTGATGATGAGTTTAGAAAACTATCTGCTCAGTTTCATGAATGGTTAATTGAGAATCTTAACCCAGAAATTAGACAAAAAGAAAACATCGATAATTTGACATTTATCTTAGATGATGTGCTGCGTAGTGTTCCTTTGGCGGCAATGGGTCAAGAAACAAATGATTGTCTAGAAGTAGAAATGGTCTTAGATCAATGCTTACTGGATTTTATTATTACTCGACAGAGCGTGGGATTAATGCCTAGCATGAGTTTAACGGAAACTAATTACCAGCCTCTAACGAGTTTAAGCTTAAGAGTTGCAGGAGCATCTCAAGTTGCAGACCCTATTGATGAGCAAGCACTTCTTTCATTTGTTCCTTCTGGTCTAAGGCGGTTTGAGGAGCTATGGCAAGAGATAGGAGAAGATATCAGTACTGATGCGGAGTTAATCGATTCATTTATGACTCTTCCCACCAATGTAGAGTCTTCTTTTACTATCCCAAAGGTCGGTGATCGCCAACGTGAAGCACCAATGGGAATTGTTCACTGGAGCACCCACGCAAATTTTGATAAGGAAACTGGCACTTATATATCTTTTAATCCAGACAGAACTGGAACAGACAATGGTCGTCTCGAACTTGACCACATTAGAAAAATGGGATTAGGGAATGTCAATCTTTTAGTTTTAGATGCCTGTGAAACGGCTATCGATGTGGATGAATTTATTGGAGAAGTCAACGAAGATGGTCTTCGAATAGAAAGACTAATTCTCACTCCTCAACAATCCGCAGAATTAGGATTTGCAGGCTTCGCCCATAAAGCAGAAACTAACTCAGTGTTAGGAACATTGTGGCGAGTGGGAGACAGAGCTTCCAGTATTTTCATGTCTCGTTTTTATAGTTCCTATGGGCAATTTCAAGATATTAAAACTGATAACTATACTAATCAGCTAATCAAAGCAGAAGCCCTCAGACAAACCCAAGAAGATTTATTAGAAGGTCGAGTTTACATTGAGAATAGCGAGGCACTTTGGCAAAGAGAAGAAGAGAATCATGTGAATATATTGCTTAATCTCAATATCTCAGCTTCCAATGGTGGTGAAGAACTCAATGACAAGAAACAGCTTTTGTCCGAGAGAGAGAAGTTTGATTTATCGGATCCAATCTACTGGTCTGCTTTCACAATGGTTGGTAGTCCTTGGTAAATTCCGAGTTAGTTAGCCGAATTTACTCAGAAATATGCAAATAGTTAACCTCCCTCCCTCGAATGTTCGAGGGAGGGAGGTTAACTATTTAGATGGATGCTCTGCCTGAAAACTGCATAGCACTGTGGTGAAACTGATTATTCTTCAAGATCATTTGAATTTCGCGAACAAATCTCTGCTTTGGCCTCTTCTAACTGTCTTTTCCATTCCGAGTTAGTTGCATAATTACTATGATAGCCTAGAGCGATAGTGTAAGCATCCCAAAAGACTCCCTTACTCAGTAAATCTTTTGCCATTAATTGTGCGTCATTGCTATTAGTTGGTATCTCACTAACAGAGTAGATGGTATCAGGCGAAATACGAAAAGCTTTTCTCATTCGGGATCGCTTTGGATTTCCATTTTCATCTAAGGGTTGGACAGAGAAGAAATATTCTCCTTCAGGTAACTGGGCTTGATCTTTATTTGGTTGGTAAATCCAATATCCTTGTTCAAAAGTTGGAGAATATTCAATTTCTCTTATGGTTACTCCTTCTTTGTCTGTGATTTTAAGATCTTCTGCTTTTCCTCGCCAGATGAAGGCTGGTTTTTGACTAATAGAAACATCAACTTCTTTCCCCGGTGAAACAAAGCAAAATCTAGAGCCTTTAGGCGGTTCACGCTCAGGTTTAGTGATGATATCTTTCAGCCAGCCAACAACACTTTTTATGCCTGATTTTATTTGAGCATCTTGATATATTAAATTACTTTGGTTCTGCATTGCTGCCTTTGTATTCATTGTAAAAGACAGCAATATAAATAAAGAGAAAATAGCAAGGAGTCTAGGGTTTTTCATGGTAATAAATTTATGAAGAAAGTGATTTTTGTGATGGAGATTTTTGCGCTGCAAAAATATAATACCAAAGGATAGGAATCGTAAAAATAAAAGGAATTGATAAGTTCAAAAAGAAAAAAATAAGACTATTTATTATTCCTGTTAATATTAGGGCTGCTTTAAATAGTTGTTTCTTTTTTTGACGTATCTCAAGCTCCAGAGTAAACAAGTATAAATGAATGATTTTCCCAACAAGAGTAGCGATTACCCCAGTGATCAAAAAAGAGGCTTGACGAAGATTTTTTCCTTCAAGATAGTGATATGCCATATATGCTTGGATTTCGCCACTGGTAAGATTTGCTTCGCAAGTTGTAGGGTTTATATCAAATGAAATAGGTTGTAATGAACACCAATACCATGTTGATAAAGGAAGATCTGAATCAACATCTTGTACAGCTTTATAATCTCCAGGGGCAATAATCACTACACGATTTCGTAACTTTTTCTGTAAGTGGCTATTATCTGCATCACTTGCCAAAAAATAAGATGAATTCATCTTTTCATAAACATGATGAGGTGGGATGGAATAGTCAATTAAAGAAGTTGGAAATAATCGCTTCAAGACAAAATTGTAAACCTTCCTTCGTAGGGAAATATCCAGATTGTTAGATGCTGGAATATCAAATTCTCGAAAGTTATGCGTGAATTGTCTCATGGAAAAAAGTTGATCATTTATTAATGTTTTAAATGCATCTAAGCGAATATCTGTTTCTGATGAAATATTTTCTTCTGTATTTTCCTGTTTCGCTAAAATAGCAAGCATACGTTCATTAATTGTCTCTTTTTCTGTCTTACTAAATTGAGAAACAAGAGCAGATAGCTGTGCTAACTGAAATGCAAATGAGCAATTTTCTGTACAATTGAGGTGAGGAGGTTTACTTAGTTCCCATGGGGTGTAACTTCCTTCTCCAGTGAAAGAAAGATTCGGATCATAAAATTGTGATGATGGTAGTGAGTTTCCATTTGTTGTGAAAACGAGTAAGGTTTGTTTTTTTGTTAGATAACTCTTAATTGCATTTTTTAGAGTCGGCTCTGGGCCACTTGTAAGGTCATAGGCGATCGCCACAATAGGAGTATCGAATTCCGATAATTTTGAAATGATTTTAGCCAGATAGGATCGGTCAATAAAAGGGGCTTCTTGAAAGTTTGGGTCTTCTGCTCGCGCTAAATTAATAGAGTCTTGGTCAATAGTAATAAGTTGAATAGGTGGCTCGGGTTGACTCTGGGAAAACACATTAGCTCGCAAGAACGATTGAGACAACAGACGCATATCTTGAAATGGATCTTGCACAAACCAGAAAGTGCTTGCTGCCAAGAAACTACATAGAGCGATCACTTCTTTTTGTGACTGAGGCAAGATTTGCTTTGCTAACCGCCAAATTGTCTTTGACTGAGGAATTTCGCTTAAGTAGAAATCTTGGGCAGTTGTATCTGGATGATAAAAAATCTGTGGCAGTAAATATGCAGAGGGAAAACTATTTTTCTGACTGTCTTCTAGGAAATAATCAGTAATCTGACTTTTGATTGACTCTACTGATTTATATTCTAAAAGCCCATCTACAAACTGCTTGGTAAATTCTTTCGTTAGGCGATCACCTACCTTCTCTGTCAGGAAAAATACTTGGTGCAGCCCATGCTGAACTAAGTCCTGGGCGATAAGTGTACCTCGACAACATCCCAGAAAAGCGAATCGCAAGCCATTTTGTTTAGCCATAATTAACGATTCAGCAAATCTTGAAACAGTAAACGAAATTCTTTGTGGAGAAATAATTATTTCACCTGCATGATTTTTATCATCACCATGGCAAACTAGAGCGAGGGCAGTCCAACCACGGTCATCTTGCAATAAACCCTTTAATTTATCTAAAAACTTTTTTTCTGTATTAAACTCTGCATCATTGGCATTGAGAAACTGAACATCTGCTAACTTTTTATCCTCTAACTTCTGAAAAAGGTCTATCTCTTCTTTAAAATTTAGATCCCGATACTCACCAACTAGCACTAACAAACGAGACTTCTTTTCTTGAAGTGGAGCTAAAGTACTATCGCTATTGAGATTATGATCAGTATGAAAGAATCTAATTAAATCAGGGTTTTCTTCATTGATTTTTTTCGGTAAAATCAGCCATTCTGACCACGGCAGCTTACGAAATTCTTTCGAATGCTCTCCTTGACAATCAATAAAAATATCAACTTTACTAAATAAAATATCGTGACTTCTAATGCCACTATCAGAAGCTGAAACTCCTATTTTTTGACGAATAAAATCTCGAATTAATAAAATTTTAGGATTCTCAAGCCACTCAGTAAAGACTTTCTTTAGATTTTTTTCAAGATCAATCAAATCCTTCAGTTTTCTTTCATCTTGATTCCCACCTCTAGCACGTCTAGCTCTCCTTCTATTGGAGTTTGTTTGCTCATCTTCAGACTTATTAATTTGGGCAGGTGGTTCTGCATTTTGATTGCCAGAAATATTCTTATAGTAGACATGATAGGCAGTACGCCACTCCTCTAAGGCAAGTACTAAATCCTCCGGATAATCTAAGCGAGCAGATTGTTCTGGACGAGGATATCCAGCTATTTGGTCATGTGAGCGAGCAGCAATAGAAAAACTTCTATTATGTTCCTCTATATTTAATTCAAACTTTATTTTTTTTATCTCTAAGCTATCTGTTACTTTTTTCATTGTCTTACATCAACATATTTATTGAGACTTCTTTAGACTCCAATCCAAAAAATCTTTTTTCAGTTTTCTAAATAAATAAACTCTTGTTGATAAGTGGCTTCTTTATAGTTAAGAATAATCTTGATTTCATTCTGTAGGTCAAGATCTAAAATCAGATCGTAATACAAATCGAATTCAGAATTTTTGTAGACTTCATCTGGGAAAGGTGATTGCTGAATCGTTACAGATATACCATTCGGCAAGTATTTCTGGTTTAGTGGAATCAACAGTAAGCAAAAATTCACACCGGTATGTAATTGTGTCTCAAATTTTGGCCAAGTAACAGTAATATATTGACAAATCAGAGAACCAATATTGATCTCATTGCTCTGTAACTTACTTTTATTTTCTGGAATCTCTTTTAAAGCGATGAATTCACGAATTTTTTCTTCTGCAAGATTGTCATTTGTCCCTCGAAAATTTCCAACAAACTTTCTTGGTGTTAAAAGGTTAGATTGCTTATCGTTAATGATTTCTTGGAACCATTCGTATAAATTTATTTTGGGTAAAATAGGCTTAGATAAAACTCGCTTTTCTAGTAAATTTTCCCTGGATTTTTTATCATCTAAGATGTAATTTAGCTCTTCACCAGTAAATAATTCTGCTAACCAAGATGTGCATGGCGCAAGAGCCATCATTTTTTCTGTTATTGTTCTCGCCGTCACTAACCCACTAACCGGATAGTGGAGACTGGACGGCACAACGACTTTATCAGGATTAACATAACGAATACAGGTATGAAGCGCACTGAAGCTTGGCTCAAGGTTTGTAAGAGGAACGCTATAACTTTTCAGAGTTTCATCATAGTCAATATCTAGTTTTCGCTCCCGAATCTGATCATGTCTCACAAACCCTAAAATATTCGCTTGAATAGATGTTTGGTTGTCAATACTATTTGCATTAGTCTCCTCTTCTCGTAAGCTGACAAATATGTATAAGTGAGAAGCTAGCTTAGGCAGTTCGACGGCGATCACCGGAATATCTAAAATATCTTCTTCTTCGTTTTCGCAGAGAACAACACAGACTTTAAAATTACCTAGCTTCAAATGTGTCGTAAAAGATAAGCATAGTAATTGGAAAAGATCGTCGCCCAAATTCTCTAGTCCTCCTATGGGAATTTGTAGATGATATTGCTCCAGCCAAACTTGTAATGCGAAGACCGCTATTAGCTTATGTCGTGCTTTATTGGTGAGAACAAAGTTCAAATTAGATGGGACTAATGCGTTTACTTTACTCAGATGCTTCTGATTAAGTTTTACGATTTTTTTTTCTAATACTTCACTTTTACTATGCATTATTTTTCTATTTCCTTCTTACTTTAATCGTTTTAGTTACTAAGAGTTATGCGTATGACTAAGATAATTTTTAATATCTGATTTTTTTGGAATTGAGTTATCTTCACGATTTTCCTATGAATAAAGTGAGCAAATAGCTTGAAAATAAACAGACTCAACATTTTTCCCTCGTTTACTTCGACTCGAGATTAGTTTCCTCGCTTTCTCAAAATCATTAGAGAATATCTCACGAATATAACGTTCGAGATCCTCAACAATATTTGGGTCGTCACTAAAGTAAAAGTCTTGCATAACAGAGCCTATAACCATATCGATACATTCGACGTAGGTCTGTTTCAGATATTTCTTTGGATTGAGTAATCTAGAAACCTGTGATTGATCCCGATTAATTTGCCGAGCTATTTCAGATTGACTCAAACCGACACAATAGTACAGATAAATAATTTTCTGAAAGTTAATATTATGTCTTTCCAAGCTAGACTGAACACTTTTTTGATGTTGGCTAAAAACTTTTTGAACAGCCTGCTGAATAATATTAATTTCTTCACCGAGTTTATCAAGAGCATCCAGAACAGCCCGTTCTAGGTCGTGGTCAATTTCTACAGCAGGGACCTCTAGTAATAGTTGTCTGTTAGTAGGCATATCAAAATACAGGCGGCGAATTTCATCTGCCAATTCCCTCAAATAGCTTTGAACTGCCTTGATATCCCACTCTGCGCTGACAAATTTTAATTCTATTTTTAGTAATTCTGAGACGTTGGCTAGCTGTTTTTGAGTTGGGTCTGGATAAGGACTGTTATAGCTTTTTCGATTCTGATCTAAATCAAGTTGGTAAACCTGTTGGAAGGCTTTAATGTATTTTTTGTCATAGTCACTAAATAATTTGAGGCGACGCTGAGCAATTTTCATGAGGCGGTACCAAGGCGTATGGCGGTCAATACCCAGTTGCTTCATGATGTTTGAGTCAAGTGCCTTCTGAGTTGTCCAGTTGTTTAGGCTAAAGGCAGATTCAAGATTGGGATTCCATGTCTCTAAAACCTCGAAACTTAGAGGAAGATATTCGACAGCATTACTTGAAGTTTCTGAAAAACCTCGTTCATCTCGACTCATCTTTTGCATTTTGTTGCGTCTATAGTTGCTAGAAGTTTCAAGCAAGTATAGGCACTCTATATCTGTATCTCTTAAAAGTAAATTTCTGACTTCATCTAAGTTGATGTTTTCTGGTCTAATGCTTCGATACTTCTTAAAAATAAATTTAGCAGTCTTGTCTAAGCACAAAGAGACATAACATCGTAAGGCTGTAACGGCGATTGCCCGTTGTGAGAGAGACTTATCCTTATCCTGAGCTTGTAACCAGAGTTTCTCATTCCATCGGTCAATGTATTTCTTCTTTGGACAAACCTCTGATAACTCAGCTGGAGCATGCTCATTAATGAAAAGTTCTACTGGTTTACTTACTAAATAGTTACACTGCCTCTCTGCTTTCAAAACAATCGGTAGAGTCAGTCGGTAGTAGTTCACTGCAAAGTTCATAACTCTGGTTGATATCTGCTGCACTAATCTTTTGAACGGCAATCAGTTCTTTTAGTGTGACATCTTAGGAGAAATCGGATATGAACTTTTTGTGATTTTATGATTATTTGATATGAATTTTATGATTATTTCTTTTTGTGCTTGATAATAGTTGAAAATGGTTTTTACTCTAATTAATGGGCGATACAACTTCTACTAAATCACCATCTTTGACATAAGCTGCGCCGTCAAGAATTAGGCGATCGCCCGCTTGTAGGCCACTGAGAATTTCCACTTTATCGTTGCTAAGGAGTTCGCCGAGCTGTACTGGCTGCGCTGCAACAGTATCATCCGAATTTAGAAGGAATAAGATTGCACCTTCGCCATCTTCTGGAATGACTGCAGATGTTGGTACAGCGTAACCACGAGCTTGGGCTGTTTTGATTTCAGCGCGGAGGAGCATCCCCGGTTTGAGATTACTGTCGGCAGCAAGGGTTATTTTCAACGTTGCCTGGCGAGATTGGGGGTCAACAGTTGGAATGATTTCGGCGATAGTCCCGCTAAATATGAGAGTCGGGTCGCTATCGGCAGTTAGCGTCACGGTTTGTCCCTGCTGCACTTCGGAGAGCTGCGTTTCCGGGATATTGGCCTGTAACTCTAGCTGCCCATTTTCAACGATTGAAAACAAAGGATCAGAACTTGTTAAGTCGCCTACTTGGGCAAATTTCTCGATGATTTTGCCGCCACGAGGGGCCACAATTTGGGTTTCCTGGAGGCGAGTTGTTACAACATTGACTTGGGCTTCAGATTGTTTGAGTTGGGCTTGGGCTTGGGTAATAATTTCACGACGAGTTCCCCGTTGAAGTTCGAGGAGGCGCTGTTCTGCTTCTCTAAGGGTTGCTTGATTTTGGTTGAGGCTAGCTTGGGCTGAATCTCGGCGACTACGGGCATCATCGAGGGTGTCGGCGGCGATCGCCCCAGAACTGAGTAGCTCTTGATTACGATCTAGGCGTTGTTGAGCAAGTTCGAAATCTGCTTCTGCCCGTTCAATACCAGCTTTCGCTTGGGAAATTTGTTCCTTGGCACGGGCAATTTCTTCTGGTCTTGCACCCGCAGTCAACTCGGCTAAACGAGCGGCAGATTGACTTTCCTGTGCTTTGGCTTGGAGCAATTCGGCGCGGAGGGTGTCATTATTCAGCTGCACTAAAACTTGTCCCGCTTGAACGTAGTCCCCTTCATCAACTAATAAATTCGTAATTTGCAGTCCATTGCGCGGTGAGGATACCGAAATGAGATCTGCTGCTGCAACAGTACCGACAACTTCAATTGTTTTGGCGATCGCCTGAGTTTCGATGGTTTCTACCGTAACGGCCCGGCTCGGTTCTCTAGAAGCAGCTGTTTCTTCTGTCGTCTCTGCCGGAGCGTCATTCTCTGCTCCTGACTGACCAAATCGACCCGCAACGCCACTGACAATTACACCGATCACAACGCCAATAACAATACCTTTCCAACCGAGACCGCGCTGCTTTGGAGGATGGGACATTTGCTCAGGTTCTGTAGAGTTGGGCTGGGGAGCGAGCTGAGTCACGGTAGGAAGTACTCTGTTACATTGCGTAATAATTATCTTAAAGAATTTTGGGGGAAATTGGGGGCTTCTTTTTGCAAAGAGTGTGAGCCTCTACCCCATAATGGATAAATGCAAAACCAATAAGAATTTTCGATGACCCTCGATTTTGTCATAGATTTTGTCACAAATTTTTTCACCTTAGAGTCGCTGCAACTGTTTATTCATGACTATGGCTATTGGTCTGTGTTTGTTGGGATTGGTCTGGAAAATACAGGGATTCCCATACCAGGGGAAGCGCTCACGCTGTTGGGGGGATTCCTCGCCGGTAGTGGTGAGCTGAAATATCAATGGGTGCTGCTCGGGGCGATCGCCGGGTCATTTTTAGGCAATAGCATTGGCTATTTCATCGGCAAATGGGGTGGGCTACCGTTATTGCGGAAAATTGCCCATGTCTTTCGGATTAGCGACCAGAAAATAGACGAAGCCCGTGAAAAATTCCTTGAAAATGCTCCTAAAGCTGTCTTCTTTGGGCGGTTTGTTACCTTCTTTCGAATTTTTGCCGCTCCCCTCGCTGGCATTGTCGAAATGCCTTTTGCCTTATTTCTCACCTGTAATTTAGCGGGAGCGGTAGTTTGGGCCGGGGTGACGGTGACCTTGCCTTACTTCCTAGGTCAATTTTTGCCGCTACCCGAGGTGCTCGATATTATGGGCAAATTTGGTATCGGGATTGTAGGTTTACTCGTTGCTTGGGTTATAGTCTCCATTTTCTTAGAGCGCCGTCAATCGACAACATAACGGGACACATCTGACCTGCCATTATTGTCTGCCTAAAGTGATGACACCTGAACTGCAATTTTGCCTCGACCTTGGCGTTGTTCGAGATAACGAATAGCATCAGGTACTTCTGTCAATTGAAAATCGCGATCAATGAAAGGCTTAATTTTTTGATCTGTTAACCAATCTCGAATGAGTTTCAGATCGTCTGTGTTCATTTTCGCTTCCAAGCACTTAATTTTTTTACCCGTAATTTTTTCGGCGATCGCCCCGAATAACATTGCTTGAAAGAATGGCGTTGTTGCGCCACCGACCATGACATAGGTTCCGGTGGGTTTTAGGAGAGGGAGATAATGCCAAAACGGTTGAAATCCTGCTGCATCGAGAATGAGGTCATATTGCTCTTCAAGGGTTGTTAAATCCGTTTTTTGGTAATCAATCAGATGGTCTACCCCGAGCGATCGCCCCATCTCTAATTTTTTTGTGCTCAATACTGCGGTTACCTCTGCCCCGAAAGCTTTGGCAATTTGGACAGCGAACGAACCGACACCACCTGACGCGCCTTTTACCAATACTTTTTGACCCGCCTGAATATTTCCAAAATCTCGCAAAGCTTGTAATGCGGCGATCGCCCCAGCCGGAACGACACCAGCCTCCCGAAAAGGAATGCTTTCTGGTTTGTGAATGAGAGAGTCTTCTGTTGCGCAAACATATTCAGCGAAGGCTCCAAACCCGCAGCCTGAGACATCCCCAAAGACTGCATCACCCACCTGAAATTGCGTAATATTTTGGCCAACTGCCGCCACTGTTCCCGCAACATCAACGCCAATAATTGGAATGGCTGGCTTCAGCAAACCGCCAAACATTAATCGAATCAGAAAGGGTTTTCCTCGCATCAGATGCCAATCGCCAGCATTGACCGATGAAGCATGAACTTTGACAAGCACTTCATTATCTTTTGGCACAGGTTTTTCTACCTTTGTCAAACCTAAAACTTCTGGCCCACCGTACTCTGATTGGGCGATCGCCTGCATTGTTTGTACCGCTGTGTGATTTTCTGCCCGCTCAAACATTTGTCTACTGGATATTTGCATCATGACTTCATTAATCTCGACTTACACTGTAAGTTTAACTTACGCCGTAAGTATGTCAATATTTGCAGCGAGACCTCTGCCGCAAAATCTCTAGTAGGGTAACGGTTTTGCGGCAATATCAAGAAAAATTACATGGCCAAGCGACAAAAACTAGACGACAAACAATCGATGCCTCTGAGCCGAGAGCGTATTTTGCAGGCGGCGCTCCATTGTGTAGATGCAGATGGTTTAGATGCTTTGTCGATGCGGAAACTGGCAGAAGGTTTAGGGGTGAAAGCGATGTCACTGTACAACCATGTCAAAAATAAAGACGACATTATCGATGGCATTGTGGAGTTGGCGATCGCCGAGATTGAGCGACCAGATCCCAAGCAAGATTGGCGAGTTGCGATGCGTAATCGGGCAATCTCCGCTCACCAAGTTTTGTTGAAACATCCTTGGGCGACCATGGCGATCGCCTCCCGCGTGAATATTGGCGAATCGAGTTTGTCTTATGTTGATGCGACCTTGGGATGTTTACTGGAAGCGGGATTTTCCTATGAGATTGCTGACCATATTTGGAATGCTCTCGATAGTTATATCTATGGTTTTACGCTGCAAGAACTAAATTTTCCGTTTGAGGCGAGTGAATATGCTAAGGTTGCGGCGGAATTTGTACACCTCATTCCGGTAGACCAATACCCGTATCTAAATGGCCTGACCCACCATGTGATTAAAGGGCAATATAACGGCATTCATAATTTTGAATTTGGCCTAGATGTGTTGCTGGCTGGCTTTGGAAAAATGCAAGAGTTGTCTCAAAAATAGAATGTTTTTGTAAATAAATGAACTGTCGAAAAGGCTTCTAAAATACGGTTTTCTTGTATCTAAGGAGTTAAGGGAATTATGATTAACAGCAAGTTGTCTTAGGGGAGTTTTTTCGATGGTTACAATGACGCCTAAAAGCGCGATTTTGCTGCTTCTTTCTTGTATTAGTGCGATCGCCGCGGTGGGTTGTGTATTTGAACTGGGCTACGGAGATCCTGATTTTGGATTTCGGACGACTCAGTTGATTTTGGCTGCTAGTGCACCGCTCACAGTTATTTCATTTGTTTTGGCTGTAATCGATGCCCGTCAAGCAAATCAAGAGTAAAGCAACAATAATAGATTCATTTTTATGCGGTTGGGCTGAGCCTAAGCCGTTATAAATTACCAAGGGGCGGCAATGTTCGCCTTTTATTTTTCTTGGGTTACGTTTCTGAGGCGATCGCGATGCAAAACTTAGGCAAGGTACAACAAATTTCAACGGGAGGCGTATCCGTTGGGCTGCTTGCGGATGTCCAGCTTATTCCCAACCAAGACATTGTGTTTGGTCGTGAGCCAAGCTGCCAAATTGCCCTAGACCCAAACCGCTATACCGTTGTGTCCCGTCGCCATGCTGTTCTTCGTCAAACGCCTGCTGGTTGGGAAGTTGTTGATCTTGGCAGTGCGAATGGCACGTTTGTGAATGGTCAGCAGATTTCTTCTTACACTCTTCAGTCCGGCGATCGCTTGATGTTAGGAGACAACGGCCCCGAATTTCTCTTTGAACTAACACCCAGTTCGCAAGCCGAAACTGTTGCTGCCAATTTTCAACCGACCTCATCTTCGCCAGCTCCCATACCTGTCCCCAGTCCAAACGCTAAAAATGCTGACACCAACGTTACCCTGTCCCAACTTTTTCCCATTGCGGGCTCAGGCAAAGACTTATCCCACAAAGGCTATTTAATTCCCGGCATTCTGACTGTTGTTTGCGTCGTCTTGATGTTTGCCTCCATCGGCGAGCCCGTACTCTTCAATCTTTTGCTATCCACCTATATCGCCGGAGCTGCTTTCTATTACATCTATCAGCTTTGCGGTAAACGTAAATCTTGGTGGGTATTGATTGGCTCTGCGCTATTGACGATGCTGATGCTGGTGACCCCAGTGATTAGCCTATTTATCTTTGTTTTTCGCGACATTCTTCCTGGTGGACTCTACGAAGACGGTGGCATTATTGCTTTGTTTATCGGAATGTTTTTTGGCGCAGGGCTAATGGAGGAAATCCTGAAAGCATTGCCCGTATTTTTGGCGATGTTTATTGGAAATAAATTCAAATCCTTAAAACGTCGTCAAAAAATTGGTGTCAATGAACCCCTTGATGGCATTTTGCTGGGAACAGCCTCCGCCGTTGGATTTACCCTCCTCGAAACCCTCGGGCAATATGTCCCAAATATTATCAGTGAAGTGTCGATGAATGTTGATGCTAGCACTGGAGAATTGCTTGGATTGCAACTACTGATTCCACGTATTTTGGGTTCTGTTGCGGGGCATATGGCCTATAGCGGTTATTTTGGGTATTTCATTGGGTTGAGTGTGTTGAAGCCATCGAAACGCTGGACGATTTTAATTGTGGGTTGTCTGACTTCCTCTTTGCTCCATGCCCTCTGGAATACGGTTGGTTCCTACAGTAGTTTGCTGCTGGCGGTTGTCGGTGTCTTTTCCTATGCATTTCTCGCGGCAGCTATTTTGAAAGCTCGTGCCCTCTCGCCTACCCGCTCTGAAAATTTTGCGACAAGGATTGCTCCGTAGAGTTTTGTTAGGGATAAATTGAGACTAAATCGAGAGTGACTATACTCAGGTACCCCGAATTGCCATAATAGTATTTACAAAAATTCATTTTTTCTAGATGTTATGGCAGATCAACTGATTCGCGGCACAGCTGCTGACAATGGCATACGAGTTGTTGGCGTGATTACCACCAAGCTCACCCAAGTAGCACGCGATCGCCACAACCTCTCCTACGTTGCAACAGCAGCGTTAGGACGGACAATGGCCTCTGCTCTGCTCATTTCCTCTAGCATGAAGAAACAAGATGCCCGGATTAATCTCCGCATTAAGGGTGATGGTCCGTTGGGAGGTTTGCTGGTGGATGGTGGCCCCGATGGCACAGTGCGTGGTTATGTCCACAATCCAACTGTGGAACTACCTCCTAATGAGAAAGGTAAGCTCGATGTCGGCGGAGCGATCGGTAAAGGCTTTTTGTATGCCGTGAAAGATTTTGGTCATGGCTATCCCTACTCCAGTACCGTTGAGCTGGTGTCTGGCGAGATTGGCGATGACGTTACCCATTATTTAGCCACCTCTGAGCAAACTCCTTCAGCCTTAGTGCTTGGCGTTTTTGTGGGGTCTGAGGGTGTCACTGCCGCAGGTGGGATTTTATTGCAGATTTTACCGAAAGCTGCACGAGATGAAGCTCTAATTGCCAAACTTGAAAGTCGATTAGGTAAACTATCGGGTTTTACGCCACTGCTCCAACAAGGGAAGTCATTGCACGATATTTTCCAAGATCTGTTGGGAGATGAGGGACTACATATTTTCTCAGAGACTCAAATGCTACGGTTTGATTGCAGTTGTACCTTTGAGCGGATGATGGGCGCTTTAAAAATGCTTGGTAAGGATGAACTGCTGGACATGATCGAAACCGATGGTGGTGCGGAAGCAACATGCAATTTCTGCAATGAGGTTTACCATGCCGACATTAATCATCTCAATAATTTAATTTCTCAGTTAGATGGACAAGGAGCATAGAATAAATGTGATATTTGCTCTAGCAGAAATATAAAAAATTTGAAGAAATTAGAGTTGATTACCTTCCAAAGCGAGAAATTATTGCTAGAGCTAATTATAACCAAAATAATCAATTTCAAAAGCAAATTCTTTTGCTATTTTTTGACGACTTAATTCTGTATATAGAGTTTCTCCTGTTGCATCTGGACGACGACGACCCCTTTTAAATGAAGGTAAAAGATCTGATTCATAGGGCACACCAATATGTTTGCATATCCTTTCAATATCGTCTTGAAGTGATTCATAACGAATAAAATCATTTACACAAATTTCATTGTCAATGATGTATTTATCTCGATCTATTGGAGGATTATTGCGGATATAATCATAAAAACGAAGTTGCTCATCTTTCATTCTTCGAGTTTGAATTCGATCCAATATCGACAGCCGCTTTGTTTGATGATTTTTCCCAAAGTGTTCAAACGCAGATATACATTTGTCATATGGATTGCGAATAACGCAAAACTTAAAATAACTATTCCAAATATCATCTCCTACTTGTTTTTTTATTTTTCGTGCTGACATATGATTTAACCATTTTGTATTTGATGGTGGATTTTTTCCTCTAAATCCAATAACACCTGTTGGTGATTCATATTCTGCTCGTGCATGTGTTGCCTCCCACTCACCATCTGGCATACAAAATCTTTCAAAAAATGATTCCACGCTTGTACTCGCTGTTTTTACAGTCTTGGTATAAATAAACTTGTAACGATGACTGATAAGCATGATCTCTCTTTGTGAAAGTTGTATGTATTAATAACTTTATTATCTAGCTCAAGAATACTGATTTATCCATATAACATATGGGTTCAGTAAAGATAATTCAAATGCCATAATATTTACGGCATTAATTTAGAGGATGTCTGAAAAGTCTTTATGTTCGATAAATACTGCGTAAATTCCGCCAGGTTGATCGCCTGAAGTGCTTATTTTTACGTGCAACTCATTTCGACAAAAGTTACGGTCAGACCCTTTTCAGACATCCTCTTAGTTGAGGTGCAGGAAGCTATCGAGATTATCGGCAACGGTAGGCGGAAAGCGACGAATATTGCGGATCCAATCAAGATCTTTGTAGCGTTTGTCTAGGCCATTGGCAGATACCCAGTTGCTCTCAGCTTCCCCAAATTGCTTATTACCCCAAAGCATCGCGGTGAGGCCAACTCTCGCATCTGCGAAAAGTGGATATTTGCGGACGACACTTTTCATCCTTTGGATCCCTTTTTCTATGTCACCGTTTTGGTATAATGCAAGGGCATAACTTTCGGCTGCCCATGCAAATCGTGGGTCTAATTCGGTGGCTTTCTTATAATCTTTAACGGCCTGTGACCAATTACCTAGGCTGCCGTAGGCATTACCGCGATTGTGGTAGGCGATCGCCTCGTTGGGGTCTAGCTCAATAGCTTTGTCGTAATCATCAATAGCTGCTTTGAATTGCTGTTTCTGTTCGAGGATGGCACCGCGATTAAAGTAGGGGTCAACTTCGTCGGGCGCAAGGCGAACAGCTTCGTTCAGATCGGCGAGGGCTTCATCGAAATTATTCATGCTGGCGCGGGTATTGCCACGGTTACTCCAGAGGGCAGGATTGCCAGGGAACTCGTCGATTAGGTCTGACCATATTTTTTCAGCAGTGAATAAGTCGCCCTTTTTCGCCGCTTGCACAGCTTCACGGGTGAGGCGATCGCCGCGCAGATAGGCTTCATTTGTCATGGCATCTGCTGGTGAGACCTGTAAACCCAACCACAGCATGAGTCCACAAACCAAACAAATTAATCCTTGCATCGCGCTTTTGTCCCCTCTCAAATCAACACTTTTTAGGATAACCTCCCTGGCTCTACGATTTCAGCGGAATATGCAAAAAAAACAAGCTGCAATGAATGCCGATTCGTACTAGGGTATGGAGGCAATTTGTGGGTTGGTTTGGGTCATGGTTACGGTTAAAGTTCACGACAAAGTTTTTGAAGATATTACAGGCATTATTTTCGATAAAGACGGGACATTATCAGATTCTCAAAGTTATCTCAAACAATTAGCTCAAAAGCGTGCGAGGCTGATCGATGCACAGGTGCCGGGGGTCGGTGAGCCGTTGCTAATGTCCTTTGGGATGTTGGATGGTGACCTCGATCCCGCTGGGCTGATGGCGGTGGGCAGTAACCATGAAAATGCGATCGCCGCCGCTGCTTATATTGCCGAAACGGGTCGCAGTTGGTTTGAAGCACTCGCAATTGCGAAAAAAGCTTTTGAAGAAGCGGAAACAGTGCTGGGCGATCGCAGTGGTACTTCCCCTTTGTTTACAGGAAGTTTGGAAGTGCTGAAATTTTGCCATGATGCTGGCTTGAAACTCGGTATTCTGTCGATGGATAATACCGCCAATGTGAAAAAGTTTGTCCAAATTTATCAGCTCCAAGACTTTATTCAGTTAGAAATGGGGGCAGAATTTGGTCTAAAACCAGACCCCGATTTATTCTTGAAAGCTTGTCGAGATTTGGGGACAGAGCCGAGCCAAACTTTAATGGTTGGTGATGCACCTGGCGATATTCAGATGGCGAATAATGCAGGTGCTGCGGGTTCGGTGGGAATTTGCTGGGGTGATGCAGCTGCTGCTCATCTCGATGCGGCAGATGTGGCGATCGCCTCCCTTGATGCCCTAGAAATTATTGCGTAATTGTATTGACAGGGATTCTACTCAAAAAACATAAATTGAAATGGAAAGTTTGCGACTAAAAACGACTGTAAATAATCAGGGTGTCCTGCACATTCAACTGCCAGAATATTCAGGTGAGGAACTAGAGCTACTGTTGGTCTATCAACCAACATCTAAACTTTCAAAGCATCAATGGTCCCAACGATTTTTAGAGACTAGTGGCGCTTGGCAAGGGGAAGCCTTACATCGAGAGGCTCAAGAACAGCAGCCTCCGCGAGAGAAGCTTCTATGATTTATTTGCTGGATACCAACACCTGCATCGGCTACCTCAACTGCCGGGATCCAATTTTGTACGAACACTTTCAGAATGTTTCGACAGAGGATGTTTGTATTTGTGATGTGGTGAAATCAGAGCTTTATTACGGCGCGTATACGGGTTCTCAAGTAGTTGGAAATTTAGAGACTTTAAAGTACTTTTTAGCGGAATTAATTAGTTTGCCGTTTGATAGCAAATCAGCCCAGCTTTGCGGCAAGATACGAGCAGATCTACGGAAAAAAGGGATATCTCTTGGTGCTTACGATTTGCAGATTGCGGCGATCGCCCTGTCCCATGATTTAATCCTCGTTACCCATAACACCAAAGAATTTAGTCTGATTGATAGTTTGAAGTTAATTGATTGGCAGGTTTGATGAGCTCGGCTTTGGGGGTGTGGCGATCGCCGTCCTTGATGCGCTACAAATTACCTAGGTGTGGTTAGAGGTGTCCATGAAAATTTGGCTAACGAGTGTTGTAATCCTATTTGTGCTGGTGCAATTGTTCCAGTCCATTAAAGGATTTTTCGTGCCACTGCCTGTGTATATCCTGGCCGGAGCATTTCTGGCGATCGCCTCAAACTATGACAAAGGAATTATTCCAAAGTTTAAAACTGATGAACCAACAGACACTTCTTCTGCTGACTCGAAGTCATAAAAGTAGTAACGCTTAAACTTAAGCAGCCCCATACAATAGAATTTGGATCGAGTTTATACAATAGCTCTAGATATACAGGGACAATGATGAAACTTGGCATTCGATATTGGGTCATCTTCGGCAGCACTTTCTTTCTTGCTCAGGCTCCTCTTTTTGCACAGGTGCCGGTTGAGCAGTCTCCACTGATATTGATGCCGTTAGAAATCGCACAAAATAATGACGAAACAAGCGCTGTTGAAACGCCTGAGGCTGAGGACAGTAGCGCAAGCGATATTGAGCGTCTTGAAGCAATCCAGTTTTATAATTCTGGCGTTGATAAATTAACCAATGGTGATTATCTCGGAGCAATAGACGACTTCTCTGCTTCTCTCGCCATTGATGCAAATGATGCCGATGCCTTTTATAATCGCGGTTACAGCCACCATATTTTAGGTGAATACCAAGCTGCTTATGATGATTATGGCAGTGCAGTTGAGCTAAATCCTGAATTTGCCGATGCTTATGGAAATCGTTGTTATGCGGCCTATTTGCTCAAGCAGTATGAAGAAGCTCTTGTGAGTTGCGAAGCGGCAATTGACTTAAAAGACGACAACCCAGACTTTTTTATCAATCGCGGCAATACCTATGATGATCTCGCGGTAGTTGCCATCGAAGCCGATAATCCAGACCTTGCCGCCGAGTATCACGAGAAGGCGATCGCCGATTATAATGCTGCCATCGATCTCAAACCTGATCACGCGAAGGCCTATTACAACAGGGCTTTAGCCTATAACCGTCTCGGGGATCACCAAGCTGCGGCTGATGATTACAGTGCAAGTTTGGAACGCAAAGAAAATTTTGGCGAAGCCTACTTTAATCGCGGCATTTCCTATTATCAGCTCGATCAAATGGATCTGGCGATCGCCGACTTAACGAAAGCGGCAGAAATTTTTGGCGAACAAAACCAAGCCGTCAACCAATCCCAAGCCCTCGAGATCCTTGAAAGCTTAAAACCCTAGGCCCGATACCAAAAAATTTCAAATTACATTTGTCTTTATCCACTCATTTCTGATGCAAAATTCTAAGAAGGTTGAGTCTCAGTCAGATGACCATGAAGCGCTGTTTGATCAAGGCTACGGCTTCAGTAATGACGGCAAATATGAAGAAGCCCTTGCTTGCTATAACGAGGCTATAAAACTAGAGCCAGATTATTATGCTGCTTGGTTAAATCGAGGTAATGTCTGCTACAAGCTTGGTCGATATGAAGACTCAATTATGAGTTATGACCAGGCTTTAGAGATTCGACCAATTTGTGAGCATGCCCTCAATAACAGGCGGTTTGTCTGTAAAGAAAAATCGGATGAGCTACTCAATAGCTTTGATGAATGCACTGCATTGTATACCGATGATGATCCGGAGAGTTGGTATATTCAAGCGCTCGTGTATGAAGCGTTTGGGCAATTCTATGAAGTTGTCATGCACTGTGATGATGCGCTCAGTGTGAAATCTGATTATTCCCGGGCTTGGTATGAACGAGCCAATGCTTTATATGAACTGAAGAGATATGAGGAAGCTGTTGATAGCTACAACAAAACGGTAGAGTTTAACCCAAAAAATAATGAAGCTAGATATCGTTGTAGTAATACATTGTGTCTGTTAAAGAAATACGATGAAGCGCTGGCAAGCTACGATGAAACGCTGGCATTTGACCCAGAGAATATTGATGCAATAAATAATAAGGGTTTAGTTCTGAAGGAGTTGGGGAGAAAAGAGGAAGCTCTAGATTGCTATGGTAAAGTTCTTGAACTGAAGCCTGATCATCACTATGCATGGCATAATCGGGTCGCTGATTTATCGGCAATGGGTCGGCAAGAAGAGGCTCTCGCCAGCTATGACAAAGCGACGGAATGTGACCCGAATTGTGAAACGACATGGTACAACCGAGCCATTGTTTTAGAACTATCGGAGAGGAATGAGGAGGCGATCGCCAGCTACGATAAAGCCCTCGAACTGACTCCGAATGATAATCAAACGCGATATAAAAAAGCACTAGCTTTAGAGAAAACTGGACAATATGAAGCGGCAATTGATATCTATGATTACCTCATCGAAATCAGGCCCAATTACTATCTCACCTGGTTTCAAAAAGGGATTGCCCTAGAGAAGTCAGGTGAGTATGAGGCGGCGATCGCCAGCTACGATAAAGCCCTTGAGCTGAGACCGGATTTACACGATGCATGGCAAAAGCGAGGTGATGTCTTGTCTGCTCTAGGTAGAGAAGAAGAGGCGATCGCCAGCCACAAAAAAGCTACTGAAGGAATCATTACAGTGGCTCCTGATTACATCATCATTGACGGCAAAAAAATACAAACTTGATCCGAGAACCCCAAAGCCTGAGCCTTGATTCTCTCGAAATCAAATCCCCTTCTCGACTACTCGTTTTCACAAAAAAAACAGCCCCTCCGATAAAATAGAGAGCAAATATTGTTAACAATCGTGGCGCGGCCTAATATAAATAGAATTGTCGAGCCACACCAAGGAGAACAAGAAAGCGCATGGGTAGAGTAGTCGGCATCGATCTCGGAACCACGAATTCCGTCGTTGCAGTAATGGAAGGCAGCAAACCCATTGTTATTGCCAACTCAGAGGGAACGAGAACAACTCCTTCAGTTGTCGGCTTTAACAAAGACGGCGAACTTCTCGTCGGACAAATGGCGCGTCGGCAATCCGTCCTAAACCCCCAGAATACTTACTATGGCGTCAAACGCTTTATGGGTAGACGCTACGCAGAACTAAACTCCGATTCGAAGCAAGTCCCTTACACGATTCGTCGCACCGAAGAAGATGCGATTAAAATCCGCTGTCCTCGTCTGCGCCAAGAATTTGCTCCCGAAGAGATCTCCGCAAAAATTATCCGTCGCCTTGCTGACGAAGCAGAACGTTACCTAGGCGAAGAAGTTACGGGCGCAGTTATCACCGTGCCTGCTTATTTCAATGATTCCCAGCGCCAAGCGACCCGTGATGCTGGACGAATTGCAGGCTTAGAAGTTTTACGCATTCTCAATGAACCTACTGCCGCCGCCCTGGCCTATGGTTTAGAGCAAAAAGAAAGCTCTTCAATCCTTGTTTTTGACCTTGGTGGCGGTACGTTTGATGTCTCCGTCCTTGAAGTGGGTGATGGCGTCTTTGAAGTGAAATCGACCAGCGGTGATACCCAGCTTGGTGGTAACGACTTTGACCGCAAGATTGTCGATTGGCTTGCAGAACAATTTCTCGAAGCAGAAGATATTGATCTCCGTAAAGATCGTCAGTCATTACAACGTCTTACTGAAGCTGCCGAAAAAGCGAAGATTGAACTCTCTGGTGTCACAACTACTGAAATCAACTTACCCTTCATCACCGCAACTGAAGATGGCCCTAAGCATTTAGAAACCCAGCTTGATCGCGCAACTTTTGAAAGTTTGAGTGGTGAATTGGTTAGCCGTTTACGTCGTCCTATTAAGCGTGCCCTTCAGGATGCTGGCATTAGCCCAGTACAAATTCGGGAAGTGGTTCTCGTTGGTGGCTCTACTCGTATTCCGTTAGTGCAGGGATTAGTTCGTAGTTTTATTGACCGTGAACCCAACCAAAATGTGAACCCCGATGAAGTGGTTGCTGTGGGAGCAGCGATTCAAGCTGGCATTCTCGGTGGTGAAGTCAAAGATATTCTGTTGCTCGATGTGACACCCCTCTCCCTTGGGCTTGAGACGATTGGTGGGGTAATGAAAAAACTCATCCCCAGAAATACAACCATTCCGGTGCGGCGCTCGGATATTTTCTCGACAGGTGAGAACAATCAAACTGTTGTGGAAATCCATGTGATGCAAGGTGAGCGGGAGATGGCTCAGGGAAATAAATCCCTTGGTCGCTTTAAGCTGACGGGTATTCCACCCGCGCCACGGGGCGTGCCGCAAGTGCAGGTATCGTTTGATATTGATGCCAATGGTATTTTGCAAGTTGCCGCGCGCGATAAAACCACTGGTCGTGAGCAGAGCATTACAGTACAGGGTTCATCCACATTGACGGATGCGGAAGTGAACCGTATGATGCGCGATGCCGAGCAATTCTCGCGGGAAGATCGTGAGCGACGTGAAAAGGTTGAAAAGCGTAATCGGGCGAAGGCATTAACAGATCAAGCTTCGAGACGATTGAAAGAAGTGACGCTTGATTTTGGGAGTCAATTTGCGAGTTATTATCGCCGTCGCATTGAGAGTTTGTCCCAGGAAATTCTTGAGGGTCTTAAGCAAAATGATGATCGCCGCCTAGATCGGGCGCAGGCAGATCTACAGGATGCGTTATATGAGTTAAACCGCGAAGTGCGCATGCAATATGACGATGAGGATGAATCATTCTTCAGCACCATCAAGAAAACCTTTATTGGCGATGATGAAGACGATGATTATTACTACGATTCTCGTCAAGCTTCTCGACCCACTAGTGGTTATGGAGCTGGACGCGCTTATGATGCGCCACGTCAACCTCAACAAGATCGCGGTTATGAATATGATCGGCGTCAACCACCCCAAAGACAGCAGCCACCAGCACAGGATTATAACTATGGAGCCGCTAATCCTCCCCGCCAAAATTACAGCGGCAATCGACCGATGAATGATGGTGGCGCTGGATATGGCAATGGTTCAGCACCTCGTCGTCCAGAGGAACGTTCCCCTGAGCAGCGTCCACCCCGTCGTCGCCCACCACAGCCTTCAGCGAGAGATCCCTACGAACAGCGTAATGTTTCACGGAAGTATTACAGTGAAGGCAAAGGTCGGAACATTCCCTACGAAAATGATTGGGACGAAGATGATGAATGGTTCTAAAGGCTTGTTTTCGTAGTCAATTCCTGCATAATTAACAGAACGTATCCTGATCATGCGCCACTCTTTAAGGAGATCTGTCTCTACTCCGTCGCCTAAATATGAACAATTTGCGTAACTATTATGAAATTTTAGGCGTTCCTCGGAATGCTTCGAGTGATGAGATTAAGCGGGCATTTCGTCGGTTAGCACGTCGATATCATCCTGATGTCAATCCCGGTGATAAGGTTGCTGAGGAAAAATTTAAGGATATTAACGAAGCCTACGAAATTCTCTCAGATGATGGGCGGCGATCGCAGTATGACCAATTCAGTCGTGCGGTCAACAATAAATATACGCGTCCCGGTTTTAACCGGACTCAAAATCGTAATAAGCGAAACGATTTTAGCCAATTTGCAAATATTGGTAGCGTAAATCCTTTTGGGGATAAAAATCGCCAGTCTTCGCAACAAACCCAATCACGTACCCGCACAGGGAGCTATGACGATTACCGTGCTGGTACAACCAAAACCACGAAAGTTGCGACACCAAAATCACCTTCAAAGCGTGATGTTGAGGCTCGGTTAACGTTGCCACTTGAAAAGGCTTACCGAGGTGGTCGCGAGCGCATTCGTCTAGAAGATGGGCGATCGCTGGAAGTAGAGATGCCGCCTCATATGGTCGATGGTCAGCGCATTCGACTGCGAAATCAAGGCATTAATGGTGGTGATCTATATCTGAAAATCACAGTTGCTCGTCACCCATTTTTTGATATCCAAGGTGCAGATATTTATTGCCAGTTACCCTTGAGTCCAACGGAGGCAATCTTAGGGGGATCTATCGAGATTCCAACGATTGATGGACTAGTCAAAATGACTGTCCCGAATGGTGTGAAAGCCGGACAGAGATTGCGGTTGGCGAATAAAGGATATCCCCGCAGTTCGGGGAATCGTGGCGATCAGTTTGTGGAAGTGCAGATTGTGTTGCCTGCCGAAATTACTCCTGAAGAAAAAGCACTATACGAAAAATTGCGGGAAGTGGAAAGTTTTAATCCGCGCAAAGATATTTATCAGTACTCATAACCTTTAATGCTTAATCAAGGTTGGATTTATTATGATCGCCTGAAGCCAAAGGACATTGGGTTAAAGGTGTTAGATTTTTATACCCAAAATTATCGACACTCTACCCGTGAGGAATGGGGCGATCGCCTTTTAGCTCAGCAAATATTTGTGGATGGAGAACCTGCGCAACCCAACCAAATCCTCAAAAAAAATCAACGACTCGAATACCATCGTGCGCCATGGGACGAACCAGATGCACCTTTAGATTATGAAATTTTGCATGAAGAAGCAGATTTTTTGATCATTGATAAACCGTCTGGATTGCCTGTGTTACCCGGTGGTTTTTTTCTTGAAAATACGCTGTTGCACCAACTCCGCAAAAATTTTCCTGATGAAACCCCTATTCCAATTCATCGTTTAGGTCGGGGTACTTCTGGGCTCATGATTCTGGCGCGATCGCCTGTTGCAAAAAAAAATCTGAGCCAACAACTCCGCCTACACCAAATCAAAAAAATCTACCATGCATTGATTCTTGCAGGCGACTACCCTGACCATGTCACAATCACCACACCGATCGGCAAAGTCCCTCACCCTATCCTAGGCTCTATTCACGCAGCTCATCCAGAAGGGAAATATTCCCATAGCGAAATGACTGTGCTCAGACGTGAGCCCAAAACTTCACTTGTTGCCATGGATATTAAGACAGGGCGACCGCACCAAATTCGGATTCATGTAGCAGCGATTGGTTTTCCCTTGGTTGGAGATCCTTTGTATGACGTTGGTGGCATTCCGAAAATTCCTGCTGACCCAACTCAAACAGCATTACCCGGAGATCTTGGCTATTCTTTGCGTGCCATGGAACTCAAATTTCGACATCCGCAAACTTCTGAAATACAGCATTTTTACGGTAGAGAGAAGCCTTGGAATTGCATAAACTAAGCCAAGAAGATCAAACTCTGACTTTCTTGTAAATCACGATGATTCCCCTCTTCCTGACATCATGGAATTTCCTCTAGGCGTTAAATTTCGATATGAGTCTGTTCCATTGTTGTGGGAAATAAAAGAGGTTTATTCTAAAGCTGGATGTCAAAGATTTATTCGGAAAATTGAGAGCTCAAACCCTGCAATTGCGACTCGTAATCCGATGTTCCGCAATCAAGATCGAGTGATTTTTGATGATAAAAAAATTGCGGATGATTTATTCGAAAGAATTAAAGATTCTCTGCCTCAGCAAATTGATGATTTTTCTGTAAGTCGTCTCAATGAAAGACTCAGATGCTATCGATATAACATCGGTCAAAAGTTTGAACCGCATATGGATCATTGGTATCAAGCTAATGATCGAGAAATATCTTTGTTTTCAGTGCTGGTTTATTTCAATAGTGATTTTGAGGGCGGCGAAACCAGATTTATGGAGCAGTTAAATGCCGTTATCAAACCAGAAATTGGCAAGGTTGCAGTCTTCCAACATAAGCTTCGTCATGAAGGTTGCGAAGTTCTACAGGGAATAAAATATGCGATGCGAACAGACGTGATGTACGTCAAAAATCAACTCGTGAAAAGTTGAGAAAGATCTTCTGATTTCTCTTTGTAAATTAAAGTGGGAGTGTGATTTTGAAGATACTACCTTGGCCGATTCTGGAGGTATTAGTCAGGGTTCCCCCATGTTTTTCAGTGATGATTTGGTTGGCGATCGCCATGCCGAGTCCAGTGCCTTTACCTATTGCTTTAGTGGTAAATCCTTGTTCAAACATCCGCGCTGCTGTCTCTGTTGACATGCCACAACCGTTATCTTCAATTTGAATAGTGACCTGCTGCTCAAGCAGTTGGGTTTGAATAATAATTACATTGGGATTGGCTGCGATTTCCTGGTAGGTTTTACCCTGATTGGTCTCTTCAAGAGCATCAATGGCATTGGCCAAAATGTTCATGAATACTTGATTTAACTGGCCCGGAAAACAAGCAACCTCGGGTAGTTCTCCATAGTCAGTAACCACTTCAATGGCCGGTCTTGTTTCATTTGCTTTAAGACGATGACGCAAGATGAGGACGGTGCTATCGATACCATCATGAAGGTTGAAAAATTGTTTCTGGTCTGTATCGGCACGAGAAAAAGTTCGTAGACTTTGGCTAATTAACTTAATTCGTTGTCCCCCATCTTTCATGGCATGGATCAATTTAGATAGATCCTTTTTCACAAAGTCGAGATCAATGATATCTAGCTCTTCTTCAATGGTTTCACTCGGTTTAGGCCACTCTTGGGCATAGAGATCTAACAATTTCAGTAAGTCACTAATGTAATCCTGAATTGCTCCCACATTGCCGATAATGCATCCTATAGGATTATTAATCTCATGAGCAACGCCAGCCACTAAATTCCCCAGTGCTGACATCTTCTCACTCTGCACAATGTGTAGCTGAGTCTGCTCTACTTTTGCGAGAGCCTCTTGACGATCTCTCAAGGCTACTTGTAATTCGGTAGTCCGTTGTTGTACACGATTTTCTAACGTTTTATTCGTATCCTTAATTTCATCAAACTGTTGTTCGAGCGTAGCTGTCATTTGCATAAAGTTAGTAATGAGCAGATTGATTTCTTTGAGATAACTACGAGGCCATTCAAGTACCCTCTTCTCTATGATTTTTTTCGGTAAGTTTGTCGTCATATCGGTCAGTCTTAAAATAGGATCGACAATTCTCTGGCTAATCTTTTGTGCTAATAAAATAGCCCCTAAAATAATGGCGAGCATGATCGACATTTCCCGTACGTAGATAGCCTGTAGATTATCTATATAAGGAGCTGCTGACACCTCCAAAATAATTGTGAAAGGAAAATTACTTAAGGTCGTTTGTTGAATATAGAATGAATTCCTCCATAACTTTATTAAGGGCATATCCGTATTCGGTAGCCAGTGGTAGAATTCAGACTTTTGACTGTTATTAGTGCTAGGCTTGACTCGATCAAATAAACCTCCGGTTTTGAGATCAGACCGAAAACTGCTCAATACTGTTTTATTCTCATCTACTAGAGTTATCTTGATATCGCTATGTTTAGTATGTTTATTTAAATAGGCTTTGATTGAATCAAGAGAATACTGGAGCTGTATTACCTCTTTTAACTGTCCTTGCTCATAGATTGGCATCTGGTTAATGATTTCAATATCAGTTTTTTCTGTGCCATCTCTTTTTGTCTGTTCACTCCAATCTAAAAATAAAGAGTCTGTGTTTTTTAATGCAGTCTCTTTATTGATTTGAAGTTCTACTGTTTGAGGCTTAATAGATTGAATTAGGTTTATTCTTTCAGTCTGATTCAAGTCGTATTTTGAATCGGTTAAGATACTTGATATTTGGCTTAGCAGAAATTTTCTATTGGAATCAAAATCTTGTAATTCTTCCGTTACCTGTGCTGAAACTAACTGTAATTTTTCAGGGATTTCTGTTTGAATATTTGCCATCACTTGACGACTATATACAATCATTAAGATCTGAGCAGGCAAAATAATACAGCAAACTAATAGGCTAAGTAATTGATGCTGAAATCGAATTTTTTTAGGCTCAGTCCCAGTAAATAAATAAGAATTTAAAGGTGTATACGTTAAAAGGAGACTGGCTATCAGAGCATTGAAAATTCCATTGATAGCCTGTTTGAGCATAATTAGCAAAACAGATTGGGTAGAGATTTTGATAATTAGCCCATAGAATATTAAGACTAAGGGGATGCCAATACAAATCCAATATAGGCTATCAATGAGAAGTAGATTTTTTTCTTTTTTTTGATTTTTTATACCGATAAAGAATGCTTCTAGCGTGAAGATAATGACAGCATAGGGATGTCCCCAGAGTGCAATAGTGTGAAGGCTCACTATAAAGGTGCTAAGACACCCCCAAGTCACACCATATACTTGAGTGATGAGCAGTGTAAAAATACTACCAAAGATAAAGTCAACGCCAAAAAATAGAGGCATGTTAATAACATTGCCTAAATATCCTAATAATATGAATATTGCTAATTTAAATAGAGGTTCACTTTTCCAAGACATCATATTATGTAAATTGGTCTATAGGATATTTATGAGAGTGACTCAAGAGAGAGTGTTTTTCTTGAAATAGAGTGCTCAAATTTTAGGTGACTTCACGATTTTCTTTAGTTAAGCAGTTAAGTTTGGCTTCTTCTAGAAACATTTTGTTCAATAGGTAAATAATTACAATCCCAATACCTTGCTTTGCTTACGAAACTGCCTCCAAGAGGGTTGGTTATGATTTGATTGAAGATCGTCATTCTTAGCTGGCTGGACTTTGGACAAAGGATAGGTTGGACTCGATGTAAATAACAGTTCTCTGGCGTTTCCCCTCCCTATAGAACCTTTTTTTGAATTTCGTCGAGGTTTGAATTTTTGGGTCAGTTGCTCAGACCTTCATGAAATTACTCGATCCATTTTTGTAGAGGGAAAAAATGTAGTTTTATCCCTTATGTCGTAAGGATTCTAGAGATCTAAAGTATTAGAACTGACTTTTTCGGTTTTGTCCAAAATCCAGTAGCTTAGTGTATTTCCCGAAACTTTTTATCGTAAATCCTTGCTCACAGATCTATGCTACTCTATCCGTATTTTATCTAAAATATTAGTTGTCTTTCCTCAATTTTTATAAGCGCTTTAAATAGAAAGATAAATGTAAAACTCTGCACCCTGGCCTACTTCAGACTGAACCTTCAGACTGCTACTGTGAGTTTCCACTACGATTTGCTTGGTGATCGCCCCATAAACAAGAGTGCGTGTCCCTTGGTAGATTGTTTCAACAAAGATATAACCTGCGAAGTGAGAGAATGTGGTTTGGTTGACCATGGGAACTTCAAGGATCAAAGAGATGCTTATTCACCTCAACAAACGAGTAAAAACGGACTGAAAACGTATATGATGCTCACTTTTTCTTCATTCAGGTTGCTATAAGCCAAATCCGACAATAGATACAGCGTACACAAATATTTTTTTTGATGTTAACGGCTAAAACGCAGTTGAATTCTACACATTGAGTTATTTAGGAGTATACTCTCAGCTCCCTTTGTGACGATCTATGAAAGTTTGCTGGGCGAGCACTACTCCTAATTTTCCAAATGTCGATGTTTATTCAGAATATGAGTCATTCTGAAAAGTTCTAATAAGATAAAGAGCGAACTTTAATACCTATCAACGCATTTAACTTTTATGGCAGACATCAAAATTGGGATTATCGGTGGCAGCGGACTATATAAAATGGATGCGTTGCAAGATGTGAAAGAGATTGCTGTCAAAACACCCTTCGGTGATCCGAGTGACAAATTTGTGACAGGAACCCTCGATGGCACGCCCGTTGTTTTTTTGCCTCGCCATGGTCGCGGTCATCATCTTTTACCTACAGAGTTGCCCTTTCGTGCCAATATCTATGCCCTGAAAACCCTCGGTGTTGAATACATCATTTCGGCATCAGCGGTGGGCTCTCTAAAAGCAGAATGTAAGCCTGTGGATATGGTGATTCCGGATCAGTTTATTGATCGCACTCGCCATCGCACCGATACTTTTTTTGGGGAAGGGATTGTGGCTCATATTGCTTTTGGTGATCCGATTTGTCCGAATCTTGCTCAAGTTTTAGGGGATGCCGTCGCCGAATCTAATCTGGAAGGTGTCGATTTACATCGAGGTGGTACATACATTTGTATGGAAGGCCCTGCTTTTTCGACTAAGGCGGAATCTAACCTTTATCGGAGCTGGGGGGCAAGCATTATCGGTATGACCAATCTCCAAGAGGCAAAGCTGGCGCGAGAAGCAGAGATTGCCTATGCTACTCTTGCTTTGGTGACAGATTATGATTGTTGGCATCCTGATCACGATAATGTGACAGTCGAAATGGTGATTGGTAATCTCCAGAAAAATGCGACTAATGCTCAAAAAGTGATTCGTTCAGTAGTGGCAAAATTAGCCGCAAATCCGCCTGAGTCTGTTGCCCATGATGCCTTGAAGTATGCAATTCTTACGCCAAAAGATCATGTGCCTGACGCCACGAAGACAAAATTAGCAGCGATTCTCAGTAAATATTTTAAGTAAATGGCATTTAATGCTGACAGACTAAGACGAAAGATACGCGTATTCACCCATGCCATCTGTGGGATAAGCTCGAGATAATGTAGTTAAGAAAAAAAATTGTTGCTCCAGAGCCACCAACCGTCATTGTGATCGATGTTTGGGGCTTTTTTTTGCTCATTTTTATTACTCTTTTTATCTGGCATTGTGAACTGGGAATAGACGGCTCTTAATCTGTCACAGCTTGGCAATCTACTTTTTGTAATCAGGACATACTAAAGACATAGAGAAAAAGGATACAAATTCTTTTCGCTATCACAACAATTTCTTTCTTAGATAAAAACAATGACAACTTTAAAATTTCGTGGCTCGAGCTTTTCTCTTCCATCCATGCATCTGTCTACACCGACAGATGGCAGAGTGATTAAGTATCGAGGTCATGAATGTCCAGCTCATCAGGCGATCGCCAAGACATCTGTCACAAAAGGTCTGAAATATCGCGGTATTTCTTACTAAAGACGAAATAAAGATTTGATTTAGGCATCTACCTTCAACAAGTTTGGGGTTTTAAGGCTTCTCAGAAATGGGAAGTCTTTTTTTGATCAAGAATAATCAATGAGAATAATTGGCGATCGCCTCCTCGTGAGCAATGAATATCACGAGGCGATCGCCATCCAATTTGGAATTCCCCAAAAATTAGAACTTAAACGTTGTTCGGAGGGTGAGAATATGAGCTCCCGCATCAATTTGATTTGGCGCAGAATAGAAAATCATACCTGGCGTAATCGAAATAAACTCATTAACCGGATAACGATAAAACACCTCAAAATGGTAAGGCACAATATCATTGCGGAACGTTAACGTCGGACTATCAAACCCTGCAACATAAGGTTGCGCCCCAGCAAAAAGACCCAGTAACCCGCCTTCCTTAAACAAATTTGGAAAAGCTAAACCTAGTCCATAAGTCCAGCTCTCATAATCCCCAGCATTACGACTCCCTAAAACATCACCATTCGTATAGGTCAAAAAGCCACTGAAAGAGACTGCATCAGAAGGTTGCCAAGCCATTGCCATACCATAAGAATTCGTGATTTTAGGAGAGCCAGCCCCAGCTGCTCCAGAATTTGCCAATTGTGTACCGACAACGCCTTGATTGCCCAAACCACCCATATCAAAAACAGCCGTATTACTTGGATGATAGGCATGGTTATAAGTGAGGCCAAAAGCAAGACGGTTGTTAATCCGAAAATCTGTTTGTAGAAGCAGTGAGTAATCTCCCTCAAACAACCCAAAACGATTTTGAAATCCTTGAGGCGCTAAATAACCCGCCGAAAAAGTTGCTGTCTCAAAAATTGACTCAAAAAACTTGAGATCATAATTGATGCCAACACCAGAGCCACCACCGATACGATAAATCGGATTATTTGACGCAAATAAAGAGAGAGCACCATTGCCGCCATCATAGTCTTCGAAATAGGGATTTAAAGTCGGAACAAAGTCGCTCCAGATTCCTCCAGCCCCAAAAACATGAACCTTCGCAGCATCACTTACCGGAAAAGAATAAGCAACAGTGAAATTTTGAGTTTTAAAAGTTGCTGTATTTGCACCCAGATTAAAGGTCTGAGTCGTTTCTCCTGTGATCGCTTCACCATTAGGGATACCTCGCCCCGTTAACTCATTAGCATCATCAAACATTGCTAAATTACTGGTGGTGATACGAATAAGGAGTTTGTCTTCACCAGAAAAACTTGTATTTAAAGTGACCCTACCACGGCTCCCAAATACAGCTTCTGCATCATCATTATCCGTAAGGCCAAGGAGATCTGAGCCATTGGCTGTCCCTCTTGACAAGAGTCTTGGAGACTTGTCGATAGACAGATTACTATAAGCGAAAATTGCTTCTCCGATAAATTTTGTGGTGGTTGAAAAAGCATTGTTTTCTAGCTCTTGAACACGTTCTTGAAGTTTTTCTAGTTCATCACCAGTAATGACAAGAGTTGCTTGGGTATTATTAAAAGTATTTTGTAATATCGGCCAACGATTGACATTGTTGGCATCAGAATATTTATCTGGGAGATCTCGATCTACTGCTTGAATACAATTATTTAAAGCTTGGGTAAACTCATTTCTGGAGGTTAATTGAGTTTCGTCTACATTATTTTCCCAGATATTTTCAAGGCATGAGTTTTGATCGATGAAATCCTGTAGCATCTCTGCTGTCCAAGTTTCAAAAGGTTCTTGGTATGGTGTCTGTGAGTATTGGTTTTCAACCAAGAGATGATTCTCTATCTTGGTAGCTATAGGGATATCTTCAGTTAATTTTTGATCTTCGACTTCAGCTTTAACACCATAAGGCATTATTAAATAGGACGAATACAATACAAGAACAAGTTTGAATATTGCATTTTTTCGTACCGCAGTAAGTTTCATAGTCGAGTTGGATAATTGACAATTAATATCAGCAAGAAATTGAGGCTAAAATATTTTTTGTAGGCTAATGAGCCTGATGCAAAGATAATTCGTATTTAGAGTCATTCTAGAGATATCTGCTAGTTATTAAAAATGAGTTGTCTAGCATTTTTAGATATGTAGAAAGAAACTTAATGAAAAGGCTGATAGAAGATTAAGGAAGTTTGGATTTATTTGAACTCAGAGAATAATCGTTATAGTTTGCTTGACGAACCTAGCGACATTCGTCACCATGTTGTAACAGTAGAATTTGCGCGAAACGCCTATTAATACAAGTATCTACGGCAGCCTTAAAGGTCTCAAAAGTAGCCAACTCAAACAACTCCAGCGGCTATATCAGCAATCTGTGCCGAGCGATCGCCTGACAACGCCAGAATTAGCTCAGCGTATCGCGGCCTTGAGTACAGATCTCAACCAGTCTGTGTGTGTTTATCTCAACCGACGCGGCAAGGTGATTCGAGTAGGGGTCGGTTCACCACGACAAACCCAGATTCCTGCGATTGAACTGCCTCGTTATGGTGCGGAACGTTTATCCGGGATTCGTTGCTTGGCTGCCACGCCGAAAGATGTACCGCCAAAAGAATCCAGCTTGACAGCGATGGTATTGCAACGATTGGATGCGTTGGTCACGTTCACTTTGACGCAAACGGGTACAACAAAACGTGGGCGTGGTGCGACGGGCTATGTAAAAAATGGTTATGTGGCGCATCTTTTACCGCAAACTCATCCATCCCATGAGTATTGGGAGGTTTCTGATGCGGAACCTCTAGAGGCGATCGCCGAACAGGATTTTCTCGATCTAGTTGAAGGCTTAGAGGAAGAATTTCGCCGAGAATTTACCGCCCAGAAAGTTGACCAAACCCATGACCGCGTCATTCTGGTGGGGTTACAGACGGATGGTATTAAAGACCAGCGTTTTACTGATGGCCTTACGGAATTAGCGCGTCTCGTGGATACTGCTGGCGGAGAAGTGCTTTTGACCATGGAGCAGCGGCGATCGCATCCTCATCCCCAAACCTTAGTTGGTTCCGGTAAGGTTGATGACATTGCTCTCCAGATTCAAACCCTTGGCGCTAGTCTCGTGGTATTTGATCAAGATTTATCTCCGGCTCAGAGTCGTAATCTCGAACGAAAATTTGGTGTCAAAGTCTGCGATCGCACCGAGGTGATTCTCGATATTTTTGCCCAGCGTGCCCAGTCCCGTGCCGGAAAATTGCAGGTGGAGTTGGCGCAGCTCGAATATATGTTGCCCCGCTTAACCGGTCGCGGTCAGGCGATGTCCCGTTTAGGTGGTGGTATTGGTACGCGAGGCCCCGGTGAAACAAAACTCGAAACGGAACGCCGTACTATTCAAAATCGTTTAAGTCGCCTCCAAAAAGAAGTTGATCAATTGCAAGCCCATCGCTCACGTATGCGCAACCAGCGGCAGCGACAGGATGTCCCCACTTTTTCGATTGTTGGTTATACCAATGCCGGGAAGTCAACTCTCATTAATGCCCTCACCAATGCTGAGGTGTACGCGGCAGATCAACTATTTGCGACTCTCGATCCAACGACTCGTCGCTTAACGTTGACCGATGATGACCATCAGGCGAGAACCATTTTGCTGACGGACACTGTGGGTTTTATCCATGAATTGCCCCCAGCATTGGTTGATGCCTTTCGGGCTACTTTGGAGGAAGTGACGGAAGCTGATGCGTTGATCCATGTGATTGATTTGTCACACCCAGCTTGGCAACATCAATTGCATTCGGTCGAAAAAATTCTTGAGGAAATGCCGATTATGCCGGCCCAAGCGCTACTGGTTTTCAACAAACTCGATCAAGTACCCAGCGAAGCTCTAGACACAGCGAAAACTCTTTACCCTCACGCCATCTTTATTTCGGCGGGCGATCGCCTGGGCTTTGAGACCTTGCGCCAAAGATTAACGCAAATGTTAAAACATCTCTAAAACATTAAAGTTTGCGTAGATCTGTAAAGAAACTAGCAAACGACATCGAAATCATCGATTAGCGTAGAAACATATGCAGTTTGCCCTAAGGAGGTTTAGAATTGAACGCCGCAGAACGAGCTTTAGGAGTTGATGTTGCAACAAAAATAGCCTCTGTTGTAAATCTCTTTCGTAATGAATTTCCAGATGCCAAGGCTGATTTGAAGCCGTGGCGTAATGACCCTGATACCCGCGAATGGATGGATCCAGATTCTATTGATATCGGCTTTCATTTACCCGGTTGGAGCCCTCGATTTCAGAGCCGCAGTATGCTTGTGCAAATTCGTTTTTTTACTGATCCTCTCGAAGAAGCCCAAAGATTTATTGGTATTGAAACTGCTGGTTTTAACCACGAAGGCGAAGCTTGGCGACTGTCTACCATTGCCCAATGGCAACTGGTGGGCAACTACGAACCGGCTAAAGATGTGCGCGATCGCCTCCAGCGTTTTTCTGAAAAAGCATTTGAATTATTTTCCTAAGTTCTCAGCGACTTAGACTGAAGAAAAGATTTTTCTCAAGATCTTTAGGATCGATTTGCTCTTAAAAGGCTTACGGATGAATCCTGAAATATGAGGGGTAACTTCCGCAGGAATATCTCCAGTATGAGCGGTCAAAATAATGATGGGAATATCTTTGAGTTCCGACATCTTTTTCATACGGGCGATCGCCTCTGCTCCGTTCAGGATTGGCATCAGTAGATCTAATAAAATTACATCTGGCTTATGTTTTAAAGCCATTGTTATTCCTTCTTGTCCATCTTCCGCTTCAAAAAAAGAATGCTTAGTTTGATCAAATATTGATTTAAGTAAAAGACGATTGGTTATATTGTCATCCACACATAGAATCTTAATCTGTGGCAAATCATTCAGTTGCTGTAAATAATTAGCGATCGGTGAAATACTTTTTTCTTTGCTTTGTCCCGAATTTATTGTGTTTGAAAAAGTGATATTGGAGAAAACTAAAGTAAATTTAGAACCCCGATCAACCTCACTATCTAAACAGATAATACCGTTTAACATTTCGGTGAGACGACTGGTTATATGTAGTCCTAAGCCAGTGCCACCATAATTTCTTGTACTTTGTCCTTCGCGCTGGGTAAAGGCTTCAAAAATACGCTCTTGATCTGAGACTGGAATCCCTATACCTGTATCAGCGATCTCAAGTTTGAGGTTGCTATCTTCTGAGCTCACATTATGAATAGATGCAGTGACCTGAACTGAGCCTTGGTTGGTGAATTTAATCGCATTGCTAATGAGATTAAATAAAATTTGTCGCAGTCGAACTTCATCAAAGACAACGAACTCTGGAGTGGATTCTTCGACAACCATCGAAAATTCCAAGCCCTTTTGGTTGGTTTTTGGGATGAACATTTTCTCCATATCTGCGAAGAGTTGAGGCAAGCTAAAAGTCTCATATTTGAGTCTTAGTTTCCCTGCTTCAATTTTAGAAAGATCAAGGATATCATTGAGAATAACCAATAGAGAATCGGCACTGGAGTAAATAATCTGTAGATATTCGGCTGTATCTGGATGATCTTTTAGTTCTTCCTGTAGGAGTTCTGTAAAGCCAAGAATTGCAGTCATTGGTGTGCGAATTTCATGGCTCATATTTGCTAAAAATTCATCTTTAGCAATATTGGCAGCCTGGGTTTTTTGGGAGATTTCTGTAAGGGTGACATTTTGTTGGGCTAATTTTTTTTGCTGCTCTTTTTCTGCGGTGATGTCATAGCTTACGCCTGCTAGTCCAATCACACGATTTTCTGAATCCATTAATGGTTCTAGGCGGAGATCAAAGTGGCGTTGACATCCATCAATATTGATCGCAATTTGTAAAGAATCACCTTGTTCGGAATCCAGAATTTTTTGTTTGTGGGTGATGAGTTGTGTAGCGATCGCCTCAGAATATAAATCCGAATCTAATCTGCCGAGAATATCTTTTGCTTTGAAAATTGTGGGGTTATAAACCCAGGTGTAGCGTAGATCAAGATCTTGGGTAAATACTGTGATGTCAGACTGATCGATAGTTAAACGGAAAAGTGATTCTTGCTTTCGGAGGTCTGCTTCCGCAGCTTTGCGAGCGCTGATATCGAGTAAAAAGCCGACATACTCTAAAGGCTGTCCATCGTCATCTCGGATTAATTTGAGATTGGCGGCGAGCCATTTATTCTTGCCCGATGCACAACGAAAACGGTACTCATGTTCAATGTGATTGAGGGGAGATTTTCGATGGAAAGAATCAATAACAGTTTGTTGATCTTGGGTTGCAATATGGTTGAACCACATATCGGGATCTTGGAAAAAGCGATCGCCCTCAAATCCCACTAAATCCAGAATATTTTGACTAATAAAATTAAATCGATATACAATTGTCGGTTGACAAGTGAAAATCACACCAGGGCAAGCATTTTGTAAATACTTTAAACGTCCTTCACGTTCTTGAATTGTTTTTTTCGCTTGCACCAAATCCGTAATTTCTGTAACGACAACACCCACACCGCAATCGCCATTTTGGAACGTCACAGGATAATAGTTGGCCAGCCAATCCCGCTCGATGTGTGGATCTGCTGGTGTTATCCCATGAATTGACACATTAAATAATCCTTCTCCTGTCTGGATGACCTGCGTTAGCAGCGCTTCAACTTGATCGCCAATTGCCGGTAAGATTTCCCTCGGCGTTTTGCCAATATGTGCTGAAATGGAAACCCCATCAATGTCTGCAACCTCTTGATTGAGACGCAGCCAACGAAGATTCTGGTCAAACAACGCTAATCCGACAGGCGCATTGCGATATAAAAACTCTAGAAAATTATTGCTGTCAGCAAGGCGAGTTTGGATATTTTTAAGTTCACTGATATCGACAAAGCTCAAAACAATGCCGTCACATTCTCCGAGGTGGGTTATGTAGGGATGTATGCGCATCAAGAGATGAATATTCGGGCGATCGCGCAATGTGACTTCTGATTCTAAGGGCTGTTCTGTCTCTAAAACTGTTAATAAAGGCTTAGTCAGATCCTGAAAATCTAAGTTATGGGTGATGTGATTGAGTGGACGATGGATATCTGTCTCCCGCAAATTAATGGCGAGCGTTGCTGTATGGGTAAACTTTCGGATACATAACTCGCTGTCGAGGAAAACAACCCCTATATATGTACTGCGTAGGACATTATTAATGTCTCCACTCAACTCCGTTAGTTCCGCAATTGTATCTTGGTATTCTGCATTGACCGTGTTGAGCTCTGCGTTAACAGAGAGGAGTTCCTCATTGGTATTTTGCAGCTTTTCATTAGATGCCAGTAATGCTTCTTTCGTTGCCTGCCATTCTTTATTTGTCGCTTCTAACTCTTGAATGGCTGTTTGAAGATTTTTACGAGTTTGTTGGAGTTCATCCTCCAAGCGGAATATCTGCAAGTCATTTTTCAAAAAGATTTTTTCCTCATGAGAAATCGTTAGAAAATTGAGATAGCTTGTTAGGTCTTTGGAACCAGCTAATGATGCACGGCGGTAAATAAGATGCGACAAAGTGCTGATTTTGTAATCAGAAATCTCTAAATCTTCTGATTCTTGTAGGAGAGTAATAATGTCTTGGACTCGTTCAACATTGAGATGTCTCTCTCCCAAAGATGCTTTAGTAATATCTATTTTGCCCAACGACACATAATCATAAATCACTTGAGCTAACTGTTGAGTCGGTAATACTTGATCAACTAATCCTTTGGCGATCGCACTTTGGGGCATGTCATCAAATTCTGCTGATGTCGGCGATTGCACCAAACTCATCCCCCCTTGATTATGGATACTTTCCAAGCCTTCAGTGCCATCATTACCTGTCCCAGAGAGCACAACACCGATCGCCTTTTCGCGACAATTTTTAGCTAAGGAATGAAAAAATTCATTGATCGGAAAGTTTTGGGAGGAATGAAGATTAGAGTCTTGCTCCACTAAATATAAGTGGCGATCGCGCAACGTTAAATTATTGCGAGGCGAAATCAAATACACATGATTTGGCTCCAATGCCATACCATTCTCAACCTGATGCACCATCATCTGTGTCTGCCGTTCTAAAAGCTCTTTCATTAAGCTCTTAAAATCAGGCGATAAATGTTGCACAACGACAAAAGCTGCCCCACTATCATTGGGCATGTGTTCAAAAAACTCTTCTAATGTCCGCAAACCACCAGCAGATGATCCGATCCCAACTACATGGAAATTTTCCCTTGATTTGTGAAACTGATCAGTTAGCGACATAAAATATGGCTTTCATGAAAAAGATTTATCCTTAACGACTAAACCATTTCTTCAAACAAATTGATGAGAAATATTTAAGGAGATAATTGGTCTGACATCTCAGTGAATAATATCGGCTTTTTTTATGCTTGTCATCGGCTGAATATTAAGTTATTAAAATCCTGTTTCTTCCCAAAAAAGTTTGTAGCATTTACTTTGTTTGAAAATAATTCAATATCACTTTGAATCATTAAGATTACTCATCAAAAATTCAAGTGTGATTATTCTTTTTTTGATCTGTGATAATGACACTTAAATCTTTTCGTGTCTTATCTGCTGATGATTGAGTGCATCTTTTAACGATTGGACGTGATTCGTATTGCGCTCTAAATCTGAAAATTGTGTGTTTTAGAATGTTGCATGATCCTAAAATACTGGAGCAAAATAGAGAAAATAGACTCTGAAGATAAGGACTCGTATCATATTTTGTCTCTATTTACATCTTAGTTAGGATAGTGAGTTTCTACCAATAAGCCAAATCGCCTAACTTTTTGTCTGGAGAGAGTGTTGGTGTTCATTTGATACTTCTGAGCAAGCCAAAGTAGCGCTGTTCTATTTTTTTGAGATCAGCCTGATCACTGAAGTGTTAGTGTCTGTTTGAAAGGCCTGAATTTAAAGTTAGAGCTATGCTTTTTAAACAAAAAATTGCCTTCAGGCTATATTTCTACTATGAAATAAAATAATTGATAAGTCAGAATCAAACGAATTGAAAAGAATGCTAATTGGCAAGCTGAAATTATGAATTTTCAGCGCGAGAGTCTAACCATTGCTGCAGAATAATTTTTGCTGCAAGTTGATCAACTAAGCCTTTATTGTTGCGGTCATATTTTTTCTTTGCTTTCAGCTGTGTTTCAGCCTCCACGGACGTTAAACGTTCATCGACATATTCTATGGGTAGCTCAAAGTGACGACTGAGTTTTCTTGCAAATTTTTGGGTGGCTTTAGCTTGTTTTCCTAGGGTGCCATCCATTTGATAAGGCAATCCCACCACCAATATTTTAATTTGACGAGCCTCAATAAGTTTGGCGATCGCCTCTAGGTCTGCTTCAATCGTTGTCCGATTAATTGTGGTTAAGGCAGTTGTGAATAAGCCCAAGCCGTCGCATCCGGCTACACCAATGCGTTTACGACCAATATCTAACCCCAGTGCGGCGATCGCCATATTACTCAGCTATTTCCTCACAACTTAATTTTCCGAGAGAAAATTCTGCTCTCCATGGGATTTGGGGAGGTTTAAACTGGGATGATTTTTAAACCAATTCATACGGCTGGGAATCGGCGTATGGATTGGTTGTAACCCTTGCAACATTCCTGATAATTGCCAAGCTTCCTGTCGTTTAGTTTCGCGGACTTTATGCCAAACGGAACGAGACATCAGCAAGGTATGTTCCATTTGAGTTGCGCCTACCGTGCCAAAGAATTCTTCGCGCTCTGGCTGATAATCCGTTGAAGTCATGTATAGAGGTTGTTCTGGACGGAGTTGCGCAATCTGCGACATCTTAATAAAGAGTTCGGGATAGAGCCATGTGTAGGCAGGATGAACTGTGAGCCGACCGTGGTGAGGGCGATCATCACGATGGGCAAGTTGAACCGCAAAATAACCAATAGCCGCTTTGCGTTGGGGTTCAAATACATAACCCTCGACCATATCTGTTTGTTGTGACCAGTTTTGGACACGGCAAATAAGATTGCCTACTGGACTAGTTTTAAAGTCTTGGATATGGCGGTCAAATACCTGCCGGAGCATTGGCGGCATGGATGCGGTATCGAGTTGGTACAGCAAACGGGCATCGGCATTACTCACAGGCATCAGGTTTGGAATCGCTGGTTCCTGAAGAGCAAGTTCGCTGAGAATTTCGGGGGCGATCGCCCAATAAGTTAGTTCAGCTAGAGGCTGGAAACCGTTTTGCCGATAAAGACTAAGCGCTTGCTTCGCATTGACATTGACTTCTAGTATCCAATTCCGTGCTTCAATTTCGTGGTCAAAGCAATAGCGCAATAAGGTAGAACCAGGTTGGCGGGCACTACCGTGATATTCCAATTTCGGGAAAGAAGAGTCAATGATGATTTGATCAACACGCCATGTACTCTGGGACGAGTTGAATGGAGAAATTTTAACGAAAGCGACCAATTCACCATTCACTTCCAACACATACCCATGGAAACTGTACTGACTGGGATTCGGGAAGACATCGAGTAACTTCACTAGGCCATAGTGATTTTTCGTATTTTCGATATGTTCTTCTAGGCCGATTTCTAGGGGCGAAGCGATGTCAATATCTTCTTGCTGCACCAATCGGGCGATCGCCGAAAGATCGCGATATTGAACTTGGCGGATAGATACTTTCGCTTGCTTTGTCATGCCCACGCTCAAGAATGAATGGTTGCTATCAAAACTGTTTGTGTTGCTCTTATCTTAACGATTTTCTGTACAGGACAGTATCGTTTATCAAAAAAAGTAGATGGTCTAATGACGATCTCCATCTACTTTTAAACATGACACTAATGCTTGCATCCGTAGACTTTTACTTGAGAGTCGACTTTTACTTGAGATCTGTCTCTGTTTCTTGAAAATCTTGATAGCGGCGCACAATCACTAAGGCATCACCAATTACCGGATTGCGCGCAACAAAATGTCCTTCTAAATCCTCGACACGCAACTTTTTGAAATCTAATATTTGCGATAGCTCTAAAACATCCGAGCCGAGGCGATCTTGCAATCTTTCCTTGAGGAGATACCATGCATCACCAACGGTAATCCGCAACATACTATTGTCAAAATCGGCTTCGACGGCCCGCACAATATTGTCGCCATAGGGCTGAGTGACATCGTCAATTTGACTTTGGATCGCTGCGACTAGCCGTTGTTCTGGTGTGAGTGGGCGGATAGGTTCTGGCTCGGGTTCTGGGGTTGGTTCAGGGATCGGTTGTGGTTCTATTTGTTCTATGGGCGATCGCTTGGTTTTCAGTTCGGCGGAAGGTTGGTCTATGTCGGGGAGGACGGTTTCGGTCGGTGTTGTATTGTCATTGGGTTGGGTGGCTTCTAATGTGACTTCTGGTGTTTTCGTTGTAAATTGCCAAATAAAAATGAAGGCGATCGCCGCTGAAACTGCCCCAATAAAGATTTTTTGATCTTGCCACCAAGGCCGAGATTTCCGTCGCTTAATACTTTGGGTTTGGGATACCCGTGAAGGGGTTGTTGTGTTTGGTTGTCGTGTCGGTGTAGGTGTAGCGGGAATACTATCCTCAAAGATGTCGCTATCCCACTCATCCGCTGCTGAAGTAGATGTTGCAGGCTGCTGTGAAGTATTTTGTGTCGTTAATGTTGCCGCCAATTTCGCAGTATCAGTCACTAAATCCGTCAAGACATCTTCAGAAAGCGTGATGTTTTGTTCGGCGAGGGATGTGGCGATCGCCTGTAGTTCAGCAATGGTTGACTGTAGACGTGCGAGGGAATCTTGGGATTCAGCTTGGCTCATAACAAGTGATATAAATCACGATAAAACGGTGGTTTCATCACTCATTTTAAGCGATCGCCTTCACCATCACCTAGAGCTAACGTCACGGTTGAAAGTTAAGATTTCCCTAAAAATGATTAACGTAGACGTATAACGATTTTGGCAGAGCTATAACTTTTTTGGCAGAGCTGAAATGGAGCAACAACAATGGCTTTTTCTCATATTCCCCCTGCTCAACTTCTTCCCGGCGCGATCTACCAAATGTTGGCTGATATTTCCTGCTCCGGTGAGGTTCACGAAGGTGATCGCTATGGCTTAATGGTGGCTTGTTGCGATGATCATCTCCAGGAAGAAGAACGTTTAGTTGTTAACCGTATTATCCGTTCGATTATTCGTGGTCAATTGCAAGTATGTTAAGGGATTGACCCCCTACTACCACTCAGACTTCTCAATACTTACTTCTCCGAGCCCAAAAAAAATATTTCTCTAGCGGTTGCACTTCTCAAATTAAGTTGCTATGCTAGTAGGAGCGGCGCGGGATAGAGCAGTCTGGTAGCTCGTCGGGCTCATAACCCGAAGGTCGGTGGTTCAAATCCGCCTCCCGCCACCAAATCAGAAATAAAGAAGAGGTTTAACTTAGGGTTAGGCCTCTTTTTTATTTGCAAAAATCCTGGGGTGATTGGGTGATCGCTGCAACTTTGATTTTGCGATTTAGAGTTTAACGTGAAGATAATTAAAGCATAAACTTGGTGGTGCGTTTCTAGCAGGTGATCATTGTTTTGGTTCGTCGGATAATTCTGTTGGCTGTGTGAGTTTCGCCAAGGTTTCAAAATTTAGTTGGTTTATTAATGTTTGCAGTTGTTGGGCGATCGCCTCAGTGCTAGGCGGTAATGTCTGCAATAGTTGTTCTAAGGTGTTAGTACGTGCTGCGCAGGCTGCTTTGTAGAATTCTTTGCGCCATTCGATCGGTAATGCCTCTATATCTGATTGGGTTAGCGATTTCAGCTCAACTAAATTTTGAGCGAGATTGTCCGGGGATGGCTCTTCTTCTAGTCTTTCAGCGTCACACCGTAACTCGAATGAAAAACAAGACCCTCGATTTGGTTGACTGCTAACGTTGATTTCTCCGCCCATTAATTTTACGAATTTTTGGCTCAGGGCTAATCCCAGTCCACTACCCTGACCATGGCGATCGCCAGCCTCTAGTTGTACAAAATCTTCGAATAATCGTGGCTGTTCCAACTCCTTAATCCCAATCCCTGTATCGCTTACACTAAAACGAATGATGAGAGGTTCTTGGCTTATCACTTCTACAATCAACCTGACATGGCCTACTGTCGTAAATTTGCTTGCATTACTGAGGAGATGAATTAAAACTGAATGGAGCTTTGTTTGATCTGCGGTAATGTAACGTGGCAAATCGGCACTGCGCTGGATTTGAAACTCTAGATTTTTTTGAACCATTGTTGCTCGGAACATATTGTGTAAATCATCGAGAAGGCCAAACAAATTAAAGAGTCCCAGATTTAATGATTCTTCTCCATCTTCAAAGCGTGCTAACTCAAGAATTTCATTGAGGAGTATTAATAGTTTTTTGCCTGATGCGTGAAGAATATCTAAATGCTGACGATGCTGTGCTGGAAAAATCTTTGACTCTCCCATTACTTGCGCAAAACCCAAAATTGTATTTAAGGGCGTCCGCAATTCATGACTCATACTCGTCAAAAACTGGCTTTTTGCATAGTTGGCCGTTTCAGCCTGTTCCTTTGCCCGTTCCAGTTGCTGGGTATATTGTTTGCGAGTCAGATAGTTGTAGATGAGATTACCGGCGATCGCCAAGAGATCCGCATCCTCCTTTGACCACAACGGATGATCTATCGCTGTCGAAGAACATTCAATGTAACCCCAGTGCTCACCATTGTGATTCTGTAATGGCAACCACATCACTGCTTTCACATTAAAGCTTGCCAGAAATTCCCGCTCCATTTCAGCAGACTCTGGCAACGGGCTATTCCGGTTTATGAAAATCGAACGTTGATCTCGCCAGTGCTCTAGCCACCAAGGATAAGGGCTTAGATCAATTTCTTCTAGCTGTCCCAAATCAACCATTAAGTCTTCCCGTGCGACCCATGCTGTCAAACGCTTTACCACCATTGGCCGCTGAGGTTGACTCAACATCACCGACATACGATCTGCCTGGAAGATCTCGCCTAGCAATGCCAGAATGTCGGTCAAATTCACCTCTGATTCAATAATCATACGGTTAGAAATTTCTGCCAATATCGTCTCTCGTTTACGACGACGGCGGAGGATGGCATCAATTTGCTTTTGCTGGGTAATGTCGAGGGCTAAACCACTAATGACATATTCCTCAGTGTTATTAATTTGTTCAATGCGGAAAGATTTATCACTTAGCCATCGCCAATTACCCTTAGCATCGAGGATGCGGTATTCCACAAGATATTGTTGATTGGGATCTGGATTAGTAAAAATATCTATGACTTTTTGGTAATCATCGGGGTGAATTAAATCACACCAAAGTCCACTATTCTCAAGCATGTAGTCTACGTCATAGCCCAAAATATCTTTCAGCCTGGAGGAATAAAAAATTGCGCCTCTGGTACTTGAATATTGGTACATGATTGCATGTACGCCATTGACGAGATCTTCGTAACGATTTTGGGTATGAGCTAGTTCAGTAGTTGCAGCTTTGTATGCGCTAATGTCTTCGAGCAGGGTGAGGATAGATTCTGGTTTCCCAGCTACATCATAGATAAACGAGATGATCACCTTAACCCACACAAGGTGACCCTGTTTATGTATATAGCGTTTTTCGAGAATCATGTTCGTAATGTCCCCTCGGAACATCTGATCCATGAGGGCAAAACAGTTTTCTAAGTCATCAGGATGGGTTAACTCAAACCAGTGGAATTGTTGTATTTCTGCTTGTTCGTAGCCAAGCATATTGCAAAAGGCTTGGTTGATTAATAGAAAATTTCCTTCTAAAGCAATTTGGGCAATACCGAGACTGGCTTGGTCAAAGATACTTCGGAAACGGGCTTCACTACTTCGGAGCTCCAACTCTATTTTTTTGCGATCGCTGATGTCTGTGATCACACCAATATGGTGTAATAAATGACCGTGATCATCATGAATAGGCGCAGAACGGGAGTGTACCCAGCGGTGTTGTCCATCAGGTCGGATCACACGATATTCTTCATTAAATAACGCTCCTTTTGCCATGTTTCTCAGAGCTGTTTTGAGATGAGGCTGATCTTCAGAATGTGCTGCTTCAAGCCAAGAGCATGAATCTTCTAGAACACTTTGGCAACTGCGTCCCCAAATCTTTTCGTAAGCTGGGCTAACATAATTGAGTTTTGTCGGTATTGGTGGACTGATCCAGAAACATTCGTCAATGTTTTCCACTAATTCTCGGAAGCGAGTTTCACTTTCTTGGAGAGCGATACTTGTTTGTCGGAAAGCAGTTATATCTTGTGATGTTCCGGAAAAATGGGTGACTTTTCCTGACTTATCTTGCACAACATCGATATTTTCGACAATGATTTTTTGAGAGGAAGTGGTGTTGATGCGGTACTCAAACCGATCTACTGTCTTTCTTGATTTGAGAGTCTCTCGTATTTCAAGGACACGTGGGCGATCGCCCGGCTCGACCATAGATAAAAAGAACTCAAAATTGGGCTCAATCGACTGTGGTTCAAGATCAAATATATAAAAACATTCATCTGACCAAGTGAGAATATCGGTCTTTACATCTAATTCCCAGACACCAACCTTGGCCACTTTCTGAGCCTTCGCGAGACGAGCCTCACTTGCTTCTAAAGCCGAAATAGTCTTTTTATCTTCAGTGATATCCTGGTTTGTCCCTCTAACGCTAATGGCTTGACCCGATTCATCTCGAATTGATTCCATATAAGCTCGAATGACTTTAATATCATCATTCGGTGTCACAACTCGGAATTCTAGTTGTGCAGATGTATTCTCTGTGTCTTGTAAAAGATTTTGAAAAGCATCATTAATGCACTGATGGTCATCTGAGTGCACGAGTGCGATAAAACTTTCAAATGTTGGCTCAAAAGTATCTGGTGTCACCCCAAAAAGTTCATAGGTGGTATCAGACCAAAAGATTTGATTATTGACTAAGTCATTTTCCCAATAGCCTAGTTTTGCAATTTTTTGGGATTGAGCAAGACGAGCTTCACTCGTTTCTAATGCGACGATTGCCTGTCGAAACTCAGTGATATCGATAGTTGCTCCCAATAACATCACAGGATCTCCTGCCTCATTGCAGACCGTTTCATGGAACTCCCTGATAACTTTTGTCTGGCCTTTAGGCGTGAGAATACGACGTTCAGAGAAGCTAGTGATATCCTCCTTATCAACGATTTTTTCAATTCTCGCTGTGGCTACTAGGCGATCATCTGGATGTAACAAACTGAGAAAAGCTTCAGCATTCGGCTGAATGCTCCCGACAGGAATATCAAACATTTTGAAGGTTTCATCTGACCAATAGGTTTGATCATTTTCGATATCCCATTCCCAAATACCAACATTGGCGATCGCCTGTGCCCGAGAAAGTCTAGCCTCACTAGCTTTTAATGCTGCGATTGTATTTTGAGACTCTGTGATATCTAGTGTTGTCCCCCTGAGAGCAATCACTTTTCCGGTCTTGTCGTATACCGCTTCATGGAAATCCCGAATAATTTTTGTTTCTCCTGCTGGGGTGATGATGCGGTATTCAGAAAATTCTGTTACTGGTTCGCCGTTGAGCAGAGCTTCGATTCGCGTGACAATTGCTGGACGATCATCTGGATGTACTAGTCCTAAAAAAGTCTCTATGGTCGGTTGGCAACTACCGATAGGCAAGCCATACATTCTAAAAGTTTCATCTGACCAATAGGTTTGATTTTGAATTGCATCCCATTCCCAAATACCGATATGAGCGATCGTCTGTGCCCTAGAAAGCCTCGCTTCACTTGCCTCTAGTGCTGCAATCGTATTTGTATAGTCGGTAATATCTTGGACGGCCCCTCGCAACTTAATGATTTCACCTGCCTCATCCCGCACAATTTCATAAAAATCCTTGATCGTTTTTGTTGTGCCTGTGGGGGTGATGATGCGATATTCCCAATATTCAGGAAACTCTTGATTATTAAGGATTTTTTGAATTACCGTCTGAATACTGGGTAGATCATCAGGATGTAGTCGTTCAAAGAAACTCTTAGAGTTAGGCTGAAAACTATTGACTGGTAAGCCATATATTTTAAAAATTTCGGCTGACCAATAGGTTTGATCCCGCTCGATATCCCATTCCCAAATGCCGATATTGGCAATCTTTTGAGCCGCTAGTAACCGTGCTTTACTCGTGCGCAGGGACTCTTCGATTAACTTGCGTTCATGAATATTTTCCACCGTCGCAATGAGGTACTCTGTATTGCCGTAGACATCTTGGACGGGAGCAATGCGGAGATGACCCCAGAACCATCTGTCTCCACGGCAATAACGTAGATCATGATTAAAACCTTCAAAATCATTGTTAGCAAAATCGTTCAACAGCTCATTTGTAAACTCAAGATCTTCGCTATTTGTAACTGTCGTAAGATTGCAACCGATAAGTTCATCAATGTTTTTTCCCACCATCTCTGAAAAGTGATGATTAGCAAACCGAAGATTGCCAGCGAGATCCATTTCAAAAATGCCTAGTGGCGCACATTCAAAGACACTTCTGAGCCGGGCTTCACTATTGGCAAGTGCTTGGGTTCTGGTTTGAATAATGCTTTGTAGATGAGCTTGGTAGGTCTGTAATTCTTTGGCTAAACGGTTGCGATCAGTGATGTCAGTCAGGATGGCTAAACATCGTTTTTCATCACCCACATTCTCCACAACTGCTGAGAGAGTTATATCAATAATCTCGCCATTTTTTTTCACAAATTGATAGTCAACATCTTCAATAAAGCCTTGCTGTTGCAGTAAAGCAATCATCTTTATGCCATAGGCTTGAAATTGGGGAGTGAGGAAGTCGATAGCTTTGCATCCAAGTACCTCCTGTCGTTCGTAGCCCATCACTTCTAGCCAGCGATCACTCACGGCAACGATTTCACCTTTTGGGTTAATCGAATGGAGCATTGCCGGGGTCTTTTCGTAGTAATCGTTGAGTGGTTGTAGAGGAATGTGCTCAAGATTTTGTGATGGAGATGCTTCGCGTGGGCGATCGCCCTGAGTTTCTTCGAGTTCTGCAGAAGGAGATTGCTGGACAGGCTGAAGATGCCTTTGGCGACGCAAACAATGACTCAACAAATCACCGTTAAATTCAGACCACAAAAAGCAATCGGTAATAGGTTGCTGTATGAGTTCCGCTTGAATGGTTTCTGAATCTGTCAACCAAAATAAAAATTTGCTGGCGAACAAGTGCTGCTTCTCAACTAAATAAGCTGTGGGAGCATCACTTAAAAAAATGTCGTATTGTGCGAGTTGTTCATCAGACCATTCTTGGCGAAGATCTAGCCAGTTCACTTGAAACTGACGACTATTACTCCGTTGCAATAATGTTTGAAGCTGTTTATAGGACTCCTGTTTTGCAGACAGGAAAGCGATGACAGAAGGAACTGCTTTCATAGCCTTGCCAGTACGTTGCCCTACTCTAGGGCGATCGCCTACCGTTTTTCGTGAGGATTATGTAAAGTTTTTATAAGTACTATCGTGGTGGGATTGTGAATACTCTAAATATTCTTCAAGAGACGACTTTAACGCGAGTTGCGAATAATAGTTTTGCTGCTCCAGCACCCAAGGATATAGTTTTACAGCAACCTCTTTTAATTCTCATCCTATCTCAGCTCGGAGATTTTGATAGTCTCGAATATGCCTGGTGGCTCAAAAAAGATCAGTCTCTCATTGCCGATTTAAATGTGGTTGCAGTTGGAATTGGCGATCGTCAGTCTGGTCAGAAGTTTTGCGACTATACAGGGTTTGACCCAGAGAAATTATTTATTGATCCGACTGCCGAATTACATCAGAAACTAGGATTGTATTCTGGCTTGCAATGGCAGTTTCCGGGATTGAAAGCAGGTCAACAGGCTTGGGTGAATTTGATGTTGATGTGTGCAGGTATTGCGAGTCCGGGAACCTTGAAAGAAGTATTTCGGGGCTATATCGGTGATAAAACTGCACCACAATTATTTGGTGACGAGGAAATCGTTAATGCTCCGCCTTTACCTGAGCTCAAGGGCAAATTCTTTGAATCAGCTGGCGGCAAAGGCTATCAACGTCCATTAGAGCTGGCGACATTACGCTTGCGCAATATGGGTGAAGTGCTGGGCAATTGGTCAACTTATGTGCCGGATGCGAGCTACATGACCCAACGAGGCGGCACATTTTTGTTTGATGTTGATGGTGAATTACTTTACGAACATCGTGATCGCAATATTCTGGGGTTTGCGGAGAATATGAGTCGGCCTTTGTCTTTTCTCGAAAAGATTAAGTTCAAATCTGCTTCTGCATAAGGTTACGAATCTCGCCTCTGCGCCATACCTGTCGATTGAATAAGTATAAAATACTCCTAATAAATACATATCAATAGTGAGTTGAGGTTTCTGTCGTGATCAAGCGACTCATCACAACATTTTTTTCGAAGGTGGCGATCGCCTGTGTTGCGCTAATGATGGTTGGCGGAATGGCGATTGTGTTTAGTCCCGATGCTTTGGCGGTGGATTACAACAAGCGCACCTTTATTCAAGAGGATTTTTCCCATCAGGATCTCCGCGATAATAGCTATGACCTCTCCAGTTTGCGAGGCAGTGACTTTAGTTATTGCGATTTGCGCGGTGTGCGTTTTTTCTCTGCGAACCTCGAATTTGTGAATTTTGAAGGGGCAGATATGCGGGGCGCGGTTTTGGATTCGGCACGGATTGGTCACGCGAATTTCACCAATGCCAACCTTGAAGGAGCGTACCTTGCTAGCGTAAAAATTACGCCGAGCACAGTGATTGATGGTGCAGATTTTACAGATGCGCTTATCCTAAAAAATGAGAACGATAAACTCTGTGACCTCGCGACGGGAACAAATCCCGATACCGGGGTTGACACCGCTGAATCCCTTTACTGTCCCTAGGGCATGACCGACACATTCGATTCCAATTTAGAAAAATTTCAACCCCTGTACGAGTTGGTGCGGCGGGTTGATTTTTTTATTGGTCAAGCATTGCAACGAGATGAAGCGAAAACATATCCTAATTTTTCTGCGACTGAAACTCTAGAGGAGTACCAAAATCCTTTTCTGCTGAACTTGGCCGCAGCGCTCCAACTGACCGAGTTTGAATTAGATGTGATTGCTTTGGCGATCGCCCCAGAATTAGATTCAAGTTATGGGGAAGTGTACGCCCATCTGCAAAAGGATTCACTAAGCGAACACCCGACTATTGATCTCGCCTTGAAATTGTTGTGTGACACTGCGGGCGATCGCCTCGAAAAACGATCAGCTTTTGCCAGTGGTTCGCCATTAATAGTCCAGCAAATTATTCAATTATTACCGCCGCTCAATCGTGTTAAACCTAGTTTAATCAGTCATTTTGTGGTGTTGGATCAGCAATTGATTCGTTTATTGCTACAACAGCCCGGACTAGATAATCGCTTACAAAATAGTTGCGTTCTCGAACAGCCGATTCCTGCAACTAGCACTTCGCCACTCCAACAAAAACTCTGCAAATTTGCGGCTGCACATCAACAGGAAAATCAACCCCTACGGCTTTATCTGAAGGGAAAATATTCAGCGATACAACTGGATACAGCGGCGGCGATCGCCTCTTCTCTGCAACAATCTTTTTTAGGCGTCAACCTAAAAAGTTTTTTAACTGCCACCGAGCAAAATTTGTCGCTAATCCCAATTCTGTTGCGAGAAGCTTGGTTCCAAAATGCGATTCTATTTGTCGAACAAGCAGATTTACTCTGGCAAAGCGATCATCAATGCTTCTATGAAAAATTTGTGGCGGCGATCGCCCGACATCAAGGGACTGTCATTTTTGCGGGAACCAAACCTTGGCAACCATCGCCTACCGAAAACCTAGATATCATCACCATTCCTCTCGACCCTCCCAACAATGATCAACGACTAACCACTTGGCAAACTTCTTTGGCACAAAATGCAATTAAGCTCGATAATTTTCAATTGCAACAATTGAGCCAGCGTTATGTATTGACTCCCGCGCAAATTAATAATGCTGTGGCGATCGCTCAAAAGACATTCCAGTGGCAACAATTAAGCGTATCTAACCCCGATATATTTCAGGAGTTGTGTAGTGCCGCACGATTGCAATCAGGCCATAGTTTAATAACCCTCGCTAAGAAAATTGAACCGCAATATTCCTGGGATGATGTGGTGTTGCCGTCGGAAATTCTGGCGCAGTTACAGGGTATTTGTAAGGAAGCCGAATACCGTTATGTAGTCCATGAGCAATGGGGTTTCGCCGACAAACTCTCGCTGGGCAAAGGTTTAAATGTTTTGTTTGCAGGGTCTCCCGGCACAGGTAAAACCATGACCGCTGAGGCGATCGCCAATCATCTGCAACTGGACTTATACAAAATCGATTTGTCGCAAATTATCAGCAAATATATCGGTGAAACGGAAAAGAACCTGAGCAAAATTTTCACAGCAGCGGCAGATTCTAATGCCATTTTATTGTTCGATGAAGCTGATGCTCTGTTCGGGAAACGCTCCGAAGTTCAGGATGCCCATGACCGCTATGCAAACATCGAAGTGGGTTTTCTGCTGCAACAAATGGAGGAATACGAAGGCATTACGATCTTGACGACAAACCTCCGCAGCAATATGGATCCAGCCTTTGAACGGCGATTGCGCTTTATCGTTGAGTTCCCGAAACCTGATGTCGGCGATCGCCAACGCATTTGGCAACAGATTTTTCCGCAGGATGCCCCAGTTGCCCAAAATATCGATTGGGATTTTCTTGCGAAACAATTTGAATTAACTGGCGCAAACATCAAAAATGTTGCCCTAACAGCCGCTTTCTATGCCGCAGATAACAAAACTGAAATTACGATGTCTGCAATCATTTTCGCCCTCAAACGTGAATATCAGAAAATGGGACAAATCCTCCGGGATAAAGACCTCGGAAAATATATTGATGTCACGCCAGAATGATTTGTTTGACTCATTAGAATTAGCGTTTGATGATTGCAATATATTGAATATCAGTAGCATTATATTGCAGCAGTTTTGAGAGATTTGATATAGTCGATCTCATATGAAACCAAGACAATTATCGCCTGCTGAGACCTTTAAAAGAAGCTTAGGAATGGTCTTACAGGCAGCGCCGCAGGAATTAAGTCGGCTAATATTTTTTAATCTTGTGAACGGTGTAGGGCCTTCCCTCTCGCTTTTCTTCAGCAAGATTGTTATTGACGAAGCGACTGCATCATTAGGTGATCGCACTTCATCGGAAGCATTGCAGTTATTGTTTGCCAACTCCACTCTGATATGGGCAATGGTGGGGGTCGTTGGCCTAAATTTATTTGTGGATTCCCTTGATGCCATTCGGAATCCTATTAACCATGCCATGCGCGATCGCGTGAAGGGTCATGTGCGTGGCAAAATTTTAGAAAAGGTGACTTTTTTCGATGATATTGCCCTGTTTGAAAATGCGGATCTACTCAATCTTTTAAAGCTTACGGAAAAAGGCGAAGAACGCTTAAAACGACTATCTTCGATCATGATGTCTTCATTGGTCGGCATCTTCTTATTTATCCCGTCGGTGGCTGTCACTGCATCCATTGCTTGGTGGGTGCCACTGGTGTTGATTATCTTTTGCTCACCTTCATTCCATGTGGAGATTCAGTACAACCGTAAAAGTTGGAAAGTCGAAAAAACTCAGGCTGGCTTAACCCGTGAAATGGAGATTTATAGCAATCTCATTAAGGGCGAAAAGTACGCGAAGGAATTACGATTATTTTCGCTGCAATCAATCATGTTAGAGCGGTGGCGACGACTTTTTAAAACCATTTTTGAACGCATGATGAAAGTCAGAAATGGTGAAGCTATTAATGTCTTTCTCTGGGCATTGTTTGGCGGATTGGGCGCTGGATTTTGCTATGTCTATGTGTTGTTGGGCGTATTACAAGGTGAGTTGACTTTAGGTGATTTAGCCTTGTATACCGGCATCATTATGCAAGTGCGTCGGAGTTTGTTTGTGATGATTGCCAACTTTGGTGATGTTTATGATGTGGCTTTGGCAACAGCTCCCATTTTCCAACTGTTAGACCTCGAACCCCAGTTGGTATCAGGTCAGAAAAAGTTAGCGGCACAATCGGAGCAGCAACCCCTCCGAATCGAAAATCTTTCGTTTGTTTATCCAGGGAGCGATCGCCCCACTCTCAAAAATCTCAATCTAACCATTCAGCCGGGAGAGATGGTTGCATTAGTTGGGGAGAATGGCGCTGGCAAAACAACCCTCGCAAAATTAATGTGTCGTCTTTATGACCCCAGCGGCGGTTCAATTTATTGGGGACAAAGTGATTTTCGGTCGCTGAATTTAGATGAATTGCGCTCAAAAATTGCAGTGGTGATGCAAGATTATTCTCGCTTTCCCACATCCCTCCGCGAAAATGTTGGCTGGGGTAATGCCGCCCAAAATCCAGAAGAAGTAACTGTATTGCAAGCTTTGGAAGATGCTGGTTTAAATTACCTTGCCAATAATCTTGATAATGGCTTAGAGACCCTACTCGGTAAGCAACTCAAGAATGGGACAGATTTATCTGGCGGACAGTGGCAACGGGTGGCGATCGCCCGTGCATTGATGCGGATTTCTGAAGCTGAACTCTTGATTTTCGATGAACCGACCGCAGCTCTTGATCCGAAAAATGAGCATGAGATTTACCAGATTTTCCGGCAGATTGCTCAAGACCGCATGAGTATTGTGGTTAGTCACCGTTTAGCCTTGGCGAAAATGGCTGATCGCATTGTGGTGATGGAACATGGCGAAATGATTGAGATAGGTAGCCATGATGAACTGATGTCCCAGGAAGGCGTTTATCACATGATGTTTAGCCGCCAGAAAAGTAGCTATGTATGATCTCTAAAGAAAAATGTTTATTCTTGATCTTCGATCTCCTCGAAAATGGCTCCCTCGTAGAGCATTTCCACAGAACATTTAAATTCGATACTGGGAATCAAAAAAGTTTCATCTAAGTCGTAGTCACTATACCCCCAGATCTTCCCTGTTTGACGTTGATACATCTCGACAGAGACTCGCTGGCTATCAATCAAAATATATTCTTGTAAGCTCGGAAATTGTCTATATAGTTTGAGTTTACGCTTTTGATCATAAGCGTAAGTACTCGGAGATAACACTTCAACAATTACTTTTGGATATTCTAAAAACTTATTATTGTTCTTGTCATCAGGATGGCAGGTCACCACTAAATCGGGATAGAAATAGCGTTTGCTTTTTGAGTCTTGCACCTTCACATCGGAGACAAATACGTCACAATCTCTTTGTGACAAATGAGGGAATAGAGATCGGTATAAATTCAAATAAATTCTTGTGTGAGTGACAGTTCCACCAGTCATGGCAAGAATTTCGCCATCGATATACTCATACTTCATCTCCTGAGTCGCTTCCCATTCGAGATACTCTTCTGGAGTCATTTGTCTGGGGAATTTGGCTGCGGCAATCATGGCGGAAGAATTGGGTTGCTTACCCTCTAATTTTAGCGTCAGGTTCTTTGGCGATCGCCAAGCTATTTTCTCTTAACCAAATTTCTAGCGCCAAAAGAGATAATGGATTGTAATGTTGATTGAGTGAGTGTTCGCCCAGTTAATTGAGGTTATGGATTCGCCCAATTTTTTGCGGTTACAAAAAGCATTATCTGTAGAAGCAGAACGGGGTTTTGCGAATCTTCAGGGGCACAAATATCGATTTAGTGAGTTTCTCTGTCTGAGTTTCGGGGAGATGCCACCGCCTAAATTAGATTTGGATACGCGACGACGCTGGACAGATTTCGCCCAAAAGTTTGCGCAGTATCAGGGATTTACGGTCTCGAAACGGCGGGTTGTGGTGGCAGAAACGCGGTCTTTTTTGCAGCAAGTCAAAACGCAATTAGAAACGCCAGTTAATCAACCCCGCAAAATTAAAGCACCTCGTGCTCAATCTGTTCAGGAAAAAGTACCGCAGCGTGCCAGTTACCAAAAGCAAATTACATTAGAACAACCGTTAATGTATTTGCCGAAGATTGGCCCCAAACGTAGTGAACATTTGGCAAAGCTGGGATTGCTAACGGTGCGAGATGCGTTGTTTTATTATCCTCGCGAGCACATTGACTATGCCAAGCAGGTGAAGATTACGGAATTGGAGCCGGGTGAAACGGTAACGCTGGTCGGTTCGGTAATTCGCTGCAATATTTTTACTAGTCCAAAGAATAAAAAACTCTCGATTTTCGAGCTATATATGCGGGACAGTAGTGGTCGCATTAAGCTCAGTCGGTTCTACGCTGGGGCACGGTTTAGTAATCGCGGTTGGCAGGAAAAGCAAAAGAAAATGTATCCCCGTGGGGTGGCGATCGCCGCATCGGGTTTGGTGAAGAAAACAAAATATGGATTAACGCTAGATAACCCAGAAATTGAAGTTTTGACTAGTGACGAGGCGGATATTAAATCCCTCAAAATTGGGCGGGTTTTGCCGGTTTATCCTTTAACAGAAGGGGTTCCTGCTGACTTGATTCGCAAAGTTGTCATTGCATCCATGGCAGCGCTGAAGTTTCTCCAAGATCCCTTTCCGTCGGTGCTCAGAGATGATTTTGAGCTGATGAAACTCCCCGAGGCGATCGCCAATATTCATTTCCCAGAAAATCCCGAAATTTTGGTGCATGCGCGACGGCGATTGGTGTTTGATGAATTTTTCTATTTGCAACTGGGCTTTTTACAACGGCGACAGGAAGAAAAAGCCAAACAAACTAGCGCTGTGTTCTTGCCTCAGGGTGAATTAATCGAGAAATTCCAGAAGTTGTTGCCGTTTCAACTGACTGGCGCACAAAACCGCGTGGTTGCTGAAATTATGGCCGACCTTGCGCAATCTACTCCGATGAATCGCTTGGTGCAGGGGGATGTGGGCGCAGGTAAAACCATCGTTGCAGTGTTCGCAATTTTGGCGGCGATCCAGTCCGGTTATCAGGCGGCTTTGATGGCCCCCACAGAAGTTTTGGCAGAACAACATTACCGAAAATTGGTGAAGTGGTTTAACCAGTTATATTTGCCTGTGGAATTATTGACGGGTTCAACGAAAGCGAAAAAACGTCGCGAAATTCATGCCCAGCTCAATACTGGCGAATTAAAAGTTCTCGTCGGAACCCATGCGCTAATTGAGGATCCAGTGCAATTTCAAAACTTGGGTTTAGTGGTGATCGATGAACAACATCGGTTTGGCGTGCAACAGCGCGGCCGTTTATTGGCAAAAGGCGATGCACCTCACGTTCTAACCATGACGGCAACACCTATCCCTCGAACTTTAGCTTTAACGCTCCATGGGGATCTTGATGTCAGTCAAATTGATGAGTTGCCTCCCGGCCGACAACCCATTGATACGCGGGTAATTAAAGGAGGCGATCGCCGCAAAGCCTATGAGTTAATTAAGCGAGAAGTTGCTCAAGGTCGCCAAGCCTATATTATTTTTCCATTGGTGGAAGAATCCGAAAAATTGGAAGCCAAAGCCGCTGTTGAAGAACACAAAAGACTATCTGAACAGGTCTTTCAAAGTTTTAATGTGGGATTGCTCCATGGGCGGATGAAATCAGCAGACAAAGATGAAGCGCTCACCCGTTTTAGAAATAAAGAAGACCAAATTATTGTGTCCACCACGGTGATTGAGGTCGGTGTTGACGTGCCTAATGCGACGGTGATGCTGATCGAAAATGCCGAACGATTTGGTTTATCGCAGTTGCACCAATTGCGTGGTCGGGTCGGTCGAGGCAAACATAAATCCCATTGTTTGTTGGTTACCAGTAGCAAATCCACGGATTCTCAAAATCGGTTGCAGGTGATGGAACAATCTACCGATGGCTTTTTTATTGCCGAAATGGATTTGCGTTTAAGGGGGCCGGGAGAAGTTTTGGGCACAAGACAATCGGGATTGCCAGATTTTGCCTTGGCGAGTCTCACTGAAGATCAAGAAGTGTTGGTGTTAGCGCGGGAAGCCGCAGAACAAATGTTGGCACAAAATCCGACCCTTGATCGTTATCCTTTAATCCAAAAAACTTTAGAAGTAAAGTACCGCAAATTGTTGGGCGCGGATGTGTTGACCTAGGAGATTTTTTAATAAACATTGTTTCCAATCGCTGATGCCATACATTATTAAGTCACGGCAAGAATCTTCTGCCACCGCAATATAATTCCGTATCTACCGATGAGTGCAAAAGTTTTAACCTCCATTTTGGCGATCGCCTTACTCTCTCTAGTCGGTTGTGGTCAGCCTTCTTCAACTGATAGTGAATCTTCTCAGAGCGACTCTCCGCAGGAAACGGTTGAGTCATCGGATACTAAAACCACCACTAAAATTACACACGCAAAGCCAGACTTCAAACTATCGACAACCCTACCAGATCCAGTCTTGGCAACGACTCAGTCTTGGAATGTTTCGATGGTGCTCAAAACCTCAACAGAACTGTATTGGCAACGGGTCGCTCTGAGCGGAACGGATATGGGGAACACATTACTGATCAATGTACAGGTGCAGAGCACAGAAAATTCTAGATATGTAGAGTTTGCAGGCGATCAAATTGACTTAATCTCAAAAGTACTCACGGAAGAATCCCCCAACGGTTTAATTTTGGGTCCAGCAGATTCTCAGCAATTAGTGAGTGTGGTCGACCAAGCTGCTGCCCAAGATATTCCTGTGATTGCGATAGATACACCGATCGAATCTGATAACTTGTTAACCTTTGTTGGTTTCGATGATTTTGCGGCAGGAAAAACGATGGGTGAGTGGGTTGTGGAACAGCTTGGTGAGAAAGGTAAGGTGCTAGTTGTGCAAGGTGCTCAAAATAATGCCAATGCCGTTAAACGCTATGAAGGTTTTCTCGCTGGTCTTGATACAGGAGACATTGAAGTTTTGGATAGTCAATCGGCTAATTGGAGAGAGAAAGAAGCTCAGGAATTAACAGCAGCTTGGCTAGAGGAATATCCAGAAGTCGATGCGATTGTGGCCGCGAATGACCAAATGGCTTTGGGGGCGATCACTGCAATAGAAGCCGCTGGTCGAGAAGATATTTTAGTGACGGGGTTTAATGGCTCGGAGGCAGGTCTCGATGCTATCCAGGCGGGTAAACTTGCCGCTTCTATTGATCAGCTCCCAGAAGAACTCACTCGTATTGCAGTGCAACTGATGGTGAACTACCTCGAACAGCGGGAGCCATTGCCCAAAGAAGTGCTCTTAGAAAATACAGAGCTCATCACCGCAGACTCTTTCTTATAAAGTTTGTGCGCTTTTCTGACATTTGTTTGGTGTCTGCAATAACTGATTTTATTGCTAGGAAAGAGATGGAATATTTTTTGCACCTGCTATCCTTTAGGGAATGAAAAGTAAGTTTAGAAATATTGCTGGATATAAGTAACTTACTTAGAAGATCTATTGTGTGAGATACGGCCTGTTGCGCCGATTTCTTGAAAGGAAACGCAGAGTTGTTGCTAATGCGTAAATGCCAAACATTTTGGACGGAGCACTACTATTTTCGCTCGTCTTTTATAAAGGAAACTTTCCCAAGCCTAAGGCGATCGCCAATATTCAACCTCGTTGTTTGCATGGCGTTCGTTGTGGCTGCCGTTGGATGTAGCCCTCAAAACCCACCTGACATCACGGAAGTTCCCACGACTCCAGAAGTAACTGTCTCAACATCTACAGGGTCACCAGACCCAAGCAACACACCCTCTAGTCCCACACAAGATGTCCAATTTCAGCTTTCTACGGCAATCCCCGAAGCAGTATCTGCGACTCAGCCTTGGAAAATCGCCTATGTAATCAAAGCCTTGCGTGAACCTTATTGGCACCGCATGGGTAAAGCTGCACAAGCCATGGCTACAAAGCTCTCTGCCGAAGTAGATGTTTACGGGATTGATAGTCCACAAAATGCAGAATTTGTTGAGGAGCAAATCATTTTAATTTCCGAATTGTTAGAACAGGAAGATTATGATGGTTTGGTTTTAGGAGCTGCAGACTCGATTCGACTTGCACCCATTATCGAGAAGGCGATCGCCCAAGGCATTTCTGTCATTGCTGTCGATACCCCCATCAGCTCCGAAAACATTGAGACTTTCGTCGGCTTCGATAATTTTGCGGCAGGGGAAAGTATGGGCCGCTGGGTTGTTGAACAATTGGGAGGAGAGGGGAATGTCCTCATATTGGAGGGAGCACAACACCATGACAATGCTCTTGAACGACACAAAGGATTTTTGGCTGGTTTAAAAACAGGGCAAATAAAAATTTTGGCTAGTCAATCAGCTAACTGGAATACAACAGAAGCAGAGGCACTTACAGAACAATGGTTACAACAATATCCAGAAGTGGATGCCATTGTTTCTGCAAATGACCAAATGGCTCTGGGGGCGATCGCCGCGCTAGAAGCAAGTAATCGGGACGAAATTTTAGTAACAGGCTTCGATGGTTCTGATGATGCTTTGGCTGCTATTCAAGCTAAAACTTTAGGTGCCACCATTGATCAAATCCCAGAACCACAGGCTGAGATTGTCATACAAATGATGATTAGTCATTTAGAACAGCAAAACCCATTGCCCCGCGAGGTTTTTCTGAAAAGCACTCAGCTGATTACCCTCGATAACTTTCCATAGGTAAATAGATCAAATATTTGTTACTGTGATTAGCCTTTGGTCTATAGAAGGTGATCGTTTTCCCTACAGCCCAAGGTTACTGATACCAAGCTTAATTGCCAACTATGACTGTTTCCCTTGCCCGCCAATTAATTCGTAAAGTTCTCTGGTTAAGCCTGATGGGATTGGTCGGTTTAGGTGGTGTTGTTACGCTAAGCCTAATGCTTACCTTTCAGCAGGTACAGCAGCGTTTAGAACAGGCTAGTTTGACTGCGGCCAATGACTTTGATGATGTTTTCCTGAAACTGGAAAGTGATTTATTGGCGACTAGCACCTCCCTAGCCAGCAACGGCGATATCAGCAAATTACTTAGCCAAATGCGATCTCGGAATCGCTACTTAATGCAAGCACAATTGCTCAATCATAGTGGTGATCTCTTTGTTTCCAGCAGTCGTAGTAAACGCCAGCCTATCAATATCCCTTTTGTCGTCCAATCCCGCCTCAAAAGAAATATTGATCAGATCTATATCAGTCCCGCTAATCTCGATGACAATGCTCTCTCTGTTGAACTAGCGACTGGGTTTACAGATGAGCTGGGTCTCTCCCAGGGGATCTTGGCGATTCAAGTGGATCTCACCGAATTAGAAAACCAAGCGATCCAGCAACAGGTAGGCAAAACAGGCTATGTCTACATTCTGGATGAAGCCCAACAGGTGGTGGCTACGAACCAGTTGCATCGGCTGGGTAAAACATTGCCTGAGCAAAAGTTTTCGTTGAGTTTCCTCAATTTAAGTATTCGACAGGGTCTGAATCAGAAGCTCGTTTTGTCGATTGATCAATCTCTTCAGAGAGTGCCTTGGTCAGCGGTTGTGGAGCAACCTGTTACGGAAGCGATTCAACCTGCAGTCCTTCCTATTGCTTTAACCATCATTGTTTTGTTCGTTAGCTTTCGGGTAATTGTTGACATCCTGTGTTTTAGCCAGAGAGATATCGTCACTCCTCTCCAAAATTTGCACCAAGGGGTAGAAGAGTTTAAAGCTGGTCATATTCCACAATTAACCCCTGCTAATCCTGGGAATGAATTGGGTCAGCTCACCAATGCTTTCCAAAATATGGTCATTCAACTGAAAAAAGCTTTCGAAGAGTTAGAGTCCAGGGTAAAAGAGCGGACAAGTCAGTTGGAGATAACCAATCAGGCATTACAACAGGAAGTTGCTAAACACCAAGCTACGACTCAATCGTTGCTAAAAAGTGAAATCCAATTTCGCCAAACATTTCAACTGGCACCGATTGGGATGGCTTTGATCAGTGTGGATGAAACGTTTCTAATGGTTAATCAATCGCTGTGTGAGCTGCTGGACTTACCGGAAAAAAAGCTTTTGTTAAAAACATGGTCTGATTTTATCGAGCCTGGAGATTTAGAAATTGTAAGAGCCTTAATTCAAGATTTATCTGATAGCCAACAAACATCGAAACAATGTGAAGTCCGTTGTCAAAGTCAGACTAGAGGTCCTCTATTTGTAGTACTTAATTTAGTGTTGATCAATGATTTTGGGACTGAAAAGAAGCCATCTCATCTTATTGCGCAAATTGTGGATGTTACTGACCGCAAAAAGGCTGAGGAACAGTTGGCTTATGAAGCGCTGCATGATCATCTAACGGGATTAGCAAATCGATGTTTTTTGATTGAGGTCATTGATCGTGCTCTCCGGCGACTGCGTCGGTATCCAGATTATGTATTTGCGGTGCTCTTTTTAGATCTTGATCGATTCAAGATGGTGAACGACAGTTTGGGACACAATATCGGCGATGAGCTATTGATTCAGTTCGCGCAACGGCTACGTCATCATCTGCGGGAAGAGGATACGATTGCTCGGCTTGGTGGGGATGAGTTCGCTGTGCTGCTCGATAATATTGGCGATCGCCAAGAAGTGATTACGATTGTCGAGCGTATTTTGTCGGCATTGGTGCCTTTGTTTGAAGTTGGGACACACCAAGTATCGGTGGGAGCAAGTATCGGGATTGCATTTTGTTCGCCACATTATGCAAGTGCAAAGGATGTCCTGCGTGATGCAGATATCGCAATGTATCAGATGAAAAAAAGTCGAGCTGGTGAGTATGCCATATTCCATGAGGGAATGTATGACCAAACGCTTCAGCGTCTGGAGCTTGAAAGCCAAATTCGTCAGGCACTAGAGCAACAGGAATTTTTCCTTAACTACCAACCCATTGTAGATTTGAAAACTCAAACGATTTCTGGTTTTGAAGCACTCGTGCGATGGCAAAAATCCGATGGCACGGTAATTTCGCCTGGTCAATTTATTCCTGTGGCGGAGGAGTCTGGACTGATTGTAGAGCTGGGCAGCTGGGTTATGGAGCAGGCTTGTCGAGATCTACAATATTGGCGATCGCAGAATTCCGAGTTTCAGTCTATTGAAGTCAGTGTCAATTTAGCGAGAGATCAACTACAACATCCAGATTTCTTACAAAGAATTGATCAAATCTTATCTACATTTCAAGTTGCTGATAGTCTGAAACTTGAACTGACAGAAAGTATGCTGATGGAGAGTCATAGCGTGACCTTTTTACATCAGCTAAAAAGACGTGGGATAAAGTTAAGTATTGACGATTTTGGTACTGGTTACTCTTCGCTCAGATATCTTCAAAATTTCCCAGTTGACACTTTGAAAATCGATCGTTCTTTCGTTATGAAAATGAAAAAAACAAAGAGCGATATGGAAGTTGTCCGAGCAATTATTAGTCTCGCTCATACATTTGGTCTAGATGTTGTTGCTGAAGGTGTAGAAACAACTGATCAAATGCATCATTTATCCATCTTGGGATGTCAGTTTGGACAAGGTTTCCTTTTCTCTAAACCGCTGAATGCAAAACAAGTTAAAAATCAATTTATTAATAGTTTGATATCCTGACGATAGAGGACTTTTTTAAGAGGGATTGCAGTGACTTGAATACTTAGAAAAGAATGCAAGAAGTAAATGCTCAAAACTCAATCTAGAAAAAAAATCCTTTTCTTGCTGTTGGCAAATAGATAAATATTCAGGCTAACTAACATTTATATTTAAGTTAGCCTGTCACTGAAAGTCGTGATTCTTTATTGGAGATTAACGCCATTTAATAGAACATACCATGCTGGGGATTTGTTCTTGAGGCCCTTTGCCTGTCGTGCCCACCTGACGCATTGCATTTAAAAGTTCAGTTTTTCTGTGAGTAGCCTTGCCCATGTGAACATCATCTAAACGACCATGATATTGAGTTCTCCTTGAGCATTAAAACCAAAGAAATCCAGTGTACATACAGCACCATAAGCTTTACCAACTGATTGATCTTCATCTACTAAATAACGTGAGTTCGGGATAAGGAATAAAGAGTTTTAGAGAAGGTTTATTGGGCTGATGACAATAGGCAATGAGACCGCAAAGTAGATTGACACAAAAGTTGGCAGGACTGCGGTGGCGGGAATGCTCAATCTGAGAAATATTCTTCAGTTGGTCAATGACTGTCTCAATCAAAGCTCGCTTGCGGGCCAAAACTTTGTCACGCCAAAGCATCAGGTGATTCTTCATATTGCGACGAGGCTTAGCTAGAAGCCTCTCATCATATTCTTCTTGTAAATACTGTGCCAGAGGTTGAGAGACGTAACTTTTATCAGCAAAGACTTTTCCCGATAACCCTTTCAAAAGCTCCACTACCGGCTTTCTATCATTGGTGTTGCCAGGCGTGATTTTAACATTGAGTAATTCGCCATGGTCATTGATAACCAGATGTAGTTTGAAGCCAAAGAACCAACCCACAGAGGTTTTACCTCGAGCGGCATGACCATCAAAAACGCGATGTTGAGAGATGCGGCGATTTTGACAAACTTTGATACTGGTGGCATCAATAAAGCTGATACCTGTGCATGAACCATAACAGTGCTGTAGGTAGACACATAGAGGTACTAACGTCGAAGGCATCCACTCCACAAAACGTTGGTCACTCACTGCTCTGGGAAAGGCTCTTCGCCAGTGATGACGCACATTGATGAGATAGAAATACTTGAAGTTACGATAGTGAGATTGATGAAATGCAATCAATATCGTCATTATCTCGCTGAGACTAAGGCTTCTAGGGCGACGTCGCCGCCGTTGTTTCGAGGCCAGCAGCTGTTGTTGCCATTGAGGTTCAAAGACTTGGCAGAAATCATCAACGGCACAAAACAAAGGTTATAGACTGGTCATGGGAGAAGGTGGTGGACTGCTTATTAACTTCCACAATATGCACTTTCTCCTTTTCTTCTCTTATCCCGAACTCACGTTCCTTTACCAAGACGATGGGTGGTAGAGAGAACCTTTGGCTGGTTTTATTGGTGTCGTCGTTTGAGTCGAGATTATGAATGTTCCACTGAGAGTACAGAGGCATGGATTTATATAGCTTCTATCCGCTTACTTCTCCGACGTTTAGCCTAGACTTCTACTTTTCAAACATCCTCTTACTGTCAATAGAAATCATATGTGAAGGTAAATCCAAATATTCTGCTCTTCTAAATTGGTCACAAATAGTGATCATTGAAGAAAAAATCCGTCTTTTACCTAAACGACAAATAGCTGAGTCAAGTGATGCTGCAAAATTTCAAGCCGATTTGGTTTCTTTAAGATTTACAATAACGCTGTTACAGACAAATTTGACGTAAAGCGTATGACTACTTGTCCCTTCACTCCCGAAGAAATTGCATCCGAAGGACTTAAGCCCAAAGAATACGATGAGATTGTGAGTCGTCTGGGTCGCCATCCTAATCGTGCTGAGTTAGGAATGTTTGGGGTGATGTGGTCTGAGCACTGTTGTTATAAGAATTCTCGGCCACTGCTTTCTGGGTTCCCGACGGAAGGAGAACGGGTTTTAGTTGGCCCCGGTGAAAATGCTGGTGTGGTCGATATGGGTGATGGTTTGCACCTCGCCTTTAAGATTGAATCCCATAATCACCCGTCGGCTATTGAGCCTTTCCAAGGTGCTGCCACTGGGGTTGGCGGTATCCTCCGCGATATTTTCACGATGGGTGCGCGTCCCATTGCCGTCCTCAATTCTTTGCGTTTCGGCAACCTCGATAATCCCCAAACTCGCCGTATTTTTGAAGGGGTAGTAGAAGGAATTTCTCACTACGGCAATTGCGTTGGTGTGCCGACGGTTGGTGGTGAAGTCTATTTTGATAAGGCTTATTCTGGTAATCCTCTCGTGAATGCCATGGCGATGGGTTTGATGGAAACCGAGGAAATCATTAAAGCAGGTGCCTATGGTATTGGTAATCCGGTGCTTTACGTAGGTTCTACCACTGGTCGTGATGGCATGGGTGGTGCAAGTTTTGCCAGTGCCGAACTAACCGATGATTCCATGGACGATCGCCCGGCAGTGCAAGTTGGTGATCCTTTTACGGAAAAATCTTTGATTGAGGCTTGTTTGGAAGCGTTTAAGACGGGGGCAGTAGCCGCAGCTCAGGATATGGGGGCAGCGGGTTTAACCTGTTCCACAGCGGAGATGGCCGAAAAAGGTGATGTGGGTGTGTTACTGGATCTCGATAAAATTCCGGTGCGGGAAACAGGCATGGTTCCCTACGAATACCTCTTGTCGGAATCCCAAGAACGGATGTTATTTGTGGCGCATAAAGGCCGTGAACAGGAACTGATCGACATTTTCCATCGTTGGGGTTTGAAAGCTGTTGTGGCGGGGGAAGTTATCGAAGAACCCATTGTGCGCATCATGTTCCAAGGGGAAGTGGCCGCAGAAATTCCCGCACGAGCTCTATCGGATGATACCCCTATTTATCATCGTGAATTAATGGCCGAACCGCCTGAATATGCGCAAAAAGCAGCGGCCTGGAGCGTTGATTCTTTATCAACTTGTGATGCTAATGGTATCGACGGCAAATCCTGGAATGATGTGTTGTTAACCCTGTTGGATGTGCCCACGATCGCCTCCAAAAAATGGGTCTATCGCCAATATGATCACCAGGTACAAAACAATACGGTAATGTTCCCCGGTGGTGCTGATGCGGCGGTCGTGCGCGTACGTCCTGTCAACGGCAAACCTGATGCCTCGACCATTGGCGTGGCGGCTTGTACCGATTGCAATCCCCGCTATGTCTATCTCAATCCTTTGGAAGGAGCAAAAGCGGCAGTGGCAGAGGCGGCCCGTAATCTGAGCTGTGTCGGTGCAGAACCGTTGGCGATTACCAATAATCTCAACTTTGGTAGCCCTGAAAAACCCATTGGCTATTGGCAACTGGCAAATTCCTGTAAGGGCATTTCTGAGGCTTGTCGCGCGTTGGATACTCCGGTTACTGGCGGTAATGTATCCCTCTACAACGAAACCCTCGATAGTGACGGCAAGCCCACCCCCATTTATCCAACCCCTGTAATCGGTATGGTGGGCCGCGTTGAGCATATCAATAAAATTTGTGGCTTAGCCTTTCAAAGCTCTGGCGACAAAATCTATCTCCTCGGCACAAAAGCGGCGGTTACCCTCGGTGGTTCTGAATACCTCAATACCATCCATGACACCGTGGCAGGTATTCCCCCCCAAGTTGATTTTGAGCTAGAAAAAGCCGTTCAAAAAATTGTGCGTGATGGCGTGGCTGAAGGCTTACTCAGTTCTGCCCATGATCTGGCGGAAGGTGGTTTTGCTGTGGCGATCACCGAATCTTGTATTGGTCAAGGTTTAGGAGCAACTGTGAGTATTGAAGCTGGGGGCGATCGCCTAGACACCACATTATTCGGTGAAACTTGCGGTCAGATTTTGGTCTCGGTTTCTGCGGCAAACCAAGCAGCTTTTGAAGCCAAACTCAATGCAAGCATTGCTGATAACTTCAAACAAATTGGTGAAGTAACAGATTCTGGTTCCCTCATGATTAATTCTGGTGGTACCAAACTCATTGATGTTGCCGTTGATGCAATGACTGAAAACTGGAGTCAGGCGATCGCTCGTCGTCTACAGGCATAAAGCATATTCACTGATTTTAGTTGCCTAAAAATTATGTAGCTTAGAAAAATCCTCTATTAAATGAGTTTCAAGCCATAACATGTTGGAAACGATCGAAAGCTTATTAAGTAATGCTATCAATAAAAGACTCATGACTTTTTTGATTAGCACTTATTTTTTGGGATATTTTGTATTTCATGCATATTTAAGGGGATTTAATTATCATTCCTATAATATCTTTGCTGCAAAATACTTTACTGTCGGATTATGGACTCTATTTTTTACTCTATATCATTTGATTCCATATTTCGCTGTTTATATTTTGTATGTTTGGAGCATCTCCCTCCCAAAAATAAAGAAACACAGAAGACGTAGGAATTCAACAATTAAACACAAATTAAGAAATGCCGCTTGTTTTTTTATTAGAAAAAGACGTGTCTTAAGTAGAGCTATGACTTCTTGGAATGAAAACAATGTTTTCTTTTTAAACGTTTATATGATCATTGTTTTCTCAATTCTCGCTAAGTATAGTCAACTTATGACAAAGGTGAGTCAAGATTACTATCTCAACTCCTTAAGTACTCTTTTGTTAGTTTCACCGATAGGAGTGACCGCTTATACTTGTATTTATAAAAAGTCAAAATATTACATCATCAATATATTTTCTATAATAGTTTCCAATTTACTCTTTATTAATTATTTGAATATTTGGGGAGTCGCATTTTACCAAAGCTATTCTTTGCCTCATTCTGATTTTTCTGATGGAAGTGGCATGAAGCCTGTTGAAGTTTATTTGACAGATGAGAAGCAGAATTATTTTGACAGTCAAAATATTGATTTTTCTAAGTTATGTTGGCTTGAGACTGAAGGTCAGGACCTCATTTTTGTGAAAAATAATTTAGAAAATCATCTTGAAACCTTTGTTTTGAATGTAGATAGTGTGGAATTGCTGAAATATCCAGATCAAGCAGAGTGGTCATGCCCTTATATTTTTCACTAATAGAGCAATATAAGAATTTGAAATCAACATTTATGACTGAGCTAAAGGGTCAATTAGAAGCATATTGGGAGCAAGGTTGGGAAGGTTCAATTGCTTTTACTTTTTATGATGTCAACAACCATCAATTAATCTTTTTACAGAATGGGCAAACACTCACAATTTATAATAGATATGACACAATTTTATGGTCTGGCAAGCTTCAGTTTGTAAAGCGTGGATTTTTCGAGAAGCATTCATTAGAAGCTAATATTTGGTCTGAGACAAAACAAAAAGGTGTTTCTTATGGAGATTGGATGGCTTGGTTTTGGCAGAAGCCACCACTCAAAGCTAAGTTAATTCTTGAATAAGTCTCCATTACAAATACTTTTATTTCTGTTCATCCCAGTAGAAACGATAAAACAAATATTCATCTTCAAATTGATGTCCATCTGCGACATGATGGATGATTTTTTCTTCGATTAGTCTTTGTCCTAATTCGACAGCTTCAGATCTTTCTATATCAAGCTTTTCGATAAACCAATCAACAGCTTCTTGACCAACAAAGCAACGAGGATAGACTTGTAATTTATAGCGGCGATCGCCAATTTCGATACCACCAATATCTCTCATTTTTGCAACGAGTTTCTTTAGATCAATCTTTTCAATAATTGACGGTTGGTCTTCAACAGTAACCCGGATCAAAGTGTCATCCTCCTGCCAAATCCCCCAACATTGAACTTCGTCAACCAGCAAAATATCTACTAAAGCTTTATTTTTCAAATAAGCATCTTTCGCTGATTTCAAAGCAAAATCACGATGGGTAATATCAAAGCTTGAAATGCGTCGATATAGTTTTTTTTGATATTCTAAAGTGTGGAAAGATTCTGATGAGTTAGCAGCTTTAACAACAACATCGTCCATCTGCTCAATATTAATAATCTTCACTGTATTACCTCAATACCAATGAATTCATCTAGTGCTGCACTCTTAATTTAATGTTTGTTTGATAACTTTAACTTAAGCGATTTAGTTTAATTTTCAGTAAGTATCAGTGTAGAACTGAATAAATATTTCAACGCAAAATCTTAATAATCCCTCTCGGAATAATAATGTCACAACAAACGATACAGCCTTGGCAATATTGGTTAGGTTTAGGCTTCTGCGGTCTGATCACGATAGGTGGCGCTGCGATGGTGGTCTTTGGTGTGAGCTTTCTGCAAGAGGCTTTCGCATCAAAAAGCTGGCCTGTGACTGAGGGGAAAATTAACGCAGTGCAGATTATTCGCGAAAGCCGTGGCAAAAATAATGTGACAACCCACCACATCATGATTAGCTATGGTTACACCGTCGAAGGCACTCCCTACACTAGCGATCACTACTCCTTAGGGGATGGCAGCACAGCCAGTAAACAGTTCCGGGAGAGGAGTGAGGCGATCGCCGAGAAAGCAAAATATCCAATTGGCAACAGCATCAAAATTTATTACAAACCCACCGAGCCCAGCTCTGCCGTTCTCAAACCAGGGGTGAATTTTGGGACCTGGGTTCCTTTAGTTTTAGGACTTGTGTTTGTACCTTCAGGCCTTGCATGCGGTTTCGCAATGCTCAAAAATTCAGCCCCATAGATTTTATTTGAGATATGTCTGAACAATTTACCTTTCGTCCTGCAACCATCACTGACCAAGATTTTTTGCTAGGAATGTTGATGCTTGCTGCCCACGAAACAACCATCGCAGCAGTCACAGAAAATCCAGATTTACACCGCTATGTAAACAAATGGGGCAGGGTCGGTGATTCTGGCTATATCGCGGAATTTAGAGGGAAATCCATTGGCGCAGCTTGGTGCCGTCTATGGTCAGCAACGAATAAAGGTTATGCCTTTGTTGATATGCAGACGCCGGAGTTGGCGATCGCCGTCTTACCTGAGTATCGCAACCAAGGTATTGGCAGAACACTCATCACCAAACTTTGCGAAAAGCTAAGTCCAAATTATCAATCTCTTTGCTTGAGTGTTCGCCTCGATAATCCTGGATTAAAACTCTATAAATCTCTAGGATTTGTAGCCCTGAAAAATAGTGGCAAACCGAATAGAGTCGGTGGTACTTCCATCATAATGGTCAAAACTTTAGCCTGAAATTTCATAACTCAAAAGCACAAAAAATGGGTGCTCATGAGAATAAAAACTTTAAAGTCTTATGGATTTATATCACAGTCTAAAACCGTTTATTTTTAGCCATGGGATCATTAAATTAGAAGAGAAAATTGGAGTCGTAAGATGGCACTCAGTTTTAATTATCGAGCCAAGTCCCTAAGCAAAATGAACATGCTTTATCTTGCGAACTGTGCCAAACTTGTTTACCAGTCCAAAGCAAAAATTGAGTCAGAGCTGACCAAATTAGGTTTTGATCTTACGGACAAAAACTTTTTTCTCTCTAGTACTGAGACCGACACCCAATGTTTCGTGGCAGGCGATCGCCGAAAAATCATCGTGGCATTCCGTGGCTCAGAGCGAAAAATTGCCGATTGGGCAACCAATGCTAAAGCAATCCAAAGACATTGGACAGACGATCAAGATGACGGCAAAGTACATCGAGGATTTTATCGAGCACTCGATAGTCTGTGGGATGAATTAGAAAAAGAAATTCGCAACCTCAGAACAGACAGCCAAACCCTCTGGATCACTGGACATAGCCTCGGTGGAGCATTAGCAACACTCGCCGCTGCCAGACTACATATTGATAGTCCCAAAATTGCAGTGAATGGACTTTATACCTTTGGGCAGCCACGTATTGGCAACAATCGCTTCGCTAAAGTCTTTAATTCCAAACTGAAAAATATTAGCTTCCGCTGCGTAAATAATAACGACGTTGTGACGAGAGTTCCTCCGCAAATCTTCAACTACAGTCACATCGGAAAACTGATGTATTTTGATGCAAAAGGCAAGCTCCGCAATGATCGCAACCTCTCTTGGTGGTCAAGATTTTGGGATCGCGTCGAAGGCCGTTACGACGATATTTTTGACCTTGATACCGATGGTATTGGTGATCACAGCATGGCCGAGTATGAGCGGTTAGCCATTAAGGCTCGCAAAAAAAGATAGGAACTTCACCATGAAATTCCTATCCTAATTAGCCGTATCGATTATTTAATCGTTTTAGAATTTGATGTTTGTGAAAGCAAAAACTTTCTCGCCCACAACTTCATCATTTTCTTTTGCTGTAATTTCGCGCTTAGTCAGAACGTAATAGCCATCAATCTTGTCGAAGCTATCGCGGAAGAATGAAGAGCCACCTTTTGGTTCTTTTGTCTCTGCATCGAAGTAAACAGAGTCATAGCCGAGGGAGAGATAACCTTCAGGAGTATCGAGAGTTTCGAAGGTATTGATATTAACGATGACGCTGCGGATCTTACGATTCACGAAAGTCACAGTGTCATTTTTAATGTTGTAGCTGTTGCCCATGGAAGCGCCAGTTACTTTAATTTCCTGAGCACCATCCTCGTACTTTTCACCAAACTCAAAGGAGTTTTTGCCGTGGCTCTCCTCGAAAGTACGACGCACACGGTGAACAGTAATCTCCCAGAGCTGGCCTTCGATTTCTTTTTTCGCAGCTTCGTCTTCAATGCCAGTCACTTCAAAAGACATATCAGGCTTAATCGCGACCTGACCAGAATGGCTCGCATCACCGTTAGTGAAACTGACGTCAGCCGTAAAGCCAGGGAAATTGCTGTCCCAGGTGTAGCGGTTTTCGTAGGCCGCACGAAATGCATCTTGTGCCGTCAATGTTTGCGTCATTGTTTTATACTCCAGCAGTGTTCACGAAATTTGCATCCTTTCTAGGATAACGATCTGCTCTACATCATTACTAGGGGAATACCGAACCACTCATGAATCCCGTTCTTCAAATTGCGATCGCCACAATATTGCTGGGTTCATCAGGTGTCTTCATCAAGTTTGCGGACTTATCACCATTGGTGATGACCTTTTTCCGGGCGGGAATTCCATTGGCGATCGTGTCGGGCATCTTTCTCTACCGCCGAGAAGCAATATTCAAAGGAGTCACACCATTTCTCCTTTTCATCTCATTCCTCGATGCAATTCGTAGCCTATGCTATGTCATCGGCTTTAGCTATGCCGACCTGAGCACCGCCGTGATCATCCTCTACACATGGCCATTATTTACGACATTATTCAGCTGGATTTTTCTAAAAGAAGCCATCCCTAAACGCAATCTATTACTCTTACCCTGCTTTCTCCTCGGAATTATCGTGATCTATGCCGACGGCGAATTCAGCTTCTCCAGCAAAAATTTTATTGGCCTAACCAGCATCCTAGTCTCGGCAATTCTAGTTGCCTGCACAGTCGTCGTCTACAAAAACAAATCAAAAGAACTCTCTGTTTACCGTCTCATTTTCTACCAAAATCTTTTTGCAGGACTACTTACTCTTCCTTTTCTATTTTTCACTCGCCCCTATCCAAATCTCTTTGAAACAGGCTTAGGCAGCAGCTATGGTTTTCTCGTCGGATTTGTCGGATTTATTCTATTTTTTTCTGCACTTAACAAACTGCCAGCCTCAACAACCTCGATCCTTTGCTACCTCGAGGTTTTGAGTACGATCATTTTTGGTGTCATCTTTTTCAAAGAGCAACTTTCTCCGAATACAATTCTCGGTGCATCATTGGTGTTAGGAGCAAGTGCTTTGCTGAAAACCAACAAGCAAACGTAAGCTCCACTTAAAGCACGCAAACGAAGCATGAGCACCACCTAACATCAAGCTTTTTTTGACCGCAATCAAACTATCAAAAAAACTTTTTCGCACTTTTTTTGGAACGATCGTTTCAGAATGTGTTATAGTCATTTCAAAGCAGCACATTAATCGCTATGGCTAGACGAAAAGAGTTTGACAAGGAGGAAGTTTTAGAAAAGGCAATGGACACCTTCTGGCGTTTTGGCTATGAAGGAACCTCCATGCAAAGCTTGGTTAAAAATATGGGGATTAATCGCAGTAGTCTTTATGAGACTTTTGGCGATAAACACTCATTATTTGAAGCGGCAATTACTCATTATGAACAAACCAGAGTCAAAGGGATGGTGACTTGCCTACAGGAGATAGGAGCATCTAAACCGGCGATCGCCAAAGTGTTCAATGACTTAATTGAACAAAGTGTTGGTGATAAAGATCGGCGCGGCTGCTTTCTAACCAATACGGCAATCGAGCTATGCCCTCATGACCCTCAAATCGCCGAGAAAATTGCTGTGGACATGAAGATCGTTGAACGCGCTTTTTACAAGGTTTTGGTCAATGCCCAAAAACAAGGGGAGATTGCACCCACAAAAGACTTAAGTGAAATCGCCCAATACCTCACCTCTAGCTTTCAAGGCATAAGGGTTATGGCCAAAGTCAACCAAGAACCAGATTTCCTCAAAAACATCGTCAAAGTCACGCTGTCAGTGCTGAACTAATTTTTTTACTCTTTTTCTAGAACAATCGTTCCAGAAAAAGAGATCCAACCTATTTCTTATTGACGAGATCAAGAAAGGAGAAAGTCGAATTCTCATAATGAGAAATCCACATCATGGTGTTAAGGCGCTGAGCATACCGATTCAAAACTCAGGATTTGTGACAGTTCACTCCTATTCATTTATTCGACAAGATATTCTGGACTTAATACATCAGAATAAAGAAGCTTTTCTTACTCATATTATTGAATTAAACAAATTGCTAAACGATTTTGAAAAAGTTACAATTGTAGAGTCTGATAGCCAGATGGATATCTTGTTCTTGAGTAACTTTTGCCAAAAATATGACTGCGTTAGTTTTGGATCTTTCTTATCCTATTTTGATAATCGTAAAAGTCAAACAGATGAAATCATTGGAGACTTTCTTGACAGTCTAAAAAAAACTAGAAGTTGATTCCTCATCATATGTAGAAAGAACTAACACTTATTTGGGAGATGTGAGAACTGAAAATCAAGAGAGTTTACTAGATGAAATTATTGATGAGTTGCCAGACAGTGAAGACATTATTATGGACTCCCGAGAAGAGTATATTTGGTCATCATATGAAGATGAAAAACTATCTTCTGAAGAATTAGAGGCTCAACAAAACATTTCTGATCACTACTATTTAGAGGATGTTTGAAAAGTAGAAGTCTAGGCTAAACGTCGGAGAAGTAAGCGGATAGAAGCTATATAAATCCATGCCTCTGCACTCTCAGTGGAACATTCATAATCTCGACTCAAACGACGACACCAATAAAACCAGCTAAAGGTTCTCTCTACCACCCATCGTCTTGGTAAAGGAGTAAACCCTTTTTGTTCTTTAGAACGTAGGACTATCTCCAATATCCAACCAAAGCTATCCATGACCCATCGCACTAAATTATAGCAGCGAAGGAGAAGGTTAGGACATAGAACAGAAGGCTATTCTGATGGCATCGAACAAATCCTCAGTCTTCTTGATGAGCTTACTTACCTCCTTCTTTAACCTCCCCCAAAACTTCTCTATCTTGTTCAGGTGTGGTGAGTAGGGTGGCAAAAATATCACTTCACATCCTGCCTTCGCCACCAATGTTTGTATTCTTTCCTTTGGATGAACACTGGCATTATCCAGAATAATAATTTGACCCGGAATCAACTCTGGCACTAAGCAATCCTCTACCCATTGGCAAACTAAGGCGCTGTTGGCATAGCCCTCAAATACCATCGGTGCTATCTGCTCTCCCTCTCGCCATCCTCCAATCACGCTAACTCGTTCTGTACGATGACCTAACTTCTCTGCGATAAACCTCTCTGACTTATGGCAGTAGCCATACCCATAATCTAAGGTATTATCAAATCCACTTTCATCGATATATACGAGTCGTTCTTGGACATACTGCTTCAGTTGTGCCACAAATGCTTTTTCTAATTCTTTATCTCTCTCTTGATATCGATAGGTCTTTTTTTTCGAGTAAATTCAATTTTCCGTAGAGCTTCACGTCTGGATGCATCACTAATAGACTCTGGCCATTTCTCCGCCATTTCCTTCTGGGTTAGATGCCCATATTCCTCTGCAAAAGCACGAAAAGCATCTAGATCATTAATCTTCGGTTGAGGGCCTCGACGGTAATCTGTCTTCGGAGCGACTGAACCGATTTTCTCTCGTCGTTTCAGCCACAGGTCTAGCGTATTTCGGCTAATACCAAAGAAGCGACAGATATCACTTTTTCGTTCACCTTTATCGAAGGCGGCAACAGCTTTTAGGCGTAAATCAAGACTATGGGGAGCAGGCATGGCATCTATATTTATTGCTTCTATCCTATTCTGTCTTAACCTACTCCTTGCCTGCTATAGAATCACGATAGCCGCCGTCAGCATAAAGCAGATAGAGACGCTCTAGATTTAAGTCCAAGTACTGCACTCGCTCCAATAGCAAACGTAATCCTTGGTTATCGGAAACATTGGCCGCTGTCACCACCGCAGCTATCGTAATACCTAGACTATCAACCATGACATGACGTTTACGACCTTTGACTCCTTTGTTGCCATCAATACCGACATCCTGATGCATCATTGTGGCGGTATCCACCGACTGAGAATCCACCACTCCATAGCTTGGGGATGAGGGCGGTCATGACCAGTAGTTCTCTCCCACTGATGTAATTTGTGATTAATCTGCTGCCATGTGCCATCATCACGCCATTGTCGAAAGTAGTGGTAGACCGTTTGCCATTTGGGAAAGTCATGGGGCAATAGTCTCCAAGCAATGCCACCCATAAGCACGTAAAGTATGGCATTGAGAACATCTCGTAGATTTGTAGAGCGAGGTCTTCCTCCAGACTTCGCCTCAGGCAATAGAGGTTCAATCAGATACCATTGGTCGTCACTCAGGTCTGTTAGATAGGATAGACACATCTTTTTGAGGTTAGAGATTCAGTACTTTTACAGACTAAATCTCTGACTTTTCTTCTGCGCCACCCTTTTCAGACATCCTCTAAGACCAAGGGTATATAAATGATATGAGTAATCCAAATGAATGGTAAGCCTTTATATCGATGTGGGAAATGATCGCCCTTTCCTTATCTCTTGTCTCTACCAAATGCGTTTCATTTTTACGGAAAAACCGGAAAGCTCAGGAGAATAATCAACGGTTTCAGGATTTTCTATGATTTGTGGTGATCGTCTCCAGATTTTTCTGTTGAGACGATAGACTTAATGCACTTAATCGCAGTAGTCAAGGATGACCACTCTAATCGAACGCTTGTCACAGCCAGCAGAAGAGATAGAGTGTTTTTGTCAACGATGGTAGATTACAGAATTTGCATTGTTTGGGTCGGTTTTAAGGGATGATTTTCGATCAGATAGTGATATCGATGTGTTGGTGACTTTCGAGCCAGATTTTCAGCGCAGTTTTACAGATACTATCCAGATGCGAGAAGAATTAGAGATTTTATTTGGACGCAAAGTAGATTTTTTAGTGAAAGCGGCGATCGCCCGTAGTGATAATTGGTTACGCCGACAAAACATTCTCGAATCAAGCCAGGTTATCTACGCAAAAAATAGAGACCTACCAAATACGCTTCATCTTGAGAGAAAAACTAGGAAGCTCAGGAGAACAATCAACTGTTTCTGGATTTTCTAGGATTAGTGGATCTTGCCCCGAACGATAAACATGAACTGTTTTATTTTTACGATCTACTAAAAGTCCTAACTGAATGCCATTTTTAATATATTCATCCATCTTGTCTTGTAAGCGTTTTAGGGAGTCGCTAGAAGACCGCAATTCCACAACAAAGTCAGGACAAATCGGTGCAAACGAGGCCTTTTGCTCATCAGATAATTGATTCCAACGCTCTAATCGAACCCATGCAACATCCGACGATTTCGTTGATCCATTCGGCAATGTGAAGCCAGCACTAGAATCAAACGTTTCACCAGTTCCATCTTTATCTGCCCAGTTACCGACTTGTTGAGCGATTTTCAAATTACGATTTCCGATATCGGAAAAAGCTGGTGGCATAACAATTACTTCACCTGTTGCAAGGCGCTCGATGCGTAGATCCCGATTAAGTCGGCAAAATTCGTAAAATTCCTCTGTGCTCATCTTGGTTTTGGGGACAAACATTGACAGATCCACATTGAAGAGCTGGGATGTCGTTGGAATCTGTAGAGTCGTCATAAGTTTAAATCCCAAATAATTTTGAGCTCACTTTAGTTTATCAACAGTTTTTTGTAGTGGCGATCGCCCCCTCAGATATCAATTAAGTAAATATTCATCTCATCGACTGTATGACCTAAACGTTAGCTAAGTTAGCATTCCGGATACATTGCATACTCCAAACTCGCTATGACACTCCAAGCAAAAGGCAACTGCCTCTGTAAATCCATCACCTTAGAAGTCACGCTCGAAAATTCCAGCGTGGGGACTTGTCACTGCAATATGTGCAGACAATGGGCAAGTGGCCCTTTCTTTGCGTTGGACTGTGGCACCAACGTGAAAATCACTGGCGAAGAAAATGTGACCGTCTTTGAGTCCTCGGAATGGGCAGAACGTTCTTTTTGCAATAAATGTGGCAGTAATCTTTTTTATCGAGTTAAGGCAACAGGCCAACATTTTATGGCCGCAGGATTATTTGATCTAGATCAAGAATTATTATTTGACCATCAAGTTTTTATTGACGAAAAACCTGATTTCTATAACTTTGCCAATGACACAAAAAATATGACTGGTGCAGAATTATTTGCACAATTTAGTGAAAGCAGTGGCTAGAGAATAGGTTCGCTATTTTCCAAGTCGAGCAGACTGAAATGATGAATGGTTGCAGGTTAGCGGCGTCGTTTGTTCCTCTTGGATTTGCGGCGAGGATGGCGCAGGACTTTCCATGCTGTTTTTAGCCCAGCCCATGTACTACGGCTATTGTGATGGACTTGTTTAATTTGTTTTTGTGTTTCCTGAATACTTGTTTCAGTGTGTTTGATAATATTTTTCGCGCCTTTGATACTGTCTTCTAGCTCATCGGTTAATCCAGTTAATTCCCCACCCGTTTTGCGGAGCGACTCTAAAGTACGAGGCAGTTCGCGGTTTAGGGTATCGAGTAGTTTGTCCGCACTGCGAGCCATTCGACCTAGCTCAAGGAAGGTCGGAAAAGCCGCCGCAAGAACAGCAGTGAGACTGATTGCGACGAGGAGAAAGGATAGAAGTAGCCAGAAAAAAGGGTTTTGCACTGATGGATGGTGGGCTTAGGGGAGCGCGTTGGCGAAGAGGTTAAGAGGATTTGGTCAGGGAATGAGGATTGAATTAGTTTTGCGATGGGTCAATGTCTTGGGCTGCATAAATATCTTCGTCTGTTGCTTTCTCTAAGCGGTCGGATTCGGCTTGGCTAGCTTCTACTCCTGCGGCGATCGCCTCCTGTAGTCTCTGGAGTGTACCTTCCCAATTGCGGCGGGCTGTGTCAGAAAGTTGATCCGCTTGGGATTGAAATGTTTCGGTGAGTTCTTCTGCGAGGTCTGGGAGTGTATCGAGGGATTTCTTTAAAACTTTGCGAGTGTCTTTGCCAGAACGAGGCGCATACAACAGCGCAGCGATCGCCCCAATTGCACCACCAATGAGTAAACCACCAAGAAAAGCGCCATCATTCTGATCAGACATTTCGATACAAATTCCCATCACTGCAACGTTTTTATTGTAAAAGAGGACTGGTCAATCCCTTACGTTGTTGCAAACTAAACCATGAAAATCATTATTCAGCGGGTGACAAGCTCCCAAGTGTCTGTCGATGGTCGGATTATTGGCAAAATTGGGCGGGGCTTAAATTTATTGGTTGGGATCGCCGCGACAGATACTCCTTCAGAACTTGAATGGATGGCCAACAAATGTCTGAATCTGAAGCTTTTTCCCGCTACGGACGGCAAACCTTGGGCACAGACAGTGCAGGATATTGCCGGTGAAATCCTAGTGGTGAGCCAGTTTACACTCTATGGTGATTGTCGAAAGGGTCGGCGACCTTCCTTTAGTGCTTCGGCTAAACCCGCTGATGCCCAGCAACTGTATGACCAATTTGTCGCGCTTCTCCAGAACAGTACTGTGCCGATTCAAACGGGAGAATTTGGGGCAATGATGCAAGTGGATATTCTGAATGATGGCCCAGTCACGATGGTATTAGAGCGAGAATCTGTATCGTAATATGCGTAAATTTATGGATAAAAAAACGACTGGATCTATCTGTAATCTTTAAATTTCTCTATTGTCGATCGCCTAACAAAAGACTCAAAATAGTAATGCAGTGCGAATCATCAGGGGAAATCACGATGAACTTCTGTGTCACTGCGCGCGATTTTTTGAGGTGATTACGTGTCTCGTTTGAACAATTTCTTAATTCTTTCTCTTCTCCCTTTACCTATTTCTCTGGCATTGTCTGGACAGGTGATCGCCCAGATTTCAGCGGCCAATGACGGCACTGGTACGATTGTGGATCAACAGGGCAATACCTTTGCTATTCAAGGGGGGAGTCTGTCTGGAGATGGCACGAATCTCTTCCATAATTTTACGGATTTCAACCTCAGCACAGCCCAAACTGCGACGTTTCTCGGGAACCCGACTTTACAAAATATTCTCTCGAAAGTGAGTGGCGGGAACCCCTCTTATATCGATGGTTTATTACAGGTTAGTGGTAGCAATGCGAATTTATTTTTATTGAATAGTGCAGGTCTGGTTTTTGGGGAAAACGCCCAACTCGATCTAACAGGGAATTTCACTGCAACAACAGCATCAGGTATTGGTTTTGGCGAAGAGGAATGGCTAGGCAGTAATAATTATTCGACGCTTATTGGTGCGCCAACAGTATTCAGTTTCGATGGCACAGGTGCAATTATCAATGCTGCAGATTTACAGGTAAATACAGGGCGATCGCTGAATCTCTTTGCCTCTAATGTCGTTAATACTGGAACCCTCACCGCAGAACAGGGCAATATTCAACTCATTGCTGTCCCCGAAACGAATAACCTACGCCTCAATCAAAACGGTCAGATACTTGGCCTCGAATTGCCGATGCCCTCGGAAAATCTGAGTCTTGTTGATCTGCCGCAATTACTCACTGGCGGAAATCTTGGGACTGGCTTAACTGTTGAAAATAACACCGTTAAACTTGCTTCCACCCAAACCGTAATTCCCCAAATATCTGGCAGCACCTTTATCCGTAATCTGATTGATGCTTCCGGTGATCTTGGTGGCAATGTCAATATCTTTGGCCAGGCGATCGCCCTCAATGATGCAACCCTCGATATCTCTGGGAATTATAGTGGCGGCAACATCCTAGTTGGTGGAGCTTTTCAAGGGAGTGGCGATTTACCCCGTGCTCTGACAACCTCTATTGATGCAACATCATTCCTCAAGGCCGACGCAATGGATGTTGGTAATGGTGGTGAAATAATTATTTGGTCAGATGGCAGAACTGATTTTGACGGTTTTCTCTCTGCCCAAGGTGGACTTAATGGTGGTGATGCAGGATTAGCAGAAGTTTCTTCAAAAGGATTTCTTGATTTAGCATCTGGCTGGTCTCAGCGCATTAACCTAGGTGCTTCAAATGGTAACTCTGGAACACTTCTGTTAGATCCCACTGATATTCGCATTGGTGCAGAAGGAACTTCAGGTGCTGTTTCTATCCCCAGTAGCCCATTTGAACCAGATACGGCTTCTATTATTCTCGATACCGATATTGTGCGTTTTCTCGATGGCATCGAAGGTGTTGGAGGAGCAGATTTAGTGATCAGCACAGCTGGTAGTGGTGGTGATCAAGGCAACATTACATTTGATCCATTGGCAGAAATTCAATGGGGAGCTTCTTCCAGTAGTCTGACATTTCAGGCAGATAACAATATTGTTATTGGCTCTCAAAATCGCTTAGAAACTTTTGGTCCGGGCAATCTGACACTACAAGCTGGCGGAGAAATTAGTAGTGGTATTGATATCGGTGTAACAGGCGGTACTTTGATGCTATCGGCGGATGGCAATATCAATGTGGCAAACCTCGTCTCAAATTTTGGTGCTCCATCAGCTGGTGACATCATTGTGACATCGACAAATGGCAGTATTGTGACTCAGCAAATTAACACATTATCTTTTATGGGGAATGCTGGCAGCGTTAATTTGCAAGCTAAGGGTGATATTCAAGTTGAGTATATTGATGCGACTAGTTTAGGTGGTAATGGCGGTGATATTGATGTCAAGACAGAAGGTTTTTTCAGAGCCACAGGAACTGGTCTTAGTTCATTTACCATGCTCGAATCCAGTCTCAATACCTCCAGTGAAAATATTGTGATTATCGATGGCGGAGATGGTGGTCAGGGAGGACCGTTTCCACCACCAAGTGGCGAAGGCGGTGAAGAGACTCCTATGGGGACTGCTGGAGTGGGTGGCAGTATTCGCATTGAGCATGGTGGTAATGGTGCAACGCCTTTTATTGTTGGAGACGCAACGACCAATGGCACTCAAGGTCGAATCATTAGTGATTTGGCCACAGAAACAACACTGACCAATGAGATCGTGCCGACAGAGTCTTATCTAGAAACCTATATTCAAGGCGATATCGCGATTATTACGGGAATGCCAGAAGTGCCTGTGACACCTATCGAGCCTCCTGTAGAACCAGAACCGATTCCTGATCCGCCAGACTGTTTTCCTGATTGTGCGAAAGAAAGACAATCAAGAGCAATTCCTACTGGAACCGAGGAGGAAGAAATTGAAGGGGAAGATCCACGCGCAACGCTGAAGCATATTAGCGAAGAGACAGGTCAAGAGCCTGCAATTGTTTATGTTTATACCGAGACAGTACCCTCGACTTCTGGTCAAAAGGCGCTGGGTAATAAAGTTGCTCGAAAGACTGCCGCTGGGGAAACGGAATGGGAATTTAGTGGCGATCGCCTGACGGATTATCTCAACAATGCCACTAATAATTTCTTGAATCCTAGGGCAACCCTCGACCAGGAAGCTATTCTACATATCGTCTTAATCACTCCCGATGGCCAAACCTTGCGCCGCCGTATCAATGGGATTACGCGCCGTGATCTGATGAATCAAGCGCGGGCTTTTACGCGGGGAGTGAGTAATCCTTTAGCGAGCACGGCATATCTTAAGCCCGCTCAATATTTGTATGATGCCTTAATCGAGCCAATTGAAGAATTGCTCGGCGAGAAAAATATTAATAATCTCAGCTTTATTTTGGATGATGGTCTGCGCACATTACCCATTGCAGCGCTCCATGATGGTGAGCAATTCTTGATCGAAAAATATAGTCTCGGTTTAATGCCTAGTTTTTCGCTGACAAATACATCTGGCTATTTGCCACCAAAAGAGAATCAGCTTTTGGCATTAGGAGCCTCAGAATTTGATGAACAACAGGATTTACCTGCGGCGCTCCTCGAAGTGGAAATTATCACCCAAGAGATTTGGCAAGAGAAAACAAATATTTTTCTGGATCAGCAGTTTACCATTGAAAATCTCTTGTTAGCGCGGGAACGGAATCCTTATGGCATCGTTCATTTAGCGACCCATGCAGAGTTTTCGAGTAGCGGTGCACAAGAATCCTATATTCAATTTCAAGATCAAAAGCTGACCCTCGATGAAGTGAGTTCATTAGGTTTAGGAGATCCGCCAATTGAGTTGCTGGTGCTCTCTGCTTGTCGTACTGCTCTGGGCGATCGCCAGTCAGAATTAGGCTTTGCAGGACTAGCTTTAAACTCCGGTGCAAAAGCGGCGATTGGTAGCCTTTGGTATGTCAGCGATGTGGGGACGATGGGGCTAATGGCCAAACTTTATGACGAACTTCAAGATGCCCCCACGAAGGCGAGTGCCTTACAGCAAGCGCAATTGGCGTTACTCAATAATCAAGTGAGTATCCGAGATTCGCAACTGCTGATTGATGATCGTTCTATACCCCTCCCGGATGAAATCCCTGCACTAGCAAATGCCGATTTGTCCCATCCTTATTATTGGAGTGGATTTACCCTTGTTGGTAATCCTTGGTAAATAACTTCGTGTGCCGTCTGGACTAGAGAAAGCCTACTAGGATCGCTAGAATAGTAATAATCATAGGGTTTTCAGGTCTGTGAATGGTGTTACGTTTTAGCTTGCTCGTCCCAATTTTGTCGACATCTTGTGTTCTTGCGAACGCGGTAGTGGCGATCGCCCAAATTTCTGCGAGCAATGATGGTACGGGCACTATTGTTAATCAGCAAAGTGATAATTTTACGATTCTTGGTGGTAGTTTGTCGGGTGATGGCACCAATCTTTTCCACAACTTCAGTGACTTTAATCTCAGTGCAACCCAAACCGCGACTTTTCTAGGTGACGCAACCCTACAGAATATTTTGTCGAAGGTGAGTGGTGGTAATCCTTCCTATCTTGATGGGTTGCTGCGAGTTAGTGGTAATGATGCGAATTTATTTTTACTCAACAGTGCAGGTATTGTTTTTGGGGAAAATGCTCAACTCAATCTGACAGGGAATTTCACTGCGACAACCGCATTAGGGATTGGTTTTGAAAACGGTGAATGGTTAGACGGTAATAATTATTCGATGCTTGTTGGTGCTCCAAAGGTTTTTGATTTCGATGGAACCGGTGCCATTATTAATGCCGCAGACTTGCAGGTGAATACAGGGCGATCGCTGAATCTTTTTGCCTCTAACGTCGTTAATACCGGAACCCTCACCGCAGAACAGGGAAATATTCAACTCCTCGCAGTCCCTAATACAAATAGCTTGCGGTTAAACCAAAGCGGCCAAATTCTGGGTTTAGAGTTGCCGATGCCTTCCGACAGTTTAAATATTGTCGATTTAGCGAAATTGCTCACAGGCAGCAATCTTGAGACTGGTTTAGTCGTTGAAAATAACGCGATCAAACTTGCCTCAACCCAAACCCCCATCTCTCAAAACTCTGGCAATACTTTTGTCTCCAATCTCCTTAGTAGTGCTGGAGAGTCAGGCGGTAATATCAATATTTTTGGTCAGGCGATCGCCCTCGAATCTGCAACCCTTGATGCGTCAGGTACAAATGGTGGCGGTGAAATTTTAGTTGGTGGCGCATTCCAAGGATCTGGCGATTTACCCCGTGCTGCGAATACTTTGGTTGATGCTGAGTCTATCCTCGATGCCAGTGCGATCGCCCAAGGAAATGCTGGCGATATTATTGTCTGGGCCGATAATGCCACAGGCTTTTATGGACAGGCGATCGCCACAGGTGGTTTGCAAGGCGGTGATGGCGGGCTAATCGAAACCTCTGGCAAAAACTATCTCGATGTCTTTGGCGCAGAGATTGATACTAGCACCATTAATGGACAAGCCGGCGAATGGCTCCTAGACCCCTCTGATATCAATATTTCGTTTACTGGTGGTATCGGCACATTACCTGATGGCTTATTTAACCCTCCGACATCTTCCAACATTAGTCCTATCACTATCGTTAATGCATTGGATAGTGGCACCGATGTCACCGTTACGACAAGTGATGGCACTGGCGGCAATGGCGATATCACTCTTTCGGATTCAATTTTTCAAACAGGTGCTGGTACAGCCTCACTGACCCTGACTGGCCGTAACTTTACTCGTGTTGCTACTTCTGAGATTAATCTGACAAGTTCTGGTGGACTGACCTTTAATCTCAATAGCGTGAATCCGAGTACTGCAACAGGGACAGAACTGGGGAATTCACTCCAAGCTGCCCATGATGCCATTGGTACAGTAGCAGGTCTTCGCACAATTAACCTTGGTGCTGGCACCTTTGCCAGAGGATCTGAAATCTCCTTATCTGAAGAAGTGACTATTAACGGTGCAGGCCAAGGCTTAACAATTCTCGATGGTGGTGGTGCAAGTCGTGTGATCGATGCTGTTGGGGCTGTCTCACTGCAAAATCTCACCATTCAAAATGGTAATGCCATATATGGTGGAGGCATTCGTAATATTGGCGGGACACTAAATCTGAACAACGTCACTATTGCGAATAACACAGCAGATTCTGGTGGCGGTCTCTATAACGATAATGGCGATGTCACAATTGCTGACAGTTTCTTTGCGGGCAATATTGCCATTGATGCTGGGAATGATGACAGTCCTGATGGTGGTGGGGCGATCGCCAACTTTGGCAACAGTAATCTCACCATTCAGCGCAGCACAATTACCGGTAATACTGCCATTAATGTTGGTGGTGGCATTGTTAATTATGGCAATACTCTCCTCAACGTTCAGAACAGCACCATCTCCGGCAATACTGCAACTACAGCTGGTGGAGGTATCTATAACTATTCTCTGGCTAGCCAAGCTACAGTCACAACTTTGACAAACAGCATTGTCGCAGACAATATTGTGCGCTCTGATAATGGTTTTGGTGGTGGACTACACATCGGAGATCAAGACACAGCCATCATTGTAGACAGCTTGATCACTGGAAATCAGCTTAATGGTGTGGATAGTATCGGCGGTGGGATTTCAAACTTTGGCGAGACCAGTCTGACTCGAACAACTGTTGCAAACAATAATGCCAGGGGGGCAGGGGGTGGTCTCTACAACGGTGAGAACAGTAATGTCAGCCTCCAAGATAGCACCATCTCCATGAATACGACCTTGGGTTATGGTGGCGGCATTTTCAATACTGGCTCTCTGGATATTCGCAACAGTACGATTTCTGGTAATACTGCTGGTGGTTATGGTGGCGGCGTTTTGAATGACAATACAGTGACCTTAACGAACAGTATTGTTGCAAATAGCGTTAATGGAAATGATATTGAGGCTGGGGATTCGGTTGGTGCTGTCGTCATCAGCAATGGCGTTAATCTCGTCGAAGATGGCAGTCTAACTGGGACGAATATCCTAAATCTTGATCCTGCTTTGACGCCTTTAGGGGATTATGGTGGGCCAGAAATTGGAGATCCGAATACAGGTACAAATCCTCTACTCACAAATTTTTTCTTACTTGATAGCCCAGTGATTGACGCTGGTGAGAATAGTGCTGTTAGTAGTTTCACTGCTCAAAGGGGAGGAAACCGTCTTGTTGGTAATGCCATTGATCTTGGGGCGGTGGAATTTCAAGGCGTGAATTTAAGTATTACTGGCGGCAATGCCCAAAGTGCGGTGATTAATACTGATTTTGCACCTGTGACCGTTTTAGCGACAGAAGAAAAGTTTGGTAATCCCCTCGCAAATTTGATAATCAATTTTGATGCACCCAATAGTGGCGCTAGTCTGAGTCAGAAAAGTTTGTCTGGCATTACCGATGCTGCTGGGCTGGTGAATGTGGTGCCTAGCGCTAATAATTTGGTTGGTTCATTTAATCTTCAGGTGGGTGTACCTAGATTTTCAGTCAGTAATCCTGTTGCAGCGACTTTGACTAATATAGTGCCGCCTCAAGAACCTGATCTTCAAGGTATTCGAACAGAATTGGAGAAATGTTTTGGTGATCTGAGTTGCGGAAAGGATGAGCCGAATTCAAATCAACAGCCAAATAATTTGGTTGCGGCTGGCAATCAGGACGACATTTTAACCATTGCCAATAAGCTCAAAAAGATCCAGGAGCAAACGGGTGTCAATCCAGCGATTGTATATGTCTTTTTCGATCAGAAGTCTAGTGATGCAGTTCCAGAAAGGGTTTATCTAAAAGGCTCTACTTCTAAAGAGAAAACAGCATCTAAATCTGGCGTAGATTCAGCAGAATGGCAGTTTAATGGCGATCGCCTGACGCAGTATCTCAACAGTGCTACGGTGAATTTTCTCAATCCTCGCGCCACCCTCGATGATGATGCGGTTTTAAACCTGATTCTGGTCACCCCAAACGACAAAGTGGTGCATCGAACAATCGAAAATATGACTCGTCGTGAACTGGTGCATCAGGCACGAATTTTTATGCGCGCACTTAGAACACTCCAATCTAGTGCATCCTACCTCCCACCGTCCCAAGCACTTCATAACGCCATCATTGATCCGATCGAAGAGACCTTGATTGCAGAAGGGATTGATAATCTCAGTTTTATTCTTGATGATGGTTTACGTTCTTTGCCTGTTGCCGCTCTATATGACGGTGAACAGTTTCTGGTTGAAAAATATAGTTTGGGCTTAATGCCCAGTTTTTCCCTTACGAATACATCTGGTTATATTCATCCAAAAGAAAATCAATTATTGGCTTTAGGTGCAGCAGAATTTGATGATCAGCCAGAGTTGCGAGCCGCTCCCTTAGAAGTGGAAATTATTACGCAAGACATTTGGAGGCGTCACACCCGTGCATTTCTAGATCAGCAGTTTACGCTGGATAATTTGCTGAATGCAAGGAGAAATGAACGCTATGGCATTTTGCACTTGGCAACCCATGCTGAATTTATTCGTGATGCACCCCAGCGTTCCTATATTCAGTTTCAAAACCAAAAAATCATTTTTGATGAGGTGGATAAATTACGGTTAGGTGAGCCTCCCCTTGAACTCTTAGTGCTCTCTGCTTGTCGCACTGCTTTTGGCGATCGCCAGGCTGAGTTAGGCTTTGCTGGGTTGGCGCTAAATTCTGGTGCAAAATCGGTGGTGGGGAGTCTCTGGTCTGTGAGTGATGTGGGAACAATGGGGTTAATGGCGGAATTTTATGACAAACTTCAGCGATCGCCGATTAAAGCAAATGCTTTACAACAAGCACAGTTAGCGCTTCTCGATAATCAAGTCAGGATTGAAGAATTTCAGCTCCGCCTTGATGACAGAACAATTTCGCTCCCCGATGAAATGCGTGAGATTAAAAATGCAAATTTGTCCCATCCCTACTACTGGAGTGGATTCACCCTAGTGGGCAATCCTTGGTAATTGCATCCTTGATTTAGTCGCGTTTTTTGTTGGTGCACTTGTAAAGTTTTTCGTGGCGTTATCCGTAATTCTACGGAGTGCCTAGCTATTATATGGATATAGGTATCAGATAGTCTCGCGATTGTTTTGGTGACTCGTCTAATGAACGATTATGGCGTCCAGACAAGATGGGCTGGGGTTTTGAACAAAAGTCTTGCGAGAAAAAGAATCAGATGATTCTCATCAAGAGTAGGATTCTCAGAGGTTGGAATTGTGTGGCGTTTTAGTTTGCTCGTACCCATGTTGTCGCTGTATTTTGCCTTAGCAAATATGGCTGTGGCGATCGCCCAAATCACCTCAGCTGATGATTTTGCTGACACTGTTGTCACGCCTGTCGAACAGGATTTTGAGATTACAGGGGGTAAGACTTCTGCCGATGGTGGCAATCTTTTCCACCATTTCAGCGATTTTAATCTCGATGCGGATGAAAGTGCGACCTTCATTTCTGATGCACTAACCACCAATATTTTGTCGAGGATTAGCGGTGGCAATATCTCCCAGATTGATGGTTTGTTACAAGTCGTCGGGAGTGACGCTAATCTGTTTCTGCTCAATCCCAACGGCATTGTATTTGGAGAAAATGCTCAGCTCAATTTACCCGCAGATTTTACCGCCAGCACTTCAACAGGTTTGGGATTTGCCGATGGCGAATGGTTGCTTGATACAGAGAATGTGGCGTCGCTCACTGGTAATCCGACACACTTCTTTTTTGATGGCACTAGTGCAATTGTTAACGCTGCGAGTTTAGAGATAGATGAAGGGCGATCGCTCAATTTATTTAGTAACAACATCGTAAATCTTGGAGAGATTACGACGGCGAGTGGTGAAATTCAACTTATTGCAGTTCCCGAAAATCAAACCCTCCGGCTCAGTCAAACGGGACATTTGCTCAATTTTGAACTCAACGCACCTATTGATAATCTCACCGCAACGAATCTACCAGAACTACTAACTGGCAGCGATTTGGTTACAGGTTTAACCCTCAAAGATGATCGCCCTTTCCATGCTGAAACGAATTCGGTGATCGCCCCAGAATCGGGCAATATTTTTATTTCTGGTGAGCTAGATGTCTCCGGTAAGTTGGGTGGTGAAATCAGTACGTTTGGCAAAGATATTCAGCTTGCCAGTGCAATGCTTGATGCCACGGGTACAAAAGGCGGCGGCAAGATTACTGTTGGTGGAGATTTCAAAGGAGAAGGCGATCGCCCCCGCGCTAAAACGACATTGGTTGATTCTAAAACTACTCTAGATGTCAGTGCTTTAGAAAATGGAGATGGCGGCGACATTATTGTTTGGTCAGACGAACGTACCGATTTTGATGGGTCACTTTTAGCTAAAGGTGGTGCGAAGGGGGGTGACGGTGGCTTTGCTGAAATCTCCTCCCAAAAAACATTAGATGTCTCAGAAGGTTGGTCAAAACGTATCAACCTCCAAAGTCCTCTTGGTAAAACTGGCAAATTACTCCTTGATCCCACTGATATCAGCATCATCAATAGTGCTTCGCCCACGACACCAAATCCTATTAGTAGTCCCGAAAGCAGTTCAGTCTTATTCGATGCAGATATCGCCGGTTTTCTTAGCAGTAGTGATCTCATCATTGCAACCGCCGACTCTGGCAGCGAACTCGGAGATATTACTATCGGAGCAGATGTTTTTCTTCTTTGGTCCTCAGGTAATAGCCTGACCCTCCAGGCTGACAATGACATCACTATTGATAGCAGTGCTTTTATTTTTGGTAGCTCGACCTCATTTGGCTCAACAGGTGAAGTTGTTCGTTTTGAAGCTGTAAATGATATTAACCATGAAGGATTTGTCGGCACAGGTAATTTAGATCTTGAATTTATCGCTGGCGGCAACATTACCGGCGGTGGTGAACTGAGTGTAAGAGGCGCAGATATTACAGTCGAGTCAACAAATGGCCTAATTGATCTGGGTAGCCTCAGTACCCAAACGTCATTTTTGGGAGAGGTTGGGGATATTACAGTGCGTGCGCCGGGTGATATTACCTTGACTTCTGTGAGTACTCGGTCCAGTGATTCTAGTGGCGATATTGATATTCGCTCCACCAATGGTTTTGTCAAAGTCACAGGCAATGTCTCTGGATTTAGGACGCCCAGTGGTGAGTCTGTGAGTATTGATGCCCGTGGGTGTTTACCCTTTAGCGAAACATCTCTTCCTCGACCTGAGCGACTACCTATTGCCCAAGAATATTCTAAACCTGAGCTTTTACTCGCATCAAAAGATCCTGTGACTAGGCCGACAGGTGGCGTCGTGACCCCTGAAAAATTATTACAATCGGTTGAGCTGAATGGGGCTGAAACAATAACTAATCCTTCGTCATTCCAGCATAGTCAAAAGCCTGAGCTGGCACAGATGCTGGATGTAACAGGTTGTGGTGCGGCTGATGAGAGTACGAATGGAGGTGTATATATTTTCCATGCAGGTAATGGCGAAGTTCCTTTTTCCGTTGGGGATGCATCGGTAAATGGTACGGCTGGCGCAATCACAACCGGAGAATCGGAAATTTTAGTGGTGCAAAATTTCCCTGACACAGAAGTTCGCGGCAATATCACCATTGATACTTTTGACCGAGAGCCAGAAATACCGGACACACCGCCAGAAGGTGTGATACCTGACTGCTTTCCCGATTGTGGTTTTAGTGGTGAGGGTGTGCCAATTGGTGAACCAACCGAGTCGAATTTAGAGATTGAGCCGATCACCTTAAAGCTCGAAAAAATCCATGAGCAAACAGGGGTTAAACCGGCCCTTATTTATGTCTTTTTTAATGAGGAATCTGCTGATTTAACCCAGACAAAAGCTCAAATAAAAACTCACACAAAAAACTTGAATCTAAAAGATCAAAAAGCTGTTGAGGTGGAATCGATTCAATGGCAATTCAATGGCGATCGCCTTTCAGATTTTATTAATGCAGCGACTCGAAATTTCCTAAATCCACGCCCTGTGCTGAATGGAAAAGACGAGCTGGAACTGGTAATGATCACTTATGGTGGCGAGATTATCCGCAAGAAATTACCTGATGTGACCCGCGAAGATGTGATGGCAGAAGTCGCTAATTTTGTGGGAGGCGTAACAAATCCGCGATTGACTAATACTTATTTGCCGCCTGCACAAAATCTTTATCGTGTGCTGCTTGAACCGCTTAAGGCTGATCTTGAAAAAGAACAAATCAATAATTTGACCTACATCATGGATGATGGCTTGCGGGTACTACCCCTGGCGGCATTGCATGATGGTGAGAAGTTCGTGATCGAAGATTACAGTATGGGCATGATGCCAAGTTTCTCGCTGACGAATACAACAGGTTACATCAAACCTGGTGATAATCAACTTTTAGCGATGGGTGCATCAGAATTTAGTGGTGAAGACGATTTACCTGCGGCTCCCCTAGAGGTACAGATTATTGCAGATCAAATCTGGGATGGGGATGCTTTCGTTGAAAATCAATTTACTGTCGATAATCTGCTGGCTGCCCGCGATCGCACACCCTATGGCATTGTTCATCTGGCAACCCATGGCGAATTCCGATCCGGTAATCCAGAGGATTCCTACGTGCGTTTTCAGGATGAACGGGTTTCCCTTGAAGATATTGAACAGCTCAGACTGAATGAACCACCCATCGAATTGTTAGTATTGTCAGCCTGCCGCACAGCGATCGGCGATCGCCAAGCAGAATTAGGATTTGCTGGATTAGCCCTTGCATCAGGTGCCAAAGCTGCAATTGGCAGTATTTGGTATGTGAGTGATGCTGGCACAATGAGCTTAATGACCCGGCTCTATGAAGATTTACAAGCAGCACCAACTAAAGCCGATGCGCTGCGTACTGCTCAATTATCTTTGTTACATGGAGAAGTTCGTTTAGAAAACAATCAACTCATCACTGCCAATAACCAAATTCCGTTACCCGCAACTATCAGTAACTTAAACAATCCCGATTTATCCCATCCTTTTTTCTGGAGTGGTTTTGCTCTTATTGGTAACCCTTGGTAACCATAACTTGGTTAGTTTTCTAGCACCTTGATAAATGATATGAAACATCATGAGACACTCAATGCCTAATAGCTAAAGCCATAGCAGTGGTCAAAAGGGTTAAAAAGTTGCTGTACGTCGATACTTGGGCACAAATACCACGTGATATTTACAATTCCACTTAGAATGGGACAAACTTTGATACATTTTTGTACTCCTACGGATGTGCTCCATCAAGCCACCGCGAGAGTGCTTTCCTTCGGGAACGCTTAAAGCTCGTCTGATCTCACTGGTCAAACCAGTAGCTTACCTCAATTCTTTAGTTATGGGATATTCTTTTAATCCGAGAGTTTCTTTTTCTGCTGGCATAACATTATTCATTTGAAACTCTCTTATCGTTTTGCTTGCCATTATGAATGGGATTATTTTTAACGACATTAGTGGACTGACAGTTTGGATAATAGGGTATTTAATGAGGACTTTTTGCTTACTCTTTTCTCTCTCATCCTTACATTTTTAGGACTACCAACAAAGATTCTAGGCTGATCATGGGAGAAAGTGGTGGATTGCTTATTAACTTCCACAATATGCACTTTCTCCTTTTCTTCTCTTATCCTGAATTCACGTTATTTTATGCAATATTCCACTGATTGAGCACAATACACAAGATATGTTCAATAAAAATACCTTGTTGCGAATCAGAAAATAGATGAAACTCCAAACAAACTCTTAATTCATGAGGTTTTCAGCCTAATTCCTTAACCAAAACTGACGTTACAGACAAACAAAATAGGGCGTTGCAGAATAGAGGTATGAATGGAGGTTGTTGACTCAATGGAATGTCCAGAATGCCAATCTACTCATATCCGTAAGAACGGAAAGAAAAAAGGCAAACAGAATCACATCTGTGTAGATTGCGGTCGTCAGTTTATCGACCACTATAGTCAGCTCGGCTACTCAAATGCCTTCAAACGTGAATGCCTCAAAATGTATGTCAACGGTATCGGCTTTCGAGCCATTGAACGGGTGAAAGGAGTACACCACACTACCGTCATCACTTGGGTCAAACAAGTCGGTGCATTGCTGCCTGATGCTTATGAACCGGAAGAGATGCCTCAGGTCGGGGAACTCGATGAACTTCAAACATTCGTCGGTGCGAAAAAAACAAGGTCTGGCTCTGGACAGCCGTAGACCACTTTCAACCAGGTATTCTTGCTTGGACTATTGGTGACAGAAGCGCAGAGACATTCAAGCCACTATGGGCAATCGTTCGTCTCTGGAGATGCTTCTTCTACATCACAGATGGCTGGAAAGTTTATCCCATGTTTGTACCCGATGGTGACCAGATTATCAGTAAGACCTACATGACTCGTATCGAAGGCGAGAACACTCGATTGCGGCACTATCTCGCTCGACTCCATCGAAAGACCTTATGTTATTCCAAGTCTGTGGAAATGTTAGAGCATTCGATTCGATTGCTGATTCACTATCTCAAGTTCTGGGATGTCCCTGTACCTTGACCTTCATGGATTCATACCTCTATTCTGCAACACCCAAAATAGTAAGCAATATAAAAATCTATGCTTTAAGGCGAAGTGGTAGAGAGCGAGGGTTCTTACCTTGTTGAATAAGCGTTAGATAATCAGAAAGTGGAAACAAAGAAAAATCACGTCTTATTTTTTTCGTTAATAGCTGTCTCTTAACAAAAGAACTCATCCATTTTCTGCGGCTTTTTATATTTTGTAAATCATGCCCACTGTGGTTTTCTCCACTTCCAGAAATATATATTCCAGCTCGGAATGGAATCCGCGCAATGTCTTTACCTTTAGAGCGATAAAATTCCTCAAAAATGTTATGACCACATAGCATAATGTCAAATTTTTTACCTTTTTTATTCATCGAATATGGCAACTCCTGAGGAGTCACTCTAATTAAATTAGATGAACCACATAAATTATGAAATTGTGGCAATTTTTGTATCCATTTTTTTCCATCTACATAAGTATAACCATTCTCTATATAATAGCCTTCTTTCCCATCTGTTGTGACAAATTGAACAAGATTCTGGTGTAACAAATCATCTGCATCAAGCTTCATCACATAACAAGGGGCATTTTTTTGAACCTCAATTAAAGCTCTATAGATTTTCTGGTATTTATCCTTGTGTCCATCATCCCATGTTGTAGGAATAGGGTAATCATGTTCTATGATATGAAGTTTTTCTGAAGAGCTAATATAGGGAAAACTATTACATGACAAATAAACATCAAAAGAATTAGATGATTGATTAAAAATGGACTCCAAACATCTCAGAAGTAGTGCAATAGTTACATTCCAATCTTTTGAAACTTCTTCGCTTTTAAGTGGTATGACAAATGCAACTTTCATTTTACAGATCTTTTATAGTAAGAACTACGTTATACGTTATGAAATTATGCTCTAAATATAATAAAAATTGCAATGTACATCGTCAAAATCAATATATATAGCAATTTCTAGTCGAGTGAGGTGCAATAGCAGCAATGTGTAAACCAGCATCGAATATCATCAAGGGTAATCTTGGAAAAAGCTACCTCAATTGCCTTGTCTAGAGCTAGATAAGTTCTTGCCCCGATACTTTTCAAGGTACTTTTCAACTTTGACCAGCAATTTTCAATGGGTGAAAAATCTGGAGAATAGGGAGGAAGGTAAATCAACTTAGCTCCCACGGCCTCAATCATTGTGCGTACTGACTCTCCTAAATGAATCGAACAGTTATCCATCACCACACATGCTCCCGCCCATAAGTTTGGTATTAACTTCTGGCTGATGAATGCTTCAAAGGTTAATCCATCCGTACTCCCCAGCAGATGATAATTAGCGACCATTCCCTTGAAGCCTAATGCTCCAATCAAAGAAACATTCTTGCCTCGTTTACTGGATTTCGGACTATAAGCTCGTTTCCCTTTCTCAGAACGTGCCCTCAGTCTTGTCATGGCTAAGTTCACGCCCGATTCATCGATAAAAATCAAGTTTTTCGCTAGAGTCGCTTGCATTTTCTGCCAAAAATCATATCTGGCTTGTTGCACTCGTTTTGTCGCCTTAAGGTCTGGATAGAATGTTTTTTTGAGGCTATATCCCATTCTTCTTAAGGTGCGATGCATGGTGCTATTGGCCACACGGAGACCAGTGCGTTTCTCCATCTCATCACATAGTTCCGCTAGCGTCGTATCGTTTTTCTTGGTGAGCAACTGGCGCAATATTGTTTGATGCTCTTCGTTTAATTTGGGAGGTGTTTGTTGGCTTCGTTTTTTCGGAGCAATCGACCCTGTCAGTCGTTTTTGGTCGAGGAGCTTTTGTACAAAACTTTTCGCCACTCCAAATTGTCGGGCAAGACTACTTTGACTCACACCACCCCTTTCGTAGGCATCCACTATTTTCTGTCTTAAGTCTAATGAGTAGGCTTTCGGCAAGATGCTACTTTCTTCCTCACCAGTCAACTCACCTATACTACTTCATACACCTTGCTAGGCTGAAATTTGCTGTAATTTTTGTTTCCTCTTAGCCAAGTTCAGCTAGAGATATATGGTTACATATACCAATACTGCTTATTACGATAATTCCACCCTTTATTGAGGTAAGATGATATCTCAATAAAGGGTGGATTAGGACAAAAATCAGGAATTCAGTCTGTGAAAGTACTAAAGTCTCTATCCAATACAACAGGTCTGAACGATAAATACTATCCTCTAATCAAATCCTTATTGCCTGAGGAAAAACCCAGGTAAAGTCTTCATTCTGTTAACATTCGTCATATTATCGGTGCGATACTTTATATCTTCATGAGTAGAATTGCCACACGATTTTCCCAAATAACAAACAATCCATCACTATTTTTGATCGCCTGCATAAGATAACTCTCAGATCTACACGAGGCAAGCTTCACAAGTAAATTCTGGTATTACACCGCAAACTTTAGAGGATGTCTGAAAAGTCTTTATGTTCGATAAATGCTGCGTAAATTCCGCCAGGTTGATCGCCTGAAGTGCTTATTTTTACGTGCAACTCATTTCGACAAAAGTTACGGTCAGACCCTTTTCAGACATCCTCTTACTTTTACTATCTCAGCAAAAGTCATAACTCCCTTAAGTATGTAGTAATTCGAGGGTATCCAGCGCCATGCAGGATAAAATTTGCATTTCTCTCGAATTGCTCTAGCCAGCTATAGCAGAGAAGGAGAAGGTTAGGACATAGAACAGAAGGCTATTCTGATGGCATCGAACAAATCCTCAGTCTTCTTGATGAGCTTACTTACCTCCTTCTTTAACCTCCCCCAAAACTTCTCTATCTTGTTCAGGTGTGGTGAGTAGGGTGGCAAAAATATCACTTCACATCCTGCCTTCGCCACCAATGTTTGTATTCTTTCCTTTGGATGAACACTGGCATTATCCAGAATAATAATTTGACCCGGAATCAACTCTGGCACTAAGCAATCCTCTACCCATTGGCAAACTAAGGCGCTGTTGGCATAGCCCTCAAATACCATCGGTGCTATCTGCTCTCCCTCTCGCCATCCTCCAATCACGCTAACTCGTTCTGTACGATGACCTAACTTCTCTGCGATAAACCTCTCTGACTTATGGCAGTAGCCATACCCATAATCTAAGGTATTATCAAATCCACTTTCATCGATATATACGAGTCGTTCTTGGCCATACTGCTTCAGTTGTGCCACAAATGCTTTTTCTAATTCTTTATCTCTCTCTTGATATCGATAGGTCTTTTTTTTCGAGTAAATTCAATTTTCCGTAGAGCTTCACGTCTGGATGCATCACTAATAGACTCTGGCCATTTCTCCGCCATTTCCTTCTGGGTTAGATGCCCATATTTCTCTGCAAAAGCACGAAAAGCATCTAGATCATTAATCTTCGGTTGAGGGCCTCGACGGTAATCTGTCTTCGGAGCGACTGAACCGATTTTCTCTCGTCGTTTCAGCCACAGGTCTAGCGTATTTCGGCTAATACCAAAGAAGCGACAGATATCACTTTTTCGTTCACCTTTATCGAAGGCGGCAACAGCTTTTAGGCGTAAATCAAGACTATGGGGAGCAGGCATGGCATCTATGTTTATTGCTTCTATCCTATTCTGTCTTAACCCACTCCTTGCCTGCTATAATATGAATTGTTCGGATAACGATGGGCGATCGCCAGGACATCCAGTACCGTAAATCGATACTGGACTATTAGAGCCGATTAAGAACAACAGTCAAAATCTTCGTCTCTACAATCAGACTCTCCAAAACAAGTTTTCCCGAGTTGAGTTTTGGCACATTGTCCCAAATAAGTTTGCTCTGACAAATAGAATGCTGCAAACTTCTCTTCAAAATCTTCTGACACCGATTTCTCAGCCAAGCCAGTTGCCAACAGCTGTTTTTGCAGTGCTTTCACTTTGGGAAACTGACCAATGAAATCGTAGCCAGAATGTTGCTCAATAATTGAAGCTCGATGCAGTAAAGGTAACCAGGCAATATCGACCATATCTAACTGATCACCACCAAAGAATTTTTCATTCGTTAACTTGGATTCCAACTTGGCGAAAGCCTTTGATAACTTGTGAGATCGATCTAATAAAGTCCCTTTGTCCTTGCTACGCTGGGCACTACATTGAACCAGGTAATGCTTGGTAGCGAGGTATGACCATGAACGCTCCTGTGCTTTTTTCACCAAGTCGGAATCAAACAAAGGGGTGGCGATCGCCTCGTCAATGTATTCCACAATGGCATCAGATTCGAACAGCACATCATTCGATTCGGTAATCAAAAGTGGCACTTGCCCATTCGGTGAAATCTCTAAAAACCACTCTGGCTTATTGCTGAGATCAATATATTGAATTTCATATGGTGCCTGTTTTGCCTCTAAAAGCGCTGTGACTCTCTGAACAAAAGGACAAATTTTAAAGCTGATTACTTTGATCATGTTTGGCTCCAGTTATTGGATGTCTACACCAAATAAGACGCGGAGCTAATCAAAAAGACGAAATGTAGCTAGCACTTCGCACAATTATTAGACTTGGGTTCAAAATCACTCACATGTCCATCATGATCAAAAGAAAACTCACAACAATCTTCAAATAGCTGACGTAACTGTCTTCTGCTTTTTTGAATCCGAGATTTCACAGTGGAATAGTTCGTATTCATGTCACGGGCGTAATCTTTTTGGGATTGACCTTGAATATCCACAACTCGAAGAGGCTCTGCTACATCTTCCGGTAGGTCACGAATAAAAGGCTCAAGACAAGGAGTCAACAACTGGATTATGTCAGGGACATCATTATGGGCTACCAAATCATTTGGATGTAGTTGCTGTCCTTTGTTTTTGTGGCGATAGTAATCAATGATGACGCGATTTGTTATCTGAAATAGCCAAGGCTTAATACTTTTTTCTGACTGGAGAGTGTGAATCTTTTTAGATGCTTTTATCCAAACATCTTGCAGTAAATCATCGGCATCATCAGCATTTGAGACTCGTGAATACAGAAATGCTTTGATGTCCGCTCGATATTCATCCCAGATGCTTTCAATATTCATGTTTCAGCTTTTATCTTTGCTCAGTTCGGCCAGAGATTATGTTTATTCCCAGTCTACTGAATCTAAAAAGGAGGGCGATCGCCGCCGAAACTTTATGCCAAACTGAAGAATATGCCGAAGCAAAGTTATGGAGCTGTACCGAAGAGGCGATCGCAGTCGCTATTGTTTGCGCTGTTAGATTTTGCTAATGATTCTTTGGACGCGGATGAAAGTCAGGTTGATCGGTTGCGGGATCAAATTGAAGCGCAATGGCAATCTTCGGAACGGTTAGTTATTCGAACAAAATTACGCTATCTCCAAACGTTATCGCGGTTAGCGACGCCGGATGCACCACTGACTTTGCCGCAAATTAAAACGGCTCTGAAAAGTTTTACTGGTTTTCTAGAGATTCTTGAGGACAATCGCACCATTACTCGCGGTTCCGAAAATTGGCATTTTACTTTGACTTTTTGGGGCGATCGCTGGGAGAGGGATTACAACATAGATTGTTTTGAGCAAGCATGGGAAAGTTGTCGATCTGGTGGGAATGGTGAGATTTCAACGCAACAAAAACAACAAAAAGCGGCAAAAGTTGAGCTAAAAACAAAGCATGATTGGCCATCGATTTGTCGCAATGCTCTCAATACTCGTTTAACGAGCAATCCCCTAACTGCTAGTGATGGCATGGTCTTTGAGCTGGGGGATTTATATGTGCCGTTGGGTGTGGTTGCTAATGATGGAGTGGATGAAAATTCGGATAGTGATGCAGATTTGCCGAGTTATACGCCAGAGCTATTTTTTCAAAATCATATTGATAGGGAGCAACCTAATCGATTAGCTATTGTTGGGGAACCGGGAACTGGCAAAACAACGTTTTTACAGCAATTGGCATTACATCTCGGCAACACAAAAACTTGTTTACCAGTTTGGATTTCACTGGCAGATCTCGATGGGCGATCGCTGGAAGATTACATCACCTCCACTTGGCTCAGACAAGCTCTCAAACAGTTTGCGATCGCCTCTGAAACAATTAACGAATTTGCGAGTTTAATCGAACAAGGTAAAGTCTGGTTTTTATTGGATGCCTTAGATGAAATGGGTGATCCATCCAGTCGCGCGGCCACCACTCTCGCCCATTCTGTAGAAAGTTGGCTTGGCAATGCCCATGTGGTTTTGACTTGTCGCAGTACGGTTTGGAAATCGGGCAAAAATCCGTTGGCCTATTTCACGACCTATCGTTGCCAAAGTTTTGGGTCAGATAATCAGCAACTGGAAAATTTTATTCAGCAATGGTTTCAGCAACATTCATCTTTGGGCGATCGCCTCATTTTTGAGCTGAATCGTCGGGTGAATAACCGCATCCATGCTGTGGTGCGTCATCCTCTGTACCTGACGTTGTTGTGCCGCACTTGGCAGTTGACCCAAGGCAAACTGCCTACAACTAAAGCTATTTTGTATCGACAATTTGTAGATGCTTTTTATGAGTGGAAACAGGATGCTTTTCCGACAACCCGCACACAACGACAAACCATAAACAAAGCTCTAGGTCAGTTAGCCTTACAAGGTTTGCAGAATGCTCTACAGCAATTTCGATTTCGGCAACGGGAAGTAGAAAATATTTTTGATGCTTTCGACCCAGATCTACTAACAGTAACTTTGCAATTAGGTTGGCTAGATGTCGTCGGAAAATCAGAAGAAACCAGCGAAAAAATTTATGGTTTTTATCACCAAACTTTTCAGGAGTATTTCGCGGCTACAGCGATCGCCCAATGGCAAGATTTAGTGGCATTCCAGCAAAGTGAAGAAACCCGCTATCCAGCTTTTGAATATGGCTGGCAAGAAATCATTTTGCTGTGGTTAGGCCGAGAAGATATTGCTAACACAGAGAAAGAAGCTTTTTTACAAACTTTGTGGCAATGGCAAGATAATTGCGGCGGTTTTTATAGTTTGTGGGCAACTTGTATGGTCGGCAAAGGCTTGGCAGAATTTCCTGATTTTTCCGAGGCCAAAACTGTTATCAATCAATTAATTCAATGGCGTTTTGAGACTCCCAAAGATGGTATTTCTTTACCGCCACCAATTATCAACCAAGCAGGCATTGCCTTATCCCGGAGCGATCGCCAACTCACTATCCCCGCGCTAGAAAACTTTTTAGAGCAAACCAACAATCCCTTTGATCAATGGCTGGCTGCTCATAGTCTCGGAAAAAATCATGATCCCGGTAATAAAAGGGCGATCACCATCCTCGAAAAGCTTTTAGCAGAAGATAGTCACCCTGACATGAAACTAAATCTCTGTCGAAGTTTGGGGCTAATTGATCCGACAAATAAAATCTTGCTTCAGACGCTAACTCAGATCCTGCAAACTGAAAGCAAAACGAGTACCCTACGCAAAGCAGCCTTGCGCCTAGGAAGACTTTACCCAGCCCATCCCTTGGCGATCACCACCCTCGAAACTCTTTTCAAACAAGCTACGGAAAAATCTCAGCGCAGTAATATTCTCGATACATTGTCTAAAATTGCGCCGGATAATCCCTTAATTCCAACGCAACAAGCATCCAAAACTCCAGCTAAAACCACTCGCAAATCCCGACAAAAAACACCGCGCGAAGTGGAATTAGCAACTGCAACAATTTTGAAAAAGCTAGATCAAGATTTACCGCTCCACAAACGCATTTATCACATCACAAAACTGGCAAATTTCAACCCTTCCCATCCAATCATCATTCCGACATTAATCGAAGGATTGGCGATCGCCCGCTGCAAAACAACATTACGTCTGATTATCGAAACCCTTGCAAAAATAGTGGAAGGCAATCACCTACGGGAAGTCTTGCCTCAAGTCCGTGAGATCTATCTCAACTCCGCAACTCAAGCTCCTAGTAAAAGAACCTGTTACAAAATTCTTTGGGAATGGTCGAAGGATTTGTCCTATCCAGATTTTCAAGGGATTTGGCAAAGTGGCGATCGCCTCTAATCTCCAAACGTTTTGAGCCATTGCTGTTGAAGCGCAAAGTTTAAGACCAACGCCGTCAGCCCAAAAATCACTAAACTTTCCCCACAAGCTGATAAAAATGGCCAACCATTTTGGGCGATCGCCGAGCCAGCATCCACCAACGCTAAACCTCGCACTAAAGTAAACGCCAGCACAACACCCATATTCAATTGAGGATTTTTATCTTGGCGAATGGCATAGCGATAAACCAAAGCGAATAATGCGCCCGATAGTCCGGCAATGCCTGCATTCACGAGCAAAGTCAATGTGGCCATCCCAGAAGCCAAAGTCAGGGCGATCACCTCAAAACCAAATACAAAAATCCGATTGACCACCAAAATCCCCAAACTAATTGCTCCCGCACAAACTCCTCCGGCGATCGCCACTTTTAGGGATTCAAGACGCTCAGCATCAGTAAAACGGGAAGAAGTCATTAACGGTGTAGTCACAATAAATAAATAATGGTCTTTATTTTGCACTATTGGACCAAATATAAAGTTCACCACATCGGACGACCAGTAACGCGATCGCCCATAGGAACAACTTCCCTTTCGACCATGCCATCACCATCTGTTTCAAACAAAACCGTATTGAGCAAAACAAATGGATTTGAGGCGCGTAGATAACCACAAAGAGATTGGTCGATAAACGCAGCACGACACGACAGCGTAATAAACAAAACTTTGCCATTCGCTTCTGCCACAGGAAAAACCTCTTGGTCTCCGAGAATCTCCTCAATATCCAGCTCATAGTCGGCAGCGCTCGTTTTCATTGAGGCAAAAGCTAGATCTGGGTAAAACCGAATGCGATTGATATGCTGACTTTGCTCACTAATATGACTCGGGGCTTCAATCATTAACCCTTCAAACTGCAATAAAAAATCAAAGGCACTTGGATGCAAAATAAATAAAGAAGCCTCTCTTACCCACGCGGATTTGTGGTGGCCCTGCAAACGCTTACCAGTCCACCCTGCTGCTTTAAGCTTCGCAAACAGCTCAGGGTAGCGCTCGACATAACAATGAGGTTCGAGCTGGCTTCCTTCAATCATCATTTTGCAATCTCACAAAAGTTCAAATTAGACTATCTTTTATTGCCTTAGAGTTTTTGCAATTGCATCAGTTTCTAATTCGGAAGCTAATAATAAAACTGTTGAGCGATCGCCGACCTTACAGCAATTAACGAGGAGATATTTATGATATTAGAAAAATCAGTAAAGGTTAAAGTTCCAATCATAGGAGACTCTAATCCAGCTTCTGGGCTTCGCGTAGTTCTAAAAGCGTCCAAAAATCGCTATCATCTTGTGCTTCGTCATCTTCTTCAGGAAGATAGTGCAAAATTGCTTGCCGGATACCCACAGCAGCTATCCCAATGCCTATAAATTCCGGTATTGTTAGCGCAATTCGGGTAATAGCATTAACCCTAGCAACTTGTTGATTAAAAATCGTCGTCCCAAAGTCAGCGACAACCATCTGGAGATTCAGAACAAAGTTTGCAGCTCCTGTAAATAAAGTAATGAGCAGAACTATTTTGGTTCCTTTGACCAGAGCACGATAGACACCTGGCTCGTCAAGAAGCTTTTTCAAGAATGCTTCTTGCTGTGGCGATGTTGGATTAAGACCTTGCACTACAAAATAATAAATAATGGGCTTGTGGATGATAATGGATACTCCAAATACCAAGGCAGTAAATATCGCAGCGAGGGTATCTTTGAGAGCAAACAAAATACCATCGACAAACCAAAATGCTAATACGCCTCGTCCAATTGCAAACACCCCAACATAGCTAGTAATAAAATTAAATCGCTTAGTGATAAACAACAGATCGATAAAGACCCAAAGAACAGAAACAAGTGCAGCGACAATATATGTGGTTACCGCTCCAAGCTGACTGTTTAAATTATTCAGAATCAGAATCGGAACGACAGATCCCATGAGAATATCGAGAGATAGTTTTACTGGACGATTCATGATTTAGCAGCTTTCCTGTTTGTGTAAAGCACTTTTTTCTCGAACAAAAACAATATCTTGAACCGTAACTTTTTATCTTTTATTGCGTTTTAGCTTTTGCAGGATTTCATCAGTATCTAATGTTAAAGCTGACCAAGTTGGTGTGGGGCGATCGCCGTCAGTTTTCCAACGCTTTAAAAAAGTCTCACGATTAATGACAATCGCTCCCAACGATTCTTTGTAGGGTATCGGCATTCCCAAATCCCAAAAGGCAAATTCACTTTCTGCAAGAATTAAGCCTAATACAGCTAGCTGCACAGAACCCGAACCATTTTGAGAATGAAAACCAGCAAGACTCGTATAAATTGCCCCTGTTGTATAGCCGATTTCGCCAGCAACAAAATTATCGCCATCATAAATTTCGATGGAGTGAAAAGAGACTCCTACCATTGGATTTTTGTGGAGAGAAATTAACGCGTCACATAACGGTTTAATAAGCCAAGTATCGGGATGGTAGTGGATGACAACACGATTTAAACACTCTGAAAAATTTCGATCAATATGAAATGTTAATGTGCGAGCATAACGTTTAATTTTGCGCGAAATATGTAGATTTTCAAAGTCTAAAATACACCGTTTTTGATGGGATTTAATTAAGAGAATGGGTCTATCCTGGGCGATTTCTCCCATAGGCATATAGCCATGGGCACAAGCTTCTGCAATAAAGCCCGGTTCCAAATCTAGTGCAACACAAAATTCGCCATTACGATGCTCAACCAACTGCGGTACATGGGGTAAAAGTCCACGGTCGAGAATTACTGGATACCAACCATCAATCCATTTCATTCGCTAGTTTATATATCCTCTATTTTTCGTTTTCTGATAACTGGTAAAAGGCGATCGCCGTCTTACCATAATTTTTATCTTTAAACTTTTCTAATCCTTCTAGTTCGATGGGCTGCCAAAGTTTTGGGTCATATTCCACAGCCATTTCGCCATTCGAGTTTAGTAAGTCTAAGGCGATCACTTTTTCGAGCACAGGTTGATAAAACTTAGCTGCATACGGCGGATCAAAATAAATCAAATCGAAGCGATCGCCACCCAGAGATTCCATTCGTTTTAGAACGTCACCTTTTAGCACCTGGAAAGTTTGATCGTCCTTCGCTACTTTCTCCCAATTTTCATTAATGATGCGACAGGCACGGGGATTTTTTTCGATACCGACTGCTTGCACTGCACCACGACATAAAGCCTCTGCCCCCATCGACCCAGAACCAGCACAAAGATCGAGCCATCGGCAGCCCTGCACCTGCCCTTGCCAAATATTAAAAATCGCTTCCCGCACTTTCGCCAAAGTGGGACGGGTTAGCTCCCCCGCAAGGGTTTTAATTTGTCGATTTCCGTAAATACGCATTCTCGAATTTTAGCGTGCTGACACAAATCGTTCTGAGGCGATCGCCCGCAATTTTTCCACATCTTCTTTCCGCGAAACAGAAAGGGGAACTGTATTTTTAATTTGCTGAATGAGACTGCCTGTCTCCAGCTTTTTTTGCTCATAGAGAGATTGATACAATCCTGCGATGATCGCCTGTTCAATTTCTGCGCCACTAAACCCTCTTGCTGCCGTGACTAGGGCCTTTAGATCAAAACTTTTTATGTCTTGGTGGTGGCGTTTCAGGTGAATCGTAAAAATAGCTGCCCGTTCTTGGGTATTGGGTAAATCCACAAAAAAGATTTCATCGAAACGTCCTTTACGCAAAAGTTCTGGCGGCAATTGCAACAAATCATTCGCCGTCGCCACAACAAAAACCTCTTGGGATTTTTCCTGGAGCCACGTCAAAAACGAGCCGAATAAGCGCAAACTTAAACCACCATCTCCATCACTGCCACCGCCAAAACTTTTTTCTATTTCATCAATCCACAACACCGTAGGTGCCATCGATTCTGCGAGCTTAATCGCCTGCCGAAAATTCTTTTCTGACTCGCCTACATACTTGTTATAAAGTCGTCCTGCGTCTAGTTTTAGCAAGGGTAAATGCCACTGTTGCGCAATTGTTTTCGCCGCCAGAGACTTACCGCAACCCTGTACCCCCACAATCAAAATGCCTTTCGGTGATGGTAAATTCACTTCCCGCGCCGCTGCACTAAAGCCCACTTTTGCCTGATTGAGCCACCGCTTTAACCCGACAAAACCGCCGAGCATCGCTTTATTTTCTTCGACAGGGTACAGCTCCAAGAGCGATTCTTCCTTAAGGATTTGCGCTTTACGGTGAATCACTTTCAAAATGTCGTCGCGATTCAACTCGCCATCAATTAACGCAGCATAGGCGATCGCCTGCCGAGCCTGTTTGAGCGTCATCCCTGAGAGCGCATGGACAAAATCATTCAGATCTTCACCCTGCAAACTAATTTTGAGCCGATAACGATGCTTCAGTTCCCGCATCATTTCCGAGAGCGTTTGATAGAGTTCATCCTCATCCGGTAACCCGAGCTCAAAATACACCGCATCGTGAGCAATACTTTTCGGGAGAGTAATCGATTCCCCCGTCAGAACAAATGCTGAGCCCATCAAACTATAGGCATCGGCTAAATCTCGCAACTCTCGCAAAACCTTTGGATCATCGAGATCAGACGAAAAATCTTTTAACCAAAAAATTCCGGCTCGCTCCATACCTCGAATATATTTCAGTGCATCGAGAGCCTCGACTGTATTTTCAAAAGGCACTGCTTGATTAACCGATGGGCGGGCATATTCATTAGTGCGGGGTGCATATTTTGTGCCAGGAGTCGTCGCTAGACCAAGATTTGTCGTCCATTCAAACAACGGTGTTTTCAGCTCCTTTGTTACCGCTTTCAGAAGGTCTGCAACCCGTTCTTCTTCAACAGTTTCCATGACAATAATCGGATGGAAAGACCGAATAAACGTTTTGAGAGCATGGATATTTTGGAGAAGGCTCATTGCGGCGATACTCTACGAGCGGCCCTACAGATAATTTTGATAAATTGAACGCAACTCGGTTGGCGTTTTAGCATTATAAATACTGGCCTCAACAGTTTTGAGCGCATGGAGGCTGCTCACTCGCTGAATTTCCAAAAAAAGCAGGATCGAGTCTTGGGGAAACTTGATGTCTAGTCCATGACGAATTTGGTTCAATAGAGCGCGACGTACGCCCTTGTTGATACCTCTTTTTTCTAACTTATTAAATCTAACCATGAGCTTCTAAATCGCACGCCCTAAGTAATTAACAATTCAGATAGTTTGATCTTACAAGCTGTTTTTAGTTGCGGTTAAAGTTTGGATTCGGATTTAACCAAATTCAATGTTTCATAAAGGTGAAGCCCTAAGATTTTGATCTAGCGAATAGTCCCAAACTATTCAGGTAGAGTGTTCCGACGGACACGAGAAACAAAACATAGGCGATCGCCTGGGCAAGATAAAGTGTTTGACGATAGCCAAATAACGTTTTTAGGACGATGCCGGGAAACTGTGTTTCAGGCAAAAAACTAGAGCCATCCCAAACCTGAATTCCCAGAACGCAGGACGGCGCGGGAGAAATACACAAGGCTTGATATTGAGTCTGAATATGGGCAAAAGCTGCTAATCCCACATCAACATGCTTCAAAACGCCAACTACTAAACCAGCAATAATCAGCAGCAAAAACACACCCATAATTTGAAAAAAGGCGCTGATATTAATACGTACACCCAAAGCAAAGAGAGCAAACCCCATGATCGTTGCCACGGACAAACCGCCAATAGCACCGAGACCCGGCATCAGCCAACCTGACTGAAATTGCGCCACGATAAAGACCACTGTTTCAAAGCCTTCTCGCAGTACAGCAATAAATATCACCCAAAATACAGCCCAACCTGCCGTCCCAGTTTCAGCGAGTGCCGCTTGAATTGCGCCCTCCATATCTGATTTCAGCGATTTTGCCTGGCGGGTCATCCAGATCAACATCCAACTCAACATGGCGATCGCCACCACCCCGAATCCCCCCTCAAGCACTTGCCGAAAAACAGGCGTATAAAGCCCATCGCCAGAAGAAACTCCAGACAAAATCCCCCACAAACCCCAACCCACGAGAATACTTGCCGCGATCCCGGCGGCCACACCACCATAGACCCAACTTTTTAACTGGGGCTGCTCCGCTTTGTAGAGACAAGCAAGCACAATTCCAACCACAAGAGCCGCTTCAAACCCTTCTCGTAAAGTAATAAAAAATGTAGGTAACGCTGCACTAATTCCCATAGATTTCCCGTTGACAAGATCACAATATTGATCCTAAAAGATTTTTTAATAGAAGACAGCCCAGCCCCTCGCCACATCCTAAATACCAAGCAAAACACCTAGTTTTACACCATTTCCACACTTATGTATCAAAGGATACATATAAGCAAAACATATGTGAATGATAGGTATCTGCAATCTATACAGTGATCGCCGACACATCTCTAAGGGGGTTTAACGGTGAAATATGCCAATACTTACATGAGTCATGCTCAGAATGTTTTCTAAGCGATTTCCTCGAAAAAACCTTGAAATTCATATAGTTCATAACTTTCTATATAAGTCTAGAACCCATAGAAAAATCTCGATACACTGCCAATAAGGCATCTTAGTGTTGGCAAAGGCTCACTTGTCAACACTAAGGTATGCTCTGCTGATCACCCCTGTTCTTGTTTTATGACCAACACAACTTATCTCAAATTTTGCGTTTGGCTATGTCAACGATCAGGGAAACCAGCCTTAGGGGGACTTGAGCAAAAAATTCTTGCGGAAGCCCTTGCAGGGAAAAAGCTCAAAGACATTGATATAGAGGGGTTTTCATCCCATTATATTGGCCGGGTTGTCGCGCCAAATCTCTGGAAAACCCTTAGCGATTGTTGTGAACAGCGGGTCGGAATTCGTCGACTCAAACTGGTTCTCGACCAAACTTATAGTCAGCTAACCCCCAGCGAACGGACAGGGATTTTAGCAGTACCCACGAAAATCAACCTTGATGATAAGGGTACAGATCCGCAAGGACAACCAGAACAATCTGGACTATATGACAGTAGTCCTTGTCCAGTTGTTAAAGATGAACTTTATAACCATGAATCCACGTTTTCTACACTTAAGCATCTCATCGAAGAAAATTATCATTCGCTGATTTTTGTATACGGAGCAGTGGGAATTGGCAAAACGTCTCTGGTGAGTCAGTTATTGACAGACTTTGTGCGTATTCCAGTTGTCTGGTGCAACTTGAGTGAGCAAGATAAGTTTGAAGAAAATATCGCCTCCATTCGCAATTATTGGGATTTTCCAGTTTCTTCCAGCGGGGCGATCGCCTCATTATGTGATTACTTGCAGCAGCATCCTGTTTTATTGGTGTTTGACCAATGGGAATCGCTCTTCGCTGAAGATGAATTATCTGGGACATATCAGCAGCAACATCAGCAATATGCTCAATTATTAGACGAGCTAGCAAAGCGATCTCTTGCTGGCCGAGTGATGGTTTTGAGCAGCACAATCACCCCATCGATGAAAACGCTTAATGTGGCCGAAAAATTAGTCGTTAATTTCCAAATTCCAGACCTCAATCACGACGAAGCGAAAAAGATTTTGCGGGAATATGACATTAAAGATCAAGAACTCTGGCTAGGTTTTATCCGTACCTATAACGGTAACCCCCTTCATTTACGTCTACTCTGTAGTGCAATTCGGGAGTGGCATGGTGCTTCGATTGCTAGGTTTCAGCAGCAAAATACAGTTATCGGTGGGGACACTCTGCGAGACATTTTGCGCCAGCTGACTGAGCCTGTGACAGAGTTTGAAAAAAAGATTTTAAACTGGCTCATGCTCTGGGGGCAGCCGATTAATCTACCGCAGTTACAGGATTATTTTGTTGATAAAGTCACATTTCCGACGCAGGTTTGGGATGCAATTCGTTCTTTAGAGCGGCGCTTTTTACTAGATAAAAGCAATAATACGGAGCTGCCTATTTTGAAGTTAAAGCCATCCATTCACCGTTATTTGATGCAGGAGTTTGTTCAAGGTTATTGTGAGGAATTATGGGTGGCGATCGCCGCGGGTTACGAGCTAGCCGAGCTTCGTTTACTTCGGGATTATCAGCTCATTATTAATGGCACGATGCCCAAAACAATAGAAACAGTTCCTCCAGTGATCGCCGCAATTTTAAAGGGGTTACGGCAAAAAAGTGGTAGTGATGATCGCCTAAATTTCCACCTCGATCAACTCACCTTAGCGACCCAGGCAAACCCAAGCCTCTGCCAACCCCACGGACTGTTTAACCTAAATCTTCTCAGTCAATCCGCAAACTTACTCGTACCATCCATCTGAATGCGATAGGTGCTCGTTCGCCTATAACAAAACTTCCTTTCCTCAAATTCGGAGGATCATGCCATGACCAGCGGCATACCTTGTTACTGCATTAATCCCCGCTGCCCAGACCGACAAAATCAATTTGGTTTTCAGCAGAAAGACTGTTTTGCTTGCGGTACGCCTTTGGTTATTCAGCCTCATAATCTGCTGCTGCGGGAACCGATCTATGGCTTCGGAGAGGATACGAATAGCGAAATTTTCACGGTAGAAAGTCTAAATTTTACTGGGGCTGATTATCCGCAACTGATCAAGATTTTACGGCCTAATGCGGGGGCGATCGCCGAACGACTTTTTCAGCAGGAAGGAGAAATCCTCAGCCAATTACGGGGTTATGCAGTGCCTAATGTTGAACCTCAGCCTTACTTTCAAGTAGCTTTTACTCACTCCCACACCAAGCGCCGCAAAGAATCTCTCCACTGTCTAGTAATGGAGCATATTCAGGGGCAATCCCTCGACAATCTTTTACAACAATCTGGCAAACTGCCAACGGCACAAGTTATTGATTGGTTACGCCAGCTGGCTCAACTTTTACTGACTATCCACAACCAAAATATTATTCACCGCGATATCAAACCTGCCAATATCATCGTCAGAGAACAAAAAGGGTTTCCCCATGGCGAATTGGTCTTAATTGATTTTGGGACAGCACGACGAAGTACGATCACCTATCTCGAAAAAGTAGCAGGCGATCGCCAAATGACACGGATTATGTCAGCGGGTTATGCCGCCCCAGAACAATGTCTCGGCAAGTACACCTTTCAATCGGATCTGTATGGGGTGGGTCAAACGATAATGCACCTTTTATCCGGCATTCATCCCTGCGACCAAAAATACGAGAACTTAGATTGGAAGACTCTCATTCCCCAAGCGTCTTTACGACGTTTGCTGTTACATCTCACTCAACCCCAACCGGAAAAACGAATCAAAAGTGCGGCTAGTTTGCTGAATGAAGTAAGTCGTATCATTAATCTCATCGACAGCCATCCTCTACAAGCCTGGTTTAGTCTTCATAAACGTCATGTTATGAAGGGTGCGGTGATCGCCTGTGGATTAACTTTTCTATTACCCATTAGCATCAAAACCGGAGCATCTCTGTTGCCTAGTGTCCAACTCAATGAAGCAGCTTTTGCAGCTTATGAATTAGGACAATATCGCAGTGCATTTTGGCTTTATTCTATGGTGCGAGATAAAAATGATCCTGATTACCATGCCCTTGCAGCCTATGGCATGGCGAGGTCACAAGAAGATCTGAACAATCACAATATAGCGATCACCTATTACAAAGAGGCGATCGCCCTTGGGAAAGATCAAAGTAAAGTCACTTGTCGCGCAACAGCGGATTTAGGCCATTTATTTCTCATGCGCGGTGACCAAAATAATGCACTAAATTATTTAAATCAGGCATTAAATTGCACCGATGAAGCTAAAACAAAAGCTGCTATCCAGCGTCATCTTGCAGCCATTCACCATGATGCAGGGCACAGACAAGCAGCTCAGTCTTATCTATCCAACGCTTTTGAGATAGACGATAGTCACACTATAGGTTTATGTTTGCAGCAATTATTTGATGAAGTGCACGGAAAAACCGCAGTACCCAAAAGCCCTGCGGTTGATTGCTTATTTTTTGAATAGCTTTAGCATTCAGCGAAGTAATGAAATGAAACTCCCTTTTGGCTCGGGTATAGAGCAGGCCCAGTGAGAGTCCAAGACCTGTTGCTTCTGAGAAATAATTGCGGAGGAAAACAATAGACAAACAGCAAAAAGCCAAAATAAATCATATTTGAGATGCACGATTTTACCTCGATAAATATTTGAATCCTTCTATAGATTCATCGGAGGATTTTGCGTGACTTATGCAGATTTTTCGAGACAAGAACAATTTTTACACCATAAACCTTTTTATGGTTCGGTGAGACTCTCGTCACCAGTGCAATCAAAAATCAATCGCCCTGCCAAACTTCTAAAGAATTTTTACTTGTGCCGCCGCCTCGTCAAATTGAACAGCCTTTGTTTCAATTTTTCGGAGTTGGGCGATCGCCATGGAACAGGGACTACCGTAACGTTGTCGGACTCTCTCGCTAGCGAGGTTTAATGATTCCTGCGATCGCCGCACAAAATCTTGGAGTTCATAGGTTTTGCCAGTTTGAAAATATTGATTCACGACGGTAGACGGCGAATAAAATTGCTCCTGTGAACCATCAGGCCAAACGATATCAAAGGTAACTTCGGGCATGGTTAGAACTATCTCCTGTCGATTGAGGGTGATGGCTGGGATGCTAAATCTAACACTAGTTTGAAGGGTCTCCATTTCCACTGTTGTAATAATGGGTACCTCTTGGTAATGGATGCGATGCAGAATAATTTTTTGTCTACTACATCAGTCTGCCTAGAGGCCAACACTACATTAAACTGGCGACAATAATCGTAACGACACATTTATCCTGCTGTTCAGCGGCCAATGATTCATAATCCTCGATCAAAATAAGGTATTGCTCAGCAGTAGTTTCATTTGCAAAACAAGCAATAAAGCCAACACTATTATCCGTAATCCTTCCACCAAGACCAATGGCAACCTGTCTTGCTTCTTGAAGTTCAATCATCACACTCTCGTCCCAATGAGAATCACATTATTTTTTGCATTCGATCTTCCCATAATCAACAAGGCTATCAAAGACGAAGTTTATACTTGTTACTATCGTTAATGCTAACGGTTACAACTGATTATGACTGTATTGTCAGAGCCATCAAAAGATTTACTGCGATATATTTTGTTAGACCAGCAGCCAGTCATTTGCCATGATGAAGCAACCTGGCGAAGGTTTATGAATGACGGTGATAATCTTCTCGTTGCCCATGATTTAGCTGGTCAATTTCAAGTTATCACAGTATTTTTGGGCTTTAATTATGGCACTGTCGATAATCCAAGATTTTTTCAAACCACTTGCTTAGGAGCCGATAGTGAAAAACACCCTCACTATTCACCAACATGGCAAAAAGCAGTTCTACGCCATCGATGTTCTGTAAAGTGCGGTGAACTTTTAACGGATTTTGAAGTTGAAAGAGCTGCTGGTATTGATCGTTCATGGGAATTTATTGACTGCAATATTGTGCCGGGAGAAATACAATTTCTATTGAAATCTGAAGCCGATGCACTCAAAGCTATGCCCAAGGACAAACATCATTGGCAGCGTCGAGGACGGATGATTGTTTTCTGTTTTAACACTGAGCTTAATGAAAGAGCATGAGAGCTATTCGTAATATTTGGAGTAGAGGCGATCACCATCTGACGGTTCAACTAAACATTATTTTTAGAATGACGAGTTAAATTTCTCCTGTAAATCCGGTGAGGGGGTTTTGGTTGAGATTCCAAAATTCTTGCGAGTCAGTGCCTAGTTTAAGGGCGAGAGAGTTTCCGGGATGTATCGTGGCGATCGCCTCTGCAACTAAACCAGCATTGTGAAATTCTACTCGGACGGCTTCAAGATTATCGGGATGCACACTGAGCAAAAATCCATAACTTGGAAAACTGAGCAGCCATTGCAAAAAATCTAAACCTTCCGGGCAAGGAATAGCGTCTAGATCTAAAGTTGCACCAACATTAGACGTTTCCAGCAACATCAAAGTTGTCCCAATAATGCCGCCCATACTCACATCTTTTCCTGCTCGACATAAGCCTGCTTCAGCTAACTTCGGTAATAAATCCCAGTGTTTTTGCAATGTTGCAGAATCGGTCATAATCGCAGCATCCCAGCAATAGGGAAGGTTGGGTCGTGGTTTTCCTTGAAAGTTTGTGACCAGTAATAGGCGATCGCCCACCTGAGCATCAAAGCTAGTAATTAAGGATTTGGCGCGACCGAGAATCGCCACACCCAGCGCATCATATTGACTGTGGGTATTGGTATGACCGCCGACAATGGGCACATTAAAACGCTCGGAAGCGGTCTGCATTCCCTGCCAAATTTGTTGGGCTTGGTCAGAAGATTGACTCCAAAGGGCATCCACCACGGCGATCGGCCGGCCACCCATGGCATAGATATCACTGACATTTACGAGGACACTGCACCAACCCGCAAACCAAGGATCCATCGCGATTAAATCGGATGACATTCCTTCTGCAGCCAATAGCAAATAGCCATCACCATCAGGAATTGCCGCGCTATCATCGCCTAACCGAATCGCTTGCTTATCAGCGGTAAATCGCGTTTGAAATTGTCGCGAAGCCACCTGAATATCTCGCTTATGGAGAATGCCTAAGGTTTGCCGCAACTCCGCAACTAACTCACCTAAATCCATCCGACTCTATGATGCTTGCCACATCGACAAGTCTAATTGGGGTCGCTCATTCTCAGCGGGGGGATAAAAGTCTAAATCTGCTTCCATTAAATGGTGGGGGCGATCGCAGATAGAGATTTCCTCTAGGGAATGCCAATGTTGTCGTTTAAAGAAGCGCACATTTTGGAGTTGGACCGTCGCCAAAAATTTTGTGCATCCCCATCCATGGGCTGTGGTCACTGCCTTGTAAATCAAGCCTTTGCCTAAACGGCCAGCCCGTCGATAATCCATGCTCACGCCCAAACGTCCGCCATACCAAACATTCGGTTCACTTTCATAGATGCGAACAATGCCCGCCACCTGATTGTTCATCTCGGTATCTAGCGCCACAATCGGAAACGCATATTGGTCAATGTCATCAATATCATGACCTGAAAAAATCTGTTGTTCTTCACAGAAAATTGCTCTGCGTACAGCGAAATAATCTCGGATTTCCTGTTCCGACTGCGCTAACTCAAATTGATATCGTGCTCTAGACATTTTCATACAATCTCCTTCTATGGTTTTTCAGTGAAGCCAAAGAGTTTTGCTCCCCCTAAATCCCCCTTCGAAAGGAAGACTTGGCCTTATAGCTTTTAGTTCTCAAAGGTTGATAGCGCCGAGCAAGCACCACATTTGGCGCAACCTGCTTTCATCTCGGCGGAAGAAATATTGGAGTCACGAATTAAAGCCCCAACTTTTTGATATAACGCAAACATGAAATCGGTATCCGGCGCTGGGTGATTGGCGAGGGGCGTATTGGAAATCGGCACAAACGGCACAACAAAGGGATAAACACCAATGTTTACAAGTTTCTCGCTGGCCTCGACCAAAGCATCAAAACTATCTCCCAAACCCGCTAAAAGATAAGTACTCACCTGTCCCCAACCGAAAACTTTCACGGCTGCTTCGTAAGCTTCGTAGTAATAAGACACTGGAACTTCCGCTTTACCCGGCATGATTTTGGCGCGAACTTCTGGTTCGACAGCCTCTAGGTGCATCCCCAAACTATCCACACCAGCTGCTTTCAATTTCTCGAACCACACAAAATCATCGGGGGGTTCACATTGCGCCTGAATCGGAATATCAACTGCCGCTTTGATGGCCGCCGCACATTTCGTGAGATAAGCCGCCCCGCGATCGCCTGAATTAGGAGTTCCGGTCGTCATGATGACCTGTTCAATGCCATCGAGTCTGACTGCGGCTTCTACAACTTCCGCTAATTGCTCTGGGGTTTTGCGGGCGATCGTTTGACCTGCATCTAGGGATTTTTCAATGGCGCAGAACTGACAAACAGTGGATTCATCGCGATAACGCATACAGGTTTGCTGCACCGTCGTCGCCAGAACATTTTTGCTGTGGAGTAAGGCAATCTTGTTGTAGGGAATGCCGTCAGCGGTTTTGAGATCGTAAAACTTTGGTGTACTGGGTAAAGAAACCTCTGCAATGTCTGTCTCATCTTCCTTGAGGGAAACGGTTTTTGCGGTCGGCTTTAGCTCAAGGTTGTAGGGCGATCGCCGGGCTGTTGAGTTGTAAATGGGAACCATCACCGTCGTACCATCAACCGTTACCGCGCGATGATCCGAAGGCCCTGCACCACCTTTGCGTCCCATTGGGGCTGTCGAGTCGACCAGTTGCAAACCCTTGGATTGGAGTTCTGTAATGAGACGCTGTTTATTCATTGCATTAAATTCGTTGGGTTAAATTTGTTCTGTTAAACAACCGAAATAGAAAAGTAAAATTCCACGACCTAGGTCAACGGCTGGAAATTAAATTCAGGTTTCTTTTGGGTGCCATTTTCAGAGGGGGGTTCTTCCGTGAGCGGCATTTCTGGCATCACCACTGGTGCGGCCGATGTCTGCATCGTTGACCAAGCCTGAGCGTTAAGTTGCAATTGCAGTAGGTCTGGACGGGCATAATGTCCCACCGAATCCATCATGCGTTTGCGCTTCGTAATCAACGAAAAATCTAATTCGGCGATCGCCAATCCTTCACCCTCACGAATGGGATCACAGAGATGCTTACCTTCAGGGCTAATAATGGCGGTATAACACCCACCACTGAGGGCTTTGTGCATCTTTTCGTTATCGGTGATTTGCAACTTTTGTTCGGGCGTTAGCCAACCGGTCGAATTAATGACAAAGCAACCCGATTCCAAAGCATGGTGGCGCATGGTCACTTCCATCTGATCGGCAAACACTTGACCAACCATCGAGCCGGGAAATTGACCACAATGAATCTGTTCTTGCTGAGTCATTAGGGCATAGCGCGCCAAGGGATTGTAATGCTCCCAACAGGCCAAAGCTCCTATACGTCCCGCTGCCGAATCCACAGTTTTTAAACCAGCGCCATCCCCCTGTCCCCAAACCATTCGTTCGTGGTAGGTCGGCGTAATTTTGCGACGCTTAAGAATGAGCTGTCCGTCGGCATCAAAAATTAATTGGGTGTTGTAGAGAGAGCCGCCATCCCGTTCGTTGACTCCCAGCACAACCACCATGCTGTGGGCTTTTGCGGCTTGGGCGATCGCCTCAGTGACTTTCCCCGGTACAGTTACCGCTTCCTCATAGAGTTTTAGATGGCTTTTCCCCATCAAAACTGGCGGCTCAATAAATGAAAAATAAGGATAATAGGGCACAAATGTTTCCGGGAAAACGATTAGCTCAACCCCTTCTGCCGCTGCTTCGGCGATCGCCCCGAGAACCTTTTCAGTTGTGCCATCCTGACTAAATAAAACAGGACTAATTTGTGCCGCTGCTGCACGAATCTTTCGAGAGTAATCGAGCATAATACCGCCACCAAATAAACATCAGAAATTTAATATGTCCTTCCTTGGGGAAGGTACCGAAGGCGGAAGGGGTTTCCGTGGGCTGCATACTCTATCGAAACCCACCCCTAACCCCTCCCAAGAGGGGAACTTTCAAGACTTATGCAAGAGAGCCATTTTTTTTACAAATCCCTCCTGAGGATTATTCGCGAACCACCCCTACATCGTTTGGGTATGTGTAGGGGCGTCGTCGAGATGCATCCTCGATCAATTTCGCGAGGCTGAATTACATCGTCCAAGTATCAAGAATGAATGCGCCATCTTTACGGTGCATTAGAACAATATCCAAAACATCAAGGGGATTGATCGGTGTAATTCCGGGAATTAGAGAAGGCTCACCATGACCGTACAGTGCCTGCAATGCAAAGCGGCAAGCATAAACTTTCGCGCCGTCAGCAATCAGTTTTTCGACACGATTATTCATTGCCATATGACCAGGGAAAGCCTCATCACCCAGCTTCGGGAAACCACGCTGAACACCGAGCGTAACACCGGGACCATAGAGCAATACAGAAGTCTCAAAGCCCTTTTTCATGAGACGACTTGCTTGCAACAAATTGACTAATCCAATAGACCCTTCAAATGCCACTGTGTGAAATGTAACAAGTGCTTTTTCACCAGGTTCTGCTTGAACATCTGGGAAAACTTTTTCCTCATAATCTACAAGATAATCACCAGCTTTGTAGGAGGGAAATTGTACCTCTGGCATGATTCTAAATTCCTAAAAAAATAAATTCTGTTGCGATTTGACCTCACTGTAGAAGTGAACTTTTCATTTTCTTGTATCAATTATCACAAATTACTTTTTTTACTACAAAATCACAGGCTTCAACATATTTCTATAGGTAATAATTCCTGGTCTAAACAAGTAAATCTATTGCAATTCTTTCTCTGTATCCCCACAGCAAAATTGCCCAACTCCTTTATAAATAGTCTCTCCAAGGTCAAATCGCATTAAATCAACAGGAACAAACACCATCTAAAGCATACCTATCTAAATCGATAGGCCGAAGCTATTAGCTACTACGAAATACTCTTTTTTTAGTTAGAAGCTGTAGATAAGAATAGACCTGAATATTTTGTATCAATAAGCACAAGAATTTCATTTTTAGGGCTTTAATGTTGAGCGTGAAAGGTCGAAATATAACGACATTGCCCATAGGTTGAGTGAAAGTTTTATGGATAGTCATTACTCAGTAATTATTGTTGGTGGTGGACAGGCAGGTTTATCGCTTAGTTATCTGCTGAAACAACAAAATATCCGTCACATTATCTTTGAAAAAAATAAGATTGGTCATGCGTGGCAAAATCAGCGTTGGGATTCTTTTTGTCTCGTTACTCCCAACTGGCAATGTCGTTTGCCGGGTTTTCCCTACGCTGGTGGTGATGACCAAGGTTTTATGCAGAAGGAGAAAATTGTCCAATATCTCCAAGACTATGTGGCATTTTTTAATCCGCCGATTCGGGAAGGGGTTGGCGTCACTCGATTAGCCCAGCGATCGCCCTCTGGTTTTGAAGTGACAACGAGTGATGGGGTTTATACCGCTGACCAAGTAGTGATTGCGACGGGAGGATATCATAAGCCAAAAATTCCGGCGATCGCCTCTCAACTGCCCGAAACGATCCAACAACTCCATTCGGTTAACTACAAAAATCCAGAATCTTTACCCGACAACATTTTGATTGTGGGAACAGGTCAATCGGGCTGTCAGATTGCCGAAGATCTTCACCTCGCAGGCAAAACTGTTCACCTTGCGACAGGTAGTGCGCCCCGTGCCCCTCGCCGATATCGCGGCAAAGATGTGGTGGAATGGCTGGAACTGATGGGCTATTACGATTTGCCGATTGATGAGCATCCTCAGAAAGATAAAGTGCGCCACAAAACCAATCACTATGTCACTGGCCGGGATGGTGGTCGCGAAATCGATTTGCGTAAGTTTGCCCTAGAGGGAATGAATCTCTATGGCCGACTCGAAACAATCCAAGATGGGCAATTCACCTTTGCAGATGATCTAAAAGCCAATCTCGATCAAGCCGATGCTACAGTTGCCCGCATCAAAAAAAATATTGATGACTATATCGAATCCAAGAATTTAGACGCACCAACAGAAGAGCCATATCAGCCTGTTTGGGAACCTGAAAATCCTTCCCAATCAATTGCCGTAAGTGATGTTGATGCCATCATTTGGTCTACCGGTTTTCACTTCAACTATGGCTGGGTTGATTTGCCCGCATTTGACGAGTTGGGTGAGCCAGTCCATGAACGCGGTGTTAGTGAATTAGATGGCTTATATTTCCTCGGCCTACCTTGGCTCTATACATGGGGTTCCGGTCGTTTCTCCGGCGTTGCCCGCGACGCTGAATATTTAGCTGGAAAAATCTCACAAAAAATTCCGGCGTTGTTTTAACTTTTGTCACTTCCATGAATATTACATTTATTAAAATCTAGAGAATATAATTTGTTAAATAATTGTGTTTTCAATCTTTTAAACAAAGGGGTTTTTAAAATACCTATTAAACTAGTGAAATATTCTCTTCATTGAGCTTATATATCATAAATGTCAGGTATTTCATGACTACAATTTCACAATTATTGAACAATATCGGTAGCGACTTAGTAACTGAGTTTGGACGTATCAAAGAGGCTGATCATCCAGGAGAAAAGGGTTCCATAGGAGAAACAACATCTCGGCAACGATTAGAAAAAACTCTTCCACAATATATTAAGGTCTCTACCGGTTTTGTATTAGATAGTTTCTCATCTAAATCCAGACAAATGGACATAGTTTTACATGAGTCTTCTTGCCCTTCGTTCGATCTAGGTGCAGGTGATGACTACTCTTATTTTCCATGCGAAAGTGTCGCTGCTGTTGGTGAAGTTAAAACCTCTTTAGGAAAAGATGAATTAGAAGATGCGTATGCAAAGATAGAATCAGCGAAATGCTTATCACGCAGTCTAGGTCGTAATTCTTACAGGAAGTATGGATCAACAGCGGCTATTATTGCAGACCATAGCAATTGTTTGGATCCGTCAAATATTCAATTTCAAACACTAGGCTTTATTCTATGTGGGTCTCTAAAGGTTAAACCAGATACAACATTATCTCACCTTGTTGAACTAGATCAAACAGTAGATCCTCATCATAGACCATCATTATTAGTTTCTATCAATCAAGGAATATTTGCCCGCGTGAGAGATAATCAAATAATCTTGGATGGTTATCAATGCCAGCAATGGGCTTATGTTAATTTTGAAGCCGATAATTTTTCGTATTTAGTGAAGACTTTAACAACACATATTACAAATGGAACAACAATCGCAGAGCAACCTATTTTACGATATCTACCACAATTTAATGAATTTGATGCAATCAGTATGATCGATTGCTAGATTTTTACTTGCTAAGGCGATTTTTTGCATGAGTTCTAAAAATAAATATCTTTCAATCTTTACAATAATCAACTCCTAATACTCCTACTAAATAATTGTTCAGCGATCGCCAAAGCTCCCTTAGTTTGAAGGAGATGGAGTTTTCGACGAAAAGCATTTCAGGAATATAGTGCGTTCCTACTGAGGGAAATCTTGATGAAAACAAGAGACTATTTTGCTTCGTACTGTATTTTGGGCGATCTGATTCTATGAAGAAAGTATTCCACAAGATTCTCTGCCACAATAGACATAGCTTTCATCGTAAAAAGTCATTATGATTGCTCTCTCCTCCAATCAGCCTTTAACGCCGGAAGAATATTTAGAGTTTGAGAAGACCAGCGAAATCCGTCATGAATATATTGATGGCGAAATCTATGCAATGGCTGGTGGCACAGGCAACCACAATATCATTTGCACCAACTTGCTCATCCTACTCAGAAGCAAACTGGGAGATTCGAGCTGCCGAACCTACATTTCAGACATGAAGGTCAACGTCAATGAAAGTAAGCGTTTTTTCCATCCAGATCTGGTAGTGACCTGCGACAAAACAGATGACCCAAAACTAAGCTACATCAACTTTCCCCGCGTAATTATTGAAGTCCTTTCCCCATCAACAGAGTCATTTGATCGTGGCAGCAAATTTGGGTTTTATCGCAGTATTCCCAGTCTTCAAGAATATATTTTGGTGAACGCTGATCGACATTTAATAGAGTGTTTTCGTCGTCAAAAACAAGATATTTGGTTACTACAAACCTACGAAGGCTCAGAGGCGATCACCCACATAGAAGCACTCGATATTAATGCGCCTCTTAGTGAAGTCTATGCAACAGTAGATTTCTAAATACATTTTTTACTTTGGCGATCGCCGCAACTCTCTTGCTTCAAATCTGATGAAATCGATAATCATGAAAGAAGAATTGATCAGGCAAATAAATCCATATGTCGGAAGCTAATCCCCTCTCGGATGTATCCGTCTTCACCATCACCCAAGCAACCGCCGCAACTTTTACAGACCTGTATTTCCAGTACACATTGCTCTTGTTTGTTCGGGTTGGCAGCAAAAAAGTTTTGTGCCCCATTAATGGCGAGTTGATTGGTAATGCAGATGATGTAATCGTTTTTCCGCCGGGAGCTATTGTTACTCTCGAAAATCGTCCGGTACTCAATGCTGGTTATCAAGCTGTGGGTATTTGCTTTCCACATCAGATGATTAAGGCAATTTTTGCGGATCAACAATCAAGAACAAAGCCTGTTGGCATCCAGATTTTGCAGAATATCTCAGACCAAGCCCTAGATATTTTGGACAAAGTTCAGACCATTCTTAATGATCAAAATCTGCCGCAACCGATTCGAGAACACCGCCTGTTAGAACCTTTGATTTGGCTGAAGTATCACGGCATTCACCTTTCACCTCAGGAAGAAGAGGAACCTTTAATGAGAGTCAGAAAACTGATTCAAACAAATTTAAGTCACCCTTGGCGATCGCCTGAAATTGCAGCTCATTTTTCTATTAGCGAATCCACCATGCGGCGTTGGCTATCAAAATCTGGTCTAGGTTTTGCCAAAACCCTCCACAATACAAGGCTTGAACATGGTCTGGCTCTTTTGCAAACTACCGATACTCCCATCTCGGCGATCGCCTTGAATTGCGGTTTTAATACGCCTTCCCACTTCTCTGATTCATTTAAACAAAGGTTTGGCATCAAGCCTAGTGAAATCCGCAAAGTAGAAGATTGAGCGTTTTTCGATAGTTTGTGGCTGATTCCTAGAAGTTCGCGGCGATCGCCCCTGATAAATTCAAAGAGTCCAGCAATTCCAATAGTTCGCAAGCACGGAATCGGTTTTGGACAAAAGATTATTTTGTATTTTAGGAAGGGCAAAAAATGCGCAACTCCCTCATCGCAATTGGATTTGGCCTCGTGACCAGCATCACATCTCCGGCGATCGCCCAAGAATTCACATTAACTAGTACCTCCATTTCCGAAGGCGAACAATTATCAAACGACTTTGTTTTTCAAGGCTTCGGCTGCGAAGGTGGCAACGAATCTCCCCAATTGTCTTGGTCTGACGCACCAGAAGGAACAAAAAGTTTTGCCATCACTGCCTATGACCCCGATGCTCCGACTGGCTCTGGTTGGTGGCACTGGAATGTAGTGAATATTCCCGCTTCTGTTAGCTCTCTCGATCAAAATGCCAGTGCAGAGCAGATATTGCCAATGGCAGCCCTCGAAATCAAAAATGATTTTGGAGTGACGGAATTTGGCGGGGCTTGCCCGCCTCCTGGTGAAGTCCATCGCTATATTTTTACGGTTTATGCCCTCGGCACAGAGCAATTAGAACTCCCAGAAAATCCCAGTAATGCCCTCGTCGGTTTTATGACTCGCGCGAATATGCTAGATAGCGCAAGCATTACAGCCGTTTACAATCGCTAATTTTTACGCCTAATCATCCCTCTTAAATAAGACCTTGAATTGCCGCTTGATAAATTGTTTGATAGCGGTTTTTCGCTTTGAGCTTGCCCATAATGCTGTTGAGATGAAATTTGACAGTACTCTCGCTAATAAATAATTGCTGGGCGATCGCCTTATCCCGTAGACCATCAGTCAATAACGTTAAAACCTGTCGCTCACGCTCCGACAGCAACGGTTTCTCATTTGCATTCAAATTTAGTCGTAAGTCATTGTTTGGATAGGATAACGTCAAAGTAACTTGGGTCATTTGTTGGGACGAAACCATCTGCACAGTCAGTTCACCATCCAGGTGTTTCCCTAAAAATTCCACCTCACCAAATTGCGATCGCCGCCATTGCTTAAATTGTGATTCATCCAGTTCTGGCAGCGAAATAATCCCTTCGAGGGTAACCGCACGATCGCCATAGGTGAGACGACAATACCCACATTGAAACTGATTGAGAATTTCCGTTGTCCGCAGCAAGAGATAGGCTAACCCCGTCGTGAGAGGCCGTTCGGTGCCAATTAATGACAGATTTGTGGCCGTTAATATGCCAGACAACACATCCGACAAAGGAGCATTATCAACCGCATTAGCTGCCGACGAATTCAGGCTCGGCGTAGAACGTTGGGCTTGTTGAGCTGCATCTACCGCAATGGTGACCGCCATACAGAGCACCTGTAAAACTTCCAAAAATTCTGGTACAAATGATTTCGTGCCAAAAGCCGCCAAAACGCCAATCACTTTATCCTGTCGCGCCAGAGGATACCCCGCAAATCCACGAATCCCATTGGCGATCGCCCAATCTCGATCCTTCACCCACCGCTCCGACGCCAAATTATTACTGAGAAACGGCATCCGGGTCGCCGCAATTTTCCCAACTTTGTAAGCACCGACAGGCACAAGGGCAAAATCCCCATCTGTACGGGTATGAAGCCCAGAGGACGAAACTAATTTCAACATTTGACCATCTGGTTCTGTCAGCCAAATCCGAGCAAAAACACATTGAAATTCTTGGATTAAAGCCTCAGTAATCGTCGTGGCGATCGCCGTGGTATCCAGACAACCAGAAATCCGCTGGATAACAGCATTGACTTTTTGTAAATCAAAAATGAGCTGAGCAGTATTCAAAACAGCACAGAATAAGCAATTCTATCCCTAAGCTATCAAGGGCGGGACATCGAGAAAGTCGATAGGGAACATAATGGCAAACAAATAAACCTTGCTGCCTTTTTTCTCAGCCCAAACCATATTTTCTGCAATGGCCAGTCTACTGAATTTTTTTCAATACTCGCCACAGCCAATGACGAGGATTTTCTGACATTTTTGTAGCTTGTTTTTCGAGACGGTAAATTTCTCTCGAAGACCAGCCATTCAATAATTTTTCGGAGTGCCACACCGCCACAGCACAGGTATAAGCAACACATAAAACCAGTGCCAAAGCGGCCATCGGATTATAGGCAAGACCATAACGTACACTGGCCCAAGTCAAATAATCACGCCACAGCGCAAGCTCTACTCTTAAAGTCCATGCCGCAAAAACACCGCAGGTCATCCAAAGAACTAAAACCATCAGCCAACGACTCACAATAATCGCTCGCATTAATCGGTTAGCAAGGGGACTTAGGGATTTTTGTCGTTCCTGTTTGCGGCGATCGCCCATGTCCATTCTTTCAATGACTTACCAATCACAAGTTTAACGCTTCAATTCTTTTGCGAATACCCGAAAAAGTCAGCTTTAGGCAGCTTCCGATACATCAACAGAATCACTTGTAATCACAGGAGGTTTACCATTACGACCACGCCACCATGCCAATAATGGTCCCGCGAGAAAAATACTGGAATAAGACCCCAATAAAAACCCGATAATTAAGGCAAGGGCAAAGAATTTTAGCGTTGCGCCACCGAACAAGAAAATCGCAACCAATGGCAACAATGTCGTCATGGTTGTATTAATCGAACGACCAAGGGTTTGCTGCACGGACAAATCAACAACTTGGTTAATGTCTCCTGCTTGATCCTTATCTAAATTCTCGCGGATGCGATCATAAATCACGACTGTATCGTTAACGGAGAAACCAATAATCGTTAACAGAGAAACTAAAAAGAGACTATCGACTTCCAGGCCAATCACTAAGCCGAACAACGAAAAGATACCCGTCGTAATCAAAACGTCATGGACTAATGCGGCGATCGCAATTAATGCATAATCAAATTTAAATCGAATACTCAGATAAACGATGATGCCAAAAAACGACACAATCAGCGCCAACATTCCCTGAATAAACAGTTCACGACCAATCGTCGGGCCAACATCATCAATCTGCACAGTCTCTTGGTCAAAGACACCGATTTCGTTGTTTAGCGCATCTTGTAAGGCAGTTCGCTGATCAAGCTCAAGTTTTTGCGTCCGAATGGAAAGATTCGTTTTGTCTTGCCCCAACACCTGCACACTACTTTTCCCGACATTTTGTGCCGTCAAAATCTCTTGCACATCAGCTGTATTAATCGGTTCATCACAATTGCCTTCAACGCCACAATCAAGGGCAATCTGAATTTTTGTGCCGCCAACAAAATCAATACTTGGCCTTAGGGGAGCCTGAATTTGCTGCTGCGAGACCAGCATAAAAATGACACTCGCAATCATGGCGATCGCCGAGAGAGACCACCAGAGCAGCCGTTGTTGTGTGACTTTAAATTTCAATTGCAGGCTCATCGACTTTACAGAAAATAACAGGGCAGACAAACAAACGATTCAGTGAATCTCAGCAAACTACTTCGTTGCATTCGGTGCAAACAAATTTGGATTTTGGCGTACCGTTGGTAAGCCCAAAACCGCGAGTAACATCAATGTGCGGCTACAGGTAACAGCGGTAAACATACTGACGGCAACACCAATTGCGAGGGTTAGTGCAAAACCTTTTACGAGACCAGAGCCGAGGAAAAAGAGTGCGCCACAGGCAATAAGCGTTGTGACATTACTATCGAGGATGCTGGAAAAGGCATTAAAAAATCCAGACTCGACAGAACGGTAAAGGGTATTGCCTTTATAAATTTCTTCCCGCGTCCGCTCAAAAATTAGGACGTTCGCGTCGACGGCCATCCCAATACTAAGAATAAAGCCCGCAATACCCGGTAATGTGAGCGTGACGCCAATCAAGGAGTAAGCTGCCATCGTCAAAATTGTGTAGACAATCAAGGCACAATCTGCGATTACGCCCGGTAGTCTGTAGTAGACAGCGACAAAGATCAGGACAAGAATGAGGCCTGCCAAACCAGCGTAAATACTACGACGAATGGACTCTTGACCGAGGGTTGCACCCACTGTTCGGTTTTCAACGACGGCAACGGGGAAAGGAAGCGAACCCCCTCGAATCTGAATCGCGAGATCACTAGCTGATTCTAAGTCGAAGCTACCGGAAATCGTCACATTATTACTAATCCCTGTCGCAGCGTATTCAGCACCAACAGTTGGGGCACTAATTAAAGCGTCATCGAGGAAAATACCAACGCTCCGACCCGTACCTGCCAGTTCCTTCGTAATCGTTGCAAAAATATCACTACCGTCACTATTGAAGTTAATAAAGACTTGCCAACCTGTACCGGATTGGAGAGGAGCGGGTTGGGCACTTGTGACATTTTCACCGGTCAAACCGACAGGGTCATAAAAACCCAAGATTGTTTCGTTAAGGCTGGCGATCGCCTCTTCGAGCTGATTAATCTCATCGACATTACCATCAGCATTTTCATCCTCGCGCAGGATCAAAACCTGAAGCTGTAACTGCTGTAACGTCTGATATTGGGTCGCAAATTCTGCTTCGGTACCTGGCCGTAAAGGGCGAAATTCTAGCTGGGCCGTACCACCAAGCACACGCTCGGCTTGTTCCGGATTCGTAACACCGGGGAGTTGAACCAAAACACGATCTGTACCCACCAACTGAGTAATTGCTTCAGCAACACCTAAACCATTAATCCGATTTTCGATGACGCGTTTCACTGCAGTGGTATCTGCTTCGGTCACCGCTCGGTCGCTATTCTCCGCAGGTTGCACCTGAATGGTTAGCTGTGCGCCACCTCGTAAATCAAGTCCGAGCTGAGGCGGCAAGGTCACCAAAATTGTCACGGCGATCGCCACAAGGAACAGGATCGCCACAATGACTAAGCGTTGTTTTTGCATAATGGTTTAGGTTAAATAAATTGTTGCCTAGACGTTATTTGCCATCATGTCTTGGACAGCTTGAACGATATTGTCAGGCTGAATGATGGTGAGGCGTTCGAGGGTGCCATTGTAAGGCGTTGGAATATCTTGGGAAGACAAACGTACCACTGGTGCATCCAGCTCATCGAAGAGTTGCTCATTGACTAATGACATTACTTCCGCTGCGACACCCGCAGTTTTCATACATTCCTCAACAATGATCACCCGATGCGTCTTCCGCACAGACTTGGCGATCGTCTCCATGTCGATGGGTTTTAAGGAAATCAAATCAATGAGCTCAACATCAACGCCTTGCTTTTCAAGAGTTTTAATCGCCTGGGTGCAATGGTGACGCATCCGAGAATAAGTCAAAATTGTGATGTCTTTACCTTCACGAACCAGTTCCGCCTTATCGAGAGGCACAACATAATCACCTTCAGGAAGATTTTCCTTAAGGTTATAAAGAAGAACATGCTCAAACATCAAAACTGGGTTGTTATCCCGAATTGCGGCTTTGAGCAAACCTTTCGCGTTGTAAGGCGTGGAACAAGCAACAATCTTTAGACCAGGAACCGCTTGGAAATATGCTTCGAGACGCTGAGAGTGTTCAGCACCGAGTTGACGACCCACACCACCAGGGCCACGGATTACCATCGGAATTTTGTAGTTACCACCGGATGTGTAGCGGAGCATCCCTGCATTGTTAGAAATCTGGTTAAAGGCAAGGAGCAAAAAGCCCATATTCATGCCTTCAATGATGGGTCGGAGGCCTGTCATTGCTGCCCCGACAGCCATCCCTGTAAAGCTATTTTCTGCAATCGGAGTGTCGAGTACCCGCAGATCGCCATACTTCTTGGCGAGATCCTTCGTTACTTTGTAGGAACCACCATAGTGACCCACATCTTCGCCCATGATAAAGACAGTTTCGTCGCGCGCCATTTCTTCATCGACGGCCTGACGTAATGCGTTAAAAAGTAAAGTTTCTGCCATTTGAAAGTAAGAGTTTTAAACCGATCGCAGCAAGTGACATCCTATCATTCCGACGACTTTCTGTGTCTAATCTTCTGGGTTTTTAGGTTTAGCATCAATAGCTAATTTTTCTCTTGATTCTGACGCTATAACAGATTGATTCCGATCAACCAGCGCAAAAATTACGGAATTAGTTTCTTTTTTGAGCAGTTTTCAGAAAAGTTTACGTGAGCATAAAGTGTTAGGACGATTAACCTTCATTGATTTAAATGGGATTTTGCCTGTTTCCAAAGCTCATCGAGTTCTCCAATTGAATAGTCTGTTAAGGGTTTATCTGCAAATTTTTCCATCATGGTAATCCGTTGCACTAGTCGCTGATTTGTACCATGCAGACCTTCGCTTGGATCCAGGCTATACCAACGCGCTAGATTCACAATCGTAAACAATAAATCGCCCAATTCCGCTTGCTGATGAGCTTTATTGTCCGTGGCTAAAGCTTCTCGAAATTCAGCTAATTCTTCATCAAATTTTGCCCACACATCCTCAATTTTTTCCCATTCAAACCCAGCTGCAGCAGCTTTTTTTGACATTTTCATGCTGGCCATCAGCGGTGGCAAAGTGGCATTATATCGATCTAATTTTCTACTTAATTTTTTTGCGAGTTCTACAGTCTCACCTTTTTCCTGAGCCTTGATTTCATCCCAATTTTGCCGGACTTCATCCACACTCGCCACAGCGACATCACCAAACACGTGGGGGTGACGACGAATTAATTTTTCACTAATGCCTTCCGCCACTTCTTGCAAGCTAAAATCGCCAGCTTCGTTAGCAATCTGGGCCTGCAATACCACTTGTAATAATAAATCACCCAATTCTTCGGCGATCGCCCCTTTATCTTCACTGCGTAGAGCATGGGTAACCTCATAAGCTTCTTCAATCACATAGGGAATTAGTGTTTGAGGCGTTTGGGCGAGATCCCATGGACAACCTCCATCCGGCGATCGCAGCTGAGCAACAACATCAATAAGATGTTCAAGGGCAGTCAAAATCGCAGCTGTTGGCTGAGTCATCACAAAAAATAGAGCGCAATAAAGTTCAGTTTAAAAATTGACAGAAAAAAGGCAGCTTTAACACTGCCCTAAAACCTTGTTTTGTTAAATTTCAGTCCCTATTACTCCGAGGCAGAAGAACGACGACGACGACGACGACGAACAATCTTTTGTTCAGGTTCAGACTCAGGTTCAGATTCTACGGATTTCTCCTCGACTACAGCTTCTGGTGCAGAAGTCACATTTTCATTCTTTGCATCAGACTCACTGACGAGCTTAGAAATCTCTTTGACTGTCGGCTTATCAACCACCTGAGGCTCAGTGTCTGCATCTTTTGGCTCAGATTCAGATTCGACAGGCACTGATGTTTCAGAAACTTCTGGCTCTGCCTTAACCAACGTTGCCGTTGCAACGGATGATTCTTCCACTGGTATTTCCACCGCTTCACCGGGGCGAACCACTTTCACAATCGTTGAGCGCGGATCTTTTTCATCACCACCAGTAATCTTCACCAGGGGAGATACACCAATGAGAGCATAAACATTTTGTTCTTCAGGAGTCATCTCCACCTGAACAGTCTCATACTTGATTTCTTCACGACGGTAACGACCACGACGATCATAACGACCAGAGTTGCCATTCTTTGAAGAGTTGCCATTGGATCCGTTGGAATTATTATCCTTAGATTCCTTAGATTTGGATACGCTCTTAATTTCATTTTCTGGCGACTCTGTATCCTTTTCATTAGGATCACGTAAAACTGGCTTAGCACTAACCTCAGGCGATCGCCGCCGCCGTCTCCGGTTACCACTATTATTTTGCTCTTGATAATCTGGGTGGTTAAGGAGATCTAAAGACTCGTTGGCCGCACTAGAAGATTTCGAACGAGAATCATTACGACCATTATTGCCCGAAGATACCGTACGGTTCGTCAATGTAGGACGACCATCTGTCGAAGAAGACTGAGTGGAAACCGGTAAAATATTTCCAATCTGTAAACCAGACGGATGCTCTTCACCTGGCAAATGAGCCAGATGACCCAAGCCATTACAGTGAGAACAGGGTGTCCCAAATAGTTCATAGAGATTTTTGCCTTGACGCTTCCGAGTTAGTTCCACCAAACCCAATTCCGAGAGCTGCGCAATTTGTGGTCTCGCCTTATCCGCTTTCAAAATTCTGGTGAAATGCTCTAGTAGCTTCAACTGATCTCGTCGTGAATCCATATCAATGAAGTCCACAACGATCACGCCGCCAATGTTTCTTAGGCGAAGCTGACGGGCAATTTCTGTCGCGGCCTCAAAGTTTGTCCACAAAACAGTTTCACGAGCTGTGGCAGATTTTGTAAAGGAACCAGAGTTAACATCAATAACTGTTAATGCCTCTGTGGGTTCCATGATGATATAGCCGCCAGAAGGCAGATCAACACGGGGTTTCAATGCCTCACGAATCGCGCCATTCACCCGGAAATATTCAAGAATATTTTGCTTTTCACGATGGTGGTCAATCAATAAACCATCAGGTGTTTTACCACCCTGCCAGTTCATCAACTGATTCTTTACACGCTTCACACCACTCGAAGAGTCAACAACAATTCGATTAACTTCATCACTGTAAATATCTCGCAATACCCGCTGAATGAAATCATCATCACGATTAATCAGCATCGGTGGGCGACCATAATTGGCCTGCTGTTGAATCGATTCCCACTGCTTTTGTAGAGATTCTAAATCTTCAATAATAGAATCTTCATCAGTACCTTCAGCCTCAGTACGCACCAATAGACCCATACCGGGAGGTTTCATCAATACGGCGAGGGCACGCAGACGACTACGCTCATTATCATTGCTAATACGGCGCGATAAATTCACGCCTTTGCCATAGGGCATCAAAACCACATAGCGGCCAGGCATGGTGATATTGCCCGTTAGTCGAGGGCCTTTATTGCCCGTCGGTTCCTTCATCACCTGTACCAAAGCCTTCTGCTGTGGCTCTAGTAGCTCGGTGATCGAACTAGAATTTTTCCGAAGGCGGATTGGACCCAGGTCGCTGACATGGATAAAACCATTCTTCTCAGAATCACCAATATTAATGAAAGCAGCATCAATACCGGGGATAACGTTTTCGACAACCCCGAGATAGATATCACCAACTTGTTGGGCACCTGTGGATACGACGATTTCTTGGATTTGGTCTTCCCAAAAAACGGCAGCAATCTGATGCTGCTCTGCAATGATAATTTGCTTTGGCATTCAAATTCCTCGATTTTTTTCGCTTAATGCTTAAAAACCTGATTGTTGCAAGTTCTTGTTAGTCAAAAGGCTCTGAAACTAGTTGAAAATCTTTCTTGTTTCGCGAGATTTCACCGCAAGCATGGTTCATAAAATGATGCTGGGTGAAGGGAGATGGGCAGGGAAAAGAAATCTTTACTTTCTGTCGTGGTATCAAGCTGTTTGTGTAATGCCACAACAGTCAATGCAGATCTTATATGTGTTTCTTTTGGGACACGCTGTGCACTAAATGAAAAGAAACTATGGCTAAATAATTAAATGTTTAGCGGAATGTTGCATCCATCTAGCTTACTATCTTACTGCTAAGTGCGCTTTTTGGATCAAAATCGTTTTAATCTGCCGAAATTTGTCGTAGAGAGTTAACAGTTTGTTGCACGGTTTTTGCGACTTGATCTATGTCTGCAATGGTAGTAGTTCGCCCAATTCCAAACCTTAGTGATGCCATACATTGGGCTTTTGTTCGCCCAATTGCCTGCAAGACATGGGAAGGTTTACCCGAAGAGCAAGCAGAGCCAGAGGACAGGGCAACAGTACCTCTAAGGCCTAGTAATAAGGCTGCGCCATCAATTTTGTCAAAGCTGATATTGAGATTATGGGGCAATCGTTGGTCAAGATCTCCATTTAGATGACAACCAGCAATAGTTTGGATCTGAGACCAGAGGCGATCGCGCAGTTGTTGGAGTCGTTTATTTTCTTCGATATGTTGTGCTAAGGCTATTTCAATAGCTTTACAAAATCCCACAATTTGTGGGACATAAAGGGTACCAGAACGCCTATTTTTTTCTTGGCCACCACCATGGAGTTGGGGTGCAAGGTTCACTCTGGGGTTCTTTCGACGCACATATAGCGCACCAATACCTTTGGGACCATAAATTTTGTGGGCAGTGATCGAGAGTAAGTCGATCTGTTGGGTTTGTACATTTAAGGGGACTTTGGCGATCGCCTGTGCCGCATCACAATGAAATAAAACACCTCGCTCATGGCAAATCGTCCCAATTTTTTCGATCGGTTGTAAGACTCCAATCTCGTTATTTGCCACCATCACTGAGACCAGCACTGTATCGTCGCGAATCACTTTGATTAAATCCTCTAAATCAAGCAAGCCATTAGGTTGCACAGATAGGTAAGTCACTTCAAAACCCAATGTTTCGAGATAAGCACAAGGGTCAAGGACTGCTCGATGTTCTGTTTGCAACGTCACAATATGTTTGCCTTGGGAAAAATAAGCTTCAGCGACACCCTTAATAGCGAGGTTATTTGCTTCCGTTGCACCGCTAGTAAAAATAATTTCTTCTGGGATGGCATTAATACTCTGGGCAATGATTTCCCGCGCATATTTGACAGCCGCCTCTGCTTCCCAACCATAACGATGCCCAGCACTGCCCGCATTCCCAAATTTCTCGGTGAAGTAAGGTATCATCGCTTCCAAAACCTTTGGATCAACGGGTGTCGTAGCGTGATGGTCGAGATAAATGGGTAATTTTGTGGCGATCGCCCTTTCCATATCAGTACATCAAAAATCTAAATTGCTTTGTTGTATTTGGGCTCTGATTTTCCCAATACAAGTCCTTGGGATTATTCGGTGCATCAAAGACATAACAATAGGTGACGCTATCCTGCGACAAAATCATCTGCTCAATATCAACGTCTTTACACTCAATCGATAGGAAAATATCTTCGTTATATTGTTTGCCAGCGGAGTCTTTTAACACGAGGGTTTGGGATAATTTTTCGGCCTTGACAGACTGGGGTTTGAGATTTTGAATCTGCACGGCGATCGCCATCCATTCATGCTCAGCACTTTGCTTCTCCCCAAAAGAAACCGTCTCTTTTCCCAAACTCTCAATATCCATCACGGTAATTTTCACATCGCCAATCTGCTGGCTATCACCCTTGGGAATGTCTACAGCTGTACCGTTATCGCGACCCGAAACAGACTCAGTATTGGATGATGTTTGAGTTTGATCAGCTTGAGATCTACAGCTAACAGTCGTTAGAGGAATTACAAAGAAAAAGAGAATTGACCATAGGGAGTAAAAAACAGTTTTTCTATTCATGCTCAAACAATTTTTCAAAATTTTTCCCTTATCAAGTCGTCAACAATTGCATTCTGAATATGTCCATAGAGTTTTAGGCTCTGCTGCGGGGATGAGTCTCCATCAAAATACGAACTTGCTCAGCATGATACGAACTACGAGTCAACGGACTGGATACAACCTGTAAAAAGCCGAGAGTTTCACCATATTCTCGCCAAGCAGAGAATTGTTCTGGAGTGACAAAATCTTTTACGCCAAGGTGTTTCTGAGTCGGTTGTAAGTATTGGCCAATAGTAATAATGTCACAATCAACATCTCTAAGATCACGCATTACTTGGCGAACTTCTTCATCTGTTTCACCGAGCCCCACCATAATGCCAGATTTGGTATATACCCATGGGGTTAGCTCTCGGGTACGCTGCAACAGTTCGAGTGATCGCCCATAATCTCCTTGGGGACGAGTCTTTTTATAAAGACGGGGAACCGTTTCCGTATTGTGATTGAGCACTTCCGGCTCAGCATTCAAAATAATTTTTAAAGCATCCCAATTGGCACAGAGGTCAGGAATAAGAACTTCGATTGTCGTGTCAGGGGAAAGATCGCGGGTACGCTGAATACATTTTACGAATTGGCTGGCACCACCATCAGGTAAATCATCGCGATTAACAGAGGTGATTACAACATGTCGTAGGTTAAGACGGCGCACTGCTTCAGCAAGATTTTCGGGCTCGAGAGGATCAAGGGCTTGGGGCTTTTTCTCGAAGTCAATATCGCAATAGGGACAAGCACGGGTACAGGCAGGCCCCATAATCAAAAAAGTCGCTGTCCCGGCATTAAAACATTCGCCAATATTCGGGCAAGATGCTTCTTCGCAAACGGTGTTGAGGCTGAGATCGCGCAGAATTTCTTTAACGCTGCCCACTCGCTGCCATTGGGGGGCTTTTACTCTGAGCCAATCTGGTTTCACCACCACGGCGATCGCTCCTTACTTAAATCTAGATTTGATGAATGCACAAGACCATATCCTAGCAAGGATCACCTATGTTAGGATAGATACGATTTTGCGGGATGTAGCGCAGCTTGGTAGCGCACTTCGTTCGGGACGAAGGGGTCGCAGGTTCGAATCCTGTCATCCCGATATTAATTATTTATTAGAAATTTCAACGGCAAAGAGAGTCTTCTTGCAGCGAGTTTTTTGGGAACTGCAGCGGGGTATTTTATGACTCGTTATTTTTTTGTGACTCACATAGTAGGGAAGATCTATTTCTGCGGCAATTTTGCCCATTCCAGCACTCAGTAAATCATTGTAGGGCGATCACGATAGAAATTTTCTACGTAAGGTAAATTGGGTATTACAATTCTCTAATCTTACTGAGAAGTCATGGAGATAAGTCTACGAAGGATTATCTCCACGTCTAAATCAGGTGTTCCGATACGTCCAAAAAAACTGTTGAACCGCGAGATTAGAGACTCTCGAAAAGGACTATCAACAGAGGCGATACGTTCTAGTTTTGAGTCAGGGGAAAAGACCTCCTCCAAGGGAATAGCTTTAACGTTCTGAAAGTCAACAATTAAGTCAGGAATTCTCCAAGCTTTGGGAAGAAAGAAATATCTTCCCTTCTGTCTCTTCTCAGGATTATTCAGGAGAAACTTTCTCAATCTAACAGCTAGTTTTTTGTGCTTTCCCGATAAATCTTCGTACGTTTTAAAATCTTCAGTTAAAGGATTGCTATCAAAATGTTCTTTCAACTCTGCGTACTCTGTTTGCTCAGTAAGTGATGCACATCCCGCAAACATAAAATAATCAGCACTACATGACGATCTACCGTTCTTCTCTCTCATCACCATATCGCACGACGGAGTGAGCAAAACCCAATACAACCCTGTCTCGTCTCTATATAAATCGCATGTCTGTGGATCGATAGATATTGGAGGAAGCACATAGTAACGCATGGAATGAGCCTGATTAGCCTCCGATGCTTGCGTTCCAGATTCTCCCAAGCCTGTTTCAATTTCACCTACATTCTCAAATGAAAAAGAAATTGCCAACCTTCTAGCAAGCAGATGAGCCAACTCGTTACGATCCTGAATTTGCTCAAATTCAGGCCAATTTTCGTTAACAAAGCCCCACATATAGCTTCTTTGGACCTTTTCTGTATGCTTTATGATGGCTCTATTAAGAGCGGGAAGTCCAGTTTTGAGAAGGCTTTCGATCTCTGTTAATAGCTTCTTTGGAGAATCATTTTCTCTAGGGACAACACGGATTAGATTTGAGGCCAGATCTTCAACTACCCTTGGCAAACCTGTATGAAAGATAACTGGAACAAACAAGTTCTCCTGAATTGCCTTTAGTGTTTTTCTTCCGGCTTCATCGTCTACTTCTAAATCATCGTCTATATCGCCTATTCTTACATCAAGGATTAGCAGATCAATTTTACGAGCTTCTAAATATTCTAGAGCTAGATTGAATTTTGTAATATACTCGACTACGATATTCGTATCTTCAATCTCACAAAAATCTTTTAAATACTCTTGTATCAGCTTGCAACTGTCTTCGTCATCGTCGACTAGTAATACGCGTAAATCTTTCACTGTTCTACACCCTCTTGTTAAGTAGCACGCGGAAGGTAGCACCTGACAGAGGGCCATTATCCATAAGTTCTAATCTGCCATCGTAGTACTCTGTGACTATTTCTCCAACAATAGTCAATCCCAGTCCTACTCCGTCTTTCTTTAGTGAGAAATATGGCTCAAATATTTTATCTCTATACTTTGACTCTATTCCTGGGCCGCTATCTGAAAAGAACAATTCGATGCTTGCAGCACTTTTTCTTAAGATGGAAACTGATATCTTGCGAGTTTCCTTTGGAACTTTTCTGAGCCAAACAATACTATTTTCGAGCAAATTAAGAACTATCTGTTGTATTTCTGATTGTTCTAGTGTCACTTTTGTCTTAGACCTTGGTAGTTGAACCTCGATGCCCAATCTATCAATTTCATTTTCAAGAATAGAGAATGTATCTGAAATAACATCTTCTAGTATTAAGTTCTTTGGTCTTCCTCTTTTTCGTCCGCCAAATGGTTCAATCCTTCTGAAAAGGCTGCTGATCAAAACCGACTGATCTTTTATAGCAGAAAATTTATCCTTTAAGGTCTCTAAGAAAGCACTCTCTCCATTTTTCTTTATCTCGTTCTCGATTTTTCTAATTGATATAGCCGATTCAGTATCTATCTTGAATATTGGTGCTCTCCCATCATGCAAAATAGTATCTATCAGTTGACCTAAAGTAGCTAACCTTTGATACCGTGATAACGCCTCTTTTACTGCAGTAACACTTCTTTCTAGTTTCTTTTCTTGATATTCAAAAAGGGAAATTATCTCAGCATCATTTGAGTACTTATCCTGAATGACTTTTCGAACTGGAGCGAAATCCAGTCCCCCAAATAAATTCTCATGTGAAGCAAATTTATTTGAAAGACTATTTTCTTCAGATAACTCAGGGATAGCTTCATTGCTTTCAGGTCGTCGTCTCGCAATGTATCGAATAGCTTCCAACTTTATTAAAACTTCTATAACTAGCTTTTGAAGATCTTCAACAGCCTGTCCATCCATCAGCCCTTCTCTGTTACTCTGATCTTGTAGCTCTGGGTTTCTATCTGCCGATATACTGATATATCCCACAATCTGGTTATTGGACAAGCGCATAGTAGGATTCTGAACTCTGCGCATATCTAATCGTAACCAATCATTGTTGGGCTCACCATACGGTAACACCCTAAAACCGTCCCTATAAACATTAATCCCAGCAGCCGATTTGAGGTCTTTTTTGATATCGCGAATAGTGACTTGTCTCTTTTTTGCGAGCCCGTCCAAATCGTCTAAATCCCAAACCCTAAAATCAACATCAAAAGAACCACATTTTAGTGATTTTCCACTTTCAGCAAGAGATGCTTCGATAGATTGCTGAAGCTTTTCGCCCATAACAAACTGTTCTGAAGTAAGCGCGCAAGAACCATTTTCATAGACTCTCCCAAATATTTTATAGTGAGGACTACCTAATGAATCCGGAGGTTCTATTTTCCCAGACAGGTCGCGGAAGTCTACAGGAAGCTGTAAATATATCGAAAATCCAGATGCGATTGAAGCTTCAAATGGAGAAACTAATCTTGACAAACTACTTTTTAGAGTTGTCAAGTTTTTGCGTGTCCATGAGTTTCTCAACTCTCCAGCTCTCAATATTGTCCCATGATCACCTTCAGTCCTAATCCCTTCCAAATAAGAAAAATCAAGGCAGCTTAAAAAACTATCTGGTTTGATTTCATCGGGTTCTGTTTCGTCCCATAACACCTCAATTTCATCAAGATATTTAGACTCATCATCAAATTGTCTCCAGTCAAACAGCGCTGTAACCTCGGAAGACGAATTTTTAGCACGAGTTATAATTTCTAAAGAGTGAGCAAGCCGTGATGCAGCAAAACGACCAACCCCCTTATTCCCTAATACACGACGTAATAGTTTAGGACTGCGATTATTTTGCTTTTTGTTAGAGTTGGCAGGCTCCATCCAAGAATTCTGAATTGTCTCCAAAGACATACCATGTCCATCATCAATAATCTCAATCTGTCCTTTATCTGTTTTCAATGGCCCTGTAAACCGAATCAGAACAAAACTTGCATCGGCATCATAAGAATTTTTAACCAATTCTGTGATTGCAACAGTTTCACTACTGACAAGTTCGTCACCAATTGTCCTTAATAGACGTGCCCTCGGACGAAAAGGCGCTGACTTTGAAGAAGGAGACAAGCTAGACATCGTAAATGCCTCTATAGAAAATGGTCAAATATAGGATGGAGAAACAAAACCATCGCATTGTTATTATGAGGAATCAAAATAGAACTTCTAAACAGGTATAGACTACACATGGTAGGCACTCGTTTTTTATGCATGTACCTTACAAGCAAACAAATCAATACAGGACAAATGTAAAGAGCACACAGCTTATAACTATCGAAATGTCATTCATTGTATATATCGTGGAATGAATGCCACAAAGAAGATGTATAGCATGCGGCTTCCTAACAACATCAGGTTCTAAGAAAGTTAGGAGACTTTTGATCGTACAGTATCATTCTGTCTCGTGACTTTCTGGCTATAATATCTCCGTATTAGTTTCACAATAGGTTTTGCCACGGCTTCAGCGAGTAGCGGAGGTACGGAGTTACCGATTAATTCAAACATACGAGTCATTGGTGCCTGAAACACAAAATTATCCGGAAAGCTTTGGATTCTCGCAGCCTCTCTAACCGAAATACTCCTAGTTTGCAATGGATGGATGTAAGCTAAACAGTCTTTACGCATATGGGCAGTCAGAGTCCAAGATGGCTTATCCCAGTACAATCGATGGTATTTATCGTCAAAAATATCAACCCGATAACGCATCATTTCTTCCGGAAGGTCTCGATATTTACCACCTTGCTTTAGGGTCTTAAATATTTCCAGATCTTTATCATTATGTGCCCGGCACAGATGATTACGAACTCGATCCCCGTTATGACGCCTCATCTTTTGCTGATAGATTGACTCTGGCTCCCCACGATATAGTAGGTCGCAATCCTTTTGCCTAGGCCCACGAGATTTACTTTTTAAGGAAAGTATAATCGGTTTGAGTTCAGGTAAATCACTAATAGCATCTCCAACACTAAATGCTTTCTGACCACTTGGCTTTGGAAAAATAGGTTCCCACAAAAGATCTGAGCGTACTCCTATGAGAAATATTCTCCGTCTTCGTTGAGGAACTCCAAATTTTGATGAATCTAATACTTCGTATTCGACTTTATAGCCGCAGGCTGCTAATTCATCGAGAATTGTACTTAATAGCTCTTTCTTGTTTGCAAGGTTATCTACATTCTCCATTACGAAAAAAAAAGGCTGATAATAGTCAACAAATCGAACGTATTCCTTATAAAGGAAATTTCTATGGTCTTTTTCGATATCCCACTTTAAGTCATGCTTCATTTTCCCAAGCCCAACACGCGAAAATACCTGGCATGGTGGCCCACCAATTAAAATATCAACCTCTCTAGGTTGGAGGTTCAAACTTGGTAAATCTTCTAGAGTCCTAATATCGGTAGCTTCAAGCTTCAACTTACATTTTGGGAAATTTTGATGATGGGTAGTCACTGCATGGGGATTATGGTCAATTCCACCGAGGATTTTGCATCCAGCCCTTTGGAATCCTAAACTCATGCCGCCTGCCCCACAGAAAACATCAAGAACGGCTGGCTTTAATGGTTGCTGGCTCGGCATATTTTCTTGCTAACATTTTGGGACTAATTTTCCAGCATAGAGTATACAGGATGACCAGAAGTGCGCAAGCCTGATGCACAGAGAAATTAGCAGAATTAGTATAGATTCAGTTTATTAATTCTTCAGGCAAAATCAAGAATGGAAGTTGGAATAGGGATAATCTCAAATACAGCTGAGAGTATATTCGACCAAAGATTTCACCGGATCATAAACTTCGTTCGGGATGAAGGGGTCGCAGGTTCGAATCCTGTCATCCCGATATTAACTATTTAGTTAGAAGTTTCAAAAAGTTGCAGATATTGGCTCAATACAGAGTCGAATTTCTAATGTGATGAAATATATCTTCAGTCTGTCCCTTCCAAGTGAAATCACTAGGATAATAATCACAACAAATCAATATTTATCCATCTCGATTTTTTTGATAGCTTAGGGACTCTTCAGCAACCAGACAACAGTCAAGAGACGATCACCCAGCAACTTATTTTTTTTTGCAATAGCCCAGCAGTAAAACGCAATCCTCTTTACAGAATGAGACTTTTCACGCACCTTTTGTAAAGCAATATTACAAGAATAGCGTCATGACGCTATGGAGGCTTGACGGTACAAAAAACGGTCATTAAAGTTAGGCAGTATACCCACTGGGTAAGTCATCAGTTAGTCGTATGCAAGATAAGCAAAAAGTCACTCTTTATCTCCCCACCACAATTCACCGTCAGCTCAAAATCAAAGCAGCCCTTGATGCCGAATCAATGTCTGCCCTAGTCGAACAAGCGGTCAGTTTTTACCTCAAACATCCAGAGGTCGTTGAGGAGACACAGGAGGCTCATGGTCAAACCCACCGCGTTCATATATGTCCAGAATGCGATGGTGCCGTCGTCCTCAGGGATGACCAACTCGTGTCTTTAAAACAGCAGCCCACAGTGTTGCTTGATGAAGACATTGCCCAAGACCTCCAAAATGCTTGTGTTACCACTGATGATGCGGAGCTTGTCCCTTGTCCTTAGGGGGAAGCTAAAGCTCACTTTTCTGTCCTTTCTTACTGGTCGGTGTTATGAAAGAAGAACTCAATACTCTCATTCAGGCGAAATATCCTCTCATTTATCTCGTCACGCCAGAAGAAGAACGGGCAGAAGCAGCGATCGCCCACATCGCGCAATTATGTGAATACGAAACGGTTTATGTCTGGACAATGACCCATGGTTTGGTCAAGTACGATTCAGACCGCAAGCCTCAACCTCGAACTTTGTCAGCCGAAGCTGCAATTCGTGAGGTAATTCACCACGAAGGCTCAGGCATTTTTATTTTCAAGGATCTCCATCCTTTCCTCGACGACCCCAGCACAGTCCGCTGGCTCCGGGATGCGATCGCCTCTTTTAAGAGAGGTTCAAACAAAAACATTGTGTTGATGTCGCCTTACCAGAAGGTTCCTTTGGAACTTGAAAAAGATGTCGTTGTCTTGGATTTTCCCCTGCCGACATTGGATGAACTAGATCTCGTTTTATCAAAGCATTTATCGCCCTTACAGCCCACCAGTCCTGCAACAAGAGAAAAGCTTCTCAAAGCAGCCCTAGGTTTAACGAAAGACGAAGCCGAGAAGGTTTACCGGAAAGCTCAGGTCACAGCGAAAAAGCTCACTGCCACAGAAGTTGATATCGTTCTCTCTGAAAAAAAACAACTCATTCGTCGTAATGGCATCCTGGAATTTATCGAAGAAGATGAAACCATTGATGCAATTGGTGGATTAGACGAACTTAAACGTTGGCTAAAACAACGGTCTAATGCCTTTACTGAAGCTGCACGCACCTATGGTTTACCTCAACCAAAAGGGATGTTAATTCTCGGTGTACCCGGTTGTGGTAAATCACTGCTGGCGAAAACCACATCACGCCTTTGGGGACTACCATTACTCCGCCTCGATATGGGACGAGTCTATGACGGCTCTACAGTTGGAAGATCAGAAGCAAATCTCCGTAGCGCTTTAAAAACTGCCGAATCGATTTCCCCAGCCATCTTATTTATTGATGAATTGGATAAAGCATTTGCTGGTTCATCTGGCTCGGCAGATTCTGATGGTGGTACATCCAGCCGAATCTTCGGTTCTTTCCTCACATGGATGCAGGAAAAAGAATCTCCGGTATTCGTAATGGCGACAGCCAACCGTGTTGATCGTTTACCCGGCGAGTTTCTACGGAAAGGTCGTTTCGATGAAATCTTCTTCGTTGATCTACCCAACTCCAACGAACGCGAAGATATTTTCAATATTCATCTTTCTAAACGCCGTCCAGAGGGCGATCGCTTTGATGCAGCCCAACTGGCAAAAATTTCAGAAGGTTTTTCCGGTGCAGAAGTTGAGCAGGCAATCATCGCAGCAATGTATGACGCGTTTGCTCAGGACAGGGAGTTCACTCAGCTTGATATAATCGCCGCGATTAAAGCGACTCTCCCCTTATCTCGCACCATGACAGAACAGGTTAGCGGCCTCCGTGATTGGGCTAGACAGCGTGCCCGACCTGCTTCGGCTTCCGTTGCTGAATACCAGCGACTGGAGTTCTAAATACAGTCTTAATCCCTCCCAGATTAAGGTCAGCAAGATTCCCAGCTTGTTGGCAGCTTAAACCAAAAAGACCACTTTTCAACGGGTGGCAAACTCAAGCAAAAAACTCAAAACTGTTGTTGTTTTTGGAGAACTATTTCCATGTCTCACTTTAGTACTTTACGCACGAAAATCACTGACTCTGAAGTCCTCAAGTCTTCCTTGCGCGATCTCGGCATTTCCGTCAATACTGACGCTGCGGTACGTGGCTATAATGGCCAACAAATCCAAGCGGACATCGTTGCAACTCTAGAAGGCGACTATGATCTTGGCTGGACTCGCAATTCTGATGGTAGCTTTGACCTCATCGCAGATCTTTGGGGTGTTGCGAAGAAGCACAATCAAACTGAACTTATTAATTCTATTAACCAAAAATACGCTGTGAATAAGACTTTGAATGAAGTCAAGCAGCGTGGTCTGAATAATGCCAACGTGAAGCTGGTATTGCAAAACTAAAATAATTGTTTTTGATGCGTTCCCACAATTATCGGGGTTGATCTGCTGCTATGGATCAACCTCTTTTTCTGTGTAAGGGGAATAAAAATTTATGGAATCAAAAGCGCTTCATGTTTGGGTCTCAGGCCGGGTACAAGGGGTCAGTTATCGCTACTACACCAAACTCAAAGCAGAAGGATTAGGTGTTCAGGGTTGGGTAAGAAATTTACGGGATGGTCGGGTAGAGGCTTGGTTTGAAGGTACAGATATACAATTAGAGGCGATCGCCCAGTGGTGTGAGGAGGGTTCACCGATGGCTCAAGTGACCAAGGTAGAACGACAAGAGGAAACGCCTCAGGGTATCAAAAATTTTCAGATTTTACGTTGAGAACGATTTTGTTTTGGCACGTTTGATGGCGATCGCCGCGGCCCAGATATGCAGATAATCAGTTGCAGTACGCCAAGAACCTTCTGCTTTCTCAATTATTTCCTCGGCTTCAGATAAAGATAATTTCACCGGGCAATTTTGTTCTGGAATAATCGCAGCTTTAATTTTCAGGTTTGCCCAAGTTTGTAGCAATTGTGGAGTAACGGGTGGCAATTCAATTGTTGTGACTTTCAAGCCAAATAATTTTGCCCAGAATCCCAAATCTCGATGAGTTCCGACGGCAATGGTTGTGCCAGTTAAACTTGCCAAAATTAATGCTGGAATTAGCAAAATGAATGGCAGGCGATCGCCTTCATCCCAGTAAACAATCGACTCAATTTTGGGAAATTTCCAACGCCCTAAACCCGGTGGATAATAACAATAACTCCCTCCAGTGTGCGATCGCCAATATTTGAGGTGAGATGATTTTCCAAACCCTTTATCACCGAGAATTTGGACTAGTTGGCGAGCCTTCGGTTCTGGAGGCTCCGAAAATCCCCGATCAAGCCAAATACCATCCGGCTCTGAAAGTTGTTCTTCTCCGATAAAAGGATTTCGCTGGAGACCAATCGCTGCGTAAGGATCGACAACCATTAGTGGGGAACGACTTGAATGATTTGGGTGACTTTTTCTTTAGGACGAAAAATACCGGGAAAGACAATGCGTACCTCCACCTCCCACATCAGCCGAAACATATGGCCGTTATAAGTCAGCGGTGCATCGTAGGGCACTGCAAGCTGAAACTCAAAAGGACGTTGCCGAAATTTTAAAAGGCGCTCCGGTTCAATAGATTGAGAAACAACAGTTTGATAGTCGCGCGTTCCTCTGCCTTCCGTAAACCATGCCATCGAAACTTTGGCTGACTTTGGTTCTTTATCAGGATTATCGGGCTGCCACGTAAACTCGCCAGACAATGTATGGCTCAGGGCAATTTGTGATTGTTCGAGTTGCAGATCGATCATCAGATTTCAGCGAAGTTTAGGTCAATTTCAAACTTAAGCGGGTAAGACTTTCACCACAAAATGGGACGCATCTTTAGCCACGCCGGGAATATGAATTTTCACTTGTAGTTCCCATCGCACTTGATTGTGAGGGGCATAAATCGACGTTGGTGCATCCTTAGGCACTGTTATTTGCGTGTCATATTCCACTTGCTTGACACCAGCCATCACCGTTTTATCCATCAGCTCAATTTTGTCTAATTCATGAGTAGCAGTGACAGTATCTGTGCCGCGACGATATTCCACCCATTCATAATTCACCCAGGAAGCAGTAACCGTTGTGGGATCTTTTGTGCGGCCCTGGCGCAGTGCGCGGCGATATCTGATGCGATAGGTTTCTCCTTGGCGCAGTGGGTAAGTCGGCAAAATAATTTCACCCACCTTAATCCGATAAATACGATAGAGCGATCGCCCACCCCAGATCAGTCCAGCTGTACCAATGGCGACAAAGAGACTCAGAAATAACACAGGTAACAAATGCTCTAGTTCTGGATCGGTAATAAACTTCCAGACAAACATCCCAAACATAGGGAATGAGATACCACACCACACCGACAGCCAAATGCCGATAAAGATAAAGGTAAAAATATTCAGGCCATCATTCGGATCTTTGAGCAGATAACCCTCTGGTACTTTGACAGGTTCAGGCAGCTGCCACGCCGTATTGACCTGCGTTTTTTTGAGCTTTACTTTTGCCATTGCTTTAAGTGGATTACTCCTCTTCTGCAACGGTAATCGATCTCTCTAAAAACGACGACTTTTTTGCCCGATATATAGGGCAGCGGCGATCGCCTCGAACATGAATATTTTCTAGCCAATTAGCTTCTGAGAGTCACCTTAAACTTTTTAACGAGAGTATCCCGCACTTTTTGGTGCACAGGATCAATTTCCTCGTCTTTTAAGGTTTTATCTAAAGCACGATATTTCAGACTAAACGCCAAACTCCGTTGACCTTCAGGAACACCTTTTCCGCAATATTCATCGAACAGCTCCACATCAGCCAACAATTTCTTCGCGGCTTTCTTCATAGCTTGCTCTAGTTCACCAACAGTCACCTCAGTTCCTGAAAAGAATGCCAAGTCACGAGTACTTGCCGGATAAGTGGAGAATTTCTTAAAGACAGGCACTTGCTGAGAAGGACGACTGAGAACGGTTTGGAGCATATCGAGTTTCAGCTCGAACACATAAACCGCATCCATTAAATCTTTTTCTTGGCGAACCTGCGGGTGCAACTGACCAAAAATACCCACCTGACGACCCTGTAACCACAACGATGCAGTGCGACCAGGATGGAGCTTCTCGACTTTTGTTTCAGTGCGATAGGAAATATCGAGATTCAGTTGAGCAAATACCGCTTCCAGTAAGCCCTTCGCTTCAAACCAAGTCATCGATTTACCTTTACCACCTGTTGTCCATGTGCCATCTGGTGCAATTTCACCACCGAGAATTCCAGCCAGCGAATCTGCTTCCATTGTTTGCTGATCGTCGACACGCCAAAATATTCGGCCAATTTCAAATGCGTTTAACGCTCCATTCCCTTGAGCTTGGTTGTAAGCAAATGCATCAACTAGACCAGTAATTAATTCTCTACGCAACGCAGAGTATTCTTCAAAGAGAGGGTTATCGAGCTTAATATCTGCTAGTTCAGGCTTTACGAGGGAGTAATGTACGACTTCTGTCAGACCCACAGAACGGAAACTTTCGCGGAGCTTACGATTGACAACTTCATTCGCTGAGAGATAACCAGCGGCGGTTTGGGCCGGTAGAGTCTCACAGAAATGGTCATAGCCATAAAGACGAGCGACTTCTTCAATGAGATCAATTTCGCGCTCTAGGTCACGGTAACGGTAGGGGGGAACTGTCACATCCCAAACCCCTTCGCCAACGGACTCAAGTTGACAATTAAGGTCGGTCAGAATACGCTCGGCATCAGCAATAGGCACATCAAAAACTTCACCCCCTTTCTGCACATGACCGAGAATTTCGTGGATACGCGCTAAGCGTAAAGTGATTTTCGGGCGAGAATTTGGGTCAGGGCGACTATCATGACTGCCTTTAGCAACGACTTTACCGCCTGCTAATTCCTGAAGAAGGGCGATCGCCCGTTGAGCTGCCCGATCGAGTTCTACTTGATTTACACCTCTCTCATAGCGAGTAGAGGCTTCACTACGGAGGGATTGGGCTCTAGACGACCGACGAACTGCGACAGGGTCAAATAAAGCAGCTTCAAGCACAATATTTGTTGTGCCATCAGAAACTTCAGAATTTTCGCCGCCCATCACACCAGCTAAAGCCACAGGTTGATCGCCAGCTGTAATGACAACATTGCGCTCAACTAATTTTCGTTCCTGACCATCGAGCGTTGTGAGAACTTCTCCTTCCTTGGCAAAGCGAACACCGAGAGCCACAGCATTAGACCCAGCAATGTCTTGCAATTTCTCTCTGTCAAATGCATGGAGAGGTTGGCCCCATTCAAGCAATACATAATTTGTGATGTCAACAATATTATTAATGGGTCTTGTACCAGCCGCCTGCAATCGAAATTTCAACCAATCAGGAGAAGGCTCAGTTTTCACACCTTCAATTACCGTGCCAATATAAGCTGGGCAAACTTCAGAATCTTCAACAGTCACTTCAACGATAGAAGGTGGGGCGATCGCCTCAGGAATTTCAGGAAGTTTCACATCAACACCAGTCAATGCCGCCACCTCACGGGCCACACCTACCATACTCAATGCATCGGCGCGATTGGCAGTGGCCGTTAAATCGAGCACAACATCATCCAAACCGAGTAACGGACGAACATCTTGACCTGGCTTGAGATCTGGCTGCTCAAAAATATGAATCCCTTCCGAATCCTTCTCTAAACCAATTTCCGAAAGCGAACAAATCATTCCAGAAGACTGAACACCGCGTAATTTTGTGGGTTTCAGTTTTAAATCCACTGTCGGAAGATAGCTGCCCAAAGTCGCCACAGGCACAAAAATATCAGCCCGAACATTCTTCGCACCACAAACGATCGTTGATAACTCCTCAACACCAATATCCACTTGGCAAACGCTTAACTTATCGGCATTGGGATGCTGCTCACGATTCACAACCTTACCGATCACGACACCGTCCGCTAAAGCACGACGATCTTCAATTTCTTCTACCTCAAACCCTGCAACCGTTAAGGTTTTTGCTAGCTCTTCAGGAGACAGCGTAATATCAACAAATTCTTTTAACCAGTTCAGGGAGATCCGCATTGACTTTGGGCGTTACATTTAGCTTTCAAGGAACTTATTCTAAACGTTTTCCTGTCCTTTAGCCGCGCAAACTTCCCCTCGCTTTCCGGACAGGGGCGATCGCCCCCTGCACAGTGCATCGTTTAAAATAACTTACCCAAAGCATCAGACAATTCACGATTGGTCATAGACTTTGGGATATGCTATTAAGTAAATTTATCCTTAGACCCATCACGATCATCGCCTATCAATAGAGATCTCTAAGATAAGATGGGAACACGAGCAATTTTTTTCTCTCATAGAAACGGCCATCTAGCCTTTCGTCATATTGCAAAACCAGCAATACTCTCCTGCCAAGCAAGGTGACTCTGCATGAGCTACTGTATCAACCCTGAGTGCGAAAATCCGAAGAATCCCTTGAGAGCAAGGACATGCCAAGCCTGCGGTAGTAGCTTATTTCTCCATGATCGCTATAAACCTCTCAAAAGTCTGGGAAAGGGTGGCTTCGGTGCAACATTTCTCGCCGTTGATTTAAGCTTGCCAGGAAAGCCATCTTGCGTCATTAAGCAACTACGACCCTCCACTAATGTGCCCCATCTTTTCGAAATGGCACGGGAGCTCTTTGAGCGGGAAGCCCAAACCCTTGGTCGCATCGGGAACCATCCCCAAGTCCCTCGCCTGCTAGATTACTTTGAAACAGACAAGCAATTTTATCTCGTCCAAGAATACGTTAAAGGCAATAACCTCCAGCAAGAAGTCAAGAAAAATGGTGTGTTTAGCGAAGCTGGCGCTAGACAATTCCTGAGTGAAATTTTGCCGATGGTGCAATATATCCACTCCCAACAAGTTATTCACCGAGACATTAAACCAGCCAATCTAATCCGTAGAGAACAAGATAAAAAATTAGTTCTTATTGATTTTGGCGCCGTCAAAAATCGCGTCAATCCAGAAGAAGCAGCCAATACTTCAGACCAAACTGCCTTAACTTCATTCGCTGTTGGTACCCCCGGTTATGCACCACCTGAGCAAATGGCGATGCGACCCGTCTACGCCAGTGATATCTACGCCATCGGTATTACCTGCCTTTATCTATTAACTGGCAAATCTCCCAAAGATCTGGACTATAACCCCAACACAGGCGAAATGATGTGGGAATCTTTCGTTGATATCAGCAATAGTTTTGCTAGTGTCTTACGCAAAATGTTGGAGAGTTCAGTTAAACACCGATATCAATCCGCAGAGGATGCTCTCAATGCCCTCGATATGGAGCCTTATATGGAAAGTTTGGCTCAGGGTTTATCCAATGGGGCTGATGGTGATTTCGCAGGGACAACAGGCGGGGTAAATGATCCAAACTCTCCTACCAGCGATGATGATGCAACAGGTGGCCCTTCAACTTCAGCCAATTCTCGTTTAGCAATGGCTATCCGAGCAAGACGCGATCGCCGCAAAGGTACTGGCAGCGTCAGGCAAGGGTTAGGAAGCCGTGGTGGACAAGGTGGCGCGAAGAAAAACACCCTCAATCGTATGGCACCCGGAGCAGGTGCAACTCCTCATAAATCGTCCTCTTCTCGGTTTAAATCCAAAAATAAAACAAAGGGCTCTGGTGGCAAGAATTCTCTCGGAAAGTTAGACGCCAAAGCCCTGCAAAATGCTTACAAAAAAGGACGCAGAGATTTTGGGCAACAAAATTTATTGAGTATTAGTTTGCCGCAATCCAATTTATCTGGCTGCATCTTCCACCAATCACGAATGATGCGAGCAAATTTTCAAGGGGCTAACTTATCTAACGCAGACTTCGGAAAAGCTAATTTAGCGAGTGCGAATTTACGAGATGCCAATTTAGGACGTGCTTACTTTAGCTACACAAATTTAAGTAAGGCAGATTTACGGGGCGCAGATTTAAGTTATGCCTATTTGAATTATGCAATTGTCGATGGTACAAACCTCTGTGGCGCGAATTTAACCAACGCAAAAATTACAGAAGACCAGCTCAAAAAAGCGAAAACAAATTGGGCAACGATTATGCCAAATGGAAAACGCGGTTTATTCTAACATTCAGAGAAAGTCATCCTTAAAGAAATAGAACACTAGACAAACTAAAGACTGGGTAAGCTAGATGCAATAAGACATTTCAAGTACTCAGTTAATAGACATCATTTAAACCAATCATCATGCTTAAACTCTACGGTGGCGCTCGGAGCCGTGCCTCAATCGTGCAATGGTATCTTGAGGAACTTGGCGCAGAATATGAATTTGTTCAACTTGACATGCAGGGTGGTGAACATAAACTTCCTAGCTATCTTGCCATCAATCCAATGGGTCAAGTCCCAGCTATTACAGATGGCAATAATGTGAAAGTTTGGGAATCGGGCGCAATCTTAATTTATCTCGCTGAAAAATTTGGCAAGATGCCAACCACTCCACAGGGTAAGGCAGAAGTTTATCAATGGGTGCTATTCGCAAACTCCAGTTTATCAATGGGATTAACACCCAATGAGAATCGCAACGAAGTAATGAAGCGGTATTTACAACCTTTAAACGATATTCTTAGCAGCTCACCCTTTATGCTCGGCGACAAGTTTGGGGTAGTTGATGTGGCACTAGGTTCGATTTTGGCATACATTCCCATGATGTTTCAGGATGTCGATTTATCGCTTTATCCGAATATTCAGGGATATTTAAAACGGTTAGGCGATCGCCTAGCATTTCGAAAAGCAATTATGAAACAAGACTAGGCTTTCGTTACAAAACAATACTCAAAACAACAAAAAGCATCTCTGTAGAGATGCTTTTATTAATTGGTATTTTTAAGTTGTTCAAGCGAAGATTTACTTGAAACCAACCGCTGCCTGCCAAACAAAAGCAAGGAGCAAGAAAAACAAAGGGATGAGAGGCAAAACATCGACGAGAGGATCGAAAATGGAGTATGCCTCGGGGAGTTTCGCAAGTAATAATGCCGCTTCCATATATGACCTTATGAACGTTGTATCTTAATATTTGCAGTCGATCCTAGCATGAGTTGGTCTTCTCAGAAGGCTCTGGTTCTAGCCAGTCGCCAAAATCCTCCACAAAGCGATCGCCCAAGATAGATTCACGAATTCTTACAGTAAACTGAATCAGCTCCGTAACGTTATGTAAAGAAAGCAGCATATATGCCAACATTTCTTTCGCTTTAATTAAATGATGCAAATAAGCTCGCGTGAAATTCTGACATGTATAACAAGGACAAGTTTCATCTAAAGGCTGAAAATCTTCCCTAAACTGAGCATTTTTTAGATTCCAGCGATCGCCTTGTACAAGGGCAGCCCCATGACGACCCAAGCGAGTCGGAATCACACAATCGAATACATCAATCCCTGAGGCGATCGCCTGCGCCATTTCCCGATAGGTTCCGACTCCCATCAAATACCGAATTTTTTCCTTCGGTAATAAAGGAGCCGTATGCTGAACCACCTTTCGAATATTTTCCGGCGACTCCCCCACACTCACTCCGCCAATTGCATAGCCGGGCAAATCTAAATCAACCAACTCAGCAGCAGCCTTTGCTCGCAAATCAAGAAAAATACCACCCTGCACAATCCCAAACAGCGCTTGATCATCTCGCTTATGCGCCGCAACACATCGCTTTAACCAACGATAGGTTCTCGCTGTTGCTGCCTCCACCACATCACGACCAGCATCCCCAGGCGGACACTCATCAAACGCCATAATTACATCTGCACCCAGATCATTCTGGATTTGAATAGAACGCTCCGGCGTCATATCAATTAATCGACCATCCTTCGGCGAACGAAAAACAACCCCTTCTTCGCGAATCTTGCGCATTTCGCTCAAACTAAAAACCTGAAACCCACCGGAGTCCGTCAAAATTGGTCCATCCCAAGCCATAAACCGATGCAAGCCACCAGCCTTTTTAACGATGCCCTCACCTGGCTGTAGATGCAAATGATAAGTATTCGATAAAACCATATGAGCCTGGGCTTGCGCTAAATGATCCGGCGTAATCCCTTTCACATTCGCCAAAGTTCCCACAGGCATAAACCGAGGTGTCTCTACAATTCCATGGGGCGTATTAAAAACGCCTACCCGTGCCTTAGTATCCTGACATTCTTTTTTCAGCTCAAAAGAAAAATGGCTCACCGATTAATATCCGTTACAAACAACAAAACGAGGGTAATGTACCCTCGCTTATTCTAAAACCCAAGATTCCTAATCTGCGACGAAAATCAAAGCTAACGTCTACTTACTTGCAAAAATTCAGAAATGAAAATGCTCATCATCATCCATCTGCACATCCCAACGCGCCGATAAAACCTGAGTAACCATTTCTTCTAGTGCACCATCAGGAACAGACTTTACCTCAAGAGGATTCGCCTGCTGAGGATTTTGTGCGACATCTAAACGCAATACTCGGTTATCTTGCACCAACTCAAAATAAGTTTTGCCATCATCTCCAACCTTCAGCTCTAAATAATCAAAGCTATGAAGATTTAAATATAGGGACTGATGAACAACAAGGGTTGCCTGTTGTTCATCATCAAAAACTTCAACAATCCAGCCTTCTCCTTGACTCTTCTGTTCCCCATCCAAAAAATGAGAGTACTTTACCCAAGCAAGGTCTTGGAGTAACCGCTTCATATCGCTTTTATTCACAACAGTACCTGTTGAAATAAGGCATGGGGCTGGTAGATGGCGAGAGTAGAACTGATGACTCATTAGTTTTTAAAGGCAGATAGAAACAAGGGATAATACGGTCGAGTGAAAAATTAAGCGCAAGATTCTGGATGATATCGCAATATCATCTAGTGCCCCAAGGCTAAAGCGTTTTCAATTTCGCTCAGAAGAAAGAGAATGGAGGAATAAGGATCGTACGTTACTAAAACGGTAGTTTGATCCAAATCTTCATGGCCAGAAGTTATCGCTTAATGATCTGCGACTCTCCGACATAATCTTAACTTAAGATTTTCTAAATTTCTCTCATAAAGAGAAAATTTTTTCCCTGAATCTAGCAAACACTATGCGACAAGCGGTTTTAGCTCTCATAAATCTTTGGCGATCGCTACTTGGAGCATTCATTTTCTATACGATTTTGCTCATTCCCAACAGTTGGAATCCTAGTTTTCACAGAATTGCTCGTTGGTGTCCTCTCGTCGGTTTAATCATCGGAGGAATTTTAAGCTCTGTTTTTCTTGGTCTATCAACAGTCAATGCACCCAGTTTAATTCGGGGAATAATTGTCACTAGTCTATGGCTAGGTATTACTGGAGGTCTGCATTTAGATGGCGCAATGGATAGTGCTGATGGACTTGCTGTAACTAATCCAGATAAGCGACTTGAGGTGATGGCAGATAGCGTAACAGGTGCTTTTGGAGCAATGACTGCCATTATTATTCTGCTATTCAAGTTTGCCGCAATCGCTTCTTTAGCAGAAAATCACTGGTGGCTATTACTGTTCATACCAATGTGGGGAAGATGGTCACAAGTCGTAGCGATCGCCTTGTTTCCATACCTCAAACCCAAAGGTAAAGGAGCATTTCATAAACGAGACTTCAACGGCATACCAGATCTTATTACTGCAACATTACCAGCCATCAGTCTACTTGGAATTTTCCGTATCGCTTCGATAGGTATTTTCAGTATTGCTCAAGTTACGATTATGTCAATAACTGTGGCGATCGCCATAAGCTTTTGGTTTAAAGCTAAATTCAACGGCCATACAGGAGATACATATGGAGCCACTGTGGAGTGGACAGAAAGTATTGCAATAGCCTTGGGTAGCCTTATTCTGCAATAGGCTGTAAACGAGTTACTTTCAAAGAAAACTCACCACCACCAGTTTCACCAAAAGCTCTAACTCGAACAATATAGCGACCTGTTTCTGTAATCCGCATAAACAATAATGAATTCGTTGAGCCGTCAGGCCCATCATCATTTTCAGCAACCGTTGTACCATCAGTCGCCAATAATATAACCAAAGAATCAAAATCATCCGAGAGCAAATCGATAGCGACCTGATCACCTTCAGTTAAATTCACAGCATAATCTCGGGCAAAACCACCTTCACCAGTAGGAATATCAGCTTCAGTAAGACGATCACTGATTTCCTGACCAGAAGAAATTGAAGCAGGTCGATACATCAAATCACTTTCCGTTTCAGCAGTGACCCGAGTAGTCATCGCAACCCCCAAACCCATCAATCCAGCGATAAAAATACAAGAATAGCGATTCATAAAACAACCATTAAATACCTCTATCAATATAGCGAAGAGAAACTCAACCAAACAAATAAGCTCCCTATCGAAAAAGTTACCATCAAGCCATCCTGTAATTCACAAGCCTGCTGCAATCTCTCAAAATAGAGAGAATCAGCCGGAATATTAGACTCTAGATTCATTAATTAGGACAGCTCAAAACACTACAAATTGATTATACGTTTCCCAAGAAAATTAGTCTTTGCTCAATCGACATTCAAAAACAAATAAGCTCCCTATCAAAGCTGATAGAGAGCCTAATTAGATATATTCAGTTTTATATAAAGAAGAGAAGCTTGGCATTGAGCTATTTTCCCGATGGGCTACCCCAGAGGTATCGTCGCCGCAATAGCGTTTCACAGCCGAGTTCGGGATGGGATCGGAGTGGTTCCACTATGCTAGAAACACCAAGCAGTGGTGTGTATTCACACCCTCAAGACTGCACAAAGAATTAGATATGTATCGATTACGTTAGATGTCTGATTTGATTGATTTAAGGACAAGCCCTCGGTCTGTTAGGACATCTCGGCTGCATATGTTGCCATACTTCCACCTAATGCCTATTAACGGGTGTTCTTCCCGTGACCTTACTGGATTAACTCCATGAGAGTACTCATCTTGAGGTGGGCTTCCCACTTAGATGCTTTCAGCGGTTATCCACTCCGCACTTGGCTACCCTGCGTTTACCGTTGGCACGATAACAGGTACACCAGCGGTGCGTCCTTCCCGGTCCTCTCGTACTAAGGAAGACTCCTCTCAATACTCTTGCGCCTACACCGGATATGGACCGAACTGTCTCACGACGTTCTGAACCCAGCTCACGTACCGCTTTAATGGGCGAACAGCCCAACCCTTGAGACCTACTTCAGCCCCAGGTTGCGATGAGCCGACATCGAGGTGCCAAACCTCCCCGTCGATGTGAACTCTTGGGGGAGATCAGCCTGTTATCCCTAGAGTAACTTTTATCCGTTGAGCGACGGCCCTTCCACGCAGTGCCGTCGGATCACTAAGACCATGTTTCCATCCTGCTTGACTTGTAGGTCTCGCAGTCAAGCTCCCTTATGCCTTTGCACTCAATGGCTGATTTCCAACCAGCCTGAGGGAACCTTTGTACGCCTCCGTTATCGCTTAGGAGGCGACCGCCCCAGTCAAACTGCCCACCTGATACTGTCCTTTCACCGGTTTCACGGTTTAAAGTTAGAATTCTAGCCTTGTTAGAGTGGTATCTCACCATTGGCTCCATATTCCCCACGAGGAATATATCAACGCCTCCCACCTATCCTGCGCAAACAAAGCCCGAACCCAATACCAAGCTACAGTAAAGCTTCATAGGGTCTTTCTGTCCAGGTGTAGGTAGTCCGTATCTTCACAGACAATCCTATTTCGCCGAGCCTCTCTCCGAGACAGTGCCCAGATCGTTACGCCTTTCGTGCGGGTCGGAACTTACCCGACAAGGAATTTCGCTACCTTAGGACCGTTATAGTTACGGCCGCCGTTCACCGGGGCTTCAGTCGTCAGCTTCGCCGAAGCTAACCGACTTCCTTAACCTTCCGGCACTGGGCAGGCGTCAGCCCCTATACTTCCTCTTACGAGTTTGCAGAGACCTGTGTTTTTGGTAAACAGTCGCCTGGGCCTCTTCACTGCGACCACCTCTCGGTGGCACTCCTTCTCCCAAAGTTACGGAGCAATTTTGCCGAGTTCCTTAGAGAGAGTTACCTCGCGCCCCTCGGTATACTCTACCACCCCACCTGTGTCGGTTTCGGGTACGGGTCCTATGCTTTCAACACATAATTAGCTTTTCTAGGCACTATCCTTGACTACACGGAGGTCGTAACCTCCTCCCAATCCATTAAGGGTGTAGCTATCTTTCATGCGTCATAATTATGCTCCCACACAGGAGTTGAGGAATATTAACCTCATGTCCATCGACTACGCCTTTCGGCCTCGCCTTAGGTCCCGACTAACCCTCCGCGGACGAGCCTTCCGGAGGAACCCTTAGGGTTTCGGGGTATGTGATTCTCACACATATTTTCGCTACTTAAGCCGACATTCTCACTTCTATATAGTCCACATCTGCTTGCCGCTAATGCTTCACACCGTATAGAACGCTCCCCTACCGATACATCGATAGATATATCCCGCAGCTTCGGTAAATTGCTTAGCCCCGTTCATTTTCGGCGCAGGAGCGCTAGACCAGTGAGCTATTACGCACTCTTTCAAGGATTGCTGCTTCTAAGCAAACCTCCTGGTTGTCTATGCACTCCCACCTCCTTTATCACTTAGCAATTATTTTGGGACCTTAGCTGGCGGTCTGGGCTGTTTCCCTCTCGACGATGGAGCTTATCCCTCACCGTCTTACTGGTTAAATATTATGCAGTATTCTTAGTTTGTCTCACTTTGGTACCGCTCTCGCAGCCCGCAGCGAAACAGTGCTTTACCCCTGCATAAGGAAACTAACCGCTGCGCCTAAACACATTTCGGGGAGAACCAGCTAGCTCTGGGTTCGATTGGCATTTCACCCCTAACCACAGCTCATCCGCTCCTTTTTCAACAGAAGTCGGTTCGGACTTCCACTTGGTATTACCCAAGCTTCATCCTGGCCATGGTTAGATCACCCAGGTTCGGGTCTACAAACTGTGACTTTCGCCCTATTCAGACTCGTTTTCACTTTGGCTTCGGCTTTTCACCTTAACCTGCCACAGCCTGTAAGTCGCCGGCTCATTCTTCAACAGGCACACAGTCAGACGTTAAATCGTCCTTCTATTGCTTGTAGGCTAACGGTTTCATGTTCTATTTCACTCCCCTTCCGGGGTTCTTTTCACCTTTCCCTCGCGGTACTGTTTCACTATCGGTCACACAGGAGTATTTAGCCTTACGAGGTGGTCCTCGCTGATTCATACGGAATTCCACGTGCTCCGTACTACTCGGGATACAGCTAAGCTGTTTCAATTTTCAACTACAGGACTTTCACCTTCTATGGTGTAGCTTTCAACTACTTCGTTTAACATTCACAGTCTACATTGCTGTCCCACAACCCCAACCGTCGAAACAGTTGGTTTGGGCTGTTCCCGCTTCGCTCGCCGCTACTAAGGGAATCGATTTTTCTTTCTCTTCCTTCAGCTACTAAGATGTTTCAGTTCGCTGAGTTGGCTCATATCATCCTATATATTCAGATGACTGTACTAAGGGTTGCCCCATTCGGAAACCTCCGGCTCAATGCTTGCTTCCAGCTCCCCGGAGTATATCGTCGGTAACCACGTCCTTCATCGCCTCTGTGTGCCTAGGTATCCACCGTTAGCCCTTTGTAGCTTGACCTTTCTCATTCAATCGAGGTCAGACTCTTGGCTATTATTTCGGATTGTTTTAATACTTTCCTACCTAGCTATTGTATTCGACTATCTTTTATTCTTTTGTGCAGTTTTCAAGGTGCTTTGCTGAAATCTCTTTCAGCATTCAACAATGTCCATCAGACAGTGCAGATGCTAATTTGATATCAATTTCGTGGTCTTGGTGGAGGTAAGCGGACTCGAACCGCTGACATCCTGCTTGCAAAGCAGGCGCTCTACCAACTGAGCTATACCCCCATTTGTTTATCAACTGTTTCCAAGTAACACTCAAAAACTTGATTTGATAAGTGGGCCATCCTGGACTTGAACCAGGGACCTCACCCTTATCAGGGGTGCGCTCTAACCACCTGAGCTAATAGCCCATTTCCACGAACCTATAATTTGAAAATGACTTCCGTTATTCCCCCTCGCACGACCTTCGAGATGACCTTACTCGTTCTTAATTGCTTTTTGCTTTCGGAATCGAATAGGTTAGGTCTCCCTAAAAGGAGGTGATCCAGCCACACCTTCCGGTACGGCTACCTTGTTACGACTTCACCCCAGTCACTAGCACTGCCTTCGGCGCCCTCCTCCGCGAACGGTTAGAGTAACGACTTCGGGCGTTGCCAGCTTCCATGGTGTGACGGGCGGTGTGTACAAGGCCCGGGAACGGATTCACCGCAGTATGCTGACCTGCGATTACTAGCGATTCCTCCTTCATGCAGGCGAGTTGCAGCCTGCAATCTGAACTGAGGCCGGGTTTGATGAGATTCGCTTGCCCTCGCGGGGTTGCTGCCCTTTGTCCCGACCATTGTAGTACGTGTGTAGCCCAAAATGTAAGGGGCATGATGACTTGACGTCATCCCCACCTTCCTCCGAGTTCGTCCCCGGCAGTCTCCCTAGAGTGCCCAACTTAATGATGGCAACTAAGGACGAGGGTTGCGCTCGTTGCGGGACTTAACCCAACATCTCACGACACGAGCTGACGACAGCCATGCACCACCTGTCTCCGTGTTCCCGAAGGCACCAATCCATCTCTGGAAAGTTCACGGGATGTCAAATCTTGGTAAGGTTCTTCGCGTTGCATCGAATTAAACCACATACTCCACCGCTTGTGCGGGCCCCCGTCAATTCCTTTGAGTTTCACACTTGCGTGCGTACTCCCCAGGCGGGATACTTAACGCGTTAGCTTCGGCACTGTCCGGGTCGATACAGACAACGCCTAGTATCCATCGTTTACGGCCAAGACTACAGGGGTATCTAATCCCTTTCGCTACCTTGGCTTTCGTCCCTCAGTGTCAGTTACGGTCCAGTAGAGCGCTTTCGCCACCGGTGTTCTTCCCAATATCTACGCATTTCACCGCTACACTGGGAATTCCCTCTACCCCTACCGTACTCAAGTCATGCAGTTTCCACCGCCGATCCACAGTTAAGCTGTGGGCTTTGACAGCAGACTTGCATGACCACCTACGGACTCTTTACGCCCAATAATTCCGGATAACGCTTGCACCCTCCGTATTACCGCGGCTGCTGGCACGGAGTTAGCCGGTGCTTATTCCTCAGGTACCGTCAAAATTCTTCCCTGAGAAAAGAGGTTTACAATCCAAAAACCTTCCTCCCTCACGCGGTATTGCTCCGTCAGGCTTTCGCCCATTGCGGAAAATTCCCCACTGCTGCCTCCCGTAGGAGTCTGGGCCGTGTCTCAGTCCCAGTGTGGCCGCTCATCCTCTCAGACCAGCTACTGATCGTCGCCTTGGTAGTCTATTACACCACCAACTAGCTAATCAGACGCGAGCTCATCTTCAGGCCAAATAAGTTTTACCCGTAGGCATATTGGGTATTAGCAGTCGTTTCCAACTGTTGTCCCCATCCTGAAGGCAGATTCTCACGCGTTACTCACCCGTCCGCCACTAAGTCCGAAGACTTCGTTCGACTTGCATGTGTTAGGCATACCGCCAGCGTTCATCCTGAGCCAGGATCAAACTCTCCATGTTAGATTCTTTACTCACTCCATAAAGAAGCTTTCTTTCCTCCTAATAAGAGATGTTTTTATAAAGGCTCTCTTTTATCCTTTAACTAAGTCCTACGGCATAAATTTTTCAATCTTACCGTTTCACTTGTTATAATCTTGTTAAAACAAGGGGGCGGATAGTCACTTTCAAATTATTCTTTTGTCTCGGTTCGGGGCGTCGGTTCAGTGCGTCTCTCTCAACCGCGCTTAACTATATTAACCACACTACCCGGCAATGTCAACTCCTTTTCAAGAAAATATTTTGACATTCCTGGATTACAAGGCTGGAATACAGCCACAGTAAAGGGTTGCTGGGGACAAAAATTTCTCGGATTCGCAGCAAAAGACTCCTGAAATCTAAGATTAACCAAAATATCCTTTATTCCAATAAAGCCCTCCTACTCTGATAGACAATAGGGGGGCTTTTAAGTCGGTTGGTATTTAGCTATAGGGGTTCATGGCTTTATAAGCGATCGCACGTGACGATTAATCATGGTTTTTAGTTGTTGCTGAGAATAATATTGGGGAGCTGCCAACATATTTACGCCGATACCATCCATCAAGGCAATCCATGCAGCTGCCTCAAAGTCTAAGTCTAGGTCTGTGGCGATCGCCCCCATATCCACCAAAGCAGTTAATTCGCTTTTCAAGAATGCTTTGAAATCTTGGTAGAGGGTTTTGTGTTCTTCCATCAAACCGTTATGACCCGGCATATGTCCCACAAATGCTAGCCAGACCCGCCAAATTTGTTTCAGCTCATCGGTAGTCGGCAGCACGGCTAACATCATCACCGTTAAACGTTCTATGCCTTGAATGTCTTGGGTGGCGATCGCCGTTTTTTCACCGAGGCGTTCCATCACGACTTCCAACATAAACAGTAGCAACTCGTCTTTATTGCGGAAATAGTGAGTTAAAACCCCTGTTGTACAACCTAACTCATGGGCGATCGCCCGCAAACTGGTTTTCTGCAATCCTTGTTCCGCAATGAGTTTCATCGTTGCTGAGGCCACCTGCGATCGCCGATCTGATTGTTTTTCCTCTACCGAAAGCTTAGTCATGGCTTCTGCGTTAACGAATGCAAAAAGGGTACTTGACCATTTTATAACACCTGTTATGATTATTTCAGATAACAACTGTTATGAGGTTTTGACGATGGTGGTCAATATGCAATCTATGCCGGGGATGCCACAGCCACGTTCTGGTTGGCGAGGAAATGTTGATCGGTTGATTGGGCCGGGTGCAACATCAGCGGAATTATTGGTGCAATTTGTTCCTGCTGTAGCTATGGCGATCGCTGCACCGCTTTATGCCAAGTCGGTATCGGCGGATTTCACGGGATGGCAATTGGGATTAATCGCATTTTTTGCGCTTGATTTCATGGGTGGCACACTCACGAATGCCACTGCTGCTGCTAAACGCTGGTTTCACCGTCCGGGTCAAGGCTGGCAACAACACCTCGGTTTTGTCGCCTTTCATCTCTGCCATATTGCGGTGGTAGCGATCGCCTTCCGAGGGATAGACTGGGGCTTTTTGATTAGTATGTCGAGTTACTTGTTGCTGGCAACGGGCGTGATTCTTGCGAGTCTGCTTTATCTGCAACGATCCATTGCCTTAGGATTGTTTATTTTGGCATTGCTTGGCGATTGCTATCTCATTGCACCCATGCCAGGCTTGGAATGGTTTGTCCCACTTCTATTCCTCAAACTTTTGGTGAGCCATTTACCCAAGGAAAACGCCTACCAACCAGGCGATCGCTAAGGTCACGGTTGTTATCTAAAGATTTCACCTAAATATTTACGCAAACTTACGCACAAAATCTGTTGAGGTTTACTATCATGGCCTTTCACACATTTTCCACTAAATATTCTGTTGCTGGTTTACTTGGGATTTCAGGGCTTGCCCTTAGTAGCTTGGTTCCCGGTGGCCCCATTGAAACCCGTAGCTTTGCCCACATCAATCCTGTGACATTGGGTGTATTTAATACCTTCCTCACTACATTGACTTTGGGTAGCTTAATTCTGGTGTATTTCGTCTTAAAATCCGAGCGATGGGCGATGCTTGGTGCGGCATTATGTGGCCTATCTTTTTTCGGAGTGTATGTGGCAGATCTCGCGGTGATTTTCCCGGTATCGCCGGATGCAATGCCCCCGGCTTTACTCACCATTGAAATTCTCGGCACTATTTTGTCGCTGCCATTAATGTTCTTTGCGGTGCAAGCATGGCGAGCTTTAAACCAACCTGCATTTGTGGGTGCTCATACTCCCCAAACTCATACCGCTCAAACAACGCAACCATGGCAACTGGTGTTGGGTTTTGCAGTGAGTGTTATCGGTCTTGGCATTATTATTTTCGCGACCCATGCAGCGATGGGTTTGTAGAGCAAAATTTTTAATCCCCTTGAGTCGAAGAGGTTTGAGGGGATCAACAATCACTTAATTTCGCTACAGGATAGATGGTTATGGATATCAGAAATAGCATTTTGATTGCCGGTGGTTATGGCGTTGTGGGTCGACAAATTGCCACTTTGATTCGCGATCACCACCCAGATTTACCGTTAGTGATTGCGGGACGAAATCTCAAAAAAGCAGAAGCTTTGGCACAGGAATTAGGCAATGCTAGTGGGTTGCAATTAGATGTAGAACAGCCCAAGCCATTACAGGAAAATACGCCTAGAGCTGTGATTGCAGTGGTAAACGATTCCTACGATTACTTATTAATGGATGCAGTATCCAAAGAAATCCCCTACCTTGACGTTACTCGGTGGCCAGAACGACTTCGACAATCCATTGATGCTCTAGACGAACAATCATTGCGATCGCCCGTGATGTTTGCATCAGGTTGGATGGGCGGTGTTGCCTCAGTCATTGCCGTTGCAGCCAGTCAGGCGATCGCCACCATAGATTCCATTGATATTAGTGTGTTGTTTTCGCTCAAAGACAAAGCAGGCCCCAACTCCGTGGAATACATGGATCGATTAGCAACGCCCTTTGAAACAATGATTGCAGGTCGCACCACCAAGGTTTTTCCCTATACCGATCCACTTAAAGTGAAATTTCCTGATGGTTATCAAACTGCTGTCTATCGTTTTGATACACCGGATCAGATGACGCTCCCCCAAACCACTGGCGCAAAAACTGTGGCTGCTCGCATTGCCTTTGATGATATTTTTTCGACCCAATTACTCCGTGTGCTGATTCGTTCTGGCATTTGGCGTTTAATTAGTGGCGATCGCTTTACCTCTTTGCGGCGATCGCTCCTCTACAATCCCGGCAGTGGTGCCAGTCACCAAATTCGAATTGATGTGAAAGGAAAAGATGCCCAAGATTTACCCCAAAAAGTCACTGCAACCATTGTTGATCCAAAAGGACAAACTCATCTGACTGCATTGGGTGCATTAATCCAACTAGAACGTTTACTTGGTTTAGACGGAATGAAGCCTCCTATACCGGGCATCATTTATCCAGATACCGCACCACAAATCAAAAATGCTTTGCAAATACTTCAGGAGTTTGGCGTGATCGTCACGGGAATTTCAGAAAAAATGTTTGAGAAGATTCCCATGACCTTACAGGAAAAGCTGCCCTTAAAAATCCTCTCGCTTTCACACTAAATAATCTATTTTTTCTCGCTGTTATCGAAAAAGAAATAACTCAGGCCAAATAAGACCAATGAAATGATGAGACCGAGGAGGTTGGTGAAGGCATAAATGCGTGCTTGGAACAGAACGACTAGCAGACCTATGCCAATGAGTAGCCAACCCCATTCCTTAGAGAGATTTTTTTGGAAGAGGAGATAGCCACCTAATCCCCAAAAGATCAGCACATAAGCATTAAAGCTAATACCTACATTCATGATCGACGCGAAATAAATAATTCCAGCGACCAAAAACGCCATTCCTAAAAATCGGCTAACAGAGGGGCTGAGATTCTTACGAAAATCGTCAACTGAAAACAACGAGCGATCGCCACTTTCCTGCTTAACCTCAATAGGTTTGTGGGAAAGCTGAGCAGATGTGTTTTGGAGATTTGTAGGGCTAGTTGCGACAGAAGGCTCTGGTGCTGGAGCATTACTAGCAGTCTGGCGAAATTTAAACGAAACGTTATTTTCTTGGCCAAGATTAATAGTGTCGCCGTCATTTAAAAATTGTCTAACAAAGGGATTTAGTGGCTGACCATTGATAAATGTGCCGTTGGAACTCCCTTGATCCTCGAGCTCACAGTGATTACCAGAAGGATCTATATATAGATAAAGATGAATCCGTGAAACAACATCCGCATTCGGGATATTGATGAGATTGATATCTTTGGCATCTGGTTCGACAAATTTACCCACTTTAATCAGATTGTGTTCTGTAAAAATCTTGAACGCCTGATTGGTTTGGATATGAAACAGCTCCATGGCTTGATTAACCTAGTTTTTACTTGAGCCTAGCAGTGATCGCCAGCCTCAATTTACTCTACAAACTGAAGCTATCGTTTTCCTTTATTTTTGGCGATCGCCCACCGAGAATCTTTAAGCAGAGAAAGATAAAAGGAGAAGCGATCACCTCATTGCCTTCGAGAGACAAAGGATTTTAAGAATCCATCCAGTTTGCAACGATATCGCCATACTCAGCACAATAGGAATCTGCCGCTGCGGTGATCAATAGACCAAGATAGCCACCAACCAGCTCTAGCTCTTCATCAGACATCGACAAAAACGGTTCATCTGAGGCCACAGTTTCAAAAAAGTCATCGACGGAATTCCCCATATCCATTGATGTGCAAAACTCACGGGCGATCGCCACCTTTTCAGGGTCAGAAACTTCGGCGGCAAGTAATTGAATACCTGAATCGTCAATAGTTTCAACAAAAGCCGCTTCTGTACTCAGGAAATCCGCTGCACTACCACCACCAGCAGCTTCATCTTCACCTTCCGAGTAGAAGACCAGCTCAACTTCCTCACAGAAATCGAACCACTTGGGGCCCACAACACTGCCATCCGTAAACACACCCTGTAGCAACCATTCACAGGAACTATCATTAGTGCTTTCATCCCAAGCTAAAGTCAGAGACTCACCCGGGGCGATCGCCTGCCCACCGAGATCAAAATCCCCCCAAACCTCCTCATCTTCAGAAGCTTGAATCGCGATTAAATCATCTTCAGTCTGATTGGTAACCACAAAAGTAAACTGTTCCGTTGCAGCATCAGAGGCGACATCCTCTTCTATCTCTTCCTCTTCTGCGGCAGGTGGAGCTTCCGAGGTGGAAGTTTCGACTTGCTCTGTGGCATTGTTCACCTCTTCTTCTACTTCCACTTCACCGCAACCTACGAGACCCAACCCGAGGGGAGCGATCAAGGCGAAAAGGGTCACCACTTTCAAACGGAGAGAGGCTTGCAAAATTGCTTTAAACATTATCGGTTGATCTCTAAAACTGTTTTCTATGAGTTATGCACTGAGGTTTAAAACACACCAAATAGATTCTCTAAATCGACGGATAAAGGCAGGCTTCATCCAAAAAATCTCACTTAATACACCCTCGAAATTGTTTAGACACCAGAGTTTCATAACCAAATTGATTTAACGATAATTAGAGAGATCTGAGGAAAATCAAAGTTGTAACAAAAAGATTGATAGTGTCTTCTTCTATTGGCGCTCGCCTAAGACCTTAGCCCAAAATTTCAGCGAGTTGGTTCTGCTCCCAAAGTTTTTTGTATAAACCCTCCTGAGCAACCAATTCTTCATGGACACCGACTTGAGTAATCTTGCCGTGATCCATCACAAAAATGCGATCGCCCTTTGCTGCGGCAGAGAGTTGGTGGGTGATAAAGATGACCGTTTTAGTGTCGGGAGAATCAGACAAATAATCGAGAATTTCGGTGGCTGTGCGATTATCGACGCTGGAGAGAGCATCATCAAGAATCAAAACTGGCGCATCAATCATAAAAGCACGAGCGAGAGAACTCCGTTGCCGCTGACCACCGGAAAGCGTAATGCCTCGTTCTCCCACAAGAGTTTCATATTGCTTGGGGAAGTTGAGAATCTCGTTATGGATTTGGGCTTGCTGGGCAGAATCTTCGATGTCGGGTTGAGGACTGCCGGGTAAACCATAGGCGATATTTTCCCGAATTTTCGAGCTAAACAAAAAGCTCTCCTGAGGAACATAGGCGATCGCCTTGCGAAGATCTTCGAGACGAATATTCGTAATGTCCTGCCCATCCAGGAAAAGCTGACCAGGTTCGATATCAACTAAACGGGGTAGAGCATTGGCAAGGGTTGATTTACCAGCACCAATAGACCCAACAATCGCAATGGTTTCACCAGGATTAATCGTAAAGCTCAAATCATCAAGGGCAGGGCGATCGCCTTCCGGATAAGAAAAGCGGAGGTGATTAGCAACAATTTTCCCTGTCACGTTTTTCGGCTCAAGCGTTGTGGCTTGCTGATTATCGGCAATATGAGGTTTATTGTCGAGAATCGCTTCCACACGATCAATACTGACCTCACCCCGTTGGTAGGTGGTAATCGCAAATCCCAGTAGAGCCGTGGGGAAAACCAATCGTTCGATTAACAAAATAAGCGCGACAAAATTACCAATGGTTAACTCTTCTGCGGCGATCGCCCTTGTCCCAAACGCCAACAAAATGAGCAGACTAATATAAGAAATCCCTTCGATCAGCGGGAAAAGCAGATTTCGCGTGCGAGCTAAACCAAGGTTGGCACGGAGTAATTTTTTGTTGCGGAAATCAAAAGCTTGGCGTTCATTCGCTTCCTGAGCATAGATTTTAATCAGGGCAATGCCACTCATATCCTCTTGGATGAGCTGACTCAGCTCCGACAACTCTTCCTGCACATTCTTTTGCTCATCGCGCAGACGACCACTAAAAAGTTGCACTGTAATCAACATGGCCGGATACACGGCGATCGCCATCAAACTCAACCGACCATGGAGCCAAAGCATCACCGGCAAAGTCATCACATAGGCAAAGACAGTATTCGCTAAACTCAATACCGAGAAACCCAAAAGCCGACGCACATTATCAACGTCACTAGTAGCACGGTTAATCAGATCTCCCGAAGATTGCTTCGCGAAATAAGCAGGCTCTAACGTTAATAAATGCTGGAAGATCCGCTGCTTCAGATCAAATTCCACCTGACGACCCACCCCAAAAATGGTGACCCGTGACAACATCCGAATGCCCCACATCACCGTGGCCAACACAAACATCAGCAGTACTGAGCGTGTGAGAATCGGCAACCCGGTTTCTGTCCGCAACGAATCAATCGTGTTACTCAAGATGAGCGGTAGATATACCCCAAGGCCATTCACAACCAGTAGAGAAATGATGCCAATATAGATCTCTTTTTTATAAGGGATCAGATAGGTCAGTAGCCTCCGAAGCCGGGAAGAAGAAGCCATAAAGTAGTCGCGTTTGGAAATCGTCAATCTCTCTATTGTGACGGATAACCTCAGCTATTGCCTAAGACATAGCAGAATCCTTTTCAGGCTTGATGCTCGTACGACAGTCAGGAGATAAGAGCTTGGCGTACATTAATCTCATCGTAAAGTTGCTGCACCGTGTACTGTCGGAAAGGATCAAGGACTTGATCTAAGTCTAAATCTTGGAGCAAAGCAAATGCCTTTTGTTCCAGGGATTGGGCATGTTCGCCGTCATTTTCAAGGTAATAAATTTGGGCAAGATCGTAATAGGCTAAAGCTGCTTCAGTATTAAAGAAGAGAATTTGCAGCAAAATTCGTTTTGCTTCATCCTTTTCACCCTGAATCATTGCAATTTGGGCAAGCAGATAACAAGGTGGCTCACTCATATGGTTGAGTTCGAGAGCCTGGTAACAATGGTGCGCTGCTGGAGGATATTGGCCGAGGTGAGCATGGAGACAGGCCAACGTGTAATGGGTTTGAAAGTTGTACTGTCCGTTTGATGACTGTTGTTCAAGTAGGGCGATCGCCTGAGCATAGCGACGATGCCGGATTAAGGTATTCAGTTGAGATTGAGATTGATTTGGATACTGGACCACTTGGTTCGGGTCAAAAATCGGGTCGGATAGCTTTAATCCTCGTTCGGGAAGAGGAGACGATTGCCACTGTAAATTTGTAAAACTAGGCAAAGAAAACATCGCCAAGTTCGACTGAGGTTCCAGCTGCGGTTGATAGATTAAAGACCCAGCATAAATATGAGCCCGAAAATCTGTGAGGGTCAGGCCATACAATTCACTATGCCCAGTGATCAGATAGCCATCAGGTCTTAAGGCTTGTTTGAAGTGGGCTAGGATTTTTGCGATCGCCTGCGTTTCTAAATGAATAAACACATGGCGGCAAAGAATTAAATCAATATCTTGAAAGCATTCTGGCAGGGTTGAATCCAGTAGATTGAGAGGATGGAATTCAACAAATTGGCGTAATTCTGGTTTGATCTGATGGCGATCGCCATCAGAGGTAAAATGCTGCTCACATAAAGCTAGATCTTGTAACCGCAGAGAAAACTCGCCATATTCACCTTTTTCGGCGATCGCCAAAGCTTCAGTATTAATGTCTGTCCCAAAAATTGTGATTTGCCACGTATCGATATCCGAGATCAACTCTTTTAATAAAATGGCGAGGGAATAAACCTCTTCTCCTGCAGCACAGCCCGCTGACCATAGCTTTAAGGTTTTTTCTGATGCTCGCCGCTGAATAAGCTCTGGCAAAATCTTTGAACGCAATAGCTCAAACTGACTCTGATCACGGAAAAAATAACTTTCTGGGTTTGCGAGGGAAACAATTAACCGCTGCCAGACAGGCTCCCAAATCGTAGACATCTGTAAGACCGTCAAATATTCGGCAACCAGATCCAAATTTAAATGCTCTAATTCACGGTAAACCGTTTTTTCTAACCGTTGATGTTCTATCGCAGAGAAAGAAAACCCTAGGTGATCGCCCACCAAATCACGAATTTTTTGAATATCCGGCAAGGTTACAACAGGCAAATGCACAGGTTATCTCCTCAAGTAGAACGATCAACAGACAAAACGATAGAAGTTTACCAACGTCTTATGACGAAAATGATTATTTCAAAGTTGCCCTAAAAATGTCGAAAACCTAACAATTTAGAAGTAACTTATTTTATCTATCTCTCTGCATCTTACTAGTAGCCACGGGTGTTTGCAGGTGATCATGATCTACTTTCTACGTAATCTCAGCATCACTTTGTTCCTACTGAGATCAGTACAGTACGACAAACTCCAACAAATACGTTTACAAGCACAACGTTTGGGAAAGGGAAGGGTTAAACTAAAACACTAAATTCTCAACCTTATCCTGTGGGGGCGATCGCCAACTATGAAAGTTATTGGTTTAATGAGCGGTACTTCAATCGATGGCATCGACGCAGCTCTCACAAACATTGAAGGGAACGCCGAAAATTTACAGGTTAAACTACTGGGATTTTGCACTTATCCCTATCCTGCAGAACTACGGCAAGAATTACTCGATATCTGTGCGGGCAAACTGATTAGTGTCGAGCATTTAGCCACCATCAATGATCAAGTCGCTCAAGTTTTTGCAATGGCAGCAGCAAAGCTCCAACAAAAATTTGGCAAAGCAGAATTGATCGGCTCCCACGGTCAAACAATTTTTCATCGTCCTCCTCAAAATAATCTCGGGTTTAGTTGGCAAATAGGACGAGGTGAGGCGATCGCCCATGCAACGAACCTACCGACAGTTAGTAATTTTCGACAGGGAGACATTGCAGCAGGCGGACAAGGTGCGCCATTAGTGCCAAAAGTTGATGCTTATTTACTGGCTCATCCGACAAAACATCGCTGTGTTCAGAATTTAGGCGGCATCGGTAATGTCACATATTTACCTCCAAAAAGTGAGCCTGATTGGGATAATCGCGTTATTGGTTGGGATACAGGCCCAGGTAATGTCTTATTAGATCTCGCGATTCAGAAACTAACCGATGGCAAACAAGCCTATGACCAAGATGGAGTCTGGGCCTCCCAAGGCACGCCGAATACAGAGCTACTAGAACAATGGCTGAGTGATCCATTTATTGAGCAACTGCCCCCCAAATCTACAGGCCGAGAATATTTTGGAGTGGATTTTCTCGAAAAATGTTGGCAACAGGCGCAGTCTCAAACTCTTTCTGAGGCAGATTGGCTAGCGAGTTTAACGGAATTCACAGCGCGTACAGTAATCGAAAATTACCGCTTATTTTTACCGCAGATGCCCGATGAGATTTTGCTCTGTGGTGGTGGTGCGCGCAATAGTTATCTCCGTGATCGCCTCCAAAATTTGGCGGGAAATATTCCAGTGGGTATTACCGATGAGGCAGGTGTTCACCATGATGCAAAGGAGGCGATCGCCTCCTTTGCAGTGTTGGCGTATTGGCGATATGCCCATCAATTCCCTGGCAACTTACCGAAAGTCACCGGGGCAAATCGCCCAATGTTACTCGGAGAAATCCACGAACCGCTTGGTGATTAATTCACGAAAGGTTCGAGGGTGGCAACAACAGATTCAGCAAGGTCTTTAAGATGATAGCCACCTTCAAGAGCAAATAAAATTGGGCACTTTAAAGTTTGACAATACTCACTAAATCTTTTGTAGTCAGAGGGTTCAAGATTCATACCAGCAAGCGGATCTTTTGCCGACGCATCATAACCCGCACTCACGAGCAAAATATCCGGCTGAAACTGACGCAAACGCGGCAAAACCGCTGACTCAAACTGATGGCGATAGGCTACCCCATTTGACCCCGGAGCCATCGGAATATTGAGGACATTATTATGTTTGCCCGTAAAGCTTGCTTTGCCAGTGCCGGGATAAGCGGGATATTGATGGAGCGAACAATAGAGAATATCCGGATTATCTTCAACTAAATATTCTGTGCCATTACCATGATGGACATCCCAATCCAAAATTGCCACACGGCTAATATTCTCAAAGCTAAGAGCATAATGGGCGGTGATCGCCACACTACCGAGGAGACAAAAACCCATCGCATTACTACGCACAGCGTGGTGACCTGGCGGACGCACTAAGGCAAAAGCAGGTCCACCAGTCGCAAGAATTTTATCGATGCCATCCAGACAAGCATTGACCGCGAGCAAAGCCACCTCATAACTGCGAGACGAAACAACCGTATCTGGATCCCAATGAGCACCACCAGAATCCGCAACCTTCTTCAATTCACCGAGATATTCTGGCGAATGTAATTTCAAAATCCAAGGCATCGGATCGCGTTCTGTAATGGCCTTGGGTTCATGCCATTGGAGTTGATTAGCCCAAGAAATTTCATGGAGCGCTTTAGTAATAGAAACCAACCGACGAAAACTTTCCGGGTGTGGTCGCCCAGTGTCATGTTCTAAAAACTGCTCGGAATAAATGAGGTAGATCATCAGACAAAAAGGCTATACTGCGATTTGTAGCACCAAAAATACACTATGAAAATTTTAGGCAAGCTTTTAGGGTTAGGCTTAATCTTATTAGGCGTTTATTTCCTCGGTAAAAATATTTTCTTCACAACAGGTGGCTACTACTATTCGTTCTGGCGAGGAATTTCTGCTGATTTGGCGGTGATGACCCTTGCAGGCGGTGTGGCTTGTCTATTTGCTTTTCCCAGCGATTACAAAACATTGGGTTGGTTTTTGATTGGTGGCTCTATCCTACTCATTTTCGCGGGAGGTACAGCAGTTCTTGCACCAGTGAGCCTCTGGCAACTCTTTATTTCCCTCGGCTCAATGAGCGCAGGCTATCAATTAATACGCACAGGCAGAATTAATTTCTAACTCTCGAATATTTGCAATATATCGTTATTGCAAATATTCGACTTCTGATTAAAATCCTTGTCAGCAGTCGTTTTTTATTGCCTAAAAAATTTATTGTAAACCGCTAAGCAACTCTGCACTCACTGCTTCGATTGCTTGTCCAGCATCGACAGTTAAGAGCTTTTGACGAGGGGAATAATAATCCAAGATCGGCTCAGTACTTTCTCGAAATGCTTTCAGTCGTTCTCGAATTGCTTCTGGGGTATCGTCAGTTAAACCGCGAGCTTGGGAACGTTCACTCAGTACCTGCTCATCCACTTTGAAATAGATGGCTTTATTTAAGGTTTGACTCAAATCATCTAGCAAAAAATCAAGTTCTTCTGCCTGAAATGCAGTGCGAGGATAGCCTTCCAACACCCAACCATTGACCATATCTGGTCGCGTGAGGCGATCGCGCATAAATTCAATAATTAGCGGATCGGGAATCAGTTTGCCTTGGTTGACATAGGATTCCGCTTGTTTGCCAAGGTCAGTTTGATCGGCGATCGCCTGCCGGAGAATATCGCCTACAGAGACCCGTTGGAGCTGAAACTTTTCGCAGAGAAACCTTGACTGGGTACTTTTCCCAGCACCAGGGCCACCGAGAAGAACAAGACGCATCATGACCGAACCATCCAAAAGCGTTTCAATAAAGTCACTACTGGAGAAGCGGTGAAAATTTTTCCTGCTTTCTCCCACATTAATAAAACCATCTTACTGATCTCTCCTCCAGCAATACGAGGGAAATCCCATGCAAGTTGAGATTTCGTCAGAATCATTGCATCTCACAATGTTTTCCAAGACCTCTGGCGATCGCCTACAACTCATAAAAATAGATCAAAGCCTTAGAAGAGTCGTAATAATACTGATTCATATGGCCTACCCGTTTAAACCCAAATCGCTTATAAAACTTTAATGCTCCGTAATTATCATGATCAATATCCACCATTAACCCCCGCGCCGAAACAATTTCAGCAGTATTAATCAATTGATCCATTAAAGCGGTTCCCACTCCTCGACGACGATAATCTGACGAAACCGACAGCATTTCGACCCAGACTCGACCTTCTTCTTCTAAACCGCCCATGATGACACCAATTGGCTCTTCCTTTATATCCACAAAAGCAAGGTAAGCAATATAAATGTTTTCGGTGAGGAAAAATGCTAATTTCCGTTTGGAAAGCCATTGCTCGATATCGGCGAGACCGTCAATTCCCGTATTTAAAATAAGGTCGACATCCTTTGACTGCACTACCCGAATATTAGTCATCGTCGTAGTCATAAATGGAGTCGCTATCCCCAGCAAAATCTTGGTCGGCAGTCAAAATGATTTGGGTGTCGTTTGTCCGTTGAATACAGAACATTAGAGAGGAATATTGAGCTTGACCGAGACGAATATCCGTTTCGTAGTCGATGTGAACTGTCTTACCAACTTGTCTTCTGCCGACTTCGACCTTCACGTTTTGGAGGATATTGTAAGTCCAGCGATCGCGCACCTCTCGGAGAACTTTTACTTGTAATAGCTCCAACATATATTTTGCTTTAAAGAGTTGACCGCCCTTATTTTCAAAGTTAATTAAACCAATACCATCAGGATTTAGTAAGGATAGTCCACGATTCAGGAATAGGAAAAAAGCTTCAATAGTAAAGTCTGAGTCTGTGACAAATAAATCAAATTTAGTGTTTAGTTCTGCTGGTAAAGCTTTGCGTAAATCGTGTTGGTAGATAGTGATGGGAAGTTTTTCCTGCTCGGCGATGTGGCTAATAAGAGCACAGGTATAGGGATCAATTTCGAGGATGCATACTTCAACGCCTTGTCTTGCTAGGGAAATAGCCACCAAATCATCGTCTCCCACTAATAGAACCTGTCGCGGTAGCATGTTGAGAATTTCTTTAACCTTGCGCTCATGAGACGCCGGAGATAATGGTGCTTGGCCAAGGGAATAATCCATCATCTTGCGACGAGCGAGTAAGGCTTTTATTGGTTCTAATGGGCTAGAAAGAGAAATATGGTGCTGAAAAGCAGACAAACTTGATGGATCGGCGATCGCAAAGCCTTTAGAGGGCTCAATGTAGGGTTGAATTTGTTCAGGAATTTTCGCCAAGTTGATGTTGTTGGGGGAGTTATCTGGATGCTCATCTATATGCCATTGGGTTGTGTCATTGGCATTCGCAATACCTAATGCCAGTCGGTACAACAAAATTAGGTTATGTTTTTTCGAGGTGAGTAATTGGCTGGATAAGCGCTTGTCTGCCTTGATATCGACAATGCCCAGGCGATCATCTACATCATTAATCACATACATTCCTTCACGGAGTTGAAAGGAATGATCTGGATCGATATTTGCCAATAAATCCTGATATTTGATGTCATTGGCCTGCCAAGCTGATAGAGAGCGAGTTAAGATTTCGCTCTGATCGCCCTGATTTGTTTTTGCAAATGCAATCACTTTTTCGACATGATTACGCAGAGCTTTTCGCCGCAACATAACGCTTCCGGTAACGCCAGCCCCTGCAAAATTCAACAGAACTAGCCTCTGGAGCCAGTCCAGGAGAGGGTTTTGTGGTTGGGAAGGAGTTGTCTTTCTAGGGGGAGCAGGGTTCGTTGTAGGGGCTACGGCAGGAGGAGTTGGTGCTGTTTCATTGGCGATCACCTCACCGGTAGAAAGGGTTGTGGTGGAAGTCCAGCGAAAGGAACCATAATCGGTATAGCCAGTGGCCTCCCAATCTCCGTAGAGCAATATTCCATTAGTTGGCCCATAAAAATAATTAGTAGTTTGGCTATCTAAAGTCCATTCACCATCGTCATCATATTCGGTGTTGTTGACTATGCGCTGGGAAGGTTCCGCTTGAGAGGCGGGAATCGCTTCCTGATTGAAGCCTCCTTTTTGCAGAGTTGTGGCGGGAGCAATGGTGAAAGTATCCCCCAAAATCTGTATTGATGTATCCGGTTGAGCGGTGCCAGGGGGAAGGTAGAACCAAGCAAAATCAAAGGTATTGTAGTCTTTATCAATTGGGAAACCATCAAAAGTCTCCTCTAAATATTCGCGGGTTTTGGCATGGGTTTTGACCGTAAAGTTGCCGCTTCGACTGGTGTTGCCACCTTCATTATCCGAGTAACTAAATTCTGTATCGACCTTCCAGGTGATCACATCCCCAGTAATGTCGCTCACGGTATAGGTGCGGCGATCGCTCTCAGTTTCGGTATAGCCAAAATAATCATTCGTCAATCCTTGCAATTGAGTTTTCGTATGCAACTCAAAGGTGTCGCCGACTTCGAATGTCGTAGGAATTTGGGCATTTACGATGGCGATCGCCCCAAAGCTAACCACACTGCTACAGAGCAAACTACCAAAACCGGCTGCGACAAGGGACGTTGTTTTCATTACACCACTACTATTAATCTTCCCGATTCTATAAAGCGCTTTAATAAAAAGCCTATTTCTTTAGGATATTTTGCCTAGCGATATGGCTATCAAACTCATCTGATAATTCAACAGAAAAGAAGAGGTAACTCGGTATAAGCTTTAGGGTGACTTTTCTGTATCCAGCGCCCAGATAACCTTCACCATGATTCCTTCTATTGAAACCATCGATTTATTTCAACTTGCTTCTGGCGATCGCCTTGCCATTCAGGTCTATAAATTTGTGGGAGCCCAGCCCGGTGCAAAAGTTTATATTCAGGCGAATCTCCATGGCTGTGAGATTGTGGGCAATGCTGTTGTTCATCAGTTAATTGAATATTTGAGTGATGTCGATAAGGGGGCGATCGCCGGAGAGATTTGGCTAGTGCCCACTTGCAATCCTCTGGGTACAAATCAGCGTGGCCACTTCTATGCGACAGGTGGTTTCCATTCCTATAGTGGCGAAGATTGGAATCGGATTTTTTGGGAATATGAGCCAACTGTAGATGAACTAAGTCAATTTGTAGACAAGCATTTAGGCAGTGACGAAGCCGAAATCATCCAAGCCTATCGAGGTCAAATTCTAGCTGCCTTTGAGAAAGAATTAGCCAAGCAAAATCATCCCTGTGGTGTCTCGGTTCCTGAATATTTTCGAGGAAAGCTCCAATGTCTTTGTTTGGATGCTGACTATGTAATCGATATCCACAGCTCCAGCAATGACGGCCTGGATTTTGTCTACTACTTTCCCAATCGTGAAACTCAGGCCAGTTGGTTTAATTTTGACTACAGCATTTTGCTGACTCAGGGTGGCGACTATGCCTTTGATGAAGCTTTTATTTGGCCCTGGATTGTCCTCGAAAAAGCATTTGCGGAGACTGGACAAAAGATTAAATTGGCAGTAGACGGCTGCACTTTGGAACTGGGTAGTGGTATGAAAATGCGTCCATCCTCTGTGGCAAAAGGATTAGCAAGTATCAAAAACTATTTAGCTCATCGCGGTATTCTCTCAGCAGAAATTCCTGAAGCAACGACAACCAAATGTTTACCTAGCGGGAATATTACTCGTTATCGTGCGACCGTTGGTGGAATGATCGGCGATCGCCTTCCTCTCGGCCAAGCCGTCAAAGCGGGAGAAAAACTCTATGACATTTTGAGCTTTAATCGCCAAGGAAAGCTGCCAAAAGTGACCACTATTAATTCGATGGTCGATGGCATTGTGTTTGACTTAGCCATCAGCGAATCCGCCAACCAAGGAGAATATGTAATGTCGGTTTTAGAAACAAATTAAAAAGTAGGGGCGTTTCGCGAAACGCCCCTACAGCAAATCATTAACCGTCTAGCAGAGCTTCCACAAATTCGTAGCTGGAGAATGGGCGCAGATCTTCAATGCCTTCTCCCGCACCAATAAACCGAATCGGTAAACCAAGCTGCTGACTCACTGCCAGTGCTACACCGCCACGAGCTGTACCGTCGAGTTTGGTGAGGACAACGCCGCTAAGTTTCGCGGATTTAGAAAAGACTTCGGCTTGGCGTAATCCATTTTGACCAAGGGTCGAATCGAGCACCAACAGGGATTCAATCTTGGCATTGGGTGCTTTTTTATCTACAATGCGGCGAATTTTGGCCAGCTCATCCATCAAGTTTTTCTTATTCTGCAAACGACCAGCAGTATCCACCAAGAGAATTTGGGCATCACGAGATTTTGCTGCTGTAATGCCATCAAATACAACCGCTGCGGGATCTGTATTTTTGCCGGGGTTGGCAATCACTGGGGTATTCGTGCGATCGCCCCAAACTTTGACTTGTTCAACCGCAGCAGCCCGGAAAGTATCCGCCGCTGCAATCACACAGGAGTAGCCAGATTGATTCGCGAGGTGCGCCAACTTACCGATCGTGGTTGTTTTACCTGCACCGTTTACACCTGTCAGCATCCAAATATTTAGCTTATCTTCCTCAGGAGCAAAGCCAGCATTTTCTAGTTTTGAGAGGGGTTCATCAAGGATCTTCCGCAAAATTTCCTTCAAATAGGCGATCGCCTCTTCAGGTGGAAGAGCTTCTTCCTTTAATTTTTCTTGGAGTGTTTCAATAATATAGTCCGTCGCCGCAACCCCGACATCTGCTTGTAACAGAAGCGACTCGATTTCCATCACAGCTTCATCATTGAGTGGTCCTTGACCCACTACAGACTTCAGCTGATTGACCAAACTACGACGGGTTTTACCGAGACCTTCGCGGAGCTTTTTCAGCCATTCGATTTCTTCGAGGGTAATATCCTCAATATCGCGGCCCTGATCTGCAAGCACTTTCGCAGACCAAAGGAAGTCTTCGTCAAACTCCATGCCCTCCGTATCAATCGCTGTTTCTTTTAACTTCTCCAAACCATCAGACTTCTGCATCCATGCAGGCATTGCAGCAGTTTCAGGTTCAGGTTCAGTCTCTTCAACTTCAGGTTCTGCTGGCGTTTCTTCTACAACGGGCTGTGGTTGTGGTTGTAGCTCTGGAATAGTCTCAACCTTGACAGGTTCTGGCGGCGCTTTAGGTTTAAGTTCTGGAATAGTCTCAACATTTTCTGGCTCGACCGGGGGTGTTGCAATTACTGTGGGCGGAGATTGGACCTCGGGTTCGGGCTCTGGTTCCGGCTCTGGCTGTGGCTCTATAATTTCTTCCTGAACAATCTCTGGTTCCGATACTTGTTCCGGTACTGGTTCTGGCTCAACGACTTCTTCTTGAACAATTTCTGGCTCTGGTTCTGGCTCTGGTTCTATAAATTCTTCTTGAACAATTATTGCTGGTTCTGGTTCTGACTCTGCTGGAGTTTCTTCTACAACAGGCTCCGGAGCTTCAATGATGGCTGGTTCCGAGACTTCAGCGACGGGTTCAGGTATAGGTTCCGGCGTAGGCTCAACAACTTTTGGTGCTTCAGCAACAGGCTCAATAACCGCCGGTTCTGTAACAGGAACAGGTTCCGGAACTGTCTCTTCAACAACTGGTTCCGGCTCTGGCTGCGCTGCGGATTCTTCGGCCACAGGTTCAGCTTTCTCAGCAGCGGCTTCCTGCTGTTTTTTCTCCTGAACATTTTTGTATGCGGCTTTAGCAAAGGCTAGATAATCGATTTCCGGCGTGGCGGCAGAAGTATCGGGAGTTTCGGCAGCTTTTTCTTCAGCCTTTGGTGCTTCGACCTTAGGTTTAGTTTCCTCTTGGGGTGTGTCCTTTTTTTTGCGCTTAAACCAATCGAAAATAGCCACAGAATTGCCAGAAGATAAAAGTACTCAATCCATTATCAGGGCTTGATTCTGCTTTGTAAACGGAGGGGTTTCCGCACTGATGTGCTCCTGGGACGAAGCTGGAGGGAGGTGAACATTTTTTTGAGGGTTGCGTCTTGGAGGGTAACTAGCAATTTTTTGGTTTAAAGTAGCTGGTATAGACGGGATTAAAGTATTCCATAGGGTTAAGGTCATGGAAGGGTTTAGGCAAAAAGGCTGGGCTTTCGGATTGGCGGTATTGAGTCTTTTCGGTGGCGTGCCAAAAGCTGCACAGGGACAGGCTACTTTTTATGAAAGATATAGCTACCCTGGTCTGACATCTTGCCAACAGGTGCGTAATTATCGGGCCAAAACAAAATATCGTACGCGTGAGCTTGCCACCCTCGAATATCGATATTGTGTGCAAAATCGTTCGGATTATGGATCGCGTCGCCGTTATGTTGATCCAATTTTAATTTCTATTCCACCGGCTTCTGCTTCTGAGGATTGTATTGATGCAACTGTTTTGGCTCGGTTGGCGATCGCCCATAATCCTTATGGCACAGCATCATCAGAAGTGGCAGGGTTCCAACAAGTACTCTGCAATTTACCGGAGCTATATCGTGAAGAAAATAATACGACTCTAGAGTGGCAAAACGGTCGGAATGCGAAGTTCGGTAATTCTTGGTATTACCCCAATGGTCGCAAGGCTAAATTTGGCAGCAATTGGTATTACCCCAACGGCAAAAAGGCAACCTTTGGTCGGAGTTGGTATTACCCCAATGGTGAAAATGCGCGATTTGGAAGCTCCTGGTATTTCCCTGATGGCGATCGCACCAACCTCACTTCTCTGTTGTCTTGGTCCTGTGGCGTGTTGAGTTACTTTGACTGTCAGGAACGGCTGAATGAATTACAGACAGCAGACGGCTTTTGGTATGATCTAGCGGTTGTCGAACTGTCGAGTCGAGCCTACGAAGAAATCTATCGTTACCGCTCCTACGATGAATATATCTATGACGATTCGGACCATGACACGGATGTGGATGTAGATATCGACATCATTATCAAATAACGTTGCAAGCTATTTTATGAATCTACCGAAAGATGATCTCCTGAAGGGTGCAGAAAATCGCGAGGAACTCAGTCGCATTCTTGACCAAGCGGATCAAGCTTTTCGGACTTGGGACATAGTACAAACGGATTTTTTGTCACCACCCGTCCTCTATGAAGCAACGGCAATTTTGGGACGACTAACAGAGTTTAGCTTCATAAAGGGTGGTGGCTATCCCCAAGCTGAACGTCAAAGGCTGGCGATCGCCCGTAATGAAATCCCTCTTGAAGCGGAACACATCGAAATTGCAGCCATTGATATTAGCGGTAATTTTTTATTCGATACGGCGACCCACCGCGATTTTCTCGGTTCACTCCTTGGAACAGGTTTAGTGCGGGAAAAAGTTGGCGATATTTTAGTGTTAGGCGATCGCGGTGCCCAGGCATTAGTTATTCCCGAACTGGTTTCTTTCCTCGAAACCTCGTTAGTTCAAGTTCGTTCTGTTCCTGTTAAAACTCGACCCATTCCCATTGAAGAGCTAAAAGTTCGGCCACCAAAAAAGAAAGAATTAACGACGGTAGAAGCTTCTTTAAGATTGGATGCGATCGCCTCAGCTGGATTAGGAATGTCTCGCTCGAAGATGGCAGACGCAATCAGCAAAGGGAACGTCAAAGTCAACTGGAAAACCATTACCCAGACTAGCTACAACGTTAAAGATGGCGATTTGATTTCCCTGCGCGGCAAAGGTCGTGTGGAAGTCGGCGAAGTCAATATGACGAAAAAAGAACGATATCGCGTGCAGCTAACTCGCTTTGTCTAAACGACCCAAAACTATTTTCAAAATCATTACCAGCTAGGCTTTTCGCGACTTACTGACAAGTCGAGTCGTTTCATATCGAATATGTTAGCCTCTACCAATATTCTCCACTAAACATAAATTTCCCCCAACAATACGGGTGCTAACAACAATGTCATCTCCATCTAAACTATCTGCTGAACCCCGCGTAACAACCTTTGACGAGTTTGTGCAATTGGCGGATTATTCTCTGATGGACACATTAAATGCTGATCCTGATGCCACAGTGGATGGAGATGATCACCGCGCTCGACAGGTTTTTTCTGGCCATTTTGTACCAGTGAAACCCACCCTCATTGCAGAACCAGAATATATAGCCCATAGCAGTACTTTTTTTAAGGAACTTGGACTGAGTGATGAGCTGGCGTTTGATGAAAAATTTCGCCAAGTATTTTCTGGCGATATCTCTGCTGCAAACGATCCTATGCATCCGTTTGGCTGGGCAACAGGTTATGCACTGTCGATTTACGGCACTGAATATATCCAAAATTGTCCTTTCGGCACGGGTAATGGTTATGGCGATGGTCGGGCAATATCCATATTTGAAGGCATCATCAACGGCGATCGCTGGGAAATGCAATTAAAAGGTGGTGGCCCAACGCCTTATTGTCGTGGTGCTGATGGACGTGCAGTCCTGCGCTCTAGTGTGCGTGAGTTTTTAGCACAAGAACATATGCATGCTTTGGGTGTGCCAACATCACGCTCTTTGACATTGTATGTTTCTAAATCTGAGACTATTAAACGGCCTTGGTATTCCCAAGACTCCTACTCCTATGAGCCGGATATTTTGATCGATAATCCAGTGGCGATCGCCACCCGCGTTGCACCATCTTTTTTGCGTGTGGGTCAGCTAGAGTTATTTGCCCGTCGTGCGCGTAGCAATTCTCATCCAAAGGCATTAGAAGAGCTACACATGATTGTTTCTCATTTAATTGAGCGAGAATATAAAAGTGAAATTAACCAAAACCTTAGTTTCGCAGACCAATTAGTTGAGTTAGCCAAGCTATTTCGTCAGCGTCTTACGACCTTGGTTGCTAATTGGGTGCGGGTAGGTTATTGCCAAGGGAATTTCAATAGTGATAACTGTGCGGCTGGTGGTTTCACCCTCGACTATGGGCCATTTGGATTTTGTGAAAAATTTGACCCTTGGTTTCAACCTTGGACGGGTGGCGGTGAAAAGTTTTCATTCTTCAATCAATCAACCGCAGCAGAAGCAAATTTCCATATGTTTTGGAAAACTGTGAGACTGCTACTCGAAGAAAATACTGAATCTTTAGAAGCTTTCGATCAAGTACGCCGTGGCTTTGCAAAAGCTATGCAAGCGCAACTGCAAAAAATGTGGGCTGCCAAACTTGGCTTGACTGAATTTAATCTAGAGCTATTCAAAACGTTAATGGAGCTAATGACTGAGTCAGAAGTTGATTACACCATCTTCTTCCGTGAGTTGTCCCACATACCAGAAGATATCTCTGCATTAAAGAAGAGTTTTTATACTGACACTTCACCGCAAGTCGATGAACAATGGCAAGCTTGGCTAAATAACTGGCGCAATCTCGCCATTAAAGACAGTGATTTGGCTGAGATATCAACCCAGATGAAACAAACAAACCCAAAATATACATGGCGAGAGTGGTTGATTGTCCCCGCCTATCAACAGGCTATGCAGGGTGAGTACGCCTTAGTTAGAGAGTTACAAGAGGTACTGAGTCATCCATATGACGAGCAATCAGAAGAAGTAGAGGATAAATACTATCGTCTAAGACCTAAGGCATTTTTTAACACTGGCGGTGTGTCGCACTATAGTTGTTCGTCTTAATGTCGATGCTAGGAGCATTGTTGAAAATGGCGATTTGATTTCCCTACGCAGCAAAGGTCGTGTCGAGGTGGGCGAAGTCAATATGACAAAGAAAAAACGATATCGCGTGCAGCTCACTTGTTTTGCTTAAAAACTTTCACGAAGATTTATTGATGATGCAGGTGTGGTCGTAATTTTGCATTCGTTCTCAAAATTGTGAAATAAGACCCGATAATTTTCTAAATCAATAATGGTGCAGCAGGGATCATGTTCTTGCTTGATTGTTCCGGCATTGATGATCGTCAATTGTTTAAAATGGCGAACCATTCGGCGATGAGTATGACCACAAATCACGAGTTGGTAATGGCCACCATACAAATAACCTTGTAGTTCCTCATTACATTCGAGGGCATAGCCAAAATCATCAATGCCGACGGAGGCCATATCATTTTCGCTTAAACCATGACAGAGCTGCATCAAGCCATAGCTTGTCTGAAGATCGAGAGTGGAAGGGCACACTCGTAAAAACTGTTGTGCTTCAGTGGAGACAGTCTTTAATAGCGTAGCCTCCGGCAAAGAACGAGCTTGTTCTGACAGAAGCCAACGATCATGATTTCCAGAGACTGTTGGAATCTGGTGTCGCTGCAAGATTTCACAGCACTTATTTAAATCACCGTTACCATCAGCCAGATCCCCAACGCACAAAACTATATCGGTATCTTGTGCTTGCAAGAATTTGATGGCTGTTTCTAATGCCCAATCTTCACAGTGGACATCCCCAATCACTCCAATTCGTTGTGGCGATCGCCGACCTTTTGAAAAGAGTGATTTGATAAAGTTATCCAGCTGTTGCACTGTTTTTACTCCACAAATTACCCTTCTTTCATTACCTTATAAAGACGCTTAAATTCTCGTTGTTGAACTGCATGATCCACAATCGGTTCGGGATAATTACATTGCTCACAAATCGAACTCGGAATTTTACCTGTCACTAAAACCTTCGTATCTAATGATCGCACTTCCGGTAGCCATTTACGAATATATTCAGCTTCCGCATCAAACTTTTTTGTTTGGGAGGCAGGATTAAAGATACGCAACGGCTTCGGATCCATACCGCTTGAAGCACTCCATTGCCAACCACCATTGTTTGCCGAAAGGTCGCCATCGACAAGGGTTTGCATAAAATATTTTTCGCCCCACCGCCAATCAATAATCAAATCTTTCGTCAGGAAACTCGCCACAATCATCCGGCAGCGATTATGCATCCAGCCCGTTTCATTAAGTTGCCGCATCGCTGCATCGACAATCGGATAACCTGTTTTTCCGGCACACCAAGCTTGAAATTTTGTCTCGTCATTTTCCCATTGGAAAGCTTGAAACTCATCACGGTATGGACCTTTGGCTAGCTCGGGAAAAAAGAACATACAGTGCTGATAAAATTCTCGCCAAGCTAATTCTTGTTGCCATGTTGTGACTCCTTTTTCAGCTTCTTCACTACGACAATTTTCAAGGGCATCGAGGGTTGATTGCCAAACTTTTCTAATACCGATTACTCCAAATTTTAATGCTGCGCTTAATCGAGATGTTCCTTCTATAGCAGGGAAGTTGCGATCGCCCTCATAGGCTTCCACAAAATTCTCAGTAAACGTTTCTAATTGCGCCAAACTCTGTCGTTCTCCCACAGGCACAGTAAAAGGTTGCTCCCATTCAAACCCCAAAGTTTCGAGACTCGGCAGCTCAATATTAAATTCTTTTATTTTTTCTCGTTCTGCGTCACTCAATCCCGCACAATCGGCGATCGCTGGTAAAGGTTCAGCTTTCTCTTGTTTCGACCAATTGCGCCAAAACGGTGAATAAACTTTATAGGGTGATTTTGATTTCGTCAGGATTTTGCCGGGAGGATGTAACAGCTGATCCCAAACAGTTTCTACTTTTGCACCCGCCTGTCGCAGGGCGATCGCCATGTCATGATCACGTTTTTGGGCATAGGGTTCGACATCGAGATTCCAGTAAACTGCTGTCGCTTTTAAAATTGCTGTAACCCGGGGCAATAACTCCACCGGTTTGCCGTTCAAAATCAATAATTCACTACCAACTTGACAGTAGCTTTCACTCAGCTCTTCCAAACAAGCCAGCAAATACTTCACACGAGCGGGAGCCATATCATCTGCCGTCAGAATGGCGGGATCAAAGCAAAACACTCCCACGACTTTTTCTGACTGTTTCCGTGCGCGAGTCAAAGCAACATTGTCATGCAACCGCAAATCCCGACGATGCCAATGTAAAACCAACTCACCCACAGCCCAATCTCCAGTTCATACGAACTATATGTTAATCGAGCCATAAAAAAGGAGCAAGGCTCCCCTCACTCCCACAACAATTCAGTTCGTTCAGAAAAAATTTAATTTCTGTGCTTATTCATTCTCCTGACCAATTCCCATCATGTGAGCATTGCTCTTACCGGGAACGACCATGGGATAACAGTTTTCGTCACGCTTCACCCGTACATCCAACAACACAGGGCCATCAAAAGCAATCATTTCGGCGATCGCCCCAGCGAGATCTTCAGGCTTATCCACAACCATGCCTTTCACGCCAAAAGCCTTTGCCAGCAACTCAAAATCAGGCATTCCCACTTCCATATTGGACGCAGAATAACGCTGACCATAGAAATTCTGTTGCCACTGACGGACCATACCCTGCCAACCATTATTTAGAATGACAGTCTTCACAGCAATATTGTACTGAGCGAGCGTTGCCAACTCCTGCAAACACATTTGGAAACTCGCATCACCACTGACACAAATCACCTCATCATCCGGTACCGCAACCTTCACACCCAGTGCAGCAGGCATCCCGAAGCCCATTGTGCCGAGACCTGCACTAGAAATCCAACGGCGGGGGCCATTCTTCAAGAATTGCGCCGCCCACATTTGGTGCTGACCCACATCAGTTGTGTAATAAGCATCGGGAGCCTGGCGATCCAATTCAGCAATTACGGATTGCGGTGAAATACTGTCCTCATAAACAGGCGCTACCATTGGATGCTTTTGTTTCCAAGCATCAATCTTCGCGAGCCAATCCCCCGTCGGTGTTGTGCTCAAAGGAAGTCCCTTGCCACCCTGAAGCATTTCAATCAGAACATGACGAACATCTCCAACAATCGCCACCTCCGGTGCACGATTTTTACCCACTTCTGCAGGGTCAATATCAATATGAATAACCTTTGCCTCAGACGCAAACTCATCGAGCTTACCCGTAACTCGATCATCAAAGCGCGCTCCCACTGCAACCAATAGATCACATTCACTCACCGCAAAGTTTGCGTAGGCAGTACCATGCATCCCCAGCATCCCCACCGAGAGATCATGATGCTCATCAAATGCACCTAGACCCATCAATGTTGTCGTTACAGGAATTTGGAATCGTTCAGCTAACTCTTTAATTTCTGCATGGGCACCAGATGTAATCGCGCCACCACCCACATAGAGCAGAGGTTGACGAGATTCGGAAATGAGGTGAAGTGCCTCAGTAATTTTGTTTGAATCCCCTTCAAAGTGAGGCTTATAGCCTGTAATTTCGACAGAACCAGGTTCCACAGGAATATATTCACACAGCTCTAAACCAACATCCTTAGGAACATCAATTAATACAGGTCCTGGACGTCCAGTACCAGCGATGTAGAATGCCTCTGCCACAATCCGCGCCATGTCTTTCGGGTCACGGACAACGTAGGAATGTTTAACAACAGGTAAGGTAATACCAAAAATATCGGTTTCCTGAAATGCGTCGGTACCGATTGCGGGTCGAGCGACTTGCCCTGTAATGACAACCATCGGGATCGAATCCATATGAGCGGTCGCAATACCTGTGATCAAGTTTGTCGCACCAGGGCCAGACGTGCCAAAACAAACCCCCACTTTCCCGGTTGCCCGTGCATATCCGTCAGCAGCATGGGATGCACCTTGTTCGTGGCGCACCAGAATGTGCTTAATCTCACCACGCTCATCCACTGGATGGAGAGCGTCATACACAGGCAGGATTGCACCACCGGGATAGCCAAAAATGAATTCGACGCCATGACGCTTCAAACTGTCAATCAGAATGTATGCACCAGAACGAACTTCGGAACTGACAGCAGTTTCATTTGCTGCGGGGGATGTTGTAGGAACCACGGGCACTACCTAGGGTAATAACTTGAAGAACGGTAACTAAATGCTGAAGATCTGTATCCTCTTCCGCAAGAGGGATGGATTATTTCAGCGTTTTGTTGTAATCGGAAAATACATTTTAGGAGAAATCATCCAGACTGTCGAGATCTCTAATACATGATGTTTCCCACTGTCTTTAGCTTAGGGAGAGGGTATTCGAGCCGCAATTCACTATTGCGTTTTTGTTACATATATCAAAGTAAACAACTCACCGTTGTGAGGTCAGCCAGAGAATTTTCTGACAGGAACAAGAATTAAAATTTCTCGTTAAATCGCCACACACCATCCCACTGCTTTTCGGCACTGCCATTATTAAGATAGAGATTTTCGAGGGTTGTCAGTCTTTCCAAATAGACTTTGGACACTGTATCTAAAGGATTCATTTCAGCAATAAGTTTAAAAAGATTGCGGGCTTGGGCAAACTTGCCTTGGGTATAGAGTTCTATGGCTTGGTTGTACTGGGTAAGAGTTGCTTCTTTTTTGGCGATCGCCTCGATGGGGTCATTATCAAAAACTTCGTAAACGCTAATGGGTTGGGTTCTTCCTTTAACAACCACTCGGTCTAAAAAGCGAATTTTATATTGTGCTGGGTCTGCTAACTCTACAAAAATCGTTTCTGAAATCAATAGGGAAATGCCATAAACTTTCGTGAGACTTTCCAGACGAGAAGTCAGGTTCACGGTGTCGGAGAGGATATCGCCCTGCATTCTAAATTCTTCCCCAACAATCCCCATCATCACTTTTCCAAAATGTAAGCCAAAGCCGATGCGAATCGGTTTTTGGGCTAATTTCTCTCTCTTTTCATTAAATAATCGGAGTTGCTGGAGTTGGGCGATCGCCGATTTTAAGCCATCCTCAGGATCTTCTGGAAAAACGGCCATCAAACCATCACCCAAGAATTTAATAATCAGCCCACTATGTTGACGGATTTCTGGGGAAAGTTGACCAAGATAAGCATTAATAAACTCAAAGTTTTGCTGGGGTGTCATACTCTCTGTCAATGGCGTAAAAGATCGAATATCAGAGAATAAAATGGCCATTTGTCGATCAACATGGTCGCCGAGTTTGACATCAATAATTTCTTCTTTTTTTAGAAATTCTAAATAGTCAAATGGAACAAAACGACTATATGAATCTGTGATTTGTGAAAGTTGATTATAGGTCTCTTCAAGTTTCTTATGCTGTATTTCTAGACTGGCATATGATTTTTTTAAGGTAGACCATAATGTCGCAATTATTGATAGCGTCGCCGTCGATACCAAAGCGAATAGTGGCGTAAAGACTGGAATTAGCCAACCTTGTAAAAACAGGACATAGGCACTGAGAATAAGAGCTGCTCCAGTAGTAAACAGAGCAATCAAACTCCAGTGTTGCGACTTTACGTAGAAGGCTCCTATACCACTGCTCAGGACAACGCAAAATACGAGTAAGCTGTAATTTATAGTCTTAGTAGACAGCCTCAACATTTGACGGCTATCGAGAGCACCCGCAAGAATTTGGCTTGTTAGATTGGCATGAATTAAAATGCCAGCCATATATTTTTGATCGGGGAAGAAACTATTGTTATAGGAGGTCTGATGAATATCATTAAGACTTGGCGCAATCGGGCCAATCATCACAATTTTATTCGTGAGAAGATTATCAGGAATTCGATTTTCTAAAACGTCTGTCATTGAGATATTCAGAAAAGAATTCAAACCACCTCGATAGTTCAATAAAATTTGATAACCGCCCATATCTTCTAAGAGATAGTCACCATCTTTTTCTGATAGTGGAACAAACCGAGCTTGTCCTAACTGATAAATATTTTCGTCAGAATTTTCGACCTCAAGATTAATATCTTCTGCTTCTAAAAATAGTAAGGCAAGCTTTGTCCCAAATCCTTCAATTAAACTCCCATCAACATTTTGCAGAAGTACTGGAACGCGGCGAATTTTACCATCAGCATCCACTAATAAATCATTTGCGGCCGTTTGACCTTGCTCAGCCAATGTTGGCGCTGGCGCAATCGTATTTCCTGCCACTTTCGTGACACCAATTAAATTTGGGGTGGTTTCAAAAACTTTAACTAAATCATCATGGCCTGGAGGAACGGGCAAATCTCGGTACAAATCTAAGGCGATCGCCCGTGGTTGTTGAGCACGAATATTTTTAATAATTTGGCTTAGGTCTCGGTCGGACATCGGCCATTGATTGACGTTGGTAATGTCATCTTCATCAATGGTAACGACCACAATACGATCATCAATCTCTGTTTCCTTGCGCAGTTGAAACCATTGATCCGCAATGAGCCATTCTAATTTTCGAAATACCCCAACACGGCTGCCCGTCACAAAGACCAGACTGAGAAAAATTGCCAGCACAATATTGGCGCGGTAGTTCTTCAAAAACTGCAGTTTTTTCTTCCAATTCATCTCAGCGTCCAATCCTAAAAATACTAGCTATGGTGAGCTAATAATGGGTTGGGTAGATAGCACTTCTAAATCAATTTGGGCGAGTAGATCTTGCCATTCAGTTTGATACTCGGCATTCTCTGGCTCACTCAGTTTTGCGTTGACCAAAGTTGTTAGCGTATCGTACCAAATCCCTTCTTCAGCATAGGCGATCGCCTGTTGTAAAGGTGGCATTTCTGGGTCGATGGCACGTTCTGACTGCACTCGCTTAATCCACCCAGTGATCGAATAATTATTCGGCACCAAATGACCATTCGGTTCAATTGGCGCAAAATACCAAAGGTAGGGTTTATCTAGTTCTAAAGTCGCTTCCGTCTCTGGAATTGTCACAGCCATAATGCCACCTGTCGGAGAAGCATTCAGCACAGTATCGTAGTAAAAATTTCCAGCTTCATCCTGCAAACTAAAGAAGATTTCCTCAGCGCCGAGAGGCGGTAAATAGATATAAATTGTTGGGCTTGTCGCCACTGTTCTGCCATTATTTGTTGGTGGCAATAGGGCCTGTAATTTTGGTATTTCTATCGTCTCAATATTGCCGTCGCGACTACCACCACTAATTGTCGAGATCGGATTATTGCCACTCCCGGGTAACCGAAACCCAATACTGGCACGGCTCCCACCACCAATGATGGCTACGGGGTTCCCGCGGTCATCCGGTAACTGAAACTGGATGCCGCCCCGACTACCGCCGCCAACACTGGATGTTGGATTTGAGCGATCGCCAGGTAAATTAAAGCGAATATCACCACGGCTGCCACCACCAATACTTGATGTGGGGTTTGAGCGATCATCAGGCAAACTAAAGCCAATGCCACCGCGACTACCACCACCAATACTCGATGTTGGATTTGATCTACTGCTGCCACTACTCGGTAATCGAAATTGCACCTTGCCGCGCTTCGGAGTACTAATTGCACTAGCTGGGGGCAGCTCCTCGGGAAATTCAACCGATAAACTCGTCAGCGTTTCAGTCGAGACATCTCCCTGTTGTGGAGCATTCACAGTTACGGCGATCGCCTGGCTTGTTGGCACAATCATCAGACTGCTCCACAACCCTAAAAATATAGAAAAATAATGGCGATCGCCCATGGCTAAAAACACTTTTTTTTAAATCAACAAATGGGTAATTTTAAAACTTTATCTTGTGCAACTTTTAGGACCAATTACCTACCAGAATAAAGGCTGACCAAAAATAGGGGTGGGTGTAACTCGAATTTCGTAACAATTCCAATTGAGCTTGGCGTAACGCTTCGGCCTTTGTTGATTGCTTCTCGACCAGCTGTTGATAAAACTGAATCATTAATTCTGTGGTCGATTCATCACTCACAGGCCAGAGACTACCAAGGGTACTTTTCGCACCGGAACGCAGGGCAAAACCCGATAGACCCAGCACCGCCCGGTCGTCGCCACTGGCCGTTTGACAAGCACTCATCACCAACAATTCAATCGGTTCAAGGATTCCCAATCGGCGCTTTTCAAATAAAGTATCAAACTTATCTAATGAAATATGTTGATCCCAAGCTAAAAGGAACGTTTCATCAGGATTAGAACTAAATTGTCCGTGGGTCGCAAGGTGGACAACGGGAAATGATTGATTGTTAATCGTGTCGATTAATTGATCATAGGTAAAATTTTGATTTCGTAAAACTTTCGAATTAGATTTTTGGGCAATAATATCAATTTCTTTATCGACACCAGGTAAAGAATCAAAACCTTGCCTTGCTTCGCTCAAACCACCAACAAAAAGATTGAGATTTTGCTGTCGTTCACCTTGGGGAAAGAGCTGTAAACCGGGACTAATTGCCACACCAAATTTTTCGATTAAATATTGTTCGCCATCGTAAAGTGCCGACATCGGCAAATTTTTCAGGAAGCGATCTGGGATAAATACTAATGTTTTAATCTGCTGCTCAAAGAGTTCTGCTTCCAGCGGTTCAATCAGCCAACTGTAAAACTTTTGGGAATAACGCCAGTGGCGATCGCGGGGGTAACCGGGCGAGAACGAAGAATAAAATAAATCAAAATTAAACTCTAGTTCTTCGAGAGGAACCCTAGTTTTATAATTTCGCAGGGTTTTATCAGGCAGCGACACGATGATTTCCATCCGATTATCGAGCAAAATCGGGTAAATAATTGCCGCAGTACTATCAACGTCCTCTAGGCTAACGGGGTGAGTATCAAGACAAGCATCTCGAAAATAATCATCCAATTCTGCTAACTGCAAGGCTTCCATCACTGAACGCGCTTGCTTAAGTGCGGCCTGAGTAGGTTGTTCATCTTTCAGTAATAAATCGACGTAATTGCGGTAGACTGGCTCAATATTTTCTTTAAATTCAAACTGCACATCAGCATTCACAGCGACTAAATCTCGACGTAATGCCTGCAACTTCTGAAAGGCAATCTCATAGGTGGCGATCGCCTGTTCCTGATCTCCTGCTGCACTTAAAGTTTCCGCTAGCTGACTCGCGCTACGAGCAACCAAATCATCAGCATTAATTAATTGCGCAAGATCTAAACTTTGGGCGGTTAAACGCTGGGCTTCACCCAACCGATTAAACTGCAAATAGACTTTCCCTAGCTGATGCAAAGCGTAGGCTTGAGCTTCTGTATCTTGAATATTCACTGAATCATTGACAGCAACCTTCAATAACTCAACGATCGGCTGAGGCTGACGAAACTCTGCCACTGCCGATAAATCAATATCACCATTATCTTCAACCTGATTTAATCGCAGCAAACTTTCGGCAAAGTTAATCACAGCATAGCTTTTGGGCCGACTCGCAGGCAGAGCATCTAGCAGCGGATAAATATCGTCAATATATTGTCTCGCCGAAGTAAATTGCTGTAATTGCAGCGCTAAACGTAATTGATTGAGACGCGTATCGAGTTTTCTCGCGGGAGAAGAGGCCAAGGAAACAGCTGTTTCGTAATACTCCTGGGCAATATCAAATCGGTCTAGATCTTTTGCGACATTACCTAAATCAAAGAGAATCTCAGCGGTTTCTGCATCACCAGCAATTTCACGACTGAGTTCCCAACTTTTATCAAGCACAGCCTTTGAATCAACAGGCTCCCCCAAGTTCTGAAGTACCACTCCAAGGGTTTTTAAAGCTCGCACTTTTAGAAGGTCATTGTCTCTGGTATCTAAGCTATCAACTAATGCTTCAATCGTGGTCTTCGCTTTGCGGTATTGACCGAGGGATTGAAATGCTTGAGCTTGGTTAATCCCAACGGTAATCGTGCCAGTGACATCATTATTTTGCTGATAAATAGCGCGAGCTTGCTGCCAGGTTATTAACGCCTGTTCTGCATTCCCAGACAATAAATCCAACATTCCACGACTATTCAAAGCCTGCGCAAACAGAGATTGAGTTTGCACTGTTTGCGGTTGAATTGACTCAATCAGCGTCACACTTTCTGTATTGCTCGTCGTCGCTGCATCTAAATCACCGGCATCAATATAGGCAGAAGTGAGAAAATTCAACGTCTGAATTCGCGCGGTATTAGACGACTGAGCTTCGGCGACTTCTAAGGCTGATTGCCATGCAGTAATAGATTGACTAATTTGGCCATTCGCATAATATTGCTGCCCCTGCTGTAAAAGATTCGGGCGATCGCCAAACTGTACTCCTTCGGGAATTTGTCGGTGTGGATCATCACTATGGAGAGAAATCTCTGCATTCACTGGCTTCTGAAACCCATGTAGTATGACGCTTGCAAGCAACGCCATTACACCAATCAGGAACAGCTTCATCTTGACTGATAATAAATTTGCGAATGATCGACGAAAGAACACAGAATTTACCCGATGAAAGATTTAGAGACAGTTAGACGAAACTTTATTTTGTAATGCCTTCGGATGAGTTGCGGCCAACTCAATGCCTTGTTCACTCCGTACGAGATGAGTCGCCTGACGGATAGTAGGCATCGGTTCAGAAGGTTGCACTGCCACCGCTTCATTCACTTCAGTGGAAACCGTTTCACCAGAAAAGTCTCGCACATCAGACAGCAAACTTGATCCTCGAACAAAAGAACTAGGATCTGCCGCAAGACCACCTTGCCCAGTCACCACAAAAGAATTTAACTCATCACCAGCCGCACAAGCCGAAACGACTCTATTCTCGCGATCGCCTAAATCTGTAATCAACTTTGCCAGCCCGGAGCTAGGGTCTACATCTGGGGAATTAAGAATAAATTCACCATCTACACCCAACTCAGAACTAACAGTAATGTCATTTCTCACCGAGATATCTTCATCATTAAACGCAATACCCAATAGAGCATCGGTGGTAATTTCAATGTTGCCACCATCCCCATCAAACGCATTAGCAGTAATGTTATTGTCTTGATTCGGATTGGCAATCACAAAGGGAACATTAATCATCATATTGCCACCATCGCCACCGCCGCTACTGAGGCCAGCATTCGTCGTAATATCACTGCCATTTTGTAGCAGAATATATTCCCCGATCTCAAAGGTTAAATTACCACCAGAGCCATTCTGAGACGATGCATCAATAAAGCCATTATCCAAAATCAGGAAATCACCAACAACCCTCATATTGCCCGCAACCCCTGACCCTTGGGCACTCACAGAAAACCGTCCAGCATCACTCAACCGAATAAAAATCGGGTCAATATCAACATTCCCGCCATCACCAGTAGAGGTTTCTGTAGTCGAGGCAAAGACTCCTGAACCTTCCCCAGAAACGGTGATGTCATTGGAAACATCAACTTTAATATCACCAGCATTCGCCGCACCAGATGTACTCGAACTAATACGTCCACCATCAGTCAGGGTCAAATTCTGACTCGTCACTGCAATTGGGCCGCCACTACCATTAGCGGCATTACTCGAACTCGTATCTGCAAAGATGCCTGTATCCGCTCCGGCGATCGCCACATCGTTGGTGAAGCTCACAGCGACATCCCCAGCCTTTGATTCTCCGGTCGTACTGGAGCTAATTCGACCGCCATCACTCATATTCAAGTTGCGACCAGTAACGGTGACTTTGCCACCTTCTCCAGCCACATTAAATGAACTGGTATCTGCAAAAATGCCTGTATCCGCTCCGGCGATCGCCACATCGTTCGAGAAGTTTACTGCAACGTCTCCAGCCTTCGATTCTCCGGTTGTACTAGAGCTAATTCGACCGCCATCACTCATGTTCAAGTTGCGACCAGTAACGGTGACTTTGCCACCTTCTCCAGCCACATTAAATGAACTGGTATCTGCAAAAATGCCTGTATCAGCTCCGGCGAGCACAACATCATTCGCTACCGAAATATCAATATCACCAGCAAGATTACTACTTTGTGTAGAAGACTTAATCGTCGCACCATTGGTTATTTCTAGATTAGCTGCTTGAAAATTAATGCTGCCACCTGCGCCAGTTGCCGAAGCCAGTGACTCTGTAAAGACACCGCTAGGAAATAGGGGGAAACCGGGATTTCCATCAAAAGTTGCTGTTTCATCCACAACTACTTTTATTTGACCCGCGTTACCTGCTCCTGCAGTTGCTGCGCTAATAATGCCACCATTGGTAAAGGTTAATTGCTTCGTCTGAATATCGATCAACTTAGCGCTACCAGTACTACTTGCTCCAACTTCACTGATAATCCCGCTAAATATTCCATTACCACCATCAATGGTTACAGCCTCATTTGCCTTGACTACAATACTCCCAGCAGCACCAGCACCAAAAGTACTTGTACGGATTTGGCCACCATCATCTAAGGCTAAGACATCAGTCTCAACTGAGATTTTGCCAGCATCACCATCTGAGCCATCAGCAGAAATACTACTTAAACCGCTAAACACACCACCACTATTTATCCCTGAAAGCTCGACTTGGTTCGCTTTAACAAAAATTGTGCCAGCATCATTGTTATCCCTTGTCGAAGTCCTAATTTGATTGCCACCCTGTGCGATCAAAGCATTTGCATTAATCGCAACATTACCAGCAGAATCAATTGAATTGTTTAGGAAAATTGTACCTTTGGCATCAATCGAGGCATTTCCAATTCTCGTATCATTTACAATCTTGCCTGAAGAAGCATCAATATCAACAGAGCCGAGGCCATTATCGACAAAAAGATCGCCATTTGCTTTTAGCAAAATTTCACCAATTTCTAGCCCTTTGGTCAAGGGTTTAATTTCACCAAAAACGATAATGTCATCTCGTGAGTCAACAACCAATGAGATATCACCTGAAGTATTAAGCGAGATTTCTCCTGGTTCCCCACTTAACCTCATTCCAAGAAGAATGTCTCCTCTTAGTAAATCATTAGTATTGGGTTCATATTGGTTGGAAATAAACGCAAAATTGTCAACTAAACCATTAGTGAAGGTGAGACTACCAATGATGATATCTGCGTTGCTTGGTGGAGCTGTTGTTGAGAATCCCTGAAGAACAGAAAGGGGGGGGACTGGAGGAAAACTACTGAAGCAGTTTGCACTGCCACTGACACAAGGATCATTAAAGAATGGAGGAAGTGGAGTTATTAAGCCCACAACTGAATCACTATCAAAAGCATTCGTTCCAGCACGAATATCTAAAGTCGCAATATTTTGACCATCTATATTTACTGTTGTTGAGCCATCTGATAATGTGACAACTTCTTGTAAACCATTTGTACTGTCAGCAGCATTAATCGTAATGTCACCGGTTTGGATACTACCACCAGCAAAAATATGTAAGGAAGCACCAGAATAAGCGTTAAAAGTGACATTGCCGCTAGATCGAATAACAGGATCGTTTGGGCTAAGGGCATCACCGGCGCCACCATTGGTATTTTCGAGACTGAAATTACCGAGGCTATTGAAATAGGAATCGATAATAATCGGGTTGGGCGATCGCAAGACCAAATCACCATAAGAATACAAACCGCTCTCAGGATGACTCAACGCAAAGATATCAATGATTTCGGCTTCGAGAGTCTGGCTTCCGCCACTCAAGGTAATAAAGGGAGCATCGAGGCGATCACGGATTTGGAGGTTATCAGCAGCCATCAGAGTTAGATCGCCACCAGACCACAAAACACCTTCTAAATCTAAAGATTGCCCAACAAAGGTCAGGTCATTCCCGACCGCTAATTGACTACGATTTGTAATCTCTGCCTGAGGCGTCGTCCAAGCAGTTAAACCTAAAGGTTGACTAACAGTCAGCAGCGGATTGGTCGGAATGGGATTCGCGTCAGTACTAAAGGCAAAACCATCGACAAAAGGAATACTGTCGGTCGTTGTAGCAATTAGGGAGCCTGCAATATCAAGGTAAGCAGTATCACCAAAATAAATTCCATTGGGATTGATGAAGTATAAATCTGCGGCACCGTTAACACCCAAGGTCCCGGAAATATCTGAAGAGCTAGACCCAGTAACACGGGTAAAAATTTGGTCGATAGCACTCGGATTTGCGAAATAAACCCGTTGGTTGGGATCGATACTAAAGTCGGTAAAGCTATGGAATAAGTTTTGGCCTCTTATTGCTCCACCACTGATTTCGTCCGCTAGACTCCCACGAATCAAAACATTGGGTGTGACCACAGAGCTTTCGAAGCCAAGGCTATTATCGGGAGCGATATCAGCAATCGCCCGACCATTAGCTCCACAGACAGCAAACAAAACGCTACTGCCAATCAGAATTCGTTTTACCAACTCCCAACAAATCATAAAAAAGAGCCAAATTTTCTGAGTAGTTTTCCTACCTCGGTGAGCTCCAGCAAGGGATAGGGGCTCGGAAAAAGGCGTAGCCCCAAAGACATTCCCTTCCATAACAGGGGTCATCACTGCTTTCTATCAAGGCAGAATTGAGTTGTAGGTAGATAACCCTCCCCAGTCTTTTTATAACCTAGGGAATCAACGTTACGGCAGAAGCACATTGTTTCTACACAATTACAGTGTGAGCCTTAATACTATGGACATCTTCTAATAAGATTGTGCCGCCTCCAACACTAGTGAGATCAAACATTAAATCTCCATTACTCACACCCACAAAGGCAGAGTTGTCGTGACCATTGATGTGGCGATCGCCATTAGTATCCAAGTTAGAAATATCGAGATTAAAGTCGCTTATATCTAAACGATCTTTAAACCAACCAAAATCGGTAATGACATCATTGCCGAAGTCGCCTTCAAACACAAACTTATCTTTTTGGTTCCGCTCGCGATGTTCAAAGAAGTTAGCGTAGTAGCCAGTATAATAACCGCCACCGCTGAGCAGATCATCACCACGACCACCATTGATGATATCGAAGCCTTTACCACCAATGATTTGGTCATCACCATCAAAGCCAGACAAAACATCTTTGCCGTTGTTGCCTTTAATAATTTCGCCAAATGAGGAACCCACTATTGCATCCTTAGAATTGCCACCAGCAATGATTAAATCAGGAGTCCCTTCTCCGTCCACATTAACGATAATTCTTGAAAGATCGATATGACTGCGGCCATTACCACCATCAAGTAAGACTTCACCGGTGACACTCGAATTGATCTTAATTTCACCAACGAACCAGTTTTGCTCTGTATTTAAACCAGGTTCTAGGTTCTGGAGGAAAGTCTTGACTTTGCCATCACCATTCGAATCATCAAACGTGATATTTAAACGAACAGGCTCAGCAAAAGATAAATCGGATAATGCCTCTTCTAAGCTCGAATAGCAAATATCGCCGAAAATGACGCCATGGTCATTAACCAGCAACTCCATGCTATCTGGTGTATTATCTGGTTCACCATCATCCGGTGTTAGCTCTACATCAAGAATTTCAAGGGTTGTGCGATCACCCACCTCATTTTCCAGGGTGAAGGAGCCTTCTTGGAAATTCTCAAAGCTAAATACTTCAGCGCTCAGGAATTTATCCAAAAGAAAATCGATAACGGCTTGTTCACCCTCGACATCAGAATCAAGAGATTCCCATACCGCTAGGTCAGCAAGGTATTGAGGATCATCGATCTTATTCCAAATAAACTCTGAGAGCGATCCACCAAACTGATCAAGAATACCGTCGTTATTTAAATCACCAGATAGGAGAAAATCAGAGTTGTTGTAGGTGGGAAAAGCACTATCACCATTAGTTACAGTCAAGGTATTCAACGCGACATCAATAAATAAGCTATTATCAGATGTATCAGTTGTGTTGGCGGGGATAGCTTGACCGTTGATATCAAAGTAATTCGTAAAGGTCTGTGCACCAAAAGCTGAGTCATTTACTGTTGTGGTAATAGCAAAAACCCTACTCGTTGACTCTCCCAGCGATTTTGCAATCAAAAATTCAGCGCTCACTTCTGCCGAATCCGAATCCAAATCAGAGCTACTACCGTCTGTTACAGCCAAAGTTTGTAAGACCTGACGACCAGTAACATCATCATCCGCATTACCGAAAATGCCATCTGCGCCAGCAGTGCCTGTCACCTCAGAGATAGTGAAGTTTGCGGATCCACCAGCGGCCAAACCAAACCCAGAAAAAGGGTTAGTCACATTGGCTTGTACAACAACACCTTCAGACTCGCCAACAGAAGTGTTAATAAAGAGACTATTACTCGTGGTATCAGTAGTATTGGCTGGTATTGCGTTGCCATTGATATCAAAATAATTGATAAATTGCTGTGTCCCAAGAGTGGGGTCTACGGTCGAAGTCGTCAGCCTAAAGGTTTTAGTCGGATCGAGAAATGCTAAATCAACAGCCCATTCAGCAATAATTTCACTTGCATCAGCGTCTAAATCGTCTGTACCTCCATCTGTGACATCAAACGACGTCACAAGAGTCCCTTCACCAGAATCATCAGTATTACCAAAGATGCCATCTGCACCAGCAGTGCCACTCACATCACGAATTTCAAAAGTAACTGTCCCTCCAGAATTTAAACCAAAGCCAACAAAAGGATTCGTCACACCAAACTGAAGTAGGTTCTGACCATTCACCAAAATCGGGTCTGGATTTAGTGAATAGGAGCGTGTTGAGCCAATGACTCCCAGTCTTTCTACTGAGCGAATAATGACATCACTTCCATTATTGAGTTCACCATCAAGGGCAATGGTTGTTAAATCCAAACGAGACGTGGAAGAGTTATCGAAGGTATTAGTTTCAAAGCTGTCAGATGTGACTTCAGCGGTGTTTTGAATATTGAGATGATTGAAATTGACGACTTGACTCCCAGCTTCTTTATCCAAATCAGGGCTGAGGAAAAATTTCCCCTGCAGAAGCAGGTTGCTATATTCGGGGATATCAGCATTTATTACATCAGAACCGGGGTCTTGGTTACCGAAAACAGCACTAAACTCAAACGCTTTAACAGCATCAATTTTGGCGCGGACTTTGACCTCTCTAGATTCGCCCGCAGCAAGATGCTCAAATCCGACCTCGATGGTGTTTGCATTTTCGTCTGTATCGAGGACAGTGCCACCGTCAAGGTCAATAAACTGATCAAACTCTAAACCGAAGGGCATCCCCTGAGTCAAGTCTTCAGTCAACAAAACATTCTGGGCTGTCGCTTCGCCGTTGTTAGTCACCATTAGGGTGTACTCAACAAAGCTATCAGTGTACTGATCACTGGGAGTCGCAATGTATTGATCTGCTAAACCATCACCATTGTTATCAAGAGCCTCAACAGTCGTGAGGTCAAAGACCTTACTAACAGCTAAATCTACCAGACTGAGAATGCGATCGCCATCAATTCCGTTTTCGTCTATATCAACACCATCGCCTGGGTCATAGGCCAAGTTATTGTGAGGATTAGGATCGACGACATTGTCTGGCACATTAACTTGAACACCATATTCCAGTTCACCAGAACCCAGTTCAGCAACAGTTCCTTTTACTTTGTAGGTAACGGCTTCCCCGGCAGCGAGACTGACCAAAATCTCATCTAAGCTGCCAACCTCTAAGAGATTTCCGGGATCAACAGCATCGAGATAGTAAGAAACATCAGCGAGGGATTCGGACAAAAATTCAGATAGATTGGCATCCGCCACATTGGCAACACCATTGTTGGTGACAGTGACGGCATATACCACTTCATCACCCAAGATAACGGTGTCAACATCGTTCGTCACGGTAATAGCCAAGTCGGCCAAAGAGATGAGGTGATCGCTATCGGTATCAAAATTATTGTAGGGATTTTTATCAACATACTTCCGAGGGACATCTACGCCAACGCTGTAGTCTAAATCTCCGATCGCATCCGGTGCTATTGTGCCTTTTACCTGATAAGTAATAGAGCCATAGGCAGGCACCTTAAACGAAAGATCTTCGAGACTATCAATTTCAAGCTGGTTCTCGAGAGAAACAGATCCTTTGTAATATTCAACATCTTGTAAGTCGCTAGGCAAACTGTCACTTAAGCTGGCGCCATACACAGTTCTCTTGCTGTGGTTGCGCACGGTGATTGTATAAACAACCTCACCACCAGCGAAGACTTCTTGTACGCCATTCGTCACACTCACCGACAAGTCAGTACGCTTCCGAGAACCATGATGCCAAAGCTGATACAACGATTGTTGCAGGAAGGAATAGAAATTGTAACCGCTCATAATCCTAAAGTAATCAGCAGGTAAACCACTGAGCCCACCAATATGTTTTACGAAATAATTTTTTGGGATAGTAAATAGCGATCAAATCATCAAGGCACCCGACAAAATCTCAATGTTATACGGTGCAATTCAACACCTAATCATCACTTTTTTACTAGTTTCATTTATAGCTCAAAATACCTATGTATTCTATGAGGAAAAACAAACTTTATCCAAGCTTTATTTTATTTGCCAATTTCGCTTAGGCTCTTTATCGTAGCTTCATGCGATCACCTAGAAGTAATGGCTTGGATTAAGTATTTTGGCGTAATATTTTTTCGCGAATAAATGTCATTTAGCACCTGTTTTTTAAGCCTATACGTAGTTATTTGGTAGGCGATCGCCTACCAGAGCCGAGATATCCCTACCTGACTTGCTCCAAAACAAACTGTCATAATGTAAAGCAGCAGATTTTAAGGAAGTTCGAGCAGAAAAATATGACTCAAAATCCCCTCCTAATTGGCCAAGGCCTTCCCTCCTTCAAACAAGTCAAAGCCGAACAAGTCGAACCGGCAGTGACTCAGCTCCTCAATGAACTTGAAGCAGCAGTAAATGAACTCGAAGCAAATGTGAAGCCCACTTGGACAGACTTCATCGAACCGTTGACCCGCATGGAAGAAAAACTCATGTGGACATGGGGTATCGTTGGCCATCTGATGAGCGTCAAAAATAGCTCTGAGCTCCGGGAAGCCTATGAAAAAATGCAGCCTAGCGTCGTGCAATTTATTAGCCGCTGGAGTCAAAGCAAACCGATCTACGAAGGTTACAAAGCAATCCGAGAGGGTGAAAACTGGTCTAGCCTTGATCCGGCTCAACAACGTATTATCGAATCATCTCTCCGGGAATCAGAACTCGCTGGAGTCGGTTTAGAAGGGGAAATGAAAGAGAAATTTAATGCGATTCAACTCGAACTTGCGGAACTATCCACCAAGTTTTCGAACAACACCCTTGACGCAACAAAAGCATTCAAACTGAAGCTCACGGATAAAGCTGATGTGGCAGGCTTACCGGACAGTGCCCTTAGTCTTGCTGCTCAAACTGCCCGCGGTGAAGGCGAAGAAAAGGCAACTCCAGAAGAAGGCCCTTGGGTCATTACCCTCGACTACCCAAGCTATTTGCCTTTCTTGAAATATGCCGAAAATCGTGAGCTGCGCGAAAAGGTTTACAAAGCAGCAATTTCAAAAGCTTCTGCTGGCGAATTTGATAATCATCCTCAAATTGATCGAATTCTTGAGTTGCGCAAAGAAAAAGCTCAAATTCTTGGGTTTGATAACTTCGCCGAATTGAGCCTCGCGCGGAAAATGGCTCCTAGTGTTGCAGCTGTCGAGAAATTGATGGATGAGCTACGGGAAGTAAGTTTTGATGCGGCAAAAGCAGAATTAGCAGAACTGACTGAATTCTCTGGTCAGTCTGAATTAAAGCATTGGGATGTGTCCTATTGGTCTGAAAAACAGCGGGAAGCAAAGTTTGGCTTTAAAGCAGAAGAATTACGTCCTTACTTCTCTCTACCTCGTGTCCTCGAAGGTCTATTTGGTTTAGCACAACGCCTCTTCTCTGTGACCATTACAGCAGCTGATGGTGAGGCTCCTATCTGGCATGAAGATGTGCGTTATTTCAAAATTGCGGATGAATCTGGCACTCATATTGCCAACTTTTACCTCGATCCATACAGTCGCCCTGCTGAAAAGCGTGGTGGCGCATGGATGAATGATTGTGTGGGTCGCGCCAAGATGACAGTTGAAGGTAAAACCACTACTCGTTTACCTGTGGCATACCTCATTTGTAATCAGACCCCTCCAGTGGATGACAAGCCCAGTTTGATGACTTTTGGTGAAGTAGAAACGCTTTTCCATGAGTTTGGTCACGGTTTGCAACATATGTTGACCCATGTGGATTTTCCTGGTGCGGCAGGCATTAATAACGTCGAGTGGGATGCTGTTGAGTTACCCAGCCAATTTATGGAAAATTGGTGCTACCACCGCGAAACTTTGTTCGGGATGGCGAAGCACTACGAAACCGGCGAGACTTTACCGGAGCATTATTACCAAAAACTTCTTGCAGCGCGCACTTATATGAGTGGTTCTGGCATGTTACGTCAATTGCACTTTAGTTTGCTGGATATTGAACTTCACGCGAAATACAATCCTGCCAGCAATGAAACGCCTGAAGATGTACGTAACCGCCTTGCCGAAACAACAACTGTGATGAAGCCTTTGCCAGAAGATTCATTCCTCTGCGCGTTTGGTCATATTTTTGCTGGGGGTTATGCGGCTGGTTATTACAGCTATAAGTGGGCGGAAGTTCTCAGTGCTGATGCGTTCTCTGCGTTTGAGGAAGTTGGCCTAGAAGATGAACAGGCGATCGCCACCGTCGGTAAAAAATTCCGCGATACAGTTCTTGGTTTAGGCGGTAGCTTGCATCCGATGGAAGTCTTCAAACAATTCCGTGGTCGTGAACCCCAGACTGAACCTTTATTACGCCATAGCGGTTTGCTTCAAACAGCATAAAATTTCTCACACAAAAACATCGAGAGCCTCTGAAATAATTCAGAGGCTCTTTTCTTAGATCAAAGTAATAGGCGATCGCCCAAAATAGTCGAACACGATTAATCAGCTTGGGTTGTAATCTCAATGCGTTGATTAGCATTTTTATCATCAGCGGCAAGTGGTTCACTGTCACCATAACCCACCACTAACCAACGATAATTTCCATCAATTTGGGCATCAAGAAAAACCTTGACTGATTGGGCTTGTTGAAAAGATAATGCTTCCGCCTGTGCCTCATTTTCAGGGAAGCTATGGCCAGAAATTTTAATCGTATTTAATCTAGTTTGTTGCAAATCAATGGCGATCGCCCCAAGGATTTCCTCAGCCTCAGCGGAAAGCTGACCACTATCGTTAAACAAAATATTGCTGGGCAATGTGATTTTGAGATCATTGCTCGGTGTCGAATTTGCAGCCGTATCACTGGCATCAAATTCTTCGGGACTCGTCTCCATCAGCTCAGTGAGATTAGAGAGGCGAGTAGCAAGATTACCCTCTTGATTGCCCAGTTCCAGTTCTGCTTCAAGCTTTTGGGTGCGGGTTGCCAAAACTTGTAGCTGCGCCTGAATCCCTTCAATTTCTGTTTCAATTTCTACCCGTTCTTCATCGGAAAGACTTGCAACTGTCTGGTTAAGTTCTGGTTGCGCCGTATCGACAAAACCACCAGAGCCATCAGCAAGCCTGAGGAATAAAGGTTTCTGAGGATCTCGCATCGGTGATAAATGTCCAGCCACTAAGCCTAAAGCGATCGCCCCAGCGGCAAAACCAGACAGCACCACAATACGCAATATAAAGACGATGATCCATTTTGTAACGGAAGAACGGCGAACCGTTGACGGAGCCTGAGGTTGAGACGAAGATGAACTCACAGTATTACAACAGTATTAAACGTAACGGGCAAAGGAAAAAACGAGTTTATAACAGAATTAATAAACCCATAAATTACAGCCATTGTAATGCCCGTGGGAAATTCCCCCACAATTCTCTTCGGGAGTTTGCATCTCCGACCCCAATCCGCCTCGACTACAATTTCTTTAACCTAGCCCTATGTCGATTTCTGCATCCTCTCCCGATTTGGTTCGTGACCCTTTAAATAGCCCTTTTCCACTGCCATGGCAATGGATTCTTGATACCCAAGCCGCCGTCACCGCAGGTAAACATCCTGGCAAAGAACTCTACCGCAGTCCATCTCTTTACGATCCCCAACATCGCTTTACAGCCTATTGTCGAGTGCGTCTTGATCTCAAACCAGCAATGCATGACAGCCGCATTACTAGCACATTATTTGTAGAAAATCTAGAGACAGGTGTGCTTAATACGGTGATTGCGCGATCGCCCCTTGCACCTCACCCATTTCAAAATGGCGATATTGTCGACGCACCGGGCATCATTTCGCTCATTATGCCTGTGTCTTGGTCCACTGATGGAAAAAAGCTCCTAAGCCGGCAATTTGAGGGCTTTTTAGGGAGCTGCGACATTAGTGATTTTGGTGTTATTTGGGACAGTGAAACAGAAGAAACTCTCACCCTCTCTCCAAGTGCCAATGTGGAGTATACTCATGCGATTTTATTGGGCTGGTGCGAACATCATCCAGAGCAAATTTTGTTTCAAGCTGGCAGTATTGGCGAAGATAATTGGCAAAACTGGGCTGTTGCCTTAGATGGTAAAACCTCATCCGCAGTGGATGATGCAGGCGTTGTCTTTGGTGAAATCAACTCTAATATTTGGTCGGGCAGCAACACGAAATTTAACATTTAGTTGCAAGTTGCGATAAATTTTGGCGATCGCCCCCATGCCCTTTTAAACTGACTAGAACTATAAAAAATGTTTATTTAAAAGACTTGCCATGGCACAGTTTTGGTCAGATATCGCCCCCCAAGCCTACTTTTGGTTTAAAGCCTTTCACATCATCGGTGTTGTAGTCTGGTTCGCCGGGCTTTTTTATTTAGTACGTTTGTTTGTATACCATGCAGAAGCGGAGAAGGAACCAGAACCCGCAAAAGGCATCCTAAAAAAGCAATATGAACTGATGGAAAAACGCCTCTATCACATCATTACCCAGCCAGGGATGTATGTGACTGTTGTCATGGCGATCGCCATCATTTCAACCGAACCGGCCATTCTCAAATCTTGGTGGCTCCATGCAAAACTAGCTCTCGTTGCATTGCTATTGGTCTATCACTTCTATTGTGGTCGCATCATGAAAAAATTGGCAGCAGGCGAGTGCGATTGGACAGGACAACAATTCCGCGTCCTCAATGAAGCTCCAACATTACTACTCGTCACGATTGTAATGTTGGCCGTCTTTAAAAATAGCTTGCCTCTCAACTGGACTGGCGGTCTAATTCTGGCATTGATTGTCTTTATGGCAGCCGCGATTCAACTCTATGCCAAGAAGCGCCGTAACGACCAAGAAAAACTTCGCCAAGCTCAAACTCAAGTTTCAACAGAGCTCGTTTCTAATTCGTAAGGCGATCGCCGAAACACCACTTAATTTTCAGAAGAAGTCCCCAACAGAAGAAATCTGTGGGGATTTTTTCATTTCTTTAAAGTTTTCACGGAAAATCTAAGACTTTTTGCGTATTTTCACGTAATCTATCGGTTTTACTATATAAACAGTGAATGGGTTGATTAGTCCCCACAGTTACGCATGATCATGAAACCCCATCAAAATCTACCTACTTTACTGCTGAGCGTTCTGTGTTTAGCGGCTCTGCCCACTATCTCAGCGCTGTCTCTACAAACTCCAGTGATCGCCCAAACCAGTTCCCGCAGTATGGAAGTGCGACGGGTAATTGGGAATGTGACATTCCGTAACTCTTTTACCCGCGCTAAATCCGGCGATCGCCTCACCAATGTGGGACAAGGCTTATCTACAGGATCTCGTTCCAGCGCTGTTTTAGCCCTAGATGCAGGGATCGGTACCGTGAGTGTTTCAGCGAAAACAAGCTTTCTGATTAAAGAATTCAACACTACCAGTAACGGTGGTAAGGTCACAGTGATTCAAGTGACAAAGGGTCAAGTACGCGTTAATGTCCGGCCCTTTACCAACCCCCAATCTCGTCTCCAAGTTAAAACGCCAGCGGGCATTGCAGGAGTGCGAGGAACAGAGTTTGGTGTTGCGGTGGCAGACAACGGACAAACCAATGTCTTAACCAATGAAGGAAGCGTCGCAGTGAGTGATCCAAACAAAGGCGAAACTGTTGAGGTGAATGCAGGCTATGCAACGATTGTGGTGGAAGGGGAAGCGCCAACAGAGCCAGTTCAATTTATCGAAAACCTTGATTTAGAAGTGTCCCGTGCTCGCTTAAATGCTGATGGGGTTTGGGAGATGAAGGGCAAAGTGGATCCCTTTAATTTCATTTGGATCGATGATGAGCAAGTGCAAGTGCAAGAAGATGGTTCATTTGAAATGAATTATGCTCGCTTGCCCCAAGGGTTAACCACAGTTCGGATGCTCACCCCTCTTGGCTCCACAAAAACAACTTACCTCTTTGTACGGGAGGAATCTTTCCCCATCCAATTGCGCGGTGAGGAAGATGAATTTGCAGGTTAAACCTTGGGCTTGGCTAGGTGGAATTATTGGGGTTAGCTGCGCTGCACTGTGGCAGTTTGGAGCTTGGGAAACGTTAGAAAGGTCTGCTTACAATACTTTGGTGCGATCGCAGGATCTGCCGATTTTTCCGGAGCAACAGTGGGATGATCGCGTTGTGGTGATTGCCATTGATGAACCAAGCATCGAAACCTATGGGCGATTTCCATGGGAGCGGAGCTATTACACTGATCTGCTCACCAATCTTTCTTTTGCGCCCCCTGCAGCTATTGGCTTCGATGTGATTTTTAGTGAGCCAACAGAATATGATGCAGCCTTCGCTGAAGAAATGATGTTTGGGGGTAATGTGGCGATCGCCCAAGCTATTCGAAAAAACTTAGAGCCGATTGAGGTATTACCCGCATTTACTGAGGTCACAAAACTCGGGCATATTGTGGCGCGGCCTGATCCTGACAGTATTATTCGCGAGGGTATTTCATACATTGGAGATTTTCCATCCCTTAGCGTGGCAATGCTGGAGATTTATCGCGACACCCTTGATTTAACAATTTCTGCACCAGAAGAAGAACTCGAAGGTATTTTTTTCGACTTACCCAATCCCATTGCGGCAGGCAAAGAAAAACTGCATACGCTCAATTGGAAACGCCCCAGCGCAGATTTTCCGACCTACTCATTTAGTGATGTGGCAAGCGGCAATCTCGATCCAGAGATTTTCGCGAATAAGCTTGTCTTGATTGGTATTACGGCAACGGGTTTTGACCCACTGCAAACGCCATTTGAACTAACGCCGCCATCTTCGGCTGTGTATCTCCATGCGGTGATGCTGGATAACTTTTTAACGGATTCTTTTTTGCGGCGATCACCTCAATGGTTAACGCTAAGTGGATTACTGTTATTGGCTCCGACAGCGATGTTTGTGCTGACTCCTTTGAATTTGCGAGGCAGATTATTTGTGCTCGCCCTAACGTTTGGAGGTTGGTGGGGAATTTGCCTATTGAGTTTGGGCTATGGTCAATGGCTACTCCCGGCGATCGCCCCCATTGGTACAATTTTATTGAGTGGCATGGCGCTGCAATTTTATGAGCAGTACGAAAAACAAGAATTGATGAATTTGTTTGCCCGTCACGTATCGCCGGAGATGGCGGAAGTGATTTGGCAACGTAAAGAAGAAATTTTCACAAAAGGACAGCTCGAACCTCAAGAACTTACTGCCACGGTTTTATTTAGTGATATTCGTGGTTTCACTAAAATTTCTGAGCATTTCCCACCGAACGAACTTTTACCATGGCTCAATGACTATCTCCATGAAATGACCCAATGCATCGTCAGTCATGGTGGCATCGTCGATAAATATATTGGCGATGGAATTATGGCAGTGTTTGGCGTACCTTTTGCTCGCGAGACCGAAGCAGAAATTCAAAAGGACGCTATACAGGCGATCGCCTCCAGCCTAGAGATGCATAAAAAATTAAAGCCTTTAAACAAATCCCTTGCTGCAAAAGGTTTACCGCAAATCGAAATTGGTGTCGGCATTCACACTGGCAAAGTAGTAGCAGGAACCGTCGGTGGTCAAGAACGACTTAGCTATTCTGTTGTTGGAGATACCGTGAATACTTCGTCTCGACTGGAATCACTAAACAAAAAAATTTCGGAGAAACGTTCCCGTCCCTACAATATTGTTCTTAGCGCAGCGACCTTTGACTTGATTCAAAGTCATTACAATACCGATGCTCTGGGCAAAATGCCGATTCGTGGACGCAACGAGCCAATGACCCTTTACACAGTGACCTCACCGCGCAATCAGGCTTAGCGACTAACTACCCAGAATAAACAAACTCAATAATGTGCCACTATTCCAAAGGCTATGGAGCAACATCGGCGCGAGTATATTTTTTGACTTCGTATAAACAAAACCAAGAATAATTCCTAAGGTCATCAACGGTAGTACTTCTGACAAACTTAGGTGGGCGATCGCAAACAAAAAAGCACTGAGCACAATGCTGCCCCATACGGGTAAATAGCGAGTTAATGAAGGCAATAAAAATCCCCGAAACATGATTTCTTCGTACAGAGGAGCCAGTACTGAGGCAGTCATAAAAAAGATCGTTAAGGCCACTTGATCCTGAGCTTTGAGGGCGAGAAATAAAATCGGGTTGCTGCCGCCCTGCCCCTGCCAAATCTGCTGGTTGATCAGCGAAACAATTAACACTAACGGTAAGGCAACCATATAGCCACCAAAGCCCCACACTGTCCAGTTATCAAGCCATTTAATCTGGAACCAATTTTTTGGTAAGGGTCGAAATTTCCAGATCGATGCCACCAATACTAATATTCCGGCGATCGCCATCATAAAATAGGTCGCCAACGTATAAGCTGCTTTTCCTCGCACTGTCCAACTGGCAGCATTAAGATTGAGACTTTGCAATAAATTTGGGAGAACGAGGGGAAGCAAGAGTTGCCCCACAAAGAAAAAGCCCACAATAAACACTTGCCAGATAATCTCGCCATCCCAAGGTGTTTCCCAGGCGGCAGTGTTGTCGGCAAAAAGCAAAGAATCCTGGCGTTTGCGGACAAATTGAATTACTAAAAAGATCAACAACCCAAAGCCGAAAATCCCCACACTGAACGGAAGAATCGTCACCACTGTGAGCTTTAAAAAGGCTTGCTGTGCCTCATACTGAATACTTTCTTGCAGCAGAGCGAGGTCTTGTTCTGCACCGATCACTTGAAAGAATTGTTGTAAGTTTTGCTGTTGAAACCACGTCTCTAGGCGATCGCCCAAAATTGTTACAGCACTTTCTGAAGCCTTCCCCTCTAACCACAACGGTTCCAAAACAGCAATTAAAGACGCATAGGTTTGATCATCTGCCGCAATTTGTTGCCATTGTTCTTTCGCTTTGGAGATTTGATCATTCACCGCATAAAGAATACCCAGCTTGACATGCAGCTCATCGATGAGAGTGGTTGTTTCGGCGATCGCCTTAGCTGTGGCAGGAGCCTTTGCCGTTGCTGCTCGCTCATTTAAAACATCGAGTTGCGTATTGCTACTTTCTAAAACTGACTCATATTGTTTAATAGCATTGCCATAGGGATCTTCACCAGTTAACTGCTCCACCAAAGTAGCGATCCCTTCAGGAGATGTCGTTGCCGCAGAATCACGATCATATTCCGTTGCTTCTAAAACAAGATTCGTTTGATACAGCTCAAGACGACCTTGAATTTGTGGTTCCTGAAAACTCGCCCACAGAGACGACAGCAACGGAATCAGGGTTAACACCGTCAAAATAACGAGAAAAAGACGTTTCACAGTTAAGGGCAATAGCAAAAACAATTGTTCTAGCCTAGCTTGTCCGCTTCCTTTGGATCAACGCTTTACCGCCGCAACCAAACTTTAATACGGCCATCAGAACTTCCCGCCGCCAATAAAGATCCATCTGCACTCAAAGCCAAAGAAAGCAAACGGGAATGGGTTGACTTAGATGCTGCATCATTGAGATTTAAAGTCGCGAGAGGTTCATTAATCCCCAGTTGCCAAATTTTGATGGTTCCATCAACGCAACCTGTCACCAGAAAATCGCCTTGGGGACTAAAGCGTAAAGAGGTAATTGCTTTTTGGTGAGCGGCTAAACTAAAACAAGGAACTGTTTCCGGCAAAGCGGTTAAACCGTTGCAGTCCAATTGCCAGAGGTAAACATAGCCACTTTCCCCAGCCGAGACGAGTAATTGACCATCGGGACGAATGGCGATCGCCGCAATGGCTTCAGGTTGGTCACTGCCGAGACTGCCGATAGATTGATGATCTTCACTCCGCCAAAACTTTAAAAGTCCTTCTTTGCCACCTGTCACGAAAATATTACTGGTTGGGGCACAGGCGATCGCCTCAATTTGATCACCGAGGTCTTGACCTGTTGCCAATAAATCACCATCTTTAGGACGCCACCGCCGAATCGTTTGGTCATGACTCGCAGTCAACACATCGCCATCCGGTGTATGGGCGATCGCATAGACAGAGCCATCATGTTTAGTGAGAGATTGACTTAATTCAAACTCTGGCATCTCAGAAGATTCTGGATCGATATGCCAAATTTTCACATCCGGCTCAAAACTACTACTGGCGATCGCATAGGGTCGGACATCACCATCAAGCAATCCATCTAACAACCGATCCATAAACCCATCAAGGAAACAGAGATCAAGCAAACCCTGACTATGAGCTTGTACCTGTGCCAGTTGTTTGCCATCCCTCACCTGCCAAACTTTTAATTGTTGATCCCAACTGCCACTCGCCAACAGCCGCTGATCATCACTAAAACTCAACGCACTCACACAATCTTGATGCGCCTCTAAAACCTGAATACATTGCCAAGCTTGCTGAGGTTCTTCAACCGATTGTGGTGGAGATGGAGTTGGCAAAGGTGATTCTGATTGGGGTTGTAGCGGCGTAATGGCCTTACTTTCCCAAGGATCATTCACAGGAGATTTGGGAGGTTCCTGTGCAATAGCTGGGGATGTGGGAGCAGGTACAGGTAAATTTTCGAGAGCAATATTACCTTCCTGTTGCAATATCAAAAGTACTTGCTCTAAATTCTTTAGTCGCTCATCCAGAGCTTCTTCGTTGAGATATTGCACCACATTAGTCAGGGATTTTTCGAGACTCCCTAAATAATCCTGCATCTCATCTTTCGTCTTGAGACTAGCAATACTGGTTTTAATATTGCTGCTCTGGCGGACTTGCTGACCAAGCTGATCCAGTTGACCTTGAAACTTATTTTCTAAACGGCGTATTGCCCCGAAAAATTGTTTTCGTTGTCGTTGTTGAAGATTCAGTCGATTAAAAATATTTATGCCTAGGGTCAGCGTCAGAAAGATTAAGGGGATTTGCCAAAGCCCGTCAAAAAATGACCAAATTACGGTGATTAACGTCGCGAGTAGCAATCCTAATTCTGCCAACTCCAACCATTGCCGTTTTTTGACCATTAAACTGTCCCATCATCGCGATTTATCTGGGTTTCCTACGGATTATTCCCAGTTCAGCCCCTATGATAACCCCAACATTAGGCGCGCGATATTAAAGTAAATCAATACACCAATCACATCAACAGCAGTCGTAATAAATGGGGCAGACATCAAGGCTGGATCTAATCCCATATACCGGAATAAAAAGGGTAATGAGGAACCTGCCACAGAAGCCAACACGGCGATCGCCACGAGACTAATTCCTACTGAAATCGCGACCCCTAAACTACCTTGTAAGAAATACGCCCAGACAATTACGACAAGGCCGAGGATCGAACCGAGTAATGCGCCGGCGATCGCCTCCCGCAAAACCACTTTTCCAGCCCCAAGATCATTCAGGTCATCAGTATTCAAACCACGAATCACAACCGTTGATGACTGTGCCCCAACATTACCGCCAGTTCCCGTCAGCAATGGAATGAACGCCGCCAACGTCACCACCTGCTGCAATAACGATTCCTGCGAGCGAATAATCCAACCTGTAAATGTATTGGTAATCAGTAGAACAAAAAGCCACACAACTCGTTGTCGCGCCACGGTTAGCAGATTCATCTGAAAATAATTATCGCCATCCGTCTGCAAACCACCCAATGCATAAATATCTTCCGTTGCCTCTTCTTGGATAATGTCAATCACATCGTCCACCGTAACCACACCAACCAAACGATTCTCACGATCCACCACAGGCAACGCCAGCAGGTCGTATCGCTGAATTGTCAATGCAACCTCTTCTTGGTCAGTATCCGTATGAATCGAAACCACATCACGGGTCATGATCGACTCTAGCTGCACAGTCGGCCCAGAAACGACCAAATCCCGCAAGGACACAATGCCCATCAATTGCCGAGACGCATCAGTAACGTACAAATAATAAATAATCTCTGACTTACTGGCTTGGAGGCGAATCCGTTCTAAAGTTTCCCCAACTGTCAGGGTTTGCTTAAGAGAAATATACTCCGGGGTCATGACCCGCCCAGCAGTATCGTCCTCATAACCGAGGAGCAAATTCGTTGCTTGCCGTTCCTCAGGACTCAGTTGTTCAAGCAACTGTCGGACAACTTTTGCAGGCAATTCATCAAATAATCTCACCCGATCATCCGGGGACATTTGATCCACCACATCCTGCACTTCTTGCCGCTTAAATTTCTGTACTAAGGCTTGCTGTACCGATGAATCTAAATACTCATAAACCTCAATTGCTTCCGCCTTAGAGAGCAACCGAAACGCAATCACCTGCATCGATTCAGGAAGATCTTCGATCGCCTCAGCAATATCCACGGGCTGCACAGGTACTAACAAGGATTTGGCTCCCTGCAAATTCTTTGATTCCAGTAGGAGAAGGAGTTGACTTCTCACTAACTGGCGTAACTCATTGTGTTTAGTGGATGTTGTCATCTGGTTACGTCGCTCAGCCCCACAGCTAAAGGTGCAATATCTACGAACTTCTGGCGATCGCCAATCGCTCCTTAAGCAGAAATACTCAACTACTTATCTCAATCCAAGGTAGTCCCTTTATAAAACTTAACCCATTCTACAGAAGAACTTGTCGAGCAGCTTGTGTTAACAAATTTCACTGTGCTAGCCTAGACATATTGGGAATTAAAAGAATTCGAAAGTACTCGGTTACGGTTATCTCGTTTGGTATTGTGTCAGGTTACGACAGTATTGACAGAAACATCTCGCCCCGATACGACTACGAACTCTCCTTCCCAGATGGACAACCCTCGTCATCTCTAAAAGGAGAAGCAAAACATCATGTCAATCTACGTTGGAAACCTCGACTACGCCGTCGAAGAAGATGACCTCAAAGAAGTCTTCGCTGACTATGGCACCGTTAAGCGTGTTTACCTTCCTATGGACCGTGAAACAAACCGTAAGCGTGGCTTTGGTTTTGTTGAAATGGCTAATGAAGGTGAAGAAGAAAAAGCAATTGAAGCCCTCGATGGCGCAAGCTGGATGGGTCGTGAAATGAGAGTCAATAAGGCTCGTCCTCGCGAAGAAAAGTAGAGAAGGCTTCTTTCCGTGACCATAAATCGTGAGGAAATCATCCTTTCTAGATATCTGCCTTTTTGGAATTATCTGAAGTGATTTACAAACGCACTAAACATCGCGGTCAGCCTAATCAGCTTTAATCTTTGATATAAATCAAAAGGAGTGAGATCAGTAAAGTCTCACTCCTTTTTTATGGCTGATTTTGCTGTGCAGGAAATAAAAAAGAAGGCGATCGCCTTCTTTTTTTAATTGTCATCTATGAAGCTGAACTACCGCGAGTTCTACGGCGGCGGCTACTACCACCACGGGCTGGACGACTACTTGAAATGTCATATTCCATCACCGTGCCAATCGCAAACAGTACACCACTAAAAATGAAGAAAATATCGAGAATACTCCCACTTTCATAATCCGGTAGATAAGCATACTGATATTTAAAACCCATGTCAGCAATGTATAGCGCGAGAGTCGCAGCTGCAATCATTCGCCATGACTGGGAGAAACGGCCTCCCCAAAACGCAAGCAAAAGCGTCGCGGCAATAATCAATAAAATCACATCACCAATGATGTAAAACAGGTTCACTGGCGCAGCGAAGTTAACTAAGAAATTCTCTGTGGCGACCACCCATCCAGGTAGCACTGGTGCAGCAGCTTCAGCGCCAGCTGCAACTTCTTCAATGATTTCAGCTGGTGCCCCAAAGGTAATCAGGATAGCTAAGGCGATACCCAATACGGCAATACAGCCCACCACAACCCATTGCCATAAAACAAGATTGAGGCGACGTGGCAAGACGGCTAGGAACATACCCCAACCAACAGTCACATAGAAGGCTAGATAGAAAAAGTCAGCGGGGGAAACTTCTGGGTCTAATCCAAAATAAAGCTCCCACCATCCAAACAAAATATTGGCAAGGAAAAAACAGAACATTCCAGATCCAATACCAAGCCAGACATTTCGTCCGCTAGCAATCTGGGGACTATTCCAATTACGGTAGCAAAGTAAAGCTGCAACGAGGAATGGTACTGTTTCAAAGATGTAAGTCCCGAGGGAATACCAGAGGGGATAATCCGCATCGGTTGGTTTCGTGCTAAAAAGCAAGAAGAAAATTAGTGCGAAGACACACCAGCCAATACCGACATAGATAATCGTTTGGCTTTTGAGAAGAGTTTGTGGGTTAAATGTTTTATCTGTAGAACTACTCATGAATGGCCCTCAATGTGTGAAGGGTTGATGGGGAGCTGCTTTTTTCCTAAATAATTGTTGGGTTTAGGTCAAAAGTTGAGGGCTTGTATTTATGGTGCAGCAACTACAGTCACGGGAATAGGACTGGTTTCGAGTACGGCTTGCGATACTGACCCCATCAACAGTCGCTGACCTAGGCCCTGTTTACCTATCACAATAGCAGTTACTTGCTTGGTGCGAGCAATTTCGACAATCGCCTCTGGAATGTTGCCGTTATAGGTGAGCCATTGGTGAGAAATATCGGCCAAATGTTGTTGGATTTGTTGCTGAAGGTAAAGGAGGGTATCGCTTTCAGGCTGCTCGGTAATGTGCAGGATAATCACGTCTGCATCGCTACGTCGGGCAAGATCAGCGGTCTTTTTCAAAATGGCGATCGCCGAATCTGAGGTATCGATGGCCGCAAGAAAAGTGGTTTGGTTTGTATGAAAAGTTTTCGTAGGATCGATAGTGTTTTTTTGTAACAGTTTTGGGGCAGTGAGAGGAATTGCCCAAGCGCCCAAGGGAGCAGTCACCAAAATCGACAGGGCAGCGATCGCCAGAATTACGTCCCCATGTTCGAGGCCTAGACTCAGAGGAATAGCACCAATGGCAGCTTGAACTGTTGCTTTAGCAGAGTTGCTTGGTAGTAAAAATAGTTTTTCGCGAACTGTCCAATCGCTACCGAGTGTCGAAAGCCACCATCCGATCCCCCGGCCAATCACCAAACTAATCCCGAGCAAAGCCAGACCTTTAAGCCAAAAGTCTTGCAAAACGGTGAGCTGAATACTGGCTCCCAACAACACGAATAGAAAAATTGCGGCGATCACCCAAATGTACGCAAAACTTCGACGCAGATAACGGGCTAGAGGCGGATCAAGTTGGGCAATAAAAAATCCGAGGGACATTACCGCCAAGTAACCAGAAAAGAAGGGCGATCGCTCGGCGATAAAAATCAAACCTAAAGCAATAACTGAAACGATTAATGTTGCTTCGAGGGGGGTTGTACTTAAGTTTTTGAACGTAAGCAGATAAATTATTGCCTTGGCAACGCCCCAACCAATTAGAGCCCCTACAATAATTTGCACCACTGCCTGCACTGGAATCTGGGCGATCGCTATCCAAGATAAATTTGCCCCAGATTCTTGGGCTAAAACCGACAGCAATAGACTAAAAATCAACAACAATACAGCATCAGAAAGAGCACTTCCCGTCAAAATTGCATCGGGAATGCCTTTTTTTACGCCCCATCCCTGACTTTTCAGTTTGAGCATCGCAGGCACAATTACTGCGGGAGATTCTGCGCCAACAATTGCCCCAAGAAGTAATCCTGTTAACCAGTCAAATTGCAATAAAAAAACGGCCACCACAGCAACCACAAGCATTTCGCATAAACCAGGCAATAGTCCCAATCGAATGGCAACAGTGCCTTGCTGCCTCAGTTTCTCTTGATCTAGTCCTAAGCCAGCCTTCATTAAAATCACCATCACGGCGATCGCCCGCAACCCAGATAGATTATCGACAATTTCTGGTGTGAGCCAATTTACGCCCGAACTGCCTAACGCTAGTCCGACTAAGATCATTCCCAACAAACTTGGCAATCCCAATCGTTGCACCAGCTTCCCACCGAGAAAACCACCCAACAAAATCGCGACCACAATCGCATTAAAATCCATCATTTTATTTTGAGATGCTGTAACGCTTGTGCCGAACTCAGTCCCAAAAAAGACATTTAAGACTCACTAATAATCTGCCCCTGCTCATCTAGCTGAGGATAAGGTAAATTCCGTTCCTGATAATGATCCACCAAATCAGGGTAACCCCATTCAAAAACCTTACGCTGATAAATCTTTTCGTCGAGGCGAGGCTGCTGATAAAATCCCGCTTCTAACCGCTGCCGTTGTGCCTCAAACAAAACCACCGCTGCCGCCACCGACACATTGAGAGATTGCACCATCCCCAACATGGGAATAATGATATGGCCATCCACAGCATCTGCTGTACTTTCACTCACCCCCCACCGTTCAGCTCCCATCAGCACTGCCGTTGGTTGTGTGTAGTCTATCTCTCGATAATCCACTGCTCGATCACTTAAATGAGCCGCATAAATTTTGAAATCTCGCGCTTGTAGCTGGGCGATCGCCCCTTCAATCGTCGTATGTCGATGCAGCTCCACCCATTTTTCACTACCTTGTGCCACCTGCGTAAAGGTCGGTAAATCTTCACCATCGACCACTTTATTCATCGCATGCACTTCAAACACCCCCACCGCATCACAAGTCCGAATAATCGCTGACAAATTATGGGGTTTATGAACATCCTCCGTCAGCACCGTTAAGTCTGGTTGACGGCGATCGAGCGTTTCACGAATCCGTTGATATCTTCTAGGAAGCACAATAAATGACTATTAGGACAACAATAAGAACGAAAATTTTAAGTGATTTGGGTAATATTGTCTTCCCAATTTTGTCCATCAAAAGGTTCAATGACAAATTGATCCAACACATCACCATCTAAGCACCTTAAATTCACATCGACACCATCAGGATGGGAGCGAGGATAATAAAACGAATGCACACCACAATGACGACAAAAAATATGGCGAGCCTGTCGAGTATTAAACTGGTAAACTGTCAAAAAATCTGACCCTTGTAGCAATTCAAAATCTGTTCGGGGAACGATGAGATGAAGAAATCCTTTTTTGGAACAAATGGAGCAATTACAATCAACTCCATTAAGTACTTTAACCTTTACTCGAAACCGCACTGCACCACAGTGACAACCACCGTAAAAAATAAACTCTTGGTTATCTCCGCTCATCAATAATTTCCTCAAATGATAAAACTGGTCGCTTCTCCTTGAGCTGCTTTCCAACTACGAGCATCGTAATATAAATCTGCAAGGCTAATACTAAAGAGTGCTTCTTGTAATTTTTCGTGGAGTCGCTGCCATAAATTAAAGGTTACCCAGTCTTCTGCTTGGGCAGGATCAGGCTGATATTTTGTTAAAGGTTCGATATTTTCACCGATTGCTGCAAAGATTTGCCCTAAGGAAATATTCTCAGGTTTTGCTAATAGTTGATAGCCACCTTGGGCTCCTCGTACAGACCGGACAATCTCGGCACGTCGAAGTTCGATCAAAAGCTTCTCAAGGTATGGTGCAGGTAGATTCTGGCGTTTGGCGATCGCCTTTACAGAAGTCGGTCCATAGTTTGGTTGCAAACTAATATCTAATAAAGCTTTAACGCTGTAATGACCTCTTGTGGTGAGCTTCATAGCATATAAAAATCAAAATTTAAAGGCTTCAATTTCATGCAAACTAATTTTCTCCAGAAAAAAAAGCATTTAATATTTACTTTAAGAAAGAATAATGTACTATATAAGTGAGCAAGAAAATATTTGGAGATATTGGGTCTGTTAGTACTTCTTCTGAACCTTAATACTAACCCCAGTCCATCCAAGTTTATCGTTATTCGTGATGTCTTAGATAAATGGCTACTAAAACTAAAATCGAACCTTTAACTGGTGATACTCTACTTGCAAAAGTGAAAGAGTTGGAAACCCATAGTAAGGAAGAGAAAGCACGAGAATGCGGCTATTATACCGTCACAAAAAATGGTGTAGAGCGTGTCAATATGATGAAGTTCTACAATGCTTTAATTGAAGCTGAAGGTGTAGAGCTAGATAGTAATACTAGCGCCCAAGGTCGCGGTGGTCGTGCAGCAACTTATCGCATCAGTGTCCAGTCCAATGGCAATCTTTTGATCGGCTCCGCTTATACAAAAAAAATGAATCTGAAGCCTGGTGACGAGTTTGAAATTTCTTTGGGCCGTAAGCATATTCATCTGAAACAAGTTGGTGGTGACGACGAAGAATAAGTCGAAGTTTAGAAATTTCTAATATTTTGGAGCGATCGCCAAGTATGGGGGTCGTTTTTTTGTGTAATTTTTGTAATTTAAGCTAGATAAGATTTTTGAATTCGAGTAATTAATTCAGACCAATTGTGAGTATCTTGGAGCTCTATTGGAAATAAATCGCTAGAGAGTCCTACGGCGATCGCCCCTGCTTCAATGAATTGCCGATAGTTGGTTAGGGTGACCCCACCTGTCGGAATCAGAGGAATTTGTCTGAGGGGACCCTGCAAACATTTCACAAATTGGGCACCACCCACTGATTTAATTGGAAAAACCTTCACGCCATCACTACCGTATTGCCATGCGTTGACAATTTCAGTCGGAGTCATTGCCCCCAAAACCATTGGGATATCTGCATTGTGGGCAATTTGGACAAATTGCGGATCGCTATGGGGACTAAAAGCAAACTCTGCACCACTGGCGATCGCCTCTTTAAGTTCAGAGCTACGTAAAATCGTTCCAGTGCCAATTTTGCAGTCGGGATATTGCTCGCGCAGATATGAAATCAGTCGTCCAGCTTCAGCACTACTCCAAGTAATTTCAATAAGATTTAGGCCACCTGCAATGGCAATCTCTGCCATTTTTAGACCCATTTGCCAATCACTTGCCCGGATAACGGCGATCGCCCGATACTTTTTCAGTTGTAAAAACCAATCAATTTGTAGGGGAGTCATGCTTGAGTCATTTTTGTAAGTTGGGGCAGATGGTTGGCCGATTGCCGTTCTGCTCCGGAAAATCCTGCCAACCTGACAGAATACCTTGTAACTCTGCCCTCAGGGTAACCAGTTCAGTAATTTGAGCATTGATATCAGCTAATTTATCCTGGAGCTGCTGTTTCACCACACCACAGGGTAAAGCGCCGCCATCATGAATCGATAAAATGTCACCAATTTCCTGGAGACTTAATCCTAATGACTGGGCGCGTTTGATAAAAGCTAAGCGATTTAATACTGTCGAAGCAAACAATCGATAACCTTTTGGCGATCGCCCCATCACCGCTGAGAGCAAACCAAGATTCGCATAGTAACGAATCGTTTTAACAGGCAGCGCACTTAATTTTGCAACTTCACCAATTTTTAACTGAGCTATTTCTGACGGCACAATAATCTCAATCGTTTATTCATCATCCCAACGCGGCAAAGGTCTTGGTGATTTACTAGGCGAAAGATAACGTCTCGGTAAAACTCGTTCGCTCTCCAGACGATGCTTTCGAGTCTGCGACCAACGCACGAAGAAAGCCCCCAACACGAGCCCAAATCCAAGGGAAAATAAATTCCACTGACTATCTACGCCACCGATTACCAGTTGGATGAGACCCATAACGATCAGAAAACTAGAAATGGGTTCTTTTTGATAGATTCGTTTCAAAAATTTGTGCTTGGGACGCGCCATACAGTTCTCAGCAATGGGGCGGCGATCGCCCGCAGAAAAGCTTTAAAGATTATTCTCAGCTTAGCAAAACAAACTTCAGAATTACGGCTTAATCCAATCCTTGACGATATCAATTAAGCTCAAGCCACCATTGAAAAAGACATAAATAACAGAAGCCATCAGCACAGCAATCAGAATTGAGAGCACCATACCCGCAGCGCTAATTAAGCCATCGTCTTCTTGCAAACCAAATGCAGTCAAAAATACGCTGATCGCAGGTAAGGTATTTGTCCCTGGAATCGGAATACTCATCGAAATCGCCATCAAACAAATGGTACAGCCCATCATCATCCGACCCACTTGGGTCTGACAGACCATCGGTAAACGTGGGTGGGCGATCGCCTCCACCTTTTGCAGCCACGGTAAGCCTTTTTTAAGGATGCCACGGATTTTTTCAGTCTGAATCGTTTTACGTTGCCAGGAAATCGGCAGTAACAAACTCTGACGACCGATCACCAATTGACCTGCAATCAGAAAAATAATAATGCCAAAAGGAGTCGAATAGCCGGGCGCAGGAACAGGAAGCGCCGAAGGAAACGCCAACAGTAATAAAACAATCCCGAAAACTTTCTCTTCCGCAAGGGCAATCACTTGAGCAAGACTCACTGTTTCGCCACGATCTTCTTCAAAAAAATAGCGAGTTAATTCTTTCGATAAGCGAGCCATACATTTTCCCTAAACAGGCGATCAGGTAATGAGAATAGCCTAATTTTGACGGCTTCGATAGATCATCCTCCAATAAGCAGTCAAAGAGAAAGGTAGCGATCGCCAATTCCCGATTCCCAAACAACAGTAAAAAAACAGCAAATTGACATTATGCCCAGTGATTTTAGTCGACAGTCAAACACTAACTTTACCAACTCTTTAAAAAAGTCAAAATAGTCATTAATTGAATCTTTTTGAGCCTTGATGGGCGATCACCTAACCCTGTCTCAATCAAGCGAAAACCCTTACACGAAAGGATAATCCGCTCCAAACACTAGTGCATCTTCACAACGTCACAACAATAGCAATATTACTGAAACTACAGCACTAGAATTTCCGGATAATCGAGCCTGCTCCCAGAACAGTAGAAAGGAATCTTTAGGGTGATGAATGTGAGCAATTTATTAGAAAGAAATTCTAATTCCAATACATTAATTATCGGTAGCATTATTCAGGGTCGCTATCAAGTCCTGAGTAAGCTGAAAGGTGGCGCTTTATCGCGGACTTATCTTGTCCAAGATCTGTCGCAGCCGACTGAGCCGAAGTGTGTCCTAAAACATTACCCCTACAATAAAGAAATTCCTCGTCTATATAAGACGAATATGCGCTTGTTTCTCAAGGAAGCAAAGCACCTACAGGTTTTAAGCGTTCATCCCCAGATTCCACGGCTAATCGATTACTTTGGCATCACGGATCAAGGCTGGTATCTCGTCCAAGAACTCATCGAAGGCAAACTCATTCACAATGCTTTGCCAATGAGTGAATACAGTGACAATTGCTGGAGTGTTTACGAAGTTGCCCGCTTTATCCATGATATTTGTGAGACGTTGCAATTTGTCCACAGCCAAAAAATTATTCACTGCGATCTAAAGCCCAACAATATTATTAGTCGTGAGCCTGATGGTCGCCTTGTAATTATTGATTTTGGATCGGCACAATATATCCCCGGTTTCCAAACAAGTAATGATGATTCTTCCCTAACTTCATTACGCACCAAGATTACGGTCAGTCCATCCGGCTATCTTGCGCCCGAGCAAATGAATGGTCAGCCCCAGGCTTGTAGTGATTTTTATGCACTGGGTGTCATGGCAATTCAGGCTTGGACAGGATTGGATCCAGCTCGGATTAAAAAAGATAGTCACACAGGCGAGTTTGTTTGGGATCAGTACGTCAAGATTGATCACCCTGAGGCTTGCCGTCAGTTAGTGGCGATCATTTCGCGGATGGTGAAGCCAGACATTGGCGATCGCTTCGAACGTGCGGCAGAGCTTTTAGAAGAATTAGATACATTTCTCCATACCTTTGATGATTCCACGCCCCTTGCCATTGATTACGGCAATATCTCTTTTGAGGATGACACCTTATTTAAAAAGCCAGATCCTGCCGACGAAGGACTCACACTGCCAGCACCAGAAGAGCTAGAACCTTCTATCGCCGATCGGTTTGGGGACGATGTCGATTTGCCGCCAGAACTGTCAAAGGAAACCTACATTCAGTTGGATGATGAGGATTTCTATGAGGAAACATATATTCAAGACAAGCCAGAATATCTGGAGATTGACGACTCCCTAATTTCAGAGCTTAGAGACGATGACGATGATGACGACGACATCGTTGCGGATCCAGATGCAGAAAATACATCCGAACTCAGCGCGAGTGATCTCCCTTCCAAATTGAAACGGAAAAAATCTGGTAAAAAGTTGCCAGTTCTTGCCTTAGTCAGTATTAGTGTGGTTCTCATTAATGGTCTGCTAATCGCATTTGGATTACAGCATCTCATTAAAAATATGGCGACCGCGGATTCTCCAGACAATGATTTCCAAAGAGCGCAGGATGCATATGCTCAAGGGGATCTACCTGAGGCGATCGCCATTGCAAAGGCCATTCCTCAACAAAGCCCTGCATATCAACAGGCTCAGGAAAATTTAGCGCAATGGGAAGGCGAACTCCAACAAGGTCAAGGTGAAACAGTACAAGCATCGGCAACAACAGAAACAGAGACTATAGCCGCCGCTGCAACTGAAGTAACAGAGCCTGCCGCAACCGAAGCTGAAGCTACAGAAACTGTAGAGACAGAACCTACAGCAACTGAAGCAGAAACTCCTTCTATCGAAACTGAAGCTACAGCGGCGGAAACCGAAGCCACAGAACCGGCTATAACCGAAGCCACAGAACCGGCTATAACCGAAGCAACTCCAGCTTCAACTCCCACGGAAACATCAGCTCCCGCCCAAAACGAGTTCCAACGGGCACAGGATATTTATGCTCAAGGAAACCTACCTGAGGCCATTAATATTGCTAAAGCGATTCCTCAAGATGCACCGAATTACCAAGATGTCCAAGCAAACCTTGCTAACTGGGAAGGTGAACTCCAAACACAAACCTCTCAAGTAGAGGCGATCGCCACTGCCCACGAATCGAAAAATTGGCAAGAAGTTGTCGCAAAAGGCAAAGAACTAAAAGATCCAGCTCTACAGAAACAGGTAGGTGAACTGGTCGAAGCAGCACAATTTGAAATTGATGTGGCAGCTTATCAGCGGGTTCAAAAGGCGTTTGATCTAGCGACTGAATATAAGTTCAATGAAGCTCTGGTGACTTTGGCGGAAGCACCTCCCAATAGCAAGTTTGCCAATGTCATTACGGATAAGCTCGCGGAATATAAAAATAAAAAAGCTGTTCGCAATCACTTCTATCTCCAACAGGCAGTTAACCATGCCGAAGCACGGGAGTTTAGTGAAGCAGTAGCTTTCCTTAAGCAAATTTCTGACGACTCAAAGCACCATGAACTGGCAGAAGTAAAAATCGTTGAGTACAGCGAAAAGCAACAGATTAAGGAAGCCTACGAACGGTGGGCAGCAGCTCAGACAAAGCAGAAGAGTGACCCAAATGCTAATTCTTCAGTGGAATTAACGAAGGGTTCGCCAACAGCCATGCGCAGACAATTACAAACTGCTGAAATGGTAAGTCAAATTAATCCGGGAATGGTTTTACAGCATATTGCCTAGAATATTTGGGCTATCCAAAGCCAGAGAAGGGGCGATCGTCTCTTTTTTATATCGCCTCTTTTTTATTCTTTCAATTTTATGGTGACATTTATCTGCAACATACAACCATGTTTTGATAGTCGCGATAAGCTTGAAAATAGACCAGTCGTGACAAGGATATTTGGCGATGGATAACGAAGATAAATTTGCCATGCTGGTACTTGGATTACCGGTGGCAGGGTTATTGTATGGCGGCTTGATTGTTGCCCTCATGGTGTCGCAACCTTATGTACGAGAACACCCTCTTCGATTTGGCTTTTTGTTTTTCCTGATTCCTTTTATAATCGCTGCAACAACATGGATTCGCGCCTCCGCAAAGGCGTATCGCAATTAACCACAGGCAATCAGCAATATGGCTTTTATTCCGGTAATTTTGGCAGGCGGTAAGGGTGAACGGTTTTGGCCTCTCAGTCGCCGCGATCGCCCCAAACAATTTTTGAGTTTAGACGGGTCTGGGGTCAGTCTATTGCAGGCCACAGCTAAGCGTTTATTACCGGATGGGCAATGGGACAATCTATGGATTGTGACCGCCTCAATGATTGCGGATCAAGTACAAGAACAATTGCCAGAATTACCGCAGAAAAATATTTTAGTTGAACCAGATCGACGGGATACAGCCGCAGCGATCGCCTGGACTTGTGTTGAACTAGCGAAACATTATGACGAAGATACAGTGGTGGCCTTTTTTCCGGCAGATCACTGGATTGGTGATGAACCCAAATTTCTCGCGACTTTAAATCAAGCAGCAAATTTTGTAGCATCACGGCAGGCGATCGCCACCATTGGCATTAAGCCCGAATATCCTGCGACAGGCTATGGCTATATCGAGCAAGGAGATATGGCAGAAAATGAGATTTGCAAAGTAAGTCAATTTCGCGAAAAGCCTGACGAAGCGACGGCCAAATCTTTTCTCGACACTGGCAAATTCAGTTGGAATAGCGGTATTTTCCTCTTTTCCATTGGCACAGCGCTCAAAGAATTAGCCCTCCATGCGCCCGAAATCCTAAAACCTCTCCAAGAAAAAGGCACCAATGCCTACGCAGAGTTACCAAAAATCAGTGTTGATTTTGCTCTGATGGAAAAGACTCAAAATGCCTATGTGCTCCCCGCAGAATTCGGTTGGGATGATCTCGGAGATTGGCGATCGCTCGAAAGATTATTGCCACCCGATGAGACCAAAAATGTGAATGTTGGCAATTACAAAGCCTTCGACACCAGTGGCTCCATCGTCTATAGCGATAATCCCGATGAGACTGTTGTGACCCTAGGCGTTTCTGATGTGGTGGTGGTGCGGCAGGGTAATGTAACCATTGTTCTCGATAAAAATCGCAGTCAAGATATCAAAAAAATTCTTGGCAAACTCCCCGAAGAGTTGCTGTAGATGTCTCCAAATATTTGGCGATATATCTCACCATTAGAAGCTGATGGTGCAACTCAAATGGCGATTGATGAATGGCTCTTAAACCAACATCTCGCCGGAAAAATGCCTTCAGTCCTGCGATTTTATACATGGAAACCTGTCGCCATTTCCTTGGGACACAACCAGCGCAAATATCCGAAAACATGGCATAACCTAACCTACAACGGCAAGAAAATTGACATTGTCCGTCGGCCTAGTGGTGGACGAGCAGTATTGCATCAAGGCGATCTCACCTACGCCATTATCACTTCCGACATGAAGGGCGATCGCTGTCAGAAGTATAAAAAACTCTGTGAATTTCTGATTGCGGGTTTTCGTGAATTAGGTATTGCGCTACAGTATGGCGATTGCATTCGAAATTATGCTCACCATGACAACTGCTTTCGCACCCATACAAGCGCTGATCTCGTCACAGCAGACGGCTACAAACTAATTGGCTCTGCACAACTCCGCCGCAAAAACGCAGTATTACAACATGGCTCAATCCGTCTAAACCCTGATGCTCAGCTCTATCAAAACATTTTCAATGAGTTATTGCTAGACAGCTCTCCTCTTCCCAATCTTTCAATTACTACGTTGATTCAAACACTCTTATCCAGCATCAAAGAACAACAAGGAATACAGCTTCAAGAACAAGATCTTAGCGCTACTGATCGGCAAAATATCCATTCTGATAACGAAGCATAAAAGTCTTACAAACCTCATTTATTAACCAAACAGCAATTTCCGATGAATAAACTCAAATTTATGATTTGAGTTTATTCAAAGCAATATAAATCATAAAAAAATATTCTGTTTTTCCCCTTTCAAGTATTAATCCACTCTATATTTTTCAAGAGAAAAGAGTTTGGCAAAAAACGACCTCAAACCCTAAAGAATCAAAGCACACTCAATCTTCACAAAATTAATATTTTTCATTCACAGATGACAAATAGTTAAAGTCAAAATTCAAGAACATTTCATCCCAAATACTTGACACACTAAACAACAATAATTTCAAGTAATTTCGATACATATTTAGAACTAATGTATCTCAGCTATTTGGCTTAGTTAGAAATCATTAAAAGTGTCTTGTTTTACCTGAGCTTTTTTTTATATACTTCCAAGTACATCTACTACCCAAAAACTAAATATTTATATCTAGGAGACTATTAATGACTCAGGGTGCATTAATCGACTTACTAGGATTGAGCCTAGGTACCAGCGAACCACAAGCTGATACCCAAATTGATCCTACAATTTTTTCAATAGTCGTCGATGCTTTGGCAGCTGCTGAAGCGGCAAGAGAGATAACTCTTGAGGGATGTGATCCTCTATTACCACACTTGATGACTGAGCGAGTAGCAGGCTTATCAAATAATGGTATCAATAACAGTACGACTATAGGAGTTGAGGCTGAGCTTTATCTCGAAGGCAGTGACCAGAATGATGTCCTCACTGGTAGCAGTGTAGACGAGTTAGTGGTGGGATATGCCGGCGATGACATTCTCACAGGTGCCGGCGGTGATGACTCTTTTTACTTCACCAGTTATTCAGATGGTGTTGATGTCATTACTGATTTTGGATTCGGTGCAGATCAAATTCGCATCGACCGTAATGGTTTTGGTGCCTTCGATATAGATGCTGGTATCTTAGGCGCAGAGTCTTTTGTGATTGGTTCCAGCGCAACAACTGCTGACCAGCATTTTATTTACGATCAGTCTACAGGTGCTCTGTATTTTGATGCTGATGGTGTTGGTGGTTCAGCACAAGTTCAATTTGCAACTTTATCAAATCATGCCAATCTCTCTCATGGAGACATCATGATTGGGATTTAATTTCTCAAACTAGAATCTAATCTTTTATTTTTAAGATGTGAACTAGAGCTCTTCATCATTAGATTGAAGGGCTTTTTTATTTGGAATTTATAGGTTCTAAGAATAAATTCATGTCAGATATCACAGAAAATAGTTTATGATATTGATTTCCAGTATCATTTTTTTAGAAAGAAAAAGTAGAAAGAAAAAGAATTAGTTTTAGACATATTAATTAGCTTAACTATTTCCATTTTCAGTAAATTCTTCTTTAGTAGGCTGGGAAATAAGAGTGCTCTGGCTTTACACAGTTACATAAACCGAGGAAGAAACAACTTTATCTCCGCTAGAATGCCAAAACACCTTTGTGGGGAGACACGCCATGACCTATTCAATTCCGACAGGCAACCAATCTGAATTGCAATGGTTTGAAATATCTGAGGCTGTCTCAAAACGATTCGATCAGGAGTTTCAAAATAAAAAGCCAGATCTACCAGATGAGGTTCAAGCGCTTCCAATTTTTCTTGATTGGCAATCTGGCAAGCTCCAAAATCGTGTGACTTCAGAATTTTGGACATTAGTAAAACCTAAAAAACGCCAGCGCTGTCTTGATATCGGTTGTGGCATTAGTTTTCTTATTTATCCATGGCGTGATTGGAATGCTTATTTTTATGGGCATGACGTCAGTAAAATCGCCACTGAACTAATTCAATCTCGCGCGCCCCAGCTGAATTCCAAATTATTTAAGAATATTTCGAATAAGCCTGCTCATCATCTGGAGGAATATGAGAAAGATTTTTTTGATATGGCGATCGCCACCGGGTTTAGCTGTTATTACCCCATTGAATATTGGGAGACCGTACTCGAACAGGTCAAGCGAGTATTGAAACCTGCCAGCTTTTTTGTCTTTGACGTGATTAATCCCGATGCAGACATTGCCGAAGACTGGTCTATTATCGAAACCTATCTCGGCACAGAAGTATTTCTAGAAGATTTAAAAGATTGGGAAGCCCTCATCAAAAAATCTGGCGCAAGAATCACGAGACAACAGGAAGGAGAACTCTTTCAGCAATTCAAAATTCGCTGGTAATTCTTGATTTTCAAATAGCTTCAATATTTCCTCAAACACTTTCGCAGGGGCGATCGCCAGAAAAAGAATAAAGAATTATTGGCCTATTATGCTACCCTTTTAAAGTTGTCTAAAAACGCACATCTGGGATCCTTCGGGTGTTTCCTAAAAAGAAATGTCCCCAGATGGAGGTTTAACCCGAATAGGAGTTAAAAGAATATGCCCGTAGTTTCTCTCGCAGAACTATTAGAATCTGGCGTCCACTTTGGTCACCAGACCCGTCGTTGGAACCCTAAGATGTCCCAGTACATCTATACTTCTCGCAACGGCGTACACATCATTGACCTCGTTCAAACCGCCCAACTTGTTGAAGAAGCATATGCCTACATGAAGGATGCTTCCGAGAACGGTAAGCGCGTTCTTTTTGTTGGAACGAAGCGTCAAGCCGCAGGCATTATTGCCCAAGAAGCAAAACGTTGTGGTGCATTCTACATCAACCAACGTTGGCTCGGCGGTATGCTCACAAACTGGGAAACAATTAAAACCCGTGTTGAGCGCCTAAAAGAACTTGAATCCCTTCAAGATAGCGGCAACCTTGACCGTCGCCCTAAAAAAGAAGCCTCTATGCTCCGTCGTGAACTCGACAAGCTCCAGAAGTATCTCGGCGGTATCAAGAACATGCGCAAGATTCCTGACATCGTTGTTGTGATCGACCAACGTCGTGAGCACAACGCAATCCAGGAATGCCGCAAGCTCAATATCCCTATCGTTTCTTTGTTGGATACCAACTGCGATCCTCACACCGTAGATCTCCCTATCCCTGCAAATGATGATGCGATTCGCTCGATTAAATTGATTGTTGGCAAACTCGCTGATGCAATTTATTCCGGTCGCCATGGTCAACCTGTTAAGGGTGAGAACTACGAAGAGTTTGAAGAGGCTATCGAAGAAATTAGCGATATCCCCGCAGCTGTCGAAGAAGTTGAAGCTGTCGAAGAAGTTGAAGCTGTTGAAACAGTTGAAGCTGTCGAGACAACTCCTCCTGCAGAAGTTGCTGAGACTTCCAGCGAGACTAATTCTGAATCAGCGTAATATTTTTTGATTGATCCAAACATTTTTTGGTAAACAGCAAATGGCAAAAATTTCTGCAAAGCTTGTAAAAGAACTGCGCGATAAAACTGGCGCAGGCATGATGGACTGTAAAAAAGCCTTATCAGAAACTGATGGTGATATCGCTAAGTCGATTGAGTGGCTCCGTCAGAAAGGCATTACCTCTGCCGAGAAAAAGGCGGGTCGTGTCGCAGCTGAAGGTTTAGTGGAGAGCTATATCCACACGGGTGGTGGCATTGGCGTTCTCGTTGAAGTGAACTGTGAGACTGACTTTGTCGCTCGTGGTGATATCTTTAAGGATCTCGCGAAAGGGATTGCAATGCAGATTGCAGCTTGTCCTAACGTTCAATACGTTAAGGTCGAGGATATTCCTGCTGAGATCGCGGATAAAGAGCGTGAAATCGAAATGGGTCGTGATGACCTCGGTGGCAAGCCCGACAACATTAAAGAAAAGATTGTTTCAGGTCGTATTGGTAAGCGTCTCAAGGAACTTTCTCTCCTTGACCAACCTTACATTCGCGATCAAAACATCACTGTTGATGAGCTTGTTAAACGAACTGTGGCAGAGATTGGCGAAAATATTCAAATTCGTCGTTTCCAACGCTTTGTTCTTGGTGAAGGCATCGAGAAGAAAGAGGAAGATTTTGCGGCAGAAGTTGCAGCTCAAATGGGTAAATAATTAACGAACCTGTCTCCCTTTCTTAATTAGAATGAGGGACAAACTTTTAACCTTCTCCATCCGTGGGGGAGGTTTTTTGTTGGGCTTCAAGATTCGCTTTCGCATTTCGTCGCCACATCCAAGGTTTGATCCGACGCAATGCTGAACCGATTAGGCGATCGCCCCATTCTTCATCAGTGATATCTGCAAGTTCGGTCAGTTTGGGAGCCAAATTTTTCGGGTAGGGTTGAAAATCTGTAACGTCCGTTTCTTTAGCAAAGCGCTGATTCCACGGACACACATCTTGGCAAATATCACAGCCTGCCACCCAATTTTGCAAGTGGGGTTTGATGGTTTCGGGTAAGTCTTCAGCGCGATTTTCAATGGTGTGATAGGCGATGCAACGGTTGGCATCCACGACATAAGGTTCGGCGATCGCCCCAGTTGGACAAGCATCCAAACAACGGGTGCAAGTGCCACAGTGATTAGTGTGGGGTTTATCTATCTCTAGTTCAAGGGTTGTCAAAATTTCGCCGAGAAACACCCAACTGCCATATTCACGAGTAATAACATTGCTATTTTTCGCCTGCCAACCAAGCCCTGCCCGTTGCGCCCAAATTTTATCTTGCACAGGCCCAGTATCCACATAAAATCGATGGCGATCGCCGGGAAATTCAATACTCAACCAATGGCAAAACGCTTTCAGTTTTTTGGTTAAAACGCGATGATAATCTCGCCCCCAACCATATCTAGAAATTTTGGCGATCGCCGGGTCATCGGAATGTTGATGGTCTGTGTAGTAGTTCAAGGCCACTGAAATCACAGACTTCACTTCTGACAAACACAACTGAATATCTTGCCGCTTCGGACTGGCCATCCATGCCATATCCGCTTGAAACCCTTTTGTCAGCCAATCATTTAAGCGTTCTAAATTCTCGCTATCTTCTGGGGCGATCGCCGCAATCCCTGTTTTATTAAACCCCAACTCTAACCCTTGTGCCTTAATTAGTCGGGTTTGTTCACTGATAGACTTCTTGCTCACTCTTCTTCTGAATCATCTATTTTCGACGGTAAACGCGTTTCTAATTTCAGACAATTTTTGCCATTTACCTGCAACTGATATTCCACTCGATCCATCAGCCGTTTCATAATCAACCAACCATAACCACCTTCCTGACAAGCACTTGGATCAGGAGCCATATAGGTCGACAAATCAAAACCATTACCAGAATCCCAAATCTCCAACAAAAAAATGTCGTCTTTCAATTCAAGACGTAACAGCACAGGGACTTCAGGCTGTTCTTTATGGGCATGACGCACCACATTGGAATAGGCTTCCACTAGAGCAAGGCGCAACCGACTCGATTGTTTATCCCAATCAATGCGATCGCCTAATTCAACCTGAAGACAATCGAGGAGCCAGGCCTCCACAATAGCAAGAAACTTTAGATCGCTGGGAATTTGTAATTCAGTACGCATAACTCTTACATGACCTCCAGCGACACAATGGTTTGGTCATCTTCTTGCTCTGTATAGGTCGATTCATTAAATCGATCCAGCAGTTCATACAGATCAAAACGCTCTGGATTTTGCAGAATGAGGCGCCATAAGCCTTCCTGATTCAGCATGTCGTTGCGTTCTTGGAGCAACTCAGGCTTGGTAACCGTTGCCTCGGTAATACCATCGCTGGTGATCAGAAGAACATCCCGTGACTTGAGAGTGAGCTCTTCGACTTCTGCCTGCCATTCGGGCAAAATCCCAATGGGAATGCCTCGTGTTTTTAGATAAGTTGGTTGACTATCCGAAGATGGTTGATGGTGAGACCAAAGCATCGGATAAATGTGACCAGCATTAGCGTAAGTAAGCTTGTGATGCTCAGGCTGATAGCATGCAATGACCATCGTAATAAAACAATTACTGTTAAAAAGGTCATCCGCCATGACGCGGTTTAGATGCTGGATAATTTCTTTGGGAGATGCTGGTGTCGTTTGATTGAGCTGTTGCCGCAGGGTAGACAAAGCACTCGCCATAAACAATGCAGCAGGAACACCTTTCCCCGAGACGTCACCAACTGCTAACCAGAGGTCGCCATTGCTATGGTGGTATGTTTCGAAGAAATCACCACCCACTTGCCGTGCAGGCAAACAATAGCCTTGGATTTTGGCATTATCGAGTTCTGGTGAAGCCTGAGGCAGCAAATTATGCTGAATTTGACGGGCAACTTCTAGTTCATTACGAATTTGCTCGGTTTGCTGTTGGATTTTTTGGTAAAGCTTTGCTTGGGCGATCGCCAGAGCCGATTGTTCTAAAACCGCATCTAAAAGTTGCAGATCTCCCTCTGACCATGCCTGATCTTCGATATTGTGCCAAAAGGTTAATATCGCATAGGTTTTTTGTTTCCAAATAAGCGGTACAGCTAACTGTAACCAGGATTGATCATGGACACATTGTTCGAGTTGGCGATCGCCCTTTTGTAATGCTTTTTCTGCAAGCTCAACATGCTCAACAAGTGGCGATGATGTTTGGGGATGTGAAAACTTTTCTGCTGACAATTGCTGTGGCTGTCCTTCCGTGACTGGATAGAGCACACCATACTCAGCATGGAAACTCTCACTAAGCCGCTCCACAATGGTTTGCAACGTACTCTCATAATCCAAAGATTCCCGGATTGCTCGAATCAGAGAATTCACCAGCTCTTCTTGCCGTAGCGATCGTTCTAACTGGTTTGTACGTTGCTTGAGGACTTTATAAGTATCTGCCGCCTGATGGATTGTGGACATCAAAGCATCAGGCTTCCAGGGCTTCGTGATGTATTTAAACACCTTGCCGGAATTGATTGCCCCAACCAAATCCTCAACATCCGTATAGCCTGTCAGTAAAATCCGAATTGTGTTGGGATAGGCTTCGACTGTCCGACTGAGAAATTCTGTACCATTCATCACTGGCATACGTTGGTCAGAGATGATAATCGCCATCTCTCCTTCCGAGGCCAAAATATCTAATGCTTCTGGTGCACTCGCTGCACGATAAACCCGAAATTCACGACGAAATGTCCGATACAACAGATCAAGATTATCTGTTTCATCGTCAACGACCATGAGTTTAAGTTTATTGGTATTCGCGACGCTCATAGACTCGTAATCTTAGTTGCACTGGTTGGTCAGAATTCAACATTTTCCCATGTCCTCTCAGAGCAATTGCAGGGAAGATATAGAAATTTATTTAACCAACTAAACCAGATCGTAGCGCTCTTACGGCAGCTTGGGTCCGATCATCCGCACAAAGTTTATTAAGAATATTACGCACATGGGTTTTAACAGTACCCACTGTAATAAACAGACGCTCAGCAATTTCTGAGTTGCTACAACCATCAACGATCAACTGCAATACTTCCAATTCACGCTCAGTCAGAGGACAACTCTCTAACAGTTGTTGATCTTCGGGAGATGTCGCTTGAATTTCAATGGTTGCTTCAGAGCCACTACCAGGCAGTTGCACTTGATTCAGCACAATACGGGCGATCGCCGGGTCAATCCAACTGTTACCCGAATAAGTTGTTTTAACTGCGTCAACAAGATGCTCGAACGTAATATCTTTCATGCAATAGGAATCAGCCCCTGCCGCAAAAGCTGCAAGTACGGCCTCTTGATCATCCTGTAGCGTCAAGATCAAGACTTTTGTTGCATCATCACCTGTCTGACCACCATTGATATCCTCTTTCAACTGACGGGTGACTTCAATACCATCAAGCTCCGGCAATCCAATATCGACAATTGCTAAATCAGGCTTTAGATCACGGAGCAATTTAAGACCATCAGCACCATTGCCAGCCTCTGCTAAGAAGTCAATGTCAGAACATTGCATCAAAGAGGTACGCAATCCAATCCGTGTCAAATCATGATCTTCAACTAGAACAACGCGAATTTTGGCCATGGTTTTTCAAAAATATTCCCCCAAAATATAGCATGATCGATATACATTTATATGGATGCGTTTTGCGAATCCTGTCGTGATTTTGCCTAAAAGCTGTGCTTGAACAATCTGTAATTACTTCAACGTTGATGTTGACTCTCCTACTAATGGTGGGTCTGTTTTTCTTTATTCGTGCATCCCTAAAAGATCGCACTGAGCAGATGGAGTTCATCGCGACGGAACCTGAAGAATCCGTCTTTGAACGTCTCCAAACCTATTTCGAAAAGCGTGCTTATCAGATCATTGATGTTGATGGTGTGAATAATGTCGTGACCTATCAAGGGTTTGTACCACCTAGTGGATTTTTAGCGGTATTTCTATCATTACTAACAGCCTTAGGTTTAACCTGTGTTGCTCTAGTCCTCTCATTGATCTATCCAGCTGTTGGCTTTGGGTTTCTAGGTATCTGTTTATTTGCACCGGCAGCCGGTTTTTTCTATTGGCAACGTGCTGGCAAAACTGAAAAAGTAATTTTGCAGATTACCAAAGAAACGCCGATTACTGAAACGCCAACCCAACGCATTTTAGTGACAGCCCATCGCGATGAATTAATTTTGTTGCGGCAGGTCGTCCCTTATCAGCTCAATGAAGCATAAGTGATGGCTCACTAAATTGTTTCGTTTCTACTGAATCCGGAATTAATCGGGTGGCGATCGCCCTAGACCTCATTTTTTTATTGCTCAGCAAAAAAACTGGGCAATAAAAAACACCCTAGTGAAGAAACTAGGATGCGATTAATGAAAAAATTTGCTCACATTATTTAGGTTTCTAGTTGGAAGCAGCCCGATACCAAATTCGTTTGATTACGACCTGGGGCCTCACTATCCAAAAAATAAAACCTAGATACAAATAAGATTTAGATAAAGCTCAAAAGCTTAACTGGAAGCAGCCACTTGTTTCTTCTCCGCGGTCTCACTGTCTTCGGTATTACAAAGAACTCGTAGACTGGGGAAAAGGAAGTGGTTTTCTTCGACATACTGAGCACCAAATAATCCTTTCTCCGCCCAAAAATAACGGTCTGTGGTGTGCTCATTACGCTTGACGACAATAACTGCGGGGGGCACAATACCGTTTGCGGCGATATGCTTACGAGCTGCGGTTACTGGTTTGTCCTCACCACTCTCAATATGGTGCTGGGGGACGCTCTCTAGAATTTTTCTCCCTTCCTGACGACGGCGACTCTTACGTTTGCGTTTTCTTGCCAACCCGATACCTCCTAGTCTTGCTCTGATAAGTCCGTAACAACAGTCACAGAATTTCGAGCAAAGTATATCCGGAACAATTTTTAAAAGCAAGTTAAATTTGGAGAATATTGTTCATAGGTGACATTTTTATGGTAGAGGAATAGGTTGCTTACCCTGCTACATAAACTCTTGACAAAGAATCTAAATAGTTTATTAAGTTTTCTTAATAAGTATGGATTATGGTGTTCCACTAAAAGGTATATGTCCGAATTATCATGTAATTTGCGGTCTACCATGGCTAGATGGAATTTTGGCGATCGCCGATGACAACATTTCCCCAATTACTTCCAGTCGGTGCCGAATTTACGGCGCTATGTCAACAACAACTCCGACTTCTCGCGTTAAGTTTGGGGGCGGATTGGAGTGTGTTGTATTTGGCGCAGCCCAACCATAGTGATCAAGAGATTGAGTTACAGGTAGTGAGTTCTTATCCTGAGCGGCTATTGACAGCGGATCGGGAAACAGTGGTGGTAGAAACAGCCGAGATAGAAACGCTCATTGACCAAACCTTAATGGTCGGTGAACTAGAGCCAGACGGCGAAGAGTTTGCGCAAGAGACTGCCGGAGATATTGCAGAGTCGTCAACGGCTTTCCCACTGTTTCATGAGGATCTGATTTTAGGGATTTTGGCAACGGGGCGCACAGATCGCGGGTGGCGATCACCGGAAATTTCACAAATTGAATTAGTAACGCAGAGTTTGAGTTGGGCCTGTGTACTGGATCAGCAAAAAAGCTGGGCGACGCAACAGTTAGCACAACAGCGACAGTTACAGGAAGTGGAGCAAGAGCACTTTCATGATCTATTGCATCAGCTCCGCAATCCGACAATGGCGATTGGGACGTTTGGGAAATTATTACTGAAACGACTTGAGATGGAAGATCGTAATTATCCAGCGGCGGTGGGAGTCGTGCGAGAGAGTGATCGCCTCAAAGAAATGTTGCATCAGTTTGGGCAAGAGGTGAATTTACTGGATGCACAGATCCAAATGTTGCCACCAGCTTCAACATTAGCTTTGCCACCCGATGCTCTAACGGGATCAAATAGAGACGATACATTAAATTTGTCACAGTCAATTGCCCTAACAGCGGTAAATCTCATCGCATTAATTGAGCCCATTGTGGAGTCGATGGCGGCGATCGCCACAGAAAAAGAAATTACGCTACGAACAAAGATTAATTCTGATTTACCTGAGGTTTGGGGAAATGCACAGGCTTTAACGGAAATCATCTGTAATTTGCTCGAAAATGCGATCAAATACACTCCTGAGCAAGGCCATATTTTATTGCACTTAGCCAAGATGGGTGAGGCTGTACAATTGGCCGTTCACGATACAGGCTATGGGATGCCAGCCGCAGATTTAGACCATGTGTTTGAACGTCATTATCGCGGCGCGCAAGCAGAAGGAGAGATTCCAGGGACAGGTCTTGGGTTGGCGATCGCCCATGAATTGGTAGAAAAAATGGACGGTGATTTAGAAGTGGATAGTCCCTGTGTTGGATTGCCAACTACAAAAAAATGCCCGGGTAGCACGTTTACGCTGTGGCTCAGAATTGCCCATTAACGTTAATTGCTAATACGAATTTGGGAGCCTTGTTTACTCTTATAAACTTCGATGCGACTCTGAAAAGCCTCTTTAAATTGAGGAATATGAGTCACGGCAAGGATACAGGCAAAATCATCGGCGATCGCATTAATAGCGGCAATCAGTCGAGCACAACCTTCGGCATCCTGCGTCCCAAACCCTTCATCAATCACCAGCATTTGTAACGCCATCCCCGATCGCTGGGCCAGGAGTTTTGCAAGGGCAAGGCGAATCGAAAAATTAATCCGAAAGGCTTCACCACCAGAATAGGTTTCGTAGGAACGGGTTCCCCGCGCATCGGCGATCACGATATCAAGGGTATCGATCATTTTTGAAGTGATTTTTTTGCGATTGCCCTTGCGAGCTTTTTGGGTAAGAAATTGCACATGAAATTGGTTCCCGGTCAGCCGCGACAAGATTTGATTCGTTTCAGCTTCGAGTTGGGGTAAGGCATTTTCGATCAGCAATGTTTGAATGCCATTTTTCCCGAAAGCACTTCCCAATTCCTTATAGATGCGATGTTGGCGACGGATTTCAGTAAGTTCAAGTTTGCTGTCTTCGTATTCATCGGCGAGGGTTTGCAATTGTTGCAGAGATTGTTGCAGTTGCCCTTGGTGCGCCAATAAATGATCGAGTTCTTGGCGACGATGTTGAATTTGGGCTTCGAGTTGTTCAATCTCACTGCCATGATCCGCAAATTGGGCGATCGCCTCGCGCGTGGTTTGCATTTGCGTTTCGATCTGCTCAAAATCTTTTTGACAAGATTGCTGGGCTTGCTGAAGTTCTTGAAGGCGAGTTTCTAGTTGGGGATGGCGGGCGATCGCCTGTTGTAATTCCTGATGACGCAGTTGCCACACCTGAGCTGTACGAATTTGCTGAGTTAAAGCTTGGTGCTGTTCCGAGTTGTAATCGAGAGCAGTAATATTCGCCGCAATTTGTTCAAGCTGTGTTTGCAGAGGTGAATGATCGCGCAATTGAGCTAATTCTTGTTCCGTTTGCTGGAGTTGCCATTGCAATTCCGGTTGTTGCCGTTGAATCTTTTCGAGACGGTGGGTGGCATCATCGATTTTGCTTTTGCGGATTTCTGCCCATCGCCATTTTTTTTCATCTTCACGGGCGATCGCATGGCTTCGTTCGTCATACCGCAGCGTTTCTAATTGCGTTTTTACTTCACCCAATTCTGCTCGCAAATCTTCTGCATAGGCTTCGAGGTTCAGCGATCGCCCAAGTTGATCTATTTCTATTTCTAAACTTTGCAGCGTTTTTTGAATATTGTTATTACGTTCCAGTTCTGCCTCAATTTTGAAAAATTGCTGTTCACAAGCCGCATAATTATCCAGCTCAAGTTTCAGCTCGCCAAGTTCTGACTCAAATTTGCCCAAATCTTGGTCACACCGTAAAAGCTGTTCCTTCAGTCGCCAAATTTCTGCCTCAGTTGCCGTTTGCCTGTCCTGAGTCTTTTGAATTACATGTTCACGGTGGTCATGGTCAAGATCTTGATCGCACAACGGACAAGTGGCATCTGGTGTTTGTAACAGACTGAGTTTCTGCTGTAATTCTTCAAGCTGTTGATGACAATTTTGTTGGCTTGCCTGCAACCTTTCCTTCAGTTGAGCTTGCTCTAATCGTTTATTACGCACCCGATCCTGATAGGTCTTTTTCTTATCCAACGTCACCAGTTGCGCATCTAAATGTTGCAACTTTTCACGCTGCTCAGGGATTTGGGCAATTTGCTGACTGAGGTTTTCCCGATCATTCGAGAGAGATTCCAATCGAACTTTTAGTTTTTCTGAAGCTTGCACAATCTGATTTTCGAGGGTGAAGCGGCGCTGGAGTAGCGGCGAAACCTGATGTTGCAAACTATCGAGACGATTTAATTCGATGCGGGCTTTTTCGAGAGAAACTAAAGCTTTTTCGATCTTTGGTGCTTCAGCAATAATCTTTTCTTCTTCAATTTGTCGCTGCGCCAAATCCTCTAACCGTGCTTGTGTCCGCCGGATACTGATTTGCAACGTACCTTCCTGCTGCTGAAGTTGTTGCTCTGCTTGTTGGTACTGCTGCTGAAGCTCCTGATATTGCCGAAATTTCTCGGCAAAAGCATCCTCAGCTTTTTGCAACGCCTGCCAGTGCTCAAATTGCTGGTTAATGGTTTCTGTTTGATCGAGTAATGCTTGATTATTCGCTAATTCGGCTTGCGATCGCCCCAAATCCTGACCCAACCTTGCAAGTTCATCTTGTCGGCGTTGCAAATCCTGTTGTTGCAACGATAATTGTTGCTCCCAAGCTTGGCGTTGATTCGCAATTTTTTGGAGTTCTTTGAGATTAGTACGGGTTTTTTCCTGTTGCGTTTTGAGTTGGGCGATCGCCTGGTTGGCGTTTTCGAGTTCTGCTTCTACTGAAGGTCGCGTATCCAGCTGTATTTGTTTGGGTTCTAAACTTTGTTCAAGCGCATCCCCTTGAATTTTGAATTCTTTTGCCCGTTCTTTTGCTTGCTGGGCAAGAATTTCATATTGTTCAAGCTTAAGGAGATTACCAAGGATTTCCTTACGTTTAGCGGGTTTTGCCAACATAAATTCGTCTGCTCGCCCTTGCCGCAAATAAGCCGAATTAATGAACGTGTCGTAATCCAGTTTCAGTTCCCGCACGATGTAATTTTGCGTATCCTTGATGCCTTTTGTAGACAGAGCCTTAAACTCACCCGCATCCGAACGCACTTGAAATTGCAATGCAGCAGCCTTACCGCGTGATCGCATCCGAATAATTTTGTAAATCTGCTGGTTATTTTCAAACTCGAAATCAACCCGAACATCTGTTTCGCCACTGTGGATCACATCATCCGCTGCTGCCGTCCGACTTTCTCCCCAAATTGCCCAAGTGACAGCTTCAAGCAGAGAGGATTTTCCTGCACCATTCACCCCACAAATACAAGCTGTGTGAAATCCCGTAAAATCGAGCGTTGCGTCGCGATAGCTCAAAAAATTTTGTAAGGTCAGTTTGAGGGGAGTCATTGAAGCGGTTGCCTGTAGCGTTGCACTGAGAAGCGGCTCTCAAATCCCCATGTTATCTCGATCTTTCGTTTACTCTGTCGTCTGTAATGCACTGCAATCTAAGGACTTTTAAGGGATTTAAGATGGGTCACGAAAAGGACTGCTATGATGAGCGAAAGAATTTTTGATGTTTTTGGAAACGTTTTTTGCGGCGGCACAGTCTTCATCCCTAGGTCACCCTCCCCTGAGATTGCTATGAAAAAGTCTTTATTTCTCTCCTGTTTTGTCGGTATCTTGGCGATCGCCCCTGTGACGCGTGCAGAAAATCTCAGTCATCTGAGCCAGCTTTTTTCGACTCGGAGCTGCCAAAATTGTGACCTCACTGCCACAGGACTCGTCAATGCAAAATTAGGACGAGTAGATCTGACAGGTTCAGATCTCCGGCAAGCTAATCTCAGTGGTGCAGATCTCAGCTTGGCCAATCTCAGTGGCGCAGACTTAACCGGTGCATCCTTAGCTGGTGCCAACATGGCAGGGGCAAACCTTGAAGGAGCAATCCTTGATGGTGCAGATTTACGAGGAACTTATTTATCCGGCGCCAATTTTACGAATACATCTCTCAATACCTATTACGTCACACGTGCCGTAGGGTTGCTGGAGGCCAATGTTTCGGCTGAGCGACTTTATCAATGGGGCTTTATCGAATCGGAAAGTAATAACCATCGTATGGCGATTACCTATTACAACTACGCCGCAGATATTGATCCTGATAATGGTGCCATTTATCTTTCACGGGCGATCGCCAGTTTTAAGCTAAAAGACTATTACAGCGCCCAGCAAGATGTTACTTTTGCACGCTCCTTATTTGAAGCCAGAGGATCACAAGTAGGCATAGATGCGAGCGATCGCCTCCTTGCCCAAATTGACTTAGCAGTAAACCCTGACAGTGGCTCCGGCAATAGCTTCGGAAACGTTGTTGGCACAATCACTTCAATGCTCTTCCGACTCTTCTTCTAAAGAGTTAGCGATGAATTCAACTCAATCTCAGATTAACTACGCCATTCAACGTTTAGTCTGGGATTTGAATTTATAAATCATTTAAGAAATCAAAATCTTCATCTTCCAATGTAGACAAATCAGGAGATGTGGAAATACTTTCTTTTGGCAAAACATTGCGTTTGCGAGGTGGTGGAGAAGGCTGATTTTTTTTTCGCTTGGCAGCGGGAGAATCTGGAGAATTTGCAGCTCGATTAACTTCCGTAATTTTATTTTGGACTTGCTTTTTCAGTCGATCCAGTAAATTTTTTCGTTGCGCAGCAGGCTTCGGTGGAAATGGCTTTGGGCGAGCTTGTCCTTTCTGGTATTGACGGTTTGTTTCATCAACCGTTTCTTCTGTCTGCTGCACTGTTGAATCATTCGTCATGGTGCGTCGCTGCGCTTGACTCTCGGTTGACTGAGTAATGCGTGAGAAAGGAGAAACCTCTTTAACGCGAAGCTGTTCTGGAAATAAATGTTCCACAAAAAATCTTACGGTTTCTTGCTTGAGATAGCCTTTCAGCACAGCAACTTCACCGAAACGCATGTTGCTCACCTTCTGCTCCACCAAGACATCTTCTACCTGCGCATCCGTCATTAATCGTGCTTCAACAAAATAACTACCAATACTTTGACGGTCAGCTTGTTTAACGCGCATCTCCCAGACAAGATCAAAGAAATCCACTGTTTCTTCTGCGATCCAACCCCGCAACGACAAAATCTCACCAAGCCGCATCTCTGGATTCAATGTCTGGTCATGGAGAGCAACTTGCACTTGGACTTCATTGAGTAGCCCTGCTTTGATTAGAGTGTCTGTAACATTGCTCATAAAAAAGATAATGGGTTAGGCGATCGCACATTCTAGCCGCGGTAAGAGCTCGTCAAGACTGAAAAATATCAGACCTTTTGACCTAAATGAGGGTCAATATTCCGCGTCTCGTCCCGTCATGTTATCAAACATAACAGTATGTTCATAGACTTTTGGTCACTATTAAACAGATAGACGAACATTATGATTTTTCAATCAAAACACAAGCTTAAAGTCAAACTTTCATGACAGTATCAGTCAACAGTTCAGACATCTAATTTTCCCAATTAGGTGACAAAAGACAACAACAATAACGTCCGCATATTTGTCACAGTGACAGCCTTTACAATTAGCCTTAAGCAGCTTGGGAAGTGAGACAAACCGATGTCGATGTGGCGCACCATCTATTTCGTTGATTGGAAAATTCTTTTAGAGCATTACAAGAAAGAAACTCTCGTTAGGGCTCTTTTGGATAGTGAAGATACACCCAATTGGGCTGAGGTTTACCATGATCTCCCCATCAGTGATCATCTTTATAATGCGGTGGCTACAGCCTATGAAACATTGCGAACAGGTCTTCCAGAGAAACTGCGACAGGATGCTGATAGCTTTATGCTGCCGCTGATTACCTTTGAGGGATACCACCAAGATCTCGACCACGCGAATCTTACGAGTTTAATCCAAAGTCTTAATCCTCAATCAGTCATTAAATATGCTCTGCTCGCGGATGAAATCGATTGGGGTGCATTGCAAGAGGCATATTATGAATTTTGCTCTGATTCGACCCGCAAAACGATTGCGACTTATACAAATTGTGAGAATGCAGAGAAAAGCTTTCGTCGAGGTTTTTTGGGCTACATCGAAGATGAATGGATAGAGCCTATTTATATGGCTGCCCGCAAAAAGCAGGGAATCGTAGTGGATTATCGTTAGCAATTACGAACGGCGATCGCCCTAAAAAATCTTTTCCATTAACTGAGGTAGCTCATAGAAACCAAACAAACATCTTGAAAAGATAGTTCCTGTACAAGTCGTAGAGCTTTGAACTCGAATGTCTTTAAATACTGAACTCCTAGAAACAAGCTTTGCTTTACTGCGTGATCACAAAACCGAATTCACCCAGCATTTTTATCACCATCTCTTCGCAGACTACCCACAAGTAAAGCCATTGTTTAAAGAAACTCAAATGGACAAGCAGGCTGCAAAATTGTTTGCATCCCTCGTACTTGTCGTGGACAATCTCAAAAAAACAGACACATTAACCCATGCGTTACAAGGGCTGGGTACCAGACATGTAAAATACGGCGTTTTGCCTGAACATTATCCAATGGTAGGTCGTACTCTCCTCAAGGCAATGGCGATCGCCCTCGATGAACAATGGACAACCGAATTTTCTGAAGCCTGGGCGGAAGCCTATGCCACCATTACAGAAATAATGCTGGACGGACTAGAATATCCAGCTGTTATCCTCGATCCAGAGAGTGCTTTGGCCAATTCACCTTCGTAAGCTCAAAAACAATGATGGGAAAATTTGTCTCGATGCTCGCTGATCGCCGTGCCCGTGCAATATCTCTTCGTGTTGCCATAGTAGTTGGCTCCACACTATTTGCGATTAACCACGGCCATGCCCTAGCGACAAATAAGATGACTCGCAATCGTTGGTTTTCTGGATTACTTACCTATTGTGTCCCTTATCTGGTGAGTCTGCATGGCCAATATCAAGGCACAGATCACGAAAACAAAGGCTAGTAAACAGAGCTTAGAATAACAACGATTCAAAAGCCGAAGAGTCTTGGATGGTTATAATTCCACCTCTTTCGTAAAGAATGATTGTAGCTAATTCTTTTTTTACAATGCGTACAGATTCCTCATAGGTAATACCAACCATACGAGCCATTTGTTGATGAGGGAGTCTTGCCTTAAGGCAAGCTCCTTTTTTTGTTTCTTGAACGCCATATTGACGGGCAGTATATTGGATCAGACGCGCTAATCGAATGACTGCCTTTTCTGAAATGAGGCCATGAATCGTTTGGTGCATTTCCTGTAAACGCTGGTTGAAATAATGCAGGATATGCAAAGCAACTTCTGGGGCAGTTTGAATCGTTTTTATTAAGGCTGATTTGTCGATGGTGATAATCTGAGAATCTTGTAAAGCTGTAACCGTGGCAGGTGCAATACCATCACCGAAGAGAGCAGGTGCCGCAAACATTTCACCACTGGATAAGGCGCGTAGGTTCGATTCTTTACCAGATAGAGCTATTTTGCTAACGAGAAAACGACCGCAAAAAATCACATGGAGTTTAGCGGGAAATTTTTCTCCTTCATGGATCAATACTTCGCCTTGTTGATATATGTCTATTTCGGACGAGCGGGCAAGTTCGGCTAAAACTTCGGCATTAAGATCTGAGAATATATGAATCGTCTTCAGCTGCTGGATGGTTGCATTCATTTTGTCAAATGGCGATCATCGATTTTATATTCCGAACTCTGGTTACTGAGTCTCCTCTACGAAAGATTTATGATAGTAGAGATATCATCGTAAATTGGCTTTCTGTTCAGAGGCTAAAAATATTGCTTCAGCTTATTTGGAGAAGTTTCAGAGGTCAAGCAGTTAATTCTCAAGTATCAGGCCATACAAACAAATTAAGGTATCTGTTTACCCTGAGGCGCCTAGCATCGAATTTGGCGCGCTAGACTTTTAAAGAGTACAATTCAAACTTTTATTTTTTGTGGGTATCACGCGGTCGGTAATGGATAAGGATCGGATTCGTGAGTTATCAAATTCCCTCGCCGTGGCTGAACGCCGACGCAAAGAAACCCAGCGCTTGTCTGGGGTAGGATTCTGGGAACTCGACCATATGACTGGAGCTCTTTATTGGTCTGAAGAGATTTTTACCATCTATGGATTAAATAGTGAGGCCTTAAGTCCAGATTATGAAATTTTTTTAAATCTGATTTATGACGAGGATCGTGATCTGGTTCATAAAACCTATCAAGACTCAGTCAAATTCAAAACCGAGTATTCTCTCCGGTATCGCATCAAGGCAGCAGGCTCAGTGAAATGGATAGAGGCGAAGGGTGTCACGCTCTACGATGAACAAGATCAAGCAGAGCGATCTATCGGTACTGCAAAAGATATTACGGAGATTGTCGACGCACAACAACAAATAGAACATTTGGCATACCATGATGCCCTCACTGACCTTCCCAATCGCAAATTCTTTTCAGATAGATTGAATGCGGCTGTTGAATTGGCGAGTCGCGATCGCACCAATATCGCGGTTATGTTTATTGATCTGGATGATTTTAAGCTAATCAATGATCGCCATGGGCATGCTGTAGGTGATGAGGTACTTATCAGTGTTGCGCATCGATTACAGAGCATTGTTGGGCCAAACGATTTCTTTGCGAGAATCGGCGGCGACGAGTTTGCTGGAGTATTGGTCAATATTCAAGATGCTGAAATAAATGAAGCTGTACACCACGTGAAACGTGCGATTGAGGGTTTATATGTTACCCAAGTGAGTACATTTGAGATCACAGCTAGCATTGGCGTGACAATGTACCCAAAAGATAACGTTGACCCAGAAGTCCTACTGCGTCATTCAGATCAGGCGATGTATCAAGCCAAAGAACATGGAAAATCACAGATGCGTTTCTTCGATACCGAGAAGCGTCAGCGAAGATTGTCAAAACGAGATTTACAAAGGGCGATCGCCACTGCAATTAGAAATGACGAATTCGTTCTTTATTATCAGCCGAAAATCAACCTTAGTGACGGCATATTAGCCGGAGCAGAGGCACTACTTCGTTGGTTCAGGGATGGTCATCCATATTCTCCGATGGATGTGATAACTGCTATTCAAGATACAGATCTGGAATGGGAACTAGATAACTGGGTCATTAAAAAGGCTCTTAGACAAAGCAAGATTTTTCGTGAGTGCAGCATCGAGGGTCCTTTTAGTGTGAACATCAATCCGAAAACTATTGAGGCTCAGAACTTTCCAAATCAACTACGTTCTTTGTTCGCTGACGCAGGTGTTTCAGGCAAGACTTTGGAGCTCGAAATTTTAGAGGTTTCATCGATCAAAAATTTCGAGCGCACTAATGACCTCCTCCAGCAATGTAAGGCTTTAGGCATAAGGGTATCACTCGATGATTTTGGCACCGGATATTCTTCACTGACGCATTTTCATGCACTTCCCATTGATGTGTTGAAAATAGATAAACGCTTTATCAAACATCTCAATTCTGATGCCAAAAGTTTGGCGCTGGTTAAAAGCATCTTGGCGATCGCCCAAGCCCACAAAATCAATGTTGTTGCAGAGGGGGTAGAGTCGTATGGGGTTGCAAGCATTCTCAAGAATCTCGGCTGTGCTAGTGGACAAGGTTATGCTTTTGCAAAGCCAATGTCCGAAGCTGACTATTTATTGTGGGTTCAGAACTGGTCACCAACTAAGTTCCAGGAAAGGCTAAACACGTATAAGTGCAATCAGGTCGCCATGTAGCTGCAAATATTAGTGTGTCTAATTTTCTATGAAGCGAATACGAGGAACAGGGCTTCTCATTACGCCCTAGAAATCTTATCAAACTGTCGTTAAAAATCGTTTTTGAGTCACTAATAAAAAAAGGCGATCACCACAACATTTCTACAATTAAAAGTATTCTTGGGATAGACAGGCTAATTTAGTGAATTGGACATTTTTGATATCTGGTAGCTTTAGTATTTTTTTGCTCGTCGCAGGAATTTTGTGGGCGCAACCTCGCTGGCTGTTACGAATAATTCAGTCTGTCTCATGGGGTGTTGTCTATTTTGCGGATACTGACGAAAAGGCGATCGCCTTTTCGATTGATGATGCGCCGGACAGGGAAACGACACCACTAATTCTTGATATCTTGGCAAAACACGATGTGAAAGCCACATTTTTTCTCATCGCCAATCAAATTGAAGGGAATGAAGACATTGTTGAGGCGATCACCAGTGTGGGTCATGAGCTCGGCAATCATATGACAGAAGACAAGCCAAGTATTTCGCTTAGTGCGGAAGAGTTTGAATACGATTTATTAGCGGCTCAGCAAATCATCACCAAGTTTGCTCCAGTGAAATGGTTCCGTCCTGCATCCGGTTGGTACAGTCGACAGATAATCGAAACCGCTAAAAAACATAATTTGGCGATCGCCCTTGGGGATGTGTTTCCCTACGACACACATATTCTTTCAGTTAATTTCGCCGTAAAACATATCTTGTGGAATGTCCGTCCGGGGTCAATTGTGGTGTTGCATGACAGTGGCGAGGCAGGAGAAAGAGGACATCGAACAGTGAAAACTCTTGAGCTTGTACTCCCAAAATTAAAATCACAAGGCTATAAAATTACGACTTTGTCTACACTCTTTGCTGAATAATCACGAAAATACTGGGTGGCGATCACTGCCCAGTATTTTGTGACAAACCGGAATAGGTTTTACCATCTCCTAGTTTTCTCCCAGATTTCAAGTTAACTCTCGGCGAAATGTTTGCTTGGTCACTGGACTAGGTTTCGCATGTAAAAGTTTGGCGATCGCCTCGAATCATCTAGAGCTTAGTAATTTGCGCCGAATCAAAGAATGCATTTACTTCTGGTGTATCCACCGCATCCCCTTCCCCAACCATCATAATTTGATGAAGTGTGGGGCCTTTTGGATCAATATATAGTTCTGCGCGGATAGTGAGCTCCCCGCCTTGTTCGGTATTCTTCATGAGTAATTTTTTCCCCGGAATCCCAAAGCGATCACTAGGCTCCTCACTGATCAGCGTCGAACCAGAATTTTGCAACGCTCCATTCTTCGCTCCCTCTAGACCTTGCTCCACGTCATACTCTTCTGGATTAACTGGATAATCGAGACTACTCACCATAAAAAATTGTTTGTCACTATCATCTGCATAGGTCGTCATTGTAAATTCAACATCACCTATATCACTCGGTGCTACCTGTTTTTCAGTTGTTGGCTCCCCCGGAAATTTGACAGAAATGGCATCGTTCTCTGTTGTGAAATCCACCCAATTTTCCGTATCTACGACAGTAGATGTTGGTGTATCTTCAGCAGTTGATGGTTCAGTCTCAGTTGTTGTGGCAGTGGTTTCTGTGGACGTGGTACTTGTATCTGTAGCAGTTCGCTCACCGCCGCCACAGGCAACCAAAGATAGTTGAACAGTGGTCAGTGTCAGGAGCAATAGCGTACAGTTTTTAAATTTTGTAAATGTCATAGAATTTGATAAAAGTGAGATCAATTGATGTCTTGATCTTCACGATACCTAAAAAATCTCTCAATAAATTCTGATTCGCTTTTTTGCAACGACTGAAGCTAGGGAAGTCTGAAAATATCTGGAAATGTAGAGGGGCGATCGCCTCTGCAGGCCATGAACTCGGCCATCATTAGTACAGTCAACAGATGCTTGAAACCGCTAAAAACACATTCCCAAGGGCGATCGCCTTTGGGAATGTGTTTCCCTATGACACTCATATTTTTTCTATCAGTTTCGCCGTAAAGCACATTTTATAGAATGTTCATCCGAGGTCAATTATGGTATTACATGACAGCGGCGAGGCAGGAGAAAGAGGACATCGAACCATGAAAACTCTTGAGCTTGTGCTCCCAAAACTCAAATCAAATCAAATGGTTACTCAATAACGACTTTATCTATATTGTTTACTTAGTAGGAGTTAAAGTGGGAGGGGTGATCGCTCTCAGCAGTTCAAATGAGAGAATCTGATCTACCTTCAAAATAACCATGTTCAATATAATGTTTTGTTGCTAGCTCAAGATTACTTCCAAAAGCATTTTGCAAATCCGAATATGAGCCAAGATAGGTAGCAGCATCGAAAGAATCTATAATTCTTTGCTCACGCCATCCATAATTTAAATAGTGCTCTGTAGCTAGGCTTAAATTGTAACCAAACGCTAAAATCAAGTCATGATTCGATGCAATGTATATATCTTCAAAAAAACTATCTTTTAAACGGTTTTCCGAATAGCCATAATCAACATAGTGTTGAGTAGCCAAATCATGATTATTCCCAAAAGCATTCAGTAAATCATTGTGTGAGGCCAAGTATTGGGATGAGTTAAAACTATCTTGTGAACGACCTTCATAATAACCATTCTGAATATAATGCTGAGTAGCCAATTCATAGTTATTGCCCAGAGCATTTAGTAAATCCTCATGTGAAGCCAAGTATTTAACTGGATTAAAACTATCTTGTGAACGACCTTCATAATAACCATTCTGAATATAATGTTGTGTCGCTACATCGCCATTGGTTCCAAATGCGACAATTAAGTCTGAGTTCGATGCAATGTAACGAAACTCATCAAATAAATCAATTGCTCTACCTTCAGACTGGCCACTTCCAATATAATGCTGTACCAAAGCATCTGAATTCAAACCAAAGACTTGAAGTAAATCAGCATGAGAAGCTCCATATTGAAAAGCATCAAATGGTGGTTCAATTTCACCTCTTCCGAAGACCTGAGTCCAATAAGAATTCCAGTTTTCATTACCAGTATCATTCTCTAGAAAGAAATATCCAACTCCAATTTCGTTATAACGAGAATTTAAGATATTTGCGCGATGCCCTGGACTATTAATCCAACCATTCACAACATCTTGTGGAGTTATATATCCCGCACCAATATTTTCTCCAACAAATCCTGATTCATAGCCTGCATTAATAGCCCTATCACTTGATCTATTTCCATCTAGGTCAATATGATCGAAAAAATCTTGATACGCCATATTTTGCGAATGATTTTGAGCTGATTCTTGTAAATCTAAATCAATTGATAACTCAGAGAGTCCATTCGCGGCTCTATATTCATTTGTCAAGCGAACAACTTCTAACACAAAAGTATAATTTTGCATTTTGATTTCTCAACTTTTATATTTTTATCTTGCAAACTTAAATCATGTCGAATTTCGAATTCTTTTTTATAAGTTCTATTTTTGGTATTTATAGATTTTCACTTTGATTTTTTGATGAATCAATTTCCAAGAAAAAATTGCTCCAGAACTAAGAGGATGTCTGAAAAGGGTCTGACCGTAACTTTTGTCGAAATGAGTTGCACGTAACAATAAGCACTTCAGGCGATCAACCTGGCGGAATTTACGCAGTATTTATCGAACATAAAGACTTTTCAGACATCCTCTAAACAAAGCAAAAAGTAAGTAGTAAAACTTTATTTAAGTGATAAAATAACATCACTTTTAATTCAGGATTGCGATAATACTAGACTCTCAATATTTATTTGATTTTTCGAAACGGTTAATAGAACAACAACATTACTTCAACTCCAAACTCAAGTGATTTAACAACAAGTACTTAAGCTCACTGAGAAGATCCGGAAAAACAAAAAAGATCCGGGAAAATACGGAGTACAAACATTAGTAATTTTTATGATTGATTCAAAATAATATCTAAACGAATATCTAAAAAATCCATTTTCATGATGAATTTATAAGTGATTTTATGAGCTTGATAGCAAAAAAAGCAGCCAGACCTTTTGCAGAGCACTTCTAAAGCTTTACCGAAAAAGAAGTAGTCCTTTAACCTCATCCCCAAGTAACTTCAATAGAGGAATCTGATCTACCTTCAAAATAGCCATATTCAATATAGTGTTTAGTTGCTAGCTCAAGATTATTTCCAAAAGCATTTTGTAAATCTGAATATGTGCCAAGATAAGTAGCGGCATCGAATGAATCGATGATTCTTTGTTCATTCCATCCATAACTGATATAGTGATTCGTAGCTCCCTGTAAGTTATACCCAAAAGCTACAATCAAATCATAATTAGAAGCTACAGCAAATTTCAGCCTAGCAAGGTGTATGAAGTAGTATAGGTGAGTTGACTGGTGAGGAAGAAAGTAGCATCTTGCCGAAAGCCTACTCATTAGACTTAAGACAGAAAATAGTGGATGCCTACGAAAGGGGTGGTGTGAGTCAAAGTAGTCTTGCCCGACAATTTGGAGTGGCGAAAAGTTTTGTACAAAAGCTCCTCGACCAAAAACGACTGACAGGGTCGATTGCTCCGAAAAAACGAAGCCAACAAACACCTCCCAAATTAAACGAAGAGCATCAAACAATATTGCGCCAGTTGCTCACCAAGAAAAACGATACGACGCTAGCGGAACTATGTGATGAGATGGAGAAACGCACTGGTCTCCGTGTGGCCAATAGCACCATGCATCGCACCTTAAGAAGAATGGGATATAGCCTCAAAAAAAACATTCTATCCAGACCTTAAGGCGACAAAACGAGTGCAACAAGCCAGATATGATTTTTGGCAGAAAATGCAAGCGACTCTAGCGAAAAACTTGATTTTTATCGATGAATCGGGCGTGAACTTAGCCATGACAAGACTGAGGGCACGTTCTGAGAAAGGGAAACGAGCTTATAGTCCGAAATCCAGTAAACGAGGCAAGAATGTTTCTTTGATTGGAGCATTAGGCTTCAAGGGAATGGTCGCTAATTATCATCTGCTGGGGAGTACGGATGGATTAACCTTTGAAGCATTCATCAGCCAGAAGTTAATACCAAACTTATGGGCGGGAGCATGTGTGGTGATGGATAACTGTTCGATTCATTTAGGAGAGTCAGTACGCACAATGATTGAGGCCGTGGGAGCTAAGTTGATTTACCTTCCTCCCTATTCTCCAGATTTTTCACCCATTGAAAATTGCTGGTCAAAGTTGAAAAGTACCTTGAAAAGTATCGGGGCAAGAACTTATCTAGCTCTAGACAAGGCAATTGAGGTAGCTTTTTCCAAGATTACCCTTGATGATATTCGATGCTGGTTTACACATTGCTGCTATTGCACCTCACTCGACTAGAAATTGCTATATATATATATCTTCAGAAAAACTATCTTTTGAACGGTTTTCTGAATAACCATGATTGATGTAATGTTCTGTAGCAGCACCATAGTTTGAACTAAAAACACCGAGTAGATCATCATAAGATGCCAAATATTGGGCAGGGCTAAAGCGATCTATTAGACGTCCTTCAAAATATCCATTAGTGACGTAATGTTTAGTCGCTGCACACCATAGTCATTCCGAAAAGCATTAAGTAAGTCATCATGTGAGGCTAAATATTGAGCTGGATCAAAACTACTTTTGGAGCGCTCTTCAAAATATCCATGCGTGACATAATGCTGTGTTGCTGCATTTCCATCAACTCCAAATACATTAATGAGATCAGGATTTGAGGCAATATATCTCAGCTCATCAAATAAATCTTTAGAGCGTCCCTCATAATAACCAGAGGTATTGTAGTGCTGATTTAAAAGCGTGGCATCACTGCCAAATATAATAAGTAAATCAGAGTAAGATGCAGCATACTGCAATGTATCAATAGGCAAGCCGAGTGGTTCCCCTGTCGGATCCACTTCTTCTCCAACCCACATCACGGCATATCCTTTGTATATAGCAACCCCTAAAGCATTCCATTGATTATCTTGCCAATTATTTAAATTGAGAATTACAGCATTATGCCCAGTACTGTTTCTCCACCCATCAAATGCCTTTTCTGCAGTTGCTATAGCAGCGAAGGAGAAGGTTAGGACATAGAACAGAAGGCTATTCTGATGGCATCGAACAAATCCTCAGTCTTCTTGATGAGCTTACTTACCTCCTTCTTTAACCTCCCCCAAAACTTCTCTATCTTGTTCAGGTGTGGTGAGTAGGGTGGCAAAAATATCACTTCACATCCTGCCTTCGCCACCAATGTTTGTATTCTTTCCTTTGGATGAACACTGGCATTATCCAGAATAATAATTTGACCCGGAATCAACTCTGGCACTAAGCAATCCTCTACTCATTGGCAAACTAAGGCGCTGTTGGCATAGCCCTCAAATACCATCGGTGCTATCTGCCTCTCCCTCTCGCCATCCTCCAATCACGCTAACTCGTTCTGTACGATGACCTAACTTCTCTGCGATAAACCTCTCTGACTTATGGCAGTAGCCATACCCATAATCTAAGGTATTATCAAATCCACTTTCATCGATATATACGAGTCGTTCTTGGCCATACTGCTTCAGTTGTGCCACAAATGCTTTTTCTAATTCTTTATCTCTCTCTTGATATCGATAGGTCTTTTTTTTCGAGTAAATTCAATTTTCCGTAGAGCTTCACGTCTGGATGCATCACTAATAGACTCTGGCCATTTCTCCGCCATTTCCTTCTGGGTTAGATGCCCATATTCCTCTGCAAAAGCACGAAAAGCATCTAGATCATTAATCTTCGGTTGAGGGCCTCGACGGTAATCTGTCTTCGGAGCGACTGAACCGATTTTCTCTCGTCGTTTCAGCCACAGGTCTAGCGTATTTCGGCTAATACCAAAGAAGCGACAGATATCACTTTTTCGTTCACCTTTATCGAAGGCGGCAACAGCTTTTAGGCGTAAATCAAGACTATGGGGAGCAGGCATGGCATCTATGTTTATTGCTTCTATCCTATTCTGTCTTAACCCACTCCTTGCCTGCTATATCACTTTTTCGTTCACCTTTATCGAAGGCGGCAACAGCTTTTAGGCGTAAATCAAGACTATGGGGAGCAGGCATGGCATCTATGTTTATTGCTTCTATCCTATTCTGTCTTAACCCACTCCTTGCCTGCTATATATAGCCACCAGATCCACCATGAGCATTTTCATAACCAGTACCAAGGTAACCTGTATTGAATCGCTGTGGGGCTCGCCACATTGAAGAATATGTGGCCGGATTTCCTCTATCATAAGGAGCGTCACTCCAACCGTGAGTTAACGAACCAATATTTTCTGCTAAATCCCAAACATGACGATTTGCTACGGTGCTTAAGGCTTTAGATACAGGTATAGAAGAAAGATTATTTTGATTACGATATTGATTAATTAAGTTTAATAACTTCAGTTCTTCAGCATTAATATCATCACCAGGCAAATCCGAATAAATATCAACATTCATTTGTCACTCTCCTATTTTTTTCTGAATACACTCAAAGCTCTTCAAGATAGCAACAAGCAATTAAATTAATATCTACAACACAGCAAGCTTTAGAAAAGCTGAATATCATAATTGTGCTGTGCATATTTTCAGCTTATTAAATATACTCACATGAATAGAACGTTGACATCCGGAAAAATACTTAGCTTTAAGATTGATGATTTTTATGATTATTCAAGTTATTTGTAACTAGAAAAATACATTATAAAAATCACTGTTAATTATTATTGGATGCTCCTCTCCACCTCCTATCAAAAAAGCGATCACCCCCCTGTATTCCCATAAAGAAGCGATCGCCTTTTGTATCGATTAATCAACTCCTTCAATGGGAGCAAAGCCTTGCCGTTGAACATTTTCAGTGATGTGACGAGGTTCAAGGAATTGGAGGAGATAATCAGGGCCACCAGCTTTGGAACCCACCCCGGACATCTTGAAGCCACCAAAGGGTTGACGCGCCACGATCGCCCCCGTAATTCCCCGGTTGATATAGAGATTACCAACTTCAAACTCCTCCGTTGCCCGCTCAATGGATTGCGGTGTGCGGGAATAAATGCCACCCGTCAAAGCGTAATCTGTGCCGTTTGCAACATCTAAAGCTTCATCAAAAGATGCCACTTTAATTACGGCGAGAACGGGGCCAAAAATCTCTTCTTGGGCAATACTATGATTCGCTTTTACATCTTTGAAAATAATCGGTGAAACATAGAAACCATTGTCAGGAACTGCTGTTTCATAAGCGACAGTGGATTGCTCTTTACCCTTCAGAATGTAGTCTTTGATTTTTGATTGGGCAGACCCGTCAATCACTGGCCCCATCTTGACGCTGGGGTTATCAGTTTCACCGACATTGATTGATTTCACTGCTTCGACAAGACGCTCCACAAAAGCATCATGGACAGTATCTATCACGATCGCCCGGGAACAAGCTGAACATTTTTGACCGCTATACCCAAAGGCGGAATGGAGTACTCCAGCAACGGCTTGATCGAGGTCGGCACTGTCATCGACGATAATGCCATTTTTGCCACCCATCTCTGCAATGACCCGTTTGAGGTGCTTTTGGCCGGGCTGGACGATCGCCGCATTCGCATAGATATCACAACCGACTTCGCGGGAACCAGTGAAAGCAATCAGATGAACGTCAGGGTGTTTCACCATATAGTTACCGACGGTGGAGCCACGCCCCGGCACAAACTGGAACACGCCTTTCGGCATTCCGGCTTCGATGAGGATTTCGGCGATTTTTGCACCAATAACACTGGATGTTGCGGCAGGTTTTAGTAATGTGCAGTTGCCTGTGATCAAAGCAGCAACGGTCATCCCAGTGGCGATCGCAAAGGGGAAATTCCAAGGGGAAATGACCACAGCAATACCGCGCGGTTGGTAATGGTAACGGTTGGTTTCGCCGGAAATATCATACTTTTTGAAGCCTCGCACCTGGGACAAATCATCGGGTTTGACGGTGTAGCCATTGTGCAAACGCTCCATTTCGTCGGCGTAGAATAAGCAAAAATCAATCGCTTCGGAAACCTCTGGATCAGCTTCCCGCAAGGTTTTGCCAGTCTCCAAACAAATCCAAGCATTCAATTCATGGCGGCGAATTTCCATGATTTCAGCAGCCTTACGGAGAATGTTTGCCCGTTCCGAAACCGGGGTTTTCTTCCATGCTGGAAAGGCAGCTTTAGCCGCGGCGATCGCCTCAGTTGCTTGGTCTTGGGAAATTTGCCCAACTTTACCGACAAGTTCCGCCGACCGGGAAGGATTTACCGAATCCACCCAATTTTCTGTTTGCACATATTCGCCATTGATATAGGGTAGATAGCGTTTGCCGAGCTGCTTTTTCACTTCGGACAGAGCAAATTGAGATTTATCGCGCAAATCTGGTTCCGCATAATCGGTATCAGCAGCACCCATAAATTGCAGATGGCTGCTGTCGAGGTCGTGGATGGTTGCGTTTAAATCTCCGGTGGGCGGCGCAATTAATTCTTCGACGGGACGCTCCTCAAGGTTTTGGCGGAGAAAAGAACTATTGGCAGTATTCTCCAGCAAACGGCGAATTAGATAGGCCATACCCGGCAACAATTTGCCGTAGGGACAATACACTCGCACGCGATACCCTTTTTTCATCAAAGCTTTCGCCAATTGGTCGCCCATGCCGTACAGCACCTGACATTCAAAGTTTCGGCGCGGAATATTCAGTTCCTTGGCGATCGCACAGGCAACGGCCTGAGACCGCACATTATGGCTGGCGATCGCCCCGTAAAGATACTGATGATTTTCCAGCAGCAAGCGGGTCATTTTTTCATAGTTAATATCCGTTGCGCCTTTCTCATTAAAAACGGGCTGTTTCCAATGATTTTGCAGTGCAGTAATAGTTTCCTGATCCCAGTAAGCCCCCTTCACAAGGCGCACAGTAACCGGCGTTCCTCGTTCCTTTGCCCAAGCCACAAGCCCTTCCAAATCAGCATAGGAATCCCGCAGATAACCTTGCATCGTCACGCCAATATCACGGCGCTCGCGGAACTCCTCTTCCATCAACACTTCTTTCAAAATTTGCAGCGTCAGAGTCTTATATTCGTAGTGCTCCATATCGAAGTGCACAGCCACACCTAAGTCTTTAGCATGGCGTAATAACAGACGAACTCGTTCAGCCACATTTTCTTTACTGCCAGTCGGATCGAGAGGGTCAAATTGTGAATAAAATGCCGTTAACTTCACCGACACTTGCACCTTTGCCAGTGCTTCCCCATCCGCTTCGTCAATGGCATTTACCTTTGACCACCGCTTCGCTTCTGCCGCAAGATCCGCCATCAAATCAAGATAGGTTTGCTGATATCTTTGCGCTTCTGATTCTGTAATAACCGCTTCTCCGAGGAGGTCGATCGTAAACGCCATTTTGTCCTTGCGCAGACGTTCGACGGTTTTCAGAAGTTGCTTTATGTTTTCACCCAAAATGTACTTAAACGCTAGGGTTTCCACCGATTTACTGATCGTTGCCGCAGCAAGCTGTGCTGGGGGGGTATTAGGCTCCGTGAAGTTCAAAATTTTCTTAAGAGCAGAAGGCAACTCAACAGTGTCATCACCTAAATATTGCTGGAGGTGGCGCGCAATATCACTATTCTCTTTTAGAGCTGGCAACGCATCAATGAAGCGGAATAATTGCACCCGTAAGAAGGGGTTTTCCATTGTCCAGCCCAGCAATTTATCGTCCAAGCGCATTTGATCTTGTAATTTCGAGAAAAATGACCGCTTGTCCCGTGTTGCAGAGATTAACTCTTTGGCGATCGCCTGAATCTGAGATTCGTAACTGACTGGAGGTTGCATAACCACGATGAAGAGAAGGGCTTTTAATTTATTGTAGAAAATCCTTAATGCCTAGTAACAGAATCTTATCGAAATTGTTATACTTTTCTCATCTTTCAAAAGACGACATATATTTCTTTTCAAATCAACTCAATCTATAAGATTTAAAAGAAACATATCCTATCAAAATCAATAAAATATAGTTGGCAAATTATTTTCCCAAAGCCTCCGAGCTTCAAAGCAGAAATAGCAAGAATCTATCTTGTTATTTTCTGCTTTATTCCTCCCAAAAATATACGTGACCGCATCATAAATAATTTAAAACGATATTGGAAAATCATCCCCAACGGCATGCGGGTTTGAGTAAAGAGAAGTGTTTCCCATTGTCTTTTCCATTGCTCTTTTAAAGCAATCTCGTTATCATTTCTATTTAAGCTACAAGCTAAAATAATTTTGTCAAATCTAGCCTTTTTTCTGATTTTTTGGCGATAATGACTAGTGAGTTTTTGTGCTTGATTTTGATCAAGAGGTCGCGTTTGTAAAACAAGAAGAAGAGAAGCTCTCTTAGCAGCTTCTGGATACTTCTTTTGCAACATTTCAATAAAGATTTCCCCTTCATTCAAAAGTTTTTTTAAAGTATCTTCCAATGTGGCATGCTGATCAAAGAGATCATTATTAAAGTTTCGGTAGTAAATAAAGTGTTTAATAGTGTCACTATTTAATTCTTTTTGGAAACGCTCAATACGACGGCAGAGGGTTTGATGAGCATCGGAATCTTCTAAAGGGTTTGTATGGAGATGGGCAATAGTCGGATAGGCTTTGTACACAACCATTGGATCAGGAAAACGGTAATGGGGCAGCTCAATATAACAATCTTGGAATGTTATTTTTTCAAAATCTTGCTCAATAATTTGTGTGACAGCAGTTAAGCCTAAGTCTAAATTCCATAACCAATCAAACGGGTAGCTACAGTGACGTAGTCCTAAAAAGTTTAGATTTTGGGCAGCATCACAGGCTGCACCAAGGGATATATAAATATGTTTTTTCATTGGTTGGAAGTGTAATTTCTAATATGGGTTGACTCAGTAACAGCTTATTCAAACAATTAACATAGTGAAAATAGGTAATCACCATTATGCTGGGAAGGATTGATGAAAACTTGATACGACAAGGCTTGTCGCTCTTCTGTCTCTATAAATCCCTGCTATGATCAAAAATATCCTTCTAATATTCAATGTGCTATGAATTACCCCAACTTTCTCGAAGAAATTCCTTGGACAGAAGATGCCAAGATTAAGTTCAAAAATATTCCTTTTTATGCGCGTTCCCAAGCTCGCCAAACCATTGAGGAATTAGCTCGTAAAGAGGAAGTCGAAGAGATTACTGCTGAACTCGTGATCCGTGCCCAAGAACATTTCGGCAAGTAGTTAACATTATCGATGTTTACATCGGTATTGTCTGTTTAGTGACGCTCTCTCAAATACAACACTCTAAACTTTGCGAGAAACGCCATCACACTTCATGCAGATTATCCTGAAAGGCAGACTAGTTCACCGTTATTGAGTCCAAAACACTAATGATTTTTGACACCGCCAATCTAGGGTATTGGGTATTGCTGGGCACAGGCGTACTGCTCTTCCTATTTGTTATATTTTCTGGCGGTGGCGACGATGATCTAGACGCGGATATCGATGCTGATGTGGATATTGACGTTGATGTGGATGTGGATGTGGATGTAGATGCAGACATAGACGCAGACATAGACGTTGATGCGGATATCGATGCTGATGTTGACGGCGATATCGATGGCGATGTTGAAGCCAACGGTAATTTTGGTATCCTCTCGATTTTGTCTTGGTTCGGGTTTGGGCAAGCTCCCCTAATGATTTTGCTCGCCATTGATTGCAGCTTATGGGGATTACTCGGCTGGATTTTTAATGTTTGGATTGCCGTAGGCATAGGAGAAATTCCAACAGGTTTATTAGGAATCGGCGTCTTTTGGGTAAGTGGGGCGATCGCCCTATGGACAGGTAAACTATTGGCTTATCCCCTCGGTAAAATCTTTGCGTCCTTCGGGGAAGATGTCAGTAGTGAGCGTTTAGTCGGTTGCGAAGGTACAGTCTCTTCAAAAATTCTCCCTTCATATATCGATGGCAAAGTCGGTCAAGTGGATGTTTATGATGCCGCCCGTAATATGGTGACGGTCAATGCCAGCAGTCCGCCCTGGGCTTCAATCATGCCGACAAGAGGTCAAAAAATCCTCATTATTGAGCACAGGGAACATAGCTACCTGGCCATTGTTAAGGGTAGTTCCGATGAGGACAAATGGTTGCGAGAGTCCAGTTCCTAAGGCAATTTAAGTGCTCTCAATCCATAAGTTATTCAAGGGTATTGCTCTAGTCTGCATCCTGTATCCTGAAAATTGACCTTGGCGATCGCCAGTTACCCTGTAAAGTTCTCTCTGCCGTCTATGCCTATCGAAGTTGTTGTCATCATTGCTGCTGTAATTATCTCTTGGCTCATTTTTACGGCGTTCGTTAATATCGTTAAAACCAGTATCAAAACTGCTGTCACCATCGCGGCGATCGCTCTAATCCTCCAAATTTCTTTTGGAATTCGCTCTGAGCAACTCGTCGAGCAACTTATTTCCTTACCTGGAATACTTTGGGACTTTTTCACTCAATAAAAACACCATTTAATCCATTAATAATCAAGCCATGGATATTAACCTCATCACGACTTGGATCCATCCCATTTTGGCAGTAATTTGGGTATTCCCACTCATCGGAATTGTTTGCTATTTCTCTTGGCAAGTGCGGCAAAGGCGTTTGGCGATCGCCGCAGGTAATAAAAGCAAAATTCCTCCCAAAGTAGGCGTTGAGCATGTCAATATTGGTCGTTGGCTAGCAGGAAGTGTGGTGGCATTATCTTTAGTTGGCCTTTTACACCCAACAATCACCAAAGGTTTTATCAAACAAAATCTGATGACAGAGAATCTTTTTCTTGGATTTTTTGTCATTATGATGTTTGTTCTAACAGCAGCTTCTCTAGTATTTCTCTACCGCGCCAAAACAAAAGTATGGCGAGGGACTTTTGCAACACTCACAAGTATGGGAGTCATCATTCTTGGTGGCCAAAATTGGATTTTTCGACGTACAAATGAGTGGTACATCTCCCACTATTACTATGGTTTAATTGCAACCATTTTGATGATAATTTCTCTCGCAATTGTTCAAGAAATCTACAAAGACAAATCCCAGAAATGGCGAAAAGCCCACATCATCTTAAATATAATTGCAACTCTTCTATTCATCGGCCAAGGTTTTACTGGCGTTAGGGATATTGCAGAGATTGCTTTCTACGCAGCCAAATAATAAACAAAGCTTAATTTCAGATTGATTATCTCGGTATTGTCCAGTGAAAAAGTTTCTATTTTTGAGTCTAATTCTTTCTTTCTCTGGGATTATGGCCGGATGTAATAACAACAGTGTTGAAGAAGAACTATTTTCAACTCCCCAAAACACAAACACCCAAACATCTTCCTCAACCTCAGCTCAGGAAGAAGAAATCATATCAAAGGATCAACAAACTACGGATGAGTTGGATGTTTCAGAAAACTCTACCTATCAAAATCAAGAATTAGGGTTTAGTTTTTTATATTCAGGAAAATATAAATTTCAAGAATCAGATGAGGGTATTACTATCTGGACTAAGCAGGATTATGAACAGATAGAAACTTTCGTCGAGGCAACTCCTCTCACCCTATCCTATGCCGAAAATCCAATTAACTTATCTTTGACAGAATGGGTAAAAGAAAGTGGTTTTCTTCTTGAAACAGAAATTACAGAACAAACAGTATCAGGTCTAGATACAGTTAGATTCCAATGGTCGGGAATGTGGAGTTACACTTCAGTTGTTATTTCTGTACCAGATTCAAATCAAGTTATTATTATCACTCTGGATAATGATATGACTGAATATCAACCCATTTTTGAAGAAATTGTGAATTCGTTAAAGGTTTTTTGATTGCTTAATTCTGTTTAGAGAATCACATTGTTTCAAGATAATTTTGGTAGCCCATTTTTTCTAGATTAGTTTGCTTATCCATCACCATATCTTTTAGACCTTGGCGATAATTTTGGACTTGCTTGAGAAGGTCGGGGTTGAATGCTCCAAGAATTTGAACGGCTAGTAAACCAGCATTCATAGCGTTTCCGATCGCCACTGTTGCGACGGGGATTCCGCGAGGCATTTGGACGATGGAATAAAGAGAATCTACACCGCTGAGAGTACGGGTTTTCACTGGAACACCAATCACAGGCAAAGCTGTTAGCGCTGCAACCATGCCGGGAAGATGGGCTGCGCCGCCTGCTCCAGCAATAATTACTTTGATGCCACGTTCATGGGCAGTTTCGGCATATTCCACCATGCGTTCTGGCGTACGGTGGGCAGACACAATCCCAACTTCATGAGATACATTAAATTGCTCACAGATGGCGATCGCCGCTTGCATTGTGGGAAGATCAGAATCGCTCCCCATAATAATGCCGACAAGAGAATTAGGGAAACTCATAAAATTCCAATAGATATACTGCCCAAAATATACATTTTGCAGAAATAAACATCAATCAAATCAGATAATTATTTATAGATTTTATTGCAATATAAATAATATTTCAGACTTCAAATAGTATTATATCTATATACTATTTGAAGAAAAACAATACATCTCAATCAACCCATAATTTAGTATTGTTATCAATCGAAAAATCCAAGCCATTTATAGAATGGTGGGTAGTCCTAAAGAGGTAAGGATGATTTGTAGTGATGAACAAAAAGCCAAATAGCTCCAATGTGGTTTGCGACTTTCTTAGAAAAGGATAAAGTCTTTCTCACCAAGCGCGAAACTCTTTGCCTCAAAGTACAGTTGAATCGCTCAATATAACTTGTCTTTCCTGTCTCTTTGCTTACGAATTGATGAAGTTTGCTAGGGAAGATGAGGCCATAAGCAGACCAAAAATTACTGTAAGCTACTGCGCATTGGCGATAAACTCCGGGTAAAGATTGCCATAGCCCTAATGCTCCTGCCTCAGAACGGTCTCCCACGTAGACTCCCACAATCTCGCGACTATCGACATCTAAGGCCAGCCAAATCCAATATTTCTGATGTTTATTGCCGACAAAAGACCACATCTCATCGCATTGAATCGTCAATTGTCCTTTTGTTTCGAGCATATGTGCACTTGCTGCGGTATGGCTTCGTATTTCTGGTTGACATAACTTTGTAACCAGGGTTCTGAGACATCACAAACTCGAGCAATTCCAGCCAGAGGAATCTTTTCGAGGAGTACTTATCAATTAACTCCGTGGTGTCAGAAGAGATGATTTTCTGTTGAGAATTTTCTACAAATTGTCTACCGCAGTCTCGAAATCTATGGTTTTGTTTGCCGTTATGGATACGAGCATTTTTTACAACTTTTGTGGATTGACAGTTGGGACAACGAAGCATTTGAGGGAGACTGGTGACTTAACTTCCCTTCTTATTATCCTTACCTCTTTAGGACTACCGAATGGTGAAATAGCAAAAATCAGAGAGACAAAAAAGTTACTTAGGTAAAAAAACATTTCCGGCATTGCAGAATAGAGGTATGAATTGAGGATGTGGACTCAATTCATACCTCTATTCTGCAATGCCATATAATAAAGCGGCCATTTCAACTCAATTAAACAAGTCTGATAAGTCAGTTAAGAAGCTTGATGCAATTTCCGTTTTCTACAACAGCCAGTCTCGTCATCGAAAGACCTTAACTTGGACAGTCGAACGTGAGTGATATCACTGCTAAAGGCATCATAATCATTGAGCAGAAAGCTTCAGACCTCAGTTTCTATAATCACAGCATTCAAAAAATGGCGTTGGTGAGTTAAGGGATGTTTCTCAACGGCACAGGTACATCCTGAAACTTGAGGTAGTGAATCAGTAACTTGAGAGAGTTAGCTAACATTTCCACCGACTTTGAATAGCAAAGTGTTTTGCGATGTAAACGAGCTAGATAGTTTCTTAAACGACCGTTTTCTCCTTCTACTCTGGTCATATATGTCTTGCTGATAATTCGGTCTTCCTCAGGAATGTACATAGCGTAAACAGGATAACCATCAATCACGTAAAAATAACATTGCCAACAGCTCACTATTTGCCACAATAGTTTGAAGGTCAGAGCACTTCTATCTCCGATGCTCCATGCCAAAATACCGGGTTTGCAATGGTCTACGGCTATCCATATGCAGACTGTTTTTTTCGAGCCGACGAATGTTTGTAATTCATCTATCTCGCCTACTTGCGGTGTCGATTCCGGGTCATAGGCATCAGGCAAAATAGTACTAACTTGTTTCACCCAATGAAGAATCGTGGTGTGGTGAATATCAGTGACTCGCGCAATTGCTCTTAATCCCATGCCATTGCCATACATTTTGAGGCAGAGGCGGCGGACATCGTCACTATAACCACGGTGAGTTTGGGGATGAGCAACGAATTGGCGACCACAATCTTTACACTTATGGTTTTGCTTGCCATGACGAAAGCCGTTTTTGCAGATATGCTCTGAATGGCATTCAGGACAGTTCATTTTTTATTTGACAGCTTACTCCTCCTCTCTCATTTCACCAACGCCCTATTCTGAGTCTTCATTTGAGGTGAAAACTTTCTCTTACTGCCAACCTCCTCTGCAGAATAAGATCGTTGAGTTTCGCCAAAAGGCTCTGGAGGAAAATGGCGGTTGCCCAGCAACATAGCGTTAGACATTGAAAAAATGAGCAACCAAAAATCCTAAAGGAGAAACTCGCTAGGTCGAATATCTTCGTAGCGTAGGATATTTAGGTTTTCCGGCAGAGTCGGTAGGGTTTCTTTCGAGGGCGACGCAATCAGCACACCTCGATCGTCATACATGAAATAGACTAATTCCTTCTGAAGACTGACAAATACAACCCACTCTCTAATCATCGGCTGAATATTAAAGTCAGCATGGGCAATGCCAAGAAATATATTTCTGTGGTTAAACTTGCGGCGATCGCCCAACACTAGAGCCTCCCTAATCCAAATACCTCGTTCTTTCGTTTTCCGCTTCTTGAAACTTAGGGAAACATCTTGGTCAAACTGAACTTGCTTTAATCCAAAACCACTAGTTCGTATATGCGTTCGTTTGGAACCCCATCGCCGACAAAGCATGGCGATCGCCTCATCCGGTGCAAAGGTAGATTCAAAAACTAGACTCGCAGCATCAATCACCGTCGGAAAATAATTCGGCTTTACCGCTTGGATATAGTCATACTCATCCAGATTGCGATCAGTGGGGCGTAGCTCTAACCTCACCGCAAACTGAGTATTTTTCAAACAAGACTTCACTTCATTCCACATGTTCTTTCTGAACTCATTACTAATGTTTGAGTTGATTTTTCAACAAAAAAGGTGAACTTCGCTGAAGTTCACCTCGAATTTTATTTAGGAATAAAGATTATTTCGAAGCAACAGGCATACCGAGAAGATCTTCAATCTTAGGCATTGCTTCTAGAGGAATGACACGGCCTTCATCTTCAAAGCCATCAATCTCGTTGAAGTTGAGGTAACGGTAAAGTTCACCCTCGAATGGAGCAACTTTTTCTGCCACGATCGCCTGATATTCTTCCACGGTTGGGATCTTACCGAGGAGGGCACAAACAGCCGCAAGTTCAGCGGAGCCGAGATAAACTTGAGCGCCTTTACCCATGCGGTTGTTGAAGTTGCGGGTAGAGGTGGAGAAGACTGTCGCGCCATCTTCAACACGAGCTTGGTTACCCATGCAGAGAGAACAACCGGGCATTTCAGTCCGTGCACCAGCACCAGCAAAAGTTGCATACACACCTTCTTCTTTAAGCTGCTGTTCATCCATGCGAGTGGGAGGACAAACCCAGAGACGACCTTTCACCGTGCCCGCTCCTTCAAGGATTTTCGCTGCTGCACGATAGTGACCGATGTTGGTCATACAGGAGCCGATAAATACTTCATCAACTTTGTCGCCTGCACATTCAGACATCAGTTTGACGTTGTCAGGATCGTTTGGAGCCGCAACGATAGGCTCTTTGATTTCACTGAGGTTCACCTCAATCACATCAGCATATTCGGCATCAGCATCAGCAGACATCAGAGAAGGATTTGCGAGCCATTCTTCCATCTTTGCAATACGACGGAGTAATGTCCGAGCATCGGAATAACCCCGCGCAATCATGTTCTTCATGAGTACGACGTTTGAGCGCAAGTATTCAGCAACAGTTTCTTCGCTAAGCTTGATTGTTGAACCAGAACAAGACCGTTCCGCAGTAGCATCAGTAAGCTCGAATGCTTGCTCAACCTTTAGATCAGGAAGACCTTCCATCTCCATAATCCGACCGTTAAAGACATTGATTTTGTCGCCTTTGCCAGCAGTGAGTTTACCTTGTTGCATTGCGACCCAAGGAATAGCATTCACAATGTCGCGGAGAGTTACACCGGGTTGAAGTTCGCCAGTGAAACGAACAAGCACAGACTCAGGCATATCGAGAGGCATCACACCGAGCGCCGCCGCAAACGCCACGAGGCCAGAACCTGCGGGGAAGGAAATACCGAGAGGAAAACGGGTATGGGAGTCACCACCAGTACCAACGGTATCGGGCATCAACATCCGGTTTAGCCAAGAGTGAATAATACCGTCACCAGGCTTCAGGGCAACACCGCCACGGGTGGAGAAGAAGTCAGGGAGATTTTTGTGGGTATTAATGTCAACGGGTTTTGGATATGCTGCTGTGTGACAGAAAGTTTGGAGAGTGAGGTCGGCATTAAAACCAAGGCATGCTAACTCTTTCAGCTCATCGCGAGTCATTGGGCCAGTGGTATCTTGGGAACCCACTGTGGTCATAATCGGTTCGCACGAAGTACCCGCACGAACACCTTCTAAGCCACATGCTTTACCAACCATCTTCTGAGCGAGGGTAAAGCCTTTACCTGTATTTTCCGGCATGGAAGGACGGGTAAATAAAGTTGTTGCTTCAAGTCCGAGGGCTTCGCGGGTTTTGTCAGTGAGGGCACGACCGATGAGGAGAGGAATGCGGCCACCAGCACGAACTTCATCGAGAATGGTGTCGGGTTTTAGATCAAAAGTTGAAACAGTTTCACCTGCTTCGTTGGTGATCTTGCCATCGTAGGGATGAATAGTAACGACATCGCCAGTGTTCAGGCCGTTAACGTCACATTCGATCGGTAATGCTCCAGAATCTTCGCCAGTGTTGAAAAAGATAGGTGCAATTTTACCGCCGAAAATATAGCCGCCAGCTTTTTTATTGGGAACGAAAGGAATTTCTTCGCCGAGCTGCCATAGGACAGAGTTGATCGCAGATTTACGGGAAGAACCAGTTCCAACTACATCACCCACATAAGCAACGGGATGTCCTTTTTTCTTGAGGTCAGCGATAGTGTCGAGACCTTCTGGCATTTTTGACTCCAACATTGCCAAGGAGTGGAGGGGAATGTCAGGACGAGTTGTGGCGTGGGGTGCGGGAGAAAGGTCATCGGTATTGGTTTCGCCGGGAACCTTAAAGACTGTGACAGTGATTTCTTTTGCTACTTCAGGCTTGTTCGTAAACCATTCACCTTCTGCCCAAGAGTTGATTACTTTTTTCGCGTAGTCGTTGTTCTTGGACAGTTCGAGTACGTCATTGAAAGCATCAAAAACGAGGAGGGTTTTGCTGAGAGCATCCACCGCTGCTTTTGCTAAGTCTGCGTCATCAGAACTGAGCAAGTCGACCAAAGACTGAACGTTATAACCACCGATCATGGTGCCGAGTAGTTCTACTGCATACTTCGGTGTGATCAAATCGCAAGTGATCTCTTTTTTGGCGATCGCCGTCAAAAATCCAGCTTTTACATAAGCTGCTTCGTCTACGCCGGGTGGGACGCGATCTCTAAGAAGACTAAGGAGTTCATCGGTGGGAGAAGTCTTTAGGAGTTCACATAACGCAGAGGTCTGTTCTGCATCGAGGGGAAGGGGAGGAATCCCAAGTGCAGCGCGCTCTTCAGCATGTTTACGGTAGGCTTCTAGCATAGAGACAAAGATAACTTATTCTAAATTTTAGTGACTCTATTGTACTCGGCACGGTATAGAAGCCATCTGAGAATCTTGATAGTTGTGATTTGTTATGTTAATCACTGTTTAAAGGAGTTAATCGCCACAAAAGAGTGGATATCCAAGGGTATACCTGCAATTTCCTCTCTTTTTCAGACTATTTTAAGGCTATGCGTTGTTGGCCAATTTTTTTGAACAGTACACAAAACTCTTCATAGGTGATCATGTTATTACCGATAATATCGGCGCGATTAAACATCATTTCAATCTGATCATCAGTGAAATCGGGAGTGATGTTTTTGATATACGTTTTTAATTCGTCAATATCAATGCCACCAGAGCCATCGGTATCGATTTCAGAGAAGAGTTTCCGTAGGGCGGAATTTTCGGATTCGGTACTATCGCTCACCAAAGTATTGATGACGTCAATATTTAGGGCGATCACCTGCCAGAGTTCATCGGGTTCAGTGCGTCTGAGGGCGATCATCTCATCATCATCGGAAATGCCATATTCCTGTCGGAGATAAGCCACCATGTTCTGATCGCTCTTAGAGAGATAAGCCATGAGCTTTTTCAGGTCTTCAGGCGAGCCATGTTTTTGGAAAACCTGTGCCAACTCCTGAATATGGGATTCCTCTGGGTGATCTTTCCAAGACTCCAAAACAGTTTCGAGGAAGGTCTCCCGGAAACTTTCTAAACGCAATGAATCTTCTCTGCTGTTTAGGCGATCGCTGCGGAAGAGTTCCGGATTTTCAGCCATCAGTTCATCGAGAATTTGCTCATGCTCCTTCTCGGAAATATCCAACTCCTTTCGCATTTGTTGTAACCCTTCAAGGACTTGATCTACCGCCACATAGCCCTCCTCAATAGACTCACGCATAATGCTCTTGTATGTTTGCAGGCGCTTTTCTTTCGAGAAGCCTGGCAACACTTTCGCTAAGACATAAATCTCATCTGCGTTGAGTTCATCTAGGGATTTACCTTCCAGAAATTGCGCAGTGTCGAGATTTAGTTTGCGTAATTGTTTACGGAGGCGACCCGCCAGACTTTCACGGTTGTAACGGTTATTGCTCCGCTGCCAAGTGCGATATAGCCAAAGAGTACTGCAAACCGCGATTAAGGTCGGGAATAGGTAAGGCAATGGTGCGGGCAATAAATCAATGTAGTTTCGGCCTGCAAAGAGGAAGAAGAAATTGAAGACAAAAAAGGTGCTCACACTGAAAACACGGTGACGCACTTCTTCCGAACTGAGAGGGCGATGTTTTTTGCGTTGATAAACTTTGTAGCGTGATTCAATTTGGCGACCGATACCATAACCCGCAAATCCAAAGGCCGCCAAAACGATTGGTGCTGCAACAATTTTGGGGATGGGAATGGCTTGATTAAAGAGATATAAGCCAGGTTTTAAGAGGGTATTTAATTGCGTTTCGTCGTGGCTCCAAGTGCCAGAAAGGTAATAATCCCAACTGCCGGAATACAAAAAATAGAACAGAAAATAGCCGACAACCACGCCAACATATCCGTAATAAAGCCATTGTTGCTGAGGATCAGTGAGTTTCTGCCAGTAGGAGCGCTCGGCATCAATATCAATGCAAGGACTGTTGCAAGCCACACAAGCAGTCATCTCTTTACCTTCGGGGCTGACGGTGCGGCACATTGACTGACTAATGGTTTGGCGATCGCCCTCGTGAGCTGTACTGGCAAGAAGACCTCTCGGTTCAGCATAAATTTGTTGAACAGGTGCCATCGGACAGAAATATTGGCACCAAGACTTACCGCCATACAGAAAACCAACTGTTAGAGCCGCCGCAATAGTGAATAGCAAAAATGAACCCAGCGCCCAGCGATTTGAGTTCACAAAGAGAATGCGGCAATTGAGACCAACGTAAAACAAACCCAATTGCAGAGGCAGATGATTTTTGGCTAACCAAGAATCTTTTTTGACCTTGACGAGCTCATATCGAACTTTTCCTGTTTTTTTGTTTTCACGCTTATTTTTACGCTCCCAACCCATCGCGCGGGGAATTTGGGAAATAAACGATAGCGGACAAATGCGTCGCCAAAATTCGTGCCCAAAAACCAGCAAAATAAAAATTGCACTGGGGACAATTAATCCCCAAAAGATGGGTGCACCAAGGGCATAGGATTGTTCAGGGAGACATTCACCCTGCACCAAAATGCATTGGCTAGGATCGAGGCGCATGGGACTCCATGGATGATCTGGCGCAGTGAACTGGCTGGAAACGGGATCAAAAAAGAGTGACATAATCAACAGAAACCAACCGATTGTTAGTCCCCACCGCACCCAATGCATTTGGCGTTCTGCAACCTTGGCAAGCATGATCTTTTGAGGAAATTAATTTCTCCCAAAATACAATAATGCCTACCCAATTACGTCATGTTTTTTCGAGCGTATGTCTCAAAGTAGGTGATTGGGCGATCGCCTGATTACTTTTCTGCGACTTCCTCTTTTGGGAGAACTAGCAAGATGCAAAAAATGCTGAGAATGATTAGTTCTGTGCCGATTAACTGATTTAAAACAGCGCCATCTTCTGGTTTCGCGATGAACTGCGATCGCCAGATGGTGTAAGGCAAAATCTGCAAACAAATAATTCCGCCGAATAGTAACCATATTGACCACGCGATTCCCATCCAGAGGGCGATCGCCGTGCTGACATCAAAGACTAATAATGCAATGTCCATACCTCGCCAGAGGACAGGTGTTTCTAACCAAGGTGTACCTGTCCACCCGGCGATGTTGCCGATATGAGCAAACCCGCCATAGATCAAAACAAAGGCCACTATTCTCGCGTAGGCTTTTGTCCACGATTGTTTGAGAGCTATGTCGAATGCTTGGTTAAAGGCTCTAAACATTGTGGTTGTTTCTCCAGTGAGTTTGTAGATGATTGAGGATTATTTTTACGCCTAGAATGAAATATTGCCATATTCAATTCAATTCATATGATTAACTGGCTCTTCTATCCGCTCAGCAAAAAGCCTCCTCAAATTGTGTATGACGTAGTCAAGTGCTTTGAGCTTACTGAAAGTGCTATTGCCTCAGATGTCCATGGATTAAAAAGTAATGAAGTTCTGGCTCATTTGTGTCGCCCTCTTCAACAAGAAGGTTTTGCTGTGGAGACAGGAAAAAAGGTAGACAAAAAAATACCTGTTCCAGTTTTATTCGGAAAGAATGGGATTGTTGAAAAATCATTCTATGCAGATGCTTACCATGAAACAGAAGGATTTGTTTTAGAAGTTGAAGCTGGTAGGGGAGTAGAAAATAACCAATTTCTTAAAGACTTATTTCAAGCCTGTATGATGACAGACGTCGAGTATTTAGGCATTGGAGTCTGTAATCAATATCGTTACAAGAACAATTCGAAGAATCACTTTGAGACGGTTTCTAAGTTTTTTGACGCTATGTACGCCAGTAATAGACTTCAATTACCGTTGAAAGGAATACTTTTGATTGGCTATTGAATCTAATTCTTTAAACGATAAATTTTTCCCCTGTGAGCTGTTCAGAAACTTGCCATAATTTCGTCGCAGCGTCTTGATCGAGGGCATGGCTAGCCTTTTCCGCTCGGCCGGGTTTGCCTGTCATTTCAGCAGTGCCTTGGGGCCCAAAATATTCGCCGCCTTTCACATCTGAGGCGATCGCCGCCATTAATGTGGGCAAAGCTGCCTGGTCAACGGGATGGGTAATAAATGGCGCAACGGTAAAGCCCATAATCCAAACCAACCAGCCAGGCATATGGCGAGCTAATTCTGTTTGCGCAACGCCGGGGTGAGCCGCCACAGAAATTTTTTGTTTCCCACTCGCTGCCAAACGTCGTTGCAACTCATCCGCAAACATCAAGCACGCAAGTTTACTTTGACCATAGGCTGCCGTTGCAGAATAATTTTTCTCCGATTGCAAGTCATCAAAATTGAGTTTGCCGAACTTATGGGCGTTGCTGCTGAGGGACACAATCCGCGAATCAGGCGTGTCAGGCATTAAATCAATCAAGAGCTGTGTGAGCAGAAAATGGCCGAGATAATTGACCCCAATCTGACTTTCGAAGCCCTCTGCTGTCTGGGTGTAGGGCGGAAACATGATGCCCGCGTTATTAATCAACAAATCCAATTGCTGATGCTGAGTGCGAAAATCTGCTGCAAACTGACGCACGGAATCTAGGCTATTCAAATCCAATGCCATCACGCTTACTGCGGCACTGGGGACTTCACTGAGAATTTTGGTTTTAGCCGCTTCCGCCTTCTCTAAATTGCGGCAAGCTAGTATCACCGTTGCGCCAAGTTTAGCGAGACCCAATGCCGTTTCGTAACCTAACCCTGTATTTGAGCCGGTGACGATCGCCGTTTTCCCTTGTTGACTGGGGGCATTCTCTACACTGAAACTCATGGGGTTATTCCTCGCGGTAAATCTTGACTGTTTTAGATTGTGCCGCAAGACAAAAATTTGTGCTGTGGATTAGCTGACTTAGGCGAGATCTTGGCAGAGCTTTCGGAAATGTTCACCCCGTTCCTCGAAGCTGCTGTATTGGTCGAAGCTCGCGCAGGCTGGCGAAAGTAATACCACTTTTGGACTTAGCTGAGGGATTAATTCAACACTTCGGGCGATCGCCTGATCTAAAGTTTCCAACACTTCATAGGCTTTGAAATCAGCCGCATCAAATGACTCGGAAAACTGATTGGCCGCTGCTCCAATTAAAAGAACTTTGCTTGCCTGGGTTTTGATTTTTTCAATCCACTGACTGGCATCTCCTTTCTTCGGGTCACCGCCAGCAATCAAAATTGCCGGTGCATCAACCGCCGCTAAACCAACTTCCGCCGCATCGTAATTTGTGGCCTTGCTGTCATTAATAAACTGCACACCTTGATAAGAGCGAATAATTTCTAGACGGTGAGGCACCCCAGGAAAAGTCGCAATAGCCTCGGCGATCGCCCCTTTCTCAATTCCCGCTAACCGTGCGGCGGCGATCGCCATGAGCAGATTTTGGAGATTATGATCGCCCACCATTTTCAGGAGCGAAATTGGCATAATCAATTCCCCAAACGCTTTCACCCAAGCGTCTTCGATGCAGACCCCTTTTGATTTATCGCAGGGCAAATCTGCTTCACCTTTAACCGATGTCCAGTAGGCATTCGGCCATTCACTGGCTTTTGAGCGGAGATAGGAATCATCGCCATTCAAAATTTGTCGCCGACTACGTTTTAGAAGAGAGGCTTTGATGTCGTAATAATTTTCGAGTGTTTTGTGGCGTGCCAAATGGTCTGGCGTAAAGGTTGTCCAGATGCCGATCTGTGGCGCTAATTCTGCGGAAGATTCGATCTGATAACTACTTACTTCGGCGATCGCCCACTCTGGAGTTTTCTCACGCATCGCCACTTCACAGGCCGCATTACCGATATTGCCGCAAGCTGGTGCATCCAAACCCGCCGTTTTAAAAATCGCTGCAATGAGAGCGGTGGTGGTTGTCTTTCCGTTGGTGCCGGTAATGCCGACCCAAGGGATATTGTTCAGCGATCGCCAGGCTAATTCCATCTCACCGATGGTATCGACCTTCTTTTCTCTGGCTGCTTTTAGAAAAGGAACATCCCAAGGAACACCCGGACTCGCGACCACCAAATCCGGCTGGTCACTATCGAGATCTGGCGTGTGACCAAGTTTGACAGTGATGCCTTGGAGTTTGAGTTCTGATTGCAACTGAGCCAATGCTTCATTTTCTTGGCGATCGCCCAGCACAACATCCCAGCCCTGATGCCGCAACAACTTCGCTGCGGCAATGCCAGAACGACCAACACCAATAATTAAAGCCTGACCCATATCCTTACAATGCAACGACGTTAAATATCGCTGATTGTATCGGATTTTGGAGTCACAATCCTAGCCGAAACGATAGCCAAAACCACGCACTGTAATTAAATATTCTGGTTGACTCGGATCCATTTCCAATTTCTCGCGCAACCAACGGATATGCACATCAACCGTCTTTGTATCGCCTAGAAAATCTGCACCCCAAATCTGATCAATCAGCTGATCCCGTGACCACACCCGCCGTGGATAGCTCATAAACAATTCCAGTAGACGGTATTCCTTGGGGGATAAATTTGCCTCTTCACCCCGTACCATCACTCGACATTCTTCTGGGAATAAAGAAATGTCTTTAAACTGACGCACCGTTTGCTGGGGTGTGCTCTTGATAAATTGCTGGCGACGTAACAATGCTCGACAACGTGCCACCAACTCTCGCAAACTAAACGGCTTCGTTAAATAGTCATCCGCACCGACTTCTAGCCCTAAAACGCGATCTGTTTCACTGGCTTTTGCGCTCAAAATCAAAATGGGAATTGTATTGCCTTGGTAACGAAGGAAACGGCAGAGATCCAAGCCATTCACTTCCGGCAACATAATATCGAGAATCAATAAATCTAAGGGCATATCCGGTGCATTGAACTCCGGATTTTGGAGCATATTTAATCCTGTACGACCATCATCGGCAAAGAAAACTTCGTAACCTTCTTCTTGCAAACCCATGACAATCATGTCACGAATTACTTCTTCGTCCTCGACTACTAAAATGCGAGCCTTAGTCGATAATTCAGCGTCTAAAGTATGTGACATTAAATCAAGGGAAAGCATATGTTTTCTAATGTACAAGGTTACGCAAACATATACATCAAAAGGAGTGAATCTGGCTAGTGTTGTGTAGCCTGCTATACACTTTTTCTTTGGTTGGCTGGCTCGGTGAGGACTGGTGCTTCTGCCAAATGTTCAGCTTGGAGCACAATTGCTTGGCGATCGCCTGCTGTCCAGGAACGCACTTCATTATGTTGGGCAATAAGCAAACCCCAGAGACGCTGATGAACAATCACAGGCACCACTAAATTTGCTCGCACATGAATCGAACGTAAAAACTCAAGGTGACATTCCTCATAGCCTGCCTCCTCGACATCATCCACCTGGGCAACGCGACCATCTAGGTAAAACTGAGCATAGTCGCCATTAAAGCAATCATCCGCTCCCGTCGAACCCAGAATAGAAGATTTGGAATTGCTTAAAGACTCAACGACGACTTGTCCTTTCCATTCACGGTAAAAGTAATAGAGCACGACACGATTAACCTTTAACTGTTGCCGCAGGTTACTGGTCACATCTTGCAATAGGCGATCGCGAGTAAGGGTTTTGTTTAAACGCTCATTTATACGATTCAAACTACGATCAAACATTATTTTGCTCAAGCAAATGCTGGGGTACGAAATGATTAATAACCATGGATCTGATCAAGGCAATTTTGTATTGATGCTGTGATCTTGACCTTACTATCCCTCAAAATTTATGAGAACCATGATTTTCAAAGAGATACTTTTGATTTTGGGCAAAGAATATCAGTAGTCCAAAATATTTAGCAATAAAAAAGGGCTCGCGATCGCCGTAACGACAGTAGCCCTTTTTTATTCAAAATTTAGAAGTCAAACAACTGATCTGTTGAAATATCTTACCAGGCGATCGCCTAGTAGACTTCAACGTGCCAGCGGTGCTCTTTCTTCATTGCCTTACGCATCTCATCCCAGTTCATGCCGCGCTTCTCAGCTTCAGCAGTGAATGTTTCAGCGATAGGAGGCTCCATACCTTTGAGACCACACATATAAACGTGAGTATTGGGCTTCTGGATGAGTTCAAAGAGTTCATCTGCATACTCACTTACACGGCTTTGAACGTACATCTTGCCGCCTTCCGCTGTCTTCTGCTCGCGACTAATCGCATAGGTAAGTTGGAAGTTATCAGGGTAGTCCGCAGCCATCTTTTCGAAGTCATCCTTATAAAGAATGTTCGCAGTGTAAGGAACACCAAAGATTAACCACGCCTTACCTCTGAACTTGTAACCCTCATGTTGTTCCTTGAAGAGACGCCATAAGAAAGCACGGAAAGGCGCAATACCAGTACCCGTTGCGAGCATGACAATAGTTGCTTCCTCATCATCAGGTAAGAGCATCTCTTTACCGACGGGGCCAGTCATCAGCACTTGGTCATCACCGACGGGCAAGTTACAAAGATATGTAGAACAAACACCTTGTACTGTCTCACCAGTTTCAGGATCTTGGTACTCAAGCTGACGAACACAGAGAGAAATTGTTTTGTTGTCTTCCATATCGCCGTGGCGAGTCGAAGCAATGGAATAGAGTCTCAACTTATGAGGCTTACCACGCTTTTCGTCAACACCGGGGGGAATGATGCCAAGACTTTGACCTTCTAGGTAACGGAGATCTCCTTCAGAAATATCAAACGTCACGTGACGAACTGTACCGCTACCGCCTTCTGCCACAAGTTCATAGTTCTCGATACATTTACCAGTGAATGGTGTTTTAGGTCGGTAAATGTTGACAGGTACCTTAGTATCTGTCTCTTTGGGGTGAACAATGGAAGAAGAACCACTTGTTGTCGCTAATGGTTGAGCGCTTGCTGGAACATCACCAGAAGCAGCGGGGCGAATGCTAAGGATTTTGCCGCCCATGCTCATGATGCGCTTCATTTCCTGATTCATTCTGGAATAGGGCACAGTAAAAAAAACACTGCCGCTTTTCCGAACAAGGGAATTGTTGTCGCAACCGTTGCTGCCGAGGCCGACCACTTCATAGATAAAGCTTCGGTTGGCTGCCGAATTCACTGTGTTTGTCATACCGTACATATATGTGCAGTTTCCCAATATCTTTGTTTTATCAGCTTTCTGAGCTCTTACTTTAGGATTACTAATCGACGCTTTTGCGATTACGCCCTGTTATAGAGTCAAGATTATATGTGCTTTGTGGTATATAGACTAGCATTGAGCGGTTCATCTTAAATGGGTCTTAAGGTGGGCATTTATTCCTACTATGGGGCGATCCTGACAAGTTTTGAGCTATTAAATACGTTTTACTTATTAGTGTTGCAAAACTTGGTCTTCTAGAGAGTAAGTCATATTTCTTATTGGATAAGGGGTTGGGCACTCTAAACGTTTTATTCGTTGCTCCAGATTTTTAAGATTTTCTAAAGCTTTTGTAGAGGTGCGTTTGGCGATCGCCACAAGACTTGATTTGTCTGGGTTGATTCGTCTAGATCGTTGGAAACGATACCGGAAATAATGGCAATACCCATCGGATAAGACATGAGCTTGAATTCCCTGGTGGATATGTCACAATGAGGGGCAAATTCTATAACTTATTGAAGCCTATTGCCATCACTTTAATCGGTCTTAGTGGCAGCGCGTAAACAAGGGTTAAACCTTTCCTTTTCTAAAGAGAAAACCCGGATTTATCTAGTCGTGTGGCGTCAATAACTATGAACTTGTAGAAGTCAAAAATCCTAGGCATTCGTAATGGAACCGCTCTATCAATATGCGTGGCTAATTCCGGTGCTCCCTCTACTCGGAGCAATGATCATCGGGATTGGACTTATTTCTTTTAATAAATTTACAAATAATCTGCGGCAGCTGAACGCGGTACTGATTCTGAGTCTAATTGGTGCGTCCATGACGATGTCATTTGCTCTGCTCTGGAGTCAGTGGCAAGGTCATGAGGCATTTACCTACACTCTCGAATGGGCGGCGGCTGGTGATTTCCATCTCCGGATGGGTTACACCGTAGATCACCTCAGCTCGTTAATGTCGGTCATTGTGACGACGGTGGCGTTGCTGGTGATGATCTATACCGACGGCTATATGGCCCATGATCCAGGCTATGTTCGCTTTTATGCCTATCTCAGTATTTTTAGCTCGTCGATGTTGGGGCTTGTTTTCAGTCCAAACCTCGTACAAGTCTATATTTTCTGGGAATTGGTCGGGATGTGTTCCTACCTCCTCATTGGCTTCTGGTATGACCGTAAGGCGGCCGCAGATGCTTGCCAAAAGGCTTTTGTCACAAACCGTGTGGGTGACTTTGGTCTCCTGCTTGGGATGCTCGGTCTCTACTGGGCGACAGGCAGTTTTGAGTTTGATGTCGCTGGCGATCGCCTTGTAGATTTGGTCACGACTGGCCAGATTAGCAGTCTATTGGCCATCGTTTTTGCCGTACTAGTATTCCTTGGCCCCGTCGCAAAGTCCGCACAATTCCCGCTTCATGTGTGGTTACCTGATGCAATGGAAGGCCCAACCCCAATTTCTGCCCTCATTCACGCAGCAACGATGGTGGCAGCTGGTGTTTTCCTCGTGGCACGGATGTATCCTGTGTTCGAGCCGATTCCCGAAGCAATGAGCGTTATCGCTTGGACAGGCGCAACAACCGCCTTCCTAGGCGCAACAATTGCGGTAACCCAGAACGATATTAAAAAAGGTCTTGCCTATTCCACGATGTCCCAATTGGGCTACATGGTGATGGCCATGGGCATGGGTGCTTACACTGCTGGTCTTTTCCACCTTGTGACTCATGCTTACTTTAAAGCGATGCTCTTCCTTGGCTCTGGCTCTGTGATTCATGGTATGGAAGAAGTAGTTGGTCACGAACCTATCTTGGCGCAGGATATGCGTTTGATGGGTGGTCTACGGAAATATATGCCGATCACTTCCACCACGTTTTTGATTGGTACGTTAGCGATTTGTGGTATTCCGCCGTTTGCTGGTTTTTGGTCTAAGGATGAAATTCTTGGTTTAGCGTTTGAGGCGAATCCAGCGCTGTGGTTGATTGGCTGGGCAACAGCTGGTTTAACCGCGTTCTATATGTTCCGTATGTACTTTATGACCTTTGAAGGAGAGTTTCGCGGGACGGATGAAAAGCTTCAAGCGGAGTTGCTAGTAGCAGCTGGTAAAGAATTAAAAGGTGGCGACCATCATGGTTCTAAGCCCCATGAGTCTCCTCTGACGATGACGTTTCCACTAATGGCTTTGGCTGTACCTTCAACCTTTATTGGTTTGTTGGGGATGCCTTGGGCAAATCGTTTTGAAAGTTTTGTATTTTCACCTAATGAAGTTGCGGAAGCTGCGGAACATGCAGAGCACTTTAATCTGAATGAATTTTTGATTATGGGTGGAAACTCTGTAGGTATTGCGCTCATCGGGATCACAGTGGCATCACTGATGTATCTCCAGAGAAAGGTGGATGCTGGGGCGATCGCCAACAAAATTCCTGCGTTGTATCGTCTATCCCTCAACAAATGGTATTTCGACGAAATTTATGACAGTGTTTTCGTCATGGGAACCCGTCGTATTGCCCGTCAAATTCTTGAGGTTGACTATCGTGTGGTTGACGGTGCAGTGAACTTAACCGGTATTGCGACGCTCCTCAGTGGCGAAGGCTTGAAATACTTTGAAAATGGTCGAGTGCAGTTCTACGCATTGGTTGTTTTCGGAGCGCTTCTCGGTTTTGTCGTGGTGTTTAGCGTCGTCTAAATCACAATCTTTTGAAATTAAAAAGCTTGAGTTTTAACAGACTTAAACCTCCAGTTCTCCTTTACAACTCGTAGGGGAGAGCTTTTTTTATGAATTGAAATTGAAAAAAATTCTGGTGTCTGTGATTAGTTTCTTTATTGTTGCTCTTGCATGATGGGCAAATCTAAGTTTCCGGGATTAATATCCTCTGATTTCACCTCTTGGATCGGACTGACACGAAAAATTACTTTGAAATTTTGTTTGGTTCGCCTGCGCAAAAAGGCCTCGACGAGAAGAACTTGCTTGGCCGTGATTTCTTTTTTTGACTGTAAACTGACGTAAATAATTGGTGGTGAGTCTGTCCAATCCACCCGAATTCTGACATTTTCGACATCTTGACCAACCGTAACAGTTTCAGTGGTGAGCTGGGAGGTGATGGCCCGCTGTAACTGCATTTGTTGGACAAGTTCAAGGAAGCGCGCACCGAGAGGAACAAACAAAGTCATGGTTAAGGCGATCGCCCATCCGAGGGTGTGATTGGCTTCTGCATAACCCGCAATGATGTAGACCACCATACAGGCGAGGGTAATGCCTAGAAGGTTTGTTAGATAGAGCAAAAATGCGCCCTTGGCGAAGTTGAAAAAGCCTTGTGATAGAGATAAACCCACCACGCATAAGGGAGGCATTAAAGCCACGGCGATCGCCGTCCCGGCCAAAGCATCGCTGATCCCTCGGCGTACCTTCGCAAAACCACTAATGCCGCCTGCTGCCACCGCAATGCCCAAATCAATTAAATTTGGCTGAGTGCGTGCCACCAACTCTGAACCAAAATCTGGGATCCCGACAATTGTGCCCATCATCCAAGACAATGCCAACGATAACGCCGTTGCCCCCGAAATCGAATAGAGCGATCGCCAAAATAATTTTAGTTCACCTTCTAGAGCTGCAAATGCTAAACCTCGCAAAGGCAACATTAATGGTGCGACAAGCATTGCCCCAATAATCACAGCGGTACTATTTGTAATCAGGCCAAAAGTGGCGATCATACAAGAGCTGACCGTCAACACAATAAAATTTAGTCGCCAACTTGCTTCCACTAAAAGCTGTCGATAGAGGCGGCGAGTTTTACGACCTGTTACTGGGCGAGGAATAAACCCTTCCACAAGGTCACAGCATTGCAACCACCATTCGATTGTCCGGCCAAGACTCGGCGATCGCCGACGCAGTAAGCGCTTGTACCACATAGGTTTGGGACTTATTGATTAGGATTATTCGATCTTAATCAATAAGTCCCATCATGATCCCAAAGTATTGTTTGTACTGCGTTTTTTATCGAATGCCTTGCTGCCAGCGGGCGATCGCCCCTTTTGCGGAAGTGTGGGATGGGCTATCAGCAGGGACTAATTTTGCTGTTTCGACGGCAAGTTTGAAGTTTCCTTGGGCTGCGCGGGAATTAGCGAGGAGATAAATGGTGCGACTCCATTGAGCTTGCAGTGACTGACCTTCCGCAAAAATAGGATCATTCGGTTTAATCGTTTTCAGGATACTAATCGCTCGGTTGTAGGAAGATGCTTGGTTCGGAATGATTTCCTCTTGAGCGTTAATAATAATTTGGCGATTAATATCTGTTTTTCCAACTTGCTGTTCCCATTTTTTAATGGCATTTTGCGCTAAGCCATGAACCTGCGGTACATCGGGTGGCACTAAACGCGCGGCGGCGATCGCCCCTTTGAGATCTCCCTTAATCGCTCTTGCTTCGGCGATGTCGAGGATTACACGGCTCCAACGGTTAATCTGAGTACGGGCTTCGTTATAGAGTGGTGTTCCTTGTTTAATGTTGCGGGTCGCGGCGATCGCCTGATTAAAACTAGATGCTTGGCTCGAACGAAGGACTTGATTGGCTTCAAGGAGAATTGCTGCATTTTTCGCTTGCACTTCCTGACCATTAGGAACAAGCACACTTGGGTTCGTTGTTTGCCCTGCTGCATTAGTTCCACCAGCTGTATTCGTTCCTGTTGCTGCATTATCAGTTGAACCATTCGTCCCAGTGGCATGGCCTTGGCTGTTGCCACTGCCATTATTCGCATTGGCATCATCACCAGCACTATTTGCGGCTTGGTTACCTGTCGCTGTAGAAGAAGCTGAACCATTTCCATTGGATGCTGTTGAACCCGTACCCGATGCCCCAGAGCCATTACCGCTAGTATTTGCTGCTGTACCAGTTCCAGCATTTGCTCCAGCACCATTATTGCCAGGCGTTGCTGTATTAACACCGTTTGCCCCAGAAGCGGCATCATTATCAGCATTGGCGGCGTTATTACCATTCCCTGCGGAGGCATTGTTTGTGCCAGCATTGCCAGAATTAGTCGCATTGCTACCATCGCCTGTTGCTGCACCATTAACGCCAGAGCTGTTACCAGGGTTTGCGGCTACATTGCCGTTGTTATTTTCTGTGCCGTTGTCTGCTGATCCATCTGCGCCATCTGGATTAGAAGCATTGCTTGGAGCTGCGGCATTACCATCATTTCCTGCCGCGCCGTTAACCCCAGTGCCATCTCCGGAGCTTGTAGCATTACCATTATTGCCGTTAGCATCGGAACCATTGACTGGGTTGCCGCCATTTGCTTCAGAGCCATCTGCTGTTGTGTCGTTGCCAGAGTTTGCTGGGCTACCATCCAGATTTGTTTCGCCGTTATTCCCAGAGGTTGCTGTGTTGTTGCCGTTGCCATCGGTCGTGTTATCGTTGCCCGGCAACTCGATGCCGATGGGCTGCAAAATATTATTCAGGTTAAAGCCTTTGCCCTGAAAGAGTTGCCAAGCCAAACCACCAAGTAATAGCAACAGTAAGAGCATGAGCCAGCGCCAACCAGCTAGATACCAAGGTTGCTTTTTCTTGCGTGGTGACGACGCAAAATTTGAGGGCATCATCGCGGGTTCGGTAGGGTCAATGTCTGTTTCACCTACAAACAAATCATTTTCATTAATGGCTGCTGCATCAAAATCATGGTTCGCATCAGTATCTTCTGCGTAGGGATATCCCTCTAAATCGTCGATAACAACTTCTGCTGGTTGATCTGCGGGGATTTTTCCTTCATCGTTAATGCCCATATTGATGTGGCTGGAATTCCCATGGCCATTGGTGAAGGGTGGCAATTCAATATCTTTTCCATTTGCCTGGCCAACTAAACTTGCGCCAATGGGGACAGCGGCTTGCCAATGGATTCTGGTTGAATCACCGGAAGGTACGATTAATTCCCGACTTGCTGCAAGGGAAGGCAGCACCATCACTGGAGTTTGGACAGGTCGCCAGTGATGTTCGCTCAATTCTTTGAGGCGATCACCCAAATAGTTATTGAGTAGATCGAGCGTCAGATTGCTGCGGTGATAGCGGAGCGCTTCAAGAACTGAAGCCGTAAACATGCCATGACGTAACGCTGCAGTTTCATGAGAAAACTGATCTGGCTTACAGGATAAAATCGCGGCAATTCCCATTTGTCCGGCGAGATCGAGGGTTTGTTCACCTACTTCGCCATTGCCGACTACGGCAGTAGAGCGGTTCATGTCGAGAAGCGCAATAATTTTGCTGGCTCCTTGTTGCCGTAATGCATTAAAAACTTGTTTGACGGGAATCCCTGTGGCTGCTGGATTATCTAGCTGTGCATCGATGGGCAATAAATAATCTTCACCGAGGTGATTTACCGCATAGCCACTAAACGCGAACCAGAGAATAGAGGAACCGCTGCGAGTGCTATTGGGGGAACCATTGTTGAGGCCGCGAGCGAGCCAATCTAATAAATTCTTTTTCGTTGGGTATGTGGGTTCTTCATTTACCCAAGGGGAGTTGTCTGTGAAAGTTAGAGTTTGGTCGGGGTGTATACGTGCTTCTTCACAGAAAAATTGCTCTAAACCTTCGATATCTGCTTGGGCATAGGAGAGCGGCTGCAGATTTCGGTAACTATTTATACCAATGCCGATGAAGTTGTAGTTTGTCATGGTCGTAGAGAATTTAGAGCCGATTGTTTTGTCCCCGTTTGTCGCTCAGTATAGCAACCTCTTTTCATTCCGCTCATGCGATCGCAACCACAGTTTACGCAATAAGCCGAATCACAATATTTTGTCAGTCCAAAATTTTCTCGTTGCACGCAAAAAATAGGGATAAATCAGGCTATTATTCGCGTAAAAGTTTCTCTAGGGGGTTACGATTTGAGAGCAGAGACTTTATACTTGAAGTTCTGTAAAAAATCGTACAGCAAAGTACTATGGCAGCTCCTAAGAAGAAAACCTCCAAGACAAAGCGCGATCAACGTCGTGCCCACTGGAACCGCAAGGCAGCCCTCGCCGCTCAGAAAGCCCTCTCTCAGGGTAAGTCTGTGCTCACTGGTCGTTCCACCTTCGTTTATCCTTCCCCTGAAGATGACGACGAAGAGTAAAAGTAAATTTCGTTTTATTTTTAAGCCTTTATCTCTTATTCAAAATTTGTATATTTATGCTTTTAGGTAGTCATTGCAAAATGTCTGCCTTTTTTATTTGGCTATATTTAGCCAGCTTGCGATCGATCTGTTTTTGCGGATTGGGACACCAACTCTGAAATTTGCGACCTACAGTAGAAAAATGTCGTCACGTTTTGTTCTGGGCACCCAATACCAATGGCTACGCTGAAGTCTTTGTTTTTTTCGATCTATGCTGCGCTCAATAATGTGTATAGCGGCTGGATTTTATGGAATTTGTTTTTGGCATTTCTGCCGTTGTTAATGAGTGTTGTTTTATTTCGGCGGCAAACGTTAACTAAATGGAAGTTGTTTGGAGCGTGTTTTGGGCTGGGATTCATCGGGATTGTCGGGACGCAACTCCGCACACCGTGGGTTATTGATCTTGTTTTAAATAAAGTGGATAGGGCGATCGCCACGAATCCAGCGATGTTATTAAATGCGTTGTGGTTTGGGGCGATTATTGTATTCACACTCACCTTGAATTTCTGGCTCTTCCGAAAAGAGAAAACGCTTAAATCAGGTTTGTGGTGGATTGGGTTTGTTTGTTTTATCTGTTTTTTACCGAACGCGCCCTATGTATTGACGGACATTATCCATCTAATTCGCGGGACAAGTTCTGGGCTAATTCCGACTTGGGTGGTGGCGCTAGTCTTTATTCCGCTCCATGTCACGGCGATCGCCGTTGCGTTTGAAGCCTATGTCCTCTCAATTTTGAATCTCAATGATTATTTGCGAGAACGAGCTGGAAAATTGTGGATTTTGCCAACGGAGTTAACCATTCATCTCCTTAGTGCTATCGGTATTTATTTAGGGCGATTTTTGCGATTTAATAGCTGGGATGTGGTTGTTGATCCGACAAGTGTGGTGGCGAGTACTCTCAATACTTTGACCTCTAAGCGTCCTTTGGCAGTGATTGGGGTGACGTTTTTGATTTTGGCGGTACTGTATTGGGTGATGAAACAAATTACCTTGGGTTTGCGATTGCGGTTTTATTTAGCGAAACAAGGCATTGATATTTTTGATTTACCGAATAAACTTCAAACAATTTCGGCGGCGGAATCTGCATCGGAAACTCACTTGGAATAAATAATTTCAGCAGACAACAGATCAAGAAAAAATCCTGAGTTTAATGGGTGATTGCCGAAATATATGGCGAGATTCCATCTTGGTGAATCGCTTGGGGATCGGAACATTTTGGTAGGCGATCGCTGTCTGAACAGGAAAATAAACCCTAAAGCAATGATTAATCTTGACAAACAGGTAATGCTACTCATTACTCATAAAGCCACGAAGCCACTACAATAAATGGTCAAACTGGATTTTTTCCCAAAACCAAGGTATGTCAATCCTTTAGATTCTCGATATTTATGCTAAATCAACGTTCTTTCCTCATCTGGCGTCATCATTGGCTCAAGTCCATCGCCCTTGCCGTTGTTACTTTTTCGTTGGTCCTCGGTCTAAATAGTGTGCCCCATCGCACCACAAATCCTGTGGCGATCGCCGGAGAATCCTTACAAGCGAGTAATACCTGGAAGCAAGCTTCTTTCCCTGTCGAGAATTTTCAAAGTTATACCTCTGGATTTGGATATCGCAGTTCCCCGGTCAGTGGACAACGACAATTTCACCGAGGCATCGACATCGCAGCACCGTTAGGCAGCTACATCCGCAATTGGTGGGGTGGCAAAGTGACAAAGCTATCTGACAACACCGCTTGTGGCACGATGATTTGGGTCAAATCTGGTGAATGGGAGCATATCTACTGTCATCTCAGCGGTTATGTTGCGAGCTCAGAACAGGGCACCTATCTCATGGATCGCAATGGTGGTATTCAATTGTGGTTAGGACAAGAAATTCCTGCTGGGACGCGTATTGGTCGTATCGGCATGACAGGACGCACCACTGGGCCGCACCTCCATTGGGGTCTTAAGTATTCTGGTCAGTATGTTGATCCTGCCCTTGTTTTGCAGGCGATGTACAACCAACGCACTGCATCAATTGAAGATTTAGACAGTTTGGTGCAGCCTTCCTAAAGTTCGCATTTGGACTAGGAGTGGCCACTACTTTTGATTAATTATCGAGAAAAAGGAGAAAGTAATTTCTCCTTTTTTATTGCCAATAAATAAAACCCGAGACAAATTGTAAGAGTGGAAAAGGCAATCAATACTATGAAGCTAATCGAAGTTATTCCTTGTCTCAGAATATTTGACGAACAAAAAGCGCGGGAATTTTATATCGAATTTTTAGAGTTCACCGTCGATTGGGAACACAAATTTGAGGATGATTTTCCGATTTATATGCAAATTGCAAAAGGTGATTGTCATCTTCATCTCACGGAACACCATGGAGATGGTTGTCCTGGCAGTTCGTTAATCATTGATATGAAAGGGCTGGAAGCTTATCAACAAACATTGTTGAGCAAAGAATACAAATATGCTCGTCCAGGATTTGAAAAAACGGAATGGGGTACTCTCGAAATGGCAATTTCGGATCCTTTTGGGAATCGCCTTACTTTTTCAGAACGGCTTCAATAGTTCTATTTTTGGCGGCGATCGCCCTCTTTCTGATTTATAGAAAAACACTGTAATCCCCAACTTTTGCGCAAGCTGAAGATTACAGAGATAACTCCGAAAAGATTATGTGCTATTTTTTTTGAGCAATATTGAAGAGCTTAGCCAAGGGGGCTGGCAAATCAGGGAAATTAGGGAGTTCTGGCATTTCGGACATCGCCAAGCTTGTGAGATTGTTCTCTTTCATCAACCGTAAAATATCATCCAAGTCGAACTTGAGACCCCAATCTGTCTCTGCTGTTAAAGCACTTTTGAGTTGACCTTGGGCGACGCCATCGACAAATCCCTCAAAACCTTCGCGACCAGATAATTCGATATAGCGGCAAGGTTCATTCGTTGCATTCCAGAAAGCATGTAGAATGCCGCGTGGTTTCTGCACATAGCTACCCGCAGGAGCCGTAAAGTGGAAGCCATCTTTGCCGCCAACTTCGAATTCCAATTCACTGGTGATGACATACACAAGTTGATCTTCATACTTATGGAAATGGGGAGCTAGTAGTTCTTTAGGGTTAATCACGCCTTCCATCACTGAGAAATCACCACCCATATCTCTCGCGCGGGCTTTGATGACCATATCAGTGGATGTTCTTTCGCCTTCGCCAGGTTTTTTGAGCAGGTTGCTAACGGTGTAACGGTCGCGGATTTGTGTTGCCGTGGTCATGGGGAAACTCCAAAAAGAAAAGTTATTGTTGTCGATATTGAGCATTTCTTACACTGGAGGAAGATGCTCGGCAGCTGTGAGGAAAGGCTTACAAACCTTGCTCTGTAGCTGTTATCTCTAATTTCGCTGATATTGCTGATGGCGACGAGGACGATGGACGACCAAAACCGGACATTTCACGACAATGCACCGACGATGTTGGGGAGTGTGGTGGGAAGTACGGTGAATTATGCGATCGCCCGCAGCATTTCGATGGAGAAAATTACGGCGATGACTGGGCTGCGTCTTGAGGATTTAATTGATCCAGAAGCGCGATTATCGCAATACTTTGTACCAAAAATTTGGCAGTTATTGAGCAAGGTTTATCCCGACGAAATTTTGTCTCTGCATATGGCTAGCGCAACACCATTTTCTTGTTTTGGGACGCTGGCTTATGGGGCGCAATATGCCCAAAATTTGCGGGAAGCCTTGCAATGTTTGATTCAATATCGGTTTGTTTTATCAGAGCGGGTGCAATTGGAACTGGTCGAAACAGCTGAGACAGCGCGCTTACAGATATATCACCCAATGGATGAGCTAGATGGCGGGCGAGCAGGGGAATTTGCGTTAGCTTTAGGGACTCGTTTTTTGCGGGAGGTGCTCAGTGTAAATGAGGCGCTGCTGCAAATCGAATATTCCCATTCTCCGTTTGGTGCTCAGCAGGAATATGAAAAGTTTTTTGGGATACCTGTGTTGTTTCAGCAGCCGAAAAATGCGTTTGTGTTTGCGATGGCAGCTTTGGATAAACCGATCCCAAAATGTGATCCACAGTTATTTCAATTTATTCAAAATCATCTCAAATTAGCCAGCGATCGCCTCCAAACACAACGAGATGATCCACTGGCAGATATTCGGCGAGTGATTTGTGAAAATGCGGAACGGGGGGAATATAGTGCAGATGGTTTGGCGAAAAAGATGAATGTGAGTTTGCGGGTGTTGCAACGTCGCGCTCAAGAGCATGGCACAACAATCCAGAGGCTTCTCGAAACGACTAGAGAAGAAAATGCAAAAGAGTTATTGGGCGATCGCCAGTTGAGTGTTGAAGAGATTGCTTATCTGGTGGGCTATTCAGAAAATCGTTCTTTTCGTCGTGCCTTTAAACGTTGGACAGGTAAATCCCCTTCGCAATATCGCAAAGCTTTGGTCTGAATTTTTTACTCGTGTTTTTTACAGTCTGCTGAATGTCACTCTCTTGCCTTTCTGCTGCCAGCGTAAAAGATTCATGGGTTGACCTGTGGTTAGAGTGGGGAGATTTAAGGCTTGTCTCGGTGCGACTGTCGCAAGGGCGATCGCCTCTTCGAGATCACAAATTCCCCATTTGACGAGATTTTTAACACCTTCAAGTAGTGGGAGAGTCGTGCCAGATAATGTGTCATTTTCTAAGCGAGCTGTTCCATTAGTCACGGTAATTTGGCGATCGTCCCAAGGATAAACACCGTCTGGCAAACCGATGGGTGCAAGGGCATCACTCACAAGAAATGGATGCTTCGCAGCGCGTAAAAATACTTCGAGCATGGTGCGATTGACGTGTTGACCATCCGCGATAAATCCACAATAAACATCGGGATAAACCATTGCTGCACCTAACATTCCCGCCTCACGGTGATGCAAACTAGGCATTGCATTAAATGCGTGGGTAATCATTGAAGCACCATAGGCGAAGGCTTGATTTGCTTGGGATTCAGTAGCGAGGGAATGACCGAGGCTAACGGTAATATTTTGAGAATGCAAGTATTCAATGCACTCATTGCTCGGGTCGAGTTCGGGAGCGAGGGTGATGATTTTGATAATGGGTGCAAAATCGGCGATCGCCTGCTTTAAGTTCTCAAGGGTTAGTGGCTGTAAATATTGTTCAGGGTGTGCCCCACGTTTAGCGTGATTTAGAAAAGGCCCCTCAAGATGTACCCCTAAAATTTCTGCTGTATTGGGTTGAGGATTGCCCCATAGCTCCGCAAAAACAGAGAGCGATCGCCGAATATTTTCGAGGGACGTAGTTACGATTGTTGGACAAAACCCATCAACCCCTTGCGCCCAAAGATAATCACAAATCTCTCGTAGTTTGGGTAAATCATCTTGAGTGACCTCAGGGAATGCTAGCCCTAAACCCCCATTAATCTGTAAATCTATGCCACCCAGCGAGAGCCAATCCCCTTCTATATCGAGCATTTCATCCTGAAATTCTGGTGGAATCGGCGATATCAGCGGTTCAAGATGCATTAAACACCGATTGTCATCCAGTCGTAGCCAATACTTATCTGGAAGTCCCACCACTTGAGCATTGATTAAAGTTTGTGTGGTGTTCTCAGTTTGTTTATGATTGGTAGTCGGTGTGACGTACACGAGTAAATACCTATAAGTAGTACAGCGAAGTTTTCGACTATAGTTCTTCGAAAGATTTTTACAATATATCTGGAAGTCGTAAACATAGCATAACGATAAAACTTAGCTGTTCTAAAGATTAAAATCATCAATCATAATTTTATCTTTGATCTGACTTTCTTTATTGTGTATTTGATACTATAGTAATTTGATTTTTTCTGAGGCTTGACTTATATTTGTGAAGATATTAAGTGATTGTCATAAAACTCTTCAACCTATCTCGAAAACTTTTGGTATAGCCACAACTATTGGAATTCAATATTAATTTGAATTGCATAAATCCAACCTATGAATAGTTCAAAAAACAAACTAATTAGTATTATTATTCCAGTATATAATGCTGAAAAATATATTGTTGAAACTTTGGAGTCTATTCGGAAACAATCAATAGAAAATTGGGAACTTGTTATTGTTGATGATGCATCCGAAGATAATACAGAATTAGTTATTCAAGAATATATAAAAGAGCATCCAAGTAGAAGTATTGTCTACGAGAAACTCAGCCAAAACTCTAATGCTGCAGTGGCAAGAAACGAAGCAATGAAAATAGCAAAAGGCTCATTGTTTGCTTTTTGCGATGCCGACGACTTATGGGAAAGCAATCACCTTGAAGTCGCGCTGAAATATATCGAAAAAGAACAAGCTGATATTGTTTACTCGACAATGAATGTCGTAGATGACCAAACAGGCGAAAAGATTGGTATGCAAGGCCCTAGTGAAGAGCATATTAATGATTTTCCCAATAGCTTATTTTGGTCTCCCTATAATTTTATTCAGCCATCTGCTGTCGTCATGAAGCGAGGAGTCTATGAGGATGTTGGAGGGTTCGATGCCTCATTTAGAAGATCACAAGACTTTGAATATTTTTTAAATATTGTAGGTGCTGGCTATTCTTTTTATTATATTTCTGATATCACATCTAATCTAAGAAGAGGGCATATCTCTTCTGTTTCTAGTATTTCTTTACTCGCAGAATATCATGCGCTTGCATTAAGAAAACATCGTTCGATAAATAGAGTTCCTCGATCCATTAGGATGGATGCTTTGTCTTATTCTCATTTGATTGTCGCAAAAAATGTATATAAAAAGAAACCTATAAAAGCTGCATTTTTTTTGTTTTGGTCATGGTTTGGAAATCCTATTAAGATCAAATATTTATTGTTTATTCCTCTCCTATATATTTATTCATTTTTCTCTCAATTCAAAAATCTTTTCTATATAGAGGAGAAAAAAAAGTTTTGAGATGCTCTAACATTTCCAGAGACTTTGAATAACATCAAGTCTTTCGATGAAGTCGAGCGAGATAGTGCCGCAATCGAATATTCTCCCCTTCAACATGAGTCATGTAGGTCTTACTGACAACCTAGTCACTATCCGGTATAAACATGGGATACACTTTCCAGCCATCTGTGATGTAGAAGAAACATTTCCAGAGACTAACGATGCCCCATAGTGGCTGGAATGCCTCTGCACCTCTATCACCAACAGTCCAGGCGAGAATACCCGGTTGAAAATGCTCTACTGCTGTCCAGAGCCAGACCTTGTTTTTTTGCACCGACAAAGGTTTGAAGTTCATCGAGTTCACCAACCTGAGAAACTTGCTCAGGTTCATAAGCATCCGATAGTAACTCACTGACTTGTTTGACCCAAGTGATGACGAGTGTGGTGTACTCCTTTCACCCGTTCAATGGCCCGAAAGCCCATGCCATTGACATACATTTTGAGGCATTCACGTTTGAAGGCATTGGAGTAGCCGAGCTTACTGTAGTGGTCGATAAACTGACGGCCACAATCTACACAGATGTGATTGTGTTTGCCTCTTTTTTTCGTTCTTACGGATATGAGTAGATTGACATTCCGGACATTGCATTGGGTCAGCATCATCCATTCATACCTCTATTCTGCAATGCCGGAATTAGTCTATTTCATGTAGGGGTAATGCAAGCGTAGCTGTAACGAAGTGCCATAAGCTTAAAACATTTGTCCTGTATGGGTTCCAGCCCATGTTTTCCGCCACCGTAAAAAACTAGCAATCGGTTAAATGATAAGTTTCACTTATATTGACTGGTGTGACCTGACGCTCGCCAGAGACGTGATTCTAAAGGCCTGGAATGAAACGAAAATGGGAAAATCAAGAGCTAGTTGAGCATTGGACAATTGACCAAGATGACCGACTCCTTGTCTTGCAAAAGCGTGGGGTTAATCGTCTAGGTTTTGCCCTCTTACTGAAATTTTTTCAGTGGAAAGGACGATTTCCGGAAAAGCAATATGAGATTCCTCGTATGGTTCGTACTTTTATTGCAGAGCAGCTGTCAGTAGATGTAGAAGGCTATGGCCAGTATGACTGGAAAGGAAGAGGCATCAAGCGCCACCGAGTCGAAATTCGCCAGCGATACAGCTTTCGGCGTACGGGCAAAAAAGAGCTTGATAATCTACGTCAGTGGCTAATTGAAGAGGTTGTGCCACGGGTAATTAATGATAGACAACTGAAGGCATCGCTCTATGAAGAGCTAAGAAGCCGCAAGCTGGAACCGCCGACCTATGCGCAAATCGAACGACTGATTAATTCAGCTCATCACCAGTTTGAGCTCCAGCTATGCGATTCGATAATGAAACAATTGCCAGTGAAATGCCGCAAAGGATTGGATAAACTCACTGGACCACAGTCAGATTCCTGGGTTTTAGACCCCGATAAAATTCCGCTGAACCAACTCAAGGAAGAGGTGGGGAGAGTAGGTCTCAACAGCTTGAAGGCAGAGTTATCAAAACTCTCAACAATCGAAGAGTTAGTGCTACCCATAGAGCTGTTCAAAGACCTAAATAGTCGTCTGGTAGAGCGCTATCGGCAGCGGGTCGAAACCGAGTCACTCACAGAGATTCGTCGACACCCAATAGCAATTCGCTACCTGTTGTTATCGGCGTTCTGTTCTCAGCGCTCGCAGGAGATAGTGGATAACATCATTGAATTGTTTATTCTGTTGGTGCACCGGCTAGAAAGCCGTAGCCGCAAGCGAGCCTCTTCAGAGCTCATTGCAACAGCCCAGACAACAGAAAACCATGACCAACTGCTTTATCAGATTGCAATGGCAGCGCTTGCTCAGCCAGAAGGCACAGTCCAAGAAGTAATCTATCCAGTAGCGCACGAGACCCAGCTAGAGACTATTGTGGAGCATTTAGGTGAAGGTGGCCAAAGCTTTAGAGAACGCCTCCATAGTAAGATGCGCCTTGCTTATACCCGCTACTATCGTCGCCTATTACCGCTGATTCTCAAGGCTCTGGAGTTTCGCTCTGATAGTCTCAATTTGCAGCCATTACTAAAGGCTATCAAGGTGCTAAAAATCTCTGCTGAATTTCCCAGTGCTGAACCTTATGCAGCAGAGATAGATGTGCCGATGGATGGAGTACTGAGCATGGATTGGCAGGAAACTGTAATGGTCACTGGAAAGGGAGGTGAACCTAGGGTTGACCGTGCTCATTATGAGCTAGGAGTCTTACGCACTATCCGCGAAAAACTGCGCTGTAAGGAATTAGCTGTAAGGAATTATGGGTGAAGGGAGCTAAACGCTATTGCAATCCCGATGATGACTTGCCTCGAGACTTTGAAAGCAAGCGAAAGCAGTATTATCAAGACCTTCAGCAGCCACTAGATGCTGCGACTTTTATTGAGGACCTTCAGTCGGAAATGACAGAAGCACTCACCGAGTTCAACCAAGGACTGTCAAACAATCCAAAAGTGAAACTCCTGAACAATCGAGGAGGGTGGATTCATCTGATACCGGTTCCCAAACAGCCGGAACCAGAGCGTTTGATGGCATTGAAGAAAGAGATTACCAATCGCTGGTCAATAGTGCCATTGCTCGATGTGCTGAAAGAGACAGAAATGCGGCTTCAGTTCACTGGGCACTTCAAAAGTATAGGGAGTCGTGAAGCACTGGCTCCAGGGGAGTTACGCAAACGGCTGTTACTCTGTCTCTATGCAGCAGGGACTAACCTCGGTATTCAGAGGATTGCCCACGGTGAACATGGGGTCAGTGCCTCTGAGCTTCGCTATATCCAACGCAAGTTTGTCTCGAAAACGGCATTGTCTCAGGCAATTGGTGATGTGGCCAATGCCATCTTCCGCGTCAGATTACCTCACATCTGGGGCGAAGCCACTACTGCCTGCGCTTCTGACTCCAAGCAGTTTGGCACTTGGGACCAGAATTTGATGACGGAATGGCACGCTCGCTACAAAGGGCGCGAGGGGTCATGATCTACTGGCATGTAGAAAAAAAGGCTGTCTGCATTCATTCCCAGCTCAAGCGTTGCTCCTCCTCAGAAGTCGCTTCCATGATTAAGGGGGTGCTCAGACATTGCTCTCAAATGTCCATCAACAAAAGCTATGTTGATACCCATGGCCAAAGTGAGGTCGGCTTTGCCTTTGCTCATCTCTTAGGTTTTCAGTTAATGCCTCGGATTAGGAACATTCAGAAGCAGAAGCTCTATCTATCAGAAAAGGGACAAAAACAGCAATTGGAGAATCTCGCATCAATCATCAAGCGACCTATCCGCTGGCAGCTGATTCGAGCGCAGTATGATGCCATGGTCAAGTTTGCCACTGCTCTTAAAACAAGACACTGCCGAGCCAGAAGTGATTCTTGCTCGCTTTACGCGCAATCATGCCAAACACCCAGTTTATCTCGCTTTAGCTGAGCTGGGTAGAGCAGTGAAAACCGTCTTCTTGTGTCGGTATCTACATGATGAGCGAGTTAGGCAAGAGATTCAGGAAGGTTTGAATGTTGTTGAGAACTGGAACAGTGCCAATGATTTTATCTTCTATGCCAAAAATGGTGACCTCACCGCCAGCAGAGTCGCACTACAAGAGATCTCCATGCTCTGCCTACATCTGCTCCAGATCAGTTTAGTTTACATAAACACACTGCTGATTCAGGAGGTTCTCTCTGACCCGCAATGGATGCAACAAATGGGTGTGGATGAGCTAAGAGCATTAACACCGCTGATTTATTCTCATGTCAATCCCTATGGCATTTTCGCTTAGTCATGACTGAACGATTGCTGATTGAGGATATTGCAAGCTGATGACTAGATTTTTGTGACCATCTCTTTTGCATCTCTGAGACGGAAAAAACCATCTTTGGAGACATAAGTTTAACTTATGGAAATACACCCTATTTGCTGCATGTGAAAGCTTGCACCATGCTTATGGCACTTCGTTGCAGCTACGCTTGCATTATCCCATGTATGACGATCGAGGTGTGCTGATTGCGTCGCCCTCGAAAGAAACCCTACCGACTCTGCCGGAAAACTTGAATATCCTACGCTACGAAGATGTTCGACCTAGCGAGTTTCTCCTTTAGAATTATTGGTTGCTCATTTTTTTTCAATATCCAACGCTATGTTGCTTGTTGCTGACGCCGCGAACTATCTCGATTAGGCGATCGCCCAATCTCCAACATCCCTCCTCATATAGACCCAAACCTCTCATCAAATCACTAAAGCAATAGCATTCTAATTTCACAAGACCCAAAAGCAAGAATATTTCTCAATTATTGTCTCCCAAAAGCTAAAAATAGCTCAAACAGCATCTCTATAGATACGTGTAGAGCAAGAATCAAAATACTCGAAGCCCTTTCTAAACGATACAAACCAAGACTTTCAGTCAAAGCCTTCTCTCCTAGAATCTCTTTGTTTACATAACTTAACTTGATCTTATTGCGAATCTTTGTAGAATAGCTCCAGAAAGATTATTGCAAAAGATAATCAATAAAATATTTAGCATCGAGTTTTACTCGTGAGCTTATAACTATGCAGACTTATGACAATCCAGGCGTTAAATACGATTGGTGGGCAGGCAATGCCCGGTTCGTAGATTTGTCTGGCAAATTTATTGGGGCACACGTCGCTCACACTGCGCTTATCGTGTTTTGGGCAGGAGCCTTTACACTCTTTGAGATTTCTTCCTTCGACCCAACTATTGCAATGGGTGAGCAAAATCTCATTTTGTTACCACACCTAGCCACACTAGGTTTGGGCGTCGGTCAAGATGGGGCAATTAACACCTATCCCTATTTTGTTATCGGAGCAATACACCTTATTTCTTCTGCCGTACTCGGTGCAGGTGGACTTTTCCACACTCTCAAAGCACCAGAAGATCTCAAGATCACAGATGGAACTGCAAAAAAATTCCATTTCGAGTGGGAAGAGCCAAAACAATTGGGCATGATCCTAGGCCATCACTTGCTCTTATTAGGACTAGGAGCACTTCTTCTCGTTGCAAAAGCAATGTATTTCGGTGGGTTGTATGACGCTGCAACCGAAACTGTGCGAATTGTCACCGAACCAACACTAAACCCTGCAAGCATTTACGGTTACCAAACTCACTTTGCAACCGTAGATAACCTCGAAGATATCGTTGGTGGACATATCTATGTTGGCGCTCTCCTCATTGGTGGTGGAATCTGGCACATTATTGTCCCCCCACTCAGCTGGGCGAAAAAAGTACTCCTTTTTTCTGGCGAGGCAATTTTGTCCTATTCTCTCGGTGGTATCGCTCTTGCTGGTTTCGTTGCGGCGTACTTCTGTGCAGTTAATACAGCAGCTTATCCCGTTGAATTTTATGGGCCAGTCCTTGATGTGAAATTAAGCATTGTTCCTTATTTCACCGACACTGTCGACCTGGGATTAAATCACCATACTTCACGGGCATGGCTAGCAAATATGCACTTCTTCTTTGCCTTCTTCTTCCTACAAGGTCACCTATGGCATGCTCTCAGGGCAATGGGTTTTGATTTCCGTCGTGTAGAGAAAGCCCTCTCTACGATTGATGCTTAAGTTTTAGACATTGACTTAGACATTGGTTGTTACTCTTACAAGAAAGTTTTTCCTCTCAACGATAATCGGGTTCCTTCCAGTGATTTGGAACCCTTTTTTTCTTCTTTTCTCGATATACAAATCTGACATCGAAAGATTTGTATCCCTCTTTGAAAATCTTTTGATTAGAGATGCCGATTTGTTTTCCTCTTAATTTACATTCACTTCAACGGAATTTATCATGGCAAAAATTGGTCTATTTTTTGGTACTCAAACAGGCAATACTGAAGAGATTGCAGAAACGATTCGCACAGAACTTGGTGGCGAAAGTGTTGTTGATCTTTTTGATGCAGCTGACATCGATGCTAGCGATCTCAGTAACTATGAATATTTAATTATTGGTTGTCCCACATGGGATATCGGAGAGCTGCAATCCGATTGGGGCGGACTATATGAAGATCTTGATGATGTTGATTTTAGCGGTAAAACAGTCGCCTATTTTGGCGCTGGTGATCAGATCGGTTATGGCGACAATTTCCAAGATGCCATGGGGATGCTAGAAGAGAAAATTTCTGGCCTTGGTGGTAAAACAGTTGGCCAATGGTCTACTGATGGATATGAGCACACTGCATCAAAAGCGGATCGCGGTGGTAAGTTCGTTGGCCTTGCTCTGGATGAAGATAATCAATCCGAAATGACAGCTGATCGTATCTCTGCATGGGTCGCTCAAATCAAGCCAGCATTTGGCCTTTAAAGTTTAAATTTTCCTCATGTGTGGGGAGTCGCGATACTGACTCCTCATTTCTTTTTTTAGTAACTGTCTTTACTAGGTTTAGATTTTTCACCTCAATCTTTTTCAGCAATCTAGTTTTTTAGAAGTTGATTTTAAAAGAAGTAGACAATTCAGATAGACAAAATCAATTTAAGGTTTATTTTTAATGATGGACAAATTCTCTTTGTTGGATGCAGTAGATATTTTGTGGATTAATGTAAGTCCAGCATTAAAAGTTTTTAATCAGCCTTTTTTAAGAGAATTATCGAAGTCTTATAAAGTTGCAACGTGGGATTATACTCAATCTCTTGATGAAGGAGCTTCCCTTGATAATACGATTCAGCTTCTCCATGAATACTTAAGTCAAAGCGATCGCCCACTTCATCTCATGGGCCATGGTACAGGTGGCTTACTTGCTCTGTTATACGCTTATAACTACCCGAAAAAAATTAAGTCCCTAACACTATTTTCTGTTGGCGCATACCCAGCTATTGACTGGCAAGCCCATTACTATGCTCAACTCAGGCTACTACCTTGTCCGCGTACAGTCCTTTTAAAGCAGACCGTTTACAACTTGTTTGGGATACAGAGTAATGACACGGTTCTGAATCTCATCAATCTTTTAGAGCAGGATCTACAGACAGCTCTGTCTTTGCATACGCTGTATCAAACCCTGAGATTAACGCCGAAGGGGATAACTGTCCCGCTAATGGTTTGCTGTAGCGAAGATGATGTCATTATCGATCCTAAATTACAAAAAGATTGGCGACCTTGGATGAAGCAAACAGATCATTTTTGGCAATGTCCTGAAGGTCGCTACTTTTTCCATTATTTTTATCCTCAAAAAACAGCTGAGGCAACAGCTAAATTCGTTGCACAGCAAGAAGTTTATGACTTTTTCTCAATCTCTGCTTAGTTGGAGATCTGTTGAGATTTTATAAAAATTTGAATATCTCGCTTTGTCGCCAATTCCAGAAATAAATCGCTGGGAATAATTTGTTCGACTGGATATAAGCCTTTTTTACTGAGTCGCTGAGTGAGTAGTAATTCTGCGACTAAGCCAACGCCCTGTCCTGCGGCGATCGCCGTATGCTCATGCACCATATCAATAGTCACTTGTGTCGGTTTACCATCTTTTACTCCTGTGACAATCGCTCGCATGGCCACTCCTACACCAGTAAGGCGATCGCTCACTTGCGTCATGCCATAACTAATTTTCGATAAACTTTTGATCACCCTAGAATTTTTGAGCAGACCAGAGGGCAAAAGCGTCATGGTGCGTGTGAGCTGATTATAAATATGCGGGATAGACCCGAACTTTGTAATGACCGTTTTAACAGGGAAAGATTCTGCAAACGTAAAAGTTTCCGCCACATCAAACCAATAAACAGTCGCTTTGCTAATAGGAACTGGGAAATCGATTTGCTGGGGCTCGGAATAAGGTTGTTTCTTCATCCATTGGCCATCCTGCCACACAGAAAAAGGTTCCAATAAGCCCAAGAAGGTCGTGGTCATTACCGTTTCGCCAGCGCCTCCAGAACCTGCTACACCGTAATACAATTCGATCTTTTCCGATTTATCTAACTGCTCGACCCCAAAGCGCACCATGCTATTGGAAATACCCGGAAACACACCCACATTACAAATCGCTGTAATCCCTGCCGCTTTAGCCTCTGCGCATAGAGGTTTTATCTTTTCGTAGAGACAACGATGGTCGCTCACATCAATATAGTTTGTACGCTCAGCAATGCATGCTCGCAATACTCGTCCATCACGCCGATGGAATGGCCCCGCACAGTGAATCACAAGGTCATGGTCGGCGATCGCCTGTCGTAACTTCCCTTGCCAACCTAGATCAAGCTGTAAAAATCCAACCTTTGGTGTAGAGGTAGAGAGAGGGTCAGACCCTGCACGTCTCCCTGTCACCGTAATAGACACCGAACCTTGTTTGGCAAGATCAGCTGCAACTCGCTGACCAATCTGTCCAGTTCCGCCCAAGATTAAGATTTTTTGTACCATTACACCGCCCTGAGTTGCCCAAGTTTTGGTATCGTTAAAAAGTTAGCGCATCAACTCTTACCTAGCACTTTATGTCTCCGAATGTCACTGTAGTTAAGCCAGCCGATATTTTGGATAACAACAAAGCTGTAAGCTTTCGCCGCCAAATCATTGAAGGAGCCAAACAAGCCTCGATGGTGTTGGTAGACTTTAGTCAAGTGACATTTATGGATAGCTCAGGTCTTGGGGCTTTGGTGCTCGCCCGTAAAGAAGTTCGCAATGCGGGATCTCAGCTCTACCTCTGCTCCCTTAACCACCAGTTACAAATGCTGTTTGAGTTAACGAGTATGGATCAAATTTTTGACATTTTTACGGATCAAGAAGAATTTAAGCGTCAATACTTAGACCCCCTTGGTTAATTTTTTGACTCCGCAAGGCTATGGATCAACTTAAAACATTTCACCCGACTGGAATCTTTGACAACATTAAGGTTCTAGAGTTTCGAGATGATTTGCTCAAGAGCGTGACCGATGAAGGAGCAAAGCGAATCCTCCTGGATTTCTCAGGGATTACGTTTATGGACAGTGCTGGTCTTGGCTCTCTAGTACTACTCCTCAAAACAGTGCGAGCGCATGGCTGCAAAATGTATCTCTGCAGCGTCAATCAGCAAATTAAGATGCTGTTTGAGCTAACCAATATGGATAGTATTTTCGAGATTTTCAGCTCACAAGAAGAGTTTTTAGAGCACGCTCAAGGCTAAAGCCTCATTATTTTGTAATGGGTCGGTTATGGCGATCGCCCGATTGAATGACATTAAAAATCTCTCAGAAAAATTCCTTCTACCGTGATGTAGGCAAATCTGATTCTGGATATCGCTGACACAGATTATAAAAACCTCTTATCCATAAGGGTTCATAACGGAATGTGCACCAAGCCAAAATGGGCATGGCTATGGTGCAGAGAAAAAAGAGAGAGGCAGTTCCTTCTAATCCAAGGGGAAAATGGACATTAGACAGTAGAACCAAGTCATTGTCGAGTAAGCCGCCTTTGCCGACACGGTAGGTAATCCGAAAGGTGTCGCTAAACATAAGCTTGCCGAAGAATGAGCAATTTTCGAGGAAACTAAATCCGGACAACATTGCATACATTGTTTGTTCGCCGCCAACATAGCAAAAATATCTACCGAGGGCGAAATAGCCACAAATGAAGACCGCCAAAATCTCGGCGACATGACCCATCATGGTGATAGCTGCTTGATGCCAAGGACTGATTAAACAGAGAAGATGCAGCACTGCTAAACCGCCCAACAGAATTAATGTGCGTGAATTGCGCCGATAGAGGAAAGCAATGTATCCCAGCAAGATATAAACTACTGCGACGAGGATGCCGACTTGATTGAGGGCGAGGGTGATACCTCCACCAAAAATAAAATCGAAGCTCGGTACTGCAGGATAGCCAAATGCCCAAAATGCTACTGCATGTCCCAACTCATGCACAAAGGTCAAAAAAGTATTCAAGATGAACCGGCTGAAGGGAATCACAAAGATTGCAACACCTATGCCTAACCCAATGGCGATCGCCTGAATGGTTTCTTTAGTGGGCGATCGCCATTGTTTTTGAGGTGAGCGAGCGATGGCAATATTTGCATTGAAAGCATCTTGAGGTGCAAAGACTTCTTTCCAGAGATATTTTTGTTGTTGGCGATGATAGACGTTGAGATAAACCTTACGAATCTCGTCAGCATTCAAGGATTGAACAGAGGTTTGGATAACCTGACGGCAGTGGTGACGGTCAACAGTTTCTATGACATTGAGTTTAATCACCAAGGCATTACTGGTTTGGGTGATCTGACTATGCCAGAGATGCGGTGCCAAAATTTTTTGTAGTTGCCTCGCTAAATCTGTACGCTGCTGTTTAGCTTCAGGCGATTTTTTGATTTTTGCGATGTCTGCGGAAGATTGTTGGCGTTCCTCTGATGAAAGTAATCCTTTGGCGATCGTCCATTCCCAATCCGGCTCTAGTTCTCCAAATCGACATCCAACGGCTGTAATCGTCAAAGTTAAATGCTTTTGCCAATAGGATTGCAAAGATTGTAGTTGCGCTTCGATTTTTTGTTGGTCTGGAGTTATGGCACCTTCAAAAATAATCTTGAGATGTTTTTCCGCTGGCATCTTGACCATCACCCGAATACCTTGATTGCGAAGTTCAGCCTTCAGAATTTCGGCGATCGCCCTTGGATTCCCTTGTTGGGCCAGTTGATAAATCTCTTCAGATTTCACAGCTCCGTCACGCTCTCATTTAAGTTCTCTCTTTAAATTTAGTCGCTGGATCAAGAGTTGCGGCGATCGCCCAATCATCGAATACAAGTTTTTACAAGTACGAAGAACCCATTATTCAGTTCCTTAGCAACGATATCTGAAAGTAGTCCTATGAGATAATTAGGTTGCTTTTGCTATATTTCTGTGGACTTTATAATTCATGAAATTGCTATCTTTTCAGAAGTCTCTACCTGTTCTAACCCAAGCTGTAATAGCGACTACTGTTGGCGCTTTTAGTATCTTTAATGCAACTCCCGCAATGGCAGGAAATGCTGTATTTAATGAAGATTTAGCAACTGTTGAGACTGCGTTTGGTCGATATTATACCCGCCTCACCACGCTTGATGACGGAACAAATACCCAACGAATTTATACCTTCAACACTACGGGCTTACGTGCGGCAATTCCCACTTTGCCTGCTGGAACAAAGTTTTCTATTTTATTCGTAAATGAAAAAGCCCAAGATGTTTTTCTTGATCTTCCTGATAGTGATGCGAATAAATTCCGCTATGACCAAGATGTTGCCTCTAGTTTCTTTCGATATGTTTTGGGATGGACACCACCAACTTGGTTTGAGCTAGATTTTTCTCTGTTCGGTGCGTACATAGAGTCTACATATGAGTATTGTCTTGGGGATGGGGTCGCCACAAGTTGGCAAACGGTTGAGCCGTCTGGACAGTATTTCTATTCGGAACTGCCAAAGCTGTACTACGACACTCAATGTGCACCTCCCTACGAGCAATAGATAGCAGTCTAGGTTGAGAAGGCTTTATTTACTGGCTATTAACAAGAAAAAGGCGGTTGTCTGCTGTCTAGGTTGATCTGTTTGGAGTACTTTGATGTACAAGGACTGTTGTAATGGCGATCGCCCACTTGTTTATCCTCACTGCTCGATTTCGCGAGATCGTAGGGTGATTTGATAGCTGTACTAAAAATTTGCAGCCTTACCCTATTCTCAAGGCGATCGCCAAGAGATTCGTAAACATAGACCCGACGGATATCCAGTAATGACGCTGCGCAGTAGGTTGTATTAAGTTATTAATCTGCATATCTCTATTGCGACTCCTATGACCTTTGATTCAGTTGTCCGCTACCTCAGCCGCTCACCACTTACTGAAGAGTTCAATCAAAAGCTCATTAAGCGTCAAGAAATTCAGCTTAGTGGCTTACCGCGTTTGCCAAAGGGTTTGGTGGCATCGAGCATTGCGCAGGTGCAAGAAAAGAATTTATTGGTCGTTTGTGCAACGTTAGAGGAGGCAGGGCGTTGGGCGGCGCAATTGGAGGCGATGGGCTGGAGTCAAGTGCTGTTTTATCCGACTTCTGAGGCTTCTCCCTATGAGGCGTTTGATACCGAATCGGAGATGGTTTGGGGACAGATGCAAACGTTATCGGTGATGAGTCACCAGTCATCACCGAATAGTAAAAAGCTGGCGATTGTGGCGACGGAAAAGGCTTTGCAACCCCATTTGCCACCGGGAGATGTATTTGCGGATTATTGTTTGACGTTGCAACCTGGGGAAGAAACTGACGGGAAGGCGATCGCCTCCACTCTGGAAAGGTTGGGATATGAGCGCACAACCCTTGTGGAGACGGAGGGACAATGGACAAGGCGTGGTGATATTGTCGATATTTTCCCGGTGTCGTCGGAGCTGCCAGTACGGTTAGATTTCTTTGGGGATGAGCTAGAAAGCATTCGGGAGTTTGACCCAGCAACCCAACGTTCTCTCGACAAGTTAAAGATTTTAAAGTTAACACCCACTAGATTTAGTCCGCTTATTGGTCAGGCGATCGCCGATCCAACAGATTTAAATCTAACTGATGAAGAATTAGAACAATGGGGTGAAGGGAATTATCCAGAAGGGATGCAACGATTTCTTGGGGTAGCGTTTAATGAGGTGGCATCACTCCTAGATTATTTACCCGAGGATACGCTGGTTGCTGTCGATGAACGCGATCAATGTTTAGCCCATGGCAATAAAACCTTTGAAACGATTGATGCCCAGTGGAAGCTGATTAATGGCGAACAGACTCTACCGAAAATCCACCGAACTACGGAAGAATCTTTTGAGTTATTGCAGGATGCATTCCATCGGATCATTCTGTCTGAACTAGACGACGCAACAGATAAAGCGATTAATTTATCCAGTCGTCCCCTACCGATTACACCCCATCAATTCGGGAAGTTGGCAGAAATTCTACGGGGTAAACGGGAAATTTACAGCACCATCACCCTCGATAAGTACAATACTTGGCTCGTTTCCGCGCAACCATCCCGTTCGGTATCCTTGCTCCAAGAACATGATTGCGCCGCACAGTTTATCCCAAACCCCAAAGATTTTCCTGCCATCAAAAAACACCAAATCCAAGGCACGGCGATCGCCCTGAAATATAAAGGTCAAGCGGAACTCGAAGGGTTTATTTTGCCGACCTATCGCATTGCGATTGTCACTGATAAAGAATTCTTTGGACAGCACACTCTCACTAGTTTTGGCTATATCCGCAAACGGCGACGGGCAGCATCAAAAACTGTTGATGTTAATAAGCTTCGTCCGGGTGATTACGTTGTCCACAAAAGTCATGGGGTCGGTCGTTTCCTCAAGATGGAAGTGCTGCAATCCCGTGAATATTTAGCCATTAAATATGCCGATGGTTTGCTGAGAATTCCAGCAGATTCTCTCGATACCTTATCTCGTTATCGCAAGACAGCAAAAGGTCGCCCCCAACTCCACAAACTAGGTGGTAAAGCTTGGGAGAAAACAAAAAATAAAGTCCGTAAATCGGTTAAAAAATTAGCCGTCGATCTCCTCAAAATTTATGCTCAGCGCGCCGAAATGAAAGGCACCATTTACCCAGTGGATGCACCGTGGCAACAGGAGATGGAAGATTCTTTTCCTTACCAAGCGACACCGGATCAACTCAAGGCTGTACAGGACATCAAGCGGGATTTGGAGAGCGATCGCCCGATGGATAGACTCGTCTGTGGCGATGTGGGTTTCGGTAAAACTGAGGTAGCAATCCGCGCTATTTTTAAAGTGGTGACTAGCGGTCATAAACAGGTAGCGTTATTGGCTCCGACAACAATCCTGACCCAGCAGCACTACCACACACTCAAAGAAAGATTTTCGCCCTATCCCATCAACATCGGTCTGCTCAACCGTTTCCGCACCGCCTCCGAACAAAAGGAAATTATGCAGCGACTTAAAAATGGCGAACTCGATATCGTTGTCGGCACACAGAAGCTCTTAGGAAAAGAAGTCAAATTCAAAGATCTCGGAATGCTTGTCGTCGATGAAGAGCAGCGCTTTGGTGTGAATCAAAAAGAAAAAATCAAGGCAATGAAAACAAAGGTTGATGTCTTGACGCTCTCCGCCACTCCGATTCCGCGGACGCTTTATATGTCTCTCTCAGGCATTCGGGAGATGAGCCTCATCACGACGCCACCACCATCCCGTCGCCCCATTCAAACCCATGTTTCTCGCTATCAATCAGAGGCGATTCGGACGGCTCTCCGCAATGAGCTTGATCGCGGTGGCCAAATTTTTTATGTCGTTCCCCGCGTTGAAGGTATCGAAGAGATTGCTGGACAACTACGCGAAATGATTCCCTCCGCACGGGTGGCGATCGCCCATGGCCAGATGAATGAGTCTGATCTGGAAGCAACGATGCTCACCTTCAGCAATGGCGAGGCGGATATCTTACTTTGCACGACTATTGTGGAGTCTGGCTTAGATATTCCCCGAGTAAACACGATTATTGTGGAAGATTCCCAGAAATTTGGCTTATCTCAGCTTTATCAACTCAGAGGACGGGTCGGGCGATCAGGTATTCAGGCACACGCATGGCTGCTCTATCCCAGTAAAGGCGAACTCACGGAAAAAGCACGGAAACGTCTGCGAGCATTACAGGAATTCAGTCAGTTAGGTTCTGGCTATCAATTGGCGATGCGTGACATGGAAATCCGGGGTGTCGGTAATCTCCTCGGCGCAGAACAGTCCGGCCAAATGGAGGCGATCGGCTTTGATCTTTATATGGATATGTTGCAGGAATGTATCAGCGAAATTCGTGGTCAAGAAATCCCACAGGTCGATGATTGCCAAGTCGATCTCAAACTTACTGCATTCATTCCCGGTAATTACATTACTGATACCGAGCAAAAACTGGATGCCTATCGTCTCATCACTAACGCCAACTCCAAACCAGAACGTATGCAAATCGCATCAGAATGGACAGAACGTTACGGCAAATTACCATCTTCTGTTGAACAACTTTTACAAGTAATCGAACTTAAAAGTATTGCTAAATCTCTTGGTTTTTCTCGCATCAAACCTGAAGGTAAACAAAATATTTTATTAGAAACTCCCATGGAAGAACCAGCCTGGAAACTCCTCGAAGAAAAACTACCGAAACATCTTCATTCACGTTTTGTTTATACGCCGAAAAAAGTAACTGTACGAGGTCTCGGCACAATTAAACCTCAACAACAACTTGACAACCTCATTCAATGGTTAGGCATGATGCAAGGAGCTTTAGCTGAAGCCTCAGTTGTTTAGTAGAAAGATGGGTGATCGCCTAGATATATGAACAAATAACCTTCATCAATCTGCCAATCTCTTTGGGGGTAGAATTAAAACTATGCTATTAGATTTAGACCATGAATTCAACACAACTACAATAGTGTTTGGCTAACAAAAAAAGGAAACAAACCCATATCTTCACTTTCTAAATATTGAATAAATTCTTCCGATTTTTGCTCAGCTAATTGTTGAGAAAACTCATCTGTTCGACAAATTATGGGAGAACCATAAATAATTCTATCAACAAATAATTGATATTTTTGACTTTCTAGTCGTACGATAGAACCAACAAAAGCCAGATAGAGTATCAATGTAGATTGACCTATTTTAAAACTGAAAAATCTAACTTTACAATCATATTTTTCTATATTAGCTTTACCTGATAAAAGTTCAAAGCTAAAGGCTAAATCTTTGGGATTAGTATTCAAAATACGATATAGCAAACAGACTGTTTGATTTGCATTAAATAGACTATCGATGCTTACTGTCTTTTTTAGTGTCTGAAGACCGAATTCCCTACAAATAAAAAAGAACTTTCCAATCGTATCATGGAGGAATGAGTGATCATTAAAAGAATCTGTAATACCAGTAAATGGTATAGATATAACATCTTCATATTCTTCAAACTGTATTTCAAGCGTTGAAGAGTCCTTTCTTTCATCAAAAAAATTGGCAACAGAAAAATATTTCTTTAAAAGATTGAAATCAACTTCTCCTTCTAAATATTCAAAATAAATTTTCACTTTGGTTTCTATTTTTTTATCTCGGCTCACTTCTACTTTAGAAACAATTTCCAAAAAGTCGTTTTTGATCCGAAATCGAGGATAAATTTCTTCTGCATATAATTTTATTGGAGTTGCATAAAGCAGGGCATCAAACTGAATACCCTCATCAAATTCATGATATCTGAATCTTATACTTACTGCTCGAGGAGTAGGCTTAAGAGTTAGTTTGGCTTCAGAAACCTCGAACATGGGTTGTAGAGAAACAAGATCAAATCTTTTGTGGAAATATTTTCCGTTTTTGACAGTGACTTCATCTGAAATTCCTAAGCTGAGATTAATAAGTTTTTTGATCTCATCTTCTCCCTCAAGGGTGATGTTCAAGTCTCCACAGCCATTTTCAAAACCAATTTTTTGTTGATATTCTGATTTCGCTTGAAGATAAGACTCTAATGTCTTTGGGATATACTTGTGAATGGCTCTCTTCAAATCATCATCTCGGTTTAAATCAATGATGTTTGCTTCATCATACGTGATTGAAATTTTATGCTTATTTAAACGAGCACTTTCTCCTTTATTGTCCAACTCTCTTATTCTTTTTAAAGTCTTTTGAGTTATCTCATTACCTACATGAACTAAATAGGCAGACTGCGGTGCATTTTGACCATCAAAATGTACGAAGCAGTAGAATGCAGGCATCTGGGCTTTTACTAATTTCTCTAAACTTGATACTTCAATGCTTCGTTGTTTCTTTTCTAAGTCAGTTGCTTTAACTTGTACTAAACATTTTATTGGTGAAGGAGCTAAGTCCCTTGGTTGCCCTTGGATATTTTCAATGGGAAGCTCTACGAGAAAATCCCAACCCATGACATCTTCTTCTTTAGAGTCAATTACTGTGATGCCCGCCTTTATACACAAGCCTCGGAACCCATGTTCACCCAATTTGCCTAACTGCTGTGTACGCTCAGAAGTCATAAACCAGCTAACTTATTAATTCATATGTTCTATTTTACTGAAACCAAATGAAAATGGAGAGCTAATCACTCTATGGACTAAATCTAGAGTTTATTTTTTTGCAATTGCCTAATTTCTCTACCAAATACGTTTCATCTTGAGGGATAAGCCTTGTAACTCTGGAGAGCAATCTACAGTTGCGGGTTTTTCTCGAATTTGTGGATCTTGGTCTGGTTGATAGATATAAACAGTTTGATTTTTGCGATCTACTAAAATGCCAAGCTTTACACCATTTTCAATATATTCGACCATCTTGGCTTGTAAACGTTTGAGGGAATCACTACTCGAACGCAACTCAATGACAAAATCTGGGCAAATAGGCGCAAATGAAGCTTGTTCTTCATCGGATAATTGATGCCAACGGTCTAAGCGAATCCATGACACATCCGGCGATTTGGTTGACCCATTCGGCAAGGTAAAACCTGCACTCGAATCAAAGGTCTCACCAGTGCCATCCTCTTCTGCCCAAGCCATAACTTGATAGAGCAGCTTGGCATTCCGGTTACCAGTATCAGAAAAAGCTGGCGGCATAACAATCACTTCGCCTGTTGCCAGACGTTCAATCCTTAAATCACGATTGGTGCGACAAAACTCTAAAAACTGCTCATCACTCATTTTGAGCTGAGGTGTAAATGCAGACAAATCGAGCGTTAGAGGCTGTAGCGAACTCTGAACTTGTAATGTTGCCATAACTGCTTACACCAAAGCGTTTTTCGATATTCCAAGTTTAGCAAGTGATAAAAAAGGCGATCGCCGCACATTTTTAATCATGGAACTGATATTTGAGTTGGATTTCACCGCCAGTCACAGAAGTCGGAGTGTATACAATTTCTGCATCATTGGCATACCAATCACCTTGCCATTGAAAATCGATAATGCCCGAAAGTTCTTCGGTTAGGTAGGGTTCTTCATCGAGCATGACTGAGATTTGAGCTTCGCCTTCAATCTCGCCACTGCCCTCTAATATCCAACCATAAATGTTTTCTTGGTTTGGTTGCTTGGTGAGGATAATGGTTTGGCTTTGGGTCGAATCGTTAACGGTGTGGGTACGAAAACCTTGACCACAGCCGGATAATAAAGTGGCGATCACTACACCATAGATAAAATTTTTCATAGGAACAAAATCGGCGATCGCCATTCTCCTGGATCAGACTATTTGGGCATCGAAAGAGAAGTCGTTTCAGTTTCTGGCATACCTGTTTCAATTGCACAGATACAAGGCTCCTGTTCCAGCCATTGTGTTCCTAATTGATGCATGGCCATCAGAACAGGGCGAAATTCTAAACCCTTTGGTGTCAGGGAATATTCAACCCGTGGTGGAATCTCTGGAAAAACTTCTCGTCGAACTAACCCATGATGTTCAAGATCACGGAGTCGGGCGGTGAGGGTTTTAGTGCTGATACCAGGAAGCGCTTTTAGAAACTCATTGGTGCGGCGCGGCCCCTTAAATAATTCTCGAAATACTAAAATTGACCACTTATTGCCCAGAAGATCGACAACAAATTGGATCGGGCAACGGTAAGACGGATCAAAACAAATATCTTTATCAGTCATAACAAACAGCCTTTTCCCAATTATTTTTTTGAACTTTTAGCATTTCTTTATAAAAGGCTAGACCCTAATCTCTACGCTAATTTTTCCCTTGCGGTAACTATAGGGCCGCAATAGAAACTATCTTGTCAGCCCTCAGAGCCTTCGGAATGATGGATTTTACGGAATGCAATTTTTGCACTCTTCTTTTAAGAACTTTTTATTGATATGGTTACTGCATTTTCTCCATCGGATACAGTCACTTTGCGACCGGGCATTAAAGCGCCAGTCAAAGAAACGCTCCTCACTCCTCGATTCTATACGACTGATTTTGAGGAGATCGCCAATATGGTGTTAGATCTCCAGGATGATGAGATTGCCGCCGCCCTAGATGAACTGCGTGCCGATTATAATCGCCATCACTTTATCCGGGATGATAGTTTTGACGGCTCTATCGATCACATCGATGAGAAAACCCGCGCCGCGTTTATCGATTTCCTTGAACGATCTTGCACCTCAGAATTTTCGGGATTCTTACTCTTTAAAGAACTATCCCGCAAATTAAAAGGTCGTAGCCCAGTACTCGCTGAAGCCTTTGGATTACTCGCCCGCGACGAAGCCCGCCATGCTGGATTTATTAATAAAGCGATGGTGGACTTTGGCTTATCCCTCGATCTCGGTTACCTCACAAAAAAACGCACCTATACCTTCTTCCCGCCAGAATGGGTAATTTACTCGGTTTATCTGTCGGAAAAAATTGGCTATTGGCGTTATATCTTAGTTTTCCGTCACCTCGAAAAACACCCCGAGCACAATCTCTATCCACTGTTTAACTACTTTGAAAATTGGTGTCAGGACGAGAACCGCCACGGTGATTTCTTTAAAGCTCTCCTGCGATCGCAACCAAAAATGTGGGACACCTGGCAAGGGCGATTATGGGGACGATTTTTCCTATTGACTGTCTTCGCCACTCATACAATCACAGTCTTTGAACGCGCAGATTTTTATGAGGCGATTGGTATGGATGTACAACAATACAACATTGATGTCATTCGCAACACCAACGAAACTTCTGCCAAAGCTTTTGCAGAGATTATGGATGTGGATCATCCACAGTTTTTTGCACTACTCGATAAATGTTCGGAAGCGAACGAGACAATGGCTGAAATCAGCATGGGCGATCGCCCCCCTATCGCAAAGTTTCTCCTGAAGCTCCCTTCAATTTTGACCATCATTTGGTGCTTAATTCGTCTCTATTTTTTCAAACCTATTGATGCCGAAAGCACCCGCTGCGAGGTCCATTAACCCTAGACACAAATATTTCCTTTCTTCTCAATTTTCTATTAAACACTCTACCCAGTCAGGACACACCAAAAATGATGACTTTATCTCAAGCGCTCCGTGAAGGGACAAAACAATCTCACACTCTTTCCGAAAATACAGCCTACATGAAATGTTTCTTGAAAGGTGTGGTGGAGCGTGCACCATTCCGTAAACTGTTGGCGAATCTGTACTTCGTCTATGGCATATTAGAAGATGCTTTATTAGATTTTCAGAACGATCCGATCCTCGGCACAATGTATTTTCCTGAGCTAAATCGAGCCGAGAACATCGCAGCGGATTTGGAATTCTACTACGGTAAAAATTGGGATGAAAAGATCAAACCAACTCGCAGTGGATTGTACTATGTCTTGCGGTTACAGGAACTAGCAAGTCATGATCCTATTTTGTTGATTGCCCATGCTTATACCCGTTATCTGGGAGATCTTTCCGGTGGGCAGGCTCTCAAATCAATTCTCCGTACTGCCCTAAAACTGCCTGAGAATAATCTGGGGGCGACAATGTTTGTATTTGATACGTTGCCGACACCGGGCGATCGCCGTGAATTTAAAGCAAATTACCGTGCAACCTTAGATGCCTTACCTCTAGACGATGCCACCATTGAGCGTATTGTTGCCGAAGCAAATTATGCTTTTGCCATCAACCGCGCTGTCATGCATGATCTTGAACCAGATGTAAAAGCAGCAATTGGTGAACATACTTTCGATTTATTGACTCGCCAAAATCGTCCCGGCAGTACCGAAGCCCGCTGTCCCCATGCCCAAACCGTTGCCCTAGCCACAACGGAATAGGTTTTTAAAATATTTTCTCCAACCTGTCCTTTTTTTAGTGGATTGTCGCACACAAATTCCGCACTATTTTGCCATGAAACATTTGTCTCAATCGGTCAAGTTTGATCGGGATTTAATCCAGAAATACAATCAATCGGTGCCGCGTTATACGAGTTATCCTCCTGCCACTGAGCTAACCGCTGATTTTGATATTGATGCTTTTCGCACGGCGATCGCCATCGGTAATCACAAGCAGACACCTTTGTCGTTATATTGTCATATTCCCTTCTGCGAAAAGCCTTGTTATTTCTGCGGTTGCAACACAATTATCACCCAGAATAAAAACTTTGTACCGCGATATTTAGAGGCATTAACGCGCAATATTGAGCAAGTCGCAGCATTGGTAAACCCAGATCGTCGCGTCCAGCAATTCCATTGGGGCGGTGGCACACCAAATTATCTCAATTTAGAACAGGCGGAATATCTATGGAATACGCTCAATCAGCATTTCACCCTTGCAGACGATGCCGAGATTTCCATTGAAGTGAATCCTTGCTATGTGGATCGAGAGTATATCTTTTCCCTCAGACAGCTAGGCTTTAATCGCATTAGCTTTGGCATCCAAGATTTCAATCCCCAGGTACAAGAAGCTATCAATCGTATTCAACCAGAACAAATGCTGTTTGATGTGATGAGCTGGATTCGGGAGGCTGGCTTTGAAAGTGTGAATGTCGATCTCATTTATGGTTTGCCGTTCCAAACGTTAGAGACATTCCGAGAAACCATTCAAAAAACCCTAAAGCTCAATCCAGATCGAGTGGCAGTGTTCAATTTTGCCTATGTGCCTTGGCTGAAACCTGTACAAAAACGGATGCCCCAAGCAGCAATGCCCAGCACTGCGGAGAAACTCGATATTTTCAAAATGACCATTGATGAACTGACCCATAATGGCTATGTGTTTATCGGCATGGATCATTTCGCGAAACCCGATGATGAATTGGCGATCGCCCAGCGAGAAGGAGAATTACACCGCAATTTCCAGGGCTATACGACTCAACCGGAATCCGATTTACTTGGTTTCGGCATGACCTCTATCAGTATGTTGCAGGATGTCTACATTCAAAATCACAAACGACTGAAGGATTTTTATGGCGCAATTGAAGCCGGAGTATTACCCATCGCCAAAGGATTTCAGTTGAGTCGAGATGACTTAATTCGACGAACAGTGATTATGGAATTAATGTGCGAATTCCAACTGTCAGCCTCGGATCTCGAAGAAAAATATCACCTCGGCTTTGACATCGATTTCAATGATTATTTCGCAGACGTTTTATCAATCCTCGATAACCTCGAAGCTGACGGTTTATTGCGCCGCTGGGGTGATGGCATTGAAGTAACTCCCCGTGGCCGTTTGCTCATTCGTAATATTGCAGCTGCTTTTGACCCTTATCTCCAAGGGAAAGGCGATCGCCACAAAACATTCTCTAAAGCAATCTAAAAAAACGTTGGTTTTGCAATAAGAGGGAGTGTTTAACTCCCTATTTTTTATACCTATTTAGTTGATAACAAATCTGTAATTTACATGACGAAAGCTATATCAAAAAACACCCAGAAACGCCCATTAGATTGGGTCTCTGTTTTCTTTTTTGCGGCAGTACATGGATTAGCGTTACTGGCACCTTGGTTTTTCTCTTGGTCTAGCCTTGGTATCGCAATCTTTCTCCACTGGCTATTTGGCAGTATAGGCATTTGCCTAGGCTATCACCGCTTACTCAGTCATCGCAGTTTACAAGTACCAAAATGGCTCGAATACACCATTGCTTTTATTGGCACATTAGCCTTGCAAGGTGGCCCAATTTTTTGGGTAGCAGGACATCGTTTACACCATGCCCATACAGAAGATGAAACTCAAGATCCTTACTCAGCAAAACGTGGCTTTTGGTGGAGTCATATGCTCTGGATGCTATATCCAACTCCCGATTTCTTTGAATATAAGCGCTATAAAAAATATGCTCCTGATCTTGTCCGCCAAGGCTACTATCGCTGGCTAAATCGAAATTTTCTCTTATTACAAATCCCCTTAGGATTATTGCTTTATGTCCTGGGTGGTTGGTCTTGGGTTATTTACGGTATTTTTGTCCGCGCTGTTATCCTCTGGCACAGCACATGGCTCATTAACTCTGCTACCCATGTTTGGGGCGATCGCCGCTTCGATGTAGACGATAACTCTCGAAACCTTTGGTGGGCTGCAATCTTTACGTATGGCGAAGGTTGGCACAACAATCACCATGCCTACCCTCGGGTGGCCAAAGCAGGCTGGCGTTGGTACGAAATTGACATGACTTGGTGGGCAATTTGGTTACTATCTCGCTTGGGTTTGGCAAAGAAGGTCATTATGCCTCCACCAAATTTATAACCACACCATTAATAGTTTTCTTTCTCATCTAATTAACAGCTTTAATCCCACTAGATCTATTTGATCTAGTGGGATTTTTTTAGATCTTCACCAAGCTTTTATGACTTTCTCTAGTAAACATAAAAAACAATACAAATAATAGTTCATCTTTTTTTGATCTTAAATAGTCTTTTAACTCGTATTCATTTAGATAGATTACTGAAAGTAAAAAAATTGAGGATTCAAAGCATAGGCAATATAGTCCTAAAAAACAGCATCAAAAAGAGTTGTCATTTATTTATTATTTTGTTTACAGTAGCAATGTGATTAAGTTTACAAAAAAGCTTGATCCCAGTACTTGAAACTGGACATTAGTATTATGACTACCGTTCTAAATTCAGGAACAAAAATATCTATTTGGGAACATTTTTGTCGTTGGGTAACCAATACCGAAAACCGCTTTTATCTTGGCTGGTTTGGAATATTGATGATTCCCACATTATTAACCGCAACAATCTGTTTTATTCTCGCTTTCATCGCAGCTCCGCCTGTCGATATTGACGGCATTCGAGAGCCAGTCTCTGGTTCCTTGCTATACGGCAATAACATTATCACCGCTTCCGTTGTCCCTAGTTCTAACGCCATTGGCCTACATTTTTATCCTATTTGGGATGCCACATCTATGGGTGAGTGGCTTTATAACGGCGGCCCCTACCAGCTCATTGTGTTCCATTTTATTCTTGGCATTTTTTGTTATATGGGTCGCGAATGGGAACTCTCCTACCGACTCGGCATGCGCCCTTGGATTGCTGTCGCTTTTTCAGCCCCTGTCGCTGCGGCAACCGCTGTTTTAATGGTTTACTCCATTGGGCAAGGTTCATTTTCTGATGGTATGCCCCTCGGAATTTCTGGCACTTTTAATTTCATGATTGTCTTGCAAGCTGAACACAATGTTTTAATGCATCCCTTCCACATGATTGGTGTGATTGGTGTATTCGGTGGAGCCTTATTTTCAGCGATGCATGGTTCTCTCGTGACTTCTTCTTTAATTCGCGAAACAACGGAGAGTGTATCTCAAAATCGTGGCTATAAGTTTGGTCAAGAAGAGGAAACTTACAACATCGTTGCAGCCCATGGTTACTTTGGACGATTAATCTTCCAATATGCCTCTTTTAATAACAGTCGTGCCTTACATTTCTTGCTTGCAGCTTGGCCTGTCGTTGGGATTTGGTTTGCCTCTTTAGCTGTTGCTTGTTTTGCATTTAACTTAAATGGCTTTAACTTCAATCAATCTCTATTAGATTCCCAAGGGAAAGTGATTAATACCTGGGCCGATATTATCAATCGTGCCAATCTCGGTATCGAAACAATGCACGAGCGCAATGTTCATAATTTCCCTCTAGATTTAGCCGCCAGTACACAATCTCCGGTGGCGTTACAGGCACCATTGATTAACAGCTAACGCTTTCACCTTTCCTCTCCAACAAGCTCATCACCATCAATCCCTATGTCACGGTAGGGATTTTTTCTGTCCGCCATTCATTTTGAGCAGTAGAGATGCAGTCATTATCTCGGCTCAAAATCAGATCAACTAAGGAATTATCAATCATGCAACGACTATCTCTCAAACAAATTCTAATCATTATTAGTCTTAGTTTATTGCTCCTATTTAGTAGCTTTGCTTGGGTATCTCCGAGCTATGCCAGCATCCGGCAACAGGAAGAAAAACCGGGACAAATACTCTATCAATCTCGCCACTCTATCCGAGATAATCAGGGTCACACTTGGCAAGTGATTTTATTTAAACGGGTAAAAGATGGTGAGGTTAAACAAGTCGATTTGCGCTTATCTGGCTATCCCGACCAAACCATATTTCTCCATCCTGCCGACTTAGAAATCACTCACGGCGATCGCCCACAACTATTAGCGCCCGATCAGTTTGCGGCAGAAGCTCCAGCCCCCAATGTTGGACAATTTGATCTGAGCGAAATTTTACCGCAACTACCCACCAACGGCACAGTAAAACTTAACCTGCCTCTCAACAATCCTGTCACCATTAAGATTCCGATTGCTGTCCTACTGGAATGGCAATTGATCATGTAATGACTAGGGCGATCGCCGGCCATCCAGCGCCTATCGTTTTACCCACCGGCTGTATTGATTAGTTCCATTCTCCTTGCAGGATAAAGGCAGACCAATAGTAAGGATGAGTCCATTGGGTCTCTTCGCGCATTTCTCGTTGGGTTTCTTTAAGGGCAGCGGCAGCAGTGAGCTTTTCTTCAAGTAAATTGCGATAAAAACGCGTCATAAATTCGGCAGTCGCTTCATCGCTCACTTGCCAGAGACTCATCACAATTCTCGGCACACCTGCATACATAAACCCACGGCTCAAACCAACTAATCCCTCACCTTGGACATTTTCCCCCAGTCCAGTTTCACACGCACTAAGCACAAGGAGATTAGCATTTAGTTTCAAATTAAAGACGTCATTGAGTCGTAAAAATCCATTTTGGAGCTGCTGATTTTCGTCAAACAGAGACAACACTAAACCCGATAATTCTGGTTCGCTAGCATTCAGAAAGCCATGGGTCGCAATATGAATCAGTTCATAATTTTGGAGGCGATCGCCCATCAAGATGTCACGGTTTGCCTCAAAATCAAAAGCCTTAAGGGTCTCGGTGTTATTGGGAAGCAGCTCCAAAATCCCTTGTGCTTCAGTGCGAGTACCGGGAAGGCGATCCCAATTAACCTGCTCAAAATTATTCGCCGAACGTTTTAGGGCAAGTAACGCTAGGTCATTTTCTGGAATCTCTAACTCTAAATTTTGTTGAGGTTGGATAGGCGTAGCACAATTTGCACCCTGGCCTTGCAGACGGCAATCAGCTTGATTAAAGACCGGATCAGCAAAAATTGCGAAAGATGAATCCTGCTTAATGGGGGCGATCGCCTGTTGCCGCAAAATCGCGAGGGTAGAAGCAGATGGGAGATTAATAATTTCGTGGCGATCGCTGAGGGGCTCGTAATCACTAGTACTACTCAGAATACTAAAGGGTAAATAATGTAGATTCCCATCAGCAACCACCAAAACTCGTTTGCCTTGTAACTGGACAGCAGCAGGAGCCAAAATCACTTGACTCAACTCTTGGAGTGTTGCTTGTCGGTCTTGTTGGCGCTGTTGTTGTCGGGCTGATGGTAGACCTTCTCGCACATCGGTAATCTGTTGTCGGGCTTCGTTAATTAGTGGGTTAAGTTCCAGAGTGGAGGGCAATTCATAGCTCATGAACTCATTTTTTGTGACTGCCCAGAGATAACTTTTTTCTGCTCCTAGTGCATATTGAAGCAGGATTGTATCTTCATCAAGAATTTGGTTTTGTAATGTTTTGACATCAAGGGTTTGAGGATATTTGAGGTCAGCATAATTGGGACTAAGACGGCGGATTTTATCCTGTAAGGCCTCATATTCTGTCACCAGAGCAGACAACGTTACATCGACTTGCTCTTTCTCTATGTCAGTACTCTGATCTGTGCCATAAATCTCGATACGTTCAGCTTCAGTTGAGTTTAATTGAGCGAGGAGGGTTTTTTCTTGTTCAAGGAGATCGGAATCAATACCTGTTCTAATGTCCGCATTGGCCTCAGTGAGAAGCTCCAATAAGGTTCTGGCACGGGATTTTTCGCTCGCAGCAAAGGCTCGTTGAGCAAAGCCTTGACCAGGATTTTCCTGATCCAGTTCCATCAATAATTTGATATAGAACTGATAGTAAGTTTGCACAGTGGCAAAGTAGCTTTGGCGCAATTCTGGGCTAACCACTTTCGTGCGTAAATCTTCGACGATGGCGATCGCCTGTTCCATTGTGTTGAGGGCGACTTCTGATTGACCCTGTTCATACTCTAGGGTTGCCAGATTAACAAGATTTAGGGCTTCTGCACTGCGATCGCCAACAGCTTGAGCTAAGAGTAATGCTTGGTTATAAAAATTGAGGGCTTGCTCAAATTCTCCCAAGTTACTGTGGACAAGGGCAATGTTGCCAAGGGTGGTGGCTTCCATACGACGATCGCCCACATCTCGAATGATCGGTAATGCCAGATTAAAAATCTCTAACGTGTCTTGCGGCTCATCAATTAGCGAAGAAATTAAGCCCAAATTATTTAAAGTTGTAGCAGTCATCCGGCGATCGCCAATCTCAGTGGAAAGAGAGAGAGATTCGTTGTAAAACTCGTAGGCCTTGAGGTACAGCTCATTATGTTGCCGTTGTTGCGCGAGGACTTGATAAGTCAACCCCAAATTATTGAGACTAGTGGCTACCATTTGGCGATCGCCAACAGCCCGCGATATTGGTAAAGACTGTTGATAATATTCCAAGGCCTGATCATATTCGCCGAGGGAATAATAAACGAGACCAATATTGTTTAGGGTTGTCCCCACCATGGGGCGTGCGCCACCGAGTTCCGAGAGAGGCAAAGATTTTTGATAGGCATCTAAGGCTTGTTGTTTTTCGCCCAGCGCATCGTACGCCAAACCCACATTATTAAGGACAGTGGCTTCCATCGTGGGGTCACCAATGGATCGGATAATCACCAATGCTTGATCATAGAAATCAAGGGCTTTTGGTTTATCTCCGAGGGAGTCATATACTAAGCCAATATTATTCAAAACAGTGGCTTCCATCCGGCGATCGCCCACTTCTTTTAGTAGAGGCAGCGCTTGGTCGTAATACTCTAAAGCCTCATCTTTTTCGCCGAGGTCATTGTAGGCAAAGCCAATATTATTGAGCAGAGTGCCTTCCATATTTTTATTGCCCAGCTCCCGCACAATCTCTACTGATTGGTCATAGAACTCAATGGCTTTTAACTTGTCACCAAGGGCATTGTGAGTCGAGCCAATATTACCCAGAACTGTGGCTTGCATTTCAAGATCGCCCACTTGCTCTGATAGTGCTAATGCCTCGGCATAAAGTCTAAACGCCTCTTGTCTTTCACCAAAACCATCTTGGAGCAGACCGATAAAATTGAGCGCTCTGGCTTCTCCTAACAAATCCCCTGCACTACGGAAAGAAGGTAAAGCTTGCTCATAATATTTGAGGGCAGTTTGGTTTTGACCCAAGAGATCATAAGCACGCCCCAACAGTAGATATAGCAAAGCAATATCGTCGGGTCTCTCACTAGCTAATACCTCTGGTTCGACCATTTCCCAGTTGGCGATCGCCAATTTATATCCTTCTTCTGTCTCTGTTTGAAAAGCGGCGAGCCCCTCCAGAACCAGTTGTTCGACTTCAGCAGAGAGAGATGACTCTTGAGCTTGGGCAAGAAGAGGTAACGAAGAGGAGAGAGGCTTGGATTGCAGTGTTGCTTGCGGAGTACCCTCAAGTACTGAAGCCGATTGAGCAGGAATCTGAGCATTGAAAACAGCACAAAATATAGCTGTAGTGAGGGTGAATAATGTTGCAGATTTCGTCTTCATACCAGTCTCCATTCTTTCTCTATCTTAATCTTCATCACTTGAGACTAAAAATCTGGCTTCCACTTACTTAACAGAAACGAAAGATCATTTTTTCTGAATTTTTCAAAGAAGTTTTGACACTATTTTTTGTTCTGGGATTGGGGCGATTTTGATGTCTATCTATCTTCTCTTTTCATCAGAGACATTAAGTTTGTTCCTGTGAAGAATGTATAAAACAATAAAGCTTCTTTCAAAAGACTCTACATAATTAAAATACGAACCACTCTATATTCAATTTCAACAATGCTTGATTTGTTTTCTCATCAAGACAAGTAATGGAAAACAAAAATCAATCAATTATTGGCTAGCTAAGATGAATATCAGACATAATCACCAAGTCGATTAGGATCCTTATTTAATCAACACTTATTGTCCAAATATCCAACCCTTTTCTGCAATATAAGCAGTTCATGAAATCAAACAATAAAATCAAATTCTTAGATGAAAAGATTTTTCACGCCTAAACCTCGAATAATAATCATAGGGTCAGGATTGATTTCAATCACATTTTTTCTTGCCTGGCGGATTATATTGTCCTATCCATATCTATTGGAAAATCCAAATTGGGTATTCAATCAACCTTCTGACAAAGAAATCATTGAGTCTTTACCTTCTCTGCAAGATGTTGACTATCAACCTCTCAAACTATTATTACAAAATAAAAAATGGGAAGAGGCTGATAAAGAGAACCAAAAAGTTTTAGGAAGATTATTATTCCCAGGTAGTTCTGGCTTTTATTTTTTACAAGCCAAAGAAATCAAAAAAATGCCCTGCACTGACTTGCTAACCATCGATCGACTTTGGATGACATTTAGCGATCACCGTTTTGGCTATAGCATCCAAAGGGATATTGTCGAAAAAGACAATCAGTTAATCAGTCCAAAAGAAATCAGACAAACCTGCGTCAATAAATGCCCGATAGAAAGACCCCGGACAATCAATAGCGAAAAATGTACATTCGATTGCGAAACTCAACGCATCCAAGCGGAATTTGAGAGAATTCCAGAGGAGATGGGGAGAGGAAAATCACAGGTTAATGTGCCATTTCCAATGGGCTATTATCCTTCACCACCTGATCTGCTCTCTGATCATCCAGCGAATATCTATCGAGCACTAGCCGAACGGGCTAACCGTTGCCAAATCTAAATTAATGGCTCTATCTAAATCGCATGAGTACAAGATCTGTAAGGTGAGAACATTATGACTAAACAGCTAAGATGGCAAGCTTTCCTAGGGCGATGGGTAATAGCCTGTGCAATCACTCAGCTCTTACAAATTTGGGGTGATGGTCTTGCGAGTTGGATTCATTCGGGTCTCAGTGTGGAAGGCTTAGGAGGGGGAATATTATTTAGCCTGACAGTATTACGGCTGGTAAGTGCGGCATTGGGTGGACTCGCTCAATGGTGGGCATTGCGACCTTGGTTATCTTCTTTTCGGGGCTGGGTCTTTGCAACAAGCCTCGGGAGTGCGATCACCTTACTTTTCGTCAATAGTCTTTGGTCACTAAATCTTAGGCCAGTGACAGAGGGATTCATGGGCATGATGATGCCTTTGGTCTCTACGTTACCTAGCTATGTATTTTTAGGAATGATGGGGTTAATTTTAGGGGCTGCACAGTGGATTGTTTTACGGCAAAAAATTGCTGGGGCAGGTTGGTGGATATTGTTAAGTGGTATTGGATTCCTTGGTGGACAGGTTTTGACAACGACCATTCAGTCAATGCTTGGGCCGACTGGCATAGATGTGAGGCAAGCTGCAATAAATCCAGTGTTTTGGGCGATCGCCACTGTCAGCACAATATTTTACTCTGTGATCACAGGATTGTTTTTAATCAATCGTCTAGCAAAAAACACTGTAAAAACAGATTTAGAACCATAGCGAATTAAAAGCAGATTAACGAAATTCTGACGTTGATGAATCAGTACATAAAGTGTGTATCTTCCCTGAAATAGGAAAGTGGCGATCATCGAAATTAACGTTTGAGATAAATAAGCTCCATTAGCGTGGGGGCAATGAAGCAACCGAAGGCACAAAAACTAATGCAAAACCAAATCCAATAACCCAAATACATCGTTTGAAACGCTAAAACTTCCAGCCGTTTTCCATCACCGTGGTCAAAAATCCGCACTCTATCACCGATCACCTTTGCTGGTGGATTCGTAGCAGGATGATTCACGAAAGTATGGGTTTTAAAATCAGCGCCTTGGTACTCAACTTCTAGTGCATAACTGATGCCATTATTATCGCGATGCTCCTTATGTCCAACAACAATGCCATCGTATTGAGCCGCAGTTCTCAAAGCATTATGTTTCTTGACTACATGGGGAATGCAGAAAAATAAGGACACAGCTAAAACTAAACCCACCGCTCGAATGAACCACATTCTTGCTTTTCTCCAATACTCTCCCTAAATCATAGAGTTTACCGATTGAAGTTTGAGCATGGGTGGCGATCGCCTTCATAAAACCCCGAATAGAATAGATGGCATAACGATTGAGGTCAGCAACGCGATGCAACTCGTTACTCACAAATTTTCCGTGGAAGACTATCACCGCATGGGCGAGACTGGCATCTTGCCTCCCGATAAAAATTTTGAATTAATCCGTGGAGAAATCCTTGAGATGTCCCCTGTTGGTTTTAAGCACGCTTACACAGTTCGACAAATTACTGCACTCTGTTATGAAAAATTTTCAGCTGTGATTAGTGTTCAAGACCCCATCCTCTTACTAAATGAGAGTGAACCAGAGCCAGATATTACGATTCTTTCAGGCTCTCCCCAGCAATATGCAGAATGTTTGCCGACTGCCACTGATGTTCAGTTACTCATTGAAGTTTCAGATAGCACCCTGCGATATGACCAAACAGTAAAACTCCCTCTATACGCGGAGAACCGAATTCCGGAAGTATGGATTGCTAATATCCAAGATCAGCAGTTGGAAGTTTATCGGGAACCTGATGGATCAACTTATTCTCAAATGCTAGTGCTGAAAGATTCAGAAAGTATTGCGCCGTTAGCTTTCCCAGAGATTCAGATTATGGTGAAAGATATTTTGGGGTAAAAATGAGGCGATCGCCAATAGCCTCAAAAAAAGAATAGATTCAAAAAAAGCAAAATCTTACGGTAACGCATTCCGTACTTGGGGATTAATTTAGAGTAGTGAAAACTTTTGAGTACAAAAATTTCTATGATTTAGAGAAAGCATAATTTGTCTCTAACACCTTCACTACAAACTTTCTATTCCATCTTGAGATGCCCTTCATGCCGAAACAATTTCTCCACAAAAATCGCAACTACCGAAAACCAATCACCTATCTAGCACTGGCATTGTTAATGACTAGCTGCGCAGGCCAAAAACTACCAGATGAACCTACAACGGTAACCTCTGGCAATACCCCTGAGGAAACAGTAGTCGCAGAAGAAACAACAGCTCCACCATCAACTCAGGCCAGCCAAGAATCGAAGACAAACACAGTTACCGAAGTGGCGACTTCATCCCAAACTTCCAATACACAAAAAGTTAATATCGAGACTGTACTCAAAGATTTTGACCAAGGAACACCATATGCGGTTGTCCGCGATCGCCTAATCAAAGAAGGATGGGTTCCCGTAGAAGCTCCAAACCCCGGTGATTTTGGTGTGGAGCGGGAGGCTTATGATGCGGGATTCACCGAAGTTACAGCTTGTGCGGGTACTGGATTAGGTCAGTGTCAATTTAATTTTGAAAACCCAGCCGGTCAGAAAGGGCTTTCGATTACGACCTATGGGGGTTCAGAGTTTCAGTTTGGTGATTGGAATATTTCCTCCAATGCTGCTACTTCATCTCTCAATGGCAATGGTGAAATTGTTGTAGCAGAGGGTAGCGAGCTGATCCAAGAAGGGCACAGTGAGATTCCCGCGCAGTTCCAAGGCGAGTGGAATATGGATCTAGAAGGCTGTGGCTCGTTATTGAGTGATGGTCGATTAGAAATTGGCCCTAATCAACTTCAATTTTATGAATCTGTGGGGACTGTCTCAAACATTATGGTGACGGGGACAGCTGGATTAACTGTGACGTCTGAATATTTTTCTGAAGGAGAAACTTTTACTGATACGGATTCTTTCCAATTATCCGGCGATAATTTAACCTTGACACACCTCGGAACCAATACTGTGCGGTATCGCTGCTCTTAATTCTCAACTGTTTCTAGCATGGCGATCGCCTGAAAAGTCTTTTGGCTAAATAATATGGCGATCGCCGCGAATTTATTTCTGGTTTCTGCGTTTAATCTGTAGGGGGAAGTCAGGGACAAAATTAGAAGTTTTTAGCTGTTGTTCTTGATTGAAAAAAGTTAGATTGCCGTGGCGATCGCAAATCCAGACTTCCTGCGCCCCAGCATCAAAATAAAGTGTTTTCTTGAACTCCATTTCCTTGGGTGTATTGCTAGCCGACAGTACCTCAACACAAATTTCAGGCGCAACCGAAGCAAAAACTTCGTCTAAAATGATATCTGCCCTTGCATCAGAAGCCCACGCCACATCCGCAACTTTCACATTGTCAGCAGTCTGGATTGCACATTCAATCATTGCCTCACCTTCAGTCGTCAGTTGCTCCAATAAAGAACCAATTCGATTTTGGTAAAAACCATGCTTAATTTTGGCTGGACTCATCACAATCTGACCCCATTGATTCAGCTCGATTTTGTAAGGTAAGTCCTGTAGTAATTTGTCATCACAAATGTCTTGCCATTGCATGAATTTTGCCTCGGTTTAGCTGACTAAATCCAATATACCTTGCTAGTATAGTAGGAGTTTTGAGAAAATTAGCGAGAGTGGCGATGCTTATTTAGCTAAATTTTCGACATCATTCACGAAAGTGCCTAAGATTGATATTTTATCTATTTTATTATTTTGGTGACCTAGATCTTTTCGCATTGCCAATAGTAATTGACCAAATAATAGAATAAGATTATTCGGAGACATTGAAATATTGTTACTTGCTATTTGCCGAAACTCAATGTAGAGCTTCAAAACATCATCAGATGCCCATAAAATCAGGTCGGGAGTCATATTAGCAAATCCCTGAACTAATTCATCTTCACTCTTAGGCTCTCGTCCCAGCTTAGAAGCCAATATAGAATCAAAGAAGAAATTAATGACTTGGTCGTATATTTCAGTTTTCTGAGGTTTTTGCTCATTACGGATTTGAATTTGTAAATTACCCGCAAATGTAATTAATGCGCCTAGGAGGGCAATCAAAATTGTGATGAATTGCCAAGGAGCTTTACCAATCTCATGAAACAAAGCCCAAATAACCAATCCAATAATAGTAATTGTGACTAGCCCAATACCTATACTTTGCCAGTTAGTATCTCTTTTCATATCTGTCAAATAACACAATAAGAATGGAGTCAATCTACTTTCTAAGGCTATAAAGCCTGAAAAATCTTTGTATAGCCTCAGCAATATCAGTTCATCCATACTAACAACTTTTCAAGAAAGCGAAGTGCTTATCTCGGCTAATTCCTCTCTTTATGTTGAATTGAGTGGCAATGTTGTCCATGGTCTATTGGACGATTAGCAGGCGATCACCCAATACATGCCCAGTCTCTATGTCTTAAAGAATTGCAATCTTCGTGAGCTTAACCTTGCGCGAAAATAGTGTGGAATAAATTTCACGATAATAAATTTAAGATGTCTGAAACTAATATCGAATCGATTTTGCAGGAGAATCGCACCTTTGATCCTCCCACAGCATTTTCTGAGCAGGCACATATCAAGAGCCTAGATCAATACAAGGAACTCTACGAAAAAGCAAAAAATGACCCTGAGGCGTTTTGGGGTGAACTGGCAGAGCAGGAACTGGAATGGTTCGAGCCATGGGACAAAGTATTGGATTGGCAACCGCCCTTCGCGAAATGGTTTGTCGGCGGTAAGCTCAACATTTCCCACAATTGTCTCGATCGCCATCTCAAGACTTGGCGCAAAAATAAAGCAGCTCTGATTTGGGAAGGGGAACCGGGTGATTCTCGGACTTTGACCTATGCCCAACTTCATCGTGAAGTTTGTCAGTTCGCCAATGCCATGAAAAAACTAGGCGTTCAAAAGGGAGATCGCATCGGTATTTATATGCCCATGATTCCTGAAGCGGTTGTGGCATTATTGGCCTGTGCTCGGATTGGTGCGCCCCATACTGTAATCTTTGGTGGATTTAGCGCCGAAGCATTACGCAGTCGCCTCGAAGATGCTGAAGCCAAACTTGTAATTACCGCTGATGGTGGATTCCGCAAAGATAAAGTGGTTTCCCTCAAGCCTCAAGTGGATGCGGCAATTTCTGGCGATCATGCACCCAGTGTTGAAAATGTTCTCGTGGTTCAACGCACCAAAGAAGACGTAGAAATGGTGGATGGCCGTGACCATTGGTGGCATGAGATGCAAAAAGAAGTGTCTGCCGATTGCCCCGCTGAACCGATGGATGCAGAAGATATGCTCTTCATCCTCTACACCAGCGGCACAACGGGTAAACCCAAGGGTGTTGTCCATACCACTGGCGGCTATAACCTCTACACCCACATGACCAGCCAATGGATTTTTGATCTCAAGGATGACGATGTGTATTGGTGTGGTGCTGATGTGGGCTGGATTACTGGACACAGCTACATCACCTATGGCCCCCTCTCTAACGGTGCGACGGCGGTGATGTACGAAGGTGCGCCCCGTGCTTCTAATCCTGGTTGTTTTTGGGAAGTGATCGAGAAATATGGCGTCACCATTTTCTACACAGCGCCCACTGCAATCCGTGCTTTCATCAAAATGGGCGAAGATATTCCGAACAAGTACGACATGAGTTCGTTGCGTCTGCTCGGCACTGTTGGTGAACCCATTAACCCTGAAGCTTGGATCTGGTATAACCGCGTCATTGGTGGTGAAAAATGTCCCATTGTGGATACCTGGTGGCAAACGGAAACTGGCGGCGTAATGCTCACTCCTCTTCCCGGTGCAACCCCTACTAAGCCAGGTTCTGCAACCTTACCTTTCCCCGGTATTGTGGCAGACGTGGTTGATCTCGATGGCAATCCCGTTGGCGCTAATGAAGGTGGTTATTTGGTAGTGAAACAACCTTGGCCTGGTATGATGCGCACGGTTTATGGCAATCCCGAACGGTTCCGCACTACTTATTGGGAACATATTGCGCCCAAGGATGGCAACTATCTCTATTTTGCGGGGGATGGTGCACGCTGTGATGAAGATGGTTACTTCTGGGTGATGGGTCGTGTGGATGATGTCATGAATGTGTCTGGTCACCGTCTCGGCACCATGGAAGTAGAATCTGCATTGGTTTCTCACCCTGCTGTGGCAGAAGCGGCGGTTGTCGGTAAGCCTGATCCCATTAAAGGCCAAGAGGTATTTGCCTTTGTCACCCTCGAAGGAACCCAAACCGCTAGCGATGAGCTAGAGAAGGAACTAAAAGCTCACGTTGTGAAAGAAATTGGGGTGATCGCCCGACCCGGAGAAATCCGCTTTACCGATGTGATGCCAAAGACTCGTTCTGGAAAGATTATGCGTCGTTTATTGCGTAACCTAGCTGCTGGCGAAGAAATTGCTGGTGACACTTCAACTCTCGAAGATCGTACAGTTCTCGAAAAACTACGCGGTTAAAATAAAAAAGATGGGGATTTAATTTACAAGTTAAATCCCTTTCTCAACTCACCCACCTTGGACATAGAGAGGTTTGGTTCGTGGTTGCAACACCTGTGCAATTGTCTCTGGATTCCTTTCTCGCTAGCGACTATATCGAGACTTCTCCTGCATGGGAATATCTCAACAATGCAGCGGTACAAAAACCAATGCCTAAATTTCGCCATTCTATTCTGCAAAAGCGATTATTGTTCGCGTTGACTGCAATTGAACCTCAATACTTAGCTCTACCAGAATTACGTTGTACTTTTGGCGATCGCTCCATTGTTCCGGACATTACAGTTATTGCCTTCGAAAATATCCAATTAGATGATTACGGAGAGCCAGAGGATAATTTCACTAAGGCTCCAGACTGGTCTCTTGAAATTCTTTCGCCCAATCAAAATGTTCATCGAGTTGTAGATAACCTCTTACATTGCCTCAAGTTTGGGACACAGCTCGGTTGGCTAATTGATCCTGGTGATCGCTCCATCCTAGTTTTTAAACCCAATCAAGAACCCAGCATTTTTCGAGACGAGCAATTATTACCAATACTGCCAGAAATCACTTTAGAATTAACGCCCCAAACTATTTTTCAATGGTTAACGCTTGGTCAGAAACAATAGGCGATCGCCTCTCCTCTCAAGTCTCAGAAAAATTACAAGATAAAATATAGCCAAGTTCTCTGATGGGCGATCGCCATGATGACCTTTACCCTTGATTTCACTTCTGTAGTGAAGATTGATGACGAACAATTTGCGCAGATTTGCAAGAATAATCCGGATGTTCAGTTTGAGCGTAGCGCAGCAGGAGAACTAATTATCATGCCTCCAGTTGGCGTAGAAAGCGGAAATCGAGAGATGGATCTGATGGGTCAACTCTGGAATTGGAATCGTAGTAAGCAGTTAGGTAAAGTTTTTAGCTCCTCAACTTGTTTCAAATTGCCAAATGGTGCCTTAAAATCTCCCGATGCGGCATGGGTTGAATTGTCAAAATGGCAGAATCTTGACCTACAAGAACGGAAAAAATTTGCGTGTCTCTGCCCAGACTTTGTGATTGAATTACGCTCGGAAAGCGATTCTCTCCGAACTCTACAAAACAAAATGACAGAGTATATCGAGAATGGAGTAAAGCTCGGTTGGCTTATTGATCCTCAGAAAGAAGAAGTGACAGTTTATCAAGTTGATAAAGAGCCAGAAGTTCTCGTAAAGCCTCAATCCATCAATGGTGATGATATTTTGCCTGATTTCGTTTGTACGCTAGATTTTCTCTGGTAAAAGTGTTTGAGGTGATGGAGTTCTCTAGAACACACAAGGTTGATCATCGAACTGACAAGTCATATTACTTCTACAAAAAATGATATTTTTCGCTGACTTAACACCTTAATATGTATGGGCACAGAGATGCTGAAAAAATGACCTCAATGTGGGATGGCTTGGCGAAGACCATCAATTTCCGGTGGGACAAGTCTCCATAAAATTCATTACTATCATTCAAAAGCTCTGTTCACAACCTGTCATGTTGCATCGCGGTTTTCATTGTTGCGAATTCTGTGATAATGCAACTGGTAATGGACAGATTTGTGTGCGCCACCCTAATGGTAATTGGTACTCTGCACCAACAATGCTGCATCATTATGTCACCGTTCATCATTATTTGCCGCCGGAAGAATTTATCGAAGCAGTACTCAATCCTATTGAAGTAATGAAACCGGAATAAAATGTTCAAGAAATTTTTCGTAGATAATTTCCTGAATGCATTGGACTGTATTTCATCTCTTTTCTACTAACTAATACTCAATCTTTTGTTTAACTAGATCTTTCCTAGTTAATCTGCTTTTCAGGGAAGTCTATCTCTACAATTTCCACCATAAAATATTGTTAGGCTCAGAAAATCAAAGAAAGCTTAATCCCAGAAAAACATTTAGATAAGTAAAGATTTCATCCCAAGAAAAATCAAGAAGAGTTACGTTCTATGACTTTAGTATCTTGATTCCAAGAATTAAATTGACATCTGGCAACTCGACACGATAAGTCAGAGTTAACCACTCATTATTTATAAGGCATTTAAAAACACAAACTTTCCAAAATTTCGAGTCTATTAGGCGCAGAATTACATGGATGCAAATTTAATCGTTTCTAATATTTTAAACCCTCCAGTCCTATTCTTTTTTCTAGGTATGGCAGCGGTTTTTGTCAAATCTGATCTGGAAATTCCACCACCAATTCCAAAACTATTTTCACTGTATTTGTTACTCGCGATTGGTTTTAAGGGAGGGGTCGAATTAGTTAAAAGTGGCGTCACACAGGAAGTTGTCTTAACGCTTTTAGCCGCAATGCTAATGGCATGTATTGTGCCTCTATATACCTACTTCATTTTAAAGATCAAATTGGAGACCTATGATGCGGCGGCGATCGCCGCGACTTATGGTTCTATCAGTGCCGTAACGTTTATCACAGCTGGTGCATTCTTGACAGAGTTAGGGATTGCTTATGATGGCTATATGGTAGCCGCGCTAGCCTTAATGGAATCACCTGCCATTATTGTCGGATTAATCCTCGTTAATCTATTCACTGTTGATGAAAAGCGTGAGTTTTCATGGAGTGAAGTATTGCAAGAAGCATTTCTCAATAGCTCCGTATTTCTATTGGTTGGTAGCCTAATAATTGGCGTATTAACTGGAGAGCACGGTTGGGAATTACTATCACCGTTTACTCAAAAAATGTTCTATGGCGTCTTGACTTTCTTCCTATTAGATATGGGCCTTGTCGCTGCGAAAAGGATTAAAGACTTACAAAAAACCGGTGTTTTTCTTGTTTCATTTGCAATCCTAATTCCGATTGTTAATGCAGCTATTGGATTAGTCATTTCAAAATTAATTAATATGCCCCAGGGAGATGCACTTTTGTTTGCTGTTTTGTGTGCTAGTGCTTCCTATATTGCTGTCCCAGCGGCAATGCGTATGACTGTACCAGAAGCAAATCCGAGTTTATATGTCTCAACTGCTCTTGCCGTGACATTTCCATTCAATATCATTGTCGGCATTCCGCTATATCTGTACGGAATCAACCTTTTGTGGAGGTAACCCCATGCACCTTGTGAAAAAGATAGAAATTATTGCTAATTCTTTTGAGCTGGACAAGATTTTAAATAACTTAGATACATCAGGTGTACATGGTCATGCAGTGATTCGCAATGTGATTGGGAAAGGATTACGAGGTAATGTTGAAGATTTAGATATGACAATGCTCGATAACGTCTACATTATTGCTTTCTGCACACCAGAACAGGTAAAAGATGTTGTCGGAAACATTCGTCCATTGCTAAATAAACTGGGAGGAACTTGTTATATTTCCGATGTAATGGAAGTGAGTTCTGTGAAGTGTGTATCGTCTATCTAAATGACTTTCAAGAATGAGAAATCTAGAGGATATCTAAATTCTATTAAACCCTTTTAGGGTTCAATTCTTGATTAATAAGATTTTCAGTTTTTCGGATTTTCAATCTTTCTAATACACCCGAATAATAATCATGAATGATAAAAGTAACTCGGTTGGTCGCCGCGACATTCTAAAAATCGGTTCGATTGGCGCAATTAGTTTAGCGGCAACAGCAGGAAATATATTTAGTCGTCCAAAGCGGGCTGAAGCAGCCGGATTGTCAGCGATCGCCCCTGATATCCTTTCCCCAGATACAGCATTGCAAGCATTGTTGGAGGGGAATCAGCGATTTGTGAATCATCAACTGAAGTATCCAGATCAAACACAAGCCCGCATGAAAGAGGTTGCGCAAGGTCAAAAACCATTTGCGACAGTTTTAAGTTGTGCAGATTCGCGAGTGTTGCCTGAGATTTTGTTTGATCAGGGTATTGGCGATATTTTTGATGTACGGATCGCAGGTAATATCGCGACTCCTGAGGCACTCGGTAGTATCGAATATGCAGTGGAATTGCTGGAGTCACCCATCCTAATGGTGTTGGGGCATGAGCGCTGTGGAGCTGTCACGGCGGCAGTGCAAAATGAGCCCTTACCGGGAGATATCGGCACTTTTGTAGAGGCGATTTTACCGGCACTCAAAAGTATCAAAGGCAAATCTGCGGATGCCGTCAATAAAGCCGTAGTCGAAAATGTACGCTACCAAATCGAACAGTTGCAGCGATCGCCTCTTTTAACGGCACGCTTAGAATCGGAGCAATTAAAAATCGTGGGTGCTCGCTATGACTTAGATACAGGATTGGTCACTCTGATCACCTAATCATTTTCATCGACACAAGATTTTAGTGATATGACTTAGATACAGGATTGGTCACTCTGATCACCTAATCATTTTCATCGACACAAGATTTTAGTGAATGGTCACACCTTCTGATAGGCGATCGCCACAAAAAGAGTCGCAGTCGCCCCATCGTTCATAGTGATTTTCGAATTCAAAATGGTTTGATTAACCCATCAGAATTACATTATCGAGCACATGAATAATGCCATTATCCGCTTCGATATTTTCCATGATGACAGTGGCATTTTTGACCTCGAAATTTTCACTGCAATCAATGCGAATTGGTGACCCTTCCACAGAGTTCACAATTTCCATTTTGGCTAAATCATCCTTCGTTAACTTGCCTGGCACAACGTGATAGCAAAGGATTCGAGCCAACTGGGGAATATTTTGTAGCAAAGTTGTGATCGTGCCATCCGGTAGCTTTTCAAAGGCTGCATTTGTGGGTGCAAAAACAGTGAAAGGGCCAGGACTTTTTAGGGTATCAACTAAATCCGCTGCGGAAACAGCTGCCACAAGGGTCGAAAAATCATCATTACTTACGGCAATATCAACAATATCAGGCATGGCAACTCTCAAAAAACAGTGATCAAATTATTAGAAATCAGTCGGTTTTAGTTAGCGATAATCAGCACTTTGAATATCCCGTAACCTTGCTTCGGGGCGACGGAAACGATCCATTTGTGCCTCAAAAAACTCGCGGTTTTTCTGCAAATGTCTCGGATTCGGATCATCGAGCGGATACAACAATGCTGTGCGAAGCGCTTGAATTACCGCTGAGGTGACGTTATACATGGACCGCTGGAAGGTAATCCCCAATTGGATTAGTTCGTCGTCCTCGCCTCGGCAATTTTCTTTGTAGTACTCCTTTAGATAATCTGGCAGAAAATGGAACATGTCGTCCATCAACAATGTTGGTGGGATACCAGCTGTCCCCACAGGAAAAACATCCGCATACAAAATGCCGTAGTGAAAATCCTTTTGGTTTTCGGGTACTTCACCGGCTTGGGCATTGTAGGATTTTGTCCCTCGGAAAGGTGAGGTGCGATAGAACACAGCTTCCACATAGGGCAATGCAGCTTCGTAGAGCCAAGTAAAACCTTTTGATTTCGAGATAATCTCAAAGCATTCGCCATCAATATAAACATGATGGTAAATCGGTCGGCCGGCGATCGCAAAAATACCGTTGACGAGGAAATTCATCGCGTCGGGTACACCATCAAATCCCCCTTCATCATAGATATCAGACATCTCGAAGAAGACTGGTGCCATCACTTCCCAGAACAAACCGAGATTGGAATAGTAGGACAGTTCCCTTACCTTCTCTAGAAACATCTCAGGGAAAAGCTTGTATAAACCCAACATCAGCGGATTCTTTTTGAAATAGGCTTTAATCGCCCGATCCGCATTGGCAATATATTCTTCCGAATCGAGATATTCATCGAATTTACCGAGACCCATATCCCGACCATGCCAAAACATCGCCCGCATACAAGCTTCCGCAAATTCCATATTGATCCGATCATGGGACAAATGATGGAATAACTTGGACGCTTTAAAGGTTTCCCCCTTATTCATAAACTCAAGCAATTCTGGGTGAGCGGAGCCAGTACCGCGCCAAATGCGGAGATCTGCTTCATCACCTGCATATTTATTTTGGCGATCGAGATATTCCTTAGAAATGAAGTACTTAAAAAAGGGCAATGGCTCTAAGAAAACTTGCTCGGCAATGTACATCAGATCACGCCAGTAGAAGTCCATCGGCACAGCATAAGCTTTGTAGATACCGATGATCTGCATCAAGTTTTCGGGGGTATCCGGCAACATCGAACCGCCTGCTTCTAGGCGATGGATAATGTCGGCATAGGGATGAGTAGAGGGGGGAATTTTTGTTTGCGTCGTCATGGTTTCTATCTCCTTCGTAGATCTGCTGGGCGGCTAGTTATTGTTCGCAATATCGGCGGGGTTTAAGGCAATAACCTCAGTATTAATCGTGGCCACAAATTGGCTCGTAGTTGGCTCAATCCAACGGGTCAGCCATGCGGGTTGTAAACCGAGGAAAAGAATGATGCCAGTCAGGGCGATCGCCGGAATTTTTTCGCTAGACAGCACCTTAGGGTAATAAGCAGTTTGGCTATCGAGGCGACCAAAACAAGTGCGGTTCAAGAGAATCACGAAATAAACTGCCGTTAAACCAGAGGCAATGATGCAGAAGAGCGTCGGAATGGGGAAGCGGCTAAAGCTACCTTGGAATACAAGAAATTCTGAGATAAAGCCCACAAGACCCGGAATACCAGCACTGGCCATCCCCGCCAAAATCAACATACTACTGGTCAAAGGCAAGCCCCGCACTGGATTCATCAAGCCATTGAGTACATCAAGATCACGGGTACCCACTTTACGCTCAATAATGCCAACGAGGTGGAACAACAACGCCAAAATCAAACTATGGCTAACCATCTGGGCAACAGCGCCAAGCACACTTAATTCAGTACCAGCAGCCGTTGCAACGATGATATATCCCATATGACCAACGGAACTATAGGCAACCATCCGTTTCAAATCTCGCTGGGTGATGGCAGCGAGAGAACCATACATCACACTGACTGTACCGATTACAACGAGAACAGGGGAAACTGTAGGCCAGACATCTGGGAATAGCTGTAACCCAAAACGCATTAATCCATAGGTTCCTAATTTCGCAAAGACACCACCGAGTAATACTGTGACTGCGGGGTTCGCTTCCACATAAGCATCGGGCAACCAAGTATGGAGAGGGACAACAGGAATTTTGATCCCAAAACCCACCAACAACACGCTGAGTAGAATGATCTTCGTTTTGAAATCGAGATTGCTGAGAGTCAAGCTGTCGATGTCAAAAGTTGGGGATTGACTGAGCCAAGTCATTCCGAGAAATGCCAGGAGAACGAGTAAGCCAGAAACTGCGGTGTAAATCAAAAACTTGATGGATGCGTAGCCTTTTCTCTCGCCACCCCAAATGGCAATCATTAGATAGAACGGGATTAACTCAATTTCGTAGAACAAGAAAAAGAGCAACAGATTATTCGCCGTTAATGCTCCGGTAATACCGCTATTAATCAAAAGAATCAGTGAGTAATAGAGTTTGGGACGATGATTACTTTCTCCGATGCTATAGATCGCAACGAGGGTGAGTAGGGAATTTAGAACAATCAGCGGCAGTGATAAACCATCAACGCCAAGGCTGTAGTTCAAACCCAACATACTTAACCAAGAATGGTATTCGGTATATTGCATCTGGGAAGTCGTTAGATCAAGGCCAATTAATAGCCAGCTACTAATCCCAAGGGTAGTCAGTACCAAGATAGTGGTTGTTAGACGGGTGGCCGGTCGAGGAAGTAAGGCGATCGCCCCAATTCCCAGCAGCGGGAGAAATAATAATAGGCTCAGCATGATGTTGGAGATCTACAAGAGATTGAAACGGCGGTTATAAAAAAGTGATTTAAATGGCAGTCTTAAAAAATTGAGGCAAAATCAATTTGATTAAGGAAGGGATAGAAAATGACGCCCACCAAAATCAAGATGCCAGCAAGGATAGATAAGGCATAAAACTGACTTTGACCAGAATTGCTGTATCTCAGACTTTGACCACTAAAGAGCGTCGCAATACCTAATAGATTGATGACACCATCGACAAAATAACGATCCAACCAATCAATCACTTTAGAAATTGAGGCCACTCCCAAAATGACAGTGTTTTTGTAGAGTTCAGCAGTATAAAGATCCTTCGCAAAAAACTCGCGGACAGGTTCGGGGAAGTAGTGGAGAGGCTTGGCAATTTTATCGGAGAGATAAAGATAAGATGCGGAACCGCCACCGATGAGGGTCGAGAGAATTAAGACTGAAACAACGGGTAGGTTTAGGGTTTGCCAGTCAGGTAAAAAGTTCAGAACGGAAAGAACGAAAGGGCTATGTAATGCAAAACCTGCGAGGATCACCATCGGTAATACTAACGCCCACAATCCTTCGGGCGATCGCACCATCATTGCCTTAGGTTTACCACCGAAAATCAAGCCAAATTCCCGCATAATGCTGAAGGCTGTTAACCCATTCACAAGAATCAGCACAATCGCCGCGGAGGGGCTAGTTTCCCAAAAATTACTCGCTAGTTGCGCAATACTCCAAAATCCACCAAAGGGAGGCAATGCAACGAGAGATGCAGCACCAACGAGATAACAAATTCCTGTAATTGGACGGCGAGACCATAGGCCACCATATTGGCTTAAATCCTGGGTGATATTGGTTAAAATTACGCTGCCGATCGCCATGATCAAAAGAGCCATCGCAACGCCATAGGTCAACAGTAAAACAAGGGTCACTTCATCTTGCTGAGAACCCACCGCCATAAAGATCATGCCCATATAGGCACTAACTGAATATGACAAAGAACGTTTCACATCAATTTGGGCGATCGCCACGAGGGAAGCCCCCAGAGCAGTCGTTGCACCGATGGCAATCATAAAAGTGGAAGCAAAATCGGAGAGGGCAAAAATCGGTTGTAATTTAATCAATACCCAAGCACCTGTTCCAACAACCAAACTGTTTCGGACAATCGTGGCTGGAATCGGACTTTCCATCGCTTCATCAAGCCAGAGGTGCAAAGGGAATTGAGCACATTTCGCCAAAGGCCCAGCAATTAAACCCAGACAAAGGAGCGTCGCAATAGTCGGATCCAGTTCCGCTGTCGCTGCCCATTCTGCCAAACCATCAAAATTCCAAGTGCCCGCCAAAGGCAACAATGCAACCACACTCATGAGCAAGAACAAATCACCAATCCGCTTTGTGAGAAACGCATCTCTTGCTCCGGTCACAACCAGAGACTGGTTAAACCAATAGCCAATGAAGAGGTAGGTTCCAAGGGTCAAAATCTCCAGAACCACATAGCTAAAGAAGAGGGAATTGCAGAGCACCAGAAAACACATCCCAGCTTCAAAGAGACTCATCGTCGCAAAAAATCTTGCCCAGCCCCAGTCCATCTCCAGATAGGCGATCGCATAAATCTGCGCAAGAAAATTAATCCCCGTAATCAGCACTAAAGCGCCCACCGTAATACTCGACACATTGAAGTCGAGAGAGAGAGTCAAATCTGCCGCTTGTAACCAAACAAAGGATGGCTTTAAGGCTGGCTGCTTCCAAACTTCCAAGAAAGCAATACAACTATGGGTAAACGCGACAAACGTCAACACAATATTTTGGTAGCCTGCGGGACGCGGCCCAATTCTGCGATTAATACCTGGCATCCATAATGCCGATAGTCCCATTCCCAGCAAGGTGTAACAGGGAATAAGCCAGATGGACTGACTAAAAAAAGTGTTCATATTCTGGATGACGTTGGAATGATGATGGTTTTAAAACAGGTTTTATAAAAAAGATATTAGTGACAGAGTTCTTGTAGATACCCTGACCAAATTAAGGACTGGCTTTCTGTGAAATCTGTAAAGTTAGGTTAAGCTTATCAACCGCATAGACAATAGTCAATGAAAAAAGAATAGTCATAGCTTAAAGCCTATATAGGTAAAGTTAATCATTTGGCAATCATCCGGAAGGCCTATAATCTTGCGGAACAAACCTGGGTAACAGTCAGTGGCGATCGCCAAATCAAGTAAAGAAATCTAGCAGATTCATGAATCCAGAGCTTTGGCAATGAAGAAAACTTGGTGTTTAGCTAGGCTGATTTTTTTCTGATACAACAGATAATGGCATCGTAAAATCATGGAATTTAGTGGCGCCGATATGCCAAATATATTTGCCGTTAATCTCATCACGCTTCATAGTGCAACTCCCAGAAACAAAATCAAGGATTGGAAATAGCTAAATAATGCAGATGAAATAATGTTTTCCCAAACAAAATTTTCTATATAGTTCTTTCAATGTATGCATTCTAAAACCATTAATCCACCCTTAAAAAAAGAGAAGATAAAATATAATCAATCTCTTTTTTTAGAGTTTTTTATATTGCTAGCTTTGCTTGTTTTCAGCCATTTACTTACAGATAACATGGCAGAAAATGAAGTCGGAAAACTGATGCTAGCAAAACAGTTTATCTCTACTGACTGGTTACCCAATGACTGGTATCTTAGTCAACCTCAAAGTTATCAAGCTTTCTTTCAACTTATTTTTGGGAAGAGCATTTTAGCATGGGGTTTTTTAGCCACCTCTATTATCGGAAGAATCGTCTACTATAGTTTGATTTCTTCAAGTCTGATATTAATAGCGCGACAAATCAAGCTTCAGTTTTTACCATTACTGATCGCAATCACATTATTTCTCTACTCTCAACAAGGAATAGTGGTTGCAGGTGAGTGGATGATTGGTAGCTTGGAAACAAAAGGTTTTTCCTATGGGCTAGTTTTAATCGCTATTTGGCTATCAATGAAGAAAAGATATATTTGGACAATAGCCAGTTTAGGTTTAGCAACTTCTCTACATATTTTGGTAGGGGGATACGCGACTTTAACATTTCTCATGTGGGCAGGTTGGCTCGGTTATAAAAACAATTATTTTCAGAAATATTTTTCAAAAGAGCATTTTTCAATTATTGCGTTATCTTTATTTATTTATTTAGTAACGAGTATTTTTGCGACTTTCACTTTAGCCCATAGTCTCAGCCAAACGGTTTCTGTTCCAGATAGTGAGTTACAGGCAACTTATATCTATACATTCCTCCGAAACTCCCACCATTTAAATCCTTTTGTTTGGCAAAAAATAAGGTTTTTTATTGTTGCTATTTATTTATCTTGTTTGTATTGGTGTTGGAAAAAAACAAAGCAAGAAGTTGCTCAAGACTCTCACCTCTCTATACAAAGTCAGTCAAGTGCAGTTAATCGATTGCAATTACTAGAGCTTACATGTTTTAGTCTTGTGCCCTTCTTCTGTGGGTTTGCTATTGCCTTCTTTGATTCCCAAGGAGTATTTCTACAATATTATCCTTTTCGCTTTGGAAGCTTGATGCTTGCACTGAATGTACTTTTGATATCAGCTTATTTAATTCAAGATTTTTTTCAGAAATCTAAGTGTTTTGAATTTCTTAGAAATAAAGGCTTTCTTGTTTGTTTAATATTTTTGGCCACTATCCATACATTTACATTGACGACTTTCACAAAAGATTTAGTGAGTCTATCGAAGTTTCCTATTGGTGTCGAAAAAAACAATGAAAAGAGTCAGGATATATTTGACTGGATACAACAGAATACAGAACAAGATGCAGTCATCATTTCTCCACCAGGTCGCTATGTTGGCTTCAATTGGCTAACTAATAGAGCAACGATCGCCAAATTTAAATTAGTGCCGCCAACTGAGACAAAAATCTTAGAATGGTACGCAAGGCTTAACGATTTGTCTGGTCATCCTCCATCATATATTTGGCCAGAAATGGGATTTAAAATGGCAGCAGAACTGGATAAAGGTTATTCAAATCTCACAACATCACAGGTAATAGCTCTCATGGAAAAATATGACTCTCAATACTTTTTTGATAGTCGAGAGCACAAATTGAATTTACCGATCGCCTACGAAAATGATAGCTACCGTTTATATCGAGCTGAGAGCTGAGATATGGTGGCGATCGCCTCGCTTTTTACTCATAGGCCAACCGAAATCCGAAAAGGATATGGCGTGATGAAATGGGACGAGTATGGCGGTAAGCCGCGCGACAAAACCCGGGGAGATCATCCCAAGAACAGCCTTTCATCACCGAGACTTTTGTAAGTCCGCGTTGTTCTAAAGTACTTGTGTACTCGAAGACATTGCCAGCCATATCTTCAACACCTTCACTGGTAAGGCTCAACGGAAATTCGGCGATTGCACTTGTATGCCACAGACCACTTTGGGCAGCATTAGTTGCATCATCTTGCCACTCATTCCCCCAGGGAAAATAATCACCGTTCACTCCTCGTGCAGTTCTTTCCCATTCTGCTTCAGTGGGTAAACGATAAAGGCGATCACCACCAGAACTTTTCCAGTCAGCATAGGCCAATGCATCCTCATAGGAAATCAATACAACAGGATGATTCGCTTCGCCTTCGGGGTAATTATTGTCATCCCACAAATAGGGTTTTACATCTTCATAAGGATGCACCAAAAAGCCCTGTTTTTGATATTCTTCGGCGCTGATGCCTGGTGGACGATGACCCGTTGCTTCTATGAATTCTTGATACTCGCGGTTGGTAACTAAATTGCGAGCAATACAAAAATCGTCGATGCTCTGGGTTTGGCGATCGCCTTCCCAATCAAACCACTTCTTTTTGCGTAGAGAAGTGTCCCATTCATCAACTTCATCGGGAGTATCAGCTGCGGCCTCTGCTGAAATCCGATAGGCATAATCCCGTTCCATCTGGTCACTACCACCGATAAATTCGCCACCCGGAATCCGCATAAATTCGTCATCTGTTTCGCAGGTACTGGCATGCGCAGTTTCTGCACTAGGGGCGATCGCCTGGCAACTACTCAAAAAAAAGATTGAGGTCAATACAAGTCCTATTTTCAAAGATGATTTAGGTAACATAAATATCAATATTTAGATACTTTATTTGACACGACAAAAATAATATAGCCACAGATCAGGATGAGTTAATAGGTCTTTTTTATCAGAGATTTGCAAACCTGTTTGCCATGAATACACTTCAATATCTGTGAAATCTGTCTCTAATTGTTTTGTCTGTTCTTCTGCTCGGATATAGTAAGTTTGCAAACTAAAATTATGGGATTCATCTTTAAGAATTAGATAGCTGGATTCTGCAAGTTTTTGGCGAGTGATAGATACGTTACAAAGGAAAAGAATAATACACATCACTAAGTTGACATAAGTGCTGATGGGATTGAAACTTAGCTTCGATTTCCAGTCAAATTCTTTGAGCATAGCCTGAAGATTATGGCTGGAAAAAAAGACATAGCAGCCTGTTTTTCCAATACGATTTATCTCCTGCAAAATATTCAGGCGATCGCCATGGGAGACGTAATCGATGCCATTAAAACTAAACAAAATAAAATCGAAAGAATCATCAGCAAACTCTGCCATATCTCTCGCATCGCCGATTTGAAGCGTCATCGCATCAGATGTATTTTGAAAGCGTTTTTCGCAAGCTTCGATCATCCCACTAGAATAATCAATCCCTGTATAAAACTCGACTAATGGCGCAAAATGCTTCGTTGTGCGACCTCCACCAATGCCAATATCAAGCATGTTCATCGTAGGTAATTTGTCTCGAAGCCGATCAAGGATTGTTTGTTCTGCGGGCTGCAACAGTTGGAGTTGGGCGTAGTAATTGACAATATTGGCAGCACTGTAGGTTGCCTCGTTTTTCTCACTCATTCAGTCAAACAATCAAAAATTTATTAGCAGCCTCGTAGTCTAATCCTTTTTCTGCACAGATGGGTGATCACCAAACCATCTTTCATCCCAACGCAAATACCGAATGAGTCTTTTATTACTGCTGAGCCTATTTATGTTGTGTGTCGTTATCTTCGGTATTTGGCAGTTGATACACATCCTTCGCGCTGGCATTTTTCCCGGTAGACGTGGTGCTCCAGATATCCACCGCAAAGATTCTCCCGGTCAGTTCTGGGCGGCGATCGCCATCTACTGCTTTATCTTGTTAGTCATGATTCATTTCACAATACTCTTCCTACAAAATACTTTGTAATTGAAATCAATTTGTAGGGGCGTTTCTCGAAACGCCCACAGGGGAATATAAAACAAACCCATAAGAGTTGTACAAAGAGATAACCGGCTTCGCCAATGAATATTGTCTAGGGTAGAAATCTTATCAGATGAGGTTGAATGATTGTTGGTTGGTTGCGATGCTTATTGGACGTTTCCCGAAATGCTCCTACAATTCACAACGTGAGAAAAGAAATTGAAAGGCTCCAATACCACCAATCCTTACAAAATAGTGGTATGGCAAATGCCCTCTGATTCCTATCCGCCGTCCTTCTAATAACTCATCCCACGACAATTTAAACTCCCCATATTCTCGCCAAGCCACCGCCTCATAAAACTTCAGCAAAATTTTATCGCTTGGAATTATTTCATAGTCGAGTGAACCACCGCACTGCCTATAAATTTCTTTTTGCACGCCGAAACCATAAAAGCCATTACTGTACTTTACCCAGAGCCCGTCAATCACTCTTAACTCATCACAAGGGAACTCTTTTAAGTCATTTCCATAAAAACCCTGTCTTTCCTCTTTACCTCCTGCTGTAATCATCAGTCGATAGGTTTCCTTATCAGCCTCTCGCCATTTCTGCACATCCGTTTGTGCTTCGATAAGGAGTTGCTCTAGCTTCTGATACCGTTCCGCTGTGACTTGTTGCTGCTCATTTTGTAGATAAAGCAGTTCCTCCAAATCTTGTTTGAGATCATCATCGATTCGTTTTGTTGTTTCCTGCATACAGTCATAGGCAAGCTGTGTCGCCCCAGCCTGTCGCATCGCCCGAATAATTTGACTAGGCTTCTTCACTTTCCCCACGTAGAGCAGAATCGTTTGTTTCCACCAATCTGTCCCAAAATGCTCATACAGTAGCTCTTCTTTCCCTAACCGAATCACTTCCATCGCCGCTAGAAACTCTTGAAAACTCAAGTGCGCAAACTCATATTCTTCTTCCCGCCGCACCAGAAGCTCACTAATTTCTTCGACCTCCCCCAAAAACTGTCGCGGATTAACTGTCTCATCCTGTGACCTCAGATATTCTGTGAGTCGCTCTACCAGCAGATCCTTATCGAGACGTTCTTCCTTGCGTTGCATCATCTCCAATGCCAACATTTGCAAAATATCCTGCGCTTCGCAGTTCGGCAGCATCGACTCTAGCTTCCGGGCATTAGGGCGATCTTTGATTTGTAATGTGCAAATTTGTTGATAAAGTTCAGGGCGACGCTTTGGCAACTCTGCACTGGGATAACGCCGATGAAACCGAGCAATCATGGTTAATAGCAATGGATTACTTGCTAACTTCGCTAACTCATCCCGCGCTTCAATTTGTTCTAAGAGTTCTGTCGCTGCCCGTCTCGCCTTTGTCCGAATCGCCTCCGTATCTTGCTGCCCCGCATAATAAAACTCTTGGGATTTATACCACTTCCGCACAAAGGTTTCCCGCTGATCTTTGTTAAAGGGAAGCACAGAAACAACGGTCGGCAACCGCAATTGATTCACCCGTTCTTGGTCGACATCTTGATCGAAGTAAGCCTTTGGTCGAGATGTCAAAATAAACGTGGATTCAGGATAGCGTTTCATCTGACGGTTGAGCCATTTTGCCACTAGAGGACGCTGCTGTTTTGCTACCTCATCAAACCCATCCAACATCACCAGCATACTGCCTTTTTTCAGTTGTTTTTCTGCCCAACCCGTAGGCATATTAAGCGGTTGATCTCCCTCGATATTTTTTAGGTGATATTTCTCGATGAGCGTTTGTAAATCTTCTGGTTGCTCCGTAGTGAGAAGGTCTCGATATTTGCGTAACAGTAATAGGACAGGGAAAAACCGCCGAACCTTATCTCCTTGCTTATCCTTGCCTAGGATGTAAGCGATGTGTCGTAAGAGTGTTGTTTTACCGAAGCCGCCCCAAGCCGTGATAACAATTTGCCGAAAGTTTTTAGCTTGTTTGACCCGCGCCAATAGCTGCCAAATATCCAGCTCATTTTCCTTCCCTATTGGTCTCATAAAAGTCTCTTCATGACAAAAACCCGGAGAAACAAGACCTCGATCCAACGCCAGCGGTACAAACACATCCTCCATCATCAGCGTGTAAAGACCAGAAATATTGCCTGTCCCTTCCGTCTCATACAGCTCACAATCCGTCGCCTGTGCCCTGAAATATCGTTCATCCATAGAGAGAACTTGCGCCACAGCTTGTTCTTTCATCGAACCGAATGCTTTAGTCGTGGCTTCCCCAGCTTCTTCTAGACTTTTCTTTGCTCCTTTGTGAATAGGCTGAAAGAACGAACCAGCGTAGGTGATAGCAAGACCAATTACTGCTGAGGCGATCGCCCTAGGGATGTCATCTTCCTTCAGCAAAAACCAAAATGCACTGATGCCGCCACCGCCAGCCCCTAACACCATAAATCCCTTGCCCATGTAGTAGGTGATTTGGTTCTCTAGGGAGTCTTCTTGGGTCGTAGCGTCTGACTTCTTAGGTTTGGACATGATGGAAGATGTTGTCTATTAACCTTTATCTTGCCCTAAAAAATAAATGGCGATCGCCTTTCAAAATGGAAGCTCCAATCATCGGGCGATCGCTTCATATTTGATTTATGTCGAGAGGTTAATCAGAGAACATCGCGACATCAACACGTTCTGCTTTTTCCTTACCCTCTACCAAACGTTTGTAGTAGTCAAACAAAGTTTCAGAACCTGTTTCGGGTGTTGCATCAGCATCATATTCTTCCGCTTCAGCATCCCAGACCAACATTGATTCCGTCGCGTAGTAGTGACCAATTCGCGCCAGCTCTGCCTTCTCCGCTACAGGAGGAATGACTTTCCCGATAACGTCCATCACCTTTGAGATATTCATCAAAAGGTCAGCCGGAACACTCTTGAATTTAGGTTCACGATCCAAGAGTTTAAAGAGATATTCTCCTTGATTTTTTAGGGTGATAGCTGGGCCAGGGCCACCAATGGGCAAGATTTTATTCTGAAGAGAAACATCATCGAGACAGTCTGCAAGGTAGGCTCCCAAATCAGGATCACTGATGGGCTTACAAGCTGCTAGAGTGCCGTCACCAAACAGCAAAAAAGGCTTTCCTTTTTTCACGCGTTCTACCTGACCAGCCAAAGACTTGAAATAGGCCGTCGGGCGGACAATAGAGTAGGTCAAGCCAGATTCGGCTAACTCTTGTTCAAATTTGAGCTTGGCATGTTGGAAAACGAGTTTGGGTTTTTGCACACAGATTGCCGACAGCAGCACCATTTGTGTCACGCCAGATTCTTTCGCGAGGGCAAGAACATCTGCATGGGCCTGATAATCAACTGCCCAGGCATCTTTCGGTTCACCGGTACGTGAGGCCATACAGGAGTAGATCACATCAAAGGAACGATCGCCGAAAACATCTTTAGCAAGGAAATCTCGGTTTTTCACATCCCCGAAAATCACTTCAGTACCCTGCAATAGCTCTTGGGTTTTATCTTTGGTGAACTTACGGCCAATACCTGATTTTGGTCGAGCAATGCAAGTAACTTTGTGACCTCGGGATAATAGAGCGGCAACAGTTGCGCGACCAATGGTGCCTGTTCCACCTAACATCAGAATGGAGCGTGATCGCCCGGTGCCAGATGTCTGTTGCACAGTCTCCCCTACAGAACTATTCCCACGGCTTTCCAAATCAGTAACTCCCGACAGCTCAATACAGTTGTAATTAACAATCTCACAATTTTAATAGAAAACAAATTGCCTCCGACGACTTCCCAGGCGATCGCCCTGTATTCTTTCCGCACTAGACTTTTGACCTATGATTTCAGAAGACTGAATTATAAACAGTGAGCATGGCATCTCAACCCCGTAGCCAAACTATCTTCAGCGGTACTCCCTACCTCCAACTTGAATATCAGGGCAAACAGCTCACCCTCGATCTCCGCCAAGATCAACATATTCTCGGGCGTGATCCTCAGAAAGCCGATTTAATCGTGCCAGAAGATTGGCTCGTAGTCGGGCGATGTCAGGCCACTATCAAGAAACAAGGCTCCCAATACTTTATTTACGACGGTGATGGCATTACCCCCAGCACAAATCGTCTCTCCGTCAACAATGTCACTATTTCTCCAGACGGAGGCGATCGCCTCCAATGCGGTGTCGAATATCATATCGGCCAAAACCCTGAAAATTGGGTCACCCTTGAGTTTTGTTCGCCCCATGACCCCAGCTATGCCCAAACACCTCAGAAACGCTCTGTCCTCATTCAGAACAAAAAAATCACGATTGGCCGCGACGACAATGCCGATTTAATCCTAGATGCCCCCACCGTTTCCCGCACCCATGCCACCGTCACCCAGCTTTCTCCCAGCAAATTTGTCCTAGAAGATAAAAGCACCAACGGTGTTTTTGTGAATGGTCAAAAAGTTCAGAGCGCCACAACCCTCGACCCAAATTCCACCATTCGGATTGGCCCCTACACATTGGTTTTGCGAGGTAAGCAGATTTTCGTTGCGGATCAAGGCCAAAATATTCGCATCGATGCCAATCACGTCAAGCGCATCGTTAAAGGCAAGAATAATCGCTCTATCACGATTCTCAACAACATTTCATTGCCTATCGAACCGGGGCAATTTGTTGCATTGGTTGGTGGTAGCGGTGCAGGCAAATCAACCCTGATGCGCACCCTTTTAGGCATTGATCCGACCACAGAAGGCGTTGTTTTTCTGAATGGCGAAGACCTCCGCAAAAATTTCAATATCTATCGCACTCAAATTGGCTATGTCCCTCAACAGGATATTGTGCACCGCGATCTCCGAGTCAAAGATGTTCTCGTTTACGCGGCGAAACTTCGTCTTCCACCAGACATTGATATCAAAAAAGTAGTCGATGAGACCTTAGAGCAAATCGAGATGGATGATCGCCGCGATACTTTTGTGCGCAATCTCAGTGGCGGCCAGTTGAAACGGGTGAGTATCGGTGTAGAACTGTTGGCTGATCCGAAACTCTTTTTCCTTGATGAGCCAACCTCTGGACTGGATCCCGGCCTCGACAAAAAGATGATGCAACTTCTCCGTAAGCTTGCAAACCAAGGTCGAACTATTATTCTCGTGACCCATGCCACAAGCAATATCACCCAGTGTGATCGCATTGTCTTTTTAGGGCGTGGCGGTAACCTTTGCTATTTTGGCCCTCCCGACGAAGCAATGAATTTCTTTGATATTCAGTCGGGAGATTTCGCAGATATCTACATCAAACTCGAATCCATCCAGGCCGTCGAAACAGAATCTCACAACTTCCTTGCATCGCCTTATCATCAGCGTTACGTCAAAAATCGTCTTAGCGCGAGTAGCGTCAAAACCAAGAGCCAGCCTCCAGCCAAAGCAAAGCGATCATTTTTCCAGCAAATCAGTATTCTCAGTAGCCGCTACCTAAACCTCATCCTCGGTGACAAAGTGAATTTAGGATTAGCATTGCTCACTGCACCGATCGCGATTGTCCTGATTAACCTTGCCCTCAAAGATCAAGATCCTCTCATTCCAGATCCGGATATCAGTAACCTTGCCCCCTTGGCATTACGGGTACTATTCGTATTTACCTGTACAGCTTTGTGGGTCGGCTTCTCCAGCTCCCTTCAAGAAATAGTCAAAGAATCCGCCATCTATCTCCGTGAACGACTCGTAAACCTGGGACTTTTTGCTTACCTCGGCTCAAAAATCTTGGTGCTCGGGGGCTTGGCGATCGCCCAATCAGTATTGATGAGCATTGTGATCTTAGTCTGTTTTTCATCTCCCGAAAGCACACTTATCTCATGGCCATTGGGCGTGACAATAACCACTTTCCTCACTCTGTTCACCTGCAACAGTATGGGCCTAATGATGTCTGCGAGCGTCAAAAATAGCTCCCAAGCCAATAGCGCCCTCCCAATTTTGCTGTTGCCCCAAATCATCTTTTCAGGAGTACTCTTTAGTATGGAGGCTGGTTTAGGTAAAGTAGCGTCATGGCTAATGCTAAGCCGTTGGTCGGTGGGAGCATACGGTACTTTGGTCGATGTGAATCGTCTCTTACCTGTAATGGAGCCTTTACCCGATGGCACAATTCCAGATTTACCGTTTGATTGGGCAGAAGCTACCTACGATCCAACATGGGATAATCTTGGACTAAATTGGGGAATGCTTGCACTCCATAGTTTTATCTATTTGGCGATCACCTTCTGGCTCCAAAAGAAAAAAGATATTCTTTAAATCTCAATTAAATTAAACAATTTAAAATGACATCATTAAAAAAATTTGAGCATAAAATCTACTCACAAAATGGTGAAGATGGCATTATTGCTTTGCTTTTAGATTGTGTTGGTCGGGATAATAAATATTTCGTTGAATTTGGTGTGCAAGATGGGACAGAATGTAATACTCGTTATTTGAGAGAACATGCCAATTTCACAGGTTTAATGATGGATGGCGGCAATGAAAACCATGCCATCGGCCTCTACAAAGAAATGGTGACTGTTGAAAATATCAATCACTTATTTAACAAGTATAAAGTGCCTACAAAATTTGAGATTCTCTCCATTGATATTGATGGCAATGATCTCTGGGTGTGGCAAGCAATAGATGAAAAGTACCAGCCTAAAATTGTTGTGATGGAATACAATCCCCACCTTCCTCCTCCTATCAATGCAACAATTCCTTACTCTATTGAACATCGTTGGGATGGCACATGCTTCTATGGCGCATCTGTTGCAGCATTAAATCAATTAGCACAGGAAAAAAATTACACTTTAGTTTATTGTGACTCGAAGGGTGTAAATGCATTTTTTATCCATAATCAATATCTTAAGGATTTCACCAAATCTTTCACTTTACCAACACCAGAAACAGCTTTTATTCCCGCATATTGTTGTAATACAACTTATGGTGAAACTCATTATAAAGTTGGCAACTATCAAATGATTGGGCATGGTAGAGTTGACCAATCTCAGAGACAATTTGTCGAATATCCATCTGGTAAATCTATTGTGATTCCAGAAATTGACGTCAACTTCTCTAATTCATAGTTCTATATGGTTGAAATATTGATACTCAATACCCACTCAGTAGAGCAATCGATTCTGCATTGAGACGGTTCATACTAATTTTGCTCGCAAGGGCGATCGCCTCTTTAATGCTGGTGGAATTTGCAATACCCTGTCCAGCAATATCAAAGGCCGTGCCATGATCGGGAGAAGTGCGAATAAATGGTAAACCTACCGTGGTATTAATCGCATAATCGAATGCCATTAACTTCACAGGAATTAAGCCTTGGTCATGATAAAGCGCTAGATAGGCATCTGCAGCAGGCACAAATTTTGGTTTGCCATACCAAGCTTTGCCAGCTTTAATCCACATCGTGTCGGGCGGATATAGGCCACTCAATTGAGCATTGGGATATTTCGTTTGGGCTTGTTTGAGCCAGTCATTTAGCCAAGTCGTTTCTTCAGTGCCAAGTCTGCCGTTTTCACCGCTATGGGGATTTAAACCGGCGATCGCCACATGGGGATGCTCCAGACCAAAATCATTTTTTAAAGACTCTAAAAGTAGATCTAATTTGAGATCCATTAATTCAGGTGTCAAAGTTTTCGGTACATCGGCGAGGGGAATATGGGTCGTCGCTAGCAAGCTCCGCAACGTCCAACCTGTATACGGCGATCGCCCGATAAAAGCCATACCATAACGATCGGTATTTGTTTTTTGGGCAAGCACTTCCGTTTGACCCGGATAAAAATGCTCTGCTTCATGCCAGTGAATTTTGGCAATGGGTGCTGTCACAATGCCTGAAAATTTGCCTTCTAATGTCGCGTAAATCGCTGCATTTAAATATTTAAAGCTCAAATCCCCTGTTAAAGGCGACCCCTGACCCCATTCGATAGCCTCATCTGGATCACCAACTGGATCAAAAATATCGAGCGTTGCGGGATCAGCTAAAGGCTCTGTCGTTTTTAGCCGTAACTGCTCATAAGCCTGTTCCAGAAGTCGACGATTTCCAATAATTGTGAGCGAGCAAAGCTGTTGAATCTCTGTATCCGCTAAGGCTTTTAATAAAACTTCTGAACCAATACCTGCCGGATCACCGAGGGTTAACGCGAGATTGGGTTGCATAAAAGATTGCAAAAATTATTTTGAGGCCATCATTGTCACACAAAAAAAGTAGAGGCGATCGCCCCTACCCTTTATCTCACGATTCTAATTGCGTAAAACTTATTCAGACTTAGGCTCAAATTTTAGAGAAACAGAGTTAATGCAATAACGTTGTCCAGTGGGTGGGGGACCATCATTAAACACATGACCAAGGTGAGCATCACACTTAGAACAAAGGACTTCGGTACGCTTCATAAAAAAGCTAAAATCCGATTTCTCCGTGACATTAGTCTCATTCACTGGCTGCCAATAGCTAGGCCAACCTGTACCAGAGTTGAATTTAGTATCAGAAGTAAACAAAGGTGTGCCACAACATACACAGTTGTAGGTTCCTTCGCCTTTAAAATCGTGGTACTCCCCACTAAAAGCCCTTTCAGTACCATGTTTACGGGCTACTTTGTAAGCTTCGGGGGATAACTGTTCTTGCCATTCGGCATCGGTTTTAACAACTTTGTCTGTCATGGTGACAATGAAAATCTTAAATTTGTGGATTGCTATTTATCCTAACAAGATCTTTTTGACACCGACATGGGCGATCGCCGTAATCATCCACACAGCCAAAAGATGGATAGCTAAACAGAATTTCCAAAGATTGCCTGGGACAAAATGCGAATAATTATGAGTGATTTGATCCTCAGGAGATTTCATCACTGATTACAAATGCTGGCTAAAACAGAGACAAAAAATTCTTCTCTACAAAGATCCCAATCGTTGAGCGTTACAGAGAAGAATTTTTAATGTGACAGAGTAGATCGACAACAATCTACATCGATTCAAATTGATTAAATAGAACCTGTACCTAGAGCAGCCATCACAATAAGGATGAGAACTCTAGCAACTTCAATTGCCCCTGCAACGGTGAATACAGCACCTGCTTTACGAACAAGTGTAGGAGGCAACTTACCATCCCAAGGCAACATACTACTGCCACTACCGCCATACCATTGAGTCTCATTACCAGGGCCAGTGTAACGCTGAATACTTTGAAACTTAGGCAAAGCAGGGGTATTTTGATTGCTAGAAAATAGTTTGCCGGAACGCAATGCAGGGATTTTATCGTCACCGAATACGTCCATGTATTCGTTAGTAGACGTAAATTTATTGGCAAAGCTGATTAAACCCTCCGATGCCAACAAAGAACTCCACTTGAGTTTTTCTGCTTGGATAGGAGAACGTCCCAATACACGCTCAAAACAGATCGTGACAAAATGATAGTTACTGTTCGTCATGAGGATGTAGTCTTGATACATCTCAGAGCAGATCAATGAACAAACTGTTTGACGGGTACTAGTTTCTCCCGCAAGAAATTTAGAATCGATCTCTGCATTACGGAAAAATTCGAGATTTCGATTTTCTTTAAAAAGCTGCTTATAGATTGAATTAAGAGCTTGTTTGCGATCGCCGTTGTCTGGTGCTTTGGAATAAAGCAGATTTGGATCCGCAGTAGTTTCCAATAAATTCAGATTATTCGCAAGTGTTTGCATTGTGATGATTTTTTAAATTAAAGTATTTTTAAGTATTTCTTCCTAGGGGCCGAAGATTGCCCGGATTATATCTAGTCGAGAAAAGCAATCAAGCAAAAAAACTAGTGAAAGCAATAAAAAGTAAGCTTATTTTGTCGAAATATGACTTTTTATTACTCTTAGTAACTCACATTAAAAAAAAAGACTTTTTGGGCGCTGTAATCTGAATTCAAGCTCAACAAAAATTCATATCTTGAATACCTAAAATTTCAATTTTATTCCACTATTCTGTGACATATTTATCAACGTTGTTCTATGCAAAGTCTATATAAATCAAATATTCAGTGAGAAAAATAAAATTAGAAAGTAATTCACCAGACTAATTCATCTCTTCATTTTTATCTCCATAAGTCATCGAGATAATCCATCTGTACTAAAGAGCAGAGTTAACAAAATTCATGCTCTTAAGCAGATATTTTTATAGTGCATATTAGGAATCTCAAATTATCCATATCCCCAAAAGGTCAGGAAAACATAGGGTATACTCAACAAGCCTTTTGAGAACTTTCTAGGAGAAAAAATCAGCATGCGCTGTGCCATCATTAGTCGCGCCGGACAAACCTTAGCACGCGGAAAATTGGTCCTCACGACCATTGAACAAGAGCAGCTACGCTTGGATTTAGTCACAGATCGCGGCCGTTATCTAGAAGGTGGCTTAGTTAGCAATGATGGCGATATGACAGAAGCTAGCCTAGAACTTTCTCGTAAATTTTTTGATGTTTGGGGCATGAGCAATCTGCAATTGCATGTCACTCTACGGTAAAACTCTTTCGTTTAACCCACTCTGAAAAAACCTACTTTAGTGATGTTGTCGCTGACCGAGTTAAATCACCAATGTGTTTTTGAGTAAGTTCCAGTTCGGCGGGGATTTGTTGAAGCCAGAGTAAATATTCAATATTACCAGCAGGACCAGTAATCGGCGACCAAGTTAAACCATGGGCTTGCCAGCCAAGTTTTTCTGCAACGGCTAACACATCAAAAATTGCTTGGGCCTGAGCATCAGGATCACGCACAACACCTTTTTTACCCACTTGCTCCCGACCCACTTCAAATTGCGGTTTTACGAGTAAGAGTACTTCCCTCGGTTCAGCCAATAATGTCCACAGTGTTGGTAGAACTTTTCTCAAGGAAATAAAGGATAAATCCATCACACCAAGAGTTGGGCGATCACCTTCCGACACATTTTCATATAAATCTTCTGGGGTTAAATGCCGAAAATTGGTGCGTTCCCTCAGGACAAGGCGTGGATCTTGACGAATCTTCCAAGCGACCTGACCATATCCCACATCAATGCCATAAACCTGCTTTGCGCCAGCCTGAAATAAACAATCAGTAAAGCCACCTGTCGAAATACCACCATCAAGGCAAATGCGATCTTCCACTGAAATCTGAAACTGGGCGATCGCCTTCACAAGTTTTTCACCACCCCGAGAAACAAACGGAGGTCGAGCTTTAACTTCTATCTCTGCATCTATAGGCACCTGTGTGCCAGGCTTATCCACAATTCTTTGGCGAACTTTTACTTCCCCAGCTCGAATTAACCGTTGTGCTAACTGTCGCGACTCACAGAGTTCAAGTTCAACGAGGAGCGTATCTAGTCTTTGCTTCTTAGCCAAAATGAAAAGTGCTGAGGGGGTAATTACCCTAGTTTACTGCCTGTAACTGTCGCTTCATGGGGGCGAGTGATCCAGGTGCAACTTTAATATGGCCAGAATGAATGCGACGAGATACGAATGCAAGGGTCGCAACTTCTATTCCCAAAAGGTCACGACACCAAAGTGCTTTGCTGAGTTTTTTAACTAACTCGGAAGAAATAAAACCGGAAGAAACTGCCTCTTGGCAAATGTCGAGTACGTCCATGAACTTAGCTGAGCAACTGTGTCATTTAGTCTATAATGCTGGCCAAATATTCTATGTGACCCGATAAAGCACTCATCGTGAACTTTATCTCTATGACAAAGTGACAAAAGAAAGGTGATTAGCCAAGGCAGATCGAGCTGCTTTGTGATCTAAGTCACTCGCTTTGGTAAAGCTGAAGTCTGTACAATGTTCTGGTGATTTTTTACAGAAGGAACGGCTAGGGCGACTATGGCGATCGCAATTGATTTTGGGACAAGTAACACCCTCGTAACCCGTTGGAATGTGGCTAAAAATGAGCCTGAGGTTTTAGCTCTTGATCGCCTATCTCAACAGCTTGTCAATAATCCACCCCTCATCCCAAGTCAACTTTATGTTGCCGATGCCTCAAAGCCAGACATTATTCTTGGTCAAGCAGTGGGCGATCGCGGCCTAGATGGAGCAAAAGATCAACGACTCTATCGCAACTTTAAGCGCGGTATTGGCACATCAATGCAAGGCTTTTTACCAGAACTGGATGGCCAAAAGGTGACCTTTGAAAAGCTTGGAAACTGGTTTTTAAGCGAAATTTTTCAACAGTTACAACAACAAGAAAACATTGATAGTTTGGTAATGACAGTCCCTGTGGATAGTTTTGAGTCCTATCGCAGTTGGCTCACGGATGTCTGTGCAGACTTACCCAATATCGATAAAATTCAGCTTTTAGATGAGCCTACCGCTGCTGCTCTGGGTTATGGTGCTTTAGAACAAGAATTAAAGCAGGTTTTAGTTGTTGATTTTGGCGGAGGCACAGTCGATTTTTCATTAGTGGAACTGAATTTAACGCAAGGTCAGAGTAAACCGACAGGCTTCATTCTGCGTTGGGCACAAAAATCCTATGCCGACAGCACTGCCCAAAAAGCAAAAACGGCAAAAGTGATTGCTAAAGCAGGCAAAAATCTTGGTGGTTCCGATCTAGATAATTGGCTTTTCGATTATTTTCAGCAGCAGCAAAACCTACCGAAGGATGCGTTGAGTCTGCGGCTTATTGAACGCTTAAAAATTAAGCTCTCAGAAAAAAATCAAGCTACCGAAGTTTATTACAATGCCGAGACATTTGAGAGTATTGAGCTCAGTCTTGACCGCCCAGGGTTTGAAACTATTTTGCAAGAGCAGGGTTTCCTCGGTCAGCTTGATGAATTGATGTCCCAAGTGTTGCAACAGGCACGGCGCAATGGGGTCAATAAAGATGATATTGAGGCAGTGCTTTTAGTGGGTGGTACTAGCCAAATCCCAACAGTGCAGACTTGGCTCAAATCCTATTTCCCTGAAGAAAAAATCAAGAATGATAATCCTTTCGGGGCGATCGCCGCTGGTGCCTTGCAGTTAGCACAGGGATTTGAGCTGAAAGATTTTCTCTATCACAGCTATGGTATTCGCTATTGGAACCGCCGTAATAAATGCCATGATTGGCATCCGATTATTCCCCAAGGGCAACCCTACCCCATGTCGCAACCGATTGAACTCACCCTCGGTGCGTCGATCGAACAACAGCCCAACATCGAACTGATCATCGGAGAGTTAGGCGAAAAGAGCACAGGTACAGAAATCTATTTTGATGGCGATCGCCTCGTCACCAAAAATTTAGGGCAAGGACAAGCCAACGTTAAACCCCTCAATGATCGCGATGGCGCACGCACAGTAGCAAAGCTTGATCCGGTGGGTTATCCCGGCAGCGATCGCATTAAACTACAATTTCTCGTCGATGGCGATCGCTGTTTGCGCGTCACTGTTGAAGATTTACTACGTAATCTGACCCTCCTTGAAAATCAAAAGGTCGCGGAAATCAGTTAAGTACGAAAGCCTTGCCACAACTTCCTTCATAATGAAAAGCAAGAACAAGGGAGGAAAAAGTCTCATGCGCATTCTGTTAGTCGATGACGAAAAAGAACTACGGGAAGCCTTGAGCCAGATTTTAGTGCGGGAAGGCTACGCTATTGAAACAGCAGATAACGGTCAAGCAGGTCTACAACTCGCCCAAAGCCAAGATTACGATTTACTGATTTTGGACTGGATGCTACCCGAATATTCAGGCATCACCATTTGCAAACAAATACGTATCGCTGGTAAAGCCACACCTGTTCTAATTTTGACCGCCAAAGATACGATTGATGATCGTGTACAAGGTCTAGATGCAGGAGCCGATGATTATCTTGTTAAACCCTTTGAGCTGCGGGAATTATTAGCGAGGGTGCGGGCATTATTGCGGCGATCGCCAATTATCGAACCACCAGAACGTCTGAAAATTGCTGACTTAGACCTCGACAAAGAAAATCAAGTTGCCTACCGCAATGGCAAAATGATTCGTTTATCTGACCGCGAACTACAGCTGCTCACATATTTTATGGAAAATGCCGAGCAACTCCTCACCCACGAACAAATTTATCAGCATCTCTGGCAGGATGAAACGCCGCCCAGTAGTAATGTCCTAGCCGCTCTGATTCGTTTACTCCGCCGCAAAGTTGAAACAAAAGGCGATCGCCCCCTAATCCATACCATCTACGGCAAAGGTTATTATTTTGGCTTACAGGATACCTAAATCCTTAAGTTCAAAATAATAACTCTCATGAGAATTTCTCAGACTTTTACTCAGAACCACCATCCGCAGCAGGTGCTTTTTTCTGAGTAACTGGTGGTGCCGGGATATCAACTGCCGGAGCAGGTGCTGGTGCGGGTGCGGGTGCTGGTGCGGGTGCCGGTGTTGGCGCGGGAGCCGGAGCCGGGGTCGGAGCAGGTGCTGGAGTAGGTGCCGGAGCGGGTGCAGGTGCAGGTGTTGGTGTTGGTGTTGGTGTTGGTGTTGGCTCTTCTACAGGCACAAATGGTGGTAATGGATCTGGAGTAGGTGCTGGCGTAGACTGTTCAGGTGATGGAGACGGAGTTGGAGTTGGAGTTGGAGTTGGTTCTTCTATCGGTACAAATGGCGGTAATGGATCTGAATTATTAGTTGGTTCAGGCGATCGCCCACGAGAGGGTTGTGTCGGCGTTGGGTTGCCACTATTGCGACCCGTTGTGCGACGATTTTCTGTACTTCGACGCTCATCAGATGGCGAATTGGAATTATTATTGCCAGAATTCGTTCCAGATTGGCGATTAACCTTTTTCTGTTGATCTTGTGTTTTCTTCTTCGTCTCATTACGAGACAGCTCTTTCTTATCACTTTGACTGAGGGGCTGTGCTTCAATCGAGCCAACACGGTTTCTGAGATTAGGTAGCGGTGGGAAATCTTCAACCGCAATCGATCCAGTGATCTGGGACATTAAATTCCCCCACATTCGTGCAGCTGTACTACTAGCTCCCCAAGTCGGTTTATTATCATCATTACCCAGCCAAACACCGGTCACCATCTGGGGAATATAGCCGATAAACCAGAGATCACGCGCTTTATCTGACGTTCCTGTTTTTCCGGCTACTGGACGACCAATACTTGCTTGACGACCTGTACCACTCGATACCACTTTTGTGAGCATCGAAGTCATAATTGCCGCACTATTTTCATCAAGAGCAGTGCGAGGATTACTTTCTGCTTCGTAAATAACCTTACCGTCGCGATCAAGAATACGACTAATGCCATAGTTAGGCTGATGAACACCTTTATTCGCCAGAGTACCGTAAGCAGAAGTGATTTCTAGCAGATTAACTTCCCATGATCCAAGAGCAAGGGAATAGGTAGGTTGCATTTCAGAGCTAATGCCCATTTGCTGAGCCAGATTAATAATTGGATCCCAACCGACATCCAACATGACACTGAGAGCAATCGTATTAATCGATTGGGTCAATGCCTCTGTCAGAGTGAGGGATGCATTACTAAACGAACCTGAATAGTTCTTCGGTTTGTAATTGCCAACCTTAAATTCTTTATCAACATAAGTTGCATTCGGAGACATACCAGAGGCGATCGCCGCCGTATAGACAAATGTCTTAAATGTAGAGCCCGGTTGACGTTGTGCCTGGGTAACGCGGTTGTACTGATTATTTTCAAAATCTAGACCGCCAACCATCGTCTTAATCTGACCATTTCGAGGGTCAACACTAACAATTGCTGCCTGCTTAAAGTTTTGATAGCGACCGTATTTTTCGATGCCTTCTTCTAAAACTTCCTCTGCCCATTCCTGCCATTGGGGGTTAATTGTCGTCTCCACCACAACACCACCTTTAGCAAGTTGCTCCGGGGTGAGATACCGCTCTAATTCCGCCTGAATATAGTCACTGAAGTACGGATATTTCCGCAATAATCGTTTCGGTGTTTGGCGATTTGTTTCGAGAGGAGTGGCGATCGCCTGGTCTAGAGCAGCTTGGGAAATAAACCCATCTTCCCGCATTCGATATAAAACCTGATTACGTCGAGTAATAGCCTTCTGGCGATTTACAAATGGCGAATAGACACTTGGAGCAGGCGCTAAACCTGCAATCATTGCCGTTTCTGGCAATGTCAGTTCATCAAGAGTTTTTCCAAAATAAACCCAAGCCGCATCACCAATACCATAAGCACCTGAACCAAGGTAGACCAAATTCAAATAGCTTTCGAGGATTTGTTCTTTCGTAAACTGTTCCTCTAACTTTGTTGCCAGTCGCATCTCTCTGAGCTTACGAATCGCGGTCATCTCTTGATTAAGAAAGACAATCCGAGCAACTTGCTGGGTAATGCTACTACCACCTTCAACAATTTCACCAGCCTGAAAATTCACATAAGCAGCCCGTGCAACCCCCTGCATATCCACACCAAAGTGGTCATAGTAGCGACGATCTTCACTAGAAATAAATGCCTGGGAAACAACTTCGGGAACCTGCCAAATCTTGACCCTTTCGTGGGTAACAGGACCAACTTCTTCGATCACTGTACCGTCAGCTGCTTCCACCACCAACGTACCGGGGCGGGTATAGATCAATACTTCACTAACATTATCTGGAACAAGAGCCTCTAGCTCTTGCCAACCACGATATAAAAAATAGCCACTAGAACCAGCACCTGTAACAATTCCTGCCAGTACCCATAGAAGCCAACGAGACTTTTTCTTTCCTTGGGTCTTGTCCGGTTCAGGAGACGAGCCAGACGATTCCTGATCCATCAATGCAGATAACTTAGGATCGAGTGTTTGATTGGTCGTGTTCGATTCGTTCCAAGGCTGAATACCATCTGCATCTGGAGCTTCTTGATCCGCGACCTGTGGCTTACCTTTCGACTTTTTTGAGAAATTAAACACACCAAACTCCTGTGATTACTGCCCGATCATCAGGGCTAACCTGCGGTTATTAGCTACTAACATTCATGATAGAAAAATAGTAAACTGCAAAGTCTTCAGAAAATTTTAGCCTATAGCTCTACATTTCTTAAGAAAAACAGACTTCTCCAAGACTAAAACTGTTGGATACCAACCTTAAATATAAGATTTGCTTAAATAAATAAGCGGGTAACGCGATTCGAACGCGCGACATTCACCTTGGCAAGGTGACGCTCTACCGCTGAGCTATACCCGCATGTGTGCTGAGCACGTATAACAATATGCCAAATAAAAAAGAAAATGTCAAGGTTGATCGCCAACTTTTTTATTTTTGCTACAAGCACCCACTTGAGAACTAGGGAAGTTTTTTCAATAAACTGACCATTTCTAGAGCACTGAGACCATAACCCCAACCAAGATTACTCTTGATGCCAGCCCGCTCTAATGCCTGCTGCATCGTATCTGTCGTCAGAATTCCGAAGATGACAGGGACGCCTGTCTGGAAACCCGCCGCTGCTACACCCTTAGAAACCTCTGCCGAGACGTAATCAAAGTGAGGTGTATCACCACGAATGACTGCACCCAAACAAATAACAGCATCATAAGTTCCTGAAGCCGCAAGCCGTTTAGCTACTAGACCAATTTCAAAACTGCCTGGTACCCAAACGTAATCAACCTGTTCACCATCAGTACTGATATCAACGCCATGTCGCTTTAAACAATCTTGACAGCCAGCTAACAACTTGCTGGTTACTAGATCATTAAATCGTCCAATCACAATAGCCAACTTAAGCGTCTGTGTATGGTCGTTATAAGTACCTTCGAACGTGGTCATAGTGTGAACCCAAATCTAAAAAATAAATCAAAAATATAGAGGCACAATCTAGCCGGGACATTCCACAGGGACAATTGTGCCTCTTCAGTTGAAATAGCTAAAAGCTGTTTGAAACTAAGCAACTGAGCTTATTAGATAACAAAGAAATTTAGTATGCCAACAACGATAACCAACGCAATCCAAGCGAAAGAACCGACATAGATGAGGGACTTAGACTGTTCCCAGTTTGTGGGGGAAGCATAAGCAACTGGTACACCAATTACCATCAAAAAAGATAAGCCGACAAGAGCGACAAGAGCGAGTTGAAACAGAATAGACATTTTTTAAATTTCTCCCAAGACAGCAATCGAGTGGGGTCAGGACATCAAAAAGATTGAGAATCCTATGATTTTATTGTGTTTATAGTATCAATAGTTTGGTCAGTTTAAAACGCATCAGATCAGAAAGATACTGATTAAACAGGGTCAAAACAAGAAGACGACAAATTGAGACTAGCCAAGAGTTCTATGATTTCATCTTGTAGAAAATCATAGAACTCTTTCCAGATTCCCTCAAAATATTAAGGTATCTAGGCAACTGAGTCTGCGTTTTTACGATACCAATCGATAGTTGCTTTCATTCCATCACGTAAGGTCATCTTTGCCTCAAAACCGAATCGTTCTTTTGCACGTTGGGTATCAAGACAACGACGAGGCTGGCCATTAGGTTTGTCTGTTTCCCAAATCAATTCCCCTTTAAATTCCATCAGCTCACAAATCAACTCGACGAGATCTTTGATGGAGATTTCAAAGTTAGTACCGAGGTTAACGGGATCGGAACTATCGTAATCTTGAGCTGCCATCACAATTCCTCGGGCAGCATCAGTAGAATAAAGAAACTCACGAGTGGGACTTCCATCTCCCCATACTTTTAGCTCAGTTGCACCCACTTGCTGTGCTTCATGAACTTTACGAATTAATGCTGGGATAACGTGAGAGCTAGCAGGGTTGAAATTATCTTCAGGACCATAGAGGTTTACCGGAAGGAGGTAAACACCGTTAAAGCCATACTGCAATCGATAGGATTCAAGTTGAACGAGTAACGCTTTTTTAGCGATGCCATAGGGGGCATTCGTTTCTTCGGGATAGCCAATCCATAAGTCTTCTTCTTTAAAGGGAACTGGTGTGAATTTTGGGTAAGCACAAATAGTACCAACACAGACAAATTTTTCAACGCCTGATTCGTAAGCACTATGGATGAGTTGGACACCCATCATGAGGTTGTCATAGAAAAGCTCAGCAGGTTTTTCACGGTTGAGACCAATACCACCAACATGGGCAGCAAGGTGAATCACAATGTCTTGACCTTTAACAACCTCTTGGCAAGCGGCTAACTGACAAAGGTCATAATCTTTAGAACGAGGAATCGTAATATTTTCAGATTGCGCGCCTGCTTCAATAAGCTGTTGGACAACTTGTTTACCAAGAAAGCCTGCGCCGCCTGTAACAAGGATTTTTTTCTGTGAAAGGTCAATCATAGTGATCTGGGTAGGAGGAAATGCGTGCTTATTTTACCGAAAGAATTCTTCTCTCCTTACAAAGCTGTGATAAAGATTTCTGGAGGATTAGAGGTCTGCATCAAGATGTTGGAACAATCCAGACAAAATCGTGTTTGAAAAGAGAAGACCTTCTGGATCCGTTAAAGCAATATTTTGGCGATCGCCTGCTGCATTAGTTTTCACAGTGACCCAATTTTTAGCAATGGAAGGTTTGAGAATATCCATAATTTGATTAACGGTCGTCTGTCCGAATTCGGCGATCAGGTGGGAAAGTGGGATGCCTTCGGTTAAACGTAGTCCCAACATCAAGGTTTCTAGAAGGTGATCGCCCTGCGTGAGTTTTTCTACGTTGAGCTGACCTTGTAGTTGCTCATATTGTTCGACCCATTCGTAATACTCACGGCGCGTGCGAGGACGGGAGAATCTTTGACTGTTTGTGAAACTGGCAGCACCCATGCCAAAGGCGTAATAAGGACGATTTTCCCAGTAGACCCGATTGTGACGACATTGATAGCCAGGTTTTGCGTAGTTAGACACTTCGTAATGGTCATAGCCTGTATCACGGAGTGTTTGACTCGCAATTCGGTACATATCGGCGGTGTGTTGGTCAGAGGGGAGCGGTTTTTCGCCCGGTTCGTATTGTTTACCAAAGGGTGTTTGGGGCTCAACGACCAAATCGTAACTGGAAATATGGTGAGGATTGAAGGCGATCGCCTGTTGTAGAGAATCCTGCCAATTTTCGAGAGTCTGATCAGGCAATCCAGAAATTAGATCTAAGCTCCAGGCGATCGCACTCTGCCGAATATGATCACACGCACTCACTATATCTATTACCGTGTGCGATCGCCCACTATTTTTGAGTAGACAGTCTTGAAAAGCTTGCACACCTAGACTTACACGGTTTACACCAATATCTTTGTACCAGATCAATTGTTCTAAAGAAAAGGTGCCTGGATCAATTTCTAGAGATATTTCCACATCTGTACACATTCCAAATTTCTTATTGATTACACATAGAATTTCTTCCAATAGATCAATGGGTAGAAGTGAGGGTGTTCCACCACCAAAAAAAACAGTGTTTAGTTCTCCACCCAAAATCGGCGTCGCTGTGATCTCTCGGCAAAGCAACATAACATATTCCTCCATACGGGCGCGGATGCCATCTGAACGGCGATCGCCCACCACAGAAATTGGAAAATCACAGTAAAAACAACGCTGAATACAAAAAGGCAGATGGATATAAGCACTCGTCACTGGAGTTTGGGTGAACTCATTCATGTTGATTTAGCTTTTGGAGTGAGACGAACCATAAAAAATCTACTGAGCTTTCGGGAATTTTGTTATTTGTGAAGATGGTGACTAAATCAAAACGCCAGGAAACCTCATCGATATAATGAGGACATTATCCTTATTTTTTCCCGCTTTCCCGTAAAACATGGGATTTCGTAGATGGATCTAAGCCTATGTTTGATGTTTTTCTTGTCCTTATCTTTGTCGTGGCGATCGCCCTTGTAGGGTTTGATGTAATCGATTTACTTCCCGCTTCAGTGCGCGACCAAGCTTCCAATCTTGAAGCTCTCCGTTGGATTGGGGCAGGATTTGCATCACTTTTAGGATTATCCGTCGGCTTACTGGCCCAAAGTACCTACCGTCGTCTCGAATCACAATTTCGTCAGACACCCATCGAAATTATTGTGACCCGTGCCGTGGGCTTAGTTATTGGTTTGTTGGTTGCAAATTTGATGCTTGCGCCAATTTTCCTTTTACCAATTCCCATAGAATTTGGGTTCCTAAAACCAACGTTTGCAATCCTTGGCAGTATTAGCTTTGCCTATCTCGGCGTCAGTTTAGCAGATGTTCATGGCCGTAGTTTCTTGCGTTTAGTGAGCCCAAATAGTTTGGATACATTACTCGTTGCAGAAGGAACATTACGTCCAGCTCCCACAAAAATTGTAGATACCAGTTGCATAATTGATGGTCGTTTAGAGGAACTTTTAAAAACAGGTTTTATTGAAGGACAACTTTTAGTTCCAATGTTTGTTTTAAATGAACTTCAACAGTTAGCTGATGCGAGCAATGATCAAAAAAGAGCGAGAGGTCGTCGCGGTTTAGATATTCTTCAGAATATGCAAAATCGATTTCCAAAGCGGATTACTATTAATCCTGCTGACTATGATGATATTCCTACAGTTGACGCAAAATTAGTTCACCTTAGCCAAGAGATTAATGGGGTTTTATTAACCAATGACTATAATCTTCAAAAGGTGGCTAATCTCCAAAAGGTTGAAATTCTCAATATTAATGATCTAGCCCAAGCAATCCGACCAATCTATTTACCTGGTGATGGCCTTGATTTAAAAATCCTTAAGGAAGGACGAGAAGAAAAACAAGGTGTTGGCTATCTTGAAGATGGCACAATGGTTGTTGTTGAAGAAGGTCAAACTGTTATGGGAGAAGATGTGCAAGTTACAGTTACTTCTTCTTTACAAACTTCTGCTGGTCGTATGATTTTTGCGAAGCTTGCTTCTACTGCTGCCACATAAAGTGACTAGAGATAGTTTTGATTTTTTATTTTAGAAAATATTTATAATACATCTTCGTGAATTTTTTATTTGAGGTGATCGCCTTATCATGAGAAATGTTTGACTCAATACCTTTTGTATTTATCTTTATTCTTATCCTGGCGGTAAATCTTTTTCTGTTTATTAAGTTAAGTGGTTGGGATAAACTTGCACAAAAGTATGGCTATCACAGTAAATTTCAGGGGAAAACTGTGCGGATGACTACGGCCTATATTGGTATGGTTCGTTATCGTAACTGCGTTAGTATCGGAGTGAATGCACAGGGTTTGTATGTCAGCCCTTTTGAATTATTTCGGTTAGGCTATCCACCAATTTTTGTGCGTTGGGAAGAAATTAGTCGCTTTGAAAAGAAGCAAGGAATTCTTGGGTTGGGGCAATACTATGCCCTTGATGTTGGCAACCCAAGAATTAGAACGATTAAGCTTTCGCCAAGGATTTTTCGTGATTTTCCTGAGATTGTTGATCGCCTAGCGAATGGTCACAATTTCTGAGCTAAAGCCAGCTTCCCGTAGACGTTCCTGCAATTCTTGAGCTTCAATCTCATCAGCGAAAGCTCCTGCTTGCATCAGACGGCGATCGCCTACCCATGTATTAAACGCGTCAGGAACAATTTTCTTGAGGTTAGTCTTTTGCCAATTAGTTGTGGCATTAACAATGACTTTGTACTTCAGTCCGAGAGATTGGGCAAGGGAAATGGGTGGTGGTGGTGGCTGTAGATTGCCAGAATTTAAGCGGACATAACCAGATGAATCAGAATCATTGGTGGGAATAGATCGATTTGGCACAGGCACAGGAGCTAAACCATTGGTGCTGGTACTGACAGTTGAGAAATTAGTAGATTGTACTGTTGGAGCAGCTGGAATGTTTATCGCTGTTGCTTGCTGTGGAGGTGGCACAAAAATCTGAACGGTATTATCGGTATCTCGATTACTAAAATTCCGATTTGTTTGTGTTCCAATGTTGGTTGTTGGGGTTGTTTTTGGGCTAGAGACTGACGCATGGCTTGGAACATTGGCGACTAACTGATTAGCAGAATTTTCATTCACCATATAGATATGGCCTAATGTCTTGCCTTGATAAGTGCGTTTCCCAAGGGTCCAACCTGCGTTGAGATGAATTTTTAAAGTGCCTTTGGCTAATCCTCTTGTGCTGCCAACTTCAATAGGCGATCGCCATGGATTGCTAGAATTAAATGCTTTTAGTTTTAGTTCGTTACGCTCAAATACAAGGCGTAAATCATATTTCCAAGCCATATCTTCCCCACCAAGCCTCAGGGAATAGCCATTGGAATCTGTACTGCGTCCGCAAATTCCTGTGAAATCAAAACTGAGTAATAGTGGATCAATAACCGTTGGACTATCACCCTGTTCACGCCAACATTGTCGCTGTTGGTTGAGCTGCTCCAAAATTACGAGATTATAAGATTCCCCGTCATTGATCGGTACGGCGATCGCCACAGCCTCGGATTCATCAATCTGATTAGCGCCGAAGAGAGTGGCATTGGCTTGCGAGTGTCCCCACAGACCAAAATACATTGCAGTACTTGCCAAGAGTAAAGACAAAGGAAATCGAATTTTCATAGCTTTATTTCTGTCAGATACAACTATCTACCTTTGTTTCAGACAAATTACCAGATAAATAGTTGCCTATTTGCCCGAAATTTTAGCATCCCTAATGGGAGATGGCTGTAAAAAAAGTGAAATTTCACACAAATCCAGTACTCAGAATTTTGTTAGATATTGCTAATAGAAAAGCGAAAATTAGACAGATTTTTGAAGGGATAAATTGACCCAGTTTATTTTTTAAGATATCCAACGGAAAGCTGCCACTCGAAAGAAACCAGGTTTAGCCTAGAAATAGTCAAGAATGTGACAACAAACTTTTCTGCTCGAGGTGTTTTATTTTTCGCACCTTAAAGCGATCGCCGGGGTTGCCGATTTCTTGAACCGTAAATACCACCCCCGAAACCAACTATGAAAACCCTCGATAAAGACAAGCAACTTTTTAAAATTCTTTGTAGCGCTGCATGGATCGATGGTGAAATTCAGCAAGAAGAACGCCAATATCTCCATAAGATGGCTGAGCAAAATTCTTTAGCAGAAGACCCTGAAATTCGTTCTCTGCTCTCTGAAGCTGTGCAAACCAAGCCAGATGAATGCTATCGTCTCGTTGAAGAATATGTTGGCGATCAAGCAACCGAAGCAGAATATCAAGAAATGGTTGATGCGGTCAGTAAACTTGTCTATAGCGATAGCGTTATCGATACCGAAGAGGCAAAACTTCTCCACAAGATTCAATCTCTAGAAATAGAAGTTAAAAACGGCAAATCTCCTTTCCAACGTGCGCTTAAGTCTATTCAGAAAATGTATCGTGGGGCGATCGCCGAGCTAGATAAAGAATAAAAACAGCCATGATGGATGTTTTACAATGGGTAGTCATCAATTTTTCTAACTAACCCTGCCCCATGTCTGATTTGCTCGCACAACTCAACCCTTCCCAACGTCGTGCTGTGGAGCATTTTTGTGGCCCTTTGTTGGTGGTAGCGGGTGCAGGTTCTGGTAAAACTCGGGCATTAACTTTTCGCATTGCAAATCTGATCCGACAACATCGTGTTGATCCGGAGAATATTTTGGCAGTGACTTTTACAAATAAAGCTGCCCGTGAGATGAAAGAGCGAGTGGAACTACTCTACGCGCAACAGTTGGCAGAGCTCCACCACAATAAGCCTTTTAGTGCATTACCTGAATTTGAACAAAAGAAGCTGCGATCGCAGGTGTATAAGCAAGTCACCAAACATCTATGGATTGGGACATTCCACAGTTTGTGCTGTCGGATTTTGCGATTTGACATTAACAAATACCAGGATGAAAAAGGTAGAACTTGGAAGCGGAATTTTACAATTTTTGATGACAGTGATGTACAAACAATCATCAAAAAAATTGTTACCCAACAGCTCAATTTAGATGATAAAAAATTCAATCCCCGCAATATCCGTTATCAGATTAGTAATGCCAAAAATCTAGGTCTATCACCTAATGACTACATGCGGTCGGAAGGAGGTGGTTATAAAGCAAAGATTGTCGCGGAAGTTTATGAGGCATACCAAAATTCTTTAGCGGCAAATAATGCCCTAGATTTTGATGATCTAATTTTGATTCCTGTGCGATTGTTTCAGCAGAATGAATCGATTTTGGGTTATTGGCACAGTCAATTTCACCATATTCTTGTTGATGAATATCAGGATACAAACCGTATTCAGTATGATTTGATTCGTATGCTGAGTACCAACAATGAAACTGACCGCAGTGCTTGGACTTGGAAAAATCGGTCGCTGTTTGCGGTGGGAGATGCAGACCAGTCCATCTATTCATTCCGTATGGCAGATTACACTATTTTGCTGGAATTCCAAGAGAATTTCGGGGATGGTTTGCCCGATGAAGATACGCGCACGATGGTGAAGCTAGAGGAAAATTATCGTTCGCGGGAAAATATTCTCAAGGCGGCTAATGCGCTCATTGAGCAAAACAGTCAGCGGATTGATAAAGTCCTACGGGCAACGAGAGGTGCTGGGGAAGAAATCTATTGCCACAAAGCTGATAACGAAAATGATGAAGCTCGATTTGTTTTAGCGCAGATGATGGGATTGCGTCGTAATAATCCTGAATTAGATTGGGGTGATTTTGCGATTCTCTATCGTACAAATGCCCAATCCCGTCCTCTTGAAGAGTTATTGAATAGTCGAAATATTCCCTATCAAGTTGTTGGAGGATTTAAATTTTATGATCGTCAGGAAATAAAAGATGCATTGGCTTATTTGAAAATTGTTGAAAACTCTTTTGATTCAGTGAGTTTAACGAGAGTGATTAATACTCCTAAGCGCGGAATTGGAAAGACAACAGTGGATAGACTAAGCTCAGTTGCGCAAGAATTAGGTTGTTCTTTGTGGGAAATCATTAGTGATGAGACATCTGTTGCTACGATTGCAGGTCGTGCAGCAAAAAAGATTAATCAATTTGCTACTTTGATCAAAGAGATGCAAGAGCATAAAACTGAACTTAGCGCAGCTCAAATTCTAGATAGTCTCATGAAAGATTCTGGTTATATTAATGCTCTACAACAAAAAGGAACAGATGAAGCAGATAGCAGAATAGAAAATATTGGGCAGCTTTACAACAAAGCTATTTCGATAGCAGAAGAAAATGAAAATGATTCATTGGAAGTGTTTTTAGCTGATGCATCTCTTAATACTGACTCCGATAATAACGATGAAAATACGCAGAAAGTTTCTTTGATGAGTCTTCATGCAGCTAAAGGTTTAGAGTTTCCTGTAGTGTTTCTTGTAGGTTTGGAGCAAAAATTACTTCCTCATCAAAGATCGCTTAATGACCCTGTTGCTTTGGAAGAAGAACGTCGTCTTTGTTATGTCGGCATAACCCGCGCCCAAGAACAACTCTTCTTAAGCTATGTTCGCGAACGATTTATGTGGGGTTACCGCGAACCTGCTGTTGCGTCTCAGTTTTTAGCAGAACTCCCGAAGGATTTGGTTGTTTCTAACGTGCGATCACTGCAAAAAGAAGCTCCCAGCCAGGAACCGAAAACGATGTCCATTAGCCAAAAGCAACGGTCACAAAAACGGCGAGAGCGACAAACTGCAAGGGTACAAATCACTCAGCAGAAATGGGAGGTGGGCGATCGCGTGAATCACAACACTTTTGGAGAAGGGGAAGTCACCCATATTTTTGGCGATGGTAAGAAAACTAATCTTGCAATTCTTTTTCCAAACCTTGGCAAGAAAATTATTGATCCTCGCGTTGCTCCGATGAAGAAGATTTAGAAACTACAAATTTCAAGCTTATGGCTGCTTAGAATAACTACTCACTTATTGATGTTTTCAATAATTGAGACAGAATGTTTCTTTCTGATCTGATCTGATAGCTACATCTTTAATGATGTGGCTTTTTCGAAATTTTTTCAGAGTGCGCAGTTTACGTTTTGCTTGAGTCTGAGGATAGAGATTTCCAATAAAGTAATATAATGTCTTTTCTCTTAAATATCCGTAGGAAAGCATTAAGCCATAGAGATTTTCATTCGTCTGTTTTCTTCTTTTTAGGACGATTAAAGCCTGCTCACGTGAAATTAGATCGGCTTCGTAGAGACATTGGCCGAGTTTGATTTTTCTGCCATTTTTTCTGACTTCTACAATCAGTTTTGGCCAACGATAGACAAAAAAATCTAAGGTTTTTTGGGAAACCCAGCCTCTCAACGTGAAAATTTCACCCAACCTTAAATGGTTATAAATGGGCATGTGTTGATTAGCTAGAGCAAGATCTAACTGCGGTTGTGCGACTAAACCCGCATCAATCAGTATTTGCCCAATAAATTTTTGCTTAATATGAAAATAAGAAACGGGTGAGGATTGCGATAGCATAGATGCCCTCTCACAAAACTTTGGAATAAAGTATTGGTGATTTGCCCTGATCAATACAATACTGAGATGATGCTTTCCGGTTTTTAGAGGTCTTGATGATGTTAATGATTCTACTCTAAAAAACCGTCCGCGCAATAACGCTTAGATAGTTTTGGTATCTTATTTGGTTATATTATTCGGCTAAAAATATTATTGATGTTTTTGTATAGTTTCCGGATAATTTTTTTTTGTGCTGATGATGAACAAAATAGGTCGTTTAAGTGCCTAAAAATGGATAAATCACAGCATTTTTTCTGATTAACAACAGATCATTCTAATGAAGTGTTCTAGATAAATGGTTTTGTAAAAAGTTCTTGAAGTTTTTTGTGTATCCAAATTACTGGATTAGATTCTGTTGCAGTTGTCATGCTTAGTACTTGTGATTCTTTGCGATATCCTTCGGGCACTTCTTTTCGTAACGCCAATTCTTGGGAGATATCTTCGGCTAGGTATGGATAGATTTGTCGTAATTTTCGAAAACTAGTATTCGTTGAGAACAAATAAGTCTGTGTTACTGATCGCCCCCATTGTGGTTGGGTAAGGCACATCTAACATTAGCGGCAGTTTTTCAAAAAATTGGCCTGCTTTAAAGACAAAAAGCTGTTTTTCTTGATTGTGACTTTCATTGAGTGTGGCGATCGCCTCCTAAAAAAAGCTCTGACTTTCATACCAAAAGCCAGAGCCTAAAATCACAAACATCATTTATCCAGTAATTAAGTGCTGGAATTAATTGAAAATTATTTGTTTGTCTGTGCCCAAACGCGAGTAGGTAGACCCCAAATGTAGATGAATCCTTCCGCAGCCTTGTGGTCGAACTTGTCGTCCGCACCGTAAGTTGCCAGATCTGGAGTGTAGATAGATTTTTCAGAACGGCGACCCACAATTGTTGCATTGCCCTTAAAGAGTTTGATGCGAACTACACCAGAAACACGCTCTTGAGTCTGCTCAATAAATGCATCGATAGCTTGTTTGAGAGGAGAGAACCACAAACCACGATAGATCATGTGGGTGTAAGTTTCTTCCATGCCGCGCTTGTACTGAGTGACATCCGCAGTAAGCGTGAGACTTTCCAAATCACGGTGTGCCTTAATTAGCATTTCCATTGCTGGAGATTCGTAAATTTCGCGGGACTTAATGCCAACGACACGGTTTTCGATCATGTCCACACGACCAACACCATGGCCACCGACAATCTCATTAATCTTTTCAATCAACGCGATGGGAGCAAGACCATCACCATTAACTGTTACAGGAATGCCTTTTTCAAATCCAATCTCAAGATATTCAGGCTCATCCGGTGTGTCGGCGATCGCCTTGACCATCTCGAAAATTTCTTCTGGAGGCTCACACATAGGGTCTTCAAGAGGACCTGCTTCGATACTGCGGCCGAGCAAATTTTTATCAATACTATAAGGAGAAGACTTTTTCACCGGAGAAGGAATCCCAAATCGTTCACCATAGGCGATCGTTTCCTCTCGGCTCATACCCCATTCCCGCGCTGGAGCCAAAACTGTAATCTCAGGATTTTGCGCCAAGATTCCCAAATCAAAACGAACTTGGTCATTTCCCTTTGCCGTACAGCCGTGAGCAACAGCATCCGCACCATATTTCTCCGCAGCCCTGACCAGCATTTTGGCAATTAAAGGACGTGCCAAAGCCGTTGCTAGAGGATAACGATTTTCATAAAGAGCATTAGCCTTAATCGCAGGAAAAGCATAGTCCGTAATAAATTCCTCTCGGCCATCCTCGACCAGAGAAACAACTGCACCAGAGTCCAAAGCCTTTTGTTTTACTGGGCCAAGCTCTTCACCCTGACCCAAATCTGCCGCGAGGGTAATAATTTCTTTTACACCCCATTCCTCCATCATGTAAGGAATACAAACGGATGTATCAACACCACCGGAATAAGCCAAGACAACTTTATCTGCGCGACCCATAATTTTCACTACTACTCAATATTTAAGATGAATCAAGGCAGATTATAGCGTGTGGTTGTCGCGGAAAAACCTTGATAAAGCAGGACTTTTGGGGCTATCAATAAACGCTGACATGCTGAATTTTAAAGGAGAAAATTTTTTTTTTGGGAAAGTGATATGTATTTTGTGAGCGTGGGTAACTTAGGTCTAACACAGATAGAAAAGTCTAAATCACCCTGAATGGAGCCCCCAATGAAAAACTTTTACTACCAACTTCTTCAGCAACTAAATAGCAAGAAAGCTGAAAAAGGTTTCACCCTCATCGAACTTCTCGTTGTAATCATTATTATCGGTATTCTTTCGGCGATCGCTCTTCCTGCGTTCTTGAACCAAGCGAACAAAGCACGTCAATCTGAAGCAAAGCAAGCTCTCGGTGCAATCAACCGTGGTCAGCAAGCTTACTACCTAGAGAAGCAACTTTTCTCTACAAATATTTTCGGCCTTGGTCTTGGTTTGCAGCTTGCCACTGAGAACTATTCCTACGGTAATGCTGCAACTCAAGCAGATATGGAAGCTAACCGTGCTTTAGATACAGTAGGTGTTGGTAGAACTGCTGGTGGCGGTCTTGGTGTTCAGGAAGATGCTCCTGCTACTGCATGTGCAACCGCAAACTTTGGTTGTACTGATGACCGAAACGGTTTCGATGGTTATGCAAGTTTCAGTATGGCGTTTGCAGTATCTGAGAATCAGGAAGCCGTTCGTGACTATATGGGAGTTGCACTTCTAGTTCCTGGTGATTCTACTAATGAATCTACTACTCTTGCAGTTTTATGTGAAGAAGAAGATTTGAACGGAACTCCTGGGACTGCTATTTCCACTGCTAGTGGTAATACAATTGCTCCTAGTAGTGCTGGTGTTCTTGCTCCTACAGCTATTGCTGAGCTTTCAGGTCTTGCAGCTACCGATGAAGTCATTTGTCGCGGTGGAGGTGGTGCAGCTGGTGATACAGTTGTTGCTCAAAATGCACAGAACGTTGGTCAGTAATTATCTGAGTGTTTAGAGTCTTCGGTATGAAGTTTCTACACTTCTGAAATTCAAAGATGCCGCTACTGAAGTAGCGGCATCTTTTTTAGTGTGTATAGGTTCCAGATTTGGCCGAAAAGCTTAATATCTGTATATTCAGTGATACTTATGTGTGAAAGTCGTGTTGGGTAACAGTAGGATTTAAAGATTTTTGTGGGATGTCAGCGGAACAATATTGTCCGTAATTACAACTAAGGTAAGTAGAAGCCGTAGTTGTCTGATGGACTGGAGTAGGGTTGATGACAAAGTCAAAGTTGTGGATACGGTGGGCGATCGCCTCTTTCTCTCTAACTCTATCGTTGGGCATTACTGATTTACCGGTAGTGAATACAGCTTCTTCTGTACTGGCACAGGCCGCATCAGAAGGGTCATTCCAGCAGCAAGTTCAATCTCTCGAAAACCAAGCTCAGTCTTATACTCAGCAAGGTCAAGTCGCTTTAGCAGAACAAACTTATTCGGAAGCGGCGATTCTTGTCCGAGATACGGCACAAGATATTTTTAACGACATCATTCCAGTAATTGGCGAATTGCACCCAGCTTTAGCTTATGCTCAGCAATCTCTAGAGTTTGCACAGAAAAGTGGCGATCGCCTCCAGATTGCTGAGAGCTTAAATTTGGTGGGTGAAATTCAGTTTGCTAGTGGTGGTACGAGTGATGCTCGAACGAGCTATCAACAGGCGATCGCCCAGCTTGAATCTTCATCAAATAGCGAGTCAGCAAAACAGCTCAATATCGCCTATAGCAATCTTCATCTCGGCAAAGTTGAGCAAGCTCTAGTCAATACAACCAAAGCGAAAAGTTTTTATGAGCAGGCTCTTAGCTCATTCCAGACACTGGACCATCCAGAAGGTGAAATTCTGGTGCGGCAAAGTATGGCGGATCTTGCCCGTCAGCAACGGCAGTTTCCAGAGGCCATCAAAAATTATCGTTCAGCTCTTCAGTTGGCCCGCACGACCCAAAATAAGACAGCATCGACTGCTTCCCTACTAGCTATCGGTGATTTGCAAAAGCGGCAGCGTCAAAACAGCCTAGCGAAACAATCTTATCAAGAAGCCTTAGAGGCAGCGGGTAATGCTCCGAATTTGATACGGCAGCGCGGGCAAATTTTGAATCGGTTGGGTTCACTGGAGTTGCAGGAAGGGAATCATCAGGCTGCCGTAGATTTTTATAATGAGGCACTTGGGTTGGCGCAACAAGTGAGTGACCTGACTGAGCAAGGGTCAATTTTACGGAATTTAAGTATTAGTCACCAACGTCGTGGCAATTATGCGGAGTCTTTTGATTTTCTTCAGCAAGCTGCGGTTCTCTATAACCAAATGGGTTTGAGAGGTTTAGAGGCGGAAGCTTTGGCAGAGATGGGTGCGACTCAAAATGTTTTGGGTAACCGTGAGCTAGCTATTTTGTTTTATAAGCAAGCGGTGCAGGTTTTTGAGGCACGCCGAGAAGAATTGACAGCAATTCTGGGAGATTCAACTTTTTCAAAATCTCAGTTGTTTTCGCCTGTGTATCGACGGTTAAGCGATTTATTGTTGGAAGATAATCGCCCTGCTGAGGCGCAACAAGCAGTGGATTTGCTAAAGGTGCAGGAACTGGATGAATATCTCGGGAATGTCGAAGCGAATGAAATGACTGTTGAGGCTGTGACCACTTTGCCCTCGGAAGAAAAAGTATTGGCTGCTTACCGTCCTCTGAGGGATCAGGCGATCGCCCTCGGTAAGGAATTATTGGTATTACGCCGTACCCCTAAAGTTGAACTGACGCCAGCGCAGCAACAACGCATTGCACAAATCACGGCATTGCAACAGGACTTGACGCGGGAGTTTAGTGAATTTACTCGAAGCCCAGAGGTAAAGGCTGCCTTACAAAAGGTGAGCGAAACTGCCCGTGAACAGAACTTGAGTCTGAATACCTTGCGGCGAGTGGCAGATAATTTGCGGGGTTTGGAAGATCGTTCAGTGATTCTCTATCCATTGGTATTGGAAGATCGCTTGGAACTGATTTTAGCGAGTCCCTATGCGCCACCAATCCGTCATACGGTGAATGTGTCGAGGGATGAGCTTAATGCAACTATTGCAGAAATGCGTAAAGGGTTAACGACTGTGCGCTTCAACACAGTGGTTGAGCCAGCTCGTCAACTGTATAATTGGCTGATTGCACCTATCGAAGCAGATTTGCAAGCAGCTGGAGCCACAACGATTATTTATGCGCCGGATGATCAGTTGCGTTATGTGCCATTGGTGGCGCTCAATGATGGCGATCGCTGGTTAGTCGAAAAATTTCGGGTAAATAATATTACTGCGGCGAGTTTAACGGACTTCACGAGTCAGCCGCCGAATGTTCTCAATATTTTGGCTGGTGCTTTTACCCAAGGAGAATTCGATTTTCAGGCAGGGCAACGGGATTTTTCCTTTGCTGGTCTACCGTTTGCGGGAGTTGAGGTGAATAATATCGCGAGTGCGATTCCTGACACAACGACATTATTCGACAACAATTTCAGTAAGACTGAGACGGTTCCGCTGATGGACAATTTCAATATCGTGCATTTTGCGACCCATGCGGCATTCGTGCCTGGTGAGCCAAAAGATTCGTTTATTCTTATGGGTGATGGACAGCGCATTACCCTCCAAGAAGTTCAGGATTCATGGTTTTTGACCAATGTCGAATTGATTGTGCTGAGTGCCTGCCAAACGGCGGTGGGTGGAGAACTTGGTAATGGTGAGGAAATTTTGGGCTTTGGGTACTTGATGCAAGATGCTGGAGCAAAGGCGGCGATCGCCTCATTGTGGTCAGTATCTGATGGCGGCACTCAAGCTCTGATGAATGATTTTTATGGTCGTTTGCGCAATGGCGCGAGTAAATCAGAAGCACTTCGTCAAGCTCAAATCGGAATGATCAAAGGTAATCTTTCGGTCGATGATTCTATTCCTAATGCATCTCATCCCTACTATTGGTCACCGTTTATTTTGATTGGCAATGGCCTCTAAACTGACAGACCCAAACTAAAAACTAGGGCGTTGGTGAATTGAGGTATGAATCTATGAGGGTCGAGGGATAGGAACATCCCAGAACTTGAGATAGTGAATCAGCAATCGAATCGAATGCTCTAACATTTCCACAGACTTTGAATAACATAAGGTCTTTCGATGGAGTCGAGCGAGATAATGCCGCAATCGAGTGTTCTCTCCTTCGACTCGAGTCATATAGGTCTTACTGACAATCTGGTCCCCATCGGGTACAAAGATGGGATAAACTTTCCAGCCATCTGTGACGTAAAAGAAGCATCTCCAGAGACTAACGATTGCCCATAGTGGCTTGAATGTCTCTGCACTTCTGTCACCAATAGTCCAAGCAAGAATACCTGGTTGAAAGTGGTCTACTGCTGTCCAGAGCCAGACCTTGTTTTTTTAGCACCGACGAATGTTTGAAGTTCATCGAGTTCCCCGACCTGAGGCATCTCTTCCGGTTCATAAGCATCAGGCAGCAATGCACCGACTTGTTTGACCCAAGTGATGACGGTAGTGTGGTGCACTCCTTTCACCCGTTCAATGGCTCGAAAGCCCATACCGTTGACATACATTTTGAGGCATTCACGTTTGAAGGCATTTGAGTAGCCGAGCTGACTATAGTGGTCGATAAACTGACGACCGCAATCTACACAGATGTGATTCTGTTTGCCTTTTTTCTTTCCATTCTTACGGATATGAGTAGATTGGCATTCTGGACATTCCATTGAGTCAACAACCTCCATTCATACCTCTATTCTGCAACGCCAAAACTAGAAAGCATAATCAAGGCTAAAGTACATGCCGTCATCTTGGATGTTGTTTTGGCGATCGCCCGTATCCACTAAAGGAATTGCAAAATCTAGACGTAGGGTGAGATCCTGCACTGGCTTAATAATGAATGCCGTCCCCAAACCCGCAAGGGTATGTTCATTGGCAATCTGGCTCGTATTATCCGCGTTATTCCAGACAACACCATAGTCAAAGAAAGGGGCAATCTGTATTAATTGGCCTGTATCTTCATTTTGCGCCAAAGTAATACGATCCTCGATGGAAAAGCGCCAACCATTATCGGCATTGCGAGCTCCCTGTCGATAGCCTCGGAGAGTTTGAGCCCCCCCTAAACTAAAGCCCTCGGACGACAGCAAATTATCACCCGACAACTGTAAATCGCCGCGCACAATCAAAGTATGCCTATCATTTAGACGATGTACCCGCACCACTTGGCCTAACCATGACAAAAATTGCCCATCTGGAATCGGGTCACTGTTACTGGTGGCATTAAATAGTCCTGTACCCAAACTAAACTGCGATCGCAAACTCCAGGTGCCTTTCGTATCCCGCCTTGTGTAGTCCTGACCAAAGCGAAATACAGAAGTCCTTGTACTACCGTCAGCATCTGCACCAGCACTAAAAGCTTGGCCCACATTATCAAAAACAAAAGTTTGACCATCCCGGTAGTTAAACCCTAACGATAGGGCAAACTCTTCTCGTATAGTACGTTTCAACGGTTGCCGAAAACTCAGACGATAGGTTTCTGATTCCCCACGGATATTTAATGAATTAAAGGGTTCTGCCACAATTTCGTTGCGATCAATCGATGCACTGAAAGCCAATGTGCCATCCATCGCATTCAGCGGAATCCGATAACCAAACTCCCACAAATCTAAGCCATCCTCAAAGGTTTGGGTATAGCCCACGTTCAAGACATCCCCCACTCCAATTAAGTTGCGATAGCCGAGATTAATACCACCCCGCACATCACCAATACTGACAGGGGAATAGTTATCAACAAAAACATTCCCAAAGAAAGACTTTCGTTCCTCCACATCCAGCTGTAATGTACTCTCGCCAATGCCACTACCGCTTTGTAGGTTTACATCGAGATCTGTAAGGTTTTGATCAATCTGTAGGAGACGGAGTTGTTCTTCTAGATCATTGATATTGAGAGGCGTATCAACCCCAAGACCTACCCGAGAAGTCACATAGGATTCATTAAGATTATTGAGTCCATTGACCGTGATGCTCTCTAAAGTTCCCTCAATAACTTCGATGGTCACCACACCGTCATTAAGTTGTTGAGTTGGCAAAATAGCATTAGAAGTTAAATAGCCATTGCCGATGTAGAGCTGAGTGATTTGCTCTACAGCCTGATTTAGAGCACCAATGGTGCTGTCGCCAAGGATTGGATCTGTAATGACGGCGAAATCTGCATCAGTAAAAACGGTACTTCCTACCACCTTAATTTCAGACACAGTAATGGGAGTCTGATTTTCTGAAAGATTGTTATTTTCCGTAGCACTATCATCTGGAATTAATGAAGGAGCGTCTTCCTCCTCCAGCAACTCCGGCACTTCATTTTCAGGAGATTGTAAAAAACGATCTTGGTTTGGATTGGGTTCAGTTTGGGCGATCGCCACAAAGGGAGTAAAGGAGCCGTACAAAATAGCAGCTGTGAAGGCAATAGTCTTAAGTTGCATAAGAGATAGATGAGTCTTGTCGGTAAATAGTTGAGAAGTAAGTCATAGAAGAAAAATCACATAGCGATTAACAACCTTCTCCTGAGCCATCTACAGAACACTCTTCCTCGTTATCTGTTGTTTCATCACTTCCTGCTTCCGCTCCGCTCGCGGTATCCAAGAGCTGGGTGGTTGGGATAACTTGGGAGGCACTTTCCTCAAGGGACTGTTCTGCCAATCCGGTTGTTGTCGACTCATTTGAATCAAACAAATTTTGGATAGCTTCTCTTTGGGTCTCAGAAATTATGGGTTCTGGTTCCGGCTCTGGTTCAGGTTCAGGCTCTGGTGGGAGAGCGATATTTGTCAATGTAAAGAAGCCATCTTCTATATCGGAGCTACTGGCCGTTACTGTGAAGTCCCCAGCTTCTGCATTGGCCGTGATAACACTAGTTGATGTCGCTAAACCTGTGTTGTCTGTAACGACATTACTAATCGTTGGAGTGCCACTCGCACCACTTGCCCCTGTATTGGCAGTAAAGGTCACGTCAATATCTGCAATAGGTAATGGCGTATTAACGAAGTTCTCTACCAGTTGAACCGCTAATGCTGTGCCGAAAGCTGTTTCTACATCAGTACTTTGAGCATCACCAGTCGTTGGTATTAAGCTATAGCCTTGGGATTCGAACGCACCAATATCCACTGTGCCATTAAAACGATTTGCTCCTCGCTGATCTTTAGTCAGGCCTGCAGCAGTTGCCAAAGCATCACTACCTGCATTTAGGAGGGGACTATTAGAGCCAAAAGCAAAGGTTTGGGTCAGACCACCATAATCACCAAGAGGGAGCAGGTCTGGATCCAAGGGAGTAGTGATGCTGCCGATGAGGGTACTGACAGTAAATAATCCTTGCTCATCTATACCAATGAAGTTATGACCTTCATCGACAACTGGGGAGCTAACAAAAGGTACGTCGTGTCCTACATCTGGGGTTTGGGTCGCGGTATTTTGAGCGATGACGCTGTTGCCTACAATCAATCGCCCTGTATTAGGCCCCCCAAACACGCCAGTATTGTGAACGCCACCCGATTGGCCACCGATAAGTGTGGTTTCATTTTGGACAACCGTGCTATTGGTGATGATGAGAGTTGCTCCCTGACTAGAAGATTGTCCCCGATTGTAAAGGCCACCACCCGCGAAACTAGCTGTATTACCGGAAATGGTGCTGTTGTTCACCCTCATCACCGCACTATTGTCCGCATTTTGACCAAAGTTAGAAATACCGCCCCCGGTATTTGCCGAATTGTTAATAATAGTGCTGTTCTCAATCGTCATTACTGCAGCATTCGGAGTGTTGGTAGGACCACCAGTAAAGGCAGAGTTAGAAATGCCGCCGCCAGTGCTTCCTGCCGTATTGCCAGAAATCGTGCTACTAGTGATGGTGGCAAGCGCACCACCGGTAATACTACCAAAGCTGTAAATCCCCCCACCATCGGCGTCGGCCTCGTTACCAGAAACGATGCTATCATTCACGCTCAAGGTTCCCAGGTTGAAGACGGCCCCACCATTGTTCCCCGGTCCAAAGAAGCCGCCAGAGTTGGCTAGTCCGCCCGACAGGGTGGTCTCGTTTACCTCCAAATCGCCCCCTAGGGAAACATGCAACAGCCGGAAGCCAGGCGCACCCGCATCCCGTGAGATCGTGTTCCCCATGCCGTTAATCGTTAACCTCTCTGTTGCCGTAACTGAGGGTAAGCCATTGTCACCATTAGTCGCATTATCAATGGCGGTTAGGGTAATATCGTTTGCCAGGTTAATTGTGTCTGTAACTGCATTGCCATTGGCTGTATTAATTGCTGCAATCAAACTGGTGGCATCTGTGGCTGTAAAGACAACTAATGTGTCAGTAAAGTTCTCTATGACTGATGTTTCAAAGCCAATCCCTGTTTCGATTGAACCTGTTTGGTATTCTAAATTCCAGTCACCACCAAGGGCTGCGCTACCAGTCAGATTAGTCGATGCAGCAACATCCATGCCTGTTAGGTCGGCAAAGGTATTAACAAAATTTTCACCGCGTAAATCCGATGCTGTTAGACAACTGTAGAGTAATAAATCTGCTCCTTCTGCTAAAGCGCCAGACCAACTCGCAAGCTGGGATGAATAGTTATCGATTGTTTCTTCTGAGACCCAAGCATTACCGAGCCAGAAGTCTGCTTCATTACCTTCGCCGACGATGCGTAAGCCGTCTAGTTCACCGTTATCTGTGGCGATTGCCCCTAATTTTTCTGTGATGACTTCGATACCATTTTGGTCGGTGGTGACGATGGTGGAAATACTGCCCTGTTCACCGCCATACAAGAAACTTTCGGGATCTTCGATGAGGCTATCAATAAAGTTGTAGGTTAAGTCATTTCCCACCTTGGGATAGCGCACCACGGTAATGTCCCCCGTCACTAAGCCAGATTCAGTGGGTAGAACTTGTTCTGCGGCTAATAAATTGACAGCTTCTGCGGTGAGGCGATCGCCAATAATGACATCACCCTCTTCGATACGCATTTGGGAGCCAACGAGCCACAAATTACCATCCGCATCTACTTCAAGCTCTGACGCATTACCCAAACTATCAGTGCTATTGAGATAACTTGGCAAATCCACCGGACGGATACCATTAGCTGCATCTGTTGGCAGCGTATCAGAGGGAACGGCATCAAGGAGTAGGCTTAAAACCATACTGTCATGGCTGAGTTGAACCTGACTTTCCCCTGGCACGGCAGCAAGGGTAATGGTGCCATTGGGAGCAGTAAGACTTCCGGTACTGATGACAGAGCCACCGACCATCCAAAGACTACCATTGTCGATCTCTAAATTAGCCCCGTTAAAAATAGCGCCGGGTTGAGTGCTATCAAAAATCAGACTGGTTGGGTTTCCACTCAAAGCAGCGTAATCATTATCACCAGCGCTATTGAAAAAGCCATTACTGAAACCAATTCTGTTGGCTGTGGTTACACCAAAACTGCCTGAGACATCTACACCTGCGTCATCGGTAAAAATCCATCCCGCAGGATTCGTCAAAAATAGATTGGAGTTGCCACCGGATACTTGCAGCAGACCTTGGACAATACTCGGATCGCCGCCAGTAACCCGACCGAGAATATTATCGATGGAATCATCACTTAAAAAGTTAGCAACCTCGCTGGGTTCGAGACCAAAGTCTTGGAAGCTATGAAAAAGATTGAGGCCAGCTCTTGTTCCGCCATCAATCTGATAGGTATCACCGTTGTAATTAATAATTGTTCCTGTGCCATCAGGAGCCGAGGTGATGGATTGGCTAAGAACCTGTTGCGGCAGCCCGAGCACTAACCCTGTGATGAAGAGTAGTAAAAGTGGCTGCTTCGAATCTTGAATCGTCATGGCGGTGACTGCCTCAGGTCAGTTAATGCGGCAAATTCACTATCTCCCGAAATTTTGGTAGAAAAAATACCCAAAAAGTCACTTTTGGTCATGTCTTTTCAGACACGTTGAGTTTTAAGAGCGTAAAAACGGTCAGCTACAGACTCTTGGAACCCGACGGCTACAGAAACTAATTATTTTCTGATGCATTTTCTACATCTACTATTTTCGGTTTGATCATGTAGTTTCAGCATCTTGATCACGGAATCTTAAGGTTTTGGAGCTATCCCGGTATCCTCTGAGGCAAGGGTTAGTGACGGAAGAGTGAGGCTTTCCCTTGAGCATTCTGAGGAGGCGATCGCCACAAAGGGAGTAAAGACACTCCAGAGAATCAAAGTCGTGAGGGCAATCTGATTAATAGCCATAAAAAACTTACGCTTCTTGTAGAGAAATGATGCATTACTAGCAACAGAAAAAATCACACTAGCGTAGGCTCAAGCTACAATCTTGCTCAAGTTTACCCAAAGCATCATCCTGATCTTTTTTGATTTCTTCATCGAGTTGTTCATCGAGTTTTTCTGCTTCATCTGTAACCTCGACGGCAGGGATAGTTTGGCAGTCAGCTCCGATGAAATTATCAGTGATCTCTTCTGTTCTTTCGACAGGATCAGGCCAAATATTTTGCACATCAGGTACGTTTGGTTCACTCGGAGATTCAGGGGAATTTGGAGACTCAGGTATAGGGAGATTGGTTAAGTTGAATATTGCAGAACTTAAATTAGGGCTACTGGCTGTAACTGTAAAATCACCTGCGATCGCATTAGCTGTGAACATATTAGCCGCTGTCGCAAGACCATCCGCATCTGTCAAAACACTACCGCCCGGACTGCCTGATGCTCCAGTATTCCCATGATTTGCATTAAAAATGATAGGTACATTCTCAACTGGAATTGCAGTATGGACGAAGTTTTCTGTGATTTGGGCGGATAAGGCAGTGTCAAAAGTCTTATTGACTAGGGCGACTTGGCCATGTCCTGTCACAGTGGTCAGACTATAGCCTTGGGATTCAAATGCTCCGATATCAACAGTGCCATTGAAACGATTTGCTCCCCGTTGGTCTGTGACTAAAGCCGCAGCTAAGGCATCATTTCCTGCATTATGAACTGGACTGCCAAGATAGAAAGCATGGGTTTGTGTGTCGCCACCATAGTCACCTAAAGGAAGTAGTTGTGGATCAACATTTTTCAGGTTATTGAGATCCGTTGTGATCGTTGCACCGATAGGATCGCCAATTAAGCTGTCTTGGATACTCGTAAAAGTTCCAGATAAATCATTGCCGCTATTAGCCGCAGTGTTATTTGCAATGATCGTATTAGTAATATCAAATCCACCTCCATTTCTGAAGATGCCGCCTCCATTGTTGTCAGCTGTGTTGTGGGCGATCGTGCTATTACGAATGTTGATTGTTCCACCACCGCTACCTCGGGCAAAAATACCACCACCTCGGTTAGTACTGGAGTTTCCAGATATCGTACTATTCGTGATATTGACTGTTCCGCCGCCTCTAGAATAAATACCACCACCTCGATTGCTGGAATTGCCGGATAGGGTACTGTTGGTGATATCTAGGTTCTTTCTAAAGTAAATGCCGCCGCCTTTATTTGAACTAGAGTTGCCTGATATGGTGCTGTTCGTAATGGTTGCACTTCCCGTGGTGTAGAGTCCTCCTCCGAGATCACCACTGGTATTTCCAGAAACGAGACTATCTGTAACGATTAAAGTACTGGAATAAGTCCCTGCCGCTGACAGTCGACTAGAATTCCCCGATATAGTGCTATTCGTTATGGTGATATTTCTATTTCTAGCCCAAACACCACCACCATGCCTGTTACTTTGATTATCTGATACGGTGCTGTCGGTTACTGTGATGTTGCCTGAGCGGCTATATAGTCCTCCTCCATTGCGGCGACTAAAATTACCAGAAATAGTGCTATTCGTAACGCCAATTTGGCCCCTCGTATGAATGCCACCACCATATCGGTTACTGGAGTTACCGGATATGACACTGTCAGTCACTGTAATATTGCCTGAGCGATTATAGATTCCTCCGCCATTATCAGAACTGGTATTGCCAGAAATAGTGCTATCGATAATATTGACTGCGTGAGTGGTGTTATAAAGCCCTCCTCCTCTGTCGCTACTGGTATTTCCAGAAACAGTCGTATTGGTCAGGTTGACTTCGCCATTGGAATTGATGCCACCACCATTCCCTGTTGTTTCTCCATTGGTAATCGTTAGGTTGTCAAAGGTTGTCGTTACACCACCCGTTACATTAAAAATACGGAAGTCACCAGCTCCTGCATTACGCTGAACTGTGACATTACTGTTTCCTCCTGTCAGGGTTAATTCATCGGTAATGGTCAATTCTCCAGAGGTTAGATCGACTAATGGCACATTGCTAAAACGAATTTCATCGGCTCCAGCAGCTCCATTGGCATCACTAATCGCCTGTCTCAGGGAACCAGCTCCCGTATCTGCACCATCTGTGACTGTAAAGATGGCTAATTTGCCGAGATAGTTGGCTAAAGTACCTGTTGTAAATTGCGGTGATGTGCCGATCGCCCCGACACTTTTTTCTAAAATCCAATCTCCGCCTAGGGCTGTGCTTCCTGTTAAATCTGTTGAGGCTGCAACATCTGTTCCTGTGGTATCTGCAAGGTACTGAAGTAGGCGATCGCCTACTTCACCAAAGGCTGTCAGACAAGCATAAATCAGGAGATCAGCTGTAGTTGTGAGATGTGGTTGCCAACCTGCGAATTCCGCTTCATATTGTTCGATTGTGTCTTCGGAAATAAAGGTATTACCTAACCAAAAATTACCAACATCTCCTTCTGAAATGATTTGTATGGCATCTGCTTGGGTTCCTGTTCCTTCTAGGTTGGACAGGCGATCGCCAATTTTTGTGATGCCATTTTCATCGGGGTTGACGGTGAAGGAAATTGTTCCGCGATCGCCCCCAAAAAGAAATGTCTGATAATCTTCAACGGTGGTATCGATTGCTGTAAAGGTTAAGGGGTCAGAAGCTCCGGAGTAACGAACTACGGTGACATCGCCTGTGACTAAGTTTGGTTCAGTAGATAAGACTTGTTCTGCGGCGAGGAGATTGATAGTTTGAGCGGTGAGGCGATCGTCAATAATGACATCACCCTCTTCGATACGCATTTGGGAGCCAACGAGCCACAAATTACCATCCGCATCTACTTCAAGCTCTGACGCATTACCCAAACTATCAGTGCTATTGAGATAACTTGGCAAATCCACCGGACGGATACCATTAGCTGCATCTGTTGGCAGCGTATCAGAGGGAACGGCATCAAGGAGTAGGCTTAAAACCATACTGTCATGGCTGAGTTGAACCTGACTTTCCCCTGGCACGGCAGCAAGGGTAATGGTGCCATTGGGAGCAGTAAGACTTCCGGTACTGATGACAGAGCCACCGACCATCCAAAGACTACCATTGTCGATCTCTAAATTAGCCCCGTTAAAAATAGCGCCGGGTTGAGTGCTATCAAAAATCAGACTGGTTGGGTTTCCACTCAAAGCAGCGTAATCATTATCACCAGCGCTATTGAAAAAGCCATTACTGAAACCAATTCTGTTGGCTGTGGTTACACCAAAACTGCCTGAGACATCTACACCTGCGTCATCGGTAAAAATCCATCCCGCAGGATTCGTCAAAAATAGATTGGAGTTGCCACCGGATACTTGCAGCAGACCTTGGACAATACTCGGATCGCCGCCAGTAACCCGACCGAGAATATTATCGATGGAATCATCACTTAAAAAGTTAGCAACCTCGCTGGGTTCGAGACCAAAGTCTTGGAAGCTATGGAAAAGGTTGAGGCCAGCTCTTGTCCCGCCATTAATCTGATAGGTATCACCGTTATGGTTAATGACTGTCCCTGTGCCATCAGGAGCCGAGGTGATGGATTGGCTAAGAACTTGTTGTGGCAGCCCAAGCACTAGTCCTGTGAGGAGGAAGAGTACCAGTGGCTGCTTCGAATCTTGAATTGTCATAGTGGTGACGCCCTCGGGTCAGTTAATACAGAGGATCTAGCGGTCTTTTAGCAGGCACTACAATGCATTCTTTGTATCTAATATTTTCTTGCTTAATCATGTAGTTACAGCATCCTGAGCGCGAAATCTTAATGTTTTGGGGCAGTCTCAATATCTTTTTGGGTAAGGGTTAGGGACGTGAGAGCGGAGCTTTATACTAAAGCTGTTTAGGGTCGTGTCTAGTAAATTTCCTATAAAGATTGTGATGGGGAATCTTTATAATTTGAGAGGCCCATTGAAATGCGATACTTGCGATCATGATTCGACTTAACGAAATTAAGCTTCCCCTTGATCATTCTGAGGAGGCGATCGCCGAGGCTATTTGCAAGAAGCTGGAGCTAAAACCCCACGAGCTACTGGAATACACGATTTTTAAACGGAGTTTTGATGCTCGTAAAAAGCGCAATATTTTTCTGGTTTACGTCGTTGATATTAAAACCTACAAAGATAAATCGCTCTTAAAGCGTTTTCGCCGTGACCCCCATGTCATTGAAACTCCCGATATGGCTTACAAAATGGTGGGTCATGCGCCGGAAGGTTGTGAAGAGCGACCCATTGTGATTGGTATGGGGCCATGCGGCATGTTTGCGGGACTGATGTTGGCGCGGATGGGCTTTCGACCGATTATCTTAGAGCGGGGTAAACAGGTAGACGAACGCACAAAAGATACCTTTGCCTTCTGGAAAAAACGTGGCAAGTTCAATCCAGAATCCAATGCGCAATTTGGGGAAGGTGGAGCAGGGACATTTTCCGATGGCAAACTCTACAGTCAGGTGCGCGATCGCCAACATTACAAACGCAAAGTATTAGAAGAATTTGTGGAGGCAGGGTCAAATCCCGAAATTCTCTACATTGCTAAACCTCACATTGGCACATTTAAATTAGTCGGTGTGGTCAAAAAAATTCGTGCAACTATCGAATCCCTCGGTGGTGAAATTCGGTTTCAGAGCAAAGTCAAAACTGTCGAAATCGAAGACCGCAAAGTAAAAGGCGTAACCCTCGAAAACGGTGACTTTATTCCCAGTACCCATGTCGTGATGGCGATGGGACATAGCGCACGGGACACCTTCGAAATGCTATTTGATCAGGGCGTTTATATCGAACCCAAACCTTTTTCTATCGGTTTTCGCATCGAGCATCCCCAACCTCTCATCGATGAATGTCGTTATGGCGAATTTGCGGGTAATAAAACCCTTGGTGCGGCAGATTATAAACTAGTTCATCATTGCAAAAATGGGCGATCTGTTTACAGCTTTTGTATGTGTCCCGGCGGTTTAGTGATTGGTGCTGCATCAGAACCGGGAATGGTTGTGACCAATGGCATGAGTCAATATTCTCGCAATGAACGCAATGCCAATGCTGGAATTGTGGTGGGCATTACGCCCGAGGAAGATTATCCTGAGCATCCCCTTGCAGGCATCGAACTTCAGCGAAAAATTGAATCAAAAGCTTTTGAATTAGGCGGTGGAGATTATAGTGCACCGGGTCAATTAGTAGGGGATTTTCTGTCAGGGCGATCGTCTGAAGAACTGGGTAAAGTGAAACCTTCCTATGCACCGGGCGTAAAACTAACAGATCTCAGTGAAGTGCTACCAGATTTTGCGATTGAAGCGATTCGAGAAGCATTGCCCGCTTTTGACAAAAAAATCAAAGGTTTTGCGATGGATGAGGCGATGTTAACTGGGGTGGAAACGCGAACATCATCTCCAATTCGCATTAAACGTGGCAAGGATTATCAAAGTATTAATACTCAAGGTCTATATCCTGCTGGGGAAGGTGCTGGCTATGCAGGTGGTATTCTCTCCGCCGGAATTGATGGCGTAAAAGTAGCTGAGGCGATCGCCCTCAATATTCTTCAGGAGAGTTAGATCATCAACTCAAAACCAATGCAAGGGTGGCGATCGCCCTACCCTTTTTTCTCTTCGGACTCATGTCCTAGAGCTAGAGGAATTTCGATAATCATTTCAGTACCTTGACCGGGCTTAGACTCACAACGGAACTGACCTTGATGCTTTTCCGTTACCAGTTGATAGCTAATTGAGAGGCCCATTCCAGTCCCTTTACCAATTTCTTTTGTGGTAAAGAAAGGGTCAAAAATTCGGCTACGTACTTTGTCCGGTATTCCTAAACCATTGTCGGCGATCGCCACCTGAATCGATTTATTATCCTGCGTTAAACCTGTGCGAATTGTAATGTGAGGCGTTTCCTTTTGTTTCTCTTCTTCTGATTGTCCTTCAAGCTTTTCCTCTAATGCATCAATAGCATTCGCCAAAAGATTCATGAAAACCTGATTGAGGAGACCAGGATAACAATTGATTTGCGGTAACTCACTATATTTTTTCTCAATTTCAATTTTTGGACGCTTGCCTTTTGAATCTGTACGATGACGCAAAATCATTAAGGTATTTTCTATGCCTTCATGCACATCCATTTTTTTGAGTTTGGAGTCATCTGTTCGAGAAAAATTCCGTAATGCCAAAACAATGTCTGTAATACGGTTAGTGCCGACTCTCATCGCTTTAAGAATTTTGGGTAAATCCTCTCGCACAAATTCCATCTCTATATCTTCTAAAAAACTCTCAATCTCTTCTGGAGGCTCTGGATAAAACTGTTGATAAAACTCTGGAATTTCTAATAAATCATTGACGTAAGTTTCAACATGATAAATATTGCCCTGAACAAAGTTGACCGGATTATTGATTTCATGGGCAACTCCTGCAACTAATTGCCCGAGACTTGACATCTTTTCACTTTGAATGACTTGTATCTGGGCACTTTGGAGTTCTGTTAATGTCTGTTCTAATTTTTGATTTGCCGCCTGAGAAGAAAGCAAAAGCTCTTTTACGAAATCACTATATGCATTAAACGTGTGGGCTAGGGTTCCAATTTCATCTTGCATTGAGGTGTCGACTTTAAGATCAAAATTTTGGGAATTAATAGCCTTTTGAGTTTCCAACGTCATAGACTTGAGAGGAGACATTAACACTCGACTAGTCCAATACATTAGTAACAACCCACAAGTCCCGGACAAAAGAGCACTGAAAATAATGATTTGCAGCTGTCTGTTCGATGCCTGTTCAAGTAAGAAGTTTGCCTCTTCTTCTTCTTCTTCTGTTGCATCAGCTAGCTCTTGGATTTTTGTGAGAAAATCTCCAAATTTTTTGATGGCATCCCCTTGCTCGATCAGTCTAAGCTGCTGCTTTATCTGCTCCGATGAATAGATCTCAGAAGATTTTTGTAAAATGATTTCCCACGATTTCAAATATTGTTCAAATTCATCAGCATGGTCATCAACGATACTGAGAGCAACTAGAGATTCTGTTTCTGTAATCCTTTCAGAAGATTCTTCTCCTGCTTCCACCAACTCTTCAGAATTGATAAATATCAACCAGTCTTCTTGTAGTTTGGTGTGAGATATTTGTAATTTCTGTAAATCGGTTTGGGCAATATTAGAAGAGTTTAAAAATAGCTGTTTCCAATAGGAAAAATCGAGTAAAGAAGCTTGAAAATGGGTGATCGTTTCAATGTCTTCATGTGCTTCCGCTTGAATAGCGATCGCCCTCTGCTCAGTACGTCTAGCTATTTCCACACCAACGATGATGCCTAGTACCGCCATAATGAAAGTGAGGCTATAGGCGGCAAAAAGTTTGCTACTAATGGATTGATTTTTAAGCAGGGAAAATTTAATGTGCACTTTTGTCGTTGAATGGCTCTTCTTTGCGAAATGAGCGTAAATTGCATTTGTGAGGATGGAGAAGAGATTCATTGTACAAAGCTGAAAATTTTTCCAATATATTTAAATGCTTTGAAGTAGATATTTGAACTGTTGCTGTAAGGGCTAGAGTGCCCAATTTGCATCGGTTAGCTAGCTTTACCCAGATTTTGTGATGCAAAGCCCAACAAGGCTGATAGGGAAGTAAATGCTAAGATCCCAACCTTGCATAATATTATCCCTAAAACTCAGGGAATAAATGGGAATGTACTGATTGATTTAAACCACTTTAGTCAGGCATCTCAATGCATTTCTTAATATCGCTAAAGTCCAAAGAGTCAAAATCTTTTTTCCTTGGGGATGATGATCCCCGTAAGATTTTGCTGGTCTTAATCGAGGATCTGGCGATCGCCCTTTTGATGGCATTTTATTAGGATGAACTGCCCACAAAATAATTGCGTGTACCCTTCGCATCTAGAGCATCTCCCAAACGATTTAGAGCGTGAGTATAGGCAGCTGTTCGCATTGAAAGTTGTTTTGTTTGGGCAAGCTCCCAAACGTTTTCAGCCTCACGGATCATTTTTTCTTTGAGTTTTTGCTTGACTTCCGTTGCTGACCAGTAAAATCCATTGCGGTTTTGCACCCATTCAAAATGGCTTACGGTGACACCGCCAGCATTAGTCAAAATATCTGGGACAACCATAATGTCATTCTGCTCAAGGATTTTATCGGCCTCGGAAGTGATTGGCCCATTTGCCACCTCAAAGATTAGCTTTGCTTTAATTTGATGGGCGTTTTGAGCGGTAATCTGATTTTCAAGGGCAGCGGGTATCAAAATATCCACATCAAGGGTTAAAAGTTCTTCATTCGTCAAAACTTTATGCTCAACAATATTACAGAGCGTATTTTCGCAATAGACGGCTTTAATGCCACGATTTTCGACTTTATAATGCCGAATACTAGGGATATCTAAGCCTTGCTCTGCATAAATGCCACCACGAGAATCACTAACGGCAACAACTTTATATCCCATGTTGGCCAATTGTTGGGCGACTTCTGCGCCTGCATTTCCAAAGCCTTGTACGGCAACGGTCGTTTTTTCTGGCGATCGCCCTAATTTTTCGCAGACCGTATTGATAACGTGGAATGCACCGGTGGCTGTGGCTGTACTTCGTCCTTGGCTACCCCCCATCGAGAGCGGTTTGCCCGTGACGACACCAGGAACAATGCGGCGATGAATGATGCTGTATTGATCCATCATCCAGCCCATAATCATGGCATTGGTATAGACATCCGGCGCGAGGATATCTGTGTCTGGCCCAATCGAATCGGCGATCGCCTCAATATAGCCCCGACTTAATCTTTCTAGCTCTGCTTTCGATAAAGCCTTTGGATCCACCGTAATGCCCCCTTTCGCTCCACCAAATGGCAGATCCAACAGCGCACATTTAAATGTCATCCAAAACGCTAAAGATTGCACCTCATCCAACGAAACATTAGGGTGATAACGCACACCGCCTTTGCCCGGCCCCCGCGTATCGTCATACCGTACCCGATAGCCTCGAAACATTTTGAGCGAGCCATCATCCATCCGAATTGGGATCGATACCATTAAACTCGTTTTCGGATATTTCAATCTTTCAATGGCATCATCAGAGATATCAACATGTTTCAGTGCATTTTCTAGACGAATACTGGCATCTGCTAATAGTGATTTCGACATAGGTTCTATCCCCTCATTCGCTACATTGATTTAATGACGCTCCTACCTAAACTGTAGCAACCGTTACATTCGCTGGGTGTGATATCGGAACTAAATAGGAGAATGACAGTCATTGCAGAAACAAAACGATACACTCAATGCATCGACTCGTCAGGATTTGGAGTGTGCTATCTGTAACGGCTTTTTATGATTATTGGTTTTCTCGCAGTTTTATCAGCATCGGTCGCAGCAGGGATGAGAATTGCATTACCTCTACTGGTAATTTTGGTGCTATACAGCGAGCCATTACTCGAAAATCTGCCGTGGCTAAGATGGTTGCCACCGCAGGTGTTGATTAGTATTTTTGCGATCTGGGCGTTGTTTGAGTTATTCGGCTCAAAGAAGCTTTTAGGGCAACGCATTCTGCAAGTGGTACAGCTGTTTTTTTCACCGTTGGCTGGCTTGATTTTAAGTATGACGGCGGCACAGGTTTTGGAGGTTGAATTCGAGCCCTTCTGGTTAATTGGGGTAATTGGCGCATTGATCGCATTTGTCTTTAACTTGATTTTGACGGGCTGGTTTTTCCGGTTACGGGGATTGCCGATTTGGTGGTCTTTTACGGAGGATATTCTCTGTGTGGTGCTGGTATTGTTTGCATTTCGATCGCCACAACAGGGTGGTGTCCTCGCGATGATGTTACTTTGGCTAGCGGTACGTAGCTCAACGGAGTGGAAACGGTATTACGATGAAGGGCGATCGCCGCAACGATCCGAGCTAGCGGACGATATTGACGATATGAATGAGCAGGGTAATGGCGAGGGAGTGTAATGATGATTCCAGTAAATGAGGCTGAGGCAATAATTTTAGAGGCGATCGCCCCGCTGACCAAGACTGAGACAATCACGCTGGAGCAAGGTTATGGTCGGATTTTAGCAACTGATGTGACGGGTAACCTTGATATTCCCCATTGGGATAATTCAGCAATGGATGGCTACGCGATTCGGTCGGCAGATTTACAGAATGAGCCTGTCGAATTCGAGGTAATTGAAGAGATTCCAGCGGGTCAAACGCCTCAAAAAACATTGCAGTCTGGGCAAGCTGCCAGAATTTTTACAGGAGCGATGATGCCATCGGGCGCAGACACCGTAGTGATGCAGGAAAATACGGAGCGCCAAGACGATACTGTCAAAATCATTGAAAATCCAGCGCCCGGAAAATTTGTGCGATCGCAGGGAGATTATTACCGAGCTGGTGAACCTTTGCTTAAAGAAGGGATGCGTTTGGGTGCAGCAGATATCGCAGTCTTAGCGGCCTGCCAATGCCCAAAATTTCCAGTATTTCGTCGTCCCACTGTGGCGATTTTCTCCACCGGAGATGAGTTGCGATCGCCCCATGAAATGCTTCAGCCTGGCCAAATTGTCGATTCAAATCGCTATGCCCTCAGCGCTTTCGCCGAATCTCTTGGGGCGATCGCCAAGCCTTTACCCACTGTCCCTGATGATAAAAATGTGTTGCGAGAAACTATGCAAGCTGCATTAGCTCAGGCCGATATTGTGATGTCAACTGGCGGTGTTTCCGTTGGGGAGTATGATTTCGTTGAGAAATTAATGGAGAAGTTGGGTGGCGAAATTCTGATTCGGAAAGTTGCGATTCGTCCAGGTAAGCCCCTCACTGTCGCAAAATTTCCCGGCGGCAAATTGTATTTTGGCATCCCCGGTAATCCTGTCTCAGCCTTGGTGGGTTGTTGGCGATTTGTGCAGCCAGCAATTAAAAAACTGTCTGGTCAAAACGGCGATTGGCAGCCTCCTTTTGTTTGGGCAACTTCTCCCCAAACGCTCAAGGGGGCAGGTACTCGCGATGCCTATCTCTGGGGGAATCTAACCATGACGGAAACCGGTTATTCCTTCACTCGACCCAGTGGTGGCCATAGTTCTGCCAACCTCATTAACCTCGCCCAAACTAATGCTTTAGCCGTTGTGCCCTTAGGTGTTACTGAGATTCAAAAGGGCGATCACCTCAAGGTCATGCAAATTTCGACTTAAGGCTTATTCTTTTTTTCTTGCCAAGTGATAGGTAACCGAACGATTAATGTTGTTTCTTCCGATGTTGATTCAACAGAAAGCGTTCCGCCGTGATTCTGAATGATTTGATAGGAAACAGTTAATCCCATGCCTGTTCCTTTTCCTACTTTTTTCGTCGTAAAAAATGGATCAAACATATGTTTTTTGATGCGATCTGGGAGTGGTAAGCCGTTATTGGTCACAGAAATTTCCACCATATTTTCTGATACAACTTTTCCTCTAATGTGGATATACTTGTTTGGATTATCAAAAATTTCTAGGGCATCAATTGCATTACTCAGAAGATGAAAAAATACTTGATTGATTTCTGCTGCATCACATTCTACTTTCGGTAAATCACCGTAATGTTCAGAAAGTTCAATACCCAATGATTGCAATCGATAATTTAACAGATTCCAAATACTTGTGATATTTTCTTTTAAGCTAACTCGTTTAATCTTTGCTTCACCTAAACGAGAGAAAACCCTGAGACTGGCAACAATATTTTGGATGCGGACTGTGCCCTCACGCATCGATTTCATGCATTTTGGTAAATCATCGATGATAAATTCTAAATCCATCTCTTCTTGTTTCGCTTCGATGGATGGAGGCAGCTCAGAAACATGCTTTTCGTATAGATTTAATAAGTCGAAAAGATCTTCGATGTAGCCACCTGCATAGTTGATATTGCCACTAACAAATGCTATTGGATTATTGAGCTCATGGGCAAGCCCTGCAACCATTTGACTAAGCCCAAACATTTTTTCTTGTAAGATGAGTTGGGCCTGAGTCGTATTTAATTCGTCTAAAGTTTCTTCTAATTGCGCCGCTTGATCTTGGAAATTATCCCGAGCAGTTTGAATCTTATCTTGTTGGTTTTGAATGATTTTATCAGCACGACGAATAATCAAAAATAAACCAGCATAAAGAAAAATAAAACTGACTGCAATACTGGTAGAAATTCTGGCTTGGGAGCGGGCGATCGCCTGAGCATGGGGAGTGACATCACGATAAATCTCAAGGACACCGATAATCTTGCCTTGATCATTGATTATCGTATTATCTGCATTTCCAGATGGGGAAGCATAGAGAGGAATATAACTAGAATGGAGAACCTTATCTTGATTATTCCATCCTGCTAAATGTAATAAAGGATCATGATTTTTTAGAGAAGAAAAAACTTCTCCTTTAATTGCTTTTTGAAATCCTTCATATTTTGCTTTGTCTTGACCAACTTGTGTCGAATCTGTCGAAAAAATAGTTCTTCCTGATGCTTCAAAAAATTTGATTTTAGTAATGTCTAAAGCATTTAAATAAAAGTCTAAATCTTGAGCGATTTTTTGGGAGACTGGATCTATTAAAAGCTCTGTGTCGCTAAGGGATGTGGCGGCTTCAATAAAAGTAATAATATCTTCTTCATTCGCTTGATAGAGTGTCTTTGTGATTTCAACGTTTGCTGCTTCTCCAAATTGCTTAAGATCTTGCTTGGCACGGCTTTGGTAAATCCAGCTTAATAACCCTGCAGCTACCAAAAGCACAACAAAGCTTGTCATCGAAAAGTAGCGTGCTAACTGAAAGTTTTGCGGTGATTTGTCGATCTTATCTGTTTCCTGCGAGGTTATGAACCCTGCAATTGCAGGATTCGCATCAAGATAGCCAGCTACGACATCTCTATTGTTTGGAGGGAGAGACACAAATTTTTCTTAGTGATTGTTGTCAGATGATTCGCGTTTGAGACACTCTGATTCTTATTGTCTAATCCTATTGTAAGTTTGGATTTATGGTCTGAGAACCGCTAAAAGTATTATGTTTATTGCTCGATTTACATATTGTCTTTAGATTTGACCGAGCCATTGCAGTCGAAATTATAGAGATAGATGTGATCAGATCAGAAAATATTCTCGAAGGCGATCGCCTCAAGGTGATGCTTGTGAATAGTTAGGCGAGCATCGATGCGGTTGTCTACCAAACCTTCAATTAATTTCTCCATATAAACGGCGTAGTATCTGAACTGGAATGGCATACAACGATTGCTCATGATAAATTTGCCCACCAGTTGAGGTTCGCTGACGGTCTGTCCAGAAGGTTAGTAAGCCAATGACTTCACCCGCTTGATTTAGGACTGGAGCGCCACTAATACCGCCTTGCAAAGGAATACTGACTTCTAATATGCGTTCAGTGCAAAATTGGCTGGAACGAACCCGGTTCACTAATCCCGTATTGCAGTAGAGATTTTCGGTGAATTCTCCGCTTTCAGGCGATGGAAAGCCAATTGTCATAATGAGTTCCCCAACTTCTACTAGTTCTGAAAAGCCTAGCCGTAATGGTGTTAGCGGCGTAGAGTTTGATTGGATTCGTAAAATGACGACATCATCCATTCCCCAGCTAGGCTCATGAATCGATATCACACTTAAAATCTCTTCTTTGGCGATCGCCGTTATCTTTTCTGGTGGGACACAACTGCCAGTTTTTTTATCGATGAGTACATGGCGGTTCGTCGCGATGTGCTGAGAGTCAATGGCGAAACCACTCCCATGAAATGTTTGACCGTCTATATCCACTTTCAGCCAAACGATTGATGAAGAATGGGTTCGGACAGTGTGATTTAGATTTTTAAAGTCTGGGCGATGAATTCCAAGGGTTTCGGTGTGCTCAGATAGCAACTCAAAGTAAGCATCTCGTTGGCGAGTATGAGCGAAAAGTTCTAGACCCAGTTCAATGTGATTAGGTAGCAGCGGTGGTGTTAGCCGTTGAAATTGAGTTAGCGCTTCCGGATAACGTTGCAGGCGCAAAAAATGTTGGGCTAAATCTTCGGGATTGCCCTGTGGATTAATGGGTAAGTTTTCAAGGGTATTCAACCATTTTTGGTAATTAGCCACGATTCTATTTATGTCTGTCTTGGTATCTTGAGTGCGTTGTCGTAGCTGCTTACCCGTTGCAAGTTCATGTTGTACTTGAACCTCAATATCTGTAGACCGCCAATCCATTGAGTCATACTGATCTAGCCAAAGTTGTATACTCCGGCTCAATGTTCCCCATTGATCGAGCAATAGTCTGGTCTTGTCTTCTAATTGGAGGCGATCGCCATAGATGTTGAGAAGAATATTGTTATCCGTTACTGTTGGAGAATAGCGCTCTTGATATTGCTCATAGGTCTGAATGCGATCTTGAAAACGCGCAGATATGTCTGCAAGATTTGCCTTGTCTACTTCATTCAGAATTGCTTTTAGGTCTGCTGCAAGTGTTTCGAGATCAGCCAAAGATTCTTGATAAAGCTGTGATTGCCGGAATCGAGTTTGTAGCGTCGTCGCCTGAGCAGGAGTCAATAGGTGAGAGTCAGTAATGCTAATGCTCTGTTGATTACCAGTCGAGGCATCGCGGGCGGTCACAGTGAGTAAGCAACTGACATCGATATCAAATTTCACATCGATTTGGGGCACACTTGCTTTGGCGATGGGGATGCCTCGCAAGATAAATTCGCCAATCTTGAAGTTCTCGTCGGGAACTGATGATTCCCCTTGAAAAATTTCGATTACAACTCGCGTTTGATCATCTTCAACCGTGCTGTAGCGCTTAGTTTTACAGGTTGGAATAGTTGTGTGTTTAGCAATGACCGAATCAAATCTAAACTCACCTGATGTTTCTTGGCATTTAATACCTAAACTGAATGGCACAGCATCCAATAATATTTTTTCCTGCACATCGCCCATGAGCAATGCGGCCTGCAATGCTGCTCCACGGGCAACCAAGGTTAACGGATCGTAGGCAGAGTTTGGTTCTTGGTTAAAGAGCTCTCGAATACTGCGGTGAACGGCAGGCATTAAGGCACCACCGCCAATGAGCAATATTTTGTTAGGTCGATGTTGAATTCTCTTGCAGGTGCTCTGAATTCGTTTTAACCAGTCAGATGCTAGATGCTCTAATTCTTCTCTCGTTAAGGCTAACTGAATCGTGCGATCGCCGATCAGATAGGGTAGGTCGATTGTCCATTCTGGTTGGGAAGATAGTTCAATTTTCAGCTCTTCGCAAGCCTGACGTAAACGAGTAGCAGCCTGACTATTCCGAGGAATTTCTTGTCCGGTTTCAGATTGAATTTGATTATTAAAGTAGGAGTAGATTAGGTCATCTAAATCCGTACTGCCAAGCGTACTATCGCCCTCAATTTCCAGGACTTCAAAGAAGCCATCGCCTGCCTGGATGATCGAAAGGTCGAAGGTTCCTGCGCCCATATCGGCCACGAGGATGGTCTCAGATTTATTTTCTTGGATACGCTTAGCCAAACAACCCGCTGTTGGTTCATGAATGAGTCTCAAAACATGAACATTCGCCAAAATGCCAGCGGTTTTTGTGGCTTGTTTCTGAGCCTCATTAAAGTATGCAGGTACCGTAATCACGATGTTGTTTAGGGGAATATTCGGGGGATGTTTGCGTAAAAATTCATTTACCCAATCCGTCGGCGGTATCGAACCTATTTCTTTAGCTGCAATGCCTGAGATTTTCGCTGCGATCTTTTGCTGAAGAAATTCCCTGGCAAACTGACGAGCGGTATTGATAATGCGAGCTGAAATTTCTTCTGGACGATAATCTTTTCCGCCGACCCGGAATTTTCTACTCGTGCCCATCTCCCGTTTAGCTTTCGTGATAATGGCACGGGGTGACTTACTCAAAAGTTCTGGGATAGGTATACCCACTAATTCTCGTCCTGTCTGGTCAATCGCGAAAATCGATGGAATTTGTCGTTTTCTTTGCCGCTCAACAACTTCTGGTTTTCCTTGCTGCTTATTGAAGAGACACACCACACTGTTGCTCGTGCCCAGATCTAGTCCAATCGCGTCCGTATAATTGGCCATGACTTGCTGAGTTGCTTTTGGCAACCATGACACAGCTTGCTGCTCAAATCGGTGACGAGTTTCTTCCTCAATTAGAGGTAGTTCCGTCACAATCAAATCTCGCCACTTTTCTCCCAGTAAACCTTGTTCGGTGAGATTTTTGATTCGTCGCCATAAGCGTGTTTTTTGCTCGGCGGATTGTTCTGGCCTGGAGGCTTGGGTTGCACACAGTTCAGCGAGTTTCTCTGTTTGACCAGCTTTAGTGAGTAACTCTTGCCAGCGTTGATCAAATGGGGCTGTCTCTTCGCTGAGTTGATGACGTTGTAATTCTGCTGCCCGCGAAAATTCCGCTGCTCTCTCATAAAGGGCGATCGCCTGATCGATTTCACCCAAGCTTTCATAGAGCGACGCAGCCATAAAAAAGTCACCACCTTGTTCTAGCAACTGCGCTTTTTTCCGAGAATCAACAGCTTCAGGCTCGGCGGATTTTAAAGCGACTAATGCCTGTCCAAATGCTTTCGCTTTCTCAAACAGAATAGAAGCCGCAAAATAGTCTTCAGCTTGTTCGGCTTTCTGTCCAGCTTCGAGATAATTTCCAGCCGCTTCTTCTAATAGACTCCAGCGTTTTAGAAGCTCTTTTGTTGTCTGTCCATCAGATGCGTCTAACTCGTGCTCAAAAGCGGAGCGAGCTGCCCTGACTGCCCCAGATAGAAGATGCTTTATTCGTTCGGCCTCAGCTGTTTGAGATCTGTCTTGCCACGCCTCTTCTATCGATTTTAAGGAGCGAACAGCTGTTAAAAATTCCTGTTGCTCAATCTCGTCTCTGACTTGATTTTCTAGTGTTGTGCGAATTTCCTGAATCCATTCTGGACTGATGTCAGGACGGCATCGAATAGCAGCTTCTAATTCGCCAAGTTGCTGGTGACAATCGCTGCTACGTTGGCGATCGCTTGATTTTTGAAAGTGTTCCAGAGCCTTGGCATAATTTCCTTCTTGCCAGAACTCTCCTGCTACTTTGTGATGTGCTTTAGCAATTTCACTTTCATCACCTAAACGGTTTGCCAATTCCAGGTTATGTAAGGCAATATCCTGACCCGGAAGAGGCATAAGGTAATCAATCGCACTGTGATAATCTCTAGCCGTTTCAGCTAATTTCGCGGCTTCGGCATAGCGATCAAGAACGGCATAAACCTGATGAATTTGTGGTAGTTCATCTGGCCGAAATGGTTTGAAAAAAGCTTTCCATGAATCAGTAAATTGGAATGTATGATTCTCTAGAAAGCGATAGATAATTTGTGATAAAGCTGTTGTGGAGAGAGAGCCTTGATTACGTCGTTCAAGCAATCTGCCTAACAACAAATTACTATCTCCAATTTGCGCGATTTGTAGACAGATTTGTTGTTGGACTTCCAGTATTGAGGCGTTTTTCCCTAATCGTTGAGAGAGTTGCCATGCTGCTTCCAGGTATGGGGTTGTTTGAGGGCGTGCATCTATCAGAAATGAAATTGCCTGACCAACCACCAAACCATCTTGGGCATTTTGTTTAGCTACCAGTGAGTCAAATTGGAGAATGACTTTGGTGAGTTCATCACAGTTACATTTTCTGGCCAGCGATAAAGCTTGAGTATAGGTTTGCCCAATTTTTTCTGGTGTCTGTTGGGTATCTAGTTGTCGTTGGAGCTTGTCGCAAGTCCTATCCAATTGGCGATAGACATTCCCGAATGCTTTTAGCTTGCCGAGAAGCTTGAGCAGTGGACTGCATAAAGCCTGTAATACTTTCCCAATTTTCAAGCGCCATTTTGACATTTGCTTACGGCTCGTTCATATGATGAACCCTCTATCCGTAAATTCTAGAACATGTTTTTTGACGCGAAACTTTAACCTTTATCGCTCTAGATGGATCTGGAGATAGTAGGGCGATCGATTTAAAATAAGGCTACTAGATAGTACGGTGAGCGCTACATTAGGAAAATTATCTCCAGTCATGATTTATCTAAAAAAACTCTCTCAAATCATATTCCAATCAGCTTTGCTCTCAAACAATTGCACTGATTTATTTTACGAAAACTTATGCTTTTAATATCTTTAATTATATTTACTTAGGTGGAATAGATTCATAAATGACCTAGTTATCTTTGTCAGTATCAGATGCTGCTTGTAGTTCATAGAAGAGTTCTTCAATGATTTTATGGAAAGTCAAAAGGTCATCAGTAGTTAATCTGATTCTTCGTTTAGAAATTATAGAAGATTCTACTTTTAAGAGTTTGGCTGCTTTATCTACTTTTTTGATCCATCTGGTCTCTATTAAGCCACCATAGCTATGAATAAGAGCGTTGCGCAGGTCATAAATATGCTTGAAGCTACTCCATCGAGATATTTTGCCAAAATCTATTCTCTTAGCCTGTGATAAATAATCTTGGTGGCGTTTAAGACCATTGCCATTAGATGGGTTGGACGGATTTTTCTTTTCTTCTTCGTTTACTAGTTCCAAAAGAAAAGCTTCGATTAATGCACAAAGACCAATCACAACACAATTGCCTCGATTACTAATACTTAAGCAATGATGAGTCAAGTTTTTGATCTCTTTTATAGGCTTATGCTCTTCTTTTAAATTGATAATTTCAGTTTTGTAAGCATTTAATTCATGCTCGAAAATATTCATGTTGCTAATTCAAAAAAGATTTTCTATTTGAGTTTTTTGATTTATTTAGATTGGGAATTATCTGCTATCAACATATCTCTTAAGATACATTCTATATCTCACTGAGTAGTCTAAGCACGTGACATTTCTCTAACGAGATCGGGAGTTTTGCCAGTCCAGATATTGAATGCTCTAAAGAATGAACTGGGATCGCTGTAACCAAGTAAAAATGAAATTTCAGAGCTGGAATAGGTTGTCGTAACGAGATAATGGTTAGCAAGTTCTGCTCGTAAATCACTTAATTCTTGTTTGAAGCTGCTGTTTTCTGCTTTGAGTCGGCGTTGTAGAGTTCTGGGGCTAACGGCTAATCTCTTTGCCACGTCTGCCATTGAGCATTGTCCACTCGCTAAAATTTCGGCTAAGCAAGCTCGCACGCGATCGCTAAATAAATCATGTTGTTGCAGTTCATGGAGGCGCTGGTTGAGGACAGGTTCAAATATTGACCACATCCCAGCATTGGACGTGAGAAAGGGTTTGGCTACATCGATCGCCGAAAAAATTACGCCATCAGTTTGACCTTTTGTGACGGGGATACCAAAGAATGCTTCGTATTGTTCAAGGGCTGGAATATCGACTGTTGTGTGAACTTGAAGGGGAATCAGGCGATCGCGCGTCGCCATTCTCGCTAAATGGACAAAAAATGCTAATTCCATCGCAATGAGGGATGGAGGCAAGGGGAGTTGGCCAGGAAATTCCCCAAATGAGACTGCTGTGTGACGATCATTTGTTTCGACGACTAAACGCCATGGCCCCACCAATGGTTTATATTGCGCTAATCTTTGCAGGGCGATCGCCAAATTATCGCTACAGATGCAGGCAAACATTGCTGGGCTAAAAAATTCCACCGAGATGGACTGGGCAACGCGCAACGGAAAAGCTGGATCATCCGAGAGTAAACTGGCCAAACTATCCCACAACCGAAAATATTCTGGTGTGCTGAGCATGGGCTTTGCTTGGCTGAATAAGTCGAGGGGTAAATTCGCCTGTCGCAATAAATCCTGTGGGATGATTTTTAAATCATTCAGGAAAACTTGCCAGCCCTGATCCAACAAAAACTTTCTCTGGCTTGTATTCATAGCTGAAAATTCGGCAGGTTGAATTAATGTTTTTCCATAGATTGTTGGGACAATTTGAGCACCATTTTGCGGGGGAGGAATGGAATCACCCATTTCAACAAAAAGGCTAAACGGCCTTCGTTGATTTTCAAGAGATCGCCTCGCATCATTGCGTCATAACCACATTGCGCCACAGATTTTGCAGTTGCTGCGTTGTCCCAAGTTGTTGTGCCTTCAAGGTCTCCCGCTGCCACAAATTCCGTCGCCACCGCCCCCGGACATAATGCCGTCGAAGTGACATTTGTATCAGATAATTCTTGGGCGATCGCCTGGGAGAAAGAATTCACAAAGGCTTTGGTGGCGTAATAAACCGCTTGTAATGGCCCTGGAATAAAGCCCGCTGTGGAAGCCACATGGAGAATTTTGCCGGAGTTGCGTTGCACCATGCCCTGTAGATAAAGATGCGTCAGATTTACGAGGGACACCATATTCACTTGCATCATGGCTTGATCCTTGGCGAGATCCCGTTCATGAAATTTGCCGTGACCCCCAAAACCCGCATTATTAATCAAAATATCGATTTGAATACCTGCTGCTTCCGTCGCTTGGAAAATGTTGTTCGCAGAGTCCGGTTCCGATAAATCGGCGGTAATGACCGTTGCAGTGATGCCATAGGCCTGTTCAAGTTCGGCTTTAAGTTCATTGAGGGCTTGTTCCCGGCGGGCTACTAAAACCACATCTCCTTTTTTCGAGGCATGGATTTTCGCGAGTTCTTTGCCAATACCGCTCGATGCGCCTGTAATTAATGCTGTATTCATGGTGTTTGGTGGAGAGTAAAGGATGGAGAAATAGACGAACCTAGGGCGATCGCCGACCCTCCATCACAACAATTGTAGTGAGATAAATCTCGCTTAAATTTACAAACCAAATTGCTCTTTCAAGCCATTAATAAAGGTTTCATCATCGAGAGCTTTGCGGTTCGCCATAAAGACTTTGGCATCTTCTCCGGCGGTGTAGCGGAGGGTTTTCGTGCCATCAGTGACTGCTGTCCAAATCACTTCTGCAACGACACTGGCAGGGGATGATTGACTGCCAATGGTTTCAAAAGCCCCCAATAATTTATTGGTAATGTCTTGATATTCCGAGAGGGATTCATCGTTAACGAAATCAAAAGATCGTCCCGCAAACTCTGTGGCGATCGCTCCCGGTTCGATAATTTTCACTTTGATGCCGATGGGTTCCAGCTCATAATGCAACGATTCTGAAATGCCTTCCACAGCAAATTTTGTACCGTGGTAAAGACTGAATAACGGAAAAGTCATCTTGCCGCCAACGGACGAAACATTAACGATGGTGCCGGATTTCTGTTGACGAAAATGAGGCAGAACCGCTTGGGTCGTTTCCAGTAAACCAATGACATTCGTATCAAATTGACGACGAATTTTATCTATCGGAAAACCTTCGAGGGCACCAAAAGCGCCGTAACCCGCATTATTTACCAGTGCATCAATTTTGCCGAATTTTTCTAGCCCAGCTTTGATTGCCGACTCGATAGATTCTGAATCTGTCACATCAAGGCGCGTTACCAACACATTCTCTAATTCTGTAAGCTCGGTTTCTTTTTGGGGCGATCGCATGGTTGCAATCACATTCCAGCCTTTTTCCTGAAAATATTTAGCCGTTGCCTTGCCGATGCCACTGCTGGAGCCAGTGATTAAAACTGTATTAGCCATGATGTTTAGTCTGTGATTGTGGAAGGAACATTTGTGATTAACCACATCCTAAAAAACAGAATTAGCTTTGGGTATTACAATTCACGCCAACTTAATTGCATTTCATGCCAACAAATTAAAGTTGATTTTCCTCGACCCAATTTTTTTTTTAAGCCCAGTGCAGTTTTTCCAACTTCCGTAATCTCATACGTCATCGCAATGGGGTGGTAAATGTTCCTTTGGGGAAATGATTATCATTAGTGTCTATTTAAAATTGATATGATTGAAAGATACTCAGAATTCACTCGTTCTTACCTGCTGCAATTATTTAAAAGTTCCACCATCTTGAAGAATAAATTCTGTGATATCTTTTTCTTGTTGATTATGTTTCTCCTCTAGTGATGTCAGTAAACTTCGGAAAAATTTGATAGAGCTATCATAATATCGAAGTAAATTGGCTTCTTCAATAAGTTCTTGAATCTCCGGTGATATTGATTCGAATAATAATGGATGAAAGTTCAACTCAATACTAGATAATAGTTTTTGTTTTGCATCTTTTTCCTGCGTTGAATATGAATATGTCATTTCGCCACAAAAAGAATTCATCTCTTGCTTATATAAATCTTCAAAAAGCATATAGCAATCAGCTATCTTTGAAGGACTTTTGTATGTGAGTCCGATATCAGGAGATGCCTCTGAAATATCAATGTTTTTCATATCAGCCATATCTGAAGCAGAAAAATATTGTAATCCACTAAAAACCAATGAAATATTGTTTAATGTGTTTTCGAATGAAGCATTCTTCGATGAAAATTGTTCAAGAAACCATTTTAATTTTGGTATTATCCATTCTTTCTCTACTAACTCTTGATTTATCTCAAGCGAAATCATAATTACGCTATCAGAACGGTTCGTAAAAGCAACCTTTTCAAAAAGCTCATATTTCTGGCAGCTATTAAAGTTAGTCAGAAAAAGTGCAGTAAAATATTCTTGAAATGAACGATGAGTAAATGTATATTTCAAACCATCTTTTTGTAGTATGCATACACTAAATAACAAATCATTTAATATATTCTCTTCTTCTGCTATTATCTTTGATATTTTTTTTGATGCTTTCAGTAATTCGATCAATTCATCTCTTGAAAAACTATACTTCTCCTGAGAGTAACTTAATAGAGAAAATGTCGATAGTAATTTAGCAAAATCGTCAATAGATAAACCAGTATATGTTTTCCTTCTATATGAGCTTTTGAAGGCATCATGCTTATGAAAAAGTGTTGAAAATGCTTCGTGATAAAATAAGTGGATTTTTTCTGGTATTTCTGCTATCTGCTCGTAAGTTAATAGCATCATAGTTAGCAGTAGTGGGTTACTTGCAAAACTTTTATGCTTATCATATAAGTTTGCATCAAGAGCCTTGATAAAGTTGGATTTTATAGTTGCATCAAACCTCATTTTTCTGATTAAGTTTAATGCTTTAACTTTATCTAAAGGGAGTACTTGATAAGTATGAAATTCTTCCCATGAGATAAATCTGTCATCGGGTCGCGTAGAACAAACTAAAAGAACATTCTCATAGTGTCCAGCAATTTCAATAATTTCTCTCTCTACAACTTCTTTCCTATCTCTATTGACTTCATCAAAACCATCTAGAATCAGGATTATCTTACCTTTCTTCAACGCATAATCAAGTTGATCACCGGCAAAACTCGACTTAAACTTTTTTAATTCATTAATGAGATACTCTAAAATACTTAATTCTTTCTCAGAGTTAAGCTGTCTCAATTCTAAAAATAGAGGTATGATTTCATTGTGAGTTTCAATCAAGTCTAGAAAAATACTTTTACAGAATGTCGATTTTCCAGATCCTGCTGTTCCTGAAATAATTATTCTTTGTTCACTTTTGATGATATCTAGAAACTCATTTTCTGTAATTGTCTGCCCTAAAAAATGACCTTTTCTCTGTAAGTCAGTTCTTACATAAAAGTCTTTGAGATTTACTGGCTGATCTCTATATAGGATTGTTTTAGTCTTAGAACATTTATTGAAATTTCTTTTTAGATATTCAGTAAAACAAAAGTTGAAGTCTACCTCTAATTGTCCAACTTTCTTGAGACCTTGATTTTGTAAAGATTTAAAAACAGGCTTTGAAACCCCACTGACAATTTTAGGGATTACAGAAAAGATCTCTGATTCTTGCATTTTTCAGTTATCGACATGGATTTTATTTATTTTAACTGTCCCATAAGAAATGCAGCTCTAATTATGGATTCATATTTAGCCAACTAAATACTTGATTAGCAGTGAGCTTTAACTCTATTTTTGGAAGACTTGTTACTACTTGTTCCCCTTCAAATAAGGTTGGTTGCTGTGATGGCGATAAACACAAAATACTGAGGTCATCGGGATCAATAAACCAGCCGAGATGGCTACCATTTTCGAGACAATAAAGGATATTTCCCAAGACTTTGTTGGGCCGTTGTTCAGGGGAAAGAATTTCGATTGTCCAGTCTGGCGCTAATGGAAAATTGTCTGGGACATCACCTTCTGACGTAAAAGGAATACGCTCCCATGTAAAAACAGCGAGATCTGGAACTACAGAGCGATCGCCAAAACTACAGCGCAATTCTGGAAAGGCATAGGCTATTTTTGATTCTTCAGCGACTTGGTTGATTGCACTACAGAGCTTTCCTTGTAAACGACTATGCCGTCCTTTTGGCATGGGCTTTTGAATGACTTCTCCATTAATAAACTCACTAGCTGGCTTTGTTTCTGGCAGTAGCAAAAAATCTTGTAGCGTTAGGATTTTGGGGACAGCTTGCACCATGTTTAGTGACCTAAAACTCTGTGAGCATATTGCCATTCTAAAGCAATCAAATCGAGAAGAAACTAGAGCTGATTACTTTCCACCCAATTTTTGACTTCCTCTAAAAAGCCCAGCGCAGTTCTCCCAAATTCTGTAATCTCATAAGTCACCGCAATAGGGCGATCGCAGAGAACTTTGCGTTCCACCAAATTAGCTTCTTCCATTTCCCGTAGCCTTTGACTCACCATCTTTTTACTGGCTCCACCTAATTGACGCGCCAAATCATTGAAACGTACTGGCCCATCCTTCAGGTGCCAAAGAATTGACCCCTTCCATTTGCCGCCCAAAATCCTCATACCCCGTTCGATAGGACAAGGCTCTAAACAAGGGGCGATCGCCTCTTTTTGACCATTGGCGTTAGTGACTATTTCTACAGAATCGCTCATACATCCCACTAGGTTACTAAAAGTATACTGATTGATTCTAGTGACCAGTCTGACTATCTTGAATCGTAACTACCCATAGCGCAATTTATTTCTTCATCTTTAGAAGAGCTGAATCGCACAGCAACAGACAGATTGATAGTCAGGAATTTTGTTATGACAACCCCAGATATCCATCTCTATACCGCCTCCACGATGAACGGTTGGAAACCCGTCATTTTCTTAGAAGAAGCAGAGATCGAGTACGAGCTAACTTACATAGACTTTGGGAAGAAAGAGCAAAAATCTGATTGGTATATGAAGCTCAATCCCAATGGCCGTATCCCCACAATTGTTGATCGTAGCAACAATGATTTTGCGGTCTTTGAATCCGGCGCAATCCTTTGGTATCTCGCGGAGAAATACAACAAGTTTTTGCCTGCTGGCGAAAAAGCACGATCAGAAGCGTTGCAATGGATGATGTTTCAGATGAGTGGCATTGGCCCAATGATGGGGCAGGCGATGTTTTTCCAACGGATTGCCGCACCAAAAGGTATTGAAGATCAATATGCCATTGATCGCTATGTAGCAGAATCCAGAAGACTTTTAGAAGTACTAGACCGACAGCTAGAAGGAAAGGAGTATTTGTTAGGAAAAGAATTCACTATCGTCGATATGGCGATGTATCCTTGGGCGCGTTCTTACCCTTGGGCAAAGGTCTCTATCGATGGATTAGAGAATTTGCAAACATGGTTTGACCGTATCGATGCTCGCCCGAAAACCCAAAAGGCTCTTACGATTCCAAAACCATTCCCTGCGTTTTTCGGGAAAGGTGAGATTGCTAGTTCCGAGTCAGAGAATGCATCTCGGTTTGATGCGTAAGATCAAAGATGAAGAATCGACATAAATTAATGATCGCCTTCTCCTCGTGATAGGAAAAGGCGATCGCCGCTAACTAATTTTTAATAGTTGGGAAAGGTAGAGACTTACATGAACTGGATTGCAGAGCGAATCATCTCAACTCGCTCACGATTCGCACCAAGATCGGATTTCCCGAGGCGAGAAGCAGAACGCACTTGAATCGCCTGACCATCATGGAAAAATTCCACATCGTCAACAAAGCCCATCAACTTACTCTTAAACTCTGCGTAGAGATAATTGTCAGTTTGTTTGATGATCGTTGTCCGTTCTAAACCTTCAATCACTTGGCGTAACTGATCGAGAGAAACCGCAGGTAAAGCCTCGATTTTTTCTTGGGGGCGATCGCTCTGACTACAGACACAGTTAGGCGTACCCGGACAAGCATTTAATTTGCCGTCTGTCACACCGAGATTTTCGGGACGCTTACCAGAAAAATTAAACATAATGCACACACTCCTCGCACCAACCCCAACCGAGATTGGCTTAAAACACTGTTACATTGGTCATGATATCCGGATTTTCTTGAGAAAGCGCAGCGATGATCTGAATCTAAGCTTTGATCATGGGACAATGCTTAGCAACTCAGCGCATGATTTTGCGTCACATAAACTATCGTAGGATTTTTTGACTTATTAGGTTAAACAGTATGGCTCCAAGGTTTCAGGGCTTCGGTAAACACATTTCTCTCTTTTCTGGTGGTCTGTTGGCGGCGATCGCCAGCACAGCTCTACTAACCCTGACCAACCCAGTCCAAGCCCCAGTCCAAGCCCAGAATGCTGGTGCTCTCACCGTTCAATCTGATATCCAAGAAGCCAACACTGAAACAGGCGTAATCACTGCACGGGGTAATGTTCGGATTAATTATCCTGCCCGTAATATTCAAGGCACAGCTGCCCAAGCCCAATACTTTTCTACCGAGCGTACCCTTGTTCTGAGCGGTAACGTTTATGTACTTCAAGATGGCAATAGTATGCGCGCTGAACGGATGACCTATAACATTGACGAAGGTCGGTTTGTCGCAACCCCAGCTCCCAGCGAACAAGTTGAAGCCATTTATCTTGTCCCTGAAGAAGAAACTGCCCCCGCTGACTCTAATACAGCGCCAGCCCAACCCGACCCTGAACCGACGATTAACCTACCGTAAAAAAGTTTTCAGCAGATCAACTGCCGCAAATTTTTTTCTCTGACTCTTTATCCGCAGCATTGTGACTATCCTCCTCGACAACATCCGCAAAGTTTACGGCAAACGTGTCATCGTTAATCGCGTTAATCTCAAGGTCAATCGTGGCGAAATTGTCGGGTTACTCGGCCCGAATGGTGCAGGGAAGACCACGACTTTTTACATCACCACTGGGTTGATTAAACCGAACGAAGGTCAAGTTTGGATGAATCAAAGAGATGTTACTTCGCTAAGTATCGACCAGCGCGCAAAACTTGGAATTGGCTATCTGACGCAACAGCCCAGCATTTTTCGGAATTTATCAGTTAAAGAAAATATTCAGTTAGTTTTAGAGCAATCTCCCCTTTCGCCACGACAACAGCGCCAACGGTTGCAGGGACTCCTTGAAGAATTTCGCCTGACCAAAATCATGAATACGAAAGGCAAATTAATCTCAGGTGGAGAACGTCGCCGAACAGAGTTAGCCCGTGCCCTTGCAGTAGAAGGAAGAGGCCCTAAATTTCTCTTACTTGATGAGCCGTTTGCTGGAGTTGACCCGATTGCTGTGGCAGAAATTCAAGCGATTGTCGCGCAGCTTCGTGAACGGGATATGGGGATTCTAATCACCGACCATAATGTTCGAGAAACGTTGGCTATTACTGACCGAGCCTACATTATGCGAGAAGGTGAAATTTTAGCGGCAGGCACACCGGAAGAACTTTATAACAATCCTTTAGTGCGAGAATATTATCTCGGTGAAAACTTTGAGCGGGGTGTTAATTACCCTTAAAGTTGCACTCAAAAAATGACTCTTACAATTCGGATTTAGGACTTGAATTTCGGAATACTGATGACTGCGTGAAAATGTTTCGTTTCGCAGGGATTTTGCTGTTAATAAAGAAATCCGATGATATCTATGCTTACAATGCTTTTTACGGTTTAGATTTTTAGTTAAGCATAAGGTTTAGGTCATGAGTGAAACACAGACACCAAGCAACAATCAGGGAAAATGGCAGCGATTAATTGTTGGTTTTGTGGCGATCGCCCTAGGGGTTGCCCTTGCTATGGGAATAAAAACTCAACCACCTGCCGTTACTTTAGAAGCTCAAGCTGAGGCTGCGGTTTCTTTGGATGTAGCGTTAGCTAATGAAAAACCGACCCTTGTGGAGTTTTATGCGGACTGGTGTACGAGTTGTCAGGCAATGGCAGAGGATTTGCGCCAGATCAAAGGGAATTATGATGATCGCCTCAATTTTGTAATGCTCAATGTCGATAACGGCAAATGGTTACCCGAGGTGCTGAAATATCGCGTTGATGGTATTCCTCACTTCGTATTTTTGGATGAAACCAGTGAGGCGATCGCCGAAACGATTGGTGAACAACCCCGCACTGTTTTAGAAGCAGATCTCGATGCGTTAATTGCCCATACTGATTTGCCCTACACCTATAAGCAAGGCCAAATCTCTAAGCTTAAAGATGCTCCGAAAACGACCCAAAGCGATCCCCGTAGCCACGGTGCTCAAGTCGAAACATAGAAGGTTGCCACACCGTCAATCCGAAAAAATTCATTCAGTATAATGTGTAAGCATTAATTGAGGCGATCGCCAGACGTGGAGCCTCTCTGCATGAATTTTGCTTTCCCACTTCTTTGACCTCTATCCACTCCTATCACCATGACTATCAAACAAGCCGTACTCTTTGCCTTCACTCCTCTCAGTCTGATGGTCGGCGCGAAAGTTGCCACCGCCCACGCTATCCAAACTGATTACCAACTGCACTTTGATGCCCTCGAAATTCAAGCAACCTTTGGCGATGGCGAAAGTTTTCCCGGTGCTCCTGTCATGATTTACTCTCCCGAAAATCCTGACGAGCCTGTTCTGATGGGACGTACTGACAGCGAAGGTAAGTTTAGCTTCCAGCCAGATCAAGCTGTTCAAGGAGAATGGGCAGTCGAAATTGGTGATGCAGAAAGTAGCCACTGGGATTACCTTGTTGTGCCTGTGAATGAAGCTGGTGTCGAACTAGAAGCCATTAGCCAGAGTCTTCCTGCCGAAACCCAAGAGCCCCATCGCCATGATGTCTTTGCCTATTCTTTTGCACTCATTTTGATTACCCTTGGTGCCATTGCAGGACTTCGTTTTTTAAGCACTTCCTCCACTAAATCGGTACTGTAAATCGCAAATATTTATCTAAATTGCTCTACTAAGCATGGGACAGATTAGTAGGTGGTCAGCTACAGGTAGTTGGCTAATGGTTACTGCCGTCTACTCGCAAGGCGATCGCCCATCCTGGTTTGTCCATTGTTTTTTCATGATCACTCTAATTCTAAAATTCAGAAAAACATCCTTAATAGACGATCTAATCATCTATTAAAAAGGTCGTGCCTTTCATATGGACTCCAGCCTAAATATCCTCTGGGTAATCTTTTGCGCAATACTGGTCAGCACAATGCAGGCGGGATTTTGTTGCCTAGAGAGTGGGTTAGTCCGAGCAAAAAATAGCATTAACGTCGCTATTAAAAATCTCGTTGATTTCTGTGTGGCGTCCCTACTTTTTTCGATGATCGGTTGCGCCCTTATGTTTGGCGAGAGTCACTATGGCTTGGTCGGTGGAAGCATTCCACCAGTTTCCGAATGGACAGGCGAAGACTACAGCTTATTTCTTTTTTTTGTCACATTTTGTGGCACAGCTACAACCATTGTTTCTGGTGCTGTCGCAGAACGCATGAGTTTTTTCGGCTACTTCATTGTGGCCGTAATTCTTTCTACTTTGGTTTATCCAGTCACTGGCCATTGGGTTTGGGGTGGGCAGCTATTTCAGCCCACAGATGGCTGGCTGGGTCGTTTGCAATTTCATGATTTTGCTGGGTCTACAGTCGTGCATTCGGTGGGAGGCTGGATGGCACTCGCCGCAATCTTGATTATTGGTCCTCGGATTGGACGCTTTACACCGAAGCTGAAAAATATTGACGGCGATAATTTACCAACAGCAGTACTCGGTGTGTTTCTGTTGTGGTTTGGGTGGTTTGGCTTTAATGGTGGCAGTACTTTGGCATTTACTGGTCTAGTGCCACAGATTTTGGTAAATACGGCACAAGGGGGAGCTGCGGGTGGACTAACAGCTCTTTTTACCACTTGGTATTTTGATCGCAAACCAAAGGTGCCTCTCGTTATGAATGGAGTGGTTGCTGGTTTAGTGTCTGTAACAGCGGGCTGTGATGTGATGTCGTTGTTGGGGGCGATTTGTGCAGGAGCCATCGGCGGAGTGCTCTGTACTATTGCTGCACGGGTTTTGGTTTGGTATCGCCTGGATGATCCGGTGGGGGTTGTATCTGCCCATTTGATTTGTGGGATATGGGGGACACTGGCTGTGCCATTATTCCGAGATCCGACTCTATGGGATGTGGAATATAGTTTGTGGCGATTGCTTGGGATCCAAATTCTTGGTGTGATAACGGTTGCTTTTTATTCATTTAGCGTCAGTTATCTACTGTTGAAACTGATCAATCATTTTGTGCCGTTACGGGTAACTGCCAACGAGGAAAGAATGGGCCTTAATGTTGCTGAGCATGGTGCAGGGACAGCTACCCAAGATTTGATCAAGGGTATGAATGAGCATTTGTTATTGGAGAATTTTACGCAGCCGATTTTTATGGAGCCAGAAACAGATATGGCTCTTATTGCCAGTCATTACAATCGTGTTTTGGCAAAGATGAATCAAATTCGCTCAGAACTTAATGCCAGCCATGATCAGCTTTTAAGGGTTTTAAATTCACCAGCATTTCCCGTCGTTATTAGCGATCGCACGACGAGTGTCATTTTATTCATTAACCAGCAGGCCGCTGAATTATTTGGGTTCTCATTGCAGGAAGTTGGGCGATATCACGAATTAGATTTTTGGTATACATCGAGCGAGCGCCGCGATTTTCTGAACCAAATCCAACAAGACGGACAGATTGAAAGTTTTGAGGCGAGATTTTGTCGTGTTAATCAGGAGACGTTTTGGTCACTGATTTCAGGTTTAGAAATTATTTACGATGGCTACCAATGTGTACTGTTTTCGTTTAGTGATATTTCTGTACACATTCAGCGGGAACGGCAATTACATTTCCTTGCGATGCGGGATGAACTGACCGGACTTTATAACCGTCGTGCTTTTTTTGAGGAAGCCAAAGAGGCGATCGCCCATGACCAAATCGAATCAGGATCCTCCGCTTTGATGATGTTGGACGTGGATTATTTCAAACGTGTTAACGACCAGTTTGGCCATGGCATGGGAGATCTTGTGCTGAAGGAGATTGCCCAGCAGTGCCGTCGTTTAGTTGAACAGAATGGTTTTATGGGTCGGCTAGAGGGTGAAGAATTTGCGATTATGTTGCTGCAAGCTCCCTTAGAAGAAGCTTTGGCGATCGCCGAAGAACTGCGCCAAACAGTCGAAAATAGCAGAATTCCAGGGAATAACGAGACGATTTCTGTGACGATTAGTATTGGTCTCACCATGGTTCAAGAAGCTGTGCCTCTCGATACTTTACTAATGAGAGCGGACAAAGCCCTTTATCGAGCTAAAACTGGAGGCCGGAATCGTGTTGAACAATATTTTTCTATCCATAATGAACCTATCTAAACGCGACAGAATTCTAAAGAAATACATTTGTTAGATCAATGATTGGAGTGTTCGGACAGTCTTTTTATTGCGGTGTCCGCACAATTGCTCTGCTTAGGGGATGACATTAACAGCAAAGTTGTCTAGGTAATCGACTATCATAAATGTCAAGCTTCGTAACAATATTGACGAACCGTTGGTGTTTGGCACAGGAGAGTAAATCGACGATGGCAAATCAGCCTTGGCAAGAAGAAGACAACATTGATCCCTTTGAAACGCTCCTCAATGAGTTTACCGATCCCGAGGAGGCAGAAGAGGAGTTTCGAGAAGACTTTTTCCAAGGCCTGGGGGGACGGCGCAAAAAATCGGCGTTTATGTTGACCTGTATTTGGGCGATCGCCTTTGTGTTGCACATCATGAGCTGGGGATCGACTGCAGTTATTGGCGCTACAGGTTTGTTGTTTATTCAAGCTATTCGTCTCGTCAGTCAAAAACCTGACGAATCACCCATTCCTCTCACCGACGATCAGCTTGCAGATGTACCCACTGTTTCATTAGTTGTGTCAGCAAAAAATGAAGAAGCAGTAATTTCCCGCCTCGTCAAAAATCTTTGTCAGCTCGATTACCCTGTCGATAAATATGATGTGTGGCTAATTGATGATGCGAGCACTGATAAAACAGGACAAATCTTAGATCAGTTAGCAACAGAGTTTTCACAATTAAAAGTCGTGCACCGTCCTCCCAATGCTGGTGGCGGTAAGTCTGGCGCTCTTAATCAAGTTTTAGCGGATACCCAAGGCGATCTTGTGGCAGTTTTTGATGCTGATGCTGTGGCACCAAAGGATTTGCTACGCCATGTGGTGCCAATGTTTAACGATCAAAAGATGGGCGCTATTCAAGTTCGGAAGGCGATCGCCAATGAATCCCTCAATTTTTGGACAAGGGGGCAGGCGACTGAAATGATCCTTGATGGCTATTTTCAGCAACAACGTATTGCCCTTGGTGGTATTGGTGAGCTGCGCGGAAATGGCCAATTTGTGCGACGGACAGCCTTGGATCAATGTGGTGGCTGGAATGAAGAAACTATTACCGATGATCTCGATCTAACAATCCGGTTACATCTCGACGATTGGAAGATTGGATTTTTATTAGAGCCCGCTGTACAAGAAGAAGGCGTCACTAAAGCTGTTTCCCTGTGGCACCAACGCAGTCGCTGGGCTGAAGGCGGTTACCAACGTTACTTAGATTATTGGCGTTATTTCTCTAATCAACGACTCGGTTTTGGGAAGAAAATCGATCTGTTTTCATTCATTTTGATGCAGTATTTGTTGCCCACAGCGGCGATCCCAGATTTTGTCTTTGCGATCGCCACCGGGCATTTACCGATTCTATTCCCGATGACTATCCTCGCCACTGTGCTCACTTCTTGGGCGATGCTCGAAGGAACGTTGCGGGTCTACAAACATGAACCTTGGTCTTGGCAAAAACTGAAAAAGATTACTGGCAATTGCTTAGTGACGTCGGTATATATGTTGCATTGGCTAGTGGTGATGCCCATTACCACGGCAAGAATGTCTGTCCGTCGGAAACGCCTCAAATGGGTTAAAACGGTGCACCAAGGCGAACAAGAAACCCTTGTTTCTCAGTCTTAAACATTGGTACTAGACTCAATCAATAATCCAATTAAATTGATGTTAGGTAGAGGTTTGGTTAATCAGGCCTCTACCTTTTTTAATGTCGTGAAATATTTATAGTAATGACGACTCAGACAACCTAACTTAAATGCTAAGATCGCCACCTTCGCCACAATGAAATGAGTTGCAATTCGCTATATTGTGGACAATGAAGGTGAAGACACTAAATCGCTACATTTCTATTTGTCTGCATAGGTTATATCTACTGTTATGGAATTGCTCGAATATCAAGCAAAACAACTCTTTCGTCAGGTGGGTATTCCGACGCTACCGTCACAGGTGATTTCCGATGCGCGCGAGTTGAAACAGTTGCAAATTCCCTATCCTGTTGTGTTAAAGTCTCAGGTTTCTAGTGGGGGACGGGGCAAGGTTGGTGGCATTAAATCAGTGCAGAATACGATTGATGCGATCGCCGCGGCCCGCAATATTTTTAATTTGGCGATCGCTGGACAATACCCTGAGGTGATTTTAGCTGAAGCCCAATATCGAAGCGAACAGGAAATCTTTTTAGCGGTGGTGTTGGACTATGAATTGCAACGACCAGTCTTAATTGGCTCTGCCTTTGGCGATACAAATGTCGATGTCAATACTCTTCTGGCAAATTTACATCAGGTGGTCATCGAAGGATCATTTTCACCCTTTTATGCCCGTCATCTCCTCCATAAAATGGGCGTATCGGGAGAACTGGTGATCAGCCTGAGTCAGATTATTCAGAAAATGTATGAGCTATTGCTCGCGAAAGATCTCGAACTGATTGAAATTAATCCCCTCGGCATTGGTCAAAATGGTGAACTGATGGCCCTCGGCGGCAAGGTTCTCGCCCACAATACAGCCTTGCGTAAACATGCAGACATTGCGAAGTTTGGCGATCGCTCAATGTCTGATAGCCCTCGCAAAATGACCGCAACAGGCCCCTTATTTTGGAAACACGATGTCACCGGTGGAAAAATTGGCATTATTTGTGTGGGGGTGGGTGCGGCAGCACTTATCTGGGACACGATCCATGATCAAAAAGGTCACCCCGCTTGTTGCTGGATTTTAGGCCCCTATGATCAAAGTTCAATGTTCGTACCCCAAGAGCTCGAAACACAGATGATGGCAATTTTAGAGCAAGTAAAATCGTTGCCGCAGGTGGATGTTTTATTGCTAAATTTGGTTGCTGATGATGAGATAAATCAACAAATTTTGCAACATCTGGCGACCTACATAAAGCAACCGAGTCCTGTGATTAATCGGGCACCTATGGGACATCAGACGACCGTTACAATACCCACTGTGTCAGAATCGACATTTCCAGAAGTGGTGGTGCGATGTTTACCTACCATTGAAAATACCTTTGATAGTTCGCTCTATTGGGAAACTGAGCTCAGCGATGCTATTAGTCGGGCGATCGCCTTGAGTAAACAAAGAAATGTTCGTGCGTAGGTTGGGATCATTAGAGCATCTATGATTAATTGGGAAACAAACAAAAATATTTTGGTGCAGGGGATCGACACGCCGCTGGCCCAATATTATGTGCCACGGATGTTGGCCTATGGCACGCAGATTGTTGCGGGGGTTAGTGCGGGACGCGGCGGCAAAACTATTGATAATATTCCTGTTTTTGACCTCGTGACCACGGCGAATAGTGAACTGGGTAAGATGACCACAAGCTTGATTTTTGTGGATACTTTTGAGGTTTTAGATGCGGCTTCTGAGGCGATCGCCGCGGGGATCAAACAATTGGTCATTGTCTCTGAAGATGTACCGCCATTGGATATGGTGCGTCTATTCCGTAAAGCAAAAAAATACGATGTGCGTATTCTCGGCCCTGGTAGTAGTGGCTTTGTTTTACCGGGAGCATTATGGTTGGGAACAGGTTTTGTAGATCATTTTATGGCGGGGGAAGTGGCTCTACTGAGTCGATTTCATAGCTTGGCTCAAGAGGCAGCCATTGCGTTAAATAAAGCTGGGTTCGGGCAGTCTTGTGTAATCGATGTGGGTAATGCTGAGTTGCCAGGTTCGACTCTGACGCAATGGCTGAATATCCTTGATGCCGACCCGAAAACTAAGGCGATCGCCCTACTGGGACGGTATGGTTCTCGTGAGGAAGTGCAGGCTATTCCTTTCATCCGTGAACAACTTTCAACTCCTGTGGTGACTTACCTTTGTGGTAGTCATGCTCCCCTCGACCGCAGTTGTCATAATGCAGGCACAATCATTGCGAATCAACTGTCTTATTGCCTCAGTGAAAACTACAGTGAAACTGAAATGGCAGCTCTCTTTAAGCGAGAAAAATTATCCTTTGCCCGTTCGCTCAGCGATTTACCAAAATTGATTCAGAAGGCGATCGCCTCACCAAAATCCCATCGTCAACGTAAATCGAAAAGTTCAGCAAAATAGGATAACGTTAAGCCTGATTACTATTTATCTCTGCACAGAATAGGCGTCGCCCACTACATTTTTTATTCCAGAACCGAGGTCACATCAATGGCTCAAATCCTTGACGGCAAAGGCTTTGCCAAGAAAATCAAAGCTACTCTCAAAGAAAAAGTTGCCCAACTTGAACCGCAGATGGGTCGTCCACCAGGGTTGGCTGTGTTGATGGTGGGAGATAATCCCGCAAGTGCCGCTTATGTGCGTAATAAAGAACGTTCCTGTGAGCGAGTAGGCATTGCTTCTTTCGGTAAACATTTTCCAACCGATGTCACCCAAGCTGAACTAGAAGCCGTGATCCAAGAGCTAAACGCTGATGACCGTGTCGATGGCATCCTTGTGCAATTGCCGTTACCTGATCACCTTGATTCTGTTGGTTTGCTATTAACCATTGACCCAGAAAAAGACGCCGATGGCCTTCACCCGCTCAATTTGGGACATTTGGTTCGGTCTGAACCAGGTTTACGAAGCTGTACACCCTATGGCGTGATGGAATTGCTGAAGGAATATGATATTCCCATCGCCGGAAAAAAAGCCGTTGTCGTGGGTCGCAGTATTCTCGTTGGGAAACCGATTGCTCTGATGTTGCTCGAAGCTAATGCCACAGTGACGATTGCCCATTCCCGCACTGAGGATTTGGCGGCAGTTACTCGTGAGGCCGATATTCTCGTGGCGGCTGTGGGGCGATCAGAATTTATTACAGCTGACATGATTAAGCCTGGGGCGATCGCCATTGATGTTGGTATTAACCGGGTCGAAAATCCTGAAACTGGTAAAGCTCGATTGGTCGGAGATATCGCGTTTGAGGCTGCCGAAAAAGTGGCATCTTATATTACCCCTGTGCCCGGCGGCATCGGCCCGATGACGGTGGCGATGCTCTTACAAAATACGTTTAATAGCTATGAAGCAAAGGCAAAAACCTAATTCGATAGCGATATTAGAGGGGATAGACACCGATACTTTGGTGATTTTTAGATGTTTGTGGGTATATTTTGGATGCAAAATCCGCTGATTTTGCTTTTACAGTGATTAATAAATCCAATGAATTTTAAAATTTATCGTTAATTTGTCGTGAAAAATTAACAGATGTGAGTTAATTTTAAGCGTGAGATTATCTATCTCTAGGGATTTTGGCCTATCGCAATCTGCTTTATGGGTGAATCGCAGGATATGTTCTGGAGAGACGCAATGCAACAAACAACAAAACGTCATGTGGTCAAAGCTTTTGCCGGCTTTGGGCTATTAGGTTACCTCTCCATAGGGGCGATCGCCACAGCACAGGTTACGGTATTTCAAGGTTTGCCGCCTGTACCACCGGATATTCCCTCATTGCGGGAAACCCCTGAAGATGAGGATGTGAGAGAAGTTGTCCCCATTGCGCAGCCCCCTGCTCTTAGCGAATTTAACTTTGAAGCACCAAAGGCTACTACTAGCCCAAGGACTATCACGAACTTTACAGATGGTTACCGCGTCGAAGTCCCAAAAAATGATGCTTTAACCCTCGCTGCGGTTCAGCGGGTTCAGCCCGATGCCTTTTTGAGAGGCGATCGCATTCAGGCAGGCCTCTTTTCTGAGAAAGACAATGCCCGTAACTTACAGGCTGATTTACGGGAGCAAGGCATCTCCGCAAAAGTCGTCAAAGTGGACGAAGATGATATCGTTGCTGTTGGGTCTAGTGTTGATAATGCGGGCTATTTTGTCGCAATTCCGACCCGTGGTGATTCTTTCAGTACAATCCAAAGTCGCTTATTGAGTGCTGGAATTAGTTCTGGCTTGATGCAAGAAAAAGATTCTCCCCGTGGCGACCATATCGCCATTGGCCCTTTCCTGAGCCGCCAGGAAGCCGAAGTGGTGAATACCCAAGTTCGTGCCGAATCTTTGGATAGTCGCTTATATTTCCGAGACTAGTAATCTTTTCTGAGCCTGATTTTCGGTGTGGAGCCGCTATAAATTTAGGTAGATTTTTTTAATTGCAACAATGACTAATACAACCGCAACAATCTCCGTCGATCACAACCCTAGCCCAAACAAACTAAAAGAGTTAGGAGTTTTTGAGTGGAGCATCTGGACAAAGGAAGCGTCAACTTTTCCTTGGGAATATGACATCAGAGAGACGTGTTATTTTCTTGAAGGGGAAGTGATTGTGACGCCCGATGGCGGTGAACCTGTCTCCATGGGTAAGGGAGATTTAGTCACCTTTGCCTCTGGCTTAAGCTGCACTTGGGAAATTAAGCAGGACGTGAAAAAGCATTATTTTTTCGGTTAATCGTCTAGGGCATTGAGGCGATCACTGAGGGCTATCCATTGCATTAGATCAACTTCTTCGCCCCGAGCTTTTTGGCTAATATCTAGCTCTGCAAAAATTGGATCAAGGATCTCTGTTTTGTACAGTCCCTTGAGATTATTGCGGAGCATTTTTCGTTTGCTCATAAACCCAACTTTTATGAGGGTTTCAAGGAGTTTCGGATTTTGGGCAGGTTTCCCAAGTGGACGCGGTTTAAGGCGAACAACCACAGAATCGACCTTGGGCTTCGGACGGAATGATTTTGGTGGCACAAGGCAAATGGTTTCGCATTCTGCCAAATACTGCACCCGCAAGGTTAACGCGCCAAATGCTCTGGTGTGGGGCACGGCAATGAGGCGATCGCCCACTTCTTTTTGGATGAGCAGCACGATAGACTCAAAAGGGTTGGGATTTGGGTTGGCGATACGTCCGAGGAGTTTTTCGATGATCGGGCCAGTGATGTTGTAGGGAATATTCGCGACCACTTTGCGGGGGTTCTGAAACTTCGGGAAATCGTTTAAAAATTCGTCGATATTGCTCTTAAGATAATCGGCTTCAAGCAACAAAAAGTTATCGCGATCGCCGTAGTTTTGCACCATATATTTGCAGAGATCTCGGTCAATTTCTACAGAAAGTAACGCCTCTGCATTGGGTAACAGTCGTCGCGTTAATGCCCCTTTCCCCGGTCCAATCTCTAGGAGGCGATCGCCCTGTTGTAAGTCTGCTGCTGCCACAATCTGGTCGAGGATACTATCGTCAGTGAGCCAATGTTGACCAAATTGTTTTCGGGCGCGCATAGTTTTTTGTGCTAATGAAAGGAATCTCTTATTCTACAAGCCTAAGTGTGCTCATCATGGGCAGACTCTAAGAGCATTTTTCTAGCGAGTCGAACGTTTTAGCCAGCCAAATAAATCTTTTGCGTAAAGTTGCCAATCCTCTAAACCATCGAGCATGGGTAGGGCAAGATCCTGGGTGTCGGGCAATGGTGTACTCAAATGTAATGTGGGTGCTTGATCTTTTTTGAAAACGGTCACGCTTTCGACATAGGGATCAATCAACCAACCGAGCATCGTCCCATGCTGGAGACAGAATAGAATTTTTTCCATCACAAGATGTTGGGGTTGTTGGGGTGAGAGGATTTCGATTACCCAGTCGGGACATTGCTCAAAACGATCACCAATGGTCTCATCTTCGTCCCACGGTAAGTTTTCCCAACGGATAACGGCAATATCTGGCACCAGTGAACGTCCACCGAAGGTACAGCGTAACTCTGTGAGGGCTAAGGCGATCTCAGACTCTTCTGTTCTCTGATCTATTTCTCGCGCAAGACGACTTTGCAGACGGCTATGTTTTCCTGTAGGCATTGGTTTCTGCGTCAGATTGCCATAAAAAAATTCGGTGGCAGGTTTTGTCTCTTGTTGCTGGAGAAATTCTTCGAGGGATAAAGTTTGTGGCTGTTGATCGGTCGTAGTCACCATCGGCACACAGGCTCACTGAATCACTATCGTTATTGTAATCGGGTAATCATGAAGTTGTTAAAAGTTTTAGTCTTCTAATACAGCTTGCTGAACTAGATCGAGCCATTCTTGTGTTGTTTGGGTGAGGGGATGGTCATCGCCTAAAATTTTCTGGCGAATTTCTAACCCATGGGATGATAACTTTTTTGCTTCGGTCAATTTGTCCTGCTGATAGTACATTGACCCCAGATTATTGAGGTTATAGGCAACAGAGGGATAGTCTGCCTCTAACTGTTTTTCGATAATGGAGGGCGATCGCCGGGGTGATGTTGCTATTCCAATATCCGATCCATAAATTTGGATTTGCGCTGCTGTCTGGCTCCTCGGAGATGGAGATGGCTGGGCTGGATTATTTTAATGTCCGCATTTGGGGTGCACCTGCCGTCCTCCTAAATTTTGTGGTGATTGGCTGGTTCCTTGGCCGCGAGATGAATTGGATTGTGTTGCTCATTTCTTTTATTGGCAATGGCAGTAATGTGCTCTTTGACTACTGGATAATTTTGCAGTGGGGCTGGGAAAGTACCGGAGCAGGTCTAGCCACTGCAATTAGTCAATATTTAGCGTTGTTTGTCGGTTTGGTGGCGATCACCTTCACCGCGAAATGGCAATTTCTCCGAGACGCTTGGTCACGGATGTTGAAAGGGGCAGATTTATCCCAAACCCTCTCGCTAAAAGGGAATATGCTCGTCCGGTACTTCAGTTGGATTTCTGCCTATTCGATTTTTACCAATCTCAGCGCCACCTTTGGTACAGAGCTATTGGCAGAGAATGGTTTGCTATTGCAGATTGCCCTCCTCAGCCAATTTACGGTACAAGGAGTCGGCATGACTTCCCAGACGCTCATCGGTAATTTTAAAGGGCAAAAACAAACACAGAAAATTCTATCTGTCCTAAAAGTTGCACTCTTTACTGGCTTGGCGATCGCCCTCAGTTTTGCGTTAGTAACTGTCTTTTTCCCACAGACTATCTTCAAAATTTTGACTAACCATGCTGATGTCACCGAAATGATTCAACGCTCGGCGATGTGGCTTATCCCTTTACTTGGCTTGAATGCGATCGCCTTTATGTTGGAGAGCTACTTTAGCGGCATTAAAGACGGTGTCACTCTCCGCAATAGTGCCTTGTTCGGGTTTGTGTTTGGCTTTAGTCCATTCGTGTTGCTCGCCACCCATTTCCAGAGCGAAAACTTATTATGGGCAGCCTTAACGAGCTACATGGGAACGGTTTGTCTATACCTCGCCTATCGTCTCCTACGCGTCTATAAATTCCCGATTTTGATGATGGGTCAAGGAGAAACCGAGGTTGTCAAAAAAGTCCAAATCTCAGCATAAACGCCTCCAATTATCAATGGTAGGATGTGTGAAGACGGCAAATAATTATGACATCACCGCAAACCTCACATCCGTCATAACGCATCTTTTTCGGGCGATCTGGAATGATTAGTTAATCAGCAAATAGCCCCGATAGACCTCTTTTACAACGAGTTTATTCGCACTTGCAACATAGCGAAAATTGTAGGTACGTAGTCGATCTAATCCACCTAAAATCTCAAAGATATCAACACATTCAGTGAAATCTGTCCCTGTCCCATCGATCAAAGCACCACCTTTTTGTCTCAGAAAGGCGATCGCCCCGCACACATCCCAAAGCGACCCTTTACCCATCAAAGCAAAATCGAGTCGCGCCCGTTGACGGTTTTGAGAATCGCAACACCACAGAAGAATTGGAACAGCAGCACCCAACTGACGACGCTTGAGCACTAGCCCGTCAAACTGAACATTTTCAAAAGTACTATCGATGCCATAAAACTGAGCTTCAGATAGTTTTTTTAGTGGCTTCGCTAAAGGCTCAACATCGCCGCTATAAAAAACTTCTGCCGTATAAGGCAAAGCAATAAGACCTTCTTCGATCACACCATCTTTAATAAACCCAATCGAAATCGCCCATAACGGTATTCCAGCTTTGAAATTTGCCGTACCGTCTAAAGGATCAACAGCAAACCAAGTGCCATCTTTGGAAAGCTTATCTTCACCAACTTCTTCCGCCACAATGCCTGATTGAGGAAAATATTGCTCGATTGCTTGAAGAATTTTCTTTTGAGATCGTTTATCGACTTCAGAAACAAAGTCAAATTTATCGGCTTTCGTTTGGAAAGTAACATTGCGATCGCCAAATGCCTGCCTTTGATATTCGGCAACTTCCTCAATAGTTGGAATCAAGACATCAATCATATTGGGCATGTTGGTTTCATTTATCTCGATAAACGTTTACTGACGATTCAGATCTTGATCGAGATTGCCATTAGGTAGGGTAATCCACATCCAATTATGACGGCGATCGCCTCCTTTCGTTGAGTCAAGATTCCGGCAAAATGGTTAACACACTTAGCGCATATGTAATTTAAGACCTATGGCTGTCCTCGAAAAAGGCAACATTTCGATCCATACCGAGAATATTTTTCCGATTATCAAAAAATCTCTCTACACGGACCATGAGATCTTTTTGCGGGAGCTAATCTCCAACGCAGTCGATGCCATTAGTAAAAGAAAAATGGCAAAGCTCTCTGGCGAAAGTAGTGTTGAAGTGCCCGATGGCAAAATCATTCTCAGTGTCGATAAAGAGGCAAAAACCCTCTCTCTTACCGATAACGGCATTGGCATGACTGCCGAGGAAGTGAAAAAGTACATTAACCAAGTGGCTTTTTCCAGCGCCGAAGAATTTATCGAGAAATACGGCAGCGATGCAGATGCCCTCATTGGTCACTTCGGTTTAGGTTTCTACTCCGCATTTATGGTGGCAACCAAAGTCGAAATCGAAACTCTTTCGTGCAAGGATGGCTCCGAGGCAGTGCATTGGTCTTGCGACGGCTCCCCCGAATTTGAACTGAGTGCCAGCGAAAAAGACACCATTGGTACAACCATTACTCTCACCGTGATGGATGATGAGACTGAGTACCTTGAAGACGAGCGAATTAAGCAACTCGTCAAAACTTATTCGGACTTTATGCCCGTTTCGATCAAGTTCAATGATGAACAGATCAACAAACAACGCGCTATCTGGAAAGAATCTCCTCAAAATCTCACGGATGAAGATTACCTAGAGTTTTATCGCTATCTTTACCCCTTCCAAGAAGAGCCACTTCTCTGGGTACACCTCAACACTGACTATCCATTCATGTTGAATGGCATTTTGTATTTCCCTAAACTTCGTCCCGATGTGGACGTGACTAAGGGTCAAATCAAACTATTCTGTAACCAAGTTTTCGTGAGTGATCACTGTGAAGAGGTTATCCCCGAATTCTTGATGCCATTACGCGGCGTTGTGGATAGCACTGATATTCCTCTCAACGTTTCCCGTAGTGCTTTAACCAATCACCGTACCGTTCGTCGCATTTCTGATTACATCGCGAAGAAAGTGGGCGATCGCCTCAAGACTTTGTATCGTGACGACTATGCAGCATATGTGAAAGGCTGGGAAGACATCGGCACTTTCGTGAAATATGGCAGTATCCGCGACGAGAAATTCAAGAAGCAAGTCGAAGATATCCTCATCTATCGCACCACTTTCGAGGCAGATGATGCAAAACCCGAAGAGCCAAAGGTTGAAGTCCAGAGCGGCGACAGTGATGTTTGGGATGATGTGAATAAGGATGGCAAACTTTCCACCGAACCTCATACAACCCTTAAGGATTACCTCGAACGCAATAAAGAAAAGCACGAAAATCGCGTCTTCTATTGCACCGAGGTCAGTACCCAAGCCACTTACATCGAGCTTTATAAGAACCAAGGTGTAGAAGTTCTTTATATGGACTCCTTCATCGATACCAACTACTTCATTCCGTTTCTAGAGCGTGAATTTAGTGACGTAAAATTCTCTCGTGTTGACTCCGAGCTTGATGACAGCCTTGTCGATAACGACAAAGCGAGCGAGATTGTTGATCCTAGCACCAACAAAACCCGCGCTGATGTGATTAAAGAGGTATTTGAGAAGGCGATCGCCAAAGAAAAAGTTAACATCAAAACCCAATCTCTCAAAGGAGCTGAGAGTCAAGCGACACCGCCCGCAATGATTCTTCTCCCCGAAGCGATGCGTCGTTTACAGGAAATGACCGCGATGATGCAACAAAGTATCATGCAGTTCCCAGAAGAGCATGTTTTGATGATCAACACCGCTCACCCACTTATCGAAAATATCTATAACCTCAGCCAAGGCTCAATCATTCAAGCTGATGGCACATCTTCCAATCAAGCCACCGTCGATATGCTCTGTCAGCATGTTTACGACCTCGCATTGATTGCACAAAAAGGTTTCGATGCAGATGGCATGAAATCCTTTGTTGAGCGCTCTAACCAAGTCCTCACCAAACTCAGTGAAAAATAAAACCTAGCCAAAACCCTTGGCATAAACTTTATTGGTTCAGATAAATTCGAGGACGACAATCTTTTGAATTTATCTGAATCGTTTTTTATTTGTGGCTATGCAGCGTCAAATTTTTCATGCCAACAACCTACACATTAACTGGTAGATCCACAATAATATGAGCCCCTTCATTCGGTTGAGACAGACATCGCAAATCGCCTTGATGACTATCCACAATAATTTGACGACTAATCGACAATCCTAAACCTGTACCATCTCCCGGCATCTTTGTTGTGAAAAAAGGCTCAAACATATGTTGCATCGTCTCTTGGGTGATCCCCATACCATTATCCCCAACGGTTACTCGAACAAACGCTGGACGGGATTGAGAAGCGATGAGTTGGGTGCTAATGGTAATTTGGCCAGTCCGCTCAGTTTTGTGAATGGCATCGATCGCGTTATTTAAAATATTTAGAAAAACCTGATTAATTTGGCTAGTATGGCAAGGAATTTTTTGGAGTGCAGCATCATAGCGCTTAATCACTTGAATGGGCTGTTGCTCATGCAATCGATGTTGCAAAATAACAAGACTGCTATCTAAAGTTGCGTGGAGATCAGAGAAAACTTTTTTGTCTGGATCCTGGCGTGCCAACTTCTGCAAGTCGATTACAAGATCACGGATCCGCTCAGAACCATGCAACATCGATTCCATCACTTGCGGCAAGTCTTGACGAAGATAGTCCAGTTCGAGGGTTTCGCTTACAGCAGTAATTTTTGGATCTAGCTCGATTGTTTTTAAGACATCGAGAAAGGCCATTAAATCTTCGACATGTTCTTTGGCATGGGCAATATTCCCATAGATAAAGTTAAGAGGATTATTAATTTCATGGGCAAGACCAGCACTGAGATAACCAAGGGTTGAAAGTTTTTCAGACTGGACTAATTGTTTTTGGGTGCTCTTCAGCTTTTTCACAGTACGTTTCAGTTCTTGCGCTCGTTCTTCGGCGATCGCCTGGGCATCGAGACTAGATTGATAGAGCTGAGCTTGATAAATATCAATTGCAAAATCAGCATTTTCTTTTTCTTTTTGATACTGACTAACCGCCGCATCTAAAGCACTTAATAAAGGTTCAGACGCTGCATTGAGAATACGTTGAAGATAAACATTTTCTGTCGTTAATTCTGATGTCGAACAAGCTAATAACATTCGCCCGGCTTCGATATAATCACAAACCTGTTGATCAAGTTGGTACGGCGACTGGTAGTAAATCTTAGAAATTTCAGCAGATTGAGAACACGCCAATTTAAGGTGAGTATCCCCATGCAATAGACCTTGATGGGACTTTGCCATCAAATCCAAAATTTCTGACAATTGCTGACGTAATTCCTCCTGCAATTCTGGCGGCGCAACGACTAATCGCATACTGTACAAAGCAACCTTTTGCGACAGCATCCGTTGACGACCACTGATATTAATAACCGCAGCATTAGTTTCCCGCATTTGCTCCAATTCACCACTATAGGCGTGGTAAATCGATGCCACAGCCAAATTAACGAGGAGAGAGAGGCGAGGTTTCAGCATGTCAGCACGCGGATCATGCAAAGGATATAACAGCGGTATTTTTAGCTGAGATAGAGCAAACATGGACGTATTTTATAGGGCAGACATTTTGTAAAGGTAGATACAAAAACTGGCTTGTCTATCAAAAGAACAACATCAATCATCAAATGATTTTAAAGTATCCAACCAATACATTGAAGTATCAGAGAATACGAAAGTAATAGAGCTATGTTATGGACGCATTATTTAAATATTTTTCATTGTAATCAAGAAATTTTAATCGATAGTCAATATTATTTTCACACAAAAAAAACATCAATACTTTTCTGTGCTTTTCATCATTTTTGATATCAAAAATCAAGATAACGGTAGATTCAAAAAAATCCCAAAAATCAGTCATCAAAAAACAGATTTTAGACCTATTTTCTAACGATAGAGAAGTCAAATAGAGGCGATCGCCTCTTTCGTTTTTTTATCACTCTCTAACAAGCCAACATAATCACAAATCAATAAACTCAAATGTTATGATTTAGCAACAAGTCAAAGTTTGGCTAATTTTTATCTAGTCAAGCGATAAGCCTGACTTATTTGGCGAACATGCAAAATAATTTCCGTAATAATGCTGTTAATCCATCTGCAAACCTCAACCAACAGCAGATGAGCTACGAAATCGTTCAAGAAGCAGTGCTCTCCCTCTGGCAAGTTGTTAATGGTCTAAGTAGTATTCAGCCACCGCAACGAGACCGTTACCGCGTCACAATTTTTGGCTCTGCGAGACTGACAAAAGACGAAGCAATTTATCAGGATGTCAAACGTCTTGCGAGTGAACTGACCGACCTCGGTTGTGACATTGTTACGGGAGGTGGCCCTGGCTTAATGGAAGCGGCCAATGAAGGAAGTGTGGTCGCTGATGAAAATAATCAAACGCAATCAATCGGAATTCATATCGATTTAGAGTTTGAACAAGACATCAATCCTTTTGTGGAAGAAGTGTTTCGGCACCGTACTTTTTTCTCGCGACTGCATCATTTCGCCTTGGTCTCTGATGCGTTTGTAGTAGTACCCGGTGGCATTGGTACAACCCTTGAAGCATTTATGATTTGGCAACTGCTCCAAGTTCGTTCAATTCATTCTGTGCCCTTCATTATGGTCGGGGAGATGTGGCAAGAGCTCATTAGTTGGGCGGAGCATTCAATGGTGCCCCATATGGTTGATGCTGAAGATATCAATATTCCGGTTTGTGTCCCGACAGTGGATGAGGCGATCGCCCTCTTGAAAAATGCCCATCATACTTGGCAAAGCAATAATCACAATGGCAATAATGCTGCAATCAAAACAGAAAGAGGGACTTAGCTTTTTTCGGCGCGGTAGGTCAAAAAATGATTAAATACCCCAATTGTCTCAAAAGAGTAATGGGGAAACGGCTCTGGTAAATCAATTTCAGTTTGATAAATTCCGAAGAAAAAATAATTTTGGTAGCTTGTTTGTTTGCCGATCAGTTCTCCGAGTTGGGGCTGACTCGCATCAACGAGAGTTTTGCAATAATTTTTTAGAGCTTGGCTACTAAAGCGCCCCAAGTCAATCGGTAAATTTTCACTGGAATTTTGGCAGACATTATCTTTCAGATACTCTGCAATTTGTTCACCTGAATAGGTTTCATAGCGGGTCGGTGAAGGATTACTAAAAAAGGCGATCGCCCCCAAACCGATAACAGAGGCACCGCTGACCATCCCCAGAATTTGTGAAATTTTCATGGATTACTAGACAAAAATAAAATCTGTGGTTAACATAGATAACTGTGTCAAGGACATGGCGAGCGTAGCCAAGTGGTTAAGGCAGCGGTTTGTGGTACCGCCATTCGGGGGTTCAAGTCCCCTCGTTCGCCCTCTAATTTAATAAAATCAAAAGCAAGTTTCGCTCAGCAAAATATCCGTTTCTATTCCGGGATCAGCGGGGTTCTTTTTTGGTATTCATGCGAGATTTACACCCTAGAGAGTTAGCAATTAGTTAGCCTCTAAGATAACGAAAAAAGAATATTTGTTCCTGTATCTTTTGTTTTTATTTAAACTAGCTTTAAATAGCTGAAATAGAGATTTTCAGGCTAGTTCTCCTTCATGCCAACTGGAACGCCATGCTGCTTCTGCCTCGGCAATCGTCAAATCTTTTTTCGTCTTTTTATAATATTTTTTTAGCTGTTTCACCTTAGCCAACTGTTCTCGAATCCGGCTACGCTGGGCGATCACTTGCGGATCTCCGAATTCAAGTTCAGCAAGTTTTAGATCAATTGCAGTAACTTTGATACGGCGCTTTTTCTTCTCACCAATATCCGCTTCGATAATCAAATTTACGAGGTTATTTATTTTGGCATTGCTATTGGATGGACGCTCATTTTGTAACGCCATATCAAAGACTTTTTGAGGAATATGTTTGGGCAAAACGCCTGTTTCTTGAAAGAGGGAATTTGCTTTTTTAGAGTTGCGGCGTAATGTCTTGCGCACACGATTTTCGAACTGATGATATTCCTCAAGGAGAGCTTCAGGACTATTTTCATCGATGGGCTCTGCTTCGGGTTCGCTCTGCATCATCTCTGAAATACTCGCGGCAATACGTTCTGCTAATTGAGACAATTCAGCGCGGCGTTGAGAATCATCTTCCGTTGATTCGGATTTAGCCTGAGGGTCGTTTTGGTTGGCAACATCTGTATCAGTGTCGGCGATCGCCTCATCAATACTTTCAAAGACTTCTAATAATTCCTGTTCAACATTCTCTCCATCAGTGGCGATAATTGTTTCGCTGATGAGAATATCTTCTTCTGGTTCTTCGTCCTCTAGCTGTTCTGGTTCGGTGAGGATGCGACATAGATCTTCGTGAGTCTGTTTCGCAATCAGCCTCAAATCCTGTTGCATTTGCTGCCGTTGGTCATAGGACAGGGTAAGCAAATTGTCGGGATAAACATGGGTACAGAGCTGAAAACTCGCCAACACAAGCTGTTGTTCGATGCTCGTGCCAAGGGTTTCAAGGTAGTCTGCATAAACGCCATCGAGCTTTTGCCGCACGATGGTGACTTTGTCAGTCAGGATATTGAGATCTCGACGAATTTGCTCGATTGCTTTGACCATGCACTTTAATGTTTTGACTGGGTACTTGTGTTTGCGTGGTGAGATCGCAAGTTTATTGACTTTATTCTCTTATAGGGATGATAGAAAATGAAGGGAGGATGTTTCACCCTCAGGGTGGCGATCGCCCCACTTCTCAAAATTTTTTGACACAACTTCTCACTGTAGACCACTAACTAAACCTTTCAGGCAGAACATTTTATGGTGCTCTCACGCAAAACCAGCTCATCATCACAACCCGAGCAGAAACGTCGTTGGCAAAGATGGTTGATCGGTCTTGGCGCTGGCTCAATTATGTTAGGCGTTGGGGCGATCATTGGCTTAAAAAGTTTACAGCCTACATTAACCGAAGATTGGCAGCCAATTTATGAAGGTGTGGATTTGTTGGTGACGAAAATCCCAACAAATTTCGGCAAAGGAAAAATGATGGCAGTGCGTATCAAATGGGACACGCCGGGTCTGGAGATGAAACACCGCACGCCAGATTTTCCTTTACCTGACAATGCTTGGGAAAAATCATCGGGCGATCGCCTCTTTAAACTCGAAATCGCAGACTGGGCATTACGGCGTCATAATCCGTCAATTTTCGTCAATACGACTCGGTATACCCCGCATCAAATTTGGCGATCTTTTCCCGGTAATAGCGTTACGACCCTTGAAAGTCTCGTGATTGATGGACAAGCGAGTCACCAACATCAACATAGTTATTTACTGTGGTGGGATCAGTCTGGCAATGCCCACATGGAAATGAGTAAACCGCCAACACCCGGAATCCTCCAGTCGGCGGTTTTAGGCATTGGCGTGCAAGGTGTTTCAATTTATGGGGGACGAGCACGACCAGGTGCCATGAGTGGTTTTGCAGATCCCATTCCCCGTACTTTTATGGGGATTGATAACGAAAAAAAAGAGCTTTATTTGATTGCTTTTGAAGAAATTACTGATGCTGGCATGGTCGAAATGGCGATCGCCGCGGGTGTGCAAGATGGCGCAATGGTTGATAGCGGCGATGCAACCCACCTGCTCATCGGCAAAAACGCAAAAAATATTGCGCCCCATACCGGCATCCGAAATCGACGTCCCCTGGCAGGCTACCTGATGATTTTCGCGGAACCCACCCAATAAAAAACCGCTATCTCTCCTAAGTAAATAGAGAGAAAATAGCGGTTTCAGTTCAGTTTAGTTTTTCAGACAATGATTTGGCGATCGCCTAGTGATGAAAACTAGATGCGAATCGAACCACCATCAAAAAGCGGCACAGTCATCGAGAAGTTTTCACCATAGGTCAACTTTTGCTCCTCAAGAATTCCGATCGCAATCTGCTCGCCCATGCGAATCGACTCGATGTAATCAGAGAAGTAGTGAACACCAGCCCAATCACGACCAATCGAAATATTCGACGCAAGTTTGTTGAGTTCACCCTCCACTGTTAACTGCCCATCAACAGAAACCTTGGTCAAACAAGAACCATCTTCCGTCGGAACAAAAGCAGTGTGATCATTACCGGCGATCGTCAAAGGATGCTTGTGATCAAAGAAAGCTTTGAGAATCGTGACACAAGCGCCAGCAACAGTGGCATGACCTGCACCATAGGATGGGTGCATTGGAGATCCTTCAGCAAATGCCATAGGTAGGAGATAGTTTCTATCCCCAAGCACAGGATCAACAGTGCCATTCTTTTCAGCAACCCAGCCCAGGATTTTAGCGAGAGCAGGATCTTGAGCCATTTCCTTAACTTCAGCAACATTCAACTGTTCACAACGTGCTAAACGGGCAGCCAAAGCCTCGGGACGTAAACGACGGTGCACATTAAACTTCTGGAAGCGAACCGCTTTCAGAGCGCGAGTTGCGACTTCAGTTACCAACGACAGAATGTGAGGGCCGCCAAAATGAGCAAAGCCTTGCTGATGATCAATAAAGTCACTGCGTTGGAAAGGAATGCCGGGGTCAAACGGAATCCCATCTGCCAACAAAATTAGGCATGCATTTAGATAGGCCTCATACAGAGCATCGTAATGAACATAGGTTGCCAAATCGCGGGGGGTCGTAATGAAACGACGGGCAGGGCCTTCCACATAAGATTCTTGGCCACGGAGATCAGCGCCTTCTTGAACATCAAGCCACTCATACCATGTAGTCATGAAATCCTTATTAGGAGTTGCAAATCGTACTCGTTGGTCGATATTCACTGCTCCATAAGTGATTAAACCTTTTGCTGGTTCGCGCTCGTTGTCATTACCGTTAATACCAGAATTTCCTGCAAGTAAAAACTGGGAAATGTAAGGGCCGACATTGTCACCAGGAGTGATACCACGGAAGACTGTTTGACCAGTGAAAGAACCGCGTTTGCGACTCTTTTCAGCATCGGTTAAACATTCACAATCCTGCGATTTGAACCACTCTAGTTTATTGAGCGTTCTCAGAATTCTTTTCACGGAAGTGTCAACGCCTTGATCACCAGAACAATCATTGTGGTCAAGATCGACGGTGCCACTTTCATCCACAATTTTTGTGAAAGGGACATCGCGTAATAAAGCTTGGGCATAAACTTCGGCCATTTCTGCGGTCAGCTCAGCACTCCCCACAGCTGGAGCGGGAGGCATCGTAACAGCCTGGGCATCTGGCCCTTCTAAATCGAAGGTATTACCTGCACCTTGGCTTTCCCATGCACGGACTTTGGCATTAGCTGCACTGACTGAGCGCCAGCCACAGCCTTGACCATTTTCTTCGGTATAGCCTTTAGGGCCTAGTGGTGTGTCTTGGAAGTCACGTGGGTCGCCACTATCGATCGCCTTTACAAATTGCTGGAAATCATCAGGATTACGAATGAGTCCTGTTGTGTTGTCATGGGGCAAGCCTTTGGTATAGCTGGCAAGATAGCTGGGTTTATTACTGTCTTCTGAAACCTGTACTCGAAATTTCTGTTCATCGTCGTTAGCGATGTGGCGCGGATGAGGACGAGCTGCCGCCAATTTTGCAGCCGTCACACGAACGTTTTCTGCGTCTTGTCTTCTATATGAATTCACGAAATGTAGCCTCGTTAGAAAGAAAGTTGTCCATATTGTTCGGTAATCATAGTGTTATCGAACGTATTGTTTACTTCACCCTTACTTCAACTACATTCCGGAAATATACGCAGATTTTTTCGGCATTTCAGATTCGATTCAAATTTATTACTTAAGTAATTGCTCTTCTAGAGAACTATTTTTTCTCTCAATGACAAGACTTTGCGGCGATCACCTCCAGACTCTCAGTAGAACAATGTATCCCTCGAAAATATTGCATCAACTGACAGGTTAGACTGTAGAGTGCCGTAATTTTCTAGACCCATGCCCCAGCCGATCCAGTGGTATCCCGGACATATTGCCAAAGCCGAACGCCAACTTAAAGAACAGCTCAATCGCGTGGATGTGGTCTTAGAAGTACTCGATGCTCGTATTCCCTACGCGTCTCACCACCCTCAGTTTGATGAATGGGTACAGGATAAACCTCGTGTAATTGTTGTCAATCGACGGGACATGATTCCTAGTGAGACCCTCACCCAATGGCGAGATTGGTATCAATCGCAAAAATTACAGCCTGTTTTTACCGATGCGCAGAAAGGAAAAGGCGTAAAAGGTGTGATTAAAGCGGCTCAGATTGCAGGCAAAGCAATGAACGATCGCCGCATTTCCCGTGGCATGAAACCGCGTCCAGTTCGGGCAGTGGTCATGGGTTTACCGAATGTGGGCAAGTCTGCACTGATTAATCGTCTCGTCGGCAAAAAAGTAGTGGCTAGTGCGAGGAAAGCAGGTATCACTAAACAATTACGGTGGGTCAGAATTTCCGATCAGATCGAAATGCTCGATGCCCCCGGTGTCATTCCGTGGAAATTAGACAATCAGGAAAATGCAATAAAACTCGCCATTTGCGAAGATATCGGCGCAGCATCCTATGACAATGAATTAGTTGCCCAAGCCCTTGTGAAACTCCTAGTAGATTTAAATCTAAATCAAGTTTTAGGCGATCGCTACGAACTAGAAACAGGTGAAATGTCCGGCGAAGATTACATTATTGCCCTGGGTGAACATCGCTTTCAAAATGACAAAGAACGGGCAGCTGTGGCTTTACTCAATGATTTTCGTAAGGGAAACCTTGGTCTACTACCTTTAGAATTGCCCACCTAACCTCAGAAAAGATTTTGCGTTAGGTTAACCATTATGAAATCAGAAGTAGTGATTAGTTTTAGCAACAATGGATTTGAAGACTTTAGATAGTGCCACTATTAATCGTGTGCTCGAAATGGCATGGGAAGATCGGACAACTTTCGATGCGATTGAAATGCAGTTTGGCTTTAAAGAACAAGAAACAATTGAAATCATGCGGCGTTATATGAAGCGCTCTAGTTTTAAAATGTGGCGCAAACGAGTCACCGGTCGCAAAACAAAACATGCGAAAAAACGTGATTTTGTGAAAGGTCGTTTTCGTTGCCCAGAGCAGAAGGGTTCTTAGAGAAATAATCAAATAGCCTCGCAAAACTGGTTCAATCTTGAGGACAAACCAATGAATGAATACAACGTACTGCAAAGTTTTTGCAGTACGTTGTGGTCCTCTAAAGTTCCATTTAGTTCCCTTAACTGGATCAAAATCAACTTCTAAGACAGTTCAAAAATAGTTGCTATTAATTGGTATTTGAATCGTTTAAAACTGCTTATTTTCTGATCGCTTTCTTGGAAAATCAGGTAATGTTTGGGTCGATAAATCAAGAACTAGCAACTTGAGTTACCTAGAAAGAGAAAGTTAGTCTAAGTGTGCCAACTACTACATCAGGATTTTGAGAAGACTGATTAGGTGCAGTTAACCAAATAACACCAGGAGTTAAAGAAATATTGTCTGTCATTTGGTGGCGATAAAATGCCTCAATATGCCAAGGAATAGAATTTCCGGCAATTAAATCAGTATAATCATCTCCCAAATCTGACCCAAACCAATTACCGCCAGTGCGAAAAGGTTCAGGAACTCTTGCTTCAGTTGCGTAGGGAGATGCCCCCACTACAACACCGCCTAAGTTACCTTCTTTGAGCAAGTCAGGAAAGGCCAAAGAAATTCCGTAAGTTAAGACGTCTGCAGTACTACTACTATAGTCACCCAAACCAAAGGGTGCTGTACCACTTGAAGTATTAATCTGATTGTAGGCAAACCAAGCATTTACAGCAAACTTAGGACTTAATTCCCATAAAGTCTGCAAACCATAGGAATTAACTGAAACTTCTTGAGTCGGAACAACAGGGAAATTTGCTAAATTTGTCCCTTGATCATTGAAGAAAATAGGTAAGCTATTAAATGGAGTTTCTACGGGATGGAAACTATGGCTGTAGGTTAAACCAAAGGAAAAATTATCGGTCGGTTTAATAGTTAATTGTGCTAGAGCTGAGTATCTACCATCAAATAACCCTCCGGCAAAAGGATTACCTATATCTGGACTGCTAGGATTACTGGCATAAGTAGCTAGATAACCCGCACTAATGTTAATGCTGTCGTTGAAGTCATAGTTTAACCCGATACCTGATCCTGCAAAGTTATAAATTGCACTACGTTGTCCGAAAACGGAAAGAGAACCTGTACCTCCATTATCATCATCCCAACTACTAAATGTGCTGGGTACATAGTCGTGGTGTTCTCCTCCTGTAGCCATAATTGTTACTTCAGCTTTGTCACCGATAGGAAATTCATAGCTTAATTCGGTTATTCCGACTGAATTATCACCAGGTAAATCTGCAATATCGTTAAAGGTTTGTTGACCTTCAGAGGAAAAAGCTAAACCTCCTTGATACCCCCGTAAAGGATTAGGTGCATATTGAAATCCTCCGGGACGATTGGGATGGGGAAAATTACCGCTGGTGAGACGAGCTTTAAGTAAATCCTGACCGGTGAAACTGGTAAGAAAATCTAAACGAACTCGATTGGCAAAAACTGTTTGTTGACTGGGATTTTCTATATCAATATTGCCAGTAGGGCTAAAAATCGAGGGAAAAGTTGAGGTTGTGCTATCTCCTGTTAAAACGTCTGTTAAAGCAAAAACAACTTCTCCTTTCAGCTTGGTTGTAATGGAAAACTGGTTGTCTTCGAGGAATTCAACGCGACCTCCAACGTCGTCAACGCGTGCACTGAGGGTGCCCAATTCTGCTTCAAATTCTTGCACTAGTGCCTGTAAACGAGTGATATCTGCGGTATCAACATCAGAACCACCGCCAACAATTAAGCGTTCAATCTGTTGTACACAAGCGTTCAGACCAGCTGCAAATTCGTAACGGCTGAGGGGGCGATCACCTCGGAATGTGCTGTCAGGGTAACCAGCAATGCAGTTATATTTTTCGACAAGGTTGCGGAGTGCGTCGAAGGCCCAGTCGGAAGGGGCGATATCACGCAGTTGGAAGACGCTGTTTACTTGGCCAAGGGAGTTTTGTTGGGAGAGTAGACTGTCCTGCATTTCTAGAAAATTGGTCGGTGCGGCGCTCGCCTCTGCGTAGGGCAAAATCCCTAGGATTGATACAGTCACTGATGTTGCAATAACTTTATTAAACATTTCGGTCATGAAGATTTCCTTACACCTTAAAGTCAGTCTAGTCATTCTATAGTTAAAATGATAATCATTATCATTCCTGGAGAAAGCTTAACTGACTATGTTTGGCTAAGGCGACTAGACCCTCTGTATCGTGGTGCAGCTCTCTTTCAGCACTTAACTCTGAAAGGTATCTAAACTAAATGATCGTAGAAATGCACAAAGATTTTGGTTTTAAAAACTATTTGACAACACAGGCGATTTTCCTTCCACAATCCAGGGAAATCAAGGCCTGAGAGCGCCCTTGAAAATCACTTTGATTCTGGGATGCCACATAATTTTTTTGCTAACCAATAATGATTACGACAATCATTCTCATATATTTTTTAAACCAATGATTAAATTCGCTCAATGGTATAGAGGACTTCCTTTACAGGAAAGATTGACTCGACTGGAAAAAATCCGTACAACCAATCCCGACTTAGCGGATCGTCGTCTCCAACGTTGGCGATCGCAAAAACCTTTAGTAAATGAGCATTGTTATGCTCAGAAATTATCCCAAGAAGGATTAACAGAAAATGAATTTCTGAAGATTTTGGGCGAATCAGATGACTCTTTAGCGCAACGCTGTACCGATCCGGATTGGTTAGAAACCTTAATTAAAGACTTTGAAGTTGAAGAAATTTCTAAGGTGAAGATTGCACCAGTTGAAACCCTAACCGATGAGCGACTCAGTATAGGTTTTTTGCATTTAGTGAAACCATTATTAGATCAGGCCTTAATTCGTTTAGAGATAGGCATAGAAAAATTAGGCAACAATATTCTCTTTGGAACAGAAAATATTAAGGGAATTTTATCAGCGAAAGTTCCAGAGCAATTGCTAGCAATACTGAGTCAAACGATGGTCTTAGAGTTGAATGTAGCAAGATTAGAAGAAAGACTATTAGGAAAAACTCCGAGGGAGCGTTTAATCAGTTTTCTACACAATTTAGAGAACAAAGATGATGCTCTAGAGATACTTCAAGAATATCCGGTCTTAGCGCGACAAGTAATAATTTATCTCAAACAATGGGTAGACATAAGTTTAGAATTTTTACAACGTCTTTATCAGGATTGGGATGTCATTTGCGAGCATTTTAATCATCACTCCTCTCCCGGTACGTTAGTAAAAATACAAACAGGCGCAGGAGATACTCATAGAAAAGGACGATCAGTTTTTATTTTAGAATTTAGTTCTGGATTAAAACTGGTTTATAAACCAAGGTCTTTAGGAATAGATGAACATTTACAAGAATTGTTGCTCTGGTTAAATCAGCAAGAATTAGAGTTACCATTGCCGCTCTTAAAGATACTCAATCGAGGTGAATATGGCTGGGTAGAATTTGTAGAAGCCAAAGGTTGTAGCTGTGCAGCTGAAGTTGAGCGATTTTATCAACGCATGGGCAGTTATTTAGCCTTGATGTCAGCTTTAGAAGCAACGGATTTTCACCTCGAAAATATTATTGCCAATGGAGAAAATCCTATTCTCATTGACCTAGAAACTTTATTTCGTCCTGAATGTCTCGATCCTAATTCTCCAGAGTCTCGTTTAATAGCAAATCGCAAAATGGGTCAATCTGTTATGGGAGTAGGATTATTACCACAAAGAATAGCGGACAGAGATCACTCAGGAGGTTTTGATTCGAGCGGGTTAGGTGCAGTAGGGAGTCAAGTTTTACCTACCCGTACTCCTGAATTAGCCGGGAAAGGAACAGATAAAATGCAAGTAGAGCGGAAATTTGCGACTCTTTCTGGAAGTAAAAATGTTCCTTATTTACAGGGAAAAGAACCAGAAGTTTGGACTCATAAAGAAAATATTGAAAAAGGATTTATTGAAACTTATCGTTTATTACTTAAGCATCGAGATTTATTCCTAAACCTTTGGCTACCTAAATTTGCTAATGATGAAATCAGGGTTGTTTTGAGAGATACTAGATTATATGGATTATTGTTACAAGAAAGCTTTCACCCAGATGCTTTAAGAAATGCTCTCGACCGCGATCACCTTTTTGATCGCCTTTGGATTGATGTTCCTAATCACCCCAGTTTAAAACATGTAATTCGGTTAGAAAAAAAAGCCCTTTGGCAAGGTGATATACCTTTCTTTTATACTCAGATAAATTGTAGAGATATTTGCGGAGAAGAGGAAAAACTCAGTGATTTTTTTGACACATCAGGATTAGACCGAGTAAAACAACGATTTAAACGTTTAAGCGAAAATGATTTAGAAGAACAGCTCTGGTTTATCAGAACATCCCTAAGCAGTTTAGCCATGTCAGTGGAAACTAAACAAACAAAAGCGATAGATAAGGAGCAAGAATTTGAAAAAATTGAGAATTGGAAACAACTTCAAGATCGATTATTAGAAACAGCCGAGAAGATTGCCTCTCGCCTAGAATCATTAGCCATTCGAGATAAAAATCAAGCAAGTTGGATTGGTTTAAATTCAGCAGGAGAAAGACATTGGACAGTTAAACCTTTAGCTTGGGATTTATTTGGAGGACTTCCCGGAATCGCTCTATTTTTTGCCTATTTAGGAGAAATCACTCAAAAACAAAAATATACAAAACTGGCTAAAGATACTTTAGAAACTATCTTAATTCAAATTGACTTCGATCAAGACTTAATCGCTTCTGTCGGTGGTTTTGATGGTTGGGGTGGAATTATTCATACAATCACTCATTTAGGGACTTTATGGCAACAACCAGAATTAGATAATCGTGCTTTAGAATGGCTCAAAAAATTGCCTCCTCTCATTGCAAAAGATGAACAATTAGATATTGTCGCTGGTTCTAGTGGCTGCATTTTAGCCCTCATTAATCTCTATGATTGGGTTCAAGATGAAAATATTAAGACTGTGGCAATACAGTGTGGCGATCGCCTTTTAGAAAAAGCCATTTCCATGAAAGAAGGCATTGGATGGTCAACAATTCCCAGTCAAAGACCCTTAAGTGGTTTTTCCCATGGAGCTGCAGGAATTTCCCTAGCCTTATTAAAACTAGCTGCTTTTACAGGAGATCAACGTTATCAAGAAATAGCTTTGGAAGGATGGAAATATGAACGAAGTCTTTTTTCTGCTACCAAAAAAAATTGGCACAATAGTGAAAAAGACCAAGAAAACTTGGCAGTTACTTGGAGTTATGGTGCAACAGGAATTGGTTTAGCTCGTTTAAGTAGTCTTTCTCAGCTAAAAACCGCACAAATCAACTCGGAAATTAATATAGCAATGGAAACCACCATGGCACTAGGTTTTGGTAATAACCATTCCATATGTAGTGGTGATTTAGGTAGTTTAGAACTACTCCTACAAGGAATAAATACCTTATCTCACAAAGAACTTACCAACACTTATTATCAAAAAATCAGCCAAGTACTTAATAGCATTGAAAGACAAGGTTACGACTGTGGTGTCCCCTTAGGAGTAGAAACTTTAGGATTAATGACAGGCTTAGCTGGTATGGGTTATGAATTAATTCGTTTAGCTTTTTGCGATCGTATTCCTTCTGTATTGTTACTTGAATCTCCTGTCAATATTAAAATATGAAATACCAGGTTATCCTTCAACATAATGAAGAAGACTGTGGTGCTGCTTGTTTAGCCACTTGTGCCAAATATTACGGTCAATTTTTTTCCCTCCATCGAGTTCGGGAAGTAGCAGGAACAGGAGCGTTAGGCACTACTTTATTAAATCTTAAACAGGGAGCAAAAACCCTTTTATTTGATGCTAAGGGAGTGAAAGTTCCCCTAGAGTTAATCGATCAAGACGTCATTCCATTACCCGGTATTATTCACTGGCAAGGTGTCCACTGGGTTGTTTTATACGGCAAAAAAGGACATAAATACATCGTCGCAGATCCAGCTGTAGGTTTACGTTATTTATCCAAAGCAGAATTATTGAAAGGTTGGACTAATGGGGCGATGTTATTACTCGAACCTCGTCCTGAATTTCATCACCAACTTGACGATCGCCGTAAGATCAATAATTACCAACGTTTTTTAGCTTATTTTTCAAAAAAAAAGCGCCTTTTAGGGCAAGTTCTGTTACTTAATTTGATGATTGGGATTTTAGCTTTAACTTCACCATTTCTATTGCAAATTCTCACAGATGAAGTCTTGGTTACTCAAGATATAACACTCCTTAATGGCGTAATTATTGCTGTTTTCATCTCCAACCTATTTAGAAGTAGTTTTAGATTTATCCAGTCTTATTTAGTAACCCATTTTTCGCAAGGCTTAGAACTTAGTTTAGTGATAGAGTTCTGTCGTTCAATTTTATCCTTGCCCTTAGCCTATTATGAATCCCACCGTAGTGGGGAAGTAGCTAGCCGTTTACGAGATATTCAAGCAGTCAATCAACTTGTTTCTCAAGCTTTAATTCTGTTACCTAGTCAATTATTTATTGCTTTGATTTCTCTAATTTTAATTTTTTTATATAGCTATAACCTTCTTTTTATCACCTTTATTATTGGCATAGTTATGTGTTTGTCCACTTTGATTTTTTGGACTCAAATCAAAAGGAAAACACAAAAACTTTTAGCGTTAACAGCCGAAAATCAAGGGGTTTTGGTAGAAACTTTCAAGGGGGCACTAATCATGAAAACTAAAAATGCTACCTCCCAATTTTTAGATGAATTTCAAGCGAGATTTGGTCGGCAAGCCAAAGTTAACTTTCAACGATCACAGATTGCTATTTTTAATTCCACTTTCTCAGGCTTTATTTTACGGACTGGGGAAGCAATTCTACTTTGGTTCGGTAGTCGACTCGTTTTTCAAGGCAATTTAACTATCGGTCAATTAGTTGCCTGTAATATCATGAGCAAAAACGCCTTGAGTTTTATCACTTTAACTATTGATTTTGTTAATCAGTTGGTTTTTGTCCAATCAGCCTTAGAACGTCTTAGTGATGTTATTGATGCTACCCCTGAAGTTCAACCAAATCAAATCAAACCTAAGGTTAAATTATTGCCTGACAGTGATCTGATTTGCCATGATTTGACCTTTCATCATCCCGGTAGAGTAGAACTACTTCATAATTTTAATCTCTCTCTTTCTGGAGGGAAAGCGATCGCCTTAATCGGGGAATCCGGTTGTGGTAAAAGTACCCTCGCTAAATTAATCGCAGGTTTATATTTTCCTCAAACAGGACAAATCCGCATCGGTGATTATAACCTCAATGATTTAGCCATTGATTCCATTCGAGAGCAAATTGTTTTAATACCCCAAGAGACTCACTTTTGGAGTCGCTCCATTATTGAAAATCTTAGCCTAGGCAACTCAGCTATCGATTTTTCGACAATAGTTCAAGCTTGTAAAATTGCCCAAGCAGATGAATTTATTAGTAAACTTCCCAATCAATATCAAACTATCTTAGGAGAATTTGGAGCCAATCTTTCTGGGGGGCAAAGACAACGACTTGCCCTAGCATTAGGCATTGTTAGCAACTCGCCAATTTTGATCCTTGACGAATCTACAGCTAATCTCGATCCAGTTTGTGAAACTGAAGTGATCACTCGTCTTCTTAACCATCGTCAAGGTAAAACGACAATTTTGATTAGTCATCGTCCTCAAGTTATTACCCGTGCAGATTGGATCGTTTTCTTGGAAAGGGGAACAGTCAAACGACAAGGAACACCACAGGAACTCTTTGCCCAAACCGGTTCTCATCTTCATTTTTTGACTCCGTAACCCACTGGATAGGGAATTTCACGCCATTTTGTTACAGAAAACTTGAAAATGATAATCATTCTCAAAAAAGCGGTATGATATTTTGCAGACTGAATAAGTCGTCCTAACTAAAAAATACAGAGGTCAAAATGTCTAATTTTGATATCGTTCGTGCTTGGAAAGATGAAGATTACCGAGCCAGTTTAAGTCAAGAACAGTTAAGCCTGTTACCAGAAAATCCCGCAGGTTTAATCGAATTGAATGATGAAGACATGTCTTCACTTTCGGGAGGTTGTACTACCTGTACTGGTGGAACTGGATTTACCCATACCTGTAACTGGTCTTGCAAATCTGGCTCGCTTGAAGCTAGTGAAGAGTTGACCATTGCCTAAGGAAAAATTCATCTAGGGAAAATAAGAGGATTGGTCGAATTTAATTACTTTCCCTAGATAAATCTCAGGAGACCTAGAGTTTATCTCTGGGTCTTTACCCTAAATATAATTATGGTGAGCCTAGATTTATCAATGGTCCATTCCAATGAAGAAGCTGTTTTACCAACTATTTCTGAGCAAGAATTTTTACCCCCAATTAGTCCTTGGCTAAGTTTGGGAGGACTAGCCTTAGCGACGACAATGGTTTCAGCTTTTATTTTGGCAGCTGTGACTAAATATAAGGTGACAGTTGAGGCGAGCACTACGATTCGTCCTGAAGGAGAAATACAAATTGTAGAATCTACCGAAGAAGGAACTGTTAAAACCATTAAGGTTAAAGAAAATCAATTTGTTCAAGCTGGAGAAACAATAGCTCTTCTTGATGATTCTCAATTACAGCTTGAACAAATACAGTTACAGGGTTCTTTGGAAAAGTTAGCCCAACAACAACGACAGATTAATCAACAAATGATTGCTTTAGATCGTCAGTTGATAGCAGAAACAGAGAGATATAATCGTATTATTCTTTCCCTAGAAGCTCAATTAGCTGGTCAGAAACGAGAATATCAGGATCGTCAATCTACCACAGAAAAAGATCTAGAAGAAACCCAAGCTGATATAAAACGAGAAGAAGCAGAATTAAAGATATCCTTTGCTCATTTAGATGCGGCAAAAGCTGAGTTAGAAGCTGAACAAGAAAAATTCAAACGATATGCTCCCCTCACCGAAACAGGAGCAATCTCTCAAGAACTATTAAAGGAAATTCAGCTTGGTGTGGAACAAAAAAAGCAGAATGTTTTGGTACAAATTCAAGAGATTGAAACTGGTAAACAAACGCTTCAAATTGCCCAAGGAAGATGGGAAAAAGCTAAAATTGCTTTAAATCCTAGCGACTCTGAAGTAAAAATTACACAACAAGCTATTGCAAGAGAAAAAGCTGCCTTTATGGCTATACAAGCTGATCTTAAAAGGGAAAAGAATTTATTGCTCGGCCAAAGTATTGAGCTGCAAAAACAAGGTGATCGCGAAGAAATAGCATTAAAACAAGTTGAGAAGCAGATACAACGAGGGGTTATTACTGCTCCCACTAGTGGTACTGTTCTTAAACTTTTATTGCGTAACTCAAGTCAAAGGGTGCAACCCGGTACAGAAATTGCTCAAATTTCACCCCAGAATGCTCCTTTAACTATTAATGCTCTAATTTCGGCTGCTGATATTCATAATCTTGAAATAGGACAAACAGCACAAATTAGAATTTCAGCGTGTCCTTATCCTGATTATGGGACTCTTTCGGGGGTGCTGAAAGAAATATCGACAGATACTTTTATCAGTAATAACCAATCTTTTTATAAAGCTATCATCACACCACAAAGTAATACTTTTGGTGATATCTACTCTTCCTGCACTTTACAAGCTGGGATGGAGGGGAATGTTTCTATTGTGACGAAAGAAGAGACTTTTTTAGCATTTCTGTTACGGAAAGCACGATTAGCTACAGATTTTTGAGTGTGTTTAAAAATCTGTAGCTAATCGTGCTTTGCGAAACGAATAGAATGCGGTTTCTCACAAATTCCTGTAGACGATCATGCATAATTCAAAAAAGCGATCGCCGCACTGAGTAACGCATCAGATTCCCAACTCACAGTACTGTTACTGAATTTCAAGCACCGGAAGGTGATCGCCGTAATTTATAAGCTATTTTTGTACGCTTTTAGGCGGATGTCAGTTCACAAAATACTTAGGGGTCTCTCGACGATCTTGTTAGGATCTTTAAGCAACACTTGCAAGGACAATATAAAAAAAGCAGAGTGGAGATTTACGATGGATTTACGCAGAATTATAAATATGCGATCGCCTGCCCTCCCCAAAATTAAGCTTTGAGACCCACAATGAACAGACAGCATTTCTTATTTCAATCTGTAGCGATATTGGTCAGTCTCTGCTCTATCTCCACTGTGGCGATCGCCGAACCATTACCCGCTGCTGTCGCAACCTCTTCCGTATCGGAGATCAAAAGAAGTATCGCCCTACCCAGTCCAAGCATTGAGAGTATCGCAAACTTTGGTGAAGGGATGTCCAGATGCAAAGGCAAGATTTTTCTAAACAGAGCATCCCAAAACTATTTTAGTGCTCTCCTACCGGCAGATTACGTTGCGGAAACAGCCTCGACAGGCGCAACAAACCTCTGGTTTTATATTCCAGAAAACCGCATGGCAAAAGCAGAATTCAGCTTGGGCGCAAATGATGATGCGAGTGGCGCAATAATGCATTTCCAAGAACTCAATAATGTCGATGGAAAAAACGGTTTACTGAAAATCACCATACCTCCAAATACAATTCGTCCCAATACATCCTATTGGTGGGATTTAGCCTTAGTTCTGGATGATGTAGACCGTAGTGCAGATGTCTATATGTTTGGTTCCATTAATCAGCAGAGTCTTGAACAGGTTTCTTTAGATAAAAGTCCAGCGGCATTAGCGCTCTTGACGGATGTATTAAGCAACCCAACATCCATTCTTTCCTTAGATGAATCTAAAGCTCAAGCGCTAGCAACAGCACTCCAAACAAGCCTAGATTCAGAAACTATCAGCATGGCCGAAAGCCAATTGCGTGAATATTTCATCTCGCGCCACGATGACTATGGACAGCTAACCCAAGTTATTGCGGAACTCGCCCAAGACTCTCGGACTAATGCAGCAGAACTCGAAGAGTTTGAACAGAAGCACAGTCAAATGCTCTTAGAGTTGGCTCAGGTATCCGCCTTTTTTGAACTCTGGGGCGATACAGCAAATTATTTAGCGATGGCTCGTGCAACACATCCAGAGGAATGGCAATCCTTACTTGAAGTGTTATTTCTAGAGAAGCAGGGCGCAGATGCAGAGGGAATGATTAGTGTATTGACAACGGCACAAGATTTCTAGGCTAGGGGCGATCGCCTCTCCCTTGACACGGAGCAAAATAAACAGATGAACAAATATCTATTTTTCGTGGGCGCAACAGCATTCTTCTTAGGATTGGGCACAATACCATCGGCGGCGATCGCCACAACCCCTCCTCAATATCAATCTTTATCCTCCACTAATAATAATCTTCTCGTCACACTTCCCATTCCACCGAGTACCACTAGTGAACCAACCTTTGGCACTGGACACCGAGGGGGCGGAAAACGATGTGGCAAAAAAATGGATTGGGACTTATTTCGGGTTTTGCTGCCCACAGGTGAGATCGTTGAAACCTTAATTTCAGAGCCAAGCTTATGGTTTTACCTTCCTACACCTGTGAAAAATCCTTTGTATGAAAAAGTCGAATTGAGTATTTTTCGTAACATAGAAGAGACTGAAGATTCTGAACTTGTTTATTCTCAAACTATTCCAACCCCATCAGATTCAAGTGGCCTACTTCAGGTTCAGCTTCCTCAAAATCTCTTAAAAGAAGAGGAAGATTATTGGTGGGATATTACCGTACAAATCGATCCCTTTGATCGCAGTGGAGATTCCTATATCTATGGCATGTTGCGTTTACAAACAATGGATCAAATTTCATTATCCAAAGACGTAAAAACCCTAGAGAGTTTAACCGAAGCATTGGAAGGTGAAGGTTCATATTTATCTTTGGATCAAGAACGTGCCTTAAAATTGGCCACAGTCCTCAAAAACAACCCTAAACCAAAGGCGATCGCCAAAGTTGAAAAAGAATTACGCCAGCATTTTACGCAAATCCATGATGAATATGAGCAGCTCAATGCACTGGTCTCAGCGTCATCAAATGCCTCTGATTTTTCCTCTATTGGCTTTCCATTTATCGATATTGTTCAACGCCAAAGAATGTTGGAGTTAGCCCAGTTATCAGCTTTCTTCAACATTTGGGGAGACACCATGAATTTTGCAGCACTTAACCGCGAAGCATATCCAGAACTATGGGAAATGTCCCTAGAAAAAATTTTTCGTGACCATGAGTTAACTGCGGAGACCAATCAACCGGAAACGATTGAGAAAATTGTGGCCGTGTTTAGTGAGGCATCAAATTATCCGAGTGCTACAAACAATCACTAACTCAGCTTACTTATTGCGACTATCAAGGCTGATCGCCCCATAATGACTCTGGAATCTAACGCAAATCAAAGGATAGAGCATGAATTGTTAACAATCTGTAGTAATCTAAATTAGCCCTTTGGGGCTGACGTTTACGCTCGGCTGCTATGACCACAGAAAATACCGGAACTTTATCCCAGCCCATTCCCGTCGAAGAAATTCAGAAGCTATTACCGCACCGCTATCCTTTTTCCCTTGTAGATCGCATCCTGGAGTATGTTCCTGGTGAAAAGGCAGTTGGTCTCAAAAATATCACGTTTAATGAGCCTCATTTCCAAGGCCATATCCCTAATCACCCGATTATGCCTGGTGTATTGATGGTGGAAGCGATGGCCCAGGTTGGCGGATTTATTTTGACTCAAATGCCTGGTATGGACAATACTTTTTTTGGTTTTGCAGGGATTGATGGTGTGCGGTTTCGTCGCCCTGTAGTGCCGGGTGATCAACTCATTATGACCGTTGAACTGATTACAGTGAAAGCCCAACGTATCGCCAAAATGAAGGGTAAAGGCACGGTGGATGGCAAGCTTGCTGTGTCCGGCGAAATGCTCTTTTCCCGCCTTGATTTTGAATAAATAGGCTATAAATCTCACTAAACTACTATGGAGCAAGCTGGAGAATTCCGTTGAGTACTCTGATTCATCCCACGGCAGTGGTACATCCAAAAGCCGAGATTCATCCGTCCGTCAAGATTGGTCCCTATGCAGTCATTGGTGAGCACGTCAATATTGGCGCAGATAGTATTGTTGACGCCCATGTGGTGATCGACGGTCATACCAGCATTGGTGAAGGTAATCATTTTTATCCAGGAGCGGCAATTGGTCTAGCCCCCCAAGATCTGAAATACACTGGCGCTGCAAGTTTAGTTGAAATCGGTAATCACAATACATTCCGGGAATATGTGACGGTCAATCGGGCGACAAGTGAGGGAGACAAAACAAGCATTGGGTCAAACAATCTCTTGATGGCTTATGTCCATGTCGCTCACAATTGTGTTTTGGCAGACAACATCATTATTGCCAATAGTGTGGCGATCGCCGGCCATGTGGAAATTGAATCCCGGGCAGTAATTGGTGGGATGCTGGGCATCCATCAATTTGTCCATATTGGCAAAATGGCCATGTTGGGCGGCATGAGTCGCATTGATCGGGATGTGCCACCCTTTATGCTCGTTGAGGGAAATCCTTCCAAGGTGCGATCGCTAAATTTAGTTGGCTTAAAGCGTAGTGGTTTAAATCTAGACGAAATGAAACTGCTAAAAAAGGCATTTCGGACACTCTACCGCTCGGATCTCAAAACGGCTGAGGCTGTCAGTAAACTCCCAGAACTGGGTGAGCATGAGCATCTTCACCACTTACACACCTTTCTTGAACAAGCGCTTAGTCCACAACGGCGTGGTCTAACACCAGTCAAACGGAGCTAAGTCATGCATATTTTTATTAGCACTGGGGAAGTATCCGGTGATTTACAAGGAAGTCTTTTAGTAGAGGCTCTCTTTCGGCAAGCGCGCCGACTCAATATTGATCTTAAAATTACAGCCCTTGGTGGCGATCGCATGGCAGCAGCTGGCGCAACATTATTGGGGAATACGACTCGTATTGGCTCTATCGGTTTAGTCGAATCATTGCCCTATATCATCCCCACGCTAAAGGTCCAGCACCAAGCAAAACAGTATCTCAAGCAAAATCCCCCCGACAAAATAATTTTGATCGATTACGTTGGCCCCAACATTAGCATTGGCAATTTTGTCCGCCGTAATCTCCCAAATATCCCCATTTTCTATTACATTGCCCCGCAAGCTTGGGTGTGGTCTTTTAATGATCGCAATACCAAGGCGATCGCCCGCATTACAGATCGCATTCTCGCTATTTTCCCTGAGGAAGCGCGATATTTTGCCGACTATGGCATCGATGTCAATTATGTGGGCCATCCCTTAGTTGCAAAGATGGCAAGCTCCCCGAATAAACTCACTGCCCGCGATCAATTAGGGTTAAATCGAGAGCAAACCATTGTGACTCTCCTACCAGCATCTCGTCGTCAAGAATTAAAATATCTCTTACCCGATATCATCGGCGCGGCAAAAATCCTCCAGCAACAGATTCCCAACTTGAAATTTCTCGTCCCCGTTGCTTTGCCTAACTATCGTATGGCCATTGAAAGGGCAGTGAATGAAGCAGGTCTTAATGCCATTCTGATCGATGACCCAAATGAAACATCATTGGCGATCGCCGCTGCGGATTTAGCGATTGCCAAGTCTGGCACCGTTAACCTTGAAATCGCCTTACTTGATGTGCCTCAAGTTGTTCTGTACAAAATACATCCTTTGACAGCTTGGATTGCAAAGTGGATCATTAGATTTTCAATCCCCTTTATGTCAGCCGTTAATTTAATGCTCATGCGTCGTATCGTGCCAGAGCTTTGGCAGGATGAGGCTTCAGCAGAGGGGATCGCCAAGGAAGCTTTCGCCTTACTCATGCCAGGCGATCGCCGCGACCAAATGTTTGCGGACTATGCAGAAGTGCGAGCAGCCATGGGAGACGGTACAGCCTGCGACGTTGCTGCCCAAGATATTCTCACCTCAACCCTCAAATCTCAGCTACCACGCAAAGAAGTTTTGAGCCTCAATGCCTAAACTTAACGACTAAAGTCTTTGGTTAGGATAATCACCGGCTATTTCGTTTGCATTGTATAGATGCCATCCCAGTTTTTACCGGGAGGATTACTAAAGAATCGCTGTGCCCGTCGCAGATGAATCACCGTTGCTTGGTCATCCTTTCTAATTTTATGAGCCTTTTTGAATGCGGTGATTGCCCGCTGGAAATCCTTATCCATATATGCGGCTCGACCCCGATGATACAAATCGAGAAATTCGTGGTGATTATCCTCTAGCTGCTGCTCCTTCTCGGTAATAACCTCATAAATTTTCGTCGCCTTGCTCTTACCTTTCACTCGAATCTTATCCAGCTCCCGGACCCACAGGCGATCATCACAGAGCGCGAGAGTATTTTCGCTGATGATAATGTCGCAGAGATACTGCTTTGTCAGACTTTCTAAACGCGCACTAACGTTGATGCCATCCCCAATCACTGTATAATCCATCCGTTTTTGGGAGCCAATATTTCCAGAAACCACCTCACCCGAACTAATTCCGATACCAAATTGGATTTGCGGCTGATTATCCACCACACGGCGATGATTAAATTCATCTAAGCGGCGACGCATATCCAATGCAGATTTAATGGACATCCAGGCATGATCATCGAGCGGTAACGGCGCACCAAACACCGCCATCAACGCATCACCAATAAATTTATCCAAGGTGCCATGGTAGTCAAAAACGGACTCCACCATCGTTTCAAAATACTGATTTAGCAGCGAGACGACTTCCGTTGCTTCAAGGTTTTCTGTTAGCGTCGTATAGCCCCGAATATCAGAAAAGAGAATCGTCACATCCCGACGTTCTCCTACCATCAAATTCTCATCACCTAAGGCCATTACTTGTTCGGCCACACCGGGAGTCATGTACCGATATAACGTCGACTTCATCCGCTTCTCTTGGCTGATGTCCTCAATAACAACGAGTCCACCACGCACCTGCCCATCACCATTCGTAAGGGGATTAACGCTAAGGTTAATATTGCGATCAATCGGTTGTAAAAATTCTGGATCAGCTGGCTCATCCTCATTCCAAATGAAATATTCACCCGGCGAAAAGAGACGTGGCACAGCCAAGAGACAACTCCGATCCGGTGGACAGTAAGAGCCTAGATGTAGCTCCTGCTCTGGCACATAGGATTTCGCACCATATTGCAAACTATCCTCTAGGCGTGCTTGTAAATTTTCAATGGGCACGACTTCCCATACTTGGCGATCAACTAATTTACATTCCCAGAGTTGCCGTAGCGTTTCATTATGGTGTTCTTCTTTCGGAAACCCTAAAAGCTCTAAAGCCGCATCATTAATGGTGACGATCCGTCCTTGTAAATCCGTCGAGATTACTGCATCAGAGAGACTTTCGAGAATATCTTTTTGATATTGCTTTTCCGTTAAAACATTTTCAAATAATTTGGCATTTTCTAGGGCAATACCCGCTTGGATATTAAACGCCTGCATAAATTCTTCGTCAGAGGCACTAAAGCTACCTTGTTCTTTGTTGATTAGTTGGGTAACAGCAATCAACTCACTACTGGAGTTAAACACTGGCATACAAAGAATGGTGCGGGTATTGTAACCAGTGCGGCGATCGGTGGAGGGATCAAAGCGTGGATCGGAATAGGCATCGGAGATGTTAAGTACTTGGCCTGTAGAGGCAACAAATCCGACAATGCCGCGATTAGACGGAATCCGAATTTCCATCTTTTGGGAGTGATCAGCGCTATCGACTTTACTCCAGAGCTCACCGGTTTCTCGGCTCAACATAAAGAGGGTACTGCGATCTGCCTGCATTAGCTTGCGGGCTTGCTCCATTACGGCTTGTAGGGTTGCTTCTAGGTCTAAGCTCTGACCCAGACTAGAAGTTGCCTTCAGAAGAGCGGAGGCACCACGCTGATTTCTCGCAGCAACATAAAAAGATTGGCACGTTTCGAGAATAATGCCGATGGATGAGGCAAATTCAGAAAATCGTTCTTCGTCCTGGTCATCGAAGCAGGTATCACCACCTTTTTTATTAACGAGCTGAACCACAGCAACGACTTTGCCAGAGCTGCTACAGATCGGCATACACAGCAGTGTTTTGGTTTGGATACCAGGCCGCTCATCGATATCTTTTTTGAACAGGGGATGTTCGTAGGCGTTGTCGATATTTAGGGTTTCGGAAGTGGCAGCCACATGGCCTGCAATACCAATTTTGAGAGGGATACGGAGGTTGCGGGGGCCATTTTTACGGCCGCGATCAATTTTTGACCAGAGTTGTTGTTGTTCTTCGTCGACGAGAAAAATGGTGGTGCGTTCTGCCTGAAGAATTTGGCCGATCTTGAACGTAAAGGCTTCCATGATCTGATCGAGCATTGTCTCTAATGCTTCGTTATTGATCATGTCGAGGGCGCGGAGGAATTGCTGGAATTCAGCGGTAATGAAGTCTAGGAGGCAGACAAATTCGTTAATCGAAATATCTTGTACTCGGTCGGTCAGCGCGTTGGATCGGTTGAATTGGGTGAACTGGCTTAATGTTGCCAGAATGCTACCGGCGTTCGAAAAAGTCATAGCGGGGGAGTACAAGGGGTAAACGCTAATGTGACTAGGGTAAACTTTTCAGCGGAGTTGGGACTCTCTTTGCCAAAGCTTTTGAGCTTCTCTGCTTACACATATTTAGCGTATTTTTTATCCCAGTCTATCCTTTTTTCCTTGGGGAGGGATGCCTTCAGGAAAGTTCCTGTGATGTTTTGGTGTTGGTCACGATCACGCTAAGGATAAAATTTGCTGAGGATTATGGACGAGCGTTTAGGGTTGGTTTGATTTGCCAGTAAGCGTAGAAGGCGATCGCCCCCAATACGATACCGGAAAACATCAGGCTCAGATCAAAGTTACTCAGATGGCTCACAAGTCCAAGCAAGGGCGCAAAGGCAAAGAAAATAAGGCGAAAAAGAAAGCTATTAACCGAAATTAGGGTGGCGCGAAGATTTGAGGGGATGTGGTCATTGAGATAGCTCAATACGAGAGGGGAGAGCAGGCCACGCACAACGTAAATCGCTGTGATAAATAGAATGCCCCACAGGCTATGGATCAAGCCGAGGGCAATATAGGCGATCGCCAGCAATATTGGTAGCAGAGCAAAGACGAGTGGGTAATATCGAGGAGAAATTTTGGCGGCATTACCGGAGGCGATCGCCAGTGCACAGTGGAGAATCAACCAAGCCCAACCGAGTTGTGCAAGGGCGAGGCCATTTTGGACGAGATATTCTTGGGATAGCCACACAATCAGAAACGTACCGCAGGACAAGGTTGCTGAAAATAGCAGCAGCCAGCGTAGAAACGGTCGTTTTGTAAAAATAGCTTGGATCGAAGGGAGAAGTGATCGCCACTGGGGGGTTTCTTGCGTGCGGTGAGCTGTGGGTTCGCGGAGGGTGAGGGCAAGCAATACATACAGAAAAATACAGCCTGTCTGGAGATAAAACGGATAGACCAAATTCGTTTCCGCAATCCAAGCTCCCACCAACCCACAACAGGCTTCTGTTAACCCTGTAATGGCGCTCGCCTTCCCTTCCCAAGCGCGATATTCTCCAGCCCGGCTTAATTCGAGGAGACTGTCATAGGCGATCGCACTATCGGCCCCCGACATCAAACTACCACCCACTCCTACTAAAATTTCAGCCACGGCAAACCAACTAAAGCTTCCTTGAGTGCAATAAATCAGCCAGCCGAATAACCAAAAACAGGCGCCGCCCACAAGACTTGTCTTACGACCAAACCGATCCGCAAAATAGCCCGAGGGAATTTCCCCTAGAAAAATCGCTCCCGATAAAATCGCCTTTAGCAAAACTCCTTGCTCTAAAGATAGTCCATGGGATTCATAGAAAATCATTAAAATAGGGATAGGAAACCAAGCTGACTCCAACCCTTTTAAGAGCCAAAGTTTACGGATATTTGCTGCAACTTTATTTCGTGCCATATATATCCGTCACCCTATGGTTTGGCCGTCTGATTCAGCCAGAAAAAATACGTTAAAATACGACCCGTTTGCCCCTCGGAATTTTCCCATGATTATGCACGTCGCCCATCTCCGCCAAAATTACACTCGTGATGGTCTCCACGAAGACGACGTAAATGATAATCCGATGCAGCAATTCGCCACTTGGTTTGCCGAAGCTTCAGAGATAGAAGAGATTCCTGAGCCAAATGCCATGGTTTTGGGTAGCGTTTCAGCAGATGGCCGCCCTAGTGCAAGGGTTGTGCTGCTCAAGCATTTTGACAATCAAGGTTTCGTGTTTTTCACGAACTACACAAGCCGCAAAAGCACAGAACTAATCAACAACGGCTTTGCATGCCTTGTATTTTGGTGGGAGCCACTAGAGAGACAGGTACGTATCGAAGGGAAAGTAGAAAAAATTGCGGCCGCAGAATCAGATCAATATTTCCATAGTCGCCCTCGCGAATCTCAACTGGGTGCCTGGGCTTCTCCCCAAAGTAAGGCGATCGCCAACCGTGAAACGCTAGAGCAGAACTTTGTAGATCTAGAGAAAAAGTATCCTGAAGGAACTGAAATTCCTCGCCCAGATCATTGGGGTGGGTTCAAAGTAGTGCCAGATAAAATTGAGTTTTGGCAGGGTCGTCCCAGTCGTCTTCATGATCGTCTAGTTTTTTCCTTACAAGTAGATCAAACTTGGCAAAGAGAACGTCTTGCTCCTTAAATATAATGAAATTGATTCTGAAATTCTGCGTGACCAGTGGTGACTTATGCCAGACGAAGAGCAGCTTGCCATCTTGAGATGTGGTGCTAAAGATTGGAATCAATGGCGTGAAGACAATCCTAAACTTAAAATCGATTTGCGAAGAGCTCAATTCTCTGGTGCCCACCTCTCTGGAGTCAATCTCTCTGGAGTCAATCTCTCTGGAGCCGACCTCTCTGGAGCCGACCTCTCTGGAGCCGACCTCTCTGGAGCTAAACTCTCTAAAGTCCATCTCCGTCAGGCCTACCTCTATGGAACAAACCTTCGTAGAACCCACCTTTCTGAAGCTTTTCTCTTTAAAGCAGACCTCTCTAAAACCAACCTCTATGGAGCATACCTCTATGGAGCATACCTCTATGGAGCAAACCTCTATGGAGCAAACCTTTCTAAAGCCGACCTCTCTGAAGCTGACCTCTCTGAAGCCGACCTCTCTGAAGCTGACCTCTCTGAAGCTGACCTCTCTGGAGTCAGTCTCTCTGAAGCCGACCTCTCTGGAGTCAATCTCTCTGGAGTTAATCTTTCTGGAGTCAACCTCTCTGGAGTCAACCTCTCTGGAGTCAACCTCTCTGGAGCTAAACTCTGTCACACACTCTGCAAACTATCGACTCTAGTGGGCGCATCACTCAAATCTGCGGATTTAACGGGAGCTTGTATTCAGGATTGGAATATTAATTCTGAGACAGATTTTGAAGGAGTAATTTGTAATTATATTTTTCTCAGATGGGATGAAAACAATCAAAAAGGTATAGAACGCCGTCCCTCTACTCCAACTTGTAACTTTACTCTTGGAGACTTTGAACGATTTATTTGCCAGAGCTTAGACACCGTTGACTTGATTTTTGGTGAAGGCATTGACTGGAACGCTTTTTTAAGGTCATTTCAAGGATTACAACTCGATAGTGAAGTCGGTGAACTCGACATTGCAGGCATCAAGAAAAATCGTGATGGCTCCTTTGTTGTTCAGGTTGATGTCCCTGCCGATGCAGACAAAGCCGCCATTGAAAAAAACTTTTGGAGTCGCTATCAGCCCCTCTTAGAAGCAAAAGACCAACAGATCAAATTATTACAAGGACAACTTGAATATTCCCAAGAGCAAATTGATCGAGAAAGACAAAACGCAACCAAGCTCACCAATATCATTGAAACCCTGGCAGAAAAACAAGGCAATATCATTAACCAATATGGCAACTTTGGTATAGGTGCAAATAACGGTGAAGTCAGCAATGATGCCGTAGTCGCAGGGCAGTACAACGAAGCAGAAAAACAGACCCTCCAGCAAGCCGTCGTCGAAATCAAGGCATTACTTAAACAGCTCGAAACCGAATATGGTAGCGATACCATGAGCGAAAAGATGACTGTTGCCACAGAAGTCATCAAAGAAATCGAACAAAACCAAAACCTTGCCCAGAGAATTATTGCCGCATTAAAAGCAGGAGGAATCTCCGCCTTAGACTCATATCTCGACACCCCAGCCGCAAGCTTTGTAATTAGCGCCATCCAGAGTTGGTATGAAGCAGATCAACAATCTCAGTAATATTTTCTGAAATACCGCGAGCATTGTCGGCGATCGCCAACCGTGAAGTCCTAGAAAATAATTTTGCTGAACTTGCCGAACAATATCCCGGAGCAACAACCATTCCTCGCCCGGATCATTGGGGAGAGTTTCACGTGATTCCCGACAAAATTGAATTTTGGCAAGGTCGTCCAGGCTGTCTCCATGATCGATTGGTCTTTACCTTACAGCCGACGACAATTGGCAGCGAGAACGACTCACCCCTTAATTGTTTTCAGCGGCGTTAGTTGCAGAGATCAAAGCCTTTTGGTCATTCATTTGACAAGGAATTTCTAGAATAAAGTTTGTGCCAACACCCACTTCCGAGTTGCAATACAGCTGACCTTTATGCTGTTCCACAATAATTTTGTAACTAATCGATAACCCTAGGCCTGTGCCTTCCCCAACGGGTTTTGTCGTAAAAAATGGATCAAACAAAGTATCAATAATATCGCCCGGAATCCCACAACCATTGTCGGCGATCGTGATCCGTAGATAGCCATTATCCAAATGCTCTGTGGTGATCATAATTATTGCTGCAGCTTTTTCATTGAGTGCATCAATGGCATTGAGCAACAAATTCATTAAAACTTGGTTCAATTGGCTTGCATAGCAATTCACCAACGGCAACTCACCATAGTTTTTAACCAGCCTAATCGGTCCAAGCGAGGTCTTTTTCAAACGCTCTAAACGATTTTTGAGAATCAGTAACGTACTTTCAATCCCTTCATGGATATCAACATCTTTTTGTTCAGCTTGATCGAGACGCGAGAAATTTTTCAAGGAAACGACGAGTTCACAAATCCTGCCGGAACCATTGAGCAAAGAGCGAAATAAACTTTCTGCATCTTCTTGGATAAATTCAAAATCAATATCAGTTAATTTTGCGCGGATTTCAGGCGGGATTTCTTCATAAGTCTGCTGATATAACGTAGCCAGTTCAATCAAGTCATTGAGATATTGGTTGGCACAGACAAGATTATTGTGAATGAAGTTGACTGGATTATTAATCTCATGGGCGAGCCCTGCCACCATTTGACCAAGACTAGACATTTTTTCAGTCTGAATCAGCTGGATTTGAGTTTCTTTTAAGGTCTCAATGGCAGAGGATAGGGCTTCTGCTTTTTTGCGTTCCTCTGACTCGCTTTCACGGAGGGCAACTTCCGCCTCTTTCCGTTGCTGGACTTCCTTTTCGAGTTCTTCATAGGTGGCAAGTTGTTGGTAAACCTCATCAAAAGTCTGGGCGAGAAACGTGATTTCGTTATTTAGCTCTCCAGCATTAAAGTGAAAATCACCACTGGTTTTACTGTCATATACGGCATCGTTTAGCCTCGAAAGGGGCGACAGAATAATACGGTGAATAAGATAGCTCAACATCACCAAAACCAACAGGATACTAGCGGCGATCGCCAGACTTGATACGATTAAGGCTTTTCGGGCTTCCTTTTCGAGTGGCTCTAAGTCGAGAATGGCGATCGCCACTCCTCGCTGCATATCAGTGCCAAACATCATATTGCTGAAGGGCAACACCTCCACAAAAACAGGTTTCCCATCTAGCTTGACGCGCTGAGATTGGGTATCACCCGTTAGAGAAGCGGTTTCGACTAGCCCATTTAAAGTTGGATGGATCTCAATAAACGGTTGATTCGTATTCGTAACAAGGCTATGGCTAATAATTTTTCCATTCGGATCAACAATGGCCACTTCTTTCACTTCTGGTAGAGTGGCATGGTTAGTGACAGCTCTCTCCAACAGAGGAAAATAACCCAGTTCAATTAGCCCCTCAGTGGATAATTTGAGGGATTGGGTAATCGATGAGGCACGAATATTAATCTGCCGTGCAAAATCACGCTGGATAATACGATAGTTAATCCATGTCGCCCCAAAACCAACAATGGTCAGCGAAAAGCCAAATCCTAATAGTAGCTGGCGAAAAATCGGTTTCATGGGACGGACAAAGCAAAAAAATAATCGCTATTTTTAAAGTATAAATAGTAAGCAGAATGTCATCTTCATTGTTACGGTGATCAATACGCCTGAGCAGAAAGATATTCACAAAATCATGTCCTTCCGTGCAAGATGATCTGCAATTTATGAATAGGCAACGCTTTCTTCAGTTGCTCTTGGGGCTTACTGCCGCGACAAGTAGCCAATTCCTTAAAGGATGTAGACAAACCTTTTCACCCCAAGATAACCCAGAGCTCCAAAGAGAGTTAAAATTTGGCATTTTAACGACTAAATCAGAGGAAGAATTATTGCCGCGCTGGCAACCTTTTCTCGCCGACTTAACAGAAGCACTGGGTATACCAGTAAAGCCTTTTTTTGCGTTGCAATATTCTAGTCTCATCGAAGCGATGCGCTCAGGGGTAATCCAAATCGCCTGGTTTGGCGGCAAAACCTATATTGAAGCTGCGACAGTCGCAGATGCTCGGGCCTTTGCGCTCACGGTTTCGGATAAGGGCAGTCGGGGGTATTATGCGCATCTGATTGCTCGCGGCGATCGCCTCTGGCTACAGGCAGCACAGGGAGAATCTCCAAGTAGCTATTTATTAGAACAGGGTAAGGATTTAACCTTTGCCTTTAATGATGTGAATTCGACATCGGGCTATCTCGTACCGATGTATTATCTCTTCTCCCAAAATGGCATCGATCCCCTCACCCATTTTCAGGAAGTATCTTTTTTAGGCAATCACGAAGCAACAGCCCTGGCGATCGCCGAACAAAAAATTGATGTTGCGACAAATAATAGTGAAGCCCTACAACGCTTTGCTAACCGATATCCAGAAGAAGACAAAACCATCCGCATCATCTGGACATCTCCATTTATTCCGGCAGATCCCATCGCTTACGACGATAAATTACCCGATGACCTCAAAGAAAAAATCCGCAACTTTTTCTATGGTTACGACGATCAAGCTATTCTACAGTCCTTAAATTGGTCTGGATTTGATGCTGCCACAGACGCAGATTGGCACCCGATCCGCGAGCTAAACATCGGCAAACAAATCCTCGATATCGAGCAAAATGAGTCGATTACCCTTGAAGAAAAAGCCGGTATTGTGCGTGGTCTCCGGGAAAAATTACAGGAGCTCCAAACAACACCCAATAGTTAAGTTTTTGAAATTGGGGCGATCACCTCATCCCTCGCAAGCTCAATAATTTTATCGGCAGTAAAATCCAAGAATTAACGGCTCAAATAACTATAAAAAACAAGAATAATAACTGACTAATCTCCAGAGAAAAAAACAAGAATAAATACTTGAATGCCAGCGGAATTTAACAGGATTAGATCAAAGCTAAAATTTAATATTTTATTTAGAAATTAGATCCTGCCTTGGTAAGAAACGTCAAATTTTGGGATAATATGGGGCTTATTTTCCCAAACTGACCAGAGAAACTTACACCATGGCCTTTAGAGACATGCCCCGCCGCACAAAAATCGTTGCAACAATCGGCCCAGCAACAAGCAAGCCCGATGTTCTGCGCGAACTCATCGAAGCGGGAGCCACTACTCTACGGCTAAACTTCTCACACGGTACCCATGACGACCACCAGCGAAATATTCGCCTTATTCGTCAAACAGCCTTTGAACTCAATTGTCCGGTCGGTATTCTTCAGGATTTACAAGGCCCGAAAATTCGCCTAGGTAAATACGAAACAGGATCAATCCGTCTCAAGAAAAATGATCCTTATATCCTCACAAGTCGCCAAGTGCCCTGTACCCAAGAAGTCGGGTATATCAGTTATCAAAAACTAGCAGCAGAAGTACCGGAGGGCGCAACCATTCTGCTTGATGATGGAAAAGTTGAAATGCGCGTCGAGAAAATCGATGTGGAAGCCCAAAATCTTCATTGTCGCGTTGTCGTTGGTGGCACCCTCTCGAACAATAAAGGTGTTAATTTCCCCGGCGTTTACTTATCTGTTAAAGCCTTAACAGATAAAGACCGTGAAGACCTTATGTTTGGTCTAGATCAAGGTGTTGATTGGGTCGCTCTCAGTTTTGTACGGAACCCAGAAGACGTATTAGAAATTAAAGGCATCATTGCCGAAGCGGGGAAAAATGTCCCTGTCATCGTCAAAATCGAAAAACACGAAGCGATCGAACAGATGGATGCCATCCTCTCTCTCTCTGATGGCGTAATGGTTGCGCGGGGTGACTTAGGTGTTGAATTGCCAGCAGAAGAAGTGCCACTCCTCCAGAAAAAATTGATTGCCACAGCTAACCGTCTTGGTATTCCTGTCATCACTGCGACACAGATGCTCGATAGTATGGCAAACAACCCTCGTCCAACCCGTGCAGAAGTCTCTGACGTAGCGAACGCGATTCTTGATGGTACGGATGCCGTGATGCTCTCCAATGAAACCGCTGTCGGCGAGTATCCCGTCGAATCGGTTGCAACCATGGCAACGATCGCCCGACGGATTGAGCAAGAGCCTGATGAGATTCGTCGTCAGCCTTCCGACAAAAAATCAATCCCCAATGCCATCTCCTCTGCGGTCAGTCATATCTCTAAACAACTGGATGCTACTGCGATTATGACCCTCACAAAGTCTGGGGCAACGGCACGTAATGTTTCAAAATTCCGTCCTTTCACACCAATTTTGGCAGTTACTCCCCATGTGGATGTCGCTCGTCGTTTGCAATTAGTTTGGGGGGCACAGCCTCTCCTCGTCATGGATTCTCCCTCGACGACGCAAACCTTTAGAGCGGCGATTAATGTTGCTCAGGAAAAGGGGTTACTAAAAGAAGGTGATCTCGTAGTGATGACAGCAGGTACATTACAAGGTGTTTCTGGCTCCACTGACCTCGTAAAAGTTGAAGTCGTTCAGGCTGTTCTCGGTGCAGGGACTGGCATCGGCCAAGGTTCAGCAAATGGTCGGGCACGGGTGGTTCAAGGAAATCAGGAAATCAATGATTTTAATACAGGGGATATTCTGGTGGCGGCGGCGACAGATGCCACTCATATCGATATGATTCGCAAAGCCGGTGGGGTAGTGATTGAAGATTTAAGTCAAAATTGTCACGCCGCAACGATTGGATTACGTCTCGGTATTCCGGTGATTGTTGGTTTCGATAACGCAACAACGTTAATTCGGGATGGTGGCATTATTTCTATCGATGCCCGTCGCGGTACGGTTTGTTCTGGTCTCAATGTCTCTCTTGGTGATGCAGTAAAAAATTCGGCACTCTCCTAGGTTTAGGGACAATCCACAAACATCATCAAAATCCTCTCTGGTGGCGATCGCCTCTGGGAGGATTCTAGTTTTAGGTGGAGGAAACGACAGGATCGCTGATGTTTATCGGATTACGAAGATTAGTGGGCGATCGCGGTTTACCAGAAAAATAGTGAGCTATTCTAAGCGGAAGCGGGTCAAGGTTTGAAGCGACATTATGCGGCAGTTAAATTTTTTATTATTTTTTGCGTTGTGCCTAGGGTTGGCACTTTTTAGTATCGAAAATACGCAAACAGCTGCCATTAATCTGATTCCTGGTATGCAGATTGAAGCGCCTCTCTCTATTGAATTATTGGTGGCGGTGGGCACAGGTGCAATGATGGCCTGGATTTTTAGTTTGTGGGATCAGTTGCAGCGACAAATTGATTCTTGGAAAGCGCAGCGGGAGTTGAAGCAGCAAAGTCGCAAAATTGAAGAATTAGAACAAACATTGGCAGATCTCAAGTTAGACCCAGATCTTGAGACAGAGGAAACATCAGCAGACACAGAAGAGTCAACAGAAACGGAAGAAGTGGATGTTCAGGCTGAGGATACAACAAATGATGATGAGCCATCTGACCCAGAAGATAAGTCAGAAACTGCGGCAGATGAGCACAACGATCAGTAATATCAGCTAATATCATCAAAAGTTTCAAAGAAGTCTATGGCCAATAAAGCTCAAGAGGCGATCGCCACCCTGATTAACCTTGCCCAAGATGGAGAGATTGATCCATGGGATGTACAGGTGATTGATGTCATCGATCAGTTTTTGAGTGAATTGGGTTTAACTGGCGAGCCAAATGAACTTGTCGCCGCCGATTTGGACTTACCGCAATCAGGCCAAACCTTTCTCTGGGCTTCGAAATTAGTTTTGCTGAAGGCCGATACTTTAGAAAGTTTGACGGCTATTGAAGAAGAGCTACAAGAGGACGAATTCCTTGACGATTGGGATGATAACGATGGTCGACGTTTACCGCTCAAGTTAGAAAAACATATCCGTCGCCGTGCCTCCGCACCTCCACCAAAACGCCGCCGGGTCACGCTCCAAGAATTTATCGTTCAGATTCAGCAGATCGCTAATGAGATCGAGGATCATGTCCCCAAAAAACGGGTTAAACGTCCTCGCAAAATGTCGACAAAGGCGGCGATCAAACAGATTACCCAGCTTGCCCACGATGAGAATTTGACGGAGCTGGCAGCACAACTTGAGCAGTTTTTCCATACGAAATCACCCAATGCTCACGAAACAACAGCTGTCTTTGAGCTCAACGACGTGGTGACCCAATGGCTCGAATACAAAGAAGCAAACGAATTTTTTCCTGAAGAAATTACGCGCCAACAACACCGCCATGAAAAAGTAGGTATCTTTTGGGCCTTGCTATTGCTTTCCGCTCAATCCAAAGTGGAACTGTTGCAGGAAGATTTTTACAAACCGGTTCTGGTGCGACCGATTTATCCTGAACTGCCAGCTGCAACAGAAACAAATGGCAAGGCGATCGCCACAACTATAGCGTCCTGAAATTTCAGTTTTTAGAGCCAGAGGTACAGAAAAACTGGCCATCATAGGGGCTGTCTTCCACAACCGTTTGGATATCTTGAAATCCTGCAACCTTTAACATTACTTGCACTTCATCAGGAGCATAAGCTTGAAAGCCATAATTGGTCGCACCTGTCTTTTCAAGAAAGGTTTTGTTGTTATAGGTAATCACCAATTTTCCAGCTGGTTTCAATACTCGATAACAGGACGCTAATACCTGTTTTGGTTCTGACCAAAAATACAAAGTATTCACTGTTGCAATGCGATCAAAAAATTCATCAGAAAATGGGAGATTTTCACCAGAGGCTTGAGATATTTGCAATCGTCCAGAGTCTAATTCATTCCTAAAGCGCTTCTCTGCAAAACTAATAGCGGTGATTGCTGGATCCACGGCTGAAATTTCAGGCCAATAATCTGATATTAAACAACGTTGGATGAGCTCACCACCACCAAAACCAATCTCTAAAACATGTTGATTCTTTGCAAGAGTAAGTTGTTGAAAGGTCAATCTGTTCATCGTCTCATTACTACGATTTAGAAGACGTAAGATCATTTGACCAAACCAGCCAGAGGGATGTCCTAGTTGTTTGGCCAGATAAGCTTTCAGAATATTTCCCATCGTCTAATATATCCCCGTTGATCCGCCTTAATCATAGAGAGAAGCATTGCATTACTCACCTCAGATTTATTGAGATCTGTTGAGAAGGTAGCGGTTTAAGTTATGAAAATGCTATAAATAATGTAGCGATTGATACAGTTTTGTATTTCGAACTTACACAAGGAGCGTAATAACCATGGCAATTCGTGATAAACAACGGAACGGTACACTCAATGCGATGCAACGAGTATGGGCAAGACAAGTTCTCAAGCAACAGGCCTTAGAACAAGGGAAGGCCGATAGTATTGACTGCAAAGAGGCTAGAGAATATCTAAAGCAGTACTAAACTGCAATTTTTGGTTCTAGCCGACTTCAATCTCAATTCATTTTTCCGATCACTTCAATTTCTCTACTTGCGCCTGGGGATGCTTCTGCTAGAAGCGTCCTCTTTTTTGCATTTCTCTCTACATCAACGAAAAAAAGTAGTCTTCATTTAAGCGATCACCACTTGATTTAATTATTTAGAAATTCTCAAGTCAGCAAATAAATAACTTCAAATAAAATCTTGTATTCAGACAACAGTCAAGCCTAAATAATCAAAGATTATTCTAGGTCAAGATTATTTTCGCGATCAGTTTTGAATTTAGTACTCCATACACCTATTATCAAGGCAACACAATAGGCCAAAACAAACCCATAAAAAGAATCTTCTACGATTATCCAATGAGGTGCATTTAGTACCATGCCAGATTGAGGTACATTATCAAATAATATTTGGAAATTTGAATAACATCTTGCGCCTTGATTCGCCATATAGCAGTTTCCAGGAGAGGTGAGCAAGACAGCGATTTGTAAGACAATTACAGTGAGCCATCTACCATGACTAAACTGCGCCCTTTCATTTCGGTGTTTTAGGAGACGTAACCAGCCAAACAATAAGATGAGTCCATAAAGAGGAAGCAATACAAAAATATAGACAATCCAGCCATTAATCGTAAAAGAAGCAAGCAAAAATATTACGAAACTAAGAATCAGATATCCTGTCCAGAGCAATCCAAGTTTAATCATATTCTGTATCTCAATTCAGCTAGCATAAGAGCCTATAGAAAATAAATCTATCGCATCTTTTTCTATTGTCTGGGAAGAGATTAGTCATCATAATTTCTTTGTAAGACTAATTATTCTGGCACTACGACTTCTTCAATATTGTAAAAAAATGCTATGCAGTATTTGTAAACTTGCAAGAAAAGCTATCTTTCTCTGTGGGATATCTCTATACAGCCCAAATATCTTTTATCGATAAATACTGTGCCAAACTTTAGGTAGAAGCTAGAACTATCTAATATTCGTGAGTATTTGGCATCCAGAAAAATATCTACAGGCATGGAATTTTGCGGTGATCGCCTAGAAAAAATTTATGGGTAGCAAGGTGGCTATCCATAACTCCTAGAGCTTTATGGCCACCTTCTTGTTTCCCGTGATATTCAGCTTCCCTCTCTTTTGGTAGACCTAAATATTTTTTGATGCAGCGATCGATCTTGTGTCAGAAAAGAAGTCCCCTCAGCAAAATAATTCAGAATGGCATTAGATTCCCAGAGATATTTTTCATTGTCCAATTTCACAACTGAAATCCTTGTATTCGAATTCATTTTTTTGAAGGCTTCAGTATGAGTTTCTTGCTTGAGAATATTGATATGAATCCACTGATGTTTGATATCTAGAAATTGCAGTAGAAGTTTTATTTTGTAGCAATTGCCGGAGAGAATGTCTCCATACACTTCATACATGCTGTTACAGGATGACTATTTAGACATAGTCAAGAATAAACAACAAGAATATTTTCAGGAAACAATGTCAACTCTGAACTTCATAACAGAAGTATAAGTCATATGATGAGAATAAAACTAATCAAGAAGACTTAAGAAACAAGTCAAATCCTTATATTGAGAAAGCTTACACTCTCAAAAGAAAATTCAAAAAAAGGCAGATGAATTACCCGATCTGATATAATTCCTCATCACTTAAGTGAAATATCGTTTTCTAAATCTAATAAAGCACATCCATATGACAGGCTAGCTAGTTTTTTTAGTGTTTTCATTCAATACAATGGACAAAAATGATCTTGAGTTAACAAAACTCCTAAATGAATATAGTTATTACTTAGAGGAAAATTCACGATTAAGTACTATTTTTAAATCAAAATACAACAAGGATCATCCTCTCCAAAATTCATCATCAAAGAAAGAGTTAGAAGAACATATAGTTGAATTTTCGCATCTCATTTACCAAGTTCTGAGACATAGAGATAAAGTCGAAGACGCTCTAAGTTCTTATAGTTATCTGTCACCTCACAATATTGACTTATTAGAGAGGAATGACCAGGCCTTACAAAGGCTAATTGCAGAAGTCAAAATAGATCATAAAGCCAACAAAAAAACAATAGACAAAGTTAAATTTTATTCTAGAAGAATAAAATTTAATCCTTGTTTAGAAAAACATTGGTGGAAGTTTTTTTATGATAAACCTTGGTATATTTTCTTGAATTTACCAAGCAAAACCATAACACTAATATGTCTTTTTTTTACAGTTTTAATAATTTATAGAAACATATCTGTTATTGAAAGCTTTGGGTTCGGAATTACCGACATTCTCACACTATCTTTTTCTGGGCTTGCCACTCTTTCAATCACTGCAAGCTTTTTCAAAGTTACGAGCGACTTCCTAAAAAATATCATTCGTGAATTTCCATTTCTTAAAGCTGAATATCACGAGCAGATCATCGCTGTTTTTTCTTTTTTACTACTTTTATTTTTATTGGGATTTATCTTACTTATACCTCTCTGGGGAAGAAATGCATTAAGGGTAGGTGATAGTTTATATACTAATGGTCAATACAAAAAAGCAGAACAACAATATCAGAAAGCAGCAACCTACTTAAATAAAGATAATTTTGCAGGCCAAAATATATTTAAAACTATTCCTCAATACTTCGATTTTTCATTTGAGACAAAACAACATCCATTAATCTTATTTAAGCTTGGTAAAACTTATTACAAAATGCTGAATCTAAATAAGGCTCAAGAATATTTCCAAAAAGCAATTGCATTAGAAAGTAATAAATCTGGCTTGTTTTATACAGATTATCTAACTTCTTTGGCAAAAATTTATATCATAGATGGTTATGGAGTTCCCTCGATCTCAGCTGAAGGAAAAATTTCTTATCTCAAGCAAGAAGAAATAAATAATAATTTGACATCAGCAAAATATTTATTAGATACTGCCGCAGGAAATTATAGTAGCTTTGCAAGAATTTTTTCGCCGATGGGTAAATATAGTAGTGAGCAATCAATCTGTGTAGTTAACTACTTAGATGAAACCCAGACAAATCATTCTAATAAAACACAGCAGGCAGATAGACTGAGTAAATTAGATGATTACAGACTATATATATATGAACAGTCACTCTTGTCTAATGAAGAAGACTTCAAGGATCTTGCTAATCTACAAAGTTGTCAAGATATCAAGAACCTATCAACAATTATAGAATATTTAGATCTATTTTTAAAGTACAGAAATACATTAATAAATCAACGTTTTACTACTGGTCTCTACTCACTTCTTGGATTGCAGAAAAACACTAAAATTAAAGATATAAAATCTGAGCATAATCCTACCACAGAAAACAGAACAATCCTCAAAGAAACAGTCACTGGAGGACCATTAAACTTTTTTATTGCACTAGTTAATGAGTCTATGTTTTGGAATACTAGAGGTAACGAGATATTGCAGGAAAAGCTTCTGCACTTGAAGTTGGCAAAGTCACTAGATACAACTCAGAGTTTAAGTTTGAAACTTGATGATGATGACCCAATCAAAAGAGAAATCACTTTGTTTTTTCAAAAAGTTTCTTTACCCTTTAATGATGAAAGATGGGAACAGATATTAAAGGCTTTAAGAGACACATATAAGACAAGAGCAAGGTCTCTCCCTAAAGGTCTTGAACTTTCTGCAAATTCTTCTTCTCTTTGTTTTTATCGATTTTCCCAATTTGTTTATGAGGTTCTTGGTGAAGAAAAGACTGATAAATTTTTAATACAAAAGCCAGATATCTCATTAAATCAGGAGATATCTCAAGTTTTGGGCATAGATAAGTCTTTGCCTGAGGGAGATCAAAAAGATATTAGTATAGAGAAAGAGAAAGAAGCTTTGATAGGAAAAGTCATTGACAACTTATTTGATAAGATATACGCGAAATTAGAAGAACAACTTGTTGGTAGCGTATGTTATGGCGATGATAATCGTCCTATTTCATCCCTCGAACCTTACGAAGCTAATATTATTTATCAACTTCGAAGAGTGCCAGGTTTCCCCAAAAATCCGAGTTAGTTGATGCTTCAGTTAGGACTCTCACAATGTCTAAATAGCTGCATAGTTTAAGCCATATACATTTTCACAAAAGCATGTGACTACAATATCAGTATCTTTTTTTATTGGCCAATGATGTCTAAAAATCCTGAATTGCTGGCACCAGCGGGAACATGGGAATGTGCGAAGGCAGCAGTGGAGAATGGTGCAGATGCGATTTACTTTGGTTTAGATCGCTTTAATGCTAGGATGCGCGCCCACAATTTTACGGAAGCAGATTTGCCGGAGTTAATGGCATTTCTGCATCGGCGTGGCATAAAGGGTTATGTCACTTTAAATACGCTGGTTTTCACATCGGAATTAGCGGATGTGGAAAATTATCTGCGATCAATTATTGCGGCGGGGGTCGATGCGGCGATCGTACAGGATGTGGGATTGTGCAAACTGATTCGGCATTTGTCGCCTGATTTTCCGATTCATGGCTCTACGCAGATGACGGTCGCGAGCAGTGTTGGCGTCGAGTTTGCAAAGGATGTCGGTTGCCATCTTGTGGTGCTTGCACGGGAAACCTCCATCAAGGAAATCAATAAAATTCAGCAGCAATTGGGCGATCGCCATGTTGAAATGCCGTTAGAGGTTTTTGTCCATGGCGCATTATGTGTGGCCTATTCGGGGCAATGTCTCACGAGTGAATCGCTGGGGGGACGTTCTGCGAATCGCGGCGAATGTGCGCAGGCTTGTCGGATGCCCTATGACCTCATTGTCGATGGCAAGGAAATGGAACTAGGCGATCGCCGCTATTTACTTAGTCCGCAGGATTTAGCGGGATTGCCTATTTTACCGGAGCTGATTAAGTCGGGAGTTGTTTCTCTAAAAATTGAAGGCCGTCTCAAAACCCCAGAATATGTGGCGAGTGTGACGCAGGTTTATCGACAGGCGATTGATAATATTACGCGCGGTTTGGAGCAGGAAGTGCAGAGGGGCGATCGCTATCAATTAGAGATGGCATTTTCGCGGGGTCTGTATACCGGGTGGCTAGACGGTATCGATAATCAGGCGTTGGTGCACGCAAGATTTGGTAAGAAGCGGGGTGTCTATCTCGGCGAAGTGGCACAAATTCGGGATAAGCGCGACAAACAAGTTTTAGTGCGATTGCAAGCGCCTCTAAAAGCGGGTGATGGTGTTGTTTTCGATGCGGGCAGACCCGGTGGCAGAGAGGAAGGTGGGCGAGTTTATGCAGTGGATCGTAAGGGTCACGACACACTAATTACGTTTGGGAGACGGGATATTGAGTTGCGACGGGTGCGGGTCGGCGATCGCCTCTGGAAAACAAACGATCCAGAGCTCGACAAAAAATTGCGTCAGAGTTTTGCGGGAGAAAAGATTCAATATCATCGGCCGTTAGATTTTGAAATTCATGGGTTAGTCGGTGAAAAACTGACGGCGATCGCCTGTGATGGTCAGGGCAATGTTGTGCAAGTTGACTCTGACATCGCACTCGAAACCGCAGAGAAAAAGCCCCTCACCACGGCATTTTTACAAAAACAATTTGGGCGATTAGGCAACACACCATTTGAGTTGGGAGAGTTGCACAACCACTTGCAAGGCGAAGTGATGTTGCCTGTCAGTGAAATTAATCGGGTGCGTCGGGAATTAGTCAGTCAGCTTGATGAATTGCGTGCAAAACCAAAACGTTGGCAACTCCATGCGACTGCATCCCACCGGGAATTATTGCCAGAAGCTAAGTCTTCCCAAGCTCAAAAACCTCAGGCGATCGCCCTTGTGCGGCATATGAATCAGCTGGAAGCAGTGCTCAAAACTGACATTGCAACCATCTACTGCGAATTTGAAGATTCCAATATTTATCGCCAAGCGGTAGAAATCACCAAGCAAGCTGCCCATGCTCCGGAGATTTGGGTTGCACCGCCTCGCATTACAAAACCACTCGAAAATTATGTGCTTGAAAAAGTTCGTAAGAGCAACGCCGATGGTTATCTCGCTCGCAACTATGATCATCTGAAATTCTTTGAAGGCGATCGCCTTACCGCTGACTTTTCGTTGAATATTGCGAATCCCCTGACCGCCAACTTTTTCAAACGCAACTATCCCCTCGAAAGACTCACGGCATCCTACGATCTGAATGTGCAGCAGCTCGACGCACTCCTCAAAAATGCGCCACCAGAATGGTTTGAAATCACCATTCACCAGCACATGCCAATGTTCCACATGGAGCACTGCGTATTTTGTACATTCCTCTCTGAAGGCAAAGATTTCCGCGATTGTGGCCGCCCCTGCGAAAAACATGAGGTGAAACTCCGGGATCGCACCGGCGCAGAGCATGTCTTAGTTGCGGATGCGGAATGTCGTAATACCGTATTTAATGGCACAGCCCAAACCGGCGCTGAATATGTGCAGCATTTTATTGATTTGGGAGTGCGTCATTTCCGCCTCGAATTTGTGGATGAGTCGCCCAAACAAGTGTTGCAAACCATTGACCAATATCAAAAACTCTTGGCTGGCGAGATTTCTGGTGCAAAACTTTGGAAAGCCCTCAAACTCCAAAATCAGCTCGGTGTTACCCGTGGCACCCTCGATTAACTCAACCCAAAATTAATGGGAGCCGTGGTGGTCAGGTTTAAAACCACTCTCCAAAAGATGCTCGGTATTGAGGTGCATATTGACGCCTTTACCACCCAGGCGCATCACATCCTCATATTGCTCAATGGAGGCTGGATAGGCACTTTCCTGACAATATTGCCACGATTGTGCGCCTTCGTTAGGCCGCCCTTCCGCTACGTCTAATGCAGCTAAAAAACAAAATGCCATGCCTTGACCGGGAAAGCTTTCTGCTTGAGTTGCAATCAAGTTTTTCTCTAGATCAATGGCTTTGGTGAGATGGTGGCGGGCATCGGCAAATAGGATTTCATGGTCAGCGTCAGAGTCCAAAATTAGTTCATCCTGCGTTTTTTCTGGATCACGCTCGGCAACGGCTCGTTTTAGGAGCGTAATCCCGAGGTTGGTGTGAAGCTGGGATTCCAACTGTTTATTGTTGGGATCCACTTTATTGAGACCAATCCGAAATAAAACTTCCGCATCCAGCAGCTCACTAAATAATCCCTGTTCAGACGCTTCATCGCCCTCTGCCAATACCGCCAAAATCAATGTGCCAAGGCCATTGATGGATTCCACATCGCCTTTTAGGACGCCATCTTTATATTCTTTCTCTGCCTCTGCAAACCGTTCGAGATTTTGGTAGACCTGCGCCAGACGAGTATGCGGAGCTGTACTACCAGAATTAAAGGCGATCGCCTCTTTATAATGCTGAATCGCGACATATAGATTACCGTTCTCCTGTGCCGCTAACCCTTGCCGATAATAGTGCTGCGCGAAAATTGGCAAAGATTGATTCACCGCGAACGAGATGATGAGCATCAGAACTGCTCCACCCAAAATCACCTCCGCATGGAAATAACTCGGGATATTAAACCGCCGCAGAGTTTGTTTCACAATGCGGTGACCTTTATCGGTGAGTGTTCCGCCAGCAATCAACACCAATCCCGTTGCTTGGGACAGGGTGCTAAATAGTTGCAAAATATCAAACCCACCCACAATCGAAAATGCTTGGATGGTTGCGGTGAGAAACGACGTCGCAATAATCAAACATAGACAACTGCCAACATTCCACACCCAATCAAAGCGGTCATATTTATGAATCGTCGCTTCTGAAATATATGGCTCTAACCACCACCACCAATCCGTTTCTGAGGGTCTCCGGCTTTGGCGACATTCTTCTAATTTGCCATTCTCAGTAATGTTATCGGCCTGTTGTTTGAGACGATTATCGAGATGATTAATAAAGGCAAGACAAGTTGATTGCTCTGCTAAGGAAATTTTTGTGGTTTGATGTAAACTCCGATCCACCGCATCACGCCGCAACAATAGCTGAAAAATATTATGTATAGATGGCTCCTTCGCTAATGCACTAAATTGCTCCAGGGCCTGGGCATAACCATGGATAGTATTGCGCAAGTTAGGATCAGAAATCTCTCTAAGAGCCTGAAGGTTCATAGCTTTCAACAAACGGGAGGCATGTTTATTATGCCCAGATTGAAAAGGTTAATTTCAGAATATAGCGAGTTTTTGGGCGATCACCTTTCCCTACCCCTCAACAAACATTAGTCGTTATCAGTCTTCTGTGAAATCAACTTTTTCATAGAGATCTTCGAGCAAAATTTCACAGGGTACAGTTTTCAGCACTAGTAAATCTTCGGCTGTCTCATAAGCCGTAAACAACCATTCGTCGTTATCAGTTTTGTAATACCGCTCTACCTGCATCGAATATTGTTCAATCAAAACATACTCTTGGAAAGTAGGAATGGAGCGATAGGCTTGAAACTTAGCGCCACGATCATAAGACTCAGTTGATTTGGAAAGGACTTCTACAATCATGATCGGATTTGTGATGGTATCTTTGCGTCCCATCTGAAAAACCAAATCCCCCTTGACGACCATGATGTCGGGATAGGTATAAATATTTTTTGCTGGGATCCATAGCCTTTGATCATTCACAAACGAATCGAAAGGCTTTCGTTTTAAAGCAAAGTTCAAAGTTGCATAGAAATTTCCCACAATACGGTTGTGGTTTGGCATTGCGCCAGTCATGGGAATTATTTCTCCATCGATATATTCATGTCGCTCTTCAGAATTAAGTTCTAATTCTAAATATTCTTCGGGCGAGTAATAGGTCTGAACTGCTGTTGGCATATTCATCACAACCTTTGTTTTGTAATGGAGGCAAAGCTCTGATGATTCAATTATGCGTCAAAAGCTAATGAGGCGATCGCCACTTTTTTATCTCCATGTATCGATCCATTTATGGCATCATCTTCAGCCAGCAAAAAACTTCATTGACAGTAAGTTTCAGAGAAATATTAGGTAAAACAATGAGTTGATTATTTTCCCTCAAAAGTTGAGGTTGTTGATTGGGTTGAAAAATAAGGATTGAGCGATCACCCGGATCGATAAGCCATCCCAACTGACAGCCATGTTCTAAACAGTACAAAATATTTCCAGTGACTCGATTGGGACTTTGCTCTGGTGAGAGAATTTCGATTGTCCAGTCGGGATAAAGCAGAAAATTATCCGGCACTTCGCCATCTGCTTCAAAGGGAATACGCGACCAATCAAATACAGCAACATCCGGAACAATGGAGCGATCGCCAAAACTACAGCGCAATTCTGGAAGAGCATAGGCAATCTGACTATCTTCGGTAACAGCATTAATGCGATTACATAGCTTTAGTTGCAGACGGCTATGTTTTCCTTTGGGTATTGGCTTTTGAATAATTTTGCCATTGATATATTCACTAACAGGTTTAGTTTCAGGACATACTAGAAAGTCTTGTAGTGATATCTGCGGTGAGGTTAAAGCTGTCATAGCTCATGTCACTCTCAAAGAGAACTCTAGTTTAACATTGAATTTTTTCATTCTTGAGCACTATCTCAAATCAACTGAAGTTCCGCACTGAAAAAACTGTTTAAATTCATTTTTATCTTGATCACTAGCATCAGGAGAAATCTTTTCTAGAAAGGCATCTTCTAATCTTTTGTTCACACCATTCACTAGTGTTAGAAGATTTTTTTTAAGCTCAAACATTGTACTAGCTTTAAAAACTATATTTTTCCCAGCATAATCATTAAGTTGCTTGCATTGTTTTTTCTGAGCATCCGCTTTCGTTATTGTTGCGGCAGTATGAACAATGGAATGTCTGATTTGCCATAAATTCCTGAGAAGTTCTATCTCGTGATTTGTAAATACCTGTACTTTTAAACCAAAAGCATTAAAGTAAGAGTTAACGGATACAGGATTATGCCAGTCAGTTAAATTATCAGCTAATAAAATACCTACAGATAAACTATCGCCTCTATATGCAAGTAGATGATTACTTTTAATATTTACATCTTTCTTAAAACCAATATCCTTAAAAAAAATTGAGGCATCGAATTCTTCGAACAAGATACTCCTCTCAAAACAGCCAGCAAATAAATACTTTTGATATGTTTCAAAGTGTCCCATTAGTAATGCAATCATTGCATTTAAGAGGTTCTGTATTTTCGGCAGAGATTCTCGAGCTGGTTGATTACTATTATTCTTACTTGGAAAATACTGTTTACAAAATTCGATTGTATCTGCTGATTCACAACAAAATTTACAAAATGCATCTCCTGGAGAATTGAGATATTCTTGATGACTTAAATGTCCATCAACTTCATTCTTGAAAATATATTCTGAAATCATAAAAGTCATATTTATAGACCTAATTAAAAGCTTAGACTTCTATTATTACGACTAAAAGTCCAAGCGTTCAATTAGTAAATTCACTTAGAATAGATCGATATCTGTCACAGCACCTTTACTGCTGGAAGAAACGATCTTTGCATACTTACCGAGAACACCACGCTTGTAACGAGGAGGACGAGGAGTCCATGCTTCACGGCGTTTTGCTAACTCTTCATCGGATACGTTGATTTGTAGGAGAAGTTGGTTGGCATCGATGGTGATGCTGTCGCCTTCTTTCACGAGACCAATATTGCCGCCAACATAGGCTTCCGGTGCAACGTGTCCAACCACAAGACCATAGGTGCCGCCAGAGAAACGGCCATCAGTAATCAAACCAACGGAATCGCCGAGACCTGCACCAATAATTGCGGAGGTGGGAGCCAACATTTCACGCATTCCGGGGCCACCTTTGGGGCCTTCATAGCGAACGATAATCACATCGCCTGCACTAATTTTGCCAGCGAGGATTGCATCGAGACATTCTTCTTCAGATTCGAATACGCGGGCGGGGCCAGTGATTGCAGGCTTTTTAACGCCACTGATTTTCGCGACAGAGCCTTCTTGAGCCAGATTACCTTTGAGAATCGCCAGGTGACCAACTTTATAAAGGGGATTGTCGAACTTGCGGATGACATCTTGATCCGCAGGAGGTTCACTAGGAATGTCTGCAAGGTTTTCTGCAACAGTTTTGCCAGTGATAGTCATGCAGTCGCCATGGAGTAAGCCTTGATCCAAGAGCATCTTCATCACTTGGGGAATACCACCTGCTTTGTGGAGGTTTGTGGTGACGTATTTCCCAGAAGGCTTGAGGTCACAGAATACTGGGACACGCTGACGAATTTCTTCGAAGTCATCGAGGGTGAGTTCTACGCCGATGGTATTGGCGATCGCCAACAAATGAAGAACAGAGTTTGTGGAGCCACCAACAGCCATGATGACGGAAATCGCATTTTCAAACGCCTTGCGAGTGAGAATGTCCATCGGCAAAATTTGGTTCTTAACCGCATTCACCAAAGCTTTTGCAGACTCTTCAGTGCTGATAGCTTTCTCCTCATCTTCCGCCGCCATAGTGGAAGAGTAAGGCAAACTGATGCCCATCGCCTCAAATGCAGAGGACATCGTATTCGCCGTGAACATACCGCCACAGGAACCCGCGCCAGGACAAGCATTCTTCTCGATCGCCATTAATTTCTCTTCAGAAATCTTGCCAGCACTAAACTGACCAACAGCCTCAAAGGAACTGACAACCGTCAAATCTTCGCCGTCGAGGTGACCCGGCTTAATGGTGCCACCATAAACAAAAATTGCAGGGATATTCATCCGGGCGATCGCCAAAACCGCACCAGGCATATTCTTATCGCAACCACCGATCGCGAGGACTGCATCCATACTTTGGCCGTTACAGGCCGTCTCGATGGAATCCGCAATTACATCACGGGAGACGAGAGAATATTTCATCCCTTCAGTACCCATCGAAATCCCGTCACTAATCGTGATCGTCCCGAACATTTGGGGCATCGCGCCAGCATCACGCAGCGCAGACTCCGCCCGCAACGCCAAATCATTAATACCCATATTGCAGGGTGTAATGGTGCTATAGCCGTTAGCGAGGCCCACAATAGGCTTCTTAAAATCATCATCCCCAAAGCCCACAGCACGGAGCATTGCCCGGTTCGGACTCCGCTGATGGCCTTCGGTTACAACACGGCTACGTCGGTTTTGATTCTCACTCATAACAGGGATCGGATAAATAGATGAAATTACATCAGAATAACCTTTCCATTGTCCGCTATTTTTTGAGCTTTTGGGTAGTTGACTAAATTAAATCAACTCTCTAGGCAGCATTCGCAAAAGAATAATATTGAGCTTCATTCACACCGAGCGTCAAAATCACTTGCACCGTCTCTAAAAGACCTGTTAACCACTCACATTCATCTTGGGACTTATGGCGATAATGCTGCATCAAATCATTTAAAGACTGAATCAACTGACCATAACTACGAGGTGAAATAAGCACCAGTTTCAGCAAGATAATACTCAACGATAAAAATTCCCGTTGGATCATCATCAAAGTGAAAGGATGAGTCGGATCTACAAAGCTTTCAGGATTCAGCAGGTAACAAATAGTTTCATCGCAGGTTTTCGTGATCAAGTGATGGCCAACCGTTACAGAACTTTTCTCAGGATAAATCGTATCGAGATGCTGCTCCATTTTTTTCGGCAACCACTTCAGGCGGCGATCGCCTCCAATCGAAGTCAACAGATGCTCAACCAATGCTTTTTTGAAATCAGCATAAATACCCTGCTCATGCTGCTCCATAAACTCTTCCGCCATCTGCGGATAACCTTGACCGCGCTTCACCACAATTTTTTGAATTAGTTTCAGCGTAGAAGGATGAATCAAGGTTGGATTAGAAACCTTCGCCTTTGCTGGTGCTTCATCACAACCCTTCGTCAAGTACATCACCAGCTGGAATTTGTAGCGATTTTTCAGAAATTGGTAGAGGAATTGACAAGCCTGTCGCTGCTCAATGGGTGTCTCCACATCAAACGTTTGAGCGAGAAGCGTCAACCGAATATAACGGTCATGCCATGTTTTATTTCCGACCTTAGCCGCAGGCGAGAACAATTCCAGAATTTTGTACTGGCGACTACTCTTATAACTATCGACCCAATCCCGAAACTTGCGAGTTGCTAAAGACGCATTCGAGGGGAGAGTAGAAGGATTTTGAAATAAATCAATTAATTTTTCAATGTGCTTCGTTTTCTTTTGTTTTAGACAGCTATTAACAATCAAAAAGGAGCAACGATTGAGTAGATAAATAAAATCTGAGGTGCAGTTATAAACCAATAACTGGTAAATAGAATGATTCAGATTTTGAGGAATGCTATTGGGGTCATGGTCAATAAAGAAAAGCTCAAAATTTTCTAGCAGAGATGAAATGGAGCTAGTCTTACTCAGTTTCACGAAGAAATTCAAGATATCGCGGATTGCTTCAGCGACTTCATCTGGAAGCTCCTCTTCTTCAACAGGAACAACTCTTCCAGCAGTCTTCGGGAAGCCAATCTGCATATCGGTAAATTGCTGGGCAGATGTTTGCTCTTGACGACGACGCCAACCAAGAGAGCGCTCTGGTGAAAAAATGGACCGCTGTGTCTTGTTCTTCCGAAAAGTAGGAGCAAACATAACTGACTATTCCCTGGATGATGTAACTGAGATGCTGGCATTTCTTTTTTACAATGATCTTTGAAAGAAAAAAAGTATTTTCTGAGATGTTCATTGAAATCACTTAGAAAGCATTTTTTTATAAAGCTAAGACCAAGTAATTGATCACAGAATCTTTATAAAACAAGCCGAATAAGTGCCGTCTTTACTAATTCCTTAAAAAGAAAAGTAACAAAAAAAATCCCCCACATTAGCATGCAGGAGACCGAGATTGTCTCGAGTTTTTTCGTTTTTTTAGGCTAGGATTTGCGGCGATCGCCACCCTTCCCGATGTCAATAAATTAGCTATTGACGTCGCTCTCATTTTCGCTGTCTGCAATGGCTGGTGCTTCAGCAGACACTGTACCTTCACCAAGATTGAGCTTCACCACTTTTTTGGAAGTTGGGACAACTTTAGGCAAAGTAAGTGTCAAGATCCCATCAGCAAACGTCGCAGACGCATTTTCATGGTCGATGGCAACGGGTAGAACAATAGAGCGATCAAACTTACCGTAGCTGAACTCAGAATGGTAGACCCCTTTGTCATGGTCTTCTTTGTGATAGTTATATTCGCCGCTGATACGAACACTTTCGCGAGTCAGGCTGATGTCAATACCATCTTTTTCTAGGCCAGGCAGTGACGCCTTTAGAGTTAGCTCAGTATCGCCATCAAGTAGCTCTACCGAAGGACGCCAAGCTACTTTTCCATCACCTTGCCACCCAGCAAGTTCATCGAGGATACGGTTCATTTGAGTGTGTACAGTTTCAAGTTCAGAGAAAGGAGAAAAGCGTACTAAAGACATTGGTTGACCTCCAGAGAGAATCGTTTTTGTTCACGGTTTCATTATGGCAATTAATTATTAGTAAAAGCAGTGAAATAACCTCACATTTATTGTTGGGTTCTCCCCATCATTTTGAAATATATTTTGGATTGGTGTTGAAAACCGAATCTATTTTTTCGGCTCTCCATTTTTTACACTAAAAAGCTTCGATAAATATTTTAAACAATCTATTTTTCTGGTTTTACCTAGGTTCGATGAAATCACCTTTTCTTCTGATTTCAAAGGTGTTAGCATCAGAATCTCCAGCTCTCAAATATCTATAGAGTAAAGAATTCACAAGCTAGACACTAAAGTAGGCTATGAAAATATCGAATTTTCCGATGTAGGGCGCTTAATCTTTTTTTTAAGATTTGAGGTGTATTAACAACCTTTCTTTAACCTTGTAAATAAGGACAACATTTATCACTCAAAACAAAAATTGACTTTTAGGATTGTGAGGCAAAACTTATTGCGCTCACTCAATAAATCAAATACGACGGAGTCAGGCTATGGGGATTCGAGAAAGTTACGCTCGCGGCATTTTTAATTGGGTTGATTTGATGACGGCAGACCCAGCTGCTGCGGAAGAATTTTATGGCAAACTTTTTGGTTGGGAATTTGACCACCGACCTATGCCGAATGGTGACTACTATGCGATCGCCCAGAAAAATGGCCGGGATGTAACCGCAATCTTTGGGTTACCAGAAGATAAAAAAGAGCAGGGCATTCCTCCCCATTGGCAGAGCTATATTAATACGCCGGATTTGGATGAAACGGTAGTGACTTGGGAGGCAAAAGGTGGCAAGGTTTTGGCGCCTCCTTTTGATGTGATGTCGGCGGGACGAATGGCAGTGGTGCAAGATCCCACCGGGGCTGTGGTTAACCTATGGCAAGCAAAGGAACACATTGGTGCTGGTGTAGTCAATGAGCCGAATACTTTCTCTTGGGCCGAGCTGCAAACTTGGGATGGGCCAACAGCAACAGATTTTTATGAAGAGGTATTCGGCTGGGAAATCGAGATGGACGAGAAGCCTCCCCATTATGTGACCGCAAAAGTTGATGGCCATATGAATTGCGGCTTTTTTGATATGAGTAAGACGGAGTTGCCTCGCACAATTCCTGCTACTTGGGCGACTTATTTTAATGTCGAAAATCTCGATACGGCGATCGCCACGGTGACAGAGTTGGGTGGTGCGCCTTTGATGGAGCCGATTGTGTTGGATGTGGGTCGATTCACAACTATCCGCGATCCGCAGGGTGCAATGGTGACTCTAATCGAATTGAAAGTTGTAGATGATTAGATAACGAGCCGTCGGCGATCGCCCTGCTGTGGGAAATATGCCACAATCTAACCTTGCGATTTCGTTGGGGTCATTATGGTCGGGGAAATTTCAGCCCTTACTGCAGCATTTATCTGGTCCGTTTCGTCGATTGTTTACGACAAAATCATTGCCAAAACAAAAGCCTCTGCGACTTTGATTAGTTTCTATCGCGGCTTTTTTAGTTTGCCGTTTTTTGTGGTGAGTCTTCTAATCCTAGAGCCAACTTTGCCACAGCTCAGTTCTTTGCAATGGTGGTACCTGAGTCTGAGCGCAATCCTTGGGATTACGATAGGCGATACAGCTCTCTTTCTGTCATTCCAGGATGTCGGTGTCCGCAAAGCGTTATTACTCCAAACGCTCACGCCTCTATTTGGCGCATTTTTCGCCTGGATATTTCTCAATGAATCTCTATCTGCCTATGGCTTGATGGGCATCCCATTAACATTGCTCGGCATTGTTTGGGTCATTAGTGAGAGGGCAGCAGCAGGGCGATCGCCACATTTATGGCGAGGAATTATATGGGGTTTAATTTCCACAAGTTCTCAAGGTCTCGGGGCAATTTTTGTGCGAGAAATGCTTGATAACGGCGATATTAGTCCCCTATGGAGCAGTACTTTTCGGATGGCGCTGGGCACAATCATTCTTGGTATTTGGCTGATTTACAAAGGGTCAATGACGTTTAATTTGCTATCCGCACGGCAATGGCAAGGTATTGCTAGCGCGTCATTTGGTGGATCATTTGTAGGTCTATGGTTACATCAAACAGCCTTTCAATTTGCACCTGTCGGTATTGCCGCAACACTCTTAGGCACATCACCTCTATTTGCCGTCGGTATCAGTCTCTATCTCCGCGAAAAAGTGACTTGGCGATCGCTCGGCGGAGTAATGCTTGCGTTAATGGGCATCGGGTTATTGCTCATACGGCAATAGTTGAGTTAGTTTCAAAACCCGCTCCAAGTTGCAAATATCTATGACATAAAGCGTGAGGAGTGGGCGATCGCCGTATGGTAGACAGAGGGCACGACTATCTCTAGGCGTTTACTATGCATTCCGCAGCTCAATCCCTCAAACAATATCTCCAGTCACGCTTTCAGAAAGATACGACCGTCGCTGAAGCAAATGATGGGCTCGTGATGCTGCCGGATGTCCTCGAAAATCAAATCGCAAAAAAATTACAAGCCTTACCCAGTCCAACGCCCTACCAAGAGACTGTCAAAACTGAAATTAGCGCCGCCATCGAGGCCTGGCAACAAAATCTTGATGCGCCCAATAGCTTAGTTTTATTGGGGAATCCCGTCGAACCGATCGCCAACATTTTGAATGACAGTCTGCGGCAATGGGTTGATCCACCCGCCTCGATTATTACGCCCCTGCGTTGTGTTGAACGTCCGTTGGATCCATGGCAACTAAAACGAAAGGTCGAAGGTGCATTAATGCCCTACGCTCAGATTGAACCGCCTGAGACAAAAGACACAGATCAACAACCTGAACCAAATTCTCTTGACAATCGCAAAACGCTAATCTTAGTCCCTTGTTTAGAACAATGTTTTCTGCGCTGTATCGGTGGCTGGGAAAGCATTGAATATCTGCGGGATATCGCCATTCACCATCGCAATTGTTTTTGGGTAATGGGCTGCAACCATTGGGCTTGGAATTTTTTGGATTTTGTGTGCCAAGTGAGTGCCTATTTCAGTGAGGTGAAAGCTTTACCTGAACTGGATGGTGAGATGCTCAAAGATTGGCTAGATCCAGTTGTCAAGACAATTATTGCCACGCCGGAGAAAGAAAAAGTATCTGAAGAGGAGGAGGGCGATCGCCCTGAATATTGGGATGTTCTCGCTCGTAAATCTTTAGGGGTAAGCAGCGTTGCGAAAAGCTTATGGTTGCAAAGCTTACGGATCGAGGCAGAGATTATTGAGGAGACAGAGGATTTACGAGATTTGAAATTGCTGGGGCAAGATACCGACCAGAAAGAAGAACTGAATCTACTCGAAGTGCGTCCCACTTTACCGAATTTGCCCACACTCAGTGGCAATGATCGATATTTATTGCACTCGCTCCTGATCCACGGGCACATGACTCGTGCTCATCTGGCCTTTAGTTTGGGACAACAAGAAGGACAAATCCAATCAGCCATTCAAGCATTATTGCGAAAGGGTTTACTCGAACGGGCTAATGGAGGTTTACGGGTGGAGGCAACCCATTACGCCAAGCTCAAAATGGAATTGAGCAATAACAATTTCTTTGTGGGGGATGACTAAAATGTCGAGTTTATCCTTGCTGAATCAACTTGTGTTTTTAGCGCAAACGAGTGAAGTTGAGCAGCCTTTATCTGACAATCTCCTCACGGATATCACCTTCGGCAAAGTGGCACAAGCTGCAACTACAGTGGCGATCGCCTACGGTAGTTTCTGGATGATTCAGGTGGCGACGGAATGGTTATCAGAGCGAGTACCCCGGCGGTTTCGGCTAACCATTAAACAAGCACTGCCCTTTTGGAAAGCATCCATCCTCATTGTCACGCTATCCTATCTGCTCAATCTTTTTCTAAATTTATCCGAAGCAAATCTCCTTGCCCTCACTGGAACCATTGCCGTTGCCCTCGGTTTCGCGTTTAAGGATTATGCGAGCTCTGTGATTGCGGGTTTGCTCGCGTTATTTGAAGCCCCCTATCGGATGGGCGATCGCATCCAAATTGCCGACCATTATGGCGAAGTGGTGGGCTATGGTTTACGGGGTATCAAAATCCAAACGCCCGACGATAATGTTGTGACTATTCCCCACAACACCACTTGGACAGAGCCAATTTCTAATGCCAATACCGGACAGCTTGAAGCGCAGGTGGCGACAAGTTTTTATTTTGCGCACCATGCCGATGCCGAGAAAATTGTATCCATCCTCTACCAAGCTGCCTATAGCAGTAAATACACTCAGCTCAAACTCCCAATCGTAGTGGTGATGGAGGAGCATTATTGGGGGACACAGTTTAAGCTCCGCTGTTACCCGATGGATGCACGGGATGAATTTGTTTATAAAACCGATTTAATTCGTCGTGCTAAACAGGCTTTTCAACGGCACAAATTGCCTTATCCAGAATTTATGAGAATAGTTAATGAAGAAGGAATGGGTGGCGAGTTACTCAGGTAAGCAAAAAATCTGGCGTTGGTCAAATAGGGGAGAATACTTGCAGTAACAGATCCATAAAAAGCTGAATGCATGGATATCTATTGTTTTACAGTCTGCTTATTTATCCCTCAATTCACCAACGAAAAAAAACAATTCAGCGGATCATCTTATTCCTCAATCTCTAGGGGAAACCGACAATTGAGATAATCTAGCTCTGGCTTGCCTTTGCTCAACATGGCGATAGAGATTAGAGCCCAAACGGCTCGAAGCGCGGCGAACATAGCATCATAGGACAGCGACTTTTCTATCTTACAAACTGAGAATCTATGGACTCAGAATCGTTACGCGACAAAGTAACGTATTGTCTGTTTCAAGGTCAGGCCCCCAAATAAATTCGGCCGAATCATCCCATAAAATTTGGTCATACCCTCGTTTAGGATCAACATCGCTCGCCGAATGAACCGTGGTTGCCGTCCATTCACTGTCATCATAGCTAGCCGACATCCACCTATCAGGCTCAGGTGTTTCTACAAAATCACAGGGCGCTGTACCGGCCACAGGATTCGATTCATTTTCGCAAGATTTATCGAGGGGTGCTTCGTGAATAACCAAACAGTTCAGCGAACTATTGGTGACAGCAACAACAGCGCCTGTGCTGGTTTTTATAAGCTGCATGATGAAACCACCATCACCCATCTGCTGCTTATTTTCTCCGATATACTCTAGCCCTGTATTATTTTCCTTGAAATCTCTCAAGATAAAATTGATATTTAGTGGATAGTCGGCTTTAAAAGTCACTGATTCAGCATTAAAAGACCGCTCTGTTGTAATCGGAACGCTGTCTTCAACAATCAAAGTCTCGCCAAGATACGCTGCGAACCAGTTGTCCGCCCAGACATCCATGCGGAAGGAAACTGTTCCATTGCTCACAGTATTGGTTGTGAAATTTATTTCCTCTGTCCCTTTTTTCTTGGGTGGTGGTGGAGCATCGGCACGGAACGACTCTGAACTGTTGGACGATTCTGGAGTAGCAGTTTCATTACGTTCGAGTCCCTGCTGATCAGCCTCGCCGCAAGCTGTAAGCATCAGCAATGTGAACAATATGAACGTTAATTTTTTCATTGAGATTTCTCTAAGTTAAACAGTAGAGCTATGGCGTTGCTACAACAATATCAAAACGTCACCTCTCTTAATTTCATTCGCCTGAGGGATGAATGAGCAGACTGTAAAAAAGTAGATATCTATGCATTCAGCTTCTTGTGGATCTGTTACTGCAAGTATCCTCTCCTATGTCACCAATACCAAAAATCTAGAGCCGTCGCATGGAATCGTTTACGATCATCAATACTTTTTAAACACCACTTTTTTAATACTGCGATTAGGCAAGACCACTACGATGGACTCAAAAAATATTGTTAAATCCGGCGTCCAAACGGTCATGGGCGTCGAGGAAAAAGCCAATGACGATAAAAAAATTGCGACAGATCTAGAGAATCCACAGTTCGATGGGAAAGCGACCGTCAACTATATTCTCGGTACAGCGCTCCAAATTGGATTATTAGTGGCGCTGCTCTGGGGGATGAATTTTCTTCTGCCACAGGTGACTCAATATTTTTCGCAACCATGGATGACGGTCACAGCGGTTTGCGGATTTTTTGCGTTTTTTACGTTGCGATCGCGCCTCTTTTCGCCCCTAGACAATACTCGCTCGGGTAGACGCTATGATTCTGTCCAACGCCCTACTTGGTCACCACCACCTTTGGCATTTCCGATTGTGTGGATGAGTATCGCGGTTTTACGAGTTGTGTCTGCTTACTATATTTGGTTGGCCACTAGCGAAAATTTTCTCAGTTTGCCTTTGATTATCTACGCGATTCACCTCGCCCTCGGTGACACTTGGAACACAATTTTCACAGTCGAAGGTCGTTTAGGTGCTGCCGTTCCAGTGGTAATTATGGGGCCTCTGTTGTCTTCTTTCGCAGTGGCGATCGCCTACTGGCAGGTACTTCCTTTAGCGGCCTGGATCATTTTGCCATCTTGTCTCTGGCTAACAGTGGCAACGGTTTTGGTGATTAGTATTTGGCAACTGAATGGGCAAGAACCTCTTTATCCCCTTGTGGCTCAGAGCGCAGAGTAATGTCCTGTCACTGATTATTTTTACCGCCGGAATCTCGACCTATTATTAAGGCAACCGCCGTTATTCAGCCTAGGTCAGTCGCGATGTCATTTGATTTCAGAGGGTTTATTCGTCGTTTGAAGCCAGACGGAACCTTGAATATTGGAGACCCAGAGGATAAGCGTTTTTATGTGGATTTCTCTGAAGTGCGCGGCGATCAGGTGGTGGATGAAATTTTTGATGGCATCGATATTTTTCCAGAGGATCACACCTGCCATTTATTTACGGGGCATATTGGTTGCGGCAAATCCACGGAACTTCTTGCTCTCCGTCACAAGCTCAACCAAGAGGGCTATTTCACAGTTTATTTTGAATCGACCGATTACCTCGAAAAGGCAGATGTCAGCATCGTGGATGTCCTGTTAGCGATCGCCATTTGTATTGATCGAAGTTTTACGGAAGCAAAGCTGCCACCAGCGCGAGGCTTAAAAGGAATTTTCGAGAAGACAAAAGAGGTTTTAAATATTCCGATTGAGGTGAATGAGTTTGCAGTCGAGGCGGGTGGCATTGGCGCGTCGGTGCAGGGTGATGGCAGTTTTTCGGTGGGGACTGGATTCGCGAAAATTACGGCAAAAGCCAAAATTGATAGTGCATTGCGGGAAAAGTTAAATCGTTATTTGGGGTCGATTAAAACGGAGTTGCTGCGGGATATCAATGAGGAATTGGTTGAGCCGTTGGTGAATTTGGTGCGGGAGCAGGACAAGAAAGGATTGGTGGTGATCGTCGATAACCTCGATCGGGTAGAACGCGGCGACAATCGCAATCAGCATGAGGATTTATTTATCGGACAGGCAGAAGTGTTGCAGTCTTTTCCCTGTCACATGGTTTATACGATGCCGCTAGCCCTCCGGTTTGGCGATCGCTTCGGTTTGATTGAGACGCGCTACAACCCCCAGCCGAAAACATTACCGATGGTGCGGATTAAAACGAAGACGGGTGAGGATAATCCGGCAGGTTTAGCGAAAATGCGCGAAATGGTTTTAGTGCGGGCATTTCCTGATTTAAAGCCAGAAGAATGGGACGCTCACATTACAGAGGTTTTTGAAGATCCAGAGAGCCTAAATCATTTGTGTCGGGTTAGTGGTGGCCACGTGCGCAATTTATTGCAACTATTGTCGGACTGGGCTTTAAAGGATTGGCGTAAGGATAAACTCACCCAAGCGACCCTCGAAGAGAAAATCCGTCAGCGCTCTAACAACATGATTCTCAGCATGGATGACGGGGAATATGAGATGTTGCGGGAAGTCTATCAAACAAAAAAGATTGGGGGCGATCGCGACTACAACAAATTGATTGCGAGTCGGTTGGTGTTTGAATATCAGGAGGCACAAACCTCTTGGTTCGATTTAAACCCGATTATCATGGGAGCAGAAAAATTACAGGATCTGCAAGCCTAGATTAGGAACAGGGCACGATGGCAGAGGATATCCATTTCACGGTAGAGCAATACAATTCCCTGGAGCAGCTGCGCGATACGATCGCCATTTATCAGGGTGAGTTTGCGCTGATTTTTGCCCATTGTAATTATCGGTTTCTGCGCGATCGCCTCATCAACGCTCTCCTTGAAACACCGGATCTAAATCTCGAAGTGATTGAGCTTCAGCCCGACACAATCTCTTTGCTGGATGCTTTGGCGCAACAGGGCAATCTCTCGCATCGCAATGATATTGATGGGCTCTTAATTCGAGGGTTTGAGCGGATCGAAAAGTTACCAGAATTGTTAACTGCGATTAATCAGGTGAGGGAATCTTTAAAGCGGGATTATCCGATGCCGATGGTCTGTTGGCTCACTCAGGATGCATTCCGGGAAGTGATGAACTCTGCGCCCGATCTGGAAAGTTGGTCAGTGGGTGTAGGCTTTGTGGCTAATGCCCAAGAGTTAAATCGTTTCGTCAACTCTACCTACGAAATCTATCTCAATAATCTCGAAGGTCGTATTCCAAAAAAACAGTCATTTACGGTTGAACTCGCAACGCTCCTCAAGCCAGAATTATCGCTAATTCAAGAAAATCTTTTAGCGCAGTTTGAGCAGAAAACCATCGCTTGTTTTTATACGCTTTTCGGGATTACTTGCCAGCGCATCTATCAGCCTGAGCTAGCCATTGAACATTACCAAAAAGCAATTGAGCTGTATCAAGAGCTGGGCGATCGCTTTTCCATTGGCTGTGTTTATTATTTTCTGTCACGCATTTATTATTCACGAGCGTTTTCAGATCAAGAATATGTCTCCTATATTTCACCGGATAGACTAAAGCGCCTCATCGAAGAGCAGCAGCAACCACATTCGTTTTGGCAGCAGAGCTACGGCTATATCAATCAATCGATAGAGGCATGGCAGAGTTGCGGCAGAGACGACGCAATCACGTGGGCATTTCCGAGATGGCAGCGCATTCTGAGCTATCTAGAGAAATGGGATGAGCTAGAAACCTACGCTCGGCGATCCCTTGCGCTCCTAGAAAATCAACAATCTAAATCATCGCGCAAGCTATATCTAAAAACTCAATTTTGGTTAGGGGATGCGCTGCTCTTCCAAGGAAAAAATCAGCAAGCCAAGCAATATTTAGATCCTGTTGTCCGAGAGCTTGAGGATGAAAATTTCACCTATGCCCTAGCGCGACAGAGTTTGGCTCAGATTTATTACGAAGAGCAGAAACTAGAGGGTGCTTTAGCGTTATTAGAGGAAGCAGAGGAAAGCCTCGATAGTGAAAGTTTGTCCCGCGCCCATGTCCGTCTACTCGAACTGAAGCGACAAATATTGTTTGAGCTGGGTCGCTATCTCGAAGCTTACAGAGCAAAAGAACAGAAGCAGTTAGCGGAATACGAGTACAGTTTCAAATCGTTTATCGGGGCAACTCGGATTCAGCAGCGGCGGGATGAGGATGGCATGTCGGTGGCGATTCGGGCATCGGGTCGGGGTGAGGATGTCGAAAAGTTGGTGGGCTGGATTACAGGTATCGAACATGCGGTAACGGTGATTTATGGCTACTCGGGTGTCGGGAAAAGTTCTTTGGTGAATGCGGGTTTGATTCCTGAGTTGGCGAAGAGTCAGCGGTCAGCGCCGAATGGATATGTGCAGGTAACGTTTCGGAGTTATGGGGATTGGCAGGACAATTTACTGTCGGAATTACTTAACAAAGTCCCCCTTGATAAGGGGGATTTAGGGGGATCTAATATTTCGCAACCTATTGAGGATCCCCCCCAGCCCCCCTTGACTAAGGGGGATTTAGGGGGATCCAATCCGCAGTCGTCGCAACAAACGAACTCTGAGAATATTAGACTTTCTGAAGATCCCCCCAGCCCCCCTGCTTTGGAAAGGGGGGAAAAGGTAGAGGCCTCCCTGTCAAAGGGAGGGATTGTCCAGAGTGCTGCACAGCCTCTTAGGGATCCCCCCCAGCCCCCCTTACTAAAGGAGGGAGCAAATACAGAAGTCCCCCTTGATAAGGGGGATTTAGGGGGATCTAACCCACAAAATTCGGTACAAACGGATCGGCAAGGCTTGGGACTTAATGAGGATCCCCCCCAGTCCTCCTTTGGAAGGGGGGAGAATATAGAAGAACAAATTTTTGAGGTGCTGAAAAGCTGTGACCAAAAGTCTCAATTAGTGGTGCTGATTTTTGATCAGTTTGAGGAGTTCTTTTTTACCTATGAGCAGGAAACAGAACGCCAACAATTTTTTGAGCTACTGGGACGTCTAACCAACGAAACTACCCATGTGAATCTCGTCTTTTCGCTGCGGCGGGACTATATGCATTTCTTGTTGGGGCGCGACCAACTGAAACGAGGTAATCAAATCATTGATCTACTCAGTCGAGACAATGGCTACGAACTAAAAAATTTCTCGCGGGATGAGGCAATCCAAGTTTTCCAAAGGCTAACGGAACGAACAAGTTTTCAGCCAGATCAAGGTCTTATTGCAGTGGTGGTGGATGACCTTCTTGATCCAACGACGGAACGAGTAAGACCTATTGAGCTACAGATTATCGGACGACAACTAGAGGAAACGGCAGGCGGCATCACAACTCTCGCAGAATATCAGCAGCAAGCTTCCATCAAAGGGGTCAAGGAAAAACAGTCACCGAAGGCGGTTTTGGTGCGGAGCTATCTGGATGCGGTGGTCAGGGATTGTGGCGCAACAGACAATCAGAAGTTGGCATATCAACTCATGTTTCTGCTGACGGATAAGCAGGGTAGACGACCGATTAAAAGTTTTGATGAACTCGAAACTGGGATACAGCAACTTGGGCAAGGAACAGAGAATGTCGAGATGATATTGCAGATTTTGGTGTTGTCGGATCTGGTTTCAGAGGTGCAGGATCGCGACGGTGAAACGACAAAATATCAGCTCGTACATGATTATCTAGTGGAATATGTGCGGGCGATCGAAGAGCAAGATTTTGAGGTCTTGTTTCAGGCGGAGGTTGCTAAGCGAGAAGCAGCAGAGAAAAGCTTGGCTGATATTCAGTTAGAAGTCTCTACAGCAAAAGAACTAAAGCAGAATCTAGAACAAGAAAATCGTCGTAGTGTTCGAAACTTAAAGGTCACGAGTGTTTTGTCAGCAGTCGCTATCATTGTGGCAGGAATTGCTGGAGTAAGCGCAAAAGTTTCTCAAAATCAGCAAAAGCTCGCCAAGACTGAAACCGAATGGGAACAGCGTGAACAACAAGGTATTTTGTTGTCGAAAAAATTTGAAGTTTCACCATTTCAACGTATCGAGACAACTCTAGAATCCATTGCTCTCGCCAAAGAACTGGTCTCAAAAGCGCACGAAAAAGAGCACATTCAATATTCGGTCTATAGTCCAATCTCAACGTTACAAAAAAATTTAAATCAGCTTCGTACTAAAAATCTGCTCAAAGGACATATCGAGAGTGTCAGTGATATCAGGTTCAGTCCAGATGGTCAAACCCTCGCTTCGGCTTCTGCGGATGGAACAGTGCGACTATGGAACTTACAGGGTGAGGAATTAGCCGTCCTTGAAGGTCATACCGATGTAGTTTGGGAGGTGAGATTCAGTCCAGATGGTCAAACTTTTGCTTCGGCGTCTTCAGATAACACGTTACGACTATGGAACTTGAAGGGGGAAGAGTTGGCTGTGCTTGAAGGTCATGCCGATGTAGTTTTGGATGTGAGATTTAGCCCAGATGGTCAAACTCTCGCTTCGGTTTCTTCAGACAACATGGTAAGACTATGGAACTTAGAAGGGGAAGAATTAGCCGTTCTCCAAGGTCACACTGATGAGGTTATTGAGGTTAGATTTAGTCCTGATGGTCAAACTCTCGCTTCGGCTTCTGTCGATAACACAATACGACTATGGAACTTGCAAGGAGAAGAGTTAGTTACACTTCAAGGCCATATTTCTGAGGTTTACGGAGTAAGATTCAGCCCAGATGGTCAAACTCTTGCTTCGGCTTCTTTCGATAACACGGTACGACTATGGAACTTGAAAGGGGAAGAGCTAGTCGTTCTTCAAGGTCATACCGATCAAGTTTGGGAGGTGAGATTCAGCCCAGATGGGCAAACTCTCGCTTCGGCTTCTTTCGATAATACGGTACGACTATGGAACTTGAAGGGGGAAGAGTTAGCCGTTCTTCAAGGTCATACCGCCCGAGTTTGGGATGTGAGCTTTAGTCCAGATGGCCAAATCCTCGCTTCAGCAGCTGAAGATAAGACAGTTCGACTATGGAACTTGAAAGGGGAAGAGTTAGCCGTGCTTGAAGGTCACGCCGATGAAGTTTGGGATGTGAGATTTAGTCCTGACGGTCAAACCCTCGCTTCTGGCTCCCCGGATAACACCGTACGACTATGGAGTTTCGGAGGCGAAGCATCTGTTGTTCTCCTAGGTTATACGGGACGTGTAAGATTTAGCCCAGATGGTCAAACTCTCGCTTCGGCTTCTTTAGACAACGCGGTAAAGCTATGGGACTTTCAGAGAAAACAATCTATTACCCTTCAAGGTCACACTGACTTAGTTTGGGATATAAGATTTAGTCCAGATAGTCGAACCCTTGCTTCGGCTTCCGCTGACAACACAGTGCGACTATGGAATTTACAGAGAGAGGAGTTCGCTATCTTACAAGGCCACACTGATAGGGTTTCTGAAATTAGATTTAGTCCAGATGGTCAAACTCTCGCTTCGGCTTCTGATGACAGCACAATACGATTATGGAACTTACAAGGAGAAGAGTTAGCCATCCTTCAAAACCATACTAATGTGGTTTTTGACGTGAGATTTAGTCCTAATGGTCAAACCATTGCCTCTTCTTCCAGAGATAACACAGTGCGACTGTGGAATTTGCAAGGAGACGAGTTGGTTGTATTTCAAGGTCATACTAGCGGAATTGGGAACATACGATTTAGCCCTGATGGTCAAATCCTTGCCTCTGCTTCTGATGACAATACAGTGCGGTTGTGGAACATAAAAGGACAAAGCATTGCTGTGCTTAAAGGTCATACCAATGAGGTTATCAAGGTAAGGTTTAGTCCCGATGGTCAAATCCTCGCTTCTATTTCTAGAGACAGAACAGTGAGGTTGTGGAACTTGAAAGGAGAAGAGTTAGCTGTATTCCAAGGTCATACTGACGAAGTTTGGAATATTGCATTTAGTCCCGATGGAGAAACGATTGCTTCTGCTTCTAAGGATGGAACAGTGAGACTATGGAACTTGCAAGGAGATGAGCTGGCTGTATTCCAAGGTCATACTGACAGAGTTTTTGACGTAAGATTTAGCCCCGATGGAAAGACAATTGCCTCTGCTTCTGGAGACGATACTGTGCGCCTGTGGAAGATGGAGACCCTTGATGAGATGATTGCGCGGGGTTGCCGTTACCTTCAGGATTATTTGCTCTACAGCCGTGATGCAGAGGACAAAGAAGAATACCGTCAGATGTGCCAAGAATATTTTCTCTAACGTCCTTCCTTAGGGAAGGTGGCCGATAGGCCGGAAGGGGTTTCGATAAGTGTCGCAACTCATGACAAATCTTTAGGAATTGTGCAATGGATTAAAGTCAGAAAGTTTGCAAATGCAGGTTGACGTTTTTCTCTTCAGATGGAAAGGTTAGGAAATTCTGGTAGGTGACATAAACTACTGAAACCCCTTCCCCCCTTCGGGTACCTTCCCCAAGGAAGGACATAAATTGTTTTTAGGACTTATTTTGAAAATACCAGATGCCAAAGATCATTCCCTACAGGCCGCATCTCAAGGCGTTAGCTCGTGAACTCCGCAAGAATATGACGCGAGGAGAAGCAACTCTCTGGCAGTATCTCAAAGGAAAAAAGTTGCTGGGGTATAACTTTGATCGCCAACGACCCATTGATGACTTTATCGTTGATTTCTATTGCAAAGATCTGATGCTTGCAATCGAGGTTGATGGCGCAAGTCACAATGATGAAAATGCTCAACTCAAAGATGAAATTCGACAACGGACAATAGAATCATTCGGCGTGAAGTTTTTAAGGTTTTCTGAAGGTGATGTTTGTAATCATTCAGAGGATGTTGTTGCGGCGATCACCCATTGGATTACTCAAAATTCTCCTTTTGAATAAACATATGGGAACCCCTTCCCCCCTTCGGGGACCTTCCCCAAGGAAGGATGGGGATACTCTCTTGAAATTAATTGGTTTTACCCCATGGATATCATCGAAATTTTGCAGCGAGATTATCAGCAATTTCCAAAGGAGCAGACCTTTGAGATTTATGCAGATGATGTCTTTTTTAAAGATCCACTCAATGAATTTCGAGGGGTGACAAAGTATAAGAAAATGATTGGTTTTCTCGGTCGCTGGTTTCAGAATATTCAGCTTGAGTTGCACGAGATTCAGCGTGATAATGCAACGATTTGTACCGACTGGACACTCAATATGACCTGTCCTCTCCCTTGGCAGCCGCGTTTAAGTATTTCCGGCTATAGCCTACTGGAAGTGAACGAACAGGATTTAATTATTTCCCACATCGACTATTGGAATGATGCGCCACTAAAAGTTTTGGGGCAAGTGTTTAAGTTTGGTTAGGCGATCATGAGGACATTTCCCGAAACGCCCCTACATGCAAGTATCCATAGTTGTCAGAAATTTGGTGAGATAAGTAGCGAGGGTCACGCCATCTACTCCGGCAAGGGTTTGTTCTTTCGCGGCAAGAATCCCGGCTTGGGCATGCCACCATGCGGCTGTTGCAGTTACTTCCAGAGGCTTGGTTGGATTTTGAGATAAGAGACCTCCGGCAATTCCCAACAACACATCGCCACTACCACCACGAGCAAGAGCTGGAGTACTTGCGGTACTGCAATAGATTTGTCCGTTGGGATTGGCAACGATGGTTTTTGCGCCTTTGAGTAAGGTGATGGTGTTACTGAGTTGGGCGGCTTGTTGAGTCATGGTGAGGCGATCGCCCGTCTCTTCAATCATCGGAAAAATTCGTCTAAATTCTCCGAGGTGTGGCGTTAAAACCGTTGGAGCTTGGCGATTTTGAATTTGGCTGAGATTATTTTGGGCTAACCAGTTCAGAGCATCGGCATCGAGAATTAATGGCACTTCCTGCTTCACTAACTTCGGCATGATGTTGGTCGCTCCTTGCAGCGTTAAGCCACAACCACAGGCGATCGCCCCATACTTCACAAAGTCTAAATCAGGTAATTCGGCGATCGCACCGTCTTCTGTTTCAGGACAGCCAATCACCAGTGCTTCGGGGAGTCGCGCCACCACCAAAGGCTTGAGAGATTTTGGGACAGCGATTGTTAGCATTCCGACACCCGTTGCCCGCGCTCCCAAACCCGCCAAGATAATGCTGCCTGCATATTGGTCAGACCCGCCAATCAACAATAAATTTCCCTGTTTGTATTTATGGGTTAGAGGCGATCGCCGCAATGGTAAAAATCGTTTCGCGATGGTTACATCGATGCGTTGAATTTTTGTGTGAGGTTCGAGGAGCTGGGTTGGGATCCCAAAATCTAAGCGAGTGGGTTTACCGAGGTATGGGATGGCTTGGTCTTGCACATATAGCCGCTTCCACAAACCCAGACATAAACTCTCTGTCGCCTCAATCGCAATGCCTAGCGCTTCACCTGTATCGGTATGCAAACCAGACGGCAAATCGATACTCACAACAGTTTTATTTCTCTGATTAATTCGTTCAATTAAAATAGCTAAATGACCAGTTACTTCTCGCTCTAATCCAAACCCAAATAAACCATCGATAATTAATTTACAATCCAAGAAATTATCAATATTTTCTGCGCAATCAATCCCAAGAAATTGAGCATAGTCAAAATGTTTTTGGGTTAACGATTTAAATTTTGGCAGTGGACAATAGAGTAAAACTTGATAGCCAGCCAGATGCAATTCTCGCGCCACAACTAAAGCATCGCCCCCATTATGACCAGAACCCACCAAAACGCTGACTGACAGATATTCTGACTGTGGATAATGGATTTGAATATGCTGAAAAATTGAGAGAGCAGCCTTTTCCATTAAAGCTGGTACTGGCATTTCCTGAGCGAAAATCTCAGTTTCAATTTGCCGCATCTCCTCAGCAAAAACAACAATATTTTCAGGATTAATGGTAGACATAGATTGAATAATTGAACATTATTTTGGAGGCTTACTTTCAGTGATGCCGTGACTTTTTCCTAATACCCAATGACGACGAAAGAAACGATACAAAGAGGTTTCTTCAAGGGATAAATAAATCGGGCGACCGTGGGGGCAAGTGTGGGGATTTTTTGTCTGCTGCCACTGTTGAATAATGTCTCGCATTTTTTCTTGGGTTAGAGGTGTGCCATTTTTGACCGCAGTGCGACAGGCGATCGCCGCTTGCGCTGTGTCGATATTTCCCCCATCTGCCAATTCAAGGAGAGCCGCTTCGAGGTCGGGATAGGTTTGCAGGGCTGCTGGAATAGTGTTCACTTTCCAGAGATTTTCGCCGAAGGATTCGAGACTAAGACCAAGATTTTCGGTGAGCTGTTCAAGTTGTTTCGCAGTAAGATTCCCGAGAATAATAGGCGTAGGATTCGGGATAATTTGCCACTGTTCCTGCAATTGCTCGAAAAGGGCGCGCTCATGGGCAATATGCTGTTCGACGAGCCATATCCCAGCCTCATGCTCCACCAAAATATAAGTATTTCGGGACTGCCCAATAACTTTCAAATCGATATTTATAGTAGTCGATTGCTTCGTTTCAGGCTCTGTCTCGACGGCAGTTTTTGGCTTTGTGGCGACGGAATATTCAGCTCTAGGTTCGGCTGCAACCATCAGATTCAAAACCCGCTGATTTTCTAGCTTCGGCAAACTCGCCTCACTTAATCGCAATGCCTTGGCGATCGCCTCTTTGATGGTCTCCTGCCAACGATCTTGATGTTGCAGATAGATTTCACTTTTGGCAGGGTGACGATTCCAATCGATTTGGTGAGGTGGCAGATGCAAATGGGCAAAACAAACCGGGTGGCGATCGCGCGGTAACGTCCGGTAAAACGCTTTGATAATGGTGTTTTCGAGGACAGGGAATTTCACGATGCGACCATTCACTGCCAACTTAAGCCAATCTGGTTGATGACGATGGCAGCGATCTGGCAATCCCAATACCAATTCAATCGCGCAATCTGGTGCCAAAAGCTCTAGTTCCGCAGAGGTGAACCGCCGATAAATCAAATCATTAGGGGCGATCGCCTTGAGGAGTTGCGGCAGAATATCGAGGGCCGTTTCTCCGGCAGACACCTGAAACCATGGCTGATTGTTTTTGCCCACTTGCCACGTGATATGCGGATAGCACAGCGCCAGATGATGAATAATTTGCTGAATCGTTTTCAATTGTTGTGACAGAGATGGCAGGGCATTGCGACGTACCGGAAAATTCTCAAACAGACGATCTACAGTAACGATGCTGCCCACCGACATCGGGTGTAAACTCGCCGTCGAAATGTCCTCTTGATAAGCCTTGAGCAAATAACCTGTATCACCCGCCGTACAACTCGCAATATTGAGATTTGCCACTTGCGCAATGCTATACAGCGCCTCCCCTCGAAACCCCAAACTCGCAATGTGAGCCAAGTCATGGCGATCGCCAATCTTGCTGGTGCTATGGGGCGTCGCACAAAGTTCGAGATCATCGAGATCCATGCCGCAGCCGTTATCAATCACCCGAATTTTCCAAAGATTAGGATTAATTTCGATACCAATTCTCGTCGCGCCTGCATCAATCGCATTTTCCGCCAACTCCCGCACCACTGCCCCCAGAGAATCAATCACTTCCCCTGCGGCAATAAGTTGCACAACATCGTTTGGTAGCGGTTTAATCTTTACCATCCAACCAGTCTAACCAATCAAGAGGCTCCAAAATAGTTTCCTTGCGTCAGACCATGGTGGCGATCGCCTATCTCAGACACCAGATTTTTCCAATAGGGATGGCTATTTGTTTATTCAATCCAAGTATTTATTAAGTAAAAAATCAATAATCCAAAAATTTAACTGCCTTAAACAAGATTCTAATCACATATAAAATCCGCAAAAACATTAATACAAAAAGGACAAAAATAGTTGATCAAAAGATTAATATTTTGCATATTAAAATACAACATTAGTCTAAGATTTGGTTAAGCTTTAAACCATTTAAAAAACATCACAAAAGCCTAGTGACAACTACTTATATATTGTGTTTAATTAGGTAAGTTTAGCTCAGTAATCTTCCACAAAAATTGTGGTCACAAAATATTTAAAGTGATGTTTAAATCCAATCTTTTTACAACAGCTAGTGTGACAGCTCTTTCAACTCTGAGTGTCTGTCTAGGTTTCACACATTCTGCTCAAGCTTTAAGTTTTACAGAAGTTGATGATGCTGGCGAACTATTAGGAACAGCACAAGTCATCGGTGGTAGCGGAGCCATTACCGAGATCTCTGGCAACACTGATTTTGACGCTAATGATTTTGCAGATCTTTTTAAAATCTCCCTTGATGGCAGTTTCTTCTCTGCAACTACAGAGACTACAAGCACTGACTTTGACACAGCTCTTTTTCTATTTGACAGTACTGGTGACGTTGTCCTCAGCAATGACGATATTGACTTTGACAACTTTGTCGTCGAGTCTGAAATCTCAGGTAATTTAGCTGCTGGTATTTATTATTTAGGTATCACTGGTTCGGGCTATTTACCAGAGGATGCTTTTGGTAGTGTTATTAATGACCCCACTGATCCTCCTTTTGGGTTTGATTCAGTCGGAACTTTAGCAGGGTGGCAAGATGAACCTTTTGAAGTTGGTGCTTATAATATTTCTTTGACTGGTGTTAATGCTGTACCAACACCTGCAGCTGTCTTACCTATTTTAAGTGGTTTATTTACAGCAGCTCGCCGCAAGAAAAACAAATAAATCCTCTTGTTTTTTGAGGGAAGTTTGAATCGCCGAAAAGATAGCTCTAAGAAATTATAGTTAGAGCTATTTTATATTTTGTTTTTCCATAAAAAATATGCTTTTATCCATACAATTTCTAAACGTTTTTAGGATGCATTAATTAAAGTAGTGGGTGATCTTTTTTTCAGAAGGGGCTGTGGATTTTGCAAAACGCTGCGCGGTAAAACTCGACAAATTTCTTCCACGGTCGTAATTCCATTAATCACTTTGGCGATCGCCGCGCGCCGGAACGACTCAAACTCACTTTGCTGGAGATAGTGACGAAGCTGGGTAATTGAACCTTCATAAATAATTTGTCGCACCGCATCATCGACATGTAGTAATTCCACAATTGCTTCACGCCCTAGATAGCCAGACCCAAAACAATGCTCACAACCACGACCCTTACGCCAATTTTTTGAGGCAAATTCTTTGGGAGTCAGATCCAGCTGATGCCAATCCGCAGCTATGGGTTGATAGGGTTCGCTGCAATGGGGACAATTCACCCGAATCAATCTTTGGGCGACAACACCTAGCAAAGCATCACTAATTAATGCTGGGTCTGGGCCGAGATCCTTAAGACGAGGAATGGCACCAATTGCATCATTTGTGTGGAGCGTCGTCAAAACAAGGTGTCCTGTCAGCGCAGCACGAATAGAGGTTTCAACTGTTTCAGCGTCACGAATTTCACCGAGCATGATGATGTCTGGATCCTGACGCAAAATCGCCTTCAGACTTTTCGCGAATGTCATCCCAGCGGCTTCATTCACTTGGGTTTGGGTGATATTTGGCAACAAGTATTCCACAGGATCTTCAACCGTAATGATATTGACTTCCTCGGTCGCCACCCCAACCAAACTCGTATAGAGTGTGCTGGTTTTCCCGGATCCAGTGGGCCCCGTTAAAATCACGAGGCCTTGGGGCTGATTGAGATAGCCTTCAAATTTCGACCGCGATCGCCGCGAAAACCCCAAATCGGCAACTGTTTTAAACGAATTTTGCTGACGTAGTAGCCGCAACACTGCTTTTTCCGCTACATCCCCTTTGGTATTGCTCACACAGGGCAACGTCGAAACTCGCAAATCCAAACCCTTGATGAGTTCGCCACCAAAGTATTTTTCGCCAATTCGTCCATCCTGCGGCACACGGCTTTCAGCAATATCCATATCGCACATCACCTTAAGCGCCACGATTAATTTGCGACTAATCTCCAGCGGTAACGTCTGGATATGGCGCAACATACCATCGACTCGATAGCGAATCTTTAAGCCATCAGTCGTCGGCTCTAGATGAATATCACTCGCGCGGTTATCGAGAGCATGGCGCAAAATTTGTTTAATTTGTCCAGTCTGATCCTTGGCTTGGAAATTTACCATCAACACAGAGGCGATCGCCCACAAAAAATTAGATAAAAAAGAACTTAAAAATATCGAGCGCAGAAAAGATAACCCTGCCAAAGCACCGGGAACACATCAGGTACAAACATCTCTACATCCCCAACAGAAAAACACTCCGACAGAGCTATCTCAAACGCTAATCACAAACAAATCGACTTAGGAGCCAACAATTCCCCCATCTTTGCGCTTAATCACAATGGTTGAATCGCGGGGAATCGGGCCATTGGGATTTGCAGGATTATTCTCCACAGGAAAATTAGTCCGTGAAGGATCACCATTACCTGGATGCTGAGTGTTAATAAACATTGTCTTGCGGTCGGGTGTCACAGCGATTCCAGTAATTTCATCGCTAGTCACACCAGTAAATAGACGGCGAATTTCATGGGTTTTCGGATCAGCAACCAACATTTGATTATTGAGCGAATCCTTTTGACCGCCATCCGTTTGAATAAACAAACGACCATCAGGATCAGCCCACAAACCATCAGGGTCGCTAAAGACGGACTCTGTATTGCGAGTATCCCGTGAAAGCACAAAAATATCCCACTCAAAAGTTATGCCAGTATGTCTGTTGGAATCCACCCAGCTCATAATGTGGCCATCCGGATTACCAACGATATCTCCATCAGAATCACGCAAGGGATTACCAAACTCGTCTAGTTCAATCGGATTAGCACCAGTCGGGTCATCAGTGGTGCGGCGGCTGTTATTCGTTAATGAACAATACACTGTTCCATCTGGAGCAACCGTTGTCCACTCAGGACGATCCATCGGCGTTGCACCAAGCTCATCGGCTGCTAAGCGTGCATAAGTGAGCACTTCAGCCTGACTGCTAAACTTCGCCGCTAATTTAGGATCATTAATGGTTAGTTCCAACCAATCACCAGTGCCATCATCATTGAATCTAGCCACATACAATGTCCCTTCATCTAAAGGACTTTTACCCTGCTTGATCATCCGTTTCCAGTTGGCAGCGGACACGAATTTATAAATATAGTCAAAACGTTGGTCATCGCCCATGTAGCAAACAACTCGGCCACCTCGACCGACAGTCACACCAACACCTTCATGCTTAAAACGACCAAGGGCAGTGCGTTTCACAGGAGGCTTATCAGGGCTCATCGGGTCAATTTCAACCACCCAACCAAAGCGATTATCTTCGTTCCGATAGCGACTGTTTGAAAGATCGAAACGATCATCAAAGTTTTGCCAGCCATAGCCAAATCCAGAGGAACTAAAACCGTAACGAGTTTGTTCTGCTGTGGGTGTCCAGTTACCATTGGCACCGAAATAGCCATTAAAGTTTTCTTCGCAAGTCAGGTATGTCCTCCAGGGAGTAAAGCCATTTGCGCAATTATTTACAGTGCCCTTAGGGCTATTGCCTTGGGGGGTGTCGAGTAGCGAGTCTCCTGCCACAGGGCCGCTAAATGTGACAGGTGTATTCACATGAACACGGCGATTATAAGCACTGTTTTTCACCACTTCCCAGACACCTTGAGGGTTTGCTTTCACTTCCACGACGGATACACCATGGGCATGTTGGGAGAGGAGCACATCCTCTAATGTTTCTGGCGCACTCTTGCCGAGTACATGGGTGTTACGACCAAACTCATGATTGACAGCAATCAGACCATGGTTAGTTTGGCCTCTGAAAGGGAAAAAGGTCATGCCGTCGTGACCAATGCCAATCATTTTTGCCTGCTGAGCAGAGGTGGGACGGGTTGCCGGGTTCCCATCCCAATCGTCATATTCGTTTGTTAAAGCAGTCCCCCAAGGAATCAAAGCTTGATATTCATAATCGGCAGAAATAGTTGGGACAGAGCCATTCCCTGCGGCAACGGGGACTGCATCAAACTCAATGAGGGGGCTACTGCCTTTAGCAACTTTTTTCGCAGCAGCGGATGTTTTTGCAGTAACAGGGGTTTGGCGGAGAAGATTTTCACCGGCGATCGCCCCCACAAAGCCTGCAGCAGAAAGAATCATGCTTTTTTTCAGCATATTGCGACGGGAGATGCGCTTCTGCAGAACATCATGAAAAGGTCGATTGCCAGAAAAGTTACTAGGCTTATTGTCGTGTGGCATGAAAGATTTCCCTTGGTTGAAATTATTTTGAGATCAGATATTGATAGATGAAATAAGTACATTGGCTTGGGAAATCTAGATCTAACATCGAGATACTTTCGCCAAATCAAATATCGGTTTTCAATCCAAGTCATCAATGATCACTTGAGGATTAAAACCATCGTTGATTAGTTGGTCAATATCCACTTCATCAATGACAAAAGATTCATCGATAGCAGGAAAATTAACCAGGTTTATGGAGGTAGTCCTAGAAGAGCTAGAAACCACATCATTTTCTTCTGCACTAGCAATCAATGGTTGATCACTTTGAAGGAGTGAGAAGGAAGCTTGGTTATAAGACACCCAATCGCTAATATGGGGCGATTCTCGCCATTGAGTGCGTGTAATAAAAATCGAAAATAGAGGGACAATCTCTACAGCTTTCTCTCCAAGCACATCGAGCTGTAATGCTTCTATATCAAGATTCTGTGTAAATGCTAAGGATATATAGGCATTCGTCAGTTGCTCTGCTTGGTGCCTAATATCTTGATAGTCCATCGAGCGGTGTATTGGTACTGTAAAAGTACTTTTCTGTGTAGCTTTTGCATCAACTGGATTAATGAGAAATAGGAGACTTACAAAAGTATAAAATGCTGACAAAAATACATTACTAGCTCTCATTTAAATCCACCAAAATCTGATTCATAGTGCACTCAAGAAGATACTTAAGTACATACAAATAAGATTATGATCATTGATATTAAGAGAAGACTAAAGAAACGAGTTTTATGATTTAAGTTATGGTTGTGTGTATTGTGGAACACACGACAATTTAAGCTTGAGTTAAATGTGGTGAAGATAAGTTTATCGTTTCAAATCAAAAATCAGGTTAATTTCAATACGAAGAGATATATTAATTTTGTAATACATCAAAAATGACATAGAGGCGATCGCCAACCTCTGTTCCATTGCGCGACTTTATAATCAAGGGATAGCACCGAGAAATCAGATCGGGCGATCGCCGATGATAATCACCAGTTAAACTAGCCGATTGAATATCTTAAGTTGACACTGCCTCAGAGTGACAGAGGGGAATTTCAATCACAAACTCACAGCCTGATCCTTCCGTCGAATCAAACCAAATTGCACCATTGTGCTTCTCTGTGACAATCTGATAACTAATCGATAAACCTAAGCCAGTCCCTTTACCAATCGATTTAGTCGAGAAAAAAGGATCAAAGATTCTAGATTCGATCATTTTCGGTATACCTAAACCATTATCTGAGATCGTAATTTTGACCCGCTCTTCCGCCGTGAGATGAGTCGAAATCCGAATAGTCGGCTGTGTCACTTGTTGTTCTGGTGTGGATTTATGAGCTGTCGTCTCTAATGCATCGATTGAATTCGTCAACAAATTTAGGAACACTTGGTTCAGTTCCCTCGGACAACATTCGACTAAAGGCAAATTGCCATACTCTTTAATCACCTGAATACCCGTAAACTTTGTTGGAGTTTTCAGACGATGCTGCAAAAAGAGTAATGTGCTGTCGATGCCTTCATGAAGATCGACCCATTTGTATCCTGACTCGCCAAGACGAGAAAAATTACGCAATGACAGCACAATATTTCGAATGCGAGTAGAGCCTGTTTTCATCGACTGGAAAATTTTCGTCAAATCCTGTGTCAGAAAGCTTAGATTGGCATCCTCCAACTCTGCTTGTAGTGATTGAGGTGGTACAGGGTATTGTTGCTGATATGAATCCAGTAGTTGCAGTAGCTCCTTAGTATATTCTTCAAGATGGGTTACATTGCCATGAATAAAATTCATTGGATTGTTAATTTCATGGGCTATGCCAGCCACCATTTTTCCTAGTGCTGACATTTTTTCACTTTGCACAAGCTCCAACGCTAATTTCAAACGATTAGTTTGTCGCTCAAGTTTTTTGTTTAGGTTTTGTAGAGCAATATCTGCTTGCTTACGCTCGGTAATATCTTGATAGGTTCCGAGAATCCCGATGACTTCACCACAACTGTTATGGAGAGGTGCCTTATTTGTTTCTAACCAAGCCTGCTTACCATCACCCTGGAGCTGAGGTTCAATAATGCCCAGTTCTGCACAATTTGATGACATGACACGCTGATCGCATTCTCGAAAAAAGTCGGCTTCTTCAGTTTTCCAGGCCAAATCATAATCTGTTTTCCCCACAATATTTGGAGGAGAACCAACTCCTGCATCTTCCGCGAAATTTTGATTGCAGCCCAAGTAAACAGAATGCCGATCTTTCCAAAAAATCGCCTCAGGCAGCGTATCCATCACTAACTGTAGGAGTTGCTGCGATGCTTTGAGTTCACTGTCGATTTGTTCTCTATGATGACTTTCTTGTTGGCGCGCTTGCCGAAGTGTTTTTATTTCTGATCGAGCTTGGCTGAGTTCCTCGTCATGGGACTGCTGGAGCGCCTTTATCTCTAATCGAGCCTGATTCAGTTCTTCTTCTAAATCGGCGATCGCCTTATCTTTTTGACTCAATGGTTTATCTGACTTTGCCACTAATCACACCATTTCCAACGTAATACTTGTCTTTAACGCCTTTAGTAAGATTTTATCTCAGTTTCATTATCGATATGACAGAATAAATGCTTTCTTCTTTTCAAGAATTGAGTAAGAGTCAAAGAAAAATTCGATTGAGTGATGCCTCTTAACGACTTACGAGAGACATCCAATCTCTAAATCCTCTCATTTCTCTTTAGAGGGTGTTTGGAAAGTTCACTTTGGATATCGAGATCTCAGTAATTTCACTGTCAAAAAAGTCTAAAATCTCTCTTTTTCGTTCTATCCAATAGAATAAATATTACGCTTAGAGCCTTTTCAAACAGCCTCGTAGAAGTACAATCCAAAGTTGGTCAAACAAGCATTTTTCTTTCATATGTCTATTTTTCAAAAATTATACTATGGCAGGATTTTTCATTATACTATCACCTCAAAAATGCGAGATTTTAAGGTGAATATTTAAGGAATTCACCTTTTCATCTAACGGCCTATACTTTTCAGATATCCTCTACAGCTTAACAAGGAACAATTATCCTAAACAATAGTACTCTCTTGATCTTCTGATTCATCTCCATGCGAAATTACTTCGTTCGATTAAATCCTCTATCACTACTTAAAGAATCATTTGAGATAAAACCTTTCTTATTACTTCGAGAAGCCTTTCTCTCCTTGTTACCAATTGTTTTAGTCATGAATATATTGGTCCTCTTCTCTGGCTTGACGAGCTTATTGGAGTTTTGGGGGGTGACCGATGCATCAGCAATTAATGGAGATGACATTAGTCGACTATATTTTTTTTTAATTCCTTTATTTGTTAATTTATCGCTTAGCTCACTTCTAGCCAAAGAAAAAGGTCTCGATCAAATCGGTACAATTCTGATTGCGATGGTTTGTTTTTTTCGAGTATCTGGATTTCTGATCGTTAATGACTCAGCTCAGCTCATTTCTTACCATGGTTCAATTCTTACAAGTATCCCTAGCACTTGGATTGCAGTTAGGTTATTACATTACTTCTTGAAATTTTCAAAGATTCCACTGACTGTTTATCAAAATGATATTAATCCCCGTCTAAAACAAACACTGAATTTAATTATTCCTGGTCTATTAACTGTTGCCTATTTTGAGTTTATTGGTCAGATAATCAATATTTTTCTTTGTATAGACTTCTCTGGGGTAGTAGCATACATTGACCCACGATTTTATCAATTATCTGAAATTTTAGAGCTGATTTTATACAAAACTATTTCACTTTTCACCTGGTTTATTGGTTTACATGGAGAGCATAGTGCTGATGGTCTATTTCGGCTGATTAATGATATACCAAATGGTGAAAATTATAGTATTAGACTCAAAACCTTTCATGATGTTTTTATGAATATTGGAGGATCTGGATCAACTTTTGTCATCCCATTTTTGATTCTTTTCTCTAAGAGGATTAAACAATTCAAATCTATTGCTCGGTTAAGCCTCCCTTTTTCATTTTTTAATGTTAATGAAATTCTGCTATTTGGGCTGCCAATCCTTTTAAACCCTATTTTTTTGATTCCGTTTGTAGTCGTGCCATTTGTCAATATGGCGATCGCCCTTTCTGCTGTTCACTTTGGCTTGTTTCACCTATCTCTCACACCTGTTCACTGGATGTCACCACCGCTTTATAGCGCATATGCTGCAACTGATGGATCTGGTTTGTCTGTTTTGACTCAGTTTCTATGTTTGGTAGTAGATAGCTGTATTTATTTTCCTTTTTTGTTACTTTCTAGTCGTCAGTATCAAGCTCCAAGTTATCTATTAAATCTTTTTGGTGAAGATGCTCATGACTTCATTCAAGGAGAAGTCAATCACCAACAAGAGCGAATATTTATAGCAAAACAGCGAGCCAAGATGAAAAACATGACTTCGGCTCAACAAGTATTGAAAAAGTTAAGAGGTGGACAATTTTTACTTTATTTTCAACCTAAATTTAATGCCCAATCTCTTGAGCTTGTAGGATTAGAGGCTCTACTCCGATTTCAAAATTATAAGGGAGAAATTCTGCCGCCCACCTTTCTTCCAGTACTTTATCAACAAGGACTTTCGAAAATCATAGACAAGAAGGTTGTAGATCTCGCCTTTTTGCAGATACTACGATGGCAGTCAGAAGGATTGTTGGTGCCACCTATTGCGCTTAATTTTGATAAAGAATTTTTATTAGACCAATTGGCTGTCAAAGAGTTTATTGACAGAGCAAAATACCACAATATTTGCTTTTATATAGAGATCACTGAGCATACTTATACTGTAGAAATATCAGCATTAGCGTCAGTTGTTCAACAACTACGAACAGCAGGTCATCGTATTTCAATTGATGATTTCGGCGCAGGTTATTCTTCTTTAACTACTTTATTAGCCTTAAAGGCAGACGAAATCAAATTAGATAGAAAACTGATTTTCGCCCCGACAAAGGAAGCTCAACGAGGGCAAATACTACTTTCTTCGAGCATACAACTTTGTCATGATTTGGGGTTTTCAGTGGTGGCAGAGGGTGTAGAAACCGTTAGACAAATGAATTTGGTTCAGCGCTGTGGTGCGGATATTATTCAAGGCTATTATCTTGGTCGGCCGATGAGTTCAACCAATGTAAGTCAACTTTTTGACAGTGTTTCATTTCATGATTGAACTTCAGGCAGATTAAATTGTCTAAATTCCAATATGGCGTTTCCTGGTTAGGTCAAATATAGTAATAGAAATAGGTAAACCAATGACAAATATCTGTCAGATCAATAATTAATATTCATGCTTTATATTTGAATTTGATTTTTTATCACTTCAAATATAGTGAAGACATCTACCTATTTTTTATTATTAGAGTTCTAACAGTTGAGTTTTTGAATTTCAGTCATTAATCAGTTGTCGTCATTAGATATTTCTCACAAGATGAATCAAAATCAATTATTTTGTCGGTTGATGTGATTTTTATAATGTTTTTTTCAGACACCTTCTTAGACATAAATAATCAAGAATGTCACAAATGCAATCACAAGCGTCACAGGATAACCAATTTGCCCAGCCATAGTTAACCGTTGCAAATATTGAGGATTAGCACGTATCGGCTTGTAATAGCCAATTACAAATAGCAAAATCTGAAACCCTAACATTGCATAGATCGAATAAAAAGCGTAGTCCAAAGCAACGATATAGCCCACTCTTTCTGGTAATTTATTGAGTAAGTTTAGATGGAAGAAAACCACTGCCATCAATAGACTTGTGACTGCTGCAAATTTCGTTTGGGATAGGGGAATAAAAAAGTTGATATAGCCAACAAACAAGAAAAAAATCAACGGCAATAGATTTTTCAATAGAAAGGCTTTGCGATTTCGCTCTACTTCGATCACAGCGTTAAAGCGGGAATATTCTAGGCGATCGCCACTACGATTTTCATCAGAAAATCCAAGAGTAGATAAATTACTCAGAACGTCGGGATAAAAAGAGACCTTTTTTAGTTGCCAGTCTGTAATCGTGTCAAATACGTTATGGGTTTCCCAATTTTTTATAGTTTGACTCAAATCTGTATCCCTCATCCCCAACAAATCAACCACATATAAAATCTCACTCCGATCGAGAGATTGGTGTCTGAGGCGAATCGCTAGATTTTGGGTGTCAAAAGGATAATCATAAAATTCGAAAGGCTCTTGAAATATTTCTTTGACACGGTAAGCTTCAGTGATCAAATCGCCTTCTTCAGCCTCATAGTCTTCTGTCATGATCTCGCCATTCACTGTTACTTGAACAGGATTTTCGATAGCTAGACTACTTTCAGAGGAATTAATAAATTCAACTAATCTTGGCTCTAGATTCTCGCGTTTATGATATTTAAACCAAATGAAAAAATCGATCTTATATTTTGATTCTTTTTGATCAATTTCTAGGACTTTATTGATATCAATTCCTGTATAAATAACATTAGCTACTTTCATCGGTAAATTATTTACGAGAAGCAGTTTCTCTTTATTCAGAATCTTAGCCAACTGGGTAATATTTTTGCCCTCTTCCTTTTCTTTAATCGCTTCTTTTACGGAAGGGATAAATGCAGGGTTGATTTTTAATTGCTCATAGGCAGAAATCAAACGTCGTTTTTGGAAGATACCCACAGCAGGTGGTTTTTCGGCATCGCCATCATTGTTGAAATAAATCTGACCAGACAAACCGTCAATAGCATTTCTTGGGCGATTTAATTTGGCGATCGCCTGCTGCACTTTTTGACGTTCTTCTTTTATGGCATTGGCATGGCCAGTAACATTGCTTTTCTCAATGGCTGCAACCATCGCCTTGGTCACGTCATAGGAAATTGCAGTGACGGGACGAAATTCTTCGTTGTCATATTGGGTGGCATATTGGCGACGGAAATCCAGAGCAACTTTGCTGGCAACATCATAGATGAGGTCTGCCGTCATGTAGACGTCATGACTGAGTGCGCCGGGATTCTCTCTTTCTTCGAGTTCGTTGGCCAAGCTTTGGGCACTCCAAGAAGACACAGCAACAAACATCGGATTCTCAAACCCTTCGCGTCGTGCCGCTTTCACCACAGAGGTAATTTGATCAGACTGAAGGGCCAGAAAAGCAATGTCTGGATTTAACGCGACTAATTCTGTGGCGATCGCCTCTGGAGACTGTTCATTAATGAGCCACTCATTTGTGACAGTTCCTCCTTGCTCTTGAAAAGATGCTTTAAAATCCTGGGCGGAACCTAGACCGAATTCTATATCTTCAGGATCTAAAACAATACCCACATTTCGATGGCCTAAAACTTGGTAAATATAGCTCGCGATAAAGGAGCTCCGCCAACTGCGGTTCGGCACGACTCGAAAGAAATAATTATTATCTTTTGTCACTTCATCGGCGAGGGCAATACCTGTAATTGCAGGCATTTCAGCATCTTCATACACTTTGCCCGCCGCAATCATTAGAGAACTGTAATATCCCCCAATCATGGCGATCGCCTCACTATTTGCTGTTTTTTTCGCTTGCTCTACCGCGTATTTTTCGTGGTCTGCTCCTTGCATCACCACCTTTGTCAGCTTAAGACGATGACCATTAACGCCACCTTGACGATTCACTTCGTTAATATAAATCTGGGAGCCACGCCACATTTCCCGTGCGTTCGCCGCAATATCAGATCTCCCATTCGGATTTACGGGTAAATTAATCGCAATTTCAATCCCTTCCTCATTAAAATACCACTGCTGTAGACCAACAGCACCCAGCATAGAAATCAAAAATAAACCCAATAAAATCCATTTTTTCAGGTGCCAAATTTTTTGTCGTATTACTCTTACCGAGTCTGAGGAAAGACGTGAACGCATGGTAGGAATCTGGGTAGTGACCGAAGAAGAGTCAAGCTAATAAAAGACAATATACTCGCTTTGAAACTCATTTTTTATAGTCATACGTAGTAGATCCACTTTATTGGCATCAAATTTCATCGCATTTTGTTAAGAACCGAAGATTAATTAGTATCGAGCACTGTAAAAAACAGGCTTTCTAAGTTTTTCATAAACGACATCTAAACACTATTTCTCTTAACCCTCTTGAAAATGAAAGCAAAAAAGCGACGATCGCCACCCCAGAATTAGAGAACTAGAGAATATGGCGATCGCCCACAAGCTATTCAATTCATCAAAGAGATTTACTTAGGCTCCATCCCTTTGAGCATATCCATCCGAGAGAAAGCACTCTCCGCCATTTGCTTCATATACATATCAGAATTCTCATCTTCGGCGATTCGTTTGAGCGTTTCTATTGCTCGATCATCTTTAATCGCACTCAGGGCATTAATAATGGCTACGCCGAGAGCGACATTATCAGTAGAGTTGAGCACATCCAATAAACTATCTAGAGCAGGTACGCCAACCACACCCATTGCCATTGCTGACGCGATATTCACCACAGGATTTTCATCTTGGAGAGATTCCTTTAACCCTTCAATTCCAATTTCGGGGAATGTCTCTTCGGGGTAGTTTAGAGCAACTTGAGCAAGGGCTTTTGCGCAACTACTGCGGACTGTTCCATTGTCACTTTTTCTCAACGTTTCAACAAGAAATGGAACGGTCTCAACGCCCACTGCACCAATGGTTTTCACCGCAGCACGACGATAAGTTGTATCCGTTTCGTCGAGGACAGACATCAAACGAGGAATCGTATTGTCATCCTTAGATTCCACAATTTCCCACATTGCGCGATCGCGTAAATGGGGATTCGGGTTTTTTAGCTGCTCAAATAGAGTGTCCTGTGACATGGTTAGAGATTCGTTATAAAAAAAGTTTTAAAAGAGACCGACAAAACAAGCAGATATGCCTATTGCCAATCCATTGGCTAGTTTAGAGGAATGTCGAGTCTAGCGTCGATGGGTTGTGGTAAATCGCAATCTTTTCGATTTATAACTGCCGCACTAAGGTTGCAATTGATTCTGTAATCGTTTGTCCAGCAGTATCAATGACAAGGCGATCGCCAGACCAAAGATCATATTCTCGTGCAAGAACATCCTGCCAAGTGGGAAGTTTAAGCGTTTGAATATCCGTTTGGCGCGTTTCAATCCGACGACGATGTTCGGCTTTGTCAGAGCAAATCACTTCAATATTGAGAACATCTGCGTCATTGTCAATGGCAACCTGTTCCCATTCTCGCCGAGTGAGTTCGATCGGATTGCAGGAATCAGAGACAACAGAAAGCCCAAGTTGTAAATTATCTGCCGCAACACGATAAGCCAAACGATAGCCTTCGCCCTCAACCTGAATCTGACAGAGATCCCGCAAAGCTTGTTCGATGGTATCAATCCGTAAATGAGTTGCCCCAAGATATTTTGCTAATGCTCTGGAGAGAGTTGTTTTACCTGTCGCAGGTAATCCCGAAAAAATAAACAGTGTTGGTCGGCTCATCTCAATAAAAAATGATGTGAGTAATGGCTGGGCGATCGCCAAACTAAAGGCGGGAGATATTCATTATCATGCGGTTCTCTGCCGTTAAATATTGAACCTTATTCAAAAATAGCCATTAAAAAAGTAGGATGAGAATAAAGTTCCCCACCCTACTTACTTTTTCGAAAAATCATCTATTGAGAAGCAGATAATTTCCCGATATTATTGAGGCTGGAGAAAGTTTCAACACAAGCCCGAATAAACCCTGTTTCATGATAGGGAATATTTTTTTCTAGACAAAATTTACGAACTAATCTACGAGATGCATTGAGTTTAATGCGACACATCTGAGGAAAGAGGTGATGTTCGATTTGAGCATTTAAACCACCCATCAGAAAGTCTGTAATAGGATGTGCAGAAATATTACGAGAAGTCAGCACTTGCAAAGAAAATGGATCAATTTTTTCATCAGCACTAAAGATTGGCATCCCAGCATGATTAACAATAAAAATCAGACCCAAATACACTCCAAATAAGCTCTTAAAGATCAGCGTAAAGATAACAGCTTGCCAAAGATTCAAAGGTGACAAGACTAGACAGGTTAAGTAAATCCCAAAATGCAAGCTAAAGGCGATCGCCTCTAAACCACGATTTTTCACTTTGTTCTTCAGTAGAAACAAAGCGCTTTCGATGTGCATTGCCACTGGAATAAAGAACAGCACTACCAAGAAATAATAGGCTTGGAAGCGAATCAAGAATTTTTCAAAGCCTTTCTTGTCTTCTAATTGCTCAGCAGCGAGGGCAAGAAATGGCGCTTCAATATCTGTATCTAAGCCCAAGCGATTAGTGTGAGCATGGTGTTTTTGATTATGTTTGTTATGCCACCAGCTACAGCTAATTCCGACTAACAAATCTCCAACAATTACGTCAAAAATTTCATTTCTCCAAGCCTGACGATGCACAATGTCATGGGCAAATAATCCTACTTGCGTCGAGGTAAATGCTAGGGCGATCGCATTACAGATTTGTAGGGGGAAGTTATCAACAAAAACCAAACAAGCAATATGTGCAACGAGTAATGTAATCAGAAATAAAAATCGTGCCACATAAAAACTATTTCGAGATTCAAAATAGCCACCTTTCCGCAGGAGGCTTTGCAATTCTGTATAGGGCTGACGAACAGTTGTTTTCATTTTTTACTAGGCATATTGAAGAAGGCACCCTACGAGCAGCGAATTTTCGTTTTGATAGCTCACCATCGGTAAGCAACTCACTATTTCAATATCGAGATTCGACAACACCATGAGGATATTCCCCAAGGCAATGACAACACTGCGCTGTAAAGTGCGATAGAACAAAAGACTTAGAAAGAGTTAAGATCGAATATACTCTATGTGCTCGACGCAACAAAATATTGTTCTGATGAAGATTGGCGTTTGTAGCCTCTTTTTTAAGCCTTTTCTAGCAACCTTTTTTTGCCTTTAACGTTGTTGTCTCCTCACAAACCAGAGACAATAGAAACCATTGTCATCCTGCATTTTCCCAAGGTTCTATGTATCCGAGTTTTTTGCCGCCCCTTGTTAATCAATTAACTGAACACGCTGCCATTGATTTCGCGAAAAGTCTTCAGCAAGAGGCGATCGCCACCCCATTACGCTCGGAACCGATTTTGACTAGTTTCACTCAGGCTGGCTCAGGTGCTCTCCCAATCTTGTTGGTTCATGGCTTTGATAGCTCGGTACTAGAATACCGTTACCTGATGCCGAAGTTGGCTGAACACCACGAAGTTTGGGCAGTAGATCTTTTGAGCTTTGGGTTTACAGAGCGTCCCGCGGAACTCGCCTTTAACCCTGAAACTATTCGTACCCATCTCTACAGTTTTTGGCAGCAAAAAATTAATCGCCCAGTGTTGATTATTGGTGCATCGATGGGAGGAGCTGTCGCTCTTGATTTTGCTCTCGAATATCCTGATGCGGTTGCTCAAATTGCCTTACTGGATAGTGCGGGTCTAGCGCCAAAGCCATTTAGTCGCTTTCTGATGGTGCCGCCGATTGATCGCTGGGCAACCCAATTTCTCGGCAGCATGAATGTCCGTCGCAAAATCTGCCTAAGTGCCTATTACGACAAGTCTCGTGTCAATGAGGATGCTGTTCTCTGTGGTGCCATGCATTTGGGGTGCGATCGCTGGCAAGAGACGTTAATCGCATTTACGAAAGGCGGTGGTTATGGTTCGTTTTATCCGAGACTGCAAGGTATTACTCAACCAACATTGATTCTCTGGGGCAAACAAGATGCCATTCTCGGTACGAAAGATCCCCTCAAATTCAAACAGGGCATTGCTAATAGCATCTTAGAATGGATTCCCGATGCTGGACATTTACCTCACGTTGAGCAAACTGACCTTGTCCTTGAAAAAATTCTGGCATTCAGCACGACTCCTGTCGCAGTACGCTAAACTGAAATTAAGATTTATTACAAGTTTGTTTTCAAAGACCCATATATAGAACAGGAGTTTGTCATGGCAGCCCCCGAACCCACCGTAAAACCAAACATTCAAGATCCTAAGTTTGGTTTTAACTTCTATTCCGAGAAGCTCAACGGTCGTGCCGCAATGATCGGCATTATTTTGGCGATCATTATTGAATTGATCACTCACCAAGGCGTTGTTAGTTGGCTTGGTTTAATTTAATCAACTCACCCGAACAAAAAATTTATTCAGATAAAAATTACAGATATATGTTGAATTCCCTTTGATTGATTCCTTGGGGAATTTTTTTTACATACATTAAAAATAAAAACTGCCGGAAAGGTTTGACCTCGCAGACAGTTTCTTGAATTTATGTGGGGGTGATCGCCCGTGAAAAAGAAGCTTTAGTAATTTGTTTCTTCTTCATATTCATATTCCTTAGTTTGCTCAGGAATATTTACGACGGGAGGAGAATAAGGCTCTTCTTTGACATCATCATCCCAGACGTCACTATCGACATCTTGATCGTTGTAATTATTAGCGGGCTGCTCATAGTCATCATAACTATCGTTATCGCCACCCCAGTTATCCCCCTCATAATCATCGTCATAGCTCATAGCTTGAGCCTTCTGGCGACGTGGTGGGGGAGGAGCAATAGCTTCTTCTTGCCATTCGTCTTCATCCCAATTGTTAATAGGCTGACGCGCTTGAACAGGAGGGCGTGCAACAGGTTGCTGGAGAGGAACGCCTGTGCCTAACTGATTTTCAGGGCGAGCAGTCGGTGCATAATACATGTCCTCTTCTTCCCGTTCCCAAGGAGGACGACCAACACCTAATCTTTCGAGGAAACCAACGGTAATCTGACTGAGACGTTCTTCTGCACCTTCAAAGACAATTAAACGATTAGGGCCACTACTAATGACTTCCTCAATCGGAAGCTCATAGGTACTAATTACTTGCTCGGGAATCTGTGGCAAACCAAGAGACGCAATAATCAGGGAAGAAACGGTGCCACTCTCAAGGTCAAACTGAAAATCTCTAACTCTTCCAAGGGGTTCACCAGCCTCAGTAATCACTTCACTGTTAATGAGAGGGCTGTAGGCTTCGACATCTACATCGGCCAAAACGTCTTCATCTTCGACTAAGACCACATCACCTGTACGGATGATCGTATCGAGGTACATATACTTCGGCATACCTGATACGGAAAACATGCTATCCCGCAGTCCGAGAGCTACAACTTCGCGACGGTCAATGTCCACTAATACATCTTTAACGACCCCTAAGCGTGTGCCGTTGTTACGGGTAATGACTTGGGTGTTGATGAATTCGTTACGTAAACGGATGGAATCAATGGTCATATTGTTTTAGTGTTTTGTCGATGCGCGAGTGGGTTAATGGATAGGTAAAAATTTTTTGGCGATCGCCTCACGTTTATTTATGAGGAAAAACGACGCAAAAAATGTCTGTGAAAAACAGAATTTAAATTAGAAAGCCATTGACCTACTTTTTTATCAGACAGCGATAAGAGCAGTTATCCAGCAGACTCTATCATTTCAGGGTCGCCTTGACAACTTTTCATTTGCATGAATGTCCCTATTCTAACGGATCGATTTTGGGTTCTTCTGCAATCATCGCAAATGCCTATCAGTGGAGGAATTGAAGCTTTCTACTATAATCATTTGGGTGAATGATTTTTCCGGTTTTGATGAGGAATTTTGATGATTGAGTTAGCGGATTTAAAGCGATCGCTTGTCATGGTCAGTGAGCGCCTGGGTAAAACTCAGGAATATCTTTGACCCGAAGACTTTAAATGCCAAAATTTTCGATCTAGAGCAAGTAGCCGCCCAACCAGAATTTTGGGAGAATCAAGATACAGCCCAAACAACGATGCAGGAGCTGAATGATCTCAAGGCTAATCTCGACCAATATGAACAGTGGCATTCTCAGTTTGAAGATGCTGAGGCGATCGCCGAACTTTTAGAACTAGAGGACGATCCCGCATTACTCGACGAAGCGATCCAGAATTTAGAGACGCTCCAAAAAGAATTAGATCGCTGGGAATTGCAACAGATGCTTTCCGGTGAGTACGACAATAACGGTGCAGTGCTCACAATCAATGCAGGCGCTGGTGGCACCGATGCTCAAGATTGGGCAGAAATGTTACTGCGGATGTATACCCGTTGGAGCGAGAAGCAAGGATACAAGGTTAAATTGGCGGAAATTTCTGAGGGGGATGAGGCTGGTTTAAAATCAGCAACTCTCGAAATTGAGGGACGATACGCTTTTGGTTATCTAAAAAGTGAAAAAGGTACTCACCGTTTAGTGAGAATCTCGCCTTTTAATGCCAACGGTAAACGTCAAACCAGTTTTGCCGGGATTGAGATCATGCCTGTGCTTGGGGATGATGCTGTCAAAGTTGAGATTCCCGATAAGGATTTAGAAATTACAACATCGCGAGCTGGCGGTAAGGGTGGGCAAAACGTCAACAAAGTGGAAACAGCAGTACGGATTGTTCATCTTCCAACGGGCATAGCTGTGCGCTGTACCCAGGAGCGATCGCAGTTGCAGAATAAAGAAAAAGCGATGGCACTCTTAAAAGCAAAATTACTGGTGATTGCGCAGGAGCAACGGACTCAAGAAATTGCTGAAATTCGTGGTGATATGGTCGAGGCGGCGTGGGGCAATCAAATCCGCAATTATGTTTTTCATCCCTATCAAATGGTGAAAGATTTACGAACAAACAAAGAAACCACCGATGTCAGTGGTGTGATGGATGGTGATTTAGATAGTTTTATTGAGGCTTATCTCCGACAAGAAACGCATGTGGGTGAAGCATCATAGCCTTGTCGCGTCGTAATCATAAATCCAAGCAGATTTGAGATTCATTAAATCCGGGGCAACTAAATCAGCCACTCGAAAAACAAAATCACGGGCGATCGCCTTCAAACCGGATGCATGGAAAATATCGGCATTTTTGCGAGATGTTTTTTGCATTTGGGTTGCCCGGTGATAACGCATTTTTTCGTATTGTCTAAACGCTGTCTCGATCTCGCTATGACGCTGTAAACATTGTGCCAAAATATAAGCATCTTCAATGGACATCGCTGCACCTTGAGCCTGAAATGGCAACATCGGATGAGCCGCATCTCCCAATAATGTCACTCGACCTTGCGACCAAAAAGGAAGCGGCGATCGCTCAAATAAGCCCCACTTGTAACAGGGTTCTGGGCTATCGATCATATCCACCAAAATTTGATTAAGTAGTTTGGATTGGTTACTAAATTCAGCGGCAACCTCTTGTTTATTCGCGGCGATCGCCCAGCCTTCTTCTTGCCATTGCTTTTCTTTCACCACCAAAACCAAATTGAGCCATTGTTGTCCATGTTCACTTGTAAGATTGCCGTTGGGATAGGCAACCACATGATGATTTTTGCCAAGCCACACCGTTGCTTTACCCGCTAACTCTGCGTAGGGCGATCGCCAAGGTAAGATGGCCCGAAATGCTGCATAGCCCGCGTAGCTTGGTTTCGTATTTTGACTATCCAGCATTAACTGCTTACGAGTTTGGGAACCAACACCATCAGCCCCAACCAAAGCCGAGACATTTGCATCAGTTGCACAATCAAACTGCAAAGAAATTGAATCAGAGGCACGCGCATAGCTAGACAAGTGTGTTGAGAAATTGAGTTTACTTTTATCCTGCAAACCATCAAATAAAAGCTGGTGTAAATCTGCTCGACGACATTGATAATAAAGCTGATTTTTTGGTAGCTGCCATTGAATTAAAGTTTGATCCGAATAAAAAGATCGCAACTCAAAACCATGACAACGGTGAGCCATTTTTTCTAGCTCTTCTGCCAATCCCAAAGCTGACAAAATCCGCACCACATTCGGACTGACTTGAATGCCATAACCCAACGCTTCAAAGCTTTCTGACTGTTCATAAAGCTGAAATGGAATATTGCTTTGCTCAAGGGTACAGGCCAAAGTTAAACCGCCAATACCTGCACCGACAATACCAATGGGAGAAGCCATAAATGTTCTGAATCAAAAAATCAGTAATAAGAATACGGGGATAACAAAAAAAACTACAGATTAATGATTGCTCAAGAAACTGTAGTTTCAAATTAGATTGTTCAGATAAATATAAAAACTAAATCCGAAGAGCTTAAGCGTTAATCGCTTCACCAGTTTGGGCAGAGCCAACGGAATTAAGATTATTTGTCTTAACAGCTTGGAACATGCCAAAACGGCAGAGACCTGCACCGAAAGCTACACGCATTAGGAGCATTGTAGGCACTTCACGGAGAGACTTAAAGAAGCCAGAAACACCAAATTTGATAAGACCTTTAGGACGGACAATACCTTGCCAGATAGATTCTAACCAAGAAGGTAATGTTTCCTTCGTCCAGTCAGCAGTTGTTACTTCACCATCAACTAAACCAGTTTCAGCAATCTGCTCAGAGAAACGCTCGATACTGGAGAAAGAAGGGTGAGACCATTGGTCAAGGAGTTGACGCATAACGGGCTTTTCCCACCAATTGAGAGGAATTTGGCGATCATCGCGTTGGTTCCAGTCAGCCACCACAAGGATGCCACCGGGCTTGAGTACACGCATCATTTCTTCTGCATACTTCATTTTGTCGGGCATGTGGGGCCCTGCCTCAATTGACCAGACAACATCAAAGCTATTGTCAGGGAAGGACATATCAAGGGCATCATTCACCATGAACTTTGCACTAACGCCTTCGGGAGTGAGGTCATTTGCACGTTGGGCTTGCTTGGGACTGAGGGTAATGCCTGTTGCATCGAAGCCATAATTTTGTGCAAGGATGCGACTACTGCCACCAAAACCACAACCAACATCAAGGACAGTCGTGCCAGCGGGAAGCTGATCAAGACCACCCCAACGAACCATCTCATGAACAAAGTCTGCTTTTGCTTTTAAGAAATCTTTGCGGCGTGGGGGAGAGCCGTAGTGACCGAGGTGAATGTGCTCACCCCAGTAAAATTCGAGGATGCCGTCTTCTGTCCACTCATCATAGGAAGTGGCGACGGTATTAGAGGAGTCGTAGCTACGGGGGGTCAATAGATAAAGGACTATCCCGACAACGAGTAGCAGAACGAGAAATCCAATGGCGTAAATCCAGAACATTAAGGCTTATCCGTAATATTTATTCATATTGCTACCTTTATAATATCAAGTTGTGTGATTCGGTAGTTTTTCGAACATTTATAGGGTCTATGGATAAACGATTGATTTACTAATTAATCAGTCTGCATGGATGTGATCGCCATACCTCATTACAAGCTATAGAGAAGTCGGGGCTTTGGAATCTTAGTGTTTAACGTATGATCGGGAGGCGATCGCCTCCATAATTTTGGCATTCACCATAAGTTAAAAAATCAGCGCTCTAGCGACTTAAAGCTGTGGAAGGTTTTTGCCTGTTATTTTTATCGTTGAGCTTGTTTTTTGTCTGTTGCTTACCCTTCTTAGTCGAAAAAATAGAATTTTGTCGCCACTTCTCCACAGTTCTTCTGAAAAGCCAATAGTCCAAGGTTTGGTCTGAAATAAAGCCTCTCAAATCGGGATCCGCCCATATGTGTAAAAGCTGTTTGCAGTCCAATGAATCTGCCGCTTGCTCAATATCTCTCCACTGACGAATGAAGTTGCTTGCCCAAGAGTCTCGGTGCATGACTGAACTCACAAAATCTAGACCTGCTGCGAGCATTCGCTTACCATTAGTTCCGCGAGCATTAATTGGTTCCCAAAAAATAACTTCTGGGTTGACCACTAGTAATTTGGATAACAGATCTTGAAAATTAGTAAGTTGTGTCTGCGGAGGTGTTGGAGCGATCGCCACATATTGCCTGATTCCTTTTTCGTAACCTTTAAGCATTGCCTTGTAACGTTCAGATGGAGGTGGTGCGAATGGCTCGATTTTTCTACTCAATTCATCATCAAGCATCGGCAGACTCATGCCAACAGTCACATACGGAGAATCAAGAATATCGAGATCCTGTAGCCACAAAGGACTTCGAGTCAAAATACGAACATTCCTTTGATATTTGACTAAAACTTTCACCACTTCTCTTGTGACTTTTGCCGTTTGTTGGTTTTGGTAAGGATCAGTACCAGAACAAAGCATTACAACTCCTTGTCCTGATTCAGTCATGCTCCATGTTTTTTTACGACTTAAGGTGAGATTTAGTTGCTCTGCAATATTTTCTCGAACAAATAGATATTTTCCCCAGTCCATCTGAGGATTAGCTACACCCCGGGTTTCAAAATACTTTTGTCGTGTACGAATTACGGGAGTCGATGGTACGTAGCAAAAAGTACAACCATGTAAACAACCAGAAGCGACATTTATTACATAGTCACACAATCCTTTCTTATTCAAGCCACTCTTCTGTAGAGGACTCACTACACTCTCAGTACCTCTCACAGTGGGCATGGTTTGAACTCCCTGAAATTTAAGTTATTTATTTTAGATTAATATCTATTTAGATTAATATGTATGTTCTAATTATACTAGGGAATATGTAATTTACAAGTTGCCCATAAAGCATGCCTATTTCTTCTTCAGGTCAAGGATTCAGCGACAATACAGCCACCAAACAAGAACAATTTAAGTACTTCGCGACAGTTCATTTGAATATTTGTCAAAATGGAATATTTAAGAGACATCAAGGAAAAAGCTGGTTATCGGCAAAATATCACTTCATAGATTTGAATGCGGGGACGGGAATCAATGAAGAATATGGGAAGGGAAGTCCAATAATTTTTCTTGAAAAATCACAGGAGCTTAATGTCGATACAAGCTGCTTCTTTGTCGATATAGAACAAAATATTATTGATGAGCTTAAAGATAATGTTGCGAAGATATCTGCAAAAACATCTCATTCATATTTCTCAATAGGTAATAAAAAAGCTCTAGAACAAATATCTTCAATAATTCAATCTAATACATCGAACAAGGCTGTATACGGTTTAGTGTATTCGGATGAAAATGGAAACATACCACCTTTTGAAGAATTAAGTAAATTCTTTAGTCAACAGCACTTATCCAAAATCGATGTTCTCATTTATTTTTCCGCTACCAATATAAAGCGGGTCTTAAAATCAGCAGAACAAGAAAATTGTAAGCGTTTAGCTGAATATATTTGTGACTTGCCAAAAACACATTGGCAGGTAAGGCAATTGGAAGACCGACATCAATGGTGTTTTTTATTTGGTACCAACTGGAGTAATAAGTCAGGAAAAATGGGCTATCCAGAAATCAGAAAGCTAGGGTTTCGTGATATTCAGAGTAGAGAAGGTCAAAAAATTCTCGAACAAGCATCTTATACGAATGATGAGCTGGATCTAAAACAAAAACCTTTCTTTCCAGGTTTTGAGGATCTTTTGTAATGTTGCATTAGCACAGCATAGAAGTAGCTTGCATGCAGAATAAATAAGAAGTTCGTTAAGGCTTGGTTTTATTTTAAGTCGAAGGGAGATCTCCTCCCTATTACTCTTAATATCAATACTGTAAATCTTGTCCTTGTACTTGGAAATTTACGCTATCAATATCCCATTCAGCATTGGCGATGAGGGTTTCGCGGAGTTCACCGAGTAGGGCAAATTGTTCGCAATTAGATAAAGAATAAATTGAGCGGGCAGTATCCACAGGTAGCCGGAAATCCAAGGTTGCAGCTTTAGTAGATTCTTCAATATTGATCCGATAGCCCGCAATACGGAAGTCGCCATTACTGCGATCACCCACAATTTTACTAATCGTTTCGTCGAGGGGAGCGACGGCTGGCACATCTACATCCTCGGGGACGAGAGCATTACACTGACTATCAATTTTGTAGCGGGTGACAGTCACAGTGGGAACATCTGGCTCACTCTCCACAGGGGCGATCGCCTGAGGCTCAGGTGTTACTTGCGGTTCAATGGGTTGACTCGCAGTCGCTTCATCGATACGAGCCACTACTTGAGTTGAGGTTTCAGCAATGAGCAGTCCACAACCGGAAGAGGCGAGAGCCGTGGCACACAACAATAGAGTTAAGAACGGAGAACGCATAGTAGATGGCGAGAATGTCGATATCTAACTTTCCGCTTCGGGCTTAGGAGAATCAGGAACTTTTATGTGTTGTTGCCAGCGATATAAGAATTCATTGGCAAGGCGTTTATAGGCTTTTGCTCCTGTCGATTTCGGCTCTGTCAGCACCACAGGCTTATAAAAATCCACAGCGCGGGCGATCGCCACATTAATCGGAATTGCTGTTCTAAACAGAGATGTTTTGCCAAAATCTCGTTCGAGACGCTCTTGCACTTGCCCTGCCATTTTTGTGGTGCGACCGAGGGAAGTAAAGGTAATGCCCAACAATTCAATTGTGCTGCGTTGATTGTCTTTAAATTGTTTAATGCGTCCTTGAAGAATGCCAATGCCCACCACAGAAAGCGGTTCAGGCTTTGCGGGAATCACATAATAATCACTAGCCAAAATGCCGCTGCGGGTCATAAGATGGTCGCCCGGCGAAAAATCCAGCAGTACAAAATCATACATTGGCGCGAGGGGACGGAGGATTTGTTTGAGGAGATTGTCCTCCATCTCTTGCCAGCACTCTAAAAAGTTATCGCGTTTTCCCTGCGATCGCTCGTAGATAATATCCGCTAAAACAAAGTCTTCGTATAGCTCGATATCCCCTGGCAAAATATCGAGGCCATTAATGCCACAGAGATTGGTTTGGATAATTTCAGTGGGAGCCCAACGGGGTTTTGTCTGTTTAGAGACGGATTGTTTAACAAGGTTACGGAGGGTTTTGTGATCTTTTTTCAGCTTCGCGAACTGTACTGGTGACATCAGACTCAAGGTCGCATTAATCTGACTATCAAGATCGACGATTAGCACTCGTTTGTTGTAATCTTTCGCCAAACAAGCCGCCAAATTAATGGTGGTGGTGGTTTTACCAACCCCCCCTTTCATATTTACGAATGCAACAATAGAACCCATACAAACTGCTATAGCAAGTCGTTATCATCATCGTCGAGTTCCTGACCTTCAATAATTGCGATCAGATCCTCTGTTTCTTTTCCGAGGATACGGCATAGGGGTGGAAACAGTCTGCTTTCGATGTTCTCTCCGTTATAAATACTTTTGAGATCGTCTGGGGAAAGTTTATAGGAGTCGCAAAACCGCACAAATTCTAGCTGGGAAATATCAAGTTCTTTTTGTCTTTCTTTCAGTAATGCGGCGATCGCCGGGGTTCCAGCTTTAGGCTTACGAGTGCGGGTAATATACTCTCGCATCAAAGATTTGAGCTGATTTATATCCTTTGGATCACCCTCATATTCTGTCAATAGGTCTTCACAGGCGAGTCTTAACGCTTTTTTGATACTCTCTTCGCCATTCAGGATATTGGTAATGCCCTTCGCGTATTGGGGATCGATCAGACCGACATTTTTACCTTTATAAATCAAAGGCACATAGAAATCATGGACATTAATTTGCCAGTCTAGAGGCTTATCGCGCAGAGACATTCGCCATCTACTCCATCACATCAAAGGGGTGCACTTAATTCTACCGAAAGGCATACAACCCAAACAGATGAATTTTTCAGCCAAGTTCACACATTAGGTGCTTATTCAGGTCATTTTCATCAACAGCCCATCACAACCGGATTAAAAACAGCTGAAAATATGTTTTTATCGTAATGATTTTTGTAACGCTAAACCTTGAGATAATTGGAGTCAGTTACTTTAAAAATAGAGTTGTTAACCGCATTTCAAGGTTTAACGAGCAAGGGTATCGCTAAAATACCTACCGTAATAAACTTTACAGAAAGTGCGGATTCGGTAATTTTGCTGGTGTAGAAGAATGCGAGAATGCCTGCCATTCGATTCTTCTTTTCTAGGTTTTGTGACGAGAGGTATTTCCGTGTTTCGTCTGCGTCTGTCGGCTCTTTTAGTTTTATTTCCCGTTGCTACCCTGCATACTCTGCCAGCGATCGCCCAGATCACACCAGCAGGGGATGGTACAGGCACCCTCATTGATCAGACAGGTGATGCCTTTGCAATTACTGGAGGTAGCACTGCGGGCAATAACAGCAATTTATTTCACAACTTTAGCGACTTCAATCTTGCAACAGGCCAAAGCGCCAACTTTTTCGCGAACCCTGACATTCAAAATATTTTGTCCCGTGTGAGTGGTGGCAATCCCTCGTTTATTGATGGTCTCATCTCAGTCACAAATAGTAATGCCAATTTATTTTTGCTAAATCCTTCGGGTTTGGTGTTTGGCAGTAATGCACAACTCAATGTGGCAGGAGATTTTACAGCAAGTACAGCGTGGGGTCTGGGTTTCGATGATGAAATTTGGGTTGATGGCGCGGATTATGCTCAACTCACGGGTGCACCCACACAATTTTTCTTTGATGGTACTGGCGCGATTATCAATGCTGGTGATCTGAATGTCGTACCAGGTCAAGCGATCAATCTCTTTGCCTCTAATGTCGTTAATACCGGAAATCTCACTGCTGAGGAAGGCACAATTCAGGCGATCGCCGTACCAGGGAGCAACACTTTACGCCTGAGCCAAGCTGGTCAAATTCTCAACCTCGAAATCATCCCAACCTCCGGCAATCTCACGACCACCAATTTACCGGAACTTCTCACAGGTAGCGGCTTAGATAGTAGTGTCACTTCAGTGAATATTTCTGCCGAATCTGGTCGCACATTCATAACGGGGAATCTGGATACCTCTGGCGCAGTGGGCGGCAATATCGGTGTCTTCGGTGAAAATATTTTCCTTGAATCAGCCAATCTCAACACCTCTGGCACCAATGGCGGTGGTGAGATGTTTGTGGGTGGTGATTACCAAGGTTTAGGCACACTACCAACAGCTCTCAATACTTTTGTCGATGCCAACTCTACTTTAGATTCCAGGGCGATCACCGCAGGAGATGCTGGTCAAATTATTGTCTGGGCGGATAATGCCACAGGATTTTATGGAGAGGCGATCGCCACGGGTGGTCTATTAAGCGGCGATGGCGGATTAATTGAAACTTCTGGTAAAAACTATCTTGATGTTTTTGGCTCAAGTGTTGACGCTAGTGCCATAAATGGTTTAGCCGGACAATGGCTTCTTGACCCCACTGATATCAATATCGTGAGCACTGGTACCGGAGTACTGTCAGGTGGCGTTTTCAACCCACCCACCACAGCACCTCCAGCATCAGATATTGATCCAGCGACAATCGTAACTGCACTTGATGGTGGTACAGACGTCATCATTACAACAAGTGCAGGTACTGGCGGCAGTGGTGACATTACTCTCTCAGAATCAATCATTCAGGGTGGTGGTGGAACAGCATCACTAACCTTTATTGGTCGTCGATTTATTCTTCCAGGTGCTGCCATTATCGATATGAACAGCTCTGGCGGGCTAACCTTCAATATCAACAGCATCGGCTCAGGCACCGCAACGGCAACAGAGCTTGGTACTGCCCTCCAAGATGCCCATGATTCTATTGGTGCAGTCACCGGTACTCGCACCATTAATCTTGCCGCTGGAACATTTACCACTGCTGCTGGATTTGGAATAAATCGGGAAGTAACGATTAATGGTGCAGGCGAAAGTTTTACCTTCCTTGATGATGGTGATCCAACTCTTGCAACTGGTTCCAATCACATCATCGTAAGCGGTGGTACTGGCGATATCACCATTCAAAATCTCACTATTCGATATGGTGGCACCTTTGCAACAGCCAATGGTGGTGGTATTTACAATACCGCTGACACCCTAAATCTCAACAACGTTACCATTTCGGATAACTTCTCCCCTGGCGCTGGGGGAGGGATCTACAATGACGATGGTGACGTCACTATTACCGATAGCCTATTTTCTGGGAATAGTGCCACTGGCATATTCGCTGGAGACGGGGGCGGGGCGATCGCCAATGATGGCACGGGTAATGTCACCATCCTGCGCAGTACCATTACAGGCAACTCAGCCACAAGCACGGGTATACTTGGTGGCGTCGGAGGAGGCATACTTAACGATGGTGACACCCTAGAAATTCGAAACAGTACTCTGTCCAGCAATACGGCCACTTACGGTGGTGGTGGCATCGATAATTTGGGCACTTTCATTCTTGCCAATAGCGTAATCACAGGCAATACAGTTACTGATATCACAGGTTATGGTGGTGGCTTAAAGCTTAGTCTTGGTGGCACTGCAACTATCACAGATAGCCTCATTACTAGTAATACCAATGCGGGTTATGGTGGTGGCATTGCCAACTTTAGTGCAACAGCAGACTTAACAAGAACAACTATTTCTGGAAATACTGCTGTAGATGATGGTGGTGGTATTTTTAATAGCACCACCTTGACCTTGACTGATAGCACTGTCGCAGATAATACCTCCACTGGTGGCCGAGGAGGAGGATTATATAATGAAGATCTGGGTGGTGACTTAGCCTTAATCAATACCACTGTTTCTGGCAATACTGCTACCCTTGGTGGCGGTATCTACAACGACTACGATTTAGCTTTAACCAATAGCATTATTGCGAACAGCACCAGCGGCGATATCCGAGAAGGCGCAAATAGTACGATCAGCACATCGGGCGTCAACTTAGTTGAAGATGGCAGTATTACAGGTGCTAGCATCATTACCCTAGATCCGTCTTTAACACCTTTAGGAGATTATGGTGGTATCGATGTCGGAGATCCAAATACAGGCACAAGTAATCTCGAAACACACTTTTTCTTTTTTGATAGTCCTGCGCTTAATAGAGGTGACGATAGTTTTGTCAGCAGCACCACAGACCAAAGGGGTGGAACGCGCATTATTGATACGGCAGTTGATCTAGGGGCAGTTGAGTTCCAGGGGGTTAGTTTAGCTCTTGTTAGTGGTGATGGCCAGAGTACAGATATCAATACTGATTTTGATCCTGTAACAGTGTCCGCAACAGAGGTGACATTCGGTAACATCCTAGAAAATTTAGAGGTAGAGTTTGATGCTCCTGGTAGTGGTGCGAGTAGCGATCCAACAAATCTCTCTGGCACAACCAATGCTTCTGGTGTAGTGAGTGTCACGCCAACCGCAAATGATACGGTTGGTTCTTTTGAAATTCAGGCAACAACTCCAACATTTTCTGTTAGTAATACGGTTTTAGCAGATTTAGAAAATACAGATCCAGATGACCCAGACGATCCGGATGACCCCGATGACGGCGATTTTGATGATAGTTGTACAGGGGTCACAAACTGTGAGGATCCGGTCTCTGATCCAGAGCCAGAAGATGGATTAGCAGATGAACGTGGCAGTAATATTGCTCAGATTACGAGCAAGCTTGAAAAGGTACAAGAACAAACAGGGGTTAATCCAGCGCTAATCTACGCATTCTTTTCACCGCCAGAGCAGGATGATCTAGTTGCAACCAAGGATAATCGAGTCGCAACAAAGGTTGAAGACTCGAAGGATGGCTCAGAAAAAGATTTGACGCAATGGTCGTATCGGGGCGATCGCCTGAGTGATTTTCTAAATGCGGAGGAAAAATTCCTCAATCCTCCCGAAAAACTAGATAACGATGAAGAGTTGGAATTGGTGATGGTGACCTATTCTGGCAAAATCATTCGTAAAAAAGTTCCTGGTGTCACTCGCAGGAATGTCATGCCTGAGGTGAGAGATTTTATCCGTGGGGTCACAAATCCTCGATTTGGTAATCGCTACCTAAAGCCTGCCCAATACTTGCATAGTATTTTTCTCGATCCATTGGAAGCAGACATTGCCAAAGAACAGATTAATAACCTGACCTTCATCATGGACGAAGGCTTTCGAGCACTTCCCGTAGCAGCACTCCATGACGGCGATAAATTCTTGATCGAGAAATACAGCATCGGCCTGATGCCAAGCTTTTCCCTGACGAACACTTCAGGCTACATTCCACCTCGCCAAAATCAGCTTTTAGCTATGGGTGCAGCTGAGTTTGGTGATGGTCTCGATGATCTACCCGCCGCTCCTGTTGAAGCTCAAATTATTGCAGACCAGATTTGGCAAGGAGATGTCTTCGTCGATCAACAATTTACAGTTGAGAATTTACTCAGTGCCCGCGAACAAAATCCCTATGGCATCGTACATTTAGCTACTCACGGCGAATTTCGTGCAGGGGACAATAACAATTCGTTTATTCAATTCAAAGACCAACGGGTCACAATTGACAGGCTGTCTAGCCTTAGACTCAATGAACCCCCCATCGAATTATTAGTCTTATCTGCCTGCCGCACAGCCCTCGGCGATCGCCAAGCAGAATTAGGCTTTGCAGGACTCGCCCTCACTTCCGGTGCAAAATCCGCTATCGGTAGCATTTGGTATGTCAGCGATGAAGGAACCCTTGCCCTTATGGCCCGTTTATACGAAGAATTACAAAAATCCTCCATCAAAGCCGAAGCCCTTCGCCAAGCTCAATTATCCTTACTCAGACAGGAAGTACGTACCGAAAATAACACTTTAATTACACCAGACGGAGAGATCACCCTACCGCCAGAACTCCAACAGAGCCAAGACTTAAACCTGTCCCACCCCTATTTCTGGAGTGGCTTCACCATCGTCGGCAACCCTTGGTAATCCCCTCGAATATTCCCTAAAAAGACAATTTTAGTTTTCAGCCAAAAATCGCATTTTTATGGCAAGCAAAAAGTTTAATAGATTGTTAAATGTTAAAATCAGCTTGATTATGAAGAGTAATTTTCGCGATCATCAGTAAAATCTGATTAGTACTTAAAAAGCCAAGTATGTAGAGCCAAGGTCATTTGTGATTACCCTGACATTATTACATCCCCTACAATCCGTGCCTGTACAAAATTGGACATTTGGAACCGAGTCTGTCGTACGGGTGGGTCGCTCTACAGATAATGATGTGGTTTTGTATAGTGCTGTAGTCTCTCGTCACCACGTAGAACTGAGACAAGATGGTCAGCAGTGGAAAGTCGTCAATCTAGGTACAAATGGCACATATATCGATGGTAAACGCGTCGATGAGTGCGAAGCCCAAGACGGTTTAGTGATTCGTTTAGCGAGCTCTGGCCCAAAGATTCAAATTCGTCTCAAAAGCAATACTAGCGTCGACGATAGCGCAAAAAGCTCAAAATCGAAGCGCTCTTCTACGATGAACCCTAACGCTCGGTCAAAGGATACCCTCGTCAACTAATCTGTAAGCAACCAATCTGCGCCGCTCCCAACTTCATTACCATCTAAATCTTTATCGGCTAGGTTAAACCACCTATAGACTTATGATTTTGGCACGAGATTTTCGCGTCTCTGCTTGAGTTCTGCAATGACGGTTTCGTATTCTTTCAGGATATTCGGCCCTAATATTTCCGCTTGCGCAAAATCCTCTGCCTTGGCACATTTTTCTAAAGTAAAGCATTGATCACTCAGCGCTTGGGCTCCAAGATACCGACTAGATCCTTTGAGGGCATGGGCAGCGAAATATAATCCTTCTGCAGACTTAGATGCAATTGTCTCGCTAATCTTCTGAATATTTTGCTGGCTATCTTCAAGATAGGTCGCAACCATATCATCGATAAGGCTGTATTTTTCGATGCCAGCCATCTCCAATAAATTTTGCCAGACTTGTTCGTCTAATACACCTTTATCAGATGCACTTGTGGGAGTTGCGACTTCTGGCTCTCCTTGATGAAACTCTTGTGTTGAGTCTGTGGAAGCAGATTGAGGATCTTGCAGATATTCTGCTGTAAGGTCTGGATTTGCGGCGATCGCCATCTTAGAAACCAAAGGACATTCAAGTAGAACCTTAGCAAGATCAGCACTCTGTACAGGCTTAGCAATAAAGCTATTCATCCCAGCCATCAGACAAGTTTTACGCTGTTCTGGCATCGCATTAGCCGTCATGGCAATAATCCAAGGTTTCTTCGGCGTCTGCCACCGTTCGCGGATCAGTTTTGTCGCAGTGATGCCATCCATCTCAGGCATATGCCAATCCATAAAAACCACATCGTAGCTCTGTCTTTCTAGAGCATCGAGCGCTTCCTGACCATTACCCACCGTATCAATGCGGTAACCCAAACGCGCCAACATCAAAGCTGCAACCTGGCAATTCACCTGAATATCTTCGGCTAACAGAATCTTTAGTGGTACTTCGAGTTCTTTGATCACTTCCTCTGCATCTCGCAAGCTCGTTGAGGAAGTCGCTTCTGCTTCTGCTGTAGGGACTTCCTCAGGAGTGGGTTCTAGGAGAGGCAACAGCACCGTAAACTTACTGCCCAGACTTTCCTCACTGACAAGGGAAATTTCACCTCCCATAATTTCGCAGATACGCTTACAGATCACTAAGCCGAGGCCTGTGCCCCCATACCGACGAGTCACAGAATTATCGGCTTGGGTAAATGCCTCAAAAATTTGATCTTGTTTGTCGTGGGGAATACCGATACCTGTATCTTTTACGGAAATTTGGAAGAATGGTTCGTCTTCAACCTCGATAAAGTCACATTTGAGGGTGACACTACCCAGGTTGGTAAATTTAATCGCATTACTGAGAAGATTCAGTAGGATTTGCCGAATTCTGGTGATATCGCCTTTGATATATTTCGGCAAGCTTTGGTCGATAGAGTAATCGAGCTGCAAATGTTTCCGACTGGCCTGTACTCCCACAATACTCATGGTTTCATGGATACAACGGCGCAAATCGAAAGTTTGAATCTCAAGCTCCAAGCGATTGGCTTCGATTTTAGAGAAGTCGAGAATCTCGTTAATGATGGTGAGGAGATTTTCACCGCTATGGCGGATAGTATCTGCAAATTGATATTGGTCTTCGGTCAGCTTGGTATCCATCAGCAAACTGCTCATACCGATGATCGCATTCATCGGTGTCCGGATCTCATGGCTCATCGCAGCGAGAAATTCACTTTTTGCCCTTGTTCCGGCGACAGCTTCGTCTCGAGCATCGGTTAAACCAGCCAACGTTTCTTGGAGCTGATCCGCCATTCGGTTAAAAGCATTAACCATTTTTCCAAATTCATCGACATGTAATTCTGGAATTCTCTGGTCAAGGTTGCCTTCACTCAGCTCAACGGCAAATCGATTGAGGGATTTAATTGGCGATCGCACGAAACGACTAAACAGAAGATAAGTCAAAAATGCCAACAGAGCACTAACACTGACAGAGATTAAGATCGTCGCAATCAATGCTTGTCGGATTTCTGCATCAATCACTGCTGTGCTATAGCCAATATGTATCGTCCCTAAAGTTTGATCTGCATAGACAATAGGCTGAGCAATTTCCTTGATCTTTGGTTGCGTCTCTAAACGCTCCACCCACGACAAAACATTTTGATGATTAATCGTTTCACCTTCAGTAAGCTGCGCAATGATGGGTTCTTCTTGATTCAGGTAACGAGTTAAGGGTTTTTCATCCGGATTAAGAATGATGCTATATACAATTTCTTCATCCACACTTGCTTGCCGCATTAGCCGCTCAAGGGTTAAAAAATCTGACCCGAAAATCGCCTCAGAACTAACTCCAGCAATAAATGCGGCTTCATCTGAAATTTTTTGCTCAAGGGATTTATATTGCGATCGCCCGGATAAGTAGAGAGCTCCCAACCCAAAGAGGAGCTGTACAACAAGTACAAAGCCACTCGTTAAGGCAAGATATTTAAGCGTTAAATTTTCACGAAATTTAGTAAACATCTAAGATTCTTCTGGATTTAGCGATGCATCCCACGTTTTGAGCTGTAACGTTTCAATCAGTCGATCTAAAGCCGAATAATCTACTTCTGGGACAAAAGCAGTCAGGCCAATTGCACTCAAGGCAGGATGATCTGATGGTACTGCGAGTAAGGCCTGTTGCACCGAATTCTTTAGCTCAGGATCAACATGGGATAGCGCAGCAATCGGCCATTCTGGATAGAGAGCTGTCGTATGCTCGTAGAAAAAATCATCAGCCATTGGCTCTAAAATCTTCACCTCATCCTTGCTGGTAATTAATTCCTTCCGCACCATTTTTTCGAGCTGCCCTGTCCGAATAAAACCAAAATCAAGGCTGCCATTCAGCACACCAAGCACAATATTGTCTTGGGATGGGTTTTCGATAAATGAAGCAAAATCTTTATAGGGATCAATGCCTCGCTCTATCAAATGAAACACCTGAAATGCACAGCCCGCTGCCGCTGTTTGGAAGTTGACACAAGCGCCTTTTTTATCGCGTAAATCTTCGAGAGTTTCAATGTCACTATCTGCCCCTGTGATAATCAACCCACTAAATTGCGTTCCGGTGGCTGGACGGGAATGGGTCACCAGAAATTCAGTGTCGTAGAGGCGTCGCACTTGTACCGCAGACAGAGGATTCGTGGTGGTGAAATCCAGTTCTTTTTCAGCAACTTTTGTAAATTGTGTCGCTTGAGTGAGAGATACCAATTCAAAATCCTGTTCTAGTGTTTCTTCTAGATATTGCATCAGAGGCGCATAGCGTTCATTTACTGAAACTGCACTATCGATAGACAAAACACCAAATTTGATGGCGACGGATTCTGTTGGTGATGGTGTTTCTGATGGATTTTCAGAGACAGATGATGAAGTTGGAATCTCAGTATCGATGTTTTGTTGTGGTTGGCAAGACGCTAAAACTGGAAGGGCGATCGCCATAAGAGAAGAAATAAAAATCTGACAACCACGAAGAACCACACCAAAACACCTCAAAATATTTAATTAACAATCAAGAAATAATAAAATTGGATCTAAAGAATTGATCTGTAAATGCCTTAAAAGATATTGGCTTTGAGAACAAATAACCTTGAGCTTGATCACAATGATATTCTTTCAAGATAGCAAGTTCAGCTTCAATTTCAACCCCTTCTGCAATAATTTCAAACCCTAGATCATTAGCCGCAGAAATAACATTCTTGACAATCGTGCTATTAATTTGATTAAGATGAATGTCACTAATAAAAGATCGATCAATCTTAAGAATATCCCAAGGAATCATACGAGCATAATTTAGGGAAGAATAGCCAGTACCAAAATCATCCATCGCAATTCGGCAACCTAGTCTTTGTAATGAATTCAGTTTGGCGATCGCCTGCTTAAAGTCTTGAATCAAAACTGATTCTGTAATTTCAATATCGAGATATGATGGCGAAAAATCATTTTGCATTAATATTTTCATCACATCATGACAAATATTTGCACTATGCAGTTGATTGCCAGAAAAATTGACTGCCAATCGTAATTCTGGTTGATAATTTTGTTGCCATTGACGCACATCTTTCGCTGCTATTTCGAGTACTCGTAGACCAATCTCATTAATTAAACCAATCTGTTCAGTGAGAGGGATGAAGTCAAATGGAGAGATCATACCTAGTTCAGGATGATGCCATCGAGCCAATGCCTCAACCCCAACAATTTGACCTGTTCTTAAACGGATACTAGGTTGGTAATGAACTTTTATTTGGTTTCGCTCGACAGCATAATGTAATTCACTTTCTATAAACGCTTTTTTTTGGGCACTAAGACTAAACTCAAGGGAATAAAAATGATATTTTATATCAGAAATATCATCAATCGCATCCACTGCATTCAAACTTTTCTGAATCAAATCATTGATACTATAAGCATCTCTACAATAGAGACTGACACCAAGCTTCGGCTGTAAAAAATACTCTTGATTATCAACGGTAAATGAGCGTTCAAAGAGCTGGATAATCGAATCGGCGATCGCAATAATTGCAGCACGCTTTTCCTGAGGAGGAGATAAGATCACAAACTCAATATCATTGAGCATAATCAAACTATTTTCATCTTGCAAAAAATCACTAATTCGCTGGGCGATCGTCTTAAGTAGCTGCTGATAAGCCACTAACGTTACATTTTGCTTGATAATTTCTGTTCGCTCTACTCTAAGCACAAAAAATGGTAACAAAACAGTATTTGTACTATGCCCAAAACGTAGACTTTCATACTCACAAATTAAGAGCTTGAAATTCTCTTGTAAATACAAAATATTCGGCAAGCCCGTTACAGGATCAAATTTCTTTTTATCAAGATGTTCAACTTCTATTTTTTCTAGTTGTTCTTGATAATGCTTCTGGAAAGCATTTTGTTTTTCTAAGCGGCTACTGACTGCATCTAAAAGTTCTATACGGGTAAAGGGCTTAGTTAAATAATCATCAGCTCCTAATGTCATCCCTTGGCGAATATCTTCTTTACTTCCTTTCGCTGTCACAAAAATAAAAGGTGCGAAATAATTAGGTGCTTTTTCCTTAAGCCGCTGCAACATTTCGTGACCATCTAATTCAGGCATTAGAATATCACAAAGAATCAAATCTGGTCTTTCAGATAGTGCCTTATCTAATCCTTCTAAACCATTTTCAGCAACTAAAACGTCATGGTCCTCAAGTTTTAGGAGACGCGCCATATTTTTGCGGATTTTGGCATCATCTTCAACGACTAAAATTTTCACCATAACGATTCCTTATGGGAGATGAACAACTAAAATTAACTACCCAATATGAGTATTTTAACTAATCAGCATTGATATTTGTCGGCAGAGAAAAATAAAAACAAGTGCCAACGTGTAATTCACTCACAAAACTAATTTCACCATGATGTAAATCAACACAATGTTTTACAATATTGAGTCCTAAACCAGTTCCTGGAATATCGTGGGTGTTTTTCCCTCTACGAAAAAAATCAAACACATGAGGTTGATCTTCTAGAGGAATACCTTCACCTTGATCTTTAATTTCAAAATGAATATTATGACCTTCTTCCCAAACTTTGATTGCGATTGAAGAATTTTCCGAGGAATACTTCATTGCATTGGTCACAATATTTGTGAAAACGAGCTGTAACAATTTACTATCCAAACAATATTCTGCTTCTGGATCAATATTGTCCGCAACAAAACTAATTTGATGATTTTTGTTAATGCGTTGATTAATTTGCTCAGCTATTTTTTGTGTTGTTTTCACAACGTTCAGCATTTGCGGATTACATTCCATGCGACCAGCTTCAGCCTTACTGACAAGTAAAACATCATTCATCAGATTACGCATGAGCATCACAGAATCATAGATTTGGGCTAAATATTCTTGATGTTCTTCATGCGACAGCTTATCCCAATAAGTTTGGAGTAGTTCAGTCGAACTTAAAATCCCAGTTAAAGGTGTACGAAACTCATGGGATGCAGTTGCGACAAAACGTGATTGTAACTCGGCAACTTGTCGCTCTTTATCCAAGGCAACACGCATACGATCTTCTGCTTCTTTCCGCTTCGTAATATCTCGAAAAATGCCAATCATTGAGAGATATTTTTCACCATCAAAATTTCCATTGATATTCCCTTCTACATAAATTTTATTTCCATATTTACCAATAAATAAAAGTTCAATTTGTTCCAGAGAAAGACCTCGTCTTAAAGTAGAGGAAATCTCCTCAGAAGATTGATGATAAGACGGATGAATAATATCTAAAAAATGTAGTTTATCTAAATCTTGATGGTTATAACCTAAAGTCTCCAGCCAACATTGATTGACATAAATAAACTTTCCTTCTCGATCCACACTATGAATAAGATCATTAGCATGATCAAAAAAGTTACGGAGTTCTTTTTCTTTTTCTTCAACGACAGCTAATGTCATTTGATGCTCTTCAATTTTTTTTGAAAGAGCTAAATTACTCTCTCGCAATTTATTTGTCTGTTCTCTGATTTTCTTTGATTGCTGATGTAGTTCAACAAAAGCACTGACTTTAGAGCGTAAAACTTGAGGATGAATATTTCGATCTAAATAGTCAATTGCCCCATTTTCATAGCCTTGGAAAACAAAGTCACTTTCTGTAGCAGAGCTTGTGAGAAAGATGATGGGAATATAATCTGCTATCTGTAAGTCTTGGATTTTCTTGACCACTTCAAAGCCATCCATAATTGGCATATGAATATCTAAGATAATCAGAGCGATGTCAGCTGATTTTTGCTTGATAAATTCAAGTGCATCCTGTCCTGATGTCAAGCTAATAATATTATGGTTCAGAGTACTGAGAATAAGTTCAAGAGCTTTTAGATTCGTTCTTTCATCATCAACAACGACAATGTTAACTTTTTGTTGTTGCGGCTCACTAAATGAAGGAGATAGTGAATTGGTTGGTGATTTATTTTTGGAGACAGACATACTCAGAAGAAGTCGAAACTTCCTTCGACAAAGATTCAGAAGATTCGGAAATAGATATCAGATTTTAGTTTTTTTAAATGAGTAAAACTCATATTAATGTTTTTCGCACTCAATTATTCAAGTGATGACTATTTCATCGGTTGAAAAATAGCATATCAACATAGAAATTAAAAACTAAATTATTTTCAAACAACCTGAACTTTCAGGAAGTTTTTGCGCATCCTTAAAGGATAGACATTTTCTTTTTTATGCTAAATCATATTAACTTTTTCATTTGGAATTCGAGATCCGTGAAACATCGCAACTTATTTAAATATTGTTTTGCGAAGGTTGTCTGTGATTTGATACAGTCTCGGCAAAATGTCTTAGTTTATTTTTTCTAAGACATCATCGGACACGGTGATGTCTCCGGTTTAAGTCTCATCGTTAAGAGCTTGTCCCACCTTGATAAAACCTTCATTTTTTGGCATTAGATTAATACCAAATAGTATTCCTTTTTTGGGTTGATAGCGAAATTTGCGGAGAGTTCGTAATGGTTCTTGGGAAGGGTGGCGATCGCCTGTATTCTGGTCAGTGGTCGTCACAACACAACGCTCGCAAGGCTTAGCGACGACAAATTCTAATTCGTTGATCTTGAAATTTTGCCAATTGTCTTCTGCAAAGGGGCGATCGCCTGCGACAACAAGATTAGGGCGAAAACGATTCATTGGAATGAGTTCACCTACTTTGCCAGACAATTGCTGTAAAGAAGCAGTATTTGTCAACAGGATTGGGTAACCATCAGCAAAACTCACTGGCTGATTTTCCCAGAGTGCATACTTGGGATTAATAGGACGGATATGTTCAGGAGATTGGCGCACGAGTCGACAGGGTATCTGAAGAATTCGACTGAACCACTCGGCCGCATGCTCACCTTGATCTGTCGCTTCAGTTTGATTGCGCCACACAGTTACGGGCAATAAATCTCCCGTTTGTTGGACTGGGATTTTCAGGGTGGGCTGCCGTTCAAAATCAAGGGTTAAATCATCATCGTCTAATTGGATCCGCACCTTTGCGAGTTGGGGATGGCTGCGTTGGGTGATAAATTTCCCTGCCGCATCGACAATCATCCATTGGCGATCACCCGCAAAACCTTTGTGAGTGACCTGGGCTTCGTTGAGCGTAATTCCTCGACAGGATTTCACCGGATAAATCCACAATTCCGCAACTGTAACCATATGACACTTCCCACAATGACATTAAATAAACTCTGAAATATCCTCACCACAATCATCAGCGAGATAGGATAACGATCTAAACCGCAATCCAACCAATTGGTCATATAACGGGTTCAGCTTGCACATCGGTGGAATGTGGACAACTTTTTTACCGAAAAGCTTGATATCCCGCTCAAAAGGGCATTGAGGTGGAATCATTTTGCATAAAAAGCGAGCCACGCGAGGATCATCAACATCCATATCATCGAGCCAATGCCGCATGGGCCTGAGGGCATCAATATGCACATCTTCTTGAGGCTGCTCTTTTGTGCAGGTTGCAGGGTCATAAAGAGTCGCCTCCAAACTGTGGAGTGCACTCATATTGACGCCCAGCACTTTCCCAAATTCTTTGATTTTGTCGGCTTCCACCACCGAATACACACCATCGGCGATCGCCATCATTACAGCCGTACGCAGAAAATTTTCGCGAGTAACTTCATCTTCACCCAATGCAGCCTTTAGTTCTTCGGCGCTAATCACCGTTAGCTCACCCAATTCTTCATGAGGAACCAATTCATCCTTAGTCAATCTCGTGATGAGCTGCTGCTCCTCGGGATCAAAATCACCATCGGCCCAGGCAATGGTTAAGAGACCTCGTAACCAAGCCGTAATTTGGCCATCACTATAAGAAATTGTTGAAGAAACTGCAGGAATATCAGCCATTGTGTCAAAACCGAATCTAGCGTTTCCCTCTATTCTAAGGAATTCATCTCAGACCTCGAACTGCCACCAAAAAACTTCATGATCTAAGCAATTATCCTCAGGCTCCCAACAAAATCACCAAAGGAAAATATCTAAAGATAAACAAATGCGGTGGTTAACCATTCGATTTACCCGAATTAGCAACACCACCGCATTTAGCAGATTTATCCACTCAATCAATAGAGTTCGGGCAATATCAACGCTCTACACGACAACTCTTTTAGGATTCGACTTTAACGCCCCGCCAAAAAGCAACATAACCCTTAATATTTTGAGCTTTCTCTTTAGGCTCGGGATAATACCAAGCTGCATCTTTATTCTGCTGGCCATCCACATCAACGGTGTAGTAACTAGCCTGACCTTTCCAAAAACAACTTGTATGGGTATCGCTCGTTTTGAAATATTCGGACTTAATAGTCTCTGGCGGAAAATAATAATTTCCTTCAACGATTTCGCAGTTGTCACTTTCAGCGATTACAGTGCCGTTCCAGATTGCTTTTGCCATTGGAGATTCAGTAGAGGGCGAAAGTCGCCAACTTCAATAAAGTTAATTAGTCTAGATTTTACTGCGATTTCTGTCGGGCTACCGTACCAGAGTTGGAATAGTCCTCGACGGCAAATTACTTTCACGAGATGAGCTTTCGGTTTCTGTCTCTGTTGTTTCTTCACTAGCAGCTTCTTCCGTGGCAGTCTCTTCAGTCTCTTCGGTGACATCTTCTGTGGTATCAACATCAGATGCCTCAGTGTCCTCAGGGATTTCTTCGGTTGCTTCAGCAGGTATGTCTGCATCAGGGAAGTCCAGTGGTGGATCCTCGAATGCGCTTGGCTCTATGGGGTCTATGGTTGGAGGTTCTACATCGACATCTGCTGGTGGCTCATCTGGGGTTGCAGGCTCCATAAACAGAAAAGCTTTGCCTTCAGGATAGTAAATGCTCCAAATTTCTGGATCAGGATAAGCAGTCCATTCTTGGCGGGAGACGCGCAGTTTTAAAACTGGGGTGATCACGGCGCTACGTTGTCCTAATACCGTCATGCGGACTTCTGTGCGGAGTAGGTCTTGGTCAAAGAGAGACTGGACTTTAACAGCCGCATTGGCTTCTGCCCGAGCGATAAATACTTTGTAGGATTCTTCTTCGGAGGCTTCGAGTAAGATTTCTGAGTTAACCGTCGTCTGGGCGATCGCCGGCTGGGGTTCTACCACCATTAAGCCTGTCCACGACACTGCCGTTGCCGCCAGTAAAAGTGGGAAAAAGGAAGAAACACGATCAGTTAATTTGACAAGCATGATTCAAATCCGACAATAGACAACGATTTAAAAATGGTAGAGGCAAGGAAAGATTAGCGACATTACGAAAAGTTATGTGATATCTTGCTATCCGTATCATCAAGATTATGAATGACCCCGTTAGAACGGTTTAGTAACCCCTTCTTTTTAAGAAAAGCTTATAGTCTAAATCGAATCGCGGGAAATGCAGCCATCCTAGAAGATATCGCTGCTGAAATAATATTTACGCAACCTCTTCATGAACCTGATTGTTTTGACTCCTGATATATCTTGGATTGTTCCCCAATCTGAGATGCAATCATTTTGCCAGCTCTGGCAAGAGTTCGGGATGGCAGAAAATCGCATTTATCTTAACAGCGATCACTTTGCAGCAGCCGGAATGACGTTGCAATATGATATTTTTCAGCTCGTTGTGGACACAAGTTTCACAGCAGTACTCTGGGGTAATGCCCAAGACAATTTGCAGGACACTCCTGATGAGCAAGAGCTTTCCGACAGCTACGAACTGAGCGTTTCTTTTGAGCCACAGCTAATTTCAGACATTATTAAAAGCTTAGTTAAGCAAAAATGTAAGCTCTCGCAACTGAAACAGTTAAAGACTTTTGCCTTGCCTAAGGTTTCTCAGCTACCCAGTGAATTGACTTTAGCGCTTCTGGGTATTGGGCGATCGCCTCACCAGCTCGATGGAGAACAAGAAGACATTAATCCAGCAGCCATTCCCAACCGTCCCTTAGATCTTCTCCTCAACCACCGCCTTGAACAAGAACGTATTTTAAATAATGTCACCCACCGCATTTATCAAAATAAGGACTTGATGGTAACGGTGCGTCTTGCCCTTGAGCAGGTGCAGAAATTATTGCGGGTTGATCGGTTATTGGTCTATCAATTTGATGTAAGCACAGAAGGTTCAGTCAATACAGTAGCGGATCAAAATTCTTTGAATCGAGTGACATTTGAAGTGTTGGATGATAGCAAAATTCCTTCGCTCAGTCAGCACGAAGAATCGTTGCCACCGGAGCTACGCTCACAATTGTTTGATTATTATCAAGAGGGATTACACCTTGCCGTTAGCGAAACAAGCAATAATCCGCGTTTCGAGCTTTGCCCTCCTCAATTTGAAAGCATTGACGATATTGACGCTCCCCAATCTGTGTTGGCATTACCCCTCACTGTAGACAATCAGCTCTGGGGCTTATTGATCGCCCACCAATGCACAACCCAAAGACGTTGGCGTAAAAACGAAATTTCTTTTCTCTACCACGTGGCTGATTATTTGGCGATCGCCGTCTTGCAAGCCCGTTCCTATCAACAGCTTCAAGAGCAAAAAATCAACCTAGAAACTCTCGCCCAACAACGAGCAAAAGAACTCGAAGATGCCCTACTTTCCGCCCAGGTTGCGAGCCAGTCGAAGCGGGAATTCATCCATATCGTTAGCCATGAACTACTAACGCCACTCACGTCAATTATCGGTTTATCGAATACGTTGCGGTATTGGTCTGCCCCCGAAAATGCGAAAAAGTTCTCCATTGAAAAACAGCAAAGTTATCTCCAGAGTATCCACACCAGTGGCGTAAAATTGCGCAATCTTTTGCAAGATATTTTGGACTTTTCCCAAACGGAGGCAGCCCGTTCGGTCTTAGATCTACAGCAATTTTCCTTGAGACAACTTTGCTACACCCTGATGAATGCCTTTCAGGAAATGAGTGATCGCCAGGGATTGACTCTGAACTTCATGAATCGCATTGAACCTGAGCAAGATATATTTTGTGCGGATCTCCAGCGCGTTGAAAAAATCCTGACCCATTTACTGGCTAATGCCATCAAATTTACGTCCAACGGTGGCGAAGTAACGTTAACCATCTGGCGGGAAGGTCAGGGAGATGTACTATTCCAAGTGAAAGATACAGGCATCGGCATTACCCCTCAACAGATGCCTCTCTTGTTTGAAAAATTCCAGCAGTTAGAACCGTCCATTAGTCGCAGCCATGATGGTGCTGGTTTCGGGTTAGCTCTAGTGAAACAGCTCGTAGAAATTCATCAGGGCCAAATTCACGTCACCTCAACACCGCACCAAGGCTCAACATTTACGGTGCGCATCCCTTATCAAAATCGGCGTGCGAATCAATCTGAAGAAAAGAAGCTCAGCAGCAATCTCGGTGGTGCAATTGTGTTGGTCTCCCAAGATGAAGAAGCTGCGACCTTAATTTGCGACGTCCTCACGGCAACCGATTATCAAGTGATTTGGCTCATCGATAGTGCGATCGCCCTCGGACAGATCACAATCTTGCAACCAAGCTTAGTCTTACTGGATACACAGCAAGCTGATGAACCTGTGGAAAGAATTATCGAGAAGCTCCAAAATTCTCCCCAAACGCAACAAATTCCGGTGCTGCTAGTAGATGATTCTTTGACAAAACCACAGTGGCGACAGCTTCAAAAACGCGGTTTCCGTGACCATATTGAAAAGCCCATCGACAGCGAATCGCTAATTCATATCATCAACTATCACATCGAAAATCATTCGGTAAAATTCTCTACTTCGCCGCCAGAAGTGCCTCAAACTTAGGATTTCTCATCTACAAAAAAAACGATTGGAGGCGATCGCCATTGTTCTCAATTGGGAGAGATCACACTTTTCCTGGATCTAACGCACAATAGCACCAGCTTCGTGTCACAGTGTCACCGACATGGTTTTTCGTATGCTGAATACAGCGATGAACTTTCTCCATTCGTAGTCTAAATCACCGTTGAGTTTGCCGTGGTTCAGATTGTTGAAATGTAGGCCAAATGTTTTATCTATGCATTTTTGGTCAAAGAGACAAGGCAATAGTTTGATTTGAACTCCTCTGATTGGGGAGTTTTTTTGTGGCAATATGTTCCACTCGTGATTTATCGTTGCGATCACAAATTTTTTCAGGCAGGATAAGCGTAACAAACATTGTGGGAGCAATCCCCAAAACTTTATGCGCGACTTATATCCCCCGATCCAGCCCTACAACACTGGGATGTTAAGCGTTTCAGACATTCATGCACTCTATTACGAAGAGTCCGGTAACCCTAATGGACAGCCTGTTATTTTCATTCATGGTGGCCCTGGTGGCGGCTGTCCTCCCATTTATCGCCAACTGTTTCATCCAGCTCTGTGGCGCATTGTGTTATTTGATCAGCGGGGTGCTGGCAAAAGTATTCCGAAAGCAGAGTTACGGGAAAATACTACTTGGGATCTGGTTGCAGACATTGAGAGAATTCGTGAACATCTGGGTATCGAAAAATGGGTTGTCTTTGGGGGAAGCTGGGGTAGTACTTTATCTCTCGCCTACAGTGAAACCCATCCAGAGCGGTGTTTAGGCTTGATTTTGCGGGGGATTTTCATGCTCCGTCAGAAAGAAATTCAATGGTTTTATCAATATGGAGCCAGCGAAATTTTTCCAGAGGCGTGGGCGGATTTTCTAAAACCTATTCCGCCAGAAGAACGTCATGATCTCGTCTCGGCCTACCATAAACGTCTCACTAGTGGCGATCGCCGAATTCGTTTAGAAGCAGCAAAAGCTTGGTCTATATGGGAAGGCAGCACCAGTAAACTTGTTCCATCTCCCAGCAGTAAAACTAATTTTGCACGGCCTAGTTTTGCAGAAGCTTTTGCGCGGATCGAGTGCCATTATTTTGTGAATAAAGGATTCTTTGATCACGAAGATCAACTGCTCCGAAATATTGATCGCATTCGTCATTTACCGGGGGTCATTGTGCAGGGACGCTACGATGTGGTGTGTCCGATAACCACTGCATGGGATCTCCATAAAGCTTGGCCAGAAGCCGAATTTATTGTGCTGCCGACTGCCGGACATTCTGCTTTTGAAGACGGTATCCGCACGGAACTCCTTAATGCAACGGATCGCTTTGCCAAATTAGGGAAATAAGTGCCCAAAAATCGTTCTCGCAGCATAATGACAACAGGGTAAAACAAGCACCGTATCGACCGAATCTATGTGGCATTACCAAACACCGGGCATTCCGGATCAGTTATTTGAGCGTTTACCGGGCATTCCCATGACCAAGCGTGAAGCTCGACTGCTGATTATCTCTGCGCTCCGCATGGAACCGAAATCTGTGCTCTGGGATATTGGGGCAGGGACAGGGACGATTTCGATTGAGATTGCGCTGCTTTGTCCTGGGGCAAAGGTGATCGCCGTTGAGCGGGACGAGGATGTGGCAGAGCTGGTGCGTGCGAATAGTAAGCGGTTCAAGCGAAAAAATATTTCTGTTTTTGAGGGGAATGCACCGGAATGTTTTGCGGATATTTCAGCTAAACCAGATCGCATTTGTTTGGGAGGTGGCAATCCAATTAAAGATCTGTTGCATAAGGCTTGGTCATTTTTGCCAGCGGGTGGTCGCGCAGTGGCTATGGCAACAAATCTGGAGCAGCTTTATCAGTTATCGGAAGGATTCGCGGAGTTGCAGGCGCGGAATGTAGAAGTCGTTCAGGCTGCTATTAATCGTTTAGAAACTCAGGGGATGCGGCAGGTATTCGCAGCAGTGGATCCGATGTTTATTCTCAGTGGCGAAAAGATTGATTGATTTGGAAGGGGAAGAGAAGGGCGATCGCCCTTTAGTTTATTGATGGATACCCCTGATGTTTATTTACAGAGAGACCCGTAGTTGAAGGTTAAAATAACGTGAGTTCGGGATAAGAGAAGAAAAGGAGAAAGTGCATATTGTGGGAGTTGATAAGCAATCCACCACTTTCTCCCATGACCAGTCTAGAGCCTTTGTTTTGTGCTGTTGATGATGTTTGCCAAGTCTTCGAACCTCAATGGCAACAACAGCTGCTGGCCTCGAAACAACGGCGGCGACGTCGCTCAAGAAGCTTGAGTTTAAGCGAGATAATGACGATACTGATTGCTTTTGATCAATCTCATTATCGTAATTTCAAATATTTCTACCTCATCAATGTGCGTCATCTATTGGCGAGGAGCTTTTCCACGAGCAGTGAGTGACCAACGTTTTGTGGAGTGGATGCCTTCGACGTTAGTACCTCTATGTGTCTACCTACAGCACTGTTATGGTCAATGCACAGGAATCAGCTTTATTGATGCCACTAGTATCAAGGTTTGTCACAATCGCCGTATCTCTCAACATCACGTTTTTGATGGCCATGCTGCTCGAGGAAAAACATCTGTGGGTTGGTTCTTTGGTTTCAAACTACATCTGGTTATCAATGACCATGGCGAATTACTCAATGTAAAAATCACCCCTGGCAACATTGATGACAAAAAACCGGCTGTGGAGCTTTTGAAAGAGTTATCGGGAAAAGTCTTTGCTGATAAAGGTTACGTCTCTCAACCTCTGGCACAGTATTTACAAAAAGAGGCGTTGGTGAATTGAGGTATGAATCTATGAGGGTCGAGGGATAGGAACATCCCAGAACTTGAGATAGTGAATCAGCAATCGAATCGAATGCTCTAACATTTCCACAGACTTTGAATAACACAAGGTCTTTCGATGGAGTCGAGCGAGATAATGCCGCAATCGAGTGTTCTCGCCTTCGATACGAGTCATGTAGGTCTTACTGATAATCTGGTCACCATCGGGTACAAACATGGGATAAACATGCCAGCCATCTGTGATGTAGAAGAAGCATCTCCAGAGACTAACGATTGCCCATAATGGTTTGAATGTCTCTGCACTTCTGTCACCAACAGTCCAAGCGAGAATACCTCGTTGAAAGTGGTCTACTGCTGTCCAGAGCCAGACCTTGTTTTTTTAGCACCGACGAATGTTTGAAGTTCATCGAATTCCCCGACCTGAGGCATCTCTTCCGGTTCATAAAGGGTATGTAAATTAATTTGTGTAAGCGGTCAAAATCCAGAAAAAAGCAAGGAGACCATGACCCATGAAAAAACAGAATCAAACCAGTAGAGCCGATGAACTGATTGATGAATTACTGCAAGATTGTCCAGACTCGGAATCAATTCTGGGAGAATCAGGCTTGCTACAGCAGTTGAGTAAGAGATTAATTGAAAGAGCCTTGCAAGGGGAATTGAGTCATCATCTGAATCAAGCCAAAGAAGCAGGTAAGCAGAATAGTCGAAACGGCTATTCCAAGAAAACAATCAAATCAACCCAAGGGGAAATGGATATCAGCATCCCAAGGGATAGGAAAAGTGAATTTGAGCCGCTGTTAGTACCCAAAGGTCAAAGGCGTATTCAAGGGCTAGAAGAGAAGATACTGGCTTTGTACAGTCGAGGTATGAGTACCAGAGATATTCAGGCACAAATGCAAGAACTGTATGGGGTGGAGATTTCAGCTGGGCTAGTGAGTGAAGTGACCTCGGCAGTGATGGAGGAAATCAAAGCATGGCAGCATCGCCCTCTGGAGGAGATATATCCAATCCTGTGGCTGGATGGCATGAGAATAAAAATCAGAGAGGAAGGACGGGATACGAATCAGACTCTCTATCTAGCACTGGGAGTGAAGCAGTCCGGTCACAAGGAGGTCTTAGGAATGTGGCTATCCTCGGGAGGAGAGGGGGCAAAATTTTGGTTGTCAGTGCTGAATGAAATCCACCATCGGGGAGTCGAACATATCTGCATAGCTTGTGTGGATGGGTTGAAGGGATTTCCCGCTGCCATTGAAGCGGTGTTCCCAAAAACGAGAGTGCAATTATGTATCGTTCATCTGATACGAAATAGCCTGAAATTCGTTTCTTGGAAAGACCGTAAGTCCGTGGTGTCAGACCTCAAGCCTATTTACCAGGCCGCCACAGTTTCCGAGGCAGAATCCGCCTTAACTGCTTTTGCGGAGCGTTGGGACGGTATCTACCCCACTATTTCCCAAATATGGCTGAATCATTGGGAAAACATCATTCCATTATTTGATTATCCAGCTCCCATCCGCCGCATCATTTACACCACCAATGCCATTGAGGCGGTCAATCGCTCTTTGGGCAAGGTGTGAAAAACCAAGGGCATGTTCCCCCATGCAGATGCTGCCCTGAAATTGCTGTATTTAGCCCTGAAGCATTTGATGAAGAGATGGACGATACCAATACAATACCCCATTGGAAAAGGCAGGGCTGTTTCATTCTTGAGAGAAAGAAGCTAAGCAGTACACAACGATAGTAAAAAACGGTAATCGGTGAGAAATCAGAGCTATGGCTTCCGTTATGGATGAATAGCCGTTCAATCTCAATAGCGAGATTACCCAACTACGGAAGATGGCAAAGTTCTCTGGAGCATGGCCATCTTTTTGTTGTGCTTTGTCTTCCCCAAGAAGTGCATCCTTTACCCAATGTAGGTTGTTCTCGATTTGCCAATGCTGTCGAATTACTCGACTCAGCTTTAGTCCTTGTGGTGGTAATGAAGTGATGTAGAACATCTGATTTTCATAGTCTTGGCTCTGCCTCTGTCCCCACCGAGTCATGCGGACAACGGATTGTATATCTTTCCATTCTGGCGTTAGTGAAGTCGGCACAGACCAGACTTCTACTCGTCTTTTTTCAGAACGACCATGACCAACATTTTGGGATTCATGTTGAGCGATTGGCTTTTGTTCCTGACAGTAGTTTGTTAAAGCTTGATACAGCTTTTTCTGGTTGCCTTTGACTGTCACTAGGTAGTCATGTCCGCGTTGTCTGAGTAACTGGATTGTTTTTTTGAGTGTGTAAGGCATCTAAAGTCACAGTGACTGATGGTAAATCTAACTCTGTCAGTAATTGCCGGATTACTGAGATTTCACTCTCTTTCTTATTCCGACTCATTTTCATGCCCAAAACAACTTGTCGCTGCTGACAGAATAAAGACACTGCTGTGACAAAATCTTGACTCTTGTTGTCATAGTTTTGCACGGTGTTTTTGAGGGATTTACCGTCCCCAGCCACAATGTCTCCCTTTCTCACATATTGTCTTGCCCATTGGTTAAAGACTTGTGTCACTTGCTGGAAATCTAATTCCATCATCACTCGCCGTACCGTTGAGTAGGAGGGGACACGAGCTTCAGGAATCTGTAAGGTGCTAATCAGCTCCCGGCGATGTCGCTCAATAAATCGCCCAATACCTCGATATCCCCATTCACCACTCATACCTGCCATGATGATTATCAGTAATATCAAAGATAATGAGTGTCTTCGTCCGGAAGCCTGTCTCGGGTCTTCAATACGACTCAGTGTATCGAGTAAGCTTTCGCTCATTTTTCATCGTTGAACGCCTATCTCCTCTTATTCTCTCTATTTTTTCTAAGAATGAAACAACCCTGCATTGGAAAAGGGGCTTAAGCTATTTTGCCATTGATAATCCAGAGTATTTTCTTCACTAATTTTCTTTGCTTACACAAAATTCTTGACACTCCCTTCATAAGCATTAGGCAGCAATGCACCGACTTCTTTGACCCAAGTGATTACGGTAGTGTGGTGCACTCCTTTCACCCGTTCAATTGCTCGAAAGCCCATGCCGTTGACATACATTTTGAGGCATTCACGTTTGAAGGCATTTGAGTAGCCGAGCCGACTATAGTGGTCGATAAACTGACGACCGCAATCTACACAGATGTGATTCTGTTTGCCTTTTTTCTTTCCGTTCTTACGGATATGAGCAGATTGGCATTCTGGACATTCCATTGGGTCTGCATCCTCAAATTCATACTCCTATTCTGCAACGCCATAGTCTTGGCATTGCAGAATAGAGGAATGAATCTATGAGCATTGGGAGACAGGAACATCCTCGAATTTGAGGTCATGAATCAGCAATCAAATCGAATGCTCTAACATTTCCAGAGACTTTGAATAACATCAAGTCTTTCGATAAAGTCGAGCGAGATAGTACCGCAATCGAATATTCTCCCCTTCAACATGAGTCATGTAGGTCTTACTGACAACCTAGTCACTATCCGGTATAAACATGGGATACACTTTCCAGCCATCTGTGATGTAGAAGAAACATTTCCAGAGACTAACGATGCCCCATAGTAGCTGGAATGCCTCTGCACATCTATCACCAACAGTCCAGGCGAGAATACCCGGTTGAAAATGCTCTACTGCTGTCCAGAGCCAGACCTTGTTTTTTTGCACCGACAAAGGTTTGAAGTTCATCGAGTTCACCAACCTGAGAAACTTGCTCAGGTTCATAAGCATCCGATAGTAACTCACTGACTTGTTTGACCCAAGTGATGACGAGTGTGATGTACTCCTTTCACCCGTTCAATGGCCCGAAAGCCCATGCTATTGATATACATTGAGGCATTCACGTTTGAAGGCATTGGAGTAGCCGAGCTTACTGTAGTGGTCGATAAACTGACGGCCACAATCTACACAGATGTGATTGTGTTTGCCTCTTTTTTTCGTTCTTACGGATATGAGTAGATTGACATTCCGGACATTGCATTGGGTCAGCATCATCCATTCATACCTCTATTCTGCAATGCCATTTTTTCATTCCGGGTAGATGAAATTCTTCCCTTTGGCTCAGAATCTTCTCTGTCTTCTGTACTGTGCGACACACTGTTGATTCATGGAGTCCCCAAGACTGAGCGATGTAAAAGTATGTGCGATACTCTCGTAAATATTCCAGTGTCAGCAGTAACTGATTTTCAAAGGATAGCTGCCTCGGACGACCGGGCTTTTGTTTTGCTTTGGCTTTTGCCAGTATGTCTACCATGAGACGGAATGTTTTGTGTTTTACTCCACAAGCCCATCTAAAATGCTCTGGTGTAAGGTCTTGCAATTGTTCATAAACTTGGCATTTGTCATGCTTGTTTGTCTACTTTCTTCTTTTTAACTTCTCTTACACCTTTAGGACTACCATATCCTCTATCTAAAAACTAGAAAAATTGCACTATTTTTGCTCATCCATTGCACTATTTTTGCTCATCCCAATAAAAACGATAGAACAAATAATCATCTTCAAATAAATATTCATCTGCCACGCGATAATAAGATTTTCTTCGACCAAACGTTGACCTCAATCAATAGTATCTGCATGTCCTAAATCCAGATTTTCAATAAGAGGATGTCTGAAAAGAGAATGACCGTAACTTTTGTCGAAATGAGTTGCACGTAAAAATAAGCACTTCAGGCGATCAACCTGGCGGAATTTACGCAGCATTTATCGAACATAAAGACTTTTCAGACATCCTCTAAGCCAACCCATAGCTTCCTAGCCAATAAAACAGCGTGGATAAACCTTTAGCTTATGACGATGATCTGCAATTTTAATATTGCCAATGTCATGCATCTTGGCGACTAATTGCTTTAAATTAACTTTTTCAACAATTGAAACTTGGGCTTCATCAAGTATACGAACTAAGAGGTTATCTGAAAAGTTTTTATATACACCAAATACTGTGTGATTTTCACCAGGGTAATTGCCAGAAAGGTTTATTCTTTCGTTCAGCTCATCTCAACAAAAGTTACGAATAGACCTTTTTTAGACATCCCCTTCGTACTTCTAGATTTGCTTCTGCATAAAATACTATCGACTATGAATAGCCAAATAATTCAATCAAAGATGCAAAATTCCGAGAAAATATATTTTCAAAATTCTCCCCAAATTCTTCTAGTGATTGATTGCTTTTTCCCGAACCAACAAAAGGTTTGGAATTAGAATAAGTTCGAAAAATGCCTTGTTCTTTAGACCCAATTTCTTTCTCTTTCTTCTCGATTTTTCGCATTGAATCCAAAGAACTCTGTTGAATTGCATATTCTAGTTTTTCTGCATCAATTTCGATGTCCAAAAAATTCAGAATTCGTTCCATTTCCTGTTGTGTATCGTGCTTTAAAGATTCATATTTCACAAAAATTCCTGGCATGTGTGCTGACGCATTTAGCCAACTCGAAATGTGCTCAATCCAAGTTCCAAAACCACCTTTCTTGAATACAGAAAAACCATAATCAAAAATAAATTCTTCCACAAGCTTCTGCTTTTGTTCATCACTCGCATTATCTTGGAGAAGATATCTCAATCCACTTTTGAGAACATCACGAGGATTACGAATAATGCAAATAAATTTGGAGGATTTATTTGACAAAGGGTGATTTTCCGAAAAGGCTAAGTGAGTTTTCATAAACATCAATTCATCAGGAGCATAGGCTTTTTGCAAAAGCTCCTGCATGATAATTTCGCGATTCCTCTGCAATCTTTTATTCTTTATTGTTTCTGACTCGAAAAAGCGGCGATATATCCGAGTTGTTATAGCTCTATTGCTGAACTCTTTTTCGAGGAGCTTAGGTTCGACCTGAGTACTCATGAAAAAGTGTAAATCTTTCACTTTTTCTTCGACATCACTACTTGTTTTAAACGAGCCATATATATATGAAAATAGTAAAAATCTCAGATACGTATTGCCTGATTTTGGATAAGAACTTAGCCAGACGATACTCATTGGCATACCTCGTTTATCTGAAACATTATCTTAATGAGACTATTCAATAACAATATTATCTCGCTAACAGTCTATAGAAAAAAATGATTTTCACAGCAAAACCACATAGTATAACCAAACACTTAATCTCCCAAATCCTTGATAAAAAAATACATTTAAATGATCTGTCTGGGAACAGCTGGAGTTATGTGCAATCATTTTAGCCTTGGGTAGACTTGGAGTCGCTTTCACATTCTACGCAAATAACATATCTATTGAATTTTATACATAATCATCGGAAACTGTATTTTGAAAATATTGACTAGATGGTAATCTTTTACAGTCAAGTTAGCCGCTACCGTGATCAGGTTAGCGTAATTTTCATCGATTTGCGAGATCGCCTCTATGGTTGCATTCTTTCTTGGTCTTCCCATTCTACCAATTGCATAATACCTTCTAGTGCCCCATAAACTCGCTCAATCCGGTCTATCGTAAAGTTTTCAGGATGCTGAGTAAAAACATCATCATAGAGTTTCCCGAATTGCCATAGGTTGCCATCCGTCAAAATGCCATAAATCGTGCGGTGGCGATCGCCCATCTAAACTCTTCTATTTTGCTGTGAGTGACCAAATAGCGACAACCAATTTACCCCATAAATCCAGTAGCGCCGACAAGAATCAAATCAAAAGGTTAGGACATGGTAAATACAGGCTCACTACTCTAAACATAAAATCTAAAAAACAAGATATGACGACCGTAATATGAAATTATTTGGGTCTATTCCATATCTTCAATATCAAGCTTAGCTAGCGAATCTAGAAAAATCTTTAAGCTTCGATTTTTAACACCTTTTTGCAAAAGTACTTTCTTCTTGGAATAAGGCTGTGATATGTCAGCATATCTACGCACAGGCTTAGATATCGGAATTCTTTTATTATTTGTCTTTTCTAATTGACGATTCAGAGCTTTAAAACAACCTTGAGTTTTTGTCGCTTTTTTGTCACCATCAGAGCAAAATATCGGTAAGAGCCAACACTCGATTGAATCTACACAGATAGCAAAGAAGATTCTGTCTTTAAACCTTTCATGGACAGTCTTGTCAATTTCATAAATAATTCTTTCTTGAACTTTCTGAATCAGTTCTTCCACTGTAAGATTTTCACGCTCACCATCTGAGTTTATAAACGTTTGCATCACCTTAAATCCATCTTGTTCAGAAACATCTGTATCAAGTTGAATGATCACGAAGTCGTTATTTTGAAATATGCTTCTAAATAATTCTGAGCGACAGTACCAGAAAACATTTCCCCAAGTTCCATACTCATTACGTTTTGCGTCTTGATCACTTTGATTTTCTAAATAAAAGCTACCTGTCTTGTCTGTTCTAGGCTGAAGGGGATTAACATCTATATCATCTTCTCCAAAATAACCATACAGTATATTTTCTAAAACAGCTTGATCAGTCTGTCCTTCTGTAATTAATGCAAAATCAACCATTTAACCTTCCCGACCCTCAAACCTTGACTAGAATGTCTTGGGCAAGCCACCAATCATTCCGTTCAAAAATGCTTCAGATAGTTTGATTGGAATTTCTCCTTCTTCAACTCTCGGTGGCTTTAACTTCTTAACTTTTGTATGACCAGAAGTTTTACGTGATACGACCAATATTTTTTGTTCATCATCGTATAAATTCAAGCCATCTAAGATAGCGGGATTATGGGTTGTTAAAATTACTTGCTTGTCATATTTTTTTGCTAGCTCAACTATTGACTCAGTGAGCTTAGTACATAGCTTGGGGTTCAGAGATGCGTCAATATTATCAATCGCGAAGAATTTCGGTGTTTTATCACTCACAAACAACAGTAAATAAAAGAGGAGAAAAAGAAAACCCTCATTTGTATTTTTATGATTATATAATTTGAAATTTACATCTTTAATATATTTGTCTTTAATTATAATTTCTGAACTTCCAAATTGATTTTCTGGCAAATCAAAATCCTTAAACCATCCAATTAAACCCATATTTTTTTTGATGATTTCAATTTTTTTCGGTTCTGTTTCAGCAGTAACTTTCAGTAATTTATATAACCCTTCCCCATTAATTCCTAATGGTTCTATCTGAGTTTCTTGCTCAAATTTTCTTAGTGCTGAATTTTCTGGAGAGAAAATCACGTAATCAAATGTTTTATGTAGGGCAGGTGTTTCAAGTAGTTGCTTCAAAGTGTCTGTTCGGCTTTCAATATCAGCTCTTTTTTCTTTATAGCTCAAGAATTTTTTTGTGAAATCATCTAAGTCTTTTTTTGCTGTACTAGATGAAAATTCTTTTGTTGATTTATTAGCTATCTCATCAAGCTCTTTCTCTAAATCTATAAGTTCATTGCCTAGCTCTATTATTTCTTTTTCCAACTTGAGATGTTTCTTTTTGAAATGCTGGAATCCCTCATGATCAAGCTGCCATTGATCATAAATACCACCATTATTACTCAAGTTATAAATTCTTTCGTATTGATTTTTATCACTAATTCTTATTTTGATCCTTAAAGGATATTGTTGCTCTGAAAATGCTGATTTCATAAACTGAGGATCGTTAGTCCGAATTCCCCGCGATGCAAGAAACTCATTGTCTAGTTTGTTTTGTGATGCAGCAGAAGCAAGAGTGATCGCCTCAAGAATATTACTTTTACCAGAGCCATTTTCGCCGATTAAAACTGTCACCCGACCTAACTCTAAATCGAGAGAAGAAATAGATTTATAGTTCTCGATATGAATTTTTTCGATCATGGGTATTTGCAGTTAGCTCACGACTAAATCAGAAAAGACCCATAAAATACCGCTGTAATACAGACCATATGGGCAAGACTCTTGATCTTTGGTAGGCTTAGAGTCGCTTTAAAGTTCTATGCCTTAACTATATATATTTAAACCTATGCGTACTCATTATTGTGGGGAACTGCGTTCCGAGCATATTGACCAGACCGTAACCCTTTGTGGTTGGGTCGATCGCCGCCGTGATCATGGTGGTGTGATTTTTATTGATTTGCGCGATCGCAATGGAATTGTGCAAATTGTGAGCGACCCGGAGCGCACTCCTGATTCCTACAATAATGCTGATGCGAGCCGTAGTGAGTACGTCGTCAAGATTGTTGGTAAAGTTAGCCCTCGGAAAGATGGCGCGATCAACCCCAAGCTCCCCACAGGTGAAGTCGAGATTTATGCAGACTCCATTGAGATTCTAAATAGCGTTAATAAGCAGTTACCCATTTTGGTTTCTGCAAGCGCTGACGGCGACCAAGTAAAAGAAGATTTGCGATTGAAGTACCGTTATCTCGATTTACGTCGGGAAGCGATGGCGAAAAATTTGCAACTCCGCCACACAGTAACCAAAGCAATGCGTCGCTTCCTCGAAGACGCAGAGAACTTCATGGAAGTAGAAACCCCCATTCTGACTCGTTCTACTCCCGAGGGTGCGCGTGATTATCTCGTGCCTTCTCGCGTGAATGCTGGTGATTGGTACGCTCTCCCCCAATCTCCTCAACTCTTTAAGCAGTTACTCATGGTCTCTGGGTGCGATCGCTACTACCAGATTGCTCGTTGTTTCCGTGATGAGGACTTACGAGCAGATCGCCAACCGGAATTTACGCAGTTGGATATGGAGATGAGCTTCATGTCCCTCGACGAAATTCTCGATCTCAATGAGCGTCTCATCTGTGCCATTTTTAAAGCCGCAAAAGGCATCGATCTTCCTCGTCCCTTCCCTCAGATTACTTACGCTGAGTCGATGGAAAAATATGGCTGTGATCGCCCCGATACCCGTTTTGGATTAGAACTTGTAAACGTATCCGACATCGTCAAGGATATGGGTTTTAAAGTATTTTCCGGCGCAGTGAAAAATGGTGGCCAAGTAAAAGTTCTCCCAATTCCCGGTGGTAACGATGCAATTTCCAATGTGCGCATTAAACCCAAAGGTGACCTCTTCAATGCAGCTTGCGAAATGGGTGCAAAGGGTCTTGCATTTATCCGGGTTCGTGAAGATGGCGAGATTGATACCATCGGCGCAATCAAAGACAACCTCAGCGATGAACAGAAAACAGAACTGCTCAAACGCACAGGTGCAGAACCCGGCACATTATTACTCTTTGGTGCAGGTGACACCGATACCGTAAACAAATCTCTGGATCGTGTTCGTCAACTTGTAGGTGCAGAAATGGGATTGATTGATCAAGATCAGCTCAATTTTGTTTGGGTAACCGAATTCCCAATGTTTGAATACAATGCTGACGAGAAACGCCTCGAAGCATTGCACCACCCGTTCACTGCACCCAATCCTGAAGATCTAGACGACTTGTCCACTGCCCGCGCCTTAGCTTATGACATTGTGCTCAATGGCATTGAAGTAGGTGGCGGTAGTCTCCGGATTTATCAGAGAGATGTCCAAGAAAAAGTCTTTGCAACCATCGGTCTTTCGGATGAAGAAGCAAAGGAAAAATTTGGCTTCTTGCTTGAAGCATTTGAATATGGCACTCCACCTCATGGTGGTATCGCTTACGGTTTAGATCGCCTTGTGATGTTGATGGCTCAGGAAGAGTCAATCCGAGATGTAATTGCCTTCCCCAAAACCCAGCAAGCTAGTTGTCTACTGACTGAAGCACCTGCCAGCGTCGACGACAAACAGCTCAAAGAACTTTATGTCGCTTCAACCGTTCCTGACGATGAAGACTAATAAGCTCTAGGAACAAAATGAGTGGCGATCGCCTCAATAAACATAATTGGGGATCATCCAATCACTCAAATGATGAATTGGTGATACGAAAAGACCCTCCATATATGAAGGGTCTTTTTTATTTCTCAACTTAAATTTTGAGGTGTGGCGATCGCCTCAAACATTTTCCATTTACTAAACCAATAACTAAACAATATTTTGTGGATTATCAAACGCACCTTTCAGAATAGAAATATAATCCCCAAGATTATGATCTTTGATACCATCAGTACCCAAATTACCGAGATCTTCTAATCTACCTTTGAGCATATCCTTCTTCTGTTGCCACCAACCCAGATCTTCAAGATGGACTTTTTGATCAGTGTCCAAATAAATTAATTTGCCAGTGTGCTTATAATCAATCACCGACGAATTTTGACTGATATCAACGGGAATTCTGGCCACGATATCGTTATTGTTCACCACACGGAATATTAATTTGACGTACTTATGCAAGGTTTCATTAAATGATTCATCTCCGACTCGAGGTTGACCATAATCATAAAGACTAATCATCGGTTGGAATACCTGTAAATCTTCCCCGCAAGCCACAGAACAAAGCACCGCCATGGCAGCCCCAAGACTATGACCAGTCACAAATAACGGACGTTTCTTGAGGTTGAGCAACTTCTCTAGGGTTCCTTTCATGCCAGGCTTATGAACTAGTTCTTCAGCTCCTTCCCAGATCCGCAACTCAGAACTCCACAATGAGCGAAAAGTTGTACAGAAACCACGATGAACCCGACCACCAAATTGACGCACCTGCTTTAAATCTAAATCAGTGAGGACATCCTGCATTGCCGAGACCTCAGTACCACGAAATGCAATGATAATCTTCTCGTCATCAGCCAAAATTAGACCTTGGGCATCATCATCAATATTGTGACAATCATAAAAATAATATTCTGAAAAGCCCCAAGCTTTTACTTGTTCAATAAAAAAAGTTCTATCTTTGTTGCCTTGATCATTATCTTCAAAATGTTTGTATGCAAGACTCGAAACTTGGGCTAGAGAATAAGCGTTTGCAATACTAAATGTATTAGCATCTGCCTGAAAGGGAAACTCTTTTGAGACAGCTTGAGAGTTCTGAGACATAGCGATTTCTTCCAAAAATTCAATGCATCCTCAATGTATTTTAGGTGAGGAAAATTCAAACCATGAAAAACACTAACAAATCGAGATGATTCGCGGAGACTCAACAATCTCAATTAAACTGACGAAATTTCGCTAACCATCCTTTTGACCGAATACCATCTGTACGGCCATCGTTTGTTCACCGCGCTTATGATATTTATCCGCCCAAGCTCGCATCATCTCATCCAGTTCTGCTTGCGCAGCTGGGAGATCTTCGTCAGGAATATCCAACGACTCGAAAATACGCATCACGTTCGGTTTCTTTTCCGACCACTCCCGCATCAATCGGAAATACCGCGCCGTATCTTCCACCATTGTATATAGACGCTCCGCTTCACCCTCTGGCTCATAGGTCGTACGCAGCAGAACGTAATAGGGCATGCCCCAAGGATTATCGAGACGCATTACCGTCTCAGCATGGAGTAGGCGGCGTTTAATATGTTCAGCCAAAGCCTCACTCAAAGGCATCCGGCGATCGCTAGGAAATTTCTCTTGAGACCGTTGGTGCAAAAACTCGATCAAATCCGAAAATTGCAACGAACTAATAACCTGAGCTTGAGGCAAATCCTGAGGGAGGCGCTGCTCAAAATAGTCACGATGTTCAGGAGACAGCTGATTACCAGACATGGGGGATTTCCCAGCCTTCAATGGATAATGCTCCAACCAAACATAAGGTAACTCAATTAAATATGACGGTTCCTGTGACCCCAACATTTTGAGTAGCTGACCTTCTCGCAGGGCAGACTCAATTTCTCGAACGATAACCTTGACTCGCTTTGGCTCAATATGGTGCAGATGGCCTGTCATCCGAAGATTGCCATCTTGCTCCTGATAAGTCGTATAGACAGCACATTTTGCCGCTGTCGCTGCTGCATCGAGGAAGGCTCCGTGGCGATATCCTGTCCCTCGCAACACACAAAACGCTAAATACAACAAAATTTCATCGAGGGCACTCGGATTTAAATCTTTAAGTAAATCCAATTCAGTCTTCATCACCATGTCGATAGATCAACAGTTAAAAAATAAATGTGGCTGAGCAGGAAAGAAAAGTAATGCAAGCTATTGCATCATACCGGAGTCTCTTGTGTACAAGGTGTGCGACAACCTTGTCACTGCATGAATGATACAGCTTTAGAAGCAACGAACCCTAACTAAATTGCAAATTATCTCAGGTCTCTCCCTCTATTGTAGGCAACTTTTCAGGGAGTCGTCGAGATTTGGCGATCACAAAATTCCTTCAAGAAAAAGATTCTAGAAATTCCGGAGATACACCCTCCTTTCAGTAAAAAGAACTGTACCGTTTAAAGTCCATTAGGGCAATCTGCTATGACTACGAAAAATACAATGGTAATGCTCTTTTCAATCAGTCTTTTTTCTACCCTAAGTTTATTCGGAGAATCAGCACAAGTTTCTGACTCTAAATCTATCGAGAGCAATCTTTTTCTAAGCGACTCAAACTCAGTAGAAATTGCAGAAAGAGGTAGCGGCAGAATTGAACCTAGTGCAACTTCTAGTGTTTTAGAACGTCATTCCTTTAGCTAGAGCTTTATGGCATGTAGAACAATGTCAATACCTAGCATCAGTCAAAAAAGTATCAACTTAACCAGGGTCAATTTATCGCCATATTTAGTCACTCTTGAGAGGTTACGGTGAAATATTTTCTTCTTATTAGCAGTTTGTTATTCGGTTTATGTGTTGCGCCCGGAATTGCGAGGGCGAATAGCATGGGCATAGGAGAACAAATAGAAGCAAGCCTATCGACCAAAGAGGGTGATACTTGCATCAATATTCGTGGCTGTGGCCGTCGGGATAAGATTTAAAGCCGACTATCACTGATATAGAGTTGCAACCTTACTCAACTCAGTTAGCACACACAACGGAAACCAGCAAAGATTTCTCTCGTCCAAGGGTGATACCAATTGCGAAAGGTATTGCGGATTCCCCATCGTCGGGTTACCCAGCTGCCACCTCGCAGCACAAAGTGTTCATTATCAAAATAGTTGGCGGAATACCCTTTATAGGGATAAACCACAAATTCAGGATAGGGTTGAAAAACTGAGGCTGTCCATTCCCACACGTTTCCAATGCAGTCATCACACCCATAAAAGCTTTGATTTTTTGAATAGTAATTTACAGAGACAATACCCCGTTGCTTGAGGCTATGGTTGCAACAGTCAGCTTGCCAATCATTGCCCCATGGATAGAGTTGAGTCTGTTGGGTGTGAGGTTGCCACGCGGCAGCTTTTTCCCATTCATATTCGGTAGGTAAACGTTTACCAACAAAGTTGGCATAGGCTTGAGCTTCGTAATAGTTCACGCCACAAACAGGATAGTCTCGATATTTTTCAGCATTCAACCAGTAGAGTGGCTTGGTCACTTGGGCTTGGGTTTGCCATTGCCAGCCTTCTGCCGTCCAATATTTTTTTGTTTGGTAGCCACCAGAATTAATAAAGGTTTGAAATTCACCGCAAGTCACAGGATAGCGATCAATTTGATAGGTTTCGAGATCTATCCAATGGGGCGATCGCTCATTATCCTGCGCCACAATATCATCTGATCCGCATCGAAATTTGCCGGCTGGAATTTCCACCATACTGGGTTGAAAACTCTGTGGTGTATCAGCTTGAATTGCAGCAAACACTGGTTGAGCAGCATTAAGCTTATGAAGAGCCAGCACAAAGGCGATAGTTTCATTATGTTGGGTTTCATGTTGCAGTAGCCATCGCCACAGTCTCTCTTGTTTCTCTAGAGGGGCGATCGCCAAATACTCAAAAACTTTTTCTCGAATAACAACTAGGTAGTCCTGAATAACCTTGAAATCTGGCAATTCTTGGCGTTTTTCCTTTGGTAAGCCATCAGCAGCAAAGAGTTGACGATATTCTGTAAAAATTGGTGATTGTCCAGCAAGATGCTCCAAAATCCAAAGGGCTTCGGTAAAGGCGATATGTCCCAGGTGCCAGCCAATAGGGCTAAAAGTGGGATGAGCTTGCTGACAAAAAGTTTGGGGATCGATGTCTTGGAATAACTCTAGGGTAAGTTGGCGAGATTGCTCAAAGGCTTGTTTTAGCTCGGTTCTCAGGTCGGACATTAGTGGGTGATCGCCTCAATATATCGGTCACGGTTTTCATTGATGATAATTAAACTTTGTTCGGGAAAAGACTGCCAAGCTTTATCGTTTAGCGGCTCTGAGGCAAGGATTATGCCTTCTGGTTCTTCGCAGAAATATAGTGTCGGGACAGCGGCATTATGAGAATATCGGGTTGCAAAAAGCTGTTTGCCATCGCTTAAAACAATGTTGGCAGAGAAGTGAGTTTGATAGGTATTTGCCCAGTTTGTGAGTTCTTCTAGAGCCTTAAGAATTGCTATCTTGAGACAATCTTTATAGTGATTTAAAATCAACGCAAAGAGATGTTCAGAATCAGTTGTTCCTTGAATATTTTGATATAAATCATCGTTTAATTGTGAACGAATTGGACGATAAAGTGTTTTGCGGAAATTATTAATATAGCCGTTATGAATAAACATCAAATTATCGGCAACAAACGGCTGGCAATTACTTAAATCAACGGGCAAACCGGGAGTCGCACTACGAACATAAGCCAGGACACAATTCGACTCTAAATAGCGACTGATTTGAGGCAGATTAATATCACTCCAAATCGGTAATAAGCTTTTGTAAGTGTAGGGTAAATCATCTTTTGTGGGATGGTACCAGCCGAGGCCAAAACCATCTGCATTCAGTAAACCAGCGGTCATTTCTTTAGGCTGATAACTCTGCACTTCTAGGGAATGAACAGGCTCCAATAATAGGCGATCGCCCTGGGTTGGTTCACCGAGATAAGCAAGTAAGCGACACATAAATCAGCAAAGATAACCCATTAAAAACTGTTGACTATCCTATATCCTAAAGACCTTTATTCCCAGAGACGGCGGCGGGGTTTGCCATTCAGTCGTTGGTGGGCATCTTTGAGTAGGGTGGGGATCGCCAAATTTTCAGGGCAACGAGGCAAACAATCGCCACATTCAGTACAAGCATTGCCTTTTTTACCGGGAAACCAATGCCCCGCATTTTCGAGCATTTGATAACGATATTCGCCATAATCTTTCATGTCATAGGCGATCACCACATTTCTCAGCCGCAAAATTTCAGGGATATTAATCGCTTCAGGACAAGGCAAACATTTATAGCACTGAGCACAATAGTCAGCTTGGAGGGTCTGTTTTTTGTGCTGTTCTAATCGTGCAAAACTCGCTTTTTCTTCGTTCGTTAAAGGATAAGTCTGATCGGCGATCCCCCCTAAACTATTCAACTCTTCTGGTTGTGTAGCCCCAAAACTGAGAGTCGTAATGCGGGGATCTGCCAGCAAAAAACGATAGCCCAGCTTTAAAGGGTCAAATGGTTCGCACAAATTTTTCAGGGTTTCAGGTGGTCGATATAGTTGTCCGCCTTTATCCGCTGGCGAAATAATAAAAATTCCCATATCCTGCTCCGCAGCTGCGGCGATCGCCTCTGCATTTCGCTGAAAAAAATAGTAGTAATGAAGATTGATAAACTCGAACAGCTCAGTCTTAATCGCTTGCAAAATTAGTTCTAAACGGCCATGGGTTGAGAAACCGAGATGACGAATTTTTCCTGCTGTCTGCAACGCCTTTAAAGCATCGAAACCATCCCCTAACACCCATTGCAAATGTTGTTCAAGATTAATCCCATGCACCGCCACGGCATCCAAATAATCGGTCTGGAGCAATTGCAATGACTGATTAATCTGCGTGGCTACATCAGCAACATCTCCCTTTGGTAACACCTTGGTTGTGAGATAAATCTCCTCGCGCAACACACCCAATTCAGAGAGCGATCGCCCCAGAAATTTTTCACTATTACCGTAGCTGGGTGCCGTTTCAAAATGATTAATGCCAACTTCAAGGGCACGTTGCACCGTTGCAGACATCGTTGCCTGATCTGCTAACGCCCGCATTGTTCCGAGGGAAAACACAGATAAGTCTAAATTCGTTTTCCCAAACCGTCGATATTGCATTTTGTCGAGTGAGATGAAAGTTGTTTAGCTATCGGTGATCGCCGCGATCAGAGCATCAATTTTGCGTTCACCCTGCTTATTATTTTGCAGACGATAGAGATTTTTCGCTGTTTCTAGCGCCTCAATCGCTTCCGCAGAACGGTTACGACCTTGGAAGGATAAGCCAAGTTTTTCATAAGCATTCGGGTCATTCGGCGTCAGTTCACTTAATTGTCGATAGGCAATAATCGCAATCAAATAATCGTTATCTTTAAACGCAGCAGAACCAAGTCCTTCTAAAGCTTCTGTCGATTGTGGATTCAGCTCCGTTGCACGCTGAAAAGCATGGATCGCCTCGACATAAATTTGCTGATTTTCATAAATTCTGGCGACTTTCAGCTGTACTTTAAAGTCTCTCGGGGACAAACGGCGCGCTTCATCGAGAAAGGCGATCGCCTTATCTTTATCACCAAGACCAAACCAAGTTACCGCAGCTTGTACCCGTAAATCACCATCAGTTGGAAGCTTGCGGAACGCATTATCAAGGAGAGCTACTGCGTCTTGATTGCGACGTAACTGCAGTAAACTGGCAATGCTATTGCGAGTTGCATCGGTGTTATTAGGGTTAAGCTGTAAAACTCTTTGGTAAGCACTCAACGCTTGTTCGTAACGGCCACTCCGGAAGAAGACAGTCGCTAAACCAAGATTGAAATCAACATTATCTGGCTTCAGCTCAACGGCACGGCTATAGGCATTAATCGCATTGGTGTAGTCGCCGCTATTGCCCAAACTAAATCCCAGAGCTTGATAGAACTGAGGGTTATCATTTTCTAATTGCACTGCCCGCTGGTAGGCGATCGCCGCCTCTTGAAAATTCCCCAGCTGGGCATGAGCATAACCTAAGCCTGAATAGATGCGGGCATTATCAGTCTCTAACTGCGCCGCATCTGCATACCGTTCGATCGCCATCGCAAAATTTTGATTTTGAACAGCTTCATTTCCCTGCTGTAACAAAGCGTCTAATTCTGGATTTGCCCGCAATGCCGTCGGTATAACCAACTGAGCGGCGATCGCCAAACCGAAACCAAATATCCAACGGGAGAAACGACGACTCATAAGATAGTAACGTTACGTTTTTTTACAGTAATTGTGCGTCCGATTCTAACATGCAGCTTTCAAGACCTGTTTTCCGTACAAAAAAGGAAGCTGATAATTAAATCAACTTCCCTTTTTTCTGATGTTTGATTGTGCTTTCGATGAATCCCGGTAGAGGTTGACCAGGGTCAACCCCTACTGATTATTTTTTCTTTTTAGAATCTTTACCAAAGCCAGATGCCTTGACATTATTATCATTTGCCTCAGCTTTAGTTGCATCAACGTCTTTCTCGCCAGTATCTTCAGCAAAACCCATCGCACTCAAATCCAGATTTTCTCGGACTTTCTTATGAACGACGTTGGCAATTTCAGGATTTTCCTCAAAATATTTCACCGCATTGTCGCGACCTTGGGCAATATTTTCGCCTTCGTAGCTATACCATGCTCCCTTGCGATTGACGATACCAGTCTGTTCAGCGAGGTCAAGCATACAACCCACACCTGAAATTCCCTTACCGAAGATAATGTCAAATTCGGCGATCCGAAATGGGGGGGCGACCTTATTCTTTGCAACTTTTACTTTTGCTCGAATTCCAAATTCTCCCTGAGCACCTTTTTTGAGGGTTTGAATACGGCGAATATCAAGACGTACCGACGCATAAAACTTCAAGGCAGTACCACCAGTTGTGACCTCTGGGCTACCATAGCTAATGCCAATTTTCTGACGGAGCTGGTTCAGGAAAATCACAGTACAGCCGGAGCGACCCATATTACCAGCGATTTTCCGGAGAGCTTTACTCATCAAACGAGCTTGTAAACCAACCTGAATATCCCCCATTTCCCCTTCAATTTCAGCGCGAGGAACGAGAGCGGCAACAGAGTCAATCACAATCAAATCAACGGCGGCAGAGCGTACCAACTGATCCGTGATTTCTAGCGCAGATTCACCATTATCGGGCTGTGCCACCAATAAATTCCCGATATCAACGCCAAGAGCCGCAGAATAGGTTGGGTCAAGGGCATGCTCTGCATCGACAAAGGCTGCCACGCCGCCTGCTTTCTGCACTTCGGCGATCGCATGGAGCGCAACCGTAGTTTTACCAGAACTTTCAGGGCCATAAATTTCAACAATTCTGCCTTTTGGAAAGCCACCGCCCATCGCCAGGTCAAGGGTCAGAGCGCCACTGGGAATGGTTTCCACGCGCATCCGCGCTGCATCACCGAGACGCATAATCGCCCCTTTACCAAAATTGCGCTCAATTTGATTTAGGACAAGGTTTAAGGCTTTTTCCTTATCAGGATTTGTGGAAATGGCTGACATTCGCTACCTCGGTTAATGTCGATTCGTGAATAGAGTAGAGTATTGATTTTAGATCAACAGTACTTATTTTATTGTAGCCGCTGCAAAAAAGAGTATTAAGTTATTCGCTCACTAATGAGCCTCTATCTTAAACGGAAATTTTTTGGCGACAAGCCCAACATTGATGTAATAGGCTTACATATCCCGTTGGAAATGGTAGATGGCCTGAGGGTTTAAGGTCTTACTCCCAATGAATTGCGGCAGTTTCTCCCAAGCTAAAAATTCACGATCCAATTTAATTTGTAATCCGGCCATTGGATCTTCGCCACCGGTTGCCATCATCAGCTCCAATTGGGTGAGATCTGACCATTCAGTTAGGTTTTCGAGAATATTGGCGATCGCCTGCAAATAAGGATGATTTGTCTCGGTATACCAATCAGCAGCAGCGAGTTTAGGCTGATCAAAACCAAAGTGAACAATTAAGGGCGACCCAGAAAATACAGCATTGGCCACTGGACGTGCTTCTTCGCGCACCAGCAAATGTTCCGTTTGGGCCATTACTCGCAATTTTTCAAGGTAATCATACCGCTGCTCAATATCTTCCTGTCCTTGCCAACGGAGGGCGATCGTCGCGAGGTGCGTTTGCAGGAGCATATGTCCCAACTTTTGTGCTTTCGTGGTGAGATAACGATTATTGAAATCATTACTCTCGATTAACAGAGGAACACGGTCAACAACTTCTAAGCCATAGCCTTTCAGACCAGCAATTTTACGAGGATTGTTGGTGATTAAACGAATCGCATGGACACCGAGGTCATTGAGCATCTGTGCACCCATACCGTAGTCCCGCAAATCTGCCGGGAACCCGAGACGTTCGTTTGCTTCGACAGTATCCAATCCTAAATCTTGCAATGAATAGGCTTTAAGCTTATTTACCAAACCAATTCCACGACCTTCTTGACGGAGATAAACAACAATTCCCTGACCTGCATTTTCAATCATTTTGAGAGCAGCAATCAGTTGCATCCGACAGTCGCAGCGCAAGGAACCAAGGGCATCCCCTGTTAAACATTCTGAATGCACTCGTACCATCACAGGCTTATCTGCGAAATCCTTGGGGTCGCCTTTTACGATCGCAACATGTTCAGTTTCATCTAGGGCGTTGCGATAAGCGTAAATATTAAATTGACCAAATTCTGTTGGCAACTTTGTAATGGTTTCGCGCTGTACAAAACGATCATTTTTCAGACGATAGGAAATTAGATCAGCAATGCTAATAATTTTCAGCTCAAACTTTTGAGCATAGGAAATCAGCTCTGGCAAACGTGCCATCGAGCCATCATCATTTTGGATTTCGCAGATGACGCCAGAGGGATATAACCCAGACAAACGTGACAAATCTACGGCAGCTTCTGTATGACCAGCACGCTTAAGAACTCCGCCTTTTCTTGCCCGGAGCGGAAAAATATGACCAGGACGGTTGAGATCTTCGGGATGGGAATCTGGATTAATGGCGACTTGGATCGTGCGGGCGCGATCATCGGCGGAAATACCTGTCGTTACGCCGAGACGTGGATGGGCATCAACACTGACTGTAAATGCAGTTTGGTTACTATCTGTGTTCTTGCTAACCATTAGCGGTAAATCTAGGGCATCGAGGCGATCGCCTGTCATCGCTAAACAGATCAAACCCCTTGCTTCCACCGCCATAAAATTAATCATGTCAGGGGTCGCAAACTGAGCTGCACAGATCAAATCCCCCTCATTTTCACGGTTTTCATCATCTACAACGACGACTGCGCGACCCGCTTTAATATCATCTAGCGCCGCTTCAATCGAATCAAATTGCCAAGCTATATCCACTAATCTTCAGATCTACCAAATGTAATGTTTCTTTCATAATCTGCCTTTATTGTAACGGTTTGGCGGATCTGATGTGGCCTAGGAAATCACCTGGGGATCGTCGGTTGGGTCATGTTTTAGCAAGGGTTTTTGATTAAGAGGCATAGAGAATGTCACAGTGGAACCGAGGTTTTCACCCATGCTGTAGAACGAAATTTTGCCGCCAATTGCCTCCACAAGTTTTTTGGAAATTGCAAGTCCTAAACCTGTACCACCATATTTTCGGGTGTGTCCTCCAGTGACCTGCGAAAAACTTTTAAATAGTTTTTCTTGCATATCTAGTGCAACACCAATCCCCGTATCTTCCACTTTGATTTTGACCATGCCAGGGAAGGTTTGGCCATGTTGTGACACATCTTTAAAGACCAGTTCCACACTCACAGTAATGCCACCTTCATGGGTGAATTTGAGGGCATTACTGACAAGATTGAGCAAAATCTGGAAGGTCCGCTGGTAGTTGGAATAGAGAAGAATATCGTCGTAGGTATCCGGCACAATAATTTCCCAGTCCAGACCTTTGGTTTGGGTTTGGGGGCGGGCAAAATTATCAATATTTTCAAGCAGTTCAGAAAGACTAATGGCATCTAAATCAACATCAATTTTGCCGGATTCAATTTTGGCGATATCGAGAATGTCATTGATCAGATTGAGGAGGTGAATGGCACTCTTATGGGCTTCATCAACAAATTCTAATTCCTCTTCTCGGTCATCAGCCATATCGTCCAAAATCAGTTTTAGGAAGCCGATAATACCATTCAGAGGCGTACGCAGTTCATGGGTTGTACTAGCCAGGAAATCACTTTTCAGGCGGGATGCTTCAGTGGCGGCCTGGTTAGCCTGTTCGAGTTCATGGTAGAGAGTCGCATGGGCGATCGCCGTACCGAGTTGTTCTGCCAATTCTTGGGTCAGTTCTTTTTCCCCCTCACTCCAGAGTCGGGGATTATCACATTGCTGGAGACAGATAAAACCGTTAACTTTATTCTGATAAAGGGTCGGCACCACAAATGCAGATTGGCTGTCGTTCAGAGCAGCTGTCAGATAATCCACTTCAATCACGTCACGAGTCTGCACTGCATTTTCTAGGAGAGGGCTTTCCGGCGATCGCCACTGCACGCCAAGTACGGAAGGCGCATTCGTATTGCGATATTCAGCCATGACTTGAAACGCATGGAGACTCTCGTCATAGGACAACAAGAGACAACGGCTCACTTCCAATGCTTCGCCCAACCCCATCACCGCTTCTTGGCGAATGGCAACCAAATCGAGGGTACTGCGAATTTTACGGGCAACTTTCGTTAATACCTTTTGGTAAGGGTCAGGCTGTCGGGGCAGACTCGGCTGTTGAGTGAGAGCACTGTCGCTGCCAGTTAGCTGATGGGCGATCGCAATAATCTGCTGGACGGCACCATCGGATTGCAAAATTGGGGTGAGATTAATTTCTAAAGGTAATGGGCGATCACCCACCTCAAATAAACAGGTCACCTGCTCTGGTAAATGCCTTTCAAACACTCGAACCACGACCTGCTGTAGCTTTTCCGGTTGAGTTGTCTGCAACCAATCCACCATAGGGGAACCAATCAAACTCTGTGGCTCTAACCCAAACTCACCAGCATCTCGCCAATAAAACCCCGTACAAAGACCATCAATATCCTGCAACCAAATCAGCTCCGCACCTAAAGCTTGCCAATATTGCAAATGCAGTTCATTGCGAGAAATCAGGGTCGGGGTAACCTTCATAATTTCTTGTACCTAAAGGAGCGACAGGGAGATTACGGAGTCTGAGACTGAAGTTATATGCACTAAATTGCGGGTTAGTTTCAGGCAGTTGACAGGCGATAAAAATCGAGAATGTCAATATACCTAAAATGGCTCTAATGTTTCAGCCATTACTATAAGCCTGGATTTAGTAGACAACTACAGTCCGTTAACAATTAGTAGAGACTACTGAAATAAAAGGATGTAGTCCGTAGATGTGAATAAAGACGCTTGAAATTTTCCCTGAAGCTTCAGTTGCAGTATTCTCTGCTTGAAAAGTTTTAGAGAATACACAACTCGAATTTGATGTAGTCAGATTATATTTATCAACTGAGCCTAGTCATTCCATTCACCTTTTGGCGGAACGGGAGGATTGCGGCGTAAACGACGGGTTAATTCATCATCACGAGTCCGCTCACCCCGTAACCACTGTTTCACAGCGGTTTCAATCACTTTGCTGGGATCGTTTGTTAAATGCTTGATTTGTTCTAAAACAGCAGGGTCAAGTTGAATCGACACTTCTGTCTTCTCGGTTTGTGATTGTGTGTCGATGGAGTTATTTTCCATTAGGTGCAGGGGAACGTATTAATACGATTTTAACAAACTACGCACCCATAATCTTTAGGCCAAATCATGGGTGAGCAGTTGCTTCTATCAGAGTTTATTGATGTTTCAGATGAGCCATCTCTAGCACGCTTTGGCGATGATTGCTGGCGTCGGATTCGCGAGATGAGCTGTGGGAAAACCACGCTCTAATTCTGTCATTTTATAATCTGTTGCTTGCAGAGCTGTACGGAGAAAATCCATGGCCTCAAGGGGTTTCCCGCTACCGCAGAAAAATAAGTCAGCAGCAAAATAACCGTATTCTGGCCAAGTGTGAATGGCAATATGAGATTCAGCTAACGTTGCAGTAGCCGTCACACCATGGGGACTAAACTGATGCACACACAGGTCAATAAGGGTCGCTTCTCCCGCGGCGATCGCCGCAATCATTGCTTGACGGATACCTTCAGGATCATTTAATAGATCAGCAGGAGAGCCCCAACAGTCCACCACAAGGTGAGTTCCCAATTTTTTCATTCTCTTTATCCTTACACTCCAAAACAGGTGAATAAACAATATGTGGATGGCATAGGCACTTCAAGATAAGCGAAATTACTCAGCTATCTGCTCCTAGTTTAGCGACAATATTTTCGGATGGGGCGGCGATCGCCCTCCTGATGAGCACCAAGGACTTGTTATACTGTGCTGATAAAAAATATGTATCCACTTTAAAGTCTTAGCACCTGATGCAGCCCACTGACCCCAGTAAATTTACCGAACAAGCTTGGGATGCGATCGTCAAGTCACAAGAGGTCGCCCGACGCTACAGAAATCAAAATCTAGAAGTGGAACATTTACTGAATTCACTCCTAGAACAGGAAGATGGGTCAGCAGCAGGTTTACTGCAAAAAGCAACAATTGATCCTGCACGTCTACAGCAGCAAGTAGAGCGTTTTACAAAACAACAGCCCAAACTCCTCCGGGGTGATCAGCTTTATTTGGGTCAACAGCTCGATACATTACTCGATCGTGCTGAAGCTTGCCGTAATAGCTGGCAGGATACGCTCATCGGCATTGAACATTTACTGGTGGGTTTTGCGGAAGATGATCGCTTTGGGCGGCGCTTTCTACGAAGCTTCAACCTCGACCCTCAGGATGTTGAAGTCAAATTAAAAGAAGCACGCACTCCCCAAGAAACACCCGAAGAAGAGGGGGAAGAGGCAACGGCAGAAGGCGGCAATCAAGCAGAAGGACGACGAGGTGCCCTCAATAAGTACGGCAGAGATCTCACTGAACAAGCAAAGGATGGCAAGCTCGATCCGGTAATTGGGCGAGATGATGAAATCCGCCGAGTTATCCAAGTTCTCTCCCGTCGCTCCAAAAATAATCCAGTTTTAATTGGTGAACCGGGTGTCGGTAAGACGGCGATCGCCGAAGGCTTAGCTCAGCGGATCGTAAATGGTGATGTCCCAGAGTCTCTGAAAGACCGTCAGCTGATGTCCCTTGATATGGGGTCGTTAATAGCAGGCGCAAAATATCGCGGCGAATTTGAAGCTCGTTTACGTTCTGTTCTTAAGGAAGTCACCCATTCCGACGGCCAAATTATTCTCTTTATTGACGAAGTTCATACTGTTGTCGGTGCAGGCGGTGGCAACGGCACAATGGATGCGGGAAACCTACTCAAGCCCATGTTAGCGCGGGGCGAGTTGCGGTGTATCGGTGCAACAACCCTAGACGAATTTCGTAAAAATATCGAAAAAGACCCTGCCCTAGAACGACGATTCCAACAAGTCCTCGTTAAACAACCCACCGCCGAAGATACGATTTCGATTTTGCGGGGTTTAAAAGAGCGTTACGAGCGCCACCATGGCGTTAATATTACAGATTCTGCCCTCGTTGCGGCAGCAACTCTATCCAATCGTTACATCACCGACCGTTTTTTACCCGATAAGGCTATCGATTTGGTCGATGAAGCTGCCGCCAAACTAAAAATGGAGATTACCTCCAAGCCCGTTGAGCTGGAAATTATTGATCGTCGCCTAATGCAATTGCAGATGGAGCAACTATCTCTTAAAGGCGAAGAGCAGTTAGGGGCAAATTCACCCGCATATTTAGCTTCCAAAGAACGACTGGAACGTATTGACGAAGAAATTCAAGGGCTTGAAGTCCAACAAAAAGACTTATCTTCCCAGTGGCTTGCGGAGAAAAATCTGATTGACGAAATTAACGAACTGAAGGAAGAAGAGGAACAACTCCGCCTCCAAATCGAACAGGCAGAGCGAGCCTACGATCTCAATAAGGCGGCTCAGCTCAAATATGGTCGTCTTGAGGGTCTACAGGAGGAGATGACCGCCAAAGAGGAAAAGTTACTAGAGATTCAGGCTGCAGGCGATGCAATGTTGCGAGAGCAAGTGACAGAATCCGATATCGCAGAGATCGTAGCGCGGTGGACAGGCATTCCAGTCAATCGATTGATGGAGTCTGAACGCCAAAAATTACTTCAACTAGAAGGTCATCTCCACAAGCGTGTTATCGGTCAACAGGAAGCAGTTGAAGCTGTAGCTGCAGCAATTCGTCGGGCACGGGCGGGGATGAAAGATCCCAGTCGTCCGATTGGTTCTTTTATGTTTATGGGCCCCACTGGTGTCGGTAAAACAGAGCTTGCGCGGGCGTTGGCAGCATTTCTCTTTGACAGCGAAGAGGCAATGGTGCGCATCGATATGTCGGAGTATATGGAGAAGCATGCCGTTTCTCGTTTAATCGGTGCGCCTCCGGGATATGTGGGTTATGAGGAAGGGGGACAATTATCGGAAGCGGTGCGCCGTCGTCCCTACTCCGTTGTGTTGCTGGATGAGGTAGAGAAAGCACATAAGGATGTTTTCAATATTTTGTTGCAGGTACTCGATGATGGCCGGATTACGGATTCGCAGGGTCGTACGGTAGATTTCCGTAACACAATTATTGTGATGACCAGTAATGTCGGCAGTGAGTTTATCCTGAATCTTTCGGGAGATGACACGAAATACGACCAGATGCAGCAGAAGGTTACAGGTTCATTACGTAAGCGATTCCGACCTGAGTTTTTAAATCGGATTGATGAGCTGATTATTTTCCACACGCTTATGCGGGATGAGCTGAAAGAGATTGTAAAGCTGCAAATTAAGCGGATCGAAAAGTTGTTGGCTGATCAAAAGATTGCTCTCACGTTAACGGATGCAGCTCTCGATCATGTGGTTGAAGCGGGTTATGAGCCAACGTTTGGGGCAAGACCACTTAAGCGTGCTATTCAGCGGGAACTAGAAAACCCGATTTCTACAAAAATTTTGGAAGCTGATTTTACGGATGGCGATCGCATCATTGCCGACTGTGTTGATGAGGTACTGGTGTTCACGAAGGAAGCAAAGCCTGTTGAAGAACCTCCTGTTATTGAGGAAATTTTGCCAGAGGAAACCCCGCAGGTGGAAGCAACTCCAGAGGTCGAAGAAACTCCAGCAGAAGTGGCAATCATTGCAGAGGTGGTAGCAGAGGAGCCTCCAACAGTAGAAATTGTTGAAGCAGCAGTACCAGAAGTAGAAGTGCCGACAACCGATCCAGAAGCTGAGATTGAACCAGAAACTGATGTCGATGATGTTGCGCCAGCGATTGAAGTTGAGTCTGAAGTGACAGATGAGGCGATCGCCCCAGTAGACCAAACACCAGAGATTGACGATACAACAGAAGATACCAATTGGCTAGATGAAGAGCCTGTTGGAACTGAGATTACACTTCCTGTCATCTCAACCGAAACAACCGAGGAAGAGACTGACAACCCAGAGCCAGACTCAGATACTGATGATGCACTTACCGAAGAAATATCTGAACCAGCCCTAGCAGGCGTTGATCCTGAGGAAGAGTGGATTTAAAGCGCGAGGGGAGAGCGCCTCTCCGCTACAAAATAAAATTGCTTTTCTATCTAGTAGAAAAGCAATTTTGGTCAACCCATTAGCCTAGTTTTATTGGTTTATCTCACTAAAACTAAGCAGTTAAAAAGTTATGGCTTAGTTTTCATAATTCCAGATATACCAATCGGGATAGACATAAACCCAGTATCCTTCTGAACCATATTCACCACACCAACTGCCTCCTTGCCAATAGCCATAATCATAGTAATCACCGTAGGCATCAACATCTTCATAACATGTTAGGACTTGGGCAAGATCGGAGTAAGAACCATAAGCAGTCGTTGCGTCATCAAAGGCTGCATCATCTAAATAGTTGTCATAGTTCCAGATATACCAGTTGGGAGAGTCATAAACCCAATAGCCAGCCTCGGCATACTGGTCATTACAAATATACTCGCCGCCTTCCCAATAGCCATATTCATTAAAGCTGCCATATTCAGGCTCTGCCTGGGGGCAATAAATCGTCTGCACCAAGTCTTCATAGCGGCCATCAACCGAAGGGTTCATCGGTTGAGCAATAACCGAAGCTGTCGAAATTAATGCTGTAGTCGCGGCGATCGCCACAGCAGAAACTCTAGTCGAAAGTGTTTTAAGCATGAGAAATAGTCCTGCAAAGATTAGGCAAAAGAAAAAGAGATGATTCCACGACTCCCAATTCAATTATGACTAAAGTAGTAGTAGAAACTGTCAGTCTTAAAGTTATGTGTAACTGTACTTGCAAACCGTAAAGTTTAGGTGCTCACCCTGTCATACAAGCAGCAAAAAAAAATATTGCTCACTTACTCAGTTGACACAACTTCATATCAGTTAAGTAACCATCTAAAGAATGCTCCAAGGAGCTTACAGAGCAATCCTGAAAAAGCCACAAAATAAAAATCTCCCAACGACGAATAGTTGCTGGGAGGTATTGAGTTGTTAGCAAGTGCTGAGGAATATAGATTTTAAAATCTAGCTCTCAGTTTTTGGCTTAGGACGGGGCACTGGGCGATCACGCGCCGGAGAGCCTTTTTTCTCGCCAGAGAGCTGAGGCTTGCCTTTAAATTTACTGTTGCTATTGGAACGTCGGCCACCACCACCGAATTTCTTACGGCGGGGACTAATCAAACCGATATCTTCACAGGTTTGGATATTAAGGACATTGTCAATGAGCTTTGCGGTGAGATCATAGAAATGATTCACTGGACGCTCTGGCAATGCACCATAGAGTTGTACTTTAAAGAACTTGGGTCGCTCACCATCTTTTTTCGGAGCTTGGCGAATTTTGACAATCACTTTCTTTGATTCGGCATCATAGAAAATTACCTGACCACGAATGGAGAAATAACCATCTTCCACTTCTTCGCTACTGGGAACATTCTCGTCAGTAGCAGGGTCGACTTCTTCATCAAGATTTTCTGGCTCCCATACTCCAAGGATTTGGAGGTGGAGATGATTATCATCTTGGCGAGTGCGGGGATAAACCACCCAAACATGCTCTTGTTCAAGGTCGATGTGGTTTTTGACAAGGCTAATGACTCGACCAAGCAGTACGGCTTCGATATCGCCATCGGTGGTTGTGATATTGCCTTTGCTTAGCTGATCGGCTTCATCGGGAGTATATTTGCCGCGCACAATACCGATCGCCCGATATTGACGAGGATGGCTGGCGGGAGGAATCGGATGATTACGCTGTTTCGGCTCATCTGAAGCGAGTACGGGTTTCGAGGATGAACTACTCGATGTGGGTAGATGGGTGGGTTCAGACACGGGCTTATCCAAAAGTTTCTCAACAAGTAGGGGCTAACAACAAAAACGGCTGCCTAATTTTTGGCTATAGACAGCGGTGGGAGCGATCGCCTAACAAGCGATAGGATAGGAGACAAACCTTTGAAACTCAGTGAATTCCGGGGTTCGCACCTTCCAGCGCTTGCCTATTGTACTCAATGCAGCGACAGAGATGATAAATCAGCAAAATTTAGATAGAATTTTTCCAAGTTATCCGATTTTCTGCTAAGTTTTCGCTATCAACGCCCCTTTTGTTCTTTATATTATTGCCAAGCTATGACAAGCAAAGTCGTCGAGAAGTATTACCGTCCTCATCCTTGGGTCTACGGCGTTTCAGGTCTATTTTTCCTGATGGCAGGGATCTTGCTCTTCCTCCCGAAGTTTGATCAATGGGTGATGGAAAAGCGAATTGCGGCGGCGACTGAGGCTCAGCTAAATGAAACGGTAGAAGATCCGGCGATCGCCACTTTAGAGAAAGAGGCTCAGAGCTATGAAGTGTGGCTCCAGAAAGAACCCAAGAATGAGAGGGCTTTGCGGGGTCTAATTGATGCTCAGCTACAGTTAGGCAATATCAGTGGTGCAGTGGCCCCCCTCGATACATTGGCGCAGCTCAACCAAAATAACGACGATTATGCGATTTTACTCGGTCAAGTAAAGCAAAAAGCAAAGGATTACGAAGGGGCAGCGGCAGAGTTTAAAAAGATTTTATTTGTTGATGCAACCCACACCAAAGCGCTACAGGGCATGGTGGATTTGATGCTGGAGCAAAACCGCCCAGAAGGCGCAATTGGTCTCCTCCAACAAACTCTTAAGGACATGGGTAAGCCCAAGGCTGATCAGACCATTGAAATTGATCCCGAAAAGGTGACGTCGATTCAGTTGATGCTCGGTCAGGTTTATGTGGATCAAGAGCGCAACACTGAGGCGATCGCCATTTATGACCAAGCGGCATCGATTAATAAAACTGATTTTCGTCCTGTCCTAGCAAAGGCAATGGTGCTCAAAAATCAGGGGAAAGATACCCAAGCGAAACCTCTCTTCACGACTGCAGTGACCCTTGCTCCCGCGAAATATCGTGATCAGATTAAGGAAATGGCAGTGTTTGACCAAACTGAGTTGGAAGTGATTGAAGCAGCAGAAGAGACATTAGTTGCACCTTCTACTGACGCTGAATAAATTTCCTCGCTAGTTTATTTCATCCCCGAATATCTAATACATGATGATTCCTCCTGCATCACTGCCTTGAAGCTGTTATGACAGGGGGAATTGTTTTGCTTATCTGCCACTGACCATCACTTATCAAAACCGATGAACGACGATATCCAAAGCCGCCTATTACAACTGCGCTCTCAACTCCAAAAGGCAGCCTATGCTTACTACGTCATGGACAATCCGATTATGGAAGACTCAGTCTATGACAAGCTTTATCGGGAGTTGGAGGGTCTAGAAAAGGAATACCCCTTACTCATTACGTCGGATAGTCCCACACAACGGGTTGGCGATCGCCCAGCATCTCAATTTGTGAGTGTTAAGCATAATATTCCGCTCTACAGTCTTGCCAATGCCTTTGATTTTGAGGAATTGCAGCAGTGGGAGCAGAAATGGCAACGGGTACTTGAGGGTGAGATTCCAACACATTCAGGTTATGTTTGTGAGCTAAAAATCGATGGTTCGGCGATCGCCTTAACTTATGAAAATGGTCTTTTGGTGCGTGGGACAACCCGTGGTGATGGGGTGACGGGCGAAGAGATCACGCAAAATATTCGGACGATTCGTACTATTCCATTGCGTCTAAATCTCGATAATCCACCACCGATTGTGGAAGTGCGTGGGGAGTCATTTTTACCACTGGATACCTTCGATCAGATTAATCTTGAGCGGGAAAAAGCAGGCGAAAATCTCTTTGCTAATCCGCGAAATGCTGCCGCTGGAACGTTACGTCAGTTAGACTCCCGCATTGTGGCTGAGCGAAAATTAGACTTTTTTGCTTACACATTGCACATTCCCAATGCCGATAATTTTGAGTTACCCACAACCCAATGGGAAGCCTTAGAGCTATTGCAAAAAATGGGTTTCCGAGTGAATCCAAATCGTGACCTTTGTGCCGATTTACAGGCTGTTCAGAATTATTTCGAAACTTGGGATGAGAAACGAAAAAAGCTGCCCTATCTAACTGATGGTGCAGTGGTGAAACTCAATGATTTTCCCTTGCAAAGGGAGTTGGGTTTCACGCAGAAATTCCCACGTTGGGCGATCGCCCTCAAATATGCGGCAGAGGAAGCGCCAACAGTGGTGAAAGACATTATCGTCAATGTGGGTCGGACTGGCGCGGTGACACCGATGGCAGTGATGGAACCTGTACAACTCGCTGGAACGACTGTGCAACGAGCAACTTTGCACAATGAAGATCGCGTCAAAGAGCTGGATATTCGGGTGGGCGATACGGTGGTAATTCGAAAGGCAGGGGAGATTATCCCGGAGGTATTACGGGTGTTGCCGGAGTTACGTCCGACGAAAACTATTGCCTACAAGATGCCAGAAACTTGCCCGGAATGTGGCTCTACCTTAATTCGTCCGCAGGATGAGGCAGTGTTGCGTTGCGTCAATAGTTCTTGTCCAGCGATTTTGCGCGGCTCTCTAGTTCACTGGGCATCTCGCAATGCTCTCGATATTCAGGGTTTGGGCGAAAAAAATGTCATTCTTTTGCTGGAGCATGGCCTCATAAAATCGATCGCCGATATCTATAGCCTCACCATCAAGCAAATTATGGAATTGCCGCGTATGGGTCAACGGTCTGCTGAAAAACTAGTGGGGGCGATCGCCGAATCGAAATCCCAAGATTATGCACGGGTGATTTATGGGTTGGGGATTCGATTTGTGGGGAAAGTGAATGCTGAGATTTTGACGCAGAATTTTCCGACTTTAGAACAACTCCAAACGGCTAATTTTGCAAAATTGCAGGGCGTTTATGGCATTGGCGAAGAGATTGCGCAGTCTGTGGTGGATTGGTTCCGAGTTGAAGCCAATCAACAACTTATCGAAACGCTCAAAAATGCAGGCTTAACTTTCGAGCAAAATCAAGCTGCTCCCACTCAAACCAATAGCAATATTACGGGTAAAACCTTTGTGATTACCGGGACATTGCCAACCCTAAAACGGTCGGAAGCGGCAGAGAAAATCAAAGCGGCTGGCGGGAAAGTAACAAATTCTGTGAGCAAAAAAACAGATTATCTTCTCGCTGGCGAAAATGCGGGTTCCAAACTAGAAAAAGCGAAAAAATTAAGCATACAAGAACTCAGCGAAGCGCAACTACTTGAGCTTTTAGACAAGACAACTTGATGAACTCATAATGACTCTAATCTGCGCAATAAGAACATTACTAGTACAGGACAAATGATAATTTAGAATTGTTAAGCTATCCTTAACGTTTTCCTCACCTAGGTTTTTCTTCAAACCATTTATGGCGTTTTTGATCCCAGCCCCAGACCGTAGTTTTCTACCGCGCTTCTACCGATTGGCCTTTGTCGGCATCCTCTCGAACATGATGATTCCCCTAGCGAGTCTGGTGGATTCGGCATTTCTAGGGCACCTCGAAAATATTAATTACCTGGCTGGGGTGATTCTGGGTGGCATTTTATTTGACTATCTCTACCGTATTCTCAAATTTCTGCGAAACAGCACCAATAGTTTGACGGCCAATGCGGTCGGCAAAAATGACCAGACAGACATCTTAGTAGTCGTGTTGCGATGTAGTCTACTGGCGTTGGCGATCGCCGCCGTGATGTTGCTGTTTCAATATCCGATCCATAAATTTGGATTTACGTTGTTGTCTGGCTCCTCGGAGATGGAGATGGCGGGACTCGATTACTTTAATGCCCGCATTTGGGGCGCGCCTGCTGTCCTCCTCAATTTTGTGGTGATTGGCTGGTTCCTCGGCCGCGAGATGAATTGGATTGTGTTGCTCATTTCTTTTATTGGCAATGGCAGCAATATTTTGTTCGATTACCTGATGATTTTGCAATGGGGTTGGGAAAGTACCGGAGCAGGTCTAGCCACAGCCATCAGTCAATATTTAGCGTTGTTTATCGGTTTGGTGGCGATCGCCTTCACAGCGAAATGGCAATTTCTCCGAGACGCTTGGTCGCGAATGTTGAAGGGAACAGATTTATCCCAAACTCTCTCGCTGAAGGGCAATATGCTTGTGCGGTATTTCAGTTGGATTTCTGCCTATTCGATTTTCACTAATCTCAGCGCCACCTTCGGTACAGAGCTATTGGCAGAGAATGGTTTGCTATTGCAGATTGCCCTCCTCAGCCAATTTACGGTACAAGGGGTCGGCATGACTTCCCAGACGCTCATCGGTAATTTTAAAGGGCAAAAACAAACCCAGAAAATTCTCTCAGTCCTAAAAGTTGCACTCTTTACTGGCTTGGCGATCGCCCTCAGTTTTGCACTAGTGACCGTCTTTTTCCCACAAACCATTTTCAAGATTTTGACCAACCATGCCGATGTCACCGAAATGATGCAACGCTCGGCGATGTGGCTTATCCCTTTACTTGGCTTGAATGCGATCGCCTTTATGTTGGAGAGCTACTTTAGCGGCATTAAAGACGGTGTCACTCTCCGCAATAGTGCCTTGTTCGGGTTTGTGTTTGGCTTTAGTCCATTCGTGTTGCTCGCCACCCATTTCCAGAGCGAAAACTTATTATGGGCAGCCTTAACGAGCTACATGGGAACGGTTTGTCTATACCTCGCCTATCGTCTCCTACGCGTCTATAAATTCCCGATTTTGATGGTGGGTCAAGGGGAAACCGAGGTTGTCAAAAAAGTCCAAATCTCAGCATAATATTGGGGCTGTGATCGCCCCCAGCCTGCTCGAAAAAATTATTCCAGCTCCCGGCGAAGGCACCAGCGAAGAAGTCCAAGAAAATGGATGTTATGATTTACGCTTTTGGGGAGAAACTGCATCTGGCAAAACACTCACCATAAAAGTGACAGGCGATCGCGGTCCTGGGTATGGCTCCACCGCACAAATCCTGGCGCAAGCTGGACTATGCCTCGCCAATCAAACTGAGAAATTAGGCGGATTTCGGACTCCTTCTAGCATCTTTGGAGACAGATTAATTAACCGCTTGACTCAATTTTCTGGATTAACCTTTGACATAATTCAAGTTAACGATGGCAGTGAAATGAAGTTATTGAGAGTTTCAAGTAGGTAATACTGTAGCAAAGTATCAGCTCAATCAGTACTCAATTGAGTGAGAGATTTCGGTGAGGCTAATTATGACAAGCCAACTCCTGATGCTGCCGTCGTGGTAGAGCTAGATGAGTGATGGTATTTTATCCAAAAGAAAAAAACTTTGGATCTGGAAAGCATATGACTGTGAGACTGGGCGACTCATTGATTAGGAATTGGGAAATCGTGATAGTCAAACTTTAGGTCGTTTGTTAGATAGATTATCGCAGTGGCAGGTCACTGTATATTGCACCGATGATTGGAAACCCTATCAACAGCTATTAGAGAATCACCCAGATGCTTTTCATGTCATAAGTTAACGTGAGTTCGGGATAAGAGAAGAAAAGGAGAAAGTGCATATTGTGGAAGTTGATAAGCAATCCACCACTTTCTCCCATGACCAGTCTAGAGCCTTTGTTTTGTGCTGTTGATGATGTTTGCCAAGTCTTCGAACCTCAATGGCAACAACAGCTGCTGGCCTCGAAACAACGGCGGCGACGTCGCTCAAGAAGCTTGAGTTTAAGCGAGATAATGACGATATTGATTGCATTTGATCAATCTCACTATCGTAATTTCAAATATTTCTATCTCATCAATGTGCGTCATCACTGGCGAGGAGCTTTTCCCAGAGCCGTGAGTGACCAACGTTTTGTGGAGTGGATGCCTTCGACGTTAGTACCTTCTATGTGTCTACCTACAGCACAATGCACAGGTATCAGCTTCATTGATGCCACCAGTATCAAAGTTTGTCAAAATCGCCGCATCTCTCAACATCGCGTTTTTGATGGTCATGCCGCTCGAGGTAAAACATCTGTGGGTTGGTTCTTTGGTTTCAAACTACATCTGGTTATCAATGACCATGGCGAATTACTCAATGTAAAAATCACGTCTGGCAACACCAATGATAGAAAGCCGGTAGTGGAGCTTTTGAAAGAGTTATCGGGAAAAGTCTTTGCTGATAAAGGTTACGTCTCTCAACCTCTGGCACAGTATTTACAAGAAGAATATGATGAGAGGCTTCTAGCTAAGCCTCGTCGCAATATGAAGAATCACCTGATGCTTTGGCGTGACAAAGTGCTGGCTCGTAAGCGAGCTTTAATTGAGACAGTCATTGACCAACTGAAGAATATTTCTCAGATTGAGCATTCCCGCCACCGCAGTCCTGCCAACTTTTGTGTCAATCTACTTTACGGTCTCATTGCCTATTGTCATCAGCCCAAGAAACCTTCTCTAAAACTTGATTAGAACCTTTATTCCTTATCCCGAACTCACGTTCTCTGTACATATCTGCGACGATGCTTCGGACAATGCACTGGTATTAGCTTCATTGATGCCACCAGCATCAAGGTTTGCCATAATCGCCGTATCTCTCAACACCGTGTTTTTGAAGGTTGCGCGGCAAGAGGCAAGACTTCGGTGGGATGGTTCTTCGGCTTCAAACTACACCTGGTCATCAATGAGCGAGGAGAATTACTCAACGTCCAAGTGACGCCCGGAAATACCGATGACCGCCAACCTGTAGTGAAGTTATGGCAAGACTTATGGGGTAAAGTCTTTGCCGATAAAGGCTATGTCTCACAATCTTTAAGCCCAGCATCTTCAAGAGGAACATGAGGTGACCCTAATGGCTAAACCTCGTCGAAATATGAAGCATCATTTGATGGTTTATCAAAATAAACTTTTTGCTCGTAAGCGGGCTTTGATTGAGACAGTTATTGACCAACTGAAGAACATCTCACAGATTGAACATTCCCGACATCGCAGTCCCACAAACTTTTGTGTGAACTTGCTGTGTGGGCTGATTGCTTACTGCCATCAACCCAAAAAACCTTCTTTACAGCTTGATTAGACCTATCATTCCTTATCCAGAACTCACGTTAAGAACGAAAAAAAAGGCAAACACAATCACATCTGTGTAGATTGTGGCCGTCAGTTTATCGACCACTACAGTAAGCTCGGCTACTCCAATGCCTTCAAACGTGAATGCCTCAATGTATATCAATAGCATGGGCTTTCGGGCCATTGAACGGGTGAAAGGAGTACATCACACTCGTCATCACTTGGGTCAAACAAGTCAGTGAGTTACTATCGGATGCTTATGAACCTGAGCAAGTTTCTCAGGTTGGTGAACTCGATGAACTTCAAACCTTTGTCGGTGCAAAAAAACAAGGTCTGGCTCTGGACAGCAGTAGAGCATTTTCAACCGGGTATTCTCGCCTGGACTGTTGGTGATAGATGTGCAGAGGCATTCCAGCTACTATGGGGCATCGTTAGTCTCTGGAAATGTTTCTTCTACATCACAGATGGCTGGAAAGTGTATCCCATGTTTATACCGGATAGTGACTAGGTTGTCAGTAAGACCTACATGACTCATGTTGAAGGGGAGAATATTCGATTGCGGTACTATCTCGCTCGACTTTATCGAAAGACTTGATGTTATTCAAAGTCTCTGGAAATGTTAGAGCATTCGATTTGATTGCTGATTCATGACCTCAAATTCGAGGATGTTCCTGTCTCCCAATGCTCATAGATTCATTCCTCTATTCTGCAACGCCAGAAAATCTTATATTGAATCCGAACAAGTACAGATTAAACTTTGATCGCCTGCAATATCTGAAGATGATTTCCGAGGGGCGCAATAGTATTCGCGGCAATAATTCCGGAACCCGCCACTGCCGGAACGCCAATCCCCGGAAATGTCGAGCCACCACAGCAAAATAACTGCGGAATCGGTGTTTTACAACCCGGAAATCTTTCTTTGCCAGCAATTAATTCGGGGCCATAGGTACCACGGTGAGTTCGCAAAAATCGTTCATGGGTTAGCGGTGTGCCGATTAATTCTAGTTCTGTCCGCTGTCGAATATCTGGAATCACTCGTTCGAGAGCATCCCACATCACCTTGGCGCGAGTCTCTTTAAACTCAGCATATTCATCAGTATTTCGCTTCATATCTTCCCAACGGTCATAGGGTTCCGTCGCAGGCAGATAAACATGGACGCCATGTTTGCCATCCGGCGCCAAACTCGAATCGAGCAAAGAGGGAATCGATACCGCCACAACATTTTGCTCCGCCGCAACACCTCGTTCCCAATCGTTAACGATGAGGTAATGACATTCCGTTTCTGCGGGTAAATCTTTGCCATCAACCCCCAAATGCAGATGCATAAAGCTCCGACAGGGTTTCATGCCTTGGCGCTTTTTAACGAAACTGCTGGGCAACTTTTTCTGGTCGAGTAAACCCAAGGTATTCCAAATCGAAGCATTAGAAACGACTGCTGTTTTCGTGTGGATTTCTTCACCATTGCGGAGGCGAACACCACTTGCTTTGCCATTCTCCATCAGAATTTCGCTCACGTGACTATTGAGCTTAATGCTGCCACCAAACTTTTTTAGGCCACGAATTAGCGCATCAATAATCGCACCACTGCCGCCCTTCGGATAATCCAACAGCACTTCAGGGCGATACCACTCTGCAAACATGAAAGCCATTTCCGCGCAGATTGTCCCCGAGGCAGGCAGACCCGACAACATAAAGCACAACAAATCCAGCCAATTTTTGACGAATGGATCCTGCACCGCCTTATTCATCACATTGCCGAAAGGGGCATTCAGTTGAGGGGCATAGGGCAAATAGGGCAATAGCTCTCCTGCAAATTTTCCGACAGTGAAGAGCGCACCTAAATCTTCTCGGAAGGCAGCGAGGGGAAGTTTGACGGAAGCTTCTCCGAGGGGTCGCATTTTTTCCTGGAGGTTTCGCCACTGGGAAATGACATCGCTTTTGCCCATCTGAGTCAGCATTTCGCAAAAACCATCAGACCCGACATCAGCGCGAAAATAACCTTCCGGCAGATCCACTCCCCAGGCATCATATTGCAACCATTCGCAATCGACATCGAGCAAATCCATCACTTGTCGCAGAGGATTTGAAGACGGACTGTAGGACAAACCGGAATATAAAGATGGGCCAGAATCAAAGTGGTAGCCATCGCGAACAAAACTATGGGCAGCTCCCCCGGCGATCGCATGACTTTCCAGCACCAGCACATCAAATCCGTATCGCGCCAATAAACCCGCGCAACATAGACCACCAATACCACTGCCAATCACAATAATCTCTGTATCTGGGGTCATCGCTTCCGCCTAATGTTCACAATCCAAATTTGTCCTTGGATATCCTAACGCTCCTGAACACGGGAAGGGCGATCGCCTTCTAAATTCATCTCCAAACAAAAAATGATCGCCTTTCAATTCAGTCTAGAAAAGAAAGAGGCGATCAACCCAGAAGACCAATAAACGAAAACTCTATATAAAGTCTTTTTCAGTTGGAAAATTTTTACTGAGACCAACCATTCGCAGAGCAGACGACTGGTAACCCAACATTTTGAATCTCCACCTTGTCCTGGTCGTCAGACAAGCACCAATACTGTCGTCCATCAAACAAAACGCCATTCTTCACAGATGTCAACTCGGAAACTGGACTCCATGAGCTTGTCCACCCTGGCTCTGTGTATCTAAACTGTTGACTTTGAACAGTGAGAGCCTGAGATGTTGGGCCGACCCAATATACACCTTCCGCAATTACGGAAGAAGATGAAGTCGATATACCGAAAAGTGATTGCATCGCTTTCGATGAGACTTGAGCCACACCACTTAAGATACAAACACTTGAACTTCCTGGGATTTTAATTGAAAACTGACCATCAGATGATATTTGTAAGGGACCAGCCCAATCACTTTGTCTATATAGTTCAGAGTTAAGGGGAATTTCAAATAGACCTCGCTGATCATTTATTTCCACTGTTAGAAGATAGCCAGAACCCCGTGTCTCGAGAGCTGCGGTATTTAAACTTACTGCAGGTGCTTGAGAACGAGGATCACCCATTGAATAAGGTCGACATTCGTAAGTCCCAACAGGAGTACTACTTTGAGCTAAGCCCAAAGATGGAAATGAAAACACGCCCAAACAACTTACTATAGCGGAGATTACAGCTCGATGAAAAATCTGTTTAGTCATTGCATTTTTTGCGGAAATATCAAACATTTATCAAAAACCTTAGTGAGTCAACTTCACTGACAAAGATTCAAAATAAAATTTTCTAACCATCAAACAATGGCCAAAAAATCCTTAATCTTGGCAATATTGACATAAGCACTCAGTTCAAATTTGATCTTACCTAAGATGGATTATTAGAAATATTATTGATGACGAAGAAACTTACAACCAAACATAACACTTAGTTATTAGATTGGCTGTATGAGGGCCGACACACAAATTAGCCAAAGTCGCGGTGTCTTTGGAAATTCAGGCGTTGGTTAGGGCGACACTTCGGGAGACTCTGGTGTTTGCCACCATTCATAAAGTTGGTCGTAGATATAGCGATCGCCCCTCGAATCACATGCTGGATGACCCGTTTCAAACATATGGCCCTTAAAAGTGATCCAATATTTATGCTGTTTCCCTTGATGTTCTGCGACATAACACAACTGAGTCCGGTCAACCCAGCGTGAATGCTTCGCTCCTTCTTCACGGATACGCTGCCAAATAATGTTGGCGATCGCTGACGATGCAGATGTCACTCTACCGAAATAGCCAGCAAAACTCATAGGTGTGGTGATTGAAAAGTTGATTCCAAAGACTGAGGCTTTCAATACAGCCTAGGCAAACCATCATCTGCTTCTAGATACTGAATTTTGACGTTAACGACTCAATATCGCGAGATTGCTATGGGCAAAAAATCGAATATCAGACAATAGATAATGTCAACTTATCAAAAAGAGTAGGAACACTGACTTAAAACTAAGTCTTTAGTCGTAGCCACAGAGTGTAACAGTTTGTTAAGCTAAGGATGTCAAGCACTTATCTCCTCTTTACAAAAGGTCACATCATGGAAGACAAGAAATTTGGTTTCACAATCTCCGCAGAAAGTCTAAATGGCCGCATGGCTATGATTGGTTTCGTTGCAGCTCTTGCTCTTGAACTCACTACTGGTCAAGGCGTTCTTCACTTCTTCGGTCTCCTCTAAATCTTACGATTTTCATTGTCAATCTCTACTATCTTTTAGATTTAGCTAAGCGTCGATACAGCGTTTAGCTTTTTTTTGTCTACACATCAGCAAAGTGACTATTAGTATTGACTTATGAGTTAGTTGATCTTTGGTAGGTCATTGCTATGGGTTTCAAGTTTGTTTGGGGAATCGTTATCGCTTTTGGGTTGATGTTTTGTTCCGCTGCTCCAGCGATCGCCGTCCAATGCCAGACGATAGGAGACCAAGAAATTTGTTTAGTCTCGGTGAAAAGGAGCGCCAAATATTATTGGCAGTACCGAGCTGTCCTGAAAATCAACGGTAAGCAACACCCTTCCGAAAGGTTTGATTGCCATCCCCGAAATACAAAAACTCAAGGCGATCGCCAGTCTTTAAAAGATCAAAAACACGCGTTTGTTTGCAATATAATCCCAAAACGGTAACAGATTCTATTTCAAATAAATCCAGAGGTTCCCTAAATAAACTCACCTAAAAAAAGATATTTCTCTCATTTTAGACATCCCTTTAGAAGGGGGCTAGAGTTAACACCTTTCGGGTACAATTCCTCCTGACAGATTAATGTGAATTGATAAATACAAAGCCCATGAATGATCGCCTGAGTCTCTGCATGATTGTGAAAAATGAGGCGGATATCCTCGCAGAATGTCTCAGAAGTGTGCAGGATGTGGTGAGCGAGATCGTGATCCTCGATACGGGGTCAACGGATGATACGGTGGCGATCGCCGAAAGTTTTGGGGCGGTGATTGGTCATTATGAATGGTCAAATGATTTTGCGGCAGCACGGAATGAAGCTCTGAAGTTGGTGACAAAAGAATGGGTTTTAGTTCTAGACGCGGATGAAAAATTAAACGAAAAAGCAATTGAAGATATCGAAAAGGCGATCACCGAGCCAGATACCCTTGCAGTGAATTTGGTACGTTATGAAATTGGCGCAGCTCAATCTCCCTATTCGTTGGTATCGCGATTATTTCGAATGCACCCAGCCATTAAATTTGAGCGCCCTTATCACGCGATGATTGACGATAGCGTGGCAGAACTGCTGACAGTAGAACCTCAGTGGCAGATTAAGGATTTGTCGACTATCGCCATTTTTCATACGGGATATCAGCGGGAGGCGATCGCCAAACTAGAGAAAAGTACTCGCGCCAAACAAGCGATGGAAGCCTACTTCAAAGCTCATAAAAATGATCCCTATGTTTGCAGTAAATTAGGGGCAATTTATATTTATGAAGGGCTAGCCAAACAGGGTTTAAAAACGCTTAAGCAAGGGCTGAAATGTAGTGCGAATGCGAGCCCCAATCTTCTCTATGAATTGCACTATCATCTTGGTAATGCGTTTCGGAAACAGGGTGAAACAGACAAAGCGATCAAGCATTACAACCAAGCGATTGAGCAACCCATTATCAACAAACTCAAAATTGGGGCACACCATAATCTCGGCGCACTCCTTCAAACTCTCGGTAAAGCGGAAGAGGCGATCGCCCAACATCAAACCACTGTGGTTATTGACCCCACGTTTGCAGCAGGACATTACCACATGGGTATGGCATACAAAGCAGTAGGGAAAGTCGGTGAGGCGATCACTGCCTATGAGCAATGTTTAAAATACGACCCCTATAATCCTTGGGTTCACCAAAATCTAGCGGCAATTCTCTACCGCATCGGTCAAATCGAAGAAAGCACTAAATTCTTTAAACAGGCGATCGCCCTCCACGATGAGCAAAATCCTCAGGAAGCTGCGAAGCTCCGCGCCAAACTGAAAGACTTAATTAGTGCACCTCTTTAAAAACGCAATCCAATCAGCATACGAAAAATTTCTCTGTCACTGCATTGAGGACTTGAAATCTCGGCGTTGGTGAATTGAGGTATGAATCTATGAGGGTCGAGGGATAGGAACATCCCAGAACTTGAGATAGTGAATCAGCAATCGAATCGAATGCTCTAACATTTCCACAGACTTTGAATAACATAAGGTCTTTCGATGGAGTCGAGCGAGATAATGCCGCAATCGAGTGTTCTCTCCTTCGACTCGAGTCATATAGGTCTTACTGACAATCTGGTCCCCATCGGGTACAAAGATGGGATAAACTTTCCAGCCATCTGTGACGTAAAAGAAGCATCTCCAGAGACTAACGATTGCCCATAGTGGCTTGAATGTCTCTGCACTTCTGTCACCAATAGTCCAAGCAAGAATACCTGGTTGAAAGTGGTCTACTGCTGTCCAGAGCCAGACCTTGTTTTTTTAGCACCGACGAATGTTTGAAGTTCATCGAGTTCCCCGACCTGAGGCATCTCTTCCGGTTCATAAGCATCAGGCAGCAATGCACCGACTTGTTTGACCCAAGTGATGACGGTAGTGTGGTGCACTCCTTTCACCCGTTCAATGGCTCGAAAGCCCATACCGTTGACATACATTTTGAGGCATTCACGTTTGAAGGCATTTGAGTAGCCGAGCTGGCTGTAGCGGTCGATAAACTGACGACCGCAATCTACACAGATGTGATTCTGTTTGCCTTTTTTCTTTCCATTCTTACGGATATGAGTAGATTGGCATTCTGGACATTCCATTGAGTCAACAACCTCCATTCATACCTCTATTCTGCAACGCCGAAATCTCTAATAGCCTCTAAAATGCCCTCAAGTTTCGATCGCTGATCATCCGTAAATAAATCGGGATTATGATCCATCGATTCAAGATGTTTGTAGATCGCATCGAGAGACGCCGTAATTGATGATGGATCATGTTGATTCGCTGTAAGTTCAGGAATCTTTGTTTCTGATTCCACTATTGGAGGCAATTGCAATTCCGCTGTCTCACTATCAGTAGGCAGTGAAGCAAACTGAGTTTGCATTTTTAGTTGGTGAATTGTTTGCTGGAGATTTTCGATCACACCATACATTTCGATTGGATCAAAAATTTTGAGTAGGTTAGTCTGGGTGACAATGCCTAAATTTTGCCCCCAATTCCAAGACACCACTAAACGACCCACTCGCCTTTTTTGCATCTCTTGATGGGCTGTCCACAACGAATCTTCTGGTTTCAGCAAAAATATCGGTGTACTCATAATAGTTTCCACCAAAGTCTTTGATAGATCAATTTGAAACGCTTGAAATTGCAAAATATCGCTTTCTGTCACAATGCCAACAGGCCTTTGATTCCCCTCTGCATCTTTTTGGGTAATTACAATACAGCTGACACGATATTTCGCCATTAACTGCCCAATCGTAAGCACTGTTGCATTTAGAGGGGCATGGATAATCGGTGTGGTCATCACATCCGAGACAAGGCGAAATCGTAGAAGGTTGGCTGGGCGTAAGACTTGGCGAATGCTTTCGTGAGAAATGACACCGATCAATTCTTCTTGTTGGTTAACGATCGGTAGATGTCGAATGCGATAGCGACGAAATAAAAAAAGTACCGCAAAAATATCTCGCAAAGAGTCATAGGGTAGTGTGATCACCGGCTGTATCATCACATCACTCACGGTTACCGTTGTGAAATCAACTTCTTCTGCTGTGAGACGCACAACATCGCGTTCTGTCAAAATGCCAATAATGCGATGATTTTGACAAACTAAGATGCAACTTGCAGAAACTTTTGCTGCTGAAGCACTTAAAGACAAAACATCATCATCCAGAGAACAGAGCTGACTATGAGCTCGACTAATTAAATCGATGACATCCACTAAAGATGTTTCGGGTGAAACAATGAGTGGTTCTCGATTGATTGATCCATCTAAATCAGGGATCCAAGAGAGAGCAGCGGGCGTTGGCATAATGGCAGTTCCCAAAAATAGATTGAATCACTGTTCAAGAATATTGATCTGGTACGACTTAAGAGCGCTCCAGGCGATCGCCCAAAGAGGGATGTAACGATTTTATGTAGGAAATATTTGACTAGAAAGAGTTTTGGGTACTTTAGGTGTACTATAGAGAGATGTTACGCACATAATCCTCTTTCGACTGCCTTGCAAAGAGAATAGACCCAAAAGGTTTTTAGTGGTGCGTAACATTTTTTCATTGGGGGGATAAAGCGCCTTTGTGCTCCACTCAAATGATTTTGCCAGAGGTTCTAGGCGTTTTTCCATAAAGACGATCAAGGATCCGTTTTACTGAAATTCGCCGCCAAGGTTTACCTCTTTTAGTTGTATAACCTTGAGCATTCAGCCAATCAGCGATTTTCTGCAAAGATTTCCCTGATTTGTGATGCCGACGAACCAATTCAATAATCTGGCATTCTGCGGGATCATCGACCAATTCACCGTTGATGGAACGTTGTCCAAATGCTGGTGAACCAAAGCCAGCATAGCCTCCGCTCTCTGCTTTTGCTTGACGTCCTCGCTCTAGGCGTTCCCAAGCGGATAAATCTTTTGGAGAGTTGGCGGCCATAATTTTGTCAGCTTAATAACTGATGAACTCATCTATAGCAACTTAGATGTGTATATCGACCTGTGTCGAAATAGCAAATTACTAACTATTTTCTCAATATTAGTTGCGGAGCTCAAGTATACCAAAGTAGTTTGTCTAACCCTTCAATTCACATTAAAAAAATATCAAAATCAACTATCTGGAGATATGAGAATGACAAAGGCTGAATATGTAAAAAATGAAGCGGAATTAGATGCTCTCCTGAGTAGCGAAGCTGTATTAGTGCTTGATTGTACGGCAACTTGGTGCGGTCCCTGTAAATTAGTGGCCCCTTTGATGGATCAACTAGCTGATGAGTTTCAAGATCGCGCTACAGTCATGAAAATAGATGTTGATAGCAACAAGTTTGTAGGCACACGATATGGGCTCAGCAGTATTCCAGCTGTAATCTTTTTTCAGAATGGAGAGTTCAGAGAAACATTGGTTGGTGTCAAAGCTTATGAAGAGTTTAGTCACACAGTAAAAAGATATTTACTCTAATTTTCTAGGAGTATTTTCTATATTTTTTCTATATAAATTCTGTTTTCTTTAAAGATATTCTGATGTACCCAAAAACGATTATTCGATGTCCGAATTGTGGTGGCTATGCTCAGCGATTTTTGAGTGATCGTCTTCCTCTAGGTGTCATAAGCCAAGGCACACAAGTACTGCAAACGGAATGCTCTCATTGTGATTATTTGATGGTGATGTGTTCCAGTAGTGGTCGTGTATATCTACCTTCCTCGGTGGTCACAACGTCTTCACCTAGTAAGAAGTATTTAGGTCAAGATTTACTGGCTTCATAGCCCATGTATCTGTGCACTCTCAGAGCAGCGATTTCCAAGCATCATATATAAAAACTTGGTACAGGATAAAAAGAACAGTAGTAATAATTATGGGAGGGCGATCGCCATTATCTCGGTGCGGAACTGATGGTCTTCAGAGAGTATTGATGGGGCGATCGCCTTCTTTAAAAAATGTAGTAAAATCAAAATCCTAAAAATTGCTAACGTAGCTCAGCTGGTAGAGCAACGCATTCGTAATGCGTAGGTCGTGGGTTCAAGTCCCATCGTTAGCTTGACTTTCACGCCACGACTGCTCTACAAAAGTTGTTTTGGGCTTATTGATGACTCTAGGGTAACTGGTTGAGAAGGGTTGTGACTAGTTCTTTTTTCGTTTCCCCCAATAAAACCAGATAGAAACTTTGAACGCTTTTTTCTGATTCGAGACTTCATAGTCTATTGAGGTGAAAGGAGAGAACCCTAGGCGTATCCTCATATTGCCAATGCAGTCACTAACGATGACAGCAGCTTTTTCGCAATCAATGTGATTTTTCATGATGCTACCGCCAAATAATTCTTACACCGACTCATCCCCACATACCAAAGTCTTGGCTGTACAAATGAATCCTTGAATCGACTGAAGTCATTACGGATAATTCCCCGTTCATAGGTGCTTCCTTGGAGGCTGTTGTAGGTGGATACCCCATTAATTCAAAGAGATCATCGGCTGAGATATTAAGAAAACTGGCAAGCTTAAATAACGTGAGTTCGGGTTAAGGAATTAGGATGAAATTCCGACAAGTTAGCCTGAAACTCCTATAAATCAAGAGTTTGTTTGGAATTTTATCTATAGCAGGCAAGGAGTGGGTTAAGACAGAATAGGATAGAAGCAATAAACATAGATGCCATGCCTGCTCCCCATAGTCTTGATTTACGCCTAAAAGCTGTTGCCGCCTTCGATAAAGGTGAACGAAAAAGTGATATCTGTCGCTTCTTTGGTATTAGCCGAAATACGCTAGACCTGTGGCTGAAACGACGAGAGAAAATCGGTTCAGTCGCTCCGAAGACAGATTACCGTCGAGGCCCTCAACCGAAGATTAATGATCTAGATGCTTTTCGTGCTTTTGCAGAGAAATATGGGCATCTAACCCAGAAGGAAATGGCGGAGAAATGGCCAGAGTCTATTAGTGATGCATCCAGACGTGAAGCTCTACGGAAAATTGAATTTACTCGAAAAAAAAGACCTATCGATATCAAGAGAGAGATAAAGAATTAGAAAAAGCATTTGTGGCACAACTGAAGCAGTATGTCCAAGAACGACTCGTATATATCGATGAAAGTGGATTTGATAATACCTTAGATTATGGGTATGGCTACTGCCATAAGTCAGAGAGGTTTATCGCAGAGAAGTTAGGTCATCGTATAGAACGAGTTAGCGTGATTGGAGGATGGCGAGAGGGAGAGCAGATAGCACCGATGGTATTTGAGGGCTATGCCAACAGCGCCTTAGTTTGCCAATGGGTAGAGGATTGCTTAGTGCCAGAGTTGATTCCGGGTCAAATTATTATTCTGGATAATGCCAGTGTTCATCCAAAGGAAAGAATACAAACATTGGTGGCGAAGGCAGGATGTGAAGTGATATTTTTGCCACCCTACTCACCACACCTGAACAAGATAGAGAAGTTTTGGGGGAGGTTAAAGAAGGAGATAAGTAAGCTCATCAAGAAGACTGAGGATTTGTTCGATGCCATCAGAATAGCCTTCTGTTCTATGTCCTAACCTTCTCCTTCGCTGCTATAGCATTGTCCAGAATGACCATTTGACCCGGCAATAACTCTGGCACTAGGTAAGTTTCAAACCACTGACAAAACACTGCACTATTGATGTAGCCTTTAGTCACCATCGGAGCAATAACCTCCCTTTGGCGCCATGCTCCTATCACACTCAATCGTTCCGTACGATGAGCCGGTTTGTCAGCATAAAAATATTCTGAGCGATGGCAGTAACCATAGTGATACTCGAGGGTATATTGAAATACACTGTCATCCACATACACCAAACGTTCTGGTGCCAAACCATGAAGCTGTTGTCGAAAGGCTTGCCTCAATGATTCATCTCGCTCTTGGTATCGATAGTTTTTTTGCGGGTAACATTTTGACTCCGCAGAGCGATACCAATGGTCGTAGTGCTTACTGACGTAGGCCATAGTTGAGCCATTTCCTTTCGGGTGAGATGACTATATTTCTGAGCAAAGATGCAGAAAGCCTTTAAGTCATCAATTTTCAGCCGAGGCCCATGGTGATATTCCATCTTCGGTGTGAGGGAACCGGTTGTTGCCCGTCGTTTTAGCCATAAATCGAGGGTGTTACGAGTAATGTTAAAGGTGCGGCAAATATGACTTTTACGCTGACCTTGGTCAACGGCTGCGACGGCCTTAGTGCGTAGGTCAAGACTATATGCTGCTGGCATCGTTAAGAAAGAGAAACGTCATCTACTATTCTGTCCTCATTATCCCCTTCGCTGCTATAGCAGTAGGAGATTAATGGCAAAAGTATGAAGCTTGTTAAAAAAATCATCTCAGCTCTTATTTCATTGACTTCAATTTCTGGCATTATCTATTTAACGTGAGTTTGGGATAAGAGAAGAAAAGGAGAAAGTGCATATTGTGGAAGTTGATAAGCAATCCACCACTTTTTCCCATGACCAGTCTAGAGCCTTTGTTTTGTGCTGTTGATGATGTTTGCCAAGTCTTCGAACCTCAATGGCAACAACAGCTGCTGGCCTCGAAACAACGGCGGCGACGTCGCTCAAGAAGCTTGAGTTTAAGCGAGATAATGACGATACTGATTGCTTTTGATCAATCTCATTATCGTAATTTCAAATATTTCTACCTCATCAATGTGCGTCATCTATTGGCGAGGAGCTTTTCCACGAGCAGTGAGTGACCAACGTTTTGTGGAGTGGATGCCTTCGACGTTAGTACCTCTATGTGTCTACCTACAGCACTGTTATGGTCAATGCACAGGAATCAGCTTTATTGATGCCACCAGTATCAAGGTTTGTCACAATAAAAGTCTTTGCAGATAAAGGTTACGTCTCTCAAGCTCTGGCACAGTATTTGCAAGAAGAATATGATGTGACATTATTAGCTAAGCCTCGTCACAATATGAAGAATCACCTAATGCTTTGGCGAGACAAAGTGCTGGCTCGTAAGCGAGCTTTGATTGAAACAGTCATTGACCAACTGAAAAATATTTCTCAGATTGAACATTCTCGCCACCGCAGTCCTGCCAACTTTTAGGTCAACTTGCTTTGTGGTCTCATTGCCTACTGTCATCAGCCTAAGAAACCCTCTCTTCAGCTTGATTAGAAGCTTCTTTTCCTATCCCGAACTCACGTTATTTAGGTATCCAATCAGGGAAAGATAACCGCTTTGTTCCATTGTTTGGTATTAGTGCTGCGATTGTTGCTCCTATCGGTTTGACTTTGCTCGGATATACAATCAGTCGAGATGATAGTGAAATGATAAATAACTTATCTAAAGTCCCAGAAATAGAGAAACTAATTAATCAAGCGAAAACTGAAGAGGAGAAAATACAAGTACTCGAAGAAGAGCGCGCCAAACTCACTGAAATTATTAGGATTGAAGCACGCAGGCAAGCTACTCTAGACCGAAATTAATAGTCTTGAAATAGATACTGTCAGAATTTTGGATGAACTTAATCATTTAGATGCTGAATTAGTCTTGATAGAAGAACAGGTTGGAGAAAGTCATGTGAGTGAAGAGAGCCGGAGTTTAAGGCAAAGAGTAAAAGCACGAGAGAATGGAGATATTCTTTTCCGTTTCGGGTCTAAAACTTACAGAATTGATTGCGGTATATTAAAAGCTTTACCTTTGAATTTGGGAAATCCAGTTGTTGCCTACTTTCGCATTATCGAGAGATTAGATAAATAGTAGTTTTGATTGAAAATTAGAGTGCCAAAATCTTTTCTCGGAGCTGCTCATCTTCACGAAAAGACTGATTTGTGGCGTAGAACGTTTCGAGGAGCGGTTCTAAATAAAATTGGAGAGGCTGGTCTGTGTTAGGCAATTGGAGATCTGGAGTGGTATCCAAAATTCCCTGCGCCAAAAACCAACGTTTAATAATGTCCGAGTCAGGAATTTGAAGGTTCTCCTGCTGAATAACATCGTCATTAAACAGCAAAATATCGAGGTCAATCGGACGAGGTGCATATTTATCGGCGGTGCGAACACGACCCAACGTTTCCTCTAGTTGACGCAAAACCTCAAACTTAAATGCTTCTGCCTCATAATTTGTTTCTATCAAAGCCACACAGTTGATGTAGTAGGGCAAATCCTTGGTGGGAGGCTGATCAGGCGCTGGAATCGCATCTGTTACAAAACAGCGAGATAACGCTAATAACTTGCATGTTGGTATTAACGCCTCCATTGCTGCGAAAATATTGGCTTCCGGTTGGATATTGGAGGCGACACTCAGGTAGATGCGATTCATTGATTTTTCTTTAGCGTTCTCGGTAAATGCTAACAGCGGGAGCTTTCGCAAATCTGAGAGCACCGGGCTTATCGATGATAACTTCAGCCGTTTGCACTAACTCATCGGTAAAGCAGATATCTGCAATAACCTGAGCAATTTTCTCGATGAGGTTATAGCTGGAAGGTTCGATCGCCGCCAAAATCGCTTTGGTGATGCGCTTGTAATCAACGGTATCTTCGATGCTATCGGTTTTGCCAGCGTTACGTAGATCCGCTTCCATCGTCACATTGATCACAATGTCCTGCTTTTTCGTACGTTCTTCGGGGAAGATGCCGATAATGCAGCGGAGGCTGAGATCGCGAATATAGACTTTATCGAGTTTCTTGGGGTTAGACATAAAAATTTTCTCCTAGGTGGAAGCCACCATCTACACAAATTACTTGACCGGTAATAAAGTCATTTTTTAGATAAAACAGCACGGTTTGGGTGATATTCTCTGGGCCACCGAACCGCGCAAGGGGAGTTTGGGCAATCACAGCATTGACGCGCTCATCTCCTTCCGCATTTACTGGCGGCAAAATGGGGCCGGGGGCGATCGCATTGACGCGGACATTTGGGGAGAGCTCCCATGCCAACATCTTCGTGAGGCTATGAAGCATTTTCTTGCTCAGGTGGTAGGGCACATGCTCGTAGTCATAGCCGTAAATCCGGGTGTCCAGAAAGTTGATGACGTTGCCGCTGGTGGAGTCTTTGTCAAAAAAAGCTTTGGTCAGCTCAAAGGGCTGCATCGCATGGACTTGGATATTGTTCCAGAGGTTTTGAGCATCAAGAGTAGACAAGCTTTCTTTGTTGAACATCGACGCATTGTTGATCAGAATATCGATCTTGGGCGTCTTTTGTTTAATGGTCTGAATCATTGCCTGCACACTCTCCGGGTCAAGGAGATCGGCGGATACGAGGTCGATAGAAACGTTAAATTCGGCTAGCTCTGCGGCTAATTTTTCTGCTTCGGCTTGAGAGGAGCGGTAATGGAGAACTAGGTTAATGCCTTCTGCAGCTAATGTGTGGGCGATCGCCGCGCCAATGCGTTTCGCTGCGCCTGTGATCAGGGCTGTTTGTTGACGAGTCATGCCTTCTCAAACTTAGAACTCATAGAATCTAACTTATTCCTTAAGAAAAGGCAAAGATTGTGGGCTGGTATAAACGGTAACTGTATTGGGTTGATGGGATCATAAATTTGGGTGAACTGTTGGGTGGCGATCGCCGAGGGGCTGAGGTCGGTTTATACTGGCACAGATATTTTGATGGCTAATGATCCATGGGACAGACAAGGCGATCACCCCTACATCGCAAAACACCGAGTGGCGGTACAAATCTTTGGTATATCCACTATTCCCGCAGCCATACCGACGGTCAGCCTGTCGAAACAGAATTAGCTTATCTTCGGTTTTTCGCGAGCCAAGCCCAAAAATTAGGTCTCAAGCTCGAAATTTTGACCCATGGTGAAGGTGAAGTCGATATCGAATCAGAGTTGTCTCAGTCTCAATTTTCGCAACTAGATTACCGAGTGATAGTGAGTGAAACACCAGTGCTGAAGTGGGCTGAGGACAGTCTCGAAGTGTTTGATGACGGAACAGTTGCAGTGCCTTTGGATTGTAAGCTTGATCTTTTAGTTGAGGCGATGACAGAAGGGCGGCGATCGCGCTGGCAAAGAAAAATTGAATCCGAGATTCTCGAACAAATTTTAGAGGAAGATCATCTGTGGATTCCCCTTGGAGTCAATGTGAAGAGGGCAGAAATGATTCCGCAACAGCTCGCCGCAGCTGAAGTTCGAGGCCAGTCGGTGCAACCCTTACCCGCATACATCGAGGGGGGCAACATGCTTGTCGGAGAAGATGCTAAAGGTCAAACCCTGGTTCTGATTGGTAAAGACGCGATTGATGCCACGGCGCATCTGAAAGGGATAACAGGCGATCGCCTCCGGGAGTTACTGGCAGAAGAATTCAAATTAGAGAGTGCGGCGCAAATTATTCCTGTGGAGCAGCCTGGCCAATTTCATATTGACATGGGGATTTTATTTTTAGGTCAAGGAATTGTTGTGGTGAATGATAGCGAAGAAGCCCTGAAAAATGCTTTGGAAATGGTGGAGCTGGCTCCTTGCACCACCACTGAAACGATGGCCACTTTAACTCAATTGCAGCACACCCTCGAAAATAGTGCGGTAGAAGATTTGCGACGAGCAGGGCTGGAAGTGAAACGAGAAAACCTTGCCAATGGCGTGTTTTATAACTTCTGCAATGGTGAATTTGTTGAGGCCAAAGATGGAAAAAACTATTACGTCACGAATGGAGCAGCTCCAGAACAAGAAGAACGCTTCCGGGAGCTAATGATACAAGAATGGCAAGTGGTTAGCGATGTGATTTTTTCGCCACGAGAACTCACTCACAAAAGTCTGCAAGAGCGAGGTGGCGTTGGATGTCGTGTGAAAGGGGCCTGCGCCGTTTAAAGATTGCGGCGATCGCCTCACCATTAAAAAATTCCCAACAAAAAAGAGCCCCGTAGGACTCTCGATTTAGCTTACTTAATTGTAAAAGAAATGGATAGCTTGAACCCTAGGAGTTCGGCAAACTCGGCGCAATCATTGCGGGAGTGTGCATTGCCTCAAGTACTTGATTGGCTTGTAATCCTTGATTCTCAGAGGCTTTTTGAGCGTAAACAGGTAAAGAAGAACGAACCTTACTCGCCACTTCTACCGTTTTCACATCGTAGGTACGCATTGCCAACTTAGGATATAGACCAATCGCAATAATTGGCGCAATTAAACAGGCTGCAATAAAGATTTCGCGAGGCTTTGCATCAGAACCATTAGGCATTGATTTTTCTAACTTCGCAGGGCGATCGCCGTAGAAAATTTCGCGCAACATTGAGAGCAAATAAATTGGCGTTAAAATTACGCCCACAGCTGTCAAGAAGACCGCAATCACCTTAAAACTAGAGCTGTAAACATCACTTTCGCTGAGGCCGAGGAAAATTGTTAGCTCACTCACAAAGCCACTCATACCGGGTAATGCGAGGGATGCCATAGCTGCTGCCGTGAACATCGCAAAAGTCTTGGGCATTAATTTTCCAATACCACTCATCTCATCCATCATCAGAGTATGAGTGCGGTCATAGGTTACACCCGAGAGGTAAAACAGTGCCGCTGCGATAAAACCGTGGGACAGCATTTGAAGGACTGCACCGTTCATACCGACATCAGTAAAGGATGCAATACCGATTAAGACAAAACCCATGTGGGAAATCGAAGAGGAAGCAAGACGACGCTTGAGATTTGTTTGACCGAAAGCAGTCAGCGCACCGTAAACGATATTGACGATACCGAGAATAATCAGCAGAGGTGCAAACTTGATGTGAGCATCAGGGAGAAGCTCCATATTGAAACGGATGAGACCATAGCCACCCATCTTCAATAACACACCTGCCAAAATCATCGACACAGGTGCAGACGCTTCACTGTGAGCATCAGGTAACCAAGTGTGGAGAGGGAAAATTGGCAACTTCATTCCGAAACCAATCAAGAAACCAACATAAGCGAGGGTTTCAAGCATAATGGGGTAATCTTTCATCCCAAGCTCTTGCATATCAAAGGTCAGATTATCGCCATAAAATGCGAGAGCCAATGCTGATGCGAGGATAAAAACAGAACCCAATGCTGTGTAGAGAATGAATTTGGTTGCTGCGTAGAGGCGTTTTTTACCACCCCAGATGGATATGAGTAGATAAACCGGTACAAGCTCCAATTCCCACATGATGAAGAATAGGAGAACATCCTGTACAGCAAATACACCAATCTGTGCACTCAGAAGGACGAGCATCAAAAAAGCGAATAGCTTTGGTTTCTTTGTGACATTCCATGATGCCAAGATTGCCAACGTCGTGATCAACGTTGCCAAAACAATTAAGGGCATCGACAAACCGTCAACACCCAAAGACCAATTCAACCCAAGTTGGGGAATCCACGCAAATTTTTCTGTTAGCTGAAATTCTGTGCTGCCAAGGCTGTAGTTATTCCAGAAGGCAGTGATGAGGAGACAAAAGTCTGCGAGGGCAACGCTGAGGGTATACCAACGAACTGTTTTGCCGTCTTTGTCGGGGATGAAGGGAATCGCGAATGCCGCCATCAGAGGCAGGGCGATCGCCGAAGTAAGCCAAGGAATTTGTAAGCTATCCATGAGAGGTAGTAATAAATGCTTATTATTGCGATTACTCCGATTATATTAACGAATGTTACAAAATGCCAAGCTTTTTTTATGAAAAAATCTTTAATAATCTCCCAAAGATAGATCTATAGCTATCTGTCTAAAGAAGGAATTGTCTTAAGTCGATGCATTGGCCTTAAGGTGCAGATGAGATTCTTGAATCTCGACGAAGACGAGCAACTATCACGCAAATAAAAAAGGAGGCGATCGCCTCCCTGAAAGATATTGGTATTTTGTTGTCGATTAGTCTGTCGATCCAAAGATGTCAGCAACTATGGTGTGTCGCTCGCTGTCGCCAATTTAGGAATTTGTAAGACTGGACGATTGAGCGCTACGACGAGTGCTTCCTCTTGATTAAACTCATTTGGCTCTAAGAGCGTTGGTGTCGAGGGTTGAGAATTCCTGGCAAATTGCTCTGTTGGGTTAGAGCGAGGAATATTACTGACCACTCCTGCAATAAATAACGCGGCGATCGCTCCACTACCCCATATGGAGAGAACTTTGCCTTTTCGCCATCGGAGCCTAGTAAAGACTTGATTCGAGAGTTTGCGGTGGGATTGACTTGCTGGCGTTGGCATCGCCTGTAGTCCTTGCCGAATTTGATGCAAGTGAAGATATTGCCGTTTAAACTCAGGATCATGGTCAAGTAGAGCCTGAACTTGGCGTGATTCCTCAGGAGTTGCTTCCCCGTCAATATAGGCACTGAGGAGTTCGATGTGTGCCAATTTCTCGTCTGTCATGGCGCTGATATCTAAGTTGGGGTCAGTATTCACACGTTTGTTTTTCATCTCTACGTCACCACCCTGTTCTATATACAGGATTATATAAAATTTGTTGGGCTTTTAACTGGCTTTTAACCCATAATTTGTCAGCCTACGTATCGTTAAGATATGGCTTTAGCATTTCCTGTAATTTTGCCCTAGCCCTAGCAATGCGAGATTTCACTGTGCCTAGGGAAACACCAGTCATCTCAGCAATTTCTTCGTAAGGTAAACCTTCAATTTCCCTTAAGACAATCGTTGTCCTGAAAGCTTCAGGGAGTTGGGCGATCGCCCCCTTAAGGTGCTCGTAAAACTCCTGCGTTGCCAAATCATCATTAGGACTTGGGTCATCAGAAGGTACATCCCAACTAATTTCGCCATCCTGAGTCCGGAACTTATTATCCAGAGATAAGGGACGACGAACCCGCTTCCGCTTCCGCAACTCGTCATAAAACAGATTTGTTGTGATGCGGCTGAGCCAACCCTTAAATTTCTTCGGGTCATTCAGGCGACTAATATTGCGATAGACGCGGATCCAGACTTCCTGGGATAAATCAGCTCGATCCTGCCAATCGGGAGCAAGATGATAGAGCAAGCGATCCACGTGGGACTGGTAGCGCCGTAGTAACTCCACAAACGCAGCTTTTTCCGGCTGACTTTCCGCTTGGCAGCGGAGAATCAAATCATAATTAGAGAGCTTTTCCGGTGACACACATTCGTGGGAGGCGACTCCCTCATAGGAAGAAACAGAAAGCTGGAGAGATTGACTCATGGCTTCGCTCAAGAACTTATCTCGCTAAACAATGTCCCTTTATTTGACATCAAGGCGATTGTAAAAGTTCCATTGAGGTGGACAGAAATAAAACTGTTTACGTTTTATTCCTCAGAAACCGGAGCTTTTCCCTCAAAGCTAGGCGCGTAGTCTCCGAGGAGCTTACTCACCTGTGACAACACCATACCATCCTGTTTCGTCGAGCTAATGGCTTGTCTCTCTGGATAGAATTCAGGACGATCTAGGTAACGGGCTAGAGCTTCATCGACTTGCTGATTAATTAAATCTTGTAATTCCTCTTGGGCTTTTTGGCGCTGATAGGCCGCACCCTCTTCTGTGGTGGCATAGAGAGGCGGTAGACGGTTGAGGGCATAAGCTGCGATATCACCAACATCTAGAGATGCTTCGCTAGTGGCTTCGATTTCTGCGACCCGCGCAATGGAGCGACTGATAACCAGTTCTTCCATCACATTAATGAATTGTTTACGAGGAACAGCGACGACTTCACCGGTAAGGAGTGCACCCATGAGCCGGTCGAGAGCCATATATTCTTCAATAGAAAGCTCCGATGCCATATCGCATATACGACCCACTTCCGCTTCCATGCTGGGGGTCAGATACCCATCCTTTAGGGCTTGTTCAACAATTTGATCGATACTCATAGGTTTGCTAGTGAATCTCTGATAAAAATACCAATTTCTGATTTATGTTTGCGTAAAAAAATGACAAACAGGCATCGGCAGGCAAAAACTTCATCAAACTTCTGATGTGTCCTAGCCTACAGAAATAATAGTTCCCCTGCCCGGAATTTCCCATACATCTTCGTGTGTAAATGCTAGAACGCTCATATTCTTAATTATCTACAAAATTTCAAGACTGGAATGGAATTTTAAATAGTTAACAGGAATGCAAGCTAATTCTAGAGCTGAAGGTGTTCAATCTAGGGGGACTATTTTAATCCATTCCCTGCGATCGCCACGGCACAGGATCAACTGCGACACCATTTACATAAAACCCCCAGTGGAGATGAGGACCGGTGGAAGCGCCTGTAGAACCTACTGTCCCAACCTGTTGTCCTGCCTGGACGAGATCGCCCTCCTTGAGGGTACTTGGAATGCTATTGAGGTGCAGCATGATACTGATGACACCTTGGCCATGGTCAATTCCGACTGTATTGCCGTGGACGCGAAAACCATTTTTTTCATAGTCAATCAAAGCAATTTTTCCAGCAGCAGGGGAAACCACTGGGGAACCGTAGCCTGCTGCATAGTCAATGCCACGGTGGTAGTAGTCCTTTGCGAATACGCCATTGTAGTAACGTCGTACGCCAAAAATTGTCGAAATGCGTCCATTGTTAGGACGGACAAGTTTGCCGCTCCAATACTTGGTTGGGGAAACGATGGCTTTAAATGCAGCGACACGATCGAGTTCATATTGGGTAGCGCCACCAGATGCCGCACCCGTAATCGTGATTCGTTGGGTCGGAAAAGAGCGATTTTGAACCCATACGGCAATGTTGCGAGTTTCGTTGCCATCACTCACTCTGAGGACAGTACGACCATGGTTATCGAGGGGAGAAGTTGGAATAAGAGCTCGGTAGCGATCGCCAGCCGCATCAATAGGGAAAGCAGGATAGCTGTCAGCTTGGGTCGCGCCACTTTTCGTAAAACTAACGGTTAGCTGTCCAGCATTTTCTGGTGGCAGGTTGCCAGGTGGATCGATTTCAACCACCATACTTTCCCCTAACTTCGGACTGCTCGGAGATAGCTCTACCTGAAGTTGGGGTTCGGTTTGGGCCAAACTTCCCGTCGACATTGTGAGGGCAGTAACCGTACTTAAAAATATCGTGCGGAGCATCGTCATTATAGAAAAAGGAGTAGGGTTAAAAATCAAGAATATATGCAGCGTCAATCCCACGATTACCGGACGTTAGGTCTGGGCTTTGAGATAGGCGATCGCCTGCCGAGAAACAATCACTTGCTTATCCTCAGCATCAACTAAACAGACACAGTAGGGATCTTGCCATAATAATTTGCCAACCAAAACATCATTCGTCAGGAGTTTAATTTCTGTTTGTGTCGAGTCTTTGATGCAGGTTTGGATTTTGCGGACACTGGGATAGCCTGTATTAAAGTCTGTCATAATGGCATTCTAGTTTTACTGATTTAGCTTAACCGACAAGTATGGCGCTGGAATTTACAAAATATCAAGGTCTTGGTAACGATTTTATTTTGCTCGATAATCGCCAGCAAACCGAGCCTCTCGTCACACCAGAACAAGCCGCTAAACTCTGCGATCGCCACTTTGGGATTGGAGCTGATGGCGTGATTTTTGCATTGCCAGGAACCGATGGCTCCGATTACACCATGCGTATCTACAATTCCGACGGTTCAGAACCGGAAATGTGTGGCAACGGCATTCGGTGTATGGCGAGATTTATCGATCAGCTTGAGGGTGGTAATCCCGTCGGTAAAACCTATGATATTCATACCCTCGCAGGTATGATTCGTCCCCAGCTCGAAGCGGAAGAGCAAGTGCGTGTAGATATGGGTGAGCCAATTTTAACGCCTGCCGAGATTCCGACTTCCCTTGCCGATGATGCGGGTAAATCCGTTAATCAACCTCTCGATGTCGTCGGTAAAACTTGGACAGTAACCTGTGTCAGCATGGGCAACCCTCACTGCATTACCTTTGTGGACGATGTAGCAGCGATTCCTCTAGAAGAGATTGGCGCTGACTTTGAAACTCACTCGGCATTTCCCCAAAAAATTAATACTGAGTTTATTGAAGTGGTGCGCCCAGACTATATCAAAATGAGGGTTTGGGAGCGCGGTGCTGGGATTACGCTAGCTTGTGGCACGGGTGCTTGTGCATCGGTGGTGGCAGGGGTGCTCACTGGTAATTGCGATCGCCTTTGTACTGTTGAGTTACCTGGCGGTTGTCTACAGATTGAATGGTCTAAAGCTGACAATCATGTTTATATGACTGGCCCTGCGGAAATTTCTTTTCAGGGTTCCACTGCTCTTTAAAACTGGAAAGGAAAAGGCGATCACCTCTTCTTCTTTTGAACTCAGTTTTAATCTGATGCTTTGGGACGATTAGATTGACCTTTATTGTGATCAATGGGGAGACGAAAAGAAAATGTCGATCCCTTTGACAATTCACTGTCAATCTTGAGTGTGCTGCCCATTTTCTGGAGATAAGTGCGACACAGCATTAAGCCAATGCCTGTGCCAATTTCGTTCGCCGTACCTTTTGTTGATGCTTGTCGTTGGTGATTGCGAAGAGCCTGTAGAGTCTCTGGATTGATGCCTAAACCTGTATCTTTTACGCCAAGGACGATTTCATTTTCGTCATGGGAGGCAAATAAAGTCACTTTGTCTTGGCGATTGGAATATTTGATTGCGTTACAGAGCAGATTACGCCAGACGATATTTACGAGTTCCGGTTGGCCAATGCCCCATAAATCTGGTTCTAAGTCTGCGGAGAGAATAACTTGTTTGTCGAAGGCTCTCTGTTTGACCCAATCGAGAGTTTGGGTGGCGATCGCCTCAATCGAGAATGGAATAAATGGAGCTTTTTCTGCATCCATTTGTTGCTGTATCCATTGCAATACATGGGTGAGCTGGTTCGATGTGCGTGCCAAATCTGGCCGTAGCGTTTGCATGAGTGCCTTAAGCTGATCTTCATCTAGAAGATCTTGATCAAAAGCTTCCACAATACCCTCGATGGATGAAAGGGGACTCCGCAAATCATGGGCAAGGACGGAAATAAGTTCCGTGCGAATTTTATTGCCAGCTTCCAGTTGTTTGGCTTGGGACTGAATGAGTTTCAGACTTTGGGTCGATTGTTGTAAGGCAAGCCTTAACGCTAATTGTCTTTCGACTTGCGTACCTAGAAACACGAGAATTTTGCGTTCTTGTTTAGTGAGGGTACGAGGCTCAGGAGCAATGATACAGAGTGTCCCTAATTTATTGCCATCAAAGCCTCGGAGGGGTTTACCCGCATATAAACGGATATAAGGTGCGCCAGTGACTAAAGGATTATCTGCAAAACGTGGATCTTTGCTGGCATCTGGGACTTCGAGAATGTCGTCTTGATGAATGGCATGGCCACAAAAGGAAATTTCCCGTGGTGTTTCTTTGGCATCTAAACCAATACAGGCCTTAAACCATTGCCGTTTTTGATCGACCAAGGAGACTAGTGCAATGGGTGTGTTGCATAATTCTGCTGCCATGGCAGCAATCTCATCAAAGGCAGCTTCTGCGGGGGTATCTAAGATGTCGTATCGATGGAGGGTTGCTAATCTCTCTGATTCATTGGGCAACGGTGCGGGGACAAGCATGAAAGTTCGGTTGATAAGTAGTGAATCAATCGGTAGTGCTCGGCAGATAGCTCTCCATGATGTGGTGAGCGGGTCTCCGTCAAAAAATCTCAATCAGTCTCAGTATTCAGAAATAGTCTATGCGGTATCTTGCCTAAACAAAAGCTAAGGACTGTGTGAACAATGTTCTGAGTTGACAAATAACCTGTAGGTTAGCTGATGATGACAACTCCACCAATCTAAGTCATTTTTTTTAGCGATAGTTCTATTCGAGTTGACGATCCGTTATATCTTTACAATTTCGCTATATCAACATCCGCAGCGATCGCCAGATTTGCGGTGACATTTTGTACATCATCCAGTGCTTCCAATGCGTCAATCATTTTCAGTACTGACTGAATGTTGGAAACATCATCCAATTCCATTTCTGTTCCTGGTATCCAGCGTAATTCAGACTCTTTCACCGTAAACTGAGCTTCCTGGAGCGTTTTGCCAAGATATTCGAGATTATCGACCGTCGTTAAAACTTCAACCTCTCTATTTTCTTCGATAAAATCGTAGCTTTCTGCTTCTCCGGCCATGGAGGCTTCGAGCAATGCTTCTTCGTCAATCTCCTCCCGTTCCTCTAAAATTACGACCCCTTTGTGAGTAAACATCCAACTCACACAGCCCGTTTCACCAAGATTGCCACCATTTTTGCTAAAGGCTTCTCTGAGATCTGCTGCGGTACGGTTGCGATTATCTGTTAGGGCTTCGATGAGAATAGCGACGCCTCCTGCCCCATAACCTTCATAGCGAATTTCTTCGTAGACCGTGTCTCCACTATTGAACGTACCTGCCCCTTTGGCGATCGCCCGATCAATGTTGTCATTGGGAATCCCCGCAGCTTTCGCCTTTTCAATCGCTGTACGGAGCTGGAAATTCCCCGTCGGATCAGGAATCCCTTGCCGCGCTGCCACAATAATCGCCCGTGAAAGCTGCGTAAAAGTTTTTCCCTTTTTCGCATCGACCCGCGCCTTTTGGCGTTTAATATTTGCCCACTTACTATGTCCAGCCATTATGAATTTTGACAACAAAAATAGAGTTTTTCCTCTAGTCAATATTGGGGATTAAAGCGGGTGAAATCAAGGACTTAAGAGAAAATTCCGGTTTTCCCCCCAGACCAACGCACAGAATAAACAAACATCACACAATTGATTTTTTTGACAAAGCAAAGATTTCTCGCAGAGGCTCAAAAAGATTGAGCTATGCTGGTTGTAATTTTAAAACTATGTCAATTCTTCGATCTTCGTTTGGCGAGAGGCAGCAGTGAGTAGTAACGGCAATTCTTCAAAACAAAATTTAGGGTCTAATTTCGACGACGAATTGTCGGATCTGTTTGGGGAATTAGGCGGCGATACTGACCCCGACTCTACTGGCGAGCCTAGTGAATCGCTTGCGGACGAATTAAGCGATTTATTTGGTGCAGATATCAATCCCCAGGCGACTGTACCGTCGATTGACAATAATTTAGAGCAACTTTTAGAGACACAGAAAGAAGAAGAAGAAGATCCCACACCTGCTTTGCCCGATATCGCTGCCGCAGAACTGACCCCAGAAAGTTTTGATGCGCTTTTTGGTGATGAAGGAAATAGTGAGCCAGAAGGGATTGACCTCGACTTTGCCCGCATGACCCTCACGCCAGAAATGGAACCTCCAGCGAGTGAGGCTGAGATTGAATCTGAGCTGGATACGCTCTTCGGAGAAAATAATGCCGCTGATGAAGAGGCTGACGAGAATTTGGACATCTTTGCAGAAACTAGCGAGCCAGAGACAGCAGAGGTTGTATCGGGCCTAGAAAGCCTATTTGCCAATAGTCCAAGTGTTGAAGTTGAGCAGGAATTAGAAGCGGATTTAGATCAATATTTTTCTAGCCGCAGTACCTTCCCTGGAGAACCATCTAGCTCTCCAGCGGAACCTGTTGCACCAGAGGAACCAACACCGACTCCTGAGCCGATATCCGTTGCGCCCACCACTACTTATAAACCGGCGATCGCCACATATCCTGATTTAGATTCTCTCGCAGCTTTTATCGATCAACCAGCAACGAATCCCGCTGCAAACTGGCAAGATCTCACCATGCTTGTGGAAGGAAGTCAGAAGACCATTTCCCCACCAGAATCTGCTGTCGCTGCGGCGATCGCCGCGGTACCTAAGAAGCTCTCAAAAGAAGACATCGCTAGTGCCAGAGATACCAACTTCGATGACCTGGTCGAGCTTCTCGAAAAAGCCGATATCGAAATGGGTGGTCCCCCAACAGTTAGCACAGCTCCTACAGCAGGACGTGCCCGTCAGCCCAAACCCAAAGCATTTGAGCAGACCATGCGGATTCCCGTTAAGCAGCTGGATAACCTCAGCAACCTGATGGGAGAGCTGGTTGTTAACCGGAATAGCCTTGAAGAGAGTCAGGAAAAACTCAGACAATTCCTCGATAGTCTTGTGGGTCAAGTGCAGCGCCTGAGTGATATTGGTGGGCGAATGCAAGATCTCTATGAACGTTCTCTCTTAGAGCGTTCCCTACTGGCCAGCCGCAACCAAAACGACCATCGTAGCAACCATAGACCGAATAATAGTATTGACGCGAAAAGTACCTTTAGTGGCAGTAATGGGCAGGATTATGATCCGCTAGAAATGGATCAATTCACTGGCTTTCACCTCCTCTCCCAGGAAATGATTGAGTTGATCGTGCGTGTTCGCGAGTCTTCCTCTGATATCGAATTCCTAGTGGATGACACTGAACAAGTTGCTCGTAATCTCCGACAAGTCAGTACCCAGCTCCAAGAAGGTTTAACCAAGTCACGGATGATTCCGTTCTCCCAGGCGGCCGATCGCCTAATGCGACCTGTGCGAGATATTTCGAATAAGCTCCATAAAAAAGCAGTTCTTGATGTCGAAGGACGGGATGCTCTGATCGACAAAATGATTCTAGAGCAACTCTATGATCCGCTTACCCATCTGATTAATAACGCCATTACCCACGGTATTGAGCGGCCTGATGTTCGTACTCGTCTCGGCAAGTCTCCCACCGGTAAAATTTCTCTGAAAGCCTTTGTGCAGGGTAACCAAATCGTAATTGCGATTAGTGATGATGGTGCTGGCATTGATCCTGAGGTGATTGTCCGTAAAGCGCTAGAGAAACGTCTCACGACACCGGATCAAGTCCGGAATATGCCTCAGCAAAAAATCTATGACTTTATTTTCCATCCAGGTTTTACGACGAAAGATAAAGCCGATGACTTTGCGGGGCGGGGCGTTGGGATGGACGTGGTACGCACCGCTCTTGGTGCGATTCGCGGCACCATCACGATTGATTCTGTGATGGGACGAGGTACAAACTTCACGATTCGTCTACCCCTCACGCTCAATATTTGTAAGGCGCTCTGCTGTCTTAACCGCCATGCTCGTATTGCTCTGCCAATGGATGGTGTAGAAGATATGCAGGACTTTACGCCTGATCGAATCGAAGTGCAGGAAGAGCGGAAATACATTACATGGCGCAACTCACGGTTACGTCTACATCCATTAAATAATCTGTTAACTCACCAGCGGCGACTCACTCGTGGATCTATTTATGGTGGGGCAGCAGATCCTGATCAAATCCCAGTTGTTATTTTGCGCAGTGCCGGTAATTTACTTGCGTTACAAGTGGATCAGGTGATCGGTGAGCAAGAAATTGTAATTAAACAAATTGAAGGACCAATTCCAAAACCTGCAGGTATTTCTGGGGCAACGGTTTTGGGTGATGGCACGATTATGCCTGTAGCAGATGTCCTCGAATTGTTGGAACTTGCGGCGCAAGGTCGTGTTCGTAAGTCTTCATCTTGGCAGCAGGAGGCGCAACCTTTCCATGAAGAAGCTCAAGGTTTTGCAACTGAGCCGATGGTACTGATTGTGGATGATTCGATTACTGTACGGGAATTGTTATCGATCAGTTTCACGAAGGCTGGTTATCGTGTGGAACAGGCACGGGATGGTCAGGAAGCCTGGGAGAAATTACGAGGTGGTTTGCCTTGTGATTTGGTGTTCTGTGATATTGAGATGCCACGTATTGATGGTTTAGAGCTGTTATCTCGCATCCAAAAGGACGAGAATTTAGCGAAAATCCCGGTGGCAATGTTGACCTCCCGTGGTGCCGATCGCCACCGTCAAATGGCCGCTCAGTTAGGAGCGAGTGCTTACTTCACGAAACCATATCTGGAGGAGGCATTGCTGGATGCAGCCTTAAAGATGCGGGAAGGAGAAGTGCTACTGCCAGGTAGTACTCGTCCAGCGAATGTGATGGTGCAAGAACCTGAGCTTGAGTTATCTGAGTTGATGAGCCAAAGTTCGTTGCCTGGTCTGCCTGTTGAGGAGCCGATGCCGAATGTCGAAGAAAGCTATTACACTGCGCCTCCATCCCAGGCTGTGTATAACGATTTTGGGACACAGGCAACGTTTAAGGTTTTAATTATTGATGACTCGGTGACGGTGCGGGAACTTCTTGCTATTACCTTCCAAAATGCGGGCTATATGGTGGAAAAGGCGCGGGATGGTCAGGATGCGTTAGATAAACTTTTGGCGAATCCTGATTTTAATGTGGCATTCTGTGACATTGAGATGCCACGTATTGATGGTTTAGAGCTGCTAAATCGTGTGCAGGAACATGAGGGTTTACAACATATTCCGATTGCGATGTTGACCTCCCGTGGTGCTGAACGTCATCGTAAGATTGCGGCTGATCGTGGTGCAAAAGCCTATTTCACAAAGCCTTATGTGGAAGATAATCTGCTGAAAGCGGCGGAGCGACTGATTCGCGGCGAAGTACTACTGGATGAAAATGGTAAAGTAGTGGGATAGTTTTGATAATTTTGTCGTCTTGTTTTTTAGGTTTATAAAAGGCGATCGCCGTAGGAGTTGACCCAATGCTTCAGTCGAAGGCTGTACTATTTGGTGCGGGTTGTTTACTGGGTTTTTCTGTGTTATCTTCCCAGCCCACTGCCGCGAAGGATGTCGAGATCAAAGTTGGTATTGTGCAACGCTTTGGTGAGGAAGAGTCTGATACTTTGACCATCGGTAGCCTGCAGGGCGATCGTCTCAGGATTGAAATTGAGACGGGTGGCAAACCCCAAATTTTAGAGGCGAATGAGATCACTTTTACCCTCGGTGCTCGCGATCTCAAGCAACCAGAACTGTCTGAACATATTGTCCTCAGTGACCAAGGTACCTTTGAAACGGCGGAAGATAGCGCCAAAGAGTGGCGATCGCGCGGGATCGAAGTGGAAGTTACGCAGCCGGGACGATGGCAGGTTTGGGCCCACCGGGATGTATACAATACGCCACTGCTTAGACGGTTGCTATTAGAGAATTTGAAAGCTGCAGGATTTAATAATCCTTATCTCAGTTCTGAGGTGTTAAAGGAGCGGGCGATCGCCTCTTTTGTAGTGGGCGGATACCGTTATAACCGTTCCAATGTATCCATATACTCCGCCAATAACTTATTTGAGATCCAAGAGGACGGCGGTAAGAAAAGTCGGTTTGCAGGTCGCCTGAGACTCCAGCCCAATGCCTATGGTACTTATTCGTTAGTGAATGAGGTCAATATTGAGACCTATTTGCGGGGTGTGGTTCCTTACGAAATTGGTAAAAGTGCTCCCAATAATGCGGTGGAAGCCCAAACGATTATTGCACGTACCTATGCCCTCCGAAATTTGCGGCGGTTTGAAGCTGATAACTACGAAATGTGTGCCACTGTCCATTGCCAAGTTTATAAAGGTCTCGAAGGCAGTACCAGTCGCATCGATCAGGCGATCGCCCGCACCAAAGGTTTAGTTCTCACCTACGACAATGAACTGGTGGATGCCCTATATTCTTCCACGACGGGCGGTGTAACGGCTTCCTTTAGCGATGTGTGGAATGGTGCCGAACGCCCCTATCTCAAAGCGGTGATCGATTCTCCCAATCAAGTATGGGATCTCGGTTCCGCATCCCTTGCTGATGAGCAAACCTTCCGTAAATTTATCGCCCTCGACGAAGGGTTTAATGAGACTGGCCGTAATGTATTCCGTTGGGAACGTTCCGCCACCTTAGCTGAACTCGCTACTACTCTCCAAAAATATCTCGAAAAAACCCAGCATCCGCTCGAAGGCATTAAGTCAGTTCAGAAGCTTGAAATTATTCGGCGATCGCCCTCCGGTCGAGTTTTAGAGTTGGATGTCACAACCGATAAAGGTATTGTTAAACTGCTAAAAAATGAAATCCGAAGTGCATTAGGGCCACCACGGAGCACATTATTTTATTTGCAACCTACCAAAAATGCCCAGCAACAAATCACGGGGTATACATTTATCGGTGGTGGTTTTGGCCATGGCGTTGGCATGAGTCAATATGGCTCTTATAACCTTGCAAACTTAGGTTGGTCAGCCGCAAAAATTCTAGATTTCTATTATCCTGGCACCACCCTACAACCCTTAAATGATTCAATTGTTTTTTGGGAAGCGAGTGACTAATATTTACAACGTTATAAATAGCTAGAAACAGAACGCAAAACATCTGGAATTGGTGTGTCTTCTGGGAATTTTAGGCAGGTTTCAGAGTAGCCAAGATAACCTGATTCCGTAAAGGCCATAAGCATTCTGGCAAGGGCAATCCACACCTCTTGATCAAATTCCCAATTGTCTTCTCGTGGGGCATAACAAGAGATTGACTTTAATGCCCAAAAATAACTATTTCTCACAACAGATCCGCCTTTTTTGAAAGGTGGCACATCATCTTTTTCAATACATAAAATATCGTCTTGAATAAATACGCGCATGGGCAGAAAAATTAATTGAAGGCGACAGATATCTAAAAGTCTATAACACCACAAAATTGAGAGGTTGTAGGCGATCGCCCATAAATAAAAAAGACCCCAGCCGAAACTGAGACCTTTTTTGATTAATTCTTCAAACAGCAGAAATTAAAATTGGGGGCCGAGACCAACTTTCGGTGCATAAACCGCGCGATCGCCGAGTTCATCTTCGATGCGGAGAAGACGATTGTATTTTGCAACCCGCTCACTACGACAGAGAGAACCTGTCTTAATCTGGCCAGCACGAGTCGCAACAGCGAGATCTGCAATCGTTGTGTCTTCAGTTTCACCAGAACGGTGGCTGATTACAGATTGATATTGATTGCGAGTTGCAAGATCGATAGTCTCAAGGGTTTCAGTGAGCGTACCAATTTGGTTGAGCTTAATCAGAACCGCGTTACCAGCCTTCTGCTCAATACCTTTCTGTAGACGAACCTTATTCGTTACGAACAAATCATCACCAACAAGTTGAACGCGATCGCCAATCTTTGCAGTCAGGGCCGCCCAACCTTCCCAGTCGTCCTCATCAAGACCATCTTCAATGGAAACAATGGGGTATTTCTCCACCATCTCAGCGAGGTAATCGACAAACTCTTCACGGCTATGTGCTGCACCATCATAGGTGTACTTGCCGTCAGTATAAAATTCACTAGCTGCAATATCGAGGGCAAGCGCAACCTGTTTACCAGGCTCATAGCCAGCTGCTTTGATCGCATCCACAAGGATTTCTAGCGCTTCCTCGTTGGAACCAAGGTTAGGTGCGAAACCACCCTCATCACCCACACCCGTTAAAAGACCTTTCTTATCGAGTACCTTGCTGAGGGTTGCGAAAACCTCTGCCCCCCAACGCAATGCTTCTTTGAAAGAATCTGCACCCACAGGCACAATCATAAATTCTTGAAAATCAACATTATTTGCTGCGTGCTCACCGCCGTTAATCACGTTCATCAAAGGCACAGGCAAAACATTTGCCAAAGGGCCACCAAGGTAACGATATAAAGGTAGGGCAAGCTCTTGTGCTGCGGCCTTTGCTGTTGCGAGGGAAACCGCGAGAATTGCATTTGCACCGAGATTTTTTTTGTTGTCGGAGCCATCACGGGCAATCATCGCGTAGTCGAGTGTGCTTTGGTCGAGGGCATCTTTCCCAACCAGTTCAGGTCCAATTTTTTCTTTGGCATTGCGGACGGCTTTGAGTACTCCTTTGCCGCCGTAACGAGACCCATCTTCATCCCTAAGCTCACAGGCTTCAAAACTACCAGTCGATGCACCACTCGGAACCTGCGCTAATCCGAATGCGCCACTGACTAAGCGGACTTCTGCTTCTACGGTGGGGCGACCTCTAGAGTCTAAAATTTCTCTTGCGTCAATTGCTTCGATGATTGCTTCGGATTTATCCAGCATTATTAGGCTTACTCACTGACCATTTGTAACAGCATTAAAGATACCCTGTTCCGGAAGCTTTGTTGCATTTTTTACAGTATTCCTTCACTAAATAGGTGCGTTGTCAAGAATTAACGATATATCTTGAGGTTTGCTTAATGTTTGCCGGGATAGGCTTTGAGCGTGGGAGATGGTGTGCTGGTGATAGGGATTGTTGAATGGGTTGGTTTTTTCAAGATAGACTAGGGGCGTTGTAATCCCTCTCTGTCGGGAACCGCAACTCGAACGATGTGCTGGGTTTCGTAATCCGTTATTCGTTGTAGGACGTTTCTACAATTATTTCGTCACTGGCAGTCGGGTTACGAAGATAATTCGGGTTGGTTTGGTTTTGAGACAAGGTAGCAGGAGGTAAAAGTCATGGCTAATAATCGACGGGTATCTAAGGTTTCTTCGCTCATTAAGCGGGAAATTAGCATGATGCTGATGCAGGATATTAAGGACGACCGTGTTGGTGCTGGCATGGTCAGTATTACGGATGTGGAAGTGTCTGGTGATCTCCAGCATGCCAAGGTGTTTGTGAGTATTTATGGTTCGGAAGAAGCTCGCACGGAAACGATGGAAGGTTTACGAGCCAGTCAGGGTTTTGTGCGCCGGACTTTAGGGAAACGGGTGCGTTTACGTCGTTCGCCGGACATTCACTTTATTGAAGATCGTTCGCTTGAGGAAGGCGATCGCATGATCCATTTAATTAATAAGTTGGAGATTAAGGAACCAGAAGAGCTTGAGTCTGAGGAAGTGGTTTAACGGTTGATGGGTGCGCTACCAAGTATTGATTCGCTTTCGTTACGGCAACTGATTGGACAACTAATTGTGGTGCGGTCGTCTGGTTTTTTATTTGATGGCGATCGCCTCTACCCTCAGTGGGAAGAAGACAACGAAACACTCCAAACATGGATCAAAGATTGGTCTGTGGGTGGGGTGATTTTATTGGGTGGTAGTGCGGCTGAGGTTTCTTTCAAAACAAAGCAGTTGCAAAGTTGGGCGGATATTCCGCTGTTGATTGCAGCAGATATTGAAGAAGGGGTGGGGCAACGGTTTTCTGGGGCAACTTGGTTTCCACCACCGATGGCTTTGGCTGAAATTTATCGCAAGGATAAGAATAAGGCGATCGCCCTTGCTGAGCAGATGGGGGAGAGTACGGCCAGAGAAGCGTTAAGCATTGGCATTAATTGGATTCTTGCACCAGTGATGGATGTGAACAATAATCCTGCCAATCCGGTGATTAATGTCCGTGCCTTTGGGGAAACGCCTGAAGAGGTTTCTACTTTGGGTGCTGCGTTTATTCGTGGCGTACATCGGTTCCCTGCGCTCACTTCTGCCAAACATTTTCCTGGTCACGGTGATACGGCAATAGATTCCCATGTATCGCTACCAACCATTCCCCATGATGTAGAGCGCCTAAAAACGATTGAGTTACCGCCGTTTCAAGAGGCGATCGCTACCGGTGTGGATACAGTGATGACGGCTCACCTGATGATTTCTGCGCTAGACCCTGAACGCCCCGCAACCTTATCGCCCCAAATTTTGACCGATTTATTACGACAACGATTGGCTTTTGATGGCCTGATTGTGACCGATGCCTTGATGATGGGTGGAGTTACTAATTTTGCTAAATCTACAGAAGTTGCGGTTATGGCCTTGGAAGCTGGGGCCGATATTTTATTGATGCCACCAGATGTTGGAGTGGCCATTGATGCCGTCGAAGCTGCGGTGCAATCCGGCCGCTTAAGCGTTGAGCGTCTTAAAGAATCCGTCACCCGCATCTGGCAAGCTAAACAAAAACTCGTTTCCGAGAAAACATTGATCTTCCCCGAGGCGATCGCTGAGAAGCAGACGAAAGAGATTGTCTTAGAGATTTTTTCCCGTTCCAGCAAACAAAACGGCTGTCAGAAATTCGTGACAATCGATCAAGATTCTCCAGCCCAAAACTTAATCCTTGTTGACTCAATCTTAAAAAGCGACTTTCTGAAGCCTAATTGTCCGGCGATCGCCATGCCCCAAGCCCATGGTTTTACGCCGCAAATCATTGAATTAAGTCAATTCCAGAATTACGACGTCACAGCTATTCCCACTATCATCCAAATTTTCACGCGAGGGAACCCTTTTACAGGAACTTTGATAGACCCTTTAACTCTGTTGAGAAAAGTCTCTCTAAAGGTAGAACTTTTAGCAATTGTTAATTATGGAACGCCCTATTTTGTCGCTGAAATTTTTCAAGCTTTCCCAAATATCCCTAGTATTTTCACTTACGGACAAATGTCGCTTTCTCAGATCGATGCTTGCTCAAAACTCTTTGACAACAAAGCTTCCAGGGATTTGTCTCAACGCGAGTTCACCTAAAAACGAAACGTGAAAACCACTCAAAGATTAATAGAAAGTTAAAAAAAAGAGAGTGATAGACTTTAGTTATTTTAAGAAAAAAATCACTTAAGTATTCAAATATACAGCGCTTTTTCTGTAGCGATGCTGTGCATTTTCTATTAAGATGTGCCTATAGTTCTTCATCTGCTAAGAGGTAACAAACATGAGTATCAAAACGATGCCTCAGACAATCGATCAAAGTAAACATTTCTCGATTGAAATGCTAAAGGATGAAGTTCAGCAGCTATTGGAGATGGGCAAAGTTGACTGCAGTCAACCAATCTATGTGCTCTGCCAATTTATCCCCGCGCGCGAGTGGGTCGGTGTAGAGCGTGAACTCGAACGCCATGGTTTTCTCCTAAGAGATCATATTGCAGACTTGAACCCTGCACAATGCTGGGGTGACGACTAAAGTTGTAAACACGAATTGCAAAATTGAATCTAACGCTTATGGGTCATGGTTTAGGGCGACTCAAACCTAACATCTCATAAAGCATAAAAAAGAGGACAGAACGTCCTCTTTTTTGCTAGGGCATGAATAGGGAATTAAATTGATTAATGTTTTAGGAAAAATTCTCTTGCACAATATTGACGAGGTGCTGTGTCCAATGGTCAACGAGGGACTGCTCTTCTGCTTCAACCATCACACGAATAACAGGCTCTGTACCAGATGGACGCACTAAGACGCGGCCTTTGTCTCCCATCGCTGCTTCAGCTTTGGCAATTTCTGTTTGTAAAACATCACAGTCTTGCCAATTTAAACGGCGATCGCGATCTTCGACACGCACATTCTTAAGGAGTTGTGGGTACGTTTGGAAGCTCTGATCGATGAGTTCACTCAAGGAAGTATTTGCTTCTTTTACAAGCTGGGCAAGGTGAAGAGCCGTTTGAATACCATCGCCAGAAACACTGTGGTGGTGACAAAGAACATGACCTGATTGTTCGCCACCAAGCATTGCCCCTGTTTCCCACATGGCTGCTTGGACATTTTGGTCACCAACATTAGTGCGCATTAGTGTGCCACCTAATTTTTCCCAAGCTCGCTCGAAACCTAGGTTTGCCATGACTGTACCGATGAGGAGATCTTGCGGTAATTGCCCTGCTTCTTTGAGTTGTTTACCCCAGAGGTAAAGAATGTAATCGCCATCGACAATACGGCCTTGATTATCTACTGCGATAACGCGGTCTGCGTCGCCATCAAAAGCAAAACCGAGATCTGCGTTATTCGCAACAACGGCTGCTTGCAACTGAGCCATATGTGTGGAGCCACAGTTCACATTGATTTTGTCACCATCTGGTTGGTGGTGGAGGGCAATCACTTCTGCACCGCTGGCTGTGAAAAGTTCTGGTGCGAGGTGAACGGAAGCTCCCCAAGCAAGGTCAAGGACTACTTTTGTTCCTTCGAGGGAAAATTGTTCGGGTAATGTTGCGAATACTGCGTCACGATATTGCTGAGTTAGGATGGTTTGATTTTGATATTGACCATGGTCGGGATTGTCTAACCTAAATTCTTCTGTCCGTTGTCCCCGAAGACCTTCTTCGATTTTGGCGCTGAGGTTTTTGAGGAGTTTTGTGCCTTGGTCACCAAAGAATTTAATCCCGTTATCTTCGGGAGGATTGTGGCTGGCGGAAATCATGATACCGCCGATCGCCTCTGTGGTGCGGGCAAGGTACGACACGCAAGGGGTAGGACATAGGCCAACATGCCAAACTTCGAGTCCTGATGCTGTTAATCCTGCGGCGATCGCCGTGGCGAGCATATCGCTAGAATTTCTGGAGTCCTGACCAATAATGACGGGCGCTTGGCGGTCAGCAAGCTCTTGCAAAATTTGACCCGTCCAAAAGCCCACCTGCATTGCGAAGGGAGCAGTTAATAAATCACCTGCTTTACCTCGAATTCCATCTGTACCGAATAACGTACCGTCAGGCAGATCACAACGGAGAGCTGCTGGTGGATAGTCCGCAAGCATACGGCTTAGGGGATGTCCTGCCTCGGGCATAGTCGTCATCATGGATAAGGGTTCCTCGCAAGATATAGACACAAAGATAGCATCTCTATCCGAAGGTTTTGGGGTGGAATTCAGGAAAAAGCAGGTTGTTTGACTATATTTTGTAATCTTTTGGTAATGGTTTGATAAGGAGCAAGAATTATCTCGAATAAGCTCTTAAGGAGTGCGCTGTTTTTCGCTGTTTTCTTCGGGAATAATTGCGCCTTTAACTGGGCAAACTTGCAGACAAATGCCGCAGTCAATGCAAACATCAAAGTCAATCCAGTACCAATCTGTCCCTTTTGCATTTTTGCCGGGGCCATCGTGAATGCAGGCGACGGGGCAAGCTTCTACGCAATCTGATACGCCTTCACAGACATCGGTAACAATAGAGTGGGGCAACGGTTTTTCCTCAAAATTTAGTGCGTCACGTTACTGGTTGTAACTGATTACTTTCCTAAAAAGCAATTTCTCACTGGCGATCGCCCTCTAAATCTCAAGGTTAAATGGCAATGTTGCTGAGTTGCTCGATGAAGGAATTGATATTGTCAGGCTGAAGATTAGGCAGCGAAAAGGTTTGCTGAGGCTCGGAATAGTGGGAGGGGAGCGATCGCCGGTAGGCTGGGTCGTAATGTTCAGTGAGAATAGCGGCGACAAATTCTGGCCACTGTTCTGCGTCGATTAGCTCAAACCAACTATGGACTTTCTGTTTGCCGAGATTTGGAATGAGATAGTTTAGCAGTCGTTTTAATTCGTCTGGATGTTTGATCAGATGAGGATATTCTGCCATTAGCCATTGCACTCGTTCTGCGGTCGGCAACTCAACTTCATAGCAGGGCGATCGCCGCATTGCTTGCCAAAACATTGCCGGAATATGAACATTGCCGATAGCGTTACTTTCCGATTCGAGCCAGATGGGTTTTGCTGGGTCAAATTCTTGGAGCGCTTGTAATAATTTTGATTCAAATCCTTTTTGAGAAGGCTGAGGAGTGGGTTGATCTTGCCAAACTTGACCAAGCAAAGAACCACGATGGTTGGCGATCGCCTCCAAATCTAAAACCTGTAACCCTGCTTCTCTCATATGTTGCAAGAGATAGGTTTTAGCGCTGCCGGTGTAGCCGCACAGAATTTTAAACTGATATTTTTCTGGTAATTCTTCCAGCGATCGCCGCACATGAGCACGGTAGGTTTTGTAACCGCCGACGATTAAGGTTGTTTGCCAGCCGATTTGGTTAAGGATATGGGCAAAACTATTGGAACGTTGTCCGCCTCGCCAACAGTAGATCAGAGGATGATAAGCCTTCGGTTTTTGGAGAAAATATTGCTCTAGATGATTGGCAATATTGCGAGAAACTAACGCCGCTCCAATTTTTCGCGCTTCAAACGGAGACACCTGTTTATAAATTGTGCCAACCTTTGCTCGCTCCTCGTTATCTAAAACCGGAAAATTGATCGCCCCTGGAATATGATCCTCTGCAAACTCCCCCGGCGATCGCACATCGATGATTTCATCGTATTCCCGAAAGCCATTCTCCCAAGGAGTTTCAGATTTATAGATTGGGGGAGCCATGAAAATTCCTTACCGTTAGCTTTGCCACCATAACAAAAAGACAGCTCGTCAGCTGTCTTCTTGCATCGCGCGATTAAGGGGTGATCGCGTTTGATTATCTTAGGGATATTGAGTTTTTGAGATTCTTGCTTAGAACAAAGGAGAAAGAGGTGCGCTAAATAGAATTGCCGTTAAACCGAAGATGACGACGCTGGCGACAATTACATTGTTGTAAAACCAGCCGATTTCGCGATTTTTACCAAAGAGGTTTTCTTCTTGGCCCGCAGAGAAAAACAAAGACCATGCTTGAGTTGCACTGATGGTTGCATCCTTAAAGTCTTCGCGGAAAACAATAGGAGTGAATAGATTTGCTTGAGATGTGTAGTCAAATTGGCGACTCATAAAACTAGCTCCGTTACTTGTCTATGTGACTAAATATAACAAAATATTACAAATTATTGCGGTGACTTGACATCGAATTTATTGTGATCGTTGTCACCAGCATCCAAACCAACTTGGATCGAGGTAATTGCAATAGGAACAAGGCTGGAGAGCATCGAGGATTTGTTGGCCGTAGGCACGATGGTTGATGCGATTGTCGAGGATGGCGATGAGACTCTGGTCTTGGTGGAGGGGATAAATGGCGCGTTGGAGTTCTCTAAGGGCGGTGGGCAATAGATAGAGCCGAAACCAATCTTGGCGTTGGGCTTTGTAATGGGCAACGCGTCCAGCAACCAGAGGATTTTCGAGGGATGGGAGGGGTAATGTGGCGATCGCCATTAATTGTGGCAATGGAAAATTAAGAGTTTGACCATAGAAGAGGGGATTGGTTAGCGATTGCCAAAACTCCCAGCCACAAATCAAAATGCTGTCAGCTTCGAGGTTTGTTTGTTCTACTTTGACGATACTGCCAAATTCAGCGGCGAGGGCGGCTCCCATTTGTGCTTGGAGAGGAACGTCATTGATTAGAAGTACCACTGGGCGCTTAACATTGCGGCTTAGGCGTGCCAATCGTTGCAGTTGCGCTAAAAGTCTTCCTTGAAATTCCGGTGTATTGGGCAGTGGGAGACGTTTTTCAGGTAGATAAACTTGAGTTTGGTGTTGCTGGCGGGGTGGCGTAAATTTCACGCAAGTTAAATCTTCGTCTAAACCGATTTGGTCACGGAAAGTTGGCGCAATTTTTTCGGTGTCGAGAAACCCACCAATAAATAATGTGGCTTGCTTTTCCCAGAGGGGCTTGAGTAGAGTCGATACTTTTTGAGGCGCAACGTTAATAGAAAATGATCCATCTTGACGATTGAGCATTGCCCAACATAGGGGTTTGGCCTCTGAGTTGGCGAGGGTTTGTCGTAGGGTTTGCCAAGGTGTCGGTAGGGTTGGCAGTTGTAGGCATTCGCTAAATTGTTCAAGTTCTGTGTCTAGGAGCAAATGACAATGGTATGGGTTCGGCGATCGCCGCAGAAGGTGGGTTTTGAGGTGGTTATATTGTGTCTGAATGAGATCTTGTTGGGCTGGGTTTTGTTGTTGGAGCGTTTCCCAGTCCGCAAGGGTGACATTGAACCGCACATGGTTTTGCACCCATTGCCAGAGATCATCGACGGGATTGAGGATTGTTGTGACGGAAACAACTGAGCGATCGCCAAGCATCGAGTCGAGCCAATCATCCGGCGTAATTAAGGCAATACCAGCAGGCTTTTTTTCGAGATGGGTGACGATATTAACTGGTTTGTCGGTGAATAGTTGAGTCTGTAGTCGAGGAATTTCTGTTGTGAAGAGCCATTGTTGGAGTTTTGGAGGCGTGACCAATACCACCGGTTCGGCGCTCATGAGTAGGGGAGTCAGATAACTCGCTGCATAATCTCCTACCCCTGTTCGAGTTTGAATCAGTGCAGAGCGCCCAAGTCGTAAACCTCTTGCCACCAAACGCGCTAAGGTTAAATGGTGTTGCCAATTATCCCCCTCAGTTTGACGGGAAAGCTGCAATAATTTTTGGTGAACCTGAGCCTCGATAATGGACAAAATCTCCTCACAAATATAGGGCGAACCGTAATAGCCTAGGGTATGAACGCTTCAAAATCTGACCTCCGCAAATATTTTCTTTCGGAACGGCGATCGCTCTCCGAAACTGATTGGCGTAACTTGAGTGAGCAACTGTGCCAGAATCTTGCGCAACGGCTACCTTTTCAAGATGCCCAATCAATACTGAGTTATTGTACCTATCGTAATGAACCAGATTTAAACTCGCTATTGTCTCTCCCAAAACATTGGGGATTGCCTCGCTGTGTTGGTAAAGATTTAGCTTGGCATCAATATCAACCGGGCGATCGCCTCATTTCCGGTAAATATGGCATCACCGAACCCCATCCTGATTTACCATTAATCAATTTATCAACCATAGATTTAATTTTGGTTCCCGCTGTGGCTTGCACTAAAAGTGGCGATCGCCTCGGTTATGGTGGGGGATTTTATGACCGATTTTTTGCGACCCTCACCCGAAAAATCACGACCATTGGCATTGTATTTAATTGCTGTCTAGCCGAAACTTTGCCTACAGACTCTTGGGATAAAACATTGGATTATGTTTGTACCGAAACTGATTTTTACGATTGCCAATGACCACCGTTGAACTCCGCGCTGCAAAAATTCCAATGATTGGCTGGATTGCTGTGCATTGTTGGTTTGTTGTGCAAGAAGGCAAAACTGAAACCCGTTGGGAAATTTGGCAAAATCGATCGGTTCGAGAGCCAAGTTGGGGACATCTCCACAAAAATCTCATGGCTCCAAATCGTGGTGTTGGTAATGGGGAAAGTTGGGCGATCGCCACCTGGACAGACGAAACCGCTTTAACCCTTGCAACCATTCTCAAATCCAGTCCAGAACAATATCCCCACAATTATCTTTATCGTTATGTGCCGGGGCCAAACAGCAACACCTATGTGAAATGGATTTTGGATCAAGCTGATGTCACATTCCCGACAATTCCGAAGGCGATCGGGCAATATTATTGCAACTGTATTTCCGTTTAAGAGTCTTTGAAAATTATGAGACTGACATAACTAATGGATATGATTCAAGCAATTATCGTTTGAATGAAGCCTTTTCTTCAATCGTAATCATTTTTTCTAAATCATTTACCTTTATATCCATAAAGTATTTTTCTAATTGATCAAATTCAGAAGAACCACTGAGAATAAAGTCACCACAAAAGATAGGAGGTCTTTTGAAACTCGATATACAATGAGGTGAGGCATCGCAAATATTATTTAGGAGTAGCAAATTATTAGATATCAAAGCACTAGAACACTTCTGAAAATGTTTGATTTTATATTTGCTGATTTTTTGGATGATGAGCTTAAACTCTTTATGACTATCTTCAATAAATTTTTCTTTTGTCCAGAATGGCATTAGTGTCCATATCAAGTCTTCTGTAAGGGAAACGGTGCTATTTTTTGACTTGATGCGAATTTTTTCAAGCAAAAACAATAGTATTGTTTCACGAGGAAATCCTTGAGATACTTCTTTGATATATGATTTCGGGGCATTTAGTTCTTTGCATAGAAAAGCCACTGCTTTTTTACAACTTTTGTTCAATAAAGATGACGATAGATGAAATAAAATTTGACAAATGTGAGAAGCGAATCTATAAACTTCTAAGACATCTGAGTTCTGGGATGCGATAGATACTGCATGAGCAATTGCATGATATTCAACTAATTCAGCATCGTTTATAAGTCTAGATAAATTTTCTTTGAATACATTTTGCTCAATGCACCAAAGACTGTGATCTTTTAAGCTATATAAGCCGGATATAGCAATTTCTAGTCGAGTGAGGTGCAATAGCAGCAATGTGTAAACCAGCATCGAATATCATCAAGGGTAATCTTGGAAAAAGCTACCTCAATTGCCTTGTCTAGAGCTAGATAAGTTCTTGCCCCGATACTTTTCAAGGTACTTTTCAACTTTGACCAGCAATTTTCAATGGGTGAAAAATCTGGAGAATAGGGAGGAAGGTAAATCAACTTAGCTCCCACGGCCTCAATCATTGTGCGTACTGACTCTCCTAAATGAATCGAACAGTTATCCATCACCACACATGCTCCCGCCCATAAGTTTGGTATTAACTTCTGGCTGATGAATGCTTCAAAGGTTAATCCATCCGTACTCCCCAGCAGATGATAATTAGCGACCATTCCCTTGAAGCCTAATGCTCCAATCAAAGAAACATTCTTGCCTCGTTTACTGGATTTCGGACTATAAGCTCGTTTCCCTTTCTCAGAACGTGCCCTCAGTCTTGTCATGGCTAAGTTCACGCCCGATTCATCGATAAAAATCAAGTTTTTCGCTAGAGTCGCTTGCATTTTCTGCCAAAAATCATATCTGGCTTGTTGCACTCGTTTTGTCGCCCTAAGGTCTGGATAGAATGTTTTTTTTGAGGCTATATCCCATTCTTCTTAAGGTGCGATGCATGGTGCTATTGGCCACACGGAGACCAGTGCGTTTCTCCATCTCATCACATAGTTCCGCTAGCGTCGTATCGTTTTTCTTGGTGAGCAACTGGCGCAATATTGTTTGATGCTCTTCGTTTAATTTGGGAGGTGTTTGTTGGCTTCGTTTTTTCGGAGCAATCGACCCTGTCAGTCGTTTTTGGTCGAGGAGCTTTTGTACAAAACTTTTCGCCACTCCAAATTGTCGGGCAAGACTACTTTGACTCACACCACCCCTTTCGTAGGCATCCACTATTTTCTGTCTTAAGTCTAATGAGTAGGCTTTCGGCAAGATGCTACTTTCTTCCTCACCAGTCAACTCACCTATACTACTTCATACACTTTGCTAGGCTGAAATTTGCTGTATTGTTTCTTGAAACACTGCATTACACTCCAGCATGCTTCCTAAAAATATCGGAGATTTAAATAGAATTGTATCGCTATTCTTTTCTGAGAAGCAGTAAGACCAGTGCTTTATATCTTCATGGCGCTCAGGAATACTCAAGCTGGGAACACATTGTATACGATTATTAATTCCTTGATAATTTATTGTTTGAGTAAATAATCTCAAACCAAGTCTTTGCTTAAGGTATAGTATTGGATCTTTGATGTTTTTCTCATACTGTAAGGCCAAGATATTTTGTACAGTGTAGAGACCATAAATAGAGCAGTTTATATCCATCCAATGTTGTAACTCATGAACGATAGTTTGTAATACATTTTTTGTGAAAAATATTGTCTCCTCAGACTCTCTTGGAGAATTATTTTTGAGGCTATCTTTAAATCTTGAAAAATTATCATTTGTGATATTTTTTGCAGATATTGTTTGCGTGAAGTGATCATATTTTGCGACTTCACTTTCAACTAAATATATTGATTTTTTCATTTTTTGAACTCTTTTGTCTTTATCTATTTTATGTAGTGTAAGCAAATACTTTAATTGTTTGTCTTTTGACTTAAGAAAATAATATTTAATTTAAATAAATCCAACCCAAAACAATTCCCCAACAATGATCTGTATCGATATGTGTCGAGGCCAAACAGCAACACCTATGCGAAATGGATTTTGAATCGAGCTGATGTCACATTTCCGACAATTCCGAAGGCGATCGGGCAATATTATCGATATGTTTTTGGTGACTGGCACAAATCTTAATTTGCCATGCCTTGCAAGCTTCCTGCTGGCGGGTTGCCGATCTTGGAAAGTTTTTTAGGAAGTGTCACACTAAAATCTAGTTGTATTAAGACGTAAGAAATATTATGCAAATCAAAGGAATTACCCAAGCTGCTGCGGATTGGTCGGGGGATGCGATCGCCCTGGGCTTTTTCAGTAGTGAAGAAGTGATTAGTCTTCCCGAATCCTTGGGAGCACTGGATAGTAAACTATCTGGTGCGATCGCCGAAATTTTGGCGGAGACTGAGTTTAAGGGTAAATCCGGCAGCACTTCTCTTAATCGCGTTGGGGGTGGTGCCGAAATTAAGAAGGTATTACTCGTTGGTCTCGGCGATGAGGACAAGTGGGATGGCAAAGCCGTTCGCTCTACAGGGGCGGCGATCGCCCGAGCGGTGAAAGGCGACCAGAATATCAAAACTTTGGCGATTAGCGTTCCTCCGTTAGATGATGCGGCGGCAACCGCACAGATGATCACAGAGGGGATTACCCTTGGTCTCTACGCTGACAATCGTTATAAGTCTGGCGATGATATCAAAGAGCCTGCCCTCGAAACAGTTGATATTCTCGGAATTGGTGACCAGAGTGAGGCGATCGCCACAGGTTCTATTCTGTGCGAAGGCACTATCTATGCCCGTGAGTTGGTGAACTCCCCCGCCAATGTGATTAATCCCGTCACCCTTGCGGCATCAGTCAAAGAACTTGCTGATGAATATGGTCTTGAGTTGACAGTACTTGGGCAGGACGAATGCGAAGCGCAGAATATGGGGTCTTACCTCGGTGTCGCGGAAGCAACGGATCTTCCTCCACAATTTATTCACCTCATCTATAAGCCCGAAGGTACGCCCCGCAAAAAATTGGCGATCATTGGTAAGGGTTTAACCTTCGATTCTGGTGGTTATAACATCAAGCCTTCTGGCCCCAGCATTGCCATGATGAAAATGGATATGGGTGGTGCGGCCGCCACTTTTGGAGCTGCCAAGGCGATCGCCCAACTGAAGCCGGACGTTGAAGTTCACTTTATTAGTGCCGCCACCGAAAACATGATTAGCGGTAGTGGTTTGCGTCCCGGCGATATTCTCACTGCCTCTAACGGCAAAACCATTGAGGTGAATAATACCGATGCTGAAGGTCGCTTAACATTGGCCGATGCATTGGTTTATGCCGAAAAGCTCGAAGTTGATGCGATCGTTGATATTGCCACTTTGACTGGCGCTTGTGTAATTGCCCTCGGTGAAGAGATTTGTGGTCTTTGGGGTGATGATGAATTGGCTGATGCTATCAGCTCTGCGTCTGAGAAAGCAGGCGAAGAATTCTGGAAAATGCCAATGCCTCCCAAGTATTTCGAAGGCATGAAATCTCCCATCGCCGATATGAAAAATACTGGCCCTCGTTATGGTGGCTCGATTACGGCGGCGCTTTTCCTAAAGGAATTTGTTGAAGATACGCCTTGGGTTCACCTCGATATTGCAGGCCCGGCATGGTCTGATAAAGAGTCTGATATCTACAGCAAAGGTGGTACTGGCTTCCCTGTGCGTACCCTTGTTCACTGGGTCTTGAGCTAATTCTCAGGAATATTTAAAAGCCAAATAGTCCAAGGGCAAATGTAATTTTACAAAAGATTATATTTGCCCTTTTTAATTGATTTAATCTCAAATCTCATGACGATTAATCGATGCGATAAAATCTTCAAAGCCAATTATTTTGACAAGATTGTTATCTGTAATCCATTGTGATAGCTCACCAGACAAATACCATTGTCTTAATGTCCAACCCGTTGTGCCTAAGCGATGATTATCCTCTGTGCCACCCAAAACTAAGTAGGCAGATTTGTAACCATATTGTTTGCAGGCACGAGCAAGCATAATCACTTCAAAGGGGATCTTTTCTTCTGCTGTACCATTTGCTTGTTGCCACTTTTTTGATACCAAAATTTTAGAGCGATCATCCTTATAAATAATCAAGTCAACAATATGTTTTCTGCCGTTAGGCTTTAGACCAATATAGACTTGCTTTCGGTAGCGATAATTAGCATGTTCCAGCGCCGGTAAAACGGTCTGCTCAAAAACTTTTCCAGTGCTGGTGTCGCGAGTCATAAACTGTTCCTAAAAATTTTTCAATGCCAACATTTCCATTGCTGGAGTGCGATCGCCATTACAGGAGATACGTCTGGGAGCATTGAGCTGTTGAGTCTCAAATCCTAAACTCTTATATAAGTCCAAAATTCTTTCTGTCGCTTGATTCGACGCGATTACTGGTTGGTCTTGTGTTGCTAGCCATTTTGCGAGACGTTCCTGATCTTCCCAACTAAAACCACCAGAAGAATATTGCCGGAACTCCACATCATAGGGTGGATCTGCATAAATAAAACTCTTATTGCTTATTTTGATTTTCTCGAAATCACCTAATGTAAACTGCCAATTTTTTAGAGTAGATTTATAGCTAGTGAAATCTTTTCGGTAGTTGATTTTTTTATAGCTACCAAAAGGGACATTAAACCCTCCCTTTTGATTAAATCGGCAAAGCCCATTAAAGCCAGTTCGATTGAGATAATAGAAAAGTTCAGCTGCTTCTTTATTAGTCCATTTTTTTGCGCAGATTAGCTCATTAAAACGATCTCGATTTTGGTAATAATGATCTTCCTCATTTTTCATTTCAATTCTGCATGTCATCCCTTTCTTGAGCCAACGATAGAAATTAATGAGGTGGGGATTCACATCATTGAGAATGGCTTTTTGAGGAGCTAATCCAAGGGCGATCGCCAACCCACCACAAAATGGTTCAATGAGCTGATAATCATCTTGATAGTCGTGCCAAATTTCTGTGAGGATCGGCACAAGCCAACGCTTTCCGCCAGCCCACTTGAGAGGAGGTTTTAAGTTTTCTGGATTGACCATTGCTCAGACAACGAAAGGCTCTTTATTATGACTCATTAAGTACAACAGAACCAATCTTTATGGGTCGGCATTGTCTTCTAAAAGTAACTCTAAGGTTTCCTGCATTTCTGGAACTGAGGTCGTTGCTGTACCAAACGTTCTGACGACAATACTTGCGCCAAGATTACCGAGAACTGTGCATTCCCAAGGCTCTGCACCGACGCAATATCCTAATGTCCATCCCGCAACAACGGTATCCCCCGCGCCTGTTACGTCAAAAACATCAGTGCGATTAAAGGCTGGCACATGTTCTTCTTTTAATAGGCCATCCTGATCAGAAAAAAGACTCATCCCATCTTCTCCACGGGTGATCAGCATAAAATCTGCGTTGGTTTTATTGAGAAGAGTTTTGCTGGCTTGTTCTAGGTCAGCTTGGGATTCAATGGGGTGTCGAACGGCTTTTTCTGCTTCGGGGAGATTCGGCGTAAAAATAGTGGCACCAGCGAATCGGTCTAAATCTTTCTGTGTGTCAACGATTACTGTGTCATGTTCCAAAATCGTTTTGATGACTGCTTCAGAAAAAACGCCATCACCATAATCTGAGCAAACGACGGCATCAACATTGGGTAATTGGCTTTTGATGTAAGCAACGAGTTGGGATTGAATTTCGCGGCTAGGCATCTCATCGGATTTTCTGTCAACTCGCACAATTTGCTGGGTGACAGACTGGCGGGCATGGCCGGTAATACGGCTTTTGGTGACGGTGGGTCGTTGGGCATCTCGCACAATGCCACTGGTATCGATACCGGCTTCGGCAAAAATACGACAAATTGCTTCCCCTTGGGAATCTTGCCCGATAATGCCTGCAACTTTAATCTGAGCGCCGAGTTTGGCGAGATTATAAACTGCGTTTGCGCCGCCACCGGGAATTTGTCGGGTGTGTTTGTGTCTGAGGATCAGTACTGGCGCTTCCCGTGAGAGTCTTTCAACTTCACCAACGAGAAATTCATCAAGGGTGAGATCTCCAACGACAAGGATTTTGGCTTCGCGAAAGCGATTCATGTGGCTATTGAGGCGATCGCAATGCTGATGGAGTTTTTGAAAGAAAGTGGTATTCATTCTGTGGAATCAGTAGGCGTATTGTCTGGTGGTTGCTCGGAGTTTACTCGGAGAGGCTCGGCCGGAATATTGATCGTTGGCGCAGGAGCTGGAGCCGGGGCTGGCGCAGGAACCGGAGTTGGCGCTGGTGTTGGCGTAGGGGCGGGAACGGGAGTTGGGGTAGGAGCTGGAGTGGGTGCTGGTGTCGGCTGAGGAGCTGAGACCGGAATTTCTATAGTTTGGCGATCGCCGTCAGGATTATTGTCGGTAGGTGTATTTTGAGGTGGTGTGCTTTCTGGAGGAGTGGCAGGTTGAGGACTTGATGTTTCTGGCTGTGATGGTGCAGGGGATGCAGGCGTATTGTTGCTGGGAGCAGGTTGTTGGAACGCGGCACAAAAAGAGGATTGATAGGAATAACTAACATTCACAAGATAGTTCCGATTGCCGCCATCGAAACGCGCATTACGAATATCTTTACTTGCCTGATTATCGAGAGCATTTGACCCAGAGCTGCGGCTGAGACTCCACTGGCTGGGGACACCACTAGGCGTAACGACGACGTTATAGCTAGAGGAGCCACTAGCCCGCGATGAGCAAGCACTTTTGGGATAATTACCGGAGATTGATTGGTTAACAGGAGCGGTATTAACGGCGACTTGGTTATTGTTTTGGGAAGCAGAACGGGGTAATAATGCGGCTGGATTACTAGGGCTATTGAGATCGTTTGACTGGAGCAACTCCGCACTAAACCGAATATCTGAATCCACCGGTGCAAATACCTGGGGAGATAGGGAAATCGCTGCCTCTTCTTCTAGTTGCCGTTGACGCTTTAAAAGAGAAGGCTGAGGTTGTCCTGGTGAAATGGCAAAGACTTGCTGCCCACCATCACCCGAAACGAAATTTGGTGTTGTGAGAGTTTCTTCACCGAATACTGTCGAATTGGTTTGAGTGCCTGGATTGGGCACATTGGGCGGCGGCGGCAAAAAACTATTGATGACAGACGGTGGTGGCGGTGCAAAGCCAGTAAAGTTGCTGTTAATGGGTGGTGGACTATTGGGTACGAAGGAAAAATTTGTTTGCCCAAAAGTTGGTGCGCCCGGTACTGGTAGATTGTTTGTGCCCTGCACAATGCCGAACTCACCATTAACGCCCGCTCCAGTACCGCCAAATTGATTTATCGCCGACATATCGATATTAAAGTCTGGATTACTTTGAAAGACCGACAGATCAATTTGAGGGGAGCTAGAAGGCAAACGATTTTGGATATCCGCTGGCAACTCCACCATTTGCAAGATTTCTGGGCGAGTATTGGTGCTGGTATTGTCCGCCTCTGACCAGCTAGGCAAGGCGATCGCCGCGACGAGATGAAATGCAATGGAACCAATGATTGCAATGCCATAGGGATGACGCGCATAATTGCCCATCAACCGGAGACTGGCGGCCGCTTTTTTGGTGGGATTGGCGAGAGAAAGTTTCTTCATCGTGGCAACAATTACAGGGAGGTAAACCGGCTACGTATTTAGACCGAAGACCCTAGGCACTTGTTCGATTTTAGCGGATTGATTTTTAAACTTTGCGAGAAATTCGATTCGTTACAATCAGGTCAGCCTCCGCACTCGCCTATTCTCTCTCTTTACCCAAAGTTCTTTCCATGACCAATCGCCTAGCTGACACCAAAAGTCTCTACCTCCGTAAACACGCCGAAAACCCTATTGATTGGTGGTATTGGTGCGATGAGGCCCTTGAGAAAGCGAAGGCTGAAAATAAACCCATTTTTCTCTCCATTGGGTATTCGTCCTGTCATTGGTGCACGGTGATGGAAGGGGAAGCGTTTTCAGATCAGGCGATCGCCGATTATCTCAACGCAAATTTTTTGCCCATTAAGGTTGACCGCGAAGAACGACCGGACATTGACAGCATTTATATGCAAGCGTTGCAGTTGATGACGGGACAGGGGGGCTGGCCTTTAAATATTTTTCTGACACCTGACGATTTGATTCCGTTTTATGGTGGCACATATTTTCCGGTGTCTCCTCGTTATAATCGCCCTGGTTTTCTGGATGTACTCAGTTCGATTCGCCATTTTTATGATGATGAGCCAGAACGCCTTAAGGAGATTAAAGAAGAGATTTTTACCATTCTCGATCGCTCCGTAACGCTCCCCACTACTGAGCTTTCTCTCGATCAAACACTCCTTGAAAAAAGTATTGAGGCTTGTACTGGAGTGGTCGGACGTGTTTCCCATGGCCCCAGTTTTCCGATGATTCCCTACGCGGCGATCGCCCTTCAAGGGAGTCGTTTTACCGAAAATACAAAACATGATGGGTCTGCCATTACGAAAAAGCGTGGGTTAGATTTAGCGTTGGGTGGTATCTATGACCATGTGGGCGGCGGCTTTCATCGCTATACCGTTGACCCAAATTGGACAGTACCTCACTTCGAAAAAATGCTCTATGACAATGGGCAAATCACCGAATTTCTTGCGAATCTCTGGGCCAATGGCACAACCGAACCCTCTTTTAAAACGGCTCTCGAAGGTACTGTCGAATGGCTTAGTCGCGAAATGACTGCGCCCCAAGGATATTTTTATGCAGCGCAGGATGCGGATAGTTTTCTCGATGCGGGACATGTGGAGCCGGAGGAAGGAACCTTTTACGTTTGGGATTTTGATGAGCTGCAAACGCAATTTTCTGATACTGCTTTTCAGGAATTGCAAGAGAATTTTTTCATTGAGCCAGACGGAAATTTTGAAGGAAAAATTGTCCTAAAACGTCGGGCTTCTACAGAAATTCCTGAGAGTTTACAGGCTACTCTCAATCAACTTTTCGCTGAGCGATATGGTGGCGATCGCCAATCCCTCGAAACCTTTCCACCAGCGCGCGATAATGCCGAAGCAAAAAATACAGATTGGGCGGGACGAATCCCGGCGGTTACCGATACGAAATTAATTGTGGCCTGGAATGCCTTAATGATTTCCGGTTTAGCACGAATTTATGGTGTTCTCAGTCTGGAAAAAGCTTGGGATTTGGCAGTGAATTGCGTCAATTTCATTCTCGAAACCCAATGGCAAGAGGGACATCTTTATCGCCTGAATTTTGGTGAGGAACCCGATGGTGTCGCGCAATCGGAAGATTATGCGTTTTTGATTAAAGCGCTGCTTGATTTGCAGGCGAATAACCCCACCGAAACCCACTGGCTTGATAAGGCGATCACCCTCCAATCCGAATTTGACGCGAAATTTTGGTCGGCGGAAACTAAAGGCTATTTCAACAACACCGAGGCAAAAGAACTTCTGATCAAAGAACGTAGTTATCAGGACAATGCCACTCCCTCCGCCAATGGCATTGCTGTCACGAATTTAATCCGATTATTTTTGCTCACAGAAGATCTTGCGTATCTCGACAAAGCAGAGCAAGCCCTACAAACTTTTGCTGTCGTCCTCGACAAATCATCTCAACAGGCTCCCTCATTGATTGCCGCCCTCGATTGGTATCTCCATTGCACTGTGGTGAAAAGTGATGGCGATCGCCTAAATTCTTTTACTGGCAAATATCTCCAAACCACAGCTCTGAAGACTTTTACAGAGTTACCCGATGACAGTGCTGGTCTCGTTTGCCAAGGTTTAAACTGTCTTATTCCTAGCCAAACTGAAGCAGAACTTTTCAGCGCAATTCAAGAAAGTATGATGCGGGCTTAGATTTAGAAAGAGATGTCAGGCGATCGCCAAAAACAGCGTGAATTTTGGGTGAAAATTAAAAGTACGATAGGTCATTTCAGATCCTGATTCGCTGCGATTCTCAATGTATCTATGCGAATGAAACGGACGATAATTCCCCATCATTTGAGTGAATGCTAAAAGATGACTGGGCAGACTAATACTGGACAGATATTTTGGGTGGATCCGCACTTTTTAAATGCCTTTACTGATGGAGGGTAATGGCTATGGATGAAAAACTTAGCCTCGCTGAAATTTCAGAAAATCTGCGACTTATTGAACAAACAGAAGCGCGAATCTTAGCGGAAAAAATTTTGAGTGGAGAACCTGGTTTGGTCGCCGTGACAGGTCAATTCGGCTCTGGAAAAACAACCACAACTCTGATGATTGCCCATCAAGTATGGCGACAAGGATTTCCCGTTACTCTGCTGACTCAAGATCGTAATTTTCTCAACTATCTCCATTTATCTTTGCCTCAAGACTGGGAGATTCAATATGTAGATTCCTCTGAACAGGCTTGGTTAGAGGCTATTGAAGTAGTAACTACTGATTCTTCTAGGGCGATCGCCATTGATCAGCTCACCTATGACAACCGCAAAGCAATTCTCAAAGCAATGCAGACCGGGCATTGGGTTTTTGCGCCGATTGATACTCCTTTTGTGGGCATCGATGTGTTGTCTCATCTCAAAGTTTGGCAGTATTCGAGTGAAGAAATTTTGGCGAATGTTTCAGGGATTGTCTCCCAAATGTTGCTCCCAAAACTCTGTGAAAACTGTGCCCAATTACGTCCCGCAAGCTTAGAAGAAACAAGACTGATTTATCCCGATAGTTATGAAATCAAAGAGCTTTGGTATGAGCAAGGCTGTCCCGTTTGCGAAAATCGTGTCGGTGGTGAGTATCGTTATGGACGTTGCGCATCCTATGAAGTGTTGCAAATTGATGCTGAAACCAAGCCTTTATTGTCCGATTATTTAGAACATAATTCATTACGAGCTTTGTCTGTCCATAAGCATTTTACGATGCAACAAAGTTCAAGGGGTTTAGTCAAAAAGGGACAAGTCGGGATTCAAACCTATCGCAATGAAGTCTTACAAAATCCTCTATTTCGAATTCAGCATTTGTGGGAGCAAGAACAGTTGCGTGCCTCACGAATTCAACAAATGTTTGGTCGTTTTGTGACCCAACATCTTGCTGAAGAGCTAATGTCCCATCAAGGTTTTGAACGCATTATTGAAGGTGAAAAACGCGATGTCACTTGTTTTTTCTGTGATATTCGTGGCTTTACAACTTGGTCTGAGCAAACTGCCCCAACAGATATTTTCACAACGTTAAACCAATATTTTCGAGAGATGATCGATATTGTGTTTCAGTACGAAGGTACCATCGATAAATTTATTGGGGATTCGGTGATGGTGATTTTTGGTGCGCCAGTGGAACAGATTGACCACCATCTCAAAGCTGTTAATTGTGCGATCACCATCCAGAAAAAAGTGATTGAAATGAACCGATTGTCTGAAAATGAACCAATAAAAATTGGGATTGGCATCAACTCCGGTGAAGTGGTAGCAGGCTGTTTGGGGAGCGATCGCCGGATGGATTACACAATCTTGGGTGATGTGGTGAATACAGCGGCTCGGTTAGAAAGTAAGGCGCAACCCAACCAAATTTTGTTAGGCGAAACAACCTACGATGCTGTGAAATCAGAAGTTAGTTGTCGAAGTATGGGTAACCTAAATTTGAAAGGAAAAGCCAAAGCTGCGGCTGTATTTGAGGTGATTTATTCACTCACTGAAGAGGATTAGGCGATCGCCGATTCGACTGTTGCAAATCCAGAAACATCCTTATTCCTCGCCATAAACTGAGTAATCATAAATATTGAGACTGCATCTCTACCGAAATATCTGAGCTAAAAATTCAATAAGGTTTGTACAGTGAATAATCAATTTCTTTTCTCCGTTGCGGCTCTGATTTGCGGCAGTCTTCTTTCCTGCTCTTCTGCTATACCCGAAGACGCAGATATTTCTTCAGCTCCCACCTCGAACTCAGTCACCTCTACTCCAGAACCAACTCCGGAAGCTGTCTCCCCTAATTTAGCTGTATCTCCAACAGAGGGAGCAGAACCTCTCGCCCGGATTACGGAAGGTGAGGAAAAGGCGAGGATTTTTAATGAAGTGATGAACGTACAAACAGACATCGGTCTCTGTGAAGGCATCGAAAATTTGAGTGACAATTTCGAATATTCAGAGGTTTATGCCAGTAAAATTTATGTTAATGAAACACAATATTTAGTCAAAATTCTCTGTTTCAATGCAGCCTATCAAGGTAGTTATGAGTTGGTTCATGCCAACACAGAAGAAGTGGCCTTTTACACCATCGAAGAAGAGACATTGGGTTTCAGTAGGGACAGTACTTCTTTTGCGGGATATCCAACTTTTGATCCAGTCACTAGCATTCTCTCCAATAGTTACAAATTTAATGGTGCAGGAAGTTGCGTTGAATCGACTCAACATTATTGGGATGGGCGATCGCTAAAACTGATTTCTTCTACTTTGGAGGATGGCATTGAGAATGGGTGCGAAGATCTTGGGGTGCGATCGCCTGCTGCGGATCAGTTAATTACGGCGACGGGTGTGGGCATGGCAAAACTCGGCATGACCCTCGGTGAACTGCGGCAAATGTTGCCAGAGGATGCCAAAATTTACGCAACTGAATTAGGAGTGGATCTGCCATCGGGAATGGAGGTAAATTTCTATGGTGAACTACAGTTTGAGCTTGGTTTTGATAATGGGGACAAGCAGATCACGGATCAGTCGAAAATTGAGATGATTGTAGTACGTAATCCGAGCTATCGAACGGCTGAGGGGGTTGGTGCTGGAACGTGGGTAAAAGAGGCGATCGCCTATTATGGTGCAGCGACTTTAAGTTATAACAATGACTATGAAAGTCGGGAATCGATTGAATTTGAAAAGGGGCTATTTCCTGAAACACCAGACGCGAATGTTTGGTTACGCTCAAATCAATGGACGGTGACTGATTTTGCGGGGATTTACCCGAACAGCATCGACCAATTCCAGCAAACTCAGGAATACCATGACCACGCGGCGATCGCCTCGATTTGGATTATGGGCAATCCCTAGGATTCCAACCAGATAATGTGTTGCTTGATAATGGGGCTATAGGGTAATCAAAAATTTTCGTAATGGAGTTAGGCATCGCTCATCAGTTTCGAGAGTCTTTGTTGAGGTGATCGCCTCAACTTTGTCTGAATTTTATGGAGTACAAATTATGGAGCCAGATCAGCAGAACATTAAACCTGAACTTGATAGAGAAGCGATTATCCTCCTCGAAAATCTACCTCAATCTTCTGCGGACATAGACTATCAACCTCTCGAAACTTTGCTCGCAGCAGGAGATTGGCACAACGCTAATGTTCTGACCCGCGAACTTATTTTAGGCATCGTTAATCGCCAGAAATTTTGGTTGCGAGATAAAGATATTCAAAGGCTTCCCAGCGCTGATCTTGAAATTGTGGATCGATTATGGCAGGCCTACAGTAACGGTCAATTTGGGTTCACGATCCAGAGCCAAATCCTGCAAGAGTGCTATGAGAAAAATAGAAGTCCAAGATATAGTCTTAATTTTGAGGGAGCTGTAGAAGATTTTGGTACTCATGTTGGGTGGTCGGTAGATAGTGAACGTCGTCGTCCAGGATTCTCGAACTATAAATGGTTTTTTGATGGGATTACGATTGATGAATCTTCTCCGCCACCACGAGGACATTTTCCTCGGACTTATGAGTTTGGCGGGGGAAAAATCATTGCTAGAAAATATTATGAAGCCGATTATGATGATGCCGTACAAGGCATCTTGATGAGCAGTGGTCATTTCTATAACGAGAGAGAAAATGACTACTTTCTGGGCATGGATTTTTTGAGTGCGTTTTTTAAAAAATTTCAGGATGTTGAGTCAAGCTAGATAGTGGCGATCGCCACAACTTTTTGAACTAATCAACAAACGGCAAAACACCGAGATAGTCTCCATAATCACAGATAACTTTCACCGCAGTATCCGGATGTAATGTAATGGGGAGCTGGCAAACTGCCGCAATCCAACGACCACGGTAATGAACCACTCCCATCTGGTGGGGTTTTAAAACTTCGGATACGATCGCACTCTGAAAAAAACACGGACAGGGTTCTGGCTTATTCGGGAAAGAAAAACGATTGGCCATGGTAGATGATCCTCGATGCCTTCACTGATCTTGTCGTTACCCAGACGAACAAGTTATGCAAAATCACAAAATACGTACGTATTCGTTGTGCACTTTAATAGCTTGCCCAAAACAATTACGTAATCGATCATTTGGTGGCGATCGCCTTAATTTCCCCAAACAAAGTGGTGAGTATTAATGAATGGCTCAGAAAAATCACTATGATGCAGATAGTATTCCCAACCAACACCCATTTTTATGCTTAGAAAATATGCTGATGCTGACTTAGAAGGAGTGCTGTCATCTTGGGAAAATGCCTCAAAAATTGCCCATCCTTTCTTGCCAGCAGAGTTTTTAGCGCAAGAAAGAAAAAATATTCCCACTCTCTATTTGCCCAATGCAGATACTTGGGTTGCAGAGATTGATGGTCAAGTGGTCGGATTTATTGCACTAATTGGCAATGAGATCGGCGGGTTATTTCTTCAGCCAGAATATCACGGCAAAAAAATTGGAAAATTAATGGTGGATAAAGCTCAGGAACTTCATGGTGACCTAGAGGTAGAAGTCTTCGAAAAAAATTCAGTTGGTCGTAAGTTCTACGATAAATATGGCTTTAAATTGACTAGAGCAAAGATTCATGAGCAAACGAGAGAGCTTTTATTGCACTTGAAATTTACGGCAAACAAATAACGCTAGGTTTTGAATGATTGGGAAGGGTGGCGATCGCCCTATCCCCAAAATAAAAAAGACTTCCCATGCCTGAGAAGCCTTGAAATGCCTATGAATTTCACCTAAGTCAAAAGTTTTGTGAGTTTAGTAAGTAACCCCGCGATAAGTTAAACCTTTTTTGCTAGATGTGTTGGCGATCGCCTGATGATGTTCATAAGTTTGGCCACGATATTTAGTAGTGTTACCGTGGTCTACTTTAGTTGCTATACGAGTAGGTTCGTAGGAAACATTCGAACCGAGAAAAGTGAAAGTCGTCATTTTTTGACTCCGAAAGAAGAAATTGTTGCCCAAGTGAGAAAGTAGATTTAAGCCGATAGCACTGTTATTTCGCCAGACTCTAGCATTTCAGTCAGGATTGCCAAAGACTTCATCTCATAAGCATCAAATTGGTGAGACCAAAGAATTTTATTGAGAGAGTATTCCATTTCTGGAGTGACAATCTTTTCTGTAAATGCAGTGTCGAAAATGGCTTGGAGTGACATGGCTTACACCTCGTGAGAAAGAAGAAATTGTTGTTTGTCTCTATGCCTTTAGTATCTCGCCTGCCCAAGGAAAACTCTGTGACCCTACGTCAATTTGCTGATGTACTTCGTCAATGATTTGTATGATGGATATTTTGCTGGAGAGCGCTAGAGATCTCAGCGGTCTGGTGACAGTAATCACTCATCTGTCCGCAACCCTTGCAAACTCAAATGGCTATGTATCAGAAAAAATTGATACATAGCCATTGCACTAGTAATAGAGCCAGATCATCGGTTGGGCAGAATAACCTATAAAGCCTCAAACAATCTTCCTCAAGTTGTTTAGGCTCAGCCTATTGGCTTACGAGATATCATTTGTTGTTTTCAGGGACTTCATTGGAGGGCGATCGCCTTGTTATTCAGTGGTGGGCAAGACAACCAAGTATCTCTTGTGCTCATCGAGTACTTGAACTAGAGTCTCTGAGCCCACAGTTTGGCAAAATCCTCAGCAATCGCCATAGAAAAAAAGCTAGAGCACGATCGATTGCTCTAGCTTAAAAAGGAAAATATTTGGTTGGAATTTAAGCGTTGAGTTGAACAATCTCGCCAGATTCAAGCATATTGGTCATGAGCGCGAGAGATTCCATCTCTTTCTTACTGAATTGTCGAGACCACAAAATTGAGCGAAGCGCTTCTTCCATTTCTGGAGTAATAACTCGTTGTGAAAATGCCATATGAAAAATCGCCTGGAGAGACATCGCTCTTTCTGAAGTGGTAGCACGCGGTGCAAACACTTTCGCAAACATTGGATGGAGAGACATATTGTTGACCTCGAAAGAAAGAAAAAATTGAACTAAGAAAAAAGAAGTGATTTAGAAGAAAAGAAAAGGAAAGAAATCGTCATATGTGTTTCTCTAATGCATTCACTATCACCCGAAATTTGGGCAGAAAAAATACCGAAAAAGTCACTTTTAGTCATGTCTTTCTAAAAATTCAGTCATGCCTCTCTAAAAATAGGGAGTTTCAAGAGTGCAATAACGCTTCTCCTTGAACTCTGAAGATTCCCGCAGAAGCAATAAAACGATTCTTTTTAGACTTGCCTCCTCCCCTTGGGGAACAAAAACACCCATTCTTTGCTCTCTATCTAGCTTCAAGGCGATCGCTCCACTGATGACAGAGGACAAACATAGATCTGATCTACTACTTATTTTCTAATTTCATTGCTGCAAATAGTTTTTATGTACTAGTATTGGTGTGCGTTAACGAAAAAGTCTTTTTCGTAAGGCTCAGTTAATGCTCATTATTCACAGCCTGAAAATTTAGGCGTTAAAATACGGAGGTGAAAGTACTTGATTCTCCATTGCAATCTTTGGCGGATGGAACTTGGTTTAAGCTCATTTGTGGCGCAAGTTTCCAGCATCTTCCCGCAATCCGTGATCTGGTTTTGGCTTACAGTTTGGCGGGGGCTGATTGCATCGATGTGGCAGCGGATCCCGCCGTAATCACCATGGCAAAAGAGGCTCTGGCGATCGCCTCGGACATTTCCCAAGCCCCAAACGGCTCGTCTTATCAAAAGTTACGACCTTTGCTAATGATGAGTGTCAATGATGCAGAGGATCCACACTTTCGGAAAGCTCTATTTGATCCAGACCAATGTCCTAGCGATTGCCCCCGTCCCTGCGAAAAAGTTTGTCCCGCTATTGCCATTGATCACACAGGCGTCATCAGTGATCGCTGCTATGGTTGTGGCCGTTGTATTCCGATTTGTCCCTTAGGTCTGATAGACACCCAAAACTATGTTTCAGCTCCTCGCGCTACAGCCGAATTAATTGTCAGCACTGGCATCGATGCCCTTGAAATCCATACCCAAGTCGGACATTTCGACGATTTCAAGCGACTTTGGCAGGCGATCGCCCCAGTACACCACCATCTCAAGCTCTTAGCAATAAGCTGCCAAAACCATCCCGCGGTTTTGCCATACCTTAATCAAATCTTTCAGGAAATTCAGCCCTTGGACTGTACCCTCCTGTGGCAAACCGATGGTAGACCTATGAGTGGTGATATCGGCAAAGGAACAATCCATGCAAGTATTCAGTTCGCCCAGAAGCTTCTCCAATCGCAGATCTCAGGATATGTGCAACTCGCTGGCGGAACGAATGATCACACCATTACTAAACTTAAGCAACTCAACCTCTTTAAAGGCGATCGCCCCAGTGCCACAGACCCCTTTGTTTCCGGCATTGCATTTGGGAGTTACGCCCGCAAAAAACTGCAACCTATCTTGGAACCGCCTGACTGTGAGCGACCATACCGGTTAGAACATGACTCAAAACGACTTTGGCAGGCAGTCTCCGATGCCAGAGACCTCGTAAATCCGTTAAAATCCTAAGCAAATTTCATTGCCATCCTATGACCGTAACTCAGCAGTCCGCCGTTATCCCTGCTCACCGCCGCCTAGTCACGGATGACCTCGAAAAACTTTTAACAATTCTGCCCGAACCCCTCCACAAACAGCTGGCCACTCATCCCCGCAGAGACGAACTTATTGAAGTGGTTATGGATTTAGGGCGTATTCCCGAAGCCCGCTTTGTCGAAGGCACAGAAGACCTCGGTGAAGTCGTTATTACCAGCGAAGACCTAGCCTATTCCGTGAATCGTGTCGGTATGTTTAGTGGCGATAACCGCGCAGGCATTGAACGCACTCTGCACCGAATTAGTGCAATGCGAAACCGTCAGGGCGATATTGTCGGTTTAACTTGCCGCATTGGCCGGGCAGTTTTTGGCACTATTTTAATGATTCAGGAGTTGGTTGAAAGCGGTAAATCAATTCTGTTATTGGGTCGTCCCGGTGTCGGTAAAACCACAGCATTGCGTGAAATTGCCCGTGTCCTTGCCGATGATGTCGGTAAGCGTGTCGTCATTATTGATACCTCTAATGAAATTGCCGGTGATGGTGATGTGCCTCACTCGGCGATTGGCCGTGCCCGTCGGATGCAAGTGGCTAGCCCAGAACAACAACATAGAGTGATGATTGAGGCAGTGGAAAACCATATGCCAGAGGTGATTATCATTGATGAAATCGGTACGGAGTTGGAAGCTCAGGCTGCCCGAACTATTGCAGAACGCGGTGTGCAATTGGTTGGTACTGCCCATGGTAATCGCATCGAAAACCTGATTAAAAACCCCACCCTTTCAGATCTTGTTGGTGGGATTCAAGCAGTAACCCTAGGAGATGAAGAAGCGCGTAAACGGCGATCGCAGAAAACGGTTTTAGAGCGGAAAGCGCCCCCAACTTTTGATGTGGCAGTGGAAATGCTTGAGCGTCAAAAATGGGTTGTCCATGAAGATGTATCGATTACCATTGATACTTTGCTGCGTGGTCATCAACCTTTGCTCGAAATTCGGACGGTGGATGATGAGGGTAATGTCAAAGTCTCTGAGGAGATGGAGCATCCCATCGAAATTCCTGAATGGAATCCCCAAACTCCTCTGAAATCAGAGCCTCAGCCTAGTCGTCCCCGTGGTCTGAGAGCCTCAGGAAAGATGACACCTTTGCCCTTTGGGAGTAAGAAAAAAAAATTCCAAAAGCGAAGTAGTGCATCCCTCGATCAAATGATCGACCAATCTTGGACGGCACGTGACCCCCACCAAGCGGAAAAAGTTCGGACTCCAGGCCCCAATGGAGAGGATTATCCCGTCTATGTCTATCCTTATGGTGTCGGGCGATCACAGTTAGAGCAAGTTATCGAGATTCTACGATTGCCGATTGTTCTGACCAAAGATTTGCCAAGTGCTGATGCGGTATTGGCGTTACGATCACAATTGAAAAATCACTCGAAATTGCGAGATATTGCCCAAGATCAACAAGTGCCAATCCATGCTGTGAAGTCGAACACCATTCCGCAAATTACGCGAGGATTGCGACGCTTATTGAACATGGATGATCCGAATGTCAAAGAACCAACTGATATTCGTCTCTTTTCCCAAAGCAATAGTGATGATGAAATCGATGCTTTAGAGGAAGCTCGCCTTGCCGTTGAGCAAATTGTGATTCCTCAGGGTCAACCAGTGGAATTATTACCTCGTTCTGCCAAAATTCGAAAAATGCAACATGAACTGATCGAACATTATCGTTTGCAATCATCAAGCTTTGGTGAAGAGCCAAACCGTCGTTTACGGATTTTTCCAGCCTAATTTCAGGCGAGATGATTATCTCAAAAATGCTTGAAACCCCTATATTTAATGAATAAGAATGCTGCTGATGCGTCGGCGGCATTTTTATTTTGAGAGATATTAGAGAAAGTGTCTTTCTGAATATTTGTGATGGCGATCGGAAGATCCATTGATGAACTACGCCATTTTACGTAGCGGACTGTCACAGAATTTTTCTTGAGGGGCGAGCATACTTAAGACATACGAAACAGCAACAATATTTTTTCGAGTTTAGGAGTAACGTTCATGTCTTTATCAACTGTACTAGAAGCGGCACTAAGCAAAGACATTTCAACTTCAGTGACAGACCAGTCCGCGAGTCAGGAGCTTTGGTCTAATGGTTTTAGTGAGATTGATATGGAGCGTCTCTACGACCTCTGCCGTCAACTGAATGCTGGTGCGACTCTCATCACTACTGAAATCTAAATAGCCTTTCTCGTCTTCTCCATTCAACAATTTCTTTTTCTACAGGGTTTTAAATCATGGCAAGTCTAGGTCTTTTCGTTTCAATTATTTCCCTCTCCGCCGCCTGTATCGCCCAAGAATTGCGCGCCTCACACAAAGCCAATAAGTCTTAAATTTCAAAGTTTTGTTATCCAAGCTACGTAATCAAAAAGGGAAGCAAGGCGATCGCTTGTTTCTTTTTTTGTTTTTCAAGATCTGTTCCAGATAGAGAAGAGTCTTTGTCGCCTCATGGGATGGATTCTGATGGGAGGTACTGTTGGAGTCAGAGAATCGTAGAAGGCGATCGCCTCTAAACCTATTGGAAAGAAAGGCAGAAATAGCAAATATATCACTATATTTCACTTAGGTGATGAGTAAGAAATACATTTATTTGTATTTGTTATTCAGTGAAAATAATGGGCTTCTCAGTGAAAATACGAGCTTTGTAATTGAGCTTTATATAGTTGTATTTTGTCTTTATCAATACTTCGTTGTAAACCACCTATATCTCCGTGTGATCGCTGATTTCCATTTCTTTGCAAATGAATATATTAGATACAGAAAGAAAACGAATGAATTGATTTTTTAAATCTTTTTGTGATTTTGAAAGTTAATTAGCTATGAAGCAATAGTCATTTAGGTCGTCATTCTTTTTTATCTTTAATTTCTTACTCAAGGACTCCGATTTATGTTTAGTTCAATGGTTAAAAAAACTGCATGTGGCGCTAGTTTGATTGCAGGTACAGCAAATTTCAGCCTAGCAAGGTGTATGAAGTAGTATAGGTGAGTTGACTGGTGAGGAAGAAAGTAGCATCTTGCCGAAAGCCTACTCATTAGACTTAAGACAGAAAATAGTGGATGCCTACGAAAGGGGTGGTGTGAGTCAAAGTAGTCTTGCCCGACAATTTGGAGTGGCGAAAAGTTTTGTACAAAAGCTCCTCGACCAAAAACGACTGACAGGGTCGATTGCTCCGAAAAAACGAAGCCAACAAACACCTCCCAAATTAAACGAAGAGCATCAAACAATATTGCGCCAGTTGCTCACCAAGAAAAACGATGCGACGCTAGCGGAACTATGTGATGAGATGGAGAAACGCACTGGTCTCCGTGTGGCCAATAGCACCATGCATCGCACCTTAAGAAGAATGGGATATAGCCTCAAAAAAAACATTCTATCCAGACCTTAAGGCGACAAAACGAGTGCAACAAGCCAGATATGATTTTTGGCAGAAAATGCAAGCGACTCTAGCGAAAAACTTGATTTTTATCGATGAATCGGGCGTGAACTTAGCCATGACAAGACTGAGGGCACGTTCTGAGAAAGGGAAACGAGCTTATAGTCCGAAATCCAGTAAACGAGGCAAGAATGTTTCTTTGATTGGAGCATTAGGCTTCAAGGGAATGGTCGCTAATTATCATCTGCTGGGGAGTACGGATGGATTAACCTTTGAAGCATTCATCAGCCAGAAGTTAATACCAAACTTATGGGCGGGAGCATGTGTGGTGATGGATAACTGTTCGATTCATTTAGGAGAGTCAGTACGCACAATGATTGAGGCCGTGGGAGCTAAGTTGATTTACCTTCCTCCCTATTCTCCAGATTTTTCACCCATTGAAAATTGCTGGTCAAAGTTGAAAAGTACCTTGAAAAGTATCGGGGCAAGAACTTATCTAGCTCTAGACAAGGCAATTGAGGTAGCTTTTTCCAAGATTACCCTTGATGATATTCGATGCTGGTTTACACATTGCTGCTATTGCACCTCACTCGACTAGAAATTGCTATACCGTCGCTGTAATAGCAGCAAGCCCAGCACAAGCATTAGTGATTACAACCCAAGCCAACACTCCCTTTTCAACTGTTGAAGGTGCACAAACAATTACCTTTGATGATGCGACATTACGCGCTTCCGGTCTTGGGAATCAACGCGGTGGAGTAGATTACACTCATGAGAGCGGCGTTTCTTATACAGGAATCGGTGGTGATATCGTGCAAGGTAATAAAGGTGGTCGCTATGCTGCTCCTCCTAGCCAAGGCGATTATGATAATACAAATAATCCTTATTTGACTGTTGGTAGTTTTGGAAACACTGCATCAGATATTGTTTCCATTGACCTTGATGTTGAATCAGATTATTTCGGCTTCTACTTCGGTTCCATTGATACTCATAACAATATTAGTTTCTTTGATGGTGATCAGTTAATTAAATCTATTTCAGGTAAGGCTATTCGTGATGCTGCGAATGGTGACCAAGGTGTTACAGGTGCTCGTTTTGTGAATATCTTTGCGGAAGAAGGTGAGAACTTTAATCGCATTGAATTTCAATCTGATGGCATTGCGTTTGAAACTGATAACCATGCTTACCGTGTTGCTAATCCAGAGGCTGTTCCTACACCTGCTGCTGTCCTTCCAATTCTTAGTGGTTTATTTGCCGCAGCAAAGCGTCGTAAGCAGGATGATGCTGCTGAATAAATTAGTACAGAGTAATTCGTGACTACTTTTTGAACAGTTTAGTGTCACTTAATTTTTGATTGTCATATCTTCCCCCTAATTTTCTGTGGCTTTAGGGGGATTTTTTTATGTGAAAATTTTTGATGAACTCCTCAAAAAAATTCTCGTTGCGTTGTACCTATTTTTTCCGATTGATTCTTCCTCTATGAGATGATGGCGATCGCCCTCCCTGTAGAAATGAACATTGGTGGCGTTAACGCCGCTACAATCAAAGGACTATTTAGCAATGCCCTCAACCTGAAGCTAACTCATGAGTGATTTGGTTCTCGATGTCCGCCAACTGCAAGTGCAATTCCAAACGGAAGCGCAAGTCAATATCGCAGTAAATCAAATTGATTTTCAGTTGGAACGTGGCAAAACGCTCGGCATCGTTGGGGAATCTGGCTCAGGGAAATCGGTTACATCGTTGGCCTTGATGGGTTTGGTGCCGAAGCCAGGTCGGGTTGCGGCGGGCGAAATATTGTTTAAATCTGAGCCTGATGGTGAAGCTCTAGATCTTGAAAGTTTACCGGAATGGGAACGGCGTACCTATCGCGGTGGCAAGATTGCGATGATTTTTCAGGAGCCGATGAGTTCGCTAAATCCGGTTTATAACGTGGATTTTCAGCTGACGGAAGCGATTTTACTACATCAAAATATTTCGAAGGCTGAGGCTAGAAAACAGGCGATCGCCCGACTAGAGGAAGTACAACTTTTCCCGGAGGTGATGGAGCGATATCCCCATGAGCTATCGGGTGGGCAACTTCAGCGGGTAATGATTGCGATGGCGATCGCCTCGAATCCAACCTTATTAATTGCGGATGAACCGACGACCGCATTAGATGTGACGGTGCAGGCAAAAATTTTGCAACTGTTGCGGGATTTAAGTCAGGCGCGGCAAATGTCCTTGATTTTTATTACCCATGACCTTGGCGTGATTGCAGAACTCGTTGATGATGTGGCAGTGATGTATCGCGGCAAAATTGTTGAGCAGGGCGATATTAAGGATATTTTCAAAAATCCTCAACATCCTTATACAAAAGGACTTTTGGCTTGTCGTCCCCGGTTAGATCAAAAGCTTGTGCTTCTTCCAACAGTGGCCGATTTTATGACCGTTGAGGAAATTCCCGAAACTCAAGAGATTTCAATTCAAGAGCGATCGCCTGATGAGAATTTACAGGCGCAAGTTTCCTTAGAAGAAGACAAAGCTCGCCTCGAATCTCTCGTGGCACAACAGCCCTTACTTTCAATTCAGCATCTCCAGGTTGGCTACCGTAAACGTGGTGTTTTGGGGATGGGCAGCTACAACATGGCAGTTAATGATGTGACTTTTGACCTTTATCCTGGCGAAACGCTGGGTTTGGTTGGCGAGTCCGGCTGTGGAAAATCGACCCTTGCCCGTGCAATTTTGCGATTGATGCAGCCTCTCGGTGGCGATATTTTATTTCGTGGCGAAAATATTGCGAAGTTGCCTGCCCGTAGTAAGCGCCTTCGCCAACTACGTCGGGAAATGCAAATTGTTTTCCAAAATCCCTACAATTCCCTCAATCCCCGAATGGCTATTGGTCGGGCGATCGCCGAACCGATGGTTATCCACAACATCAAACGCGACAAGAAAAAACGATTAGAGCGGGTGCAATATTTGTTAGAACGAGTTGGCTTAAATCCCGACTGGGTAAATCGCTATCCCCATGAATTGTCGGGTGGACAGCGGCAGCGGGTCTGCATCGCGCGAGCATTGGCGATCGAGCCACAGTTTATTATCTGCGACGAATCCGTCTCAGCATTAGATGTTTCAGTACAGGCACAAGTCTTGAATTTGCTGAAGGAATTACAATCTGAATTCCAGCTCACCTATATCTTTATTTCCCATGATCTCAGCGTCGTTAAATTTATGAGCGATCGCATCATCGTGATGAACAAAGGCAAAATTGAGGAAATGGGAGCCGCTGAACAAATTTATCGAGATCCTCAACAGGACTATACGCGCCAACTAATTTCTGCCATTCCGAAAGGATTTTAAAGTAACAATATTAGATTTTATCTAAGACAAAAAAATGAGTATTTCTTACTAAGAGAGATGCTCTTACTTGGAGTGATCAAAAATCATGACTTCAAGACAAATAATCATGATTTTGGCTCGTTATCCACAAATGATTGGGGATCGATGCCATTCCTGCATTATCCATGGAAACTCTGTAACTAACCCTTTACAGAGCTCTTGAAGATTCAAATCGAAGTACCTAGGATGACGGAATTCTTATAGACATCAAATCTTACGTCCTATGTCCAACAAACAGAATCTAATTGTCATTGGGAATGGCATGGTCGGCCATAAATTTTTGGAAGTTATGGCAGGCAAAAATGCCACCGAAAAATACAATTTGATTACTTTTTGTGAGGAATCTCGCGTTGCTTATGACCGGGTAAATCTCAGTGGTTATTTTTCCGGTAAAAGTGCCGAAGATCTATCTCTAGTTGAACCCAATTTTTACGAAGAAAATAATATTCAGATTCATATCGGTGATAAAGCCGTTTCCATTGATCGCGAGAAGAAAACAGTTACTTCTGCTAAAGGTAAAGAGCTTGCTTACGACAAATTAGTGCTTGCCACTGGCTCTTATCCTTTTGTGCCACCAATTAAAGGCAAAGATGTCCCTGGTACATTTGTGTATCGCACCATCGATGATTTAGAGGCGATGGAAGCCTATGCGAAAACCAGCAAAGTTGGGGTTGTCGTTGGTGGTGGTTTGCTCGGTTTGGAATGTGCAAATGCGCTGCAAAATATGGGATTAGAAACCCATGTTGTAGAGTTTGCGCCTCGCTTAATGCCGGTGCAGATCGATGATGCTGGCGGTACAGTTCTCAAAAACAAAATTCAAGAGTTGGGCGTTACGGTTCACACCGACAAAAATACGACAGAGATTGTCAGCGAGAATGGCAAAATCGTAAAAATGACGTTTGCAGATGGCACTGAGCTGGCCACCGACATGATTGTCTTCTCCGCAGGTATTCGTCCCCGTGATGAACTCGCCAGAGCTCATGATCTAGAGATCGGCGATCGCGGCGGTATTGTGATTAATGATTACTGCCAAACGTCTGACCCAGATATCTATGCCATCGGTGAATGCGCACTCTATAACAAGCGTATTTATGGCCTAGTCGCTCCCGGTTATCAAATGGCGACGGTGGCAGCAGATGCCCTTACTGAAACAGCGGAAGCGACTACTTTTACTGGCGCAGATATGTCCACCAAGCTCAAACTATTGGGTGTGGATGTGGCAAGCTTCGGGGACAATTGTGGTCAGACACCGGACTCCCGAGAAATTGCTGTAAATGACTCCGTTAAAGGCATCTACAAAAAATTAGTGCTCAATGCCGATGGCTCACGTTTGTTGGGCGGCATTTTGGTTGGTGATGCGTCTGAGTACGGCACATTGTTGCAATTCACCCAAAATGATATCGCGCTACCTCCCCACCCAGAAGACTTATTGATGCCGCCTCGGGAAGGTCAAGCAGCAACTGGTTTAGGTGTTGATAGTTTCCCAGATACAGCGCAAATTTGCTCCTGTAATAACGTCAGCAAAGGCGACCTGATTTCTGCCATTCACGACCAAGAGTTAACCGATATTGGCAGCGTCAAAAAATGCACCAGTGCAGGAACTGGTTGTGGCGGTTGTGTTCCTCTCGTGACGACAATTATGAAGTCCGAGATGAAGAAAATGGGCCTCACCGTGAAGAATGATCTTTGCGAGCACTTCGCCTATTCTCGCCAAGAACTTTATTCCCTCGTGCGCTTCCATAAAATTAAAACCTTCGCTGATTTGATTAGTCAGTTTGGCAAAGGGTTGGGTTGTGAAGTTTGTAAGCCTGCTGTTACCTCGATGCTTGCGGCAACCTGGAATGAACACATTTTGGAACAACCCCATGCTGGCTTGCAAGACACAAATGACCGTTTCCTTGCGAATACTCAAAAGGACGGCACTTACTCTGTTATCCCTCGTATTCCGGGCGGTGAAATCACCCCTGAAAAGTTGATTGTGCTCGGTGAAGTTGCAAAAGAATTTGAGCTTTATACGAAAATTACAGGTGCTCAACGGGTTGATTTATTCGGTGCTCGTTTAGATCAATTACCTGAAATTTGGCGACGCTTGATTGATGCTGGTTTTGAATCTGGACACGCTTACGGTAAGGCTTTACGGACAGTAAAATCCTGCGTCGGCAGTACTTGGTGCCGCTACGGTGTGCAGGATTCTGTCAGTTTCGCTATTGAAGTTGAGCAACGTTATCGTGGTCTTCGCGCCCCCCATAAACTTAAGTCCGCAGTTTCTGGCTGTACTCGTGAATGTGCTGAAGCCCAGAGCAAAGATTTTGGAATTATTGCAACTGAAAATGGCTGGAATGTGTATCTGTGTGGCAATGGCGGCATGAAGCCTCAACATGCGGAATTATTTGCCTCTGATCTTGATAAAGAGACGGTGATTAAATACTTGGATCGTTTCCTCATTTTCTATATTCGCACGGCCGATAAATTGGAAAGAACGGCTACTTGGTTTAGCAAGCTGGAGGGTGGCATGGATTATTTGCGGGAAGTAATTATTGAGGATTCCCTCGGTATCTGTGATGAACTAGAAGCACAAATGCAAACGCTTGTTGATACCTATGAATGCGAGTGGAAAGCGGCTATCGAAAATCCCGATAAGCTCAAACTCTTCCGTAGCTTCGTGAATACTGATGCTGTTGATCCGAATCTTGTTTATGTGGAAGAGCGCCATCAGAAGCGTCCTGCAACAGAGGAAGAGCGCAAGGTATTGAGTTCGATTTCCTAAATACTTTCTGACCCAACTTTAAATCTAAATCAACCATCATTACCGGAACTAAAATGACTCAAGCTTTAAAGACTCGCGAAAATACTGATATTCAGCAGTGGATGACGGTTTGTACTGTAACTGATATTTTCCCCAATACAGGTGTTTGTGCTTTGGTAGAAGGCCAACAAGTCGCAATCTTTCGAGTTCAAACCAATGGAGAAGACAAGGTTTTTGCGCTCAGTAATTATGATCCTTTTAGTAAGGCGAATGTGCTCTCCCGAGGAATTTTAGGCGATCGCCAAGGTGTAATTAAAGTGGCTTCTCCAATCTACAAACAAAACTTCAACCTTGCGACGGGTGAATGTTTAGATGATGAGTCTGTGAGTGTGCCAAGCTATCCTGTGCAAATCGTTGATGGCAACGTACAAATTGGTGTTTAAGCTGCGCTAATTTTCTCTAAATATTGATGTATATGGATCTGCCAAAACCTTTGGTGGATCTATATTTTTATTGCCTCAACTTCAGCTATGGCGAAAATTCGAGGCGATCGCCCTATCGTGAGAATGACGGCTCCATCGAAGCAATCAAGATCTATGGCTAAGTTTTGGCGGCGATTTTTTCTAGCACTCTGCACTTGTCTACTCTGCTGGCAAATGGGGACGGCGATCGCCCAGCCAAAAGTTGAGCCATTAATTACTCCAGAAGTGTCTGAACCAGAGACTTTGCGAGGTGCACCTGTTGTCCTGGGCGATGATGAATTGTTTCGCATTGAGGCACGTATTGCGTCATTCGACCAAGAATTTCGAGCAAAGGTTATTTCGGAGCGGTTATTGGAGTTTGCTAAAAATGAAGAGCTAGATGTTGATTATTTACAAGTAATCGATAACGAAGAAACTCAAACATCTGATGTGCTGGTCGGCACAACATTGCTAGCAACTTTTGCCGATGTTGATGCTGTTGCTGCGGGCAAAGATCGTTATGATTTAGCAAAAGAATATCAAAATATTATTCGCGATAAAATTTTAGAATATCGAGCCGCCTTTAGCTTACGCAATATTCTTTTAGGTGTAGCTTATACGATCATTGCAACGATTATTTTACTGCTGAGCTTTCTTGCTATTAATTTATCTTTGCCGCGAGTCCATCGTTACCTCCGGAGCTGCCAAAGCACTTGGATTCCTGCATTAAAAGTTTTTGGAATTGAGCTTTTATCTTCAAAGCAAGTTGTTGATTTAACCCTTGAAGTCTTTAAAATTATAAGACTAACGACTTGGCTGACACTAATCTATATTTATGGCAATTTAGTCCTCAGCTTTTTCCCATGGACACAAGGCTTTGCAAGACAGCTATTTGGATATGCGAGAAGTGCTATTTTTACTGTTGTGAAAGGCAGTATTAATTATTTGCCAAATCTCTTTTTTATCGCTGTCATTATTTTCGTTACGTCATATACTCTGAAAATCTTTCGCTTCTTTTTTCAGGAAATTGAAAAAGAAAAAATCACGATTCAAGGATTTTATGCAGAATGGGCAATTCCGACCTATAAACTTGTGCAAGTTTTGGTGCTCGTTTTTGCGGCGATTGTTGCATTCCCTTATTTGCCAGGAGCAGAGACCCCTGCCTTTCAAGGGGTTTCGATATTTGTCGGTTTATTGTTATCACTCGGTTCGAGTGCAGCTGTGGCGAATGTCGTGGCAGGAACAATTATGACCTATACCCGTGCTTTTCGGATTGGCGATCGCATCCAAATTGGTGAGACAAAAGGTGATGTCCTCGCAAAAACATTATTGGTAACCAGGATTCAAACCTTAAAGAATGAGATGATTACTATTCCGAATTCAGCGGTTTTAAGTAGTCATATTGTGAACTATAGCGAAGCTAATAATGATCCTGAAACACCACCTTTGATTCTCTATACAACAATTACCCTTGGGTATGATGTGCCATGGCGAAAAGTTCATAAAGTGCTCTTGGATGCCGTTGCCGTCACGCCGAATACATTGCTCACACCAAGACCTTTTATTCTGCAAACAAGCTTGGATGATTTTTATGTGAGTTATGAGATTAATGCCTATACAGATAAACCGAAATTAATGCCCGATACATATTCACATTTGCATCGAAATATTCAAGATAAATGCAATGAAGCGGATATCGAAATTTTATCTCCCCATTATCGTGCAGCACGGGATGGCAATCAAATTACAATTCCTGCAGATTATTTGCCCGAAGACTATGAACCACCGAGCTTTCGTATCAATAATTTTCCTCCACAAAAAAATAGCTAAATTCTAGTTATTTTTAGTTGATGAATGTTGAGTTTGGAGCCAAGTTTGAATAGTGTCGATTGCCTCGGACTCATTTTTTAAACCTTTGTATTCTGAGTGTTTGATCAGTTGGTTATAGGTTTGGGATTGGGCAATTTGTACGGAAGAGTCGTCTTGGGTCGAGAGAATCAGAGTCGGTGTTGTGAGTTGAGCTAACTGGAAGTTGAGAAATTCAGATTTTAGTCTTGCACTACCACGGAATAAAAGTTTGCAAGTACCCGGCGATCGGCGCAATGTTTTGCGATGCTCAAAGGCATTTTGAATCTTTTTTCTTAAACCTAAGATCGGTGCGATGGGTGAAATGAGTTTGAGCAACCAGGGCACAATCGGCAATGGCGAAACCAAACATTTTTCCCAGAAATAACTTGGATTTTGATCTGTTTCCACACCGAGAGGCGATCGCAAAACTAATCCTTTAATTTGCTCTGGATGATTCACTGCATAACGTGTTGCAACCCATGCGCCCAGACCATCTCCAACAAGATAAAACTGTTTGAGACGAAGATTGTCGAATAATTCTTCGAGAACCTCGCTTTCCCACTGGATCGAATAGGGGACTTTGGATCGTTCCGAATCGCCAAATCCCAATAAATCTGGCGCAAAACAATGATATTTCTTGCTTATTTCTTCGAAATAGTTTGACCATTGGGAACTATCGCGACATTCCCCATGAATAAATACAATTGCGTTTCCCTGCCCTGTTTCCCGCCAAAAAATTTGTCCTTGGCTTAGTTTTAAGCGAGAATTGCGAACGACACAGACCATAGGGGTTTCAGAAAAAACAAACGAGGAAATTAGGCGACAACGGTTTTACCGTCAAAATAATCGCACAAAAGCTGGGCGTGATCGTGGCTGAGATTGTCCAAGGGCATGGCTGACGCTTCAAAGGGCTTAACTTCGAGGATTTCGTCGGCATCCTGAATTGTTGTGCTGCTGGGATTCACCTCGACGGCGATCGCCACAGTGACAGCATGGAAGCGGGGATCACGTCCCAAACTAGAATACACCCCCACGAGACGAGAAATTTTTATGAGTTCAAATCCAGTTTCTTCCAGTAGCTCACGACGGGAACAACTGGTTAGATCTTCTCCCCAATCGAGGATGCCACCGGGTAAACTCCATGTGCCAGTATCACGGCGACGCGCAAGGACTATTTTTCCGTCTGGCAAAATGGGAATTAGGGTTGTGCCGACAATGGGGTGACGCACGAGGAGCTTGAGTCCTGCTGCAATAAAACGCCAAATATTCATTTCGCTTCCCCGTCAATTTGTCTTGATTTCAAGTCCTATGAGTAAAAGTCTATACTTCGTTGCACTGCTTCTCCCGCCCGATATCGAGGCGATCGCCAACCAGTGGAAAGAATATTGCAAGCAGTTTGAGGCCAAAAAAAGCTCAAATGCACCACCCCACATTACGCTCCAACCTCCCTTTCAACTGGATGATTGCGATCGAGAAAAAATGTTCTCTTTTCTCAAAGGCATGGTGGCGAATACTCAAAAAATCCCGATTATCCTCGATGGTTTTGGTCATTTTGAGACGCGAATTATTTATATGGATGTTCGGCAGACCTCTGAACTTTTGGCCGTGCAAAACCATATGAAAGTTGAAATTGCTGAACGATTTGGGGTTAAAGATGAGCAATATGGCGATCATCCTTTTCAGCCCCATGTAACCATTGCCTATAACTGCTTAAATGAAGCCAGCTTTTATCGCGCTTGGGCGGAGTTTAAAGAGAAACCCCTACATTTTGAATTTGCTGTACCTGCCCTGACACTCCTGAAACATAATGGTCGAGTTTGGGATGTGGACACGAATTTTTTATTTAAAAATAACTGACTAATCGGGGTTAAATCCTCGTATTTTCAGGATTCCCAATCGGTAATGACTTGGTAGTTGGCTAAATCATTCGCACCGAGAAGCGTCATATTTCTCAGCTTGAATTTTACAAATCCTTCGAGAATCTGCCCATCAGCTCGACGTGCAGTGATCCAGTAAGTTGGTGCATATCGACTCTGTACTGACCAACGATTGCGCTTATTTTTATAGATAACTTTGTATTTGGCACTAATGAGTTTGAGGGATGCTCGTTTTGTCCAAGCTTTTACCAAAGGCATATAGAACGCTCGATTAATGATGCCCGTAAGGTAGATACAAAACACCACCATCACAATAGTTGAAATAATAATAAAGACAGCCTTTAAAAAAACTAGCATTGGTCTTATTGATGATGGATTTGTTGGTGAATGAGAGTGGCGATCGCCTTTTTCTTAGTCTTTTAAAACGTAGCCAACGCCTCGCACAGTATGAATCAGACGAGATTCGCCTTCCGCTTCAAGTTTCAACCGTAAATAACGCACATATACTTCAATCACATTGGAATCACCCATTGTTTCGTCGTAGCCCCAAACCCGTTCCAAAATTTGGTTACGAGTTAAAACTTGCTTCGCATGGGACAGCAAATATTCCAGCAAATCGTATTCTTTAACGGTTAACTCAATCAGGCGATCGCCCCGATAGATTTCACGAGTAGTGCGATTGAGTCTGAGATCCTCAAACCGTAAAACCTCTTTTTCATCTGATTGATTCCGACGGAGATGGGCACGAATTCGCGCCAAAAGCTCCTCGATACTAAAGGGCTTCACCACATAATCATCTGCCCCAGCATCGAGGCCCTGCACCCGATCCTGAATTTCATCCTTGGCTGTCAGCATAATCACAGGCAATTCTGCCCCAGTTGCCCGCAAGCGACGACAAACCTCTACTCCTGTCATGCCCGGTAACATCCAGTCCAACAAAATTAAATCCGGCGTATTTTCCCGTGCTGCCATCAAACCACTGAGACCATCTTTTGCGACGGTGATACCATAGCCTTCGCTACTAAGTTCGAGTTCCAGAAAACGCGCTAAATTATCGTCGTCTTCGATGAGGAGAAGTTTGTGATCCGTCATAGTTTCTTTGTCTTGAGGGGAAGCATCACCGTAAAGGTGCTGCCTTTTTGTGGCTGGGAACGTACCGTAATGTTACCGCCCATTTGGGTGATGAGAGTTTTAACAATTGCTAACCCCAGACCTGATCCCCCCGAACGAGTACGGGCTTCGTCAGCACGATAGAAACGATCAAAAATTCTGGCTTGATCCATAAGTGGAATGCCATCTCCCTGATCACTAATATCAACCTCAACATGCTTAGATAGTTGGCGCAGTTCAACGGTTACGGTTGTGTGCTCTGGAGAATATTTAAGAGCATTGTCGATGAGATTAATAAAGACTTGTTTGAGACGGTTGCGATCGCCACAGATTTCCACCAGCTTTTGCATGCCGACGAGTTCAATGTTGCGCTTCGAAATTTTTGTGGACATGGACACAATTTCTTCGATTAGATCATTGAGAATAAACTCACCAATATTGAGATGCAAAAAACCGCTCTCTGCCCGCGCTAAGTCCAACAAGTCTTGCAGTAATTGTGTTGTTCTCTCTGCCTCAGATGCCGCTACTGTGAGTGCTTCCCGCTGCGCTTCTGTGAGATTATCACCTCGACGCAACAAACTTTGGATATAGCCCTGCACAATTGTGAGAGGAGTCCGTAATTCATGGGAGACATTACCCACTAACTGTCGTTGTTGTTCCCAGGTCTCTGAAAGACGCGACAACATTAAGTTGCAGGCTTGGGCGAGTTCTTCGACTTCTTGTGGCGCTGTCTGGAGAGTCAGTTGTGCTTGATCGAGGTTTGCGGGCGAAATTTCTCCAGCCATTTTGCTCATCTCTCGTAACGGCTGTAGCGATCGCCGAATGTAGAGACTAATGCCAACGATGGCCACCATCAGCACGACAAAGCTAATCATCACAAGATTACGGACGAGCATTAATAACATCGTCTGATCTTCTGTAATATCTTGGGCGATCGCCACCATGCCGAGATTTTCGCCCTGAACGATTAGCGGTGTACTGCAAAAGACAAAATAACGACCTTGAATTAACTGAACCTTTGGAAATAAAACATATTTGGGAATTTCTGCCAAAATCTGATCAACATCAAGATCAGGATAATTTTCTGGAGAAACACTAGCCACGAGTTTGTTATCGTGATCTTTTACCCAGAGCAAAACATTGCCCATCGATAAAAAATCTGTAGCTGGCTGTAGACCACTGCGGAGATCTTCCGACTCCCGAAACCGCGCAATATCTTCTGGAAAACGACCCGCTATGTACTGAATATTTTGCTTGTGGGTCATGATCAGAATCTGTTCCATGCGCCAACTGAGCCAAAATACAGAACCCCCCAAACCCAGCGCCGTAAAGCCGATGATACCAGCGGTTAATCTGCCACGAAGAGAGCGTAACTGCACTTTTTCTATCAGCGGCGTGAATGATTTAAACCAACGTCGGTACATGACGAATACGGGGGGTGAGGGGGGACTAAGCTGAGTTATTTTTGCTTAGACTGACGAAGGCTTATTCTGCCGCTTCTTCCTCAGTTTCTGCTTCAGCGTCGTCACCTTCAGCAGGTGCTTCTTCTTCAGCGTCTTCTTCAGTAGCTTCTTCAGTCTCTTCACCTTCAGCAGGTGCTTCTTCAGTAGCTTCTTCGCCTTCAGCAGGTGCTTCTTCAGTAGTTTCCTCTTCACCTTCAGTAGCTTCCTCTTCGGTTGCCTCAGGTGCAGTTTCCTCTACAGGAGTCTCCTCTACAGGAGCATCAGCACCACCACAAGCGCCTAGAAAACCAAGGCTCATTACGGAAGCGATCGCCAAAAGAACAAAACGTTTCATACTCATAATCTTTTTTCCTCAAGGTGTTTAATAGTGTGTCAAAACAGCTTGATTATAGAGATTTAGACAGTACGATTTGTCCTTCTGAGACCTTGAGTACAGAAGGTTTGAACGATGACAGAGCTGCTCATTAACATTGTTAATCTATTCTTTACCTTCTTACATAAGTCGGTAATGGTTTCAGAATTGATTAGTTTGTCAGGGTTAAGAGCAGCGATGAACTACTTTTGAACGAAATTAGTTATGCAACGATAATTTCCCAAACGGGAGGATTACCTAAGTTCTGGATTATTGACCAGCACAAGGATCCTCCTTCGCAGCACAAGGATTCTCTTTAGCGGCACAAGGATCAGAACCAGCGCAAGGGTTTTCTTTAGCTGCACAAGGATCCTCCTTCGCAGCACAAGGATTCTCTTTAGCGGCACAAGGGTTTTCTTTAGCTGCACAAGGATCCTCCTTCGCAGCACAAGGATTCTCTTTAGCGGCACAAGGGTCAGAACCAGCGCAAGGATTAGCTCCAGCGCAAGGATCTACAGTTTCAGTCTTGCCCGCACAGGGATTCGCTTCGTTCGCCGCGCAAGGGTTTGCGCAGGCACCAATGAGGCCTAAACCCATTACAGAGGCGATCGCCATCATCGATAGATACTTAACTTTCATCCGTTCAAACTCCAAACATAAATAACGGAAACACTTATTATTAAAAAGGCTAGATTTGGGGATTCAGTGAAAGCTCTCTGAGAAAACCCTGAGAGTTCCAGCATTTTCGCTTCAGATACCGAAATTCCCAGACTCTAAGCCGATTTTCAGGCAGTGTTAACCCCTAAAAAGTAACATAGAAAAAATTACACAACACAAGACAAAAATAGACGATGCGAGATTGGCATATTGACGCTTTTGGTCAAATCGAAGCAGGAGCAGATTCAGATGATTTTGAACTTCCCCCTGAAGATTATCGACTCTATCGGTTTCTCACAGAGCTAGAGGATCTTCTACGAGAGAATCCCGATGATGCCAGTCTGGTTCGACAGATTGCGCCGATGGTGCGCCGCTTATTAACCAGTTCCTATTGGTTACAGGGTTCTTATAGCGAACCAGATCCGAAAAAAGGTTGGTCTGTGGATATGCTTTATGATGAGCCAGAGTTCCCACTGACTGTACAGATGGTGGCTTGGCAACCTGGTACTGTTTCACCGATTCATAACCATGCCGCTTGGGGGATTGTTGCGTTTGTTAATGGCTCAGAGAAAAATATTTTATGGCGTGAAAGTGAGTCTGGTGACATTGAATCCGTGGGTGAGCAAACATTTGAAGCGGGAGATATTGTGACCTTTGTGCCTGAAACAATTCATCACATTGAAGCAATTGGTGATGACACGGTTGTTAGTTTTAATGTTTACGGCAAAACTGATTATCAAAATCGCTATCAGTTTGACCAAAAAACGGGGAGTAAAAAATTATTTTAATGTTGTTTAAATCTATTTGTTCGGCTGAAGGAAATATGGCGATTTGCTCCTTTCAATGAAGATAAATAAAAAATGTTTGCAACGATAATCTGGCTGTTGATTTTTGCTCTGGGGGCAAATTTGATTTTTGCGGAAGGTTTGGCATTGTGGCCGGATTTTTTGATCGTTAAATCAAGTCATATCTTGGGGTGGCTCTGTCTCTGGGCGATCGCCGGATTTTTAATGTGGTGCTTTGCAGAAGAGTGATCTTAAACTTTTGATTACGCCATATTTAACTAAAGTCTTTAAGTTTGTATGGACTGATATCGCATAGCAGAGTTGGGTTACTTTCTGTGTCAAATTCCCTATCAATCCCGAATCGTTATGGCTATACATCCCTAGCAATGGATGCACAGGAAACGTCTCTATATTCGTTTCGGCGAGGACAAAAAATCCCGAAAATCCAGAGTCAGATCTGGCAGATAGAGCGTGGCATTGTGCAATTACAGACGAATAGTCCCCAAGGTGATGTGACGGTACTAGGTTGGTTGCAAGATGGTGATTTCTGGGGAGGGTCTTTAACTCGTCTAGAGACGATTGAGGCGATCGCCCTGAAAGACTGCCTCTTGAAACGCTTTACTAGTGAAGAACTTCAGGCTTCATCTCGTCTCCAGCAAAACTTGCTCGCCCAAACAGTTCATCGTCTCCAGCAGTCTGAATATTTATTGGCGATCGCCGGTCTGAAACGTATTGAAGATCGATTGATTTCACTACTTCTATTTCTCAAGCAAGAACTTGGTCAGACTCAAGATGAAACTATTCGTTTACGTTGTCGTTTCACTCACCAAAATCTTGCCGATGTTATTGGCACAACTCGCGTTACCGTCACCCGTTTATTTAAAAACTTCCAAAACCAAGGTTGGCTGACCTTTGATGACAATCGACACCTTATTATTACTAAGAATTACCAACCTGAAAAAATTCTATAGCTCAGCTCAATAAAGATGAATTACCAAGAAAAACAAAGCTCTAATAAGTCGTATCTGTATTAATCGTAATATCGAGAGTCTCTTCGTTAATCTCAATGTAAAGTCGATTCGGGCGACAACAAACCTGACAATCCTCAATATAATTTTGCAAGAAGCCTTCACTTAAATCGATAAAAGTTATACTTCCTTCACCACAATAAGCACAAAAATATTCTGCTGTATTTTCCATCTCGTCACCCTATATTTTTGATTCAATCTATTGCAATGCTAATGGGTTGGTTACCTCAAGTTTTATGAAGGCTTCTCAATGATGCCTCGTATTCTAAGACACAATTAAATGAGTATCGCATCATTGTTAGTGTGGGGATGAGAAGGATGGTCATGTTTATCGATCGATCACCAAAAACAGGATTGGCGGAGCATTGCGCCGAAGATCAACCCCGCGACCGTATTCTTCGGGCAGCTTTAAAATTATTTGCCCAAAAAGGTTACGAAAAGACTACCACCAAAGAATTAGCGGCTAAAGCTAATGTGGCAGAGGGAACACTCTTCCGTCATTTTACGAATAAAAAAACCATCCTTGTAGAGGTTGCGACCTTGGGATGGATGGATTTGTTGACTGATTTTTTAACTGAGCTAAGTGAAATGGGTAGCTATAAAGCGATCGCCCAAGTGATGCGGCGGCGAATGCTTAATATGCACAAAAACAAAGACCTATTAAAAGTTTGTTTTATTGAAGCCCAATCCCATCCCGAATTACGAGAACGCATTCAAGCGGAAGTAATTGATAAAATGACTGATATTGCTGAGGCATTTTTTGAGTCAGCAATGGATAAAGGTATTTATCGTAAGATGAATCCCCAAATTGTCGCTCAGGTCTTTTTAGGAATGTTTGCGATCGCCGGATTTTCTGATGCAACGATTGCTGACCCGAATGCGTCTCCGGAAGCTTTGCGGGAAATGGCTGAAGGCATTGCCGATATCTTTCTCCATGGTGTTTTAGCCTAGAATTTCAGACAAAAAATAAGCATATCTCCGAAGACATATGCTTAGATTATTTTCTTGATCTGCTAATACTTACTAGAGTCAGAGATTGAAATAACTCTAGATATTGGCTAGAAAAATGTTTAGCCTTCGTAAGCTTTGATGCACTCATCAACGAGAGGTGCAACCGCGTCGATATCCTTCCAACCAAGGATTTCAACTTCTTTCTTTTCAAGATTTTTGTATGATGCGAAGAACTCAGCAATCTCATCTAGACGATGCTGGGAAATTTGCTTAATGGATTTGATGTCGTTGTAGCGAGGATCTTCTGCGGGTACACAAAGAATCTTTTCGTCGCGATCGCCACCGTCAATCATTTCCATCATGCCAATAGGGCGAGCTGCAATCACACAACCTGGGAAAGTAGGCTCATCCATGATCACCATGCCATCGAGAGGGTCGCCATCATCAGCGAGGGTGTTGGGGATGAAACCGTAGTCATAGGGATACTTTACAGAGGAAAACAGTACCCGATCCAAGATAAAGGCATTCATGTCTTTATCAAATTCATACTTGTTTTTGCTGCCGCCAGTGATCTCAACTAAAACATTAACTAAACCGGGTTCGGGTTGAGCAGGAATGCGGGATAAGTCCACGGGTAATTTCTCCTAATGAATCCATATAAAATCTTTTGAGGACTCGGCTGAACTAAAACATCGCGGGAAAACCCCAATGCTGAAAATTCAGGCGATCGCCCTCAAGCATTCTACACAGAAGCGGTATATTTACCAGAAAAATTACTCAATCAGTCGTGAACTCAGCTCCGGCACCATATCAGGCGCAGCGGGACGATAGGAGTAGTAGCCGATGATCAACAAGGGAGTGGTCAGGGTGAGGAGGGCGATCACTGTACCAAGCAGATCAGACCATCTAGGAGGGAGATCGGCAGGTTTGCCGGGAGAGCCACTGGATTCCATAATTTATGAAGTTTTCTACCCTTAGGGATAGAGAACTAAAATGTGATAACTAAAAATTTGGTTTTATATCGTTATTCTACCCATGAAACGTAGCAGAACTGTGTAGCCTGCAACGATTTTTTGATTAAAAAAACCTAAACAATATCATCAATGACTAACTTTTTGTCTCAAATGTGTCTTCCGTAATAGGAACAAGTACAGATTGGGAGAGAAGCGAATGATATTCTGCTTTGAGTTGTAAGAGAGGACGATCCGCGACTCGTTCAAAAGGCGACTCCCCAAGGAAACTTTCTGCACGCTCCTGGAGTACTGTTGCCAATGTTTCAATTGGTGCATGGGACATACTCGGAAATTCTGTGGGGACAGCCACTAGATTTTGGCGATAAAGAATGATTTTTAAAAAGGCTTGTTCTTCTGGGGCAAGATTTTGAACAAAGCGGAACCATGCTTGCCAAGCCGTGGGTAGTAGGTCTAGGGTCTGCTCCTCAATCGGTGAAGGAGGTATTGCTTGCAGACTTTTTAGCTCTGTTAAAAGAACGGCTTTTTCTTGACGCTTATGCAAAATGTCGCGAGTTAAACGTTTAATTGCGGCTTGGCTGCCGAGTAGGTTAAAGGACATCTCACGGTACTTGGCCGTTGTGAAGTCAAGATTATCTTGCATCTCTGTATAGCGTTGCTCAAGGACATTAAATTCGGCCTTGAGATCGTAGAGTGCGCCTTCTAAATCAATTTTTTGTTCTTGGGCGATCGCACATTCCGTTTGCAGGAGTTTTTGTTGATGTTGATGTTCTGCAAGTTTTCGGCGCACATGGGCAAGGCGTTGTTGGACTCGGGTTAGACGGATTTCGGGGGCGAGAGCATCAAGGGCAGCATGGGAATCAAGCTTGTCTTGTAGCTGTTGGTATTGAATTTGTAGCTCAGAGAGACTGGCTTGAGTTGTCTCCTGCAATTGGGTTTGGGCGAGATTTTCTTCCTGTAACTGTTTAACCTCAGCGGTTATTTCGTTGCGTTGATCATTGAGGGTATTAATGCGGTTCAAGAGCCGTAATCGTTCTGATTTGAGCGATCGCACACTTGCAGAGAGTTCTTGTTCGAGCTCGAAAGCTTCATTGACATAAAGATCGAGATGAGTCTGCTCTTGCCGCAGTACTTTCAAAGAGTCTTGGATCTCGTCTTTTTCCCGTTGCTCAGCTTGTTTGCGCTCTCTCTCGACAAGAATTGAACCACCTGCCATGCCACAACCTGTCAGGAGGGCAGCGATCGCCCCATTTCTCACATCACGTTGCCAGACTGCCGTCGCGCTAAACACAAATAGACTTGCGAATAGAATTGTACGAGGAAATTTACCGAGCATGGCCATATTCTCTGAACGATTTAAGAAAGATTAAGGGCTTGTTCACCGACTAAAAAATCGACAAATTGTCGAGCAGTGCGTCCAGAACGTCCGTTATGGCGAGTAGCCCATTGCTTTGCCCGAAACTCTAAAGTATCAGAGTCGAGCTGAAGACTGGCACGTTTGGCAAGGTGATGCACAATATCGAGATAGGTATCTTGGTTCGCAGGTTTAAAGGTTAAAGTCAGGCCGAAGCGATCGCTAAAGGATAATTTTTCCTGCACCGTATCCCAATTATGGATCTCATGGGCATCACTCGGTCGAGGACGCTCATCAAAAAATTCTCGCACCAAGTGACGGCGATTCGAAGTTGCATACACAACAACATTATTAGCTTTGGCTCGAATACTCCCTTCTAAAACTACTTTTAGGGCTTTAAACACATCATCATCCTCTTCAAAGGAGAGGTCATCGGCAAAAATAATGAACTTCTGGGGTTGTTGCCGGAGGACTTCAACAATAGCGGGTAAATGGTGAAAGCTTTGTTTATTGACTTCGACTAACCGTAGACCACGGGTATGGTATTCCCCCAATAAAGATTTAATTAGGGATGATTTGCCGGAACCACGACTGCCATAGAGCAAGACATTGAGGGAAGGTAAGCCTGTCAGAAGACATTCCGTATTCTGGATCAACGCTGCTTTTTCATGGTCATAACCGACGAGGTCATCGAGAGGTAACCAATCTGGATCGGCAATATTTTGTAATTTGTTCTCTTGCCAGCGGAAAGCATTGTACTGGGCAAATTGACCAACACCATGCCCATGGTAGTAGCTAGCTAAGGGGTCAACAGCGGTCGACCAAAGATTCTGGTGGTGAAGAAATTCATCGGAAAGGCGATCGCCATCCCAAGGAATCACCGGCGCGGTAACTTGTGTTGCGACCTGTACCCAATGGCTAAAAGTATTTGGCTGGCACTGATAGATCTGTTGCAGGATTTTGAGATCATGGCGAACAGCGTGCTGGAGTGGTGTCGTAATTTCTTGTAGCGGTTTACGTTGAGCTTGCTGACTAAAGGGATTATCGTCTTGCAAAATACGTTGCACGAGCCAATCCTGCCAACTCAGATCGGCGATCGCCAGTTCCCGAAAAAACTGACCATAGCACTTAAGACATTCCGTTGTTGCCGTCGTATCACTGTTTTGTACAGACTGATCCGTGTAGAGTCGCTGCAAGAGCTCTAAAAATGCCTGACCAATTGGGCAATCAAATACACCCTGATAAATCAGTAGCGATGCAAGCTGTGGATAGAGTGTACGACTCGACACCATTGGCATGTCAGAAGGGACTTTCATATCCGCCATTGTAGAGGACAGCCCCTCGAACGATATAGCCTAATAGGGAATTATTCACGCGAACCAAAGCATCCTTAACATTGACAGCAGGGTATCACCAACATTTATGCTGAGACAATCTACCTGAATGCCCCGAATTATGGCGTACTGGCTGTTCCAAGCAAACCCTAAATACCACCGGATTTTTGACGCGATCCGTGAACTGGATGAAATGCCTTGGCTGGTCACCCGTTATCGTGACAAAGTTCAGCCTGGTGATGGGGTCTTGATTTGGGTTGCAGGCCCTAATGCTGGGATTTATGCGATCGCCACCGTGATGACAACCCCAGAAATTTTGCGTCCTGACGACATTGCTGATCTTGATTATTGGACAGAACCAATCCGCATTCGCACAACCAAAGCCCGCACTACTATACGTTTTTTTCGCAAGCTTTTGGGTCAACCCCTCCGCAAACATGAATTACGCTTTGATCGCACCCTCCGCGACCTCGACGTTATCCATACACCTGGCAGTACAAACTTTAAAGTCACAGCCGAACAATGGCAGCGCGTCTACCAACTGAAAGGCTAAAACAAGAGGCCTAGACTTAGAAATCCAAAATAGATGGCTCTTTTTGTACACAATTCCTTGCCATCACTTCGTTAAAATAAGCACACAGTATCTGGTTTCTAAAACCCCCCTAAACCTAAGCAACCCATGACCAGCCTTCAATCCAAGCCCCCTGCTGATAATCCTGATCCGATGGACGAATTGCCCGATGAGGTCGAAATGTCCTTTTTCGATCACCTTGAAGAGCTGCGTCTACGGATTTTTTATGCCTTAATCTCCGTTGTAGTTGGATGGATTGCTTGCTTTTTCTTTGTTAAACCGATTGTACAAATCTTGGAAGCACCTGCTGCTGGCGTCAAATTTATTCAGGTTGCCCCCGGAGAATTTTTCTTTCTCTCCTTTAAAGTTGCAGGCTATACAGGTGCGCTCCTCGCAAGCCCATTTATTCTGTTCCAGATCATTCTGTTTGTATTACCCGGGTTGACCCGTGGCGAACGACGACTATTAGCTCCAGTTGTTTTGGGGTCTGGCGTTCTCTTTTTTGCAGGATTGGCATTTTCCTATGTTGCTCTTATTCCCGCAGCCCTAAACTTTTTTATTGCCTATGGTGCTGATGTGGTTGAGGCCGCATGGTCAATCGAACGGTATTTCGAGCTGATTTTAGGCTTAATGTTTTTTACTGGACTCGCCTTCCAAGTTCCCGTCGTCCAAATGATTTTGGCATGGTTAGGGATTGTCTCCTCCGAAATGATGCTCAAGGGCTGGCGCGTGGTGGTTCTAAGTTCTGTAATCCTTGGCGCGGTTATTACGCCCTCTACAGACCCTCTGACCCAATCATTGTTAGCCGGAGCTGTACTCGGCCTATATTTCGGCGGCATTGGTGTGGTCAAGTTATCCGGTCGCTAACGCTGTCATAGGCAACAGATGCCGATGAATTGCACCGAGTAGATCTGTGCGGCTAAAGGGTTTCTGAAGATAGTTTTGCTGATGTAAATCTTTAACTGGACTAGGGGTGGTTTGTTGATTCTCGGAACTAATACAGATAAATGGGGTTTGCTCTGTAACAGGTTCGTTGCGAAGGATATCTAGGACGCGATCGCCACATAAGCGAGGCATGATGAGGTCGCAGATAATGACATCTGGCAATTCCGTTATCGCTAAATCAACACCGATGCTACCGTCTTCGGCACTGACGACTTCATAGCCTTCGGCCATCAACATCATTAATAGGCTTTGCCGTAGGCCGTCTTCGTCTTCGATGAGCAAAATTTTTGAATTCATGATTGGTAACTCCAAGAAATTCCTAATGGTTATGGGGGGTGAGATACAAGGGTGATAGTTGTGTTGTATTCCGAGGGATGAATCTTCGTGGTGATGGTAATAATCAAAACGATGATATTGAGCTGTCCTTAACTTATGGTTTTCTCTTTATTAACAAGTAGATGCTAATCTCGAAGAATTAGCGATTTTTTGAAAAATATGAGCACTTCAACAAGTAGTTTGAATTGAAGTTATAAGCTGTTAATACAGATTGTTTTTAGAATTGATATAGTTTTAAAAATAAAAACTTGTTCATCATTACGTTCATCCTAGATGTGTTTTTCTGATGTCAAATCCAGGCTAATGAACTCTTAATGTTTGAGATCAGAAAGTATATGTTGGAAGGTTTTTGAATGTTGACTTTATCAAGTTGATGATTACATCTGTACAGGCTTCTTAATATTTTGCCAACAGTTTTTTTGAGTATTAAAGCTTAGTTGACTTAATGTATTTATTTGGTTTTTGACCCCAATCTTGTCTGACTTATTGTATTTTTCTGCATTCAGGTGAACACAATGGCAAGTACTGTGAAATATACTCTAGCCCTTGTCTGAACTAGAGATGAGTAGAATTGTTTTTGGTGATATCGCTAAAAAATATTTGGTGCTTATCACGTTTATATCCATGAGTCCGACTGCTTTAGCTGTGGGACTAATTTAAAAGCTGTCAGAGCTAGTGACAATATCTTCAGTAAGCTTAAGACTAATAGTTATTGATCGAATGTATCGGTGGCGATCGCCGTCTGCTGAGAGCTAGTGAATAGAGACAAGCTTTAGAGGCTATATTTTTTTCTACTGATTTGGAATGCGAGCATTATGATGATTGAGCTTAATACTTTATTCAGTTTTGGACTAATTGATATTTGAATTTAAGCATTTACTTTAAATGAGAGTGAATGCTCGACTAACGTGATTTTAAGTTGCAGAAGATCGTGTGATTTCGCAACTAAATTACTCTTGTATAAAGTTTTTCTCAAGCTAGTAACAAAACATGCTTGATATGACCTGAATGTTGACAGAAAGAAAAGTTGCGTAAGGTATGGTTACACTTTGCCAAATTCTCCTATCGTTAAATCTTCGTATTTCTGTAGAAACTCTAAAAGTTGACTGTTGATTTTCTCAACGCCGCCTTTTACATTAGATTCGACGTTTAATGGCATCACTGGATCATGCAGTGAGAGACGTAATAAAAACCAACCATCTTGGCCTGAGGATTTGCAAGAAACACGGATACCTTCGCGGTTTTTGGGGACAATTTGCCAGTTTTCTTGTTGAGCTGCGAAGTCTTTTAATTTCTCAATGACTCCCAATCCATAGGTTTTAAAGTCAGATTCAGTGATTTTAAAGCGGAATTCTTCGCTCTCCACTGGTTCTTGGAGAGTCGCAATTAAATCAGTGATAGTTTTGCCTTGTTCATGGAGCTTGGCGACTTCGACTAAAAGTTTGGTGATGAGATATGCACCGTCGTCGAGGAAATGGTTTTCTTTCATCGCGCCATGTCCTGAGGTTTCAATGGCTAACCATGATTCTTCTCCTGATTCATTAAGGGCGATCGCCTGATTGATCACATTTTTATAGCCGCGTCGATATCGGAAATGTACGCCCCCTAAATCTTGCTCAATAAAAGTTGCGAGTCCATCGGATGTGATCGAGTCCGTCACAATGGTTGAGCCGGGATGCTCCCGCAGTACAACGACGGACATTAGGGCAATTAAGCGATTGCGGTTGAGCTCTTTTCCTGATGGATCTACTGCTGCTCCTCGATCTACATCAGTGTCGAAAATAATGCCAAAATCAGCTTTGTTCGCCGTTACTGCTGCTGAAATTGCAGCCATTGCCGTCTCGTTTTCTGGGTTGGGGATGTGGTTGGGGAACATCCCGTCAGGCTCTAAAAATTGGCTACCTGTTGTATCTGCACCGAGTGGTTGTAATACGCGATCTACATAGAAGCCACCGGAACCATTACCCGCATCGACTACAATTTTCAGTCCTTTGAGAGGCTGCTCAAAATTTGTTTTTGCATTCACACCTTCACGGATCGTCTTCACCAATTGTTCTGCATAGACTGCCATTAAATCTCGCTCGGTGACGTTGCCCGGTGTGGCGATCGCCTCAAACTCATTTGCTGCGGCTAAGGCCAAGATTGCTTTGATGTCAGGTTTATCGAGGCCACCTTTTTTTGTGAAAAACTTGAGACCGTTGCGATTGAAAGGGAGATGGCTTGCTGTCAACATAATTGCGCCATCACAATCAAAGCCCTCTGTAATCGTGCTCATAAACATTGCAGGCGTTGAGGCGATCGCCACATCGTAGACCTGAATCCCCAATGACGTTAGCCCTGTAGTTACTGCTGCACTGAGTGCTTCTCCAGATAAACGACTATCTCGACCCACTGCAACTATCAGTCTGTCCGTTGGCTGATCCAACTGCTGAGATAACCAAGTGCCAAATGCTTTACCTAATAGAGTGACCCTTTCCGCAGTGAGATTGACCGGTTCGTTGACAATGCCTTTTAGTGCGACCCCACGAATATCTGAGCCATTTTGTAATTGTGTCCAGTTGAAATCAGTCATTGGCGAATGGGGTGCAGAATATCTTCCATGGTAGAGACGGATAATTTTGCTCTGCCACCTTCGTTGCTAAATCGTTTCAATGGGGCGATCGCCTCACCCGAAAGGCTGAAAAACAGATCAACAGAACAAACTTCTACGACTTTCTTTCTACTTCTTCAGTACGGCAAAACCCTTGTTAAACAGACTTTTTCAGGACATGAGCCTACAAATAATAAGTTTTACTTTTTAGATGTATCAAAAATAATCAGTCTTGGTATAGAGACAACACGTAGGGGAGTATGGTTAGATGTATACCAATAGATAAACAATATTCCATAGACTCAAGACTATAAGAAAGGTGAAACGGCGATCGCCCCCAATCAAAAACGTTCGGGTCGATTACGAAAACCAACAGTTTTGCAGCCTTCCAATTTCGTCAACGTCCTTCAATGTGCCTGTCCTATGCAGATAACCAATAAGATACATTTTCGAAATATCAAGGGCGACCTCTTCGGCGGCGTTACTGCTGCCGTGATCGCCCTACCCATGGCTTTAGCCTTCGGAGTTGCTTCTGGAGCTGGTCCCACTGCAGGTTTATGGGGAGCCGTTCTTGTCGGTTTCTTTGCTGCTTTGTTTGGCGGAACCCCCACCCTGATTTCTGAGCCCACAGGTCCGATGACCGTTGTTCTTACTGGGATTATCGCGAACTTCATTGCTCAAGAAGGTACAGAACAAGGTCTAGCAATGGCATTTACCGTTGTCATGATGGCGGGTGTCTTCCAAATTATTTTTGGTCTGCTGAAGCTTGGGCGTTATGTCACGATGATGCCTTACACCGTAATTTCTGGCTTTATGTCAGGTATCGGTATCATCCTGGTGATTTTGCAGATTGCACCATTCTTAGGACAAGGCAGTCCAGGAGGGGGCGTTGTTGGAACCCTTAGGGCAATTCCTGAATTGTTGTCTGGTATCCAACCTGCCGAAACCCTTTTGGCTGCTGGTACCGTTGCAATCATTTGGTTTATGCCAGAAAACATTAAGAAACTTGTTCCTCCTCAGCTTGTCGCTTTAGTTGCTGGAACTGTGGTTTCTTTGTTGGTTTTCCCCGGCGCTGATCAGATCCGTCGTATTGGTGAGATTCCTGGTGGCTTCCCTAGCCTCATTATGCCAACCTTCTCTGCTGAGCATCTCCAAATTATGGTGATTGACGCAGCAGTACTGGGCATGTTGGGCTGTATCGATGCTCTACTGACTTCGATGGTGGCTGATAGTTTGACTCGTACTGAGCACAACTCCAATAAAGAGTTACTTGGTCAGGGTCTCGGTAATATCGTTTCTGGCTTGTTTGGTGGCCTTGCTGGTGCGGGTGCAACCATGGGTACGGTGGTGAATATTCAGAGTGGTGGTCGTTCTGCCCTCTCCGGTTTAAGCCGTGCATTCATCCTTCTTGTGGTGATTCTTGGTGCTTCTGGTCTCGCTGCTAATATTCCCCTTGCGGTTCTTGCAGGTATTGCCCTCAAGGTTGGTATCGACATCATCGACTGGGATTTCTTGAAGCGTGCCCATCAGATTTCTTGGAAAGGTGCGCTCATTATGTATGGTGTTATCCTCCTCACTGTTCTCGTTGACTTGATTGTGGCAGTTGGTATTGGTCTATTCATTGCGAATGTTCTCACCATCGACAAGATGAGTCGCCTGCAGTCTGATAGTGTGCGTTCTATCTCTGATGCGGATGATCAAATGCATCTCAATCCGGATGAGCAACGCTGGCTCGATGAAGCAAATGGTCGCGTACTTCTCTTCCAACTCAGTGGCCCCATGATCTTTGGTGTTGCAAAGGCGATCGCCCGTGAACACAACGCGATTAAAGACTGTAGTGCAATTGTTTTCGATATCTCTGATGTCCCTCATATGGGGGTTACAGCTTCTCTCGCACTCGAAAATGCGATTGAAGAAGCAGTGGACAAAGATCGCGATGTCTTTATCGTCGGTGCTGCGGGTCAAACTCGCCGCCGTCTCGAAAAGCTCAAGCTTTTCAGTAAGGTTTCCCCTGATCGTTGTCTCATGTCCCTTGAGGAAGCCCTTAAACAGGCCACTCTCACTGTGACTGGTAGCGCCTCCGATGATGATTTTGTTGGCACCACTGCTCCCGCGGTCTAAAGACTAACGATTCTCGTAAAGCAGCGATCGCCTAATACATAAAAAAGATGTACAAGGCGATCGCCCCAAACTTTTCTCGTCGTCTGACTCGCTCAATCTAATAAGACAAACTATTTTTTAAAATAAATGGCTTTTCCGACTTTACAATTTGATTTTGGGCAAAACTTGCTCCAACTCATAAGCCTGAATTTTGATGGCTTCCATGGGTTAAGCAATTTAACCCTCGCGACAACTCCAGAATCTGAATACGGTTCCTTCGTACTCACCGGCGTATTGATGACCATTGTGGTGATCTATGCCATGAGTAAAATCGGTGGCGAATTATCAAAGCGCGTCGGTTTGCCTCCGGTACTCGGTGAATTGCTCGGTGGTGTTTTGGTTGGTGTATCTGCCTTCCATCTCATCGTCTTCCCAGAAACAGGGGCTGTGGCCGCCGACTCCCTCATGATGTCGATTCTCCAGAAGCTGGGTGACCTTGATCCTACAGCCATGAATCACATCTTCGAGAGCCAGAGTGAGGTCATTTCTGTCTTGGCGGAACTGGGCGTTATCGTCTTGCTCTTTGAAATTGGTTTAGAGTCAGACCTACGAGAATTAACGAAAGTTGGCTCCCAAGCCGCAGTGGTTGCAGTGGTTGGTGTGGTTGCACCTTTCCTCCTCGGTACTGTCGGTCTCGTGGCACTTTTTCATGCTCCCGTCATTCCCGCAATTTTTGCCGGAGCAGCATTAACCGCAACCAGTATTGGTATCACCTCAAAAGTACTTTCAGACCTCGGTCAACTTAAATCTACAGAAGGCACAATTATTGTTGGTGCAGCTGTCATTGATGATGTCCTCGGCATTATCGTTCTCGCGGTTGTTGCAAGTCTCGCAAAGACTGGTGAAGTTGATTTACTAAACGTTGTTTATCTTGTTATTGGTGCTTCGGCATTCCTACTCGGTTCGATTCTCCTCGGTAAGTTTTTCAATAAAAGTTTTGAGGCGATCGCCGGAAAATTACAAACTCGTGGTGCGCTTCTGATTCCTGCCTGTGCCTTTGCACTCGTGATGGCAATCATCGCCAACTCCATTCACCTTGAAGCAATCCTTGGTGCATTTGCAGCTGGCCTTGTCCTTGACGAAACTGATTTGCGGAAAGAGCTCGACCGTTTGGTCATGCCCGTCGCAGATTTACTTGTCCCCATCTTTTTTGTCACCGTTGGTGCAAAAGCAGATCTCGGTGTTCTCAATCCCTTCATCGAAGAAAACCGTGCAGGTCTGATCATTGCAACATTCCTTGTTGTTGTTGCAATTGTCGGTAAGGTCATCACTGGTTGGGCAGTCTTCGGTAAGCCTGGGATTAACCGTCTAGCAGTGGGTTTCGGTATGATTCCCCGTGGTGAAGTCGGTCTTGTTTTTGCCGGTATCGGTTCTGCAAGTGGTGTACTCGATAAGCCCCTCGAAGCTGCAATTATCGTGATGGTAATTGTGACCACATTCATCGCGCCTCCTTTACTTCAGTTGGTTTTGGATAACCCAGATGATGGTGATCTAGATGGTACAAAAGCAGATCTAGAAAAGCCTTTGGCTTTAGTTGAATAGTCTGCGGAGTCTCTCTCCTAGTCCTTCTGAATGATTTGGCTAGGAAAATCCACTCCTCTCAGAAAAGTTTTACCTTCCTCGTTTTGTACTCTCCTCAGACTTTTGTCTTTAAATAGACTGACTTGAGGGGAGTCTTCTTCCTAAGTTCCTTAGCTGTTTGTGTCTATGCCATTCCTTGAAACCTGCGTATTTGGTGTCATTTTTATTGGCTTTTTTGGCATCATTTTCAAAAAAAATCTGATCATGAAAATCCTGGCGATGGATGTCATGAGTACTGGTGTGATTGCCTATTACATTCTCGTTGCGGCACGAGGTGGTGTTTTTGCTCCCATTGTTGATGTCGAGAAAGAGTCAGTCGCCTATGCAGATCCGGTGCCCCAGGCGGTAATTTTGACAGCGATTGTGATCGGGTTCTCGATTCAGGCGTTGATGCTGGTTGGCGTGATGAAGCTATCGCGGGATAACCCAACTTTAGAAACAAGCGAGATTGAGAAGAGCCATACGCCATGATGAACAACGTTACGATTATTTGGGTTTTACTGCCGTTCGTTATCGGCTTTAGCATTTATTTATTGCCGAAGATTGATCGTTATTTGGCAATGTTGGTGGTGAGCGCCTCATTGTGTTTCGGCACGATGCAGATTTTTCAGCCGGAGCCCTACACGCTGCAATTGCTGGATAGCTTTGGGGTGACGCTACAGGTTAGTGATCAAAGTGGCTATTTTATTTTGACGAATGCAGTGGTGGCGATCGCCGTCATTTTGTATTGCTTTAATAGTTCAAAAAGTGCTTTTTTCTTTACGCAACTGACCATTATTCACGGTGCAGTAAATGCCGTCTTCATCTGTGCAGATCTGATTAGTCTATATGTTGCCCTTGAAGCGATTGGTGTTTCCGCGTTTCTGTTGATGACCTACCAACGCACTGACCGCTCAATTTGGGTGGGGCTTAGGTATCTGTTCATCAGTAATACGGCAATGCTGTTTTATCTTATCGGTGCAATTCAGGTCTATCAAGCGAATCATTCTTTTGCTTACGCCGGTTTGGAGAATGCATCGAATGAGGCGATCGCCTTATTGTTTGTCGGATTGCTGACCAAAGGTGGCATTTTTGTCTCAGGCTTGTGGTTGCCATTGACCCACTCTGAATCAGAAACGCCCGTTTCGGCAATGTTGTCCGGTGTGGTAGTGAAAGCTGGCATTTTCCCGTTAATGCAATTTGCCTTACTTGTCGATAGCATCAATCCTATCGTGAGGCTATTTGGTATGGGAACAGCATTACTCGGTGTGAGTTATGCCGTGTTTGAAAAAGATTCAAAACGGATGCTGGCGTTTCATACGGTGTCCCAATTAGGTTTTGTACTTGCAGCGCCTGCGGTTGGAGGTTTTTATGCCCTCAGTCACGGTTTAGTGAAATCAGTCTTGTTTTTACTCGCTGGAAATTTACCTACCCGTAATTTTAAAGAGCTTAAGAAAACAGGCATTGCCACCAACCTTTGGATTCCGTTGGCGATCGCCAGTCTCTCAATCTCCGGATTGCCCTTGCTCGCAGGTTATAGCGCTAAAGTTTTAACCCTTAAAAATATTGAATCCTGGCAAGTGATTGGGATGAATATTGCGGCGGTAGGAACAGCAATTTCCTTTGCAAAATTTCTCTTTCTACCCCATTCTCCAGAACTTAAAGGGAAAGCATTTTCTACTAATAATTGGGGTTTTTGGGCGGCTATTTCCATTTTGCTCGGTGGTTTAGTCGTTACTAATGTTTTTTACCTTGATGCCTATAAACTCGCTAATTTTCCGAAGGCACTAATTACTATTGCTTTGGGTTGGGGGGCATATTGGCTGATTTTCCAGCGACTCTCTATCAAGCTGCCGCGCGTTGTGGAGCAATTTGAGCACCTCGTCGGCGTTATGAGTCTTGTTTTAACTGGTTTGTTTTGGATGGTGTTGGCATAAACAGATTTTCGTAGTCGCTAATTTTAGGGAGGACAACAACCATGAATGAATTGACTATTGGCTGGGTGATTTTCCCCTTTGTTGTGGGATTCAGCATTTATTTGCTGCCAAAAATTGATCGTTACCTGGCGATATTGGTCGCTATTTCTTCGCTGATCTTTGGTCTAGTACAAATTTTTCAGCCGGAACCCTACAGTCTCAAACTCCTCGGGAGCTACGGCGTGGATTTACTGGTTGATGACCAGAGTGGCTATTTTATTTTGACTAACGCTGCAGTGGCGATCGCCGTGACAGTATATTGCTGGAAAAGTACAAAGAGTGCCTTTTTCTTTACCCAGTTGGTCATTTTGCAGGGAGCACTTAATGCGGTCTTTATCTGCGCAGATCTGATCAGTTTATACGTTGCCCTCGAAGCTATTAGTATTGCGGCATTTCTGCTGATGACCTACCAGCGGACAGATCGTTCGATTTGGATTGGGCTGCGATATCTCTTCCTGAGTAATACCGCCATGCTGTTCTATCTCATCGGGGCAGTGCTGGTTTATCAGGCGACAAAATCCTTTGACTATTCTGGTTTAGCCGAAGCTCCTAGTGAGGCGATCGCCCTGATTTTTCTGGGCTTGTTAACGAAAGGCGGTGTCTTTATATCGGGACTATGGTTGCCCCTGACCCACTCCGAATCTGAAACACCAGTGTCAGCGATGTTGTCTGGTGTTGTGGTTAAAGCTGGGATTTTTCCCCTGTTGCGCTGCGGCATTGTAGTGCCAGACCTTGACCCCTGGCTCCGATTTTTTGGGATGGCAACAGTCCTACTCGGTATTGCCTTTGCCATCCTCGAAACAGATGCGAAACGCTTACTGGCGTTTAGTACCATCTCGAAATTAGGATTGCTGCTCTCGGCTCCTGCCGTTGCTGGTTTAGCAGCCCTATCCCATGGTTTAGTGAAATCCTCTTTATTTTTGATGGCTGGCCAATTGCCGACTCGCAAATTTAAGGAGCTCCGCGAAACCACAATTTCCACAACCCTTTGGATTCCTTTGGCGATCGCCTGTCTCTCGATGGTGGGGATGCCTTTGCTCGTTGGGTTTAGCTCGAAAGTATTGCTCCTGAAAAATATTGAGCCATGGCAGGAAATGGGTTTAAATATCGCCGCCGTCGGTACAGCCATCGCCTTCGCGAAATTCTTATTTATTCCCCATGATGCCGCTACAAAATTCAAAGTGAAAAGTTCCACCTTTGGATGGTCAATCCTCTGGCTATTAAGCGGCGTTGTTTTAGCGAATGGCTTTTACCTTGATGCATATCAAGTCTCTAATATCCCCAAAGCACTGATCAAAATTGCTATTGGCTGGGCACTATATTGGCTGATTATGAAGCGCGTCGAATTCAAATTGCCCCGCATATTTGAGGAATTTGAACAGCTCATCGGTGGCATGAGTATTGTCTTAACCGGATTGTTTTGGATGGTGACCCTATGATCGGCATTCTCGATATTTTTCTGATTTTAATGATCTGGTTTCTGCTCACCGCAGACCTAAGTGCCGCCAATATTCTTATCGGCGTAATCATTGCGATTTTGATGCCTGGTAAACGGTTTGATGCGGCTCAAATTAAAGATTGGCTCCATGTGCTGTGGGAAATTGCCATTGCGATTCCCCAAGCTTATATCGAAGCCATCGAAATGATTTTTCGTCCCCATCTCTATGAAACAGTGGCGATGGAGCGCGTGAAACCAAATCGTACACCTGGCTTGATTTTTCTCGATATTTTTCTGATTACCTTCACCCCGAAAACTATCGTATTGCACTACCACGAAGACGGTTGGTATGAAGTACACCGCGTTCAACGGAGGAAGCCCGAATGAATTTGATTTTTGGTGCCATGATCGGGGCCTTATTACTGCCGATTTATGAAGCAATACAAGACCAAGATATTTGGCAAAAACTACTTGCTTTTGCCAGTATTTCTAGTAAAACCTCAGTCATGATTTTGGTTATTTCAGTGCTTAGAGATGACTGGACTATTGGTGTTGTGGGTGTCCTGATTTTATGTGTGGGTAATGCGGCATTAATGTTGTTGGCTCATATTTTGAGGCGGGTGAATTTATCATGAGTGATTTTATTAATATCCTCAGTTACGGCTGCATTATTTTGGGTGTGATTTTTTGGTTTTGGGGCACCATTCCTTTGCTGGGTGATCGTTCTGTTCTGTTTAAGTTACATACCCTTTCGGTCTCTGACACCCTTGGCTCCATGGCAATTATGGCGGGATTACTGCTAAAAATCCCAAGAGAATGGCCTCTGCTAGTTTTAGCAATTATTGCTCTATCTATTTGGAATACGGTATTGGGATATGTTTTGGCCTATTGTTCGAGTCGCGGAGGCGGTAATGAGCGAATCTAATTTTGACTGGTTTATTTTGGCGATCGCCCTGTTATTACCTCTAACATCTGGGTTATTGGTCTTCCAAAAAAATCCTTATTATGGGTTAGTTATTCGAGGTATTTTAGGGGCGATCGCTGCCTTGCTCTATGCCATATTTGGGGCGGCTGATGTTGCTTTAACGGAGGCACTTGTGGGTACGATGTTGTCCATTACGCTTTATGCTGTGGCTGTGCGGTCGTCAATGAGTTTACGTTTTGGAATTCTGTCTATTGGTACAGAAACGGTGAATCTCACCACAAAATTAAACCCTATTTTGAAACAAGTCCTAAGCAAATATCATCTTCGTCTTGAACCTGTGGTTTTTGAAGATCAAAAAGCGCTTCAACATGCCCTTGAATTGAAGGATGTGCATTGTATTTTGCAACTCGATGACACTGAACAAATACATATTTTTAAAACACGTATTCCTCGCCTATACGAAATATTTAAGACTTCAGCATTAACGGAACTCGTGGAATTACAATTGCAAGACATTACACCTTCTACTGCTGTCGTGGTACCAGCCTCGCAAACGTTTATGGAGAATCAGTCATGAAGTGGGTCTACCTTGCTTTCGGCATTGCGCTATTCATCAAAATGTTGGTTTTTCCCAACTTTGCCATGGAAGCTGCTGATTTGGCGATCGCCGAGACTGTTGCAACGGAAAGTGGTATTCCCAATGCCGTATCGGGGATCATTCTCCGGAACCGTCTTTATGACACAGGGTTTGAGGTGATGGTGTTTACCCTCGCGATTATGGGGGTGCGCTTCTTACTATCGGATGAACATCCATCGAAGGAGGTGAAGCAGTTTACCGACTCTCCCTCTATCGTTTTGGCACGCTTAGGGGCAACGATTGCGGCGCTGATTAGTATTGAGCTGGCAATTCGTGGGCATCTGAGTCCTGGTGGCGGTTTTGCTGCGGGTGTTGCTGGTGGTACAGCGATTGGTCTAGTGGCGATTGTGTCTTCCCCAGAATGGATGGACAACATTTATAAAAAGTGGAATGCTGCCATCCTCGAAAAAATATCTGTACTCATTTTCTTCTTGCTAGCGGGCTTATCGCTTATCGGTTTGCAGTTGCCCTATGGTGAATTTGGCACTTTATTTAGTGGTGGCTGGATTACGATTCTAAATATTTTGGTAGCCATCAAGGTTGCCCTTGGTTCCTGGGCCGCAATCTTGATCTTTATTCGTCATCGCGGTTTACTTTAAGGCTTATTTGCATAGCAAATTTTTTTGTACTCTGTCGCAAGTTGTTGGGCGATCGCCGACCAAGAATAAGTCTCCCGGGCGAAAGCTTTACCTTTTCGACCAATCTCTAAACGCTTTTCTGGTTCTCGTAACAAAGTCAAAAGAGCTTCGGTGAGAGATTCTTGAGTATCCTCAATAATCTTGCCTCCCCCTGCTGCCTCAATATCTGGTGAAATCTGAATCCCTCGGGTAATCACCACGGGTAAACCAACTACTAGGGCTTCTGCCACTGCAATCCCAAAATTTTCTGAGTAGGATGGCAATGCAAAAATATCAGCCCCTTGCAATAAACATTCTTTGTCATCTCCTGTAATTAGGCCAGGAAAAATCACATCGTTTGTCAACTCTAAATCTGTAGTGAGTTGCACTAATTCTTCTCTGTATTCCGGTTCACCAGTACCTGCAAAAATAGCGTAAAAAGGTTGATTTGATTGTTTTAAATCGGCGAGTGATCTTAACAATAAATCTGGTCGTTTTTTATAATGTAATCTCGATAAAAATAAAATAATTGGCGTATCAGTACCAATATTATATTCTTGTCGTAACCGCTGTTTGGCATTGGGAATTTCATCTGGAATGTTTACCCCTAATGGCAAAGTAATGGTCGGTGTTGTAATGCCAAAGCCTTGCACATCAGCAGCTTCACCATTTGCTGTGCAGTGAACGGCTGCTGCGTTCTGAAGATTCCGTCGTTCAAATAAAGTTGTATAGAGTTGCTTCTTCGTTTTTCCTTGCGCCAATGCCCAAGAGGTGAGCTGACCCATTGTTCTGACGGTATAGGGGATTTTCTTAAACTGGGCGATCGCTGCTGCACAAGTCGGCAAATAGGAAAAAAGATAATGGTGATCAAGAATGTCGTAATTAGCGAGATTTTGCCACATCCAACCTGTTGCTGCCCGCGAAAAAATAAACTCTTTTAAATTTGGTGGATCGTAGGGCAAAAACCACACAGGTACTGATAAACCCAAGGTCTCATCGAAAATATACTCTTGGCGATCGCCTGTTTTAACCTCTCCCATCCCGTAATTTGTGGTGAGAATTTCTGCATCTTCCCCGATATCTCGTAAGGCTTTAACGAGATTAAGCGCGACCTGTGATGGTCCTCCCATATCAGCACTAATAGATGGAATAATATGCAGAATTTTCATGAATGGCGCAGCGCGATGATCTCAACTAACGGTAATACTAGAACAACTCTTTTGATGTGGCGATCGCTAGCTTAAAGAGATCACTATTTAAAAGGACCAAACTTCCTAAAGACAACTAGGGCAATTACAGGCAGAATAGCCGTTGTTGTCCAGAAAAAGCTTCTGGTTGTAAGACCGGCAGCAAAAAATCCCAATGCATAAACAACCAAGCCATAATCAGACTGAGTCAAAATAGCCATACGATTCCACCAGGCTGTTAAGACCCCAAAAAATGCAGAAACAATCACAATACCTGGCCAGCCGGCAAACATATAAGCTTCTCCAATGTAAGTGATAGCAATGGTAAAACCGCCATCAGTCCCTGCGATTTCCTCCATCGAAACGCTTAAACCCGCGGGCTTCCCCTTCCAGACTGCTCGTGGAACTGGCTTACTGATTGCCCACACAATAATCTCTGAGCCTAGATATGGATGTCTTGCTGGCATTCCCTCACCAATTAAAGCCATTGATGCAAGATTATAGTCCACTGCAAGTGTCTCTCTGACAGCTTCTGTTTTGTAGACCTCATATTCCAAATAACGTCTGAGACCAATCGTCCGAAATTCCAGCATATGATAGGCTGCCCAGCCTGTAAGCCAGAAAATTAGCACTGTTGGTAAGACCATCCGAATGAGATTGTGTGTGAAGTCTTTTTTTTGAGGGACAGTCACTAAATAGCTCATCGCAAATGTAGAAACATGAGCGATAAAAACATTTCTTGTCCCCCCAGCGAAGGCTCCGAACATTACCAGATAAAAAATGGATCCTAGAATCGCCAATCGCAAAATACCAAACTGCTTTAGGCGATTGAGACTAACCCCAAACAGAGGGGGGATAACATACTGTAGTAGGGCGAGTTCTCCAAGTAGTGTATTCCATCCTCCTAGCTGGCCAGCACGTGCCCAGGGTTGAGAGAAGCGTGCTCCCATCATATGGAATATCATTCCTTTATTCCCAGGAACGCCAACCTCACCACCAAAAATTTGGAAGTCTACAGATATTAGCCTAGTCAAAAAACCCAAGAAGCCACATACTAACGCGGTAATTACAATTGCATTGGGTGACAAACTATCCAGCGTCAATAGTTTTGCTTTAATACTGATGGGTTTCACAAGGTGACGGCTTATTGCAAATACCCCAATCCCTAGTAAGGACATGTTGATAGAAACAGAGAGCATCTCTGGAGAGAGAGGCCAACTATTAAACTCTTCTTGGGGAAATAAAAATTCAGCAAGGGTTAGTGCATAAGTTCCAAGAATAAAAAGAACATCAGTTCTCAAAAGATTACGTAAGCCTTTGGTGACATCAAATAATAGGCTGCCTAAAAATCCCATCCCCACATATCTTGCAGCGATCGCTGCCATCTCAGAAATACCTTGATCTGCACCTTGGGGATACATTACGAATGCGGCAGCACACCCAATCACAAGACAGGCTGTTCCCGCTGGATTGGGGTGGGGAATCAGTTTAGCTTCCTGTTTCCTTGTAAGAACGGGGTGGGCTTGCGCTGTTTTTGTAGCACTCATAGCATGATAGAAAACTGATGGGCAATGATGAATAAGATTGAATTTATATTGAGTTTGGAAAGTGTGTGTTTAGGGTTATTGAGAGGTAGGCACTGTCTCAAAATGATTGAGTAATTCTTTTGTTTTCACGTCCCAAGTGAGGCTTGATTCAATGAGATGTTTAGCGTTGTGACCCATCGTTGTAACTTTATCTGGGTTATCGAGCATCAATTTGAGGGCTTGGATTGTGGCTGATTCGTCTTTCGGTGGAATAATCAGTGCTTCTTGTTCATGTTCGATGACATCGGTGATACCACCATCGCTACAGCAAATAATAGGTTTACCAGCCGCCATTGCTTCTAAGTAAACTGTGGCAAAGGGTTCATTCCAGCCGACAAGGGCAAAGCAATCGGCTAGGTGCATTTCCTGGAGGACGACATTATGGGGTTGTTTCCCAATGAGTTGAACTCGATTTTCAAGCTTTAATAATTGGACTGTTTCTTTAATCAGTTCTTCTTCTGGACCGCCACCAATGATACGTAGGATGGAATCGGGATATTGGTCAGCGATCGCCCCAAACGCTCTGACGAGAAGAGGAACACCTTTCCGTTCAGCGAAGAGTGCACAAGCTAAAAATACGAATTTGTCTTGGAGTTCTGGAGAGCGCTCTAAATTCTCGGGGACAGGTTCAATATTGATGCCATTGTGGTGGGTAAAAATGTGTTGCTCAGGGAAAAGACGACGCATATCTTTTTCCATCGGTTTTGAAACGGCCAGTAAAGCAGTGGTAGCAGAAAGAGCTGTTTTGTAAGCGGTATGGCGTTTGGGGAGGTGATTACAGTCAGCAATTTCCTCGAAATCATGTTCCAGCACAAACATTGGTCGACGATATTTTTCGGGGAGCTGGGCAACCATCCAGGCATTGGGAACGCTATGGTGGCAAAAAATTACATCGGGGTTAAAAGATTCAATTTCAGCGATCAGTCTTTTTTTCGCCGTCTGAAAGGCAAAGTGGAGGTAAGGTTCTGGGTTGCTGTAGCTCCAGCTTTTGATCGGATTAATGGGGTAGTAACCCCAGCGAGGATATTCCACATGGACATCGCCTTCCCATGTGTGGGCAGTGGGACAGTTGGCATATGCTCTAGCGCCAGAACTGCGGGCGAGGGCTTTCGGAACCCATGATGTGAAAGATAGAACTTTTAAATCAACGCCCTGTCTAACAAAAGCTTGAGCTTGGCAGAGGGCCCATGTTCCCATGAGTGGATTGTCTGGTTTTGGGAAATAGGAGGCGAGAAATAATACTTTCATTAAATTTGTCGGGGCGATCGCCAAACTCCAGAGGTCGAAAAAAATTTATTAGCGAGGATGGTTTAGATAGATGCGATGAGTGGCTCTGAAATCATGCTGCATTCGATCTACAGTCTAGATTAAATATATTTTGCCTGATGTGATTTCGTTTGGCTGTGATGATCGCTGAAATTATCACTAGAAAGCTCTGAGAAAAACCTTCTTTACCATCTCTAAATCTTTACTGAGTCCCTTCGCATTGGCAGGAAAATTTAGTTGCAGCCATAGATTTTCTATGCCTAACAGTGGGCTGTCATTCTGATGGATGTGAGGTGATCGCCCTTGAGTTTACCCACATATTTATATATCTGGCAGACCATGATTAAGAATTGATTATGTGAGGAAACGCCCCTTGTCTGATACCCTACAATCACACTTTTCTCTGTAAAGTTCTGTTATGCGTATCGCCCTTTTTACTGAAACCTTTTTACCGAAAGTAGATGGCATCGTGACTCGACTCCGCCACACAGTCGATCATTTGCAACGCAGTGGTGATCAAGTGATGGTGTTTTGCCCCGATGGTGGATTGCGGGAGCATAAAGGTGCACAAGTCTATGGTGTCAAAGGTAATCCGCTGCCTTGGTATCCCGAACTAAAAATGGCATTTCCCGGCCCTTCAGTTGGTAAAGCCCTTGAAGAATTTAATCCCGATTTAATTCACGTTGTTAACCCTGCAATTTTGGGTTTAGGTGGAATTTTCTTCGCGAAGAAAATGAATATCCCCCTGATGGCGTCCTACCACACTCACTTACCTCAATATCTCAAGCATTATGGACTGGGTGCCTTAGAAGGTTTTTTATGGGAGCTTCTCAAGGCCGCCCACAACCAAGCTGCTTTAAATCTTTGTACTTCGACGGCCATGGTGGAGGAACTCCGTATTCATGGCATTAAGCATCTTGATCTATGGCAACGAGGTGTTGATACTGAAATGTTTCAGCCAAGTCTGAAGTCTGAAAAGATGCGCGATCGCCTATCGCAAGGACATCCAGAAGCTCCGCTACTCTTATATGTTGGGCGCGTTTCTGCCGAAAAACAAATTGATCAAATTAAACCTGTTCTCGAATCGATTCCTGGTTCTCGGTTGGCGATTGTTGGTGACGGCCCCTACCGCAGTGAATTAGAAGAACATTTTGCTGAGACAAATACTCATTTTGTCGGATATCTCCAAGGTTTAGAACTTGCTTCTGCCTTTGCCTCCTCAGATGCTTTTGTATTCCCCTCTCGTACTGAAACTCTTGGATTAGTTCTCCTCGAAGCGATGGCTGCCGGGTGTCCAGTGGTTGCCGCGAATTCTGGTGGCATTCCTGATATCGTGACCGATGGCGAAAATGGATTTATGTTTGACCCTGCTGATCCTGATGGGGCAGTGAAGGCAACTCAACGTTTACTTGCTGCAACGGAAGAGCGCGAAGCTATGCGGGTGAATGCTCGACTTGAAGCAGAAAAATGGGGCTGGGCTGCGGCAACACAACAATTACGTGGCTATTACCAACAAGTTATTGGCGAGACCGCTGAATTTGAAGCCGCAGCATAAATTACTCTGACTTTGGTTTCAGTTCATATTGCATTGGGATGAAGCGGATGCCATTTTTGACCTGCTCTTCTCCAATAATTTGAAAGTGCATGGCTTGGTATGCTGGCACGGCCCCAGGAGCGGAGTTGACTGTAATGGCTGCCAGATCTTGGTCATGTTGTTGACAAATGGCGATCGCTTGGCTGAATAATTTTTTTGCAATACCCTGTCGTTGGTGAGAACGTGCGACGAAAAGTAATGAGAGATGGTGATAATCTCGCATTTCTAAAACACCAACAATCTGTTGATTGACCTCTGCTACTCGCAAAAAATGATTGTGCTTAAGGCGATCGCCAATAGCTGTGGGATGGATATATTTCAAAAACTCATGTGTGCCTTGAGGGTCATAGTCCGGCGCGACAAAGTGATTAAAAACAGAGGCGATAAAAGCAGAGACGATTAGCAATTCACCATAGACGCCGCTACGGTAAATAACCTTTTCCCTCAGTCGTTTGCGCGGCATACTATCCATAAGTTCTGTTGCCGTTACCCTAAAACGGTTCTCCTCGGTGTGAGTCGATGTTTATTAATATTGTCATTTTGCTTTTTTCTGTGGCGATCGCCGCCCTTGTTTTTCGCTTCGTTGTTCCGAAAATCACAACCCTAAAAATCTTTACCCAGCGCATTTTAATGATCGTTGGCGTTTTGACTTTATTTTTGGGCGTCAACCTTGGTATGGCGGTTTATGCTAAAAGCGTGTTGCAGTTGACCATCGATTTGCCTGTAGTCACTACTCTCGCCGAAATCGAAACCCTTGACCCTGGAGCATCCGTCGTTTTGGAGGCGATCGCCAGCCCCGACAATCCTATTCGAGGCAGAAACAACGAGTACCTTGCCTATGTCGATGGCAATGGTCTCTGGACTCCTCGCGAAATATTATTTGACCTCGACGATGCCCAGATCGCGATGGACAACGATACCTACAAAGTGCGCAACTGGAAGCGTGACAATAAACTCCGCTATATCAATCCCGGCCATGATGTCGTCATCCTCGGCGAAAACATCAAGAGCGTTCGAATTACCGGCTCGCAAAAAGGCAAGATCACCCACACTATTAAAGGCATTCTCATTTTTAGCGGTAGCCATCAAGAATTTCTCAATGACCTCCACCGTCGCTTGTGGGGACCCCGCATTATGGCTGGACTGAATGCTTTTGCTATCGGTGCAATTTTACTCACAACCCTCATCACTGCGATCAAAACCGCCCGTCGTAAACCCGCAGTCGCTGAGACACCCGAACCATAGGCGATCGCCTAGCTAGACAATAGCTTTGACCTCAAAAAACATGAACTTTCGTTAAGGAGTTGTTACGGTCTATTGCAAGATTCTCTTAATCTTTCGATCCAGCCCGCATCCGACTAGAGGGGCGTGATACCATGCGCATCGTATAGTTCTTGAGACGAGGAAAATACCTTGGTACTACGGGTTGCTGTCGTCGGAGGAGGCCCTGCTGGTTCTTCCGCCGCTGAAATTTTAGCTAAAGCGGGAATCGAAACTTATATTTTCGAGCGCAAATTGGACAACGCAAAGCCCTGTGGTGGCGCAATCCCTTTATGCATGGTGGACGAATTCGATTTGCCTCCCGAAATCATCGATCGTCGTGTCCGCAAAATGAAACTGATCTCCCCCTCTAATATTGAGGTCAGCATCGGCCAAACTCTCAAGGATGACGAGTACATCGGTATGTGTCGCCGTGAGGTAATGGATAGCTTCATGCGTAACCGTGCAGCTGAGTTGGGCGCAAACCTGATTAACGGTACCGTTTCTAAGCTCGAAATTCCGAGTAACGACAAGGATCCTTATACTCTTCACTATTCTGATCATTCCCAAGGTCAAATCAAGGGTGAAATGAAGACCCTCAAGGTTGACCTCGTGATCGGTGCAGATGGTGCAAACTCCCGTATTGCTAAGGCTATCGACGCTGGTGACTATAACTATGCGATCGCCTTCCAAGAACGTATCCGTCTTCCCCAAGACAAGATGGAGTACTACGAAGAGCTAGCAGAAATGTATGTTGGTGATGACGTCTCCCCCGATTTCTATGCATGGGTATTCCCCAAGTACGACCACGTGGCAGTTGGTACTGGCACAATGAAGGTCAACCAAGCCAAAATTAAGCAACTTCAAGCAGGTATTCGTCAGCGCGCAGCAAAGCGCCTTGAAGGTGGTGAAATTATTCGCGTAGAAGCTCACCCCATTCCTGAGCATCCCAGACCTCGTCGTGTTGTCGGTCGTGTTGCCCTCGTTGGTGATGCTGCTGGTACGGTCACAAAATCTTCTGGTGAAGGTATTTACTTCGCAGCCAAGTCTGCTCGCATGTGTGCAGAAGTGATTGTTGAAGCGTCTAATAACGGCCAAACTGTTCCTACTGAGAAAGACCTCAAGCGTTACCTCAAGATTTGGGATAAGACATATGGTGCGACTTACCTCGTTCTCGATATTCTCCAACGCGTGTTCTATCGTTCCGATGCAACCCGTGAAGCGTTTGTCGAAATGTGTGCAGATATCGATGTTCAAGAGATGACTTTCGATAGCTACCTCTACAAGACTGTTGTCCCTGCAAATCCTCTCAAGCAAATGAAGATTACAGCGAAGACAATCGGTAGTCTTCTCCGTGGTAATGCCCTTGCACCCTAGGTTTTACGTTTGAGTAAGTCCTAATCCAAAACTAAAAAATATTCACTACTTTAGGGATCACTACTACAGTGATCCTTTTTTATTGTTTAGCTCAATTTTTTCAAGCGATGCATCAGTGCAGAATGGAATTTATTTCACGGTGATGGTAATTGGCTCAGACATTACAGGAGGATTATGGGGAATATGAGCATAGTTGCCGAGAACTAGTTGGAGGGTATGCTCTCCAGGTGATAGTTCTAGCGTTGCTTCAGTCTGACCGCCACCAAAATGCTTGATATTCTCTGTTGCAGACAACGCCTGATCAAATTCAGGAAGAGTTTCTAAATCCACCAACAAATGGTGATGTCCGGTTTCAGAACGGTCGACGCCAGCAGGCGCAATCCCCATGCCCGACAAACCAAATTGAACGGTGAAAGGACTGGACACTGTGGTTCCATCTTGAGGAGAAATGATATAGGCTTGAGCGTTGTCAGGTGCTTGTGAAGCAAGAGCATCAGCTATTGCAGGCGCTCCATCTGATACAAAAGTAACGACAGTCAGAAGCATTGAGCACAGCAGCGCAAAAAAGTAATTCATAGAATCAACATGAAAGGAGAACAACTGTGTTCTAAGATATCGAGTCTTGGTCACTTGTTGAAATAGCTCTTTTGCCAAAAAAAACTTCTAGATTGGCAAAAACGGTAATTTATGAGTTTATCCAGCTAATTATTTATGTCAGAGCATTTGGGAAGCATTGTCGGATTATTTCGCAAATGTAAGCATGGTGAGTCATTGCGAACAGAACAGTCAGTCTTTCTAGAAAAAGGTTTTGGCATTCAAGGAGATGTAAATGGTCATCTCATCAGCCCGAGACAAGTGCTGATGGTTCGGCATGAGGATTTAGAGGAAGAAGCGATCGCCCCCGGTTCCTTAAGAGAAAATCTTGTTGTTCAAAATATTGATGCTGACAATCTCAAGCCCGGTTCATTGCTGGAATTTGAAAGTGGTGCAAAAGTTCGTTTGACCTTTTACTGTGAGCCTTGCAAGAAAATTGAGTCTTTTGTCGAGGATTGGAAAGGCTTTAAAGGGAAACGTGGGGTATTGGGAGTTGTTGTCGAGTCAGGGAAGGTGGCGATCGCCGATTCTATCCAAGTAAAACTAAACGCATTTCCGGCATTATCAGAAATTCCCTATGAGCGGTTTTTGGGATTTATCGCGCACATTCCAGAAGGGAAAGTTGTGACCTACCGCGAAGTGATTTTAGGGATGGGTGTAGACCGCAGTTATTATCGAGCGTTGCCGCAATATTTCCGCAAGACTTCACCCGCTGAATATCCTCTCCATCGCATCCTTAATTCCAAAGGCGAACTGATTAGCCATGTGCCAGATCAATTGACGAAGTTGCGAACGGAAAAGGTTGATGTAGCTCAGATTAAAGCCTCTCAGAAAGTCAATCTCAAGCAATATTTATGGCAAGGGACAGGACTTTTTTGAATGGGCCTATTTTCTGGCGATCGCATACATAACATCGATATCGAGAGCGGTAACGTTGTGGTCCCGCAGATAGTCGATATTTTGCCGATAGATTGTTTGTCTGATTTCGGGGTCTAATTTTTCAATCACACCACGAAAGCCACCCCCTAACATCATTGTCCACCAGTCTTCTGGTTTGTTTAAAGGATGAGCTATTGATTCACTAATGATTTCAATCTGTGTGGCATCTGCCGATAAAAGTAGCTTTTCAAGAGATTGAGGGGTTTTAATCGATTCCCAAGGCAGAGGTTTCGCGAAGAAATTCTGGTTAACGGCTCGTACGGTCTGTTTAAAAAGCGAGTTGCCCGGCTCAAAGACATTGTTACCCCAAGAGGTGATAACCAGTTTTCCACCGGGACGCAGCATTCGCAGCAATTCTCTCAATGCGGCTTGCATATCATCCACAAAAAATATGCCGAAGACACAGATGATCGCATCAAAATGATTATCGGGATAGCCTAACTCAGTGAAATCGCCGCAACGAAATTCGATATTATCTAATCCTTGTTGAGTGGCTTTTTGGCGTGCTAAATCCAGTAAAGAATTTGCTAAATCAACGCTAATCACTTTCCCTGTCGAACCGACTTTTTCTGCCGCTGGCATGGCCGACGCACCACTACCACTGCAAACATCTAAAACGCGATCGCCCTCTTTGAGAGCAAGGTTGTCTACTGTGTTTTGTCCGAAGCGATTCCAGAAGGATAGGGTTGGATGATCGAAAGTATCTGCCGCAGTATTAAAAATGCTTTGAATTTCTTCAGTGAGTTCTTTTTTACTCGGCATGATTTGGTCATCCGCTGTGAAATTTATCCCATTCTAGCGAGCCATCGAGATCGGTAGTGAGAGCGTAAATGTGACTAATTTTGAGGCGGGCTCTAGTGTTAATTCACCGCCGTGGGCACGGACAATTTCCCTCGACAAACTTAAGCCCAAGCCAAAGCCTTCTACTTTACGGTTATGAGATGAATCTTCTCGCTTAAATCTCTCAAATATTTTCTGGCGATCGCCCCCCTTTAATCCCTTGGAAGGATTGCTGATTTTGAGGATGATATTTTGCTTTGCTTGAAATGTTTCGATGGCGATTAAACCTTGGGGCACATTGTATTTAATGGCATTCGTGACGAGATTTTGAAGTACCTGAGTCAAGAGTTGGCGATCACCTTTAAGCTTTAAATTTGGGGCGAGTTGCAATTGTAATTGTAGCTCAGGTGCCATCAACTCGATATCTTCTGCGAGTTCTGAAACCAGTTCCGAAAAATCAATTGTTTGGGATTGCAGCTTCATTTGACCCGCATCAGCCAAGGATAAAAGCAATAGTTTTCGAGTGATAGAATTCAGCCGCCGGATTTCATCGAGTAATCGCCCAAAGGTTTGTTGTTGTGACGAACCAGCAGGAGCGGTTTGCATTGCTTGTTCCAATTCTCCCTGCAAAATCGCGAGAGGCGTTTTTAGTTCATGCGCTGCGTCTCCACTAAAACGAGAAGCTTGTTGAAAGCTCCGTTCGAGCCTCTCCATCATTTGATTGAAGACATTGACCAACTCTAAAAATTCTGTATCCAGTCCATTGGAAGATGCTCGCTGATCCAACCCTTTTGCCGTAATTTTTTTGAGAACACTTGTAATATTTTGCACAGAGCTTAAAGCATTACTTGATAACCACCATGCCCCTGCCATCACAATCACCAACGTGGCAGGAATGAGCAGCACAAAGATATTGCGAATTAACGCCATCTCCTGATCAATCACGTCTAAATTAATGGCGATCGCCATCTGAACAAATGGTGAGGAAACGGTTCCTAAACGCCATGAGCCAGTCGAAGTGTGTTGGGTGGTTAAGGATGATAATTTGATTAGCTCTTGAATGATTTCAGGATTGGGGGGGCGACGCGGTGTGTCTCGATTCCCAGGGAGATTGGGTCGACGTGGATTTATTGGAAAATTATTGGGGAGATCCGGCTGAGGGGGAAAAGTGAGATAGCTATTTAAATCGTTGTCCCAATTGGCAGATTGGTAAATCAGGGTTTGCTCTGTGCCATAAACCAAAACCAAACTATTCGCCGTCAAATCATCCGAAAAAAACAACTCACGGGATTCTTCTAAAGTTTGCCAAGCTTGATCCGATCTTGGCCTAGAGGCATCTCTGATTAATCTGGCTTGGAGATCTTGGTCAAGATTTTGGGTTTTAGACTGGTAGAGCAAAATGTAGGAAATGCCACCAAAACCAGACACTGCAACACTTGCTAAAAGGGCAGCAAACAGGGCAATGCGGAGACGAAAAGAAGAGAGTTTCAATGGCTTTTATCCCTGAAATTAAGCGGCAGTCTCAGGCTTACGGAAGCGATATCCGACGCCCCGCACACTTTCAATGCAACCTTTGCCATTAACTTTGTCGAGTTTTTTTCTGATGCGTTGGACGCAGACATCCACAATATTGGTGTTGGGATTAAAGTCATACCCCCAAACATGTTCCAAAATTTGTGTTCTGGTAAATACTCGCCCCGGCGATCGCATTAAATACTCTAAAAAATTAAATTCCCGCGAGGTGAGCTCCACCGCTTTGTCATTGCACATTACTTCCCGTGCCAAGCGGTCTAATTTCAACGGCTCGACAATCAATATATTTTGGCGATCGCCCGACACCCGCCGAATGACTGCATGGATACGGGCAACCAACTCTTCCACAAAAAATGGTTTTGCAATATAGTCGTCCGCCCCGAGATTTAAACCACTCAGGCGATCGTCTAGTTCATTCCGCGCTGTGAGCAAAATAACAGGCGTTTGATTTCCCGCATTCCGAATCCCTTTGAGAATCGCCAGCCCATCCTTTCCCGGCACCATAATATCTAAAACGATTACGTCATATTTTTGGTGGAGCGCCCGATCATATCCATCATTGCCATCATCGCAATAGTCCACCATGAAACCTTGTTCTTTTAGACCTGCCTGAACAAATTCCGCAATTTTTATTTCATCTTCGACATAAAGAATATGCATCAAAACCCTTGGAATCTCACGCTTTCATCTTAGATTTTTTTGTTCCAAATCAAGATTACAAATCTGTAATTGAAAGAGACATTAATCTGTAATTTTTATGGTGCTCAATAGGGATTGTAGACATCAAGGTTCTTTAAACATGATTAATTTCCGTCGTACATTACTCCTCATTGCAACTCCTCTCGTAATCGGTTCTGTCGGATTGGTGAGCGTCAATCGCGCTACTGCCCAAGCCGATATCAACGTTAAACAAGAACAAACAGAAAAAATGGGTGGCAGAAAACATAAGCGTCCTGATTTTGCGGCAGCAGCCAGCGAACTTGGCGTTACCGAAGATGCATTAAAAACTGCACTCGGTGTACCTGAGACTCGCCCCGAAAATGGTGAGCGTCCTCCCCGCCCTGATTTTGAAGCAGCGGCTAATGAACTGGGTGTAACAGAAGAAGCTCTGAAGCAAGCTCTCGGTGTTCCTCGTCGTCAACGTCCTGATTTTGAAGCGGCAGCAACGCAGCTCGGTATTACTGAAGCAACTCTCAAAACCGCGCTTGGTTTGCCTGAGACTCGCCCCGAAAATGGTGAGCGTCCTCCCCGTCCTGATTTTGAAGCGGCAGCAAATCAGCTCAGCATTACTGAAGCAGAACTTAAGGCAGCTCTTGGGATTCCCGAAGGAGGCTTTCAGCGCGGTCAGCAACAATCAAATCAATAGTCCAAATGAGTTGACTGAGTGCGTGGCAGTATTCAGTTGCTCAATCTCTACACACCATAGGTGAATATGAGGCGGTCAACGGCGATCGCCTTATTTTTTTATTAGAAAAAATATCTGATTTGTTTGGATTTGGTTTGATGTCAATGTTGGCGATCGCCGCCCCTTAAAAAGTAAAAACGGCGATCGCCACAAAGAGAAAAAATCTAGAAGAAAGGAAAGCTTGGAATTACTTTCTGAACTTCATCTACCAAACGGTTTTGTAGTTCTCGTGCGAGAGTATCAGTTACCGCATTGAGAGCTGCTTGGGCAAAGCTAGTTTGTCCAGTTGCTGCCACATCAAATACACAACCATCCAGCAATTCATCTTCCACACCTGCTGCCTGACAAGTATCGAGAGCATCACGCACTTGCACTGGAGAAGCTTGATTGAGCGTGAAAAATGACGATGGGAAATCGAAATTCGTAAATGTGGCCATCGACTGACCCGGCAAGTAATCGAATAGGGATTCACCTTGGCGGACACGCCAGCTATCACCAAATTGACGGTAGAGATTTTCGAAATAAGCGCTCTCTAACTGACGCACAGGAATGACTGACGGTAGCGCTCGATCCAACATATTGGTTGCCACGCTGTAAGTAGATTTTGCTGGAATAACAGTGCCATCGCGACTCATCAAATCGTCGTCAGGATCTCGATTGAAATTACCGAGTAAACCAATCACATCACGGCGATGCTCTGTGCGAATGAGGGGCATAATGTTGAGAAAACGACTGCCCGCTACCGTGATACTTTTAACGCGTACTTGGTCGCCACTAGGCCAAATAATGCCGTAGTCACCACTGCCCTGTCGTTGTACTTCGCCGTTGTTGTCGAGGGCAACTGCCGAGCCGTTCATTGCTAGTGGGGAACCATTCAGCCAAACCTTTGCATCGTCACCATCGACGTAAATCGCGAGGCGATCGCCGCAGACATTCATAGCCACAGCCGTATTCAGAGAAAGATTATCGCGCTCAGGAACCCGCTCTTGGCGAGTTTGCACCTCGAAGCTGCCGTCATCAGATTTAGTGAGAATATATTCTCCTAGAGTTTGAAAGCTGTAATGGAAGCCGTCAAAGGTGTTGATGTGGGGGTCACCGTAGCTACGACCTTGCTGAACATCATCCATCGAGTCGGTATTGATTTCGCAAAAGTCGCCTTCATTTACCAAGGTTTGGCCAGGACTCGGCGCAGCGGAAAAGAGGATAAGACAAGCACTAAGAAAGAAAAGTAACGCCCAGCGAAGGAAACGCCAGCGCTGTTGCAAGTAGGAAAGTAAAGACATACAAAATTGGAAAAGTTACAGGAAATGTTGAGCAGATTTTTGGGTGTAATCAACAACTCCGCCCATGACACAAAAGAGTAGGGATTTTGCTCGAAACCTAAACCTGTGATTTTTTATGGGCGGTGTATCTATCCCTTTAGCTTCGGAGCCAAAGAGGCAGAGTCAGTATAAGAATGCCCTTTTGTTTCGAGGTCGGTAACGGAAATCTTGGCGAGTCGTTCTTGTTCAAACCTTTTAACGCTGAATTACAGCGGCGATCGCCTTATTTCTTTATTGGCTATTTCTCAAACATTTTTAGAATGGAAACAAGCATGATTGTCGTCCATTCATTAAGGGCATCTGATGAATCAAACAGCCCGAAGACTTCTAATTGTTTCATTATTGGCACTGTCGCTGTTGCCTGTCTTTTTATTCATCCCGCATTATCGAAATATTTATTTAGCGCTTGAGCCGTACCACGTAGAAGGGATTGGGGTTTGTTGGCTGGGTTCTTATGTGATTGCGAATCTCTGCGCACCCACATTTATGCAGGGGCCAGCCAGCAAAATTGAATATGAAAAGAGTGGCCCTCGAACAATTATCGAGCTTTATTTCAGTGTGATGATGATTACTTTTGTTGCTCTTGCGGTGGTAACGGTTGTCCTTTGGTGTATTGGCTGGCTATTGTTTTTTGTGGAATGGATACTCTACTTGTTCAAGGAATTTATAAAAAGTTTGATACTTTGATGATTGGTTTTCCTGCTTTAAAAAGAGGAGTGTTTATAACTGCGTCCAGTATTTTAAGTTGATTGATCAACACAATAGTTTGGTGGTGGGCGATCGCCCTGTTTTTGACCAAAAACATCTAATTTTTTTGATAAGACCTAATTTTCTTGATGTAATGCTGGATTATTATGTCTAAACTGCGAATTTTAAGTTTTTAGGTTAGTCTCATCGAGTTTTCAGGATTTGTTGCAATGATGAAGAGTGAGTTAAAGCAAATCTGGAAAGGTCAATATGAGCTGGTTTGGCAAAGCTTTTTTAATGGCAGGTTTAGGCTTGACCCTTGTTGCCTGCGGTCAGTCGGATAATGCGCAGCAAGAAAAATTAGTGCTCACAGGTTCGAGTACGGTTGCTCCCCTTGCCAATGAATTGGGCAAAAAGTTTGAAGCGGCAAATCCCGGCATTCGCGTCGATGTACAAACCGGTGGATCTTCCCGAGGATTTTCTGATGCTGCCGAAGGATTAAATGATTTGGGGATGGTTTCCCGCGATCTCAAACCAGAGGAAAAAACAGCGTTTCAGGATTGGGCGATCGCCAAAGACGGTTTAGCGATGATCGTCCATGCCGACAATCCTCTTGATGCTTTAGAAGATGACGAAGTGGCGGCGATTTTCCTTGATGCAGAAAATAACTGGCAAAATTTGGGTGGTAACGACGGTCAAATTACCGTGGTCAATAAAGCTGAAGGACGTTCGACACTCGAATTATTTTTAAAGCATTTTGAGCTGGATAATGCAGAGATTCAGTCAGACGTGGTGATTGGTGATAATCAACAGGGCATTAAAACGGTTGCCGGAAATCCTAATGCTATTGGCTATGTCTCTATCGGTGCGGCGGAACAGGAAATTGCAGCGGGTACACCGATTAAACTTCTCGCGATGAATGGCATTACAGCCTCTACCGAGAATATTCAGAATGGCACTTTCCCCCTTGCCCGCACCCTCAATTTGGTGAGCAAAGATGTACCTGTTTCCCTAGCCCAAGACTTTATCGAATTTGCGCGATCGCCCGAAGCCTATGACGTGGTTAAAGCCCAAAGCCTTGTCCCGTTGGATGTCCAAACTGCCCAGAGCGATCAAGCAAAACCGCCATCCTAGTTTGAATGCCGACAAAATTTTGTTGTGGGTGTTGCAGGGGACTGGTCTTGTTTCAGGGATTTTGGTGCTCTTAATTCTTCTTTTTTTGCTGCGAGAATCATTTCCCATTTTCCAAAAATATGGGCTCACAGTTTTGTTCAGTGATGAGCGTTGGCAACCCACAGCCGGACAATTTAATATTTTGCCGATGATTCTTGGGACGCTCTGGACAACTGTTGGGGCGATCGCTGTTGCTTTGCCATTGGGGATTTTGTCCGCAATTTTTTGCCAATTCTATGCACCGAAATGTTTAGCGAATTGGTACCGTCGTCTATTGGAATTACTGGCTGGGATTCCGTCAGTGGTATACGGCTTTTGGGGATTGGTTGTGCTCGTGCCGCTCATCACAAAACTGCAACCACCGGGTACGAGTTTACTCGCTGGCATTGTGATTTTGGCGTTAATGATTTTGCCGACGGTGGCGCTAATTGCTGATGCAAGTTTAGGGAAAGTGCCGACCAGTTATCTGCGCGGTGCAAAAGCTTTGGGTATTTCACGATGGGGCATGGTCTGGGGCGTTGCTGTTCCTGCGGCAAAATCAGGTTTAGTGACAGCGGGAATTTTGGCGGCGGGTCGCGCTTTGGGAGAAACAATGGCAGTGCTCATGGTGTGCGGAAATGTGGTAAAAGTGCCCATCAGCATTTTCGATCCAGTGCGTACCCTCACCGCAAATATTGCCCTCGAAATGGCCTATGCTCTGGGTGATCATCGCGCGGCTTTATTTGTTAGTGGACTTTGTTTGATGGTGGTCGTGATGCTATTAATTCTGGCGGCTGATTGGGTTGTGTCGGAGGAGGGAGTCAATGGTTAGTCAGCGATTGGGCGATCGCCTATTTTCTTTTCTTATTTGGTTAATCCCTCTAGGCATTACAAGTCTTTTCTTGTGGATTATTGGCGATATCTTTTGGCATGGTTTAGGACAAATTAACTGGCAATTTTTGACTGCTGCACCCATTGATTCCGGCCGTGATGGCGGGATTGCACCGATTATTCTTTCTACTGCCTACATCCTCATAATTTGTATGGGTGTGTCGTTACCGTTGGGAGTGGGTACAGCTTTGTTGTTGGCCGAATTTTGTGATGCTTCCTCTCGTTTTGGACGGCTAGTTCGCCGGAGTTTGGATATTTTGGCAGGAGTTCCTTCGATTGTGTTTGGGCTATTTGGAAATGCACTTTTCGTCAAAGTTTTTGGGTTTGGCTTTTCGATTTTAGCGGGAGGATTAACCCTCGCTTGTATGGTTTTACCTCTACTCATCCGCTCGACAGAAGAAGGGTTACGCGCTGTACCGCGCACCTACCGTCTCAGCTCTGCTTCTCTCGGCATTTCCCACACGAAAACTCTTTGGCATTTAGTTTTACCCGCTGCAATTCCCGGTTTAGTTGTTGGTTTTACCCTCGGGCTCGGACGGGTGATCGCCGAAACAGCTGCCTTGATTTTCACCAGTGGCTATGTGGATCGAATGCCGACATCTTTGCTAGATTCGGGTCGAAGTCTGTCAATTCATATTTATGATTTGGCGATGAATATTTCCAATGGCAACGCCAATGCCTACGGCACTGCGAGTATTCTGATTTTGCTACTTTTACTGATTAATGGCAGCACAAGTTTGCTGGGAAATTACTGGATGCGCCGCCACCTCAAATTTTGAAATTGCGCTAATTATGCCGATGACCACTCTACAGCCCTCTTCCAAACTTTCTCGCCGTCCTGTGTCCATGCGCACGGAGCGACTCAGTTTACGGTATGGCGAAAAAATGGCGTTCCAAGATATTTCTCTCGAAATTCCTGCCCAACAAATTACGGCGATCGTCGGGCCATCGGGATCGGGGAAAAGTAGTTTTCTAAATTGTCTAAATCGATTAAGTGATTTAACTGCTGGCTGTCAGGTGACGGGCAAAGCTTATCTCGCAGGTCAAAATATTTTTGATCCGAAACTCGATGTCATTGCGCTGCGCCGTCGAGTGGGAATGCTGTTTCAACAACCGAATCCTTTTCCTTTTTCTATCTATAAAAATCTTGCATTTCCCCTGCGAGAACATGGGTGCAAAGATCGTACCGAAATTGACCATCGAATCGAATCTAGTCTAAAAGCTGTGGGACTTTGGGATGAAGTAAAAGATTGTCTCAAACGTAGTGCGTTGAGATTATCCGGCGGGCAGCAACAGCGACTTTGTTTAGCGCGTACCCTTGCCCTTAAACCCGAAGTGATTTTAATGGATGAGCCTTGCAGCGCCCTCGATCCAATATCTACTCAAGTGATTGAGGATTTGATTCGAGAGTTGGGCGATCGCCACACCATTGTTATCGTTACCCACAACCTCGCCCAAGCAAGACGTATTGCCCACCAAACAGCGCTTTTTTGGACACAAGAAAATTGTGGCAAGCTGATCGAAGTTGCTCCAACAGCACAATTTTTTGAGCAACCCAAAAACCCACTAACTCAGGCTTATGTCAGTGGGTTACAAGGCTAAATATTGAGCGGTTATTTACTTGTAAAAATCGCTGTGGGAAGGTACTGTCTCGTAAACCTTTTCTTTCTCTTGCTGTTGCTCTACGTGCTGCTTGAGTTGTAGTTCAGGCAGGATGGGAGAGAACGGCTGATGCAAACTAATCATTTGCGCCAAGGTTTTTTTCAGCTCTGTGCGGGACACAATCGCATCAACAAAACCATGTTGCAACAAATATTCGGAAGTTTGGAAATCGTCGGGGAGCTTTTCGCGGAGGGTCTGCTCAATAACTCGTCGTCCCGCAAAACCAATGGCTGCCTGGGGTTCCGCCAAAATAAGATCGCCTAACATCGCGAAACTTGCAGTGACACCGCCCATCGTTGGGTGAGTGAGGACGGGAATATAAAGTAGTTTCTTTGCTCGGTGACGTTCTAAAGCACCAGAGATTTTCGCCATTTGCATGAGGCTGAGCATCCCTTCCTGCATCCTCGCCCCCCCGGAAGCGCAGAGAATCACAACGGGTAAGCCTTCGGCTGTGCCGTGCTCTACGAGACGACAAATTTTCTCCCCAACGACAGATCCCATACTGCCGCCCATAAAGCCGAAGTCCATGATGGAGAGGGCAATGGGTAAACCATCGATTAGGCCTGTACCAGTAACAACAGCATCGTTGAGGCCAGTTCTTTCTTGGTAATCTTTGAGGCGATCGCTATAAGCTTTTTTATCGCGGAATTTAAGGGGGTCGGTTGGTGCAATATCTTTGCTCAGTTCTTGCCATGTGCCGTCGTCGATCAGTTGACGAACTCGGTCACGACTGCCGACGCGGTTATGAAAGCCGCATTCTTTACACACCATCTGATTGTTGATCAAATCTTTGGTGTAGGTCAGGACATCGCAGGATTTACATTTCGTCCATAACCCATCCGCAATTTCGCGCTCTTGCTGGGGGTTGAGGGCTGTTTCATTGTTCTGGCGATTTGCCGCAAACCAATCAAAAAGAGACATAAGCGATAGTGACGGGACATCAAATAATACCCTGATTAGTCGTCTTCTTGGGGACTGAGGAGCAAACGAGCCGTCCATTGATCTTGTGATCGCACCTGGAGTGCAGCTTGACTTCCTTGTCCGCAGTAGATCCCTAATCCAATGCTGAGGACACGATTTGGGATGCTATGGGACTCTAGCAGTTGACCCATGAATTCGGCTTCCCAGCGGGCTTTTGTGGTTCTAATTGTAGTCCAAGTCACAGTTTAGAAAAAGTCAATGGTGATGGTAAATGGTCATGGCGATCGCCTAATTGCTGATATGGTGCGGCGATCACCTCGGTTTGAACGCGGTCATTTGGCGATAAAGTTCTTCGACGATAGCACCGAAAAATCGGGGATTACCAATCCGTTTATGGCTTGTAACATCTTCTATAATGGGCGGGTTTATTCAGGTTGGAGAGAAGTGAAATGTCCTTGCCCCACAAGCAGATCGGCGTTGCGGTGATTCGGAATGACGCAGGTGAAATTTTAATTGATCGTCGTCTAGATAAAGGGGATATGGCCGGTCTCTGGGAATTTCCCGGCGGCAAGATTGAGGCTGGTGAAACGGTAGAGGCTTGTGTTGCACGCGAAATAAAGGAAGAAATTGCGCTGGATATCAAAGTGGGCGATCGCCTAATTCTGATTGAGCATGACTATCCTAAATTTAAAGTGTCGCTCCATGTGCATTGGTGTGACTATTTGGGTGGAGAACCAAAGGCAATCGAGTGCCAAGAAATTGTATGGGTGAAACCAGCCGACTTGGGCCAATACGAATTCCCTGAAGCGAATCAAGCCATTATCAATGCAATTCAGAAGGCATAGATATCTTCCATAACAATCGGGAACCTCAACCAGATACCCTCGTCAAAACTCATATCTGGTGTGAGGAATCACCGGAAAGCGCTTAGGGTCGAAACAAGGACAGACACCTAGGCGTTTTTCTTTGGCGACTCTGTTTGGACTGCTTTTTCATAGGCTTGGCGTGCTGCTGCTTGTTGAGCCGCTTTTTTTGACCGTCCAAATCCAGAACCCAGCAATATATCCCGCAGCCAAACCTCCGAACAGAAGAAATCTTCTTCGCTCTTCGACTTGGGATTTTTTTCTACTTTATAAGTCGGCAAAACATGGTGTTCGCTCTGAGTCCACACCTGCAACGCATCCTTATAATTTTGGCGGGCTGGATCTCGTTTAATTTCTTCGGCTTTAATTTTTAGCGGTGCATCGAGCCACGGATGCACTAGCGATAAATCATTCGTTGAGAGAAATAACGCCCCAAGATTTGCTTCAAATGCATCCGCGAGTAGTGAGACTAAACCTGCTCCTTCGTAATGACCGTGGTACAGCAAATATTTCTGAAAGTTGTAGCTCTCGGCAAACTCGGCTAGGGTGCGATCGCTGACCAGAATAGATCGAATTGCCGCAAATTCTCCCACTGGTTCGTCGGGATATAGCTCGTAAAGCACTTCTGAAGCTGCTAGACGAACAACGGCATCGCCAATAAATTCGAGTTGTTCATAGTTTTGGTCGGGCGAAATGCTCGGGTGAGTCAATGCCAAATCCATCAAATCCCAGCGAATCCGAGAGTGATCCGACAACCCTAATCGCTCCATTAGCCGCACTAAACTTTTTTGTCGTTGGGGAGGGAGCTGTGCCATTGCAAATCGGGAGTTTGAACTTTTACACGATAGCAATATTCTTCTGGTTTAGAACGTCGCTACAATGACGAAAATGAGTTCGTGTTTCTGAGCGGTATTAATGGCTGATTTCTATTTAGTGATTACAAATCCAGATGTTGATGAAGAGGATTTAGAAGCGGATATTTTGAATTTTGCGGAAGAGCTTCAGCAACAACCCGGAGTGAATGCAGTTGAGATGGTGACGGAAACTGCGGCTCCTGATGGTGCAAAGGGAATAGGGAAAGCTGTTGCCGGATTCTTAGAACTTGATATTGCGGCAGAAATGGCGGGTGAAGTTATTTCTGCTGTGAAGGAGATGGCGCAAGGGCGAGACGTTGAGATTATGAAAAAAGAGGCTGATGGTAGCGGCATCAAAGTGAAAGCAAATGTAAATGATTTGCCTGCGGTAAAAGATTTTTTGAATAGCTTGGATTAGGGAATGGGAAAGTTTGCACTCTTAGTTGGGGTCAGTGAATATAAGCATTTAGAGGAGAAACAGCAGCTTCCAAATGCGGCGCGGGATTTGGAGGCGATGCGGAATGTGTTGGAGCCTGCGGAGCTTGGTGGCTTTGAGGTGGCATGTCTGAATAATCCGGATAAATCCACGCTGGAAATCGCTATCTATAATCTCTTTACGAATCGCCAAAAAGAAGATGTCGTGCTCTTTTATTTTTCTGGGCATGGAATGCGAGACAAGCAATTCAATTTGTATTTTGGGTTGTCGGCGACGCAGCAAGACCAAAAAGCCGTAGTTATTCCGCCGACAGCAACGGACGCGCGGTATCTCCATCAGCAAATAGGAAATAGTCGCTCAGAACGACAGGTGATTATTCTGGACTGTTGTTTTAGTGGGGCGTTTGCGAAGGGATTAATCGCAAAGGGTGAGCAGGCAAAGCTCGATATTAAACCAGATGAGCTAGGCGGTAAGGGTCGAGCAATTCTGACATCCTCGACTTCAACACAATATTCTTTTGCCCATGAGGACTCGGAACTCTCAATCTACACGCATTATTTAGTGGAAGGGATTCGGACTGGGGCAGCAGATCTGGATAGTGATGGGATGATCTCGGCGGATGAGCTATATCGCTATACGGAGGAAAAGATTCATCAGGAGTCTCCGGCAATGAGTCCGAAGTTTTATCCGGTGCAAGGAGGCTATCGAATTACGGTTTCGAATGCGCCCCAGGGGAATGCGTTGGTGCAATATCGCAAAGCGGTGCTGGAAATGGTGCGGGAAGACCATGAGGATATTGATTTTATTGCAGGGGAGTTTGATGTGATTAATCGGGCGACTCTGGATGAATATCAACTGAGCTGGGGTGTGGAGGAAACGGAAGCAGCAGCGATCGAAACTGAGGTGATGAAACCCTATCGGTTGCGGCAGGAAAAGCTGAAAAAGTTTGAGGTGATAGTTACCAAGGCGACTCAGAAAAAAGCGGACTTACGGGAACGGGATGTTAAAAAGTTGCGGCGGTTTCAGGAGTCGTTGGGACTACGAGATGAGGATGTGGCGCAATGGATTCCTGCTGAGATAAAGCAGGTGACTCAAGCGGCGACGTCTAAAGCACCAAAGCGAGAAACAGAAGAACGACCGAAATCATTTACCGAGGAGCTGGGGAATGGGGTGAAGCTGGATATGGTTCTCATTCCGAAAGGCCGCTTCATGATGGGAATGTCAGATGATGAGATCGAAAAGTTAGTCAAAAAATATAAGTGGGATGGTTTTAGGCGAGAAGCGCCCCAGCATCGAGTTGATATTACCCAGGCATTTTATATGGGGAAATATCAAGTAACTCAGGGGCAGTGGCAAGCTGTAATGGGGGATAATCCGTCAGAGTTTCAGAATGGGGATGATTATCCTGTTGAGCAGGTTTCTTGGGATGACTGCCACGAGTTTTTAGAGAAGCTGAATCCACAAACTGGCAAAAGTTTTCGGCTACCGAGTGAGGCTGAGTGGGAATACGCTTGTCGGGCGGGAACAACGACTCAATATTATTTTGGGGATGATGCAGAGCAGTTAGGAAAATATGCTTGGTTTGCTGATAATAGTGGCGATAAAAATATTGATAGTTCAGAAATTTGGCGAACAGATTCAGGTAACTATGGAAAACGAATTCTTGGAAATAATTGCAGAACGCATCCTGTCGGTCAAAAAAAGCCAAATCAATTTGAACTTTTTGATATGCATGGCAATGTGTGGGAGTGGTGTGAGGATGATTTTGAGGATAATTACAAGACTCCGAGAACTCAGAAATCTTTTGTCGGTTCTGGTGATCAAAAAGTTCTTCGCGGCGGCGCTTGGGCCTTCGATCCAGAGCGTTGTCGTTCGGCCATTCGTGACTTCAATTCCCGCGGCGTTCGCCCCGACGTTATCGGTTTCCGTGTTGTTGTCACCCCCCAGTGATTCTGCCCTTTGCACTCTTGCCCTCTGCCCTCGCGCGATTTTTGTAGTGTGCATGTAATTTTAAGTTGGATCAGAGAGGTATTTGTGAGATGAGTAGCCTGATCGTTTTCGCCTTACGGCGATCAAATTTGTAGGATGGGTGGCGCGAGGAAAAAGCTTAATTTTGGTGATCAATTCTCATCGAGCAAAACCCATCAATTTTGAATGGTCGATTGCGCCCAAATTTTCAAAAAGATGCGTTACGGCAGATAGGAGCATATTGGCAATGATCCAAAATTTATTGCTGCCTCCACGCATCCTACGCTTTCGGGGATAAATTCTTTTGATTTTAGGAATGGTGCATTGGCTTGTTGAAGTAAAAAATAACGATTCAACAACAGAATCATTACAGCCAGAAAAACCTAGGTTAGGCTGAAAACAAAACTCAACTGCTCATCATTTCCAGAAAAATAGAGGCAGATAATCATGAACCCTTTAATCTTTGTCCTGCTCGCATTTGGTGGCGCGGGCGTCTTTGGTTCCGTCAAAATTGTTAATGAGAAAAACCAATATTTAATCGAAAGCCTCGGCAGTTATAAAAAAACCCTTGGCCCCGGCCTAAACTTCGTTACACCATTTATCGATAAAGTCGTTTACCACGAGACAACCCGCGAAAAAGTCCTCGATGTCCCCGCGCAATCCTGTATTACCCGCGATAACGTTTCTATCAGTGTGGATGCGGTCGTGTACTGGCGCATCGTTGACATGTACAAGGCATACTACAAAGTCGAAAGTCTCCAGTCGGCGATGGTTAACCTCGTTTTGACCCAAATCCGTTCTGAGATGGGTAAACTCGAACTCGACGAAACCTTTACTGCTCGCACAGAGATTAACGAACTCCTTCTCCGCGAACTCGATATTTCCACTGACCCTTGGGGCGTAAAAGTAACCCGTGTGGAACTCCGCGACATTATGCCCTCGAAAGCTGTACAGGATTCGATGGAACTCCAAATGGCAGCGGAACGGCAAAAACGTGCTTCTATTTTGACTTCTGAGGGTGAACGGCAATCGGCGATTAACTCTGCCCAAGGTCGCGCCGAATCCCAAGTCCTCGAAGCAAAAGCGCAGAAACAAGCCGCTATTCTTCGGGCTGAAGCAGAAAAAGAGGCGATCGTGATGCGAGCAGAAGCGGAACGCCAAGAAGCAATTCTTCGTGCCCAAGCATCCGCCCAAGCGACTCAAATCGTTGCCCAGCAGCTACAAACTAGCCCAAATGCTCCAGAAGCGTTGCAATTTATTTTGGCTCAGGAGTATCTTGAGATGGGTCAAACCATTGGCAAGAGCGGTAGCAGCAAGGTGATGTTCCTCGACCCGAATAGCATGATGTCTACCCTTGAGGGTATGAAATCTGTGATTGGTAACGGCGATATGGCTTCGCTAAAGTCGAGCCTCAATAAACTCAGCTAGATATTTAGTTAGAGCATTTCAGTGGGATGTCTAACGCAGGATCCCCCTAAATCCCCCTTATCAAGGGGGACTTTTTATTGGTTATTTGTTGTCCAAAAATAAGCCAATACCGTTGTTGACGCGCCCCACAGTGGATGAGTGGCGATCGCCTAGATCTCCTCCCAGCACCAATGCCGAAGAACCGCCGCCATCAAGGTTTAAGGCATCTACCGCGCCCAAATGCAGAAGGACTTCAGACCATTCTCTGAGGGTTGCGCCAGAGGTTTCTGCTGCTGTGCCATGTACTGTCGCTAAGAGAATTTTGCCGTCTCGGGTACGGGCGATCGCACTGCGGGATGCGGACTGAGAATTAAATGCCTTACTAAATTGTTCGCCTTCTCCATTCAGTACAACTTGACCTTTTTGGAGGAGGAGAGGCCCTGCCCCCATAATGTTTGGGAAGTTTTCGAAGCTAGAAGGATTTAGAGTTGAATATCGCTGAAATGCTGTACCCACAGGTAATTTATCCGCGCCACTCCGAAATGATCGAAACGCCAACAAGTAGCCATTTTCTGGAATGACATAGCGATCACCCCCAGCTTGGCCACCCTGTTTACGGTCAAGCACGATTTCCGAAGTGCCACGAGAATCAATCACCAAAATGACTTCGTTATCCACTGTTGTTTGGTAGCGATCGCCCCAAGCCTTTGTATAGCGAGAAACCCCTGCTTTCACGTAGCCACTGTTGAGAAAATCGATGGTTAGTTGTTCGCCATTATCCGCGACGATATCTTCCCGTAAGCTCAATCGATCAAAGACCCAATTGCCATCGTTGTCCCAAGCCACAGCGCCGCGATTCAAAATCGGACTAGAGCGCCATTCACCATTCGTTTGCACTGCTCCCAGCGGATACTGATTATTTCGATTGAAAAATCCCGCATTAATTCCGGCGATCGCCCCACTGGTCTGCACCTGAGTCAACATCGGCGCTAAACCCACAATCGTTTGCTCAGACGGCGAAATAGGCTTTAAGATAAACGAATTTTTTTTAGGGTTGATTTCGAGCCATGTGACCGCAAACCCACCATTATTTTTACCCGGCAACACCACATTATTTTGTCGCCAAGTCATACCCTTTAACCACGCAATATTACGGCTGGGGCGATTATCTCGACTGAGATCAATCACTAAACGTGGTGGATTTGCCAAACTCAATACCCGCATCTGTGGAGCCCAGTTTTCCGGCACACTGAGGATTGTCTTATTTCCAGATTGAGTCAGATCGAAAATTTGTTGAGGTTTTGGCTTGGGGATTGCTGGTGCATTCTGTGAGTCAAAGGGTTCAAACGGCGGAATTTTAAAATCGTTTTGTTTGAGAAAGGAGTCGAGCTGAGCCCCAGAATTTGCTTGGATTTCAATTTTATTTGAAGCTGATTGTCGCCACGCCACTGGCCGATCCAAATCGACAACAATGCGCTTTCCCCAATCTTGATTTCCAACTCGAATGTTTGAAATTTTTGCTTGAGGTGTTGTCAGTTCCAGCTCATTGCCCCGCTGTTGCCATTGCCAACCAGCAGTCTTCGCAAAGTCTGTAATGTCAAGATATCTATATGGATTTGAAAAATTAATCGAGAGGCGATCACCCACCCCAAACCATTCAATCGGTTGCTCATCCGTTCGGTTCGTATCTAGTAGTTTGACACCAAGGCTTTTCTCTAAACCCAGCGACTCGATTCCGATTTTTGTTTCGCCGGCCTCTGTCCACACAGCCCAGTGGCCGCGGAGATTCTGGCCATTAACCCGAAGGCGATCACCCTCAAACTCGATCACCTGAGGATTCGCGGCGATCGCTGACCGTTCCTGAAACTGCACCCCAGCTATTTCCACCACAATACTAGGGTCACTCAACAGTACTAGACCCCCTGTCATTAGCCCTAGCCACCCCTTACTCATTTCCATACCAACTCCATCAATTACCTATGACCCTATACCTAGAGAAGGGTTCCATTCACTATATTGTTCTACCCTGATATACTTGATTCCTCCGAGTTTACCCACTAAACAAACAATTTTTTTCCTATAATGTGCCTACACTATTTTTGTTAGCGGTTTTGTCAAGTCCCTGCTCAAAGAAAATTTACCCAGAACAGCAGTGAACTAGCAAATAAAGTGTTCACCAAGGTCAGCCTCATGACTTGAACCATGGCAAAATATGGTTCGCTTATGCTTGACTATCTCAAAAATACAAGTATCTTAGATGAGGCTTCAGTGTGGTATACCTCGATTTCCAGTATCCACAGAAGTGTCGTTATCTATAAAGAATAACCATTCACTAAACCCAATCTTGCGCCTATTGTCAAAGGGCTTTTTTACCAACTCCTACCTATGGATCGAGACATAATGAATCAGCACCCCAATTCCTCAACGCAAAATACTTCGACAGAAGCAAAGTACTACACCGGTCCCCGTTGGCTTGTGGAAGAGCGGGATGCCTGTGGTGTCGGTTTTTTAGCCTATAAAGATGGTCGTAAAACCCATAAATTAGTAGAGCAAACCCTGACAGCGCTGGGCTGTATGGAGCACCGGGGTGGCTGTACTGCTGACCGTGAATCCGGTGATGGTGCTGGCGTGATGACAGCATTGCCTCACGAACTCTTCGCGACATGGTTCCAAGAGCAAGGTATTGAACAACCTGCGCCGGAGTCCTATGGTGTCGGGATGATCTTTTTGCCCCCCGATGAGGCAGAGCGACAGACGGCTAAGGGCATTGTAGAAAAAAATCTTGGCGATCGCTCCTTTAAGATCCTTGGTTGGCGGGAAGTCCCGGTAAATCCCAACACGTTAGGTATTCAAGCCCGCGAAAACCAGCCCTATATGGCGCAAGTTTTTGTAACCTCAGAGAAAGGCTTAACTGGCGATGCACTAGACAAAGCACTCTACGTTGTTCGCTCTGCAATTGGTAAGCATCTTAGTGATGTCTTTTATGTCTGCACTCTCTCATGCCGCACGATTGTCTATAAGGGCATGGTTCAATCCGAAGTGCTTGGCAAGTTCTACAAGGATTTAAAGAACCCTCTATTCAAGAGTGAGTTTGCGGTTTATCACCGTCGCTTTAGTACCAATACAATGCCGAAATGGCCTTTGGCACACCCGATGCGTCTGCTCGGCCATAACGGTGAAATTAATACCCTCATCGGTAATATCAATTGGATGAAGGCACGGGAAAATATCCTGGAGATCCCCGGTTGGGAAAAAGATGATATTGAAGCGCTCCATCCCATTGTCAATGTCGAGAATAGTGATTCCTTTAACCTCGATAGTGCTTTAGAAATGCTTGTCCGGGCTGGGCGATCGCCGATGGAAGCGGCAATGATCCTCGTGCCAGAAGCCTATCAAAACCAGCCTAGTCTTGTTGACCACCCCGAAATCACTGATTTCTATGATTATTACGCAGGTATGCAAGAGCCTTGGGATGGCCCTGCTCTGCTCGTATTCAGTGATGGAAAAACCGTTGGTGCAACCCTCGACCGTAATGGTTTACGTCCCGCTCGTTATTGTGTGACCAAAGATGGCTACATTCTTGTTTCCTCTGAAGCCGGTGTTGTGGATGTGCTCGATGAAGAGATTGTCGAGAAAGGTCGCCTTGGCCCCGGCCAAATGGTTGCGGTTGATTTTAAGACCCAGGAAGTACTCAAGAATTGGGATATTAAACAGCGTGTGGCAAAGGCACAGCCCTATGGTCAGTGGCTCAGTGAAAATCGTCAGGTTCTCGAAACCCAGTCATTTCTAACTGAACCCACAACTGTAAAAGAAGACTTACTCCGTCTCCAAACAGCATTTGGCTACACCGCAGAAGACGTAGATATGATCATCAACGCCATGGCAGAGATGGCAAAAGAGCCTACCTTCTGTATGGGTGATGACATTCCGTTAGCGGTATTGTCTGAAAAACCTCGTTTACTGTTCGATTACTTTAAGCAGCGGTTTGCGCAGGTCACAAACCCCCCCATTGACCCCCTTCGCGAAAAACTCGTGATGTCCCTCAATATGTATTTGGGTGAGCGAGGTAGTCTTGTTGATTGCGATGCAAAAGATGCAAAGGTTCTCAAAATTGATAGCCCAGTACTGAATAATGCCGAACTAGAAAAAGTTAAAGCTGGTGCGATTCAATCCACGACCTTGAGCACAAACTATGCGATCGCCACAGGCCCTAGTGGTTTAGAAGCAGCTCTGAAAGCACTCTGTACAGCAGCGGAAGATGCGGTGAAATCTGGTGCGAAAATTATCATTCTTAGTGATCGCTTCAATGGCACAGTAAGTGAAGAACAGAGTTTTATTCCGCCTTTGTTGGCAACCGGTGCAGTTCACCATCATCTAATTAGTGCGGGTTTACGTCTAAGCGCATCCATTGTTGTGGATACAGCCCAATGTTGGAGTACTCACCATTTTGCTTGCTTAGTAGGTTACGGTGCATCGGCAGTTTGCCCTTACCTTGCTCTCGAAGCAGTACGTCATTGGTGGCATAATCCCCGTACTCAGAAGCAAATGGAAAAGGATCAAATTCCTACAATTTCCATCGAAAAAGCACAAGAAAATTACCGTTATGCGATTGAAGCTGGCCTCCTGAAAATCCTCTCGAAGATGGGGATTTCTTTGCTGCCGTCTTATCATGGTGCGCAAATTTTTGAAGCCCTTGGTCTTGCAATGGATGTGATTAATACTGCATTCAAAGGCACAACTTCTCGCGTTGGTGGTATGACCCTCACAGATTTGGCGCAAGAGGGGATTGCATTCCATGGCCGCGCATTCCCTGAGTTGTCGATTAAGAAGCTCGCGAATTATGGCTTTGTGAACTACCGCAAGGGTGGTGAATATCACATGAATTCACCGGAGATGACTAAGGCACTCCATAAAGCAGTTGCTGCTTATAACAGCGACGATAAGACAGATGCTTATGATCATTACGATGTTTATCAGAAATATCAGAGTGATCGCCCCGCAACAGCTCTCCGTGACTTACTTGATTTCGAAAGTGACAGACAATCCATCGATATCAGCGAAGTAGAGTCCATCGAGGCGATCGTTAAGCGCTTTTGCACTGGCGGTATGTCCCTCGGTTCTCTTTCCCGGGAAGCGCACGAAACTTTGGCGATCGCCATGAACCGTTTAGGTGCAAAATCCAATTCTGGTGAAGGTGGTGAAGATCCTGTCCGTTTTAAAGTCCTCAATGATGTAGATGGTGCGGGTGATTCTCAGACCTTGCCTCACCTCCACGGCCTCCGCAACGGTGATACCGCAAGCTCTGCGATTAAGCAGGTTGCCTCTGGTCGCTTTGGTGTCACTCCTGAATACCTTATGAGTGGTCGCCAAATCGAAATTAAGATGGCTCAGGGTGCAAAACCTGGTGAAGGTGGTCAACTCCCCGGTCGTAAAGTCAGTGAATATATCGCGATGCTCCGGAATTCTAAGCCCGGTGTTACGCTTATTTCACCTCCTCCCCACCACGATATTTACTCTATTGAGGACTTGGCGCAGCTCATCTATGACTTGCACCAAATCAACCCCAATGCTGGTGTTTCTGTGAAACTGGTAGCTGAAATTGGTATCGGTACCATCGCCGCTGGTGTCGCGAAAGCGAATGCAGATGTGATTATGATTTCTGGTCATGATGGTGGTACCGGCGCATCACCTCTGAGTTCTATCAAACATGCGGGTTGTCCTTGGGAACTCGGTGTGACAGAAGTCCACAAGACGCTCATGGATAATCAGTTGCGCGATCGCGTTACTCTTCGGGCAGACGGTGGTCTCAAAACTGGTTGGGATGTCGTCATGGCGGCTGTAATGGGTGCAGAAGAATATGGCTTCGGTTCTATCGCAATGATTGCCGAAGGTTGCATCATGGCCCGTGTTTGTCACACAAACCAATGCCCTGTAGGTGTTGCGACCCAACAAGAACGTCTCCGGAAGCGCTTTAAGGGTGTACCCGCTGATGTGGTGAACTTCTTCTACTTTGTCGCTGAAGAAATCCGTTCTATCCTTGCAAAACTCGGTTATAAGAGCCTCAACGAAATTATTGGTCGTGCCGATCTGTTGAAGCCCCGCGCTGAAGCAAAATTGACCAAGACTTCTGGTTTAATTCTTGAGTGCCTCACTAATCTTCCTGATGTGCGCACTAATCGCGATTGGCTAAACCATGGTGACCTCCATAACAATGGCCATGTTCTCGATGACGATATTTTGGCTGATGCAGCAGTTCAGAAAGCGATTCGTGAGCAGGGTGCCTTAACCAAGGAAATGAAAATTATCAACACCGACCGTACTGTCGGCGCAAGAGTCTCTGGCTTTATCGCGAAGCAGTATGGTAATGAAGGCTTTGAGGGTGAGTTGAACTTTAACTTCAAAGGCTCCGCAGGTCAGAGTTTTGGCGCGTTCAATCTCCTCGGCATGACGATGCACCTTGAAGGTGAATCCAATGATTATGTTGGTAAGGGCATGAATGGCGGTGAAATTATCGTGATTCCTAGCGCTAAGTCAGAATTTGCTGCAGCGGATAACGTGATTATCGGTAATACCTGTTTATATGGTGCGACTGGCGGCACACTCTATGCGAATGGCCGTGCTGGTGAGCGTTTTGCTGTACGGAACTCCAAAGGTAAGGCTGTTGTTGAGGGCACTGGCGATCACTGTTGCGAATACATGACTGGTGGTGTGATTGTTGTGCTCGGTGATGTTGGTCGTAATGTTGGCGCAGGTATGACGGGTGGTTTGACTTACATCCTTGATCCTGAAAATACGCTGCCCGCCAAGATGAACACTGAAATCGTCAAGATTCAGCGGATTTCCACTGGTGCTGGTGAAGCGCAACTAAAGGATATGATTACAGCCCATGCTGAGAAGACAGGTAGTCCAAAAGCTAAGGCAATTCTCGCGGATTGGGCGACTTATCTATCGCAGTTCTGGCAAGTTGTTCCGCCTTCTGAGGAAGGACGCTCCGAGGTTGCAGAGCAAAAAGAACTGGCTTCTGTCTAATACCACCTTGAATCTGTAATTTAAAAAATCCCACTGAGCACAAAACTCAGTGGGATTTTTATTGGGTGGTAGGCGATCGCCTAGATATTGATACTTTGGGGAATTAGCGATGGTAAAAGGTATTCGTATTCAGGGCGATCACGATTGCGTTTGTGAATAATACCTTCAATCTCTTTTAGGCGTGCTTGGAATTGTTTGAGTGCCCCTTGAATCTTGAAGTCGGTGAAATGCTTGGCATCATATTGACCAAGCTCAGTAAAATGTGCAGAACCTAATAAGTGACAGAGTTTGAGCTGTTCCTGAGCTTGGGACATCGGTGGTAATAAATCGAGATAGTCTTGCTCTGTGGTGTGTTCCCCGAGATTATCAAGGGGTGAGTAACCTGCTGTGGGCATACCAGGGGCGAAGCTCATAAGATTTTTTTGAGGGAAATTTACTGCTGCATGTTGCGCGCTCACCGTAAAAATGATGAGTGTCACTGCTTCGATAAGATACTCAAGAGTTTGGATGCCACCATCTTCCCCAAATTCCACCACACGACCGCCATCTTCGGAGATTAATTCTTTTACCCAAGCTTGGATCGCCTGATCTCTCCGCACTGCTGCATCATTCGCATAGTAGGTTTTGAGATAACTTTGCACCCAATTATTAATGGCATCCCAAATTAATAGAGCATCGTCACGATACGGATAAATAGGTAATCCCTCAGTATCATCAACGCCTCTGGCTGCCAATTGTTTGCGTAGCATGGCACTGTTAAAGCCATAGGTTTGTACGCCCAAGATGGCGAATAAACGGGCGTTATCGATAGTGGCAGAGAGGATTTTATTGACGCCACCGCCTTTCGCAATGAGTTTAGCTTGGGCTGAGTCGTTAATGGCCAGCATCCCAAAAAAATGAGGTTTAAGTAGTTTAAAGAGGGGATGGCTCTCTGGTAGTTGTCGATGGGTGGCGATCGCAAAGGGCCCCATAAACAAGTGGGTGCGAGCTAGATGGGTGACCGCTTCATGGAAATTGGCATCAGCAATCTGCACTGCCGTTTTCGCACAGAGCCATGCATATTTATTAGATTTGGGAGTCAGAATAGGGTTTTGTTTAGGGACTTGACCTAACTGAATGGCTACAGGCATTAAATTTCGTTTGACTGCATCAGCTTTGGGCACAGCGAAGAGTGCTAATGGTGCATAGAGATATTTCTGAGCCACAGGAAAATCTCCCTCTATTGCCCCATCGAGGATGGCATAGTCGCACAAATATAAACGACCTTCTGAGCGTGCTGCGGCTAAAGAATCTTCTTCTCCCATAACCGCTTGGTAATGGGCTTCTGTGACTGGGAAACGGGGATCTGGCTCGGTGATTTTCTGGAGCATTACAGCATTCGGTCCAGCAACGCGCATATAGGCGAAGGTTTCGTCTTCCTGATAGGTGTAGGCAATATCGGGCAGATCGATTTCTGTGAATAGCGTTTCAAATTCTTTGATTGATGAAAAGCGACCTTTGGGGGCATCTTCGGTCAACTTTTGCATAACATTGGCCGCAAAGTCCTCTAAAAATTTGCGACTCATGCTTTCGATCATCTCTTTCATCAAATCTTCGACATCGACGATTTGTGTGGTGATCTTGCCCCAAATTAATCTGGGTAAAAATTTGGCGCCTTGCAGGAGAATCCCCACTTTTGAAAAGCCTTTTTGTTCGGCGAGGGTTTGTTTAAAGGTACTAATCAAAAAAGCGCGAACGTCGTCTGCTGCCCCTGCTTCTCCTTGATCGCCATAATTCAAAATGATTTTGTTGACAAGGAGCTGGAAGCCAACTTTACCCACCGTCATTTTCCAAGAGGTAGACCATTGCTCTTCTTCAGGCAGGCTGTCGACCATCGCCAATGGGGGCATATACCGATAGTTGTATTGGTATTTTTCCTGTTTGTCGCTGAGGTTTTGGCTACTAGATGGGGAGGTCGCGGTCATCATTTTACCCAATGGAATACAGCTTTTTAGCCAAAGTATAGTGAGGGGATTTTTGCGCAAGTCTAAGTTTTACAAGACTGCAACAATGTTTGTTTTTCCTACACATTGATTTTGATTTATTGGTTTGAACAGACTCATTTCTGGGCGATCGCCGATTCATCTTCTCTTTGTTTAAAACTGGCATCGTTGCCCCTGTCCCGTATAATCAAACCTTGGAAAAATATTTAACAACAGAAGTAATACTGAAGGGGTTGGTAATGGGTAAAACTGCGTGGGTCTTTCCGGGTCAAGGTTCTCAGGCTGTAGGCATGGGCGCTGATTTAGCTGAGCATCCGATTGCGCAGGCGAAGTTTGCTGAGGCAGAGGAAATTTTAGGTTGGTCTGTTTTGGAGAAATGCCAAGGTGATAAGACGGAGCTCTCTCGCACACTCTATACGCAACCTTGTTTGTATGTTGTTGAAGCAATTTTGTGTGACCTTTACCGTGAGAAAGCCAGTGATGTTGCTTTTGTTGCGGGCCATAGCCTTGGTGAATATGTGGCGCTCTATGCAGCAGGTGTTTATGATTTTGCAGCAGGTTTAAAGCTGGTTCAAAAGCGGGCACAACTGATGGATCAGGCTTCTGGTGGCAAGATGGCAGCGATGATGAGATTTAATCGTGAAGAACTAACCGCCAAAATCGAAGCGACAGAGGGTGTAACTCTCGCGAACGATAATAGTGAACAACAGATTGTTATTTCTGGTACACCTGAAGCTGTAGATGAGGTGATGAATAACGTCAAAGCTAAGCGGGCGATCGCCTTAAATGTTTCTGGCGCGTTCCACTCTCCATTTATGGCTGAGGCTTCCAAGCAATTTGATGAAGTGCTCGATACCGTTGAATTTAGTGATGCTCAGATTCCGGTATTGTCTAACGTTGATCCAAATCCTGAAACCGAAGCAGATGCATTAAAATCTCGTCTCGAAAAGCAAATGACAGGGTCTGTCCGTTGGCTTGAAATTATGAATACACTCAATAATCAAGAGGTTTCTGATGCGATTGAAATTGGCCCTGGCAAAGTACTCACAGGTTTGATGAAGCGTACTTGTAAGGGCATGGCACTCCAAAATATCGATACGCTCGAAAAGATTGCTTAGGGTTTAGCGGCGATCGCCCACTCAATTTTTTCCAACAAAAACTCCCTTAAATTGACCCAGTTTGGGTGTCTAAGGGAGTTTTTGATTGATTTTGTCTGACTTGTTAGACCTTAAGAGCTGACCTTAGCCCAAACTTGCGATGCCATCCGCATACAGTTTACGAGCATAGTCTGTCCATGTGCCCTGACCCCAATAGCGGAAACAGCTAGTTTCTACGAGCATCAAGTACAACAAAGAACGCTGATAAGCTTCTGTTTTCGTGATGCTAGGATCTTCCGCAACGAGACGATCATACTTTTCGTGGAATTTCGCACTGAGTTCGTTCATTGGCTCAAGGACATTTTCGTAACCCTTAACCCAGCTCAAATCATTGGTCCAAGACGCACCATCCATGTGGAACTGATGATCATTGGCGTTTAGATCGGCGATCGCCGCTTCAACTTTTTCAGTAGTCGTGGAAGCTGGATCAACAACATTCCAAATTTTCACTTGACCTACCGCCTGACAAACCGGATAATCCGCTTCCGTAATTCCCTTCGCATCAAGGAGCTCTAGGTATTCTGTGCCATTGAAACCAACAACATTGCCTTCGTTTTTGATTTCATGCCAAGCAGGGTTGTAGCCACCAGGAAATTCATTCATCATCACGCCACCATTTTCACCATCGGCGATTTGGCTCACGAGACAAGGTACTTCTTGACCACCCAATTGCTGACGACCACGGCTCTTGGCTTCGTAGTAAGGCTGCATCTGAGCAACAAGCTTTGTATCAGAACCTTGGGTTTTAATCAAAGCTGTAATACTAATTTCTTCACCACGGGAATTCCGCGCGACCAAACGATTCGGCAGATACTTTTCATCCTGAGTCAACTCAGAACCATCAAGATGTTCTACCGAAGCTTCTTGCACTAAAAGCCAACGATAACCACACTCTTTGAGTGCTTTAACGTATTCATAGAGAGCATCGGGGTGGTTGGGGAGGTGCATTTCTGGAGGAGAAAAACCCTTCACACGCTTCAGTGCTTCTACACCGAAAATCTCAGCAAAATAATGTTGCCAAGCTTGGATTTGTAGCTTGAGGTCAGGAATCGGTGTTGAAGTTGCTACAGCGTGGCTCCACATTGTGCCGAGCCATTCGACATAAGGTTGATAAGTCGTGTCAGTAGTCAGTTTTTTGAGATTATTGAGAACATCATCTCGGCCCATTTGCTTCAGACCCCACAGCAAATTGCCGGAATAGTCGAGCATAATTCGAGGGCTACAACCTGCTGCTACAAGCTCGGGAATAAATTCACCCATGCGGCTGTAACACCAAGCAAAGACAGTGGCATTGTGGTTATCACCATCGTGGGGATTTTCCATCATGTGCTGGAGATTGCAAATGAGGGAGCCATTTTCTCCTGCGGGAATGGTGGGCTGGTGCATATGGAGTGCACAGGCAAAACCCGCTTGCAGTTGATCCAAATTTAGATCGCTGCGGTCTGCAAAAATCTTTTCATCGTGGTTTACGATGTCAGCAATTTCTTGCTCTTGCCCGCAAATGTGGGGCAGGGTTGTAGATGTGGAGGAGATTGTCGCAACCATGTTTAAGTTCCTTCGTTTTTCTATGGTTCTACGATTTTCGAGGATAGATAAACTAAGCCAAAAATGTCGTGTATTTTACATCGACTTAATGTTATCTCAAGAATTCGATTGATTGGTTTAAGTTTTGGTACGCTCTGTTACCATTTGCTCATCTTATTAATACTCGATCTTTGCTATGAAAAAAGAGCCCCATTCAGAGGCTCCCAAATTAATATTTATTTTTTCGATATTGGTGGCGATCGCCTTCTAATTTCTCTGTTAGAAATTACCATTTGAGGAGATTAAACTGCTCCATGTCGATGGTGTTGCGGTTTCGGTAGATGGCGAGGATAATCGCAAGACCGACAGCAGCTTCAGCGGCGGCGACGGTTAGGACAAAAACTGTAAAGACTTGACCTTTAATTTCGCCAGGATCGAGGAAATTGGAGAAGCCCATAAAGTTCAGGTTTACAGAGTTCAGCAACAATTCGATCGACATCAACACCCGTACCGCGTTTCGACTAGTCACCAAGCCATAGATACCGATACAAAACAGGGCTGCTGCGAGAACAAGAATATATTCGAGTTGAATTTGCATGGAAATTTACGTTTTTATGCTTGAATGTCTAGTTTTGTTCAGGGTTATTTGCCGAAGCGAGTTCACGGGGACGCTCAGGGAGGGTTAAGCCAGTGCTACCACCGTCATCTGTCTCAGAGATTTCGGGGATGATGTCACGGCGGGCAAGGATAATGGCACCCACCATCGCGATAAGAAGCAACACAGAGGCTAACTCAAAGGGCAGCAAGAAATCACTAAAGAAATGTTTGGCGATCGCTACAACCGAGTTGCCGATTTCAGCTGGGGAAATGGTCGATAGCTTCCACGGTGTAATCAAAACCATGGTGCCGAGTAGGGCAAAAAGGCCAAAACAAACTAGAGCTGTTGCACCTTGGCGTAACCAACGACGAGGTACTTGGCTAAAGTCTTCTTGCTTATTCACCAGCATGATGGCAAACAAAATCAGTACGTTAATCGCACCAACATAGATAAGGATTTGCGCTGCTGCCACAAAATCAGCATTGAGTAGGATATAAAATCCCGAAATGCTCATGAATACGCCACCTAATAAAAAGGCAGAGTAAACAATATTGTTCAAGAGGACGACCCCAAGAGCAGATGCCACCATCATGACCGCGAGGATGATGAAGGATACGATTTGAACGCCTTCTGCTAAATTCACTTTTTGCTTAAACTCCTAACCAATAAAAATAAATTCTTATAAAAAAGTACAGGGCGATCGCCTAGTTATCTTTCTCTTTCGGCTGCTTAGCCTTGAGCCGTTCCACAATATCTTCAGGATGTTCTCCTGCCCGTTGAGCACCTTTCGGTAAATCATGGGGATCCATCACACCCTTAGGCAAATAAGCAAGTTCGCGCATCGGTGTGACCATCGGATCTTGAGTGACTTTGTAAGGTAAACGTCCTAACGCCACACTGTCATAATTTAATTCGTGACGATCATAAGTTGCCAACTCGTACTCTTCCGTCATCGAGAGACAGTTAGTTGGGCAATATTCAACACAATTACCGCAGAAAATACAAACGCCAAAGTCGATACTGTAGTGTTTAAGGACTTTTTTCTTCGCTGCCTTATTAAATTCCCAATCTACGATAGGAAGATTAATCGGACAAACCCGTACACAGACTTCACAGGCGATACACTTATCGAATTCGTAATGGATTCTGCCGCGAAAACGTTCTGACGGAATCAATTTTTCGTAAGGATACTGAACTGTGATCGGACGGCGACGCATGTGATCAAACGTTACCGAAAGACCTTGACCGATATACTTTGCAGCTTGGGCCGCTTCTTTGGCGTAGTCACCAACTTGTTTGAGGATTTTAAACATGGGTTCTAAAGGCTCAAGTTAAAAAGTTAACAGGATAAATTAGCCACCGAAGGCAACGGGAAAAGCGAGTTTGAGAGCCGCAGTAAGCAGCAGATTCACAAGAGCGACAGGAAGTAAAAATTTCCAGCCAAAGTTGAGAAGTTGGTCAATTCGTACACGAGGCAATGTCCAACGCAATAAGAGTGCGATAAAAACTAGTGCATAGGCTTTAACCAAAGTCATGATGATGCCGAGAGATGCAGTGATCACCTGTAACCAACCTGTTTCAGGGGAAACACCCAACCAACCAGCAAGACGATCAAGGGGAATGGGGAACTCCCAACCACCAAGATAAAGGATAGAAACAATGAGCGCGGAAAGGACAAGGTTTACATAGGAGCCAACGTAGAATAGGCCAAATTTCATGCCAGCATATTCTGTTTGATAACCTGCAACCAATTCTTCCTCTGCTTCAGGAAGGTCAAATGGAAGACGCTCACATTCCGCAAGAGCTGCAATCCAGAAAATTAGGAAGCCAATGGGTTGCCGCCAAATATTCCAGCCGAGAATACCGTAACCAGATTGTTGTTCGACAATATCGATAGTGCTTAGACTGTTCGACATCATGACGACTGCCAATACAGCTAATGCTAAGGGGATTTCATAACTAATCGATTGTGCTGCTGCTCGCAGACCACCAAGGAGAGAATATTTATTGTTCGAAGAATAGCCCGACATTAAAAGACCAATCGGAGCAATACTCGACAGAGAAATCCAAAGGAAAATCCCGACATTTAAGTCCGTAATGACAAGATTTTGTCCGAAGGGAACGATGAGATAGGACAAAAAGACTGGAACAACCACCAAAGCAGGCCCCAGTGTAAACAGCCATGGATCTGTTTTGGCAGGAATAATATCCTCTTTAAATACCAATTTGAGACCGTCGGCGACGGGCTGAAGCACACCCAAAGGCCCTGCATATTCTGGCCCAATACGTTGCTGCGCTGCTGCGGAGACTTTTCTTTCTAGCCAAACAACGACCAGTACACCGACAGTCGCGCCAATAATCATCAGCAACAACGGCAATGGCAACCAAATCGTTTTGGCGATTTCGTGGGGTAATCCCAAAGATTGCAGCGTTTCAATAAAGCTACCTTGGAGGTCGATTCCTGAATTCATGTCGGTTTATCTATCCTGCACAACTATTTTCGACGATAGGCATCGAAAATAAGCGTTTTAGAAAATTTACGTTATCGAATTAGTATATCGTTGTTCCGCTCGGTACATCCCCTTCTGTAGAACAGTCCTAGGATTTGATTGGGTATTCTAATAAATAGGTGATGATCTCAGGGTTTGATCAAAAAGCTCCAAACTTATCAGGATTCACTGCATCTTATGTCGGAAATATTAGAGACGTGGGGCGATCGCCAATCTATAAAAGACAGATATGTATCACTGGACTATCACGGTATGCATCACTGAATAATCCCAGCGATTAGAAAAAAATAAAGGTATTCCTCGTCTACCGGAAACTTTTTCTTCTCATTTGTCATCTTGAAATGTACTGCCACTGGCACATGAAATTTCGTAGCATGAATACTTTTTTGCGCAACAATTATCTCGTGAGCTTAATGAAGCCCCTTTCTCCCTTAAACTTCTCCGTTGGTCTAACAGCTTTATTTGTGGCCTTGGCGGCTCCAGTGCAAGCTGCTTGTCTGCCCAACACCAATGATTTCGAATTTGTGCCCAGCGGTACCACTCAACAAGTTTCCGACGAGTATCCGCGTATATTTTGGCGGTTACAAAATCATCAAGCTGAAAATTTGCAAATTAGCGTGACAGATGAAACAGATCGCGAACTGTACTTTTGGGATTACAAGCTGAGCCAAAGTGCTAGTGAAAGTGACAATCAAGATATTGATCTGATGTCTGTTCAGCCTTCCCCTAAAGTTGCTGCGTTTCCAATGAATGTTGGTTCAATTCAGAATTGGCAACTCACTCTGATCTGTGATTATGGCGATCGCTCTCAAGATATTGTGATCCGCCAACAAATTGAGCGCGTTGCTACTAATGAGCTATTGGAAAACTCGATTAAATCATTGAGCGCTCCAGAGAAAATCGAAGTCTATCTTGTTCAGGGTTTGATTAATCAAGCATTAACCGAGTTTATGAACTTAAGACATAGTCAACCCTCAGAATTGGTCGAATCTACATCAACTGTTAACAATAGCTGGCTGGATTTCCAGAGGAAAGCGGGCATAATAGAATCACAATGATCAGGCCCGATGCACTACTTACACAGACGCAACTATGAGTAACAAATATTCTCCATTATCCAGTGCAATGCATACTTTCCTAAAGGCTTCAGCTCTAGCCTCTATCGCTTTTTGCACAACTATCGCGAATGTTTCGGCGCAAAGTATTCCAAAGGTTTGGGAAAGCGAAAAATACCAACCTCCTTTTGGTTTACAGTCTCCCGGCAACTTGTCCCAAGGTGGTACTCGTTCTGGTTCAGACGCGATTGCAACTCAGAGGTTTATTCCTCTAGTACCGCAAAATAATAACTTTGGTGTGACCACGGAAGCATACCCTAGCATTCTCGTTTATGTGTCTAACTACGTTGAAGAAGCGAATGTAGACACATTAGAATTTTTGCTCTTGGATGATGAAGGGAATGAAGTTTATCGGGCAAGATTTGCTGTTGAGCTAACCGATCAGCTCTTACGTATTGAATTACCGAAGTATGCGGGTTTAGCGCCTCTAGAGGAAGGTCAAGATTACCTCTGGTTATTGGAAGGCTTTACTCAGGACTTTACGTTATCTGAAACTTTATTTACACATGGCTGGATTCGTCGGGTACCCCAGACTGACACTCTCGCCCAAAGTCTAGAAGCAAGTTCTTCTGCCGAAGATGTCGCTAATGCTTATATTAATGAGCAGATTTGGTACGATGCGATCGCCAAATTGGAAGAAGGTTTTGATGGCAACAGTGCATCTGGCCAGAACATCACAGCACAGTGGGATGCTCTACTCAACGCTGCTGGTGTCAGTGAGATTGCTCTAGAAACAGAAGCTGTCGTTACAAAATAGTTGGCTCTCAAATTGCAATTAAGCTGGCTAAATTAAATAAATTAGTGCACTAATGACAACTGACAGCAAATTGCTGCTTTCTATGGCTAAATGCCCAATCATGATTGGGCATTTTTTTAGGGACAAGTTTTCTCGCAAACCTACAGAAATGATCCGCAAGATTTATCGCAGAAAATTCTCTAAGGCTGTGTTTTATTAGTCGTTAATTTGAAATAAGAATGTGACTTTATCTCCTTTCCCAAGGGCAATGCGATCGCCGGACCGGAGTCGGTGACGGTTGCCAGCTGGTAGAGGAGCATGGTTGACATAAGTGCCATTAGAGCTACCTGTATCTTCGATGTAATAGAGTCCATTCTCGATGCGGAGATCCGCATGAACCCGTGAGACAACTTCAGAATGGGGAAAGCCGGAAACATCGATATCTGGCGGTACCACTTCGTTCGGTTTTCCAATATGGACCACGGTTCGGCCATTGGGAATATCGATAGGGATATTGGTTTGGACATGCATCAGGACAATAGCTGGTGCGGCTTGAATTTCGGTTGCCATACCTGCCGATTGTGGCGAGCTTGCCGCTTCTTTTGTTGCTGCAACTGTTGGCTGAAGCTGGAGGGTTACCTCCGTTTCTTCGTCCTCACCTTCGATCTCGAACTCTTGGGCGATTGCCGGAGGTGCCGGAACCTGTGTTGCAGGAACCGCTGGAGGAGTCGGTAAAGGTGCTGAGGGATTGTTGGCTTTTAAATTAAAACCACACTGACCACAAAACGTCGCGTCGCCTTGAACCGAAGCATTACATTGCGGGCAAGTTCTTGCGGCTGTTGAGATTGGTTGCTCTGCTTCAAGGGGGGTATAGCAAGCTTCACACTGGACTGCGCCATCAGGGTTTTGGTGATTACAGTTGGGACAAGTGGCCATAACAACGGTTTCAACGGGTAAATGTATCGACAGCACCTTAATGCTCTATAGATTTTAGAGTGAAGACTCTGAATCTTGAGCTTATCGCTTTTTATTGTAGAACTATTATCTGGATTTCATGGCGTAGATTGCGCCATCCGGGGATAATTTCTCGCCAGCTGCGGCATCCAGCAGCCACCAGAGGCGGCCTTCCTTGGGTTGAATAAATTTGCTGGGATAATCTTTCGGGTCACAATCTTCGTGAAAGACTTGCTGGAGAGCATCTTGTTTATTCGCGCCAGCCACCAGAAAAATGATGTTGTGAGAGGCGTTAATAGTCGGCAGAGTCAAGGTAATGCGGGAATCTTCTTGTTTCTGCCCAACCGCTACAAGGCGATCGCCGACATCAAGAGCCGCCGTTTGGGGAAATAGAGAAGCCGTATGGCCGTCATCGCCCATGCCAAGAAACATCAAATCAAACCCTACGTTGTCTTGGCTACCGAAAAAATCTTGTAGAGTCTGCTCATAGGTCGCCGCATCTGTGGCGGGATCGGCACCTGTCGGCATCGGAAAAATATTTTGAGCGGGAATTGGACATTGATTTAACCAGGCTTCCCGTGCCATTTTTTCATTGCTATCGGGATGGTCAGCGGGGACATATCGTTCGTCTCCCCAGAAAATATAAATGTTGTTCCAATCTAAATTTTGAGCAGCAAGCTTTTCATATAAGGGTTTGGGAGTACTGCCACCAGCCAAAGCGATACTACATTTACCGCGTTTGGCGATCGCCTCTTGAATGCAATTGACCGAAATTTTTAGCGCTCGCTTAACTAATTCAGACTTATCATCCAAGATTTCTAGGAATTTTGTCATAAACTTTACAGAAGGCGAATTATGCCACCTAAAATAGCTTTACTACATTTTAGTGACGCCTCTCTTAAACCCACATCCACTGATACATAAAGTATGAATAGTGCTCGTCTTGCTCGGTTTACTGCCCTCAGCCTGAAAATCCTTGGGGGTGTCCTCATTCTTTCCGCGCTTGTGGACTATATTCTGGCCGCTTTCCCGCTAATGCCGTTGGAGGATGCGTGGCAGATTGGGTTTACAACTCAATTAGTCGATCGTGGTTTAACGCCAATGATCGGTATTGTGGCCTTACTGCTCAGTATTTGGGTTGAAGTAAGCGCAGGTAAAGCGAAAAAGATTAAGCCAGCTGTTACTGATGTGCGGTTTTTGAGCTTGATTTTGTCGTTGGTATTGGGAGTGATTTTCTTTTTACTCGTGCCTTTGCATCTCGATAATCTCCAAGAAATTCGTGACCAAGCGATTTCCCAAATTGAACAGCAAACGCAACAGCAAGAGCAACAGGTTCAAACGCAGTTTAATCAGCTCCAAGCTTTAGCTCAGAGCCCTGAAGCGAAACAACAGCTTGATGAGCAAATTCGGGCTATTGATGAGGCGATCGCCAGTGGACAGGTTCCTGCTGAACAGCTCGGCGTGATTGAGGCACAAAAACAAGAACTGCTTAATTACCAACGCTTTGCCAACGATCCAGAATCTTTGAACGCGAGATTAGAAGAATTACGCAGTGAAGTTGAACAACGCCGTGATGAACAGCAAAAACAGGCAGAAAACCGTGTTTTAAAAGAAGCTTTTCAAATCGGTATACGCAGTCTTCTACTCGGCATTGGCTATGTGTTACTCGGTTGGGTCGGTGTACAACATACGTTGGGCGATCGCCCTCGAGAAGATGACGCACCAGCACCTGACTATGCAATTCCTACAGAATCATCTTCAGAAGCCGTTCCTCCCGCTGAATCAGAGACGTCTATTTCTCCTGAAGAAGACGAATAATTAGTTTGATTGAAGATCGAGCTGTGGTTGCAAACAATGGATGTCTTCCTCAAAAATTTACGCAATTGATCCCCAAAAGTTGTCAGGGAGCCTAAAAAATCCAGTAAAATAGAATACGTCAATTACTGCTTAATATTTTGTTACTATCTGCTCGCTGTCTCTAGTGAAACTGTGTAATTCGCAACTTCCAATCTTCAATCATTCCGTCTCTATTCCTCTCACACTGACCTACCCACCGTGCTAGAACGTCTAAAGCAAGACCTAAAAAACGACTTGATTGCCGGGCTTTTAGTGGTGATTCCCCTTGCCACAACGATTTGGCTCACGATTACTATCGCAGCTTGGGTGATCAATTTTCTGACACAGATCCCCAAGCAAATTAATCCCTTTGATGGTCTGGAGCCCATTCTCACCAATGTGCTCAATATTTCTGTGGGTATTACAGTGCCGTTGACCTTTATTTTGGTCACTGGTTTGATGGCGCGTAATATTGCGGGTCGTTGGTTGCTAGATCTGGGGGAGCAAATCCTACAAGGTATTCCCCTTGCGGGCGCAATTTATAAAACCCTTAAACAAATCCTAGAAACACTCCTTCAGGATTCGAAAAGTCGATTTCGCCGGGTCGTAATGGTGGAATATCCACGCCAAGGGGTTTGGACCTTAGGATTTGTGACAGGAGCCGTAACGCCACAAATGCAGACCCATGTGAGTGAGTCTCTATTAAGCGTTTTTATTCCGACAACACCAAATCCGACTTCTGGTTGGTATGCAATGGTGCCAGAGGATGATGTGATTAATGTTTCAATGTCGATTGAGGATGCGTTTAAGGTTTTAATTTCTGGTGGTATCGTAAGTCCAGAAGATAAAGAGAAGGAAGAAGATAAGCCGAAAGAACGACGGGCACTTCGTGGAGGGATTCCGATTAATATTCCCCGCCGTAACAAAAACACAGACGTCGTCGAAGACACTGACGACATGCCCTTAAATAGTGACATGCCTTTAAACATGGTTCCTGTTGAAGAAGAGTTGTAGGATTTTCTAAATCGCCTGATTCTAAGCTTTGCTTTGAGCATTCACGAAAATATCGTAGTATTTAGGTTTTGACCATTTATGCCTGCTAGAAAACAACCCCGAAGTGTTGCCCGCGAAATCGCTCTACTCAGCCTTAGTCAGGTTAAAGGGAAGGCAGAGAAACTTGAACAGCTGGAATTAGATCAATTGATGCTGGCGGCGGTTCGTACTCTGGGTAGTGAAATTCACGATATTTTAGAAACTGCTGCAGGCGAAGTGACTCGTGCTGAGGATCAGCTACTCAAAAGTGAAACTCAAGCGATTAGTCTCCAAAGTGCTCGCACAATGACTCAAGAATCTCTTGAGCTAGCGCGTAAAGCAATTAATCGTCTGGGTCATGTGGTGGAATTGCCAGAGTTTTTACAATTGACTAGGCAAAGCGAAGTTCGTACTTATGCCTTGGATTTGATTGGGACAGTCCGTCGTCGCCATGAGGATATCCAAAAGATTGTGTCGGAATCCCTTGTCGATTGGCAATATCATCGGTTACCGCGTATTGATCGCGATATCTTACGCATTGCAGTTGCAGAAATTATGTTCCTCGACATTCCTTATAAGGTTGCAATTAATGAGGCTGTCGAGTTAGCAAAACGATATTCGGATGAAGATGGTCATCGGTTTATTAATGGTGTATTACGACGCATCACAGATAAGTTGAGAGCACAAGAACAGGTTTAGCTTTAGCCTGAAATATCGCAAGTTAAAGTCTCAATAAACAGAACAACAGAAAAGGCGATCGCCTCTGACTTACTTTTCAAGTAGATGATGATCGCCTTTGTGTTATTAACTTGTACTTGTAAAAGCTTCCTCTACCTTAAGAAGCTGGTGCTAAGGCCATTTGTTAGACAGCAACTAAATAGAACAATCTGTTCAGGAGTGATTGATGCGTTAACGCCTTGTGACCCGATTATTGCGTTGACACCGCTGCCAATCGCGACACCCGCAACCAAGCTCACAATACCGATTAAGAGAGAGCGACCAAAACGATTTTCCTTGCGATAGAGCAAGTAAACATTGACGACTAGGAGCACTGTCAAGATAGTGGACGCTAAACTGGCATCTAGCAATAAACTACCGATGGCGATCGCCGCATTGATGCCGAGAGCAAGATTTAGCTCCTGAGGTTCCGGTGTATCCCGGAGATCGCTCACCCAACTCGGTAAAGAAGAAGTATCAATACCTTTTGGACGCTCCAAAACCTTTTTTTGGGACTCAGCAAAGCGAATCTGCTCTGGCACCTCCAGCTTACCTTCCTGTCGCTGACGGAGCCTGTCCATAATAATTGCGTCATAGGCGGCCTCCAACTGTTCTACAACAATTGTGTCTTCCTGATGCTGTTTACTGAGTTTCTGCTTGGCAGCTTGAATTTCTTCAAACGAAGCAGACTCTGCAAGCCCAAGGGTTTTATAGGGGTTTTGTTCGCTCATTCTCCTCCTCCTGTGAGCATGCGAAAGATGTTTTAGCCAGCTTCTCGCAGCTTTAACAAATGATGATTAAATTCAATCGATTACCTATTATGTCCATTTTTTGAACCGCTTTGTATCGATCCACAGCAGGAAATTTAAGATCTTCTCCAAGAAGACCATAAACTTCCACTATGTCGATAGTGTGCGACCGAAATTTCTTGAGGACTTTAAACAAAATGTTACCCATTGAGAATCTCGTCGTACACTAGAATTATCCAAACTTTCACATTTATTTTTCAGAAACCTGATAAGAGCCTATGGCCGCTGCCAGAATCCTAGTTGTCGACGATGATCCTGCAATCTTGAACTTGATTGTACGTTTTCTCAGTCAAAAAAATTATGAAATGGAGTCAGCGGCGGATGGAAAGTCAGCTTGGGCAACGTTTCAATCTTTTAAGCCTGACCTTGTAATTCTCGACGTGAACTTACCTGATATTTTGGGCTACGCTCTCTGTGCCCAAATGCAAGAACATCAGGATGTTTATATCTTGATGCTCACAAGTCGAACGGACGCCTCTGATAAAATCCGTGGCTTTTCCCAAGGGGCGGATGACTACCTTACAAAGCCTTTTGACATTTTGGAATTAGAGTACCGAGTTGGGGCGATCTTACGTCGCCAACGGATTGCACCTGCGGCACAAAATAATTCTGATAGCTTAGATTTCGCGAACTTGGTTATTGATCCAGTACGCCGTCAGGTGAAGGTGAGCAGTGAAGAGGTTCATCTAACTGCTTTAGAATTTGATCTGCTTTATTTTCTCGCGAAAAATGCGAATAAGGTTTGGCGCCGTTCTGAATTGATTCAGGAAGTGTGGGGCTACGATTATGTTGGTGATCAGCGGGTTGTGGACGTACACATTGGCCAAATTCGCCGCAAGCTAGAAAGTACCCCTCACAAACAGGCCACCATTAAAACGGTGCGGGGTGTGGGCTATGTATTTGATGTGCAGGCTGATGATGAGGTTTAAGGTCTAGATCTGGGCGATCGCCTACAGGTTAAAGACAATATCACCCTATGGGGAAGACCCTTGCTAGTAGAAATAATGTGCCAAAATAAAGAACTCTGGCCTTTGGTATGGGTTCATCCAAATATCCGTTTATTTGTTGATTCTCTATGAGCGACGTCTCGCAAACCCTTCAATTACCGAGTCTCGAAAGTGCGATCGCCCTGTCCGGCAGTAAGGAAGTAAACCTTGCCTTTTTCTCACGCCACACCGGCACACAAGTTGTCTTGAGAGGTCAATCCCTTGATATTCGCGGACAAGAAAAAGCAGTTAAGCGTTGGGTAGTGGTGCACTAGTAATGGTTGTGGAAGAATAGGGGCAAGATTAAACGTCAAGTCTCACCGTGCTCACTTGCCCTCAATGTCAGTCTCCCAGCACCATTAAATATGGTCACACCCATTCGGGAAAGCAGCGCTATCGTTGCCATGAATGTGGTCGCCAGTTTGTGGAACATCCTGCCCACCCTCCCATTGCAACTGACACTCGTCAATTGATTGACCGTCTCCTATTAGAACGTCTCTCTCTCGCTGGTATCACTCGTGCCACAGGGGTCTCTCTGCGCTGGCTACAGTACTATGTCAATGCCAAATTAGAGACTGTGCCTCACGAGTTACCTGTGACTCAAAAAAAAGAGGGCAACTGACCATCGAAATGGATGAATTGTGGTCTTTTGTCGGTAGTAAAGGTGAGAAAGCATGGATTTGGCTGGCTCTTGACCGAGACACCCGAGAGGTGGTGGGATATGCCATCGGAGACCGTAGTCAAAAGACTGCGAAACAATTATGGGATTCTCTGCCTCCTGTGTATCGTCAGCGTGCGCTGGTCTACACCGATTATTGGGATGCCTATGGCTGTGTCTTACCGAGTAAACGTCATCGAGTTGTGGGCAAGGAGACTGGACAAACAAATCATATTGAGAGATTCAACAACACTCTACGTCAGAGAACGTCCCGCTTAGTCCGTCAGGCACTTTCCTTCTCGAAGAAGTGGGAAAACCACATTGGAGCAGTGGTCTATTTTCTCAGACACTATAATCTCTCTCTTCAGTTATGACCATTACTTGTGCATCACTACCAAGCGTTGTCTACGAGCTATTTCTTTTTTGCAACCCTATTGGGAAGTTGGCCAAGCTATTTCTCAGCCCGATATTTTGACAGCTTTTCAGGCGATCGATACCAATAAACAAGACGAGTATCGCGATCTCCAGCAACATACCCTCGCAAAAACCCGCCGTGGCGAATTTATTCGAGCCAAAACATTTCGTCAACGACAGTATGTTAAGGCGATCCAGAAATACGACATTACCTTCGGCATCGGCCCGGCTGGGACTGGAAAAACATTTTTGGCTGCTGTTTTGGCCGTCCAAGCCTTGCTTAACGATGATGTTGAGCGACTGATTTTAACCCGACCTGCCGTTGAAGCTGGGGAAAAATTAGGATTTTTACCCGGAGATCTCCAGCAAAAAGTGAATCCTTTTTTACGGCCACTGTATGATGCGCTCTACCAATTCATTGACCCACTCAGACTGCCCGAGTTGATGGAAAAAGGTCGAATTGAGATTGCTCCCCTTGCCTATATGCGTGGACGCACCCTGAGCAATTCTTTCGTAATTGTTGATGAAGCACAGAATACAACCCCAGCTCAGTTGAAGATGGTACTGACGCGTCTAGGGTTCGGCTCTAAAATGGTGGTGACAGGAGACATTACACAAACAGATCTCCCCACACACCAATCATCCGGTCTTGTTGTGAGTAGTAAGATCCTCAAATCTGTAGAAGGGATTGGCTTTTGCTATCTAACGGAAGCGGATGTCGTTCGCCATCCCTTGGTACAAAAAATTGTTGGTGCTTATGAGTCCTTTGAAAATCGTTCTTCATCGAAGCCTGTTCCCTCATCTCGCCGCTCGTAGGTTGTATTTATGATTCGTTTTCTTTTTCTCTGTAATTTTTAACCCAAGACGTTTCTACTCGTAAGTAACCACTAACTCACTGTTCCCATGACCACGATTCTCATTATTGAAGACGACGATATTGTCCGCAAGCTCGTTCGAAAAATTCTGACTCAGGAAGGCTATAAAGTCATGGAGGCTAGCGATGGTAATAGTGGCACAAAGTTAGCGCAAGAAAATCAACCAGATTTGATTGTTTGTGACATTATGATGCCTCAGCTGAATGGCTATCAGGTGTTAGAGCTATTGCAGTGTAATCAAGAGACAGAAGCGATTCCGTTTATTTTCTTGACGGCAAAGGCAGAAAAGCAATATATGCGTCAGGGGATGCAGTTGGGGGCTGATGATTATTTAACGAAACCTTTTACCAAGAATGAATTACTAGGGGCGGTATCGGCTCGACTCACAAAATATTCATCTCTTAAACAGCGTTATGCCGGTAGTCCGGGAAAGGATGTTGACGCGCAGTTGAGCCAAAGGACTAATCGTGATGCGTTAACAAATTTACCGACGCAGTTGGCGCTGAGGGATTTATTTAATCAAATTGTTCAAGCTAGTGCGAAGTCGTCGAAAAACAAGTCTGGAGATGGCCCAAAGACTCCGAGTGTCTTACCTGTTTTTTGTATCAGTTTGGATCGGTTTCAGCGGGTAATTGCAACGCTTGGTTATGAGTCTGCAACGGCACTTTTTCAGGCGATCGCCCAACGAATCAAAGATATCGTCAGTACCCAGGGCGTTGTGGTTCGATTAAGCGGGGATGATTTTTGCGCCATTCTCAAGGCTGTTGATAATAAACAGTCAATCCTGAATTTTGCGCAGGAATTAATTGATTCGTTTAAAGAGCCATTTACCCTAGAAGACCAAAAGATTTTTGTGGGTATTAGCGTTGGTATTGCGATTTATCCCAGGGATAATTTAGATATTCGTGACTTGCTCCAAAATGCGAACAAAGCAATGCTCAAGTCTCGTCAAAAAGGTGGTAACCAATATCAGCTCTTTACTGCGGCTTTTAATGTTGGTAAATCAAATTTAATTACTCTCGAAACGGATTTACGGTATGCGATCCAACGAGAAGAAATCGAAGTGCATTACCAGCCGAAAATGGATTTGCAAACAGGTAAGATTAAAGGCTCGGAAGCTCTCCTGCGTTGGTATCATCCAGAGCGAGGAGCTGTTCCTCCTAATCAATTTCTTCCCCTTGCGGAAGAAATTGGCTTAATTGAAGAAATTGGTGAGTTTGTTTTAAATCAGTCTTGTCGTCAGTTGAAAATTTGGCAAAATACAGGTCTTAATACCTTTCAGATGTCAGTGAATCTATCTGCACGTCAGTTTAATCAGCTCAACCTACACCAGCGTTTAAGCCGTATTTTGATTGATAATAGTATTGAGCCTGAACATTTAGAATTGGAGCTCACTGAGAGTACGTTAGTGCAGAATGCTGAGGTGGCAGTGCGTCGCCTCAAAGCTTTGAAAACATTGGGTGTGGCGATCGCGATCGATGATTTTGGGACAGGGTATTCTTCATTGAGTTATCTACAGCAGTTTCCGTTTGATGTTTTAAAAATTGATCGCTCTTTTGTGAAAAATATCCATCTGAATAAGGCGAATTCCGCGATTATTACTGCGATTATTACGATGGCTCATCAGTTGGGCTTGAAAGTGATTGCGGAAGGTGTGGAAAGCCAAGAAGAGCTAGATTTCTTGAAAAAGCATGATTGTGACGCGATTCAAGGATTTTTGTTTAGTTATGCGGTGAGTGCAAAAGAGTTTTCGAGTTCGCCTTTTATGAGTAATGATTTCCAGAGTGATTTGATTTAATAGATTAGGTCTAAAGATTTCTTGGAAAGGCGATGCAAGTAACTCAAGCGGAACTCGATTTTTGGCGATCGCCGCTACAGATTGGTGATGTTACTTTTCGGAGTCGGGTCTTGCAAGCGCCTTTGTCGGGAGTGACGGATTTGGTGTTTCGGCGATTGGTTCGTCGGTATGCACCGCAGTCGATGATGTATACGGAAATGGTGAATGCGAAGGAAATTCATCATTTGGCGGAGTTGCCACGCCTGATGGAACTGGATGCTAATGAACATCCGGTGAGTATCCAGTTATTCGATTGTCGTCCGGATTTTATGGGGGAAGCAGCTCAAAAAGCGGTGGCGGAAGGGGCGCAAACTATTGACATCAATATGGGCTGTCCAGTCAATAAGATTACGAAAAAAGGGGGAGGTAGTTCTCTATTACGGCAACCTGAAGTGGCAGTGGAGATTGTCAAAGCTGTTGTCGAAGCAGTGGATATTCCGGTGACAGTGAAAACACGCATCGGTTGGAAAGATGATGAGATTACAATTCTCGATTTTGCGCGACGGTTAGAGGATGCGGGCGCAATGATGTTGACAGTTCACGGTCGCACGCGAGAACAAGGTTACAAAGGCATAGCTAAATGGGAATGGATTCGCAAGGTGAAGGAGGCTTTATCGATTCCAGTGATTGCGAATGGGGATATTTTTTCGGTGGATGCGGCGATCGCCTGTTTACGAGAAACAAAAGCTGATGGGGTGATGTGTTCGCGGGGGACGTTGGGTTATCCGTTTTTGGTGGGAGAAATTGAGCACTTTTTGCGGACAGGAGAAAAGTTGCCGCAACCGACGGCCATTGAAATGATGCAATGCGCGAAAGAGCACTTGGATGGTCTCTGGGAATACAAAGGTCAAAAGGGCATTTTTCAGTCGCGGAAACATCTCACTTGGTATTGCAAAGGCTTTCCTGGGGCAGCGGAATTGCGGGATAAACTCACCAAAATTAATAGCACCACCGAAGGTCATGCCTTGCTCGATGGTGCCATTGAAAAGTTATTGGCAAAGGACGAAGAATTGCGTGTGGCCGCCCCAACAAATTCCGTTATTTAAGATTTGATTTTTTTAACTTTACTGTGATGATTAGCTTTTCAATCAAAAATTTTAGCAACTACACCGACCCCCACTGTTCGACTACCTTCATGGATAGCAAAGTGTAGACCTTCATCCATAGCAATCGGAGCGATCAGCTCTACAATCATTTTGATATTGTCACCCGGTAATACCATCTCTACCCCTTCTGGTAATTCAATATTTCCAGTAACATCCACGGTTCGGAAGTAGAACTGAGGACGATATCCCTTAAAAAACGGAGTATGACGACCACCTTCGTCTTTACTTAGCATGTATACTTCTGCTTCAAACTTAGTATGAGGTGTAATCGATCCCGGTGCAGCCAGGACTTGCCCCCGTTCTACTTCGTCTCTTTTTGTTCCACGAAGCAAAGCCCCAATATTTTCTCCTGCTTGACCTTCATGAAGAAGCCTACGGAATCTCTCAATCTCAGTACATGTGGTACTCACCGTTTCTTTTATGCCAACAATTGCGACTTCATCTCCTACAGTGAGAATACCTTGCTCAATACAACCTGTTACAAAAGTCCCTCGGCCTTGAACAGAAAATACGTTTTCAATAGGCATTAAGAAGGGTTGATCAATAGCTTGTACTGCTTCAGAAATGTAAGTATCTAGAACTTCAGCAAGCTCAACAATTTTCGCTTCCCATTGTTCTTCACCGTGGAGAGCACCTAATGCCGAACCTCGGATAACTGGTAAATCATCACCAGGGAAACCATACTCAGTTAGTAATTTCCTAACTTCCATTTCCACTAATTCTAAAAGCTCTTCCTCTTCTACCATGTCACATTTATTTATGAAAACGATGATAGATGGGACACTCGCTTGGCGACATAGCCGAATTTGCTCACGGGTCTCGGGCATTAGGTCTTCTGCGGCAGAAACTACTAAAATACGAGCATCTGGGACTGCGCCGACAATTATGCTTTGGACGTAGTCAGTATGTGTTGGGTGATCTGTCTGACTATAGCGGCGAGTTGAGGTTTCATATTCCACATGGGAAGTCGCGATTTTGAGACCCATTACCTCTTCTGTTTGTGCATTATTGATAGAACGAAATTCATAAGGTTTTCCACCATGTAATTTAGCCAATACAGTTGTAAGGGCCGCTGTTAGTGTCGTTTTCCCGTGGTTAACATGGCCAATTGTTCCTACATTGATGTAAGGTTTCATTATTTACAATCCTCTTTCATAAACAAAACATAGTGATTGTTGCCTTTCGCAAGAATGAGCAATAATCATTTCTTTGGGGATTCTATTTGATAATTTGGACTTTGTAAGTTTAAAAAAAATCAAGATAAATATTTTGGAATGTATTACTTAAAAAAATAAGCTGACGAATTTTTATTTTTATTAGCAATATTTTCTAAAAATAGAGGTGAATTCTACTATTTCATAAAGTTCTATTTAAGCTTGCGGAAGGCTTTGTACATTTCTGGCAAACGCTTGTAAATCGCCGAAGCTTTGAGGTAAATGGCGTTGGGAACTGCTGGGCTGCCCGAGACAATTTCTCCCGCAGCGACTTTGTTGTTAATACCTGTCTGAGCCGTGGCGATCGCCCCATCACCGATGACTGCCTGATTCGCGACACCGACTTGACCACCAAGCAATACTTGATTCCCAACCGTTACCCCGCCAGCCAAACCAACTTGCGCTGCCAACGCACAATTTGAACCCACCACAGAACCGTGGGCAACATGCACCAAATTATCCAGTTTGGTATCTGCTTTAATGCGGGTTTCACCGACTGCGGGACGATCAACAGCGGAATTACAGCCAATTTCCACGCCATCTTCGAGCACCACAATGCCCGATTGTTCCATCTTGAACCAGCCCGTCGGACTTGGCACAAACCCAAACCCTTCTGCTCCAATCACTGCGCCACTATGGATCACGCAATTATTACCAATCTTTGCTCGCTCATGAATCGTACAGTTGGCATGGAGTAAACAGTTGTCGCCAATTTCAACATCGGGATAAACTACCGCATTAGGCATGATGGCCGTGCGATCGCCGATCTTCGCATTGGCATAAATCACCACATGAGCACCGATGGCAACCTCTTCTCCCAAAATTGCTGATGGATCGATAATTGCTGTCGGATGAATGCCAGCCATCGGACGGAATGGCTGATAGAAAATTTTAATGACTGCCGCAAATAATAACCGTGGCGCTTTCGTGCTGACCCAAGCAATACCCCGTTCCGTTGCCTGTTGTTGTAAATCTTTATCGTTTGGTAGTACTAAAGCCTTAGCCTCAGTCTTGCCCACCATTGCCGCGAATTTGCCCCCTTCCACATAACTAATCTGGGTGGCGATCGCCTCATCAACCGCAGCAACTCCCGTAATATCGGGATCATCCGCCAAAGAATGATCGATAATGAGATCAGGCGGTAGAGCCTGCAAAATTTCAGAAACGTTCATCGAATTTTTATCCACAGAAAATGAGCATTAGTCTAAAAAAAGGACAAGGAATCTCCCTTAAAAAAGCTGCCCCCAGTCTCAATGCCGGTTTTATCGGTCTCGGCTGGGATGTCAAACAACAGGGCGGGATGGACTTTGACCTCGACGCGTCGATTTTTATGCTGGGAACGAACGGTAAGCTCATATCCGATCAGCACTTTATTTTTTACAATAACTTGACCAGTCCCGATCCCGACAAATCTGTAAAACTAATGGGCGACAATCGTACTGGTGCAGGGGAAGGTGATGACGAAGTTTTAATCGTTGATTTCCGCAAAGTTCCTGCCGATGTGGAATCCATCGTGATTGCAGTATCTATTTATGAAGGTGAAGAACGTAAACAAACCTTTGGCTCAGTCCAAAATGCTTTTGTCCGACTCGTTGATGTCGAAACAAAAAAAGAAGTTTTACGCTATTCCCTAGAACAGCAATTCTCTAATGAAACCGCGCTAATTATGGCGAGTGTGGCCAAGGTTAATGGCGAATGGCAACTCAATGCGATAGGCGATGCTTATCAAGGTGGACTTCAAACCCTCGTTGATCGTTACCAATAAACTGCCATAGCGTCAGACCTTGAAGGCTGATAGTCAAACTACCAATTCCCCAGAAAAACTCGTTGATTTGGCTGAACTCTTCAGTGAAATGACAATGATATAATCTGGGGCCAAAGGTGCTATTTACATTGAAAAACTCTGCGTTTAAAAAATCTAAGAGTTAAACGTAAATATCTATCAGGAGACATTATTTAAATGGCAAAGTCAGATACATCTTGTTCTGTCTATCCCCACTTCAAGGTTCCCGAAGAAAATATAGAAGACTTTTTACAGCTGTGCGAATGCTTCGTTGAGAAGACAAAAAAAGAGAAAAAATGTTTGCACTACAGTTTTAGTATAAATGGCTCGGAAGTCCGATGTCGTGAGTCTTACAGCGATGCAGATGGTGTACTCTTTCACCTCGCTAATGTTGGAGGAATTCTAAACCAAGCTTTGCAAATCTCTGAGTTAGTGCGTGTCGAAGTGCATGGCTCTGAGAGTGAACTAGAAAAGTTAAAAGCACCGCTACAAAATTTTAATGTTCAGTATTTTTCCTTGAAATACGGGTTCCGACATTAAGGTCTAAATCTGCTCAACATATAGTTATTTTGTCTTCTTTTTGTATGAAGATTCTGTGAATAGAACTTCTGATTATGAAAAACTATTCCGGCAGATGAAAGTGATTTTTTCATAAAAAAGGCTCAGGTTAAAAGAATGACCTGAACCTTATACGACAAGAATTTTGATCTAGAGCGATCGCAGGAAGTTAAAGAACTTTGTGAGGAAGCCTTGGAGGTTTTCATTCTCTGCATATTTTTTCTTCGAGAGCAATAAGCCCGTTTTGCTGTTCACTTCCGAGAGCGTGGGGTAAATGTGAATTCCGGTTAGAGCAGACACGGGTAACCTATTTGCCATCGCTAAAACGATTTCTTGAATCAGTTCACCTGCCATCTTTCCCACCATATGTGCTCCAAGGATTTCGCCATTTTTACGGGTGATGATTTTGTTGAAACCAACAGTGGCATCTTCCGCTTGAGCACGATCCACTTCAGCGAAGGGCAGTTTGAGCACAATCACATCGGCATAACGTTTACGAGCTTGTTCCTCAGTCATACCCACTCGCGCTACCTCAGGATCGGTAAAGGTTGCCCAAGGAATCACACGATAATCAATACTTTTCAGGAAAATCGGCAGCGGGTTGAGGGCATTTTGTAGTACTGTAACCGCCTCATAGCCTGCCACATGGGTAAATTGATAGCCGCCGATCACATCGCCACAAGCAAAAATATTGCTATTTGTGGTTTGGAGTTTTTCATTGACATGAATCCCTTTTTTGTCGAAATCAACGCCCGCAGCCTCCAGGTTTAGGGAGTTAACGTTGGGAGTTCGACCTGTGGCAATCAGAATTTCATCAACGATCGCCGCCGCTTGGGAATCATCTTCAGTGAATAAGTGCTTTTTGCCTTTTATCACTTCGACTCGCTTTAGACGTGCTTTTTTGAGAACCTTAAGGTTTTCCCTCGCGAATTGCTGTTCGATCACTTCTGCGGCATCTGGATCTTCTTTTGGCATCAGGCGATCGCGACTGGAGAAGAGAGTTACTTCTGTTCCGAGGCGATGGAACGATTGACCCAATTCACAACCAATTGGCCCTGAACCGATGACGGCGAGAGATTCGGGCTGCTCAGTTAAAGAGAAAACTTGTTCGTTGGTGAGAAAACCTGCTTCTTTGAGACCCTCTACAGGGGGAATCGCTGGACTAGAGCCTGTAGACACCACAAATGCCCGTGCAGTCAGTTTCCTGCCATTAACCTCAAAGGTTTTCGGATCTGTAAATTGTCCGCTACCAAAAATAACTTCTACGCCCAAGCCTTCAAATCTCTCAGGGGAATCGTTAGGCTCAATCGCGGCGATCGCCTTTTTGACATGACCCATCGCTTCTGCAAATTTTATTTCGGGGGGTTGAGTATAAACGCCAACGCGACCACCCTCTTTAACCTCATAGGCAACCCGTGCTGCGTGGATGAGTGATTTACTCGGAACACAGCCATACCAGAGACAATCACCACCAAGCTTATTTTTCTCGACAAGGGCAACTTTCGCCTTGAGCTGAGCTGCGGCACTTGCCACAACCAAACCACCTGAACCGCCGCCAATAATGACGATATCGTAATCTACAGCCACAATGCTTAGCCCCCTCGGACATCTCTACTGATTTCATTGTGCTTAAAAATCATCAGAAGAAAACCCCTAAACGGAGATTCTAAGGAAACTTTCAACTCTTACCTAGCGATCGCTTACATTTTTGCTCATTTGGTTTAGATTTCTCTCAGGTAGCTAGCTTTCCCGACGAATTCATGCGTGTGCTGCTGGAAGACAAACTATCGTCGCTAACTTAAAACTTTCTTGCGAAACCACTTATTTGTCCGTCGCCACCATGAACGTAGGACTTTCCATTGGTCGATGCTATGCAAAATTGTGAATGCAAGGAATATGTAAGCGAACCAAAAATGAAAGCTCCTAGCTAATTCGATTGCGGCATCATTCTGGGGAAATAAGTCGGGTAATACGATGCCAAACAGTTTGACGTTATTGGCTTTAAAGGAGTTGGAAAGGAAAATCCCCGTTACAGGAACTGCCCACATAAAAATGTAGAGGGAAGTGTGTAGGGCGACTTTCTTAAACCATTGACGGGATAACTTGGGGCGATGTTTTGTATACTTGCGCCACCAAACTCGCAGCAGTACTAAAATGCGCCAACTTAGCAGCATTACTGTGACGATACCGATGGATTTGTGGAAATTGTAGAGGGAGCCACGGAAAGAAAGACCTTCGCCAAACTGCACCATAAACCACCCGCCGATAAACAAAATTCCGTAGAGATTCGCCATCCACCAGTGCACAGACATCAAATGCTGAAATGCTGAATTTCGTCGGGGTTTAGAAACTTTAGTCTGAGATTTTGGGGGAGCGGAAGGGGTCGTCATGGCGATTGCTTAAAGGTCTTTTGCTCATCGATTCTCACGCTAACTAATTCACTGGGGCGATCGCCGTCCACCTATAGGAATAGTTTTATCTAAAAATCAACAATCATTGATAAAAGACTATGGGTGAATCTCGCCTGATCAACTTGATTTTTCTATGCCATCGGGGCAAGGTAAAACATTTCCAGAATCCGTACAATGTCGCTAACATCAGTTTCTGAACCTTTTTTTCTATGAGTTTGCGACGTTTTTTCTATGGTTTTCTCGTGGCGGCGATCGCCATTCTCTGTTGGACATTTAACGCTAATGCTCAAATCACAACTAAAGTTTTGGACTACGAAATCGCCGGAGAACCATTTGAAGGCTATGTCGCGCGGAATGAAGGATTTGGTGATGAACAACCAATTGTGATGCTCATTCATGATTGGAATGGTCTAGGTACCTACGAACAAAAACGTGCTGAGATGTTGGCAACTCAAGGCTATACAGTTTTCGCTGCTGATCTCTACGGCAAAGAACTGCGGCCCACTAACGTTGAAGAATCCCGCGCAGCTAGTGGCAAGTTGTACGGCGATCGCCCTCTGATGCAAGAAAGATTATTCGCAGGTTTAGAAGTTGCGAAAGAACTTGAGGGCGTTGACCCAGAGAAAGTTGCAGTAATGGGTTATTGCTTTGGTGGTTCAGCAATATTGGAACTCGCACGCACTGGTGCAGACTTAGATGGATTTATCTCTTTCCATGGTGGACTCGTTTTACCCGAAGGCCAGGATTACAGCAAAACAACTGGCGAAGTCTTAGTGCTCCATGGCACTGCTGATCCAGTTTCTGGAATGGATGAAGTAACAGCCTTGGCAAAAGATTTAACTGAAGCGAATGTCTCTTACAGCATGGAGCTTTATGGGAATGTTCTCCACTCTTTTACACCTTGGGGTTCCAAAGATTACAACGCAAAAGCTGATACTCAATCTTGGGATGAACTACTTACATTCCTAGATCGTATCTTCTAATAACGGAGTATTTTAAAGGTCATATACTTAGGAAATTTTTTTCAATGAGATATTGATTGAGTTCGTCTAAAATTTTCTTCGTCCTCCTCTCCTTGAGGCCATTCATGAGAAGAGACTGAAAAATAATATTGCTCTTTTTCCTGAAAGCACTCAATAAGATAAACTCCACGTTGATTCGGCATTCTAGGAGAGGAAACCTCCCATCCAATAGAGTAACTTTCTTTGGTTGGAGGGTAAGGTAGCGCAATCTGATAAGACTTTAGTTCAATTCCTATTGATGGAATGATTGGGGGTTGACCTTGAAAACTTCCATAGGTGAAAAGATGTTTGACAAAACCATTTTTAGTAATCGTACTTTCACTATCAATATTAGGGTCTGAAAATCGCAATCCTTCAGCTTGCACTAAAAAAATTTGGCGTTGGTGAATTGAGGTATGAATCTATGAGGGTCGAGGGATAGGAACATCCCAGAACTTGAGATAGTGAATCAGCAATCGAATCGAATGCTCTAACATTTCCACAGACTTTGAATAACATAAGGTCTTTCGATGGAGTCGAGCGAGATAATGCCGCAATCGAGTGTTCTCTCCTTCGACTCGAGTCATATAGGTCTTACTGACAATCTGGTCCCCATCGGGTACAAAGATGGGATAAACTTTCCAGCCATCTGTGACGTAAAAGAAGCATCTCCAGAGACTAACGATTGCCCATAGTGGCTTGAATGTCTCTGCACTTCTGTCACCAATAGTCCAAGCAAGAATACCTGGTTGAAAGTGGTCTACTGCTGTCCAGAGCCAGACCTTGTTTTTTTAGCACCGACGAATGTTTGAAGTTCATCGAGTTCCCCGACCTGAGGCATCTCTTCCGGTTCATAAGCATCAGGCAGCAATGCACCGACTTGTTTGACCCAAGTGATGACGGTAGTGTGGTGCACTCCTTTCACCCGTTCAATGGCTCGAAAGCCCATACCGTTGACATACATTTTGAGGCATTCACGTTTGAAGGCATTTGAGTAGCCGAGCTGACTATAGTGGTCGATAAACTGACGACCGCAATCTACACAGATGTGATTCTGTTTGCCTTTTTTCTTTCCGTTCTTACGGATATGAGTAGATTGGCATTCTGGACATTCCATTGAGTCAACAACCTCCATTCATACCTCTATTCTGCAATGCCAAAAATTTGAACGTAAGCATATGATGCTGGCTCAAATGATTTATTAATCACATTCAATCTCAAGTCAACAATAGCAATCGATTTCTGGTGGCTTATTATTCTATGAGGTTGTAACAAATGCTTCGTATTTTCCACGTGAGAGGAAAGAACTAGTCTTGGAGTTTTTTCTCTACTACTAACATCACGGATCTCATACTCTTCCATTGGTAGGGACTGGAAATTATATCTTTTATAAAATCTCTTATCATTAGCTTGATGAGGAGCGCGTGAACTTTGCGGAATATCTACAACATAAATAACTCTATCTGGATTAGATGAAATAATGATTGGATAAATATGAATATTATCGATTTTCCTTTGGATTCTTGAATTAATTACTTGTTCTAGCCACTCCTTTGATATTTCATCAGGATCAACACCTTCATCAATACATTTGGGTAAATGATTTTCTTCTTGGATTCCATAGATGATAGTTCCACCAGCAGAGTTGGCGAAGGCTGAAACATCTTTGCTGATCTCATTCTTCTTCCCATTACTGCTTCCAAGAGATCTAGAATCTTTATAGTCTAAAGTTAGTGATTCTTGGACTTGGTTTTTGATTAACTCTTCTAGTTTTTCTAGTGTCCATTCAGAGTTTGATGACATAGCTCTCCACGATAATTTATGTTCGCACTAGTATTCTTTGCTCTTTAAAAGTTGAAAATATCTAGTTGTTCTGACGCTTTATTGACATCGTATTTTCCATTACTTGCCATCTTTTCTTTGGTGCGAACGCCTTTGCGTAATCCGACTGCGATTTTACTGTGCTTTTCGATTTGAGTCATGACTTGTTTGGCACGGGTGATTACGCTCGTTGGTAGGCCAGCTAAACGTCCTGCTTCAATGCCATAGGATTTGTCTGCGCCACCGGGTTGCACTTTATGTAAAAAGATAATTTCTTCGGGGAGTTCTTTTACTGTTACTTGGAAATTGGAGACGTTTAAAAGGATAGAAGAAAGTTCATTTAGTTCGTGGTAGTGGGTTGCAAATATTGTTTTTGCTTTTACTTCAGTGGCAATATGTTCTGCGACAGCCCAAGCAATAGACAGTCCATCGAAAGTTGCCGTTCCTCGGCCAATTTCATCGAGCAGAATTAGGGATTTTTCGGTGGCGTGATTAAGGATATTCGCGGTTTCATTCATCTCCACCATAAATGTGGATTGACCCGTTGCTAGATCATCCACTGCACCCACCCGCGTAAAGATGCGATCGCAGATCGGAATAGTTGCAGATTTAGCGGGAATAAAACTCCCCACCTGTGCCATGAGCTGAATTAATCCGGTTTGGCGCAGATAACAACTTTTACCGCTGGCATTGGGGCCTGTGAGGATAATTAAATCGGGATTTTTGATATTTTTTGCTTTACCGAGATTCGTGGAATTGGAGACAAATAAGCCCATGCCTAAGGATTTTTCGACGACGGGATGACGGCCTTGTTCAATCTCTAGGTTTTTCGTGGAGCCAATGACTGGACGGCAATAATCTTGGTATACAGCAGTTTCGACAAAGGCAGCCAATACATCAATCGCGGCGATCGCCCCCGCAGCGGCTCGGATAGTATCGGTATGTTCGGCGACTGTGCCCCGCAACTCTGTAAAAATCTCGTATTCCAGCTTGCAGATATCATCCTTTGCCGTGAGAATCCGGCTTTCCCGCTCCTTCAATTCTGGGGTGATATAGCGTTCTTCATTGCTGAGGGTTTGTTTACGCAGATATTCCTCGGGAGCCTGTGCCGACTGCGATCGCGGCATACTAATGTAATAGCCAAAGGTCTTGTTATAACCGACTTTCAGCTTCGAGACTCCTGTCCGTTCTCGCTCCGTAATTTCCAGATTTGCCAGCCATTCCCGGTCTTCCACTTGGCTACGACGCAAATGATCTAGCTCCTCATCTACTCCATCGCGAATGATGCCTCCATCTTTAATATGGATCGGCGGTGAATCGACTAAATAAGTCAGAACATGTTTGCCCAATTTATCGAGGTCGGGCGGGAAATTCTGAACGGCTTGCAAATAGGGAGACTTGGCATCCTCCACAATCTCGGCAAGGTAAGATAATTTTGTGAGGGATTCGGCTAAAGCGTATAAGTCACGGGCATTGGCGCTACCAGACCCAATCCGCCCCGCAATGCGCTCAAGGTCATAAATTTGCTTTAAAACATGGCGCACATCTTGCCGTAAATTAGTGTTTTCGACCAGCTCCTCGATGGTGTCAAAACGCTCGGCGATTGCTTCTGGATCGAGCAATGGTTGCAATAGCCAACGCCGCAAAGCCCGGCCACCCATATTGGTATTAGTGACATCCAACGCCCACAGCAAAGAGCCATAAAGACTGCCGTCGCGGATGGTTTGAGTGATTTCGAGATTACGGCGGGTCTGATGATCTAACTGCAAAAATTCGTTAATGCTATAGGTTTTCAGCGTTTCAAAGGGAACCTTATAAGCTTGCTGCGTTTCCTCCACATAGGACAAAAGTCCCCCCGCAGCCCGCACCGCCAACGGCAATTTTTCGCAGCCCATCCCCTCCAACGAAGATCGCTGGAAGGTCATCAATAATTTCGGTTTCGCTTCATTAATATCGAATTCCCTGGGCGATCGCAGGGCATAACAAAAATCCGATGGCAGGCATTCCGGCAGATGTTGTTTTAAAAGTTTTTGGCGATCGCCGGGACGCATTAAAGTTTGCAGGTCGGGCGCATCAGTGGGATACAAAATCTCTGAAGGTTGCAGACGCAAAAGCTCAATGGTTAACGCTTCGAGATCACTGGCTTGGGTGGTACAAAATTCCCCGGTCGAAATATCCGCATAGGCTAAACCCCAATGCTTTCCTGCCATTACCACCGCCGCCAGATAATTATTTTGCCGTGCCCGCAGCATCCCATCGTCGGTTAGAGTCCCCGGCGTTAAAACCTTTTGAACTTCCCGGCGCACCATCCGTTTTTCCGCGTGGGCCGTGGCTGCATCCTCTACCTGATCACAAATGACAACACCATAACCCTTTTCCACCAGCTGGGTACTGTAACGCTCCAATGCATGATGAGGCACACCTGTCATTGGTACCCGACCAATCCCTTTCCCCGATTCCTTACTCGTGCAAACCAGCTCTAATTCCCGCGACACCGTGATGGCATCAAGGAAAAAGCACTCAAAAAAGTCCCCTACCCGATACAACAAAATCGCATTAGGGTACTTATCCTTCACCTGCGTGTAATGCTGCATCATCGGGGTCAGAAGATTCCGGTCTGGGAGCTTGCGATAATCAGCGTTAGGAATCTCGTCTGCGATGGGTTTGCGGTTGGATGCAGGCATGAAAAAATTCGTCAGGATTCAGCTTAAACAGATATCTATAGTAGCGGCGATCGCCAGTGTTACGATTGCGGAATGATGAATCTTGTAAAGCTCATTCATATCTATTTTTGATTCGAATAGAGATATGCTCGCACCATATAATTTTATTTCCATGTTCCTACCTTGATCGACCTGTTGAGCTAACAGATGAGAGACGCGAACATATTGCAGAGCGGCACCTAGGGACTTTGCCGGAATGTGAAACGCAGCTAAAAGAGGTGATTTCAACTCCAGATTCAATTCATCGTAGTAAATATGATGAGCAGGCTCTGATTTTCTCAAAGTGGTTTGATCGCATGAGTCAGGACGATATTTACTGGCAGTTGTTGTATCGTCTGAACAAGAGCCTCAAAGAAGTTGGATTATTACGGTTTATACTTCGCGCAACATTTGTAAGGGGGAAATGGTGTGGATAAAAGACTGAAGATGAGATATGACAAGATGGGAGATATTTTATATTTTGATACTTGTGCTCCCTATCTAGAGCAAGAAACTGAAGAATTAGAAAATGAGATTATTGCTCGGATGAATCCAGCTTCTGGAGAAATTGAGAATCTCGAAATTTTATTTTTTTCTCGCCGTTCTGAGCAAATGAATCTCCGGGAATTACTAATTCAAGCTGATTTTTAATTGGTTTACTAAGAAAAAATGTAACTAGCTTGGGATTGGCTTATCAACTCTTTTACTTGAATATTTCGAACAATCAAATATGAAAATTGAAGCAAATGATAAAGAAATAAGAGATATCTTTTCATTAGGATATTTTAAAATACCAAGATTTCAAAGGCCTTATTCTTGGGAAGAAGATCAGGTAAGAAGCTTCTGGAATGACATAATACAGGAAGATAACGATCAATATTTTATTGGCTCAATGGTTGTCTATCAAGATAAGAAACCCTATTTTGGTATTGTTGATGGACAGCAAAGATTAACAACTATTACTCTAATATTTTCGGCAATAAGAAACTTGTTCCTTGTGTTAGAAGAAGAGAATTTAGCAAAAGGAATTCATCTTTTTATTGAAAAACCCAATATTGATAATGAAGAAGAGTTTATTCTGAATTCAGAAACATCATTCCCATATCTTCATGACTATATACAAAGCTATAAAGGGTCAAATATTGAATGTAATGTTGGGGCTGAAGAGAAGAATTTAAAGGAAGCATTTGAGTTTATTACTGAGAAATTAAAGGAATTGCTGCCACAATCCATTAAAGAGTCAGTAGTAAGTAATTCAATTCTCTTTGATATAGATAAAAATAGCGCGGTTGAAAAGCTTAAAGATCTTAGAAATAGAATTCTTTCGTTGAAATTAGTGTTTATTCAGCTAGATAATGAAGATGACGCTTACTTGATCTTCGAAACTTTAAATGCCCGTGGAAGAGATCTGACAACTGCTGATTTGGTTAAAAATCATTTACTTAAAAAACTCAAATCAAATAGTGCTTCTTTAGATTCAGCGAAACAAATATGGAACGAAGTAATACTCAGAAAGTTTGATGATGCCGACAAACGTGATTCGTTAAATCCATTTTTATATCATTTTTGGCTATCTAGTAAATCATATACAACTGAAAAGAAGTTGTTTCCTGCTCTTAAAGAAGTTACACGGACAAAAGAAGATGCTCAAACTATTCTTTATGAATTACAGGCAGCTACAGATTTATATTTAAGCATAATCTCTCCTAGTAATCACTTATGGCGTCCAGAAGAAGCCCAGGTGCGGAAGTCTTTAGAAGCATTGAAATTGTTTAATGTCAAACAGCAGCTTCCAATGATTTTATCTTTGATCAAATCTCATAAAGAGGGGAGGATGAGGCTTAAAAGACTCTCTAAGCTTTTATCAAAAATAGAGTTTTTTCACTTTGTTTTTAATGCTGTAACATCTCAACGGTCTTCTGGTGCAATTTCAACACACTACTCAAAGCATGCCATATTACTCAATAATGCTCAAGATAATACTGAAGTTCAGACTACAATCGATAGTCTGTTATCTGGTTTGGAAAGAAAATTACCAAGCTATAGTGAGTTTGAGTCTAGTTTTATAGAACTTAACTACACTTCTAGAAAATCGAAGAGTAAGTCTGTAATTCAATATTCACTACAAAAGTTGCTAGGAGATTATTCCAATGGCTTAGCTGTAGATTACGGCGGTATGAGTATTGAACATCTAGTACCAGAAGTACAAATCAATGAAAATATAGATGAAGAATATATAGGCAATATTGGCAATCTAATCCTCATTGATAAAAAAACAAATAATGAAGAGCTTTCTGATAATTACTTTGAAGTCAAAAAGAAAATTTTGATAGAGAAAAGATATCCATTAGACTCAATTCTAATTGAAAGCAAAGTTTGGAATTCAGAAACAATTAATAAGAGAGCTAAGCTGTTGGCAAAAAAACTTTTTGAAAACAACAAGTTTAAATAGTGAGTCAATGTATACAATTATGTGATGTATTAGTCTGGATTCTTTTTTGAAACTTGTTTTGTTTTGAGTTTATTGAATTCATGTGAGTGCTCACTTGTGTTTAGTCTTCACAATAAAATACCTTCTTGTTGAAGATTACGAGTTAGCGCACTTTGATGGGTGTGATAGTAACCAGTACTCATGAAAAGACGATTGATCAAAACATCATAATCAAGGCATAAATCCGCTACAAATTGACTAGTTTTCTCAATTTCAGCATCAAAGTCAAAGTCATTTTTTAAAACAATGGCCACGTCAATATCTGAATAAAACTTAGCGTCGCCCCTCGCTTGAGAGCCGAACAAAATCACCCTATCGAGGTTGTCTTGATAAAGATCTTGCAGATATTCTTTTAGCTTCTGGGTAGTGATCTTAACGATCGCCCGCTTTTCTTCTAGATTCATGATCTGATCCAAGCTGTTGAGCTAACTCGATACAATATTAAACGCTGATTTAGATTGCCGAGTTTACGATGAGTGATTTTCCTGCTGGCTCAAAAGTGAAAGTGACCCAGATGCCGCCCTATCTGAAAACAGCCGACCCAATGCCGATGTTGCGGCCTGCGGATTTAATTGCGTTGGGAGATGAAGGGGTTGTGTGCGATCGCCGACCGGGAGATTACTGGGCGATTAAATTTGAGCGAGGTTCATTTTTGCTCGAAGAAAAGTATTTTGCCCTAATCGAAGATGATGCAACCGAAACAATGAAACACACATGAACAGCACGACAGTCCAACGTCCTTTCAAACAAGTTCTTCTGAAATGGCTGCTAGTGGGATTGAGCGGCATTTCCGGCATTTATTTTGCCCTCTGTATTTTTTTACTAGTGTGGCAAAATCGCATTATTTTCAAACCAACGAAAACCCTCGAAAATTTTCCGCAAACCTACGAACTCGACCATCATGAATTATGGCTACCCGTAAAAAATGGTGTCGAAATTCATGGTTGGTGGCTACCATCACAGGCAAATGATAACGGCAAAGCACTGCTGTTTTTGCATGGCAATAGTTATAACGTTGGGGAAAATCTGTTCCATGCAAAACGCTTCGTGGACATGGGATTTTCAGTATTATTGATGGACTATCGAGGCTATGGTCTCAGCGGTGGCAGATTTCCACGCGAAAGTAATGTCTACGAAGATGCCCAAGTCATGTACGACTATTTGGTGAAAGAACAGCAGTTTACTGCTGACCAAATTTTTGTCTATGGTCATTCCCTCGGTGGGGCGATCGCCATCGAACTTGTGAGAAATAATCCGGCGGCTGGCTTGATTGCAGAGGGAACCTTTACCTCAATGTCAGACATGGCCACCTATTCCGGTCAGTATTCATTTATGCCTGTGGATTTTTTGCTGCACCAACGTTTTGAATCTCTGAGCAAAATTCCAGAGGTCACCATTCCCACGCTATTCATTCATGGCCTTGAAGATGATGTGATTCCAGCTGAAATGGGTGAAACACTCTATGAATCGGCGATCGCCCCGAAGCAGTTATATCTTGTGCCGGATGCTGGCCATAATGATTTGGCGGAAACTGCTGGTCAATCCTATGACGATGCCATTCTCACCTTTAAACAATTTGCTCTTTCCCAAACATCCACTGCTTTAACACCATAATTCCATGCTCAAAAGCGAAACAGACAAAGATTATACGTAAGACCTGAAAATTTGCTTCTCTTTGCCTGCTCACATTGAAGATTGAATTTTTCTGTCTGTTGTTAAGGAAGTTGACTGAGGGGCACTAAATCACCATGGATTGTAAAACCGAGATGCATCTCGTCGCCTGCTTGGATGAGTTTGCCTGTTAAAACACAGCTTTCATCCTTCTGGGCGATCGCCGGAAACGTCGCGCGAATGTCAGTGGGCGCAAATTTAGGGCGATAATCTCCAGACTTTTGGTTAACATAGTTCCAGAGGATGTCACGAATGAGGGACTGATAACCTTGGCTACCTGATAGCTCCTTGAGTTTTTCCTTCAGGGTGCGCTCCAGACGAATACTCGTCACTTCCATATCCGTGGTTGAAGTTCTGACCTGTGTTGCAGTTCTCATTGAAATTCTCCTCAAAACTAGACTTTTTTGTAGTGCAAGTGTAGTATAACAAATGTAAGGCATTTTCAAGGAGGTAAGACCCTTGTTGTTTCCATCCACCCAACAACCTTCCAAGCAGCCCATGCCGCAGATCGGCGATCGCATGGTGGTGGAGAACGATATGAGTCTCATCCTCGGTCATGAATCGATGACAGCCTTTACGGAAAAGTTTTTTCGAGGTTGGAGATTACCAGAGGGAAACCTGAATCTCGACCAGCGACAGCCGCATTTTAATGAATTTTATGAAATTCAGCCATGTAAATCTTGGATTGCCAGAATTAACCATTCTCTAGACTTTTACCTCAATCTAATCGGCGGAAGGCTCCGACTTATTTTCTGAGCCACTGACCATCACCATTTATTTGGTTTTGATGATTCTTCCGCTTCTTGAATTGAGAGGCGGTTTTTTTATGGCGATCGCCTGACTGAGCTTAGGCGCTGTGGCGAAGAGTGTACCAACCCCGTGGTTGTGCTGTTTATTTGAAATTTTTTGTTTTTATTACATCACCGGAGAGCGTGATCATGTTGAAGTTGATCTACACCGATGAAAGCTTTCGTTTAGAGCGGTTAACCCAGTCCGTAGAAACTTGGATGAAAGACCGTGCTGTTTTTGCATTGCGCACCACCCAAAATTTCTACATGGAACCCAGTAGTGCCTCTTTTCTCGTGTTGAGAGATTTGCCCTTATTGGTGGAATTAGTTCAACTCAAGCAGGACTGTGACGATATTCTCGACATTGCCATCTGCGATGCTGAATATTCTGAGGTCAGTCTCAAAGGACATTGGGTCACTAATGATGAAGGCGATTGCAGCGGTACATTCATTTGTATGCTCGGCGATCGCGCGGAATTGTTACTCGAAACCGTTTGGCAAGTGAGTCAGGATTCTACCCCTGTCCGAGAAGAATGATTGTGTTTAGGGAATTTAAATAATCCTGTTGCACATAAACCTATTCCTACAGGGATAGGTTTTTTCTTTGGGGAAATGACGGTTATGCTGAGTGCTGGCAATGGTTCAACAACAGGAGAAGATCTAATGCGCTTAAAAATTTGTGGTTTAACGCGAGTGGATCAAGCGGTGGCGATCGCCGAAATGGGTGCAACTGATATCGGTTTTATCTGCGTTAAAAAATCTCCTCGATATATCACCCCTGAAAACATCAAACCCATTGCTCAAACCCTCCCCGAAAACGTTGGGAAAGTTGGAGTCTTTGCGAATCAAAGTCCTGAGGAAATTGCAGACATTGCCAAAGCGTCTCACCTGAGCACTGTCCAGCTCCATAGTGATGAATCTCCTGAATTTTGTCAGCAAGTTCGAAAACTCCTGCCCAATCTCGAAATCATTAAGGCTCTAAGGGTGCGCGATCGCCAAACCCTCATTGCAGCTAAAGATTATGAAACCGTTGTTGATGCGCTATTACTTGATGCCTATCATCCAGAACAGTTAGGCGGAACTGGACACACCATTAACTGGGAAGATTTGCAGACATTCCGACCCAGTATTCCTTGGCTCTTGGCTGGGGGTCTAAAACCCGACAATATCCAGCAAGCCCTAACGCAGTTACAACCCGATGGCATTGATTTATCTAGCGGTGTAGAGGACTCACCTGGTCAAAAAAATCTTCAGAAAGTCGCGATGCTGATCGAACAACTCGCAGCCTTACAAGCTTGAAGTTTGTCATCTAAAAATCTTGAAAATCTGGAATCGTCTCTTAAGTATTGTTATTTGAAAAATTGATTTCTAAATAACGATACTTAAGTAAAAGAACTGCATAAATATCTAATGAAATGAGAGTGTATTTTTCAATAAAAAATTGAAGAAATATATTTCAGGAATAAATAAACAATTCTTTACTCAGTATCCTGTTCTAAGTCTAAATTTAGTTCAAAACACTTACAGATATTGAGATGTAGACCCGGAAGAAATTAAATCCTTTGTCAAAGCTTTATCTAAAAAATACTGCTTTAAAGATTGAGTGAAGTTCGCTCTAAACGTGCCTAAAAATACGGTGAATAGAGATATGCTTACAAATAAGGAACGCAAGTTTACGTAGATATTTTTGTCTGTCTTTGATATCTTTTTGTGCTTTTCTCAGGTGTGCATAGGTAGTCTTTATTCGGGTCTAAGAAATGTCATTATCAGTAGTGCCAGCGCAACCGCAACAGTTTCAGCAGAGCATTAAGCTACATGCAGCTCTTCCCCTTGGTCAACTACTCGTCCAAGCGGGTCTAGTATCAGAAGATCAGGTCCAATTAGCATTGCAGAACCAGTCAATTCCGGGATATGAAGATTTTCGGATTGGGGAGATTTTGGCATTGCGAGGCTGGATTAAGCAAGAAACCTGTGACTTTTTTGCCATTCGCTGGAATAACATTCTTCAAAGTCTAAAGATTAAAAATAAGCAGAAAAAGATTGGTTATTATTTGCTCGAAGCTGGTCTCTTAACCGAAGAGCAGGTGACTAGCATTTTGAGAATTCAGCAGAAAAATAAAAAGCTTTTTGGGCAAATTGCCGTCACCCAAGGTTATTTAAAGCAGCAAACGGTTGACTTTTTCGTGAAATATTTATCGTCCGCAAAGCGGAATGAGATTGTGAGAGATGATTCACTTGAACGGGCAGAACGTTATTTCAAATTGAGAGATTTACAAGGGGCGATGCTGGAGTTGCGGGAAGTGCTCCGCCGTGATGGCAATAATGGCATGGCTCATGCTTGGTTAACGCGTATTTATTTGGAGCAGGGTCAAGAAAGTTTGGCAAAGGTTCATCTAAAACAGGCGATCGCCCTATCTCCAAACCAGAAGTTTGTGAAAGACACAAAGAAACAGTTTTTTGCTGCGGCACTTCCTTCAACCTCAAAATTGCGGACTGAGGCGAAATCTGCCCAAAGAGGGTCTTGGCTCCGCTTTGGCTAAGGAGTAGTTTGCGTCGAGAAAGGTAATGGGGCGATCGCCAACTGAAAGGGTTTTGCAGAGGCTTGGTGTTGGTGCCGCGTGAAAAGCATTCATTTGAAATAGCAACCGGATACAATAGCAACCAGATCAATTGCGCCCCTGCCGAAAAACTTTGTTTGAACAAGAACGTCTTCTTTTTGACCCTGTTACCCCCCAGCAAAATGCGATTCCTTTAGTCTTTGCGTTTCCCAATACCTACACTGTTGGGATTACAAGCTTGGGCTATCAATTGGTGTGGGCGAAGTTTAGTCAGCGGTCTGATGTGGATGTACGGCGCTTATTTACGGATTTCAATGAGAAATTGCCGTCATCGCCCGAAATTGTCGGGTTTTCATTTTCATGGGAACTAGACTACACAAATTTATTTGACCTTCTCGAAAAGCTAAATATTCCACTGCGAGCATCGGCTCGAAAAGATCATCACCCAATTATTTTTGGGGGCGGTTCGGTACTCAGTGCGAATCCTGAACCCTATGCCGATTTTTTTGATGTGATTCTCCTCGGGGATGGCGAAAATCTTTTAGATGAGTTTATCGATGCTTATCAAGATATTCGTGGTGGCGATCGCCTTGCGAAGTTAAAACGTCTGGCGCAGGTAGAGGGAATTTATGTGCCCAGCCTGTATGACGTGACCTATCGATCACCCACAGCAGAAATTGAAAGTATCGAACCAAAACTCACTGATGTACCCGCTGCCGTTTATAAGCAAACCTATCGCGGCAATGTGCTGTCGACTTCGACCGTTGTTACCGAAAAAGCAGCCTGGGAAAATATTTATATGGTGGAGGTTGTACGGAGCTGCCCGGAAATGTGTCGCTTTTGCCTTGCTAGTTATGTCACCTTGCCGTTTCGGGTGGCAAATCTCGAAAAATCTTTAATACCAGCGATTGAACGAGGTCTGAAAGTAACGGATCGCCTTGGACTTTTAGGAGCTTCAGTTACCCAGCACCCCGAGTTTGAAAGTTTATTAGATTACTTATCGCAGCCGCAATATTCAGATGTTCGCCTCAGCATTGCGTCGGTGCGGACAAATACGGTGACGGAAAAATTAGCGAAAACTCTGGCAGCACGAGATACTCGCTCGATTACGATCGCCGTGGAAAGTGGCTCAGAGCGCTTACGGGAAATCGTAAATAAAAAACTCACGGATGACGAAATTACAACAGCAGCAGTCAATGCGAAGGCGGGTGGCCTAAAAGCGATTAAATTTTATGGGATGGCCGGAATTCCGGGTGAGGAACAGACAGATATTGATGCAACTATCGACATGATGTTGACCGCGAAAAAGGCTGCTCCTGGCCTGAGATTGACCCTTGGATGCAGCACTTTTGTGCCGAAAGCCCATACGCCTTTTCAATGGTTTGGAGTGAATAAAGCGGCAAAAAAACGTCTGCAATTGCTCCAGAAAAAGTTACGATCGCAGGGCATTGAGTTTCGTCCAGAAAGTTATAATTGGTCGGTCATTCAGGCTTTGTTATCGCGAGGCGATCGCCGCCTCTCTAGACTCCTCGAACTAACCCGAGAATATGGCGATACCTTGGGGAGTTATAAACGCGCTTTTAAAGATCTCAAAGGCCAAATTCCACCGCTAGATTTTTATGTTCATCAGCAATGGGAAACCGACCAAGTTTTACCTTGGCAACATCTCCACACAGCGATTCCAAAAGCGACGATTCTCAAACATCTGGAAGAATCTGGCGCTTTACCCGAAAAAATTTCCTAAAGCTTAAAGCTCGAATAGATCGGTGATCGCCTGTTTCGGATCAGGTTGCTTGACGAGAGATTCACCGACTAGTACTGCTTTTGCACCAGCTTCCCGCACCATCATGAGGTCAATGGGACTGTGAATACCAGATTCACTAACGACCCGCGCCCCTTTCGCCTTCAGCTCAGCACTCCGGGTTTCCATCAACATCGTTGTGGTTTCGATATTGACGGAAAAATCTTCGAGGTTACGGTTATTAATGCCAATCAGATTCACACCATCAACTGCCAAAACTCGGTCTAATTCTTCCGCTGTATGCACTTCAACGAGGGCTGTCATCCCTAGACTGCGGGTGATTTTGACGTAGTATTCGAGGTCTTGGTCAGACAAGATCGCAGCAATTAGGAGCACTGCGTCAGCACCAAAGCTACGGGCTTTAAAAATTTGGTAGGGATAGATGATGAATTCTTTGCAGAGAAGCGGTAGATCAACGGCTTCTCGGACTAGTTTGAGATTGTCAAAGCTGCCTTGAAAGAATTTCTGATCGGTTAAAACAGACAAACAGCTTGCACCACCTGCTTCGTAGGCTTTGGCGATCGCTACTGGGTCGAAATCTTCGCGAATCACTCCTTTACTGGGAGAGGCTTTTTTGACCTCGGCGATAAGGGCTGGATTGTTTTTACCGTTTACGAGAGCAGATAAAAAATCCTTTGCAGGTGGCAGAGTGTTTACTAGTTTACGGAGTTGCAGTAGAGGCATCTTGTCGCGCATCTGCTCAACTTCAAGCTCTTTGTGCCAAACGATTTCTTCGAGAATATGCTGGGGTTTCGCATCCGGCAGAGCCACTTGGTATTGCAAAATACTGACATTGATGGGGCGACTGGGGTGTTGACGGCGGATTTGGACAGACATAATTTCTCTAATGATTAAAAAGCAACCCGATGAGGGCTGCTAAAGTCGATAAAAATTTGTTTGCTAATTTTTTGATGTAAGTGGCTCTGATCAAACAACAGACAAAATCAGGTGGAGCGGTTTACTATTCGCCACGCATGTTACTGAGTTGGTTGAGTGCAGCAGCACCAATGTTGAAGATTGCCCAAGATGCAGCGATCGCTAAAGGAGCCAATACAATAACAATACGAAAGTCCATGATCTTTCCCTCTTAATCTTAAAAAGTAATAGTTGTAAAAAGTCATTTAATTTTACATTAATAAGCGATTCCGTCATCTTTTCTAAGGATGAGAACGGTGCAGAACCTGGATTGGGGCGGCGATCGCCAAATTTTCGGGTCTAGACGCCCCAAGTCTGGGGGAATCATGTAGGGTAGATGGGAAGAATTTCGGTACTTTCGAGATAAACGACGGCATGGTGGCACTACAGCATTGGTTTACGCTTCTGATCGCGCAGTGGCTTGTTTCTTTGCCGTGGCTCATGGTTGGGGTGGCTGTTTCGAGCGGATTATTTTTATTTGCGCCGCGTCGTCGTTGGGAAAAGTTTCTTCCCCAAAATCCTTGGTGGCAACTGCTCTACGGCTGTGGACTGGGGTTTTTACTACCGATTGGTCAATGTGGTTTATGGCCCGTGGTGCGGCGCTTGCTCTGGCAATCTGGGTCATCGAGTTTGGCGATCGCCTTCTGGCTGACATCTGTCTCACTAAATCCCATATTGATGTTCATGTTGTGGCGGGCATTCCCTGAGAATGGCGAGGTTTTTCTTTTTGATCTTGGGATTAGCTTTGGGATTGTCGTGATTATCAGTTGTATTTTTGCGACCCAAAAGCAAATGATTTCGCGGGAACAGACTGAATCTTCCGTCTCTTTATTTAGGTATCCAGCGATCGCCCGCCCTAGTCTTTACCCTGTGGCGATCGCCCCTATCCAGACAGACAGCTTAACCACGTCGAAATTAACAATCCTGCCTGTGAGTCGTAAATCTCGGATATCGATGGGATTTTATGTTTATATGCGTGAGCTCTTGGAATGGTCAGTGTGGCTACTACTCGGTTGTGCGATCGCCGCAGGATTCCAACTTTGGATATTGCCGCAGGTGACATCAAATGTGAATCCTTGGTCTGTGCTGCTGGCGGGTTTTGCGAGTCCTCAAGGTTTCGGACAACATTTTCAATTGGCGAGTCAATGGCTTTTGCGGGGTAATGCAGGCCATAGTTTAGGCTTTCTGCTGGGTAGTACTTTTGTGAGCTGTACAAGCCTTTGCCTCATGATTAATACTTTTCGTCCTAAGGCATTGATGTATCTCGTACTGTTGCTCTCTCTCTTGGCGATCACCCTAGACCTCTGGCTAAATTTCTACGTTTTTTAAAAGTTGAAACCTGTCGAGTTGACGAGAGTGATTGCTCCCTAAGCCCAAAGAAAAATCACTAAACTAAAAAAACAAAAAATCCAGTGATACTCTAGGATGCAGAGGCTAAACATTCGTTTTGACAGACTTGAAACAGCTAAAAAGTCATACATATAAAAAGGTGAAAATGCTGTTTGAAAACATATCTGTCAGCCAAAATCAAAATTCCGAATAGAAATTCGCGGTTTTCCAGATTGTCTGAGGGAGTACTTGCTAAATTGGCGTTTTTTGCGCCGCTTGTCTCCGATTAATTTTGAAACTAAGAGAGAGAATCGCCAGAGTTTCAAGCATGGGTTGATTTTGTCAGCAACTCTCTAACATACATTCGTTTATCAACTGCACATTTTTAAGCCCACTGACTGTGGGCTTTTTTTGTTGTTTTTTGATTATGGCGATCGCCACTGAATACTAAGCATTCTCTAAAAACTAATTGATATCAATCTTGGATTTTCTCAATAAGCTTTGGAGTTCTTTCGTTTAAAAATGTTCTTTAAAATATGAGAGTTTTAAGAGAGTAATGTTAAACGCCAATTGCGCAGTAGCTCAATACTTCCATTCACTCTAAATTTCGCAAACAGTGCCATGCTCAAGTCCACCATGTGTTTTGATTTAGAGACGACCTTCGTCCTGCGATGAAACCGAGCAAACCAATGGCGATTGTCTGAGTTGTTTCTCTCAATTGCTATTGTCTCTTTCTTGCTAATGACATGAAAAGCATCTGGGTGATTCTCTAATAGCTGTTGATAGGGTTTCCAATTATCGGTGCAATAGACAGTGATTTGCCATTGCGAGAACCGCTCTAGTAAATGACCTAAAGTTCGACTATCACGACTTCCCAATTCCCAGTCAATGAGTCGCCCAGTATTACGGTCATATGCTTTCCAGACCCAAAGTTTGTTTTTTTCTCTTGGATAAAATGCCATAGCTCATCTAGCTCCACCACGACAGCAGACTCAGGAGTGGGCTTTTCATAATTGGCTTCACCGAAATCTCTTACCCAATTGAGCACTGATTGAGCTGATACACCGAGAATCTTGGCTGTCGCATTCATGGACATACCACTCATATACATCAATACAGCTTCTAATTTCATCCAGAGAGGCTTGCCCCGCTCTTTAGAAAAGCTTGTAAATTGATAATTGCACTGCTTACACTTAAATCGTTGACGATTTTTAGCGAATCCACTTTTGATGATGTCTTGAGCATTACATTGGGGACAGTGAATTGTCATAGCGAGACTTCCAAGGAAACGACTCACTCCATTTTGCTATAGCATTACTTACTTGAAAATCTCAGAAAATATAAGTATTCGTGATCTCATAAGCTAGGAAAAAGTTATGGTTGCAATCCGTTGGGTTTGGGGTCTGCTGGGGAGTGCCATGCTCTTTGCTGGAACAGAGATGGCAACTGCCCAAGAACTCCGAGAAATACCAATTTTCTTTGCTCAAACAACTCCACAAACTGAAGCTGATCGTCTTTACGATGAAGGCATGTCATTTTTTGAGCAGGGCATTACAAATTATCAAGCGGCTCTCGAAAAATGGGAAGTAGCTCTAGATATTTATCAACAGCAACAAAACCATGAAAAAATAGCTTTGACAAATCTTGCCTTGGGTTTTGTTCATAACAGTCTGGGAAAGAAACAAGAGTCTCTTGATTACTACGAATTTGCTCTCATGGCTTATCGAAAAATAAAAGATATCGATGAGGAAGCAAAAACTCTCGATAATATCGGTTGGTCTTACAACGACCTAGGGGAAAAACAATTAGCTTTAACTTATCACCAACAAGCTTTAGCTTTACGAGAGTCTTTGGAAGATTTATCTGGTGAAGCATTAACTCTAAATAGAATTGGATTGATCTATAGTGATTTAGGAGAAAAACAGCAAGCCCTCGATTATTACCAACAAGCTTTACCTTTATCGCAGGCAGTGGGCGATCGCAGCGGAGAAGCCACTACCCTCAATAATATTGGCGCAGTCTACGATGATTTAGGGGAAAAACAGCAAGCCCTCGATTTCTATCAGCAAGCACTACCCTTGTCACGGGCGGTGGGCGATCGCACTGGGGAAGCAACGGCTCTCAATAATATTGGTCTGGTTTATGATGCTTTGGGAGAAAAACAACAAGCTCTCGACTATTACCAACAAGCTTTACCCTTAAGACGAGTGGTTGGTGATCGTACGGGAGAAGCAATTACCCTCAGTAATATTGGTTTGGTTTACGATGCTTTAGGAGAAAAACAGCAAGCTCTCGACTATTATCAACAAGTTTTACCTTTATTCCGAGCGGTGGGTGATAGTGCGGGAGAAGCAACAAGCCTCAATAACATCGGAGTGATTTATTCTGAATCTTGGGAAAAAACAGCTTGCTCTCGATTACTATCAACAGGCACTCAACCTCGCACAAAAAGTTAAGGATCAGACTACTGAAGCACGTCTTCTCAATAATATTGGTCACGTGTATAGCGATTTAGAAGACCAATCGATTGCTCTCAACTATTTCCAAAAAGCTTTACCTCTCTGGCGAGCAGTAGGTAATCGAAATGGAGAAGCATTTACTCTCAATAATCTTGGTAGAGTTCATAGTTTCTTAAATAAACAAGATCAGGTACTTGACTACTATCAGCAATCTCTAGCTCTCAGAAGAGAAGTTGATGACAGGAATGGCGAGGCAATCACTCTAAAAAATATTGGGTTCTTGTTTGAGGATTTGAATGAATCAGAACTGGCTATCATTTTTTATAAACAGTCTGTCAATGTCTATGAAACCCTCCGTGATGATATCAAAGGACTAGACCGAGGAATTCAAGAAACCTATCTCAGCAAAATCCAAGATACTTACCGAAGCCTTGCGAATGTACTGCTTGAACAAGACCGCATCCTTGAAGCCCAGCGCGTCCTCGATTTACTGAAAGTCCAAGAGCTTGATGACTACTTAAACAATGTGCGCGGCAATGATGATACGGAAACAGAGATTGCCAACCGCACCGCCGAAAGCGTCATTATCGATGGCTACAATGTCTTGCTAGATGATGCGATTCAAGTTGGTCAAACCTTGGCAGAACTCAGTCAAATTGCACCAGGCAATCGCACCACAGAACAACGCGAGCAAATCAAAACCCTACGCCAAGCCAGAGAGCAGATTGTTCTCGAAATCTCTGAATTTTTTGAGAGCGAACCCGTCCAAGCCGAACTTGCCAAACTCCAACGCAACACCGATGGCGAAAGCATTGACCTCGATCTCTATGCCAAAAACCTACGGGATGACCTCGCACAACTCGATAATGCCGTTATTCTTTATCCCCTTGTCTTGGACGATCGCCTCGAACTAATTGTTATCTCTGCCACTGCGCCACCATTTCGTCGCACTGTTCCCCTAAGTCGCATCGAGCTAAACCAAGCTATTCTCAACTATTGTAACGCCCTGACTGTCCCCCAACTCCGCCAAAATCTTGGTGCTGTCCAAACTGCTTCAAAAACACTCTATGACGCATTAATCGCACCCATCGCTACCGATTTAGAAAACTTAGGCACAAAAAATATTATTTACGCGCCTGATGGACAATTGCGATATGTTCCCTTGTCCGCGCTTTACGACGGCAAACAATGGCTCATCGAGAACTACAACATCAATAACATCACTGCCGTTAGCCTCACCAACTTTACCGACAAACCCCGTGGCGAACTCGCTGTTCTCGCCGGAGCTTTTACCGATACGGAAAGTACCGTTACCGTCGGCAAGCGAAATTTCCCCTTTGACTCTCTTCCCCATGCCCAACCAGAAGTGGAAAGCATCGCCAAAACTATATCCGCCACGACAACCCGCCTTGGCAAAGATTTTAATGCAGACATCCGTTTTGAGGTGGAAGATTACAATGTCGTTCACCTTGCGACCCACGCCAAATTTGTTAGCGGCACACCCGAAGAATCCTTCATTCTCTTCAATAACCAAGAAAAACAAACCCTAAAAGAACGTGAGTTCTGGATAAGGAATGATAGGTCTAATCAAGCTGTAAAGAAGGTTTTTTGGGTTGATGGCAGTAAGCAATCAGCCCACACAGCAAGTTCACACAAAAGTTTGTGGGACTGCGATGTCGGGAATGTTCAATCTGTGAGATGTTCTTCAGTTGGTCAATAACTGTCTCAATCAAAGCCCGCTTACGAGCAAAAAGTTTATTTTGATAAACCATCAAATGATGCTTCATATTTCGACGAGGTTTAGCCATTAGGGTCACCTCATGTTCCTCTTGAAGATGCTGGGCTAAAGATTGTGAGACATAGCCTTTATCGGCAAAGACTTTACCCCATAAGTCTTGCCATAACTCCACTATAGGTTGGCGGTCATCGGTATTTCCGGGCGTCACTTGGACGTTGAGTAATTCTCCTCGCTCATTGATGACCAGGTGTAGTTTGAAGCCGAAGAACCATCCCACCGAAGTCTTGCCCCTTGCCGCGCAACCTTCAAAAACACGGTGTTGAGAGATACGGCGATTATGGCAAACCTTGATGCTGGTGGCATCAATGAAGCTAATACCAGTGTATTGTCCGAAGCATCGTCGCAGATATGTACAGAGAGGAATCAAGCTCGAAAGTATCCATGTCACAAAGCGTTGATAGCTCACAGCTAGAGGAAACTCTTGTTGCCAATCGCATTTCACCTTGATGAGATAGAAATGCTTGAAATTTCGATAGTGAGATTGATGGAAAGCAATGAGAATAGTCATCACCTCACTCAGACTGAGGCTTCTCTGACGGCGACGGTATTTTTTGCCAGAGCTGAGTAACGCTTGATGCCATAAGGGTTCAAAGACTTGGCAGAAATCATCAACATGGCAAAACAGAGCCTCTAGACTGGACATGGGAGAAAGCCGTGGATTCGTTACAACTTCCACGATATGGGCTTTCTCCTTTTCTTTCCTTATCCAGAACTCACGTTAAAAGACGTTGAAAAATGGGATTTAACTAATGTCGATTTACTAGTGCTCAGTGCCTGTCAAACCGCATTGGGAGATGAGTTAGGTGATGGCAAAGAGATTCTAGGATTAGGGTTCCAAATGCAGCGAGCGGGCGCAAAATCAGCGATCGCCTCTCTGTGGTCAGTGGATGATGGTGGGACACAGGTACTGATGAATAATTTCTATGCAGTGCTGGCAAATGAACCCAAAATCACTAAGGCAGAAGCCCTACGAAAAGCACAGGTAGCTCTCGTGCAAAATGCTGATCCGATTACGGGTGCAACAGTAGAAAACTCCCTCGGCAAAAATTTGAGCTATCCCTATTACTGGTCGCCGTTTATTCTCATTGGCAATGGACTGTAGGTAATGAGTTATTGCCAATGTTCTAATTCTTCGACCCAATTTTGTAAGACCTTGAGGATTTGGAGACGACGTTTCTCAAAGTTGGCTGCAACGCTAATAAGGAAAATTCCTGCGACGAGGCCAACCACCCATTTTGCAAAAGAGTAGCTATCAATAAGGATTACGAGTTGATAAATGCCAGTCACAATCAGGGTGATAGTGCCGTTATAGAGGAAAGCGCGCACTTGGGTGCCAATGCCGAGAAAGACAAAGGCCAAGCTGATAATGGCTGGGGTAATGCCGAATTCTTGGTAATAAATGAGGGCGATGACGCAGATTAAAGCACTGCCACACATCCTGAGGAGATGTCGGGTGGATCGTTTTTTTCGATCTTGGAAATCAGGATCTATTTGGGCAATGAGCAAAATACTTAAACCAATTTGAAGGGCGTAGCTGAGAGGTTGTAAGAGATCGAAGGCAAAGAGAATTTTGCCGATTAGCCAATTGCCAAAAATTAAACTCAAGTAGCCCCAACGCACATTTTTCTGGATTTGGGCGATGCGGAGATAAACCAAAGTAATACTACCCAAACTGAGATAGGACACGTCTGACGAAGCCGTCATTACGAGACAAAGCGCGGGCATCGCAATACCGACTCGATGCCAAGGAGCTTGTTGCCATCCCATATTTTTCCAGGGCAATTGAAAAATCATTAAGGCCAACAGCGAAACTAACAACACCCGAAATGGATCGACAGTCTCTAATTGTGTCCACATCCAACGGGCTTGGATGCTGGTGGTGATCAGCTCAATGGCACCGACATAAATCCACCATTCTGCCCATTTGCTCTCTTCGGCATCGGGATTTTGGGAAGTGTTCGCTTGGATGATGGCGTAGAGTGCTAGGCCAATATTCGTGGCGATCGCCAAGATCCGAAATGTTGGTGGTGTCGGCAGAATATAGGGCAGGGTAAAGAGTTTAAATGCAGCAGCGATCGCCCAGTGGAGATGGGCAATGATGAGAAATTCCTTGAGGGGAATAGAGGCTAAAACAGTTCGCTCACCACGATTGGCGATCGCATGGGTGACCCGATAGATGAGCGCCAATAGAATACCGACCAAGGCCAAGACGGTTAAACCATCGCCGATATTGTCGCCGGGAGATTGGCGCATCTGATAAATGACCGTTTCATAAATGCCCCAGGTAATGCAACCAAAGCCCAGAAAGCGCAAAGGCCGAATGTGATAAGTCTGTGCGGCGATCGCCAAAAATAAGAGGCCAGCCACAGCGGTTATTAATCCAGTAATGCTATTGAACGCTTCCATGCGCCAGCCCAAACCCATTAGGGTAAAAAGCAGCGGATAAGCTTGCCAAACTGCAAGTTTTTTTGAACGTAAAATTCGTTGTTGTAAGAGCCAAAAGAGAGCTGCGAAGATGAGATTTCCAGCGGCGATCGCCAGACGGACATCCCCTTGCAGTAAAACGCCTTCTGTTAACCCAGTTTCTATCGCAATCCCAGCCATCACAAAGGCTTCATTTTTCGGATTTTGCCAATAGCGCAACAGCAGCACAATCAGCAGTAACCCACTCCCCAAAAAGATTTCTGGGTGAACATCCGCAGGAAGCCAATACTGTTCCCACTGTGCAAGACTATTTTCGACAAAAAGGAGGCTGGCTAAACCCGCAAAAACGAAACCCCATTGATGACAAACTTTGGTATAAAGTCTGCCCAGATAGCGACGGTGGCGTTGTAAGAGCGTTGTGAATCCCCAGAAAATACCGCTACTGATTACACAGAACAACGGCCATTGAGGTTCTCTGAGATCTCCCAAAATAAAGCTCCACGCCAACGCTGTTCCAAATAGCAAATGGAGATGAGCCCACAGTTTGAGCGGCATTAAACGGACATTGATAAGCATCAAGCCTAGGGCGATCGCCAAACCCAGACGCAGAAAATAAGCGACATTCCCTTCGTAACTTCCCAGCCCCAGCATGAAGCCACTTTCATTGACGATTGTGCTAAAGCCACCAAAGGTCAACAACATTAAAGTGCCATGACTGAGGGTCACAGCTTGTCGCCGCAATTGTCCTTTCTTGTTGAGGGCGATCGCCGTTAAAAAACAAGGCACAATGGCCCAACCTAATCGATAAAGAGGTTCATTGCCGAGCGGCGCAAGGGCTAGCAAAATCCAGCTCCCTAATGCCAGGCCAATACCGAATTGCCAACTGCTCCATTGCCATTTTTTCTGGCTGGGCGCTTTTAGTGGCAGTAAATAAAATGTCCATTCCGTGATGACTAAGAACAAACAAAAATAGCCCCATACCAAAAAGCTCGTTTGAGGAAATATTCGTTCAAAAATTCCGGCGATCGCCAGCAGTCCCATACCGTGGCTGAGATAAAGATATTTTTGTCGGAGATAGGGGCGACTGTATTGGGCAAAATAAAACCAAACCCCTGCGGAAATCGAGAAATTTAGGGCGCGCCATGTGGGATTCGGAAGGCTCAAAACAGCCAAAATTGCCCCTAAACCTAACAGCAAATATTCTGATGTCCGCGCTAATCGTTTTTTGTCTGTTCGATAAAACCAAATTGCGGCTACTGCCCAGATGAGGAGGTAGGGCAAGAGCGTGACGCTATAGACAGAATAGGGAAAATCTTGGGCTTGGGAAAATTCCACTGCCGCTGTTGTGACGGATGACCGAAAGCTTGTGGGGATCACATCACGGCATAAAATTCCCCCTTGTAAACCCACGACAAACAGAGCAATTAAATCTTCAACACGCCAATCCCGCCGGAGTTTTTGGATCAACCAGACAACGGCTAAAGCTGATACTCCTAAAACTTGCCAAGGATAACTGCCCACCGTTGCCAGCCAACCCAAAACCAGTAACAGTGCACCGCCAGTTTCCCAGGGATGGGCGATCGCCTCGGCTGTTGTTTGAGTGTCAGAACGCTCGATTTTATTGGCTTCTAGCTCCGTGAGGAGCCACCCCAACATTCCCACGCCTAGACCCAGCTCTCCGATTGGAATAGAGACAATGGCGATCGCCCGAAAGAGCAATAATCCCAACCCAAATAGCAAAAATTCTAAGCCAATATTTTCTGGGATTTTCTGGGGATGCGAGCGTTTGGCGAAGAGCGGAATCCCCCACAAAATAACGATGATGACGCTGATGCCCAGATAAACGCCAACGATGGGATTCAAAAATGTTTCCCAACCCCACTGGAATAAACCCAGCGCAAAGAAGCCCGTAAATATTGGTTTTGACCAATTGTTCTTTTTCGCGAAAGTGCCAATGCTCAAGAACAAGCCGAAAATTGCGGCGATCGCCACCACACTCTGCCACGGCGATCGCCATACCCCAAACTGATCGACAGCCCAGAAATTTAGGGGAACCAGTAAAATTGCGACGGTCTGTAATGTCTGCGAAGTAAGCGTTAACTCTTTTTGTTTGCTCGCCCAGAACCCCACCCAGCCAAAGGCTGCGGTATAGCTCCACAGCACGAGATACTGTCCCACTGCTGGGAAGTTTGCCCATTGACTGGCCACTAAAACGCCAGAGGAAAGCACCACCAAAAATACACCGAGGAAAAGCAGCCAGCGTACCGACAATTCCTCAAAGAATCTCGACAGCACAGGGGGCATTGTCGGAATTTTCGGGGTGAGAACAGACGGAATCGGAACCGTGATTTCTTCCCAATCCTGTGGGATGTCAGATTCAGAAATAATCTGTGGATCGGGCAGCGAACAAGAGAGATGCGATCGCCCGATATTTCGAACGACTTTATCGCTGATTAGGCCGAGTTTGCGTAGAGATTCCAGACCCTGCAATAATTCCGGATGCTCCGTAGAGAGAGCTAACCTAATCCACTTATTTTCTGGCATTGAGACATCCCCATCAGGGCTATACCTTCATGGTAAACATGGGCTTTGCTGCCGAGAAAAAGATGTAGCGTAAAGTTAGAAATCTAATGAGGGAGCTAATAACAGGCGATCGCCCTATAGCAGAATTCCCTAAATTTTTGATTAGGTTTTAGGACAGCAGTGAAAGCAATTCAATGTGTTGCTGTACATCTTGTTTAATGGCGTTAATGTCGGACGAATTTTGATGTTGACTCGCTTCGTAATGTTGTAGCCATGTCTGGGCGATCGCCGCCGAATCTCGCGGTAGTGTGTCTAATTCAAAACCGGGTATCGAACATTGGTTTTGGAGTTGGGTCACTTTTGGGTCATAGCTAAGGGCAGAGCAAGCACATCCCGCCGAACTCGCAATAATGAGACTGTGCAACCGCATCCCAATTAAAAAATCTACCTGCTCAAAGAGACTCTTAAATTTTTGTGGCTTATCAATGCGAATAATGGCTCTAGAAGCATCAAGCTCCTGATAGATTTGTTCGGCGATCGCCCCATCCTGACTGTCTTGAAACGGAACAAGGATAATACTTGCACCCAATTTTTTTTGAAAAATTTTTAAAGCTTCGATGATGACATCTAATTTCTCAGGTGTGAGAGTCTGGTGTGAGCGCAGATTTACAGCAATACGCGGATGTGGAAAATCTAGATCTTGATCGAGAGGGATACCTGCCAATGCCCACACTGGATCGGGCGCGAGAAAATGTTGGATGCGCCAAGATCTGAGGAGAGTCGCAGAACCCAAATCGCGCACACTCACCGCTTTACAAGATTTGAGGCACAACCGAGTAATCCACTGGGCGATCGCCGAATTAAGAGGCCCAATCCCCTGTCCCCAAGCAATTGTTTTTTTGCCAAGGAGCTGAGCGAATTTCATCAATGCGCCATAGTAAATCGGGCTGGCCAAGCTACTGACATCCTGCATCAAACTGCCGCCACCCCACACAAAACCATTCGCCGTGGCGATCGCCTTTAGAGCGTCTAGAGATTTATGTTTGACTGCCTGAACCCCATAGGCTGCTGTTGTGGTTTGGGGATTGTGAGATAAAACAATGGGCGTCACATCACTCGGCAACATCTGTAAAAGCGTTACCAACAGAGCCTCATCCCCCGCATTCCCCTGACCGTAATAGCCACACAACACAACCTTTCTCATCGTTTTCCCCACAAACTGACCGTATTATGCCGGATCGCTAGGACGATATTTTTTTTGAACAGTAGTTTGCATCAATTGGATATCACATTTTGCTACTTTATGTGAATAGTGCATTGTTCAAGCTTTCTCTCAGATTTCCAAGTTATACAACAATATTTACTCTTATAAAAAAGTTGATTATTCACTGAATAAAAATTAAATAATCCCGATATGATCAGAACATCTTTTAATTTTGATAAACCGTATCTTCGCGGTGTAATATTTTTATCAGACTGCCGAATAAAGTTTCCCGCATGGGATAAACTTGTCCAACCATATGGGTTTCTGAATTTCTTTTCTGCCATCAGGACATACTCGATAATCTGAGTTTTAAACCATGTTGTTTCCCAAGGATTAACAAAGTCAATAAAAACCGTGTCTCCAGGCAAGTTTTCTTTGAGTATTAAATATGTTGTGTAGATCTTCGAGTCTTTATATTCACACAGGCTATTTACGATAGCACTGATTACAAGCATATAATTAATAAGACTGGTGCTGAAAGTAGATGCTTTGTCATAGTAGTAATCTAACTCTTTTATTTGTATTTGATATTCTTCTTCAGTATTTGGGAGCGAGTCTGAACAATGAATTAGCTGATTGCGGGCTTGAACTAGTTCTCTAAAGTCATCATAAACAGATTTTTCAAGAGATGAAAGAGTATTGATATTATCTTGTTCTTCACATTCTAATAATTCAACCTTTACTTCTATCTTTTCAATGAATTGATTGATTAAATGTCCAAGGGTTGCCAGCTTGAATTTTGATGAATTAAGATTTTCATGATTTGCGAAGATTTCTAAAATAGGAAGTATGATCTTCAGCAGTTTTTCTATACGTTTATATTCCACTACATTGCGACCAACTCTTTTGAAATAATCGTCCTGTAGCTTTTTTGAGGTGACCATAAAGTTTTGCTTGAATTATTTTATTTATCAGTTGTCGGACGATAAATGGCACAAGGGCGGTGTTCTGCATCGATCTCGATTACCAAATCTGTCCAAGCCGAATTTTTTGTTAGGGGAGTGATAAATAGTTCTGGATGGAGCGATCGCCAGAAATAATCGACGAAATCATCAATTTCCGCGTCATCCATGCCTGATTTCCCTTGAGCCATCATGTTATGTTCTGCATCCTTGCGCCATTGTTTGCTCAGCCGATAATCCTCCGGATATAGCACCATCAATCTATCCAGCTTTTCCCATAGAGGTAAATAAGCCTGTAACGCTTCGTTCATCTCCCGCGCGAACTGTTTGTCCTCAGACGTATCAATGGGCGTTGGTGGCTGCTCAAAAACCTGTGGATCGGCTGGCCGACATCCCACAAACCAACCCTCAAATAAAATAATTTCTGCTGGCTCCACATTTTCTGGGTCAACGCGATCGCCCTGCCCTTGATGCAAAGACTTATCGAATCTCGGAATCGCAATTTTATCGTCAATATTTGCCCGCTGAAGCTGCATTAAAACCTCTAAACCCGTATCAATATCGTGGGTTCCAGGAGGGCCCCGCCAAATTAAGCGTGGTTGAGTTTCTAAGAGTTTTTGGCGTTCAGCGTAGGTTTTGTAGAGGTCATCGATGGAAATGGAGATACAAGGATAATTCCAATGATGCAAAATTCCTTGTAGCATCCGACTAATGGTGGTTTTACCTGTGCCCTGCCCACCGAGGATGCCTTGGATAAGCGGTTGATCTTGCTGCTGTCTTGCAGCTCTTAACTGTGCGGCTAACGGTAACCATAGCTCCCAAAGCGTTCTTAAAATGGCTGGCTCGTTAGTATATTGCATCGATTTGCTGAGCTGGATAATTTTGGGGGCGATCGCCACAAACTCCTTTGCCCTCGCTGCAATACCCGCCACACTCAGTTCACAATCCAGACCTGCTGCCTGCTCTGGATGCTGTTGTGCTGCAGCCAAGAGCTTTTCGTAATCAGTCATCTGAGGCGTTTGTCCCGCTAACCATCCCGCCAAAATTTCGGCAATATCCATCCCTGCTGCTCCTCACCCAATTTTTTGTTAATTCTTTCTAAATTAGATCCGTTCTTCGAATTCAGACAACTGGGCGATCGCCATAATAAAAAACAACTCAACTTAAATAAATTGACATTGTGTATTTTGAACACTACAATAGTGGTGTAGATTAAACACGCTAAGCCGAGGTCTTTCGATGTCTACTCCTTTACCCATTCCCAGCTTTTTTAATCCCAAAACCGTTGGCGAAGTCTGGCGCGTCCCTTATCTCGAACGGGCGAAAGATGCAGAAGACTGGATTAAAACCCATCAGATAAAGCCCGCTGCCACAGACAGAAAACGCATTTGTCTGATGGCGATCGATGTCCAAAATACATTCTGTATCCCCGACTTTGAGTTGTTTGTCGGTGGTCAGTCTGGAATGGGTGCGGTGGAAGATAATGACCGTCTTTGCCAATTTATCTATCGCAACCTAAATACCCTGACTGAGATTGCGCCCACGATGGATACTCACACGGCGATGCAAATTTTTCACCCAATTTTTTGGGTCAATGATGCAGGTGAACATCCCCAACCCGCCAGCACAATTAGCCATGACGATGTCCAGCAAGGCGTTTGGAAAGTGAATCCGGCGATCGCCTACAGCATCAGCAAAGGCAATTATGTTGGCCTCCAGCAATTTGCCCTGCACTACACCAAACAACTCAGTGATGACAGTAAATACCCCCTTACTATTTGGCCCTACCACTCCATGGTGGGCGGCATTGGCCATGCTCTTGTCTCTGCCGTGGAAGAAGCAATGTTTTTCCATAATTTGACGCGCCATAGCCAAACCAATTTCGAAATCAAAGGCGGCAATCCCCTGACAGAAAACTATTCTGTGCTTCGTCCAGAAGTGCTCAAAGATGCCAAGGATCGACCCATTGCCCAGAAAAATACCCGTTTTCTCCAGAAATTGCTGAATTTTGATGCGGTAATTATTGCGGGTCAGGCAAAGAGTCACTGCGTTGCTTGGACCATAGATGATTTACTATCCGAAATTTTGACCCAAGATCCCAATCTCGCGAAGAAAGTTTACCTCTTAGAAGATTGCACTTCTCCGGTGGTTATTCCCGGTGTGGTGGACTTTACTCCTCAAGCCGATGAAGCCTTTGAACGCTTTGTCAAAGCTGGGATGCACATTGTTACATCCGATATGGCGATCGCAGACTTCCCCGGGATCGAATTGTAAAGAATCCGTGAGTAAAGCCCCGAAAAACAGGGAAGAGCTAGCGAAAAAAAAATCCTTCCGTACAATAGGGATAAGTAAATGTACACAGGCGAGATAAAGGGCTATGGCAATGGAGAAAACGGCGACTCAAGCAGCTTTATCAGAAAGAGAAATTCAGATCGTTGATCTTGTAGCAGTCGGTTTAACCAACCATGAGATCGCCAAGCAATTGGAGATCAGTAAACGCACTGTTGACAATCACATCAGTAATATTTTGACTAAAACAGCGACAGAAAATCGTGTATCCCTTGTGCGTTGGGCATTGCAGTGGGGTAAGGTTTGTCTCGATAAGGTCAACTGCTGTACTCTGCCAAATGGTTCGGCGATCGCTGAGTAACGTCTTAGTTTTTGTGATTAGAAGGTTCAGTTGGATTGGTGTTGTTGTGTTGCTGGCTAGCTGCCAAAACCAAAATTATGTGACCCCAGCAGCTGATCCTCTTGGTAACAATCTCAACAGCATTCACAGCGAAAAAAATCCCCGTTTGTCTGATGATGGTCGATTTCTCGTTTTTGCGAGCGATCGCCGTCAGCAGCGGCGGATTTTTTTATATGATTTATCCCAGCGGAAATTATTGCCTTTACCGGGTTTACACCAACCGAACGTGTTTTATGATCAGCCGGATATTAGCCGTAATGGTCGCTATCTCGTGTATACCTCAGAACAAGAAGGCAAGACGAATGTTTATCTATATGACCGCACTTCTTTCCAGAGCCAAAATTTAACGCGTACCTATGTTGGACAAGTGAGAAATCCAACGGTTAGTGGTGATGGTCGTTGGATCGCGTTTGAGGGCGATCGCACTGGACAGTGGGACATTGAAGTAATTGATCGTGGTGTACAAGCCGATATTCTCGAAGGGGAATAAGAAGTCGAGATTGCTATTAGAGAATACATTCTGTTGAGACAACTGCATCATTGTTGTCTGAGTATATGCTTTAGGCTGCTGCTGAATCTTCTGAGGGAATTGTTTGTGCTAAGGTGCAGTCTCGTAATTGCATGGGATCGAACTGGGCATTGCTTAAATTCGCATCAGTGAAATTTGCGCCTCGCAGATCTGCATTACGGAAATTGGCATCGCGGAGATTGGCGCCAGAGAAATTTGCGTTTTGTAGATTTGCTCCCTCAAAATTGGCTTCGATAAGGATGCTTTTCGTAAAGTTTGTGGCGATCGCCTCTACCCGTTTCAAACTGGCACGTTGAAGATTTCCTTCCCTGAAATCTGCCTGACAGAGAGTCGCTTGGTCAAACACTGTCTCGATAAATTGCGTGAGCCGGAGTTGAGCATTCGTTAGATTCGCTCCGGCTAAATAAGTGTGATGACATTGACCACCATTAAAGATAATGTTCTGTAAATCGAGGCCATCAAGGTTGCGATGACTGAGATCCAGCGCATTGAGATAAGCCCCTCGTAACCGAACACCATCTAAATTTGTATCATCTAAAATTGCGCCGCTTAGTTTTGCTTGACTGAGATTTGCCCAACTGAGATTGGCGCCAGTGAGATCCGCGCCACGGAAATTAATGCCACGGAGATTGGCACCACAAAGATTAACTTTTTGTAATTGTGCTCGGTAGAATGATGCCCAATACAAAATAGCACCGCTGAGTTGAGCATAATTGAGATTGCTGTGATTAATGCGCGCGCCTTGTAAATTGGCTTTGGTTAGGTTGGTATGACTGAGATTGCACCGATCTAGCTTGGCATAACTGAGATTGCTGCCAAATAACGAGGCTCGCTCGAAAGTGCTGTCGTGGAACTGGCAATAGGAAAAATCGGCGCGATCGAAAACGCCTGTGGAAAAGTTACTTTGACTGAAATTTACTTCTTTGAGGAGTTCACCACTTAAATTAAGACCTGACAAATTGCTTTCATTCATCAGGCGATCGCCCTGTTTATAAGCGATTAAAAGATCTTGTTTATCCATTCCGTCTCTAGCCTAGATCCTTTCTTTGTAGGTGTGAGGCCATCCTTAGCTGTTACCTGTTCTCATCCTCAGATATCAATCTTTCTATCAGATGGTTGCTTAATGTCGTTTCAATGATATTTGGGGTGATTCTTGCTTTCAGTGATTTCACCCCAATACTTCAAATCAGTGAGTGAGATCGAGACAGTTGTTCAATAAATCTTCGATATCTTTGACGGGATAGATAACGCTCTCTAGGGCGATCGCCACTTCTGTAACCATCATGTCATCGAGGAATTTTGCCTCATCATGTTTGAGCATCACTGTCGGTAGCAAAATGCCATCTGCAAATGTTTGACCCTGTAGCTTTTTTACTAAATCTTGGCCTGTGAGCAAGCCTGTCACAGTGATCGCTTGTCCCCAATAATCACTATTCAAAGCAGCTAAATTAACAGTGAGATTTTTGACTTGATTGAGTCGTTCCACCAGAGGCTTAAACGCTTTTTCGACAGCATTTCCCACCACCCAAGTGTAGGTTTTGGGTTCTGCGAGAGTCTCTGGTAATTTCTGATCGGCGATCGCCAAAAAATCTCGAATAAATTGTCGAATCGAACCCACACCATTACCAATTTGTGGATAGTCTTCATAATGAGATTCCGGTGGTAAATCTTCCCGCCCAATCAGGAACCATTCATCCGCTAACCATGCAAAATTGGTGCCAAACTTCTCCCGAAATTCTGTCTGTAATGCCGTCACCTGAACAATCACTTCCCGCGCTTTATCTTGGCTGACTGGGTCGAGTTCATCTTCTTGGGGGCGAAAACGCGTTAATCCCACTGGTACTACTGCTGCGGAAGCCACAGCCGGAAGCTCCCCTTGATGAAATTTCGCGAGGTCACGCAATGTTTGTTCTAGGTGCTTGCCATCATTAATACCCGGACAAACGACCACTTGCGCGTGAATTTGGAGGCGATTATCCGCAAACCATTGCAGTTGATTGAGGATTTCGCCTGCCCGCTCATTTTTGAGGAGGCGACGGCGGATGGGCGCTTCGGTGGCATGGACAGAAACATAGAGAGGAGATAAACGCATTTGACTAATGCGTTGCCATTCTCGTTCTGGCAAATTGGTGAGGGTGAGATAGCTGCCGTATAGAAAGCTTAGGCGGTAATCATCATCTTTGAGATAAAGGGTTTTGCGCTTACCCGGCGGCTGTTGATCGATAAAGCAAAAGGGGCAGGCATTATTGCACTGAATTAAGCCGTCAAAGAGAGCATTTTCAAATTCTAGGCCAAGGTCGTCGTCGTAATCTTTTTCGATTTCGACGTGGTGTTGCTTGCCACGCTTATCCAGCACTTCTAATTCTAAATATTCGTCAGCACAGAGAAACTGATAGTCAATCAGATCTCGGGGTTGCATGCCATTAATGGAGACAATTGAGTCGCCTTTCTCAAATCCAATCTCTTCGGCAATGGACTCTGAAACGACACTCAAAATTTTTGCAGGCTTAGCTGTGGAGGCACTCATAGGGTCTTAGCGCAGCAGGGTAAATGCCAAAATGATCATACCAAATGCCAATCTATACCAGACGAAAACCCATGTTTTATGGTTCTGCAAAAATTTGATCAGCCAGGCGATCGCCAAATAAGAAAAAACGACAGATGAGGCTAAACTTGCGGCGAGGGTAACAAGGGAAATTGAGCCTAGATCGTTAGTCAAAATATCTTTTAGCTCAACGAGTCCAGCAATGGTGATTGCGGGGATTCCGAGAAGAAACGAAAATCGCGCTGCTGTAGCTCGGTCAAGGTTCATAAATAAACCTGTTGTCATTGTTGAGCCAGAACGGGAAACCCCCGGAATGATTGCTAGGGCTTGGGCTGCTCCCATTAATAACCCATCCTTGAGCGTTAACTGGTCAAATTGACGATCATGGTTTTGAGACTTTTCGGCGATCGCCAGCAAAATCGACATGACAATAGAGGCAATGGCGATCGCTGTCAGACTCCGTAACGGCGACTCATCATAATTGGGTACCAAAGTTTTAATGGCGATCCCTGCGATCAAAATTGGCACAGTTCCCCAGCAAATACCCCAAAACAGCCGCCATTCTTGTTTTTCATAGTCTTTGGTTTGCCATGCTTGCCATGCGCCACCAAACACCTGCTGTAAATCTTTCCAGAAATAACCCAGCACTGCCACAATGCTTCCAAGCTGAATCGTCGCAGCGATCGCTACACCTGGATCACCCCAGCCCAGCATCACTGGAACCACTTTCATATGTGCGGTACTACTGATCGGAATAAATTCTGTCAAGCCTTGGACGAATCCTAAAACAACCCCTTGAAACCAAGTGAGCTGAACACCTTTGATGGGGATGATCGCCGGAGCTGCATTGAGATGATGTTGCCAACAGCTCAGGATGATAAAGGTGACAAAGCCCAGTAACGCTGCACTACTGAAGTCAAACCATCGACGAGATTGTTGTTTTCTGAGCATAAAAAAAGGATTGTGTGTTCTCAAAGTGGCGATCGCCCAATTACGAAATTTGCTTGACCTATTTGGTATACAGGCAGAGTCTTAACGCAATATTAAAAGCCGTTTTAGTCCGATTTAAGTCATCGTGCTACAGCGGCCTAATTTTAAGCGACTGTGGCAGTGTTTACATTAAAGACTTCGCTGTGAAGTGCTCACTTCTGGGAAATTGTCCAATATTTCAGATGCTTTGAGCTTGCCTAATCCGACAGGCGATCACCAAATTTCGCCATAATAATTTGATCCCGTGACTACTTCACTTGCGCCATTTGGAGATGGATTTGACAGATTTCAGGTTAACTTTATGAGAAAAACTCGAATCATAAGTTAAAATCCATTCATAAATATTTACAACTAATATTTGCGGTTCCCGTCCCGCCGTCAAACCTATAGCTGTGCCATTTTGCTAAACCATCCCCTATTTTCTATTGGAGCGATCTATGTCCTGAAGCGACAACAGGATCTCCTCCGCAATACCCCACTTCTGGTTTGTCTTGCGGCTGGATTTTTGGTTTCTGTGCCTGTCTTCTTTCAGGCACCATTGGTTCGCTCCTTGCCTTGGTTGAGCTTGGCATTAACTGGCGTTTGGGTGGCGATCGCCCATTACCTTAAGCAGCGACCAAATACCGAAATTTGGGGTGACCTCCTCTGGGGATTTGCTTGGACATGGCTTGCTGGATCCGTTTATTGGGGTTGGCTGCGTTATGAACCCTATCTCCACTTACCGATCGAATCCATCGGATTACCCTTTGCCGTCTGGGGACTCTGGAAAGGCCGTGGCTTAGTTGGACATTTGTTTTATCTTGGCTCTTTACTTGGTACAGCCATCACAGATATTTATTTCTACGTTGCTGATCTCATTCCGTACTGGCGTAGTTTGATGTACGCAGAGCCGGATTTCGTGATGCCAATCTTTCAGGATGCCTTAGCCCAAATGCAAACCCCTTGGGGTGTGAGCTGGGCTGTAGTACTTGTTAATTTATTGATTGGGATTAGCTGGTGGGCCTTTAAACAGCCGCAAATTCCTTACTGGGGTTTTGCTGGAGCTGTGGTCAGTACCCTATTAGTTGATGGCTTATTCTGGGTTGCTGCTTGCTTTGCCTAGGGCAAACTCATACATATTCTCAATGTGTTGAGTTTAGTAAATGCCTTATCTGTAATCTGGCAGAAACTGTACATTAAATTCAAGTAACATAGACATCAGCTAAATTTTGTCTGGCGTTCAAACTGTCATCGCCCATTCAAAAGTGATGACCTCACTACTTTCCCCTCACCTAATCATTAAATCTGCCAATGGTTCTCGTAACTATCCATTGGTAGGTGATGTGTATTGGACGGTCGGTCGCAGTAAAGGCAATAGCATCATCATCACTGATCCATGGATGTCCCGGAACCATGCGATTATCCAGCGTCTCGATAACGGCGAATTTTATTTGATTGACCTCGGCAGCCGTAATGGCAGCTTTGTGAATGGCCGTCGCGTTAATATCCCTACGACATTGAAACATCGTGATCGAGTAATGTTTGGGCAGTCGGAGATGATTTTCAAAAATCCGTCTGACGAAAAGAAAACATTGCCACAACACAGTACGGAGGAAAAGCTTTCTCGTTTTGAAAGTGACCCCATTACAGATACGCTCCACGAACGACGCTTAATTTCAGTCATGGTCGTTGATATTCGCAACTTTACGATCTTTAGTCGCCAAGTTGATAATCATACGCTTTCGTTGACTGTAGGTACTTGGTTCCGTCAAGCTGGCGAAATTATTAGAAATTCTGGGAGCTGGGTTGATAAATACATCGGAGATGCGGTGATGTCGATCTGGTTCCACGGTGAGGAAACAGTCGATCCTGAACAACTGATAAATGTTTTTCAGGCTGTGAGCGATCTGAACCAAATGACAACTGATTTGCAGCGCCAGCTTTCGTTGCCGTTTGATTTGCGGATCGGCGCAGGCATTAATACTGGCTATGCGATGGTTGGGAATACTGGGACAGGCGATCGCCCGGATTATACAGCGATTGGCGATACGGTAAATGCGGCATTCCGGTTAGAATCGGCTACCAAACAGCTTACTGAAGATCTGGCAGTGGGCCGAGAAACCTTTCAGCAGCTGAGTAAAGGCATCAACATGAAGGGTCACTTTGTTGAGCACCAGCTTTCTCTGAAAGGATATGACCAACTGTTTACTGCATTTTGTGCGAGTTACGAAAACTTAGATTATTTGCTTCTCGATCACCTTGTGCAAGCGTCACAGCGTAATTTTCCGAATTTGCACTAATAACTGAAATCCTGGCTCCAGCGATCGCCTCTCATGATGTCTCGATATTTAAAGAGCCAAACTTTCGTTTGATTTTGTATCCATGTGATTTGAGTGAGGTAGTTCAATCATTTCCAACTGAAAAACCTCTGCAAATATAGCAGGTAGATCTTGCCGTACTTGAGCTGTTGTAATTCCCGGCAGGAATTGCTCTAGGCTGCCAACAGGGCGATCGCCAATACCACAGGGCACAATCTTCTGAAACCCCGACAAATCTGGACAAATATTAAGCGCAAACCCATGCATTGTGATCCAGCGTTTTACCTTGATCCCGATTGCGGCAATTTTATGACCATCGAGCCATACACCAGTTAAGCCTGTTATCCTTTCCCCATGCAGCCCATAACTTGCTAATAGCTGAATAATTACTTCTTCCAACTGCCGTAAGTACCAATGTAGATCCCGTTGATGGCGATGCAAATTTAAAATCGGATAACCGACCAGTTGATCTGGGCAATGGTATGTAACTTCTCCCCCGCGCTCCGTACGATATAGCAACTCTTGCCGTTGATCGGGATCGAACCTCAAAAAAGCTGTGTCTGAACCTGTCCCCAGCGTGTAAACAGGCGGATGTTCTAGCAAAAGCAATGTATCCGGATATTGTGTATGAGCTAAATGATGAGCCACCAAAGTTTTTTGGAGCTCCCATGCAACTTCATAGGAAACTTGCGACCATTGCTGAACCAAACAAGGATTTAAAAGCTGCGATTGACTACCCAAAACTGTCAAGGGATCCTACAGATAATTACAAAACATCAAAAGAATTCAAATCCTTTTGTCAGGAATGTTAGCGTTTTGAATGCCTCATCCGCAAAGAATTAAGAACTGTAAAAGAGAAGTAGGTTTCTTGAAGTTTCAGACCTGATAAATTGACAAGCTTCGATTATAAAAAATATAATTGAACCTGTAGAGATCAAAGAAAAACAACATTAAGTTATCGATTAACAACATCATATTCGGTTGTTTTTATCCCCTAGAGAATACTATCTGTAAATATTTACTGTTATAACGCTATAGATAGCGTTCTTTCGAACAAAAATAGCACTTTAAGCTGTATTTTCGTCCCAAGATGTTATTACTGAACTAAAGTTATTTTTGGAATTGCTACAGTGATTTTACTAACAAAGAAATCTTAGTAATTATACTAAGAGAACACTCTGCAAGAGCATTTTGAACTATTAATAATTTTGGTTCTTAGTTCACTATCAATATTCTCTAAGATCTCTCCAAAATGCCCTTGTGACAACTATTAGGATGGAGTAACCTGATATTATGAAGCTATTGATCCAAGGCAACAACATTGCAGTTACAGAGTCAATCCATGACTATGTCGAAAGCAAGTTGGAAAAGGCGACAAAGCATTTTCAAACCCTTGCAACTAAGGTTGATGTGCATTTGTCTGTTGCTAATAATGCCCGTGTGAATTCGACTCATAAAGCTGAGGTGACAGTCTATGCGAATGGTACTGTTATTCGGGCACAGGAAGGTAGCGAAAATCTTTATGCCAGTATTGATTTGGTGTCGGATAAGATCGCGCGTCAGCTCCGTAAATATAAGGAGAAGAAGTTCGGCAAAAAGACTCATATTCAGGACAAGACAGCAGAGCTTTTACCACCGGAGCCGATTCCAGAAAATTTAATTGGTGATCGTGCACCTGAGTTGCCAGCAGAAGTTGTTCGAATGAAGTATTTTGCGATGCCGCCGATGGCAATTGATGAAGCTTTGGAGCAGTTGCAATTAGTGGATCATGATTTCTATATGTTCTTAAATAAAGAATCTAATGAAATCAATGTGATTTATACTCGCAACCATGGTGGTTTTGGTGTTATTCAGCCTCGTGAAGCCAAGGAATAATATTTGTTTGGTTGATTGCTCAGAATATTGCTGTTGTTTTAATGGCAGCTGTATTTGGTAAGTGATGAGAAACTGCCCGATGTGGGTGGTTTCTCTTTTTTCTTGTTATTGAGAGATTAACGTCAGAGTTGTGCCAACGGTTAAGGATAGCTGCTGCTGAGCATTGTTTTGATTGGCGCTAATTTCTAGCCAACCATGGCTTCCTTGTAGGAGGCAAATATGATTAGGGAGCACATTGCTGTAGGTTGTGACTTTAGGAATGAGGCGATCGCCTAATCTGACAACCTCGCTTAGATCATTGGCGCAGTGGTTGGGAATATTTGTGATCAAATTGCCAAAGTGGTCAACATACTGGATGGTTCCAGTTATTTGATTGTGATTGCGGGTGTAGGGTTCCAGTTTGAGCTTGGTGAGCGCGTCGATCGCCACATTTGTACCCATGTTATTGAGGGAAACACCGGTCGCGAGATGGGCAGCAACAGGTGCAAAAATATCTCGACCATGGAAAGTCTGGCTAACGTTTTGCTCAGTGCGCCAATATTTTGAATTATTTAACTCAACAGCGGCGATCGCCTGAAATATATCCAATAAGCCACTTGCCAAACCGTTATCCGGTCCCACAAAAAAACCTTCTGCAAATTGGATCGCAATACTTCGACGATTGCTGCCAACCCCTGGATCGACGACACCGAGAAAAATTGTTCTCTTAGGAAAATATGGCGCGCTATTCATCAAGCAAAATCGCCCAGCCCACAGATCCTGTGGTGGAATGTCATGGGTAATATCAATGCAAGGTATCGTTGCTGAAATTGTGGCGATCGCCCCTTTCATGATGCCCACATATCCATCTTGCAACCCAAAATCAGTCAGCAGAGCAATTGATCTCATTTTTTGGTATTCTGTAACATTTGCTACAAAATGATGCTTCTTTTGTTATGGTAAAGGAAGGTTAGCGCCCGAAAGAGAGGTTTAAAGAAATGCTTAATATCAGACATAATCGTACCAAGCAGGCTAAAGCTGCTCACCGTAGTTCCTTGCAACGTCGTCTAGCACAACGCCTTGAATCTGCTCGCAGCCAAGGTGATGAGTCTTTGATTCGTCAACTTCAAGAAGAAGCTCGCTATCTCAATATTGATATCTAGCTTGTCGTTATAATTCTGATTTTTCGCCGTCATTGGTAATAATCCTCGCAATCCGTATGGATCACTCATAGATGGATTGCACTGAATATGCATAAAAAAGAGCATCAATAAGATGATGCTTTTTTTTGTATCGTTTAGATATAAATTGTTGAACGCAGACTAATGGGTGATATAGAAAAGTTATTTACCCATACCAAGCTTTTGCGCTTTTTGGTAAACCTTGCCTTCAGTTAGGAGAGAAGGTGCAACAACAATTTCCACCTCTTGCATCTCTTTCAGATTCTTTGCGCCAAGCGTTCCCATACTGGTTTTAAGAGCACCTAAGAGATTATGGGTTCCATCATCGAGAGTTGCTGGGCCAGTCAAGATTTGCTTAATACTGCCAGTGGTACCGACATTAATACGAGTACCACGAGGTAAAACAGGACTAGGCGTGGCCATGCCCCAGTGGAAACCGCGGCCAGGAGCTTCTGCAGAACGTGCAATTGGAGAGCCAATCATCACAGCGTCAGCACCAGACGCAATACATTTACAAATATCTCCACCAGTTACGATGCCACCATCCGCGATTATCGGCACATATTTACCAGACTCTTTCTGATAGTCATCCCGCGCACCTGCACAATCTGCAACAGCAGTCGCCTGAGGGACACCGACTCCAAGCACACCCCTAGAAGTACAAGCTGCACCAGGACCAATACCAACCAAAACTGCCGCTGCACCTGCACGCATTAACTCAAGGGCAACATCATAAGTGACGCAGTTACCCAAAACTACGGGCATCGGCATCTCTTCACAGAGTTGCTTGAGGTTAAGAGGGGTAATTCCTTCTGGGGAAAGATGGGATGTTGATACAACTGTCGCCTGGATAAAGAGAATATCTGCCCCTGCATCAGCGACAACCTTGCCGTATTTAGTCGCGCCAACAGGGGTAAGACTTACTGCGGCTAAACCGTTTTGAGATTTAATTTCTTTAATACGATCAGTGATTAATTCTGGCTTAACGGGTTCAGAATATAGCTCTTGCATGAGCTCCACAAATCCTGATTTATCGACTGCTGCGATGCGATCAAGGATTGGATTGGGATCACTATAGCGGGTCTGAATACCTTCTAGGTTGACGACACCCAAGGCTCCTAACTCTGAGAGAAGGACCGCCATTTTAACATCTACGACACCATCCATTGCACTCGCCAGAATTGGAATGCTCAGCTCGATATCACCAATCTTGATGCTAGTATCAGCTAATTCTGGATCTAAGGTGCGACCACCCGGTACCAGGGCAATCTCATCAAATCCGTAAGCTCGACGAGCTGTTTTGCCACGACCAATCTGAATATCCACTCTGACTCCTTAAATGATTGCCAAAACTAAAATGTGTCAATCTAGGATAACTGATTGTTCGCGTTTTCCTGAAAAAAAACATTCGGGATCAGTCAATCTCCCTAAAGACTGAATTCATTAGGCGATCGCCATCAAAGCAGAAAATTTAAGCTTTTATTTATTTTGATAAGTTAGACTATTTTTCAATTGCGAAATACTCAAGATATTTGTGAAAACAACCTAAAAATAATGATGTATATAGAAAAAATCTGAAATTGTTTACCATAGTGTTAACAAACTGACATATATTTAAGTCTATCCTTAGCGGAAGAACTTGATTTAAGACTTTGAATCAAGCTAAATATAGAAGCCATTAACAAAAAACAGTTATGGTATCAAACACTGTGATTTTTCTTAATGGCTAAGGTTTATTTTTTAATTGAAAGGAATTCCTGGTGCATAAGCTTCAACTACATTGCCCGTTTCAGAGCAAAGCACGAGAAAATAATCACAGTTTTGGCAGGCAGTTTCAATGAGATTGGAGTGGATTGCATGTCTGCGAGTTGCATCTGAACCACAGTTGGGGCAAAGGATCTTGAGGCAACGACCTGTCCCTACACCTCTTATTACATCTGTAAGAGATTGTTGATTTAATGTTTTATGGATGGTCTTCATAGTAAAGCTCTTAAAATAGAAAAATATTGATCCCCTCTATATATTGGTCCACTTTTCATCGATCCATAGCAGGACTTAATGTAGATTTAATTTTCGGATTGATCAAGTATTAATTATTTTTTGTGCTTTTAAATAATTTCAAGTGATGATTTTCTGCATATTTTCAAAGTCATCTTATCCTCATTTCTTTGTGTTGATTTTGAACTTATCTATCCCTGGGAAATGAATAAGAATAAGATAAGATGACTGGCATTGAATGTTGAAAAAAAATTAAGTTTGTATGGCTTCTGTTGTTTGGCAAATAGCTAAAAGCTACGAGGATATCCTTTATCACAAGGCTCCGGGGATTGCCAAGATTACGATCAATCGTCCCCATAAACGCAATGCATTTCGACCACAAACAGTGTTTGAGATGTACGATGCCTTCTGCGATGCGAGGGAAGATCAGAGGATAGGAGTGATTTTGTTGACTGGTGCTGGTCCTCATACGGATGGGAAATATGCGTTTTGTGCTGGAGGAGATCAGTCAGTTCGTGGTGAAGGTGGTTATGTAGATGCTGGTGGTGTTCCCCGGCTGAATGTGTTGGATTTGCAGAAGTTGATTCGGTCGATGCCTAAGGCTGTGATTGCTTTGGTTTCTGGCTACGCTATTGGTGGAGGTCATGTACTGCATTTGCTCTGTGATCTGACGATTGCTGCTGATAACGCCATTTTTGGTCAGACAGGTCCAAAGGTCGGAAGTTTCGATGGTGGGTTTGGTGCGAGCTACATGGCAAGGATTGTGGGCCAAAAAAAGGCGCGGGAAATTTGGTTCTTATGTCGTCAGTATGATGCTCAACAGGCATTAGAGATGGGCTTAGTAAATACTGTGGTGCCTGTAGAGCAACTCGAAGAAGAAGGTATTCAGTGGGCGCAGGAGATTTTATCGAAAAGTCCGATTGCTATTCGTTGTTTAAAAGCTGCTTTAAATGCGGATTGTGATGGCCAAGCTGGTCTGCAAGAGTTGGCAGGTAATGCGACGATGCTTTATTACATGACGGAAGAGGGTCGTGAAGGTAAACAGGCATTTTTAGAGAAGCGATCGCCAGATTTCCAGCAATATCCTTGGCTGCCCTAATTCCAGAGAAATGTGATCCCCGATCCTTGGCAAATGCAGTGGCGATCGCCTTGACCGTAAAGAATCGTTACCTATAAACGATGCCAATTTGGTAAAGTAGGTTCTGATATAAAACTGGATAGCTTGTCCTTATTAGATCCCAGACTTTTTAAAATACCAGTGGACCGGACAAGAGGTCCCGCCCTGAGATTGACAAAAAACGAGGTTAGTCATGAAGTTCCGTTCGTTATTAGCAGCCTTCTTGGCTCTATGTATCGGCGTTCTGACAGCAGCATGTAGCGAAGCCCCTGATGCTGCGTCCGTAGACGTCCAAAAATTAACATACGACCAAATTTTAAATACAGGTTTAGCCAATTCCTGTCCCCAAATTGCTGAGTTTACCCGTGGCTCTATCCCTGTTGAAGCTGGGCAAACTATTGAATTTTCTGACCTCTGCCTAGAGCCTCAGACCTATTTCGTAAAGGAAGAACCTCTCAATAAGCGTCGTGAAGCAGAATTTGTCGAAGGCAAAATGCTGACTCGTTACACGTCTTCCCTTGAGCAGATGACTGGTGAAATTACTGTCGGTAACGATGGCATCCTAACCTTTAAGGAATTGGATGGTATCGACTTCCAGCCTGTAACTGTTCAACTCCCAGGTGGTGAGCAGACTCCTTTCCTTTTCACAATCAAGAACCTTGTGGCTAAGACCCAAACAGCTTCTGACTCGATCAATACTTCTACTGATTTTGTCGGTGATTTTCGCGTTCCTTCCTATCGTGGTGCAGTATTCCTCGATCCTAAGGCTCGTGGTGTTGCTAGTGGTTATGACAATGCTGTGGCATTGCCTTCCCAAGCGGATGAAGATGAACTTGTTCGTGCAAACATCAAGCAACTTGATGCTCGTAAAGGCGAAATTTCTTTACAGGTAGCGAAGATTGATATCGAAACTGGCGAGATTGCTGGAACTTTTGAAAGTGAGCAAACCTCTGCTACTGACCTTGGTGCTGAAGAGCCTGAAGAGGTTCGTGTACGGGGTATTTTCTACGCACGTTTACAGCTGCCTTCTTAATTAATCTTTTAAAAAATAGTTCAATCGAGGGGCGATCGCCCCTTTTTTTATGCTAATTTGCAGGGAAATCTCAGATAAAATTCGCAATTTTTATACGGCTGCTCGCTAGGATGAGCGAAGAAAGATCAAAGAAGGGTTGCATCATTACCATTAGCCACTCTGTGATACCTGGGCTTGGCAGAATTTATGGGATCGAAACTACATTTTTTGGCACAGTTGTTTAGTCGACGTATTTCGCGGCGAGTAGCATTTTGGATTTTTGCCAGTATTGTTGCTATTGAAGCGATTATTCTTGTCCCCTCCGCAAGACGACAAGAACGCGAGTTCATCCGGCAGCTTGAAGATCACACTTCCATTAAAATCACGTGGCTAGTCGCTAATTTACCCAAGACACAACAGGGTGCAACATCTCTAACCTCAACACAAGCTGATACGCTCCTCCAAGAACTACAGGCTGCTGTGATGCAAGATAAGAGTCCAATGCTGGCATTGCAAGGGGCTGTGGTCTATGACAATGTAGGTCAAATCATTGCGAGTTTTGGTGATCGCCCGACCTTAGATTGGCAGGCTATAGAAGGTGGACAGACCTATTACAAAAATTGGACAGAAGATGTTTACGACAGCAGCTGGTCTGCCTTAGGACAACATAACTGTACTCTCGTTATCCGCCACAATATCGCTGGGATCAAAACCGAACTCATCCAGTACAAACTGCGGATTGGGTTGCTCGTGATTATTATTTCTCTGTTTGTAACAGCTTCGACCTTGATCGTGATGCAAATTCTAGTAATTGCACCAATTCTCAAGCTACGGGAAGACCTGCAAACTGCTGGTGAACTAGTCATTTCTAACCCAGAACAAATTCATACTGCTGAGCTCCATTCCCTAAACCATCAACGAAAAGATGAACTAGGCGATGTGATGGATGAATTCCGTGCGATGTTAACGCGTATTACCACTGAGATTCAACAGCGCATTGAAGCAGAGCAAAACGTCCGCCGTGAGCAAGAAAAATCAGAAGAACTACTCCTAAATATTTTGCCTGCTGCCGTTGCTGAGGAATTGAAAGAAAATCGGCATTATGTTGCCGAAGGTTTTTCAAATGTCTCTGTTCTATTTGCTGACATTGTCGGTTTTACTGCTCTTTCGGCGAATAAAAAGCCAGCCGAAATTGTGACGCTCCTGAACGATATTTTTTCGTCATTTGATCGTTTGTCAGAAATTTATGGTCTAGAAAAAATCAAAACGATTGGTGATGCCTATATGGTTGCGGGTGGTTTACCTATGCCACAACCAGGCCATGCAATGTGTATGGCGGATATGGCGCTAGAAATGCTCAGCGAGATGGAACGCCTCAATCAAGTCAGTGGATACAATTTGCAGCTGCGTATTGGCATTCACTGTGGCTCTGTTGTTGCAGGGGTGATTGGTACTAGAAAGTTTATCTATGATCTCTGGGGTGATTCAGTTAATGTGGCGAGTCGCATGGAGTCGTTGGGGTTGCCGAATAGTATTCAGGTGACGGAAGCTTTTCACAAAAAGCTGGGCGATCAATATTGTTTCCAACAACGGGAAGCAATTGATGTAAAGGGAAAAGGTTTAATGCAAACCTATTTTCTCCTCGGTAAAAAGGTTTCTTTGGCAAGAACCTGCCAGCATCAGCTGTAGAGATTTTTGCCTTGGATTGACATCGAATAAAAAAGACACTCCATAAGAGTGTCTGAGTGGGATTGTTGATTAAACTAAAAAACTTAGGAAAGCGTATCCAAATAGTCACGCATCAAATTGCGACGCTTGGGTTGACGTAGTTTCTGTAATGCCTTCGCTTCAATCTGACGCACACGTTCCCGTGATAGCTCTAGAACCCGTCCAATTTCTGCTAGAGAGTGGGTTTTGCCATCATCAAGGCCGTAACGGAGTTGAATGACTTCTTGCTCGCGGTCAGTGAGTTCTGCGAGGAGATTGCGAAGATCCCGCTGGAGAGACTCTCTGACGAGATTTTCCTCTGGTGAAGCATCTTTTGTTTCGAGTAAATCGCCTAATTCTGTGTCACGGTCTTGACCAACACGAATCTCCAGGGAAACGGAGCGAGGCACTTTCTGCAATACTTCTCGAACCTGGGCTGCAGTCATGTTTAAAACCTTGGCGACATCTTCGAGACTAGGCGTACAACCTTGGGTTTGGGAAATCTGTCGTTGGGCTTTTTTGATTTTGTTGAGCTTCTCCGTGACATGGACTGGCAGACGAATCGTACGGCTCTGGGTGGCGATCGCCCGTGTGATACCTTGGCGAATCCACCAATAAGCATAAGTGGAGAAACGATAGCCTTTTGTCGGGTCGAACTTGTCTACTGCTCGCTCAAGACCTAAAGTGCCTTCCTGAATGAGATCTAGAAGTTCTAAACCACGATTTTGGTATTTCTTAGCGACGGAGACCACCAAACGCAAATTGGCTTGGATCATGTGTTCCTTTGCCTTAGCACCTGCTTTGAGTACTGCCTCGATCTCTTTGATGTCTAGATCGACACATGCTGCCCAGTGCTGTTTGCCTTCACGAATTTTCTGACGGAGAACTTCCCGATCTAAGTCAACTTCAGCAGCCCAACGACCCATTGTTGGACGACAGCCCAGTTCAATGGCTAGTCTGTCATGGACTTCAATTAATTTTAAGAATGTAGCGAGAATTTCGTCGCCCTGCTCTGCCAGCTCTTGCCGTTTGTCTAAAAGCTGTATATAATTTTGAACCTTGCGAGATTCAGTTAATTCCTCATCTCTTTCCAAGAGGGGAACACGGCCAATGTCCTGCAGGTAAAGACGAACCAAGTCAGTCGTATGACCATTACGATTACTGGTAGCAGTCTGATCGAAAAATGCAAATTCATCTGTCGATGCAGTAGCCGTCCCAGTGGTAGACGATTTGTCGGACTGGTTCATAGCGGTCATTGCACTGATTCTCCTTAGAGTTACTTGGAATCCGTTAACCTTAAAATTCCCTGTTCGGAACCCCTTGACAATATTTCGTTACAAAACGTTGCGTATTTAGGGGCAGTTGGAGCTGGGATATATACGTATTACTACTAGAATAGCGCTTGCGATCCCTATATTTTGTTCAGGGGATCACATTATTGCGCAAAATTATTATGGAGTGATGTCTTTACTTAGACGTTGCAAGGTTATTTTTGTTCTGCAATATTGTTAGGGTTTGGCAACGGAAAACGCCTATATCGCTGGGAATACGCGAAAATAATAACGAAAAAGATTTTACTCAAAGGGACATCCCGTTAGAATGTTCAATTGGCTTGTTCGGTAACTGAACTGTCGCACTCGGATTCACGGAGGGGCGATCGCCGCAAAGAAGCTAGTTCAACTTTTATAGAAAACGACCAATATTATTGCGTCACAATTATTTATCATGACCGACCAGACTCGTATTTTGATGTGTTCTCCGGATCACTATGATGTGGATTATGTGATTAATCCATGGATGGAAGGCAATGTACATAAGTCTTCCCAGGCAAAAGCTGTTGAGCAGTGGCAAGCACTACACGCCATTATCAAAGAACACGCCATTGTTGAGTCGGTGCCCCCGGCAAAAGGCTGGCCAGATATGGTATTTACTGCAAATGCTGGCTTGGTTTTAGGCAAAAAAGCAATCCTCAGCCGTTTCTATCATCCCGAACGTCAAGGTGAAGAACCTTATTTCAAAGCATGGTTTGCTGAGAATGGTTTTCAAGTTTATGAGCTCCCTCAGGATTTGCCTTTCGAAGGTGCGGGTGATGCGTTGTTTGATCGTGGCACTGGTGCCTTGTGGGCTGGCTATGGGTTCCGTTCTGAGTTGGATTCCCATGCTTATATTGCTCAATGGCTCGATGTGGAAGTTTTGTCGTTGCGCCTCATTGATCCCCGCTTCTATCATCTCGATACTTGTTTCTGCCCTCTCGATGATGGCTATGTTCTCTACTATCCACCTGCATTTGATACCTATTCCAATGCTCTGATCGAAAAGCGGATTCCTGAAGAAAAACGTATCGTTGTACCGGAGCCAGATGCGGTGAACTTTGCCTGTAACGCGGTTAATGTCGGCGACGTGATCATTATGAATAAGATCAGTACCGAGCTAGAAAACGCAATTCATGCCAAAGGCTTTAAGACTCGCCAAACCTCCCTCACTGAGTTTTTGAAAGCAGGTGGTGCAGCAAAATGTTTAACGCTCAAAACCACTGAGCCTGTGCAAGGTGAACCTCAGGCTAATCATCCTGTGGATAGCCGCATTATCCATTTAGAAGGTCATTTGTTGGATGCTGGCATTCTGAATACTGCTCTGGATTTAATTAATGAGCAGGGTGGTAGTGCCAAGGTTTTGAATTTTAATCTTGGGCTCGAGCGTAAAAATACCTCTTCTGCGAATGTTCGAGTATCTGCGCCTTCTTCGACAGTGATGGAAGACATGATGTTGGCACTCATTGAAATGGGGGCGATTAATGCATCTGATGAGGATGTGAAAGATGCAGATCTGGAAACCATCAGTCAGATGGGGGTTGCGCCAGATGATTTCTACGTGACAAATATTTATCCGACAGAAGTGCGGGTACGAGGTCAATGGATTTCTGTTTCTCATCAACGCATGGATGGGGCGATCGCCATCACTGAAAATAACGGTCAAATTCAAGCACGTTGTCGATTGCTGCGAGATTTACAGGTGGGTGAAAAAGTTGTGGTAGGTGTCGATGGGATTCGCACAAATCACAAAACAACGAAACATGCCTCTCAAGATAAGCAAGAATTTAGCTTTATGGGCGCTGGGGTGTCCAGTGAGCGGCGCGTTGAACTTGTCGTTGAAAATATTGCTTGGGAACTCCAAAAAATCCGCTCGCAAGGCGGCAAAGTTGCGGTGACTGCTGGCCCGGTTGTTATTCATACTGGTGGTGCTCAGCATCTCTCTAGTCTGATTCGTCAGGGTTATGTCCAAACGCTGCTCGGTGGTAATGCGATCGCCGTCCATGATATTGAGCAGTCGATGATGGGCACATCCCTCGGCGTCGATATGAATAAAGGTGTGCCAGTGCGGGGCGGCCATCGCCATCACCTCAAAGTGATTAATACCGTGCGTCGCTGCGGCAGTATCGCCAATGCGGTCGAGAAGGGTTTGATCACGAAGGGTGTCATGTATGAATGCGTCAAGAAAAATGTGCCCTTCTGTTTGGCGGGTTCTATCCGTGATGACGGGCCTTTACCTGATACCGAAATGGATTTAATTCGTGCGCAGACTGAGTATTCGCGTCTCCTCGAAGGCACAAATATGGTCTTGATGCTTTCTACGATGCTCCATTCCATCGGTGTGGGGAATATGACCCCTGCTGGCGTGAAGATGGTTTGTGTGGATATTAATCCTGCTGTGGTTACAAAATTGAGTGATCGTGGTTCTGTGGAGTCTGTGGGCGTTGTGACTGATGTTGGTTTGTTCCTTAGTTTGCTCACCCGTCAGCTTGATCGTTTAAATGATGAAGTAGGTGTGACTGTCTAGGCTCATCAATTTCTGAAGCATTAATACATTTTCAGAAAGGGGTGGCGATCGCGCTGCCTCTTTTTCTCTTGGGATATATAATACAAAAGAACTAGTTGGTGTGGGTGTTGGGACAACGACCTTTGGTGGTGGATTTGTTTGCGGGCTGTGGCGGAATGTCCTTGGGATTGGAAGCCGCAGGATTTGATATTGCTGCCGCAGTGGAAATTGATCCGGTTCACGCGCTGGTTCATGAGTTTAATTTTCCCTATGGCAAAACATTTTGCCGGGATGTATCGACGATCCATAAAAACGATATTTTTGAGGCGATCGCCGCCCAGGGTTATCCGCAAAAAGAAATTGATGTGATGGTGGGCGGGCCACCCTGTCAGGGTTTCTCCATGATGGGGAAACGAAACCTCAATGATCCCCGAAATCGCCTGATTTTTGAATATGTCCGGCTACTGGATGAGCTACAGCCAAAATATTTTGTCTTTGAAAATGTGCAAGGGATGGCTTCAGGTAAACATCGTGATTTTTTGCAGCGATTGCTCTCTAAGTTAGCGGCAGTAGGCTATCAGGTTCTTGAACCCAGAGTGATAAATTCGGCGGATTATGGTGCGCCCCAAAATCGTAATCGGTTAATTCTGTTGGGTTATCGGCAGAATGTTAAGCCTCTTGAGTACCCAGAACCAACCCATGGTGAATTTCTAACTGACCTAAAAAATTTTGTGAACGTGCAACAGGCGATCGCCGATCTAGAAGACATTCCTGTATTTACCGAGATTGATTATGGTCTTCCCCCCACATCTAATATTTCTCCCTATAGTGCAACCTTGCGAGATCAGTTTCAGCTTTGCCACCATCGCCAATCCCAAACGCTTCAACTTTGGGGACATCTAGGCTCGAACCATCGCGAAGATATTAAACAACGTTTTAGGGATGCATCAGCGGGACAAAAGGAAAAAATTAGTCGTCTATTTAAGCTCGAAGCCCAAGGCTTAGCCAATACCCTCCGTGCCGGAACGCCCAGCGATAAAGGCTCTTTTACTGCGCCGCGCCCGATTCATTACAGTCAGCCTCGATGTATTTCAATCCGTGAAGCTGCCCGCTTGCATACCTTTCCCGATTGGTTTCAGTTGCATCGCAAAGTTTGGCATGGGTTCCGCGAAATTGGCAATGCCGTCGTCCCTCTTCTCGCAAAAGCAATTGGCGATCGCCTCATCTCCGCTCTCGATATTGACTCAAGTATCCTTGAAACCAAATATCTTACTCCCCAAAACGAAGCCTTTTTGAAATTAACTGTGACTCAAGCAGCAGATTATTGGGGACTGCCACCCGAGGCGATCGCCAAACGACGGCGCATCAAACCAAAGACATTAACACCCCATTAACAAAAAATTATGAGCAAATATCCTGTCTCATTTTTGTGAGCTATCTTGCCTTATTCTGTAGTGAGCTTGTGCTGAAAAATTTCTCAAACCCAGATATACCGAGCTTTATGGCAAACTCGGGAGAGAAACAACTGAGACGATCTCTACCGTTCATAATGTGGGATAATCTCAGCAGTTTAATGGGTGTGACATATTATTTGAACACCATTAAATCGCGGAAATCCCTTGTGACATAAAGCTTTCGGCGTACTCACCAAAGAGTCTATTGCCTGCATAATGATCACAACGGTGTATTTCATCAAAGCGCATATGCCATGCACGCGATTTTGAAAGTATTCACAAGAAACCGAAGGAGTGAAATCAATGAAAATCATTGTTCTGGGTGGAGACGGGTTTTGCGGCTGGCCCACATCGCTACATTTATCCCAAGCAGGTCACGATGTTGTTATTGTCGATAACCTTTCCAGAAGAAATATTGACAACGAGCTAGAAGTTGATTCCCTAACTCCTATCCGTCCAATGTCTGTGCGCCTTGATGCATGGAAGGAATTAACCGGCAAAACCATCAAGTTTTTAAACTTTGACATAGCTAAAGAATACGATCGCTTGCTGAATTTGCTCCTCGAATATGAACCCGATGCAATTGTGCATTTCGCAGAGCAACGAGCTGCGCCCTATTCGATGAAATCCGCTAAACATAAACGTTATACCGTCGACAATAATCTCAACGGTACAAATAATGTTCTCTGTGCTGTCGTTGAATCTGGCCTCGATATCCATATTGTTCACCTCGGTACTATGGGTGTTTATGGTTACGGTACTGCTGGCATGAAGATTCCTGAAGGCTACCTCGATATTCAGGTGGTCACAGAGGAAGGTAAGGTGATCGAAAAGCAGATTCTTCACCCTGCAAACCCCGGTAGCATTTATCACATGACCAAAACGCAGGATCAATTATTCTTCGCGTATTACAACAAAAATGATAAGGTCCGCGTGACTGATCTTCACCAAGGAATTGTTTGGGGAACGAACACTCCTGAGACCGGTATGGATGAACGTTTAACTAATCGTTTTGATTATGACGGTGACTACGGTACCGTGCTCAATCGTTTCTTAATGCAAGCTGCGGTGGGCTATCCCCTAACAGTGCATGGTACTGGTGGTCAAACTCGTGCCTTTATTCACATCAAGGATACGGTTAAGTGTGTGGAACTTGCCATTACAAATCCCCCAGCGAAGGGCGAGCGCGTAAAAATCCTCAACCAAATGACGGAAACCCACCGCGTTAAAGAATTGGCGGAAATTATTAACGGGATCACTGGTGCAGAAATTCAGTATCTAGAGAACCCTCGTAATGAAGATGCAGAAAATGATCTCTACGTTGAAAACCAATGTTTTCTCGATATGGGTCTAGAACCAACTAAACTTGATAAAGGTTTGATGCTCGAAGTGACTGATATTGCGAGTAAGTATGTAGATCGTTGTGATCGTGGTCGTATTCTCTGTACGTCTAAGTGGACACAAACTTCCGAGCGTGCTGCTGCCCATGCCGCAAAGTCTTAAATAAAAAAATCAAAAGTTTCGATAGGGCAATTTAGCCCTTTTCTATCTGTATATTTCCTTCTTGTTCGCAAGGGGGAATTTTTGTTTTTAACGTGAGTTCTGGATAAGGAATGATAGCTCTAATCAAGCTGTAAAGAAGGTTTTTTGGGTTGATGGCAGTAAGCAATCAGCCCACACAGCAAGTTCACACAAAAGTTTGTGGGACTGCGATGTCGGGAATGTTCAATCTGTGAGATGTTCTTCAGTTGGTCAATAACTGTCTCAATCAAAGCCCGCTTACGAGCAAAAAGTTTATCTTGATAAACCATCAAATGATGCTTCATATTTCGACGAGGTTTAGCCATTAGGGTCACCTCATGTTCCTCTTGAAGATGCTGGGCTAAAGATTGTGAGACATAGCCTTTATCGGCAAAGACTTTACCCCATAAGTCTTGCAATAACTCCACTACAGGTTGGCGGTCATCGGTATTTCCGGGCGTCACTTGGACGTTGAGTAATTCTCCTCGCTCATTGATGACCAGGTGTAGTTTGAAGCCGAAGAACCATCCCACCGAAGTCTTGCCCCTTGCCGCGCAACCTTCAAAAACACGGTGTTGAGAGATACGGCGATTATGGCAAACCTTGATGCTGGTGGCATCAATGAAGCTAATACCAGTGCATTGTCCGAAGCATCGTCGCAGATATGTACAGAGAGGAATCAAGCTCGAAGGTATCCATGTCACAAAGCGTTGATAGCTCACAGCTAGAGGAAACTCTTGTTGCCAATCGCATTTCACCTTGATGAGATAGAAATGCTTGAAATTTCGATAGTGAGATTGATGGAAAGCAATGAGAATAGTCATCACCTCACTCAGACTGAGGCTTCTCTGACGGCGACGGTATTTTTTGCCAGAGCCGAGTAACGCTTGATGCCATAAGGGTTCAAAGACTTGGCAGAAATCATCAACATGGCAAAACAGAGCCTCTAGACTGGACATGGGAGAAAGCCGTGGATTCGTTACAACTTCCACGATATGGGCTTTCTCCTTTTCTTTCCTTATCCAGAACTCACGTTTTTTAGTCAAGTTCTGGTGCGGGAGATGATTCGAGTAGAGGTTGCCAATATTCGGATAAGGCAAGGTCTAATTCGGGAGCATAACGAAGGCTTGTAAACAGATTGCCAAAAAAGTTGGTGACGGGAATATTGTCATAAAATGCCCCAAAATCACTGGGTTGGTTGCCGCCAAGATGTCGAGAAATCACGTTGAATCCTAATCGTCGAATACGGTTTGGTCGGAGGGGCTCTTTGTTTCTGACCCAATCCCGCAGGGTGTTTTTGTCCTTGAGGCTGCTTTGGAGATAATTCAATATTTCTGTTTGATTGTTAGAATGCAAAGCTTTTTTGAGATAAAATTCGGCTTCGTCTGGAGATAACCACGCGGCGATCGCCAAGGCCCATTTTTCGTTATTATTAATGGCCGATTCGAAGGCTTGAATCTGTGCAGAAGTTAAATCCTGCTGCCAAGTTTCAGGGTCGATATTATCGAGATCGAGCAACAGTTGGCCGAGGGAAAAGTTACTAGCCTGAAAATCCTCTGCTGCTCCTAAGTCATTGCCGTAATACCAGCGTATTGCACCTCGATTTTGGTGGAGCCAAGTTTGTAAGGCTTGATTTTTGTTATCTGTCTGGTCGAGTAATGCGGTGAAAATTTCATCAGTGCGTCGCAACATTGCTGGATAGTATTCTTGCCACTTGGGATCGAGCCATAGTGGACTAGTTGCAAATGCTGGGAAACGAACAAACTCAATAGCGATCGCCTCAATTGCTTTTTCTGGTTCACCGCGTTTTAGCCAGCTCTCTCCCAGACCGACAAGCGTTAAGCGGTGGTAGGGCATTAGCTCCAGCGCTCGACTAAAATAACCCGTCGCCACAGTGGGTGTATCGACTAGAGTGAGCCAGCCTAAACTGCTTTGCCCAAATTCGTAGTTTGGTGATGTGGCGATCGCCCGTTGGAACCAGAGAATGGCTTCTTCGCGGAGAGTTTGACTAATGTCCGATGGATTATTACCCCAGAGTGCAACTTCCCCCAGTGACCACCCCAATTGATAGGCATAGTATGGTTGCCAAGGTGCGAGTGAATAAGCTGTGGTTAATTGATCGACAAAATTTTCTAGCTTTTCCTGTCGCAACGATTGAAAGGCCTGATGGGAATAGGCAAAGGCTGTATTCATCGGAATTGACCAACTCAGGATTCCTACGAGTGTGAGACCAATTAGGCTGAGGGCTAGCGGTTGGAAAATGGGTTTCAGCGATAGTACTGGCGTGACATAGCGATGGTACAGATTGGTCAGTAGAGAGATATAGAGCAACAAAAATCCGGTAATTGCAATGACATCCAATTGATAATCTGTCAGAGCCATTACGCTATAGCCTGCTCCCGCTGCTCCGATGGCGTAGAGCAAGAGTTTGTCTTCCGAGGCGATCGCCTCCCAAATGTTAGGTTGCAATAATTTCCACCACATTTTGGTGAGTAAAAACAAACCGAGAACTATTGTCAAAATGCCGGTGAATCCCAGCTCTGCCCAAATTTGTACGGGAGTACTGTGGAGTTGAAATAAGATCTCTGCTTCTAGCCCAGCCCAAACTGGACGAAATTCTTGGTATAGCAAAGCTGTGGAACCTAAACCTTGTCCTGCGAGCGGTTGATCCCAACCCATTTGCCAGCCTGTATAGGCCGTAATCCAACGGTATGCAAATTCACCACCCTGTTGTCCGAGGGTGAAAAGTCCTGTGAAAGTGCCCCGTAGTCGATCGTTTTGGGTTGCCCATATGACCAGCAGAGTAAATCCTGCTACACTGCTGAAACTTAACCAGCGACGTGGTAATGAGCTTTTTCGGAGGAGTAAAATGACGATCACGCCAAAAGCAACGAATAATCCGAGCCAACCTCCCCGCGAATTGGTGGAATAAAACGCGACTACACTCATACCGCAGCCCACGATCCAAAGCCATCGTTGCCAAGATTTTGCGGCGATCGCCAAACTGATTAACAGCGGTAGAGCAAGTAATAAAAATCCTGCTACGTAATTCGGATGTCCAAAAGTTGCCCAATTTCGTAAGGTGACACTAGAAAATCGATAGCTTGCCTCAATACCTAACGCTCTTAAATCAGCAAGGCGTGATAGCTCTGGTGAGACGGTATCTTTGAGCCACAGCGTTAAGCTCCAGACACTAAACCCAATGCATAGTAATCCCTGTGCCAACAACAGTGGATGAGTGAGTAATGATTGTGGTTCGTCATTCTTCGGTTGTCTCAACCAAAAGTGATGTAGCCCATACAAAATACCGACATAGGCAATATCTACGGCGCTATACAACACTGCTATTTCAGTAAATTGGGCAGTCAACAGCGACAAACTCAGCGTGGCAATGAGGCAAAAAATGATCCAGTCTAAGCCACCACCTAACCACACCAAACCTTTTGATTCGTCGTCTTGTTTGCCCCAAATATTGGCGATCGCCCAGATGCCGCCGCAGAGAAATCCTCCTTGCACAAGATAAAACCATGGGAAGCCAACTATCAGACTATGGTTATCGGGCATTAGTACCGCCCAACCATAAACCCCAAATGTAATGAGTCCGAGGCTGAGACTAAAAACTCGTAACAGGCGATCGCGCATAAGATTTCACGCATTCAATAACTCTCCCAATCTTAAGAGAACTGGCATTCTTCTTTTCAGACACTCTTTAGAATTGAAATAGAGTCGGTTAAACCTGAAGAAGCTATCTGTGGTGTGTGATGAGAAAGGTCGAAGTTGTTGCTCATAACCTCAGTTGGAAGAAGGAATTTGAGCAAGAGTCGCGATATTTAGTCAAGGCTTTAGGCGAAAATCTCAAGGCTCTCCATCACATTGGCAGTACTGCAATTCCCGGTATTTACGCCAAGCCGATTATTGATTTTCTAGGGGAAGTGGAGACGATCGCCGCAGTTGATTTCTGTAATTCGACAATGGAAAATCTCGGTTATGAAGCGATGGGAGAGTTCGGTATTGCGGGGCGACGGTACTTTCGGAAAGATAATGCTGCGGAAATTCGCACCCATCATATCCATATTTTTGAAATGGGGTCAGCGGAAATTGGACGACATTTAGCATTCCGAGACTACATGAGAACTCATCCTGAAGAAGCCCAAGCCTACAGCAATCTCAAACGAAAACTTGCCAAAATCCATCCCACTGATATCGAAGCCTGTATGGATGGCAAACACGATTTTATTCAAGCGATGGATAGAAAAGCGGCTTTGTGGCGAATCAAAATTTAGTTATTTTGAATAATGATTGGGTCATAAACTGCGCATTGCTTCTGCTGCTTTTCTGAAAGGTGAACTGAAAGTTTTGTTTTGTTGAGGTTGGCTTCAGTGAGATTGGCTCCTTCGAAGCTTGCTCCCTTCAAGTTGGTTTCTGTGAGATTAGCCCTTTCGAGATTAGCTCCAATGAGAATAGCTCTTTCTAAGTTGCTGTTTGTGAGGTTTGCTCCCGTGAGGTTTGCTTGTCCCAGTCTGGCTCTATTGAGGTTGGTTTTCCAGAACGTTACTCCTATAAGATTCGCTTCCCGGAGGTAGCTATCACATAGTTTGGTGTACCAGAGGTTGGCTCTTTCGAGATTGGCTTTATCAAGTTTGGCTCTTGTGAGATTTGCTCTTGTGAGATTTGCTCCCTGAAGATTTGCTCCCTGAAGATTTGCTCCCTCAAAATTACCTCTTGCTGCATTCAAATTTTCTAATTCTGCATCATTTAGCTCGATACCTTTAAGAACAGATAAAGTGGTTGCTTCGAGTTGTATATCTTCTTCAGAATCAGTGTGTTCCACATAACCTGTCAATTTAAGAGAGCGTAGAAAAAACATTACTTGATTCATACGCTCTGTACTCAGTTCTCTGAGGATATTTGCTGTTAAGGCTCGGGCTATGTGATATGTCTCGCTTTCTTGTTCCGTCTGAGCCAATTTGTTTTCCACAACAAGCGTAGAAATTCTATCAAAGTAATATTTGAGATCTGCTTGTTCTCTTTGTTCCTCTCTCTCCTGCTTTGCTAATTTTTCTCTAGATTCTCTTTCTTTTTTAGCTTCTCTTTGTGCTTGCTCTTGCTCTGCATTAGCCCGTTCTTCTGACTGCTGATTTAGCCAATAGCCACCAACACCAACAACAATAGGGAAAAGTAAACCTATAGTCCATTCTCTTATCTCTTCACGCTGTTCTCTATCGTCTAACTGGTATATCATTCGTCCCCCGCAGACACAAAGAAGACCGATTAGTCCCCATAGCCAAGGAGATTTGAAGAATTTGAATTGCGACATAGAAACGAAAACGAAGAAAGATCATTTGGCCTATATCCTCAGTATAAAGATTCAGACATCTTCGCTCAATTTCGTTTTTTAGATAGAAGCTTAACAATCGCCTCCTAAATCTATGCAAAAAAAAGAAGACCCCTACGGCAAAATGCAGGAGTCAGGGTTGAACAAAATAGTTCTGTATCGTGTTTCGTCTAAATTTTTCAACTTAGTCGCAAAGCAAACAAATCTAAATTTTGTTGAGGTTGATGCCAGCTTCTTTAGCCATTGCATCGATACCTTTCTTCTCAAGGGTCTTAATCGCCTTAGTGGAGAGACGAAGGCGCACAAAGCGGTTCCCTTCAGGCCACCAAACACGTTTCCACTGGAGATTAACTTGTTGTAATTTTTTAGTACGGCGGTGGGAGTGAGACACGGCCATAGCGTTATTGGCTTTCTTGCCGGTAAGCTGGCATCTACGGGACATAACGGAATAACTCCTAACAATTTCTATAATAAGCAATCCAATCTACAATCATAGGGCATTATCGAAGAGAGTTAAAGTCTATGCAACGCGGAAAATTGACAGCGATTATTACTGGTGCTATATCCTTGCTCGTGGCGATCGCCTATTTACTGCTTGTGCAGATTATGGATTTTCGCGGTGAAATGAAGCCTGCACCCATGATGCAGTTGCCCACTGTTCAAGTTGAATTGGTTGCAGCTCCATATTTTCTGAAGTGATGTTTCTAGCGGGTGAGCGATCGCCGTTTTGATTTCTGCCAACTGCTGCCTACCCCATCAGAAATGCCGCGAGCAATTAAACCCAATGCTCTGCCAATGACGTTTGTGAGTACATAAACGACGATTTCTCCCAGCCAAGCAACAATGGCACGGAGTCGCGGGGCAAGGGCATCGCGTAATTCTAAAATCATGGTTACTGCCCATGCCAATCCTTCTAGATTGGCTAAATCTTCATGGCGCGGTGCGTAAATCTTCTCTCGGTCAATACCAGCTGTCGAAAAATGCAGTAGAGAATAGCGGCTTTCAAAGATATCCTTCGGTTCAAACCAGTATTGTTCGCGGCGATACTGCCACGATAGATCATTACGGAAACGGGCGATTTCCCGAGAAGAACGAATTTTGCGATTGTACAAATTGTGTTTGAAAATTTCCGACTCGCTAAAGCTATTCAACACAAATTGCATCACACCATTACCGATTTGAATCACTAAATTCTCTAGAATTAACTGCGATCGCCCAATTGCTTCTTGTGCCTCTAATCGATATTCAACATTATCGATGGTGAGGGGTTTACCGAGTAGTAAATATTGGAAGAGTTCGAAGCTATAGGGTACAGCGCGTAATGTGGTCTCTTGGATGGCGATCGCCCCACGATTTAGCAGTTCGATAAATTCATCAGACTGGCTATCTTCTTCGGGAGCATAACGACTAATAAATTCTTGGGTACTAAAACGCCAAATATTACGGAGACTTCGTTTTTGCCGTTTCTCGAAAGCCTCTTTATCTAGCTTGTTCCATTGAGGGTCATTGAGGATTTGGGTCAGTTGTTGCAGGATAATGTAGTACAGTTCCCGCTGTTTATCGACGGACAAAATATCCGTTTCGAGAGTACTTTTTGTCGCGTTAAATAAACTGAGATTTAGCTTTAGATTTGTTTTTTCGAGCAGCATTTGCCACTGGGTATTCGTCGTCGCTAATCCCAGTTTTTCGAGAGAAACAATCTGTGTCGAAGTGGGTGCTTCCGGTTGTGGCTCTGGCGGATTAATCGGTTGGATACTAAGCGTTGTTTGCGGTAACAATTGTCGCACCACCCAAGCCGCGGCTTTGAGTTCTCGGCGGCGACCTTCCCCCACCATACGATTGAGGGCGGCAATATCTTCTCTATTTAAATACGTTTCAACATGATCAAGAGTACGATAAATATCGCTCAGTCCTCGCCGCCGCATATTCGCTAAAATATTTTGATTTTTGATGCGAGGTCGTTGTGACCAAATAATTTCTCCGGCAACCACTTGCTCCAGCGTCGTAATAATTATGGCGATCGCCGTGCCTTTAGGGAAATAACCCTGAATGCCTTCTTGTTTCGCTTGGATTAACCGTTCTGTGTCGAGCTGGCTGGTAAATAAAACAATCGGAGTCTCGTCATAAAGCCGTTGCAATTCCCGATATCTGAGCCAATTTTCGTCACTTTGCCAACTGGGTTCACAGAGGACAATATCAGCGGCAGGTGTTTGGATTTGACCGAGTACGTTGTCAAACGGTTCTGCGGCGATCGCCCAATCCGTTTCCTGCGCTAATGCTGTGCAAAACCCAACGCGAAAAATGGGATCATCATCAACGAGTAACAGTTTCATAGCGAGCTAGAACGACAGTAATTGATCTAGTTTAATCCCAGACTATCGCTGATACAGAGCAATTCACAATAAAATCGAGATTTCCCCGCGTTTACCGCATTAAAAAACTGCTTTCTTCTGGGTCGGGCGATCGCGGCGAGTCTCCTAGTCTTAGGTTGATGAGGATATAACAGGTGACCACCGTCAGCACACCTACCACCAAAATCACTGCGAGTAGAGGAGTCGGTTTAGGAGGATTTTGATAATGAGGATTTGTGGCGTGATTTAAGGCGATTTCTTGATCAACCAGCATTTTTGCATCCCTTAAACCCAAGCCTGTTTCCGCGCGGACGCGTTTTAATGCTTCAATTCTTTGCCCTGCGCGAATAGCTTCTAGTACATATTCCGAGAGTGGTTGGTTATCCTCAAGCATCGCAATTTAATGAACTCTTACTCTTCAATATTGCGCCAACATTCTTCCCAAATTTCCCTTAGTTTAAAAAGTGCAACGGGTGGCTACTTCTCCAAACCTATCGTCCAAACCGTTTAGCCTTGCGTGGTATAGGGGTGAACGGAAGCTTTGCCCAGTCTGCAATCATTTGCCCTAACCACTCGCTTTTTTCATAAGGTTGCCGAAAGATAAGCGTTATAGAAGACTTCCCCTTTAATTGCAGACCCCAACTCGGAAAACTGTCTTTACCTCTGTCACCATCTTTTATCTGTACTACGCTCTGGATATTACTTTTGGGGATTTTTCTTGTCCGGTGCCAACGCCATAATTTCGTATGAATGGTGAGATCGGCATAATCCAGATGGAAAGACTGTTTGCTGAATAAGGCATTGATCAGCACAATTGCAGCGACAAGATCTGCTGCCCAAAAAAAGATCACCATCACCAGCGGAATCGGTTCACTCGTGTTTACTGATGTGCCTTGTAATCCTTCGATATAGGCAACTAGCAATCCGAGGCAGCCGACAGTCCAGAGAGAGAGCCACACCATTAGAAAGATATTCATCTCGTCCATGCCCGTCCGCTCATAGTCAATCACCATGCGATATTGACCGAGAGGTTTAACACTCAAGCCTTTGGGGACAGGTTCTGGATAATGCATTAGGTTTAACCTGATGGGAATAGGATAAAAAATCCCTCTTTCCCTATCAAAACACAGCTCTCTAAAAGGGCGATCGCCATGTAAATAATTCATTCCTTTCAACAAAAAAGAGAAGACTAAAGCACCTTCTCTTTCTTCATATTTTAAAAATTGTGCGTTCCTTAATCATCCATTGTCTTATCTTGGACACCACGCATAATCCGAGTTAGCTCACTCTTTTCATCCACAGCAATCCTAGTGGGAGAACCACTGATAATCCGCTCATAATTCCGGAACGAATCCTTAATCTGAGCACCACCCTCACTAATCGAGTACTCACGAATACCCTTGTCATGCCATGATCCCCGCATCTTAAAGACATTGAGCGCACGGGACATTTCGCCGCGAATCTCCACATATTGCAGCATTAAAATCGTGTCGGTAATTGTCGAGATATGGGATTCAGTAATCGAGTGCGCTCCCATAAACTGATCAGTTGTATTCGTGAAGAAACCAGTGATTTCCTCTTGTTTTGCGTAGCCTGTTACGCCGATCACAAACTGACGGAAAGCATTATTCGTCACACCTCTAGCTAAAGCTGAGAGAGAATCAATCGCAATTCGAGAAGGCTTAAATTCAGAAATCTCCGACTTAATCATCTGTAGATGATCTTCTAAACCAGCCGACTCTGGGTAAGAACAGAGCAACTTCAATAGACCTTTCTGTTCCATCTCTTCAAAGTCAATTCCCCAAGATGATGCATTTCGAGAGAGCTGTGCGCGGGATTCTTCATAAGCAAACAAAATTGCTCGTTCTCCTTTCCGACAACCCTCCTCAAGGAATTTACTAACGAGGAGTGTTTTTCCAGTACCCGTTGCACCCGTTGCAAGAATAATTGAATCCTTGAAGAAACCACCGCCGCACATGCCATCCAATGTTTCCACACCGGAAGAAATTCGTGCATTGGAAGACCGTTGAGTGAGGCGCATTGCACCAAGCGGAAAGATATTAATGCCGTCGTTGGTGATTGTGAACGGATACTCTCCTTTCATGTGGGTAGTACCGCGTAGCTTGAGAATTTCGATTGTGCGTCGCCGTCGCTCGCCTTCGAGAACATTTCGCAAAATGACGACATTATCAGACACAAATTCCTCAACGCCAAAACGTGCAACAGGGCCATATTCATCAAGACGTTCTGTGGTCATGATGGACGTTACTGCCAAATATTTGAGGCGAGCTACTAATCGGAAAATTTCACGACGTACGACTGGCGCTGCGTCATACTGCTGAAAAACGGCTGTTACCGAGTCAATAGAAACTAGCTTGGCATCATATTTACGAATGGCATATTGAATCCGTTCGATCAATGCTGACAGGTCAAAGTTACCGACTACCTCTTGACCATCGGGGTCAGGGGAAGCATCAAGGATAAAGAGTTTGCCCTCATCTACTAAACTCTGGAGATCCCAACCGAAACTGTGCGCATTTTGAATAATGTCGCGGGGTGATTCCTCGAAGGTAACAAAGAGTCCGGGGTAGTCGAAGTGTTTAATGCCGTGGTAGAGAAACTGAATGGCAAGGAGAGTCTTTCCTGTACCGGAAGTACCACTGACAAGGGTTGTTCTCCCAGAAGGTAAACCACCGTGACTGATTTCGTCGAGGCCTTCAATGAGGGTACGAATTTTCTGTACGCCTTTGATGGCTCCATTATTAGCAGAGGTAGGCTGATTCATGGCTTAACGTCTGGGGTATAAAAAAAGAGATTAAAAGGAAATAAAAAAGGGTGAAAAGGGATTTAAAAAAATTCGATACTCTGGCAAGGGTGAGCATCGGTATAAAACTCAGTGCTCAAGCCATGATAGTCGAGGGTTTGTGCTGTTCGACTATGTGATAGGAGACGTCAATATCTTGGGGTTGGTACCAAGCAAAAATCTGATGATGGGCGATCGCCACGATTGTGTGAATTACAAATCATTTTCACGTTCTAAGAACTCCTCATATAACAAATCCAAGCCGATTAGGACTTTCTCTCGGTCTGAGAGATCACCAATAATTTTCCGGACAGGGGGCGGCAAAACTTTTGAGAGGGTCGGTGTTGCCAATATTTTGTCTTCTTCTGCAAGCTGAGGATTTTGCAAAACATCAATCACTTTGAGCGCATACACGCCTTTGAAATCAATTTCTAAAATATTTTTGAGCGTTTTTAAAGCACGGACTGAATTCGGAGTGTTACCAGCCACGTAAAGCTTCAAAACATAAGTTTTTTTTAGGGGATTCATAAGAAGTCATGTGGGGTAGAAAAAGTGAGAAATGAAGTGCATTTAGAAGATCATACAAACCATCCTAATCCATCCGCATTAGGAGTTCAAAAGGTAGGTCTTCCCTTGGGATTGAGCGGCGATACATTTCACAGAGGTGCGCCACAATATCAATTAAGGTGAGGCGATAATCTAAAAGTATTTCTTCACTACGTCCTTCAAGCTTCAGTTGTTGGGCAAAATCATCCATTAATGCCATGTGTGTTTCAAGGATATAGGAGACAGAAACATCAGCAAAAAAAGCCTGGTTGACAAACTGATCAATCGCCTGATTAGTAGGAGGAGCACCATTGAAATAATCGAGGACAATTTCACGGTAATCTGCGATGAAATCCTGCTTGAATTTACGCTGTTCTTCCTCAGATAAATTACGGTAAAAATACTGTGGATTTCGTTTGTAATAAACGCCGAGATAGCCTAATCGTTCGCGTAATTTCTCAGCCAGGCGGCGCTGTTGTAGGAGGAGAAAATTTTGCTGTTGGTTGTTACTGTCGATCTCCTCTGGTGTGGTGGGATTATCGGACAGAGCGCAGCTTGGGGCTAAGTTCAGGAATTGGGCGATCGCCTGATCGATAGACGATGTCAATGACCGAAGATTCTCAAACGAGATATATTGTTCTGCACTGTGATAGAGAAATTTGCCCTTTTCTTTCTGTTCTATCGCTTGGTGTGATTGCGTAAAAAATATTAGGCTTGGCAGCAAAATTCTCAACTCTGAAAGTTGATTTGGGGTGTGATCTAGCTCAGAGTCATACTGGATAATGAGGCAATCAATATTCTCTTTCTTTTCAACGATAATGTCGTAAGCTTCTCGACTATTCTCATGGTGATCCACCATGTACCGATCATCAATCAGCGATGAAGAAAATTGTTCCTTCAAAGTTTCACTTAAACCAATTGTATGGATAACAAGTTTAGACAAAGGATTATACAGAGGATGATTGACGATTAGGTAGAGAACAGTACTTTGTAAGAGCTTAGTTTTCGGATGATTATAAAGAAAATCTTGAGTTTCTTGTTTTGATTATGATTAGTCTAGTGTTTGGAACAACAATTAATCAGCAAAGAAACCATATATTAAAAGATTTTCTGAGGGATACGCATCAGCTTATAAGGGGATTTTTCCTGAATTATCTCAGAATTTAGAATGGTGAATGGTAAGTTTGTTAGATATTTATTTCGGCTAATGATTAAAATAGTCTCTTCTTGATCTGATGCTCCACTCTGTTGGATGAACCGAATTGCTTCTGATGGTTTATCAAAAAAATCGATGTGCTGCCCTGTATAAAAGACTAGGCTTGGCTTTTCAAACCCAATCATAACCACTTTCTCCTCCGGCTGCCTGACTTCAGTGATTGTTTTGGCGATTTCCCGGAGTCCGGCTTGGCGAGCTTGATCGAGCAGTGTCCCCATGGGTAGTAAAACACAGGTGATGAATAAAACCATGGCGCAAATATTGCTGACTAGAAGACCAAGACGAGAACGGTAGAGACTTACCCCTGCTGTAATTGTGGCGATCGCCCAGATGAGAGCGCCTGCAATCGGTAAGATCGATTCCCGAAAACTGCTGTCTAGATTGGGAGCTGCTGGATCGAAGCCAATAACTTGAGGGCTATAAATCATAAAGCCTGCTAAGAAGCCTAAAAACAAGACGTTAACCGCGCCACTCCACCAGAACCATTGACTTTTTTGTTCCGGTTCTAGGAGCATCTGGCTCCAAAGTAGGGCGACTAAAATTGCTCCTGCTGGCAATAGAGGGATTGTATAGCTGGGGAGTTTGGTGACGGCAATGGTGAAGAAGATGAAGATGGTGCTAAACCACGCCATCGCGAAAAGGCCGAGATGAGCATGGCGGGGTTGCTGTCGCCAATCACCGATTTTGTGGAGTTTGAGACGGGCGATCGCCGCAGGTAGATAAAGCGACCAAGGGATAAACCCAATTAAAACCACAGGGATGTAGAAATATAGTGGCGCTGCATGGCCATTTACCACACCCGTAAACCGATCGTAATTGTGGTAGCCAAAAAATGTATCGAGGTAGGTTTGACCATTGCGGAGAATGACCAACACATACCAAGGCACTGTGATTACAGAAAAAATGATGGCTCCAATCCAAGGCTTTGCTTCAAGAAAAACTGACCAAAAGCGACCGAGATACAGCAAAAAAAATATGATGGTTAGTCCCGGTAGAGCCAAACCTACAGGCCCTTTGGTGAGGACAGCTAACCCTAAACATGCATAAGCCGCAATGTACCAAATATTGGGAAGCCACCGATTCAGGGGACGACCGCCACTGCCATAGCCACAAAAAAAACAGACTAAGCCGCTACCCATACAGCCGTTGAGGAGCATATCAGAAACCCCAGTTCTTGCCCAGACAATAGTTTGGAGATTTAGGGCGATTAGGCTACTTCCCAGTAATGCTCCTAACCAGAGTTTTTGTTTGGTCTTCGATTCGTCGGGTTGTGCGGCCGTTGCTGCCGTCGGAAAACCATATTTATACAGCACCAAAAATATCATCGCCATTAGAGCGATCGCCGCGAGAGCAGAAGGTAATCTCGCCCCCCAAGCATTCACTCCCACAATTTTGTAGGCGATCGCCATTAGCCAGTAGACCAAAGGTGGTTTGTCAAAGCGAGTGACGTCGTTGTAATAGGGCGTAATCCAGTCCCCTGTGACCAGCATTTGACGAGCTGCCTCCGCAAACATCGGCTCCGTTTCGTCCACCAAACCCACACTGCCCAATCGCCATAGAAATGCTAATCCCCCCACAAAACAGAGGGTGATCGCGGTCAAAACATGAAGGAGACGAGGAGATTTTTCAGTGGTGCGAAACCAACGCTGAAGGATAGGGGATTGCTGCATGAAAAGAAAAACAAAGATTGATGAGATTGTACCCGCTAGCGAAACCTAGCCGTTATTGATAAAGAGACAATCACTCGGTAAAAGTTCCACCTGACCAGAATGGCCGTCTAGTCGTAGCCATTGACCTGTTTGGATCACCTCTAGGGCATTGGGCACATTTACGATCATGGGTAAGTTTTGCTCGCGGGCTAACCTTGCCCCTTGGGAAAATAAGCTACCTTGAGTCGTAATAACGCCTTTAAGTTCAGGGAGATAAGGGAAAAGCCTTTCGTGGAGATAAGGGACAATTAAAATATCATTGTTGCTGATTCTGGGAGGCTGTTGCCAACGAGAGCAGCGTTTTGCTTTAGCAATGATTGAGCCTGTACCAACGCTTTGTCCCTTTAATATTCCCGACATCTTTAAACATCGATCGGCGATCGCCTCTGGTCTTTTAGGTTGCCCATAAACAAGAATTGGTGGCGGTGGTGACTGTTCTTCTTTATCCTTTGTTTTTGCCTGTAGCATCCGACGGTATTGAATTTGTAGCCTTAATGTTGCGCTGTCTGTGGAGGTGCTGAGCTGATTGATTTCTGCTAAACGGAGCCAGAAAATATCGGCAGCACAGTCTAGTTTCTCCGCTGCTACCCAATGATCGGCGATCGCCAACAGTGACCATCGGAGTTGCGCAAGGCAATGGTAAATAAAGTCTTCAATGGTCTTTAATCGTTTTTCTGTACGGCTGAGGGACTCTTGTCGCCAAGATTGTTTGCCAAAAGATGGCGATGGTGATGCAGACGATGTTTGATTATTGAGTAGCTTTGTAATCCGCTTACGAATCCCTCCAGCGTCTTCCTGCCAACGTTTCTGGGCAAGTTCCCAAGGATAATCTCCTCGATGCCCATATTCTGTCAGCCACTGCTCGATTTGCTGAAAAATATTTTTGCCATCTGGTTGATCGGCGAGTTGGGCAAATAATTCTGCTCGACTGGCGGTTTGGGTTTCTCCTTGGGGCAATAAATTTTGAATATCCCTCGCAATGCGCAAGAGTGCCTGTTGAGCTTCTGGAGGCTCAGCGGATGGTTGCTTCACTTTGAGGAGCGATCGCCGGGTACGCAGAATAATATGGCCTCGAACATAATGGGCAAGCAAGCAACCAGTTAACGCTTGTAATTGCTCTATATGTTGATTAAGTTCTGTGAGACTGAGGTTCTCTGTCGCATTACGGGAAAAGCGAATCGTTTTTAAAGTTGGGGCAACCTGCCGTTGGATATCTTGTGCTACAGTTTTTGCCCAATCTTGATCCCAGCGGAGATATCGATAAAACAAGCGTGGGTGCGTTAAAACTGTGCGGAAGCGTGCGTTGGTGATCTTGGGAAATGTCTCCCAATCTAAATCCAGCTCTTGGAGCAAGCGATCGCCCACAGTTCGGTTGTAATAGCTATAGCCCCGGTAATGAGTGACGAAATCTGGTGGTGCTGCGGGAAGACTTCTTTGAGAAATGCTTGGTTTGGGTTGAGGCGTAACAGTAAACGTTTGGAAAATCTCGGCGATCGCCTGTTCTGCTGTGTGTTTAAACAGAGATGCGCTTAAAGGCTGGAGTGGATGCGGCACAACGGTTTGTAGATAGTCCCTCGTCCAATGCTGTTTGAGACTCTGGATTGGACGTACCCCTAAAATCCAGATTTGTTTGCCATCGAAGCACCATTCCATCGACAGCGGTGCGATAAATTCTTCCTCAAGGCAGCGACTTAATTTTGCCGCCTCCTGCATTAAAGTTAGTGGCGGCAAGCGGGCAGGTGAAATCTTTTCCTGTAAGGTTGGTTCCTCTAAACCGTAATACTGCAAGGGTGTGCGATCGCCGACGATGAGTGGCGTAATCATATCTGCCAATACTTCCGTTAATGGTTCTTGGCTGTGGCGATAACCGAGAGGAGCACGGCTGTAGGTAATTCCCGACCAAATGACTTGGGGTTGCACTTGAATTAAAATGCTTTGCTGGCCGAGTTCTTCACGGGAAAAAGTACTTAAAATAGCTGACTCTAAGGCTTTGGCGCTGGCAAGTTGCTCGATGGGAATTTGAAACCGTTGGCTCGGTTTTTCGCTAGATAATCGCACCATGAACGGGCGATCTTCATCGGGCTTGAGAAATTGCAGTAAAACAAATAAATCATCCCCTGCCCCTAAGAGCCAACCGGGAAGTACCGAATAACCCCGCTGTTTCAGTTGGCTGAGAGTTGCCGCCGTTTCTCCGACCTGACTGCGATTGAGGGGTTGATCTAATGTGGCAAATTTTGCCTCTGGTTTAAAAAAGCTCCAAACTTCACGATTATTCGGTGCAACGCTACTAATCCAAGCCAAAGTGCCACTCAGGGCGATCGCCGCCACAATATACCCAGACTGATCACCGTGGCGAATCACCAGAGCCAAACTAATGAGAGTGATCATTTCCCAAATACCTCGGCGGATTTGTCGGAAGAACGTCAATCCCACCAATCCAATAAATCCCACCAGCAAAGTGATTTGGTAATCATGGAGCAATAATCCGCCGAGCACCGCTACCATTGCTGTTTCCTGCCACCGCCAGTAACGACCCATCACCAATGCCAATAATCCTAAAAGCTCCCAAGCCGAGGTCATCGCGAAAAATTGCCGTGTCAGAATGATAATTCCCATTCCAAGGGCTAATTCAGTGATAAATTGCGCACGCTCGTTAAATCGAGTCGGACGGCGATCGCCCCCTTGCGGAAAAACGACAAATGCCCCTAAGCATGGCGCTGCGATTAGAAGAATCAGACAACCCCAAACCTGTGTCATTGTCATCATGATGTTTGGTTAAACCGTTAAAAAGGTATCGATTTTTTGCACCACATTTCGCAGGATTTCTGGCTCCTGCACCAAGGCAAACCGCACATAACCTTCGCCCATCTTGCCAAACCCAGAACCAGGGGAGAGGGCCACTCCTGTTTTAGCGACTAACTCGGTACAAAATTCGATGCTGGTTCCTTCCCAACTCTCAGGTAGCTTTGCCCAAACATATAATGTTGCGTCTGGTTTTGGGACATCCCAACCCACTTTATTTAGAGCATCTACCAAGGCATCTCGGCGGGCTTTGTAGACGGTGACATTTTTGGTGATTGTGTCTTTGTCTTGTTGTAACGCGGCGATCGCCCCAGAGAGAGTGCCTGCATATTGATTAAAATCAACCACCGCTTTTAATCGACGTAAACCCTGAATAATCTCGGCATTTCCAACAGCGAAAGCAATGCGAAAACCGCCCATATTAAAGGATTTCGAGAAAGTGAAAAATTCAATTGAGCAGGATTTTTGTGGGTCAGCCTGGAGCGCGGAAGGGGGTTCTACCTCCCCAAAATACATATCGTTGTAAGGGAAATCATGTACTAGGACAATATCGTTCTCTTGGCAAAAGGCAACGGCTTTTGTGAAAAAATCTAAGGTTGCAATTCCAGTGGTTGGGTTGTGGGGATAACTGAGGATCATTAAGCGTGTGCGGGGCAAAATGTCCGAAGGAATCGCATCAAAATTGGGTAAAAACTGGTTTTCTGCTGTTAATGGTAAATAGTGGATTTTTCCATTTGCTAAGGCCACACCACCTGTATAGGACGGATAACCAGGATCGGGTAGCAGTGCCACATCATCTTCATCCATTAGCACTAATGGCAAATGGGCCGTGCCTTCTTGGGAGCCAATCAATGGTAAAACTTCTGTTGCTGCATCAACTACAATGCCATAACGCTCGGTATACCAGGTGGCGATCGCCTCGCGAAAGGCTTGGGTATTACGGTGGAGGACATAGCCATGGGTACTCGGATCATCGAGTGCTTTGTGGATTGCGTCGATGGCAATTGGAGAAGCCGGTAAATCCGAGGAACCAAGGGATAGATCAATTAAAGATTGACCAGTAGCGACTGCAGCAGCCTTTGCCTTGTCCATATCTGCAAAGACATTGGCTGAGAGCTGCTCTAATCGCCGAGAAAAGTACATAAAATCAATAAGAAATTAAAGTTGTGCTTCGACAAATGTCTGTAACCCTTGTTTCGTAATCGCGCCTTCGTGGCTCGCGACGATTTCTTTTGCCTTAAAAAAACGTAGTGCTGGGACACCTTCTACTTGGCATTTCGCAACAGCATCAGGATTCGGGTCGATCTCTAGCTTCACAACCTTGAGGCGATCGCCATATTCTTGAGCCGCCCAGCTGACAGAAGGGGACACCAGACGACAGGGACCACACCAGTTTGCCCAAAAATAGACCAAAATATCTTGATCACTAGCAAGGACTTCCTGATCAAACTGAGAATCGGTGATTTCTAAAACGCTGCCACTCACGAGCGGTGAACTCCTTTGCTTAGTACGATAAAAACGAACGATTTTCTACGTTAACAGTTTTCGGTGATCGCTGACACAGGGGCTTTATGAAGAGCAATACAGTGGCGCATCCAAGATATAAAAAAGTGAGGTAAGGCACTAAATGATGACCTCCACCCCACATGATTTTGACAAAATCTAATAGGCATTAAACCTAAACGCTTAAAGCCAAAGTTTGTTTGATTCGTCTTCTGTTTTACGGTGATATTTTTAAATATTTTTCATCTGAGCTCTGAGTGCTTCTAGCTCCGCATCAACCTCAGAAAAGTCTGCTTCAGCAGCAGTAGAATCCTGTGGTTCACTGGGCGTATCGGCTGTTTCTGTGCCAGTAAGGGCAGGGGTTGGATTCTGAGCTGCTTTTAGCATTGCCAGTTCATCATCCACAGAACTTGATGCTTCTAAGGCTGCAAACTGTTGCTCTAGGTTGGAACTCCCAAGAACATTAATAGATTCGGACTGGGCTTCTAGCTCCATAATCTTGTCTTCCATTCGCTCGAAAGCACCCATCGCACTGCTGGTGTCGATGTTGTTCATGGTGTTTTGGAGTTGGGCATTGGCCTTAGCTGCATTGGCCCGAGCCTTAAGCATATCTTTCTTTGTTTTTGCCTCTTGGATTTTGCTTTCGAGGGCAATAAGGTTTTCCTTAAGGGTGTCAACCTGCTGAGTCTGCTGAGCTAATTGCTGTTGGAGGGTTGCGGCAGTGTCGGCAAAGGTCTTTTTACGAACTAGGGCTTCACGGGCAAGGGCTTCATCACCTTTTCCGATTGCCAGTTCAGCACGCTTTTGCCAATTGGTCGCTTCAATTTGATTTTTGTTGTATTGCTGTTCTGTCTTTTTCTGTGCGGCGATCGCCCGGGCAACGGACTGGCGCAATTGCACCAAATTTTCGCCCATGTCTTGCACGGCTTGCTCGAGAACCTTCTCAGGGTCTTCAGCCTTGCTGACCATATCATTGAGGTTCGCTTTAACAACACGACCAAGACGATCTAAAAATCCCATGATGCTTTATCTCTAAACTGAATTTAGTGCAACGTTTTTAATATCTACTGAGTCACAAAGGTGATTCAGCTTACTCATATCATTTTAATCATTGGATTTACATTTCCACTGTTTATTGCGGTAAATCCTTGACTTTTTAAAACTTCAAGAGTGTTTGGGAGCGTATCCCCTTCAATATAGCAATTTGTGATTTCGGGTCATATGAAATCTTGATATTGATATTGCGCGATCTGCATTAATGGTGAACCTCCCTAGTGTGAAGTGGGCTCATTAATGCTCATCTCCGCCATCATTTTGGGATAAACCAGAATGAAAAATATCATCCATGCCCCCAATGGAATGGCAACAATGCTTGTTAGCCAATAGCGATGGAAGAGTAACCAACTTCCGGCGATCGCCCCATTACCCGTGAGCAAAATTGACCAAGGCTGGCACCACCATGGTTTGTATTCCCACACATCAAACTTTTCAGTCTCTGGTTGTTGCTGCATCAATATCACTGATTCCTAGCGTTATCCTTAGAACAACGATAAAGGATAGACATAAATTTTCGTACAGAGTTAATCGCTGCTCTCCCAAACGTTTTTAGGATCGGAGATAGTCCGAGTTTTACGCTAGCTATGTTGATGCGCCCTTCAGTTTTCGCTGCCGTCTTAAAATCCTGTGCCATCCTAAGTTTTGCTGGTGGATTATGGATTGCTGCTCCAAGCCTTGCAGAAACAGAACGTGATTATCTTCTTAATGAGCAGGGTGAACTCACGGCCGATGATGAACAGTTAGATAGTGGTCATTATCTTGATGCGTATGCAGTGGATACTGTCCCAGATCAAAATTTAGTCATTCTTTTGGGAAGTGATGATTTTGATAGCTATCTCTATGTGTTTGATGAGGAGTGGAATAAGCTTGCTGAAAATGACAACTATCAAGACACTCACTCTGGTTTGATCCTGGACAATCCAAATGGCGGCAAGATTAACATCGTTCCCTCTAGCCATGACCCAAATCAGTTGGGTGTTTACTATTTAACTGTTCGAGATGCGTCTGATGTTGAAACTGCCTATTTAGACGCAGAAAAGTTGTCTACAGAGGCGCTTGCTTTATATGAGGAAGGATCGGAAAGTTCCTTACGGCAGGCTGAGGAGAAATGGCTGACGGCCTTAGAACTCTTCCAGCAGGTGAAAAATGTGGCGTGGCAAGCCAGTACGCTTAATAAACTGGGTCTCGTCTCAGATTTACTCGGCGAAAAGGATGTTGCATTGGAGCGATACGAAGCATCTCTGGCTTTGCATCAGGAAGCAGAAAATCCGCCTGGTGAGGCCGCAGCTTTAAATAATATTGGTCATTTATATTCCAGTACTGGCGACAAGCAAAAAGCATTGGAGTTTTATACGACAGCCTTAACGTTGATGCGAGAAATCGGCGATCGCCAATGGGAGGGGACAGCCTTAAATAATATTGGTGCTGTGCACCATGCTTTGGGAGAACTAGAAATTGCCCTCGAATATTACGAAGAATCGCTGCCTATTCTGCGGGAAGTGGGTAATCGTAGCGGCGAAGCACGTACCCTTAGCAGCGTTGGGGCAATTTATGACGTGTTGGGAGATCGCCAAAAAGCTCTAGATCATCATGCTCTAGCATTAGCGATTTATAGCGAAATTAATGACCGTAACGGAGAAGCGACTGCGCTTAATAATCTCGGTACTGTCTACGATGATCTGGGTGAGGAAGACCTTGCCCTGGAATACTATGAGGCTTCTGTTGTCTTATCTCGTGAAGCTGGTGAGCGTTTAGGGGAAGCGCGTACCCTCGGTAATATTGGTGGCATTTATCGTAATCGTGGTGAATACGAAAAAGCTGTGGAGTATCTCCTCGAAGCGCTACCGCTCTTGCAAGCAATTGGCGATCGCTTTGGAGAGGCCACGACGCTGAGTGATATCGGACTGATTTTTCTTGACGTTGGTCGGCCAGAGCGGGCGCTGGAATATTACGAGCAGGCGCTTCCCATTACGCAGGACACAGGTAACCGTCCCGGAGAAGCCAGTGTTTTAAATCGTCTCGGTCGTCTCTATGCAGAACAGGATGAGTTGGCTAAGGCAATTGATTATTTTCAAGAATCTTTAACTCTGTCCCAAGCGATGGGCGATCGCCCTGGGCAAGCGTTGCAGTTTTACAATATTGCCTATTTTGAACGACAGCAGAACAACACGGAAATAGCTGTCACCGCCATTGAATCGGCCATTGAAATCGTCGAAGATTTAAGGGTGAAAGTGGCTAGTCCCGAGCTGCGGCAGTCATACTTTGCAACGGTTCAATTTTATTACGAGCTGTATATTGAGCTGCTGATGGAGCAGGAAGCCAAAAATCCGAACCAAGGCTATGCGCAGAAAGCGTTTTTGGCGAGTGAACAATCCCGTGCCCGTACCCTCCTCGATCTGCTGACCGAAGCGAATGCTGATATTCGGGAGGGGGTAGACCCAGATTTGCTGGCACAAGAGAAAGAGTTATTGGCGACGCTAGATTTGGTGGAGAAAGCGCGAGTCTCCATCTTGAATGATCCGAAGAGCACATCCACAGAGAAAAAAGAAGCAGATGAGAATTTGGCGATCACCACGAGTATTTATAAAGACCTCCAGACTGAGATTCGACTTGCTAGTCCGAAATATGCCAATCTCAAATACCCGGAACCTCTTTCAGTAGAAGAGTTACAGCAAAATATTCTGGATGATGATACGGTGCTGTTTCAATATTCGCTCCACCGTAACAAGAGTTACCTGTGGGCGATTAGTAAAGATGATTTTGTCAGCTATGAGCTTGCTAATCTCGGTACCTTGCAAACTGCGATTGAGCAGGTGCGCCAAAATATTACGAGCATTCGCCTCAATCTCCCGCCCCACCTAGAACGTGTTCGTACGCAACAACGCCTGAATGCGATCCAAACCCTCAGTGAATTGGTGCTTGCTCCTGCCCTTGATGAGCTGGATAAAAAACGATTGGTAATTGTCGCGGACGAAGATTTGCACTTTATTCCCTTCAGTGTGCTCAGTCTCAGTGGTCAGGAATATAATCCCCTTGGCGATCGCCACGAAATCGTCAATGTACCTTCCGTGTCTGCGCTGGAAAGTTTGCGGGTGAATGAAAATACACCGATTCAATCAGATGCTTCCCTCGCGATGATTGCGGATCCGGTATTTAATAACCAAGATTGTCGCCTGGATGGTGGAGCACCAATTTGTGACAATCCAACTTCTGATCCAGATCCAACATTTGCCTCTGGTCAGACCCTCGATTCCCTTGCCCTAAAACGGTCTGCAAAGGGCTTTGATGATGTGAATTGGGATCGATTGCTCGGTACACGCACCGAAGCCCAAAGTATTTTAAATTTGCTCGCCCAACAGTCTGGAGATACCTTACAAGCCTTTGATTTTGATGCGAATCGAGATCTGATGACAGGCGATCGTCTGGAGGATTATGACTTAATTCACATTGCGACCCACGGCTTTTTGAATACTGTGGAGCCCGAATTATCCGGTATTGTCTTTTCGCTAGTTGACCAAAATGAAAATCCCCAAAATGGTTTTTTGCGGCTGAATGATGTCTTTAATCTCAAACTGAATGCCAGCTTAGTGGTACTGAGTGCTTGCCAAACGGGATTAGGCGATCAAGTCAAAGGAGAAGGTTTGGTCGGCCTGAGTCGTGGCTTTATGTATGCGGGTGTACCTCGTTTGATTGTGAGTTTGTGGCAGGTGGATGATGCTGCTACTGCCGAATTTATGACGCGTTTTTATCGTCTATTACTCAAAGAAAATCTTGCCCCGGCGGCGGCTCTCCAACAAACCCAACGGGAGATGCGCACCGAAACGGAATGGCAACATCCGTTTTATTGGGCAGCGTTTATTTTCCAAGGGGATTGGCAGTAACTACCGAATAATTGTGATTTCCCAAAAGAGGGACGAAAACGGATAATGGTGGGCGGTTTACTGCTTGGTGATGTGCGATGTCCGGTTACATTTTGACTGCCCCCGCGAAAATTAATCTCTATCTCGAAATCTTGGGCGATCGCCCGGACGGCTTCCATGAGCTCGTGATGGTAATGCAGACAATTGGTCTCCGTGATCGCATTGAAGTCAAATCCCAGCGTGGTAGCGGCATCAATTTATATTGCCAACATCCCCAAGTGCCCCTCAATGAAAGTAATATCGCCTATCGTGCTGCTCAACTGATGATGAGTCGTTTTCCGAAGGCCTATGACAAGTTTGGTGGCGTCGATATCACTATCGAAAAAAATATTCCAGTAGCGGCAGGTTTAGCCGGAGGATCGGGGAACGGTGCAGCGGTATTGGTCGGATTGAATTTGCTCTGGCAATTGGGATTGACCCAGCCTGATTTACAAGAATTGGCTGCTGAACTGGGATCTGATGTGCCGTTTTGTATTGGTGGAGGCACGGCGATCGCCACGGGGCGTGGTGAAATTCTCGACCCGTTGCCTGATTTAGACGGCATTCCAGTTGTGCTCGCGAAATATAGCAATATTGCCGTTTCAACTCCATGGGCTTACCAAACCTACCGCAAGCAATTTGAAGAAGGCTATCTACCCGACGACGACAGTTGGCAGGCACGCATGAAGCAAATCCATTCCGGCGGACTAATTCAGGCGATTCAACAGAAAAATATCGAGGCGATCGCCGCTGAACTCTACAATGACCTCGAAAAAGTTGTCTTGCCCGAATTTCCCCAGGTCAAAAAATTACGCGATTGTTTCGCAAAACATGGAGCGATCGGCACAATGATGTCTGGCTCTGGCCCTAGTGTGTTTGCTCTCTGTAATTCCGTCACAGAAGCCAATAATCTCAAAACAGCAGTCGCCGCAGAACTTAATGATGCCGATTTAGATCTCTGGGTGACTCACATCTCTTGTCATGGCATTAATGCAACACTCATCGAATAATCTTTCTATATATGTGAATCCTAAGAGAAAGAGATTGCTTTATTTCAATGTTTTACTAATTTGTTTTTCATTGAACTCAAAGATTACTGTGATCACTTAAGTGGCAAAAAGAGATTGAGTACAAAAAATAGACTTCTCTCCGTATTTAAACGAATAGTTTGTTAAGTCTAGAACGACAAAAGAATGTCTGTATTTTATCTATTTAAAGCTTTAGTAAACCTTCGAAAATATCAGTTTAATTACGGATGTGAGTATCCTGAGAACTTCCTTATAGTGTTGTTGTCTTCGAGATTTTCAGGCTGTATCGACCTCAAAGAATGAACTGAATTTGGTCTTAGGATTAGGTAAAAAATGAGTATCAAAAAATTATTAGGTTTAGGTTTAGTTGCCACAGGGGCGATCGCCAGTAGTTTAATCGTAGTGAAACCAGCAGAAGCATTTGTAATCAAAGATGGCTGGAATTATGAAATCGATGTTTACAATGATGCGACTCCAGTAAGAACTGATGGTAGTAGTGCTTATGAACTTTATGGTATGGCTTACAAAGTCTCCAATGGTATTGCCACAATTGCCATAAACTCCAATATGGTTCTAGAAGATGGATACGCATCAAGCGGCTCAGAAGATGGCAGACTTGATTTTGGTGATCTGCTGATCAATTTCAGTGGAGATGATCTACAGACAGCAAGTGCAAATGCTGACTTGTTCGGTATTCGATTTGCTCCCAACAGTGATTCTGGTGTTGCGGAGATTGGTGTCTATGAGGATGTTACGGCTCAGTTAGCACCGGGAAATTTTCAGTGGGATAGCCTACAAGCATATAACGATGTTTTAGCACCGTACGACATTAACCCCAGTATTGGTGATGGCAGTGTCTTTAACAACATCGATGATTACTTTGGTGGGGCATCTGGTCAGCCATTAAACTCTATTGCTTCTGGCAATAAAATTGGTGATATTGAGATGCTCTCCCCCGAAGAGATTGCCAGTTTGGGTCTGGATTTCGGCTATTTCCATGGCGCTAAGCAAGGGAATCAAACAATTGCCTTTAGCTTTGACTATGGTTTGCTACCTGCAGGATCCGCTCTTTACCATCTAGGGTTTGAGTGCAATAACGATGTGATTGGAGGAGAGTTTGAAGGAGAAGCTGTTCCAACACCTGCTGCTATTCTCCCCGCCATTCTTGGTATGTTTGGCGCTGCATCCCGCAAGAAAAACTCTGACGATGAGCAACTCGCTTAACTTTGAGTCTTCTTTATCAATTGACTTTTATATAAGAGAGTTTTGATGGCGTTGGGCGATCGCCAATGAACTCTCTAACGACCCCAAAAGTTATTTTCCTCGTATTGCATCGAGTGAAAAACTTCTGGGGTCGCTTTTTCTTTATTTATCTATGTGGCGATCGCCATTTTGCTCGATCTGCTTTGTTGACCATTTGATTCTTACAGAGAAATGCAAAAGGAAACACTTATGTGGATATAGAAAATAAGGATAAGAAAAAGAATTTATCACCGTATTAAAACGGATATTTTATAAAGTCTGATCTGAAAAAAGAGAGGTCTTATTTTTGTCCTTTAAAGCTTCCATGAATCTCTGAAAACCTCCGTTTAAATACGGATGTGAGTATCCTTAGGGTTTCCTTATAGTGTTCTCATCTGGGAAAGATTTAGGCTGTATCGACTTCAGAGAAAACATAGATAAATTCTTGAGATTGGGTAAAAAGATGAACGTCAAAAAAGTATTGGGTTTGGGTTTAGTTGTTACTGGGGCGATCGCCGGTAGTTTTCTTGCTGATGTGAAACCAGCGGATGCCTTCGTTGTTAAAGATGGCTGGAATTATGAAATAGATACTTTCAATGATGGCTTAGGCTTTAATCGCCATGGTAATAGTGGCTATGAAATCTATGGCATGGCCTATAAAGTTGCTAATGGCATTACAACAATCGCTATTAACTCCAATATGGATCTAGAAGATGGGCGCTCAAACGGTGCTTCAGATGATGGAAGATTAGATTTTGGTGATCTCATTTTTAATTTCTCTGGTGATGACCTACAAACAGCCAGTGAAAATGCAGATCTCTTCGGTATTCGTTTTGCACCAAATAGTGACTCTCTCGTTCCTGTTGGCGTGTATAGCGACGTAACGGCTCAAATGGCAGCTGGCAATTATCATCAGAAGAATCTCAAAAAATATAATAAAAAACTAAGTAATAAAGGTGTTACCGCTAGCATTGGCGATGGCTCGATCTTCAAGAATGACGATGCATATTTTGGTGGCGAATTGGCTCAGCCTCTAAACTCTATTGCTTCTGGTACAAAAGTGGGCGATATTGACATGCTCGATGTTGAAGAAGTCGCAAGTTTAGGTTTAGATTTCGGTTATTTCCATCCATCAAGAAAAGAAGGTGTTCATACGATCGCCTTTACGTTTGAGTCAGGCTTCTTCCCCAGAGGCAAAGGTCTATATCACCTTGGATTTGAGTGTAATAACGATGTGATTGGTGGTGCTTTTGAAGGAGAAGCTGTTCCGACTCCTGCTGTAATTCTGCCGACGATTCTTGGTATGTTTGGCGCTGCATCCCGCAAGAAAGATGCGGAAGATGAACTCGCATAGCATTGCATTCTCCTCATAATCTGTCTTTTCTTAAAATATCCTTGATTGCGTTAGGCGATCGCCTCATAGATACTTTGTTGTCTTGACCGGCGATCGCCTATTTTCTTGTCTCTTAATAATCCAGCACAATCTCAAAAAACTGATGTTAAGGTGTTGACGAATCGAGTGTCGCTTTGGATAAAGTGTCGCTTTGGATAACTCGACTGCATCTACTACAGAAACATGTAGTTAGAGCTTAAGGATTGGGTAGATATGAAACTCCGAAAAGGATTGGGATTGGGCTTGATGACCGTTGGGGCGATCACTGGAGGCTTTGCCGTGGAAAGACCAGCCGATGCATTTGTTGTGCATAATGGCTGGAATTATTCGATTGATACCTATAACGACTCCACACCATTCGACGCCAATGGAAATGGACTCTATGAAATTTTTGGCACCGCCTATAGAGTGGTTGATGACACCGTTACCGTGGCCATTAGCTCCAATGTCAATTTAGAAAATGGTGTTGATTCCCTTTCGGCAGAAGATGGCAAAGTTCATTTTGCTGACATTCTGTTGAATTTCACTGGCAAAAGTTTAGATGAAACGAACGGCGAATTATTTGGCATTCATTTTGCTGCGAATAATGATTCCGGTGTTTCTGAGCTCGGTATTTATAGCAACGTGACAGCAACATCCGTGTCAGACATTAATTCTGGTTGGAATTCTTTGCAGGAATATAACGACAGTGTCTTAGGGAATGGAGTTACACCGAAAATTGGGGATCTGGTCTATGACGATTCCTATTTCGATTTAGATCAAGCTACACCTACATCAATTAGTTTAGGGACGAAAATTGGCGATATCGAATTTATCTCCAATGTGAATAGCTTGGGACTAGATTTTGACTTTTTTGGGAATGCTGGCTCAGAGCTGATCGCATTTACCTTTGATAAAGGATTACTCCCAACAGGGAAAGCCCTGTATCATCTCGCGATGGAATGTAATAACGATATGCTTGCTGGCCATTACGAATCTTTTTCAGATCATCCGAATGAGGTGCCGACTCCTGCCATGATTCTCCCTGCCATTCTCGGCATGTTTGGCGCTGCATCTCGTAAAAAGAATGACTCAGCAGAGTGTTCTGGATTCTGATTTCGCTGCATAACCTCACAAAAGTTTGAGTCGATTGAGATATTCAAGGGGCGATCGCCTAGCAATAGATTTAATTATCTAACCTGACGTGAGTTCTGGATAAGGAAAAGAGACTCTAATTGAGTTGGAGAGAAGGTATCTTAGGCTGATGACAAGAGGCAATCAAGCCACAGAGCAAATTGACGCAGAAGTTCGCTGGACTACGATGGCGAGAATGCTCAATCTGAGAAATGTTCTTCAGTTGGTCAATCACTGTTTCAATCAAAGCTCGTTTATGAGCGATGAATGTATCTTGCCAGAGCATCAAGCGATTCTTCATATTGCGGCGAGGCTTAGCAATTAACATCACATCATGTTCTTCTTTGAGATGTTGTGCCAGAGCTTGGGACACATAGCCCTTATCTCCAAAGACTTTGCTGAATAAATTCCGTAACAGTTCGACGACAGGCTTTCTGTCATCAATATTGCCAGGAGTGATTTGTACATGAAGTAATTCTCCCCGATCATTAATGACCAGATGGAGTTTGAAGCCAAAGAACCACCCAATAGAGGTTTTCCCTCTAGCGGCATGACCGTTAAAGACTCGATGTCGGACAATACGGCGATTGTGACAAACTTTGATACTGGTGGCATCAATGAAACTAATGCCTGTGCAATCTCCATAACAGTCACATAAATAACGTGAGTTCGGATAAGGGCGTTGCAGAATAGGAGTATGAATTTGAGGATGCAGACCCAATGGAATGTCCAGAATGCCAATCTGCTCATATCCGTAAGAACGGAAAGAAAAAAGGCAAACAGAATCACATCTGTGTAGATTGCGGTCGTCAGTTTATCGACCGCTACAGCCAGCTCGGCTACTCAAAGTCCTTCAAACGTGAAGGCCTCAAAATGTATGCCAACGGTATGGGCTTTCGAGCCATTGAACGGGTGAAAGGAGTGCACCACACTACCGTAATCACTTGGGTCAAAGAAGTCGCTGAATTGCTACCTGATGCTTATGCACCTGAGCAGGTGCCTCAGGTTGGCGAACTCGATGAACTTCAAACATTCGTCGGTGCTAAAAAAATAAGGTCTGGCTCTGGACTGCCGTAGACCACTTTCAACCAGGTATTCTTGCTTGGACTATTGGTGACAGAAGTGCAGAGACATTCAAGCCACTATGGGCAATCGTTAGTCTCTGGAGATGCTTCTTTTACGTCACAGATGGCTGGAAAGTTTATCCCATCTTTGTACCCGATGGGGACCAGATTGTCAGTAAGACCTATATGACTCGCGTCGAAGGAGAGAACACTCGATTGCGGCATTATCTCGCTCGACTCCATCGAAAGACCTTATGTTATTCAAAGTCTGTGGAAATGTTAGAGCATTCGATTCGATTGCTGATTCACTATCTCAAGTTCTGGGATGTTCCTATCCCTCGACCCTCATAGATTCATACCTCAATTCACCAACGCCAAAAAATCAAATCCTTATGCTTGATAACCCGATCTTCTCTGGTGATCGGTTTGGCTGCATAGGCAATGTAGGTGAGCACGTCATAGATATCGCTTTTTTCGGCATTGATAATCCGGGCGATCACCTTCAGTTCTGCATCGCCATAGCCTTTTTCTGTGAGTCCGGTGAGTAACGATTTACGGGTATCAGGACGGCTCCAAAGGGTGCGTAATTCGGTTTCATCTTGGAATAGGTCGGGAATATCACCAAACAGTTTTTTGATAAATTCTTCAGCAGAAATGGGTTTACCGTCTGCACTCCAAAAAGTGGTGGTTTGGGTCTGTTCGAGTTCTCGTTCTTTCCCGTCAGCTAATTTGATTTTGACTTTACGGTTTGTTCCTTTGGGTTCAACTGTATAAGGATTATCAGGCCTGTCTTTTGCTCGATCTGATCCATTGCCAGATTTTGGGTCAACAACTACGGGTTCTTGGGGTTCGCCGTCCCATTCCTCATCTTGAAAATGTTCGTAGGCTTTCACGAAATCGTAAATGGTGAAATAGTCTTTGTTATCGAAAAGTCTTGTACCGCGACCGATGATTTGTTTAAATTCGATCATCGATTTAATGGGACGCATCAGCACAATATTTCGGACGTTGCGAGCATCTACCCCGGTAGAGAGTTTTCTGGAGGTGGTGAGGATGGTGGGAATCGTTTTTTCGTTGTCCTGAAAGGTTTTAAGGTTTGTTTCGCCAATGCTGCCATCGTTTGCAGTGACTCTCACACAGTAGTTTGGGTCGGTGCTGATTTTCATCTGGTTAATCAGATCCCGTACCACTAGGGCATGGTCTTGGGTGGCGCAGAAAACTAAGGTTTTTTCATTCTGGTTAATGGCTTCCATGAAAAGCTGTACTCGTTGTTTTTCCCGCTCTTCCATCTCGATGATGCGGTTAAAGTCTTTTTCTTCATAAACTTTGTCTGTATCGATCTCGCCTTCGAGCAAATCATCATCAGGGTCGTATTGGTATTCGTCGAGGGTTGTGGTGAACTGCACGACTTTGAAGGGAGTCAGGTAGCCATCGTTAATGCCTTCTTTGAGGGAATAGGTAGTAGAGGGGTTCGCCAAAGTATTTGTAGGTGTCGCCATTGAGATCTCGTTTGGGAGTGGCGGTTAAGCCTAGTTGAACGGCCGAAGAAAAGTATTCGAGGATTTTACGCCATGTGCTTTCGTCGTTAGCGCCGCCTCGGTGACATTCATCGATGATCACAAAGTCAAAGAAGTCGGGAGCATAGTCATAAAAGTGGGCTGTTTCTGCTTCACTTTTCTCGCTCATAAAGGTTTGGAAGATGGTGAAAAATAGACTGCCATTTTTTGGGACTTTGCCTTTTTTCTTGATTTCTTTGGGTTCGATGCGAACGAGGGCATCTTCTGGGAAGGCTCCGAAAGAGTTAAAGGCTTGGTTGGCGAGGATATTTCGGTCAGCGAGAAATAATATTCGGGGTCGGTGGGTCGGTTCACCGCTGATGTTCCATTTGCTCTGGAATAGTTTCCATGCGAGTTGAAAGGCAATAAAGGTTTTGCCAGTGCCAGTGGCAAGGGTCAGCAACATCCGGTTTTCGCCATGGCTAATGGCTGCTAGGACGGCTTCGATGGCATTGTGTTGGTAGTAGCGGGCTTCCCATGTGCCGCCTTTGTCTTCAAAGGGAATCTCTGAAAATCGGTTTCGCCAATGGTTTTCGGTGGGGTAGGTCAGTCCCCAGAGTTCGGCTGGGCTGGGGTATTGGTCTATATATTTTTCTTCCCCTGTTCGCATATCGACTTGATAGATTTTTTCGCCGTTGGTGCAGAGGGCAAAGGGGGTTTTTAATCGTTCTGCGTAATCTTTTGCTTGTCCGAGTTCTTCGGTGGGGTGTAAATCTCGTTTTTTTGCTTCGAGGGCAGCTAATTTTTGATTTTTATAGACCAGTACATAGTCACAATATTTAGAACGGCTGCGCTTGCCAGAACCGACTAACCGACCGGGGGCGATAACTTCTCTCTTGATACGACTGTCTTTCATCTCTCCCCAGCCTGCTGCTTTAAGGGCAGGGCAATCAGTTCGGCTCTGGTTTCTGATTCATTCATTGTCTGGAGGCGGGGATGATGGTGATGAATTCTGTTTGGAAGGCAGGGTCATGGGTGATGACTGGGATTTGTTCGAGTTCACTCTGTGCCATGATCATCCGGTCGAAGGGGTCTCGATGCTCAATGGGTAATAATCCAGCTCTCAGGGCGTGGGCTGTCGTAATACTCAGTTCGAGAAACTGGGCTTGCATCAGAATTTGTTGGTAGTTTTCCAGCAATTCTTTTGCTTCTGGGAGTTTGCTGATGCGGTACTTTGTGGCGATTTCCCATGCGGATGCACTGCTAACTAATATTTGGTTTTGCGGATCTTTGATGGTGGTTTGGCTGGTTTGATCTAGTTTTGGGTCGTTGAAAATCCACCACAACAGGATATGGGTGTCGATTAGATAGCGATTTCCCATTGTTGTAGTTCTGATTCGGGTAGGGGTTCAAAAAATGTGTCGCTTAGCTTGCCCTGAAGAAGTCCGGGGATACGGGGTTTGTTGTCTGCTGACACTGGATTGGGGGGTTGATCTTCTCCGGTGAGGGTTTGGATGTGTTCGATTAGTTTTTGGTAGGCTTCGGCGGACAGGATGACGTGGCTGGGGCGTTTCTGTTTGGTGATTAGGACGGGTTCAAGTTTGGCGCGGTCAAAGATTTTGCCGTGCTGGTTGCGGACTTCGGTGAGGGTGTAGGTCTGCATGACAATTTACGTTTTGTCTATTTTGTACATTTTAGCTTGATCTACTGGGTGAATTGTCCGGTGAAGGATTTTTGTAGGATAACGTGAGTTCGGGTTAAGGAATTAGGATGAAATTCCGACAAGTTAGACTGAAACTCCTATAAATCAAGAGTTTGTTTGGAATTTTATCTATGTAACGTGAGTTCTGGATAAGGAATGATAGGTCTAATCAAGCTGTAAAGAAGGTTTTTTGGGTTGATGGCAGTAAGCAATCAGCCCACACAGCAAGTTCACACAAAAGTTTGTGGGACTGCGATGTCGGGAATGTTCAATCTGTGAGATGTTCTTCAGTTGGTCAATAACTGTCTCAATCAAAGCCCGCTTACGAGCAAAAAGTTTATCTTGATAAACCATCAAATGATGCTTCATATTTCGACGAGGTTCAGCCATTAGGGTCACCTCATGTTCCTCTTGAAGATGCTGGGCTAAAGATTGTGAGACATAGCCTTTATCGGCAAAGACTTTACCCCATAAGTCTTGCCATAACTCCACTATAGGTTGGCGGTCATCGGTATTTCCGGGCGTCACTTGGACGTTGAGTAATTCTCCTCGCTCATTGATGACCAGGTGTAGTTTGAAGCCGAAGAACCATCCCACCGAAGTCTTGCCCCTTGCCGCGCAACCTTCAAAAACACGGTGTTGAGAGATACGGCGATTATGGCAAACCTTGATGCTGGTGGCATCAATGAAGCTAATACCAGTGTATTGTCCGAAGCATCGTCGCAGATATGTACAGAGAGGAATCAAGCTCGAAAGTATCCATGTCACAAAGCGTTGATAGCTCACAGCTAGAGGAAACTCTTGTTGCCAATCGCATTTCACCTTGATGAGATAGAAATGCTTGAAATTTCGATAGTGAGATTGATGGAAAGCAATGAGAATAGTCATCACCTCACTCAGACTGAGGCTTCTCTGACGGCGACGGTATTTTTTGCCAGAGCTGAGTAACGCTTGATGCCATAAGGGTTCAAAGACTTGGCAGAAATCATTAACATGGCAAAACAGAGCCTCTAGACTGGACATGGGAGAAAGCCGTGGATTCGTTACAACTTCCACGATATGGACTTTCTCCTTTTCTTTCCTTATCCAGAACTCACGTTAGGATAGATTGTTTTAACTCGGCAAGGACTTCTAATTTGCGCTGATAGATACTTTCGAGCTTTTGCGTCTCAATCGATAACTGCTTTATTTGTTCGACAATTACTTTTTGTTTTTCTAAAGAAGGAAAAGTTAATTCCAGCAATGATAAGCTTTTTTGATTTAGGCTACTAATGTTAATTCCACCACCACTTTCAGTCAATTTTTTTCGCAACTTACTGGATTTCAAAAAATAGACTGAAAATTGTGGGAAAACATTATCTTTCGTGATTTTAATTCTAATTGTAAACCAAGAATGAGATGTTTTCTCTGTGAGCTTATTTGCAAGTATACAACGTCCAATTAGCTCTTTATTTCCATTAGAACGAACAGTCAAAATATCTCCTTCCTTAAGAATATCTATTTCTTTAATAGTAGAATCTATTGTCACCGATTCCAATTGATTATCCTGAATAAAAAAGTGATTTTGAAAATCTTTTACCCCAACAATTTTAATGACTTCACCTCTGCTGCTTTTTGTGAAGTTAAGACCATTTCTAAAATCAGCGATTGTGCCTAATTTTTCTTCAATCCATTCATCCTCTTTCTCTGTGAAAATTTTGTTTAGATAGCTCTCGAAGAGTTCATCGGCATTAGCTAGATTTCTTTTGGTGTTGTCTTCTACAAGGGCGATCACCTCAAAAACCTCATCTAAAATATTGACAATCTGCTTCTGCTCTTCAAGTGGTGGAACAGGAATTAAATAGTTTTCGATAAATTCTTTTGGAACTCGCTTATGTCCTACAGCTCCAGACATTACGCGTGCGCCTTCAATACGAAAACAATCCTGTGAGAGAAAATAAAATAGATATTCTGGATCTATCTCACCCTTTGAACGAAAAACGACATATTCACTAGACCCAAACCCAACGCCATTTTTTAGATTTCTCGCAATACCTAGTTTACCGTTTTCAAAGCATGGAGTTATTTTTGCAAGTAAAACATCATTGTCAGCAAAATAAACATAGCCTTTACAGCAAATTTCAGCCTAGCAAGGTGTATGAAGTAGTATAGGTGAGTTGACTGGTGAGGAAGAAAGTAGCATCTTGCCGAAAGCCTACTCATTAGACTTAAGACAGAAAATAGTGGATGCCTACGAAAGGGGTGGTGTGAGTCAAAGTAGTCTTGCCCGACAATTTGGAGTGGCGAAAAGTTTTGTACAAAAGCTCCTCGACCAAAAACGACTGACAGGGTCGATTGCTCCGAAAAAACGAAGCCAACAAACACCTCCCAAATTAAACGAAGAGCATCAAACAATATTGCGCCAGTTGCTCACCAAGAAAAACGATGCGACGCTAGCGGAACTATGTGATGAGATGGAGAAACGCACTGGTCTCCGTGTGGCCAATAGCACCATGCATCGCACCTTAAGAAGAATGGGATATAGCCTCAAAAAAAACATTCTATCCAGACCTTAAGGCGACAAAACGAGTGCAACAAGCCAGATATGATTTTTGGCAGAAAATGCAAGCGACTCTAGCGAAAAACTTGATTTTTATCGATGAATCGGGCGTGAACTTAGCCATGACAAGACTGAGGGCACGTTCTGAGAAAGGGAAACGAGCTTATAGTCCGAAATCCAGTAAACGAGGCAAGAATGTTTCTTTGATTGGAGCATTAGGCTTCAAGGGAATGGTCGCTAATTATCATCTGCTGGGGAGTACGGATGGATTAACCTTTGAAGCATTCATCAGCCAGAAGTTAATACCAAACTTATGGGCGGGAGCATGTGTGGTGATGGATAACTGTTCGATTCATTTAGGAGAGTCAGTACGCACAATGATTGAGGCCGTGGGAGCTAAGTTGATTTACCTTCCTCCCTATTCTCCAGATTTTTCACCCATTGAAAATTGCTGGTCAAAGTTGAAAAGTACCTTGAAAAGTATCGGGGCAAGAACTTATCTAGCTCTAGACAAGGCAATTGAGGTAGCTTTTTCCAAGATTACCCTTGATGATATTCGATGCTGGTTTACACATTGCTGCTATTGCACCTCACTCGACTAGAAATTGCTATATAAACATCTTCTAACCTTTTTTCTTCCTCTAGAATCAGATCTTTTGAAAGAATGCCAAGTTTATTCATTGGAACAAATGAGACTAGAGATGCATCAGAAAGATTTTGTTTCGATTCTTTCTTTTGAGGCTTTATTTTACAAACTTCGCTAATTTTTTTGACTTCCCAATTCATCACAACATTTCCCCAATAACCGCTAAAATCTTTGCACTTTCCCGATCCAGATCAGCAATCTCTTTTAAGATCACATCCGGTTCCCGTAACGGTTCCTCTTCCGGCGCATTCGGATTCTTTACCGACAGATCAAACGAGTCCTGATCCACATCCTTCATCTCCACAAACCAAGACCGTTCCGACTCCTTGAAAGACGATTGAAACGCCACAAACTCCTTTAGATCATCATCATTCAGCGGATTCGTTTTCCCCATATTCCGTCCCGGATCAAGCTGATAAAACCAAACCCTTTCCGTCGGTTTCCCCTTCTCAAAAAACAGCACCACCGTTTTTACCTCAGCCCCAAGGAACGTTCCCCCCGGACAATCCAACACCGTATGGAGATTACAAGACGACGTAAGTTCCTGCCGCAACGCCCGCGACGCATTATCCGCATTCGACAAAAACGTGTTTTTGATGACGATCACCCCCCGACCCCCAGCCCTGAGACTCTTAATAAAATGCTGAAGAAAAAGAAACGCCGTTTCCCCCGTCTGAATCGTGAAATTTTGCTTAATCTCCTTTCGTTCCTTGCCCCCAAAAGGTGGATTAGCCAAAATCACATCATGGCGATCCTTCTCCTGAATCCCCTGAATATCCTCCGTCAGCGTATTCGTCTGGATAATATTCGGCGCTTCAATCCCATGCAAAATCATATTCATGATGCCGATGATGTAAGCCAGACTCATAAAGCGTCTGAGTTTGTAGCCTCTCCAAATTCGTCGCACTCTTCACCAACGGACGCAGATATTCATAAGCCTCACAGAGGAACCTCGCCGAACCGCACGCTCCATCATAAATCGTCTCCCCAAGCTGCGGTTTTATCACCTGAATCATTGCCCGAATCAACGGACGCGGCGTGTAATATTCCCCACCATTGCGCCCCGCATTACCCATATTTTTGATGCGAGTCTCATATAAATCCGAAAGCTCATGCTTTTGCTGCTGCGTCTGAAACTGAAGTCCATCAATACTTTCCAGAACTTCCCGCAGATTGTAACCACTCTGAAACTTGTTCGTTAACCCCGAAAAAATCTCCCCAATCTTCGCCCCAAACGTTCCCTTTTCCGCATAGCCTTTAAAACTCGCCAAATAGGGAAAAAGCTCCCCGCTCACAAACGCGATCAGATCATCTCCTACTGCCGCCGTTTTAATCAGTTCACCCTTTTCATCCTTTGGATAAGCCCAACTTTTCCAGCGATAAGCCTCATCCAATAACGGCTCGTATTTTCCCCCTGTTAAAAGCGCTTTATTCTGGCGATCGCCTTCAAGATCATCCAGATATTTCAGAAAGAGAATCCACGAAATCTGTTCCGCATAATCCAACTCCGTTGCACAGCCCGCCTCTTTGCGAAGCACATCATCAATATTTTTAAACGTCTGCTCAAACATAGCCGGGGGAATAGGGAACCTAAGAATCTTACTGGATTGATTCAGACACCACCAATACAGAGAAATAGGAAGGCGATCGCCCTTCTTTCTGCCATGCTACCTTTGCCCAAAGCCTTAAGGGTTGTGGCAGTTTATCAAGACCATCCAGAAACATGGATGTCTTAGATTCGACTTAAGCCTATTTGAAAGACAGGTTCATAGTAGAAACCTCTTGACAGATACTCCGCACTATCAAAAAACTTCTTACTTGGTAGCCTCACTCAAATGATTAGCACCTTTATCTCGCAACTGTGGCGATGGAGCTGTCTCAGCCTCTAGACCTTTGCCAAGGTACTTAGACTTAAGCTTTCCGTTCTGCCGATAACGCAGATACCAATAATAGTGAATCTTCTTACCCGACTTAATGCCCTTCAGTTCATAGCAACCATTCACACTGGCTAACTTCTGATCATCACGACGGCGGCTTAATTCTTTCTCAACGGTGATCGCCAATGCCTCAAGCTTGGTATCGCCCAACTCTGCAACCTGTAACCGCAAGTTTTCAAAACTCGTACTCATGCGTTAGGGCACAGTTCTTGTGGCTTTGTTCCCTAACAGTATAGCAACACTAATGTTACAAAACAAGCATCCTTAAATTCATGAGTCTCTTTACTAGCAAGTAGTTACAATTTGTATTATGTAACATCTATTGAGATTATTCGCAGACATCGTAAATCTGGGAAGTCATATCAAAAGGTTGCAGACTATTTAAACCAGCAGAATATTCCCACAAAACGGGGAAAGCAATGGTCAGCGATGCAGGTCATGAGAATCTGTAAACGCCTTAAAAAATCAGCTGCATAATCGTCTTTTTTTGATTTGGAAAATGAGATCAATCAGCTACCTGTCTTAGAATCGAGTTAAGCCTATTTATTAAGACAAGTATTATAGATGAATAGGGGCGATCGCCTTCTATTTCTTTTTAAAATATTGATCAAGCTTATCGAGTACAGCTAGCCTCTCTTGAGGCTTTCCAATCGCCGCCAAGACTGGCAATCAAGTGAGAACATCTAATTCTGCAAGGATAATATTAAAAAACTCTGCCATAAGCTTATTTAGACTAATACCCTTGGGACATATATATAGTCGTTAAACCAAGAACATAAAGTATTTTCTGGCATTCAGTGAGTTCCTGACAAAAGTACGACACATTGAATCCTGTAAAGCTCAAATCTTGATTGATTTTCTGGACATTCAGTCAAATACCTAGATCATAGAGTTTCATAAACTTCATGAATTAACTAGTCATAGCAACACTATAGTTAGCCTTAATAGAAGCATTTACTTCACGTTGGCGAAACAATGGCTCAAAGTGATAACCGTATCTGTATTGCTGTTCTTGATGGCCCTGTAGATCTAAAACACCCTTGTTTCAAAGGGGCAAATCTCACTGCACTGCCAAGTCTAGTTTCTGGTAAGACACGTAGTGATGGCGACATGTCTAAGCATGGAACTCACGTTGCTAGTGTTATTTTTGGTCAGCCAAATACCAGTGTCAAAGGAATTGCACCTTATTGTCATGGACTAATTGTGCCCGTATTTGCTGATGATCGCTGTAGTGTCAGCCAACTTGATCTGGCTAGGGGCATTGAGACAGCTGTAAATGCAGGGGCTAACATCATTAACTTTAGTGGTGGACAGCTAACAGATATGGGTGAGGCGGAAGGCTGGCTAGAAAATGCCGTACGTCTCTGCGAAGAAAAGAATGTTTTGCTTGTTGCCGCAGCTGGTAATGATGGTTGTGACTGTCTCCATGTACCTGCAGCTTTGTCGAATGTCTTAGCCGTAGGGGCAATGGATGCCAATGGAACACCTCTAGATTTCAGTAACTGGGGTGATATTTATCAGAATCAAGGTATTCTCGCACCTGGCCTAGATGTTCTAGGAGCAAGTCCAGGAGGCAGCACAGACAAACTCAATGGTACGAGTTTTGCCACCCCTATTGTGTCTGGTACAGCTGCTTTATTACTCAGCGAGCAAGTGCGGAATGGAGAAGAGCCAAACCCTCAACGGATACGCCAGATTCTTCTGCAAAGCGTGTTGCCTTGTGGTGATGATATCCCGGAAGGCGATCGCCGTTGCCTTGCCGGAAGGCTCAATCTTTCTGGCGCTTTTACTTTATTAACAGGAGCAAAGATGTCTCAAGAATTGGAAACTATCACAGCCTCTAGTGTGGAAGCATCCTGCGGTTGTGATGGCGGTTTGACCTCTCATCCACCGGATGCCACAACCACAGTCGAAAGTGAACCTGAGGCGATCACCACACCACAGCAAGAAATCCTTGCCCCAAATGAGGCGATACCAGCTTCTTTTGCCTCTCCACCACCTATAAACACATCAACACCCAATAATATGACCAACCAAGTAACCCCCAGTCAGGCACCTAGTGATCTCGATCAAAAACAACTTGCCTACGCCCTAGGAACCCTCGGTTATGACTTTGGTTCTGAAGCCCGTCGAGATACCTTCAAGCAGCTCATGCCTGCCTACGACATTGGAGGCACAATGGTTCCGGCAAATCCCTATGATGCCCGCCAGATGGTGGATTATTTAGCCAATGATATTTCGGAAGCTAGGTCGTTAATCTGGACACTAAATATCGAACTGACCCCTGTCTACGCCATCGAACCCAAAGGCCCTTTTGCCCGTGAAGCCTACATTGCTCTACAAGAGTTGCTTGCTGGTCAAATTCAGGCAGAAGATGATGAAAATTATATTGAGCGTGTCAGCATTCCCGGTGTGTTAACTGGGCGCACAGTTAAGCTTTTTTCTGGCCAGGTTGTGCCGATTATTGAACCCCAAAGTACACGAGGGCTTTATGGCTGGAAAGTTAATACTTTAGTCAATGCAGCCCTAGAAACCGTTACAGCCAGTGAAGGTGAGGCCGATGAAGAAGTTATGCGTCGTACCCTCGGCAGCTTCTTGAATCGTGTTTATTATGATCTCCGTAATCTCGGCACCACTTCTCAAGATCGCGCCTTAAATTTTGCCGTGACCAATGCTTTCCAAGCTGCCTCAACCTTTAGCCAAGCAGTAGCTCAGGGTATGGAACTCGATAGCATTTCTGTGGAGAAAAGTCCTTTTTGTCGGATGGATAGCGATTGTTGGGATGTGAAACTCAAATTTTTTGACCCTGAAAATAGCCGCCGTGCCAAGAAAATTTTCCGGTTCACTATTGATGTAAGCGATATGATTCCGGTCACTCTAGGTGAAGTAAAGTCCTGGTCATCTCCCTACTAAGACGATAAACAACGAGTCGTGCAATCCTCAGTAACTATCATGAAACTTCCTAAACTCTCTCCTCCTGTCAAAAGACCCCATTTCATTGAGCCTGCTTTGGCAGTAGATGTAGAACATGGTCGTACTGAGGATTTGGTGAATATTCGGATGGATTTGCTCCATGGCGCAAATTACAACGATCCTGCGGCATTTTCACCTGGTCATCAACATGCGATGTATTTTCCTTACAATGCCTCCAGATATAGCCGTTAATTTGTGATGTGTCACCTTTTCTTGTCTTCGTGCTGGGATGACGATCGCCTAATTAATTTTTAACGCGACTCATACCTTATTTTCTTCGGAGTTTGCTTTATGGCCACAGCGTCTTCCAAATTAAGTCTATTAAAGTTTAATGGTCAAAATTTGTTTATTGATTGTGGTCATCACATTGATCTCAATAGTACAAGTTTCACCATCGAATTTTGGGCCAAACGCATCGGCAAACAAAAATTTCATGTCGCTCTCCAACAAGGAAATACTGGGCATCATCAGTGTCTACATATTGGATTTAGACAAAACAATGTGTTTACCTTAGGCTTTTATTTCGATGATTTGGACACAAGTCAGACCTATACAGATAGCGTTTGGCACCATTGGAGCTGTGTTTATGATCGCGATCGCCAACATCAAGAGATCTTTTGTGATGGAAAATCTGTTGCATCTCGTACCTGCAAAAATCTTCAGACTAATGCCAATTTTTATATCGGTTGCCACTTAGGAAATCAATTATTTTTCAATGGTTTTCTTGCTGAGATACGTATTTGGAATCGTATTCGCACAGCAAGTGAAATCAAACAAAATATGAATACCCAGTTGAGTGGGCAAGAGACAAATTTAGTCAGCTATTGGCCATTAGATGAAGGAAGTGGAAAAACTGCTCACGATAAAACTGGTAACGGCAATAAAGGCACTATTCATAACGCAAATTGGCAACAAGTTAATGTCCCCTTTAAACCATATATTCCATCAGTAAAACAAGAGGATTCTTCTATGGCTAAAATTAGTTCACTGATGTTCAATGGCATAAATGATTATGTTTCCATACCCGACAATGCCAGTTTGCAGGTCTCAACATACACTACAGAAGCTTGGTTCAAGACTGCTGGAGCAGTAAAAGGTTGGTTTGGTGTAGCAGGAAAACCAGGACGAAGCCACAATATTTGGTTAACTGATAAACGGGTTTTTCATATTTTTCACACCACGAAAGATACAAACCGCCATGTAGATCCTCCCCACAATCTTTTTCAGTATGGACAATGGACTCATGTTGCAATAACTAACGATGGGAAAACAGCTAAAACCTATATCAATGGTCAACTAAAAGTCGAATGTCCAACTGGTGCTGCATTAGTCGTTGATAAAACGCCACTCTATATTGGCGGCGACTTGGATGGAGAAGACAGCAAAAACTTTTTTGCAGGTCAAATAGCAGAAGTACGGCTTTGGAATTACGCGCGATCGCCCCAAGAAATCACCCAAAATATGACCAAATGCCTTGCAGGTAATGAAACGGGTCTAGTGGGTTACTGGCCATTAGAAGAAGGTGGTGGCAGCATTGCCTATGACAAAACTGGGAACGGTAATAACGGCACAATTCATAGCGGCAGTTGGAAAACAGTCGAAGCTCCCTTTCAAAAATATATTTCACCAGCAAAACAAGAGGATTCTTCCATGGCTCAAACTCGTTCTGCCTTGAAATTTGTCAATGCAAAAAGCCCTTCAGATTACTTTCTTGTTAAACCTTTTTCACCAAGTCCCACTCATGCTTTAACTGTAGAATTTTGGCTCAAAGTTGCTTCAAATGGCCGGAATGCAGGTGTTCCTTTTGCTTTATCTTCTCCTAGTCGTGCCAATGAATTAGTTGTTTTTAATTGCAAAAATATAGAACTTTATATCCATGATTCCCAACACCAAGCAGGATCAGCAAGCTTTACAAAGGGTCAGTGGCAACATTGCGCTGTGACTTGGGAGAGTGCCACAGGTCAGATGCATTTGTATATCGATGGACAATCAGTATTCGACCCTGTTCTTGCGAAGGGTTTAGTCCTCGACCAAACAAGTGCTGTTATTCTCGGCCAAGACCCCGATAGTTATGGTGGCAGTTTTGATGTAAATCAAGCCTTTCAAGGAGAAATGACGGAACTGCGTATTTGGGATCATGTGCGCACCCCAGAAGAAATCCAAGCTCGAATGAATAAGTGTTGTACTGGCAAAGAAGCAGGTTTAGCGGGATATTGGCCTTTAGATGAAGGGGAAGGGGCGATCGCCAAAGATAAAACCAGTAACGGCAATAATGCTGAACTACATGGCGTTACATGGGTCACGACAGATGAATTAAAACTCACAAAGAGTCGCCTGAATTCTAAACATATACCAGTGGCTCAACCTCGGACTAATTCTGTCGGTTTAGAAGATTACGCCTATTGGTGGAAAGAAGTTGCCAAAGAACAGGCAGGAAAAAAAGAACAGCCAAAGAAATTCCGGCGCGGCCGAATCTGGTCTTAATCAGCCATTTTTCTCTCTATGACTCGAGATTATTTTTATTAACTAGTTATTGTTGCTAGAAAATATGCGCAATCATTTGACCAATTCGGTACAACCACTCCAAACTCAGGCAACTCAAACATCTGGGGTAGAAGATGTTCGCAGTTTGTACAACAGTAATGATCTTAATTTCAGTCGGCTAGTACCTGAACCTATCGCGAGGGAGCACAATCTTGCCCTTGCCCGTCGCATTGGGATACAACCTGGTCACTATATTTTGGATGCGGGATGTGGGGCTGGTGTTCCTGCCATTCATATTGCTCAAGCTTATCCGGGCACAAAAATTGAAGGGATGACTGTTTCTGATGTGGAAGCGACAGAAGCCCAAAGTCGAATTCAACTAGCCAATCTTGGCGATCGCCTCACAATACAACCAGGGGATTTTCACCATCTGCCATTCCCGGATGGGGTTTTTAATGTGGTGTTTTTTAACGACAGCATTAAATACAGCAATCAGATTCCTCAAGTGCTGGCAGAAGTTAAACGTGTACTGCGTCCTAACGGAATCTTATACATCACGGATCTGTTTTTAAAAGAGCCTCCTTTATCTCCTACCGAAAAAAGTGGCCTTTATAAAGCTCAGCAAGCTACACCACATCTTAGTCATGCTACAACGCTTAAGATGATGGTTGACTATATCGCCCAAGCAGGATTTCAAAGTATTCAATCTAATGGCAATATGGCTAATGAAATGCCTGCTCAAAGATTTCGTCTAGATAGTACAAAGTTGACATTCCCTGATGCTCCTCTGATCTATGGTGAAGTAAAAGCAATCAAGGCACAACAGCATCAAATCCAACACTTTCACTTAAGTAGTAGCTTTTCTAATAACTCCGCTTTAAACCATGGTCAAAATCCGAATGTACAGAAAATAAAGAAAGATATTGCTTACAACATAATTCAGAATATTGATGGGAGTAAAGAGAATAATATCAAGAAAAATCTCCGGTGTTTTCATGAACATAAAGCTGCTTTCAATGTAGAGAATTTTTACCCTCTTAATGAGTTTGAGACATTCCTGAAATCTCAAGAGAAATGCAATATGGATTGCTCTTGTAAAATTGATAGTGATAAGCTCCATGCAGGTCGTTTTAACCTGGTCTATCACAATCACTTAAATGATACAAAGAATTTTTATATAGCTCTTACAGACATTCTGAATTTCTTTGGGAAGGTAGAAAGCCGAGCAGGAATCAAACTAGACTACCAGCCATTACAGCAGTTTCTTGGACAAGATTTCAACTTCAAGCGACTATTTAGAGTTCTAGTAGGAGTTGATGCAAAGCCTGAAGTTTCAGAGTCTCGTTTAAAGTTATTTGTTTGGTTGAGAGATTATCCAGAAAAAGTCAAGGCTGCTTTAGATTTATATGGTGATTTTTCTAGTAAAGATGAAATTCGTTCGCTAATTCTTAATGACAATCTCCTTCTGGAATTTGACTTTCACTTCAATAACAGAACTGAAGTAAAACTTTATCCAACGTTGCATCGCGAAAATTTTCTGGGTTCACATCGAGAAATTTTAGGGAATATGCTACCAGCTAAAGCTTTATCTCTGTTGGAGATGTGTATGCAATTTCAGATTGGTTTTAGTCCATCAAACAAAAGCAATATTCTATATTTTTATCCCTTTAATTCAAAACATTTTCTACATTTCATTGGCAATGAGATGGTAGAGAAGGTTCAATCTTACTATCGGCATCAACCTTTAAAAAAAGTAGCTGTCTGTATACCTATAGCGGAGTTCGAGAATTATTCTATTAACAAAATAAATCTCTATTATTCTCTATCCTAAATCACTATTTTTGTGTTTTTTATATATTTTTTGCTAGTTTACTGGGGTCTATGGCAGTCGCCCCCAACCCAAAGCGACCGCCATCAAAGAACTATAAATAAAAGGAGAAATCCAATGAAAAAGAGAAATCTACACCCCCATGCTGCCAAGCCCGTTACTCGTATTACTACCGGACTCAAAGATGATTTGCTTAATGAGTATCCTGAAAGTGCTATCGATGTAAATGGAGAGGTCGCTCCTTCTAATGTATGGAGCTGGCTTAAGGACCATGCTTTGAAAGGCGATTTTATGTGGTAAGTATGGTCTATCTTAAAACACTCTAAAAATGAGTGAAAAAGCGACTTTCGTGAGTACTAGAGAGCTTCTTAACTCTTTAGTACTTGATTTCAATATTGAGTGGCGATCACTATTAACGAGTTAAACAATTACGGGAGAAATCCAATGAAAAGGAAAAATCTGCAACCTCAAACGACAAAGCCTGTTGTTCGTATTACCAGTGGTATCAAGGATGATCTACTGAATGACTTTCCTGAAGGTGCTGTTGATGTAAATGGAGCAATGATAACCTCTTCTAATTACTTGAGAACATTGCTCGGATTCACAAATGGTTATCCGATGTTTTAACCAAAAGAACTGAATCATAGCCTCTTGTTCGTGATCAAACTTAACTGTTGATAGTAATTGCCGTTGTTGTCATTTATTTAATTTTATTTTGTGCAAACTTTCATGACCAACTATCCTTTTACTCTTTCTCTCAACCCAAAAGTTCAGGTTGATACCACTGATGATAGTTATGTTTTGGGGGTTTCTCCGTCAACGGCTCCAGACTTTGCTTTACCAATTATTAATGGTATTGGAGAGGCGATCGCCCAACTCCAAGCAGGGCATTTCACTCACGATAAACTATTGCAATCCCTAGAAAATAGTGAAGAAGAGAACGTTAGAGAACAGTTTGACGCCACACTACAACAATTAGATGAGCAAGGATATCTAAATTACGCTGTATTACCTTTGGCGATCGCCATCCCGACAGAAAAAGATGCAGCCCTTGACCTAAACTCTCCTAATTGGGGTCAGGCCAAAGTGAGTCTATTGCCATCTGTCTCCCAGTCTCCCTATTCTGGGAAAATGGTATTGGAATCCCCTCACTCGAAATATCGAGTTGAACTTCAGGATTGGCGAGCCAGTGCTCTTGTGGCTCAACTAGCTCAACCCCAATCTTTACAACAGCTCACGCCACCACCTCAGCTTGGCCCTGAAACGGCTTACCAATTTCTCAATTTACTCTGGGCGACAGGTTTTCTCTCTACGGAGGGCGATGACAGCGAAGAAGTTACAGCAGAGAGACCGGAACTGTCTTTACCTGAAACGCTTGAAGTGAATGAGAGTATCTCAGAGGTTCTAGCAGAAAACTCAGCAGTGGATGGGGCGATCGCCTCCCATGAAGATGAAACAGAAGAAGAAGTAGAGACAACCCCAGTAGAAGAAGCCATAGAACAATCTGAAAAAGAAGACAATACGCCAATATCTGAAATTACAATTTCTGAACAGACTGATAGAGAGACTGTCCCAGAGCAAACGACTGCACTATATCCCCATGATCTTGATGATCGAATTTCGGGTCTTGCGGAGCTACGGAACCAAACCCTTGGCGATCCTCGGATAACCATTGCAATTCTGGGTGGAGATCCAGATCATTCTCTATCTTGTTTTGAAGGGGCAGACATCTCAAAAGTTTTTCCTAATGGAGAAGAATCCACAGCACCCATTGCAATGGAGGATTATCAAAAATTTCAGGCGATTAGTAGTGATGAAAGCCTTGATCAAGAAGCTAAAGCCGAGGCGATCACCAGCACATTTTCAGAGCAAACTCTGAGCCGTATTTATCGCGATAACGATGCTTGCCACGCCACCAGTACTATCGTGGGTCAACCCAATACCTCTGCTCCGGGTTTAGCACCGAACTGCCGTGTGATTAATGTGCCTCTGACTGTTGCTGGTGATGAAGAATTTATTACTCCAGCCAACTTAGCCCATGCTCTAGAACAGGCTCTAGATTTAGACGCAAATATTGTCCACTGCTCTGCCTATAATCCCACCTCTAGCGAAGAAGGAAAAGACTTATTACTCAACGCCCTAGAGAAATGTCAGCAAAAAAATGTTCTTGTGATTAGTCCCACAGGTAACAACCAAGATGAATCGGTCAGTATGGCTGCATTTTTACCGGGAGTTCTATCAGTGGGTGCTCTAACATCTGATGGTCTTCCCTATAAATATAGTCATGGGACAAGTGATGGGAATAGTGCTCTAGAAGGAATTATGGTTCCGGGTAGCGACATCCTAGGGGCACAACCCGCCAATGAAGCACCGATTCGCCTCCAGGGAGCTAGTGTGGCGGCTCCAGTGATGACAGGGTTAAGTGGTTTATTAATGAGTTTGCAATTGCAGCGGGATAAACCGATTGATGCAGAGGCAGTGCGAGCAGCATTACTCAATACAGCTATTCCTTGTAATCCTGAAACAGTTGAAGAGCCAGACCTCTATCTACAAGGCACTGTGAATTTACCGAGTGCAATGAAGTTACTGTTTGATTCTGGAGTCACTATTTCTTTTGCAGGCGATCGCGTTACTCGCACAGAGCACCAAGATGGGGCGATCGCCTCGGCCATTCCCTCACTGCATCAACCCACTGAAATAGCTCCTCTCACTACATCCCCTGATATCAACTCAACACCAGCAGCACCCAACCATCTGCAACCCACCAACGTAAAACCAAGCACAGCATTCTCTGGTCATGTTTATGCTCTGGGCACTCTAGGGTATGACTTTGGTGACGAAGCCCGCCGAGATACATTCAAACAAACGATGGCACCCACCGAAGTGAATGGAGTAATGGTTCCGGGCAACCCCTATGACATACAACAGATGATCGAACATCTCGATCAGAATCCCGATGCAGCCCACTCACTAATTTGGACGCTGAGTTTAGACCAAAATACGATTTATGTGCTTGAACCTAAGGGCCCCTTTGCCGACGACACCTATGAAATGTTCTTATTGATGTTGGCTGGCCAAAATGAACCCATTGATAGCCCAGAATTTATTGAGCGTATTAGTATTCCTGCAAGACGAACCCATCGCACCGCAGAACTTTTTTCTGGAGAAATGATACCTGTCGTTAATGTCCTCAATCCACGGGGAATGTATGGCTGGACAATACCGAGCTTAGTAGACAATGCGATCGCTACAGTTCTTGATGAAACGGCAGATACTGGGGAAGCGACAGTTAACCCAGAAACTCTACGGGAAGGACTCACCGCATTCTTAAATCGGGTTTACTACGATCTACATAACGTTGGGCAAACCTCCCGCGATCGCGCCTTAAATTTTGCGGTGACTAATACTTTCCAAGCTACTAGTGCTTTTACAGAGGCGATCGCCTCTGGCCGCAAACTCGACACCATTGATGTAGAAAAAAGTCCTTACTGTCGTCTCAATAGTGATTGTTGGGATGTACTACTCACCTTCTTTGACCCAGAACACGGGCGGCGATCACGGCAAGTTTTCCGCTTCACTTTAGACGTATCCGACAACATTCCTGTAACAGTTGGCAAACTAAAACGTTGGTCAATCCCCGGCAAACAAGCCTAAACTTGATTTTCTTCATTTCCAAAAACTTAGTGACTCACCAATACATTGATGAAAGCAAATGTCGCAAGAATCAAAGCGTTAATCATTGGGCACAATCCTTTATCTGTCTTTTCTATAACGTTCAGGGTGTTATAGCGTTTTGCCCTCGTTGCGTACAGAATACCATAAAACCAGATTTACAGAAAACCAGATAGTTGATATTGTTCTTTTTGCTCTCACAGATATAGAATCAAGCTATCTAACGTGAGTTCGGGATAAGGAAATGAGGTTCTAATCAAGCTGAAGAGAGGGTTTCTTAGGCTGATGACAATAGGCAATCAAGCCACACAGCAAATTGACACAGAAGTTCGCTGGACTACGATGTCTAGAGTGCTCAATCTGAGAAATGTTCTTCAGTTGGTCAATCACGGTTTCAATCAAAGCTCGTTTACGAGCGATGAATGTATCTTGCCAGAGCATCAAGTGATTCTCCATATTGCGGCGAGGCTTAGCAATTAACATCACATCATGTTCTTCTTTGAGATGTTGTGCCAGAGCTTGGGACACATAGCCCTTATCTCCAAAAACTTTGCCGAATAAATTCCGTAACAGTTCAACGACAGGCTTTCTGTCATCAATATTGCCAGGAGTGATTTGTACATGAAGTAATTCTCCTCGGTCATTAATGACCAGATGGAGTTTGAAGCCAAAGAACCACCCAACAGAGGTTTTACCTCTAGCGGCATGACCGTTAAAGACTCGATGTTGGGCAATACGGCGATTGTGACAAACTTTGATACTGGTGGCATCAATGAAACTAATGCCTGTGCAATCTCCATAACAGTCACATAAATAGGCACATAGAGGCACTAAGCTGGAGGGCATCCATGCCACAAAGCGTTGATAACTCACTGCTTTGGGAAAGGCTTTTTGCCAATAGTGTCGCACCATCAGGAGATAGAAATGCTTGAAATTACGATAGTGAGATTGATGAAATGCAATCAGTATCGTCATCACCTCACTCAAGCTTAGGCTTCTAGAACGGTGACGATACCTTTTGCAAGAGCTAAGTAATTCTTGATGCCACTGAGGTTCAAAGACCTGGCAGAAATCGTCAACGTCACAAAATAAAGCGTCTAAACTAAGCATAGGAGAAAGCTGTGGATTGGTTTCAACTGCCACGATATGAGCTTTCTTCTTTTCTTTCCTTATCCAGAACTCACTTTATCTTGAAAACCAGATAACCAGAAATGCAGATTATTGCTGTCACTGGATACAAAGGCGGTGTAGGAAAATCAACTTCCGCTATTCACATAGCCGCATACCTTGCCCGAAATCATAAAACCATACTCATAGATGGTGACCTAAATCGGACTGCTGTTAATTGGAGTCAGAGAGGCGAGATGCCTTTTACTGTTGCAGATGAGCGTCAAGCTATGCGCGTCATGTCCTGTCATGATTATGCAGTGATTGATACCCCAGCTCGACCCAACAGCGATGACTTACAGGAACTAGCGAAGGGTTGTGACTTGCTCATCCTGCCAACAACTCCAGACGTTGTGAGCCTAGAGCCAATGCTAGCGATCGCCAATGATATCGGAGACGCAAAGTATTGAGCATTGTTAACTATCGTGCTGCCTTATCCGAGCAAAGAAGGTGAAACCATGCGCAATGAATTGACTAGCAATGGCGTACCCACATTCCAAAGCATGATTAGGCGCAGCTCTACATTTCAGAAAGCAGCTCTAGTTGGTAAACCAGTAAACCAGATGTCTGGTAGAGATAAAGTCCCTTAGAATGATTTTGAGGCACTAGGTAAGGAAATTTTTGAGGTACTAAAAAAATGAGCGGCAAATTTGGAGACATCATCGGTAAGGCAAAGCAAACCAGTAAACCAGTAAACCAGACAACTGGTAAGCCAGAAAAACAGATTTCGACAAAATCTACTGAAGCAGAAAAAATGGTCAATCTTTGTGTGAAAGTTCCTAAGTCACTGCGCCAGCATTGGGCGGCTGAGGCGAAACGTCAAGGCATCACAATGACTGAAGTGATCACAGAAGCTCTTAACCAGAAATTTGGTAAACCATAAAACCAGAAAACAGTAACTGGAACATAATAAAAATCTACGTAACGTGAGTTCGGGATAAGGGCAACAGGAAAAAAGTCATTCCTAATCTACGTGAGTTCTGGATAAGGAATGATAGGTCTAATCAAGCTGTAAAGAAGGTTTTTTGGGTTGATGGCAGTAAGCAATCAGCCCACACAGCAAGTTCACACAAAAGTTTGTGGGACTGCGATGTCGGGAATGTTCAATCTGTGAGATGTTCTTCAGTTGGTCAATAACTGTCTCAATCAAAGCCCGCTTACGAGCAAAAAGTTTATCTTGATAAACCATCAAATGATGCTTCATATTTCGACGAGGTTTAGCCATTAGGGTCACCTCATGTTCCTCTTGAAGATGCTGGGCTAAAGATTGTGAGACATAGCCTTTATCGGCAAAGACTTTACCCCATAAGTCTTGCCATAACTCCACTATAGGTTGGCGGTCATCGGTATTTCCAGGCGTCACTTAGACGTTGAGTAATTCTCCTCGCTCATTGATGACCAGGTGTAGTTTGAAGCCGAAGAACCATCCCACCGAAGTCTTGCCCCTTGCCGCGCAACCTTCAAAAACACGGTGTTGAGAGATACGGCGATTATGGCAAACCTTGATGCTGGTGGCATCAATGAAGCTAATACCAGTGTATTGTCCGAAGCATCGTCGCAGATATGTACAGAGAGGAATCAAGCTCGAAAGTATCCATGTCACAAAGCGTTGATAGCTCACAGCTAGAGGAAACTCTTGTTGCCAATCGCATTTCACCTTGATGAGATAGAAATGCTTGAAATTTCGATAGTGAGATTGATGGAAAGCAATGAGAATAGTCATCACCTCACTCAGACTGAGGCTTCTCTGACGGCGACGGTATTTTTTGCCAGAGCTGAGTAACGCTTGATGCCATAAGGGTTCAAAGATTCGACAGAAATCATCAACATGGCAAAACAGAGCCTCTAGACTGGACATGGGAGAAAGCCGTGGATTCGTTACAACTTCCACGATATGGGCTTTCTCCTTTTCTTTCCTTATCCAGAACTCACGTTAATCTGGGTTTGAGGCTTCTTTATTCTTTATTGAGCAGCGATTATTTTATGCAATATTCTACTGATTGAGCTCGATCAATACGATATTTTCAATTAGAATGCTTTGTTGCGAATCAGTGCATAGATAAAATTCCAAACAAACTCTTGATTTATAGGAGTTTCAGGCTAACTCGTCGGAATTTCATCCTAATTCCTTAGAGGATGTCTGAAAAGATTAGTGGGGAGAGAAAAAGTTAGAGATTTAGTCTGAAAGAGTACTCAAATCCCTAACCGAAAAAGATGCCTCTATCCTATCCAACAGACCTTACCGATGAACAATGGTCTCTTATCGAAACCTTATTACCTCCAGCGAAATCCGGCGGTCGTCCTCGTTCTATTAATCTACGCTGTGTTCTCAATGCCATACTCTACGTTTTGAGGGGCAGGGCTGTTTCATTCTTGAGAGAAAGAAGCTAAGCAGTACACAACGATAGTAAAAACGGTAATCGGTGAGAAATCAGAGCTATGGCTTCCGTTATGGATGAATAGCCGTTCAATCTCAATAGCGAGATTACCCAACTACGGAAGATGGCAAAGTTCTCTGGAGCATGGCCATCTTTTTGTTGTGCTTTGTCTTCCCCAAGAAGTGCATCCTTTACCCAATGTAGGTTGTTCTCGATTTGCCAATGCTGTCGAATTACTCGACTCAGCTTTAGTCCTTGTGGTGGTAATGAAGTGATGTAGAACATCTGATTTTCATAGTCTTGGCTCTGCCTCTGTCCCCACCGAGTCATGCGGACAACGGATTGTATATCCTTCCATTCTGGCGTTAGTGAAGTCGGCACAGACCAGACTTCTACTCGCTTTTTTCAGAACGACCATGACCAACATTTTGGGATTCATGTTGAGCGATTGGCTTTTGTTCCTGACAGTAGTTTGTTAAAGCTTGATACAGCTTTTTCTGGTTGCCTTTGACTGTCACTAGGTAGTCATGTCCGCGTTGTCTGAGTAACTGGATTGTTTTTTTGAGTGTGTAAGGCATCTAAAGTCACAGTGACTGATGGTAAATCTAACTCTGTCAGTAATTGCCGGATTACTGAGATCTCACTCTCTTTCTTATTCCGACTCATTTTCATGCCCAAAACAACTTGTCGCTGCTGACAGAATAAAGACACTGCTGTGACAAAATCTTGACTCTTGTTGTCATAGTTTTTGCACGGTGTTTTTGAGGGATTTACCGTCCCCAGCCACAATGTCTCCCTTTCTCACATATTGTCTTGCCCATTGGTTAAAGACTTGTGTCACTTGCTGGAAATCTAATTCCATCATCACTCGCCGTACCGTTGAGTAGGAGGGGACACGAGCTTCAGGAATCTGTAAGGTGCTAATCAGCTCCCGGCGATGTCGCTCAATAAATCGCCCAATACCTCGATATCCCCATTCACCACTCATACCTGCCATGATGATTATCAGTAATATCAAAGATAATGAGTGTCTTCGTCCGGAAGCCTGTCTCGGGTCTTCAATACGACTCAGTGCATCGAGTAAGCTTTCGCTCATTTTTCATCGTTGAACGCCTATCTCCTCTTATTCTCTCTATTTTCTCGACAGAATGAAACAACCCTGCGTTTTGAGGGGTGGTATCGCATGGCGGTTGTTGCCTCATGATTTTCCTAAGTGGCAAACGGTTTACCACTACTTTCGCCAATGGCGTAACGACGGCACTTGGCAAAGGATTAACCCTCAGCTTCATCAGTGGGAGAGAACGATGAGTCATGACCTCCCTCTTCTCCAAGCTATGGGGTGGTGGATTCTCAATCGGTGGATACCGCAACAATGATTCACCAAGATGTCGGTGTGGATGGCAACAAACGCATCAAAGGTCGTAAACGCCATGTGATGGTTGATAGCTTGGGCATCCCTCTATAGCAGCGAAGGAGAAGGTTAGGACATAGAACAGAAGGCTATTCTGATGGCATCGAACAAATCCTCAGTCTTCTTGATGAGCTTACTTACCTCCTTCTTTAACCTCCCCCAAAACTTCTCTATCTTGTTCAGGTGTGGTGAGTAGGGTGGCAAAATATCACTTCACATCCTGCCTTCGCCACCAATGTTTGTATTCTTTCCTCTGGATGAACACTGGCATTATCCAGAATAATAATTTGACCCGGAATCAACTCTGGCACTAAGCAATCCTCTACCCATTGGCAAACTAAGGCGCTGTTGGCATAGCCCTCAAATACCATCGGTGCTATCTGCTCTCCCTCTCGCCATCCTCCAATCACGCTAACTCGTTCTGTACGATGACCTAACTTCTCTGCGATAAACCTCTCTGACTTATGGCAGTAGCCATACCCATAATCTAAGGTATTATCAAATCCACTTTCATCGATATATACGAGTCGTTCTTGGCCATACTGCTTCAGTTGTGCCACAAATGCTTTTTCTAATTCTTTATCTCTCTCTCTTGATATCGATAGGTCTTTTCGAGTAAATTCAATTTCCGTAGAGCTTCACGTCTGGATGCATCACTAATAGACTCTGGCCATTTCTCCGCCATTTCCTTCTGGGTTAGATGCCCATATTCCTCTGCAAAAGCACGAAAAGCATCTAGATCATTAATCTTCGGTTGAGGGCCTCGACGGTAATCTGTCTTCGGTAGCGACTGAACCGATTTTCTCTCGTTGTTTCAGCCACAGGTCTAGCGTATTTTCGGCTAATACCAAAGAAGCGACAGATATCACTTTTTTCGTTCACCTTTATCGAAGGCGGCAACAGCTTTTTAGGCGTAAATCAAGACTATGGGGAGCAGGCATGGCATCTATGTTTATTGCTTCTATCCTATTCTGTCTTAACCCACTCCTTGCCTGCTATATTTGATTATCCAGCTCCCATCCGCCGCATCATTTACACCACCAATGCCATTGAGGCGGTCAATCGCTCTTTGGGCAAGGTGTGAAAAACCAAGGGCATGTTCCCCCATGCAGATGCTGCCCTGAAATTGCTGTATTTAGCCCTGAAGCATTTGATGAAGAGATGGACGATACCAATACAATACCCCATTGGAAAAGGGGCTTAAGCTATTTTGCCATTGATAATCCAGAGTATTTTCTTCACTAATTTTCTTTGCTTACACAAAATTCTTGACACTCCCAAGAAAAAGGAGAAAGTGCATATTGTGGAAGTCGATAAGCAGTTCACTACCTTCTCCCATGACCAGTCTAGAACCTTTGTTTTGTGCTGTTGATGATGTCTGCCAAGTCTTCGAACCTCAATGGCAACAACAGCTGCTGGCCTCGAAACAACGGCGGCGACGTCGCTCAAGAAGCTTGAGTTTAAGCGAGATAATGACGATATTGATTGCATTTCATCAATCTCACTATCGTAATTTCAAGTATTTCTATCTCATCAATGTGCGTCATCACTGGCGAGGAGCCTTTCCCAGAGCCGTGAGTGACCAACGTTTTGTGGAGTGGATGCCTTCGACGTTAGTACCTCTATGTGTCTACCTACAGCACTGTTATGGTCAATGCACAGGTATTAGTTTCATTGATGCCACCAGTATCAAGGTTTGTCACAATCGCCGCATCTCTCAACATCGCGTTTTGATGGCCATGCCGCTCGAGGTGAAACCTCTGTGGGTTGGTTCTTTTGACCTCTTGCAAAAGGGGTGAGAGTAGGTAAAAAAGAGGAAAGTATCAGAGTCATAGCGATAAAAATGCCAACTTACGAACAGCTCCAACATTTATCTCCAGAACAATTCAGGAGAGCCTGTGGAGTTAAACTTCAGACCTTCAATCGTCTGGTAGAGGTCCTAGCAGAAGCTAAAGCAAAGCAAAAACCTGGTCGTCCCAGTATTTTATCCCTGGAAAATCAGTTACTCCTCACCTTGGAATATCTGAGGGAATATCGCACTTATTTTCCTATCGCTCAATCATGGGGCATTCATGAATCAACAGTTTGTCGCATGGTGCAAAAAACAGAGAATACACTCATCAAAGAAACCGATTGCCACTGACCCGGCATGAAACAGCTCCATGGTTCAGAAGAGTTATCTCTAACAGTAGTGGCGATGGATGCCACAGAACAGGCGATTGAAAAGCCTAAAAAAACAACGTCTTTACTACTCAGGGAGAAAGAAGCATCATTCCCTTAAAGCTCAAATAGTTATTGCTTGGCAGTGGGCACAGATTATCTGTTGTGACTGTGAGAAAGGTAGCACCCATGACTTCAAACTACTCAAAAAGAGTAGAGTGCATTTTCAGCAGGGACAACTCTGCCTTGCCGACGCCGGATATCAAGGTCTACACAAGCGGCATCAGCGGAGTCACACTCCTCACAAGAAGCCTAAAGGAGGAGAGTTGACTGCGGAACAGAAACAGGAGAATCAGCTCTTAGCAGCTCAAAGAATCATCATTGAGATGGTATTCAGAATGCTCAAAAGATTTCGTATATTATCCAGTCGATATCGTAACCGCCGTCGGAGATGGGGATTAAGACTCAATCTCATCGCTGGTCTCTACAATTTTGAATTGCCATAACCTTTTGCACGAGGTCAAACCTACAAACCATTTACGAAATAGTGAACAACGCTATGCGACCCTTGCGACTGCTGCTCCGGTTGGGATTTTTCGTACCAATGCTGCGGGACATTGTATAGCAGGCAAGGAGTGGGTTAAGACAGAATAGGATAGAAGCAATAAACATAGATGCCATGCCTGCTCCCCATAGTCTTGATTTACGCCTAAAAGCTGTTGCCGCCTTCGATAAAGGTGAACGAAAAAGTGATATCTGTCGCTTCTTTGGTATTAGCCGAAATACGCTAGACCTGTGGCTGAAACAACGAGAGAAAATCGGTTCAGTCGCTCCGAAGACAGATTACCGTCGAGGCCCTCAACCGAAGATTAATGATCTAGATGCTTTTCGTGCTTTTGCAGAGGAATATGGGCATCTAACCCAGAAGGAAATGGCGGAGAAATGGCCAGAGTCTATTAGTGATGCATCCAGACGTGAAGCTCTACGGAAATTGAATTTACTCGAAAAAAAGACCTATCGATATCAAGAGAGAGATAAAGAATTAGAAAAAGCATTTGTGGCACAACTGAAGCAGTATGTCCAAGAACGACTCGTATATATCGATGAAAGTGGATTTGATAATACCTTAGATTATGGGTATGGCTACTGCCATAAGTCAGAGAGGTTTATCGCAGAGAAGTTAGGTCATCGTATAGAACGAGTTAGCGTGATTGGAGGATGGCGAGAGGGAGAGCAGATAGCACCGATGGTATTTGAGGGCTATGCCAACAGCGCCTTAGTTTGCCAATGGGTAGAGGATTGCTTAGTGCCAGAGTTGATTCCGGGTCAAATTATTATTCTGGATAATGCCAGTGTTCAATCCAAAGGAAAGAATACAAACATTGGTGGCGAAGGCAGGATGTGAAGTGATATTTTGCCACCCTACTCACCACACCTGAACAAGATAGAGAAGTTTTGGGGGAGGTTAAAGAAGGAGGTAAGTAAGCTCATCAAGAAGACTGAGGATTTGTTCGATGCCATCAGAATAGCCTTCTGTTCTATGTCCTAACCTTCTCCTTCGCTGCTATAGAGGGATGCCCAAGCTATCAACCATCACATGGCGTTTACGACCTTTGATGCGTTTGTTGCCATCCACACCGACATCTTGGTGAATCATTGTTGCGGTATCCACCGATTGAGAATCCACCACCCCATAGCTTGGAGAAGAGGGAGGTCATGACTCATCGTTCTCTCCCACTGATGAAGCTGAGGGTTAATCCTTTGCCAAGTGCCGTCGTTACGCCATTGGCGAAAGTAGTGGTAAACCGTTTGCCACTTAGGAAAATCATGAGGCAACAACCGCCATGCGATACCACCCCTCAAAACGCAGGGTTGTTTCATTCTGTCGAGAAAATAGAGAGAATAAGAGGAGATAGGCGTTCAACGATGAAAAATGAGCGAAAGCTTACTCGATGCACTGAGTCGTATTGAAGACCCGAGACAGGCTTCCGGACGAAGACACTCATTATCTTTGATATTACTGATAATCATCATGGCAGGTATGAGTGGTGAATGGGGATATCGAGGTATTGGGCGATTTATTGAGCGACATCGCCGGGAGCTGATTAGCACCTTACAGATTCCTGAAGCTCGTGTCCCCTCCTACTCAACGGTACGGCGAGTGATGATGGAATTAGATTTCCAGCAAGTGACACAAGTCTTTAACCAATGGGCAAGACAATATGTGAGAAAGGGAGACATTGTGGCTGGGGACGGTAAATCCCTCAAAAACACCGTGCAAAAACTATGACAACAAGAGTCAAGATTTTGTCACAGCAGTGTCTTTATTCTGTCAGCAGCGACAAGTTGTTTTGGGCATGAAAATGAGTCGGAATAAGAAAGAGAGTGAGATCTCAGTAATCCGGCAATTACTGACAGAGTTAGATTTACCATCAGTCACTGTGACTTTAGATGCCTTACACACTCAAAAAAACAATCCAGTTACTCAGACAACGCGGACATGACTACCTAGTGACAGTCAAAGGCAACCAGAAAAAGCTGTATCAAGCTTTAACAAACTACTGTCAGGAACAAAAGCCAATCGCTCAACATGAATCCCAAAATGTTGGTCATGGTCGTTCTGAAAGAAGACGAGTAGAAGTCTGGTCTGTGCCGACTTCACTAACGCCAGAATGGAAGGATATACAATCCGTTGTCCGCATGACTCGGTGGGGACAGAGGCAGAGCCAAGACTATGAAAATCAGATGTTCTACATCACTTCATTACCACCACAAGGACTAAAGCTGAGTCGAGTAATTCGACAGCATTGGCAAATCGAGAACAACCTACATTGGGTAAAGGATGCACTTCTTGGGGAAGACAAAGCACAACAAAAAGATGGCCATGCTCCAGAGAACTTTGCCATCTTCCGTAGTTGGGTAATCTCGCTATTGAGATTGAACGGCTATTCATCCATAACGGAAGCCATAGCTCTGATTTCTCACCGATTACCGTTTTTACTATCGTTGTGTACTGCTTAGCTTCTTTCTCTCAAGAATGAAACAGCCCTGCCCCTCAAAACGTAGAGTATGGCATTGAGAACACAGCGTAGATTAATAGAACGAGGACGACCGCCGGATTTCGCTGGAGGTAATAAGGTTTCGATAAGAGACCATTGTTCATCGGTAAGGTCTGTTGGATAGGATAGAGGCATCTTTTTCGGTTAGGGATTTGAGTACTCTTTCAGACTAAATCTCTAACTTTTTCTCTCCCCACTAATCTTTTCAGACATCCTCTAAGGAATTAGGATGAAATTCCGACGAGTTAGCCTGAAACTCCTATAAATCAAGAGTTTGTTTGGAATTTTATCTATGCACTGATTCGCAACAAAGCATTCTAATTGAAAATATCGTATTGATCGAGCTCAATCAGTAGAATATTGCATAAAATAATCGCTGCTCAATAAAGAATAAAGAAGCCTCAAACCCAGATTAACGTGAGTTCTGGATAAGGAAAGAAAAGGAGAAAGCCCATATCGTGGAAGTTGTAACGAATCCACGGCTTTCTCCCATGTCCAGTCTAGAGGCTCTGTTTTGCCATGTTGATGATTTCTGTCAAATCTTTGAACCCTTATGGCATGAAGCGTTACTCAGCTCTGGCAAAAAGTACCGTCACCGTCAGAGAAGCCTCAGTCTGAGTGAGGTGATGACTATTCTCATTGCTTTCCATCAATCTCACTATCGAAATTTCAAGCATTTCTATCTCATCAAGGTGAAATGCGATTGGCAACAAGAGTTTCCTCTAGCTGTGAGCTATCAACGCTTTGTGACATGGATACCTTCGAGCTTGATTCCTCTCTGTACATATCTGCGACGATGCTTCGGACAATGCACTGGTATTAGCTTCATTGATGCCACCAGCATCAAGGTTTGCCATAATCGCCGTATCTCTCAACACCGTGTTTTGAAGGTTGCGCGGCAAGGGGCAAGACTTCGGTGGGATGGTTCTTCGGCTTCAAACTACACCTGGTCATCAATGAGCGAGGAGAATTACTCAACGTCCAAGTGACGCCTGGAAATACCGATGACCGCCAACCTGTAGTGGAGTTATGGCAAGACTTATGGGGTAAAGTCTTTGCCGATAAAGGCTATGTCTCACAATCTTTAGCCCAGCATCTTCAAGAGGAACATGAGGTGACCCTAATGGCTAAACCTCGTCGAAATATGAAGCATCATTTGATGGTTTATCAAGATAAACTTTTTGCTCGTAAGCGGGCTTTGATTGAGACAGTTATTGACCAACTGAAGAACATCTCACAGATTGAACATTCCCGACATCGCAGTCCCACAAACTTTTTGTGTGAACTTGCTGTGTGGGCTGATTGCTTACTGCCATCAACCCAAAAAACCTTCTTTACAGCTTGATTAGACCTATCATTCCTTATCCAGAACTCACGTAGATTAGGAATGACTTTTTTCCTGTTGCCCTTATCCCGAACTCACGTTACGTAGATTTTTATTATGTTCCAGTTACTGTTTTCTGGTTTTATGGTTTACCAAATTTCTGGTTAAGAGCTTCTGTGATCACTTCAGTCATTGTGATGCCTTGACGTTTCGCCTCAGCCGCCCAATGCTGGCGCAGTGACTTAGGAACTTTCACACAAAGATTGACCATTTTTTCTGCTTCAGTAGATTTTGTCGAAATCTGTTTTTCTGGCTTACCAGTTGTCTGGTTTACTGGTTTACTGGTTTGCTTTGCCTTACCGATGATGTCTCCAAATTTGCCGCTCATTTTTTTAGTACCTCAAAAATTTCCTTACCTAGTGCCTCAAAATCATTCTAAGGGACTTTATCTCTACCAGACATCTGGTTTACTGGTTTACCAACTAGAGCTGCTTTCTGAAATGTAGAGCTGCGCCTAATCATGCTTTGGAATGTGGGTACGCCATTGCTAGTCAATTCATTGCGCATGGTTTCACCTTCTTTGCTCGGATAAGGCAGCACGATAGTTAACAATGCTCAATACTTTGCGTCTCCGATATCATTGGCGATCGCTAGCATTGGCTCTAGGCTCACAACGTCTGGAGTTGTTGGCAGGATGAGCAAGTCACAACCCTTCGCTAGTTCCTGTAAGTCATCGCTGTTGGGTCGAGCTGGGGTATCAATCACTGCATAATCATGACAGGACATGACGCGCATAGCTTGACGCTCATCTGCAACAGTAAAAGGCATCTCGCCTCTCTGACTCCAATTAACATCAGTCCGATTTAGGTCACCATCTATGAGTATGGTTTTATGATTTCGGGCAAGGTATGCGGCTATGTGAATAGCGGAAGTTGATTTTCCTACACCGCCTTTGTATCCAGTGACAGCAATAATCTGCATTTCTGGTTATCTGGTTTTCAAGATAAAGTGAGTTCTGGATAAGGAAAGAAAAGAAGAAAGCTCATATCGTGGCAGTTGAAACCAATCCACAGCTTTCTCCTATGCTTAGTTTAGACGCTTTATTTTGTGACGTTGACGATTTCTGCCAGGTCTTTGAACCTCAGTGGCATCAAGAATTACTTAGCTCTTGCAAAAGGTATCGTCACCGTTCTAGAAGCCTAAGCTTGAGTGAGGTGATGACGATACTGATTGCATTTCATCAATCTCACTATCGTAATTTCAAGCATTTCTATCTCCTGATGGTGCGACACTATTGGCAAAAAGCCTTTCCCAAAGCAGTGAGTTATCAACGCTTTGTGGCATGGATGCCCTCCAGCTTAGTGCCTCTATGTGCCTATTTATGTGACTGTTATGGAGATTGCACAGGCATTAGTTTCATTGATGCCACCAGTATCAAAGTTTGTCACAATCGCCGTATTGCCCAACATCGAGTCTTTAACGGTCATGCCGCTAGAGGCAAAACCTCTGTTGGGTGGTTCTTTGGCTTCAAACTCCATCTGGTCATTAATGACCGAGGAGAATTACTTCATGTACAAATCACTCCTGGCAATATTGATGACAGAAAGCCTGTCGTTGAACTGTTACGGAATTTATTCGGCAAAGTTTTTGGAGATAAGGGCTATGTGTCCCAAGCTCTGGCACAACATCTCAAAGAAGAACATGATGTGATGTTAATTGCTAAACCTCGCCGCAATATGGAGAATCGCTTGATGCTCTGGCAAGATACATTCATCGCTCGTAAGCGAGCTTTAATTGAGACCGTCATTGACCAACTGAAGAATATTTCTCAGATTGAACACTCTCGCCATCGCAGTCCAGCGAACTTTTGTGTCAACTTGCTTTGCGGTCTCATTGCCTACTGTCATCAGCCTAAGAAACCCTCTCTTCAGCTTGATTAGAACCTCATTTCCTTATCCCGAACTCACGTTAGATTATGGGTATGGCTACTGCCATAAGTCAGAGAGGTTTATCGCAGAGAAGTTAGGTCATCGTACAGAACGAGTTAGCGTGATTGGAGGATGGCGAGAGGGAGAGCAGATAGCACCGATGGTATTTGAGGGCTATGCCAACAGCGCCTTAGTTTGCCAATGGGTAGAGGATTGCTTAGTGCCAGAGTTGATTCCGGGTCAAATTATTATTCTGGATAATGCCAGTGTTCATCCAAAGGAAAGAATACAAACATTGGTGGCGAAGGCAGGATGTGAAGTGATATTTTTGCCACCCTACTCACCACACCTGAACAAGATAGAGAAGTTTTGGGGGAGGTTAAAGAAGGAGGTAAGTAAGCTCATCAAGAAGACTGAGGATTTGTTCGATGCCATCAGAATAGCCTTCTGTTCTATGTCCTAACCTTCTCCTTCGCTGCTATAGCAGAAGCTAAAGCAAAGCAAAAACCCGGTCGTCCCAGTGTTTTATCCCTGGAAAATCAGTTACTCCTCACCTTGGAATATCTGAGGGAATATCGCACTTATTTTCCTATCGCTCAATCATGGGGCATTCATAAATCAACAGTTTGTCGCATGGTGCAAAAAACAGAGAATACACTCATCAAAGAAACCGATTGCCACTTACCCGGCATAAAACAGCTCCATGGTTCAGAAGAGTTATCTCTAACAGTAGTGGTGATGGATGCCACAGAACAGGCGATTGAAAAGCCTAAAAAACAACGTCTTTACTACTCAGGGAAAAAGAAGCATCATTCCCTTAAAGCTCAAATAGTTATTGCTTGGCAGTGGGCACAGATTATCTGTTGTGACTGTGAGAAAGGTAGCACCCATGACTTCAAACTATTCAAAAAGAGTGGAGTCCATTTTCAGCAGGGACAACTCTGCCTTGCCGACGCCGGATATCAAGGTCTACACAAGCGACATCAGCGGAGTCACACTTCTCACAAGAAGCCTAGAGGAGGAGAGTTGACTGCGGAACAGAAACAGGAGAATCAGCTCTTAGCAGCTCAAAGAATCATCATTGAGATGGTATTCAGAATGCTCAAAAGATTCCGCCTCTTATCCAGTCGATATCGTAACCGCCGTCGGAGATGGAGATTAAGACTCAATCTCATTGCGGGTCTTTACAACTTTGAACTGCCATAACCTTTTGCAAGAGGTCAACTCTCTAGTGGACTGGTTATCAACTTCCACAATATGCACTTTCTCCTTTTCTTTCTTAGAGGATGTCTGAAAAGTCTTTATATTCGATAAATACTGCGTAAATTCCGCCAGGTTGATCGCCTGAAGTACTTATTTTTACGTGCAACTCATTTCGACAAAAGTTACGGTCAGACCCTTTTCAGACATCCTCTTATCTCGAACTCACGTTATCTAGATAGGGCGATCGCCTCTTGTCCGATAAGCTTTCCTGCTGAAACCGCCCCCCAAGGTTCGGGAACCTACACTACTAAAACAAGTAGTCCAAAGCGCAATATAGATGTAACTCAAAGAACAGGTTCACCCCACGTGAACTTTAGTTCAAACTTCCAACAAACATTTTTATTAAACTGCTCATCTTTGGAGTCACACTGCCATGGGAAAAGTCGTCGGTATTGACCTAGGAACTACAAACTCCTGCGTTTCTGTAATGGAAGGTGGAAAGCCCACCGTAATTGCCAATGCAGAAGGTTTCAGAACAACTCCTTCTGTCGTTGCCTACGCGAAAAACGGCGACTTACTCGTCGGGCAAATTGCCAAGCGTCAAGCCGTAATGAACCCTGGCAACACCTTCTACTCTGTGAAGCGCTTTATTGGACGTAAGTACAGCGAAGTCAGCAACGAATCCACTGAAGTTGCTTACACCGTAGAAAAAGATAGCAACAGCAACGTAAAAATTGACTGTAATGCTAAAGACAAGAAATTTGCTCCAGAAGAAATTGCTGCCCAAGTACTCCGCAAGCTTATTGATGATGCAAGTACTTACCTTGGTGAAACCGTAACCCAAGCCGTTATTACCGTTCCTGCATACTTCAATGACTCCCAACGTCAAGCAACCAAAGACGCAGGCAAAATTGCTGGTGTAGAAGTTCTCCGGATTATTAACGAGCCTACCGCAGCATCCCTCGCCTACGGACTTGATAAAAAGAGTAACGAAACAATCCTCGTATTTGACCTTGGTGGTGGTACTTTCGACGTCTCCATCCTTGAAGTCGGCGACGGCGTATTTGAAGTACTCTCTACCTCTGGTGATACTCACCTTGGTGGTGATGACTTCGATAAGAAGATCGTTGACTTCCTCGCAGAAGGTTTCGAGAAAACTGAAGGCATTGATCTTCGCAAAGATAAGCAAGCTCTCCAACGTCTTACGGAAGCTGCTGAGAAAGCAAAGATTGAATTGTCTAACGTTACTCAGGCAGACATCAACTTGCCTTTCATCACTGCAACTCAAGATGGCCCTAAGCATCTCGATACAAGCTTGACTCGTGCAAAGTTTGAAGAGATTTGTGCTGACCTAATTGATCGTTGCCGCATCCCTGTTGAGAATGCGATTCGTGACGCCAAGATCGATAAGTCTGCTATTGACGAAGTTGTACTTGTTGGTGGTTCTACTCGTATTCCTTCCGTTCAAGATGTTGTTGAGCGCGTTCTCGGCAAGAAGCCTAACCAAACCGTAAACCCTGACGAAGTTGTAGCGATTGGTGCTGCAATTCAAGGTGGTGTACTTGCTGGTGAAGTTAAGGACATTCTTCTCCTTGACGTCACGCCTCTCTCCCTCGGTGTGGAAACCCTTGGTGGTGTAATGACCAAGATTATCCCCAGAAACACTACAATTCCTACGAAGAAATCTGAAGTGTTCTCGACCGCGGTTGATGGTCAGACCAATGTAGAAATCCATGTTCTACAGGGTGAGCGCGAAATGTCTAAGGACAATAAGAGTCTTGGAACCTTCCGTCTCGATGGTATTCCCGCGGCTCCTCGTGGCGTACCTCAAATTGAAGTAACCTTTGATATCGACGCTAACGGTATTTTGAACGTTACAGCGAAAGATAAGGGTACTGGTAAGGAACAGTCTATTAGTATCACTGGTGCTTCGACTCTGCCTGATGATGAGGTAGATCGTATGGTTCAGGAAGCTGAGGCGAATGCTTCTGCTGATAAGGAACGTCGTGAAAAGATTGACCGTAAGAACCAGGCTGATTCTTTGGTTTACCAAGCTGAAAAGCAACTTGAAGAGCTAGGCGATAAGGTTCCTACTGATGACAAGAGTAAGGCTGATCAGATGATTAAGGATCTGAAAGAAGCTGTGGCTCAGGAAGATGACGAGAAGATTTCTACGGTCATGCCTGAACTACAACAGTTGCTTTACACCATTAGTACCAACATCTATCAAGAGGCTGGTGGCGATCCTTCTGCTGCTGGTTTTGACCCCAATGCTGCGGCTGGTGCTGGTGCACCTCCTAGTGATGGTGGTGGCAGTGATAATAATAATAATGATGATGGTGGCGACGATGTGATCGATGCTGAGTTCTCTGAGACTAAGTAGTCGGAACTTCTCTAAGGCTGTTTAAGTCTCTGATGTAAATAAATAGTTCGTGATTATAGGAGGTGTAATGCCTCCTTTTTTTGTGAAAAAATATAGGGGTGGCGATCGCCTCATTAATTCGCTGTTATTGGGTGAAAATAGAGTTTTAATTTGTCTCTGAGACGATCGCTGTTTCTTCTTGAACGGTCTTCGCAAAGGCGATCGCACTGTAGAGCTGCCAAGCTGGATCCCAGTGAGTGTCTTTGTGCTCCTCTTGGCGGAAGAGGTAAGTTTGAGGATTAATTTTACGGATTAGCTCAGGGAAGTCAGCGGCATGGGTCGCAAAACTTTTGAAGTCGTCACATTGAGTTGCATGACCAAGGTGTTCGATGAGTTGTGTGCTGAGATTATTCCAACTTTGTCGGACGCTCTGTTGCTCAATTTGCTGGTGAATTTGAGTCTCTGAAAAGAAAGAAATCCCTTCCCTGAATTGGTAATGTTGATCGCTTAATCGCAAAATTGTTTGGCGATCGCCCACATGGAGATCGAGGAAGTAAGCATAATCCATCACTTTGGTTTTGTAATAGGTTTTGCCGCGAGCATTTTTTTCAAGGGACTCCTCAAATAATGGCAATCTTCCTTCGACATACTGATGGATCTCAGACCACTCAAACGTAATCATGACAAGCTGTTGAGCTGTATCTAGACATTCAATCACTAAGTCTGGCTCTAGCTGTTGGATGGATTGAACTTGCAAAACTTGAATCTCTTTAAGTTGTTCCATCGACAGACAAAAACCGGGAATATTCCCCTGCTGGAGTGCGTTCGCATAAAAGCGCAAATCTCCTAACTGACCCGTGCGGAATAAACGCCAAGATTTTAATGGGATTTGCATTTGTGCTGAATAAGGATCTGTCTCCATCACTTTCGCAAAATGCTGTGCTGCTGCTTTTTTTTCTGACTTTTGAACAGGCTCCAATACAAATAGGCCATACTCATCCCCGCCTAAAGCTTCCTTCTCTGCGGCGATCGCTTCTTGTCGCTGTTGGTATTCTTGTTCCTCTATCTGTAGAAGAGCCTGTCGGGCAGCAAGCATAATCTTCGGACTATGATTAATGCGTAGTATTTTCCGATAACGCTTTTCCGCATCCTTAATCTTGTCAGTAAGCTCATACCAGCGAGCAATATAGAACTGCAACCAAGGATCCTCAGGTTCCGACTCTTGCCATTTTTTGAGTAGGGATTTCACGCAAGGAAGATTATCATCCTCTAGAGCTGCTTGAATCTCCTTAACGAAATCTCGTGACCTACTCATTTCTGTGCCAATACGTTGCAATATCCTTAGACCCTTATTTTACCCAGTCATTTTTCAAAATAGATCGACGCAATTCCGTAACAAAAAAGAGGAACAACATAAATTGTTCCCCTAATGATCAAAATTGTATCTATTGTCGTAATCTTTTTCCCTTTCGAGAATAGAGATTTACGCCATACGGGAGTAATACTCAACCACGAGTAGTTCGTTGACTTGTAGCGCAACCCATTCCCGCTCAATAATGCCATTGACTTTACCAGTCAAATTAGCCTTATCAAACTCAAGGTGGCTAGGAACGTTCGCTAAACCAGGGAACTCCATGTTTGCTTCAACGAGCTTACGGGAGCGATCACGATCGCGAACAGTAATCAAGTCACCAGGACGACACTGGTAACTCGGAATGTCAACACGACGACCATTGACCATGATGTGACCATGGTTAACAAGTTGGCGGGCCGCTGGAATCGTACCAGCCATACCTAAACGGAAGATTGTATTGTCGAGACGCATTTCTAGCTGTTGCAAAATCGCCTGACCGGTAGAACCCGTTGCACGACGAGCTTTACGGACATAACGAATGAGCTGCTTCTCAGAAACACCATAGTTGAAACGCAATTTCTGCTTTTCTTCTAGACGAATCGCATATTCAGAACGCTTGCGGCGACCTTGGCCATGCTGTCCGGGTGGATATTCCCGACGTGCGCTCTTACGGGTTAAACCCGGTAATTCTCCTAATCTACGTGTAATGCGTAGACGTGCTCCACGATAACGAGCCATAAGGTTTTCTTCTCCTTAATGTTTACTTGATGTCAAAAAAGACCTCAAACCGCTTACTACGGCTCTTTTTGAGATTGTTGCCTACAAGAGGGAGGTCAAAGTTTGGACGTCCTGTAGGCTGAAAATCTGTTTGAAACGACGATTGGCTGTATGAGAGCTATCTTGTGGTTTCTAGCAAAAAATTCACAACCTTTCTAAAATACCATGACCAATCAAGATTTCAAAGAATAGTTAGTTTATCGTGAATAAATAAGACTGGCGATCGCCTTAACAGAAGATATATCGCCTTAACAGAAGATATTAGGAGAAGAACTCATAAAATTCATAAAATTGATGGTGATATATTGCCACAAATTCTTTTCCAAGCATTAAATTATTTCTCTATCTCTGCTTGCTTATATAAAGTCGCTATTGGAATTAATCTTGCTGTTCTGGATGGGATCACAGCATTATGTTTTGTGCGCTGCGATAATGCTGGCTAGCTAGCGTTATCGCAAAAAAATGCTCTGAAAAATCAAACTCTTGTGTTAAGTTCTTGGCTGTTTGATAAGCATTTGTACTACGATGAATTTTTGTTTTTTTGTATTACTACTCTTTGAGATTTTTCGCTACGTTAAAATTTTTCTTGGCATACTATTTTGATGTGATGTATTGAGTTTTATTGGATTAATATCTTGGTTGATTCCCGCAATATCAACTTTACGAGTATGAAATCATTCGTTGTTTAGCCTGATTTCCCTGTGCTGCCTACTTACGGTCAATGGGTTAGTGGAGAAAGCACTCTGTGACAAAGATTTTGGTTGTTGATAATCATCTCAAAAATTTAGAGCGGCTTGAAAGACTTCTGACAGTGGAAGATTTTCAAGTCTTAACAGCCGACAGTGCCAGCATTGCCTTGATGCGAATTCAGCAAGAATTACCCAGTTTGGTTATTTGTAATGCTGAAGCTTTAGAGGGAGGTGGTTTGAGTTTTTTGCGTACATTGCGCACTCAAATATCGACAGCGACAATTCCTTTCATTTTCCTGTCTTCAGCAATGACAGAATCCGCACGACGATTCGCTATGAATTTGGGGGCGGATGATTATATTTCAATGCCTTGTGATGATCATGAATTGGTCGAAACGATCCTCTGTCGTCTGAAGCGACACCAAACTCTTGAAGAGCATAGTTCTCGGCGTTTAGATGAATTGCGTCGAAATTTAACAGTAGCTCTACCCCATGAGCTGAGAACGCCATTGCAAGGCATGATTACATCAGCGGAATTGTTGAGTGAATATTGGCAGACTTTAGAGCAAGATGAAATCGTTGAAATCACCCACAATATCCGACTGTCTGCGGATCGACTCCATCGGTTGATCCAGAAATTTCTAATGTATTTTCGGCTTGATTTGGTTGCTGATGAGCCTAGGGAGCGAGAAAAATGGCCTCGTGGTGCGATGGGGACTAGCCAAGTTTTGATCCATTTTTTAGGGAAAAAATGTGCGCTTCGCTATCAAAGGGGTGAGGATTTGCGGTGTGAGCTGTGTGATGCAGTGATTGCAATTTCTGAAAAATGGTTATCTGTTTTATTAGAGGAGCTACTCGATAATGCATTCAAGTTTTCGCAGCCAGAGATGCTGGATGGAGAAACAGGAAAGCTGGTAAAGGTGCGTACACAAGTGGATGGCGATCGCTGGGTGCTAGAGATTCGTGATTGGGGTCGTGGGATGACAGAGGAAGAGATTGCGCATGTGGGAGCTTATATGCAATTTAACCGTCTGCAATATGAGCAGCAAGGCACTGGTCTCGGTCTGGCGATCGCCGAACGTATTGTAAAAATTTATAATGGGACGATGACGATTGATAGTACCGTTAACGAGGGTACGCTGCTCACGATTTCTTTACCTTTGCAAGGCGACACCGATGAGACAGATTCTTCTGCTGTCATTGGCTAGTCCTAACGTTTCTCCATGACCCAATTTCACAATGCCTTTACGTTATTTGTCAGCCTGTTGGTGGAGGCAATGCCTTTTCTGCTATTAGGAGTTGTTCTATCGAGTGTGCTGTTGGTCTGGGTCGATGAGCGCAAATTAATTAAAGTCCTCCCCAAAAATCCACTGTTGGGCGCTTTCATGGGGAGTTGCATCGGCTTTTTCTTCCCCGTCTGTGAATGTGGAAATGTCCCTGTAGCAAGGCGTTTTCTCATGCAGGGGATTCCGACTTCTGTTGCTGTTGGTTTTTTACTCGCTGCGCCAACCCTGAATCCTGTGGTGATTTGGTCTACTTGGATTGCTTTTCGAGGACAACCAGAGATTGTGTTATTCCGTATTCTTGGCTCGTTGGCGATCGCCACCATTGTGGGCACAGTTTTTAGCGTGCAATCTGACCCAAAAGTTTTATTGCATCCCCGCCTCGCCAAGCGCTTAAAGTATCTCCAACAAACAGCTCAACCCCAAGAGCAGTCCGCCGCTAGTCCATTGTTGCAATCGGGTACATTCTTTCTTGGAGGAAATCAAGGGAGCAACGTTCCTTTGGAGACTGTGGCAACCCAGATGCCTGAGGCACTCGACCTGGCACAACCCAAAGGTTTTAAGCAAAAATTTCGGGCTTTGATCACAAATATTTCCCAAGAATTGCGGGAATTGGGCGCTGTCTTGATTTTTGGGAGTGCGATCGCCGCTCTGATTCAAGTATTTGTCCCACGGGAAGTTGTCTTAAGCCTTGGGCAAGGTACCATCACGTCGATTATTGCCATGATGCTGTTGGCAGCCATTGTTTCTATTTGTTCAACAGTAGACTCGTTTTTTGCACTGTCATTTGCCTCAACTTTTACAACCGGATCATTGCTGGCCTTTTTGATTTTTGGGCCGATGATCGACATCAAAGCCGTGGGTTTAATGCTCTCAATTTTTAAACCCCGCTTCATTTTGTATTTCTTCATGTTGGCAGGGCAACTCACTTTCATTCTGGCGTTGGGTTATAGCTATTTTGCTTAATGTCTCGGAATTGATTTTTTTATCAATGCCCCCGCGACGTACAATAAATACCGTTTTCAACAGTCAAATTGCTATGCAGTACCACGCTCAAATCTACGTTACGCTTCGTCCTTCTGTTCTCGATCCGGCAGGCACAGCTGTGGAATCTGGTTTAGGTCAATTGGGCTATGAAGGGGTTTCTGAGGTACGGATTGGTAAATATATTGAACTAAATTTAGAGGCGGCTGATGAGGCTGACGCAAAGCAAAAAGTTGATCAAATGTGTGATCAGCTCCTTACAAATCCTGTTATTGAAAATTATCGTTTCGATCTAACATCTGTAAGTTAATAGGCGATCGCCTACCAAAGAGAGAGTGTCGAACCTATTGCTATTTAGATAACTGAACTATGAAATTTGGTGTAATTGTTTTCCCCGGCTCAAACTGCGATCGCGATATGGCGATGGTCACAGACGGTGTGTTTGGGCAACCGACCCGCATGGTTTGGCATCAGGAAACGGATATTTCAGACTTAGATGTGATCGCGATCCCCGGTGGGTTTAGTTATGGGGATTATCTCCGATGTGGGGCGATCGCCCGGTTTTCACCTGTGATTAAAAGCGTGATTGAGCACGCCAACCAAGGAAAATATGTGTTGGGTGTTTGTAACGGTTTTCAGGTGTTAACGGAAGTAGGGTTATTACCTGGTGCTCTCGTCCGAAATCGTGACCTTCATTTCATCTGCGATCGCGTTCCCCTTAAAGTGGGGCGCAGTGATCTGTCTTGGACGCGAGGTTATCAGCAAGAGCAAGTCATTACCATTCCCATTGCCCATGGTGAAGGCCGTTACCATGCTGACGCAGAAACCTTGCAAAGTATTGAAGACAATGGACAGGTGATTTTCCGGTATTGCAACACCCAAGGGAATGTCAATGAAGCGGCAAATCCGAATGGCTCCCTCAATAACATTGCAGGCATCGTTAACGCGAAAGGGAATGTGCTCGGCATGATGCCCCACCCTGAACGCGCAGCTGATACCAATTTGGGTAATGCGGACGGCAAAGGTTTATTTGAAGGTCTACTTGATCTCGTTGCCTAGATCTTCAGATTGTTTCGGTAAAAATGGCAGTAGTGCGAGTCCTGCGGCGATCGCCAAGGCACAGACCCCAGCAATGCCCTGAAAGGCTTGGTTTTCTGGTGAAAAAATACTAGGGAATAATCGATTAGCGATGCCCGAGACTCCAAAATAAATTCCGATCCCGAAGCCTGCCCAGCGACCTGGCACTGTCGCGAAAATGTATGGCAATGTACCATTGCGTACTGTCGCAAAGGCGCAAATCCATAAGCCCGCCACAAAGATATAGAGCCATGCCAACCCCGGTGAGGCTAGCAGGATGATGAGCATTAAACTCAAACTACTTAAGGCGATCGCCAATAACGGATAATCTCGCCACCGTCTCCATAGCATGGCGATAGGAATAGCTGCTAAAGCGAGGAGTAGGTTTAAAAGTGGCATCCAATTGGCGTCTGAACCGAAGGCCCCTGCTCCAAAGACACCACTTAAATTACCCATGAAAATTTTTGTACCCCATGCCAAAACAAGGGAAATGAGAGCGGTGCGGACAATACCATCCCAAGGTATCGGCGGTGTCGAGTGCTCTTGATCCTCCGCTGGTGGTTGTAACGGTGGCATAAAAAACTTCAAAAAAGTTGAGGCGGCAAGTAAGGTAATTGACCCCACCAAAAATGCTGGCAGTGGCCCCCATCCCAAAATAATTTCTTTGATATTGCCCTTAATCAAGCCCATTAAGCCGCCTGCCATCATCAATACCGAAACGGCTAAAGGTAATTCTGATTTCGGAGCACTTTTTAGCAACAACACATAGATAGGTGTCCGGAAGATTGTCATGGCTAAAGCCCAGGCGATCGCCACACCAGGGAGTACCCAAGTGAACGGTAATTGCAACAGGGCGACGATGGGAAATAGCACAAAAGTAGCAGCGGAGAGAATGACGCCTAGGGTAATTAAAGGGCCACGGCTACCCAAAGCTTGTTGCTGCTTATCGCTGAGAATCCCAAAAATCGGTTCCATTAATAGCGCCAGAACCACCTCAAAGGTGACGAGTTTAGCTGTGAAGGCTTCCGAAAAACCCCATCCTCCTAACAGATCACCGAGGTAGGCGTTGTAGGTTACCCACATCACCGTGAGCGCACTCTGCACTGCGGCGATCGCCAATACCCGTCCCCAAACAACGCCCATTGATTTTGTCGAAGTTGTCGCCATAATTCCACTCAGCTATTAAGCAAAACGAATCCTGTCTCAACAATAGCGAAGAATAATTTGATGATTCAGCTTAGTAAAAATACGCTAAGAAAAATTAGGGGGATGGCTGACCTTCAAGGAACCGTAAAAACTCTAATAATTCTGCGTCCGATAATAATTGACGCGATCGCTTCCCATAAGTTTCGAGTAAATAATTCCGACCCTGCTCACTCGTCCAACCCAGACGTTTTAGCTCGACATCACTGCGGGCAATAATATCTGAAAAATCGAGAGGCTCTTCTACGGCAGGGGCCGCACTTGTCGTTGTCGCAGGCGCAGAAGGCTCAATAATTGGTTCTGGCTCTAGTTCTGGCGGGGCAGACAGCGGCAAGTCATAGGTGAATTCTGCCTTGGGAGCCGCTACCGGAACAGGCTTTGTTACAGTGGGTTGCTTGATTGGTACTGCTGTGGGCGAAGGTACGGGAATGGTCGGTGGGGCGATCGCTGGTTGTACTGAAGCCGGTTTGGATGCGGCTCTACTACCCGACACCAATAACCCTAAAGCCCGAGCCCGAGCCTGATCTTCTGCATGCTCTACCGAAGCTGCTGCCGCCAAGCCACTCGTAAGCGTCACACCATCATTCTGCACTAAAACCCGCACTACATATTGACCATGCTCAATGGCAGCTAACTCGCTCACCAAACCGCCTTGGGGATATTGCTGTCGAAAAATCTCTGGTGTCATGGAACCTGACGCGTCTTATTTCGCTAACTTCTAGTTCAATAGTACTTTATCTTGCCCCTCGCGGTTGCCTGAAACTGAGGTAAACAAATGGGTACATGTAGAGTCGCCCAATTACGAGGTACAATATTCTCCGAGGCGCTATAACAAGCATTGTCTGACGACTTGATGTGCATTCAAAAGCAACATTGTACTGCCGTCGCTTTAGTATCGCTCATCGGTCATCGCAAACAAGACCTTGTCTGCCTTAATCTACCTAGAATCTCGAAAGTTTTGCTGAGCCACAGGCACTACCTTTCTGTCTTTCGCTGAAATGTTACTCCGGTCGGTTTCAGACTATTTCTGCCTTAGACACTCCCTTGGTGTTATGACCCAGATCCTTATGGGTCGGTTGAAGTAGAAGACTTGATTTTTAAGCATTGAGTTTTTGTCGACTTTGTCTCTGCACAAACGAGGTCTAGATAGCTCCCTGGCCCCACCTCGCTCACCCTGAATTTTTCTAGCTGGTAATGAGTTTGATCTTTACTGATAGGAAATACTCAGATGTTGACCCTGATCAATTGCTTCTTGTGGCACTTCCCCTGGCAAAATGGTTGATTTTCCCGACATCCTTTCGGGACTGATCACGGAAAATTAATGGTTAATTTTGTTTTGGCAGGTTTTGTTGTTTCACTTTACTTTCTAACGAAAAGGATCGTTTTGCATGGATTTCTCAGTCGCTACACTGCTGTCGTACTTTACGGATGACAAATTAGTTGCAGGTAAATTCCTCGAGAAAAAGTTAGAGTGTAATTCTGATGAGGATAGTACCAATCTCCAAATTGTTTTGGATGCTTTAGAGCGCGCCAAGTTGTTGGTGAAGGAGCGAGGCAAGTATCGACGTGTGACTGATGAAGGCATCTTTGAGGCTAAGTTGCGATGTTCGAGTAAAGGATTTTGTTTTGCGATCCAGGATTCTGAGGATGCGGAAGATATTTATATTCGCGAAACCTATCTGAGTAATGCTTGGAATGGTGACCGGGTACTGGTCAAAATTATTAAGGAAGGCACGAGGCGGCGATCGCCTGAGGGAGCGGTTAAGCTGATTTTAGAGCGAGCCAATCCTTCTCTCTTGGCGAAAGTGGTCAAAAAAGAGGAAGGCTTCCGGGCGGTTCCCCTCGATGATCGTTTGTTATTTGAGTTAGAGCTACAGGATCAAAATGAGTTGCTCCAGGAGGCGATTGATCATTTGGTGCATGTGTCGGTGCTGCGCTATCCAATTGCTCAACATTTACCTTTGGGTGCTGTCACGAAGGTGCTCGGTAGTGATGCAGAAGAGGCGGCAGACACAGATATTGTCTGCTGTAAGCATGATCTCTTACGGGATTTTCCTGGGGATATTGTGGCGGCGATCGCCGAGATTGCTGAAGATTTAGATGAGGCGGTGATTGCCCAACGCCGGGACTTTCGGGATCAATTGACGATCACGATTGAGGAAGAGCAACATTTAGCTCCTGGTAATGAAGCCTTTGTCGAAAATGCCTTTACTCTCTCGAAAACAGAGACTGGCCAGTGGCAGCTGGGTATTCATATTGCAGATATTGCGGAGTATGTGTCTGAAGGTAGTGCTTTAGATCGTTGGGCGAAAAAGCATGGTACCGCAGTATTTTTGGGAGAGACGACCATTCCAGTTTTTCCTGCAGCGTTTAAAGAAAAAATTAGTTTGTTGCCGGGTGGCGATCGCCTCACTCTGTCGATTCTGTTGACCTTGGATGAACAGGGAATCGTGAATGAATTTGAGATTGTCCCCAGCGTGATTCGCGTTGACCAAAGTCTCAGTTACCAAAAAGTTCAGCATGTGCTCAGCAGTGGTGAGGAAGTTGAAGGTGAGCTAAAAGACGTTTCTGATCTTTTAAATAACCTGATTTTTAATCTCAGTCCATTGGTTAAAGCGCAGCGATTACAACGAGGTGGCTTCCAAATTTCCCTGCCTGAAGTCGTGTCTGCCTTTAAGGATGAAGGGCGTTTTGGCACGATGATTGTGTCGCCGAGTCTTCCCGTGCGATCGCTGCTCTCCGAAGTCACTATTTTGGCTGGACGCGCTGTCGCAGAACATATGACTGCGTTGGAATTACCCGCGATTTACTGTTACCAAGCCCAACCCGATTTTGAAAGCCTTGAAAATCTGATTAAACTCGGTGGCAATTTAGAGCTTGACCTGAAGCTCGAATCCGAAGAAGAATTACTGCCCCATGATTATCAGCATTTCATTCAGGAATTTAGTAAGGTTGACTCCGCCAAGATTCTGAACTATTTACTCCAATCAACCCTCGATTCACCACGCTACGGTAAACACCCCCATCCTCACTTTGGCTTAGCTTATCGTGATGGCTATACTCGTATCTGTTCACCTGCCCAGCGTTATGGCGACTTGGTGATGCAGCGAATTCTCAAATTAGTTTTGAGTGAAGGACGCGATCGCCGTTCTAGTCGTGTTAAAAATGGCGTCAATCTTGGCAGTAACTCCTGTCATGAAAAAGTAAATTGGAAGGTACTGACAGCCACTAAACAAGGCGAAATCGAAGAGACGATTGCCGGACTGATTTTGCAACTGAATGACCAAGAAAAGATCGCTGATGATGCTGAAAAAGATCTCCAAGGTCTCAAGAAAGCTGAACAGATGAAAGCTCATACTGGAGATACCTTTAAGGGGCTGATTACGGGCGTGCAATCCTATGGCTTTTTTGTGGAAATCGAAGACCTTCTCGTCGAAGGTTTAGTGCATGTCAGCTCATTGAAGGATGACTGGTATGAATATCGCGCTCGCCATAGCTGTTTAGTCGGCCGGAAAAATCGAGTTTCCTACCGCCTCGGTAATACCGTTGAAGTGGAAGTTAAAAGCGTTGACTATTATCGTCAGCAAATTGATCTGGCGATCGCCAAAGATTCTGGAGACACTAACGCTGCTGACCAAACGGATGAGCAGGCTGATGTAGAAGAAGAAGCTTGGGAAGAAGAGTAAATTCAAATCGTCTGTTGAAGTCAAAGTCCGATGTCTGCATTAACTGTTTGAGTGAACTAACGAAAGAAGCCTCCTAATCTCATGAGATTAGGAGGCTTTTAACTTTATTTAGATCAAAGGCAAAGACTTATAAATAGCTAATAATGGCATCAATATTTTGAGTGGTATCAATGCTACGTACCCAGAGAGATTCATCGTCCGTAAAACCCTCAGCATTGTCGATCTGAGTCTGTAACAAGTCTGCTGTTGCGTCAGAGATATCATCGTTACGGTCTTGCAGACGCTGTTCGAGAGTGGAAGTCGGCGCTTGGCAATACAAAATTTGATAGGGCAACCCTTCTGCTTCACAGGCTGCCATCACATCTTTACGTTGGGAGATGCGATCAAATTTTGCATCCAGAATGACAGTAAAGCCTTGTTTTGCTAACAACACCCCAAGCTCTGTGAGACGAGCATAGGTTTTCTCTGTCATCTCTGCACTGTAGAGACTGTCTGGTGCTTTTGCATCAAGGGACACACCACCAAGGTGTTTACGAGCTGCATCAGAACGAATGTGAATAGCATTCCACAATCTTGCACAGCGTCGTGCCACTGTTGATTTTCCGGAGCCAGATAGACCAGACATCATGACCACTTTTCCTTTGGGGAGCTGGGTATATTGCCAAGCGAGTTCGTAGTATTCGGAGGCGGTTTTGGCGGCTTCCTGTTTTGCCTCTTCGGCGATCGCCGGATCATCTAGAAGGAAAGATGTTACTTTTGCGCGGACATAGGCTTGGCGACTGAGATAAAGCGGCAGCACTTGTAATCCTTCCCAATCTCCTGTTTGTTCAAGGTACGTATTGAGGAAAGCATTGCCCAGCTCTTTTGCGCCACGGGCATCGAGATCCATTACCGCAAAGGCAACGTCATACATCGTATCGACGAAGCGGAAAGGCTCATTAAATTCGATACGGTCAAAGAGTTGAATGTCGTCTTGCCATAGGCAAATATTGCGGAGATGTAGATCACCATGGCATTCACAGATTTTGTTTTGATCGCGACGGCTCGCAAAAATATCTTCGCGGCTCGCAAAAAAATTATCAGTAAAGTCCTTTGTTTGTTCGAAGCGTTTTTGAGTTTGAACACGACCAATATATCCAGCGGTTTGATCGTAGTTTTCATCGATCGCCTGACGAATTTTTGCGATTTCACCAAAGCTGCGGATGTAGTCATTCGTTTCAGCTGTTGCATGGAATGCTGCCACAACTTTACCCAATTGCACCATCTGCTCTTCAGTCAGGGTTCCCGCTTGGAACATACCGCTGAGGAGATTTTCCTGAGGGAATTGGCGCATCTTTACTGCGTATTCAACAATGTCTCCTTGCCCGTCAATAGCATATGTCTCGCCGTCATAGGTAATGGAGACAACTTCAAGGTAGAGATCTTTTGTGAGGGAACTATTTAGGGCGAGTTCTGCTTCGCAAAAATGCTTCCGCTTTTCTAATGTTGAAAAATCGAGAAACCCAAAATTCACGGATTTTTTGAGTTTGTAAGCGTAGTCCCCTGTCAGAAAGACATATGAAACGTGGGTCTGCACCAGGTCAATCTCATTATTTGCGTTGTGGGGATAGATATCGGGGGTTTGTAGGGTTCTGATGAGTGTTTCGATGGTGTGGGACATTAACCTGATCTACCTTGAAAAGGGGATGTTTGCTAAGCTTTCGCATTCAACGATAGCATCATTCTCCGGTCATGCTACGTGGGGCGATCGCCCAGAGGTTAGGCAAAGATCGGGTCGTGAGCCGGCGCAAAAATATAATCGAAATCAAAAATCAAATATTGACTATTGCGAGAAATCGAGAAGCCAAAATCAATCACAGCATCCGTAGAAAAGGTCGCCATAATTAGGGTCACTAATTTTTTCGTGGGAATCTGCGGAATCTGGATGTAGTAATCGCGCTTCGCAAAGAAAACTTTTTCATCTTTGGGAACCACAATGCTGTTAATGCGATGGGTGTATTGGATAGGTTTAATGTAGCGGTTATAAAAATAGTCTTGGTTAATTTGAAGTTGGTAGAGTTTTTCCTGTTGTTCCCAGCTCATCTGAAAAAACATTTTTAAAACTTCGAAACCGAGGATATAGTTCAATACTTTGTTTTGTTCTTGTTTTTTGATTACAAGTTGCAGTGCAGATTGTAGATATTGTTGTGGCCGTCGGTGCATATCCTGGGCTGAGTGGACGTAAAACTGTCGGATATAGGTGCGTAATAATTTTTCGTTGAGAATGCTACCAATACGGAACCGTTCTAAATGGCCGCGCATTTGTTGTTGGGTGTCTTGGTCAACTAAGATTTTTGCGATGATCCCTTCTGCGGTAAAGTCGTCGAGGAATTGTGCTTGGTCTTGGGGAGTCGCAGCACAGAGCAAATGGCATAGGGAGAGCATGTAGCGGCGTTGTTGCCATGATAGACCTTCGACCCAGTGACGAACTTCCGACGGTAATTTGTCTAACATAGGTTTCGGGTAGAGACAGCTGATAAGGAAAGTTTATGCTTCCATTGTTTATTATAGATACTTGACTTTTCTGGATTGCGGCGATCGCTACTTTTTTCTTGCAAGTGTCCTTAATGTTTACGGAGAGTGATTTGTTTTGAATTGTCGCAAGTTAGGCGATCGCCCTAGCGGAAGGGTGGTGAATAGATAAGTCCATCGTCAGTCCAGAGTGAATTCATGCCACGTTCTAACCCGAAAGGCTCCCCGAGATTACGCTCATAAATTTCGCCATAATTGCCAACATGCTTGATGATCCGCAGTGCAAAATCATTGCTTAAGCCCATATCCTCTCCGAGTCGACCTTCGAGACCGAGAAAGCGTCGTACTAATGGATCTTTAGAATCTAAAAAATCTGAAACATTGTCTGAATTGATCCCAAATTCTTCTGCCTGAATCAGAGCATAAGCTACCCATTTAACAGTGTCGAACCAGGGTGAATCATCATTTTTGACAACTGGGGCAAGGGGTTCTTTTGATAGAACATCGGAAAGTAATTTGTGGGCCTCTGGATCTGCCATTGTGGCGCGACGAATTACGAGTTGGGAGCGATCAGATGTTGCTCCCTCACACCGACCATCGGCATAGGCTTGGTACATATCTTCCGCATCATCAAAAACAACGGGCTTATATGTGATATTTTTCTGGCGCATCCGGTCAGCGAGGTTTAATTCGGTAGTGGTGCCGGATTGTACACAGATAGATTTGCCTTCGAGATCGGCGATCGCCTGAACACCACTGGCTTGGGATACGAGGATACCTTGCCCGTCATAAAACAAAATTGGCCCAAACTCTAGGCCCACAACCGTATCGCGGCTAATGGTCCAGGTTGTGTTGCGACTGAGCAGATCCACTCCTTCATTTTGGACAACCTCTAAACGCTCTTGAGCACTAAGTTCTTTAAACTGGACAGCCTTGGGATCATCGAAGAGAGCTGCTGCCACTGCCCGACAAAAATCGACATCTATGCCGGCATAATTTCCTGTTTCATCAATAAAACTAAAGCCAGGCAGTTGACCATTAACGCCACAAATAATTTCTTTTCTATCTAAAACCTCTTCCAGTTTGCTTGAATTGCCTATCGGTAGCCCTTCAACAGGTTCGTCCGGCATCGACTCACGATTACAACCACCAATGACAGTGAGACAGGCGATCGCCAAGCCAATTGAATAGGATTTCAGAAATGCATTGATCATTAGCCCAAGCCGAACTAGAAATACTCACAATTATATTGGAGACGCATCTCCTCAGCGGTGAAAGGAGAACTGTCCCAAACCATAATGGTGGGTAAGCATGGGATGATTGAACTTAGGGAAAATATGGGCGTTACTGGATTTGAACCAGTGGCATCCTGCTTGTAAGGCAGGCGCTCTACCACTGAGCTAAACGCCCTTAAGCCTTAACAATAATAACAAGGGTTTTTCGAAAGTGCAAGACTTCTCCGGGATTTCTTTGGGTTGAGAGACTGGATACTAACGGCGGTGGGGTTTTTGAGGGCGTGAAGACCGTTTGGTTTTGCTGTTTTTACCTTTGGATTGACGTGATGAGTTGGGTTGAATGCCGAGGGCCTTTTGATAAATGCGCTCATTTTCTTGAACGGATTGCTGTAGATCGACCATTGGCTTTGGATATGTCTCTCCCAAAGTAATGTCATGGCGATCGCCCAGTTCTCTTACAGAGATGCGCCAAGGTTGGTGGATTTGCTCTCCGGGAATAGATTTCAACTCTGGGAGCCAGTGGCGGACATACTCTCCTTGTGGATCATAATCTTTGGCTTGTTTGGGGATATTAAAGTAACGAAATCCACGTGCATCGTTACCTACACCTGCTGTGTAATTCCAGTTACCCCAATTGCTACAGACATCGTAATCAATGAGTTGTGATTCAAACCATTCTGCTCCCATTCGCCAATCGAGTCCCAGATTTTTTGTTAGGAAACTGCCGACATTTTGCCGTCCCCGATTTGACATAAAACCTGTTTGGAGGAGTTCTCGCATATTTGCATCAACAAAGGGAATTCCTGTTTGACCAGTGCGCCATAATTCAAAGGCTTCCCTGTCTTGTTTCCACGGAATTTTGACACCCTGTAATCCCTTAGGTTGGAAAATTTTAATGCCATGTTTTGCACTAATCCATCGAAAATAATCTCGCCATAACAATTCAAAAATGAGCCAGTAAGTTGAATCATTAGCCACGCGCTCTGTTTCATATCGGCTGACTTGGGCGGCAATCTGTCTGGCAGAGAGACAACCTAGGGCTAACCAAGGTGAAAATTTAGAGGAATAGTCTCCCCCTAAAAGGCCATTGCGGGTTTGTTTATAGCTTTTTAAGTGGTTGCCGCGCCAAAAATAATCTTGTAATCGTTCTAAGGCAGCCGTTTCGCCGCCTTGAAAGGCTAAAACACCACGGCGATCGCTCTCTGGTGTGCTTAACCCCAATTGTTTTAAAGTCGGTAGCTCACCCAATGCCATTGCCAATTCTGAGGGGAGAGGCGGTAATTCTTGGGGCGTTGGTAAGGCTTGGACAATATTCGCATATTTTTCGACTGTTTTACGAAATTGCGTAAAAACCTCTGGTACTTGCGGAATCCCAAAAGGCATCTCTTCTGGTTCATGGAGTGTTGTACCCCAAAAGGTTCCGACAGAAACATTCTGCTGACTGAGGTTTTTTTGAAGACGTTTTTCGATGTGAGTTTCTTCCGCTGTGACTTCCCGATGCCAATACACTGTGTCAATTTGAAACTGTCTACAGAGTTGAGAGATAATCACCTCTGGTTTGCCGGAATAGATCAGGAGATTGCTGCCTTTTTGTTGGAGTGATCGCCTTAGGTTTGCCACACTTTCCAATAAAAATTGACCCCGAAAATTACCCGTTTTAGGAAAACCAAAAGCAGTTTGTGTAAATTCCCGGGAGTCAAAACAGTAGAGGGGGATAATCTCGGCCTGCTGCTGGAGCGCTGTAATGAGAGGTTTATGGTCATGGAGGCGTAGGTCACGACGGTACCACAACAAAATTCTTGTCAAAGGCATGGCAATACAATCAGAAGAAGCAGGGAATTTTAGAGTTAGACTCTGGAAAATTTTCTGGGGTAAAGTTACTTAGTATAACGAGCTGCTTTTGTGGTGTCGTGGAGGTTGTGGATTATGACAAATTCGACTGATGTTCAACGGTTAATGGCGGGCTGTCTCGGTGGGGCGATCGCCTTTATTCCCCATGCAGTTAAGGCTCAAACCTTGACCGATATTAACGACCATTGGGCGGAGCGCTGTATTCAACATCTTGAGCAGCGGGATATTGTCCAGGGTTATCCAGATCAAACCTTTCGCCCTAACGAACCTGTTACCCGCACCGAATTCGCCGCTTTTCTGAACCGTGCTTTTCCCGATTCAATCGATCAAACTTTTGCTCAAGAATACCGTGATCTTGACGAAACCTATTGGGGACTAATTCCCATTGATCGTGCTACTCGCTCTGGCTTTATGACTGGTTATCCTGATGGCACATTCAAACCAACCCGTAATATTCCCCGATACGAAACCTTGCTTGCTCTGGTGGCTGGCCTAAACTACGTTCCCCAAGGCAATCCCCAGACAATCATTTCTAAGTATTATGAAGATGCTGCTGACTTGCCCGCCTTTGCTTATCCGGCGATCGCCGCGGCTACAGAACAGCAATTGATCGTAAATTATCCTAATCTCACTCGCCTGAACCCTCAACAATGGGCTAGCCGCGCCGAAGTTGCCAGTTTTTTGTGCCGTGCCCTTGATACCACTGGCACTATTTCCGAAGAATATATCGTTGGTGGCCAAAGCTCTCGCCCATCCTTTGGTCGGCAACCCAGCACAATCCCTACCCTTTCACCCTAATTTCATTCAGATCCGTAACATTGACGTGAAACTTCATGTGTAAACTATTCGCTTTGGTCAACCCTGTGCCAAGATAAACATGCAAAAGCTGCCTTAAAACAGGACAAGCATCTACCTCATAAATTTCACATTCCGTCCCAATCTTTGCTTAGCAATCGAGAGGGAGCACAACAATAGCCCATGCTCATTCTGAAACGGAAAGATGTAGACATTGCCAATGTCCAACATCCCAAGCGGGAACAAACCGTTCCTATCCTCAACTACCAAGGACAAACCTTCCGCCTGATTAGTGTTTTTAGTGCTAATCAGGAAACTGAAGCACGGGGATTTTGGCGTGATCTAACAGATAACCAAGGTAAATTTTGTATTCTTCTTGAAGAGACTGAACGTTTTAGTGTTTGGGGAAAAATTCGAGTTGAGCAATTGGGTAGTGATGATGATGCTTCCAGCCAAATTGTGCCCTTGACCCAAGCCTGCATTATTTTGCTGCAAACAGTTTATTTCGACCTTGAAGACCTCTTTGGAGCAAGACAAGCTGAACGTTTCAATACCGAGCTAATGAAGGTTTTGCAGCCATGGAACTTCCCACAATTAAAGACGGCTCAGGATTTGGGGACGATCATCGACGTTGATCCTCTTGAAGGTAATGTGCCGCCTTGGGAAGAACATCATCTCATTACGCTTTTACAGGAGATGTATCGGATTGGTAAAGCGTATTTTGGAAATAGTTCTTTTGCTGAAGGGATTGATGAATTGCTAGTAGATATGCCATCAGAAGAGCAACAGTATTTTATTAAGTGGCTTGGACAATCTCCGTTAGGACAAATGTGGCATTGATCCTCAGATTTTATGAAGCAACTTTCTTTGGGTAACGTAGGTTGTATTAATCAATTATGGAATAACTGAGAAAAACAAGCCTGCTCGTTCCTAGAGGCGATACACTAGTAGGACTTATCTTGGCTAAGGCTTTGGTAAGGAATTTTTGTTGTTTCGTTGTTGCTAGCGCATTGCCCGGAAGACCATATGAGCCCCCGCAAACTCACTAATGCAGATAAAGAAGAGTTATTGGTTGCCTACCGCGACACTGCGGCGACGACATCGACTCTGGCGGAACAGTATGGGGTGAGTAGCTCGACTATTAGCCGTTTCCTGAAGAGCCGCCTCAGCACTGAGGAATACGAAGATCTAATTCAGAAGAAACGTCTTGGTCGGAGCAATAGCCTTAAAAAGGCGAAAGCCAAGAAATCCGATAGTAAGTCGAAGTCTAAATCCGCTTCCAAAGATAAAGCACCTAAGCTGAAGCCGAAACAAGATAAGGCTAAACCAGAGATAGAGATTACTGAAATTGTAGAGAGTGTAAAAGAAGCTTCGGATTCTGCGTCATCTGATGAGCAGCAGGAAAAGCCAAAGAAGCGTCGGACTCGCTCGCGGCGCTCGCGGTCTAAGACAGAAGAAAAACCATTACCGTTATTGCAGGAGTTGGATAGTAAGGCTCAGCAAGATGATTCTCCTGACGTTAAACAATCAGAAGAGGTCGTAGTTCAGGATGAGCAACCACAGGATATGGATGAGTCTGATGTAAATCAAGATCTGTTGGCTTTGGCTCAGGAAATTCGGTTAGGCGATCGCCAGCAGGCTTTAAAAGAACTATTAGGCGATGACATCGATGATTTAGAGGAAGAAGACGACGATGACGAATACGATGATGATGAGCAGGATGATACTGATATTGGCTCTTCACAGCGTATTCTTCCAGATCAGGTGCAAATTTTACCGCTGAATCAGGCTTCTTTCCCTCGTACTTGTTACGTTGTGACAGACCGGATGTCCGAGCTGATTGCCCGTCCTCTCAAAGAATTCCGTGAATTAGGCCAGATTCCTGACGAAGAAACTAGTCAGAAAACGCTGCCGATTTTTGATAATCACCGGGTTGCCAAGCGTTTTACTCACGGGCGATCACAGAAAGTTATTAAAGTACCCGATAGTCGTCTCTTCCTGAAAACAAGTGCTTGTCTAACAGCAAAAGGCATTACCCGTGTGCTGCTGGATGGCCAAGTTTATGCGCTATCGCTCGAAACCATAGATAGCAAAAATTAGCTTGAATTCTTCCGAATTTTAGCAGCTAAATCCTGTATCTAACATAGGATAGGAAAAGACCTTATCCAGGTTTCCTTATGTCTATTACTGCTGCTCGACTTGTATTGAGATGAAAATATTGATTCTGAATGCCTCTGATGTGAAAGGAGGAGCAGCAAAAGTTGGCTATCTGCTTGCTAAAGGTCTGGTAGAGCGCCACCATGAAGTTTGTTATCTTGTCCAACATCAATCGGCAACGGATACTTTTATTCAGGAAATTCCTAGACCGATAGTTAAGCATGAGTCCCGCACCATTCCCCAAAGAATTATTCATCGTTTAGGCATTAATCAATTGGGGTTGACGGAGACTTTGCCATTTCGATTAGAAGCTGATTTTGTTCGGCAGTTTGATCTCGTTCATCTCCATGATCTGCCCACCTTTAATTTAGCCGGTTTACCTTGGTTAAGTCGTTTGATACCGACAGTCTGGACAATGCATACGATGGCTGCTTTTACTGGAAATTGTCTTTATTCATATGACTGTGATCGCTGGCAAAGCAGTTGTGGTAATTGCCCGCAGTTTGGCAAGTTTCCCGTACTCTGGTTACATCGTGATGGATCTGGGTTAAACATCAACCTCAAGCGCTTGATTTATCAACTGAGCCAACTACACATTATTGGGGTGTCTAACTGGATTAGTGATCAAGCTAAAAAAGGTATTTTGGGACGTTTTCCAGTGCAAACAATTCTCAATCCAGTTGATACCAAGGATTTTTATCCAATTGTTGATCGGACTGCCTTGCGGCAAAGTTTAAATATTCCGATTGATGCAGAAGTAATTTTATTTTCGGTGTCTGGGAAAGTTGAAGATCAGCGAAAAGGTTTAGATATTATCCTCAAAGCTTTACCCCAACTCACTCTTAATAACCTTTATCTGATTCCCCTTGGAATTGCTGGGGCCGGAACACAGATTGCAGAGGCGTTGGCTGGATTTGCTCACCGTGAGTTTGCCCATGTGAGTGATGTCGCGTTGCTTAATAAATTGCTGAGTGCGGCGGATTTGGTTTGGCATCCTAGTCGTGCAGATACGTCTTCACTAATGAGTTTGGAAGCATTCGCCGCAGGTACTCCTGTGATTGCGGCATCTGTTGGTGGTGTGCCAGAAGTGATTGGCGATGCGGGTATTTTAATGCCACCGGATGATCCCTCTGCTTTGGTGGAGGCTACCCATGAGTTCTTGGGGCGATCGCTTCAAGAACGTCAAGCAACGGAGGAATATGCTGTTGACTATGTAAAAGAAAAATTCAATCTCAATAAATTTATTACTGCCCATGAACATCTCTATAAATCTTTGATTTAACTTTTTATGTGTTCTCCTTTAAATAGTGATTTTCCTTTATTTTGTTAAATGAACCTTTCTAAACTCTCTGACCCTGTCAAAAAGATTATTCATCTTGTTAATATCGTTGACTTTAAAGCGGGTAGTGAACATGCGATCGCCCAAAATATTACCTTAGAATCTCTGAAGAGAGCAAAAATATATGCTGAAAATCAAGGCTTAGAAATCAAATTACTTTCTGCACAGTATCCAGAAGACCACACTCGTATTCCAGAGTGGATTGAAGCAACAGAAGATCTCGAATTTTCTTGCTTGGAATATCCGGAACTATTAGATAATCGTAAGCTACCATCTTTAGCTGATATTATTCAGCGAGGTTTAGATGCTGCTGTCGATGCTGATGCCTTGATTTATTCAAATATTGATATTGCCGTGCAGAAAGAAATTTATGTCAATGTCAAAAATGAACTAGATCAAGGAGCTGAGTCCCTATCCATTACGAGACGGACAATTCCACAAGAATTTGATTCCCCTGAACAGCTCGACGCAATGTATCAAAGCAAGGGAGAAGCACATCCTGGGGATGATTTTTTTGTATTTTCTAAAGCTTGCTTCCCTAAAATGAGCCTTAGACCTGTCTTTGTTGGAGTATGCTGGTTTGACAAAATTTTACTTCTAAATGCGGCGGCCTATGGTCGACCGTTCAAGAAAATTCGTGACCAATGTTGGACGTTTCACTTGGGTGATGACCGTACTTGGAGTACTGATCGGTTGCATCTGATTTCAGAATATAACCGAAAATACCTTGTGGAATTAGTAGAAGAAATTGAAGCTAAACAGGGCTATGCTCCACGAAATAAATTATTTTGGCCCCATGTTCGCTCAGTTTATGAACTGATTGGCTTTGAAGTGAAAAAAAATATTGGCGATCATATCCAGGAATTTGTTGATTCCATCATCAAAAAATTTAAAAGTAAGGTGAAAAACCTATTAGTAAAATAACCATTTCGTCTCAGAAAATCGCTTTGGTTTCTTATGAACTTCGCACTCGATCCTCACCTTGATATCCTTGCTGAACAGTCCCTTGCTCGCTTGAGGCGACCGACAGATTTACCGCTTCCCGATGAGAACTTTATTGATACGACCCCTGTTCATTTAGAGGGTGATCTCGAAAATTGGAAGAACTTTTTTGAATCCAGTGCTTTTCCTCTCCCCCAGACAATTCCAGAGTTGCAAAACAAAACTGTCGTCTTCGATCTTGACGAAACCCTACTAATGAATAGCTATATTTCCCCAGAAATATGGAATTTAGGAGGAGGCTATCAAGATCGAAATATCTATCCTGCCTTTCGATATGATCGCCTCCAACCGACCCTCAAAGGACGTTTGCAAAAGCTTTTGGGGAGAACAGACTACGACACCCGTGATCGAGTGAAATATTCTTTTCTTCAGCAACCGCGCCATATTGTTTGCTTTCGGCCCGGTATCCTGTATGGATTATGCTGGCTTAAAAAGCAAGGGGTTACCTTAATCCTTGCTACAGCTAGTGCCCGTAAACGAGTGCAATATCTTACCCAAAAATTTCCGATTTTGACAGAACTCTTTGAAGAACGGATTATTACCGCAAACGAGATTGCATATTACTATCATACAAACTCGGAACCGTCCGAGTCTGAGCAAAGAATTTTTAGCAAACGTCCCTATTCTTTGGCTGCAAAAGTTCCTGCAATCTTTAATTTCTTTTTAAAGAGAAACGATTATGATTTGCTCATTGATGACTCTAAAACAACAAAGCAGCTTTTTTCTGACTCTGTCTTATCTCCAAAATTACTTGCTATTGACTCTGATCAGGCCCTTAGCAGCTATGGCTTAAACATTATTTTGATGACTGCCTATGATCTATTAAAAAAGCAGCAACCTGTCTTAGATGATGTATCAATTGACCCTCAGAAAATTGACCGAGCCGAAGATCCATACTATTGGTCTCTATGCCATACTAAGGATCAAATTCTTTTAAAGTAATTGATTCGCAAAATTATCAGCAACAGCCGAGTTTTATCCCATAATCTGAGTCCCTAAAGACTATGATTTTTGACCTTTTAAACATTTCTTTCGAGATAAATTAATGGAAACTAAGCAGCAAAAAAGAGAAACTGTTGCCATTATCATCATGAACCGTGATCGCCCCAAGATCACAAATAATGTGGTAGAACAGGTTCAGCAAATGGGCGGGAACTTCGACGTTTCTCTGATCGTGGTTGAAGCCGGTAGCCATCCCAATAAACGCTCGAAATATATGACCCACTACTTTGGTGATCGCAACTATAAAGGGCGTTACTATGCGTTTAACCAGGGTATCAAATTTGCCCACCAAATCAAGCTCGAGTACGATTACTATTGGTTTGTTGTGAACGACATTATTTTTCCCGAAGGTGAAGACACTCTTCAATTACTCTGGGAAGCTCTTCAAGAGAATCCCCGCATGGCTGCTATTGGGCCGGGAGAACCAGAAGCCGATGACTATAAAGGATGTCACCCTAAACCAGAATTACGTAAATGGCATAAAGCCTCCACTATCCACGGACTGGCAATGTTAATGCGAGGCACAGCTTACCGAGAAGTTGGTTACTGTAACCCCCAGTTTCACTATTCTCAAGGTGCTAGTTCTGAACTAGCCTACAAGGTATACAAAAATAATTGGTTTCTCGCATACTCAGATATTGCCAATATCTATCATGATCAAAGCGGTAGTACCTATGGTGTCGTGACCAAAATCTCTCGCCATGAATACCATCTGCGTGCCAGAAAATTTGCTGCACAATACCTCCGCAACAATTATGGAGAAAATTGGGATGAAATCTTTACTAGTGTCCTGCCGCCAGACGTTGAAGAAAACACATTCCCATGGCAAAAGAAAGTTTGGGAAACACCTCTCAGACGTAACTGGAAGGAATTTTATCCTTGGTTTTGGCAATTCGGTAGTGACGTTAAAAATATCCTGAGAAAATATGGCGTTCTGAAAAGTCCATCAGCAAACTAAAGTCTCAATGTATTGCTGCACGATTATTTATTCCGTTCCTTACGAAAAATCCTCCTAAGATCATGTCACTAGGTTCACTCCGTTTAAAATTCCAAGAAAAATTTGGCCATGGTTTATCGGTAGCCTATTATCGTGATATTGTCCGCCCTAAAATTTTAGGTACGCGTCCAATTACAGAAACGACAGATACGAGCTGTGAATTGCATGTGATGACATCGCAACGGGATTGGCTGAACCTAATGTGGTCGATCAAATCCTTTTACGTGTATTCGGGTCGCCAATATGGACTTTGTATCCATGATGATGGATCTTTAACGTCTGAGATGTTGGCTGCTTTTTGCTACCATTTTCCTAATGCCCGTGTGATTGAGCGCCATGAAGCTGATGCATTTGTTTTGCCACAATTGAAGGATTATCCAAATTGTCTCAAGTTTCGCGAAACTAACCATTTATCACCCAAAGTGTTCGATTTTCGGGCATATTTAAATGCAGATCGGATGTTGTTATTTGATAGCGACTTGATTTTCTTTGCGGAGCCTAAAGAGCTATTAGAACGCATTGAAAACCCAGAATATAAGCTCAACAGCGTTAATGGTGATGTAAGTAATGCCTATACGATTGACCCCGCTGTGGTCAAGGAAAAGGCCGGTTTCGAGGTAATTAATCGATTTAATTCTGGCTTGGGATTAATCCATAAGGAGTCACTGAATTTGGATTGGCTCGAGGAGTTTTTACAGTTGCCAGATGCAATCGGCCATTTTTGGCGTATTGAGCAAACAATGTATGCGCTCTGCAGCTCAAAGTTTGGTACTGAGTTGTTACCCAAGACTTATGATGTTCATCTCGAGGGTGATCGCGGTCAGGATGCGAGTCGTCATTATGTTGGAGCGATTCGTCATTTAATGTATAGCGAAGGGATAAAGCAATTAGCGAAGCAGGGATTTTTACAGCAGTTGGTAGCCTAGTAAAGGATAATTAATAGATGTCAGAGAATGCTTTATTAAATGTACTGATGATGCCTGATTATCGTCAAGACAATCCTTATCAAGGCCTGCTTGCTAATGCACTCAATGAATGTAAAACATCAGTTTTCTTTTGCAAGGGATACCGTCGTGTTTTTCCGTTATTTCGTCAACTACAAATGCAGGAGAACTCAATTGATGTTTTGCATATTCACTGGCTTAATCCTTACTTGAAAGGTTCCAATTTTCTGATTAAGTTTTTTTATTGCTTGAAGTTTTTGCTGGATATTATTTTAGTGAAAAGTCGAAGGGTAAGAATTGTGTGGACAATTCACAATTTGATTGCTCATAATACGACATTTCCTCTTTTAGAAAAATGGCTCAAGCAAATCTTTTTATCCTATGTTGATCAGGCGATTGTTCATAGTAAAGTTGCGAAGACACAGGTTTTAGATACTTATCGGGTTGATGCTCAGAAAATCGCAGTTATCCCCCATGGCCATTATCGCCAAGTATATATGACAGCTATTTCAAAAGAAGATGCACGCCGCAAGCTGAGCTTGCCTGTAGAAAAAACAATATTTCTCAATTTTGGCATGATTAAACCTTATAAAGGTTTGGAGTCATTGTTGAATATTTGGCAAGTAGACCATTCCCTTGCTGATACTGCTTTTTTGGTGATTGCAGGCAGAGCTTTGGAGGAAGAGTATGGAGAGGCTATTTCGACTCAAGTATCGCAGTTGGCGCATGCTAGATTCGTGAATGAATTTATTCCCAATGACGAAGTACACCTCTATTTCAGTGCAGCAGATGTTGTTGTATTGCCTTTCACGCGTATTTTGACGTCTGGTAGTCTTATTCTGGCGATGTCCTATGGTAAACCTGTGATTGCACCGAGGCTAGAGAATTTGCTGGAAACTTTGGGTGAAGGTACTTATTTGCTCTATGACGATGGTGATAAAAAGGGCTTAGCTCAGAAAATTCACGCTAGTATCGGTAGTAATCTTGGTGATGTAGCAAAAAAAACGCTAGAAGCCGGTGATCACCTTGATTGGCAAATGATTGCAGAGAAAACAAATGATGTTTATCACGCACCCTAAACTGCCATGAAAGAAGATATCAAAGTCAGTATTTTGATTCCTTGTTATAACGCTGAGCAGTGGGTAGGGCAGGCGATTGAGAGTGCTCTTGAACAGACATATTCGAATAAAGAAGTAATCGTCATTGATGACGGTTCTACGGATCAAAGTCTCAATGTTATTAAACAGTTTGGCAAACATATCCGATGGCAGACTCAGACTAATCAAGGAGGGAATATTACCAGAAATAAATTGTTAGATAAAAGTACTGGTGAATGGCTACAATATCTTGATTCAGATGACTATTTAAAACAAAAAAAAATAGAAGAGCAAATTATATATTTACAGCAAAACCCAGACACTGACATTGTGTATTCTCCAAGTATTTACGAATATATTCAATCAGATGGCAGCGCGATCCAAGAGATTTTGCCTATACCTCAACCCCATGATCCTTGGATATTGTTAGCACGGTGGTTTCTTCCTCAGACAGGTAGCCCTCTCTGGCGTAAACAGGCAATTATTGATGCTGGGAAATGGAAAATCAATCAGCCTTGTTGTCAAGAACATGAGTTATACCTAAGACTACTAAAAACAAAACAAAAATTTGTTTATTTCAATCAAGCCGGCTCCGTTTATCGACAATGGAGTGAAAACACAGTTTGCAAGAAAGATAAACCAGAAGTTTTTCGTCGTCGATTAGCAATTGAAACTGATTTAGAGTCCTATCTAAATAAGAATAACCAACTTACTCTAGAAAGGCAGACGGCAATTAATCAAGCTCGGTTTGAATGTGCACGTCAAATTTGGTTATTTGATCCAGTATGGGCTCAGACCATTGCTCAACAGATTAAAGCAACACAAAAAAACTTTATTCCATCAGGATCTGCTGCTCCACAAATATATCGTTTAATTTATCAAGCATTTGGTTTTACTGCAGCAGAATCTATTGGAGAATTTAACCGGAAATTCTTAAAAGTAAAGTAAATTAATTTATGGATAAAATTATTGCCTTTTCTGATGACGCTAACTTTAGTCGACATTCTGGATATTCTATTCTTTCAAAGTATATTCAAGATAGTACTTGCATTCATGTAGAGCGCCTTGGAGTGGGTCTTACGAACCGACTAGCAAATAGATTGTTTCGCACAAAGTCTGTTTCTAGTTGGTATCAAGTAAGTTCGGCTAATTTGGAGTGGCAAGTTCTTCAAGCAAGCAAAAAAAAATCAAATATCTTAATTCATTTATTATGGGGTGAGCGGGATTTTGGATATCTAGATCAGTTGTTAAATTTAGATCAACATCGACTCTGCGTCACATTTCATGCTTGCTCCGATGAACTTAATAAAATCATCACTCAAAAAGATCGCCTTAGGAAACTACATGGCATTATTTTAATGAGCGAGAGCCAGCGCCATTTTTTTGAAGAACAAGGAGTTGAACCGCAAAATATTTCGGTCATTTATCATGGTATCGATACAGAATATTTCACGCCTTTACAACAGCGAAATAAACAGTCATCTACATTTAATGTCTTATCAGTAGGGAATTATCGACGTAAGTTTCCATTGTTACGTACAATTTGTCTGAGCTTACAAGAGCATTCGCACATTCACTTTCAGATTCTTTGTTCTTCTCAGCATCACCATTTATTTGGCGACTTAAATAATGTAACTTTGCTACAGCGTTTATCCAGTGAAGAATTGCGGAAAACTTATCAAAATGCCTCTTGCCAGCTGCTTTGTATGGAAGATGCGACGGCTAATAATGCACTTTTAGAAGGACTATCTTGCGGTGTTCCATTAGTAGCTGAAGATGTAGGAGGGATTTTTGAATATACAGGAGATGATTGTGCTTATCTAGCAACAGAAAATAATGCTCAAGAATTAATAGAGATGTTGTTAGTACTCTCTAAATCTATGGACAGACAAATTAGAATGTCTAATGCAGCAAGACAAAAAGCGTTGACTTTATCTTGGGATAAAGTCGCACAAAACACCAAGAATTTTTATCATAAGATCGCTATATAAAAGAGATGCTAAACAAGGTGATTAGAGCACTAAAAAGTAGGTGGCGAAATTTTTTTTTCAAAACGAAAGGAGCTACCATTGATGGGTATTGTTGGATACAGGATATTGAAATCCCTCATGATTTTGATTCGATTCAACTAGGTCAAGGCTGTGCTTTAGATCGCGGTATTGTATTGCTGTGTAGTGGTGATAATACTGGGGAGAAAAAACTAATGATTGGTGCGAGAACCTATATTAATCGCAATACTTTTCTGGATGCAGCTAAGCTATTAAAGATTGGACAAGATTGTGGCGTGGGTCCCGGCTGCTACATTACCGATCATGATCATGGTCTCAACCCTAATTTGACACCTTTAGAGCAAGAGCTTATCTGTAAACCGACGGTGATTGGCGATCGTGTTTGGATTGGAGCTAATGTCACAATTCTGAAAGGGATTACGATTGGGGATGGTGCTGTAATTGGTGCAGGGAGCGTAGTGACAAAAGATATCCCCGCTCAGGCGATCGCCGTGGGGAATCCAGCGAAAGTCATTCGGATGAAAGGTGAAGCTGAAGTATCTTAATAGTATGATTCTTAATATATAAGCAAAAGTATGATTTTTAGGGTGTTATTGCTAGCGGAAAAAGGATTTATTGTGTTTATCAAAAATTGGTCTAAATAAGTTATGACTACCTGTGATATTAGTGTTGTCATTCCCACCTATCAGCGCCCTGACGACTTAATTGTTGCCATTGAAAAAATCGTAGCTTGTGAACCACATCCTGCTGAAATCGTTGTTCATATTGATTGTGGTGATGAGATTACAAAGCCACAGCTAGAGTCTCTATCAATAGGGAAGATTGATATTGTGATTATTCAGGGTGATCGTCGTGTGGGACCAGGTGGTGGTAGAAACAAAGCAATTAAGCAGGCAAAATATGATATCGTTGCGAGCTTTGATGATGATTCTTATCCGCTAGATTCTGATTATTTCGCAAGGCTTTTAGCACTATTTCAGAAGTATCCTAAGGCCGCTGTAATTGGTGCAGCAATTTACCATCGTAATGAAACTATTTTGCCAGAAAAAGACGAAGTAAATTGGGCACATTCTTTTGTCGGTTGTGGGTGTGCCTATCGTAGAAATCTCTTTTTAAATACTGGTGGTTATGTTGAACTACCTATTGCCTATGGCATGGAAGAGGTGGATTTGTCATTACGATTGTTTGATCAAGATTGGCGAGTTTTAGTTAGTTCATGGTTGCGGGTTTTTCATGATACTGATCTGACACGTCATGGTAGTCCAAAAATCACAGCAGCTAGTATTAGTAATCAAATTTTATTGACCTATTTGCGCTATCCAGTACTGCTATGGTGGATTGGACTAGGACAAACAGCCAATCGGATTTTATGGTTGATTCGTAATCAACGTTTGGCTGGAATTGGAAAAGGATTGATAAATATTCCACGTTTGTTGGTTGAGAATCATCAGCATCGATCTGTCGTGAAAGCCGAAAAATTAAAGTCTTTTTTACGATTGAAACGGCAACCGATATCTGAGCTTTCAGCATAATATTAAGAGTCTAGTCGTGATTTTTTGATTGAGTGATGAGCTGTGATACAACGAATGAAATCAGAAATTCAGTGGTTTTGTTGTCAACTTGGGGCAAGGGAACATTATTCGATTCCTAGGTCTTTAGAGCAGGCAGGCCAGCTTGGAGCATTATTCACGGATGCTTGGGTTAAACCTGATTCTCTATTGAACAAGTTACCAATTAATAGCTTGAAAAGTTTAGGCGATCGCCACCATTCTGCATTAAGTCAGTCCTCTATTTATAGTGCGACAAACCAACTAATTTTGTTTGAAGCACAACAGCGATTACTAAAGACTTCCGCTTGGCCTAGGATGATTGCCCGTAATGATTGGTATCAAAGGCAGATTATACGAAAGCTAAAGCAAATTTCCTCACAATATTCTACTTCTAAAATAGTTGTGTTTTCCTATAGTTATGCAGCATTAGAGATTTTTAAATATGCAAAATCCCAGGGATGGATGACGGTTTTAGGACAAATTGATCCTGGAATTGAGGAAGAAAAAATTGTGATAGCAGAAGCTCAAAAATATACTGATCTAGCTCCAGATTGGCAACCTGTATCATCGGAATATTGGGACAATTGGCGGCAGGAATGTGAGTTGAGCGATTATATTTTGGTGAATTCTGAATGGTCTAGGCAGCTACTGGTGCAAGGTGATGTAATGCCTGCCAAGATTAAGACGGTACCTTTGGTGTATAAAATGCCTTCTAATGCGCAGAATTTTCAGCGACAATATCCTGATACATTTACTGGCGATCACCCCATGCGCGTGTTGTTTTTAGGATTAGTGACTTTGCGAAAAGGGATTCGGGCTTGTTTGGAGGCGATCACTTCATTAATAGAGGACGACACAATCGAATTTTGGTTTGTCGGAAATCAGCAAATTGAGATTCCGGAGGCGTTACGAGATTGCCGAAATATTCATTGGGTGGGAGCGGTTCCTCGCAGCGAAACCGCAAACTATTATCAGCAGGCAGATGTTTTTTTGTTCCCTACTTTGTCCGATGGCTTTGGGTTGACGCAGCTTGAGGCGCAAGCTTGGCGACTCCCAATTATTGCTTCAAAGCATTGTGGTGAAGTGGTTACAGATAATATTGATGGTATCGTCTTAAATGATGTTACTGGAGAAGATATTCAGCAGGCATTGATACAGTTGAAAAATAGCCCAGAACAATTGCGAACAATGTCACAGATGATCCAGCCAAAACCTCAATTTTCAATAGACTCTTTAAGTCAATCCTTACAAACTTTGATAGGGGCAGATTAAAGATTGTTTTCCGAAGTTTATTGTGAAAACTTCTGGTGATTTATCATGAAAGCTTTTTGTTTGCTAATATATCGTCTTTCCTTTTCTTAATGTATAACGATAAATTTAATTTAAGTAACCATATCAAAATGTATTCGACTCCCTCTGGTTTAGACACGAAAAAGAAATTTATAGTATTCTTGCATATTCAAAAGACGGGAGGAATAAGTCTTCAAAGAATTTTTAGGAGAAAACTAGGGAGATCAATACTTGGTAGAGTCATGGGACTCTTGAATCGCCAGACTCCTCCTTCAGAAGTTCGGGAGATTATGCGACAGAAATCAATGAAGGACCGATATTTTATTGGTCATTTCTGTTATGGCATTGATCGAGATCTCCCAAAACCATTGGTATATATGACCTTTCTTCGAGAGCCTGTTTCAAGGATTATTTCTTTATATGAATATTCAGTAAATAATCCAACTGCTTACTATCATGAACATGCTGTTGGAAAAACCCTAGAAGAATTTGCTTTGCACACACCTTTGTTTGAACTCGATAATGGTCAGGTTAGATTTATTGCTGGTGATAGCAATAGCTATTTTATCAATCAAACTCCTGCAGGAGAGTGTGATGAATCGCTACTTGACCTAGCGATAAAACATATCGAGGAAGATTTTGCTCTAGTTGGTTTAACAGAATACTTTGATCATTCAGTTTTATTATTGAAAGAAATTATGGACTGGAATTTCTCTCTTTATCTCAGACGAAATACAAGTAAAAGCAAAGAGAAGTTAAATGTTTCTCCTGAATTAAGAGAGAAAATCAGAGAAAAAAATAATCTTGATGTTGCATTATATGAGTATGCAGAAAAACGTCTCAAACAACAGTTAGCTGAATATCAGTTAGATAATGAGAAAATCATTGCTGATTTTCGTGAGAGAAACGTTATTTTTAATCGCTTGTTTGGGACAGTTTACGGATATTATGATTTCATGAAAGCGTTTGCCAGAGGTCAGATAGGTCGTCCATCCTAATTAGTTTGGTATTACTTTTGGGGTTTGAAACGTAAAGCTTTTATTGTTTTTATTTGATGATTGACATGGAGACTGAATGTCTAATCTAAAGGTTACTTTTTATTCGATCTTACCTTCGCCCTATCAACGGGATTTGTTCGCGGCGATCGCCGCCCGCCCTGATATTTCTCTGCAAGTCAAATATCTTGAAATGACAGTGGATGATTCTCCGTGGCCTCAGAAACCGCTTAATGATTATGAATCTGTGTTGCCAGGAACTGATTTGCGTTGGGGGTCATCACGATTCCATGTGAATTGGCATCTCCCGAATTTTGAGGATACAGATGTTGTCGTGCTCAATGGCTATCAAAGCTTTGTGTCCCAATGGATTCTCCGGACGCAATCAAGCAAAATCCCTTGTATTTTTTGGGGGGAAAAAATGGTTGGTGCTGCCACTGGGGTTAAAGGCGATATTCAGAAAGCGTTTGCTGCCAGTTTGAATAATTGTCGGGCGATCGCCGCGATTGGTGCAGCAGCAGTGGAAGATTATCAAACTCGTTATCCTGATAAACTTGTTGCTCCAATTCCTTATTATTGTGATCTGAAAAATTTCCAAAAAGACATTCCACAACGCCCAAGAGATCCGATTAATATTTTCTTCTGTGGACAAATCATTGCGCGTAAAGGTGTTGATACTCTGCTGCAAGCCTTTTCGCAAATTATTGAGCAGGGATTAAATGCAACGCTTACAATGGTTGGCCGAGAAGCTGAGTTTGCAGATTTTATGGCTGATATCCCTGAATCAGTCAAAGATAAAGTAATTTATGCTGGCTTCCAAGCGCCCGATTTATTACCTGAATTTTTTAATCAAGCCGATATTTTTGTTTTACCCAGTCGTTATGACGGTTGGGGAGTGGTCGTCAACCAAGCAGTGGGAGCCGGTTTACCAATTATTTGTTCCGATGCAGTCGGGTCTGCCGCTGATCTTGTAAAAGATAACGGCATTATTTTTAGCGCAGGTGATCAACAGGAACTTTACCAAGCTCTTTTAACCTATATTAGTAATCCCGAAAAATTAACTGCTGCGAGCCAAGCATCCTACAAAAATTCTTCCCAATGGCATCCAGAAGCTGGCGCAGAACGCTGGGTAAAATTATTTTCTGAAGTGCTCTAGATCTCTACATCTGTTGAATTTCTCAGGGTAAACATTCAAGAATTACGCTACTGCGAGACGGTAAATAAATGTTTAATTGATTGTTAGACAATTGACTCTTTCCGTCGCCATATTTCTGGGCGATCGCCCCATAATTTCCTATGGCATCCAGAGAAATAGTGGTCTGAAGATTGTCAGTGTCAGCATTAATGAAAATGATGATGGTCTGAGAGGATTTGTCATTTTTTAGCTGTCGACTGAAACCGTAAATCTTACCTTCCGCAAAAAGCGTTTGATAATGGCCTTTTTGGAGGGCTGGGTATTGGTGACGTAACTGAATTAGCTCGCGATAGCATTTGTGAATTTCTGATTGCCATGCTGCTTCCTCTGGAAAAACGCGCCGACAGTCTGGATCTATACCGCCGCCTAAACCCACTTCATCGCCGTAATAAATCGAAGGTGCACCAGGAAAGGTCATTAATAGCACTGTACAAAGTTTGACACTCTTAATGGCGGCGGCGATCGCCCCTGATTTTTCCGTTTCTCCGCCTGCGACCGTAAACAATCGCGCGGCATCATGGCTAGAAAGCAGATTCAGTTGAGTGAGCTGAATTTCCCAGTCGTATAGACCTAAAAGATGTTGCATTCTGCGATCATATTCCGCGGCATCAATGGGTTCATATTTTCGATGGAAAGGCCATTCCATCAGCTCTGGCACCACATTGTCCGCTGCAAAGGCGATCGCCTCCTTCGTAAACAGATAATTCATTACCCCATCAAACTGAGTGCCATCCAGCCATTGCCGCGCATCGATCCAGATTTCGCCGACGATGTAGAGGTCAGGATTGATTCTTTTTAGGCGATCTCGGAATTCTTGCCAAAAACCTTCCGCTTCAATTTGTTCCGGCACATCCAATCGCCAGCCATCTATGCCAAATTCAGCCCAATATTCACCCACTCGCATAATATATTCGCGCACTTGTGGATTGTCGTGATTGAACTGAGGCAACGAACGATTATCTATCCAACTGGCGTAATTTGCAGGCAAGCTACCGTCATAAGCTGACACTGGCCACTTGGTCACTTTGAACCAATCTAGCCAAGGAGAATGGGGGCCATTTTCGAGGATGTCATTGAAAAAGAAAAAGCCGCGACTCGCATGGTTAAACACCCCATCCAACACAATTTTCATCCCTCGCTGGTGAGCCGCATCAAGTAAAACTTTTAGAGCACGATTACCGCCCAATAATGGATCAACTTGGTAATAATCGTGGGTGTGATAACGGTGATTACAAGCTGACTGAAAAATTGGCGTGAGGTAAATTGCCGTAATGCCCAGGTCTTGGAGATAATCCAGCTTTTCGATCACACCCCATAAATTACCGCCTTTGTAGCCCTGTAGAGTTGGGGGACTGTGCCATGATTCGAGGGGGACTTGCATGGCTGGTGAAGAAGTCGGTGGTTCAGCTTTGGCAAAACGGTCTGGGAAAATTTGATAGAAAACTGCTGATTTTACCCAATCTGGTGTTTGCACTGGCATCTGTTGTCTTGTCTCTCGTTCATGTCTGCCCTCAGGGTAATGGAGACTATCGCGACTTGAATCAATCCCTTAACAGGCGATCGCCACACTTTGGATCACGCAACATTCTGTGTCAGGGGATTAATACTCGCGGCTGAAACTTTTAAAATTAGATTTATTAAAAACTTGTTTGCCAAGCTGCATAAACCCCAAAATTATTTATGACTGCCAGCACTCCCACCAAGGAAACAGATCTGCGTTCGAAACTCGTGAACGGTATTTTATCTGTCCGTCCGATCGCCGACTTCGCAAAAAATCGCGCTCGACACATGATGATTACCCGTGCCGAAAAATTGGGTGTGCCTTGGCGAAAAAATGTGGAAGAGCTCCAACAGCGTAATTGGCAACCAGAATTGGAGGCGATCGCCGATCCCGCTTTAAAATATCCCGACTATTACACCACTTCTTTCCACGCTTACGAAGAAGGGAACCTCGGTTGGGAACCTGCTCTAGAGGTGGAATCTGCATCGAAAGCAGTTCATTCGACGCTATTTGGTGAACCCACTGTTGAGGGTGATCGTCTGTTACGGGAGAGCTACCAAAATATTCTCAAAGCGCAATTGCCCCAAGCTCCCAAAAAAATTGTTGATATTGGCTGTGGTGTGGGGTTGAGCACCGAAGCCCTACAAGACTTATTTTTTGCAGCACAGGTGACTGGCATTGATCTGTCTCCCTATTTTCTTGCGGTGGCAAATTATCGTTCCGCATCAACCTACCCTCAACTGTCTTGGCTCCATGCAGCGGGCGAGGCGACAACGTTGCCGGATCAGTCAGTGGATTTGGTGTCTTGTTCTTTGGTGTTCCATGAGTTGCCCCAAAGTGCGGCGATCGCCATTTTCCAAGAAGCGAGACGAATCCTAAAGTCTGGCGGTCATTTCGCGATGATGGACATGAATCCGCAGGCTGAAGTGTACCGAACCATGAAGCCCTATATTTTGGCCTTGCTCAAGAGCACTGAGCCCTATCTCGACCAATATTTTTCGTTGGATGTAGGTACTGAACTGGTTCAGTGTGGCTTTGAAACACCATTTTCAAAAGAAAATACGGCGCGTCATCGCACTGTAATTGCCCAAGTAAAAGGCTAAATAATGACCCAAAAAGTGGTAATTCTCGGCGCTGGTATCGTGGGGGCGGCGATCGCCTATGAGTTGAGTTTACGTCCCGAATTTAAAGTCGCGATTCTAGATACCCAGCAGCCCACCCAAGGCTCAACAGGGGCAGCCCTTGGGGTTTTGATGGGGATTATTAGCCGAAAAACAAAAGGTCGAGCATGGCAGCTACGGCGGCGGAGTATGGAGCGCTTTCCTGTCCTATTGGATGAGTTGGCAGTAGCTGGCGCACCAGTGCCCCATAATTCCCATGGCATTCTTAAACTCTTTGATGAAACGACTGACCTTACCAAACTGGAACGACTTCAGCAAAAACGCCATGATGCAGGCTGGCAATTAGAACTCTGGGATCAAGCAAAAACCGAGACCCAATGCCCACAAATTTCATCGAATATCTGTGCTGGTGCAGTGTATTCTCCTCAAGATTTTCAAGTACAACCCATCCCATTGGCGCGATCGCTGCTGGAAGTTGCCACAAAAAACGGTTTATACTCCCACTTTGATATTGCTCCCCCAACTTTAGAATTCGCTCAACAAAAATGTGTTGCGGTTAACTCTGGCGATCGCCGCTGGACTTGTGACTGGTTAATTATCGCGGCAGGGTTAGGTTCCCTTGAAATCACCAAACCCTTACTCGATGATTTTCAGATGAAATCGGTATTGGGTCAGGCCTTTCACGTGAAATTGCCGGATGGAAAACAACCTGATTTTGCACCCGTTGTGAGCTACAACGATATCCATGTAGTGCCTTTGGGAAACAACGAATTTTGGGTAGGGGCAACGGTCGAGTTTCCAGATGAAAAAGGACATCTTGAGGCTGATAAAGCTTTGATGGAAAAAGTCTGGCAAGGGGCGATCGCCTTTTACCCTGCCCTCAAACACGCGGAAATTTTACGCCATTGGTCTGGCAAACGACCTCGACCTGAAGGTCAAGGCGCACCAGTACTCCAACCCCTTAAAAACTATCAAAATATTTTGCTGGCGACAGGCCACTACCGAAATGGCGTACTCCTTGCCCCAGCGACCGCTTTAAAAATTAGAGACTGGCTATTGGCTCCGGAAACGATCCCCTTCTAACCATTTACGAGTGCCAAAAAACTGACAAGCATAACTTGCTACTTCTGCTGCTGATGCTAACGCTGCCACAAAATCCTGTTCAAGAATGTAATGACAAAAAGCACCATGGAAAATATCACCAGCGCCGAGGGTATCCACCACCTTGACCTGAGGCACCGGAATCTCACCGTGGCGATCGCCTTGCCACCATCGAATTGGTCTTTGACCTTGGGTGATTGCGATAGCGCTTACCCCTAGGTTTTGTAAATAAACCACAACATCTGTTTGATGTTTGCAGTTTGGCGGCAAAAAATTCTCTGAACAAATTGCAAAATCGGTGTACTTAAGTACAACATGAAAATTTGGCTTCCAACTACCTGCATCTACCACCACTGGAATACTGAGTTCATTGCTTTTGCGGGCGATCACCGCTCCAGTATCCATCAAATGACCATCTACTAAAATGACATCATATGTATGTAGATTTTGCATCACTGAGGTGTGATCCCCACCAGAAAGACTCTTGGCATTGAGGGAGATCACAGACCTATCCCCTGTTGATTCGGTAACAATAACGGAGGAGATTGGCGGTTCGAGGCTCTTCTCGATATTCATATTTATCATATTTATGCCATGCTGTCTCAGCTCATCCCCAAGCAGTAAACTTAGTTTCTCTGTACCAAGAAAACTGGCTAAATCAGCTTGGGAGCCATGATGACTAAATGTGATTGCTGCATTAGCTGCGGGTCCTCCCACCGTAAAGCAATAATCCATCGCTTCAACTTTTTCGTTCGGTAGCGGTGGACGTGTCGCTAAATAAATTAGATCTCCTGTAATTAAGCCAACAAACAATCCTCGGTTTTTCATTTTTACCTATTGAAAATTTTGTCCTTGAAGCTCTGATGAATTGGCCTTTTATATTGTCCTGTTTTGAAGCAATGAGTCATTCTCTATTGTTTATGACCTATGTTGCTGTCATATTTTTGTTTGTCTATAGTTGGCTACGGGGCAATGCTCAAGGTGAGTTGAGCACGTTGTATTGGTTGAGTCTAGGCATTATTGTCAGCTCGGTGGCAGTGCATGTAGGCGGTCATTTTTTTCATTTTATGCCGGCTAGTGATGGTTACATTGTCCTGGCGATCGCCGTCCATTCTCTGTTGATTGCGGCAATGTTGTTGCTGATGTACCGTTTGCTACCGATTATTTCCTTCATTTTGGATTTAAGACGGTGGCAAACAGTAGAACAAGTTAAGGCTAAATTACGACGCAAGGAAAAAGAACAAGAAGAAACTCAGTTTGCCCTCCGTAATAGCGAAGATCGATTCCGCTCAATTTTTGATCAAGCGGCCATGGGCATTGCCATTGTGAATGTAGATGGTCTGATTCTTGACGCGAACCAAGCTTACTATGACAGTTTTGTTGATAGTGTTTCAGGCTTGCCGCAACGCTATTTCTTTGATGGTGTGGATTTAGAAGGTAGCGCTAAGGATAAAGTGATTCTCTCCGAATTATTTCGCCATAAAAATTCTCCTTACGGCTATACCAAAAGATATTTGCGAAAGAATCAATCGGCTCTGTGGTTTAACGTGCAACTTTCCCTTGTTGAGCCAAAAGCCTCTGATCAAACGCCCTATGCGATCGCCATGCTGGAAAATATCACCCAGCAAAAACAGACAGAACAAGTTTTAATCAAGACCCAAGAACGGTTACAACATCTATTGCAAGTGCGAGCGGACCAGATTTCGCAGATGAATGAAGAGCTCTCGTGGCAATCTAGCCATGACCATCTGACTGGATTGCTCAACCGAGTAGCGTTTGAGCGACATCTGACATCAACCCTAAAATCTTTAGAGCATAACCCTCAAATTACAAAGCACACCCTCTGCTATCTCAACTTAGATCGGTTTAAAGCAATAAATGAGTTGGGTGGCACTTTGGCTGGCGATGAAGTCCTCCGGCAGGTCAGTAAGCTGATCGAAAGTCGTTGTCGTCAAACAGACCAGCTGGCTCGACTCGGTTCTGATGAGTTTGCCTTGCTTCTCCATCAATGTCCCATTGAACAGGCGCAGAAGGTTGCTGAATCCATTGTGGAGCTAATCCAGGATGCTTCTTTTCACTGGGAGGGGCACGAGTATACCTTGAGTGTTTCTCTGGGTTTGGTGCCGATTAATAATGGTTTTGGTGGGGATGCGACTGAGATGATTATGGTGGCAGATGCTGCCTGTACTGTGGCAAAAAAACGCGGGCGATCGCGGATCCATGTGTATGAATCAAATGATCAAGAGTTTGCGAAATATCGCAGTGAAGCTCAGTGGATTCAAAAAATTAAGACTGCTCTTGAGCGAGATGGATTTAGTCTTTATGTCCAATCAATATTGCCGTTGTGTGAAGAGGCGTCTGGGTATCGGCGCTGCGAAATTTTGATACGGATGTTGGGTGATGATGGCGAAGTAATTAGCCCAGGTCTATTTCTACCAGCGGCAGAACGCTACCACTTAATGACGCAAATTGATTATTGGGTGATCGAAAATACGTTGAAGTATTTGGCTGAACATGAGTCCCCAGAGATGAAAAAAGGCGATTGTTACAGCATTAATTTATCGGGGATGAGCATTAATGATGATTCGCTGGTTGATTTTCTACAGACTCAGTTTGAGCGTTATCCGGTGCCAACGGAGCATATTTGTTTTGAGGTGACTGAAACGGTGGCGATCTCTAATTTAAGCCGTGCCAATGAAGTGATTCAATCGATTCGGGCGATGGGTTGCCAGATTGCCCTCGATGATTTTGGAGCGGGGATGTCATCGTTCAATTATTTGAAATATTTACCTGTGGACTACCTCAAAATTGATGGCAGTTTTATTAAAGATATTGTTGATGATCCGATTGACCATGCGATGGTGGAAACGATTAACCGCATTGGTCATGTGATGGGGATCAAAACCGTTGCGGAATACGTGTCGAATGAGGCCATCTTGCAAAAAATCAAGCACATTGGCATTGACTATGCCCAAGGTTACTGTATTTCGCGGCCTATACCTTTATCCCGAGAACAGGCTCAATTAACGTAAAATTTGAGCTTATCCTCTATTTTCACTGACTTTTATCATTTGGTCTTGATGTTATGACTGATGGCACGCTGTATCTCGTTGGGACTCCTATTGGTAATTTGGATGATATGACCTATCGGGCGATCGCCACGTTAAAAGCTGCGGATCTGATAGCAGCGGAAGACACACGACATACAGGCAAATTACTCAAGCATTTTCAGATTACAACGCCTCAAATTAGTTACCACGACCATAATCGCCAACAGCGTGCTGGACAGCTTATCGACAAAATGAAAGCTGGAGAGGCGATCGCCTTAGTGAGTGATGCAGGTATGCCTGGTATTAGTGACCCTGGGTTTGAGTTGGTAGTGGCGGCCATTGCTGAAGAGATCCAAGTGGTGCCAATCCCTGGTGTCAGTGCTGTAATTACGGGTTTAGTTGCTTCTGGTTTGTCGCCAGAGCAATTTGTTTTTGCTGGATTTTTACCGACCAAAAAGAAACTGCGTCTACAGCAGCTAGAACAACTCAAAAGAGAACTAAAAACGCTCGTTTTTTATGAAGCGCCCCACCGTCTCCTAAAAACATTGCAGGAATTTCAACTCTGTTTCGGTGGCGATCGCCGAATTGTATGTGCTAGAGAATTAACGAAATTACACGAAGAATTTTGGCGGGGATCAATTCAAGAGGCGATTATCCACTATCAAACTCAATCACCAAAAGGAGAATTCACTCTTATCGTTGCAGGACAAACCGTTACTGCACCTACCGAAATTTCAGATGCGGAAATCCTTGCCCAACTTCAACAGCGGATTGCTGAAGGAGTAAGTCCTTCCCAAGCTAGCCGGGTACTTGCGCAAGAATTAAAGATTTCTAAACGCCGAATTTATCAGCTGAGCCATACATTGGAACAGCCAGAATTCTAATTATTTTTTACCGTTAATTACGAATTTGCCCGCTCAATGCGTTCTGCATCATCAGCAAGAGCTTGGTATGTAAACTCTTCAACAGCACCTGGCTCGCCAAGAGGATGGGGGGTTTCGTCATTAATCGTGATCATCACAGCACCCGCATTACCCGTGCGAATCTTGATACTCTCGTCGACTACCCACTGCTTTTGAGTGCCTTTCGGTAATGTCCCTTCAAATTCTGTTTTGCCGTCTACCTCAACGCGCATCCAAGCATTCTCTTGGGCTTCGATATCAATCACAATTTCACTAGCATCAGCGATTGTAGACTCTGGCAAACTGTCCACCAAGGCTGTCATCGGATCAATTGATTCAGATGCTTGAGGCTTTGGAGCTGCCTGTGGTTGTTTTATTTCACTAACTTCTGTTGCTGTTTCGAGCTGTGGGTCGAGACTCAGTCGAGGGGTTTTTAGATTATTGGCTAGGGATTGTACTGTCGTCACAATGACAACGAGGTACACAACATAGAGATGAACTGGGCGTAAATGAAACTGCAGAGTAAGCCTTTTCCAGAATGGGAGTTGCCAGCCATGGGGTTTTTCGTCCACTGGAAATTGCGCGGCGATCGCCCGAGAATCGAGACCTAAACATTCCGCGTAGCGCTGGATTAGACTACGCACATAGATCGGTTCGGGTAGTCTTTGGAGTTCTGCAGCTTCTAGATGTCGGAGGAGAGTGGCACGAATTTTAGTTTGGCGCGCGACAAAATTAAGCGTCCGTTTTTGTTCAAGGCGGGCGGCTTGGAGCTGGCTGCCAATCTCAATAAGACGTTCTTGTTGCTGAGTCAAAATATCCGAAGTGATCTCCTTCATACTGAATGCTCCCGATGCGAGACGGGCAATTTTGGTGAGGCTTGAGTGGGTGTGGGTGTTTGCAGTTGACGAAGTTCAGAATCAGTTAGGGGACGAGCGTGACCTCGTTGGAGATTTCCTAATTTGATGGAGCCGATAGCAGAACGATGGAGGCTAATCACGGGATAACCTAATTGTTCGGCGACACGGCGGATCTGACGATTCCTTCCTTCGGTAAGCATAATATCAACACAAGTTTTACCTTGGTTAATCTTTTTTAGCGTAATTTTTGCTGGAAGGGTTTTTCGCCCATCTAAAATTACGCCATTTCGCCATGTTGTCAGGGTGCTATCGGGGACGATGCCTTTGAGCCAAACGCGGTAACGTTTGCTGACATGATAGCGGGGATGGGTCAGAGCGAGGGTCAAGTCACCATCATTAGTCAGGAGTAATGCGCCGGTTGACTGGGCATCAAGTCTACCAATGGGATGCATTCCTTGTCCCTGTTGTAAGTCTTCTGGCAACAATGTCAACACTGTTGGGCGATCGCGAGGATCGTAACAGGTAGAGACGACGCCTTTGGGTTTGTGAATCAGATAGTAATGACTGCTAGGGCGTTGGGTCGGACTAATCTTTTTGCCATCAACATATAGATCGTCTATGGCGGGATCAGCGCGATCACCCAGTTGAACTACTTCACCGTTTAGGGTGACACGTCCAGCGACAATCATTTTTTCTGCACTTCTTCGGGAAGCGATACCCCAATGTGCCAGAATTTTTTGGACTCTTTCAGTCATTTGGGCGTTGACAAAACGAACTTGTCAAGTTTTTTGTCGATTAACCTTCACAAATCTTAGCAGGTGTTGGTTGCGATGTCGGTGTGTTTTTGGTAAAGGTCACTGTGCTCAAAATTTAGTAGATGCGATGACGGGAGACAGTGGGTGTCGGGCTAAGTCCGAAGGGGTTGAGAAAGAAAGAATAAAAATAAATCGCTTATTCTGGTTTGCCTGTGCCGCCACAGAGTTGACAGGTGGTTTCGTATTGAACTTTGCCAACGCAGTCGCGAATCGATACGTAACCTTTACCCTCACAGTGGTTGCAGATTGGTTGGAGGTTTGTCGTCATAGTTTTGGGTCGTGAGGTTCTACAAGGATAATTTAGTCGGCATCCGTAACAATCGCACAATAAATTAGGCTTTAATAAAAAATTCCGAACTAAAGCGATAAAAACATAATGAGCGCACAGGTAATGTCTTCTATGTGGCAATTTTGGATTGATCGAGGTGGCACATTCACAGATATTGTCGCGAAATGCCCTGATGGCAAGCTTATTACCCACAAATTGTTGTCAGAAAATCCTGAGCTCTATCCTGATGCTCCTGTGCAAGGTATACGGGATATTTTGGGGTTAGCGTCCTATGACACAATTCCCATAGATCAAATCGATGTGATCAAAATGGGCACAACGGTGGCAACCAATGCTCTCCTCGAGCGGAAAGGCGATCGCCTTGCTTTAGTGATTACGAAGGGATTACGTGATGCATTACGGATCGGCTATCAGCATCGTCCTGATATTTTTGCACTGGATATTCAGTTACCGGAAATGCTTTATGAGCAAGTAATTGAAGCAGAGGAGCGGTTGGATGCGACGGGAAATGTTTTAACGCCTTTGGATGTGGATCGAGTGCGGCAAGATCTCCAACGGGTATTCGATACAGGGATTCGGAGTTGTGGTGTGGTGTTGATGCACAGTTATCGCTATTCCGACCATGAAAAACAAATTGGGGCGATCGCCTGTGAGATTGGGTTTACGCAAGTGTCCCTATCTCATGAAGTTAGCCCGCTAATGAAGCTCGTTAGCCGTGGCGATACGACGATGGTAGATGCTTATCTGTCGCCAATTTTGCGCCGCTACGTCGATCAAGTGAGTCACTGTCTAACAGGCAAAGTCCCCCTTTCAAAGAGAGGAGAAAGAGCAATAAATCTCATGTTTATGCAATCTAATGGTGGTTTAGCGGAGGCGACTCAGTTTCAAGGGAAAGATAGTATTTTGTCGGGGCCTGCGGGCGGGATTGTCGGAGCAGTAAAAACGGCGGCGATCGCCGGATTTGAGAAAATCATCACCTTTGATATGGGCGGCACTTCGACGGATGTGGCTCATTATGACGGCGAATATGAACGGAGTTTAGAAACCGAAATTGCGGGTGTGCGGATGCGGACGCCGATGATGGCGATTCATACTGTGGCGGCGGGAGGTGGTTCCCTCGTGCAATTTGATGGGGGACGCTTTCGGGTGGGACCTGAGTCAGCTGGTGCTAATCCAGGGCCTGCTTGCTATGGCAAAGGTGGTGAACTGACGGTCACAGATTGCAATGTGATGCTCGGTAAAATTCAGCCAGCATTTTTCCCGAAAGTGTTTGGACACGATGGCCATCAACCTCTCGACAAAGAGATTGTTCACCAAAAATTTGAGCAGCTAGCGACAGAGTTAAGACAAAATACTGCGGAAATTGCGGCTGGGTTTCTGGCGATCGCCGTGGACAACATGAGCAATGCCATCAAACAGATTTCTCTGCAACGGGGCTATGACGTGAGTGATTATACGTTGTGCTGTTTCGGTGGGGCTGGTGGGCAACATGCTTGTGCGATCGCCGCGACTTTGGGCATGAAACGCATTTTGATTCACCCATTTGCAGGGGTGTTGTCGGCCTATGGAATCGGCTTAGCTGAGATTCGCATTCTTAAAGAGAAATCTATTGAAACATTATTAGATGAAGACATTTTTGAGACCCTTCAGCAAGGATTTGGGCAGCTCGAAATATTTGCGAGACAAGAGTTAGAGCAACAAAAAATTAGCACTGCTACAACCCAGCTTCTGCGACAAGTGCATCTGAAATATCAAGGGACGGATTCGAGTCTCAGCGTTAACTTTGATGCTTGTGCTCAGATGCGAGCAGAATTTGAGGCATCCCATCAAAAACGCTATGGTTTCTCGATTTCAGATAAGTCTTTAATCGTGGAGCTGATTACGCTGGAGCTGGTTTGTGAAACCCAAGCGGCCACTGAAGCAAGAATTTCGCGGCGATCGCCCCAGCAGGCTCAACCCGTTACCACCGTCCAAATGTATAGTGCCGGTCAATGGCGAGAGACACCCATTTATCAACGCGAAGATTTACAGCCCGGTGATGTGATTACGAGTCCGGCTTTAGTGATTGAAAAGACGGGCACAAATGTGATCGAATCCGGCTGGCAGGGCAAAATTACTGACCATAACCATTTGATTTTGGAACTAGTTGAAGAAATCAAAGAGACGAATGTAAATTCCGAAAGCCTTGACCTCAAACCTGATCCAGTACGCCTCGAAATTTTCAATAATCTCTTTCGGGCGATCGCCGAGCAGATGGGAGTGACATTACAAAACACCAGTTATTCGGTGAATATCAAAGAGCGACTAGATTTTTCCTGTGCAATTTTTGACCAATCTGGCCATTTAGTCGCCAATGCCCCCCACATTCCAGTGCATCTCGGATCGATGAGTGAAAGCATTTATAGCCTGATCCAAGCGAAGGGCGATCGCCTCAAACCGGGTGATGTATATATGCTCAATAACCCCTATAACGGTGGTACACATTTGCCTGATGTCACTGTAATTACTCCAGTTTTCACTATGGCGGAACCCATTGCCTCCCTTTCAAAGGGAGGTGGCGAAGCCGGAGGGATTAAAGATTTAGAGCAAACTAGACCTCTTTTCTACGTTGCTTCACGAGGGCACCATGCGGATTTAGGCGGTATTACGCCAGGATCAATGCCACCCCAAAGTCGCCATATCGACGAAGAAGGCATCTTAATCGACAATTTCCAACTTGTTAAAAATAATGTTTTCCAAGAAGTTGCCGTCACTAAACTACTAACCGAATCCCCATATCCTGTCCGCAACCTCACCCAAAACCTCGCCGATCTCCAAGCCCAAATTGCTGCAAATGAAAAAGGCGTTCAGGAAATTCACTGCATTGTTCAATCCTATGGCTTAGGGACAGTGCAGACCTATATGCAGCATGTTCAGGATAATGCTGAAGCTGCTGTAAAAAAGGTGATTCACACTCTCAATGATGGCAAATTTAGCTTAGCTCTCGATAGTGGCGATCGCCTTATGGTCGCAATTAGCGTGAATCATCAAGCCGAAACAATAACTGTTGATTTTACTGGGACATCCCCCCAATCAAAAACGAATTTTAATGCACCAAAAGCAGTTACCCAAGCGGCTGTTTTATATGTTTTTCGGACGCTAGTTCAAGATGATATCCCACTGAATTATGGCTGCCTCAAACCGATTAATATAATTGTTCCAGAAGGCTGTTTGCTAAATCCTAAATACCCTGCTGCAGTCGTTGCTGGGAATGTCGAAATTTCCCAAAATATTACCGATTGTTTGTATGGGGCTCTCGGTGTTTTAGCTGCATCCCAAGGCACGATGAATAATTTCACATTTGGGAATGAAAAATACCAGTATTACGAAACAATTTGTGGTGGGTCAGGTGCAGGCAAAAACTTCCATGGAACTGATGCTGTTCAAACCCATATGACCAATTCCCGATTAACCGATCCAGAAGTTTTAGAATGGCGTTTTCCCGTATTACTCGAAGAATTTTCAATCCGAAAAAATAGTGGTGGTCTTGGTGAATTTAAAGGTGGGAATGGCGTGATTCGTCGTGTTCAATTTCTAGAACCAATGACCGCTGCAATTTTATCTAGTCGCCGCCAAGTGGAGCCTTTTGGTTTAGATGGTGGTCACGCTGGAAAAATAGGTGAAAATAAATTGATTAGAGCTGATGAGGAGACTGAAAATCTTACTCCCACTGTAGAAAGACAAATGGAGATAGGCGATCGCCTCGAAATCAAAACACCGGGCGGCGGCGGATATGGCACAAATATATTGAAAGAGTAATAGTTGATTTTGAAGAGTGATGAACTTGATTAAAACTTCTCGTTTGATTTTACGTCACGCTAAACAAGATGATTTTGATGTGCTATACAACACTATTTTTTCTGATGTAGAAGTTCTAAGATATGTCTTTGTTGGCGGTGTTTTAAACTATGAGAAAGCACACGATTTTTTTGAGAGTAGATTTACTTTTGATTGCTCCAACCCTTATGGATTAGCTGTTTTAGTAGAACAATCAACAGATATGATCATCGGTTTTGCTGGGTTGATTCCTACTCGTTCTGTCGAATTAAAGGGCTATGAGTTCGGATATGTCTTATCAAAACAGCATTGGGGAAAAGGCTATGCGACAGAAATTGCTCAAGGCCAAATTTCCTGGGCCTTATACAATCTTGACTTACAAAAAATTTATGCTTTGATTCATCCGCAAAATAAAGCATCTATTCATGTTGTAGAAAAGTTGAATTTAACGCGATTGCCCTCTATTTTGATAGAAGGCCAAGGTACTCGCATCGTTTATTCTGCTAATAAATATGAATGAGGTCCTTTGATTGCTCAAAAAGTACTTTATTCAGGCAATAATTTCATTGAAAATTAGATTCCTTTAGCACCAGCAATATTGGTTTCAATATCGACATAGGCGAAATAAAATCTTGTGCCTGTGAGATCTGCATCGCGTAAATTCGTGCCGAGTAAACTAGTGTTGTTAATAGATGCATTTGCTAAGCTACACCCGCCTAAATCTGCATGGTCAAATTTGGTGTTTTGCAACTTTGCATCACTAAAATCAGATTTGCAAAGATTGACTCCAATTAAGGTGGCGCAAGACAAATCCGAACCTGAAAAGTCAATCCCTACATGGTGATAAGAATAGCTTTTGCTAGTTGAAATATTACTGCCATTAAAGTTTGTGCCAACGAGCTTTGCTTGGGTAAAAGTTGTGCCTTGTAAATTGGCATTGATAATTTCCGCGCGGCCAAGGTCTGCTCCCGAAAAATCAGTGTCCATTAAATTGGCATTTTCCCAATGGGAGTTTGCTAGAATCACTTCTGTGAAAATACTTTTTTTCGCTTTTGTATTGGTGAGAATTGCGCCGGAAAAATTAGCTTTATGACAATGGGTTTCGTCAAGATTCCCGTCGATCCATTGCACCTGCTGGAGACTCGCATTACAAAAGATGGCTTGCTGTCCGTTGGCGTGATTGAGGGTTGCTTTATCGAATTTTGCGTCTGAAAAATTACTGCCTGTAAAGCTGCCTTCTATCCATTGGGTTGCGGTCAGATTTGCACCGATAAAACTCCCTTGGTCGGCGATCGCCCCTGAGAGATCAGCTTCTGAGAGATCAGCTCCGTCGAGATTGGAGCCTGTGAGCTGAGTGCCAACCAGCTTTGCTTTATTGAGCCTAACCCCTTGTAAATTCGTTTCGCTTAAATCTGCTCCACTGAGATCGATGCCGCTTAAATCTGGGATATAGGTTTCACATTGCCGAAATAAATTCCACGCCCGAATACCTGCTTCGCCTGCCTGCAATAATCTGACAGCTCTTGTTGTCGTGATCTCATCATCGGAGGCTGTTGAGCTTGCTTGATAAGTTTCTGCCTTGTGAGCATGGTGCTGCAATAACGCTAAATCTGCTTCGACTTGTGCCCTAAGCTCTGCCGAATAGACAACCGCTAAAGCTTCTTTTAAATACGCTTCGACTTTATGTAGCTCATCCACCGTAATCGTTTCTGACACAGCGACAGCCAAAGCATACAAAACCTCCGCTAAGATATCGCCGCACTCATTATCTGTTGGAAATAAACCGTACAAATTTTTGGCGATCGCCACCGCCTGTTCCAGTTCCCCTAGCTCACAGAAATAATCAATCTCCTTCACCAACTCTTGTTTGCGATCGCCATGAAGAGATTGATCATACTCGGACCGTTGCTGCGGCTCCGACAACACCTCATAAATAAGATTTAGCTCTTTCAGCCGTTCCTCCGCTAATTGACGTAGAGAATCCATCGCCTCTCCACCCAAAGTATCAGGATGTATCTCAATGGCTTTTTTTCGATATGCCCGCTTAATTTCCTTTGGCGACGCACAAACTGGCACACCCAATATTTCGTAATAATTCATGGCAGTAACCGCCCCCCTGAGCCATGGCCCAGACAATTCAATAAACTTTTCTTTGATGTCGTTAATCGCTGTGTCTGCCTTAATTGCTCCTGAAATGTCATCAAAAGACCAACTTCTTGCATGCAAACACCGATCAATAAATCCACCAAATCACTAATATTGCTTAAATTCAGATAGACACCACCCGTCTCTCGCGCCATCTCGCGAAAAACTCTTTCTGTATCTCGCTGTCTACCACACTGGATCGCGTAGAGTTTAATGCCTTTACGTTTGAGCGTTTTAATCTCTTGCTGCCAAAAATGTCCATACTTACAATTGCGAGTGGAGTCAATTACACCGTGGGGAGGTGCATCCCCAATCAAGGCGATCGCTCGTCTACTTCCAAGCCTCCAATTCACTTGGTTTGCTGCAAACAAGGCTTCCTCCACTGCTTCCGGAAAATCCCCACCATCTGTTTTTTGAACCCGCCACAGAAATTGAGAAATAGTATCAATATCTGTCGTAAGACCTAAACTTCTTGTCACATAAGCTGTTTTTGCATCACAATAGTCCCCGTAGGCTATGACCCCTACCCTCGATTTAGGGATGTTGTCTTGAATCACTCTTGACAGACGCCCTAGATCACTGCGTACCTGCTCTAAAAAACGATACATACTAATAGTAGTGTCGAAACAAAACAACATGTCTAGAGCCGCAATGCTAGGAGTCAGGTGAGATTTGGGAACAATGTAATTATGTTGCTCGTCTTGAGAGTGACGACGTAGTTGACGCTGTTGCTGACGTAAATGTGACATGACTTACTCCAAACTTACGCTGTGCAAAGCTTGCAACCTTGCTTATGACTGGAAATGATGTTGTGAATTTATGCCTTAACCATATCTCAAGAGAAAGATCTCCAGAAGTTAAGTTACAGTTCATAACTCGTCTTTAAGCGGCTACTCTAAGCACTTTGTTTGGTACGCATAAAAATTGCTCAAAGAAAATCAGTTTTCAAAATGAAAAGGGAGATTGTTAGAACTTTAAAGCGAGCTTGAAATCATCAAATATAGATATTTGATTCAGTTGAATTGTGAGTGGATTATTGGTTTGTTTGATCCACCGTTTTTGCTGTGAATTTGAAGTGACTGGTTCTTGATTTTGGTGAGAATCTTGTTTGAAAGCATAGATAATTTTGGACAACAAACTATTCTCTTATAAAGAAATTAATACTCGTTTGGCCTCATGGTGGATTTGTCAATTGCACTCATGATAAATCGTTTATTTACGGAAAAGACAACAGGGCTTTTTTGTCCAAAATTAATTTGACGAGAAGTGCTGCTTCGGGCTGAAAAGCGCTTTAGAATAAGCATTCTGGTAAGTGAACTAAGAAAAAAAAGAAATGCTCTAATGGTTAGAGTTACAAAAGCTTCTCTTAATAAGAAGCTTTTATGAAGATGTTTGCCTATACATAAGAATGGTTAAGTCAAATGCCTGATTGCATTGACTTTTAAGATTGGTAGGCTTTTAATATGTCAAGACAATAAAAATATGTGGGTTTTCATGGAAAAATATTCTCCTTAAAAGAAAATTTTCCTTTTGACGAAAAACCATTTCACAAGAAAGTTGTACAAATACTTTTTGAATATTTGTTCATGGCTGCTTTCTTGTTATAAATTTATGTGAGTTCTAGGGTTGCGATCGCCACCCGAAAAACAACATCCCGACGCTCTCCACCTTGGTCAAAATGCTATGACAAACTGGCCGAGTCGACCAAGTAGACGTCTTGCTCCTGAGCAACTCATACATGTGAATGTATGACCGCCAGGAATTAGTCCAATCAACTTCTCTAAGCACTATGGTTAAACATAAGCATAAACGTCAACGAATAGTCCGCTTGTCGGCAGGGATTACGCTCGCAAGCCTAGGACTATTCAATCTTGCTATTCCCGTCCTATCACTTGGGACAGCGGCTGGAACTAATATTAGTAACACTGCTACAGCAACTTTCGATGATAACGGTACTCCCAAGACAACTGAGTCTAATACCGTTAACGTAACCATCGCAGAAGTTGCCGGTATCACTAACGTTGCACAAACACCAATCGACTCAAATGGTGGTTCCGTTATTCCGGGTGATACTGTTCAGTTTCCTTTCTTAGTTACCAACGTTGGTAACGATCAAACTGATATTTTCGTGCCGCTTCCAGCCAACACGACGACTTCAAACTTAGACAACCCAAGACTTCTCATTGATGTTAATAACGATGGCACGCCCGATGTCACGATTAACAAGGAACGTTAACTGGTACACCACCTGCTGGCTTTACCGTTACTGCTGATGGAGCTAATGGATATCTTGTTTCCAGTATCCTCCCTGATACTTCGATTGTCGTAACGATTGAAGGTGAAGTTGCTGGTGGTCTAGTATCTGGTGCGACGATCACAGCACAGCTTGGTGACACGAATTCTAATGATTCCAGCAACCCAGATAGTCAAAACCAAGCTGACTTACCAGATACCCCTCTTAATACAGAGGTGAGAACGGTTGATAATGCGGTTGATGGAAATGCGACTACTCCGGTCAATGGTGAGCGTGAAGCAGCAGATACTGCTGCTCCATTAGTTGTTGGTACGGCCGCCCCAGATCCTCTAGCGGTTACGACGGTTTTGAAAACGGCAATTAGCGTTAACAACAACAGCACTACGACCGTTTTCACTGATGACATCATTACCTATGGCTTGAGTTTGTCTGTCGCTGGCGATGTGCCGACTAATTTGACTGGTTTTGAAGCGGCAAATTTGGTAGGTACTCCACTTGCTAGCCTTGATGGTACTGCTCAAACTCGTATTTTGGTCTCTGATGCGATCCCAGCCGGAACTGTATATAGTACAACGGCTGTACCTCCAATTCCTGCGCCAGTCGCACCTGCTGGCTGGACGATAGTTTACACAAATACACCTTTGACCACTGCGCCGACGGCGGCAACATGGACAACTGCTGTTCCTGCTGGTGTGATAACGAGAATTGGTTTTGTACTCGATGGTACGGTTAATTCCAATACCAGCGTTACTGGCTTTGAAGTGTCAGTGTTAGCTAGTGGTGCTACTACTGATGCAGGTGATCTTGATGCTGATGGCAATACTGCAGAAGTTCGTCCGATTTACAATAAAGCGCAAGTTTTGGGTCAAACGGACGGCGATCCTGGCAATAACGTAGTCTTTGATGAATCTGGTGACCAGAGTCCAAACAACTTTGACGATAGCGACAATGATGGTGACCTAGATCCACCAGTAGATGATGATGGTACAGATAGCCCCTATGGTGACTATGATCCTACTCGTGATCCAGAAGATCTCGGTGATCCATTAGTTGACCCGAATGGAAACCCAATTACATCATTGTCTGATCCTGACTCGACTGTACCCGGTACTGATGCTGATTCGGATAATAACAACACCGGAGAAGGACAGGATGGTGAACCAAACAAGGTAGAACTTGAGAACCCACCGGAGCCACCTGTTGCTGGAAACCTCTTGACAGGTCCATTAGATCAATCTACTGCGGTAGGACCAAATAATGTTAATGACGACTTTACTAATGCAGCGGTCGCTGAAGGTGTTGTTACAGGTGGAACAGTCGATCCGGCTGTAGTGCCTATTCGAAACAGTGTTCGAAACACATCTGGTGTCGAATTAGAAAATGTTGTACTACGCCCAATTTCACCCGCTAATGCAAATGCCGTCTGTGCTTCTTGTGATTATGTAATCAACACACTTTTGCCTGGCACCACTGTGACGATCTTCGTGGATCAAGACAATGATGGTGTCCCTGATGATGCGAATGGCGACGGTAACCTCACGAATGATACTGCGACTTACAACTGGAATGGTACTGATTTTGTCCTAGCTAGTGGTAATACAGTCGAAATCGAAGATCTCGCTATTGGAGAAGAGCTTGACTACCGAGTTGACGTTGATCTGCCTAATGGTAATGCCTTTAATGGCTACTCGATTCCTCTTGTGGCTTATGTCAACAACGATGGTAACGATGCTTTCAACCCAACCACGGAGCTTATTAATAACGTCACTATTGACAACGTTTATACCGGTTTCCTCCGTTTGACTAAGCAGGCAGAAATTCTGTTTGCCAACGGAACATCGAGTGGTCTTTTTGATGACAGCACGACTCCGAAGCCACAAGCAAGCCCGGGTGATCAGATTCGTTATGTAATTACCTACGAAAACATCTCTGCAGCATCCAGTGGTAGTGGTAACACGGTATTGACAGCACAAAACCTTGTGGTGACTGAGAACGGCTTCGGCGCAGTGGCGGGCGATGGTTCACCCGCAAATCCGGGTACAGACAATAACTGGGCAGAAGATAACGACGGAAACGGTGAAATTGACACCAGTAATAACCCAGGTGGGGCCGTTGCTACTCGAGGCACGATTCAGTACTTCAATGGTGGTGCTGTTGGTACACCTCCCACGTCTGGTACAGACATTGGCGGTCTAACCGCTGCCGGTGATGTGACTGAGTATCGCAATACAGTCGGAAATGTGTCTTCTGGTGAATCTGGAACCTTCTCCTTTATTCGGAATGTGAACTAAAAACTCGTTGCCGATGATTTAGGGATTAGCTGAGCTGAAAAATAACTATGCAAAGGCTTTTCCCTAAGGATGGCAGCGACATGCGATTCCGTTATTGATATAAAACGAACAACTTTTTAAGGAAATAATGAAGATGAAACGTTGGCCTTTGGCTGTAGGTGCAGCCCTCGCTTTACTCGGAGCTCCTCTTTTGGTGGGTTCCCCTGTTTTGGCAAATCTCCAGCAAGCAGGTAGCTCTTTGCTCGCAGCCCTTGAGGGAGCAGATGTTCAGCTCAACCTCGTTGCCGAAAAGCAAATCATTACCCTCAATGCAGAAGGGGAAGAGGTTATTACTTGGGAAGATCTTGGTGCAAATGCAGAGGTTTTGCCCGGTGAGACTCTTCGCTATACCGTCTCTGGTGACAATCTCGGTAATCAGGATGCAGATAATCTCGTGATTAGTCAGGATATTCCAGAGCAAATGGTTTATGTCTTGGCGTCTGCTCAGACTGTTAACAGTGCAACGATCACCTACAGTATTGATGATGGTCAGACTTTTGTGGCTAATCCCACCATTAAAGTTCAGCAGCCTGATGGCTCTTTGCTAGAGCAGCCCGCTCCTGCGGATATGTATACCGATGTGAAATGGGAATTTGACAATACTTTGACTCCTCAGCTTGGTGTTGAAGCGAGTTACGAAGTCCAGATTCCTTAGTTTCTCTGAGTTTGAATGAAACCTTGTAAGGGAGAGTTGGGTGATGTAACTCCTCTCCCTCTCCCTCGGCTGTACGAATAACTATGCGTGTTAGACCCACAGCAGTTAAAGATCTCCACGAACGGGTAAATTTTCGGTGAACAATCTTCCTTTCTCAAAACAATTCACCCAAGCTTGTAAGGCCGCGACTCTTTCTAGCCTAATGTGGAGTAGTGTTGTGCCAATGCCAAGTTCTGTTGCTCAAACGAGTGGCACTTCAGTTGGTAGTACCAGAATTTGTCAGGGTTTATTTTTTAACAATACGAGAGAAGCGAATATCGCGAACAACGCGTTTGTGACGTTTAACCGTGTATTTGGGCAGGTAACGCCGGATATCGTTGTTTCTGGTGGTGCTAGTACTCCTATTATCCAAGTTTTCCAAGAAGGACAGGAAATAGACCTGAACTCCGACGACAATATCCTGAATCAAGTTCAAACTTTAGGGATTCGTGATGAGAATGGCAATATTGTTCCTAATTTAGGTTATGCCATTGATGCTTTAGAAACTGAGCTACTGGCAATTGGTCTTGATGCAGCGGCAGCTGAGAGTCAAAGTTTGATCGGGATTCAGGCTTTTTTAAATACTCCAGAGCAAATTTCTTTTGAAAATACTGTCCTCAATGTGATTCAACGCATTCAACAAAATCTGACAGCGGCACAACAGACTTTAATTGCTGATAATCTTGCTGATGAAGTAGTGGGTCAGATTTTAACTTTTACCCATCCTGATATTTTGATTCGGTTTGGCGTCCCAGATGGTGAAGTAGTGGCGATCGCCACTACAGTTAAGAATCGCATTCAAAGTATTCTTTTCAATATTGAAGGTTCTGAAGACTTTGACATTATCAATGCTGAGATCCAAAGTTTTCTTCTTGATAATCAATTAGTAGGCAAGCCATATCAAGATACTGTCCGTACTAGCCTTGAAAATTTCAACCAAGAGATTGATCGCATCCAAGACCAGCAGGGTACAAGCTTGCTGTCTGGCAGCGAAGTCTTTTTTGAGTATTCTTTACCCAATGAGACTGATGAAAGCTATGAGTTGAGACTGCCTACCCTCGCCGAATTACAAGCCTCAGGTTTGACTGGCCCTGGGACAATTGAAGAACTCGCTTACAGAGTTGTTCGTGACGATGATTCCGTTGCAGCGGAAGGCACAATTACTTCAGATACTGCTGATGCAACAACTTTCTTTTTGCCAGAGGATGCCGAGGCCTTCTTCTCCGTTAAAGTTCAGGTTGGTAGTTTGAACAATGTTGATGATTTAAATATTTCTTTGAATCTTGGTGGTAATTGTGGTGGTGCACAACAGGAGCAATCTTTAACGATTGTTGTATCTGAATTAGGTTTAGTGGATCCATTTGGTGAAATTCGGAGTTGTGATGGGGGGCTATTAGAGGATTACACCGGTTTCCAAGTTGCGCTATACAATACCAGCTCTAATGATCCCACCTTCCCCTTACAAGGTTTAACCGATTTAACCCTTACAGAAATCCCTGATATTGGTGGTAATAATATTCCGTTGGGTCTTGCACCTAATGACGAAAATGCAAATCCATTTTTCTTAACTAACGCGGATCAGGGTCGTTACACGTTCCTGTTAGATAATGCTCGTGGTCAGTTAGATGTGGGTCGCAATTATGTTTTGGTCGTGTCACCACCACCAGGTTCGAATTTTCTCCAACGACGGATCCATATTGAGATTATTCAACGGCAAGGCAGTATCGTCACGTATCAAGCTACTGCTATTGATGGCAGTCCCCTTGGTGCTTTGACCAATGCGATACAAATTGACCAATTTACAGCGCAGGGTACTCTCACAGTTACCGATGCAGAAAGTGTTGGTTTACGGATTTTTGCGTTTACTTTGTCGAGTATCGAGATTTGTCAGGCTGAAGAAATCTCTATTACTAAGGTTGGTGATCGCATTGCAGCAGAGCCAGGCGATACCGTTTTATATCGCTTAAATGTACGTAGTTTATCGAGTTCTCCGGTGAATACCCTTGTGATCGATGATGTCTTGCCCACTGGTTTGGTGCTAGTCGAAGATGTGGTGAAAGCTCAGTTTGAAGATCAGCCTTTAGAGGTAACGGTTAGCCGGAATGGACGTAATGTTGAATTCCAATTGCCACCAGACTTTACGCTCGAAACGGGTGAAAGCTTTGATTTGGTCTATGCGGCTCAAGTAACACCAGATGGTTTCCGGGGTGATGGTGAAAATCTTGCCTTTGTGGAAGGTCTTAAGACTCGAACTAATACTTCAGTTGGTGATGGCCCAGCGATTCACCGTTTGCGCATCGAGCCGGGTATTGTTGCAGATTGCGGCACGTTGATTGGTCGGGTATTTGTCGACAAAAACTTTGATGGTCATCAACAACCCGGAGAGCCAGGAATACCTAATGCTGTTATCTTTCTGGAAGATGGCAATCGCATTATGACTGATGCTGATGGCTTGTACTCGGTTGCCAATGTTTTACCTGGCTATCACACTGGAATCCTCGATCTCGAGAGTGTTCCGGGGTATGACTTAGCGCCAAATCGTTACTTTATTGCAGAGAATGGTCAGTCAAGGGTCGCGCGTTTAGAACCTGGAGGTCTGGCACGTATGAACTTTGCCGTGACACCAGCTATTGATGGGGAGGTGCAGTAAGATGCGACAGTCATCAAACCAACAAGGTCTACATTTCTCCGCACGTTTATTATTGTGTGCTCTCAGCGGTGGTGTTTTATGGGGAAGCTACCAACCTGTGATTTTTGCAGCGATCGCCAACCAGTCTGACTCTAGAGAAACAGAATTAGATACAATGATTGCTCAAGTGCCCACCGTCACAGTCGCTGAGTCTTCTGATAATGATGCCAGCGAGACTGCCGATGTTACTAGTAATACAGAGGCGATCGCCGAGGAACAGATCAAAATCCTCACGCCGACTAGCGATAAGCCCCTAGAGAGTATTTCCAGTAGTGTCATTGTTGAGCATCGCGGTAGTGGTGTTGTCACTCTGACAGTAAATGATATTCCTGTCGACAATGAGTTAATTGGTCGGACAAATGTAGACAATGGTGCAGGTCTGACAAATACCACTTGGTATGGTGTCATTTTCCCTCCCGGAGAAAATACCCTCACCGCAACCGTTGAAATCGATGGGGTTATTCACTCGACTGCGGCGAAGGTAATTGCTCCCGGTTTGCCAACGGAAATGCGCCTGCGTACCAAGGAAAATAGCATCATTGCTGATGGACGCTCCACTGCAACCATTGTTGGTTCTTTCTACGATGAACAAGGGACTGCTTCAACTTGGAATACCACTGTTTCTCTATTTAGCAGTGATGGTGAATTTGTTGGTGTCGACTTAGACGCAGACCAACCAGGCTTTCAAGTAAAGTCAACAGATGGAAAATTTACTGCCCAACTGCAATCGACAACAGAGCCAGAAACGCTCATTTTAAACGCGTCAGCTGGGGAACTTACAGCCTATACTCAACTCCTACAAAAACCTCAATTACGAGAAGTTCCACTCATCTCTGGCTACTTTGATTTGCGTTATGGCGCAAGAGGAACAGATTTCTTTGACCGCTTTAAGTATTTTCTCCCGATTGATGGTGATAATGATCACGAATTTGATGTAGATTCGGCTGTCTTTGCGACGGGCAGTATCGGTGAATGGAAATTTACTGGTGCCTATAACAGCGATCGCCCGATTAATGAAGATTGTGATTGTAGTAACCGCTTATTTGGAGATTACCAATCATCAGAATATACATATCCAGTCTATGGTACGAGTTCTAGCCGCGAGGCAACCACTCCATCCATTGACCAAGTTTACTTGCGATTTGAGCGCGCCTCCTCTGTCGAAAATGCCAACCCCGACTTCATTATGTGGGGGGACTACAACGTCCGTGAATTTTCCACAGAATCTCAAGAATTTAGTGCTACAAATCGTGATCTCCACGGCCTAAAAGCCCATTATAATCTCGGTGATTTAGAATTGACTGCTTTTCATAGCAATTCTGTTGAGGGCTTTCAACGAGATGTGATTGTTCCTGATGGTACTAGCGGTTACTACTTTGTCTCACGACGGTTACTTGTGGCTGGTTCAGAAGATATTTACCTCGAATCAGAAGAATTCAATCGTCCTGGAATTGTCACACGGCGAGAAAAATTACAACGTGGTCGGGATTATGAGATTGACTATGATCGTGGTTCTATCCTTTTCAGTGACCCTATTTACACTACTGATGCCAATGAATTTGGTGAAGTCTTAGTTAATCGCATTGTGGCAACTTATCAGTATGAAGATGCCAGTAGCAGCGATACCAGTGTCTATGGTGGACGGGTTCGTTATCATTTCGACCGTGATTTCCAGTCTGAGAGTTGGTTAGGAGCCTCTTACGTTAAGGAAGACCGTGACCTCTATGACTTTGAGTTATTTGGTGTTGACAGTAAGTTGAGTTTTGGTGACCATACCACTGTGCTCGCTGAATTTGCTCACTCGAAAAATTTCTCAGCTTTCCAAGGTGATGTTGAAGGGTCAGCCTATCGCATTGAAGTCGATACAAAAATCGGTGATTGGCTCACTGCAAATGCCTACTATCGAAACGTTGACCCAGGATTTGCCAATAATGCGACGCTCAGTTTTGTCCCTGGCCAAACTCGTTATGGTCTCAAGACAACCGCACGATTAAGTCCAACGACCAACTTTAACTTTAAGTATGATCATGAGGACAATTTTGGCACTCCTCCTCGTCCCCTAGATGATTTTGAAGAACTAATCAATCCTGGTTTTGAGCCAGTACCTGGTTTTACCGTTGATAATAGCTTAACAACGATTACTGCAGGTATCGAACAGAGAATCGGGAAGGCACAAGTTGCTCTTGATTGGGTATCCCGCGACCGTAGTGATCGCCGTGCCCCGAATGTCCTTGAATCCAATTCTCAGGTATTGCGTTCTCGCTTAACGTTACCTTTGACGGATCGGATTACTGTTCGGGCACAAAACGAGTTAGGCTTATCTAGTTCTGCGGATAGTGTGACTGGCGATCGCACATTATTGGGTATTGAGTATCGCCTTACTGATTGGCTCAACCTAAATTACAGTACATCCTGGTTTACGCGAGGCCCTCAATCTGGAAAAAGTATTACGTCAGTTGGCTTAAACGCAGATTATGCCTTGGGTACGGACACAACCATCAATGCAAAATACAACATCAACGGTGGTGTAGATGGCATGACAGGCATCGGTACTCTTGGCTTGCAGCAAAAATGGCATGTCTTATCAGGCTTAAGACTTGATTTTGGCTATCAATACACGTTCCAAAACTTCGGTCGTACTGGGAATGATCTTCAATTCCGTCAACCTTTTGCAGTAGGTCAAGGAGCTTCTAGTTTGGGTCTTGATGGCCAAACGTCTTTTAATGTCGGCTTTGAATATACCGATGATGCAAACTTTAAGGTTTCTGGGCGATGGGAGCGACGCAACTCTACCCAAGGCGGCAACACAGTTATTAATCTTGATGCAGCAGGCAAAGTTACACCTTCATTAACTGCTTTGTTTAGTTATAACTACGCGCAAACAGCGAACCAAACCTTTGATGAAGAGCTGGGCGGCACATCAAATTTACGATTAGGTCTTGCTTATCGCGATCCAGAAAGTGATAATTTCAATGCTCTATTCCGATTTGAGCACCGTCAAAACCCTTCGGTCATTCCTGACACCATTTTGTTTGGTAGTGGTACAGGCTCCGAGGAAACCGTGTTTGCTCTCGAAGCAATCTATGCGCCTAATTGGCAGTGGGAATTTTATGGGAAGTATGCTTTCCGCAACAGCACCACATTCTTGGCGGATGATTTCGTCGCTGATAGCTCCGTACATTTGGGTCAACTCCGTGCTAGATATCGCTTGGGTTACCAATGGGATGTCGCTGTAGAGGGACGCTGGATTGGTCAGGCTTCCGCCAACTTTAGTGAAATGGGCTTCATGCTTGAGACAGGCTATTATTTCACACCTGATCTACGAGTTTACACTGGCTATTCTTTCGGCCGCGTCGATGACTATGACTTCAATGGTGCGAGAGAAGCCGGAGGGGTTTATGCAGGGGTCAACGTTAAATTAGACGGTTTATTTAGGGGGTGGCTCTTACCTGATGACCGTGAATAAATCCCTTGTCGTGACATGAAATCTCTCTATTGCTCGGACCATTAATTGGAATTTTAGAATCGTGATTGGCTCTACTTCATACCGCAACTTATTTCTTCTCAGCTCTCTAGTTTTGGCTAGTTCGATAGGGCGATCGCCGCAGGTCTTAGCGAATGATGTCGATATTGAGACGCCTCAGCTTTACTACCAAGTCACAGTTAACTCTTCGCTACTGGACGAAATCGTTCCAGATGAAGGGCTAAATCTACGGGAGGCGATCGCCTTTTTGAATGAGGATATCCTATGGGAATTCCCCGCAAACTATGATGAGCTAACCGAAGAAGAAAAAGCCGAAATTCATGTCCTTAGTGATTCTGAGAAAACGCAGATCGAAACGCTAGTAGGAGAGGAAGGTCATGTTGTGCAGTTTGACCTTCCTCCTGAACAAACCAAGATTGAGCTAACCAGTTTATTACCACCGATTCGTACCCATCGTGTCGAGATTGATGGGTTCAGTCAAGCCCAATTTGACCCAGAAACTGGCGAGTTTGTCCGACCTATAATTAGTCTTTCTCCCGCGATTGAAAGTATTGTCCCACGGGGCTTAGCCATTGCAGCAGATGATGTGACAGTGCATGGATTGAGCATTTATGGTTTTAATCCGTTATTTCCTGACCTTGTCTTCAATACGATTAGTGCAGGACTTTGGGTGGGGAAAGTTCATCTCTTGCCTCATCCCGATGATCTAGTGACACTACCTGATGAGTATGAAACCACTATCCCTCAAAATGTCACACTTACATCAAATTGGCTAGGTATTATGCCAGATGGCAAAATATCCGATTTACGTTCTGCATTTGGCATTTGGCTCCATGATGCCGCGAACGCCGCAGTTACGAATAATCGAATTATTGGTCATGATGCCAGTGGCTTAGTCACGGGGACTGAGGCTACAAATACAACCATTATTGATAACGAAATTATTGGTAATGGTTTAGCTGGGATGCCCGATGGAATTCGCTTTGGTGGCAATGTCACAGATACTATTGTCGACAATAATCTGATCTGTCGGAATGGCGGCAGTGGTATTTATTTCTATCGCACTGAAGGTCAGACTAATGTGATGAACAATCGCATTGTTAATAATGGCCTCGATGTCTCGCGGGCCGCTATTTTCTTGTCTGGTAATGACCATCTCATTAGTAATAACCTTATCACTGATCAAAATGGCTCTGGTGTGGCGATCGCCGCCTATAGTGAAAGTTATCGCAACGAAATCGTCGATAATCAATTTGCTCGCCTTAAAGGTTTAAGTATTGATCTCATTACCCGTCAGTCTGTCGGTCGCCAAGAACTCCAGGTTGCAGATGGCAAGAACCCCTCCCGTGATTCCCTGAACCGCCGCGAAGACACGGCGAATGGTGCGATTAATTCCCCAGAATTTTTGAGCGAAGCCTTCTATCCTATTAATGGCAAAGTTTTTTTCGATGGCGTTGCTGACCCTAGTGCGGAGATTGTGCTTTACCAAGTCCAAGAGCCAAACCTTAAGAGTGGTACTCTCAACACTAAAATCACCCAAACCACAGCTGATGAAGAAGGTCGCTTTAGTTTCGAATTTAATGACTTTGAATTAGGGACTGTTTATAGTGCGATCGCCTATATGCCTGAATATGGAACATCAGAGCCCGCGCGGAATACGATGATCCAATCTTTCCAATCACCCGTTGAACAACAATTTGACGCTACTGTATTGCCAGAGATACCAGAACGATGTCGTAGCTAAAACCATTTTTCTCTAAGAATTTCTTCCTCCTCGACGCATTTCCCAACACCCCAATATTTTTTAAAAAGCAATGTTTTCTTCTCCAATGACCCAAAACGCGAATCCTTCCATAAAAACCTTTTTCTTATCGTCCAATATTTGGGAGATACCATAGACATAACTCTAAGGATTTATCCTGTAACTGATTAGTTCAGCTGCAAAACCAAAGCGCTACATAGAACGACGGTTTTTGACTAATTTCCTAGCCCTGACCTTGCGTTCCGACTCAGTAATTTATACGTCGTCTGATTTGATCTTCAATGGCTTCTAAGAAACCCCAACGCCACCAAAACTTTTTCCAGCGATTCCCCGCCTTAATCTGGCAAGCTTGGCTTGGCTTGTTCTACGGCGTAATGGACTGGCTCTTACCAAAGTCTTGGCGTGACCCAGAGCAGCCAGCTTCTAAGCTGCCAATCTTGGGAGTATTGCAGCGACGGAGTCAGATTAGCTTTCAGCGAGGGAAAGCACGTCAACAACGCTGGTGGGATAGAAATACGGATTTCCCGAATGTGACGCGATGGGTGAGGCGTTGGAGATTTAGGATTCTAGGGGTTGTCTCTGCGATCTTCTTCCTATTCTTAAACTTCGTTGTCTTTATCTCTCCTGCCCGGGCGATCGTTAACGTTGTACCTGCGTTTGATCCGCCTAGTATTGACCCTGGTGGTGTTTCGACAGCCATTGTCCAGATTTTTAATGCGGAGACCTTTCAGCTTACAAATGCAGATTTGACAGTTAACCTTCCTTCAGGGATGGACATCGCAAACCCAACAAATGCGATGACTGACTGTGGATCTGGGATTGTGAATGCAACAATTGGACAGTCAGTCTTTGACTTAGAGGGTGGCACGGTACCTCCCCGTGTAGGAAGTACTGATGGAACCTGTACGTTCAGAGTCAGTATTACAACAACGATGCAGGGCACAAGTAACTTAGTTATTCCTGCAAATGCTTTAACGACTGCTGAAGGAGAAACGAATTCTGCGGCAGGTTCTGTTGGTTTGACAGTGAACCCTGTTGATGACCCGAGTTTATCGAAATCTTTTAGCCCAAGCACTATTTTTGTCAATAACGGTACTCCTGGAGCTGTTAATGAGTCGACTTTGCAAGTTGTTATCGCGAATAACAGTACTGTCGACCTGACAGAAGTAAATCTCACAGATGATTTGCCAGCTGGTGTGACAACAAACGGACCAGCAACAAAAGATGATGCTACATGTGTTGGAGGGTCAATCTCACAGACCTCGACTTCTGTGACTTTATCTAATGTCACTATTCCAGGCAGAGCTACTTGTACTTTTAGTGTTCCTGTTGTTTCTAGCACTACTGGAAGCTTCACCAATACTTTGGCTGCTGGTAGCATTAATACGAGGCAAGGAGTCAGTAATGCAAGTCCCGCAACGGCAGATCTAAATGTTCAAAACAGTATTACGGCTCCAACAATAGAGAAAGAATTTCGGAATGATCCCATTGGTATTGGGGATCCCGCTGTTCTCAGAATTAATATTTCGAATGAGTCTGATCTTGTTGATTTGCAAGGGGTTGAGCTGATTGATATATTTACCGACCCAAATATTATTGTTGCTGATCCTCCTAACGCATTCATCGAAACGAATGGTGATTGTGCCATAGGCGGTTTTGTCGATGATGCTTCAGGTACTCCAGGGAACCCAGCTGCTGGAGATACTTTTTTCGGGATTCAAGGAGTGACGATCCCTGCAGGGAGAACTTGTCGTATTGAAGTTGATGTAACCGCAACTGCAGGAGGTGTTTTACCAAATATAATTCCTATTGGTTCACTCAGCTCAACTCAAGGTGTCACGAACAGCAATCAAGCTAGTGATAATTTGCGAGCTGCAGAAATTATCGTTGGGAAAAACTATGCTAATGGCAACGTAGCGAATCTCAATGTCCCGACGACTCTGACAATCACCCTCGAAAACACAATTGATTCATCTTTGACAAATGTTCAATTCACAGATGTTTTCACTGATAATTCTCCGCCACTTGAAATTGCGGCTACTCCAAATCTAAGTACCACTTGTGGAGGTACACCAACAGCAATAGCTGGGAGTAACCAAGTTAGTTTGAGTGGTGGTACGATTCCGGCGAATAGTAGCTGTACTGTGACTGTCGATGTTGTCGCTACTGGTGCTACAGCTGGAACCAATAGGAATGATATTGACCCAGGAGATGTCACTGCAGATGGCGGGATCAGTAATAGATTCCGTGCTCGAAGGGATCTAGAAGTTAATGATGTTGCATCTATTGAATTAGAGAAACAGTTCCGTGATGATCCAGTCAATATCAATGAACGTTCTCGATTCAGACTGCGAATTCGGCCTGATTCGAATGTTACGGATCTAAGCGTGACAGATACTTTGCCTGCAGGCTTAGTCATTGATAATCCTGCTAACATTACCACTAACAGTAATTGTCGTGATGACACCGGAGCTCCTCTAACAATTACAGCAGTTCCGGGTAGCAATACTCTTGCAGCGAGTGGTGTGGAAATTCTTAGTGGTCAACGATGTAATATCCAAGCCAATGTCGTATCTGACACTAATGGCAGCTATTTCAATGAAGTTCCAATTGGGGCAATTACGACGAATGAAGGTTCTACTAATACAAGTCCCGCTAGCGATACTTTAAATGTTATAGGCATTAATCTTGCGAAAGAATTCACGCCAAGCATAATTGCTCCGGGAGGTCGTAGCCGCCTACGGGTGACTTTTACTAATAATCAAGCTTTTAGCCTTACAGATGTCAATTTGACTGATAATTTCCCGCCAGATACGACGGCGATCGCCGTTGCTAATCCGCCAAATGCTAGTACAACCTGTGGCGGAGTAGCAAGTGCAACGGCCGGTGGAACCAGCCTTAGTCTTACGGGAGGAACAATACCAGCCCAAGTCGGTGCTGTACCAGGTATATGTACTTTAGAGGTAGATGTAACTAGTACTGAAAGTAGTGGAAACTATGTGAATACGATTCCTGCTGATTCTATGACGACTGCCGAAGGAATCTCCAACCTTGAAGAAGCAACAGCCACTTTAGAATTTTCTCCTTTGACCTTGACTGTTGCTAAAAGCTTTAACCCCTTAAGTGTGACAGCAGGAACCGCATCAGAACTTACAGTTCAGCTATTTAACCCTTCTCCATCAGAAGAATATCTTGATGTTTCGTTTGTCGATAATATGCCAACAGGTATGCAAGTTTTTGCGCCACCCAATGCATCTACAACCTGTACTGATGGTGTTATTTCTGCAAATTCTGGAGATGGATCTTTTAGTCTCTCTGGAGCAACACTTCCAGCCAACAGTAGCTGTATCGTTACCTTGGACGTAACCTCGACAGTAAACGCGACCTTAATTAATACAATTCCGGTTGCAGGAGCCTCAACATTCCAAGGTGCGACAAACACCACACCAGCAACGGCTAGTTTGGCGAATTCTCCTGGTGTTGGTGTCGCTAAAGAATTCACGCCAAATATCGTCGAACCTGGTGGAACTTCTCGCTTAACAATCACTGTGATTAACGGTAATGACACCCAAGCATTGACCGATCTTGACCTGACTGATGTGATGCCTGTGGGTGTTGATCTTGCTGCTACTCCAAATATTGCGAATGATTGTGGTGGAACAGTTAATCCCAATACAGCGGCTGATCCCGATCAGCTAGAGTTGACTGGGGCGAGCTTAGGTACAGAGTCTACTTGTCAATTCTCAGCCGATGTTGTGGTCACTAACCCTGGTAGTTATGAAAACCAAATACCAGCAGGCTCAATTACCACAGCAGAAGGGGCATCGAACCCAGTAGCGGTTAGTGACACGTTAGTTGCGGCGCAGCGCCCATCTATTACCAAAGCTTTCTCTCCGGATGTTATTAACCCTGGTGGTACTTCAACACTCACTTTAAACCTCGGAAATACGAACACAAATCCTATTACTTTAACTAGTACTCTTACAGATACTCTGCCGACAAATGTTGCCATTGCATCGACTCCGAATATTGGAGGAACCTGCACTAATGGGGATATCACGGCGACAGCAGGAGGTGGCACTGTCACTTATGCGAATGGTGCGGCCATTCCTAATGGAGGCTGTACAATCTCAGTGGATGTGACATCTACAGTGAGCGGTAGTTATACAAATACAATTCCGGCGGGTGATTTACAGACCACTGCTGGCAACAATCCAGATCCTGCTACTGATGATTTATTAGTTCGGACTCCACCCTCCATTGCCAAGTCATTTAGTCCCAATAGCATTGCTCCGAACGGAACCTCGGTGTTGACCATAACTCTTAGTAATGTCAATGCTGATCCTCAAACACTCACATCTGATTTGATTGATACTTTGCCAGATGATGTCGTGATTGCTGGGACTCCGAATATTGGCGGGACTTGTACGACGAGTTCTGTAACGGCAGTAGCAGGGTCTAATATGGTGACCTATGCTACTGGCGCCATTATTCCAAATGGTAGTTGTACGATTACTGTTGATGTAACGGCTGCAACAGAGGGTACTAAAACTAACGTGATTCCAGTCGGAGAGCTCGTTACAGATGTCGGAAGTAACAACACTCCAGCAACGGATGATCTCATTGTTACGACCACTGTCTCGACAGATGCAGAGTTGATTCTTGTGAAGCGAATCAGTGCAGTACGACGTGGTGGGGCAATTTTAGGAACTGGCGATCGCCCAGGTGGTCAAGACACATTTGTGTTTAACGATTTTGTTGCTGCTCCGGGAGAGACAGAGCCCACTATCTTGGCAAGAGCCGCCGAGGACAATGATCCTAACTGGCCAGATCCAGATAATACTTATCTGTCTGGCGCGTTAGATGCGGGCGAAATCCAACCTGGTGATGAAGTGGAATATACAATCTACTTTCTCAATAGCGGTGATGCGTCAGCTGAGTCAGTGAGACTTTGTGATGTTGTTCCAGACAACATGAGCTATGTACCGAGCAGTATGGAACTTTTTCTCGATAATACTGACCCCATCGGCAGTCCAACTTCACCGGAGGCAGGGACTTTGCTGAATGCAACGAGTGGTTTGTCTGATAGCTATCTAGATGGTGATCGCGGGTCATTTTACCCGCCAGGTATTGCGCCTGTTCCTTCAACATTGTGTCAACGTGGCTCAACTAATGTGGACTCTGGATCAACAAATACTACTGGTGCTGTCGTCATCCAAATTGTCGATTCGACGACGACACCTAGTCAGATTGATGGTGCTACCGCGCCTGGAACGCCACCAAACTCATACGGCTTTATTCGCTTCCGGGTAACTACTGAATAAGTTTCAGCGACTAACTACCTCAGGATTGTCTCAACGTTATTTTTTCTGAAAGATGTTGAGTTGTTCTGAGCTATCGCCACTCTTATTATTGGGCATTTGCTTCAGCCAGATTTCATTTTGAATGGTTGGCATCTGAATATCGACAGCTTCAAAGGCGTACTTTAAACGACGGCGATATTCGCGGGCAACATCCCATTGTTTGAGTGGTAGGGTTTTAATCCATAATTTGATGACCATGCCTCGCTCATTAAAGTTATCTACACCTAAAAGCAGTGGGTCTTCAAGGATTAATGTGCTCCAAAATTTATCTTCACGCATTTCCCAAGCTGTTTTATTGATGACTTTGAGGGCTTGATCGACATCGGTTTGGTAGGCAACTGGGATATTGAGGCTAGCTCGTGACCATTCGTTAGTGAGGTTGGCGACAATACGGACTTCGCTGTTGGGAATAGTGATTAGACGACCCTCTTCATCGCGGAGTTGGGTAATGCGTAGATTTACTTGTTCCACAAACCCCGCTACCTCACCAACATTAATCACATCACCGACAGCATATTGGTCTTCGAAAATAATGCAAAAGCCGTTGATGATGTCTTTGAGTAAATTCTGAGCCGCGAAGGAAATGACGATACCGATAATCCCAGCACCTGCGAGGATTGGGGCAATATCTATGTGTAAAATCCAGAAAAAGACCAGCAGGGCGATCGCCAAAATAATAAATGTGACGATACTGCGTGCCACTTGTGAAAAGGTATTGACCCGGAGTTGTAGCCGTTGATTTGACTCCTGGGTGATGAAAGCAAAGGCATCGAGGGCACCAGCTGTAAAAAATTGATTGGCCTTGGCGATGAGGGCATAGCTAATGCGGATGGCGAGATAGGCCGCAATGGTGATGAACGCAATAATGAGCGGATACTGAAAAATCCTCAGCAGCCAAACTTGAGCAATACGAGTTTGAGGAAAGAGGCCAATGTTAATAAAAAGGGCTGTGGCGATCGCCCCCCACTGGAGGAGTTGGCAGAGACGGTATTGCACCTCTTGGACATTATGGAATTGGCGCAGAGTGAGTTGGGTTGAAATGAGGTTTTTATTTTGAGGGAAGGCTTCCTCATGTTTTCGGCGTTTCTCTAATTTGTTGTACCAAGCTCGTCCAACCAAATTTAAGACGATCACCACCCCGAAAACGCCAGCAGCTAAAATTCCCTGGCGTTTGAGAAAAGTAGGAAGCCTTTCATCGCGACTACGACCTAAACTGGCTTCTACCTGATCAATAATTTGGGTGGTTCGGTCTGGAATGGTATCCCCTTGTAACTTCGCATCCCAACGAGTAACCGTCATTAGTCGCAACGATTCACCGTTAATATCGATAACAATATTATTGAAATTGCCCTCCACATTTTGACGCACGACCAAATTGCTCTCTGCTCCTTCTCGGTAAAGTCGCTTGACTCGATTCAGTTGCTTTTGAATGTAGTTGAGGCGAGTATCCAGCTCAGAGCGTGGTGCTGCCACTTTAAACACACAGCGACCATCAAGATACACACACCGTTCAATTACCAATTCTGTGCCATCATTCGGCAAAACATTGGCGAGGTCAGACTCTGGTAGCAAAACATTGAATACACCAAAATTTGCCAGTGCTGGACTGTGAGACAGAATAGTCAGCACACAAGCCATGATGAGTGCGAAACCGAAAGAGAGCGATCGCCGTAATGTCATAAAAAATCGAACTGGATATCAAATCAGTCCGACTCTAACAAATCCTGATGAAGGTGATGGCAAATAGTTTTATGCTTCTTGGACCGCTGCACTACTAGACTGTGCCAGATAAATCCCTGTGAGGACCACCGCAAATCCGAGCCATGTTGTGAAGCCCAAAGCCTCCGTGAAAATTGCCCAGGCTAACAGTGCACTAACGATGGGTTCAAGTAAGAGAAAGAGCGACACAAAGCTACAGGACAATTGATCCATACAGGCTGCAATCAATCTCTGGCCAAAGCCTTCGCAGAGAATTCCCAATCCCAATACAGCAATAATTGCGATTTTTGTTGTTGGGAAAAACTGTCCTTCTGTGAAAAAAACGAGAGGTACAAGCATTGCACTGCCAACGCCACAACGCCAAAGCAGAATCGTAGTCGCGTCAAAGTTACTGCGTAGTTGCTCCACCATCAGAAAATAAGTGCCGAGAAATACCGCTGACAAAATTGCCAAAATATCCCCAATCAATAGTCCTTCGCCACCTTTTAAATCTTCAAATCCTAGTGCTAATGCTCCTGTGAGGGCGATCGCCATACCGATGAGAAATCTGCGATCAAACTTTTTGCCAAACAAGAGCCAACTCCCCAAGCTCGTAAAAATGGGGGTGAGATTATTGAGCAGCATACATTTGGCGACGGTAGTGTATTGAAGCGAAATAGCCCAGAGCACCAACGAAATAATTGAAATGACCCCCACTCCACCAAGCAACCACCATTGGGATGTCGTGATGTCTTGTGTTGTAGTCTCGGCTTCGTCTTCTTCCTGTTGTCCGCGCGCTAAGAATCGTCCAAATCCAAACACCAGCAAAAAGATAAACATCCGGTTAAATATCGTTGCATTAGCACCCAGCTCTGTTTCACTCAGTCGAATGAAAATGGGGGCGAATGAAATGGCAATTAACGCAAAGGTAAGGGTGGCGATCGCCAAAATATAGGCTGACCGTTCTTTAGATTGAGAGAGCTCAGAAGACTGCATGGAATGCGCTCAGGATAAAAAACCGCAAAATAAACCATCCCACAGTCTACTGTCTTGGTCTGTTTGACTGTACTGAGGAATACAAAGGGAGTTATCGTCTATCCGTCTGAGGCTTCTAAACCTGTCACCATAAAACCCTAAGACAGAATCAAAAAAACATAAAAAATTAGATGTGATTTTTAAGAGATCGAGGATATAGAGACTACTATCGTAAGTTGTGTCGATTGATGGAAATCAATTATGTCTAAATTAAACATCACCAGAAAGATGAACATTCAGACAAGAACGGCTTCAATGGCTTCTAACTCTATTTCACTCAGCCAAGGAAAAATTGGAGAAAACATTCAGACAAGAACAGCTTCAATGGCTTCTAACTCTGTTTCACTCAGCCAAGGAAAAATTGGAGAAAACATTCAGGCAAGAACAGCTTCAATGGCTTCTAACTATATTTCACTCAGTCAAGTAAAAATTGAGGAAAACGAAAGTAAGTAGTATGCATATTATTGTGGCGATCGCCACAATAATAGGTTGATCGACCATTTGATTAAGGGATCTCAGTAAAATACATGGAACTGTGCGGAAATAGCAATCTAAAAATAAACCATCCCCACAGTCTACTGTCTTGGTCTGTGTAGCTGTACTGAGTACTACAAATAGAGTGAGTCTCGATCTTGCTGAGATCTCTAATCCAGTCACAATAAAACTCACAGGCAAAATCCAAAAAATATTAAAGAATTTGATTGTAACCCTTGAAGGATCGAGCATATAGAGGCTATTATTGTAAGCTGTGTCGATTTATAGAAATTTATATGCCTAAACTAAAAACACGTCGCGCTGCTGCGAAGCGATTTAAAGTGACGGGAAGCGGCAAAAAAATCACTCGTCGTAAAGCTTTCAAGAATCACCTCCTCAACCACAAGAGCTCTGAGCAGAAGCGTCGTCGTCTTTCTGGTGCGGCTCTTGTCCATGAGACCGATGAGAAGGCAGTACGCCTCATGATGCCCTACTCCTAAATCTTTTAGGAACGGCTCGTGGATAGTTAAAAACATAGCCAAAAACTAAGTTTTTATTTTTATTTCTACTCTTTATATTTTTTAGGTACACCTTATGCCAAGAGTTAAGCGCGGTAACGTCGCCCGTAAGCGCCGTAAAAAAATCCTTAAATTAGCGAAAGGTTTTAGAGGTTCTCACTCTAAGCTCTTCCGCACTGCTAATCAGCAGGTTATGAAAGCGCTCCGTAATGCTTACCGCGATCGCCGTAAGAAGAAGCGTGATTTCCGTCGCCTGTGGATCGTTCGTGTAAACGCAGCAGCTCGTATGAATGGTATTTCATACAGCAAGCTGACTTACCAGCTAAAGCAATCCAACATTGAGATTAACCGTAAGATGCTCGCTGAGCTTGCTGTTGTTGATCCCGCAGCTTTCACCAAGATCGTCGAAGTCGCCAAGAGCGCCTAGGTTGTGGCAAAATCACAATTAAAGATCTTTTGATAGAACTATACGAGAACCCTGGAAGTTATTTCGGGGTTTTTTGTTGGAGGTAGATGAGCTTGTTTTCCCTGCATAAATCTGTAAGTTGTTTGGGTGCGGCGATCGCCTCCATTTTTATGACCAACCCATTGTTTGCGACTCCTCTCGAAGACATTCAGGAGCGCGGCACAATTCAAATTGCAGTAAAAGAAAATGTTCGTCCCCTAGCCTTTCGGGATGGAACAGGAGAATTGCAAGGCTTAGAAATTGATATTGCCCGTCGCCTCGCCACCGAACTGTTGGGGGATGCATCGCAGATTGAATTGATTCCTGTCAAAAACCAAGAGCGTTTGGATTTGTTATTACAGGGTGACCTAGATTTAGTTGTTGCCCAATTGGGTGTGAATGCGTCGCGCCAAAGGCTAGTAGATTTTAGTGCTTACTATTATCTCGATGGGCTTGGGTTTGTCACAAAACAAGCTGGATTAAGTGAAGCCCACCAAATCACAACACAAAGGGTCGCAGTTCTCAATTCTTCCGAGGCGATCGCCGCTGTCCAGAGTTATTTCCCGTCTACCACATTAATCCCGGTGAATTCTTACCAAGAAGCTTTAGCGCTGCTCGAAAATAATCAGGCTGATGCCTTTGCTGGTGATCATTCCGTGTTGACTGGGTGGACACAAGAATATCCAAATTATCGATTGTTGCCCGCATGGCTTGAAGGAAATGCTTTGGCGATCGCCCTCCCGAAAGGTAACCAGCACCAAAGTCTCTACGACGAAATCCAGACCCTAATGGCAGAATGGCGAGAAAGCGGATGGTTACAGGATCGTATCAATCATTGGGGACTCCCCTAAAGAACTGATAGACTAGCAAAACTGCTACTTTTTTGTAGCTGTCTTATTAATATAAAAAATATTTAAACGTCAATTTTTTGTTATGGATACTGCTTCCTTACCGGTTTTTTATCTATCGATTCTTGTAGGACTATTAGGCATCCTTGCTATTTTATTATTGCGTGAAATCATTAAGACCCGCCGTATTGAAAGCACCTACGATAAGTTGCGCAAAAAACTGCAAAAAGAACCCGGTACAGCAAAAGAATATTATGAATTAGGCAGTCTTTACCTCGATAAAAAGCTTCATGTACAAGCAGCTCAACTTTTGAAAAAAGCGCTTAAAGATGAAGATGAATTAGAAGCAGAAAATAAAGCCTTAATTTACAATGCTCTCGGCTATGCTTACTTTGCTCAAGAACAATATGATCTCGCTATTCGTCAATATAAAGCAGCTCTAAAAGCTTTGCCAGACTACCCTACTGCACTCAATAACTTGGCGAATATTTACGAGAAAAAGCAACTGACAGCGAAGGCACTCGAAACTTATGAAAAAGTTTTAGAAACGGAACCTGAGAATAAAACAGCGAAGAAACGTGCTGAATCTCTCCGTAAGCGTTTTGCAACATCCTCGTAGAAATTTTTGTTTGACTTGACGATTAAATTAATAGTTGAAAAGACTAGGAGCCAGAATTAATTTGGCTCTTTTTTATTGGGAAGAAAAGATCTAAAGTGACGTTGATGTGGCGATCGCCTTACCTGCGATCCAGCTTGTAGTCCATGCACTTTGAAAATTAAAACCGCCAGTAATTCCATCAATATCTAGCACTTCTCCAGCAAAATAAAGATTGGGACAAACGCGACTTTCCATCGTTTTAAAATTAATTTCTTTAAGTGTTACGCCACCGCAAGTGACAAATTCATCTTTGAAAACACCTTTTCCTTGGATTTGATAATGTCCTTGAGTAACTTCTTGAATGATGATATTTAATTGTTTCTTTGATAAATCTGCCCAATTTTGTTCAGAGGCGATCGCCGCGTAGCTCACAAAACTTTGCCATAATCTTTTTGGGATATCAATCGGTGAAAATGTATTGATTTTCTTCTTTGGATTTTGAGCTTTGAATTGCTGGATTTTCTGACGTAAAGTCTCTGGATTTTCTTCTGGTAAAAAATTCACGGTAAGGGGCATTTTATATTGATGGTCCGCAAGAACTCTGGCCCCCCATGCTGATAATTTCAGGACGGCTGGGCCACTTAATCCCCAATGGGTAATGAGTAAAGGGCCACTATGTTCGAGCTTTTTTTTCTTATTGATTTTGATACTGGCAATGGCATGGGGAACACTGACCCCTGACAAATTTGCTAAACGAGAATCTTTAATTTGGAACGTAAATAATGAGGGTTTTGGCTCAAGAATCTTATGACCTAAAGTTTTTGCAAATCCATGACCAGACGGATGACTGCCCGTCGCAATTAGTAAGCGATCGCCTGTGAGTTTGTCTCCAGCTCCCAAAGAAATGATGAATTGATCTGCCTCATTTTTATCAATGGATTTTACGGCACTGAAAGTGCGTAACTGTATCCCTGCCTGGATTGCAGCCTGTTTGAGACAATTGGCGATTGTTGCCGAATCATCCGTGGTTGGGAACATCCGCCCATCCGCTTCTGTTTTGAGCGCAATCCCTTCGGCTTTGAGCCAAGCGATCATATCCTTCGGCTGAAACTGACTAAATGCCCCTCGCAATTCGCGACTGCCCCGAGGGTAGGCTTTTGTGAGTTCTACCGGGTCGAAACAATGGTGAGTGACATTACAGCGTCCCCCGCCAGAAATACGGACTTTCCCTAAAAAATCTTTTCCTGCTTCTAATAAAATGACTTGCAATTTTGGGTTGCTACGAGCTGCGGCGATCGCCCCAAAAAAACCAGCAGCCCCACCACCAATCACAATTAATTTGGTCATTAATCTCCCTAATAATTTCTTGTCCAGTTCAGACCATAAAAAATACCAGAAAGAATGGTCAAAAGTAACATGATATTAATAATGCCTCCTGGAATCATCGTAAAAGGAGGGAGACCCATACCTCGCAGAATCCACAGCGCTAGAAAAGAAACCAGGCAGGTGATAAACAGTGTCAAGATATTAGAAGAGGTGGAATGATTCACAGGAGCTGATCAAACTGAAACGATAGAACTAGTTTAGCATTGGCTATTTTTACTGTGCTGATTGTCTCTAGAGAATTAGAATGCATGGAAGCCTGCATTTCTGTCGCGAAGTGATCGCCATGGGATTTAAAATATTGAATCAAATTTCAGATTTTCTGAAAATAATAAGAGATTAGCTACTACCAGTACTATCAATAAATTTTCTAGAGCTTTGGCTAGGACGCATTTGAGAAAAAATAGAGTTGATCTTATATGAGATTTATCTCAGCCCAACTATAAATGTATTTATTACTAAATATTGATCTTTGTTTTGAGTTTCCCATAGATTTTCTAAAATATTTATAGGAGAAAATTCAAACAGAGTGCTTCATGGAAAAAAAGCGATTATTTTTTTTGAAAAATGACTATTTTGACATATCCCATAAAAAAGTCATTAAAGTAATTTCTTGTCTGTTGATAGGGCTCTTTTTTTCATTGACGCTTAGTAATTGTACGCAGCCAGCTGCACAACCTTTGCGTATTGGAGCTAATCTATGGCCTGGCTATGAAACACTCTACCTCGCACGAGAACTTGGGTATTATGGAGACAAACCTATTCATTTAGTGGATTATCCTTCAGGCACTGAAGAAGTAAGAGCTTATCGTCACAACGAGATTGAAGGTGCTGGGCTTTCGATCGATCAAGCTATTGTGTTAGCAACAACCCAGAAAAATATAAAAATAGTGGGAATCATGGATATCTCCCACGGTGGTGATGCTATTTTAGGCAAGCCTGGCATGAGTAATATGCAAGACTTGAAAGGAAAGAAAGTCGGCGTTGAGTCCACAGCATTAGGTGCATTCTTTCTAGCGAGAGCTTTAGAGGAAAATAATATGCAGATACAGGATATCGAAATTATTTCTCTAGAAACCACCGAGCATGAAAGTGCATACAATACAGGATATGTTGATGCAGTTGTTACCTTTGGGAAACCGATGCTCAATTTATTGGCTCAAGAGGCACCTATTTTATTTGATAGTAGTCAAATTCCTGGGGAAATTGTAGATACACTCGTTATCAATACTGGCAGAATAAAAACAGATCGAGAAACAGTTCAAGCTTTAGTTAATGGACGATTTAAAGCTTTAGAATATTTCAATCAAAATCCCGGAGAAGCCGCCGTATTAATGGCAAAAAGAACTGGTGTGACAGCAGAACAAATGCTGAATTCCTTTGATGGTTTGCAACAACCTAGTCTTCAGGAGAATCAAGAGCTACTGGATCAAACAGATCCTGCTTTAGTTCAAGGAATGGAAAAGCTGATCCAGATAATGCTGGATAATAATCTGATTTCTCAGTCGATCGAACCAGCTAATATTTTAGATGATAGTTTTGTTCGAAACGTTGTTTTCTAAAGAGTTGAGGATTTTTTGAATTAGATACTTTAGTAATAAAATTCTGAAATTTTTCCCATTACCATTAAAGATTTCGATTCCAGTAATCTTGATCTTCTGTGGTAGTGTAATCGGAGTATTTTCTTTTCAAAGAGAGATTTCCGAAACTTATCGCGAGACTGAAGAGCATTCTCAAGAATATATTCAGCTTATTGCTGCTCAGACAACTCAAGTATTAACTGATTTGAATCGCGAGAATCATGTGCTTAGTACTAAGGCTGGAATTATTAGTCAGCTGGGTAACGACCCACAATTACAGCTGATTGCTGTTCTTGATCATCAAAATATAATTCAAGAAGCTAATGATTTTTCTCTACAAGAAAAGCCACTGTCTCAAACCGAGATTGTCGAGTATCTTGAATATGTTGAGGCGACAAGAAAGACTATTTCAGGAGATGTTTTCTTTGTTGAAAATAGAAACAGAATACTCGCATTTTATCCATTTTTCTTGGAAAGGCTGCCTTCTGAGTTGAAACCCTCTCGTGTTGGGATTTTGTTTCTAAAATATGATTTAACTGATGCAAAGAGAGTTGCTTTTAATAATGCTTTAAGGCGAACTGTATTTGCTAATAGTTTACTGATTTTATTTTATATTGGACTATGGTCATTTTTTGAACTGGCACTGACGCGACGTATCTCAAAACTTGTTAATGCTAGTAATGATTTAGCAAAAGGTAATTTGAACGTCAGAACAGGCTTGATGGGCTCTGATGAATTAGTTCAAGTGTCTGCTGCATTTGATTTCATGGCGCAGAAGATACAAGAAAAGACAAACAATCTTGAGACAGAATTGATTGAGAAGGAAAAAATTTATAAAAAGTTGGAAAAACGTAATCAAGAGCTCTCTTCACTGAATGAAAAACTAGAACAGGCAACAAAGGCAAAGGCTGATTTTTTGGCTAATATGAGCCATGAGATTCGTACGCCTATGAATGGTGTTCTCGGAATTGCTCAACTTTTGGAGACGACTGATTTGTCGAGAAAACAAAGAGATTTAGTCATGACTATTCGTGATAGTGGGGATACTTTACTGACGATTATTAATGATATTCTCGACTTCTCGAAAATTGAGTCTGGTAAGTTGACTTTAGAGTTTCAGCCTGTTGTCTGGGATGAGGTGGTGCAATCTGCGATTAATCTTCTCTCCACACAGGTTCAAAAGAAAAAATTGTGGCTTACTTATGAATCTAGTATTCATGAGTTCAGCGCTTTTGAAGGGGATGCGGTGCGTTTGCGTCAAATTCTTTTAAATTTGCTTGGGAATGCTGTGAAATTTACGACGTCAGGAGGCGTTGCGATTTCGACATCTGCAATTTGTCTGGATGGAGAGAAAGAATCTGAAGAGAAAGAATATTGCATTACTGTCAAAATCCAAGATTCTGGCATTGGAATTGCAGGCGATCGCCTTGCAAAATTATTTCAACCTTTTACCCAGGCTGATGAATCAATTAACCGCAAATATGGTGGCACTGGTTTAGGGCTAGTGATTAGTAAAAGTCTTGTTGAGTTGATGGGCGGCACTATATGGGTCAATAGTAAAGGCAATATTGCTGGTTCTCCGCCTGTCGGTTGGCATCCAGAAATAGAAACGCAAATGTATCCCCAGGAGCATGGTGCAACCTTCTACTTCACTTTTCTTGCCACCTCTGTTAGTGACGTAAACCGTCAAAATGCGACATCGATGCCCCTGCTAAAAGAGCATGAAAGCTTTGACTTTGCGCAGTTAAAAGTATTGCTTGCAGAAGATAATCGAGTCAATCAAAAGGTGATGTTACTGATTCTAGGGAAACTAGGAGTGACAGTAGATATTGCGAATAATGGTGTGGAGGTTTTAGATCACTTAAAAAAAGAAGCCTATGATGTCATCCTAATGGACGTACAAATGCCTGAGCTGGATGGTATCAGTACCACTCGTCTAATTCGAGAAGGGTCATACTATCAGCCTTATATCATTGCTCTAACTGCGAATGCTCTAGAGTCCGACCGTCAAGCCTCCCTTGAAGCTGGGATGAATGATTTTTTGACAAAGCCAATCTTGATTGAACAGGTTATCCAGGCATTTGCCAATTTTCTGAAAAAAACCTGTGAACTTGCACCAGAGATTGAATAGGAAAAGATTTTCTCTACATATTTATTGCTGCATTTTTTGATAGTTGGAATTCGATGCAAATTTTGTTGCAATGAATCCTTGCATTGAACTTTTCCAAAAACCGATATGATAAACAGTTGCAAAAATATCTAGATCAAACTTTTTTTATGACCCAGCAATACAGTATTACCCTACTTCCCGGCGATGGCATTGGCCCCGAAATTATTACAGTGGCGGTGGATGTACTCAATAGTATCGGCAAAAAATTTGATCTAGAGTTTAACTTCACTAAGGCGCTAATGGGTGGCGCGGCGATTGATGCTACTGGCGATCCTCTACCCGCAGAAACCCTTGAGATTTGCAAGAAAAGTGATGCTGTTCTCTTTGCTGCGATCGGTGGCTATAAATGGGATAATTTGCCTCGCGAGAAACGCCCTGAAACAGGTTTATTAGGTTTGCGAGCTGGCCTCGGACTTTTCGCTAATCTTCGTCCCGCAACGATTTTGCCTCAGTTAATTGATGCGTCTTCCCTTAAGCGCGATGTGGTGGAAGGTGTAGATATTATGGTGGTTCGCGAACTGACTGGCGGCATTTATTTCGGGAAACCCAAAGGCATTGCTGAAACAGAAACAGGTGAAAAGCGCGGTTTTAATACGATGGTCTATGACCAGTCCGAAGTAGATCGCATTGCAAAAGTTGCTTTTGAAATTGCCCAGAAGCGTAACAGCCGACTCTGCTCTGTCGATAAAGCGAATGTGCTCGATGTGTCGCAGTTGTGGCGCGATCGCGTCAATCTCATGGCAGAAGAATATAGCGATGTGGAACTGTCTCACTTGTATGTCGATAACGCAGCAATGCAACTCATTCGTGCCCCAAAGCAGTTCGACACGATTGTGACTGGTAATTTGTTTGGTGATATTTTGTCTGACGCAGCAGCGATGTTAACGGGGAGTATCGGTATGCTTCCTTCCGCAAGTTTGGGTGCAGAAGCTCCTGGTGTTTATGAACCTGTGCATGGTTCTGCACCAGATATTGCTGGTGAAGATAAAGCCAATCCTTTGGCAATGGTACTCAGTGCAGCGATGATGTTGCGTTATTCCCTCGATCAACCTGAAGCTGCGAGTAAGATTGAAGCTGCAGTACAGACTGTTCTTGATCAAGGTTTCCGCACTGGTGACATTATGTCGGAAGGAATGGAGTTACTAGGTTGCAAAGCAATAGGCGAAAAGCTATTGGCTGCACTCGAATCGTAAAGCGATATCTTCATTTCAATCGAAAAATAAACCTTCTCGATTATCCAGTGGGAGATTGAGACGGTTTATTTTTTTGAGGAATTGTGTAGGGAAAAGAGACGATCTCACCTTTTTTTCTGACGATCTTTAGACGATCGCCCTTTTTTATTTAGGCTTTATCAAATGGTGTGGTCGCACAAATTTCCACCAATAGTTTTCGACAGTAAAATGGAAATAATTAATGGAATAGTAGTGAAAGCGATGAAATTAAATACACCATTAAGACGATTCTGTCTTGGGAGTGCGGCTGGCCTATTTTGTGGGGTGATCGCCTGGAGCTATTCTGCCTTTGCCCATGTGGCAATTTCTCCAACTCAAGGCGTTGTTGGCCTTCTATTTTTAGCGATATCTTGTGGGGCGATCGCCGGTCTCACAGATTTTGATCACCTAATGGAGCAGATCCCACCGTTTTAAATTTTGCTTTGGAGATATTGAAAAAGCGTTTCTTTGAGTCTTCGCGCTCACAACGTTAGTCGTCAAGATTTACATTCGGATACTCACTATTGTGAACGATTGACTGGTTCAAATTTTGTAAGATGTTGAATTCTTGAGAGATTTGTTGTGCTAGTTCATAATCCTTCTCTGTCCAATTTGCTACATCTAAGTAGATCAAATCATAGGATCGTCCTGAATTATGCGAACCTGGTTCAGTGGCTATTCCAACTACATAGTGAATACTGGGGAACTGCAATTTAACAGAATGACAGCATAATCCTAAGATCGCCTCCCTGTCCTGTCTATACTCTTCATAACTCATAGAATTTGGGTTATTAGGTAAAGTCGTGAAAACGTAGCACATTTCTGCTGAATTAGAATCACATACATAGCGTGTTGCTCGTTTATCGAGTGGGGCCAAATCAACAAGATTAAAAAGTGCTTGAGATAGAGTACGTCTTTTAAATCGTGTTTCCTTTGCTAGGATGCGTAAAGCAATTTCTGCTTCTTGAGTACTAGAAGGTGTTGAAGAGCTAATAGTTGCCTCAATCACATCCTTACTAATTCTTTCGATAATGCTATCCCAAAGATAGCTAATCTCATCTGCCTTTATTTGGTCTTGTCGTTCAGGTCTTTGATTAAAGCGTATCCAAAACCCCCCAGAGAACATGAGATGACTTAGGTTATTTTGATCATCTAATGGAAGTTGAAAATCGTGTTCACCATTAGAATTCATGTGCTCTAAATAGTAAGCTGAGAGATCTTCTTCGCCTTCTGCACGTACTGATATATCTGAACGAAGGAAAAGCTCTTTCTTTGAAAGGTACAAAATAAAGTCAGAAATAGTATCCACTGTTTTCATGACTATATCGAGAGATGTATCATTTAATACATGTATAAATGTTTTAGCTGGGTCGAGATCTCCGACGGTAAAACAAGAGAGGTTTGTACCATTAGCAAAATGCTGATTTCCTTTGATGGAAGAGTCGATCATCAAACTTCCATTACCTCCAAGCTCTTGAATACAGCGTGAAGATTCACCATGTGCAACAACAACTAAATGAAACTTAATTAGTGACATATCCGGTATTTCTAAAGGGAAATGTTCTTTACATGCTCGGTCTAAGAAAAGTCGATCACGATGTTTCCTAATCCATCTTTCTGCTCCCCATGCTTGTTCTGCTGATTTCTTGATAGCTTTTTTGAACCAGCGATTCCAATCAAGTTGGAGATCTCCAGTGTTGGGGAAAACACAATTTTTGTCTGAAAAGATAATAATATGATTTTGAAAAACAACAAGTAAATCACAAACTTCCTTTCCATCTATACTTTGTCCTGCTTTTTGATCTCTATATACTCCTGGATAACTCCAGAGGGATAAAAATGTATGTTCACAAAGTTTATTTAAGTAACGTTCGGATTCAGTGACTCCTTTAGCTCGTTGTATTGTCATATGTGACGTAAATTTCCTTTTACATTTTTGCTTCGCAGTTGTTAGTAAAGCCTAACTATCAAGATTACAAGCCTGACAAATAAAAAATTACCTTAACCAAAAAAATGATCACCTCATAACTCACATGAAAGAGAGAAAAAGGTGATCACCTCTTTTATTTTTCTACTCGTTTTTTAAAGTGCGCCAGCAGCAGTCTTGTCAATAACACCGAAGCCGAGATGAGAAGTAATATTCATTGCTTGGACAATTGCCTCACTTTCAGGACCCTTGAGGTAATCAATTACAGTGACCGCACAGTTACCTTGTTTGATTGCCCAGATATCTTTGGGTTGCAGACCCATTAGCCGACACATCACCACTTTATTGATTGCATCGTGAGCGACGACAATACCGACTTGATTTGGCTTAGTCGCATACTTAGCAACGATTTCATCCCAAGCCGTATTCGCACGATCCCAAACGCCTTGGATATTTTCCCCTTCTGGCATCTGAACGGTTTCGGGAGTTGATTGCCATTCTTCGAGCATACCGGGGAAACCTGCTTCGATTTCCGCTTCTAGCTTGCCTTCCCAAAGACCATGGCCAATTTCAATTAGTTCATCATGAGTATCGAGAGGAATACCTGCATGGGCTTCAGCTTTGAGAATGATTTCGGCAGTTTCCTTAGGGCGACTTAAAGAGCTACTCATCGCAAAATGTAACTCAACATCCTTGAGAAATTCCTGTGCTTTGGCAGCTTGGGCACGACCATTGTCGTTGAGAGGAATATCCTTAGAACCTTGGAACCGGCCTTCTTTATTCCAATTGGTTTCGCCGTGACGCACCAACAAAATTCGTAGACCTTCATGACCGGGACGGAAAGAGGGAATTTTTACGCCGAGGTGAGCGGTTTGGTTGAGGGATTCGTACTGAACTGTTTCGCCCAGACCACCTTTAAAATTGATGACGTTAATACAGCAGTTGGATTGTTGAATGCTTTGGTATTTGGTGGGTGCAATGCCAGATGCACTCATGATCAGGCAACGGTTAATGCCATTGTGGGCAACAATGAGAATGGTTTCGTCTTTGTGTTTGGCTAGAATTTCTTCCCAAAAACCTTTGGCTTGGTCATAGAGACTTTTGACTGGGAAATGTTCTGTGCCATCGGCGAGAGTCATGGAAAATTCGGCAGGACTTTCATGCCAAAGGCGATATTCTTCGGGGAATTTCTCGGCAACCTCGGTTTTGGGCATTTTTTCCCAATTGGGTAAATCGATTTCCCGTAACCCTTCAGCAGGAATGGGAGCAGGATTACCCTCACCGAGTTGAGCGTGAATTGTTTTAGCGGTTTGCGTAGCGCGTTGGAGGGGACTGCAATAGATGGCGGCAAAGTTGATGCCATTGAGGGTTTTGCCCACGGTTGTGGCATCGGCGATACCTTTGTCGGTGAGTACTGATTCGTCACAACGTCCTTGAATCATTTTGAGAGCGTTGTAAGTACTTTGTCCGTGACGCACGATAATGACGCGAGTTGCCACCTTTGTTGCCTCCAATTTTTGTTATTTGCTGGGCAGATTTTTTGCCTACATCATAGTATCGGAAGATTGACCGGAATTTGTTGGGATTCAGGGAGATTAAGGTCTAGGGAAGGAATGGCGATCGCCCATCAAAGGTCATGGTGCGACAGGCGGTTTGGCCAAACCAGTTATAGCGATTGGTGGCGATGATGCTGTAAACAAAATCCCGAAAGCTGATGGGCAAAGGTTGGGTAAGAGCAAAAATTGACCAGATGCCACCTAGTTCTTTGCAAATTTCGAGGCAAGCTTCGGAGGCATGATAGGTTTTCTGGCCATCAAAATAGGCGATCGCCCAGTCTTCTTGTTTGTTGGGGAGAGGCGGTAAATATTGCTTAGCGGTGGAACCCTGTAACGGTGCGAGATAAAACTTTTGGGTTGGATCAATGTTTAGGATGAAATCCACAAAACCATTGCAGAGATTGCATTCCCCGTCGAAAAAGATAATAGGCTTATCGATTTTGACATCAACAATAGCGTTGGCTGAGGCAGGATAAGTGGGCATTGATCTTTGGCAAACTCGCTACAGTAAAGATTAGTTTGCATCGTAACAAAATTGTTTAGGGTGAAGTTTATGTCAGAATCGCAAATCGCTATGGCTGCCAATGGCTGGGTAAATACCGTTGAGTCGGAAAATCCTGAGGCGATCGCCCTTGCTTCTTCCCTAATTACCGAACAAATTTATTGCACTCTTGCGACTTCGTCTACTGATGGAATGCCTTGGTCAACGCCATTATTTTATGTATTCGATCAGGAGTTAAATCTGTACTGGTCTTCGGCGATCGCCGCCCAACATTCCCAAAATTTGGTTGAAAATCAAGGGTGCGCAATGATTACGCTGTTTGATGCTGCAAAAGTGAAAGCCGTTTATTTCTCAGGCGTTGCGACAGAATTCACCGATGAATCAGAATTACAAGCTGTTCTGAAATTATTTGACCAACGCGCCAAACGCCCTAATCCTCGTCTCGCAAAAGATTATTTAGACGACTCCTGCCGTCGTATGTATAAATTCACGCCTGATAAAGTCTGGGTAACGGGCGATCGCCTCACTGTTGAAGAACAATTGGTCGATACCAAAACTCGACTTAATCTCGAAGAACTTCAGGCAATATTTTCGTGTTAATCGATTTTCTTATCCCCGGCATCGACATCAGACCAAACGGCCAATTCGTTGCCACCGGGTTCAGAAAAATGGAATCGACGACCACCCGGAAATGCAAAAATTTCACGGATGATTTTGCCACCAGCGTCAACAACTTTTGTTTGGGTCGCCTCTAAATTTTCACTATAGAAGACGAGTAATGGTGAACCATGATCGCTCGTAGAAACTGATTCAGCGGAGAAAAATCCACCATCAAGACCTTCTTTGGTAAAAGCAATATAGTCATCGCCAAAAGCATTAAAAGACCAAGCGAAAGCACGCTCGAAAAACTGTTGGGTTGATTTGATGTCTTGGGTCGCGAATTCGACGTAATCGAGTTTTCCGTGGTTAGGCATAGCTTTTGCTCCAATCACTCAAAAAAAGTAGTTTTAATGTACTAACAATAGCGTCGATTTATAAAGTGGTGAATTATCGAGTGCAAATTATGACTTCACAGAGCCAGCGAGAATGCCACGGACAAAATAGCGTTGTAACCCGAAAAAGACCATCAATGGAACTGTCATGGAGATAAAAGCGCCAGCGGTGAGCAGATGCCAATCTTGACCACGGGAACCGACGAGATTTGTGAGCTGAATTGTTACGGGTGCAACATCGGGCGTTCCTCCGAGATAAACCAAGGCAATGAGCAAATCATTCCAGACCCAGAGAAATTGAAAGACGGCAAAGGAGGCGATCGCCGGCATTGAGAGTGGCACAATCAATTTCGTGAAAATCTTGAGGTGAGATGCGCCATCCACTTGAGCCGCTTCGATTAAATCACGCGGTAAAGCACCGATATAGTTCCGCAACAGATAAATGCCGAGAGGTAAACCATAACCTGTATGAGCTAGCCAAATCCCCAGAAAACTATTGGATAATCCCAAATCTCGATATACGCGTAGCACAGGAATTAATGTCGTTTGTAGGGGGACTACCAAAAGACAGACCACCAGAATAAAAAGTGCTTGTCGTCCCGGAAATTTCATCCAAGCAAAGGCATAGGCCGCAAAACAGGCGATCGCAATGGGAATAATTGTGGCAGGAATAGAAATGGTCAAGCTATTCAGAAAAGACTGACCCATACCCTGGGCATTAACCACGTCGACGTAATTGCCGAGATGATATTGCGTCAGCTCAAAGGGATGTTGGAAGACAGTCCACCAGCCAGTATCAAGCATATCGTCCCGTTTTCTGAGGGAGCTAATTAATAAGCCTACACTCGGCAATGTCCATAAAAAGGCGATCGCCACAATCGCGATATGGATAGGCGTTTTCTGCCAAAAGGCTTGTTTTTGTTTAACTGCTGGCATTACCGTAAACGCTCCTGTGTTCGAAATCGACGAATATTGCCTACCATCACGGGGATAATCAAAATCAACAAAATTACGGCGATCGCCGACCCTCGTCCAAAATTGCGGAAGTTGAACATTTCTTTGATCATGCGACTGGCAATCACTTCTGTACCTTGGTTACCGCCTGTCATCACGAAGACAATATCGAAAACTTTTAGCACCAAAATCACCACCGTCGTACTCACCACCAAAATTGTTGAGCGAATCATCGGAATGGTAATGCGAAAGAAAATTTGCCAACTATTTGCCCCGTCAATCTTGGCGGCTTCGATTACATCTTCGGGAATGCCTTTCACCGCCGCCGAGAGAATCACCATACAAAAGCCGGTATAGAGCCAAATCATGATTGCGATTAGGGCAAAATTATTGACCGATTTTTCCACCAGCCATCCGACAGGCTCAAACCCTAAACTCACCACTACGGCATTAAGCAAACCGATTTGGTCATCGCCCGCTGGTTTATAGGCATAGATAAATTTCCAGATAACACTGGCTCCCACAAAGGAAATTGCCATCGGTAGAAAAATGAGGGATTTGGCGATCGCTTCGTATTTCACCTTATCGACGAGCACCGCAATGACTAAGCCCAAACTGACGCTGACTCCGGTTACCAGCACCAGCCACAGCAAATTATTTTTAAAGGCCACCAACATAGCCTTATCGGTAAAGGCAAAAATATAGTTTTTTAGACCAACGAAATTCTGTGATCGCCCGTCATAAAAACTTAGGTAAATGGTTTGAAGCGTGGGCAAAATCAAATAGCCAGATAACAGAGCCAAGGCCGGAGAAATATACACCCAGGGCAACAGATGGCGGTTCCACGGTTTCGGCAAGGCGTTAATCGCTAAATTTGCGCCATAGAATAAGCCAATTACGCCTCCGCATCCCAGGGCGATCGCCAACAAGACTGACCCAATTCGATACAAAATTTCCATTACTTCCCCACAATTTTGCCTCTACAGATGACTCAATCAAGAGTTCGATAACTTTCGATCCCCCCGGCTAGCGCCTTCCCCCCTTATTAAGGGGGGCTAGGGGGGATCTTAATTTTCAAGTTAAGCCCCTACGGAAAATCTATTTACTCAGGCCAGCTCGCCTCGATATTATCGAGCACAGTTTCCGCATCCGTGCCGCCGACATAATCCACCATGCCAGACCAGAATGTGCCAGTACCCACTGCACCGGGCATCATGTCCGATCCATCAAACCGAATCACATCAGCATTTTCCAAAATCTCCGCCTGTACCCGCGTCAAATCGTCGGGATAAAGCGTGAAGTCCACATCCTTGCGAGGGGAAATATAACCACCCAATCCTGCTGCAACTTCATGGGGCACTTTTGTCGTGATGTATTCCATCAACTGGCGTGCCTCAGGCGTATCGTTAAACATCCCAAAAACGTCGCCTGCCACCAAGATGGGCAAGCCATATTCAGAGTCGATACCAGGCAATGGGAAAATACCAACTTCACTAGAAGTGTCGATTTCTTCTGGTAAAAATGAAGCAATAAAATTCGCTTGCTTATGAAGATAGCAATTCGGTTCTTCACCAAATAATCCTTGAATTGAATCTCCAAAAGGCGTACTTAAAGCCCCGACTATTCCGCCGTAAATATAGTCTTCATTGCGGACAATCTCACCAAAAGTCTCAACCGCATTTTTGACCGCTGGATCATTAAATGGAATTTCGTGATTAATCCATTGGTCATAGGTTTCTGGAGCAGCAGTGCGGAGCATAATCTCTTCCACCCAATCTGTGCCAACCCAACCTGTGGCATCACCACTTTCCATGCCGAGACACCAAGGGGTTTTGCCTTCCTCAACGAGGCGATCGCTCAACGCCAGCATTTCTTCCCAACTTTCTGGCACTTCATAACCATTGGCCTCAAACTGCTCTGGGTTGTACCACACCAAACTTTTTACAGAAGCGCGATACCAAGCGCCATAAACATCGCCATCGACAGTGCCAAGATCTATCCATGCTTGATCATAGGCTGTGCCCAAATCTTCGTTGGTCATAAATTCTGTTAGGGGAACCATCGCACCCTCACGAGCAAAATCTGCCATTAAACCCGGTTGGGGAAACATGGCTAGATCTGGTGCATTGCCCGAATCTACGCGAATAGGGAGAGTTGTTGCAAAGGAATCAGTGCCTTCGTAAACCACTTCAATGCCTGTTTCTTCGGTAAAGGGAGCAAGGGCTGCTTCAAGCTTTTCCTGTTGTTCACCGATTAAGACGCCAAGAATTGTGACTTGGGGTTTGTCACTATCACCACTGCCACCATTTGCTTGTTCGCTGGGTTGGCAACTGGCGAGCAATATTGATCCTGCCAGCATAGGTGTTAAATATTTAGCTTGGGAATTGAGGTTTGAAAATAGGGTGTTCATTATCGGATTTAAAAATTTAAACGAGATTTTAAAAGGGTATTTGTCTAACACGATAAGCGTAAATGCTTAGTTCAGTACTGTTTCCATCTCGCGATCAAAGAAGTAGAGCCGCTCCATATCGAACAATAAAAATAATTCTTCGCCTTCTTTCACTTCCGCGCGGGGATCAATGCGCGCGACAAATTCGATATTGTCAGGGGTTTCTAAATAGATAATCAACTCGTTACCCATCATCTCGATGAGATTAACTATGGCTGAGATTTTGATGCTATGGATGTCTGGCGGTAAATATTGGGGGTGATAAATATTTTCTGGACGAATGCCGAGGGTAACAGGGCGATCGCCAAAATTGATAGAGTCGGGAATGGGAAGCGTTTGCTCACCAATTTTGAGGACAGGATTGCCGGCTTCGGTGGTCTGCTCAATCTCAAAAAAGTTCATGGCTGGGCTACCGATGAAACTCGCCACAAATTTATTAGCGGGATTGTTATAGAGATTGGCGGGGGTATCCACCTGCTGCAAAATGCCATCTTTCATCACCGCAATGCGATCGCCCATCGTCATTGCTTCCACTTGGTCGTGGGTGACGTAAATAAAAGTTGTGTTGAGGTCGTGCTGCAACTTACTAATCTCTTTGCGCGCCTGTACCCGTAATTTCGCATCAAGGTTCGATAGAGGCTCATCCATCAAAAACACTGCCGGTTGACGAACGATCGCCCGTCCCACTGCTACCCGTTGCCGTTGTCCGCCGGATAATTCTTTTGGTTTACGGTGCAACAATTGCTCGATACCCAGTTGCGCTGCTGCACTGATGACTCGTTTCTTGATATCGGCCTTCGAGGTTCCCTGTAATTGCAAGCTAAACGCCATATTTTCGAAGACGCTCATGTGGGGGTACAGAGCATAGGATTGAAACACCATCGCAATATCCCGATCCTTTGGCGATAGATTGTTGACCGGGCGATCGCCGATCCAGATGTTGCCAGAACTAACCGTTTCTAGACCAGCCAGTAGTCGCAGTGACGTGGTTTTACCGCAGCCAGAAGGCCCCACAAAAACAAGAAATTCCCCATCAGCAATTTCCAGATTGAGATTATTGACCGCCACATAATCATCAAATTTTTTTGTGACTTGTTCAAACGTTACGCTTGCCATATCGGAAGTCTCTACGGATTAGAAGTTGCTAAAGATATCTGGTTGAATCGACCCTGGGCTGCTTGCTGGAAGGCCGCTGTATATTGTTTAAAGCCTCCGGGGAACGCCATATTAATCCTTAAAGGATCTTCTGGATCGGTCACACCAGCGATAACTTTTGTTTGACCATCTACGGTCTCCAGTTGCAGCGGTGTTCGATTTTTGAGTTCGCCTTGAGAGCTATCGATATAAGTGACAAGATTGCCGCTATTCGCCCAGGCACCAATCGCTTGAATAAGTTCTAAAAAGAGGCGATCGCTTCCCCCACGTCTGACGATATCCCCTTCCACTTGACTGGTGACCGTATCACCCACGCCAATCATTAAAGGCATCAGAGCCGGATCAAAATTGTCCTTAATGAGTTGCAGTAACGCGCTATTTTCCTGGGGAGCTTGGCGGGCATTAAAGTTGGCACCGAGAGGATAAGTGCCAGTCCGTTGGTGGTAGTAATGATTCAGCAAAACAGGGACACCTGCCTCTTTTACTGCGCCGCGCAACATGAACTGAAAATCCGTTGTCCCTGAATCATGCTCTGCCGCAAATCGCACAATCTCTTTACCCTGTTCATCTCGTCCGAGGTTCGGCGCGTAATGGACAAAAAAGCTATCCTCTAACCCTTGTTCTGTGGCTTTCTCTAATAGCTCATCCGTTAACGCGGCGATCGCCTGTTGTAGGGCGAGATAAATATCTAGATTATCTTGAAGATGTTCTGCTAAAACATTGAGGTTCGCAGTGGGAGAAACGATGTTATCTAGCACTGCGGCTTGAACGAGCGCTTTGCATTTGGCTTCAGGAAAATAATCGCTGTATTCAACGAAAAATTCTTCGAGACGCTGCGTGATTAGCATGGGGACTTTCGCCAAAAAGACGAGTTCTGCATCGCTGACGCCGGGATGAGAAATATTACCTGTGCGAGTTTGCCACTGCACACCACCCGCTGCTAATCCTGGTAAATAGGAGACTGTACTGTCATCAACAAACGCTTTTTCGACAATGCGATTCACACCTCTTCGCCCTTCATGTTCACCATTAGTCAGCACAAAGAAATGATCGTCAAATTGCTGAGTTGCACGAATATAATCGGGACTAATTTTTCGGGTCAGCGGATCTTTGACCAAGTCCATACAGACCCCGTCTAAATCTTGGATAATGAGGAGATTTTCTGTTGTTGCAAGGGTTTTGATAAACGCTTCATGGTCTAGCGAATAAGATTGCTCATGGAGCGGAGAAAAAGTCATAAACCTCTGTTAATTCAATAGTTTTGATGGTCTGATCTCTCTAAATCCCCCTTTATAAAGAGGGATTTTTAGACCAAAGAGTTGAAAAAATCAAACCCAATCTTTGGCGCGTTCGACAGCTTTCTGCCAAGTGGCAAAATTGGCCTGAGCAGCTTCAGCTCCTTCACCGGGAGTAAAGACTTTATCGATCTGGCGATCGCCCACCAGTTTTTCGTAGCTCTCCCAAAATCCAACCGCTAGACCAGCGGCAAATGCAGCACCTTGGGCTGTGGCATCGAGTACGGCGGGACGTTCGACGGGAATACCCAACACATCAGCTTGAAATTGCATCAGAAAATCGTTATTACAAGCGCCGCCGTCAACTTTTAAGGTGGTGATTGGTGTCCCAGAATCTTCGTTAATGGCATCAACTACTTCTTTTGCTTGGTAGGCGATCGCCTCAAGGACAGCCCTTACCATGTGAGCTTTTTCGACACCGCGCGTAATGCCAAGGAAAGCGCCGCGAGCTGCCATGTCCCAGTGGGGGGCGCCTAAACCGCTCAGGGCCGGGACAAAATACGCGCCGCCATTATCGGAAACAGATAAAGCGAGGCCTTCTGTTTCACTGGCAGATTTAATAATTTCGAGGCCATCCCGTAGCCATTGGATACAAGCACCCGCCGTAAACATACTGCCTTCTAAGGCATAGCCCACATTGGTCGCACTTTTATCGGCATTAGGCTGAGTACAAGCAATGGTGCTTAAAAGTTTGTGCTGCGATCGCGGGATTTGATCGCCAGTGTGAGCAACGAGGAACGCACCCGTGCCATAGGTACATTTCAACAAACCGGGGCGATCGCAACCGTGGGCATAAAGCGCTGCTTGTTGATCACCGAAGATAGCGGTAATGGGAATTTCTGCACCGACTAATGCTGGAGCTGTATAGCCAAAAACACCCAAACTCGATTGCGCCTTGGGCATGATGTGTGCCGGGATGCCAAACATATCCAGCAATTCTGGATCCCAATTTTGAGTTTGGATATTGAGGAGCATTGTCCGACTGGCGTTACTGTGATCCGTCGCGTGGACTTTACCGCCTGTGAGATTCCAAAGTGCCCAAGTGTCTACAGTTCCGGCAAGAATATTTTCAGGATTAACGTCGCTATTTTCCTTCGCCCAATCCAATAACCAATTTAGTTTTGTTGCAGAAAAATAGGCATCCAGCACTAAGCCTGTCTTGTCATAAATCTCGCTGGCTTTACCTGCTGCACTGAGTTTCTGACAAAAATCTGCGGTACGACGATCCTGCCAAACGATAGCATTATGGAGCGGTTTGCCTGTGGTTTTATCCCAAAGTAAACAAGTTTCACGCTGGACTGTTAAACCAATCGCTGCAATTTCAGCTGGGTCAATATTATTGTCTTTAATTGCCTGCTGCATAACGCTTTGGGTGTCATTCCAAATGTCCATTGCGTCGTGTTCTACCCAACCTGGCTGAGGGTAATGCTGAGGCAATTCTTTGTAGGTTTGGGCAACAATTTCGCCTGCTCCATTAAAAATTAAGGCACGGTTACCAGTGGTACCGAGATCCAAGGCCATCACATATTTTGAGTTTGTCATTTGTCTCCCAAATGAATGGTTACTAAAGGTTGTGATAAAGGGGATTTATAAAAAAAGTTAGGTATTTTAAAAAAATTATTGATAGTTTGACGCGATCGCCCGTTGCTAAGGTGGCTCTGTTGTGATGATAAAGCCTTCACCATTGCGGAGCTGGAGTCCCTCTAAGTCAGTCGTTTTCGTGATCGTTAGAGCCGGAGTGGCGATCGCCAGATGCCATTGCGATAAATCGAGACAGAGCCATGACCCAAGGGTCACTGTCATCGGTGCACCAGCCATGTGTACAGCGATGGCGACTTGCTGTTGTGTCTCGGGATTGGTCCGAATGCCGTAGAAGACTGTTCGTTTATCGTCGGACATATGGTGAAAATGATCGCCCTGCCCAAAGTAAAGATTTTCCCGTAACCAAGGATGAGCTTTGCGATATTGCCGCACTTGAAAGTTAAAGTTGCAGCGATCGCCTGGCACGCTATCGACAAAATGGTGCACCCGTGAGATTTCGTGACCATCTTCCACAAATGCTGAGGCAATCAGTTTCAGTTGGGGAACATCGAGATCGCTCAGGCGCGGATAATTCAGAGACAGTTCTGCCCGACAAAATTCTGCAATTTTTTCGAGGTCATAATCTAATGTGGCGATCGCCTTTTCTATTGTTTTTAGGAGACGGCGAGCTTGTTTGAGCGTACTAAAACCAAACTCTTTTAAATGACGGAATGCCCATGGCTTTTCATAGAGTTCCGGCGTCACTTGCCAATATAGAAAACCAATTTCTTCCGCTGCGACTTTCACGCCATAAAGATCATCTGTATTGCGGAAAAATCCCCAGGGCACATGCATCAAAGCATTGAGGAAATCCATTGGTATTCCCGGGCTAAAACCATGCATCCATAGTTGCGTCGCGGGATTATCGTAACCATTGCGTAAAATCTCTGGCAGTGTTTCCCCCAAAAACTCATTAATGCGGGTTGCCCTCGTATCGATTTGATTGCCTTTGCGCACGGTGTCATGGTTCGCATAGCCAGCGATCCAGCGATCGCCCTCCCACATTGTCCGGGAAACATCCTCCCATTTTTGTACCCAAAAGCCCTGTAACGTTGGCGTATTGTGCTCAAAAATGAGTGGCCCCCACTGGAAACAATCAGATTGTTGCTCGATTAAATGACGATAAGTCGCATTCTCTTCCCAGCCTTCCTCTGGCCATGGTCGTCCATCTTCATAAATCGCCAAAATTTTACGGTTGGTATTGCCAATGGTCTGTTCCACTCTTCCCATTGCTAGGAGAAAATCTGTGTCGTAGTCGAGATTGCCAGATTCATCGTCGATCTGAAAATCTTGTCCGCCATCCACACGAATACCATCTGCGCCGAGATTGAGTTTGCGTCGTTCCAACTCCAGTAAAATTGCCCGTACCATTGGATGCTGTTGGTTTGTATCCTGACCATACATATTGTCGCCACGAAAAAATAGCGGCGGAATCAGTAGCTGCCCTTGATTGTGGATATGACCATAAACAAGGTCAAAAATAATTTGGATTGGCCCCTGGGAAAAATTGTGGAGAGTGGCAATAAAATCCACAATTTCTGCTGGGCGTAAACTACTCAAATGGGAAGGACTAACCGCTGCCGCTCCGAGAATTGGGTCATCGTAACCCCAATTTTTGACATCAGGTTTTTGCAATTTAATTTGCACGGATTGATCTGATGCTTCAGTTATCTGCCAAAAGCGCTGATTGGTAACATCGCTGTCCGGTAAGTATTCGATGGTGGGTTCAATGGGCAATAACTCGATCGCATCAAAACCCACATAATTTTTTTCCGCAGGGGTGAGGGTTTGTTTCTGCGCTAATTTCTGAGACAGATTTTGGTAAATGCGGGTTAAGCCTTCAAATGTTCCTTCTTTGGATGCTGTGCCGACATGAATCTGCAAAATGTGAGTAGGTGGCTTGACTGTGGGATGTTGCTGAAAATACTCAAGATCACGGCGATCACCCTGCAATTGTTCCATGTCGTAGAGTTCTGCTGGCGCGAAAATCCCATAGGGTAATGAGTATGCCAAAATATCCCGCACAATAGTTTCAGGCTGTTCCGAATTGTCTGGCCGGAGCCAATAAAATGAGCCAGCAGTTTGGCGATCGCCTGCTTTTAGCCCAGCCACAACACCCCACACAAATTCCCCTTGACGTGGCAGAAGAAGGCGATCGCGGCGACAAGAAATGTCTTGATTAGATGATCGAAAATCGATGGGATTGAGCGGCGTAAATACTTCTAGATAAAAGTTTTTCTCTTGCGCTTCCGGTACCCAAAAGCCAAACTCTGTCAGCCCATCAGTGCGATAATGTGCTCCTAATTTACGGACAAGTTGTTGCGCAGCAGAAAATGACTCATTGTTATTGCTCTCAATGGTCTTAGCCCAAGCTAAAAGGCCTTGGGTCTGATCTTCGATTAGTTGAATTTGAGATGCAGTAGTCACACGATCATTGGGGGAAACGACAATAGAGGAGGCTCTATCAGAAACTAGGGGCGATCGCCAACGCTAAACAGCATTTCTACGAATCGCCCCATTCTTCAAGATATCTCTCGCTACGTTGTTTTTTCGTCACCCGCGGGGGGGATTGCTTCGAGTATCAAACCCTGACTATCTTTTAATTCAAATACTCGTAAAGCTTCTGCCGTACTCTCAATTTCTAAACCTGGAGTGGTGATCGCCACGCGCCATTGACTGAGATCCAGTTGTAGCCAATCTGCGAGGGTAACTGTTGTGGGTTCGCCTCCCATATGTACCACCATGGCAATTTGTTCTGGAATTTTGTCTGATTCGGGCTCCACAAATTCTGTTCGTAAGCCATAAAAGACCGTGATGCCAAATGCACTAATACGGTTAAAGCGATCGCGCTCCTGTAGATTGTCTCGTAACCAAGGATGGTCTCGACGATATTGCCGCAGTAGTAGATTAAAACTGCTCTGCTGAGAATCAACTTGGTCTTCGTAATGAGAGACACGACAAGTTTCGTGACCATCCTCCATAAACGCCAACGCAATCGTTTTGAGCTTTGGCACAGTAAGATGATCCAGGAATTTTTGATGCTCTGTATCGCCAATCTCTTCTAGTGGCTCCACTGGGCAAGCTCCGTCTTCTTCCCCGATACATTGTTGGCAAATCTCCGCCGTTTTACTCAGGTCATAGTCGGTAATCACTAAGGCTTCATTGAGTGCTTTCATAAAGCGTTTTAGGTCATCCAGCTCATTAAATCCCAACTCTTTAAGCTGTTTAAATGACCAAGGCTCTGCATAGAGTGCTGGCGTGATTTGCCAATCGAGAAATCCTACTTCCTCTGCTGCAACCTTTACGCCGTATAGCTCATCGGTATTGCGGAAAAATCCCCAAGGTGCCCGCACCAGAGCATTAATAAAGTCCATCGGCAAGCCAGGCATAAAGCAATGAACCCACATGGTCGTTGCTGGATTGTCATAGGCATTGCGAATGACTTCTGCGTGAGTCTCACCAAGGAACCAGTTAATGTCACTCGTCTCGATATCAATTTGGTTGCCTCGGCGCACAGTGTCATGGTTTGCACAGCCCGTAATCCAACGATCACCTTTAAACATCACCTCGGTAATACGATTCCATTTATAATCCCAAAACCCTTTTAGAGTCGGGGTATTGTGAGCAAAAATCAGTGGCCCCCACTGATAAGATTCGGGACGCAGCTCAATCAAATCACGGTAGGTCGAAGACATCTCCCAGCCTTCATCCGGCCATGGTCGCCCATCTTCAAAAATCGTGAACAGTAACCGCTGGCGATCGCCGATTTCTTGGATCACATCACTCATCCCTAGCAGATAAGCATCATCCTGTTCGACTCGTCCGGATAGAGGATTAAAGAAACGAAAATCCTGACCCCCATCAATGCGAATGCCGTCGGCACCGCTATTAATCCGGCGCCGCTGTAACTCTAATAAGATCGCTCGCACCTGAGGAAACTGATGATTGAGGTCTTGCCCATACATATTCGGGCCTTTCAAATATTGCTTACTAATCAGTTCGAGTGCTTGATTATCCGCATGACCATACACAAGGTCATAGATAACTTGCATCGGCCCACCCGAAAAATTGTGGAGTGTTGCAATAAAATCAATCAGTTCATCCGGTCGCAACGACTCCATAATCGTGGGATTGATCGCTGCGGAGCCAGTAATGGGAACATCGTAGCCCCAGTTCTGGGTTTTGGCCTTTCGTAACGTAATGTCGACTTCTAAACCCGACTCTAACTGACCAGCTTCAATGACCTCATTAGATTCGATCGCAAAAAATTGGTGGTGATGATTATCCCCCTCAAGGCGATATTCAATGGTTGGTTCAATGGGCAACAGTTGCACTGCATCGTAATTGACATAATTCTGCTCTGCAGGTGTCAACTCTTCTCCCGCCGCTAACTTATCGGAAATGCGCTGATACACTCTTGTTAATCCAGCAAATGTTCCTTCTGGCGATGCCGTCTTAATATGCAATTGCAAGATATTCAGAGGAGATGGTACACGAGGCAACTCTTCATCTGGTTTCTCAAGGATGGGCCGCTCAAATGCTGGCACTTTGGTGTCAATAACTTGTGAGTGGTCTCGAAAATACCCTAAATCTGATCTTTCCCGTTGCACCTTCTCCATGTCGTAGAGTTCTGCTGGCGCAAACACACCATAGGGCATGGAATAAGCGAGGGGGTCGACAATGGTTGAGACTTGATCTTGAAGGTGATTGTAATACCTTAACCAATAGAGCGAACCCATCTGAGTTCTTGTGCCAGCCTGCATCCCAGATATAACGCCCCAGAAAAATTCTCCCTGCTGTGGTAACTCGACACAATCTCGACGGAACTTAACCTTCTGTTCCGATGCCTGAAAATCAATCGGCTCCAGTGGTGTAAACACTTCAAGAAAGACATCACGGTTAGTTTGGATCACTTCCCCCGCAATTTCGGGTGTCCAGAATCCCACTTCCGTCAAACCATCTTGGCGATAATGAGCTCCTAAGCGCATTGCTAGCCGCTGATCCTGTTGAAAATAGCTTTCCTCTGAGTCGGCGATCGCCGCGGTCCATTCCAATAACGCTTGAGTTTCAGTTTCCTCTAGTTTCATACGAGCTGGCATAAATTCTCTTCGGCAAAATCAACAAGAACGATTCAACACCCAGTAATATTTCCGCTCCAACCCACTACGCAGGTGAAAGTTGTCGAACATCTATCGATAGACGTAGGCCAATAGTAGGAATGGTAAAAAATACTACTTTTAAGTTGAACTATTTCGAGCGATTCTAACATAGTGAATTCATAAACATTGAGCTTCGAAATAATCCGAAAAGTAGTTTTCTTTGCAATACATTTTCTCCCAAAAAAAGAAAAAAAGGTGATGCGATTTAAACTTTTCGCAAGCCTGTAATCTTTTCTTGGTAATGCTTATATGCTTTTTATTAGCTTGTGAGAATCACTCTTGAAAATATTTTTAATAATAAATTAAGCTTTTGAGCGCAGTTATAAAACAAGTTTAAAAAAATATCCAAAAGTGAAATTGCGACCCTAGTTTTGAGCTTTTTGAAGCCATTGATTGTGTTTTACACAATCAAAAAAATGTGTTAGGGTTATTGCATGACAAAACAAAAAAACGTTATTTCACTGATGTTTAAATTGTCTTTTTAATAAAAAATGAGTATAAATCTCAGATTCTTAGTATTGTTTGCTCCCGATACTATTTTTGCAAAGAATAGTGTTTCATTTCATCCTACTTCTTGTGTTTTGATGTGAGTTTTCAATGAGTTCTTCTATCATCTTAGTCGCAGTGTTCATCATCAGTTCGCTTTCGACATAGAAGTTTAGTGAAATATCGTCAGTTCTTTAGCCATTGCACCCATTGATGTTGTCAACTTCATAGAGTTGGCAGGAATTCTGTAGTTGTCTATGGTTGTGATCGCATCTGTTAGACCTATCCCAGTAATTTCTGTTCGTTGAGTATCAGTGGATTTGCAGAGCTTCCCTGTAACTGAATGACAGTTTTTTTGTTGTGCTCAGAGCATTTGCTCCCTTGTCGCTGTGACTCGATTTGTGTCTGTATGACGCGCATCGAATCCCCGAGGTTGAGTGATGTGTGCAATATAGACCTTGGAGGTTTAACTCTAAATGACATCTTCTCTTGTAATTCTCTACCACCGTGAACCTTATGACGAGGTGCGTGAAAACGGTAAAACAGTTTATCGCGATAAAAAAAGCCCTAATGGCATCATGCCTACCCTGAAGAGTTTCTTTTCTGGTGCTGAACAGAGTACATGGGTTGCATGGAAGCAAATCTCCGCAAAACAGAAGGATTCATTTCAATCCAAGATGGTCTTCCCCGGACGGGAAAACTCGGTTGTTCATCGCATCCCTCTCTCCGCAGATCAGGTTAAGAATTTTTATCACGTAACATCTAAGGAAGCATTTTGGCCAATTTTGCACTCTTTCCCTTGGCAATTTGCCTATGAGTCCTCAGATTGGGAAAATTTCAAGCAAATTAATGAAATGTTTGCAGAGGCGGCCTGTGAGAATGCGGATGATGATGCATTATTTTGGGTGCATGATTACAATCTGTGGTTGACGCCTTATTTCATTCGTCAGCGCAAGCCTAATGCGAAGATTGCATTTTTCCATCACACGCCTTTCCCTAGCGTTGATATTTTCAATATATTGCCTTGGCGTGAGGCGATCGTTGAGAGTCTTCTTTGTTGTGACCTCTGTGGTTTCCACTTGCCTCGCTATGTACAAAACTTTGTGGCCGTGGCGAAGAGTCTCTGTCCTGTGGAGATTGTTGAGGAGCAGCCTGTTGACGCCAACTCCTTTACCTTATCTGGTACAGCTTTGGCGGAGCCAACAATGACGACGCAGATTCGTTATAACAATCAGTTAACAAAGTTGGATGCGTTTCCGGTTGGTACTAATCCTGCTCAAATTCGTAAGCAAGTTGAGCAAGATCATGTACAAAACCGAATTGCTGAAATTCGTGAGGAACTGGGTGGTAATAAATTAATTCTTTCGGCTGGTCGAGTCGACTATGTGAAAGGTACGAAAGAAATGTTGCTCTGTTATGAACGTTTGTTAGAGCGCCGTCCTGAGTTGCAAACCAAGGTGAATTTGGTGGTGGCTGCAGCTAAGGCAGCTTCTGGAATGCGGGTTTACAAGAATGCTCAGAGTGAAATTGAACGGTTGGTTGGCCGGATTAACGGTCGGTTTGCCAAGCTCAATTGGTCACCTATTCGTCTGTTTACTGGTGCTTTAACTTATGAAGAGCTACTGGCGCTTTTTGCTGTTGCTGATATTGCTTGGATCACGCCACTGCGAGATGGCCTAAATCTTGTGGCAAAAGAATATGTCATTGCCCATGGGACTGATAATGGCTCGCTTATTCTCTCGGAATTTGCAGGGTCTGCGGTGCAGTTGCCTGATGCGATTTTGACCAATCCCTATGCGACCAAGCGTATGGATGAGTCTATTGATACAGCGCTGGATATGACTCTTGAAGAGCAACAGCATCGTATGGCGGCGATGTCTAAGACAATCCAACAGTATGACGTGCAGCAGTGGGCGAATCATATGTTCCGTGAGGCTAAGGTCGCAGCGATGTTGGCGCAGAAGGATAAGGAGGCGACAAAGGCTGCCGCCAGACTAGAGGAAGATTTGGCGTTGTCCTAGGACTGTAGGGATAATTTCGGTTCAATTCATCTTTATTGTGAGTTTAATAATCTGAGGCGATCGCCAATTTCTTGCGCGTCTCGATTTTATTCCCTCTTGCCCTACATTTTTCTTTCCAACTTTTAAATACGAAGTCAACAATCAAGCGCTTTTTTAGATACGACTATAGAGGGTAGGCATGTAGACAAGATGCTCCCACTGCTGAAATCAAATTCTGGAATTCATGCGAGATTTTAAAACGATACAAAGTACAAACTATGACCTAATTATTATTGGCGGTGGCATTAACGGTGTTGGTATTGCACGCGATGCGGCGCTGCGTGGTCTGAAGACTATTTTGCTCGAAAAAGGAGACTTTGCTAGAGGTTCGACCTGTTGCTCCACCCGCTTAATCCACGGCGGTTTACGCTATCTTGAATATCTGGAATTTCCGCTAGTGCGAGAATCGCTTCAAGAACGGGAAGTTTTACTACGCACTGCTCCCCATCTGGTTCACCCTTTGCAAATGACAATTCCTTTGTATAAAGGAGCAGCACGGGGATATTGGTTAGTGCAAGCCGGAATGATTCTCTACGATCTGCTGAGTTTGGATAAGACTGTTCCTGCTCACCGAATGCTTGGTGCAAAAAAGTTTAGTCAATTATTTCGGACAGTGCGATCGCAGGATATCGTTGGTGCTGCGCAATATTATGACGGACAGGCTGAGTATGCTGAGCGGTTGTGTTTAGAGAATGTTCTCGATGCTCAAACTGCTGGGGCAACAATGCTCAATTATGCAGCAGTAACAGAACTGCAAATGGGCGATCGCTCGTCAGAGATTACGTCCATTACCTGCAAAGATCAATTGTCCGATGAGACATTTACGATTGATGCGAGTGCGAGTGTGATTGTAAATACATCGGGCCCTTGGGTAGATGAGATTTGCCGCCTCGGTAAGGGCGATGGTGGGGAGAAACCCCTGAGCCGTGAGCGTAAAATGGGTGGTACAAAAGGCAGTCATATCGTTGTTGAGCCTTTTCCTGGTGCGCCGGGTTCCGCTCTTTATGTAGAAGCGGCGAGTGATAATCGTCCTTATTTTATTATTCCGTGGCTTGGTAAATACCTCATTGGCACGACAGACATCAAATACGATGGCAGTTTGGATGAGATTAAAGCGAGTAATGCCGAAGTTGATTATTTATTGGCAGAGACTAACCGTGTTCTACCATCAGCTCAGCTGACCCGCGAGGATGTGACTTTCACCTATTCTGGTGTGCGACCTCTTCCCTATGTAGGCGATCGCAACCCGAGTAGCATTACTCGAAGTCATGTCGTATTTGACCACACTCCTGAAGGAGTAAAGAATCTAGTCTCTTTGATTGGTGGTAAGTTAACGACCTACCGTCAAGTTGGCGAAGAAATGGTGAATGTCGTTTATAAGAAGCTGAAGCGGACAGCTCCTCAGTGTTCTACCCGAAAGCGCCCTCTTCCTGGGGCGATCGCCGCAGACTCGGCCCAGATTGAAACCTTAATTCAGCGATATCAAGGGAAGGTAGAACGTCACTCAGTGCAGCATCTCTGCCGTATTTATGGTGCCCAGGCCATAAATGTCCTCGCATTGGTGGATAAAGCTCCCGATCTTAGCGAACCTATTGTTGCGAGTCTCCCAGATATTAAAGCCCAGGTGGTATATGCCATTGAGGCGGAACTGGCTTTCACCATTGAAGATATTTGCCGCCGTCGAACAACCCTAACGATGTTGGCAAATTATGGTTACGATGCTCTACCGGTAATTGTGGATACGCTGCAACGGCATTGCGGTTTTGACCAGGCAAAATGCGATCGCCAAGTAGCTGATTACCGTGCTTTTATCCGACGCAATTGTCTGCCGGACTTCTGTATAGAAGCCGAGCCTAGCACAACCTTTGATGTGCAGAATGTGACCCCGCCCAAAGTTTATTCCTAAAAAACTCAAGAATTCATGGTTTAGCCATTGAAGTTAGTTATGACCTAGCGATTTTCCCAAACCGCTTTTCTTCCCATTCCCATTTTTTTAATAAATCACATTACTCAAGTTGTTACTACATAAAAATGTCAATTCTTACTCCCACGGTTACGACTCAGAAAACATTCATTACAAATCCTGCTATCCCAAAAAAACGCCCCAAAGAGGTGAATACCAATCGCAAGACTATTACAGTTCTGGGTGCCGGTGCTTGGGGCTCAGCTCTGTCAACTCTCGCTTCCATTAATGACCATGACCTTAGGAATTGGTCGCGTCGAGGTGAACTTGAACTCGATGAGGCGATCGCCGATGCAGATGTGATTGTGTCCGCTATTTCGATGAAGGGCGTATCGGATGTGGCAGTAAAGCTCAAAGCCTTGTCGATCTCCGAAGATACGATCATTGTGACTGCGACCAAAGGCTTAGAACCCAAAACAACCCGTACTCCCTCGCAAATCTGGCAAGAAACTTTCCCTAATAACCCGATTGTTGTACTCTCTGGCCCCAACCTTTCTAAGGAAATCGAGGCTGGTTTACCCGCTGCAACAGTCGTCGCTAGTAAGGATGAAGCGGCGGCGATCGCCATTCAAGAATTATTTTCTTCTAACTGTTTTCGGGTTTACACCAATAATGATCCCGTCGGTACAGAGCTTGGCGGTACTTTGAAAAACGTGATTGCCATTGGCGTCGGTATTTGCGAAGGGCTAAATCTTGGAACAAATGCAAAATCAGCCCTCATCACCCGTGCTCTGCCTGAAATCATTCGAATTGGTACGCATTTTGGTGGCCAACCAGAGACTTTTCTCGGTCTAGCAGGTTTAGGCGATATGCTTGCAACATGTATGAGTCCCCTTAGCCGCAATCACCGTGTTGGCCATGGTTTGGCGCAAGGAAAAGAACTGAAGCAAATTCTTGAAGAGCTTGGCAGTACTGCGGAAGGTGTGAATACAACCTATGTTTTAATTGACCTTGCTAATCGCGAAGGTATTCCGATTTCAATTTCGCGCCAAATTTTCCGTGTATTGAAAGGTCGGATTACACCAATGGAAGCTGTGACGACTTTGATGGAACGAGAGCTAAAGGCTGAATCTTGTGATCTTCTCGATCATACAGATGAAGAAGGATAAATTCTTCCGTTGACGCTAGTGATGGCAATTTAATCTGAGTGTTAAATTACGGTCGAGCAAACAGGATAAATAACCATGAAAAAAGCGCTCTAGAGATTAAATTCCTAGGGCGCTTTTTAAGGTTAGAAAAGCAATATTATTGACAGACTCTATGTTAGATAGAGTTTCGTTGGGCTAGCCATATGGGAAACGTGATGTTCCATGGGAGGCGATCGCCTTAAAGGAAACTCTGAACGTTTTTGCAAGTCTCGAAGAAGAAACGCACATTATCTTCTGGAGTACCAACGAGTACACCGTGGCCGAGGTTAAGAATGTGACCTTGGTCGCCAACCTTTTTCACTGTATCGATAATGCGACTCTTAATGAACTCTTGGGAGCCGAAGAGCACGCCAGGGTCGATATTACCCTGAAGAATAATGTCGCTGCCGAGACGCTTTTTCGCATCAAGCATGTCTACAGACCAGTCAACGCTGATGATATCAACGCCTGTTTTGCCCATGCGTTCCAGCACACCAGCACTACCGCTAATGTAGAGAATCAAAGGAAAATCAGGATACTTTTCTTTTACCTGATCAATCACACGCTTCTGATAAGGCAACGCAAAAATGTCGTAGTCCTGGGGGCTAAGCTGTCCTGCCCAAGAATCAAACATTTGGATAACCTGTGCGCCACACTCGATCTGGTAGCAAACATACTTGGCGATCGCATCAGCAATATTTCCAAGGAAACTGTGGAGAATCGCAGGCTCAGAGAACGCCATATTCTTGATCACAGCATAATTCTTAGAGCTCTTACCCTCAATTGCATAAGCCGCCAAGGTCCAAGGCGCACCAACAAAACCGAGCACAGTACCCTCATCCTTCACTTCGTCACGGAGGGTATTGAGAATTGTCTTAATGAAGGGAAGACATTCTTCAGGGTGGAAAGGTGTCATTGCATCTACCTGTTCCTTTGTCCGGATGGGATCCGTAATTTGGGGACCTTTGCTTTCGACAATGTCAAAATCAATGCCCATGCCGGGTAACGGAGTCAAAATGTCAGAGAACATAATCACGCCGTCTGGCTTGAAAGCATGCCAAGGTTGCAGGGAAATCTCAATCGCGAGATCCGGATTTTCAGAGCGATCACGGAAGCTCGGATACTTTTCACGGAGATCACGATAAATTTTCATGTAACGCCCTGCTTGGCGCATCATCCATACCGGAGTACGTTCTACTTTCTCCCCTCGTGCAGCCCTCAATAGCAGAGGTGTATTATTGCTTTCCGACATGATTTATTAAAATAATTTTTGTGCATTTGTAAGCTTATCATCTCGGTTTGTAAAATAAACTTGAGTGATGAAAGTATGCGGTTAACAATTATTAAGAAGTGTTGTGAACGATCCCTTCTCTCGTAATATTCAGTTCAAATCTTCCGGTTTAGGTTGTTTTTTTACCTTTCTCCTGATAGCGGCTTTGTTGACTTCAGTTGGTCTAGGCTGGATTGTCAATGGCTTTATTGTGCTGATTTTGTTGATTCCAGTGACGATTGTCCTCGGTATTTTAGGCTTTCAGTGGTGGCTAAAGCGCAATATTATTGAGGATGATTGTCCTGTTTGTAGCCACACGTTTAGTGGTTTGAATAATTCGATTGCCCGCTGTCCTAGCTGTGGTGAAGTTGTACAGGTTGTCGATAAAGCTTTCCAAAGACAAACGCCAACTGGAACTGTCGATGTGTCTGTAGTTGATGCGGTTGAGGTCGACGCTGACACTGTCGATGCGAAAGTTGTCGAAGTGCAGGTATTGGAACCGGGCGAGGATTGATCCTTGGGGTTGGCGATCGCCGTCTTTTTCTTTAGCGAGATTCTAAATCTAGTCAAGATATAACGTAATTCTTGAGAATTGATATCGATCGGGCGATCGCTTTTTAGAATGAGTAATTAGAACTGCTATCTATTCGGCCACTTATCTTTTCTGTTATGCAAGCACTAGTTCAAAGTCCCGTTGAAATTTGGCAAGGTTTTCGAGCTTTATCTGATCCGCTGCGCATTCGAATCGTGGAGTTATTGCAATCTAAAGAACTCTGTGTCTGTGAATTGTGTGAAGCACTGGATACCAGTCAATCGAAGCTATCATTTCATTTGAAAAATCTCAAAGATGCCAATCTTGTGATTGCCCGTCAACAGGGGCGTTGGATGTATTACCGTCTCAATGTTCAACAGTTTGCAACCCTAGAATCTTATCTCTCAGACTATAAAAATAGTCAATTTACACCTGCTGAGCCCTGTTGTTAGAGCACTGCAATAAAAGGGCGATCGCCCTTTTATTGCGAGTAACTCAGATTAAGGAATTAGTTAAGAAAAAAACAAGGCTCAAGATTGTAAAAATGTTCAGGCCAAATGGATTTGATCTAGCAATATTCATCAATAGAGACTAGCTGCTCAGAATCAGAATCCCACAGAATAAATTTAGCGCAGTGCAAAATATCTTTGATTTGAACGGTCTTCATATTGCCAAGAAGATGAGCATTTTTCTGATGGCAAGCTTTCAAATTATAGTTGGGGATTCTTTCGGAAAGGTGGTGAATACTATGGTATCCAATATCTGCAGTAAACCAATTGAGTATCACCGGCATTTTCAAATAACTACTTCCTTCTACTGCACCGCATAAATAATCCCAACCCTCTGTGTTATGAGCATAAGTGTCTTCAAAATTATGCTGAATAAAAAAGATACAAATTAAAGCTGCTGCAGAGAACATCAAAACCATTGAATAGACACTTAAGAAGAAAGATGTACCAAGAAAATGGCAAAGAATGATCCAACTAGAAACGACACAAATATTGTTCAAAAGTACATCCCAAAATTCGGCAGCAGAACCCCACTGTTTTGGCTGATGTGAATCGACTACACTTGAGAATGTTGCCGAAGAATTTGCTTGTATGCAAGCCAACCAATGACGAATAAAATCATAGGAACCTGCGACAAGAATAATCTTTGGTTTAAAAGCCAAATAGAAAAAACCACCAGGTAAAACCATCCAAGGATGTCTGGTTCGTCTATAAACTTTTTGGCCAAATGAACTTAGAGCCTTATATTCGTCCGTCGACAAAAAATCTCCAATACCTCGATATTGCTCCCAATCTCCATTTGTTTTGTGATGATAAGCATGATCCCTCGACCACCAATATTGAGGCATGGCATTGAGAACACCCAGCACAAAGCCAACTATTCTATTGGCGCGTTTAGAGGTAAAGAGAGAGTTGTGTCCACAATCATGCATTAAAGAGAAGCCGCGTAACGATAGCAACACAAGTAATAAGATAATTGGCGGTAAAAATAAGATAGAAATTTTGGATAACTGAAAAGCTAAAAACCAGAGAAAGATATAAGGAACTAAGGTATTTAGAACCTGATATGTTGCCTTTAGGTTATGGCTTCTCATATAAGGTTGTAGTATGAAATCTGATTTTTTTATTGTGTTATCCATTCAAAAAATGTTCTGCTTATTCTTTTAATAAATAAGAGTTTTAAGGGTTGAGCAAGTTGTAAGATCAATATTTGGAACGAGAATATCTAAGGAACAAGGGATACCGAGGGATGACCTATTTGAATTTTGCTCGAAGCGTCCCATTGTAACGGAATTACAGGGACACTATTTTGAGCTTGTGCAGAAAAGTCCAAAATATTGCCCATAGTTATTAGATGAAAAGATTTTTAGTGGAGATTAATTGATACCAGGATTGATGCAGCTCAACGTAATTTCGTTATTTCAGCGCTTATTTTTATTGGGAAATAAGAGACCCTAGTTCTCTGCTGCGTAAGCGCTGTATATCTTTTGATGAGGAAAGTGAGAGGCGATCGCCACAGCGGTTATTTTATGTGGGTTAAATTCTGGAGCGGCTTTAACAATGGTTGTGGGTGTTTTAATTGCAGCACCAGTCATATTGATGTTGGTGGAATTTTGTAAGCGTACTGCAGCTTGATTCTCACGCCAACCTGAAAAAGCAACTTTGCTAGACTCTCGTTGTATGAGTTCCTGTAAATAATTTTTTTAACTATCTGTCGAACCTATGAAAAAAGTGATGTTTGTCTGCCGTCGAAACTCTTGCCGTTCCCAGATGGCGGAAGGTTTTGCAAAGACATTAGGTGCAGGCAAAATTGAAGTGGTCTCGTCTGGGTTAGAGGCGAGTCGAGTGCATCCTACGGCAATTCAAGTGATGTCAGATATTGGAATCGACCTCACTTCCCAGACGTCTGATGCCCTTGGCGACTTTAATGCTGAGGATTTCAATGTGGTGATTTCGATGTGTGGCTGTGGTGTAAGTCTGCCGGAAGCATGGCTAACTCGCGATGTATTTGAAGATTGGGATTTAGAAGATCCAGATGGCAAACCTTTAGAGACATTTCACAAAGTACGCGATCAAATTCGAGAGAAAGTCGCTGCATTAATTTCTGAAGCTCAATCTTGAATACTTATCTAGTGAACTTAATTATTGCTTGGTGATCTGATAGACCTGCCTCATAGGACAGGCGATCGCCATGAATAACCTTTTTTTTCAATTGTTAGCTCTAGCAACAAAAGATGCTAAGTCGTGTAGAACAGTAACACCTATAATTTTTGGGTAATATATGTGTTTTCTCGATAGATGTGGCTGTTTACCTTAACCCATGTATAAAAAATGAAATTTGTTCAGTGGATTCTTGTTGTACTCGGTGTGCTCATCGGGCTGATTCTTGTCATCGGCGGTAATGTTATCGGTTTTGCACTCACTATTATTTCAATAGTCTTAGTGCTTCCCCCTCTACAACCGAAAATTGAAGAGCGTCTATCCTTCCTGAAATCTAAATTCCTCAAAATATTTTTGTGCATTATTTTGTGGTTTGCAGCCATTCTCGTTGCAGAAGATACCTCCGTTAGTTTGTCTGGTGTGGCAGCTTGCTCTACTCCCACTAATGGTGTTTGTGAGCAGCATGAGATTGCGTTTTTAGAGCAGTCTCAAGAGATTTCTGTTAGCGCCACTTTCCTACAAAGTGACACCGCTGAAAAAATGAGGATTACCCTCGACTATTGGCCTGAACCTAATGAAGAATCAGAAGTCTTTAATGAGGTTTTTGATGTATCGCAGGGTGAAGAGTCATTGCTATTTACGCTAAAAGATCTGGAGTTACAACCGGGTAATTATCGGATTACGCTAATTCCAGAAGAGATTGGTAATAAGACAGCTTTGAAGTCTGACCGTAAGTTTTCTGTGTGGACAGATCCTGAGGATGTTACAAATCGGAATGGCGACGAGATTGATAATGCGGGTCTACATAATAGTGTCTCTGAAGTCAAGGTCTGTGAGGGTACTGATGATGTGGAAGATTATTGTGAGGAACATGCGGCTGAACTTTCTACTGGGATTGGATTCCTGAGTTTTTCGGCAGAGATTCCAAGTTTTCAGGCGAATGTCGCTCGTACCCGTGGTGATTCTGAGATTACGTTTATTCTCCGTTACCTGGGAGATGATGAAGGAGAGCTCCCCGAGCCTGAATTTGTCTTCCGAGAGACAGCAGAGCTGGATCGGGAAGTTGGCACATATACGCTCATTATTGAAGCGCCCGATGGTGGGTTTGCGCCCGGTGACTTTGAATTAGTGACGTCTTTAGAGACACGCTCTTCAAAGCCGATTCGTAAATTATTCACATTGAAAGATATGTAGGGCTAATTTACTGAAATCAACTGGAGCAAAATGAAGGCGATCGCCACAATAATTTAGCGATCGCCTCTCTTTTTTAGCTGATATTTTATTCATTCATGTTGCGGTAGGTGGCAACCGCTGATGGTGAAATACGATTGAGATAACGGAAAATCCAATATTTGAGAACCGTGTCGAGGATGACCGGAAAGGTTGCAATAAAGAGGAAATTAAAATCACGACTTTCGGCAATACCGAAATGTTTGGCGACGCTTTCTAGGACAATTTCCCAACCGTGAGGCGAGTGGTATCCCACAAAAATATCGGTAAACAGAATAATTAGAAAAGCCTTTGCTGAATCACTCAAACCGTATATGACTTCATCGAGAAAGCTTTTGAGGACGGCAATTTCTCTCTGGCTAAATATCAGTACGACAACGAACGCAAAAAATGAACAGATATCCGCAAAAATATTTTCGTAGGCATTAAAACTGCGATCTCGATATTGAACGGCAATCTCCCCTGCCTTTTCTTTGATTTTTTCCTTCATCTGCGTTTCGTCTAAGGTTGGCGCTAAACCCACAAAAGAACGCATTTCAAGGCTGGCACGATAATGTTCTAATTCTTCAAAGGCATCATCTTCAAGGTCAGTATTGGCGAAGAGAGCAGGACTGGCCTCTGTAAAAAAATGCTCTTCGACGAAAGGGGTAATCGCAATTTTTGAGAGTTGATGCACTAGCAACGGAATGATGACCAACATCAATAAGAACTTGATGGAAACTGCCGTTTTATTGCGCGATCGCCGAAACTTTTTAACAACATCTTCTTCTGCTTCTTGGGATTTCGGATCGATTTCTTGTTGAATTCGACCAAAAGTGCGCACAATTGAACGCGGCACTAACCCCGTTTTATCCATGGCAGTATCAGCTTTTTGGCGTTCGTTTGCTAGCGCCTCTGCACCTCCCTCAGACATTGTCGCCATCGACTGTTGATCAACATTAATCAAGGCAACAGATTGTTTTGATAGAGGACGACCATATCGCTCTGTCACTTCATCGATAAATCGCAGCTTTTCGATCACGATGGCTGGTTTATCCGTGACCTCGGGATAATAAATATTGCTGGATTTTTTATTAATTGTCTCTTCTGAAACTGCGATCACCGTTTTAAATGACCGAAATTCCCGAAGGCGCACCTGAGCGAGCTTCAATTGTTTGCGGACTTCACTCTGGAAATAGTTAATGACACTATCGCTATACTCGGCATTTCGACTCGAAACGACTTTGCCCTGAAAATGCTCATCTTCGATTGCCTTGATGGTGAGGACAGCGCGATATGCTTGGTCTAAAGCACGGTCTGGGGTGTCGTAAAACCAACTTCGGGCTTTTTTGACGAAGGTATTAAATTTCATAGGATACCATCAGAAAAACCTAGGCAATATGGGTTCATTATTGTAGCGAATCGTTGGGTTTGCAATGGTTTGGGTTGAGCAACTGCAATTTAGGATTTGTTGATCGTCGTTATGGTAAAGGTACGGAATTTAGGCAGTAAACAGTTTTGGCTCAAGGGGAAATCTTGTAGTGGAAAAACAACTCGTTTGGTGGCGGAAATTCAACGGCATCATGACTTGAAATCCAAAATGCCCACTCAGAAATCTCCCACCTTTGCAAAGAGCAAAACTCAACAGTCAATGCTGGTATTTGCGGCGACGAATCGAACTCAGCGGGAGTTGGCTGACGCAATTCAGCGTTCATTACAAGGCGAAGGCAATGTGGTGAGTAAAACGCCTTTAGGTTTTATGGCAGATGAGGTGGAACTATTTTTTCCAATTATCTGTGGGGCGATCGCCCTGAAGCCTGCTTTTTCGCTGCGATTACGGCCAGAGCTAGAACAAAAATATGCGACGGAGCTGTGGGAGCCAACATTTGAAGAGTGGGAGCTTAATCTCAGTGGGCGATCGCTGGGACGTTTAGTGCGACGGTTATTGGATTTATTGCAATTGGCGGGGGCAGCAGGTGTTGCTCCGGAAGAGATTGGGGAGCGGCTGGAAGCTGGACAATTATCGGTGCTTAGTGGCTCGGTGGTTTATGGTCAGGATGATTTACTGGCAATGGTGACAGCTGAAGCGACAGATTTATTGTTGAAATGGCGGGATTGGTGTCTAGAGCGAAGCTTCTTAACCTACGGCATTATTTACGAGTTGTACTGGCGATATTTACTGCCAAACGCTACGTATCAAGGTCAATTGATTGAAAGATTTGATTCGATTTGGGCAGATGATGTCCATGATTATCCGGCGATCGCCAAAGATTTATGCGATGTTTTTCTGGATGCTGATTGTGCTGCGATGTTCACCACAAATCCTGATGGTCAAACTCGTCTGGGCTTAAATGCTGACCCAAATTATTTAGGGACATTGGCAACGCGTTGTGAAGAGATTTCGATAGCAAAAAAGGCTGGATTGGCGGAGAGTTTGGGAGAAATATTGCAAACTCAGTTAACGCAACCCGGTTTTAGTGAACCCTTACCTAAAGCTGTCCAATCGATCCAATCGCTATCCCGCACGAGCTTGTTGCAAAATGTCATCACAGAAATCCAACGGCTGATTAAAGACGAAAAAGTTCTACCGGAAGAGATTGCGATTATTGCTCCTGGTTTAGACGAAGTTGCTCGTTATACCTTGATGCAAAGTTTGGGTGTGGCATCGATTTTGGTAGAACCTCTCAGTGAACAACGCCCGCTCTATAGTTCTCCCTGGGGGCGATCGCCGGTGACATTACTTGCTTTGCTCTATCCTCACTGTGGTCGATTGATCCAAACCAGTGAAGTGGCAGAGTTGCTAATTATGCTTTCCCAAACGGCTGAAAATGAATACCTCATTGATCCAGTGCGAGCGGGATTACTTGTAGATTATTGCTATCAACCAGACCCCGAGCATCCCAAGCTTTTACCTGCAAATACCATGCCACGGGGCGATCGCCTTGGCTATCAAGTCACTACTGCCTACGAAGAAATCCGGCAATGGATTGAGGAGCAAAAAGCAGAACTCGACATGTCACCGCTCGGTATTTTAACAACCTTAGACCAAGCCATTCGTTATTTCTTTGTAGACCGTTTGAGCTTAAATTACGAACAATCTGCAACTTTGCGTGAGCTTACCGAAACTTGTCAGCATTTCTATAAGGGTGATCGCCGCTGCCATCCGACTGAGCCTGAAACATCTCGTCTTCCCGAGCTGATCAAGCTCTTGCAAGGTGATCTCATCTCAACCAATCCGCGTCCCCAATTTGCCTTTAATCGCAACACCAAACCCGCTATTACCCTCGCCACAATTTTCCAATATCGTTCCGCTAGATTGCGCCATTGTTATCAATTTTGGCTTGATGCAGGGTCAAGACTTTGGGAAAAAGGTGGTGCTGCAACTCTGTTTGGTTATGGTGTATTCCAGCGGGATTGGGATGGTGAACCTTGGTCAATCGCTGCAGAAACCACCCAAAATCAACAGCGACTCCAACGTATTGTGCAGGATCTAATCGGACGCTGTTCAGAACGAATTTATTTGTGTCACAGTGATCTCAGCGTCAATGGCAATGAGCAAATGGGGCCACTTTTACCACTCATTCAAAGTGCCCAAGATTGCACTTTAGAGCTAAAATCTCCCTAAACTTGTTGGAGAACTTCGGCTGGCTTTTGGCTATCTTCTTGGGACTCTACGAGTGGCGATCGCACCTTGAGTACTTGAACTGCACAAGCTTTTAGTTCCGGTTGGAGAGAAACAGGACAAGATTCCGGGTGAGTGAGATTATTCGCTTCAGTATCTTCACCCCATAGTTCACCCCAGTGCATCGGTGCAAAGACAGTGCCAGGGGTAATATTTTTGGTGATTAGGGCAGGGAATTTAGCCGAACCTCGCCGTGATCTCACCTCAATCATTTCTCCCTCAGCCACACCTAGACGTTGGGCATCCCGTGGGTGAATTTCGAGGAAAGGCTTTGGATGCATCTTCATGATTCTGGGAATGCGGCCAGTGCGAGTCATCGTATGCCAATGGCCATACAAACGACCAATCGTCAGCACAAATGGGAAATCTGTATCGGGCGGCTCGGCCAAACCACGGGAATGATAAGCCGCAAATCTAGCCCGACCATCAGGCGTATAAAAACGGCCATCGGTATAGAGTCGCTTACCTTGGAGAGGAGCATCTTGACCAAGGATTTTTTTCAGTAAACCGCGATTATCTTTTTCGACTTCCTTCTCATCCTTCTCTTCAAATTCCGACGCTGGACAAGGCCATTGGATGGGGCCATCCGTCGCTAATCGTTCATGGCTTAACCCCGTCATGTCGCAGGGGCGATCGCCGGTCAGCTGAATAAATTCATCGTAAACCTCTGCCGAAGACACCGCGCGGAATTGTTTCGTGTACCCTAAACGACGGCCTACCTCCGCAAAAATTTCCCAGTCAGCCCAAGCCTCACCGGGGCGATCGCGGAATTGCGGACAATAAGTGACAACCCGTTCGGAGTTTGTCATCGTGCCTGTTTTCTCGCCCCACTGCAATGCCGGTAAAAGCAAGTGAGAATAATTGGCCGTTTCCGTGGGGTAATAGGCATCCTGACAAATCGTAAATTCTGACTTTAACAAAGCCGCTTTGGTGCGCTCTAGATCCGGCATACTGACTGCGGGATTTGTGGCGACTACCCAAAGCATCCCTACATCACCCGTCTCTAAACCCGTAATCATTGACCAAGCATCTTTACCTGGTACAGGCGAAATCGAATTGCTCGGCAGATCCCAAGCCTGTTCGAGAGCTTGACGATGTTCTGGATTCTTTACGAGGCGATAACCCGGTAGCAAATGCGCTAAGCCACCAGCCTCACGACCACCCATTGCATTTGGTTGACCTGTTAACGAAAAAGGCCCAGCACCTGGCTTGCCAATCTCACCCGTCATCAGGTGCAGGTTAATTAGGGTGCGTACTTTTGCTGTACCTTCCGAAGACTGATTAATGCCCATCGACCAAATTGACAGCACACTATTTGCTTTAGCCCAATATTTAGCGGCTTGCTCTAAATGATCAATCCGAATGCCGCAGCGTCTAGCGACCGTTTCTGGTGTATAGCTTTGAACCAACGTGGCAAACTTTGAAAAATCTCTGGTGCATTCATCGATAAAGAATGTATCAATGCGCTCCCACTTGAGAAGGAGGTGAGCAATCCCATTGAGCAGATCGATGTCGGTGCCAGGCTTGATTGCGAGATGCAAATCTGCCGCTTCTGCTGTTTTCGTGCGACGGGGATCAACCACAACCATCTTCGCGTTTGAATGCTTAATGTGTTGGTTGAGGCGATTAAAAATAATAGGGTGACAATCTGCAGTATTGCTGCCAATGATGAAGGCGCAATCTGTCAGCTCTAGATCTTCGTAACAAGGCGGAGGTCCATCAGCGCCAAAACTCTGGATATAGCCCGCAACAGCGGAGGACATGCAGAGGCGGGAGTTTGCATCAAAATTATTGGTCCCGAGACAGCCTTTTAATAATTTCTGGGCAGTGTAATAGTCTTCTGTTTGCAGTTGGCCGGAACCATACATTGCAACACCTTCAACACCGATTTCTTCTTTCACGGTTTGAATGCGATCCGCAATGAGATCAAACGCTCGATCCCAGCTCACCCTTTCAAAGGGATCATCTAGCGATCGCCGATACATTGGATAAAGCAAACGATCTTTATCGAGGGAATCAGCAATAGTCGCACCCTTTACGCACACCTTTCCCAGACTAGAAGGATGTTGGCGATCACCCATGACTTTCAGAGGAGGACGACCCGGCTTATCTACCTTCGATACTTCTAAACCACAACCGACACCACAGTAGGGACAAAGGGTTTTTGCTTTTTGCTGATCCATTGCTTACAACTCAATTAAAAGATCAAGAGAAAAATAATTGCACTAGTAGCTAGCCCATTACTTAATCGCTAAAACTAAATGATTCTACTATTTGATCTTACTTAAACTTTTCTGGAAAAATGAGACTGAAATATTAACTTGATCTAATTATCTTATCTAAAAAGACACTTATTTTAAAATTATACAGAGGTTATCAAGTATCAGGGATGACCTTTCTTTATTCAACTGATTAGGTCTCATCAAGATACAGAGAATGGAGATTTCTGCTCGTCTATTTCCTAGATAAATACTTTCTTTTGATGCCAAAAAATACCTACAAAACTCAATCAGAATGGATTGGAATTTTGTAGGTATTGCCTAAAAGTCTCAAACAAATCTAGTAAGTTGCCTCTTCAGCAGAAGATTCGAAGACTTCTTCACCTTCATGGAACTCCGCAAAGGAACCCTTAGGCTCTTTCATGAAGAAGATACAGAGGAAGGCAACAATCAAGCCACCAATACCGAGGACTTGGAAGAACCCAGCATTGACTGCAGACATCACAGGCTCACCACCATTTGCAGCACCAGAGTTTTCAGTCAAGAGAAGACGAGTTGTGAGGTAAGCAACCGCACCGACGTTACCGTAAGCACCAACGTTACCAGCGATTTGACCAGTAATCCGACGCTTAACAAGGGGAACCATCGCGAAAGTTGCACCCTCAGAAGATTGTACGAAGAAGGAACAAGCCATTGTGAGTAGTACTGCCAAAGGAATTGGCCAAGCACCATTCACGGTACTCATCAAGAGGTAACCAATACCCATACCGCCTGTGAGGACAACCATTGTCCATTTACGACTGCCCAACTTGTCGGAGATGATACCGCCACCGGGACGAGAGGCAAGGTTCATGAACGCGTAACTCGACGCGATAATACCGGCTGCTGCTTTGTCAACGCTGTCGAAGGTGCCTTCAAAAAATGCGGGAAGCATCGTTACAACTGCCAACTCAGAACCGAAGTTCACGATGTAAGTCAGCTCAAGCATTGCCACTTGCATAAACTCATAACGGTCTTCTGGCGCATAGCGCTTCTTACCTGTCATCAGGTCTTTATTCACTTCCCAGCAGTTCCAAGACTGGAATAGATAGAGACCAACAATGGCTAGGATTGCAATGGTTATGCCAGTGTTATCGAGGAAACCAACTTTCTGTAGACGCCAAGCTAACACCATCAAAATTAGGTTGAGGGGAAGGTTCATCGCCATGAGGAACCAGAAATCACGCTTGGTTGTTACTTCGATACCGCGAGCCTTTTCAGGACGCTTGTATTCTTTTCCGGGAGGAGTATCCGTGACGCTGACAAGGTACAAAGCACCGTAGAGGGCTGCAATGATACCTGTGCCGGCGATCGCCACACGCCAATTTAAGATTGCCGTTTCAAATGCGGGGAAGAAAAGAACTTTAAAAGTTTGAGCTTCACCGAAGTTGAATGCACCGGGTAGGAAAGATAGAGCTACAGCAAAGATGACCATGGTAAATGCGGAGAATGCAGAACCAAAGTTACCCCAACCACCATAAATACCTTCAGCAGTACCAACATCCTTAGGAGGGAACCATTCCGCAACCATCCGAATACCGATTACGAAACCTGCACCGACGATACCCATGAGCAAACGGCCAATAACAAGCTGGTTGAAGCTTTGTGCCGTCGCGAAGATAATACAAGGGATCGCTGCGTACATGAGCAGGATTGAGTAGGTTAACCTCGGACCGTACTTGTCCAGCAACATACCGATGATGACCCGCGCGGGGACAGTCAATGCAACGTTACAAAGACCGATGGTGCCGAGCTGAGGCTTTGTTAAGCCAAATTCTTGACCAATTGTGGTGGCAAAGGGAGGGAAATTAAACCAGACCACAAATGACAAGAAGAACGCGAACCATGTCATATGGAGGATTTTGTATCTCCCCTTAAATGACCACATTTCTCCGAGCATTTTTTACCTTCCAAAAAAAGTGATTTCTGATGTCTTAAGACCTAACCGCACAAACTAAAACTTTTTGTATCTAATATGTCTTAATCCTTCATGTTTTTAAGAGATTAAAGATAATTAGAGTCTGTGTGGTTATGTAAGCAAAGGATCAATGAAGTTACTAGTTAGATTAGTGGCTTAAAACTGAATTAGTCTTTCGCAACGCTGTCTCAGTAAATTTATTGAATTACTTCCATAAGTTGGCAACAGAATCACACTCTTTTCTTGTAAAAATCGTAGTTTTTGTTACTTTCTGCTCGTCGGCTATGCGGTTTCAGAATAAAGTGATGCTTGGTTGCGCATAGATTGCAAGATCAGCATCCGTATTAACCATGAATCTGCGGCGATCGCCTTATTTCTCTGCCCAGATTAGAGACGGTTAATTAATAAGGGGATTGATGCTATTGGCAATGTGATTTGTTTGGCGTTGGAAAGATAAATAAGGGAAGTTAAGAGTTTGCTGTCGGTGCTTCTGTTTCTCCGTAGGCAAACCCATTGGCGTCAGCATAGCGATTCATAAAGCGGATAAAACGCTCCCAATGGTTCTCTTGGTCAATTTCAAAACGACAAATGACGCCCCGGAGGTCATCACCTTCATCACCACCAAAAATAATGCGACAACTGGATGGAGTGACGGCGATATCACCTTCTTCGTCAATGAGGCTCACAACACCTTTAAAGCCGCTGGTAAAGCTTTGGAAGCGTTCTAGTGCGTTGAGTTGCTCAAAGATCATTTCGACGGACTTGAGGCCGGTGCGAGGATCACGCCGGAGACTAACGTTGCTTAAATCTTCAGTAATGCCGTTAAAAAATTCGATGCGAGGCGTTATATCTTTTTCTGCTTCTGGGGCGATCGCCGAGTTCTCTGCTGAGTCAGGTTGTGGCGCTTCGCTGGCAGAGCTTTGATTTTTATCGCGATTGAAAAAAGGAAAATTCTTAAACATTGGCGATCGCAGGGAGTAGGGGCAGAGATTAACTTACGCAACCCCTATCCTAACAATCTAGGTAAGTAAACCTATTTAGCCTTGCTAGCACCATTCTGGATTTTGAGGATAACGAATCCCCACGCTAGACCGAACATCACAGTAGTCATGGCAATAATGAAGCCATTAAACATCATGCTTTCTGCACTCATTGGTGGAACTCCTTAGGGCGATAGAAATTTATTAAAAACAGTTTCTCACAAGACGTATTCTAAAACAGTGCAGGGCATTTGTGCCTAACTGGACGCTCTTGGATAAACCATTGGCGCGATCGCCGATAGACATGCGATTATATGATGTCGAATTTCTTGCTGAGGGAACTATGCTCAAAAATGACATTTGGATTTTAGACCAAGCTAAACATGGCATGATTACACCCTTTGAGCCGACTCTCATTCGCCAAATTCAGCTCGATGAGAACAGCACGGTTCCAGCCCTTAGTTATGGTTTGTCCAGTTATGGCTATGATATTCGCCTCAGTCCCGAAGAATTTCTCATCTTCCGCCACATTCCCGGCACTGTCGTTAATCCCAAAGCCTTTAGCCCCAAAAATTTGGAGGCCGTTGCCCTTCAGCGAGATGAATATGGTGACTATTTCATTATCCCTGCCAATTCCTATGGCCTTGGTGTGTCTCTCGAAAAAATTCAGATGCCTCCCAACGTCACTGCAATTTGTTTAGGAAAATCGACTTATGCTCGTGTTGGTCTGATTGCCAATACCACTCCTCTGGAAGCATCCTGGCGAGGGGCAATCACCTTGGAATTTAGTAATGCATCAAGTACTGATTGCCGGATTTACGCTAATGAAGGGGTTGTACAGCTTCTGTTTTTCGAGGGAGAGCCGTGTAATACAACCTATAGCGATCGCGGCGGCAAATACCAAAACCAAGAAGGTAAGGTCACGCTTCCTAGGGTTTAAGTCTAAAATTCTGGGACGCTTTGTGCGTATTGAATCAAAAACCAAAATTAACGAATGTCTTTTCTTTCTCCTCAAATAAATGCTGGGTTGATTATCCTAAGTCTGTCAGTGTTAACCCTTGGCTATAATGAACCCGCAACATCAACCGATATACAAGACTTGTCTCAAGGTGCGGCGACAGAAGAACTTGTAATGGCGGTGATCGCCACAGAAGAATTCCCTGCCGAGATGGATTCCACTTCTTCAGAGTCACCACCATCACAAACTTCCTCCTCTGAGCCAAAAGAGCAGCCCACAGAACTAGAGATAGAAGCTGCAATTGAGCAGCCTGCTGAAACTACTCCGATTACCATGGAGATTGATGAAGTTGGCATGATGCGTGATGAAGCCCTCAAAACCGCGATTAGCGACAACAATCTCACTCCTCTCACCGATTACTGTTACGAAGGGTTCTGTACTGAAATTTTTTATACGTTTGTTTCCCTTGAGCGAACAGTGCGAGAAGAGCGTCTTTACGATTTAGAAGTGGTTAAAAAAGTATTTCCTGAAGATGATCCGGCCGCTCTTCGCTGGGAAACAAACTTAAACCCAACTAAAGTGCTCTGCTCAACGGAAAGACCTCTCGTAATTGAGAAATCTGGTGAATATTTCTTACATCACATCAGTGGCGGTTCACCGCAAATCTCTGCTGCCACTGGTTTAGAAGAATCTGATGCTCTGTACTGGGATATTTGTCATGATCTGCAAAATCCAGATTCTGCCGAAATTCGTGCCCAAGCAGAACAGCTAGGATATGACTTAGAGCGTGAACCTTCTGGCAATCGTTCAAGTTTTATTGAACTTTTTGAAGAATAAATCTCGTACTAAAAAAGTTTGCGGATTTTCTCCAAATATTATGGTTGTTCACTCTTCTCTCATATCGATGCTAATTTTGGGAGTGCATGAGTCGCAATCACAATAAGCGTCTCAAGATCTTCGTTATTGCAAAAATCCCTTTTATTAATCCTCTCTACTTTTAATTCAGTCACCCTTTTTGTATTTGCTCTATGGATAAGTTTCGCGTTGAAGTCCTCCGGTCTACCCCGAACCCTCAACAAACGATTTGGAGCGCGATGCACCAAGACTATTGTGAAGAATTCGTTTGGGAACAACGGAATACTTTTCCTGATGAAAAAAAGGCTGGAGAGCTAGTAATTAAGCATCTTTTAGCTGGTGGAAGAGGCCATTATGGCCCAATTGAACATCCTCAAATTGTATTTAACGTGGGTTATTTTCCCCATTCTCTGATGCAGCAAATCCGCACCCATCGGGTCGGAGTGAGTTTTGATGTGCAGTGTTTAGCTGGGGAAACGGCGATCGCCCTGAAACATACAGAGAAAGGATTGCCTACGAGCCGCAGTATCAAAGCCTTATATGAGCTGGGCGCTGCAGACCCAGATATTTTTAAAACCCTTGAGATTATTGTTTTTGACGAAACACAGCAAGCTTTTACCACCGGCAAAATCCAGAGCGTTATTTGCAGTGGCGCCCAGCCGGTTTACCGTTTAACTCTGAGTAATGGCAGTTATCTTGATTGCACCACAGAACACCGAATTCTCACCACTGAAGGCTGGCACACAATGGCTGCAGCAGTGGGATTAGAAGGCTCTAGTCAAGCTAATAATGCCCAAGTCAAGATGACAAAATCTTGCCAGGTTATCATTTGTGATAAAACCCAGACAGCTTCGATCGCAACTGTTGAAGATGTGCAGTATTTGACCCAAGTGCTTACCTATGACATCGAAATGCAGGGACCTTGGCATAATTTTGTGGCGAATGGCACTGTTGTCCATAATTCCTTCCGGTACACTGGGCAACGCATTATTGATGCCGCTGAAGGGAAACGAGATGTCGAAGATGTCTTTTACTTGAGGCCTGTCGGTAACTACGATAATCGTCAAGGGAAAAAATATCTCTATTCTGAGAAGCAGCGTAATGAGGATAAAAAATGGTGTCTGGATGCCTGTGAGAGATATCGTCAGCGTATTGATGAAGGCCTAGCAGAAGAGCATGCTCGCAGCTTAATTCCTTTTGATGCACGGCAACATTTTGTGATGAGCTGTAATGTTCGCTCACTGATGCATCTACTTGATCTACGGTGGAAGAGAGACGCACAACTCGAAGCTCAAAAACTCTGTGAGCTGCTATATCAACATTTTGAGGCTTGGTGTCCAGAAATTTCAGCGTGGTACACAAAAAATAGAGCGAAGAAAGCGCGCCTTTCACCTTAAAAAAAACTAAAGATTCAAGCGGCTACCTGAGAGAGATTACACAAAAGTTAATATTCCTTCTCGTTTTGTGATTCTTTGCTTAATAGTCTGTGATGACCTAAAACCGTGGAAAATAGCTGATTTTAGTCGAATTTCATGGGTTTGTCTGGTCTTTTGCCAAAGTTTTTTGCGGGCAAGGCGTAACTTCCCCAATATTTACTTCTAAGATGGAGTGAGTAGCTTGGGTTTGGTGGTAATGCCTCGAATTTTAATTATTGATGATGATCCGGCGATCGCAGAATTAGTTGCGATTAATCTGGAGTTGGCAGGATATGACGTAAACCGTGCCGAGGATGGTCTGAAAGGGCAAGCTTTGGCTGTTCAATTGCAACCAGATTTGGTGATGTTGGATTTAATGTTGCCAAAAGTAGATGGTTTCACTGTCTGCCAACGTATTCGTCGTGATGAGCGAATTTCTGATATCCCAGTTTTGATGTTGACAGCATTGGGCCAGACTCAAGACAAAGTTGATGGCTTTAACGCAGGCGCAGATGACTATCTGACAAAGCCTTTCGAAGTAGAGGAAATGTTGGTGAGAGTGCGTGCTCTACTTCGTCGGAGTGATCGCATTCCCCAAGCTGCAAAACATTCAGAAATTTTAAATTATGGCCCTTTGACTCTTATCCCGGAACGGTTTGAGGTGATCTGGTTTGATGACACAGTCAAACTTACGCATTTAGAATTTGAGCTGCTGCACTGTTTATTGCAGCGTCACGGTCAGACAATTTCTCCCAGCGAAATTCTGAAAGAAGTGTGGGGCTACGATCCTTCGGATGATATTGAGACGATCCGTGTACATATTCGCCATCTCCGTACGAAGCTAGAACCCGACCCACGTCACCCGAAATTTATTAAAACGGTTTATGGTGCAGGTTACTGTTTAGAGCTACCATCTCGAGTCACTGTCTAGATTTAGTATCTATAGCAAGCAAGGAGTGGGTTAAGACACAGAGCGAAAAGCGACTCTGATGGCATCGAACAAATCCTCAGTCTCCTTGACGAGCTTACTTACCTCCTTCTTCTTCAATCTCCCCCAAAACTTCTCTATCTTGTTCAGGTGTGGTGAGTAGGGTGGCAAAAACATCACTTCACATCCTGCCTTCGCCACCAACGTTTGTATTCTTTCCTTTGGATGAACACTGGCATTATCCAGAATAATAATTTGACCCGGAATCAACTCTGGCACTAAGCAATCCTCTACCCATTGGCAAACTAAGGCGCTGTTGGCATAGCCCTCAAATACCATCGGTGCTATCTGCTCTCCCTCTCGCCATCCTCCAATCACGCTAACTCGTTCTGTACGATGACCTAACTTCTCTGCGATAAACCTCTCTGACTTATGGCAGTAGCCATACCCATAATCTAAGGTATTATCAAATCCACTTTCATCGATATATACGAGTCGTTCTTGGCCATACTGCTTCAGTTGTGCCACAAATGCTTTTTCTAATTCTTTATCTCTCTCTTGATATCGATAGGTCTTTTTTTTCGAGTAAATTCAATTTTCCGTAGAGCTTCACGTCTGGATGCATCACTAATAGACTCTGGCCATTTCTCCGCCATTTCCTTCTGGGTTAGATGCCCATATTCCTCTGCAAAAGCACGAAAAGCATCTAGATCATTAATCTTCGGTTGAGGGCCTCGACGGTAATCTGTCTTCGGAGCGACTGAACCGATTTTCTCTCGTCGTTTCAGCCACAGGTCTAGCGTATTTCGGCTAATACCAAAGAAGCGACAGATATCACTTTTTCGTTCACCTTTATCGAAGGCGGCAACAGCTTTTAGGCGTAAATCAAGACTATGGGGAGCAGGCATGGCATCTATGTTTATTGCTTCTATCCTATTCTGTCTTAACCCACTCCTTGCCTGCTATAGTTTGTACTTAGCTGCTAGCTAAGGTTCGGCGAATTTAGCCGATAAATATTTACCAGCAAATCAAATTCATCATTCTTAGAGCTGTGATATTGTCTTTGACTTTTAAAGTCGACGGAGATATCGCAGCCCTTTTTGTTGTTTGTGGCGATCGCCTGCCAAATGACCCCAGAGCATTTGCTTCACTAATAAACCTTGGATTTGCAGTAGTGAATGGCGAAGTAGCTTATCGAAAAGCCATTTTAAGATGCCAATGGCTAGCAATAGCGGTAAGAGCAATAGTGGCTGACTTAAGACTGTACCTGCATTAAGGAGTGCAAGAATGACAATCAAGGTGATCGCCGCCGACCAAGCTGCTGCATTAATCCATCGACCACGCGGACGACGTAGACCGAGTTTTCCGAGGAGCTGATCCATCATCCAAAGATGTACTTCTCTGAGCTGTTGATACAGAACTGGATGAGGCAAAATATCTGCGCAGATCTGATTTACGATTTCACCATCACGAGTGACTAATGTTTGTAATACGCCCTGTGATTCATAAGTCAAGGTAAAAGACCAAGCACGCTGCAAAACTCCAGAATTCTCTTGAAAAAGCGCATATTGTTGCCACGCTAGAACAAAGTTTCGCGAAAATTTTAACCGTCTTCCAACCGCTTTAATCTCTAATAACCTTGGTAAGGAATGTTGTGTCAAGTCAAACGCCACACCATAGACTAAATGATCGCCTTGCTCGCTCTCCTCGGACTCCAAAGAGATGTAGTTTTGGGCGAGAAAGTCAGACTGTTTAACTGGCATTAGCGGTGGCAAAGACTAGGAAAAATAGTGTGGCGATAGAAAAATAAAAATATTAAAGATGAGTTAGAGCAATGAAATGGCTACTTGTTTTTCTTTCGTGCTCGCCGTTTTTGACTACCGAGATTGCCCCGATTAATCGTGGACTGGATAATTTCAATAATAAAACCCATTAGTCCCCGCCATTGTTTTTCGCTGGTTTCAAGGCTAGCACGGTGAATTTCTAAAATGCTTTCTTTATAGGGATGACGGAATAATTCTTCGGCGTAGCGATTAACGATGTCACCATCGAGCTGGATAACAGTTTGGGCATAGATGACATCATTTAAAACAGTTTCAGTGCTTGTGGGATTGATGTCATCTTCAGCTTGGGAGGATGGGGTATTCGTTAGGGAAATAGCTTGGCGAATAAGACGACGATTACGATTGTCGAGAGCGGCTTTTAGTTCACTGATTTTGCGGAGGTGACAGAGAAAACTACCACTATTGAGCAGTTGGCGAACGCGTGTAACTTCTGCTGCATCGGTGGGATTAATCGGGTCGGGTAATCTCGTCGGCAAATCCATTGAGTCAATGGTCGGATCCGTCAGAATCGGCGACATTTCGCGGATATTTTCCAACACACTGGGGTCATAAAAAGCAGAACTTGGATCGGTCAGTAACAGGGAATATTGCAGTTCGAGTTGCGATCGCAGATCAAGATATGGCTTGTGAAGCGTTGGGTGATAACCTTGCTGTTCTAGATAAACGCGAGAAATGGGATAAATATCACGATAAACTTCCCAGGGAATAAATTTGTTGCCATTAATCTGTTCAACCACCATGGTGTTGACTTCGAGAGCCGAGACGTCAGCCAATACACTGCCGAGCGATCGCACAAACTCGTGGAGTTGTTGGGGTAACTGACGCGGGCTGGACTCAATGGAGCCTGAAGGCTTATTGGTTTGGGTTTGTAATCTTTCGAAGGCGGTAGTCATGGCAGGTATTTAGACAGGGAGTGACGCGGATATTTTAGGAGTTTTGATTATCTAAGAACGGGTTTAGGTCAGTGCCATCATCCTTATCATCTCCAAATAAGCTAAAGTCGCTGTCATCATCGCTGAGTTCTAGGGCATCAATGTTAAAGTTTCCGAGATTATCGAGATCATTATCGCTAAGATTTTCTAGATTATCGAGTCCTCCGATTTCCCAGTCTTTATCCTCTGATGTTGTTGTGTTATCTAGGGATTCTTCCGCTGCAGAGAGGGCTTCAACATCAAAGTTTTCGAGTCCACTAAGGTCGTTGTCGTTCAGATTTTCTAGGCCATCTAGCCCGGCGATCGCCCAATCATCAGATTTTTCTGTTGCTGTTTCAGATACTGCACCCGTCGCTAAACTTTCCCAGCCTGTTTCTTGAGTGCTGAGTCCGGCTGGAGAAGCCTGGTCATCAAGGTCTAGCTGTTGCCAATCTTCGGTTTCTACATCCATCCCTGCGAGAGGAGCTCCGTCGTCGGATGTCGAAATATCAGCATTTAGACCACCGAGATCAAATTCCAGGTCGATTGGCGTGTCTTCTAAATCATTGAGGTCGGTATTTGGTGCTTCTGCTAAGGTCCCATCTAACCCAATATCTAAATTTAGTTCTGCCCAATCGAGATCTGTGGATGGAGTTTCGAGAGAATCGTCTGTGGTTGTGGCGCTATCTTCCTGAAGACTAGAAAGAGCATCTGTTGTCTCTAAATCTAAGCCTAAATCTCCCCAATCACCTGAGTCTGTGAGTTCATTTTCAAGCCCACCCATATCAGCCATAGCCAAAGGATCGAGATTTAATTCCTCTTCGAGATTATCTGAGGGAGATACTATCGGAGCTTCACCTAAAATATCGTCATCATTTTGGCCACCAAAGTCGTCGAGTAAATTCCCTGAGTCTAAATTCGCTGTGGATTGATCCAGCTCTGCTAATGACTGGAGAACTTCTGAGTCTAATAGATCTGCCTCTGCTGTGATGGCGTCACTATCATCGGGCATGGATTCTAGAGCATCAATGTCGAGTAAACCCTCAAGTTCTAAGTCATCTGGGGAGGCGATCGCCTGCATCGGTTCATCACCTAGCCCTAAATCCTGTGCTGTATCTTCTAGGGAGAGTTCATCTAAATCTGCTGTACTCATCTCTAGGGAAAGGTCATCGCTGAGGTCTAGATTCTCTAAATCTAAATCCGTATCTAATAAGCTGGCGGCTTCTTCATCGTCTACGGCGAAGGGATCTTCAATTGTGCCTAAGTCGATATTTTCTAAGTCTGCTGTACCTAAATCATCTTCGCCCACATTAAGAGCTGCAAAGGGATCAGTCTCGATATCCATGGCGATCGCCGCATCGGATGGATCCATCTCAAGATCAACGCTACCAATTGAATCATCTCCCAAGCCAAACGGACTTGGACTTGCCAATTCACCTAGGCTACCAACGGATAGATCGAGGCTATCTTCTCCTAAACCTAGCTCTACATCATTCTCTAAATCATCCAAGTCTAGAGATGCTAAGTCTGATGATGTCAATGGATCAAAGTCTGAGTCTATGCCACTATCATCACTGACTTCACCAAAGGGGTCGGAGATAGTTTCAGCTGTAAAGTCTAGGTTTGTGATTGCTTCGTCGCTCAGCTCAGACAATGTTGAGGCATCCATGTCGGCGATCGCGGCCTCTTCTTCTTGGCTGTCACTAAGCGTTGCAAACTCTGTAATTTCATCAAGTGCTGCGGATTGAGCTTCCAGCTCAGCTAAAGAAGTATCTGTCTCTAAATCCAAATCCGCTATTTCTGATGGCCGATTAATACCAATATCTGCGGACATGTCCTCAAGATTAATATCATTGCCAGCATCTTTAGTTTCTCGCTCTAGATCCGTATCTATTTCGGGAATGTCTAAAGCTTCAGGACTTGCTGAAATCTCTTCCGAACCCAAATCCGCTATGGCTTCTGACGGTAAATTTGTCTCAAGATCTGCTGCGACATCTTCCAAATCAATGGCATCGATAGGATTCTCAATATCTAGCTCAGCTTCTATTTCTGGGATTTCTATGTCACTGAGAGCTGGGGAAACTGACTCTAAACTCTCTGCTGCTTCAGACACGAGTTCATCAGAAATATCTTCTTGAGTATCAGTTGCAAAGGGATCGATAATCTCAGATCCAGCCTCTGGCTCATCCATCTCTGGTACATCATCGAGACTTTCTGGCTCTATTGCAATCTCCTCAGTTTCTGTCGGAGGAGCTGCTACTTCGACAGTCTCTTCTTCTTCTTCTGCTTCTACTAGGGGAGTTTCTGGGGCGATCGCCTCGTCTTCTATTTCTTGTATTGGTAGAGGATCAAGAGCACTTTCACCTAAATCCAGATCGCCTAAATACACATCAATGGGTGAGAGTTCACTCGTTGCTGTTCCTGAATCAGTATTGGGAGTAACCTCCGCAATACTGCCCACTGCTTCCCAATTATCAAGACCTGAGGAATGTGCAACTTCTTCTCTTGCGTCACTATTGGGAGTAGCTCCCGAAGGTACTACTGATTGCTCGTCCTCATTGAGGATTAAGTCAAAGCTTTCTAAATTCTGAGTATGACTACTATCTATATTTAAAGGCTCCCAATCGTCGTCGATTGCAGAAGACAGTAAATCGATATCTTCATCAATATCTTCAAGTGCTTCTAATTCTTCCTCTGATAGAGGCTTCACCAAGACTGGCCCATCTTCTGGCATGTCGTCTAAAGAACTAATCTCAGCAACATCAGGGTGGAATTGCCAATCTTCACCGATGAAATTTAAGAGTTCCTCATCGTCAATTGGCTTCGCTGCAACTTGTGCGGCCTCTGCTTCTTGGACTGATGCGGTCTCTAGTTCTTTTTCTGGTTCAGTGTCAGTTGGTGCTTCAAGAGTTTCTTCTAAAAGTTTCTCTGTAACCTCTGGAGTAACGGCTGTTGCTGCTTCTAATAACTCATCAACTGGTGGTGCTTGGGGTTCTAAGGCGATCGCCTCATGAGACATTGTGTTGTCTTGGGGGATAGTTGCCGAAGAGCCTTCACTTTCCTCCTCTTCCGCGTCGGATTCTAAGGCAATGGCTGCCTCTTCTGGGATGTTGATATCACTTAAATCTACTGCCTCCGAGGTAGCTTCAATGTTTAGTTTCTCAGTGGACTCTACATCCGAAATATCATTTAACTCGCCTTCTTCCTCTATAGGCATATCCATTACTGGATCTGTATCGGGCAATAGATCATCTAAATCTTCAGCATCAGTATCTGGTGACTCGGAGAGTATGGATTTTGGCCCAAGAGAAATAGCTGTGATTTCACCATCTGGCTCTTCGGGCTCGTGGAGTAGATCGCCGAGGACTTCTTCTGGTAGATCCTCTTCAGAGATAGCCGCAAATTCATCAAACTCGACACTTGCTTCTTCCGACTCTGTAATCGCTTCGTTTTCGGCGATCGCCGCATCATCATTGTCATCAGCCAAAAGCTCATCAGGCTCAAGACTCTTTTCTTCTTCTAGTGCTACCGGGTCAACATCATTTTCTAACAGATCGTCTAAACCATCATCAAGTAAATCATCGAGTTCGTCAGTTGCCCCTTCATCATCCCGCTCAAAATCAGATAACGTCGGAATATAGGTTTCACTACTAGCGGCTTGGGAGAGACGCTGAGCAGGGCTCATTTCCTGTGGGGTTTCCCAGTCATCGATTTCGACATCGGAAAAGGGTGCAGGTGCGTCGTCTAAATCTAATGCGGCAAAACTATCGAGGAAATCTAAGGTTTCTCCATCGTCAGCATCTGCTTTTTTTGCACTAGAATCAATTGCTTGTTTCACTGCGGCAGCTGTTCCTGCAACACCCGTGGTGATCGCCGCATTTCTAAGCAGATTATTTTCTTCACTCTCTGGAGCTTCGCTAGCTTGTTCTGGAGTCGTAGGGCTCGTCGCTACTACTGACTCATGAGTCGTACTGGGTACTTGTTCTAGAGTCGTCGGTGCTACTTCCAGTTCTGATTTTGATTCTGGTGTCGCTACGGGAGGAGTTTCAGTTCTTACTGTGGTTGTCGTAGATTTCTCTTGAATTGTTTCGAGGATAGAAACTTGTTCTTGCAGCGTTGTGATTACCTTTTCGGGTGGCAATTGATATCGTGGCGCTTCAAGGAAAGTCAGATCTAGAGGCTGCTCAGCATTTGTGAGGCGGTTATATTGCTGAAGGGTAACGAGGAGTCGAAAGAGTTCCTGTAGACTTTGGAAATTTTCTTGGATTTTACGATTACCGAGGGCCACCTGCTGCTGGTGAAACTCCTGTAACTCGATATATTTGCCATTGCCAACAAATTCTTCGCCAACCAAATTTTCGATAGTGCCATTGAGGATATCGAGGCGTGTTTCTAAACATTGGGCAGGGTCGTAATCTTCGACAACGCTGCCATCAGCTTTCACAACTTTGGTTGTAATGTTTAGCTCGGTTGCTTTCCCCATCGCCATTACAAAAGCTTCGGGGAGATCTCCTGAACGCAAGGCTTTTTTAAATTCGTTGCTAGCAGGCATGTACTGTAATTCTCCTCTTGTTCACCTGAAAATCCTCAGTTGGAGTCAGTTTCAGGGGGACACCATTTTGATATTTCTCTTGTGGGTTGGCGATTTCTCTTCAGAGTAGCCCAAAAAAAAGGATCCTTCAGAAAAGTCGCAGTAAATGTAAACACTGATTTGGTGTTCAGCTCCATAGCTTGCTGATATCATGCCCTAATTCCACAAACATTTTGCGGAGTAGTGGCAGACTTAGGCCAATTACGTTGCTGTGACAGCCTTCTAGTTTTTCAATGAATAAACCACCTTTCCCTTCTAGGGCAAAGCAGCCAGCGCATTGAAGGGGTTCTTCACTCGCGACGTAAGCCTTAATGGTGGCATCATCGATCTTTGCAAAATGAACTTTAGTCATGCCATGACGAACGAGGGTCCGCTGTTGGTTTTGATCGACTAAAGCATGACCAGTATAGAGGACACCATAACTGCCACGCATGGACTGCCAACGGGCGATCGCCTCTGCGGGAGACTCTGGTTTCCCAAGAATCTCGCCTTGCACCAGTAATACAGAGTCACAGCCCAAAATCAGGGCATTTTGCCGTTGTTTGGCCACGGTTTCCGCTTTTGCTAGGGCTAAGGCTTCTACAAGTCGGGCGGGGTCAGACTCTTTAATTTGGTCTTCATCGAAGTTACTGACATGCACAATTGGATTAATACCGATTCCCTGCAATAGGCGACGGCGGGCCGGAGAGGCTGAGGCGAGGACTAATTCCATTGCTCTTTTCTAAATGTTTTCGTTAGCAGAGGGAGAGGTTGAGAAAGAAAAAGTGGGAGTAGTTTGCGAAAGCTGTTTACCTAATGGTTTGTCGCTGTTGGTTATAGATAATGTCAGATTCAATGGATATTAGAGTTTGAAGGATTTGATGATTGTATTAAACAGCCCATCTACGTCATCCCAACGTTCTTGTAAGGTCGAAAGATTAAAGCTATAGAGTTTGCCAAATTTTACGGCAACGGTGGCAAGGTCATGGCGGATTTGACCATTGGGTAGGGCAACTTGATATTCGAGGATGTAATAGGTTTGTCCCGCATCATCGGAACGTTCTTCCGCACGGATAAGTTCAGGTTGGCGATCGCTATTCTGACTCGCTTCTTGCATAAAGCGATAACCAACATCGGTAGGACTGCCCAGATCTGTGAGATTTTTTTCGACAGGTACATCACTAATAATGACGCTGAGATTTTCGGAATATTCGATTAAATCTCGAAATACAACGTCAACGCCCGTCTTTGCATTTTCGACATTGACTGGAATCCAACCATTGGGATACAAAAACTCATAGCCATAGGTTTCACTGCTATAGCTCTGTAAACTCCCTATGCCATCACCACAAGCGATTAGGCCTAAGCTACAACACAGCACTAATACTGCGGCGATCGCCTGTTTTCCGATTTGTCTCAAACGAGCTACTAACATTAACCACTCTCCGATTCACAATAAAAAAGCTGGAGCTTCCGTAGAATATGCTACCGAAAACCCCTAGCCTAATAAACCTTTCAATCCTGAAAATTCGGCGTGACTGTGCCCTTAAATGGGTCTAAACAGCCTCTTCTGTTTCGAGATTAAAGAGCATTTGGAGCGAATTCATACAAACCCGACGCGCCTCAATATCCTTCTGGGCACGGAGTTGAACCATCGGCTCGTGGAGAATTTTGTTGACGATACCGCGAGTCAAAGTTTCAATAACTTCTTGGTGCTTCTCTTCAAACTCAGACCCTAAGCGAGACAATGCTTTTTCGAGTTCCTGCTCTCGAATGCTCTCAACCTTACTGCGCAAAGAACTAATGGTTGGTACTGTTTCGAGAGATTGCCACCAGCTCATGTATTTCGAGACTTCTTCTTCAAGGAGAGTTTCTGCTTCTTCTGCCATTTTGCGGCGGGAGGCTTGGTTTTGCGCAACTACTTCTTTGAGCGCATCTACATTAAAGAGTTGTACTGTTTCTAACTCTTCAACGTCTGCTGCCACATTAAGCGGTACAGAAATATCGATGAGCATTAATTTTTCGAGGTCAAGAGTTTCCAGCTTTGCTTTATCGATAATGGGCTGAGTTGCACCTGTACTAGTAAAGACAATGTCAGATTTTTCAGTGATATTGAGCATTTCGGGGAGTAGCTCTAACTGAAGACTCGCGTTGGGGAATTTCTTCGCTAATTCTTTCGCGCCGCGCTCGGAACGGTTCACGATGGTGATATCCTCAGCACCTTTAGACAGGAGGTGCTGTACCAAAAGACGAGACATTTTACCTGCACCAACAATGGCAATCTTTTGAGTGGATAGATCTGGCACTTTCATTTGCGCCAACTCAACTGCTGCAGAACTGATTGAAACGGCACCTGTACCGATATTGGTTTCGCTGCGTACTCGCTTTCCAGCAGTGATGGACTGTTTAAACATCTTGTCGAGGAGCCGCCCTAGACCTTTGTGCTTTTGGCCAAGTTTATGGGCTTTTTTGACCTGCGCCAAAATTTGACCTTCGCCAAGTACAAGACTTTCTAGACCCGCAGCCACACGCATCAAGTGACGAATCGCGTCTTGGTGTAAGAGGGTGAATAGATAGGGACGGAGGTGATTGAGACGAAGTTGCCCTTGCTCGGCTAAAAATTGGCACACTTCCCGGATGCCCTGCTCAGTTTCCTGTACAACCGCGTAAATCTCTAGACGGTTACAGGTGCTAATAACTGAGATTTCTTCGACGTGGGGATAGGACTTCAGATGGGCGATCGCCTCGTCTATTTTGGCTTCTTGAATACTGAGCTTTTCTCTGATTTCAACGGGGGCTGTCTTGTGACTTAGACCAACAACAACAATATTCATGGGGAGTTCTCTAAAAAAAGTTGAGTCTCTGTGGTGCTTCAACTGCTGTGGGAAGCCAAGAGAGTTTTATTAAAAAAGTTTTTTATGTTCCTATGCAATGTAGTGCTCGGACAATTCGCAACAAAAGGTTTTGTAAAGAAAATTTATTTAACTTTATGACAATAGAAAAAGGCGATCGCCATTGGCGATCGCCTTTCTGATATCTAGTGAAATTGACTTTAAAATAATTCCGCTAGCTTATTTTCTAACTCACGATGATTTAGTGAAGTTCGATTTTCTGAGGCTCTTCCCACATGTGAACTGTGTCGACAAAGCGAGCAGTCATGGATTGGCTGGAGATAATGAGGGATTGGGTACGTGCACCACCATGGAACAAACGTACACCGTTCATCAAAGTACCGGGAGTGATACCACAACCAGCGAAGAGAACTTCCTCACCAGAAGCAAGCTCATCAGCTTCGTAGACCTTGTCAGGATCTGCAACGCCCATTTCCTTAAGACGAGCAGCGTTACCTTCTTTAGTCCATTTCTCACTTTCGGGAGTGTTAACTTCAGCAGGATCGTAGATGAGGCGACCTTGGAAGTGACCACCGAGACAACGCATTGCCGCTGCGGAGATAACACCTTCAGGAGCTGCACCAACACCCATAAGAGCGTGGATGTTAGTTCCTTCAAATGCACAACAGATAGCCGCAGAAACGTCACCATCGCTGATGAGACGAACGCGTGCGCCAGTTGCACGAATTTCTTTGATCAAGTCAGCGTGGCGAGGACGATCCATCACAACGATAACGAGTTCTTGAGGAGTACGGTTGAGGCACTCACAAAGAATTTTGATGTTTTCGGTCGCAGATTTACGGATATCTACTTTGCCCTTTGCCGCTGGGGGAGCTGCAAGCTTCTGCATGTAGAAGTCAGGCGCGTGGAAAAGTCCACCTTTCTCGGAAATAGCGAGAACAGCCATGGAACCGGGTTGACCGTTTGCAACGAGGTTAGTACCTTCGCAAGGGTCAACAGCGATGTCGATTTCGATGAGTTCTTCGAGGGTGCAAACTTCAGATGCATTCTCTTGAGTACAAATACCAACTTCTTCACCGATGTAAAGCATAGGCGCTTCGTCACGCTCACCTTCACCAATTACGATGCGACCACGCATGTGGATTTTGTTCATGCGCTCACGCATTGCTTCTACTGCTACTTCATCCGCAGTATCCTTTTCGCCTAAACCCATCCACTTGGATGATGCGATCGCCGCCTGTTCAACGACTTCAATGATTTCTAAACCGAGGGTGCTATCCACGCGTTAAATCCTCCAGATTGCTAACGTTCTGATTTATATCAGGTGTTAAGTTTTGTTGTAATCTCCCAAAGTCTATCAGACAAGGGCGATCGCCTTAGAGGATCTCTTCGAAAAACATCAGGTTTACTCATTGGGCAGATGGTCATCTATTGCCATAGGCATATATTTCTATTCTGAAAGTTAGAGAAATAAGCGGTATCAAACGCTAGCCTGCTTGCCACTAGATCATGAGCGTGTGTTGTAAGAAGTTGCGCATTGAAACCATTGCAGCTGTGGGAATTTCGTGACCACCCATAAATTCAAAGTACTCAGTTTCTACACCGATCTGAGTGAGTTCTTTTTTTGCTTTTTTCGCGGCGGTCAAGGGCACAACTGTATCTTGGGTACCGTGAATGAGAAGAGTTGGCGGAAAATTACCGCTACGTTCTAAGGGGTTGTAATGCAAATAACCACTGCAACTACAAACGGCAGCGAAATTGAACATTAAACCGACATCTAAGGTCATGGCCCCACCTTGGGAAAATCCCACCATTGCGGTGCGTTCTGGCGGAATACCGGTGAGAGCTGGGAGGGAGTCTAGCCATTTGCTAAGGCGATCACGACTTTCTTCAATACCCTGAAAATCCTGTCGCTCTAAGGCATACCATGCTCGCCCTGTTGGCATTTGAAAATGTTCAAAGGGGGCATTGGGAAAGAGAAAACGGCAATTCGGTAGATCTAAAACTTCCGCTAAAGGCTGTAAATCGTTATAGTTTGCGCCCCAGCCGTGCAACATTAACACCAGATATTCTACTGATGAGGTTTTAACCGCCTGATAGGACAAAGAATCGAGATAGGTGCTTTTCATCTCAGAACCCCCAATTGACAAAAATGCTTGCTGTTTAGCGTAGCGGTTTTGCCAAAGGTTTATTCAAGATTTTGGGGTTTGAATTTATTTTTCTGGTCAAAGCTACGGTCTAAATATTCACTGATGTTGAGCTGGAAAGCATCAAGGAAATGCACAATCCACTGGGATTTTGGGTTTTTGAGTTTGGCGTAATAGTTTTTCAACGCGGCGATCGCATCGGCAAAACATTGATAGCTTGGGCGACTCAGTAGCATTAACCGCAAAAGCATTAGACCAAAAACGTCGTATTGTTCCTGTACCGCCAGCATCGTAAACATTGGAGAAGGATAGGGATAGCCTTGGGTTGTCAGCAGGCTAATCAAACGATTACAAGTTCTCAGTTTGAGACGGAGATCAACTTTCTTTTTATCTTGTTCAACCCATAGTTGATTGAGGGTTTCTTCCATTCGCTGCTTGAGGGAGTCTAAGCCTGGCTCCTCGGCGATCGCCGTCCACAGATAGCGCATGAGAGCTTTTTTGTAGTCAGCGTATGTGACAGTCTCGGTTTGCTGTAAAAAAATATTCGCTAAATTCGCTGGTGCAAATGTGCCACGGCGTGACCAAATCTCCAGCATCACATCGAGAATACTCGCATCCAGCTCACTCAGTTTTTTGGATTTACTCAGGCGCTGTTGCGCACCTTTGAGACCCATCTGAGTCGCTTGTTGCTTTGCTTGGTGTAGTGCCCAATGATGCTTCAACTGAGTTTGGCGTTGCTGAAGCTGGCGCTTTTTTTTCTCGCGCTGCCGCCGAACCGAGCTGATTTGCGAATTACTCATAGCTCAAAAAATAGGTGGAACCCTAATCATTAATATTCCCGATTCATAGACGCACTACCACTACTATAGGGAATCTTGTTACGCATTAGTATCGCAAATAACACAAATGCACAAATGTGTACGTACGTATAGAAAGACTTGTCGTAACTTCATCCCCCTAAATAGCTCAGTGATTGCGATGTAGCAATGGGATGGTATTTCAACAAAAAAGGAGAGCTAAACAATTGAACTCTCCCACCCTGTTGGATTTTTTAGTTGAATTTAGATTGTTGGTGATCGCCTCACTCCCTTCGCTCTATAGAAAGCAAAAGAAGAGAAACTAGAAACAAGCTGAAATTATCGGTCTACAGAACCCATAATCACGTCGATACTACCCAGAATCGCCATAATGTCCGCAACCTTCACGCCCTTCAAGATGTGAGGCAAGATTTGGAGGTTGTTAAAATCGGCAGAACGAATCTTCCAGCGCCAAGGGAATACATCATTTGTTCCTTGAATGAAGATGCCGATTTCGCCTTTGCCGCTCTCCATCCGAACGTAATGTTCGCCTTCAGGAATTTTGAAAGTTGGTGCCACTTTCTTAGCGATGTACTGATAATCAAAGCCATTCCACTCAGATTTTTTGCCTTCGAGCATCCGCTTGGCTTCAAGGTTTTCGTAAGCTCCACCAGGCATTCCCTTGAGAGCTTGGCGAATAATTTTGACAGATTCGCGCATCTCACGAATACGGACGAGGTAACGGGCAAAACAGTCACCTGCTGTTTCCCACTGAACATCCCAATCAAAGTCGTCATAACATTCGTAGTGATCGACTTTGCGGAGATCCCACTTCACACCGGAACCTCGGAGCATCGGGCCTGATAAACCCCAATTGATCGCTTCATCACGGGTAACAGTGCCCACGCCTTCTACGCGGCGGCGGAAAATAGGGTTGTTGGTGATGAGTTTTTCGTACTCATCGATTTTCGGATCAAAATAATCACAGAAATCTAGACATTTATCATTCCAACCGTAGGGAAGATCAACTGCAACACCACCAATACGAAAATAGTTGTTATTGATCAAACGCATGCCGGAAGCGGCTTCCCATAAGTCATAAATCATCTCCCGCTCACGGAAGATGTAGAAAAATGGAGTTTGGGCACCAACGTCTGCGAGGAACGGGCCAAGCCATAGTAAATGGTTTGCAATACGGTTCAGTTCGAGCATCACCACACGAATATACTGAGCACGTTTGGGAACGGTGATGTCAGCAAGTTTTTCCGGTGCATTAACGGTGATCGCTTCGTTAAACATTCCTGCTGCATAATCCCAACGACTGACGTAGGGAACATACATGATGTTTGTACGGTTTTCGGCGATCTTTTCCATGCCCCGGTGCAGATAACCGATGACGGGTTCACAATCAACCACGTCTTCTCCATCTAGGGTGACAATCAGGCGTAAGACGCCGTGCATGGAGGGGTGGTGAGGCCCCATGTTGAGCACCATGGGTTCGGTTCTAGTTTCAATTTTTGACATTGATCCGCAGTGTTTCCCTTAGGCTTTTATATATTCTGGCGATGTGATGGATTTAGAACCCTATCTTTTGGCGATCGCCCCCGTAACGCGACTTGACGGTAAAAGTTGTCAGAGTGGTTGCTATGGGGAAACTGATACGCTAGGTTTATTTCCTTCTGAACATTATAAAGTTTAGGTTAACCATGACAAGCTTGCCGCGGTTCCGGGATGAAGGTCTGCTGACCCAAGCCCTGACCCATAGCTCTTATTGCAACGAACATCCTGAGGTGAAACAAGACAATGAACGGCTGGAATTTCTTGGGGATGCTGTTCTAAAGTTTGTGATGGGAAAGCTTTTGTATGAGCAGTTTCCGGAACTTCAGGAAGGGGAACTGAGCCGTCTGCGGGCAGGTTTAGAAAATAATCGTCATCAGTTAGCGACCTTTGCGATGGATCTGGGTTTGGATAGTCTATTGCGACTAGGTAAAGGGACAGAAAATATTGGGGCCAGGCAAAATCCAGAAATTCTTAGTGATGCTTTTGAGGCAATTGTCGGAGCTTATTTCCTAGATGCAGGTATCGATTTGGCGATCGCCTTTGTTGAGGAATTGGTTTTACCTATTGCAGTGAAGCTGGCTGCCCAGCCGGAATTAGTCACTGCTCAGAATGTCAAAGGCGCTTTACAGGAATGGGCTTTGGCAGAAATTGGGGCGCTCCCACAATATAAAACTCTTGCGGAATCGGGTGCTGATCATGTGAAGACTTTTACTGTGGCTGTCTATGTCAAAGACCATGAATATGGCAGAGGCACCGCAAAATCGAAAAAATTGGCTCAAAAAAAAGCTGCTCAAGCTGCTCTCAAGGCAATTAATCAAGACAACGATAAATCAAAGTCTCCTAACATTACTGCTGGCTCACCAGAAGGCGATCGCCTAACCCTTCTACAACAGTTAGCCCAGCAAAATAGCCTACAGAGCTGATATCGAGATAAATCCAAAATCAGCAGAGAATCTTAAACTTCGGTGGGGAAACTTAGTGATTCTGAAAAGTCCGATACAATATAGCTTGACTTTAGTTTACAAAAGCCAATATTTGTTTACGGTGAGATGCCTGTGACCCAGTATTCCTCTGTTTCTCCCGACTATCGACTCGGATCTACAACCCTCAAGCGATATGACCATCAGGCGATCGCCCACTACTATTTTTGGCGACCTTGGAAAGCATTATGGCGAACCTTCATTATAGTTTGGCTTTTCGGTGGATTTGCCCTGAGACTATGGCTAGATAAACGAAACGGAGAAACAGAACAAAGTCGCAACCGCCGTGCGAACGAATTACGAGAAATTCTGACTCGCTTAGGCCCTACATTCATTAAAGTCGGACAGGCACTCTCTACACGCCCTGATTTGATTAAAGTAGATTTCCTTGAAGAGTTGATCAAACTCCAAGACCAACTTCCTTCTTTTAGTAATGCGATCGCCTTTGCCATTATCGAAAAAGATTTAGGCTGTAGCATTAGCGATGTCTACAGCGAAATTTCTCCAGAACCTGTCGCTGCCGCAAGTCTAGCTCAGGTTTATCGTGCCCGTCTTTATAGCGGTGAAGAGGTTGCCGTTAAAGTACAGCGTCCCAAACTTCTACCGATTTTGACCCTCGATTTATATCTGATGCGGATTGGTGCGACTTTTCTTGCGCCTTATCTACCTCTCAATCTTGGTCATGATCTGACGCTGATTGTGGATGAATTTGGCCTTAAGCTTTTTGAGGAAATCGACTACATCAATGAAGGTCGTAACGCTGAAAAGTTTGCCACTAACTTTGCTGATGATCCACGCGTTAAAGTTCCCTCTATTTATTGGGATTACACCAGCTCTCGCTTGCTGACCCTTGAATGGATTAATGGTTACAAACTCAGTGAGTTAGATCGAATGCGCGCTGCTGGTTTAAACCCCGATGAAATTATTGAAATTGGTGTTACAACTGGACTTCGACAGCTACTAGAACATGGATTTTTTCATGCTGATCCCCACCCCGGCAATCTGTTTGCGACGTTTGACGGGAAGATGGCTTATATCGATTTTGGCATGATGGATCAGCTCGATAACAAGACAAAAGAAACCATTGCCAGCTCTGTCGTTCAGCTCATTAATCAAGACTATGAAGCCCTTGCGAGAGATTTTGTTGAACTCGGTTTCTTAGCGCCTCACACGGATATCCGCCCGATTATCCCTGCTCTGGAGAAAGTCTTGGGGAATGCCGTTGGTGAGAGCGTTGGGGACTTTAACTTTAAGACAATCACCGATGACTTTTCAGAGCTGATGTATGAGTATCCGTTCCGGGTGCCTGCTAAGTTTGCGTTGATTATTCGTTCTCTGGTTACCCAAGAAGGTTTGGCATTAAGTCTGAATCCGGATTTCAAAATTGTTGAGATTTCCTACCCTTACGTTTCGCGCCGTCTGCTCACTGCTGAAACGCCTGAGCTACGCCGTAAGCTTCTTGAAATACTCTTCAAAGATGGGAAATTTCAGTGGCAACGTCTTGAAAATATGTTGGCGATCGCCAGTGCGGATAGAAGCTTTGATATTTTGCCAACCGCGCAAATGGGCTTTCAATATTTAATGTCTGAGGAAGGGGGAGAAATCCGCCGGATGTTAATTCTTGCCTTGATCGAAGATGATCGTTTACATACTGCAGAAGTACAGCGTTTGTGGGATTTATTGAAGGATGAATTCCAGCCTCAAAAACTTTTAGGCATTGCATGGTCAGGTCTGCGGACTCTCTCTACCAATAGAATTGCTGCCGTCTTGCCAAGTTTCGCCCAAACTCGGTCATAATTGAAATCAATAAAATTTAAGATTTGTAAATACAGATGATGGAAGATTATTATTATTTCTATATGACGCAGCCACCTTTGGTGATGGTTGCACTCGGTTTCTTTATTGCTGTGACAAGTGGTGCAGCTTTTCAGGGCACGCTCAAGCTCAAAGCTCGTGAAATCGTCGCTAATGAAAATAGTATTCGTGAGCAGCTGTCTGTGATTGGCTTGCAACTGCCTCTGTTTGGTATCGGCACAGGCATGAGTATTTTCCTGGCGAGCGGCTTGCAAATCTTTTTTATTCCTGCATGGTTCGCTTATTCTTTGTCTTTACCTTTAACCCTCGCAACCGTCGGTTTGCTATGGAAGCAGTTAGGCCGTGTGATTCAGATTTTGCGTGAAGGTGGTTCTGCTGCTCTTGAAGAGGATTCTTTCAGTATTTTGTAAGCAGGTAGTTTTTCACACAACCAAATTTTTAAAGCGGGCTTGATTTTATTCAAGTCTCTTTTTTTGTGTGAATGAGCTTAAAGGTTTCGGATTGACCCAAAATTTCAAACTCAGGGAAATGCTGTTGGTTTGCTTCGAATGCGCCATGATCTACTAACCAATATTGTTCTGTTTGAATGTCATCTAGGTTTGCTGGGAGAATTTGGCGATCTCCATAAAAATCTAAACTCGGGCGACTATAGCCAAAGGTGGTAAAAAGTTTAGTGGTTTCAGGTGTTTGAGTCCGAATAATTTCGCCAGTTTGTTTTACGGGAAATGCCTCATTGACTTCCCAAAGCCACGACGTTGAGCAAAATAAAAGCCCAAGAGTTGCATACATTCCCACAATAAAAGTGGTTATAAAATTCTGGCTTTTGCGCTGCCAATACCAACCCGCAATACCAAACATCGCAGCGATCGCCAAAGACATGAGAATCAAGCTTGTCTGAGGATCGGTGAAGACAAAATAGATGGCACTAAGGGCAGTGAGAATTGAGAGGAAATAAAAGCAATACTGAAATGGGAAACGATAGTATTTTGTGGATCTTAGTTCGTCAAATCCTGAGAGATAATAGCCCACAGCTAAAGCCATAAAAGGATAAATCGGCATAATATACCATGGTAATTTTGTCCCCATCGTGGAGATGAGAAACCCATAAAACATGGATCCACCGAGGATTAATTGGCCATGCTTTTCATATTGTTCTTGCCAAATTAAGCGATAGCTCTGGGGCAAAAAAAATAGCCAAGGCGCAGTATATTTAGCGATTTCGAGAATATAAAACCATGGTGGATGTTGATGATTTTCTACAGTGTCAGAGACGCGATCAATGCCCTGTGATAGAAAATGCACATCGATAAATATTTGGCCGTAGTGATTAATTTGAGACCAGTACCACCAAATTACTGGTAGGAAGCCAATTAGACATCCCAACCAAAGGTAAAAGTTTTTGATGATCTGCCAACGCTTATCGCGCAAGCTAAATAACAAGGCGATCGCCACAATGGGAAGCACTAATAGTCCTTTCGTGAAGGTGATGATCCCGAAACCAACCCCAATCCCTAAGCCAAAAACTTTTTGTTTTTCCGCCTTGAGAAAACACCAAAAGCTCAAGATCATGGCAGTCAGCACTAAGCCATCCAACATAAGAAGGCGTCCATGGCGCACCACAGGCAAAAGCGTCAAATAAACCGAGGCACTCAGTAGGGCCGCCCGAATTGATTGTTGTTTTTCAGCAAACAGCTCTTTACCCAAGCAATACAGCAGAGGTACGCCCAGAGCACTGGCGATCGCCCCCGGTAAACGACTTGTCCATTCATTCACCCCACCGAGGCGGTAACTCAAAGTCACTAACCAATCCATGAGCGGTGGCTTATTTAGATATGGCTCTCCAAATTGAGTCGGATGGAGCCAATTACCTGTCCGAAAAATTTCCCGCGCGACTAAAGCTCTCGTCCCTTCATCCCAATCCCTGAGTGGCACATTGCCGAGATTGAAACAAAACAGACAGAGAGCCACGACCGTCAACCCCAAAATAATTTGGCGATCACCCCAGCCTTTGAATGTAGGCATCAAGATTATTCGTCGCTAGCAGCAGCTTTTTTCTTGGTAGTTGTTTTTTTCTTCGCTGTGGTGGTTTTCTTTTTAGCTGTAGTGGTCTTTTTCTTTGCCGTTGTTTTCTTTTTAGTGGTGGTCTTTTTCTTTGTGGTTTTCTTCTTGCCCTTAGATGCAGCCTTTTCGTCGATGAGTTCGAGTGCCTTGGCGAGAGTTATTGTTTCCACCGTTTCGCCTTCTGGCAAACCAGCATTGGTTTTCAGGTGATTCACATAAATGCCATAGGGGCCTTCGTAAACATTGACAGGCTCATTATCTGCTGGGTGCTTACCAAGCTCCTTGAGAGGTGTTTTTGTTTTGCCGCGACCACGACTCCGTTTCGGTTGCGCCAATAGTTCCATTGCGCGCTCGAAGCTAATGGTAAACAGATCATCTTCCTTTTTCAGGGAACGATAATCCTTGCCTTCTTTCCCTTGATCATGAACCACATAGGGGCCAAACCGACCTAAGCCAACTTTAACTGGCTTGCTCGACTCAGGATGTTCTCCCAATAAGCGCGGTAGTGACAAAAGCTGAATTGCCATCTCAAAGGTGAGATCCTCTGGCTTGACGTTTTTGGGAAGGGAAGCTCGTTTGGGTTTTTTCTTTTCCTCAGTTACCTGACCAAGTTGCACATAAGGCCCATAACTGCCGACAAGTAGATAAATTGGATCTCCCGTTTCGGGATGTTCACCCAATTGCTCTGGCCCTTCAGTTTTTTGCTTGAGGATGGTCTCCACTTGAGCAGGATCAAGATCCGATGGAGTGAGATCGGCAGGCAATGAAGCCGTAATTTTCTCTTCGCCTTGCTCTGACTCGATGTAAGGGCCAAATCGTCCAATTTTTACCTTGACCGGTAAATTTTCGATGGCGATCGCCTTAGCGACAGACGGATCAATATTCTCTTCTTGAACTTTAACCTGAGTGCCGAGACCTTCATCACCAAGGTAGAAATTTTTCAGATAGGGGAGCCATTGCGCTTTCCCTGTCGCAATCTCATCAAGAGTATGCTCCATGTGGGAAGTGAAATCAGTGTCCACCAAATTGGGGAAATGCTCTTCCAATAATGCCGTTACGGCGAAGGCTGTAAAGGTTGGTGTGAGGGCTTTATCTCGGATTTGTACATAGCCACGGTCAACAATGGTGCCGATAATTGTTGCATAGGTACTAGGACGACCGATACCTTTACCTTCAAGGCCTTTAACAAGACTTGCTTCGGTATAGCGAGCAGGAGGTTTTGTATTGTGCTCAATTTCATCGAGCTGTTTGCAGGTGGGCTTGTCGCCTTCTTTTAGATCGGGCAGTACAACCTCTTGATTTTCGAGCGCTGCATCGGGATCATCCGAACCCTCTACATATGCACGGAAGAAACCAGGGAAATCAATGCGCTTACCTGAAGACCGGAATTCGGCATCATCAACTTTCAAAGTGAGGGAGAGCTGAGTCAACTTTGCGTCAGCCATCTGACAGGCAACAGTACGTTTCCAAATCAATTCGTAAAGTTTGAACTCACGACCGCTTAAGCCCGTTTCCTTTGGTGTACGGAAACTGCTACCTGCCGGACGAATTGCTTCGTGGGCTTCCTGAGCACCTTTACTCTTTGTTTTGTAACGGCGTACTTGAGGGCTGAGGTAATCCTTCCCATATTTTTCTTCGACACAGCTACGGGCAGCAGTCACGGCTTGATCTGACAGGTGCACCGAGTCAGTACGCATGTAGGTGATATAGCCCTCTTCGTAAAGCTTTTGGGCTGTGCGCATCGTATCCCGCGCTGAAATGCCCAGCTTACGGTTCGATTCCTGCTGTAATGTCGAGGTTGTAAAAGGAGGTGAAGGACGGCGGGTGCTGGGTTTTTCTTCAGTTTTGCTGACAACCCATTCTTGATCTTTAATGCGCTCTTTGAGGGCGATCGCCTCCTCTTGAGACAGAAGAACAACTTTTTTTCCTTTCTTTAACTTGCCTGTGTCTGGATCAAAGTCGCTACCAATCGCAATCTTTTTGCCGTCGAGGGTAACCAGCTTTGCATCAAACTTGGAGCGCTTTTGTTGGAGCTGCGCTTTCAGATCCCAATATTGACCAGACTGGAATGCCTGTCTTTCCCGTTCCCGTTGTACCAAGAGACGTACAGAAACTGACTGTACTCGACCTGCCGATAAGCCCTTTGCAATTTTGCGCCAGAGCAGTGGCGACAGCGTGTAGCCAACTAATCTATCTAGAATTCGACGTGTTTCTTGAGCATGGACGAGGTTGACATCAATTTCTCGGCAATTAGTCAGCGCTTTTTGAATTGCTTCTTGGGTGATCTCATGGAACACCATCCGTTTGATGGGTACTTTCGGTTTAAGGACTTCGAGCAAATGCCAGCTAATACTTTCACCTTCGCGGTCTTCATCCGTTGCCAGAATCAGTTCATCTGCTTCCTTGAGGGCTTGTTTGAGTTCGGTGACAACTTTTTTCTTTTTCTTCGGCACGATGTAGAGCGGTGCGAAGTTTTCGTCCACATTTACCCCAAGCTGTGACCAAGGCTGTCCTTTTTTATCTTTAGGGACTTCGTCGGCAGAAGAAGGAAGGTCGCGGATATGCCCCATAGAGGCAGTCACATGATATTCCTGCGGTAGGTAATTCCGGATTGTACGGGCTTTGGTCGGTGATTCGACGATGACAAGGGTGGACATGGGTTGTCGATTTAAGAGTATTGGGGGAAAGGTTTGACGATGTATACCTTATATATTTAATCAATGTCTTACGAATATGCTATCCGTCAAGGCTTAAGAGTTTGTAAAAACCGAACTTGATGATGGTGGGTCGTCAATATTCGATGGGATCATGATTCTCAAGTCGTGAGGAAGCAGAGATAAGTCAGGATAGAACTGAGCTTGACTGATGAAGCCTTGCTACATAAAGGTTTAGTTTGTCATCATCGTTGGGATTTTGTGTGATTATTAGTGGCAATATTTGCAGCCAAAGGAAGGGATTATCCGTAAAGATTTCGTCCTTTCTGATTTTTTGCTGAAATTTATTGAGATTTTGACGAGTTTGGTGGCAAAGCTGGGTCTGAAATTCGGTGTTTGCCATTTCCAAGTTAGTTTGCGGTATTGTTAAATGTTAATTGGTTCACTAAGCCTGTAAGAGCAAAAATGGATTTTTCAAGTACCGTTGCGAGCCAGTTGTATACTGGGGCAATTTTGCCGGAAAGCATCGTAATTTTGACCCTCGTCGTCGTTCTTGTCGGGGATTTGATTGTGGGGCGTTCCCGTTCGGGTTGGATCCCCTATGTGGCGATCGCCGGACTATTGAGTTCGACTGTTGCCCTATATTTCGGTTGGGATAATCCGAATCCGGTGGCATTTCTCGGCGCGTTTAACAGCGATAACCTGAGTATTTTGTTCAGGGGTATTATCGTTCTGTCCACGGCATTCACTGTGATGATGTCGGTGCGTTACGTCGAACGATCTGGTACGGCACTTTCAGAATTTGTTTGTATTCTCCTTACGGCAACCCTCGGCGGGATGTTCCTTTCGGGAGCAAATGAGCTGGTGATGATTTTCGTCTCCCTTGAAATGCTCAGTATTTCTTCCTACCTGCTGACGGGTTACATGAAACGTGACCCCCGCTCTAACGAAGCTGCGCTCAAATATCTCCTCATTGGTGCAGCAAGTTCAGCAATTTTCCTTTACGGTGTTTCTCTGCTTTACGGTTTGTCTGGTGGCGAAACAATCCTCAGCGACATCGCCGCGAATATTACGGATGCCCAAGGTGGTCAATCCTTAGCGTTGGCGATCGCCCTAGTCTTTGCCATTGCAGGTATTGCCTTTAAGATTTCCGCGGTACCTTTCCACCAGTGGACACCTGATGTTTACGAAGGCTCTCCCACACCTGTTGTGGCCTTCCTTTCCGTTGGTTCGAAAGCGGCTGGTTTTGCCCTTGCAATTCGTTTACTTGTTACTGTTTTTAGCTCCGTTATCGACGAATGGCATTTGATTTTCACCGCCCTTGCCGTCCTCAGTATGGTGCTCGGTAACGTCGTGGCTCTCGCTCAAACCAGCATGAAGCGGATGCTTGCCTACTCTTCTATCGCGCAAGCTGGCTTTGTGATGATTGGCCTAGTGGCAAACACTGATGCAGGCTACTCCAGTGTTATTTTCTACTTGCTGATTTATCTCTTCATGAATCTCGGCGCGTTCACCTGTGTCATCCTCTTCTCCCTACGCACTGGTACCGACCAAATCGCTGAATATGCCGGTCTATATCAGAAAGATCCTTTGCTAACTTTGGGCTTGAGTGTATGTCTGTTGTCCCTTGGTGGTATTCCGCCATTGGCCGGCTTCTTCGGTAAAATCTATCTCTTCTGGGCAGGTTGGCAGGCAGGCCTCTATTGGCTTGTACTCCTCGGTCTTCTCACGAGTGTGGTTTCCATTTACTACTACATTCGTGTCATCAAGATGATGGTTGTAAAAGAGCCTCAGGAAATGTCGGACTCTGTTCGCAACTATCCCGCTGTCACTTGGACTGCAGTGGGCATGAGACCTCTACAAGTTGGTTTAGTGTTCGCGTTAGTGGTGACATCTCTGGCCGGTATTTTGTCCAACCCGCTCTTTGTGATTGCTGATAGCTCTGTAACCAGTACGCCTATGATTCAGGCGATTATCCATTCCCAAGAAACTGTTGCTGAACAGCAAGCTGATATCGTCGAAAAGGTGGCGATCGCCAACAACTAAATATTTTGTTTCAGTTGAGCGCAATAAAAAATTTCCCTCTTCATAATAGAAGGGGGTTTTTTATTGAATATTCGAAAAGCGTTGTAATGCTATGGCAAAAACAGTGTTGGTCTGCTGCCATCAAACCTGCCCAAAACAAGGGGCATTAGAGGTTTTACAGGAATTTCAGAAATACGAAGATGGGCAGATTACCGTGATCCGTAGTGGCTGTCTCGGAGAATGTGGCAGTGGCCCCATGGTGAAGGTGATGCCCGACAAAGCTTGGTACAACAATGTCCAAGTACGAAATGTGAAGGCGATCGCCACTCAACATCTCCAAGGCGGTAAACCCGTCAAAAAATTACTTTTCTGGAAATACCACGAACAGAAAAATTATGTGACTGTTTGGATCAGTATTTTTCTTGGTTTCTGGGCAACGATTATTCTCTTGTTTTGGGTTTTATCTAGCTACACCCATTTAAACTTTATTTTTTAGGCTTTAGAAACCTAATTATTTGGTTTGATCAACTTTAGGAATTTTTATCGAGAGCAATTAAGAAAATAAAAAATATAATAATGGAAATTCCTGTAATTATGCGGATCAATAAAAATGGTGATAGAAAGGCCCATGTGAATGGGAATACAAATACTGGTAAGACTAGAACAGGAATAAGTCCTCCTCTAATTCCCAATAGCTCTTTACCTATAATTTGTGGATACTGACTTTTTTGTTGTTGATCAAAATTTTTGTCCCAACTTTTTACTAGAGCATATATTGATCGGGATGCAGCAAGAATACCAATAGCTATAACAATAGATGATGTGATTCCGCTGATTGCAATACATTTTCTAACTAAATTCAAACGTTCTTCAAGCTCTTGAAAACTATTATGGTTTAATGCGATTGCTTCTGCTGAGATTGATATGCTATATGCAGAAAATAGGAATCCTTGAAGGACAAGTAGCCATGTTGTTCTGTTATTTAATAATTGATCTTCATGTTTGATTTGCTCTCTTGTTAATTCATAGAACTTCTGGGCTTTCATAGCTGACTTGTAAGCTAAAAATAAACTTATATATTTACGGTTTTAGCTCATCAAGGATAGTAAAGCGTACATGATTTAACGCTAATTCACCAATTGATGTTTCCTCTTTTTGGATCATTTCGCCATTGCGGTAGAGCTTTTCAAACTTCACACCCTTGGCCATTTCTGCGTGATACCAAGCTAATCCCATAAAGAAACGCGAGGGATAGGGCCCACCATCCTGAATATCGTCAGGGTTTGATTCCATCGGTAACCAACCATAGCCGGGCAGGTGAAATTCCATCCAAACGTGGTTGTAGTCTGGTTGGAGCGGAATATTTCGCTGGTGGGCATCCATCGGACATTTGTAGCGACCCACAGTACGACTCGCGATGCCATTTAAACGGGACAGAGCTAGTAACACCCCCAAGTACTCACCACAGGAGCCAACACCACGTCGCAGGGCAATATCCGGTGTATCGATGTGGGGTTTAATGCCATAAGACAAATGGTCATAAACGTAATTTCGGATCGAATACATTTGCCGTAAAAAGTTGGCTTCGTTGGTGATCGCCTCGGTGGCAGCTCGTTTGATAATGTCTGTTTCCATGGCGAGGTTGTCATTATCAACGAGGTATTTTGCTGCGAATTCTGGTGTTAACTCGGGAATATCTTCACAGTCGAGGGGGTTGAGCTGATATTTAATACCCCACACCTGAAGTTTGGCGCGCCATCCAAAGACATGACGTTGCGTGTTGGTGAGGTGATCGAACTTAAACACAGCAATGCGTTGCCCATCGACAATTTCTTCAGTAAAGGGAATACCAATGGGTTCCACTTCGACAATTTGCTGGCGGTGAGTTTCTGCAGGTAGAGCAATTTTCCATTCCAAATCCTTCAGTTCAAACGGATCAAGGGGCGATAACTCCTCGACGTAGCTCATCTCAATTAAAAAGCCATTGGACAGAGCAAACTTTTCATCTTCGTAATAACGGAAATGGAGCGGATGTAGAAAGGTGACCTCGCGATATTGCAGTTCGTAGTTTGGATCGGCATTCGGATTGTCGCGGATGTAGGGTTCTTGGTCAGCGTAGGCAACGTATAAAACTTCTTCGCTCGTGTCGGGGTCGATGTAGAGCGTTACGCCGGTGGGAGAGGCAAAGGGGGTAAGGAGACTGAGTTTGATTTCGCCAGTGGCACGGTCGAGACAATAAACTGTTTGTTCGAGATTATCCGAAACCCAGAGGTCTTCGTTGTGGATAAATAAGTTTTCGATGCCGATACCAGGGGCATAAAGTTGGGTGATTTCTTTGCCATTGACCGCGTTATAAACGGAAATTTCACCCCGTTTTTGGCAGCTCACGTAAACGCTATTGCCAGATACTGCGACACCGCTCGCGTTATCTCGTAGGCGAATAAAGAGTTCTGGATTCCATTGCCCATCGGTCATGGAGCATTTATAAACGTTTTCACCACTTGTAAACCAGAGGGTTTCGTCGGCGATCGCCAACCCTGTTGCTCCGATAAAAACTGACCATGTTTCTGTATTTAAAATTTCTGTGGCGTCAGTTTTGGGATCAATTCGGATGAGGTAGCCATTAATCGTCTCAATCGCCCAGAAATACCCCTCATGAAACGCAATGCCGTGGAGCGCATAGGTGGCAATCGGACGGATGGTACGGTGAGTAGTGGGGGTTGCAGTGTTCAATCTCTCTGGTTCCGGTCGAGTAACGTTTTGATCCAATTAGGATTATCTCCTACGGCACTGCCTCTTTTGAACTTTTTTCGGTGAGCATTTTATGAGATTTGCAGTCTGAACATAACGACATCTGAGGGGGAATCGATGGCAGATTTAATCAAAAACTTTGAACGACAACAGGCGATCGCCTGGCTAGACAAAAATGTCTCAGAGCATCGAGTGCAGCATATTCTCGGTGTTGAAACGATGGCAGGCGAACTTGCTGAAATCCATGGTGTGAAACAGCAACAGGCAAAAATCGCAGGCTTGCTCCATGATTTGGCAAAATTTTTTCCACCCCAAAAGCTATTAGATTTGGCAGCAGATGCGGCGATCGCCATTGATGATATTTGCGCGCAAGTGCCCCACCTCCTCCATGCTGATGTCAGCGCTGTGGTAGCAAAAAAAGAATTTGGGATCACTGACCCAGAAATCCTTGAGGCGATCGCCCTGCATACGTTAGGCGGTGCAGAGATGAGTGATCTGAGTTGCATTATTTTTATTGCCGATGCCCTAGAACCCGGTCGTGGAGACAATAAAAAACTGAATAAATTACGGGAACTCAGCAAGAAAAATCTTCGGAAAGCTGTCTGGAAAGTCTGCGATTACACCCTCAAATATCTCGTTAAACAGAACAAAACTATTCATCCTCGCGTGATTATTACCCGCAACTGGGCCCTACAATCCGTACGTGCTTAAACCAAAATTCATATACCAACCTGTAAATATTGCCGAACCCTTATACAGCTTTATTATCACGCTCTCAAAGAATCAAAAATCTTTGCCATAATTAGAGTCATCTTTGCAAATGTCATTGTTTTGAATACGGCTCAAACACCTGTGTTTTTAGGGAATAGGACGTGAGTTGCATTACTTATTGCAATCTCATCCGGCTTTATTACCTCCCCCAAGGAATAATAAAAAACACTCGCTCTCGACCTAATTTAGAGCAACAATATTTTGCAACTTCTACCACCTGCATCTTCGCCGCTCACTATTTATGCTTAGTCAATCTTTCCGTCAATGGGGCTTATATACGGGCTTGATCGTTATTGGATGCGGAATGGGTGTGGCGAGTCATGCCTATTGGACGCAGGGTCAGCTGAACGCAACGCTCAAATCCTATGAAGAATTTTATGGCAGTGATGCCCTTCTGAATAATCCCCGTGATGGCTCAGTGAATTTCATTGCGCAGGCGGTACAGGAAGTGGGATCGGCTGTGGTGCGTATCGATGCGACGAAGGATTTGTACAGTCAGGATATGTCGTCGCCGCTTTTTAAACGTTTCTTTGATCAGGATATTCCGAGTTTAGAACCCGATATTGAGCAGGGGACAGGTTCGGGTTTTATTCTCAGTAGTGATGGACAACTGATTACTAATGCCCATGTGGTCGAAGGGAGTTCGACGGTCAAAGTCACTCTCAAAGATGGTCAGGTTTTTAGTGGCAAAGTGATCGGGGTGGATGAGCTAACGGATATCGCTGTAATTAAAATTGAGGCGACGGATCTTCCCACGGCTAAGCTCGGTAATGCCGAATCATTAATTCCTGGTGAATGGGCGATCGCCATCGGAAATCCCTTGGGTTTCGACAATACGGTGACGATTGGCATTATTAGCGCTTTGGATCGACCGAGTGCGCAGGTGGGTATTCCGGATAAGCGGGTGCGATTTATTCAGACGGATGCGGCGATTAATCCCGGTAATTCTGGTGGCCCTTTGTTGAATGTGCGGGGTGAAGTGATTGGTTTAAATACGGCGATTCGCACGGATGCCCAGGGGCTAGGTTTTGCGATCCCCATCGAGACAGCCCAGCGCATTGCAGAGCAATTATTTGCGAAAGGCGAGGCGGATCATCCCTATCTTGGGATTCGGATGTTGACTCTCGATGGCGAAGGTAAGGAACGAGCTAAAGAATATTTTTCGGATTCGATTGGTGATGTCGGTAATGAGCATGGAGTGCTTGTGGTTGGGGTGGTTGATGATTCTCCAGCGGCGATCGCCGATCTGCGAGAGGGGGATATTATCCGCAAAGTGGGTGATCGGGTTGTGCATACAGCGATTGAAGTGCAAGAAGCTGTTGAAAATAGCGTGATTGGTCAGGTGCTCCTTGTTGAAGTAAAGCGGGAAGACAAAACCGAAGTTTTAAAAGTTCGTCCCACTAATTTCCCGGTGAACTACTAATCTTGGTTAAGGCTGCGTTACGACGATATCCATGACCAATGAAAATTTGACGGCGCTGATGATTGGCAATTCTCGCTATCACTGGGCAGAGATTCTTGATGGTAGAATCCAGCGGGTTTGGCATACCTCCCACAATGAAACGCTGCCAAATCTTGACTCCCCGCTCGTGTTTGCGTCTGTGGTTCCAGCTCAGGGCGATCGCCTCAAACGCCACTATCCGACAGCCACCAAAATTACCCTTGCCGATATTCCTCTCGGAAATTTGTACCCAACTCTAGGCATTGACCGTGCTTTAGCAATGTATGGTGCAGGTGAAATCTATGGTTATCCTTGTCTAGTGATCGATGGCGGCACGGCTCTAACCTTTTCAGGAGTGGATGGCGATCGCCGATTTGTAGGGGGCGCAATTTTACCGGGTCTACGGCTTCAATTCCAGATGCTTCCCCAAGGGACTGCAGCATTACCTTCTATCGAATTGCCCGAACAGTTGCCGACCCGCTGGGCACAGGAAACTAAAGAGGCGATCGCCAGTGGGATTTTACATACCGTTTCTGCTGGTCTAAATAGCTTTATCGATAATTGGTTAACGAAATATCCCACAAGTTCAATTTTGGTGACAGGAGGAGATGGAAACTTCCTCAAGCAATCTGTTCCGCATCCAGAACTGGTGCATATAGATGCTGATTTAGTTTTGCAAGGATTGGTGAAATTATGGCTTACGCAAAAATGGGTCAAAAAAAAGGAGAAAGACCTGTAAGCCTCTCTCCTACTTAAGATTGGAGAATACAACTGTTTAATGCATTAAGGATGCTGCCTAAGCCGGATCATTAAGCGTTTTCAGACTCATCACTCTTACGACGGGATGCTGCACCGAAAAGACCACCGAGAATTGGAAGCACAGCAGCAGGAGTAGGGACAGCTTCTGGAGGAGTTGTAGGAGGGGTGACCGGAGGAATAACTGGTGGAGTCACGGGAGGCTCAACTGGAGGTACAGGAGGTACAACCGGAGGAGTAGTCCCGCAATTACTGATTAAACATTCACCTGTATATAGGGTTAGGTGAGAGAGCCCAGGCTGGTTGCCGCCACCGTTGAGCAGTCCAAGAGTTGACCAATTAATCGTAGAGATATCATCAGTCTTGAAGAGCATATACCCGGGGCTTGCTTTAACAGAAAAGGCACCGAAACCATTTAAGCCAGTTTCCCAAATTCCTGATAATGCACCGTGAGCACCTGCAGTGAAGCTACCGAAGCCATCATCGGATTTGCCAGCAACTGACCAAGAGTAATCAGAAACTAGGTTATTTAGATTTTCAACTCCTGTGCCACGACGGCCAGTATCGTTTCCGTCGAAGGTTCCGAGCTGCATCACCATAGCGTTGGCACTGGGAGCAACCATAACAGCTGTTGCAGAGAGGACGGAGGTGGCGATCGCCCCTAAAAGTAATTTCTTGTTCATTCTTAACCTTGATTATCTGATTGGACTGAAGATGCAGAGAGAGATTAAAAGCAAGTAGAAACTAATAAAAAGTACAGAGAGAAAGTAATTATTGATTAATCCGACTTATTGCTTTTAGCACTCAAATATACGAATTAGATTGGCCGCTAATTGGCTATGTAAAAAGAATAGCAATTGGTTATTTTTGAATAAAGATCCTAAATATCTTAAAAGGCTCGAAAAAAAGACTTTGGAGATATTTTTCTTCATGGGAAATTCACACTTGACGTTTTGGTTGAATGTATTTTCCAAAACCGAATATTTCTTTTGTTACTTGCCATACAAGGCTTTTGTCGATCTGAAATCGTGAGAAAATAAGGTTTTGAAATTACTTAGTTATCCGTATATTTACATACAAAAAATCATCTTCTTATGTAAAGAAAACTTTTTAAAACAGTTTTGTTTTTTCTCTGAATAACCCATTTGAAATCAAAAAAAGGGATAAGCTGAACACTTATCCCCTTCTCTGAATTTTTAGTTATTGGTTATTCGATAGAGTCAAAAACTACATCGATTGAATACGACTAAGCGTTTTCTTCTTCTTTTTTACGACGAGAAGCTGCGCCAAACAAACCACCTAATACTGGAAGAACCGCTGCAGGTGTAGGAATTGGGTCACAACCATTTGGATCAGTACAACCACCACCACCTTGATTGGAGCCATAAAATGTGATGTGAGAAATTCCCTGTGCTTGTGTAATGCCAAGAGCACCCCACGGGTTTGTCCAAGCAAAGCCATCACTACCGTCTAATAAATAGCCAACTAGCGTTGTATTTTGACCGCTCTTGAACACCGCCATCACTGTGTCGTAAGTACCGTTGATACCAGCCAAACTAGTGGCACCAGCCTCACCAGGAGAATCGAGCTTATCTGCTTCAGTCCAATCTGTGATGCCAAAGAATCCTGTTGCAGGACCAGCAACTTCATTTACATTATTGACGTTTACAACTTTCTGTCCGGGTGGAGTGGAATTGGATAAGGTGCTTGAATCAAATGCTTTATCGTTTATTGAGCCAGACAATGGATTTGTAATGTAGCTACATTCCGTTGCTGTGGTGATCGGACTAAGACTAGGACAAGCTGTAAGATCAAAGGCCTTCGCTTCTTGTGCTGTTATTCCGAGCGTGGCGACAGACAAAGCCGTGGCTCCTAAAAGTAATTGTTTTTTCATGATTGACCTCACTAAGTCGATTGGGTTTTGAGCGTATCAGCGAAGTTTTAGACATGAGTTAAAGCCAAGGACTTATAGTCGAAGACAAAAAATTGTTGCTTAGTCAATAAAATTTATCTTTAGTAACTCATTACTAAGAAGATTACTCTTGTAACTTCTGCTCACTCAACTAGAAGTATAACTCTGGTCTACGTAAGTACAACATTGAGGAGAGACCTGCAAACCCTTCTGTATTAACCATGAGAGGAATTTGTCTTCACAGAATCTTCATGAAGTTAAGCTGAAGTTCTTCATGAAAAATCTTGTTATTTACCCAAACCTTTAATACTCAAGAGAAAGCCAGGAAATGCCGTCTTCATAAAAATCTTTTTGAAAAAATGGTGGGTCAGTAAAATGGCTGAGAAATCGCCAGAAATACTCCTTTTTAAAGATTATGTGAAGATCAAGGCTCAATTAATTCTTTTTAATGTTTAGCATTGACTAGAGTCGAGGAATTTTGTGCTGTTGGTGTTGTTTTAATGGAGATACTACAATATCTCGCTTTGTCTGAATGGGTTAGAGAGGACTTTTTGTATCTATCTAAAACAAAAAGTCCTCTCTAAACTTAGAGAAGACTTCTTGGAGGTTATTGGTGGTATGCGGATGGCGAGACTCGAACTCGCACAGCGTGAGCCACACGCCCCTCAAGCGTGCGTGTCTACCAATTCCACCACATCCGCTTGTTTTTGACCTTAACAAATCTAGCATGGGTCGATTGCCTTTGCCAAGGTTTATTTGCAAAAAAAGTCAAAAGTACTAGTTCTGGGATTAAGGCGATCGCCCAACTTTAACACTGAAAAGATTCCCAAAGTTTATTGATATTGCTCTTCTACTGACGTTTCAGGTGACTCTGAGCGGGCAGAAAGATTCGGTGTTGACAATTCTAATTCTGCTTGTGCTGGTTCGAGACGATTTGCGATTTGAATTTGTTCTTGGAGTTGGTCGGTAGAGGAAACAAGCTGACTGAGGCCATTGACGAGGTCAATCAAGTTTTTGCGGAACTCGGGATCTCCTGTAAGTTCATCGAGATCTGAGGTGATCTTTTGAGTATTTTCAAAGGTAGAACGAGCAGCATCCAAAGTCTTTTGCAAGATGGTGATATTCTCTGGGTCGTTGAAGGTCACAGAAATATCTTTTAGGTTTTCGGAGGCGATCGCCGCGTTTTCTGTCAGGATCGTAAGGTTTTCTGCCAACTGCCGTGTGTCTGCGGCGGCTAAACCATTATTGACTGTTTGGAGAGTGGTATCGAGGGTGGCGATCGCCTGTTGCATCTGGACACCTGTCTCGCTAATGCTGTTGAGGGTACTAACGAGGGTTTGACGATTTTCAACAACCAGGGAATTTAGATTCGTTGTGAGTTCATTAATCCCCGTCATTGTTTGACTCAGCTGGGCAGAACTGTTGATCGCTGCATCGGTTATAGATTGGGCATTCTCAGAGAAATTCCCCACTTCTCCCCGCACATCTTTCGAGAGCAAAGTTAATTCTGCTGTGAGGGCTGCTAATTGTTCCGCAGCACTACTCGAATTCTCTGCAAATTTTGAAATCAGAGCGACAAACTCTTCATCACTATAGGCTCGGCTAAATTGCTGAGTTAATCGGAGCGTCTCCTCAAAGCTCACGCCGATTACCCCTTCGAGTTGGTCATCATGGCAAATGATGTCGCCTGAATCTCCACAATCATTCGCTAAAGGACTTTGGGCGATCGCCGCTTCACTGAGCACTGCTTTGGGGATAATTTCGATATCTGGCTCTCCCACAAGACCTGCTTGATTTGTCTCGATAATCGAATTTTTCGGCATCACGAGATCGGCTGAATTGACTTCGATCTGCACATTTACACCGTTGCTGTTGGGGTTAACACTGACGACCCGACCAATTTCAAGGCCTCGGTAACGTGTGACGGCTCCTTCCCGAAGGCCATTCGCATCCGCAAAAGTCACATTAATGATGTAGGTCTTGCGACTAAAGGTTGCCCCAGTCAGCCAGATTAAGACCACCCCGAGGAGTGATAATCCACCGAAAATAAATAGACCGAGAGAACCTTCTTTAATCGTGCGAGAGCGCATTGGTAGTTGAGAGTGTTAAGTAAACTTAAGAGCTATTGTATTGGGGATCTTCCTGATTTAACCGATGACTTTAATCGGGCCTTCCACCGCAGCACTGAAAAACTGCCGCACTAGAGGGTTATCGGTACTATCGATTTCATCAACAGGACCTGACCATTGGATTTTGCCACCATAGAGAAAGATGACGCGATCAGCTGTCCGACGGATTGTGCTGTCCTGGTGACTGACCATCACATAAGTACCACAAACGCCTTGCATATCTTGTAGATGGCGAACCATATCCTCAATTACGGTTGAAGCAATCGGATCAAGACCTGCTGTTGGCTCGTCATACAAAATGACATCGGGATTATCTTTCGGATTATCAGGATTGGCCATAATCGCCCGTGCAAAACTGACGCGTTTCCGCATACCACCAGAGAGCTGAGCTGGATAGCGATCGCCAACCCCAGAGAGTCCGACCATATCGAGTCTTTCTTCTACCAGTCCGCGGATACGGCGACGGGAGAGCTTGGAATGCTGATAAAGTAAAAAGCCTACATTTTCAGCGACGGTTAAGGAGTCAAACAATGCCGCCTGTTGGAAGACCATGCTGATCCCAATCGGGTCGTTGCCATCTTCGATGAGACCAATGCGCTTTTGACCCTTAACGTAAACTTCCCCTTCATCTGCTTCTAATAGCCCAGCGATGATGCGGAGGATTGTGGATTTACCAGTACCGGAGGGGCCAATGATAACGAGGGCTTCTCCCCGATAGATTGTGAGGTCGATATTATCGACAATGACCGCAGAACCAAAGGATTTAGAAATGCCCCGTAGCTCGATCAGGGGTTCTGCTTGTGCCATAACTTAAAACTATTTGTAATTTGTATTGCTCGTGGCGTTAGCTTGAATATAGCGGATCACGGGGCAGCGCGGCGATCGCACAGCAATTTCTCAGGAAAAAGGTATGGAATAATACCCCAGTGGTCTCAGATGCGTTTTATTTAGCTCACAGGCAAGCGCTTATATTTCAAGAAATATCCGCCAAATAGGAATGCCACAATGGCCACGGCACCAAGGCCAACCCAACTAGGAACAAGAAAGGCCATTTCGAGATGATTAAGCTGTCCTGGCTCTAATGTCCAGATCAGGCGATCGCCCTCTTTTCGAGTAATCGCTTTATCCATATCATTCGAACTGACAACATTTGACCATAGCGGTGTTTTCAAACTGACATCGAGATCCAACAGAGAACCAGGACTGAGAATCAAACTACCCTGCTGCGACAAAACACCTAAAGCCCGCAAATCCACATCGAGAGTTGCACGATTATATTCAAACAACAGCCAATTGCGCTGCGCTAAAGCTAGAGAAGATTTTAGCTGTACCAAATCCAACTCATCAGACTGGATATTTTGTCCTTCTGGATTAAAAAAGCGATTGAACTTGTCCACCATGTCAGCGCCATTATGAAACGGAATTTTGACATCGAGCTCCTGCTTCGAAATCCGTTTAACTGATCCGTGGAGCGTTTTTGCACGCTTCTCTACACTACGGAGCCATTTCCGTGCTTCCTGCTGATTAAAGTTCGTAAAATCATCACCAAGTCGTAAATGTTGATGGATTTCACCATGATGCTGATGATCAAAAGCAATTTCGACATCATAGTCAACACAGCCACCGAGGAAAAACACACAGACTAGGCAAGTGAGTAAAAATCGCAGGACAGGTTTACGCTTAAAAGCAATCATGGCTCGCAGTGAAGAGAAAAAGTAGCAGTCTAGACCTCAAAATTCTAAACCTCGCGGGACGCAACCCCCAACTTCCCAAATAACATTGACGGCATCAGGGCACTGCCACCAACCCATTCGCAGCTATCACTAAGATCGATTAAGTGATCAAACGCTTCAAAAATACTGCCTGCCACCATCGTATTTTTGAGACGACCGACAATCTCACCATTCTCTACTTTGTAGCCGAGGTCGAGGTTAACGGAAAATTCGCCAGCTAGTTGATTAGACTGTCCAGCACCGAGAACTTGATCCACGATCACACCTTCTTTCATTCCCTTAATCAGTTCAGTCAGAGGCGTATTGCCAGCACCCATACAGAAATTCACCATGTCAGGGCCGGGACGAGACAAACCACCACGGAAGCCGTTTCCTTTTGCTTCGGCATGGCCGCGAGCTGCCCATTGTCGATCCCAATAAAATTGTTCAACGATACCTTTGTTGATAAATGTCTTTTTGCTGGTGGGTGTGCCTTCATCGTCAAAGGAACGAGCACCAACACCAATGCTTGGGTCTTCGTAAATAGTGAGGCGATCGCCGAAGAGTTTTTCGCCAAGTTTGCCTGCGAGAGGAGAGGCTTTTTGGACGACGACTTGGCCGGACAAAATAGTGTCGAACAGTCCGCCGATAGTGCTGAGTGCTGCGCGGGGCGTAAACAGTACGGGATATTTGCCGCTGCTGATCTTGGCCGTTTTTTCTGCGTTTGTATATTTTTCGATCAGAGTCGCTAAAATTTTGTCGTAATCGGGTTCAGCATTTTTTGCGACATCGTAACCATAAGCTTGTAGAAAGTCTTCGCCTTGGACGAGATTTCCACCGAGACTAGCACTGACAACTTTGCTGTTACGTTCGCCGTAAACACCGCTAGTCGTCGCAAGTTTTGTTTGACCGGAGCGAATATGGAAGCCTGCACTGACTAAGATTTCGTCGTTATAATCTCTTACTTTTTCGATAAGGTCTTCGCCAATTTTGACGAGCTTGGCTGTTTCGGGCAATTCGTAATCGCTTTCTGGGACGATTTCCTTGAAGTCTTTGGCAAATTCAAAGTCTACCGGGTCACCAATCTCTGCTGTGGCGATCGCCGCATCAACGACATCTTCGAGGCGCGTTAAATCCGTTGAGCTAGCAAAACCAAGCTTGCCGTCTACTACCACCCGCAATGCAACACCCTGAGTCGCTTTAGTTTCGAGAGATTTTAAACGGTTATTCTCAAAATCAATGGGAGTATCCCGACTGCTGCGGTAATACACTTCTGCTTCGATGCCTTTCTGCTTGGCGAGATCTAGAATTTGCTCGACGACCATATGTTTCTCAGTTCGGTGATATTGCCGTCAACTATTGTAAAAGATTCTGAAAATCTCGATGGCAGCACAACATTCTCTATAGGGATAAAGAGCCAACCTGCCGATAGTTTTATGGAGAGCAAATGAGCACAACGCTATTGAGCGATTTCTTCTGCACACTCAGTCAAGCTATACCAAGTACTAACATCGAGGCGACCTGTTACAGACACATTGAGTGTTCGTTGCAACTGTAATAAGGCCCGCTCTGTCGCAACATCGAACTCGCCATCAAGGGCACCACTATATAATTCCATTTCTTTCAAAATGATTTGCAAGCGCTGGACGTCGGAGCCAGAATCACTGAGCTTCAGATCACAATCCGGTTCGAGGGCTTCGATAGACATTAAGGCAATCGGTGAAAGTCGGAGCAGTTGCTTAGGCATCAGTGGTTTCCTGTATTCGAGAATTTTGCTGAACTGATTTAATTATCTGGCGATCGCCTGTATATCTCAGTGAGTTAAACCGAGTCTTTGTGTACTTTTGATCAATGCTGGATATTGGCCAAAACACTGCAAGAGCCAGACACAAAGCCCTACTGATAGTGATCTCGCGCACAAAGTACGAGTCCCACGTAAGGGAATTGTTGCTATTGGCAACCTATTCTCCAGTAATTCCGGCCATTTTCACAAAAAAATATCCTTCGATCTCCATGGAGGTCAAAGGATGGGCACTATGTTAAAAGCTAAAAACTAAATATGAATAAACTGTACTTCGAAATTTATCTTTGACGATTGTCGTGACGATATCGCCCAAAAAGCTTTATTCACCAAAAGCTCGCCATAATTCGCCTTGGTGGGGCACAACTGTATTTTCTGCTGCTGCATTATCCGAAGGGGTGGTTTGAGTCAGTACCATTCGACTCGCTGTGTAGCCTGCCACAAACATTACTAACGCTGCCATACAAGCCATCACAGCGCGATCGCCAGTAGAAATATCTTTAACTTGTTGCTGGGTGTTCAAGACTTAGTACCTCAGTAATATTGAAACGTACTTAAGTATTGTCCCAAGCTTATTCAGTAGCAATCGCTACGCTTTGCAAAAGTTTAGTCTTGGAAAGATGACTTAACTTGAAATGAATCGGCCATTTGCTCGGCGAGGGAGAGAGGAAGGTCTGCTTGGTGAGAAACAATGCCATGACCAATGCCTGCCATTAGTCCAAGAAACGCAGGTAGGGTAAGGGAAGCGAGAGTTTTCATAAGTCTTTCGTTAGGAATATAAGCAGTGTTATCGAAGTGGCGATCGCCTTCCGTGTGCTAGCCGACTGTTTTGATTGGGGTATTGCGTTTACGCATAGAAATAATGCGAATTGTAAATGTCGAGCTAATTTTGGCAAGGGATGCTTATGACTATTTTTCCCTCACTCAAGGCGATCGCTTGCTTATCCGGATACAGCGGCCAGAAAAATAATGGATTTACAATGGAGGATCAACCCCACTGCCCGGTATTCATTGACTATGCTCACAGAAATCAAAGCCCTTGCTGAAAAGCTCTCACCTCGTTTAATTGAAATTCGTCGCCACTTACATGCTCATCCAGAACTCAGTGGCGAAGAGTATCAAACGGCGGCTTATATTGCTGGGGTGCTTTCCTCCAGTGGCATCCATGTGACTGAATCTGTAGGCAAAACCGGGGTAATTGGGAATCTATTTTCGGCAACCGACTCCTCAAAAAAACTGGCCATTCGGGTGGATATGGATGCACTGCCAATTCAAGAATGTAATGAGATGGAGTTTGCGTCAGGGACACCAGGGGTGATGCATGCCTGTGGCCATGATGTGCATACGACGGTGGGGTTGGGGACGGCAATGGTGTTGTCGGAATTGCAGGAGGCGATCGCCAGTAATATTCGCTTTCTTTTTCAGCCTGCCGAAGAAATTGCCCTGGGAGCACGATGGATGGTTGAGGCTGGTGCTCTAGAAGATATTGATGACATTTTGAGCTTGCATGTCTTTCCGACGATTCCGGCTCAGTCTGTGGGGATTCGGTATGGTGCCTTGACTGCCGCTGCCGATGATCTCGAAATTTTTATTTATGGCGAAGCAGGTCATGGTGCTAGACCTCACCAAGCTAAAGATGCTATTTGGATCGCCTCGCAAGTGATTACTGCACTTCAACAATCCATTAGTCGTACCCAAAATCCCCTACGGCCGATTGTGTTGACTATTGGCAAAATCCAAGGAGGTCGAGCGCCCAATATCATTGCCGACCAAGTGCAAATGACTGGAACTGTGCGATCGCTCCATCCTGAGACCCGTACTGATCTCCCCGGCTGGATCGAAAATATTGTCGCCAGTATCTGCCAAACCTACGGTGCGAAATACAAAGTGAATTATCAGCGAGGTATTCCCTCAGTCCAAAATGATTTTCGTTTAACTCAAATTTTGGAACAGGCGAGCCGTGAAGCGTTGGGCGATCGCCATGTTCAGATTTTGCCGGAACCATCTCTGGGAGCAGAAGACTTTGCAGTTTATCTCGAACACAAACCTGGTGCAATGTTTCGTCTGGGAGTCGGTCACCAAAATCGCATTAACTATCCCCTTCATCACCCTTTATTCGATATCGATGAAAGTGCGATTCGGACGGGGGTAATTACATTGGCTTACAGTGCTTATAAATATTTCCAACAGTCTGTCGCAAATACTGATGGAGTATAGGGAATAGGGAAAAGATTGACCGTCGACTGTCAGGCAGAACGCACCACTATGGCTTTGAATAAAAGGTTTCTCCGTAAACTACATCGCAGTTTAGTGCCGATTATGGTGGCACCGTTATTGATTACTGTATTGTCTGGCACTCTATTTCAGCTTGCTGCATTATCGGGTCGAGGGATTGATTTTCTTTGGCTACTGAATCTCCATAAAGGGAACTTAGGCTTTATGAATTTGGAACGTATTTATCCCTTTCTAAATGGGTTGGGCTTGTTGCTATTGATTGTGAGTGGGGCAGTGATGTGGTGGACAACGCGCCCGAAAAAACGGCAGAGCACATGAAACTTGATAGGATTGTGACATTTGCGATTGATAGTAGGGTATGGTCATCAAAATCGCCCATTTAGGTCCAGCTGGGACAAACGCAGAAGCGGCAGCGTTTACGTATCAGGAATGGTTGCAGCGCGAACAGCCGCAGGATGTGATTCTGGCGCCCTGTCAGAATATTGCCCAAAGTTTGTATAGCTTGGCGCAGGACGATGTTGATTTAGCGGTTGTCCCGATTGAAAACTCGATTCAAGGGTCGGTGGCAATTTCTCTTGATCTCGTGTGGGAGCTGCATCCCCTCTCGATTTGTCATCAAATTATTCTGCCAATTTATCATTCGCTAATTTCGTTTGCGCCAGATTTTGAGCACATTAAAACGGTGCATTCCCATCCACAGGCGCTCGCGCAATGCCAACGTTGGTTAGAGACCCATATTCCCCATGCACCTTTAATTGAAGAAAATTCGACGACGAAAATTTTGCAACATCTCGAAGGGCAGCCAGATATTGCGGCGATCGCCTCCCCCCGGGCAGCACAACTCTACAAATTGCCGATGCTGGCGGAAACGATTAATGATTCCCCAGAAAATTGCACCCGCTTTTGGGTCTTAGGCAAAACGTCCCAGTCTGAGGGAGAAGTAATTTCCTTAGCTTTTACCCTGCCAGCCAAAATCCCCGGTGTTTTAGTCGATGCCCTTGAAGTTTTTGCTCGCCGAAAAATTAATCTCAGCCGAATTGAGTCTCGTCCCACCAAGAAATCGCTAGGAGAATACTTGTTTTTTGTTGATCTGGATGGTTGCCTTAGCGATCAAACGGTGAAAGATGCCCTTCAGGAATTGCAAGCCCATACAGAGATTCTGAAGATTTTTGGTAACTATCGCACTATCCCCCAAGCCATTCCTGCATAAAGGTTTTGTAAACTAAAACCTTAAAAACGTACCGTATAAATTCTGAGAGCTACAACATAAAGCCACAACATATACATAGTGGGAAGTAAGATGCTGTGAATATTGGCGATAATCTATGAATAATTCGGAGGAAGTTGTTGATAGCTTGAACCCTTTAAGTTGGATTTGCTTTGATAATCTGAGTTGAACTATATTTAGGTCGTATTTGATACAAAAATATAACCAATAAAATAACCGTATAAATTCCGAGATGTTTTATTTATAAACGCTTTGGCATACTTACTGATGTGAATAAAAACGTAGATTTAAAGTGAAAAATAGTGCTTTTGCTTTACAGATAAATTACGACATTACTGTCCTGTAAGTCATAAGATTTGGGGAAGGTAGTTGTGATAACAAAACCATGAAAAACTATCAAAAAACTGAAATTTTAACGATTTTGGGTTGATAAAAGCTTTTGTTATCAAGCTGAATTCGATGTTCTTTGCCATGATCTTTCTCCGTAAAATAGCAGCCTTGGCGATCGCCTTTTTTCTATTGACAAGCTGTACTCCAGAACCCCAAAAACAACAGCCAATGGTCACCATTATTCGACCTGCAGATTTTGTAAAACAGGAAGCGATTCCACTACCAGAAACAGAGCCTATACTAACGGTTACGGGTAAAATTCAAGCGACAAACCAAGACGAGGCACTGTATCTGGATCGCCAGACAATCGAGCAACTCCAGATTGTCGAATATAAAATCTTTGATCTTTTTGAAAATCAGCAAGTGACATTCGAAGGAGTATTATTCAATGACCTGATGGATCTTTGGCAAATTCAACCCGATGCAACTTTGTTAGAAATCAAAGCTCTGAACGATTACACTATTAGCGTACCTATCCAAACCACCCGAGAAATTCCCATCCTTTTTGCATTAAAGCAAGAGGGGAGATATATGGAGAGAAATTATCGAGGTCCTGCGATGCTCATTGTTCCGCCTTTCGAGAACAAACCAGAGATAGAAATCACACGACAGGCTTTTTGGATTAGGCAAATTGAATCAATCTCGGTTTCCTGAGCAAGACATCCACCACATTGTTTGATCCATGGCTCTCTATAATTCAGAAAAAACATGGATTTTTAAAACTAAAAATATTAGTACGATACTAATTGCCGGTTTTGGATTAGTTACGTCTTTTTCTGTCTTTATTCTTATTTTATTTGTGCGGAGGATAGATAAAGATAATCCGTTTTATAATTTTGCGCCTGGTGAGACGATTCATGCCATCGACCAATTAGGACGAGAAACATTAAAACTACAAGTCCTGTTAGCTTCTTTGCCTGAAAAATCCGAATTGGGTGAAATTGAAAAACAGTTTGATCTCCTCGAAAGTAGTATTCGAGTCGTTCAAAATCAAGTTCGTTATTATCCTTTGTCACCAAATTCAGAGGTAGAACTCTCTCGTTATACCTCTGACTGGATGCTGGTTCAGCAGTATAAACCAGAAATTCTGAGGCAATCGATTGCAAGGCAAGATTTAGTGAATATCACTAAGGATCTTGGTGAGATGGAGAAGATCGCTAATATTATCTTATTCAAGAATCAAAGGTATATGCAGCAGCAGCAAAAGGCTTCTGCTATTTTTAAAAAGCGACTAGTTATTGTCTTGGTTTTTGCCTATATTCTTTCTTTTCTTCTGGTTGTTATTTTTTGCTTAGTCATTATCCAATCGATTAAAGAACGCCAGAAAACCTTGGCTGCATTGAATTTTAGTGAAGAGCGCTATCAAAAGATTGTTGAGAATGCTGAGGAAGGGATTTGGATTTTAGATGCGGAATATAAAATTATTTTTGTTAATTCCAAGTTGTCTAGTAAGTTGCGAATGTCGAATGAGGCTCTATTAAACCAAAATGCTTTAGAGCTATGTAGTTCTGAAGAGTTCGCTGGTGTTTTGAAGGAGCAATTGGAGCAGCTTGATTATGAAAAATCTGTGAGTTTTGATATTGGTCTCCAGGATTGTGAGGGTCAAGAGTTATGGTTCTATGTGAATAATACGTTTGTTGATTTCTATGGCAAGGGCGATCGCCACGTCTTGAGTTTGCTAACGGATATCACAGAGCGTAAGCACATAGAGGAAGAGCTTAAGGCGGCGAATGAACGTTTAACGCACCAGGCCAATTTTGATGAACTGACACAAATCGCGAATCGTCGATATTTTAATCTTTACGCGATCAAGACTTGGAAGCGTGCAGTGCAGGATCAAATACCTTTATCTTTGGCGTTAATCGATATCGACTTTTTCAAAAAATATAATGATTATTATGGTCACTTGCAGGGAGATATTTGTTTATTTCAAGTGGCTCAGGTGATTAGTGCAGCAGCGCAGCGTGAACATGATCTGGCTGCACGTTATGGCGGCGAAGAATTTGTGTTGCTATTTCCGAATACGACGAAGCCGGAGGCCATGATCATTGTTGAAAATTTGCAGAATGAGCTGGCGAGGCTCAAGTTGGAACATCGGATGTCTACTGTTCAAGATTTGATTACGCTGAGTTTAGGCGTGGTGTCTGGCATCCCGAATGATGCTTGTTCTTTGGAGCAGGTGTTGAGCTTGGCGGATGAGGCGCTCTACCAATCCAAAAATAATGGTCGTAATCAATATTCGCTATTAGAATTTTGATCGGTTTGTGATGAAACACTTAATCTCGAAAACAACAAAATGGCTGATTCTTCCGGCGATCGCCTCTATTAGTTTTTTTGCGGGGTCGTATTTTAGTGCGGAAACATTGCCGATAGATGAAAGCCTCATTGATTTTCATACGACACAAGGCCGGGAATTATTGTTTTCTAGTGCTGCTCAACAGGATTATCTGCCCCTTAGTGAACAGTTTGTCACGCAAATAAATGGTGCTTATTGTGGTATTGCAAGTATGGTGATCGCCCTGAATGCTCTTGGGATTGAAGCGCCGTTTGCGCCGGAATTAGGGGAAAAATATTTTACCCAGACAAATATTTTTAATACTGAAATGGAAAACATTCACCCTGCTGACAAAATTCGTTGGCAGGGGATGACTCTCAGCCAACTAGGCCAACTACTCAGTACTTATCCGGTAGATGTGGAGGTGCATCATGGCAGCGATTTGTCTTTGTCGGAATTCCGTGAACTCGTCCGCCAAAATCTGCAAGAACCGAATAACTATATTTTGGTGAACTATCTACGTCGCGCGATTAATCAAGAATCTGGGGGCCATATTTCACCGATTGCAGCCTACAACGAAGAGAGCGATCGCCTGCTCATTCTGGATGTTGCAACTTATAAGTATCCGCCTGTGTGGGTGACGGTAGAGGATTTGTGGGCAGCAATTAACACGATAGATCCTTCTGTGGATCAAACCAGAGGTCTTGTCGCAATTTCAAAGCGTAATGAGTAAAGCTCTGACACGTCCCACTTTTTTAAGGTTGTTGCGATGGTGGAGCAATGGGTAATTCGATTTGAAATTTATTAGCCAGGGTATTGGCATTATCAACGAAGCTATTAAGGTTTTCGACTGCTTCATTTGCTGTCCCGAGAGAGGCGATCGCCACGGTTCCTGCGGTAGCGAGGGCTGTTAGACATTTTCTGATTTTTGCGATGCGGCGTTTGTCCTTGGGCTTTTTGACTTCGGTTTCCATATCGTCGAGGTCAATGGTTATGTCTTCTTGTTTGGCTTCTGGGAAAAACTGAACGGCTTCTTTCATCAGGGCAATGAGCTTCAGCAAATCTTCGAGGTCGTTGGATGCTTCGTTATATTGTCCGGCTACGATTGCTCCGCTCTCAATTGTGCCGCCGCTCATGCTTGCGATACCAATGTTGTCGGCATTGATAGAAATATTGGGTTGATCACCTGTCATTTTGCTACCTCCATAAAAATCAGCGTTGACATCACTATAAAAATTATATTGTTTGTCAATTCGAGCGGTTTTGTTTCTTGCTTGTTGTCGCTGCTGAATGGATTCGTAGCCATCAAGCAGTTTGCGGAGTTCGAGTTTGAGTCGTAGTTTGCCGATGGTAACCTCGGTTTCGCCCATTGCTTCGAGGCCGAGAAGTTCTTGGTAATCGAGGGGGGCATGTTCTGGATGGCCGGGAACTGGAACCCATTCAGAGATTTCGAGGTTGCCAAAGCTTTTGTGGAGTTTTTTGAATACGTCGCGGATTAAGCCTAAGAATGTGCGGCGAGTTTCGGGCTTGCCGCTAATCGCAATAAAGATTTTGTTATCTTCAGGGTCGGCTTTGACTCTGGCAATATTGCAAGTTTCGTTGCCTTCGCTATATGCCAGCATCACTCCACTACGCCAATAGGTTTCATTGTGGATTTTCTCGTGGGTATTAACGATGAACCGGGAAATGATGCTATTTGGCAAGACGCGATAATGGTATTGAAATTCGAGGGTCTCGCCTCTTAAATCGGTGGCCTCTGGTTCATCTTTTGGGAGGATGCTCGGAATCAGAAAGCGTGGCGGGTTGCAGTCGAGAGCAAAGGATAGTTCAAATTCTTTCATCAGCTCGATAAGGTACTGATGGCGTTCTTTGGGATAGCGGGCTGCATCGAGAATTCGGGTTAGGTCATCGCAACAAAATATGCCTTTAGATTTGGTTTTGAGGTGATCGTCGCTAAGCAATGCATAGATGCCTTCGGTTGCCCATTCAGGTTTGAGGACATTGGTTTGCTGGAGTAGGGGATGTTCGCGAAAATTAAGGACTAAGCCAAGGCGATGGAGCAGGTCAATGAGTTGTTCTTGGTTTTGTTCTTCGGGAATTTTATTTTCGTGGCAAATGCCGATGTAGCGGTTATAGGAAATGAAATCCTCGGTCATGGCTTCCAGTTGTTCTTTCACTTCAAACCACGACAGGGGTAATAGGTCATAGACTTCCTTGAGTTTGGCAACTTCCTGATGGATTGCCTCGCTGAGTTCTTTGATGCCGTCGCCGCTTTGGCAGGAAGTTTCGAGGATGGCGCGGATATTGGGGTATTTTTCTTGTAGAGCTTTACGGTTAATGTCGAGGGGCTGTTCGTCTTTTTTGTTGCCGACAATGATTACTGGGGAAGCATCGCCAAAGGTTTGAATGAGTTTGAGCCAATATTCAAGGCGGTTTTCTTCTTCGCTGGTGCGGCAGTTACACACGAGGAGATAGAGGCTACGTTTGGTCAGAAAAAACTGGTGGGTGGCATGGTAAATTTCTTGACCACCAAAATCCCAAACATTTAAGCGGATATCTTTGCTGTTGACGTTAATTGCCCAATCTTGAACATTGAGACCATCAGTTTGAGATTCGTCTTTATCAAATTCATCTCGGAGTAAACGATTAATTAAAGACGTTTTGCCAACACTACCTTGTCCTACCAAGATAAGTTTTGCCTCGTTAAGGGGACGAACTTTTCCACTTTTCAGTTGATGTAAATAGTTGAAAATATCTTTGACGGAACCCGGATTTTCATATAGCTCTTCTGACCCTAGAATCTCCGGAGAAACAGGTATAGGATTAAGCCGTAAATCTAGTTTTTGAAGAGCAGGTAAATTCTCTAAAAAAGAAGGGATTTTTGTGATTTGATTAGAGCAGAGGTAAAGTGCTTGGAGGCTGGCTAATTTGACGAAGGAATCGGGTATTTTTTTAATTTGATTAAAGCTGAGGTTGAGCTGTTGGAGATTAACTAAAGTGGAGAGAAAATCAGGGATCTCTGTTATTTGAGTAGAGCTGAGACCAAGATTTTGCAGATGGGTTAGAGCGGCAAGGGAATCGGGAATCTCTTTTATTTGATTAGAGCTGATGTCGAGCTGTTGGAGATTAACTAAAGTGGCGAGGGAATCGGGAATCTCTTTTATTTGATTAGAGCTGAAACCAAGCTGTTGGAGATTAACTAAAGTGGCGAGGGAGTCAGGCACTTCTTTGATTGGATTGTTGTAAAGATAGAGTTGTTGGAGATTAACTAAAGTGGCGAAGGAATCGGGAATCTCTTCTATTTTATTGTGGCTAAGATTGAGCTGTTGGAGACTGGCTAATTTGCCGAAGGAGTCAGGTATCTTTTTTATTTGGTTAGAGCCGAGATTAAGCTGTTGGAGACTGGCTAATTTGCCGAAGGAGTCAGGTATCTTTTTTATTTGGTTAGAGCCGAGATCAAGCTTTTGCAGATTCTTTAAAGTGGCGAAGGAATCGGGAATCTCGCTTATTTGATTGATGTTAAGATCAAGCTGTTGGAGACTGGCTAATTTGGCGAGGGAATCAGGTATCTTTTTTATTCGGTTGAAGTTTAGTTGAAGCCGTTGGAGATTGCTTAAAGCAGCGAGGGAATCGGGAATCTCTTTTATTTGGTTATTGTAAAGATAGAGCTGTTGGAGATTGACTAAAGCAGCGAGGGAATCAGGTATCTCTTTTATCCCGGTGTCGTTGAGGTGGAGTTGTTGGAGGCTGACTAATGTGGTGAGGACATAGGGAATCTCTTTTATAGGGTTTCCACCGAGTTGAAGCTGTTGGAGATTGACTAAAGCGGCGAGGGAATCGGGAATCTCTTTTATTTGATGGTTAGCGCTGAGGTCGAGTTGTTGGAGATTGATTAAAGCGGAGAGGGAATCGGGAATCTCTTTTATTTGATGGTTAGCGCTGAGGTCGAGTTGTTGGAGATTGATTAAAGCGGAGAGGGACTCGGGAATCTCTTTTATTTGATTAAAACTGAGGTTAAGCTGTTTGAGCTTCGGGAACTTTGTGATTATTACGGGAATTGCTTCAAGGTTATTGCAAGGCCATTCCAGTCTTTTTAGCTTTTGAAGTTGGGTGGTTTCAGGCGGTAATGTCTTTAAATTATTTTCTTGAGCTTCTCCATTCCATTTCCCAAGAATTAAAGTTTCGAGTTTTGCGAGTTTCCCGATTGCTGGTGGCAATGCATCGAGGTTCATCCCCGACAAATCAAGCTCTGTCCATTCTTCCGCTGCTGCCTGTTCGATGAGTTTTAGAGCTTCTGCCGCTGACATCGTTCACCACACACTTTCATCCGTTGCTGGCATTCTAACTAAAATTCTGAGCAGTTCCCTTGGTTCATGAAATGGTAGAGAATCCCTCCGCCTTCGGCACATCCCTTTGGAAGGGAGGCTATGGGTTGCGGTGATTTTAGAAGGGAAGATTTTCTTCGATGCTGGTGCAAACGGCTGAAAAATTTTGTAGTACTTCATCGTTGGTGAAGCGCAGGATTTTCAAACCATAACCCTGCAATATCTCACTTCTGACTCTGTCGTATTCCTGTGCTTCATCTATGAAATGTGTCTCGCCATCCACTTCAATTACGAGTTTTAGTTTGGGACAGAAAAAATCAACAATGTAATGATCGATAGGGCGTTGCCGATAAACCTTGAGCGGAAACTGCCGCAAATACTCAAACCATAATTTTCTTTCGGTTGAGGTCATATTTTTCCGTAGTATTTTCGCTCTCGCTACTAATGCCGGATTATACGGAAAATACAGCGAATCTCCTCGTAAACTCATAGCCACTCCCAAATACTTGTCACACCTAGCCTCCCTTTCAAAGGGAGGTGCCGAAGGCGGAGGGATTTTCAACAAAACTCCGCATCAATCACTATCATTTTTTGATGGAGCATTTTGGCTTTGAATGCGAATTTAGAGTCGTAGGATAAATGCTGAAAATTTTTTCTGAGACTCATTTAGAGGAGGCGCATTCCCCAGAGAATCCGGCAATACCAGAAAGGAATGAGGCTCGCCAATAGTAGCCAGTCCCATCGCCGGAAACGCAGTTGATGCCATTGCACTTGGTGGCGACCAGGACTCGTAAAACCACGAATATCCATCGCGGTTGATATTTGTTCGGCGCGCATGAGTAGGTTTTCGAGGAGCTTTTCCGAGACCATTAGCCAGAGCTGAAAACCTTGTTTTAAACCCAGTTTTTTCCAATTAATCGCGCGGGTGCGGACTGAGCGAATCAGATTTTGGATTTCCTCTAGTACCAACGGAATAAATCGTAGCGAGAGCGTTAGCGTTAAAAGCGTTTCGGTGATAGGCAAATTGAATTTTTTGAGTGGCGCAAAGACGTATTCTAGACCTGCTGTAATTTCTTCTGAGGCTGTGGTCAGCAAATATAAATTGGTGCTGTAGAGCAGCGTAAAGATTTGGCTGCTGAGTCGAATGCCTAAATCTAGTTTGAGGCGGGTAACCTTAATAAACTTGAATTGCCACATCACATATTCATACGGTTGGGCGATCGCCACCTCTTCGGCAGGTAAGCGGGGTTGATGATCGAGCACAAGACCATCCGGTGCAATCAGCGTCATGATGAAAAGCACCACACAGAAAAATAAGAGCAGTCCCATTTGCTGCTTCCAGACCCGCAAAGGGATCCGGGCTGTCAACGTAATTAGGATCAACAAACCGACTAATCCCATACGCCAAGGATTATTCGCCAAGATGGGCGCGATCAAAAATGTCATCAACCAAACCAACTTGGTGCGGGGATCGAGACGATGAAGCCAAGTGCGAGGCTGCTCCAAATACAACCCAATCGGTAGCGATCGCATTAAATCCATCGCAAATAAAACCCCTTAAAAAGACCGTTTCCATTATGTAATATCCTTTAAAATTTCCGACCGTCAGAACGGAGTATGCTGGATCCTAAGCATATAAAAGACCTTAAGAAATATTAAATAGCGTCCCATGATTAAGAAAATTCTTTTCGCAGACTCTGGCACAGGGCAAGTCCAAGACATGCTCAAAAACCTCCTCAGATTGCCAGCGTTTCGCGATACCAGCATCAATATTCTGCACGTCGTTAAGAGCAAAGTTACCCCTGATGCTGCACAAAAAGGCTATGAAGAAGGCGGAAAACTCCTTGCCCAAGCACTCCAAGATCTCAAGCTTGATCCAAGGAACGTCAACACTATTTTGCGACAGGGTGAGCCAAAAGACATTGTGCGGGCAGTGGCGGAAGAAATTGATGCAGACCTGATTTTGATGGGATCACGTGGTCTGAAGCGTCTCCAGTCGATTTTGTCTAACTCAGTCAGTCAGTATGTCTTTCAGCTCACAAATCGTCCGATGCTCCTCGTAAAAGACGATATCTTCGTGCGCACTCTCAAAAAAGTGATGGTGGCGATCGATAAGTCCGACGCTTCGATGTATGGCTTAGAGCTTGCTCTCCAAATGATGCGGGACTATAAAGGTTGCGAAATTATTTTGCTCCGAGTTAACCCTGATTTGCCTAGCAATTTACAGTTGTCTCAGGCTGATATGGATGCAAACCCAACCCTTGCCCGTGCGATTAAACGGGCCAAGCAAATGGGCGTAAAGCACCGTAATCTCGTTGTTGGTGGCCGTCCTGGTGCCACCATCTGTACAGTTGCCGAAGAGCAGAAAGCCGATTTATTGGTTTTGGGTTCACCTGATCGCCGGCCTTCTGTCGCGAAAAATCTACCCGATCTAGACCGTCTTCTTGGTACTTCCCTCTCGGATTATGTGCGCGTGAATGCCACTTGCCCGGTTCTTCTTGCTCGCACTGAGTCTCCTGAGTAGCTATTCCTTTGTGTCTAGGAATTTGGGGCGATCGCCGCATTGTGTGAACCCCAACAAAAAAGGTGGGTACGAAATGTACTCACCTTTACGGAAAATATAAAAGAATTTTAAACAAATTATTGCTTTAGGCAGTCTTATTGGTCTGGATATAAAGAATCAACAAGAAGACTGTTGGCACAAGAACAAATAGAATCGTTGCAATAAAGCCAAGATCGTTTACTTGCATTGAAAAATCGCCTCTCACAGAGCTAAATCAAGTTACATAAAGAATATCATCTATGGCTCATTTGAGTTCTTGGGTCTTAACACATCTCACTCAAAAGTTTTTCCGATAAACTTATCCCGAATTGATTCAACTGCTCAAATAGCCTAAGACTACTTATTCTTGCGTTTGGGCTTCGTTTTGACGACGACCCGACCATTCACGATGCTCTGGCAAGCAAGGCGATAATTATCAGGGCGTTTTTTGAGGCGACGCTCTTCAAAATCAGTTCTAGGAGAAAGGTTTTCCATACCTTCGACGACTTCAACCATGCAGGTTGCACATTGCCCAACGCCACCACAGTTCATTAACTTGGCACCAAATGTATAGATATCAACGCCATTCTGGAGTGCTTTCTCTCTGAGGTTGGAACCGAGGGATGCAATAACGATTGTATCGTCACCGTTTTCTTGGACAAAGGTGATATCAGACATGAATTCTCCTATTCGAACGCTAGTCGTATTTTATTTTAGCAAGGTAAAGTTTTTATAAGAAATTTTACAGGTTTGGCAGCTCTCCTCGTGATGACCAGCCATCTTTCGCTGAAACAAAGCGGGTATGATTATTCCTCAGAGCGATAATTGAAGTTTTTTGCCGTAATGTCCATGGAAGAACTGTTGTACCTTGAAGTCCCTACTCCTCACATTGACAAAGTTTGTGATTGGCTACAGCAGTCATGGCAGCCAACGATAGGTAAGACTGCTGCGACGCCTGATGGTGTTGTGGTTAATGTCGATGGGCTTGAGCTCTCAGTTTTTACTTGGTCTGTGCAACGGACGACTTACTTGAAGGTTTTTGCTTGGGGCGATCGCCGTCCTTCTGGGACAAAAGCTCTTTGTCAGAAATTAGAGTGGGATTTGCGCGAAGTTTTCCCAAATTGTTATCCAGCACCACCGGCATTAAAAGAAGGGCAATCGATTTTCGAAACATTGAAAGCTGATTATCCAAAAACGGTTCAATATTTTCAAAAATTTCCTCAGGGAGAATTTGATTTACAGCGAGCGTATTGGTGGGAAAAACGTTGGCGCGAAACGGTGAAAAATCCGAAAGAACCGAAGCAAGTGATTTTTGAGCAGGCGAGTGAACCGGATGCGAGTTTGCCAAGTTTCGATTTGGTTTATGTTGGTGGTGCGTTGGGCGTTATCCATGCGGCGGTGATGGCACGGTTGGGCTACAAAGTTCTTTTGATTGAGCGCTTACCGTTTGGCCGGATGAATCGGGAATGGAATATTTCTCGCAGTGAATTGCAGAGCCTAATTAATTTGGACTTATTTGATCAATCGGAAATCGAAGAGCTGATCGCGCGGGAATATAAGGACGGCTTTAACAAATTTTTTGACGGTAATAATCCGCCCAATCTCAAGGCAAATATTCTCTACACGCCTACTGTTCTCAATGTGGCGATCGCCTCTGAGCTGCTTCTAAAAAAATGTGGTGAAAAGTTATTGGCAGCAGGCGGTGAAATTTGGGATGAAACGGATTTTTTGCGGGCAGATGTGGGCGCTAGGCAGGCGAAAGTCTTTACGAAAAATATTGTGACCGGTGAAGAAAAGATTGCTCAATCACGATTGGTGATGGATGCAATGGGAACCGCTTCACCAATTGCAGCTCAACTAAATAAGGGTCGTCCTTTTGATAGCGTTTGTCCGACAGTAGGTGCTGTAATTAAAGGCTTTGATAAAGAAGTTTGGGATGCTGACTATGGTGATGTGTTGAATTCCCATGGCGATATTTCGCGTGGACGGCAACTGATTTGGGAGCTTTTCCCTGGTAAAGACGATGAGTTAACAATTTATCTCTTCCATTACCACGAAGTACATCCCGATAATCCCGGTTCGTTGCTGGAGATGTACGAGGATTTCTTTACGATTTTGCCGGAGTATCGTCGCTGCGAAATGGACAAGCTCAGCTTCGAGAAGGCCACCTTCGGGTATATTCCCGGTTACTTTAATGTCGGGTCGGGCGATCGCCAAGTGGCTTTTGAAAGAGTATTGGCGATTGGTGATGCCGCCTCGTTGCAATCTCCTCTCGTTTTCACTGGTTTTGGTTCCTTAGTTCGCAACCTCGATCGTCTCACGAACCTACTCGATATTGCTCTCAAACAAGACTTACTCGATACTCAAAATCTCAATAAAATCCGAGCCTACCAGAGCAATATTGCGGTGACATGGCTATTCTCGAAAGGGATGATGGTGCCGACTCATAGCAATTTGCCACCCCAACGCATTAATTCCATGCTCAATACCTTCTTTGGGTTATTGGCAGATTCCCCTCCAGAAGTGGCAGATACTTTTATTAAAGACCGCACCAGTTGGTTGATGTTTAATAAATTAGCGATCATGGCGGCGCGACAAAACCCTTTGCTGATCGTTTGGATTTGGGAGATGGCTGGCGCAAAAGACTTTATTCGGTGGGTTGGTGCTTATCTTGCGTTTACCTTCGACGCAATTTTGAGCTTTTTTATTATGGGCTGGCTGCCTCAATTTCTCGACAATTCCCAAGAGTGGCTCGAGGAAAAATATCCTAGTCTTTGGTTAACGCTACTTAGTTTGCGTTACCGCTTGACCGTTGGAACATAGCTCAAATAGCTGACTTGCAGCCTCTATACACTCAAAAAAGCGAGAGCTAACTCTCGCTTTTTTTGTATTCAAAATTGAAGTGGTGATGCTTCGTTAGATCACTTCGATTTCGTCTTCTCTTAGGTGTGCTGCGTACTTTTTCTCGAATCTAACTTTCACGGGTAAAGTTGCAGTGATAGGGCGACCGATAACCGCTTCGATATCGCCTTCGAGACCTTTTAGATCAAACGCTTCTTTGCGGTGTTGGGGGTGGTTATAAACAATTACCGATGTAGTGACACGGATGCGATCGCCGACGTTCATAAAACTTACTTTTCCTCTCTCGAAACTCAAAAAAATTTAGACGCTTGATAACCAGCGAATAACCTGACCATTGTACATAGGAGGGGGGACTCTCGTGTAGCTTTCCCCGATTTCCCGTCATGTTTATGGAATAGTGGCGATCGCTCAAAAATCTCTAATGGAGGAGGATGTAAATATTATTGCGAGGTTTCGTAAGGCAGAGGTCGATGAATGCACAATGAAAATATGACCGCATACAAGGATATTGATCATGAAGTTTTGGCTAACGTTTCTCCAGACACTGCCTGAGCTAACCGATTCGGAATTAAACGATATTCGCGAGAGTGACCTTTTTGCCCAGCGCCTAGAAACCAGCGAAACGGCGATCGCCACAGTGGGCTTGAATTCTACAACTCCTACATCTCCTGCATTTATTCCCCTTGGTGGTGCGGTCGTTTTTCCGGGGATTATCGTCACTCTGATTGTCCTCTTCCTGATGAGTGTCTGGGCTTATACCCGCGTCTATGTCATCACCCCAAACAACGAAGCCTTTGTGCGCACTGGTGGTGTCATTCGGAAAAAGAAAACTGTCATTCTCAACGGTGGTTGTATTGTTCTGCCCGGTTTCCATGAACTAACCCGTGTGCCTCTCCGAGAGATTTCCATCGATGTCGAGCGCACCGGAAATCTCGCTGTCAGAACTCAGGACTATCTCCGGGCCAATATGCGCGTCACATTCTATGTCTGCATTAATGCCAAAGAAGAAGATGTATTAGTCTCGGCCGCTAGACTCTCCAAACAAGGCCGCATTTCTGAGGATGATATTAAAGATGCCCTAGAGAAACGTGCTGATGATGCTATCCGCGCAGCTGCAAAACGCAAAAGCATTGCCGAGATTGACTCCGATAAATTAGGTTTTGCCGACGAAGTGCTGAACTTGATCCAACAGGATCTGAAAAAAGTCGGTCTAACGCTTAATAACATTGCGATCTCCGAAATTGAAGAAAGTGATACCTATGACGAAAATAATTTCTTTGATGCCCAAGGGGTGAGGCTACGGACTGAAACGATTCAAAAATCGATTAAGCAAAAACTTGAAGTTGAACTCAGTATCCAGAAGCAAAAGCGCGAACTACAGCTAAATACGAAGGTCGAGATTGAAGAACAAGAGCTTGCTGCTGAACAAAAATCATTAAAGCTCGCGAAATCCAAAGAAGAGGCAAAACTCGATCAAGCGAAAGCCATTGAATTTCTAAAGGCGCAACAAGCTCAAGAAATTCAAGCAGCGCAGGATCAAGAATTAGCCAAAATTGAACGAAATAAAATTCTTCAAGAGAAGGCTGTCGAAGAAGAAAAAATTCAACAAAAACTCTCAATTCAACAAAATCAAATTGCTGCTGATATTGAGCTAGAGGAACAAAATAAGGCGCTCAAAGTTGCCCGCACTCAACAACAACAGCAGGCTGAAATTGCGGAGATTAACCGCCAGAAAACGATTAATGCATCTCAACTTAAGGCACAGGTTGCCGTTGCCGAAGCCCAACAAGAATCACAAATCGCTAAAGAAGAGGCAGCGATCGCCATTGCGAATAAAGAAAAAGAACGTTTCGCTGCAGAAGCAGAACGAACGCAGGCAGAAGAAGCGGTTTCCACTGCCCAAGCCGTTGAACAAGCTGAAAGAGAACAACGTTTGGCGATTATTGATGCGGAGAAGGATGCAAATCAAAAGCGAATTGCCGATCAAAACGTCGTGGAAATTGATGTATTTCGTCGCCGTCGTCAAGCAGAAATTGCCCGCCAAGCAGCGGAGTTAGAAGCAGAATCAATTCGTACTCTTGCTGAAGCAAACCGTTATAAAGCTCTTGCAGATGCCCAAGGTAAACAGGCCATTATCGAGGCGGAAAATGCCTTGAGTAATGCGAATCGCACGGCGGAATTAATCAAATTACTCATGCCAACAATTTCAGAACAGTTACCCGAAATTATGCGTGCATTGGCTCCTCAACCAGGTGTTTTGGGTGATGCCAAGATTTTTGCGATGCCAGGTGGTGGTGCAAATGGCGAAGGTAGTGGCATTGATGACATTAATAAATTATTGCTTTCGACCAGTGGAATTTCTCTCTTAAATACATTTTTAAACGAGGGCAAACTAGGTGAGCTTTTGGGGCAAGTGAAAACTTTCCTGAACGATAATTCTGTGGATGCTGGCTCCTCGGAAATTTTAGAGAATATTGAATCTCTGCTTGAGTCTTTGCAAACATCATCTTCCACGTCGAGTGCTACATCTAGTTCTTCGACTACGGCTTTCCAGCCCAGTCGTGTTATTACGCCACCTCCCAGTGATGAGAGTACAGGGGCTTGAGTTTAGATAAGAAGCTTAAATCTAAACGGAAAACTCAATACGTTACCATGGCAAACGATTAGAGTCGGGGGATTTAGTTTGCTGTATTTTTGGCGGAATTGTGGTTTGTCTCTGGTGGCGATCGCCCTGTGGGGCTGTAATCAAGGTGGCTCACTGGAAGATAGTTTTGCCCCAGACCCAAGTTTGTCGCAACAACCGACAGTACTAGGTAATGGCTCATCCCGTACTGATTTGCCAGAAGGTTTTCCGCCAGAGATTCCCCTCTATCCTGAAGCGACGCTCATTCAGTCTCAACCGAATTCTACGGTTTGGGCGATCGCCGACAATGTAACCCAGCTCGAAGATTTTTATAGAGAAACCTTAGCCGCAGAAAGCTGGAATATTATCGCAAAGGCACCTACAACGGATGATTTTCAGCAACTGGTGGCGACCAAAAATAATATTGAGCTAAGCATTGCTATTCCGATCGATTCGGCTCCTGAACCTGAGGACTCTGAACAGGCAGTGGTGGGCACAACTTTTGTGTTGAGTTACCAAATTCTCAATGTGCAACCCCAGCTGAATTCAGCGGAACCTCTGGATAGTATTGCTGAGCCAGACAATGTAGAACCTGAAATTGAACCCACGTCCACACCAGAGACGGAAAAAAAAACGCCAGAACAAATTAAAGACTTAATAGCGCTGGATGTTTTCGAGGATTCAGAGTTTCAAGGCAGTCTAACTATTAGCCGTCGACAGTTTGCCCGGTGGTTATTTAAAGCCCATAACGCTATCTACGGCGATCGCCCCAACCAACAAATTCGTCTCGCAACGGATACCAACCAAGCCGTATTTCAAGACCTCCCGAGTAGCGATCCAGATTTTGGCATGATCCAAGGACTAGCCGAAGCTGGATTATTACCCTCGACTCTCACCAGCGACGCTAACCCCACCACCTTTCGCCCTGATGCCCCATTAACGCGCGAAACTCTAATTTCCTGGAAAGTCCCTCTCGATCGCCGTAAAGCTTTGCCTGAAACGACCCTAGAGCAAATTGCTGAAACATGGGGATTTCAGGATGCTACTGAAATTGACTCCCGTGCACTCCAAGCTCTATATATCGATTTTCAGAATGGTGACCAAGCTAATACCCGCCGAGTATTTGGGTATACAACTCTCTTTCAACCCAAGAAAACAGTGACCCAAACGGAGGCGGCGATCGCCCTATGGTATTTCGGCTTTCAGAGTGATGGCCTTTCTGCCGCAGATGTCCGTCCCTAAAAGATCTTCCTTCCCAACAAAAAAATCCCCAATCTATTTTCAGATTAGGGAATTCGGTAATTTGAGGTTTTAGACGAAACTTAAAATTAATGAATCGTGCTGCTCAAAAATCTAGTTGCTAGCAGTGGACATTGAAGTGCTGCCTTTCGCACGACGGCGAGTCAAAGTGTTAAAGAGCATGGTGCCGATCGCCTTAACGAGGTTACCTTCTAGCTCTTGGAACATCTTCATGTTCATACCGAAAGCATCATTCGCTTCATCAACAATCTGATCAGCCATCTCTTGAGAGACATCAAGATCGTTCATTGCTGCGCGATACATATCCTTAAACGCTTTCTCATCATCGATAGCGTCAAACTCATAGAAAGCAGTACCGTCGCCGTCGAGGTTCATTGCGTTCTGAGCAATTTTCTTGAGGATTTGACCACCAGAAAGATCGCCGAGGTAACGAGTGTAGGAATGGCTAACGAGTAGCTCAGGCGCTTCCTGTGCAACTTGGTGGATACGGTCAACGTATGCCTGACCAGAGGGGGTGATTTTGATTTGAGATTCCCAGTTTGCACCGTAGTAAAACTGTAGATCTGTCGCGAGACTCTCTTTACGGTTGAGCTCGGAGAAATAAATCTTAGACACGATGGGGTGATCCTTGAGACGCTCCATCTCTTCTTCCATCGCGGAGTAAACAAAATAAAGATCCGTCACGAGCTTGCGGTAGGACTTTTTCTCGACCACGCCTTTGAGAAAGCACTTCACGAAGCCAACGTTCTCGGCCATTGTGTGGGAAGTCTTGGTTCCCTCTCTTAACATTGTTGCTAGGTTAGCGACCATAGAAATAAATACCTTATTTGCTTAATAGATAATGGGACGAAAAACAGTAAAAAATTGTTAAAAAAGATTAACGGCCCGAAAGTGCCTAGAATCAAAGAATAACGGTTTTCTTTTGTGAACGGCATTAAGTTTTTTTACGTTGAAATATTACGAAAAATATTGTTTCTTACAGACTTGGTTTCTTAATGTCTGTCAGTTTTTGCTGGGTAGGCGATCGCCAAAAATTGACACCTTATCTCTCAGTAATTGGAGTGAATTCGATCTATATCGTTCGATTTTATGAGTCTTCACCAACACTTTAAGAAAGCTGTTTAGGATTTATTGAAAAAATATATAGTGCTTTGACGCTTGAAAATTGGTGCATTGGTCATGTAATGATATCTTCCTTCTAGTGAGGATTTCAGGCGATCGCTGACGTAAATCACATCTTCGCTTGATCGAAAGCATTTGCCTAAGGGCTTGGTCACACAAATAGCTTAGGACTACGTACAAGAGCTAATCGCGTCAATATCACTGATTTGACGGTAGGTTTCAGCCGATACTGTCTATAGACTAAAAGAAATCAGGAATTGCGAGGTTAAATACACATCTGTCATGTCTATCAACTCTGCTCTAGACGCTATCTACTCCGAAAAACTTATTACGCCCAAGATGGAAGCCTTTCTCACTCAAACGGTGAAATCCCGCACGTTAACCGTTGCTGAAAGAAGAGCATTACGGGAACTTGTTCAGAGAATTGAACGCGGCGAAATTATTTTACTTTCTGCTCAATAGGCGATCGCCTGACCTCATAGCTATGTAGCTCTGCCAGAAAATAAGTAAGAAAAAAGATACCTTCTAAATCTAAGTTTACTTAGAAGATATCCAAAAACACACTTGAGGAAACTTGTAATCAAGAAGGTGGGCGATCGCCTACTTCCAGCCAGCTCGGTCCATGAGCTTCACGGCATCAGCATTTTTCTCACCAAAGCTTTCGAGAGGTAGGTCAGAGGCCTGCCAATCACCAAACTGGGCTACCACTTCATTCGGCTCAATCTCAGCGATAACCGGATATTCGTTATTGTTATTCGCAAAGATTTCTTGGGCTTCAGGGGTCACCATAAACTCAAGGAATTCCTGAGCTTGCTCTGGGTTAGGCGCATTGGCCATCATGCCAGCACCACTGATATTGACGTGAGTACCGCCAGCTTCTTGGTTCGGGAAGAATGCGCCAATGTTGGCAATAATTTCTTGGCTTTCTTGATCATCAGAGCTACGTAGGCGTGCCACATAGTAGCTATTGACCAAAGCAAGATCGCATTCACCTGCTGCAACCGCCTTAATTTGAGCCGTGTCATTACCTTCGGGCTCACGGGCAAAGTTACTAACTAAACCCTTTGCCCAAGCTTCAGTGGCTTCTTCACCAAGCTCGACAATCTTCGATGCAACGAGGGATTGATTGTAGGTATTGCTAGAACTGCGCACACAGAAGCGTCCTGCCCATTTCGGATCAGCGAGATCTTCATAGGTGGTGAGGTCTGCTTCATCAACAGCTTCGGTGTTGTAGACAATGATGCGTGCCCGCTTAGTGAGACCGAACCAAGTATTGTCCGTGCTCCGCAGATTTTCTGGGATGGCACTGATTAAAGCTTCAGAATCGGTTTCTTGTAGGAGGCCTTCACTTTGTGCTCGCCACAGACGCGCAATATCAACGGTGATTAAAACATCAGCAGGACTATTTTCTCCTTCAGTTTTAAGACGTTCGAGCAATTCATCGTCTTTACCTTCGATTAAATTGATCTTAATACCTGTTGCTTGCGAAAAGTTGTCATATAATTCCGCATCACTGTCGTAGTGACGAGAGGAATAGAGATTTAGTTCGCCTGCGTCGGCATCAGCATCAGTATCTGTGCTTTCTGTTTCTGAGGTGGTTGTCGTATCACTTTCAGAAGGGGTAGGGGTTTCAGGAGTACAACCTACTGTGAATAGAGCAGCACTAATTGCTGCACCACAGAGGGTGGCAAAACGGATTTTCATATGAATCAGTCAAAAATGAATGATGTTATATTTTTTGAATACAGGCGTCATTGTAGCAGCTAAATGAAATTAATTCTCAAATAATCTTTGCGGCAGTCTTCAGTAAAATGGATGCTGTGGTTTTGATAGGTGGTAATGGAGCGTTATTACTGGGTGGCGTGGTCGCAGATTAAAGGGATTGGGCCGGTTTTATTGAAGCGAGTTTGGCAGCATTTTGGATCTCTAGAAGCAGCATGGAGATCACCGCGATTAGCTTTAGGGGAAGTGGAAGGTCTTGGTGGGAAGCTGGTGGATAAAGTGGTCGCTGGGCGATCGCCCGTCAATCCACAGCAGGTATATGAGCAGCATCTTGCTAAGAATCCACAATTTTGGACGCCATCAGATCCAGACTATCCGAAGCTTTTGTTGGAAATTCCGAGTCCCCCACCAGTCTTGTACTATCGCGGCCAAGTAAATGCGTTAGAAAACCAAGGAAAGATTCCGGCGATCGCCATTGTCGGTACCCGTCACCCAACAGAGCATGGCAAGCGTTGGACAGCCAGAATGAGTAAAGCTTTGTCGCAAGCTGGTTTTACCATCGTTTCTGGTATGGCAAAAGGTATTGATGGGATTGCCCATAACGCCTGTCTGAAAGTGCCTGGGCGTACTATTGCGGTGCTGGGAACAGGGGTTGACGTTGTGTATCCCGCTAATCATCGTCAGCTCTATGAAGAGATTAATGCGAAAGGTTTAATTTTGAGCGAATATCCGGCTGGGACAAAACCTGATCGGAGTAATTTTCCGGCTCGTAATCGAATTATTGCTGGGCTATCTCGTGCAACTCTCGTGATGGAAGCACCAACTCGATCAGGCTCGTTGATTACAGCTCGTTATGCGAATGAGTTTAATCGTGATGTTTATACCCTGCCCAATTCCCCTGAGCAGCAACAGGCAAGCGGCTGTCTTGATTTGATTCGGCGTGGGGCTAGTATGCTCCTCAATGAAAAGCGTTTATTAGAGGATTTAGGGAGTCTGCCCCATTTAGACGAAGTGTCCCCGCAATTATCTCTACTGCCAACAGATGTGATTCCAGAACCAGTCTCAGAACCAGAACCGGAACCTATTCCTCAAAAGCTAGACTTCACCCAAATTCCGCGAGATTTATTGCCGCTTTGGCACGCGATTTCTCCTGAGGCAACGCCTTTTGATCTGATTGTGGTGCAGTCAGGATTGAAGGCTGATCGGGTGTCTGCCACATTATTGGAATGGGAGCTGGAAGGTCTGATTAGTCAATTACCAGGGATGCGTTATCGTCGTCTCTAATAGGAGAGAGTCCAGTGTGTTGTTGTTAAGGAATGCTTAAGATCTATTGGCTTTGGCTATAGGGTGATCGCCATAATCCCCATTCTGAGTAGCTATTCTGTAAATATATCGAAAACGCTGAAACATTTATGGAGAGCGGCTTTGGCTGAGGAAATGGCCTTGTATTTATTGTTTGGTTAGGGGATGCCTTATTCATGTTGGTGGTGAAGTCGGTGATCATATATTTCTAACGTCTGATACATGAGTCATAAAATGGTGGCTACTACAATTTCCATCAAGAAGTCATCACGTCCCTTCATAGAAGGCTGTTATGAAAGCATTATTGGTTTATCCGGAGTTCCATAAAAGTTTTTGGTCCTTTGAAAAAACGATTCACCTCATCGGACGAAAAACATTTATTCCACCATTGGGGTTGATTACTGTGGCTGCAATTTTGCCGCAGGATTGGGAATTAAGGCTGGTTGACTGCAATGTGCGTGATGTAAATGATGCAGATTGGGATTGGGCAGAGATCGTGATCTTTTCAGGCATGATCGTCCATCGCGCCAATTTGTTGGGACTGATTAAAGAAGCGAAGTCGAGAGGCAAGAAAGTTGCTGTCGGTGGCCCCTATGCGACATCTTTGCCCCATGAATGCCAGGAAGTGGGCGCTGATTATATGGTGCTGGATGAAGGAGAAATTACGATTCCTTTATTCGTCGAGGCGATCGCCAAAGGAGAAGAATCCGGCGTTTTTCGGAGCGGTGGCGTGAAACCTGATGTGACAACAACGCCAATTCCGCGATATGACCTGCTCGATCTCAAAGCCTATGCCATGATGTCTGTGCAGTTTTCGCGGGGCTGTCCATTCCAATGCGAGTTTTGCGACATTATCGTGCTTTATGGGCGTAAGCCACGAACGAAAACACCGCAGCAACTGATTGCCGAGCTGGAATATCTCTATGACTTGGGTTGGCGCGAAACCGTGTTTATGGTGGATGATAATTTCATCGGCAATAAGCGTAATGTCAAACTCTTATTAAAAGAATTACAGCCTTGGATGGCGAAAAAAGGTTATCCATTTTCCTTTAATACCGAAGCCTCTGTCGATTTGGCTCAGGATCAAGAGCTGATGGATTTGATGGTCGCTTGTAATTTTGGGTCGGTTTTCCTCGGCATTGAAACGCCAGACGAAGAGAGCCTCAAGGTCACTAAAAAGTTCCAAAATACGCGCGATACTCTTAGCGACTCAGTAGATCGAATTATTGCCTCTGGGATTCGGGTAATGGCGGGCTTTATTATCGGCTTTGATGGTGAGAAAAAAGGCTCTGGCGATCGCATTGTCCGATTTGTAGAGAAAACTAATATTCCCCTTGCTCTATTTAGTATGTTGCAAGCTTTGCCAGATACAGCCTTGTGGCATCGCTTAGAAAAAGAAGAACGTTTATTAGGTCAATCCGCTGACATTAATCAAACGACCCTAATGAATTTTGTCCCGACCCGTCCCGTTGAAGAAATTGCCGAAGAATACATTCAAGGGTTTTGGGATTTGTATGACCCCATTGCTTTTTTAGATCGGACTTACCGTTGCTACCGTATCCTCGGCGAGGCCAACTATCCCAAAAAAGAATTTAAGGTAAAGAAACCTTTTGATTGGAGAGCGTTGAAAGCGTTGTGCATCATCATGTTTCAGCAGGGGTTGGTTTATAAAACCCGTGTGAAATTCTGGGGTTATTTATTCAGTATGATTCGCCATAATCCCGGCGGTGTCATCAGCTACCTTACGGTTTGTGCATACATGGAACATTTTCTTGACTACCGTTCCGAGGTGAGAGAGCAAATTGAAAAGCAACTCCGAGAATATCAAACACTACAAAATAAATTAGAAACGACGATCTCAACCAATAATGAAGACATTAAGGCGATCGCCAGCTAAATATAACGCGTTATGACGATAGCAAAGGTTGTCTTATGAGCTGTTCTTCCAGGAAGAATTAAGATGCAAAAAAACTTGAATCAATGGCAGGCGATCGCCCCTTAATCGTCATCCCGCTGCCTCGTATAAATCATCCTTCGATGTCAAGCTTGGAGAAGAAGAACTATGCTAAGACTGATTAAATAAAAATTTTTTTGAACAAGATCCGTTCTCAAAAGGGAGATAACATGCGCGCTTTACTGATTTATCCCGTTTTTCCAAAAAGCTTTTGGTCTTTTGAAAAAGCGATCGAATTAATTGGACGCAAGGCATTGCTTCCTCCTTTGGGTCTGATTACTGTCGCGGCTATTTTGCCCCAAGATTGGGAATTTAAACTGGTAGATCGCAATATTCGACCTGTGACAGAAGCCGAATGGGAATGGGCTGACATTGTTATTATGTCGGGGATGATTGTTCAAAAATATGACATTGCAGATCAGATTGCAGAAGCACGAAAACGAGGTTTGAAGGTCGCAATTGGAGGGCCTTACGCTACTGCTTTTTCCAAGGAATTAAGAGGCGAAGTTGATTACCTCATCTTGGATGAAGGGGAAATTACAATCCCTATGTTCATTGAGTCCATAGAGAAAGGTGAAGAGTCCGGCATCTATCGCGCCACAGAAAAACCGGACGTCTCAACCACACCTATTCCTCGATATGACCTTCTAGAGCTAGATGCATACTCCGAGATGTCAGTGCAATTTTCGCGGGGTTGTCCTTACCAATGTGAGTTCTGCGACATTATTGTTCTCTATGGTCGCAAGCCACGCACAAAGACTCCTCAGCAATTGATTGCCGAATTAGAATGCCTGTACGATCTCGGATGGCGACGCACTATTTTCTTGGTGGATGATAATTTCATCGGCAACAAGCGGAACGTGAAGCTTTTATTGAAAGAGCTTCAGCCATGGATCGAAGAGAAGGGTTATCCTTTCTCCTTTGGTACAGAGGCCTCTGTTGACCTGGCCAATGACCAAGAGTTAATGGATATGATGACGGCCTGTAATTTTGGTACGGTCTTTTTGGGTATTGAAACCCCAGATGAAGACAGCCTCGAAGTCACTAAAAAGTACCAAAATACTCGCGATCCATTGAGTGAGTCGGTCAACAAAATTATTAGCTCTGGCCTACGGGTAATGGCTGGTTTTATTGTTGGTTTTGATGGGGAAAAGAAAGGTGCGGGCGATCGCGTAGTGGAATTTGTTCAGCAAAGTACTATTCCAACTGCCATTTTTAGTATGTTGCAGGTGCTACCCGACACTGGTTTGTGGCATCGCTTGAAAAAAGAAGAACGTCTTTTAGAAGATTCTGGCTCTGGCGATATTAACCAAACAACACTGATGAATTTTATTCCGACTCGTCCTGTAGAGGAGATTGCGGAAGAATTTGTCCGAGGATTCTATGCGCTCTATGATCCACAAAAATACTTGGATCGTACCTATCAGCACTATCGGATTTTGGGTGAAGCACCTTGCCATAAGTATCCCAAAAAGCGTAAGACAAAAGCGAAAAAGCCCTTTGAATTTGCCATGCTTCGTGCCCTAGCGATTATTTGTTGGCGACAAGGTGTGGTTAGAAAAACAAGATATAGCTTCTGGTCTTATCTCGTGCAAATGTTTATCCACAACCGCCGTGGTATCCCTAGCTATCTCACGGTTTGTGCCCAAATTGAGCATTTCCTTGAATATCGAGAAATCGTAAAGGCAGAAATTGAACAACAGCTCGCTAACTATCAAGAGCAAATGGAAAACCGTGAGCTATTGCAACAGGAAACGCCTAAGGCGATCGCCAGCTAGAGAGAGAAAATAATATTTTTTCTGAGGGGGCTCTCTTGATTTCAAGAGGGTCTCTTGTCTGAAGGGCGATCACCTTAAAGTCGTTTGGCGATTAGTGGCACGAAAGTATCACTCAATTTTTCGAGAAGAAATTCTTGTTGATCTGCCGTTAATCCCTGAGGAAATTCGCAAGGCGTATTATTCACATCGACGACATAGATTTTTCCATCGTGGCGATCTCGCAAAATGTCGAATTCACCATAATCTAAACTTAATTTCTGAGCAAATAATTTTAACTGTTCGACCTCTATCTCAGAAAAAACAGATGAGACATTTTGAATCTCGATTGAAGAATAATTCGTTGGACTAGGTTGTTTCTGAGGACGAGAATCTATGATAGCCAAAGGCATTAAGCCATCATAGATTGGCATATGAATATCAACATATTGACCCTCTGTTTGTGTATCAATAAATTTCTGATAAATCGAATATTCATCAAAGTTTTCTTCTGTGATAGGCAACTCAATAACTTCACCATCACTCAAGCTATTAATATTAGATTTTTTGAAAGCTAATCCTGCCTCAGAAAGAGGATTGATGAGAATTGGGTAGCCAAAGACAGCCTCGAACACTTCACTGATTTTTTGTTTGCTAATATCCAGACTTTTAATATTGATAACTTCCGTTTTGATATCATCGAGAATCTCCATCAAATCTGCACTAAAAAAAGTGGCATCAAAATATTTAAAAGCCACATCAAAAGGCTGAGTCGGATTATTTGAAATACGGTAGCCAAGGTGACTGCAAAGTTTATAGGCGACAGAACTTGGCTCCGGCATCTCTGGATAAAAAAGAATAGTGATGGATGGATTCATGAGTGATGGGAGTTAGCCGTTAGTGCAATAAAAATTGATAGAGATTACTCAATCTTTTGTAGCTGAAGAGTGATTTGCAAGAAGAAAATAGCTTTTGACTACCCATTGATCTTGCGTAATTGTTCAATAATCTTGAGATGTGCTTTTGAGAAAGGATATTGATCTAAGTCCGATATTTTTACCCAATGATTGCCCTCTGAATTTTTTACGGTATGGATTTTTGGTGTTAGCTCAATCTTAAAGTGGGTATAGGCATGGAAAACAGTTTCTAAAGATTGTTGATAAACTGCATTCGGAAATAGCTCATCGAGCAAGGGTTTGAGTTCACCTTCGATATTAGGAAATTCCCATAAGCCACCGAGTAATCCCGTTACTGGACGCTGTTGAATAAATACTTTGTTTTGTGTATTGAAGGCGATCGCCGCGACTAATTTTTTTGTTGGGATTTTTTTCTTTGGCGCTTTACGTGGGAAATCTGTTGGAGTGCCCTGTTGATAGGCTTGACAGTTACTTTGCCATGGACAAATATCACAGCTCGGATTCTTTTGTTTGCAGAGCGTTGCCCCCAAATCCATCAAAGCTTGATTGAAATCCCTCGGATTTTCGATGTCGAGCAGCTGATCAGAGAGTTGCCAAAGTTCCTTTAACGCTTTTGCGGGTGGTCGATCAAGTGCCATTAAACGTGATAACACTCGTTTCACATTGCCATCGAGAATAGATAACGGCAAATTTCGAGCAGAACTGAGAATACCTCCCGCCGTTGTGCGCCCAACTCCCTTTAGCTGCAAAATTGCCTCCAAATCCTCCGGGAATTGACCACCAAATTCCGTCACGACCTGTTGTGCTGCATAGTGTAAATTTCTGGCCCGCGCATAATACCCCAACCCTTCCCAAAGCTTGAGCACTGTTTGTTGATCCGCTTGCGCTAAATTCTGCACGGTTGGAAAAGCTTTCAGCCAACGCTCATAGTAAGAAATGACGGTTTTCACCTGAGTCTGCTGGAGCATAATCTCCGAAATCCAAACCCGATAGATATTTGGTTCATTGCGCCAAGGTAATGTCCGACCTGCTTGCCCATACCAGCTCAGGAGCGATCGCCGCATTGCCTGTCTAGTTGCTTCCGTAAACACAGCGGTCATCGTAATCTTCCTTAAAATACAAAAAGAGCTCCAGACTAATCTGAAGCTCTTTTTAGAAGTACCCCCAAGGGAATTCGAATCCCTGTCGCCTCCGTGAAAGGGAGGTGTCCTAGGCCACTAGACGATGGGGGCTTGCGGACTGAGCATAGGCTTTTCGCTTACGACTCACAGTTAAACAATCTAACCGATAAAAAATATAATGTCAAGACTTTAATCCGAATTTTTTGTAGATTGGGACAAATCCTTCAATTTCTGCCATTTTTTGGGAAATGTGACTGATCTAAGGTGGCAAAGTGTCGTGCTTTTAAGCTGCTAAATCTTTGCGGAAAATAATTTTGTCGCTGCCAGCTTCATAAAAATCCGGGATTCTTGCTGTTTCTGTGTAGCCACATTTGGGATAGAAGGCTCGGGCATTTGCAAAATCATCGAGACTGGATGTTTCAACGATAATTAGACGCGTATTTCGTTCTAATAAAGTGGTTTCAACATGGCTCATCAATGCTTTGCCATAACCCTGTCGATGCTGCCCGGGGTGAACAAGAATCATCAAAATATTCCATGTTCCTCGCGTCATCGGTTCGGGAGTGCAATAGAGAACTCCCACTAAATCATCATTGGGGCTAAATGCCGAGAACCATAGCTCCTCACTTTCTCCCTTCAGATAACTCTCTAAAGTGCCTTGGACTAATTCAATTTCGTCAGGTTCAAAATGGTTTGCTGCCGCTAACTCTGTAATGGCGATCGCATCACCTACTTTTGTGGCTCTAATCATGAGTTTATTTCTCCTAAATTTGAAATTCGAATAATTGATGGATACTCTGCCGTAAAAATCTTTCCAATTTGAGCACTGGCTAAATAATGATTTTGGCGGAGGGCTTTGATGCAGTTTTCTCTTTGTTCCTCATCGATACTGGCTAGTAATCCCCCCGATGTCTGTGGGTCAAATATGAGTTCATATTTAGGCTTAGCCCGTGATTTTATCTCGCTATGAATAAATTGTTCTGCTGTGTGATTTTGTGGTGCGAGGGAGCTCGTAAAATCTTGGGCAATACTTTCTAAAGCCCCATCGAGAATCGGTAATTGGTCTAAATATAATTCTGCTGAAAGACCCGATGTTTGAAGCATTTCAAGGAGATGCCCCGCCAACCCAAATCCTGTGATATCTGTGCAAGCTGTTGCACTATGGTTGCGTAGAATTTCAGCAGCCTTTCGATTTGATTGCACCATTGAGGCGATCGCCCCATTGATCCATTTTCCTTTTGCAGCTTGTTGCATTTCGGCAGCGAATAGAGTGCCTGTTCCCAGTGGCTTTGTCAGGATAAGTGCTTGTCCAGCTTTGACTTTACCCTTGCGCCAAATATCATCGCGCTCAATAAAACCGTTGCAAGTTAATCCCAAACCTAACTTGTCTGATTCGTTGGTATGACCACCAATTAGCGCGATATTTTCCTCTCGTAAAACCTTTGTTACCCCAGCTAACATTTGTGAGAGAAGCCCTTGTTGCACTCTGGCCTTACCGTGGGGAATACTCGCCAAAACCAACACACTATGGGGCATCGCACCCATCGTATAAAGATCACTCAGGCAATGCTGCGTCACGATTTGACCGAGGAGATAGGGGTCATTAATTAAGCTCGGAAAATAATCGACCGTTTGCACCAAAAGTTTGTCGTTTGGCACTTGAATCACTGCCGCGTCATCCGGTTGATCGAGTCCAACAATCACTCCATCTGTTTCAGAGATTTCGAGATCTGCCAAAGCTGCCGATAAAATATCTTTGCCGACTTTCGCGCCACAGCCTGCACAATACATTTTGGGTTTGGGCTCAGCCATTGTCATCATCGGTTTCATTTCAGGCAAATCGGTAAACTGATCCATAAATTTCCGATCAATTTTGTCCTTCCAATCCCATAACCATTTTGCGCGCCAACCCAATTTCCCGCGTGTGGCGATCGCCTGTTTATCCCCAGTGCCAATAAGCGCTAAATAACGTTTTTGGGGTTTGTAGTGAATGAGGTCATCGCCTGTAAAAGTACGTTGCCAATTCTGAAAAAGCGGTTTTCCTTGCCGCACCGCAAACACCCCTGCTTTTGGTCGAGGATGATCCTGCATTGAGGCAATATCACCCGTCGCAAACACAAAAGGATGGGAGGGCGATCGCAAGGTTTCATCAATCACCACAAAACCATGAGTATCTGCTTGAATTCCACTTTGTTTAATCCATGCGGGAGCCGAAGCCTGAGTGACCCAAATGACTTGTCCTGTCAGCTTTAAACCAGACTGGCATTGCAACCCATTTTTTGAAACCTGCGCAACGTTTTGATTGAGATGAATATTGACGCCGCGCTCTCGCAATAACTTTTCAGTGAGTTGGCTGACCCAAGGATTACCATTGCCGTTAACCAATTCAGGGCCACGATGGACAAGCTGCAAAGATAGTAAATCTGGCGATGCTAACTTTTGGGTTAAAGCATGGTGAATATTGAATGCTAACTCTGTGCCACCTGCACCACCACCAACAATGATGATTTCTTGTTTTTGGGTCGGATGTTTGGAGGCGTTATCGAGAATGACTTGCCAAGCTGACAGAAATTCTGGCACCGGTTTTGCTGGAATTGCATATTCTTTGGCACCAGAGATCTTCCCCATGCTGGGCGTACTGCCAATATCCAACGATAAATGGTCAAATCTGACTGGTGGTCTATCTCGACAAATAACCTGTTTTTTCTCTAAATCTAGTCCGACAACTTCATCTCGCAAAAAATCAGCCTTTGCAAAATAGGCGAGGCGACGCAGATCGATATGGGTTTCTTCGTAATCGTAAAAACCCGCGACATATCCAGGTAGCATTCCCGAATAAGGCGTGTAGGTGACATTACTAATCAGCGTGAGGTGCACATCTGGCAACGGATTCATTGCCCACATCCGCAGGGCGATCGCATGACTATGACCACCACCAACTAAAACCAAATCCGTCATTTGCTAGCCTTTGCTCGCTCCACTGCTGATCATCTTTGCAGAAATACACCGGATTTCGCTGAGGAGCATCTGAAAATTTCGGGATAGTTATTCCGAATATTGATTAACCACCACTAACAGGCGGAATCAAGACCACCTCATCGCCATCTTGAAGCGTCGTATTTTCATCAACAAATTCCATATTGACCCCATACCGAGTGACACTGCGCCACTGTTCTAATTCGGGGTGTGCATTAAAAATCTTATCTGCCAAAGTCCCCACCGTTGCCTGATCGTCGAGCTGCAAAGTCAACTGTTCCTGCTGATAGGTTTCTTGGTAAATGGCGAAAAGCTTAACCGAAATATTAATCAATGGTTTTATCGAAGCAATGATCTACAGCAATGAATATAACTGCTTTTGCTCAGTTGTTTAGAGGGTTTCTATCTGTGTGTGACCAAGACTTAATTTAATGTCGATAGATGTGTATAGACATTAAATGAGTGCATAAAATCGATGAGTTAATCTGGTTCAGCGACCCGAATACGTCCACGCACTACGCTGTAGAGAATGCGATTAATTGCTCGTCGTTCGTCTTCTGAAAGTGTTTCGTCAAATACTGCTGCCATTAGGCCATATCGATCCGCTTCCGTGAGACATTTTGACCTACCGACTTCCGCTAAAATGCTTGCGACTGATCCAGGTAAAAGCTTAAGGGGAGATTCCATCTCGGCGATTATAAGCACTTGCAATATTAATTCGTAACTTAATATTAAGGTCTGTAAGTCGTCGGGATCGCGACGCAGATCATCATATTTTTGTGATTTAGAGCACAAAAAATATGTGATATAGATTGCTCCTTGAGATTAGGGCGGCAGCGTTTTTTTTGCTGTATTCTTAGGGCAAGGCCGCTTATCGACAGTTTATGAATCTTCTCCATTGCTATGAAATTTTAGGGTTACGGGTTGATGCTGAACTTGCAACGATTAAGTCGTCTTATCGGCGTTTGGCGCGACGGTTTCATCCGGATGTGAATGCAGGCGATCGCCAGGCTCAAGAAAAATTTATTGAGATAAATCGTGCGTATCGAGAGTTGATGCGGACATTGCCGAGTGCGGCATTTGATGAAGAGAAAGCGGAGCCGCTTCGGGTGAGTGCCCCCTACGAACTGTCAGCATTAGAACATCGACTGAAGTGGCAAACCTATCAATCACTCCAGACTTGTTTGCGTAAAGAGAAATTCGCCCGGGCGATCGCCTTAACTGAAGGTTTAGCCCAACGATTGCCCGATGACGTGGAAGTGCGCCAATGGCAAGGCATCATTTATTTATCATGGGGATCGCTATTGCTCCGTAAAGGCAAACAATCCCAAGCCCATACCTATTTTCGTAAGGCGATGCTCGCTGATCCTTGTAACCTCACCCTCCGCCAACAAGTTGAACAGGCGATCGCCAAAATCAAAATTTCCGCTGTTTAGTTTTTGGTTTTTCGCGTGTATCTTTTGCGTTCCGATTGAGTTAGCTGACGTAGGCAGAGATTGCCTCAAGGAATTGGATCGGTTGGAATGGCTTGGTGAAATAATTATTAGCGCCGAGTTTTTTCGCTTTTTGGCGGTGTAGATCATTGTCACGAGAGGTGAGCATGACGAAAGGCAAATCATTCCATTGCTGTTGTCCTCGTACCATTTGTAAAAGCGTAAAGCCATCGTAGCCCGGCATCTCAAGGTCACAAATCGCCAGATCGAAGACTTGGTTAGAACGGTTAAGGAAATTCCATGCCTCTTTGCCATCACGACATTGATGCACTTGGTAGCCACATTGAGTGAGCATTTTATCGAGAGTACGACGCACTGCGACAGAGTCATCAATCACTAAGATCGACGGTTGACGTAAATCTCGCTGAGCTGAAGTTTCTGTAATAGCTGGAGCAACGGGCTGAGTCTGCTGGTGCTCAAGCAATTCATCAAAGGCATCGGGCACAAGTACCGGAACCACTTCCCCGGAACCTAGGACTGTACAACCTGCCACATAGGAGGGATAGGCTACCGTTTGATTCAAAGCTTTTAATACTAATTCCCGCTCTCCAATAATCTCATCAACAGCGATCGCCATCGAGTTTTCATCCTGCCGGACAACCACACCGATAACTGGTTGAGGACGTCTTTCAGAGGGGAGAAAAATAGAAGACTGAGTGTAGGGCAAAAGCTGATCAAGGGCATGGAGTTTTAGATTTTGACCTTGCCAGTTTAAAAATTCAGGAGGAGCTTGGGTCGAATCTTTATCCGCGAGGGAAATAATGGCTTGCACATTTACCGATGGTAAAGCGATGATTTGCTGCTGACATCGGCAGAGTAATAGCGGCAAAATATTGAAACTGAGCGGAATCCGAATAACAAATTTCGTCCCCTGTTGAGGTTGTTGGTTTACCAAGACAGTGCCACTGAGTTGCCCTAGCTCAAGGCGCACAATATCTAATCCCATGCCTCGTCCAGAGAGGTCTGTTACTTCTTGGCGAGTTGAGAAACCCGGAGAAAAAATCAGGTCTAAAATTTGCCCATCACTAAGGTGATCGCGATCTTCAACGGTATAGAGACCTAGATCCAGTGCTTTTTGCCAAACCCTTTCGATATCAATGCCTTTACCATCATCACTAACTTCTACTTCCACCATATTTCCCTGCAATTTTGCAGAGACGGTAATGGTGCCAACATCAGGCTTACCTACTTGGCGACGTTGGACAGCCGCTTCGATGCCATGGTCAAACGCATTACGAATGAGATGAGTTAATGGAGTTCGTAACTGCTCAAGGATCGCTTGGTCAATGAGCACTTGTTCGCCAATAATTTGAAGTTGCGCAGATTGGGGATAGCGTTTACTCAAGGTTTCGAGGGAAGAGATAAAGCGCCTTGCCAATTTACCGAAAGGGATTAAGCGGGATTGGGTGAGATCTTGGTTGAGATACTCTAACTGTTGCCGCATACTGTCCAGGGAATTTTGAAACTCCCAACGGATCAACTCGATATCTTCTCGGATTTCTTGTACCTGTACCATCAACTCCTGGAATTGCTGGAGGTTGGAGTGAGCTTGGGTATATTGGTCGAAATGCAGACTATCAAACTCATTGGCGTTACCACGACTGACTGCGTTGTTTGGGGTGAGCGTTTCGCCCGGTGTCGCACTGGCCAATTTATCGTAGAGGGTGGTTACTTCATCGTGAATTGGATTGAGTTGTAGTGTTCTTTGTTTGAGATTACGACTCGCCTGTTGGAGTTGTTGGTGGTGTCGCGATAATTGCTCATACCCGATAAAAAGTTCTCCGACCGCGTTACCCATACGGTTGAGCTGGTCAATAGGCATCCGCACTTGGACAGTGGATGTTTTTTGGGGGGAGAAGGTTGTTTTTGCAGAAACTTTTGCTGGGATTTGGGTGGCTGTCGCTGTTGCCGCTACTGGAGTAAGAGTTGAGGGTTCTGGTTGCTGGGCAATCGGTTGAGGCGCTGGTGCTTTGGCCGTTTGATATTGGCGTACAAAGTCTTGAAAATCTGGAGAAGGGTCAGTGTGATCGGGGTTTTTGAGATAGGAGTTGCTGAGATTACGGATTTCGGCGATCGCCAACTCCGCTAACTTTTTGAGAGGTACTGCCGGATGTTGTTGTACCTGATTAATCATGACGGCAATATTTTGGAGCCACGGTAAACTCAGTGCTTCCCCAAGCAGCTGACATTCCTCCGTTAAGGTTTGGAAATGAGAACTGAGACGATGCGGAGTGGCGTCCGTCTCGAGAGAATCGGCCATTCGTTTGACACAGGCTTCGAGATCGACACTGAGAGCCGTTGCGACAAATTTACTGGGTGTCGCAGAATTATTGGCAGACTCGGAGCTGGGCTGGGTTTTGGCGTCGGCTGTCTCTAAAAATTCTGCGAGAGCCTGAATGAGTTCAGGAGCCCCCGCAGATTCACCTGGATTATTATCATCCGTAGACGCCAGATCAATGCAACTTTGCACTTCTTCCATCGCCAAACTCACCAGCTCAATGCCCGTGAATTGGTCTTGGATACGCCCCTCCGCCATCAATTCCAACAGGTCTTCCATTTTGTGGGCGAGTCGATTGAGCAATGACAGCTCTGCTAGGCCTGCACCACCTTTAATGGAATGGGCGGCACGAACGAGATTTTTATATAAAGCACTCGTATCAGCGCCTGTGGGCTGCTGTAATTCTTCTCGCAACTGCGCGGCGCTGTCGTTAAAAAGATTGATGAAATCCGGCGCATCTTCAAGTAAGAAGCAGTGACGGGTTTCGAGGGCGATCGCTTTTAAACTGGCTGCGTCCAACATGATGGAAATTAGATCCCGATAGAGTCTAGAGGATGAGGATGAACGAAAGAATTAGTTAACTTTAAACTTCGACGATGATTCCTGGAGGGCGATCGCCACCTCTGAGAGTGAGCCGAGCTGCTCGGACATCGTCTCGGATTGGGTCGCTGTTTTTTGCGCTACCGTTGCGACAGACTTCATCGTTTGCGTCACCTTCTTAGATGCTTCCCGCTGGGAGACCGTTGCTTTCGAGATGGAGTTCAATACTTTGTCGATCTCTTCACTAATGCGTGCCACATTTTGGAGCGTGGTTTTCGTTTTCCGTACCAGTTCTGTTCCGGTGACAACCTGTGATGTACTGTCTTCCATCATTTTCATCATTTCCACCGTCTCTTCCTGAATACCACCAATCAGTTGCTCAATCTCTTGGGCAGAACTTGTAACCTGCTCTGCCAGACGTCGGACCTCATCCGCAACCACTCGGAAACCTTGACCATTTTCACCCGCACGTGTTGCCTCAATGGAGGCGTTAAATGCCAGGAGGTTCGTTTTCTCGGAGATGTCAGAAATGATGTTGACAATCTTCGAAATCTCTTGGGAAGACTCAGCCAAGCGTTTTGCTTTTTTGGAGGTGTCTGCTACCGAGGTTCGAATCGTATCAATGTTAGATACCGTTTCGTCCATGGTTTGTTGACCCTGTTGTGCAGCGAGACGGGAGGTGCGGGCAATTTTCGCCGCGACTTGGGCAGATTTCGCAACGGATTGAATCGATTGGGCAATACCCTGAACCGATTTTTCCGCCGACTGAATCGATTGCTCTTGGAGTCGTGCTTCATCTGAGAGCTGGGTAATTAAACCTGTGTTGCTGATAGCGGAGTCATGCACTTGGTTCGCAGAACTTTGTACCTGTGCAACCAGGTCTTGCAGACTTCGCATCGTGGCGTTAAATGCGTCTGCAATCGAACCGACTTCCCCTTCGTCCACAAGGGCTTGTACTCTGAGGTCACCACGGCGGGCTTCTTCAATGCGTAGGAGTAAGCGAATTACCCCCTGTTGTAGTCGCTCACGCTCTTTCCGTTGGAAGATTGCCTCTCGTTCGTTGGCTTCTGATTGACGGGCGATCGCCTCAGTAGAAGTAAGAATATCTTCTGCCATCTCGTTAAACGTTTCTGCCAAGAGACCAATCTCATCCCGTGTCTCCGCTTCTGCACGAGCACTCAAGTCCCCTTGACCGAAATCTTGAGCTGCTTTCTGCAAATCCTGAATCGGCTTACTGATAGCTCGTCCTAACAAGCCTGCCAATACTGCCGACATCGTGATTGCCACGACACCCACACCGACTTGGAGCAATAAACTACTCCGGAGCAGAGCATTTAAGTTTTCAACCGGAGTTCCTCGTACCAAAATAGCCACAGGTTGACCTGCATTATTCTTGAGACTAACCGCTGCAAGGGTATAGCTTTGTCCCGCAACTTCTTTTCTTGACGTAACGATTTCTCCATTAGCAGCGGTGGCATCCTCTAGCAACTCAGTCGTTGGGAGAGCTAGAGCCTCTGCTTCATCGATACTGGTGTGAATTACTAATTGTCCCGCTGCTCCATTACCTGCACCTTCAAGCGTTTCTGATGCAGCAGTAGAGAAATTAAAAGACCCATCATCATTAATGTGATAGACCGCACTGTAACCAGAGTCAAAGGCTTTAACTGTTTCAGTCGGAATGGCGACTTTGCCTTCAAGCACAAGGTCACCAGAAACCAAGACACCAACCACTTGACCACCACTGCTAGTTACTGGCGTTACTGTGTAACGAACAAGAGCCTTATCTTCCGGAGATGTTCCTTCTGGTAAAGGCGGTTTTTCGGCCTCGATCTCCTCCCATGGGATAAGTTCACTGGTTTTGATCTGACTTGGATTTGCCAAAACCTCGCTGACCAAACCATTAGGGTCAAAAGTATCACCTGCACGATTTTCATTGGCATTAACAATGATTTTTTTATCGTTACCCACTAGGGTCGCGAATTCAATGTTTCGTGCTTGAATCTCATTCTTTAGAATTGCATCTACCTGCGATCGCACTCCTGGTGAAACTTGACGCGTTTGAGCATACTCTGTCGCAGCTTCAATAACCGCTACGTTATCGGACTGACCCCGGAAACCGAAACCCATCTGGTTGATTTTAATGTCGTATTGAATTTCGTTTACCGCCAGCTCTGATGAGGCTTGTTCACGCAACTGACTTTGACCAGAAGTGGTCGTAATCGCAATACCTGCACCGACTACTCCCGTTAGGGTCAGGAGACTGGAGAGCAACATGCCACCAAACTGCTTTTGGGCGATCGGTAAGTCTCGTAGTCGACTGAGAACTTGATTGGCTCGTTGGTTGCTTGGTTTTGTTGGTTTGGGCTGACCAAGGAAATCGATATCATTGGCCGTTTGCTTCTCGCGTGGATGTACGACTTCAGGTTCTACTGTTTGCTCTTGTTTTGGCGATGCGGATCCCACAAGCTGTTCATTTGGGAAACGTTCCTGGAGATCTTCTAATGCTTTCTGGGCGCTGGCAGAGAAGACCTCTTCCTTGTCGTTCTCAATGATGTATACGTAGACAGAGGCTGCTTCTTTGGCATGCCCTTCACTCTCAAAGGCGTTTGCTAGGCTGATTTGGGCAACCATATCCGAAGGGTCAGCCGTTACTTCGCGTCTGAGGGCTTCAATATTTTCAGAATAAGATTGCGTTGGATCTGGGGCAGGGACTGAGGATTGTTGAGGAGATTGGGTTGGCGGGTCTGCTTCGATGCTCTTACCCAGATTCTTTAATGCTTGTTCTGCACTTGCTGCAAAAACACCTTCGGTGTCAGTCTTGATAATATCTCGATAGACTTCTGCTGCCTCGTCTACAAAACCTTCTTCTTCATACTGACTGGCAAGGTTGAGCTTCGTTATCACATCCGTCGGATCGACGGCGATCGCCGCTTGTAGTTCTTTGATGGCGGGCGAATAATTAGACTGGTTAAATGTATCAGTTGTAGCCGTCATAACAATCCTTGTGACTTAGTAAGACTTTGAGTTGAACAAAAAAAAGGTAAAAACTGCACCGGAGCCCAAAAAACAAACAATATTGGATAAACTTATCGACCGTTTTGCAGATGCTGAAATAACTGAGGCGTATCTAGCAGTAGCCCGAGCTGACTATTTGGGAGTTCAATTTCACTCTTACAAAAAGCGTAAGCTGCCTGATGGTAAGTTTGAACCTCCCTTTGTTGCCCAAGATGGCAGTTGACAATTCCCTTTAAACTATCCACGTAGCAACCGATTTGGCCTTGTTCAGATGTCACCAACACTAAAGTGGATTTTGCCTGGGGATTTTGGCGAGTAGAATCCCCCCAATCCCGATTTAATAGACGTAAATCCATTGTCCAGATAAGTTGTCCTCTCAGGTTTAAAACACCAGTGACCCCCTGCGGGACACCGGGCAAGGGGCAAATTTCGCGCTGTTGTACCGTGATGATCTCGGCAATATCACTTAGCGGAATTAAAAGTAGAGTTTGGCTAAGAGATGGCGATGAATTGTTGGGATAAAGCTGTACTTGGAAATAGTCAGCCGTGGCCGCAAGTGTGGACATAATTTGTGGGAGCCTTGACTTTAAAAAGACGAAGTTTCAAGCACGACATAGACACTAGAGATGTGCCTTCACCGTTTTAATCAAATCCATTGGACTATAAGGCTTTGTAATATAAGCATTGCCGCCCTGACGTAGCGCCCAAAACCGATCAAACTCTTCACTTTTGTTAGAACAAAAAATAATTGGAATATCGGCATAACCTAAAGTCTCCCGAATCTCACGGCAGAGCTCTAGACCATTCATGTCTGGCATAACGATATCTAAAAGAATCAAGTCCGGCTGGTCATTACTTTTCAGCCAGTCAAGCGCTTCTTCTCCGTTATCAGCGATATCAACTTTGATTTCCATCTTCTCAAGCAAGGCCTGAACCAGCTTTTGCTCAGACTTGGAATCCTCTACAACTAATGCATTTTTCATGAGTGTTGCCTCTGCCCTTTACTATCTTGTTAAGTCGTTATGAAAGTTTGGATTCAGGAAGATTAGCTGGTAAATATGACTGCACTAACTGAATTAATTCTTGGGGATTAAATGGTTTTGCGATAAAGTCCGATGCCCCAACCATGCGAGCACGAATGCGATCAAGTAAACCATCTCGGCCAGTTAACATCACTACAGGTATATTTTTAAGGATTCTGGACTGATTAAACATCCGACAAAGCTCGTAACCATCGATATCCGGCATATTAATATCCATTAAGATCACCTCTGGGCGTTGACGGGCAAATGTTGTAAGAGCCTGAGCCGGTTCTGTGACTCCGACAACCTGGAAGCCGCTAGCTTCGAGTGTCATTTTGACAATACGCTGAGTCGCCTTACTATCGTCAATACAAGCGATTAAGGGGCGTTCCGGCCGAATCAGTTCTTGATAAGGAAGTACCCTGATCCCACCTGCTTGGATTAGTGGTTTTAGTAATGTACCTAACTGGATAGTGGTTTGTTTAACTTGAAAACTGAGTTCATACAATGTGTTTTTTTTATGAAGCTCTTCGACTATGCTCTCAACAAATTCATAATCCTCTACGTTCAGCCAAGATTGATGGACGATCTGCTCAACATTTTCCAAATACAAACGCTCAAAAGGAGAGCTGATTTCTGATCGTAGTTGTACGACACTGCGTATTTGATCCTGTAGCGGACGAACCATTTGCTTCAATGCTAATGAGAGAAGTAATGGATCTAAAGATTTTGATGAACGCTTAAATGACATTGCTGCCCGTGGCAAAGCCAAAACTTGAGTAATGGCTTCCTGGGTGAGGAAATAAAGCACTTGTCGGACTTGTTTAAGGGAGAATTTCCCCATCTGCCAAATTTTACAAACGTATGAATATTCGTCTGTAAGGTTATTGGGAATGGGAAAGTCAGTGTTTGGAAATAATAGTTTTAGTAAATATTCCAAACGTTCCCGCTTACCGATGCCACTAGTGGCATAGTGAAGTTTGCCGTCTCCGAAGTGTAAGTGCCAATAAACTGACTCATCTGAAGGGTCGAATATTGTGACGGTGCCCGAGAGCTTTTTGAGGATCAGACTCTGAAGAGCTTTCCCCGGAATCACAACTTTTTTTGTAGCAGTATCCTGCACTTCCATAAAACTACGTGAGATAGAGCTAGGAGAGGGTCAAAACATCGAATACTAGGGTGATTAAAAACAGATAAGTATATTTATCTATGTTGTAGTCATTCCTCTAATATTTCTGTGTTTTTTTTTGACATCCGGCAATTTTTTATGTTCTTTTTCGCATCATATGATAGCTGTGTTCAGTTCATACGATGACAAATATCTTCTAGTATTCTGATAATTCCCTAGCTTAGTAACTAAATTATTACCCTCCCTAAAGCCTACCCCCTGCATTGTATTTCGGTAGCGTTAAATGCTTAGTGAATGGTTAAGGTTAATTCAAATAAGGGAGGATTGAACGTTACGCTTTATTAAAATTCTGAAGGGAATTGATTAATGAGCCTCTAATGAGAGTTTAAAAAGAAGCCTGAAGAGATTTCCCTATGTTGATTTTGATTGAAGGGTCTCAGTATTTTTACTGAATAATGAGGCTAGAATATTTGTATATCAATAGTTTGATCTGATATTGAACATCTTGTAATTGGTGTCTGATGTTCTGAAAGATAATGTGCTTCAAGAACCGTTTTTTTTGATATCAGACTTCGTTAGAGAGTCCCTACCTCACAAGGGCAACTATCTGGATTTCATGATAATCAATAAAGCCTAAGTGTTTTCCATGTTTTTTCTGGCAAGTTGAACATTCGCCGAAGTATTTCATGGAAATAGAAAGGAGATTATAGGGCTTATTTTCTGTGTTAGCAGGAGTGAGTAATTGAATTGGATCAATGATTGATTTTTAAGGCTTTTTTGAATTGTTATCACCCACTCACAAGCGGAAACAAACAATCTATTAAGCCATCGTGAATTGGGACATGGGCTTAGTGAATTGGGGCTTTGGGGAAGTAAATTGGGGGGCGACAGGCTTGCTGGTCTTGGGTTGTGGTTCCTGATTTTGTGTGTAGGACTGAACTAACTCCACTAAATCTTGTGGTTTGAAAGGCTTTGCAATATAAGCTGTAGAGCCAACTACCCGAGCACGCATGCGATCCAACAAACCATCTCTGCCAGTCAGCATGATGACCGGAATGTCTTTCATGATATTGGACTGGTTAAACATCCGACAAAGTTCATAGCCATTGATATCTGGCATGTTAATGTCCATCAAAATCAATTCTGGGCGTTTGTTGACAAAAGTACTGAGAGCTTGGGCTGGATCCGTAATGCCCACCACTTCAAGGCCGCTCGCCTCAAGGGTCATTTTGACAATTCTCTGGGTGGCCTTACTGTCGTCAATACAGGCGATAAGTGGTCGAGGGGCTGTTGTTTTAACGGCGTATGGTGAGACCTTGATTTCACCGGCATACACCATCGGCTTCACCAAATTGCCCAGGGTAATGGTTGTTTGACCCGTTTGCTCACACAGTTCGTAAAGAGTGCGTGACTCAGCGAGTTGTGTATTGAGGCCTTTGATAGAAAAGCAGTTTTCAATATCTAAGTCTGGTTGTGCAACTTGGTTCGTTGAGTCTAGTTGCAATCGTTGGAAAGGAGAACCAATCACTGTTCGTAATCTAACAACACTACGAATTTGGTTCTGAAGTGAGCGGAGCATATTGCGCAGAGGCACGGAAAGCAATGCTGGGCTTAACTGAGGATGCTTCGCACTGTAAGTAATCGCGGCCCTGGGGAGGGATAAAACCTGGGCGATCGCCTCTTGAGTTAGATAATAAAGAACACTTTTTACCTGCTTTTCAGAAAGTTTGCCTGTTCCTAGAACCTTGTTGAGATACTGGTACTCTGTTGCACTGTTTAGATTATCGGGGATCGGAAACTTTGTGTTGGGGAAAAGCTGTTTCAGAAGATAGGTGAGGCGTACCTTGTGACCCATCCCACTCGTTGCATACTGAAGGTTGCCTTCTGTGAAATACAAGTGCCAAGAGATTGACTCATCCGCAGGATCAAAAATGGTGACTAATCCTGATGCCTTTTTCATGATCAAAGCCCGGAGAGCCTTGCCTGGAATGACAACTCTTTTGGCGGTGATATCTTGTGATTCCATAGATTTACCTTGTTGCACTTAAATTGGAGATTGAGAAAGTAAATTTTTAGGCTAGTGGCGCTGAGGAAGATCGATTCATTTAAGCGATTAATAAATAATCTATTAAATATTGATCCCTTCAATACCTGAGCGCTATGTCGCCATATCTGGTAAATGAACCTCTATAGTTCTCTGAGAATTATTGATAAATTAGTCTTTTTGATTGCACTTAAGTCCAAGACTTGTCTGGAATCAGGTCAGCCTAATTAAATCATTAACACTAGATGCTACTTTTGTTTCTTAACGTTTTTATAGAAACATCGGAATTGTTTATCATCATAGGCTGGTGTAATGATGGAATGGATCCGCTAAATCACTTAATCAGTTGGGTAGTGGTGCACTAGTAATGGTTGTGGAAGAATAGGGGCAAGATTAAACGTCAAGTCTCACCGTGCTCACTTGCCCTCAATGTCAGTCTCCCAGCACCATTAAATATGGTCACACCCATTCGGGAAAGCAGCGCTATCGTTGCCATGAATGTGGTCGCCAGTTTGTGGAACATCCTGCCCACCCTCCCATTGCAACTGACACTCGTCAATTGATTGACCGTCTCCTATTAGAACGTCTCTCTCTCGCTGGTATCACTCGTGCCACAGGGGTCTCTCTGCGCTGGCTACAGTACTATGTCAATGCCAAATTAGAGACTGTGCCTCACGAGTTACCTGTGACTCAAAAAAAAGAGGGCAACTGACCATCGAAATGGATGAATTGTGGTCTTTTGTCGGTAGTAAAGGTGAGAAAGCATGGATTTGGCTGGCTCTTGACCGAGACACCCGAGAGGTGGTGGGATATGCCATCGGAGACCGTAGTCAAAAGACTGCGAAACAATTATGGGATTCTCTGCCTCCTGTGTATCGTCAGTGTGCGCTGGTCTACACCGATTATTGGGATGCCTATGGCTGTGTCTTACCGAGTAAACGTCATCGAGTTGTGGGCAAGGAGACTGGACAAACAAATCATATTGAGAGATTCAACAACACTCTACGTCAGAGAACGTCCCGCTTAGTCCGTCAGGCACTTTCCTTCTCGAAGAAGTGGGAAAACCACATTGGAGCAGTGGTCTATTTTCTCAGACACTATAATCTCTCTCTTCAGTTATGACCATTACTTGTGCATCACTACCATCAGTTGTTTATCGATCTTTACAAGAAAAAGATAAACATACTGAATAGAGCCGCTGTTTGATTGAAAATTTAAAATCTAGGATTTGTGTTTTTAATGAATGATTAGGAGATCCTTCATCATACAGAGCCCTGTTTAAATAGGGTTTTGGGGAATCCGGATTTTTTGTAAGTGTTTTTTCCAAGGAAAAAGAATGGCATGATAATAAGTGTTTCTTTGACTAATATAAATCTAAGGAAAAATAAAACCCTGAGCTTTCGAGCGTGGAAAATAAAGGCTTAATATAGCAGTGGCTGGATAGTTTTAGAATGAGGAGAGAAGTATGTATCTAACGTGAGTTCTGGATAAGGAATGATAGGTCTAATCAAGCTGTAAAGAAGGTTTTTTGGGTTGATGGCAGTAAGCAATCAGCCCACACAGCGAGTTCACACAAAAGTTTGTGGGACTGCGATGTCGGGAATGTTCAATCTGTGAGATGTTCTTCAGTTGGTCAATAACTGTCTCAATCAAAGCCCGCTTACGAGCAAAAAGTTTATCTTGATAAACCATCAAATGATGCTTCATATTTCGACGAGGTTTAGCCATTAGGGTCACCTCATGTTCCTCTTGAAGATGCTGGGCTAAAGATTGTGAGACATAGCCTTTATCGGCAAAGACTTTACCCCATAAGTCTTGCCATAACTCCACTACAGGTTGGCGGTCATCGGTATTTCCGGGCGTCACTTGGACGTTGAGTAATTCTCCTCGCTCATTGATGACCAGGTGTAGTTTGAAGTCGAAGAACCATCCCACCGAAGTCTTGCCCCTTGCCGCGCAACCTTCAAAAACACGGTGTTGAGAGATACGGCGATTATGGCAAACCTTGATGCTGGTGGCATCAATGAAGCTAATACCAGTGCATTATCCGAAGCATCGTCGCAGATATGTACAGAGAGGAATCAAGCTCGAAGGTATCCATGTCACAAAGCGTTGATAGCTCACAGCTAGAGGAAACTCTTGTTGCCAATCGCATTTCACCTTGATGAGATAGAAATGCTTGAAATTTCGATAGTAAGATTGATGGAAAGCAATGAGAATAGTCATCACCTCACTCAGACTGAGGCTTCTCTGACGGCGACGGTATTTTTTGCCAGAGCTGAGTAACGCTTGATGCCATAAGGGTTCAAAGACTTGGCAGAAATCATCAACATGGCAAAACAGAGCCTCTAGACTGGACATGGGAGAAAGCCGTGGATTCGTTACAACTTCCACGATATGGGCTTTCTCCTTTTCTTTCCTTATCCAGAACTCACGTTATCTAGATTAAAAATGCCAGCAGCTGATAGTGATGACCTACGATGTAAAGCCCTTGCTGTGCTAGCACGAAGTATCCCGAAAAAAGATGTCTGTGAAATGTTCGGTATTGGCCTTAATAGTCTTGGCATTGCAGAATAGAGGAATGAATCTATGAGCATTGGGAGACAGGAACATCCTCGAATTTGAGGTCATGAATCAGCAATCGAATCGAATGCTCTAACATTTCCAGAGACTTTGAATAACATCAAGTCTTTCGATGAAGTCGAGCGAGATAGTGCCGCAATCGAATATTCTCCCCTTCCACATGAGCCATGTAGGTCTTACTGACAACCTAGTCACTATCTGGTATAAACATGGGATACACTTTCCAGCCATCTGTGACGTAGAAGAAATGACCTCTTGCAAAAGGTTATAGCAATTCAAAATTGTAAAGACCAGCAATGAGATTGAGTCTTAATCCCCATCTCCGACGGCGGTTACGATATCGACTGGATAAGAGGCGGAATCTTTTGAGCATTCTGAATACCATCTCAATGATGATTCTTTGAGCTGCTAAGAGCTGATTCTCCTGTTTCTGTTCCGCAGTCAACTCTCCTCCTTTAGGCTTCTTGTGAGGAGTGTGACTCCGCTGATGCCGCTTGTGTAGACCTTGATATCCGGCGTCGGCAAGGCAGAGTTGTCCCTGCTGAAAATGCACTCTACTCTTTTTGAGTAGTTTGAAGTCATGGGTGCTACCTTTCTCACAGTCACAACAGATAATCTGTGCCCACTGCCAAGCAATAACTATTTGAGCTTTAAGGGAATGATGCTTCTTTTTCCTGAGTAGTAAAGACGTTGTTTTTTTGGGCTTTTCAATCGCCTGTTCTGTGGCATCCATCACCACTACTGTTAGAGATAACTCTTCTGAACCATGGAGCTGTTTCATGCTGGGTAAGTGGCAATCGGTTTCTTTGATGAGTGTATTCTCTGTTTTTTGCACCATGCGACAAACTGTTGATTCATGAATGCCCCATGATTGAGCGATAGGAAAATAAGTGCGATATTCCCTCAGATATTCCAAGGTGAGGAGTAACTGATTTTCCAGGGATAAAATACTGGGACGACCGGGTTTTTGCTTTGCTTTAGCTTCTGCTAGGACTTCTACCAGACGATTGAAGGTCTGAAGCTTAACTCCACAGGCTCTCCTGAATTGTTCTGGAGATAAATGTTGGAGCTGTTCGTAAGTTGGCATTTCTATCGCTATGGCTCTGATACTTTCCTCTTTTTTACCTACTCTCACCCCTTTTGCAAGAGCTCAAATCTACACAGATGTGATTGTGTTTGCCTTTTTTTTCGTTCTTACGGATATGATTAAATTGACATTCCGGACATTTCATTGGGTCAGCATCATCCATTCATACCTCTATTTTGCAATGCCAGAAAGGGATATACCGTTATTGATACATCCCCTTTTCAATGAATTAAATTCGTATTCTGCTTAGCAAATTAAGCAAAAGCTGTTGTAATGCGCTTCATGGCTTCGAGGACATTATCGCGGGAATTGAACGCAGAGATACGGAAATACCCTTCGCCTGCCGCACCGAAACCAGAACCCGGTGTACCGACAACGTTGCAGTTGATCAAAAGCTTATCGAAGAAGTCCCAGCTTGTGAGACCTTCAGGGGTTTTTACCCAAACATAGGGGGCATTCACACCACCGAAAACTTCGAAGCCCACGGACTGAAGTTCTTTGCGGATGATCGCTGCGTTTTCAAGGTAGAAGCTAATCAATTCTTTGATTTGGCTTTGGCCCGCATCGGAGTAAACCGCTTCTGCACCACGTTGAACGATGTAGGAAACACCATTGAACTTTGTAGATTGGCGACGGTTCCATAGCTTCCAAAGTTGTACTTCTTCGCCACTGTCAGTCTTAACAGTCAAAGTCTTGGGGACAACAGTGAATGCACAGCGAGTTCCGGTGAAACCGGCGTTCTTAGAGAAGGAACGGAATTCAATCGCACAGTCCTTTGCACCGTCTAGCTCATAGATGGAGTGGGGGAGAGAATCATCGGTGATAAATGCTTCGTAGGCGGCATCAAAGAAAATGATGGAGCCATTAGCTTTAGCGTAATCTACCCAAGCCTGGAGCTGTGCTTTTGTTGCTGTGGCACCAGTGGGGTTGTTAGGGAAGCAGAGATAAATGAGGTCAACTTTCTCAGAAGGAATCTCAGCGGTAAAGTCGTTTGCTGCGGTGATGGGGATGTAGGTTAAGCCACCATATTTGCCAGACTCATCGGCATCGCCTGTGTGACCAGCCATGACGTTGGTGTCAACGTAAACGGGGTAAACAGGGTCAGTGACCGCAATGGTATTGTCTTTGCCAAAAATATCGAGAATATTACCTGTATCGCACTTGGCACCGTCGGATACAAAAATCTCGGATGCGTCGATATCACAGCCTCTAGACTGGAAATCATGGGTGGCAATTGCTTCTCTCAGCCAACCGTAACCTTGCTCAGGGCCATAGCCTTTAAAGCTGGCGCGATCGCCCATATCTTCAATTGCTTTTGCCATCGCTTCACGACAAGCAACAGGGAGAGGCTCGGTAACATCACCAATGCCGAGTTTAATGATGGGTGCATCGGGATTGTCCGCGATAAATGCGTTTACACGGCGAGCAATTTCTGGGAACAGATAGCCAGCCTTTAATTTGAGGTAATTTTCGTTAATTTTGACCATAGGACAATATGTTTAGAAAGATGCCGTAGAACAGGTTACCTTATCATCCCATGGCCATGTTGTTGCAAGCTTACAATCCCAAGGCTTGGCGTGTGGCTGCACCGACGACGCCATCCATCTCTAAGCCTCTTTGTTCTTGGAAGGCGATCACTGCGAGTTTCGTCTTTGTCCCAAAAACGCCATCTATTGCGATGGGTTTGTCCAGAAGTTTGTAGTAGTTGAGATTAGTCTGGAGGTCTTCAACGGCTGACCCTTTCATGAGATTGCCCTTGACGTATTGTAAATTCTCCTGCGAATCTTCGGTGCTAGTCGCGGCTTCAACTGTTGGTGATTGAATATTGCTAGAGTTGGCGGATTTGACGGAGATGCCACTGACATATTCGCGCGCCACCCAGTTGCCTGTACTTAATTGATACCAGCCATTTTCTTCACGGACAATATCGGGTAAGGCACTACCTTTTGGCAAACATTTCAGGCGATCGCCATTAGGAGCAACCCGTACATTTAAACAACCAGACTGGACATTCACGGTGGCATTGGTGATGGGCTGGGATAAGACTGTCGCTTCGGCGATCGCCCCACTCCCGAGGGTGACCTGACTCCCCAAAATCAAAATGCCAATATAGCTCAGCCACCTAGAATTTACAGGTACTTTTAGCCAAGAAAAGTCAAGCTCAATTGGCTCTAACTCGTGGGTTGTTTCGTAGGCGGCATAGGCGGCGGCGATCGCTAAAGTCTCCATGGTTCAGACTCTCCCTGAAAGTGAGTTTTACTATTTGTGGTTACGACAAAAACTCATACTTACGTAGCCCGGAAAATGTAAAAAGAATTGTCGCATCAGTCTCTTACGTCTATGATATGCAGCCTTCTAGGAAAGGTCAGCTCTTGTTTCAATTCTGAAAACAAAATCTGTCAGAGGTTTGAGCTTTGTAACACTGGATGTCAATGGGCTGAATCCCGAAACCGCTGGGTAAGATAAAAGTAGACACTTGATGGCATGGGCAATGACCACACAACTCCTTGAAAATCGCTACCGGATCTTGAAAGCGCTGGGACAGGGAGGTTTTGGCGAAACGTTTCTGGCTGAAGATCTACATATGCCATCGAGTCGCCGTTGTGTGATCAAGCAACTCAAACCTGTAACCAATGACCCCGCGATTTATCAATTGGTAAAGGAGCGCTTTCAGCGGGAAGCGGTGATTTTAGAGAAATTAGGAGAAGGCAATCGGCAAATCCCGACGTTGTTTGCCTACTTTACGGAGCAGGGACAATTCTATTTAGTTCAGGAATGGATTGAAGGAGAAACACTCGCTGAGGCGATCGCCCAATCAGGCTTATGGACTAGTGCTGACATCACTAGGCTTTTACTTGGCATTTTGCCCGTCCTGGATTTTATTCATGATCAAGGCATTGTCCATCGCGATATTAAACCGGACAATATCATTCTCCGTAAGGGCGATCGCCAACCCGTACTGATTGACTTTGGTGCAGTGAAAGAAACCATGGGCACTGTGATTAATACCGCTGGACAAACGACCAGTTCCATCGTGATCGGTACACCCGGTTTTATGTCTTCAGAGCAATCGATTGGCCGCCCAGTATTTGGGAGTGATCTTTATAGTCTGGGTTTAACGGCTATTTATTTACTCACAGGCAAATTCCCCAATGAATTCCCCTCTGATCCAGCAACCGGGAAACTCCTCTGGCAGGATGATGTCCCGAATCTAGACCCTCACCTTGCCGCTGTCCTTAACCAAGCAGTTTGTACCCATCCGCGCGATCGCTTCGGAAATGCTAATGCAATGTTGAGAGCACTACAAAATTCTCCTGGTAGTAACCCAGCTCCAGTACCTCCAACATCTGTTCCTGCCACCTATCACCAACCTAAACCGACTCCCGAAAGCGTACCGCCTACGGCCACACCTGCTACTCCAAACTCTGAGCCAGCAATTTTTGCGGAGAGTGTGAGTGCCTATCCCACAGAAACAAAACAAAGCATGGCTGGCTGGCAAAAAACAATTCTCACAGGTGGCATTATTGGTTTCTTTCTTGTCGGAGGAGTTGCTCTAAATAATCAATTAAACAGTACTCAAACTGAACCCTCTGAGCCAACCCCTTCCGTAATTCCGCCAGAACCAATCCCAGAACCAATCGTTGTTGATGAAACCTCTGCATATGGCAGATATACCGATTTGATCCAAGTGATTACCTGTGACACCGCCTTGGAGGAGTATGGCAGTTATAACGATTGGGGCTATTGGGAAGCTGATGGGACTGTCTGTGGCGCTGATGCTCAATCAGGATATTGGGTCTATGTCTATCCCGATTGGTATGTGTGGGAAACGGAAGTAGAGAATTAATTAAAAATAAGCCTGATTTTGATGCTGTCGTCTCATTCAAATTGAGAGATGGCAAAGGATAAATCTTCTTTCCCATGACATTACATGTCAGAAAGCAGAGCTTCGCAACGTTTTTCGTAACGGCGCATTAGAGCCATCTGAAGCTTCTGTAAAATTAAAGTAACCGCCTCGAACACTCTCTAAAAACGATTAGGTAATGACCGCACAACTTCTCGAAAATCGCTATCGCATTCTGCAAGAACTAGGGCAGGGAGGTTTTGGTGAGACCTTCCTCGCAGAGGATTTGCATATGCCGTCGAGCCGCCGCTGTGTAATCAAGCAACTCAAGCCTGTGACCAATGATCCAGCGGTCTATCAAATCGTTAAACAACGGTTTCAAAGAGAGGCAACAATCCTCGAACGTTTAGGAGAAAGGAATCGCCAAATTCCGAGTCTATTTGCCTATTTCACGGAGTCAGGTCAATTCTATTTAGTGCAGGAATGGATCGAGGGACAAACACTCTCACAGCAAGTAGAAAAAGAAGGACTTTGGGCAAGTACAGCGGTAACGCAACTTCTTATTGGACTATTGCCGATTCTTGATTTTATTCATGATCAAGGCATCGTCCATCGCGATATTAAACCGGACAATATTATTCTGCGGCAAGATGATCGCCAACCTGTGCTGATTGATTTTGGGGCGGTGAAAGAAACGATGGGCACCCAAATGAATACGGCGGGAAATACCACTAGTTCAATTGTGATTGGTACGCCGGGATTTATGCCGTCGGAACAGGCGATTGGTCGGCCTGTATTTAGTAGCGATCTATATAGTTTGGGGTTAACAGCGATTTATTTGCTCACGGGTAAGTTCCCGCAAGATTTTCCATCTGACCCCGCAACGGGAAAAATTCTGTGGCGATCGCCCAATGTGCAGGTTGATAAGCATCTCGCCAATGTTCTTGAGCAAGCTATTTGCCCTCATCCCCGCGATCGCTTCCATTCTGCCAGTTCGATGTTGAGTGCCCTGCAAGCTTCGAATCAGATGACAATGCCAATGGCTGGTGTGGCTGCTGCGCCAATTCCGGAAACCGTTGTGCCACCATCCGCGCCACCTGTTGTCAGTCAACCGACGGTCGCGTCCAATTCTCCCGCCCCCATTCCTGTGTCTACGCCACCAACTGCTGCTGCGACCCAAAATTTTGTACCCGCCACACCACAAACCTATGCACCGCCCCCAAAGCAGGGTATGGCAGATTGGCAAAAGGCAATTCTCACTGGGGGAGTTGTGGGTATCTTTTTCCTTGGAGGCATTATCGGTTATGACCAGCTGATGGGCGATCGCCGCAACACTCCCATTGACTCTAATGATCCTGCCCTTACTGAGTCCAATACAGATGACACCAATACGACTGAAACTAATACCGAAACCTCTGACACCAACGATTCTGATACTAACGATGGAGATTTTGTTGCTGGTGATGATCTTCCACCTGAAGTTGAACCAGGAGAGATTGAAGAAGCACCGGCTCCTCCAGAGATTGAAAAGCCTGTTGATCCGCCACCAACAACCACACCCGTCACTCCGATTAATGAATTCGATGCTGAGGCAATTATTGTTGATTGGCTGATTTGTAAAAGTGAGTTGTTTAGTGTTCCCTATGATCGCTACTGCGGTAAACAGTTGCTGACGGGGGATGCCTACGCCAACAATATCAGTCGTAATGATGACAAACTAAGCTCTGTGGAATGGCTCGAAAATAATGGTGCATTTTATATTTTCGAAGACCAACAGATTGAAGATATTTCTGATTTTCAGCTGGATGGACGTAATGCAACCATCGAAGTGATCGTCACTGAAGCCCGTACTCTCTATGACGCCAAAGGTAATGTAGATCAAAATGCCAGTGGCTATGATCAGAGATTGGTGCAATACAACCTAGAGTTTACGCAGGATGGCGTCTGGAAAATTGCGACTTACGACACCGTTGAAATTCTTTGGGAATAATTAGCGAAGACCTCTCGCAATCGATTATTCTAAGATTTTAGTGATCGTGTCATTATGCCACGACGCAGATCTGTTTCATGGCTAATTCCCTTTAAGCTTATGGCAATGTTTTTTGTTTGTTCTGTTTGAGCCTGTTGTTTTGAATCAGCCGTCCACACCTCCGCCACCACCTACCGAAAAAAATCCGCGTCGCTCCCGGAGAAGACAACATCCTGCTCTACTGAATCTGTGGCAATTTGTTTTTATTAGCACAGGGATGGCGATCGCCGTATTAGGAGGAGGTCTATGGCTCTTGCAGCGATTAATTCAACCTTCTGGACAACCTGCTGCCACCTCAGATGAAACGGTTACTGAAGCCACGACTGAAGACATTATTTCAGCTGACGAATTTGCATTGACCGACTCAGAGCTCCCTTTAAGCACTGAGCTATTACCGGAAATTGCCCTTGAGGAAAAAGATCGGAAGGCTCCTGTCGAAATCAAAAAAATCTGGAAGTATCGCTACAATGTCGCTCTACTACCGGACTGGAAATCTACTGCTGAGTTGCAGAGCATCGTTGAGGGCATTAAGCAGTTAGCCAAAGAAGATGAGCTGCCAATAGAGGCAATGTCCGTAGTACTGATTGATTTAAATCAACAGGCGATCGCCTACTATCAGCCCAATGCGCCCCATTATCCGGCTAGTGTGGCGAAGCTCTTTTGGATGGTGGCGCTCTATGGGCAATTTCAACAAGGTTTACTCGCCGAAGCAAACTTCCAAGATGAACTTGGTTTAATGGTGCGTCGCTCAGATAACAATGCCACTAGCCAAATTGTTGATGCTATTACCCGTACCGAATTCCGAGCGAAAGGTAGCCAAGAAGATTATGAAGCCTGGTATCTCCAGCGGTTACAACTCAACCAATTTTTCACTCAAGCTGGTTACCAAAACCTAAACATCACCCAAAAAACTTACCCGATCCCTGATATTGAGATAGAAGAGCCAGAGGGGTTTGATCTCCAAATGCGCTTTAACCCTGCGAATCCAAAGCTACCCATTCGCAATCAACTCACAGCTTGGCACGCTGCTCGACTCATGTATGAAATTGCCACAGCTCAGGCGATCGCCCCCGATGTGAGTCAAAAAATGCTGCAATTTCTCCGCCGTGACCTCACCCAAAATTGGCAACGACCAACCAACTATTTCAATCCGATCCAAGACTTTTTTGGGGCTGGACTACCTGCCGATGCCCAGATTTATTCCAAAGCTGGTTGGACAACCCAAGGTCGCCATGAGGTTGCATACATCACTTCAGCCGATGGTAAACAGCAATATATTTTATGTATCTTTGCTGAGCAGAAGGATTACGCAGAAAATCAGACTTTTTTCCCAAAAGTAGCGAGCTATACCTATCGAAATATAGCCCAAACGTCGCCTTCACCTTAATCACGAATAAACCCAGAAATACATCAGACTTTTTGGCGAAAAATTAGTTGGGCTTCACTGATTTCTCAGACAAAAATCAGAATTTAAATCTAGAAAATACTGCAAAATTCCACTAAAAAAAGCTTGAGTTTCTTTGTGAAACAAGATATGCTACAAGTGGTTACAAGATGAATCCCTTTATTGTCTTTGGCCTTTGAATCCCTTTCATAGTAATGTTTATTTTTTCTTTGTCATGCTACTCCTGATTTTTCATCGATAAACGCAGCCAACTGAATGCTCTTCATTTAGCGTCTTTTAATTGATGCCAGATAAGTGTCTACAAGTTCGGATATTATCCCTTCTACCGTACTTCACAAACTGAAGGAAAAAAGGGCATTATTAAATCAAGGAAAGATCCGTTGAGCACATTTTATTTGCGGCAGTGAACCTTTTCTTTTTTTCGCCAGTCTATATATTAGGAAAAATGACTCATCTCAACTATTTTATTTAGCTTTGCGGAATCTCTGCCTCTGCCATTGAAGTAGTTTTCCCAGCATGAAGTTTATGGCTTGCCTATCTCTACGGTGAGACCTGATTTGTCCTCAAAACCAAGGAAGGAGTTGTAACAGTAGATGCCTACAGCGAATATCAAACAAACCCCTAAGTCCAGTAAAAGTTCCGTTGATATGGTTCGTACCTATCTCCGCGAAATTGGACGTGTACCTTTGTTAACGCATGAGGAAGAGATTGTTTATGGTAAGCAGGTTCAGGAGCTGATGCGTCTGCTAGCTGAGCGTGAAACATTAGAGGAAAGGTTAGAGCGAGAGTCGACTTTCTCTGAGTGGGCTGAGGCCATAAAGTTATCTGAAAAAGAGCTACGGCGTGCTGTCGCTGTAGGTGAACGGGCGAAACGCAAGATGATTGAAGCGAATCTCCGTCTTGTTGTGGCGATCGCCAAAAAATATCAAAAGCGAAATCTTGAGTTTCTCGACTTGATCCAAGAGGGTAGTCTTGGCTTAGAGCGTGGTGTCGAAAAGTTTGATCCCACAAAAGGTTATAAGTTCTCGACCTATGCTTACTGGTGGATTCGTCAGGCGATTACTCGGGCGATCGCCCAGCAGGGCCGCACGATTCGTCTGCCGATTCATATTACTGAAAAGCTCAACAAAATTAAGAAAACTCAGCGTCAACTATCCCAAGATCTTGGTCGTGCAGCAACGATTGCAGAGATTGCTGAGGAGCTTGAGTTGGAACCTGAGAAGATCCGTGAATTTTTCCGCGTCTCTCGCCATCCCATTTCCCTCGATGTCCGCGTTGGTGACAACAAAGATACTGAGCTGATGGATTTGCTTGAGGATGAGGGCGAATCTCCAGATACGAATGTCACTTATGAGCTTCTAAAGCAGGATATTAAAGACTTAATTGCTGACCTTACACCACAACAGCAAGAAGTGATTATTCTTCGTTTTGGACTGAACGATGGTAAAGAATTGTCCCTCGCCAAAATTGGTAAGCGGATGAATCTCAGCCGTGAACGGGTGCGTCAGTTGGAACGTCAAGCGTTAACGCATCTCCGTCATCGTCGTGCCCGGGTGCGGGAATATCTCGCGGCAAGCTAAGGCCTTGACGACAAATAGAGTTGCTTAGACTTAGGCAGATAGGGTGGGCGATCGCTCACCTTTTTTTTGTGCCTGGCCATAATTGCTTTGTCTAAAATGAAAGGTAGTGGAGGGTGGGGAAATGGGCACGTTTTTGGTGACAGGAGGCTGCGGTTTTATCGGCTCGAATTTTGTGCTTCAAGCCCGTCGCAACGATTGGGGCAAAGTGATCAATCTCGACAAACTCACCTATGCCAGCAACCCTAAATATTTAGCCTCTCTACAAGATGACCCCGACTATATTTTTGTGAAAGGAGATATTGGCGATCGCCCACTTTTAGATCAGCTTTTAGTCAGTCATCAACCAAACGCAATCATTCATTTCGCAGCCGAAAGTCATGTGGATCGCTCTATCCAGAGTCCAGAAATTTTTATCCAAACCAATGTTCTCGGTACATTTCATCTCCTCGAAGCCAGCCTAAGTTATTGGCAAAGTCTATCGCCAGAGAAACAGCAAACCTTTCGTTTTCTCCACATTTCCACCGACGAAGTGTATGGTTCTCTTGACCCCACTGACCCGCCATTTACCGAGCGATCGCCCTACCAACCCAATAGCCCCTACGCCGCTTCCAAAGCATCTGCCGATCACCTCGTGCGCTCCTACTATGTCACCTATGGGCTGCCGATTCTCTGCACCAACTGCTCCAATAACTATGGCCCCCATCAATTCCCCGAAAAGCTTATTCCGCTCATGATTGCAAATGCCTTAGTCGGGAAACCTCTCCCCGTTTATGGCGATGGCCGCAATATTCGAGATTGGATCTATGTGATTGACCATTGCGAGGCGCTTTACCAAGTGTTGCGGCGAGGGCAAATCGGTGCAACATACAACATTGGCGGCATGACTGAGTTGGCAAATATTGATTTGGTGAAAACTATTTGTGAACTTTTGGCGTCCCACCCCGACACACCCGATCGAGACTATTTATCGTTGATTACGTTTGTGACAGATCGCCTCGGTCATGATCGTCGCTATGCGATTGATTGCAGCAAGATTTCACAGGAAATCGGTTGGCAGCCTCAACAAACTTTTGTCGATGGCCTCAAAAAAACAGTCGATTGGTATATCGATAATGACTAAAGCTGTCTGTGGGCGATCGCTTCATTTGTGTTGCGCTTTTAGTCGGGAAACACAAAATATTTTGAGAGGATGGGTACTGTTTTAGCGCCGACTCCACATTTCAATTTAGATAAAGTTTTGAGATTATTCCAAGATGGATTTCTCGCTTCAACAATAGTTTGAGCAACTTTTTCTGTTTTTAATCGTTTGAGCTTAGGCTCTTTTTCTTTTGCAAAATTTAAAACTTCGATAATCTCTTTTTCAGAAGATTCAATCAAAGAGATCTGTAAAAGCTCGCCTGTTTCTAAGAGAAGTTGAGCTTCCATTTTGTCATTGATAGCAATACAGAAAACAAAATCAAAATTTGCTTTTTTTGCAGCTTCTAAAACAAGAGCATTTTGGATCGCTGTATACTCATCTCCACCCACCTGCTTAATAATCACCGGAGAAATATTTTTGCCTGAAGCTTCTAGTTTTTTAGTAAGATTTCTCAAGATTGTCTGATTGAATTTTTGCTTAGTGCGAGGCTCAATACACTCGCAAGGTATCCGAATCAGTTCGCCTAAGACTAACGTATCTAAAGGAAGCTCTTCGAGTAAAGACATAATTTATTCGTCAATAAAATTAGGACTAATAAAGACTTCGTTAACTAAATTACAATAGCATTTTGTGACATGAGAGGAACGCCAGCAACTAACAGGTGCATGTTTGAATTCTGCGACTTTTGTCTGAGCATACGTTTTAATAACGTTACTATATCTTTTTCCAGAAAACTGATTGTTTGTTAGTTCTTTTTCGATCAATTGATTGAGAACTTTTCCCGCATCAGCCGGGCAGTTACTATACATCAAGCCAAGATTCCAAGCACCTAGATTTAAATTCCCAAGCTTTTTTCTCCCATTCCTTATATCTTTCAGTTTTTTGTAGATTCTAACGCCATGATGAATCGATTTTTTCCCATAATCTACTGGTACGAGTAATGTATCTACACTATAAAGCAGAGAGCGAGTTAAAGGGTCTGCGGCAGGAGATGTATCAATAAAAATATAGTCAAAACTTGATGATAATAAGTCAATAATTTTTGGAAATAACTTGACTGGAGAAAAGCCTTGGTACTCTTTGCTAGACTCACGGAATTTCCCTAATGCACTTTTGCCAATAGGTAATACTTTAAGCTTTAACTTCGTTCGTCCAGAAGTTGGCCATATCCTATTCTGTATTGCGTCTTTAAGGATAGCTCTTGCTTGTTTACTTCTTTCCTTACTTTTTCTAAGAGAAACTAGCTCAATACATTTAATGAGCCAGTCATTATATTCTTCTGGTTTGAGTCCTAGCCCTCGCGTTAAATCATTTTGCTCGTCGAGATCAATTAGGAGAACTCGCTTACCCTGTAAAGCTAATTCAGCACCAATGTTAATCGTATTAGTGGTCTTTGCAACTCCGCCTTTTTGGTTCCATACTGCCGTGATCAAAGCGCGGTGAGGATTTCTAAGACAATATTCCAGCTGTTTCATTAATTCTGGAATACTATGTTCTGTCATCCTTTGAATATCCGTCATCGGCATGACTAAACCATCTATACGTTTCCATAGTTGGAAAAAGTCTCCATTCATCACCAAACCATATGGCGCTAATTTATCTTTATCTACTAATTTTTTGTTTAAATATTGCTCAATTCCATTAGGCTCATATCCAATAGCAGAACGATAGTACGAATTATTTCGACACTCTTCAATAAAATCTTCATCCGAAACTTTCACTAAAGCAGGATCTCGCCTTTTTATTTCAATCACAATCAAAGGCTTTTTGATTTCATCTTTTGAATAAATGAGATAGTCTGGCTTCAGGCCTTCTCCAATCTTGACTTGTGATTCAATCTGAGTAAACTTCAAATCTAGTGACTTTAATACAACATCATCGATGAAGTGTTTTTCTAGTCTACTTTCCTGATAATCAGCAGGGATTTCTTTCCATCTTTCAATGACCGTTGCGTATTTGTTTGACATACTAATGAATTGAAGATTTTAACAGCACGAAATTCCTCAAGTGTGTTAAAGCTTGTGTTGTTTTAAATACACTTTAAGCTATTCTGCAATCAAATAAAATAATGTTTTGTGTAAGAAATGAAAAGATTTTGAAATATAGTTACCTCAAAATCCTGACGACAGAAAGCATTAGCTATCGTAGCCATAGTGGATATTGAGACAACGAATATTATCGGAAGGGATTTGTTCGAGTTGTTTTGTGACTAGGTTTGGGCGCCAAACAACTTGAAAATCAGTTATCCACTTTACATCGATATAAGGGGGTTTGGCGATCGCAAAAATGCCTGAGTCATCTTGACCATTCATCTGACAGACAGACTGAATGCCAGTAGAAAAAGGGCCAGCCGTATCCAAAATTTCCCAGAACTGCTCATCAACAATCACCCCATCGCGAGTGACTTGACGCTCCATTAACAGTTCCTCAAAACTGACAATAACTTGGTCGTTATATAGATGTTCGGTAATAGTCAAATTATCATCGATGCTAGAGCTACTGATGGTTTGGAAGACTCCTTCGGGAAGACCTTGGTTTTCACTAAACCCGAATGATGTGTAAACCCAGCCCTCCATCATTTCTAATGGATTTGCTGATGCAATGAGAGGGCTAATCAAAGCAGAGACGATCGCCAATGCCATAACTTTTAAAGGTTTTACGGGAAGTTCTATGGAAAACATCAGATAATCACCTCAGTCTTATCGTTTCTGTTTGGTCGATAGTCACCCGGATTGATGGTTTGAGATTTTTCGTAAAATGCTGGGATTAAGGGAGAGGGTGTAGAGACTCGGAAATGGCGATCGCCTCATTCACAGAAACATTGTCACAACCTGCCATACTGTCGTAGACACCAGCCCCAACAAAGCGGTAATAGCCCATGCCACGCCCAATCCAATCACCGAGTAAAGTACTGTACTCCGATTCACCGTAATAGCCTTCCTCAATCGTGCTATCACCATAAATTTCGCTGTTTACCGCATGGGATACATTCCCAATCGGCAACCCACCGATGCCATCATTTGTCCCTTCGACCGCAAAACAGCTTCTCGCCAACGTATTTTCGTCATAGCCTTCATAGATGAGACGGTAGTTGACCCCACCCCAATCGGTGAACTCTAGTTCCATCCGCTCAAGATAAAAATCTGCCGGAACATATATCGGAATCGCGACGGGCATATCCAATGTTTTTAAAGCTTGAATTCCGCCTAATGGGATTTTCGCTGAATTAGCCAAATACATCAGATTGGGATTGCTATCATCGGCGATCGCCCCTGTAGCGCCAGCACCAACCATCAAACAACTTGCCAAAAGACCAATTGCTAACTTATTCTGTCCCATGAGTTTGTCCCGCCTTAGTTGTCACTACTCTCAATTTAAGACAAACGAATTGGCGATCGCTCCGGGAAAATACGGAAATCACTTCTTTTAAAATAATGATAAGCGCCAATGACGCAGCAAATCCAAGCTGCCGTTGACCCTAAACTTAGCAAATGTAGCAGTGGCCGGATAGTTTTAGAAGGAGGAGAGAAGTCTATATCTAGATTAAAAATGCCAGTTGCTGATAGTGATGACCTACGCCGGAAAGCTCTTGCTGCGGTAGCACTAGGTATCCCGAAAAAAGATGTCTGTGAAATGTTCGGTCTTGGCCTTAATAGCCTTTATCTCTGGATACAACGTATAGTAGGCAAGGAGTGGGTTAAGACAGAATAGGATAGAAGCAATAAATATAGATGCCATGCCTGCTCCCCATAGTCTTGATTTACGCCTAAAAGCTGTTGCCGCCTTCGATAAAGGTGAACGAAAAAGTGATATCTGTCGCTTCTTTGGTATTAGCCGAAATACGCTAGACCTGTGGCTGAAACAACGAGAGAAAATCGGTTCAGTCGCTCCGAAGACAGATTACCGTCGAGGCCCTCAACCGAAGATTAATGATCTAGATGCTTTTCGTGCTTTTGCAGAGAAATATGGGCATCTAACCCAGAAGGAAATGGCGGAGAAATGGCCAGAGTCTATTAGTGATGCATCCAGACGTGAAGCTCTACGGAAAATTGAATTTACTCGAAAAAAAAGACCTATCGATATCAAGAGAGAGATAAAGAATTAGAAAAAGCATTTGTGGCACAACTGAAGCAGTATGTCCAAGAACGACTCGTATATATCGATGAAAGTGGATTTGATAATACCTTAGATTATGGGTATGGCTACTGCCATAAGTCAGAGAGGTTTATCGCAGAGAAGTTAGGTCATCGTACAGAACGAGTTAGCGTGATTGGAGGATGGCGAGAGGGAGAGCAGATAGCACCGATGGTATTTGAGGGCTATGCCAACAGCGCCTTAGTTTGCCAATGGGTAGAGGATTGCTTAGTGCCAGAGTTGATTCCGGGTCAAATTATTATTCTGGATAATGCCAGTGTTCATCCAAAGGAAAGAATACAAACATTGGTGGCGAAGGCAGGATGTGAAGTGATATTTTTGCCACCCTACTCACCACACCTGAACAAGATAGAGAAGTTTTGGGGGAGGTTAAAGAAGGAGGTAAGTAAGCTCATCAAGAAGACTGAGGATTTGTTCGATGCCATCAGAATAGCCTTCTGTTCTATGTCCTAACCTTCTCCTTCGCTGCTATATAAAAGAAACAGGGAACTACAGCTCTAAAACAGGGTATCAGAAAGGCTAGGGTCACAAAATCACAGACTGGGAAGCATTCAAAAGCTTTGTGCAACAGCATCCAGATAAAACCCCGACAGAAATGGCAGAGTTGTGGTCGGATGATGTGAGTCGTCGCACCATATCGAGGATGTTGAAGAAGATAGGTTTTACTCGCAAAAAAGGCCTATGGGTATCAGGAAAGGGATAAACAGAAGCGGGAAGCATTGAGGCAAGAACTAGCAAGATTAAAACCCGAACAAATCATCTACTGTGATGAGTCGGGAATGGATGAGAGAGACGGTCAGTATGACTATGGCTATGGCCCTGAAGAGGAAAGAGTTTATGACCTCAAGTCAGGAAGCCGTCGCGGAAGAGTTAAGAGGATTGCCGCATGGAGTCGAGGCAAACTGTTTGCGCCTTTTATTGTGGAAGGCTCTTGTAACCCCCATGTGTTTGAGGTGTGGTTAGAGAACTGTTTGCTACCGGAATTAAAGCCCAATCAGATATTGATTTTGGATAATGCCACTTTCCATAAGGGAGGAAGGGTTGCAGAAATCCTGGCAAAGGCGAAATGTGAGGTGTGGTATCTGCCTCCCTATTCACCAAGACTTAAACAAGATTGCACAATGCTGATCTTGGCTAAAAAGTCGTATTTGGAAGCAGCTCAGACATAGTCCATCCCTCAGAGATGCCATGGATATGACTCTGCGTACAGCAACTTTTTAACCCTTTTGACTATTGCTATAGCGATGACCGGATAGGTGGAAGTATAGTAGGGAATAGGACTCAGGATGCAGTAACAGCTACTTATGAAGCCTTGTGTCCATTGCTATAGCACGACAAAAAGAATGTCGAATTCTGGAAGGACATTTGCTAATTGACTATGTACATATGTGTATTGAAATTCCTCCAAAGTATGCTGTGTCATCGGTAATTGGATATTTGGAAGGAAAAAGTGCGATTGCAATTGCTCGTTAATTTAAAGGGAAGCAGCGCAATTTCAGCGGTGAAGGCCTTTTAGGCGCGAGGCTACTATGTATCGACGGTAGGTTATGAATTAGAGTCGGAGAAAAAGTATATTCGAGACCAGGAGGCATTAGACCAAAGCGGTCGTTTTTAGGGATAAGGGAATAAAGTTCTGGCAAATCCACCTGCCCTTGGGGCGGTCATACTCATCAAGCCACCGGCTTTTTTTCCGGAAGTGTCTGACCGCGATCGCCCTATGGCGAGTTTTTTTCTGGTCAGTGTGACTATTGTTTAGCGGTATCTTTTTGCTACAAGTTTTGCCTTATATCGTGTAGCGATCACAATTTATTTCTAAGCCAAAAGATGGTGCACTTCTAATGCAATCATTAAGCATTGAATGGCTGATTTTAAATGTTTTCTTAATCTTGCTCTTCCTGAAAAAATAGAGCATGTATGAAATAGAAATACTTTTTGTTTGATTTCCGAGAATCAAGTCTTTGCACTGGAGGTTGAAGCACTCTGATTTTTCGAGTGACAAAATAGAAATGATGATATTCAAAAAAGAGTTTGTAAAATCAGATACTTTTTGGGTAGGTGTTCTGTATGAAAAACAACATTTTCTGGATTTTTCTTAGGGTCATATTCGCAGAAACAAATTCATTAGCCGAGACTTGTTTCTCTAGAAGCAGACACAGCTGATGGACCTCCTCGACACAACAGCACTTCGCTGTAGCCCTTAATTGGCAGGAAAACACTAATAGCTCTTCCACATCTTGTTTATGTAGGCTGACTTTCAGACAGTCCACATAAGTAGGTATTCTTTTGACAAAATTCGTGACTATTTCTTGTTGAAAAGCTTTATCTCCAGCATAAAGCTTTTCTAATTCGCTGAAATTTATAAGATTCATTTTTCTTTAATCCCTCACTACTTGCTCCTAAAATGATTTAAAAATGTTTGTTAAATTAGAATGCCATAACAATAATTCAATAAATCTCTTTTTTGTGAATCTATCTATATAAATAAAATGATCTATACATATATTTAAATAATGACTTTGTCCTCAATCTTTGACTGACTAATAATGAGATATTTCCTTAAGATTTTCTGTAATCCCTTTTTATGATGTGCTGAGGAATATTCGGGGTCAAAAATTGCAAAAATCTTTGACTTGAAACTATTCTACGTACGTATATGAATCTGTCTTGGCCTTATGTATGGCAATGGATTGAGGGTATAAAATCAGTCGTTTACACCGCAAGAGAGTGACATTCTTTAATATAATTCATTTGTGACTGGTATCACATTTTATTAGGTCTTGGGATCACAACTAGTCTGTGATTTTATCTGCTTGACGATACCTTTGAAGGACATTAGTAGGAAAGCTCATGATAAATAGTCTTGAATGTCAATCTTGTCACCTATTTGGTTCTGCACGCTTAGCTTTTGGTTATTTAGTCTGCAAAAATCAAAGACTATCTGTCTGTTCCGTCGATATTTTCGGATGAATATATACTGCTTGCTGCACCTGTGCCATGTATCATTTAGGCGAACAATAATTTGATTAGTTTTCCGCGCCAGCAATATGACGAACCAGACTTCGAAAATCACCTATACATTTACTGACGAAGCTCCGGCTTTGGCGACGTATTCTTTTTTGCCGATTGTGAAGGCATTTACGAATGCGGCAAATATCGAGGTCGAAACTAAGGATATTTCCCTTGCTGGTCGGATTTTGGCGAATTTTCCGGAGTATCTCACTGAAGATCAACGCCAACCGGATGCTCTCGCGGAACTGGGTGCATTAGCGAAAACTCCTGATGCATTTATCATCAAACTTCCCAACATTAGTGCATCTATCCCTCAGCTCACTGCGGTGATCGCCGAACTTCAGAGCAAAGGTTTTAACGTCCCGGATTTTCCCGCTGATCCGAAGACTGACGAAGATAAAGCAATTCGGGCGAAATATTCAAAGGTATTGGGTAGTGCAGTTAACCCAGTTCTAAGAGAAGGAAATAGCGATCGCCGGGTTGCAGGTGCAGTGAAAGAATATGCTCAGAAAAATCCCCATTCCGTTGGCGAGTGGACAAAGGATTCTAAGTCTCACGTTGCTTATATGGATGCGGAAGATTTCTATGGCAGTGAGCAATCTGTTGTCATCGAAAAGGCTGGCGATGTACGCATTGAGCATGTGGCAGCAGATGGCACAGTAACGGTTCTGAAGGAAAAAACAGCCGTTCTCGAAGGGGAAGTCATCGACGCATCCCGCATGAGTGCAAAGGCGTTGCGGGCATTTTACGAGAAGGAAATTGCGGCAGCAAAAGCTGATGATATTTTGCTCTCCCTCCACGTGAAAGCCACCATGATGAAGGTGTCTGACCCGATTTTGTTTGGTCACGCGGTCACCGTTTATTTCAAAGATGTCTTCGAGAAGTATGCAGAGACCTTTGCAGAGCTAGGCGTTAATCCTAAGAATGGCTTAGGTGACGTTTACGCAAAGATTGCTAGTTTGCCCGCCGACCAAAAAGCGGCAATTGAAGCCGACATTCAGGCGATCTACGAAATCCAGCCTCGTTTGGCGATGGTGAATTCTGACAAGGGCATCACCAATTTACACGTACCCAGTGACGTAATTATTGACGCATCTATGGCGGCGGCGATTCGCACATCCGGCAAAATGTGGGGTGCAGACGGCAAAGCCCACGACACCAAAGCGATGATTCCCGACCGCTGTTACGCGACCATGTACCAGGCTTGCATCGAATTCTGTCAGGAAAATGGCGCGTTCGATGTGACCACCATGGGTAATGTTGCCAATGTCGGTTTGATGGCGAAAAAGGCTGAAGAATACGGCTCCCACGATAAGACCTTTGAAATTCCTGCGGATGGTGCGGTGCGCGTGGTGGATGATGCGGGCAATACTCTGATGGAGCATAGCGTTGGTGCTGGTGACATTTGGCGAATGTGTCAGACCAAAGATATTGCGATTCAAGATTGGGTGAAGCTGGCGGTCAATCGTGCGCAGGCGACGGGTAATGCAACGGTCTTTTGGCTCGACGAAAACCGTGCCCATGATGCCAATATCATCGCGAAAGTAAAAGAATATTTGCCTCAACACGACACTGATGGTTTGAACCTCCAAACCTTAGCGCCAGTGGATGCAATGAAATTCACCTGTGCCCAAATCAAGGAAGGTAAGGATGTGATCTCGGCGACGGGTAATGTGTTGCGGGATTATTTGACTGACCTATTCCCAATTCTGGAGCTGGGTACAAGCGCGAAAATGCTTTCTATCGTTCCTTTGCTTGCGGGTGGTGGTTTATTCGAAACTGGAGCGGGTGGTTCTGCGCCAAAACATGTTCAACAGTTTGTCGAAGAAGGTCATCTACGTTGGGATTCTCTCGGGGAATTTTTGGCGATCGCCGTCACCCTCGAAGACCTCGGGAAAAAGACTGGCAATGACAACGCATTAGTTTTATCTGAAGCGTTAAATATGGCGAACAGTAAGTATCTAAATAACGATAAATCTCCTTCCCGCAAAGTCGGTGAAATCGATAATCGTGGTAGTCATTTCTATCTGACGATGTATTGGGCGCAGGCATTAGCAGAGCAGGACAAAAACCCTGAACTCAAAGCGAAGTTTGCCCCCCTTGCAAAAGCGTTAACTGAAAATGAGAGCAAGATCGTCGACGAACTTAATGCAGCCCAAGGCCAATCGGTTGAAATCGGTGGTTACTATTTCACTAATGCTGAAAAGGCTAGCGCTGCCATGCGTCCCAGCGAAACTCTAAATGGGGCGATCCGTAAAATTCAATAATGTAGAAGTAGATTCAATATGACTTATTCGGTAGCTCACTACGTAGTGAGCTATTTCTTACGTGGATAAATTAACGTGAGTTCGGGATAAGGAATCAAGGTTCTAATCAAGTTTTAGAGAGGGTTTCTTAGGCTGATGACAGTAGGCAATTAGACCGCAAAGCAAGTTGACACAAAAGTTCGCTGGACTGCGATGGCGAGAGTGTTCAATCTGAGAAATATTCTTCAGTTGGTCAATGACGGTCTCAATTAAAGTTCGCTTACGAGCAAACACTTTGTCACGCCAAAGCATCCGGTGATTCTTCATATTGCGACGAGGCTTAGCTAGAAGTATCACATCATATTCTTCTTGTAAATACTGTGCCAGAGGTTGAGAGACGTAACCTTTATCTGCAAAGACTTTTCCCGATAACCCTTTCAAAAGCTCCACTACCGGCTTTCTATCATCGGTGTTGCCGGGTGTGACTTTCACATTGAGTAATTCTCCATGGTCATTGATGACCAGATGTCGTTTGAAGCCAAATGATCTCTTGCAAAAGGTTATGGCAATTCAAAATTGTAGAGACCAGCAATGAGATTGAGTCTTAATCCCCATCTCCGACGGCGGTTACGATATCGACTGGATAAGAGGCGGAATCTTTTGAGCATTCTGAATACCATCTCAATGATGATTCTTTGAGCTGCTAAGAGCTGATTCTCCTGTTTCTGTTCCGCAGTCAACTCTCCTCCTTTAGGCTTCTTGTGAGGAGTGTGACTCCGCTGATGCCGCTTGTGTAGACCTTGATATCCGGCGTCGGCAAGGCAGAGTTGTCCCTGCTGAAAATGCACTCTACTCTTTTTGAGTAGTTTGAAGTCATGGGTGCTACCTTTCTCACAGTCACAACAGATAATCTGTGCCCACTGCCAAGCAATAACTATTTGAGCTTTAAGGGAATGATGCTTCTTTTTCCCTGAGTAGTAAAGACGTTGTTTTTTTGGGCTTTTCAATCGCCTGTTCTGTGGCATCCATCACCACTACTGTTAGAGATAACTCTTCTGAACCATGGAGCTGTTTCATGCCGGGTAAGTGGCAATCGGTTTCTTTGATGAGTGTGTTCTCTGTTTTTTGCACCATGCGACAAACTGTTGATTCATGAATGCCCCATGATTGAGCGATAGGAAAATAAGTGCGATATTCCCTCAGATATTCCAAGGTGAGGAGTAACTGATTTTCCAGGGATACAATACTGGGACGACCGGGTTTTTGCTTTACTTTAGCTTCTGCTAGGACTTCTACCAGACGATTGAAGGTCTGAAGCTTAACTCCACAGGCTCTCCTGAATTGTTCTGTCGATAAATGTTGGAGCTGTTCGTAAGTTGGCATTTCTATCGCTATGACTCTGTTACTTTCCTCTTTTTTACCTACTCTCACCCCTTTTGCAAGAGGTCAATTGGTTATTTTGTTTTAGGATTTCAATTGCTTGGGGCCTTGTTTCTCCATCCGTCAGCAGGGCGATCGCCTTAATATTTTGTGCTCGTAATGTCTCAAAAGCATCCTCAACATCAAAATTTGGGTCATAAGTATCAATGGTCAGAGTCTTTTTCTGCCCATGATCTTTTAAATGTTCAGCTATTTCATGCTTCAGGGAGACACTATAGGTTGTGTGTGAACTATAGAAAATCGCAACTTCCGTAATCTGCTGCTCCTGCACAAGATAATCAGCGATCGCCTTGCTCGCATAAAAATCATTGGGCACAGTCCGAAAAATATAAGACCCAAGCCCCGACAAAGACATCGCCGTACTAAGGGGCGAAACCATCACCAACCCAGCATCCTGATAAATAGACCCAGCATTTAGACTTGAGTCGCTACTCAAATGTCCAATGACTCCCAACACCTCAGGCATTTCAACAAATTTTTGCGCCAACATTGCCGCAGAATCGGGTTCATCATCGTCATCCCCAATCAGAACTTTGACAGCATTTCCTTCCTCAATAAATTCTTTTTGTGCCTGGGCAACCCCCTGCAAAATCTCCTTAGCTTCCTCTGTCTCTAAATCCTCCGGTAAAGCGATCGCCACCGCCAAGGTCAAATAAGATTCTTCTTGACTCACCTGCGAATTATTTAGATAAATCAGCGTCTCAGGGTCACGATGGAAAGATAGAGAATGCTGAAAATTTTTCTCGGCCTCCGCATAATGTTCTTTGCGGTAAGCTCTGATTCCAGCTTTTTTAAAAGGATTGAGGTTGTCGGCAAAGAGTAGCTGTTCACCACTGCTAATACGAGCTTTTGCATTGGCATAAATTTCTGGCTCTGGTTCAGGCGATCGCCGCAGAAGACTGCCTAAATTGTCTGTCTGCTCACTCAACATTGCTCCCACAACCACGGCAACCAGACTAGTCATTAAAATGCCCAATGATAATCGCGCGTCGAGTTTTAAACCTCTGATCATGTTTGTTTCCTGCCATAGTGCTAAGCAACACCAGCCAAACGTGATATGTCTGTCACGTCTCGCTAAAATCCAAACAAGATTTTTCGATTACATACAGATCCAAACTCTGATGATCTCAGAGCACAAAGGTAAGCGGCAGAGGGAGAGTAGATGCAGCAGGGCGAACCGAAAGAATCTTGTCCTGATGATTACGTAAGTAACCACTGTAAACTATCGTCAAAGCGGTCATGACAACAATTATAAAGTGCATCAGAGAGAAGTTTGAAGCTCGAAATATTGAATCGCTTTGGGCAATTAATTAGGTCTATACGATCAAGTTAAATCGTCTCTAATCACCACTCATTCTGAGGGTTGCGCTCGTAATCGATGGGAACAAAATCATAGCCGAAGTAACCTCGATCATCCTCAACAACTTCGACCATGGTGATCGAATGGCGGCGATCGCCTGTCTCTGAAAACCTAATGCTATCGGCAGCTCCTTGAGTCACAAAATTTGGATCTGCCAAAATCGCTTGTATAGCCTTACGCTCATTAGTGGCAGCTTCGCGAAACGCATTAAAAAGCGCTTGGGCAGCATCATAGGAAACTGCCGTACGCCAACTAACATCACTGCCCCATAACTCCCGAGAATCTACAGGAAATAGTGCAGAAGGATTGGTCAGCGCATGCCAGGGTACCGGCACAACTAATCCCAAACTAGCCTTCGCTTCTGTCTCACTTGTCCAATCGCTATAAATCGCATCATCCCCAGAAATCATCCGTAAAGCCTGATCATTTTTGGTCACGATCGCAACGGAGTGGGGAGTTGCCAATCGGTCCAGGAGGATGGCGATCGCCTCAATATTTTGCTCCTGTAGCGTTGTAAATGCTGCCTCAATATCAAAATCTGGATGGTCAGCATCAATAGAGATAGTCTTTTTTGACAGCTCCTGCTCAAACTTCTCTACAACCAGCTCCTGTAATTGACTGGAATAAGGACTTGTACTGCTATAAAAAACGCCTACCTTAGACACTTGTTTTTTATCGACGAGATGCTCCGTGATTGCTTCACTTGTATCTAGATTGGTGGGACCTGTCCGAAAGATAAAATCTCCTATATCCGATATTGCTGTCGAAGCAGCTGTTGGCGTAATCATCACCAGCTTTTCAGCCTGATATAAAGCCCCTGCCTTTAAACTCAAATCACTACTATAGTGACCAATCACCCCTAAAATTTCAGGACGATCAATAAACTTTTGCGCCAACTTCACTGCTGACCCTGGATCATTATCATCATCACCAATAATCACCTTGAGATTATTACCTTCTTCAATAAATTCTTTCTGAGCCTGCGCCACACCCTGCAATATTTCCTGGGCCAGATTGGTTTCAAAGTCATCGTCTAAAGTGACCGTCACCGCAATTGTCAAAAAATCACCATCCTGGCTCACCCGCGCATTATTGAGATAAATCAAGGTTTCTGGATCGCGGTGAAATCTGAGGGCATTTTGAAAAAAATGTATTGCCTCACCGTAGTTTTCATTGCGGTAAGCCAGAATCCCAGCTTCTTTAAAAGGATTACGATCTCGGGCAAGGATAAGCTGTTCTCCTTCACTCATCCGCGCCGTTGCATTGAAATAAATTTGTTCAACCTCTTTCGGCGATCGCTTCCAAATACCATTTATATAGCCGCCTTTTTCCAAAATCACGGTGCCAACAACCACAGCGACAAGACTTGTAGCGAAGAGGCCAAGCACCAATCGCCAATCAGATTTCAAGCCTCGAATCATGTCTATTTCCTACAAGTGTGTTGAGCAACACTAATCAAAACCGAATCACTTAGTCGCTTCTTTCAAAGATAAAACAAGAATTTCAAATTGAGCACAGACTCAATCTGTAATGAGACCAATAAAAACTTCCTAAGATTTTTGAGTGTAGATGCCTATGAGTGAAACATAAGAAGTCCTATACTGATAGGAACGTATAGATCCTAAACCCCGACTACGAGGTATCACCCCACCTGTGTTTGTACTTTCCGGCTATGAATACTTTCTGGGCTTCCTACTCGTTAGTAGCCTAGTTCCTGTCCTTGCCCTTACTGCGTCAAAGCTCCTGCGACCAAAGGGTGGCGGACCCGAACGTAAAACGACCTACGAATCCGGTATGGAACCCATTGGCGGTGCTTGGATTCAATTTAATATTCGTTACTACATGTTTGCCCTAGTGTTTGTGGTATTCGATGTAGAGACAGTCTTTCTTTACCCTTGGGCGGTAGCTTTTAATCAACTCGGGTTATTGGCCTTCGTCGAAGCTCTCATCTTTATCGCAATCCTCGTTATTGCCCTTGTGTACGCCTGGAGAAAAGGAGCCCTAGAATGGTCATGAATTCCCCTTCTTTTAAACAACAGCAAACGGATAAACTCCTCAACCCCATGGGGCGATCGCAGGTCACCCAGGACTTATCCGAGAATGTCATCCTCACCACCGTTGATGACCTATACAACTGGGCAAGACTCTCAAGTTTATGGCCGCTTTTATACGGTACAGCTTGCTGCTTTATTGAATTTGCTGCCCTCCTTGGTTCTCGGTTCGACTTTGACCGTTTTGGCTTAGTCCCTCGTTCTAGCCCTCGCCAAGCCGATCTAATTATCGTGGCAGGAACAGTCACCATGAAGATGGCTCCGGCATTAGTACGTCTCTATGAAGAGATGCCAGAGCCCAAGTATGTCATTGCAATGGGTGCCTGCACGATTACAGGTGGGATGTTCAGTAGCGACTCCACCACAGCAGTGCGCGGCGTAGATAAACTCATTCCCGTTGACTTATACATTCCTGGTTGCCCTCCTCGACCCGAAGCGATTATTGATGCAATCGTAAAGCTCCGGAAGAAAGTCTCCAACGAAACTATTCAAGAACGCTCTGTTCTTACGGAACAAACTCACCGTTACTACAGCACGACTCACAATATGAAAGTAGTTGAGCCTATTTTGACGGGCAACTATCTCGGACAGGGCACTTGGAACAAACCCCCTGCGGAACTCACTGAAGCAATGGGAATGCCGATACCACCCGCACTATTGACATCGAAGCAAAGAGAGGAGGCCTAGCATGGCGGAAGAACAACAAGCAAACACAGAAACTTCAGCCATTGTTGAAGCGGGAGCTGTATCCCAACTATTGGCAGAGAACGGTTTTGCCCATGATTCATTAGAGCCTGACCATAGTGGTGTCGAAATGATCAAGGTCGAGCCAGAGCTTTTGATTCCACTCTGTACTGCACTCTATGCATTTGGGTTTAATTATCTGCAATGCCAGGGAGCTTATGATATCGGGCCAGGAAAAGAGCTCGTAAGTTTCTATCATCTGCTCAAGATTGGTGATGATCTCACTGATCCAGAAGAAGTGCGCGTCAAGGTCTTTTTACCGCGTGAAAATCCAGTACTCCCCTCGGTCTACTGGATCTGGAAGGCAGCAGATTGGCAAGAACGTGAATGCTACGACATGTATGGCATTGTTTATGAGGGTCATCCCAACCTCAAACGCATTTTGATGCCGGAAGATTGGGTGGGTTGGCCACTGCGAAAAGATTATGTTTCTCCGGAGTTCTATGAGCTACAAGATGCCTATTAAAGGTATAGCTTTTCATCTCATCAGTTTTCGGACTTTTACGTAGCACCTCCTTGTTCTGGAGGTGTTTTTTTATTAGAGAGCAATCAAGAAGAGTACTTAATTCTTACTCTACTCACAGATTGAGCTCTCCAGTTAGGAGAATATATTTCTTCTGCAAAAATTTCAAATCAATTAAGTCAATAATCATTAGCGATCGCCTGAAGCATAATTTTATTATTGAATTTATGATTTTTATTTTGAATATTAAAAACAGAGAGTTTCAAGTAAGTAATGCTATAGCAAAATGGAGTGAGTCGTTTCCTTGGAAGTCTCGCTATGACAATTCACTGCCCCCAATGTAATGCTCAAGACATCATCAAAAGTGGATTCGCTAAAAATCGTCAACGATTTAAGTGTAAGCAGTGCAATTATCAATTTACAAGCTTTTCTAAAGAGCGGGGCAAGCCTCTCTGGATGAAATTAGAAGCTGTATTGATGTATATGAGTGGTATGTCAATGAATGCGACAGCCAAGATTCTCGGTGTATCAGCTCAATCAGTGCTCAATTGGGTAAGAGATTTCGGTGAAGCCAATTATGAAAAGCCCACTCCTGAGTCTGCTGTCGTGGTGGAGCTAGATGAGCTATGGCATTTTATCCAAGAGAAAAAAACAAACTTTGGGTCTGGAAAGCATATGACCGTAATACTGGGCGACTCATTGACTGGGAATTGGGAAGTCGTGATAGTCGAACTTTAGGTCATTTACTAGAGCGGTTCTCGCAATGGCAAATCACTGTCTATTGCACCGATAATTGGAAACCCTATCAACAGCTATTAGAGAATCACCCAGATGCTTTTCATGTCATTAGCAAGAAAGAGACAATAGCAATTGAGAGAAACAACTCAGACAATCGCCATTGGTTTGCTCGGTTTCATCGCAGGACGAAGGTCGTCTCTAAATCAAAACACATGGTGGACTTGAGCATGGCACTGTTTGCGAAATTTAGAGTGAATGGAAGTATTGAGCTACTGCGCAATTGGCGTTTAACATTACTCTCTTGAAACTCTCAGATTTTTTTACTGTTTCAACAGCCTTTGTATAGCAATTTCTAGTCGAGTGAGGTGCAATAGCAGCAATGTGTAAACCAGCATCGAATATCATCAAGGGTAATCTTGGAAAAAGCTACCTCAATTGCCTTGTCTAGAGCTAGATAAGTTCTTGCCCCGATACTTTTCAAGGTACTTTTCAACTTTGACCAGCAATTTTCAATGGGTGAAAAATCTGGAGAATAGGGAGGAAGGTAAATCAACTTAGCTCCCACGGCCTCAATCATTGTGCGTACTGACTCTCCTAAATGAATCGAACAGTTATCCATCACCACACATGCTCCCGCCCATAAGTTTGGTATTAACTTCTGGCTGATGAATGCTTCAAAGGTTAATCCATCCGTACTCCCCAGCAGATGATAATTAGCGACCATTCCCTTGAAGCCTAATGCTCCAATCAAAGAAACATTCTTGCCTCGTTTACTGGATTTCGGACTATAAGCTCGTTTCCCTTTCTCAGAACGTGCCCTCAGTCTTGTCATGGCTAAGTTCACGCCCGATTCATCGATAAAAATCAAGTTTTTCGCTAGAGTCGCTTGCATTTTCTGCCAAAAATCATATCTGGCTTGTTGCACTCGTTTTGTCGCCTTAAGGTCTGGATAGAATGTTTTTTTTGAGGCTATATCCCATTCTTCTTAAGGTGCGATGCATGGTGCTATTGGCCACACGGAGACCAGTGCGTTTCTCCATCTCATCACATAGTTCCGCTAGCGTCGCATCGTTTTTCTTGGTGAGCAACTGGCGCAATATTGTTTGATGCTCTTCGTTTAATTTGGGAGGTGTTTGTTGGCTTCGTTTTTTCGGAGCAATCGACCCTGTCAGTCGTTTTTGGTCGAGGAGCTTTTGTACAAAACTTTTCGCCACTCCAAATTGTCGGGCAAGACTACTTTGACTCACACCACCCCTTTCGTAGGCATCCACTATTTTCTGTCTTAAGTCTAATGAGTAGGCTTTCGGCAAGATGCTACTTTCTTCCTCACCAGTCAACTCACCTATACTACTTCATACACCTTGCTAGGCTGAAATTTGCTGTACCGATCACCAACCAAGAGTAAAGATGGCCGTAGTAGATATATCTTAGATGGCCTGAGAATAGAAAGAATAAAGATCTAGCATTCAAGTATTTTTGTCGTTATTTGATAGGTGATTTCCATCTCTAATCCTATTAATTCATACACTTTTCTCACAATAAAAGATTGACCAAAAATATATTTTTAGTTGGGTATTTCAAGCAATACAAAAGCAATCACAAAGGCTATAGATATATAGAGAAACATGATTGAATTGAACAAAGAAAAGGATTTTAGTGAGCAATCTAATACATCTCAAGTTCTATAAAAAACTATATTTTCAGGATAACTTCGATACTCTATTCAGAGTTGACACGACTTTATATGTTTCTTGTTATCCTTTCAGGTTTATAAACCTAACCTTTTAGAGATTCTAAATACCGCTCAATTAGAAGAATGGCAACGATATCATCGATAGGACGAGGCGGTAGTCGCATTCCTTTGGGAAGAAGTTTTTGGGTAAAGTTTGGGGGAAACATTTCCCAATATCTTGTTCTTGCTTCAAGACTACTATTGCGCTCATTCACTAGGGCGATCGCCAAGGGAGGAGAAATTTCAGCTTGCAGACATTGTTGCCACTGTTGTGCGGTGGTCTGATTTCCCATAATCAGCAGGGAAACGTCATATTTTTTGCGGAGAAAACGGACAGTGCCAACAACATTGTCAGCGAGAGTTACTTGATGGTGCAAAATTTTACCCGCATTATCCATCACAGCAACGCCACATTTATCCCGTCCGGGATCAAATCCTAAATATATGGTCATAATGGCTCGTCCCTTTGGTTACATCACCCTGTGATCTGCACCCTTGATCACAATATTTGATGGCTCGTCTCTGATTAAAGATTAGATTGCATCGCAGTCAAAATATCGAGTATTAAAGAATATTTGCAGCTTAGCGTCTAAATACGACTTTACCATCGCTCAAGGCCACGAGTTCAAGCATTAGGGGGCCAGCATTGTCCGCATTTTGCATGGCGATCGCCTGGATCTCAGTAACGGGTTCGAGAGACTGATTAATAGCATCGGCAAACTTAATGATGTGGCTCAGGTCGCCATCCCGCACTTGGATATCCCCTAAAATTCCAGCTTGACGTGCTTGAAATTGAGCTGCCCCCAGTAAAAAATCTATGGGCTGGCGAGCAGCAGTGGGATTTTGCACACTCAAATTTTCGAGAGACAATGTCGCGATCACATCCCCTGCGATAAACACTCGTTGTCTTAAGACAGCATCAGCAAAAACTTGCACTTGGCTCTCTCCCTGCAAATAGTTACCAGCAGAGAGTAATCGCACAACATAATCACGGCCATCATTAATATCGCTCACCAAATTTTGGACTTGAGCATTCGTAATCTGTACCACTCGTTCATCAAAGTCTGGATTACGCCCACGGGTTGCCACAATTGCATTACGATTCGCTTCTCGCAACAGTTCATCCACAGCTTGGTTCACGGCATTAATATCGATAATACGGACAACGCCGAAAGCCAGTACCTGCCCTGTGGTGAGGGCAACATTACCGCTCCGAAAGTTGATATAACTCGCTTCTAAAATATCAATCTGTTCTTGTAATCTAAAAATTTGGGATTCGACATCTTGCAACACTTGGTCTTTGTCGGCGATCGCCTGGTCTAAGTTGGCGATAGTCTGATCACGATTATCAATTTCAGTCTGTAAATCTTGGCGCTGAGTTTCTAGGGATTCAATCTGTCCAGAGCGCTGCTCAATAATGTCGTTTTGCTCGCTTACTTTGGTTTGCAACCGTTCACTTTGAGTTGCTAGCTTTTCACTCTGGATCGCCAGTTGATCTCGCTGCGTCTTTAAATCCCGTTGCTCTGATGCCAAATCTGTAATTTCTTTCTCTAGGACCGAGGCTTGATCTCGAAATGCCGTGAGCTGTGATTGAGCATTTTCAAATTTTGTTTCGATTCCTTCAAGTTTATTTTGGGCTGTAAGCTGATCCTGGCGGGCTAATTCGAGTTCCTCTTCAACCTTTGTTTTTGCGTCGTTAACTTCTTGTAGTTCCTTACGGCGTTTCGCTAAAATTCCATCCAGCTGAAATACGCCCTGCCGTAGCGATTTACTCAGACCAAAGAGCAAACCCAAAGTGCTGGCCGCAATCACTGTTCCCGTCATCACAGTTACGACGACAGCAGTTTGTTTCGGACGCAAATTGAACAGGCTTAAGCGGGCCTTACCCACTTTGCTACCAAGGCGATCGCCCAAAGCCGCAAGGATACCGCCTAGTATCAAGACCGAAAATATCAGTACAAACGCACTAGTCATTTAATGATCGTAAAACTGTCCCACACCACAAATAAAACCGTAACGTTATTACTGTAGCGTTAAGCGAACTGTTGGCTGAGATTTACGGGGTCATGAACCGTAATTTTTTTCTTGTAAATCGAGATCATATTTTTCTCGCGTAGCTCACCCAATAATCGCGTGACTGTTACCCGCGTCGAACCAATTGCTTCGGCGATCGCCTGATGAGAGAGTTTCAGATCAACCCGAATGCCATCTTCCGTTGGCACACCAAAATCGCGACAAAGAATTAACAAGAAGCTCACTAAACGCGACCCCATGTCTCGGTGCGCCAGTGTTTCGATCATCATCTCCGTTTGCAGAATCCGCGAAGACAATCCGCGCAACATTAACATCGACAACTCAGGACGCTCTTGCAAAGCTTTCTGAACCTGCTCAATCGGTGCGGACAAAAGCTCCACAGGCGTGAATGCCACTGCATGATAAAAGCGATCAGACTTTTGACCCGTTAAGAGGGATAGCACACCGAAAACACTATTTTCCCGGAGGAGTGCCACCGTAATCTCTTCACCGGCCTCATACACCCGTGAGAGGCGGACAGCTCCCTTCAGCAAAAAATAAACCCGTTCAGCTGGATCGCCCGGAAAGAAAATTGTTTTACCCCGATCATAGTTCTCAACTACAGGAGGGAAAGGGCCGCTGTGAAATTGTCGAAACGCAGCAGCTAGATCGGTAATTTGATTCACGGGTAATTCAGGCACTTGATTCGGATAGAAATCGCTTTGGGCAGCGTCAGAGTTATAAATCATAGACTCACATTGTTGAGGGGTATCCCCGATGTTGGAACTTACACTCGCTTATGGGGACTAATATGACAATGAATTCTCTTAACTAAATCTTACTTTGGTATGGTAATTTGTAATTTTTGCTTCAAAATAATTATGGTTTTCAGCGCAAGCTCTCTTATGTCCTTGAAGAATTTGCACTGTTTTACCGTAAAGTAGCGAATGGCTAGAGGGTCTTTTGGCGTTATGGGACGCGCTCTAGCTTGACCGAATTTTTAGGAAACTTGGGAACCTTTATGCTTGATTTAACCGGAAAAAATGCCCTTGTCACAGGGATTGCAAACAATAAATCCATTGCGTGGGGTATCGCTCAACAGCTCCATGCTGCGGGCGCAAACATCGGTGTCACTTACCTACCCGATGATAAAGGTCGTTTTGAGAAGAAAGTCGGCAAGTTGGTCGAGCCTCTCAATCCTTCTTTGTTCCTTCCTTGTAATGTGCAAGATGATGAACAGGTTGATCAAGTTTTTGAAGCGGTTAAAAAGGACTGGGGCAAGCTTGATATCCTCATTCACTGTTTGGCATTTGCACACCGTGAAGATTTAACTGGTCAGTTTAGCGATACTTCCCGTGATGGTTTCCAAACGGCTCTCGGTATCAGTTCTTACTCACTCACTCGTTTGGCACGTGGTGCAAAAGACGTAATGACGGATGGTGGAGCAATTGTCACCATGACCTACCTTGGTGGTGTAAAGGTTATTCCGAATTACAACGTTATGGGTGTAGCGAAGTCTGCGCTTGAGATGAGTGTTCGTTATCTCGCGGCGGATCTTGGCCCTAGCAATATTCGCGTCAATGGTATTTCTGCTGGCCCAATTCGTACTTTAGCTTCTTCTGCTGTTGGTGGCATTCTCGACATGATTCACCACGTGGAAGCAACTGCGCCTTTACGTCGTACGGTAACTCAGACTGAAGTTGGTAATACGGCGGCATTCCTCTGTAGTGATTTGTCTAGTGGCATCACTGGTCAGATTGTTTATGTGGATTCTGGTTACGAAATTATGGGTATGTAAGGTCTAGCTTGAAAGATAGATCCCTCTAAATCCCCCTTGAGTAAGGGGGACTTTTTATTTTTTGGTGATGGGAGTTATGGCTGAAGAGTTTGTTCACATTTCGGTATTGCGGGAAGAGCTAGTTGATGGGCTAGGGATTCGTGATGATGGGCATTATCTGGATGTAACACTCGGTGGTGGCGGCCATACGGAATTAATTTTGCAGCGATCACCGACCTGTAGAGTGACATCGGTAGACCGGGATGCAATGGCTATTGAAGCAGCATCAGCACGGCTCAAAGGGTTTGGCGATCGCCTAACGATTGTGCGGAGTAATTTTGCTGAGTTTGATCCGCAGGGACAAAAGTTTGATGGGATTATTGCGGACTTGGGGGTAAGCTCAGCACAATTTGACCAGGGCGATCGCGGCTTCAGTTTTCGCATGGATGCACCACTTGATATGCGAATGGATCAACGACAAGATTTATCAGCGGCGGATATCGTCAATCGCTATGGCGAGAAAGCATTGGCAGATATTTTCTATGAGTATGGCGAAGAACGTTTGGCACGGAAAATTGCTAAAAAGATTGTGAATCAAAGGCCAATTCACACCACGAAAGAATTAGAAAATATTGTTTTCTATACCTATCATCCAAAGGCTCGGAAAGGGCGACTTCATCCGGCAACCAAAGTTTTTCAGGCGTTACGGATTGCAGTGAATGGAGAACTTGACGCGCTCAAAGGCTTATTAGATAAAGCACCGCAATGGCTCAATCCGGGTGGCAAGATTGGCATTATTAGTTTCCATAGTCTCGAAGATCGCATCGTCAAAAACACATTTAAAGGTCATGATTTATTGCGGGTAATCACAAAAAAACCGATTATGGCAACGGAAGAGGAAACCCAACAAAATCCACGGGCACGTTCTGCGAAGTTACGGTTTGCAGAAACGAAAAATATTACTGAAGATTAAAGCGCTACACAGCTCTACAAACAGGATGGAGACCTTTGTGAAATTACGTACAATAGCGAAAGGATATTGAGTCCTTTTGATTTCAATTTTTGTGAGTAATAACAATGGGCGCAGATAAAGCAAATTCTCAAACGGCGATTATTGTTGCAGGGATTACTGTTGTGGGGACTTTGGGTACCTCATTATTTGCAAATTGGGATAAGGTTTTTTCGCCGAGTGAACAGGCTTCAACTTCCACGCCCACAGTCGAAACGCCCACGTCAAATGCAACGTCAGATGCTCCACCATCGCCGGAAACCCTCCCGAATCATTCACCAGCTACAGCGAATGGTTTCGATAGGTTTTGGTCATCAGAGGAAGATATCACAGCAGAGTATTTAATAGATATTGAGTTGAAATCGAGTGGTACTAAGCTTTCTGGTACGTTGCAAAGTTTTAGCCAAGAAGGAGACGATCAGTCGCCTTTACTATCATTAGTCGGTGAGTTTGAGGCGGAGAAGGGTACTGTCGAGATTTATGACCAAAAGGCTGCTTTGGTAGGGAAGGCAGAGATAACGATCACCAATAATAGTTTGACGTTTAAGTTGCTCGAATCGAAGGGAATTGCGACAGAAACTATTCCATCTCAGGCCGTGCTCTATCCTATTGACAAATCAGAATTTTAAAAGAACTGATTTCCGTATTTTCCCGGAGCGCTCGCCAATTCGTTTGTCTTAGAGGATGTCTGAAAAGGGTCTGACCGTAACTTTTGTCGAAATGAGTTGCACGTAAAAATAAGCACTTCAGGCGATCAACCTGGCGGAATTTACGCAGCATTTATCGAACATAAAGACTTTTCAGACAACCTCTTAAATTGAGAGTAGTGACAACTAAGGCGGGACAAACTCATGGGACAGAATAAGTTAACGTGAGTTCTGGATAGGAAAAGAAGCTTCTAATCAAGCTGAAGAGAGGGTTTATTGGGCTGATGACAATAGGCAATGAGACCACACAGCAAGTTGACACAAAAATTGGCAGGACTGCGATGGCGGGAATGCTCAATCTGAGAAATATTCTTCAGTTGTCAATGACTGTCTCAATCAAAGCTCGCTTGCGGGCCAAAACTTTGTCACGCCAAAACATCAGGTGATTCTTCTATATTGCGACGAGGCTTAGCTAGAAGCCTCACATCATATTCTTCTTGCAAATACTGTGCCAGAGCTTGAGAGACGTAACTTTGAGAGTTTCAAGAGAGTAATGTTAAACGCCAATTGCGCAGTAGCTCAATACTTCCATTCACTCTAAATTTCGCAAACAGTGCCATGCTCAAGTCCACCATGTGTTTTGATTTAGAGACGACCTTCGTCCTGCGATGAAACCGAGCAAACCAATGGCGATTGTCTGAGTTGTTTCTCTCAATTGCTATTGTCTCTTTCTTGCTAATGACATGAAAAGCATCTGGGTGATTCTCTAATAGCTGTTGATAGGGTTCCCAATTATCGGTGCAATAGACAGTGATTTGCCATTGCGAGAACCGCTCTAATAAATGACCTAAAGTTCGACTATCACGACTTCCCAATTCCCAGTCAATGAGTCGCCCAGTATTACGGTCATATGCTTTCCAGACCCAAAGTTTGTTTTTTTCTCTTGGATAAAATAGCCATAGCTCATCTAGCTCCACCACGACAGCAGACTCAGGAGTGGGCTTTTCATAATTGGCTTCACCGAAATCTCTTACCCAATTGAGCACTGATTGAGCTGATACACCGAGAATCTTGGCTGTCGCATTCATTGACATACCACTCATATACATCAATACAGCTTCTATAGCAGCGAAGGAGAAGGTTAGGACATAGAACAGAAGGCTATTCTGATGGCATCGAACAAATCCTCAGTCTTCTTGATGAGCTTACTTACCTCCTTCTTTAACCTCCCCCAAAACTTCTCTATCTTGTTCAGGTGTGGTGAGTAGGGTGGCAAAAATATCACTTCACATCCTGCCTTCGCCACCAATGTTTGTATTCTTTCCTTTGGATGAACACTGGCATTATCCAGAATAATAATTTGACCCGGAATCAACTCTGGCACTAAGCAATCCTCTACCCATTGGCAAACTAAGGCGCTGTTGGCATAGCCCTCAAATACCATCGGTGCTATCTGCTCTCCCTCTCGCCATCCTCCAATCACGCTAACTCGTTCTGTACGATGACCTAACTTCTCTGCGATAAACCTCTCTGACTTATGGCAGTAGCCATACCCATAATCTAAGGTATTATCAAATCCACTTTCATCGATATATACGAGTCGTTCTTGGCCATACTGCTTCAGTTGTGCCACAAATGCTTTTTCTAATTCTTTATCTCTCTCTTGATATCGATAGGTCTTTTTTTTCGAGTAAATTCAATTTTCCGTAGAGCTTCACGTCTGGATGCATCACTAATAGACTCTGGCCATTTCTCCGCCATTTCCTTCTGGGTTAGATGCCCATATTCCTCTGCAAAAGCACGAAAAGCATCTAGATCATTAATCTTCGGTTGAGGGCCTCGACGGTAATCTGTCTTCGGAGCGACTGAACCGATTTTCTCTCGTCGTTTCAGCCACAGGTCTAGCGTATTTCGGCTAATACCAAAGAAGCGACAGATATCACTTTTTCGTTCACCTTTATCGAAGGCGGCAACAGCTTTTAGGCGTAAATCAAGACTATGGGGAGCAGGCATGGCATCTATGTTTATTGCTTCTATCCTATTCTGTCTTAACCCACTCCTTGCCTGCTATATTTGATTATCCAGCTCCCATCCGCCGCATCATTTACACCACCAATGCCATTGAGGCGGTCAATCGCTCTTTGGGCAAGGTGTGAAAAACCAAGGGCATGTTCCCCCATGCAGATGCTGCCCTGAAATTGCTGTATTTAGCCCTGAAGCATTTGATGAAGAGATGGACGATACCAATACAATACCCCATTGGAAAAGGGGCTTAAGCTATTTTGCCATTGATAATCCAGAGTATTTTCTTCACTAATTTTCTTTGCTTACACAAAATTCTTGACACTCCCAAGAAAAAGGAGAAAGTGCATATTGTGGAAGTCGATAAGCAGTTCACTACCTTCTCCCATGACCAGTCTAGAACCTTTGTTTTGTGCTGTTGATGATTTTTGCCAAGTCTTCGAACCTTAATGGCAACAACAATTACTGGTCTCAAAACAAAGACAGCGGCGTCGCCCCAGAAGTCTGAGCTTGAGTGAGATAATGACGATACTGATTACTTTTGATCAATCTCATTATCGTCACTTCAAGTATTTCTATCTCATCAATGTGCGTCATCATTGGCGAGGAGCCTTTCCCAGAGCCGTGAGTTACCAACGTTTTGTGGAATGGATGCCTTCTACATTAGTACCGCTGTGCATCTATTGGCGCCACTGTTATGGCCAATGCACAGGAATCAGTTTCATTGATGCCACCAGTATCAAGGTTTGTCACAATCGCCGCATCTCTCAACATCGCGTTTTTGATGGCCATGCCGCTCGAGGTGAAACCTCTGTGGGTTGGTTCTTTTGACCTCTTGCAAAAGGGGTGAGAGTAGGTAAAAAAGAGGAAAGTAACAGAGTCATAGCGATAAAAATGCCAACTTACGAACAGCTCCAACATTTATCTCCAGAACAATTCAGGAGAGCCTGTGGAGTTAAACTTCAGACCTTCAATCGTCTGGTAGAGGTCCTAGCAGAAGCTAAAGCAAAGCAAAAACCTGGTCGTCCCAGTATTTTATCCCTGGAAAATCAGTTACTCCTCACCTTGGAATATCTGAGGGAATATCGCACTTATTTTCCTATCGCTCAATCATGGGGCATTCATGAATCAACAGTTTGTCGCATGGTGCAAAAAACAGAGAATACACTCATCAAAGAAACCGATTTCCACTTACCCGGCATGAAACAGCTCCATGGTTCAGAAGAGTTATCTCTAACAGTAGTGGTTGATGGATGCCACAGAACAGGCGATTGAAAAGCCTAAAAAAACAACGTCTTTACTACTCAGGGAAAAAGAAGCATCATTCCCTTAAAGCTCAAATAGTTATTGCTTGGCAGTGGGCACAGATTATCTGTTGTGACTGTGAGAAAGGTAGCACCCATGACTTCAAACTACTCAAAAAGAGTAGAGTGCATTTTCAGCAGGGACAACTCTGCCTTGCCGACGCCGGATATCAAGGTCTACACAAGCGGCATCAGCGGAGTCACACTCCTCACAAGAAGCCTAAAGGAGGAGAGTTGACTGCGGAACAGAAACAGGAGAATCAGCTCTTAGCAGCTCAAAGAATCATCATTGAGATGGTATTCAGAATGCTCAAAAGATTTCGTATATTATCCAGTCGATATCGTAACCGCCGTCGGAGATGGGGATTAAGACTCAATCTCATTGCTGGTCTCTACAATTTTGAATTGCCATAACCTTTTGCACGAGGTCAAACCTACAAACCATTTACGAAATAGTGAACAACGCTATGCGACCCTTGCGACTGCTGCTCCGGTTGGGATTTTTCGTACCAATGCTGCGGGACATTGTATAGCAGGCAAGGAGTGGGTTAAGACAGAATAGGATAGAAGCAATAAACATAGATGCCATGCCTGCTCCCCATAGTCTTGATTTACGCCTAAAAGCTGTTGCCGCCTTCGATAAAGGTGAACGAAAAAGTGATATCTGTCGCTTCTTTGGTATTAGCCGAAATACGCTAGACCTGTGGCTGAAACAACGAGAGAAAATCGGTTCAGTCGCTCCGAAGACAGATTACCGTCGAGGCCCTCAACCGAAGATTAATGATCTAGATGCTTTTCGTGCTTTTGCAGAGGAATATGGGCATCTAACCCAGAAGGAAATGGCGGAGAAATGGCCAGAGTCTATTAGTGATGCATCCAGACGTGAAGCTCTACGGAAAATTGAATTTACTCGAAAAAAAAGACCTATCGATATCAAGAGAGAGATAAAGAATTAGAAAAAGCATTTGTGGCACAACTGAAGCAGTATGGCCAAGAACGACTCGTATATATCGATGAAAGTGGATTTGATAATACCTTAGATTATGGGTATGGCTACTGCCATAAGTCAGAGAGGTTTATCGCAGAGAAGTTAGGTCATCGTACAGAACGAGTTAGCGTGATTGGAGGATGGCGAGAGGGAGAGCAGATAGCACCGATGGTATTTGAGGGCTATGCCAACAGCGCCTTAGTTTGCCAATGGGTAGAGGATTGCTTAGTGCCAGAGTTGATTCCGGGTCAAATTATTATTCTGGATAATGCCAGTGTTCATCCAAAGGAAAGAATACAAACATTGGTGGCGAAGGCAGGATGTGAAGTGATATTTTTGTCCACCCCTACTCACCACACCTGAACAAGATAGAGAAGTTTTGGGGGAGGTTAAAGAAGGAGGTAAGTAAGCTCATCAAGAAGACTGAGGATTTGTTCGATGCCATCAGAATAGCCTTCTGTTCTATGTCCTAACCTTCTCCTTCGCTGCTATAGAAGCTGTATTGATGTATATGAGTGGTATGTCAATGAATGCGACAGCCAAGATTCTCGGTGTATCAGCTCAATCAGTGCTCAATTGGGTAAGAGATTTCGGTGAAGCCAATTATGAAAAGCCCACTCCTGAGTCTGCTGTCGTGGTGGAGCTAGATGAGCTATGGCATTTTATCCAAGAGAAAAAAACAAACTTTGGGTCTGGAAAGCATATGACCGTAATACTGGGCGACTCATTGACTGGGAATTGGGAAGTCGTGATAGTCGAACTTTAGGTCATTTACTAGAGCGGTTCTCGCAATGGCAAATCACTGTCTATTGCACCGATAATTGGAAACCCTATCAACAGCTATTAGAGAATCACCCAGATGCTTTTCATGTCATTAGCAAGAAAGAGACAATAGCAATTGAGAGAAACAACTCAGACAATCGCCATTGGTTTGCTCGGTTTCATCGCAGGACGAAGGTCGTCTCTAAATCAAAACACATGGTGGACTTGAGCATGGCACTGTTTGCGAAATTTAGAGTGAATGGAAGTATTGAGCTACTGCGCAATTGGCGTTTAACATTACTCTCTTGAAACTCTCGTATATTTTTGAAGCCGAAAAGGGAATCCTCGACTTCATCTATTTGCGGAACTTCACTCAGATTTTGCCCATTGCGCCAATGCCATATCGGGCTTTGTTATGTCGTCAACCGCAGTAAAAAAATACTGTTGCCAATCGGTTTCTGGCAAACCTGCAAACAGCATCAAATTTAGGGGATATTCTTCGCTATCGGTACATCGCCGAAAGTCATCGCGAAACAGAAAAATAGCTTTATTGAGGGCGATCGCCACACCGAGTTCGATCATGACTCCTTCATCCGGCGGCGTACCATTCACAATGGCAAAAATCCCATCAGCATTCTTCACATCGGCGAGATCTGCCTGTGCCACTTTATAAGCCCAACCCCTTTCAGAAAAATCAATTTGATTATTCCGAGCGAAAGGCTCCCAAATTTCTAAGCCTAAGGATTCCAGCTTAGAAATAATTGGCGGCAATAATAGCACCTTTTGCTGAGTAGAAAAGCCATAGGGATTCGCCAGATAAATTGTTTTCTTTGCCATCTTTTTAGAGGTTCATGATTTCGACAGGTTCGATATCCTCTGCGGGAATGAAACCAAAAACCTGCGAGTAAAAATAGAATTCACTGTCCAGCGCTTTTTTGATATTGGCAGCTTGGCGGAATCCATGTTGCTCCCCTTCAAAGGGTACATAGGCAACAGGTAGACCTTTCGCTTTAATGGCATCTACCATCATTTCAGCTTGGTTGGGAGGCACAACTTTGTCTTCTAAGCCTTGGAAGAAAATCGCAGGACAAGATAATTTCTCTGTGAAATGGATGGGCGATCGCGCTACATACTTATCTTTTTCTTCGGGATATTTGCCGATGAGTCGGTCGAGGTAACGGGCTTCAAATTTGTGGGTATCGGTTGCCAAAACTTCTAAATCGGAAATGCCATAGTAACTCGCCCCTGCATTGAAAGTATCGTAGAAAGTCAACGCTGCCAGAGTTGTATAACCTCCCGCACTTCCTCCGGCGATCGCCAATTTTTCAGAGTCTGCTAAACCTTTTTCGACGAGATATTTGGCGACATTGACACAGTCCTGCACATCGACAATGCCCCAGTTGCCATCGAGCCGTTGATGATACTTGCTGCCATAACCAGTGCTGCCACCGTAGTTCACGTCCACAAATGCAAAACCGCGACTTGTCCAATATTGAATCCGTAAGCTCAAACTCGAACCTGCCATTGCAGTGGGGCCACCATGACTTTTAACGAGAAGAGGCGGTACAGCGTTTTCTGGAGCAGAGAAATCTTTGTTAGTGGGCGGATAATACCAAGCATGAGCAGTTAAGCCATTTTCAGTGGGAAATTCAATCGGTTGCGGTTTCGACAAATAGCCTTGATCAACTTGTAACGTGCTGGCTTCTTTTACTCTAGTGGTTTCACCCGTCGCTAAATCGAAGGTTACAACTGCTGTGGGTAATGTCGCCGAACCACCAATAAATGCGATCTTCTGGCCACTCACCTGTAAATAGCTAATACTGCTATAGGGAACGGCGATCGCCTCTAAGCTTTTTGTTTCGGTATCAATCTTCGCGAGTTTCCAAGTGCCATGGTCGTTATAGGTGCAGACCAAAGTTTTCACATCTGCAAAGCCTAAAATCGATTCGCAAAATACCCAATGAGGATAACCAAATTCCGCTTCGGCAGAATAAACAGCCTCCACTTCGTCATCCACTACTCGATAAAAATTCCAATAGCCACTTCTATCACTGCTGAAATATAAAGTGCCATCAGGTGACCAACGAGGTTCAACAACTGATTCTTCCTCGCCACCAGCAATTAATTGTTTCTCACCTAAGCTGGCATCTTTTGCAATGTCTGCAATCCACAGCTTGGAATTGTCCCAAGGCATATCAGGATGATCCCAACTGACCCAAGCCAAGGTTTTGCCATCGGGAGACAAGCGCGGCGACGTATAGAAATCATTACCTTCAACTAAAATGCTAATCTCACCAGAATCCAAGGCGATCGCCACAATGTCATTTTTAGGTTCATGGCCATCACCAGCGTGATCTTCACTGACGCAAATCAAACGATTGTGAGCGGCATCCAAAATAAAGTCCGCATAGCGTCGCTGATTTTCAGACGTTAAAACTGTTGGCTCTGCGTCTTTTTTCTGTATGTAAACTCGGCGATCGCTATCATTAGAAAAATAGATCATCTCATTGTCGGTAATCAGAAACGCCCCACCGCCATATTCATGCACTCGCGTCCGAACATTGAAGCCCGCTGGCGTAATATCTTGCTCTGAGCCATCAGTATTTAACCGTACCAAAACACTACGGCCTTTTTCTTGGGGGCGACCTTCTAGCCAATAAAGCGTTTCCCCAGCCCATGCCACTGTCCGCAACCCAATACTGCTCGACACAATGAGATCAGATGTGATCGGCGATCGCCAAGAACCATATGAAGATGATTTTATGTTTGTAATGTCTCTAATCTTGTGTAGTACCTCTCGAACTTTCATATAACAATCATTAAATCTTGTTAGAGCTTCTCTATACTCAGTTTTTTGTATGCTGCCTTTTCCATCAAGTGAATCAAGATAGAAAAAAGTCTCAACATTTACAGACTCTTGTGAAGTATCGACTGTTTTTACGTTGATATGTATTGTTTGCTTTTCTGAAGCATGGGCAAATTGATTACGAATTTGTAGTAACTGGTGGAAGTTATGTGATTTGGTATCTGGCCAATCATTAAGGGCAATCAAATGTCTAATCAGTTTAAATTTGGAAGCTGTGGAAATGATTGCCGAATTCAACAAAATATCTTTGACAAATTCTTGACGTTCAGACGACGGCTTGATTTCTGAAATAAGAATGTTATCAACAACGCTTTCTAAATAAATGAGACGTTCAATAACATAAGCTCGAACTTGTGATACATCCATTGCTTACCTCTCTACTTTTTACTTACACATTATCAACATTCTTATAACGACTGTAACGTCATCAAATCTATGAAGATTGGCGATCGCCACAATGTCATTTTTAGGTTCATGGCCATCACCAGCGTGATCTTCGCTGACGCAAATCAAGCGATTGTGAGCGGCATCCAAAATGAAATCGGCATATCTGCGTTGGTTTTCTGGCGTTAAGACTTGAGGTTCTACGCCCTTCGTTTGGACATAAACCCGGTGATCGCCATCATTAGAAAAATAAATTGTCTCATCGTCGGTAATCAGGAACGCGCCACCGCCATATTTATGCACCCGCGTCCGCACATTAAAATCCTTGGGCGTAATATCTGTGGCCGAACCATCTCCATTGCGCCGCACCAAAACACTGCGACCCTTTTCCTGTGGGCGACCTTCCAGCCAGTAGAGCATATCCCCACCCATGCCACTGTCCGTAACCCAATACTGCTCGACACAATGAGGTCAGAAGTGATCGGCGATCGCCAAGCACCATAGGCGACAGTTTGGGGAGTAGTCATGCGGATAAAAATGAACAAAATACAGCTTTGCCATTTTATCCCAATCCCCTTAATACCTTGATGTCGTAAGTCTTTTCTTAAAGTGGAATTATTACAATATCGTCAAAAAATAGGTCACAATAAATTGTTAGCTCCAGTTGACATTGTGCGATAACGGTAGTCTTTAATGCCTCAGCCCAAAACAGCAACTTTTCCTAAGTCACTACAGCGCCTGCTCGGTATTCTGCTGTTGGCGATCGCCTATTACGGCCTCGCAGAGCTATCCCGCACATTAGCTGCAACCCCTCAGAATGTCACCCCCGTCTGGCCTCCCGATGGCATTGCAGTCGGAGCAATGATGCTATTCGGGAAATGGATGAGCCTTGGAGTTTTCTTAGGATCTTTTTTCGCCAATTTCTGGGCATTTCGCGATACAAGCAATCTACTGTCTTTAGTGATCTCTATTTTTCCAGTGATTGGCATTGCTCTCGGCACGAGTTTAGGAACATGGTTTGGCACATACCTCCTAAAAAAGACCACTCATAATCGTTATCCTTTCGCTCATATTCCCGACGTCTTTAGATTTTTAGTTTTAGCCGGAATGGCAGGACCTGTTATTAATGCAACAGTGGGTGTAACCTGTCTCGCACTAAGCCAAAAAGTACCTTGGGAAGCCTACCTTTCAGTCTGGCTCACTTGGTGGATTTCCAATGTTTCTGGCATTTTTATTGTCACCCCTATTCTATTAAGTGGACAATATTTTTTTCAACAAAGAAAGCAACTTAAAGAAAAGTCTTTTTGGAAAATATTCACTTTATTAGTTGGCTGGGAAGCATCTTTATTTACCAAGCAAAAGACTCAGCTAAAAGAAAAGTATAAAACCTATAAATTCCTGTTGATTATCGAGCCATTTTTATTAATTAGCCTATTAGGTTTGATCAGTATTATTTCCTTTGAAGGAGGGTATAACCTAGAGTATGTTTTGATCCCTCTATTACTGTTATCAGCATTTCGATTTGGACAATTTCAAGCCGCAATCCTCACCTTTACCGTCGCATCATTTGCCATCGTTGCTACAGTGAATGGGAAAGGCAGTTTTATCACAGGGGATCTCAATCAAGCATTAACTCAATTGCAATCATTTATTGCGGTAATCACACTCACAGTCTTAGTCTTTACAGCAATTAATAAAGAGCGTACCCAAGCAGAAACACGGTTAAACATGGCTTTTTTAGAACTCGCAAAAACCAATCAAAGCTTAGAGAGTCGCGTTCAAAAAAGAACTGAAGAATTAAATCATAAAAACCTAGAGTTAAACCATAAAAACGATGCTTTAAAAGACACACTAAAGACTCTAAAACAAACTCAACTTCAGATGATTCAAAGTGAAAAGATGTCTGCCTTAGGTCAAATGGTGGCAGGCATCGCCCATGAGATTAATAATCCAACTAGTTTTATTGTGGGTAATTTGCGATATCTATCAGAGTACATCGATGATTTATTAAAACTACCCAGTTTATATGCGAAGCATTTTCCAAAGGCTCCAGCTCAACTAGAGCAAGAGCTAGAATCTTTAGAATTTGATTTTGTAAAAGAGGATATCCCAAAACTCCTAAAGTCCATGGAAATCGGAACTAACCGCATTACACGTATTGTTGGGTCTTTACGCAATTTTTCTCGTTTAGATGAGGCTAATTTTAAAGAGGTTGATATCCATGAAGGTTTAGACAGCACACTCACTATTTTGCAACACCGATTTATTTCGAAAGATAGCAAAAAACAGGCGATCGCCATCGTTCAGGAATATGGTGATTTACCATTAGTAGCTTGTGATGCAGGCTCACTCAATCAAGTCTTTATGAATTTATTGACCAATGCTATTGATGCTTTAGAAGAAAGTGATACGACCCAACCACAGATTTGTATTGAAACATCTTTGACCACAGATCAACAGGTACAAATTCGCATTACTGATAATGCAATGGGGGTTCCAAAGGAGATCCAATCAAAATTATTTGACCCATTTTTTACAACAAAGCCGATCGGCAAAGGCACTGGTTTAGGTCTTTCGATGAGCTACCAAATTATTACAGAACGCCATAGTGGGAAGTTATGGTGTGAGTCAAGAATCGGACAAGGCAGCAGTTTCGTTATTGAAATCCCTTACAATCAAATTCTCGATTAACTGCAAGAAATCAAGCATCTTAAATTTAGGATTGGACTCACAAAATTCAGCAAGGAAAGGCCTCTCACTCTTCTGAAATTGCTGTGAGATAAAAGGGAAAGGATACATCTTCAGTCTAGGAAGAGTCCTAGCTGAATACCGATTATTGAAACGTCAGTTGACTAGAGTGAATTACCCCCATAACCCCACAGAAATCTGTCTCAAACCACTCTCCACTTGAATTGAAAATATTAATATGGGTGACAGCCTCAACAGCACACAAAATATTGCCTTTTGGAGATTCACGAATATTAGAAGGAGGGTCGAACACAAGTGCCACGCCTGTCTCAGATAGTTGGGGGGCGATCGCCGCAGCTTGAGCATCTTGCCATTTAATTTGACTAATATGGATTACTCCCATCGCACCGCAAGCATCCGTTTCATACCAATCACCAGAGGCATCATAGATATTAATTGTTGCTTGGTTATTGATAGCGCATAGAATTGTGCCGTTGGGAGACACACGCACATTTGAAGGTGGCTCAAATACAACAGCAAGTTCTCTGGATTGACGAACCTTAGGAACAATCACAACCGGGGATTCTTCTGGTGCTAATGGAGTCTTTTGCCCAACAGTCGGCTCTTTCATTGTCGGTTCAGAATCAGAATTAAGTTGCTCAGTATCTATCTCTGGCGTTGTTTCAGACTCTGATGTCCCTGAAACAAATATTTCCTGTTCACTCTCACCTTCAGCTCGCTGCAATTGCAAATAAGTCAACCCGCCAATTGAACTAAACACAAAAATTCCAGCAATAGCAATCCAACGCTGTAGCGGTGAAATTCTTCGAGATAATGGCTGAGCTGTCGGCTTAACAACAGTTTCTGGTAGTGGAGATGTTTGCGGCGTAGCAACCGTTGGTGCAGTATGGTCTTGTAGTTCTGGCGGTTCGAGTAATGCTTGTTTCATAGCAGAGGCAGTTAGAAAACGTTCCCTTTGATTCGTGTGAATTGCCTTATTCAGTAGAGCCACAAAATCTGGGCTGAAATGATACTGGCTACTCCAATCCAATTCTCCTGTCATTGGATCATGGGGGAAATTTTGCGGATAGTGTCCAGTCAATAAATAGATCATGGTCAAAGCAAGAGCATACAAATCGCTCGAAAATACAGGTCGGCCAGATGCTTGCTCGGCAGGCATAAAACCAGGCGTCCCAATCACAATCGAACTAGTCGAACCACTACTGGTTAACAACTGCGTCCCCATAATCTCGCGCACTGCGCCAAAATCAATCAAAATCGGTTTTCGATCAGCTGCTCGGAGAATGACATTTTCCGGTTTAATGTCACGATGAATAATCTTTTTGATCTGGATAAATTCAATAATTTCTAGGATATCGAGCAAGATTTGCTTAACAGCATCTTCCGGCTGAACACCAGCTTGCCGAACGACATCTTCGAGAGTCTGGCCTTGGACATATTCTTGGACAAGATAGAATTCTTCCGCTTCTTCAAAATAAGCGAATAGCTGTGGAATCCGTGGATGAGTTCCTAATTCTTCTAAAACAACAGCCTCACGCTTAAAACGTTCTTTCACTAGCTGAGCAATGTCAGGCTTTTGTTGCAAAGGCTTTAACTTTTTAATGACACAAATGCGTTGTGATGGCAAGTGAGTATCTTCTGCAAGAAAAGTGACACCAAAACCACCACTACCTAGCTCTCGAATAACCTTGTAGCGACCTGAAATAATTGTTGGTGTAGCCATGTAAACCCTATGCCATTAGTCAAAAAACTACCTTTGATCATAATTTGACTCAAATTCATTGAAATACTTTGTCGGATAATTGAATAATCACCAAGACCTAACAGATTTCAATTATTGCTAAAAACAAAGAAACCCTGAGTTCATAATTCACCAAAACATCGGCAAACACAGAACTAAGGGTTTCTAAATTAGGTTTTCAAAAAACCTTAATGACTGACCTTAAGCGATCAAATCTTGTCTCAATGACTTAGGACAAGGAGTTGATAACGTAGTCAAGAAGTGCATTGTACTCAGTGAGAGCCTGTACAGAAAGGTCACGAGGAGTACAACCACGGTTACGAGCAAAGCTAAGAGCTTCAACGTAAGGAGCAGTAGGAAGGTTGAGTGCACGGTAAACTTCACGTTGACCAGCAATTCCCCACTCATCAAGAGGACCAGTACCACCAACTACGAGGCTGTAGTTGATAAGACGGAGGTAGTGCTTGATGTCGCGTTGGCACTTCTCTTTGTAAGTGTTAGTGGAGTTAGCCTGACCTGAATCATTGAGGTAAGGGTACTTCTTGATGCAAGCATCGTAAGCTTCTTTAGCAACTGCGTCGATGTTGCCAGCAAGCTTTTCAGCAGCTTCTAGACGAGCAGCAGAGCGCTGGATGGAACCTTGAACGGACTCAAGATCGGAAGAAGAGGGAAAACGACCTGCAGCATCAGCAGCAGCGATCGCAGTAGTAACAACGGATTTCATGTCTTTACTATCCTTTAGTTTTGACTTGATTTGATTTATATGTGGTCGGAATTCAGAGCTTGGAACTCAGACCCAAAATTAAAACGAAGAGCTATAACCAATTCGGCTATAGGGGTTGTTAGCTAAGAGCTGCAACAACGCGGTCGAAGTAGCTACCAGCTTCTGCAACGAGGCTTGCACAACGATCTTCAACAACGGGAGAACCCATTTTACGAAGACGAGCGCCTGCACGAGCTTCACTAGGATTGTCCTGAATGTGAGCAGCAGCTTGAGCCTTCATGATGCCTACTGCACGTGCAGTGGACTGAAGAGGTACACCAAGAGCAGTGTAAGTTTCCTTGAGGCCGTTTAAGCAACGGTCTTCAAGAACGGAAGCGTCACCAGCGAGAAGCGCGTAGCTTACATAACGAAGAACGATTTCGCCATCACGGAGACAAGCAGCCATGCGACGGTTAGGGTAGCAGTTACCACCAGCTTGGATGAGACCAGTGTTCTCACAAATCATGCCAGCGATTGCATCGGAAACCATGCAACTAGCGTTGGAAGCGATTGCGCTAACTGCGTCTAAGCGACGGTTACCGGAAGCGATAAATTCTTTGAGTGCAGCGAGATCGCCACCACCAATTGCTGTAGTCTTGCTATCAGCAGTAACAACTGCTCTAGAAAAAGCGTCAAGCATTTGAGCTCTCCTCTATAGGTATTTGAACAAAATTGACTTTAAAAAAAGTTTTAGTTAGTCGTCGTTGCGAACCAACTGAAATGAGAATAAAACTGAAATGAGATTTACGGCGCTTTTTTGAGAGACAAAGAAACCTTTCGTAACATTTGCTACCTAATCCACTCCAAGTACGACACAAGCAAACGTCTTGTTTTAAAGGCTTTTTCGGCATCTCGGCCATCTTCCTGGAATTGTAAAAAACTAGGCGAAAACACATTACGAAATGTTGCTTTCTCAAAAGGCGGCCGAATCGACCGGATGGCATCTCATATACTTGGCAGCAAGTTAACTGTCCCATTTATGCCCATTGGACGAAGTTCATGTTTCAGCCTTTTCTTAGACATTTAGAGCAAGAGTTATTTAGCCGCTTCGAGCTAAAGAGTCGTCCAATTGACCCTGAACTCGAGTTTCAGATGAGCAAGCGCGGCAAAAATCCAGCGATGATCGAAAGTTGGTGTTATCAGTCGCCGGAGCTTCGCAAGATTCGCTACACATATATCAACGCAGGTAAGATGGCACAGATCTTTAATAGTGTGCTTTATCCTTCCTATGGTTACGATATGCCGTTGCTTGGGATTGATTTTCTTGCGTTTGGTCAAAAGAAAATTTTAGTGGTGCTCGACTTCCAGCCTCTCTTTCGAGATGAAGGTTATATGGAGAAGTACATTGAGCCCGTTAAGGCAATTCGCGATCGCTATGACGAGTTGGCGCAGGATTTACCGATGCGTTTCTATGATGCGGCACAATATTTTTCTCCTTATCTACTTTTTGCGAAGACAGATGCGGATACGGTAGTGAACAGTTTATTGCCCGCATTTAAAGAGTATTTAGATCTGTATTGCACCATGCTGAAGAATCTGAAGCCCACAGATGATCCAGAGCGGATTGCCAAAATCACTCAGGCGCACAAAGATTATGACCAGTACAGTGCGGATCGAGATCCAGCAGCTGGTTTGTTTAATAGCTATTTCGGACATGAGTGGTCTGAGCAATTTTTACATGAGTTTTTGTTTGAAGAGTCCACTCCATCAGAGTCGGCAAAGGCAGAAATTGAGACGGATTCAGCATCAGAGTCAGAGTCAGAACAAACAGCTAATGTTTAATTTGCGGTTCCCTATCTTCAAAATTTGCTAACGCTTTCACTTTTTTCTTCTTGCCCTTTTTATTTTTGGGCAATTTTTATTATCTATTTCACTTTATAAAATTTTTTAAAATGTCTATTTATCAGCCTTTTCTTGATTATGCGGAAAAAGTGATGGGCGATCGCCTGCCAGATTTAGAGCCTTATCCGATTCCAGAAGGGTTTGATCGTAATGAAGCAACGGTGGGAAAAGGAAAACGGGAAGCCCATGTGGTCACCACGAGCCATGGTTTTCGCACCGAGAAATTACGGCAAATTCGAGCGGCTCACGTTGAAGGTGGCATGGCTTGTCAGGTCTTGAATTTCGTGATTTTTCCTGACCTCAAGTATGATTTACCCTTTTTTGGCGCGGATTTGGTGACCTTACCTGGTGGTCCACTGATTGCAATTGATATGCAGCCACTCTTTCACACAGATGAGTATCGCGCCCGTTATAGCGATCCAGTAATGCCCATCTTCGAAAAATACCAAGAGGATTTGCCTTGGGGTGGCGATTTCCCGGAGGAAGCAAAGGCGTATTTTTCTCCCGCATTTCTCTGGACAAGACCGACCGCTCCCGATGCGGTAGAGACTCATGTATTTGGGGCATTCAAAGATTATCTCAATGCTTATCTTGATTTGGTTGAGGCAGCCGAACCTGTTACTGATCGACCGTCATTAGAAAAAATCAAAGAGGCACAACTCAGTTACGTAAATTATCGAGCAGAGAAGGATCCAGCACGGGGAATGTTGACTAGATTCTATGGTGCTGAGTGGACGGAAGAATATATCCACGGCTTTTTGTTTGACCTCGAAAGAAAGTTGGCGATCGCCGCCTAGATTTCAGGAGGAAAAATGCTAAGCCCCAAGGTAAAGGAACTTATTACCAAAGCGCGCATTGTCAGTTTTGAAACATGGACTGATAGTTACCCACCGGAACTAATTGCGGTGTTTCAAGCAGCAGATGATGAAAGTCGATATTTAACTGATGCTGATTTTGAGGTGATTTTGCAAGCTGCGCCCAGTCTGGAAAAGTCCGCGGCGATCGCCAAATCACTACGGGACAACGCCACAAACATTGTGTCTCAGGCTCGGGTCAACGTTCTCGCTGAATTTCCAGGAATTACCGACGAAGGAGGTGAGTTATACCCAGCCTTTCGGGCAGATGCCTGCTGGCGGGATTTCTGGCATTTTTTACGCTGTGTCACCTATGGCATCACCACAGATCGTACGGACTACACAAGTAAAGCCGGACTCGGTTTTATGGAGCAGCTTTATCAAGAGTTAAAGGTTCCGCTGCCAGCAATGCTCTGCGGCATACAAGGTTTAAAGACCGTTAGCCTCTCCTATGTCGAAAAAGATGTAGATATTAAGTTCGCCCAATCCTTTGATCATTTACTCACCCAACTTCAGCAATTCTCACGACGCTAATTTGACGTGAGCCACCAACTGAATCAATAATTTGTTCGAAGATATAGGTGAGATAAAATCTCGCTCTTATCCGTCTGCTCAAAAAACAATCAAAATCAAGCGCTTTTCCAAGCAAGTAAACACGAAAGGCATTACCAAAACATTTATGAATTTTTAATAGGAAATGCTTCACAATTACCTATAATCCTATGAATGTTTATGGCAGATCTGCCCGAATCATCAGGCATTTCAACATACAAACGTCATTTTTAAAAGACCCGTTTAGTAGAGAAAGCACAGTCACCGATGATCAATAATGCGTTATTTCGTCCTGCACTGCTCAAGAATAACCGGACAAAATTCAATCCAGATGGTTTTGATTTAGCAGCAACTCTAGTCGTTAGAGAAGAGAAGAAAACTAAAGCGAAGGAGCCAATTCGTGAGTTGCCTCCTCAACCGACAGAAGTCAGTGATAAATATCTCAATGCTTTTGCTGATGTTGAGGCGGTAGAACTCGTTAACCCTAGGTCTCGAGATAATGCGGATGTAGTGATTCGGGCTGCTTACATACAGGTCTTTGGTAATGCCCATGTCATGGACAGTGAACGTTCTGCTTATGCTGAGTCACAGCTCCGCAATGGCAGTATCAGCGTCTTAGAATTTATTCGTGTGCTAGCAAAGTCTGATCGGTATCGGACTTTATTTTTTGACAATTGCACAAATCTACGGGCAATTGAACTAAATTTCAAACACCTACTAGGTCGTGCCCCAGAGAATTCTGCTGAGATTTCTGAACATATCCAAATTTTGGCAGAAGAGGGCTATGAAGCTGAGATTGATTCTTATCTCGATAGCGATGAATACTATCAGAATTTTGGCTCGGCGTTTGTACCTTATTACCGTGGCTATGCCAGCCAAACAGGTAAGACTTTAACCAGCTATACCCATTCTTACCAGATGCTCAGAGGAGCCTCTAGTAGTGATAAATCGGTAGAAGATCCAGCCTCTCCTCAATTGCAAAGTGCTGTTCTGAGTAATCAAGCAACAGCTATCTCGCCTTTATCTAGTGTTCCTGATTCTGTTCCTTTAACGACTCCAGTAAAGAGTGTTGATCTAGACGCAGAGTTTCAGGATCTTGATTTGACAACACTAGGCTACAATCCTGAGCGTTTTGCGGGATCGTCACAGTCCGCCCAGGCAAGTACTAGCGTTTCCCCTACGACATGGTTACAGCAATATCAAGCTCGTGAAGCGTCTGCTGCATTCCCTGCAGCCCGCAAGAGCCAACCAGTTAAGTTATATTCCGGTGCAGGCACTGGAGAAGTTGACATTGTTATTCGTGCGGCTTATAAGCAAGTCTTCGGTAATGTCCATCTCATGGAAAGCCAGCGATCGCTCACTGCTGAATCCCAACTTACCCAAGGCAATATTACGGTACGAGAATTCATTGGTCAGCTGGCACAGTCTGAGCATTATCGCTCGCTCTTCTTCGATGACTGCACCAATGCTAGAGCTGTCGAACTAAATATCAAGCATTTCCTTGGTCGCGCTCCTAACGATTTCCAAGAAGTTGCAGCTCATCTCGCGATTCTGGAACAGGAAGGTCTTGCCGCAGAATTGAAGTCTTACTTTGATAGCGAAGAATATCTTCAAAACTTTGGTGATGACACAGTTCCTTATTATGTGGGCTATTCCAGCCAAACTGGCAAAAATGTCGCGGGCTATAATCGTCTCTTCGATTTGATGAGTGGCGCTTCTGGTAGCGATCGCACCGTCGGCGCAACAATGAAAGGAAGTCAACGCACTATTCTCACAAAAGCGTTATTAGCAACACCCAAAATCAATGTTCCTATTCCATTCAACTCCACAGATTTTGAGTTAGCCAAAACGATTAAATCGACTGTCGTTGAGCTTGAATGTGATTCACGCATCCCTTCGATTAGTGATCCTTACACCAAAGCGTTTGCAGGAATTGCTCCACTCGAATATATTCCTGGTTGCTCAGCAGAGGAAGCGAGTATTGTTGTTGAAGCGGTCTATAAGCAAGTCTTCGGCAATGCATATTTAATGGAGAGCGAGCGATCTCCACAGTTAGAGTCAGCATTCACGAGTGGCCAAATCTCTGTTCGGGACTTCGTGAGAGCATTAGCTCAATCAGATCGTTATCGTGCCCTATTCCTCGAAAAAGGCAATAACGTTAAAGCAGTTGAGTTGAATTTCAAACATCTACTCGGTCGCGCCCCAGAGAATTATGCTGAGATTTCAGCCCATGTTCAATTAATTGTTGAGCATGGCTATACTGCTGAAATCAACTCCTATCTCGATAGCGATGAATATATCGAGAATTTTGGGTCTTATATCGTGCCTTATTTCCGTGGCTACGAAACACAAACAGGGCAATCCATGACTGGATATACACATGCCTATCAAGTCATGCGTGGTGCTTCTGCTAGTGACAAATCGATCAGCCGCGGTGCTTATGCAGAACTCGATCAAGCATTGTTGGGCGATCGCCAAAATGAAATCAAAGATATTTCTGGCCTCTCTGTCAACCAAGGAGAAGTAACGACCTTCGATCTTTATTTTGCTGGAGACAGTGCGGATCAACCTCCTGCAGTTGATCCAATCATTCCTGTTGAGGACACTGGTATTCAATTCCGCGCCTATACAGGTGAAAGCAGCTATAAAGCGACAATTTACCGAGGCATGTCTGCTGAGCAACGAGCTAGCATTTGGGAAAATCAGGCAAACACTATCGCAAAGACAGAGCCAGTCACACTTTCACCTAATAGCACAGCTCAAGAAGCTGACTTCGTCATTAGCGCGATCTACAAGCAAGTCCTTGGAAACGTTCATCTTATGGAGAGTGAGCGCCTGACGACTTTAGAGTCCAAGCTCAAAAATAATGAGATTACAGTCCGTGAATTTGTGAATGCACTCGCAAAATCCGATCTGTATCAATCACTCTTTATCTCCTCAAGCCCTCGCTACCGTGCCCATGAACTTAACTTCTTACACTTGTTAGGTCGCGCACCTGCCGACTATAGCGAGACTGTTGCCCATAGCAATACCCTTGATAATGAAAGTTATGCAGCGGATATTGATTCCTATACCAACAGTGCAGAATATCTAGAGGTATTTGGAGAAAATACAGTCCCTTACTGCCGTGGCTTCAAGAGCCAAACAGGTCAGCAGTTATTGGGTTATACCAATATGTTTGAGCTATATGACAGTAATTCTGCCAGCACTCGCTCTACAGCAACACGGAATCAGCCAAAACTTCAAAAGCAGCTTATGGCAAATGATCCTGCGGGGAATCCAACTGTTTACGATGTGAGAGCGCTTCTTAGAAGAGTACTTGCAGAGAAGTAAAGTAGGTCTTCCATAAAATTCTTAATTGTGGTCCTTTAATCGACTGCATTATCTGAAGAAACAAATCAAAAAAGCGAGGATGTAACCGATGTTATGTTCTCGCTTTTTATTAGACAAAGCCTTCAATGAAAAATTTGCAGAAAAAACTATCCATAGCAAAAAAACTGAAAAAATTTGCCATAGGAAGAAAGTGAAAAAACGATTTTTTAGAGCGTGAAAACTTTAGCTAGTGGGCAATAGAATAAATTCTGTTTTGTCGGGGACTTGCCTAATTTTTTTTGTCTACCCAATCCCTTTTGGTCTATTCAATACGCTCGGAATGACTCAAAACAAAATTCCACCTGCCGAGTAGCAGCGGAAATCCTCTTACCTCTCCTCGACTGACCCGAACGCTATGGGTGATCACAGTAGTGACATGTTGATCGGGGTCGCACCGTTTAGGTGGTGATATTTGGTCAGATAAATTCATCGCAATTTCAAAACGGTTAAGAAATAGAAAATCAGATGGTAAGGTCGCTTCGCCAAAAATCAAGGGGCGATCGCCGCAACAATTCGGCTAGAAAGAATTTTCACTAACAATGTCAGAGAGAGGCAGTTGACCCGGTTTTGGCCAAGCCGCTTTTGTCCCTTTACCGATTGCAACCATTGGTCCCATGACGTGATCCTCTGGCAGCTTAATCAGTTCGGCAACCTTATCAATATCAAAACCAATCATCGGGCAGGAATCATAACCCAATGCTTTAGCCGACAGCATCAATGTTTGCATGGCCATTCCAATTGAGCGTTGTGCCTCATCTCGTTGTAACCATTCCCGACCATCATGAAAAGGCCCAATCATTCCCACCAATTGTTCAGCAACTGCTTCAGGAGCATTTACCCAATAGCGTTCCGGTTCCTTTGCCCATGCTTTGACATCACCAGTGAACACCACTACCAACGACGCATCAGTGACCTGCGCTTGATCAAAGGCTAATGCTCTGACTTGTTTGCGCAGTTCAGGATCTTTCAGCAGCACCAAGCGCCAATGCTGAATATTAAAACTGGTTGGTGCTTGGATAGTCGCCTCCAACAACTTTTGTTCATCTTCGGCTGGCATCACATAGTCTGGGTCGTAATGCTTAACGGCACGGCGTTGATAAATCGATTCAATCGTTTCCATTTTGTCTAATCCTATGGGTTTGGCGATCGCCTTCATCATCAGAGAAAAACGACAAACCAATCTCAATTTTGACAAATCTTTAAACCACCCATCTATTCGAATTAAAAGACGATCGCTCATCATTGGATCGGCAAATTACGTTGGAATACAAGACAAATATCCTGAGAATACCTTCAAATTGAGGCGTTGCAGAATAGAGGTATGAATGGAGGTTGTTGACTCAATGGAATGTCCAGAATGCCAATCTACTCATATCCGTAAGAACGGAAAGAAAAAAGGCAAACAGAATCACATCTGTGTAGATTGCGGTCGTCAGTTTATCGACCACTATAGTCAGCTCGGCTACTCAAATGCCTTCAAACGTGAATGCCTCAAAATGTATGTCAACGGTATGGGCTTTCGAGCCATTGAACGGGTGAAAGGAGTGCACCACACTACCGTCATCACTTGGGTCAAACAAGTCGGTGCATTGCTGCCTGATGCTTATGAACCGGAAGAGATGCCTCAGGTCGGGGAACTCGATGAACTTCAAACATTCGTCGGTGCTAAAAAAACAAGGTCTGGCTCTGGACAGCAGTAGACCACTTTCAACCAGGTATTCTTGCTTGGACTATTGGTGACAGAAGTGCAGAGACATTCAAGCCACTATGGGCAATCGTTAGTCTCTGGAGATGCTTCTTTTACGTCACAGATGGCTGGAAAGTTTATCCCATCTTTGTACCCGATGGGGACCAGATTATCAGTAAGACCTATATGACTCGAGTCGAAGGAGAGAACACTCGATTGCGGCATTATCTCGCTCGACTCCATCGAAAGACCTTATGTTATTCAAAGTCTGTGGAAATGTTAGAGCATTCGATTCGATTGCTGATTCACTATCTCAAGTTCTGGGATGTTCCTATCCCTCGACCCTCATAGATTCATACCTCAATTCACCAACGCCCAAATTGAATATAGACAAAAGAGTACGAGCTTTTTAACTTAGGATATTGATCACAGAAAATCGTACCCAATACTGAATCACATGGGAAATAATACGCTTCAGACATGAACAATGATATTGAGTTTCGACAAATTCGTTATTTTGTGGCAGTAGCGGAAGAACTTAACTTCACAAGAGCCGCCAAAAAACTTCGGATTGCACAGTCTCTCCTAAGTCGCCAAATACAGAATCTAGAGAAAGAAATTGGGATTCAGTTACTCGATAGAACGAAGCGAAAAATCTCTTTGACACCGGCAGGAATTACTTTTTTTGATGAATGTCGACAAATCATACAAGCTGTTGAGCAAGCAATTCAGAACACCCAAAAAGTGGCACAGGGTAAAATTGGCCGCATTGTGATGGGTATTGAAAGTTCGACTCGTCATGACATTGTTCTCAAAATTATTCGGCAGTTTCACCAGAGCTATCCCGGCATCGAATTAGTCCTGCAAGAAATGTCTTCCGGCAAACAAGTCAAAGCACTGAGGGAAAAGAAAATTACTGTGGGATTGCTTGATCCAGTGATAGCGACGACAGATTTAAAGTTTCAAGTGTTATTTAGTGATCCTTTAGTTGCGGTTTTGCCAGAGAAACACCCCCTTGCCAATTCTGAAACGATCGACCTAGAAGATTTAGCGACAGATCTATGGGTTACTGGGCCACATGATGGTAGCTGTGGTCTGTTAAAGCGATTACTGGATATCTGTAAACAATATGGTTTTACGCCACAGATTCGCCAGGAAGCTAATGATATCCCAATGAAATTGAGTTTCATTGCTGCGGGTTTTGGGGTATCACTCTTGCCTGCATCTTCACGAACTCTCGCAACTCCCGGCGTAAAATTCATTCCACTCCAAGACCCTGTCCCTGAAATACAAATGGCGATCGCCTGGCTAGATAAACCAGAACCATCACCATTACGCGAATCTTTGCTAGAAACAATTCACTCTGCTGTGGGTTTAAAGCAAATTGGCAGTACACCTTAGATTTTTTTCTACTCGCAAACCCTCAACTCTGTTTCTTGATAGGTCTTCTCCCCCAAGGCTTGATAACGGAAATACCAATAATCATGAGTAAAAAAACAGCCTGAATAATTGAGCCAATTAATACTCCTTTTGCATCGAAAGCATAAACAGAATTTGCAAAAGCATTCGACCCTTCTGTCACTGAAATTCTCTCTGCCGCGTTACCCCAGGGAAATAACCAAAATGTCCCAAAAATCACTAATCCACTCGTCAAAAACCATTTCGAGATCACCCAATAGAATTTAGTAAAGCCATAATTTGTCGTCCAACAGAGTAAAGTCGCAGTCAAAACTGAACCAATCGCAGCAGGAATCACAAGATACTCATCGAGCAAATTAATCGCAGAATTCAATGCAAACAGAATATCGGCATTGTCTGAGCTCATATTGCGGAATGACAGCAAAAACAGACTTGACACTGTCCCTGTCCACAGTGCCGCAAATCCAATATGGAAAGATAACAACCAATGTCTTTGCTTCATGCTTAACTTCGGCATAATCACATCCCAAGAGACTCTCTAAATCACTGGCCATAATCATCAAAAACGGCTTGGTGAAATTTCAAGCCTCAAATTACTTAATACATTGACTATTAATATATTGACTATTTCTCAAAAAAGCAATATTAGATAGAAAAAATTTCTAAAGTAAGTTTTTGATGATCTGGTCTAGAGCCTCTAAAACTATTGCCTGTTCAGCTTTTGGGATATTTTCGGTGGCATGGCTAATCGTTTCTGCGCTCATAGCTGGGAGAATATTTTTAAGGGCTACACCATCCTCTGTCAGCCAGATACGAACAATGCGGCGATCGCCTGGATCCCGTTCTCGATAAACCAAATTGCGAGTTTCCATCCGATCTACTACCCCTGTAAGAGTTGCCCCTAATTGCTTTAGCTTAGCGGCGATGCCGGAAGTTGAGAGTCCATCTTCTTCCCAGAGGCAACAGAGGACAAGGTAATGAAATGGTGTCAGTCCATAGGGTTCTAGCCGCTCTAAAAAATCGCGATACATCAACTGGGATACAAGTTTGAGTTTATATCCTAGGTTGTATGGAGCAAGGGCATGGCGCCATTGTTCAATAAAATCAGCATTTGAAGAAGAATCGGACATTATAGTTATGGTTAGGTTTGGAACCGCACATTCCCCATCTTACGGCCTCCATTATCTCTGTAATTTCTGACTCAGTGTGGCGATCGCCCATGAACAAAAATCGAATTAGTGATTTTCGGTAAACCTCTGAATGGCTTGCAAACGGGACGGCATCAGTAAACATTCTTCTAGTAATGAAAAATTCAGATTGGGCAATAATTGGCTCGCTGCAATTTCTTGATAATTATCTGAGTTTAAGGTGTAGAGAGAAAATTTCTTATCTTGCCACATCCACACTTCTTGGATCCCTAGCCGTTGATATTTTTCGAGTGTCTGGGGGTCATCACTAAGGAGACTGATTTCGATAGCGAGGTCAGGATGGTCTTTCTGCTCAGCGAGATAATACGATTCGTCCGGCTCAAAGGACACCGATTGCTCTTCAGATTCGCGCGTGGCACTGCCCACTGGAATAAAGTCGATTTTTTCTCGCCAAAAATGAATGCTAAGAAAGAGATTGAGCATACTCTTAATGTATTCGTGATATTCGCCTCTAGTTTTCAACTCAATCTCGCCGTCTAAATAAGTCAGTCGCAGTCCTAATTGTTTGCCCATTACCGACTGAATCGCTTTAAAGTCTTCCCAACTGTGGCGACCGGATAAAGCTAATCTTTGGGTTTTGGTGAAAGACCAGGACATTGCGGTAATGATAAGAGATTATTGCCTTAGAAGTAGGTTCTGCGAACTCTATATTACTGAAGACTACCACCTCTCAGAAAGAGAGGCGATCGCCCTTATCCACTACACTGGATCATGGATTTTCAGACGATAAATGGTAATGCAACAATATTTCGCGACGGTGGCACGGGGTGTAGAAGATATTGCAGCCACAGAACTCGAAAATTTGGGCGCGCAGGATATTCGACCAGACTATTGTGGTGTCTATTTTCAGGGCGATCGCCGTCTGCTTTATAAAGTCAATTTATGGTCGCGCTTAGCTTTTCGGGTATTGGTGCAAATTAAGCGGGTCAAAGCGTTTACCGTTAAAGAACTCTATCGCGGTGTGCAAAGTATTGATTGGTCAGAATATCTCTCGCCCGACCAAACGATTGCGGTCAATTGCACAGGCAAAAATAAAAAGCTCAATCACACTCATTTCACTGCCCTCCAAATTAAAAATGCCATCATCGATCAGCAACGCGACCAGACTGGCGATCGCTCCAGCGTTAATGTCGAAGATCCAGACGTACAAATTAATGCACATATCCACGAAAACCGTTGCATTTTAAGTCTCGATAGTTCTGGCCATAGTTTGCATCGGCGGGGTTATCGTCCCGCAATGGGTAAAGCGCCTCTCAAAGAAAATTTTGCTGCAGCGTTACTTGACCTTGCCGAATGGACGCCGGATTTACCACTCGTCGATCCGCTATGTGGTTCGGGGACATTTCTCATTGAAGGTGCATTGAAAAGTATGAACTTTGCACCGGGATTATTTCAGGGAGATTTTGGGTTTCAGCATTGGCATGACTACGATGCAGACCTCTGGCAAGATCTACTTAATGAAGCTGAATACGCGGCAAAAGACGAACTTCAGCAGCCAATTATTGGGCAAGATAATGATCAAGAGGTTGTCCAGCAAGCTTGGACAAATGCAGAGAATTGCGGCGTTGCAGAGCAAATCAAATTGACTTGTCGTTCATTAGAAGAAGTTGAAGCGCCAGCGGATCATGGCGTGATTATTTGTAACCCTCCCTATGGAATGCGCATCGGTCATGATCAGGATTTGGAGTTGCTTTACAAAACTATTGGTGATGTCTTCAAACAAAAGTTTAAAGGCTGGACAGGATACATTCTGACAGGCAATTCAGACCTCGCAAAAAAAGTGGGATTACGAGCATCACGGCGTTTTGTTGTGTATAACGGCGGCATTGAGTGTCGATTGCTGAAATACGAACTGTACTAGGATTTGCTGCTGGGAAGGGAGACCGAATAAACTTTTGTGTTGACTGATATCTTCTGAGGAGGCTGTACTCTCACCTATCTAGTGGGCGATCGCCCAACCTCCAGACCTGTTAACGTTACATCCACCAAGGCTTTTCACCCGTGCGCGGATCTAGCTCTGTCCAAGGGACAAGACGAATATACTTTCCATCAATTTGTACATGGATAAGACGCAACGGTAACGGCGCTGGCCCTCTCACAACACGACCTTCAGAGTCATAACGAGAACCATGGCAAGGGCACTGAAATTGGGCGTCATTTTCGTTCCACGGAAACGTACAACCCAGGTGGGTGCAATTGTCCACAATGCCCCAAGGGTGCAAAGCGTCATCTTCCTTAATCGTGACATAGGTGGGTTCCCCTGCCAGTCCTGCTACCAAAGCTCTTGTGCCCGGTTCTTCTGCCAGAAGTTGGCTGACCGGGATGAGATTACCATTAATATCTTTCGCCAAGAGTGAACCATCTTCCTCAACTTTACGGGGAGGAACAAAGTATTTGGCAGCGGGGTATAGAGCAGGTGCGACGGTGCTTACGACAACCGCTCCAGTTAAAAAGTTAAGTAGTTGTCGGCGCGATAGTGATGGACTATCAATTGAGAAACTGTCTTCCATTTTTTAACTCCTTGTAGGGAGAAATAAACAATAACAAACTTGAAAAGATCAAAAAAAATTGAGGTTTATCGCAACTATTGAGAGCGGGTATTAATGCCAAATAAGCCATAGAGCATACAGGAACCAACTAGGGCACTAAAGGCGAGGATGCCAGCAGCGAAATCGAGAACAACACCTACGGTAGAGCCACCATAAATAGATAAACCCAAAAATCCAAAAACACTTGCCAAGAAAATACGAATTAGGTGATCGCCCATACCAAGATTGTTAAACATGAAAGTTTCACTCCGTAATTAAATAAACACTAAAATCCAGAAAATTCTTTTCTCTACATTGCAAAATTGTGAGCTTACAATAAATAAATCACTTTTTATATTTTGAATAATTCAAGACATATCTTTTGAAAGTAAAAGCTTTAAAAAAAAGCTTTCAGGACTTTTCAGAAATTTCTAGCGTCCCAAAAAATCAATGAAATCACCAGAAATAAATAGCCAAGTGATTATCTTTAATATCTAAATATATTGGGATCAAAAATAGCATTTTCAATCCCAAAATCTGTTCTGCAAAGATATTTTTGCGAAATGTTTTATTTGCTTAACCACACTGTTAATTGTAGATCATAAAAAATATTTTTTGCAGCATAAATTCATCTTTCCAAGGGAAATATTCAGATTTGTATTGTTTTTGAATTCTGTTTTTTCTTGGCAAAATTGTTTGTTGTTTTGCCGAAATACCCTCTGGGCAATAATTTTTGGAGATGTGATTACTTGTAGAACTTATAGTTACCCAAAGTAAAAAATAGGAATTATAAAAATGAGAAAAATATTTCGACAAATTGAGTATTCTTGATGAATGTTTTACTTTGATAGATAAAACACAATGAATAAACTGAAACGAAGCTGAGCTAGCTCTCCTGAGCACAGAACAATTACCGCAGTTAGATAAGGGGCGATGGCCGAAAAGACGCGCGAAATTAAGCAAAGACATCACAGACAATTGCTCTAAGTGGCAGCAACCGTTGAGTGCTTATAGGAGTTCTTTGCTAGGATGATGGACGATTTGCGGCTATTTCTTCTATCCCGGTCTATAACCCCATGGAGATCCTCTGTACCCGTCCTAATTGCGGTCAACCCATTAATCAGTTCAGTGATCTCGATGATCCAACCCATCTGAAAACAGCCCAGCAAAAATATTGCACGACTTGTGGGATGCACCTTATTTTGGGGGGTCGTTATCTCGTTGAAAAATTATTAGGTCAAGGGGGCTTTGGGGCAGCATTCTTGGCGCGCGATCGCTATACACCGACGATGCGAAAATGTGTGGTGAAGCAATTCCAGCCAGTGGGAAATCTCGATGATGATCAGCTTGCCTTAGCACAAGGTTTATTTGAACGGGAAGCCCATGTCCTAGAGCGCATCGGTAATCGCCATCAACATATCCCTGATCTATTTGCATTTTTTCCGTTAATTGTCCCAGCCATAAATGGTTCAGGAAATAGCCAATATTTTTATCTGGTGCAGGAATATATCGAAGGGGAAGATTTAGAGCAGGAGCTGGAACGACAAGGCAAATTTTCGGAAACAGCGGTGTTAGAAATTTTGGGGACGATGCTAGAAGTTTTGGATTTTGTCCATGCTGAAGGCACGATTCACCGTGATATTAAACCGTCAAATATTATGCGTCGCAAAGATGGTTTGCTCTATCTCCTCGACTTTGGTGCGGTTAAGGAAGTCGCAGTCGGTGTCGCGGCAAATAGTTCATCATCCAAAAGATCAACGGGCATTTATTCTCCGGGTTATGCGCCGCCAGAACAGATGCGTGGGGCCCAAGTGTTTCCGGCAACAGATCTCTATGCCCTTGCGGTCACTTGCATTGTGCTCCTAACAAATGAGTCACCGGAAACGCTTTTTGATGCCTACAGTAATACGTGGCAATGGAAGCGATTTGCCAAGATTAGTCCGTCGCTCACGGCCATTCTGGATCATATGTTGCAGTCAAGCCCCGGCGATCGCCCCCCATCCGCGAAAGAAGTCTTAAAGACTTTACAGATTAAACCACCACCCTTTCCTGCAACCAAAAAACGGACCCTAACCTATAGTCAGCTACCACCACAACCCACTTCAATCCAACCTAAAGCACCACCGATTAAACCCACTCGTCCACAGACACCAGCTCCCAAAAAACAAAAACAAACAGCCCCGACTGTCGCTCCGACTCCTCGCGCAATTCAAACACCTCAACCCAATAATGGGGATTCACTCGTGAAATCCCTTCTCGGTGTTGCCTTTATTGGTTTTGAAGGGACGCTGCTCTATTTCATTGCGACAGGAATCTTTGGTTGGAATTTAGGTCTTGGTCTCTGGGGTGCGTCCATGGGAGGAATCCTCTTTGGAACTATCCGCAAAACACTTCCGAGTGGATTAGTTTTAGTGATCGCACCACTGAGCATTGTGTTGTCGATATACCTTGCCACTATTGATTTTCTGACAGCTATTGTCACCGCTGTGATGATAGGAGCTAGTCTTGTCGTGATATTTTTACTATTTACAGTTATCTATCGGCTATTGCAAAAGGTTCTATAAGTAGATATTCAGGATAAATTGTGGCGATCGCCAACCTCTAAACTAACCTACTAATTCTTCTGAAGAAGTTACCATAGAACCATTACTCTCTTCACTCGGTTCATCCGATAACTCTTCCTCTAAAATCTGGATTGCACCGCTAATTCTCAGCAAAGTATCGCGTAGATTATTTTGTTTTGTTTCCAGCTCAGCCATCATTTTCTGGCCAGAGTCATACTCTTGCTTTAGCTCAGCCAAACGCTTTTCTAACTTCTCTTTCATCACTTTTTGTCCAAGATAAAACAGCACTGGAAATATTCTAAACGCGTAATTTCAGGACACGAATCGAAACTTAGGAACCCTTAACCTTTGAATTTGTCGTTTGAAACGAACCTTTACCCATATACTGCAACATCGTATCGGGAATAGGACTGGGTGCAGATGGTTGCATTGCAGGAACTAGAACCATAAATTTGGCATCAAATTGTGACCCTTTCAGAATCACAGGCTTACCACCCGACTTTACTTTTTTTGCCTTTTGATCACCTGCCAAAGACTTGATAAATAAAGTGCCACTACCGGGAATCGTACATTTCGACGTTGTATAAACACAGCCTGGCACCACAACCATGAGTTCATCCCCATCGATACAGACAGGCTTCCCTGTAATTTTAGCTTTGCCTTTGCCTGACATAATCCCTGGTGGTGCGATAACTTTCGCATCCCCAAAAGAAGACCCATCAAACATTGCCTGATCACCCGTAATGACAATAAAATCGCCCATAATTTATTGTTGTGAATACTGCTTTAAACCGCTCCCATACAGAAGAAACAGAAGTGGCGATCGCTTGCATTCCCATTACCGTCACCAGTTTTAATCCGACAATTACCCGCATTAATAACAGTCACAATGGCATTATCTCTGGTGTTAGAACCATCCCCATTATGCTGTGCAGCAACAATTGCAGGTCGAGTCGAAAATGGGCGAGTAAAAGTAATGTCATATAATCCCTTACTTCTTCTTCTTGCCGTAAAACCACTACCACCAACGATAGTGCCAGTTGAGTTCACAAAACCAGCAATCACAAAATCATTTCGTTGGGCTTTATGAATAATTTGACCACTACCTAACTTAATTGAGCCATTATCATTATTCACAACAGCAACAAGAATCCAGTTACTCGGCGGATTGAAATTTTTGTTGTAATAAACAATCCGATAGGAAACGGCTGATTGATCACCTTTAACCGTGTGAACTGCATATAAAGCTTCCCAATCTTTAAGCAGTACCCCTGCTGCCGTCGCTGACCGTGCTTTGCCATCATGGACATTACTCTTCGGGATACTGGTTGTGGGTTGAGTAATATTGATATGTCCAGCCGGGAAGAATGTCGACTTTTGCATTGTGATCGCAATGAACCTTTGTGTCCATTTCAAGCGTCCATTAATCCCCCCCCAAGAAACGACTCCACCGCCACTCAAAACAAATTGTGCTTTGATGTAGCCTTCTGGAGCACCACTTATCGTATTTTGAAATATTTGTTGTCCAGTGAAAGTATTGGTACCTCTTGTCGCAACTTCATTCCAGCTTGGATTATTGGTTCCAGATGCTGAGATTTTCCGGAAAAATAGGCGATCATTTACAGCATAGGAAGCTGCAATTTGGAGCTGATTGTTATTGTTGCGGTTACTATGACGCGCATTTATTAAATGGCTCCAAGTATGACTAGTATCCGGGACATCACCTACTGCATTAGGATCGCCACTGTTTTCGTAAAAACCGGAACTAAGTTTCGCACCAAAGTTCGTCACCGCAACCTCATAGCCAAGGGAGGCCTCGCCACTAATTGTCAAATTTCCGTTAACTGCTGTGCTTCCAGAAACAGTTAATGTTTTACTAATGCTTAGGTTGCCAGCAAATGATGAATCTCCAGTGCCATAGACAGCAAGGCCTCCTCCAGCTGCGGTCGTTAATTTCATGCGTTCAGTAACACCATCTTTATTACGCCATGAGTGGTTACCATCAGCAGCATAAAATAATGTGTCACTATTAATGCCTAGTCCATAGCCAGACCACAATTGCACCTTGAGATTATTACTGGTATCTGCATCGCTAAAGATAAGTTGTTTAGCGCCGTCAAGGTTTAATGTTTCAGCAACTGTCAATTTATTGCCTGCGGAAATCTCTCCGGGAATTGTGACTTTGCCTGACTGTTCAATTTTTAGAGGTGTGGTAGAGCCATACTCAATGTTGAGAATGTCGCTATCTCTTGGGGTGATGACGGTAGTTTGTGGATTGTCTGGATTCGCAAATGTCAGCATCGGTGATGTGGCATCTGGCTTACCTCGTAATGTCAATGCTTTACCACTACTTGAGGCGACAACTTCTAAAATATCTTGTGGATCTGTTGTGCCGATACCAACGTTGTTACCAAGAGGATTGACAGCTAAGGGCTTGCCGCCGTGAGATTGTACCCAGCCATATTGAAGGTTATGTCCTAGCCGTAAGGTGGAACCAATTGTCAAAGCATCGCCGTCTGCATCTTGGCTTTCATAGGCGATTGCCACTTTTCCAGCTACATCCAGATTTTGACCAATTGCTTGATTCCCAAGAGTTTCAGCATCGCCAGTTACTTTGAGACTGCCATTTAAAACAGCGAGGCTAGGGTTTGCCGTACCGCCGGAGCGTAGCGATAAATTTTGGTTAGTGGCATTGGGAAGATAGACACCGGAATATTCACTGATAGCGCTGTCTACTCGGACTTCGTCATCGCCAATAGTTTCGTAGCTACATAAGGCGATCGCCTCGTCGGTTAGCGTTTCAGCAATGCCGACAACAATATTTTCTGTCCAGCGAGTAAAGCTTTCGGCGATTTCTTCCTGTTGTTTATTAGTTTTCTCTTGAATGAATTGAATAAATAAAGTGCCTTTGGTCAGCTCCCCAAAACCAGAAAAATTGAGTTTATTTTTTAAGACTAGTAGATTACCTGCACTATCAATCGCTGTACCAGCAGCAATTTCCACTTCTTTTTTATCTTTGATTGGTGTAACTTCCAAGCCTTCAAGGATGCCTGAAACCTGCAAACTTTGATTATGATAAGTTTGGCGATCGCCGAGGTATTTATGCTGAAGTTCAAAATCATCTTCTAGGAGAAATTGACCAGGGAAATAATTCGGTCGCTCGGTGGCAAAGTTCGTAAAATCTTGCTTAGCAGGCATTGGTTTTGTACTCCTAAAAAAACAGAAAAGAAATTAATAAATTCGATAGATCAAATAGCTTGACTCGTGGTTCCTAGGATAGTGTTGCCAGCAATGATTTCACCAGCTTCATTTCGTTGACAAATTTGCATTCGATCATATTCTCCTAGGGCAGCAAGGTTAAAGGATTGTGTAAGGATCCGATGGGTTACAGTTTCGTTATTCAATTGAAATGACACATCAATCTGTACTTCTCCAGACAGCTGTTTAAGGCTAAGATTTTTCAATCTAAGTTGATAACCTTCGACAGTCTTGAGAAATTGTTCATGAGTTACAACTTTCTGAAAAGAGAGAATATTATTTTCAATATTTGGGCGAGAACTTAATAAATAACTATTAGAGTTTTGCTCACGAATTGTCGCCCCAAGTTTAAACATTAAATCTCGCGTAATTTCGACAGGTTGCTCGATGGATTCATCATCTTGGTTCACGGTTTCGATAGCGGATTCGACGATAATACGAGTATCAATCGTAAAAACTTGCTTTTCAGGATCATCGAATAAGTAGAATGGAATCGGCTCAGCTTCTATCGCATCAGTAATCATCAGGCCAGCAGGATCGCGATCGCCATAAATAACGCTACTTCCTCGACCATCTTTAGAATCGACCATTCGTAGGACTGGATTGAGGTTGAGCTGCTCTGTATAGATGCGGTTGGTTACATTCTGACGATTAAGTTGGTAACTAACGTCAACGGCGATCGTCCCCATAAATTTACTATCGGTTTGGTTGGAAATAGTCAATTTAAAACCATCAAGAGATTTCAAGAATTGTTGATGTGTCGTTTGAAATTCCAGTGCAAAGGATTCATCTTGAATGATGGTTTTACGAGTCGGGAATCTAATTGATTCAATTCCATTATCGAAGTGAATTTTTAATTGTTGAGCAATCCAATTCAGATCTTTTTCGGGGTTTTTAGCATCGGGCGTAATCGTCACAGTCAGATTGAAAACTCGTTTTTGAGGCGGATCAATAAGCGTAAAGCTGAAATATTGCTGCACATCCTTTGTGATCTGCATCGTCGGCACAAGAATTTTCAGCGTGTAATAGGTATGAGCTGGTTTTTCTTGGTCAATAATTGCCTTGGCAATGCGAGCTTGCCGCCAATATTTTTCTGGGTCGCGGTCGGGTAAAGTTAGCTGAACTTGGAAATAATGAGGCAAATGTTCAAAATGTTCAAAAACTTTGACTTTATCGCCAAAGCCAGAGTTCTTTAAGTACAAGGCTAAGACTTTTTCTAAGCCAATTTTTGTGCCACGCAATTGATAGAGAGAAATAACCTGCCGAATAAATTCTCGTTTAACTCTTACATCCCATTCATCTCGTAGGCTTAAGCCAACCCATCCCGCTAGCCATGGCAGAAATTCTGAAGGTGTTTCTTGGGGGCTAAAGTACAGATGAATATTATCGAGAATACTTTCTAAGCCCGGCGGTGAAACGGTATCAGATGTAATGATTGAGGCAGCTTGAGGTGCTGTTTCAAAACCTGTAAGAACTTGCTCAAAACTCAACAGAAACTGCGACAGCAATTGATCTTCCTGAAGTACTGGAGGTAGATAATTAATGTATTGGCTATTGGGCTGGTTTGAGTTGAGCGTCATCAGTTTTTAATGAGTGGTGTATTAAATCTCGCGAGTTTCATTGCCCACTTGGACAACTGTTGAAATTTGGCTCCTTTCTAGGGTGAATTCGACTAGTTGATCGGGTGCCAAGGTAACTTCTTGAACGTCATTGCTCTCAGCATCTCGCAAGATTAATTCGCTAACATAATCAACGCCTTCGACCTGATCCAAGAGGCTATATAGCTCAGAGATATAGACACTACGACCAAACTGCCAGCCTTTCCCTTGCCAATATCGACCGGATTGGGTGGGATGGAAAAATAAACTCAGTTCCTGTTGGGCTCGTTTTTTCACAGTTTCGGGTTGGCTACCGTCTTGCAAAATCAGTTTTGTTTCCAGGGCGATCGCCACATAGGTTGGAGTGATGACATGCAATTGAGTAGTCAGTAAGCGACGAGCATCGAGAAACTCAAATAGCTTGCGGGGATTTTGGGAAAGGGGATTGGCGGTGAGTTGTTCTGTTTGTTTGGGCACAATCACCAAACTGATATGACTTTTCGCTGTTTCATAGGGCGTTACGGAAGTGAGATTACGTTGGGGTAAACATTTCACCCGTTGCACTGTGAGATCAGTCGCAGTGGCTTGACGCGTCCATTCATGCAAAATTAAATGACGAAAATCTGGGGTCGTGATCGCTCGATAACGTTGACGGAGCTGCGATAGGGTGGTGCGAATTTCGGTTTGAAGATGTTCCTGTTGCTGGTCAGGAGTCAGATTAATGGGTAGCTCATAGGGTTCTCCCTTCAGCAAACTCAGGAAACTAGCAATGTTTTGGTCAGGGACTTGATTGACGCGATACAGCACCATTTCCGTGAGCCACGCCAACATTTCGATCAGCACAATACCCGTATCGGAGGGGTTGTGATCCGTCCACTCAGGATATTCCACCGGAATCTGGGCGATCGCCTCTTCGACGAGCTGGGCATAGTTGCGATCATCGAGGTTTGGTAATGGCAAGCTCATCGGGATTGTCCTCCTCGGGGTGAAACAAGGGTGATATTGTGACGGCCAGAATAAATCAAAGTCGTTTCGTCGAAGTCTCCCAATGCTTGATTTTCATTGCCTTCAGCCTCTACTAACTCGATATTGAGCGATCGCACAAAGTCCACTTCCGGCAAAGATTGCAAGAGGGCATAGAGGTCTGAATCATGGGGATAACGACCAAATTCCCAACCAGTGCCCTCAGTTCCGCCCATTAGAGGATGGAGAAATTCGTCTAATCTTTCCAACACTTCCTGACTAATGCGATCAGCTTCATCGAGAGAGACAGGTACCAACTCCGCACGAACTTTCACTTCCTGCCAACGCGGTGGAACCATCAACACATTGATCGACGCTTCGGCGCGATTTTCGATGTGAGTACGAATATCTTCCAATAATCCAAGGCTTGCAGTGGGTCGGCGATCGCCACTTTGGGGCAACACGATCAGTTGCACAGAACCGCATTGGGTTTGCAGATTGCGTAGAGATGCGGTCAATAAATCCCGTTCTGCATTGCTATTGATTTTCTTGGCTTGGCTATCGAGCAATGTTTCAAAGTCGGCAAATTCCTCAGTAGGATCGACCCAAAATTGTTCATTAATCGCATTGAAATTCGGTGTGAGTAAATCCGGTGTGAGGACTTTCACGCGGGCGACTTCGGTAGAGGCTTCATAGGCTAAATCGCCCACATCCTGTAAGGTTACGGCGCGATCACGATGGCGTAATTGTTTGGGGGCACGTTCTTTTAATGATGTCAGCGCTTCCTGTTCTGCACCACCGCCTGCCGCTTCGAGATTGATCACACTCGCCACATAGGGAATGGTGGTTTTCAGTTGGGTGACCGTATTGGCAGCAATATTACCCTGTGTGCCACCGCCCGTTTGATAGCGTGCCAATCTAATATTTTGTTGCCCTGCTGGCGGAATTAAACCCGCTTGTCCATCCCCAAACTGAATTTTGCCGCTCTGTCGATCCAAGGTGTAATGGCGATCGCCTGATCGTGAGCTATAGAAATCCGGTACTTCCTGCCACTTTACCCAAATTTCTTCGATTTCACCGAGGTCATTTTTAACGATATTTAGAGAATCTTTCCCTAACAATTGCTCCGGGATTTCATCCTCTTGCACCCCTAAAGTTTCGCCCATCAGCACTGGAGTTTGGCGAGTATAGAAAATTTGGTCGGCGTTGTTATTACTGGAACCAAGCACTTCAGATGTAAGGGTTGTGGCCTGATTTGCCCAGGTGGTATTCGTTAAAATGCGGCGCATCTGAGGTGGAATGGGAAAGGCTCCCGATACCCATCGCACTCGCAACCACGCTTGTTCTTGATTCCGCGATCGCCACACAGAAAAATCCGCTGGCGCAATAAATTGAACGATGCCTCGTTGCGAAAATCCTTTCGTTTCATCCTGCACACCGAGGCGTTGCCAACCCTGCGGACTACTATATTCCCAAACCAGTTGTGGCGCATCTCCACTGAAATCCGGTTCCATATCGGGATCGGGTGGGTCAATCTGGAAATATAGGGTCGTTGTGTTGTTGCTAAACGGTTGATTAAAACCTAAATACAATGTTGGTTCAGTTTCAGCAATGCCCACAAAAGGCCGAAATTCTCTTGTAATCTCGCTATATTTTGGCGTGTATTTGGCGATCGCCTTACCTAATAAAAGCCGTTTCGCGGCGGGCATAATGCCAATAATTTGATAATTCGCGTCGGGCGTAGTGACAATTTCCCCCACATCTAAATGATCGATCTTGTCTAAATCTAGATGGCGATCGCCCACTTGAGCACTGCGAGCAAGTTGGGTTTGAAAAGGCGTGCCAATCGCATACCCAAAATTATTTTCAGCGGCGATGGTTGCGGTTTGTGTCAGCACGAAATCATAGCTGAGCCGAATAAATTTCACTTGGGGTGGCTCATGGATCGGGGTTGGTGTTTCACTCGCAATGGTTTTCCGTAAAACTCGCGTTCCCACTGCCAAAGTCTGTTTTAGATTTGTGTCGAGGCTAATTGTTTTCGTGTCGTAGGCGATCGCCGTAATTTCATGCTCTTCGGGATATTGGTAAGTTTCCCCTGTGGTGATGGGATACAGCCGCACAATATCGCCCACTTCAAGGATGTCTGCACTATCGACCACCACTTGATTGCGACCCATATTGGCTTGGGTTCCCACAATAGTCAACTCATCATAAATCGGATAGCGTCGTGCCTTCGGAAGAATGCCAAAAAAGCCCTCCGTAATTCTCGCTCGCAACCAATAGCCCGTTTCCCCATCGACCGTACTCAGTTCCGGCAAAGTCTCAGGGAGGGTGAGCGTAGCAGTGAGTTTCAAACCACCATAAAACTGAATATCACCTTCCGAAAAGGTCACGGCTTGCCATTGCAAACCATCACCGAGTTCCCATTGCACTGTCACATCCGCAGCTGTTACTTCATTTGCCTCCGAGAGATCGATTTCAACTGTGACCTTGCCATTAGGATGCACCGACTCAGTTTGGAGCTGCACGTAAAATGCGTCATTGAGGGCAGACTCTTCCCCAAACGGATAAAAATCTTTGCTCAAATCCACCGCTACATCATTACTCAGAGCCTTGGTGGGGATTAAATTCTCACGGACAATTTCTGCCGTGCAGTCAATGCCATTAATAATTGGTGTGTTTTGAGGATGTCCGGTTAATGTCGCCCGTAACCAGCGTGCCGTTTGCCCGTGGTAGGTAGTCGTTTTTAGCGTTGGCACATCCGTAAAGCCAAGATTCCAAATTCGCGATTGCACATTATTGCGGGTTGGTTCGAGACTTTGCCACACCCCTGACTGCCAGGTTTCCCAAGTGGGACTGAGTTGTTTAAGTTGTTTCGCTTGGGTGTTATTTTTACTCGTAATCTTTAGGGCGATCGCCTTCAATCCCTCTAACGCAAAAATCTCTGGGCAACTGACATAGAGATGGTGCGCAACGTTCTGTTCTCCAGCAAAAGCTTCGTAGGCAGTACTAGTATTTCCAGTGGCAGCAGAAAGGCGATCGCTCCAAGTTTGGGTACGTGGATCTTGCATCCATACCGTTTGGAGTTGGGCTGGAGTCAACACGAGGGGACGATCCGTTTCAAAAATAATTTCATCAGCTTGATCTTCGCTGGGAGGTGCTGCAACAGGGGTATTTTCCGGTACGAAAGCATCACTTTTTGTCCCTTCCGCCAACTGAAATGTCAGAGGAACCCTTGCCGCTTCTGGGGGTTTAAGTTGTGAGCCGATCAGATCTAAAAAGCTGAGGAAATTTTTCTCTGGCACACGATTAAGGCGATCGCTAACCGTCGCAACCATATTTCCAAAAATCCGAATTAGTGCTTTCCCAGCATCTATATTCTCTGAATGCCAACGCTTTATCCAAACTTCTTCAATGCCGCTTTCTAGCAAATCATCTAGTGCAACTTGTGTCGTTTCATTAGCAACTTCCACTACTGTTTTATGTGCTGAAATAATCAGATTCTCTTCACTATCAAAAACATCTTTAGCTAAAACTTTTCCTAATAACAATTCGTCAACAATCTGCAACTCTGCCGTATATCTCTCAGTGAGAGAACAGAGCTGTTGAACGACATCTTCATAACGCCGTTGATCAATTTTTGGTGGCGAAGAAGTCATTGTAGATAGAAGGGATAAACAAGATTAAAAATATTGTTGGTTGTCCGCACTTGATAATGCACCCGAATCAACAAAACATTAGGGTTTTCTTCATCAGCCGTCGTATCAACATCCAGTAAATCAATGCGGGGTTCCCATTCCGTCAAAGACTCCCGCACATCGTTAACAATTTCACCCACAGTGCCAGAACTATTAGGCGAGAAAACGCGGTCATGGATGCCACAACCAAAAGTGGGACGCATCACCCGCTCTCCTTTGGCAGTACTGAGAATCATCCACACTGATTGCTGTACAGCTGCTTCGTAGCGAGCCGTTTGGAATGATCCTTTTTCGAGGATAAGAGGCGATCGCCACCCGACCCCGAGAAAATCAATATCCATCTAACTCACCTCCAAAGAACTACTATTTACTTTCACGCCAGAGGAGCATTTCAAATCCATCCCAGATTTTCCTTCAAAGGCAGCTTTATCTCCAGTAATCTCAGCATTACCTCCAGCTTCAATGGTAGTGTTAGCACTGGTTTTTAGCGTGAAATTTTTACATTCGATTGCAAAGTCTTTATCAGGATTTTGAAACGTAATATTACCTGTTCCTTCGATGAGAAAATCTTGGTCCTTACCTACAGTAATTTTCACAGGAGTGGCAGAAGCATCAAGGGTAAATTGTGCTTTATCGGGTTCTAAATCTTTAAGTTCTTTTGCCTTGTCATTAAAGATCATAATGGTGTCTTGAATGACGATTTTATTTTTGCCTAATTTATCCTGGATGACGATTCTTTCTTTGCCTTCTGCATCATCAAAAATCACCTTATTACCATTACGAGATTTAAAAACACGCAAGTCATTTTTTTCATCTTCATCTTTTTCTATGGGCGGTTTATCGACACCATTCCACAATGCCCCAAGCACATAGGGCTGACTGATATCCCCCTGCTCAAAGGCGACTAAAACCTCATCCTCCAACTCCGGCAAAATAAACATGCCGCGATCGCCTCCAGCCATCGGAGTGACGATCCTTGCCCAATCACTTTCTGCCCCTTCCTTACTTTCTTCCGCGTTGGTGAGCCACGGAAATTTCACCTTAATGCGCCCCAACTTTTCAGGATCTTGGTTGTTTGTGACAATGCCAATGACCATGCCGTAAATCTTTTGTTGGGGTTGTTCGAGGGCGATTAAGTCTAGGCCAATCATGGGTAGGAAAGAGTGAGAGAACAGGGAAGAGGAGCATGAAGAATAAGATTTAGGTCGAGTTGCGCCTCGCGGTGAATTTGGTTGCGTAGCCGTTGTCTTCAGAAAAGCTGTGTTGTACAGAGGTCAAGTAATACAGCCCACTAAATTTAGTGCCTGCATCAGTAATTTCGATTGTCTTACCTGCCCGCAAATCTCCTAATCCTTGGATCGTTCCTTCAGCGGTGATATAGGCGATCGCCATATCTTTGAGCTGTCCAATGGCGAGTAAATCGGCTTCAGCTTTGGTGGAGACAGGGCTAGTCACAACGGTGTGGCTACCTTTTTCGACAGACTTCCCGAATGCTTTTTTCGTTTGGTCAACCCCTAATGCTTTACCACCCATTTTGCTGGGTTCTTTGCTGGCGTTGGCGACTCCCATCACTGCTTTTTTTTCCATCATCGACCAACCGCGCACTTCCACTTGGGGCAGTTGAGTCATGGTGCTCAGGCGTGGCGAAAAATCGAGCAAATCCTTTTTGGCGCTGAGTTTCAGCACAGCTTTCTCGTCATTAGCATGGGGGCGAAAATGTAATTCTTTTCCTTCCACCATCAGTTCATAGCCAATCCGACGTGCCCGATCTTGCAAAAATTCAAAATCGGTTTGATTATGTTGCAACACCGATTCAAGGGTGATTTTCGGTTTTGTTTCTACCACCTTGGGGGTTAAACCATGGGTCTCCGCAATCTTTTTGGCGATCGCCGCGTCGGACATTTTGGCGAAAGATTTTGTCTTTTTACCGCGTAGAAGTAAATGCCGTCGATCATGGCCCCGCACCACGAGCTTAGGGTTATCAGTAGAATTAAACTCCGGTTCTAAACCAGTAATTTGCCCAATAAAAACTGTTTTGAGCTTTGTTTCGAAGCCCATTTGAATCTCGACTTCATTACCCAGCTCAAAAAATTTGCTCTCAATCCAAGTTAATTCCTGCTTACTTTCATTCCACGACTCCAGCGTCACATCGAACATACTGATCGCATCGATATCCTCAGAAACATTGATGGACAGCACATCGGACTCAAGGGATTTTTGCTCATCAGAAGATAACGCTTGATCATTGAGCAGCAGCTTAAACCTTGGACTGAGAGATTCAATGGCAGTGGGTTTACTTGGCATCTAATTCCCACCTCCCAAATAGTCACTCGGCGACAACGGCGGAATGGTCAACACTAAACCAGGCTTGAGTTTACGGGGGTTTAATAAGCGATTTTCGTTGGCAATAATGCGCCATAGATTTGGATCACCATATTCCTCTTGGGCAATGCTACTAAGGGTTTCACCACGTTTAACGATGCGCACTGGGTCATCGATGGGGTTTTGGACTTTTTTATCACTTTCAGGATCAGTCCAAGCTTGAAAGGTGCATTTTAATGTGGCGCGGACAGGGGTGCCATCTGCCCAAAAATGGGTTAATGTTTTCTCGGCAGTTTTCAGAAAGCAACTAGAAAAAACTAAGCCACTATCACTAAATTTGCCCCAGTAGATTTTGCAAAGAGGGGGACGTTTGGAATCGGTACCAATGCTGGGATTCGTTAAATCTGTAATTTGGCTCGTAAATTTCTGAACATTCTCCGGGGGGATGCTGCTGGCAGAAAATGAGATGAGATTACTGACGAAATTTTTAGGCCATTGGTTGGCATAGAGGGTGGTGTCGTAAAACAAATCAAGGGTAAGAATATCTGGAGTGGGCGTGCTCGGCACAAGATTTCCTTTGCGATCCACCTGCCAACCGCTCGCACTCATCGAAATGCTCTGGGGGTTGAACATCACCGGAATGATATTGGTGAAACTGCCAGATGTGCTTTTTTCAGCTTTGATTGTGAGTTTTTCTAGCGCCATCGACCTTGCCCTCGTCGTTCACGTTCGATGACCATTTTTCGGCGTAATTTTTTCTCAACCTGCGCGGCGATCGCCTGAATATCGACTGGTTGATTTTGAGCAGCCTGTTCCATAGCTGCTTGAAAGGTTTCCGTCACAGGATTTTGGGCAGCAATAATATCGGGTGTCACGACTTGAGTTTGGGTTGGATTCGTTGATGCGATTGGATTATTAGTGCTTGGAGAGGTTGGCGATCGCCCTTGGGTTTGGATGGTTTGAGCTTGGGTGAGTGGCAGCCTACTGCTGTCTGCTTGAGTTGCAGGGATAGATCTTTGGGGTTGCACCGATGGCATGGTTTGAGATGTGACCGGAGTCGGCACAGAGATCTCTTGTTGCAACGGCTGTACTAAAGGTGTTTCGGTTGATATTTGGATCTGTCGCGACAAGGCTTGGGGTTGAACAGTGGGCAATTTGGAAGGCGATCGCCGTGATTTCAGTAATTGCTCTAAACGCGCTTTGACGATGGGTAACGGTTCTGGCTGAGCGTTATTTTGTAGAGTTTCTGAGTTGAAAATTTCTGTACTCGACACATTCGGTAAAGCAAAAACCAAGGGCAAGTCTAAACTTTGAGCTTGTTGATTAATCGTTTGCTGGATTGCAGCGCTAACTAATTTTTCTGAGGAGGCCGGGCGATCGCTATAGCCTTCTGAAACCTGATTTTGTTCTGATGTTGGAGTTGTCTTAAGGGTTAATTCAAGATCATCAGTTTGTTTTTCTCCTTGCTCAAGGGCAACTGTTGCCATCGGAACAGATTGCTCAGAAACAGGGAGAGAAGCTACATAAGATATTTTTTCGGGGGCATCAGATGATGGGCTAGAGGCGTCAACGGAATTCTCTAAATTATTTTGAATTAGAGGCAAATCTAGATGCGTAGTATTTGCCAAAAGTTCAGATTCTAGAACTACAACCTCGCTCGTATTTTCAGCAATCGGCTTGGGAGCTTCAGAAATAGCAATTAGATTACTTATTGGTTCTTGAGGCGAGGGAGAACTCTCACTTTCGGTTCCAGACAAAACATCTCCCTTCGTCACTTGCAAGTTATCTGCGGCAATCAGATTGATTGGATTTTCTACTAAAGGTAAATCAACTGAATACGATGATTGAGACTCCACTTTGCCCCCTTGATCAAGGGGGGTAGCGAAGCCGGGGGGATCACTAGGCTGTTGAATGATGAGATCGATTTGACCATCTGAAACAGGTTGATCCACTAAAGATGTTAGGACGATCGCCTCATTATTTTTTTCCACTAAGCCAGTGTTTTCTGCACTAGCCGTTGGATCAAAACGACGTTGAATCACTAAATCAGATTGAGACCCGGAAGATAAACCTGAAGGAGAGGATAAGGCGATCGTCTCACTTGCCATACCTTCATGCCTTCCATTGTCCGCTTTACTAAGGGGAGTGGCGAAGCCGAGAGGATCCTCAGTAGGTTTCGCATAAACCACAGGCACAGCACTAGGATTACTTTCCTGAAATTTTCCCCATCGCTGAAACTGCTGCTCCACCAGAGAAAAACGCGTCAAAAACTTATCCGTCCGATCAACAAGCACCTGACCCATATTTTTTCGATTAAGCGGTTGTTGAAGCCGTTGCACCAATCGTTTATCTAAACCCTGCTGCCACTCTGTCATTATTCCCTCCTAGAGTGCTCCCTTAATGCCTGTAAATTTCGTCAAACCTTGGTGCGTCAGCGTAATTCTCTCGACCGCAATATCTGCTTGAGAGCTGGCATTTAAACTAGGCCCTTCCCATCCCACAGGGTATGCCTGCTTAAACATCCACCACATTGGCGGCCAAGGTAATCGCTCAGCATTGAGCATCAAAATTGTGCCGTTCATTGGAGCTACAACCCCACGGCTCGTCGCCTCAAACCACCACCAGAAAAAATCAACATTAACCAAACCACGGCTGAGAACCAAATCAGCCGCATTCGTCCGCGTCGGAAACTTATGAGTAAAGTCATTTACACCGCCTTCGTCATAACTTTCCGTACTAATAGTGCTACTAAGACCACTCACCTCACTAAACCCACCAACCACAACACCGCCCACTTCCACAAAAAAGTTGTGAGTGAGATGGGGATCATGCCCGAGAAAACTCGCCACCGAGCCGCCCGCTAGAGCTGCTTTCAAAGCCGCTTTTAATGCTATTCCCGAACCAAGACCCATGGCGATCGCCCCTTAGTAGTTACTGGTTACTGTTCATTAATCCGTTGATTGATCTGAGCCACTTGCGCTACCCAATCCCGCCGTTCCTGATGCTCTAGGGACATAATTTGCTCATAGTCCCAATGGAAGTGATAGGCCAAATAAGCGACCTCTTCTTGCAAACGATCAAGCGGGTAGCGCGTTACTCCCCCACTGGGACTGTCTCCACCTCAAATTCCCCTTCACAATGGGGACAAGCCACCCGCAGACGACTATGACCATTCTGATTAATCCGCTGATAAAAATCTTGGAGATAAAGTAGATCTCCCGAAAATAATCCTTCGATCATTTTGGTGTTGACCTGCTCCAGAGACCCCAACTGCGTAATCACCCGTGAGAGCAAAATAATCACTAGATAGCCTGGATTTCGCTGTACCCGTGGATCCCGCATCGGCGTAATTTCGTCATAGGCTGTCGCTAAACGCATTACCCCTTCGCGGTGGATATTCCCTTCTGGGTCGACATAGCCTTGGGGAAGTACAAAGGCAAATTCAGTCTGCTGCATAGCCGTTTAGAGCGTTAGAATTCCGCTGATTTTCTTACCTTTTAACGAATTTCAGCTAAAGCAAAGGTCATTTAGGATATTCCGTTACAGTACTTATGACAGCTGACTGAAACAAGAATTTTCTTTGCCCTCTGTAAGCCTTTATAAAGATGGCATTTCAGAAGCTGATTCAAATCTTGAAGACTATCTTCCTTGGGGAAGGTGCCCGAAGGGCGGAAGAGATTCCGGTAGGTTCTGCTAATGACGAGAACCCATTCTGAGTAAATATTTAGGTTTTCTCAAAGGCAATTCCCTCATAAACCAACTCAAGAGATTCAATCGCAAAATCTTCTGCTGTTGCATTGAGATCAGGGCCAGTCCAAGTGGTTGGCCAACAGTTGCTGAGGTTCCAACGAACGACTTCGCTACCCACATCATCAGTCAATACAATCGAAAGATTGCGCCGTTCTGTGACGCCACCAAAAATTGCACTATGCCATTTGAACATTTCGTCGTTGCTGGTCATACCGCGTTTAAGGGTGATATTCCCCTTTGTATTCAAACCGGGAATTTGACGCTGCCCGAGACTGGTATCAGTTCCTTCGCGGTAAGTCCCTGCGTTTCGAGTGAGAGATAGGCCACTGCATTCTTGGAAGCCAGCATGGACGATATTGTCCCACTCAACCCAAAAGTTATACACAGAATATGGATCATGGTCATTGCTAATCGTAGGCATTGGTTTACTCTCCGTAGATAAAATTCAAAAACTGATAAGGAAATAAATTAGTTAACGGCCACTCCGTTTTCGCCGTGGACAAGGGTGAGATGGATAAATTCGTTAGGAACGGTTGGAGCAAGTCCCACTTCGGTAATCACTTTGCCTTGATCGATCACTTCGCGGGGATTGGTACTGCCATCACAACGAACAAAGTAAGCTTGCTCGGGAGTGGCTCCTTGTAATGCGCCTTGGCTCCAGAGGGTTTCGCAGTAGTAGGCAATTTCCCGCTGGATCCTCAGCCACAACTTAAAATTGTTTTCCTCAAAGGCGATGTCCGCCAAGTTGAAATCACACCACCGTTTGAACTGGATAAACAATCGCCGCACGCCAACATAACACCACTCTGGGTCGGTGCTAATGGTACGTCCGCCCCAAATTCGCATTCCTCGTCCGGTAAAGGCTCGAATGTAATTTACTGCTGGGCGATCGCCCGCAATAAAGTCAGCTTGTTGGGCAGAAGTAAATAGGGTTGTGAGATCAAGAACGCCTTCGAGGGCAATATTGGCGGGCGTGCCATGAACGCCGACAGTGCGATCATTGCGGGTAAATACTCCAGCAATATGACCACAGGGTGGAACCGGGCGATCGCTGAATTCTGTCTTTAGCCAAGGGGCATAAATGGCGGCACTGCGACCTTTCAGGAAATCCCGCTGTTGATCGATATCTGGTAAGGCATCCAAAATCGCGAGGCGATCGCCCATTTGTTCGCAATGATCTACCACCATTTGTTGCAGTTGAACGGCTTGGGGATGGAGCACCACGTCAGGCACACAGATCAAATCAAAATTTTCGATCAGTTCTGTTTGTTCTAGACCATCTCGTAACGCTTGAAATCCTTTATCTCGAAGCGGTACGACATAGCAAATTTCGCCACCATTCTCGAAGAAACCACGGATTGTATCTTCAAGAAAACTATCGGATGTCGCCTCAAAAACCTGTTCAAATTGTGTCCAGAGGGTTAAGCGTTTGACATCCCAAGAACCATCTTTTGCCATCGGAACGCCAAGAAATGTGGGAATGCCCGATAGTAATTCTTCCGTCGGTACAGGGGCGGAAAAATCGAGCGTTACTCCCGGAATTTTGAAGTCAAAACCTTGCATAGATGGTGAAAAGTTATTGATTTAGCGATGTTCCTTCCTTGGGAAAGATGCCGAAGGCGGAAAGGGTTTCAGTAGGTTGCACCCATTAGCAGAGAACCAATCCCTAACCCTTCCCAAAGTTAATTGCCCGACCACTGGCTAATGCGGAAGATGACAAATTCAGCAGGTTTCACAACAGCTAAACCGATCTCTGTGACCACCTGCCCCGCATCGCGAATCTCTGGCGGATTAGTTTCAGCATCACACTTCACATAAAAAGCTTGCTCTGGTGTGCTGCCAAATAATGCGCCATTACTCCATTCGATCATTAGGAAGGCAGATACATTACGGCGAATCTTTGCCCAAAGTTCCGAGGTATTAGGCTCAAAGACTGTCCATTGCGTTCCTTCGTCGATGGATTCTTTGAGGTAATTAAAGTGCCGGCGGATATTGATGTATTTAAACTCGCCGTTAGCATTACCGCCGAGGGTTCGCGCGCCCCAAATACGAATGTTGCCATTGAGCTGACGAATGCAATTAATGCCGTCGGGATTTAGGCCATCTTGCTTGGCTTTGCTGATGGCATACTTCAAACTAAGCGCACCTAAAATACTTTCATTGGCAGGGGCTTTGTGGACACCGCGTTGACTATCTACCCGCGCATATACTCCGGCGATCGCCCCACTGGGAGGGACAAAAATATTGCTATCAGAGTTGGGGTCATACACCTCAATCCAGGGGAAATATAACGCCGCATAGTCTGAATTGAAAGGCTTTAGATCGGCAACCAGAGAAGTGCTGCTTAGATCTTGCTCTTCCTGACTGTCAAGAATGGCAAAGCGATCGCCCATCTTAGAGCAGTGGCTAGAAATATCATCGCGGAGCTCAAGGCTGCCGGGAGCGAGCACCAGCGTAATTTCATCGATTGCCTCAAAATCTTCGAGGACACCAGCGATTTTATCCTGACCAGAAATCCACACGATATAGCAGCGAGTACCACCATTACGGAAGAAGCCATACACCGAATGGGCAAGGGTATTTTGTCCCGCAGTGTCGCCAGTGGGATCCATAAAATCCCCAAAATATTTCTTAAATTCGGTGAAATTAGTACAGAGTTTTATTTCGCTTTCTGCTGCGTAGGTTGAGGTGCTGGCCGCGCTGACTTCGGTATCGTAAAAACCTGTGATTGCAGCTCCAGAGGCTACCGACGCATCAAATTTCACTGTGACAGTTTTATCAGCATCGTTATTGGTGACGCTTTCAACGGCAGCGGCTTCACCATCGGCGAAAAAGCCATAGTTACTACCAGAAATAGGATATAAATCCGCAAAGATATAGCTTTTTTTATTGCCGCCTTCGCCCGTGCCAATGGCGACTGGAGCAGCGCTAGACCCAACGGTTTGGGTGGTGGTGGCATCACTTTGGTAGGCACTGGGATTAATGGTGCCAATAAAGGCGGCAATACTCGTTCCAACCCCAGCAATCGGGGCAGAACCAGACGGCACTTCCTCGACATAAACGCCCGGTGAAAGATAACTCGGCATGGATATCACTCCTTCAGAAAGAATTTGAAAAGTAGGAATATTTGGCGATCGCCATCCCTTTTGGCAAGGGGAGAATATGGAGATCTAGTCCAGTGAAAAATCGACGGTCGTCATCACCCCCTGTTGCAGCATTGCCGATCGCCGTTGCGGTGGAAAATCAGCACTCGAAATCTGAAAAACTGTTGGTTGTGTCGCAGCTTCTAAACCCACAAAGCGGTAATTTCCATCTGCATCGCTCAGGGTTTCTGTATTGTCATCAACCTGTCGAATCTTGGCGTAGGCGATCGCCTGTCCATTCGCTAAAACTTGACCTTTAATACCCGTCGGTAAAATCTCTAAATTGCCAACTGCTGTCTCTAAATCTGTCGAGCTCTGCTGCTGTTTGACCTGAAATTCACGAGTCACAGCTTGATATCGACTACCACCATTAACAACAGAAGCTCGAACTACATAATTTCCTAGTGGCAAATCCGTAAAGAAAAAACTGCCATCATTACGCGTCAATTTGCGATCAATTCTCTCCGTGGCGATCGCCCATTCATCACCAGCTTGCATTGCTTTTAATTGCAAAATTCGCTGAAACTTCGCGGGCATTTCAATCATTTCGACCATGGCCTTGGCTAAAGGCTCACCCGTCTCTGCCAGTAAAACTTTTCCGGCGATCGCCACCTGCACATTTTTGAGAGAGAGCTGCAACATTTAGGCTTGCCCCCCAGTGACCATACCCACTAATGGAGCTTCAGGTGCATCGAGTCCAAGATCGACTGCAATAGTTACTGTGCAATGCAAAACAACCTTGGGTCTTGTGCCATCACGACCACCCATAGCCTGCCAAAATTCCCCAAAACTATTGAGATTACTCGGACGCAAACTCACCATACGAATCTGCACAGGCTGATCCTGCAAACTATCCTGCCAAAATACTTCTGGAATGCGACGATATCGCAATAAAACCCGCGTCAATTCACCCAGCAATTGGTGTTCCGTTTTAATATCATCATCATTCTGTGGCCAAGCCGTCACAAGATAAGAGCAATCAACCCGAGCTGGAGGACGTTGCTTTACTGCCCTGCCATTATCCTGCCGCTCCCAACCACCGACAGCGTTCCGCAATTCCAAATTTTCCCGCACGTCATAGAGAAAAAAATTCAGAGCTGGCTTTTGGGGAATAGAACCCTGAAAAGGCGTCTCGAAACTAATATGAACTGTCGTTGAAGACGAAGGAACATCCGCCGGAAATTCCCGCTTAATCAGAGCCTCCAAAGTTGCATCCAAATCTTCAAGCATTGCGTTCTATTAATAATGCTGACAGTTGATGTTGCAGAGTGAGCCGAAACGATTAAATACGCTGCGAATAGTTATTTCGTTGCCTTTTTTATGTAGAAAGAATAACGAAAGCAACTACCTTTACGCAGTCAGTCTACTGCATCTATCCCTCAGGCCACTATTAACTTAGGTCTCTTTTTTCTACAGAGATATTCGCTTTATAACAACACAGAACAATTACTTAACAAAAAGACTAATTGAGCAATATTCAAGCCTTTCTCAGTAAAGATATTTTTCGACAAGATAGCGATCACCTTATTCTTTTGCTTATACATCGGGATAAGGTGAATATTTCAAGTGGGTTAAAACAATAAGAAATGAAAGGTTTTTATAAAGTTTGTTTGAGTGTACTGAGCTCTTGTACCGCGTTATGGGGGTGCACAATGTTGCAGCCGATGAACAGCTTTTCTCATTCAGTAGAGAGCACAGACAAGGGTGATTTAATCCTTTATTATGAGACTCCTGAGGATGAAAGTTTCAATGAGATTCACGACATTTTACTCACAACGTCTTTCTATAACGACCTAATTCTAAAACTGAATGATACATACAATTTCCCACAAGATATTGATGTTGTTTTTCTAGAATGTGGCGAAGAGAATGCATTTTATGATCCTGAAACTGTCACAATCCAGATGTGTTATGAACTAATCCAAAAGTATGCAGATATTTTTATTGAGGAATACCAGGGTGAATATAGTGACGAAGTAATTTTGGCTGGCTATTTCACTTTTTTGCATGAGTTTGGTCATGCGATAGTCGATCAATATGAGCTGCCCATCATCGTCAAAGAAGAGGATGTTGTTGATTCTTTCGCCACTATTCTATTGCTGCAAACAGGAGAGGAAGATGCCGTTATTGCCGGTATTGAACAGTTCGATATCGATGCGGAAGAAGATGAGGAATTTGAGGAGTTGCCTTTTTGGGGTGAGCATAGCCTAAGCATTCAGCGAGTCTATAATATCGCCTGTCTGGTCTATGGCAGCGATACAGATCGCTATGCCGATTTTATCGGAGATGACTTTTTACCAGAAGAACGGGCAGAGGGTTGTTCAGAAGAATATGAGCAAGCGATAGAAGGTTGGGAAACACTTTTAGCGGATTTTACGAAATAACATTAACAACGTTTCTACTCAGAAAGATATAGGCGATCGCCCTGTTACTTGCTCACAAACCTAAAAACAATCACATCAGACGATGGCCAATGGCAATATCTCCTGAAAAAAGAAGACTTCAAACCATACCAAGACGACAATTCATCAAGTTTTGCAGCTTTTTGGGTATTGCTTCTTCTACTGCATTAACCACGGCAAGCTGTGACATATTTAGTCCCTCAACTAAAACATTAGATGTGAGTAACTTCAAAGGCAAAGTCATCATTATTGGCGCTGGAGCAGCAGGGATGGCAGCGGGACATTTATTGTCTCAACAAGGCATAGATTTCCAGATTATCGAGGCGTCTTCATCCCATGGTGGACGAATGAAACGAGATGCAACTTTTGCTGATTTCCCTCTTCCTTTAGGTGCAGAATGGTTGCATGCAACCGAGTCAGAGTTTTCCAAAATCGTTAATGACGACAGCGTCAAAATCAATATCAAGACTCAACCTTATAATTCCCAAGATAAGGTCGAATTTTATGAAGATGGCAGATTATTTGTCGAGAACTTAGGCCGAGATAGAGACAAAAAATTCATTGATTCGAGCTGGCTAGATTTTTATGAGCAATATATTGTTCCTGGCATTATCGATCAGATAGTTTTTGACACTGAAATTATCTCGATCAATTATCAAGACCCAAAAGTAATCCTCAAAGATAGTACGGGTAATAAGTATACTGCTGACAAAGTGATTTTCACAGCACCTCTTCTAGTCCTCAAAGATAAAAAAATCACGTTTATACCAGAACTCCCTAGCAACAAACAGAATGTGATAGCGTCTGCGCAGATATGGATCGGAATCAAAGTATTTTTCGAGTTTGGAGAAAAGTTTTATCCAACATTTTTAAGCTTTCCAGATAGCGAAACTCTTGAAGGGCAAAGACTTTATTATGATGCGGCCTATGGACAAAATACAGAAAAAAATATCCTTGGACTTTTTGCTGTAGGGAAACAAGCTCAGGCTTACATTTCAAAATCAGGTGAAAAGTTAAAAGATTTCATTCTCGCTGAACTTGATGAGATTTATGATGGTATTCCCTCAAAAGCTTATATCAATCACATTGAACAAAACTGGGTGAATGAAGCATTTATTAATATGGCATATTTATCTGATTTCGCGCCCGAAAAAATATCGTCTATTTTAGCTGAGTCAATACAAAACAAAGTCTTTTTTGCGGGCGAAGCATATACAAAAGAAGACGACTGGGGCGCTGTCCATAATGCTGCACGAGCTGCTCGGGATGCAGTGCATGAGCTATTGTCAACTACATCAATCTAGTGGCAGCTCTTACTCTCCAATATTCTAAATTTAGCGATATAAGATTTTAAGAGAACAATGTTGGTGATCGCCTCACGTCTATAGCATCAAATCCCTCAGTATATTTAAGAATAAATTTAGATTTTTCGTGACAATTGAAATTTTATAACGAAGTAATTTCTATCTTCTCTTTTCAGTCTTCTATTTATTAATATGAGAATAACGCGAAATATAATCGCGACTTTTATTTCTTTCCACAACAATTTTTGGACAATATCTAATGATAGACCTTGATATTTCAACGCTCGATAATGGTGTCCGCCTTGTTAAACTCTCTGGCAAGATGGATATCCAAGGTGTCAATCAAATTGGTGAAGAATTTGCGCTAAAAATCAGCAGCACTGGCATTCCAACAATTGTCGATCTGAGAGAGGTTAGTTTTATTGCATCCCTCGGCATGAGAATCCTACTGTCAGCAGCACGGGGCGTCGCAAATCACGATGCAAAAATGGTACTGCTAAAACCTCAACCACTAGTGAAAGAAGCATTAACAGTGGCTGGTTTGAATAGCTTGATTCCCAGTTATGACGACTTATATCTTGCTATGGCGGCCCTAGATCCGATTAACGCTTAGTGAGACCTTGAGTTGCTTTTTGAAACAGTGATTCTTCGATGAGGCGATCGCCGAAATTGCCTGTCGTTATCCTGTTCTTCGCAGTTCGCTACTGTAGAAATTTCCATATTTAAAATATAGACACTATTCGGTGAATAGTGTCGCACTAGAGAATCACGATTGGCCATTACTCCAACATTGGTATGAATGCTTCACCCATCGAATCCCCCCAAGCCATCATTTTCGAGCTGTGCTTGCCCAATCAACTGAGTGAGTTAGAACGATTAAATCCTTGGCTTGAGGAATGTGCAGTTACAATCGGTCTCTCTACCCGAGGAACATTCCGTTTGCAGCTACTTCTAGAGGAAGTGGTAATGAATATTTTTGAAAATGCTTATCCTAATGGCGGCGAACATCTAATTGATATCCAGCTAATGGCAAGGGATACAGGACTAACAATCCGTATTGAAGATGACGGCGTCGCGTTTGACCAAACTATCGTGCCTGAAAAAGCGCCTATCTCTGGGTTGGAAGAGGTGCAAATTGGTGGCATCGGACTACAGCTCGTCCACTCATATTCTGATCAACAGGAATATATGCGCCAGGACAGCAAAAATATTCTCACCCTACATCTCACTGACCATGATTCTGAGGAGAATTGATTATGTTATCGAACACATCTTTTAAAATTCTGGCTTTGGCGATCGCCCCTGTGTTGGCGAGTCCATTAGCCGCTATCGCAAATCCCCTCGAAATGATGGAGGGCTGGGTTTATACAACAGCTTCTTCTTCCGTAACAGGGGTCAATGAATATGGCTTACCAGAAGGACTCGTCGATCAAGGTGGATTTGTTTTAGGTGATGTCAATATTGAGCGACCCTATGTCATCTCTTTATATGATTACAGCGGACAAACGGTGGTGAGCTTTGAGCAGATTTTACTTCAACGCAAAATCAATCAAGAAGGTGTTGCTACCAATGAACAGTTCCGAGAAATTTTAGACTCAGCAGCAGTACCTCAAAATGGTGAGACATTATTTGAGTGTCAGATTAATGAGCAACCAGATGAGGAGATTATTGGGATTGCGAGTCCAACAGCAAACATTACTTTTGAGACAGAATGGGTCACTGATTTTCAAGGTATATGGCGCGCTAATCGCACAACCAAACAATTAGAAGCACTCTCTCCTGATAATATTCGTTGTTACAACATTGGCTATCAATATGATGGCTAAGTTATTGCAGTAACAGGATATTTTCCATGTTATTGAGCAACTGGTTTCGGATAATAGGGGTGGTGATCGCCCCACCCTATAAAGAGTCAAACTTCGATACCGAGTGGTTTACAGAATTTCAGGGTGTATGGCGAGCTAATCATGAAACACAGAAACTGGAACCCATTGATGCCAATACTAATACTGTCCATTGCTACAACATCGACTTTGGATACGACGGCTAAACTATTGTGCAAATCCAAGATTATCTTTGCTCAATTCCTAACTTAAGGAGCCCCATCATGTCGTTTCACAATAACTTTCCTCGAATTATGGCGTTGGCGATCACATCTTTGTTATTTACCCCTGCCATAACCCTCGCCAATCCCCTCGAAACCCTGGAAGGGGAAGTGTATTACATCACTGCGGATGGTCACGACGGATTCCCAGAAGGATTAGAAATGAGAGAGGGCGCGCTGATCGGTGATCTTTCCGCCCCTCAACCCTATAGCCTGACCATCTATGACTATCACGGACAAAAGATACTCAGTTTTGAACAAATATTAAGCCCACCCACAACAGACATTCGAACTGCTGAACATATAAGCGACGGCAAAATACAGATTCTAGACTCCGTTACTCTGCCTGAAAACCATACATGGCTAACTCCTCCATGTCGAATTCATCAACAAGAAGAGGCAGAGACCCTGGCAATAGTTGAACTCTCAGACCCATTTGATTCTCAGCAAATCTGGCGTGCTAACCAAGAGACAAAACAACTAGAGCTCATCCCTGTAGAACAAGTACGCTGCTAAATTTAAACGCATTAAAAATGATCGTAAAAAACAGCCTAATTCACTCGCAGAATTCGTTGCTATGATCTGGCTAGGCAAAAGAGGTTCCTTTTTCCCGTGTAAAAGCGGGTTCGATGGTATTACCTCTCGCCTCCCAATTTTGACTTAAGCCATATCTACAATCACCACAACAGCTGTTAGTGGGACAGCCTAGACTGCGACCATTAGATTTTTCGCTATGATCTGATTAGGCAAAAGAGGTTCCTTGATTGTTTCCGAACAAAACAGATTACCTCTCGCCTAAGACTTAATGTGTAATCACCAAAATTTTCCGACTTAGAGATTAGGCAAAGGAAGTTCCTCTTTTTTCGCCATCCGTCCCACCCTTACTTCCCGCCGCTCTCAAGTTGGACTCGTAACCTTTGGCAAAGAGGGTTCCTTTCATAGACTCTTAATCTCTACCCTCCGCCAGTTCTTTTTACCCACGAATCACGATGACTGCTGCGTTACGCTTATTTGATTGTGTTCCTGCTCGGGAAGAAACAGATTATGTGTTTCTGGAAGAATATCTGGTTTTTGTTGCGCCCAATGCGGCCTATGCCATTCCCGAAATCAAAGCTTATCTCAACGCAAAAACCCTGAATGGCACTCAGCTAAATGCAGCATTTCATAAGTCATGGAAAACGGTTCGAGATACTTCGATCATTAAACTTGCCGCCCAACAATTTGCTCATTATCTAACGACCTACGGTTGGCGATCGCTGGGAATAAAACCACCAACGGAATGGGTTTATTTGCCCGTTGAAGCGCTGGATTTACCAAACTCGAAAATGCCAATTCGAGTCCTTCAGGGTTTGCCCGCAGAAGACTTAGTCGAAAAAGCTTTAGGTTTATTGGCCTCTGGAGTCGCGCTCAAACAAGAGACGATCGCCGATATTTTTGAGCTTCTAGAAGAACTGCAATATCAATTTACGGGCGAAGAAGTCATTCGCAACAAGGAAGCCGCAGTAATCTTTGCGGATAAATCTGGCATTCTTCCCAAAACTGAGGAAAGTCTATTTCGCTATCTCTTTTACAAAGCTACGAAATCCACTTTGGTCATCAAAAATAAGGAGAGCAATGAAGCTATTCAAGATTCTGGGTACAAGTTACCTCAGTTCACTCCTGACCAATTTAAACTTTTAGCCCAAGGATTTAATCGTCGCAAACCCCTATGGCTCGCCTTTAAATCTGCGAGTGATAGTAATCGAGCGATCATCAATCGTATTGCGAAACTGAGCAAAAAATATCATCGACCACTCCCAACCAATGTTTTAGGAGAGGTGACAGCTTCCAATTTCACAGAAGAGGCGATCGCCAAAGCAGCTAAACGAGCCAATCCTTTTCAACTGATTAAGGCAATTAATGCGCTGCGAGTTTATAAAGAAACGGATGCCAGATTTTATCGAATTCGTAATGGCAAAGGCTGGGTGCGAAAAGATAAGGTGCGGTCAGATAACAAAGCAACTGAAGAGATCTTGTTCGCAGAGTTGAAAACCCGCATTAAAGATGTCGCAGTCTACTATCCCGAGACGGTGGATTATGCGCTGCCCACCAGTGAAAAACAGTTTGCGGGTGCAGTGCCGAAAGGGTCGCGATTTTTGCTGCCAAACACTGAAGAATTTTCGTTGTTTGGGATTTACTGGAAAGGGGAATTTGTCGATCTCGATCTAAAGGCGATCGCCGCCGGGGAGTCTATTGGCTGGAATGCGAAGTGGCGCAATGAAAACAACGAAATAATGTTTTCGGGCGATGTCACCTCAGCGCCGACCGGAGCAACGGAATGGATATATGCCCAAAAAGTCGATGAACCTTTTCTTTTAACTGTGAATTTGTATTCAGGTGAACTCAATCAGCCCTACAAAATTCTGTGTGGTTATGGCTCTGATATTGAGCTTGATTACGTTATTGACCCGGCAAAAGTACAGTTCGAAGCAGACTCAAAAATCATTCAAAAACAGATGGTGGTGGGCATGATTATTCCCACCGAAACTGCGACAGAGTTTTATTTAATCGATCAAGGTATGGGCAATTGTCGTGTCGCTGGGGAAACTTGGCGATCGCAAACCACTCGGGCTTATTTTATCCAGCAAGCTCGAACAGCTTTAAAGTTATCGGATGTCTTGCCCGCAGTCCCGAAAGACCAAGCCGAAATTGATCTTTCCCCAAATAATCTCTCAAAAGACTCCCTATTATCTTTATTGGTCTAGTCAGATGATTGAGGAAAGCTAGTATTGAATATGATCGACAACAATGATGAAGTTTAATATCTATAATACCAATGCCTGCGAAGGACATTTACCATAACACAACGTGAGTTCGGGATAAGGAATCAAGGTTCTAATCAAGCTGAAGAGAGGGTTTCTTGGGCTGATGACAATAGGCAATGAGACCACACAGAAATTAGCTGGACTGCGATGGCGGGAATGTCCAATCTGTGAAATATTCTTCAGTTGGTCAATGACTGTTTCAATCAAAGCTCGCTTACGAGCCAGCACTTTGTCACGCCAAAGCATCCGGTGATTCTTCATATTGCGACGAGGCTTAGCTAGAAGCCTCACATCATATTCTTCTTGTAAATACTGTGCCAGAGGTTGAGAGACGTAACCTTGATCAGCAAAGACTTTGCCGTATAACCCTTTCAAAAGCTCCACTACCGGTTTTCTATCATCGGTGTTGCCGGGTGTGACTTTCACATTGAGTAATTCGCCACAGTCATTGATAACCAGATGTAGTTTGAAGCCAAAGAACCAACCCACAGAGGTTTTACCTCGAGCGGCATGACCTTCAAAAACGCGATGTTGAGAGATGCGGCGATTGTGACAAACTTTGATACTGGTGGCATCAATGAAGCTGATACCTATGCATTGACCATAACAGTGCTGTAGGTAGACACAGAGAGAGAGGTACTATAGCAGGCAAGGAGTGGGTTAAGACAGAATAGGATAGAAGCAATAAACATAGATGCCATGCCTGCTCCCCATAGTCTTGATTTACGCCTAAAAGCTGTTGCCGCCTTCGATAAAGGTGAACGAAAAAGTGATATCTGTCGCTTCTTTGGTATTAGCCGAAATACGCTAGACCTGTGGCTGAAACGACGAGAGAAAATCGGTTCAGTCGCTCCGAAGACAGATTACCGTCGAGGCCCTCAACCGAAGATTAATGATCTAGATGCTTTTCGTGCTTTTGCAGAGAAATATGGGCATCTAACCCAGAAGGAAATGGCGGAGAAATGGCCAGAGTCTATTAGTGATGCATCCAGACGTGAAGCTCTACGGAAAATTGAATTTACTCGAAAAAAAAGACCTATCGATATCAAGAGAGAGATAAAGAATTAGAAAAAGCATTTGTGGCACAACTGAAGCAGTATGGCCAAGAACGACTCGTATATATCGATGAAAGTGGATTTGATAATACCTTAGATTATGGGTATGGCTACTGCCATAAGTCAGAGAGGTTTATCGCAGAGAAGTTAGGTCATCGTACAGAACGAGTTAGCGTGATTGGAGGATGGCGAGAGGGAGAGCAGATAGCACCGATGGTATTTGAGGGCTATGCCAACAGCGCCTTAGTTTGCCAATGGGTAGAGGATTGCTTAGTGCCAGAGTTGATTCCGGGTCAAATTATTATTCTGGATAATGCCAGTGTTCATCCAAAGGAAAGAATACAAACATTGGTGGCGAAGGCAGGATGTGAAGTGATATTTTTGCCACCCTACTCACCACACCTGAACAAGATAGAGAAGTTTTGGGGGAGGTTAAAGAAGGAGGTAAGTAAGCTCATCAAGAAGACTGAGGATTTGTTCGATGCCATCAGAATAGCCTTCTGTTCTATGTCCTAACCTTCTCCTTCTCTGCTATAACGTCGAAGGCATCCACTCCACAAAACGTTGGTAACGTGAGCTCTGGATAAGGAAAGAAAAGGAGAAAGCCCATATCGTGGAAGTTGTAACGAATCCACGGCTTTCTCCCATGTCCAGTCTAGAGGCTCTGTTTTGCCATGTTGATGATTTCTGCCAAGTCTTTGAACCCTTATGGCATCAAGCGTTACTCAGCTCTGGCAAAAAATACCGTCGCCGTCAGAGAAGCCTCAGTCTGAGTGAGGTGATGACTATTCTCATTGCTTTCCATCAATCTCACTATCGAAATTTCAAGCATTTCTATCTCATCAAGGTGAAATGCGATTGGCAACAAGAGTTTCCTCTAGCTGTGAGCTATCAACGCTTTGTGACATGGATACTTTCGAGCTTGATTCCTCTCTGTACATATCTGCGACGATGCTTCGGACAATACACTGGTATTAGCTTCATTGATGCCACCAGCATCAAGGTTTGCCATAATCGCCGTATCTCTCAACACCGTGTTTTTGAAGGTTGCGCGGCAAGGGGCAAGACTTCGGTGGGATGGTTCTTCGGCTTCAAACTACACCTGGTCATCAATGAGCGAGGAGAATTACTCAACGTCCAAGTGACGCCCGGAAATACCGATGACCGCCAACCTATAGTGGAGTTATGGCAAGACTTATGGGGTAAAGTCTTTGCCGATAAAGGCTATGTCTCACAATCTTTAGCCCAGCATCTTCAAGAGGAACATGAGGTGACCCTAATGGCTAAACCTCGTCGAAATATGAAGCATCATTTGATGGTTTATCAAAATAAACTTTTTGCTCGTAAGCGGGCTTTGATTGAGACAGTTATTGACCAACTGAAGAACATCTCACAGATTGAACATTCCCGACATCGCAGTCCCACAAACTTTTGTGTGAACTTGCTGTGTGGGCTGATTGCTTACTGCCATCAACCCAAAAAACCTTCTTTACAGCTTGATTAGACCTATCATTCCTTATCCAGAACTCACGTTAACTTAAGACCAGAACAAATTATTTATTGCGATGAGTCGGGAATTGGATGAGCGAGATGGAAACTACGATTATGGCTATAGTCCCGAAGGTGAACGGCTCTACGACCTCAAGTCCGGAAATCGTCGCGGCAGAGTCAATATGATTGCGGCATGGAGTCAAGGCAAACTGTTTGCTCCCTTTACAGTAGAAGGCTCCTGTAACCGTAATGTGTTTGAACTGTGGCCAGAGACTTGTTTACTGCCAGAATTAAAACCTCATCAGGTCTTAATTTTGGATAATGCTACTTTTCATAAGGGGGGAAGAATCGCAGACATTCTGGCACAGGCGAAGTGTGAGCTATGGTATCTACCTCCTTATTCACCAGATTTGAACAAGATTGAGCGGTGCTGGTCTTGGTTGAAAAGCCGCATTCGAAAGCAACTCAAACACTGCCCATCTCTCAGAGATGCGATGGATATGACTCTTCGTTCTGCTACGTCTTAACTCTTTTGACCACTGCTATAGCTCAAGAGCGGAGTCCAAAACAAAATGTGAGGCACACCCGACATCGCGATATCTCTGGTGTAGAGATAAAAAGGGACCGCGACTGGAAAACAGACCAAGTATGCGGCGATCGCCCAGCGGACAGCACCATGATTGGAAATGAACAACAAACCAGCTAGGAAAACGACGTTCAACCACAGCATCCAATTTTGGACGGGGCGTGGAAGTGACGTGATCTGTTGTCTAGCGTCCTCAAATGCTGTTCTTTTCTTGAGAGTTTCAAGTAGGTAATGCTATAGCAAAATGGAGTGAGTCGTTTCCTTGGAAGTCTCGCTATGACAATTCACTGTCCCCAATGTAATGCTCAAGACATCATCAAAAGTGGATTCGCTAAAAATCGTCAACGATTTAAGTGTAAGCAGTGCAATTATCAATTTACAAGCTTTTCTAAAGAGCGGGGCAAGCCTCTCTGGATGAAATTAGAAGCTGTATTGATGTATATGAGTGGTATGTCCATGAATGCGACAGCCAAGATTCTCGGTGTATCAGCTCAATCAGTGCTCAATTGGGTAAGAGATTTCGGTGAAGCCAATTATGAAAAGCCCACTCCTGAGTCTGCTGTCGTGGTGGAGCTAGATGAGCTATGGCATTTTATCCAAGAGAAAAAAACAAACTTTGGGTCTGGAAAGCATATGACCGTAATACTGGGCGACTCATTGACTGGGAATTGGGAAGTCGTGATAGTCGAACTTTAGGTCATTTACTAGAGCGGTTATCGCAATGGCAAATCACTGTCTATTGCACCGATAATTGGAAACCCTATCAACAGCTATTAGAGAATCACCCAGATGCTTTTCATGTCATTAGCAAGAAAGAGACAATAGCAATTGAGAGAAACAACTCAGACAATCGCCATTGGTTTGCTCGGTTTCATCGCAGGACGAAGGTCGTCTCTAAATCAAAACACATGGTGGACTTGAGCATGGCACTGTTTGCGAAATTTAGAGTGAATGGAAGTATTGAGCTACTGCGCAATTGGCGTTTAACATTACTCTCTTGAAACTCTCAATATTATTCAGTCTGAAACAACGTGAATTCGTTTAACTCACTGCACCTATCACTAAAAGCAGTACTTACAGACTGATTTAAAGGCTTATTTGGTCACGTACTCAAGATATGTAGGTTGAAGTAGTGCAAATGAAATACGGGGTAGATGCGCTATGCCCTCCAGTACCTAGGTGGCTTGACTTAACAAAATACTTAAGCACTTAACCTGTGCTGATAATTGGGAACGTTCCTACTCCCTAACTTGGCAAGATATTAATGGAGTAAATGAAGCGTTCAGTAAAGGTTTCGTAGAACCGCTTGCGGCTTGACCTTTCTGGGTTGCTGAGTGAGCGTAAAATATTGCAGCAAGTTAGGTGAGGGCCTATCCGCTTCCCAACCTTTTAACCCATCATCGTTATCAATCTCACAAAGTAAAGCTCAAGCCTACGGTGCTTCGCAAGCTTGACATTGCTCCATTGATATCAATTTCAGGTCTTTGCAAGGTTGGGGGAGGTACGTTCACCGTTTACCTAACCTTAGTTAGTTAGCGTCAGTGAGATAGGGCATCCGATTTCCTGAACTAATTCAATTAGCGCATCCCTGATGAGTGCTTGATTTGTTCGCAGACACTCTAAAGCCACAGCTCTAAGTGCTGTCCCTAGAAAAACCGACACAACGAGGGCAAAGAATTGGGAATTTTTCATTTTAAGATTAGATTCGCGCAGGGCAATTAGCTACCTGGAGTACTCCGAAACGTAGTCACTGTAAAGGCTGAGGTCTAATTAAGCAGGTCAGGTAAATCAGTGGGCTTATTCATCAGATGACCATAGGTTTTGGTAACCATCGATAGGTCTGAGTGCCCCATCATGTAAGCAATCTGAGTAATTGGTATACCTTGCTCAATAGCTCGTGAGGCAAAACTGTGATCAATACGTACAGAACTCGTTTTTCTATGTGTAATTCCCTCAGGCATCTATTCCAGTGGCGGTTCCTGAAGTTCGCATCATTGATATGGTTGCCTTCTGAATTCACAAATAACAGTTGATTAGATTCATAGTCCTTGAACTGACTCAATGTCTCGTATGTCTTACCCATTGGGAGAATTGTTACTGAGCCTGTTTTTGTACTTTTCTGTACTCGTTTAGCCGTAAACGCATCAACCTTACTAAGAGATTCTTCGATGGTGATTGTTCTTTTGTTGAAGTCTAGATGCTTACGCTTCAGTCCCATAGCTTCGCCGGGGCGACATCCAGTATAAGCAAGGAAGTTACTCGTAATACTGGTCAGAGTTTTCGGCAAACCAACAAAGGATTGACTCTATCTCAAGATTGTTCAGTGGCTTGCGTTGCCCTGACAGTGTTTTCTTGGTCTTTTTGGGTTCAAGTTTGAGGATAGGTTTATCTAGTACCCCTTCATCAATCAGCCACTGTTGGAAAGAGCGCAAATAAGACAGTCTGGTGTTGTAAGTCTTTGGCGCATAGCGACTCATATCGATATTGGCTAATGAGCGAGGCTTATCACGTTGCAGCATCTCGAGCACTGCTTTGTGATGGTCATTGTTTTTGGTGAGGGTATCTAGCCATTCTTCAAATTGAGCATCAAGCGGAAGTGCAAAGAATTCGTTTACTTGATTGAATTCAGGTCTGTAGCTTTCCCGGTGGTGGTGCTCATATCTGTTATGAAGTAAATCTTGCTCTAAGTGATATCTGCATTGCTCAGCTTTCGCCGCGTTTGGGGGAGTATTTGTCAATCCCAAATAAAGAAATGTAACTTTTCCTTTGTATCGATACCGTAATCTGAGTTTTTCTTTGTCCTTGCTGACACTAACTAGTTGATTCGCCATCTATCAGAATTCTATTTCTAGAAGTAAGTTGTTAAGGCGTTAACTACTTAACCAAAGGCTTTCAGATATCTTTAAGTTATCGCACTGCAGAGGTCAGGGGTTCGAATCCCCTATTCTCCATACCGCTTAACAAGCTCATTAAAAGAAAAACATAGTCACTCACAAGCCATTCATCGATGAAGCGAATGCTGATTAAGACGTATCCATGTTATCCCGACTAAAGCTAATTGGTTTGAGCAGGGTCAACTTACCGAGATTTCACAGCAGTACAGGATTAGAAAGTGAGTAATCAATGGCAAAATCACTCACAAAAGGAGACGTAAAGACATTCCTGAGGATGGTAAAGCGTTCGAGTGTTTAGGTGATTACTGTAATTACTTTAAGCGTAATCATCTTTCTAAGAATTCGGTGAGACGTTTTATTAATGCGCATAGGGTTAGAGCATTTAAAAGTAAAGGGAAATGATATGCAAAGGGGCTATTAGCGGAAAAAACACAGCCCTAGACTTTTCAGACATTATCTAAAATCTCTGATTCAAGTTGACACGAGCAGATCTTCTTGCTATTTACGATAAAAAAACATTATATTGTCATCATAAATAGCCTTAATTCTTTCTCTTTCAAAGGTGAATCTCTATCATTTAAAGAGTTAACAAAGAAGTGAGAAATAAGTATTTTTTGCTACATGTAATTTTTCCTGAATGATCTATTTCTATTAGATAGGTAAACTCACAGAGCATCAATTATCTTAGTTCAATCATTTTTTACGAATTTTCAACAAAACTATAGATGCTTTTGTCAAGCATATTTCAGGGCAAGGCTGACATGTTAATGTTTCTAAGACAACTAGAAATGTTACACAATAAGAGCAGATTCTTCCTTCTACCAAATATCTTTATATCAAAAAATGTAGTGAGGTAAAATCGATGGACTTTATAGATTTTCAAGAATTAAAAAAGCGCCATCCGAAAGATGAGACTTTTCAGCAAGATATCGTTGACACATTTATTAAAAGAATGCCGATTTATTCTCATTGTCTTCAAACAAGTCTAGACAGAGAAGAGATGGAAGAGCTACTTGCCTATTCCTGCCAACTACGTGGGATTGCTGAATGTTGTTGTATAGAAGAAATCCAGAAGTTGTGTCTACAGCTAGATAGTGAGGCTCAAGATAATAATCTGAAAGCCGCAACTCTGATATTTCAAGACATCCGAAAAATTTTACGTTGTATCCAAACACAATATCCGACAAATCTCTCATACTTGCTCTAAATGTTTGCCGACATCCTTTGATAGCTCTGAATTATCGCTACTCAAAACAAGAGAAAATATTCTCTAAAACGAAGCTACCTGCCTACAACTTAGACCTTTTGAGTTAACAAAATACTTAAGCACTTAACCTATGCTATGGCACTGATAATTGGGAATATGCTTACTCCCACACATAGGGCTACATAAATAGAAAAACTTACAAGCCATTGAGTTCAAGGTTGACACCGAGAGCCAATATCGTAATCATCTCTTTTGAAACGGTTTCATTGACATACTCGGTAATCAGGCACAATAAAAGGCAGTTGAGGCATCGGCAAAAACTGCATCTTTATGGATAGTCAACAACAAGAGCGACATTTTAGTCTGGCCCGAGCGAGTCTCCAGCAGGCATTGGCTTGGTATGGCAACACGCGCCGCCATTGGCACTATCCACCGGATCCAGAGCTGAAAGCCGCCGTTCATCCAGAACTCCACAAGCTACAACAGGCGATCGCCAAACTCGATAGCCAACTCCTGCGCATTTCAACATTTGGATTGGTGAGCCGTGGTAAATCGGCAGTTATTAATGCCCTGCTTGGTAACAAGATTTTAGAGACTGGTCCTTTGCATGGCGTCACGCAATATCCTCGGACCATTCGCTGGGATTTACCAACGGATAAGCTCAAAATTGATCTGATTGACACACCAGGATTGGATGAAATTGAGGGGGAAATGCGGAGTAAAATGGCCGCGGATGTCGCTGCTGAGTCCGATTTGATTTTGTTTATTGTGGCTGGGGACATCACTCGCACTGAATACGAAGCGCTCCACGAACTCCGTCAACAGCAAAAACCAATCCTAGTTGTCTTTAATAAGATTGACCTCTATCCTGACTGCGATCGCCAAGCCATTTTTCAGCAATTGCAGCAGCTCGGACGAGAAACAAATGACACCACTCTTCCGCTCACCACTGACGAAATTGTGATGGTTGCTGCCGAACCCCAGGCGATCGCCCTCCGCATCGAACATCCCGATGGCAGCATCGAGGAAACTTGGGAGACTCCCGATGCCCAGATTGACCCACTCCGCGAAAAGATTTTTCAGATTTTGAGTCAAGAAGGCAAATCTTTAATGGCGATTCACGCTCTCGTGCAAGCGCGTCATCTCCAGCAAACCATCGCTGATAAAACCCTTGATCACCGTCAACAGGAAGCGGAAGATTTAATCTGGACCTACGCCAAATACAAAGCCACGGCGATCGCCCTTAATCCCATCGGTGTCATCGATGTATTTGCCGGAACCTTTACCGACCTCGCCTTAATCCGTGCCTTAGCTCGCCTCTACGGATTGCCGATGACCAGCCATGAAGCCACAAAACTATGGCGCAATATCCTTATGAGCGCAGGCATTTTATTTGCAATGGAACTGGGTAGCGGTTTTTTCGTCGGTTTAGGGAGAACAGCAGGACTTGGAGCCATCACCCTAAATCCCAGTGTTATCGGCGTTTATGGCACAGCGGCTCTAGCCCAGGGCGGCATCGCGGCTTACGGCTGTTACATCATCGGGAAAGTCACCAAAACCTACCTTCAACAAGGATGTAGCTGGGGCAATCTCGGTGCGAGCACCACCATCCGCGAAATTCTCAAACAATGCGATCACCGCACCCTCCTTTATCGCCTCCAGTCCGAAATTTCCCTGACGCCGTAACCCAAACTCTAAAGCTACAGTGAGAGCAGATCTTTAATAATCCAGCACTATGAAAAAATTATTGCTTGCCCTAACCTTCACGGCGATCGCCCCTTTCTCAGCCTTCGCCCAATCCCCTACCCCAGAGCAAATGGGAGAATTTCTCGCGGGGGAAATGTGCGCCGACTATCTCGAAACAGGCGAGTTTTTTGGCGATGATGGCTATGAAAAAATGGCTGGCAAATTGATTGCTGAATATGGCAGCGAATCAGCACTGCTACTTTTAGAATTAGCCCCTAAATTTTCTCGTCCTCCCCAAGAACTCCTCGATGATCCCTATCTTTTCCCTATGGCGCAATCACTGGTAAGCAATATGGCAAAGGATGATCAATGTTTTCGGATGTTCCTCGCTGAAGAAGTCTTTAAGGAAGAATCTGAAGACGCAGCAGCAGAACCCAATATGGATACGCAGCAAATCCCTACAACTAACTAAATTTCAGCCGAGGTTCCTTTTTTGCAATGTGACAATCAAGGAAAAGACGTGAAACTCTCGTAGGCGAGCAAGGGATAAAAATGACCGACTGGCCCTGTACCTTTCCCAATTGCGAGGCTAAAGCGCAAGGCTTCGGTGACATATTTTTTCGCAAGCTTTACGGCCTCTAATGGCTCTTTTCCGAGGGCTAACTGAGCTGTAATGGCTGCGGATAGAGTACAGCCAGTGCCGTGGGTATGGGGCGTATCAACTGTTTGAGTACGGAGCACTTCGAGGCGATCGCCATCAAACCAAACATCAACGCCTTGATTTTCGCCGACCATCGCACCTCCTTTCACTAGCACAGCCTCACAACCCAAGGTCAAAATCTTTTGGGCAGCGACTTCCATATCTGCCAGAGTGTTAATCATCATGCCGCTTAAGATCTGGGCTTCATAGCGGTTGGGGGTCAAAATTTTCGCTTGGGGAACTAATTTTTTACGTAGGCAGGCGATCGCTGCATCATCAATCAATTCCACTCCAGTACGCGACACCATCACCGGATCAACGACTAAATTGGGCAACTTTCCTGCCTCAGCTTGCGCAGCGATCGCCACAATAATACATTCATTGAGAAGCATGCCCGTTTTAACTGCTTGCACGCCAATATCACTCACCACGGCATCAACCTGAGCGACAACTTGCGCGGGATTAATCGCGACAACGTCCGTCACCCCAACGGTATTCTGAGCTGTGACACAAGTAATCGCACTAGTACCATGCACCTTATGGAACGCAAACGTCCGTAAATCTGCCTGAATCCCAGCACCACCACCACTATCAGAACCGGCAATCGTAAGCGCAATATTAGGCTTCAAAGTCATGGCGTAACAACCAAAAACTTAACGGCGAGGAGAACGACGACGTTGTAAGAATTCAGGGATATCTAAACCAGTAGAATTCGGGCGCTGTGGAGGCTGTTGCTGCGGTTGCTTAGGCTCAGAACGCAAAGGTCGCGGATTATTAGGAGGTTGCTGCTGGGTGGGTGGCTGCTCAGTTGGCCGCGCAGATTTCTGAGGCATTGGTGGAAAACCACGGCGCAATGGTGATGGGACAGAGGTTTCTTCTTGCGGAGCATCAGCAACAAAACCAGTGGCAATTACAGTAATGCGAATTTCACCCTGTAGTTGCTCATCGATCACCGCACCAAAAATAATATTGGCATTGGGATCAACCACTTCATAAATGGCTTCAGCAGCAGCATTTACTTCATGCAAGGTTAAATCATGGCCACCTGTAATATTCAGGACAACACCTTTCGCTCCTTCAACAGAAGACTCCATTAACGGCGAAGAAATAGCGGCGATCGCCGCTTCCCTTGCGCGAGACTTCCCAGAACCCACGCCAATACCCATTAGCGCAGAACCGGCATCAGCCATTACCGCACGAACATCAGCGAAGTCAACGTTCACTAGACCAGGGATAGTAATGATGTCTGAAATACCTTGGACACCCTGTCTGAGGATATCGTCAGCAATCCGAAAGGCTTCCTGCATCGGCGTTTCTGGCGCGATAACATTCAGCAATTGATTGTTGGGAATGACAAGTAATGTATCAACACGACTTTGAAGAGCAGTAATACCTTCTTCTGCCTGATTTGTTCGACGACGACCTTCAAACTTAAACGGACGGGTCACTACGCCCACAGTCAGACAACCTAAGTCTTTAGCGATCTCTGCCACAACAGGTGCGGCTCCAGTACCTGTACCACCACCCATACCAGCGGTAATGAAGACTAAATCAGCACCTTCTAAAGCTTGGGCGATTTCATCACGGGATTCTTCAGCTGCTTTTTGACCAATGGCAGGGTTACCACCAGCTCCGAGACCACGGGTGATTTTTTGCCCAATCTGTAAACGATTTGGAGCGAGGGCGTTAGTTAATGCTTGAGCATCAGTATTAATTGACCAAAAATCAATCCCAGAAACGCCACTTTCGAGCATCCGGTTAACTGCGTTACCGCCGCCACCGCCAACACCAATCACCTTAATCTGAGCAACACTGCTGGGTGTGATCTGAAATTCTGACTTGTTGTTGTCTGCGGCTGTCGTCAGGTTACTCATGTTCGCATCGTAGGAAACGGCGTTGGGTTGAAAAGGGTGGTTTTGGCTCACGGTCACAAAAGAAAATGTGCGATGGGTTTAGGTATGAAACGATCCTTCTTTTTATGAAGAAGTTTCGGATCTTTACTCAATTGGGTTTGAGCTAAATTCTAGTGCCATTGTAAAGGGAATCACCATTGGCGGGAAAAAAATCCTTCTTTTGTACGAGGGATAACATTATTTTTTCACTTTAAGGGGCTTCCTTAGAGGCAATGCGGGCTTTAATAATAGGTTGGTTCGGATCTGATAAATCTACGTAATCAATATTATTCGGAATAATCTTTTCGTCCAAGGTCGCAAGTTTGGCGATCGCCACGAGTTGTTCTTCGAGTTGGGCAAGATCGCTACCAAGATGAAACTGGCCATTGGCGGTATTGAGCTTTAGATTATTTGAGTCTTGCCAATCAACACTAAAAATTTTGACGGGCGATCGCTGCAACACTGGATAGCTTTGCTCCCATTGCTCAATCTGAATGGCCCGAATTCCTATTACTTCAAGAGTTGGCAGGGTTATTTCATCGGTTACTTCGCGATAGGCTGTCTCCGGTAGCCAGTTCCCTTGCTCATCAAGATAACCCTGTTGTGAAGCGTTCCCTTTAGTTTGGGGAGAGATCGGTGCAACTGATCGCGCCACAGGTAATCGTTCTTGCACTTGGACAGAAAGACTGGGGGGCAGTAAATGGCGGGTAACGATCGCCTCTGCAATCGGCCCTTCTGTTTCGATTTCCTGTTCAAGGCGTTGGGGCTTTAAGGAAAGGAGAGATTGGGGATAATCCAAAGGGATCAGCTCCCGCACAGTGCTGACAGACAAAGAGGTATTGCCTTCAATTTCAATCTGTTCACTGCTATATAAAACCCATTCTGGACGAGTCGTTAGCCATACTGCCCCAGACGCAATGCCAATCAGTGCAAAGGATCGCCATAGTCCTTGAACCCAACGAATTGAGCGTTGCCGTTGCTTTTGTTTGCGACGTTTGCGGAGATCATCGCGAATTACGGAAACTGTGTCAGGCATTGGCGCGTCCTAGATTCTAGGCTATTCGAGCAAGAAATATGTCTCATCTTAATCGAACAGTATACTAAGGAAGCGAATGGCAACTTCTTGTAATACCCCAATAGCAACGGCCAACCTGAATTTAAAGCTTGAATTGAAAGTTTATGGCGTTTTCACCTTCTGATCCGATGGCATTGCAGCTACAGGAATTTTTCCGGGCTTGTAATCCCAGTAAAACGCTTAATCTTGCTAATCCGGGCGATCGCCAGTATTACATTGACTTTGCGGCGGTGCGGGGCGGCAAAATTATCGAAGCCTTAGCCCGGACGATTACCCGTCTTTCTCCGGAGGAACCCACCTGCCAACTTTTCACTGGCCATATCGGCTGCGGAAAATCGACAGAATTATTGCGACTTAAAGCCCTCTTAGAGCAAGAAAACTTTGAGGTAATCTATTTCGAGTCCAGTCGCGATCTCGATATGGAAGACGTCAGCATTAGCGACATTTTATTGGCTGTGGCACGTTCAGTCAGCGAACATCTCGAAGGTATTGATATTTCCCTCAAACCCAGCTATTTCCAGCAGCTTTTTGAGGAAATCAAAGATTTTTTACAAACACCAGTCCAGCTCGACGCAAAAGCAGAACTATCTCTCGGTCTCGCAAAGATCACTGCTCGCACAAAAGAAAGTCCACGATTACGACAACAAATTCGTCAGTCTCTAGAGCCGCGCACCGAAGGTATTTTGCGATCAATTAATGAAGAGCTTTTAGGACAGGCAAATCTAGCGCTCAAGCAACGGGGCAAAAAAGGATTGGTTGTGATCATCGATAATCTTGATCGTATTTCCTCTCGCCAAGCGACTCGCGATCGCTCCCTTCCTGAGTATTTATTTATTGACCGTGGTCAACAACTCCGGCGTTTAAATTGCCATGTGATTTATACAATTCCGCTAGCCCTCATTTTTTCCAATGAATATCAAGCCCTAAAAAATCGATTAGGTGGTGGCGTTGCTCCAAGAATGCTGCCGATGGTACCAATCCAAAAACGTGATCGCAGCCTCGATTCAAAAGGTTTGATTTTGCTGCAACAGTTGGTTTTAGCCAGAGCTTTCCCCAAGCTATCTCCGCGTCAACGCATTGAGTGCATCCCGAAATTGTTTGACAGCAGTATCACTCTGAATCGTCTGTGTCTAATCAGTGGTGGTCATGTGCGGACTCTCCTAGGGCTCTTGTATAACTGCCTCCAACAGACCGATCCACCATTTACTCGCGACTGTATTGAAATGGTGATCAAGGGCTATCGCGACGATATTCTATTGGCAGTTGAAGATCATGAGTGGAAAATGCTTGCTCAGGTGATGCAGCAGCAAACAATTCGGGGAGAACAGGAATATCAGATTTTGCTCCGGAGCCTCTTTGTCTATGAATATCAAGACCAGCAAGGTCGTTGGTTTGGGATTAATCCAGCCTTGGCAGAAACCAACCGATTTAAACAAATGCTCCAAAGCCTCGGCTAAAGTAGATTGTTTCCCATTTTTTTCGTCGATTGACGTTAGGTAGTTTCAGGGCAGTGCTATGGTTCGCGCCGATCATTTCGATCTCATCAATGCACAAAATCGGCGATCGCAGTCTGTATTAGAGCGGTCACTTTTTTTTGCGCCCCAGGAATTTTCCCTCTTGCTTGTACGCTGTAACTACCATGCGTTAACTGCCGAAGTTCAGAAAAAATTATGTGCTTCCCACCAACTCAATAAACTTTGGCAGCAGCAGGAACAAGAATTTCAATTTGAATATTTTGGCAATATCGAATTTGAGCAACTTGTCTCAGGTAAAAAGCATCGGGGTGTTATCTACCTCCGTCTGACAGCGGCTTCCACAAACCTCGAAAGTATTTTAAGTTCAGTCTTTGAGCATTTAGAGAAGCTGGGAGTACAGCGAGATTGTGCCGCTGGTGTAATGGTTTCTGGTCTTGAGCAAGTAGGACGGTTGGCACTCAGCCTCGCATTACTAAATCAAGTGCGAGATCAACTGAGTTATCTGTTGCCTTGCCCACTAGTGCTGTGGTTAACAGAGCGTGGGGCTCGCAAGTTATTTCGACTAGCGCCAGATGTCAAAAGTTGGGCAGTCACTTCAATCCAATTCAATTGGGATGTCGAACATTTACAAAAACTTTTGCATCAGTTTGAAGCAGACTGTTTTCGGCAATTGGAACAAGCGGGAGGATTACAGTTTGTTAGCAATAAAGATCTTGATTTGGCAGCCGATGGACGACGACGTTTAGAGTTAGAGCTGGCAAGGGCTGAGTTACAGCAGCAAGAGGTGGCGATCGCCCAATGTAGTGAGGGATTTTGGGCATTTATTCAGGGTCGAGATGCTTATGGATCACATGATCTTACTGCCGCACACCAACATTATTTAGACTGTCTCAAAATTTATGGCAGTCTAGCTCCAGATACAGAGATTACGCCTGAGTTTTTGCAAGGAGATTTTCTAACAAAAGCGGAAGGTTTATCTGGCGATCGCCTCCCAAAATTAGCGATGTTATGTTTTCATCTGAGCTTGCTCTATGACGAATGGGCTCAGGAACAATACGACGGCGTTCAAAATTGGCAACAAGGCGAAGCTTATCTAAGGGCAGGTTTAGCTCTCTGGAAACGTCTTAAAAATTGGCCATGGGTCGCACATCTCACCACAGCATTGGGATTGATGCTAAGGCAGCTCGAAAGTTGGCAAGCCCTCGAAGATTTGGGTTGGTCTACCACCAAAAATCTAGACATGTATTGTTCTCAGATGTTGCTCACGCGGAATTATGGCGTGCTCGCAGAAGTGGCGATCGCCAATCAGCAATGGGAAAAAGCTCAGATGTTAGCCCAGAGCGCCATCGAAACCTACGAGCGTTGCGACGAAGACACTTCTGAATATGATTTGCCTTGGTACTACCTCGTCATTGCCCAGGCTCAACAACATTTAGTCGGGTCTCAAGCAGCGATCGTTTATCTCGAATCTGCCCATGATCTGATCCTGCGACACCTCGGCCAAGCCCAACGCCAAACCTGGTCAGGCTGGTATCTGCGGCTGTATCGCGATATCTTGCAACTGCTCCGACATCTCCACCGAGAAATGGGACATTATGAGCAGGCTTTTGATCTCCAGCGAGAGCTCCAGCAATGTGAGCAGCAATGGGGCTGGCAAGTCTTTTTTGGGGCAGCAGCGTTACCAACCCCATTAGCAACGACAACATCAGAACTTCGCCAAAATACCAAAAATATTTTGCTCGCATCCCGCCGCCAAGATGATGTCAAACGATTACTTGAACGGTTAAGTCGAGACGAACATAAACTCACTATTCTGCACGGCTTTTCGGGGGTAGGTAAAACATCGCTATTGCAAGCGGGGCTAGTCCCAAATTTACGAGGGCAACTGATTAATGCCCGGGAAACCTTGCCAATCATGCTGAAAAAGTATGGGCAATGGCACAGGCAACTCGCTAAGGCGATCGCCACCGAACGGCTACAGTTTATCCATCATCCCAGTCCTGGTACTGACTCTGAACCGATTACGCTCCTCCAGGAAAACGGCAACAATAACCTTTTAACTGTTTTAATTTTTGATCAGTTTGAGCAATTCCTCGAACAATACCCGACACCGACTGAACGACGAGACTTTTTTCGCTTTTTAACGCAATGTCTGCAATTGCCTTTTATCAAAATAATTTTGTCGCTGCGGGAAGACCATTTGGCCTATCTACTGGAATGGGAAACGGCAGGTCACTTGGGCATTGTTAACGACAATTTACTCGATCGTAATATTCGTTATCGCCTCGGCAATCTTGAGGCAGAAGCCGCCCACAATTTACTGACATTTTTGTCAGAGCGGGCACCTCGCCCTTTGGAAGCAGCTTTTGTTGATCGCTTAATTGGAGATCTCAGTGATGATTTGGGTACAGTTCGTCCGATTGAATTACAGGTCATTGGCTTCCAGCTCCAGCAGGATAATATCACCACCCTAGGTCGGTATTTGGAGCTAGGGCGGGATCCAAAACAGACGGTTCTCGAAAAATTTTTGTCTCAAATCGTCGATCAATGTGGCTCAGAACATCATCATCTCGCCTGGCAGTTTTTGTATCATCTCACCAGCCCTCGCCAAACTCGTCCAGAGGTTACCTACGATGAATTTATTCGGCTTTGTCGTAGTCAAAAAGGGAGTATTCCAAGTTGCCGGGCGATCGCCGATCTGATTTTGCATATTTTTGTGGGGACAGGATTAGTCATTCGCCATCGTTATGGCGTTCAGGATACCTACCAGCTCGTCCATGACTATTTGGTTCAGCCCATCCGCAATCGCCAGAGTAATGTGCAATCGCAGGAACTAGCTGAGCGTCTCGCCTCGCAGGATCGAGAAATTAGTCGTATTCGTCGCCATTGGGGGCAGTCTATAGCAACAATTGGAGCTCTCCTCGCAGTGGTTGCATCGATGGTATTTTTAGCGCAACGAGCCAATCGTCAGCGGTATCGTCAGTGGCAAGTTACCCAAAATGCCGAACTAATGGCCCTCAGCAATGCCTCAGAAGCATTGTTTTATAGCGATCAGCAATTTGAAGCGTTACTCGAAAGTTTACGGGCAACAGTTAGGCTACGCGCTCTCCTTAATTCCAATCCTGAGGCGATCGCCCCAGCAACCAAACTGAAAGTGTTAAGCACCCTCGAACAATCATATTTTGGGCTACAGGAAAATAATCGTTTTGAGGGTCATAGCGATTCGGTATTTGACATTAATCTCTCCCCTGATGGTCAATATCTTGCCTCAGCAGGACTCGATAATACGGTGCGCCTGTGGAATATGGAGGGCGAACTTCTCCAAACAATGATTGGCCATGAGGAGCGAGTCACAAGGGTGGTATTTGCGCCAGATAGTCAATCGATCTTTTCGAGTAGCTGGGACAACACAGTCAAAGAATGGTCGATCTCTGGCAAGGAGTTACGCACTTTAGATGTAGATCTGGAGACACTGACAGCCATTAATCTCAGCAATGATGGTCAACGCTTGGCGATCGCCGGTGGGTCTGGAGCGGCACTCTACAATGTGGATGGCTCACTGATTAAAAGGTTAGTTAGTGACCGCGTGATCTATTGGATAAACTTTAGTCCTGACAACACCGAAATTCTCACCCTTGATGACAACAATCAAATCACTCTCTGGGATCAAGACGGAAATGTCCGCCAAACTCTCCGCATCGAAAGTATTGACGCCACCCAACTTTTATTTGCAACCTTTAGTCCAGACGGCAACACTCTAATTGGCAGCGACACCAACGGCAATCTCAATTTCTGGCAGCGGGGCGATCGCCAAGAATTATTTACTGCGGAGAGCCTGAATTTATTAGCAGCTCACACCGAGCCTATTTTCTTTGTGAGCTTTAACCAAGATGGCAGTCAATTCGCGACAGCCAGCGCCGATAATCTCGTCAAAATTTGGGACAAAAATTTCAATCTGCTCAATACTTTTTCTGGCCACCGCGATGACATTCGCACCGCTATTTTCCATCCAGATACAAAACAAGTTATTTCCGCCAGCATGGATAAAAGCATGCGCCTCTGGGAAGCCGTACCAGATAGGCGCATTACCCTCCGACATGAGTTGCCCATCCGTGACCTGCGCTTCGCCAAAGATGGTAACCATATCGCTACCGCCAGCCTCGATACAACGATCAAACTTTGGGAGCGCCAAAGCGGCAAACTTCTCCACACGTTACAAGGTCACACAGATTGGATTAATGCAGTGGCTTGGCATCCCAATGGCGAAAAAATCATTAGCGGTAGTGATGATCAAACCGTTCGACTCTGGTCACGCAACGGTCAACCACTAGAGACTCTGACAGCTCACAAGAATCGAGTTTTAGACGTGGAATATAGTCCTGACGGTAGCTTGTTTGCGTCCTCAGATTTAGATGGGGTCATAAATATTTGGTCAGCGGATGGCACCTTACTTCAAACCTTGGCAGAGCATGAAGATCGCGTTAACAGCATTAATTTCAGCCCCGACAGCAAATTGCTAGCATCAGCCAGCGATGATCGCACGGTTAAAGTGTGGCAACGGCGCGCTGATAATAGCTTTTTCCTTGTGTCACAATTTGAACCACACAGTAGTTGGGTTACCGATGTCACTTTTTCGGGAGGCGGCGAATATTTAGCGTTTTCGGGCTATGACAATATCATTCAAGTCCAGCAGATGCGCTATCAAAACAACAATCCCCAGTTTGATGAACCCATTACTCTCAAAGGTCACAGCGACAGTATTGCGAACCTCCGGTTTAGTCCAATTGTGCCGCTCCTCGCCACGAGCACTTGGAATAATCAGCTCCAACTCTGGACATTAGACGATACGTTGCTCAAAAGTTTAGATGGTCATACTGATCTCATTACAGGTTTGGATTGGAGTCCAGATGGTGGGGCGATCGCCACAGCGAGTAATGACAACACCGCAATTATCTGGGAGCTAGATCTCGACCGACTCCTAGCAAAAAGCTGTGATTGGTTGCAGTTTTATCTGCGCCATAACCCCAAAGTTCGGGACGGCGATCGCCAGCTTTGTGACCCCCTAGAACCATTCAATTCGGCGTCATCAAACCGCTCTGAAAATAGCCAATAAGACAGACAGACTTCCCCAAATCGAGAACGCTATACTAACTAGACGATCTCTACTCTGCCTGTTTCGCTGATGACCCAGACTCCCGTTGCTTCTACAGCCCTGATGCCTCTCGACTGGAGTTGGCGTGACCAAAAAATCTGCTATACCGTTCAAGGGGAAGGCCAACCCTTACTTCTCATCCACGGCTTTGGCGCATCTATTGGTCACTGGAAACACAATATTCCAGCCTTAGCCGAACATGGCTACCAAATTTTTGCGATTGATTTATTAGGCTTTGGTGGCTCGGCAAAACCAGCTTGGGATTACAGCCTAGAACTATGGCAAGAACTGCTGCATGATTTCTGGCAAGACAAAATTCAACGACCCACTATTTTTGTTGGTAATTCCATCGGTGGCTTATTAAGTTTGGCAATGTTGGCGAATTATCCAGATCTCTGTGCAGGTGGAGTTTTGATTAATTGTGCAGGGGGTTTAAATCATCGCCCTGATGAACTGGCTTTACCGTTACGTTTGGTGATGAGTGCTTTTGCAAAACTGGTGAGTTCTCCACTCACCGGAAAACTGATTTTCAATGAAATTCGCCGCAAATTTCGCATTAAAGGAACTCTTTATCAGGTTTATGGCGATCGCCGCGCAGTAACCGATGAGCTTGTTGAAATGCTTTATGCACCATCCTGCGATGAAGGAGCCCAAAAGGTTTTTGCATCAGTCATTACAGCACCACCAGGAGAAAACCCAACTGAACTTCTCCCCAAACGCAAACATCCCCTACTTGTCCTTTGGGGTGATCAAGATCCTTGGACACCAATTAAAGGTTCACAAATTTATCAGGATCTAGCAGCAGCCAATGAAGGTGTCGAATTTCATCCCATTCCGGGAGCAGGGCACTGCCCTCACGACGAAAATCCAACTTTAGTCAATTCACTCATTTCTGATTGGCTTTCCCGTCTACCAAATTAGACAGCTCAGATCATTCGCAACCAAAATAAAACCCACGCTTGAAAAATATTTTTCAAGCGTGGGTTTTGTAATTTTCTTTTTTAAAGTCTTTAGTCCTGGCAAGTCTTGCAGAGACCTTTAACCGTTACCTCGTAACTTTCAGCCTGTAAATCATCGGAAAGCTCTTCGAGATTAAAACAACTAAACGTTTGCCACGCTAGATCATGAATGGCACCACAGTCTCGACAGACGAAATGGTGATGGGGATTCACATTGGCATCGTAACGGGTAACCCCTTCATCAAGCAGGACTTCACGGACTAAATTCACTTCACGCAAAATGGTTAAAGCACTATAAACACTGGCCTTCGAAGCGATAGGCAACTCAGCGTTGACATCTTCTAAAATCTGCTCAACCGTAGGGTGATCGTCACGACGCAACAAATTGGCGTACACCGCAAAACGCTGGGGAGTAATTCTTAACCCCTCATGTTTCATGACATCACGGATTTCGTTCGCGCTTGAAGATTTGAGCATGATATGGACTCAATGGCTAAGCCAAGGTAGTACTGGCCGCTATTGTGACGAAGTTCCGATACAGAAATCAAGATTATTCAACATAGATATTACGTTGAGTGAAGTTTCTTGAGGTTCTGTTGAGAATCATCAGCCTTTGCGGATATGTGATTCAGATCACTTTGCTTATATTAACACTTTTATCTGATAGTTGCTTTGTTATATGAGCGATTGTCAGAATTGACATTTTACAAGATAAGAATTATTCTTAGTCAAGAATAGATTGCACATGAGGATTAACGTTATGGATATGCAAAATGCGCGCACAGTAGACAATTTAGAGGCAGCTTTTGGGGGTGAGTCTCAAGCAAATCGGAAGTATCTCTTTTTCGCAGATGTTGCCAAAAAGCTTGGGATGTCTGACTTAGCGAAGTTATTTCGGGAAACGGCTAACCAAGAGACTGAGCATGCTTTTGCCCATTTTCGTTTGTTACATCCTGAGCTTGTCGTGAAAAATCCTGATGCGCTCAGTGATGCGGACAAGAAAAAGATCGCGGCACGTTGTTTAGAGCTGGCGATCGCCGGCGAAACTTACGAGTATCAAACGATGTACCCAGAGTTCGCGGCTCAGGCACAGCAGGATAAGGATGCAGGGGCAGAGGCTGAGTTTAAAGAGCAGGAAGAAGAGTCTAAAGAACATGCGGAAATGTTCCACACTGCAGCGAAGAACTTCGGGTTGCTTACATCCATCGAAGAACACCATGCCAATCAGTATAGTGATGCTCTCAAAGCCTTGGATGGTGGGGAAGCAACACCACGTTCCCTTGGTCAAAAGTGGATCTGTAAAAAATGCTCCATGATTTACGATCCAGCTGTTGGCGATCCTGATTCTGGTATTGCGGCGGGTACAAATTTCGAAGATATTCCCGACGATTGGCAGTGCCCGATCTGTGGTGCAACAAAAAAGACATTTGTGCCCTACGAGGAATACGTAGCAGCAGCTTAGGCTAAAACGTTAAACGGTGAATGAAGACATCAGGGGGCGATCGCCCCTTTTTTATTTATCAGTCTGATGGAAAGTCTTCGATTTACTGATGAAACAAGCATGGGCAAAACCAGAGCTGAGTACTTATACTCAAGAAAGTAAGTGTAAATAGCGCGGGGAGGCCAAGAATACATCATGCAATTCCAACAAGAAAAGAACGAAATTCGCTGGATTTCTGGATTGGCTCTACTCATTTCTGGTTTTTTGACTATCGCCGTGTGTTTGTAGAGCTGAGATTTGAAACGCGTCCCCTACTCAGCTGAATGTTGAATGCAGAAAAACTTAGGAGTATTCTGAATATCTGTTATATCAAGCTCCTATAGTTATTTTCATGTTTAATAAACGTCGATTGTTTATCAGTGGGGCGATCGCCTCAATCATTGTCACAACAATTATTGCCTGTAATCCTCCGACGGAAACGTCAGATTCCAGCAGCAACGAAACCGATTCCACTAGCGAAATTGTTATCGGTGTTGGCGTAGCTCAAACCAGTAATGTCGCCTTGCTCGGCCAAGAACAAGTGATTGGTGCCAAGCTGGCCGAAACCTATTTCAATGACAACGATGGTATCAATGGGCAAGCCTTTAGCATTGCCCTACAGGACGTTGCCGGAGATGAACAGGGCGCAATTAATGCCTTCAATACCCTGATTAACCAAGACAAAGTTGTTGGAATTGTTGGGCCAACTCTTTCCCAACAAGCCTTTGCAGCTGACCCTATCGCGAACCGCGCTCAACTCCCTGTATTAGGCCCTTCCAACACAGCCCAAGGTATCCCACAAATTGGTGAATTTATTGGTCGTGTCTCTGCACCAGTCGCCGTTGTTGCTCCCAATGCTGTCGAACAAGCTTTAAAGGTCAATCCAGACATCTCTAAAGTTGCAGTTTTCTTTGCTCAGAATGACGCATTCAGTAAATCCGAAACCGAAACCTTTCAACAAACGGTCAAAGATTTTGAGTTGGATCTGGTCACTGTCCAGAAATTTCAAACCACGGATACTGACTTCCAGACCCAAGCTACAACGGCGATCAATCTTGACCCAGATCTTGTGATTATTTCCGGTCTGGCAGCAGATGGCGGCAATCTCGTAAAACAACTGCGGGAGCTCGGTTACAAAGGCATCATTATTGGTGGTAATGGCTTAAATACTTCAAATATTTTCCCCGTTTGCCAAGCAAAATGTGATGGCGTATTAATCGCCCAAGCCTATAGTCCAGAGCTAGAAAACGACATTAATACAGCCTTCCGCGAAGCATATATCGCTGAGAATGAAACTGACCCACCACAATTCAGTGCTCAAGCCTTTACTGGTGTACAAGTTTTTGTTGAAGCTTTGCGTAGTTTAGATGCAAAATCACCTGTGGCTGAAATGTCTTTATCCGATTTGCGTAAGCAATTACGGGATGAAGTTTTTGCCGGAACATATGTCACTCCCCTCGGTGAAATTTCCTTTACGGAAGAAGGTGAGCTTGTCCAAAAGCAATTTTATGTTGCGAAGATTGAGATGGACGAGTCTGGTGAAGAAGGGAAATTCACCTTTATTGAATAGTCACAAAGATTGACTCAGGATTTTCAAGAGCCATAGTGGCATCGATTAAAAAGGGTTTGGTTGAAGTTTTATCGCTTTGGCCAAGCTTTTTTTATTTAGGAGTGTTTTTGATGGTCTGTACTATCTAGCTTTTTTGGCTAGCATATTTTCAGTGACACAATTCATTTCATGTCTAAATTTCTTTCTCGCAATGTTGTCGGTTTGGCGATCGCCGCAACAATAGTTTTACCTGTTCAAGCGGTCGAAGTTTCAAAAGTGCCTAAGCCTTGGGATACGGGCAATAGTTGGGTAACCGATATGGGGGATTTGCTGACCCCTCAGACAGAAGCGCAGCTGAATAAAATGATTTCGGAGCTGGAGGCAAAGAATGGGACTGAAATCGTCGTGGTTGCTGTACCGAATACTGCGCCTTCTGCTACCCCAAAAGAATTTACAACCGAGCTTTTTAATACCTGGGGTATCGGGAAAGCAGGGGTTAACAATGGGGTTTTATTTGTTATCTCAAAGGGCGATCGCCGCGTCGAGATAGAAACAGGCTATGGCGTAGAGGAGTTTTTACCGGATGCTCGCGTAGGTGCAATTATCGACAAACAAATTATCCCAGCCTTTAAAGAAGGAGATTTTGATAGTGGCGTTATCAATGGAACAAAAGGATTAATTAAAGAATTAGAACCTGCAAAATTCCCTCTTCAAAGAACTATCAGCAGTGGGTTTGAAAAAATCACATTATTTTTGTGGAATAAGCTACCTGTCATCATCGTTCTAGGCTTATTTTTTAGCCCATTTGCCCTGGTGATTGGCAGAATCATAATTTATTTAAGTCGGCCTCTTTATGTCAAACCATGGGGGAAAACAAAAGAGAAAGATTCAGCGAGTGTAAGTCGTCGCATGCACTGCGATGAATGTCGCACCAAAATGCGAAAAGTCAAGCCCAAAATTCTTTCTGAATCACTATCAGAACCAGAAAAATTCGCTAAGAAAAAACATTACGCATATATAAACGGCTGGCAATGCCTAAAATGTTCTTCATCTGACGAAAAACCAGAGCAGATCCACGTCTTTGTTTACCCTGGACTCATAACAAAGCGTTTATTGCGAAAAGTGCGAAGCCCCTACTGCGCGTATTAAATCAAGTGAATCTCTTGTAAAAGCAACCTACAGTCGTGCTGGTAAAGAAAGACAAACTTGCGTGTGCCGGTTTTGTCAGCATGAGTTCAGCCAAGAGGCCGTTACGCCTCGACTAAGTCACTCTTCCTCTAGTAGTTCCAACTCTTATTCTTCTAGCAGTTCTAGTAGCAGCGGTGGTAGTAGTAGCTCCTCAGGTGGTGGTAGCTCTGGTGGAGGTGGTGCTGGCGGTAGCTGGTAAAGATAGTCTTTATAGACTCTTTTATTGTTAACTAATCTTTCGGATCACGAAAAATGAGTTCAGATAATTTACGTATTCCTGATGAGATTGCCCAGGAGGTTCTAGACTTAGCTTCTCGTTATTACGAAGACTATAAAGATAGTTATTCAGCGGCAGATTTAGTCGAAATTGGTGGGCAAGTTTCGATTCCGGCTGAACTCATACAAAAGGCGATCGCCGAAATTGAGCAACAAAAAAGACAAGAGCAACTCGCAAAGAAAAAGAAAGCAACACAACAACAGCTCTATAAACGGATTGGGATTGGTGCGGTTGTCATATCAGGACTGTGGGCTATTTTCACGTTTAATCATTTAAATAGCGCAAAATCAAACGTTAAAGCAGCATTAGCCCAAGTCGAAAATCAGCAGCAGCGGCGGACAGAATTAATTCCAGATTTGGTCAATATTACGAAGACTTTTGCGAATCAAGAAGAACGAATTCTCACCCAACTCATTTCGGCAAGAGAAAGTTATTTAGTAGCTCAAACGCCGACTGAAAAATCCCAGGCGATCGCCGCAGTAAATAATGCCATTAGTGAGTTCACTCAGTTTTCTGCCCAAAATCCTGAACTGGCGAATAATCAACTTTTTATCAATCTTCAATATGAACTCGCGGGCACAGCCAATCGTTTAGCTGTTGAGCGTAAACGATATAACGAGGCTATCCAAGATTATGAACAAGTGACCCAGAGCTTTCCCAATGTTCTCATCGCTAAAGTGGCTGGATTTAATGCGGCGGAATTTTCAACCAATAATCAATGATGCAGAGAGCATCACTCCCTAGATAATCGCGATATCTTTGGAGGTGAAAAAATCAGTTGGGCGATCGCCACCCATTTCCTCCTCCACTCAAATCTTTACGATCTACGACACTGGATCACCTTCTTCTAAAGACTTTTCTACAATGAGATGCGTGATTACTTTATTGATGGAGATCCAAACTCGTGCGTAACGTGACCCCTAACGGGAACTTTCCACTTTCCCTGGTTGGCACTATTGTTGCCTTTGCCGTATTTCTGGTATTAAATGCCTTTGTCATTATCAATCCCGGACAAGCAGGGGTATTAAGTGTGCTAGGTAAGGCCCAAGACGGCGCTTTACTAGAAGGTTTTCACATTAAGCCACCTTTCATCACAAACGTCGATGTCTATGATGTAACCGTCCAAAAATTTGAAGTCCCTGCCGAAAGTTCGACAAAAGATTTGCAGGATTTATCGGCACGGTTTGCGATTAACTTCCGCCTCGATCCTGTTGAAGTTGTAACCATCCGTCGAACCCAAGGCACACTCCAAAATATTGTTGCGAAAATTATTGCACCCCAAACCCAGGAATCTTTCAAGATTGCGGCAGCTAAACGTACTGTTGAGGAAGCAATCACAAAGCGTACAGAGCTAAAACGTGACTTTGATGACGCCCTTGATACTCGCCTCAAAAAATATGGCATTATCGTGCTGGATACTAGCGTGGTCGATCTCAATTTCTCTGCTGAATTCTCGAAGGCAGTAGAGGAAAAACAAATTGCTGAACAGCGTGCTCAACGGGCAATTTATGTGGCTCAAGAAGCAGAGCAACAAGCACAGGCAGATGTTAACCGCGCGAAAGGTAAAGCGGAAGCGCAACGCCTCCTTGCTGAAACGCTTAAGGCTCAGGGTGGTGAACTCGTACTGGAGAAAGAAGCGATTGAAGCATGGCGCGAAGGTGGTGCTCAAATGCCCAATGTTTTAGTGATGGGTGAGAAAGGTGGTAGCGTACCATTCCTGTTTAACCTCGGGGATGCTGCTAAATAGAGTTAGTTTAATTTCGTAGTAGGTGGATCTTGAATCCTCCTAACTCCCCCTTAAATTAAGGGGGACTTTTTTCTTTTTAGTGTTCTGGCAAGTCGATTTATGGATTTTTTCTTCTGGGCGATCGCCGCGAGTTTTATCTTTGTGATTGGGTCTTGCTTCGGTAGTTTCCTTAATGTTGTGGTGTATCGTTTGCCAGAAGGACTGTCTTTGATCCACCCGCCGTCCCGCTGCCCAAAATGTGGTCATGGCTTGAGCGCTCGGGAAAATATTCCAGTCTTTGGTTGGATCACGCTGCTCGGAAAATGTCGGTGGTGCAAAACGCCTATCCCAGTACGCTATCCTCTCGTTGAAGCATTTGTGGGGTTATTATTTGTCGCAGTATTTTTTCGATTTGGGTTACATCTAGAGGCGATCGCCGCCGCCGTTTTACTTTTTTGGCTGACTTCCCTTGCCCTCATCGATTTTGATACCTTTACTCTGCCGAACTCCCTAACCCAGTCTGGTTTAGTACTCGGCCTCATTTTTCAGATTATGCTCGGCTTTCAGGCCAATAGCTTGACTGGCGCAATCCAATATTTTATTGGAGGCATTGGCGCGATGGTTTTGGGGATATGGTTATTAGATATTGTCGGATTTCTCGGGACGATTGCCCTCAAACAACAAGCGATGGGCGGCGGTGACCCAAAATTATTGGCGATGATTGGTGTTTGGCTCGGTTGGCAAAATGTTATCCTCACAATCTTTTTGTCCTGCGCCCTTGGCACCGCGATTATCGGTACAGCAATGAAGCTCGGCAAACATGGCAAAAAACAGCATTTACCCTTTGGCCCTTTTCTAGCGATGGGTGCGATGGGGAGTTTATTTTTTGGCGATCGCCTAATTGCCTTATATTTAGACTCGTTTTTAGGTTTTTAGCGAAAGCTTTCTGTATGATGAGGGGTGGTCGAAACGATAGCCTAGTTCAGTATTGAAATCCCCACGTTGGCAACGACAGAATATCAATCTATGGCAGCGGCAACTAGAAATTTTTGCTGTCGCTTCGCAATTTGTCGCGCGTCTTGGCAAAGATAAATTCTTTGGGGGCAAAAATGAATCCAGTAACCGTCGTCGTCAAGCTCGCTGGCTAGTCAACCATCTCCTCGATCTCGGGCCAACTTTTATCAAAATTGGTCAGGCGATGTCCACCCGTCCCGACCTTTTTCCGATCGAATACATCGAAGAACTGAGTCAGCTGCAAGATCGTGTGCCTCCCTTCAACAGCACAGAGGCGATCGCCGTCATCGAGAAATCATTTGAGAAATCTCTCTACTCAGTTTTTAAAGACTTTGATCAAGAACCCCTTGCCTCAGCAAGTTTAGGACAGGTTCATAAAGCAATTCTATATACTGGCGAAGAAGTTGCCGTTAAAGTGCAGCGCCCCGGCCTTAAAAATCTGTTTCACGTCGATATCCAAGTCATTGAAAGATTAATGGCGATCGCCGGACGCTTTGCAAAAGATCTCCATAAATATAATCTGACCCAAGTCTGCCGTGAATTTTTTGACCTGCTATACCAAGAAATTGACTATGTGCAGGAAGGAAAAAATGGCGATCATTTCCGCAGTAACTTCGCTGGCCAAAACCATATCCTTGTCCCAAAAGTCTATTGGCAATACACCACTGAGCGTGTCCTTACCCTCGAATATCTCCCCGGCATAAAAATCGATGACCGTGCTGCTCTCGAAGCAGTCAATATCAATCCCGATAACGTCATTAGCCTTGGCATTTCCGCATACCTCAAGCAATTACTGCAAGACGGATTTTTCCAATCTGATCCCCATCCGGGCAATATGGCGGTTGATGAAGATGGCAAACTAATTTTCTACGACTTTGGCACCATGACCGAAGTCAAATCGATGGAAAAGACGCAGATGATGCGTACTTTTTTCGCCATCCTCCGCAAAGATACTGATGAAGTGGTAGACACCTTAGTCTATATGGGTTTAGTCGAACCGATGGCCGACATGACTCCCATTAAACGGATGATTGCATTTCTACTCGATAAATTCCGCGATCGCCCCGTTGATTTAAAAGAATTTGAGCAGATTAGCGGCGAAATCTATTTGATGTTTGAACAGCAGCCATTCCGGTTGCCTCCTCAAATGACGTTCATCATCAAAGCAATTACAACCCTTGATGGCATTGCCCGCGCCCTTGATCCCCAGTACAACCTGCTCGCCGCAGCCCAACCCTTTGTCCGAAGCATTGCCATTAGCAAAGAAGAAAACGAAAGCCGTATTACCTCCCTAGCGAAACAAGCAAAAGAATTCGTTCTCTACCAAATCAAAAAACCGACCCGCACCGAGATGGCGATTAAACGCCTCGAATCCCGCATCGAGCTCGGTGAAATTCAGTTCCGCGTTAAATCTCTGGAGAGCGATCGCCAACTCCGTCGCATTTATCTCGCCGTCAAAACCATTATGTACGGCACTCTCAGTGGCTTTGCAACCATTGTCGGCGTGTTACTCCTCAGCTATCCCAACTATGCGATCGCCGTTTTTTGCATTGCCCTTTTCCTAGGATTCTTGACTGGGCGATCGCTCCTCAAACTCCTACTCCAAGAACGCATTGACCGCTTAGTCCGCAAATAATCTCCTCATTGTAGACAGTATTCATTCGTATCCAGCACTATCGTTTCCGTAATATTGCATAAGCTTCATCACCAAAATCTATTGGCCAGATCATTCAAAATATGCTCCGAGATTCAGTAGAATAACGAATTTTTAACCTTTTTTTTACTAATATTAACGTGAGTTCTGGATAAGGAAAAGAGACTCTAATTGAGTTGGAGAGAAGGTGTCTTAGGCTGATGACAAGAGGCAATCAAGCCACAGAGCAAATAGACGCAGAAGTTCGCTGGACTACGATGTCTAGAGTGCTCAATCTGAGAAATGTTCTTCAGTTGGTTGGATATTTGACCTCTTGCAAAAGGGGTGAGAGTAGGGAAAAAAGAGGAAAGTAACAGAGCCATAGCGATAAAAATGCCAACTTACGAACAGCTCCAACATTTATCTCCAGAACAATTCAGGAGAGCCTGTGGAGTTAAACTTCAGACTTTCAATCGTCTGGTAGAGGTCCTCGCAGAAGCTAAAGCAAAGCAAAAACCCGGTCGTCCCAGTATTGTATCCCTGGAAAATCAGTTACTCCTCACCTTGGAATATCTGAGGGAATATCGCACTTATTTTCATATCGCTCAATCATGGGGCATTCATGAATCAACAGTTTGTCGCATGGTGCAAAAAACAGAGAATAAACTCATCAAAGAAACCGATTTCCACTTACCCGGCATGAAACAGCTCCATGGTTCAGAAGAGTTATCTCTAACAGTAGTGGTTGATGGATGCCACAGAACAGGCGATTGAAAAGCCCAAAAAAACAACGTCTTTACTACTCAGGGAAAAAGAAGCATCATTCCCTTAAAGCTCAAATAGTTATTGCTTGGCAGTGGGCACAGATTATCTGTTGTGACTGTGAGAAAGGTAGCACCCATGACTTCAAACTACTCAAAAAGAGTAGAGTGCATTTTCAGCAGGGACAACTCTGCCCAAAGAGCGATTGACCGCCTCAATGGCATTGGTGGTGTAAATGATGCGACGGATGGGAGCTGGATAATCAAATAATGGAATGATGTTTTCCCAATGATTCAGCCATATTTGGGAAATAGTGGGGTAGATACAGCAAATTTCAGCCTAGCAAGGTGTATGAAGTAGTATAGGTGAGTTGACTGGTGAGGAAGAAAGTAGCATCTTGCCGAAAGCCTACTCATTAGACTTAAGACAGAAAATAGTGGATGCCTACGAAAGGGGTGGTGTGAGTCAAAGTAGTCTTGCCCGACAATTTGGAGTGGCGAAAAGTTTTGTACAAAAGCTCCTCGACCAAAAACGACTGACAGGGTCGATTGCTCCGAAAAAACGAAGCCAACAAACACCTCCCAAATTAAACGAAGAGCATCAAACAATATTGCGCCAGTTGCTCACCAAGAAAAACGATGCGACGCTAGCGGAACTATGTGATGAGATGGAGAAACGCACTGGTCTCCGTGTGGCCAATAGCACAATGCATCGCACCTTAAGAAGAATGGGATATAGCCTCAAAAAAAACATTCTATCCAGACCTTAAGGCGACAAAACGAGTGCAACAAGCCAGATATGATTTTTGGCAGAAAATGCAAGCGACTCTAGCGAAAAACTTGATTTTTATCGATGAATCGGGCGTGAACTTAGCCATGACAAGACTGAGGGCACGTTCTGAGAAAGGGAAACGAGCTTATAGTCCGAAATCCAGTAAACGAGGCAAGAATGTTTCTTTGATTGGAGCATTAGGCTTCAAGGGAATGGTCGCTAATTATCATCTGCTGGGGAGTACGGATGGATTAACCTTTGAAGCATTCATCAGCCAGAAGTTAATACCAAACTTATGGGCGGGAGCATGTGTGGTGATGGATAACTGTTCGATTCATTTAGGAGAGTCAGTACGCACAATGATTGAGGCCGTGGGAGCTAAGTTGATTTACCTTCCTCCCTATTCTCCAGATTTTTCACCCATTGAAAATTGCTGGTCAAAGTTGAAAAGTACCTTGAAAAGTATCGGGGCAAGAACTTATCTAGCTCTAGACAAGGCAATTGAGGTAGCTTTTTCCAAGATTACCCTTGATGATATTCGATGCTGGTTTACACATTGCTGCTATTGCACCTCACTCGACTAGAAATTGCTATACCGTCCCAACGCTCCGCAAAAGCAGTTAAGGCGGATTCTGCCTCGGAAACTGTGGCGGCCTGGTAAATAGGCTTGAGGTCTGACACCACGGACTTACGGTCTTTCCAAGAAACGAATTTCAGGCTATTTCGTATCAGATGAACGATACATAATTGCACTCTCGTTTTTGGGAACACCGCTTCAATGGCAGCGGGAAATCCCTTCAACCCATCCACACAAGCTATGCAGATATGTTCGACCCCCCGATGGTGGATTTCATTCAGCACTGACAACCAAAATTTTGCCCCCTCTCCTCCCGAGGATAGCCACATTCCTAAGACCTCCTTGTGACCGGACTGCTTCACTCCCAGTGCTAGATAGAGAGTCTGATTCGTATCCCGTCCTTCCTCTCTGATTTTTATTCTCATGCCATCCAGCCACAATATCGGATATATCTCCTCCAGAGGACGATGCTGCCATGCTTTGATTTCCTCCATCACTGCCGAGGTCACTTCACTCACTAGCCCAGCTGAAATCTCCACCCCATACAGTTCTTGCATTTGTGCCTGAATATCTCTGGTACTCATACCTCGACTGTACAAAGCCAGTATCTTCTCTTCTAGCCCTTGAATACGCCTTTGACCTTTGGGCACTAACAGCGGCTCAAATTCACTTTTCCTATCCCTTGGGATGCTGATATCCATTTCCCCTTGGGTTGATTTGATTGTTTTCTTGGAATAGCCGTTTCTACTATTCTGCTTTCCTGCTTCTTTGACTTGATTCAGATGATGACTCAATTCCCCTTGCAAGGCTCTTTCAATTAACTCTCTTACTCAACTGCTGTAGCAAGCCTGATTCTCCCAGAATTGATTCCGAGTCTGGACAATCTTGCAGTAATTCATCAATCAGTTCATCGGCTCTACTGGTTTGATTCTGTTTTTTCATGGGTCATGGTCTCCTTGCTTTTTTCTGGATTTTGACCGCTTACACAAATTAATTTACATATCCGAATATTTCTCAGAGTGAGCATTCCCGCCACCGCAGTCCTGCCAATTTTTGTGTCAACTTGCTGTGTGGTCTCATTGCCTATTGTCATCAGCCCAAGAAACCTTCTCTTCAGCTTGATTAGAACCTTTATTCCTTATCCCGAACTCACGTTAATCTAGATACAAACTTCTCTCCTCATTCTAAAGCTATCCGGCCACTGCTATAATATACGCAGTAAACTTTACAATCAGTTACATTCTCCATGACATCCGCTGCGGTTTCCCTTGATAAAGTCACGAAAGTTTTTGGCAAAGTGCCTGTGGTTAATGAGCTTTCGTTTGAGATTAAAGATGGCGAAATGTATGGTCTTTTGGGGCCAAACGGCGCGGGGAAATCAACGACAATTCGGATGGTGATTACGTTAACGGAGCCGAGTGGTGGAGTAATTTGTGTGGCCGGGGAAGATGTGCAGCGTAATCCCGCCCACGCGAAACGCACTATTGGGGTGGTGCTCCAGCAGATGAGTGTGGATGTGGATCTCACGGTTTGGGAAAATCTGGAATTTCATGGTCGGTTGCACCATATCCCGAAATCAAAACGCCAAAGATTAATTCGGCAATCTCTTGAATATGTGGGGTTGGGTGATCGCCGCGATGATTTAGTAAAAACATTATCGGGTGGAATGAAACGTCGGGTGCAGATTGCTCGGGCGTTACTGCATGAACCCAAAATCTTGTTTTTAGATGAACCAACTGTCGGTCTCGATCCTCAAACGCGTCGTCGTCTCTGGGAAATTATCCGCGAGCTGAATAACAATGGCATGACCATTTTGCTCACCACTCACTATATGGAAGAGGCCGCAACACTCTGTAATCGCATCGGCATTATGGAAGCGGGTCAGCTAATTGAGGAAGGAACTGTATCAGAGTTGCAGGAAAAATATGGTCGCGGTCTCATGGTGAAACAGCAGAGTGATCGCTGGGATTATAATTTTTTCCCGACTGTGCAAGAGGCAGAACATCATCTCGCCAATCTCGAAGACAAAAAAGGTGTGATGGTGCGCGAATCCAATCTCGAAGATATTTTTGTGGAGTTGACAGGTCGGCAACTCGATTAAGATTTGTCGGAAATTTTTCAGAGAAATCTCTTTAGAATTGCAGCGGTTTGATTGCCTGTGTGTTGCCAAGAGAATTTTTGTGCTTGGGCTAAACCTCTCATTCGTAAATCTTGTCGCAGGGTTTCGTCTTGGGTGATTTGTTGCATTGCATTGGTGATCGCCCCAACATTTTCTGGATTGACGAGTAGGGCTGCATCTCCTGCTGCTTCTGGTAAAGCCGATTGGTTTGATGTGACCACCGGAGTTCCACAGGCCATTGCTTCAAGCACGGGTAACCCAAATCCCTCCCACAATGTTGTGAAAACAAGGGCGATCGCCTGATTAATGATCATCGGCAAATCTTGCTGGGCAACATAATCTTTGATCAAAACATTTTGCTCTAAACCAAGCTCGGTAATCAGTGCCTTCACGGTTGGGGTATAGCGTTTATCTTGCGAACCAACGAGCAAAAATTCATAATCTTGATAGTTGGGCAGTTGCGCAAAAGCCTTGATCATTCGCAATACATTTTTGTGAGGATTGTGGCGACCAAGATACAGAAAATAGGGTTTTGTCGGTTGGGGTAAATTGTCGATTGCCCGAAAATGTTTCGCGTCGTAGGCAAGAGGAATTGGTGTGATTTTCCTCGCAGGAATCCCAAAATAATTAATCACATCATCCGCTGTCGCCTGAGAATTACAGACTAGATGCTCCGCCTGATACAAAACCTTGGGTAAAACAAATTTTTGGTAATACTGGAGGGGTGATCGCCGATCTGGATAACGTAGCGGAATCAAATCATGCACCATCGCCACATTGCAACAGGATGTATATAGAGGCGTTTCGGGTAACGGTGAAAAAATCAGATTTGCTTTTAGTTTTTTATAAAGTTTTGGGAGTCCAAACTGTGTCCACAGTAAACGTTTTGCATGGCCTTGCATCCCAAAATCTGGACTCATCCCTGCTGGAATCTTCTGTCTGACATCCTCTTTGACAAGAGGGATTAGGGAGGATTCGCTCAGTAATGTGAAAGAATCAAGTTCAACCAGATGGGGCACTACATTTTTGGCGTAGATACTAATGCCCGTTGGTTTTGCAGATAGGACAGAGAGATTAACTAGCATCATGCAGGATCAATTCTCTACGTGGGTCAATCTCAGTTTGTTGTACTTGATATTCTGTTGCCAAATTTGGTAGTCCTAAAGAGGTAAGGATGATTTGTAGTGATGAACAAAAAGCCAAATAGCTCCAATGTGGTTTGCGACTTTCTTAGAAAAGGATAAAGTCTTTCTCACCAAGCGCGAAACTCTTTGCCTCAAAGTACAGTTGAATCGCTCAATATAACTTGTCTTTCCTGTCTCTTTGCTTACGAATTGATGAAGTTTGCTAGGGAAGATGAGGCCATAAGCAGACCAAAAATTACTGTAAGCTACTGCGCATTGGCGATAAACTCCGGGTAAAGATTGCCATAGCCCTAATGCTCCTGCCTCAGAACGGTCTCCCACGTAGACTCCCACAATCTCGCGACTATCGACATCTAAGGCCAGCCAAATCCAATATTTCTGATGTTTATTGCCGACAAAAGACCACATCTCATCGCATTGAATCGTCAATTGTCCTTTTGTTTCGAGCATATGTGCACTTGCTGCGGTATGGCTTCGTATTTCTGGTTGACATAACTTTGTAACCAGGGTTCTGAGACATCACAAACTCGAGCAATTCCAGCCAGAGGAATCTTTTCGAGGAGTACTTATCAATTAACTCCGTGGTGTCAGAAGAGATGATTTTCTGTTGAGAATTTTCTACAAATTGTCTACCGCAGTCTCGAAATCTATGGTTTTGTTTGCCGTTATGGATACGAGCATTTTTTACAACTTTTGTGGATTGACAGTTGGGACAACGAAGCATTTGAGGGAGACTGGTGACTTAACTTCCCTTCTTAACGTGAGTTCTGGATAAGGAAAGAAAAGGAGAAAGCCCATATCGTGGAAGTTGTAACGAATCCACGGCTTTCTCCCATGTCCAGTCTAGAGGCTCTGTTTTGCCATGTTGATGATTTCTGCCAAGTCTTTGAACCCTTATGGCATCAAGCGTTACTCAGCTCTGGCAAAAATACCGTCGCCGTCAGAGAAGCCTCAGTCTGAGTGAGGTGATGACTATTCTCATTGCTTTCCATCAATCTTACTATCGAAATTTCAAGCATTTCTATCTCATCAAGGTGAAATGCGATTGGCAACAAGAGTTTCCTCTAGCTGTGAGCTATCAACGCTTTGTGACATGGATACCTTCGAGCTTGATTCCTCTCTGTACATATCTGCGACGATGCTTCGGACAATGCACTGGTATTAGCTTCATTGATGCCACCAGCATCAAGGTTTGCCATAATCGCCGTATCTCTCAACACCGTGTTTTTGAAGGTTGCGCGGCAAGGGGCAAGACTTCGGTGGGATGGTTCTTCGGCTTCAAACTACACCTGGTCATCAATGAGCGAGGAGAATTACTCAACGTCCAAGTGACGCCCGGAAATACCGATGACCGCCAACCTGTAGTGGAGTTATTGCAAGACTTATGGGGTAAAGTCTTTGCCGATAAAGGCTATGTCTCACAATCTTTAGCCCAGCATCTTCAAGAGGAACATGAGGTGACCCTAATGGCTAAACCTCGTCGAAATATGAAGCATCATTTGATGGTTTATCAAGATAAACTTTTTGCTCGTAAGCGGGCTTTGATTGAGACAGTTATTGACCAACTGAAGAACATCTCACAGATTGAACATTCCCGACATCGCAGTCCCACAAACTTTTGTGTGAACTCGCTGTGTGGGCTGATTGCTTACTGCCATCAACCCAAAAAACCTTCTTTACAGCTTGATTAGACCTATCATTCCTTATCCAGAACTCACGTTAACAAGGCTTAAATCACGACCTAAAAATAGAATCCTGATAGAAAAGGCTGATACTTGAGCTATCATTAAAGCAGCGTTGGTGGCTGCAAGCCTGAGTGCGAGAGCAATGGAGAATAGGGGATTCGAACCCCTGACCTCTGCGGTGCGATCGCAGCACTCTACCAACTGAGCTAATTCCCCGGAAAGGAAAATTATTGTAGCACTTCTGCTGGTGGAGCAAGGCTTGGGTCAATGCGTTCTAGCTCTAGTTCTGTCAAATAGTCAACGCACCAATTACTACAACGCTGCATCATATGGAATGGATAGGTGCGTGCCACACCAACAACAGGGATGCGTGCGGATTTTGCGGCTTGGATACCGTGGAAATTATCTTCGATGGCAAGGCAGTTCTTGGCGGTAATCTGACGCTCTGGATATTTTGTTTGTAATGCTTTGATTGCGGCTCGATAACTATCTCCGCTCGGTTTGAAAATTGGGATATCGTCGGCGGTGAGCACGATATCAAAAGCATCTTTTAGTTCCAACTGACCCAAAATATAGTCTGTATCTGTGCTGCTATAACCTGTCACAATGCCGAGAAGAAGATCCTTCAGTTTAAGGGATGTGATAAATGGCAAGATATCTGATGCGACCGGAAAAGTTTCTAGGGCACTGAGCTTTGCTTGATAGGCCTGAGATTTTTTTGCGATGAGCTTATCAAGGTATTCATCGCTGACAATGCGTCCGCGTAAAGCCAAACATTCCTGTAGACAACGGCGATCGCTCTTCCCTAAGCTTTCATTTTGGTAGATTGCATCGGTGGGGCGGAGATTTTCGGATAGGAGGATTTCATCCAGCAGCTCAAATTGAATTGCTGAGTCATTCAGAAAAACGCCATTAATTTCGAAAAGAACAGCCTGTAGTTGGGGCATGAGGTGAACGGTCGGTTTTTTATATTTTAGGAGAATTCCGGATCGCCCATGGAGGCCACGCTTTAAAATAAGCTGTAGTTTGCTGCGATCGCCATGACTTTTGAAGAGCTTCCCCAACGCCATATTCTCCGGACTCGGGTGCATCTGACGAACTATGTCGATGCAGGGGAGCGCATCCTACAGGCGATTCGAAATAATCAGTCCGGCTATGTGGCGATCGCCAATGTCCATATGGTGATGACGGGCTACTGGAATAATGAGTTCCAGCAAATTATTAACAATGCTCTATTAACGACACCGGACGGAATGCCCCTCGTATGGGGATTAAAACTATTTGGACTTCAAGAGGCCTCTCGGGTTTATGGCCCTGACCTAACGCTCCACTGTTGTACGATCGCCACGCGCGAAAATATGCCCGTTTATTTTTACGGTAGCCGCCCCGAAACCCTCGATAAACTTCGCCAGAACTTACTCGAAAAATTCCCTGAGCTAAATATTGTGGGGATGGTTGCGCCACCCTTCCGTGCTTTGAGCGCAGAAGAAGAAAATCTCGAAATCGAGAATATTATTCAGTCAGGCGCAAAACTAGTCTTTGTCGGATTGGGTTGTCCTAAACAAGAATTTTGGATGGCAAAACATACGGATAAATTGACCGCAGTTCTGTTAGGAGTAGGAGCTGCCTTTGATTTCCACGCTGGAACCGTTTCCCAAGCCCCTCGGTGGATGATGTCCCTGGGCTTAGAATGGTTTTACCGCCTACTTCAAGAACCACGGCGTCTCTGGAAACGCTATGTCGTTAACAATATGGCTTTTGTGGTGTTGTTTTTGATCCAGTTCGTTAGGGTTCGACTGCGCAGTACATAATTATTCTTTCGGCTGAAACCACAGAGACTAACTGTTTAAAGGTTTTTTGCTGATTGTCTGTGGCCCTTTTTCTATGTTGAAACGCAAACCCATCCCTAACTCCACACAAGATCTCCGCTCCATCCAAGCTTTAGAACATTTGAAACCGGGGCGTCAGCGTTTTCGGTATATGTTGCTCTTGATCTGTAGTGATACGTTGGGCTTGGCGATCGCCTGGCGGTTTGCAGATTTTTTGAACGGTTTCTATTCGCCGATTCCTACTGGTTTAGTGTGGTGGGTTTGGTTCGATATCCCCAGTCTATTTTGGTTTTTTTTAATCGTTACCCTGAGCTTTTTTGTAGCGAATCATCTCTACCGCATTCCTTTCGAAGCCCAGAATTATACTCGTGCCGCTAAGATCATCACCTTGGTTTATTGTTTGTTTTTGCTTGGTAGCTATTTTTATAATCCGATGCTTGATCCACCGCGATCACTCTTTATTTCGGCATGGTTTTTAAGCATCACATTTGTGTTGGGACAACGCTTATCTCTGACGCTGATTTTGCGGCAATTTGTGCGTCAAAAACCACCGATTAAAGTATTTGTGATTGCCCCCGCCGAAAAACTAAATCACTTAGCAAATCTCGTCAAAAAGAGGCCGAATTACGAAATTGTTGGTGCGGCTCTAGCGACCACTGCGAGTACAGCCACAACGATTGCAAATATTCAGCAATCTGGAGCGATGGAAGTTTTAGTTAAGGATTTACCAGATACAGATCTTGCGTCAAGTTTGTATTGGCAACTGCGGAGTACAGGCGTGGCGATTCGGCTGCTGCCATCGAGTAAAGAAATGCTTTACCGTCGGGGTTTACCAGAGATTTTTGCGGGTATTCCCACTCTCCGTGTCGAAACACCTCTGCTTTTGTGTTGGGATTATCGACTGAAACGTTGGTTTGATTTTGTGGGGTCTGCGTTTGGTTTAATGATTCTCTTGCCACTTTTTATCGGTGTGGCGATCGCCATCAAAGTTGACTCTCCCGGTGAGGTCTTTTTTCGGCAAAAGCGTGTGGGTTTAAACGGTAAAACATTTCGGATGTGGAAGTTCCGCACCATGGTTAAAAATGCTCCCAAACTCCAACAGCAACTCGAAACCCAGAACCAAATGTCAGATGGAGTTCTATTCAAAATCAAAAAGGATCCTCGCATCACCAAAGTCGGTCAATTTTTGCGACGCACCAGTATCGATGAATTGCCCCAACTCATCAACGTCTTAATTGGGCAAATGAGTCTTGTTGGCCCCCGTCCCCTACCGATTCGCGATGTAGAACGCTTTGACTCTTGGCACCATATCCGCCATCAAGTTGTTCCGGGCATTAGTGGGCTTTGGCAAATATCGGGACGTTCTGACCTTGAAGACTTTAATGCTGCAGCTCGCCTCGATCTGTATTACATCGATAATTGGTCGTTAAACCTTGATCTCGACATCTTGATTGAAACCGTCAGAATTGTGCTGTTTGGCAAAGGAGCATACTAGATCGTTATTAGACTGCTGGACTCTGTGCTCGAAAATCAAGATCGATTGTGTTTTCCCGTTTTTTCGTCATGCCATTAGAAAATTTGCTCCTAAGCCTATGACTATTTAAACCTTTAAAATACGGCTTTTTGTTTAGCTATTGTGAATTAGCTTCAGTACAAAAAAATACACTAATATTTATTTTGATCTGTGAGATCCGTAAAAACAATGAGGTGTTTGGTGAGAAAAGAATCAGTAACTTTAACTCTTCTTGAGTTTATATAAGGAATCGAGTAAGAATTCTTTCCTTGATAGAGACTGGAACAAAATATTAGTCGAGATAAAAAAGAATTTAAATGCTTATGGATAAAGGTCTTGACAACTATTGATGTTGGGTTCTAAAGATGCTTGATTTCACCAAGATCAAGAGTCCGGAACTTCATGAGAACTTTATTATTAGTCTAGTTACTACGCTTTTTTGCTGTCCGTAAATATCAGGATATCCATCATTGAAAACTCATAAAAAAGCCCTCGAAACTTTACTTGAGCTTGATTTGCAAGCTCCAAGGTCTTGTTAGAGTTTTAATGTAGTTTCGCAACTCAATGTATTTTGTAAGCCATTGATTTCAGGGCACTCCATCTCACAAGTTTTTCAGTGAGGCAAAGTTTACAGATTACTTGGCGATCGCGGAATGAAACTCAGATTTTATTACTTTTGTGTCCTATGTTTTTCTCTTCAATGAATCCAATTAAGCATTTCGGTTTACCGTTAATGGCGGCTAGTGTTGTTGTTGGTGGTTTTATGATGGAAGCCCCAGCTCAAGCACTTGAACTCGTCAATAAATATTCTGTTACGACTGCATATAAGGATCAGTACTACGGTGGTGGTGCTGGCCATACAATCTATGGTCTAGACGCAGGCAGTTTAAACGAGCGAAGCTCTATCACCACATCCTCTGAAGATCTCTTTTGGGAAGAGTATGACGACGGTACTGTTCACTTCTACGGTACTGTTTATGACAAAAAACAAGTGAATGGTGGCAATGCAAGCCCATTTGGTTGGGAAGTAGATGTTCATCTCGTCAAGAGAGATGGTGCAGGTACTGGTGGACCCAAGAAAGAACTTAATCGCAATAATCCTTACGGCAGTGGTGTTGTAGATCCCTCCACATGGAGTTTTTATGACTTTAGCGATAATGTCGCTTCTACGCTCACTGGATTCGGTGGCGAGATTGATAATCTTGTTTTGACAATTGATGATCTCACCGGTGGGAAATATCCTGTCCAAGTGGGCATTGGTGCTAATGGTAAAAACTCGAACTTGGGTATGTCTACTTGGTTCAAGGCATATGACGAGAACGGCAATCTATACGAAAACCATGCAGATTTCAATGTTGACTTAACTCCAGTTCCAACTCCTGCTGCTGGCCTCGCTTGGTTGTTTACTGGTGGTGCGGCGATCGCCCGTAAGCGTAAGCAAGAGCGTGACAATGAAAGCTAAGGTTGCTTTCTTTTCTTCACTCTAAAACATAAAAAACTTCCTTGGCTAAGCTTATAGGTTTAAAACTCTAAGGAAGTTTTTTATATGGACTGCAATGAGTTGACCTCTTGCAAAAGGTTATGGCAATTCAAAATTGTAGAGACCAGCAATGAGATTGAGTCTTAATCCCCATCTCCGACGGCGGTTACGATATCGACTGGATAATATACGAAATCTTTTGAGCATTCTGAATACCATCTCAATGATGATTCTTTGAGCTGCTAAGAGCTGATTCTCCTGTTTCTGTTCCCGCAGTCAACTCTCCTCCTCGGCTTCTTGTGAGGAGTGTGACTCCGCTGATGTCGCTTGTGTAGACCTTGATATCCAGTGTCGGCAAGGCAGAGTTGTCCCTGCTGAAAATGCACTCTACTCTTTTTGAGTAGTTTGAAGTCATGGGTGCTACCTTTCTCACAGTCACAACAGATAATCTGTGCCCACTGCCAAGCAATAACTATTTGAGCTTTAAGGGAATGATGCTTCTTTTTCCTGAGTAGTAAAGACGTTGTTTTTTGGGGCTTTTCAATCGCCTGTTCTGTGGCATCCATCAACACTACTGTTAGAGATAACTCTTCTGAACCATGGAGCTGTTTCATGCCGGGTAAGTGGAAATCGGTTTCTTTGATGAGTGTATTCTCTGTTTTTTGCACCATGCGACAAACTGTTGATTCATGAATGCCCCATGATTAAGCGATAGGAAAATAAGTGCGATATTCCCTCAGATATTCCAAGGTGAGGAGTAACTGATTTTCCAGGGATACAATACTGGGACGACCGGGTTTTTGCTTTGCTTTAGCTTCTGTTAACGTGAGTTCTGGATAAGGAATGATAGGTCTAATCAAGCTGTAAAGAAGGTTTTTTGGGTTGATGGCAGTAAGCAATCAGCCCACACAGCGAGTTCACACAAAAGTTTGTGGGACTGCGATGTCGGGAATGTTCAATCTATGAGATGTTCTTCAGTTGGTCAATAACTGTCTCAATCAAAGCCCGCTTACGAGCAAAAAGTTTATCTTGATAAACCATCAAATGATGCTTCATATTTCGACGAGGTTTAGCCATTAGGGTCACCTCATGTTCCTCTTGAAGATGCTGGGCTAAAGATTGTGAGACATATAGCAGCGAAGGAGAAGGTTAGGACATAGAACAGAAGGCTATTCTGATGGCATCGAACAAATCCTCAGTCTTCTTGATGAGCTTACTTACCTCCTTCTTTAACCTCCCCCAAAACTTCTCTATCTTGTTCAGGTGTGGTGAGTAGGGTGGCAAAAATATCACTTCACATCCTGCCTTCGCCACCAATGTTTGTATTCTTTCCTTTGGATGAACACTGGCATTATCCAGAATAATAATTTGACCCGGAATCAACTCTGGCACTAAGCAATCCTCTACCCATTGGCAAACTAAGGCGCTGTTGGCATAGCCCTCAAATACCATCGGTGCTATCTGCTCTCCCTCTCGCCATCCTCCAATCACGCTAACTCGTTCTGTACGATGACCTAACTTCTCTGCGATAAACCTCTCTGACTTATGGCAGTAGCCATACCCATAATCTAAGGTATTATCAAATCCACTTTCATCGATATATACGAGTCGTTCTTGGCCATACTGCTTCAGTTGTGCCACAAATGCTTTTTCTAATTCTTTATCTCTCTCTTGATATCGATAGGTCTTTTTTTTCGAGTAAATTCAATTTTCCGTAGAGCTTCACGTCTGGATGCATCACTAATAGACTCTGGCCATTTCTCCGCCATTTCCTTCTGGGTTAGATGCCCATATTTCTCTGCAAAAGCACGAAAAGCATCTAGATCATTAATCTTCGGTTGAGGGCCTCGACGGTAATCTGTCTTCGGAGCGACTGAACCGATTTTCTCTCGTCGTTTCAGCCACAGGTCTAGCGTATTTCGGCTAATACCAAAGAAGCGACAGATATCACTTTTTCGTTCACCTTTATCGAAGGCGGCAACAGCTTTTAGGCGTAAATCAAGACTATGGGGAGCAGGCATGGCATCTATGTTTATTGCTTCTATCCTATTCTGTCTTAACCCACTCCTTGCCTGCTATAGCCTTTATCGGCAAAGACTTTACCCCATAAGTCTTGCCATAACTCCACTACAGGTTGGCGGTCATCGGTATTTCCGGGCGTCACTTGGACGTTGAGTAATTCTCCTCGCTCATTGATGACCAGGTGTAGTTTGAAGCCGAAGAACCATCCCACCGAAGTCTTGCCCCTTGCCGCGCAACCTTCAAAAACACGGTGTTGAGAGATACGGCGATTATGGCAAACCTTGATGCTGGTGGCATCAATGAAGCTAATACCAGTGCATTGTCCGAAGCATCGTCGCAGATATGTACAGAGAGGAATCAAGCTCGAAGGTATCCATGTCACAAAGCGTTGATAGCTCACAGCTAGAGGAAACTCTTGTTGCCAATCGCATTTCACCTTGATGAGATAGAAATGCTTGAAATTTCGATAGTGAGATTGATGGAAAGCAATGAGAATAGTCATCACCTCACTCAGACTGAAGCTTCTCTGACGGCGACGGTATTTTTTGCCAGAGCTGAGTAACGCTTGATGCCATAAGGGTTCAAAGATTCGACAGAAATCATCAACATGGCAAAACAGAGCCTCTAGACTGGACATGGGAGAAAGCCGTGGATTCGTTACAACTTCCACGATATGGGCTTTCTCCTTTTCTTTCCTTATCCAGAACTCACGTTCTGTTAGGACCTCTACCAGACGATTGAAAGTCTGAAGTTTAACTCCACAGGCTCTCCTGAATTGTTCTGTCGATAAATGTTGGAGCTGTTCGTAAGTTGGCATTTTTATCGCTATGGCTCTGTTACTTTCCTCTTTTTTATCTACTCTCACCCCTTTTGCAAAAGGTCAAGTGTTTAGGCTAACGTGAGTTCGGGATAAGGAATCAAGGTTCTAATCAAGCTGAAGAGAGGGTTTCTTGGGCTGATGACAATAGGCAATGAGACCGCAAAGCAAGTTGACACAAAAGTTCGCTGGACTGCGATGGCGAGAGTGTTCAATCTGTGAAATATTCTTCAGTTGGTCAATGACTGTTTCAATCAAAGCTCGCTTACGAGCCAGCACTTTGTCACGCCAAAGCATCCGGTGATTCTTCATATTGCGACGAGGCTTAGCTAGAAGCCTCACATCATATTCTTCTTGTAAATACTGTGCCAGAGGTTGAGAGACGTAACCTTGATCAGCAAAGACTTTGCCGTATAACCCTTTCAAAAGCTCCACTACCGGTTTTCTATCATCGGTGTTGCCGGGTGTGACTTTCACATTGAGTAATTCGCCATGGTCATTGATAACCAGATGTAGTTTGAAGCCAAAGAACCAACCCACAGAGGTTTTACCTCGAGCGGCATGACCTTCAAAAACGCGATGTTGAGAGATGCGGCGATTGTGACAAACTTTGATACTGGTGGCATCAATGAAGCTGATACCTATGCATTGACCATAACAGTGCTGTAGGTAGACACAGAGAGAGAGGTACTAACGTCGAAGGCATCCACTCCACAAAACGTTGGTCACTCACGGCTCTGGGAAAAGCTCCTCGCCAGTGATGACGCACATTGATGAGATAGAAATATTTAAAATTGCGATAGTGAGATTGGTGAAAAGCAATCAATATCGTCATTATCTCGCTGAGACTAAGGCTTCTGGGGCGACGCCGTCGCTTTTTGCTTTGAGGCCAGTAATTGCTGTTGCCATTGAGGTTCAAAGACTGGGCAGAAATCATCAACGGCACAAAACAAAGGTTCTAGACTGGTCATGGGAGAAGGTGGTGGACTGGTTATCAACTTCCACAATATGCACTTTCTCCTTTTTCTTTCTTATCCCGAACTCACGTTAGGCTAGAAAATTACTTTGTTCAAGGTATTGGCAAATATCATCAAAGGCTTCCCAGGCAACATAGTTTGTTTTCCCTTCTTGGTCGAGATAATTGCGTAAATGCTTCCTTGCAAAAATTAAGTCAGCTTTTAATGCCATATTGATATCGGTCAATCCATCGCCAATGGCGATCGCCTTTTCATACTGATACTTTTTCATCACCTGAGTCTTTTCGACTAACTCCGTTCCCCCTTCAAATGATGAGATAATAATCGTTAAAAAGGCGTTACAGAATAGAAGTATGCGATCATCACGCCAACTGTTGCAAGGTGGTGGACGATGACAAAACGCGATCCGCTAAAGAACTTAATTGTGCCAAGGATTCGCTATCAAGGACAGAGGTTGCTTCGTCGAGAATCAGAATTTTTGGATTGAGTAAAACCGCATGGGTGATCGCCAAAAAAAATACTTCAACACCTGTGTGCCATCTAAGATAGACGATTTAGAATTTAGCGAGTATACCAATCTAGACAATCATAAGTATCCATGCGCAAACGTTCTGAAACTTCGACTTTAACGGCACTACGGATCAAATTTACAAAGGCATCGTAACGATCAAGCCCATTCACATTCGGAGCAAAACGAGTATCCTCTTCAAAGAGCGTTATTTCTACAAGAAAAAGATCATCTACAGCGAACTCATAGCTCTCATGAGCTTCAAACTGATGACGTTTTTCTGCTGCAATCCGTGGTTCAGCTTGATAAATATATTGAGCTGCATGAAAAAAATCTGCCGTCATCTTGGCATTATCAAACTCTTGTTTATCCTTTAACTCAGCAACTAATTTCTCGTAAATAGCTGGAATAAGGACAAAAACCTGCGTTTTCGGTGAAGAATTTGTAGAGAAAGGCAAGTTAAACTGGAATGAAGTTAGATTTGACAGCATCGAGTGTAGGCAGCATAAAGAGTTTACACGTACTTGTTTCAAGCTGTATCTTCAGCCAAACTTGACAATGCAATGTATTCTTCGCGATTAAGAACTAATCTCTCGAAGACTACATAGATGCAGGCTTGCCTTTAAAAACAAAATGAAACCGATGCCCCTGATTCCGTAACCTAGATACATATATCAGGATAGCTTACAAAATCTATACTGACGAACATAACACTATCTTTACCTAAAGGAACTCTGCCGTCTAAGCTTAAGACAACAAAGCAACTATCTCTTCAATAAAGACTATCTCCTAGACTAAACTCCTTACAATATGCCTTTCAAAACCGAATCATACCTAAGCATCACGCATTGGATGTAAGAGGAAGGTGAAACTGCTGAAATTCTTGCAATAGAATTTGCCTTTGATTCAAGAGAGGTGTGGTGTTGATCAAGGCCTCAAAATGATAGTGCTCTCGCAAACATTCGAAGTTGCGATCTAATTGAGCAACCTGTATGTATTTCGGATTAGCAGAGATTGCTTTACCTAAATATTCCAGGGCCAATTGTAGGTTTTGCTGCACAGCGAACACAGCAGCTTGAGCATACAAGGCTTCAGCGTAAGACTTATCCAACTGAATAGCTTGTTGAAAACTATTAATAGCTTCCTCATAGTGTCCTAATTTTGCCAAACATAGACCTCGCTTTGACCAGATTTTAGATTGTTTAGGTTCAACTTTCAAAGCCTTGTCATAACAGATGATTGCTTCCTGATAATCACCAATAGCTTTACAAATTTGACCCTGATTATTCCAAGCAGAAAAAGCATAAGGATTAATTTCTAAGACCTTCTGAAAACATTTAAAGGCGCCATGAACATCGCCTAGCTTGTATAAGCTAACGCCTTTATTATTCAGTGATTGATAATGCTCACGGTTCAGCCTCAAGACTTCATCATAGGAATGAAGACCACGTTGATATTGTTTTTGGCGGAGAAATAAATTTCCTCGGTGATACCAAAGAATTTCTTGATTCGGATTAACAGCCAAGGCTTGACCATAACTGAAAATAGCATCTTCTATTTTCTTGAGTTGCTCCAACAAAAAGCCTTTATGTGACCAGGCTTCTACACAATCAGCTTTAAGTTCGATCGCCCGATTGAAACACATCAATGCTTCTTGAAAACGTTCTAACCGAACCAAAATCGATCCCCTTGCACAAAGAATATGAGGTGAGTTTTGATTGATTTCTAATGCTTTAGAATAATTCATCAAAGCATCATTATCTTGAGATAAAAGCTCAAAAACCAGACCACGCTTATACCAAATCTCTGCTGAATTCGGCTTAATTACTAATGCTTTGCTATAAGATTGAATTGCTTCGTGGTATTGCTTCAACTCTTTCAATAAGTCGCCTTTATTGTCCCATGACAAATAATCATCTGGCTCTAATTTCAAAGCTTGATCATAGGAATCAATGGCCTCTTCATATTTCCCTAATACCTTGAGTGTATTGCCACGATTATTCCAAGCTGGTACAGAGTCAGCTCTAAGCTCAACTGCATGGTTATAACTGTCTAAAGCTTCTCCATAGCGCTGTAACTGAAACAGCACAATACCGCGGTTATACCAAGTCTCACTATGTTCCGCATCAATGGCGATCGCCTCATCAAAACTAATTAAAGCTTCGCGATATTTCTCTTGAATTCCTTGCTCTAATCCCTGACTATTCCAAAAAGCATAATCATCCTGACTTTTCCCCGCAGTGTTACTTTGACTGCGTGAAACATCTTTAAACTGACCAAATGCCAGAGAAAAGCCATCACTGTCCCGATTATTTAATTTCATTATCCCAGTAGTAGTAGATGCCCATGTATTTTATATCACACATCTCAATAACCAGAAGCGAACAAATATTACTTGTCACAATGAAAAAAGTAGCCAATCCTACAATCATCGAAACCCAAATGATTATCGACTACAAATTCTGATTGAAATCCATAGCATCAAACTTATTTTCATTGATCTTTACGCTTTGCAAGACGCTCCAATTCAATACGAGTAGCAATTATATTTTCCTTCTTGATTTCAAACTCATGCAATTTCTGAGTGTTTTCCTGAAAATTAGTCTCAATGATCTCAAGCTGTTTATTTAATGTTCTTTCAGCTAAATCAGTAATATTAATTGCCGACTGTTCGAAGGTCTCATTAACATAATCTAATCGATCCATAATCCACTTTGACAAAACATCCCACAAACTTCCTTTAGTACTATTAATCCCTTCTGACCACTGCTTTGCCATTGTTTGTGGTGATGGCAAAAATAACTCCATATAATCAATCTCTGAATACTTTTTCTTAACAACAGGCTTTTTGACTTTTTCAATCACGGGACGAGCTTTCAAACGACGACGAGTACTTTTAAAGCAAGATCCTTGTCGATAATATTCAGTGTAAAGCTCCCTACGAATTTCACTAGATTCTTCAAAAAAAGTTTCTGAGCCAACTATTTCAATCTCTGTCTTACTTTCTTTACGACTTAAGTCTTGAATTTCAAAAAAGTTTTCAGGTAGAGCTGGAGGATTTTGCAAAAGTTTTTTGTAGAGGCTACTAATGGCGGCTTTGCTTAAAGTAATCGAACAGTATTCTTTGCTAACAGTCAAACAAATCTCAAGCTGTTTAAGCTGATTTTCAACGAGAGATTCCAATACTTCTTTAAATTGTTTTGCTTGAGCTTGTAAACAAAATTCTGCACGGCGGGATATCGCTTTTCTGATTGAGCGATAAAACAATTTAACGACACGTTCATCTTGCTTCAGTTCAGCTAATGCTTCATCATCATTAGTCGGTACACGACGCTTAATGAATCGACCATTTTTGTGCTTACTAAATTTGCCTAGAACTTTCTGAACTCGTTCATAATTTTGAGCGATTTCTTGAGCCAATTGAATACCAATGACAGGCTCCAGCTTTTCTTTTACTTGCAACATCGACTCTTTCTGATGGAAAGATTGGCGTATTGGAATAATGAGTGACGTAATTAGATCTGTTTCAACATTTCGAACAGAGTCAAAAACAGCGGAAAACCCTTGAATACCATTGGCTTCAGTCTCTTGTTTAATCTTCAGTCTGAGCTTAGGATTATCATTTTTCAATGCGGCCATATAGACATTGACGGTATCGTGAAAGTCTTCCCGAATTTTTGAGAGACAAGCTTGTAAATCATTGCGAATCTTGACGACTTTCTCTTTTTCTTGGTTCACCTCTTCCGTGGTGCCAATTCGACGGGCTTGTAATAAAATCTCCAGGGATTCATTGAGGGCATCAAAACTATTCAATGTTTCAACAAGAATTGGAATAATAACTAATTCAGAAAAGGAGTCTTTAAGTCTAGTTTGAATACAGTCCCATAATTTTTTTCCACCACTCCATTGCATTGCGTATTGCAGTAATTTGCGCAGATCCTCATCTGTAATTTCATTTTGGTCGGCAACATTATCTTCTAGATCTCGGAACCATTGTCTTAACTCTCGGTTTTCGCTCAGATTCTCACGGATCACTTTTGCACAGTCGTTAAATAAGGCTTCTAAAAATTGAATTCTTAAGGCTTGAGGGACTTCTGAAGCAGAGTCTAAAGGGGTTGTTCCCCATGCACATTGAGAGTAGTAGAGCAGGCGGGCATTGAAAGGGATTAAGTCTGGCTCTTCTGCAAGGTCTAGAACTTCTTTGATTTCTTTTTTAAGTTGAACGATTCTCTCTTCTAAAGGCAGGTCATCAGTACCACGATTATCAATACGGTTCAAAATGAAGATCATAGATTCGACGTGGCCATGGTAGTACCTCACGACTGTTTGCAGTTCGCTGAGAAGGCGCTGGCGCTTTTCTTCGTTAACTTGGAGATAGTCAAGGGCCACCAAACTAAAAGCTTTACCGACTTGCGACTGGATGACAGACAGGTTGCGGCGATCGCTGACAGATTTCAGTCCTGGCAGATCAAGGAATTCGATACTAATTTCGTCGGGTAGACCGGATAATGCAATATCTCTGGCCGGTAATAATGGGAAATAAGCTTTGACTTGGGGTGCAACGCATTCAGTGTTTCGCTTAAGTTGACGATAATTCTGCATGGTACTGCGAATTTTGAGATAGATATCCTGATCATCTAAATCGGTCCATTCACCAGTTTCCCAAGCTGCCTCTGGAGTTTGATTAATAACCAAACGGCGTTGCTCATCGTGGTTGATACTGAGTAGACCAACGCTCATTTCTCCTGCTTCAATCGGAGCAATTCTCCGGCCAATTAAAGAATTGACGATGGTTGATTTTCCAGAGGAAGTCGTGCCAATAGTCGCAATTCTTAGGCGAGGGTATTCGAGACGGTTATTGGCGTCCCGGTATGCATTCAGAAATTGCTCTAATTCTGTCCCAATATTTTGATCATCGAAAATATCTGGAGCGGAGCGATAAATGTCAATAATCTGCCGTCCTAACTGCTTTAGAAGCTCATGTATTTGATTTAGATTCTCCGCAGGGCTAGGTGGGGTCATAACTTTGGTATTTGGCGTCTTTGATACACTGCGTCTGTCGCGAGGCAAGCTTTAAAATTGTCCCCTAGAACAAATGCAAAGCAGATGGAGAGACTATCTTGTGCAACATTCTAGGCTGTTCAGTCTACACAACAATCTTGCTACAGAAGCTATGAAAAATCATCTAGTAAGAGATCTTGTGGCAGGTAGTTTAGGAAATATAGCTCAGATGAGAGGATGTCGAAGTAATCTATTGATGTATTGTCAGATTTCATGATGGCAGACAAATTTTTTCGCAGAAGGAAGAGAAAAATTATTACGAAAATAGACTGCAGCGATCTTGTTTGATTTCTGCGCTGTGCTCTGACTCTCGCTTGAGAGCACATAATACTTTGTTAAGATAAAGACTTCTTCATCATTGCTCACAAAATCAAGGATTAGTAATGAGTCAGCAGCTCATTGAATAGTATTGCCAATGGTTAAGTTCACCTTTATGAGATTAGTGATCTGTTGTAGTCTTTCGAGCTTTTTTTTGCAAGGGCGTAAAGTTGGATATCTAAACTTTTGATCAGGAAAACTGTTGCGCATGGAATTGGGCATAACGTCCATCTTCCGTGAGAAGTTCGTCATGATTTCCGGACTCAACGATTTTTCCTTTTTCTAAAACAAGGATGCGATCGCTGCGTCGGACTGTTGCGAGACGGTGAGCAATGACAAAAACAGTCCGGTCTTTCATAATGCGTTCTAAGGCTTCTTGCACTAATGCTTCAGATTCGGCATCAAGAGCAGAAGTCGCTTCATCAAGGATCAGGATTTTGGGATTGAGTAAAACCGCACGGGCGATCGCCACCCGTTGTCGTTGACCGCCGGAGAGATTAACACCCCGTTCTCCCACATAGGTTTGATAGCCTTGCGGAAAATCTGAAATGAATTGATGAGCATTAGCAATTTTGGCAGCGGCTTCGACTTGTTCGACATTGATATCAGTCTGACCAAAGGCAATATTTTGGGCGATCGTGCCAGAGAATAAAACCGTTTCCTGCGGCACAATACCAATCTGTTGGCGCAAGCTTTTTAACGTGACGGATTTCGTATCAACGCCATCAATTAGAATTTCACCACCATCAGGATTATAAAAACGAGGCAGAAGATTAACGAGGGTGGTTTTACCGGCTCCCGAAGCTCCTACCAACGCCACCATTTCGCCCGGTTTCACTGTTAAATCAATGCCCTGTAATACTGGTTTATCGGCTTCGTAGGCAAAGGTCACATCACGATATTCAACCTTGCCTGTCACTTCGGGCAGAAGCTGAGCATCAGGGATTTCGACCACACTAGGCTGAATCGCCATCAGCTCAAAAATGCGGTCGATAGAAGCTTCCCCTTCCTTGAATTCATTGAAATTGCTGGTCGTAATCTGAATTGGATCGATCAACAATGCCACTGCTGCCACATAGGCCACAAAATCCGCTGCGGTTAAATTCTGTTGGGAAATCTGCCAACCACCAAGGAAAAATAGAAAAATGACGCTCATGGCTTCGAGGAAACCCACCACTACAAATTGCAAGGCTTTAATCCGTTCGGCACGATATTTTGCTTTACGGTTTTGCTCAGCTTCTAATTCAAAGCGCTGTAGCTCATAATCTTCTGCGGCAAAGGCTTGCACCAACCGAATCCCGCTAAATACTTCGGTTAGGAGTGCAGACAAATTGGAGGTACGGCTCTGACTTTTGCGGGAAAATTCAAGAAGTTTTTCACCGAATGCCCCAATTAAAACCGCCATTAGAGGACCAATCACCAACGCCGCACAGGTAAGTTGCCAATTCACCCAAAACATATAGCCCAACACCACAATGAGTTGCAAAATACTGGGGACAAATTGGTGGAAAATTTTATTAATCACTTCCCCAACGCGATCAATATCCTCGGTGAGACGATAGGACAAATCCCCTGTTTTCGCGGTCTCAAAGTAGTTAAGACTCAATTTATGGAGGTGCGCATAAACTCGGACGCGTAATCGTAGGGCAATTTTCAGCGCGGCCTTTGCCATTAGGGTGTCTTGGCCATATTGCACAAAACCCCGAATCAGAAAAATAACGGCGGCTTTACCAGCGAGATTGATAATACCCTGTACATTTCCTGCGCCAATATCAGCAGCGATTTTCCCGGCAAGGTACGCCAAAATCGGCCAAAATATCGTGAATCCCAGCGTACACAAGAGAGCGAGAGCAATGGTTTTCCATTGGGGACGCAAATAGGGCAGCAGTTTTTGGTAGTTAGGGCGATCGCTGTTCAAAGGAGTGGTGGATAGGGTTGGCAGGTTTATAGTAAGTGATTCGGCGGAAATTCTTTAATAAAGCAGAAGGGTAAGGACTATGGATGCGATGATGGTAGGCTATACCTTTACCTAAATATTTCCGGCATCGATGAGTGTAGATTGGATTACCAGAGCTGACCGTCTCAGTGCTTTACCTCCCTATGTATTTGCCCGTTTGGATGAGCTGAAAGCTAGAGCAAGGGAACAAGGGATTGATTTAATTGATTTGGGCATGGGCAATCCTGATGGATTCGCACCCAAAGAAGCGATTGATGCGGCGATCGCCGCCTTTGAGACAGCCAGGTTTCATGGCTATCCGCCATTCGAAGGAACGGCCAGTTTCCGGAATGCCATCACCACTTGGTATAAACGCCGCTACGATGTCGAACTAAATCCAGACAGTGAAGCTTTACCGTTGCTGGGCTCAAAAGAAGGATTAGCTCACCTTGCATTGGCTTATGTGAATCCGGGCGATACGGTCTTGGTACCCAGTCCTTCCTATCCCGCTCATTTCCGTGGTCCTCTGATTGCGGGAGCTGATGTCTATGAAATTATCCTGAAGCCAGAGCAGGATTGGTTAATTGACCTCGACTCTATTCCAGAAGAGGTTGCCCACCGCGCCAAGATTCTCTATTTCAACTATCCCAGTAATCCCACCACTGCTTCTGCACCGCGCGAGTTTTTCGAGAAGGTTGTGGCATGGGCACATAAATATAAGGTGATGCTCGTCCATGACCTTTGTTATGCAGAGTTATCCTTTGATGGGTTTAAGCCCACCAGTTTGCTCGAGATTCCCGGTGGCGATGAAATCGGTGTCGAGTTCCACACCCTTTCAAAGACATACAACATGGCAGGTTGGCGGGTGGGTTTCGTCGTGGGTAATTCGGACATTATTCAAGGTTTACGCACTTTAAAAACGAACCTCGATTACGGAATTTTCTCTGCCATCCAAAAAGCAGCAGAAGCAGCCCTAGGACTCCCCGATACCTATATCCAAGGGGTGCAAGAGCGTTATCGAGAACGTCGGGATTGCCTGATTGAGGCTCTCAGCGAAATTGGCTGGAAGGTCAAACCTTCTAACGCCACGATGTATCTATGGGTTCCTGTACCACCCAGCATGAATTCCACTGATTTCGCACTCTATGTACTCCGGACAACTGGTGTGGTTGTGACTCCCGGTAATGCCTTTGGCCAAGGGGGAGAAGGCTATGTGCGGATGAGTTTAATTCAGCCCTGCGATCGCCTCCGTTATGCCATCAGCCTCTGGAAGAATGCGGGTATTCATTACGATATGGCTGCACCAGAAGAGTAGGAACAACAAGTAAAAGTAAGCATTCTAATCCTCCAATTCCGGGGGATTTTCTAATGGAGAATTAAAGGGCTTGATACATACCAATAATTTTGGTGATGACTGCCTCAATAGTCATTCCATCCGTCACGATTTCAGTGGCATCCTCAGCTTTGAGGAGCGGGGCAATCTTACGGGTGCTGTCGAGGCGATCACGCTCTGTGATATCAGCCTCTAATTTCGCAAGGTCTACTGTTTCCCCTTGGGCTTCGAGATCTTTGGCACGACGGCGGGCACGTTCAGCGGGGGTAGCAGTTAAAAAGATTTTCACTTCTGCATCAGGAAAAACATGGGTGCCAATATCTCGGCCTTCCGCCACAATGCCACCCTGTTTACCAATATTCTGTTGCTGCTTGACTAATGCTTGGCGTACAGCGCCTTGGGCTGCAACAACTGAGACCTGCGCTGTCACCTCTGGAGTACGAATCGCTGTTGTCACATCATGGCCATTGGCGAGCACGATAGTCGGTTTGGTAGGGTCTGCTGAAGGTTTAAGTTCCACCGTTGCAGTATTCACCAATTCCGCCACCGCACTTTCCTCTTTCGGGTCAAAGTCATTGTTTAATGCGAGCCAGGCGATCGCCCGGTACATAGCACCAGTATCGAGGAATAATAGACCCAGTTCATCTGCAACGCGACGGGTAACAGTTGATTTTCCAGCACCGGCGGGGCCATCAATCGCAATAATCGGTTTGCGAGAAGTATTCATAAGAACGACATTATCAATGAGACGGGTTTCACCGACATAGGCGGCAATAGCCAGTAAACCAGATTCTGTCACTGTTGTGAGGGGCTGCAACGTCTCTGGATGTACCAACTCCAAATATTGCAGTTTTACCTCAGGAAATTGTTGGAGGGTTTGTCGGGCGATCGCCAACAGTGTTTCCCCATTACATTCACCCGATTGAAATGCTGATTGAGCCGCAGCTAACGCCTGAGATAAACCCAACGCCTGCGATTTTTCCTGCTCACTTAAATATTGATTGCGAGAACTGAGTGCCAAGCCCGAATCCTCTCGCACAATCGGACAACCCTGAATTTTGATAGGTAAATATAAATCCGCTACCAATCGTTTAATAATGGCGAGCTGTTGGGCATCCTTTTCACCGAAATAGGCAATATCTGGATGTACTAATTGCAAGAGCTTCGCCACAATCGTTGCCACGCCACGGAAATGACCGGGACGATATCTGCCACAAAGTCCACTGGTCATCGATGCAGGCGGCACAACCTCTACCGACTCCTCTTGACCATAGATTTCGTCTACCGATGGCGCAAAAATTAGGTCAACGCCTAATGCTTCACAAAATTGGCGATCGCCCTCTAGGGTGCGGGGATATTGATCTAAATCTTCGTTTTCCCCAAATTGCAGGGGATTCACAAAAATACTGACGACAACAAAATCTGATTCAGCCCTTGCCCGTCGGATAAGACTGCCATGACCTGCGTGCAAAGCCCCCATCGTTGGCACAAAACCAACTTTTTTTTCAGGAGTGAGCGCCGCGAGAGCAGCCAGCAAACTCGCAAGAGTATGAACCAGATTCATGATTAAAGTCGCTTATTTATTTGCCGAGGATCTCTAGTCTGACATTTGCAACACCAGATGCCATGAGACCAATCTGCTGAGCAGAACCTTTCGACAAATCAATTTCACGGCCACGAATGAAAGGGCCACGGTCATTAATGCGAACAATGACAGACCTGCCATTATTCATGTTTGTCACGCGGACTTTTGTACCAAAAGGCAAAGTCTTATGGGCAGCAGTCATTGCATATTGGTTATAGCGTTCACCATTCGCAGTGAGACGACCATGGAAACCAGGGCCATACCAAGATGCGTGACCAGTGAAAGAACGCAAAACATTCACAACAGGTGCCACAACCTTAGGCTTGGGCTTACCCACAACTTCGGTAATAGGCTCAGCATTACCCATCAAACGACGGAGACGGTTCGCAGCAATGAGTGCATCTTGCTCACGGTTGTTGGTGCTATCAGCGAGAGTGACGGTGTCATCAACAGCGACAACAACTTCATCCGCGTAAACAAGCTCATATTTGTTTTCAGACTTCCAGCGAACAGATAGTTCAGAGGCATCAAAGTCTGGGTTTTCAGCAAGCTCGTTAATTTTGTCAGAAACTGTTGCGGCGATCGCCTCAGTATCACTGTCAGCAGTGTCACTAGCATCACGGAAAGTTAGAACAGGCAAACGATTGATGTAGAGAGTCGTAGCCGTGCGCCCTTCAAAAGGGTAGGAAAAAAGTGTAGCGAGAGATTCTAAAGCTTGATCGGTGTCGAGAATTTGAGTACGCGCTAGCTCTGTGCTTGCATCGTCAGCATTAGCCGTAGTCAAATCAGAAGAAATAGGAAGCGTTGTTACAGCGGCACAGGCGGCCAATGTTAAAAGTAAATGTTTTCGTTTAAATACCATTTAAAAAGTAATTGAATTCGGCAACCAACAAACCCATCTTTCATTCCGGAAGAACGTTACATAAATTTGTGGTGTGGCGACCCTGATTGAGAAAAAAATCATTGAGTCTTGCTCAGGACAAACGTTGTGATCACGTTACATTTCTTAAGCGATGTCAGAGTATCACAGGCTTTTTACGCGTAACATCCGTATACATCGCAAAAAATTTAGCCCCACAAGGCAGAATTAAAAGCAGGGAATTCAGGTTAAAGCACGGTAAAATCAGCTGTCTGGCATACCCGTACCTACGGAATTGTTCACTGTAAACCAATAACCAATCTTTATCGCATGGACTACCAACAAGCAGGAGTAGATATTGAAGCAGGGCGTTCTTTCGTCAAAACCATCAAGGAGAATGTCGAAAGCACATATCGTCCTGAAGTGCTCGGTGGACTCGGAGGCTTCGGAGGATGTTTTGAAATCCCAGCGGGCTATCGGCAGCCTGTTTTAATCTCCGGAACAGATGGTGTCGGCACAAAATTAAAAATTGCCCACAAAACTGATCGCCACCACACGGTAGGGATTGATCTCGTCGCGATGTGTGTGAACGATATTTTGACGGCGGGTGCAGAACCACTCTTTTTTCTCGATTATTTAGCGACGGGAAAATTAGAACCACAACAATTAGCAAATGTGGTGCAAGGAGTTGTGGAAGGTTGTAAGCAAAGTGGCTGTGCCTTACTCGGCGGTGAAACAGCTGAAATGCCCGGCTTTTATCAAAAGGGCGAATATGATGTGGCTGGCTTCTGCGTCGGTATTGTCGAAAAAGACCTAATTCTTGACGGCTCGAAAGTTGAAGTCGGAGATGTGGCGATCGCTCTCGGTAGTAGTGGTGTCCATAGCAATGGTTTTTCCCTAGTCCGCAAGATTATTGAAATGAATGGGTTGGATTGGACAGCCACTCCCTCAGAGTTTGGTGGTAAAACTTTGGGTGAAGTATTCCTCACTCCGACACAAATATATGTTGAAGTGATCCAAGCAGCACTCAAGGCAGAGTTGGATGTTCATGCAATGGCACATATTACGGGTGGTGGTTTACCAGAAAATTTACCTCGCTGCCTCAAAACTGACCAATCGATTCAAATTGACACCACAGCTTGGGAAATCCCAACAGTGTTCCAATGGCTGCAAAAAGTGGGTGAAGTGCCAACAGCTGCAATGTGGGACACATTTAATATGGGTGTTGGTTATGTGGTTATCGTTCCAGCAGCAAAAGCATCTGACAGTTTAACCTGGTTCCAATCACAGAATCTCACTAGTTTCCGGCTCGGTAAAGTTGTTGCAGGACAGGGTGAAGTACTGGGTTTAGCTTAGTTTTTGGCTAATTGGGTAAGGGCTTAACGGATTAAGCTCTTACAACAGAAATTTATATGTTTAATGACAATTAATAGAGCAATATGTTTTCTTCTCCTTTTGAAAATCAAGCACCTCAACCTCAAGAAAAATGGCGATTGCACGTCGATTGGTTTGTACAAGACTATCAACCCCAGTTAGCTGCATTGGTTTGGGGACTCCAGCAAGAATGGGGCAATGATGGCACCATTCTCGGCATCGATCTCCAGCCACAACCTCACTTTATCCCTTGTTCTCCAGAGTCTTTGCAAACCTTAAATAAGCGTGTTGGTGGCCGCATCCAAGAAATTCTCGGCATTATCAAGGGCGCAGATACTAATAAAGAAACGATTATTCTCTGCATCGGTGGTGGACAAGTAAAGCTCATTTATTTTGAAGCAGAGCCCAGTCCAGCTGGTTGCTTTGAGACCCACGGGCAAGACATCGATAAACTCATCACCGACCTAGAAACAGTAATGGCAGAAACGATTAAGCTCGAATCGGCAACGAAGTAACGATCTACTACGAAAAGCGGGGAATAAAGGTCGATTTTTTTACAATTAAGACAAGATATCCCGCAAAATCCCCTAGGAAGGCATCATGATCACGAAAACCGTTGCCGAAATAATGACCGCCGATCCAGTCGTCGTAAAAAAAGACACGCCCCTTGCTGAGGCGATTCAACTCTTAGTCGATCGGAAAGTGAGCGGTTTACCTGTCGTTGATCAAGAGATGAAGCTAGTGGGGATTATCTCGGAAGGGGATCTAACCTGGCAGGAAACGGGGGTCGATACGCCACCCTACATCATGCTGCTCGACAGTGTGATTTATCTCCAGAATCCAGCGAAACACGATAAAGAAATCCACAAAGCACTGGGTCAGACTGTCGGTGAGGTAATGAGCGATAAGGTTGTGACGATCGCCCCGAATAAGATGGTACGAGAGGCAGCTCATCTTATGCATGAAAAGAAAGTAGGACGCTTGCCAGTACTAGCCTCTGACAGCAACAAAGTATTAGGGATTATTACTCAAGGTGATATCATTCGGGCTATGGCTCAAGTGTCATAATTTGCTTTCCATCCAGTGAAATTCATCTATGCCTTCTATTGAATCTGTCCAACAGCTCTTAGCTTCTGAAACGTTTGGCGATCGTATCGCTGGTCTAAATCAGTTACGCGCTTTTGAGCCGAAGGAAGCATTTCCTCTCATTCAACCCCTCTTGAAGGATAAAGAAGCACGAGTGCGTTATGCCGCAGTGAGTCAGATGGATGCGGTTGGTGTGGGTTCTGAAGATGAAGCCTTAGTTCTATTAAGAGATTCCCTTAATAATGATTCGGAAATCGATGTGAAAGCTGCTGCTGCCGATGCGATCGCCGGTTTAAAAATAACGGAAGCCTATCCTGACCTCGAAGCGACCTATCGCTCTACTTCTGAATGGTTGCTGCAATTTAGTATTGTTGCTGCCCTTGGCGAATTAGGGGATCCTCGCGCCTTTGACCTACTTAAAGAAGCACTCCAATCCGAAAACGAACTGATCCGCACCAGTGCTATTAGCGCCCTAGGAGATTTGGGCGATCGCCGCGCCATTGATTTACTCATACCCTTTGTCGAAGACGACGACTGGCAAATCCGTTACCGTGTAGCCCAAGCTTTTGGCCGCATTGGTGGTGACGAAACCAAACCTTACTTAGAAAAGTTTGCGGCCGATGAACAAGCTGCCGTTGCCGATGAAGCAAAGCACCATCTCCAGTAGCTATGGAAGATTTTTGTCCATAGCTAGCTTGACAAGTTCAAAATCATTACGGCAATATATTTCACATTCGGGGCTATAACTCAGCTGGTAGAGTGCCACAATGGCATTGTGGAAGTCAGCGGTTCGAATCCGCTTAGCTCCATGCCTATAGCAAGCAAACGATGAATCAAGGCGTAGCATGACTAAGATGGCAAAACGAAGCAAGCAATCCTTCATTTTTGCTCTTTACAATCTTGATTTATGCAAAGAAACTGTTACTGAGAAGAAGGATGTAAAGGGGTTCAGTCGCCCCCAATATAGATTCTTGTCATGTTTCTGAAGTGAAAATCAATAATCTTGATATCTTTTATGCTTTCCCTCATGTTCTAGCTATTTTTAAATTTGAAATAATAGCGATTAATGAACGTTTAGCATTAACTGTTTTCAAGCAATGGTATTTTATAAATTCAACAAATGCCTAGAATATCCAGGCCGTATTTTCGTACCATAGATATGGACTCTTGACTGAGCTGTTAAGAGAATTCAGTTTTCCAAGCTGAGCCAATTGAAGCAATGATTTTAGAGCGATCAATATGCAATTTCAATGCTTAATGCCTTGGTGCTTTAAATTATGAAATCTCTAAATCAATTTTTGCTTATTTTTTCTCTGGTTATTATCAGCTCAATACCGATCAGTGCGTTGAATTTATATGAAGTTAATCAAAATTTAATTGCGAGTCGCAAACGTGAACTTGAATCCGTCATACGTTTTGCACGTTCTCAGGCACTGGTACATGTGCATAACCATGAAAAAGGTTTACTAACTAGGGAAGAAGCTGAAAATCGAATAGTCGAATCACTTGCTGCGATGAATTATGGCACTCGTTATGTGTGGGTAAACGATAATAATGCGATCGCCCGCGTGCATATTAGACCTGAGATTTCAGGAAAGTTTCAGACATCATATATCGGACAAATACACCAATTACAGAATGAAGACATCATCTTTTTCACCAGAGCAAATGTGAAGCCAGTTGAGGATAAGAGAGTGACAAAATTAAATGGCGTGACTAAACTTCCGGATTGGGATTGGGTCATTGGTTATGGAGCTTACATGGATGACATAGAAAATGAATTTTTAGACATTGCAGCTAAAACGATCATGCTTAATGTATTGATAGCCATGCTCATCTCATTGACCGCTTTATGTTTATTTAAGTTCAGGCCTCAAGCTGAATCCTCTTGAAATCCAGTGAATATTAACTTTGCCTAGCATGAGACAGAATAATTACAGAAAACAATTTATGCAAGACAGGTTGTTGTGGATGCGTTATTCGAGACAACTTGATCCTTCTAACAAGAAGTTTTTTCTGTATGGTATGACTCTGTCATTAGTGATTTTTTACCTAATCCATATTTTGGTTTTTTTTAATAGTAGAAGTAGACTCAACAAGTATGCTGATGATATCTTTTTTCAAACAGAACAACTTGATTTTCAAATCAAGCGTGGATTATCGCGTGCAAAATTAGTAGCATCCGAAATTTGCAGCGAAAATGATTTAGATATCCTGAGGAAAATACTAAATCAATACTACTATTTAGGTGACATTGGTAGAGTAAAAAACAATCAAATTATTTGCACTGTTAAAAAAGGTCTTTTAAAAGAGCCTATTAATCTTGAGGATAAGCCTTATAAATCTTCTAGTGATATTCTCTACTGGAATAACCAAAACGATTTATTTATTGACGAAAAAGAAGCAGCTATATTTACACAAGGTAATACAGCTGCTTTTCTTTCCACTAGTTTTTTAGCTGAAGTACATATTGATATTCAAACTCGAAACGGTTCTGGTGGGTATCTATATCTAAAAGACAATGAATACATCTTAAAAGTGTTTGACAAGATTATTGTTGCTGATCACATTTCACAAACACTTAAGAAAGAAGCCTCACTATATGACAGGCTACTCTTACCGGGGAGCTTGATTCATACTAAGCATTGCGAAGAGAACTCAGATATCTGTTTGATGACGATTATCAAAGGCGGCGGGGTTTTTCAGTTGTCTTATTTCTATATTGTCCTCATCAGTCTTCTAAGCATCATATTAGGTATGTCAGTAACATACGTATTAGTTGTGTTGCAAGGAGGCTTAACTGCTTTTCTAAAGAAGTTTCGTAAAGCAATCTATGCTGGAAAAATTTATCCTGTCTATCAACCCAAAGTGAATCTTTGTACTCATGAGACAATTGGTGTTGAAGTTCTTGCTAGATGGAATGATCCGATACTTGGTTCTGTTCGTCCAGATATATTTATAATCACGGCAGAGCAATTCCAGTTGATCAGACCCCTAACAGAACAACTGATCAAGCAAGTTTTTAGAGACTTGAATAGCATATTAGAAAGCAATCATAACTTTTCAGTTAGTATTAATGTGACTGCTAGCCTGATAATTGATGATGATTTTATCTCTTTTTTGAAAGATGAAGTATCTCAGTACAAATTCAACAATAAACAGCTAGTTCTTGAAATAACGGAGCGTACTACATCCAATCGCGAGGCAATGGCGAGAGCATCAAAGATTATCAAAAAAGATGGTTATCGTATTTCACTGGATGACTTTGGTACAGGTTTCTCAAATTTATCTTGGCTGACTACTTTCGAGCCAAATGAAATTAAGATAGATAAATTTTTCACAAATTCTATTGATACTGAGACGATTAATAGCATCACTCTGGATGGCATTATTAGTATGCTTAACCGATTAGATGTTGATGTGGTATTTGAAGGTATTGAAAAAGAAAATGAACTTAACTTTATTAAACTGAACATGCCTAATGCCATTGGCCAAGGTCGGTTATTCGGTATGCCTCAACCAATTGATGAGTTAGTTGCTTATTTAAGTAATTAACGTGAGTTCTGGATAAGGAAAGAAAACGAGAAAGAGAAAGTGCAGAAATTAAGTCTTCCTTGCTTTTTCTTTGTAATCATGCCCTTGACTCGGACGATTATGATGCGGCTCTACATGGGGAATCAGCGAGTGAGGCTTTTCTAAACCATGAGCTTCCATCATCGCTTTGTTGCCCATGACTTCGGTGGGGTCACCATCGGCAATAATGCGACCTTCATCAATGAGGACGATGCGATCGCATACCTCTAGCAAAAATTCTAGGTCGTGAGATGCCAGCAACATCGTTTGGTCGGAGTGCTGCAAAAACTTGATCAGGCGACGGCGGGTGCGCAGGTCGAGGCTAGCGGTCGGTTCGTCGTAGAACAGTACGCGAGGACCCATGGCCAGCAATCCGGCGATCGCCACCATTTGCTTTTCCCCTCCCGACAGATGATGGGGCGGACGTTCAGCCAAGTTTTCGATGCCCGTTAATTCTAATGCTGCTTCGACTCGCTCTTTGACCTCCGCATCTGATAAACCCAAATTTTGCGGGCCAAAAGCGACATCATCCCAAACAGAGGGAGAAAAAAGCTGGTCTTCGGGATCTTGAAACAGAAAGCCCATTTCGGGGTTGAATTTATTCGGTTCCACCGGCTTATTAAACAAGTGAATCGTACCTATGCTGGGCTTGAGCAGACCGCAAACCAACATAAAAAGAGTGGTTTTGCCGCAACCATTGTGCCCAATCAGACCAACCCGTTCACCCTCGCGGATGCTCAAATTCACTCCCGACAGAACGTTAGGAGTATCAGGATAGGAAAAGGAAATATCTCGGAGGGCGATCGCCACGGGACGCACCAATAATTCCTTGCGGGTCGGAATTTTAACAGAGGGGATTGTACTGGATGAAAACGAAGTCATAAAAACGTCAGAATTGACTCTCCGATAACAAGACTGAGGGCGGCGAGTAGGGTCAAAACAGTGGGTAAGACAGAACGAGATCCAATATGGCGAGACGCCGTAGTATAGGACAGATTTCCGCCATGGCCATCCCCTCGCAATCGCATCGCTTTGTAGACCCGCTGCGATCGCTCATAGCTCCGCAACAGCAAACTACCAAACAATGCCACCAACCAGCCCCATCGCCGCTGCAAGGTCTGATTTAGCAGTCCGTAACCTCGCAGTTGCATTGCCTGTCGCATGGTCGCAAGCTGATTGGCAATATCGAACAAATAGCGGTAGGTTAGCAGCGCCATATCCATCAGCAATGGAGGCAATCCCAGCGATCGCAATGCCTTCAGCATATCGAGGAATGGTGTGGTTCCCAGTAAAATAAAGCTTGTCGTCAGAATTGCGAAAAAGCGTCCCATAATTAGGATTGCCGTCTGTAAACCTTCTAATCGCAGGGTGAAAATCATCCACTGCCATAGGATGGTTTCACCTGCTACCCACGGCAGTAGTCCAACCATTGCCACAATAAAAATGCCAGGGTAAGACAACCGCTGCGAGAGATACCGCCAAGACAAACCCGAATATAAGAACAGCAAGGCAACGATGACCAACACTGCCGGAATTAGTGCCAAATGTCGCACCAAAGCGATGGCGAACATTAGTGTGAGCAAACTCAACAGCTTGGGTCGCACCGCCCAACGATGAATGGCCGATTTACCGGGAATAAAAATATCAGCGTGAGTGGCGATCGCCATTTAAACCCACCCAGTTAAACAACAAATTGAAGCTTGGGACATCCGATTCAACATAGATAGATCTACTTTTCCAGAAGTTCTGGTTTAACTTTTTGCAAAAAGAATACGAGTAGCACTGTGAAAATTCCCTCCAGTACAGCCACCGGAACATAGGCAATCATCAGCGCTGTAAGAAAACCCTGTTCTAATCCCTGATCAATTCCAGTAGGTATGGTGAGACTAATCAAACTGAAAAAAATGATAATAGCTAGCGTAGCGCCAGTGGCTCCTGACAAAAAACTAAACAGCCCCAGTGAGACTTTTGGATTGAGCTGCCTCGCAAATCGATAGTGAAGCTGGAAGATATATCCTGCCAACAAAGCTGGAATGCCCAACATTGACGCATTGACACCTAAAGTGATTAAGCCACCATGACCTAGCAAAACTGCTTGCAGCAACAACCCGATCAGAATCGCTGGGAAAGCATACCAACTCAATAGTGCTCCCAACAGACCATTCATTATTAAATGCACACTTGTCGGCGGTAACGGCAGGCTAATAGAGGAGCCAACAAAAAACGCGGCGGTCAATAAGGCGGCTTTGGGCACTTCTTCCCGTGGATCAGAAGCTTTATTAATCTGCTGCAATGAAAACCAGGTGACACCACCGGTGATCGCATATCCTGCGGCACAAACTTGGGCAGGAACAAAGCCGTCCGGAATATGCACTACTGTTTACCTCGCCAAAAGAAGAGCGCTGTACCCACAAAACCCCACGTCACTGATGCTGCGATAATCGTTCGCTGTAACGGATTAAGAGCAGCAGAATCAGAAAAATCTTCGGCAATAGTAACACCTGTTTCTGTGTCGTTTCCTTCTATACCGCCTGTATCAACAGGAATTACGGCAATGTCGCCATGACCTGCCTGCCGCACCGAAACTTCCCAATCCCCCGGTTGGTCGGGCACAAAAACAAACTGTCCTGCCTCATCTGTGATGCCAGTAAATACGGGTGTTTGAGGATCTTCAGGAGAATAGACCTGAACCTGTGCTTCGGCCATCGGTTCTCCATTATCGTAGCTAGCTTGAATTTCGATGGCAGAGGTAGTGCGTGACTGAATATGAGCACCATGAGCCAAGGCAATTAGGGGCGTTGTGATTATAGCGATCGCCGCCAATCCACTACCACCCTGAATACCCATTCGTATCGCTTGAGAAAATCGCTGCATCAATTAGTTATTGAGTTCCGTTTCGTTACAGTGACCTTCCCCGACGTGGCCGAGGCTTGGCAAAATACCCATCAGCGTATTGTATTCTTCCGGGGAAAGCTGTGCTTCTAGATCCGCCATCGTGACATCGAGCGTGCCATCTTGGGCGATCGCCGCCAGTGGTTCAAAGCCCAGTGCTCCGGTATTGATGTCATCGTCCGGAGCAGCTTCACCATCACCGAACAGGTGGTCAAAGTGGAAAGTCGCTTCCATTTCCGCGGTATCAGTATTTTCGAGAATGCCCTTGCGGCTATCTCCCACAAAGTCACCACAGACATATCTCAGCGTCGGGTCGAGCTTGAGGGCGAAGTTAATGGTTGCATTATCTTTGGTCGCAGTACCTTCCATCCAAAGAGTTTGACCTGCGGCGGGGCCATCTTCGGCAGGGATTATCTTCCAGGAGAGGGCATTGTAACGACCCATCGGCGCTTCAACGGCTTTGACTAAAATCGGTTCAGCATCAGCGTCACCTTCCGCCAAATCAATGGTTACAGGCTCATCAATAGTGACGGTTTCGGTCGCTTCTGGATTGCCCCCCGCTTCTGCATCAAACGGTGGATCGCTCTGATACGCAGTGACTTCATCCAAGGTGACGTAAAGGTGCTCAAAATCGATCTGCCAACCGTCTTTGGTAACGAAACCCTGTCGGACGAAATCCTCGCCGTTGGCAACAATGTTGAGTGTACCTGTGTCGCTTGCTGCCGTTGTGTTTTCTTCTCCAGAGGTCGTTTCGGGAGGCGTTTCGGGAGGGGTTAGTTCTGTGCCGCACGCAACAACCATGATGGGAAGGGTTACGACGATCGCCATGCAGGTTAAAAACTTGGGCTCTAGCATAGTTGTTTGCTCAGTACAGGACAAAAAAACTTGATTAGTCGATGTCTCATTCGTGAGATCGCGTCTCAATTACTCTACCTAAGATTTTTTCTAAACGCAGAGGCCCGAAACCTCTACTATCCGAGCTACTAAAAGAATTGTCTCCCACCACAAAATAACGTCCGTCATCAGTGACGTGGGAGACTCTTTTAATGATATAAACCCCGATCTTAAAAGGATGCAGCGCAAGAACGACATCCTTTGATTCCGGTGTTTTTTGTAAATAAGCGTCTAGGTTAACGAGCACCCTAGTACCATCGCGGTAGGTCGGGTACATACTGTCACCAGAAATCTGAACAATGAGGGTTCTTCAGCTTGCGGTGTACCACTCAACTTGGCGGCCTTTACTTGCCCAGAAAATCTCGTGGATTTTCTTCACGTCAGCCATAAGCTGTTCACAGTGTTCGAGGCTGCACTCTACCTTACAAGCAGAAAGATTTTTCGCTGCATTCCAGATCGTGGTGTGGAGATCGGGGTAAGTTTCGAGGTGCACAGGCTTGAAGTAGTCTGTCCAGAGAACGAGCAATTCATCTTTTGCAAGGGTGGCCTGTTCTTCTTTAATCGCAACGTAGCGGCTAAAAGTATTGTTGTACGCAACTAGCGCAGCTTTATCACCTGCAGCAGGAGGCTCAAGAGCATGTAGCTTTTTAGTCATGGAAACGACTGCTTCTGCGGCGATACGCATACTGGCAGGATCGTAAACGCCACAAGGACCGTCGCAATGTGCTTCGGCAGTTAGAACAATATTGTGATTCATGTCTGTAGTGCTCATTGGTATTGAACTAGATTTTTAATCTTATTACTATAGCGGTGCGCTGTAAAAAATTACTTACCGATATAGGTTAGGGGAATTTGAGGGGTAGCGCTATAGTTTGGTCTATTTGTTTAAACTTCGTACTCAAAGTATTTTTATTGCAAAATTGGGTAAATAATTTTCACTCGATTGTCACAGAATTTTTTACTGGCAGATGTATCGACGGTAAAGAGAACCCGGAATACCTTGTCTGGGTTCGGGTTGGCGGATACAGGTTGCTTCGGAGGGTAGGGTCGAAGTATTAATCATCCACAATTCAAAGTCTTGGTTCAGAGCATCTTTCACTTGGTCGAGCATCGGCGCAATATCCTCGGTGTCATGGTCAAGGACAAAAAAATGAGGCGTTCTGGGAATCTGTTTTTGGCGTAAGTCCCAAGCAATGCCCATTAGCATTCTGATTTCGGCGGCACGATGATCACGGGAACCGATCACCAAGGATTTATCGGTGGTATAGGTGGTCATGAGGGTAGTGAATGATTTGATATTTTCAGGTTTGCGATAGGCCGTGTCGAAATTAACAGCCAAGGAACCTACTAGCATTAAGGCAATGATGAGAGCAGTTGAGCGTTTTTTCTGTTGTTGCCAAAAATGCTCCAATGTTGTGGCGAACAGAAGCAATACGGCAGGGAGGTAGATAAATTGATAGCGAGGGGTGAGGCTAACGTCGAGTTTGCCAATATAGATAAGTCCGAGAAAGGTCAGTAGACTCGCACCGATAACGTTGAGAAGAATGCGGCTTTCCAGATTAGTGGTGACATTTCGGACAGCTCGAAACAGTTGTGGGCTCAGCCACAGAAATAGGCAGATAAAGGCGATCGCCGATGGAATGACAACGAATTGAGATTGAACTTCGAGGGGAAAGTTAAAGACCATTCCCCATAGCCAAAGGATGAGTCTGCCTACTGGGGCGATCGCCTCTAAACTCCAGCCATAATCTTTATTGAGCCAAGAGGTCAGTTTGCTATCGGAATTGCCTGACCATGCATCTAGCAAAATTAAAATGAGGGTCACATTCGCAAGTAGACCCACCATAATCCGTCGCCAAGGCGCGATAAATATTCGGGTCAAAAATGTTTTGGTATTTCTCAGAGGAAAAAGTGACCGCTGGACATCCTCAACATAGAACCGCAATAACACCAGTCCTTCTACCAAAATGTGCAACACCATAAAAAAATGGCTAGCAATGCCGAAGCCATTGACGACCAGCCAAACCACCAGCAACAAAAATGATGGCGATCGCCCTGTTTTTATCTCCCGAATGAGGGCAACGAGGCAACCTAGGGAAAGACTGACAAAAATTAAAGCCAAACTATAATGACGGGCTTCTTGGGAGAGATAAACCGCAAAGGGTGACAAGGCAATTACTAAACTACAAAAATGTGCCAGCCGCCTTGCTCGAAAACAAAACCACCCCAACCAAAATCCTAACGGAATTAATAGCGTCCCAAATAACGCACTCAGCGATCGCCCTACCCAAATCGAAATATATTGCTGATCTGTTGACCATAGGCGCAGCCAGAGGTGAGTCAACCAAAAATATAACGGTGGATGATTACTTTCACTCAGGAGGCTGCTCGTCACTGAGTTTAAGGAATTCGCTGCGTCAAACTTAACTGGGGCCAGCAAAGTTTCTGAAGACATCAACTGATCAAAGGGAATCCCTTTAAATCCTGAGCCCAAACTAAAGACCAACGTAGCCCATTCATCACCCCACATTGGCTTGAGTGTGAGATTACCAAACCGCAAACAAAAACCGATGGCCACCCACAGAATGAGTAGCCACCAGTCTTGCTTTGTTATTTTTTTCGTCACAATATCTAGCCGCAATGTTGCATCCCTAGATCATACAGAGTTCGTCCCTCTGTCAATCGGCGATCGCCCTATTGCTCTATGACAATTATTATCGCGAAATTTATTCTCCCTCTGGGACAAACTGTTCGTAGCTTCCACCAACACTAATCGCAGTGTTATAAAGCTCTGCATCAGTCAACGTTAAATCTTCCATCGATGCATCAACAACCAGAGTGTCATACATTTTTGCCGCAGTGAAATCAACGCGATCCAAACGGGCATTGTTGAGCACCGCATTAGTCAGAAATGCTTCAGTCATGTCAGCACCAGCAAGATTTGCACCCGTTAAATCTGCCCCTTCGAGGTTGGCATTGGCTAAATTCGCATAGCTCAAATTCGCGTCTCGTAGATCAGCACCAATTAAATGCTTACCGCTTAATTCCGCACCGATTAAATTACAGCCTTGGCAAGCACCAGTTTCTAATAAACGCGCAACATGGTCAGGATTTTCGGCCATCGCAGGCTTGGCGATCGCCAATGCAACCATTGCTACAGACAAGCTTAAAAATAAACGTTTCATTAGATATTACTCCTCATACTTCGTGATTTAACTTTTGGGGGATATTTGTATCTTGCCGAGTGTGACAAAAGACATCTTTCCCTTCACGACCGACTGCACTCATTCCCGAAATCACTCAAACGAAAAAATAAACGCTGCAAATTCCAAACAAACAAGTGCTTCTTGAGCTCACACTTTAATTATTTCACAACCCTAGAAGCTTTTCATACAAAGGACTTAAGACGTTACATTTCAATACTTTAAAAGGCATGATAAGCCTCAAACCAATCACAACAAATCTTTATAAAGATCTTCAGTTCATGTTGTTTACAAAAGACAAGTATTATGATGGCTGAATGATTAAACTTCTCTTATGTTGAGTGTTTATTGTGCGTGATTCTTCCCGTTCTTTTTCTCCGCCAGATCAGCATTTATCTTGGTATCAGATCAGTATTCAGAAAGTTTTAGGGCAGTTACAGGTTGACCCACAGCAAGGACTAGCAACAGGCACTCTCGAACAACGGCAAAAAATTTACGGCAGCAACGAAATTGAAGAAGGTCATGGGCGATCGCCATGGGAGATTTTGCTCGATCAGTTTAAAGACATCATGCTGATTATGCTGATTGTCGTGGCGATTATTTCTGGAGTTTTAGATTTTATTGAATTACGCAATGGTGGGCTTGATGGCTCATTTCCGTTTAAAGATACGATCGCCATTTTGACCATTGTGATCATCAATGGTGTGCTGGGATTTGTTCAGGAAAGTCGCGCCGAAAAAGCCCTCGCCGCTCTCAAAAAAATGTCTTCGCCTTCAGTGCGCGTTTTACGGAATGGTCAGGTACAGGAAATCGACGGCAAATCAGTTGTACCCGGCGATATCGTTTTTATTGAAGCAGGTAGTCAACTCTGTGCGGATGGTGTGTTGCTAGAAGCGGCAAATCTCCAAATTCGCGAATCGGCTTTAACTGGTGAGGCGACTCCTGTCGTTAAAGCGGTAAATGTCGAGGGATTGCAGGGAGAAACGAGTCTGGGCGATCGCCTCAATATGGTGTTTACGGGAACTGAGGTTTTAAAAGGTCGCGGCAAATTTGTAGTGACGGCAACGGCGATGACGACAGAGCTTGGCAAAATTGCCACTATGCTCCAAAACGTCGAATCGGAAGCAACGCCTTTGCAAAAAAGGATGGCGCAACTCGGCAATGTTTTAGTGGCAGGTTCCATTGCCATTGTGGTGTTGGTCGTTATTATTGGTTGCTTGCAAGTTGGAAATCTCAGTCGCCTAAAAGAATTAGTAGAAGTTTCGTTGAGTATGGCGGTGGCCGTTGTGCCAGAAGGATTGCCCGCTGTAATTACGGTAACCTTGGCGATTGGGACGCAGCGAATGGTGAAACGCAATGCTCTGATCCGCAAATTACCGGCCGTTGAAACCCTCGGTTCTGTCGATACGATTTGCTCAGATAAAACAGGCACGCTTACCCAAAATAAAATGGTGGTGCAGGAAGTGGAAACCCTCGACCATGCCTTTCGGGTGACGGGGGAAGGTTATGCGCCAACGGGTGAATTTATCCGACGCGGTGAGGCGATCACCCCCGAAAAGTATGCGGCTCTCCAACAGCTTTTATTAGGATGTCTCCTGTGCAACGACGCCAATCTCGGCAAAGATTCAAATGAATGGCGAGTGATTGGCGATCCAACTGAAGGCGCTTTACTGGCTTTGGCAGGGAAAGGCAATCAGCATTACGCGGAGATTCCTAAACAATGGCGGAGATTAGGAGAATTTCCTTTTTCGTCCGAACGTAAACGGATGAGTGTCATTGGCTCAAGCGCCGATAATTCCAAGTCCTACGAATTATTCTGCAAAGGTTCTCCTGAAATTATTCTGGAACGATGTCTGCAATACCAAACTGATAGTGGCATTCAACAACTAGAGGCAGGCGATCGCCGAGAAATTCTCCAGCGCAACGAACATTTAGCCCAACGAGGACTAAGGGTTCTCGGATTTGGCTATCGAAATTTATCTGAGATGCCCACAGCCCAAGACTCAAACACTGCCGAAAAAGACATGATTTGGTTGGGTTTAGTGGGAATGCTTGATGCTCCCCGCCCCGAAGTTCGCGATGCGGTGGTCAAATGTAAAGCGGCTGGCATTCGTCCCATTATGATTACCGGCGACCATCCCTTCACTGCTAAGGCGATCGCCCAAAACCTAGGCATTGCCAATACAGAGACAAAAACCCTCACCGGCATTGAACTCGAAAAGCTCTCCCAACCCAAACTCGAAGCCGCCGTCAAGGATGTCAATGTCTATGCCCGCGTTTCTCCAGAACACAAACTCAGAATTGTCCAAGCTCTGCAAACTAACGGCCGTTTTGTCGCGATGACAGGCGATGGCGTTAACGATGCCCCAGCTTTAAAAAAAGCCGATATCGGGATTGCCATGGGCATTACTGGCACAGATGTCAGCAAAGAAGCCAGTGATATGGTTTTGCTCGACGACAACTTCACCACGATTGTGGCAGCAACTGAAGAAGGGCGTGTTGTATTTACTAATATCCGTAATTTCATCAAATATATTTTGGGCAGTAATATCGGCGAAGTTCTGACCATCGCAGCAGCGCCCTTATTGGGATTACCGACTGTTCCCCTTAGTCCTCTTCAAATTCTCTGGATGAACCTTGTCACCGATGGTGTGCCCGCCCTTGCCCTTGCCCTCGAACCAGCAGAACCCGATGTAATGCAGCGCCGTCCTTTTAGCCCTCAGGAAAGCATTTTTGCAAGGGGTCTTGGATTTTATATGGTGCGCGTTGGCATTATCTTTGCCATTATCACTATTTCTCTAATGATGATTTCCTTTAATCACCCAGAACTTGGTATTGACCCCGACAGTTGGAAAACAATGGTGTTCACAACCCTTTGTCTCTCCCAAATGGGCCATGCGATCGCCGTCCGTTCACAAACCCGTCTCACCCTAGAACTAAACCTTTTCCGTAACCCTTACCTCATTTGGGCGGTCACCGGCACTACATTGCTGCAACTCTCACTGATCTACGTTGCACCCATCCGCAACTTTTTTGAAACTCAGTATCTTACCCTAACCCAACTCGCCATTTGTCTCGGCTTCAGTACCCTGATGTTTGTTTGGGTTGAACTCGAAAAACTATTTTTTCGCTGGTTTTTGTCAAAAAGACAAGCAAAATAGCTATCAAGGATACATTGTAAATAAATGAGAATTCTGTATAGAGATTATCTTTTTTGAGGGAATGCCTTGAGTAATATTAGGCCGTTAGACCTATAGATAAACCTATGACTGGAAACGAAGCACGCGTTCAAGCCATTCAGCAAATTACAAGCCGTACGTCTGTTGGTTGTGGTGGTGGCCCTTCTTCCCTTGACGAAATTTGGGCAACGAATGTATTTGACCTGAGTAAAATGCAGGCTTGTCTTCCTAAGTCTGTTTTTAAGTCTATTAAAAAGACAATTACAACAGGCGAGAAACTTGACCCATCCATTGCTGAGACTGTAGCAACAGCAATGCGCGATTGGGCAATTTCGAAAGGCGCCCTTTACTACGCTCACGTCTTCTACCCAATGACAAACTTGACGGCAGAGAAGCATGATGGCTTCATCTCCCCTCAAGGTGAAGGTAAAGTTATTTCCGAATTTTCTGGCAAGTTGCTAGTACAGGGTGAACCAGATGGTTCTTCTTTCCCTAACGGTGGCATTCGTGACACGTTTGAAGCCCGTGGTTACACTGCTTGGGATGTGACTAGCCCTGCTTACATCATGGAAACAGAGAATGGGTCTACCCTCTGTATTCCAACTGTTTTTGTATCTTGGACAGGCGAGGCACTTGATAAGAAAGTACCTCTTCTTCGTTCCATTGCTGCGATGGATGAAGCTGCTGAGCGAGTTCTGAAGCTACTTGGTCACACTGATGTGGCTCGCGTCAACTCCAGCTGTGGTGCTGAGCAAGAGTATTTCCTTATTGACTCAAACTTTGCTTATCAGCGTCCTGATCTGATCCTCGCTGGTCGTACGCTTTTCGGTAAAGCACCTGCGAAGGGTCAGCAATTTGATGATCATTACTTCGGTGCGATTCCCGAGCGTGTTCAGGTTTTCATGCAGGATGTTGAAATCCAACTCTACAAGCTTGGTATTCCTGCAAAGACGCGTCACAACGAAGTTGCGCCTGGTCAATTTGAGATTGCGCCAGTATTTGAAGCGGCTAACGTGGCCAGTGACCACCAGCAGCTCATTATGACAACCCTCAAGGCCACTGCGAAGAAGCATGGCTTTATGTGTCTCCTCCATGAGAAGCCTTTTGCGGGCATCAATGGTTCTGGTAAGCACGTGAACTGGTCTGTGGGTAACCCCACCCAAGGTAATCTCCTTGATCCTGGTGATTCCCCTCACGAAAACGCTCAATTCCTCGTTTTCTGTGGTGCTGTAATCCGTGGTGTACACAAGTATGGTCCTTTGATGCGCGCAGTGATTGCGAACGCAAGTAATGACCACCGCCTTGGTGCGAACGAAGCACCTCCAGCAATCATGTCTGTTTACCTCGGTTCTCAGCTTGAGGAAGTGTTTGAGCAAATCAAGACTGGTTCCGTCGCTGATTCTAAGAAGAAAGGCGTGATGGATCTCGGTGTCGATGTGCTACCTGCCCTCACTAAGGATGCTGGCGATCGCAACCGTACTTCTCCTTTTGCCTTCACTGGAAACCGTTTTGAGTTCCGTGCAGTAGGTTCTAGCCAATCTGTTGCGGGTCCATTAATCGCCCTCAATACTATGTTGGCTGATTCTTTGAGCTGGATCGGCGATCGCCTTGAAGCAGAACTTGCGAAGGGTCTTGAAGTTAGCGATGCAATCCTCACAGTTCTCAAAGAAGTGATGGAACAACATGGTGTCGTCATCTTCGGTGGCAATGGTTACTCCGAAGAATGGCACAAAATGGCGGTGGAAGAACGAGGACTCAAGAACCTCCCCACCACTGCGGATGCTCTCCCTTGGCTCAAGGATGAAAGCATTGAGGAACTCTTTAAGAACACTGGCGTGTTGACCCCTGTCGAACTTGAAAGTCGCTTCGAGGTTTACGCAGAACAGTACATCATGTCTATTGATGTGGAAGCTAAGGTTGTGGCTGATGTGGCTAAGACCATGATTTACCCTGCGGCAGTTACTTATCTTTCTGAGCTGGCTGATACTAGTGCGAAGCTCAGCGGCATGGGTATCTCCCTCGACAAATCCATCGCTGAAACTGTTGCTGGTCTCGCGAATGATCTCGTGGCTTCTGCGAACAAGCTTGAAGCGGCGATCACCAAAGAAGATTTCGCATCTACCGAAGATCACATGCAGTACGCAGCTGGCACACTTCGCCCCATGATGGACGAAGTTCGTGGCTTTGCAGATTCCCTGGAAGGTATCGTTGCAGACAGTGCATGGCCTCTACCTACTTACCAAGAAATGCTCTTTATCAAGTAATTTCTAAAGTTAAGGCGACTTACAGTTCTTTAATTTTATAAAGAAGTAAATCTCTCCAACATGCTTGGGGAGATTTTTTTATGGAGATCTTGACCAAATCCTCTCGGGCAGATGGCGAAATGAGGCAGGGCGTTTATAATCCTTGGAGACAACATACTTTACAAAACTTCATGGATGCAAAAACGATTGTCTTCTGCGACTTCGATGGCACAATTACAACCGTTGATACTTTTGGGGATGCCTTAGCGAAATTTGCACCTGAGGTTTCTGCTGATATTCTCCCGAAGCTTTATTACCGTGAGATGACTCTACGAGAAGGAGTACGGACAATCCTCGAAGCGATTCCATCTGAGAAATTCCCTGCATTTGTTGATGAGATAAACGATAAACCCACACGTCCTGGTTTTAGTGAGTTTTTACAATTTCTAAGCGATCGCCAAGTACCTTGTTATGAATCTTATGGTATGTCGTTGAATGGTTATACATCTTCTTCTTAACCGCTTGACAATTGAGGTTGATTTGTCAGCCACACTATAATTGCAGTCTTTGTGTAGCATATTTGTAATTGCCATTGTATATTCTACTTTGTTTTTTGAGATATGGGAATCGTCAAATGTCCTCACTGCATAGATCCTGCTTGATTTTAGGTGCGAAATTTATCAGAGTGGGATAGGTACTACATGCCCATTTTCCGTCTCTTTTTGCTTGGCTATTGCCAAGCAAATCATAGATAACAACTTTTCATTAACAGGAGTTGTTAGTGAAATGCTTTGTATTGTGTTAGAGACGACAAATAACTATTGAAAATATGAAAAAGGTGGCACCCAGATTCGAACTGGGGGATGGAGGTTTTGCAGACCTCTGCCTTACCACTTGGCTATGCCACCGAGCCAACGATTAGCTATCATAGCAAAGCTTTTGTCCAACTACCAACTATTTTTTCGACATGGAAGTTATCCCTGCTATCGATTTGCTCGGCGGTCAATGTGTGCGTCTCTACCAAGGGGACTATGATCAAGCCCAAGTGTTTAACGATAATCCTGCTCAGATGGCAAAAACGTTTGCGGAGCAGGGGGCAACTCGTCTTCATGTTGTGGATCTTGATGGTGCAAAAGAAGGGAAGTCGGTAAACCTCGATGCGATTAAAAGTATTGCCGCAGCACTCGATATTCCAGTGCAGGTTGGTGGTGGTCTCCGCAATGTTGCAAGTGTGGAACGCCTATTTAATGTTGGTGTTGAGCGGGCAATTATTGGGACAGCGGCTGTCGAAAATCCTGAGCTAGTTACTGAACTCTGCCAAAAATATCCCGGACGAATTGCAGTGGGAATTGATGCCCGTAACGGTAAAGTTGCGACAAAAGGTTGGCTCGAAACATCTGAAGTGATGGCAACAGATTTGGCTCAACGGATGGCGACTCAAGGTGTTGCGGCAATTATTTACACTGATATTCACCGCGATGGCACGATGTCTGGCCCGAATATTGAAGCGTTACGGGAGTTGGCATCGCAAATTGAAATTCCTGTGATTGCTTCCGGAGGAGTGAGTTCTCAGAGTGATCTAGTTAATTTAGTTGCCCTTGAAGCAATTGGTGTCACTGGCGCCATTGTTGGGAAGGCTATTTATACGGGTGATGTGAATTTGGCAGAAGCTGTTAAGGCTGTGGGTTCTGGTCGTTTGCAGGATGTTTTGTCTAATGACGGTACGGCGATCGCCTAGGATTCATGCTAAATTTGTCCGATAAATAAAAGGGTGATGGAACAAACTGGTTCATTTCTGAATCTCGAATGTTCACATCAGGTGCATAAAAACTTGATTGTTACGCTCCTTGTTGATTTCTAGTGTATTTATGTTTAGACCTTTGCAAAGGTTAGGCAGACATCCTTGGTTGGTATCGGTTTTTTTGTGGCTAGCAATGCTGGCTCCAGCCCAAGCAGCGGTTGATATGCGCATTGCGGTCTCGAAATCAGCACCTAGAGTGCAGGTTGGTAGTTCGACCAATGCCCTTGTGAAAAATGGTCGCGGCCAGCTTCTCGGCGAGATTTCGGCGATGAGTGCTTTTTCTGTGAATAGACAGGGAAATCAGTTGGCGTTCGATCGTTGGCAGGCTGGTGAACTTTGGGTCGAGCCAAAAAATGGCGGTTATGTCTGGATTGGCGATCGCTGGTACCGAGGCAAAACTCAAGTGCGCATCAACAATGGTGGTGTAATTGCCATTAACCATGTGGACTTGGAAGAATACTTATATAGTGTCGTTGGCGCGGAAGCGATTCCTAGTTGGCCACAGGAAGCCCTCAAAGCTCAGGCTGTTGCTGCTCGTACCTATGCCCTTAAGAAGCGCGCGGAGAATAGTCGTAACCTCTATGACCTAGATACAACCACTGCGAACCAGGTTTATAAGGGTTTAAACAGTGAATACAGCACCACTCATGAAGCCGTTAAAGCGACAACGAACCAGGTGATGACTTACAACGGCGATGTTATCCTTGCTGTTTTCCATTCGTCTTCTGGTGGACATACTGAAAATGTCGAAGATGTGTGGACCAGACCCTTGCCTTATTTGCGGGGAGTGGTGGACTATGACCAATCTGCTCCGGTGTACCAGTGGGGCAAAAACATCTCTGCTAGTCGCTTAGGTCAGCTGATTGGTGGTGTGGGCACAGTAAAACAAATTATTCCTCAGCGTAAAACCCCCCAAGGTCGGATGGTCTCCGTCAAAATTGTGGGCGATCGCGGCACAAAAAATATTAGCGGTGACCAACTCCGTAAACTACTTGATCTACGCAGTACACTCATCAGTGCAACGATCCAAGACGGCAATGTATACATTTATGGCAAAGGCTTTGGTCATGGTGTCGGTTTGAGCCAATGGGGAGCCAATGGCCTTGCCCAGCAAGGCATTGATTACCAGCAAATCCTTGCCCATTACTACCAAAACGTTAATATTGCGAAGATTTTAAAGTAACAATTAGGCATGCAGGAATTGTTTTAGTCTTTGCTGTTTGTTAACTGAAATCCAAAACTTGAAATATGCTCATCCTCCAATATGTCATCTGAGTAGTTTATTTAACCTTATGAAGCCAATGTTCTATAAGGTTATCCTTCGGGATTGGGGAGGTCAGTATCAAGTCTGAAGAAATACTAGTAAAATTCAACTTGAACTATGCCAATACAGATAAACTATCTAGAATTCGTTTGGCTTATAAAAACAAAGCCTTAAACCTCGACTTATGAAAAAAGCTTTAATCACCGGAGTAACAGGTCAAGATGGCTCCTATCTCGCGGAGTTCCTTCTCAAAAAAGGCTATGAAGTACATGGCATTAAACGTCGTGCTTCTCTGTTTAATACTGATCGCGTAGATCACATCTATGAAGACCCACACTCTGAAAATAAGCATTTTGTATTGCACTATGGTGATTTGACAGACTCCTCAAACCTAACAAGAATCATTGAACAAGTTCAGCCTGATGAAGTGTATAACCTTGGTGCTCAATCTCACGTCGCAGTAAGCTTTGAATCCCCCGAATATACTGCTGATGTTGATGCCATGGGTGCTTTAAGACTATTAGAAGCCATACGTTTTCTTGGCTTAGAGAATAAGACTCGTTTTTACCAAGCATCTACTTCTGAGCTTTATGGCCTGGTTCAAGAGATTCCACAAAAAGAGACAACTCCTTTTTATCCACGTAGTCCATACGCTGTTGCTAAACTCTATGCTTATTGGATTACCGTAAACTACCGTGAATCCTATGGAATGTATGCATGTAATGGTATTTTGTTTAATCATGAATCTCCCCGCCGTGGCGAAACCTTTGTAACTCGAAAGATTACTAGAGGATTAGCAAATATTGCTCAAGGTTTAGATTCCTGTCTTTATCTAGGCAATATGGATGCACTTAGGGACTGGGGTCATGCAAAAGACTATGTACAAATGCAGTGGCTAATGCTTCAACAGGATGAGCCGGAAGATTTTGTCATTGCTACTGGCTCTCAATATTCTGTGCGACAATTTGTCGCATGGTCTGCTGCAGAACTCGGTATTACCTTGCGATTTGAAGGTGAAGGAATTGATGAACGGGGAATTGTCGATGCAATTGAAGGAGACAAAGCTCCAGCATTGAAGACCGGTGATTGTATTGTCGCCGTAGATTCTAGATATTTCCGTCCAGCAGAAGTTGAGACTCTATTGGGAGATCCAAGTAAAGCGAAAGAGAAACTAGGCTGGGTTCCAGCAATATCAACACAAGAAATGTGTTCAGAAATGGTAAATGCTGATCTTAAAACAGCTCAACGCTATGCATTTCTCAAAATGCATGGCTATGAGACTCCAATTTCTCGTGAAAGTTAATTTAGCACTATACTTTTTTGATACCGGCTATGCTCACTACAAGATAAAGTGGTGAGCATAACTTTATGAAAACCATATAGAAGTAGGCTATTTCTCTGATCGTAAGTGTCTTCTCACATGAAAGAATACATGTCTATCTCTTTTCCAAGAGTAATTTATGTCTGATTAGATATTGGAATACATGTCACTTATTTAACAAGCCAAGAAAATATGTCATTTTTGTCGTTAGTAAACACGCAGACTTTTCGAGATCTTTTACCTTCAGATGTCAAGCACTACATTGAACTCTTGCAGGTATTAGTGCAGCGAAACTTAAAAGTCCGATATCGAGGTTCCATCTTGGGGATTTACTGGTCTTTATTAAATCCTCTGATTATGACCAGTCTTTATACAGTTATCTTTGGTGCTACTTTTGCTGCATATTACCAAGACTCGATACTGAACTATGTTCTTGCGGCATTGACTGGATTGATTATTGTCAACTTTTTCTCTGCTTCTACTTCTCAAGCCTTATCAAGCATAGTTGGAAATGGCGCACTTCTTAATAAAATTCGCTTGCCAGTAAGTGTTTTTCCTCTATCGATGATAGTCGCCAACATTTTTCAATTTGTCATGGGAGCTTTTCCCCTACTTGCTATTGTTGCTCTATTGAAATCCCACCATTTAATAAATGTTTTGGCGATTTTTCTTCCATTTATTGCTCTCATATTTTTCTGTACAGGTGTCGGTTTTTTAGTGAGTAGCTTATATGTATTTTTCCGCGATTTACCTTATTTTTATGAGCTAGTTGTTTTTGTTCTATGGATTAGTAGTCCTGTTTTTTACCCCGCAGAAATTGTCGCGCCAAAGATCCGACCTTTCTTGAATATCAATCCTTTATCTATCATCATTGAAAGTCTCAGGCAAATCACTTTATCTGGAGATTTTCCTGATTTGAATTTGATGATAAATGCTCTTCTTGGTGGTATACTTTCTTCTGCATTCGGATGGCTATATTTCCGACAAATGCGCTCTCGATTTATGGATTTACTATAGATACATAGTCACTTATGCAAGAAGCAATTCGTTTAGATAATGTGCATCTCTGGCGTAGAACCCAAGAAGAGTTTTCTTATGATTTAAAGAAAACTGTTCTTTCTATTTTTGAAGGTAAATACACTCAGCCAGCAAAAAAACTTATTTTAGATGATGTAAATCTTGTTGTTGAAAAAGGAGAAAAAATAGGTATTATCGGCAGCAATGGTGCTGGTAAATCGACGCTACTTAAAGTTATTTCAGGCATTTTGCAGCCAACAACTGGAAAAGTGCGAGTCCGCGGTGATATTGCACCATTAATTGAACTGGGAGCTGGATTTGACGCGGAAATTTCAGTGTATGACAACATACTCCTATATGGCGTAATGCTTGGCTTTTCGCGCTCAGAAATGAAGAATAGAATAGATTCTATTCTTGACTTTGCTGAGCTTAAGTCATATCGGTACATTCCTGTTAAAGGACTGTCTTCTGGGATGGTGGCACGTCTTGGGTTTGCGATCGCCACGGATGTAAAGCCTGATATTCTCATCTTGGATGAAGTATTGTCAGTTGGAGATGAGAGCTTTAGACATAAGTGCCAAAAGCGTATGGATGATTTTTGGGCTTCTCACGTCACCATACTTGTTGTTTCGCACTCAATGGACTTTATCAAGCAATCATGTGATACAGCTATTTGGATTGATAAAGGAATCATCAAACTCATTGGTCAATCTGAAGATGTTGTAGACGCATACTTGGAGAATATTGACTGAGTGTGATAACTTCTAGATGATTTGGATGAAGATTCTCTAAAACTATATGAGCAAGAAAGATGTATTCTTTCGATACTAATAAAATGGTATATTTTGTGGCAAGAAAGATTGTGAAAGGCTAATGTAGTTAAAAGTGCTATCTGTATTTTGTCTAAAAAAAATATTTCTATTCACCTAAAGCCATAGAGCAGATTATGCCTCTTTGCAATTGATTTTCAAGTTGGTTTTTATGAGAATATTCGCAAAGAATATTCTCTAGATTTTGAATGGTTTCATTGTTGAAATAGGCGGCGTTTTTAATTATGAATGATTTAGAAAAATACTTCAGAGGAAATGAAGGGAGACTCATTGATAAATGGATTCATTATTTCGATATATACGATAAACACTTTTCTCGTTTTCGTTCAACGGACGTGTATATTGTGGAACTCGGGGTATACCATGGTGGCTCTTTGCAAATGTGGAAAAACTACTTTGGCCCGCAAGCAAAAGTCTTTGGTATAGATATCAATCCTGCTTGTAAGGAGTTAGAGGAAGACCAAGTTGAGATTTTTATTGGTGATCAAGAAGATAGGGGTTTTCTGAGATCTTTAAAGGAAAAGATCCCCAAAATAGATATTCTGCTAGATGATGGCGGACATACGATGAAACAGCAGATAGCAACTTTTGAGGAATTATTCCCTCTGATTGATAAAAATGGAGTCTATTTGTGTGAGGATATGCACACATCATATTGGTGGGAATATGGTGGAGGTTATAAAAAGAATGATTCATTTGTAGAATATTCTAAGAATTTTATCGACAAACTCAATGCTTGGCACTCTTTCGATACACGATTAGGTATTTCAGATTTTACCCGTGCAGCTCACTCACTTACTTATTACGATAGTGTTCTTGTAATTGAGAAACGTCCTATTGGCAAACCAGTTACTTTAAAAACTGGAGTCCCTTCTTTCCCTGAAGCACAATTACTAGAGTCTGAAGATTCCTCTCAGGAACAAGCTGCTAAGACAATACGGGATTTACACCGACAGTTACAACAATCTCAATCTGAGTTGCGAAAGTCGCGATCTGAAGTAGAGCAATTACAATCTGAATCAGAAGAAAATTCGATAGAATTGATGGAAATGCAAAAGCTTTTAGAGCAATCTCATGAAGTATGGGGACGCTCACAAGTTATTATCAAAGCTATGGAAAGTAGTAAGTTTTGGAAGCTTCGTAAATTATGGATGAAGTTCAAAAAAATATTTGTTTTCAAGTAGGTGATCAGAACATTGATTCCGCTTGGTATTGTCTTGAATGGAAAGCTGAAAAATGATTTATGAGAAAAAAAAGAAGTTGTCAATAAAAGGTTATGAACTTCAAGAAGCCCAACTTTCACTATTGAGAAAACATAGTGAAATAGAAGTCTCTTTTCAATGTTTGCCAAATCCTCATAAGTCGACTAGCGTAAGCAAATTGTCTAAGCTGAAGCGAATTTTTGCAGAAAGAGGGGCGAGAGGTACAGCTGTGTTTATTTATCAGAAGATGATAAATAAACGACAAAAGGTTCAAGACTACCAACACTGGCTCGAAAAGAATTCTTTTGCCAAACCAGATATCCAATTAGCTAAGAGACAAATAAAATCTTGGGAGCTTAAGCCGACATTTTCAATTATCGTTCCTGTCTATAATGTCGATCGGAAATGGCTAGTAAAATCGATTGAGTCTGTGAGAAATCAGATTTATCCTTATTGGGAATTATGTTTGGCTGATGATGCTTCCCCTAAGCCTCATATAAAAAAAATACTAGACTCATATATTCAGAAAGATGCAAGAATCAAAGCCGTTTACCGAAAAGAAAATGGTAATATTTCTGCCGCTAGCAACTCTGCATTAGAAATAGCAACAGGTGATTATATTGCTCTACTAGATCACGATGATACTTTGACAATTGATGCTTTGTATGAAAATGCCAAATTGATTAATAAGCATCCTGATGCCGATTTTATCTATAGTGATGAAGACAAAATAGATACTCAAGATAAACGTTGCGACCCATTCTTTAAGCCTCAATGGTCACCAGATTATTTTCACGGTTGCATGTACACTTGCCACTTGGGTGTTTATCGTAAAACAATCATTGATGAAATTGGTGGTTTTAGAAGTGATTATGATGGAGCACAGGACTATGATTTAGTCTTGAGAGTAGTAGAAAAAACAAAGAATATTTATCATATCCCTAAGGTGCTTTATAGCTGGCGAGTCATTCCAACTTCTACTGCTTCGAATTCTGATGCTAAGCCCTGGGCTTATATTGCAGCTCAAAAAGCCTTAGAGTCAATGATAGAAAGGAGTCCATATCCTGGATGGGTGGAAGAGGGGCCAAGATTTGGATTTTTTAGAGTTAGAAGAAAAATTGTAGACGATCCTTTAGTTAGTATAGTGATACCTAGTGCCGGAAAAAGTGCAGATATTGAAGGCAAAACAATTCAGCTTTTAGAAAATTGTATTGATAGTATTCGGAAGCTAAGTACATACAGAAATTTCGAATTTGTTATTGTTGATGGCTTCAATATTCCAGAAAAAACTATTGAGGCTATTAGTGGTGAAGATTTAACTTTACTCCGTTGTGATCAACCATTTAATTTGCCGATGCGAATTAATATTGGAGTAAAAAAGGCAAAAGGAGATTTTCTTCTACTCTTAAATGATGATATTGAGGTGATTACTCCTGATTGGATTGAATCGATGTTAGAACTAGCTCAACAAGAAGAAGTTGGTGCAGTTGGTGCAAAGCTATTTTTCCCAAATGAGACAATTCAACATGCAGGTGTTGTTGTATTGGGCGGGAATCCAGGTCATGCTTGCTATGGATATCCTCACGAGCATCCTGGTTATTTTTTGTCTAATATTATTAATCGCAATTATTTTGCTGTCACCGGTGCTTGTCTTATGATGCGTTCACAACTATATAGAGAATTAGGAGGATTCGATGAATATTTTCCACTTAACTACAACGATGTGGATTTATGCCTGAAAGCTCATCAAGCTGGATATAGGAATGTTGTAACCCCGTATGCGCAGTTGTATCATTATGAATCAGTTAGTCGAGACAAAGGGTTGCAACCTGGCGAATGGCAAAAATTCAACGATAAATGGGAAAAATACTTCAAAGAGACTGGAGATGATCCATACTACAATCCAAATCTTTCTAATGACGGAAAATTTGAAATTGCTTCTCTTTCGGCATAAAATCAGAGCTACTTAATATTTTAGATTATCAATGAAGGCTGTCATTCTTGCTGGTGGATTGGGAACACGTATATCTGAAGAGACTCATCTTAAACCCAAGCCCATGATCGAAATAGGAGGAAAGCCTATTTTATGGCATATTCTAAAAATTTATTCTGCTCATGGTATTCATGATTTCATTATTTGCCTTGGCTATAAAGGGTATGTAATCAAAGAATATTTTGCCAACTACTTTCTCCATATGTCTGATGTAACATTTGATATGGAGCATAATCAAATGAAAGTTCATCAGAAAAATGTTGAACCTTGGCGTATCACATTAGTTGATACTGGAGATTTGACAATGACAGGCGGAAGAATCAAACGAATTGCTAACTACTTAGATGGTGAAGATTTTTGTCTAACCTATGGGGATGGAGTTGGTGATGTTAATATCTCTGAGCTTATAGACTTTCACAATCAACATCAATTGATGGCCACTGTGACTGCAACTAAACCTCCTGGACGTTTTGGTTCTTTAACAATTGCAGAAGATAATCAGAATAAAGTGTCTGGTTTTCAAGAGAAACCTATTGGTGATGGTGGCTGGATTAATGGAGGTTTTTTTGTCCTGTCTCCAGATGTCTTGAATTATATTTCAGATGACGAAACTGTCTGGGAAAATGAACCGCTTGAGAGCTTAGCTAATGATGGCCAGCTTTGTGCATACAAGCACCGTGGTTTCTGGCAACCTATGGATACGTTACGAGACAAAAATCATTTAGAAGAGATGTGGAGAAATAATCAAGCACTTTGGAGAGTTTGGTAATGCAATCAAGTTTTTGGGAAAGTAAGAAAGTTCTAGTTACAGGACATACCGGTTTTAAAGGTAGTTGGTTATCTCTACTTCTTTCCCATTGGGGGGCTGATGTGATTGGGTATGCTTTGAAGCCACCTTCTGAGCCTAGTCTTTTCTATTCAGTTCAACTGGACGAATTGGTCAATTCAATTGAAGGTGATGTGAGAAATTATGACTACTTAAAAAAGATAATTCAAGAACATAAACCTGATGTGATTTTTCATATGGCTGCTCAATCTTTGGTACTGCCTTCATACCAAGACCCTATTACCACTTATTCGACTAATGTAATGGGTACGGTCAATCTTTTAGAAGCTGTACGTAAAGTTGGAACAGTGAAAGTGGTTGTTAACGTCACTAGCGACAAATGTTATAAGAACAAAGAGTGGTTCTGGGGATATCGAGAGAATGAAGAAATGGGAGGATATGACCCCTATAGCAATAGTAAAGGCTGTGCAGAATTAATTACTTCAGCTTTTCGAGATTCTTTTTTTTATCAATCCGATTCTGTTGCTTTAGCTTCAGTGAGAGCTGGAAATGTAATTGGAGGAGGAGATTGGGCAACTAATAGATTGGTTCCTGATATTGTAAGAGCCTTAGTGCAAAACGAAGTTGTCACTATTCGTAGTCCGAATGCAATTCGACCTTGGCAACATGTTTTAGAACCTATAAGTGGATATATAACGTTAGCGGAAAAAATGTGGTCTGACAGTCAAAAGTTTTCCCAAGGTTGGAATTTTGGCCCAAATGATAATGATGTGAAACCGGTGAAATGGATTACACAATATTTAACTAATGCTTGGCCTACAAAAGGAGCTTGGAAGCTTGATGAAGAAGCTCAACTTCATGAAGCAAATTATTTAAAACTAGATTGCTCGAAGGCAAGAAAAATCCTTCAATGGAAGCCTGTCATGAATCTTGAGCAGAGTTTAGAATGGATTATTTCATGGTATAGTTTATATTATCAAAGAGAAGATGTGAGGGAGATTACTCTCGAACAAATTCAACAATATTGTCAGCTAGTTTCTAATGCGTAGTTGGCTAGGCCAAAGTTATTTACAAGCAGAATAATCCTTAAATAATGAGCAGTAAGTGTAGATTTTGCCAGACTCCTTTGAGTCAGACGTTTGTCGATCTAGGGATGTCTCCTCTAGCTAATTCTTATCTGAAGTTTGAAAGTTTATCTTCAGCAGAGAAATTTTATCCTCTACATACTTATGTTTGTTCTAGCTGCTATTTAGTGCAATTAGAAGAGTTTGAAAGTCCGACTCATATCTTTGGAGATTATGCATATTTTTCGTCTTTTTCTGATAGTTGGTTAAAGCATTGTGAGAATTATGCAAATAAAATTGTGCGAGAGCTGTCTTTAGATCAAGGTTCGAAAGTAGTGGAAATAGCAAGTAATGATGGCTACTTGTTGCAATATTTTCAACGTCAGGCAATTCCTGTCCTAGGAATTGAGCCTGCTGCTAATGTAGCAGAGGTAGCTAGGGAGAAAGGGGTCAATACCCGAGTTTGTTTCTTTGGAAAAGACGAAGCTCAAAGAGTTTTGGCAAATGAGTCAGGGGCAGACCTTTTAATTGCAAATAATGTTTTAGCTCATGTTCCAGATATTAATGATTTTGTTGCTGGCATGAAAACTATATTGAAACCGACAGGTGTGATCACTGTTGAGTTTCCGCATCTGCTGAATTTAATAAACTATAATCAATTCGATACTATTTACCATGAGCATTTCTCTTATTTATCTCTTTTCACAGTAGAACAAATATTTGACCATCATGGTCTACGTATTTTTGATGTAGATGAGTTGAGAACACATGGCGGCTCCTTGCGAATCTATGCTTGTCATCACGAGAATCAGCATAGATTACAAGAGGAAAAAGTGATTCAAGTTAAGCAGAGAGAATTAGACAAAGGACTTGATAAGACAGCCACTTATAATGCCTTTTCTGAGCAAGTAAAGGAAACAAAAAGAAAGATATTAGATTTTGCAATTAAAGCAAAGAGGAAGTCGAAAAAAATTGTTGCCTACGGTGCGCCTGCGAAAGGTAATACTCTGCTGAACTATTGTGGGATTAGAAGCGATTTTATCGACTTTACTGTGGATCGGAGTGTATATAAACAGGGTTTGTATTTGCCTGGGACTCATATTCCGATTTTAGAACCGGAGAAAATTCGAGAAGCTAAACCTGACTACCTTATGATCCTCCCTTGGAATCTACAGGAAGAAATTATTTCCCAAATGTCTTATATCAGAGAATGGGGTGGGCAATTTGTTATTCCTATTCCTCAATTAGAAATTAAGTAATGATTTTTCAAGAAACTCAGTTACAAGGTTGTTATCTTGTTGAATTAGAAAAAATTGTTGATGAAAGAGGAGGTTTCTCTCGAAGTTTTTGCACAGAAGAGTTTAAATCTCATGGCCTTCAACCAACTATCCTGCAATGTAATATTTCGTTTAATCAGCACAAAGGTACTGTAAGGGGAATGCATTTTCAGAAAGCACCTAAATCGGAAGCGAAATTAGTTCGATGTACTAAAGGCGCTATTTATGATGTAGCTTTAGATTTGCGAGCCGAATCACCTACATATTGTCAGTGGATAGGAATAGAGTTAAGAGAAGATAATGGCAAGATGCTATATATACCTGAAGGTTTTGCTCATGGGTTTCAATCGTTAGAGGATGATACTGAAGTCTTTTATCAAATGTCTGAGAGCTATTCACCAGAGCATTCCACAGGGGTTAAATGGAATGACTCTTGCTTTGGTATCGAATTGCCACTAGAAATTACTTGTATATCTGACAAAGATTTAAACTACAGTGATTTTTCTCCATGAAGTCAATACTTGTAACAGGTTCTACAGGATTCATTGGGCAGCATACTTTATCTGTATTGCGGAAGTATGGATATGACGTTCATATTTCTGTAAGAACACGTTTAAAAATTCATAGTTTAAAACCGGAGATTTCTAGTCAAGTTTCGATACATTATTGTGATTTGTTTGATTATAATCAGCAAGTTGAATTATTTGAATCCATTAAACCATCCCACCTTTTACATTTTGCATGGGATGCTACTCCAGGAAAATTTTGGACTTCTGAAAATAATTTACAATGGCTCGAATGTAGTATGCAGCTCTTAAGAAACTTTGCTAAGCATCATGGTGAGAGGGCCGTTTTTGCAGGAACATGTGCTGAGTATGACTGGTCTTATGGATATTGCACTGAAAATTTAACTCCCACTAACCCCTCAACTCTGTATGGTGTCTGTAAAAATAGTTTAAGACAAGTATCTGAGCAATTTTGTAAAGATCGAGAAATTAGTTTTGCTTGGGGGAGAATATTTTGGCTATATGGTGTAAATGAAGCTTCTGGGCGTCTTGTCTCTTCTGTTATCCAAAATTTAACGGCTAAGCAAGTTGCAAAATGTAGTCATGGAAATCAGGTTAGAGATTTCATGTATGTAGAAGATGTTGCACGAGCATTCGTCGAGTTACTAAATAGTGATGTAGCAGGCAATATTAATATTGCCTCAGGAAAAGCAATTGCCATAAAAGATATAGTTACTGAAATTGGTAAACAAATGGGTCTTCCTGAGCTAATAGGTCTAGGGATGATAGAAGCAAGCAAAGATGAACATTCTTTTATTCTTGCCAATACTTCAATCCTTAATAACAAAATTGGTTTTAGACCCCAATATAGTCTCGAGGAAGGGATACGTAAAACAATACAGCAAATTTCAGCCTAGCAAGGTGTATGAAGTAGTATAGGTGAGTTGACTGGTGAGGAAGAAAGTAGCATCTTGCCGAAAGCCTACTCATTAGACTTAAGACAGAAAATAGTGGATGCCTACGAAAGGGGTGGTGTGAGTCAAAGTAGTCTTGCCCGACAATTTGGAGTGGCGAAAAAGTTTTGTACAAAAGCTCCTCGACCAAAAACGACTGACAGGGTCGATTGCTCCGAAAAAACGAGCCAACAAACACCTCCCAAATTAAACGAAGAGCATCAAACATATTGCGCCAGTTGCTCACCAAGAAAAACGATGCGACGCTAGCGGAACTATGTGATGAGATGGGAGAAAACGCACTGGTCTCCGTGTGGCCAATAGCACCATGCATCGCACCTTAAGAAGAATGGGATATAGCCTCAAAAAAACATTCTATCCAGACCTTAAGGCGACAAAACGAGTGCAACAAGCCAGATATGATTTTTGGCAGAAAATGCAAGCGACTCTAGCGAAAAACTTGATTTTTATCGATGAATCGGGCGTGAACTTAGCCATGACAAGACTGAGGGCACGTTCTGAGAAAGGGAAACGAGCTTATAGTCCGAAATCCAGTAAACGAGGCAAGAATGTTTCTTTGATTGGAGCATTAGGCTTCAAGGGAATGGTCGCTAATTATCATCTGCTGGGGAAGTACGGATGGATTAACCTTTGAAGCATTCATCAGCCAGAAGTTAATACCAAACTTATGGGCGGGAGCATGTGTGGTGATGGATAACTGTTCGATTCATTTAGGAGAGTCAGTACGCACAATGATTGAGGCCGTGGGAGCTAAGTTGATTTACCTTCCTCCCTATTCTCCAGATTTTTCACCCATTGAAAATTGCTGGTCAAAGTTGAAAAGTACCTTGAAAAGTATCGGGGCAAGAACTTATCTAGCTCTAGACAAGGCAATTGAGGTAGCTTTTTCCAAGATTACCCTTGATGATATTCGATGCTGGTTTACACATTGCTGCTATTGCACCTCACTCGACTAGAAATTGCTATAAGTCATATACCCAATATTTAAGGTCCCGTATTATTCTACAAATCAGATAAATTCATGCCCTGAGAATCCTTTTCTGAGATAATTAGTTCTTCGTTATTTAGTGGCCATTCTATGCCTATCTCAGGATCACTCCAGTGAATAGTTTGTTCATGCTTCGGGGAATAAATGTCGGTAACTTTGTAGAGGAAATCTGCATATTCTGATGTGACAAGAAATCCATGAGCAAAGCCTGGAGGAACCCATAACATTCTTTGATTTTTAGCGCTGAGATATGTACCAAACCATTGGCCGAAAGTCCTAGAATTTTCTCTGATATCCACAGCTACATCATATACTTCGCCTGATACAACACGAACTAACTTTCCTTGAGGGTGTTGAGTTTGGAAGTGCAAACCTCTTAAAACATTTTTACAAGAGCGAGAATGATTGTCTTGCACAAAAGATATATTGAGATTCAATTCTTTCTGAAAAAAATCAGTCTGATATGAAACCAAGAAAAAACCTCGATCATCTTTATAACATTTGGGTTCTAGAAGTAGTACATCTGGCAGATTAGTTGGAATTATCTTCATCGGAATATCTATCTCTAGTATTTTGGAACTAATTATTTATGAGCTTTTTTAAATATTGCCCATAGGTGCTTTTTTGTAAGGCATTGGATAGATTCAACAATTGTGTTGAGTCGATGTATCCTTGGTTGTAGGCAATCTCTTCTAAGCAAGCAATCTTTGTTCCTTGTCTTTGCTCAATAGTTTCAATATAGCTAGATGCTTGATGCAGAGATTCGGGTGTGCCGGTATCAAGCCAAGCATAGCCTCTACCTAATATCTCTACTTTGAGCTGTTTTCGGCCTAAATATAAAGTATTTAGGCTTGTTATTTCGAGTTCCCCTCTCTTGGAAGGTTGAACTTTTTTAGCAAGTTTGGTTACTTGATTGTCATAGAAATAAATCCCTGGCACTGCAAAGTTTGTTTTAGGAATTTTTGGCTTTTCTTCAAAGCTAATTACATTACCAGCGTCGTCAAATTCAATTACACCATAGCGCTCTGGATCTTTAACTTGGTATCCAAATACTAAGGCTCCTTCGTTGATTTGAGTTGCTTTTTTCAGTACTTCTGTTAGTCCATGACCATAGAGAAGGTTATCGCCTAATATTAAACATACGGATGATGTATCAATGAATTCTTCCCCGAGGATAAAAGCTTCGGCTAAACCATTTGGGTATGCTTGTTCTAGATAACTTAGGCTAATTCCCCATTGTGTTCCATCGGATAATAGACTTTGAAAGAGTGGTAAATGTTGAGGGGTGGAAATAACTAAGATTTCCCTAATTCCGGCAAGCATTAGCACGGACAAGGGATAATAAATCATCGGTTTGTCGTAAACGGGAAGAAGTTGTTTACTTAAAATATTGGTCATTGGAGCTAGTCTTGTTCCAAAGCCACCTGCAAGAATAATCCCTTTCATTAGTTAATTGATCCTTCTGATTTCTTGTAGTTAGTTTGGATCCAGTTTTGGTATTCGCCGGAACAAACTTGCTCAATCCAAGTTGGATGCTCTAGATACCACTGAATTGTCTTTCTGATACCGGTTGGGAAGCTTTCTTGTGCTTGCCAATTTAAATCTTTTTTGATTTTGTTGCAGTTAATGGCATAGCGGCGATCATGGCCAAGTCGGTCTTTGACGAAGGTGATGAGAGATGAATATGAAAAATCAGGTTTGGGTTTCAATTCATCGAGAATGTTGCAAATAGTGTGTACGACTTCAATGTTTGTTCGTTCAGTCTGGCCACCAATATTGTAAGTTTCTCCGATGTTGGCATTGGTCATAACGTTATAGATGCCTTGGCAGTGATCTTCAACGTAGAGCCAATCGCGAATATTCTGACCGTCTCCATAAATTGGTAATGGCTTGAGGTTTAAGCAATTGAGGATAATTAGTGGAATTAGTTTCTCGGGAAATTGGTAAGGGCCGTAGTTATTTGAGCAGTTGGTGATTAGGCTTGGTAGCCCATAGGTGTGGTGATAGGCATTGACTAAATGATCTGAAGCTGCTTTTGATGCGGAATAAGGACTTCTCGGATCGTAAGGGGTTGTTTCTTCGAACGGTGGATCATTCGCATCCAGGGAACCATAAACTTCATCGGTTGAGACATGAAGAAAACGGAATTCTTTTTGCTTGGATGAATCTATATTATTCCAGTAATTCAGTGTTTCTTCGAGTAGATTATGGGTCCCCAGAATATTGGTGTTAATAAATGAGTCTGGATGTAAAATGGAGCGATCTACATGACTCTCCGCGGCAAAATTGATGATGCCATCTGGTTTATATTTCTCAAAAAGTTGCTCTACTAAGTGGCGATCACCGATACTACCTTTGACAAAAACATAGTCTTCATCATTTGCTAGGGCACTCAGATTAGCTGGATTTGCAGCATAGGTAATAGCATCGAGATTAATGATGCGGCTCCAATTTTGTTGGCGAGCCATTAAAGTAAAATTCGAGCCGATAAAGCCACAACCACCTGTAATAAGGTAAGTCGGTGATGAAAGACTTGGCATAGAAGCATTTTCAGAAAGATCCGTAGCGCTAATATCTCATAGATGAGTTTATTTTGAAAGTTGTCATTGACCGAGTTGAGCTACAGTTACTGAGTGTTTGGTTTGTTCTACTCGTAATTTTCTGTATCGTCTTATGGCAAAGATATTACTGATCGGTAGCTCTGGCCAATTAGGTCAGGAGGTGCAAAAGCTGTTGGAGTTCAAGGGTGAAGATTATATTTCTTGTGATCGTGGCTCCCTTAACCTAAGCAATATTAGTCTCATCGAAAGTTATATCTATAATGTTCAGCCCGATATCGTCATCAACTGTTCTGCATATACAGCTGTTGATCGTGCGGAGGAAGAAGTTGAGCAAGCGTTTTTGATTAATCATTTGGTTGTAGAGGCGATCGCCAAAGCAACGAAACAAATCGGCAGTTATCTAATTCATATTTCGACTGATTACGTTTTCGATGGTCAAAACTACTTACCATATAGCGAAGAAGATTTAACAAATCCCCGTAGTACATATGGCAAATCAAAATTAGCTGGAGAGCAAGCCATTATTAAGCAAACTGACAAATACATCATTGTGCGAACAGCGTGGGTTTATGGCATATATGGCAAAGGAAATTTTGTCAAAACCATGTTGAAACTTGGTCAAGCTAGAGAGAATCTTGGTATTGTTTCTGATCAAATCGGGAGTCCAACATGGACGAAAGATCTCGCAATGGCACTGTTGCAAATATGTAAACAGCTCTCCCAAGAAAATTCTGGTATTTACCATTTCACCAACAGCGGTGTTTGTAGCTGGTATGATTTCGCCTCTGCCATTTTTATGGAATCAAAAAGCCTTGGCTATCCTTTGAAATTGACACAGCTTAAGCCAATAACAACCTCAGAATATCCAACTCCAGCACAACGACCTCATTACTCAGTGCTATCAACTAAAAAAATTTCCAATCTCCTAGGCGAATACCCACCACATTGGCATCAATCCTTACGGTTAATGTTAGAAAAATATCTCAAATAACAAGATTAAAGTGTGATATATATTCTCACAATAAATTACAATTCCAGTGCTTTAATATGTCAACTAATTGAGTCTCTACCAGAGCCTCAATCACCGGAATATCAAATATTTATTATTAATAATTCTCCAGAAGATGAAGCGATTTTTAAACTTCAGTCATCTCGAGTAAAAATATTAGAACCAAATATGAATTTGGGATTTGGTGGTGGTTGTAATTTCGGTATCAGTCACATTGCATCTCAAGATCCTCAGGCTGTTATTTGGCTTCTCAATCCTGACACGTACTTTCCTAAACAGCCTCAGAAACAATACTGGAAATTAATCAACCAAATCTGGCAAGAAAATTCTCAGTTATCAATTTTAGGAACTCTTATTGAAACACCAATAGGTAATATCTGGTTTTCGCAAGGTTTTTTCAATAAACATACAGGTCGAATAATTGATGTTCAAGAGCTGATGCCAAGTGATAACGGATTGGTGGAGACAGACTGGATTAGTGGTTGTAGTCTGATGATTAACTTAGAAAAATTCAAAAACTGTCCTTATTTCGATGAAGCTTTTTTTTTGTATTATGAAGATTCTGATTTTTGCTTGCGGTATCGTGCTTTAGGCCATCAGCTTGCTGTCTCTTCTGAGTTGAAGATTATTCATCAACCATCGTCGATCACGAATAAAAATCAGTATGCAAAGTTATTTCATAGTAGTTTTAGCTATTTATATTTCTTGCAGAGACATACCAGTCAACTTGTATTTTTAATATGTTTGAGCAAATTTTTTTTGAATACAGTATTTAAATTAATCACTCAGCCTCAGATTGGTCGTGCTAAATATGATGGATTAATCTCTTTTATCAAAAAAATGACTCCTGATGTTTAATCCCTACTAATATCAATGTCTAGTCTGGAACCTTCAATCAACAATGATATTCTTGTTAACCTCTCATTTTTTAGCATCATTAATGCTACTGGGATTGTTAGATATTCAGATGCCATATTAGATGGGCTTCAATCTATTAATCCTATATATTTAATAAATTTAGATGCGAAACAATATCTCTCCGAAAAATACAATTTTCAATCCTCAATTGTTTCTGATGATCTGACTGCTAATTCTGGAAAGATTGGTCACATTAAACGATTGATTTGGTCGCAATTCATGTTGCCGAAAATATATAAAAAGCAAACTTCTACCTTGGTTTTTTCGCCTATTTCAGAAGCTGCATTATTTACATCCTGTCGTCAAGTCGTGATGATTCATGATTTTATTCCATTACGGTTTCCAAATTGGCGATCACCCCTCTACCCTTACCATCGATTTTATGTGCCGGAAGTTACAAGGCAAGCAGAACATCTGATTTGTAATTCCGAGGCAACAGCACGAGATATTGTGAAATTCTGTGGAGTTTCTGCAAAAAAAATTAGCCCAATTCTGTTGGGTTATGACCAAGAACATTTCCAGCCCACTCCAACTCAAGATTCATCGGCGACTTCTCCTTATTTTTTATATGTTGGTCGTCATGACCCTCACAAAAATCTTGCACGGGTTATCAATGCTTTTCAGGCTGGAAAATTCAGTGATAAGACAGAGTTATGGCTGGTCGGCTCTGAGCATCCTCGCCATACGCCTGCATTACGCCAGCAGATTCTCGAATTAGGATTAACTGAGCGAGTGAAGTTTTTGGATTATGTGCCTTATGCAGACTTACCCACAATAATTTCTGAGGCGATCGCCCTTGTATTTCCATCGTTATGGGAAGGGTTTGGGTTGCCCATCCTTGAAGCAATGGGCTGTGGTACCCCAGTCATAACCTCAAATCTTGCATCAATGCCTGAAGTGGCTGGAGATGCTGCAATTTTAGTAGATCCTTACAACACCAATGAGATCTCTGATGCAATGCAGGCGATCGCCACCGACTCAGCATTACGAATGAACTTATCCGAACTGGGATTGGCTCGGGCAAAACTGTTTAGCTGGGAGAAAACAGGACGTGAAACAGTCGAAGTGCTGAAGCGATTTCTGTAAGTTGTTGTTTTACTTGCCCAATTCCGTGGCAACCTTGTGCGCGCAGGCGAAACCAGAAAATGCCACCGCATTTAGACCTTGGCCGGGAAATGTACTATCGCCAACACAGTACAAACCATCCACTTCGGTTTTGTTTACCTTAGGCCAGAGATTATTGAGGTTAAACATTCCTAGTAGTCCTAATAGTTTTTTCTGAGGGATAGGACCATAAGAGCCATCTACACGTCCAAGGAATTTACGATGGGTGCGAGGTGTACCAACTTCCATATAATCAAGCTTTTCGGTGATGCCAGGAAAAATTGTTTCAAGGCGCTGGATTAAGTGATTGGCGGCATCGTCCTTTTTTTCTTCATATTCCTTCGGCGACAAACCTTTCCACTCATCGATAAAGCTGGGTGTAAAAGTGTGAATAATGTGGTGTCCTTCTGGCGCAAGGCTTGGATCTAGGAGAGTGGGGATGGAGACAAAAATCGTGCCTTGTTCATCCTCCATGTTGTTCCAGTCTTCGAGAAAAATATGATGACAATCTGCATCTTCAGCCAATAAATCAGCCTTCACGCCAAGGTGCAAACTCAAGAAACTCGGAGATTTTTTGTAGTTTTGCTCCCACTTTTTCTCAAATTTTGGTTTAGTTTCGGCGGGTAGAAGTTTCTCAAACGTATCCCAACGAGTGGCATTAGAAATGATTTTTCTCGCGCGGAATTCTTTGCCATTGACGAGTTTTACGCCTACAGCTTTGCCTTTCTCAGTGAGAATTTTGTAGACATTAGCAGAATATTCGATGTCGCCACCGTGATTTTTTAAGCCTTCAACTAATTTCAAAGGGATTTGACCCACACCGCCTTCGGGATAATTGATGCCACCATAATGGCGATCGCTAAATACCATGCCTGCATTAATCATCGGCGTGAGTTCTGCGGGAACCACTGACCAGCAATAACATTCCATATCGATAAATTTGAGGAGTTCTTTATCTTTGATATGATGGCGGGCGATATCACCAGCATTTTGGGGTAAGTATTTTAGTAAGCCAAGACAAGACAAAGGTTCTTGAACAAAGACACGCAGCAGATATTTGATTTCTTCGAGGGATAAAAGCTCCATGCTGTTGAGGCAATTAAACACATCCCAACATTCGCCATAAAATTTGCGGATGCCTTTTTCTTCATGGGGGAAGCGGGCGATTAATTCCTGCAGAAATTCTTCGTAGTCGCGGTGAACACGGATACTCAGATCGTTCGGTAAATGGTAATGAATCTGGACTGGATCGGGGATGGTATTGATTTTCATGCCCACTGCATCCAGAGCGCGGGTAAGCAAGTTGGTTGTGCCCTGCTCACCAAAGCCAAAAATCATTGATGCGCCAACATCGAAACGATAGCCTTCCCGCTCGAAATAGCCTGCGCTGCCACCGGGAATGAGATATTTTTCGAGAACTAAAACCTTAATGCCTTTCGCGGCTAACTGGGTTGCTGTGACGAGTCCCCCAACACCGGAGCCAATCACAATCACGTCATAGTCAGCGACAGAGAAGTCAGAGGATGTAGCTGTAATGTTGGCGATAGCAGTCATAGATGGCAGTTAACAATTGGTAATAATTACCAGTTTACTGCTATTAAGAACATCAGTCGGTCTTGCTAATGAATTTAGAGCGTTATAAATAGAAGCTTACAGAGCAGTAAAATCTTCAGGGCAAGTGGGTTCCCCCTCGCTCAGGGCAGGGCTATTTCATTCTTGAGAGAAAGAAGCTAAGCAGTACACAACGATAGTAAAAACGGTAACCGGTGAGAAATCAGAGCTATGGCTTCCGTTATGGATGAATAGCCGTTCAATCTCAATAGCGAGATTACCGGGTATGTAAATTAATTTGTGTAAGCGGTCAAAATCCAGAAAAAAGCAAGGAGACCATGACCCATGAAAAAACAGAATCAAACCAGTAGAGCCGATGAACTGATTGATGAATTACTGCAAGATTGTCCAGACTCGGAATCAATTCTGGGAGAATCAGGCTTGCTACAGCAGTTGAGTAAGAGATTAATTGAAAGAGCCTTGCAAGGGGAATTGAGTCATCATCTGAATCAAGTCAAAGAAGCAGGAAAGCAGAATAGTAGAAACGGCTATTCCAAGAAAACAATCAAATCAACCCAAGGGGAAATGGATATCAGCATCCCAAGGGATAGGAAAAGTGAATTTGAGCCGCTGTTAGTGCCCAAAGGTCAAAGGCGTATTCAAGGGCTAGAAGAGAAGATACTGGCTTTGTACAGTCGAGGTATGAGTACCAGAGATATTCAGGCACAAATGCAAGAACTGTATGGGGTGGAGATTTCAGCTGGGCTAGTGAGTGAAGTGACCTCGGCAGTGATGGAGGAAATCAAAGCATGGCAGCATCGTCCTCTGGAGGAGATATATCCGATATTGTGGCTGGATGGCATGAGAATAAAAATCAGAGAGGAAGGACGGGATACGAATCAGACTCTCTATCTAGCACTGGGAGTGAAGCAGTCCGGTCACAAGGAGGTCTTAGGAATGTGGCTATCCTCGGGAGGAGAGGGGGCAAAATTTTGGTTGTCAGTGCTGAATGAAATCCACCATCGGGGAGTCGAACATATCTGTATAGCTTGTGTGGATGGGTTGAAGGGATTTCCCGCTGCCATTGAAGCGGTGTTCCCAAAAACGAGAGTGCAATTATGTATCGTTCATCTGATACGAAATAGCCTGAAATTCGTTTCTTGGAAAGACCGTAAGTCCGTGGTGTCAGACCTCAAGCCTATTTACCAGGCCGCCACAGTTTCCGAGGCAGAATCCGCCTTAACTGCTTTTGCGGAGCGTTGGGACGGTATCTACCCCACTATTTCCCAAATATGGCTGAATCATTGGGAAAACATCATTCCATTATTTGATTATCCAGCTCCCATCCGCCGCATCATTTACACCACCAATGCCATTGAGGCGGTCAATCGCTCTTTGGGCAAGGTGTGAAAAACCAAGGGCATGTTCCCCCATGCAGATGCTGCCCTGAAATTGCTGTATTTAGCCCTGAAGCATTTGATGAAGAGATGGACGATACCAATACAATACCCCATTGGAAAAGGGGCTTAAGCTATTTTGCCATTGATAATCCAGAGTATTTTCTTCACTAGTTTTTCTTGGCTTACACAAAATTCTTGACACTCCCAGATTACCCAACTACGGAAGATGGCAAAGTTCTCTGGAGCATGGCCATCTTTTTGTTGTGCTTTGTCTTCCCCAAGAAGTGCATCCTTTACCCAATGTAGGTTGTTCTCGATTTGCCAATGCTGTCGAATTACTCGACTCAGCTTTAGTCCTTGTGGTGGTAATGAAGTGATGTAGAACATCTGATTTTCATAGTCTTGGCTCTGCCTCTGTCCCCACCGAGTCATGCGGACAACGGATTGTATATCTTTCCATTCTGGCGTTAGTGAAGTCGGCACAGACCAGACTTCTACTCGTCTTTTTTCAGAACGACCATGACCAACATTTTGGGATTCATGTTGAGCGATTGGCTTTTGTTCCTGACAGTAGTTTGTTAAAGCTTGATACAGCTTTTTCTGGTTGCCTTTGACTGTCACTAGGTAGTCATGTCCGCGTTGTCTGAGTAACTGGATTGTTTTTTTGAGTGTGTAAGGCATCTAAAGTCACAGTGACTGATGGTAAATCTAACTCTGTCAGTAATTGCCGGATTACTGAGATTTCACTCTCTTTCTTATTCCGACTCATTTTCATGCCCAAAACAACTTGTCGCTGCTGACAGAATAAAGACACTGCTGTGACAAAATCTTGACTCTTGTTGTCATAGTTTTGCACGGTGTTTTTGAGGGATTTACCGTCCCCAGCCACAATGTCTCCCTTTCTCACATATTGTCTTGCCCATTGGTTAAAGACTTGTGTCACTTGCTGGAAATCTAATTCCATCATCACTCGCCGTACCGTTGAGTAGGAGGGGACACGAGCTTCAGGAATCTGTAAGGTGCTAATCAGCTCCCGGCGATGTCGCTCAATAAATCGCCCAATACCTCGATATCCCCATTCACCACTCATACCTGCCATGATGATTATCAGTAATATCAAAGATAATGAGTGTCTTCGTCCGGAAGCCTGTCTCGGGTCTTCAATACGACTCAGTGTATCGAGTAAGCTTTCGCTCATTTTTCATCGTTGAACGCCTATCTCCTCTTATTCTCTCTATTTTTTCTAAGAATGAAACAACCCTGCCTTGCTCAGGGTGGGATAGGGCAATTCTTCGCCGGGAATACCAGCTGCATCACTTTCACAAAGGATTATCGTTGTCGTTGCATAGCCTTATCCTTTCGGCGGTACGACAAAAGCAACCACTTACATAACTTTTTAGGCGTTGCAGAATAGAGGTTGTTGACTCAATGCAATGTCCAATAAATTAACCGCTAAAAAATAAGCCCTTGAGCGGCTGAGGATGCCGAAAGCCACGACAATCGATACAATCTTTAAACAATTCTATTGTTGTTGCCGTCACCATGCTTAGCGAATTTTTACAGTTCCAGATTCCCATTGACCCGAGTACTATTGCGGGCATTTGCTTATGGGCATTTGCGTTGTATATTGGCATTGCTCCCCTACGCGAGGGGATCACCGATGGGCTAGAGCTGTGGATGAATTGGGCGGAGCGATCGCTGTATTTTTCCGTCGAGGAATACAACAAAGACAAAGAAATTCGTGAATCAAAGAGTGCATTTTCCGCCTCTCTCCTGAGTATTGTGCCGTTTTTGATCCTCGGGGTTTTGTTTAACTGGTTTGTAGAATTGTCCCTAGGCCATAGCTGGGCGATTAGTCTGGGTATCATGGCCTGTGCAGGCTGTGGTGTATATGAGCTCGGTCGCCTCGATGGGGAACAACGGTACGAAAATGATGAAGACTGATTTTTTACGGCTAGCGCAGCAAATGATGCAACGCATGAGAACGCTTCGCTGGTGGGGCATTGCGACGGCGATCGCCCTGATGATTGCATTCCCGTCGGTGTTGACCGCCTGTAGTGGACAACCGTCTAATGCGTCATCTGACAATCAAATTGTGGTGAGTATCCTTAGCGATCCCAAAACATTTAACCCAGCCCTATCGACCGAGTCTCCCAACGTTTTTAATCTGACTTTTGAAGGGTTGCTGGATCAAAACCCGATGACCGGGGAATTTGAACCGCACCTTGCTGAGTCTTGGGAATTTTCTGAGGATAAACTCAACCTGACGTTTACACTGCGAGAAAATCTGAAGTGGTCTGATGGCGAACCCCTCACTGCCGATGATGTGGTGTTTACTTTCAATGACATCTATTTAAACGACAAAATTCCCACCAGCTCCCGCGATATTTTGCGCATTGGTGCTGAAGGAACGCTTCCCACTGTCACTAAAGTGGGCGATCGCCAAGTGCGTTTTACGATGTCGGAACCCTTCGCGCCGATTTTAAGTAGTATTGGCCTCGAAATCTTACCCGAACATGCCCTCCGAGAATCTGTCGAAACCCTTGATAGCGAAGGCAATCCTCTCTTCATCAATACTTGGGGGATTAGCACACCACTATCCGATCTCGTCGTTAGTGGTCGTTACAAAATTGATAGTTATAGCGTTGGACAGCGCGTTATTTTTAAAGCCAATCCAAACTATTGGGATGCGCCGCAACCGATTGTTGAAAAAGTTGTTTGGCAAATTGTGCCGAATACAGACACCACATTGCTCCAGTTTCGCTCTGGTGATCTAGATGTGACGAGTGTGAGTCCTGAATATTTTTCACTGCTGAAAAAAGAAGAAGATCGCGGTGATTTTACTATTTACAATGGCGGCGCGAGTTACGGGACAAGCTTTATTTCCTTTAACCTCAACACTGGTAAACGTAACGGCAAACCCCTCGTTGAACCCTACAAATCGAAGTGGTTTAACAATGTCAATTTTCGCCGTGCTGTGGCTTATTCCCTTGACCGCGATCGCATGGTCAATAACATTTATCGAGGGTTGGGTGTACCGCAGGATTCTGGGGTTTCGATTCAGTCACCTTTCTTTAATGAAAACATTAAAGGCTATGACTATGACCCAGAAAAAGCCCGTTCGTTGTTAGAGGCTGAAGGTTTTTATTACGATGATCAAGGTAAATTATTCGACAAGGATAACAATCTGGTGCGCTTTAACCTGATTACCAATGCTGGTAATAAAATCCGCGAATCAATTGCTACTCAAATTGAGCAGGATTTGGAGGCTATCGGTATGGAGGTGGATTACACACCGATTGGGTTTAATATCCTCGTCGATAAGCTCACAAATTCGTTAGATTGGGAATGTCATTTGCTCGGCTTGACTGGCGGTAATGAACCTAACAGCGGCGCAAATGTCTGGGCTGTGGATGGCAATTTGCATATGTTCAATCAAAATGCACGCCCTGGTACGGATCCATTAACGGATCGTCAGGTGAGCGATTGGGAACAGGAAATTGCGGATCTTTATGTCAAAGCGGCTCAGGAATTGGAGTTCGACAAGCGTAAGGAAATTTATGACCGCACCCAAGAGATCGGTTCTGAACATTTACCGTTTATTTATTTGATTAATAATTTTTCCTTGGCTGCCGTCCGCAACAAAATTGAAGGGGTGCAACATTCTGCCCTCGGCGGCCCGCTTTGGAATATTGAAGAGTTAACTTTATCTACTACCGATTCTGACCTCAAGGAGTAACCCTATGCCACTTAATCAAGTGATGACCGATACCCTCAAACAGGCGATCGCCGACCGTAAGGATCAGGTGGATTACCTCGAAGTGCGCGTGCAGCAAAGCGAGTCAACCAGCATTTCATTTCGTGGGCCTCAGTTTGATGGCAGTAATCGCAGTTTTGCCCTCGCTGGCGGGATTCGAGCCTGCCATGATGGTGGCTGGAGTTTTGTTACTTTCAATGGTTTAGAAGAATTGAATGATCGCCTTGATGATGCCATTACCCAAGCGAAACTTGTGGGTAAGGAATCGACTCAACTTGCTCCGAATGGCGCGATTGAAGACTATGTTCCGGTGGAGATTAAGCAGGATCCTCGCACGGTTTCTCTTAAGGAAAAACGGGATTTAGTGGCACGTTATAACCAAATTTTGTTGGATTATGACCCCCGCATTCAAACCACGATGAGTAGCATCAGCGATAAGTTCGTCACCACTTATTTCGTTAATTCCAATGGCAGTTGCATTGTTCAAGAACGCCTCGATGTGAACGGTCGTTTTGGGGCGATCGCCAGAGGAGACGATGGCGTGGTGCGACAGGGTTTTGAATCTCTCAATTCCCGCTGTGATTTTAATGCCTTAATCGGGATTGAAGACCGTGTCAAAGGTGCTGCGGTACGAGCCATTCGTCAGCTAGAAGCGAAGCCTGTGAAAGGTGGCCAATATACTGTTGTCCTTGATCCTTATCTCGCTGGCGTGTTTATCCATGAAGCATTTGGGCATTTATCAGAAGCTGATTTTGTGTATGAAAATCCCCGGATGCAAGAGCTACTCACCATCGGTAAACCCCTTGGCATTAAACAGCTCAACGTGATTGACGATGCGACGCTTCCTGATCTCCCTGGCACGATGAAATATGACGATGAAGGGGTTCCCGGTCAGCGCAAATATTTGATTAAAGATGGTGTTTTAACCCAGCGACTCCATTCCCGCGAAACTGCAGGCAAGATGGCGGAGGAACCGACAGGTAATGCTCGTGCAATTCTCGCGTCCTATCCTCCTCTTGTGCGCATGACTAATACGGCGATTGAACCCGGTGATACACCTTTTGAAGAGATGATTCAAGACATCGATGAAGGAGTGTATGCGGTGCGGATGCTCGGTGGTCAAACGAATGGCGAGATGTTTACTTTTGCAGCAGCGGAAGGCTACATGATTCGCGATGGCAAAATTGCAGAACCTGTAAGTGATGTGACCCTCAGCGGCAACGTTTTCCAAACGCTCAATGATATTGAGTCGATTGGTGACGACACGCTCTATACCAATGGTGGCTGCGGCAAAGGTGGTCAAGGTGGACTTCCTGTCAGTGTTGGTGGCCCTCATCTCCGTATTAAAAATGTTGTGATTGGTGGTCGCTAAAAACGCAATCAGATCGCGTTGTCATCACAAAAAATAAATGGAATTATTACTCCGTCGCTTGGTTAGCAGGTGACGGTTTTTATTTGCTTGCATGGGCGTTTGTTTGGAATGAGAAAGTTTAGGTTTTGAGTTTAGGTTTTGCAAGGAGCTGTTCTAAAACGATCAAAACGCCAAGACAAGGCACAATGCTGACTGCTGCGGCTAACCAAAATCCATGGGCGATCGCCGGAATTTGGTCTAATGCCCAACCGCCTAAAGGAGGGCCAATCAGATAGCCGATCGCCCAACATTGGGAATTGAGCGCCATGTAAACGCCGCGTTGGGATTCGGGTGCAAGATCGACAACCAAAGATGAAGCCGATGGTGTGTAGCTAATCATCGCAAAGGACATAATTCCAAGGGTGGCGATCGCCCCGATAAGCATTGGCAGCGCAGACATTCCTACACCCCACATCATCGTAAAACCGCATCCCCAAAGCAGCAGAGATATCATTAATGCTTTGGGGCGGCTGAAACGATTTAAGAGACGGGCAACAGGCAATTGGCAAACCGACGCAAAAATGACGTGCCAAGTGAATAGCAGTGTAATCAGTTCGGGCTGGGCTTCCACAAAATTTGTCAGGTAGAGGGGAGCAGTACTCTGAATTTGTGAAATATACATGGTGAAAATAATATTCACCGCAAGGAAAACCACCAGCCGGCGATCGCCTAAGGCTTTGCTCCAACTTTCTAGAATTGGTGCTTTATCCTGTCCATCGACATGCTGATAATTTTGGCTTTCTTTAATCGCAAGGAAAACTAATCCGAAAAATGCGACAAACGAAATGCCATCCAACACAAATAGCAAGCGGTAATTATTAATCGTTGAGATAATTACGCCGCCGAGGATCACGCCCACACCCATCCCCACATTGTCTGCCAGACGGGCGATCGCAAAAGCTTCATTACGTTTTTCTTTTGTCGCAAGATCCGCCACAATCGTTTCGGTTGCTGGCCAATACAATCCCACTCCTAAACCCTGTAAGAGATTCCCGGCAATGAGCATCGAAAATGTATTGGTAGAGGCTAAAGCAACGTCGGCGATCGCCGAAATGGCTAACGCAATGAGCAATGTCTTTTTGCGACCCCAAGCCGGATTATCTGCCCATGATCCCCCCAGAAAGCGACCCAAGACACCCGATATCGAGGCGCTACCAATTGCAATTCCCACTTGCGTAGAAGTTAGGCCAACCGTATTTACAAAAAAAATCGGCGCGTAGAACAAGATAAATCCCGTGCCGATATGAGAAAGAAGTCTGCCCGCTGCCAAGATCCAGATCTGTAAATCTAGACCTAGCAGCCAAGCTTTTGATGTTTTGCCCATGAAAAAATGACAGTAAATGCCGCCCTAAATGTCGGAATCTAACAGTTTAAAGCCGTTTTGGGTGGGATGGGGCAAACCAAGTTCGTCGCGATTCACTTCATTGACCAAGTGATCGAGAGCTGGCAAAGAACGTGGAAAGCGACTATCGAGATTTAAAAATCCAACTAACCGGAAGCGTTTGAGGTTCTTTGGGTGCAAAATCGCATCGACCCCTGTAAAGTCTTGACTTCGGTAAACCAACTGCGATGCTAACCGATCTGTTGGTGGACGAGGAGGTGAAGGAATTTGCCTGAGCCATTTCTGCAAATTGATGTCGGGATCCGTGGGTTTCACCAATTCATACTGTGTGATCTGACCGGGCGTTTCCTCGTAGCTGAGAGCCAAGGGATATTTCTCATCAAAATAAGCGCGTAAAATTAACCAAAGATTATCCTCGGGAGCTGCGGCAAGTTCTGCTTCGACAATGCTTAATGCTTTTTCTGGTTGGCGATCGCCCAACAATAAAACCTGAACCACTGTCGGAAATTCTTCAAGTTCATCGAGATAAGGAATGGGTAAGTCATGCCACCAACTCATCCGTGCTATCCGTTCTTTTAGAGATAGAACTATGTCATCTTCTGGATCGAGCCGTGCGATTAATTCTTCATGTAAGGCAATGCATTTTTCCACTGTGGCAACGCGATATTGGGCGAGAGGTTCTCGATCCCAATTACCAAGGGTCATATGGGCTGGGGACATTAAACATTGCAGAGCAAGGGCGGCGATCGCCTTTTCTTCGTTACCTTGAGCGAGATGGCTGAGCCCTAACATAAAATAATTGGATGACACTGGATCGCGCGGTAACAGTTGAATGCTGCGTTCTAAATAAGTTTGAGCCTGCGCTAAATCTAATTCTGCTAATAGAATGCCAACATTTTGATTAAAGTAAAAATCATTGGGGGCTGCTTCAAGACCTTTGAGCAAGTACTCTGCCGCTAATTCTGTGCTTTTTTGATAGTCTTCTGGCGAATCCTCTTGATAAGTTCGATTTTCGAGGAACCAGAATGCAATATATAAGGCATAGTTTGGATTCCAACGGTTAATCTCACTCGCCGTCGCCATATCGATAAAAGCTTTTTCGTTTTGCCCCTGCTCCCAAGCCAGGCGGCCAGAACTAAATAAATTCATTGACCAAGTTGTGGGAGCCACTGCAAATAAAGCGATGAACATACCTCCCAAACTACCGAGGCTGAGAATGCGGCGTTGGGGTGTTGCGAGGGTTTGGGGTTGTGTTGGTAATGTTTGATCGGCGGCGGCGATGAGAAGTATAACCGTGAGCAGTAGCGGAAAACTAATGGCAATATTTTCGAGCTGATAATCGGTGAGGGATGCACCGCCATAGGCAAGCCAACTGCCTCCGACACCATACACTAGCCGTTTCATCTGAGGGCTATCGGAAATACTCTGAATCTTCCAACCGAGTCGGATGAGTTGGAAAAGGAGAAAGGCGATCGCCGCGCCACCGATTAAGCCCAGTTCTGCAAGCAAATGGGGAGGAGTGCCGTGGAGTTGTTGAATGTGTGCAGCGCCAGCACCAACCGTAATGGGTCGATAGAGATTATAAATCCGAGACATATTGCCCAAACCTGCACCAGTGAGGGGGCGATCCCGCAGGATATTTAAACCACTGCGCCACATAAATAGTCGATCTTCTGTTTGACCATCAACCTTAAATTCCACTGCCGGCAAACCACCCGACCCATCCACCTGAATCACTCGTTGGACGCGAGGATGCTGGAGACCAACAATGAGTAATAGGGTTAAAATACCTGCCGATAAGCTACTGAGGATTAATCGTTTTTTTCCTTTCGTCCGCCAGATCACAAAGCTAATAGTGGCGATCGCCCAGATCAGTAATCCTAAAAATGCCCCACGCGATGAACTGGTGTAGATTACAAAAACAGATGGTATGCAGAGCGGTAGGAATAGGGCAATTTTTTTGATCGGTCTCTCAACAGACAGCACAAAACTCAAAATGAGCGGCAACATTAAACAAAAATAAGCGCCTACAAAATTGTGATGCCCGATGGGAAAGAGATTGCGATCCGGACGACCAATATTCAGCCAGCCGGCGATCGCCCAGATACTCATTCCAGCACCGAGAATGACCCAAAATCGCCAAATATTTTGCAAGTTCCAGCCGCCGCGCCCAAGGAAATTTCTGAGAGCATATAATGCCACGCCATAACCAATAACAGTCACTAACTGCCACGCTGCGACTCCCGGAAATGGCGCAAAGATTGTCGATAAAATACAGGCGATCGCCACAGCTAGCACTGCCCAATCCAACCCATAACCGAGGGGATGAAATGGCAACTCAAACTGTCGAATTAAACCTAGTAGTGCGATCCCCAAGCAGAGAAACCCTGCTTGCCACAGTAAAATGGGCGGGAAAGTCACCATCAAGAAATAACTACTCGGCAGTATCATGAAGACAGTGAGAATTAAAACTCCAAAGTAGCCGAGCCATTGCCACCAAGGCAGTTTAAGTCGTTCGAGCAGTGACTGTTTTTCCATGCAAATTACTCAGATTCTTGTCTAGAAATGCCGCAGCCTTCCCAGCATATCTCGCATTTTTTGATTGGGATACCTGCCTCTGGTAAATCGACCCTGGCTCTTTGGCTCCAATCACAAACCCAAGGACAAATTATTTCCACTGATGCGATTCGCCAGAAACTTTATGGGGATGCAAATATTCAAGGAAAGTGGCCCGAGATTGCTCACTGCGTTGATGAAGCGATTCAAAGGGCGATCGCCATAGAACAAACCATTATTTACGATGCCACCAATTTTCATCGAGGTTGGCGACAGGACTTTCTCGCACGATATTCCTATCTGACTTGGGTAGCTTGGCAACTACATACTCCTTTTCGAGAATGCTGGGAGAGAAATCAATTGCGATCACGGCAAGTGCCATTTGAAATTATGCGACAAATGCTAGAGAGATTAGAAGCAGAGCCACCCCAATGTGTTGAGGGATTTGAAGAGATCATTGCCGTTCAAAATAGCAATCACAAGTGCTTTAAGGCCCTGAAAAAACTGCATCCTCAATATCTTGGCGACTAAGGGAATATTTGAACGAGCGCTTAATATCAGATCCATCAGCTCCAGCTTTGACATAGCATACTGCCAATTCTTCAATCTCTAAACAGATAACGGCTTGCCAGTTGGGGCGATTAACAGTCCAACAATGCAGTGCATCTGATTGTTGCTCACATCCGAGGGATTGTAACCATCGCTCAATTTTTGGCAGGGGATGATTATAGAGCGGACTATCAACAGAAGGCATTGCAGACATAGTTGCTTGGCGATAACGCGACGGAAAATGAAGGATAAAAAGTTGATTTTAGTTTAACAACTTGGCGTTAGCCATGGAATTAATTTGTTGTTCCCTGACTCAAACTCAAGGTGATCGCCAGCAACACACAACCGAAAAATGTTGCTCCCATAATAAAAAGTGCAAAAATCTCCCCTGCCGAGAGAGGTCGATCTGTGGGATCAAGATATGCTGAACTCTGATAATTTGTCTCACCCTCCTCAGATTCTTGATTGGTCTGAATCACGCTATAACGAGAAAAACCTATTTTGAGATCGTAGAGCGATCGCCGTTCTGGATTACTGAGAGTTCCATAGGCTTCATTGAGCCGTTGAAACTTTGCTCTCGCCTCCACTTCCGGTAAAACAGTGGTATCTGGGTGAAACTTTTTACTCAGCCGCCGATACTGCTGGCGGATTTCCATTGGGGAAGCCGTCGGATTTAAATCCAGCACGCCATAATAACTGAGAGCGATGCGCGTTTTTACATCTAACGTTTTTTTGTGGGCGCGAGAATTCGGCGAAGATTGTGCCATCGTGATCAGATGCCAAAATTTCTGATATCTTACCGCGCACTTCCAGCTTTGACCTGATGAAAACCGCATTTTTGCGGAATTTGCTGAGTCATCTTTTTCTTATCTAGTTATGCGGCGATCACTATGACCCTCAGGCCCCTAGAGTCAGTCTTGCAACATCTCATGCACCAAAAAGCATGGGAACATCAACAACATTTCCAAACCCTTACAACCCTTTGGCAACAGCAACTCCCCACCAAAACAATCCTCAATAGCCGTCCCCACAGCATCCAGAATAAAATCCTCATTGTTTCTACCAGCAATAACACTTGGTCACAGCACCTCACCCTCCAGCGCATCAATATCTGCACCAAGCTCAATACCAAACTCAAACCCAGCCAAACCCTCGAAGATATTCGCTTCACCACAGCCCACTGGCATCAAAAGCCAGCATATTCTCCCTTGGCTGATCCTGACCTACTGCATCCGAGCCGCACTGACTCTCCCTCTCCTAAACGAAGTCGTCGAAATACTCAATCTCCGAGTAATGCTGTTCGATCATGGCTTGAACAGCGACAGCAACAATTCAAAAACCAACCCCTATGCCCAAAGTGCCAAGCACCTACTCCTAGCGGTGAACTTGAACGCTGGAAAGTTTGCCGTTGCTGTGTAGCCCAAGAATGGCACCGGAATTGTCCCTAACGAACTTTAGTGATTACCGACCATCAAGATTTCAATAGAAAAAAATTGACCTAACTGATCCGTATCAAAAAACTTCCAAACAACTTATTTGTGCCTGTTACTTAAGTAGTTTGATCTATTAAATGAAGTTATCCTGAGGAACTCTTTGACCCCAGAAAAACTTGTTAGAATTGATCCCGAATATAAACAGCTGTTTTTTTCGTCAAAATCTCCACTGATTACATCAAAACAAAAAACGTATCTACTTGTTTACATAACGCAATGGAGAATATAAAAAAAAGCTGAATAAAGACAATGTTTGAAATGCTCCATATAGGCTATTGCCTATGGTTTTGAGTCCGCTTTGTAGCAAATCTTACACAAGTCATAATAAACACACATAAAAGCTCCGATCAATATTTCCCTTTAGCTCCAGCCACCGTAATGAATAGCCAATCCTGCTCTATTTCCTCTTGCAAAAATTGTAGTCATTTCCGTACAGAAGGCAGAAGGGGTGGCATTTGTGAGCAATTTGGGACATTCACTGATCCCGCCTGGAGCGCTTGTCCTCTGGCGATCGCAGCTTTCGAGAGTGCAACAGAAGAAATCCAACCACTCGCTGCATTAGAGCATTCCTTCACTCTAGAGCTACCAAAAGTGCCTATTGTGAAAAAGTCCCCTGACAAACCAGCTTATTCTGAGTTGACATAAGCCTAGTGAGCGATATGTTATGTTGCTTTTGACTTGAAACATTAAGACATAAACTTGTTAGTAAATGCTTATATCTCAGAAGGTTATCTTAATGAGAACTTAAGATGATTCTGGGATGAATTTGCTGTGTTTTATATTTTGTTCATTACATAAATGACAATCAATGTGGATGTCACTATCGGTGTTATTCTCAACATTTATTGTTGCATGAACTTTTAAACAAATAACTTTCCATAACATAAATATTGCTAGCTTAGGCGATTCTTTATTTGTTGAAGCATTGGTTCAGACTCACTATTTTTGCATCCTTCAATTGCAAAGATATAGATATTCTGTAAATGCCCGACTACATAGATAAGTATTTATTCTTGGGGGATATCTTCACCATCAAACATCAAAAAATCTCCCTTTAATCGACAAAAATCGGTAAAATAAAGCGTAAAGGCAAGATTAAATCATTTTTTGAGCCCAATTTTTAGACCTCAAAACTATTGCTGCTTTAATAGCCGTTTTCCTTTCGATCTATGCTTCAAGACAGCCTGACAATTCGTTACTACCAACGTTTGACTGATGCCATGGTAGAGCTATGGCGGCGGGGCAATCGTTATGAAGATATACGTAACTACATGGATGGTTACATTGCTTGCTTGCGCCATACAGGTTCATTAGAGGCGTACAAAATCCATCGTCTAGAGGATGAGGCTTTCCGTTTTCTGCGTGATCCCTCGAATTTTGAGCTGGCTTATCCGCAGACGCAAACGGAAACAGACTACCGTTATTAATGTCTGTTTTGACAAGTGAGTTTTTTTTGCATCAATAGATTGAATAATGCCTCGACTAAAAAAAATATATCGCTGCTACCAAAGTGAATATTGATGTTGTTTCGTTGTGTGTTTTATCTCTCATGCATTAATTTTCTGGTGCAATGCTCAGAGCCATTATTCTCTTTTCCTGATATTTTTATACTCTTAAACTCGGCATTTTAGAAGATTTTTTTAGAGGATCTGCAAGGAGGAGGGTGCTTCCAACATATGGCATGAAGCCTATTGAAAGCCTTTCTTCTCAATATTTCCCAGGATGGTGACTTGTTCTGATTACTCCGCCAAAATCATCTGGAGACGGTGAGTCTGAGTCAATTGGATTTCTGCCTCGGTAATTTGATTCAGCATATAAACGACATGTTCAGCATGGAGCAATGTGCCATCATTTCGGCAGCTACCTCGGTAGCGAATTTGCACTTGGTTACCTTCTAATACTTGTTTGAGAGTAATGGCCGTGAGGCGATCGCACAAATTAATTTGCCGAATTTTACCTTTCTTCGATTTTTTCTCGAAAAGAATTTCTGTTGCATCCTGTACCTGCTGAATCCAACTCTCCCAAGTTTCAGTGGCGATCACCTTATCAGTTTTGACATTGATCAAATATTCCGCTTCTGTGAGTAATTGTGTGGCAGCCTTGGATTTGACGGGCACTTCCTCAACCTTAAGTACTGGAATATCGACTGGTAATTGCTCTACTAAGCGTTGTCGAAAATCATTTAGATCGAGAATTTCTTTTAATTCAAAATCAATAATTTCCCCTTCACTAGTAGCGCCAAGAGTCAGAGCGTTGGCGATAGAAATTCTGGGACTTGGGTGGAAGCCATTGGTATAAGCAACAGGCAATGATGCTCGACGGACGACGCGATCAAAGAGACGCACCAAATCAAGGTGACTCACTAAACGCATATCGCCTTTTTTCCCGAACCATACTCGAAATCGTTGGAGACGAGGCTGATCTTTTTGGAAGCCACCAACAAATTCCGGGATTTCTGGAGGTTGATAAACAATGTTGTGACCAAAATCTGTGCCGCAAATGCCACAGTGGGAACAACCATCAAAAGCGCAATCCGGAATTGTTGCTGCCTCTAGCGCCCGATGTAAATCATCCTTGAGCCATTGCTTGTCGATACCTGTATTGATGTGATCCCAAGGCAATGGTGCATCTAGAGGATCTTTATCGTCGAAATTCTCGAAAATATTCCATTCGCCACTTTCAACTTTGCGATATTTCCATGTGAGGTTTGATTCGGCGATCGCTTGTTCCCATGCCCCATAGGCTTTATCGAGATTTTCCCACCAGGAGTCCATCCCTGCACCAAGTTCCCATGCCCGATGGACAACTTTTGATAGACGGCGATCGCCCCGCCCGACAAAATCTTCCATTGCCGAGATTCGGTAGTCAGTGTAATTAACTTTGAGACCCTTAATCTTACGCATTTCTGGTTCAAGGAGGGCTCGTTTACGTTGGAATTCTGTGCTCGAAACAGAATGCCATTGGAAAGGTGTATGTGGTTTGGGCGTGAAATTAGAAATAGTGATATTGAAATTTAGGCGCTTATTACTGAGATGCGCACATTCTTGCCGCAACCAACGCAATGTTTCCGCAATGCCTAACACATCAATATCTGTTTCGCCGGGTAGACCAATCATGAAGTAAAGTTTGACCTTATTCCAGCCTTCTTTTACTGCTGTTTGAATCCCGCGCAGCAACTCCTCATTCGTCAGACCTTTATTGATGACATCCCGCATCCGTTGGGTTCCAGCTTCCGGCGCAAAGGTTAGACTTGCTTTCCGCGTGCCACCAACGACATTGGCAATATTTTCATCGAAGCGATCTACTCGCTGACTCGGCAGTGATAACGAGACATTTTCATCCTTAAGACGATTTCGGATTTCAATGCCTACCGCAGGCAACGCCAAATAATCAGAACAACTTAGCGAAAGGAGTGAAAACTCGTTATAACCTGTTGCCCGCATGCCTTTTTCGATAGCATCTACTACCTTTTCTGGTTCTACGTCAGTGGCAGGTCGCGTTAACATTCCTGGCTGACAAAAACGACAGCCCCGCGTGCAACCTCGACGGATTTCTACCGTGAGGCGATCGTGAACCGTTTCAACAAAAGGCACGAGACCAATGGAATACGCAGGGATCGGTGTGGCAACCCGTCGTAAAATCCGCCTAGGTACATCGTCACGAATCGGATGCACTGAGCCATCAGCTTCCGCCATTTCATAAAAACATGGCACATAAACACCTGGGACTTGTGCCAAATCTAGTAGTGTTTCCTCTTTGCTTAAGCCGTTAGCTTTCGCTTCTTCGAGAATAAAGCCAACTTCTGGTAATAGTTCTTCGCCATCACCAAGCACGACAAAATCAAAAAAGTCTGCATAGGGTTCAGGGTTAGATGTTGCTGTTTGTCCCCCCGCAAAAATGAAAGGATAATCACCATCTTTTCGTTCCTGCCAGGTCAAAGGAATCTGAGCTAGAGATAACATTTCGAGGATATTGGTTGCCCCGAGCTCATAACTCAAACTAAAACCTAAAATGTCAAATTCTTGCAGCGATCGCCGTGACTCTAGGGCAAATAATGGATAATCTTTTTCTTTTAATTTTTCTGCGAGATCAGCAGAAGGAAGATAGGTGCGATCGCAGAGTTGGCGAGGCTGAGCATTGATCACGTTGTAGAGCAATATGTGACCAAGATTTGAGGAGCCAACCTCGTAAATCTCTGGGTAAGTCAGCACCCATCGAATGACGGCTTTATCCCAAGGCTTGTGGACTGCACCCAACTCATTCCCCAGATAACGGGCTGGCTTAAAGACATCCGTTGTGATTAACGCTTCGTAATCAGCTGGTTTGGGACGAGAAACAGCAACTACCACAAAAAAGATCTCCGCCAAATAAAGGAAATTTATCAGTCCTCAATTATAGCGGAGACCTATGAAGATATAGGCAAAGCTTTCTAAGCAATAAACTCTATGCAGCCATCAATTCGTAGCGATGACCCAAGAAATCTGCCTCATCTTCGTAAACTTGGACAAAACGGTCGAGCTGAGTGAGCTCTAGAATCATCCGAACCTGAGTATTCGCGAAACACAAACCAAATTCTTTTCCTTGAGATTTAGCGAGACGATTTGCTTTAACGAGAGCAACAACAGCCGCACTATCAACTAATTTAACTTCTTTTAAATTGATTAAGATTTTGTTAAAGCCATCTTCTCTGATTGCTGTAGTTAATAATTCACTAAACTCAGTAGCATTAGCAGCAGTCAAAGGCGTTTCTGGACAAATCGTTTTCAAGTTTTGGTAAGAAGTCATTGTGCTTATATTCTCCATGTGGGTTTCCCCTTGCAATCATCTTATCCAAGGATTTAGCGAAAAATCAGCTCTGAATAAGAACATTAAGTAAAGCTTGGAGGCCTTTTTTTTCGAAGTATTTATACAATCTTTAAAAAGATTAGAATCCCAGTATGTACTATTGCTATCACTGTAATCTGGCTCATAATAAAATCTGAACACCAAGGGATGGTTCGTGAAGGTCTAGTTATTTTATTTGCACTTTGTATGCTTTTTTACAGTTTTATGAAGCTCAAAAAGTGTGAATCGTCTAAAAAAAAATTGAACGTCTAAAATGAAGTTGAGATAAGAATCAGGGTCGTGATCTTAATCACAATAGAAATGCGGTGTAATCACCCAATAAACAGTAGTAAGGAACAAAAATAATAGTGCAGGTCTCTAAATAGTTAGGTACTGTTCCATCTTTATTATTATGAACACTCCATTTGCAATTCGTCGTTTGGTTGAGAAGGCTCTTTTTATCAAGCAGATGACTCCCGAAATCGAAAATGCCATCAATTCAGAACTGACTCGTCAGGGTCATGTGTCCGATGTTGATTATGAAGCCCTGGAGCTATTAATGTCGGAAATGGATGCTGGCCGCATTCAGCTCGTTCCTAGCCGTTTCCTCGCCTAAGGTCTCTAAACTTTTCCCGCTGAGGGACAGAGGTGGGCGATCGCACAATGTTCGCACTGAGGCTTTCTTGCGTTACAGACTGCGCGTCCATGGTAGATAATCCGGATCGACCAATTTTCCCATTCTGGCTGGGGCAAAAGCTTCATGAGATCCCGCTCGATTTGGATTGGGTTGTCTGATTTGGTAAGGCGCAAGCGATTTGTTAGCCGCTTTACATGGGTATCTACTGTTACACCGGAAATAATCCCAAAGGCATGGGCTAGAACAACGTTGGCTGTTTTTCTCGCTACACCTGCCAAGGTTAAAAGTTCTTCCATGCTCTGAGGTACATCGCCACCATACTGAGACATAATGCGCTCACAGGCCGCTTTGATGTTTTTTGATTTGTTGCGATAAAAGCCTGTTGAACGGACAAGTTGTTCTAATTCTTCAATATTTGCACCAGCAAAGGCTGGGGCGTCAGGAAATCTGGCGAAGAGTGAAGGGGTAACTTTGTTGACGCGCTCGTCAGTGCATTGGGCAGACAAAATGGTTGCAACCATCAACTGGACTGGCGTCTCATAGTCTAGGCTGCAAGTCGTGTCTGGATAGAGTTCATGGAGCATTTCGAGGACAGCTAATGCCCGTTTCTTTTTGCTGCGGGGGTAAGTGACTGCCATTAGGATTGCTGATAAGCGTTCAAGATTTTGTATTGTAATAATCTTTGGCTACAAAATCTTGAAATAAGGGAGTCATCTGCAAGGTGAAACTTAAATCCCGTTGATTTTTACCAGCCGCTTCATCCCCTTCAGAAAGTAGATACCTAGACAGCTTAGCGAGTTAATCCGGCGTTTGAAAAAGAGTGATTTCTTTGAGGTCTTGGGGATGGGTCACAAGATGGTTTTGCACCCATTTACAGCTCTGACTCAGCAGATTGTCTAAATCCAAATTTGACAATTGCATTTTCTCATCGCTATTGGACACTGCCTAATTTATAGCGCCACCATCATGCTCAAGGGTTTGCCGCTCTTTCCCCCTGTAAGTTCCACAATTTCGCTTGCCCGTCATCAAAACTAACAGAGATCAGGGTCTTCCCATCAGGACTAAACACTACTGATCAGATAAAACTGCCATGGTCAAGGGTTTGCAGTTCTTCTCCTTGCAAGTTCCACAATTTTACTTTCCCGTCCTCACCATAAGAGGCAAAGGTTTCCCCATCGCCACTAAGCACCACATCAATGACATAACTGCCATGGTCAAGGATTTTTTGTTTTTCCCCTTGTCGGTTCCACAGTTGCGCTTTTCCGTCACTAAGAGAGATGAGGGTCTCCCCATTGGGACTAAATACCACCTTGGCGACAGAACTGCCATGGTCAAGGGTTTGCAGTTCTTCCCCTTGCAAATTCCACAATTTCACTGTCCCGCCGCCGTTGTCACGACCAAGGGAGGCGAGGGTTTTCCCATCGGGACTAAATACCACATCAAAGACATCGCCATGGTCAAGGGTTTTCAGTTCTTCTCCCTGCAAGTTCCACAATTTTACTTTTCCGTCTTTGCCGCCAGTGGCAAGGGTCTCCCCATCAGGACTAAACACCACCTGCCAGACATAGCTGCCATGGTCAAGGGTTTGCAGTTCTTCTCCCTGTAAGTTCCACAATTTTACTTTTCCGTCTTTGCCGCCAGTGGCAAGGGTCTCCCCATTGACACTAGATACCATATGCCAGGCATGGCGAAGGGTTGTCAGTTCTTTACCTTGTAGGTTCCACAATTTCGCTTTTCCGTCATAACCAACAGAGGCTATGGTTTGCCCATCAGCGCTAAACACAACCTGCTGGACAAGACTGCCATTGCCATGGTCAAGGGTTGTCAGTTCTTCTCCCTGTAGGTTCCACAATTTTATTTTTCCGTCATAATCAACAGAGGCGAGGGTCTTCCCATCGGGACTAAACATTACCTCAGAGATAGAAATAGGGCTGCCATGGTCAAGGGTTTGCAGTGCTTCTCCTCGCAAATTCCACAATTTCACTGTCCCGACACTGTCATAACTACCTATAGAGGCTATGGTCTTTCCATCAGGGCTAAAGGTCACGTCGACTGCATTTTCTATCGTTGTATATTCAATTTCTATGCTGGCTAATTGCTGTTGTGCTGCATCCTGAGCCGACACAGCCTTCACCGAAACTGGTGCAACAACTGCCGTAATGGTCAAAGCGGCGATCGCCCCCATGACATTCAACAAATTCCGCCGATTCGCGTTTTCTAACGGCGTTTTCATTTTTAGTTTGCGCAATAGGTTTTGATTGATTTTGATTTTCGCCATTAGCCACAGTCCTAGAACTTTACCGACGGAACCTTTGCCTCCGTTGTAAATTTATTTTTTGCGGCTGGCGCTGAAAAGATACAAGTCTTTGAATGCCCGCATCCATGCATCAAGTAAGATCAGCGGGAATTGAGTAAATATTGGGCAGGCGATCGCTAGTTTGAGTAATGCTTTTGGGACATCAGCTTCATCTTTAGATAGTCAATTAAAGCTAAAGTCCCACCGCCCTAAAGCTTCCCACCACCAAGATTTTATGAACCAAATTTGTAAGGGTATCTTCGAGGTTCTTGGGGGATTTGGGATTATCTGCCATTGGGCTTCGGGATGCGGGATTGCTTGTATTTCAATTATGGAGAAAATTACTCAAACGGTTCGACAATCATCGAAAATCCCTAGCATTGTGATCCCTCCGGCTTCGCCACCTCCCTTTGTCAGGGAGGCAATGGGGAACAGGAACTAAAACTTTAAAACTTCAGAGCCTGAGCGGTTTTTGCGAGTTGGATAAATTCGCTGCGATAACCCTCAAGATCTGCGCCTTTCGCATCTTGGGCAAGTTTGATAACTTGGTCGAAATTGCTTTCGCCACGATATTCTGAATCTCGCAATAGCATCCCAAATTCTGCCACGGCCGCCGCAAATTGGAAATCTTCTGAAGTACCACGCCATGGAATGATTTGGTTGGCGATCGCCTGTGTAATCAATTCAGACGTATCACCAGTGGGCTGCTTATAACGTAATTTGAGTTGCATTAGCTCATCACTGAAATCAGATGTGGTGGTTGTATTTTCTTGATATTTCAATTCATCAACCTGCGGCAAATCGATAGGTGATTCTGCACCAACCGGAACGACCTCATAGAGCGCTGTGACCTGGTGGCCTGCGCCTAGTTCTCCTGCATCTTTTGTGTCGTCATTGAAGTCTTGCGCTGCCAATAAACGATTTTCATAGCCGATCAATCGATAAGCTTGCACCAAGTTGGGGTTAAACTCCACCTGAATCTTGACATCCTTAGCGAGGGTCACCAGAGTGCCACCCATCTCGGTCACAAGGACTTTTTTCGCTTCGAGAATGCTATCGATATATGCGTAATTACCATTACCGTTATTGGCGAGTTGTTCCATCTTTGCATCCTTGAGATTACCCGATCCAAATCCCAAAACCGTTAGGAAAATATCCTGTTCTCGCTTCTCTTCAATTAACCGAACGAGTTCTGAATCGCTAGACATGCCGACATTGAAATCGCCATCGGTCGCCAAAATTACGCGATTATTACCATTCTCGATGAAACTGTCTGCTGCTTGCTGATAGGCCAATTCAATTCCTTCACCACCAGCCGTTGAGCCACCAGCTTCCAAGCTTTCGAGGGCTGCCAAAATTGTTTCTTTTTCTGCCCCGGATGTCGGTGGTAAAACTAATCCTGCGGCTCCAGCATAAACCACGATTGAGATACGATCTTCTGGCCGCAATTCATTGATAAGCAACCGGAAACCCGATTTCAGCAATGGCAATTTGTCAGCGTCATTCATTGAACCCGACACATCAAACAAAAAGACTAAATTATTTGGTGGTAATTCTTCGCTGGCTAATTTTTGACCCTGAAGTCCAATGCGCACAAGACGATGTTCTGGTTGCCAAGGTGCAGTTGCCACTTCGGTATTAATCGCAAAGGGTTTGCCATCGGTGGGTTCGGCATAGTCGTAACTGAAATAGTTGATTAACTCTTCGATGCGCACAGCGTCAGGTGGCGGCAACATTCCATCATTAAGAAAACGACGCACATTGCTATAGGCTGCGGTATCTACATCGATCGCAAAGGTAGACAGTGGGTCAGTTTGGGCGAGGAAAAACGGATTATCTTCGATGAGATTGTAATCTTCTTGGCTGAGATCTTCACCCTGAAAGGGTTCGCTAGGGGGTTGCATTTCCCTTTCTGCTGGGGCTGCCGCTGTTGGCATTGGTGCTTCTTCTGCTAATTCCGTCGCTTGGTCACCCTCTGCCATAGGCGATCGCCCAACTGTTTCATTTTGAGGGCCACTCGAACAACCCGCTAAGATTTGCCCGCCCGCTAGAAATAATGCCAACAGTAATGCAACTTGGCGATCGCCTAATTTTTTTTGCCCGAAACTGCCAAGAAAATAACCCATAACCTTTATTCCTCTATCGATTACTTTCAAATTAGCAGCAGGATTTATCGAGATGCTTGGGGTTTAGAAAATGGAAACGTTAGCCCAACGGCAACGGCATAACTGAGATAACTTCGTAGATTCAGAAGGGCGATCGCCTCGGATCACCCAATTAAAGTGTGCAATTAAATAGCCTGCTCAAACCGCTTGATTTCACCGCAAGCGATATAGGACTTTCCGTCGGGGCCTGTGCGGACTTCCTCGACCACGTACATCATGCCTTCCTCTCGTACTGATCGCGGAAAGCGCATATTCCAATTTGGCTCGTAACCATCGGCAACCACTCGCGCCCGTACTTTTCGACCTGCCTTCACACATTGCACCAACACACCATCACCAACCGCATCTGTAACAGGAAGAGCTGCAGCATTGGCTGGACCTCTCGATGCTTTGCGAGCTTTAGCTGGACTAGAAGGCGATCGCCGGGCAAACCGATCCACTTCCCCTGCTTTCACGAAACGTGTAATCGTCCCTTGTAACCGATAAAACGTCCCATTCTTCGACAACTCTAGTCCTTCCACCACATAGCGAGCGCCTTCAGCGCGAATCGCTCGGGGAAACTGGATATTTTTATCGGTGTCGTAACCCTCGGATAGCACTTTAATGCGTAATTTGCCCTCTTCGCGAATACAGTGCAATTCGATACCATCACCAAGCTCATTGACCACCGTCATAGCAAATATTTCATCCCCGGCAGTGACACCACGACCCACCAAATCACGACGATTTCGGCTCAGGGTTTGATAGGTCTGATCCCGCATCTCCTTACGGCTGGCATTGCCTAGGGCTTTTTGAGCGATGCAATCGCCGAAATACTCTAACTGCTCAATTTCCTCAGCAATTTCAAAATTCTCATCTAGCCCTTGATCCTTCAGCTGTTGAACCAATTCCCGCAGGATTCGTTCTCCTTCTGGATGTTGCCCTTGTTCTGCCAGAGCCAGCGCTGTTTCTTTGGTTTTGGCGATGGTCAAATGGCTAATCTCCAACAAGATATGACTGGAGGATGCCGCCGCCGCTTCTTCCACAGTGCCAATCTTAGCCACCACATCCACCGTGCCGGAAATAGGCTCAATGCGATCGCTCTTCACCACATCAGCACTATAGTGAACTGTCATCACAGGCAACTCTCCCACCGATGCCGCGGGCAAATTCAAGCTCAATCCTAAAAGCTTATCCTCTCCCTCATAAAGTTCTCCCAAACTAATCACAGACTGTCCCGCATTGTTTTGACTTACCTGCGCCAAACTAAGCGTTTCAGCTAACTCAACCTCAGGGGCTAGCTCTAGAGTTGTAACCAAATTTTGGCCAACAACTGCTCTCAAACTAGCTAGTTCAATACCAAAAACATCGGTCGCATCATCAATACTTTGAATGAAGTAAAAATTCCCACCAGCAACTCGCGCCATACCAATCAATAGGTCTTCATTAAAACCCTGTCCAAAGCCCAATGTTGTGGTAACAATTCCTTCTTCCGCTTTTTGTTTTGCAGTATTAGTTAAAATCTGAGGATCACAAATACCAACATTCGCTAAACCGTCAGTTAGTAACAACACACGATTGATTTTTTGTGGATCAAATTCTGCCTTTACATGTTCACAGCTTTTCAACCATCCTCCAGATAAATTAGTGAGTCCACCAACTTGAATACTACGGATTGCTTTCTTCAGCAATGCTTTATCAGTGACAGCCTGCGGGGGAATAACGGTATCCACCATGTCGTCATATACAACCAACGACAAGGTATCGTTTGGCCCCATTTGGTCGACCACAGCCTCAGCTGCTTGGAGAGCAAATCGTAAGCGGTTTCCAGCCATTGAACCAGAGCGATCAATCGCTAGGGAAAGATTTAGATCCCGACGAGGCGTTTGGGGGATATCAACCTGGAATTTAAGCAGTAGGTTATTTTTTGCAGCGGCACCAGCCGGTAAAATGACTCGATCAAAATCGTAGTTCGTCTTAAGCATGGTTATCTTTTAGAGTGAACAATCTAGGCCATTTAGCTCTCTACTATTATAACAATTTTGCAGACTTATTGCCTTCATTTAAAGCCATAAAAAAACAATTTTTTTTAAAATTTTAAGATGGCGTATTTTGTGGCAAAAATAGGAATTTTGATTGTTTTTTTGTCGGTGATATTTTGGGGATATACTATGGTGTTTGTCTCTCTAATAATTATTCCAGAAAGATTGCTTTAATCGCTTGGTGATCACTCGAAATTAGCAAGCTGAAAGCTTAGGGAAAGTAATGATGGGAGATGAGATTTTGCGGATTTTACAGGTCACTAAATATTGCTGGTATGCGAGCTTGGTGCATGCAATTTCTGAGTAGGCTAAATACTTTTACTAGAATTGGAGATTTTTAGTTTTTCCAGTTGAGCCAATGACGCTCGTGACTACAGTTGCTAGTGCCCACAAACCTTTAGAGTCATCGCTGATTTCTGCCTTGCCTTTGGATCTTGTTGTGGTTTGAAGAGAGGTTCAAGGTAAACTAGCAAAGTTAATTTATTGTCCTTTGTCCTTTCCCATGGCAACTTACCTCATTGAAGTTGGTACAGAAGAACTACCTGCTGATTTTGTCGCTTCGGCGATCGCCCAATTACAGACTCGCGTTTCGGAGAGTTTGGGTGAGCAGTTTCTGACTCCAGAATCTATTGAGGTTTATGGTACGCCTCGTCGTTTGGCGGTTCTATTGAAAGGCTTAGCGGAAAAGCAAGCGGATCGCGAAGAGGAGATTAAAGGGCCTCCGGCATCGGCAGCATTTAGGGATGGCCAACCCACTAAAGCAGCGGAAGGTTTTGCGCGGAAACAAGGAGTTGCGGTTGAGGATTTAGAAGTTCGCCCGACAAAAAAAGGCGATTTTGTCTTTGTACAAAAAACAACTCTCGGTCGTGAAACGAAGGGCATTATTCAAGAATTAGTTTTGGGTTGGTTTACGGCGCTGGAAGGTCGTCGCTTTATGCGGTGGGCGGATGGTGATTTGCGTTTCCCTCGTCCTTGGCGTTGGTTGATTTCTCTCTGGGATGACGAGATTTTGCCTCTCGAAATCACTATTGGTTCTGACACCTTAACCTCGGGTCGCCAATCTCGTGGTCATCGCGTTCTCTGCAAAGATGAGGTGATTATCGATACCGCTGAAAATTATCAGGCGAAGTTGCGGGATGCGTTTGTAGAGGTTGATTCTGATAAGCGTCGTGCAACCATCGAGCAGGCGATCGCCGAAGCTGCGGCAGGTATTAATGGTGACGCAGACATTCCCGAAGATTTGTTGGATGAAGTGATTAACCTAGTGGAATATCCCACGGCGGTTGTCGGTAATGTCGAGGAAGAATTTTTAGAGTTGCCAGTGGAAGTGATTACGACGGTGATGGTGACCCACCAACGTTACTTCGCGGTGAATAGTAAGGAAAATCCCGATGAGTTGTTGCCGAAATTTATCACGATTTCCAATGGCGACCCGACAAAAGCAGACATCATTGCAGCGGGTAATGAGCGAGTGATTCGGGCACGTTTGGCGGATGGTCAATTTTTCTATAAAGCTGACTGTGACGAGCATCTCGATACTTATCTACCGCAACTCGAAACCATGACCTTCCAGAAGGAATTGGGCACAATGCGCGAAAAAGTAGACCGCATTATGGAGATGTCCCAGCAAATTGCCGAGCAACTTGATTGTTCTGATGCCGAGAAAGAGGCGATCGCCAGCACTGCGATGTTATGTAAGGCAGATTTAATGACGCAGATGGTCTACGAATTCCCTGAGTTGCAAGGGATTATGGGTCAGAAATATGCGGTGGTCAGCGGTGAATCGAAAGAAGTTGCCGAAGGTATTTTCGAGCATTATCTTCCCCGTGGCGCAGATGATATTATGCCCCAAACCCTAACGGGTCAAGTCGTTGGTATGGGCGATCGCCTCGATACCTTAGTTAGTATTTTCGGGTTGGGGATGTTGCCGACGGGTTCCTCTGATCCTTTTGCGCTACGCCGGGCAGCGAATGCCATTGTTAATGTCACTTGGGAAGCGCAACTTGGGATTAACTTGGCAGATTTGCTAGCCCAGGGTGCAAAGGCATTTGTTACGGCTCACTCGGATAAAGAATCTCCCCTCGATAATCTCCAAAAGTTTTTCATTCAACGCATTCAAACCCTGCTTCAAGATGAAAAAGGCATTGATTATGATTTGGTCAATGCGGTGTTGGGTGGTGACTCTGAGTACACCGAACGCGCTTTAACCGACCTCCTCGATGTCGGCGATCGCGCGAATTATTTGCAGAGTATCCGTAACGATGGGCAACTGGAAAAAATCTATCCCACGGTTAATCGTTCGGCAAAGTTAGCGAAAAAAGGCGATCTTGATACCACCAGCTTGAATCCTGAAGGTCTCGTCAATCCCGATAAATTCGAGCAGAAATCTGAGCAGGAACTTTACGATGGCCTCGTGAAACTTGTTCCCACCACCGAAGCAGCCCAAGCGGAACGCAACTATCAAAAACTTGTGGATGGTTTAACGGAACTAGCGCCAACGGTTGAGCGATTCTTTGATGGGGAAGACAGCGTCCTCGTGATGGCCGAAGACCCTGCTATTAAAACGAATCGTCTAAATCTCCTCGGTTTACTTCGTAATCATGCCCGTGTCCTCGCTGATTTTGGGGCGATCGTTAAACAATAGATATCGCTTGAGTCTTGATAGTTCCCCTCCTTGTAGAGGTTAGGGGTGGGTTCTCGATCGGTTATGTAACCATGTTTGGGTGCTTGCTGGTTTGGAGGCGAGCCAAACAGTAAATTTCTTGTTTACATAAATTCTTCGATAAGTGAGCTGCGTTAGCATCACAGGTGAAATGTTTTTCGTCTGTACATCATGAGAGAAGCAAGATAATGAGTAAATCGAAGCCGCCACAAAGCCCACCACCGCCACCACCATCTTCTGAACCACCAACATCATCTGAACCACCACCATCATCTGAACCACCTCCAACGACTGAAGCTCCTCCTCCTGCGCCACTATCGACTGAAGTGCCTCCATATGACCCACGAGATGAAATTGATAGTAAGGTAAGGGCAAGGGAACAGGCGTTTGATTTTAAGACGGTTCAGTTAGATGAGCGGGGTCAGATTGTTAAGCAGATTCATACCAGAGTATGGCAATTGGTAGAAAGCCTTAGAGGTGGGGTCAAGCTAGAAATGGTGCGGATCCCCAAAGGGGAATTTGACATGGGGGCATCGGAAAGTGAGAAAGACCGAAATAATAACGAGTCACCCCAACATTCTGTCGCGATAGAAAAAGACTTTTACTTTGGTAAGTTCCTCGTTACACAGGCTCAATATGAAGCTGTAATGGGAGAGGGTTCTGTCGAGAATTTCAATGAAACAGGTCAATATCCAGTTGCTGACATTTCGTGGGATGATACTCAGAAATTTTGCGAGAAGTTAACGGAGATCAGCAATAAGAGAGAAAGTGGCTTGAAATTACAATATCGACTGCCTAGTGAGGCGGAGTGGGAGTATGCTTGCCGCGCTGGAACAACGACGCCTTTTTACTTTGGAGAAACTTTAAGTCCAGAAGTTGCCAACTACTATCATCAAGGGATGAATAGAATGACAACCCCAAAAGGTAAATTTCCGCCGAATAGGTGGGGCTTACAAGATATGCATGGCAATCTCTGGGAGTGGTGTCAGGATGATTATCATGCTAGTTACCAAGATGCGCCAACTAATGGCAACGCATGGGTTGATGAACCACCCAATGACATTAAAATTCTGCGCGGCGGTTCTTGGAACTACTCTCCTACTTACTGTCGTTCTGCGTCTCGCATCAGGTGTAACCGCGACTTCAGGCTCAGCGACGACGGCTTTCGGGTTGCTGTTTCCCCCCAGTGATTGCCCTCTTTGCACTCTTGCCCTCCGCCGTTTTTTGTAACACACTTGTAGGATGGGTGGAGCGAGTAAATAAATTATTACCCTCACCAAAAAATCATCATCGAGCGCAACCCATCTTTTTTTGAATTTAATATCCGAAAAATCATCATCGAGCGCAACCATCTCTTTTTTGATTTTGATATCGATCTCCAAAACGATGCGTTACGACGGAACATGATTTTTCGGTGGAGATATTTTTATTTTTGCCGTCTCCACGCATCCTACGGTTTATTCTCTACCTCGAAAAAGATGCGTTACGACGGAATGGGATTTTTCGGTGGAGATATTTTTATTTTTGCCGTCTCCACGCATCCTACGGTTTATTCTCTACCTCGAAAAAGATGCGTTACGACGGAATGGGATTTTTCGGTGGAGATATTTTTATTTTTGCCGTCTCCACGCATCCTACGGCGGTGGATTGACGAAAATTTCCAATCTTCGGGCTTCTCACACAATTGATGCTTGACGGGGTTGAAATGAATGTAATTCAAATGATTCATAAAATCCCGCTCATCCCGAATGTAATGCTCCCAAAATCGCCGCTGCCAAACATATTTCTCGCCCCGCTTCTCCCGCGATAAATTTGGCTCATGCTGAAATTGTGGCAAATGTCCGATCCTGCGGGTCACAAAACCTTTGATGCGCCTCATCCGCCCCGAAAAATCATTGTCCCCTTCCGGCAAACTCATCAACAAATGAAAATGGTCGGGCAACAACACAAACCCTTCAATACCAAACGGATAATCTTGCCGCACAGATTGAATCGCCTGTCGCAATACTTGCCGCGGTAAATCATCACATAACCAAGATTGCCGCTGATAGGTGACCTGCGTGATGAAATATGTACCACCTTCCAACTTTACCCGTCGATAATCCGTCATCTTTTCACATTACATTTCATGGAACGGGTGGCACGAACAACAAAAAATTTGCCGTAGGATGGGTGGCGCGAGCAATAACAACATGACACAAACCAATAATTTCACATCGAGCAAAACCCATCAATAAACAAGCCCCATAAAAATGATCCCAAAAAGATGCGTTACGACGGATGAGAAATGATTGGTTAAATGCATGGTTTTACCACCGTCTCCACGCATCCTACGTAAAATATAAAAGCGGTATGTGTTGTGCGAGAAAACCATGATTGCCCTAACCGAACACCCTCAAATGACCCCTGAGGAATATCTAGAGTTTGAAAAGACCAGCGATATTAAACATGAATATATCGATGGTGAAATTTATTCGATGGCTGGCACTGGAGGCTTTCATAACATCATCAGTGGAAACCTCTACATTCTGTTGCGCGGTAAACTCGGCAATTCTGGATGTCGTACCTATTTTGCAGATATGAAGGTCAGACTTAATGAGGGTCGAAAATTCTTTTACCCAGATCTTTTAGTCACTTGCGACGAACGAGACCAACCAACAAATACTTATACAGATTTCCCGAAGGTAATTGTAGAAGTCCTATCACCATCAACCGCATCCTTTGATCGTGGCGCAAAATTTGGGTTTTATCGCAGTATCCCGAGTCTGCAAGAATACATCCTTATCAACTCCGACACATATTTAGTGGAATGTTTCCGCCGTCAAAAAGAAGACATGTGGTTATTCCAAACCTATAGCGGCTTAGAGGCGATCGTCGGATAGGTACGCAATTATAGTAAGGAATAGGGCTCAGGGTGCAGTAATAACTACGTCTTAAGCTTTGTATCCATTGCCATAAAACTATCCAGTCACTGCTATATGTCAAAAAAAGATTATGACTAATACGCCATAATCCTAGTGAAATAATCTCTATCTTGATGAATCGCGCGATTTACGCTTCGTCAATTTCTTTAAGAATCTCAATCGACATCTGGCAAAGATCTTCATGGCAGTGACCATTCGACGCCATAATGCCACCCCACTTTTTCACATCGCCTTGGTTGTAGGGCACTTCACCTCCTTCAAAATAGGTAAACTTACCACCTGCTTCCGTGAGAATTAATTCTGGCGCGGCAAAATCCCAATCCTTTGCCGCCGATTTACCAGAGACGGAAATGTAAACGTCGGATTGCTGTTCGAGAATAGTCGAAATCTTACAACCAACACTACCCACATAATTACGGTCTTTGAAGGGCAAACGATTCAATAAATCTTGGAACCGTTGGTCGCGATGGGTACGGCTTGCCACAAGCAATAGCTCTTCAGGCTTGTTACGCTCGGAAACTCTAATCGGAGTTACGATGCCATCACGAGTTTCCACGAAAGTACCATTACCTTTCAAAGCAAAATAAAGCTTTTCGGCTTCAGGAACAACGACGACACCAATAACGGGGCGACCTTCATTTGTGAGACAAATATGCACTGCGTATTCACCAGTTTGGTCAATAAAGTCACGGGTGCCATCAAGGGGATCAATAATCCAGACCCAAGGATGGTCAACTTTTACGCCATCGTAAGTCTCTTCACTTAGATATGCGAAATCCTCTGTGCCGAGCTTGGCATGGAAATTTTCAATGATATAGTCGTTGGTCGCAAGATCAGCTTTGGTCACTGGGCCATCAGCTTTATCGGAAATATCTTTGATGTCACCTTTGTAATAGCTACGGAGTACATCTCCTGCCCCCCAACCAATCTCGCGGGCGATCGCCAAAACTTCTTCTAAACGTTGTTGATTCATCCTAAAAAATTATCCGTTATCTACTGAACTTGAAACCGAACTACACCTAAACCCTAGCGATTTCGGGAAAACAAGAAGACGTCTTGCTCCTGGTAAATCGTATCAAAACTCTGATCTTCTGAAACACGCATGATTAATTGGTCAACAAAAGCTGCATCACTCAGCCAACCAGGATGTCTACGGTTCAACAAAATATAGTCAAATGTTTCGAGAGTTTCTTCAGGTTGCTCTTGACGAGTAAATCGAATATTTTCTCGATGACTGAGATGGGGAGCAATTTGGGAGGCTGTATACACTCCTCCTTTACCTTCAACTAGGGCGATCGCCTCGTGGGTTTGCCAGAGATTATCCGTAGCAGAGAGATAGTGCCCACCAAAATAAGTAAATTTAGCCAAACAGGCAAAAGTGATCAATGACCAAATAATAATGGCCCTCCGCTGCTGAAAAAAACCTTTCTCTGCTGCCAAACTTGAGATTAAGCCAATAATCAGGAACGGCAAAATAGGCAACGCATATTGATGTACCAAATCCTTTTGAGCAAGATGGTCGGCCAATAAATTTAAACTCATCGCGGGAAAAGCACCGACTAGTGCACTAAAACTAAAGCGAGACCATCCCCAAGCAACAGGCACAAACAATAAAACCAAGTATTCAAGATTACTTAGAGAAAATAAAATCGAGAAAATCCGTTGGGGTTGCAGAATCAAATTCCTTAAAATCTCAAAAACAGAATCCCCTAAATAGCTGTAACGCCCAACCGCAGCAGCTTCACCACCACTAAAATTCGGGATAATCCATTGAGTCGAGAAAATAAACCAGGCCACTCCTAAACTAATGGCGATCGCCCCATAAAGATTTTTTCTTTCCACTAATAAAAGCCATATCCCCAATCCCAGCACTGTTAACGACAAAACAGCCTTACAGCCCAGAATGAAAACCAAACATCCCAGAAATAACCATAATTGCTGACGACGCGCAGCCAAAATTGCCCAGAACAAAAACGGAACTGCGATTACCTCAGGATGAAAATCAAACAGATTGGCATTAAAAATAACTGGATACAGCAGATAGACAAACATCATCGCCTGAGCCTGATATCGACTTAAACCAGCATCAAGCGATAAATAATAGGTCGGAAAAATCCCCGCCGCCAAAGCACAAGCTTGAATCAAAAATAGCCAATAAACCGAAGGAAATAATATATACGGAATGGCAAGCAAATAATGCATCCAAGCAGCATGATCCCCCAGTATATGGAAACCCATAAATGTGCTGAAAGGAGATTCACCCTGACTAATCAAATAAATAGCTTGATCAAAAATGCCTAAATCATAGGCATCTGACTGAAACAGCCAATGCCGTAGACTACTCAAACCAAACAAAATTGAACTAGAGACTAGAAAAACAATCCATAGTTCTTTCGATGCTTTGCTGGGACGAATCGAGGATTCCATGATGTTGGCGAGATTTATACAGAGGGGAAATTAAATTGACCTTCAGTATTTCAGAGATCAACAATTCCTCAAACTAAATCACCACAACATCGAAATTGTTTAATCAAGGATTTTCCTGTCATGCAGCATTGGGTCAGGGAACTCACACTATAAGCACTTAAGCTTCTTCCGTAGACTTCTACTCATCTTCAGATTGAGACTTATTTTGTGTCTTCAATAATGGGAAAGCAATGACATCACGAATACTTTCGGAATTGGTAAGCAGCATCACAAGGCGATCAATACCGATACCTAAACCAACTGTGGGAGGCATTCCGTATTCGAGAGCAGTGACAAAATCTTCATCCACGTCACAAGCTTCCACATCACCAGCAGCTTTTTTCGCTGCCTGAGCTTCTAATCTTTCTCGCTGATCAATAGGATCTGTTAACTCAGAAAAACCATTCGCCAACTCACGACCCACGACAAACAATTCAAAACGCTCTGTCAAACCAGGCTTATCGCGATGAGGCTTAGCAAGGGGAGATACTTCTACGGGATATTCCGTGACAAAAGTCGGTTGAATTAAGGTTTCCTCTACTTTCTGCTCAAAGGCTTCATTAAGCAGTTGACCAATACTATTCACTTTCTCTGGTACGCCCACACCCGCATCTTCCGCAGCTTTAACCGCAGTGTCAAAGTCATCGAAGGCAAGAAAATCAACACCAGTCGCATCTTTCACTAGGTTTTGCATCGTTTCCCGTCGCCAAGCAGAGCCAACATCCACAATTGCCTCACCATAGGGAAGCTTCACTGTGCCGATAATGTCCTTTGCAAGGGTACGAATGAGATCTTCCGTTAAATCCATCATGTCGTGATAGTCACCATAGGCTTGGTAAACTTCAATCGATGTAAATTCGGGATTGTGCTTGGTAGAAACGCCTTCATTACGGAAGATACGACCCATTTCAAATACCCGTTCAAAACCACCAACGACTAAACGCTTTAAATGGAGTTCCGTTGCAATCCGAAGATACAGCGGCATGTCGAGGGTGTTGTGGTGAGTAATAAATGGACGTGCTTCTGCACCGCCAGCCTCACCTTGGAGTACAGGGGTTTCAATTTCGAGAAAATCTTTGTCTTCTAAGTAACGACGAATTGCAGCGGTAATTTTTGCACGACAGCGAAATGTCTCTCTAACAGCGGGATTGATAATGAGATCGACATAACGTTGACGGTAGCGTTTTTCGATGTCAGTCAAACCATGCCACTTGTCAGGAAGGGGCAAGAGGGATTTAGTAAGCATGGCAAATTCGCTCACTTTGACGGATAGCTCACCTTTTTCTGTGCGCTTAATAATTCCTTTCACGCCGATGATGTCGCCGACGTCAGTTAATTTTTTGAGATGATTAAATGCGCCTTCGAAATCGGGCATTCCTGCATTAATCAGTTTTTTGTCGAGATAGAGCTGAATTGTGCCAGTTTCATCTTGGAGGCTAAAGAATGCGAGTTTGCCAAAAACCCGTCGCGCTAAAATCCGTCCCGCAATGGAAACATGATCTTCGACTTCTTCGCCCGCTGCAATGTCCTTATATTTGTCTTGAAGTTCTGCAGTGTGGTGACTGACTTCCCATTTATACGCATAGGGATTCATGGCGATCGCCTGAAGCTGTTGTACCTTTTCTAGGCGAGCAGCACGAAGTTCGTCACGGGTGGAAGAAGAGGAATCAGACATGTATTTGGGCTTAGCGTAAAAGGGATAAAAGTCGCAGAACTCGGTTATTATAGCGGCTCACCCTTCAAAAGAGCATTATTTTCTAGGCTCTCTTTTAACAGGGTTTTCATCACGAATCTCTATCGCTTTTGTTGATCTACCGATATTGCTCCACTTAACCGCACCATGGGTGGGCGATCGCCTCTCAACTTTCTCAGCACATTTATATAAAGCCAATAAAAAACCAGCCTGAGCTTAAAAGACTGGTCTACCTGAGCTTGCTGTATGAGAGGAGAAACTCAATGCCAAGATGGCACAGAACATATTGCCTACTGGAAAAGACTGTTCTTAAAAAATCTTGTGATGAGCTTTCTGTAAATAAATGTAACAGATCTTCTGGGATCTTGCAATATTTCGTTACAAACATTCTTGCATCAATCTATTTGGCAAAATCAGAGCTTCTAGTGGGTAGGGATTTTCGGTAGATCATCTATGGATTAGAGATGGCAACAATGATCCCCTTTTTTCTGCTTTGATCATTTCTCAAATATTTTTCTAACACAACAAAATAATTATCTGGAGAAACGGTAGAGAATGAGTACTTGTGCTCACGGAGTTTGTTTGAACTTTCTTGAATACTTCGCCAGGGAACTAAATTTAGTTGATACGATAAAATCCATTAGTTTAAGAGTGAGAAAAATATCGCAGTTAACTAAGCAGAAAAATGTTCATAGCTCATAGGCTAAAACAGCAAAAAGAAGATTCAAATTTAGTTTAGTTAAACAGTCGAAATATTTTAGGAAATAGAGCATATGAGGCATTACTGCGACGAGTGGATACAAGAATGGTGTGACGGCAATGGTTGGACAGAACCGACTCCTGTTTCACCAAACTTCTACTGGGCATTTCCACCAAATGCAGTAATGCCAGAACCAATTCCAATGGAAATTTTGCGGCTTATTAAGGCAGAAAAAGGATTAACTGCTGATGAGAAAAAATGGCTGGGTTCCGCCGTTTTGTTTAGCTTCGGTTGTGCTGTTCTTAGTATTTTTTGGCGTTGTCCAGTGCCATTAGTAATGGCTTTTGCATTTAGTGCGATTACCGTGGCGCGACTTGATGTTGAAGATTAAGTGCTGAAACAAAGTTGTCATTTAGTACTGTTTTACGCAGGTGTTTCTAGGAAGCTTAACGACAGGTCTTAACATCATTTCCGAAAGAGAAAATCTGTAATTATTTAGTGTTCCCCTCGCTTCTTGTCATAATAGTGAGGGATTTTTCTTAATCATTTAAATTTAGTGCTGCGGTTGTGCTGAGATATTTTCTGCCATTTCTCGATTCTGAAGTTAAACATTGGGCATTGGAGGCAAGGTTAATCCGTTGGTTAACATTTCTCTGGCTCTGCATTGGTCTTGTGGCCATGTTTTCTGCCTCATATCCAGTGGCAGATCTCCGGCAAGGGGATGGTTTTTATTTCGTCAAACGTCAGCTAATTTGGATTTTTATTGGTCTCTTCTTTTTTAATGTCATTGTGCGATCGCCCCTGAAATCGCTCAATAAATTATCAGGCTGGTTGCTCTTTCTGTTTTGGGGTCTGATTATTCTTACCTTGATCCCCGGCATTGGTATTGAGGTGAATGGCGCAACCCGTTGGCTTGGGGTAGGGCCAATTCGAATCCAGCCATCAGAATTAGCAAAGCCATTCTTGATTTTGCAAGCAGCTCAGGTTTTTGGGCGATGGCGTAAACTCATGTGGCATGTGCGCTGGAAATGGATCGGTGTGTTTGCCGGAATCCTCGGTTGCATTTTGATTCAGCCAAACTTAAGTACAACAGCTCTTTGTGGCCTAACGCTATGGTTTATTGCGGTGGCAGCGGGTTTATCTTGGCTGCAGCTCGGCGGTACAGCAGGGTTAGGGTTAGCAACGGCGATCGCCAGTATTAGCGTCCATGAATACCAGCGCCGACGCCTGATGTTTTTTCTGAATCCCTTTGCGGATGCTCGCGGTGATGGTTACCAGCTGGTGCAAAGTCTCTTAGCTATTAGTTCTGGGGGAGTTTGGGGAGAAGGCTTTGGTTTATCCCAACAAAAACTTTTTTACCTACCTTTTCAGGACACTGATTTTATCTTTGCGATTTTCGCCGAAGAGTTTGGGTTGATTGGCTGCATTTGTTTTTTACTATTGCTCCTCACCTACGCCAGTCTCGGCACCTATGTCGCTCTCCGTTGCCAGCATTTAGATCGACGATTAATTGCCATTGGCGTCACCTTTATGTTGGTTGGCCAATCGATTTTAAATATTGGCGTTACCACTGGTGTTTTGCCGACGACCGGATTGCCTTTACCGATGTTTAGTTATGGCGGTAGTTCGGTAATTTCAAGCTTAATCTCCGCTGCTCTATTGATCCGTGTGGCTCGGGAAGGCAAGGAAGCTCAGGTCATTACCCTACGAAATAAACGCCAGAAACTAGTCGCTCTGACCCCACCAACGAAATAACAAATATCACTTAATTCTTGCTCCACTGAGGAAAAGCTATCGCGATGTTCACCTTAAAAGATGTTTTCTTTGCTTTTGTCTGGATTGCCTTACTCGTTTTAGCGGGGCGTCTAATCAAACAAAAGATTGGTTGGATTCGCCGCCTTTATCTACCGGAATCGATTGTCGCAGGAGTATTAGCATTATTGCTTGGCCCTCAAGTTCTCGGGGCGATCGCCACCTCAGTTTCTGGAGAAGGAACATTATTGGGTGACGGTCTTTTCCCAGAAGCTATCCGTACCATCTGGTCTCAGTCTCCGGGAGTATTTATCAATATTGTTTTTGCTGCTTTATTCCTGGGCGAAGTAATCCCCAGCCCCAAGCAAATTTGGCGACGGGCAGCTCCCCAAGTGGTCTTTGGGCAAACCCTTGCGTGGGGTCAATATGTGATCGGAATTTTAGCGACTTTGCTGATTTTAATCCCTGTCTTTGACGCAAATCCTATTGCTGGCTCACTAATCGAAATTGCCTTCGAAGGCGGCCATGGTACGGCCGGAGGGATGGCTGATACTTTTATTGAGTTGGGCTTTGAAGAAGGTGCTGATCTTGCCCTAGGCCTCGCCACAGTGGGTATTGTTTCAGGGATTATCACGGGCACATTGTTAGCTGAATGGGGACGTAAAAAGGGTTATGTGGCAGCAGCAGAAAAAAATGTAGAACAGCCCGATGACCTGCCTGAACTCTCCCATAGCAATAATCCAGCAGTGAGGGAAAAACGACGTCAACTCACCCAAGGATTGTTGATTGATCCCCTATCGCTTAACTTCGGTTTTGTGGGTATTGCCATTATTATCGGTTGGCTCATTTTGAAAGGTCTGGTGTTATTGGAATCGGTCACTTGGGGATTGAGTGGTTTCACGATGATGAGCTATGTACCGCTATTTCCAATGGCCTTGGTTGGTGGCATTATTGTGCAGATGATTATGGTGCGCTTAGATTTAGATGCTTTAATCATCCCTGAACTCACCAAAAATATTGCGGGAATGGCTCTAGACGTCGTTGTCGTGACAGCCCTTGCCTCAATTTCCCTAAAAGTCATTGGTGGAAATTTAGGGATCTTCTTGACTCTGAGCGTCGTAGGGATCCTGTGGAATGTGACGTTCTTTTTATTTTATGCGCCTAAAATTTTTCCCGACCATTGGTTTGAAAAGGGTATTGGCGACCTCGGTCAATCGATGGGTGTCACAGCAACAGGCATCTTATTACTCCGCATGGTTGACCCAGATAATCGTTCTGGTGCCTTTGAAAGTTTTGCGTATAAACAACTCTTTTTCGAGCCAATTGTGGGTGGTGGTCTCTTTACCGCAGCAGCTCCTGCATTGATTGCCCGTCTCGGTTTAACGACAACTTTACTGATTACCAGTGGTCTACTCATCTTTTGGCTTGCGATTGGTTGGGTCTTAATGCGTCGGCGATCGCCTGCAATTCGGCCATAAAAAAGGTGAGAGCCTTCATCGGCCATACCAATCAAAAATTCATTCAACAAAAAAGCGTCTCTAGAACCCGGAGGTTAGAAACGCCATACATGGAGAAAAGATTGATTTTTTATAGTTACTGAGTCGCCGAATTAAGCATCATCGCGCTTCTTACGCTTAGCAGCCAAACCACCGAGACCGAACAGTGTCGGTAAGATTGCTGCTGGTGTAGGAACCTCAGTGATTTCATCTTCACGCTTCACACGAAGTGTGCCGGAGAAGGTTGCAGTATTGTTTGAACCATCCTCAACGATAAAACTAGTACCGATTTGGCTACTGAAGGAGCCAAGCGCAGCCGCAGTTTGACCAGTGCTTGTTTCGATGAAGCCATCGAACACGAGATCAAAAATTGTATCAGCACCCACTTCACGGGCAGAAAAAGCGACAGAACTTACATCAAAGTCTGCAATAGAACCATCAGCCAAAAGAATATCGGTGATGAAATCATCTAAAGGTGCAGTGCCGAAAGCATCTGCATCGGGCAAAGAAATATCGCTGATACCAACAAAGTCACCTAGCTGAAACTTACCTGCAGTACCAGTGGCACTAAGGCCCTCTTGTCCAGATGTGCCAAATTCCCAAAAGTCAAAATCATAATTTCCGCCACCACCATTTGTGACTTCGAGAGTACCAAGGATGTCGATTTTGTCGTCACCTTCAAGGGTGAGAGCCTGAGCGGGCGTTACAGAGACCATGGATACTCCCATAACCGTAGCTGCTGCGACCCCTAAACTAAGCTTATGTTGAAACATATTCATGTGTCTCCTAAAAGAGAAAGATAGGATATTAATCAAAAACCAAACGGTCGTTTTTTTTATAACCGTAGACAATTACTATAATCAAACCACAAAAAATATTTTGTGCGCATAAAATCGGAGCTTTTACATCAATCTTTTTGGCAACTTTAAAAACGCAGAAGAAATCAAGTATTTTCACGCAACCTATCTCAAGCCAGCTTGTCCCAAAATACTTAGTAACCGATGAAATCTTTGTTTTTAAAGGATTACAGGAGACACATAAGTGGTTTATCCGAGTCAAACAAACATCAAACTCTAAAATACTTACGCAAAAAAAACTACGTATTTTTCAAAATCTAGACTAATATTTTCATCACTTCTTAAAATCAAAATATCGATTATATGTATTTCAAGATGCAAGCCTTTTTGTTCATGTAAAATAATTCATTCCCGAAAACTTTCTTTTGGATAAAAACTTTAAATCCTCTTTTTGTATACCTAAGAGAGCCAAATACAATCCTTTATTTTTTACAATTGATATAACTAGGTATTTTGATTTCGCAAATCGATTGTGTTATCCAAATAGCTCTGTAAGTCAGCACGATACAGAGTGAATTCACCGACAAAGATTCAATCTAGGCCATAATGCTGTAATGCTTCTAGGGTGTGATCGCCCCCAATAGCAGCCTCGCAAAACAGTAGAGAAGAAACCATAGCCCTCCTCACACCACCCATTACTGAATGCTTTTTCTCAAATTAAGCAGCAAATATTAAGCGGCGATCGCCACCGAACTAACAGGTAAGGTAATCTCAAACTCGGTGCCTTCATCAGGAGTGGAGTTGCAAGTCAAGTTACCGCCGTGGTTTTGGACAATAATCTGATAACTAATCGATAGACCAAGCCCTGTCCCTTGACCAACAGGCTTCGTCGTAAAGAAGGGGTCAAATAGCTTCGATTGGATATCTCCCGGAATGCCGAGGCCATTATCTTTGATTTTGATAATGAGGCGATCGCCTTCCGGAGAAATATTGGTCGAGATCTTAATTTGAGGCTTGCGATAAAAATCATCTTGGAGAGCCGGAGTCGATGGTGTTGAGGCAGAAACCAACATTGGGCGCGATGGCTGGGATTGTTGAGGATATTTCTTCTGCGCTTCATTTACAGCATCAATCGCATTTAACAGCAAATTAAAAAAGACTTGATTCAGTTGACTGGGATAGCATTCAATCTTTGGGATAGTCTCATACTGACGAATCACCTGAATCTTGTGGAAATCATGGTGTGCTTGCAATCGATTTTGAATCAAGAGCAAAGTGCTATCAAGACCATCATGGATATCCGCCATTTTTAATTCCGATTCATCCAGACGCGAAAAAGTTTGGAGCGACATCAACAGATTCCGAATCCGGTCAACCCCTGTGTGCATAGAGGAGACTAATTGCATAATATCGTCCTCCAAAAATTCGAGATCGACAGCTTCGCGCTGCTGACGAATTTCCTGGGGAGGATGCGGATAATACTTTTCATACAAACTCAAAATATCTAAAACCTGCTCCACATACCCCCGCGCATGCTGCAAGTTGCCATAGATAAAGTTAATGGGGTTATTAATCTCGTGAGTAATACCAGCCACCAGCTGCCCTAAACCCGACATTTTTTCAGTTTGAATGAGTTGTAACTGTGTATGCTGCAAATCTTGCAAAGCCTGCTCTAGTTCTGCGGTCATCCGTTCCCGGTGGGCAAGGTCTTCTTGAAGTTTGGCATTGGCTTCATGGAGTTGCTGAGTGCGTTCTTTAACTACTGTTTTTAGGTGATCATGGGCCACTTGTAATTGTTCTTCTGCATGTTGGCGTTCTTGAATTTCCAGCTCTAACTGCTGATTTTTCTTGGATAATTCTTCAGTTTGCTCATCGACCATTTCCTGCAAGAGGTCGATCATATGGGACATCTCGTTAGGTCGCAGCACTTGGAAAAAACTGGTTTGGGACAGGAGACCAAGCATTTCGCCGGTGTCACCCACCACCACCAGACGACGCACCCATTGCCGATTCATGGTTTGGTGGGCTTCCCAAAGAGACGTTTTTGGGGAGAGGGTAAAGAGCGGACTACTCATCACCTCGCCTGCTTTTGTGGCTTGTAGATTGAGGTCTAAGCTCTGAAACTGAACGATGTCTCTTTCGGTAACAATGCCGATAGGTTGGGGGCGATCGCCAATGTTTTCACAAATAACTACACAACCGACTTGATGGGTTGCCATTAATTTTGTGAGATCAAGTAATGATGTTTCGGTTTCAGCCGTGACAACCGTTTTGACCATCACATCTGCTACGCAATGCAGTTTGGTCAAAAGACTTACTGGCGGTAAAACTTTGCGCAGACTGTCATATGTGATTACGCCAAGGGGACGATCTTGCTCATCGACGACAGGTAAATGCTTGAGATGGTGATGCGTCAGTAAATTGAGCGCCGTAAAAATATCTTCGTCAGGAGTACAGCGGATAGAGATAGCAGGAATCTGAATTGCTTCGCCGAGGGTCAGGTTTTTTAGCTCTTCGCCTTCTGCAATGAGTCGAATGAGGTCTTTTTCTGTAAAAATGCCGCAGAGTTTGTCGTCTTGTTCAACGACTAAGCAATTTGGGGCGCGGAAGACAATGGCACCGTGGTCGCTCAGATCGCAATGATCTCGTTGACGCACCATCTTTTCTAGGGCGATCGCCAAAGTCATATCTAGATTCCCGGTGAGGAACTGCTCCTCAATGACTGAGGTAATCCCTAAAGCTGCATTAAAAGAGTTCAACACGACATTATTGCCAGAGGTACGGAATTGAGAATCTCAACTGCTTTGCAAGTAGCCTGAATCTTGCACCAAATCTGAGTCAAGAGATCCCGACACTGACTAGTCTGCTCTGTGAAATACAAAAATGTAATTATGCTTAAGGGAATTTAGATTTTATTTATATTTCTTGACAAGGCTATTCCGGATTATTGGCAGAGTTGGAGAAAGACAAGGGCTTAATTAGCTATGGATACGGGGTTCTGGGTGAAGTGTAGATAGGATTTCACTCTCGGCGATCGCCAACTCTTCTAGCCGTTCATTAACCAAATCGGTGTCGTAATAAATGGTCGCGAGCACCCAATAAGCACCATAATGTCTAGCCTCGGATGCCATCAGTCCTCGATAAAACGCCGCAAGTTCTGGCTCTGGGCAATGTTCACCTATTAGACCAAGTCTTTCGTGGGAACGTGCCTCAATTAAAGCGGAGATTAGTAAAGAGTCAAGCATCCGGTCTGGTTCTTGGGGTCGGATCAGTTTATGCAATTTGCTGCCATAGGGCGGTGCATTCAGGGGGGCAAGGGGGATATTTTTGCGTTCGAGCCATTGATTTACCAGCTCAAAATGTTCTAATTCTTCTTTGGCGATCGCCGTCAGTTCTCGCACCAACTCTGTCGATGATGGATAGCGAAACATCATATTAATGGCGACACTGGCAGCCTTCCGCTCGCAATGGGAATGGTCGAGCATCACTTCATCGAGATTATTTAATGCCAATTCAATCCACTCAGGAGAAGTTGGTTCTTTGAGAAATTTAATGCGGGGCAGCGTCGCTGTGGTCATCTGTTATTACGTCTTCAGTTTTGGCAGGAAAAGTAATGCTCTCGTAAATCTCGGTTAATGGTGCGTCAATGTCAAGGGCTGGGAGTTCGGCGATCGCCTCCAAGCCACTATAGGTTTGAAATAGCCAGATGTCTTCTTGGCATTGCAGAATATAGCAGGCAAGGAGTGGGTTAAGACAGAATAGGATAGAAGCAATAAACATAGATGCCATGCCTGCTCCCCATAGTCTTGATTTACGCCTAAAAGCTGTTGCCGCCTTCGATAAAGGTGAACGAAAAAGTGATATCTGTCGCTTCTTTGGTATTAGCCGAAATACGCTAGACCTGTGGCTGAAACGACGAGAGAAAATCGGTTCAGTCGCTCCGAAGACAGATTACCGTCGAGGCCCTCAACCGAAGATTAATGATCTAGATGCTTTTCGTGCTTTTGCAGAGAAATATGGGCATCTAACCCAGAAGGAAATGGCGGAGAAATGGCCAGAGTCTATTAGTGATGCATCCAGACGTGAAGCTCTACGGAAAATTGAATTTACTCGAAAAAAAGACCTATCGATATCAAGAGAGAGATAAAGAATTAGAAAAAGCATTTGTGGCACAACTGAAGCAGTATGGCCAAGAACGACTCGTATATATCGATGAAAGTGGATTTGATAATACCTTAGATTATGGGTATGGCTACTGCCATAAGTCAGAGAGGTTTATCGCAGAGAAGTTAGGTCATCGTACAGAACGAGTTAGCGTGATTGGAGGATGGCGAGAGGGAGAGCAGATAGCACCGATGGTATTTGAGGGCTATGCCAACAGCGCCTTAGTTTGCCAATGGGTAGAGGATTGCTTAGTGCCAGAGTTGATTCCGGGTCAAATTATTATTCTGGATAATGCCAGTGTTCATCCAAAGGAAAGAATACAAACATTGGTGGCGAAGGCAGGATGTGAAGTGATATTTTTGCCACCCTACTCACCACACCTGAACAAGATAGAGAAGTTTTGGGGGAGGTTAAAGAAGGAGGTAAGTAAGCTCATCAAGAAGACTGAGGATTTGTTCGATGCCATCAGAATAGCCTTCTGTTCTATGTCCTAACCTTCTCCTTCGCTGCTATAGAGGTATGAATCCATGAAGGTCAAGGTACAGGAACATCCCAGAACTTGAGATAATGAATCAGCAATCGAATCGAATGCTTTAACATCTCTAAAGACTTGGAATAACATAAGGTCTTTCGATGGAGTCGAGCGAGATAATGCCGCAATCGAGTGTTCTCTCCTTCGACACGAGTCATGTAGGTCTTACTGATAATCTGGTCACCATCGGGTACAAACATGGGATAAACATGCCAGCCATCTGTGATGTAGAAGAAGCATCTCCAGAGACTAACCATTGCCCATAATGGTTTGAATGTCTCTGCACTTCTGTCACCAACAGTCCAAGCGAGAATACCTGGTTGGAAGTGGTCTACGGCAGTCCAGAGCCAGACCTTATTTTTTTAGCACCGACGAATGTTTGAAGTTCATCGAGTTCGCCAACCTGAGGCACCTGCTCAGGTGCATAAGCATCAGGTAGCAATTCAGCGACTTCTTTGACCCAAGTGATTACGGTAGTGTGGTGCACTCCTTTCACCCGTTCAATGGCTCGAAAGCCCATACCGTGGGCATACATTTTGAGGCATTCACGTTTGAAGGCATTTGAGTAGCCGAGCTGGCTGTAGCGGTCGATAAACTGACGACCGCAATCTACACAGATGTGATTCTGTTTGCCTTTTTTCTTTCCATTCTTACGGATATGAGTAGATTGGCATTCTGGACATTCCATTGCGTCAACAACCTCCATTCATACCTCTATTCTGCAACGCCGTCTTCTTTATGACAGCGGAAGCACTCCACTAAATATATAGCAATGGACACAAGGCTTCATAAGTAGCTGTTATTGCCCCCTAAGAGGATGTCTGAAAAGGGTCTGACCGTAACTTTTGTCGAAATGAGTTGCACGTAAAAATAAGCACTTCAGGCGATCATCGATCTGGATAACGCAGCGGAATCAAATCATGCACCATCGCCACATTGCAACAAGAGGTATATAGAGGCGTTTCGGGCAACGGCGAAAAAATCAGATTTGCTTTTAGTTTTTTATAAAGTTTCGGGAGTCCAAACTGCGTCCATAGTAGACGTTTTGCATGGCCTTTCATCCCAAAATCTGGACTCATCCCTGCCGGAATCGTCGCTTTTATTCCGTCTTTGATAAAGGAATCTAGGGAAGATCCAGATCGCAAGATACAAGTATCTAGCTCTTCTAAATAGGGCACCACATTTTGCGCGTAGATGCTAATATCAGTTGGTTTTGCTGACAGAACAGAAAGATTAACTAGCATCATTCATGATCAATTCCCAACGTGGGTCAATATCAGTTTGCTGTACTTGATATTCTGTCGCCAAATGTTTAATTCCTGCTACTACACCAAGACCTGCAGCACCTGCGGCAATCGGAAAAGCGGCTGCAACCATAACTCCTGCGACCATGCCACCACCAATTAATCCTCCAAGTGTCGCTAATCCAGAGGTAATGCCAGCAGCAGACAAACCAGCAACTGAACCCAAAACACTAATTGCTCCTGTAATCGCCCCCATTCCTACTGCACCGCCGCCAACAGCACCAATTGCCTCTGAAATTTTCTCTTTTTCCGAGTTAGATAATTTTGAATACTTGTTATGACCCAGAGTAATTAAAATTGCCCCTTGTTTGAGCATGTCATCAGAAGGATACGTCACAGCTGATAATAACCTTGAAATCGTTGCCTCAGAACAACCAATAACATAAGCCAAATCTTTGAATGTTGGTTTCTTTTGATCAGTTTTCAGAAATTGAGCCATGGTAGAGGCAAAATTAGAGCGATTAAGTTCAGACATTAAAACTTACAAAATATTCAATAAAAGCTGTTGTCGGTGACGGAGTATAGAAGATATCTTGCGCTTTAGGTTAAAGATATCGCTAACACACGACCTATACGTTGAATTTACAATAACTTGTCTTGCGGATTATTGCAGTTCTCTCATTAGATATGACAGGTTGTTTTATTGAGAAATAGATATTTGGCGATCGCCCATTCACGACACAAAAGCGATATAAAATTTTTGCAAAAAAAAATCCCAGCCCGAGGGCCGAGACTATCAATCAGGGTGCATCTACCAATACTGTTATCCCAATCCCATAGCACTCAATCCGGAACATAAAGGGCGATCACCCATTTATTTTTCTGGATGGCAAACTTCGCTAGCCTAAAGCATGAGAAAAATATGCAAACAAAGATGAAACCAAAAGCATTGATGTCTTGGAGTAGTGGCAAAGATAGCGCTTGGGCACTCTACCAACTCCAGCAAAATCTGGACATTGAGGTGGTTGGTCTATTTTGCATGGTGAATCAAAATATTGAGCGTATCTCTGTGCATGGCATACGCATTCAGCTGCTCCAACAACAAGCCCAGAGCATTGATTTGCCTCTAGAAATTATTGGAATTCCTCTTCCTTGTAGCAATGTCGAATACGAAGCCATAATGGCTCGATTTGTTGAACAAGCTAAACAAGAGGGAATTCAATACTTTGCATTTGGGGATTTATTTCTTGAGGATGCTCGCAATTACCGCAAAAACATACTAAAAGATTCGGGGATTAAGCCACTATTTCCGATTTGGGGAATACCTACCGCGACCCTTGCAAAAACGATGATTGGGAGTGGTTTAAGGACGATGATTGTCTGCGTCGATACTAAGCGAATGCCACCTGAATTTGTCGGCAGAGAATTTAATATCAGTTTTTTAGAAGACCTATCACCACAGATTGATCTCTGTGGAGAAAATGGAGAATTTCATAGCTTTGTATTTGATGGCCCGATGTTCACAGAGCCAATCGGAATTGCTTTAGGGGAAACATTTACACGAGAGCATCTCATTTTTGTTGATGTACTGCCACAAAATATTTAAGGGACTAGAGAAAAGTACTAGCTGACTTTTATCATCTACTCCCTTATTAAACACTCGCTTGAATTAATTCAAATTTCTAGCTGCGAGCAATACCTTCTTGTCGGGCAGCTTGGCCTACTGCTGCCGATACAGCCGTTGCGACACGCTCATCAAATACAGAAGGAATAATATGTTCCTTATCAAGTTGAGCAGTACTCACTAGAGAGGCGATCGCCTGAGCCGCTTGGAGACACATATTTGTTGTAATGCTTGAAGCACGACAATCTAACGCCCCCCGGAATACGCCAGGGAAAGCCAACACATTATTAATTTGGTTGGGATAATCACTACGACCCGTTGCCACCACTGCCGCTTTATCAAAAATCAGTTCAGGTTGAATTTCGGGGATAGGGTTAGCCATCGCAAATACGATTGGGTCATCGGCCATCGATTCCACCATTTCGACAGAAACCACGCCCGGCGCACTTACCCCAAGAAAAATATCAGCACCTTTCATCGCATCGGCAAGGTTGCCTTCAGTCTCCACCGCAAAGGTCGCTTTCTCTGGCGTGAGGTTTTCGCGTTTAGTGGAAATAATGCCCCGCGAGTCACACATTAAAATATCCGTCACGCCTGCTTGACGGAGCAGTTTGGCGATCGCAATGCCCGCAGCCCCAGCACCATTAATCACAACGCGGACATCCTTGAGTGTTTTCTTCACGAGTTTGATGGCATTAAACAGAGCGGCAAGGGAGACGATCGCTGTGCCATGCTGATCATCATGGAAAATCGGAATATCAGTTTCAGCTTTGAGACGTTTCTCGATTTCAAAACAGCGGGGTGCAGCAATATCCTCAAGGTTCACCCCACCGAAAACAGGCGCTAAATATTTAACGGTTTTGACGATTTCATCAACATCTTGGGTATCGAGACAGATGGGAAAGGCATTAATACCTGCAAATTCTTTGAAGAGCATTGCTTTCCCTTCCATCACAGGCATCGATGCTTCTGCTCCAAGATTTCCTAAACCCAGCACAGCACTACCATCGGTGACGATCGCCACCATATTGCTTTTTACTGTGAGATCAAAAACCCGCTCTGGAGATTCGGCGATCGCCTTACAAACACGACCAACACCAGGTGTATAGGCCATTGCCAAATCTGATTGCACCGTTAGGGGAATACGACTTTCTACAGTGATTTTTCCACCACGGTGAATCGCAAAAGTACGGTCAGCAACATCTACAACTTCGATATTTTCGACAGCTTTAACGGCCTCGACAATTTCATCGGCATGCTTATCACTAGACGCATCCACGGTGATATCCCGCAGCAAAAATTTCAAATCCCGTTCAATCAGCTCAATATTTCCTAAGCTACCCCCGACCTTGGCAATCGCCTGGGTTACTTGCGCCAAAGTCCCTGCTTGGTTGGGAATACGCAGACGGAGGGTAACGCTGTAACTCGGATTTGGGGTGAGGGCAACCATAATTTTCTGTTTAAGGCTCGGTAACTAAGGGCTATGAGAAAAATTCCCATCCCATTTAACCTCACTTTCCCCGATTGCAGAAGCCGCAGCTCCGCAGAATTGTGATCAGGCGATCGCCTATTTTTATCTTCACTTCTAACCAACACTCCCATGACGAGCATTGGGCAACAAATGGGCGATCGCCTCAAAAGCAGGAGCAATCACAAATTAAGCAGACTCTTCCGAGTACCCCTGTAAATTTTCGGGATTTGTATCTTGGAAAATCCGAGTTGCTAAATCACGATACTGACTCACATCGTACTTATAAATAACGAGATACTTACCCATATTGAGACGATTACGATAGGGCAACGCATCACCACTACCCATTAAAACACCGATACTATTCCCTACGAAAAAACTGCCCATTGCCCCACCGATAGCACCAGCCAAACCACCAACAATATGATTCCCTGGCGTTCCAGCCCAAGCGAAAGTATTTAGCCCAGTGATGTAGTCAAAAACAAATCCACCGAAAAAGCCAAAAGGCACCAACCAAAATGACATTAACTTTGCTTGTTTTTTCCCTTGCTGAGTGGGATCGATAAACCCAAACTCATCTGCTGTTTGATAGCCTTTCCCAAGGATCGTTAGATCAGACTTCGGAATCTCGGATTGCTCTAGATCGGTGTATGCAGCTTCAGCGGTGATGCGGTCAGGGTAAACAGCGATCAAATAGTTCATTAGACAGGCAAATCAAATACAACTCAACATCAAGATCTGATTGTAGGCGATCGCCATCCGCATCGTAGCCAAACATTTCTTCACAAAGGCACTTATTTAAGCCTAGCCAGATACTTTTCGGAAGATTGTTCCTAAAATCACCGCGATCAACATCAGAAAACGGCCTTAAACATTAAGAGAACACTACTAAAATTTATATTTCAAGCACCCGTACTGTAGATACTAGAAAAGCTTAGCTAGCAGCATTTACAGTTCACACCAAACATTGGAACTTTTTGAACCATGAGTGTCGGCGCGTGACGTTCTGTAACGTTTATTACGTTATATTGCGTCCACCGATAGTTTGTGTCCGGGAGAACGCAATATTTGTCTTGAGTATCCAATGTTTTTCGTTATATATGCTACGGATTTCTCTGGCGCTGCTGCTCGGATAACGCGTAGCAGTACTTTGTGCTAGCTCGGTATTTTTTTGAGATTTCGAGCTGAAATTCAGCATTAAGAGATGCACTAGGATTGCTCAGGGATCGGGTTGGGAACCCCACCTTTAACGGTCATTTCCCCCACCGAAAACCCAAATATTGATTGATAAAGGAGATCCTCTTCTTATGACTTTTGGACCCGCATCCAGACTCGGCGTTGCTCTCTTTGAAGAGACTGACCCGATTGAGTCCATTCCGGGACAACGTGCAGATGAGCAAGAAGCTATCATTCGTGCTATCTACCGCCAAATCTTAGGTAATGCCTATGTAATGGAAAGCGAGCGTGCTTCTGTAGCAGAATCGCAATTCAAAAGAGGCGAATTGAGCGTTCGTGAATTTGTACGGGCGATCGCCAAATCCGATTTGTACAGTAGCCGTTTCTTTGAAACAACACCTCGTTACCGTTTCATCGAGCTCAACTTCAAACACTTCTTGGGTCGTACTCCCAAAGACCTTGAAGAAATGCGTGTGCATAGCACCCTCCTCGACAACGGTGGCTATGAAGCAGAAATCGACTCTTACCTCGACAGTGACGAATATCAAGCGACATTCGGTGAAGACTTTGTCCCTTACCTCCGTGGTTATAAGACTTCCGCTGGCATCAGCATGGTTAGCTTCACGCATACATTTGCAATGCAGCGTGGCGCATCTAGCAGTGACCTAAAAGGTAGTATCTCTGGCATTAACCCTGTCCTCAACCGCAACGTGATCAACAACACTCCAATTCCTGTTGTTTCACCTTCTGCTGGTTCTGCTGGTAATGGCTGGTCTTTCCAAGAGTCCAATGTGCGCGATGCTGGCTTGACTCGTCTTGGTTCTGGTGCAGGCGAAAACGGCAAGATGTTCCGCATCGAAGTTACAGGCTATGCTTCTCCCGGCAAAGTCAATCGCATTTCCAAGTTCCGCCGTAGCAACAAAGTTTACTACGTACCTTTCAATCGTCTTAGCGATGAGTACAAGCGGATCCATGCAACTGGCGGTGTAATCTCTAGCATCACACCTTGCTAGATCTCGCAATTCTAAGCTTTTTTTAAAAAAACCTCTTTAATTTCTTTAGGAGCTTTCATTCCATGAGTGTAGTTTTAGATACTCCAGTCGAACTTTCCAGTACAAGCAATGCCGATGTATCCACTGTCGTTCGTGCGGTTTACAAGCAAGTGCTTGGAAATCCCCATGTAATGGAAAGTGAGCGTCTAGTTGAAGCTGAGTCTCAGCTTGCTAATGGTGAGCTAACAGTACGTGAATTTGTTCGTGCTGTTGCAAAGTCTAGTTTTTACCAAAGCCGCTATTTTGAATCCTGTGCGCCCTACCGTTTCGTAGAGCTAAATTTCAAGCATCTTCTCGGTCGTTCTCCTGCTGACCAAGCAGAGCTTTCTGAGCACATCTGCAAGACAGTTGATGCTGGCTACGATGCTGAGATTGATTCTTATATCGACAGTGAAGAGTATATTACCAACTTCGGTGAGAACATCGTTCCTTACTACTGTGGTGCGCAGACTCAGGTAGGTCAAAAGAACGTAACTTATAACCGTACGCTCTCTGTTTATCAGGGTTATGCAGGTGTTGACAGTGCGTTTACTGATGCGCGTCTTGTTGACGATCTTGCTTGTGATCTCTCCACTGATGCTGAGACTCCTTCCACTGGTGGTCGTATTGCTGGTTATGCAGATGCAACTGGTAAGACTTTCAAAATTGTTGCAACTAGCTTCAAGTTTGACAGCCCCCGCCGCGTCAGCAACAGCGAGTACATCGTTCCTGGCAATCGCATGACACCTCAGATTCAGCGCATTCACCGTGCTGGTGGTCGTATCGTCAGCATCACTGAAGTCAACTAGTTATTGTCCTGTTTCGGTTGTGTTCAATCGATATTGGTCAGGATAACTAGGCAAACCCCACATTGAGCATGGGTTTAGTCGTTGGTGATCGCCGCTCTCGACAACGAATTCATTAGATTATTCATTGCCTTTAGGGGCGATCGCCAATTGCTACCCATGCCTGTACCGACCCCTTTTTATAAAAATTTAAATTTTTAACACCATGGCTATTCCTCGACTTGATTACGCGCCAAACAGCCGAAACCATAGAGTAAAAGGCTTTGAAGTCGCTGGTGAAGAACAATCTCAATTTTTCAATGTCGAAAATACATCATCGAGCTTAGAGATCGAGTTAGTAATTAGAGCTGCATATCGCCAGATTTTCAACGAGCAACAGATGTTAGTTGCGAACCGCAAGCGCGAATTGGAATCCCAGCTCAAAAATAAACAGATTACGGTTAGAGACTTTATTCAAGGTCTCCTGCTATCCGATTCATTCCGTCAACGTAATGTTGATGTCAACAATAATTATCGTCTTGTCCAGATGTGCGTTCAGCGAGTGCTAGGACGAGAAGTCTACAACGAGCAGGAAAAAATTGCTTGGTCCATCGTCATTGCGACCAAAGGCATGCAGGGTTTTGTGAATGACCTGCTCAATAGTGACGAGTATCTGGATAATTTTGGGCTCGACACAGTACCCTACCAAAGACGTCGTATTTTGCCGCAGCAACTCCAGGGAGAGTCTCCCATTGCTCGGATGCCACGCTATGGCAACGATCACCGTGATCGCCTAATTGCACAAGGCTACTTCGGTGATATTCCTTTTGTAGACAAGCCTTGGGTGGCACCTACTTGGGTCAGTGTTGTCGGCAAAATCATCACCTACGGTGGTGCTGGGCTACTTTTACTGGGAACAGTTTCAGTTGCCCTTGCTGCATTTGAAATCATCAATTTGTAAGGCGATTTATTTCCATTGCCCCTGCAAATTGGCAGCATAAACAACCTTTTAAAAAATCACTAATACTTTAGGAGACAACGAATGTCGACTTTAACAGCTGGCTTTACGGGTGCCCCCGTCGAGCTCCGCGACAACGCGACTGAAGACGAACTGCAAGTCGTTATCCGCGCAATCTACAAGCAGGTCCTCGGCAACGTTCATGTTCTCTCTGCACAAGCATTTGAAAGTGCAGAGTCCATGCTTCGCAACGGTGACATCACTGTCCGTGACTTTGTCCGCACAGTTGCTCAGTCTGATTTTTATCAGAGTCTCTTCTTCGAAGGCAGCCCTGCTTACCGCAGCATTGAACTAAACTTCAAACATCTGCTCGGTCGTGCACCTGAAGGTCAAGGCGAAATCTCTGAGCACGTCACAACTTACACCACAGAAGGCTATAGCGCTGATATCGATTCTTATATCGATAGCGAAGAATACGCTAATGCTTTCGGTGAAAACGTTGTACCTTATCCCCGTACAATCAGCACTCAAACTGGCTTTAAGAACAATACGTTCAATCAAACTGTTTCCCTCCTTGGTGGCTATGCAACTAGCGATCGCGGTGGTGATGCAGCACTCGTTGGCAGCATTGCAGGTAACCTTCCCCAAGAAGTTAAAGTTGCAAGCTCCCGCGGTGGTGCAACAGGCGCAACAAACAAGCGCTTCCGCATCGACATTGCTGGCGCAGGTACAACTCCTGTCAAGAAGTTGAGCAAGACTTACATCGAAGTCAACTACAAGCAGCTCTCTCGTAACATTCAAAACATCCAGAAGGCAGGCGGCACTATTCTCGGGATCACCGAAGTCGCGTAAATTTCTGTTTAAGCAATTCTGAACTTGTTTTAGATTGCACTCATCTCACAAGTATTGCGGATCCAAATGCAGCGGACTATTTCGGTAGTCCGTTTTTTATATTGCGGAATATTACGACATATCCTTCGCAAAAGCATCGCCATTAATTTAAACTAAAGAAATATTTTTATAATAATTCCTTTTAAAAACCTGGCAATTTAGTCAAAACAAAAGTCGATTTTTAATTCTTTTTTAAGATTTTTATGGATATAGAAAAATTTGTAGAGAGTTCGCTCGGTCAGTGGCGATCGCAGCGTAGTGCTCACCATCTTGCCTTCGGTCACTTTGAACAGGTGACATCGACAATTAATATCGAACCTCTCCCGAAAGAAAATCCTGACGTTATTGCTCTTTGCAAAACCTACGATATAGACCCAGAAGTTACAGCGACACCATTTCGGATGAGCTGGGAAGGAGAATCTGACTGGGATGACGATGAAACCTTTTCTGGCACAACAATTCTAATTCCGATCCCTGATACAACAGATTCTCAAAAAGGAAAGTTATTACGTGATCAAGGATATGCTGAAACAATTAGCTCTGCCGGTGAATATTACTTCGATCAAGATGGTGCATTTGTTTTAAAGACAACATATGATCGTGCCGCAGCAGAAGAGAGAATTTGGTTCGCAAATCCTAATTTCAGAATGCGAGTCTCATTGATTAAAACAAGTGCGGGTAGTGGTGTCGTGACAGCTTCTTTTTCATCAGAAATTCGCGAAGAAGCGACAGCCTAATTATTTTAAAAATACTTAAAACTGACTGTAGCTATGGTTTATCAAGTCGATAAAAAAAGTCCCTCTCCAGCAGAGCAGACATTAATGTATTCTCTGGCGCGCACCATGGCCGGTGGATTTAGCAACCAAAAGCAATCTTTTGCTGATTCAAAAAATTACGCCCACATCCGTGTTTTCTTTCGCCCTTTGCCCTGGGAATTTTTTAATGGCATTGGGTTTTATTCAGAGCAAGTCTATGACTATGATCTCTGGTTACCTTACCGCCAAGGCATTCATCGGTTCGTACCCCATGGCGATGAGGTTTATATCGAAAACTATAGTCTCAAAGATGCTTTGCTCTATGCTGGTGCTGGTCGCAATCTAGATATCCTCCGCAGTATTAAACCAGAGGTAATCGAACGCCGCTGTAATTGCTCAATGATCTTTCGGCCTGAAAATAATGGTTTTCAAGGTCGAGTAGAAGGGAAATGTTGTGTAATCGAAAAGCGTGGGAAAAGAACTTATTTGGTGAGCGATGCACGTTTTACGGAGACAAGCTTTATTGGGTGGGATCGAGGTTTAGATGTAGATACTGATGAACAAGTCTGGGGCTCAGCTATTGGGCCTTTAGAATTCGACAAAACAGATTCTTATGCAACTGAAGTTCTAGAGAATTATTAGGTTAACCTGTTTTTTATTTGGTCATTATTTACAGATTAAAACGATTCAATCAATGTTTGAAAATTGTCTAGATAGATATTCTGAAAAACAGTCCACTTTGAGGAAGAAAAGTCGCTATCATATTGTTTGATGATTTTATTTTTAACTCGCGTTTAGATAGCTTAGTGACTTGACTTGGGATTGCGATGCTACCTCCGGTTGCCAACAAAAAAATGAAAGCTTGGATTCGGAGTCGTCACTTGATTTGTTCCGGTAATTTTTTTATTTTTGAAACACTTGATTATTCAACGATTGAACGATTTGAGCAATGTGTCGAAAGTTTGGGCGGCACTTTGATTTCAGTTGAGCCTTTGAAACGGGTTTGGATCGGAACTCATCGTCGAATTTTGTTATACCAAGCGAAGGCCAGCTTACATACACCACACCATGCTTTAAAGCAATATTGGTATCAGAAAGGCAGTTTCAAAAGTCGTTTTGATGAATCTGCTTAAGGGGATCTATCTAGGATATGTGTGTGTTTAGAAACGACTAGTTGCTGTTTAGATCTGGGTGATTTGTACACGAGGTAAGTATTGAGTTTTCTATGTTTGGGGTGATCGCCGATTATATTTGTTAACCCTTCAGAGTTTGGGGGGATCGGAAGGTATTTTTACTGACTCATTTGAATGTGTTATTTTCCAAGGAAGACTTTTTATGACTAAAGCTTCATGTTATTGACCGATGATTTGTTGTTGAATTTTAAGCGGTGCGAGCGGCGAGCTTTTCTGAATCTGTATGGCGATCGCCGCGAAAAGTCTTCGGAAAAAGATTTTTTGATGAAGCTCCGCAAGGAAAACCAACTGCAAATCGACGCATATTTAGGTCAACGTCCTTATAGCCAGCCGCAATCAAAGGACTGGGAAACGCGGGCGCAGGAAACGGAAGCGCTCATGGCGGAAGGGGTGGAGTGCATATATAAAGGTGTGTTGCTGCATCATTTCGATGGGTGGGAAGGGACAGAGATTGAACAGCTCACTCTGATTGGCAAACCGACAGTATTGTTGCGGCAAGTGGGTGAATCGCGTTGGGGCAAATGGCATTATCGATCTGTGAGTGTCAAGCTTGGTCAAAAACCAAAGCCTGAATATAAGCTCACCTCGATGCTTTACAGTTTTTTGCTCGAAAATATTCAAGGGCGATCGCCACGGCTAACTCAAGTAATTTTGCGATCGCGCCGGCCTCACAAAGTTGACATGGAGCTTTGGTCAGAGAAACTCCAGCAAACAATTACTGACTGTGTCAAAGTCCTCAGTCATCCAATAGAACCGGAAGTTTTTATCTCACGGCAACGCTGCCATCTCTGCTCTTGGCATAATCATTGCTATGCGATCGCCCAAGCCGACCAACACCTTTCTCTTGTCCCTGGTGTCACCCCCAATCGCTACGAATCTCTGCAAATCATGGGCATTGATAGCATCGAAACCCTCGCAAAAACCTCTCCGAAACATCTCGGTCAACATCTCGGTGCCGATATCGCAATGCAACTGCAACAGCAGGCTCGCGCAATTGTCCATAAAGAAGTGGCATGGCGGATTAATCGTCCGAATAAAGTGCAGCCTCTCCCCAAACAGGATGTTGAACTCTTTTTTGATATCGAAGCAGAACCTGACCGCAATGTTGATTATTTGCTCGGTGTTTATTTTGTCGACCATCGCAATCAAGTCGAAAAATTTTATGCTTTTGTCGCCGAAACTTTAGACGAAGAAGAAAAAATTTGGCATGAGTTTGTAGAGTTTGTGCAACAATTCCCCACTGCACCGATCTACCATTTTTCCCCTTATGAGCGAGATACTCTCAATCGCCTCGGCAAAAAATATGGCACACATTCCAACGACATACAAAGTATTGTGAGTCGGTTAATGGATATTCACCAATGGGTTACTAAATATCTCATCTTCCCTGTCGAGAGTTATTCTCTAAAATCCCTTGCTAATTCCTTAGGTTATCGCTGGTATGAAGCGGGAGTCAGCGGAGATCAAACAGTTTGTTGGTATGACACCTGGCTTGAAACGGGCGATCGCCAACTTTTAGATGCGATCATTCGCTACAACGAAGATGATTGTCGGGCGACTCATCATCTCAAACAATGGGTTACAGAGTTTATTGACTCCAAAGCAAAAGTTGCTCTTTTATCTTGATCCCCAATTGGTTTATGACCAAATAATGCCACCTGAGCCACTAACTATGTACTTTTCTTAAAACTCTTTTCAAAAGTACTGCTCTTTACGAAAACGCTTCATAAGCAATGCTAATGTGAAGAACAAGTGAAGCTGAACAATCGCAGTTTTTCTAACAGTTGACTTGCAGTTTTCGGAAGATGCGGAGGCAACAGCATGGTGAGTTTTTTATTGATCGCATTTCTCTGGGTGATCGCCCTAGCGAGCGTTTATCTTTATCAATCATCTGATCATGAAGTCATGAAACTTCTTGCTATCTCAGCCGCCGCAGTCTGCATTATTTGGGGCTTTGCAACCACCCACTGGGGCTTACATTTACTTTGCCTATTGGTCTTAATGCGCTACCGGTTTCGCTTCCAACTTAAACCTATTCCGGTAGACGATTTCTAAAGCAAATGCGATGATTGGGGTGGCTTAACTTACGCCACAAATAGTTGAAATAGAGTTTTCGCTTTGTGCAATATATCGGGACTTATCTGACGTTTAGGTAGGTCTCTTTTTTTATCCGAGTTGCCATTTGCAAATATTTCAAAAGTGAAACTCACCATACTCTGAGCATGGTGAATTTCAAAATCTAACGGCATCTAGTTGGCGATCACCTCTTAACTTCTACACCTTAGAGAGTATCGAGAAGTGATTTCGCTAAATAGAAACTTGCAATGGTTTTTGCATCGATACGATCGCCGCGCTTGATCGCCTCTTCAAATTCAGCAGGTGTCCACAAAACGACTTCGATATCCTCATCCTCATCCTGAGCTGGAGGATTTTCAAGCTTTGTTAGACCCGTTGCTAAATAAGAGAAAATCCACTCATCTGAATAGCCAGGACAAATTGGGAATTTACCGAGGAATTGCCAGTTTTTTGCGTCATAGCCAGCTTCTTCTGGTAACTCATGCTTCACTGTATCGAGAGATTCTTCACCATCCTCAATCGTGCCAGCCGGAAACTCAAAAATACGACCTTGCATCGCAAATCGATATTGCTTTACCAAAACCAACTTGCCATCATCTGTCACAGGCACGATCAAGGCACCACCTGGATGCCGCACGCAACCATATTCCCCCACAGTCCCATTCGGCAAACGCATCCGACTGACTTCATAGCTGAATTTTCTCCCAAAGTATTTAGCAATTGGTCGTAGCAACTGAGGCAACGCGTAATCAGCAGACATAGATGATAGTTCCTTAAAACTGAACAGATGATAGCGGATGATGGCAATCTCACCAAAAATCCTGTAGTATTGATTATTCTGAAAATTTAGAAGTTAGGCGCTGGCAACGCTAGCTAGTTCATGAGTACTATTTTAGCGGATAATCACGCTACGAGTCCTGCCAGTATTAAATTCAGCCTAAATATCCAGTCTTTTCCGCACGCAAACCAGTTCTCGAAATCCTATGAAGCTCCCTATCATTGCCGTAATCGGTCGTCCCAACGTGGGTAAATCGACCCTTGTGAATCGTATTGCTGGTGACCAACAGGCGATCGTCCATGACGAACCTGGCATTACTCGTGATCGTACCTATCGTCCTGGTTTTTGGCAGGATCGCAATTTTCAGATTGTGGATACAGGCGGTATCGTCTTTGATGATATTGAAGAGTTTTTACCACTCATTCGCGAGCAGGCGGCGATCGCCCTCAGCGAAGCATCTGTTGGTATTTTTGTAGTGGATGGTAAAAACGGTATTAGTGCAGCAGATACCGAAATTGCAGAATGGTTGCGTCAACAGAAAGTGCCCATTGTGATTGCCGTAAATAAGTGTGAATCTGCTGAGCAGAGTTATGCCCAAGCCGCTGAATTTTGGGAATTGGGTATGGGTGAACCGTTCCCGATCTCTGCCATTCACGGTAGTGGTACGGGCGACATGCTCGATAAGGTGATTGAACATCTCCCGGCAATGGGTGATTTAGAAGAAGATACAACCATTAATGTCGCAATTATTGGTCGTCCAAATGTTGGTAAATCAAGTTTGCTCAATGCTATGACTGGGGAAAAACGGGCGATCGTTTCTCCCATTTCCGGCACAACTCGCGATGCCATTGACATGCTTGTCGAGCGTAATGACCAGCAATATCGACTGATTGATACTGCCGGGATTCGCCGTAAAAAGAATGTCAATTACGGCGCAGAATTTTTCAGTATTAACCGTGCCTTTAAAGCAATTCGTCGTTCCGATGTAGTGCTGTTTGTGGTGGATGTGCTCGATGGCGTAACAGAGCAAGACCTTAAATTAGCCGGACGGATCATTGAAGAAGGTCGGGCAGTGGTGCTGATCGTGAATAAATGGGATGCTGTCGAAAAAGACACCTACACGATTAATGAGCACAAGAAAGAATTACAGGCGCGTCTCTTCTTTATGGAATGGGCGGAAATGCTATTTATCAGTGCTCAGACGGGTCAGCGAGTCAACAAAATTTTAGACCTCGTCGATCAAGCTGCCGAATCTCACCGTCGTCGTGTCAGTACTTCTGTTATTAACGAAGTCATCAAAGAAGCAGTAACCTGGCACTCCCCACCAACCACTCGCCAAGGTAAGCAGGGCAAAATTTATTACGGCACACAAGTGCGCAATCAACCACCAACAATTTCACTGTTTGTGAATGATCCGAAGCGATTTAATGATAATTACCGCCGTTATATTGAAAAGCAATTCCGTAAAGATTTAGCGTTCCCTGGTACGCCCATTCGTCTTGTTTGGCGTGGTAAGAAGGTTCGGGAAGTGGAACGCGGCGGCACGAGTAACCGAGCCACTAGAGTTTAGAACTTGAAAGCGGGGCGATCGCCCATCTCTCTGAAATAAAAAATAAGTAGGTTTCACTATGCAAACATGGCGAGCAAACGAATATGGGCAAAACGCAGCTTTTGTCTCAGAACTTGGGTCACCTGTTTTAGCCTTGCTGAGTCCCCAAGCAAGTGAGCATATCTTAGATCTAGGCTGTGGTGATGGCACGTTAGCGCTGCACATTCAGCAAGCTGGCAGTTCTGTGGTTGCGGTGGATTTTAGTGAAAGTATGGTTGCTGCTGCACAACAAAAAGGTCTCAATGCCCAAGTCATGAATGGTGAGGTATTAACTTTTGAGTCGGAATTTGATGCCGTATTTACGAATGCAGCATTGCATTGGATGTTGGATTATAAAGCAGTGATTGCTGGCGTTCACCAAGTATTAAAACCAACGGGTAGATTTGTCGGAGAGTTTGGTGGAGCAGGGAATATTCAATGTTTGCTAGAGGCGATCGCCGCAGTATTTAATGAGAATCCAGAATTTGGAGAGTTCCAATCACCTTGGTATTTTCCCAGCCCAGAAGACTATACAAAAGCCTTAGCAGAAGGCGGATTTCAAGTTGATTATATGGAATTGATTCCTCGGGCAACTCCTCTTAAAGCAGGAGTACAGCCATGGCTAAAGATTTTTGCAGATCAGGTGATTGCCGACCTCACTCCAAACCAACAGCAAACTTTTCTTGATGCTGTCACAGAAAAAGTGAGACCTCATTTATATACAGACAATGCCGGTTGGGTCGCTGATTATGTCCGGCTGCGATTTGTCGCGAGACCAATATCCTGAGCTTCTCAAGAGACTAGCAATAAAATAAAAAAAATCAGCCCCTGATCGACAGGAGCTGGTCATCAAAATATTTTTTTCTCTGAGTAGAAGATCAAGAAAGATTATCCACTAGCAGGAAAAATCGATTTACCACTTGTTGTTTTCAGCTTGATCAGCAACATAAGCTGCAACGTTAGCGATCTGATCTGCAGGGAGGCGACCACCAAAAGCAGGCATTGCATTCTTACCATTTTCTACCTGGTAAGCAATAGCGTCTGCAAGGGATTTGGAACCATCTTTGTAGCCTTCAAGATTAGCCTTTAGAGCATCTTCTTTAAGGGTTTTGGGGGGCATAACTGCATTGTTACCACCGATGTGGCAAGCATTACAGTTAGCGGTGAAAACTTGTTCACCAGCAGCAAGATCAGCCGCAAATGCAGCAGTACTGAAAGTGAAAAGGGATACGAGTACAGTTAAAGTAATAGCCAGTAATTTTTTCAAGGATCTTCCTCTTAAAGCTCTCAACGAAAAAAGATTTGATTAAGGTTTAATATAATCAACCAGTGATCATTTTAGCGATGTTACTGCTTCGTTCAAACGCTTCTGCCAAATTAATAAAAATTGTTTCAATTCGTCACAAAATATTGCTATGCAGACTGACCCCAGAATCCTAGATAACGCGGCGATCCTGACAACAAACCGTATCAGTAAAATTTATCGCACAGGGTTCTGGCTCAATAAAACAAGTCAATCTCTAAAGAACTGTTCTCTTGAGGTGATGCCGGGGGAAACGTTTGGGCTATTGGGGCCTAACGGTGCTGGTAAAACAACCATGCTCAAGATTTTGTTGGGGATTATTCGGAAAAGTGCAGGGCAGGCAACGCTCCTAGGTAAGCCGATCGGCGATCGCCAAACGAGAGAAAAAATTGGTTATCTACCGGAAAATGCCTATTTCTATGACTATCTAACGGCTTGGGAATTTTTGGACTTTACGGGGTCACTCTTTCAAATCCCCAAGAAGCGTCGCCACAAACGTATCAACACACTGTTGGATACGGTGGGTTTGGCAAAAGAAATCGCCAAGAAACGCCAAATGCGCAAGTATTCCAAGGGGATGCTCCAACGAGTTGGGATGGCACAGGCATTAATTAATGACCCAGATTTGGTGTTCCTCGATGAGCCGATGTCTGGTCTTGATCCACTGGGACGCTTTCAGGTGCGGGAAATTATTTTGTCGCTAAAGGAGCAAGGCAAAACCATCTTTTTTAATTCTCACATTCTCGCTGACGTCGAACAAATTTGCGATCGCCTCGCAATTTTGTCGAAGGGCGAAATCATTTGCACAGGTACTCTGAGTGAATTATTGGGGACAGAAGATCGTTATCAAGCCATCGTACGCGGGGGAGACCAAACCCAGCTCAAAAAATGGCTCCCAGATCTACAGTTACGCGAGGGGAAATGGCATGGGCATCTGGTCGGTGATCAACAAGCCTTTTTAGCATCTCTCAATCTGATGGGTGCAAAGCTCATGGATCTAAAATTGGCGCGACCGACCCTCGAAGACTTTTTTATTGAGCAAATCCGCTCCCATGACCCGAACGCTCACATCGAAGAAAATCTACAGGCGATCGCCTAACCGTTTTTATCTTTCGTCAGAGTGGCGATCGCCATAGTGCTTATAAAAAGCTGTTGCGCACTAACTTAACGCCAGGGTTGATCTATATCCATATTGGCTTCTTCATGGATATAACTAGGCTTTTCTGTACGTGGCAATTGACCAGAGAGCACAAGCTGAGCCATCGTATCGCAAATCACACGGGTCGCCATCAGCGAAGTCATATCGCTCACGTCATAGGGCGGAGAAACTTCAACTATCTCTAGGCCACAAACCGGCGCACGTGAGACAATTTTACCCAACAAATAAAGCGCTTCACGGGGGAGTAATCCACCTGGCTCAGGCCAACCTGTACCCGGCACGAATCCAGCATCGATACAGTCAATATCAAAGCTAATCCAGACACAGTCCGTGCCATCCATCGCGCGCTCTAATGCGAAATCTACCGCTGCATCCATGCCCATATCCATGATGTCGGTCACAGTTAGGATATTGGTCGCACGTTCCCGGCAAACTTTGACGCCCTGGCGAGGCACTTGCCAGCCACCGATGCCTAGCTGTACCAGATTCTTCGCGGGGGCATTGGCCATATTGGTCGCATGAAACCAGGGACAAGTGTGCATCCGCTCGTCTAAGTCCGTTTCTTGGGTATCGACATGGCGGTCAAAGTGAATAATGCCGACTTTTTTATCGCCTAAATGACGACAAATTCCACGCACTGTCGGAAAGCCAATGGAATGGTCACCGCCCAAGATAATTGGGAAAGCACCCGAACTAAAAATGTGAGCGATTCCTTTAGAAATTTGATCAAATGATTTTTCGTTATTGCCAGGAATCGTAAAGATATCACCGACATCGCAGAGCTTAATTTGTTCGCGAAGATCAACGCCTAATTCAAAATTATAGGGAGTGTACAAAGCTGATATTCGGCGAATACCTTGGGGACCAAAGCGAGTGCCCGGACGATAAGTGGTTCCGGAATCGTGGGGGACACCGACGATCGCCACATCATAATTACCGACTAGGCGAACATCCTCGACATAAGGCGCCTTCATGAAGGTATTGATACCCGCATAGTGGGGCAGCTCACCCCTAGAGAATGTAGAAATCGTGCGATCACCGATACTGTCTGCGGCCTCTAGACCATATTCCAGACCTTGGTCAACTTCCTGCTGCCAACCCGTTAAGGGAAGATGAGTTTCGAGTTCCAGTGCCCGTTTAGCTTCTGACATCGGCTCTGAATTGGAGTCTGGTTCCTGAAAAGTTGGGTTATCTGTCATGATTTACACGTTCATAATCAAAATTCTGAGTTGATACTTTTACCAATTTCTTTTGGTCAATGTTGAGGGGATTAGGCTGATATATTCCCTCGACAATTAGGTTTGCCTATCGAGGGATACACCTTGGTTTAGACAGACAGAAGAAATGATTTTCTTCTTTGCTGAGCGAAAACCACTTCAGAAGCATTAAAGATGTTTGATTTCCTCTAAAGTTCTTTCCCGTAACTTGCCAGCATCAAGGCGACGGTAAGTGAGATTAGAGACGAGGACGAAGGCAATCAAACCCACGATTGGACTAATCAGCGTTGGGAAACCGTCAAAATCAATGGTGAATGTGCTGTTGGGAATATAAAAAAGGGTGTTGTCAATGCCAAACATGGTGGGCATAAAGGCAAAGAACACAAGTCGGGTGATAGAACCTGCAATGATACAAGCGAAAGCTCCTTCTGGCGTTGCCTTTCTCCAAAACAGACCACCCAACAGAGGAACAACTAATCCAGCAAAACCCAGGTCAAAGCCCAGCAGCAATAGCACTCCCGTTTGGGGAACCCTAAGTCCCAAGAAGACCCCTAAGAGCGTAATAAAAATAGCCATTAAGCGGGTAATGAATAACAGGCGATCGCCGCCACCACTATGGCCATCACCAATTTCATGGCGAATTCCAAAAACATTGTGGGCTAAGACTGACGATGTTCCTAAAATTGCACCATCAGCAGTTGAGAGAGAAGCCGACAAAATTGCCGCTAATACAAGCAGACCTAACAAAGGCGGCACAGCATTTTGAAGTAAAGCAAACAGTACTGGTCCATCAGCGACAACTCCAGCCTCGTCGAGAATTCTATTCGCTGAAAGTGCAATGACTGAAAATGGGATACCAATGATTAATGTGCCAAGAGAAGCTGCATAACAAGATTTTTGAGCTGTTTCGGGGCTTGCAGCCGCAAAAATTCGAGCCATAAAATCAATCGCTACCATATTGCCTAGTCCTAGAGCCAAAATACTAGCCCAGTTAATCGCAGCCCCAGAACTTACCGCCGTCAACTGTTCCAGTGCCAGAGGACCCATCCCAGGCTCGATCACAATACCGAAATTGGCCACGAGATAAAACAACAAACCTAATGTACCAAGCAAAGCAATCACGACTTGCATGGCATCGGTATAAGCCACAGCAAATAAGCCTCCAGATACCGTATAGGCAAAGACAAGAGCTGCGAGCAAAGTAATGCCACCGACATAGCTAGTTCCGAGGAACGTTTGGAACATATAGCCACCCGCAACGAGGTTACCAGCCAGCAGAAACGAAAAACTCACACACATAATGCAAGCTGCAATCAGCTCAACAGTGCGACCATACTTAACTCGATAGAAGTCAGGAATGGTAATCAATCCCATGCGATTCATGGGTTTTGCCAAAAATGTCCCAGTTAAAAATAAGCATAAAGATAAGCCGATAGGTAAAGCTGCACCAGCCCAAAAGCCAAACTCAGACGACAAATCTGTATTACCCAACGTTGCATTAGAATCCACCGACTGAGCCATCAAAGTAGCGGCGGCCAAGGGCAACGCTAATCCCCGTCCAGCGACCAAAAAGTTAACGCTATCACCCTTAATTTGCTGGGAAGCCCAGGCTCCAATCCCCAATGTTCCCAATAGAAAAATAATAATTCCATAGGAAAAAGAAGTATGTTCCATTGATCTATCTCCAAACTAGATATCGAACATTTGTAAGTTTCTGCAAAAACGAAAGCCCAAGAGACAGTGTGTGATCTTGAAAAATCAACAAACGCCTCCCGGGCTTTTATCCCTCCGTGAACCAGTATTTCTGGATGTGAGAAATCGACTGGCTGTATCTCTCGGACCAAACACCCAGTCATGTCAAAGAGCTGGAACCCTAGATACAAATTATTAATTATTATTTTTTAGAAAACTGATAATCAGGTCGGTGTCAACTATCTCTTTAGATTAAGTTTTGGAACTTAAAAATCTGCTTGAAATATAGCAAGTATCAATGGATACGTACGTATCCATTGATACTTGCTAAGTCTAAAATATTTGCATTTTATGACTTAGCAGAAGAGGTATTAATGTTGAATTTCATCGACATTATTGTACACAGAGAGCCACGTTTAACCGTCTATATCAAATACATCGAATCAATTACATATATTGGCCTGTAAGCTCTATGGTGAACCAGAATTTTCTTGATGTAGATTCTTAGTGAGACAATACTCTTCATTCCTCAATAAGATATTCTTCCGTAAATCAATTGAGAAACCATTTTTTTAAATGTTTTTGACGATTGCCTCTTCTTACTTATGCCTTAGTCGCATGATGTACTGAAATATTGAAATGTAAGGAATATTCTCTCTGAACTAGATTTGTATAAAGGGCGGGATCTTGGTAAATGCCATTGATACGTTGAATGACGCTAGTCTTCACTTTAATCTCAGAAAATCAGAGCAACATTCTCTTCAGACAATAATTTGCACTGAGATAAAAAATCATCATGCCAAAATAAAAATTTCAGATAATAGTCGCAAAATTTCTAAGACTATAAAAGAAAAGATTTTTAAGCATTTGTTTACACAAAAAACGAAAAACGGAACTGAGCTAAGGATGGCGATCGCCCATCAAAATTATCACTAAAAAACTTGGTGGCAGCATCACCGTCCAATCTGCACCTAATCACGCCACAGCATTTTGCATTCAAAGACCTATATCCGAAAAAAATAATTCTCCGGTATCGAGAATCTCCAACTCAGATCATTGCCTATAGTCTGGATAATGACGTGATCGCTGTTTGAGATCACAGCCTACTGTCTAGCCTATAGCTAAGATTCTAAAAGTTCTTTTGGGTGTAATTGTCAGCTTCATCATATGGCTCGAATATATGCAGCGCAGCAAATTCTAGAGCGATGCTTAGCTGATATTTAAAACAAATCAAATTGTCCATCTTGTTAAAGCCTCCATACACTCCCCATGACCGCCATCGACAATCGATCTAACGTAAAGCCCGAAATTGCGGGTTTTAATATTGTCGAGCAACTATATCTGGGGTCTCGCACAGCAGTTTATCGCGCTAGACAATCAGGCTCAAACAATCCAGTTATCCTCAAAGTATTACAGCGAGATTACCCGAGTTTTAAAGAACTCGTTCAGTTTCGCAATCAATATACGATCACTGCCAACCTGCCGATTTCAGGCATTATCAAGCCCCTTAGTTTAGAGGCCATAGATAATAGCTATGTGCTGGTGATGGAGGATTGGGGTGGTATTTCCCTAGACACTTTCCTTCAAGAGCAAACCTTAGATCTAACTGATGTGCTGGCGATCGCCAGCCAACTCGCCGATATTCTTCACGACCTTCATCAGCATCGAGTTATTCATAAAGACATCAAACCTGCCAATATTCTGATTCATCCTGAGTCAAAAACAATAAAGCTAATTGACTTTAGCATCGCCTCTCTACTGCCCAAAGAAACCCAGGCACTCCAAAGTCCCAAAAGCCTAGAAGGCACCCTCGCCTATCTTGCCCCAGAGCAAACGGGCCGGATGAACCGAGCAATTGATTATCGTACTGATTTCTATGCCCTCGGGGTAACGCTATACCAGCTATTGACTGGGCAATTACCTTTCCATAGCGACGAGCCGCTAGAACTTATCCATTGCCATATGGCACAGCAACCCACTCCCATCGCTGAGGCCAATCCAAACATACCAACCATGGTGGCAGCGCTCGTGGCAAAACTGATGCAAAAAAATGCGGAAGACCGCTATCAGAGTGCTCTGGGTCTGAAATACGATCTAGAACAATGCCTCACACAATGGAAAAAACAAGAAGAGATTGCTGAATTTTGCTTAGGACTAAGGGACGTCAGCGATCGCTTCCTCATTCCCGAAAAGCTCTACGGACGCGAAGCCGAAACAAAAACCTTACTCAATGCCTTTGAACGCGTTGCCCAGGGTCAAACCGAAATGATGCTGGTAGCAGGCTTCTCAGGGATTGGTAAAACAGCAGTCATCAATGAAGTTCATAAGCCGATTACCCGCCAGAACGGTTACTTTATCAAAGGAAAATTTGACCAATTTAACCGTAGCACTCCCTTTTCAGCCTTTGTCCAAGCCTTCCGTAGCTTAATGGGACAGCTTTTAGGAGAATCTGATACTGACCTCACCCGCTGGCGGACAAAAATCCTTGAAGCTGTGGGCGAAAATGGTCAAGTCATCATTGATGTCATCCCAGAACTAGCGACAATCATTGGTGAACAGCCTCCCTTGCCCGAACTATCCGGCATCGCCGCACAAAATCGATTTAATCGCCTCTTTAGTCAATTTGTGCGAGTCTTCACCACGAAAGAACATCCCCTAGTCATTTTCCTAGATGATCTGCAATGGGCAGATTCGGCTTCTTTGGGGTTGGTCAAACTCTTAATGGGAGACTCAGATGCAGGCTACCTATTGGTGCTTGGAGCCTATCGGGACAATGAGGTTTCCCCAGCTCATCCGTTGATGCTCACTTTGGAAGAGATGCTTCAAAAGGGAGCAAATATTGGAACCATTACGTTAGCCCCTCTAGATCTAGACGATATTACGAGCCTAATCGCGGATACATTACTATGCTCCCAAGAATCGGCACTAGCATTAGCTAAATTAGTATTCCAAAAAGCCCAAGGTAATCCATTTTTTACGACGCAATTTTTGCAAGGCTTGCATGAAGATGGTTTTATTGCCTATTCAGCAGAGGGGGGATGTTGGCAATGCGATATCGCCCAGGTCAGAGCCTTAGCACTCACTAATGATGTGGTGGCTTTTATGGTGAGTCGGCTGAAAAGACTAAGCAGTGCAACTCAAACAGTGTTAAAGCTTGCAGCTTGCATCGGTAGTCGTTTTGACTTGGTAACACTGGCTGTGGTGTGTGAGCAAAGTCAAGAGGAGGTCGCCACTGCGTTATGGGCCGCCCTAAAAGAAGGGTTGGTGATTCCAGAAAGTGAAACTTACAAATTTTTTCAGAACCATGATGATTGCATCCCCACCGTAGACAAGCTAGCAGTGGGCTATCAATTTTTACATGATCGTGTACAACAGGCGGCTTACGCCTTAATCCCTGAGGCCGAAAAAGTAGCAACTCAGTATCACATCGGTCAGTTGCTACTGGCCTGTATGAATGAAGCAAACGACGATGCCCTCCTCTTCAATGTGGTGGGTTATCTTAATTTCGGTCGCGATTTTTTAGTGGACGACGATGAACAGCGACAACTCATCCAGCTGAACTTAGCCGCCGCCCAGAAGGCTCTTAATTCAACGGCTTACGATGCCACTATTGATTACTGTAAAACGGGTATCGAGCTATTGGGGGATGAAGGATGGCAACATCACTATGATCTGACACTGTCTCTCTATCAAGCATTGGGGTCAGCTCAACTGAGTAGTGCGAACTATGTGGAGTTGGAACAAACTACAGACAAAGCCTTTGCAGAGATTACATCAGCAACCGATCGCGCCGAAATTTGTGTCTTACAGTTAGTCGGCTGTTGTTTGCAAGGGCGCTATGCTGAGGCGATTGATTGGGGTTTAACAGGGCTGCGAGATTTGGACATTGACATCCAAGAGGACAATATTCCAGCACTAGTTGAGCAAGAGTTTATTCGCTTAGCTGAAATGATGGGCGATCGCCACATCTATGACTTATTAGAACACAATGATCAAGTCCCACCCCTCAAAATCCAAGCCGCAATTAAGTTATTAGTGGCGATTGATCCGCCAGTCTACATTACGGGCAGAAATAGCCTCTATGCGTTAGTCGGTCTCCTCGGAACTCGTTACTCTATCGAATATGGCAACATTGCAGAATCATCTAAATCCTATGCCAACTACGGTATGCTGCTCGGCTCAATTCAGGGTGACTATCAACGAGGCTATACTTTTGCTGAAATGGGGGTTGAGCTAGCCCATCGATTCAATAGTAAGGCGATGCAATGTCAAGCGGGACTCATGCTTGGCTCATTTGCCCATCCTTGGGCTCGACCAATTGCAGGTTCCTCGAAGGTCAATAACGACAGTTTTTTAGCCGGGATGGAAGCAGGAGAAACCCAGTATGCAGCCTATAACCTCTTTGGCAGTGTCTTGAATCTCCTCTTCCAAGGAGAAGACTTAGGGAGTTTAGCGAATACTATTCTGCCGAGCTATGACGCTGTTGAAAAACAGGTAGATAGTGAGATGCTCCGAATTGCACTGGCAGGTGCCCAGATTTTTGTGCAACAGTTAGTCGCTGCCAATACCACTAGCCCGGAACAAACAGAAATTATTACCGAAGCCCAAGCTGTTATCCGAGCAGGGGAGATATCTCGTAATCAGTTGGGGTTAGCCATTCACTACTCATTGGAAATGCATCGCTGCTGCATCATCGAAGACTTTGAGAAAGGGTGGCAATTTTTTCAGCAGCTTCAACCGATAGTGTCTTCTCTAGTGGGCTTTCCAACCCATAGCTACTACTTTTACTATGGCTCCCTCGTTCTTCTAAACACGGAATTTGACGAGGCATCAGATCTTGAACACAAGCGTTGGGAATGGATTGAGGCAAATCAAAAACAGCTCAAAATTTGGGTTGATAGTTGCCCAGAAAATTTCCTGCATAAATATTTGTTGGTAAAAGCTGAATGCTGCCGAGTAAAAGGCGATCGCCTCGGTGCAATGGACTTATATCATCGGGCAATCGACGAAGCGCACACTAATGGATTTATGCAAGAAGAAGCACTCATCCATGAATTTGCGGCTCGGCTTTACCACCAACAGGGTAAGGATAGCTTTGCGATGCCCCATATCCAAGAGGCTTTTTATGGCTATGCCCGTTGGGGGGCTGGAGCCAAGACGATTCAGATTGAAACCCAATCCCCTCGGATTTCTAGACCAGCACAAAGCACTGGGAGCGATTCAGTTTCTACTTCAATGATTAATCGCTATGTTGGCGTGCAGACGAGAGCGCAATCGAATACGAGTTACTCCATCAATGCAACGTTAGACCAACAGGCTATCTTTAAAGCCTCTCAAGCGATCGCCAGTAACATTGACCTCAATGCCTTACTTACCGAGGTCACTCGGATTATTTTGCAAAATTCTGGTGGCGATCGCTGCGCCTTAATTTTGCCGAGTGAAGCTAACGAGTGGCAAGTCAGAGCGATCGCCACCCCAGAAGAACTCCAGCTTTGTACAACTCCCCTCGATAATAATCCCGACCTTCCAGTCAAACTTATTCAATACGTTAAAAATACGCAGGAGATTATTGTCATCGATGATTTAGAAACGGACTTACCTGTCATTGATAACTACCTCATCCAGCGTCAACCCAAAAGTGTTTTGTGCATGCCGCTACTCAACCAAGGTAGCCTCATTGGCATTTTATATCTCAAAAATCGTTTGACTAGAGGGGTGTTTACAGAAGAACGGATCCAGACGATCAACATCCTCTGCACTCAGGCGGCTATTTCTTTAGAAAATGCGCGGCTATATGGAAAGGTGCAGCAGACATTAACAGATTTACAGCAAGCCCAATTAAAACTGGTACAGAGTGAAAAAATGTCAGCCTTAGGTGGCTTAGTGGCGGGGGTTGCCCATGAAATTAATAATCCTGTTGGTTGCATTCTCGGCAATGTCGGGGCCACTCAGGAATACATCAGTGATTTACTCGGGTTGCTCGATCTCTATGCCGAAGAACTTCCTCATCCCAGCGATGGGCTCAAAGAAGAATTGGAAGCTGTCGATCTAGAGTATGTACGCGAAGATTTACCCAAACTGATTCGAGCCATGGAAGATAGTGGCGATCGCATCACATCTATTAGTAAAAGTTTGCGTGTCTTTTCTCGTGCTGACACAGATCAAAAGCAACGTTTTGATATTCACGAAGGCATGGAAAGTACCATTTTAATTCTGCGCCATCGTCTCAAAGCAAATCCTGAACGTCCTGAAATTAAAGTTATTAGCGACTATGGTGACATTCCGCCTATTGATTGTTTCCCTGGACAATTAAACCAAGTCTTTATGAACATTTTGGCAAATGCCATTGATGCTTTAGACGAAGCTAATCTTCACTCTCATTTTGCAGACATCGAGAAGTGTTCACCTCAAATTACGATTCGCACAGAGGTAGACAATAATCAAGTCAAAATCACCATTTCAGATAATGGTCGCGGCATTTCTGAGACGGTACAAGATAAGATTTTCGAGCATTTGTTTACCACTAAAAAAGCGGGTCAAGGCACTGGGCTAGGGCTGGCGATCGCCCATCAAATTATTGTTAAAAAACATGGCGGCAGCCTCACCGTTCAATCCGAGTTAGGCCAATCTACGACATTCTGTATCCAATTACCCATATCAAGTATTTCCTAGGCGTAGGGCAATTACATCTTTTTGTATCCTCTCTTCAAGCCATCAATTCCGGCTGAACCGAAACATGGCAATACGATGTATTAAATCGAGTTTTTAGCTCAATATCGTATGCAAATCAAAGTCTGGTAAATCAATGAGGAAAAGACTTCAGTAAGTCCAAGATCATTGGGCAAGATGGGCAGGTAATAGGGAGATGGCCGTGGTGGCTAAAAATAAGATTGCAGTGATTGTTTCTAAAAAGGCAACATTTTTGATCTGAGTCGTTTTGTACCAATCCCGTTGCCAGAGAATCAAGCTAAATTTCGCGAGAACAATGGTAAAGGTGATCGCACTTAGGCTTGCTAACCAACCAATCCACCACAGTCCTAAAATGATCAAACTGGCGACCGCATGGTAAATCATGGCCGGAATGAGTGAAGCAGTCTTTGGCTTGCGCAACTTTACCGTAAAAATAGTGCTGCTAAAAAACAAGGTATTGAGACACCACAGACCGAAGAGAGAGATTGTCCAAGTGCCAGTGGTAGCAACATAGGTAAACGGGACGGCTAAACAAACGGCAGCGAACGTTAAAATTTCATTGAATACGGTCTTTTGTCGACGATAAAACACGGCAATGCTATCAATAATCAAAGCGGCGATCGCCCCTAGATAGATCCATAACAATGAGGGAACTTGTAGATATAAATACATGGCAGCACCCAACGATAGCCCAGCATAAAGGCTCCCCCACAAGAGCAATCGAGGCTTCCAACTGCGTCGTTGTTTAATTTGCAACACCAAAGGATGCTCTGCCTGAAACCCAGCAAATGCACAAACTAAAGCCAATGTGGTTAAGAATGTCCATCGTTGAGCGGCAGCAGCTCCCGTGATAAAAGACACCAACAAAATCACATACACTCCATGTTCCGGAGAAACAACTGGACGATACCAAGTCCGAGCACGGGATGAAGACGAGGATGTAACCGCTCCAGGTTTAGTAGTTGTGTCGGGATTAGAAAGGGTCATGGCCGTCTCCTATCTTCATTGCAGAGATACCCAGTGAGATAAGGTGAAAATTAGGTGAGTCCGCCCAAGCGAATGCCTGCTCCCATGATGACAAATAAAACAGCGAGGGTCGTCACACCCACAATATGGAATGCTAAAGAATTCAAGGTTTCAGAGGTGAGGTTGGGGATGATAAAAAAGCGAGCATGGATAGCTAATGCCAATGTGCCTAGTAGCAATAGCAATTTGATGCCGATATAGGTGGAGAGAAATGAATCAAATGCCCAGAAGGTTTCGAGTCCGGGAAAATAAATCCAAGTGAGTCCCAGACCAGTAATGACCTGAAGGAGTAACGCTGCCAAACCAAAGTTCTCAAAGTGTGATTCAAATTGATGGATGCGATCAGGATCTCGGTGTTTGAGAGCTTGGGGTAGTACCGTGGCAGCAAGAACGAGATGTCCTCCAGTCCAAACAGTTGCGCCGAGGGTATGTAAAATCACCAAAATTTTAAACAACATCAGCGATCGCCTCCTGTTATTTTCTGCAAGCTGTGAATCAGAATCGTGATCGTGATTGTCTTCATATTTTTATGGCGATAGATACCTCATATCCCTGGATGATAATGGAAAGATCGTTGAGGATTGAAATACTGTGCCGAAGATTTCAGCTAAAACAAAAAAATTGGTAATGCGATGTATTGGTGAAAAATCATGATTCCAACGCGCTACAAAAGTAAACTCTCACATTTAATGTCTTACCCAACTAGTGCGGGAAAACTTTCAGAAGCTTTGAAAGATACACCACAATTTGAGGAGTTATCGGTTGCATTTTTCGACTCTTGCCAACACCCAAATAAGCTAGAAAATCCTTGTTGTATTTTACGGATTGGCTATTCCTATCGGCGAGTCAATTTGAGCAGTGATAACAAAAGTATCGAGCAAGGTTGGTATGACCCAAAATGGAAAATCATAGTTTATCCTGTCCCAAGAACTTCTGTCAGTGCGGTAAAAAAGTTGCTTGATGAGCATGGATTTGAGCAGATGCGGCAATGGCTATTGTCATATAAAAGTGCGACAGGGAAAGATGGAAATTGTTGGTTACATCTGCTCTACGATCTGGATGAAAACAATCTCAAGTTTGAAGTCAAAGATGAGCTAATTGGTTAGGCTAGCGGGCGATCGCCAATTTTCCTGTTATTTCCATTCCTAATTATTGTTGTTCTCCTAAATTTGGAACATTGGCATATTTCCAGAGGCAAAATAACGAAGCTAAACCAAGCACTATCTCGATAACGGCAGCTGTGATTAATGATTCACTCGGCCATCCATCAAGACCAATACTCACAATCCTAGCGACACCATAGGAGAGATAAAAAGTACTGGCGAGCAATGTTGCGGTGAAGGTCAGTCGCGAGATAAAGATGCCTGCCAGAATCAAAATGCCATAGGACAATAACGCCATTGCTGGAGCACGAATTTCGCTGAGTAAATTCAAGTTTTCGCCGATATCAATGTGGTTCATGGCATAGAAGTCGGCTGGGGATAATTGAATCATTGCACCGACGGCGATCGCCACAAGGGCATCAATGGCCAAAACGAGTTTTAAAGATATTGCGTCTTTCATGATTTTTTGCTCCAACTAACGGGCGATCGCAAAACAGATGGAGGCAAGCATTCCAGCAATGGTGCGTACATGATTCCACAATGTCCAGTCTTTAAGAAATTTCGTCCAGAGGGTAAAACCTTCATTACTACTGGGATTGACCACGGCAAGGGCATCGTTGAGCGGGATATTTCCGGCAATGGTGACGCCAATTGTGCCAATAAGATACAGCAAACTGCCAATCAATAAGTAGCTGGAATTTGGATTGCTCCAATCTCGTAACGCGGCAATCGCCAAGATTAAGGAAGCGACCGCAGGCAGGAAAAATGCAGCCATAAACAAGGGATTAATCACCGTGATGTTGATCGATTGCATGGTTGCAATGCCCGATGCCGAGGGTTGTTCACCGAGGGCTTGCATCACAAAGGTTGAAAACGCGTAGAAAATACCACCGCTAACAGCACAACCCACCGCTGCAAAAAGGATTAGGGGCGATCGCCAAGTTTGAAAAATGTCCATAATAGTCCTCGAAAATAATGTGATTTAGAAGTTGTGAAATTGCTTGGTGATTAGTAGGACAAGCCCGGAGTTTTGCCGATGTAGAGAGAGTTAGTGAGCTGCTGCAATAGAAAGTCTGCGACATCTGCCGTGGAGATTTTGAGAGTGATAGTGCGATCATCCGTCGGAAAACCATGGCGATAATTTCCAGTGCGATCGCCGTCGATAAAAGCGCTGGGACGAACAATTGTCCAATCGAGTTGACTCTGGGCAACAAGCTCTTCCTGAACCAGATGATCTGCGAAAACCTTTCTGAGGATGAACCCAAACATCACGTATTTCCAATAGAAATCGAGGTTATTCCAGCTTTCACCCGCACCGAGCGTAGACTGACAAATGAGGCGACGCACCCCAGTTTTTTCCATCGCTTGGATAATGTTGCGAGTGCCTTCCGAACGCACATGACCCGACAGTTTTTTGCCTGAACCCAACACACAAACCACCGCATCTTGTCCGGCGATCGCCTTCTCAACAGTTGAAGAATCCATCACATCCCCCGCAAAAAGTTGCAAGTTTTTCTGTGGAATCTCTAGCTTTTCAGGATGGCGAGAAAAAGCAGTTACCTCATGACCTTGCGCCAAAGCCTGCTCCACAACCTGATGACCAACTGTTCCAGTAGCACCAAAAATTACGACTTTCATTTGTTTCTGTCCTTCGTTTGAAATTGACTCTTTCAGATTAGGCAAAACAACTTTTTGAAACTTGCACATTCTTGTGGAACTATCATGATCTTGCGACAAGTTTTTTGCGGTGGTTGCATGCAAACATCGAGAACCCCTTTACAATCGAGGCAAGACGAACGGCATTGGTGCAATGAATAGTCCTTCTTCCGAGCCAGACCAAGGCAATTTTTTCTTCCATTCATCCGACGAAACCCAGAGCTGGCAAAACATCCAGCTTGCCCATATGCGCCATCCCGCCGGGGAATGTGACTCGACCGCGCCAAATGATCACATCCTCTGTATGTCGTTAGCGCCCCGCCCTGTGCATCTATTGCAAAAACAAGACGACAAAACTTATACAGGGATGTATGGCAAAGGGGACATGGTTATCACCCCAGCCCAATCCCGTTTTTTTGCCCGCTGGGAAACCGACGATCATCTTTTGCAAATTCGTCTCAGCGATCAATTTTTACGCACCGTCGCCACAGAAAGTCTCAACACCGATCCTGATCGCATTTCCCTCATCACAGAATTTCGCACACGCAATACTCAAGTCGAGGCGATCGCCATGATGTTGCTAACTGAATTAGAGCAAAATCAACCCACTAGTCAGCTATATATTGACTCCCTCGCCAATATTTTTACCGTCAATTTACTGCGTCAATACACAACGAAAAAGCCAAAAATCAAAACCTATGAAGGCGGTTTGCCTCCACATCAACTGAGCCAAATTTTGGACTATATCGACAGCTCACTAGAACAGGATATTAAGCTCACTGACCTTGCTCAACTATTAGATATGAGCCAATTTCATTTTGGCCGCCTGTTTAAACAATCTATCGGTCTATCTCCCTATCAATATCTCATTCAGCAGCGAGTCGAACGGGCAAAAAGACTTTTAAAAAATACCGATTATTTAATTACAGATATTGCCCTAGAGTGCGGTTTTAATAGCCATAGTCATTTAACGAATAAATTCCGCAAAATGACCGGAATGACCCCAAAAGCTTTTCGAGTGCACTAATATTTTTTGCAGAAAAAATGAACAGAGTTGCAGTTTTTGGTAATACTGGCGGCGGAAAATCAACTCTTAGCAGACAGATCGCCGCAGTCACAGGTTTACCATTACATGTCTTAGATAAAGTTCAATTTAAATCGGGTGGAATCCCCGTCTCTCCTGAAGAATTCACACAAGCTCATCAAAGAATTCTAGATAGTGAAAGATGGGTTATTGATGGCTTCGGCAATCCAAAATTGCTGTGGCAACGACTGGATATTGCCGATACTCTCGTTTATATCGACTTGCCGATCTATATACATTTTTGGTGGGTAACCAAGCGATTTATCACGGGTTATATTCATCCCCCTAAAGGTTGGCCAGAGAATAGTCCCCTTTGGAAAAGTTCGATGAATAGCTACAAAACTCTTTATCTCTGCGAAAAGTACCTCACTCCGAAATATCGAGAGTATGTAGAGAAATCAAAGACAACTAAAAATGTCTACCATCTGCGATCGCCCAAAGAAATCACTCAATTCGTAAAATCACTGAGTTGAATTATGGAAGAGAAACAAAAGCTAGTAATAACTCTTGAAGAAAATGCTCTCGACTCTCTTGTTCATGGCATTGAACATTATCTCCATGGAAAACGAAAATCAGATTGGAAGTACACAATTCTGCATGTTTTTCATGCAGTCGAACTTATGTTGAAAGCTAGACTTGCTAAATATGATGAGAAGCTTATCTATAGCAATCGAAAAAATGGACATACCATTAATTGTTCAGAAGCAGTAAAACGCTTAATCGATGAAGCAAATATTCCACTAAGTGGTTATATAGAGCGCATATCAAATAGTAAGAAAGCAGATAAACATAGGACTCTTTTATCACTTTACTGGAAAAAATATTGTGTGGTACAAAATACTCCAAGCTTAAAAGACACTTTGCTAGAGCTATGTTTACTCAATTGGTGTGTAATTAATCTTGACAAACATGTTAAATTTCAAAAAGTCGAATATCAATTTTCTAGAGAATTAGAAGAATTACGACAATCAAGAAATAATATTGAACATAAAGAAGTTGAGATTAGCAAAAGTGATGTTGAAAGTTTCTTAGGTGTAGCATTTCGCTTTTTGGATGACTTCGTTAGTTTAGAGCTCGGAATAAGTTTGTCTGAGAAATTAGAAGAGCTTGATGAACTTCGAATAAATGAGTTGATTGAAGCCGGTGTTTCAGAAGAGAATATACAAGATCAAGACAGCTATAAAACACTTTCACTTGCTTTTTTATCTTATATACATTCTTTGTCAGATCAAGGTATACCACTGCATCCAAAGAGAAGAGTTGATCATACATTCTACACTTGTGAGCTATGTAGCGAGGAAGCAGTTGTTCTACCAGATCCGAGAACATATTCCATGATCACTCATTGTTATAATTGTCGTTCAAAATACAAAGGCTATATATGCTCAATGTGCGATCAATTTTATTTAGAGTATATGGGTGAGTGGGAAAAAGGTGAGTGCAGAACTGAGCTTTCAGAAAGAGAAATTTTACAGATACTCGAAGATGATGACGTATCTTTCTGTCCAGCATGTCAGGATCGGATTATAGACCTATAGTGGAACAGAGAACTTCATAATAGTGCTTCACTTGAATACAGTTTTTGTATCAAGAATCAACTATTTTATAAACACATCAATCTGTTGTTGATTCAACTCACTTCAACTATACAGTTGACCGACTACTCTCGCTAGTAGACAAATCAAGATGACAAATACTTTAAAAGTTTTGGTGACTGGTGCAACGGGACGAACTGGCTCCCTTGTTCTACAGAAATTGCAGGCGTTACCGGAGCAATTTACCGCTAAAGGTTTTGGGCGATCGCCTCACGCATCTTTTCTTCGTTCATTTCAAGCACAACTCAGAATCTCTAGTGGAGAATCTTGTAAGTCTACTTGCTGGGAAGAGTGAATCGCATAACCTTCTTTAGAAAGCGCAGAAATAATTTTCTGGAGGTGTTCCGTTCCCCGCGTCTGCAACACAAACTGAATATTGACAGACTGAAGCGGCAAACTGGTAAAAGCTCGCTGATGTTGAACTTCGATAATATTCGCACCGGCATCACCAATACATTGAGAGACTGCGGCTAATCTTCCGGGCAAATCCTTTACATCGACATTTAGCCGGACTAATTGGCCAGAACGCACTAATCCTTGCTGCACAATGCGAGACAAAATCGGCAAATCAATATTTCCGCCACTCAGAATGATTCCCACTGACTGATCGGCAAAGCGATCACCCAAACAAATCAAACAATTCATCGACTCACTGTCAAACTAATGCAGCCCGTGAGAGTGACGGTAGCCATTGATCATTTGCTTCATTCCTTTGTGCTACGGCCTCTAATGAACAGTGGAAAGCGAGACAAATAAGATAAATATTTTTTGTGGCAAGGAACAATGCAAAAAAACTTCGTTATGGTGAACTTACAGAAGGCATAAAGCGACCTCAAAACCGATAGAGAGAAAAGAAGTCACTATGGATAAAAAAAAGGGCGAGAATAAATATCTTCAGCAAGTCTTACAAGAAAAAGCAGAAATCGATCGGAAACTTCGACGTCGTGCGCCATCCTCTCCTATTCCCCAATCCAATACTGGTGCGGTAATTCCACAGCCCATCCACAGAGCTATCGATTATCGCATTACAGGTTTCTGGCTTTGGAAAAGTGTCATTGTTCCGCCTAATGTATACATTGTGCATACGCGTCGTGGACATCAGCAGCCGATTCATATTGGTAAAGGTATTTCGTTTCGGTTTAATCCCCTAACTGATGCATTTCTCGTTATTCCGGCTGCGGTACAAACCATCTTGATTAATGCCAATTGTATTTGCATCGAGCGGCAAGGGATTTTGGTGCAAGCCTATGTGCAGTGGATCATTGATGATATTGATACTGCCTATTGGAAGCTTGATTTTTCAGATCCAGAAGATCCCATGGGCATTGTGAATGTACAACTGAGGGAGCAAGCCGAAGCTGCAATTAAAGATAAAGTCGCAACCCTCAGCATTAATGATGTCTTGAGTGATAAACAGTCAATTATTGAAGAGTTGACTCATCGTTTGCAGACGGTGGCAGAGGGAAGCCGCAATGATGGCGATCGCCTCAATACATCGGAAGGGTTAGGGCTAAAAATTGTGACAGTACAAATCAAAGAAGCAGTCGTCAGCTCCACGCAACTGTGGCAAAACCTTCAGGCTCCTTTTCGGGCAGAACGGGCAAAAATGGCTCGGCTAGCGCAACTCGAAAGCGAAGAAGAAATCAATGAGCGGGAATTAACCAATCGTCTGAGTAGTGAACGGGGCGACCTAAACGTTACGAGTGAAATTGAACAGTTGCAAGCTCAACAAGCGCGGGTTGCCTATGACCGGGAACAAGCAGAAAAGTTACGACGGAACCAAGTTGAACAGGAAGCTGAACGGCAAATGTTGGCAGAACAAAATCGTACTGCCCAAGCGAAAAATCAAGCCCGTTTAGAGTTGGCGTTGCAAGAGCTAGAACTGGAACAACAACAAATTACAGCGGAAATAGACAAGTTACAACAGCAAATGCAGTTAGACGCAATCGAAGCTGAAAAGAATCGTGCTGAGGTTGCAGCTAATTTGGATATCGCAGAGCTGCGTCACACCACAAAAATGGCTCAGGGCGATCGCCAACTAGAATTGGATCGGAAGCAGCGGGAAATTGAAAATGAATTATCGGAAGCAAATCTTCAGGCACGATTGATCACTCAGTTACCAGAAATTGCAAAGAACTTGCCTGCTCCCCAAGAACAACGAACAACAATTATTTCTGCTGATGCCCAAGAAAGTGCACTCAATCCCCTTTTAGCGCTGCTCGCTGGCGTTTCAAATTTCACTCAAGATTTTTTGAGAGAGAAAAACTCAGGAAATGATTAATGCTTATTGATCAGTCGGCAGATTTGCACAATTAAAACAGAAGAAGTCTGCGAAATATTAATGCGATAGATTTGTTGGTTTTTCTCACCAATTATTTCGCTCATCCCAATACTTCCACCACCAAACATCGAGAAATCCAAAGAAACTAAAGCTGTCTATCATCTGCGATCGCCCAAAGAAATTGCACAATTCATAGAATCTATCAATAACTGATAACAGCCGTTTATCTAAAAGTGAATATCTTACTAATTGCTTAAAACGATTTGTCAAATAAGTTTATTGAAAAATCACTGTTTCAATTCAGTTTCTCTAGTTTTACGCTCATCCCAATACTCAGTGCAAGCGGCCACATTATAAGGGGATTCGTTCATTGCTTTTTCAATAACCGCTACACCAAGAGAAATACGTTTCTTTGTTTGTTCATCCCAAACTGTTATGCCATTGTCCCAAAAGCAGGACTGTTCAAGCTGTTCCAGTGTGAGTTTTTGGAAGTCAGAGATGCCTCCTAAAAATTGTATCTCTGACAGATTGGCCTTCGTAAAATCTGCCTCATCTAAATTTATACTGACAAGCCTCACTCCTTTTAGATTCGCTTTGGTGAAATTTACTCTTTTTAAATTTACACCAGTAAGTCTTGCTCCTTTTAGATTTGCTTCAGTAAAATTTGCTCCTTCCAGATTTGCACTTATAAAATCTGTTTTCTCTAAATTTGCGCTCATAAGATATGCTTCTTCTAGACTTGCAAGCATAAGATTTGCTTTTTCTAGATTCGCATTCACTAGCCCTGCTTCTTGTAAATTCGCCTTAACAAGATCTGCCCCTTCTAAATTCGCATCCCAAAGCAATGTTCTTTCTAGATTTGCCCAGCTAAGATCTGCGTCTTTTAAGTTCGCATTGACAAGATATGCCTCTTTTAGGTTGACTCCTGGAATATGAGCATTTTGGAGATTGATCCCAAGTAATGACACATTATTTTCATTTAGATCCTCTAGAGCATCTGTACGACCACCACCATGAACTTGTCCAACCGCTGAATTAATAACTTGCCAAGCCTGATAATTTGATTGTTTCTGTCGATCTTCTGCTCCTGCAAAATAGCTGTAAACAGCAATAATTATGGCTGCTTTCCCTGCGAAATCTAGGATCTCAAAAATTGCCATTTTATAAAGTAGCGCAGCTAAGTCTTCCAGTCTTCTTTCTGTCTGAAAAGCGAAGGTAATCACATATTGTTTTAATTGCCACAAGCGCACTTTGAAACGATGCTTCTGTAAATACTCTATTGCTTGCTGCCAATCTGCATCCGAATTCTCTTCGATACCATGCTTTAAACGTTGCTGATAAATCTCAAATGCCGTCTTTTCAGTTAACTTTTCAGGAATAGGTTTTGGTGGTTTTGCCATTGTTATTTTGGATCGATGCTTCCAAACACCTTAAGCCATTAGAGACTAGAGATAAAATCACTCGTATTCTCCTTGCCACAACAGAAAAATACGGTAAAGTTTTGCTGTATTAGTGATCGCCCGCTAAATTAATCTCCCACACACTGATTCATGTCGTGGAGCAGATTGCTTTAAGGTGTGGCTTAGAGGATGTCTGAAAAGTCTTTATGTTCGATAAATACTGCGTAAATTCCGCCAGGTTGATCGCCTGAAGTACTTATTTTTACGTGCAACTCATTTCGACAAAAGTTACGGTCAGACCCTTTTCAGACATCCTCTTAGTATTTTCATTGGTGATAAATCGAGATGGCAACTCCTCTCAAAGTTTTGGTGACTGGCGCAACGGGACGCACAGGCTCCCTCGTTTTACAGAAATTGCAAGCATTACCAGAGAAATTTATCGCTAAAGGTTTTGGGCGATCGCCGGAAAAAGCGACTGAGATTTTTGGCAATACCGATAACTTTTACTTTGGTAGCATTCTCAACCCCACGGATCTTGAAGTGGCGATCACCCTGCCAGCGATGACCATCTACCAAGTTAAAGGCAAATGGCTAGAGGTTGCATAATAACCAGAAGTTTCTAGATCGAGCACCTCTTCAACACGTTGGTAATGGGCTTCCGCTTCGGCCAGTGAATTCCCAATACTGGTGAGGCCAAGTTTGCCGTGTTGGGATAGGGTTCCCATCAAATGAAATACAGTACCTGTTTTCGTGCTGCTATCGAAATGTAAGCCGTGCGCCGCAATGATATCCATCAAATCACTGGGCAAAAGTCCTTGGTATTGGTTTTTCTGGAGATTATCAGAGGCAATGTAGTATTTTTCTTGTCCTTGCGGTGTAAAAAATAAGCCTGATTGATAATCATACTCACCATTAGTCAATAACTTGAGGGTCATCAGAGGATGGGTTGTTCCTCCTTTACGGAGGTTAATTTCAATTGCTTGGAGATCCCAGGATTTGTCTGGCTGTTGGGTCGCGATAAAGTCAACACCAAAGCGCTCCATTGCACCCTTTGCTGCCAGAATTTCACCGACCTTTAAACCGAGGATTTGTAACTGGAGACGATATTCTGCCGCAGCAGGGAAGGTACATCCCAAGTAAATTTGACCATCCTGCCCACCTAAAATTTGATCATGGGTAGAGAGAATTTCGACCTTTCCACTCGGCAAAATCAACCCTTGCACACTCGGTGATCGCTTGGTTTCCCCTTCGATAAATGCTTCGGCGATCGCCCCAAGTTCTGGAATTCGTGAAGCAAAATGTTCCCAAGTTTCCGTTGCTGCTTGGAAATTCATTTCCGGTAAAGCTTTCGCAATTAATGTTTGCCGTTCAGTCAGGGTTGAAACGGGAGGCAATGGGCGCAGATCAAGCACTGCATTTCCCTCCCCGGAAAACCCCTCATTCAGCTTAATTACAATCCTCTGAAGTTCCGGCTTTCGATGCCATAGCGACGCTGTGACTTCAACTAAATCTGGGACTGTTTTCACGAGATGACTACCATCAGGGAATGGAATTTCTGCCAACTCAAAAGCTTGACGACTACCACTTTTTGAACCCCAGTGACTCACGTCTGGACTAGCTGCAAAGAGTGGCACTTGGAGCTTTTCCGAGAGTTCTTTTTCTAACTCAGTGGCGTTATAACACACCATAAATGACTGATTGGGACGCAGTGCCCGTCGGATTTTAGCGACGAGGCGGGGTCGATCCAGAATTTTTTTTGTTAGTGGCTTGTAAGAGGTGTCGTAGGTGGTAATCAGCAGCAGGCGATCGCGGGCATGGGAAAACGGAATTCCCGATAAAAGTTGGAGATAGTAATCAATGATCAGAGGGGCGAGGGGCTGCGCGGTGACATAGATGAGCCGAGTGAGGGGATTACGCAGCCGAATGAGAGAGAAGAGTAAACGTTCCTCGTAGTGCAAGAAACCTGGCACGTTCTGACCAACCTGCTGGTCGATACTAAAGGACGGAATCACTAAAATATCTTGGTTACCCGTTTCTAGCTCTTCGTCATCTTGCCAACATTTTTTCAGCTGATGCTGCAATGCGGCGAAGGATTGGAAATCATCGGAAGCACTCGGCACGGTTTTCTCTCAGCTGAACATCAATCGAAATACCTGTAGCCTCCATACTAAAGACCAAAGGATACGGTGTGGCGATCGCCTTAATAGTATTAGAGATCTTATAGCAGGAACTAGCGAGCGACGAGAGCAATTCCCAGTCTTGGCGTTATTGCGTTTGAACTTAGCGCGGCGATCGCCCCAAGAAATCTCACAATTCCTCGAATAAACCAGCTCTTGATTTTGTTCTCGCATTTCATTATCACTAGACAAAATTTACTCAGGTAGCACTGTTTATAATTAGAATGCAATCTTATTTTGAGGTGATCGCCATGGTTTCGACAGATGAGGTTGTCGTATTAAACCCAACAGTTAAAATCCCAAGCCGCGCTTTAGAAGAGATTTGTCAACGTTGGAAAATTACTGAGCTATCCTGTTTTGGTTCTGTACTGCGGGATGATTTTCGAATAGATAGTGATATTGATTTGTTGGTTAGTTTTGCCGCAGATGCCAAGATTACTTTTTTCAATCTCGATACCATCGAACAAGAATTTAGCGAGCTTTTTGGCGATCGCCCCATAGACATTGTGACCCGCCATTCCATCGAAAACAGTCATAATCCAATCCGCCGCCGCAATATTCTTGAACACAGCCAGGTTTTATACAATCGATGAATCGAGACCAAGAGATATTGCTAGATGCAATAGAAGCGTGTAATCTCATTTTGCAATTTAGCCAAGGCTACAACTATACAAACTTTGAGGAAGATAAAAAGACACAATCGTCAGTTCTATATCAGATAGCGATTTTAGGAGAAACAACAAATCGCTTTTCTACAAAATTCATTGCGGAAAACCCTCAAATACCATTCCATGCAATTCGCGGCATGCGAAATCGCGTCATTCATGAATACAAAGAAGTAGACTCTTCAATTTTGTGGGAAGTAATTCGGATCGATATTCCAAACTTATTAAGCTCATTGCAAAGGATTAAATTTTAGAGATGATTGCCCAACGAAATCGCAAAATTCATTGAATCAATCGGCAGTTAGTTTTGTTTTTTACATTTGCCCATTCAAACATAATTTAAAATCCCTGATGGAGAATTTTGTCAGTCAACTTGTTGGGAAGTATGAATTGGATAACCTTGTTCCAAAAGCGCGGCAATAATTTGCTGGAGGTGTTCCGTTCCTCGCGTTTGCAACACAAACTGAATATTGACTGATTGAAGCGGCAAGCTAGTAAATGCCCGCTGATGCTGTACTTCGATAATATTCGCGCCAGCATCACCAATACATTGGGATACTCCGGCCAATCCTCCCGGCAGATCTTTGACATCTACATCCAGCCGAACCAATCGACCGGAACGCACCAATCCCCGCTGCACAATGCGGGACAAAATCGGTAAGTCGATATTTCCACCACTCAGAATGATTCCCACTGACTGATCAGAAAAGCGATCGCCATATTTCATTAAGGCTGCAACCCCAACGGCTCCGGCTCCCTCGACAACCGTTTTTTCTCGCTCTAACAAAAACCGTACGGCATTTTCAATCTCAGCTTCCGACACCAATAAAATCTCATTCACCCATTCCCTCGCAATCGGTAACGTCAATTGACCAGGAGATTTTACGGCAATGCCTTCCGCAATTGTTGAACTACCGCAAACTGCCAACTCTCCTTGCAAAGCTCGGAACATCGAAGGAAATCGCTGGGTTTGTACGCCGATAATTTTGATCTCAGGTTTTATACTTTTTGCGGCGATCGCATTCCCACCAATCAAACCACCACCACCCACTGGCACAAGGAGCACATCCAGCTCAGGGTAAACGGTCAACATTTCAAGGGTGATCGTTCCCTGTCCCGCAATAATGCGCTCGTCATCGTAGGGATGAACCGTCTGCAATCCCTGCTCATGGGCTAGTTTTTGTCCGAGCATAATCGAATCGTCTAGGGTATCCCCATGAAAGATCACCTCAGCTCCAAACGCACGGGTACGCTCCACTTTGATATTGGGAGTGAATTTTGGCATCACAATCGTTGCTGGAATACCAAGCTGTTTCGATTGATAAGCCACAGCCTGAGCATGGTTGCCCGCAGACATTGCCACAATGCCTTTTTCTCGTTGTGCTGCATTTAAAGACAGCAATTTCACCAAAGCACCACGCTCTTTAAATGAGCCAGTAAATTGCAGATTTTCAAATTTCAGTACAACTTCTGTGCCAACCAGTTCCGATAGCGATCGCGACTGACGACAGGGCGTATTTGATACTCGTTCATGAATAATCTCAGCAGCCTTGCGAATATCCTGAAGCGTGACAGTCATCTCAACCTCCTCGACTCGTGTGCTCGGCTAGGACAGGAATTTTATCTGAGATAACACCATACTTTCTGCCAATTCGAGCTAATGCATCAATGCAACGATCGAGATGTTTGCGGGTATGGGCAGCGGAAATCTGTAGACGAATGCGAGCCTGACCTTTGGGCACAACCGGATAGCTAAAACCAATGGCATAAATCCCCTCTTCCAGCAAATCGCGGGACATATCTTTGGCCAGTTGAGCCTCGTAAAGCATAATCGGCACAATCGGATGGATACCAGGTTTAATATCAAAACCCAAATCCGTTAGCCTCTGGCGAAAATAGTGGGTATTCTCAGCAAGGCGATCGCCTAACTCTCGATTCTGCTCAATTATCTCTAACGCTTTGAGACTCGTGTAAACAATGACTGGAGCCAGACTATTGGAAAATAAATAAGGGCGCGATCGCTGACGCAATAAATCAATAATGACTTGGCGACCGGAAGTGAAGCCCCCCGAAGCTCCGCCCAAAGCTTTACCCAGCGTGCTGGTAATAATATCGACTCGACCCATTACACCGCAGTATTCGATAGAGCCTCGACCTGTTGCACCGAAAAAACCAGTGGCGTGACTATCATCGACCATCACTAAAGCATCATAGCGATCGCCTAAATCGCAGATTTGCTTTAACTTGGCGATCTCCCCATCCATGCTAAAGACACCATCGGTGGCAATTAATCGAATTTTGGCAGACTGAGTTTGCTGTAGAGCCTGCTCCAAATCCGCCATATCACTGTGGTTATAGCGATAACATTTCGCTTTGCATAACCGTAATCCATCAATAATGCTGGCATGGTTAAGAGCATCACTAAATACCGCACAGTCATCATCTAAAAGCGTTTCAAACAAGCCACCATTGGCATCAAAACAAGACCCATAGAGAATGGTATCTTCTGTGCCGAGAAACTGTGAAATCTTCGCTTCTAACTCTTTATGGATAGTTTGAGTACCGCAGATAAATCGCACCGAAGACAGACCAAAACCATATTTAGCAAGACCTTCCTGGGCGATCGCCACCAGCTCTGGACTATTGCACAACCCTAAATAGTTATTTGCACAAAAGTTAATCACGTCTAGCCCTGTGCTCACAGAAATATCGGTTCCCTGAGGCGATATAAGAATGCGTTCTTCTTTATGCAGACCGGACTGGCGAATCTCTGCCAAAATTGACTGAAAGACGGGGGAAGCTGTTTTCATCATCGTGGTATCTCCTGCTATTTCGACATAAAACCTGTCTCTAACTAATTGCCAATACCTTTGCGAGACAGTTGCTGGAGCATATCTGTCACAATTGCCGACAAATCATAATGATGTTGCCACCCCCAATCCTGCCGCGCTTGGGAATCATCAATTACCATTGGCCAAGAATCGGCGATCGCCTGCCGGAAATCGGGAGCATAATCACAACTAAAATCAGGCAAATGCTTTTGAATCTCTGCAACGAGTTCTGCGGCGGAAAAACTGACAGCGGCAATGTTATAGCTAGAGCGAACGGTAATCGAATCAGATTTCGCATCCATCAGACCCAAAATAGCGGCGATCGCATCCGGCATATACATCATTGGTAAGCGAGTATCAGGGCGGACAAAACAACTGTAATTGCCAAATTTGAGTGCATCGTAAAAGATTTCTACTGCAAAATCCGTCGTGCCGCCTCCGGGCAAAGTGCGATGGCTAATGATGCCGGGTAGACGCAGACTGCGTACATCCACGCCAAATCGATCAGCGTAATAGTGGCAAAGCATTTCCCCTGTAGATTTTGTAATGCCATACATGGTGGAAGGATCTTCGATCACGATTTGGGGAGTATTAATCTTGGGAGTATTCGCCCCAAACACAGCAATCGAACTTGGCCAAAACACTTTCACTTGGTGCGCTTTCGCCACTTCCAGAACATTTCTGAGACCCTCGATGTTTACCTGCCAGCAACGATAAGGTTGCATTTCCCCCGTTGCCGACAACACCCCTGCGAGATGATAGATGGTATCAATATGATCTTGCTCTACAAGTTCTTGCAGTCGCCATATATCTGTGACGTCCAGAATCCGATACGACTGGCGATTTGCGCCTGAGTTAGAGGGGAGTCGGCGGCCAGTTTCAATTACTTTTTTCACGCCATGATAGTCATGCAGGGCGATCGCTAAATCACTTCCAATCTGACCATTAGCACCGGTAATTAAAATACTTTCTACTTTAGTCAAAATCCCCTCCCAGCAAATCATTTTCAGAGTTAAATTCAAGCAACAAAAAACATCAGAATGAACTGAGAATGCCCATTTCTATTGAATTCGGGAGCTTTATTCTGGGTAGATCGACGCCTTGAAATCCACTAAAATCATTAGAAACAAAAAACAGAAAAACTTATAGGGTTAGCTGAGAAGTTTATTGACAGATAAATTTTCAAATGGATTTAGGGAACTCATCAATAGCAGCTAACACAATCATTATTGACGGTTTTTATATCGAAATCGACCCGTCATGACTAGAATCCAAAAATTGAACGCTATTACATCTATTGTATTCATTCTTTTAGAGAGTGTCAGGTTTTGTGTAGTCTTTTGTGTAGTTTGTCTCTCTGTTTCTTCCTGCTTTAAGCAACAACAAAAAGAAAGCAATTTCGATTGCAATAAGCTCGGAATCAGCATCTCTAATCTAATACTTATCTGCGTTATTTTTTGATGGCAAATCAAACGTATTAAATCAAATTAAAACAATGGTGCCAAAGTCAATATGAGTGTTCCAGCTACAATAGTCATTTATAACAGTGCAGGAATGATGAGGGATAACTTTGGGGCGATCGCCTGGAGAGTTGCCAATAGCCGATCTATCTCTGCCAATGTGTTGTAGTGAACTAAACCAATCCGCAAAAAACCACCCTTTGATTCAATACCCAACCGCTCAGTGAGATTGAGAGCATAAACATTACCGTGCCAAGTGAAAATATCGCGATCGCCTAATGCTTTAGCCAGTTCATAGGGCGTATATCCTTGCAGATGAATTGAAACAGTGGGGACACGCCAATCAAAATGTACCAGTTCCGTAATGCCATAGATGGTGACCCCCGATATCTGCAACAATCCCATCACTAAATGCTCGCAAAGTTTTCGTTCGTATTGGCGAGTCGCATCTAGAGCCGCAACTAAAAGCGCATGGCGATCGCCACGGGCAGATGATACCCGACGACCCAACTCAGTCAGATAGTCAATTGTGCCGATGACTCCAGCCAACCCCTCAAAATTCAGTGTGCCAGTTTCCCAGCGAGAGGGAACGACATCCGCCGCAGGTCGAACTTTGTAGGGACGCAAACGTGCCAAATGTTTCCGTTTGCCGTAGAGAATACCGACATGGGGGCCAAAAAATTTGTAGGCAGAACAAACAAGAAAATCGCAGTCCATTGCCCGCACATCGATCGAACCATGGGGAGCATAATGCACTGCATCAACAAATACCCAAGCCCCTACCTGATGAGCTAAACGAACGATCGCCGGAATATTATTAACCGAGCCACTGGCGTTAGAGGCATAGACCACCGCGATTAACTTTGTGCGATCGCCCACCTTCTTTTCAAGATCTGCCATATCCAAGGTGCAATCACTCGGGTTGATATCCACCATTCGCACCACAACCTCTTTTTCCTCCAATGCCATCCACGGCGCAACATTAGCATCATGGTCTAATCGCGTCACAACAATTTCATCGCCCGCCTTTAGTTCTCTGGCGATCGCCCGACTAAAGCGAAAAGTGAGCGAGGTCATATTTGCACCGAAGACAATTTCATCACCATCGCAACCCAGAAAATCGGCCATCGCCTCCCTTGCCGCTGTGATGGTGGCATCGGTACGTTCACTCGTGATAAAAGCACCGTGGGCATTGGCGTTCGAGTGCACCAGATAGTTTGTCATCGCTGAAATCACTGAATTAGGGACCTGTGTCCCACCCGGCCCATCGAAAAAGATGACGGGTTGCCCATTGTGTTTCTGGGTTAGTGCTGGGAACTGTTGGCGAATCCAATCAATATCAAAAGACATGACACTCTCTCCTATCGCAACGGTATGGATAAACGATGTGCTGAACTAGGTTGACAACATCGGTTTGTGAAAATCGGTAATCACTAAACCCGGACTCGTAAAGACAAACACATCTCTAATTCCTGTACCTCGCTCAGCATCATCCACAAAGAAAGGAGATGTGTAATGGAAATATCGGCGATCGCTAATCACAAGAAATTCACCGGGATTCAGAATTTTCGTGATGATTGGCTTACTCTCTGGGGAAGTGTACAAAGACGTTTTCGCCCCATCAACATTTTGACGACTCAGACAAAAGATCCCCATAGTTTCCCCGCCATCCTGATGAATCCCTTCTGGACAAGGTTGTGCAGGTTGTCCACTCGTCGCCACAGTACGAATTTGGTGGATACCGACTTCGCTAGACCCAGAACAAAGGCGGGCAAAATCAAAGAATTCAAGCACTAATTTTTGAAAATCTGGCAAGGTAAATAATTCTGGCTCTAATTCTGCATATTCTCGTACAGCCCCCCCTAGTAATGAGTTGCCATCTTGACCTTGAGAGAAATAGTTGGGTGCTAATGGATAGAGGCGATCGCCCAAAACTTGCACACGAGAAAAACGTCGGCAGCGATACCCTCTCTCCAAATATGGATCGACTGGGAGATTCTCAAAGAAGGGTTCAAATTTTGCCAAATCAATGGCATTAAGGCTTTCAATCGCATAGTCAGTTTTGCAATTAAAGTTTTGAGTCTGTCGTGTTTGCAACATGATTACTCCTATTTGGATTTGGAATACTTCAAAAATGTGGCGATCGCCCAACTAAACAGCAAAGTTAGTGAGAGCATGTTTGCGCCAAAAACACTCTCATCGTTTCGGTAATTCTGTCGTGACTAAGTCAGGACAAGTGAGGACAAATACATCCCGAATACCGTTCTCAGTCGAGAGTGCACGGGTGGGAGATGTGTAATGGAAATATTGGCGATCACTGACCACGAGTAATTCCCCAGGATTGAGGATTTTTGTCATCACAGGTTGCTCACTATCCTTCGATTTAAATAGCGAGGTTTCAGCTCCTTCAATGTTGTGGCGACGCAAACAAAAGATACCGATCGTATCCACACCATCTTGATGGCGACCTTCTGGGGCAGGATGACCAACATGATCCATCCTGGCGATTGTGCGAATTTGATGAACACCAATCTTATTGGAGGTTGTGCATAGTCGCGCAAATTCAAAGAATTCAAATATCAACTTCTGGAAATCAGGCAGATCAATCAATGCTTGGTCACATTCGGGATAATCTCTCACCACGTCACCTAGCAAGGGATTGTAATCTTGACTCTGGAATAAATAGCCATGGGGTAATCGATGAATGCGATCGCCAACCACTTCTATATGCGAAAAACGTCTGAATCGATAACCACCTTCGAGATAAGCATCAGCAGGCATATCCTCGAAAAACGGCTCAAGTTTTTTCAGGTCAATCGAATTAACATGCTCCAAAGCGTAGTCAGTTCGACAATTGAAATTAACACTTGGAATATTCGTCGCATCCATCGTCAATGCGGGAACATGATGACTCGGCAGCTGTTCTTTCCGCAGCCCAGTTTGCCTTGCTTGCTGTAAATCTTGGGTAAGTTCATCGATCATTTCATGAGTGACATGACCCATCGTGAAGATGTGGGACATATTTCCGACCGTTGCCAAAGACCATTTGCGAACAATCCACTCCGGCGGACGATCAAAGATCACGGATAAACCAAGATCATTTTTCCAAACATTCAAGCCTGCATCGGTAATCCGCTGAACGGCATAGTCTGCGGTTTCGAGCATTTTTAACGCATATTTAGTCAATCCACTAAATCCTTTTGTGGCGATCGCATACCAAAGGAAGATGGGAGCCAACCCATTACGTGACCCTGACATCGTGGAATCAAGACTACCCACGTAGTCAATTTTTTCCCACTCATGCCTCATGTTGCCTTTCAGCGTCATAAAAATGGCGCAAGGAAAAGGCGTCCCAATAAACTTATGTCCGGAGACCGCGATACTGCCGATGGGGAGACGAAAATCGAAAATAGGAATCTTGTTTGTGGAGAGCTTAGCATCATGATCATTTTCCTGACTCACCTCAAGAAAAGGTAGAAATAGTCCACTCAATGCCGCATCAACATGAATGTAAAACTTCTCGATATGGTGTTGACGCAATTGTTTAACAATCTCCTCCAAATCATCGTAGGCACATTTAAAGGATGTCCCCATGGTCACCACAATCAGAGGAGGATTCGCATCGATATCACTTTGCAGAATGGCATCCATTAATTTGGATACCTTGATAGATCCTTTTGGCGTAGACGAGATAATCTCAGAGTCAATCGCCAACATTCGCAGCGCCTTACGGATCGAATAATGGGTCTCCTCAGAAAAATAGGCGATGGGCTTGGGAGATACAGACGATGTTGATTCTGACTCTAGAAAAACACGGCCTGTATACAGACCATACATATTTGCCTCAGTGCCACCACTAGTCACATAACCCCAATAATCCTTCTCTTTTGCATGAAAAAGTTTGGCAAAGAATTCGATGATAGGGCGTTCCATCATCCGTGAGTGAATGCCATAGGTGCCCGCGACAAATGGGTCACCAACATTATTAATATGGAACTCCAAAAAATCAGACAGAGCAGAATAATCAAAGTCAGCGTTAACTTGATATCCTGCAAAGTGAGATTTTTGGTCACGAAAATACTCTTTCAAACCATCCATATGACTTTTTATTTCATGCCTTTCTAATTTCTTTGACTGATTAACCAAAGAAAAATCTTCCAATACAATCTTTTTTTTGTCTTGTAATTCATCACTAATTACTGACATAATTTAACCTCCTGACCGGACATCCCTGTCGCAAGGGAGCCACATTAAAAAACGGCCTATATTTTTTTCGAGAATCCGAGCTTTATCTCATTATTCAGCCAGCACAATTTACTACGGCATAGACTTTTTCTACTGCCACAAACCCAAATATCAGATAAACTCTCGACTTTACCTGGCTACTAAAGGACGATCGTCAATTAGGGAAGCATTATGCAACCTATATCTCTTCACGAAAAATACTTCCCTATCAACGATTTACTGATAAAGGATTACTTCAGTCCTAGTTATTTTTTACCTATGTTGATTTTTTCAAACCAGGGAATCCAGAAAAATGACATTCTCTGAACATTTGATGAATCCAGTTATCTTTTAACATCAACTGCCTCGAAGCTTCGAGAAAAAGCTCCTCTAGTTGCTCATGGCTAGCACCTTTCACTGCATCGCCTAACATCTTCAAACGAAACTGCTGCTCCATTCGGAGCGTACTTGGATTATCTGTCATTGTCTTCACCTCAAATCAGAAAATACTGCCTTATGCACTTTTGAAACAGGAGTATTTACTGCGAAGTGAAACTTTTTGAGCAAGTCCTATTCAGAAAATCAATGTGGACTTGTTTCTTTAAAGTTTTAATCAGAAGGCAATAGAATCACCTATCACCTCACAAATATCCTGTTACCGAAAGGCTAGTCTATAAGATCTTACAAAAACACAATCGATCACCTTGACGAAAGGTCGCCATAGGCGGCAGCTTACGATCATTTGGCTTCCAAGAAAAGATCTTAATAAGTTACAACAGAGAATTGGATTCACCTCCAATTTCTTTAGACTGACACTTTACTAAGACTATTATAACAAATCTCTTTTTTCATTATTCTTTAACAATTCAAGCAATAACGAAAAACCATTTACACTATCTTTAAATTCTTCCAGAGATAAGTATTTTCGATTTCCATCTTATAGCGGCACTCTATTATCAACGATTTTTAAGCCTATATTTTTTCAATCAAAAGTAGATCTAAATCCGAATGCCACGAACTTTGAATAAAGCAATCTTTTCAGAACACTAACTATATACTTCAAGCATGAATAAATTAGCAATAAAGAATTCTCTCTAACCTTTTTTATTGAGTATGGCGATCGCCTCAACGGATTACACAATTTCTAGAGTCAATTAGCTCTTGATCATCGAAGTATTTTCAAGAGGGTAAGTTTAGACTAATCCCACCAAAGCGTTAATGTCTTTGTCCTTAATAAATCTCTCTGCATCACCTCTAATCCAAAATCATCGGAATCTGGATCAAGCCCTTCCATTAGCTCTAGATTTTCAGGTGGTATCTGTTGCCCATGTGCCTCCGCGATCTCGATGAGATCCATTAAACAGCCATATCCTTGATCAATAGTGTCAGGGCAAAACTCATAGACTTCTTCGCAAAATTTACGCAGCTCTTTCGGCATTGTCTTGAAAGCTAATTTCACTGTGGCATAATCGATTTCTAAAACATCGAACTCAAAATTCTTTGACCATGTTGATAGGCGTTCAATAATATTTTCTGTCGTCACATCGCAATTGATGCCATTCGTTCCTAAAGTTCGTATTTGGTTAAATGCTTGATTTAAATCCATATGTTTCATCATAGATAATCTAGAGATATTGGATTGTCTCTATTTTTTTCAATCAAGTATGGCGATCGCCCCAGAAGATGCCACACTTTCTAGAGTCAATAACTCATGTTAGGAGTTTGTTTAAGACTGACGATTACTTTAGAGTATGGCTTGGTATTGCTATTTTTATTTGCTGTTAACCGGAATGTCTAATCCTCTCCAAATTCTTGTCACTGGTGCCACTGGACGCACAGGCTCCTTAGTCGTTCAAAAGCTGCAAGCATTACCAAAGCAATTTTCGGTTAAATGCTTTGGGCGATCGCCTCAGAAAGCCACAGAAATATTTGGCTCCACTGAGAATTTTTACTTCGGTAGCATTCTGGAAACACAGGCTCTTGAGACAGCTATTGTAGGCTGTGATGCCTTAGTGATTCTCACCAGCGCAACACCTCAAATGAAAGCGCCTTCCCAAACCGGACAACGGCCAGAATTCGCCTTTCCAGACGGAGAAATGCCCGAACAGATTGACTATCAAGGTCAGCTTAACCAAATTAATGCCGCAAAAAAGGCTGGAGTTCAGCATATTGTGCTCATTGGTTCGATGGGCGGTACTGACGAAAATCATTTTCTGAATACCCTCGGCAACGGCAATATTTTGATTTGGAAACGCAAGGCAGAGCAATATCTTGTCGACTCCGGCATTGACTACACCATCGTTCGGGCAGGTGGTTTGCTCAACGAAAAAGGTGGTAAACGAGAACTCGTCGTCAGCAAAAATGATGTCTTGCTCAAGAACACTCCTGATGGCATAACAACAGGCATTCCTCGCGCGGATGTTGCAGAAGTTGTAGTGCAAGCTTTACTCGAACCCAATGCCCGCAATAAAGCATTTGATGTGGTAACCAAGCCGGAATCTCAAGCAACAGTCACCAATAATTTCTCCGCTCTATTTGCCCAAACTCAACCGGGTTTATAGCGGTTTACTCTTTGAGATTTACCAAATGTTGATGCTGTAAATTTGCGGTTCTGACTCACCAATAATTTCGCTGATCCAAATTCCACCACCGCCAAACATCGCGCCATATTGATTAAGCAAAAGGTCATCAATTGTATTTGTCATAATTCGGGCTTCCCACTGGGTTAGGTCAGCTTCGCTTAAGATATCGGGAAGGTCGCTATTGGAGACCTCGGTGGACTTTTCCTCATCAGGGTAATTCACTTTGACAGGGTCTGTACTGAGAGAGGCAAGTGCCTGCCAATTTCTCTCATAAACAGCTTGATAAATTTGGTCAGCGGTGGCCTTGAGTTGAGCCTCAGAAATACCAGTCACATCTTCTCGGTCGGCAGGAATATCATCATCCGAGGTATAAAACGGCTCTAAATAAGGCTCTTCTAGTAGGACAGTATCACCTTGGCTCACCAGCAAATTATTGCCATACTCAGAGATTTCAGCTTCGTAGGTGATGTCACCTGATACCCACTCATAGATACAAACATCACCACCACAGGTACGTGTGCCTTCTGTCAGAACGATACAAGGGTCTTCGAGACCATCCCCAGTGTTACAGCCATAATAGGTAAATCCTTGGGCGCCTTCTGCAATGGTAATCTCCCATGACTCACTCTGATATTGACTCAAATAGAAAATCTCGCTAACGGTATCAGTGGATGGCGATTCCAATTCACTTTCGTTGTCGATTTCCGTTTCGGGAGCCTCGGCAACAGGAGTTGTTGCTGGACTTTGGGCAATAGGTTCACCAAGTGTTCGGTTGTCTTCTAAAGTCTCACCGGCCTCATTTGTTATTGCGTTAGAGGTTTCTGATGGGGTCTCTTCAATTGCCTCTTCTTCAATCGCAGGGCTACAAGCTGTCACCGTCAGAGCAAAGACACTCAAACCAACCGTTAATGTTTTTGTGAGCCAATCATTTTTCATAGGAGCCAAGGCTATTTTTTCGCGCCACCAAATTCCGTACTCTCCCATTATGAAAGTCCGGTCTGGAGACGTTCGATTGTTGCAGCGTTTTGTTACCTCTTCAGGCGATCGCCCTACACACAAACCTAAATTTCAGTGAGAGATTTTTTCAGAGCAGCCACCACTTGCTGCTGTTCTGGTTCGCTCAGATCGGGAAACATCGGCAGCGACAAAACCTGATGGGAGCATTCTTCCGCAATAGGAAATTGACCTGATTGATAGTCATATTCCAAAAAGACAGGCTGTAAATGTAGAGGCTTTGGATAATAAATCATAGAGCTAACCCCCTGTTCCTGAAGTTTTGCTTTGAGAGTATCCCGCTTGCCATCCTTCACTAAAAGTGTGTACTGATTCCAAATATGAGTTCCGCCATTAGGGCTAGTGGGTAATTGAATCTGCTCTTCTAAACCGGCCAATAATTTTGTATAGCGTTGGGCGATCGCCGCCCTCTGTTTATTCCACTGGTCGAGATGGCGCAGTTTGATATTGAGGATGACTGCTTGGATGGTATCAAGACGACTGTTTACACCCATTACATCATGTTGATACCGAATTTTTGAGCCATGTTGCCGTAGCATCTTGACTTCAGCGAGCAGTCTTTCATTGTGGGTCGTAATGGCACCACCATCACCGCAACCACCAAGATTTTTCGTGGGGAAGAAACTAAAACAACCGACATCACCAATCGCCCCAACTTTCTTATCACCCCATGCAGCTCCAGTGGCTTGGGCACAGTCTTCAATGATTTTTAAATTATGGTCAGCGGCGATCGCCATGAGCTTATGCATATCAACGGGTCGTCCGAAAAGATGCACTGGAATGACGGCTTTTGTCTTGGGAGTGATGGCAGCTTTAACTTGGTCGAGATCGAGATTAAAACTATCCGCTGTAATATCAACAAAAACGGGCGTTGCCCCCATCATACAAATTGCTTCGGCTGTGGCAATAAACGTAAAGGTAGAAGTAATAACTTCATCGCCAGCCCCAATGCCTAATCCTTTTAAGCCGAGAAATAATGCGTCAGTTCCAGAGTTGCAACCTGCTGCATAGGGAGTTTCGTGATAGGCCGCAAAATGAGTTTCAAAGTCTGTGACAGGTGCGCCGCCGATGTAACGCCCAGAGCTGAGAATATCTAGAACGGCTGCATTGGCTTCATCTGCAATGGTTGCGTATTGGCGTCCTAAATCAACGGGAGGAATTTGGCTCATAGGTGGCGGTGACGGAGAAGTGGCATAAATATAACTGTTATAGGGTATTGGAGTTTAAAAAAAAAGCAAGATGGACGAATTTATTCAGCTCGACGGAGGGGATTTGGGATGGGCTTTTGGATTAATCGCATTGGCGATCGCCCTATCTCGGTGGCAAAAGCTTGATCTCGAAGGACAATTTCTCATCGCCACAGGACGCACTCTTCTCCAGCTTGCGGTGGTGGGCTATGTGCTGGGAGCGGTCTTTGCATTGGCACATCCGATACCTGTGTTCGGCATTATTCTGGTGATGCTCTCCATCGCGGCGATCGCCTCAAAAAATCGTCTACAGGGCGCAGGCAATTTTCCGTTAATGTTTGGGTCAATTTTTCTTGGGTTTGCGTTGCCTCTAACCTATGTGTTGATCTTTATCGTGCAACCTGAGCGTTGGTATGACCCACAATATTTGATTCCGTTGTCAGGAATGATGATGGGCAATGCGATGAATAGTGCGTCTCTTGCGGGGGAAAGACTCAGTAGCCAAATCAAATCTAGTCGCCTCGAAATCGAAACTCAGCTCTGTCTCGGCGCAACTCCAAAACAGGCGATCGCCACCTATCGCCGCGAAGCAATCCGAGCCAGCCTAATCCCAACTATTAACGTCATGATGGTTGTCGGACTTGTCAGTTTGCCCGGTATTTTTACAGGACAAGTTTTATCTGGCATCGATCCTTTAAACGCAGCTTCCTATCAAATCCTCATTCTGTTTATGATTGCTGCCACTAATATGCTCAGTACATCTCTCGTCACAGAAGGCATTTATCGGCAATTCTTTAACAATGAGTCTCAACTAGTTCTGGAATAAGGCGAGCAATTGTAAGTATAGATTTTTATGATTTTTCAAGGACAAGACCAAAATGTCATTTACTAGTCAAACATCAAAAGAATGTTAGATAGCCCAGCGCTCCGAACACCTATCGCGATTAGTTTAGGGGCAATTATAGGTGCACTCTGTCGCTATTTTGTCGGTCAGTGGCTCACTCAATCCCTAGCGCTAGAGTTTCCTATTGGAACTATGCTCATCAACATCAGTGGCTGCTTTTTAATGGGATTCATAACAACTTTAGCTAGCCATCGCCTATCATTAAATCCAGACGAATTGCTGTTAATTACCACAGGCTTTTTAGGAGCCTACACAACATTTTCATCCTATGAGCTAGATGCCGCTAACTTGCTGGAGACTAGAAATCTACTAGGAGAGTTGACATATTGGATAGGTAGTCCGTTACTAGGTTTTTTTTGTTTTGGTCTAGGGGTGACTTTAGGTAAGGTTCTTAAATCTTGGAGTATTTCTGAAGATTAATAAGAGAATCAATCGTCGGTTTTATAGCCAATATCGACCCAAGAAAATTCCTAGCTCAACACAAACAAATCCTAAGATAGGACTGCCCAACCAATATAAAAAGGCGACGGCAAGTCTATCACTGCGGAATAAATTGGCTGAGTCGAATATGTAAGAAGAAAAAGTCGTATAGGCTCCCAAGAAACCAACTAAGATAAATTTTTGAATCACAATCGGCAGCTCATAAGCTGCAGCGAGAGCTGCAAATATACCAATAATTAGCGCCCCAGTCAGGTTCACAAATAACGTCCCATAGGGATATTGAGAACCTTGTTTTTGTATCCAGAATAAGCTTATGTAGTAACGACTTAATGCACCGAAGACAGCTCCGTAAGCGACGATCAAGGGAATCCAATCCATAATTTTAAATATTGTGTGAATATCCTTAAAAGTAATTCGGTAGTCCTAAAAATATAAGATGGCAGGCTGAAGTGAGATGAAGTTGCACATTTTAAGTGACTTACACAATGAATTCGAACTATTTGAAGCACCTCAAACGAATGCAGATGTGGTGATTCTTGCTGGCGATATTCATGTGGCCAAGAAAGGGATTGATTGGGCTATCAAAACATTCCCAAATAAACCTGTTATCTACGTTCTCGGGAATCATGAATATTATGGCAGAGCATATCCCAAACATATTGATGCTCTAAAGTGTCTAGCTCAAGATACCAACATCCATATTTTGGAAAAAGATAGTCTAGTTATTGATGGAGTAACCTTTCTAGGCTGCACATTATGGACAAATTTTGAGTTGTTCGGCGCACCTAAAATTGCAGGCTATGAAGCAACTCAGGTGATGACGGATTACAGGAAGATTCGCGTTAGTCCACAGTATCGAAAGCTTCGATCACTAGATACCGCCATTATTCATCGAAAATCTTTAGATTGGCTAACTCAGAAAATAACAAAGCTCAAAAATAATGAGCAAAAATTTGTTGTGATTACACATCATGCTCCTAGTAAGCGATCAATTGCAGAGAAAGAGAAAGCGAATATACTCAGTGCAGCTTATGCTTCTCATCTTGACGATTTTGTTGCAAAATCCAGCGCTATGCTGTGGATACATGGCCATATTCATCACACCCAAAACTACTTCATTGGTCAAACGAGAGTAATTGCTAATCCCAAAGGTTATCCTGACGAATTGAACCCTAGTTTTATTCCTGATTTCCTCGTTGAAGTGTAAATATCTCAGGTTGCAAAATCTAGATAGTGACGTATTCAGTCGACTTTGATACTCACTAGAATCAGGGAAGACAGACTAATTTGGGAAATAAACAGTTATCATGTTTTGCCTAGGTTTCTATACCCATAAGTGAGAGAACTGCTGCACCATGTTTACTGCTGCCCGCCCCACTACTCCCAAAATTCCTACTGATCTGTTTGCGGCGATCGCCGACCTAAAAAAAGACTTAAACGCGATTGTCTTGGCGCACTACTACCAAGAGCCAGATATCCAAGACATTGCCGACTATATCGGTGATTCTCTCGGACTATCTCGTCAAGCTGCCGAAACAGATGCAGAGGTGATCGTTTTTGCTGGAGTGCACTTCATGGCAGAAACCGCGAAGATTTTGAATCCTCACAAATTGGTTTTGTTACCCGATCTCAATGCAGGATGCTCTTTGGCTGATAGTTGTCCCCCTACCGAATTTGCAAAGTTTAAGGCCGCAAACCCAGACCATATCGTCATTTCCTATATCAACTGCACCGCCGAAATTAAGGCAATGAGCGACATTATTTGCACCAGCTCCAACGCCGTCAAAATCGTCAATCAAATTCCTGAAGATCAGCCGATTATTTTTGCACCAGATAAAAACCTTGGTCGGTATGTGATGGAGCAAACGGGTCGAGATTTATTGCTGTGGGAAGGTAGTTGCATTGTCCACGAAACTTTCTCTGAGAAACGCATTATCGAACTAAAGGTGGAAAATCCAGGCTCTGAAATCTTGGCGCACCCCGAATGTGAAACTCCTGTGCTTAGCCATGCTGATTACATCGGTTCTACGACAGCATTGCTGAAATATTCAAAAGAGAGCGATCACCAAACATTTATCGTGGCGACAGAGCCGGGCATCATCCACCAGATGGAAAAGGATAGTCCCGACAAAACCTTTATTCCTGCACCTTCAACTGACGAGACCTGCGCCTGTAACGAATGTCCTCATATGCGCCTAAATACCCTCGAAAAATTGTATTTGGCGATGAAAAATAAGACCCCCGAAATCACATTGCCTGAAGCGACTTCAACCGCTGCCCTCAAGCCTATCCAAAAGATGCTGGAGATGAGTCGTTAAACAGGCCATTTTTACCGCGAGTCGGCTCTAGCGTTACGATAATTTGTATAGCTAGAAAGGCATTTAACTATGGTTGCCACTGCGCCACGCCTCATTTCTCAGGAACAGGCATTTGATTGGGTAGACAAAATCATTGCGCGAGCCGAATCAGATGGGGTCTCCGTCTACATTGAGGAGCGGGAATCTGCGCTAGGGCGATTCGGGGAAAATCAAATTCGCCAAAACCTCCAGAAAAATCAGTTTGAAATCCGCATCACTAGCTATTTCAAACAACAAAGTGCCAGCGTAACAACCGTTGCACAGGACTTGGACGGCATTATTTCGGCTCTCCGTCGGAGTGAGGATTTAGCACGCGTTGCTCCAGCTGATCCAGAATGGATTCCGCTTTTAGAACCACAAACCTACGTAGATTTTTCAGCAAAGTTTGATGAGGCAACCTACAGCTATTCACCTCTGGAGCGGGGAGAACTGATCCAAAAAGTTTGTCAGCAGAGTGCCGCAGCGGGGACAGAGGGGTCTGGCATTCTCAGTACGAGCGCAACCGCCTATGCACTAGGCAATTCGGCAGGGTTACGAGCCTACGACAAAAAAACCAACGCAGAGTTTAGTTTTACCGCGAAGATTGGAAATGGTTCGAGTTGGGGGAGTCGCACTGCCTGGGGTCTTGAGGAGCTGCCCATTGAGCAAATTGTTGCAACAACTTTGCAGCGGGCGACCATGGCTCAAAATCCAACACGATTGGAGCCAGATACTTATCCGGTGGTCTTTGGAGCTGGGGCGATCGCCAATCTCATTCCCCGAATGATTTGGAATATGTCAGCGCGGTCGGCTGATGAAGGTCGTAGCTTTTTCTCTGGTGAAGAAGGAAGTAATCGTCTCGGCGAAAAACTGTTTAACGACAAGGTCAATCTTTATCGCGACCCGAACCATCCGTTGTTTCAATTTAGTGCGTTCAGTAGTGGCGGCTTACCGGGCGATCGCCTACCGATTATTGAGGCGGGCGTGGTCAAAAATCTTAATTACGACCGCTATTGGGCCACCCAAAAAAACTGTGCACCGAATGGCAGTTTCTTCCCATTAGTTATGGCTGGCACAGACCAAACCTTGGCGGACTTGATTGCTGGTACAGAGCGGGGCATTTTCGTGAATCGCGCTTGGTATGTTCAGTCGGTAAATCGTAAGACTTTAGAGCTAACTGGCATGACACGAGACGGGGCATTTTGGATTGAGAATGGGAAACTCGCCCAACCGATCTATAATCTCCGTTTTAATGAAACCCTCCCGAATCTACTGAATAATATCGAGGCGATCGCCACACCAGAACGTCATGGCAGTTCAGTTGTCCCAGCCATCAAAACCAGCGCTTTCCATTTCAGTAGTGTGACCGATAGCATCTAAAAATTGGGCAAAAAAAATCCTCCCTAAATTAGGAGGATATCTGGAGAATTAAGCTTGTTCTAAACGAGCTTGATATCGGGGTAGTAGGTCAAAATATCGTCTGTGCTGAGGGTGTCACCTTTTGCTTGGGGTGTCCATAGAACCTCCAGAGCTAAGAGGCGATCGCCACCGAGCGCACCCACTTGACGAATGGCTTTTTCAAGACTTTGGGAATCATTAATTTTCGGTAAATCGAGTTTTCCGAGAGAACCAGCAATGATGGTCACCATAATGTACTCGTTATTATTTTCTTCAGTTTTAACGAGATCAGACACATCACTTTTCGCCTGAACATTAAGCTCATTATTGACGTTGGTTAGGGTCTCAGCAGTGAATTTACTACGTTCACCGAGCGCCAACTGATTAAATTTTGCTTCTGCCGCATCAACACCAGACTTTGTTGTCTCAGCCGCACCATACACCCAATATTCAGGGTGACGGAGCAAGGCCAAAGTGGACTCTTGCAGCACCTTCGCACGACCAGCTTGGGTACCAGTGTCAGCAGTTGCCGCCAACTTGTCTAAATCTTTTTGTAAATCCCGCGCCTGTGCCAACAAACCCACTTGCACTTTCGCTACAGAGATTTGGTTGGACGGAGTACCAGAGTAGGAGTAACCATTAAGGCTATCTCCTTCATTACCGCCAGCCATCACATTTTGGAATGTGCGCACCAAGAAACTGGCGATCGCCAGCATGATGAAGATGCCAAAGATACCGCTAAAGCCGCCAAAGCCAAAGAAGGGTAAGAGGAAAGGGAAACCAAAGCCACCGCCATAGCCATAACCATAGCCACCACCAACGGGCGCACGGCGAGCAGGAGCCGAATAACTCCGACTGGGCATACTTCTACGGAAAGAGCCGCCACCCATACGACCACCACTGCGCGCCGCCCAAGCATTATCTGCTGGGGTAAAAATGAGCGCAAAGGACAGCATCACTGCCAAAGCTCCGTATAAAAAGCGTTTAAACATAATCGATTATCAAAGTTATTTCAGTAAAAATTCTTAGATTTATTCTATCAATCTGAAGAATTTAAGACATTTATGGTTTTCCCTAGTCAAACCAGCCAATATCTTCTTCAGGAATGCTAGAAGCCGGTTGTGTCGGAAATTGCAAATTAGCTTGATAGCTAGAAATACGCGCCAACACTAATGCTCGGTCTTCATCCACAGTGCGCTCTTTAGGCTCTGGTTTCGGTTCTGGCTCTGGTTTATTCACTTCAGCTTCAAGCACCTGCACCTGTGCATAGAGTTTTTCCACTAAACCCTGCTGCTTCGTTAACTCTTTCTTTAATTTTGTTTTTTCAGCAGAATCTGTTTTGAGAGTTTTAATGGTTTTCTCTGCCGTGGCGATCGCCTTGTTTTGAGTCGCGATTTCACCTTCTAGCGCCTTAACCTGCTTCGCTAAGGCTGCATTTTTCGCAGCCACTTTTTTTGCTTCCGCAGCCGCTTTTTCAGCTTCTGCATCAGGAATAGGAGCCGCCTTCACCTCAGATGGCTGACTTTGCAACCATTCAATATGCTTTAAAAGTTGTGCCTTTGTCATCCGGGACAACGCAGTTGCCGAGGGTTGCGTCGGTAATTCAACCTTTTTAGCTGCGGCCTTAGGCTTAGCGGCGGCTGCCTCCTTACCTTTCTCTGTGGTGTCCTGTTTTACTTCCTGCCGGAGTAGATCCGATAAATTCTGTTTACTCGTTGCCATAAGTCCCCCGTTAATTTATGTCCAATCCCGTTGCAATTCATCCGCGACGCGACGATAGTCCGTTTCTGCATCCTTAGTCTTTTTACCACGCATCTGACTAATGGGAACGCCAGCTAAGACCGCTTGTTCATGAGCTTTATACGCCCGCACAAACGAATGGCACACCGGAATGCCCAGCTCGATTAAAGTATTTTGGGCATCGATACTTTCCCGCAAACTACGACTATCAACCTTCGTTAGCAGAACGCGATGTGATACTCCCACAGGCTTAATCGCCGTTTGCACAGTTTCGATGAGCGCACTTAAATCCATCGGTGCAGGAGGCGTTGGTAAAACAACAGAGTCTGCTGTTTGTAGCACTGCTTTGAGAGCTTCTGAGCGCAAAGCTGGCGGCGTATCTACCACAATCAGATCGTAGCCTTCTATTTGCCGTAAATTCTTAAGTGAATTTGGCTTCTTCTCAATACTAATATCCAGGTTCCACTGCTCAGGATTGCGATCAACCCACCAAGCTGCCGATCCCTGAGGATCACTATCGACTAACAATACCTTTTGTTTTTCCGCAAAAATTGCCGAGAGATTTACTGCAGTCGTGGTTTTTCCCACGCCACCCTTCCCGTTGATCACCGCCAAAATCCGATTGGACGCCACAGTCTTCTCTACTCTTGCGCTAAGTCAATATTTACGGTGTGTAATTATAGCGGCTTCGTCTACGCTCCTCCCCAAAACGCAACTATTCTTGAATTGGCGCTCATACAGCGATGTTCAGAATTCCAAGGGGAAGTGGGCTAATATGAGCAATAAATTCTAATGTTTGTTCTCTTCTGTTCAGTCATTTTGTAGAAATTATGAGTACAGCTTCCTCTGCAGTTTTCGATAATCCTCAATTTGATGAGTGGCTTAAACAGGAAATTCTCAGGCTGAGTGTCGATGCACTTAATAAACATATGGTCGTTTGCACTGCTTGTGGACAAGTCAAAGGCGATTACATCATTGACTATCAAGCTAATGAGTATCGTTTTGATACGCCAAAAACCTATGCGTTTTTAACCTTTATCCTCTCTCAAGGCTAGGTAGTTTCAGGCGATCGCCATCACCTTGCAATAAAAAATCCCCTCGATTCAATCGGGAGGACTTTCGTAATTACACTACCTCAAATGCAAAGGTGAGTTAGTTCATCAAATTAGTTCGCGTCAGCGACGCCTAAACCAATCGAACAAGTAACACCTGTACCGCCTAAACCGCAGTAACCACCCGGGTTCTTAGCGAGATATTGCTGGTGATATTCTTCAGCATAATAAAATTCGGGCGCATCAAGAATCTCTGTGGTGATTTGGCCGTAACCTTTCTCGGCGATCGCCCCTTGATACATTTTCAGAGATGCTTCCGCAGCCTGCTTTTGAGCATCCGTATAAGCGTAGATACCAGAACGATATTGAGTGCCAGCATCATTACCTTGGCGCATGCCTTGGGTGGGGTTATGACTTTCCCAAAAGACTTTTAATAATGTGTCGTAGGAGACCTGAGCGGGGTCATAGGCAACGAGGACAACTTCGTTATGGCCCGTCATCCCAGAGCAAACTTCTTGGTAAGTAGGATTTTTGGTGTAACCCGCCGCATAGCCTACCGCAGTGCTATAAACACCTTCAGTTTGCCAAAATTTGCGTTCTGCACCCCAAAAACAGCCCAAACCGAACATTGCGAGTTCAATAGATTCAGGGAAAGGCCCCTTAATGGGATTGCCGTTTACAAAGTGCTGACCGGGAACAGGCATCTGGTGATCGCGACCGGGAAGTGCCTGATCTGGCTTGGGCATTTCGGATTTTTTACCGAGTAAACCAAAAAACATAAAACAGTAGGCTCACAGTGAGATTGTCCCCTTGATTGTAGACAAAATCCCAAAACCCTTGGAGAACCTCTTTGGGGGGATATCCTCAGGAATACCGAACAATTTCTGATAAGATCTTATAAAATCTTAAAAAAACGTTACTTAACCGAAATTTAAATGAATGTACTGGTGGTCGGTGCTACGGGCACTTTAGGCAGACAGGTCGCGCGGCGAGCATTAGATGAAGGTCATCAAGTGCGTTGTCTTGTTAGAAGCGCCCGCAAAGCCTCTTTTCTTAAGGAATGGGGTGCAGAATTAGTTGGTGGAAATATCTGCCAGCCAGAATCTTTGCCGCCTGCCCTCGAAGGTATTGATGCCATTATCGATGCGGCGACCGCCCGTGCGACGGATTCAGCTGGGGTAAAAGAAGTTGATTGGCAAGGTCAAGTCAATTTAATCCAAGCAGCAAAGGAAGCTGGTATTACACGCTTTGTGTTCTTCTCGATCCTCGATGCCGAGAAGTATCGTGAAGTGCCGCTCATGGACGCAAAGTATTGTGTAGAGCGCTATCTCGAAGAAGCGGAGATGGACTTTACCATCCTCCGTCTTGCTGGTTTCATGCAGGGTTTGATTGCGCAATATGCAATCCCCATCCTCGAAAATCAGGCGGTCTGGATCACCGGAAAAAATTCGGCGATCGCCTATATGAATACCCAGGATATTGCCCGTTTTGCGGTACAAGCATTAAACATTCCAGCAACCGAAAAAGGCTCTTTCCCTGTTGTTGGAACCCGTGCTTGGAAAGGTGATGAGATTATTAGTATTTGTGAACGATATTCTGGTCAGCCGTCTAGTATTGCACGCTTATCCCTCGGTTTCCTTAGGTTGATGCGAGCGATTACTCGTTTCTTCCAGTGGAGCAAAAATGCATCTGACCGTCTTGCCTTTGCAGAGGTGATGGCATCTGGCAATTCCCTTGACGCACCGATGGAAGAGGTTTACAAAACCTTTGAGCTAGACCCGGCAGATACCACAACTCTTGAGAACTATCTCCAGGAGTACTTCAGTCGTATTATGCAGAAGCTCAAGGAAATCGATTATGAGAAGAATAAGAATAAAAAGAAAAGTGGTAAGAAGAAGCCTAATATTCGTACTCCGTTCTAAATGACGCTCTGGGAAGAGACATTAATGCGTAAGCTTAATCGTTAATATCTCTTCCCATGAGGTCAAAATGCTTGCTATCCACTCATTAGAGGAATGCAGCATAAATGATAACCTATAGGCTTATATCCCCTAAGTTTTCAGGACAATTTTGCTTGTGCCTAAAGCTGGCATTATTTACAACGATATCAAACCGATCGCCTGCCAAGTTGCCCAAAAACTCACTAAAATGTTGCGGCAGAACGATTGGGAAGTAGAGACTGCAACTGGTTTTGGTGGTTTGTTAGGATATGCGAAACCAGCAGATGCAACATCCCCTGCTGTCACAAATCGCCCCGTTTGCCATACGCAAATTGATCAATTAATCCCACCCAATTTCGATAAGGAGATGGCATTTGTCATTGTGTTAGGGGGAGATGGAACAGTGCTATCTGCAGCACGGCAAGTGGCACCGATGGGTCTGCCAATGCTGACGGTAAATACAGGTCATTTAGGATTTCTAACGGAAATATATCTCCAGCATCTCGATGAGGCGATCACCGAACTCCTAGCCGGAAATTATGAGATTGAAGAGCGGTCGATGATTGCGGTGCAACTCTTCCGTGATGATGACTTGTTGTGGGAAGCCCTAAGCCTAAATGAGATGGTACTTCACCGTGAGCCATTGGCTGGGATGTGCCACTTTGAACTTCAGATTGGTCGCCATGCCCCGGTGGATATTGCAGCAGATGGCATTATTATTGCGACTCCCACAGGTTCAACAGCCTATTCTCTCAGCGCAGGTGGCCCGGTTGTGACACCGGATGTCCCAGTCTTCCAGCTTGCGCCGATTTGCCCCCATTCCCTTGCCTCCCGTGCCCTCGTCTTTTCGGATAGTGAGCCAGTCAATATCGTGCCAGCCACTTCCCACCGTTTGATGCTGGTGGTAGATGGTAATGGTGGTGCCTATGTACTCCCAGAAGACCGGGTTTATTTAGAGCGATCGCCCTACAACGCAAAATTTGTGCGGTTACAACGTCCTGAATTTTTCCGTATTTTGCGAGAAAAGCTCGGTTGGGGAATGCCTCATGTCGCAAAACCATCCTCAAGTAAATTTACTTAATATCTCTGCTTACTCCTTGAAGTGAGTTGTGTGCGGCGATCACCACGCGTCTACCTAGGGTAAATGAGAATGGGTTTATAAAAATTTATGCTGTAGCCCTTAGGTAATTTTTAGAATCAAGACAGTGTCAGTATTCATTTGCCTGAGGAAAAAATTAATCCTTTTCCATGACCCAGTTCCCTGCTTTTACCGATGGTTTAGCCTATGTTCTTCTTATAGGTACTAGCCCTAGTTTCAATCAGAAAATTAGCGCAGATCTCGCCAAGGTAGGTTATCAAACTATCGCCGTCGAGGATCCAGAACAGGGATTTCAGCGAATTCAGCAGACATCTCCCAGTATGCTCGTCGTGGACTATAACGTCCTTGGCAAAAAAGGTATTGAATTTTGTCGGATGCTCCGCAGTGACAATCGTGTGTTCCCCATCTTGTTTCTCGTTACCCAAGATCGGGTAGAGGAAAGGGTGGTGTGTCTTGAAGCAGGCGCCGATGACTATTTACTACAACCTTATCAACGAGAAAAGCTGAATCAAGTACTGAGCGTTTATCTCCAACCACAGCCAGAACAACGAGAGCAGCTCTTATTTGGCGATCTTGTCCTCGATCTCAATAGTCGGCAGGTATGGCGATCGCCCACAAGCATAGACGCAGAATCAGAAGATGATCAAACGCCTGAAATTATTGACCTCACCGTCAAGGAATTTGAACTGCTGAAGTATCTCATGTCCTATCCACAGCAGGTATTAACACGGGAGCAAATCTTAAAAAATGTTTGGGGTGAAGACTTTCAGGGAGAATCGAACGTCATTGAAGTTTATATCCGTTATCTACGCCTCAAAGTGGAAACCAAAGGCCATAAACGCCTTATCCAAACAGTGCGTGGTGTCGGCTATGTTCTTAAAGATGGTTAACCTTTTTGCTAATTACAAGCTCATAATTTAGCCCAAAAGATTGTGAGAGTGGGAATCAATACTCCATGGTGCAAAAAATTATTAGCCCTTATTTATTAAAAATTTATGATGACTTTGCCCCAACGCTTATTGCCTTATCTCTTCTGTGGTGTTCTGCTAATCGGTTGTGTACCGGCACCTCCCGATAGTGTTAATCCAGAAACAACAGCTCCTCCGGAAACATCCCAACCTGTTGTGACAACGCCAACACCTCAAGGACAGATGCTCCCCATTACCGCTACGGCAACAATTGAGTCATCGAGTCAATCTTTTGAACTAGAGGTAGCTGCGACCCAAGAGCAACAACAGTTAGGGCTAATGTACCGCGACTTTTTACCGGACAATCGGGGGATGTTGTTTGAGTTTGAGCCGGCTCGTCCTGTGAGCTTCTGGATGAAAAATTGTCTGATTAATCTCGATATTATTTTCCTAAAAGATGGTGTTGTTCAGGCGATCGCCCGCGATGTGCCGCCCTGTGAAACGGAACCTTGCCCCACCTACGGAACACCACGCGATATTGATCAGGTGATTGAAATTCGCGGTGGCTTGTCTGATGAGATTAATTTGACAGAAGGGGATGAGATGACGGTGAGCTTCATTGAGTCTTAAAGTCTAGAGCTCGGGCGATCGCCTAAAATTTGTGGAGGCAGAACTGACACGATGCCACCCCTCGCAAACTTTAGAAAGGATGGCGAATGAGCTATAGTCCCCGTCTTCAAGATATTCCAGCCAGTGAAAGACCCAGAGAACGACTTGTCGAAATTGGTGCCAAATATCTCTCCAATGCGGAACTTCTCGCTATTTTGATTGGCTCGGGCGATCGCCACCAAGGATTATCAGCCATTGGCCTCGCTCAATTGATTTTGCAAACCTTTAGTCAGGGCAAGCGAGATCCGTTTGATATTCTCCGTAGTGCCAATCCCCAAGAACTTACCAATATTCAAGGAGTAGGGCCTGCCAAAGCTGCCCAAATCCTGGCAGGTATCGAACTTGGCAAACGTGTTTTTCAAGCAAAACCCAGAGAAAAAGTCATTATTGATAGTCCCGAAGCGGCGGCGATCGCCCTCAGCAATGACCTGATGTGGCAGGAACAAGAACGATTTGCGGTGCTGTGCCTCGATGTGAAAAACAAGCTAATTGCGACCAAAGTAATTACCATCGGACTCGCCACCGAAACCCTCGCCCATCCTAGAGAAGTGTTTCGCGAAGTGATTAAACAGGGAGCTGCCCGCATTATCATTGCCCACAACCATCCCTCCGGTAGCCTCGAAGCCAGTAATACAGACCTCCAACTGACCGAACGCCTCCTCCAAGCCGCCCAAATCATTGGGATTCCTCTCATGGATCATCTCATTCTTGGGCATGATAATTTCAGCAGTCTTCGTCAAAACTGTAGCCTCTGGGATGACTATCCTCAACCGGAATAATCTCCGAGTAATACACGTAAAGATCGTGAAGTGATGGGCGATCACCTCCGACTTTTAAAACAGGTTCTTATATCTTCTTAAAATACCTTTACACCACTCTTAACCTAACTTGATATCTCAGCTCTCCATAGCCTCAAGAAACGAAGAAAAATAGCATTTACAACGAATACCCTAAGCAATCCTTAGATAAACATTAAAATTTTAACTTGCGAAGAAACCCGTACAAGAAAACTCGTATTAACCCACAGCATAAAATCGAAGAAGCTTTTAGCATGATCCCCAGAACACAAGCTATTAGGATTCATTTTCCTAATCTTAATATTATCTTTTTGTTGATCAGAGAATATTGTCAAAGTCATGGGACTTTCAAAAAGAAATCAAACATAAAATCACATTAATGTTTAAGAAAAACGACAAAATATTCGATTAGAACTCTCCTCAAAAAACTTCACGCTAACGTTAAAGAAAGCTCTCCTTATCTGTAGACATAATCTAGATTTGAACAATATGACTAAACGAACTTTTGGCGTAATTGGACTAGCCGTAATGGGTGAAAATCTCGCCCTCAACGTAGAGAGAAATGGCTTCCCTATCGCTGTCTATAACCGCACCGCCAGCAAAACCGAAAAATTCATGGCAGAGCGTGCCGTTGGCAAAGACATTACAGCCGCTTATAGTCTCGAAGAATTTGTGCAGCAGCTTGAGTCTCCTCGCAAAATTTTGGTGATGGTAAAGGCTGGCAAACCCGTTGATTATGTCATTGAAGATTTGAAGCCGCTCCTCAACAAAGGAGACATGATTATTGATGGTGGGAACTCCCTCTATGAAGACACCGAGCGCCGCACCAAAGATCTAGAAGCATTAGGTCTTGGTTTTGTTGGTATGGGTGTCAGTGGTGGTGAAGAAGGTGCCCTCAATGGCCCTAGCCTCATGCCCGGTGGTACAGAAGCGGCTTACCGCGAACTCGAACCCATCGTCACAAAGATTGCTGCGCAAGTTGATGATGGCCCTTGTGTGACTTACGTTGGCCCCGGTGGCGCAGGTCACTACGTCAAGATGGTTCACAACGGCATCGAGTATGGCGATATGCAGCTTATTGCGGAAGCCTATGACCTCCTTGCTAATGCAGCAAAGCTAAGCCATACCGAACTCCATGAGGTATTTGCCGAATGGAATCAAACAGACGAGCTAAATTCCTTCCTCGTTGAAATCACGGCTGATATTTTCAAGAAAATTGACCCTGAGACAGAAAAGCCTCTCGTTGAACTGATTCTCGATTGTGCAGGTCAGAAGGGTACTGGACGTTGGACTGTGGTCAGTTCTCTAGAATTGGGTGTTCCCATTCCAACAATGTATGCAGCGGTAAATGCACGGGTGATGTCTGCTTATAAAGACGAAAGAAAAGCAGCTTCCCATGAGCTCCCTGCCCCAGAACGAGTTTATCGCGGCGATATCAAGACATTTATCAACCAAGTTCGTGACGCGTTGTATTGCTCGAAGATGTGTTCCTACGCCCAGGGTATGGCGCTTCTCGGCAAGGCTTCTGAAGAGTATGGCTACAACCTAGATCTCGGTGAAACTGCTCGCATTTGGAAAGGTGGCTGTATTATCCGTGCGGGCTTCCTCGACAAGATTAAGGCGGCTTATGTCGAAAATCCTGAGCTTCCCAACCTCTTGCTTGCCCCTGAGTTTAAGCAGTCGATCATCGATCGTCAGACGGCTTGGCGGACAGTAATCCTCGCAGCAAATGAGCTTGGTATTGCGGTTCCTGCGTTTAGTGCGTCCTTGGATTACTTTGACAGCTACCGTCGTGAACGTCTCCCCCAAAACCTGACTCAGGCTCAGCGCGATTACTTCGGTGCGCACACTTATGAGCGTACGGACAAGGCTCGTGGTGAATTTTTCCACACAGCTTGGGCTGAGTAAGCTGAGTACAGCGATTTATAAATTCTGATCCCCCTAAATCCCCCTTGAGAAAGGGGGACTTTTTTTATGCTTTAAACGGCTGAGAAGAGAGGCGATCGCCGCACTGGCAAGGTATTTCCCTGTCATGAAGATTATTTGGCATGATGCAAGCATTAACGGCATATCTTTCGATGTTGAATCTTCAGAGCTGAAATTATTTATTGAATTCAACGCCAGTTTAGGTGACGAACTTCTTACAAGCCCTGATGAATTCGTTGCTGGAGTTTGTCTATTTCGAAATGTGCAGGGCACACAGGAAATCAAAGAGCTATGCAAACAGTTTTCTGAAAATGAAAAAATATTCGGTGATGTATTGTCTTGTGAAACGATTCAGAAAGATGTTTTGAGCACAACAGTCTTGAAGTTCATCTTGTTCAACTTGGACTCAAAAACGCAGGAGTTTGTAGTGCTCGAGATCGATTCGGAGCCTTATAAATTTCAAGTTCTTGGATAATTACAGAGAAAATTCATGAGGTTATGCCAGAAATCGTTAAGATGAGGGACAATTCTGGTTTGAACGACAGCCCATGGACTTAAAATCACTCATTCGCGATATCCCGGATTTTCCGAAGCCCGGCATTTTGTTTCGGGACATCACCACCCTCCTCAACCATCCCGAGGGCATGCGCTACACAATGGATGCGTTGACACAGCTTTGCATTGAAGCGAATCTCAAGCCAGATCATGTAGTGGGGATGGAGTCACGGGGTTTCATTTTCGGACCAACCCTTGCCTACAATCTCAACGCTGGTTTTGTACCTGTACGGAAACCGGGAAAGTTACCTGCGGCGATTCACTCTGTGGAATATGAGCTGGAATATGGCACTGATACCCTCGAAATGCACCAAGATGCAGTGGGTAAAGGGGACAAAATTTTAATCGTTGACGATCTGATTGCGACGGGCGGCACAGCGAAAGCGACGGCGGATCTTCTCACGAAGGTAGGATGTGAAATTGTGGGCTATGTCTTTGTTGTTGAACTAATCGCTCTCAAAGGGCGCGATCGCCTGCCGGATGCCCCTGTTTTATCCCTTGTGCAATATTAATTTTTTCTCTTTAGTAACTCTGTAATGGCTCTTCGTAAACTGCGTGAACTTTTTGATCAAGAAACGTTGCTCTATATCCTCAAGCGATTGGGGCAGGCTCTTTTGACGTTGTTCTTGGCGTCAATTTTGAGTTTTCTGATTATTCAGCTCGCACCGGGGGATTTCCTTGATCCGCTCCGCCAAAATCCCCAGTTATCGGAAGAGACATTACTCGATCTCGAACGACGGTTTGGATTGGATCAGCCAGTATTTGTGCAATATTGGCGGTGGCTATTTAATGTCATTTTCCGGTTTGATTTTGGCATTAGCTTTGAGTCTTTCCGCCCGGTGCATGAGCTCCTCCTCGAACGGATGCCCGCAACTCTCCTACTCGCAGGAATCTCAATTTTTGGGACTTGGGCGATCGCCATTCCATTGGGTATTTTGAGTGCGGTTAAACAAAACACCTTTCTTGATAAAGCCTTACGAGTGGTGAGCTATGTTGGACAGGGTTTCCCCAGCTTTATCACCGCGTTGGCATTGTTACTGGTTGCGCAAATTCTTTCGCCGCTGTTGCCTGTGGGCGGCATGACAAGCATTAACTACACTGATTTACCGTGGTATGGCAAGATTCTCGATATCGGTTGGCATATGATTTTGCCGATGATTGCGCTGAGTTTGACGGGCTTTGCGGGCTTGCAAAGACTAACTCGTGGTCAATTGCTCGATGTGTTGCGGCAAGACTATATCCAAACGGCACGGGCAAAAGGTCTCCCCGAAAATAAAGTCATTTATGTCCATGCGTTGCGGAATGCAATTAACCCTCTGATTACACTGCTCGGTTTTGAATTTGCGAGTTTGTTGAGTGGGTCTTTTATTACCGAGTTTTTCTTCAATTGGCCGGGACTGGGTACATTAACGCTTCAGGCAGTGCAATCGCAGGATCTGTACCTCGTGATGGCAGCGCTGATGATTAGTGCGACGATGTTGATTATCGGTAATTTACTGGCAGATTTACTGCTCAAATTTGTTGATCCACGTATTCAGCTCGCCGATTTGAAATAGAGTCTCAGAACGTAGGATCCCCCTAAATCCCCCTTTGTAAGGGAGACTTGAGCTTATTGGTACTCTCACAATCTTTTGAAAGACGAATACGACCTACTCTTCGTCTCGCTGAAGTTCTTCGGGGAGGTCAATAAAGACTTTGTCGTTCGGTTGCACGCCGCTAATAATCTGAGTGCGATCGCCAACCGTTGCGCCAATAACAATGGGTTTAAATTCAGGCTTTCCTTCATCATCTGGGACGAGTACCCCGGTATCGCCCTTTTCGGTGGCGATCGCCACGGTGGGGACAGTCATAACGCTGGCAAGATTTTCACCAATAAATGTGACGTCAGTATTCATCTTTGAGCGTAGGAAACCGCGACCGGACAACAGTGCAATTCTCACCTCAAAGGACGTGACATTATTTTCGATAATCGCTTCAGGTGCAACGAGTAAAACTCTGCCTTGAAAGACTTTATCGGGGAATGCATCTGCCACAATTTCCACATCTTGACCCGGCAGAATTTGGTCAATATCCACTTCTGGAACCCTTGCTACCACTTCTAATCCTTTGGCGATCGCCAGAATCGATGAAGATGTTGCCGAAGCCGTTGCTGAAGCAGAAGTTGTGGGTGTAACGAAAGCCCCTTCTGACGCAAACTTTTGGGTGATTACGCCATCAAACGGCGCACGAATAATCGTGTCATCATATTGCACTGAAATGATTTCTTTTTGGGCTTGGGCTTGTTCAATAAGGGCGTTGAGGCGCGTTAATTCTGGTTCCGCGTTACGTTGCTGCCGATCATAATTAATTCTGGCTTCCACAGCCGCTGCGCTAAGGGCTTCCAATTCAGGATTAGCTGTATTTTTTAACTGTTCTAAGCGCCGTTGGGTTTCCACTAAACGTGCTTCAGCATTGCGAAATTCATTGACCACATCATCACGGCGATCTTCATCAATTGCACCACTTTCCAACAGCGAATCAAACCGTTGTGCTTTCTCGGCAGCATTCTCGAAATTAGCTTCAGCCGCAACGAGTTGAGCTTGAACTTGGTCAATCTCCTTCGGGATGCGCTGTTGGGCTTGCATCAGGCGGGCATTAGCTTGCTCAAATAGTGCTTCGGCGCGGCTAATGTCTGCATTGAGATTACTCTGAGTGGCACGAAATTCGGCGATGCGCTGCTTCAGGAGGGATTCAGCCTGTAACCCTTGATTAAATAATTCTTCGTTGTCCATAATGGCCAGCTCTTGCCCTGCTGCAACCACTTGACCTTGCTCGACTAATAATTTGTTGAGAATACCGGGATTCTTCGGGCTAATATTAACGCTCTCAATCGGCTCTACAGTGCCATTGGCCTCGATCCGTACCGCTAAATTTTCGAGGGTGACAGGAACGGTTAAATCCGCAAGGCGCTCTTCAATGCTGGCAGGACGACTACTCAAAACCCTGTGGACAGGAAGGCCTACGAGAAAGACACCACCAGCAAATGCCGCGAGTACAAGCAAGATTTTCTTAGGGTTAACGGCAGATTCAGTCATAGAGCGTTTAGCTGGGGCGGAATAGGTCAACAGTTTCGTAGTCTACTGTAATTAATCAAAATTGACTGCCTCGATTCCGGCATCGTTCCGAAATAATTCAGTGGCGATCGCCCTCATGAAGAGAAAGCTTCCTGCAATCTGATGCTCCCATTTGCCTCCCTTACAAAGGGAGGTGGCGAAGCCGGAGGGATCCACAATCACGAAACCATACCTATTTTCATCGACTAAACTAAGACTATCGACGCTCAACGAAAGCTATGGTTGCAAATGCGGTTCGCTGGACAGTTCAGGATCTCGAAGTCATGCCAGATGATAGCGGCTGGAAACGCTACGAAGTTATCGATGGAGAATTATTTACAACCCTTGCACCCTCCATTTGGCATCAAAGTGCTGCTGGTCAGCTTTTAGTTGCTTTGGCTAATTGGTCAAAGAATTCTGGATCGGGTCGTACTCTGATGTCTCCTGGTGTTGTTTTCTCACCTGAAGATGCAGTGATTCCTGATTTAGTCTGGGTAGCGGATCAGCATCTAAAAAACAGGATTAACGAAAACGGGCATTTCACTGTTACACCAGAATTGGTTGTTGAAGTGCTTTCTAAAGGAGAAAACTACGAGAATTGGGATAGGGTGACCAAACGTAAGTTTTATTCCATCCACGGGGTGCGGGAATATTGGATTGTGGATTGGCGGCAGAAAACCATCGAAGTCTATCGTCGAAATCAAGCGCAATTAGAGTTGGTCTGTACGCTCCTAGAAGATGACATTCTCACCTCGCCTTTATTGCCGGAGTTTGAGGTGGCGATCGCCAAAGTATTTAGCTGAAGTACGCAGGCAATAAAACTACGAGAGCAGCGATAAAAAAAGGAGAATTAACGGATGGTTGTCTCTACTGAGCTTAAAATTACGCCTACTGAATATTTAGAGCGCGAGAAAACAGCAACAGAACGAACAGAATTTATTGACGGTCAATTATTTCCCATGGCAGGAGCCTCCGCAAATCATAATCAACTGACAAGTAAACTGACTGGTTTTCTAACTGTTGGTTTAGACGATGAAATTTTTGATGTCTTCGTCAGTGATATGCGGGTCTGGCTACAAGAAACAGAGAGCTATGTTTATCCCGATCTTGTTGTTTCTAAATGCCCTTCTGTTTTTATTGATGACAGTCAAATGGAATTAACAAATCCTTGTTTTATTGCTGAGGTACTCTCTCCCTCAACGGCAAGATACGACAAAAAAGCCAAATTTGATCTCTACAAAACAATACCGACCTTAGAAGAATATTTAATATTGCCTCAAAACCAACAGAAGATTGAACTCTACCGCCGCCTCCAACAAAATCAGTGGCTTTTAACCGAGTTCGAGATTGATGATTCACCAATTATGCTTGAATCGCTTAATCTCGAAATTTCGTTGCCAAAGCTCTATAAAAAAGTCATCTTTTAATTAAACTCTAGGCATGCCAAGGTATTTAGCTGAAGCAAACAGGAAATGAAATTACGAGAGCAGCTACAGGAAAAACGAGAAGAGATTTTGGCGATCGCCGCGAAACATGGGGCGTTTAATGTGCGAATTTTTGGGTCAGTGGCGCGGGGTGAAGAAAGAGAAACGAGCGATATTGATTTTCTGATTGATTATGACCTCGACAAAATCTCATCTTGGTTTCCAGTCCAGCTAATCAGGGATTTGGAAACCAGTCTTGGCATGACAGTTGATGTCGTTACCGAAGCTGGTTTGAAGCCGCGTATCAGAGAAAATGTGCTTCAGGATTGTATCGACTTATGAGAAATGATCTAGAACGATTTAGAGATATTGAGGAGGCGATCGCCAAAATTGAGCAATATGCGATCAAAGGGAAAGCTGAGTTTTTTGAGAATGAATTGATTCAAACTTGGGTTATCTTCCAAGTTCAGATAATCGGTGAGGCTGCGCGTTCCATATCAGAAGAAACTCGCCAAAAATATCCTCAAATCGAATGGCGTAATATCATTATTTCCGAAATGTGCTTGTTCATGAATATTTTCGGATCGATCTCCAAATTGTTTGGCGAATAGTGGAGACAGAAATTCCCAAGCTGAAACGCCAGATTCACGAAATTCTATTTGAATAAAAATTTTTCGCGGAGGAAAGTTTAGTTATGAAATTGAGAGAGCAGCTACAGGAAAAACGAGAAGAGATTTTAGATATCGCAGCAAAGCATGGTGCATTGAATGTGCGGATTTTTGGATCTGTGGCGCGAGGTGAAGAGACAGAAAATAGCGATATTGATTTCTTAATTGATTATGACCTCGATAAAATCACGCCTTGGTTTCCCGGTGGTTTGTTGATGGACTTAAAGGATTTACTGGGTTGTGATATCGATATCGTCACAGAGAAAGGTCTCAGTCATCTCATTAGAGATCGAGTGATGGCGGAAGCAAAACCACTATGAGCACATCCAAAGATCAGATTTATTTGGAACACATTATCGAGTCTGCTCAGCTCATCCAAGACTATACGCAGAATAATACAGCAAATTTCAGCCTAGCAAGGTGTATGAAGTAGTATAGGTGAGTTGACTGGTGAGGAAGAAAGTAGCATCTTGCCGAAAGCCTACTCATTAGACTTAAGACAGAAAATAGTGGATGCCTACGAAAGGGGTGGTGTGAGTCAAAGTAGTCTTGCCCGACAATTTGGAGTGGCGAAAAGTTTTGTACAAAAGCTCCTCGACCAAAAACGACTGACAGGGTCGATTGCTCCGAAAAAACGAAGCCAACAAACACCTCCCAAATTAAACGAAGAGCATCAAACAATATTGCGCCAGTTGCTCACCAAGAAAAACGATGCGACGCTAGCGGAACTATGTGATGAGATGGAGAAACGCACTGGTCTCCGTGTGGCCAATAGCACCATGCATCGCACCTTAAGAAGAATGGGATATAGCCTCAAAAAAAACATTCTATCCAGACCTTAAGGCGACAAAACGAGTGCAACAAGCCAGATATGATTTTTGGCAGAAAATGCAAGCGACTCTAGCGAAAAACTTGATTTTTATCGATGAATCGGGCGTGAACTTAGCCATGACAAGACTGAGGGCACGTTCTGAGAAAGGGAAACGAGCTTATAGTCCGAAATCCAGTAAACGAGGCAAGAATGTTTCTTTGATTGGAGCATTAGGCTTCAAGGGAATGGTCGCTAATTATCATCTGCTGGGGAGTACGGATGGATTAACCTTTGAAGCATTCATCAGCCAGAAGTTAATACCAAACTTATGGGCGGGAGCATGTGTGGTGATGGATAACTGTTCGATTCATTTAGGAGAGTCAGTACGCACAATGATTGAGGCCGTGGGAGCTAAGTTGATTTACCTTCCTCCCTATTCTCCAGATTTTTCACCCATTGAAAATTGCTGGTCAAAGTTGAAAAGTACCTTGAAAAGTATCGGGGCAAGAACTTATCTAGCTCTAGACAAGGCAATTGAGGTAGCTTTTTCCAAGATTACCCTTGATGATATTCGATGCTGGTTTACACATTGCTGCTATTGCACCTCACTCGACTAGAAATTGCTATAAAAGTCGTTTTCTAAATAACCGCCTAGTGCAAGATGGGGTGATGCGGCGGCTTCAAACAATGGCGGAGTCAACGCAAAGATTGTCCGGTAGTGGTGCACTAGTAATGGTTGTGGAAGAATAGGGGCAAGATTAAACGTCAAGTCTCACCGTGCTCACTTGCCCTCAATGTCAGTCTCCCAGCACCATTAAATATGGTCACACCCATTCGGGAAAGCAGCGCTATCGTTGCCATGAATGTGGTCGCCAGTTTGTGGAACATCCTGCCCACCCTCCCATTGCAACTGACACTCGTCAATTGATTGACCGTCTCCTATTAGAACGTCTCTCTCTCGCTGGTATCACTCGTGCCACAGGGGTCTCTCTGCGCTGGCTACAGTACTATGTCAATGCCAAATTAGAGACTGTGCCTCACGAGTTACCTGTGACTCAAAAAAAAGAGGGCAACTGACCATCGAAATGGATGAATTGTGGTCTTTTGTCGGTAGTAAAGGTGAGAAAGCATGGATTTGGCTGGCTCTTGACCGAGACACCCGAGAGGTGGTGGGATATGCCATCGGAGACCGTAGTCAAAAGACTGCGAAACAATTATGGGATTCTCTGCCTCCTGTGTATCGTCAGTGTGCGCTGGTCTACACCGATTATTGGGATGCCTATGGCTGTGTCTTACCGAGTAAACGTCATCGAGTTGTGGGCAAGGAGACTGGACAAACAAATCATATTGAGAGATTCAACAACACTCTACGTCAGAGAACGTCCCGCTTAGTCCGTCAGGCACTTTCCTTCTCGAAGAAGTGGGAAAACCACATTGGAGCAGTGGTCTATTTTCTCAGACACTATAATCTCTCTCTTCAGTTATGACCATTACTTGTGCATCACTACCGATTGTCCGAGGACATTAAACAGAAAGCTCCAAATATTGACTGGCGTGGCTTATCTGGCTTCAGAAATGTGTTGGTGCATGATTATCTCAATGGCGTTGATCTGGAAAGGGTTTGGAGTGCCATCGCCAACGATTTACCAGAGCTAAAGAAAACCGCCAAATTTTTATTGAAAACGATTGACCTGCGACAAAAAGAAGATGGGTAGGATGTGTGGAGACGGCAAAAAATTGTGATTTTATTGAAGATTTAATGTCCGTCGTAACGCATCTTTTTTGATGGCAAATAGATCGAAATTGATGGGTTGTGCTCGATGGAAAATGGTTGCTTTACGGAATGAATATCTCCTCGCGTCACCCATCCTACATTTGCGTTAATTCTCTTCTGGTAGTGGCTCAAACTCTTTAGCTTTGGCCTCATTAATAATCTTTTGAGCTTCTTCCAAACTTAACGACAAATCTTTCTCCGCCAAGATTTGAGGGAGTTGGTCACAGTCTCGATTTGGATCAATATCTGAAATATTTTTTGGGAAAGCAACATTGCAAAGAAATGGTTGTACTTCTCCTGACAACTTCCTTGGAGTCAAGTTTTTTGTAAGCCGTAAATCAGTCGCTAATATTGTGCTTGTTCCGAGGTCAATATTTCTGAAGTCAACGTCTCTGAAGTCAATCTCCCTAAGGTTCGCAAAACTAAGGTTCGCAAAACTAAGGTCGGCATAAGCGAGATCCGCAAAACTAAGGTTCGCAAAACTAAGGTCGGCATAAGTGAGATTCGCAAAACCAAGGTTCGCAAAACTAAGGTCGGCATAAGTGAGGTTCGCGGAGTCGAGCTCAGCGCTTAGTAGGAAAGCATCTCTGAGATCGGTATAAGCGAGGTTTGTAGAACTGAGGCTCGTATTGCTAAAATTTGTAGAACTGAGGTTCGCATAACGAAGGTCGGCATACTTAAAGTCAGCAGAAGTGAGATTTGCAGAGCTGAGGTCGACAGAATTGAGGTTTGCAGAGCTGAGGTCGGCAGAACTGAGGTTGGCAGAATTGAGGTTCGCATCTCTGAGGTCAGCATAACTAAGGTTTGCAGAATCGAGCTCAGCAGAATTGAGAGGAGCGACTTCTAATGAACGACATAAACCAAACATACGCTCTGCCAAATAGCTAAATATCCACTGCTGTCGATATTGTTCACTACAACCTGCTACCAGTACTTGCACTGCCTGTTTTTCTTCATAGCCTCCTTCTTGATCGAGACTAATGTAATGTTGCTTGACGCTATTTTCTCGGTATTGTATTTCAATCAATCCTCCAACTATTAAAACAGGGATGAGTGATAAACTCACTATTCTAAAAATATTTATACGCCTATAGCGAATACTTTTTTTGATAAAAACTCTTGCTATGTCTGATAAAGGAAATTCATCTTGATGTTGATCCTGAAAAAGTTTAGCCTCCTTAAGTGGTAGACCTTGTAGCAAATAGCCAGACTTCCCATTTTGTTCCTGCCAAGCTTCTGCACCTGCTTCAATTTTTCGTTGCTGTCGTAATCGATCACGATTCTCCTCAATCCACTGGCGAAGGAGTCGCCAATGACGAATAAGAGCCTCATGTGCAATGTCAACAATTGCCTGACTTTCTTCCTGTGAGTTTTTTTTTGTCATTTTACTGGTGACAATTAACCGATTATCAGGAGCAGCTAATTTTTCAATCACTTTCTTTACCAATGCCGCTGGATATTTTGGCTCTACGATCAAGCGACTCTGCAATACCCGTCGTCTCGTATCTTCTACTTCTTCCCCTAGTTGCGTTAGCTTAAGAAAAATATGTTGTGAAGTTTCTTTTTCTGCTGTTGTCTCAAAGCTGTTATGGATTTCTGTTGCTCGTTTATCCAGTGTCCCTGTAATCCCGCCAAGCTCTTTGTAATATGCAGCTAAAGTCAGCAGATTCCCTGCTCGTCGGTGCCATAGTTCCTTAAGTGTGTATTGCAACAATGGTAAACTTCCTGGCGCTCTTGCAATCTCATTGAGTATCTGCGTGACAAGGGTTTGCTCCACCTCTAACCCCACTTGTTGTGCTGGCTGACAGATCGCTGCTTTTAGTTCCTCCGCTTGCATCGGCAATACCGAGATCATATTTTCCTGCACCCGTTGCGCCAGCCCACTGTATTCATGCTCTAGACATTTCCCAACAAAATCCGCCCGCATCGCAATAATCAGACAGAGCTTTGCTTCCGTTCCCGCCAAAGCCCCCATCAAACAACTTTAAATATTGCTCCCGTTCCTCAGCACTCTCACAGCGAGTAAATACCTCCTCGATCTGATCCACCACGAGAATTATCCTTGGCGCAGACGACACCTGAATTAAGCGCTTTAATCCCTCTGTCCCTTCTTCCAGCAAACCCTTTGCCTTACCGAGTTCCGCCGCCCGATCCAGATCCGACAATCCCTCATCCACAAACGCCAACGCTAGATTTTCGAGAGGATTTTTATCCGGTCGCGTGATCCGAATTTGCCAACTATCACTGCCTGTAATCCGTCGCCCCAGCTTTAGTTGATGCAGTAAACCCGCCCGCAACACCGATGATTTTCCATTCCCAGAAGCTCCCACCAACGCCATAAAGTTTGAGGTACGAACTTTGTCCAATAGCTCATCGACTAGCACATCCCGCCCAAAGAAATATTTCGGATCTTCGTCATTACAATCAAAAAACTCCAACCCCTTGTAGGGACAAATCCCACTATCCGTTTGAGCCCCAGATTTTTGCTCCGCTTCGACCTGCCATGATCGAGTGAGATTGATTGCTTCCCCAAAGTTCGTACAGATCGGCGTTTGTAATTCCCCTTTGAGCGTTTGATTTACATAATCTGTCAGAGCAAAAGTATCAACCCAGCGCCCCGGCAAACGGTTGGGGTCAAGGCCATCCAGTAGCGCCTTAGTCATCACACTGTAGGAACTATTCAGATCCGACCAAGACCCTTCAAACTCCCGCGATGACGCAATAAAACAACGATCTTTCGCGAAGCCATTATTCCCCGGATTTGCTTCATGGATGAGCAGCTGCCCACTGTGACAACAATCCAACCAAATAACCTGTTGCCGAATCGGACTTTCTTCGAGTAACTGCCGGAGCCAATTCATCGATAGCCCATAAAACTCAAAATCTGGGTGCGTATCGCTCGTCGCCAAAAAACCTTCTGAAATGCCGAGGGTATTTCGTAGCCCATGCCCCGAAAAATAAAACAGAGCCGTATCTGGGATATGTTTACCTTCTGGCTTAAATAATTGCACCAGAGCTTGTTTGAGTTCCTTTAGCCGTACTTCGAGTGACTGCCCCACAACAGGCTTATTCTCATCGTCGATCGCCTCTGGTAACCGCCGCACTACATCAAAATCCCCGTGCTTTTCCAGCATCTGGGCGATCGCCTCAGCATCTGCCGCAGGAGAAGTGAGATTTTTTAGACTTTCATTTTGATAAACATTAACCCCAACAACAAGCGCGTCCCGACTCATAACTTTGGCGATAATCTGGTGGCAATGACACCTCCAATGTATAAGACCAATGGCGAACCTAGTCCCCATCCAGCTCGACGACGGCACAATTATTCATATCCAAGTCCAGGGCGATCCCGCTGAGTCCCCAGCCCCTACCCAAGAACGTACCCGTGATGATGTGGGCGATGGAGAGAAAGGATTACGGGATGCTATTTCAGGAGTAGGGCGGGCGATCGCCAACCCTACCGAAACCACTGCCTCAACCTTTGAAAATATCGAAAACACCATTCGCGGCTATACCCACTACACCCTGAATGCATTCCGCAAAGTCGCTAACGCAAACATTGATAAAGTAACCCTCGAATTTGGCATCCAGATCGAAGGAAAAGCAGGCATTCCCTACATCACCGAAGGTACCGCCGCCAGCAACCTCAAGGTCACCGTTGAGTGCTCTTTCCCCGACGACAACTCCGCCCAATCCGAGGAAGAATAACTAAGGCGATCGCCGACCCAATCCAGCAGAGGAAAACAAAAGTGTGCTTCCTGTAAAAATCAACCAATCTTATTGCAACTTTTGCCTAAAACAGCCTGTGCATATATGGTTGAAAGTATTCATTCTTGATATTAATCTGTCATTATTTTTGTTGTTAAAAATCACAATAAATATCAAGTTTTTTGTCCAAAAAGATAGTCATTGATTCGCTGTCTTTTTGTCTGTCGTCTATTTTCTTAATTAATGTCTAACACCAATGTCAGTCAAACTAATATTAGTCAATTAGAATATGATGCATCTAGCCATTTTTATGATGTGATCATGAATGGTTTTCAGATGGATTTTTCATTATATGAAGATCTAACTGCCATCCTTAAACCGGAGTCTGTTCTCGAACTCGGATGCGGTATGGGTCGTTTATTTCCGATTTTTGAGCAGACTGCCAATCATATTTGTGGTGTTGATCTTAGCGATAACTTATTGACCCAAGGTAGAGAATTTTATGTCAACCGAAATAATCAGGATATAACAGTTTCTTTTGTCAAGGAGAATATGTGCTCTTTCCAGGAAAATCGCCAATATGATTTGATTGTTTTTGCATTGTCTGTACTCAAGCATTTACCAACCATTGCCGATCGTTTAGAAGCTTTAGAAACCGCAAAAAAACATCTAAGGCAAGATGGTTTTATTGTGATTGACCACACAGCTTTTTTGTATGCATCGAGACCAGTGGAATGGACAGATGCCAAAGATTCATTAGTGGAAGGTTGGCTCCCTGAGCCTAACATCCTTGACAATTACCAATGGAAAAAATCAATTGATGGCGATATAGATATCCTCGAATGGCGTCGTTTAGAAGGCAACAAGATTCCATTCCAAACAAAATTCACCACTTATCGCTATGACGTTAGTGAGCTGCTTGGCCATATCGAACAATTGGGTCTCAAACACGAAACGTTACTTACAGAATGGGGAATTAATGGTTTAACCAGCAAAGGTAAACGCTTTATTGGTTTGGTGAGTCATCCTGAAAATACGAACAATCCGAAGGCAGCACTGCTCGAAAAGGTTAAACAACGTCAAGAAAAGTTCTGGTCTGATCATGATCTGCATCTAGCTACTCACAATAACTAACGTGAGTTCTGGATAAGGAAAGAAAAGAAGAAAGCTCATATCGTGGCAGTTGAAACCAATCCACAGCTTTCTCCTATGCTTAGTTTAGACGCTTTATTTTGTGACGTTGACGATTTCTGCCAGGTCTTTGAACCTCAGTGGCATCAAGAATTACTGAGCTCTTGCAAAAGGTATCGTCACCGTTCTAGAAGCCTAAGCTTGAGTGAGGTGATGACGATACTGATTGCATTTCATCAATCTCACTATCGTAATTTCAAGCATTTCTATCTCCTGATGGTGCGACACTATTGGCAAAAAGCCTTTCCCAAAGCAGTGAGTTATCAACGCTTTGTGGCATGGATGCCCTCCAGCTTAGTGCCTCTATGTGCCTATTTATGTGACTGTTATGGAGATTGCACAGGCATTAGTTTCATTGATGCCACCAGTATCAAAGTTTGTCACAATCGCCGTATTGCCCAACATCGAGTCTTTAACGGTCATGCCGCTAGAGGCAAAACCTCTGTTGGGTGGTTCTTTGGCTTCAAACTCCATCTGGTCATTAATGACCGAGGAGAATTACTTCATGTACAAATCACTCCTGGCAATATTGATGACAGAAAGCCTGTCGTTGAACTGTTACGGAATTTATTCGGCAAAGTTTTTGGAGATAAGGGCTATGTGTCCCAAGCTCTGGCACAACATCTCAAAGAAGAACATGATGTGATGTTAATTGCTAAACCTCGCCGCAATATGGAGAATCGCTTGATGCTCTGGCAAGATAAATTCATCGCTCGTAAACGAGCTTTGATTGAAACCGTGATTGACCAACTGAAGAACATTTCTCAGATTGAGCACTCTAGACATCGTAGTCCAGCAAACTTCTGTGTCAATTTGCTGTGTGGCTTGATTGCCTATTGTCATCAGCCTAAGAAACCTTCTCTCCAACTCAATTAGAGTCTCATTTCCTTATCCAGAACTCACGTTAATAAGCAATCCACCACTTTCTCCCATGACCAGTCTAGAACCTTTGTTTTGTGCCGTTGATGATTTCTGCCAAGTCTTCGAACCTCAATGGCAACAACAGCTGCTGGCCTCGAAACAACGGCGGCGACGTCGCTCAAGAAGCTTGAGTTTAAGCGAGATAATGACGATATTGATTGCATTTGATCAATCTCATTATCGTCACTTCAAGTATTTCTATCTCATTAATGTGCGTCATCACTGGCGAGGAGCTTTTCCCAGAGCAGTGAGTGACCAACGTTTTGTGGAGTGGATGCCTTCGACGTTAGTACCTCTCTCTATGTGTCTACCTACAGCACTGTTATGGTCAATGCACAGGTATCAGCTTCAAGTATCAAAGTTTGTCACAATCGCCGCATCTCTCAACATCACGTTTTTGATGGCCATGCCGCTCGAGGTAAAACCTCTGTGGGTTGGTTCTTTGGTTTCAAACTACATCTGGTTATCAATGACCATGGCGAATTACTCAATGTTAAAATCACGCCTGGCAACACCAATGATAGAAAGCCGGTAGTGGAGCTTTTGAAAGGGTTATCGGGAAAAGTCTTTGCCGATAAAGGTTACGTCTCTCAAGCTCTGGCACAGTATTTACAAGAAGAATATGATGAGAGGCTTCTAGCTAAGCCTCGTCGCAATATGAAGAATCACCTGATGCTTTGGCGTGACAAAGTGCTGGCTCGTAAGCGAGCTTTAATTGAGACCGTCATTGACCAACTGAAGAATATTTCTCAGATTGAACACTCTCGCCATCGCAGTCCAGCGAACTTTTGTGTCAACTTGCTTTGCGGTCTCATTGCCTACTGTCATCAGCCTAAGAAACCCTCTCTTCAGCTTGATTAGAACCTCATTTCCTTATCCCGAACTCACGTTAACTAGATAACGACTACACTTCTAATCCACTAACTAGAGAGTCGGGTGATCCCAACTATACTTAACAGCAGTCAAGACGGCGATCGCCTAATTTCTCTCCCCAAAAAACATAAATTTGCGAAACTACCCGATTTCTACCCGAATTCTTCCCCAGATTCTCCCAATTCATTTCTTAGGGTGTGAATGTAAGCGAATTCTACTCACTAACCTATGAAATCTTTCTCTATCAAATTTGCGGCGATCGTTCTCGGAGCAATGGCTATTTCGGCAACAGCATTGGGGATGTCTTCTAGAGCCGACGAAATGGCCGACTGTCCTGATGTCTTTGAAGGCGTCAATCTCAGTGTTCAACAAGAAGCAAAACTCTGGAACTTAGAAGATAATCTTGATGCACAAATCGATAGCATTTTCCCACTGTCCGAAGCTGAGGAAATGAAAATTGAGCAACTCGAAGTTCAGTACGAAGGGCAGTTTGAAAGCATCTTATCTGCGCAACAGCTTCAGCAAATTGAAGCGTTGGATGAAGAAATCGATCAACAACTCATGGCGATCGTTCCGGAGTGGTTTGAGGAGGAAGAAAAAGAACCTGTCTTGACTCAGGCACAAATCCAGAAAATCGATGCCCTCGATCAAGAATATGAGGAGAGTTTCCAGAAGATTTTGACGACGGAGCAAAAACAAAAAATTGACAGCCTAGAATACCAACTCGACGAAGAAATCGAAGCACTATTGCCCAAACCTACAGAGAGCCAAGAAGAGCAAATTATTGCAGCGGAGGAAGCGTTCGAAGCAGAAGTGGGTCAACTCCTAACACCGCAGCAGTTGGAAGTCGTTGAGCAAAATCTTGCTTGTGAATGGTCTGAAGACGAATAGTCGCTATTAGGGAGGAGAAATCTAGCATTTCCCTCCCTAAACTTGTTTGAGACGATAGCCAACACCATGAACAGTTTCAATCAAATCTGATGGCGCACCAGCTTTACGGAGTTTTTGGCGCAAACTTTTGAGGTGAGATTTCACCGTTTCCTCATCCGGTGCAACATCCAGATCCCAACATTGATCAATAATCACAGCACGACTCAAAACCCGCCGACCACTCCGTAAAAATAAGGCAAGTAGACTAAATTCTTTTGGGGTCAATCGCAGCAACTCGCCATCATAAAAAACTTCATGGGTCGCTTGATCAAGTTGTGCTTTTTCCCAAGTCAACAGAGAGCTAGCTTCACCGAGATTTCCTCGCCTCGCTAAAGCCCTTAGACGAGCAAGCAACTCCAATAAATCAAAGGGTTTAACGACATAATCATCAGCTCCCGCGTCTAATCCAGCAACTTTATCTGTGTTGGTATCCCGTGCTGTCAACATCAAAATCGGGACACGTTTCCCGGCTTGCCGTAACCGCTGACAGAGATTAATACCATTGATTTTGGGGAGCATTACATCCAGGATGAGTAGGCCATATTCTAAATCCGTTGCCTGAATCCAGCCCATTTCGCCATCGGTCACCCAATCCACGATATAGCCTGTATCGGTTAAGGCTTCGGTTAAACTTTCACCCAATTGTTGATCGTCTTCGACTAGCAGGATTCGCATATTAGTAGATTACACAAACACAAAAGAGGCGATCGCCAAACAAAAAAAAGACATACGCTACGATGGCTCTAGTATAGGCAAATCAAACGTTTTAGAGTTATTCCTGCTGTTCTCGAAACATAACGACAACTATTCTATTTTGATGAAGTTTCCCTCGACACAAAAGTGGCTTTCCTTTGGTTTTGGGGCGATCGCCATACTTCTAGGGCTAAATGGCATTGTGTTACATCAGAAAATTGTCGGTCGGCAGGAAACCTTAGAAACCTCTGTCGCGATCTGGGAAAACTATGGTTATTTAAATTTCTCGATGACCATTGTGGCTTTAGCGGAGGTGAGTCAACAAAATTATCTCGCAACGGGTAATCCAGAGGCTTTAGCGACCTCCTCTGAGCAACTCAATATTTTGCAGGAAATTCGTACGGAACTTTTGGCAGAAAAAGAGGCTATTGAGGCGATCACCTCCGAAGAGTTCCCAGATGATCTGGAGGCTGAAGAAGAATTTTTTGAAACCCAAGAATATCAAGAATCCCTAGACGCCCTTGATAATGCCCTAGTAATTTATATCCAGCGTTTACAACAGGGCATCGAACAGTACGATTCCAACAGCCTAGATGTAACGATCCAACTCCAACTGGCTCAACAGCTGAATGAAGCTCAGCTCGAAATACAGGAAGCTCTACTTAATTTTGTCGAACTTGAGCTGATTGATCTTGAGATGGCCGAGTCCGATACCCGCGTCCAAATTAACAATGACCTCTGGTTAATGTGGTTAATGTTGGGATTGAGTTTAGTCGCTTTAGGCATTTTGTATGGTTGGCTATTGCGAACTTCCAATCAGGGCGATCGCCACGCAGCAGAACTCAGTAAAAACAATAAACTTCTTTCTGAAAAATTAGAGATTGCCATGCGTGAACTGAAGCAATCTCAGTCTTCACTACAAACAGAATCCGATCTGCGACAAACTTTGGAAGCCACTTGTCAGGAAATTGAAGAAGCAAAGGAGCTCACTGACCTTAAACTGAATTTTTTCTCTCTCGCTTCCCACGAGCTGCGAACGCCTCTCAGTGCGATTCTGGTTTCCGCCCAACTGCTCGATAATCCCAATGCCAAATGGACAGAGGAAAAGCGCTCACGCAACCTTCGCCGGATTCAATCTTCAGCAAAAACCATGACCCAACTCTTGGCTGATATTTTGCTATTGACAAGGGCAGAGGCTGGCAAACTCGAATTTAATCCACAAGTCATTGAGCTGAAACCTTTTTGTCAAAAATTGGTTGAGGAAGTCAAATTTAATAGCCAAGCCCAACATGACATTGAGGTGATTCAGCAGGGAGAATGTGACCATGCCTATCTCGACGAAATTCTGTTGCGGGCGATGTTGATGAGCCTATTGACCAATGCCATTAAATATTCACCACAGGAAAGTCAGATTCTCTTCACCATCAAGGGAGAGGTAGAATGCGCCAACTTTCAAATCAAAGATCAAGGCATCGGAATTCCATTCACTGATCAGAAAAATCTATTTGAAATGTTTCGCCGTGGCACCAATACAAAAGGTATTACGGGTACAGGGCTAGGATTAGCTGTCGTCAAAAAATGCTTGGATATTCACGGTGGGGCGATCGACGTGCAGAGCCAAGTTGGTGTGGGAACAACTTTTTCGATAGAAATTCCTTGGAGTGCCCAAACAGAAAATCACGAAAAGCGACCGCAATTTTGAGTTCAGATAATTTTTTGCAACGTGAGTTATTGGAACCTTCTTCCATGGGATTGTCGTCAGTTTGCCTAATGAGTCGCTAGACTAAAAATCTAAATTGTTTTTTGTGAAGAGTTGAACTGTGCCTAGACATCATTGGTTAATTGCCCTTGGGGCTTGTGCGAGTGTTTTAATGACCGAAGCTCCTGTGCGATCGCAGGTAGCGGTGCCGCTGACCCCAAAGTTGAACCAAGAGCAACTCGAAGAGGAAGGTCTCAAACTGATTGATGATGCGATTCAGCTGTCGCGATTCCAGCAGTACGAATGGGCGATTCCTCGGGCAAAACTGGCCACACAACTTGTCCCCAATCGCTTTGAAGGCTGGTACATCCTCGGCACATTATTGGTGCAAGAAGAGGAGTTAGAAGAAAGTATTGCAGCTCTCAAACGGGCAAAGCGTTTAGAGTCGAGCGAAGGTGGTATTTACAGCATCCTCGGTGCAGCTTATTTCCAGAGTGGGGAATATGAGCTGGCAGTGCCAGAACTAGAAACAGCGTTAGCTCTCGGTGATGAGTCTATCGAAGTGTTGTTTGACCTCGGTAATGCACAACTCAAACTCAAGGACTATAACAAGGCGATCGCCACCTATGAGCGTGCGGTTAAACAGCGAGATGACTTTTGGCCTGCAATTAACAATATCGGCTTAATTTATTACGAGCAGGGTAATCTTGAAGCAGCTATTAAAAAATGGGAAACAGCTATCAATATTGACTCGACCATGGCAGAACCCAAGCTTGCGGTAGCAGTGGCAACCTATGCCCTAGGTAACCAAGAGAAAGGGTTAGAGTTAGCGCGCGAAGCTCTCAGTTTAGATGGGCGCTACGGTGATATTGAGTTTCTTGATGAAAACCTCTGGGGCGAAAATCTCCTCCAAGCCACCGAAATGGTTTTCCAAACGCCCTCTTTGCAAGCTGTGTTTGAAGAGCTGACAGAAAAATCTTTCCAACCCGAAGAAATGGAACCTTAGGCTCAACAGTGCGATACCATAAGCATCATTTCTGACGTAGGAAAATAGATTGCCGTGGCACAGGTTGCGCTTCAAAATATCCAGAAATCTTTCCTTGACCGCTCGACGCGTAAGCCAACGAAGGTATTACGAGGTATTGACCTCAATATCCAAGCTGGCGAATTCATGGTGCTCGTCGGCGCATCAGGGTGCGGTAAAAGTACGCTCTTACGGCTAATTGCGGGCTTAGAAACAGTGACAGGTGGGGAAATATGGATCGGCGATCGCCCCGTCAATAAATTGCCATCAAAGGCGCGGGATATTGCGATGGTGTTTCAAAATTATGCGCTGTATCCCCATCTCAATGTTTACGACAATATTGCCTTTGGTTTGCGACGGATGCCGACAGCAGATACGAGTACCAACTGGCTGAGTAATCTTGGCCGTGGGGTCACCGGTGTTTTACCAAAATCATTACGCTATCAACCGCCCCAAGAAAAAGTCATTCGCAGCAAAGTCGTACAAGTCGCGCAACTTTTACAGATTGACCATCTCCTCACGCGTTTACCAAAGCAACTTTCAGGTGGCCAAAAACAACGGGTTGCACTCGGACGGGCGATCGCCAGAAATCCCCAAGTTTTTCTCATGGATGAGCCACTATCCAACCTCGATGCCGCACTCCGCAGCGAAACCCGCACTCAAATTGTGCAACTTCAGCAGCAACTGGATATCACAACCATTTACGTCACCCACGACCAAACCGAAGCAATGACGATGGGCGATCGCATCGCGGTGATGAATGAAGGTGAAATCCTGCAAGTAGCCCCACCATTAGAAGTTTATAACTATCCCGTCAATCGTTACGTTGCAGAGTTTATTGGGTCGCCTCCAATGAATTTTCTGCAGGTTGCAGTGTTGCCGAATGGCGTCATCGAACATCCTCAATTCCGATGCACTATCACTGGTTTCTGGAAAGAAACTCTCAAATCATATGAAGGGCGATCGCTTCTTTTGGGGATTCGACCAGAACATTTGCGAGTCAGTCCAGCAGCAACAAAAAATATGGAAGTTACCGTTGATGTGGTAGAAGCTCTCGGGAACGATACATTTTTAACAGCTCACCTCACCGAAATTTCGAGCACCACCATCCGCGTCAGAACTGAACCACACACCACTTACCGTCCCCAACAATCTTTGTGGCTACAGCAAATTTCAGCCTAGCAAGGTGTATGAAGTAGTATAGGTGAGTTGACTGGTGAGGAAGAAAGTAGCATCTTGCCGAAAGCCTACTCATTAGACTTAAGACAGAAAATAGTGGATGCCTACGAAAGGGGTGGTGTGAGTCAAAGTAGTCTTGCCCGACAATTTGGAGTGGCGAAAAGTTTTGTACAAAAGCTCCTCGACCAAAAACGACTGACAGGGTCGATTGCTCCGAAAAAACGAAGCCAACAAACACCTCCCAAATTAAACGAAGAGCATCAAACAATATTGCGCCAGTTGCTCACCAAGAAAAACGATGCGACGCTAGCGGAACTATGTGATGAGATGGAGAAACGCACTGGTCTCCGTGTGGCCAATAGCACCATGCATCGCACCTTAAGAAGAATGGGATATAGCCTCAAAAAAAACATTCTATCCAGACCTTAAGGCGACAAAACGAGTGCAACAAGCCAGATATGATTTTTGGCAGAAAATGCAAGCGACTCTAGCGAAAAACTTGATTTTTATCGATGAATCGGGCGTGAACTTAGCCATGACAAGACTGAGGGCACGTTCTGAGAAAGGGAAACGAGCTTATAGTCCGAAATCCAGTAAACGAGGCAAGAATGTTTCTTTGATTGGAGCATTAGGCTTCAAGGGAATGGTCGCTAATTATCATCTGCTGGGGAGTACGGATGGATTAACCTTTGAAGCATTCATCAGCCAGAAGTTAATACCAAACTTATGGGCGGGAGCATGTGTGGTGATGGATAACTGTTCGATTCATTTAGGAGAGTCAGTACGCACAATGATTGAGGCCGTGGGAGCTAAGTTGATTTACCTTCCTCCCTATTCTCCAGATTTTTCACCCATTGAAAATTGCTGGTCAAAGTTGAAAAGTACCTTGAAAAGTATCGGGGCAAGAACTTATCTAGCTCTAGACAAGGCAATTGAGGTAGCTTTTTCCAAGATTACCCTTGATGATATTCGATGCTGGTTTACACATTGCTGCTATTGCACCTCACTCGACTAGAAATTGCTATATCACTTGATTTGGAAAATTTACACTTTTTTGACCCAGATACCGAGTTTTCGATTCGTCCTATGGGAGCATAAATTGTAATCGGTTTATTTTCCTGTAATTCCTAAAAAACATGTCGCTTTTCGAGCAAATTCAACAGACGACGACCCATGCCAAAAATCTAGGGGCATTAATTTCACTCACGACAAAACAAGAGCTCGTAGAAGATCAAGGCATTTCGTTTGTGGTCAGAATTCTCGAAAGAATCAATAAAAAAGAAAACTATCAGGCTAAACAGGTCAAGCGGCAGATCAATCCTTTTTTGCCCTACGAGCAAGATTTATTTGTGTGCGATCTCTCGGCAAATCATGTGTGCTTGCTGAATAAATTTAACGTCGTCGATAACCATATTTTGATCATTACGCGGGATTTCCAGTCGCAAGAAGATTGGATCACGCAACCCGATTTTGCGGCTCTCGCGACCTGTATGGCAGAGATTGACGGTTTAGCGTTTTACAATGCCGGGCAATCAGCCGGAGCCAGCCAACCCCACAAACATTTACAACTTATCCCTTTCTCTGATGGCCTTGATCAGTTTGATGTGCCGATAGAGAAGGTGATCACCCAACTAGATTTCACCACAGCCCAACCGACTAGCCTTACTATTTTTCCGTTTAAACATGCGATCGCCTCAATCCCAGAGCATCACGATGGCCAGACCCTCTTTGAGATTTACGAAAGCTTACTGAACTATCTAAATTTCATCGATAAACCCCTCGCCCAAGGTCAACAAACTCAACCCTATAATCTCCTTGCCACCCGCCGTTGGATGATGCTCATTCACCGTACCCAAGATTGCTATGAACGGATTTCAGTGAATTCCCTCGGATTTGCTGGAGCTCTACTAGTGCGCGATCGCCCTCAACTGGACTTCCTCAAAACTCTGACCCCAATCCAACTCCTTGGGAAAGTAGCTCAAGCTATTTAAACAGCAACATCAAACAGAAGTAATCCTTAAAAATTAGAGAACTGGAGGCGAGTAGTCCGACCAGTCAAGCTTCTCCCTTCAACCAATATGTCGGCACTTATGAAACCACCACAATCATGATTGATGGCGAAATCGTTGACATAGAAGAGTCTGGCATAGTGGGTTTGACCTTAGAGCAAAAAGGAGAGGTATTGATCGGGTCGCTCTTGGTTGGCTTTCCCGTTAATGCATTTAGTTTTGGTGTACTCAGTACGACCTACGGTGATGGCGAAACTTCTGGGGAATATTGGTTGCCCACATTAAAAAATATTCGAGAGTTTCAAGAGAGTAATGTTAAACGCCAATTGTGCAGTAGCTCAATACTTCCATTCACTCTAAATTTCGCAAACAGTGCCATGCTCAAGTCCACCATGTGTTTTGATTTAGAGACGACCTTCGTCCTGCGATGAAACCGAGCAAACCAATGGCGATTGTCTGAGTTGTTTCTCTCAATTGCTATTGTCTCTTTCTTGCTAATGACATGAAAAGCATCTGGGTGATTCTCTAATAGCTGTTGATAGGGTTTCCAATTATCGGTGCAATAGACAGTGATTTGCCATTGCGATAACCGCTCTAGTAAATGACCTAAAGTTCGACTATCACGACTTCCCAATTCCCAGTCAATGAGTCGCCCAGTATTACGGTCATATGCTTTCCAGACCCAAAGTTTGTTTTTTTCTCTTGGATAAAATGCCATAGCTCATCTAGCTCCACCACGACAGCAGACTCAGGAGTGGGCTTTTCATAATTGGCTTCACCGAAATCTCTTACCCAATTGAGCACTGATTGAGCTGATACACCGAGAATCTTGGCTGTCGCATTCATGGACATACCACTCATATACATCAATACAGCTTCTAATTTCATCCAGAGAGGCTTGCCCCGCTCTTTAGAAAAGCTTGTAAATTGATAATTACACTGCTTACACTTAAATCGTTGACGATTTTTAGCAAATCCACTTTTGATGATGTCTTGAGCATTACATTGGGGGCAGTGAATTGTCATAGCGAGAATTTCTAGGAAACGACTCACTCCATTTTGCTATAGCATTACTTACTTGAAACTCTCAAATATACCTACTCCTATCCAAAAGAACTTGTCTCTGAGTGGAAATGCAATGTGAAGTTTTGCGCTTCATCGCAAGACTGTTAATTAGACACTGCGTTAGCATACTTTTACATAGAGACAATAACTGAACATCAAGAATAGCAATGGATTCAGCCGTGGAACGGTAATGCATAGCGAACTTCCCGACCCTAACTTCACACAATAGATTCCTCGCCTCATATGGACATCAAAGTAACTGGTTTAACGCAAGATGAGCTCGACTTGGCAATTGTGCGATCGCCCTTGGTTGTTTCTCCAGAAACGATGGTGATGGATGTCATCTCCCAAATGAGTGGCTTACGCAATCTCTGTTGGGTGGAAAAAGAAATTAATCGTATCGATATCGAAATTGCAGCCCGTTCTAGCTGTGTCATTGTGGCTGAAAATAATCAATTGCTCGGGATCCTCACAGAGAGAGATGTCGTGCGATTAACCACTCAACAGATTGTTTTGGACAATTTGCGTGTGAGTGATGTCATGAGTGGAGAGGTCATTACCCTACGTGAATCAGAGTTTGTTGATATCTTTTGCGCTTTAAATGTTTTTCAGCAGAATCGTATTCGTCATTTGCCTGTGCTCGATGACGAAGGTAATCTCACTGGATTATTAACCCATGAAAGTTTGCAGCATATATTACGCCCTATAGATTTGCTGCGCCTCCAATTGGTTAAAGAAATCATGGCCACCAATGTCATCTATGCAAATGCTCATGTGGACATGTTAGACGTTGCGACTCTCATGGCAGAGAGACGGATTAGTTCCGTTGTGATTGTGCGGCAACAATTAGATCAAGATCAGCAACCTCTCCAGATTCCCATCGGAATTATTACTGAACGCGATATCGTTCAATTCAAAGCATTGGGGATCTCATTACATGCATGCCAAGTGAATGCTGTGATGAGTTCGCCTGTTTTTTCGGTTCAGCCTGAAGATTCTCTCTGGGATGTGCAACAGCTGATGGAAGAGCGGTTTATCGGACGTGTCGCAGTTACGGGTTCCCAAGGAGAATTACTCGGTATTGTGACTAAGACCAGTGTCTTACAAGCATTTAACTCACTAGAACTCTACAAACTAGCTGAGATCCTAGATGCAAAGGTACTGCGGTTAGAAGCTGAAAAAATAGAACTTCTGGAGAATCGTGCCCTTGAATTGGAGCATTTGGTTGAACAACGAACATTAGCCCTGAGAACTCAGGCTGAGCATTCTCATTTATTAGCCAGTGTTGCTTCTCAAATTCGACTCTCTCTAGAGTTGCAACCAATTCTTGATACAACGGTTGAAAAACTCCAGGCATTTTTGGGATGTGATCGCGTTGCAATTTGGCAATTTCAGTCTGATCATGCTGTGATCAGTGTTGCTGAAGCGATCTCCGATAAGGTGAGGTCTCAGCTCGGACAACGGGTTTATGATCCCTGTTTTTCACCGGAGTGGGTTGATGCTTATCAAAATGGACGAGTCCGAGTCGTTGCTGATATTTACCAATCTGACATGGCTAAATGCCATCTATCTTTATTAGAAGAACTACAAACACGAGCAAAAGTATTACTCCCCATTATTGAAGGGAGAAAGCTGTGGGGTTTACTGGAGGCTACAGAAAGCTGTGCTCCTAGGCAATGGCATCCTGAAGAGGTCACTTTACTTGAGCAATTGGCAACTCAGTTGGCGATCGCCATCCAGCAGGCGACAGCTTATCAACAAGCTCATGGCGAATTAATTGAGCGTCGTCAAACAGAAATTCGTTTGAAGGAGAGCGAAAAACGTCTTGCGACCCTTGCTGCTACAGCTCCAGTCGGCATTTATCGCACCGATGCAAAAGGCAATTGTGTCTATGTTAATGAGCGCTGGTGTCGGATTGCAGGAATCGAGGCAGAAAAAGCCTTGGGGGCTGGCTGGATGCAAGGACTCCATCCAAGTGATCAAGAAGCCATTCTCAATGAATGGCAGCAATCAATCCGAGAAGAACGGCCTTTTAATTTAGAGTTTCAATTTAAAAGACCAGATGGTTTTGCTACTTGGGTGTTTGCTCAGGCAGTAGCAGAACATGATGAAGATGGACAGATTATTGGCTATATCGGCACAATCACGGATATCAGCAATTTCAAGCAAGCTCAGGAGCTGATCCTTCACCATACACTTCATGACCCTCTCACGAATTTGCCGAATAGAACTTTGTTAATGGAGCGGTTAAGATTTGTGCTTGCTCGCATGCAGGAGATGGATGACTATCGTTATGCCCTTCTCTTCCTTGACCTTGATGGCTTTAAAGTAATTAACGATAGTTTGGGTTACTTGATTGGGGATCAGCTTTTATTGGCGATCGCCCGGAAGCTAGAAAAGCATGTACGGGAAGTTGATTTTGTCGCAAGGTTTGGCAGCGATGAATTTGTAATCCTATTAGAAGATATCGATAAAACTGAAGACATTATTCAGATTGTTGAGCAGATTTTAGTCGATTTTAAAACACCACTTTTTATTGGTGAATATGAAATATTTACGAGTGTAAGCATTGGCATCGTGATTGGCACCCATGAATATCATCAGGCTGCTGATGTAATTCGCGATGCTGATATTGCCATGCACCGTGCAAAATCCCGGGGACGAAACTTATATCAGTTATTCGATTCGGCGATGCATGAACAAATGATGTATCGGCTAAATCTAGAAACAAGTCTCCGCAAGGCTGTCAAACGAAAAGAATTTATTGTTTATTATCAGCCTTTAGTTGATATTTTAAATCGTCAGCTGGTGGGCTTCGAAGCCCTTGTTCGCTGGGAAAATCCTGACCATGGCATGGTTTCACCAGCAGATTTTGTGCCGATCGCCGAGGAAACTGGTTTGGTTGCACAAATAGATCGTTATGTTTTTAAAGCTGCCTGTCATCAATTGGCCGATTGGAAATCGAGATTCCCTGATTGTTTCCCGCTCAAAATGAGTATCAACCTCTCTGCCCAGAGTCTTCATAGAGCCAACTTAATTGAAGGCATTGAAAAAACGCTAGCTGAAACAGGTTTAGATGGCACTGACATTTGTTTGGAGGTGACTGAAAGTATGGTGATTGACGATATTGACCAAACTATCAAGTTGCTCAACCAACTTAAAGCTCGCAACATTCAAATTAGCATTGACGATTTTGGGACTGGTTATTCGTCTTTGAGCTATCTTCACCGATTGCCTGCCAATAATTTAAAGATTGATCGATCTTTTATTGGTTTTATGGAAGTGGGCGATCGCAACTATCAAATTGTTCAGGCGCTGATTACCTTGAGTAAGCAATTAGATTTAACGGTTGTTGCAGAAGGAATCGAAACAAAAGAACAGCTGCAATGGTTGCAAGATCTTGAGTGTCAATTAGGGCAAGGTTATTTATTTTCAAAGCCACTAGGTTGCAGTGAAATTGAAAAAAGTTTTCTCGCAATGGATGTCGCTAATCAGTCATTAGACTGTTTAAAGTGATTTTGTGAGTTTCGCTAAAACAGTTTCGATCGCCTCAACAACCTCTTTGGACTTTTGAGGATTCTCGACATCGGCATGGGCGATCACAAACCGTTTGGAGTCGTTATCAAAATATTTACCGGAAGCTGTGGCGAATTCTTCAGATAGTGCCGCACGAGTCAGGATATCTACGCCAATCTGAATATCCTTGCCGGCCATCCCAAATCCTTCTTTGACCATTTTGCTACCAAGAAGTGAACCCGGATTAACAGCAATAATGATAGGGTTTCCGTTTGTTTGAGCAAGGACATGTGACCAAATTGTGATGGCTGTTTTGCTCTGGGCATAGGCCTCAAAATCGTCGGCAATTTTAATTTGACCCGCTAATGCTTTTAAATTTACGGTGGCTTGGGCGGCAGAGGATAAATTGATAATTCTTCCCTCAGTTGTCATTAGAGGCAACAGTTTTTGGGTGAGGAAATAAGAGGCGATCGCATTCACGACAAATCTCACATCTAGACCATCATCAGTAATGGGATTTGCTGTCTTGAAAATGCCTGCATTGTTAATGAGGATATCCAACTTAGAATATTTGGCGGCGATCGCCTGTGCCATAGCTTCAACATCAGCCATGTGGGACAAATCAGCAAGATAACTTTCTACTTGGCCATCTTCAGCAGCAAGAGCATTCGCAACGTTTTCAAGCTTGCTTGGATTACGGCCGTGGATCAAAACTGTATGGCCGAGGGACACAAATTTCTTGGCGGTTTCAAGACCGATGCCGTCCGTCGAACCTGTAATCAAAATTGTTTTGGTCATGGTTTTCTTCTAGGTAAACTCCGGCAAAATTTCATCGGCGAGACGTTTCATGGTGGTCTCAATATTGGCTTTATTAAAACGCAGGTTTAGCGCCACATGGTTCACGCCAATTTCTTCTAAAGATTTGAGGTGGTTAAATAAGTGTTTGGTGCCGAGGCGAAATCCCAGATGAATCGGTTGCGGTTTTGCTTGGGGATCATCGGCCAAATCAATATAAAGTGGTTGCAGCACGGGCTTATTCGGTTGACCAGAAGCTTTGAGATGCGATCGCCAATCATTAATAATCTTTGCTTGTAGCGGAATATTGCGCGGATAAATCATCCAACCATCGCCATTTTCCGCAAGCCAATCAGGATTTTGTTGACTGCCCCCAGTGATCAGCAACGGTAATTTTTTAGCGGTTGGTTTCGGCAACATATCCATTCCCCCCGTCACCACACCATAATCATTCGAGAAAGAAGGTTTGTCCTCGCTCATGTGCCGAATATATTCAAAACTCTCTCGAAATCTCGCACCACGATCATGAAACGATAAATTTAAAGCGGGATATTCTTCCGGGCGATCGCCGGATGCAACTCCCAGAATTAATCGACCACCGGAAAGTACATCAACTGTTGCCGCAGCTTTAGCGATATGGGCAGGATGTCGCACAGGCAAAATAATACTGGAAACACCCAGGGCAATTTTTTTTGTTTGTGCCGCCAAAAAACCAAGATAAACAAAGGGATCATAGGTTTGGCCTGCATCTCCAAAAGTCGGTACATTAAACGGCACATCCCGTAACCAAACCGATGCGAAACCTAGTGATTCTGCTAATTGAATTTGTTCAAGATGATGCGCCATAGTCGGCACAGGATTATAGCCATGGTTTTCAAGGGGGACGACCAAACCCACAGTCAATCGATTCGCTTGAAAAACTTGGTCATAGCCCCGATTAATCGTTTGAAATGCTTGTTCTTGTTCTTGTTTTGTTTTAAGCATCTGAACTTCTGACCTCCTAATGAGCCAGCTTTAAAGAAATTTCATCCTTCCTCGGGGAAGGTGCCGTAGGCGGAAGGGGTTTCAGTCGGTTGCGCCACTTATCGAAAACCCACCCCTAACCCCTCCCAAGAGGGGAACTTTTGTAGAGATATTAATTAATCTCCTGAACACCAACGACCAGCTTTTCCCAAGCTCGCTGATTATCCATATCGAACTGTGCACCATTATCGTCAGCCCACTGAAAACGTTCGAGGGCAGGGGTTTGACTTGTCGCCTGATAGAGCCAATATGCTTCCGCTTTTAGTGCTTCATCAATCGGTTTATCGATGGATTCATAAACACTTTGCTTACAAGCATTGATGGATTCAGCAGGCCAAAGGGCAATACGATGCGCCAAATTTTCCACATAAGCACCAATTTCATCGGGGTCAAGGGCTTTGTTCACTGTGCCATAGGCTTCCGCTTGGTCGGCATCAAAATCCTGCGCCCCCAAAATAATTTCCAGCGCCTTACCTAAACCTGTTTGTCGAGCCATCCGCGATGCGCCACCACCACAAGGCAAAATCCCCATGCCCACTTCCATTTGCATAAACTTTGCTTTACCACGAGCTGCAAATCGCATATCGCAGGCCAAGGCAAATTCATGGCCGCCACCCCGCGCAAAGCCTTCAATTTTAGCGATTGTGGCCTGGGGTAATTTACTGATACGTTCCAAAACCACCTGCAAATCAAGGAGTTTTACCTCATCGCGGGACACAGCTTGGGCAGACATTTCTTTGAGAAAACTGGTGTCGGCATGGGCCACAAAAATCTCAGGATGAGCCGATTGAAACACCACCACCTTAATGTCGCGATTGGCTTCAAGGTGCTGCGCCAACATATTCAAATCAGCCAACATCGGTAAACCCTGCACATTTACAGGCGGGAAATCGAAAGTCACCCAGGCGATCGCCTTTTCGACGCGAACGGTAAAGGTTGTGAACTTATCATCCATGGGATTACTCCTAAATCTTTTGAATTTGCAAAATAGTGATTAAAAACCAGTGTTTGTCCCTAAATTTTGAAAAGGTTAGAGACAAGATGGAAGGGAACAAATCAATTGATATGGGGTGTTGTTCCTCAATAGCTAGCTTAGATCCGCTACAAAGATATTGACAAGTACCTACATTTTTGTAAGTAATGGAGGTGATTGTTTGTATTACGGGAACGTTTAGGCTGTGGCAAGAAAATATAATTGGAAAACAGGCTGCGATGTGGAGGCGACGCTGAGCGTTATTGGCGGTCGCTGGAAGGCAATTCTAATTTGTCATCTCCTCGATGGGCGCAAACGTTTCGGAGAATTGCGGCGACTCACTCCCAATGCCACAGAGCGGATGATTACTTTGCAATTGCGGGAACTAGAAGCTGATGGGGTGATTTCGCGCCATGTTTATGCCGAAGTGCCGCCCCGTGTGGAATATGAACTTACCGACTTTGGCCGCACCCTAGAGCAAATTTTGGTTGATATGCAGGAGTGGGGGCGTGATTTTAAAGCGCGCCGATTAGCGGAAGAAAAAACTGATGAAGAATCATAGTTTAAGTTGGCGATTATTCTGAGCTGATACATCAAAAAAATAAACTTTCACTAAACTGTAGTGTTTGTGTCAATAACACGATCTATTCTTGTGGCAAGACTATGAATGTTGCCGAATTCTAATCACCAATCAAATCAGAGTTAACGGCAGTACAGACATAAATCCTTTGATTCAGGGTGAGCCGATGACTACAAATGAGAGACCATATAAAATCCTAGCTTTAGATGGCGGGGGCTTTCGAGGGGTAATGACAGCCCAAATCCTTGCCAAAATTGAAGCTGAGATCAGTGCCAAATATGACGGCTGTAAGCTTCATGAGTATTTTGACCTCGTAACTGGTACATCCACTGGTTCTCTATTGGCGGCAGGTATTGCACTGGGGATGTCCGCCAAAGAATTGCTCGATTTGTATGAAGAGAATGGCGATCGCATCTTTCCTTCAGGGATGCGCTTTCGACGTCGATTTACAGGCCTTCTCTCAAACCTGGGACTATACAACAATAAAACTGGTTTAGGGAAAGTCCTGGAAGAAAAATTCGGTGATGTTGCGATGGGTGCTCTTCCGGATGAAGCGCCTGTTTTATTAATTCCTTCTTATGATTTAACAGCCCGTCGTACAAATTGGTTTTGTAGTAATAATCCGAAGACTGATCCCGTTTGGTATGACTCAGTTCCTATTTGGAAAATTTGTACCTGTTCTTCCGCAGCTCCAACTTTTTTCCCGCCATTTGAATTGCCTTATAAAGATGGCACCGAAAGACCTTTTATTGATGGTGGTGTTTCTGTAAATAATCCCGCTTTAATTGGTATTGCCCACGCTTTATTTTTGCCCTATCGGGATGCTGTTGATAATCCGCCAGATTACACACTGAATGATTTAGCGGTGCTGTCTATCGGTACTGGAGAATCGATTGAGCCGTTTAGTTATAAGCAAGTGCGACGTTGGGGGGCATTGAAATGGGTGCAACGTTTGCCAGATTTATTTTTGCCTGCTCCTAATGAGGTTAACGCTGCGATTTGTTGGCAGATTATTCGGCAGGAAAGCGATGAAAATGCGAAGCGAGTTTTGCGTTTGGATTATGCGCTTCCGAGTCGAGAACAGTATATGGATAATGAAGGATATTCAAAATTAAAAGAGGTAGAGTCAGTTCATCAGGCTTTTCTGAAAAAACAGTTTGGAGCGATTGATAATCCTGACCTATTTAAGGCTTACAAAGATTTTGCTCAGTGTTATTTAGATGGAGAATTATTGTCTCGGGATTTGGCTCGTACTACTCTTCGAGATTCTGTTCCTCCTAATGAGGCGATCGCCGAATTTATTGAGAATAATCAGTATCCGACTAATAAGTATCCCCATAAGTGTGACTAGGTATTAACGGATTGGAGAGAGGTATTACCGTAGAGAGGTCTAGGTAGTCTGGGGATAGTGACAATATGGCTCGTAATATCGACACGGCGATCGCCGCGGTAACGGTTCTAAGTGACCGGGCAATGGTGACGCGTAAGGGCAATTTTTCGGTAACGCCCGAGGATCAACATTGGCTCATTTCGCCGTTGCCGCTGACTGTTTCCCCTGATTCGATTCGAGTAAAAGGCCGTGGTACTGCCGCCGTGAAATTCCTGGCGATCGCCACCGAAACTATTGTCACTGTCGAAAGCGCTGATCAGAAAATTGCACAACTAGACCGCGATATTGAGGCGCTACAAACACAGCTCAAAACCCAGAGCGATCGCCTCAAAACCCTAGAACTCCAACAAAACTTTATTGGTAATCTCAGTGAAGAATCCATTGAGCGATTTGCGAAAAATTTAGCGGCGGGAAAAATCACCCTGGATAAAGCCAGTAACTTTCTCGACTTTGTCGGCCACCAACATCAAACATTTGCTGAGCAGATTCAGACGTATAACGAACAAATCCGTCAGCTAAACCGCGAAATCCAAGCTCTCGAACAACAAAAATCTCTTCTGCGAAATCCCTCAAAAAAACGACATTATGAGTTGGCTCTCTCTGTGGAAGTGGATGGCAGCGGTGATTTCGAGCTGGAAATCAGCTATCAAGTGAGTCAGGCCTCATGGTTGCCGCGTTACGATCTCGCCATCGATACCGCCACTAAAACATTGACCCTCGATTACCTTGCCGATGTGGTGCAAAGTACTGGCGAAGATTGGCAGAATGCAGATCTCACCATTTCGACTGCGCAGGTGCAACAGGGTATTATTCCGCCGGAACTGTCACCTTGGTATCTCAATATTCGGCAGCCGGTTCCACCTCCAGCTCCCCGTGCCGCTGCCATGCCTCGCAAAAAATCAAAATCGCGATCGCCACAGCCTATGGTTGGAGCAGCCTTTGATGATATGGCAGAGTCAGCGGCGGCACCAGAGGAAATTATGGAAGAGGCTACTCCTGTCAAATCCGAAGTGAAACGGCAAGGCAGCACCGTGACTTTTCATGTGGGAGCCGGCGGTGATATTCCTAGTGATCGCAATCCCCATCAAGTCACGCTTTTTCACGGAGAATATCCTCTCAAGCTGAATTATTTGGCTCTACCTCGCAAGGTGAGTTTTGCCTACCTCCAAGCCACTTTCCTCAATCCCACTGACGGCGTGACATTATTGCCGGGGGTTGCCAATCTTTTCCGTGACCAAGCATTTGTCGGTAAAGATAATCTCAAAAATATTTCGCCTGGACAGGAAGTTACTCTAAATCTTGGCATTGATGAAGGGCTGCAAATTGAGCGTAAATTAGGCGATCGCCAAGTCGATAAAACCTTGATCAGTAAGTTGCGTCGGATTACCTATGCCTATGAAGTGAAAGTCAAAAATTTGCGGGAGCAGTCGCAATCACTGACATTACAAGAACAGATTCCGGTGGGACGCCATGAAAAAATCAAAGTAAATCTTCAGAAAGTCGAGCCAAAAGTGGAACCCACTAAGCTTGGAATTCTCGAATGGAAAACAGAAATTGTGGCTGGCGGTGAGCAACTATTCGCCTATCAGTTCACTGTAGAATATCCGCCCAATCTTGAAATTAGAGGTTTATTGGAATAAGTGGGATTGGCGATCGCCAATTGAAATTGCAACTAGATGGCTTTCAGCTCCTGATGCAATTCACGAGTTTTTGCTAATAATGTTTGCGTTAGTTTTGTACTTGCTTGAGTGATTTTGTCGCGATTGAGATTATCAATATATTCAATAGAATTTGCTTCAGCGACAGCGTACTCTGAACCTGAAAAAGATGATTTTGCTAGAGAGAAAAGATTTTGGATTTCAACAGTACTTTTTTCAACAGTTTGATTGAGTTGGTTGACGATATCTAATAGATTATCTGGCATCAAAAAAGTATTGAAATAGAGATTGAGTTCCTTATCTTTCGTTGCAATTTTCTCTATTTCAGTTTTGATTAAATATTGCTCCTCAGAAAGAAGGTATAACTCATCAAATACCGTGGCGATCGCCTGAAGATTTTGTGTAGAGAACTGCTTTGCTTCCGGAGCGATCTGACGTTGTGGTAGAAAACCAACAAGATCGAGGGCTACATTATCAGCAGCTAGATCAGCCACGATAAATCCAAGGGTGTTCAACGGCAAAATTGGCGGTAAAGTGACCTGCCCACTTTGATCTGCGAAACAACATAAAATACGGCCATGTTCAGGGAGCAATAAATCTGCCCAGCCGGTCAGAATGCGGGTTTGAGGGTGCCAACTGTAGCTTTCCTCTAAGGCTGTTGAGATGTCTCCCAATTGCAAATATTTCTGTAATCCATAAACCGCTAATGTTTGTTGGAAAATTTGGGTTTGGGCTTCCAGCTGGATTTGTTCCGCTGCAAATTTTTCGGCGATCACCAGCCAGGCTTGGGGAATATTGATCGTCGTTTTGGTCTCTGGATTAACCATGTTTATTCCACCTCCAGACGATCCGAAATCTCTGACTCTAATTCAAATGTGATGAGGCTAATCAGAAATAAACATTTCATTTTCCAAAACCGAATTAGAGTATCCCGATTGAGTTGGTAATACAAAGCTAAATTTTTCCACTTTTCGGGTTTTGGGGTGAAAAAAATCAATAATTTCTTCGCGAGATTTTGGCTGTTACAGTCGGGATATTCGCCGCCATTTCTATCGATATAATAGCATTTGCCTAAACGAGATTCTGGATCTGTTTCGATGTACTGTTTTAGTGGGCTTTCCTGGGTTTGTGGGTTGATTTGGCTTACCGGTGAGGTGTAGATTGCCAATTCCCAGAAGGCTGGGAGACATTTGCGTTCGAGGTGTGATTGGTAGGTCGGACGTTTGACTCCTAGCAGTCTGGTGATGCTTTCTTCGTTGATTTTGACTTGATAGAGTTGCTGCTGAAAATATTTTTCGAGCAAGAGAGTGCAGTGACAGTTGGGATTATTTTTGACGCAGATCTTTTGTAAGGTTTTTCGGTGTTCAAGGAGAAGATTTGAGATCTTTGTCGCTAGGGTCGGGGAATCAGATGTAGATTCCGATGAAGATGGCGCAGGAATTTTAGTGGCGATCGCCGGGTCGAGACTAACGGTGTACAGTTGCTGTTGCATCTGATCGAGATAATCCTCTAACCGTTGGCAATCAAAAAAGTAGCGATCATCTTCCGAGGGCGCTGACCAAAACTGAGGCAACAACTCCATCAAAAATTCAGTAGCCCAGGTCGATGAAATATTATTTTTCTGCTGAATAATTTCCAGAAATTCTGACTTGGTAAATCCATCTAGCGATCGCCCAGCTAATTCCAAAATGATTTCTAGAACTTTAATTTGATTGGTCTTTTTCTGAGGCGTAATAAGGTCGAGCAGCCGCCACTTTAAACGCAATTTACAGTTAACCCAAATACTCAATTTTGCCGTTAAACTTTGTCCTTGGGTGACCTGTTCTGGCTGAAATTCTGTCAAAATACGTGCGACAAATTCCATCGCAACATCATTGAGCAAACTATCATAATCCTCACGGTATTGTGCTGCGATTTCCCGTTGTGGACGTGAGAGGGAAGGCAACCGATAAAACACATCTAGCAATAGGTGCGATCGCCACTTTTTCCACTCAAACTTGAGACGACGTCGTTGGCGAGGAGTGAGGCCAAGATTTGCGGATTGTTGTTGAAGATCGAGTCCCCTAAGCAAAATATCCAGCATTTTCCGTTCGACCACATCTTGAGGTTGATAGGTCAACAGAAATTGACGGAGTGAAGCCACAGGGTTTGTCGTTGACACAGTGGAATTATCCTAAATATTGTAAAAATTTGAATCTGAAATCGAAAGCGCCAATATCCATCGGATTACCCTGAAAATCCTTATGGTTGGCAAGCTATTGTAGAGACGCCACTGTTGATGCCCACTAATCTAACAGATCCTTATGGAGAGAATGATTTCGCCCAGTTTTTATAGATTGACTTCGGGCTGATTTTGGGAGCGGTCGATCGCAAGTTTAAGTTGATGATAGGCTTCTGAGAGATACCCTTGTCCCCTTAGAAAACCAATATTGGCAGCAGGTAAAATATTGCTCACTGTTGCTGCATTAAAGTGTTGGACGAGTTTCTCGATGCTTTGCAGTTGGCGTTTCCAGTGAAAAGTTTTTGCCGTACGGAGTGCTAAAAGTTCACCATTTTGATTGGGAAGCAAATGTCTACCTGTAAATAAGCAGCCTCCCTCATTTTCGTAGTAGAGGCAAGAGGAACCTGGGGAAAATCCTGGTGTCCAAATTGCCGTTAAATTTCCCCGTTGCCAGTTGTCCTGAAAAGATGTGACCTTTGCCTCTGGCATTAAATAAGCTTCTTGTTCTTGGATCACAATCTCACAGTCGAGAGCACTCTGAATCTTTGCAACTTGGTTGCTGATTGCTGCTCGGTGAGTAATATATAACGTCTTAACGCCACCCTGTTTCTGCAGAAAATCGGAGATCGCCTCATGCCAAGGGGGACAATCTACCAAAGTATTGCCGCTTTTTTCTACAATGAAGTATGATCTCCCTCCCAAAGTTTCGCGATTTGGTGTGAAGCTATAGACCGTGGGGAATATCTCGCGAGGGGGCTTGGGGGGACGGGGATTGTTCAACGCGGTGTCGCCTATTTCTGTGCATAAATCGCTACTATTGTTGCATTCCCTCGGGGTTTCGACAATTTATTTGTGGTGGCGATCGCCGTCGAGAGTCTGAAGTATTTTTAACAAGGTTAAACATCGAATTTCATGGAAGTCTGGCTGCTATTTTTTATCATGGGTATGTTGACCTATGCCCTAATCCGTCGCACTGTACCGCCGGAAAATAAGGCACCCATTGGCTTGCTGTGGTTAGTGATGATGTTGCCTGCATCGTCTTGGCTCATCTGGATTTTGATCTATGGTGCGTCGGTGCCAATGCCAATCTTGGCGATGTTACCGCTGCTCATTATTTCGCCAATTACCTATTGGTCACTGATTGAATGGGGTAAACCGCCAACGAAAGAGGGTGAGGATAAACCTCAAACTGATGAAAAACTTCCCGATGCTGCCACCCTTGCTAATCGGATTTCCCTAAAGAAAGAAGAACTAAAAAATTTAAACAAGCCGAAAAAAGCCAATCGCCCCATCAGTAGTAAAGAGGAAGAAGCCCTGAGGCAATGTTTCCCGTGGGGGACTTTTTATCTACAGAATATTGATTATTATCCCCAGGCTGTGATTTGTAAGGGTAAGCTGCGGGCAGTGCCAAAGGATGCCTATCAAACGATTCGCACCAATATCGAGAATTTGTTTGGCGATCGCTTTGTCGTGGTATTCCAAGAAAGTTTTAAAGGTCAACCCTTTTTTGCTCTCGTTCCAAATCCTTGGAAGGCAGAACAAGAGTCAGAAAATCAAGAGCCGTTAACCCGTCCTTTGTTAGCGATCGCCTTGATGCTGATTACGGTATTTACCACGACAGTGATGGGCTTGGAATTACAAAATGTAGACCCAGAAATCCTCCAACAGAATCCTGATTTGTTGTGGCAAGGATTACCCTATGGTTTGCTCATTGTTCTAATTTTTGGGCTGCATGAGCTTGGTCATTATTTTGTGGGTCTCTATTACAAAGTGAAGGCGCACTTGCCCTATTTCGTGCCGATTCCATTTTTTGTGGGAACTCTGGGTGCTTATACCCAACGAAAATCCCCCATTCCCCACCGCCAAGCTCTGTTTGATATTTCGGCTGCTGGGTCGTTTATTGGCATGGTGATCACGTTGCCTTGTCTATGGATTGGTCTCAGTTTGTCGCAAGTCGTGCCGCTACCGGAAGAAGCCACATTATTAACGTTGAATGAGTTTGATCCGAGGTTTTCATTTCTCCTCGCATTAATCAGTCGCTTGGCAATGGGCGCACAGTTCACAACCGATATGGCCATTGATCTTCATCCTGTGGCGATCGCCGGATATGTGGCCTTTATTTTTGGTGGAATGCAGCTTTTACCCATTGGGCAATTGGATGGCGGATTAATGACCCATGCAGTATTTGGTCAACGGACAGCGGGTGTGATTGCCCAAGTAACACGCCTTTGTATGATTGCGATCGCCTTTGTGCAGCCTAATTTTGTATTCCTCGCGGTGTTTGCGATTTTGATGCCACTAGCCCATCAGCCAGCGTTAAACGATGTCACGGATCTGGATAATCGCCGCGATATTTTGGGCATTGTTAATTTAGTGTTTGTGATGCTAATTTTCTTGCCACTGCCAGGGGCGATCGCCACATGGTTGAATTTTTAGATTAATTGTCTCAATGACATCTCTGCTAAAAGGGTGATTCTTGTGCTGAAGCAAGGATAAAACGTTTAAACTGATCTGAAATTTCTACTGATTTTTTAGTAGAAAGACTGTAAAACTACAGCATCTTTGCGCCGCAATCTTTCTCTGATTCTGACAGTTTATTTGCCCAGTCACTCTTGCCACCAATGAAGATATCTGCATCTCTTTCCCAGCTCAGTCTTGCTACTGTTTTTGCGATCACTCCGGCCATTGCACTTTCCAATCCAGTCTTTGCAGAAACAGCATCTCCCCTCGCAATTTTGGTGAGTGATAATGCGTCCCAGATGACTACGATTGAGTCTGCCCTAAAAGATTTAGATGCCGAAGTTTGGCAGGTATCCCCAAGCGATTTTATTGGTGGCCATAATTTGCCATTAAGTATTCAGCGGCGATCGCCCAATAGCGTGTCGGTCATTGATGCGAAATATACCTTTAACAGTATCCCCGAAGGTCGTCCGATTTTTCTGATTGGACAAGGAGTCGGCGTGCAATCCATCGCTAAACTTGTCCCTTTGATCGAGCGGCCGATTGAGCTTGTGGCTTTTGTCGAGCCACCAAAGAATCAAGCGATTTCATATTCCGCTGTCGTAGGTCCGCAAGTGGGGATGTTTCTAAACTATTTCCAACTGCCCAACGAGAATAAGAATGCGAGCCTTGGTGACTTGCCTTGCGACCCGAACTTTGGTTGCTATCAATTTGAGAATCAAGGCGATCGCCTCGACACAAACGATTGGATTCAAGAAGACATTATTGCCAACTTTGACGCAGCACTAAATCAACCTAAAATCCCTCGGGCGATCGCCGTTGTGCCAGAAGTGCGTCCTCTTCAAACCGTTCTATCTGGACTACAAACTCCTAGTAATCAACCCTGCCAAGACGATATTTTGCTGCGGGCTGGTGGCGCAGACTTAATCATTAAACCTGGTACTGAATGGAAAACTTGTGGTGGCTACCGCTTAACGTTTCAGATCGATGGCAATTTCGTTCTCTATAACTCGACGGGCCGACCGATTTGGTCCAGTAATACATGGACGCCAAGAGATCCCTCTGATTTGCTGACGATTAAACCTAATGGCAATATTATTATTTCCCGAAGAGGTCAACCCCTTTGGTCAACTCAGACTGGCGGTAATCCCGAAGCGGTTTTCGCCTTTCATAAAACCGGAGAGGTGGCTCTATATACAAAAGATTTCCAACCTCTTTGGTCAACTAATACTCAAGGCCAATAATTGAGTAATAAAAATCTCCTGTTAGAACGACTCTAAATTGGGGGCGATCGCCTCAAGAGGGTTTGGCGTGGCGGGCTGAGATTTACGGGAAGGAATAACTGTGAAATAAGGTTCCAATTGAGACTCCTCTACCCAACCCGAAAAATATTGCACCGTTGTGCTTTCTGATGTCATGTCAATCAAATCTAGCTCGCCGCGCAGGGCATTGGCATCCAGAATGCCCGCATCCGTAAAACCGTTGGCACTAACACCAGACGCACCCAACGCTAGGAAATTAATATTCACCTCATCAAAACCCCGTACAAAGCGATCGTCTTCCCAGTGCCATTCTCGTCCTGGCCAGAAAACATTCGTTTCCCAAGGCGGTGTTGGCTGCACAGAATCCTCATTAAGCCAGCGATAGCCGCCCTCTGGAACCGTCACCTCCAGTCCGACCGGATAAGCTACCTCAAATCGACCAAGTCGCTCAGACTCTTCTTCAAATCCCAGCGGCTCCATGCTAGACCACCAATACACTTCCGTCATTTCATTGTCGTCTGATGGCGTGAGAGTTGTAATTGGCGTTGTGCTCAAAAGACTCCCATATAGCGGAATACCCGCTGTCGGAATCTCTGTCTCTAAGATAAATTCCCAACATTGCCAAGCATCCCAATCCTTCACGTCTTGCCATGGAAACTGACAAATACCGCTGCCCGTAGCAACCCACATCACCTCATCATCCAAAGTCAAATCCGTTGGAATAGCACCCACAAGCGGACTATTGTGCACACTGTAAGCTGCTGTTTTTCCCTGTCGCCATGAATCAGCCGTAAACGTATAGGTCACTAAACCTTTGGCTGGAATTAAACCAGAACCCTCAGCGGAATATTTCGTACCAAACCATAGCGTCACTTCCTCATCAACAGTGGTGACGAGCATATCGGTGATTTGCTCTGCGATGAGATTAACTGGTTGTGTTTTTTCTAAATCATTTGTGTTGATGTCGTAGCGAATTAGAGTTGTTAAGCCGTTAAAGCCCTCACCCTGCTCTGAAGAAACCGCAAAAAATAATGAGTCACCCACTTGGACAGCACCATTTACCTCTGGAAAACCGAGATCATAGCCAATCCCAGAGGCGCGGAGTTGCTCAAGGTTGTAGAGATCTAGAGTGTAGGGACTACTGGCATCCGGAGGGGTGATCTCAAAAATTACCTTATCTGGATTTTCGGTGTAATCAGGAAAAGGGTTTGGGGAAAGGTTGGTGCGATACTCGAATGATTGACCATCTGCTTCAATGGTTGTAGGAGGCGGATCACTCAATTCCTCAAAGGCTGCTTCGTCAAATTCATCACTGGGTGGTTCAATACTAGGTGGCAAAATTGACCACTCGCTATTCTCGCGGCAGAAAACCAGATCATGATTGATTGTTTGAAAGGTCACAGTATCAGTGCTTAGCTCTATTTCCTGAGGGGCATAGTTGAAAATATCAGTGAGGTAGGGTTGGCTGTTAACGTCAAATTTACGAGCCTCAGGATCACTGCTTGGGCAATTGGCAGTAGGCGTTTCCTCTACAGTGTTATTAGCAGACTCGCCAGGATTAGTTGCTGTATCTTCACAGGCCACTAATAATGCAACAGCGCAGCTCCACAGTAATGGCGATCGCCAAGATATTTTCATGCCAAACCTACTCCTAACAAAGCAAACTTCAGTGTGACGGCGCAACCTGATTGCACTGTGTCATCATCATATAAGCAGGTTTTTGCCACGGCTCACCCGTTACAAAAAATGATCAACACAGAAACATCTGCACAAGATTCTTATCGCAAAAAAGCGCTGCGTATTCTTCGACGTTTTGTGATTATTTTGGGTTTAAGTCTGTTGTTACTGCTTGGTGATAGCTTTTGGGCACCGCTTAGCAATGCAGAAATTCGTCAGTATCACAATGGCACTGGAGAAATGCTCGATCAGTCCCGTCGATCAATGCGAGATATTGATCGTCGATCTTGGCAAGTCGTGGTATTCCAAGATGTTCAGGATGGCGTGATTGGTCATACAGAACTACGTCTTGTTGGGTTTCCGGGGCAGATCGAGTTTCAGCATCCCCAGCCTTTAGTTATCCGGACTCGCACTGGACAAGATTTTCAGGCTCATGATGAGTTTGAAGACGGCGCACCTATGGCTAGTGTTGGGCAATTTGATGTGACAGAGATTGTTTCGCAGCTCCCAGAGGATGAACCTGTAATCCTTGAATTGCCGACTATCCCAAGGTCAATATTGAAAATCCCTACGTCATTTGTACTAGAGTGGCAACTGATCTCTTAACCAAAACTTTAATCAGATGATTAGCAGAACGCTCAAGGCTTTGCCCTGCAAGCTTTTAATCTCTTTTTGAGTTGTTATCCAAATGATAATCAGTACTCTGGAAGCCTTGTAATACAGGCAAGTAATCCTGTCAGCCGGAAATGTATCCGTAGTAACAAATAGAAAATGCTGCGCTGCTTTTTTAATGTCGAAAGATTACGGCCTGGGTGTCGTGAGTGAATGGCAGAGAATTTGGTGCGGCGGTTGTTTGTTCTGTCAGGTTCGGCTATATCGGCACTATGGAAAAGTCTCGGCTAAATCGCTACGCAAAACAGGGAGAGCCTCAGGCGATCGCCAGTTTTTTAGGAAATCACCTCGCACGCTTCAATGTGTGGGTGATCGCAACGCCGGATCGTCATTGCCTCAATCTCAGTGTCGAAAGCCTCGAACCGCCTTCGCCTGAAGAAATTATGCCGTCTATTGAGCAATTGCTGTATGAGTTGCAGCCGGAGAATGTTGAGCTCGTCAAAATCTCTGCAAGACACTACGGCGAACTTCAAGTGGTCTGGCAGAAAACATTTTTGATGAGTGAGATTGCTTTAGATGAAGGTAATGATCTGTCTGAGGCGATCACCACGACAACGGCAACGAGCACCATCAAACAAACGGAGACTTTTACCTCGTCAGCGCAATTGGCGATCGCCATTAATGAAACTTTGAAAGACTTTAATGTAGCAGCTAGGGTAATAGAGCAAAAGAGAGGCACTTTGCGGATCGAGCTGCGGGGCCAAGAAGTGCCTAAGCGCGCAGATTGTCTGATGGTGATTTATGAGCTGCTGCAATATTCTGCTTTGCCAGAGATGGAACGAGTGCATGTGATGGGTTCTGCCTCAAGGCAAGTGGCACCAGATTGGAACGAAAAAATTTTACTGGAAGATTTACAGCCCAACCGCAAACAATCTTTTTATGAAAAGATCGCTTCGATGGATATTGAGGAAGAATTTTGGATTCCCCTTGGCATTGGTCTTTTTGTTGGCGCTTTAATGTTTGCAGTACCGTTATTTGATTTTGCTTTTAGTGCAGCTGGAAGGTTGATTTATGATTTTGGGCAAGCCATTGGGTATAGTCTGATGGGTTATCTGCCGATGGGTATTGTGAATCCTTTTGAAGGGGGTGGTGTGCTGGCAAATTCTGTGCGATCGCCACTGTTGTTTGGCTGCTCTTATGCTTTATGGGGACTACTGCTATTTCTGGGTCGGCGCAAATTTTTTGTGATTTTTGCAGTCGTAATGATGGCTTTGTGGCATGGTCTTATTTACCAATCAACTATCCTGACAGAATTATTTTTGGGTGTGAGTGGGCAGTTAACCCTGTGGGGGATTGCCTCAATTTTGTTTTATTGTGCCCTCGGTGGTTATTCCTGCCGTAATCAAGGAGAGCGATCACTGTATATGGTTTTCGGTACATTTTTTATGTTTCACCACCTCGAAATGTATTGGCAGGCATGGCAAGAAAACACCGCAAATGGTCTGGATTGGGGGGCTCTGTTGGGGATTGCTTTAACGTTAACGCTACCCTATTTGACCTACCGTATTTTCGATGCCAATAAGCCAAAAAAAGATACCAATGAGGATTCTGCAACAAATCCGCCGTTGCAAGTTGGTTTAAATGTTTGATTAAAAATCTGACTGAAAGATCATAGTGAGGCGATCGCCTTTTCCACTGCGGCAGACCAACCCAGGCAGCCTGTTGCTGGAGCAATTTGCCAACCATATTTTTCGATGTAGGGAATTAGGTTGGGATGGGCACCTTTAACTCCCGGCACAACAATGGGGACATCCACAGCTTGAAGCATCGACAGATCATTGGGGCTATCTCCCAAACCGATTGTCGTGATTTTTTGCTCAGTGCTATGGGTGAGTTGCCATGCTTTTGTCATCAGCTGAACAGCACGACCTTTCGCAGCGCCAGCACCAAGTAAATGACAAAATCGATTACCCACTAAAATTTTGAAATTAGCGGTTTTGGCGATCGCCTCAAGAGTATCAACAGAAGTTTTTGGTCGAATAAAAGGCTCACTAAATTGGCGATCGCAAGCCCGTTTTAGCGCATTCTCTGGCAAATCTGTGACTGCCTGTAATTCAGCGATTGTTAAATCTCCGAACCCTTTTAAGATTTCGTCAATCTCCTCTGAGAGGTGTTTTAAACCCTGTCGTGCCTGTTCATATGTCACGCCTAAGGTCACTGTATTTAAACCATCGATAGGATTTAGGCTCAGATTTTCGGCGATCGCCAAGGACTGAAAATCAAACCGTTTGTCGTCCAGCTCTAGAAAAATACCGCTGCCATTTTCCACAATAAACGGGTCATTGAGTCCCAATGCTGCCCGTAAATCAATCACTTCCGCTTTGGTTTTACTGGTGGTGGGCATCACCGGAATCCCCGCCGCCTGAAGTTTTTTTATGGTGGGGATGGCCGCATCATAACGGTAATCGTCGTGGTTTAATAACGTGCCGTCGAGGTCACTAAAGCAAAGGAACATTGGTAATCCAAACAATTTGGTAGGGGTTCAAATGTAGTGTTTCGGTCTGCTCATCAATTTGCAAGCCACCAAGGAGATCATGCCACTCGTCTGTACAAATCAAGTTTAAATTTGAAACTGCCACAGATTTTGGGCGATTGCTAAGGTTATACAGACAAAAAATACTCTGACGGCGATCGCGACTTTGCCGCCATACCCCAAAAATTGCCTGACTCCGAAAATCGAGTGTATATTGCGTGGCATTCGGATGAAATGCAGGTTGTTGACGCCGAATGCTAATTAACCGTTTAAGTTCATTAAAGACCCAATGTTGATCGGTCTCAGGGTCAACCAGTTTGGCGCAGAGTTTATCGTAATCCCACTGGTGGCGGTTAATGCTGCGATTATGCTGCGTCGCTTCCAACTTGGCATAATCATTCGGTGTCGCAAAAAAACTGTGGATATAGATGGCGGGTACACCTTCTAAGGCCATCATGATCGCTTGAGCACAGAGAAATCGTTGCCGTTGCCATTCATCGGCTCCTTTAACAGTGCCTTTGAGTGCATCAAACAGAGAAATATTTAATTCATAGGGTTTGTTCGTGCCATCACTTTGACTCCGATAGTTAATCTTTGCGCCAAAACTCTTCATCGTGTCGATCAGTTCGGTAAATTCTTCCCCTTCGATTAATCCCTCTACTGGGCGTAATCCGATGCCATCGTGGGAGGCGACGAAATTGAAGTAGGCACAACCATCTTGGGCTGGCGGCATACTCTTCATCCATGTTTTGATATGCTTCGCCTCACCCCGGATAAGAGCATTGAGCAGGAGTGGTGGCAGGCTGAAGTTGTAGATCATGTGGGCTTCATTGCCCCGCCCGAAATAACTGAGATTTTCGCGATTCGGTACGTTCGTTTCTGTGATGACCACCGTTTCAGGATAGGTGACTGCTAACATTTCCCGAATTAGCTCAATCACGAAATGGGTTTCGGGGAGGTGGATGCAGGGAGTATTGAGTTTTTTCCAGAGAAAACCCACCGCATCGAGACGAATAAATCGTGAGCCATTTTTGCAATAGCTCAGCAAAATATTGATAAATTCCAGCAGCACATCAGGATTAGCAAAGTTAACATCGACTTGATCCGCGCTAAAGGTTGTCCATACGTGTTTGGTGCCATTGGCTGTCTCGACAGGAGTGAGGAGCGGGCTATTCCGGGGTCGGATCACTTGGTGGCAGTCTGTTTCTGGGGGATATTCGATGAAATAGTTGCAGCCAGGTTCTTCTTGGCGTAAAAACTGTTGGAACCATTCTGATTTGCTGGAAATATGGTTGATCACGAGATCTGCCATCACTTCGAAGTTCTCGGCGATCGCCGCAATATCCTCCCAAGTCCCCAGTTTTGGATTCACCTGTAAATAATCGATGACCGCAAAGCCATCATCAGAGCTATAGGGGAAAAACGGCAAAATATGGACGCCGCTGAGGACACCCTTGAGATGCTTATCTAGAAACTCTTTCAAGATCGGTAGGGTAGGGCGATCGCCATCAGACTCACTATCACTGGGCAATAATGTGTCTCCATAGGTGATCATCAGCATTGTTTTCTCGTCCCACAGATTTTTGGACGTGGTTCTCTCCGGCGGTTCTGCTAAAGCATGGGGGGCGATCGCCGCTAAAACTTTTTCTTGTAACGCCTCAAACTCAACCTCTGGATAGAGCGTGGGCAAATAATATCGGAGACGTTTAGCAAAATCAGACAAAACATCAGTCATAGTTACATCAAACAAATAGACATAATTCTTTGAGCACCCCAAAATCATGCATTAACGAGCCGCTATGTCATCCAAATAAAGCAATAGGACATCTGCATAGATCCCATCACCTTACGAGAACCAAACGTCGATCAAGATTCCCCTGCTAGTTCGGCCCACATAAAAATCCCAAAGTTAAGGAGTCGTTCAAATTAAGCCTTAGTCTAAAGCCTACTGCCAATAGCGCTGTAAGGGTTGTTACAACTTTTTTCACATATTCAAACGAGAATTAATGTTATATAAAAAACAGCTTTTTTTGTGACAAAAGGTCGCCAAATATGGATTTTAATCAAGAATTTATTACGACTATTCACGACTTTGATGCTGATGTCAGCTACCTAGAAGAGCGTTTAAATACCCTGAGCGAGACCATTCCGATGGCGTTGCTCATCCCCTCACTATACGAAGAGCTTCAACGACCTGCGCTCACGACAATCAAAGAACATCTGAAAAGTTGTAACTATATTCGTTTCGTTAATGTTTGCCTGTATGCGGAAACCAAGGAGCAATACAACCATGCCGTCGAATTTTTTAGCGAGCTGCCCCAGCAAGTTAATGTGATCTGGACGAATGGCCCCAGAGTTAAAGAACTAATCAGTAAACTGGCAGAGAAAAAGCTCGACTTATCTAGTTATGCCGGGAAGGGATGGGCCGTCTGGCTCGGTCTAGGCTTATCTTCCCAGCACGCTGATGTCATTGCTCTCCATGATGCAGATATCATTACCTTCGACCGCTCTCTCGTGGCCAAACTTTTTTATCCTGTTATGGAACCAGAGTTTGGTATTGCCTATAATAAAGCCTATTACACTCGCCTAGGCGCTGAAACTCGGGCAATGAACGGTCGAGCTGTGCGACTTTTTGTTGCACCGTTGCTGTCGACCCTTGAAGATGTTTTGGGTCGCAATGCCTACTTACACTATTTGAGATCCTTCCGTTATCCGCTAGCTGGGGAATTTGCCCTAACTTCCGTCTTAGCTGTTAATTTACGCATTCCTTGTGACTGGGGATTAGAGGTTGGGTTGCTCGCTGAAGTGTATAGAAATGCTGCACCTAAACGGATCTCGCAGGTTGATCTCGGATTTTTTGATCATAAGCACAAGGAAGTTGGGGCAGCACCAACGGAAGGCTTGCAAAAAATGTGTACCGAGATTTTGTCTTCCATTCTCCGCACGCTAACGGAAACCGAGTCTGTTGTTTTCTCAGAAGGCCATCAAACGGCAGTACAGGTGAAATTCCGACGAGTAGCTCAGGATTTGATTCGTCAGTATTTTGTTGATGCGACCTGTAATGGCATTCCCTATGACCGCCATCAGGAAGAAATTACGGTTGAGCGCTTCGAGAAAGTGATTCCGATCGCGTTTAAAAAATATCTCAATGAGCCTGTGGCATCGCGCATCCCGGATTGGACTAGGGCATTAGCTGTGATGCCTAATTTGCGGGAAATGTTGCAAGTTGCCGTCGAGAGGGATATGGCTGATGCAAAAGCGGCAAAAGTCTAGTTTTTAGATAATTTAGTTTTTGGGTTGATAGAGAGGCGATCGCCTCTTTTTTCTTGCTGGATTTTGATAAAAATCGTTTAGGCAGGATTAGCCGAGGAATTGGTTGATGAGTAATGGTGCAAACCGATTTAAGAGATAGAAGAAAACGAGAAATAAAATAGCTTTATTGATCACCATATCCCAACGTTTTTTAGGGAGCTGATGCTCTGGATATTTCACTTTCCAACGTCTTTTTGTGGCTGCTTGTCTCAAAATATCTGGGGTAATTGCTAATCGTTCGACTCGCTTGTAGGGAGGCGCAATGATAAACCCACCAATGTTTAAACCTGCCTCACCATGGTGAAAATACCAAAGATAATCATCGAGATCGACTTTGAATTTTGCAGCAAAGTTTTCGATAAAGTCTTCGCAAGCATCCGCTTGGATATCAAAGGTTTGAAAGAGATCGATATCGGTGTTTAATAAAGCTTCTGGCACCTCTAGTTCTGCTTCGATAAAGCGATATATTTCGGCGATCGCCACCATTTCTATAGCCTCAAATCAAGTAATTCAAATTTATTTTGGAAAGTAATTAAGATCAGAAATTTCTGCCATTGAAAATGGGACATTTTTTGGAAAAGATTCCGCCGGAAAATGTTCGACTGGGACATGATCTTCGATGGACATCGTAGTGCAAGCAGCTTGATAACAGTCAAAAAGGGCTGATTCAGCAAACTCTTTTAACGTTGGACTCGCTGAAAAATAATCATTAAGTTGGTAACGATACTCGCTCATTATTTCAATCCACCGATGACAACGATTTTGAGGTTGATGTTGCCATTTCAGCAGTTGTAATAACAACAACCGCAGCGTACTTTTAATCTTTAGTTCTTCATCAATCGCCATTGATTTTAGTACTCGACACAGTTGTTTGACATCATCTTTAGATAATTTATCTGTATTCATTTGACTGGAAGTCTGGGTTAACCACTGATGAAAATCTTGCCGTGGTAAAGACGACCACCCACTTTTAAAATTTTCCATAGAATAAAACGTGATTACCAGTTAATTTCGATACATTTTGACGAGTTCATCGAGGCTATTTTTAGACCCTTCACCGATTGCTTTCATTTGCCAACCATTATCTGTGCGGCGTAGTTCAGCCATCTTCATTAATGTTTGGTTTGTGAAAGCGGATTCAGATAACTTGTAATAGGCAATTTCGCGATTGGTATTAAAGTCAACTAAGCGAACAAAGGCATTTTTGATATTACTAAAATCCTGCCTTCTATCTTTACCCATATAAATATTCACTGTGAATAAAAGGCTAGAAATATTGTCAGGAATTTTGCTCAGTTCTACCATGATTTGCTCATCATCGCCTTCTCCTTCGCCTGTCAGATTGTCGCCTTGGTGATGGATGGCGCCAGAGTTATGGTGCAAGTTGGCGTAGTAAACAACGTCGTTACGGCTACCAAGAGCATCGTTTGAGTTTAGACAAAAAACAGCGGAGTCGAGATCAATGGTGGTGCTCGCTTTGAAAATATTAAAAATACTTCTGCGAGCAGGCTCTTGTGCCATATCCCAACCCAACCCCAACATGATTTTGTTGAGCTGAGGAGCTTCTTTTTTTAAGGAAATACTGTTTCCTTTTTTGAGTTGAATTGCCATAGGTCTTGAGAATGAAATGCTAAATTTTATTTACTGCTGCCAATGGGGGCGATCGCCGACAGTTCTAGATGGGGATGATCACCTCGAATTTGATTGAGGTTCCATTCATTTTTTAATAATAAAACGGGGCGTTCCCATACATCTTTAACAACCATTGTATTGAAAATCTTTCCGGCTTTATCTAGAGCCTCCCAACCATTAAGTACCCAACGGGCAACACTATAACCCATTGGTTCAAGGCGACTTTCAACACCATATTCATTTTGAAGACGGTGTTGCACGACTTCAAATTGCAGTTGACCAACGGCGGCAAGAATCGGCTCGCGCTTAAACTCATCAGTGGAATACATAATCTGTACTGCACCTTCTTCTTGGAGTTCCTTAATTCCTTTCTGAAACTGTTTGAATTTCGAGGGGTTAGGATTTTTTAGGTAAGCGAAAAGCTCAGGTGAGAAACAAGGAATGCCCTCATACTCAAGTTTTTTTCCTTTATAAATCGTGTCGCCAATGGCAAATACACCTGGATTATTTAGACCAATCACATCGCCAGCATAGGCTTCTTCAAGGGATTCACGACCTTGGGCAAACAGTTTTTGGGGACGGGAGAGCCTCACCGTTTTGCCAGTGCGGGCATGACTGACGGTCATATCTTTCTCAAATTTTCCGGTACAGACCCGCACAAAGGCGACGCGATCGCGGTGTTTCGGATCCATGTTGGCCTGAAGCTTAAAGACAAATCCAGTGAATTCTGGGTATGTCGGTTCAAGTTCGCCTAGGGTTGAGTTACGGGGTTCTGGTTTTAGGGCGTAGTCGAGAAAAGACGTTAAAAATAATTCCACACCAAAATTTGTCATCGCACTACCGAAAAAGATCGGCGTTTGTTGCCCTGCATGGATCGCTTCCATATCGAATTCGGCACCGATTTCGTCGAGGATTTCTAATTCTTCGCGGAATTGATCATAAAGTTCTGGCTCAATCAGTTCTTCGAGAATCGGGTCATCTAATTGGTAAATCGTATCTGTGGCAGCTTTTGTGCCGTGGGCTGCTCGTTCAAATAAATGTACTTGGCCTTCTCGTCGGTCATAAACACCTTGGAAGCGATCGCCCATTCCGATAGGCCAATTCACGGCATAGGTTGAGAGTCCGAGTTCTTGCTCAATCTCGTCGATGAGCTCTAAGGGTTCTCTGCCAGGACGGTCTAGTTTATTAACGAACGTAAAAATTGGGAGCGATCGCAACTTACAGACTTCAAATAATTTGCGGGTTTGAGTCTCTAGACCTTTCGCTGCATCCACGAGCATGACTGCATTATCTGCTGCCGCGAGGGTACGGTATGTATCTTCACTAAAGTCTTGGTGACCCGGTGTGTCGAGCAGATTAATTTGATAGCCATCGTATAGGAATTGCAACACGGTCGAGGTAATCGAAATTCCCCGCTGTTGCTCCATTTCCATCCAGTCAGAGGTTACCTTTCGCTGTTCCCGCCGCGCTTTGACCGCTCCTGCCTCATGGATTGCGCCTCCATAAAGCAATAGCTTTTCGGTGAGGGTTGTTTTACCCGCGTCAGGGTGGGAGATAATCGCGAAGTTTCGTCGCGTTCGGACGGCTTCTTCGATTTCGTTGAGTAATTCTGCTGACATGAATTTCTGTGAGCGCCTATATCTTGCTTAATTTAAGCCATCTTCTATTGTACGTCCTCATTCTCCTTCGGTGGCGATAGTCGCCATTACTCGCTTCAGCTTGAACTTTTACTTTTTACTAAATCCATAAACTGAGGCCAAACTTCATGTGGTTGCCAAATTGTCGAGATGAGTGATGCTGTTTCTGTTTCAGAAAACCCCAGATATCCCATAATTTAGCCATCGAAGTTGTCACTCCCAAACTCCAACTCAAAAGAAGAAAGAACTAAAACTTTATTATTTTTGACCCGTGATTTGTTATCAGATGAAAATCTTGTGAGTTCAAAACTTTGGGGATTTTCAGCAAAAAGAGAAGTATCAGCAGGCTGATTGTTAGAGCTGTAAAAGTTCTCTACACTGGATTTTTCGATTTTTTGAGGTGCAAAATTACTTTTGGCTTTCGTGGAAAACCATTGCCAATTTTTTAATATCTGTTGATTTTTAAATCATATTTTGAACCGCCTCTGGTTCCACGAGGTGCAGTTGAAATAAATGAGCTTATTCCAAATGTAAAACGAACATTAATACCATAGTTTATCGGCTCTCCATTAGATCCATCGTTATATTGTGAAGTTACACTTTCTACAATATCGACTGAATTCAAATATGCAACTGTTTCTTTATGGGCAAGAGCGATACCTTTAATTGGCAAAAGTTCTTCGTATAACATCAATGCTTCATCTAATGTGTCAAGCATTGATTGAATTTGCTCTGGAGTTGGAGTGTTTGGATCCAATGCAAATATCCTTAGCGGTTCTGAGAAATACGTTTTGCCACCAACAGTTACTTTTGATCGCAGCCAGATAGTCGTTTTAGTACTGAAATTGTAGGTCTTTCTAAAACTGAAAATCCCGTCGCCACGAATATCATCTCCAAGAGATAGTTGTCCGTTATCTTGCATAAAACCTTCCGAACCAATCACGGCACCTGTATCGCCGTCTAATCTCTGCAGTTCAACAACAGGTCTTGGTTCATTGGGTGAGCTTGGAAATTGATAAAAAAACTGTACTCTTGTTGGTACGTTAATCGGGAAACTACTAGGTTGGGCTCTGATAAATGCTGAACCCACTAGTGATGGCAAAGCTGGTGTACTAATTTGTACTCTCAAAGAACTGCCCGGTTTACCTCTTAGCTCAACTTCGAGTTGGTTATTTTGCTGTAGAGATACACGTTTGGAAACGACTTCAACATTTTGGTTGAGTTCTCTAGGGGAGAGAATTTCCACCCCATTCAATTTGATCACTGCGCTAGTAACTTTTCCTCTTTTTCCCTGAGGATTATTCGCGACGAAAGCAAAGGGAGCTTCCGTGTCAGCAACAGAAAAATTTTCAATGATTGTCCTTGGTTTACCGTTTTCGCGAGTATAGATTTTTTGACCGAAGACTAAAATTTGGGACTGGCGAGAGATATTAGTTTGAGCGGATATTTGCGGAAGTTTAAAAGATATCCCTATGCCTACCGAGAGCGCTACTGTCACTAGTAGAAATGAGAAAAACTTTCGTAACTTCAACATAATTTACAACTGAGGTGAGATCAATCAACTTTGACGATGAACTTGATAGCTTTAGTTTCCTAACTCAATTGTGGAAAATCATTGCCAATTTTTTAATATCTGTTGATTTTTAAATCATATTTTGAACCGCCTCTGGTTCCGCGAGGTGCAGTTGAGATAAATCCATTCATCCCAGTAACAAATCTAATGTTAATGCCATATGTTTTTGGTTCTCCGTTAGAGCCATCGGTATATTGAGAAGCTGCAATTTCTACAATATCTAATGAATTCAAGTATGCAACTGTCTCATTATGGGCTGCAGCCTCTCCTTTTATAGACAATAGTTCCTTATAAAGCTCTCGTCCTTCATTTGAGGCATCGATTATCGCCTGAGTTTGCTCTGGAGTGATGGGCGAAAGATCACGAGCAATTAAGCTATTAGGCTCTGAGTAATAAGTCTTGCTATCTACCGTTACTTTTGTTCGTAGCCAAATAGCTGTTCCTGTACTGAAATTATAGGTTTTTCGGAAGCTAAAGCTCCCATCATTACGGATATCATCTCCGAGGGATAGTTGGCCATTATCGCGAAGAAAACCTTCTGAAGCAATAACAGCCCCAGTATCTCCATCTAACCTCTGTAGTTCTACAACTGGATCTGGGCTGTCCGATGAGATTGGAAATTGATACGAGAACTGTACTCTAGTGGAAGTGTTAAGCGGGATTGTACTAGGCTGCACTCGAATAAATGCAGAGCCAATTGGTGGAGGTAGAGCTGGCGTACTAATTTGTACTCCCAAGGCACTGCCCGGTTTATCTCTTAGCTGAACTTCGAGTTGGTTATTTTGCTGTAGAGATACACGTTTGGAAACGACTTCAACATTTTGGTTGAGTTCTCTCGGGGAGAGAATTTCTACTCCGTTCAATTTGATCACTGCGCTGGTAACTTTTCCTCTTTTTCCCTGAGGATTAGTCGCGACGAAAGTAAAAAGAGCTTCTGTGTCGGCAACAGAAAAATTTTCAATGATTGTCCTTGGTTTACCGTTTTCGCGAGTATAGATTTTTTGACCAAAGACTAAAATTTGGGACTGGCGAGAGATATTAGTTTGAGCGGATATTTGCGGAAGTTTAAAAGATATCCCTATGCCTACCGAGAGCGCTACTGCCACTAGTAGAAATGAGAAAAACTTTCGTAACTTCAACATAATTTATAACTGAGATGAGGCCAATAAACTTTGACGATGAACTTAATAGCTTTAGTTTTCTAACTCAATAAAACGAAGAGCTTTAGTAAAAAAACAGCCTCAAAGCCATCTCACTCAAGAAAATCTAAATTTTCTGTTGCGATACGTTTTTGATGAAAAAAAGTGATTTTTTGATGATTCTGTAGGGTGAGAAAAAAGCAGATGAGGTGATCGCCTTCATCACTTGTTTTAGTGTGAATTTTTGCTTTGCGCTAACGACATAAACTGAGACCAAACTTCATTCGGTTGCCAGATTTTAGAAATAAGCGATGCTGCCTCTTTGTCAGAAAACCCAAGATATTTCATTCCGTACAAAGCAACGAAACAAGACACTCGCATATTTTTGGCGCAGTGAACCCATACTTTGAAAGGTTTATGCGCCTCCATCACTACACAAAACAATTGATATTGCGACAGTTCTGGCTTCTCCCAAATCACAGGAATGTGTATATAGTTCATATCTTGAGCTGTGACTAATTCTCCTTCATGGGCGATCGCATCGTCAGAAGTAGGTAATGCCAAATTAATCACTGTTCTATATTCAAGATTGGCAATTTCGGCGAACTGCTCAGCACGGGGCTGGCCAGAAGTCGCAAGCCCATCATTTACTTGGAGATAGTTGAGAATATCCATCTTGGTACGCCGAAATATAAAGCTCTTTCAGATCATTAATTAAAGGATAGCGAGGATTTGCGCCAGTACATTGGTCATCAAAGGCACGCTCTGCCATAGCTTCCACTTGCTCATAAAAGGCTTTATCTTGATCGCCCAATACATCCTTAATAGTTAGTGGGATATCGAGCTGCTTTTCGAGGTCTTCGATAGCACTTACTAAGCGTTCTACTTTTTCATCGGGAGTGCCACCACCAAGTCGCAAATGATCGGCGATCGTCGCGTACCGAGCTTTGGCATGGGGATATTCATATTGTGGGAAAATCGCCTGTTTGAAAGGGGCATCGGTGGCGTTGTAGCGGATGACATGGGAGATCATTAGGGCATTGGCGAGGCCGTGGGGCACATGGAAAGTGGAACCCAGCTTATGCGCCATCGAGTGACAAACTCCGAGGAATGCATTCGCAAAGGCCATCCCCGCAATTGTTGCGGCATAGTGGACTTTTTCGCGGGCTTCTTGGTCGGCAGCTCCCAGTTGATAGGCTCGCGGCAAATATTCAAACAACAATGAAATTGACTGTAATGCCAGCCCATCGGTAAACTCTGTCGCCATCACCGATACATAGGCTTCAAGGGCATGGGTCAACGCATCGATCCCACCAAAGGCCGTTAAACTCTTCGGCATATTTAGCGTTAACTCTGGGTCGGCGATCGCCATATTGGGAGTTAGCGCATAATCGGCGAGAGGATATTTGATTCCGGTTTTCTCGTCGGTCACTACAGCAAAAGGAGTTACTTCTGAGCCAGTACCCGAGGTCGTCGGAATCGCCACCATAATTGCTTTTTCACCAAGGGGTGGCAGTTCATAGACTCGCTTGCGAATATCCATAAATCGCATCGCAAAGCCTTCAAATTCCACTTCTGGATGTTCGTACAGCAGCCACATTACCTTTGCTGCATCCATCGGCGAGCCACCCCCAAGGGCAATCACCACGTCGGGTTTGAAGGAATTAAAAATCTCCAAACCCCTATTAATTGTCGCCAAACAAGGATCTGGCTCCACATCGAAAAAGGTGTGGTGTTCAACGCCGATTTCATCTAAAACTTTGGTGACAGGCTTGGTCATGCCGAGATCGAAAAGCGGCTTATCAGTGACAATGACTGCCCGTTTTTTTCCTGCCAATTCCCTCAACGCCACAGGCAAACAGCCATATTTGAAATAGACTTTCGGCGGCACGCGGAACCACAACATATTTTCTCGCCGCTTCGATACCGTCTTGATATTCAGCAAGTGCTCTGGCGTAACGTTTTCCGAGATGGAGTTCCCGCCCCAACTGCCGCATCCGAGAGTTAACGATGGCTCTAGATGGAAGTTATATAGATCGCCGATCGCCCCCTGAGATGCTGGGGTATTAATCAACAAACGTCCTGTTTCCAGCTTCTCTTCAAAGGCTTTAATGTGTTCGCTGTTGGCATCGTTGGTATAGAGCACCGAAGTGTGACCCCGCCCCGCAAACTCAACAAGGGCGATCGCCTTATTGACCGCATCAGCATAATCTTCGGCACAATACATGGCGAGGATGGGCGATAACTTCTCATAGGCAAAGGGTTCTGACGCTGAGATATCAGTTACCTCTGCAATTAAAACCCTAGGATTTTCTGGGATTTCAATCTCTGCCAACTCAGCTAATTTTTTAACGGGCTGTCCAACAATATCTGCATTCAGGCGATCGTTTTTGAGGATAATATCGCCGAGCTTTTGCCGTTGCAGATTATTAATGATGTATGCACCACGTTTCATAAACTCTTCTTTGACGGCTTTGTAGATAGATTTCTCGACAATCACCGACTGCTCACTGGCACAAATCATGCCGTTATCGAAGGTCTTACTGACGAGAATAGAACTCACTGCCTGTTGAATATCTGCCGATGCATCAATCACCGCTGGGGTATTGCCTGCACCCACACCAATCGCTGGATTGCCCGAAGAATAGGAAGAGCGAACCATGCCAGGGCCACCCGTCGCCAAAATTAACGCAATATCATCGTGCTGCATTAAGGCTTGCGATAACTCGATGCTCGGCTCATCAATCCAACCGATTAATCCCTCTGGTGCGCCGGCTTCGACTGCTGCCTCGGCAATGATTTTTAATGTGGCGATCGTGCATTTTTTAGCGCGTGGGTGGGGAGAAAAAATGATTGCGTTGCGAGTTTTTAGCGCTAGTAATACTTTGAAAATCGCTGTCGATGTGGGATTTGTTGTCGGAATAATGCCCGCAATAATTCCTAAAGGTTCCGCTATTTTTTCGTAGCCATAGGTCTCGTCAGATTCGACCACACCACAGGTTTTAGTGCCTTTGTATTTGTTGTAAATATATTCCGAAGCAAAATGATTTTTAATCACTTTATCTTCGATCACTCCCATGCCTGTTTCTTCTACTGCCAGTTTGGCGAGAGGGATTCTGGCTTGATTCGCTTTTAGGGCTGCCTGTTTGAAAATATGGTCAACTTTCGTCTGAGGAAAAGTTGCATATTTCTGCTGAGCTTCTTTAACTTTCAGCACTAGCTTTTCCAAATCGTCGAGGGTTTGGACAGTGAAGTTATCGAGGGGAAGAACCGTTGTCATAGCCAGAGAAGCAGGTGAAGTGAAATGGTAGAAAAAGTGGAGGATTTAGGAGGCGATCGCCGCACCGGAGTAAACAGGTAAACCTTTGGTTTTGAAAATATCGATGGTGTGGGAAACCTGTTGTGGGCTAGCGGGAGGCGTATCTTTAAGTTGATAGTCGTAGCCCAGCTCCTCCCATTTGTACGCACCCATTTGATGGAATGGCAGCACTTCAACCCGTTCCACATTGTCGAGAGTCGCCACAAAATCCGCTAAACCCCGAATATTTTCATCAGCATCAGTGAGGTCAGGCACTAATACAAATCGCACCCAAGTTGGCTTGTTAATTTCATTGAGATAGCGTGCTATTTTCAGGGTGGGTTCAAGATCTTTTGTCGTAACTTTTCTGTAGGTTTCTGGGATAAAAGATTTGATGTCGAGCAACACTAAATCAGTAAATTCAAGGATCGATTGTGCGATTGTGAGAGGTACAAAACCAGATGTATCAAGGGCAGTATGAATTCCTTCCTCATGGCATCGCCGAAAGATTTCTCGAACGAATTCTGGTTGTAATGTGGGTTCGCCACCGCTGATAGTGACGCCACCGTTTTTGATGTAGTTTTTGTACTTCAGAATTTCGGCCATCAGCTCATCGACGGTGACTTCTTTTCCGCCTGTGATTTCCCGGCAATCGGGGTTGTGGCAGTAGAGGCAACGGAGGGGGCAGCCTTGGGTAAAGATGACAAACCTGAGTCCAGGACCATCGAGGGTTCCGCAGGTTTCGACAGAGTGAATGCGTCCGGTTTGAGTCATGGTGATGACGTGAAAAAAGTTACTTGCTGAAATGAGATTTCTCTGGTTTCTCATTTGCCTCCCTTAATAAGGGAGGTGCCGAAGGCGGAGGGATCTTCAGTAGGTTATGCAGCTTAGGAGGATCCCCCCCCAGCCCCCCTTTACTAAGGGGGAGTTTAGATCCAGAGACCTTTATGGAAGGTGCGATTTACTACGTCTAACTGTTGTTCGCGGGTGAGCTTAATGAAGTTCACTGCATAACCCGATACACGAATAGTGAGTTGTGGATACTTCTCAGGATGATCCATCGCATCAAGCAAGGTCTCGCGGTTCAACACATTGACGTTTATGTGATGGCCAGTGCTAGCAAAATAACCATCTAATAAATTCACGAGATTGGTGCGGCGATCGCCTTTTTCACGACCGAGGGCATCGGGCACAATCGAGAAAGTATAGGAAATACCATCTTGGGCATCATCGTAGGGAAGTTTCGCCACGGATTCGAGGGCAGCAACAGCACCTTTATAATCTCGCCCATGCATGGGGTTTGCGCCGGGGGCAAAGGGTTCACCAGCCTTACGGCCATCGGGGGTACTGCCAGTCTTCTTGCCATAAACCACATTCGACGTAATGGTCAAAATAGATTGGGTTGGCAGAGCATCGCGGTAGGTGGGATGTTTGCGCACTTCACCCATAAACTTGCTGAGAATCTCACAGGCGATCACATCCACCCGGTCATCGTTATTACCAAAGGCTGGATAATCACCGTCAATGGCATAATCTACCGCTAAACCATTAGCATCACGAATCACTCTCACACGAGAATATTTAATCGCCGCGAGGGAATCCGCCACCACCGACAAACCAGCCATACCGCAGGCCATGGTGCGGAATACATCCCGGTCATGGAGCGCCATCTCAATCCGCTCATAGCAATATTTGTCGTGCATGTAGTGGATGATATTGAGAGCATTGACATAGGTTTTAGCGAGCCAACCCATCATCAGCTCGAACTTCGCCATCACATCGTCGTATTCCAAAACATCACCAGTAACTGGCGCAAATGCCGGAGCCACTTGGTCACCCGATTTCTCATCCTTGCCGCCATTGATCGCATAGAGCAAAGCCTTCGCGAGATTTACCCGTGCGCCGAAAAACTGCATTTGTTTGCCGATGCGCATACCCGATACGCAGCAGGCAATGCCGTAGTCGTCGCCATAATAGGGACGCATCAAGTCATCGTTTTCGTACTGGATCGAGCTAGTATCAATCGAAACCTGGGCACAAAATTCTCGGAAAGGTAGCGGCATCCGTTTAGACCAGAGCACTGTCAAATTAGGTTCTGGGGCAGCGCCGAGATTGTAGAGGGTTTGGAGGAAACGAAAACTGTTGCGAGTGACCAATGTCCGCCCATCTTCACCCATACCACCGATGGATTCGGTTACCCAAGTGGGATCGCCAGAGAAAAGCTGATTGTAAGCTGGTGTCCGAAGGAAACGTACCATCCGTAACTTGATAACGAAATGGTCTACTAACTCTTGCAATTCAGCTTCTGTAGTAATGCCTTCAGCTAAATCGCGCTCGAAGTAGATATCAAGGAAAGTAGAAACCCGTCCGAGGGACATCGCTGCGCCGTTTTGTTCTTTCACCGCGCCGAGATAACCGAAATAAACCCATTGGGTGGCTTCTTTCGCGGTTACTGCCGGACGACCAATATCAAAGCCATAGCTCGCGGCCATTTCTTTGAGTTCATAGAGCGCGCGGATTTGCTCGGAGATTTCTTCTCTCAGTTGGATTACCTTTTCGGTCATGGCATCCACTTCGAGGCTCAACAGTTGCGATCGCTTATCTTCTACAAGACGATCAATGCCATAGAGGGCTACCCGTCGATAATCACCAATAATGCGACCGCGACCATAGGCATCCGGCAAACCTGTAATGATGCCGGAGTGGCGGGCTTTGCGCATATCGGAAGTGTAGCCATCGAAGACGCCGTCGTTGTGACTCTTGCGGTATTTCGAGAAAATCTCAGTGACTTGGGGGTCAGGAGTATAGCCATAAGCTTCAAGGGATTTATTCACCACCCGAATACCACCAAACGGCATGATTGCGCGCTTGAGCGGTTTGTCAGTTTGCAACCCGACAATTTGTTCTAGGTCTTTGTCGATATAGCCGGGGGCATGGGCGGTGATTCCTGTGACAATGCTAGTGTCTGCGCCGAGAATGCCTTTTTCCCGCTCCTCTTTCATTAGGGCAGCAACTTGATCCCAGAGCTGGCGAGTCCAGTCAGTGGGAGGTGATAAAAAATCTTTGCCAGCAGTGTAGGGCTTATAGTTGCGTTGAATAAAATCCCTCACATCGATGGCTTTACACCAGTTCCCTCTGGCAAATCCCGACCATGCATCTTGTATTTCTTTTTTGGTCTGGGTCTCAAAGGTTTTTGGAGTAGCGATCATAGCTCGAACCTCCCGCGTTTTTTTGAAGCGATAGGTAGCTAGAAGTCCATAAAGTACTTCCACTAACTATATTGGTTCGATGTCGCACAATTATGCCTTCTCTAAGCTATGGTGAAACACCTAATAGTCTGTGGCTGTAATCATTAGAGTGGACTTCTATCTACACCTCTATTATCCTGCGGAAATTCGCACATAAGTGGATATTTTTACCAAGCTAAATAAGCAAGCTTAAAGTTGTTTTTCTTAACTGAGATGAGTGCTTATTTCGGACGTTATAGATTTCGAGAAAGGATATTTCTCTTGACCTTCTCCCTTTTGAAATTTCCCCAACAACACAAAACCCCTACCGACTCGGTAGAGGTTTTGTTGTTTTATTAAACTAAGCCTTTCGACTTTGGCTAAATCAAACTAATGATTAACCGTTGATTGCAGGCGCTTGGAGAGCTACAGGAGCCTCAGTACCAGACGCCAAGTCGAGAGGGAAGTTGTGAGCGTTACGCTCGTGCATTACTTCAAAACCGAGGTTTGCACGGTTAAGAATGTCAGCCCAAGTGTTGATTACACGACCTTGACTGTCAAGAACAGACTGGTTGAAGTTGAAACCATTGAGGTTGAATGCCATGGTAGAAATACCAAGAGCAGTGAACCAGATTCCGACTACAGGCCATGTACCAAGCAAGAAGTGCAAGGAGCGGCTGTTGTTGAAGGAAGCGTATTGGAAGATCAAACGACCGAAGTAGCCGTGAGCTGCAACGATGTTGTAAGTCTCTTCCTCTTGACCAAACTTGTAACCGTAGTTCAAGGACTCAGTCTCAGTTGTTTCACGAACGAGAGAAGAAGTAACGAGAGAACCGTGCATAGCGGAGAACAAAGAACCACCAAAGACACCAGCCACACCGAGCATGTGGAAGGGGTGCATGAGGATGTTGTGCTCAGCTTGGAAAACGATCATGAAGTTGAACGTACCAGAGATACCCAAAGGCATACCATCAGAGAAAGAACCCTGACCGATGGGGTAAATCAAGAATACGGAAGTTGCTGCGATTACAGGAGCACTGTAAGCAACACAGATCCAAGGACGCATACCAAGACGGTAGGAAAGTTCCCACTGACGACCCATCCAGCAATAGATGCCGATGAGGAAGTGGAAGATTACCAACTGGTAAGGGCCACCGTTGTACAACCACTCATCGAGGGAAGCTGCTTCCCAGATGGGGTAGAAGTGGAGACCAATTGCGTTAGAAGAAGGAACAACAGCACCAGAAATGATGTTGTTACCGTAGAGGAGAGAACCTGCTACGGGCTCACGGATACCATCAATATCAACAGCTGGTGCTGCGATGAAAGCGATGATAAAGCAGATAGTTGCGGATAAAAGACAAGGAATCATTAAAACGCCGAACCAACCAACATAAATGCGGTTTTCAACGCTAGTAATCCACTTACAGAACTTTTCCCACAAAGAAGCGCCTTCGCGCTGCTTTAGAGTAGTAGTCATGTTTCTTTATGATTACGGGTGAATTTTAAAAAAGTTAAGTTCTGGCGAACCAAAACTTGTTTGTATTTACGCAACATCTTATGTATTGCTTCTAAAATTCAAAAAGCATCTTTACATTTCTTGCCTGAGCTTTTTATTTCTTTACTAAAAGCCGGTAAAATGACCGCTCTGAAGCATTTTTTGAAATTTAAATACAATATTTTTGCCGTGACACTCTCATTTTTATTGAGTTATGTAAATGAGATTTGAGACTAATTCGGAAGGAATTTCATAAAGATTTTCAAGATCTTAATTTAATATTAAGGTCATTGTGGCTTTGGTGTCTAGGTGAGATTTCGTTGGAGAAATAAGAGCTTATGCTGCTTGTAGATAAGGCTGTTTTGTTGTTTTTAGTAGCGCAATATTTGATAAATAATGGTGCAACCAAAGGTTAAGAAAAATAGGCCTAGTAACCCAAGGAAAATAAGTATCAGCATGAGGTCGCGGCGAGGTGAGTGGCTGATTAACCATGGATTGAGTCTTTTTTGATGGCGATCGCCGCGAATGATTTTGCCCCAGAGATAAATAGGGTCACCGACTTGCCGCGTGTATTCTCGAATGGCGATAGACTTGCGATTGCCAAGATAGCCTTCACGTTTAATGTTGTTCTCCTCTAGGAAGGCGATCGCCTGTTTATCTGAAAAGTCTTGGAAGATATAGCAGGCAAGGAGTGGGTTAAGACAGAATAGGATAGAAGCAATAAACATAGATGCCATGCCTGCTCCCCATAGTCTTGATTTACGCCTAAAAGCTGTTGCCGCCTTCGATAAAGGTGAACGAAAAAGTGATATCTGTCGCTTCTTTGGTATTAGCCGAAATACGCTAGACCTGTGGCTGAAACGACGAGAGAAAATCGGTTCAGTCGCTCCGAAGACAGATTACCGTCGAGGCCCTCAACCGAAGATTAATGATCTAGATGCTTTCGTGCTTTTGCAGAGGAATATGGGCATCTAACCCAGAAGGAAATGGCGGAGAAATGGCCAGAGTCTATTAGTGATGCATCCAGACGTGAAGCTCTACGGAAAATTGAATTTACTCGAAAAAAAAGACCTATCGATATCAAGAGAGAGATAAAGAATTAGAAAAAGCATTTGTGGCACAACTGAAGCAGTATGGCCAAGAACGACTCGTATATATCGATGAAAGTGGATTTGATAATACCTTAGATTATGGGTATGGCTACTGCCATAAGTCAGAGAGGTTTATCGCAGAGAAGTTAGGTCATCGTACAGAACGAGTTAGCGTGATTGGAGGATGGCGAGAGGGAGAGCAGATAGCACCGATGGTATTTGAGGGCTATGCCAACAGCGCCTTAGTTTGCCAATGGGTAGAGGATTGCTTAGTGCCAGAGTTGATTCCGGGTCAAATTATTATTCTGGATAATGCCAGTGTTCATCCAAAGGAAAGAATACAAACATTGGTGGCGAAGGCAGGATGTGAAGTGATATTTTTGCCACCCTACTCACCACACCTGAACAAGATAGAGAAGTTTTGGGGGAGGTTAAAGAAGGAGGTAAGTAAGCTCATCAAGAAGACTGAGGATTTGTTCGATGCCATCAGAATAGCCTTCTGTTCTATGTCCTAACCTTCTCCTTCGCTGCTATATTTTGATGCAAAGAGACCGTGGGTTGTCCTAAACCGACAAAGTCATGGGCTGAAAAATTATAGGTAGAGAAGAAAAAACTATCGTTGCCGAGCTTGATTAGAGGGCGTTTGTGAGAAAGAGACTGCACTTCAACCATGCCACTTCGATCGCTCACCATGAAGTGCTCTTTGGACTCTTCGTCTAATAGGGTTAGGGTGCTATTTTTGCTTTTGGTTTCAGTAACGATAATCCGCCAGCTGACACAGGGAGTCTTTGTTAGAGGTGAATACTGACTTGCTCTACCCGCTAACTTGCCCGCCACATAAATTTTTTCGCCAATCTGTGCTGAGGTGATCGCTTTCGGCTTGTAAGCAAAAAGAGTCACTAGATTTTTCCACGCCACAAAATAGGCAAAATTTGCGCCAACCAAAGCTAAGCTTATGCCTACTAGGAGTTCAACTATTACCATGGCTACAATTGTCTGACGATACTGATAGATTTTCCTGGAATATTGTTTGTCTTAATCATCTTCTATTCTGTTGAAAAACGATTTTCATGCAACCATTGCTTCAAGATTACTCGAACAAAATAAAATTTCAATTTTCGATTATTCTGCCTCTTCATAATCGTCTGAACTATTTTGAATCTTGTTTGAAATCAATCTGTCAGCAGCAACATCAATGTCGCACTGAAATCCTTCTATTAGACGATGCGAGTCAAACATTTAGTCGCCAAGATATACAACAAATAGTAGAGAAATGCCGACCCTATCTACCATCTGAGAAATATACAATTTACTATCTACGACATCCTCAAAACCTTGGGGAATACTCCAACATAAATTGGGGTATAAAGCTAGCAAATAGCCCTTGGATTTATATTGTCCATGATGATGATTTATTACTGGAAAATACACTCCTCTGGTTTGAGGAGATTATTCAGAAGCAACCCTCTCTAGATTTGGTTAGCGGCGCTTCTTATACGATTGACGACACCGATAAAATTATTAAGAAGTCTTCTTTTCTGGGTAATCAAGGATTAGCGAATCAAGAATTTTTAAATTTGTTTTTAGCGAATAATCCATTGGAGTGCGTGGCAACAATTTATAGTAAACAGATTTTTGAAAAGGTTGGCTATTTCAAAGCAGATTTAGATGTTTCGGCAGACTGGGAACTGTTACGACGCGTAAGTAAAGTGACAGAGTTGCAATGGTATTACTTGCCCCAATATATTGGTGCTTGTCGTCATCATGAACAGCAAAAATCCAAGCAATATCAAACAAGTATTTCAGACCAATATATTTGGCAAGTTCTGAATTTATCGCAGCATTATTTTTCGTCTTTAGAACAAAGAACTTCAAAAAAAAGTCGCTATTGGCAATGTTTTCAAGCTGTAGAACATTATTTTGATGCTGGAGAAATGGATTCAGCTTTGTCGTTATGCCTCGATATTGTGGAGTTTTCTGACCTGGGTGATCGCCTGTGGCTAGAAGTGCTCAATCAATTTGAGTTGAAACATAAACAGCAAATCTATGAGCTGATGGTGATGCTGATCGACAAAGCTACTGAAGTGCACTAGCTCTCTAAACGTTTTTGCCAGTCGGCATCGAGAGTGGCTTGGTTATCCAAAGTTTGGTCGAGGAGGTCACGGTCTGTGCCATAGGCAATATCGGTTTCTCTAATGACTTTTTGTGCGGCAAATTGTTGGGCATATTTCAGTTTTTTCTGCATTGGTGGATAACCTTCTGCGAGGACAGATGCAGTGGCTTTGCGTTGGCTATTGCGGGCTTGAAGTTTGCCATTACGGCGTTGAATCCAAAAATATCGGACGAGGGGCACTGTCAAAAAGGCGATCGCATAGGCGATGAGAGCAGGATAGAGTGCACTGACTAAGCCGATAAAGCCACCGATTTGGGCAACCACTGCCGGGTCTTGGAGCATCGTGCCAAGGACAAGGGCGAGCACTAAATTCACGCCACCTAAGCCGATGGCGAGGAATTTTTGATTAACTGGTGCAAGGGTAAATGTCCAGCGATTTTCTTCGAGAAAGATTGGTACAGATTGCTTGCGACGTTCTTTTGCTTTGACCTGTAGCTCAGGGAAATAATAGATCAACTCGCCTTCCGGAGACACTTCGGGATAGCCGTTAAATCGTGCCATCACCGCCATCATGTGGTTTTCTTCGGCAATGCTATCGAGGTCATCAAAATAGGGGGCAATTTGCTCAGCAATCACTGCGCCATCGTTATTTTGAATCACTTGGCCAATACTTTGCCAGCGGCGATCTTCGAGGTTTGGATTCGGGTCGCCATCGCCAAAGAGGAATGAAAATACCGACTCCAAAAAGTTCATCTCAGAATCTTGGCTATTGCCCGCCGTCTGTACTCGCAATTGAGGCGATCGCCCGTAGCCACGACGGTAATAGCCTGGAGTAAACATGCGGAATAAATCAGGTCCCCACCAAATGAGCCATGTCGTTGGGATACCACCGCCACGGGAACGGGAATTGTTGTTATCATCGCGACTATTCGCTGCAAAAATGAGTGCCAGAATGGCGATCGTCATGATTGCAATCGAGGCCACGAGAGCAACCCCGAAGGAAATACGGATGATGTAGAAAACCGCTTGCCAGACTTTGTCGAGGGGAGCTTTGAGCCGTAATTTAAAAGATTTACTGGATAAAATCGACCGAAAATTTGACGGAAATTCGTAGATAATATCGCCTGTCTCAGCCACTTGGAGATTACCTCCTGCTTCTGACGCAAGACTGGCAAGTTGATTTTGGGCAAGCTGTACACTGAGTCCGGCTTGGCTGGCAACTTCCCCGACTGTGGCGCGATATTGCAGCGTTTCCACTGCTTTCATTAATTGGGGTGAAAAACTCATAAATTCTCGTCTTTCGTCACGAAATACAGAACTGGTCTTATCTACCAGTATAAAATTTGAGTTAGGTTCTGGGGAATTTCACAATGATTGTTACAGGTCTCATAATTACGGTGGTGGCGATCGCCATTGGATTTGCCCTAAACCGAATCATCGCCGCAGATCAGCGCTGGTTCTTTCAACTGCGCCGTCCCAACTGGCTAACCTTCGAGCAATTTATCCCTATCGTCTGGATCAGTATTTTCATTTGCGGCATTATCTCCGCAAACTATATTTGGCACACTGATCCCTACGGATTTCGCACATGGTTATTGCTCGCAGGCTATGGCATCCTTGAGATCGCAATTTTGGCCTATACCCCAGTCATGTGCAAGATGCGGAGTTTAATGGCTGGCGTGATTATTGGTGGTGCAGGTTTTTTTATTGGCCTGATTTTGGCGCTACTGGTTTTTCCAGTTTCACTTCTTAGTTTTGCGTTACTCGTCCCCTTCTTGCTCTGGAGCCCTATCGGTACATATATCACTTGGGAGATGCTTTGGCTTAATCCCGGCAAGCGTTAGACTCACCACTTTCAGTTTCTATTTGAAGTATCCAATTAAGAAAAAGATGGTTTGATCCTAGTATTTTATATCCTTGAAGCCATAAAAAATGCGCGTTTCTCTAAAAAAACAGAGATTGAAAATACACAATATTTGATGTGCTGAATAATGTCTATGCATGCTTTTAATAACCCAATCTTTAGATAGAGAAAATCCAAAGAAATAGGGTATTTCTTGTTATAATCTTTGAGGTAATAAAAGATATATTTTGCCTGATGAATCAGCCACAATTTTTGACCGAAGATGAATCTCTCAGCGTTGATGCTGCTTTATTATCCAGCCCAGAAAAGTTCCTCGCACGGCTGACAATTTCTTCCCATCGTCTCCTCGCGATTATTGCAGCTGACCGTGATTGTGCGATCGCCGATTTAGAGTATCAACAGATTATTGAATGGTTTGAAAAAGACAGTAAGGTGCGCCGCGAACAAGGAGTCGATGCTGCTGTCCTAAAGTGGTAGAGTGAGGGCGCAAGATGCCCATAACCGTGTGACGATGATCGCCCTCGAATCCTTTATTCCTTTTCCTAGACATATTCTTTTGGAAGCTTGCCTTACAGAGCTTGAGACGACAGCTACTGATGTGCAAGCCTTCAGTGATTTTTGCCAAAGTCTGTCACTTTTTTATCATCTCAGATACCACAAAAGTACCGAATCACTAAAAGCACAATATCTACCCTTCGATCCTGAGGAAGTGGATTATGGTGAAGGCGATCTCAACACTGGTGCCGATTTTATTGCGCAGTTTAGTCAGATATTAGAGGAAGCAAACTTTTCCTCGCTGTCGAAAGACACACTCAAAAAAGCCTTTGCAACAGAATCTTTGATTTCCCTCAAAACAGATGTGGATTTTGATGACTTTATTGAAGTTGTTTGCTATTGCCAAGGAGATATTTTTCAGGAAGTTAAGACGAAAAAAATCTTTAGGGAATTCAACAAAAAAGTCGATATTTATGAGCGAGTTGTTTTGCTTGTTCAGTTTAAATCTGCTGATTATTTTAAGCAAAAAAAGATTGATGTAAAAAAGCTTCCTTTTAAACCAGGGAAGATTTATATTTCGATGTATAAAAATATCCCTAAAAAGGATATCGAATTTGTCTTCCCCAATGTCGAAGTTGGGATGTTATTAAGGGATAAATTGTTATTTTGGATTCCGGCGATCGCCGCTGGTGTGCCGACTGTTTTCAAAATTATTCCGCAGTTTACCTTAATTATCGGCGTGATTTTATTTGTCGTCTTTGGGTATTTCCATATTGACTGGAATTTTGTACAGATTCAGTCAGAAGAAGCGAAAGACGTGATGCCTATTCTGGTGGCTATGCTCTCAGTTTTATTGGGCTGTGGTGGTTTTGCCGCACGACAATATGCGACTTATAAATTTAAATATCTCAAATTTCAGAAAGAAGTCACTGATACGCTATTTTTCCGTAACTTATCCAACCAGTTTGGAGTTGTGCAGCTTTTAGTGGATGCAGCTGAGGAAGAGGAATGTAAGGAGATTTTTCTCGTTTATTGTTTTCTGCTTAAGCATGGCAAGCCTTTGGACGCCAAAACTTTGGATCAAGAGATTGAGACTTGGTTCCTTGAGAAATGGAATTCAGCGCTGAATTTTGACATTGTGAACACCCTCAAAGTAATGGAAAACTTTGCTGGCGATCGCCCCTTAGTCACTAAAACAGAGGACGGTAGATATGTCGCAATGCCGATCGAAGAAAGCAAAACTCTCTTGCAAAAACTATTACAAGAGAGCGTTTAGATTTTTTTTAGTTAAAGGTCTGTCGGCTTTGTGGGAGCTATGCTTCCAGCGGATCTTTAATCATGAGTTTTGCGAGGAAGAAACATAAAATTGCATTTGCAATTAAGAATCCCTGTGCCAAGACGCCAGAACCAAGACCCCAAACGAGTGGTGAAGTAAAGGCATAAACTGTGAGGCAGGACGCCACACCGAGGCTTAAACCAACCCCGAATTTCTTTCCGAATTCTGTCCCAGCAATCAGGACGATCAAGCCGAAAGGAATCAAGACACTTGCGAAAATGGGGTTAAGAACGGGACTACCATTAATGGCATTACCGAGTTCAGGTAGAGAGCTACCGAGGACGCGGAAAGGTGCTTGGGAGAGATCAAAAATGTAAAAACCTTTGAAGAAAAATAGCCCTGAGCTACCCATCACTAGACCGCCATTAAAGGCCATGCTCCAGCCAAAGGGGAAATAGTTGCGGAGGACAAAAGCTAGTAGATAGGAGCCGAGCACCATCGCAATTTTTGGGAGGATGGCGATCGTGCCACCATCAATCCAGAAACGAGGATTCAAATAGCCATTGTCGCGCACCCAACGGAAGAAATCTTTGAAAGTAATCTTGCCTTTCACCGCTTCTCGGAGTGCTTCGCCAGCATTCAGATAACCCGCACCATAATGGTTAAAGGGATCGTCTTTAATAGTTTGGGCAGATTGTTTGAGCACTTGTAAAACTTCAGCGGGTTCTTCTACCCCTGCCGCTTTAATCATCGCTGCCACACCAGCCACATGAGGAGAGGCCATACTCGTACCTTTGTAATCCTCGAAAACGGCTTGACCAGAACTAGGATCGATAGTTTCTTGAAGAATGCCACCGGATTCACTGCCACCGGGAGCTGTAATATCAACGCCTGCACCATAGTTGGAATAAGGCGCTTTTGTTCCTGCTGCATCGATTGCGGAAACACCGATGACTTTCGGATAACGGGCGGGATAAGAAGCACCGTTTTGGTTTGCATTACCCGCTGCGGCGATAACCACTACATTTTTCTTGTACGCGTAATCAATTGCTTCTTGCATCAGACGACTTTCGCCGCCACCACCGAGGCTCATATTGATTACGTCTGCGCCATTATCTGCCGCAAATTTGATGCCTTCTGCGATATCAGAAATCGTGCCGCCACCATCTGCGCCTAGTACTTTAATCGGCATGATTTTTGCGTTGTAGGCTATACCCGCAACGCCATAACCATTATTGGTAGATTGGGCAATGGTTCCAGCAACGTGGGTGCCATGACCAACGTCATCAGCAGCTTTGGGGCGATCGCCGACAAAATCGTAACCCTTTACAAATTCTGTTTTTTCTAAATCAGGGACACGACTAACGCCAGTGTCAATCACAGCAACGGTAATACCTTCACCCGTATTTTCTGTCCAAGCTTGTTCGACATTAATTTGTTTGAGATTCCACTGCTTCGCGTAGTCGGGATCATTCGGAGCAGCAGTTTGGTAGATGTAGTTTGGTTCGATATATTCTGTCGATTTGGTGAGATCAGAATCTCGGAGCGCCTTCAATAATTTCGAGTGGCCTTCAACGATATATAGGTTATCTCCAAGGGAAAATTCGCTATTCAGCCTCGCTGTTGTGTTGAATTGCTTGGCCAAATTTTCGACTTTCTGGGCAATATCACCCTCGCTCAAATCTTCTCGAAAATCTATAACAACCGAATCATAGGTACCTTGGGTGGCTAGGCTAGGCATATTGATCAGCGCCAATCCCAACCCCACAATGAACAATAGTGTAATCAGTAACTTCCGCATGGGTGCATACCAAACCGACTCACCCACTGTAGCCTATTCTTTTTTTGATGCTGGTGAGGTTGCTTTTTTTGTAACTCTTTTTGTCGAAATTTTTGTCGAAGAATATCGAAAATGGCTAGGGGAGATCGCCGCATTGTCGCAGCTTGGCATTTGTTGCACAATGAGACGGAAGAAATGTCGAGACTTAAAAAATATGACTGCATTAACGATTCAGGCTGAGCAGTTGGAATTGGTGTATCTACTGGAGAAAGAAGATTTAGGCGAGACAGGAAAACAATTGCTTGAAGGCTTAGGGCGATCGCCGAAAACTATTTCGCCACGGTATTTTTATGACGCAAAAGGCTCGGCATTATTTGAACAAATTTGCGAATTGCCAGAATATTACCCAACGCGCACAGAAGCAGAAATCCTGAAAACTGTATCTCCAGAAATTGCCGAAATTACTGGCAACACTGAGCTAATTGAATTAGGTAGTGGAAGCTCGACGAAAACCCGATTTTTATTGGATGCTTATCAGCAATTTGGGCAGCTGGATTATGTGCCTGTGGATGTTAGTGCCAGTATTGTCGAGTTTGCCGCCGAGCATTTATTTCAGGAGTATAAAAATCTTTCTGTGACAGGCTTGATCGGAACCTATGAACAGGCGATCGCCCATCTACCTGACCCCGAAGACTTACCTCGAATGTTGGTTTTCTTAGGCAGCACCCTCGGTAATTTTTCAGCAGCGGAGAGTGATCGCTTTTTTAAACAGACTCGTCAATCTCTCCGCAGTGGCGATTATTTTTTGTTGGGAGTTGATCGCCATAAATCAACAGATATCCTTGAAGCAGCCTATAACGATAACCAAGGAGTCACTGCCGCGTTTAATCTCAATATGCTCAGCCATTTAAATGAGCGTTATGGATCAAACTTCGACTTAAATAATTTTCGCCACCGCGCTATTTACAACGTTTCAGAGCGACAGATCGAAATGCATTTGGATTGTTTGCAGGATCACACAGTTGAATTTCAAGATCTCAATGCAACTGTTGAGTTTCAAGCTGGCGAAAGTATTTTGACTGAGATTTCCCGCAAATTTGAACTCGGAAAATTACGGGACAATCTCGCAATGCAAGGACTCAAAACGGTGAAAGTGTGGGGCGATCGCCAAGACTGGTTTAGCCTTATTTTGACCCAGGTGATTTAAAGTTTTTGCCAGGCTATTTCTTCGCGGGTTAACCGGATTTGCGCCAAAGTTACAATCATCGGAATAATTCTGCCGTAATTTGTGGCAATCGCCCGCCACCCGAGATCCGCGAGGAACCAGCCCCACATCGCTGGCACCACCACGCTAAACACACTCCGCATTGCGCCATACTTTACAGCGGTTGTCGCTAACCCTTTTTTCGCAGCTTGAGATGATATTACTGTGGCTAATTTTCCTGCACCACTCGCTGTAACTCTCGCCATTTGGGATGACGCAAAATACAAGGCAAATTGTTTGGCAATATTTTTGAGAATCGCTGTTTTTAATAACGTGCTCACCGCTAGCGTGCTGCTACCCTGCAACAAAATTTGGAAAGGATTATGTTGGAGTTGCACTGGTAAGGGTTCTGGTAGAGATGCATCTTCAAGCGATCGCCGAACTTTGTGGAGTAAAGATGTCTTGTCCGCTGCGGGTAATTTCCGCCAAGCTTTCCCGGTGAGATGGAGAAAAATTTCTGCTTCGAGATCCGTAGTCGTAATCCCTGCGACCCCAGACAATTTCAAAAAAGTACAGACTTGCAACAACACTTGGCGATAGGTCAATGTTTCTGTCTGACCTAGCAAAACCGTAAATCCATCCGCGGCCAAATGACGAAATCGCTGCTCAATACATTCGATTTGGCGATCGCGATGTTGCGTTTGAATAAAAATCGGCTGTGGTGTATTGAGATAATCCAGCGGGTTAAACTTGCGGCTAAACAAGATTTGAGTCAAATGCTGCAATTCCTCATCCGTCGCTAGATTGAGGGCTGTTCTTAGCTCGTCCACGACAAACTCTCCGACAAAATTCTCGTCCATTCTAAACGAAGCATCCGAGAAATCACTGATACTAAAGTCGCAGAAATAGCCAATTCAAAAACTATTTTGTTTTCGTGGATTTTCGGCGGCCTGTCCGTCTTGAACGAGTCTTTAAAAGCTCACTAGTCTTTTCGACCTTGGGTGGGATGGAGTTCATATCAAAGACTGGAATGGTGAAGGAAAACTGACTACCTTGATTTTTCCCCTTGGATTCTGCCCAGATAGAACCTTTCCATCCAGTGACAATTTGGCGACAAATCGCTAAGCCCATACCAGTGCCTCCAGCGCTACGTCGTAGTGCCCCTTCTTCTTGGTAAAACAAATTAAAAATCGTTTCGAGACGTTTGGGTTCAATGCCGCGACCACTATCGCGAATACTCAAGGTCAACTGCTTCTCACTTTCGGCTGTGATATTCATTTCCACCGTGCCATCGTCATCGGTAAATTTGCAGGCATTATCGAGTAATTTTGCGATCACTTCCACCAGCCATTCACCATCGGCTTGAATCAATGGAAGCTCTGCTGCCACATTGTTAACGAGATTGGGTAATGGTTGACCGCCACTTTGGAGACGACGAGCCTTCATATGACTAATGGCCAGTTCCACACATTCTCGCAGTAACAAAGGTTCTTCTGTCCATTCGACGCGACCACTTTCGAGTTTGGACAGAGTTAAAAAGTCTTGCACCAGATTCCGTAATCTTTCGGCATCTTGGAGAGCTGTGTCCAGCATGACTTGGCGCAACTCTTCTGGCATATCTGGCTCATTGGCCAAACTTTCGAGACAAACTTGAATAGTTGAGAGAGGCGTACGCAGCTCATGGCCTGTAATGGCTACAAGGTTTGAGCGGGTACGGTCGAGGGCAGCGAGTTGTTCGTTAACTTCTTCGAGGTTGTTATAGGCTTCGGCTTGGATTAGAGCAACACCTACCTGCACGGCGATCGCCCCCACGAGGGCAATATCTTCCTGCCGCCAATGGATAGACTCAGCATCACAATGGTGAAGTTCGATCATCCCTAGCAATCGCCCTTGGTACAAAATCGGCACCAACAGCCACGACACAATCGAACAATTCTGCGCCAACTTTTTAATTTCACCCTTTACAAAATAGGGATCATTTTCTGTCCTATCAACGCCTAATGGTTCGCCAAGCGCGACGACTTCCTGAAAGAGAGGATTATTTTTTAGTGGCCAACTTTGGGTTTTAACCGAAATTTGTTCGCCTGTCAGAAACTCATGGCCAATCGTTGCTGTGTCAGAGTTTTCTTCGCAGCGGTAAATAATGCAGCGACAGACCCCTAGGCCATCCCCCAGCTTTTCTACTGCCAACTGCAAAATATCTTCTGTATCGAGCGATCGCCGGATTGCTGCGGTAACAGTATTAATTAATCGCTCCTTCTGCTCTTTGTTAGATAGGGAACGGTTGGCCTTAATGATTTTGTATTGACTCGCCTGTAGATAATTAACGAGGCGCTGTACAAACGGGTCTGCTGTGGCTGTTGGTGGCTGCTCAATAATATCAGCGGGAACCCCAGAAAAATAGGTATCTTTTGCAGTTCGAACTTTCTCTGCTAATTCTGGGCGGTAAACCAATACCCGATCTAATAGAAGATCCGCTGTCTTTTCCGTGATTAGGCGATCCTCTGTCCATAATCCCTCAAATCGTCTGGCGTTATCTGCGGCAAAGCTACCCGTTTTTCCCGGAGGAACAACCTTTTCTCGACAGACTAAACAGCTCGCAAATGAATCATTGAGGACAATTAAATGCCATTCATTACTGAGGGTATCCTCTGGCTCAAAGGCCACCATCTCAAACTCTTTCGATGCGTTTTCAAAGTCCGTTTCTGGTGCTGCAAAGACATACACTTGGTCTGATTTTTCAGCAATCCGCCGATAACGATTCGCCTCTTGACGGTAATATCGTTCCCGCTGAAAACTGGCAATGACAAGGGAAGCTCCACCACTGGCTAAAATCTGATCCTCCATTGCGTGAGACAACGCTGTGAGGGAAGACTTGAAGTAAAGCTGAGGCTGCCCATTAGGCACTGCAATCAGTAATTGCTCGACAATCGAGGGGTGAATGCTCATTGAGAAATGCTGTTGATCCTTGGGGGTATCGCCAAAAAAATTGGCACTCTTAACACTGGAATCCCTTTGATTATCCTTGATTCCACACTATTGATCAATTTTTACTCAGAATTTGTACTTAAGTATTCATCTCTGCTTCTGGAGGAGCTGGCAACACTCGCATTCTTGCGTACTTTAGGCCAGTAACACCCTGTAATGGTTCCACTGTGCCGGATTCAACTGCTGTGTCGAGCCACTTTTCACGTTGTAGATAGTAAACGTATTGTCGATATTGATCCCATTCATCATCAGTGGAATAAACAATCGTTAACATGCCAGGCTGGGTAATGCGACTTTTTGTATTCAGGTCACGCCCTTTATCGATACGTTTTTTGACGATTTCGTAGCGGGTATCCTTACTGCCTCGCACATCAAAGCTCTTTTCAGTTTGCTCATCGTGGTAGATATCGATGGTGATGTCCTGCACCAAAATCAGATGGGTGACTTCGATAGTAGTGTCGTAATCATTTTTGAGCTCAAGGCAAGCGCGGGCACAGTCACAAACTGCCCGAATTTGTTCATAACGCAGTGCATGGAGATGAAAGGCAGAAAAGCTGGGGTTAATCTCCGCGCCACAGTAAATCATATGGTCAATGCCATCTGTTACTTCCACATCACAGTAGTGAGGGATAATCGCCTGCATTTTTTGTTGCCAATAGTCCCAGGCTTTGCGGAGGCGATTGGTGATGTCGTGGATCATGTAGTCATAATGCTCACGGGCCACACAGACAGAGTCATGGGAATTGTCGCAGGCGGTTTTGTAGTCGGCGATCGCCTGGGGTACTTGACCTTTTAGAGTTTGGAAATAGTCAAAATAAACTTCGAAGTGTTGCCGAAGATATTCGATGGCAGTGACTTCGTCTTCGACATGGATGCCTTCCTGTAATCGCTGGGATTTTTCGGTGAGGTTAACTTCAAGCTGTTGTAAAAACTGAATGTTGTGTTGTTCTAGAACCGCCTCAATCACAGCGATCGCCAAAGCATATTGATCAAGCAAATCTTTCTGCACTGCTAGGTTTCGCTCTTGTGAGGAGCCACGAATATCTGAGATGCCATACATCGGATAGACTTTCTCAAAAATAATCGGGGCTGGTGCTAAACCCCAACTGCGTCGTTCTGCCTCTTCCCTAAACCGCCATTCTACAGATGGGTGAATGTGATTAAACGGGAGTTGATTTGCTGTTCTGAGGGCTGTTCTGAGGGCTGGGATTAGTTTTTGGCCGTGGCTAATATCCAGATGGTCAAAGTTATTGCGGCGATCGCTCAGCATGGCCACCATACCCATGAGCTGTTGCGTGTCACTATTTTCCTGCTGACAAGCTAAAACCAACGGAATGAGCAGCATTGATTTGATCCCTTGACTGACCAACTTTTTCTCAAAATCAGTCACACAATGGGAGGCTAAATCCGGCACATTCAGCACATGGTTGTGGGAGGCTGCCCGCAAAAAATGAGAGTTGTCGAGAGCGCGGATTGAGGCCAGAGTCGTTTGACGAATGCGACCATTTTTAATGCGATAGAGCTTGATCTTTTCGTGTTGGACGCTTAACAGAATGCCACCATGGGATCGAAATAACGATTTCATCTGGTGGGTGAGACTCTGAAATTTCTCTTCCTCAAAAATAGATTCGCGATCAACGAGGGATGCAATTAAACGCTGTAATAGTTCGCGGTTGGTGACATCCAAGCCTTCCCAGAGCCATTCTCCTGTCACTTTGTAATTGTCTAGATTGAGACGTTGTTCCCATTCGGGGTATAGAACGATGTCTTCAGGGGCAATATCCTGGAGGCCAAAGTCAGCAAACTCATCAATATCATTGTTAATCCGTTGGACGTGGAGGTGCTGCGATCGCAACCAAAACTGGATGTAGCGAGGATCTGCGCTGTCGGTGAGATTAAAAGTTGTGACGAGGGGCTCATCGAGAAAGCGCCATCGATCGTGGGAAATGCCATACACATCTCGCAAAACGAGTGGAAGCAGATGTCGGCGGTAAAGTTGTTCTGGAAACTCTTCGCTCACATCTTCGAGCAGATCAAAGATGCAAATATGTTGATGTTTAAGCGGCAGTTGCTGTTGATCAATCCCCGTTAAAGTTTCAAAGGCATGGTTGATTTTTCGCAGGACAAAAGACCCTGGTTCGAGCACTGCCATGAGGAGTTTGCTGTGCTTGTGGAGCAGGTCGTGCCAAGAGAGGCTGGGTTCCTCAAAGTCAGCAGTGGCAATGTTAAACGGATCACTGAGGGGGTTGTCGACGAGTAAAAGGGGCTGATCTTCCATAAAAATTGCTTCCGCGATGGGGTCACTCAAATCCGGATGGGATAAATCAACTCGATGCACCCAAAAAACTCCCCCCGAATTTTTACCTATTTTGCTATCTCTACGATAATCAAGGATCCGCAAAATGTCCTATGCCTCTAGTGTTGCGTATCGGCAGGAGCAAAATCCTGCCAAGTCGCAAATCTGTTTAGGCGATCGCCTCGAAGAGCTCGGAGTATGGTTTTTCTGGTGCGGCTTCATCGGTAACTGCTTCGATGATCTGATCAAAGGTATTGGCATCATCCAGAGCCGCCACACAAATTTCGGCGACGAGCTGGCGGGGAATACGTCCTTCAAATACCGTATCTGCACCAGAAAGAACGACAGAGGCGATCGCCTCAGTATTGAGGCCGCCGGGACGGACAATTGTATGTTTCAGCGAGCTACCGATGAGATAAGCTTCTGCTTGCTTTTTCCAAAACAATACTAGGCCGAATAAATTGAGTGGGTGGAAGAATTTCGAGACGCAGAGTGAAGTGACAAGAATAAATTGTTTTACGCTTTTTGCCTCAGCCGCATCAACAAGATTTTTTGTGCCAACATAATCCACTTGATAAAATCCAGCAATATTTAAACTAGGTCGCGAAGCTGCCGCCGAAATCACATAGTCACAATCGGCGATCGCCGCATCGAGAGTTGATTTTTTCTGGAGATCTGCTTCTATCAACTCAATGCCCTCAGGCAAAATCTCTTTTGCTTTGTCGATATCCCGCACCATCGCTCGTACCGAAATTTGTTTGTCCAGTAGAGTTTGGACGACACGACGTCCTGTTTCACCCGTTGCCCCAGCCACTAAAACTTTCATCTCATCGCCTCTTTCGTTACAAAACTACAAAATAAACTCTTGTTAAATATAATGAATTGGTGTTTCTTGGGATGCAACTTTACAGAAATGTAGGCATGATTCTAGGTACAACAAGCATATTCCTTGTCTTTTGAGTCTATGGACGCTTCAGAATCTTCGTCTCAGTTTGCGGATAGTCCGAATAGTGTAGCCTTGCCCCCGATGTCTTTCCAGACGCGTTTTAAGGGCATCATGCTCATGTACGCCGAGACGAATGTCGTTGCGGAGTATCTCAATCGTCATGAAGGGTGGTTTCATCGTTGTGCCCATCCGATGAAGGTAGAACCCTTTACAGAAAAAGGATACATTTTGACGGTTGGTAAGTTTGGGAATTTTGGATACGAGGTTGAGCCCAAGATTGCGGTGCTGCTCGATCCACCTGTGGAAACGCTCTACAAGATGTACAACGTGCCGGTTCCTGATGAGCCAAATCTTGGCTATGCCATCGATTATTCTGCGGAAATGTTGCTCAGCGATACGACCTGGCATTCAACGATTCATGATTTAGACAAAGCGGCAAAAATATTTGGCGATCGCCCGATTCCTGAGCTTATTACTCAAGTCGATTGGAATCTCGATCTGAATGTGAAAGTGCAGTTCCCAAAATTTATCTACAAATTCCCCCAGAAAGTTCTCCAAGCGGCAGGCGATCGCCTTCTATCAAGCATTGTTGCCCAGGTATCCCCGCGATTAACTGTTAAAGTACAGCAAGATTTTCATAGCACCCTTAACCTGCCCAAACCCCCCAAAAGCGCTAGCTGTTTTACTTGTCTGCGTCGCCCAGAACAATCAGAGTCTTTTAATACAGCACCAACATCAGCACAAAAAAAAGAGGGCATTGATCAGACCAATGCCCCTACACAAAGTATTGTGTTGTAGTTCTATTCCTAGCTATCTTTTAGCTTGAGGTCGGACTGGCTTTTGCTAATCCGCACACCTCGAAGCTTACATACGACCGATAATCTTGGTGACGATATCCATACCAGAAATTGCTTGCCAGCCGAATAAGCCGACGAGCGCTGTATTAAGACCGATATGGGTGATGCGTGCGAGTTCGTTGCCGCGCTGCATAAATGGTGTCAGAGAAGCTGAAACCGCAATAATACCGGTCATTGCGAGACCAACAATTAAGTGGGGACCAACAAAAAGTTTATCGTTGTTGATATAAGTAACTGTCATGCCGCCGATGGTACCGAGAACCATAAATGCGAGCAGGGCTGCACCGATCTGATGGTGCTTGAAACCAAACTGTTTTTTAATGAGTTCTTTGCGGACTTCTTTTTCTGCAGAACGGGTACGACGACTCTGAAAACCGAGATACATTGCATAGATTGCCAGTCCGAAGAGCACCCACATCATCGCGGGGTGAGCAAATTGTGACCAGACTTTAACTGATTCTGGGATAGCCATATCGAGTTAAATTTTTCCTCAAGTAGTGTTGCGAATCTTTATAAAAGTTAACTCATCCCCTTCATAAATGAAAACAATGTATTGCTGATTGTCGCGTCATGGGGAAAGGTTATGCTTCGATCGTTTTAGATAAGGTTTTCTGAAGTTATGGAGTCTGGTTATGGGTCTGCCAATTGATCTGGCATTTTGCCAAGCGATACGACAACAGGAGATCGGCACGGTGCGGTTGATGCTGGAGAAGGGGGCTGATGTGAACTGTGTAGATGGCGATCGCACGAGTCCGTTGATGTATGCGAGTCAACTGGGGAATTTGGATCTGGTCAATCTCTGTTTAGAGTTTGGGGCAGCACCTGATTTGCCGGGTCGTCATGGGTTGACCGCGCTGATGGTGGCAGCTATGGCTCAGCAGGAGCGGGTAGTCGACAAGTTGTTATCTGTTGGAGCCAGTGTCAATTTAGTGAATGAGGACGGTACAACGGCGTTAATGGTGGCCGCTTATAAAGGGTCAAAAGCTATTGTCGAAAAGCTCTTGGCGGCTGGGGCAACAATTAATCAAAGCGATCAAGATCAAGATACTGCTTTGAATTTAGCGATCCAAGGCCGACATCCAGATGTGGTTAGGTTACTGCTCGAAAAAGGGGCTAATCCCTATCAAGGTCATGGAGGATTAGTTTTAGCTGTGTCAGAACAGGCGATCGCCTGTCTAGAGGTGTTGCTGGAGTTTGGTGCAAATCCGAATTTACCCAGTGGTGATGGGCGCACACCATTAATGCACGCTGCGATGACTGGCAATATCGAGATTGTCGAGCTGCTTTTAACTGCGGGGGCGCAGGCTACTTTTAGTGATTTAGACGGGGATACGGCGCTGATTTTGGCAATTGAACAAGGAGATGAGGCGATCGCCGAGAGGCTATTAGCTGCTGGTGCAACTTTCCCTGAAACAGAAAATGTATTGCCCCTGGCTGCGATGTCTGGCAGTTTAAAATTGGTTCAATTTTTACTGTCTCGTTCCCTTGCGATTAATGGGAAAGATGATGCTGGCGATACAGCACTGCATGTGGCAACCCTTGAAGGTCATGGAGATATCGTGAGTTGTTTGTTGAAAAATGGTGCAAAGGTTGATCTTGTGAATGACCAAGGCGATACGCCACTCCTCATTGCTGCCTATCAAAATCATCAGGCGATCGCCCAGCAGTTATTAGATCGTGGCGCAGATATTAACTTCAGCAATGATGGTGAAACGACATTAACTATTGCCATCAAAGAACAATATGAACAATTGATTAATATTCTGATTGATCGAGGTGCTGACCCGAATCAAAAATTGGCAAAAGGCAAAACTTTATTGATGCAAGCCGCTGATAAAGGGAATTTAGGGTTAATGAATACCCTGATTGCTGCGGAAGCTGATGTGAATGCCCGCGATGATTTTGGCGCAACACCATTGATGTGGGCCGCTCACCGTGGCTTTATTGATGCTGTTGCATTGCTGCTCGACCGTGTGTCAGAGCTTGATCTTAATGCCACTAATCAACGCGGTGATACAGCACTAAAAATTGCGCAATTTAATAAATGCGACGCAGTTGTGACTTTTCTCAAACAAAAAGGAGCCTCTAGCTGAAGCTCCATTTAATGATGATGACAAAGTAATCTGTCTCTATTCAACCGCTGCGGCGTTGAGAAATTCTTCGAGCTCTAGACTTTCTGCAACATGAGGATTTGCGTCGATTGGTGCTTCTGGCGGGTTTGCATGGCGGGCATCGGTAATCCACCAGTCGAGAGCTGTTTCTTGAAGATCAATAGTTGCCCCTGTTTTATCGACGCAATAGCGACCAAATACCAGCTTGTCTTTGATTCTGACCCCAGAACCAAGGCGGGAATATTCAAAAATCACGCTACTATCGACTGTTGCTCCAGAACAAATCCAGCAGCTGGGGCCAATCATGGTAGGGCCAACAATTTTTGCACCATCTTCAATGCGGGTCATGCCACCAATATAAACAGGGCCTTCGATTTCGACCTTGTCCCAGTTCACTGCAACGTTTAAGCCTGTGTAAACACCTGGTTTCACTTCGATACCAGGAATACCAACATTTTTGACTTTGCCCTGCAACACATCTTGAATCGCTTGCCAATAATCAGGGACTTTACCGATATCTACCCATTCAAAGTCCATATCAAGGGCGAAAAATGGAGCCTTTGCTTCAACCAGTTTCGGGAAGAGTTCGCCACCAATATCAAATTCGCAATTGGGTGGGATATAGTCGATTACTTCGGGTTCAAAGATATAGATGCCAGTGTTGATCTTATTGCTGAGGGCTTCTTCGACGGAAGGTTTTTCTTGGAAGCTTTCGATCCGACCTTCGTCATCGGTGACCACAACGCCATAGCTTGGCACATCTTCGAGAGGGACAGATTTGGTCACAATTGTGGCGATCGCCCCTTTTTCGCGGTGCCATTTTACTGCTTCAGTGAGGTCAAGGTCGATTAAAGCATCCCCGCACATCACGATAAAAGTATCGTCAAAAAAGGGATTGAAGTCCTGAATCTTTCGGATACCACCTGCAGAACCAAGGGCATCTCCTTTTAGCTCACCATCTTCGATACTGCCCTCAAAGGAATAGGCAAGGTTAACGCCATAGCGCTGCCCATCCTTGAAATAGCCTTCAATTTCGTGGGCGAGGTGGCTGACATTCACCATAATTTGGTCGAAGCCATGTTCGGCGAGAAGATCCAGTAAAAATTCCATTACTGGTTTCTGCAAAATTGGAATCAGAGGCTTGGGGATGGTATAGGTGATGGGGCGTACCCTTGTGCCCCTGCCCGCTGCCAGAATCATGGCTTTCATGAATATTGTTGTCCTCGAATTGTTCGTTTACGGTGATCAGAAAGAAAAGCGTTATAGGCTTATGACACCCTGGGTGAATTGCTCATTATTCTACCTAAAGCTGCAATCTTCCTTAGGTGATTTGTCGCACAAATGATGATGTTATGTCTTTTGGTCTCCGTATTAGGCGATCGCCCCAGAGAAAATTCAGCATAGGATAGAAGAACAGATGTTTTATTTTGCAAGCAATGGCGATTAAACGAAGCCAAGGTAATACACCGCCAAAACAGGAAAAAACAACCCGTAGTTCAGGGCGTGACCCGCTCACTAATAGCCAAGCTTTACCGAATGAGACAGATCACTCTACGTCTGAAGATCGTATTCGTCCCCAAACTTTGGCAGATTATCTGGGGCAAAAGGATTTAAAGGAGGTTTTGGGCATTGCAATCGCCGCGGCGAAATCCCGTCAAGAACCGCTAGATCATATGCTGCTCTATGGGCCACCGGGGTTAGGGAAAACCACAATGTCGTTGATTTTGGCGGCGGAAATGGGAGTCAAATGCAAAATTACGGCAGCTCCAGCTTTGGAACGTCCTCGCGATATTAGTGGACTTTTGGTGGGGCTAGAGGCAGGCGATATTTTGTTTATCGACGAAATCCATCGACTGAACCGTATGGCGGAAGAATTGCTTTATCCGGCGATGGAAGATAGTCGGCTCGATATCACGATTGGAAAAGGGGTCAGTGCGAGAACTCGGAGTATTCCTCTGAAACCCTTTACGCTCATCGGCGCGACGACAAAAGTTGGTTCTTTAACGTCACCGCTGCGAGATCGGTTTGGTTTGATTCAACGGCTACGATTTTACGAAGTGGATGAGCTGGTTGCTATTGTGCACCGAAGTTCCAAAATTCTTGGACAGCCTGTCACTGAAGAGGGGGCGATCGCCATTGCGAGACGGGCGCGGGGAACGCCAAGGATTGCGAACCGATTGTTACGACGCATCCGGGATTATGCCCAAGTGAAAGGGTTTGATGAGATTAATCAAGAGGTGGCTGCCACGGCCATGGATTTGTATAACGTTGATCCGTTGGGTTTGGATTGGACAGACCGTCTAATTCTCGAAACGATGGTGAGTCATTTTGGCGGTGGCCCTGTGGGTGTGGAGGCGATCGCTGCTGCAACTGGAGAAGACAGCAAAACTATTGAAGAAGTTTACGAACCTTACCTTCTACAAATTGGATTTCTAAATCGTACGCCGAGGGGACGGGTTGTGACGGTGAATGCACGCAAACATTTAGGCTTGATAGATGGAGTCAAACCTCAAACGACACAGCTGGATTTGTTGTCGGATTAGGATGTGATGCGGCAAAGTAATAACCTGAGTTTCAGTGATTGGGCGATCGCCACCGGAAAACCTTTAGCTTCAAATCCCCTTAGAATATGTAGAACATAAAAAACAGATATTTAACAACACATTATGGTTTTTTCTCCGGAAACCTCTGCACTAATCTTTTTAGCGGTCACAACGTTTGGCATGGTTTTGTGGGGATATCAGCGATCACAGAAACAAGGTCGTGTTGGCCTACTCGCTTGGGGGCAATCCCTCACAGTGACAATGCCATGGCTCGTCTTTATCAGCTGTGTACTGCTTGGTATTAGTCTCAGTGTGCTTGGGGTATTAATGCTGTTGGTCTCGTCGGCAGGTATGTATATGTACCTCGGTAATTTGCGGCGAGAAGCAGGACAAGCTGAAGAGCTTAAACAAAAGGCGATCGCCCGCATTCAGGAAGAAGAAAACCGCCAGAACGAATCAACTCAGGAGACTGCACCAAATTCCGCTGCGAATGATACTTCTGAGCCGATGATTGATCCTATCGATGCCGAAGATTTGCAGGCTATTAAGGGGATTTTTGGGATTGACACTTTTTTCTCTACGGAGTCTATTCCCTACCAAGATGGCGCGATTTTTAAAGGGAACTTACGTGGAGATCCGGAGTTAACCCACCAGAAACTAACAACAAAATTAGGCGATCGCCTTGGAGATAAATACCGTTTATTTTTAGTGGAGGATCCTGAAAATAGACCCGTTGTGATTGTTTTACCCAGTACCAATGATCCGAAAACGACCACTCTTGTCCAGAAAAATTTAGCCTTAGTTCTCTTACTCGCCGCCCTCGCCACGACCCTTGAAGCCCTCGGCATTTTACAGGGCTTTGATTTGTCTAGTAATATTTCCCGCTACAAAGAAGTATTACCTCTGAGCTTGGGGTTATGGGTGGTTCTTGGTGCCCATGAAATTGCCCACTGGGTCGTCAGCAAAAAATATGATGTGAAGCTCAGCGTTCCTTTTTTCCTTCCAAATTGGCAAATTGGTGCATTCGGTTCAATTACTCGTTTTGAATCTCTATTACCCACTCGCACTGCCCTCTTTGACATTGCGATCGCCGGACCAATTGCAGGAGGATTACTCTCTATCTTGATGTTGGTGAGCGGTTTTGCCCTATCCCAACCAAATAGCCTTTTCCAAATTCCGAGCCAATTTTTCCAAGGCTCAATCCTTGTGGGAACCCTTGCCCGTCTCTTTATGGGTGATGCCATTCAAGAAGCCGTTGTCGCTATCCATCCCCTCACTATTTTGGGGTGGCTCGGTTTGGTGATCAGTGCCTTAAACCTAATGCCTGCTGGTTGCCTAGACGGTGGTCGAGTCATTCAGGCGATTTATGGCCGTAAAACGGCACGACGTACAACCCTCGCAACTCTTGTCGTTTTAGGTTTGGTCGCGTTATTTAATCCCTCCAATCCCATTCCCTTGTATTGGGCGCTGATTATTGCGTTTCTCCAGCGTGATGCTGAACGTCCTAGTCTGAATGAATTGCTAGAACCAGACGATGGTCGAGCAATTCTTGGTTTAGTAGCATTGTTATTTATGTTGATCACCCTCATTCCTCTGAGCCCCAGTTTGGCAGGACAACTTGGCATCGGGTCGTAGTCGCTAGAATAGAAACGCTAGCTAAATGGCCTCTGAAGCTTCAGACAGAGGACTACAGATTATGACGACAGTGAATGAGCCGTTTTGGGATGAAGGTTGGTTTGTGCCGCAGCAAACATTAGATCAAGAGCTAATTGCCCAGCTCAATTTTGTGCCAGGATTACGGGAAGCTTTGGTGGTACGTCAAGTCCATGCTCTCGAACATGGCACAGTGTGGATGTTGACGGAGATTGCTGAGCAATTTCCCGCAGAATGGCGGCGAGGCTATGCCGAACTCGGTGGGATGTCTACTGAAAAGGGGTTTTATCTTTATGGCGCGGTGGACAAAACGGATCTCTATCGAGCTGTCGCGAATGCGGGCGATCGCCTCCGGTCTGGCGAAGGGAATTTAGCCGTACATCCCCGCTGTGGCACAAACTTTTCTGTAACAATGTTTTTAACCGCTGGCTTAGCTGCTGGAGCCTCATGGCTTCTGCCCAAAGATCCGATTTCTCAGCTTGTTGGGATGGGCACTGCCGCTGCCACTGCCATGGCGATCGCCCCAGAGGTTGGCCGATATGCCCAGAGATATCTCACCACCGCAATTCCTTTTAATCTCGCCATTGAAGAAATCGAAGAAAGCACCGATTGGACTGGCAATCAGAGTCACTTTGTACGTCTGCGCTGGCAAGATTCGCAATAAAACTTAAACTCACTGTGTTACAGAAATCTACTCTGCGATAGTACGCTTATTTCATAAGTCTAATTACTTTTTTAGTATTCGTTTTAGAGGAAAAATAGAATGGCAATTGCACGCGGTGCTAAAGTTCGCATTCTCCGTAAAGAGTCCTACTGGTACAAAGACGTTGGTACAGTTGCCAGCGTTGATAAGAGCGGCATCATCTATCCTGTTATTGTTCGCTTCGACAAAGTAAACTACACCGGTTTCAGCGGTAACCCCAGTGGTCTCAACACTAATAACTTCGCAGAACATGAGCTTGAAGTTGTTAGCTAAATCTTCAATCTCGTGATTTCTGACAGTAAACTCAATTTCCCACATCGTCTTCTTGTAAGGCGATGTTTTTTTGTTGTTACTTCAATTTCCTGAAAGACAATGGGAAAATATTAAACCTAAACTAAAAACTTATACAAAAGGATTAACTCTGTGACCGTTCGCGTTCGTATTGCCCCTAGCCCCACTGGTAACCTCCATATTGGTACTGCCAGAACTGCCGTATTTAATTGGCTCTTTGCCCGCAACCAAGGCGGTACTTTTATTCTCCGCGTTGAAGATACTGATACCGAGCGATCGCGCCCCGAATATACCGAAAATATTAAATCCGGTCTTGAGTGGCTGGGCATGACTTGGGATGAAGGCCCATTCTTCCAAACCCAACGCCTCGATCAATACAAAGCCGCTATCCAAACCCTCCTAGATAAAGGCTTGGCATACCGTTGCTATTGCACTCCCGAAGAACTCGATGCAATGCGAGAAACACAAAAAGCGAATAATCAAGCCCCTCGCTACGATAACCGCCACCGCAATCTCACTGATGAAGAGAGAACTGCTTTTGAGACAGAAGGTCGTACTTCTGTGATTCGTTTCAAAATTGATGATGGCCAACAAATTATTTGGAAGGATTTAGTCCGCGGCAATATGTCTTGGCAAGGCAGTGATCTCGGTGGCGACATGGTGATTGCAAGAACACCCGAAGGAGACGAAGCTTTTGGCCAGCCTCTCTATAATCTTGCTGTTGTGGTAGACGATGTGGATATGCAAATTTCTCACGTCATTCGTGGTGAAGATCATATTGCCAATACCGCAAAACAAATTCTTTTGTATGAAGCGCTTGGCGCAAAAGTGCCTCAATTTGCCCATACGCCGCTCATTCTTAATCAAGAAGGCCGCAAGCTATCGAAGCGTGATGGTGTAACGTCAGTGGATGATTTCCGAAAGATGGGTTTCACTGCTCCGGCTTTGTCGAACTACATGACTTTACTCGGCTGGACTGCACCTGATTCTACTCAGGAAATTTTTACGTTGGATGAGGCTGCCAAGCAGTTTTCTCTCGACCGTGTGAATAAAGCTGGTGCAAAATTTGATTGGGATAAACTTGACTGGATTAATTCCCAATACCTCCACGAGATGCCTGGTGCTGAGCTGACTGATGCTTTGATTCCCTACCTTGAAGAAGCTGGGCACGGTGAATATTTAGGCGATCGCTCCTGGTTAGAGACTTTGACTGAACTGGTGCAGCCGAGTCTAACGCGATTGACTGATGTCGTGAAGGAAACTGAATTGTTGTTTGGTAATGCTATCGAACTTGATGAGAAAGCAACCAAGCAGCTCCAAACTGAGGGTGTTGTGACGGTATTGCAGGATGTTTTGAAAGCACTTAAAGAAACTGACGAGCTAGATGTCGCTGGTTGCAAAGCGATTATCAAAGATGTCACTAAAGTCCACGGTGTGAAAAAAGGCCTTGTAATGAAATCTCTTCGTGCAGGTCTAATGGGTAAGTTGCAAGGGCCCGATTTAATGCAATCTTGGGTACTTCTCCACCAGAAAGGTTGGGATGGCGATCGCCTTTCCCAAGCATTAAATGCCGTTTAATCTAAATATTTGAACCCAAGAAAATAGAATGCTTATTCCTCCCTAAATTTAGGGAGGATTTTCTTTGAAATTTAGCCGAAGAGATTGTATTTAACGTGAGTTCGGGATAAGGAAGAAAAAGGAGAAAGTGCATATTGTGGAAGTTAATAAGCAATCCACCACTTTCTCCCATGACCAGTCTAGAACCTTTGTTTTGTTCCATTGATGATTTCTGCCAAGTCTTTGAACCTCAATGGCAACAACAATTACTGGCCTCGAAACAACGGCGGCGACGTCGCCCTAGAAGCCTTAGTCTCAGCGAGATAATGACGATATTGATTGCATTTCATCAATCTCACTATCGTCACTTCAAGTATTTCTATCTCATCAATGTGCGTCATCACTGGCGAGGAGCTTTTCCCAGAGCCGTGAGTGACCAACGTTTTGTGGAGTGGATGCCTTCAACATTAGTACCGCTGTGTGTCTATTTGCGTCACTGTTATGGTCAATGCATAGGAATCAGTTTCATTGATGCCACCAGTATCAAGGTTTGTCACAATCGCCGCATCTCTCAACATCGCGTTTTTGAAGGTCATGCTGCTCGAGGTAAAACCTCTGTGGGTTGGTTCTTTGGCTTCAAACTACATCTGGTCATCAATGACTGTGGCGAATTACTCAATGTTAAAATCACGCCTGGCAACACCAATGATAGAAAGCCGGTAGTGGAGCTTTTGAAAGAGTTATCGGGAAAAGTCTTTGCCGATAAAGGTTACGTCTCTCAACCTCTGGCACAGTATTTACAAGAAGAATATGATGTGAGGCTTAGCTATAGCAGCGAAGGAGAAGGTTAGGACATAGAACAGAAGGCTATTCTGATGGCATCGAACAAATCCTCAGTCTTCTTGATGAGCTTACTTATCTCCTTCTTTAACCTCCCCCAAAACTTCTCTATCTTGTTCAGGTGTGGTGAGTAGGGTGGCAAAAATATCACTTCACATCCTGCCTTCGCCACCAATGTTTGTATTCTTTCCTTTGGATGAAAACTGGCATTATCCAGAATAATAATTTGACCCGGAATCAACTCTGGCACTAAGCAATCCTCTACCCATTGGCAAACTAAGGCGCTGTTGGCATAGCCCTCAAATACCATCGGTGCTATCTGCTCTCCCTCTCGCCATCCTCCAATCACGCTAACTCGTTCTGTACGATGACCTAACTTCTCTGCGATAAACCTCTCTGACTTATGGCAGTAGCCATACCCATAATCTAAGGTATTATCAAATCCACTTTCATCGATATATACGAGTCGTTCTTGGACATACTGCTTCAGTTGTGCCACAAATGCTTTTTCTAATTCTTTATCTCTCTCTTGATATCGATAGGTCTTTTTTTTCGAGTAAATTCAATTTTCCGTAGAGCTTCACGTCTGGATGCATCACTAATAGACTCTGGCCATTTCTCCGCCATTTCCTTCTGGGTTAGATGCCCATATTTCTCTGCAAAAGCACGAAAAGCATCTAGATCATTAATCTTCGGTTGAGGGCCTCGACGGTAATCTGTCTTCGGAGCGACTGAACCGATTTTCTCTCGTCGTTTCAGCCACAGGTCTAGCGTATTTCGGCTAATACCAAAGAAGCGACAGATATCACTTTTTCGTTCACCTTTATCGAAGGCGGCAACAGCTTTTAGGCGTAAATCAAGACTATGGGGAGCAGGCATGGCATCTATGTTTATTGCTTCTATCCTATTCTGTCTTAACCCACTCCTTGCCTGCTATAGAAGCCTCACATCATATTCTTCTTGTAAATACTGTGCCAGAGGTTGAGAGACGTAACCTTTATCGGCAAAGACTTTTCCCGATAACTCTTTCAAAAGCTCCACTACCGGCTTTCTATCATCGGTGTTGCCGGGTGTGACTTTCACGATGCAGCGATTGTGGCAAACCTTGATACTGGTGGCATCAATAAAGCTGATGCCTGTGCATTGGCCATAACAGTGACGCAAATAGATGCACAGCGGTACTAATGTTGAAGGCATCCACTCCACAAAACGTTGGTAACTCACGGCTCTAGGAAAGGCTCGTCGCCAGTGATGACGCACATTGATGAGATAGAAATACTTGAAGTGACGATAATGAGATTGATCAAAAGCAATCAGTATCGTCATTATCTCACTGAGACTAAGGCTTCTGGGGCGACGCCGCTGTCTTTGTTTTGAGACCAGTAATTGTTGTTGCCATTGAGGTTCAAAGACTTGGCAGAAATCATCAATGGAACAGAACAAAGGTTCTAGACTGGTCATGGGAGAAAGTGGTGGACTGGTTATCAGCTTCCACAATATGCACTTTCTCCTTTTTCTTTCTTATCCCGAACTCACGTTACAGAGAGGAATCAAGCTCGAAGGTATCCATGTCACAAAGCGTTGATAGCTCACAGCTAGAGGAAACTCTTGTTGCCAATCGCATTTCACCTTGATGAGATAGAAATGCTTGAAATTTCGATAGTGAGATTGATGGAAAGCAATGAGAATAGTCATCACCTCACTCAGACTGAGGCTTCTCTGACGGCGACGGTATTTTTTGCCAGAGCTGAGTAACGCTTGATGCCATAAGGGTTCAAAGATTCGACAGAAATCATCAACATGGCAAAACAGAGCCTCTAGACTGGACATGGGAGAAAGCCGTGGATTCGTTACAACTTCCACGATATGGGCTTTCTCCTTTTCTTTCCTTATCCAGAACTCACGTTAAATAGGTTGTTTGTTTGGTACTGAATTTTTTAAATAAATCTCTGATGTGTGGCGATCGCCGCAATCCTAGCTCATTTTTGGACGGCGCATTTTTTGATCTTCCATTTGAGACTTTGCTTTCGATGCACTCTTTCGCAAAAACTGTAATCTGGTTTCAAAGTCTTTACGCTTGCGACGATTTGGCGTTTGCTCGATCAATGTCTTGAGCGCGCTACCCAAACTTTTATAAGCATTCGGCAAAGTGTAGCCAAAGCGGGTTGCCAGTCGAATGGCTTGTTCATCAGCTTCAATGGCTACTGTCATCCGTTTTTCACCACTATTTTTTTGCCAGAGGCGATAGCCAGAAAAACCACAAAGTGCCAAGGCCAAAATTAAGAGCAGACCATCCTGTACCCACAGCTCACCGACTGCTCCACCCAGACCAATTGCTAAAGCTGCCATTTCCCAACCTTCGCGGGGAATCGTGTCGTTCTGAACTTTTGCGACTTCATGCCAAAAAATTAGATTACGTTGATCGATCGCCAAATTCTCCCACTTCGCGAGATCGATCTGTATTTCGATATCATCTTTCCCCAGTTCTTCGGAACGGATCAGAGGCGGGTTCACTTCCGTTGTTCCCTCAACCATTACCCAACTTTGCAGCTCAGGGGGCAGTAATGTTTTGAGGCGGCGTAGTTCACTCATTTCGGCTCTGGCAGAAAAAGTGGAGTAGGAAGTCATAGGATCGCGGTTAACTGAATATCTAGGGAATGTATAAGCAATGTTTGCAGAGTTTGGATTGAACCAACCCTGTCTTGCTAGGTTAGCAATAAATTTTAGCGCAAGGGGCGATCGCCACTGGTAAATTCCCTCACCCTTTAAAATTCACCGCAAGAATTATCTTGATGCATCACACTCAGGAATATTTATCTTTGCCATCATGAAGATTTGAATATCAAGCAGGCTCGATCAACATCAAAGTTTGACCAAACTCGATGGGTTCACCATCTTCAACTTCAATTCTCACGACTTTACCGCTCACCTCAGATTCGATTTCGTTCATGAGCTTCATCGCTTCAATAATGCACACCGTATCGCCGAGACCAACGTGTTCGCCAATGGATACAAACGAATCCTCACCGGGAGCAGGAGCGCGATAAAACGTGCCAACCATAGGAGAAGTCACAGCGATCCATTTCTCATCAATGCCCGAATTAGCAAGAGCTTCGGGTGTAGGAGCTGGAGCCGGAGCGGCTGTAGGAATCGCCACAGGTGTTGGGGCGATCACCGGCATCGCTGTAGTCATATCCTGAGGAATGATGGTGGGAGCAGCCACCACTGTTCCTTTACTCACACGCAGCTCAAAGTCATCGGTTTTGAGTTCAAACTCAGTGACATTAGTTTGCCCGATAGCATTTAGCAGCTCCTGAATTTCTTGTAAATTGATAGCCACAGAACGATTTATTCCTCTCGATGATTATGAACAGCAATGGAAAGTTCAGACTAGCTGAAGTTTCCTCATTTCTGATTCCCCTGATAATCTTTCTGGGGTTAGAACCATCAGCTGTGATGGTAGAGCGAAGATCTTATCTTCTTTAGTTTTCGCGACCTAGATACTTATCTTCACGGGTGTCAATTTTGATTTTCTCTCCAATGGAAATAAAGAGGGGAACATTAACTTGTGCACCAGTTGAAACGATTGCTGGTTTCGTGCCACCAGTGGCAGTATCTCCTTTCACACCAGGATCGGTTTCGGTGACTTCTAGAACGACAGTGTTGGGCAGTTCAACGTCGATGACTTGCTCATTCCAGAAAAGGACATTAACTTCCATTTCTTCGAAGAGATATTTAACGCGATCGCCAATTTGTTTTTCGTTTAGGCGAACTTCTTCGTAGGTCTCCATGTCCATGAAAACGTACTGATCCGAATCTTTATAAGTGTGCTGCATTGTACGCTTATCCAAAATCGCTTGGGGAACTGTCTCTCCAGCACGGAACGTTTTTTCAACAACGCTACCGGTTTGGGCATTCTTGAGTTTAGTTCGTACGAAGGCAGAACCTTTCCCTGGCTTTACGTGGAGGAATTCAACAACACGCCAGACGTTTCCGTCTAATTCAATGGATGTACCACTACGAAAGTCGTTACTAGAAATCATGGAGCTTAAGCTGCATTATGAGGCTTGCATCATCAAACCATATTTTACCGTTGTTGGGGAATTTCCTCGTAATTTACTCGCTAGGTTCATTAAACGATAGCTTTGGGTCAGAAAAGGGGTTTCTCTGGGTTTAAAGCTTGATTGCGGTGAAGATTATGGGATTTCAGGACTAAAGTCGCTTAATTGCGGAGATTTTGGCGAATGGCTCGGTTATTGTCATCGGGAAGTCTTTGGGATGGGCTTGACTGGATGTTGTTTTTTCGGGGTGGCGATCGCCGCAATGCCCATCACGGAAATTCCTTTTTGAGTGAGAGTGCGAGCTACTTCTTGGGCTGTTGTACCAGATGTATAAATATCATCAAGCAACAAAACGCGTTGCCGCTTTAATTGTGGAAGAGTCTTGGGATTAATCGAAAATGCTTGCCGAATTTCTTGTTGCCGCTCTGAGAGATTTAGATTAAAGAGTGCTTTTGTTGCTTTCGTCCGTTTGAGAGCATGGGAGACATAACGAAATCTATTGAGCTGTGCAAAGCGTTTTGCGATCAGGGCTGCCTGATTAAAACCTCGTTCCTTATATTTCTGAGGGTGCATTGGAATTGGGATGACCGTTAGCTTTTGAGAATCAGCAAAAGAGCGTTGCCAAGTTTGGGCGAGTTGTTCTCCAAGCCATGCACCCAGTAAAGGTTGATTCTGATATTTCATGGTGGCGATCGCCCGTTTCAAAATATCGTCATACTTGCCCCACACAAATAAAGGCAATGAATCTTGCCAATAGAGTTTTGGATTAGGTAGTTTGCATTGATGCAGTTGGCGATCGCAATCCCTACAGACCAGATCTCCCTTGGCCACACGTTGACAGAGCGGACATTGCGCCTCTAGAAAAATTGAAAGAAACCAGTCGAGCATTATGCTGATCCTCCACAAGGCTCAATAAAACGCAAAGATCTTCATCTAACTATATTCAAGCTTACAAGTCCCTCAAACCCTCAGATATAATTAGGGCAATTACATTCAATATTTATCTACCAGAGATTGAACGTTATTAACCTCTACAACAGTTTCTTTTGTGCAGGCAGAGATTTTTTGTGCTAAACACCAACTCGAATAAGAAGACTAGATATATTCATCTTCCTACATAAACTCTTATCTATAGCGGATTTATACGAAGCTCCATTGATTAAATAGCCATTCTTTTTACCTTCGATGACTGATCGCTTTGCGCAATTTTCTACTCGCCATGTCTCTGCATTGTCCATTGAAATGAGCACAATCTCACCTCATTAGGACAAAGCATCTCAAGCGCTTTTTAATCACTATTATTGCGACGGCCTCCTCCGAAAAAAAAGCGGCATTTCAGATTGTCTATGTCAATCTGAAATGCTGTGAAATCATGAGCCGTCCAATCTACGACCATGAGTTATCCTGCTTTTCCTAGAACTCCACATATTCTGATTGTTGATGATGAACCCGATAACTTCGATGTCATTGAAGGGTTTTTATTTACTGAAGACTATCAACTGAGTTATGTTGGCTCTGCCCAAAATGCTTTGGCGAGACTGGAAAAACATCTACCAGATCTGATCCTTATTGATGCGATGATGCCGGTGATGGATGGTTTTGGCTTCTGCCGACATGTACGAAAAAATCCACAATGGCAGCATATTCCAGTCATTATGATTACTGCTTTGGGTTCTGATTATTTGGCAGATTGTCTGGCGAGCGGAGCTGATGATTTCCTTGCGAAGCCCATTAATAAGGTCGAGCTGCGAGCTAGAGTGATTTCGATGCTGCGCATTAAATTTCAGTATGATGCGCTCAAAAATTCGCGTCAGTTAAGAAACGATCTGACGGATATGGTTGTCCATGATTTCACTAACCCAATTACGACGCTTTTACTGCAAACAGAAATCCTAAATCGCATGGAATTGCCAGAAAAGGTGGCGCAGGGCCTAACGCGCATTCGCCGGGCAGCTAGAGTTCTAGATGGTCTTCGGAATGATTTTTTGACCTATGGCAGAGCGGAAGCTGGATCTTTGACGTTGCAGAAACAATGTTTTGTAGTCCGAGAGTGGGTGGAAGATGTTGTTGCTGATTTTCAGGATCTGGCGAGATCAAGGAAAGTTGAGATTCAAATTGTGTTTGCTGATGGTTTACTAGAGACTTTTACAGGCGATCGCCCTTTGTTGGCGCGGGTCTTAAATAATTTATTGACAAATGCCCTTAAATTTTCGCCGTTTCAAACCGCAATTGAGATTGCACTCACCTCGACAATCGAACCTGTGTCTGGCAATGCGCTCTTGAGATTTGCAGTAAAAGACTGGGGACAAGGCATCCCGAATGAGAAGAAAGACTCAATTTTCCAAAAATATAGTATTGATCAGAAACCATTTAATTTGCCGCAAACGGGCTTGGGTCTAACGTTTTGCAAAATGGTGGTCGAAGCTCATGGTGGTGAAATTTCTGTGGTGGATAATCAACCAACCGGGACAATTTTTCAGGTAGAAGTCCCTGCGCTAGCAGCGCTGCCGCAAAACTTTTAATAACTTCTCAAATTCTGGAGGTAATGGGGCGATCGCTTCGATTATTTCACCAGTTATCGGATGTTCAACAATTAACTTACGGGCGTGGAGAGCTTGACCGGTTAAGTTTACTTTGAGAGTACGATTGCTGGAATAGAGCGGATCACCGACAATCGGATGTCCCATATGGGCACTGTGTACCCGAATTTGATGGGTTCGCCCTGTTTCCAGACGATAATAAAGCAGCGAATAATTACCCAGTCTTTCCTGTAATTCCCAACGGGTAAGCGCCGGACGACCAGACTCGATGACCGCCATCTTTTTTCGATCGATTTTGTGACGATCGATAGGAGCTTCAACGATGCCAGCTGGTTGCTGCGGACAACCGTAAACAACACCTAAATATTCTCGTCGTGCGGTTTTTGCTTTAATCTGTGCCTGTAAATGTTGGTGAGCTTGATCTGTTTTGGCGATAGCGATCGCCCCGGTCGTATCCTTGTCCAATCGATGTACAATTCCTGGCCGTTGTACTCCACCAATCCCTGCGAGGCGATCGCCACAATGGGCAAGCAAACCATGGACTAATGTGCCTGTGTAATGACCTGGAGCTGGGTGCACTACTACATTTGCTGCCTTATTGACGATCAGAAAATGGTCATCCTCGAACAGAATATCTAGATCCATCGCTTCCGGTTGGAGCTCTAAACTCACTGGTGCTGGAATTGTCACCTGCAGGCGATCACCCCCACTCAACTTATATTTTTTAGTCGTACATACCTTTTCGTTAATAGCAACTTGACCCTGACCAATAAGCTTTTGGATACGAGATCGTGAGAGATCATCTAATTGCAGCGACAACCATTGATCGAGTCTTTGTCCCTGTGCTTCTGCTGTTACTTGATACTGTCGAATATCTACCATTTCTGCTCTCCATCGATAAATTACAGTTCTTCTCGAAGTCTCCCAGCAGAACACTTACCGCCTTTTTTAGTCAACCCTAGCTTTCCATTTCAGAAGACAAAACAAAACAAAATTCAAACAATTTCAGAAAAGGGGCTAATCTCAATCGCACCCAATTTCATTTCAACGAAAAAATGTTAAAGTTATAGCAAAGTTCAGAATATTTTGGTTAATAAAAATGGATAGTGTAGCTTACATTCTCGTCTTGGCGATGTCCTTGTCCGTCCTTTTCTTTGCGATCGCCTTCCGTGAGCCCCCTCGCATCGAAAAATAAAAAAGTAAAAAGAACCTTTTTAGATTGCTTTTCCTAAATCAAGCTCCGAGCAGTGCCGAGACCGTAACGGGGATCTTGATTTAGGGTTTTGTGGTAAACACATATATCCCGCAATCACACACATTTGAGAGTTTATTAAATAAACTGTTTCGATATTATGCATTGCCCCTATTGTGACCATACTGATAGTCGTGTCCTCGAATCAAGAGCGACAGGAGCTGGGCGTAGCATTCGCCGTCGTCGTGAATGCCTAAGCTGTAAACACCGCTTCACTACTTACGAACGGATTGAATTTGTTCCGATCTCAGTCGTTAAACGCAATGGGCAAAGCGAAACCTTTGATCGTTCTAAACTTATCCGTGGTATGGCACGGGCTTGTGAAAAGACGGCAGTCTCCCCAAGCATTATTGAAACAATAACCGAAGAAATCGAAACCCAGCTCCAACAGAGCCCGAAGCGCAGCATTTCCACTGATAAAATTGGTGAGCTTGTATTGCATCGATTGCGTCAAGAGAGTGAGGTTGCCTACGTGCGTTTTGCATCGGTATATCGTCAATTCCAAGACGTTGATGACTTTATCAATACTCTCAATCATTTGCAAGATACCGCTAAAGAAGCGAGTGAGTGGTTGCAGGATGCTGAAGAAGAAGGAAATAATAATATTGTCTCTAAAGAAAAGTCCCCATCTAAGAAAACAATCCTGGCTTCCCCGACTAGTAAGTAACTGCGAAGCTGTTATTTATTGATTTCATTACATCGTGAAAAAATACTGCGATTTAAATTTGTATCTCAACCGTTTTTTGAGATACTATTGGTATCCTGTATCTTAGATATATTTACTTTTTGTCATTTTAAGATATCGATGATGGTCATACTTCGATTTATAACGTAGTACGACTCATTTTTGCTGCTGTAAATTACGATGCACCGCACTCCTAACTGCGATCGCCATTCCCTGTAATTTACCCACGCTGGTGAAGGAGATGCTTTCCCATCCCTTAACTATTCCTCTGGCGCGTTGGCATGATGATTTGATTTGGCTCTGTTCCCAATAGAGTAGCGAGAATCAAAAAAAATCACCACCCATCATCAAAAGAGGCAAGCAACAAACAGTTTAGGAGATTAAACACTAGGAATAGAACACACATGGTCAGTCAGAACACAACTACAGTAGATATTGGTTTTACCCACGAAGATTTTGCCGCGCTTTTAGATAAGTACGATTACCACTTTAGTCCTGGGGATATTGTTCCCGGTACAGTGTTCAGTATGGAGCCTAGAGGCGCACTGATTGACATTGGTGCAAAAACAGCAGCATATATTCCTATTCAGGAGATGTCCATCAACCGTGTTGATGCTCCCGATGAAGTTTTACAGGCGGAAGAAACACGCGAATTTTTTATCCTTACCGATGAAAATGAAGATGGTCAGTTGACGCTCTCCATTCGTCGTATCGAGTACATGCGTGCTTGGGAACGTGTTCGCCAGCTTCAGGCAGAAGATGCAACCGTTCGCTCCCTTGTTTTCGCGACAAACCGTGGTGGTGCGTTAGTTCGCATCGAAGGTCTACGCGGCTTTATCCCCGGTTCTCACATCAGCACTCGCCAAGCAAAAGAAGACTTGGTTGGTCAAGAACTTCCTCTCAAGTTCCTAGAGGTTGATGAAGATCGTAACCGCCTCGTCCTTAGTCATCGTCGTGCGCTTGTTGAGCGTAAGATGAATGGCCTGGAAGTTGGTGAAGTTGTTGTTGGTTCCGTCCGCGGTATTAAGCCCTATGGTGCATTTATTGACATCGGTGGTGTTAGCGGTCTGCTCCACATTTCTGAAATCTCTCATGATCATATCGATACACCTCACAGCGTCTTTCAGGTGAATGACGAGCTGAAGGTAATGATCATTGATCTTGATGCTGAGCGTGGTCGTATTTCCCTTTCTACGAAGCAGCTTGAGCCTGAACCTGGTGATATGCTCAAGAATCGCGAGCTTGTGTTTGAGAAGGCTGAGGAAATGGCTGAGAAGTACCGCCAGAAGTTGCTTGCTGAAGCGGCTGGTCTCACTGTTGAAGAACAGGAAGCTGCGGCTGATACTGTTGAGGTTGAAGAAGAGTTTGTTAGCGCAGTTGAAGAGTAAACTCTCACTCAATATCCTGGTTATTCAACAATTTAAATTTAATTAATAGATATTAGGGGCTTTATTGTCCCTTTTTTTATAAGCATTTCTAGAGAGGATATGAGAGGTCGCAGTAAGCTTATGAGGAATTCAATTAACCTTGATTGAGTTGATTGAGCAAAAAAATATTTAAAAACGACCAACTATTTTATGGCTGTTTTAGTCACAAACTATTGTCATGGCACAAGCTGCTAAGCAACAAGAACTATTCGACAGATATCCAGAGGGGTTTCCAGTGAGGACTCCGGGTGCAATACAATCCCATGGTTTTTTGTTGGCTGTTAATCCGACAACTTTTGTGATTGAGCATGTGAGTCAAAATGTCTCGTCATATTTAGATCAAACTGCAGAAAAGTTACTTGGAGAATCTCTACACTTCATTTTCTCTGAACAGCAAATTCTTGATCTAGAGGCCATTCTAAATAAACAATTTCATACTCCTCAAACGCATCATTTCGCAATTGAAGTGCAAGGAAAGCAATGTTGTTTTTCTGCTCTTATGCATCAGATAGAAGAGCTTCTTATTCTTGAATTAGAACCCACTGAAGCTAAGTCGAAACAAAATATCGCCTCTTTTCAGGAGGTTCTTGAAGATGCTTTGATGCAAATGCAGCAAGTTACTTATCTACGTAATTTATTGTTGTTTTTCGTCGAAAAAATTCGCCATTTAACTGGATTTGAACGGGTTTTGGTCTATCGTTTTGATCGCGATGGGGTTGGGATAATAGAGGCAGAAAGCAAAGCGGAACACATGACGTCATACTTAGGTTTGCATTTTCCAAATGTTGACATTCCAGTCTCGGCCCGTGAGTTGTTCCAGATGAATGCTTTGCGGCTTATTTCTGATGTTGAAGATGAACCTATACCTTTGCTCGCATTGAATGATTCAGAGCTTCTTGATCTGAGCTATGCAATTCTGAGGCCACCATCGCCTTGTCATGTCCAATATCTCCAAAATATGGATGTTGCAGCTTCTATGGTGATGCCGTTGATCAAAGATGGGCAATTATGGGGACTGATTAATTGTCATCATTCAAGCCCAAAGCATATCCCCTGTGACATTAGAACAGCTTGTGTTTTTCTGGGGAAATTGATGTGTTTGGAGCTGAATAATAAACTGAACTACACGGAACTTCAGGCTCAAAAACAACAACAAGCCTACTTATCGGAATTTATTGAGGCGATCGCCCAGGCCGATGATTTACAAACTGCATTAACTGAGCCGGATCAAACCCTGCTTGCCTTAATAGATGCTCATGGTGCTGCAATTTGCCTTGATGGGGAGATTACCTGTATTGGCAAAACACCAGAGATCAAAGACATTCGAGACTTTCTTTCTTGGGCAAACTCGAAAATAGAAAACAATATTTTTTATACAGAAGCGCTAGCGGAAGAGTATTTGCCAGCCGAAAATTTTCAGGCGATCGCTAGTGGTATTTTTCTGCTACAAATCTCGAAAGTGCGTCAGTATTCTATCCTTTGGTTTCGCCCAGAGGTTTCCCAGACGATTAAATGGGCTGGAGAGCCAGAAGCTCAGCTGGTAAAAAATGATGATGGTGACTTAGAACTTTCACCACGGCGATCATTTGAAGTGTGGAAAGAAACAGTACATCATCGTTCGTTACCTTGGCGTGACTCAGATATCAAGATTGCTTTGGAGCTACGTAGTTCTCTAGTGGGTATTGTCCTGAATAAAGCTGATGAGCTTGCCAACCTTAATTTAGAGTTACAGCGCAGTAACAAAGAGCTTGATTCTTTTGCGTATGCAGCTTCCCATGATTTACAGGAACCATTACGCGGCATTTATAATTATGCCAACTTGATGATTCGAGATTACCCAGACGCATTGGAAGAGGAAGGGGTTAAGCGTTTAGCGACAATTATGAAGCTGACCCAGCGGATGCAATCTTTGATTGAAGCGTTGCTGTATTTCTCGCGTTTAGGTCAGACTGAAATTAAACGGCAGGTCACGGATCTCAATGTCATCTTGAGTGAAGAGATGAATCTTCTACAACTGAATCACGAGCAAGCAATAACGGAGTTTGTGATACCGCGATCGCTACCGATTGTGAAGGTTGACCCAATCGTCATTAGAGAAGCTTTTAGTAATCTGCTCAATAATGCCCTCAAATACAATACGCAATCTCACAAACTCGTAGAAATTGGCTACTTAGCCCCTGATGATGATGAGTTTGGAGTGATCGCCAAAGAACATCACATCAAAAATCAGTTCATTTATTATGTGAAAGATAATGGCATTGGGATCCGTGATCGCCATCTACACAAAATTTTCACGCTATTTAAACGACTCCATGGCCGTGAGCAATTTGGTGGCGGTACTGGAGTTGGTCTCACAATAACCCGCAAAATTATTGAACATCACGGTGGAACGATCTGGGTAACTAGTGATTATGGAAAAGGTTCGACATTCTACTTCACACTGAACACATCCTGTTCAGAAAAGGCTGCGGCTGAGATATCAGATCCAGACGATTTCCAAAAGAAAAATGGTGGATGATTCCTAAATTAAAAATTAAATATTCAGACAATAGGGTTTGATGACATTAATATTTGTTCAAATAAGTTCACATTTCTTCCTGGCCCCCTCTTTTCTATATGGATAAATTGTTGAAATCTCCCCTATTAGTTGTTGAAGATAACGACGAAGACTTTACTGTTTTGATGGAATTTTTGGGTGATATGAATATCCAGCAACCTATCTATCGTTGCAAAGATGGGGATGATGCTCTAGATTTTTTATCCTATAAAGGAGCCTATACAAATAAGCAATTGATCCCCCAGCCATCAGTGGTACTGCTAGATCTAAATTTGCCAGGAACTGATGGCCGTGAAGTGTTAGAGCAGCTTAAGGAAGATGAGAACTTCAAAAAAATGCCGATAGTTATCTTCACGACCTCTAGTAATCCTCAAGACATTGATTTTTGCTATCGCCATGGTGCAAATGGTTATCTGGTTAAGCCAATTAACTTTGAACAAATGAGAATTACGGTACAAGCATTTGTTGATTTTTGGTTGAATGCCAACACTTTGCCGCAAGTTGTTTGATGTTACGATAACTATATATTTTTACTATGTTGTTGTGTCTTGACTAATCCCTAAAGTTTTTGGAAGATGACCGATTTAACCGGGATTGAGTTGGACGAACAGCAGACACGAATGTGGAAAAAATATTAGATTCTCAGTCTCTAACTGTCTTGATCATTGATGACTCTCCTGATGAGCGAGATATCTATGAACAGTTTTTGCTGCGTGATACCCATCAAAGTTATCTGACTGTAGGTACGGATACTGGTGAAGATGGCCTTCAGCTTTTAGATGCTCATGTGTGTCATCTGATTTTGCTGGATTTTAATTTGCCAGATATGAATGGACTGGAGTTCCTCGAAATTCTCCAGACATCTAATACTCAGATTCCTGTGGTGATGATGACCGGCCAAGGTAATGAGGCGATCGCCGTTCAGGCCATTAAACAAGGAGCCTATGATTATCTTGTTAAACGACAAATAACGCCTGAAAGTTTGCAATCTACAGTGCGAAATGTTTTAAAGCAGTCAAATTTACAAACTCGACTGCACAAAAGCAAACAACGCCAAAGTCTTATTACCTCTATCGCGCTCCGCATTCGCCAGAGTCTGGATCTAGAACAAGTTCTTGAACAGGCAACAGTTGAAACCCGTCAGTTACTAGAGTGTGATCGGGTGCTGCTTTATAAATGTGAATTGGATATGAGCGGTGTCATCGTAGCAGAATCAGTCAATTCTCAATATCAATCGACCTTAGGACAAAAAATCGTTGATACTTGCTTTCAAAATAATGGCGCTCAGTATTATGTCCAGGGTAAATGTACGACGATTAATGACATTCAGCGAGCAGGATTAACGTCCTGTCACATTGAACTGTTAGAACGATTTCAGGTCAAAGCTAATCTAGTTGTACCGATTTTACTTACGACGACTAGCCGTAATTCATCGGATCAGTCGCAGTCAACCCAACTCTGGGGGTTACTGATTGCCCATCAATGTGATGAACCGCGTTGTTGGACGATTGAAGAGACAGAATTAATCAAATTATTATCTTTACAGTTGGCGATCGCCATTCAGCAGGCGGAATTGTTATCTAAAACCGAACGATCCTTGCAGCGAGAGCAAGAACTGAATGCTCTAAAGTCCCAAATTATCGGTACTGTTTCTCATGAATATCGCTCACCATTAGCTTCAATTTTGGCCTCAGCTTCTACATTGAGAATTCATGGTGCGAGTCTACCAGAGGCTGCTCAAAAAAAATTGCTGAATATGATCGAGAATAAAGTCCGTCATATGAATCATTTGATCGAAGATATGCTCTTCTTTAATCAGATAGAAAGAGGGCAGATACCAATACAATCGACACCGGTTAATATTTCGGATTTTTTATTAGAGCAAATTGAAGAATATAAATTGAAAAAACCAAGCTATGCTATTAATTTGGAAGTTAAAGGGACAATAGAACCCTTTGAAAATGATCCTAAAATTCTTGGTCAAATTTTCAATAATCTTTTATCAAATGCCATTAAATATTCCCTAGATAGTCGTCATATTGATATCCAATTAAAAGGTTTGGCTTCCCAGGTGATTGTAATTATCAAAGATTATGGTATCGGGATTGATATTGATGATCAAGACTCTATTTTTGAACCCTTTCATCGAGGTGCTAATGTTGGCACAATTCCAGGGACTGGATTGGGGTTATCCATTGTTCAAGGGTGTTTAGATATGTGTGGTGGAAAGATTTCTTATACTAGCGAGCCTAACCAAGGGACAAAAGTAACGGTTGGTTTTCCTCGAAAAATAGATTGTCGTTTAAGTTCAGCTCGAAACTGTATGTAAATTGCTAATTGAGTCTATTAGAAATGAGCCGTGAAATACTTTAAGGATTACGGGAAGTAATGCCTGACCATTGAACTTTCTTTTCGTTACTGCGGCGGTAGGAGAAAAAGTTATCGGGTTCTTGAAATGTACAATGTGGAGCGATCGCCACTTGTGTTGGTGCTAAACCGAGTTGTTCGAGTTGGATTTGATTCACTCGACGGACATCGAGACGTAATTTGTCTGGCTCTGGATCGAAGAGTAATGGAGACTGTTCAATATTTTCGAGAGCAAGAATCATTGCCTCTGGGTCGTGCTCTAAATCTTTAAAGCCCAAACTTGTTCCCATCGCAAGGGCAACGTCGGTAGATACTTGATAAACTTCGCCACTAATTGCTGGGCCGAGCGCAACACATAAGTTGTTGAGTTCTGAACCTGCATCAAGAAATTTTTGAATTGCAGTGGGTAAAATACGTTTCGCTGTGCCGCGCCATCCTGCATGAACTGCTGAGACTTGTCCGGTGAGGCGATCGCCGATCAATGCTGGCGTACAATCTGCCGAGGCGACAAAAACTGCTTGTTCATTTCCATCGGTAATAATGCCGTCTGCCTGCGAGAAATGCTCCCCTTCCCAACTGATTTCTGTAGGAGATAAAACAACATTGCCATGTACTTGTTTCACTCGGTAAGCGTTTGGTTTGATGTCAAAAACAGCGGCAAATTCCTCTGGCATTTGGGGCGCAAAATGGGTTGTGAAAAAGCCGTGTTGCCAAGGTCGCAGAAGTTCACAGGTGAGATAAGGTTTCCCTTGCCATTCCTGCCATTGCCACTGTTCCGAAGAGGTCACGTCGATCATCCCACCAAATCCTGCCCTTTGACTAGAAATATCTGTCCCTTAATAGTAATAAAATCAGGTTCTCTCTGGGGCGATCGCCAATCTCAAAAGGCTAAGTAAGGCTAAGAATAGTTGCCTCCGTTGTCCATTACGAAAAGCTGGTATTTTAATGGAGGCAAAAAGCAAATGAGATAGAAACGGGGCGACCGATGGGATACCAACGTGTACTTTTAAAGTTAAGCGGTGAGGCATTGATGGGGGATCTCGGCTACGGGATTGACCCAAAGATTGTGTCTGATATTGCCCGGGAAATTGGAGAGGTCGTTGCGAGTGGTGTGCAGCTCGTGGTTGTGGTCGGCGGAGGCAATATTTTTCGGGGAGTACAAGCCTCGGCAAAAGGTATGGATCGCGCCAATGCGGATTATATTGGCATGATCGCAACAGTAATGAATGCGATGACCTTGCAGGATGCTCTCGAACAAATTGATATTCCCACTCGCGTACAGACGGCGATCGCCATGCAAGAAGTGGCAGAACCTTATATTCGTCGTCGAGCAATTCGTCATTTAGAGAAAGGACGCGTTGTGATTTTTGGCGCTGGCTCTGGTAACCCCTTTTTTACTACCGATACCACTGCGGCGCTGCGGGCAGCTGAGATTGATGCAGAAGTGATCTTTAAGGCCACAAAGGTCGATGGGATTTATGATAGTGACCCCGCAAAAAATCCTGATGCAAAACGCTACGAAAGCTTGACCTATACCCACGTTCTAGCCAATGATCTAAGGGTAATGGATGGTACGGCGATCGCCCTGTGCAAAGAAAACGATATTCCGATCATGGTGTTCAATCTCTTTGAAAAAGGCAATATCGTCCGCGCTGTCAAAGGTGAACCAGTTGGAACAATTGTGGGAGGTTCCTGTGCAGTTAAATGAACTCAGAGACAACATGAAAAAAACTATTGATGCGACCCAACGGTCTTTTAATAGTTTAAGAACCGGTAGAGCGAGCGCAGCACTTCTCGACCGAATTACAGTGGAATACTATGGTGCAGATACGCCCTTAAAGTCCTTGGCTAGCATCACGACGCCAGACTCTAGCACGATCATGATTCAGCCTTTTGATAAAGGCAGTGTCAGTGATATTGAGCGGGCGATTTCGATGTCTGACCTTGGGTTAACGCCCAATAACGACGGTACGATTGTCCGTTTGAATATTCCCCCTCTCACGAAAGAACGCCGTAAAGAATTAGTGAAAACAGCCAGCAAATTGGCGGAAGAAGGTAAAGTCGCGATTCGGAATATCCGCCGTGATGCGATTGATGATGTGCGAAAGCAAGAAAAAAATAGTGATATTTCTGAGGATGAATCCCGCGATTTACAGGATGACGTTCAGAAGATCACAGATGAGTTTACTAGCAAAATCGATGAGCTACTCAAAGTCAAAGAAAAGGACATTATGACCGTCTAATTTCTAGACTTGATATGATAGCGGGAAGGCTTTTTAGTCTTCCTTTTTTTATTTGTAATGTAATTAATCTGGATGTAGTGCTATGGAAGTTTTAAAGTCAGAGTTAACAACCCACGACAGTTTAGAGCTTGCCGAAGCCCTTGCCGCAAAGTTGGTGATCGCCCCGAATGATTGGCACCGAATGAAAGGGAATCGCAAAGCCCAAGCCAGTCAGCAACTCTCCGCAGCCCTTGTTTTTTTGTTGAATGATAATCCCAAAGCCGCATTAACCCATCTCCAGCAAGCAACTGGTTGGCTCGATAAAAGCTTGTCTGCTCCCCGATGCCCTGACCATAATCGCTAGAGTTCGAGTTCGTTCATTAGACGGTCAGTTGGCGACCACTTTGCTCATGGGTGATAAATGCCTGAACCTGCTGGCGATATCTCCAGATGGTTTTCTCTGACCATTCGCGGCTATTACTATTCACGAAAATATGAACAAGGGGTTCTCCTGCATCCGGCAGAATCAAGGCCCAATTATCGGACACCGGATCAACAATTTTTACCCCATCAATCAATTCCAAATTGACATCATCATGGGTCTCGACCAGATGACGCATTAAAGATCCCTTGATTCGCCATGGACAACGCAGCGTAAACGACTTGTGATAAACCGTTGGCAGTTCTACCCGAATCTGTCCCAGCGATCGCTCCTGAATCGTCAACATCTCAATTAATTTGGCGATCGTAAACATCGCATCAAAACCTGGGTGCAACTCCGGAAAAATAAATCCCATATCACCACTGCCACCCATCACCACGTTTATATTATTGCGACAGGCTTCCATCAGCGCTGTGGGATTTGCTTTTGTTCTAACCACTTTCGCATCATGGCGACGGGCAATTTGTTCTACCGCGCTTGACGCATATACAGGCACAACCACCGTACTGCGGGGATTGGAGGTTAGGAGAATACTGGTCATTAGAGCCGTTAAACTTTCGCCAATAATCGCTAAACCCGTCTCATCTACAAGGGTTAATTGCTCACCATTGCCTGCAACTTGTACGCCCATACTGGCACGTAACGCTTCCACCACATGGCCGAGTTGCAACAACAGCAAATCCTTTTCCTGACCCAGTAATGATGTTTGCTTCAAACTGGCATTCAGCACAATTGCATCACAACGGAATTTGGAAAGTAGACGAGGTAGTACCGCATTGGCAACGGCATAGGCATAGTCAATCACGACTTTAGAGCCACTATTTGTGAGTGCACCCACATTTAAATACTGTTCAAACCTCTGGCTATAGATGTCTACCACTTGGGCAGGCATTGCCATATCACCAATTTCTGTAATCGAAACCCGTCGCAAATCCTCTTTAAAGTAAGTGCCCTCAATTTTTTTCTCCTTTTCTTTAGAGATATTGATCCCTTGGGCATCGATAAATTCGATCAAGATATGATCGCGTCGTTCTGGATGGAGGCGCACATGGATGCCGCCTTCCACATCGAAAATGGTGGCCATTGTTCGGGCGATGGGAATAGCCGTAGCCTGTAGATTTTGAATATTAATGCCTGCTGACATCAGCCCTGCAATGAGTGACCGACTTACCATCCGAGAGACGCTGCGCTGATCACGGGAGACGATGACCGTTGCACCAACTCTAAGCGTTGAACCATAGGCTGCTCCTAGTTTGACGGCGAATTCTGGGGTGATATCAATATTGGCGAGTCCAGCGACACCCCGCTGCCCAAATAAATTTCGGTGGGCAGTATTGCCCCAAATGAGATTGATATTGAGAATAGCTCCGGCTTCAACCCGTTTATTTGGCCAAATCCTGACGCCCGTGCCGATATGAGCTTCTTCTTCAACGGTGGACAAAGCACCAATGACTGCTCCTTCAAGGACATGGGCACGGCGATCAACGCGGCTACCTCGAACAATGGTGCAGGCACTGAGATGAACTTCCTCGCCCAGCATGACGCCATTCCAGAGAATGGGTCGTTTGAGATCGGCGTGAGAGCCAACGGTAACGTTATCGCCAATTACGGTGCCGGATTCGAGATGCACTCTCGCACCGATACGGCAGTTATCGCCAATCATTACTGGAGGCTGAATCTTGGCAGTGTCATCAATAAAGGTATTTTGGCCAACCCATATGCCTGGCGATCGCTCTGTGTATGCATATTCCACTTCAACTTTACGTTCGAGGGCATCATATTGGGCGGTGCGATACGCCTCAAGATGGCCAACATCACACCAATAGCAATCCTCTGCAACATAGCCATACATCGGTTCACTATTTTGGAGGAGGAGTGGGAATAAGTCTTTCGAGAAATCGCACTCTTTGTTGTCAGGGAGATATTGGAGAACGTCAGGTTCGAGGATATAAGTGCCAGTATTAACGGTGTCGGAAAATATTTCGCTGGTAGATGGTTTTTCGAGGAATCGACAAATTTGGTGGTTATCGTCGGTGATCACTACGCCAAATTCAACAGGATTTGGAACGCGAGTAAGGATGAGGGTGGCTTTGGATTGTTTTTCGCGATGGAAGGCGATCGCCGCCGTGAGGTCAAAGTCAGTAACACTATCGCCACTGATCACGAGAAAAGTATCAGTGAGTAGCTCTTGGACATTTTTGACGCAGCCTGCTGTGCCGAGGGGTTGCTCCTCCTCAATGGCGTAGTGCATCTCGACCCCGAATTCGCTGCCATCCTGAAAATAATCCCGCATTACATCCGGCTCGTAATGGAGCGTTGCAATGACTTCGGTGATGCTATGACGTTTTAAAAGATTGATGATGTGTTCCGCGATGGGACGATTTAGCACGGGCACCATCGGCTTTGGTATATTGCACGTTAATGGGCGCAATCTTGTTCCTGCTCCCCCTGCCATCAAAATTGCCCGCATACTATTCAACTCTCCCGACGCTATTTGTCGTCCATAGTGGTTGGAGAAGACAGCTTGACCGGATTTATCTTGTCTAGCCCAAGAGATTTTGGACAAATATTTATATCTTCATCACACCAAACAATTACAACGCAGGTCAGAGGTCTCTAATGGCATTGTATGCGGTGTTTTTCGGGACTGGGAGCAGGATAGAGAAACTCGACAATTTTATTAAAGAAATGAGGGTTGGGTGACTTTAGGTTGTTATGTAAGCAATGTATTAAAAGGGCTATTAGGTTGCTGGGTAAGGATTTTTTTCAAATCCGACCGAGCATAACTTAATAGCCTTTCGATAAAGTATTTTGGATGGCGATCGCCACACCTATTTTTCTAAGAATCTATTTTGCAAATTGAATATCAAGGGTGCGCATATAAATTTGCATCCCTGCATCCTGTACTGGGAAGACATAGGCATCTTCATCGGATTCGTTGTGGTGGGAATGCCATAGACCAGGGGGCGTGACAAAAACGCTATTAGGTTCCCATTTCATTTTGATGGGATTGATAATGTTGCCTTCGCCATCAAGGGATTTGCCAATAAGGGTATAAGTATCTTCCTTCGCCGAAACCGCTAAGTCGAGAGCGATGGAGTTGTGGCGGTGAGGTTTTTGGGAAGAATGGGGCGGCACAAGATTGTATAGCGACCACATGGTATGGGTGACTGTGCGGGTGTCTTCACTCTCAGGGTTACCGAGAATAACGCCATTTCGGTTGAGGTTGCGACGGATGCCTTCTTCCCGAATACGCTCAATTTCGCTCGTCAAAAATTCACCAGAATAAAAGGCTGGTTCAAAGCGAGGCGTGGTGGGCTGAACGCCTAAATAAGCTAGCATCGGCGAATCATGCACCCAATACAACGCCGCATCGTCATCGGCATAGTGGGTCACGCCAGTGTTCATCGGCAGAGTGAAAGAATCACCTTTGCGCCATTCGAGAGTGCCATATTCTGTTTCGGTGCGACCAGAACCGCGCATCACATAAAAGACTTCGGAACTCGCTGCGGCGATCGCCTCAATCTGTTCTCCAGTTTTAATGCGAATGAAATTGGCGAGGAGATTAGGAGTTGTTGCGGGGTAACTTGTGCCTAGTTCAGTGGCGAGGTCGAGGGGAATAATGCGTGTCTCACCCGATTCGTGGAGGCTGGCAGGAAAAGCACGGATAGGTACAGCAGTGAGGGTTGGATTTGCTGCTTTGTGATATTCCCAACTTAAAGCCGTTTTTTGCCAAGTCGCATTGGTCAAATTCATATTGCCACTCTCACGAAGATAATCGTTATTAGGAAAAAAATTTCTCCCCGACAGCCCAGTGAAACAGTGTTGATAACGCTGGAGCAGACCGAAGAGATTCTTTACCTAAGTTAACACGCATGACAGCAGAAACTGTACGGATTGCAACAAAATCTCTGATTGCTCCAATAAGGGCGATCGCCCCTGATTTATAATTCTGCAATGGAAAATTTGACGATTACTCGGCCAGACGATTGGCATCTACATTTACGGGATGGCGAGGCGCTCAAGGCTGTTCTACCGGATACTGCGAGGCAATTTGCGCGGGCGATCGTCATGCCAAATCTCAAGCCTCCGGTGCGGACCGTTGCTGATGCGAAATCCTACCGTGATCGTATTCTTGTGGCGTTGCCAAAGAGCGTGAACTTTGAGCCGCTAATGACGCTTTACCTTACGGACAATACAAATCCCGAAGATATTATTGCCGCGAAAGAATCTGGGTTTGTCAAAGCCGTTAAATATTATCCTGCGGGCGCAACAACAAATTCTGACTCTGGTTTAACAGATATTCGGAAGGGCGATCGCGTATTTGAAGCGATGCAGGAAGTTGATTTACCTTTGCTGTTACATGGAGAAGTAACCCACAGAGATGTGGATGTATTCGATCGCGAGAAAGTTTTTATTGAGCAATATTTGATTCCGCTCAAAGAAAGATTTCCGAAATTACGAATTGTGCTGGAACATATCACCACTGAGAATGCAGTGAAGTTTGTTCTATCGGCCGATGAGCGAGTTGCTGCAACCATCACACCTCAACATCTTCTGTTAAATCGCAACAGCATTTTTCAAGGTGGCATCCGTCCCCACTATTACTGTTTGCCTATCCTCAAACGGGAAACTCATCGTCAAGCTCTCATCGAAGCTGCAACATCTGGAAACCCTAAATTTTTTCTTGGAACAGATAGTGCACCCCATGCCCGTGATCGCAAAGAAACATCCTGTGGCTGTGCAGGCTGTTATTCGGCGCTTCATGCAATGGAGTTGTATGCAGAAGCCTTTGAAAGCGTAGATGCTCTGGATAAACTTGAGGCCTTTGCCAGTTTCCATGGGCCAGATTTCTATGGTTTGCCTCGCAATAATGAAACAATCACATTAACGAAAAAAACTTGGCGTATTCCCAATGAGTTACCTTTCCCGGATTCTGGCCTAGTGCCGTTGCGGGCAGGGGAAGAACTGACGTGGCAAATGGCATGATGCTTGCAATGCCAGCTCTAAGTTAGTTGCGACGTTATTTAATATCCCCTTCATCGCGTTCAGTAAAAGACCTATTTGAACGTGAGTTCTGGATAAGGGAAGAAAAGGAGAAAGCCCATATCGTGGAAATTGATAACCAATCCACGGCTCTCTCCCATGCTCAGTTTAGATGCTTTGTTTTGTGATGTTGATGATTTCTGTCAAATCTTGGAACCTCTGTGGCAGCAACAGTTATTGACATCTACGAAAAAATATCGTCGTCGCTCTAGAAGCCTGAGTCTGAGCGAGATGATGACAATACTAATCGCCTTCCATCAATCTCACTATCGTAACTTCAAGCATTTTTATCTCATCCATGTGCGTCACTATTGGCGACCAGCTTTTCCGAGAGCCGTGAGTTATCAACGTTTTGTGGCATGGATACCCTCAACTTTGATTCCTCTATGCGTCTATCTGCGTCACTGTTTTGGACAATGTACAGGCATTAGTTTCATTGATGCCACCAGTATCAAAGTCTGCCACAATCGCCGCATCTCTCAGCATCGCGTTTTTGATGCTCATGCCGCTCGAGGAAAAACCTCTGTGGGATGGTTCTTTGGCTTCAAACTCCATCTAGTGATTAATGACCGAGGAGAACTACTCAATGTACAAATTACGCCGGGTAATATTGATGACCGAAAGCCTGCATTGGAGCTTTTGCAGGATTTATTCGGCAAGGTTTTTGCCGATAAAGGTTATATTTCACAGACCTTGAGACAGTATTTGCACGAAGAGCATCATGTGACTTTACTCGCTAAGCCTCGCCGCAATATGAAGAATCACCTGATGCTTTGGCAAGATAAGCTTTTGGCTCGTAAGCGAGCGTTGATTGAAACGGTCATTGACCAACTGAAGAATATTTCTCAGATTGAACATTCTCGTCATCGTAGCCCAGCCAACTTCTGTGTCAACTTGCTTTGTGGACTCATTGCCTATTGTCATCAACCTAAGAAACCTTCCCTCAAGCTTGATTAGAGCTTCATTTCTTTATCCAGAACTCACGTTATTTGACTAGGATTTCAAGGTGATTAAGTCATTCGGTTCAAACACACCATGCTCGGTGATAATGCCTGTAATCAAATCGGCTGGCGTGACATCAAAAGCTGGATTATAAAAGTCCACACCCTCTGGGCAAATTCTGGTGTCACCCACTTGGTAAACTTCTGCCGTATCTCTCTCTTCGATAGGGATTTGGCTACCGTCACTCAAACTAAAATCAATGGTTGACAGGGGCGCTGCGACGTAAAAAGGAACGTTATGGGCTTTGGCCACGATCGCCAAACTATAGGTGCCAATTTTGTTGGCAGCATCACCATTTGCCGCGATCCGATCTGCGCCAACTACAACGATATCAATCATCTTTTTCTGCATACAGTGGGCAGCCATATTGTCGCAAATATGGGTTACGGGGATACCTTCCTGCACACATTCCCACGTGGTTAATTTCGAGCCTTGTAATCTCGGACGAGTTTCATCGGCAAAAACTCTGTCTAAACGTCCTTCTCGCCATGCTGAGCGAATTACCCCAACAGCTGTACCATACCCTGCCGTTGCTAGGGCTCCAGCATTGCAATGGGTGAGGAGGGTTAATGGTTTTGATGTATCGGGTAACGCGGTTAAACCATAGTCTCCAATGGCTTGGCAGGTGGCGACGTCGTTTTGATGGATTTCTTTGGCTGTGGTTAGGAGGAGTACTTTGATGGCTGCAACGGATTCTGTTTTTGCTGCTGTTTTTGCAGTTTCTAAAACTCGGTTAATAGCCCAGAATAGATTGACCGCAGTTGGTCGCGTCTGGCTCAAAACGGAGGCGATCGCAGCCAATTCCTCTAGAAAAATTGCTGGATCATCAGTCTCAATGTCCCTTGCTCCGAGGTAGAGACCATAAGCCGCTGAAACACCGATTGCTGGGGCCCCTCTTACCACCATCGTTTTAATCGCTGCGGCCATCTCTTGATAAGTGTTGATTTCGAGGATTTCGTATTTGAGGGGAAGCACTCGTTGATCTATTAGCAAGACGCGCTCATCTTGCCACTGGATTGGGTTAATCGGCTTATTCATATCTTTTATTCGAGAAGGCTATGGGAAATAGCTTGCCTTAATTTCATCCCACAGCAAAATATAGACTCACTCAATCCTTCTGGTTAAGCGATCGCCGAACATTTCTCTGCGAAAGATTGCAGCCACTCTAAATCCATAATTGTTTCATTTCGAGTGACATGATAAGTCTGTAAACCTAGTTGATTTGCGCTCTTGATGTAAGCCACCGTATCGTCAATAAATAATGTTGTGGCTGGGGTTAAAGTTTGTTCGTAGATGACCCGTTGGAAGAAACTGTGATTTGGTTTGCGATCGCCCGTGTGATGGGAATAATAAGCCTTTTCAAATAGTTGATCGAGATGCTCATAACGATCGCCACACGTATCTTGGAAAATCTTGTCAAAAGCGAGTTTATGAATTGGATTTGTGTTCGATAGCAAAAATAAACGCTTGTGTTGGCCGAGGGTTTCGAGCAACTGAATTCGACTCAATGGAATATCCATCAACATTGCATTCCAAGCATTATCGAGGTCGGCATCACTACAATCCAAGCTCAAAATTTGCCGTAGCCCTTCCCGAAATTCCCACGCTGGAATTTGTCCCTTTTCAAAGGCATCAAATAGCTCTACTTGCCTGTCTTGACTATAAGGAAATTCTTGATCCTGACCATGCAACGCATTAAACGCCAAGATCATGCGAGGGTAATCAATATTTAAAATCACCCCACCGAGATCAAAAATAATCGCGTCGATTTTACTTAAATCCATAAGTTTTGCGGTTACCATTTGTTCTCAAACTTGATTTTACCAATTTCCAAAAATACATTGAGTAAACTTCTAAGGCGATCGCCGAATATCTCCGCTACCATGGCCATTAGGAATTTTTTGGGAGAAAAACGAGATGAGTGAAGCCACAGATTTTGTCACTGCGATGCACGATGATCTCGGGGAACATTACCAGCGCCTAATGATGAAGCATAAGGGAAATATTTCTGCGGATACTGCCCTCCATGTTGCTGCAACTCTGACTGCTGCCCAAAATAATGCTGCTTATATGAGCATGCTCCAGGATGAAGTGATGACCCTCCGTAAGGCGATGATTGCAATCGAAAAATCACGTCAAAAAGCCTAGAAGTCCTCTGCCCCCTTATAAAGTCTCTCGGTAGAAAGTGTCGCATTTGCAATAGATATTGTTGTGATTGCTGCTGTCACAGCCCTGAGGATTGACCTGCCTAAAGATACAGTTTCCATACCTTGGGCGATCGCCTGTTCAATTTCTTTGTCTGTCCAGCCCCCCTCTGGCCCAATACAAAAAGACAACTTAGAAGAATGTTTTGATGGTGGACTCGCTACGAGCACATCAAGTAAATGCTTAGATTTAGCTCTAGCTGCACAGAGATAATGTGGATGCTCAAGACTGTCTAGATAATCAGTAAACTTTAGCGGTGTCAGGATCTTGGGCACAAAAGCACGTTCCGATTGTTCTGCTGCCTCCGTCGCAATTTTTTGCCAGCGTTTTAATTTATTTGCACTCGGTTTCAGAATCGTTCTCGCGGAAATAATAGGTGTAATGCGAGTGACCCCCAGCTCCGTACAACAGCGCACCACCTCATCAAATCCAGATTTTGGCAGTGCCGCCACTAGATGAATTGGTCGAGATAATTCAGTTTTAAAAATATAAGGCTCTAATAGATTAAGCGTTTCCTCTGAAGTTAATGCCGCCAGCCAACCTTTGCCGCAACCATCCAAAACAATTAGGCGATCGCCAGGACGTAACCGTAACACACTTAGCAGATAATGTCGTTGCTCATTCGTTAAATTAACAATAGAAGCATCGCCAAATTGCTCTGGCGTAATTACCAATCTCTGCATAATCTTCGTTTGTCAAAAATCTGAAGTAACACTTCTTTCTGTCACTCACCACAATGGATAAGAAGCTAAGTGCCCAAGCTTTCTATAACTTTGGATAGATCTCTGTTAGTATTTATACCTAATCAATTTTCTTAACAAAAATTTAGATATTTTCTTAACCTCTCACCCAGTCTAACCCATGGTAAGCACTCAACTCCCAGACCTAACCCCCAAAACAGATAAGCACAAGGTTGTCATTATTGGTGGTGGCTTTGGTGGTCTATATGCCGCAAAAACCCTTGGTAAAAATGGTGCGGTAGATGTCACGCTAATCGATAAACGGAATTTTCATCTTTTTCAACCCCTCCTCTATCAGGTGGCAACGGGGACATTGTCTCCCGCTGATATTGCGTCACCACTTCGAGGGATCTTAAGCCGTAACGAAAATACCCATGTTTTGTTGGATCAGGTGCAAGATGTTGATCCAGAGACAAAAACTGTGGTGATGACAGAGGGTACTGTTCAGTACGATAGCTTGGTGGTGGCGACAGGTGTGAGTCACCATTACTTTGGTAATGACCAGTGGAAACCCTATGCGCCAGGTCTAAAGACTGTTGAAGATGCCCTTGAAATTCGCCACCGAATTTTTGCGGCGTTCGAGGCAGCGGAAAAGGAAACAGATCCTGCCCTACAACAAGCATGGCTCACCTTTGTGATTATTGGTGGTGGCCCGACAGGTGTGGAATTGGCTGGGGCGATTTCAGAGATTGCCTATAGTGTCCTGAAAAAAGATTTTCGGAAGATCGATACGGCAAAGGCAAAGGTGATTTTATTGGAAGGGATGGATCGGGTATTGCCTCCCTATGATCCTTCGCTTTCCGCAAAAGCGCAGCAGTCTTTAGAATCCCTTGGTGTTGATGTCCAGACGAGTAGTTTGGTTACAAATATTGAGGGCGATCGCGTCACAGTGAAGCAAGGTGAAGAGCAATTAGAACTTCACGCGAAAACGATTGTTTGGGCCGCAGGTGTCAAGGCATCTGGTATGGGTAAGGTTTTGGGCGATCGCCTAGATGCCAACCTTGATCGAGCTGGTCGAGTGATTGTGGAGCCAAATCTCAGTGTGGAAGGCTATCCCGATGTGTTTGTCATTGGTGACCTTGCCAATTTCCCTCACCAAAATGAGCGTCCCTTACCAGGAGTTGCTCCTGTGGCAATGCAAGAAGGTCAGTATGTTGCAAAGCTGATTAAACAACGCATCCAAGGTAATGAGATGGCACCTTTCCGTTACACAGAAGTGGGAAGTCTAGCGGTTATTGGTCAAAATGCAGCGGTTGTTGATTTGGGCTATGTGAAATTCTCTGGATTCCTTGCATGGCTAGTCTGGATTTTTGCCCATGTTTACTATCTGATCGAATTCGATAACAAGATGGTGGTCATGATTCAGTGGGGCTGGAACTATTTCACAAGAGGTCGTGGTGCTCGTCTGATCACTGGTGAAAAAGATCTAGCGAATGGCTTTAAGCTTTACCAGGATTATGCCGAGAAAGATACTAAGGTAAACGTTAAAGTCGAAGCCTAAATGATTGGTGCGTTGGTTAACTTTTGAGCTAATTAATTTTTGGAGAGAACCCTAAGTCAAATTCGTTCTTGACTTAGGGTTTTCGCTGAAAGATTCTCCAATATCCTTGTTTTGGCGATTAGGGACAGAATTAATTATCAATGTTAGAAATCAATTACCAGGCCGCGACAATTGATTGTCCATTCGGATATGCTTGACCTCGTCGCTCCAATGTAGTGCCATTTGTCGTTTTGCATCACGTCCGGATTACTTCATAAAGCCCAGGGTAATGAGGAAAAAGCTCTTTTTCTGGTTCTGTGAGCGATTTGAATTCGTCGCTGTTAACGACATTTGCAAAGTGCTCAGCACTCTCCCATTCTGCGATATTGACGAGTCCAAAGCGAGCCCCAGGAGAAACAGATTTATGTAGGCGCGTGGAAATAAAACCTGGCTGTGATCGCATATAGTCTGCCGCCAGTTCCCAGTAACGAATCGCTTCGTTTTCTTTGTCTGCTGGAAACTCAAAAGAATTGATCAGTATAATGTGGCTCATGGCATTCTCCGATTTAATATTTTTAGAAATCTGAGTTGATTGACAGCATGCTGTCAAGTTAAGTATCCTGTGTTGACAACATGCTGTCAACTAACAAGGGGCAATCATGCACACAAAAGAAGGCGAAGTGTTTACGCAAATCGTTCTTGAAATATTTAGGCTCAACGGTCTGCTCTTGGCTGAAGGTGATCGAATTACTGAACCATTTGGGCTATCGAGTGCCCGTTGGAAAGTCCTAGGCGCCGTTGCGATGTCGAAAATGCCATTGACAGTCGCGCAAATCGCCAAGGAAATGGGTCAAACCAGACAGAGTGTGCAGCGAATCGCAGACCGAATGGTGGAAGGTCGTTTCTTTACCTGGGCGGAAAATCCAGCGCATAAGAGGGCAAAGTTGCTGCAGTTATCAGCATTCGGGCGACAGGTATACCAAAAGCTAGATTCCGCTCAAGCACCGTGGGCTAACGCTGCGGTTAAGCAGCTTGACTTAACTGAACTGGAACATACGTTGGGTGTCCTTCATGAGTTGGTGAAACATTTTGAAAAATAACATGATGTTCACAGCATTCCGGGGCGATTGCACAGAAACACGTATGTTCGAATAAATAATCAAAATAACCTTTGTGAGTTTTTTCTAAATTAAAGATGTCCTGCTCTAAAGTTGTTAAGGAGACTTCTTTCTCTTGTGCAAGTTCTTCTGTTGCGGCGATCGCCGATGGTGCGAAATCTACCGCTGTTACCGCAAGACCTTGATCGGCCAGAAAAACTGCATCATGACCTCTCCCACATCCCAAAACAACAATCTTTCCCGATGAAGGGGTGATCGTTCCTTCAAAAAAAGCAACCAAAGGCGGTGTCGGCTGACCTAGATCCCAACGATATTCTGCTGTGCTATATTTTGTTTCCCAAAAAGATGACTGTTCAACTGACTTAGACATGATTTGATTTTGGAACTTTTAAGTGTGGCTGAGGATTTCATCGAAATTCTCCCTCCGTTGATATAGAAACACAGAAAATAAAGATTATTTAGTCGTGGATCTAAAATATTCAATTTAAAACCATTTATCATATTCTTGTGAATCCTATTACTTCTAGACGATTGCTGGTGATGCTCAGCTGCTAAATACGTCAATTTACGCCATTTTGTGTATGGATCCTCTCGATCTCAAGCATCACAGCACACGAATTATGGTGGGTGATAGTTGAACATAAAGACTAATTTTGCCGATGACCATTCATCTTAATTTGATAAAACGCTCATTGATTTTTTACCGATATGGTGTCATCGCACCCTAAACGTCAGACACTCCATGCAATATAGTCAAGCCCTTATTAAAGCCCTTGGTGATGTTATTTACGAGCGTTGTCTTGAATCAGGACAAGTTAGTTGGCGCGGAGATTTTGAGAGAATCCTCGGCTATGATCCCCAAGAGATGGGCAACGATAATAAATTATGGTTAGAGCGTTTATATATTGAAGATAAAACTAGGGTTCTGACAGAGATTGCGAGTGCCTATGAACAGCATCGACCCTACAATGTTGAATACCGTTTTCGGCATCATGATCAGTCCTATATTTGGATTCAAGATCGAGGAGTTCCCTATCATGCGACTGGTGAGGATGGTTGCTCGATAGTGAAGGTTGTAGGTGTCATGCGTAATATTAGCGATCGCAAACAGGCAGAGCTAGAGATGAAAAATGCTTTGTCGCGAGAACGGGAATTAAATCAGCTAAAAACTCGATTTATTGATATTGCCTCTCACGAATTTCGTACACCCCTCACATCAATTTTGGGATTTACAGAGCTATTAGATCAGTATTCTCATAAGTTTAGTCGCGAGACTCAGCAGAAACATCTCAAGCGAATTCGTAGTGCGGCAGAGCGATTGCAAGAATTGGTGGATGATGTTCTATCGGTTAGCCGTGCGGATGCTGGAAATGTCAGTTTAGAGTTGTCGCCCCTCGATATTGAGTATTTGTGCCGTGATATTTTCCATGAGCTGAATGCAGCCTTTGTTGCCAAGTCAGAATTAGAACTTTGCCTTGACCCAATTTTTCTTGGCGATCGCCCCCTGCGTCCTGTAATTGACGCTCGCATTATTAGGCATATTTTGACGAATTTGTTGTCGAATGCACTGAAATATTCTCCTTCCCGAGAGATAGTCAAGTTAGAAGTTCACCACACGAAAAGACAAATTATTTTTATTGTCAGCGACCAGGGTATTGGTATTCCGGCTGCAGATCTACCTCATTTATTTGAGCCATTTCACCGAGCGACTAATGTTGGCAAAATTCCTGGTACAGGTTTGGGATTGCATATCGTAGAGCGATATGTGGAATTACATAATGGTGCGATCATGGTAACGAGCAGCGTGGATGCAGGTACGACTTTTCGGGTCACACTCCCATGTATTTTCGTTGAAGATGTTTAAGTACTTTTGAGGTAAGTCCCGATGGAGAACTCATCTTTGCCCACCCAAGACAATCAGCAGCCTACTGTTTTGGTCATAGAAGATGATGATTCTATTCGTGAACTGATTGTGACATTGTTATTGGCTGAGGATTATGACGTTCTTGAAGCTGAAAATGGTGAGCTTGGATTAGCTGTGGCGATCGCCACTCCCCCAGCCTTGATCGTGTGCGACATTATGTTGCCAGGGATCGATGGCTATGGCATCCTCAATAGTCTCCAATCTGATCCCAAAACTGAAACAATTCCCTTCCTTTTTCTGACTGCCCTTGGCACAAAAGACAATATTCGTCAGGGCATGAACCTCGGCGCAGATGATTACCTAACGAAACCCTTTACCACTGAAGAATTACTCGATGCGATCCAAGCTCGTCTCCGCAAACATCGGCTATGGCGCACCCATTTTCGACAAAAACAGCAGGGCAACAGCAAAAGTATTAACTATACGGTTACCCATGATCCGATTACCCAGCTTCCGAATCAGCTAGCCCTCCGTGATGATCTCAATCGCCTACTAAAACAGTGGCAGCAAGAAAATTTAGACCATGTGACTCAAGATTCTGACGATGCATGGGTTGTGCCAATCTTTTATTTAAGCGTTGATCGATTTGAACGTATTAATGAACTGTATGGCTATCATTTCGGCAATACAGTGTTGAAAAATATTGTGCGCTATTTAGTGGGAACCATCTCCGAAACGGATTATTTAGCCTGCATTAATTACACAGATTTTGTGCTCATTTCTCCGCCCACTCGTAATGCCCAGCCTGCGGATCTGAGCGCTATCGTGAACCAAATTCTACAGGCATTTACCCAGCCCATTACGGTAGAGTCGCGAAAAATTTTGATTAATTGGCATGTCGGTATAGTGACAATGCCCCAAGCAGAATATAACTTTGATCGCTATCTCAATCAGGCGAAGGAGGCGATGGATATTGCCCGAAATCAAGGTAAGCAGAATTACTATATCCACCGTCCAGAAGATAAACAGCGTGGCAAATCCTCAAAGCTCCTGCTGGATACAGATTTATATGAGGCACTCCACCGTGAGCAACTCGTTTTATACTATCAACCAAAAGTTGATACGAATACAGGGAAAATACTGGGTGCCGAAGCATTAATTCGTTGGCAACATCCAGAGTTTGGCCTAGTGCCACCCGTAAACTTTATTCCCCTCGCTGAAAAAAATGGTTTGATTAGTGGGATTGGTCAATGGGTTTTTGAAGCAGCTTGTCGCCAATTGCAACAATGGCATGAACAGGATCTACCGCCAATTCGTTTAGCGATTAATCTATCGGGACGGCAATTTTACCAACCAAATCTCGCGCATAATTTGGCCGAGATTTTAGACTGTTATCATATCTCTGCAAATCAAATCGAGCTGGAAGTCACTGAAACGATTTTGATCTCTGACGTCGAACTGGCGATCGCCAATCTCCAGTCCCTAAAAGACCAAGGCTTTCCCATTGCAATTGATGACTTTGGCACAGGCTATTCTTCCCTAAGCTATCTCCAAAATTTCCCCTTTGACATTCTTAAAATCGACCGTTGCTTTGTCCGAAATATCATGCGGAATGTGACCAACTCCACCATCGTTAAACACATTATTATGATGGCAAAACAGCTAGAGTTAACGACTGTTGCTGAGGGCGTTGAGAGCGCAGCCGAATTTGAATTCCTAAAAGCCCATCACTGTAATGAAATTCAAGGCTATTTATTTAGTCCGCCTGTCGATATCGCGACCTTTAATCAAATGCTGAGAGATGATCCAAACTTCCTTGAACGCTTAAAACTTCATACCCAATAAGTGCCTGATTATATTACCCATTCCACAAAAATCTTTCCATAGGTTAATTCCCCTCTAGGCAGACAATAAAAGCTGCGGAGTACGATAGGATTAAGCCTATTCATATCAAAAATTTCGCACAGCTTAATCCAGCAATGACTTCAGATAATCCTTCAATTGCTTTCTCAATGGACGATTTCGCAGATGCCCTCGGTGAGCATGAATATCACTTCGAGCAAGGGCAAACTGTTAAAGGGAAAGTAGTTGAGCAAACTTCAGACGGCGTATTTATTGACATTAAAGGGAAATCTCCTGGCTTTGTCCCCACTGGAGAAGCACTCCTTGCTGGAGAAACGGATCTTCAAGAAGTTTTGCCTATGGGTGAAGAAAGAGAATTTTTGATTATTCGTGAACAAAACGCTGATGGTCAGGTTACTCTCTCCCGCCGTAAGCTCGAAGAAAAACGTATTTGGGAAGAGTTAGCACAGGCCGCTGAATCTGGAAGCTCTGTGCAAATTAGGATTACCGGCAGTAACCGTGGTGGCGTCACTGGCGATGTGAAAGGATTACGAGGTTTTGTGCCAAACTCTCACCTCGTGGATAAAAATGTTGAAGCGCTGATGGGTCAGGTGCTGACCGTCAATTTTCTTGAGCTTGATCAAGAACGACGTAAATTAGTGCTTTCTCAACGCCATGCTGCCCAAGTAGAAATTATGCGGAAGCTGTCGATTGGGGCATTGGTCACAGGTAAGATTGCCAACATTAAGCCTTACGGTGTGTTTGTCGAACTAGATGGCATGACTGGATTACTACACCGTAGTCAAATCAGTGATAAGCAGGTCCCTCAGCTTGAGGACTTGTTTCAGGTTGGTCAGGAAGTTCGCGTTCTCATTACTGATGTTGAGGAGAGTTCGAAGCGTATTTCTCTTTCTCTCAAGGCTCTCGAAAAATTCCCTGGTGAGGTAATTGAGCAGTTTGATGAGCTACAGGCTGATGCTGATGGACGGGTTGAGTCTGCTCTGAAAAAGCTCAACATTGTCGTCTAAAAACGAAAGATGATTCAAAAATAAATATTGATCCCCCTAAATCCTCCTTATGAAAGGGGGACTTTTTTTGTTATTTGACTTGAAGTTGGGAGGATGTACTACGTCCGAAAGTTTCGGGGTTGTACTGGAGGGAGACTTCGGCGCCAGGATAGTCGAAGTTGCCAGGTGTCACGGCTCTCACAAGATAGTGCAGGTTATAAACGCCAGCATCTAGGCGATCGCCATAAGCTATGACTTTATCTTTGTAGATTTTTTGATAATCAAGTTGCCAACTGTCTTGTTGAGGTTGGTAATAGGTGGTGGCAGTTTGGAAATCGGTATTAATAGCCTCAAATCCGGCGGGTAGAGGATCACTAATCAACACATGGTCAACAGGGTGATCAGTGATAATTTCGAGACCAATATCGAAGACTTCGCCAGCACCCACGGTGAAAGGTTCCTTGAGATCGTAGAGTCCATATTTACGAATCACTTCTGTTTTATTGGCAAGTCGGATATTGCGGGTAATGCGCATACCATTAAGTTTGCCCGGTTGGTTTCCTGTGAGCCGATACTCAAATTCGCTCAGGTAATGGAGTTTGCCATCGCCTTCTTTCTTGATAATCAGTTGGCGATCGCCCTTCGGGAGATCTTCCATCGGCACATTGAGAGTGGCACTGGGTTGTGTGTAGCCCCAGAATTCAAAGTCAGCCAGCTTTTTGCGGTCAAGTTTAACCGTGCTATCGAGGTTTGGCGGGGTGCTTTCAGTATTGCTATAGCGGGTTAGGGCCGTCAGAGCTTGGGCATTATCATAGCTAGTCTGCCATGTGCCATCGCGCCGTTGGTCGAGTAATCCTTGTAAGACTTGACTGACGGTCTCTGGAGTTTCGCTGAGTTCGACAAAGAGTTGCAGGGCTTGGGCTTGGGCGGTGGTATTGGAGTGATACCAGTACCAGCGTTGGGGCAAATTAATTTGGGCAGTGCGTCCAGTTTGATAAATTAGTTCACCCACATCGGTGGCGATCGCCTGAGCTTGGGTTTGCCAATCGGGGAGTTTCGCTAAATGACGAGCCAGTTTAATTTTGCCGACGGTATCAAATTCCTCGCGAGCATCATACAAGTCTGACGCAAAATCACCCCGCACGTTTTTAAACTGATCTAGTGCAACCAAGTTCCCCAGACGAACAGTGTCTTTGCAACTTGTGGATTCGCAAACGCTAAATTGGGTTGGGTTAGCCAACGTTTGGTCGAGGTAGGTTTGCAAACGATTGACCATATCCGCTGGTACGCTGAGCTTCGCTTGTTCGGCAAGGGCAATCGCCTCAGCAGCATAGGGATTGACATAGGGATCTGGTGTTTCATCACCAGGGAAAGACGCAAATCCACCGCTGGGCAATTGCAACTGCGCTAAATCCTCCAGAGCTTGCTTTGCTTCCGTTTTGATATCAAAGTTTTCAAAAGTTTGACCATAACGTTCTTTCAAAATGGCAATATTTGCGGCGATGGTAAGACGGCTCGCGGTAGGTTCGAGGAATGGGAAATCATCGTTATAAAAGGTTTGGCGGGCGGGTGCGGTCAATTCAGGAATTAAGGTACTCGCCAAAGTCAAGGTTAATCCCCCTTGATCACGCACCATATCACCGTCAATCTTTAGTGGGATGATCGCTTTGTCTTCCGTCAAAATTCCTGTGGTGATCGCCTGTTCTCTGACAGAAAGCTGCTTCACTTCAAGGGGCACTTCAAAAGCATCGGCATCTCGACCTTTTTGGGTGGTGAATTTAAAAGTGGCAGTGCCAGCTTTCGTGGCAACGACCGAAATTCTAAAGGCTTCAGAGTTATTGCCGATATCTTCTTTGAGAGTTTGACGTTGCTTGCGACCCTTCGCAAATTCCATCGCACCATTCACTTCCGCTTGGATTTGCACCTTACCTTTGCTACCCGTTGTATTCGTGACTAATACACCTCCTTCGAGGCGATCGCCCACCCGCGCAAATTGTGGCAACACAGGATTCGTGAGAAGTGGTTGAGTGGCAATGAAATCGGCTTCGGCATTACCAAAACGGGTTTGTTCATCAGTCGCTACCGCCAAAACTCGCCATGTGGTCAGGTCGTCCGGCAGCGTAAATTTCACTTCGGCTAAACCCTGAGCATTCGTTAGCACTGAACCGTTGTAATAGGCGATCGCCCGAAAATCTGTGCGAGTGCGTGTATTGGCTAAAGCTGATGATGCACCACCGCCATAACCCCAGCCTTTTTGCTCAGATTTATCGAGGGGGGCAATGCTGACATTCGGACGATTATCAGCCCAACGAGTGGTAATCGGTTGATAGCGATAAACCTCGTCGAGCAGATTTGGCGGACGGTAACCATTGAGTTGCAAAATGGCATCGTTCACCACCATCACTGTCACTTGTCCCGCAACAGCTTGACCCTGCTGATCTTTGAGTTCGAGCTGTAATGTTTGCTCTGCTCCAGGTGTGATTTTCTCCTGTTGAGGCTTAACGTCAACGGTTAACTCTTTCGTTTTGAGGTCAGTTTTAAAATCCGTAAAGCCAATTTTCATCAGCTTATCAACACCATTTTTGCGTGCTTCTTCGAGGGATTCTCCTTGCCGTACCAACACCGCTTCCACCGCTGCATTGGGCATCATATCGGACGTCACTGTAAAATTCACCGTCGGCGCTGCCCCGGAGACGGTTTGCTTCGTTTCATAAATTACACCGTGGCGAATCACAGAAAAATATAATTCGGCTTTTTGATAAGGAGACTGAATTAAAGCCGTTGCAGTGTCGCCAATGCCGTAATTCTTTTTATCGAGGGTCACCTCAATACGGTTATTGTCGAAGCGATCGCCCCAACTAAACCAATCGCCGCCACTCACCCAAATAAAACTATCTGTTGCCGCAGCTTCCTCCTGACCTTTGATTAGTGCATGGATGCGGTAGGAACCACTGTCGGGCGAGGTGAGATCGAAAGTAATCGGTTCGAGGGTTGACTTAACGGTTTCGGTGTCGACTGTTTCATAATCCACCTGGGGACGATTGACGCGACTGCCTTCAATAATTTGCGTGACGCGACTGTAATTGACCTTTTGCAGTTCAACTTTGACCGTTTGTCCAGAGATGGGTTGCCCTTCAGGATCAGTGACTAGCAGTCTAGTATTAAAAGGTTTTTCGGCTGCCGCGACAAAATCATGGCTTAAACCAATCAGGCGATCGCTGGGTAAAGCAGTAAAAACTTGAGTATTGGATACCGACAGATTTGCAGCATCGGTAACGGAGGCTTCGACGCGATAGGTGACGGGATAGGGCAAATCATTATCGACTTGAATTTCTTGAGAGCCTTGGCCTGCATCATCTAATTTTTTCTCTGTTTGCAACACGTCACTGCCGATAGATGGCTCTGATTCTGACCAATGCCATTGCCGCCCAAAGGTAAATTCATCCCACGCATCTGGTCGATAAAAGCCCCGCATCCGCGTTACAAAGTAATTCACCTTGCTATTGCTCACCGGCGCACCAAACAGATAAGTCCCCGTGGTTTTCGCAGTGAGGCGATCACCCATCTGGACAAACTTTTTACTAAGCCCGAGATCTACTTTGAAATTCGGGGGACGAAACTCCGCCACTCGGAAATTGCCATAAATGCTGTTGCCATTGCTTGCTTCGGCGCGGAGATAATAACTGCCTAAATCTTGATTTTCTGGGACATCCCATTCCACTGAAAACGTTCCAAATTTATTGGTTTGGTAGGTGTCGAGGGTCGTTTCTTTGCCTTCGGGATCGCTCACAATCACTTTGTAACTTTGGTTGATATCGCGACGCAGCTTACCGTTTTTGAGATAATAGGCAACGCCTGTAAAGTAAGCTTTTTCGCCAGGTTGGTAGAGTTGGCGATCGCTGAAAATTGTGCCACGACTTTGGGTTTCACCTGTATCCCAGCTTGCATAAACGCCATAGCCATAACCGCCGCTATATTCATGGGTTCTGACAAATGCCCAATCAGTATTCTCCTTTGCCACTACCAATAATTTGGGCCCATATTCCTGACCTCGTAAACATCGCTGCCATTCGCCGCCAGAAAGAATTAAATTCCCATCAGCGTCTGTTTTGCCTGTGGCACAAGCGCTGGGATTACCGCGTGTTTTACTCTCTAATTTCGATTGATAAATTTGAATTTCTGCATTGGCAACGGCTTTTCCTGTGTCGAGATGATGTACCCGTACAATGCCTGATTCTGGGAACCACTGGGCAAAAACGCCCAAATTAGTGAGTTGCACCATGCCGTAAAATTCCGGCGATCGCCACTGTTGTTTCCCATCTTGGAGATATTGATTAGCTTTTGCTTTTACCCCATAGGCCAGCATTCCAGTATCTTTTCCTAATTTTTCGCGAATGGGAATTGGCGTTTTGATAAGGGTGTTTTTTGTTTGCTCCACTGGCTGACTTTTCCAAGTGGATTTTGCAGGGGCGAGATCTGTGCTATTGCCCGCAGGATAGGGATTTTCGGCATAAACCAAATCGGTAGGCTGCACAGTGCGATAGCCAATGTCAAAACTTTGGTCAGGCAGATTAATCGTTTCGACATCAAGGCTTAAATCAGTGCCAGCGGGAAAAATATGAAAGCTCTGTTGCGCCCAAATATCCCCAGCTACATTGCCTGTATTGAATTTAATTTCCTTCGCAGTGCCAAGGGTTTGTCCAAACTCATCCTCTAAATTTTTGCCGAGGGCCACTGTATATTCTGTGGCTGGCTCCAGCACCCAAGGATTAATTTCTACCGAATGGCTGCCATTGTAAGCTCGCAGAAATAAATCATCGTCTTTAACTGGTTTCGGACTAATCGAAATATTGGCGATCGCCGAATCCGCGTTAATACCATTATTGAAATAGAGATAAGGACTACCCTGCTCAAATCGCCCGAATGCTTTTCCTGCACCGGGTTCCCCATAAAATTCCATCCGTTCATAGCGTAGAGGTTCATAGGTTTGGAAATGGGACGTGATCGCCTTGTCCAGCGGCAAATTTCCCTGTAGCGGCCGTAAACCTGGTTGCGCTTCAAACCGATAGTGGGAGGCTTTATTTAACGATTTTTTCGGTTTGACTAGATAATGCCATTGCTCCTGATCCGGCTGAAATTGCCCTTGGGTCACTTCATCACTCGTTTCCAAATTTAGCGTTGAAGCAACAACCTGACTTTCATCGTCATCGTTTACGAATAGGAGGCGATCGCCAGCAATATCGAGATCGAGAGGAATATTGCTAGTAAGACGACTTTCAACCTGTAAATCTAAAGGCGCAGAACTATCATCTAATTGATTTGGCGTACCCGGTAGACCCGACAACTTGATTTGTTCTGTTTCAAAAGTCCACTTCACATCCTGCGTCAGTTCGTGAGCTTCAAGATCCGCTAAACCAGCCTGCATCGTGACCTGAAAACGAGTGGCTTTAGGTAATGGCTGATCGGCTTGAAACCCAATCATTTTGGGCGTGAGAAAACGAAATTGCCCAGGGATGGGCGGAATTACCTGAAATTTTTTGAGAATTTCTTTTTGTTGAGGCGTATCAATGCGCTCAACAGGGATGAGGGGATGCTTAAAGAGCACTCGAATCTGGGCCAAACTTTCCGTGGCTCCCTTCGGACTAATCGACTCAATCCAGTCCGGTAATTCTGGTGTGGGTAATGAGTCTACGTGCGGGAAAACAATAGGCTTATCGGTCACCTGTACCTGATTGACCGAGGTCGTATTTTGGCAACCCGCTAGTCCTGTCACAATCAGGGAAACCGTCATCACAAAAAGCAGGACATATTTCCAAATACGACGACGAAAACCCATAAACTTCCCCACACTCTATTTTCTGTAATAACGGATTGCTAAGGGGGTTTACATTTTTTTCTATATTTCTTAAACACTACAATCAAGATGCCGTTGCCTTGGCGATCGCCCTATCCCTACGCATTTTGGCGGATAGAGCTCACTAAAAAAAGACCTTCCACACTGGAAGGTCTGCATCATACATAGGGAAAGTTGCAATTAAAGCTATTGCTTGGTGCTCGCTGTGCTCTGTACTGCATTGCTTTGCTGACCTTGAGCTCGGGACGTGAATGCACTGCTGATCTCCAATCTCTGCTTTGATTTATCTGCTTTCGTCGCTTGAACGAGATTTGCAGCTTGATCAATCGGGATGGGCTCGTAGGAAAAAGTTAGACCGTTAAAAGATAGTTCTGCCATAGCTATATTACGAGAGTATTGTTACTTGAAAGAAATAAAAAATAGGCGATCGCATTAAGCCAGCGCTCTAAAATCCACGTCACCAATAATTAACTCATCAAGTAAAGCCTCTAAAGCCTGAATATCCGCCTCATCAAAATCTACAAGACATAGCGATTCTTCCAGGAGTTTTGGCATCTCTGGCGCGTTAACTTGGTCATGAGTGGTTATGTTAATGGTCGTTTGAGAAGCCATAAATGAATACCGTAAAAAGGCGTAAATTTGAACAAAAAAGTATGATGGATATCCGAAAAACACGATTAATAAATGCATTTTTTGCACTGAAGCACTGAATCTTTAGTTTTAGGTGAAAACGCCTAGAGAGATTCTGGGGTATGGATACGGATATATCCCGATTGCACAAAGCTTTGATTGATTAAAAGCCAGCAACACAAGTGTTTTTTCTCGAAAAAAGAAAGAAATTACGGCAAAAAAATAGAAAGATACTGCTCAAAAAAGAACGAAAATTTCCTTTGTCTTCTGTGCCAATAGTATCGTATTTACACAATGAAAAATCTGTGACCATACGCCAAATTGCGGATGTCTATGATCAATAAAAATCGTGAGTGAAATCCTGAAAAATTCTAATTTAAATCAATTGATTATGTGATTTGAGTCACAAGAAATTGTCAGCAAACTAAGTCTTTGTTTGTGAAAAATAAGATACAAAAATGCTGAGCATATAAAAAATCCCCACACGTCTCAATCTTTGACGTCCGGGGATCTGGTGCAACAATTTCTTTCTTAGTCTTATTCTCCAATATCGACCATGAAAATGGCATGGGTGGATTCCCGCAAAAGATATATCGTTTCTGTGAAGGGCGATCGCCATAACAAGATCTTTTATGAGGATTCGATATATTTTTACGTAATTACCCAGATGATTTAAACATTGCAATAGGTGACTGAACCTCAGGAATGCAAGGTGGTTTCTGTACAATTCTCTAAGCTCAACCTTCGCAATCCCAATGACCGATAACACCCAAGTTCGTAAAGCTGACCATATCCGCATTTGTCTCGAAGAAGATGTTCAATTTCGCCGCAACACCACAGGCTTTGAACGTTATCGGTTTGAGCATTGTTGTTTGCCAGAGCTGGATCGGGCTGAGCTGGATTTGCGCACCTGTTTTCTGAATCGGCAGTTGGGTGCACCTATTTTGATTTCCTCAATGACTGGCGGTACGAAAAAGGCACAGGAGATTAATTTCCGTCTTGCAGAACTGGCTCAAACTTATCGATTAGCTATGGGCGTGGGTTCTCAGCGGGTAGCTATCGAAAAACCAGAAGTGGCGAAAACCTTTGCGATCCGTCAAAAAGCACCTGATGCATTACTCTTTGCCAATGTTGGTGCCGTGCAACTCAATTATGGTTATGGCATTGAGGAATGTCGTCGCATGGTGGATCTGTTGGAGGCAGATGCGCTGATTTTGCATATTAATCCTCTCCAAGAATGTATTCAGCCCAATGGCGATATTAACTTTAAAGATCTGCTAAATAAAATTGAGCAGGTTTGTCGTCAGCTTGAAGTACCAGTAATTGCAAAGGAAGTGGGCAATGGTATTTCCGTCAAAATGGTGCAAAAACTTCAAGATGTTGGTATTACAGCAATTGATGTGGCGGGGGCTGGCGGCACGTCTTGGGCAAAAGTAGAGAGTGAGCGATCGCCAAATAAAATGCTCCGACAACTAGGTCAAACCTTTGGCGACTGGGGTATTCCAACGGCAGAATGTGTGGCAGGGATTGCCCATTATGATCCAGAAATTCCTCTAATTGCTTCTGGTGGTTTGCGCAATGGACTAGACGCGGCTAAGGCGATCGCCCTCGGTGCAGATTTAGCTGGATTTGCCTATCCTTTCTTAAAGGCTGCGACAGAATCGCCCCAAGCCCTTGAAGAATTGCTACAACTGTTAATAGCGGAGCTGACCACAGTCTTGTTTTGTACAGGCAATGCAAATTTTGCCCAACTCCAACAGTCCCGGTGCTTGCAGAAACTTGCGAGCTAGCCTGCTACCGTTTGCCCTATCTTCATTTTTTGCCTGTCAGCATGAAAGATTTTTTTAAACAAATTTTCAGTAGTTGTTTGGGGACAATGCTTGCCCTTGGTCTACTGTCCACCCTCTCGATTACGGCATTTGTTGCCCTGATTGCATTATTTTCGTCCCAAGATTCCACCAGTTATGTTGAAGACGAATCAATTTTGGTGTTTGACAGCAGTTTAATTATTCAAGATCGCCAGCCATCGAGCAGTGTGGGAGATGTCCTCGTCGGTGATATTCCTAATGTGATGAGTCTACGGGACGTCACGAAAACTATTCGAGCAGCGGCGGAGGATGCGAAAATCACTGGCCTCTTTATTGATGGTCGTATGGATGGCTTTAATGGCTATGCCACGCTAAAAGAAGTGAGACAGGCGCTCAAGGCATTTAAAGAAGCGGGAAAAAAAATCTATGCCTATGATGTCAATCTCACCGAGCGGGAATTTTATCTAACCTCCCTGGCAGACGAAATTTGGCTAAATCCCATTGGTGCGATGGAGATCAATGGCTTTGGTGCAGAGCAAATGTTTTGGACAGGAGCCTTAGAAAAATATGGCATTGGTGTGCAAGTGGTGCGAGTCGGTTCCTATAAAGGGGCGGTGGAACCTTTTACATTGAAGGAGTTTAGTCCAGAAAATCGTGAACAAACCCAAGCATTTCTCGGAGATCTCTGGTCTGAGTTTAAAAACACCACGGCAGGCGATCGCCCCTTCGATGCAAATGCTTTGCAGACGATTGCTAATAACCAAGGCATTATCGAGCCAGAGGCCGCAAAATCCGCAGAACTGGTGACTCGATTAGCTTATTTTGATGAAATTCTTGCTGAGCTCAAAACCTTTACAGGGACGGATGAAGATGAAGATTTACCGCAAATTTCCCTGACTGCCTATCGAGATAAGCTTGCTTTGGAAGATTTTGGAGAATTTTCCGACAATATTGTCGCAGTCGTTTATGCAGAAGGCGGCATTGTTGGCGGTGAAGGAACACCCACTTCTATTGGTGGTGATTCTCTCTCGCGGGAATTGCGGCAGTTACGTTTTGACGACCAAGTAAAAGCCTTGGTTCTCCGCATTAATAGTCCTGGTGGTAGTGCGATCGCCTCAGATATTATTCTGCGGGAATTGAAATTAATTCGTGAAGCAGGCATTCCAGTGATTGTCTCGATGGGCGACATTGCAGCATCGGGAGGCTACTGGATTGCGACCGAAAGTGACTATATTTTTGCCCATAACAACACAATTACAGGTTCGATTGGCGTCTTTGGGTTACTGCCAAATATCCAAAAGATCGGTAATGATAACGGCTTTACCTGGGATACCGTCCAAACAGGAGATTTAGCGACCTTGGGCTCTGGTTCCCGCCCGAAAACGGAAAAAGAATTAGCGATTTTCCAAGGGTTTGTGAACGATATTTATGATGATTTTCTCGAAAGAGTGGCGCAGTCGCGAGGATTAACAAAAGACGAGGTAAACAAAATTGCCCAGGGTCGAGTATGGTCTGGGGAAGATGCCAAAAATATTAAGCTCGTTGATGAAATTGGTGGTCTAGATGCGGCGATCGCCCATGCGGTTAAAGTTGCGGAATTGGGGGATGACTATTCGGTTGGTGAATATCCATTGCAACAAACTTGGGAAGAAGAACTTCTCGAAAATCTTTTCGGCAATCAGGATGCTTTCCTCGGTGATGATGTCGTCACCCAAGAATGGCAAAAATTTCAAGAAGGTTTAGAACTGTGGCGATCGCTCAATGATCCCAAACAAGTTTATGCGATTTTCCCATGGCAAATGGATATTGACTAAGCTGCATTGTTGAATGAGAGCTTATTCAAAGAAAATTAAATAGTCATCATTGACATAGCCCACCGTTCCGCAAGCTTCCGTACGATACCAACCGTCAAAGGGTTGACTTAAAATACTTACTCTTTGACCAGGCTCGACGGAACACATGAGTGCGCCATTGGGAGCGGTGCGAATTCGGGCAGGAGCTTCACTTACCGTCGCTACCGTAAAACTCAATCCTGAGTTTGCTTCTGGAGCATCACTGCGACGCACTTCAGTTTGCCAAAATGTGTGACGCACTGGGCAATCGGTCTGATGTTTGGCATTGATGATATCCCATTCCAATTTGGCTGTATATTCATCGACAAATGCGATTGAAATGTTTCCTTCACAATGGGTTTGTCCGGTGCCAGCAACACTAAATTCACCTTTCACCTGATCCCCAGCTTCACAGCCTGTAGTTTTAAAGACTCGATTTAGCTGAATGGTGCCATTGTAAACTCTACCTCCAAATTCTGTTCGAACCTGCTCTAGTTGGCGATCGCCTCGACAAAGATTATCAAGTGCTTCAATAGTGGTGCGATTTGACTGCCACGGTAGAGCTTGCGCCTCTGTCGCGATCATCCCGATAGCTAACCAACAGCCTGCTGCTACAAGTCCAGCTTTCATGCTCACAATTCTCCCGCAAAAGATCATTAACCAGAGTATGCCCTGATTTTATCGAGGAAACACAAGTTGATTTTTTATCTTCAGGGCTGAGAAAAATGACACAGTATATGATGACGATAGATCTCTTATTGAATGTCTGGATTTATCGAGGTAGATGTTAGCGTTGTTGAAAGCTTGAAAAGTGTATTTTTTTTGTCAAATAATCTCGTCAGTTCAAGAAAAATCTAAAAACATTGTTGTATAACGAAAAAAAGGGAAATCTAGTTAAGGAATAATGAGTAGTGTGCAGATAGCCGATAATGGAAAAGCAGATAATACTTTAAAAAAAATATTATTGTTATTTATTCTCGCTGTTGTGGCTTACTGCGGGAATATTTTTAGTCTAGACCTCTTTTTTGGGGTCAATTTTTTATTTGGATCTATTGCGGTTTGGATTGTCTTATCTCTATATGGATCATTCTGGGCGATCGCCGTCGGCGTATGTGCGAGTACTTATACCTTTATCCTCTGGCATCATCCCTATGCCATTCTGATTTTTACCGCTGAAATCCTTTTTGTTAGCTATTTCTGGAAAAATCACCATCAAAATATTGTTTTCTATAACACGATTTATTGGCTGTGTTTAGGCCTTCCCTTATGCCTATTTTTTTATGGCGTGATTTTGCCCATAGGCTGGCAAGGCACTTTGATGATTGCTTTAAAGCAAGCGGTAAATGGAATATTTAATGCCGAAATTGCCTCTTTAATTCTGACTTTTATCCCTTTTCAACAGAAATATTTAAAGAAAAAAAGGCAAAAAAAAGCTTCTTTGCAACAGATTTTATTTACGCTTTTAATTGCTTTTATTTTGTTGCCTATTTTGGCTCAAATGGTTCTCTATGGTCAGGAACGGTTTAGCAAGATTGGAGAAGATGTTGAAACCGTTTTAAGGCAATCTAGTCAAGGTCTAAATGAGAAATTGCAGCTAGCTGAAAGTCAGTATTTAATTCTTTTTGATGATCTTTCGGATTTAATCGAGCGAGATGGAATTCAGCCTACTGCTGTGGCCGCATCAATGCAAAGTGTCCTTACCTTTTTCCCTGAGGTCGAGCAGGTAGAGTTTTTTGATCAAGATTTAGAATTGGTGATGCGACAGGGTCGTGATCTACCCGTATCCCCATCTGAAGACATTGATAGTTTTGGGATGTCTCACCAACTCCAGCTGATGGAAGCACAACAAACTGGGGAGACAGTTGCTGAGACTCATCTAGAGGATGGAGTGCCTTTTTTTAGCTATTGTTCGTCACTCCAGAATGAGCAGGGGACTGTTTGTGCTGACATTAATGTCAATTTCTTGAATGATTTTTTACAAACTGAGTTAAAAGGATGGCAACTTCCTCACTTACGGGCTGTGGTGGTGGATCAATCTCTGCAATGGGTATTGGCAGATTCTCGTGGTGTAGAGACGCCTGGGCAGTTATGGTCTTGGCTAGAGGGGCGGGATTTAGAACAGTTATCAGAGAATGTTTCGTTATCTCTACCGCCTGTGCAGTTGGGATTACCTGCAATCGCTCGCTGGTTTCAATCTGTGGGATTTTTGTCTTTCTCGCCGCCGGAAATGTTACTGCCAGTTGATATTTGGGTGACTTTAGATATTGCGCCCTATATTCAGGATTTAGAGGCTCACTATATTCGAAGTTTATCTCTGGTCTTAATCTTGCTCCTGGGGGCGATCGCCACAGCATTTTGGGTAAGCCGATGGTTAGGGATGCCGCTGAATCGTCTGAGTGCCATGACAACTGATGTGCAGCATAGTTTTCAGGAAGATCAAAAAATTATCTTGCCGACTAGCCAGATTTTTGAATTTGATAACTTGAGCCACAATTTTCAGATCATGCTCAATGTTTTGCAGCATCAGTTTGAGGCTATTCTCCAAAATGCTGCAAGTTTAGAGGAACAAGTCGATATCCGCACGAAGGATCTCCAGGAACAAATTCAACAACGTCAGTCAGTAGAGGAGCAACTGCGGCTAAGCGAGGAACGCTATGAGTTGGCGATGGCCGCGACGAATGACGGCATTTGGGATTGGGATTTAAGATCTAATGAGGTTTATTTGTCCCTGTCATGGATGCATATTGTAGGTTACGAAGATGAGCCTTTACCCCATTTGTATGAATCTTGGGCGCAGCTTGTTCATCCAGAGGATCTGCCCATTGCCGAAGCTGTGCTCAAAGAATATCTTGCTGGCAACACGCGATTTTATGAATCAACCCACCGAATCTTACATCGTGATGGTAACTATCGTTGGGTCTATAACAGGGCTAAATGTCTGCGAGATGACCAAGGGAAAGCATTTCGGATAGTTGGCACGATGACGGATATTAATGACCAAGTGGCTGCGGAAAATCAGCTTAAACTCGCTAAAGAAGAAGCAGAAAAAGCGAACCGCGCGAAGAGTGAATTTTTGGCGACCATGAGCCACGAAATCCGAACACCGATGAATGCGGTGATTGGGATGACTGGATTATTGTTGGATACGCCTTTAAGAAACCAGCAAAAAGAATTTGTCGAGATTATTCGTAGCAGTGGCAATAATCTTCTGACGATTATTAACGATATTTTAGACTTTTCCAAAATTGAATCTGGCAAACTTGAGCTAGAAAATCAACCCTTTCAAGTGCGACAGTGCGTTGAAGAATGTTTGGATATTGTGGCGTCGCGTGCCAATGAGAAATCTTTAAATATTGCCCATGTGCTCGATCCCCACCTTGCTCCTTGGGTGATGGGGGATGTCACGCGTCTACGGCAAATTTTGGTAAACCTTTTAGGGAACGCGGTCAAATTTACTGAGAAAGGAGAAGTTGTTGTTTTTGTGCAAGCGAATACCTGCGAGCTAGGGACAAGGCGATCACAACGGCTGACGTTTGCTGTTTTAGATACGGGGATTGGTATTCCGCCAGAACGCATGGATCGTCTATTTCAATCTTTTAGTCAGGTCGATGCCTCAACCACAAGGCAATATGGTGGCACCGGTTTAGGGTTGGTCATTAGTCAACGGCTGACCACTGCGATGGGTGGCAAAATGTGGGTGGAAAGTAATGGCAAAATTGCTGGTGACAAGTCAGAAATTACGTCGCCTCTCTCTCTTGAAGGTTACGAGTTTAGTCGCGCCCAAACGATTTTTTATTGTCAGCTACCGTTGGCGATCGCCCCTGAACAACCATTGATTCAGTTACAACAAAAAACAACTGAAGCAATTCAGCTCCCTCAAAAGAACGCTCTCATTTTGCATCCTAATAATCTCGTCAGCTGTAGCCTTGCTAGCCATCTTGCCCATTTTGGTGTGCAAACGAAAATTGCCGCATCTTTGCCAGAAGTTCTTGAAAATTTAAAAGAGCAAAAACCTTCTTTTGACGTTGTCCTGATCGCTCAGCGCATGGCGGATTCGGTGGGGATTTCTGCCGTGCAACAGATCCGTGAACAACACCCCACATTACCGTTGATGTTGTTAAGTAATCGTGGACGACAGTCTCACACCGACCATGATTCTGAGGATAAGTTTCGGACAACGTTATACCAGCCTTTTAAGCAATCGCATCTCTACAACAATCTGGTAAACCTATTTACTAAGCAAACTTCTAACTCAGCCCAAGCCGTAAAGGCTACTCCACTAAAACAATCACCGTTTGATAGTCGCCTTGGTGAAGTTTATCCCTTAAGCATTTTGTTAGCTGAAGATAATATTGTGAACCAAAAAGTTGCGCTCAATGTTTTGCAGCGATTGGGATATGTTGCTGATGTTGTGGCGAATGGTTTAGAGGTCTTGAGTGCTCTGAAAATCAAGACTTACGATGTGATTTTAATGGATATTCAGATGCCTGAAATGGATGGCTTAGAAGCGACTAAGCTCATCAAAGAACATTGGCAATCGATGAATCAGACTGCGCTTTGTCCATCAATTATTGCGATGACAGCAAATGCGATGACCGGCGATCGCCAGATTTGTCAAGAAGCAGGCATGGAAGACTATCTCAGTAAACCAATTCAAGTTCCTGCTCTCGTGCAAGTATTGAAGCAAACTGCTCAGCGCCGCCAAGCTTAATTGTCTAGTTTTTTATGATTTCGTCTAAGACCAGAGCGATCGCCAAACAAATTGAGGTAATGCTAACATGCGTCGCCAGCGAGAAGGCTCTTGGACAAGACGGTACAACCATTCGAGATGGAGGTTTTGCCAAACTTTTGGGGCTCGTTGTTTGAGACCAGACCAAACATCAAAACTGCCACCTAGACCAATCCATGTGCTGTCGGGACAGAGGTGACGATTTCTCCGAATCCAGAATTCTTGTTTTGGGACTCCCAGACAAGTGAAAATTAATTGTGGTTGTAACCGCTCTAATTCTGCTTTCCACTGCTCTTCTGTTTCTGGCGTTAGATAGCCATGATGGGTTGTGATCTGAAGATCTGGAAGATATCTCAACCATCTTTGTTTAGCTTTTTCCGCAACGCCTGGTGCGCCACCAAAAAAGACCACTTGCCAGTTGTGTTGCGCGGCTCTAGCGAGGAGGGCTTCTGCAACTTCGATGCCGGGAAAACGAGCTTGGTTTTTACCCCGAAATTTCAAATAAAAAACAACACCTGCTCCATCGGGAATAATCAGGTCGGCTTGTTTAATAACTTGGGCGATCGCCTTATCCTGCTGCGTCATCATCGCAATTTCTGCATTGAGCGTCACAACGTGAGTTCCTTCACCATTGTGAATGCGATTGGTTAGCCATTGAGGATAGTCTCTATGGAGATGGACGGGAATATCGAAGACTGGCAGACTGGGCAAAGCTTCGGTGGTCAAGATAGATGGCTGGGAATGGAACTCTAGGTGATGAGTCACAGCGTAATCAGAGAATTAGGTCTGAAGATTAAATATACGTCACACTTTACAGCCTTAGACTATGCATTGTGTGAAGTTTTATAGGCTAATGGAACTTTATTTTTCAAGAGATCCCCGCTCCTCTCTACATGCTGCGCAGTATTTTGGCGATCGCCGGACATTTTCACGAAGACGTCATAAAAATTTGAATCGACGCTGATCACTCGCCACAAAGCAAAGCCGGACGTGCTATCTTTACACACTGAAATTGGCAATTATGACTGGGGTCAAAAGCATGGGCGTCCAACCAAAACTAATTATTCATGGCGGAGCAGGCAGCTCCCTAAAAGGTAAGGGCGGTTTAGGAGTCGTGCGAGACTCTCTCCACAAAATTGTCGCTGAAGTGTACACTCTCCTCGAAAATGGTGGTAGTGCTGTCGATGCTGTCATCCTTGGTGCAAAACGTTTAGAAGATGAGCCCCGATTTAATGCAGGTACAGGTTCGGTGTTACAGTCCGACGGTCAGATTCGGATGAGTGCCTCGCTAATGGATGGCACAGCTCAAAAATTTAGTGGTGTTATCAACGTTGCCCGCATCAAAAATCCCATTGAGGTAGCCAAAGTTCTCCAAACAGAAACAGACCGTGTATTGTCAGATCTTGGCGCTGCGGAAATGGTGCGTGAATTACAAATGCCGATTCATGATCCTCTCACTGATTTACGTCTTCATGAGTGGATGGATGAGCGTAAAGGTAATTTCAGTAGCAGCATGGCTGGCGTCGTCGCCGAAGATGAGATGGCAAATTCTGCACGCCATGGAACGGTTGGTGTCGTCGCTTTAGATAAAGATGGCAAGGTTGCAGCGTCTACTTCCACTGGTGGTAAAGGGTTAGAGCGGATTGGTCGGGTGAGCGATTCGGCGATGCCTGCGGGTAACTATGCAACGGCGGCGGCAGGTGTGAGCTGTACAGGAATTGGGGAAGACATTATTGATGAATGTTTAGCGGCGAAAGTTGTGATTCGGGTGACCGATGGGATGACCTTAACGGAGGCGATGCAAAAGTCTATTAACGAATCGACCGAAAATAAACGAGACCTTGGTGCAATTTCTCTTGATGCAGAAGGGAATATTGTTTGGGGTAAAACCAGTGAAGTTCTGCTTGCTGCATACCATGATGGCGACGCAATTGGCGATACGCTGGAATGGCAAATTGAACCCGGTGTTGGTTCTGTTTGAAGCTGAAGATTTGATCCCCCTAAATTTCCCTTATGAAGGGAGACTTGGGACTACCATTACCCCCCTGAATGATTCGTTCCATCTTTAAAAAACTGGCGATCGCCATCCCTACTTTGCTGGCTATTAGCTTTGTTATTTTTACGATTTTGGCATTGGCTCCGGGCGACCCCATGAGTGAATTTGCCACGAATCCGGCGATTACCCCAGAGGTGCGGGAGGCAATTCGGCGATCGCTCGGTTTAGATCAGCCATTTTATATTCGTTATGTGAAATGGCTTTGGGCATTATTGCAAGGAGATTTAGGCTATTCGTTTACCAGTCGTAGTCCTGTTTTTAGCCTTATTCTGCAACGGCTACCGACAACGCTCTGGGTGGTGGGGATTTCCTATGCCGTCAGTGTGGCGATCGCCTTTCCCCTGGGGATTATCTCTGCGATGCGCCGAAATTCTTTGCTAGATCAATTGGCGACAACCTTCGCATTTTTGGGTTATTCCTTACCCACGTTTTTTACAGGTTTATTGCTGATTATCATTTTCAGTGTGCAGCTTAAATGGTTGCCTTTTATATATAACAGCACTCTGGAAGTTACAAATTTTTCAACCTTTTGGCAACAAATCCAGCAATCTATGATGCCTATCGCGGTGCTGGCGCTATACCAATCGGCAGTTCTCACTCGTTTTATTCGAAATGCCATTCTCGAAGAATTACCACAGGACTATGTTCGCACTGCCTACGCGAAGGGATTAGATGAGTTTGCCATTCTTCGTAAGCATATTCTCCGTAATGCATTGATTCCGGTTGTCACACTCATCGCTATCGATATTCCAAGTATTTTTACTGGCGCACTAATTACGGAACAAATTTTTCGCGTTCCTGGTATTGGCGCACTCCTCATCGAATCTATTAATCGCAATGACACACCTGTCATTATGGGCATCACGATTATCTATGCATTGTTGGTGGTGATTTTTAATGCGATCGCCGATCTAAGCTATAAAATCCTAGATCCCCGTGTTTATGATTAAGTCATAAGATTGTGAATAAAGTTTTTCCTTGTCGTATTTTGAAATCTATATTTTTATAGAGTTCTCCTTGTTCATAGAATTTGAAATTCCGCCAGTATACCTGTTTGTCAATTAAGCTTGTTTACAAGAAAAATAAGAGGTGATACTAGTATCTTGAATGAAAAATAAAATCTACTATAATTTGTTTTATTATACTTCTATACAAGCTAGATAAGGAAAAATAAAATATGTTTCAAAAAGTAATAAGAAAGATTTCTGGAGAGAAAGTGGAATCACATGAGATAGACACTCTAATTCTCAATGAGGCTGTGAATTTTGAGAAGAAAACAATTTTTATTGCTGTACCTAAAACTGGGACAACGTCTGTTCGAAAGCAATTAAGACAAGAGGGAAAAGCAATCGTTGAAAACCCACATCTTGATATTTTGCAAATACGCGATTCTCTATATGTATACTTTCTAAAAATAGCACTAGGAAATAATCGGACATTTCCCTCTAGCTCGGTTCCCACTAATAAGGAAGTGCATATTAGAGCAGATGAAACTTTCCGTACTTTTTTTAAATTCTCAGCAGTTAGAAACCCTTGGGCAAGAGCTGTTTCTCTTTACCATAGACGCGAAGGAGTGTTAATGAGTGAACAATTATCATTCGATGATTTTTGTAAGAAACATTTCTATGCTAGTGATACTTGCTTTCATCCAACACTACATAAAAACCAATTGGATTGGTTATGTGATGATGAAGAAAATCTTTTGATGGATTATGTTTATAAGTTGGAAAACTTTGATGATGCAATTACTGAAATAGCAGAACGCACAGATGGACGCATTCAGCTAGTGAATAGAAGGGCGAATAGCAATCCTAATTCTCTGGCCTCTAAATATAGGGAACTATATACAGAAGAAACCAGAAGGATAATTGCCCAAAGATTTGAAAAAGATATTGAGTATTTTAAATATACTTTTTAGTTAGATGCGATCGCCGATCTAAGCTATGCAATCCTAGATCCTCGTGTTACTCACTAATTTCTATATTTTGCTTGATACCAATGCGACAATGGTTGATGTTTCGTTACATTATGGAAGCTGAGTATTTTGGGATTTTTAGAGCCGCGATGACAAGTTCGCTTTGGAATTATTTCTTGATAGGTGCAATTTTCGCAACAGCATTAGAAGTTGTTTGGTTTTATTCTTCGAATCTATAGTGTCCCAAATCTCTGGCGATCGCCCTGTCCCTAATCACCTTTCAACCAATATTTGAACCAAGCTGGTACTTCCCGTAAATAAGAATAGATATCGCGCCTCTCAGTGAATACGGGATAGGAAGAACCGACTATTTGAAAACCATTATTGCGTAGGGAAAGTTTGGCACGGGAGAGATGATAAAGCTGGGATACGGCAATGACAGAGCTATCAGTCCCCAACATTTCTGTGGCATTTACGGCAGTTAGATGGGTATTGTTGCCATGGGAATCCACCACAATATCTTCACTGGGAATACCTGCTGCCTCAAGATAAGCTCCCATCACGATCGCCTCATCATGCCCTTCTTTCCCAAAACCGCCACTCACCATAATCCCCTTCACTTGATCGTTTTCATGGAGGGTGATCGCCCGATTTAATCGTTCTTTCAATCTTTGGGAAGGGACACCACTGATATGAACTTTATTGCCATAAACAATTGCATAATCCGCTGTCTGAATTGTGCTGCGGCTACCATCGACATAAATTGCGCCTACCGCAAGACCTGTACCTGAGACAAGGGCGATCGCCGAGATTTTGAGAAGACGGAGCGGCTTGATATATGACTTGAAATTCATCGGAATTAATGCAAAATCGCAGATAATGACAGCTTTTGCTTCAGTCTATTAACCCAACTTTCCGAAACAAACAGGAATATTGATTATGGCGAAAACGACTAAAACCTACTGGAATCCCCTGCATCCTAAAAACGCCGAGCAATGGGAAGTAATTGAAGGAACAAATGGTTTAATTGAGCAACTTTTTCTCGCGATTGATGAAGAAACTGGCGACTATACAAGGCTGACTCGCTTCAAGGCAGGGGCAGATACCACAGACTTTGGCGCGCAGATTCATGATTATCCCGAAGAAATTTTTATTGTGTCAGGACAGATCTATGACAAAGCTTTTGATCGTTGCCTCGAAGCTGGAGACTATGCCAGTCGTCCACCAGGTGAAGTACATGGCCCTTTTGTTGCGGAGACCGATTGCCTTGTATTAGATTGCTCCTACCCTAGCCAAAACACTGTGACTGAAAAACCATACAAATAAAAAAACTGCCCCCAAATTTTAAAAATCTAGGGACGAGCTGCATCTACCACTTCGTTATTCACTGGGATGGTAGGGATAATCAGGATGAAAAGAAAAACCTTTTTTTAGTCAGCGCTGTTATGGGACAAAATCTTCTCGGAGACTTTTTCTGGTACTGCCTGAAGATGATCATATTGCCAATCAAAGAAGCCGACGCCAAAAGTGAGCGATCGCAACTCAATAATTAGATCATGCATTTCTGCAATGGGATAGTGAGCTGTGATGTGATCCCAACCTTGCCAATCCGTCGAACTTTCATAGCCAAGGATTTGACCGCGCTTACCACTCACCAATTGCAGTGCATTGGAGGTGAACTCATTCGGGATATAGAGATTAATGGTCAGGATTGGCTCCAGAAGCTGTGGGTCACAATTCTGCATACCTTCTTTCATCGCAATCCGTGCAGCCTGTTTAAATGCTTGCTCAGAGCTATCAACGGAATGGTAGGAACCATTGGTGAGGGTTACATCCACATCGACAACGGGATACCCTAATGGCCCCTGCTGCAAAGAGTCTTTCACACCCATCTCGACGCCGGGAATATATTGTTTTGGCACGACGCCGCCTACGATGCTCTGGTGGAACTGAAAGCCACTGCCCCGTGATAAGGGTTTAATATCGAGATGAACATCACCGAATGCACCATGGCCACCTGTTTGGTGCTTATAACGTCCATGGGAATGGCCACTCTTACGGATGGTTTCCTTATAGGGAACCTTGGGCATTTGAGTGGACATCGGGATGTTGTATTTGCGGTTGAGGCGCTCTAAGGCCACCTGCAAATGGATGTCACCCTGTCCCCATAGAATCACTTCATGGGTATCACCATGTTGTTCCCATGCGAGGGACGGATCTTCGTCAATGAGTTTGCCGAGAGCCGCGCTAAGTTTCACTTCATCTTTACGACGTTCTGGGGTGATCGCCAATGCATAGACGGGTTGCATAATGTCAGCTTTGCGTAGCGGTTGAACCGTTTTCTCACCAGTGCTGAGAGTATCACCAACCTTAATTGAGTCCATCCGTGCTAGAGCCACAATTTCCCCCGTGACTGCTGTTTGAATTGCCTGTTGATGACCACCCATTAAATGATAAATGCCCCCCGGGCGATCGCCATTGAGGAGCATTCCATCTTTGAGTTCACCTTGCCACACTCTGACAAGGGACAATTTGCCGCCTTGAGGAGTGTAGAAATTTTTGAGAACTTGAACAATCGTTTCGCTCGCACTGGCTTTAAGTTGGCGACGACTGGTTGTAACTGTAGGGGCCGGAGCCTCTTTAACCAAGGCATCCAGTAATGGACGAATACCGTAATCCTGTTCCGCAATTCCGAACATCACTGGAACCACTTGGTCTGCACTGAGCTCTTGACGGAGATCCTGCAAAATTTCGTCTGAGGATGGCGCCACTTCTTCCAGGAGTTTTTCGAGGAGCTGGTCATCAAAATCCGCTAGGGTCTCCAGCATTTCTTCTCGAGTAATCTGTTCTTCAATCTTGAGTTCGGCAGGGAAGGGAACAGGATCAGCGGGCGAATCAGGATGGTAGTGATAGGCTTGCTCAGACACAAGATCGATAAAACCAATCAGTTCACGATCTTTGCGAATCGGGTATTGCTGAGGAACGAGAGGACGACTTGATGCTTCTTTGAGAGCATCTAAAATCTCAAGGAAATTATTTTTCGCCCGATCCATTTTGTTAATAAAAACAAGGTGGGGAATATCCCAGTCATCCAAGAATTTAAAGAGGGGCGCAAGGGTTAAAATACGTTCAGTTTCTGGTTCACAGACAATAATTGCTGTCCCGACTCCGACGAGGGCATTATATGTTTCTTGGAGGAACTCAATGGAACCCGGACAGTCTAAAAATGTGAGGTCAATATTGGCGTGAGTTGTACTGGCGACAGATACCTCAACGCTCATGCCGTGATCACGAGCTTCCGGGCTACTATCACCAACGGTATTGTGCTGGGCGATTGACCCTTTACGACTAATTTTTTCGGTTACAAATAAAAGACTTTCGAGGAGTGTTGTTTTACCGGAAGAATAGGGCCCAATGACCGCAATATTACGAATATTTTTTATTGAATTACTCATACTAAATCCCTAATTTTTGAGTTGAAATAATAAAAGCTATGCTAGAAAAGATTGTCGCGAATACCTCTAACGACAAGGACAGTAAAAGTACTCAGTTTAGGTGTGGGATCAGTTGCTTTTACTGCCTTAATCTGTGATTAGCCTATCTTTGTTTGGGGGCTTACCCACTAAAATCGATATGTCTTGTAAGGTATCTAGAGCTGGATTTAAAGTTCAATAAACATCTGTTAATCTTGTGACAAATCTATTCATTTCTCGTAATCTTTTTCGCTTAAGCTGTTGCTTATTTTTTTGCAGTGTGGCTATTAATCCAGTTTTTGCAGAAGAGCGATCCCCACAGATAAAACACAACTCTTCTTTGCCTGTAATCACACCGACGACGCCTGCAGCTAAAGAGAAAATGACCCAGGGATTGCAGCGCATCCAGCAAGGACAAGTTGCTCAAGCTATTCAACTCTTTAATGAGGCGATCGCCCTTGACCCTGAGCTTTGGCAAGCTCATTACAATCTGGGACTCGCTTATCGACAAGCTGGAGATCTCCAAAAAGCCGCAGATGCTTTTTATCAAACAGTCGTGATTCAGCCGAATTTTGCTTTAGGTTTCGCTAGTATCGGCGGTATTCTCCTCGACGTTCAGAACTGGTCGCAGGCACAGCAGTATCTTGAACAGGCGATCGCCGTTGATCCCAACCTTGCCATTGCCCATTACAATTTTGGTCTTTTGCACCGTCAATTTGGCCGTACAGCTGCCGCCATCCAAGCTTGGGAAACAGCGAATCAACTTGCCCCAAACTTAACTGAAGCTGCTATCCAACTTGCTGAAGCCTATCTCGATGGCGATCGCATCAAACAAGCAGAACATCTCATTACGACTGCTCTCAAACAAAACCCTCGCTTACCCGCTGTCCATTACTTACAGGGACGTGTCGCCGAAGCCCGTGGTAATCCTGAAGCTGCCCTTAGTGCTTTCCGAAAAGCTAGCGATTTAGATAAAAACTATGCCAATGCTTACTTTGCTGCCGCTCAAACTCTGATTCGTAATGAGCGAGAAAGTGCTGCGATCCCTTTGTTAGATTACGCCTTGCTCCTCTATACCCAGCAAGAACAAACTGAGTGGATGCGGGCTGCACAGAATTTACGCCAACAACTTTGAAGTTTTTGCTCAGATATGCGTCAATGCATACTAGCGGTCACTACAGAACAAAAAACCCCTGCTTCTATAGCAGAGGTCTTGCTGGAAAAAATCAATTAGTTCAAAAAATCAAAGCATTTTGCTTCAATTCATTCTTTAGAACTTGAAGGTTGTGCGGAGAGCACCAATAACGATGTCATCATTGCCACTGTCTTGGTTCGGAGAAGTTAACCAAATAACGCCAGGAGTGATAGAAATATTCTTGGTGAGTTGGTACTTGTAGAAACCCTCAATGTGCCAAGGTGTGTCATCACTTGTTCCAAGTTGGTCAGCACCAGCACCGTTAGTTAATTCAGTCGCATGGGGTTCAGCACCAACAATAATTGCACCCATGTTGCCTTTCTTGCCGAGGTCAGGGAAGACAGCTGCAACAGCGTAGTTCCAGATATCAGCTTCACCACCGCCAATAGCATCAACATCGGTGTAACCACCCCAAGCACGGAGACTAAACTTAGGACTAATGTCGAATTGTCCTTGGAGGCCGAAGGAATTACTTGTTAGACCACCACCACCAATACCAGTGAGGCCATTGGCAAAGTTTGTACCAGTACCACCGAATGCAAAAGTGCCAGTGGAGGTATCATAACCACGAACGTAAGTCGCACCGAACTTAAACTTCTTGCTGGGCTTAACAACTAACTGAGCGAGAGCGGAATAAGTACCATCGAAGAGACCTGCCTCTTCGGAGGGATCACTACCATTCTTGGCTAAATAACCAGCAGAGAGTTGGAACGTATCGTTAAAGTTGTGTTTGAAACCAATACCTGTAGTAGGGGCGCTGATGCCAAGACGATAAATGGGGTTCCGCTCACCGAAGCGAGATAGAGCACCATTTGCACCACCACCAGCTTCAAGACCTTTGTTGAAAGTGTCAGCGTAGAAGTGGTGGGCACCAAGACGGGCCATTGTGGTTACAGTGGTCTTTTTACCGAGCGGGAAGACATAGTGTAAACGGTCAATCACAATGTCGTTAGTTGCATCGCCAGTGTCGTGAGCAAAGCGACCTTCGTTAGTGCCAGTCTCTGTGGAGAAAGACGCTGTAGTATTACCTGCTGTTAGACGTGTATAAAGCTTGTCTTTACCAGTGAAGCTTGTAACCAATTGGAGACGAACTTTGTTGTGGAAAACAGTGTTTGCTTCTAAATCGTTGCCGTTAACATCATCTTCACCGAAAGCATCAGCAACAACAAATGCAACTTCACCAACGAGCTTCGTTGTTGTGGAGAATTGGTTGTCTTCGAGGAACTCAACGCGACCTTCGATATCGTCTACGCGAGCACCGAGAGTCGCAAGCTCAGCTTCAAATTCTTGAACGAGGGCACGGAGGCGAGTGATGTCTGCTGCATCGGGAGTTTCACCACCAACGATAAGACGCTCGATCTGCTGCATACAAGCGTTAAGACCAGCAGCAAATTCATAACGGCTGAGGGGACGGTTGCCGCGGAAAGTACCATCGGGATAACCGGCGATACAGTTGTACTTTTCAACGAGGTTACGGAGTGCATCGAATGCCCAGTCGGAAGGTGCAACGTCACGTAGTTGGAAGACGCTGTTGACTTGCATCATCGAGTCTTCTGTATTTTGACCAACGTTGTTGATGTCAAAATAGTCTTCGGCGATCGCCTGACCCGCGGGAACTAAAACCGAGGTTGCCGCGATAGCCAACGAAAGGTTTTTAATAAAAGTCATAATTTCTAATTCTCCTCACACTGAGAATCTATGCCCAAGGTAAAAACTCACGAGCTATACCCTGAGTCAATTCCATGACACATAATATCGTCATTCCATAAAAAAAGTTTAGTAGTGCAAGATACATAATGCTCAATCCCATGCGTATTCAGCACTTCCTATATATTTTTTTACATTGGAATTATTGGGATTGGTTTGCGAGTTCACACGTCTCGAACTTAACGCGATACAGTAAATAATGTAATTTGGTTCGTCTTTTAAAATATCCGCAGGTATGAAAATGTTTTTGTCCGAGCGAGGATTCCATCCATTACAGCAACTGGCCAGAAAATTGGTTGTTGTCTTTGCTATTTTGGTACTTGTTCTAGGGCTGACATTTCCGGCGATCGCCCAAGACAGCAAACTGAACTACACTTATTCGGAGCTTCCCAACAGCGATTTTTCTCACCAGCAACTACAAGCCGCAAGCTTTGCCCGAGCCGATGTACGTAGTAGTGATTTTTCTGGCAGCGATCTAAGCAGAGCTATCCTTTCAGAGGGGAAATTTATGGATACTAACCTGAGCGGAGCTGATTTAACTGAAGCATTTATGGATCAGGTCAATCTGTCTGGTGCTAATTTGACAAATGCCATTTTCACAGATGCAGTTGCCCCCGGCACAAATTTTACGGATGCCAATATAGCTGGAGCCGATTTCTCTGGAGCCTTGCTTGACCGTTATCAACTATCGCAGCTTTGTAAGCGAGCATCTGGAACTAACGCTATCACTGGCATTGAAACTCGCTACAGCCTCAATTGTGAAAATTGAGTCTTCAATAAAACAATTGCAAATTCACTTAGTATAAAATCAGATTTCGAAGAAAAAATTTCTGAGTTTAATAAGCGCCACCAGCAGCACACTGGTCATCGCCACGGCATTCCCCGCCATTGGCTGGCTCAAACATGACTTCCATGGCGATTTGGCGCTGATTATTAGTCATCTCAACAGCTTCTCCGGTCGTTACGGAGGCAATCGCACCACTTGGAAGAAAAATATTCACAAGCGCCGCATTTATCAATAAAAACTTAGAAGCTGTGCTCATGATCATCGTCTCGACAACATCGAGGATACACTTACCAAATATTCTAAACTAATAATTCCGTACATTCACGTATTTTAATAAATTAATTTTATTTTCTCAGTCTGTTGTCACTTTGACTATAACTATAGCAGCCTGGGAGTGAATCACACAAAATAGCGGATTTTTCTCACCTAGATTTCAAAAATTATATAATTCTTATTTGAATAGTACCTAATTCCGTGGCGAAAATGACAAAGAGTTTCATCAAGATATTGTGACTTTTTTGTAAAGCTTGTCAATTATGCTTGTTTCTCTAGGTTTTGTTCGATGAGATTGGCGAGATTTTGAGTCATCCGATATTGATTGCGCCCTCCTCGTTTAGCCTCATACATTGCGATGTCTGCCAGCTTTACAAGTTCTGAAGCCTTTGTATGATCGTCAGGGTAGACGCTGATCCCAATACTAACTGTAACTTTGATGTCGTGACCGTTGAGTTTATAAGGTGACGAGACTGTATCAAGAATTTTTTGCGCGACGATTAAGCTATCTGAGGGTTTTTTGATTCCAGGTAAAAGAACAGTAAATTCATCGCCTCCTAGTCGACTAACAACGTCACTCATTCTCAGACAATTTTTGATGCGTTGAGCGACAGCTTTGAGAAGGATATCGCCTACATCATGACCCATCGTGTCGTTCACCGGTTTAAAGCCATCTAGATCAAGGAATAAGAGACTAACGAGTTGTTGTTCAGCTTCACCCCATTCTAAAAGCTGCTCTAGGGTCTCATTAAAGAGTTTGCGGTTGGGTAGACTTGTTAGAGGGTCATGATTCGCGAGGTGACGTAGTCGTTTTTCAGAGGCTTTGAGCTCATGATTAGAGCGAGTTAACTCTTCAGCGGTGCGGCGGAGCTTGGCTTCTAATTTTTTGCGTTCGGTGATATCACGAATTACGCCAACGAGAAAAACGTTCCCTGCACCATCTTTGTGAATTGAACGCTTGGTTGCCAGGAGATAGTTGTCACCTTCTGAATCGGTGAGGGATTCTTCGGTTTCCTGAGCAAGATTTGTTTGTAGTACGTTTTCGTCTTGCTGGCGGAAATTTTCTGCTTCTGGAGAAATGAAAAGATCATAGTCGGATTTTCCCAGAACAGTGGATGCTGGACGGCCAATAAGCTGGCAAAAAGCATCGTTGACAACGGTCAAGATATAGTTCTTGTCTTTAACGAAAACAGGGTCAGGGATGTTGTTGATAATGAGCTGAAAAAACTCTTTTGAGCGGCTGAGCTCTTTTTCTTGGTGGGCGAGGTACATGGTGACGACGGTGGCTGAACCCATTAAGCTCAGCAGGCAAGGCACAAGGGGAAACATGATGCCTAATGTAAAAAAGGAGGATATAGCTACCGCCAAGGATACTGCTAATGCAGGTGATCAATATGGCGCCACCACGAATGGGCGATCGCCACCGCCAGATGACTCCTGATCCAAGCACTGCCCAGATGCAAATCCAGATGGCATCCTGCCATAAAGGAAAAAACTTCAGTAAAGGGCGATTATCTAAGGTTGCACTTAAAATTTCGCTGGTGAAATTTGCATGGACTTGTACACCACCAATGCGATCAACCGTCTGACCTAGACGTTTTCTGAAGGGACTAAGAAATAGATCTTTCGTATTTTCTGAAATATTACCAATGACAACAACGCGATCTCGGAAAAAGCCTGGGGGCACTTCATCATTCATCACTTCCGATAAGCTTACAGAGCGCAGCTTATCGGGGTTCCGCATATTCGAAATAATCTGATAATTATCGTCGGGGGATAGCCAGCCATAGATACTGTAAAATTCTCTGAGGTCATAGAAAATAGCAGAGCCAAATTTTAGGTGCTTTGGAGCTTCTGCTGGGTAACCTTCTGGAGGAATACCTTCCATGATTTGAAGATATTGCCATGCAAGCTGTAGTGAAAAGCTACGCTTGGTTTCTCCTTCCACAGACCAATACAAACTATTACGGCGTACAACCCCATCGGCATCAAGGGGGAAATTATTAAACCCAACACCATTTTTTAACTGGCCCGTTTCATCTTCCTTCCACATGATGGGTAAAGCCGGTGTGCGAAAGTCAGGATCGGAATGTAAAACTTCAATGCCAACGAAATAAGGCAACTCACGAATAATGTCTTCCAGTTGCACTTGGCCACGACCGATGGGGCGATCGCGAACAATATCTAAACCGATAACCGCTGGCTCCTGAGCATTGATTTTTTCAATGAGCTCTGCAAGGATCTCATCTTCGAGGGGCCACTTATATTTATTGATATCTCTTTGGTCAATCGCAACAATACGGACTCGATCATCAATCGGTTCCGTTGGACGGAGATTTAAGAGTGCATCTAATGCCGTTAGCTCAAAGAGTCGTAGCAAAGATATCAATCTTAGGCCGATAACAACAGCACTAACTGAACCTGCTGTTGCAAAAACACGGGCATTTTGTTTGGCCCAGCGCCTGGTCTTTACCCACAGCTTTCGGTTCAGTTTTGCCATTGTTGTTAATTTAAGAAAGAGAGTCGCTTGTTTTTACAGTTTCAACCTGCGGTGATCCGAAAGTTATTAAGAATGACTTTGATTTAGCGCGGTAATGCATACTTAAAGTCTTGTGATCCTTCAAAGCCAGAGGCTTGAGCTAATTCTTCTAGGCTTTGTGTCCCAGAATAACGTTCACCGTTGATGTCCCAGGTTGGAAATCCTTCGAGGTTCGCAGCAGAACAAACTTGGGGTTGAGGATTTTTGCCGCCCTCTGCACATTCTATGTAGTCTATTTTATCGAAGGCTTCGGAACCAAATAATTGCTTTTGTTCGTAACAGTGAGGACACCAGAATGCGCCAAATTTTTTTGCACCAATCTCGGTGAGGTGTTCTGCTAGGGCTAGTTCTGCTTCGCCTGAGGTTGTCGTAATGTCCCAACCACTTGGTGGCTGTGGTGCTTTGTTGGCAGGGACTGACGTGATAATTTCTTGGCCCGCATCGTTATAGCTTGGTGTATTGACTTGGGAAGCCCGCTCGATGCTGTTATAGATGCCGAGGGTACTAATTATTGTGATAATGCCAACGACGAAGGTAATCAGAAAAACTTCGCCAATATCTTCCCAGGCACGACCAAGAATTACGAAGATCAGGAAGGATAATGAGAACGCGGCTGAGGCAATGCAATATAAACAAATTCCGCCAATTTTAGCGAAGAGAAGATACATCAAATAACTACTGAAGATACTCATGGCTGTTGCGCCAATCAGTAGAAATAGCCATGTCCATTCTTCAAGTTTGGTACGGAGCTTCTTGTTTTCTTCGATACTGATGGCTAGAGGCGAGAGTGCAAATCCGGACATCCCTAGGTAGGCGATCGCCCCGAAGAGGGAAAGCGGTAATCCAAAGACTGTTGCGTAGGGACTAGAGAGCACATCGCCACAACTGGCAGCAGCTTCGGTACCACAGGCGACATCTCCACCGAGAATTCGAGTAAGCGTGAGATAAGTGGTTAGACAAAAACCAAGTATGGCGATCGCCCCGATTATCGGACGAGACCATTGATGAATCCAAGGTTGGGAACGTCTGCGTACCATAGCGTCTGAAACAATTTTTATACGAACAATTTACATCTTAGTCGCCAAAGACCGATGCTGACAGCCAACAAATACGAACTCTAGACAAATTTAGAAAAACCTTAATAGTGCCTCAGGGAACTCTCAGGATTTTGTGTTTTTGAGTTTAGGCAAACTGTTGCTGGCGCATTTGACGAATTTTTATGCCCTGTTGTGCCGATTCCATAAATTGCGAGACTCGCAGTGGATCAATCGGCTGGGAAATTTTACCGTGGCGCTTGAGGGAGCTTGCCACAATTGCCCCATCCGCAACCTGTAGCAAATTACCAATATTTTCCCAAGTTGCACCACTGCCAATCAAAATCGGTGTATTGCCTGAATTTTCGCGGGCGTCTTTAATATCGTCAATTTTTGGTGCATGACCCGTCGCCCAACCGGAAAGAATTACAGCATCGGCTAAACCCCGTTCCACGGTGTCGTGGATAGCTGCTGTTAAATTTGGTGTGCTGATAGGATGGGCATGTTTAACGAGAACATCGGCGAGGATTGCGACATCAGCGTCGAGTTCGCGGCGATATTTTAAAAGTTCGTGGGCATTACCTTCGATTAACCCTTGGTCTGTAGCCATAACGCCAGTCAAAACATTAACGCGAATAAATTTAGCATTAGTACAGGCGGCGATCGCCATCGCACTTTTCGCATCATTACGCAGTACATTCAGACCGAGTGGCACTGTTACCAAGCCGGCTAGACGATCCATGATCAAGGTCATGGCACTGATCGTTGCGGGATCTACCTTTCCTTTGGTGAAGGGGGCATCAAAAAAATTTTCAACAATGATGCCATCAATCCCACCAGCTGCTAAGGCTGCCGCTTCTTGTTCGGCACGGTCGAAAACCTTACGGAGATCACCCCCCCAACGCGCAGAGGTCGGTAGAGGCAACAAATGAACAACACCGAGGATCGGATTTTCGGTTTGGAAAAGGTGTTTGAGATCCACTGATTTCTTTTTCGCTTGTATGTACACAGTCGTCCCACTGGGAACGATGCCTCATCACCTTTTATAGGCTCGGAACAGGGCGTAAATTAGTATATCAGGGGCAGGACTCGCTTCCTTTTCGATTTATCTGAACGGCTTTTTTCTACAGTTAATGGCACTACATTCCTCGACTTTTTCAAAAAAAATACAAAAGCTCACTCCCTATTCAGAAGCAAGCTTTTAGAGTCTTAATCGATTTCATGCTGTGGCAGATCGTTTAAAGGGCGATCGCTACCTTTCTAGCCACCGCAGCTACAGCTACTCTCGGCACAACAACCACCCTCTGGATGTCCGTTAGCACAAGTCGTGCTGCAATAATTTTTTCCATCTTTTTTCACTGCCGACGCCAAATCCACCATGCAGGTGCAGTTGGGACAGTCACATTTTAGTTGCGTTGCAGTTGCCATGAGGATGTACCTTACCTATTCAAAATAAATGAAAGCTTGAACGAATATTCATGCTTTGGTGAAGTCTAACACATGAATAACTGTTCAGGTATCTGTGTGCGAAAAATGTTATGGCAAGAGGAAGAACGATATGGTGAGACAATGACTCAACGTTGCGTAAGAGTTTGGTGGGCTTAATGGCAGATGCGGAAACGGAAACCAGTAAGGTGTGCTGCGAGGAGCACTCAGTGTTTCCTTTTGAGCAGGTTTTAAGTCAAGAGCAAGCGCAACGGATGGCTGAATTTTTTGGTGTGCTGGGCGATTCAAATCGATGGCGCATTTTGTCTGCCTTGGCATTGCAGTCGATGCGGGTGAGGGATTTGGCGGCGAAGGTTGCCATGTCAGAGTCAGCTGTTTCGCATCAGTTGAGGATTTTGCGGACGATGCGCTTAGTTCGTTATGAAAAGCAGGGGCGTAATGTTTTATATAGCTTGAAGGATAGTCATATTTTTAATCTGTACCGTGAAGCTTTAGAGCATATAAATGAGCCGTCGGATGACTGAAAATTTGTAGTGTCAATGTCTGTGTCTGTTTTGATTGGCTTGGTAGAGAAGGGCGATCGCCAATAATTTCTTTAAAGCCATCAAAGGTGTCAATTTAGCGATTGACCATAGCCATGTCACAATGATGAGATTGCAATATCAATGCCAACCAACAGAGTTTAAGCGCAGTTAGCCCATGAATATTCGAGACGGTTTTGTCGGAGCAGTCGGTAATACTCCCCTCATTCGCCTCAACAGCTTTAGTGGAGAAACAGGCTGTGAAATTTTAGGAAAAGCAGAATTCCTTAATCCCGGCGGTTCCGTCAAAGATCGTGCCGCATTATTCATCATTAAGGATGCAGAAGAAAAAGGCTTACTCAAGCCCGGTGGCACAGTGGTCGAAGGGACAGCAGGCAATACTGGCATCGGCCTTGTTCATATCTGTAATGCGAAGGGCTATAAATGCGTCATTGTTATCCCTGAAACTCAATCGAAAGAAAAAATTGATTTGTTGCGGACGCTCGGAGCAGATGTGCGGACGGTACCAGCTGTGCCCTATGCCAACCCAAATAACTATGTGAAGTGGTCTAAGCGTTTGGCTGAAGAAACAGAGAATGCGATTTGGGCAAACCAATTTGATAATGTGGCAAATCGTCGCGCCCACTACGAAACCACTGGCCCCGAAATTTGGGAGCAAACAGAAGGCAAAATCGACGCTTGGACAGCAGCAACTGGTACAGGTGGTACCTATGCGGGTACAGCCTTGTATCTGAAAGAAAAAAATCCTGATGTGAAATGTGTTGTGGCTGACCCAATGGGTAGTGTGCTTTATAGCTATGTCAAAGAAGGCAAGCTCGAAAAAGAAGGCAATTCAGTCACTGAAGGTATTGGCCAAGGCCGTATCACCGCGAATATGGAAGATGTGCCGATGGATGATGCCGTGCGGGTGACAGATCCAGAAGCGCTAGAAGTGGTTTATCGACTTCTCCGCAAAGACGGCTTATTCATGGGCGGTTCCGTCGGCATTAATGTCGGTGCTGCTTACAAAATTGCGAAGGAAATGGGCCCTGGCCATACGATTGTGACAGTGCTGTGTGATAGCGGTGCGCGTTATCAATCTCGTCTATTTAATGATGAATGGCTTGCGAGTAAAGGCTTGTCTGCTGGCTAAAGATCGAAGGTTAGCGATCGCCCCATCAAATCATTCAGCGTTTAATACCGAGAGTTGGAGATGGTTGGCAACTTGAGGATTGACTACTTCATAGACCGATTCCTGCGGAGTAACCAAGGCTTCATAATTGCGAGTCAACATATGTTGCCGTTGTTCTGCGATAAATTCGGAAATATCTTCAATCGATATAATCCACTCCCGTGAGTATTTCTCGGCGATCGCCCTTTGTAATCCCAATTGAATTGCCCGTCGTTGTAACTTGCCTCCAGATGGCGAATGGTCTGGATCCCACTGCAAGCGCACATCAGAATTTTGTACTGCTCGCTGCCAATCTTTTTGGCTGGTATAGAGCTTCGGGATAAATTGTGAGTGCACAGCTTGGGCAAGGATTTCATCAAATGCAGAACGGTGAAGCTTAATCGCCAAAATTACTTCTTGACCTGGTTTTGTTCCCCAGCCAGAGCGGTACATCATCCAGAGGAAGTTGGGTTTAATCCAAGTCATTCTGGAAAGCTTGAAATGTTCTCCGCCAAAATAGCCATGTTTTGCAGCAAAATGACCAATTGCTGGTCTATAAGCTTGATAAACCGTGACTGATTCTGCATCGTATTGGGCCAAAATAACCTTCCCGGTTTGGGGCCAGCGGGCTTTTTGATCGAGATAAGGTTCAATGCGAAGGGTCATTTTCTTCAAAGGATCTACTAATTTTGATTATGCCGTAGAGATTTCGGGATAAAAGTTCTAACAATTTACGTCTGGTTTGGGTGATTTGCTCTTACGTTTGTGTTTGGGGCGATCGCCCATATTTTTTAGCTAGCCTGCGACCTACCATGTTCTTTTTCCCTGGATTATTAATTGCGCAAACCCCTGTTGAAGTCGTTCGACCGCAGGAGGTGCGGGTGTTGCCAGGGGAATTAAATGATGTCCCTGTGTTTAATAGCAATAGTCCCGAGAAGGTTTTGGGTGAAGGGGTTTTGCTCTCCACGTTTCCAGCGGCGGGTATGGCAAATCCTGAGGCGCATCTAGATTATGCGTTTGATGGTCGCTTCGATCTGTTTGCCCATCATGTTGCCCATGCCCAAGATCCTGAGGATTTACGGAGTCTCTACGTTGGGGCGATCGCCTACAATCCCAGCGACAAACCTGTAACAGTCTATTTTTTGACCGGGGCGAGCTATCTGAGCCAGCCCGATGCGCCGTTTTTTAATATTGATCCTTATATTTTGAATCCCAAGGGTGATGTGTTTGCAGGGCCAGGCAGTCGAGTGATGAGTGATGTCTTACGCGATCGCCGCCAAAGTATTTTTCCGCAATACATTACGATTGCGCCCCAGAGCTACGAAATGCTCGTAGATTTGCCAATCCCTGTAAAAGAACTGGAGCCTCCCCTTAATGGACGCTCCACCTATCTTGAACTTTATAGCGATGCACCGATTTATCTAGCAAGCCTTGCCCTCTTTGAAAAAGAAAATGATGATGGCACTTATCGTGCTCCAACCTTAGATGAATGGCAAGAGACTTTGATTTCTACTGAACTCTCTACACCCCGTGATCGCGCTCCCACAGTTCCTGGAGCAGGCGGTGGAATTATTTATGGCAGAGTCGCTGGAGTTTCCCTTGGTGGTGGCTGGAAAACTCAGATTTACGATACCGACCAATGGGATTTGACGATTCCCGCAGCTGGCGAAACTTTTTCCTACGGCATTAGTACCCTTGCTGCCGGAACCCATGGTACAGGACAAGTTCAAACTGCTGAGATGATTCGTCGCTATGATGACACCGCTTACGCAGCTCACGGCAACTACGGCGTGCACTACGATTTAACCTTGCCACTCCATAACCCCACCGACGAAACTCAAACCGTTATTGTCTCCTTTGAAACACCAATTAAACAGGATGCCACTGACGAGAAATTACGCTTTTTTGAACCTTTGCCCACATCGACATTTTTCCGAGGAACAGTGCAAGTGAGTTATAGAGATGACGAAGGCTTGCCTCGCACTAAATATGTCCACCTCGTCCAAAAGCGTGGCCAAGAAGGGAAACCTCTAGTTCAACTCGAAATGCCAGCTGGCGATCGCCGATTCGTGAATGTGCAATTACGTTATCCCCCTGATGCAACCCCACCCCAGGTGCTCAGTGTTTCGACGGAAGAGCTTGATTAAAGAACTTTAAAACTGCCTAAATGGTCTAAATAAATCGCTGTAACAGGTTACTATTTTCTTCGTTGAAAACTACATTTTGAGCCATCCTTTACGCCAAAAGAAAATCAGCAAAGCAACAGTGATTCCACCCATAACGCCGAGGCAAATAAAGTAACCATATTCCCAATTGAGCTCTGGCATATTCCATTTAGAATTTGCCGTATTGAAATTCATGCCATATAAGCCAGAAATGAACGTGAGAGGAATAAAAATTGTAGAAATAACAGTGAGTAGCTGCATCACTTCATTCATTTTGTTACCCATGGCTGAAAGATAAACATCCATCAAACCAGAAGCAAGCTCACGGTAGGTTTCAATGATGTCAATAATCATCACTGTATGGTCATGACAATCTCGAAAATATTGAAAATTATCGTGTTGAATCAAAGGACTATGGTCACGAATTAAATCACTTAAGGCATCTCTTTGTGGCCAAATAGCACGTCGCAATGCCAACAATTCTCGTTTGACCTGGTGGATTGCCGCAAGGGTTTCAGGAGTCGGGCGAATGACCACTTCATCTTCTAAATCTTCAATGCGATCGCCCAGCAATTCTAGTACTGGAAAATAGCCGTCAATCACCGCATCCCAGAGCGAATAAGCTAAAAAATCAGTGCCATGTTGCCGGATGACACCTTTATTCTGTTTGAGGCGATCGCGGATACCATCGAAACAATCAGATTCATCTTCCTCCTGCACCGTTAAAAGATAACGATTCGCCAGAATAAAACTGATCTGCTCTAGCCAAAAACTTTTACGATTGGCCATTGGCACAACCATCTGAGTAATAATCAATAGCTGATCATCATAGACCTCAAGCTTTGGTCGTTGAGGGACATTTACAATGTCTTCCAAAATTAATGGATGTAACCTAAAAACTTTGCCTAACCTCTGACAAATTTTTTGATCCCCAATACCACCTACATCGACCCAAGAGACTGAACTATTGCCTAAATGTTTTCCACATTCTTCCGGCGTTGTCTCCTCAATATTGAGCCAATCTGTTGCGTTATATTCAACCAATGAAATGACAGGTGGCAAAGCATTATGGTCAATGCGTAATGTGCCCGGCATACTTCCTGGTGATTCATAGGAATAACCAAAGGAATCTTCCCCACCAATCTTCTTTTTTTTCGAGAGAGACTGTAGTTTTCTAAAAGGACTAATCTTCATAAAGAGTACCAATAACTAAAAAGAAAAAACGGAATCACTATTAAGCTAATGACCCCGATTATTTAGTCTTCTGAAATGGAACTTTTAGACCGTTGCTTCTTCTTTTACCAATTTGTCCCAACCCAAATCTTTGAGATTATTGTTACGGCGTAATGGGCGAGTGACCAGCTCTAGAATGTCACGGGCATTAGTAAAGCCATGAATCTGAGCAAAGGTGAATTCCACTGACCATTTGGTACTGATACCACGTGCCTCAAGGGGATTTGCATGAGCCATTCCTGTAATCACAAGATCAGGCTGCAATTCTTTAATGCGCTGGATTTGATTGTAGTTATCGGGCTTTTCGATAATCTTTGGAACTGGCGTATTCATCTCTTGGCAAGTTTTTACCAGAAAATCTAATTCAGCTTTCTGATAGCGCTTATCCATATAGGGAATGCCAATTTCATCAACAGTCATGCCGCAACGAATCAGGAATCTCGCAAGAGATACTTCCAAAAGGTTATCGCCCATAAAGAAAACGGATTTGCCACGGATGAGCTGGAGATAATCTTCTAAGCTCTCCCAAATCTGGGCTTCACGCTCTTCGAGACCTTGGGGTTCGATGCCAAAGACAGAACAAATTTTCTCGACCCAAGCACGAGTTCCATCAGGGCCAATCGGGAATGGTGCGCCAATAAGTTTGCATTTACGGCGACGCATTAGAGTGGTGGCGGTACGGCTGAGGAATGGGTTTACGCCTGCAACGTAATAACCAGGCTTAACAACGGGCAACTCTGTGTAGAGTTTGGTGGGTAGCCAACCGGAAACTTTGACTCCTTGTTTTTTTAATTCGTGGGAAAGGTTCGTCGCAACGGGATCAGGTAATGAGCCAAACAGAATTAATGGATCATGCTCTTTGTACTCAGGTTCGGGAGGAGTATCGGAGGTAGGCTCATCTTTTTTCAAGCCTAGATTAAGTAGCTTCTGGAAACGAGTGAGGTTTTCGCTTGGCTCTTCGACAACTTGGGGAGGTTCTTCGGTGGGGCAACGGTTTGCCATTGCTGCAAGAACGGTGTCTTCGCCTTGGGTAAAGGCGTAATCGAGACCATTCGCACGGGCAACAACGATAGGAATGCCAATCTCTTCTTCGAGGCGAGGGGAAAATCCTTCGAGATCCATTTTGATGATCTCGGTGGTGCAAGTGCCGATAAAGACAATGACGCTGGGGTTGCGATCGCGCTTAATTTGTTCACAAAGGCGCTTCAGCTCATCATAATCGTTGAGCTTGGCGGAAATATCTGCTTCTTCGAGTTCTGCCATGGCGTAGCGAGGCTCGGCAAAAATCATTACTCCCATCGCGTTCTGGAGGAAGTAGCCACAGGTTTTCGTGCCAATGACGAGGAAAAAGCTATCTTCAATTTTTTGGTATAGCCATGCGACACAGCTAATGGGGCAAAAGGTATGGTAATTGCCGCTTTCACATTCAAAGCTTAACGCTGATTTTTCTTGGGCAACAGTCATAAAAATCTCCTGAGATACAACTTAGGGCGATTGTTTGAAATCGATTATTTTGAAAGGGTTTTGAGAAAAATGTTTTTTCCAAGTCTGATATCTGGGAGCGGCAAATCCGACTGCTGCTGAGAGAGGCGATCGCCCCCCAGTTTTAAATGAGGGGAAATCTTCTTTGCTGTAACTATTCAGCAGGAGCGGGAGCCGGCACTTTTGGAGGAGGAGCGACTACTGGTTTTGCCGCAGCACCAGATGATTGGAGGTTTGTTAATGTTTTCGTTGGGTCAAAGTTTAAGCCGATTACATCGACGACGGTGTCATAGTTCGCGTGAACCAAGAAAAAGTGATAGAGAATCTCTGCGAGGCGGGGCTCCATCGAACTCACCGCACCAATCACGACAGAACCTTGGGGACGACGGCCACCATCAGGGGTTTCGACAAATTCGCCACCTTCCATGAGGAGTTTTAGCCATTCATGGTTATTTTCGTAATAGTCCAGCCATTTACTTTTGATGCTGGGTTTGATTTGTTCAAAAAAGCTCACTGTTTACTCCTCGTCTAGTCAACTACAAAACTATGGGTTAAAGGTTTACGGGGTTGAGGTCTAAGTCCCATCTTCAAATATGGTTCTGATCGTGGGAAGAAAACCTACTCTGGATCAAAATTTAACCCAAGTTCATCTTTTACATCGAAGTACAAGCTGCGATTTTTTCAACAAGTTACAAAAATTCTGCCTTTTGGCTAGGTGGCGATCGCCTCGCAAGTTTTCTAAACCATCATCAGATCAAGCTCGTCTTCTTTCTCCTTGGGTGGATTGAGATAATAATCAGACAGCAAACTAAACAGCTCACGATCCGGCGCTTCACTAGGTACAACACCTTCAGGAGCAGCAAGCACTTGGTCGGCAATATTTAAGTAGAAATCACAAACATAATCCAACATTGGATCCTTCTCTGCCATCTCAAATAAAGTCTTACCCTTCACTCGCGACACACGAATATCTTCGATGAGCGGCAAAACTTCCAACACAGGCATGGGCACGTGGCTCACATATTTTTCGATGAGATCACGCTTCGAGGTGCGATTACCAATCAAGCCAGCTAGACGTAGAGGGTGAGTCCGCGCTTTTTCTCGTACCGATGCCGCAATGCGATTCGCTGCAAATAAAGCGTCAAAACCGTTGTCTGTAACGATGAGACAGTAATCTGCGTAGTTCAAAGGAGCCGCAAAACCGCCACAAACCACGTCGCCTAGGACATCGAAGAGAATGACATCGTATTCGTCGAAGGCGTTGAGTTCTTTGAGGAGTTTGACCGTTTCGCCAACAACATAACCGCCACAACCAGCGCCTGCTGGAGGGCCACCTGCCTCTACGCAATCAACACCGCCATAACCTTTGTAGATGACATCTTCTGGCCAAATATCTTCGTAGTGAAAATCCTTTTCTTGGAGGGTATCAATGATGGTGGGGATGAGAAACCCAGTGAGCGTAAACGTACTGTCATGCTTTGGGTCACAGCCAATCTGTAAAACCTTTTTGCCGCGCTTAGCAAGGGCAACTGAAATATTACAGCTTGTGGTTGATTTACCGATGCCACCTTTGCCATATACCGCAAGGGTCATTGTCATGGCGTTTGCTCCTAAATGTTGCAGGTCTGAGTGCATTATTAGGAATTTGTCTTTGGAATTAAAGAGCTATTTATTTTGAATCAATAATCTTTTCGCTTTTAAAATGATCTTGAAATTGATTAGGAGACTTTAAATCCATAAAAAGGCTATTTTTGGTTTTATAAATAAACTAATATAATTTTATATTTTATTTCTATATAAATAAAGACAATAAGCAAAAAGGTTCATTTTTACTACTATTGAGCATTTGCACTCAGGGATGATCACCATATTGTTTTGAGGCTAAAAAGATGACTTTTTGGAGAAATAGAAAGGGTTAAAAGTCTAGACACCAAAGCTTTGAGAGATGTGCTTGGGTGAAAAAACAAAAATGCTTTGTAACGGGATCAAGGAATGGGCGATCGCCAACTGAGATTCCCCACAGGATTTTTGATGAAGAAACATAACATCAGGGGCGAACATACAAAACTTCATGAAATAGGCCGCAAAAAAAGGGGTGGCGATTCGCTACCCCTCATTTGGGTCATAAGTAAATTGTTTAAATCAAAAAAACTAGACTTTTTTTACAGACTTAGAAGAGAAGCCGTGTTCTTTCAGTTCTTCGTCGAGGGCAATTTGATTGTCCACGCGGTCAACAAACATCACGCCATTGAGATGATCGATTTCGTGCTGGATGACACGAGACAGCAAGCCTGATGCTTTGATTCGTTTCGGCTTACCAAGTTCATCACGGTAAGACACTTCAATTTCGTCAGGACGCAATACTTCAAAATTAACGCCGGGAATGCTGAGACAACCTTCCTCGAAGCCACACATGTCTTTCCCGAATTTTTTTATTTCAGGATTGATCAAAACGTATGCTTCGTTTTCTGGATTTTCGGGGTCTGTATCCACGACGATAAGGCGCTTATTGATGCCAACCTGAGGTGCAGCTAAGCCAATGCCATAGGAGCTATACATTGTCTGAAGCATTTCCTTTGCCAAGACCCGAATCGAGTCATCAACCTTCGCAATTCGCTTTGCTTTTTGTCTTAGGACCTTATCGCCTAAGTAATGCAAATCTAGGGGGGGATTCTCTAACTTTTCCTTGGCAACAGCAACGGCAGCAGACATAAATTTTCTAGAACTCTTGGGTTAAACGACAGCTTTAGTTGTAATATATCCTCCCATTTTAACAACATTTCTTATGGCTTCCTGCAATTGGGCGATCGCCGATCTACCTGGATTGAGTGAGGAACATCAAAAACTCTTAAATGCCAACGATATTCGCACGACTCATCAGCTTTTGTTGGCGACTCAGAGCCCGAAAGCAAAGCATGATCTGGCGGCAAAATTACAGATTCATCCGCAATATGTGTCGAAATGGATCGCCTTGGCAGATTTAGCGCGACTAAAAAGTGTTGGGGTGGAATATTGCGGTTTGATTTTACATTGCGGGATTGCGTCGGTTCCCCAATTAGCCCAAACACCCTTTAATCGATTGCACCAAAGTATTGTCAAACTCCACGTTGCTAACATGCGTCGTCGAGATCTAGCACCATCGGTGGGGATTGTGAAGCAGTGGGTAGCAGAAGCGAAAAATCTTGCCTAATAATTTGAGGCAAAATCTTTGTCTGTGGACATAAAAATCAATGGGTTTATTTTATCGTCACCGTAAAGAAAAAGCAGTGGTGATGCACGAGTAATGGTCACAACTGAAGAGAGAGATTATAGTGTCTGAGAAAATAGACCATTGCTCCAATGTGGTTCTCCAACTTCTTCGAGAAAGAAGGTGCCTGAGGAAGTGTCAAGAATTTTCTTTGCTTAACGTGAGTTCTGGATAAGGAAAGAAAAGAAGAAAGCTCATATCGTGGCAGTTGAAACCAATCCACAGCTTTCTCCTATGCTTAGTTTAGACGCTTTATTTTGTGACGTTGACGATTTCTGCCAGGTCTTTGAACCTCAGTGGCATCAAGAATTACTTAGCTCTTGCAAAAGGTATCGTCACCGTTCTAGAAGCCTAAGCTTGAGTGAGGTGATGACGATACTGATTGCATTTCATCAATCTCACTATCGTAATTTCAAGCATTTCTATCTCCTGATGGTGCGACACTATTGGCAAAAAGCCTTTCCCAAAGCAGTGAGTTATCAACGCTTTGTGGCATGGATGCCCTCCAGCTTAGTGCCTCTATGTGCCTATTTATGTGACTGTTATGGAGATTGCACAGGCATTAGTTTCATTGATGCCACCAGTATCAAAGTTTGTCACAATCGCCGTATTGCCCAACATCGAGTCTTTAACGGTCATGCCGCTAGAGGTAAAACCTCTGTTGGGTGGTTCTTTGGCTTCAAACTCCATCTGGTCATTAATGATCGGGGAGAATTACTTCATGTACAAATCACTCCTGGCAATATTGATGACAGAAAGCCTGTCGTCGAACTGTTACGGAATTTATTCAGCAAAGTCTTTGGAGATAAGGGCTATGTGTCCCAAGCTCTGGCACAACATCTCAAAGAAGAACATGATGTGATGTTAATTGCTAAACCTCGCCGCAATATGAAGAATCACTTGATGCTCTGGCAAGATACATTCATCGCTCGTAAACGAGCTTTGATTGAAACCGTGATTGACCAACTGAAGAACATTTCTCAGATTGAGCACTCTAGGCATCGTAGTCCAGCGAACTTCTGCGTCAATTTGCTGTGTGGCTTGATTGCCCATTGTCATCAGCCTAAGAAACCTTCTCTCCAACTCAATTAGAGTCTCATTTCCTTATCCAGAACTCACGTTACACAAAATTCTTGACACTCCCAGAATTACACAACATTTTCAATACCGCTTAACACAAAGCTTATCGAAGGAAAATGATGATTCATCTGGAATACTGACTTGGCTACCCAATCCTGACAGTTTCAAAGCTTTCAGTAATCTCTAGTGCTTTGAACTCGACTAGATTATCTTGAGTCATGGTGTATTCCTTTTCTGGGAATTGCTTCTCTAGAAGGATACGCCTTTTTGAATCTCCTACCCTGTACCCCAGAAATAGTATTAGCTCAATGAAATTAGTATTAGCTAGGCTTCAAAATAATAGTTGTTCGTTCTTCTTACGAAGAATCCTGTTAGTTTTATGTTGCTTGCTTTTGTTAAGACATACACTAACCCAAATCGCTCAGTCCAATAGCGAACAAGATATTATCCGCATTGGAGTAGAGGATTCAGGTTGGCCGTTCTCATTCAAGGATCAGGATGGTGAGACAAAAGGATTCATAGTTGATTTGCTTGAGTATCTTGAAGAAGACAAAAACTGGCGCATTGTAAGAGTCGAAGGGACTTCAAGAGAACTGGGTGCTCAGCTAAAGAGCGGTGAATTGGATATTCATTTTCCGTATGTGAATCGAGACCGCGATGATGTATTTATTGTAAATGAGCCCATCGTCATAGCATGGGGAGGTGTGTTTGTTAATCAGGACAATGATATTGACTCTCCATTTCACTTGAAGGGATTGCGTGTAGCCGTAATTAAAGACGACTACTTTGGTGAAAAATTCAGGGAACTTACACAAAAGCTTGGTCTAGAGACAGACTTTATTACGGCAAACGGCACACGATCGGCAATGCAGCTTGTCGCCAATGGAACAGCAGATGCTGTAGCAATAGAAGAAATCGCTGGCAGCTATTATGCACGCGAGTTCGATCTCAAGGATACTCGGATGCAGTATGCCCATACTACCGGGCATTTCGCGGTATCAAAAAAGCGTGGTTTAACATTTGCCGTTCAGATATCTGAGGCATTAAAGGACTTCAAGAATAATAATCGAACCCAATACCTTGATCTGGTGAACAAGTGGTACGGTGATTTGACTAAGCCCCCATTACCAGCATGGGTAGAAGTCTCGCTTACTTATGGGACAGGAGCATTAATATTACTGACACTACTGTTATATATATTGACGCGTGAACTAAACCAGAAAAAGAATGAAATAAGAGTTAGAGAAGAGAATGAAGCACAACTCGAATACCGTTCGACTCACGATGAGCTAACTGATTTACCAAACAGACGAGGTCTGTTATCTGAAATTAATCGTTGCATAAACGAGCAAGGTGCATCAAGACGTAAATTTTATGTTTTATTCTTAGATATTGATAACTTTAAACGAATAAATGACAGTAAAGGTCATATCTTCGGTGATGAATTACTAGTTTTAGTTGCTCAGCGACTTAAAGCTCAAATCGCCGAGTGTCACACCTTGTCAAGATTTGGTGGTGACGAATTCGTCGTAATTGTAAAAGGCCGAAATGATAACAGCCTTCATCAAACATTGACGACTATCATCACAGCCATAAACAATGCTTTTCTTGACTCATTTCAGATAAAAGATAGCAACATTTATGTAACGGCTACCATTGGATTTTCCATATTCCCTGACCACGGGAATAATGCTACTGAGTTGCTTCGAAAAGCGGATATCGCATTATATTCAGGCAAAACATCAGGTAAGAATACTAGAATCTTCTATTCCGCCGACATTGAAAACAATTTTAATAAAACAATACGCGCAGAGAATTTTCTTCGTGAATCATTGCGTGATGGATTGGTTAAGATCCACTATCAGCCACTGGTAGATTTAGCATCTAAGAAGATTATCGGCACGGAAGCTTTGTTTCGTTGCGATCATCCAGGGTTATCTGGCGTATCTGTCGAAGAACTGATTTCAATAGCTGAGATGACAGGACTAATCTCTGAAATTGGTCAGTTTGTCTTAGTCTCAGCATGTAAACAACTCAGCAGTTGGCTAAATGAAGGAATGGAACTCGATTACATTTCTGTTAACGTGTCAGTTGAGCAGATTATTAGAGGAAATCTAGTAGAACTTGTTAAGAGTGCGCTTAGCACAACAGATATGCAAGCAGATTTCTTGACGTTGGAGGTAACAGAAGCTGTGCTGGCTAAGGATTTCAATGAGACTAGAACGACACTACAACAGCTACGTGATATTGGCGTAAACTTATCTCTTGATGATTTTGGAACAGGTTATTCTTCTTTAGCACTTCTGAAATCAATGCCATTTACAACTCTGAAACTCGATCGCAGTTTTCTTCAGGGGATCCCAAGTGAAGCCGCAGACAGATCCGTGGCAGAAACTATAGTTGGTCTAGCGGATGCATTTTGCATGACGACAGTAGCAGAGGGAATCGAGACTCAACAACAAGTGGATTATTTGCTAAAAATCGGTTGTAGCACTGGGCAAGGGTATCTGTTTGGAAAACCAGTCGATGCAAGCCAGTTCGCCTTAGATTATGGTAGAGGTGTTAAGAAATAGCTGACATTTAGGCGAACTGACCCCTGAGCAAGATACGCTGATTTCCCCCACATCAGCTTGAGAGCTTCTTTCAGAACTGAGTTGTCAAAATAGGTTTGAATGTGACTGTCTGATATTGTTTGAATCAGCCTAGAGATTCTGTCAGGCTTTTGATGAGGTGAATGATTTTCTCAGGCCTCGCCGTCAAATGGGAGAAGTCGTCTCTCTATCTGAACGAAGGGAGAAATTTCTTCAAGGAGTCGAAGAACTAAACAACATGTTCAATACCGCTTAACACAAAGCTTATCGAAGGAAAATGATGATTCATCTGGAATACTGACTTGGCTCACCAATCCTGACATTTTCTTTGCAAGGGGTCGAATAATTAAGAGGCGTAAAAAGTTGCCTAAATGTCCTTGGTTATTCTCTAAGATCAAAGAAGAACTAACCATGCGAAAAGATAATGGTTGCTCGCAAAACGACACCAAAAACGTTTGGGGATTGGGCATATCAGGCGATCGCCAAAAGTTCGGATCAAGTTTTTCGGTATGAGGGTGCGGTTTTAGAGGATAAGGATCCTGAAGATCTGCATCAAATGCGGGTTAATCTCAGGCGGCTTCGGAGTGTTTTTGCTGGATTTAATGCGGCATTAGATTGCGCGATTACCGAACGAAAAATTGCGAAATGTGGTCGTTTTCTTGGTCGGTTGCGGGATTGTGATGTCATGCTCGAAACGTTGACTCAGCTTGCAGATGGTGACTTGCCGAAATCAGAAAAACAAAGTCTAGGAGATTTGATTGCAGTCCTAAAACAGGAGAGACAACAGCAATTTAAGGCTACGAAAGCATTTCTTCTCTCTGGTAAATACCAAACGTTAAAATCGCAACTACAGGGCTGGTTGGAGAAACCAAAATATCAGGCGATCGCCGCTGTTGATATTCGTCTAATTTTGCCTGATTTATTGTTGCCACAACTTGCGACGTTATTAATGCATCCTGGCTGGCGGGTTGGTATTAGTCTGAAGAAAGCGACGACGGCTCAGCTCAATAAGCTCTTTGCTCAGCACAGTAAATATCTTCATAATCTCCGTAAAGTCGCCAAGCGATCGCGCTACAATCGAGAGCTATTTTTGTCGTTCTATGGCAAAGCTTATAAACGAGATCTCAAGCAAATTAAACAGGTGCAAAGCATTATTGGTGAATTTCAGGATTTAGATGTGCTCACTTGTTTTTTGCAGCAGCATTTCGAGCAGCCTCTCAGTAAAAAACTGCCAACAATTTCTAAACAGCTCAACTGCAAACGGCGATCGCTCTGGCAAGAATGGCAGCTATTGCAAAAGAAATTTCTTGATCCTGATTACAGGCGGGCATTACATCAAACATTGATTGGCTAAATACTGCTGTTTATATTTAGGCCACATTAACCTTGATCACGAATTCGGTGCCTTGTTCTGAGGAAGAATTGAATGTGAGTGTGCCGCCATGTTTATCGACGATAATTTGTCGGGCGATCGCCAACCCTAAGCCTGTCCCCTTACCAACATCTTTTGTGGTGAATGAATTGTTGAAAATCTGATTTTGGATGTCTTTTGGTATACCGATGCCATTATCTTGAATTTTGATTGTCACCGAATCCTGAGCCGAAGAGAAACGCGTTGAAACGGTCAGACGATTCGGTTGCGATTCGAGCTCTGCGAAACCCTTACCTTCATTAGACTCCTCTAGGGCATCGATGGCATTAGCGAGTAAGTTCATAAAAACCTGATTCATCTGTCCCGGAAAACAGTTTAGCGCTGGCACTTCCTTGCCGTAGTCCCGAACAACTTCGATTGCTGGGCGTTCCTCATTGGCCTTTAGCCGATGTTGCAAAATCAGGATTGTACTGTCTAATCCTTCATGCAATTGAAACAGAATGCGATTTTCAGTATCAGCTCTGCTGAATGTTCTGAGACCCTTGCTAATATTGGCAATGCGCTTAATTCCCTCACCCATTGAGTTCAAAACTTTGGGGAAATCAGCCTGGATATACTCTAAATCGATAGTCTCGATTTTTTCGATAATTTCTTCACTCGGCTCCGGCAAAGCATTTTGATATAAATCTAGCAATTCGAATAAATCTTGGACATATTCTTGAGCTGGTTCGAGATTGCCGGAAATAAAACCAACTGGATTATTTATTTCATGGGCTACCCCAGCAATGAGGTTTCCGAGGGCTGACATCTTTTCCCGCTGGATTAGTTGTAGTTGGGATTGCTGGAGTTGCTCTAGTGTGGCGGCGAGCTCAGTTGTTTGTTTCTCTAACTGTTGATTGAGTTTTTGTAGGGAAAGTTCGGCTTGTTTACGCTCGGTGATGTCGTGATAAGTGCCTAAAATTCCAATTATTTCACCATTAACGTTGCGAAGAGGGGCTTTATTTGTCTCTACCCAAGTATGTTCGCCTTTGCTATTGAGCTGAGGTTCAATAATGCCAAACTCTGGTTGGTCTGATAACATGACGCGGCGATCGCAAGCCCGATAAAATTCGGCTTCTTCTGTGGTCCAGGGCATATCAAAGTCTGTTTTCCCTAGGGCTTCTCCAGGAATCGTTAAGCCTGCATCATTTGCGAAGTTTTGGTTATAACCGAGGTAGACGGAATCTAAGTCTTTCCAGAAAATCGTTTCCGGTAGAGTATCCATCACGAGTTGCAACATTTGTTGCGAGTTTTTTAGCTCAAATTCGATTTGCTCGCGTTTGTTTTTTTCTTCCGTACGAGCTTGTTCGAGCGCTGCTATTTTGGCTCGCGCTTGGGATAGCTCTTGTTCTAAGCGAGCCATGGCCTCATCTGAGGGGAGATTTTGTATTTGTTGGTCTTCCATAATCAAGTCCCCAGACTGAGAGCAGATCTGATGTTTTGCACTACTGGCTGTAATGGTGATTCGATGATTGTGCCGCTCACCGTCAAACTGATGGGCTCAAACGATTAACGACTTGAATATTTTGTTATACCTATCTCGATACTTTAGCGCAGGATTTATTGTGAGATGTAATTTTTATGGAGACGTTAATCCGCAATCAAAAGGGCTGAGAATGACGTGGATGTTGTCAGGAAATACGGCGATAAAGCTAGGTGTCATCTTACAGCTATTGGGTCTATATCTTCGGCCTTCTGATAACCTCAACATCTAGAAGTGGCACTACTTCCTCTAGATGTTGAGATTCGCATCGATTGGAGGTTTATTCGTCAATTAATAAAACCAGGATGCTATTAGATGACGCGCTCATTGCCGCCATCAATGGGGACTTGGGCCGCGGTTGTTTTGGAGAATAAGACCCCACACATTTCTGCGGCGAATTCAGCGACATCATGGCTTGTGATCTCAACCTTTAAGACATTATTCGTTTTGTACTCATCGACAGTTAAACCATAGGCTTTCGCGCGATTTGCCAGCACTTCTTCTGTCCAAATCCCGGTGTCAAAAACGGCATTGGGGTGGAGGGAATTAATACGGATGCGATCGCCACCCCATTCGAGGGCTGCAACCCGTGTAAGTTGTGTAAGGGCTGCTTTTGAAGCGGAGTAAGCTGCTGCACCTTTGCCAGGAGCTGGAACATTTTTTGAGCCAATCACCACGACTCGACCACCATTGGGCGCAAGCTTCAGAAAAGGTTGACATTCTCGTAATAGCACCAGATTAGTATCAAGATTGATGTCCATGACCTGTCGCCAACTCTCGGTTGTCAGGGACGTGATCGGGGCACTTGCTGGAAAAATCCCGGCATTGAGAATCAGCATATCTAAGCCACCAAAGGTTTGAATCGCTGTTTCTAAGGCTGTGGCGATCGCCTGCTCATTGGTGAGATCACAGGTGATGCCACAAAAATCAAGACGATCATAGAGTGTTTCAATCTTTGAGTTGATGTCCAAGCCGATGACCGCTGCACCTCGTTTTAATAGAGAGTCAACACAGGCTTTCCCAATTCCCGATGCTGCCCCTGTCACCAGGGCAATTTCCCCTGTAAATTCCGCTGGAGTGCCACCTTTTTTTAGTTTGGCTTGCTCTAAATCCCAGTATTCAATCTCAAAAATATCTTTAGCTGGTAACGCTTGATAATTCTCTAATGCTTCTGAGCGGGCGATGATGTCCATGGTGTGGTCATAAATATCTGCTACAATCGCCGCTGCCTTAGCGTTACGCCCTGCACTACAGAGTCCTAATTCTGGATCGAGGATAACTCTGGGGGCTGGATCCAGCATGGTTTTGTCCGCCACAATTTGACTGGATTGGACTTGAAAATAGTTCTCATAGGACGCTGTATATGCTGTAATATTTCGACCAATTAAAGGGATACGTTTAGTGCGAATCACATGATCTGGGGTGGCTGGACCCTGTTGGGAAATAGTAGAGAGATCATCCCGTTGAGCAAATGACATGGCTTTTGGGTGGCGATCACATCTCAAAATCATTGGATAACCAGCAGCTTCAGATACTTCATGACGTAACTGAGCAAGGGGTTGAGCGATGGGTTTGGCTTCTTGTGTGGTCGTTGGATGGGAGATATCCCAAGCTTGTTGACTTTTTAAATATTCTTCTGCTTCGTTTACCAAGGCGATCATGAGTTCATAGGATTCCTTTGCCGTTGCGCCAAAGGAAAAAATACCATGGTTCATTAAAATCATCCCTTCGGTTTGGTCTGTCGCTTCAGCTGCAAAGCGTTCCGCACAAACCCGTGCCAAATCAAATCCGGGCATGACATAGGGAATAATCACCAGGCGATCGCCATAAATTGATTTAATGCGGTCGAGACCACCAGGCGTATTTGTAATCGTCACAACCGCATCGGCATGGGTATGATCCACATACTTATAGGGCAAAATGGCATGGAGAATCGTTTCCACAGACGGCGATGGCGCACTGGCTTGGGTCATTTGAGTTTTTAATTCATTGACCATCTGCGGGTCACTAAGGGATGGCAATTTCGCCAGCTTTAATAAATGAGCCATGCGCACAGGTGAAAAACCAGGCGATTCAATCGTTGCGAGATCCCAGCCACTACCTTTGACATAGAGAATTTCTTCGGACTCACCGACCAAATTAGTCTCAGTAATTTTGACCGATGTATTGCCACCACCATGTAAAACCAAGGAAGGATCACGCCCTAACAATCGTGAAGTATAGACCCGCAAGCCCAAATCATCCTGATAATTTGCGGCATCCTGATCATTCCACAAGCTTTCCATCGAGTGACTCTCTATATATTCTTCGTACAAATTTTACGGTTGTTTGGTCGCTAGAAGAAAATAAACTGGCATAGAGCAGCCAGTTATGTGATTGAGACAAAAGAGTTTGTGGTGATTGTCTCAAGGCCAATGGCGATCGCCGAGTTTCTTTGAGCTGAGACTGGTTTACAAACAAAATTCATGTACAGATTTTCTTTTGCGATGCTTATCTTGTAATACGGCGTTACTGTCGAGATGTTTCTTAATTCAGCAACGCTGGATAATCTGCTAAAACGTTTCTAGAAACACCTAAACATGGGTAACTCCACACCACAGAAACCATACCTATGAAACTATCACCTCAAGAAAGAGATAAATTAACCATTTTTACCGTTGCTCTACTGGCAGAAAGACGCAAAGACAAAGGCGTTAAGCTCAATTATCCTGAAGCCGTGGCATTCATTTCGGCTGCTATTTTGGAAGGCGCGAGGGAAGGAAAAACAGTTTCAGAATTGATGAGTTATGGCAAAACATTGCTAAAACAAGACGAGGTGATGGAAGGTATCCCAGAAATGGTTGACGAAGTACAAGTGGAAGCGACTTTCCCTGATGGCACTAAATTGGTGACCGTCCATAATCCCATTCAATAGCATTAACAATTAATCCAGCACTAGAGATATCGAGCTATGATTCCCGGTGAAATAATTACGAAAGAAGGCGACATCGAATTAAATGTTGGTCGTGAAACTCTGACAATTTCTGTCGCAAATACAGGCGATCGCCCTGTACAGATAGGCTCCCATTTTCACTTTTTTGAGGTGAATGCAGCCTTAGAATTTGACCGCGAACCGACGAAAGGAATGCGCTTAAATATTCCGGCAGGCACAGCCGTGCGTTTTGAACCCGGCGATGAAAAAGAAGTGGAATTGGTGACAGTTGCAGGCAGTCGCGAAATCTATGGGTTTAATGCCCTCGTCAATCAAAAATTAGACTAGAAAGGAATTGAGAGCTTTGGCAACAGCAGCAAGGTTAGGTATTGGTGGTCCTGTCGGTAGTGGCAAAACGGCCTTACTCGAATGTATTGTTCCCCTCCTCATGAAACAGGGGATCGAGGTGGCGATCGTCACAAATGATCTATTGACAACAGAGGATGCTGATCGCCTCAAAAGTGGTGGCATTTTACCGGGCGATCGCATTGTTGGTGTGGAGACTGGAAGTTGCCCCCATACTGCTATCCGCGAAGATCCCACAATGAATTTGTTGACGGTGCAAGATCTCGAAATCCTTTATCCCGATCTTGATTTAATTCTCATCGAAAGTGGCGGTGATAATCTCGCTTCGACCTTCAGTTATGACTTGGTTGATTCTTATATTTTCGTGATTGATGTGGGTGCTGGGGATGATATTCCTCGTAAAAATGGCCCCGGTTTTGTGCAAGCTGATCTCGTGGTGATTAACAAAATCGATATTGCACCCTATGTCGGTGCTGACTTGGATTTGATTCGTAAACAAGCTCCAGAACATCGACGTGGCAAACCGATTGTTTATACCAATTGCAAAACAGGTGAAGGATTAGATGAGGTGGTGAATTTTATCCTTGAGACGGTGTTATTCCGTAGTCCAGCATCGACGGCAGGATAAGTAAGATGACTCGGAATAATTTGGAGGTCGTACTAAAGTGCGATCGCCTCGATCAAACCATTGTTACCCACCAATACACATCCTATCCGTTGCGATTATCTGGGGTGTTTCGGCTTGATCGGGCTGATCCCCACCGTGCATATCTCTACATTACGAATACGTCACCGGGACTATTAGCCGGGGATGAATTAAACGTTTCTGTGACGCTGGAGGCTGGAGCTAGCCTGCATTTAACTGACCAATCCGCAACGAAGATTCATGCAATGCCCATCGCAGAGACCAAAGCGAAAAGTCATCTCCAGATCTCAGTGGCAGAGGGCGCCAGTTTAGAGTTTGTGCCGGAACCTCTGATTTTGTTTGCCGATTCTTCCTTAGAGCAGACCACCCAAATTCAACTTCACAATGATGCGGAATTGTTTTGGAGTGAGATTGTGTTGCCCGGAAGATTGGCAAGGGGAGAATGCTACGACTTTACTCACTATTTCAATCGCTTAGAGATTACGTCAGATTCGGGAGAACGGTGGTTTCGGGATTCAATTCACTTGGATGGTAAAGACAATTTGTTTAAAGATAGTGAGCTGTTTGCAGCCAAACGGGTGTTAGCGAATATCGTTATCGTTCAGCCAAATGTAGATCTAGAAGTCTTGAGTCAAAAGCTGGAAACCCTCGATATGGTCAATGGTTCAGAGTTGATCGTATCGAGTTCGACCTTGCCGGATGAGCGGGGTTTATTGGTGCGTATTTTGGCGAATAAAACTCTAGAGATTAAAAAATATCTCAAATATGCTTTGAATTGTGTCCGTTCCTGTGGCGATCGCCCGAGTTTGCCCTATATTCCCAAGTGAAGTGGTCATGGCAATTTTGGATTGAAACAAAAAAATTGACGTTTGGTTGAACGATGACAAGTGACAAGATCGAAATCGCACAAAATTATCTCGGTAATCTCGCAGAAGATAATGACCTCGCCCAAAGAGTCTCAGCAGCAAAGGCGAAAGGTGATTGTTTGGAAGTGTCTTTAAGTCAAACAGATCGCGGGAAAGGCCGAATCCAAGCAACCGCTACCACGGGGATTTCTGTCGGCATTATCAAAAGTCGGGATTGGTCACTGCGTCCAGATGATGTCCTTCTTACCGAATCTGGTGATTTATTGCTGGTTCATCTACAAGAACAGAAAGTGATGGTTTTAAGCTTTGCAGAATCCATCGAGAACCACGCGATAAAGTTGGTGCACCTTGGTCATACTCTGGGCAATCATCACTGGCCGATCACAATTCATGACCACAAAATTTATCTTCAACTTGTTGCTGATGAGAGCGTTGTGGAAAAGACTATTCACGATTTTCATATTCCCGGTTTAAAGATCGATTATGAATGGCGATCGCCCCAACAATCCCTTCACTTTTCCCACCACCATCACTAAAGAATGCAGTCTTCGATTTCCCAGCAACTGGCGTTAATGCAGCTCTCCGATTCCTTTTTGCCGACAGGTTCTTTTACCCTTTCTCATGGATTGGAAACTTTGGTACAAACAGGTCAAATCGACTCAGCATCAGCATTACAGACTTTTATTCGGATCCTATTACGGAAAAAAGTTGGTGTTACCGATACGGTGGCATTAATTTATGGTCATCGAGGGATTCAGGCCGATAATTTGGACGCAGTGAGACAGGCTGATCGACAACTTTTTGTGCAGACGGCGATCTCCAAAAACCGTACCACCCAGCGCCAAAGTGGCCGAGCTTTATTAATGGTGGCAAGTCAAACTTGGCAGGACGAGCGTTTAGATATTCTGAATCGAGAAGCTGCCCAAGGAACAATTCATGGCTTACATCCCGTGATTTTTGGGGCGATCGCCGCCGTTGCTGGATTGAATGAACGAGATACAGGATTAGCTTTTTTACATGGATTTGTGACGAGTATCTTGGGGGCAGCCATTCGGTTAGGCGTTTTGGGACATATTCAAGCCCAGCAGATTTTACTCCAGCTCGCACCAGATATTGAGGCCGCATGGTCAACGGCGGCAGCGATGCAACTCGAACAAATGTGGTCTTGTACCCCCTCCATCGATATCGCTCAAATGCAACATCCGAAATTACGCCAGCGATTGTTTGCCAACTAACCAACTTTTCTTTGCAACCTTTATCCACACACCAGAACAAGAGGAACTAAACCCATGAGTTACCGTATGAATCGCCGCTCCTACGCCGATACCTTTGGCCCCACCGTTGGCGATCGCGTTCGTTTGGCGGATACCGAATTATTTATCGAAGTCGAGCGGGACTACACAACCTACGGTGACGAGGTGAAATTCGGCGGAGGTAAAGTTATCCGCGATGGTATGGGGCAATCGCCAATTTCTCGGGAAGATGGCGCGGTAGATATGGTGATCACTAATGCCCTAATCCTTGATTGGTGGGGCGTTGTGAAAGCGGATATTGGCATCAAGGACGGCAAAATCCACAAAATTGGCAAAGCTGGAAACCCTTATATTCAAGACGATGTTGACATTATTATTGGCCCCGCAACCGAAGCTGTTGCTGGCGAAGGTCATATTGTCACAGCGGGTGGCATTGATAGCCACATTCACTTTATTTGTCCCCAACAAATCGAAACGGCGATCGCCTCTGGGATCACAACGATGATTGGTGGCGGAACTGGCCCAGCAACGGGGACCAATGCAACCACTTGTACGCCTGGCCAATGGAATATCTGGATGATGCTGCAAGCGGCCGATGCCTTCCCGATGAATTTAGGTTTTTTGGGAAAAGGCAATAGTAGTCAACCTCAAGGCTTAGTTGAACAAGTGAAAGCTGGTGCGATGGGATTAAAACTCCATGAAGATTGGGGCACAACTCCGGCGGCGATCGATACTTGTTTGGATGTTGCCGATGAATATGATATCCAAGTTGCCATCCACACCGACACGCTTAACGAAGCAGGCTTTGTTGAAAATACCGTTGCCGCTTTCAAAGACCGGGTAATCCATACCTATCACACGGAAGGCGCTGGTGGTGGACATGCCCCAGACATCATCAAAGTGTGTAGCTATAGCAATGTTTTACCCTCTTCGACTAATCCAACCCGGCCTTTTACCGTTAATACTCTGGAAGAGCATTTGGATATGTTGATGGTGTGTCACCACCTCGACAAAAATATTCCTGAAGATGTAGCCTTTGCCGAATCCCGGATTCGTCGCGAAACCATTGCTGCCGAAGATATTTTGCATGACTTGGGTGCTTTTAGTGCGATCGCCTCTGATTCCCAAGCGATGGGTCGCGTTGGTGAAACCATTATTCGCACTTGGCAAACTGCCCACAAAATGAAAGTTCAACGAGGTGTGCTCTCTTCCCCAACCACTGAAGTTGCCGATAATTTCCGCGCTAAACGCTATGTCGCTAAATACACCATCAATCCTGCAATTATGCACGGGATCGCTGACCATGTGGGTTCTTTAGAAGAAGGCAAGCTCGCAGACATTTGCCTCTGGAAACCTGCCATGTTTGGCGTTAAACCCGAAATTGTCATCAAAGGTGGGGCGATCGCCTGGGCACAGATGGGAGATCCCAATGCCAGTATCCCCACCCCTCAACCCATCTATATGCGTCCAATGTTTGGGAGTTTTGGTGGCGCAACAGCACCAACATCCCTGACTTTCGTTTCCCAAGCTTCATTAGAATTGGGTATTCCAGACCAAATTGGTATTAAAACCCCTGCCGTTGCCGTGAGCAATACCCGCAAGATTAGCAAAGCTGACATGAAGCTCAACGATGCAACCCCCAATGTCGAAGTTAATCCCGAAACTTATGAAGTGAAAGCAGATGGTGAATTGTTGACTTGTGAACCGGCTGATGTTTTACCAATGGCACAGCGTTATTTTCTGTTTTAATTAGTCACAATGATCAGCATTAGTTTCCCTGAACAATAATAAAAGAAAACGTGAACAAGACACCTTGTTTGCTGTTGGTGGCGATCACCAATTCATTAACTATTGATTAGCGAAACTAAATCGAAAATTAGCTTGTTCAATAACCTGTAAATCTCAAGAGGCGTTGATAATTCTTGATAAACCGAATGAGGGCTGAAACCTTGCAAACTCGTTCATAAATGAGAATGACTGGCGGCATACATATAGTAAGCATCATTTTGTTCATGATGATCTTACTTTTCTCGACTTTTTACGTATAATGACGCCACGATAATATTTTCTTAAATACAAGAAAAAACTTAAACTCCCCACACACACAAGTCTATCTCTTCACGAGTAGCATACCTAACCCACAATATTTATCAACATCTATCCATGTCGAAATTAGGAAGACGTAAATTCTTACTGTACGGGTCAACCGGCCTGGTAGCCACTCTATTCCTCAAGGGTTGTGCTGATGGTGGTACACCTGATACGCCAGATTCAGAACCTACTGCTACCGATGGTGGTGGTGATGATGGTGGCGATAGCGGAGATACGATTAAAGTCGGTATTCTCCACTCCCTGAGCGGAACCATGGCCATTAGTGAAACCACAGTTGTCGACGCAGAAATGCTCGCGATTGAGGAGATTAATGCCGCTGGTGGTGTTCTCGGTAAGCAAATCGAACCGATCAAAGAAGATGGTGCATCTGATTGGCCAACCTTTGCGGAGAAAGCGACAAAACTCATCGACAAAGACGAAGTTGTTACCGTATTTGGTTGCTGGACTTCTGCAAGTCGTAAAGCCGTTCTCCCCGTATTCGAATCTAAGGGCCATATGCTATGGTATCCCGTTCAATACGAAGGCCAGGAATGTTCCAATAACATCTTCTACACTGGCGCAGCTCCCAACCAACAAATTGAGCCCGCTGTTGATTGGCTCCTAGAAAATAAAGGAAAAGACTTCTTCCTTGTTGGTTCTGACTATGTATTCCCTCGTACCGCGAATACAATTATCAAAGCACAACTCGAAGCCAATGGTGGTAACACTGTTGGAGAAGATTATCTTCCCCTAGGCAACACAGAAGTTACCCCAATTATCACCAAGATTAAGCAAGCACTTCCTGACGGTGGTGTTATCTTCAACAGCTTGAATGGTGACAGTAACGTTGCATTCTTTAAGCAGATGCAAGGTGCTGGTCTCGATGCTGAGAAGTATCCTGTAATGTCTGTCAGTATTGCAGAAGAAGAAGTTCGCCAAATTGGTACCGAATACCTCAAAGGTCATTACGCAGCTTGGAACTACTTCCAAACCGTTGAAAGCCCTGCAAATGAGAAGTTTGTTGCGGCATTTAAGGAGAAGTACGGTGAAGATCGCGTCACAAACGATCCTATGGAAGCGGCTTACATCATGGTTTACCTCTGGAAGCAAGCTGTTGAAGCAGCAGGTACCACTGACCTTGAGGCTGTCCGTGCAGCTGCAGTAGGTCAAGAGTTTGATGCTCCAGAAGGCAAAGTAACAATGCAAGCAAACCATCACATTTCTAAGACCGTGAGAATCGGTGAAGTGAGAGAAGATGGTCTGTTTGAAATTGTTTCTTCTACTGACGGCCCTGTTGATCCTGTGCCCTGGAACCAATATGTTGCAGAGACAAAAGGATATGCTTGTGACTGGACTGATCCTGAAAAAGGCGGCAAGTACAAAGTCTAAGGTCTGAAATCAGACTAGAAAAATGAAGCTCATTAACGTGAGTTGGTGAGCTTCATCGGAAAGCAAATTATGTTTGCGGAAAAGTAAAAGGTTAAAGGTTAATTTTTTATCCTTTAACCTTTTGTCTATGGTTCTTTCTCAATACAACTTGTCGAACTGAAATTGACTAGTCGTACCGCATAGTTTGGTGCAATAATCTTTGATTAATTTCAAAGATTAGTTTGTTACTGAGCTTTGTAAGATGTCTCAATATTGTCGGAATATACATGTCTGCATTAATTGAAGGCTTATTTAATGGAATAAGCATCGGTTCAGTATTGCTAATTGCTTCGTTGGGATTAGCAATTGTTTTTGGACTTATGGGGGTTATCAATCTTGCCCATGGTGAGTTGATGATGTTAGGCGCATACACGACATTTGTGGTGCAGAATATCTTCAAATCTCTCGGAGATCCCTGGTTCGATTTCTATATTATTTTTTCGATTCCCGCAGCCTTTGTGGTCGCAGCAATAATGGGTTTGATTTTAGAGAAAGGAGTTATTCGCTTTCTCTATGGGCGACCATTAGAAACTCTACTGGCTACCTGGGGCGTTAGTTTGATTCTGCGTCAATTTGTCCGTAGTGCGAATTGGCTACTCATCATTTGTATTGGCGTATTTTGTCTTCTCTTTTTCGGTGGAATGACTGCATTAAGTCGCCGTTCTAATTGGGAAAGGATTAGAAATTCAGTGATTGCCATTTTATTGCCAATATCCGCTGGTATCTCAGTAGTTACAGGTTTTTTGATTGGTAAAAATGCAGTACTCACGAAAGCTTGGTTTAGTGCAAGAAATGTTGATGTTACTGCTCCAGTCTGGTTAAGGGGAGGCGTTAAGGTTTTAAATTTCCAAATGCCTTATGCTCGTCTATTTATTATTGCTCTCACGATTATTTGTTTAGTGGGAGTCTACTGGTTTTTAAATCGTTCCACCTGGGGTTTAAAGATTCGCTCTGTTACTCAAAATCGTGAAATGAGTTCCTGTTTGGGAATTCCCACGGCAAAAGTCGATGCGTTGACATTTGCCCTTGGCTCAGGATTGGCTGGGGTTGCTGGCTGTGCTGTGAGTTTGCTCGGTTCAGTGGGTCCGAATACTGGCCAAAACTATATTGTTGATACTTTTATGGTTGTCGTTGTTGGCGGTGTTGGTAATTTATTGGGTTCAGTGATTGCTGCTTTTGGTATTGGGATTATTAATTATCTGATTGGTTCTGGAACTCTTGCTTTAATGTTTTCCTCGTCAGACTTTTTTAAGCCGCTAGTGGATATTCTGCTGTTTTTTGCGACCAGCAGTATGGCAAAAGTAATGGTATTTGGTCTGATTATTTCTTTCTTGCAAATTAAACCTGCCGGTTTATTTCCACCAAAAGGAAGAACAGCAGAGTTGTAATTAGGATTGATCATGAATAGTAAGAAAGAATTTGATAAAAAACAAAAACAGAAAAAACAATTACTTGAAATAGGCATTCTTATTGGCCTCGTAATTATTTTCGCTGTTGTTTTACCTGCGATACTCCCTGCTTTTCGATTACGTCTTGTTGGACGTTTCTTTTCCTTGTCGATTGTGGCATTAGGTATTGATTTAATTTGGGGATATACCGGATTACTCAGTCTCGGTCACGGTATATTTTTTGCACTGGGTGGCTATGCTCTCGCAATGCACCTGAAGTTACAGCTACCTGATGGTCAATTGCCAGAATTTTTTACGTTGTATGGCGTGAAAGAATTACCTATATTTTGGCAGCCTTTTTATTCTTTTCCCATAACGATAATTGCCATTATTGTCATTCCTGGGATTGTTGCGGGTTTACTTGGTTATTTGGTATTTCGTAACCGGATTAAGGGGGTCTATTTTTCGATTTTGACGCAAGCAGCTTTGCTCGTATTTTTCAACTTTTTTAATGGACAACAAAAACTGATTAATGGCACGAATGGTTTAAAGACTGATACTGAAACTATCTTTGGAGTACTTGTCAGTTCAGATAATGCTCAAAAAACCTTCTATATCTTAACGGTCGTACTTTTAGTCATCATCTATTATCTTTGCCGCTGGTTGACGAGTGGTCGTTTTGGTCGTTTGTTGATTGCAATTAGAGATGATGAAACTAGGGTTAGATTTTCTGGTTATGATCCCACTGGCTATAAGGTTCTAGTGTTTGCTATTTCTGGGGCGATCGCCGGAGTTGCGGGCGCTTTATATACTGTCCAAACAGGCATTATTACACCGAGCTTTATGCAAGTTGCCTTTTCGATTGAAATGGTGATTTGGGTTGCTGTGGGTGGTCGGGGCACTTTAATTGGTGCAATTATTGGCACACTCTTAGTGCGATTAGCCCAAACATTTTTAAGCGAAAGTTTCCCGGAAGTGTGGCTGTTTTTCCAAGGCGCATTATTCTTGGTCGTCGTCACAGTGCTGCCCAATGGCATTGTTGGTTGGGTCAGAGATGAAGGCTGGAAAAACGTTTTATCTTGGTTCGGCTATCGACCACAGGTTTGGACCTATCCGAGTTTGGAGCAAGATCCTGAAGTAATCAAAGAAGAACAAGATATGGTCGGGAAATAAATATCGTTGTTGATGGCTAGTGATGAAGGATTGATAATGGACAAGATTTTAGAGATAAAAGACTTAAGTGTCAGTTTTGATGGCTTTAAAGCTTTAAATAATTTGAACTTCAGTATGAAAACTGGAGAGCTGCGCGTCATCATTGGCCCTAATGGAGCTGGGAAAACGACTTTTCTTGATGTAATTACAGGAAAAGTTCAGCCAACAGAAGGGAATGTTTTCTTTAAAGGCAAAAACCTCAAAAAAATTCCTGAGTTTAAAATTGCAAGGTTAGGAATTGGGCGTAAATTTCAAACCCCCAGAGTCTATCTGAATCTGACTGTTCGAGAAAATTTAGACTTGGTTTGTAATCGCAATAAAAATGTGTTGTCAACTTTATTTAGTCCTCCTAAATCTGCCGAAACGAGGACAGTTGTAGGACTTATTGAAACCATTGGCTTGGAAGCAAAGGCTGATTTGGCCGCTTCTTTGCTATCTCATGGTGAAAAGCAGCGCTTGGAGATTGGCATGTTAGTCGCTCAGTCTCCTGATTTATTGTTGGTGGATGAACCTGCTGCTGGTCTAACCGATGAGGAAACAGAAAATGTTGGTGCTTTGCTTTTGGCTTTAGCTGAGAGTCATTCCATCATTGCAATTGAGCATGATATGGAATTTGTCCGCCAAATTGCCAATGATCAAGTCACGGTCTTACACCAAGGTTCCGTACTGTGTGAAGGCACGATGGATGAGGTGCAAAATGATCCTCGGGTGATTGAAGTTTATTTAGGGGAAGCGCCTTCAATTACAGCCGAACAGATGAATATTCTACGCATTGCAGCGTCTATGGCTTGGGCTGATAATAATTTTGCGCCTGAACAATTAGATGTGATTTTATCTAATTTGAGTCAAGAATTTGCAACGAGTGAAGAGCACCGTTTCAGCCTTCAAAAAGAACTGCAAAATTATTTGGCTCGAAAGATTCCTCTAGATGAACTTGTTCCTAAATTACAAAATTTGGGTGAAAAGGAAAAAGTCTTAAAACTGAGCTATGAAATTATCAGGTCAAATGAAATTAATAAAGATGAGCTGATGGTTTATCAAAGGCTTTTACAATTACTAGCTTTGCCCAAAGAAACTATTGACCAGATAGAAACTGAAATCGAAACTAAATATAGTAATTAGAGATGCATAAAGAAGAATTTCACAAACAGCAAGGGGTTAATCTGGCATTAAGAATATCGAATCTTAATGTCTATTATGGGGAAAGTCATATTTTACGTAATGTAGATATGAGTATTCCCACAGGTCAAATGGTTTGTCTGATTGGCCGTAATGGTGTGGGTAAAACGACGCTTCTAAAGACGGTAATGGGTTTGCTCAAACCGCGTACTGGTGAGATTTCTTTTTCCGATAAAACTATTACGAAGTTATCGCCAGATCGTCGGGCAAAGTTGGGGATTGGTTATGTGCCTCAAGGGAGAGAAATTATTCCTCGGGTTTCTGTCGAAGATAATTTATTACTAGGTTTAGAGGCACGTCCTAAAGGTAGAAAGAGAGGCGATAAAATACCTCAGGAAATTTTTGATCTGTTTCCCGTTCTTAAAACAATGCTATCTCGTATGGGTGGCGATTTAAGTGGTGGTCAACAGCAGCAGTTGGCGATCGCCCGTGCTTTGATGGGTAAGCCTCGTTTATTGGTTTTGGACGAACCGACTGAAGGTATTCAGCCTTCAATTATTTTAGAGATTGAAGCGGCAGTCAAAAGAATTATTGAAACCACAGGTATTTCGGTTTTACTAGTCGAGCAGCATTTACATTTTGTCCGTCAAGCTGATCGATATTATGCAATGCAGAAAGGGGGCATTGTTGCATCTGGTAGTACTGCTGAGTTGAGCCAAGAAGTTATTCAACAATTTTTGGCGGTTTAGCAAACGCATCGCGCGTTATTTTATTGCCAAAGTGAAATCGATCATCCAGCCAAACCCTTCCGTTCTCAGGCTGGGAATTTTGTGATGGCGTAATTATGGCTTAGTGCGAAAAATCCCAAAAGGTTCGTCATAATTAAAGTGGCGTGAGACAAGCTTGGATTAATTGATGATTGATTGGTTAGTTGTCTGGGGAGCAGCACAGGTCGGTGGGGCGATCGCCAGGCCAATTTTAGAAGAACTGGCAAAAGGTGCGCTGGAAGAGTACGTCACAGATTTTTTCAAGGATTGTCTGGGGGATTTAGTCGAAGGATTAAAGCCGGATGATCTGAAGAAAGCCTATGGTCTGGCGCTAAAAGAATTTCTGAAGCTGGTAGAGGAAGAGCTGGAATTTAATCAGTTTCAACCCGCGCAAATCAAAGAGTTTAAGCAACCTCTGAAAAAGTTTGTGCAGGATGAACGAATCGCGGCAACATTGGGATTAGCGTTTCAGGAAGAATGTCGTAGTATTCCCGCCAGAGAGCTGATTAAGGTTTGGAAAGAGCTTGATTCACCTTACTTACCGGATGCATTTGATTGGGGGCAAATCAGCAAAGGTTATATTCGAGCGGTCAAAATTTTACTGAAAAATTCGTCGGAATTGCGAGAAATCTTTTCTGCGCAAAATCTTGAACAAATTGCCGCCAACACTGCCAATCTCGCAGGCATTCAACCGGATTTTAATCTCGCAAAATACGCGGAAACGATACAGGAGCAATACGGCAACCTCAAACTAGATTCTTTAGATTCGTCAAGTTCTGCTTACAACGGCTTACGACTCTGGAAGATCTTTGTCCCCCAAACTGTACGGGAATGTCAGGAGTTTTTGCCACAGGTATTTGATATCCCGAAGGATCGTCTCAAAGAATTACGGGAACGGGGAGAAATTGATGATATCGAACTGGAAAAATATCATCTAGAGGAATCCCGCCGTCGGTATGTGAGTCAGTCGCCGCGCTCGGTGTTGGAGATGTTACAGGAGCCGGACAAAAATTATGTTGTAATTCTCGGTGATCCGGGGTCGGGGAAATCAACTTTACTGCAATATTTAGCATTGGATTGGGCAGAGAAACCGCTACGGGAGTTGCCAGCGCATCCTTTACCGTTACTAATTGAACTGCGACTTTATGCACGGGATAAGGCAGCAGGAAAATGTAATAGTTTTCTCGAATTTCTACATCAGGGAAATGTAGTCACGAAGCTTAACCAATTGGATTTGGACGAAAAGCTCCGGGAAGGCAATGTTCTCGCGCTGTTTGATGGGGTGGATGAAGTTTTTGATTCACAGCTCCGGGAAGAAGTGATTAACGATATTCATGGCTTCACGAACGATTATCCCCCAGTGCGGGTAGTGGTGACATCGCGGTGGCTCGGCTACAAAGCTCAACGACTCAGGGATGCAGAGTTTCAACATTTTATGCTGCAGGATTTTGAGAATGAACAGGTCACAACGTTTATTGAGCGGTGGCATGAACTGACTTTTGGAGGGGATGGTACAGAGCAAAAGTTGCGTGAGCAGAAGGAAGCTCGTTTGAAGAAGGCTGTGACTGATTCAAAAGCCATTAAACAGTTGGCGGTAAATCCGTTGTTATTGACTATGATGGCAATCCTCAATCGACATCAGGAGCTACCACGGGATAGGGCAAGGCTTTATGAACGGGCATCGGAAGTGTTATTGCATCAGTGGGATATCGAACGAAATCTAATTGATCAAAATCTTGATCCAAGAACGATTGATGTTAGTGAGAAACAAGCTATCCTGCGACGAGTAGCGGACTATATGCAGTCGAGTAAAGACGGGCTAAAGGGAAATGTCATTAGCGCAAAAGAGTTAAAAAAGATTTTAAGGAATAGTCTCAAAGAGCTAGATATTCAAAATCCGAAAAAAGTTGCTGGAATAATGCTAGATCAGTTGCGTAATCGTAATTTTATTCTGTGTGACCTAGGTGCTAATAATTATGCTTTTGTTCATCGAACATTTTTAGAGTATTTTGTAGCTGAATCATTTCTATACCGTTTTAAAGAAGCTCAAGATTTAAGTTTTGATGCATTTAAGAAAGCAACTTTTGGAGAGCATTGGTGTGATGAATCATGGCGAGAAGTTTTACTTCTGATTTCTGGAAATATTTATCCGAGCTTTGTAAAAAAGGTCATTTTCTATTTGTTGAGTCTTGATGATGAATCTGGAAAAGAACAGAATGTTTTCTTGGCTCTCGATTGCTTCATTGAAATCAGTCATCGATTATCGAATCCCAAAGAGCTATCTGACGTACTCTTGAGTAAAGTAAAAGATGTCCTTCCAACTGTTCAGAATCAAGAGAAATATTGCCCGGACAAAAATTTTGGTGGAGTAATAATCACTCAAAAAATACAGACTCAAATAAAACTGTTGAGATATTTGGATCAGTTATGGCTTGATAAACAATCGCTAGTCAGTTATTTAGAAAGCCTTCTTGATTTAGATTGTAAGGGTCTCTATCACGAAATTGTCAATTTTCTTGTTTATTTATCCGATAATAAAGAAAAACTTTTGAGCTGGTTGAAAGTACAAATAAAAACAAGAAGAGATGATTATTTTATAGAAGAAGTTGTAGGCTATCACTTAACTTGGTATGGAATAAATGATCTTGAATCGATCAAGATAATCATCAAGATGTTAGAAGAAGAGTTTAATAGCTTACCTATCGACACAAATAATGAATTTTGGGAACGTATAATTTATTCGGATAATATAAGAGTAGACATCTTAAAGTTTCTAGATGAAAAGGCTTTACATTATCTATCTTCATTTGATGTATTACCTGAATTACAGGAAAATTTTCTTCGATACCTAGCATACAAACGAAATAACTTATTTGATGTTGACTCAATTCTCAAGTTTCATGCACAAAATAGCCCTCATCAAGGCATTAGAAGTTCGGCTGTCAGAATATTAGGTTTATCTCAGCATAGTGAGCTATGGTTATTCGATTTTCTCAAATCTTTACTCCTTACCGATACATTCCATCGCGATCCTGGCAATGGCTACTACTATTCACATAACATCAGAACTAATATTTTAGAGATTCTACTTAACAAATATGAACAGAAAGTAGATCTAACTCCAATTTTTATAGAGCGTATTCAGAATGATCCGGATGAGCAAGTTCGAGATTATGCTACTAAACAGCTCGAAAAACTAAAATCTGTCGCTGAGGATAAATCTTAATGAATCAATCCACTCAGACAATAGAAATAAAACCTAAAATTTATCACCGCCTCCAACTCACTCCAGAGCAACTGTATGAGTTTTGTCACCGTTGGCAGGTCGCAGAATTATCATTGTTTGGCTCAATTCTTCGGAATGACTTTAACGATGAAAGCGATATTGATTTTTTAGTACTGTTTCAATCTGAATCAAACTATGGTTTATTTGAGCGATTCGATATGAAGGAAGAATTAGCTGAACTTATTCAACGACCAGTTGATCTTATTAGTAAAAAAGGAATCGAAAATAGTAGGAATTGGCTACGAAAAAAAAATATTCTCGAATCTGCTGAGGTGATTTATGTTGCGTGATGCTGAATCTCTAATCGATATTTATGACTCTGCTCAACTAATCTTGAGTTACTGTGAAGATCTTGACCGAGATGCTCTGAGAGATAATGTAGAAAAACAGGATGCGATCCTACGCCGGATTATCATTATTGGTGAAGCAACGAAGCGTCTATCTCCAGCATTTAGAACCAAAAACAATCAGATTCCGTGGCGAGAGATTGCAGGAATGCGCGATATGGTTGTCCATGAATATGACAATGTGAATTTACAAGAAGTATGGAAGGTTGTCACCGAAGATTTGCCTCAACTTCTCAGGAATATCGAACCACTACTACCATCTAAACCTGATTAAAATATCATCAAAATGTAGGGTGCGTTAATGAAATGTAACGCACATTTAATTAAGAATATAAACAAGAAAAAAGGCGCGTTACATTTCATTAACGCACCCTACAAAATTTTCTGTAGCTTGTGAATTAGTGGAGGAAATGGCGGGAACCAGTGAACATCATAATGATGCCGAGTTCATTAGCTGCCTTAATCGAATCCTCATCACGAATAGAGCCACCGGGCTGCACGATCGCCTTAATGCCCACTTCAGCGGCACTACGAACAGAATCATCAAAGGGGAAGAATGCATCACTGGCTAGATAAGCACCTTTCGCTTTTTCGCCTGCCTGTTCAAAGGCAATCTTCGCAGCACCTACTCGATTCATCTGACCCGCACCCACACCGACAGTTGTGCGATCCTTCGACACTAAAATCGCGTTAGATTTCACGTGCTTACAGAGCTTCCACGCAAAGAACAATTCTTCTAAATCCTCAGGACTAGGCAGTTTGCTTGTGACACATTTCCAATCCTTAGGAGCTTCAATTTGAGTATCGGCATCCTGCGCTAAAAATCCACCGGCGATCGCCTTCACTGTTTGGGTCGGGCCAGTCAGCAAATCAGCCAAAGTTAGAACCCGCAGCTTTTTCTTCTTGGCAATCACTTCCCGTGCTTCAGGCGTACATTCCGGAGCCACAATACATTCAAGAAAGACCTTGCTCATAGCCTCAGCAGTTGCCGCGTCAAGAGGTTTGTTGAGGGCAACAATGCCGCCAAATGCCGAAATTGAATCGGCTGCAAAGGCTTTTTCGTAGGCTTCGACCAGCGTATCTGCAACGGCCACACCACAGGGATTTGTATGCTTCAGAATTGCCACTGCCGGGTCACCATCGGGAAATTCGGCGATAATCCGGCGAGCAGCTTCGAGGTCAACGAGGTTGTTATAGCTGAGGGCTTTACCCTGAATTTTTTCAGCAGCAGCCCAACCACTATCTTGTGTGCCAGTTTTATACCAAGTGGCGCTCTGGTGGGGATTTTCGCCATAACGGAGGGTTTGAACTGCCTGTCCACCAATACCAAAACGCTTCGGTAAATCGGCTTCGGCATTGACGCTGCTGGAGAAGTAACTCGAAATTGCTTGGTCGTAGGCACAAGTTAACGCAAAAGTTTCCCCCGCCATGCGCTGACGAAATTCGATGGTTGCATTGCCATCATTCGCGCGTAATTCTTCAAGATATTCGTCGTAATAACTGGGGTTAGAAATGACCGCCAAACTCCCAAAATTCTTTGCTGCCGCCCGGAGCATTGCAGGGCCACCAATATCAATTTGTTCTACTGCTTCGGGGACAGTCACGCCATCTTTGGCGATGGTTTGCTCGAAAGGATAAAGATTTACTGCCACAAGGCTGAGGGGACGAATATCGTTATCCTCTAAATCTTTGAGGTGTTCTGGGAAATCCTGACGCGCGAGGATACCGCCGTGAACTTTGGGGTGGAGGGTTTTGACACGGCCACCGAGGATTTCGGGGGAACCAGTGTATTCGCTGACTTTCGCTACTGGCACACCACCTTCCTTAAGCGCTTTTGCTGTACCGCCGCTACTGATGATATCGAAGCCAAATTCCTCGACTAATGCGCGGGCAAATTCAACAATTCCAGTTTTGTCGGAGACGCTCAATAAAGCCAGACGTGCCATTTCCAAATCTTTTCCTTATCACTTAACAAGGGATTAATCATAAGCGATTATGTCCTGTGACTCAAACGACAAAATTAAGACTGTTTTCAACCCAAAGGATCCAGGCGATTATCGATATGAACTCTCCCCACACGCTTATTGACTTAAGGCTCTGTAAAGAGTCTTTTAAATCTGATCCTTGCAACAGATGGCTAACCGAGTTGGTTTTGTGTAAAGTCTGAAGTCCCGATGCCTTCTCTCTCTTTAGGAAATCTCTATAAGCTTTTCTTTTGGCGATCGCCATAATTGAAGATCTGTTAGTTTTGATGAACTTGGATAGGTGATTTGAAGTGTGATGGAACATGTCATCAAGCCAGAAATAAAGCAAGAGATTTTGCGTCGTCTAAGGGCAGCGGAGTTTGAACATAATGTCAAAATCCTCTATGCCTGTGAATCTGGTAGTCGTGCTTGGGGCTTTGCCTCCCTCGATTCAGATTATGATGTGCGCTTTATTTATGCCCATCTTGTGGATTGGTATCTATCGTTTGATGTGGAACGGAAGCGAGATGTTATTGAATATCCCATTGTGGATGAGATTGATTGCAATGGTTGGGACATACGCAAAGCAATGTATTTGTTTTCGCGTACAAACGGTGCATTGTTAGAGTGGTTGAAAAGTCCAATTAGATATCTTGAATCTAGTGTCTTTGCGGCAAGGTTACGGAATCTAGAAAATCGTGCGGCTAATCGGCGGGCTCTCTGCTATCACTACAGTCATATGGCGAGAGGTAATGCTAAAGATTATTTATTCAGAGGCCAAGCGCGACTAAAGAAATATTTCTATGTATTGCGACCTCTGCTTGCTATTCGTTACATCGAAGCCTATGATTTGCCGCCACCAATTGAGTTTCAAAGTTTAGTTGATACGGTAGCTCCCGCTGTCATTAAACCGGCGATTAGCAAGCTGTTAGCTCTGAAAAAACAATCTTCTGAGCTTGGCTATGGGCCACCAATTAAAGAGATCAATGGTTTTATCGCTGCGGAAATCACACGGCATGGTAGTCATTTCACCGGGCCAGGCCGCCCTGATATGCATGAAAGGGAAGAAATGCGTATTGCTCTAAACGATTTATTTCGGGAAGTGCTCTCCAATTAATCGGGAATGGTGATCGAGTTACTCCATTTCGCTGTACTAGAAAGTCAAGCATTCCATCAGAATTCTGGCGATCGCCTCAGGATTTTCAAAGTGGAGATTATGACCTCCATTCACTGTTAGGCGTTGAGCATTGGGCATCGCTGCTTGGGTAGCTGCAAGATCCTCAGATCGATTAAATTCGCTTTGATCACCATAAATAAGAGTGATTTTTGCTTGGATATTTTCGAGGAGAGCCAGGTATCGGCGGCGACTAATGCCATTGAATTCAATGCCTGCACGGGTACGTAAAAAAGCATCCCAACGCCATTGGTAACCAGTCTCAGTTTGTTCTGTGCTGCGCTCTACCAGTTTTAGCGATAGCTCTTCTGACAATGCTGGTGTGACTTGCCGTAAACGACGGGCGGCGATCGCCACATCAGGAAATGTGGGATGTTCCTGCGGTGTTGCCAAATAATCAAGGTGAGTGACAAGGTGATTTGCTGTTTCTGCATCGTCAATATCATTGGGCACAATCGTTTCAACAAGGCAAAGATGTTTTACTTGATCACGACGAATCCCTGCATACATTGCTCCAATAATCGATCCCATCGAATGACCCACTAGGGTAAAAGATTGGTCGGTGAGTTCCTTTGCTAGGGTATCTACATCAGCTAAAAAGTCGAGCATACTGTAGGACTGGGCATGGTCAGATTTGCCATGACCTCGCAGATCTGGTGCCACAACCCAATAACCTTGGGCTGCCAATTGCGGTGCAATTAGTTGCCAGGAAGCGCCTTGTTCGAGGATGCCATGCAGCATCAAAATGAGTGGCTTGGTGCGATCGCCCCATTCACAAAGGCAATAATTTAAACCGCGTACAGTCACCGACCGTTCGGTCATGGTTGGTACTTCACTAACCGTTAAATCTTCATTGGGCAAGTCATAATTAAAGGTTTGCGCCAAACGAATTGTTGTGGGATTGAGGGGTTGGGGAAGCTGAACGTTACGCCATTTATCTGCTAGCGCCGGATCAATATTTTTATGTTTGAGGAAATTGGGATCGCCTACTCCCATCGATTGTTGATGGAGGCCATCAGTTAGGCGATCGCCACTGTAGGGATTCAGTAAGGATTCATCAAAATCGACGCCGAGAAATTTACAGATTTGAGTGAGGACAACGCGGGGATTTTTAACGAGATCTTCGTACACCACTTGTAAATATTTATCGGGGGATAAAGTCTGACCCAAATGCAAAATATTTTGGTTGCTTTTTGTCCAAATTGATTCAGCTAAACCAAAGGGATTGGCACTTGTATCACCCAACAATTTATCCATCCGCAATCGACTAAAAGATTCAATCATTGCGTAGGGATGGCGCACTAAATGAATATATTTAGCGTTCTCAAACAAAATTTCACTGTGCTCTAATGTTTGGCGATCGCTGCCATAACTAGGGGATTTATCGATGAGTAATCTACCCGTTGCTTTGGTCTGCAATTCAGAATAAATATCACCAATGGAACGATTTTCTGTGAGCCATTGATTAATGGTTTGTTGGCTTTCCTCTGCTGTTAGACCATCGAGATCCATGATGGCTCGTTGCAACCCTTCCCCAAGATGAGATAGGCCTAATTCCTCTTGGCGATCGCCCATCGTTTCGAAGGGTAATAGGTGCAATTCCGGTGGGGAATATAGTTCTGGATGCCCGGCTAACATCACCCGCAATAGCGTTGAACCGGAGCGAGGACTCGATAAAATAAAGGCGATCGGTTTCTCATTTTTCTGAGCCGGAATCTGCCAAGTTTTATTGGTTTGGCTGGGAAGTTGAGTCGGAATGGAAACCGTTTTTTGTTGATAATCGGGATTGTGAGCTTTCTGGAATTCGTCACCCAAATACTTAGCCAACACCTCTAATTTCGGACGTTCGTAGATTTCGCGTGGATACAGCATCAACCGTAAATCCTGCTTCAAATGGGCGATCGCCTCCATCACCATCAACGAATCCATCCCCAAATCGAGGAGATTATCACTGGGCTGAATTTGGGTAGAGTCTAGCTTGAGAATGCGGGCGATAGATTCACGTAAATAATCTGTTAATTGCTGCTGTTGCTCAGTGGTGGGCAATGTTTGCAATCGCTCGAAAATGTCGTTTTGGGTGGAAACTTCCTCCGTTTCCCCCATCACTGCGCGGAAATAATAGCTATTGGCGATCGCCGGAAATTGTCGCGATAACTGTTGCCAATCAGGTTTGAAAACGCCAACGTTAGTTTGTTGTGCCAAGACCGTTTCGAGGATGTGCAACCCTTGTTCTGGCGCTAAAAAAGCCATGCCTTGATTGCGCAAAGCCGTTGCCATGCCGTCTGTCGCCCAAGGCCCCCAATTGATATTAAGAGCAGGTAATCCTTGTCCTTGGCGATATCGGGCGATCGCATCCATAAAGCCATTGGCCGCCGCATAATTTCCTTGGCCGGGAGAACCCACTATCGATGCTACCGACGAGAAGGTCACGAAAAAATCAAGGGGATTAGTAAGGCTATGGTGATGTAAATTCCATGTGCCCTGGACTTTCGCTGCAAAAACTTTCTCGAAATTTTTCCATGTTTGCGTTGCCAGGAAACCATCCTCAAGGACACCCGCTGCATGAAAAATACCGCTGATATTTGGATACCGTTGAAACAGGTTTTGCACCTCATGGTCATCTGCAATGTCGCAGGTGTAGGCGATCGCACTTTTCGGTAAATCAGCTAAGCGCGAATCATCAGTTGCTAGACTCCGACGGGTTAGCAAGAGTACTTTTGTCGCGCCTTGTTCATCTAGCCATTGCGCTAAACGACGACCAATACTGCCTAGACCGCCCGTAATGAGATAGACAGCTTGTGGCACAATAGCCGAGATTTTCGTTTTTGTAACTGTTTGCGGTACTAGTTGGGAGCAATAAATCGAACCATTACGACAGGCTAAGTGCTGAATTTTGGTTTGGTTGCAAAGCTTAGTGAGATTAGGAATCGCTGCATCGAGATCAATGATGCCGCCCCAAAGTTCTGGATGCTCAAGGGCGATCGTCTTCCCCATTCCCCACAAACTATTTTGGGTAAACCCTTCAACTTTGTCATTCTCCAAAACGGCCTGACTATTGCGCGTTAATAACCAACAGGGAATTTGCCGTTGTTGGCGCTGCAAGCTTTGGATTAATTGCAATGTGGTGTAGCAAGTTAACCATTGGCTATGGTCAAGATTTTGCTCCTCGGCGGCGATCGCCCAACCGTGAATAATCCCAGCAAGTTTTGTGTTGGCTAGGCTTGTAAACAATTGATCAAACTGGTCGGGATGCACTTCCCAATGATCTGAATGTTGCTGAAATTCATCGCCGAGAGAAACGATTTGAGACTGCGGAAATTGTTGAGCTATTTCTAATGTTTGAGAGTGATGATCGCCCAAAATCAACCATAAACCTTCTTTTTGCTCAGACGCTTGCGGCAATTCCACTTGATGCCATTGCACCTCGTAGAACCACTCTGAAAAATCTGCCTCGATCGTTTCTGAGTTAGTCCAAGACTTTTCGCTAAACCAATAGCGTTTGCGTTGGAATGGATAGGTCGGTAAATCGGTGAGTTTCTGCTGAGTATAATCTGCTTCAACCGCTTGCCAATTAATATTTAGACCCTGCTCATAAAGCTTCCCGAGACTCGTAAACATCTCTTGCCAATCGTCATTTTGCGGTCGCAAACTCGGCAACCACAATGCTTCCACATCCGGCAGACAATGACGACCCATACTTAATAGAACAGGCTTTGCTCCAATCTCTAAAAAGACATTTACACCTGCCGCTGCAATGGTTTGCATACTCTGCACAAATTTCACAGGTTCCGACACATGGCTCACCCAATAATCTGCTGTGGCGATCGCCGACCCAATTTCCTGCCCGGTAACATTAGAAATCAGCGGTAAACGGGGTTCATGGAACTGAATTTGCTCGGCAACCTGACGAAATGCTCCTAACATTGGCGCCATCAATGGTGAATGAAAGGCATGGGAAACTTTGAGGGCTTTTGTTTTAATGCCTTGCCGCTGTAACTTCGATAGGCTTTGCTCTAAACAAAGGGTCTGCCCTGATAAAACCAAATGGGAGCCATTTTCAGCACCAACGGTTAAATTTTTAGATAAATAGGGTGTAATCGCTGTTTTATCTGCAAAAACCGCTGCCATTCCACCATTACTGGGCAAATTCTGCATGAGCTTGCCCCGCGCAGTGATCAGTTTCATGCCATCCTCTAGTGAGAAGACACCAGCCAAACAAGCCGCTACATATTCACCAACGCTGTGCCCCATACAAAAATCTGGTGCAATACCCCATGACAACCACAATTGGGCGATCGCATATTCCACCGCAAAAAGTAGAGGCTGAGTGTAAATTGTCTGGTTCACGATCTGTGGGTCATGACCGCCATAGAGTAAGTCAATTAAAGTTGGTGCATCGGACGAAAAGGATTGCCATAGGCGATCGCACTCATCTAATACCGATTTAAAAAGCGGTTGAGTTTCGTAGAGTTGCTGACCCATACCGACATATTGCGACCCTTGCCCTGTAAATAAAAAGGCAATTTTTTGAGGCGTAATCGCGGGTGGCGAGGAAACCGATGTAGCGAGTTGCGACTGTAAATCAGCTTGGTCTTGAAAAATAATCGCTCGACGCTGATTAAAGTGCGATCGCCCTGTATTAGCCGTTAAACATAACTTCTGCAAGTCAAGATCAGACTGCGTTGTTAGATATTTTGCATAGTTCCCCTGCACTGCCTTCAAAGCCACTTGGTTCTTTGCTGAGAGAGTTAAAACATGCCAAGGACGCTTTTTAGCTTGGGATTGTTGAGGAGTTGTTGTGGGGCGATCACCGACAATAATATGTGCATTTGTGCCACCAAAACCAAAAGAGCTGACCCCAGCGAAACGCGGTTGATTGAGCTTAATCCATAGTTGCGCGACGGCGGGAATAGTAAGGGTTTGCTCTAAGTCAATGCGGGAATTGAGTTGTTGAAAATGGAGATGCCGAGGAATTTTGCCATGCTGTAATGACAAGACAATTTTGATTAAACCTGCGATACCAGCAGCAGCTTCAAGATGACCAATATTGGTTTTCACTGAGCCCACCACACAGGGCTTTTCGCGCATTTGCCCATCATTTTTGAGGACAGATTTTAAAGAATTAATTTCAATTGGATCGCCGAGGGGTGTACCAGTACCATGGGCTTCCACATAATCTAAATCCGCCGCTGACATCCCTGCTCGGGCGATCGCCTGCTGAATGACTGCCTGTTGTGCCAAACCGTTGGGAGCCGTTAAACCATTACTGCGTCCATCCTGATTAATTGCCGAGCCGTGAATCACTGCCAAAACTGAATCGCCATCCCTTTCCGCATCCGCTAAAGGCTTAAGAATTACTGCGCCACACCCTTCGCCTCGCACATAACCATCGGCACTTTCATCAAAGGTTTTACAACGACCCGCACCGCTCATCATCCCCGCCTGCGAAAAGGTTTGGGTGACATCCGGCGTGAGAATAAGGTTAACTCCAGCGGCGATCGCCTGTTTACATTCCCCGTTGATTAGACTTTGACAAGCGAGATGAACCGCTACCAGGGATGACGAACAAGCCGTATCCACACTGAGCGATGGCCCCCGCAAATCGAGAAAATAGGACAAGCGATTTGCCGCAACGCTGTGGGCATTGCCCGTTCCCATATAGGCATTGATCGGATTTTTTTCCCGCACCTGAAGCTGGGCATAGTCACTATTACTAATGCCAACAAACACACCCGTTGGAGAATTCGCTAACTTGTTCGCCGGAATGCCAGCCCGTTCTAAAGCTTCCCAACTCACCTCCAGCAAAAGCCGCTGCTGGGGATCCATCTGTTCTGCCTCTCGGGGAGAAATCCCAAAAAAACTTGGCTCAAACTGATCAATTTCGTCTAAAAAACCGCCCCATTCATCCGAACCCCAGCGATCGCCCAACTGCCGAATACCGTCTTTACCTTGTGCCAACAGTTTCCAAAATGCCTCGGGATTGTTGGCTTGGGGGAATCGACAACTGAGACCAATAACCGCAATTTCCGAATTTTGCAGTTTTTTTTCCGGTGTGATCGCAAAAGTTTGGGTCGCGGTTTCGCCCGTAATCAAAAATGCTGCCAATGCTCGAATCGAAGGGTAATCGTAAGCTAGAGTCGGTTCTAATTTGCGCTCTAGGCGATCCTCTAGATCTGCCGTTACCTGAACCGCCTGCACAGAATCTAAACCATAGCTGGCAAAAGGTTCCAAGACATTGATTTTGTTCGAATTTACCCCCAATCGCTGGGCAATATTATCGATTAACCATGCTTCTAGCTCTTGCTGTTGGCGATCACCTTTCCCTACTGCTGCCCAAGTATGAGATGGTGCTTTTTGTTCGCTGGTAACGGGTTGTGATTGACGCGTCTCTAACCCCTGCACCCATTGACCTACCACCGACAAACTCTCATCGAGAAACCCTAACTTACAGGCATGGCGACGAATTTTACCGCTGGATGTTTTCGGAATACTGCCTGTTTTAATAAAACAAATGGCATAGGGCTGTAATTGATGTTCCGTGGCGATCGCCCCCCGAATCGCTTGGGACACTTCTTCGACATTTAAATGACGAACAAACTTACGCTCCACTTCTTGCACAATAACGAGCTGTTCATCACCATCAACCTCTACAGAAATCGCTGCTCCTGCTCCTTGTCGAATGGCTGGATGAGCTTTTTCTACCGTTAGTTCAATGTCTTGTGGGTAATGGTTGCGTCCGCGAATAATCAATAAATCCTTGAGACGACCCGTAATGTAGAGTTCACCGTCCCGCTGAAATCCGAGATCTCCTGTCCGCAAAAAGCCCGTTTCGCCATCCACCTGTGCCTGAAACGTTCTTTCTGTGAGCTCATTCTTTTGCCAATAGCCTTTCGCTACGCTTTCGCCATTGACCCAAACCTCACCAATAATGCTGTCCGTACACCGCGCCAATGTCTCAGGATTAACGATCCTAACCGCTAAATCCCCAATGATTTGACCGCTACCAACTAAGGTTACTGTTGGTTCATCGGCGATCGCCTCCCGCACCTGATTCTCTTCGATAGCTTGCTTACTAACGGTAATTTCCCTAGGTAATGCCTGTGGTTCAGTGCCTGAAACCATGAGCGTTGTTTCCGCCATGCCATAGCAGGGATAAAACGCTTTTTTATCGAAACCGACTTCTGCAAAGTGCTGACTGAAATTATCGAGGGTCGCACTACGGATGGGCTCTGCTCCTGAAAACGCTAGTTGCCAAGATTCCAATTCCAGTGTGGATTTCTGCTCCTGCGTAATTTGTGAGACACAGAGGTCGTAAGCAAAATTTGGCGCACCACTAGTGGTTGCTTTATATTTACTAATTGCTTTTAACCACCGAAATGGACGTTGCAAAAAACTGACCGGGGGCATCAAGACTTGAAAAATCCCCACATAGATTGGCTGTAAAATGCCGCCAATCAAGCCCATGTCGTGATAGGGCGGTAACCAAGACACAGCTCTGACATCTTGGGAATTTTTAAAGCCTGTTTGAATAATGTGGGAGTTGTGGAGCAAATTACTGTGGGCAACCATTACTCCCTTGGGATTACCAGTAGAGCCGCTTGTATATTGCAAAAAAGCTAAATCATCAAGGCCGACATTCGGATTTTTCCAAGCTGCTGCTAAATCGAGTGAGAGATTATCTGTTGACAGACATTGAAATGCCGAATTTTCTAATTCTTCAAAGCGATTGGCGATTTTGCCACGCAGTTCAGCTGTGGTTAGGGCAAATTGAGCTTGGGCATCTTGAATAATGCTGTAGAGTCGCCCAAAAGAGCGATTCGGACGTGGCGGATAAGCTGGTACTGCAATCACACCTGCATAAAGACATCCTAAAAAAGCAGAGATAAACTCCAGTCCTGGGGGATAAAGGAGTAGCGCACGTTCACCACGGGCATGGTGAGTCTGTAAATAAGCGGCGATCGCCCGGGCACGAGTATGTAGATCACCGTAGGTCAAAGAATCAGTTTCCGCCTCGCCATCAGCTAGGAAAGTGAAAATGGTTTTATCGGGTTGAGACTCAGCCCTGTACTGAAGCAGATCGACGAAACTTGTAAATTGACCAAACATGTACGCCTTAGCAACTCCTGCGAATTGAAATTCTGAATCCCGTATCCTAGCAGTTCGCGTGGATAACATCCGGTTTTACAGCCTAGTTAACCATATTAAACCTTGAGCCACCTGTTCATGGGCAATTCACGGCAATGATTCCATAGAATAATCGCGTTTATTCTGCTGGGTTGCCATAACTAATTTGAATGGTACACCTCATTGATTTTGCTGACATTATTTGGGGACGAGTATTGATGATGACGAGCGATCGCCGTAAGTTGTTCTCGTAAAAGTCACAAAAATCAGCGATTTTACTGAGATGACATTAGTGTTTTAGCGGGCGTGCTTATGAGCTATAGCGAGTACCTTGATACGTACTGTTTACCTCCTGTGGAGCACAAATTTTGCCATGTTGCATCAGTTGCTAACCAAGACAGCAAAAGGCGTGACACACCAATATGCCGAAATCTTCCCAACCCTTTCTTACTCGTGTTCTCATCGTTGAAGATGACCATATTAATCGTGCTGTGTTCAGCAAACAAATGGAACAGATGCAATATGATGTGGCATCCGTGAAAAACGGTAAGGAAGCAGCAGAATATTGTTCCAACAACTGTGTGGATATCATTTTGATGGATTGTGCGATGCCCGTAATGAATGGCTATGAGGCGGCCACAAAAATTCGACAAGAACAGTATGAGCAGTCCCACTCCCCTGTGATTATCGGGATTACAGCCTATGCAATGCCTGGCGATCGCCAGAAGTGTTTGGCAGCAGGGATGGATGATTATCTTGCCAAACCGGTTTATATCAAAGATCTCAAAACGATGTTAGACAAATGGTCACAACCATTAGCTGTTTAATTTGCGATTGAGACTAAGCTTAATTGCGATTTATGCTTCTTGAGCTGCGAGCCACTGCATGACTTGAGCATTGACTAATTCTGGTGCTTCATCCTGTGGGCAATGACCAACCCCTTCAAGAGGAATAAACTCGATGTCGGAATACTGTGCCACCATTTTTTGCCCTAGGGCGATTGGTTCCCAAGGATCTTCTGTGCCCCACATTACTACTGCCGGACAGGGTAACAAAGGTAAGAGCTCGTCTGGTAATGCTCCCTGTGAATAACTAATAAATGCGAGAAAAACATCCACAGCACCCTTGTCTTTTGCAGGAGTGAGCAGAATATCGATTAATTCATCAGTGATTGCAGAGGTGTCGTTGTAAGCCTGGGAGAGGACATTGCGGATTGCTTTGGGTTGGGCAATTTGTTTGAAAAATAATTTACCGAGAGGTGTGCCCGTTAAAACTTTTTGGAAAATTGGTACTCCCCATTTTTGATAAATGGGTGATTTTGCAAGGTTTTTTTCGTGGAAAAGTCTTAGGGAAAAATTTAATGAGACAATTCCTTTTACCCATTCTGGATAACTAACGGCGGTTTGCATCGCGACCACACAGCCGATGGAGTTGGCGACTAAAAAAGCCGGTTCGCCGATCACCTCTTCACAAAATGCTTGAATTTGAGCTGCCCAAGTATCAAAAGTGTAGTCTGCTTCAATGTGTGGAGTGGGCTTTGCTGATTTGCCGAATCCAAGTAAATCAATGGCATAACAACGGTATTGCTGGCCAAGGACAGGTAGATTTTTTCGCCAATGTCCCACCGATGCGCCAAAGCCATGGATCATCACAACAGGGGGTCCTTCTGTGCCATAGCAGCGGTAGTTGATGTCAAAGCCCTGCCATTGCCATGTGTTATCGGTCATCGGGGCTGTCGCAGTTACGGTCATAGCGGCGTTCGGAGGGGTGATGGTTCTAAAAATACTTTCTATGTTTGGTTATAGGGCGATCGCCCCGCAAAAAACAAGGTAAGCCATTTAGAATTTAATCGGGAGACTGATGATCGCAGCGGTGAGGCACCGGATCATAACCACCCTCTGCAAAGGGATGACATCGCAAAATTCTCTTGATGGCTAGCCAACTCCCTCGCAGCACACCATATTCCTCGACGGCATCTAGGGCATATTGAGAGCAAGTCGGTTGGAATCGACAGCTCGCCGGAAAGAGCGGCGAAATAAGAACGCGGTAACCGTGAATGAGACCTAGTGCAATTTTTTTCATGGCTGACTACCTAGGAGGCGATCGCCTGTTTTTCGAGCACAATGTCAGACTTTGTTGCCTCAGCGACAATCCGACGAAATTCCTCACCCTCCATCGTTTCCTTCTCGATCAGCAAATCCACCAAGCGATCCATCAAAGTACGGTTTTCTTGGATGATCTGTTTGGCACGCTCTAGACCATCAAATGCAATTTGACGTACTTCCTCGTCAATGGCGCTAGCAATCTGCTCAGAATATTCTGGCGGTGAGTTTTGCCAATTATTTTGTAAAAAGACTTCACCACCATCTTTCTCGAGGGCGAATTGGCCCAACTGAGACATACCGTATTTCGTAACCATTCGGCGGGCCAAAGCTGTTACTTTCCGAATATCGCCTTCTGCACCACGAGTAACCTCATCTTCGCCAAATACAATGATTTCTGCTGCACGACCAGCCAATGCACTTTCGATATCCGCCAAAATTTTCTGACGCGTATCTAAGCCCATTTCTTCACCTGGTAAATACCAAGCAGCCCCCACCGCTGTTCCTCGTCGAATCAAGGTTACTTTCTGGAGGGGATCATGGTGAGGATTAAGAGTCGCAACAAGAGCATGACCAACTTCGTGGTAAGCCAACAAGCGTTTATTTTTACTATCTGCAATTGGTAAGCCTTCCATCCCTGCCAATACCCGGTCGATCGCCTCATTAATTTCTGCCATGGTGATTGCTTCTTTGCGACGGCGAGCGGTGAGAATAGCTGCTTCATTGAGTAGATTGGCAAGGTCTGCACCCGTGAAGCCAGGAGTACGGCGGGCAATAACTTTGAGGTCAACTTCTTCTGCGACTTTCTTATCTTGGGAATGTACATCCAAGATAGCGAGACGACCGATATGATCGGGATAATCAACAGTGACTTGACGGTCAAAGCGCCCCGGACGCAATAAGGCTCTATCAAGGACATCAGGGCGGTTTGTGGCGGCGATGACAATGACGCCAGAGTTGGTTTCAAAGCCGTCCATTTCCGTTAGGAGCTGGTTAAGGGTCTGTTCTCGCTCATCGTTACCACCGCCGATGCCTGCACCGCGTTGACGACCCACTGCATCAATTTCATCGATAAAGACGAGACAAGGGGCATTTTCTTGGGCTTTGCGGAATAAATCTCGGACTCGCGATGCACCAACGCCGACAAACATTTCGACAAATTCGGAACCAGAAATACTAAAAAATGGCACACCTGCTTCTCCAGCGATCGCCTTAGCGAGGAGCGTTTTACCTGTACCGGGAGGGCCAATGAGAAGCATTCCCCGGGGAATCGTGGCACCAATCGCTGTAAATTTATTGGGTTCTTTGAGGAATGTGACCACCTCTGCCAATTCTTCTTTGGCTTCCTCGATACCTGCTACATCATCGAACATCACACCTGTATCAGCTTCCATCTGAAATCTCGCCTTCGATCGCCCGAAATTCATGGCGTTATTCTGAGCATTGGCAGAGCGACGGATAATCATCACTAAGCCACCAATCAACACGAAAATGAGTAGAAGGTTTGTGAAGAGGGCGATCGCCACGGAGTTGTCCTGAGAGGGCACCACCTCAAAATCAACGTTGTTTTCTTTGAGAGCGTCCAATAATTCTTTGTTGTTGCTCAGGAGCTGGAGTGTTTCAGCTTCTTCCTCGCTCTGACCAACTAGCGTTACCGTTGCCTTATTCGTCTCTGGATCGAGGACAAATTTTTCGACCCTGTCTCGCTCGACTTTCTCTAGTAGCTCGCCATAGGTCAATCCCTGCTCTTCCTCTGTATTTTGGGCGATCGCCGGTGCGCCGAAAACTAGAGCTTGCCCTAGAAGTAGTCCCAACAAGCCAGCCTGAAACTTGAACTGCTTGGAGCTGGAGGACTGGTTTCGCTTAAAGATAGAGGAAAACGGGCTCTTCATAGGGCACAAACGGAGCAATAACGAATTTTTTCTATTGTAGAGTTTTCGCCCATAAAATAGGTATCTGAGTTGATACTTGTGACTTTTTTGTTGCAGTGATAGTTTTCACCTCTAAATAAATAATGGCTTTTTATCAAGAAAACTGTTTGGTCTCAACCCTTTCAATCAACAGAAAAGTATAGGAGAAATCAATAGAATGAGACCTATTTCTACGAGATGAGAATACCAGCTCTTTATTCTATAGATGTTTGTCTTGATAAGAGATTGCTCTAGCTACATACAACGTGATTTGTTTAACCAGCAATACTTTGAATTTTTCCGGAAGTTATTATTGCTTGATGACCTGAACTGGCTCTGGTTTTTCTGCTTTTCTTGCAAAAATCTTTCAGTGCTGGAGTTGAGTGATATTGCTATAGGCTCTTCGATATTTTGCTCTATCGGAGAAATGTTATCTGAAGTAGAGTCTATCGGCTGTTTCGATTGGAGATTCAATTGATGATTGAATATTTGAGTAGAGAATTCTTCTTGCTTGGAATTTGAGTTTTTAGGTGTCTCTATATTGGCAATCTCTGCTAGAAGAAATGCATCGGAGTTAATAGGATTTCGTTGAGTTTGTTGGCTTATTTGGGGTCGGTTGAGTTCTGCTATGCTAGTTTGATTTCTGCTTTGGAGATCAGATACTCTTTGTTCTACATTTAAAGGTTCCAGCACTGGTAAGCGTTTCGAAAACTCACTCCTAATCACGGGAGTCCTCTGAGCCACATATGTTGGTTTCTGAGTCGATTGAGAGTTTAGAACGGAAGGTCTAGCAGTCGTTACGTTGGCATTAATCGTTCTTGCTGTAGTGTTTTGCTCTACGATTACTGCTGGTTTTGGTTCGCTGCTGAATTCTTGGGCGATCGCCGCCACATTATTAGACTCTAGATTGGGTAAGCGATCTGTAAAAGATGGAGCTAGTTGGTGCTTTAGTGCTTCTGAATTTACGTGCTTGACTGATTGTTTCTGGATGGGTTGATTTTCTAGTGTGGCGATCGCTTGCGGCCTGGAATTTTCGCTCATCGGCAATACTGGTTGATTGAGTTGTGGATTTGCCGTGGCCTCTGAAGGCGGAGAAGGAATCTGTTCCTGACGAAATTCTACTATCGGAGATTGTTCGGGCTGACTAATTGCATGGCTAATCTCAATGGCTGGTTGTTCACTTGCCATGGTGTGGTTGTGGGATGGCAGCTCTGGTTCGGGCATTTCCGGCAAAGATGCTGCCTCTGCTGCATTTGCCATCAGTGGTTGGGCTAGGATGCATAGCTCTGCAACCAATAATTTAGTGGTTGGCGATCGCTTTATCGTATTGTGCGCAAACAAGTGTGTTTTGGTGTTTTGAGGAATAGACATATAGGGCAATCGACTTCCAAACAATCAGAGAATACGTGTCCATTTATTTCTTCAATCGTTTCAAGAATATGTCCGGATAAACGCCTCCCAAGATGAGCTGATACAATCTTGTGACGATCGCCCTCAGATACCCTTCACCTCGATTTTCGTAAGATATTTTTTCAACAAAAATTAATAGCGGGATGATTACTCATATTGGAAATGCTGAGTTGGTAACCATCAAACATCTTTAAATAATTTCTAAATTTACCCAATCCTAATAGTTGAGCTAAGTCATTAAGAGCGAGAAAAATATGACAGATCTACTCATTCAATTCAGACCAGTGGGGATAGATATTCTTACTGTGATGGCTCAGATAGTCATTTTTCTAATCGTGATTTTTATTGTTCGCTATCTTGCTTTCAATACGATTGAGCGTCTCTCACAATGGTTTCCTGATACTCCTCTAAATCCTTTAGGCGTTACTAAAGTTGTCTTTAGAAAAGGTCTAAACATCATCGTTTTTGTGGGTTTAGGCTTTATTGTTTCCGTTAATAGCTATTTGTTTTACACCAGCGAATCTATATTGGCTTACATGCAAGGCTTAGTCTTTGGTGTACCAAGGGGACAATGGCAATCTTTTGGGATTGGAATTTTTAAGAGTTTGTTATTGCTGTTACTAACGGCATTAATTATTGCCTCCCTTAGGCCTTGGTCAGAACGGCTAGGAAATCGCCTCAAAACATCACAGCAAAATGAAGCAAACGAGCAGAGTCTTAATAAGCTTTTATGGGCGGTAGAGCTGAGTTTAGAGACAGGTCTATGGTTACTCGCACTGGTGATTTGCTTAGAATTCGTGTTTTTGCCAGATAAGGCGATCGCCTACTTCTATGTGGCATTGGAATGCTATTTACTCACTTGCCTTGGCGTAATTTGTGTCTATGGCATCTTTACACTGATTGATACCCTCAATGCCTTAGCCGATCCTTACATTGCTGAACATCCCAACTCCCTTTTACGATTTTATCCACGGTTTCGATATCTTATTCGTCTGACCAAACGATGCTTAGAATATGGTGTTTTTATCGCGATTGGCGGACTGATTTTTACACAGTTACCTTGGTTTAAACCCCTTGCGATTTATTCCGTTACCATTAACCAACTCATCGCTATCATCTTGGGGACAGGCATCTGTGTTGAGTTGGCCAATATTTCCATCGAAGAGTTTTTATTACGCCATGACAACCTCGATTTTTCGCAACGTCGCCGTCGCCTTACCTTTATTCCTCCCCTACAAAATATTGTTCGTTACCTAATTTATTTTGGGTCTGGGGTTGCGATTCTTAGTGTTTTGAAAGTTGACCCAACCCCTGTGTTAGCTGGTGCTGGTATTGTCGGTCTTGCCCTCAGTTTGGGTACTCAAAATCTCATTAATGATCTGGTTAATGGCTTTACGATTTTGCTGCAAAACTATTATTTGATTGGCGATTTTGTGGAGACAGACAATGCAACAGGTGTGGTGGAAGCGATGGATCTACGGGTCACCCGTTTTCGCTCACCGGATGGCCGGTTACATATCGTTCGTAACGGTGACATTAAAACCATCGTGAATTATTCCAAGGAATATGTATATGCTGTGGTGCTTGTAGGGGTAGATTATGACTCCGATTTAGATCATGTGTATGGCGTTCTGACCGAAGTTGGTAAACAGGTAAAGGAACTTCATTCGGATGTGTTGGAGCCGACACGTATTGATGGTCTGGATAATTTTTCGGAGTCAGAACTGACGATCCGCACCTCAACGAAAGTGAAACCGGGAAGACATTTACCTGTTCAGCGTCTTGTCCGCAAGCTCATTAAAGAAGCTTTTGATCGTGAAAATGTAGAGATTCCTTTTGCGCGGCGTGTCCTAATTCTTAAAAATGACACATCAGAAAATGTAGAAAAAATCAAGGATGTGACGGATAAGTTAGAGAATTAGTTGCTAAAACGGACAATTGTAAAAGTGTCATGCAGAAATGGCTCAAAATCTCTGGCATCCAGTCTAATAAAAGCAGTGAATCTCAATTAAGGATAAACATCAGATGTTTAAGACTGCTCTACCGTTGAAATGTTTGGCGATCGCCGCGACTACTGTTGCTACAACTTTTGTTCCGTTCCAGAGTGCACAATCCCAAAGTATCTTTGGGGAAGACAGCATTAACCAAAGCCAAATGGCAGCGGTGGCAGTGCCTCTCAAATCCGGTGACTTTAATCTCCTCGTGATTGAGCAATTTGAAGGGAAGCGGGCTTGTTGGTCAGAATCCGGTAGCAGCCCCACCGTCATTGATCCTTTACTGCTCAACTTTGTTTTTACCAGTGATTGCCGTCGTAGCACCGACAGTAACGGCTATTCGATGCGGATTGATGGCGAAGATTTGGGGACAAAATATTTGCTCCAGATGAAACGCTCCGAGAATAACGTTCGTTTGATTGCGACCCCGAGTGATCGTTCTAAACCTGAAATTCTCATTGGTCAAACCAATGGTCTTGCTGACGATTATCTAAAAATTGATCTCTTACCCGGTTGGGACTTCACCCGCCGTACTTACGAAAATAAGCCCCTCGGACATTTCTACTTCTCTGCTGATGGGACTCAAGTTGTGACGCTTGAATCTGGCTCTACTGGCGGTGGTACTGTGGTCGTTACGCCTCCTCCCGTAGATGAAACGCCTGATGATACTGCGGCATCTCGTTTTACTGATATTGGTGGCGATATTTACCGCAGCGAAATTGAGCAAGCGGTTAGCGTTGGCTTTATTGCGGGCTTTAATGACAATACTTTCCGCCCCACTGAATCTTTGACTCGTGAGCAACTTGTCTCGATGGCGATTGAAAGTCTCAAAGTCGTTCCCAACAGCAATATTCAAGTAGCGAGTCAAGGCAGTTCTTTCCCTGATGTAGCATCAAATCGTTGGAGTGCAGGAAAAATTGCTTGGGCACAGCAAAACAATATTGTCAGTGGCTATAAAGATGGCACTTTCCGTCCCACTCAACAAGTTACTCGTGCTGAATTAATGGCGATTCTCCGTCGTACTGCGGAATATGCCAACCAACTCCAAGGCAAAGGTGCGACCCTCGCAGCAACATCTACAGCATTCTCCTTCGTTGACCTTGATGGGCACTGGGCAAATGACCTCACCACTCAAATGTCCACTTACTGTAATGCAGCAACGCCTTATCAAGAGTCTGGCGATCGCTTCTTGCCTGACACTGCTTCTCAGCGTAACTACGCAGCAGCAGCAACTTTGAGAACAATCCGTTGCGCAACTAACTAATACATGGCCTAAAGCTTAGAACATATGAGATAGCAAAATCGGGATATTGCCAGTGCAATATCCCGATTTTTTTAGGTGGTTACTATGTTGTGATCGCGAAAAGCTCTAGGCGATCGCACAATTTTTTTTGTAACACCATCGCCAGAGGGTTAGGCCCAGAGCAAATTTAGTGAGCTCCAAAACCCAGTAACAAGCGTGCAGCCAAATCATCGGTTGCGGCATGGTGGGAGGAACGGTTATGGTTTCCATTTCTAGTCCCCAACCGCTAATTTGTGGGGTCAGAACATAGGTATAGGCGAGGGCTATATTTAATAAAACACTCGCGATAACCAAGGCATTCAGGCCACGGCGATCGCCAAAATTATTTTGAGTTCGAAAAATAAAAAATGCGGTAAGAATAATTGCGGCGCAGACTAGTTCAAGGCGATTAAATACGCCAAAGAGCACGTAGCCAGCACTAATAAATCCGGTATCTGCCATCATCCCCGTCGAGAATAATACGGGTACAATCACAGCATCCAATAAAAAAGACGCGCTTAGCCAGAAACCCAATACCACCATCACGACAAGGTTCCAGTCGATAGTAAATATTGGGCGTTTAATTGATGAGGTATTCATTTCTACTTCCCGCTGCTATTGCAGCTCAAGTCTTCTTCAGCTTAGAACTCTGGTGAGATGCAAATCCAAAACCGCTGAAAATCATATTGTCTGGCAATAATCCTTGATGAAACGCAATATTTTACTGGCGATTTGACGCAATATTTTTATGGCTCGCCTGCATGGTAAGAACTCCGCACCAAAGGCCCTGAGCGAACATGGCTAAAGCCCATCTCTCTGGCGATCGCCCCTAGCTCTTCAAACTCTTCGGGTGTCCAATATTTTTGCACTGGTAAATGTTCAAGGGAGGGTCTTAGATATTGACCTAAAGTGAGGCGATCGCAGTCTACTTTTCTCAAATCCTGTATCGCTTCAACAACTTCATCTTTCGTCTCACCATGCCCAAGCATTAATCCTGATTTTGTCGGAATGTCAGGATTAAATTCTTTAACGAGTTCTAAAACTCGTAGCGATCGCCCATACTTTGCCCCGCGTCGCACCTTATCCTGTAGCCGTTCTACCGTTTCAATATTGTGGTTGTAACAAGCCGGATTGGCCGTTACTACAGCTTCGACCCTTTCTTTTTGGCTGGTTTCTCGTCCCTTACCACTCCAAAAATCTGGTGTTAAAACTTCGATTAAAGTGAGTGGATTACTAACACGAATGGCCTCCATCACTTTCACAAACCAATCTGCACCACCATCCGCAAGGTCATCTCGCGCGACTGAGGTGAGCACCACGTAATCCAAGCCTAATAGCTGCACCGACTCTGCCACTTTTGCTGCTTCGTCTTGATCCAGAGGCATTGGTTCATGCCCTTTATCCACCTGACAAAAGGCACAAGCACGGGTACAGGTTGGCCCCATCAGCAGAAAAGTTGCCGTTTTATTGGCATAACATTCGCCCCGATTCGGACATTTTCCCTCTTCGCAAATCGTGTGAATGCCGCGTTGCTTAATGATGCGTTGCACTGTCGAAATTTCACTGGCTTTACCGAGGGGAGCCTTTACCCATTTTGGGAGAGGTTGAGTCGGCAGAGTAGAAGGACGATCACGTGGGGTTGGCATGGGACTCGAAGAAAAAGCAAGTTTTAAATAGCGTTTGGAATTGTGTTTTGATCTTTAAAAATTAGCTTACACTGTGTATGTTAAGCGTAAGCTTTGTGTTAAACCTGATTATGGTCTCGTCTTTACACTGTCCGATGCCGGAACCACTAGAGTAAAGACATTTAAAGTCTGCCATTCTTTTTGTGAAGGAGTGTATTGTGGCCCACAAAATCCTAGTAATCGACGATAGCAAGGTTATCCGCATGCGGGTAAAAGATATGCTGCCTGACGGTAATTTTGAAGTGATCGAGGCGAAAAACGGCCTTGAAGGCTTTAACTTGATTAATACCGAGCAGCCAAATTTGATTATGTTGGATTTTCTCCTTCCGAAAATGAGCGGTTGGGAAGTCTACCAAGAAATTCAAAAGCGCCCTGATCTAAAGGTCATCCCACTAGTTTTGATGTCTGGACGTAAGGAAGAAGTCACTGAAAAGCTGACTGAACCTTTTGAGCTGTTTTCTTTTATTGAAAAGCCGTTTGATCAGAAACAGCTGATCGATGCGATTAAGGATGCTATGGCGAAAGCCCGTAAACATCCCAAGGTTGTATCTGCACCATCAGCAGATGCTGCGGCTGAACCTTCTGGTGGTGGCGTCGCTTCTGCTGATGTTCAAGCTTTGCAAAAACGGGTTGAAAGTCTTGAGAATGAGATCGAAACGCTGAAGAAGCAGATGGGTCAGCTTGTGAGTTTCATTAAGCAAAAGCTTAAGTAATCCGCTGCTAGTGTATTGGGTTTAGATGATATCGCCATTTTGATTCAGGGTTGGTGATCGCCCATTTGTTGTGGGCTCATGTGAATGAGAGTAAATATTTTTTTGGAAATGATGTCCAGCTATGGCAGAACAATTTAATGTCCTTCTCAAGATCCTTGTTCTGTCTGCGATTGGCTCAGCAATTATTAAGTACGCTATCCCGTTTGGTTTTCATGTAGAGGCGATCGCCCCGTCCTCCGCTATTGCACTTGTTACTGTTTTATTACCCTCAATTGTGTTGGCTGTTTTGCTCTGGTGGCGATCGCAACAAGACTCCTCCCCCGTAAAATAACGTTGCATTTTCTCAAACTTCCAAGAATAGCTGTTGCATAATCGAAAAAACACAGCTTGGAGTCCAAAATCACGTGAATTTTCGCAAATGGAGTGGCTTTATCGTCTTTCTGGGATCGCTCTATATCCTTTGGCAGCTCCGAGAATTTCTATTGCTACTGCTCACGGCAGTGATTTTGGCCAATGCCCTCAATGTGCTCGTAGTCAAACTCCAGAGCCTCAGTGCAACCCTTGCTAAAAAATTTAATCAGCCTCGTTTTTGTTTGGGGCGATCATATGCTGTCTTTGCCTCACTCTTTTTAGTAGGGTTTGTGATTTGGCTGGCATTTACCATCGTTATCCCGCCGTTTATTGGGCAGTTTCAGATTTTGTTTGAAAAACTCAATTCTGGTTTGTATCAAATTGATGATTGGGTTGAAATCCAGATCATTCAGATCGAGCAAAATCTCAATATTGATGTCAGTGAGCAAATGCCCGATTTTACCGGATTGATTGAGCAAATCCCGACATTATTCAATGAACTACTGGGACGTGGTTGGACGTTCTTTTCAGACTCCCTTAAAGTCTTGCTGAATATTTTATTGCTGGTTGTCTTGACCTTAATGTTCCTTGCGGATCCACAACCCTATCGCCGAGGCTTTATTCGATTATTCCCCTCCTTTTATCGTCGTCGCATTGATGAAATTTTGACCCTCTGCGATGAAGATCTGAGGGGTTGGGTCGCAGGCATCATGTTCAATATGTTCTGTATTGGCGTGTGTAGCTTTTTAGGCTTGTCGGCACTTAGATTGTCATTGGCTTTACCCCAAGCGATTTTGGCTGGACTACTCACGTTTATCCCCAATATTGGCCCTGCGCTAAGTGTTGTCCCACCGATTATGATTGCTCTCCTCGAAGATCCGTGGAAAGTCTGGGCTGTCATTCTTTTATATTTTGGTATTCAGCAGCTTGAAGGAAATTTACTGACACCTTGGGTGATGTCTAGGCAGGTTTCATTGTTGCCTGCAGTGACTTTGTTGGCGCAGGTATTGTTTGCTGTCTCGCTGCAACTGGGTTTTCTAGGATTATTTTTGGCATTACCGCTCACCGTTATTGCACAAGTTTTGGTGAGAGAAATTTTAATAAAAGATATTCTTGATCCTTGGCAAGAAATTAATGGGTTAGCACCGGCTGGGAATGTGGCAATGTTAGAGCCAGCGGCTCTGCCATCAGAAAATATTGCAGAATTAACGACTGACGGCCAGCCGAAAGAACCACACGAGAATGAAACTTCTCAGTCGGACGATGATGCCGATTAAAGATTACGACTGGGATGTGCGTTGACGAAAAGCTAATGGCTAATTTTTAGGTCTAGCATTTAGTTAACGTCATTCATCCCAATCACATATTTTTTCCACTCTTTGTTTGCCTCGCCACGGGTATGCTTAACTAGCTCGAAGTACAGACTGCTGTAAGGCTTACGAGGTTTTGTATTGAGGCTCATCTCGGCTTCTTTCGGTGTGCGATTGCCTTTGTGGACATTGCATCGCATACAGGCAGTCACCAGATTTTCCCAGCTATCTGCGCCACCCCGCGATTTCGGGAGGATGTGGTCGAGAGTGAGTTGTTCGCCTCGCTTTAGGCAGTATTGACAGGTTTGGCGATCGCGCTCCAAAATATTTTTACGGGTGAGAGGGATCTCGCGGTAGGGGATTTTAATGTATTGGCGCAGACGAATAACGGTCGGCAGCGGAAAATTTCGGTGAACAACGCGGCCATTATGTTCGAGGCTTTCTGCTTTGTCCTTGAGCAACAACACTACCGCCCGTCGCCAGCTCGTAATATTGAGCGGCTCATAGGAGGCATTGAGAACCAATACTTTGCCCATCTTCTCCTCTCTAATCCCTAGGGAACACAGCGGTTTCAAGTATTTCCGCCTATGCTAGCACAGCCCCATTGAAAGGGTTGGATGTTGTATCCTGTCCGAAGGCTCTACCTCAATCGCCTACTTTTTATTACTCAACTCTCTTAAAAATTCGTCTATTTGTTGCCATGAAAGTTGCTATCTCTGGAGCCACTGGTTTAGTTGGTCAACGTCTTGTTGATCGTCTCCACAAATCTCATGATGTCGTTGTTTTTACCCGCAGTGAAGCGAAAGCTCAAAAGGTTTTTCCTGCATCACGCTACCCAAATCTCAAAATTGTGGCGTACACTCCCAAGACTTCTGGGGCATGGCAAGACAATATTTCTGGGTGTGATGCTGTGGTGAATTTGGCAGGAGCACCCATCGCTGAGCAGCGGTGGACGGCAAGTTATAAGCAAGAAATTCTATCTAGTCGTCAAGTGGGTACTGAAAAAATTGTTGAGGCGATCGCCAAAGCAACAGACAAGCCAAAAACCCTCATTAATGCCTCTGCAATTGGCTATTACGGGACAAGTGAAACAGCAACTTTTGATGAAACTAGTTCCCTTGGCAATGATTTCCTCGCTGAAGTTTGCCAGAAATGGGAAGCAGCTGCGGAGAAAGCTCGTGAATCTGGTACTCGTACCGTGATTCTACGTTCTGGAATTGTACTCGCTAAAGAAGGTGGAGCCCTCACAAAAATGCTCTTGGCCTTTAATACGTTTGTTGGTGGCCCTCTTGGCACAGGCCAGCAATGGGTTTCTTGGATTCATCGTGATGATCTTGTCAGCCTTATTGAAACAGCGCTCCAGTCAGATGCTTGGCAGGGAATCTATAATGCCACCGCACCTAATCCCGTGACCATGCAACAACTCTCCGAAGCACTCGGATCAGTAATTAATCGCCCTTCTTGGCTACCTGTTCCCGGTTTTGTTCTTGAGCTTTTACTCAGTGATGGCGCAAAGGTTGTTTTAGAAGGACAAAAAGTTCTCCCAAGTCGCACTCAAACAGCAGGCTTTAAGTTTGGATTCTCCACGGTAAAAGAGGCGCTTCAAGATCTACTGTAAAAACTATAATCTTTGCTTTAATCAGACACAGCTTTTGAAAGTTGTTCTTTTACACTGATTGTAAGTGTTATCTCAATTCATTTTTAAGAAAGTCCTATGTCAGAAATTATTACGTCTGCTGTGAGTGACCGCATCTGTAACCACATGAATAAAGATCATGCGGATGCAGTCCTAACCTATGCTCAATATTTTGGTAAACGCGATGATGCCAATGCGGCTGAAATGTTAGCTCTCGACGAAGCGGGTATGGATCTCAACATTACGGTAAATGAGCAACTCGAAAAGTTGCGTATTCCGTTTCCTCAAGTTTTGACAAATCCAAAAGACGCCCACACAGTACTTGTGGACATGATGAATAAAGCAAAGGGTGAAACTGCAGCAGCAGAATGATCCCAACCTTTCAACCAACAACACTAAACGGTAAAAAAGCCGGGCGATCGCCTAACTCTTTTACCATTTTCTTCGTTTAGATCTCAGGCCAAAATACTGGGCAAAACACTCCGGAAATAATACGGAATGTAATGCCAAACTTTAAAAAATAAGAATAAATACCGCTTATCGTGCCAAAAAGAACGAACTTCTTCCAGAATGAGTGAGTGAAATCCGAGGGCAACCAAAGAAATTTTATAAAGATTTAAGATTTGTATTGAAAGCCCCTAGTGGTAAGCCCGCTTCGTTACGCTTAAGGCAACCCAACCCGGAGTGAATTCTAGGTTACAACTATTCTCGACTAGAGAATTTTCTTCCCATGAAAAGCACGCTTAAACTATTACCCTCGCTGCTTGTGACGATTGTCATGAGTTCCTTAGCGCCTGTAATGATCTGTGGCTTAGTTTTAGCTGTGTGTTCTCTATTGTTGTTGTGCCCGGGGGTAACCGCGTCGATCTTGCGGGACGGCCTAAAAGAGTTTTTGCAGGTCTTTGGCAATGGCAATGCTGTGGAAGGGATTCTGACGATCGCCATCACTTGCGGTTTTGTGGGCGGTATTTTCGAAACGTTTAACTTTTACTATTACCAAAACAATAGTTAGAAACTTTTCAGAAGAAGATTCTGATATTTCGGTTCACATGGTGAGGCTCATTTTCTTCGGGAGGTGAGTCATTTACGTTTTGGGAACATCGTTACCTTTGCTCACCGTCTAAGCAATTAAGATAAAAATTGTAGGGATAGACTATTTGGCCCTCAAACCAAATTCTCATCTCTGAAAGACTTACAGCATAAGCGCAACAGGAAAACTAAACCCATGCTGCATCGGAAAAAGAATCGTTGGCTATATGGTTGCATGGCAGGCATCACTGCTATCAGTATCAACCTCGCGACCCCTACAGTCAGTCAGGCTGGCTGGCTCGATAATATTTTACGAGGCGTTTTGATTTGGGGGGTGCAGAGTTATCAGATCTCGAATCTGTCTGATGCTGATGAAATGGATTTCGGTAAGCAGATCCATAATGAGATTATTGGATCAAGGCAAGGGCAAGTTCAGCTCTATAACAATACAAAAGTTGTAAATTATATCGAAGAGATCGGTGAACGTCTCGCTGCGAATAGTAGGCGTCCTGGCATCGACTATAGGTTTTTTGTTGTGGATGACGATAGTATTAATGCCTTTGCAACAATGGGCGGCTACACCTATGTGAATACGGGTTTGATTGAGGCCGCAGCGAATGAAGCAGAGCTCGCGAGTGTGATCGGTCACGAAATTGCCCATATCGAAGAGAAGCACTCCATTGGGCAAATGCAAGCCCAAGCGCGAAATCAAGGATTGCTTGCGGCAGCAGGGCTCGATAGTAGTCAAATTGTCCAGCTCGGTGTGGCGATCGCCTTTGATTATCCCCATAGTCGTAGCGATGAACGGGACGCCGATGATCTGGGTTTTGAGCTGCTTACGAAAGCGGGTTATGCACCAGATGCAATGGCTTCATTTATGACAACTTTGATGAATGAGAGTGGTGGTAATGGTGGTTCTTCTTTTTTAAGTACACACCCCGGCACCGCTGAACGTATCGATACATTGCAAAAAAATGCTGATGATTATGTCGCTGATAGTGATTATACGAAGGGCAGCTTCCATGACATTGGCCTTAATGAACAGCACTATCGCAATAAAATCTCGCCTTTACAGTAAGTTAAGCGAGAAATTCAGTTGATATGATCCATCAGTCCGTTTCAGTAGAACATTTGTTAGGTGACATGTTAAAGAAATTTTTACTTATGCCTTTGTCCGTTGGTTTACTTGCTCTGCCGCAATTGCAGCAAAGTACGGTTGCTGTAGAGGCGGTCACCAATTGTGAGCTACCAGCTTGTACGCAGGTTCTGGGAAGCAAGCAATCCAAAGAGAATGAAATTCCTGAAACGGACTTTATAGCTTGGTTTGAGCAAGGTCTCGAATATGGCGCTCAGGGTCGCTATGAAGATGAAATTGCTAGTTATGATAAAGCTCTCGCCATCAATCCTGAGTTTCACGATGCATGGTTTTATCGAGGCTTAGCATTGGGTTTCCTCAATCGTTATGAGGATGAGGTGATTAGCTATGATCGGGCGATCACCCTCCAGCCCAATAATGGTGATACTTGGTTTAACCGTGCCGTTGCCCTGGAAAATCTTGGTCAAATAGATGCGGCGATCACCAGCTATGAAGCAGCAGGAGAAGCAAACCCCGAGGATGCCGAAGCTTGGTATAATCGCGGGATTTTGCTCGGTGGTTTAGGACGTTTTGAAGAAGAAATTGCCAGCTATGATAAATCCCTTTCTATTGATCCAACAAGCACAGACACTTGGTACAACCGTGGGGTTTCATTAGGAGATTTAGGTCGTCTAGAAGAAGAAATTGAGAGTTACGATAAAGCACTCGAACAAGATCCTGAAAATCAAGATGCTTGGTATAACCGAGGGGTTGCCTTTGGTCTTTTGGGAGAGTTTGAGAAGGAAATCGAGAGCTATGACATTCTTTTAGCGCTCAATCCTGAAGATGCCGATACTTGGTACAACCGTGGAATTTCCCTCAGCGATCTTGGTCAAGAATCAGAGGCGATCGTCAGTTATCGTGAAGCCATTCGACTTGATCCCCAAAGAGATATAGTCTTCTATAATATTGCCGTTTCTCAAGTGCGTCTTGGCGAGATAGATGCAGCCTTAGACAGTTTAGAAAAAGCGATTGAGCTCAATCCGGCTAACCGTAGTTTTGCTGAAACAGATGTCGAATTCACTGAACTCTTTGATCATCCTCGCTTCCAAGAATTAGTGTTGCAAGAAGTGTTGAGCTAAGTTAACTGTATTTATTGTAATTTTGTAGGGATTGACCATGGCCAATCCCTACGGCTTAGTAGTTTTTTGCTAGATTTATCGACTAGAAGAATTAGGCTTTCTACTGCGAGAAGGGCGGGATTTTGCACCATAGCTTTTCTTGCGACTTTGGCTATTATTGCCCCGTCTTTTTCTTCTTTGTCCGCCGCCACCACCACGCTTTGGTTTTTCCGTCGTTTCTAGCTCAGACTCTGGTGTGGGTTCATAGCCTGGTAACACCTCCTTATCCAGTTTGCGGTTAAGGAGTTTTTCAATATCTTTTAGAAGGGGCTTTTCGTGGTGGGCAACGAGAGAAAGAGCTTGTCCTTCATTGCCTGCACGACCTGTACGACCAATACGGTGGACATAATCCTCTGGCACATTGGGCAGCTCGAAATTGACGACGTGGGGCAATTGGTCAATATCTAAGCCACGGGAAGCGACATCGGTTGCTACGAGAACGCGAACTTTTCCTTCTTTAAATTCTTTGAGGGCACGAGAACGAGCGCCTTGGCTTTTATTGCCGTGGATTGCCGCAGTGGTGAGGCCATCTTGCGCAAGTTGCTTTGCTAGGCGATTAGCACCATGTTTTGTGCGGGTAAAAACTAAAACTTGACGCCAATTTTTAAAGCCAATGAGGTAAGACAATAGTTCTCGCTTTCGTTTTTGATCGACGAGATGCACCATTTGCTCCACTTGCTCCGCGGCGGTGTTGCGGGGAGCGACTTCGACTTGTGCTGGGTCATCCAATAATGTTTTCGCTAATTTTTGGATGGCTTGGGAGAAAGTCGCTGAAAACATCAGGGTTTGGCGATCACCTGGAATCTTCGCCATAATTTTGCGGATATCGCGGATAAATCCCATATCTAACATGCGATCGCACTCATCTAGGACAAAAATCTCAATGTGGGATAAATCAATTGTTTTTTGGAAGACATGATCAAGCAGTCTTCCCGGCGTTGCTACCACAATATCGCAGCCTCTTTGTAAGCCTTGGATTTGGCGTTTAATATTGACGCCACCGTAAATGACAACTGGCTTTAGTGGAAGATATTTGCCATAGGTGTTAACGCTTTCACTGACTTGAATAGCGAGTTCACGGGTTGGGGTGAGAATGAGGGCGCGCGGGGCACGAGAGCCTTTTTTGAAAGGTACTTCACTCAGTCTTTCGAGGAGAGGTAGGGTGAAACCTGCTGTCTTACCTGTTCCAGTTTGGGCACTGGCGAGAATATCGCGTCCTTGCAAAATCGGAGGGATAGCCTGCTCTTGAATCGGGGTTGCTTCGCTATAGTTTTCGTCGACGACGGCACGGAGGATTTCGCTCGAAAGACCAAGGGTCTGAAATTTCATATTTATTAAGGTGCTCCTGGAGGTGACCCGGCCCGAAATGCTGGGATGCAGTCTTAAGAGCTGTAGGGTGTATGGCTTTTTGTGCAGCGGCTCACTCGACTCGAAAACGGCCAACGCTAACACGGACTAATTCAATGCTCTATCTTAGCCTATGGTCGTGGCTCTCTTTTTGCGGCGATCACCCCATGATTGAAGTGGCCATTTTATTTAGTTTGGGTAACTTTTGTTTTTTGTTCCTCGGCTTGGGAGAGAAGAGATTCGGCGAACGAAATGGCATCCTCTGCGGAATGTCCGCCAGTTAACTGAGCCAATTCATCACGGCGAGTTTGGATTTTTTCGAGTTGTTCCACTATGACGATGGTGCGGGGGTCTTTGCCGTTTTGTTTTTGTTTAACGACTTTTTTAGCAACACGGAAATGGGAATCTGCCATTGCTGCAATAAGCGGTTGGTGGGTAACACACAAGACTTGGTGGAACTGGCTGAGTTGATGCAATTTGGTGGCGATCGCCTGGGCAACTTTACCAGAAACTCCTGCATCAATTTCATCAAAAACAAGGGTTTTGGCTGTGCTTTTTTTCTGGGTGAAACAGGCTTTGAGGGCGAGGAGAAAACGACTCATTTCACCACCGGACGCAATTTCAGCGAGGGGTTGCACTGCTTCACCGGGGTTCGGACTAAAGTAAAACGTGATCAGGTTTGCACCTGTGGCAGTGGGTTTCGCAGGGATAAGACGGCATTCAAAAATCACCTTCTCCATCGCCAATGGTTTGAGTTCTTTGATCAATTGTTTTTCGAGTTTGGTCGCGGCTTTCTGTCGTAATGCCGTTAACTCACTGCAGAGATTTTCCAGCTGTTCTAACTTGATTTGACAGGCTTCTTCCAACTCTTCGATAGACTGCCCGCCACCAGTGAGCTCTTCTAATTCAGCTTGGAGTTTGTCGCGGTAGGCGATCGCCTCCCCTAGGGTTGCGCCATATTTACGGCAAATTTGTTTCAGCTCACGGATGCGTTCTTCGATGTGGGCGAGGTGCTCTGGATCGGTTTCGAGATTGTCGCCATAGGTGCTGATTTGATGTCCTGCTTCAACCACTTCAGTGAGGGCATTTTGTACCATCTCCAAAAAGCTTTCGAGCTGCGGGTCATACTCAACCATTTCTTGAAGCAAATTTTCGGCATCACCCAGCAAGTCTGCCACTGCTGGATTATCGCCACCATCATTTTGATAAAGAATTTGATTTGTTTGATAGCTGAGCTGCTGCAACTCCACCACATGGGACAGGCGATCGCCATCGTTTTTTAAATCATCTAGTTCATCAGGGTTTTCGAGGTTGGCATCGTTCAGTTCTTGCAATTGGTACTTGATTAAATCCAATCGCTGCAACCGTTCCTGCTCATTTGTGCGTCGTTGCTCGATTAGTCGTTTTGCCGCTAAATATTCTTGGTGGGCGATCGCCACTTTCTCAACTTGTTTTTGGACTTTTGCACCACCATAACTATCAAGCAAAGTGCGTTGCCGCTCAGGAACCATCAATTCAACCGTTTGGCCCTGCGCTGTGATTTCCACCAAAAATTGACGCAACTCTGCCATGAGCGATTGGTTGAGCACCACGCCATTCACTCGACTGCGCGATCGCAACGAACTTTTTCCCACCGTTAGCTCTCGACTACAGACCACTGTGTCATCATCGAGCAGATCAATTTCCTGCTGCCCTAGCCATTTTTTGAGCTCTGGCGTTATCGAAAAGGTTGCTTCAATGACAGCGCGATCGCAGCCAGTCCGGAGCATTCGAGCATTAGCTTTGCCGCCTAGCGCTAAATCAATCGCATCAAGAATAATTGATTTTCCCGCACCTGTTTCCCCTGTAAGCACCATCAAACCTGCTCGCCAATCCAGTTCGAGACGATCAATGAGTGCAAAATTTTCGATGTGTAACAAACACAACATAAATCCTCTAAGGGAATTTGGTGAGTAGAAATATTATGCCTAAATTCTTGATGCTCGCGAATTTATTCTCGGATGCTGATAGTCAGAGGGCGATCGCCTCCAGCTTCAAGAATCTAGACAACTTCTGCTGAAAAGTTTTTGATTTTTTTGAATTCAAATGCCCCAGCCAAAGAACCCCACACAATTTCATCAGTGACTGGATCGCGACCCCGATCGATACTAATCAAGTTATTCGCTGTAATTTCAAAACGATTATCGAGGTAGCTTTCTGTGTTGTTGCGGAAAACTTTGCAACCCTTGCCTTCTTGAACCACACCTTGAAATGCACCATTCTCAAAGGTCACGATCATGTCACAACCTGGCATTGGATCGAGCGCTTCCATCGTGACGGTTTTCAGGATATCGAGGTTACGGGATGCCCCAAAAAATTGTTCTTTAATCTCTTCTTTGGGCTTGTAGTGAATCAGTTCTAAATGATCACCGACAGGCTTGATATGAAAAACACGTAGACGGTAAGGCTGCTCTAACCCAGAGCTATAGGCCTGTTCGAGAAATAAGCCATACCCCTCAAAAAATTCTTGGGGCATCGGGCGCATACAAACTTTGATATGGGCGAAGAGAGCCGAGTTTGCGAGGGCTTGGTCAAAGTTTGAAAATTCACCTGCCATCCAAGTGGCGAGGGCTTTTGCATCGGTGGAATGGCTCATGGATTACGGTACTAAAAAATGATGTAAAAAAGATGTTTTATGGTTCCCCTCGGAATTATGCGGGGTTAACCTACGGCCTTGCAAATTATGGGTTCTGAAAATGGTGGCGTGATAGTGCTGAGAGAATGACTATCCTTAATACAATAGTGTTAGAACGGGCGGCATTATAGATTGAAAAGGGAATGGATAGAAGAGCAAACACGACGAAAATTTTATTGCTTGCGGTAAATCCCAAAAATACAACGCAGTTACGTTTGGACAAGGAAGTGCGGGAAATTGATAATGCCTTAGCTCGTTCCAAGGAGTGCGATCGCCTCCAGTTAATTCAGAAGTGGGCAGTGCGAGCCAAGGATATTCAGCGGGCTGTTTTAGATCTAGAACCGGATATTGTGCATTTCTCTGGGCATGGTGCTGGAGAGCAAGGTTTAGCGATAGAGGATGAAGCAGGATTTGCAAAACCTCTCGATACGCAGGCGATCGCCAATCTATTTTCGTTGTTTGCTGACCAAGTGAACTGTGTGGTGCTCAATGCTTGTTATTCCGAGGTGCAGGCCCAGGCGATCGCCGAACATATTCCCCATGTCATTGGGATGAATACAAAAATTGGGGATGTGGCAGCAACCAAATTTGCAACGGGATTTTATGATGCTCTGGGTGCGGGACGAGATATCGAATTCGCCTATCGATTTGGCGTTAGCAGTATCAGCATGGAAGGAATCGATGAAGCGGACACGCCAGTACTTTTGCAGAAAAAATCTGGCTCCAAGCCGACCGTTGAAGAATTTGATCCGAATGCGGATTTTCATGTGGTGTTGCCCGATGAGGCGAAATGCAACGAGGAAATTCAGAAGGCAGGTGCGCTCATTCGGATGAAGTCGCCGAACAATATGGGTAAAACGGTTTTGATGAATCGGGTTTTAGACGGCGGCAAAGAATTAGGTTATCGGGTTGCGTCGTTAAATCTGGATCAAACTAACCAAAAGTTTTTTGATGACATCGATCTATTCATGCAGTGGTTCTGCGCCTCGGTGGGAAAGCAACTGGGAGTGCGGGTCAAAGTAAAAGAGATTTGGGATGACATTTTTGGGGCGAATGATAACTGCACCGACTATTTCGAAAATTATTTATTAAAAGACGATCAGACACCTATTGTTTTGGCGATCGATAATTTTGACCGGGTGTTTAAATATCCCGATATTGAGACGGATTTTTGTGGGCTGTTGCGGGGTTGACATGAACGTTCAAAAAGCCACAGTGAATGGGAGCAGCTACGTTTAGTGATTGTGCATTCTCAGGAGCCTTTAGCTCAGCGGGATATTAATCAGTCTCCTTTTAATGTGGGGATGCCAGTGGAGTTACAAGAGTTTTCGGCAGAGCAAGTGACGGAGTTAGTGGCACGGCATGGGTTGCAATGGTCGACGTCGGAAACAAAACAACTGACAATCTCATCGGAGGACATCCTTATCTCGTACGGACGGCCTTAAAAGGTCTTGCTTCTGGGGATTTGAGCTTAAGGGAATTGCTTAAGACTGGGCCAACGGAAGCCGGGATTTTTAGTAGTCATCTGCGAGGGCATCTCAAAATGCTGGAGGATTTTCCAGAATTGGGGACTGCAATGCGGCAAGTTCTTAGTTCTTCTGAGCCAGTGCGATTAAAATCAGAGGAAAGTTTCCGGCTCTATAGTCGCGGTCTCGTGGTTCGGGTACAAAATGAGGTCGTACCTCGGTGCAATCTCTATCGTCTCTATTTCGGCGATCGCCTGGAAGTTTAGTCCTTCTTTTGGGGAAGATACCCCCTAGCCTCCCTTGGAAAAGGGGGGAACCAGAAAAAAGTCCTTCCCCAAGGAAGGACATGAATTGTCTCTATTTCTTAATCGAATCGCGACGCGACACTAACAGTCTCGCCAACAGGAGTGTATTCCATGGGTTGTGGTGAACCAAGACTCCTGGCGATGCCTTAAATCTCTGGCACATCTTCGAGGATGGCATCTTCATATAGCAAGGCCACTGAGCATTCAAATTCAATGCTTGGAATCGTTAAAATCTCGTCTAAACCGTAATCCGTATAGCCCCACATTTTTCCAGTTTGGCGTTGATACATCTCCACCGAGACCTTCTGACTATCGATGAGAATATATTCTTGCAGACTAGGAATTTGACGATAAAGTTTCAGCTTACGACTTTTGTCATAGTTCGCAGTGCTGGGAGATAACACCTCAATAATCGTAGAGGGATATTGAATCCATTTTTTTGCTTGTTTATCCTCTGGATGACAACTAATGACTAGATCTGGATAAAAATAGCGGCTATTTGCCTTGCCCTGAACTTTTACATCCGCCACATTAATCCGACAACCCCGTTTCTTGAGGTGAGGTCTGAGTAAAGAGTAAAGATTTAGAGCAATATCATTGTGGGCGAGGGAACCGCCCGTCATCGCAATAATTTCCCCATCAATGTACTCATATCTATATTCCTGCTGTTCTTCCCAAGCAAGATATTCTTCGGGAGTCATTTTTCTGGGAAAGTCAGCGACGGCAATCATGAGCAAAAAATATTGATGGTTGCGTTTCTATTTTAATCGCGGAGTTTGAAATCACCGTCTGCTCAGTCAGAATCTCTATTGCATCTATTACTTCAGCGTATAAATTTCAATTGGCTCTGATTTTCCTTTGACCATCTGCGGCTCCAAGGCCTCTAAACGAGACTCAAATTTCTTTGGTAAGGCTGCTTTTGTTGTGCCAGAGAAAACCAGAGGTTTACCCACTACTTTGGTTAACGACTCGACCCGCGACGCAACATTAACCGTATCTCCCACAGCTGTATATTCCATCCGTTGCGGTGAGCCAATACTCCCGGCGATCGCCAAGCCTGTGTGTAACCCAATGCCAATTTGTAGCGGCTGAATCCCTTCAGCAATCAGTTCTTGATTCAGGCGTTCCAGACCCCGCATCATATCTTGAGCCGCATTCACTGCTTGCTCCGCGTGATTACTCGCCGTATCACCGACGCCAAACAGTGCCATAAACCCATCCCCGAGAAGTTGATTCACCATGCCGTGATGGTCTTGTTCAACAATCTCAACCATTATGTTTAAAAAGCGATTCAGTAGCAGCACTATATCGCTCGGGCGCGAAATAGCGCTTCTCGCTGTGAAATTACGAATATCGGTGAACATGACCGTTAGATTTTGCTCAGTACCGACTAATTCTGGGTTACTTTGCAAGATTTGCTGGGCAATCCCTTGTCCCACATGACGACCAAACATATCTCGTAAATATTGCTTCTCTTCCAGCTCTGCCACCATCTGATTAAATTCGTCGATGAGGGGGCCAAATTCATCTGCTCGCTTGAGATTAATGCGTGTCGTTAAATCTCCCATCATTACCGCCTGTGATGCTTTTTTGAGAGCCATGACAGGTTCCACGACGGTACGCCCCAACATCCATGCACTGATAAACCCAAACCCGATACCAATTAATCCCACTACCAGCGCAAAATATAGATTTTGCCAATCACTCGGCGGTGGCACAGAGAGCAACAATAGCAGCGAAATAATTGGGCAAATTCCCACAGACACAACCACCAAAAATCCTCGTTCATAGAGGGAGAGGGAATGGGCTGCCAAGGATTCAGCTACTTTTGTATTGCGAAAGAGAATTGGGTAAAACTTTTGTTGACTACTCAGTTCGATGGCAAAAAAGCTTTGGGTAATGGCGATCAGCGCAGAGATGGTGATTGAAACGGGCAAGTACAGAAAAATATTGGGATTCGGGTCATCCGGTGCCAGCAGCAATGCCCCTAGAAAAACTGGGATACACAAAAACCAGGCGATCGCCGCAATGGTTGTCCCAAGCCAAGGCAAATTTAAAGCTTGTTTACGAGCCTCATGCAATCGTGCTTCCGAAATTGATTTACCTTGCTTTAGTGCTCGAATCGTTTTACCGAGGGAACGCACCCGACCTATCCAGCAGGCGATCGCCAGCGGATAAATCAGCACATTATAAAAAAGGATAGTGCTCGTTAAGACTGATTGTTGCGTGGGGGTTAGGAGGGGCTGAACACGGGTGACGTTGTACCAAATATTGAACATACTCCCCAAAATCTGGGGGAGCAGTGGTGAAGGGCCTACAACCCAAATGGCTGACGGACGAAAACGCTTTAATTTGCTCAGCAAGATCAAAGGCTTTCTTGATAAGAACCTAAAATCATCAGAGCGCTTATGGGACACATCAATTCCAAATCAACTTTCTCTTCTGTTTGCAGTGTAATTGCCAATTCTAGCCTTGCTTGCAGTTCAACAATAATTATTTATTTCTAACGACCTACCCTTGCCAATAATCGGGAAGACCGACCCAAAAAACTGAAACCGTAACATTTCAAAGCGTGGCGATCGCCCTGAAGCCATGAATGCGATAGAGTAGCATTTGACTAAACGCTAAACAATCAAAAAGGAATAGCAACCGTGAGCGAACAGGCAAACCCCAAAGTATTTTTTGACATGACTATCGGTGGCGAAGCAGCAGGCCGCATTGTCTTCGAACTTTACGCAGATGTCGTCCCTGAAACAGCTGAAAACTTCCGTGCCCTCTGCACTGGCGAAAAAGGCATGGGTAAGCGCGGCAAGCCTCTCCACTACAAAGGCTCTAGCTTCCACCGTGTCATTCCCGAATTCATGTGCCAAGGCGGGGACTTTACCAATGGTAACGGCACAGGCGGTGAGTCTATTTACGGCGATAACTTCCCCGACGAAAATTTCCAGCTCAAGCACAGTGAAACTGGTTTGTTGAGCATGGCAAACCGTGGCCCAAATACCAATGGTTCTCAGTTCTTCATTACCACCGTACTAACCCCTTGGTTGAATGGTAAGCACGTCGTGTTCGGTAAAGCTGTTGAAGGCCTCGATGTGATTGAAAAGATCGAATCCCACGGCTCCCGTAGTGGCGCAACTGATGCACCTGTCGTTATCGCAGATTGTGGCGAAATCAAATAATAATTTGGCCTTGAATAGCATATTTATAGACATTTCGAATAAGGATTAAGAGTTCTCCTGGGAGAGGTCAGAGGTGGGTTCTCCGTAAGCGATGAAACCTATTGAAACCTCTGCCGCCCTTCGGGTATCTTCCTCAAGGAATGATATCGGCTGTCTCTAAAACTTATGCGAAATTACTATATCCGTTGTGATTGAAGTATTCACCACAACTTTAAGCAGACTTGATTGTTTCTGATGAAGCTTACAAGTCTGCTTTTTGCTGGCTATTATTTGTACCTGATTTAATTGCGACCGACTAAAAAATAAGTTTGCATCTCGCCCTTACCTTTCACGCGAATAGAGCCCCGTTCTTCCCATTGATAATTATCCTGAGGGAGTCGCTCATAGGTGGCGAGAGAGCATTGAATTTGGTCGGGGACACCGTGAGATTCCATCCGGCTGGCAATATTGACGGTATCGCCCCAGAGATCGTAAATAAATTTTTTCTGACCAATGACGCCAGCAACTACCGCACCACTGTTGATACCGATGCGGAGCTTGAAACTATGACCTGTTTTTTCGTTTAGATCAGTGAGAGTTTGTTGCATGTCTAAGGCCATATTGGCGATCGCCGCCGCGTGATCTGGGCGAGGCTCTGGTAAACCACCGACCACCATATAGGAGTCGCCAATGGTTTTGATTTTTTCGAGTTTATATTTTTCGGTAAGCTCATCAAAACCAGAGAAGATTTGATTGAGAATTTTTACAACTTCGATGGGAGACAGATTTGCAGAAAATTCTGTAAAGCCTACAATATCGGCAAACAACACAGTCACAGCACTAAATTGGCGGGCGATCGTCCGGCCAGACTGTCGTAGCTGTGTTGCAATTGATTCCGGCAAGATATTAAGGAGTAAATTCTCTGTTTGTTGCTGCTGCTCTTTGAGCGCTTCTTCGGTTTGCTTGCGGCGAATATATTGCCCTAACTGCTGACCGATGGCATCCATAATTTGTAGCAACTCTGGATTATCCGATTGGGGATGCTCCGAGAAAAAGGTCATAATCCCGAGGATTTCTCCCGCTGCCATCACCGGAAATGCAAACGCAGAACTTAAGCCCTCGCGACAAGCGAAAGATTTCTGGCCAAAGTCTGGATCATCCACCAAATCGTAAATCCACTGGGGCGATCGCTGTTCCCATACCCGACCGGCTAAACCACTACCTGGCACCAACAACACACGATCACTGACATCAACAAAGCCAACTTGCTTATTATCAAAATTGGCAAGGGCGACTTGATGGATGCGTTGGAGGTAAATGGGACTCGTGGGATAGGACTGGATGGCCGGATAATTGCTCGCATCAATCTCACTCAGAGAGACAGGTTGCCAGAGTTCGCCCACATCAAATTGCAGTTGATTGCAAATGATGGTGAGGACATCTTTTATCACTTTCTCAATAGATGCCACCTCAGATAAGGCACGGGCAATCATATATTGGGCCGCTAACCGTTTCTGGTCGAGGCGATCGCGCGTCACATCCCGGGCAACATAAATAATTTCTAGTTGATCATTGGCGAGATCTAGCCGTGAACAAGAAAAGGCCAGAATAATTGGTCTGCCACGCTTTCGCAGACAGTTGACCTCAACCCGAGGACTTCGTCCTTGAGTCTGTTGTTCAAAAAAGCTTAGTGCTTCGTACCGTAAAAGTTGTGCTTCAGGTGTTTTTAAAACATCAAAGAGCGATCGCCCTAATAGTTCTTCTGATGAGTACTCTAAAATTTCGGTTGTGACCGAATTAATCCGTAAAATTTTGCCGCTTGGGTCAGTGACAATTAACGCCTCAGCAATCGATTCAATAATGGTGTCTGCATATTGCCGCGCATTTTCAAGAGCGGTCACCAGCAAACTGGTCTCATTATTGCTCTGCACCAATGTCTGTTCTAGAGTCATCTTGTCAGTGACATCCTCTAGAAACATTAATAGCTGGGGAGAATAAGTGTCTTTGAGCGTTGGATAGGCCCGAAAATAAAGGTCAAGATAGACTTGTTTATCAGCAACCTGACGATTAATTGCCTTCACCTCAAATTGCTCTTGTGTCCCAGCGAGAATTTCCGCAAAAATATCTTCTAGGCCATAAAGCTCTGGGAAACTATCACAAATATCTGCACCTACTGCTAAAGCTGTCGCATCATCGACGTACGAAGATGCCTTAGCTGATGACACAACAACGCTTAACTCCTGATCAAGAACGATGTAGTGCAGGTGCTTTGGAATAATAAGTGAGAAATCAATTTGGGGCATTACGGATCGAAACCCTACAACTATCGATGAAGTTTGATGCAATTCCCCAAATTATGTAATGTTCAAGCGATATGTTGAGAGGCTACTCACTAACTTGATTGATAATATTAGGAACCATCGGGCTAACTCGTAGATCCAACGGGAATGAAATTAGACCATTAGCACAAAGGAGTTTATGAATCCTGTTCTTCGGGTTGTTCGTCAGGTAATAAGAAACTCGATTTAACAGGGCTTTCTCCTTCCTCAGTGAGGTTAGGAAAGACATCGCTGCCTTTGACCTTAATACACATTTCGAAGAGAACTTCGGCGAGAACTGCACGGGAAACTTTGGATTCTCTGAGGTAGGTGAAACCTTTATCAAGCTCTGTAAAGAGTTGTTCTTTCAGTACGTTGAGGTCTGCATCAAATTGCTCTCTTGTTTCGGTGAGCTGTTCGCGGAGGAGACCGTTTTTGTCAACAACAGACTGGTTGAGATTATCTAGTTCTGCTTCATTTTTAACGTTACTATTTTTGAGCTGCTGTTCGAGATTACTTGTGGTTTCGTGGGTTGTGAGGCTGAGGTATTTTAGCTTTTTCTCAAGGGAATCGAGGGTTGTGCTGAGTTCTGTTGAGAATGTCTCTTGGAGTTGACGGAGGCGATCGCTGGTGTCGGTTTGCAGCTCCATTAATTCTGCTTCAACTTTATCAAGGCGTTGTTCGTAGCTGGTGAACTGCTGTTCATATTCGCGGGCTTTCTGACCAAAGAGAACATCTCGGATCTGGTCAATGTTGCCGAGGCGATCGCGTGTTAGATCTGGAGTACTGTCTGACATGGTGTGCTACGAAGGGGATGACGGGAAATAATTGGAAGATGAGATGTAAGGATTTTAACCTAGTTTTCTGTTTCTCACAGCATTTGATTCGGTCTAATAGTACATCTTTTGCTTTAGGGGTTTACAGTCTATAGCGTGAGTAATCCGACAAAATCACAGTGAGTTTTCGAAATTTGTTGGATTGAAATCGGAAATTTGGCTGTTGAACGCGTGTTTATTTCGCTGTTGGTGAGCTTTGAATCCTTTGCATATCTGGCAAGATTACTTGTACTTCCGTGCCTTGACCTTCTTCGCTATTGATCGTGATGGTGCCTTGGTGCAACTGAGTATATTCGTAGGTGATCGCCATACCGAGTCCGGTACCGGGGATACTGCCAACATTTGTGGCACGGTGAAAGGAGTCAAAGACGTGGTTGAGATCTGCTTGTGGAATGCCGATGCCATGGTCGCGAATTGTAAATTGGAGATAGCCGCTCTGTTCTGTTTCTTGGACGGTAAAATCAACGGGGCGATCGCCGGGGGAGTATTTCAAAGCATTGCTTAAGAGATTTTGCAAGATATGTTGGAGGAGTTTGCCGTCCATACTGACGGTTTCAATATCAGTCTCGTAAGTTGCCTGAATCCGCTCTTCATTCATCGATAAGTGAATTTGCTGGATGAGAGTGTCACAGAAGCGTGGGAGATTGATGTCAGCTGGCTGGAACTCGACTTTCCCTGCCTCTGCCTTACTAATCATCAACACATCTTCAACCACTTCTTGGAGGTTTTTGCCAGCTTGCTGAATAAACCCAATATACATATCCATTTCTTCTGTCGTCAGCTGAGCGTCCTCATTTTGCAGGATCTCTGCACACATCAAAATACTGCCAATAGGATTGCGGAATTCATGGGAAGCCGTGGAGAGAAACCGGGAGCGCAATTCGACTAATTCCCGTTCTTTGGCGATCGCCTTTTGTTCTTCGAGTTCTGCTTTTTTGCGAGCAGTGATATTACGACCGATATAAACGAAAGATTCTGTTTGATCTAGATCCGTGAGAACTTTAGAGCAGTTAAATTCGACGGTGAGAGGTTCGCGACTTTTTGTTAAACAATCGACCTCGACATTTTTGATGCTGTCCTGGTGGGCGGCGATCGCCTTAGGTGCAAACTGCTCTAGCCAAAGGTTTGCAGGCAGTAGATTGGCTAAGGATTGACCATGCAGTTCTGCCTCTTCATACCCGAACATTTCAACCGTTGCTTGATTAACCGTCAAAATCAAACCCTGTTGATCAGTAATGAGTAGGGCATCACCCATCGATAGCATTACTTTATCGAGATAGTCTTTTGAGTTCTTGAGGGCATCGAGGAGCAACCCTGCTTCATTGGCCCGTTGAACGAGGGATTGCTTGAGCGTCATCATCTCGGTGATGTCTTCAAAGAGCAACACTAAATAATGATCTGTACGGTGAGCATAGAGATTAAAGTACACGTCATCCCGTGCAACACCCCGCAGCTCATACTCACGGATTTGACCGCTACGAATCTGCTCTAGGATATCTTCCACCCCGATGAGCTCGGGAAAGGCATCACAGGCCGATTGGCCATACTGTAATAGCGCTGGGTCAACAGCAAATGCAGCAAGATGTTCGGAAAATTCGACAACTTTTAGTGCGCGACCCAAGAGCAGGTAGCCCACATGGGGCGGCATTATAAATTTTTCGGGCAATAGGCTCATGGTCGCAGGGTGTTTTTAAACCCTAAAGCGGTTTTACGATGACATTATCAGCTCTTTAGCCAATCTTTCAAAAATTAAATCAACATTTTTCGAGGTTTTCGCAGAAGTTTGGTATACCGCCAATACATTGCTGATCGCCCCTAACAAAAACTGCTCTAATTTCTGGCTCACTTCTGCTTCAATTAAGTCTGTCTTATTGAGCGCCAAAATCACTTTTCCGGCTGGACTAGCATTGTAAAACAGCTCGATGTGCTCCTGAAAATGCTGAATGGTTTCAGGGCGGGTCACATCACCAACAATAATTACAGCAGCAGCACCTTGGAGATAGGAGGGGGCAACAGCTTTGAATTTTGTTTGTCCTTCAATATCCCAAATTAAAAGATCGATACCTTTGGGCAAGTCGGGAGTATCAATCGTTTTTCTGGAAATTTTTACGCCTACTGTCGAGAGGTATTCATCAGTAAAAGAGCCTTCGACAAAGCGACGGATAAGGCTTGTTTTGCCAACGCCGAAATCCCCTAGCATACAAATTTTTTTCTTGATCGTTGCCATGCTTTAACTTTTTACCTATTGCTCCATGATACGTTCAAAACGTACACAGCGGCTTAGCCATGAATCATCGGCTTGGGTAAGATTTGGCGGGGCAGAAGGTGCTGCCACAATTTCTAATCTTGCTTCGGCAATACCCAGTCCGAGTAGACTATCGCGGACGGCGATCGCCCGTTGTTCAGCGAGGGAAGCCTTTTGCTCTGTTTCGCTGGGGTGAATATGGCCAATAATTCGGAGCTTCATATCGGGATATTGCTGTAAAAATTCCTGAATGGAGGGCAATTTTTCTTGGGCATCTTTGGGGTTGATTGCTTTCGCATTTGTGCCGAAATATAAGCGTTGATCGATGGGGAAAGCTTTCGCAGTTGAGGCAATCAGGACATTGTCTACTCCCGGAATTTGACTGAAACCATCCGCGATTTGTTGTAATTGCACCTCCGTACGGAGATGTCCACTTACTGTGACCTGGCGATCGCTATATTCGGTAGTGATAATCGTGTTTTCATTTTGATTGAAGACATCAGTCAAGCGCACAACCTCGGCGATCGTTACTTCTGTCGCTGGCTCAACTTCAACAGTGATAATTTCATTAATGACTTGCCATTCGCTCGGTTCGGCTAATAATGTCAGTTGTTTATCGGTGATAGCTTTAGCTTTTTCCTTCAGGCGGGCTGACGGCACTTTTCCTGACAATATAATCTGGCGATCGCCTTTCACTTTTTGAGCTACTGACTCGACTGGATATACTGCCAATTGTGGATCCACATCTAGCTCTAAATCTATTTTCGATTCGATGGCAGCCAAAGCTTTCAGTTGTTTGTCCTGCCAAGTGCGCCAGCCTCCCCATGCTAAAAGCGGGATAAAGATTAGGAGTAAGAGGGCAATTGGCCATCCTTTTTTACCGACTTTGTCTGTTTTTGGGGCATAGAGGATTAAATTATCTAGTTCTTCCTGGACCGCATCATCCACAGAACTTGGATCGCCTGAATAGTAATGGATGCTTTGATCACGGTCATAGTTCAGAATAATGTTAGCGAGGGATTGCCGCATATTCTCAATATAAGCCTGCTCAATATTTCCTTTAATCACTGTCGCCATATAGCAATAACCAGCGACTTCCATCAAAATCTGAAAGCTTTCATATTCAATTTCCTTGAGTTCCGACGTATTGCCTGGCTCAATAGCGCATTCCGATGCAAAGCTCCGCATCGCTGTTAACATGCCCGCCATTAAATCTCCTTCAAGGGAAGACTCTTGCTTGTCTGCCTCTTTTTCCTGTTTCGCGGAGGCAATAATTAAGCCTGACTGTTTATGGATCAGAAAAATGGCTTGGATCTGAAAAGGCATCGACTCTTGAAAAATCAGTTCCGCTTCAGAAACCCCTTGTATTTTGGCTTGGACTTTGCGGCGAATTCCTGCTGGAGTGAGGGTACTTTCTACGCGCGAATTGATTTCCTGCACCACTTCCTGCATGTACTTCGAGATCGTGCTGCCGATGACTGGATAAAGGGCATCAACCATGGCATCCCGTTCAATGCGGATTTGTTGTTTAATAATTTCTCCCATTGCTGGTGCTAGGGCTTCGACAAGATCGTCGGAATTGCTCCGAACTTGTTGATCGATCGCGCCAGGGATGAGGTTGGCGATCGCCCGAATCATCGCGACTTTATCTTCGCCTGTTTTCTCGACGATCACTTCATCAATAATGGGGACGATCGCCCGCACGATACTATCTTTCGACTCCATCACCTTACGGTTGAGCAACTCGGAGATAATCGGCATGAGCAGCTTGATCACCTCTTCTGGGTCATATAACTGATGCTCGATCTGCTTTATTTTTTGCTCTAGAGGCGTAAAGTCTGGGTGTTGACTACTCGTAAAAACAAGATTTGCGAGGAGTTCTTGTAATACATTTTCGTCAGGTGGGTTTTGTTGTTGAGGGTCGTTGGAAGACACGATATTGGCTGCCACAGCTTGCGACGGATTGCTGGCATCTGTTGGGTTGGCAACAGGGCGATCGCCGTTGGATTCTGGACGTTTAGCGGGGTGAAGACCCTCAGAATTCTGTTCCATTGGCAACCAAGAAAACCAGGATAGAGTAGTCAAGGGATATCTAGAAAATAGTTATCCCATCGAACAAGGCCGTTATCGGGGAACTTTGGTAACTCTTTAGACTTGTTAGATCGAATATACCCATCTGCCCATTTTAGCCAATCAATTTTTTACGATTCTAATTCCGCTTCCATCTGTTCTTGCATGCTTTCAGGAAGCTCTGCGAGGAAACTTCCGTCACGCGTTTTTAAGGAAAATTCAAAGAGCATTTTGCCGAGCTGGTCTTTGGTTAGCTTGCCATCGTTGGTTTCACCATAGAGATTATTCCACTCACTGGAAATAGCATCTTTAAGATCGCTCAACTGGGCGGTGAGGTGTTGACGGATATCTCTCAGCTCATCTTGGATAGAACTTTGTTTTTGACCAAAATCACGCTCAAAAGAATTTAGCTCCTGAAAAAAGCTATACATATCGTCATTCAGCATTTTTTCAAGCTTCGTGAGCTCGCTGTTGCTGGCGGTACTGAAATGTTTCAGTTTATTGTCTAGTCCTTTATTGAGTCCGACTAGCTCGCTTGAGATCATGCCTTCAAGTTCTTTGAGCTGGAGTTTCATCTGTCCCCGAAAGTCGCCCAAGCTCGTCTCGATCCGCTCTAGGCGATCTTGATAGCCTTGAAACTGATCTTCATAAGTGCCGAGTTGCTGACCGAAAAGTAGGTCACGGATCTGGTCTAGATTATTGGCGGATTCTGACATGGAGACAACTCTGGGTGCAATAAATAGGTGAGCGGAATGACATCAATTACTTGACCTTGATATTAACAAAATCCTGGGGATTAACAAGGGTTTATCGATGGCCACTGGACAGGCGATCGCCATAGCTTAATAGCTTAGGGCGACTTTCCTGTTTTCTAATAATTTCTGCACTCAGCAGGACAAAAGCTTTGTTTGGTAGACATAGAATACGTCTAGATAACACACAAACTTATGTTTCCAGTGGATTAGAAAGCTATGGCGCAACACTCATTTTCTGCATTAATCGTCGATAAACAAGACGATGGCACTCAATCCACTGCAACTTTTACGACATTAAATAATGTTGATGCTCTACCGAATCAGGCTGATGGTGAATTGCTCATTCGAGTGACCCATTCCTGTCTTAACTATAAGGATGCGCTGGCAGTCACTGGTAAAGGCAAAGTATTAAGAGCATTCCCGATTGTGCCGGGGATTGATTTGGCTGGAGTGGTGGCAGAAGCCGACCCAAACAATGTTTTTCAAGTGGGTGATGAAGTTCTCGTAACAGGCTATGGCGTTGGGGAAACAGTTGCGGGGGGTTATGCAGAATTTTGTCGAGTGAAAACAGATTGGGTTTTACCAATACCGACCGGACTTTCACGCAAAGATTGTATGGCGATCGGAACTGCGGGTTTTACAGCGATGCTTTCAGTACTGGCGCTCGAAAGTCATGGTGTTTCGTCAGAGCAAGGGCCTGTGTTGGTGACTGGTGCAGCAGGTGGTGTTGGTTCCATTGCAATTCTGGTTTTGGAAAAACTGGGTTATGAAGTGGTCGCTTCTTCGGGTCGCGTTGAAGAGCAAGGAGATTATCTGAGGCATTTAGGGGCAACTGAATTAATTCATAGAAAAGAGCTGGCAACACCTAGCAGTAAACCTTTGGAGTCTGAACGTTGGGCGGGGGCGGTTGATACGGTTGGTGGTGAAACGCTCGCCAGTATCTTGCGACAAACGAAATATCGAGGCAGTGTAACGGCTTGTGGGTTGGTGGGTGGCGCGAATTTGCCGAGCACTGTCTTTCCTTTCATCTTACGGGGCGTAAATTTACTGGGGATTGACTCGGTAATGTGTCCACAAGCTTTGCGAGAAAAGGCTTGGCAGCGACTAGCCACAGATTTAGAGCTTGAAAAATTGCGAGGTTTACAGAACGTTATTGCTCTCCAAGATGTGCTGAAGACTTCTGAAGAGATGTTCTTGGGGAAGATACGCGGCAGAGTGGTGGTTGATCTGGGTCTTTGAGGCGATCGCCAATTATCTAAGCATGAAAGAGAGTTACATTGCGTGGAGACTTGGGTCGAGTTATAAGGTCTGACGCCTCAATTCACCATGCTTAATTTCTCGTGACCCACATCACAGCCAAACCCTCGTCAAGTCACTGTAACAATAATTTACATTGCGTTATATTTATTTATGTAAGCAACTGAGGTTCTTCCATGAATTCCACATACGTCTCCAACGAATACGGTCAACTCGATAACTTTGCTGTTGAACCTGAAGTTTATGTTGATGCAGAAAACACCGCTGGTTGGACTGCCTACGCTGAAAAGCTCAATGGCCGCCTTGCAATGATTGGTTTTGTTGCTCTTCTCGCAACAGAGTTAATCGGTGGTGACACACTCTTTAATCTTCTTCTTTTACGTTAATTTCTTTTTTCGTTGTTTGTCTCTATCTTTCTCCACTAGTTCACGAGGATAATTACGATGTTTGGTTCTCTTGTTATTGTGCTCCGCAAATTTATGGGTACTTCTCGCTTCAACCGTACCCGCGGCAAAGTAATCGGTTTGCACTGTAAAACGATTACCAACTTCTGTAATTTCGTCGGTATTGAGGCGAAATCCCGCCAAGGGTTAATTCGCCTCGCTAAAGCTAATGGTCAACGTTTAGGTTTCCTGGCTTAAGTCTTTAAGGTTTTCTCTCCTCTCTAATAAGAAATTGTTGTCATAGCTCTAGATGCCTGTTGGATGGCTATCTAGGGCTTTTTTTTGACTAAGATTACGAGAGTTTCAATGTCTCTGAGTGATGCTCAGGCTTTTTCTTTGGAATGTGCTTTTATTTGTTGATTGCTTTCGCTTGCCGTTTTCTCAAAGTGCTAGGGCAAGATAAAAATGATCTAGCACCTGAGAACGGCTGTGACACATTGCCAATGTACCCACCATTCTAGATCTGTTGTTTATTTCTGTGTGATCGATCTAGACAACATTTCTTGGCGATCGCCCATCCATTTCTCTACATCTGATTTTGAGAAATATCTTGAAGTTCTAATCAATCATTTATTTCTTAGTCAATAATCTGGAAAATTTGCAAATCACAAGCTTTGCTTTATTGATATATAGTCAACTCTTATTTGTCAAAATATGGTTGTACTTATATTGTTTTTATCTTTGATTATTTTATAAAAAAAAAGTTATCCTAGAAGTGAGTTGAGAGCAAAATATTTTTGTGTGAAAGTATTTCTCAAAATATGCTTTTTGTAGTCTAAGCAAAATCAGACTTATCCATGAATAGTTACTCCCATCTGAAAATGACATTGAGTTTTTCATGGCCCAGTTGATGCTCACTCAATATATTGACTAGATGTATTTTCTCTAACTTTGATATTAATTAAAGGATTATCTGATGAACAAGACACCAGTACAATTAAAAGAACAGATTAGCTCCGGTTGGTCTCTACAGTTTTACAGTGGCGATCGCCGTTTACTTTGGTCTCTGGATCCATCACATGCCTGGACATTTCTGATCGGCACTATTTTAGGACTTTCTACCACATTATTATTTGGTTTCTCTTACCCTGAAGAAACTGTCAAATCTGTTGATCCGGTTATTGACCAAACAGTAACTCCTTTATTGAAAATCGATTGATTTATATAGCTTGGCTACAAAAAATATTGTCAGTATTAGATAGTCTAAATACCGTAAAAATGGCAGATTTGTGATCTGTCGTTTTTTATGAGCTTTGATATTTTTCAAACGAAAAAAATCCGCTCTGATTGCTTATGTCAGAGCGGACATGCTTGATGGAGGAAACTGTTTGGAAAACTAGGGCTTGTAAATCTTCTATATAGGTAAACAAGCCCTAGATAAAGTTGAAATTCAGTTCCTCTATATTTGAAGTCAGTGATAATGCCTAAAATCACTAGCTTCAAAGAGGAATAAAAACACAATCAAACTAAAAGATCGGCCTTTTTGCCTCCTATTAACAGCCTTCTGGCCCGCAGAATGTATGGGCACTTAAGACCTCCGCATCACAGATATAGGTGATGCCCGAATAGTCAATGAAAAATTCCGCAGCAATTTCATCCGAAATCTTTATCGCCATTTCTCGATCATCGACGAGTACCTCGAACTTGATATTCGATTGGGTGTCACCGACGATGGGTCGCCCGGAAGATCGTACGTTGCGGCTACCTTTGCCACCGGTTTCGATTAATGTATAACCGCTTGCTCCGGCTGCATTAATGATTTTGGCGATCTTTTTTAACAGTAATTTTTCAGTAATAATGACGAGCTTAATTGCTGGCTTAGCCATGCTGATTACCTCTCAATGCGTATATCTATTGAACGACTTGAAAATTTAGGAGAGTGGCAGCGTTTCAGTTGTATGGCTGATTTTGCTGCCGTGCTAGTTGCCAATCCAAGAGGGACTGGCAAATTTCTTACTTTTAGACTCCGCTATGGACAAGTGCTTGGGCGAGTCCGATGAAGAGAGGGATTCCGATTGCAAGGGCAACTGGCGTACCAACAGCAGTTGAAGAACCGATATAAGCAGAGGGGTTAGCAGAAGGAATACCTGCTCGTAATGTGGGTGGCCCAGAGATGTCAGAACTGGAAGCTGCAATCGTTGCGAGAATCACGACGCCGCCTAGGCTAAATCCTGTCATGTAGTGGGCAACCATGCCGAGACCGAAGGCAATAAGGCCATGGAGAAGCGGTGCGAAAAAGGCATATAGAGCGTACCATTGACCCACTTTACGTAGTTCACCAAGTCTGGCCCAAGCTTCCATACCCATGACCAACATTAGAATCGAGAGCATGCCACGAAAACCGGGAGCGAAGAAGCTGTCATAAACACTCTCTGGACGAGTGATGATTCCTAAGGCTAAGCCAAGTAGTAGCGCGGATAAGGCAGATCCTTGAAGGCTTTCTTGTACGATAGGCCAGATCTCAACTCGCTTGCTTTTTGTACCGCGTTGCTCGCTGAGATACTCCTGCCTACTGCTGGGATAATCACCTGCTGCAACAGACTGTTTGTTTAATGCTTCTTCTCGTGCAGATTTCTCACGTTTCTTTTTAACGTAAACACTGGCTAGAACGATCGCCAACACAAGTGCTGGGATATCCATAAAAGGATAAAGTGCAGCAGCCCAAGGTTCATAGAAGACATTTTCTGTCTCGAGTAGTGTTAAAGCAGCGGCAAGGGTTGAGCCACTCACCGCGCCGAATAAGCCGGCAGTGGCAATGCCATCTACAGCCCTAACACCGGGCAATTTGGCTAATGTGTAGCGGCCGATAAATACAATTAAAAGACCTGTGATAACTGCGAACAATGCTGGTAGCAACATCTCTACGAGGTTGGCGTTGCGGATAGCAATACCACCGCTCAGACCAACTTTGATGAGCAGCATGAAGACAATAAATTTATAGACTGCATCGGGAATGGTTAGTCGGCTATTAACCGCAGCAACAACCATACCTCCAATCAAAAATCCTAGGGTTGGCGACTGCAACTTTCCTAGGAAGAGCGTTAAGAAATCGGAAAAAAAATCCACGTTGTAATTCCTCCTTTAGCAAATCTTGGGGGGTCAGGGTGGATCGGAAATAGTGGAAACACTTGGAAAGCTAATGGAAGACATTGAATAGATTTAAGTCAATTGCAATGTCGTTTTGCATTGACTTTAGTCTATCCTGTTGGCGGCACAAAAACTGGCTAAACTCCTGGAATTTAGGACGTATTATCCTATTTGATTAATAGCCTGAACTTATAAGTAAAGCTCAAATGATATTTAAATGTGACTAATGATCAATCTATTCTGAAGGAGAAAAGGTTAGTAAACTTTGTTCTAAAGTCTTTTCTCGTAAACCTTGTGGGGTTTGATGAGGATTGATTGAGTGGTTGATTTGATTTGGAAATGTATAGGATGTGTAATTAATTTCAGGCGATGGGCTGTTCGCTATTAGAGTTCACTCCAGTGCTTCTGTTAAAGGTTGAGATACTAAAGTTTTAGTGGCAACCATAAATAAATGGCGATCGCCATTACTGGTCAAAAATTCTGTGAAGAAAATACAGTCTCTCGGAAATTTACTGGTATTTTTTGATTGAAGCTTTGCTCTCTTGGTTCACTAGGTGTCTATACAAGACTCATAAGTATTTTTGTTAGCTGAGTGCCACCAGTCTTTTTGTTGATGGATGGTTAGTGGCGACAGCGAGTTCTGTGGCCAGATTGTCTAACTGTGTGTGTGAAATATCATCGTAAAAACGCTTCCTAGAAATGTCTGCAGTGTAGGGATAACTGCGATTAATAAGCTTGGATTATGGCTTTACCACAAAATTTGAAAGTCCGGCTTATTCACATTTGCATAGCAAAAGAGTTATGATGAATCAAATCAACATAGGATAAAATCTATGTGACGTTGACTTTATGTTTGGCGTAACCGAAAGAGTGGAAAACGCTTTCGATAGAGATATCTAAAGCATTTTGCAGCTTGGTTTTGAGCTCATCGGGTTTGCAGGTTATCTCTCAATTAGGTCACGCCAAATACTTTTTTGACCATGTGTATCGGGTATGGGAATAAAAATCTTGCGCTTTAAAAATTTCATCTCACCTCTTTTTTAAGGACATTAATTATGTATGACCAAATTGTTATGTTTTTTGCCGTTGATTTTGGGGTGATGATTTTGCTTTATTGTCTGAAATCCTTTCTGCTAAAGGATGATGTCGAAGACATGAACATTCCTTCTGGCGATCGCCTCTAATCTGCTCCTCAAAGATTTTTTCATCCTGCGTAATCGCTTTGTAATTTGGATTACCTGATCTCTACATTTTGAACAAGTTTCCTCCATCAAGCTTATTCGCCCTGACCTAAGCAATCAGGGCGATTTTTTTTTGTTTATAAACATTGAAATTAAGGAAATAGGCGCAATGAAAAAAATAAATGGCGATCGCCATCGCCGGGTAACAATCCTGTTGGGAGAGTATTATCTCTCGCCTTTTATAAGATGAAGCGATGATGTTTAAGGACTATGGATATCCGCCTTATATTAAAAGGTAGACCATAACTCTCATGAAATTTCAGCGTTTTTTGTCTCTCAGAATTGCACTGTATAGGCTAAGATAAGCCCACTTCTGGGAGCAACCATGACACTCCGTGCGAGATTAATAGATAGGTATTGAATCCCTTCACTGACTCTCATCTTTGTAGCTCGATGGCTGGTTCACATCTGGTTTCTGACCCAGTACATATAAAGTGGTGAGATTATCCCAAATGCCTTCCTCCGTCTGCTGTGTGACCAAAGCGGCTTCAAATTCTGACTTTATCTCCGCCAGCTGGGTTGGTGAACACTGAGATATATCATCAGATATCTTTAGGGAGAGTGCGGTAGGTGCTTCCACAATACTTTTCCAATAAGCACTAGCACTCTCGAAACTGATATATCTACCATGCTGCTCTTGTTTAATCTCGATGTTTCTAAAGCCTGCCGTGGCGAATAGCTCCTTGCATTGCTCAATTGAACCCAGCCGATTACTCGGCTCTAATTCAATATTGTGGGTTGCAAGAACTCTGCGAAGGACAACCGAACCCACATAAGCGGTATCCGCGGGTGTATGAACGGCAATACGACCACCAGGCTTCAAAAAGCGATACCACGATTTGAGAGTAGTCTCTTTATCTGATATCCAAGGAAAGGTGTTTGCACACAAGACATAATCGAAACAGGCATCCTGATAGTCAAGCTTCTCGGCATCTGCAAGCTGGAATTGAATGTTAGACAGCTTTATTTCCTTAACCTTGCTGCGTGCCTGGTTCAGCATCTTGGATGATAAATCCACACCAACCACGGAACCCTGAGAACCGACTTTCTTTGCAACTGCAATTGCTAGGTAACCTGTCCCTGTCCCAATGTCTAAAACAGCCTGACGTTTGTGGACTTGCGAGTAACTCAGCAAATGTTCGCAGATGAGTTTTCGCCACTCTCCCTCATCGTAGGTTGAGCTTCTACGGTCATAGGAATCGGCGATCGCCTGCTTATAGCTGTCTAGATTAAGGGATGAGGGCATGTAAGTGAGAGCAGTCCTACCGAGGAAAGTATAACTTTAGTCTTCTACCAATCTATATAGAAACCATTTGAGAGCTTTGGGAAAAGTTAGAACCCACAAAAATGCAGTATTCCAAGATGACTTGGGCAAGCGGCATTGTTGTGTAAACCAAATTCTAAGGCTTGAATGCTCGATTCAATGGCGATCGCCCCACTAAGCTGCCACAGCATCTAGAGGTTTAAGTTTGCCGTCTTCTAAATTCACGATGCGGTCAGCGACGTCGAGGATCCGGTTATCGTGGGTCACCATCAAAATTGTGCAGTCTTGTTCTCGGGCAAGGGTTTGCATCAGGGTCACAACATCCCGACCAGTTTTACTATCAAGGGCTGCGGTGGGTTCATCGGCTAAAACGAGTTTAGGGTGACTGACAAGGGCACGGGCGATCGCCACCCGTTGTTTTTGGCCACCAGAAAGATTATCGGGATAGTAATTGATATGCTCACCTAAACCGACCTGATCAAGCATTTTTGCAGCTTTTTTATTCATCTCTTTGGGCGAAAAATGAGGATGCACCTCTAACCCCATACGGACATTTTGAAGCGCGGTCAAACTATGGTGAAGATTGTGGGCTTGGAAAATATAACCGTGTTGACGACGGGCATGGGCAAGCTGTCGGGTAGACGCGCCAAAAAGTTCTTTATCTAAAATTTTGAGACTACCGGACTGGGCAGAACGTAGGCCGCCAATTAGGGTTAATAATGTCGTTTTCCCTGACCCCGATGGCCCCGTCATTAAAATAATTTCCCCAGCATTAATGTCGAGGTTGATATCAAAGAGCACCTGTTTTTTTAGGTTGCCATGTCCGAAGGCATAGTCGAGATTTTTGACGGCGATCGCCACATTATTTTGATTAGTATTGGCACTCATAACTCCCCCCTAAAACATATCGGCAGGATCAGCAGATTGGAGACGGCGGGTGGCGATCGCCCCGGATAGCATACACATCATGACCGTAAGAGTTAGCACTAGCCGCGCCCGAGTGAGAGTCATATAAATTGGTAGGGCGGTGGCATTGGCAGCAACTTGATATAGGCCAATGGGCAACAATGCACCGGGAATAAAACCCAACAACGCGAGGATGATCGCCTCCTCAAAAACCACCGTGAGCAAATAGGTGTTTTGGTAGCCCATCGCTTTAAAGGTGGCGTACTCTTTCAAATGGGCATTCACGTCGGTGGAAAGCACTTGGTAGACGATGACCACGCCGACAATAAACGCCATTGCAGTGCCCAGTCCAAAGACAAATCCCACAGGACTTGCTACCCGCCAATAGTTTTCCTCGAAAGTGACATATTCCGCCTTCGTAAAAACCCGTACATCCTCCGGCAAGTATTCCCGTAACCGTTGCGCCACGGCATCTACATTGTAATTAGGAGCTACTTCGACGAGGCCAATATTGACGCTGCCCGCTTCCCGCCGCCGAAAAATTTGCAAAAAGGTTTGGTCACTGGTCATTAGACTGGCATCTGCGCCAAAGGATGCGCCCAACTCGAAAATACCGACAATGCTTAAGGTGCGTTTTTCTGCTTCAGTCGTGACTATTTCCCCTGCATCAATGGCGGCGATCGCCTCGCTATATTCCCCCCGTGCACCCCGATCGAAAAGCACAGTATCCGCCATTTTAAGTTTGTCGAGCTGCTTGTTTACTTCGGGTAAATTGAAGGCTGGTTGATCGGGGTCGAACCCCAAAACTTGTACCGTTGCGGTCAATTTTGTTTGGGGATTTTTCCAGGTGAGGTTGTTGATATATAGGGCATTGGCACTCACCACACCGGGAATATCTTGCGCCTGAAGCAACCGCCGTCGCGCAAAAGTCGAAGTGTTTTGCAGATTTAACGCTTTAGGGCTAATCAAAACAATATCGCCGCGCATATAACGGTTTACGCGTGTATTGCTGTCATACAACGAAGCCTGAAATCCCAACTGCATAAACATCAAAATATCGGCAAACGCAATCCCGGCGATCGCCACGGCTAGTCGTCCTTTATCGTGACTGAGTTGAAGCCATCCCAAGGGAGTGCGCCGCCGAATTTTATTAATCAGCCTGATCATTGTTCGATTACCGCCTGCACTTGGAGATTGGTGAATTTCGCAGTTCGTTGGCTAGATTCTTCATTGAGGTCGATATAAACTTCCACCACCCGCGCATCGATATTGACGCTGGGGTCTGTGTTCACTACCGATTGGCGTAAAACCTCCGACCCAATTCTGGTGACAGTGCCCCGCAATGGTTCGGCGATCGCACTGCTAGTGACGGTGACGGATTGACCTAACTTCACCTTCTGAATATCGCTTTGGTACACTTCGGCGATCGCCCGCATCTGGGTATTCTGAGCGAGATCAAGAATGCCATCAGTCCCAACCACTTCTCCTGGTCGCGCATAAATTGTTAGCACTTCCCCTGCCATCGGCGCGTAAACAATCGATTGTTCAAGGGATGCCGCTGCTTGGTCACGACTGGCGATCGCCCGATCCACATCGGCCTGTGCCACCTGAATATCAACCGGACGCACTTCCGCAATTTGGGAAAGAGTTGCTTTGGCGCGGTCAAGATTGGCGGGATTGGTGTTGCGAGTTCGATTTAAATTGGCTTGGGCTTCCTGCAATGAATCTTGCGCCGTCTGCCAAATTAACTGCTTACTATCGCGTTGGGATTCTGAAATTGCTCCGGCTTCAAACAAAGATTGATACCGCTGATATTCCGCTTCTGCATTAATTACCTCTGCCTCCAAACGCCGCACTGTCGAACTCTGTGCTGCAATATCACCCTCATACTGGGCTTCGATACGGGAAATTTCCGCTTCCTGTGCCAACACTTCTCCTTGTTTTGCGCCCGCTTTTACCTTGGTTAATTGGGCTTCGGCCACTTTAATCTGCTGTTCCGCTTCGAATAATGCTGCTTGTCTTTGGTCATAAGTATCGAGGAGCGCCACCACTTGTCCTGCTTTGAGGCTATCGCCCTCCTCCACTTTTAAGGATTGAATCCGATTTCCTTGATTGGAAGTAGGTGCAGACAATTGAACAATTTCACTAACAGGCTCTAAGCGCCCCAGTGCTGTGACTGTTTGAATTTCTTCAAGAACGACAGTTGTCTCAGGAACAGGCTCTGACAAAGAGTTTGACCGCCAATAAATAAAGCCGCCCACCGTTAACGCACTACCCACGGCGATCGCTCCAACCGTTAGCCAGTGTGATGTCGCATTCAGGCTGTCAGGCCTTGCTTTAAAACCCTGCATTATCATCTGTTTACTCCAAGAACTAAACTGTTTAGTTTATTGCTCTTCTGTCTCTAAACTAGTCGGTTTAGTTTGGAACTGTCAAGAGAAGTTTTATGATTAGAAATAGAACGCAAGCGGACGACATATGGGACAGGTAACCCCAATAGAAAATGAGCGAAATTTATCGTCAGAGAAAACTGAGGCGATTTTGCAGGGGGGGATGCGGGAATTTCTCGCGAATGGTTATGCCGCGACCAGTATGGATCGAGTGGCGAAATCCTCAAAGGTTTCTAAGGCAACGGTTTATAGTCATTTTCAGGATAAAGAAAGTCTTTTCGTTGCGCTGATTCAGCACCTTGTAGAAAAGAAATTTCGGTCGGTATTTGATCCAGTTAATGCTGGGAAATTGTCTTCTGAGCCAGAGATTATCTTGAAGCAGCTGGCCTATCGAATGCTGGATGCGGGTTCAGAAAAACCTTTATTTCAAAATTTTATGCGGGTGATCATTGGAGAATCGGGAAGATTTCCGCATCTTGCCCGTGCCTTTGTGACAAATGTCGAAAAAACAGGATTTCGTCTGCTCACCGAATATTTCACCACCGCACCCCACTTTGACTTTGAAGATCCCGAGGCGATCGCCCGAATTTTTGTGGGTTCCTTGGCGCATTTCATCATTGTGCAAGAGATGTTGCATGGCAAAGAAATTATCCCGATGGAAAGGGAACGGTTAGTCGGTAGTTTAGTGGATTTAATCCTGAAAAAATAAGCTCCAAATAGTGATCATCATCCTATTGTCACCTTGCTGGAATTCTGACAAAAGCTTGGCACAATAGAAGAGGTAACTGCATAACGCTCTAAACCATGATTGCTCTCAACTCCGGTAGATATCTCACCCCAGAAGAATATTTGGAATTCGAGAAAACCAGTGAAATTCGTCATGAGTATATCGATGGTGAAATCTATGCAATGGCTGGTGCGAGCAATGCTCACAACATTATTAATACCAATTTGTTGGTGAATCTACGCCTTAAGCTAAAAGACACAGCTTGTCGAGCTTACATTAATGACATGAAAGTGCGTGTTGCGGATGGACAGCGTTTTTTTTATCCAGACATGCTAGTCTCATGCGCTTCAGAGACTAAAGACTTAACCTCTTACTATATGGAGCAGCCGAGGCTCATTATTGAAGTTTTATCGAAATCCACTGAGGGTTTTGATCGTGGTGATAAGTTTAAGTTTTATCGATCTATTCCCAGTCTAGAAGAATATGTTTTGGTGAGTTCGGATCAATATTCTGTTGATTATTTTCGGCGTGGCGAGAATGATTTTTGGCTCTTGCAAAGCTATCAGGAATTAGATGCGACACTTCAGCTTAAGTCGATTGATGTTGAAATTTCCCTAACTGAGATTTATGAAACGATTCTCTTTGAGACTACTCTCGAAGAAGCATCTGAAAAATAAAAGGCGATCGCCTCGTCAATAATTTAGTTGCCTTATTGCTTCAAGAGTAGTGAGTTTTAGGGTAACGCTAAACCATTATTTTCTTGATACCAAATGCTACAACGCTATTTTTCGACACTGTTAATTTTGTTGGGTCTCATGGGCTGCCAAGCGACAGTGACAGAACCAGAAATTGAGCTGACAGATATTACAGAAGCTCAACTCAATGATCTGATTTTTGCGGTGGATTATGGCCAACTCATTAATAACAGCTTGGATGATGACCAAAAGAGCTTGGTGAAATTAATGCGGCTTGGCAAGTCTGTTGATGGCGGTGGTGCCTATGGTTTTGGGGTGATGCTCCAAACTATTGCCCTGGAGATTGGTGATGATGATTTTGCGGGAGCTACCGCCAAATTGACCTCAGCTGAAAAGAAACTAATCCATGAATTATTATTGGCGGGCTTTGATTATGGCGATCGCCGTTATGAGGTGACAGATTTTGAGATTGTCTTACCTCAGACTTACGCAACTACAAATATTCAATGAGTCCATTAATTTGAAGATCAAGTTGTCGGTGTCTTCCCTTCTGTTTGCAACCATTGAGCACGGACTAGGCGAATTGCGTCGTAGCTAAATCTTTCGTTGAGGTGAGTACGAATTTTACTCAATGATTCATGCCCAATTTTGGCGATCGCCTCTGTGATTTCTTGTTGAGCTTCTGGTGTGACAAGCCGATTGAGATCAAGTGCTTCGCCGTTATCGATCAGATCCGAGAGATGTTTATTAATTGTGCCCGCCGTAAGGTTTCGTTGCTTAGCAATTTCAGGGACAGATAGATTTTGTTGGAATAGTTGCAAAGTGAAAATATGAGTCTCAGAGACTTTGGGCTTAGGAGATGGTTGCGTACGACAAAACTCTTTGATTTTGTTGAGAAAAGGTTCGCCATAACGTTGGGTTTTCGCAATGGTTACCCCAGAAATTTGCATGAAATCTGCACGGGTTTGAGGGCGTTTTTTTGCCATTTTTTTGAGGGTCGAATCCGAAAAAATCATGTAAGGTGCTACCCAATTCACATCGGCTAAATGTTTTCGCAGACGACGTAATTCCTCGAATAGCATTTCCACATCCATCCGACTAGAGCTAATGCCCAAGATTTCCTCGGTTGTTTTCCGACGCTCAACCGCAATTTTGACTTCCCGCTGTTTTCGCAGAATTTCCCAGCTCAACGCATTGAGTTTCAGAACACGATAGCCGTCACTGGTTTCTGCCATAAAGCCTTGATGCAACAGCGATCGCCCCAAATTTTTCCACTCATCTTTCGTGTGGTCGCGCCCAATGCCATAGGTCGAAAGCTCGTTGTGTCTGTTTTGTAAAACCTTTTCCCGCTTGGAACCTTTGAGCACGTCGATAATGTAGATCATGCCGTAACGTTCTCGGCAGCGAGCCACACAAGATAGAAATTTTTGTGCTTCAATCGTCCAATCTTCAATGGGTTTTGGATTTTTACAGTTATCGCAAGTGCCGCAATTTCCAACAAAACTTTCCCCAAAATAACTCAGCTGAATCGTCCGCCGACATTCGATACCCTCGGCGTAATCAATCATTTTTTGGAGCTGCTGATAGGCTACACGTTTTTCCTGTTCATCGTCCTTGAGTTCGATGAAATATTCGGCTTTTTTGATATCACCCACGCTATAAAGCAACGCGCAATCAGCGGGTTCGTTGTCCCGTCCAGCTCGCCCCGACTCTTGGTAATATCGCTCCAAATTTCCCGGCAAATCGTAGTGCAACACAAAGCGAACATCTGGTTTATTGATACCCATCCCAAAGGCAATAGTTGCAACGATAACTGGCACATCATCCCGAATAAATTGATCTTGGTGACTCGCCCTCGCCTTGTCAGACATCCCCGCATGGTAGGGCAATGCATTAATGCCATCATTTTTTAGGCGATCGCTAATTTCGTCTACTTTTTTGCGGCTCGAACAATAAATAATGCCCGATTTACCACGATGTTTTCGGGTATATTTCAGTACTTGGTCATAGCTGCGACTACTCTTTGGAATGACCTCGTAGTAAAGATTAGGACGATTAAAACTAGTGCAATGGAAGCTTGGGGTGTGCAGCGCTAATTGCGTGATGATATCCTGCCTAACCCGCTCTGTGGCTGTTGCCGTAAATGCATGACAAGGAACCTGGGGATAGTTGCGGCGTAACCTTGCCAGTTGACGATATTCTGGCCGAAAATCATGGCCCCATTCCGACACACAGTGAGCCTCGTCCACCACAAATCCTGACAATCCAACAGAATCGGTTACATCGTTGAGAAACTCTTGAAATCCTTCATTGAATAATCTTTCGGGAGCAACATAGAGCAATTTAATTTTGCCGTTCAATATCGCCTGAATCCGTGATCGCGCCTGATTGAGATTGAGAGTGCTATTGAGAAAGGTTGCGCCAATGCCATTGTCTGTGAGTGAATCAACTTGGTCTTGCATCAACGCAATAAGTGGCGAAATAACGACCGTTAAACCTGATTTCAGTAAGGCTGGCAACTGAAAGCAAATGGATTTTCCCGCACCTGTTGGCATTAGGGCGAGGACATCCCGATTTTGCAAGGCAGCTTCAATGACAGTTTTTTGTCCCGGACGGAAAGATTCGTACCCAAAGAAGTGTTTTAGGGCAGCTTCTAGGGTGGGAAATTGGGACATTTTAGAAGGGTAGAGAAGACTGTGAAAATTTAGTTTTGGTTTGGGGCCGAAGTCGAATGATTATAGATAGAGAATGCCTTGGTGCTTTAACCAACCATCAACATGCTTGCCTGCTGGGTCATGGTGAGTCCAGTGAATAACGCCACCTTCAGGATTCCATTCATATTCACCATAAAATTCAACGAGATCACCCTCTTTTAGGGAATCAATTTTCTGTGCCAAATCAATGTTGTGGGCGATGAGTACGGTTTGACCGGAAGCCAACTCAATTATAAAACGTTGGTGCTTACTCCCTTTCAAATCATCGGGCAATAATTTGATGACATGGCCTTGTCCTTCAACTTGGAGATCGCCTTGCTGGGTTTCAAAGGCAGTCGCAATAATTTCATCGCTGTTGGGAGTGGATAAAACGCCACTTGATGTTCCTAGGTTTGACGCCTCAGCACAACTACTGAGAAGGGCGATCGCCAAAATAAAGGGTAGAACTTTCCGCATAATGAATTTTACTCGCAATATATTATTTCAAGGGAACTTCAACCTTCTTTATTCACGTTCCGAGACTAGGAATAGCACCTTACACAAAGTTAGACTCCCACCCAAAATATACAAGGGATTGAGACCCAGAATGGCGAGATGGAAACCCTGAGCCACAACAAGAAAACAAGCGGCGATCGCTAAACATAACCAGATATTTGCAATTGTTTCAGCGAGTTTATAGCCAGCACTAAGACATCCAAACGCAATCACAATTTCAAAAATCATCGCGGACACCGATATAAAATTCCGTCCTTATCGTTTTATACTTCTCGCTACTAAACTCTAGAACCAAACAACGTCAGAAAATCTCAGGAATTCTCACTCATGAGAGTCAGGATGTTGCCGCTGGTATCCTTAAAGTTTGCCAAAGTTCCGCCCCAATCTTCTTTTTTTGGGAGAGAGACAAACTCCACACCTTTTGCCTGTAGTTCTTCGTAGGTTAATTGCACATCATCCACTTGTAGAGAAACACCAAGAAAGCGACCGACTAGGGCCTGATCCTCACTGCTACTATTCTCATCGACCCTCTCTATACCAAATTTTGCACCGCCCACATCAAATTCTGCCCAACCAAATGATTCGTCTTTAAACTCTAAGGCCAATCCTAATTTCTGCTCATAAAATTCACAGGCAGATAACCAATCATTAACGAGTATTCGGACTGCATAAAGTTTCATTTTTTTCTCCCACAACTGATCACAGCAAAAATCAAAAGCAATATTAGGGCTCGACCGTATTTTAGCCTCAGATTATGCGTCTCATTATGGCAAAGGAAAAGTGGGGAATCTGTTGCAAAATGAAGAGTAAGCAAGATTCAGCTTTACAAGGATGTGTGCCAATGTTATTCCGATTTCGGTTTCCTCGGCTGCGGGCGATCGCCATATTTTGTGTGGCTAGCCTCATGGCATTGGGGATAGCTCTCCAACCGAGTTTGGCACAATCACAGTCATCCTCAATGTCGGTCGAGCGGGCAGCAGTGGTGCTTGATGGTCGTGTCTTATTTCGACTGGGCAGCATTGATGGCTTTACGGCAGAACGGCGGGTACAGAGTGTTAATGCCGATTTACAAAGGGCGATTTACACAAATCCTTTGGATACATCGATTCCAGTACTGGTGGTGCAACGCTCTGAATTAACGACGATTCGCGTCAATAAACGTCATTTACTCACCGTCACCGAAGGGGATTTTCGGCGCGGGATTACCCCAAAAGAACAGGCGGAAGAATGGGCAGTTACTCTAAAAACAGCCTTGGGGCGATCGCAGCGAGAAAGGCTCCCAAGTTATCACGAGCAAATGTTATGGCGTATTGTTTTTGCCCTAGTTGGGGTGAGTATTCTGTCGGGACTGATCCGATGGGGACGTCGGCGGCTATGGCGATATTGGACGCAACAGGCCAAAAATCCTCAGCCTCAGTTGATTATTCCAGTATTGCTCTGCCTTGAGGTTGGCGTATGGCTCGTATTTTTTACCTATGTGTGCGAAATTTGGCCTTTGGCACGGAGGGTGCGTTATCAAATTGTTCAGTTTTTGGGTGGTGCGTTTACCAGTGGATTGATTACGGCTGGTGACACAAGTTATTCGTTACTTGATATTGCTAAATTGATTGCCCTTAGTCTTGTGCTGCTGATTGTGGTGCGGGGATTAACGGCGATGTTTAAATCCCGCATCTTGAAAATCACCATTCCAGATCGAGGGATGCAGGATGCGATCGCCACCCTGATTCAATTTGTTTTGATGGGATTGGGATTATTTATTTTGTTGCAGGCTTGGGGCATTGACCTGAGTGCTTTGGCGATTATTGCTAGTGTGTTGGGTGTGGGTCTTGGTTTTGGCCTTCAACATATTGCAAATAACTTTATTAGTGGTTGGATTTTGCTGATTGAACGTCCGGTGCAAGTGGGCGATTTTATCAATCTCGGTGATGTGATGGGAACCGTCGAAGTGATTGGTTGGCGCAGCACCGAAATTCAAACCTTAGATCGCGTTTCAATCATTGTGCCCAATGCCGAATTAGTACAAACAAGGGTTATCAATTGGAGTCACGGCCATTCTGTTTCGCGGCTACATCTTCCCTTGGGAGTTGCTTATGATTCACCAATTGATACTGTCCACAAAGCGATTATGGAAGCTGTTCAAACCCACCCCGAAATTCTGCAATACCCTCGACCGCAGCTACGATTTTTAGGATTTGGCGATAGCTCCCTTGACTTTGATTTACTGATTTGGATTCGTGATCCGCGCCTGCAATTTGATATTAAAAGTGATTTGTATTATCTGCTAGAAGCCAATCTGCGCCGCTACAACATCAGTATTCCTTTCCCACAGCGAGATTTGAATTTACGAGCTACCGACATCAACGCAATTCTCCATGAACGCGACCAAGAACAAGGCGATCGCCCCATCACCCCAAAAACAATTACCCCCTCAACATCTAATTTGTTGAAGGATATCAGCAAATATTCAGCTATCCTCCAAACCCCAAAAAACATCACCACCGCAGAGATCACACAACTGATTAAACAAATGCGCAGTGACGATGGCCTAGATATAAAAGATCATCGATTTCGCCTAACCAAATACCCCAAATCCTTTATCGGCAGCGAAGCCGTAAGCTGGATTGTCCAAACTCAAAAAGCTACCCGCGAGGCAGCAGTCCGCCTAGGCCAACTTTTGGTGGAACGAGGCATTATTCACCATGTCACCGATGAACATGCCTTCAAAGATGAATATTTGTTCTATCGCTTCTACGAAGATGAAGGATAAATCACTATAAATTAAGCTTTTTCGTCAAACTCACTTCCTCAACGCACCTCTAGAAGACTGCTATGAACAAACAAGACATTATCAAAACCCTCAACCTCGAACCCCATATCGAAGGCGGTTATTTCCGAGAGACCTACCGCGATGCAGAGACGATAGCGACTTCGCGAGTGGGTGGCGATCGCAGCCTAATGACTTCAATTTATTACCTGCTAACCGACGATAGACCTCTCGATTATTTCCACTGTAACCAGTCTCCCATCATGCACTATTTTCACGGTGGCTCTGCGATTACCTATCACCTCATCACTCCAGAAGGAGAATGGCAGACCTTCAAACTCGGGATGAATATTGTCCAGGGTGAAATGTCACAGCTCCTTGTGCCTAGTGGTTACTGGAAAACAGCGATTCTCGAACAGGGCGAATATGGATTGCTCGGTGAAGCTGTTGCACCTGGTTTTGACTATCGCGACATGGAAGTGGCAAAACTAGAGGTCTTAAACCAACTTTTCCCTCAACATCGTGAACGATTAGCCGCCTATATCCACCCCGATAGGACGTAAAAAAAGATAATAATATTGCGCTCTACACCAATAATTTGAAGTAAAGTATCTGGGTATCAAGCAAGCATTTATGTCGAGAATTTTTCCAATCCTCAACTTGTCCCTATGCCTTATCTGATCCGTAGCTCTGGTGATTCTTCTGGTGAACAGCATCAGTTACAAGCTGGGGTGAATTCGGTTGGGCGTGCTTTAGGGAATACGATTGTGGTGATCGATGACAGTATGTCGCGTCGCCATGCTGAGATTGAAATCTCTTTTGACCAGGTTGTTGTCCGTGATCTAAAGAGTCTGAATCACACTTTTGTTAATAATCAATTAATTATCGAGCAGCGTCTCCGGAATGGCGATGTATTGCGCTGTGGCACTGTGGAATTTCGGTTTGTAGATCTGCGGCCGCCGCCACCAAATCCGACGATTCCACCAACAGAAGTCGAGGAGAATTCTAGTTCTTTTATTAAAACGATTGATCCTAAAGTAACGAGTATAAAATTCAAGGATTTATTAACAGAACAAGAACATAAAGGTAATGTCTCTGTTTTACGTTTAAGGCAGGCTAATGAAGACCAGCGTGCCTTAGATAAACTGAATATTTTGTTAGAGGTTGCAAAGGAATTATCTTCCCCAGATGAGCCCGAAAATTTATTACAAAAAATCCTCGATCTCTTATTTGAAATAATGAGTGTTGATCGGGCTGCAATTTTATTAAAAAATAATCAAAGTAATGAGCTTGATTGTGAAGCGATTAAACTCAGAGATGATGTTCAGAAAAGTACGAGGTTTTATAGTCAGAAAATCACTGATTATGTCTTTACTAAAGGCGAAGGCATCGTAACATCTGATGCTCGTGTTGATCAGCGGTTTGATAGTTCTGAGTCGATCTTATTTCAGTCGATCCATGCCTCTATGTGTGTGCCACTGAAACCGCGTGAAGAGGTGATTGGGGTGCTGTATGTAGATAATCTGACCCTCGTTAATCTTTATAGTGATGAGGATATGAATTTCCTGGCGGCATTGGGAAATCAGGCGGCGATCGCCATCGAAAATAATTTGCTATTTAAGCGCATTCAGGCGGAAGCGGTAATGCGAGATAAGCTCGAACGTTTTTTCCCGACTGCCGTCACCCAGAAGATTAAAGAAACAGATCGTTTAGGCATTATTGAAACCGAAGTAACGGCCTTATTTGCAGATATTAGTGGCTTTACTCAGATGTCTTCGACGATGGAACCCCGCCAGATTATTTCAATGTTAAATGAATATTTTCAGGTGATGGTTGAGGAGATTGTATTTCAGTATGAAGGCACTTTAGAGAAGTATATTGGCGATGCATTGTTTGCAATTTGGGGTGCTCCTTACCAACGTGTAAATGATCCTCAGCTCGCGGTTCAGGCTGCTATCGATATGCAATGGGCTGTGGCCAAACTGAATCGTAAATGGATAAAGGAAGGAAAGGAACCAATTTCGATTCACATTGGCATTAATACTGGAGAAGTTGCCGCCGGAAATATTGGTTCTCAGAGGTTAATTCAATATGCGGCAATTGGCGATACGACAAATGTAACCAGCCGTATTTGTAATATTGCAAAAGCTGGTGAAATCATTCTGTCTGATGCAACCCATGGTCGTTTGACCAGTCTGAATTTACCATTTGAAGCTCTACCTCCCACTAAAGTTCGTGGTAAAGATGATCCCTTAATTTTATATAAGCTTCAATGGCGAGATATTCCCGCAGGAACAACAAAACCTTTGCTGCAAACAAAGGAATACCCATCATAAATTAGAGGATATTTAGGCGATCGCCTCCACCTCAAAAAGATATTTGTCACCTCTCCATCAGATGGTTTTTCATAAGGTCAGAAAACTCCCTAAAAAACATTATTTTTTAGGGAGTGTTTGCTTAGGGAAATCGATGCTTTAATCTGTTTTATAGTTTGGCATGGGCACCATCACAGAAAGGTGGATTCTGAGAATGCTTACAAAGACACATGGCAACTTTTTGTTTTTCCTCTAGAGTGAACTTTTGGGGTACAAAATCGGTGCCTTTGTGACCACCATCGCAGAAGGGTTGATTGGCAGAGTTGCCGCAAGTACACCAGAAATAATTTCCGGCTTCCAGCTCCATAACCATTGGTTTTGTGTCTGCAATTTTGGGGATAGACATGGTTTTTCCTCAAATGAATTTAAAGCGATCAAGTGTGTTTTACTGGGGCAAATTCAACCAGGCAAAGACTACAAAGTATTGCTGATTTCAAACAATGATATTGATTGTGTGACGCAACTTTAGTCCTGCGTGGCGATCGCCCCAGGAGTTTTAGAAATTACGAACGTTAGGGAAGGTCAAAGAGAATGAATTCAGCTTCTGTATCTTGACCAATCAGGGTGAGCGTTTTTTCGGTTTCGATACCTGCACCATCGCCAGCTTTTAGAGTTTCGCCATTAAGGGTGAGAGAACCTTTGGTGATCTGAATCCATGCGCGGCGATCGCCCTCAGTTTCGTGGGTAACGGTTTCACCTGCCGCCAAAATAGACGCATACATAAATGCATTTTGGTGAATTTTGACAGAGCCATTTCGTCCATCGGGAGAAGCTACTAGACGCAATTTGCCTTGCTTTTCTTCAGGACTAAAGAACTTTTGCTCATAGCTCGGGTCGATGCCAGTTTGGTCAGGCGTAATCCAAATTTGCAAAAGATGCACTGGGTTTTGGGGAGAAGGATTAAATTCGCTATGACGAATCCCCCGTCCTGCACTCATCCGTTGGACATCGCCGGGACGCATGATCGAACCGTTGCCAATGCTGTCTTTGTGCTCCAGTTCTCCTTCGAGGACATAGGTCACAATTTCCATATCGCTGTGACCGTGAGTACCAAAACCTTGGGCTGGGGCAATGTAGTCCTCGTTGATAACCCGTAGATTTGAGAAGTTCATGTGGGCAGGGTCGTAGTACTGGGAAAACGAAAAACTAAAGTAGCTATCGAGCCAGTCAAATTTGCCTCTGCCGCGCTCTTCGGATGGACGTACTGTAATCATTTTGACCTCCTGAAAACTTGGGAATCGAGGTTTTTTGTCGTTGAATTCATTCTATTTTGAATCCCTAAAAAAGACAATACAGCAATTTTGATTCAGATTGTTTCTTGAAAAGATACAATGAGTTTGTGGAGCGATCGCCTAATTAGGAGGAAGAAATGGACAAGCTCGAAAGTATGTCTGCGTTTGTGCGGGTGGTGGAAGAAGGAAGTTTTGCGGCGGCGGCTCGGAAAATGTTGATGGGGCGATCGGCGGTCAACAAAATGGTGGTGGCTCTCGAAAATAGTTTGAAAGCGCAATTACTTCACCGCACGACTCGCCAAGTCACTCCTACGCCAACGGGATTAGCGTTTTACGAAAAGTGTTTGCAAATTCTCGCGGATATCGAAGAAGCGGAATTATCTGTCTCGCGATCGCATGGTGAACCCCAAGGATTGTTGCGGGTAAATGCGCCGATGACCTTTGGGACAATGTGTTTTGCGCCCTTGCTTGCCGACTTTATGCAGCAATATCCCCAGCTACAAGTGCAATTGACCCTAGAAGATCGATTTGTGGATGCGATCGCCGAAGGATTTGATTTGCTCATCCGGGTGGCGGAACCGACAGAAAGTGCGAGTTTAATTAGCCATGAGTTATTCCAGACACAATTATTGCTTGTGGCCTCACCGGAATATTTACGGCGATCGCCCACCATCAAAACTCCCGCAGATTTAAAGGAACAGAACTGCCTACTCTATGGCTACCAAAAATCTAAATCCCAGTGGCAAATCGGTGAAGAATCAGTCACAGTATCAGGTTCCTTTTGCGCAAATAATGGAGAAGCTTTGGCGATCGCCGCGACAAAAGGTTTAGGCATTGCGTTGTTGCCCTGTTTCATCGTGGATAGCTATTTGCAATCTGGTGCATTGGAAAGGGTGTTGCCGGATTATTGCCAGAAGGTTTTGACAGTGTCGGTGTTATATCCCATCAATCGTCATCTCTCCACCAAGGTCAAACTATTTACTGAATTTCTGCGGGAACAGTTTTCGGAGGAGGTTTAGATCCCTAACTTTTCGGAAGTCAGAGATTTAAGCTGACAACATTTAGCGCAAGAGCCAATCGAGATACAGCACCAACAAATTGAGCTTGATTTTGTGAGTGAGGGCCTGCCAATCGATCTGCGCGAAAAGCCATTCCCACATTTGGGCAAAGACGATCTCCCAGAATGCGTCGGATGCTTTAACTGCAAGGAATAGAAAGAATAAACCAACGAAATTAATATTCATGTGAATTGCTCTGTTTAAGTGAACAATCCCAAGATATTTCGGCTGGAAAAAGAGTGAAATCCCAAACAATTCGCTAACACAGACTAACTTGCTAACATTGGCTAACATGAGAACATCTGCCGTAATTTTCTCCCTTGGGGAAGGTGCTGAAGGCGGAGGGGGTTTCGGTAGGTTTCGCAATCCACAGAGAACCCACCCCTAACCCTTCCCAAGAAGGGAACATGAGTTTGGAGCATGATTGAGACGATGCAGCCTTTCCCAAAAGATTTTTTAGAGCAAGTCGCTACAGAAAAATATCTCACAGAGGAACAAAGGGCTGTTTTTGTTTCGCTGTATCAGAATGCCAATCGTGCGCCTGATGATATTGCTAATGATTTATTTATTTCGCCAAATGCGTTTCGGACAAGGCTCACAGGAGTTTATAAGGCTTTTGAGATTGATGGGAAAGGCTCGAATAAAAAGCGGCGGCTTCATAGTGCATTGCTGGAAATTTATCGGCAGCGGCAAGGGAGAGATTCAGATGATCCGATTTTGGATCGAGGGATTGACGATTTTGTGGAGCGAGTACGACGGCAAGTTAAACCGGATATCGTTCAGCGGTGCGGAACAATGCGGGTGCTGGATATGGCGCAACCCGTCGAGCTAGGCGAAATCTATACCGACGTAAATATCCTTGCGAAGATATCCGCAACCAGTCGCAAAGGTCTTGCGCAAATTCAAGAGATGGTGGGGCTAGATCTAGAGAATTTTGAGCGGTTTAGTTTTGGGGAAATTGCGAAGGAGCGGGTCGCAGGTCTAGAGGTCGTTAGAAAGCATCGCAAGTTGATGATCTGGGGAAAGCCCGGTGCGGGGAAAACGACTTTTCTCAAGCACTTGGCGATGAGTTGTACTCAGGGTGAATTGTTTCCGGAACTTGTGCCATTTTTTGTGACGCTAAAGAATTTTGCGGAGGAGGAGGATCAACCAAATTTATTTACCTATCTGCAATCTCAGGCGGTAATTCATGGCGTTGATTCAGAACGACTAAGACAAATCGTTGTCGGCGGGCGGGCGATGATCTTGCTGGATGGGCTGGATGAGGTACGGCAGGAAGATAGTCAGCGTGTGATTCAAGGCCTTCAAAAGTTTGCGGATATTTGGCGAGATAACTTTTTTGCCATAACTTGTCGGATTGCGGCAAAGGAATACACCTTTCAAGGGGGCTTTACAGAGGTTGAAGTTGCGGACTTTAATTGGGAACAGATTTCTTGCTTTGTAAATAATTGGTTTCGGTGCAAGGGTGAAGAGAAAAAAGTCGACGAATTTCTGAGTGCGCTGAAAAAACAAAAAACAATTCAAGAGCTAGCATCAAGCCCATTACTTTTGACGTTGCTTTGTTTAGTGTTTGAGGAGAATTTCCAGTTCCCGCAAAATCGAGCAGAACTTTATAAAGATGGCTTGGATATTCTGCTGAAAAAATGGGATGGAAAAAGGGCAATTCAACGGGATGAAATCTATAAAAATCTGACGGTAAAGCGACGGGAGCAAATGCTCAGTGAAATTGCTTTTAAGACGTTTGAGAAAGGAGAATATTTCTTCAAGCAAAGTCGTGCCGAAAGTTTGATTCTGGAGTTTATTCAGAATTTGCCGGATGCAAAGGATGATCCGGAAGCGCTTAGATTGGATAGTGAAATGGTTCTCAAAGCAATTGAGGCACAGCATGGCCTTTTGGTAGAGCGAGCCAAGGGGATTTATTCATTTTCCCATTTGACATTTCAGGAATATCTCACCGCACAATATTTGGCCAATAAACCAAAATCTCATCATCTCATTCAAGATAACTTTGGGAAAAAACGGTGGCGGGATGTAATCCTGCTCGTTTTTGGAGAAATGAATGATGTAGATTTCACATCCTATTTGGCAGTTACTCTTAAATGTCTCTGGGATAGGAAATTAGTTCATGATGAAGATTGTCAGAAATTTCTCCAGTGGCTTCATCAAAAAGGAAAGTCAATTGGTCAAAGTTACTCCTCTCAGGTATTAAAGTCATTGAGTATTAATATCAAGACTGACTTTTCACTCAATAAGCCTGAACCTATTTTCAGGGCGTTTTATCTATTTCTTTCCTCATCTACTTTTCGCTCTACTTATCGTTTCTTTGAGAAACATAGTTTGCTACTAGATTCGTATACTTTTTCTTTTGACTTAAAACTTATTTACTGTCTATTTCTTGCACAAGATATAACAGCGTCTATGCATTTTTATTTGCCTATATCATCATCTCAATCTATCACATACTCACTGTTTCCTAATCTGTATTATTTTCTTTCACAAATCATAGAAAAGACGAGAGAAAAAGATTCAAATTATATAAAAACAATTACATTACTCCGCAACCAACTGCCATTTAATGAGGATTTAAAACAATCTGCGAGCTGGTGGTATCAAAATGGTTATTCTTGGACACAACAACTACAGGAAATATTAGTTATATATAGAAATATTGGTCATGATTGGCAGTGGACAGACAATAAAAAAAAGACTTTGACAAAATATTGGTATGTTAACCGCTTTTTGTTGGAATGTTTGCAGTCCGCCTATATCCGTCGGGATGTGCGGGAGTGGATAGAAAATACGATGTTTTTACCGATGTCTGAGATTGAGAAGATGCCACCCCCAGAGATTTAAGAAGAGTTATGAGTGGGTTTTTCATGAGTTGCGCGACCGACTAAACCCCTTCCGCTTTCGGCACTTTCCTCAAGGAAGGATGTAAACTTATCGCTGTTTAGTCATGGCCATCACTTTATCCACGGTTAAACCCGCCACATTTCCCAAAGTGGGTAAAAGACTATCCCCTGCGTAAATAATCGGTAGCTCATCATTTTCCCAAATCCAAACCCGTTCCCGCTGAATATCAATCAACCACGCCAATTCTGTTTCCTGTCCCAAACAATGCAAAATCTTATTTTGTAAATCGAGAGTACTTTGAGCAGGCGAACGAATTTCAATTAACCATTCCGGCGCACCATCTAAAGCCCCATCTTGCTCAAGACGTTCTTGCTTGACCACTGAGATATCCGGCACAGGCGACAATGGCGGAACAAGACAACGCAACTCTTGAATTGCTTCATATTCCGTCGTTTGTTGATTAATCGCATTCACTAAATTCCGTTGAAGCCTTGAATGAAAAAGAGTGGGCATTGGTTTTTGTGTTGCGACTCCCCCGATAAATTCCCATGCCGGCGATTCCTCAATATTGGGTCTTGCCAAAAACTCCCTTAACGAATCGGTCTTTAATGGAGACTGCATAGTGAATAAAGCCGATAAATGAACAGTACTGCGCCATCACCGTGATTTTAGCCCAGAGTCAGAGAATTAAAGCTAGTTATCAGTTTCCAACGGAATCAAGATGCAGCGAGCCGGAAACAGTATCATTCTTGTTTAGGTATTTCCCCTCCAGATTTCTATGAACCTTGTCAGGCGATCGCAACAGTGGCTCAAGAAAATTCGTCGTCCCCAATACCGTTGGGTGTGGTGTATTGTCGCCACGATAATTTATTTTGTGATACTGGCTTTACCTCTTAACGGGTTTAGCGAAGCTGCCCAAAAATCCCTCGCAATTTTTGGCGTGACCGCTTTTCTGTGGAGTACCAGCGCTTTACCTGTGGCGGTAACGGGTTTGCTCGTGCTCTTCCTGATTCCTTTTACTGGTGTCCTTCCCCCCGAGCAAACCTACGCCTATTTTGGGAATCGTTCAGTCTTTTTTATTTTGGGCGTATTTATTCTGACGAGCCCGATCCGAAGGTCAGGATTGAGCACGAGATTAGCCCTCACCGTTGTCTCGAAATTTGGGGGGACACAGCGGGGTTTAATTTTATCGGTACTGATTTTGTCGGCGGTAATGTCGTTCTTTCTTAGCTCCCATGCGGTGGCAGCAATGCTATTTCCAGTGGTGCTAGAAGTCGTGCAATCGGCAGGTGCGAAACCCGGTGGACGATTCGGCAAATCGGCATTTTTAGCCTTGGGCTGGGGGGCAGGGATTGGCGGCATTCCCAGTTTGCTGGGTGGTGCAAGGGCGGCATTGGCCTTAGGACTATTGCGAGAGAGTACAGGTCAAGGCATTAGTTTTATTGAATGGACGTTGTGGTCATTACCCTTGGCGATCATTTTATTGGCACTGGCTTATTTACTCATCCGGAATATTGGGCGAGGGACAGCGGTGTCGATGATCCGAGCAAAAATGTTGCTGCAAGGACGGACAAAACGTCTGGGTAAGATTTCCCGGCGAGAAATTGGGACGGCTGTGATTACGCTGTTGACTATTGTTTTATGGATTGTGCGAGGCGAAGTTTGGGGACTTGATACTGTCGCGTTTCTCGGGGTGTCACTATTATTTATTTTCCAGATCGCTGATTGGCAGGAAGTGGAAGAAGATGTGAACTGGGGAATTTTTGTGATGTATGGCTCGGCGATCGCCCTTAGTGCAGTACTCAAAGAAACCGAAACTTCTACTGCCTTAGCCCAAGCATTATTGGGTTGGATTGACTCCGGTTGGCTTGTATTTATTGCTGTGGCACTGGTGGTGGTGGTCTTCACTGAAGGGATGAGCAATGCTGCCACCGTCGCGATGGTAATGCCCTTGGCGATCGCCTTTGCTGCCGAACATGGCATCGACCCCCGCGCTATAACTATGGGTGTGACCATTGCCTCAGGATTAGCCTTTATGATGCCAGTCAGTACACCTGCGATGGCGATCATCATTGGTAGCGGCTACGTTCCACCGTCCCATGCACTGCAACGGGGTTTCTTTCTTAAAATACTGGGCTTTATTGGGTTACTTGCCCTCGCGCAACTATATTGGCCGCTCTTTGGACTTCAGGTGTAACACTCATGAAAAAGATTTATCTCGTCATTCTCAATCCCTATGCCTACGATGGCGCGATGTATAAAGCTGAGGCGATCGCCAAAGAAGCCAGTGTCCCTTTAAATGTGGTCTTTTTTATTAGCGAAAAATCAGTGTGCCGGATGATGAATAACCTTGGCGAAAATGGCTGGCTCAGCGCTGCATCAATTCGCAGTCTCCAGAATTCTATGCTCGAAGGTTATCGCGGTTTGGCGGATGATGTTCTCGACCGAGTTCAACGCAAACTTATCGATCTCGAACTCAACATTCTGCCTGTTAATGAGCAGCCTACTGTCGAACCCTATCTCCATCGTTTGGTTGCAGAAGGTGCAGAACAAATCATTGTGGCAGGCTCCAGTGATGTACAGCTCAAACAGGATATTCTCCCTGAACAAGTCATCGTGGCGATCGCCTAATCCGAGAGTTTCAAGAGAGTAATGTTAAACGCCAATTGCGCAGTAGCTCAATACTTCCATTCACTCTAAATTTCGCAAACAATGCCATGCTCAAGTCCACCATGTGTTTTGATTTAGAGACGACCTTCGTCCTGCGATGAAACCAAGCAAACCAATGGCGATTGTCTGAGTTGTTTCTCTCAATTGCTATTGTCTCTTTCTTGCTAATGACATGAAAAGCATCTGGGTGATTCTCTAATAGCTGTTGATAGGGTTTCCAATTATCGGTGCAATAGACAGTGATTTGCCATTGCGAGAACCGCTCTAGTAAATGACCTAAAGTTCGACTATCACGACTTCCCAATTCCCAGTCAATGAGTCGCCCAGTATTACGGTCATATGCTTTCCAGACCCAAAGTTTGTTTTTTCTCTTGGATAAAATGCCATAGCTCATCTAGCTCCACCACGACAGCAGACTCAGGAGTGGGCTTTTCATAATTGGCTTCACCGAAATCTCTTACCCAATTGAGCACTGATTGAGCTGATACACCGAGAATCTTGGCTGTCGCATTCATTGACATACCACTCATATACATCAATACAGCTTCTAATTTCATCCAGAGAGGCTTGCCCCGCTCTTTAGAAAAGCTTGTAAATTGATAATTGCACTGCTTACACTTAAATCGTTGACGATTTTTAGCGAATCCACTTTTGATGATGTCTTGAGCATTACATTGGGGACAGTGAATTGTCATATAGCAATTTCTAGTCGAGTGAGGTGCAATAGCAGCAATGTGTAAACCAGCATCGAATATCATCAAGGGTAATCTTGGAAAAAGCTACCTCAATTGCCTTGTCTAGAGCTAGATAAGTTCTTGCCCCGATACTTTTCAAGGTACTTTTCAACTTTGACCAGCAATTTTCAATGGGTGAAAAATCTGGAGAATAGGGAGGAAGGTAAATCAACTTAGCTCCCACGGCCTCAATCATTGTGCGTACTGACTCTCCTAAATGAATCGAACAGTTATCCATCACCACACATGCTCCCGCCCATAAGTTTGGTATTAACTTCTGGCTGATGAATGCTTCAAAGGTTAATCCATCCGTACTCCCCAGCAGATGATAATTAGCGACCATTCCCTTGAAGCCTAATGCTCCAATCAAAGAAACATTCTTGCCTCGTTTACTGGATTTCGGACTATAAGCTCGTTTCCCTTTCTCAGAACGTGCCCTCAGTCTTGTCATGGCTAAGTTCACGCCCGATTCATCGATAAAAATCAAGTTTTTCGCTAGAGTCGCTTGCATTTTCTGCCAAAAATCATATCTGGCTTGTTGCACTCGTTTTGTCGCCTTAAGGTCTGGATAGAATGTTTTTTTTGAGGCTATATCCCATTCTTCTTAAGGTGCGATGCATGGTGCTATTGGCCACACGGAGACCAGTGCGTTTCTCCATCTCATCACATAGTTCCGCTAGCGTCGCATCGTTTTTCTTGGTGAGCAACTGGCGCAATATTGTTTGATGCTCTTCGTTTAATTTGGGAGGTGTTTGTTGGCTTCGTTTTTTCGGAGCAATCGACCCTGTCAGTCGTTTTTGGTCGAGGAGCTTTTGTACAAAACTTTTCGCCACTCCAAATTGTCGGGCAAGACTACTTTGACTCACACCACCCCTTTCGTAGGCATCCACTATTTTCTGTCTTAAGTCTAATGAGTAGGCTTTCGGCAAGATGCTACTTTCTTCCTCACCAGTCAACTCACCTATACTACTTCATACACCTTGCTAGGCTGAAATTTGCTGTAGCGAGACTTCCAAGGAAACGACTCACTCCATTTTGCTATAGCATTACTTACTTGAAGCTCTCCCTAATCCTAATGTCAAAAAGATCAATGTGCTGTATTTACTCCTTGGTGTCACAATTGGATTTATAGACCATTACAGATCCTTAGTGATGACTGATTTAGAGCATTATCGTCAGCTATTAAACGTCACCAAAGACTCATCAAAAGTAGATATTAAAAAAGCGTATCGCAAACTAGCAAAGCAATGGCATCCAGATAAGTTTTACCAAGATCCTGAAAAGCATAAAGTAGCGGAAGAAAAGTTCAAAAGTATAACTCTTGCCTATGAATTCTTAATTAACAATGGAGCCGAAGATAATACGTCGACCCCTGTGAGTAATGCAGGCAAAACGACTAATGTCAAAACTGAAAAAACAGATCCTGCGACCTACTATAGGCTAGGAGTTTTTCTAGCCAAAAGAGGTGATCTAGAAGAGTCCCTGGAGTTTTTAGGAAAAGCCATTAAACTTAATCCTGATTATTTAGAAGCATTAGAGTATCGCCACCAAGTCCTATCTGATTTAGGTTTCGAACATCGAGCCGTAGTAGATCGCTTAAAAATCCGCGACTTGAAACGCTCTACTACGAAGAATAGAGCATCTGAGGAATCATCTTCGAACTCAGATCCCCGTCAAACCTCGACCCAGAATCTTTTCAAATTACTCAAACGTTTTGCCTGTACTAAAACTGCAATTCAGGACATGGCCGTAGATCGCCGTCGCCGATTAATTACGATTGAAAAGAATAATACAGTACAAATTTTTCAGTTGGGATCATACCAATTGATTGAAAAGCTGAGCTTACATACGAAAAGAGTATTAAGTCTTGATTTACATCTATCTCACAACTGGATTTTAACAGCTAGCGATGATAATACTGTTCAAATATTTGACCTAGACCAAAATCAACATATCACTTCATTGAAAAAGACTTTCTTGAATCGGAATTTCTCCAAAATAAAAGATGCTTATTTCCTCTCTGAAATACATTGTGCTCTATTACTGACAGAAGAAAACACCGTCAAAAAATGGGACTTCAAAAAGAATAAAATCTTGTATGAGAAACCGAACCCGATGAAGTTGAAATCTACTTCAATCAGTCCAGATCGAACAAAATTAGCTTTAGTGGATGCTCGAAATACTATCCGAATCTATGAAACGGCCACAGGTAAACTTCTTCATTCGGTAAGAACAAAATCTAGGGTGACAGCAATCTCCTTCTCGACAACAGGGAATTTATTGGCGATCGCCACAATTAAAAATCAGATTGAAATTTGGGATATTGCTCAAAAGCATCAAATCTTTCAATTACAAGATAATGTTGGTGCAATTGTTTTCCTTGCCTTTGCCCAAAATCAAGAATCACTCATTAGTTTTGATAACAATGGTGTGATTAAAATTTGGTCGCTTAAGACTAAACAAAAGCCAATGACTCAAGCCACGCACTTTACAGATATTACAAGCTGCCAACTTATCGATAAAGGCAGAACTCTAATATTAGGTACGACAAAAGGAGAAATTATGATATGTCGCTTACCATCCTTCAATTAATGCGTATTTGAGAACAACGAGTAATCCTAGCCCGTCCCACGCAATCGTTTACAATATTTAATAATTTGTTTAAGGAATAGGACGTAGGACAACAGTAATGCGTGTAGCAATCGTCGGAGCAGGACTAGCGGGATTATCCACAGCCATTGAATTGGTTGATGCTGGTCACGAAGTGGAAATTTTTGAGGCTCGTCCCTTTGTCGGCGGCAAAGTCGGTAGCTGGGTAGACAAAGACGGTAACCACATCGAAATGGGTCTACACGTATTTTTTGGATGTTACTATAATCTCTTCGCGCTCATGGAGAAAGTCGGTGCAGGAAATAATCTCCGGCTAAAAGAGCATACCCATCAATTTATTAATGAAGGCGGTAAACTCGGCGAACTAGATTTCCGTTTTCCTGTCGGTGCTCCTTTCCACGGTTTAAAAGCATTTTTTACATCCTCACAATTATCGCTAATTGATAAAGCTGCCAACTCCCTTGCTCTCGGTACTAGTCCCATTGTGCGCGGCTTGGTGGACTTTAAAGGCGCAATGAAAACCATTCGCGACCTTGACCGCATTAGTTTTGCAGATTGGTTCCGCAGCCATGGTGGTAATGATGGCAGCCTCAAGAAAATGTGGAATCCCATCGCCTATGCCCTCGGTTTTATCGATACCGAAAATATTTCTGCACGCTGCATGTTGACCATTTTTATGTTCTTCGCAGCGAAAACTGAAGCCTCTGTATTGCGGATGTTAGAAGGTTCTCCAGCAGAATATTTGCATAAACCCATCGTTAATTATCTTGAAAGCAAGGGCGCGAAAATCCATACTCGACATCGCATGAAGGATATTCACTACACCCTCGATGGCACACCCACAATTGATGGTCTAGTCATTAACAATGGCGAAACAGATGAAACAGTGAAAGCTGATACCTACGTTTTGGCTCTCGATATTCCCGGTATTCAACGCGCTGTCCCCGATGCTTGGCGCAAATGGCCTGAGTTCGACAATATTTATAAGCTTGATGCTGTTCCTGTTGCCACAGTGCAATTACGATTTGATGGCTGGGTTACAGAACTCAACGACCCTGAAAAGCGTGCGCAACTCGAAAAAGCTGAAGGTATCGATAATCTTCTCTATACTCATCAAGCTGACTTCTCCTGTTTTGCAGATTTGGCATTAACCAGTCCTGGTGATTTCTACAAAGAAGGTGAAGGCTCTTTGATGCAGCTTGTGTTGACCCCTGGTGATCCCTTCATCAAGAAGAGTAATGACGAAATTGCCCAACACGTTTTAGAACAAGTCCACAAGTTATTTCCTTCTTCACGCGAACTGAATATGACTTGGTCTAACGTGGTGAAGTTGGCACAATCTCTTTACCGTGAAGCACCGGGTATGGATCCCTATCGTCCAGCACAAGATACTCCCATTTCTAATTTGTTCCTTGCGGGTAGCTACACCCAACAGGATTACATCGATAGTATGGAAGGTGCGACAATTTCTGGTCGTCAAGCCGCAGAAGCAATTTTGGCTAAAGCTGGTGAATTGGAAAAGCCTTTAGTCGCAACGATGTAGAGTGCGATCGCCGAACAAATTGAAGTTTATCCCATTTCATATTTATCTGAGATGGGATTTTTTATGATGAGGGTTCGAGTGGATAATGTTGTTCTAAATAACTTAGGGCAGAGGAGCGATCGCCAATTTCGCCATCTAGGGTTTTTTGAAGTAAATCTTGCAAAATAATCCGAAACTGTGGGCTTGGTTTGTAGCCTAATTCTTTCAGATCAGAACCATCGAGAGGCGCTTTCATAAATTGCCATTGCCGTAGATAACACCACAAATCATGGCGGATTTTTTTCGGAGCGATCGCCGCTAACAAGATAATGTCTGGTAGTTGTAACCCTTTTAGTGCAAACACTTTGCCACTCAGGTTTGTAGTCACCGCTAATTTTGGCAAGATGTTTTCTTGATGTTGAGTGAATTCTGCAAGGCGCTGGAGACTGTCTTTTGGCAATTGCAGGCGATCGCCCACTTCGAGCCGTGCAGAAGTCGGTAAATTAATCAGTAAACTCTCCAAGCGCATCCGCCAATGTTCGAGGGTTTTATCTGAATCCTGATGCCGTAACCATCGATCGACACAACGCACTTGCCACCACACATCAGCAGTTAAGGCCAAGTTTTTGTGAATACATTGTAAGGCTCCCAAAGAATCGAGCAATTGTAACGCTGGCTTCCAATAATTTGCCGTTAGTAAATATTTCAGTTCGGCGCGAAGTCGTGTGGTTAAAGCAGGAGCTTGGGGTTTTTCGTGGTGCAATCTTTCATAAATCCCCGAGGCGATCGCATACTGAATATACTCTTCTGTTTGAGATTCGAGGGCAAAGTTTAGTCGTACCGCAAATCGCACCGCTCGATAAATCCGTGTTGGATCTTCAATGAAACTATTAGCATGGAGCACCCGAATTTGATGCTTTTTGAGATCTATTAGCCCACCGAAGAAATCTAATAAATCTCCCGCCCGTGGTTCCGTTAAGCGCAAACACAACGCATTAATCGTGAAATCCCGCCGATATAAATCCTGCCGAATTGAACTAGCTTCCACCTCAGGATTCGCTGCGGGATAGGGATAAAATTCTGTCCGTGCCGTCGCGATATCCATACAAAGGGCACCTAAGATCGGATCCTGATGCCAGACAATTGCTGCTGTTTGAAACTCGCCATGCACGGCAACTTTTGCCTCTGGATAAAGTTCTTTAATGAAACTCGCCAACTCCACACCGGCTCCCACATCTGCCGCTGCGTGGAAGCCATCCACCACCAAATCAATATCTTGCAACAGCAATTCTGATGCTTTTTCTGCCAACAGCAAATCCCGTACGCCACCGCCGACAAGATATAAATGCCAGCCTCGTTTTTGGGCGGCGATCGCCACCGACTGAAGCAAATCCCAGAGCGAAGCGTCCAATTTCTCCGCCAACATTGCCGTTAAAGGTTGCGCCGTTTTCTCCTGAGAGTTCAGCAATAAATCCCCACGCTGTTCCTGATGATGTTGCCGCAAAATATCAGTGCGCGTCACAATCCCCACGAGGCGATCGCCATCCACCACAGGTAAGCGCCCCACATCGAAATTGACCATAAGTTTTTCGATATCACGTAGCGTTGTCGCTGGCGAAATGGTTCGCACCTTGCGACTCATGTAGCCTTTCACTGGCGCGTGTTGAAACCCATGATGCAACGCCAAATCCAAATCTCGTCGCGAGATTACCCCCACCAATTTCTCCGCATCATCGACGACAACCAAACCCGAATGCCCATACCGAAATAACACTCGCTGCGCTTCTCCGATAGATGTTGCGGGCAAAATTGTACGCACTGGAGCGGTCATCAAATCCCTTGCTGTTATAGCCTGTGGGATTTGTTGAGTAAATTTCTCGTAGATTGTTTTAAGGGTTGATTCTGGCGTATCGACCCGCATACTTAATGCCGATGCTTGATCATGACCACCGCCGCCATAGGGTTCAAATAATTGATTTAAGTTTGTCCCTATAATTCGCGATCGCCCAATAATAACTAGCTTTCCTTCTGATTCAGTTTGGTGATAAAAATGTCCGACCAATAATCCATCCAAATCGGTCATCTGCATCATCCGCTCCGCCATACTCGATAAACCCGGCACAAAAGTAGGCGATCGCAACAATACCTGAGCGACCTGATATCCTCGCACAGTTTCTCGCTCTAATGACCCCATAGCCTCAGCAAATAGCGATTGTACTTGCGGTGAAAAACTGGGTTCCACATAATCCGCAATAATTTTCACCACAGCTCCTTGCCCCATCAACCAAGTCAGCGCCTGAGCATCTCGCACTGTCGTTTGATCAAACGTGAGTGAGCCCGTATCGACATGAATCCCTAGTGCCATTACTGTTGCTGTATAAGGATCTAGCTCTATCCCTCGTGCCTGAAGCTTTTCAGTAATTAATGTCGTTGTCGACCCAACATTTTCGATTTCCACATAGGTCGCTGGAATATCCCGCTCTTGATCCATATGGTGATCATAAATTTCAATTTGCTTGACCTGTGGTTCTTCAAACCAATTTGTGGCTTTCCCTAAGCGTTGGCGCTGCTGGTTGTCCACCACCATAATTGTTCGTAGTTGTTCCGGATGTACACTCCGCATTTCGAGCAACGGAAATTCTCCCCGGTAGAGTGCCAGAAAACGTTTCACTCCTGGATGAGCACCACCAGTTAACACAACCCTTGCCCCCACTCGCAGACAAGCTAAACCCACCGCCGCACCTAGTGCATCAAAATCGACAGTTTGGTGACAAAGAATAACTTGCATAAGCCCACAAAAAAAGAAAGATCCTCGACTTTTAGCATCTCGTTGACGATCTAATCTCAGTCTAAGCCTATACAAGCTAGGGATCTGAATATATTGTTCTCACGCAACAAAAAAATGCGACCACCACTATCGGCGATCGCATTCTGCATGATTCAAACTAAATCGGCTTATTGAAGCCAGAGAAATTTAGTAACGAGTCTGGTTAGGCTTGTAAACGATGAAGCTTACAGTCTGACACTGCTTGATGTTGTCGAAACCAACAACACGGATGTAGCAATCAGAGTACTCGCTGCGGCACTCACGTACTTCATTGAGAACGTCTTGAGCACTAGTTGCGCTGAAAAGAGGAAGCTTCCAAAGTGTCCAGTGGTGGAGATCGGGAGCAGGATCCTTTTCAAACTCAACACCAGGAATAAAGCCTTGGTCAATCATCCATTGAACTTGGCGAGAAATCTGCTGGTCACTGAGAGGGGGAAGATACGAAAGAGTTTCGTAACGCTTTTCCTTAGGTAAAGTCTTCATTATTAGTAATGTCCTCTTTAGGGTCAAAAATTATTCAGAGTCTTCTGAAACATCTGGCTCAACATCTGTTGAAGCCGGATCGGTTGACGATAAATCAACCCGAGTTAAACGCTCTAAAAGAGAACGACGATGATCCGCATTGGACTGTTTAATTTGAGTTAGTACCATTTCTGGTAGAAATTCAAGAACTTCGCCTGCTAAATCCTCCCTAACGGTCAGAATCCTCAGGACAATTTCCTTGTTCTCAGACATCATTGCCTCAAGGTAGCGATCACTATCCTGCACGGAATGGGTCTTCGAAAAATTTCCTAACCAAATTGCCTGTCCCGGATTAGTTTCACCTAATTGCTGACTAATTAAGCGCACAGCTTGATAAGTCAAATAATTACGTAAAGTCTTCGCCGTTTCTTTGGCAATATCTTTAAACTCCATGAGAGCTAGCCACCAGTGAACCAGAATTTAATTGTGACAAAAAATTCAGTTCACTGATGCTCATCAGAAGCTTAGAGAGTGTCGACTGTGTCGAATTCGAACTTGATTTCTTTCCACAGGTTAAGAGCAGCAGCCAATTCAGGAGACCACTTACCTGCTTCACGGAGGACATCATTACCTTCGCGAGCCAAGCTACGACCTTCGTTACGAGCTTGAACACAAGCTTCAAGCGCAACACGGTTTGCAGTTGCACCAGGAGCATTCCCCCAAGGGTGACCCAAAGTACCACCACCAAACTGGAGGCAAGAATCATCGCCGAAGATGTCAACGAGTGCAGGCATGTGCCATACGTGGATACCACCGGAAGCAACAGGCATAGTACCAGGTGCGGACGCCCAATCTTGTGTGAAGAATACACCGCGTGAACGATCTTCTTCCACGTAGTCTTCACGCATGAGGTCAACGAAACCAAGAGTACCTTGGCGATCGCCTTCAAGCTTACCTACGACAGTACCGGAGTGTAGGTGGTCACCACCAGAAAGACGGAGACACTTCGCAAGAACGCGGAAGTGAATACCATGGTTCTTCTGACGGTCAATTACAGCGTGCATTGCACGGTGAATGTGAAGGAGAAGACCATTCTTACGACACCACTTAGAAAGACTAGTGTTTGCAGTGAAACCACCAGTGATGAAGTCGTGCATGACAATCGGAGTACCGATTTCTTTTGCAAACTCAGCACGCTCAATCATTTCTTCGCAAGTAGCGGCAGTTACGTTGAGGTAGTGACCCTTAACTTCATTAGTTTCAGCTTGTGCTTTCTCAATCGCTTCTTGAACAAAGAGGAAGCGATCACGCCAACGCATGAAAGGCTGAGAGTTAATGTTCTCATCATCCTTAGTGAAGTCAAGACCACCACGGAGGCACTCATAAACTGCACGACCGTAGTTCTTTGCAGAAAGACCGAGCTTAGGCTTAATAGTACAACCGAGAAGAGGACGACCATACTTGTTGAGAAGGTCACGCTCTACAGTAATACCGTGGGGGTTACCGGGGCATGTCTTAATGAATGCAACGGGGAAACGGATATCTTCGAGGCGAAGTGCACGAAGCGCTTTAAAACCGAAAACGTTACCAACCAAAGAGGTCAAAACGTTTGTGATCGAACCTTCTTCAAACAAGTCGAGAGGGTAAGCCACGAAACAGAAGTACTGATTGTCTTCGCCAGCAACAGGCTCAACATGGTAACAACGACCCTTGTAGCGATCGAGGTCAGTAAGACCATCAGTCCATACAGTTGTCCAAGTACCGGTAGAAGACTCAGCTGCAACAGCTGCAGCACACTCTTCAGCGGGAACTCCAGCTTGGGGAGTCATCCGGAAACAAGCGAGTAAATCAGTGTCTTTGGGTGTGTAATCAGGCGTGTAATAAGTTAGACGATAGTCTTGTACACCAGCCTTAAACCCAGCAGATTTGGTCTGAACCATGCGGTTTTCCTCCAGCAGTAAAAATGCTTATCTTTAAACAAACAAATACTCTAAGTATTGTTGCTCTGAAATCCTGAAATTCTTAGTGACAATAGACACAAAAATAAACTTCAAAGATTTAAGTCTTATGACTTTCTTTAATCTGTGGCTTATGTTATCACAGGTCAGGCTTATTTTATTTTTTTTTGAGCAAAAAAAGATTGCTTTTGATTCTGAAGCTGATTAGCATTTCTAATGCTGTCAAAAAATGACCAAATACGAGTAATAGACAGATGAAAAAAGTCCATCTCCCTAGGTTTTAGGAAAATGAACTTAAATAATCTATAGCAAGAAAATTGCTGCCAAAATCTTGTCTGAAGTCTGTGAAGCGTAGTCAGACAAGGCATTTAGACAAGAAACAACATCTTTTTAAACATTCATGATAATCAACTTTAAATAGCGTATTGATTCTCAATACAAAGAATGACGCTAAGAAGATGGTGGTTCTGGCGGTTTAATTGGTGTGTTGTGTGGAAAAAGCGTCATTAATAATTGATTAATATAAACTTGCCCAACTACAGGTTCTTTCGGCAAGTCTTGTTGTTTGTCTGGTCTTGATTCTGGCGAAACTTCTGTGATTTCTGGCGTAATAGAATCTGTTTCATCTGGTGAGGAAATGGATTCCTTATGGCCAGATGAAATTGTGGTTGGTGATTTAGAAACTTGATTGACTTCTGCACCCCAAGGATCTGTTTCAGCTGATGGAGTAGAGGGTGAACTTTTTGGAGATTGAGTGACTGGTTTTGTGTTGACTTTACGAGAAGTGTCACCAATTAAACTATTTGGTTGTATAACTGTGCCACCTAAAACTGACGCTCGAAAAATAGTACTGCCATAACCAACGCAAGCATTTTCTCCGACTACGGCATCGCCAACAATAAGAACACCTGCACCAAGCATTGCGCCTTGGTGAATTTCGATGTTGCCTTGGTGAGCTTGTAAAATGCAGCCCATTCCCAAACAAACTCCTGCGGCGATCGCCACAGAACAGTCAGGAGCAGCCAGAATGATTACACCCGGTGCAATAACAGCATGGTCATCGATTCTGACATCGCCACTAATATGAATATCGGAATTGAAAACCGCTCCAGAAGTCACAACTATCCCCAACTTGTGATCAAATCGACCACAGAAAAACCAAAAAAGCAAGGAGAGATATCAGATATCTCTCCATCTAAACCCTACTGATCTAAGGTCTTTGAATAATCGTTTCGAGAATACGACGTCTCGCTGCCGTATCAACCCCAATCAACTGGACATACTCACCAGCATGATCTTGGAGGCAACCTTCAAGGCGGCGCAAAACTTCCGATTCTTGCTGAGTATCAATAGTGCCGCAGCTCTTCCAAGACTTTGTACGGAAACGACGCTTATCTGCATGCTCCGTCGCAATTTTATAGCCTTGATTTAGAAGAGAACGTACTTTGCTGACAACATCGCTGCTCAAGGAAGCGCTACTACCACCATTCCCATTGCTACTGCTGGAAATACTATAGGAGTTTGAAGAGTTAGAAGAAGCCGTAAAGCCATTGCCACTACTTTGAGCAGGTGCGTTGCCACCAGGACGCTGCACAATAATTTCTGCTGCGCGTTTTCTAGTGTTAGGGTCAACCGCAATCAACTGTACATACTCACCAGGGTACTCTGCTGCAACACGGTTAATGTTTGCAAGAATTTGTTCTGCGCTACGGCCTTCAACAAAGCCCCCGCTGAGCCAAGACTTCGTTTTGAAACGACGTGTATTCGCGTGCTCAGCTGTAAAGCTGCAACCTTGAGATGCAAGGGAACGAACCTGAGTTGGGACATCTCCACCACTGACTGTGACGGCGTTGGATGTAGAAGCTCGGTAACTAGTTGAAGAACCACTGCCAGCACTCAATTGAGTTGCTTGACCTGGGCGCTGAACAATTACCTCCGCTGCACGTTTTCTTGTGTTGGGGTCAACCGCGATGAGTTGCACATACTCATTGGGAAATTCCGACATGATGCTGTTGAGATTGCCGATTATTTGTTCTGCACTGCGACCTTCAACAAATCCTCCACTGAGCCAAGACTTCGTTTTGAAGCGACGTGTATTGGCATGTTCCGCTGTGAAGCTGCAGCCTTGGGATAACAAGGAACGAATTTGTGTGCTGACATCACCATCAACGCCTTGTGCTGAAACACCAGTAGTAGATGAAGTCACTGAAGCTGAAGAGAAAGACTGGCCGGAAACCGGTGCCTGGTCCCCAGGTCGTTGGGCAATGATCTCAGCGGCACGTTTTTTCGTATTGCCGTCAACAGCAATAAGCTGAACATACTCACCAGCATATTCAGCCATTACGTTATTAAGATTTGCCAAAATTTGATCTGCACTACGTCCTTCCACAAATCCTGCACTGAGCCAAGATTTTGTTTTAAAGCGTCGCGTGTTAGCGTGCTCTGCGGTAAAGGTACAGCCCTGGGCGACTAAGCCTCGAACCTGCGACAGAATGTCTCCGTTTAAACTCATTTTTTCCACCGATTGATTTTCGCGAATACCGTTATTGCTTTGAGAGGAGGATGATTTCTCATCTGCTTGACCACGGAATGAAGTAGTACAAGCGTTATTTTGGACACCTTGATAGCCTTCAGAGAATGCTCCATTTACCTCAACAATGTGTTGGGTAAAGGCTAGGTCGGCATCAGTTACGTCAGAAAGTCGCTCAACTTGTTGTTGATTCGTGATTACTGCACCAGAAGGTATATATTTTCCGGGCGGAATCTCGACATCTTGGATAAGGGCATGCATCATGACGACGCAACCGTCACCGACTCTGGCGTTAAAAATAGTTGAGCGGAATCCAATAAAACAGTCATTGCCTATGAAAGCTGGGCCATGGACTAAGGCCATATGGGAGATGCAGGAGCGATCGCCGATCCAGACAGAATAATTTTCGCCATTTGCACCAACAACGCGTCCCCTATCCATGCCGTGGATCACCACACCATCTTGGATATTGGTTGCTGCACCGATATAAAAGGGCGCACCCTCATCGGCACGAATTGAGGTGCCAGGCGAAATGAGTACATTCTTCCCAACCGTGACATCACCGATCAAATTAGAAAATGAGTGCACATATGCACTCTCATCAATTTTCGGTTCTGCTAAATCCTTTGACCAAGGTGTTGGGGGAGCCGCTCTCCTGCGGACAACCATCGACTTATTCCTCCTCTCAATGTAAAGAGTTGCTTATCCTGCTAAACCATCCGAACCTATCTACATAAACCAAATAAAGGCCGATGTAGATAGTTTTTTCGTCCAAACCCAAATTTGAAAGCCCGCTCACTAACCAAGGCGATCCGCATCTTTTTTACTGTAGAGGGAGCGATTGTCAACATTAACAGTATCGATAATGCCGACGACCATTGCATCCAAAGGACGATCTTCCATACCAGCTTCTTTGCGGGCGGCGCTGCCACGGGTGACGAGTACCCACTCGTTCACGCCAGCACCAACTAAATCCCCAGCAACTTCGTACTTTGGTAGAAGTTCACCTCGCTCGTTAACAAACTGCACAAGGATAAACTTGATACCGCGGAGACTTTCCGCTTTATAAGTGCTAACGACAGTGCCACGAACCTTGGCAATTTGCATACAAATTTATAATGACTAGGGATAAAGTGAAATGTCTATACTCTTCTCAAAGGCTGGGGATTAACGCTTTCGCGGAATTGTTCAACAGCTTCGGTATAGCGGATGGGGAGAACGTACTCGAGGTTTTCGTGAGGACGCGCGATGATGTGTGTAGAAAGTACTTGACCACCGTTAACACGACCAACATTGTCAGTTCCAGCGGAGACGGAAGCTTGCACCTCAGAAACGTCACCACGAACGATAACAGTGACACGACCGCTACCAATTTTTTCGTAACCAACTAGGGTGACACGAGCTGCCTTCACCATAGCGTCTGCTGCTTCTACTACTGCGGGGAAACCGAGAGTTTCCACCATTCCGACTGCGATAGACATTTGAGTTTATTCCTCTTGCTTATAAAGGTTGTTTTCTGTGCTCTGCTTTCTGACTAAAATTCAGGTCAAGGCTACCAGCGCGAAAGTCTAAATGACTCTTTCTATGTAGATTTGCTAGACCTGATTAGTTTGGATAGGCTTAGTAAGTACGGAATTGTTCGACTTCTTCGGTGTAGCGAATCGGTAGAACGTATTCGAGGTTTTCGTGGGGACGAGCAATGATGTGAGTGGAAAGCACTTCACCACCATTGACGCGATTTGCGTTCTCGACACCAGCGGAGACAGAAGCTTGTACTTCAGATACGTCACCACGGACGATAACGGTTACACGACCGCTACCAATTTTCTCGTAACCAACCAATGTTACGCGAGCGGCTTTGACCATCGCATCGGCAGCTTCCACAACGGCGGGAAAACCACGGGTCTCAATCATTCCAACTGCAATAGGCATGAACTAAATCCTCGCTTATCAAGCTTAAAATCTTAGATATTAAATCACTAAAGTTTGACAACTCACTCGTGTGCATTTTCCAAGTAAAAAACTCAGAAAAATCTAATGAGCTGGCAACTAAGTCCGATGAGGCAACTCTGACGAGGTGCGACTCGAAGATTGTCTTTTTAAAATGAATTCTTCTAAATCCCTAATTTAAAGACAGTCTATTGTCGGCAAGCTAGGAAAAGCATAAGCAACTATGGCCTGTTTGACAACATAAAGCTTAATGATATTCCGTAATATTGGTCTTAAGTAAAACTAATGATACGGGGCTATTGCGAATTTTAGTTAAGCAATTTTTGCTACAGAAAAACCTATAACCTTGTTGCAAATCATTTGTGTAGAGATTGAGGTTTGGGCTCTGAATTTTGGTGATTCTCAATAAAGGCGATCGCCTGTTCTAGGGCATCGAGCCGATTTGTGACATGGTGGCGCGATGGCAAAAGCTTTAGAATCTCAAGACTTTTTAGACGTTCTTTGACTGGGCCTGTGGCGCTGACTAGAAAAATCTCCCGACGTTTTGCATAGGCTTCACGGAGCATCGTTTCGACAGCAAGGGTGGCAGTTACGCCCATTAATGGGACTTCTAATAAATCTAAAATCAGAACATCATATTGTTCGACAATGCTCATACGTTGTGAAATCCCTTTTGCCGCGCCGAAACTCATTGGGCCACTGAGATGGAATAAGAAAATACGTCCTTGTGCCCGCCGCAATAATTCTTTCTCTCTTTGACTAAGTTGTGGCGAATCGTCAGGGGACGTGATGGCTTCGAGGCCTTCTATCTGTAGGTCAGTCAAGTTTTTGACGGTAAGCAGATTTGCAATAAATACACCCACCGCAACGGCAGTAATTAAATCTACAAAAACGGTTAACCCGAGGACGCAGTACATTAACATTGCCCCTTTCAAGGAGAGGCGGTGGGCACGCTTCAGGAAACTCCAGTCAATAATGTCGATGCCAACTTTAATGAGAATACCTGCAAGGACAGCATGGGGAATAGGTGATGTGAGGGGAGCCGCCCAAAAGACGACAATGAGCAGAACAACGGCATGAATCATTCCTGAAAGGGCAGTGACGCCACCGGAACGAACATTGATCACTGTGCGCATGGTTGCTCCAGCACCAGGTAAACCTCCACATAAGCCCGACAAGATGTTACCGATACCTTGCCCGATTAGCTCTTGGTCTGAGTCGTGCTGAGTGCGAGTAATGTTGTCAGCGACAAGAGAGGTTAATAGAGAATCGATTGCACCTAAAGTGCCGAGAATAATGCCATAACCCAACATGCTTCTCAGTTGGCTGAAGTCAAAGAAAGGTAGATGGAATTCGGGTAAGCCACGAGGGATCTCGCCAATGCGGGCGATGCTTTCGGTGGGGAATTGTAGCGAAATAATGGTGCAGGCGATGAGGGCTAAAAGTGGTGAAGGGATAAGGCGATTGAGCTTTGCTGGGGAAACGAAAACAATGAGGAGAGTGAGGATTCCCAAGCTTGTGGCGGCAGGATCGGGATGGGTGAGATTGTAAGGGATTTGTTGAACGGATTGGATAATGTCTGCATTCCCCGCATGGCCGAGGAATGGGGCAATTTGGATGATGATGATGATGATCCCAATGCCAGACATAAACCCGGAGATAACGGTGTAGGGAATCAGGGTGATGTATTTGCCGAGTCGTAAGGCGCCGAGGGCAATCTGAAATAAGCCACCGAGCATAATGATCGTGAAGGCGATCGCCACGCCAGTTTCAGGATTGTCTGAATTTGCAGCCACCGCAGTAAAGACTGTTGCCATCACGACAGTCATGGGGCCTGTGGGGCCAGAAATTTGGGAGGGAGTACCACCAAATAACGCCGCAAAAAAACCTGTACATACTGCGCCATATAGTCCAGCGATCGCCCCAGCACCAGAAGAAACTCCAAAAGCTAAAGCGAGAGGCAGTGCGACAATCGCTGCCGTTAATCCCCCAAATAAATCACCACGCCAATGTTTAAACGAAAAACCTGTAATCGAACGAGGTAAATGAATTTTTACGCGAGAAAAGTCTGTCAACATACACCATGGGCGATCGCTACAACCTTGGACAAAACGCCATGCAACTCAGGCATTATCGTTGTTCCCCATTGAGCTCAAACGCAGAAACTTTGATGGACTAGAAACGGTGATTTTAAACAAGTGCCGTCCCTATAGACCGAGTCTAACCAGACCTTTCCACAACGCTCGATCATTGCTACAAGAGTTGACAAAGTAATGATTTCCAGAAAATCACAAAAATAACTAACCTTTTGGGAATGGGCAGGGAATCGATTAAACTCTCTTAAAACACTCCTAACTATTGCCTAAACTCTATTTTTAGAAATAAGCAATTTCAGCCACCTATCGTGCTAGATACACAAATCGATGACTGAATTTTTGATCCAAACTGTCTGGTTTGTTCCGCTATACGGAATAATCGGCTCCCTGCTGACCCTCCCTTGGTCGCTAGGCCTCATCCGCCGTACAGGTCCTCGTCCTGCTGCATACATCAATTTATTGATGACCTTTATTGGTTTTCTCCATGGGTCATTAGCCTTTCGCTCCCTCCTCAATAGCCCCCCACAGCAGCTATCCCTTGAATGGCTCCATGTGGCGGATTTAAGTCTATCAATCGTTGTTGAAATTTCCCCCGTTAATTTGGGTGCCTTGGAATTGGTCACAGGAATGTGCCTTTTGGCACAGATTTATGCCCTGGGCTATATGGAAAAAGATTGGTCACTAGCACGTTTTTATGGCTTGATGGGCTTTTTTGAAGCGGCATTATCAGGTTTAGCCATTAGTGATTCATTGTTGTTTTCCTATGGATTATTAGAAGTCCTCACGGTTTCCACCTATCTACTTGTGGGGTTTTGGTATGCTCAGCCTCTGGTGGTTACCGCTGCAAGGGATGCATTTTTAACAAAACGAGTGGGCGATATTTTGCTGCTAATGGGGATGATTGCTCTCTCCAGTTATGGCACGGGTTTGACGTTTAGTGAGTTAGAAGCTTGGGCTGCGAATCCACCATTGACGCCTTGGGAATGCAGTTTATTGGGCTTGGCTTTAATTGCTTGTCCTATTGGTAAATGTGCGCAGTTCCCTCTGAATCTTTGGCTTGATGAGGCGATGGAAGGTCCTAATCCAGCGGGTATTTTACGGAACTCTGTGGTGGTTTCTGCTGGAGCCTTTGTCTTGCTCAAAATGGAGCCAGTTTACACGATTACGCCAGTTACATCTGATGCGTTGATCATTGTCGGTACGATTACGGCAGTGGGTGCTTCCCTTGTGTCTCTAGCGCAGATTGATATTAAGCGAGCCTTATCTCATTCGACGAGTGCTTATATGGGTTTGGTGTTTATCGCGGTGGGTTTAAATCAGGTTGATATTGCCTTGTTATTGCTCCTGACCCATGCGATCGCCAAGGCTGTTTTATTTATGAGTATTGGTGGTGTCATCCTCAATACCCATGGCCAGAATATGACGGAAATGGGTGGTCTCTGGTCCCGGATGCCCGCGACGACAACGGCGTTTGTTGTGGGTTCGATGGGTCTTGTTTGTATGTTCCCTTTTGGGACGTTCTGGACGATGCGTCGTTGGGCTGATGGGTTTTGGGATACACCATCTTGGTTGTTGTTGGTTTTGATGGGTGTGAATTTCTGCACGAGTTTAAATTTGACCCGAGTTTTTCAATTAGTCTTTGCAGGTGAACCCCAAGCTAAAACACGGCGATCACCTGAAGTGATTTGGCTGATGGCTGTGCCGATGGTGGCGTGCACGATTTTGACATTGCTTGTGCCTTTGATGCTACAACGTTGGCAGCTCCTATTGACTTGGTCGAGTATTGATTTTGCAAACCGTCCAGCCACTGTCGTTTGGTCTATGCCACTGTTGATTGGCTCTGGAGTCTTAGGTCTGATTGTGGGCTTGCTCTTCAAGCCTAACCGTTCCCTCAGCCGTCCGACACAGTTCTACAAGCGCTTCGTACAAGATCTATTGGCCTACGATTTTTATATTGACCGCCTTTATGATGTCACCGTGGTTTGGGCAGTGACTCAGCTGTCGCGTCTGATGTCTTGGATTGACCGTTACATAGTCGATGGTGTGGTTAATCTCACTGGCTTGGCAACGTTATTTGGCGGCAGCGCCCTGAAATATAACGTTTCAGGTCAGTCGCAGTTTTATGTTTTAACGATTGTGATTGGTATTGGCTTAACACTCGTTTGGTTTATGACGACGGGTCAATGGACCACAATTGTTGAGTTTTGGTCGGAACGTTTAGCTTGATGGCGATCGCCACTGTATCCCTATGATTTATGACTGTTGGAGGAAAGAATGCTCAGTGTTTTAATTTGGTTACCTTTAGTGGGGGCATTACTCGCCGTCATTCTTCCACAACCAGAAAAAAGCCTATTGTCCCGTAGGGTTGCCCTAGCTACCGCTGCTTTAGTCTTCGGTTGGACTGTTTGGATTGTCTGTAACTACGATGTGGCGATCGCCGGATTACAGTTTAGTGAGCATCTCCCATGGGTGGAATGGTTGGGGCTGAATTACGACATTGCCGTTGATGGATTGTCGTTGCCGCTGATTGCTCTCAATAGCTTTCTGACCTTCGTTGCTATCTGGATCACGAGCAAAGACATTAATCGTCCACGGTTCTATTACGCTCTGTTTTTGTTATTGCAAGCCAGTGTGAATGGAGCATTTTTGGCACAGGATGTCTTGTTATTCTTCCTGTTCTACGAGATTGAAATCATTCCCCTCTACTTCATGATTGCGATTTGGGGTGGAAAACGTCGAGGTTATGCTGCGATTAAATTTTTGCTCTACACTGCTATCTCAGGCATTTTGCTGCTTGCTGCATTCCTCGGTTTAACATTCCTGAGTGAGTCGAATACTTTCGCCTACGCAGCCCTCCAGAACAATATGCTGCCCCTTGGGACACAGTTGATTTTGCTGGGTGGAATCATTATTGGCTTTGGTATCAAGATTCCCTTCTTCCCATTTCATACATGGCTGCCTGATGCCCACGTTGAAGCATCTACACCTGTATCAGTTATTTTGGCAGGTGTTCTCTTAAAGCTGGGAACTTATGGTCTTTTGAGATTTGGTATTGGTTTATTCCCAGATGCTTGGGCTGTTTATGCGCCTTGGTTAGCGATCTGGGCTTCCGTTAGCGCGTTGTATGGTGCCTCCTGTGCGATCGCCCAAAAAGATATGAAAAAGGTTGTTGCCTATTCATCGATCGCCCATATGGCCTTTATTCTGTTAGCTGCTGCCGCTGCAACCCCTCTAAGCCTTGCTGCCGCTGAAGTGCAGATGATTAGCCACGGTTTGATTTCTGGTTTACTCTTCTCACTTGTGGGAATTGTCTATAAGAAAACTGGCAGTCGCGATGTGGAATATCTACGTGGTCTTCTCAACCCAGAACGTGGCTTACCTCTGGCGGGTAGTCTAATGATTTTAGGGGTGATGGCCAGCGCAGGTTTACCCGGAATGGCTGGTTTTGTCGCTGAATTTTTGATTTTCCGAGGCAGTTTATCCAGCTATCCTATTCCCACTCTGCTGTGCCTTGTTGGTACGGGTTTGACGGCGGTTTACTTCCTGCTGATGATTAATAAGGTTTTCTTTGGACGGTTAACCCCAGAATTGGCCGAGATGGATCCTGTCAATTGGTCAGAGCAAGCTCCTGCCGTTGTCTTGGTGATTTTACTCTTTGTTTTTGGCCTCCAACCTCAGTGGATGATTCGTTGGAGTGAAGCTGATACTGCTGCGTTGGCGACACCGACAACAGCGGCTTTGGTTGCAACACCGATCACTACCGAAATTTCTTTAAAATAGAACCATAACTTTTATCATCATTCCTCCTTTATAAAAACTTGTTTTACTAGAGAAAACATTGCCATGGTCACCGCTTTAGAGCCTTCCCGTCATCCCCTCGCTAAATATATCCATCAACTGGAGCAGGGTTTACCTATGCTCATTCACTCTGATCTTCGGGTGATGGAAGTGGTTGGAATTCTGAAGAGTTATGGGGTGGTTTTGGATGCCTACTCCAATAATTTGAACTACATTGCTGAGCACCAGTTTTTAAATTTATTTCCTTTCTTCAAATACTTCAACGGAAAGGTGACACCGGGTCGTCTGGGTCAATTTTGGTGGCATGACCGCATTAACTATGAATATGCGGAATATTGCATGAAATCGATGTTTTGGCATGGGGGTGGTGGTCTGGATGCCTATGTCGATACGCCGGAATTTGAAGAGGCTGCTCGTAAGGCGATCGCCGCGCGTTGGAAAAATAACCCCTTAATGTTGGGGTTAAATAAACTCTTCCCCGACTATTTGCTAGAGCAAACCCGTGTGATGGCCTATTACACAGGACTCGGACAGTTCTGGCGAGTGATGAGCGATATGTTCATCACCTTGAGTGATCGTTATGATGCAGGTGAAATTAAAACCACCTCCGATGTCACCCAACATGTTCTCGCAGGCTTGGTTGCTGATGCCGCAAAACCTATCACCTATAGCGTTGATATTCGAGGTGAAAAATTTGACCTCATCCCAGAATCGGCAGGGATTACATTTTTGATGGATACAGGTGTGCCCTACGTTGAAGCAATCTTTTTCAGAGGCACTCCTTTTGCCGGCACGATTTCCTTTAATGCCCAAGCATCACAGATTTCCCCTGACCAATCAACGTTTACTTACGGTGCACTATATGCAGATCCGCTTCCCGTTGGTGGTTCGGGCATTCCGCCAACATTATTGATGCAAGATATGCGTCATTTCCTGCCTGATTATCTGATGGACTATTACAAGGAAACAGGGCGGAGTGAACAGGATATCCGCGTGAAAATCTGTAAGACTTTCCAAAAGTCGATGTTTTGTGTAACCAGCGCAGCCTTAATGGGGCTTGTCCCTAATGGCATCGGACCCGATACTCTCGAAAAGCAGCAAGAAAATCGTGAATTCTTTGAGTTTTGGATGGATCGTCTCCTGCCTTCCCAAATTCATGTTGTAAATGGATAAAGTCTTTATCTAAGACCCATTGCTTGGGATTCACTGATGATTGAACGTCAATTTCAATGGTTACTGAAATCGCTGAGCTTACGGGGCAGTGTTTTTGGAGTGGTTTTGCCCCGTGCTCTTGTGTTTGGGGCATTGGCCATTGGGGTGAATTTTTTATATCAAGCCCAGCCTGAGTTGCCGTGGGATTTCTGCCAATATCTGATGGAGAATGTGGCGCTCAATCTCATTTTGGGTTTACTGCTCGTGTTTCGCACAAATACTGCGTACGAAAGATTTTGGGAAGGACGTAAGGCTTGGGACGAGATTATCGCGAATATCTGTAATTTACTACGGGAACTTCATGCAGCTGAGTTGTTGCAACCAGAGAATAGCAAGCCACGTTCTGTGATGATGGGTTGGCTAGTCGCGCTGGCGATCGCCACGAAATCCCATCTTCGCCAAGATTTTCAGGTTGAGCAATTTGAGCAAGTATTGGCAATAGCGGAGTTTGAGAAGATTACAAAATCTGCCCATGCGCCTATGCTGATTTTGCAATGGCTCAACATTTCTGCTCAAAAACAGTTGTCCATTCCTGAAAAAATTTCTATTCAGGAGAAATTCGCAGCTCTCACGAATGGCATCACCACCTGCGAGCGTATTTTCAATACACCTTTGCCATTTGCCTACACAATTTTTCTGCGGAAATTCATTTTGCTTTATTGTTTCTTTTTACCCTTTGGTTTGGTGGAAACATTGCTGTGGGGCACAATTCCAATCACGCTTTTAGTTGCTTTTGTCTTGTTTGGAGTGGAGGCGATCGCCGAAGAAATTGAAGACCCTTTTGGAAAAGATGAAAATGATTTACCTTTAGAAGAACTATGTCAAATGATTACAAAAGAAGCCCGAGAATTCGAGGCTTTTCAAGATGAGCATAAAGTTATTTCTCTGTGAGATTTAGGTACGCTTAATTCAAATAGGTATAACCTTTAAGATTATTTTCGTAGCGATCAATTAAATACTGCGCTTGTTCGATATTGATTTTTTGTCTATTCGCAGCTGAGTCTACTTGAGTTTTGATTTTTTCTAAAAGTTCTTGATGCTTGTATTGCACTGTCTCTAAAATATTTTCAACTGTACTTCCTTGAGTCATTGAATCTATGCTGTGACCTTTCTCTGTTAGGCGAACTTGAACAGCATTTGTTCGACCAAATAGATTGTGAAAATTACCCATGATGTCTTGATACGCACCCATAAGAAATAAGCCGATGTAATAGGGCTTGTCGTTTAGAGGATGTAATTCAAGGAGATTTTTATGTTTTGTTTTAATATCAATAAATTGATTGAAACGACCATCACTATCACAAGTTAAATCAGCAATAATTCCTCGTCGGTTAGGCCTTTTGTCGAGACGATGAATCGGCATTATTGGAAAGAGTTGATTGATCGCCCAACTATCAGGAATGGATTGAAAAATTGATAGATTGCCATAGTAAATAGTGGCCATGTTTTGCCAAAGATCTTGCAGATCTGTAGGGATGCTGACAGCAGTTTGCATAATCTGAAAAATCTTTTCGCAGCAACACCAATACAATTGTTCCGCAGTGCCGCGATCGCCGAGAGTTAGATAACCGAGACTAAATAAGCTAATGGCCTCTTCTTTGAACTGCATCGCATCGTGATAAGTCTCTTGGTAATTTTCGAGTGTAATGAAATCGTAGGTTTCCCGCAGGTTACGGATCACTAAATGTTCGCGATGGCTAGGTTCGGGCGGCAAAGTTGGCGTGATATCGCTGCTGCTGAGGATGTCAAAAATTAAAATGCTTTGGTGCGAGGCGATCGCCCTGCCACTTTCACTGACGAGAGTTGGCGCAGGTACTTGTTTTTCATCACAACTATCCTTTACCGTCGCCACAATGTCATTGGCATAGTTCTGCATGTTGTAATTTTTTGAGGCTGGCACATTATTTTTTGAGCCGCTGTAATCCACTGCTAGACCGCCTCCCACATCCAGATATTTGACATTCGCCCCTAGTAAAACCAACTCCGCATAAATCTGTGATGCTTCTCGAATTGCAGCTTTTATTACCCCAATGGATGAGAGTTGTGAGCCGATATGGTAGTGCAATAGTTGCAAACAATCTAAGGAATTTTTGTCCCGTAAAGTCTGCACAATTTGCAAAATCTGAGGCACTGTCAATCCAAATTTGGCGCGATCGCCAGACGAACTGCCCCATCGCCCAATCCCTTGGCTCGCTAACTTTGCCCGAATGCCTAACGCGGGACGAATCTCTAATGCTTGACTGGCGGAAAGCGTTAAATCCAATTCTTCCGGTTGCTCAATCACGATGAGGGCGCGATGTCCTAACTGCGTGGCGAGGAGAGCGGTTTCAATATAGTCACGATCTTTATAACCATTGCAAATCAAAAGGGGCTGATGATCGGATGTTGGCTCTAACATGGCGATCGCAATCATCAATTCCGGCTTTGACCCCACCTCTAATCCAAAGCGATAAGGTTGTCCCGCCTCCAATAGCGCTTCGACTACTGGGCGATGTTGATTGCATTTAATTGGATAAACTCCCTGGTACTCTCCTTCGTAGCCATAACGGGCGATCGCCTGCGCAAAACACTCATTTAAACGCTTGAGGCGATCACTCAAAATATCTGGAAACCGCAACAAACAAGGCAATTGAATACCTTGGTTTTTCAACTTTTCCACGAGTTCAAATAGATCAACCCCATGCTCCGCTTCTCCCGTCGGCGCAACCTGCACATGACCCGCTGCATTAATCCCAAAATAAGGTTCTCCCCAGCCCTGGATTTGGTAGAGTCTTTCGCTGTCTTGCACCGACCAAGAATGCTCATCGGGAGATTGAGAGGGAGATATAGCCATAAAATCCTAAAAATCTGTCGCGATAAATTAATCGTTTGAGACGCTTGGGCGATCGCCAAACAGAACCATTATTCTGACCCATTTCCCGAAGCTTTACGAACCAAGACAAGGTTGCATTGCGCTACAGAGATCTAAGCTAGAATCAATCCAATGACGATATTGACTACCAATACGTCAATTCCTCGAAAAAACGCCTTATTGCTTCATCTCCCATGAGTCAACTCAATCCAGAGCAAAGAAACTACGATTATCTAATCGAGGCAGCACGGGTCGGCATCCACAAACCTATTTTGGCGGCACTCTACGCAGTGCACCGTACCCCAAACCTTGCCGATGGCAACACGGGCTTGGGCATCACCCCAGCTAACCAGGTTATTCCCATCGAGCTGGATACCTTTGCCGAACAGACCCAATATGCGGCGAATACCATTCGTGCCCTCACCGATGCATTAATTGAACAAGGTTGGAAAGGTGGCGATCTCTGGGATGGAGCAGAAGGACGATACAGCAATATTTTCCTAGAGCGCATTGCAAAAGGTTATATCCCCAGAACCACCGAAAAAAATGTGGGTCGCCTCGATGTGAGTGACTTCGAAGCACTTAAAAAAGCTTATATCGATGACATTCAGACCGATTATGATGGCGCAGACCTCCCGAAAAACCTCGGTCGCCTTGACCAATCCCTCGTGCAATTTGTTGAACGAGTCGGGCAATATTACCAAGGACTTCCTCACCAACGGGAAGGCATGCTCGAAACAGTACGCATTTGGCGGAAGCTGGATAGCCATGATGCTGTGATCGAATCCTTGGTAAAAGGTACAGACCTCGATGCTGAAGTAATCGACGAAACAGAACTGGATCTATTGCTCAAACATTTTATTCAGCGAGTTTCTCCAAATTATGGTGGCTATCCCCACCAACGTGAGGCCTTGATTCGATTTGTTCAGCTCTGGCGACAAATGGAATCCCGCGAGGCAACGATCGCAGCACTCGACAAAGAAGATTTTAGTGCTGAAGATTTAGGCGTTTTAGACCCTGCCATCATGGAATTTGTGAAAAATGCCGCGCAATATTATGCGGGTAAGGGTAGCCAAAGAAACTCTTTAACTGAGGCGTTGCGACTTTGGCGCCAGTTGAATTCGCGGCAAAATGTTTTGTCGAGTTTAGGGGTAGAGCCAGCGCAATTGCAGGCCGCTAGTAGTAGTGTCGAAGCGATGCGTGAATTAGCGCGGAAAATTGACCAAGAGCTTGTGTCGTTTATCAAGCGGGTGCCGGGTTCATACCAGGATAAGGATCATCAACGGGATGCCCTTATTCGAGCGGTACAACTTTGGCGAGAACTTCCCAACCGCGAACAGGCGATCGCCGATTTGACTGAAGACCTGAAACGAATTGTGGTTGAGCCAAAAAAGGTTGTCGAACCTGTTAAGCCAATTACTGTTGTTGTCCCACAACGCCCAAGTCGCTGGACGCCGGCCACCGTTCGCGCCAACCTCAACCTTTCAATTATCCCAAATGGCAGTTTCACTTGGTTAGAAGCAACCCATGGCGGTAAACGTTCCCCAACCAGTCAATCCACCGTTGATGCCATGATTCGGATTGCAAAACTTGCCCAGCAAGCCCGCGATCGCCTTGGCCGTCCGATGATTGTCACCAGTTGGTACCGTCCCCCTGCCATTAATAGAGCCGTTGGTGGTGCAACAAATAGTCGCCATATTGTAGGTGATGCCATTGATTTTGTGGTGAGTGGTTTGTCCGGCAACCAGATTTATTGGACATTAGACCCTTGGTGGCCTGGTGGATTAGGACGTTATCGCAGCTTCCCAAACCTTGGTCACATCGATGCCCGTTCTTACCGCGCCCGTTGGCGTAATTAGACAGGTCAAGACCCCTGGACAACTCCCTTAACTTTTTGCAGCATTTTTAGCAAAAACAATTTATTTCGTCACGCCAATTGCTAACCTGTTAATGGCTGCGTATCGACCCAAAACGCCATAGGCTCTTACTTTTTACCTACCTGTAGGTTCCATCTCATGTCCCACACCTTGGTTACGGTTCAACCCGTTATTGCCCAGCAACAACCAACACCTCCCCCAACCGAAGAAACTGCAGGGTCTGGGTCAACGTTATGGATGATTTTTACACTGATCTTTTTTCTAAGCTCTGTGGGCTTATTCATCTACAACAAATCGCTAGTTGAAAAGCATGAGAAAGCAACAAAACTGGATCGTTACAAAATTCGCGATCTCAAAAAAAAGCTAAAACTTGCTCTCACGACCATCAAGAAAATGGAAACAAATCCAGACTTGGTGCATTCGCGTGACTTTAACCTCGACTACCTCCGGATGCGGATGGAAGAGGGGATGTTTAATTCGGCGATCGTGAACCAGATGCAGGTCAAAGTCAAGCAAATTATTAGCGTTGCTCTGCGTCCAAGTACTGCTGATATTGCGACCGTGGGAATTGCTGCAACTGGTGGACGACAAGTGGATGAAATGTTTGATGTCCACTATGAGACGGATGATGGTCAGGGCAAGCGTGCTAAAGGTGTTCTGTTTCGGGTTCATATTAAACTCACAAAACTACCTACTCAATCTTCCAGTAGTACAGTTGAGCAGATTATCGCTTGCATCAAAACGTTTCTCAATCCTTCTGAAGATCAAGAAAATTGGCAACCCAGTGTACAAGGGAGAGTCGCCGTTTTGGAATGGGATCAAAAGGCAAAACCGACCCCATTGCTTGTGTTAAGGCAATCTGAGGAAGGTGGTAATGTTAGTTTCCGGACGCAAACTGCTCGTCCCCCTCGTCCATCCTCCCGAACGCGTTCTCAATCTGCAACGAGGCAGAAAAAGCGGAGTGCTGGAGGAGGAAATACCCAACAGCAGCGTCGTCGCTCATCCTCATCAGCAAACCAACAAAGACGTAGATCTTCTAAAAATAAATAAGGGATTAAGTCTAAAAAAAGAGGAAGGCGATCGCCTCCCCTTTTTTGTGTTTGATTTTTTATGCTCGATGAAATTTTGAGGAGTTACTCAGCCATACTCGTAAAAAAGTCGATTGTTTCTTTGAGTGCTGCCACAAAAGAATCAATTTCAGCGAAAGTATTGTAGAAATAGAGACTCGCGCGAGCGCTACCAGATGCTTCAAATAAACGGTGTAAAGGCTGAGTACAATGGTGTCCGGAGCGAATAGCGACTCCTTCATGATCGAGCAATGTTGCTAAATCATTGGCGTGAATACCCTCAACATTAAAGGCTGCTAAGGCTGCTCTGCCATGACCTTTACTGTCAGGCTGTTGGCCATAGATTTTAAGCTTGGGTATATCCGCTAATTTTTTAAATAGGTAAGCAGTTAATTCTGCTTCGTAGGTTTGAATGCGCTCCATCCCAATGCCAGATAAATAGTCCACTGCTGCACCGAGGGCGATCGCCTCACCAATTGCAGGAGTACCAGCCTCAAACTTGTGGGGCAGCTCACCATAGGTTGAATGATCAAAATAAACTTCCGAGATCATTTCGCCACCACCGAGGAAAGGCGGCATCGCTTCTAGGATCTCCTTTTTGCCGTAGAGGAAACCAATCCCGGTCGTGGCACACATTTTGTGGCCAGAACCGACAAGCCAGTCACAATCCATGGCCTGCACATCGATAGGCATGTGGGGCAAACTTTGGCAGGCATCAATCAAAACCTTTGCATCAAAACGACGGGCTGATTTAATAATCGCTTCAACCGGATTGATATTGCCGAGAGTATTAGAAACGTGGACAACAGAAACCAGCTTTGTTCGTTCTGAGAGCAAACTTTCATAGTGCTCAAAATCAAAAGCCTCTTCGTTGGTCAGCTGCACATATTTCAAAACAGCCTCAGTTTTCTCAGCGATCATTTGCCAAGGCACAATGTTGCTGTGGTGTTCCATAACCGAGAGGATAATCTCATCCCCAGCGGTTAAATTCGCTAAACCCCACGTATAGGCAACAATATTAATCGCTTCACTAGCATTGCGGGTGTAAACAATTTCGTCTCGACTAGTGGCATTAATAAACTTGGCCACCTTATCCCGTGCTCCTTCATAAGCATCTGTGGCTCGGGAACTGAGGGAGTGAATCCCACGATGGACATTGGCATTATCACTGGTGTAGTAATGCATCAACGCATCTAGGACTGCCTGAGGTTTTTGGGATGTCGCCGCATTATCAAAATAGATAAGGGGCTTGCCATGCACCTCTTGGTTCAGGATGGGAAAATCATCTCTGACTTCAGCAGCTAAAGATTTTGTTGGCATCACAATCATGGGATTACATCTCTGTAGGGAAGAAAGGGTTGGTTAGGAAGCGGGTATGGTCGCAGGGATTACACCACAAGCAAGTCGTGGACCACCACCACCGAGAGGTTTCGGATCGTCGGAGAAGTTATCACCGTGGAAATGGATCATCAGTGAACGACCGAGAACATTTGCCACATTCAGGCGTGGTGCAAGGACAGGTATGGTGCTGTTACCATCTTTATCGGCATAAAGAGGAGGCAGATCTCCTAAGTGACCATCTTCATAGGGGCCACCATGGTAACCACTATTGAGAGGATCATAATGTCCGCCAGCGGCTAAACCAGGGACAATCGTGCCATTCTTTTCTGCGGGTTCACAGCTAGGGTTTTTATGGACATGAAAGCCATGAGCTCCGGGCACAATATTTTCTAGATCAGGAGTGAGGATTAGACCATAGCCTGTATCTTCTAAGGTGATTTTGCCTACTTCGGGGCCGATGCCTTGGGTACTGGTGAGGTTGATGGTAACGGTTACGCTACCGGCGATCGCCGCTGCCGGAAAAGCAAGGGTGGTGAGGGTACTAACCAGAGCGAGTTTGATGGTATTAGTCATCATGATTTTTTGCTTTTGGTAGATAGAATCCACTTATGCTAGCGCCACCTAGCTGTCTTGGATACGCACTTGTTTAGAAATTTTTTCTCGTAATGATGGGATGGTGATCGCCGCCAAAATTTCAGTAGCGAAAGCATCAACTAGGAGATAGCGAGCGGCATTCTCATCCAGTCCACGACTCCTTAGATAAAAGATTTCATCGGCCTCAAGTTGACTCACTGTTGCACCGTGGGCACATTTCACATTGTCCGCAGTGATTTCTAATTCAGGCTTCGTATCTACCCGCGCTTTTGAGGACAACAGCAAATTGCGATTTAGCTGAGCTGCATTAGTCATCTGGGCATTTTGAGGGACACAAACTCGGCCATTAAAGACAGAGCGGGCGGAATCATCAACAATACATTTATGGAGTTGATCGACAGTGCCATGGGGGAAGTTGAGCTGAACATCACTGTGGGTATCACAAACCTGTTCACCGTCTAATATCGCTAAGCCCTTAAGGTTGGTTTCTGTTTGTACCCCTTCCTGATGGATAGTGAGGCTATGGCGACTGAGTTTGCCGCCCAGATTTACTTCTGTGATGCTGTAACGGCTGTGTTGGGATTGGCCAACAATCGTATTGCTGATGTGGGTGGCATTGGGGATTTCCTGTTGCACTCGCACATGTTTGATCTCCGCATTTTCCTGAACAAAAATTTCAGTTAATGCGTTGTTGAAATAGGTCTGCTCACCGCTACCCCGACCAACATATTGCTCAATAAGGCTAAAGCTAGAGGATGGAGAGGCGATCGCCAAACATCTTGTTTGCATTGCCGTAGGTCGCCCAGCTGCTTGGTTGACAAATAACACCTGAATCGGTGCTTCGACCACAACATTTTTTTCAGCCCAGATAATCGCCACATCATGAAAACCGGCATTATTAAGTGCGGCAAAAACATCCCGCTCACGGCTATGGACACCGATATATTTGATTAGTTCTTCAGCCTGATCCGCGGATAACTGCGCTAAATTGCCAACGAACAAACCTTCTGGAAGCTCTTCTGTATTGGAAAGCTCAGCAGAAAATTTACCATTGACAAAGACCAATTGATGAATCGCTTCTCCGACAAGCTCAGTAGCGATATCTGCGGCATCGAGTTCGTAAGTTTTCGCATTTAAAAATCTCGTTGCCCTGAGGGTTGAGATATCAGTAACTCGCCAATCTTCATCGCGTTTAGTCGGAAATATTGCGTGGGAAACTTTGTAGGCACCCTGTGTTCGCAATTCCTTTAGCCAACCTGTACTGCCTTGGTTAAAGACTGTTTTATTTGTCTCTGCAAGCTGCAAAAGAGGGGAGAGAGACAAATCAAGCATTGTGATGGGGTTGTCAAAGGAGGCGATCGCCTGTTCACCTTTTGCCATAACAATTACACAGCCCCTGTCGTAAGTTCTTGGTCGAGGAAATCATAACCTGTTTCTTCCAGTTGAAGTGCTAATTCCTTACCACCACTCTTTACGATCCGACCGTCATACATCACATGCACAAATTGCGGCGTAATGTAATTCAGTAGTCTTTGATAGTGGGTAATGAGAAGGAATGCATTTTCACTATTCGCGAGAAAATTGACGCCCTCAGAAACTATTCGCAACGCGTCGATATCCAGACCAGAATCAATCTCGTCAAGAATCCCAAGACTCGGTTCTAAAAGCGCCATCTGAAGAATTTCATTACGCTTTTTCTCACCACCAGAAAAACCCTCATTGAGACTACGTTCCAGAAAACTGGGGTTCATCTTGACCACGTCGAGTTTTTCCTCGACGAGATCCTCAAAATCAAACGCATCGATTTCTTCCTTGCCTTGATGCTTGAGCTTTGCGTTGTAGGCAACCCGCAAAAAATCAAGATTACTCACGCCGGGGATTTCAAGAGGATACTGAAACGCTAGAAAAATACCATCCAGCGATCGCTCTTCAGCTTCCTTCTCTAAAAGATTTTCACCCTTATAGATGATTTCACCACCTGTCACTTCATACTCAGGATGACCCGCAATAATCTTGGAAAGTGTGCTTTTGCCAGAACCGTTACGACCCATAATTGCGTGGATTTCGCCCGCTTTAATTTCGAGGTCTACCCCTTTCAGGATTTGCTGACCATCCACAGTCGCAGTCAGATTTTTAATCGATAAAATAACGTCACTCATTACCTAATAAAGGCTCCTCAACAACTCACAAATACAATTGATACGTTTCCTTCCGTTTAAGTCGATTCGTTACAGACTTACCCGACAGTACCTTCTAGCTTCAAGCTCAAAAGTTTATCAGCTTCTGCCGCGAACTCCATTGGTAATTCGCTGAGGACATCCTTACAGAAGCCACTGACTAGCATCGAAATGGCATCTTCTTCAGAAATGCCTCGTTGCGCAAAGTAGAAAAGCTGCTCCTCGCCAATTTTCGCCGTCGAAGCTTCATGCTCTACCTTGGCGTTTTTGTTATCCACTTGAATATAAGGGAAGGTATTTGCTTCCGCGCGATCGCCGATCAACATCGAGTCACACTGAGAATAGTTACGCGCACCGTCAGCTTTAGGATTCATTTTCACCAAGCCACGGTAGCTATTTTTGGACTTACCAGCAGAAATACCTTTGGAGATAATGGTGCTGCGGGTGTTTTTACCCACATGGATCATCTTCGTGCCAGTGTCGGCCTGTTGTAGATTATTCGTTAGCGCGATGGAATAAAACTCACCGACAGAATTATCACCAAGTAATACACAACTTGGATATTTCCAAGTAATTGCAGAACCTGTTTCCACCTGTGTCCAAGAGATTTTTGAGTTGACCCCCTTACATAAACCACGTTTCGTTACGAAGTTGTAGATACCACCTTTACCGTTTTCGTCGCCAGCAAACCAGTTTTGTACTGTGGAATATTTGATGTCCGCATTATCGAGGGCCACCAATTCAACCACGGCTGCATGGAGCTGATTTGTATCAAACATCGGCGCTGTACAGCCTTCGAGATAACTAACCGAAGCACCTTCCTCAGCAATGATTAACGTCCGCTCAAACTGCCCCGAATCACCATCATTAATCCGGAAATAGGTGGACAATTCCATCGGACATTTAACACCCTTAGGAATATAAACGAACGAGCCATCACTAAAGACAGCTGAATTTAGTGCGGTGAAATAGTTGTCTGCGGTGGGGACAACAGTGCCCAAGTATTTTTTGACAAGCTCAGGATGCTCTTCTAACGCTTCTGAAATGGAACAGAAGATTACACCATATTTTGCAAGATCTTTCTTGAAGGTTGTCGCGATAGAAACACTATCGAATACTGCATCGACGGCGACATTTGATAAACGCTTTTGCTCATCAAGAGGAATACCAAGCTTCTCAAAGGTCTCAAGGAGAGCAGGATCAATCTCATCAAGACTCTCTGCTTTCTTAATATCTTTCTTCGGCGCAGAGTAGTAAACGATGTCTTGGTAGTCGATGGGCGGATAGTTAACGTGAGCCCACTTTGGCTCCGTCATATTTTTCCACTGACGATAAGCTTTGAGGCGAAACTCCAGCATGAATTCCGGTTCTTTTTTCTTCGCGGAAATAAGGCGAATCACATCTTCGCTTAATCCACGGGGAATTTTTTCGGTCTCGATATCTGTGACGAAACCGTACTTGTATGGCTGATTGACAAGGGTTTTGACAGTCGCGCTCATTGCTAGGGAGTTTCTCGTTGACGTATTGGGTAATGCTTTCGTAAGAGCAGTCAAATAAAAATGCTCTTCTGACCATCGGCGTTGTCCAAATGGAGAAACGCGATTATGATGATTAAAACAACAAATGTGTTGCTTTAATTTATTCTAAGGTACTTTAACAACAAAAAAGTTGTCAAACCTACTGAAATCTATTTTGCTGATCGCTGGATCTATGACTATTTCCGAAACTCGTTCAACTAAGCAAGATATTCTGAACCATTTATTAAAGCATGGTCAAGTGAAGGCTGTGCAACTGGCGGAGTCGCTACAGATTAGCCCCCAGGCAGTACGACGTCATCTTAAGGACTTGGAGTCTGAGGGGTTGATTGAGCATAAGGCGCAGCGAGCAGGTAAGGGACGACCAAATTTTTTCTACGGGTTAAGTCGAGCAGGCCGCGATCGCTTTCCCAATCGCCATGGGGATTTTGCGGTGTCTTTTCTGGATGCGGTGGTGGAAACGGCTGGGGAAGAGCAAGTCGAAATAATTTTGCGTAGGCAGTGGCAAAAAAAGGCTCAAGAGTACCGCGATCGCCTCGGAGATGGAACATTGGCGCAGCGGTTAAAAAAATTAGTTGGGTTACGACAGGCTGAAGGTTATATGGCTGAAATTAAACCTGCGGAAGAGCATGGCCGACAAGGTTTTTTCTTGATGGAACATCATTGTGCGATCGCCGAAGTTGCTGAGTCCTTTCCTGTTGTTTGTGGGAATGAGCTCGAAATGTTTGAGGCAATTTTGCCCGATTGCAAAGTGGAACGCACGCAATGGATTAATGAAGGCGAACATCAGTGTGGCTACGTAATCCAATCTCGCGGCTAATTTTGAAACTTGCCTGAATTTTTGGTCGCCTGAATTTCTTGTGACATTATTCTCTGCTGAAGCACTTCAATTCATTTGATTGCGAATAGTCCAGCGCTCGAAATGGTAGGACAGTTGTTGTATAAAGGGAGTTGATAGTTGATGATTTGTGTCACCATCACTGCTGTAATAAAGCTGAGCTAAGCCGCCGATGAGCAAATCCCGTAAAAAGAAATCTCGTTCTCGAAATCAAGCTAAGTCCAAAGCTTTCACGCCAAAATCTGCCAATATGGGGGCGAGCTCACAACAAATTTCGGCCCTCTGCAATCAAGGAATTGCTCAATATAATCAGCACGATTTTAAACGAGCGACTCAGACCTTCGAGCAGCTTGTTCGCAGTCAACCCAATAATAGCGAGTTTCATTTTTTATACGGTGCATCACTCGGCCAGGATTCACAGCCAGCCCTAGCAATAAAAGCGCTGAAAACGGCGATTGAACTCAATTCAAAGGAAGCTAAATATTATTCTTTCCTTGGTAATAATTGGCAAGCCTTAGGCGATATGCCACAGGCGATTGAGGCATTTCAAAGAGCTATTCAACTTGATGAAAACTATGTTGATGCTCACTTTAACATCGGTAATGCGTATCTGCTGAATAATCAATATCAGCTTGCCGTAGAAGCATATAATATCGCTTTAAAGCTTGAGCCTCGGAACGCCAACTTCCATAATAATTTAGGTCACGCTCTGCTTGGTCTTGATCAATATGAACAGGCGATCGCCACTTTTAAGAAAGTCTTAGCAATAGATCCAAATCGCCTTGATGCCAAAATACATGTAGGGATGGTTTTGCATGAAAAAGGCGACTATAAAGATGCTATTCAACATTACAAAAAAATTTTAGAGACTCATCCAAGACATCCGGGACTCTTAAATAATTACGCTAATGTTCTCAAAGAATATGGCGAATTTGATTCGGCAATTCAATGCTATAGACAAGCAATTCAAACAGAAAAAAACAATCCTGAATATCACCTTAATCTTGCCTTATTGCTGTTGCTTAATGGTGAATTTGCGGAAGGGTGGCAAGAACATGAATGGCGTTTTTTAAAACAACCAACCTGTATTCCCCTTGGACTCAATCAAAATGTATGGCAGGGAGAAAATCTTTCAGCACAAGAGCCCTTATTGCTGTGGAGTGAGCAGGGCTTCGGAGATGCGATTCAGTTTGTCCGTTACGCACTGCTAGTAAAGTCAAAAGGTATCAAGGTTACAGTGGCAACAAGACCTTTATTAGTGAAGCTTTTTAGAGATTCTTTGCCCGAAGATATTGAGGTTATAGATCAAAATAGTGCGACCTTAAGTCAATTTCAGCATCACACATCTTTGATGAGTTTGCCCAGGCTTTTTCAGACGGATTCGGCTTCTACTCCTAACAATATTCCCTATATATCTGCTCCACCAGAAACCACACAAAAACTGCAGCTTGGCAATACTAAAAAAATAAAAATTGGCTTGGTTTGGTCGAGCGGCAATCTTGTAACAAGGTGGTACGCTTCCAAATCGATCAATATCGATGAGTTTATCGAGGCTCAAGGAGATGTAATTGCTTCAGAGAAAGTCGCCTTTTATAGCTTGCAAGTGGGTGATGATGCAAAGCAGATTCGGGATTGGTCAGATGGCGAAAATATTATTGATTTAAGTGAAAAGATTGGTGATTTTTCTGATACTGCTGCAATTATTTCACAGTTGGATTTAGTGATTTCGGTAGATACTGCTGTTGCCCACTTGGCTGGAGCTATGGGCAAACTAACTTGGATTTTGCTGCCAAAAGTTTCAGATTGGCGTTGGTTATTGGAGCGAACAGATAGTCCTTGGTATCCCACTGTTCAATTATTTAGGCAGCCTGACTTTGATGATTGGCAGAGTGTTTTTGAAGATATTAGTGCCCAGCTTCAGAAATTAGTTTCTGGTGAAGTTAATCTGCCTGAAATTATTGCACAAACTCTGGATAATCAGGCTATTGAAAATCTACCATTGAAAGTCATAAAAGATATTTTGAATTCTGCTCAAAGCCATATTGAAAAGGGTGATGTTCATCAAAGTCAAGGAAACTTAATTGGTGCTATTTGGGAGTATCGACAAGCATTAAAACAGGAACCCCATAATATTGATCTGCTTAATAAGCTGGGAACAGTTTTACAGAATAATCAGCAATTTAGTGAAGCTGTTGCCGTTTTTGAGGAAGCTCTCGAATTAAGACCCGACGCGACAGCTTTATATTTTAATCTCGGGAATACTTATTTATTAGATAGTAACTATCAAGAGGCGATCGCTACCTATGAGACTGGACTAGAAATCAACCCGAAAGATAGAGGGATTTTAAATAATTTAGGTCATTCATATTTAGGTATCAATGCTTATACAGAGGCAAGATCTGCTTTCCGAGCTATTCTAGATTTTGCACCTGAAGATGCGGAAGCATGGAATCATCTTGGTAACGCTTATCAAGCAGAACAAAACTTTGATGAGGCGATCGCCCATTTCCGTAAGGCAATTCAATTAAGCCCCGATACTATAGACTTTAAATACAATTTAGCTAATGCACTCCAGCAAGATAAAGAAATTACCGAGGCAATCCAATATTATCGAGAAGTATTAGAGAAAGATCCAGAAAATCAGAGTGCACATTTCAATTTAAGCTGGGTTTTATTACTGAGTGAGCAATATGCAGAAGGATGGGAAGCCTATGAATGGCGATTCGATCCGAATTACTCCAGTTGTAAACTGTTAGGTTCACCGATGTGGACAGGTGCAGTCGATAAAAATACTCACCTTTTACTCTGGAGTGAACAAGGTTTTGGTGACACAATCCAATTTGCTCGTTACATTTCCATCTGTAAGGATTTAGAGATAAAAGTAACAGTCTCAACGCGATCACCTCTGGTAAAGCTATTTCAAGAGTGTTTGGATTCGTCTATTTCTGTAATTGACCAATTGGAAATTAAGGATATACAGCAATATACTGCTCATGCTTCTTTGATGAGTTTGGCAAGAATTTTCAAAACAACCTCAGCTTCAATTCCTGATCAGAATCCCTATCTCAAAGCACCACAGTTTATTGCACCACAACTCACATTGCCAAAAACAAAAAATAAGAAAATAGGCATTGTTTGGGGAAGTAGCGTCAGTAACACTTCAATGTACAAAAATAAATCCATTGAGTTAGATGTTTTTCTCAGAACTCAGCAGGATCTACTTGAAGAAGAACAAATCACTTTCTGGAGTTTGCAGGTTGGCGAAGACTCCGCTTATATTGAGCCTTGGCTGGGAAATAAAGGTATTTTTGATGTCAGTCCAATTCTGACTGATTTTTATGATACGGCCTGTATCATTGAACAGTTGGATTTGATTATTACGATCGATACAGCCGTAGCTCACTTAGCTGGCGCTTTGGGAAAACCAGTCTGGTTAATGCTGCCTTATTTGCCTGATTGGCGCTGGATGCTAGAGAGGAAAGATAGTCCTTGGTATCCGACTATGCAACTTTTTCGTCAGCCTGAACATGGCGATTGGCAAACTGTCTTTGATGCTATTTATGAACAGTTATGTGGAGAGTTGCTCCTAGAGAGTTTTGCCAACTCAGTATTCGAAAATCAGCATTTAGATCTATTAATTCTTGCAGCAAATCAAGAAGCATCCTTCTTTCAGAATTTAGGAGGAGCTTTTTTAGAGGTAAATCGTATTGATGGGGCGATCATCTACTTACAGAAAGCTTTGGAATGTCAGCCTAAAAATCAAGAATCTTTGATCAAATTAGGTGAAGCTTTTGCAAGTCGAGAAGAATATTCAGAGTCACTAAAATATTTTAATCAAGTTGTTGAACTTTATCCTGAGGTAATGCATGGTTACTTATTATCCGGTGATGCATTAAAACAATCTGGAGATATACAGGCTGCCATTAAAGTTTACCAAGAAGGGTTGAATTTGTTTCCTCATAACACTCAACTTTGCTTACTATTAGCAGAATTGATTAATGAAGTTAATGATATTGAACTTGCTCAGGAAATTTTTAAGCAGTTAGTTAAGATAGAAATAAGTGATTTAAATCTCTATAATAATTTTGGGAATTTTTTTCAAGCTCACGAAAAATACGATGAGGCGATCATCGCATTTCGACAAGCCTTAAAATTTGCACCTAAACAATTAGATCTAACCTATAATTTAGCTAATACACTACTACAGGCAGACTATTTAGAAGAAGCTGTTGATACCTACCTTGAAATCGTTCAGCTTGCACCTGGAAATATTGATTTTCAGTATAACTATGGTTGTGCTTTACAGAAGCAAAGTAGATATTTAGATGCTATAGATGTATTTAATCGTATTATTAAACAAAACTCTCACCATACTAGTGCATTAAATAACCTAGGTTTTTCATTAGAGATGGAAAATCGATATCTAGAAGCAATTGAAGCCTATCGCCAAGTACTCGCTCTTGAGCCAAATAATGTAGAAACCCACTGTAATTTGGGAATGGCTTTACTTCAAACACTGAACTTTAAAGAGGGTTGGGAAGAATATGAATGGAGATTAAAGGGTTGGCAAATGCCAAGCTCTCACCCCATGTGGCAAGGAGAGACTCTGGCAAAATCAGAAATCTTACTCTGGACTGAACAAGGCTTTGGAGATTCAATTCAATTCATTCGTTTTATTACTGCTTTAGAAGAATCTGTTGAACGGATTGTGATTGCAGCAGCAAAACCTCTAGTCAAACTGTTTGCAAAATGTTTGAAGACAGAAAAAGAGATTGATGTTGTTCCTATTAACCAAGGTGGTTTAGGAGAATATCGTCAGCATATTGCGATCACGAGTTTGCCTCATATATTTAATGCAAACAATGAAACTTTACCAATAGAATCGTATCTTCAGATCAACGAAGATATTCCTCAACATTTGGAATTGCCAAATAATAAAGGATTAAAGGTAGGTATCGTCTGGGCAAGTGGTGCTGTCAATAGGACCTATGCTAACCGTGCAACGACAGCAAAACTTTTCTTTGATGTTTTTAATCCATTACTAAATTCACAAGAAATTTCGTTCTGGAGTTTGCAAGTTGGTCAAGATAGTCAGAAAATCAAGCCTTTTTTGAATTACGAAAATGTTTTTGACCTAAGTCCAAAAATTACCGATTTCTATGACACAGCTTGTCTAATGAAACAGTTGGATTTAGTGATCACTGTTGATACAGCTGTTGCTCATTTAGCTGGTGCAATGGGTAAACCTCTCTGGATTTTACTGCCTATGAAAGCAGATTGGCGTTGGCAGTTAGAACGATTAGATAGTCCCTGGTATCCTACTGCTAAACTTTTTCGCCAAGGTCATCATGGTGATTGGCCAAATCTTTTGCATGAAGTGTACCAAGAGCTTCTTCAATCTTTCTCTCTTACACCTTCAGAAAAATCTATCAAATCTTCATTCGATACTTCGCAAGTTAATACTGCCAGTAAATATTTGACCCTTGGTAATGACTGCCTCGCTAATGAAAATATTGAAGAGGCGATTAAATATTATCTAGAAGGACTAGATATATCTCCAGAGAACTTGATTTTAATCAATGCATTAGGTAATGCTTATCTACAAGAGAAAGACTACATCGCTTCTCAAGAACTTTTTCTGCGTGCGACTCAAATAGAGCCATATAATCCAGATCTCTTCTATAATTTAGGGAATGTACTTCTGCTGGAACAAAAATATAGTCGAGCAGTGGAAGCTTATCAAAGAGTTCTTGAACTCAATCCAGAAAGTGGGGGGACTTTAAACAATCTTGCTATTGCCTTGACCTCATTAAAACGGTTTGATGAAGCAATTGGTTATCTAGAAAAATTTCAGCTATTGGAACCTGAGAATCCAAATATTCCTAATCAATTAGGAAATATATTATCAGAACAAAATAAAGAAGATGAAGCAGTTCAATACTTTCAAAAGGCAGTAAAACTGAATTCTCAAGATAATTGTTCTCTCTATAATCTGGCAAATTCTTTTCACCGCTTATCTGATTTTGAGCAAGCTCGTGAACTCTATCAAAAGATTGTGGAAACGGAACCTGGAAATCTCGCAGCTCAGTATAATTTAGGGCGGGTTTTACAAGATTTGGGACGATATCAAGATGCTATCGAGGCTTATGAACGGGTGATTACTATTGATCCTAATGATGTAAAGAGTCACCATAATTTAGGTTTGATTTTACTTTTAAGAGGTGAATTTTCTAGAGGATGGATTGAGTATGAATGGCGCTTTAATCCCACAGAACCTAGATTTCTCAATACCAAAATGTGGAATGGAGAGTTTATCAATCAACCTTTATTGGTCTGGGGTGAACAGGGTATGGGTGATTCGATCCAGTTTATTCGATATATTGAGCTACTTTTAAAGCAAGGATTAGATGTGAAGATTGCCACATTTTTGCCGCTCATCAAACTCTTTGAAAAATGTCTCTCTATTGATGTTGAAATTTTTGATCAAAACGATGCGAACAATGATTTCGAGCAATATAAAAAACATATCCCATTAATGAGTTTACCTCGTATTCTTGCTCCTCTTGAAACAGGTATTCCTTACATAGACTCTTATCTGAGCATTTTTGATTCGATACCAAATACATTAAGACTGGAACAACACTCTAAGCGTAAAAAGATAGGTTTAGTATGGGCAAGTGGACGTCAAAACACTGGTATGTATGCCAATAAATCTCTGTCTTTAGAATTAATAATGGAAAATTGGCAAGGATTATTTACAGATCAATGCCTATCTTGTTGGAGCTTACAGGTTGGTGAAGATGCCGCGCAAATTAATAAATGGGTCGATAATCAGACGGTCTTTGATTTAGGCAATCGCCTTAACGATTTTTACGATACGGCTTGTGTGGTTCATCAACTAGATTTAGTTATTACTGTCGATACAGCTGTGGCACATTTAGCAGGAGCGATGGGCAAACCTGTGTGGATATTGCTGCCATTTAATGCAGATTGGCGATGGCAGATTGAGCGAAATGATAGTCCTTGGTACTCAACAGCTCGCCTTTTCCGACAAAAAGTTCGTGGTGACTGGAGTGAACCATTGCAGGAAATTTATCAACAGTTGTTGCAAAGATGGGGTGAGGATTTAGATATTGTCTAACGATGATTTTAAACTGTTATTTGAAAATATTTTATTTAGCAAGATTCGTTTTGTTTTCTCGGGAAAAAAGCTTAGGAGATGACAAGCGGAGTGAAAAGCATATAGAGAAGGGGCGTTAGGCAACCAAGCAAGAAAAAAAATAGGATAACTAACGTGAGTTCGGGATAAGAAAGAAAAAGGAGAAAGTGCATATTGTGGAAGTTGATAAGCAGTCCACTACCTTCTCCCATGACCGGTCTAGAACCTTTGTTTTGTTCCATTGATGATTTTTGCCAAGTCTTGGGAGCGTCAAGAATTTTGTGTAAGCAAAGAAAATTAGTGAAGAAAATACTCTGGATGATCAATGGCAAAATAGCTCAAAGCTCTTTTCCAATGGAGTATTGGTATCGTCCATCTCTTCATCAAATTCTTCAGGGCTAAATACAGCAATTTCAGGGCAGCATCTGCATGGGGGAACATGCTCTTGGTTTTTCACACCTTGCCCAAAGAGCGATTGACTGCTTCGATGGCATTAGTGGTGTAAATGATGCGACGGATGGGAGCTGGATAATCAAATAATGGAATGATGTTTTCCCAATGATTCAGCCATGTCTGGGAAATAGTGGGGTAGATGCCGTCCCAACGCTCCGCAAAAGCAGTTAAGGCAGATTCTGCCTCGGCAACTGTGGCGGCCGGATAAATGGGCTTGAGGTCTGACACCACGGACTTACGGTCTTTCCAAGAAACGAATTTCAGGCTATTTCGTATCAGATGAACGATACATAATTGCACTCTCGTTTTTGGGAACACCGCTTCAATGGCAGCGGGAAATCCCTTCAACCCATCCACACAAGCTATGCAGATATGTTCGACCCCCCGATGGTGGATTTCATTCAGCACTGACAACCAAAATTTTGCCCCCTCTCCTCCCGAGGATAGCCACATTCCTAAGACCTCCTTGTGACCGGACTGCTTCACTCCCAGTGCTAGATAGAGAGTCTGATTCGTGACTCGTCCTTCCTCTCTGATTTTTATTCTCATGCCATCTAGCCACAATATCGGATATATCTCCTCCAGAGGACGATGCTGCCATGCTTTGATTTCTTCCATCACTGCCTTGGTATTACAGTTGACCTCTTGCAAAAGGGGTGAGAGTAGGTAACGTGAGTTCTGGATAAGGAAAGAAAAGGAGAAAGCCCATATCGTGGAAGTTGTAACGAATCCACGGCTTTCTCCCATGTCCAGTCTAGAGGCTCTGTTTTGCCATGTTGATGATTTCTGCCAAGTCTTTGAACCCTTATGGCATCAAGCGTTACTCAGCTCTGGCAAAAAATACCGTCGCCGTCAGAGAAGCTTCAGTCTGAGTGAGGTGATGACTATTCTCATTGCTTTCCATCAATCTCACTATCGAAATTTCAAGCATTTCTATCTCATCAAGGTGAAATGCGATTGGCAACAAGAGTTTCCTCTAGCTGTGAGCTATCAACGCTTTGTGACATGGATACCTTCGAGCTTGATTCCTCTCTGTACATATCTGCGACGATGCTTCGGACAATGCACTGGTATTAGCTTCATTGATGCCACCAGCATCAAGGTTTGCCATAATCGCCGTATCTCTCAACATCGTGTTTTTGAAGGTTGCGCGGCAAGGGGCAAGACTTCGGTGGGATGGTTCTTCGGCTTCAAACTACACCTGGTCATCAATGAGCGAGGAGAATTACTCAACGTCCAAGTGACGCCCGGAAATACCGATGACCGCCAACCTATAGTGGAGTTATGGCAAGACTTATGGGGTAAAGTCTTTGCCGATAAAGGCTATGTCTCACAATCTTTAGCCCAGCATCTTCAAGAGGAACATGAGGTGACCCTAATGGCTAAACCTCGTCGAAATATGAAGCATCATTTGATGGTTTATCAAGATAAACTTTTTGCTCGTAAGCGGGCTTTGATTGAGACAGTTATTGACCAACTGAAGAACATCTCACAGATTGAACATTCCCGACATCGCAGTCCCACAAACTTTTGTGTGAACTTGCTGTGTGGGCTGATTGCTTACTGCCATCAACCCAAAAACCTTCTTTACAGCTTGATTAGACCTATCATTCCTTATCCAGAACTCACGTTAGGTAAAAAAGAGGAAAGTAACAGAGCCATAGCGATAAAAATGTCAACTTACGAACAGCTCCAACATTTATCGACAGAACAATTCAGGAGAGCTTGTGGAGTTAAACTTCAGACTTTCAATCGTCTGGTAGAAGTCCTAGCAGAAGCTAAAGCAAAGCAAAAACCCGGTCGTCCCAGTGTTTTATCCCTGGAAAATCAGTTACTCCTCACCTTGGAATATCCGAGGGAATATCGCACTTATTTTCCTATCGCTCAATCATGGAGCATTCATGAATCAACAGTTTGTCGCATGGTGCAAAAAACAGAGAATACACTCATCAAAGAAACCGATTGCCACTGACCCGGCATGAAACAGCTCCATGGTTCAGAAGAGTTATCTCTAACAGTAGTGGTATGGATGCCACAGAACAGGCGATTGAAAAGCCCAAAAAAACAACATCTTTACTACTCAGGGAAAAAGAAGCATCATTCCCTTAAAGCTCAAATAGTTATTGCTTGGCAGTGGGCACAGATTATCTGTTGTGACTGTGAGAAAGGTAGCACCCATGACTTCAAACTACTCAAAAAGAGTAGAGTGCATTTTCAGCAGGGACAACTCTGCCTTGCCGACGCTGGATATCAAGGTCTACACAAGCGACATCAGCGGAGTCACACTCCTCACAAGAAGCCTAAAGGTGCGGAGCAGAAACAGGAGAATCAGCTCTTAGCAGCTCAAAGAATCATCATTGAGATGGTATTCAGAATGCTCAAAAGATTTCGTATATTATCCAGTCGATATCGTAACCGCCGTCGGAGATGGGGATTAAGACTTAATCTCATTGCTGGTCTCTACAATTTTGAATTGCTACAACCTTTTGCAAGAGGTCAACTCTTTATCGACAACGCTGGGTTATTGAAACGATGTTCAAAGATTGTAAAACTGGTGGCTACAATCTTGAGTCTAGTCGGGTCAACCTACCCAGATTTTCGGCTATATTTCTACTGGTCATGATGGCTTATAGCCTAGCCCCTATTACAGACAATCTTCTTCACGATAGCTGTTGGAAATCTTATCTTGTATGCTTTGCTTCGAAACAACGGCGCTCTAATCCTCGTTATAGTTCTTTTACTCTTGGATTAGCTCGCTACGGATACCAATATATTCATCCACTTTTAAGAGGATGTCTGAAAAGGGTCTGACCGTAACTTTTGTCGGAATGAGTTGCACGTAAAAATAAGCACTTCAGGCGATCAACCTGGCGGAATTTACGCAGCATTTATCGAACATAAAGACTTTTCAGACAACCTCTAACAGACTTGGTTCATCACTTAATTGCCACTAAACCTCATAAGTGGCTCTATTTCCACAGATGTTTCATCGCTCTATCCCACCTCCAGAACACTTTCTAACCTGCTTGTCATCCCTTGAGGTTTGTCACAGTTAACGGAGTGCGCATCACGATGACACCCCTACGATAATTTTGTTGGCGATCGCCCGACAATTGCTACAGTCGAGGGACGAACACTTTTATTGAGAAAATAAGAATGGTTAGAACAGCCTCTACAATGATGCCTCTTGGCTCTGCTGCTCCCGATTTTGTCTTACCGGATGTGACTACAGGCGAAGATGTCACCCTCGAAAATTTTCAAGGGAAAGACGGATTATTGGTGATTTTTATGTGTCGCCACTGCCCCTTCGTGATTCATTTGCAGGATGAGCTAGCAAAAATTGGACAAGATTTTATCCCGAAAAATTTAGGAATGGTGGGCATTAGTGCGAATAGTGTTGAGACTCACCCGGCTGATGCGCCCGACAAACTAAAAGAGATGGTGGCAGAGCTAAACTTTAATTTCCCAATTCTCTACGACAAAACCCAAGAAACAGCAAAAACTTATCAGGCGGCTTGTACCCCTGACTTTTTCTTGTTTGATAAAGATTTGAAATTGGCTTACCGTGGTCAACTCGATGATTCTCGCCCCGGCAATGACAAACCTGTCACGGGCAAAGATCTACGAGAGGCGATCGCCCAAGTATTAGCAGGCGAATCTGTCAGTGCTGATCAGAAACCGAGCATTGGCTGCAATATCAAGTGGAAGCCCGGCAACGAACCGAGCTATTTCGGTTAGATCACTGGATAAGACTTGATCGTAAACCAGAGAATGAGGACTAAAGCGAGCACTAATAACTTGGAAAGAATGTAGAGTGAACCGCTATGGAACAGGTAAGAACTCAGCATAATATCTCCTCAGGTTACCGATGATAGAGCCTGTTAATTGCTGTATAGGTGGAGGACAGTGGTAGACGCTGTTCTTTACCTTTATTCTCTCTCTGAAAATTTATGACGTGACCGTTGCAGTCACTTTTGTTGGGAAATGTTGTAGTCCTTAAAGCAACGACATTATTTTCTCATCTTCAAATCCCTATAAATCTCAGTCCTAAGATCAGGTGATCGCCACACCCTGACTGACGACTTCACCAAAACAATCTTGAACGAAATTCAAACTTTTTTCTAGAAACCTAGCGCCACTATGCCCTTTTTAGACCGATTTGGCGAAGCGTTTGCCATGTCATAGCATCGCAGCAACCCGTCACCTGAAGCCTTAGATACGCTTGAGCTTGGCGGAGAGATACAGCTGTTTCGGGGCTGAGATAACCATCAATGGGGCCGTCATAAAATCCCAAACGAATTAAATGTTCTTGTAATTTTTGTACTGAGAAGCCAAAATCCCCGAGTTCCAGCTCGCCCGAGGCCCTAAGTTTTATTGAGCGTTCTGGTAATTTTACGAAAGTCTCTGAAAAGGCAGTCATGGTAGATCTCCAGGAGAAAGAAGAGAGTATTGCCAAAATCTTTTGTTATATTCAGTATCTTCTAAGAATGTCGTGATTCGTGTGAGCCTGTAGTTAGATTTTCTGTGAATCTTATCAGGCGATCACCCCACGGAAATTACGTGGAATTGAGACAAAAATCGTCCCAAAAGTGTGATCGGAATCACGCTATTTGACAAAAATACCGAGAGAAAAATCGTTTACTACCAATCTTAGTCCGTATTTCTGCTGATATAGTTCCCCAGATCACAGAAATTTATCAAACAAAATACTGAAGCAAAAAAGCAGCTGAGACTATAAACGCCACCCAGAAGCGGAAAATAGACGATTAAACTAGCTCAGAAAAGTCTAATTTGGCTGTCAAGCGCAAAAAGTATTAAAAAGCTCAGTTGGCATTACTTTTGCCAAAATTTGCACCTTTAATCGGATTTTTCTTGCACTAATCGGCCTTCGAGAAGAAAATCTTCCCCCAACTGTTGTAATTGCATTTGTTCAAGAACCAGTGCCTCATCCATCAGCGTTAGCCCTAAATCACCCACCGGAGTCGGTGCAGATTTACCGCCAATAATTTTCGGGGCAATAAAGGCCATTACTTTTTGGACTGTACCTTCGGCGATCGCCTGGGCAGAGAGCGTGCCACCACATTCCCAAAGCACTTGCAAACAACCGCGTTCATAGAGATATTGCATCACTGTTTTTGGAGAGACAAGGTCGAGATGGGCAATTTCGACACCTTGTTCTTTGAGGAAGCTTTGCATCTCGGGATTAATTTCAGGCTTCGTAATGACAACCGTCGGGGCGATCGCCACATCCCAGAGATGACGATCTTTCGGGAAATCTAACGTCTGACTCACTATCACCCGGAGGGGATTATGGTCTGTGGTGTCGTGAGTCGTTAGGTGAGGATTATCCAGCCGCACAGTATTACCACCGACAATAACCGCATCACACACCGACCGCAATTCATACACTCGATTACGAGTTTCTTGGTGGGTAATCCAAGCACTGTGGCCTGTTGTTGTCGCAATTTTGCCGTCTAAAGTCATCGCATATTTCAGAATGCCCAAGGGTTGCTTCTGTAAAATCCGGTGAATAAACCCTTCATTAAGCTGCTGACAAGCCACTTCCTCCACACCGACAAGGGTTTCAATCCCGGCATCCTGAATTGTTTTGATGCCACCACCTGACACCCGTGGATCGGGATCAACCATACCCACAACCACTTTCGCCAATCCGGCCTTCACCACTGCCAAACTACAGGGAGGTGTCCGACCATAATGGTTGCAAGGCTCCAGACTGACATAAATCGTCGCCCCTTTTGCGGCATCCCCTGCTTCTCTGAGGGCAAAAACTTCTGCGTGGGGCTTTCCGGCTCCTGGATGGAAACCCTCGCCAATAATTTCACCATCTTTGACGACAACTGCACCAACCATAGGATTTGGAGCTGTGCGACCTGCTGCTTTCTGTGCCAACTCAATACATCGCCGCATCATCTTACGGTCAAAGGCAGTTCCAACTTCAACAGGATTTGAGGTCATGGTGATAATACAAAATTTCCATTCTTCATTGTAAAAGGATGTCCGGTTTGTCCCATCACTTCTTTATAAATAGAGCCGTTATGGCGATCGCCACTCAGACCAATCGACATCATGATAAGAGGGCATTTTCACCCTCTGCTCAATCATGCTTTCTCTCAGGGCGATTGCCTCTATTGCATCAATTTCAGCCAAACGAAAGGATTCATGATCCTCAAGCTTAAACGCTTTTCATCGTTGCTCTAACTCAACCAGCCAATCAAACATATCGAATCAGCCATGAGCAAATCTTCCACATAGTTTAGATGGGCTGGCTTCAAGATTATTCACTAAAAAGCCTTGAATTTTGTTCAGAATCTCAGCAGAATCTCAGCGATCGCCCTTAAGATGATCAACACGTTTCAAACCAAATTAGAGATCGAAGAGATAGCGACGAAATCTATGCTAGATCAGAGCACAACCCCCACCTACGATATCGAGAATGAAGTTCTCAGCCGTTACCAAGCAGGTGCCCAAGAACATGAACCCAGCCTCTGCTGTCCTACCGATTATCAAGATGTCCAGTACCTCGACGTTATTCCCGACGAAATTTTAACGAAGGACTATGGTTGTGGCGACCCCACTCGTTATGCCGAAGTAGGTGATGTGGTCGTTGATTTAGGCTCTGGTGCAGGCAAAAATTGCTATATGGTTGCCCAGAAAGTTGGCGCCACAGGTAAAGTTATCGGGGTTGACTTTAACGATGTGATGCTCACCCTCGCCCGCAAATATCAGCAGGATATTGGTGGAAAAATTGGCTTTACCAATACAGAGTTTGTTAAAGGTAAAATCCAAGATCTCAAATTACCTCTAGACGCATTGCAGACATGGTTCACAGAGAATCCCATCACGTCTGTCGAGCAGTTAGCAAATTACGAAGCTGAAGCCGAACGGTTACGCGAAAAAACGCCTCTCATTGCTGACGATAGCGTGGATCTCGTGATCTCCAATTGTGTGCTTAATCTCGTCAAACCGAGTGATAAAAAACAGCTATTTCAAGAAATTTACCGCGTACTCAAAAAAGGTGGCCGAGCGGTCATTTCTGACATTGTTTGCGACGAAGTGCCCACTGCCAAGATCATGAATGATCCAGAGTTGTGGAGTGGTTGTATTTCTGGAGCATTTTTAGAGTCAGAATTCCTTGAAATGTTTGCGGATGCGGGTTTCCATGGCATTGAAATTCTCAGTTTTGAGAAAGAGCCTTGGCAAACGATTGATGGCATCGAATTTCGCTCTATGACAGTGCGTGCCTACAAAGGAAAAGAGGGTGTTTGCCTAGAACGAAATCAAGCGGTGATTTATAAAGGCCCTTGGAAAGAGATTAAAGATGACGATGGCCACACCTATTATCGCGGCGAAAGAATGGCGGTTTGCGACAAAACTTTTAATTTATTGACCAACGAAAATAGCCCTTATGCGGGTCAATTTATTTCGGTATTGCCCTACGACAATATTGAGCTAGAAAATGCAGCTACTTTCAATTGTCGTGTGGATGCTCGCCGTCACCCGAAAGAAAGCAAGGGTCAGGATTATAACGTGACTGATTTAGCGGATGGAGCGGCTTCTTGTTCGACTGATAGCTGTTGTTAAAGGCCATATAGAATACGAAAAATCATCTACTAAAACTTCTAAAAGGGTCACTCAACAATGCCCCTTTTTTATTCACCACCTTTTAAAAATTAGGCGATCGCCATGGTTCAGACTCCGACAAAAACCACTGTCACTCCCTTCGAAAACAAGATTTCTCAGCCCCTCACAAAGCAACCGATCACAACCCTCCAGATCAACCTCGGCAAAAAGTGCAATCTCGCCTGTATCCATTGCCATGTAGAGGCTGGCCCCAAACGAACAGAGGAATTGTCTCCAGAAATTTGTGATCAGTTGCTCGAACTGTTGCGGCGTTTTCCTCAGATAAAAACAGTGGATTTAACGGGTGGCGCACCGGAGATGAACTATGGTTTTCGGGAGCTTGTCGCCACGGCGATCGCCTACGGAAAGGAAGTAATTGTCCGCTCAAACCTAACCATTTTTTTTGTTGAAGGCTACGAGGATTTACCCGAGTATTTTGCGGAGCACAAAGTACGAGTGGTAGCGTCTTTACCTTGTTACCTCGAAGATAATGTCGATAAACAACGGGGGGCAGGCGTTTACCAAGACTCCATCACCGCGATCCAAAAACTTAATGCCTTAGGCTATGGTACTGATCCAAATCTAAATTTAGATCTCGTCTATAATCCACCGGTTCCTCGCAATGCTGATTTTTCTTTAACACCCGATCAAGTTGCCCTAGAAAAAGACTACAAAAAATATCTCGCTGAGCACTTTGATATTAAATTCAACCATTTATTCACCATCACCAATTTGCCCATTGGACGAGTAAGAAATTATTTAGAAACAAAAGACTTATATTTGCCCTATCTGAGATTTTTAGAAACGCACCATAATGAGTCTACCGTTACTAATTTGATGTGTCGAAACCAACTCTCCATCGACTATCTCGGCAATATTTTCGATTGTGATTTTAATCAGATGGAAAATCTACCCGCCCGCACCAAATCTGGCGATCGCCTCACTGTCAGCAAATTACTTGCAGCGAACACATTAGATCTCATCGACCTCGTTGCAACAAAACCTTACTGCTACGGCTGTACAGCGGGCAGCGGCTCTAGCTGTGGTGGCGCACTTGTTTAATCCTAAACTTTCCCTAATCCTACTAAAACCATGACTTTAGAAAAGCGTTTACCATTAGCTCTCTTTTTCCTTCGCATCAGTGTTTTTCTCGTTCTATTGATGTGGACATTAGACAAATTCTTTCGTCCAGAACATGGTGCAGCGGTTTTTGAGAAATTTTATTTTATTGGTGGTTTAGGGAATACTCCTGTTTATATAATCGGTGCGGTTCAATTACTGATTATCTTGGCTTTTGTCGCGGGATTTCAGAAGAAAATCAGTTATCTTCTCGTGCTGTTTATGCATGCTATCTCAACATTTTCTAGTTTTAAGATTTACCTCACGCCCTATGCTGATGGGCCAAACCTTTTATTCTTCACAGCTTGGCCAATGTTAGCGGCTTGCTTTGCGCTTTATTACCTAAAAGATTTCGACACACAATGGTCTATTGAGCGCTAGTCAGAAAGATTTTAGGGCGATCGCCATGAACTTTTATTGGATTGATCTCGTCGAGACTGCCACTAGTCTTCATTTTCTGCTCTAATTGATTTCAGTGATTTTTTCAGTGTAAATGTCAGGGTACGTAGGTTTCATTTGTTTGATTTGAAACCAAAAACATCAAAATATTCAGGGGATTTGCTACCACTACGCATATCCGAAAGTGAGCAAAGTTCCGTGAATAAACAATTGTGCGAGTCAGTAGAAGCGCTGAAAATGAAGGAAGCATAAACTTTTGATGTGCATCTCGTAAAGTCTACATTTACTGCGGTTTGTACCGACCTGACTTATGAATCGACGCTCCCAGTTTTCTGAAGATCTAGCTTTATTTAAGCGTTATGCGCAACAGCCAACGGTTTGCCTCCGCAATCGTCTGGTGAAATCAAATCTAGGGCTTGTTCGTAAGGTGGCTTATCAAATGAGTCGCACCTGCGCAGAAACTTACGAAGACCTAGAACAGGTCGCATCATTCGGTCTGATTCGGGCAGTGGAACGCTTTAATCCAGAACGAGGAGTCGCCTTCAGTTCTTTTGCGATGCCCTATATTCGAGGCGAAATCTTACATTATCTTCGTGACCGCGGCAGTGTGATTAAAATTCCTCGGGTTTGGCAGGAGCTACATTCTAAAGGTCAAAAGTTACGCCGTAAGCTCCGCACTCAACTTGGGCGATCGCCTTACGATTACGAGCTAGCAGAAGCACTTGGTGTCAGCACAAAAGATTGGCAAGATTGCCAGTTAGCTTGGAAAAACCGTCTTTTAATTAGCCTTGATGTGAGCTTTGGTAGCAGTGCAGACGACACAGTTACCCTCGGCGAAACATTACCCGATACTCACAATCTAGAGCAACAACAACGCGAAGAAATCAAACTACAACTCCAAGACGTTTTTACTCACTTAGAAGAACGGACACAAAAAGCAATTCAACTTGTGTGTTTAGAAGAATTACCGAGGACAGAAGCCGCAAAATTAATTGGCATTAGTCCAATGACTGTCTCGCGTCATCTCAAAAAAGGTATGCAGCAAATGAATCAACTGCTCGAACCGCAAGCTGCCTAATTGAGATTTTAAAAATTTGAGTTTGTTTGGCACACTGATGCAAAAGCCTCTTTATTTCATTGAAGTAAAGAGGCTTTTTATTATTCGTGTTTTGTTTTAAATACTGAGTACATTTGGAAAAAGTATTTATTGCATTACCATGCCGCCATCAACGTTAAAAGTTTGGCCTGTGATGTAAGCAGCTGCAGGGTCAGCAGCAAGAAAACGAATCATTCCGGCAATGTCTTCGGGCTTACCGAAACGTCCCATGGGAATGTATTTAAGAATATCTTCGTTATCTAGCCCTTCGGTCATATCAGTCGCGATAAATCCAGGGGCAACTGCATTAACAGTGACATTACGGCTAGACAATTCTTTTGCAACGGTTTTAGTGAAACCAATTACACCGGCTTTTGCGGCACTATAGTTTGCTTGGCCAGGATTACCCATCAGTCCAGAGACGGAAGTGATATTAATAATGCGACCATAACGCTTTTTCATCATCGTTCTTGTCACAGCTTTAGTACAGAGAAAAACACCAGTTAAATTGATATCAATAACAGCTTGCCATGCGTCGGGCTTCATCCGCATCAAAAGAGTGTCTTTGGTGATACCAGCATTGTTTACCAAAATGTCGATTTGTCCCCATTTTTCAAGGGTATTTTTGATCAATGCATCGACTTGATCAGCCTGGGAAACGTCTGCTTGGAGAGCGATCGCCTCGCCGCCAGCATCAGTAATCTCAGCCACTAAAGCTTCTGCTGCATCGCTAGAACGAGCGTAATTAATAACAACTTTTGCACCTTCTGTCGCGAGGGCGATCGCCGTGGCTTTACCGATACCCCGTGAAGCGCCGGTTACAATTGCGACTTGATCTTTGAGACGTTGTTGGGGAACAGGAAGTAACTCCATCACCGATTTCTCCAAAAAATAATGCTTATTTTCGACTGGGCTATCATAGGAGGATGACAAGGACGAGCGCAACATTTTCGTCCATAACGCCTCCGGGAGACATTTAAATAATGGCTGTAAAAAAACAATTTGCTAGTTTTCAAGAAATGTTAGAAAACTCTCAAAAACCAGTATTAATTGATTTTTATGCAACTTGGTGTGGGCCTTGCCAAGTGATGAGTCAAGTTTTAGAACAAGTCAGTGTACAAATGCTTGATGAAATTCAAATTGTCAAAATTGATGGCGATCGCTACAACACCCTCGCTTCTCAACATGGTGTTCATGCCTATCCCACTATTGTGCTCTACAAAGATAATCAAATTGTCTTTCGAGTTGAGGGAGCAGTTCCTGCGCCGCAACTAATGCAACAGCTACGCCAAGCTATTCGCAAATAGCCTTGATCACGACTCTGCCCTGTTCCAAAACGCCCATTCTTGTGACGCCGATCATTGTGACGAGCACTTCGAAAACTTAAGGTTTAACTTATACTTCACGTCTTTTTTCTGCTTAGAAAATACTTCGTAAACTTATGAGAAGAAAGGCGCTCTTTTGCTTCCATTCGCATTTGCTTTTACGTTACATTCGAGACAGGGAAATAGAAATAGATATCGTCAAATATTTATTGTTTTAACTCATCAATGAATTATTTCAATAAAGTGATCGATTATTTCTATGGGCGTTAAATGGTAGAGGTGTAAGGGAACAATGATTCGGCAACAATTTCAAAAAAATTCTCGTTTTTTTTCTCGTAGTGCAGCAAAAATTGCTTTAAGTTTAGGTTTAATCGTGATCGCCCCAAGTATGGCTTTAGCAATGCCTGCAGGCGACAGCATAAATGCCTATCTCTTTGGCACAACACCAGAAGCTGGACAGATTGGTCACGACTATATTGTGATGCAGAAAGGCGAAGGAGACAATATCCAAGGCGCTTTCTATCAAATCAATTCTGAGTATGCTTGCTTTTCTGGTGAGGTCGCAGAAGGAAAATTAAACCTTGCAGTGATTGATCCTTACGAAGAAGTCGCCTATGACTATCAAATGGATTATACAGATAGTGCTTTAATTGCCAATTCCGAAGAACAAACCCAAACTCAAATCGTGCCCGAAGGATTTCATTTGATTGATATTGTCACTGATTTAGCCAGTACTATTCTTGCTCAATGTTCAGCTGATAATTCTTTAGCAATTTAGGTTTTAGGTATTTAGACGTATTCTATTTTTATTATTAGAAAAGTCGCGTCATTAAATATTTCCAGCAATAATCCCCCTTGAGATAACAAGGGGGATTAGTTTTATGTGGATTTTCTGTAATAGAAAATGATCAAATTGAGTGATTGAGTTTTAGGCAGTGATTTTGGCGCCTGTTTGTACTTGCCAAAGATTATTGTAGATACCTCGATTTTCGAGTAGTTCTTCATGGGTGCCAAATTCGACAATTTTGCCCTGATCCATCACATAGATGCAGTCAGAATGGCGAATCGTGGATAAGCGATGGGCGATCGCCACAGTTGTCCGATGCTGGGTGATTTTTTCGAGAGAGCGGGCAATGGCAGCTTCGGTTTCGTTATCCACTGCAGAAGTTGCTTCATCGAGGATGAGAATTGGTGGATCTTTGAGAATGGCACGGGCGATCGCCAGTCGTTGGCGTTGACCACCAGATAGGCGTTGGCCCCGTTCCCCAACAATCGTGTCATATTTATCTGGTAGCGCCTCAATAAATTCATGGGCTTCCGCTTGCTTTGCTGCCTGCATAATCTCGGTGAGGGAAACATCCGCACTACCGTAGGAAATATTTTCAGCCACCGTGCCGTGAAAGAGGAAAACATCTTGACTCACTAAACCGATGGCTCTCCGCAAATCTTTCAAGTAAATATCGCGGATATCAAGACCATCAAGGGTAATTTTGCCTTGCTCGATTTCGTAGAAACGCAATAATAATTTCACAATGGTGCTTTTACCGGAACCCGTCGCCCCAACAACAGCAATGGTTTGACCCGCTGGCACACTCAACGAAAAATTTTCGAGTACAGCTGGACGATCTTTATAAGCAAACTGCACATTAGCGAGATTGATTGCACCTTTAACCGTATGGGTTGGTAATTCTTTTTCACCAGAGCGAATTTGAATAGACGTATCGAGCAAATTAAAAACGCGCTTAGTCGAGGCCATGGCCCGTTGGTAAAGATCTAGGGTTTGTCCTAAACGAGTTAACGGCCAAAGCAGTCGTTGGGTCATAAACACCAAAACGCTGTAGGTTCCCACCGCAAGGGTTCCATTCTCTACTTGTAAACCACCAAAAAATAGAATTGCCGTAAAACCAGCCAAAATTGCGATGCGAATTAAGGGGACAAATGCGGCACTGAAGGCGATCGCCCGATTATTACTTTTCAGATAAGCAAGGCTATCAAACCGCAATCGATCTAGCTCAAAATGCTCTGTCGTAAAACTTTTAATGGTGGTGATGCCACTGAGATTATTGGATAGGCGGGTACTAAGCAAACTGACTTTTTCGCGGACATCTCCATAGAGCGGCGCTAATTTTTTCTGGAACGCAATCGATCCCCAAATAATCACAGGGATTGGAGCCAAAGCCATCCAAGCAACCGATGGCGTGAAGTAAATAAATACACCACCAATGAGAACGACAGTGGTCAACACCTGCAAAATTTCGTTGGCACCAACATCCAAAAATCTTTCAAGCTGATTAATATCGTCATTTAATAACGCTAAAAGTTCACCAGTGCTGCGCTCCTCAAAATAAGCCAGCTCTAAATCCTGTAAATGGCTGTATCCATCCAATCGCAACTCATGCTGCATTTTTTGGGCGAGGTTACGCCACAACCTTTGGTAGAGATATTCAAAAACCGATTCAGCCCCCCAAATAATGAGTGAAATCGTACAAATCACAAATAGTTGCCCGATTAAACTAGTCACCCCAAACTGCGCCACAAACGAGTCTTCTTTTTCGATGACGGTGTCTACTGCCATCCCAATCAGTGCTGGAGGTGCGAGATCAAAAATCTTGTTTAGGACAGAGCAGGCGATCGCTTGATTAATCTGAGTGCGATGGCGATCGCTATAGGTAAATAAACGTTTTAGGGGGGATGACATAAAGGCAGAAAACTGGTTTCGTATCCAGCGATCATAACCTTTTCAGTATTCCCTCTCCCTTTCTCGCTACAACTTGAACCGATAGATGGTCTCACCATCGGGCATCTGACGCACATCGCCATTAAACTCTTTTACCCTCGCTTCGAGGTAACGCTGGGATTCTTTGCCTGATAATCTAGACGTTTGGGCAAATTTCAACAATGATATTTCACCTTGATTAGCCTCAATCACTTGATAAAAATTGTGCCGCAACCAATCTGAGTCAAATTTTTCTTTACGCACCCGCTGATGCAAACTCCAAAGCATCCAGCTTCCGGAACCTGTCAGAGGCAACCCTAAAATCACGAGGGCAGCCATCGCGTCGTCTCGCTCATTTTTCGGGACTGACATATTATTCACTTCGAAAACGGCGTAGATGCTGATCGGTAAACCTAAAATCAGAAAGCACACGGCAATGAACCGCTGAAACCCACGAAATGCAACCCTTGCCCAATGTCTTTTAATCGGAGCAGGTACACCTACACCCTGTGGAGACTTCGCAAGATTGATGGGTGGTTTGGGGATATTAATAGAAGTGGCGGGAATTTCTTCTTGAAAAACGGTAGCGATCCCGCCTTTATCGGATGTAGTGGCAATGGTGCGGGAATTTGTGGAGAGTTGGGCGATCGCCTGTTTGACTTCCATTGCAGAACGATACCGTTGGCGAAAATCATAGCAAATCATTTTGTCGAGAATGCCCGCAAACTCTGGTGAAACACTGGCATCCTGATGCCAAATAATTTCGGCGGTATTCGGGTCTTCGTAAAGCTCATCAGCCGTGTTGTAACCCACTGGTGGAATTTTTCCAGTGAGAGCTTGCACCACGATCATGCCTGCCGCATAAATATCACTACTGAGTTTAGGTTTGCCGCGCCCCTGCTCACTAGACATATAGCCTGGGGTTCCGATAATTGTGCCAATTTGCGTTTGGCCTTGGGCATTCACCTGTGTCGCAGCGAGCTCTTTTACCGCGCCAAAATCAATCAGTACAACTTTGCCATCCTGTTGCCGCCGAATTAAATTCGCTGGTTTAATATCGCGGTGAATCACATTTTGCTCGTGGATAAAAGCCAGTGGCTCCAACATACTTTCGATGAGGGCGATCGCATAAGCTTCACTGTGCTTTTTTCCAACCGTAATTTCCTTTTCGAGACTGTGGCCTTCCACAAAATCTTGAACTAAGAAAAACTCTTGATTGAGCTCAAAATAGGCCAAAAGATGAGGAATCTGATCGTGATCTCCCAGACGATTCAGTAACTGAGCTTCAGCTTCAAATAATCGTCGCGCCACAAGCAAGGCCTCTGGATTACTAAAACTCGGCTTGAGCTGCTTTACGACACAGATCTTGTTGAACTGCTTTATATCCTCTGCCAAAAAAGTCTGGCCAAAGCCCCCAGCTGCAAGGGACTCTGTAATTTTGTATCGTCCGTCAAGAAGTTGCCCAATCATAATCGCCGTTTACAAATACCACACCACAACTGCATAACTCCATTATGAATCAAGCCTTTGACCCCATGAAGAATTTTTTTTTCGGACACCCACAAAAAAAGAAAGCCACGAAGGCTTTCTCTAAAACAATGAAATGGAGAATCAAAGTTGAATTAATCTTTCATCTTGGCCAATACCACAGGCGATCGCCTAATGAGATAACCATAAATTGCTTGATTCTTGGCGCAATAAGCTAACGAGATGCTGATCACCTCTGGCTTGTGCCGACTGAATCCGACTCTCTAAACTGCGGCGCATATTTTCAAGATGAACCTGTCGTACATCCTGACTCATCAATCTTGATAATTGAGGCAGTCTTACAGGACAAGACGGAGCAGGCGCTTGATTGACACGACGCTCTCGCAAAGAGGCTGGAATCGCTGGCTGCATTGTTGCGTATGATCCACCACGATAGTGGAGCAATACAGACTCAACATCAGGACGCTCAACAGAACTCACAACACAACGGCGACGAGTCACTTGGCCACGGTACTTTCCAAGAATATTTCCTTCAGTCACTTCTAATGAGGCGGGAGCGCGATCATAAGAAACACCACGATATGTCAATTTCATATTTTGCCTCTTCAAAATCTCATAACTCTTTCTGTAATCATTGTTACACAATTAAATTTTACTTATCTGAAATATCAGGAAAACTTTATATTCTCAATTATCTTGATCCCCACAAAAAAAGAAGCCCGGAGGCTTCTTTAGAAGTTTATAAAATTGTGTTAGATGACTTGTCTGAACCGAATAATGAGTGTCACTAAACTTGCTCTACGAGTTCAGGTTTACGCTCTTCTTTACTGACAGCAACTTTGCCTTCTTCGTTGATATCAACGAGAGCCGTATCGCCAGAGCTAACACGACCAGAGAGAATTTCTTCAGCAAGGACATCCTCTAAGAGACGCATAATTGCTCGGCGTAATGGACGTGCACCGTAAGCAGGATTGTAACCTTCTTCCACAAGACGTTCTTTGAACTTCTCAGTAACTTGCAGCTCGATTTCCTGTTCAGTAAGACGTTGGAAAACATCCTTGAGAAGAATTTCAGAAATCTCTTTAACCTCATCCTTAGTGAGTTGACGGAAGACAATGATTTCGTCAAGACGATTCAAGAATTCAGGACGGAAGTATTGTTTCAATTCCTCATTCACAAGAGAACGAATGCGGTTGTATTGAGATTCAGCTGCATCATCACCGAATTCAAAACCGAGACCACCACCACCTTTCTCAATGACCTTAGAACCAATGTTCGAAGTCAAGATAATGAGGGTGTTTTTGAAGTCAACGGTACGACCTTTCGCATCGGTTAGACGACCATCTTCAAGGATTTGCAGAAGCATATTGAAGATATCGGGGTGTGCCTTCTCAATCTCATCAAAGAGAATGACAGTGTAAGGGCGACGACGAACGGCTTCAGTCAATTGACCACCTTCGTTATAGCCAACATATCCTGGAGGAGAACCGATCAACTTGGATACGGTGTGACGCTCCATGAATTCGGACATATCCAGGCGAATCATGGCATCTTCAGAACCGAAGAAGTAGGCTGCTAAAGATTTGGTTAGCTCAGTTTTACCAACACCGGTAGGACCAGAGAAAACAAAACTTGCAATAGGACGGTTGGGGTTCTTCAGGCCAACACGGGCACGGCGGATGGCGCGGGATACAGCTCTTACTGCTTCCTCTTGACCAATCAAACGCTGGTGCAAGGTATCTTCCATATTGAGGAGTTTGGTGGATTCACTCTCAGTAAGTTTGTTGAGGGGAACACCTGTCCAAGATGCAACGATATGGGCGATTTCTTCAGCGTCAACCACGGCATCGATGTCAGTCTTTTTCTCTTTCTGGCTTGCGGCGATCGCCCGAATTTCTGCCTTGATCGACATTTCACGATCACGGAGTTCACCGGCTTTATCAAACTCTTGGGAACGAACTGCTTCGTCCTTCTCTTTAAGGACACCGCGGAGTTCCTTATCAAGTTCTTTTGCTTCAGCAGGAAGTTGAGAATTGATTAGACGGACGCGAGAACCAGCTTCATCAATCAAGTCAATCGCCTTGTCAGGAAGGAAGCGATCACTGATATAACGATCTGCCAATTTTGCTGCCGCATCGAGAGCTTCATCAAGAATTTTAAGCTTGTGGTGTTGCTCATAACGTTCGCGAAGACCGAAGAGAATTTCGATGGTTTCTTCAACGGAAGGCTCACCAACCATTACAGGCTGGAAACGACGTTCGAGAGCCGCGTCTCGCTCAATATGCTTGCGGTACTCATCGAGAGTGGTAGCACCAATACATTGCAGTTCACCACGAGCGAGAGCAGGCTTGAGGATATTCGCTGCGTCGATCGCCCCTTCTGCTGCACCAGCGCCAATAAGGGTATGAACCTCGTCAATCACAAGGATTACATTACCCGCTTGGCGGACTTCATCCATGATCTTTTTAAGGCGTTCTTCAAATTCACCGCGATATTTTGTACCCGCAACGAGCAGACCAATATCAAGGGTAACGACACGCTTTTCTTCGAGAATATCTGGTACATCACCAGTAGAAATACGCTGTGCCAAACCTTCGGCGATCGCCGTTTTACCAACACCCGGTTCACCAATTAGAACAGGATTATTCTTTGTCCGACGACCAAGAATTTGGATAACCCGCTCAATTTCCTTTTGACGACCGACAACGGGATCAAGTTTACTGTCTTTGGCTAACTGAGTAAGGTTGGAGCCAAACTCATCAAGGGTTGGTGTCTTATTACTACGAGAGCCGCCACTGCCAGCCGCGACCTCGGCAGTTTCACCCAACATACGGATAACTTGGGTTCTTACCTTCGAAAGATCAACCCCTAAATTCTCTAGAACTCTAGCGGCAACACCTTCACCCTCACGAATAAGGCCTAACAATAAGTGCTCAGTGCCGATGTAATTATGGCCGAGCTGACGGGCTTCTTCAAGGGAGAGCTCTAAAACTCTTTTTGCTCTAGGTGTGAAAGGAATTTCTACGGCAACAAAGCCAGATCCCCGTCCAATTATTTTTTCAACTTCGATGCGAGCATCCTTAAGATTAACTCCCATAGACCGGAGCACCTTTGCGGCGACACCAGTCCCCTCACCAATGAGACCGAGGAGGATTTGCTCCGTGCCAACGAAGTTATGGCCAAGGCGACGCGCTTCCTCTTGGGCAAGCATAATCACCTTAATTGCTTTTTCTGTGAAGCGTTCAAACATGATCTGTTCTTGTACCTGCTGCTAGTCCCGTATGTAAGGTTGATTCTAGCACAGGGGAAATTTTTGTTTTCGCGCTCATAGAACGGTTTTTGATTCGGTTTCTACCCCTTGGCAGCATCCCGTATCATTCGTTACGAACCCAGCTCTAATGCCTCAACAATCAACCCGTAAATCAACCCAATCTTAAAAATATTAAGCAGATCGAAGCATAAATGATTACCTTTGCTGATGTCCTGATCTGTAGAAGTCTGAAAGAGTTTTGGGCGGCTGTAATAGATACGACTTACGAGCTCAATAAAAATCAGGATGCCAGCACCGACAACCGGATCCCAAGCCGCTTTCTGTCCTGAGGTGGTGGGAACAACCGTGCCAATAAAATTTCCAAACAGCAGACTAATAATAGTTAGCGCAAAGCGCCGCCATGGATTTTGGAAAAATCGTCCAAATTTCCCAAGGCTTTCATCAAACAGAGTATTGAGTCTGGTGCGTTGCATGGTCGGGGATTAGCCAATTGTTAGTTGTATGGATAGTCAGGAGTTACTTGTTGAGTTGGTTCAGCAACCAAAGGGCGACAACGATCCCTGTGAAGTGAGAGGCGATCGTATGGGTATTGGCCAAAATGATAAAGAGATCTTTGGGTTGAATAAGCTGGGATGTATTCGAAAAAACCGCACCTTGGGGAATCGTTAGGGCTTTACCAATTACGAGTCCGACGAAAGATTCTGCACCAATGATCGCAGCCATCATACCTATTAGATTCGCGAGTAACCCGAATTTAATGGTCTGTAGGGTGTAGGATTTCTTCGGTCGCAAAGCATTGTCATTAACAAGCATCAAGCGGGCAATGGTTTTATAGCGAAAGAAAAAGAAAATGCTGACCACTAAAGCAACAATGCCACCCGCTGCACAAAAAACGCCAAAGCTACTACCTTGACTGAATGTGGGGTCTTGTTGGGCTGCAGAGGCATCACCGCCGACGAGGCTAGCGCTAGCAAAAAGCAAAATTAACGCTGCAATAACACCTAAAACAAGCTGTACCCAAAAACCGATATTGCCTGCGAATTTCAAGGTCGCGGAGGCTCGAAGAATGGCGGCAGGTATTGAGCTACCGGCTAAGGCTCCTGATGGGGAACGTTTCATGGGCAATCTTGTGGTTAGTTAAAGTGCTTTTGTCTTCATCTATTTTGTCATAGGTCATTATTGTTTCCACTGCAAACTCATTCATGTGGTCTGAAAAAGGACAGGCTATGATAATCATTCGATGTTTTTGTCTGTTCGCGGTTGATGAATCCGATTCGGTTAACTCTATTTTTTGTTGGTCTCAGTGTGGTGCTGGGATTAATTTTGTGGTTAATCAATTCGCTCTATCGACTTTATCTTCAGGTTTCGTTTACAGCTCCATTTTTGGCAAATATCCTGATTTTGCTGCTGATTGGGCTAATTGGGCTGATTCTTTGGACATTTATTCGCTATTTCAATCTGTTTGATCTAAAAAAATCGGGGAAACGTAAGGTTCGTCGGTCAGTCTCTTCGCAAAATGTGCCGCAATTACCGACAGAGAAAACAGAGGCAGCGGCAGTAAATCTTCAGGTTGTACAGCAACAAGTTTCGCAAATTCAAGATGAGGTTGCACGCAAGGTTCTGTTGGGGCGATCACAAGAAATTCAGGCGAGTTTCGAGCGTAATGAATTGCAGGTAGCAGTATTTGGAACAGGTTCTGCGGGTAAAACTTCGCTGGTTAACGCGATGATTGGTGAGATTGTTGGCAACGTTGAAGCGACGATGGGCACAACCAAACTCGGCAAACAGTTTCGTCTCAAGCTCAAAGGTCTCAAACGCGGCATTGTGATTACGGATACTCCCGGAATTTTGGAGATAGGAGAGGCCGGTGTCCAACGAGATGAGTTGGCACGAAATTTAGCAACGGAAGCGGATTTATTAGTATTTGTAGTAGATAACGATCTCCGCCAATCGGAGTTTGAGCCGCTCTGTGAGTTGGCTGAACTGGGGAAGCGATCGCTCCTAGTTTTCAATAAAATTGATCTTTATACCGCCGAAGACCAAGAAATTATTTGCGATCGCCTCAAAAGTAAAGTGCATCATCTCATTGCCGAAGAAGATGTAATTCCTGCATGTGCCAATCCGCAACCCTTTGAGCTGGAAGATGGCGAACTCTATGAACCAGAACCAGAAGTTGTCTTATTAATGGAGCGGTTAGCGACAGTATTACGGGCAGAAGGGGATGATTTGTTGGCGGATAATTTATTGTTGCAATCGAAACGTCTCACCGAGGAAACTCGCCGTATTATCGATCATCAACGCAAAAAACAGGCGGATCAAGTGATTGAGCGTTACCAATGGATTGGGGCAGGAGTCATTGCAGTTACGCCTTTGCCTGTGGTGGATATGTTAGCGACAGCGGCGGTAAATGCTCAGATGGTGATGGAAATTGGACGGGTTTATGGTTGTGAAATTGATGGCGATCGCGGCAAAGAATTAGCAGTGTCTCTCGGTAAAACGTTGGTAAGTTTAGGTGTTGTAAAAGGTGCAGTAGAAATGCTGGCGCGGGTTTTGCAAACTAACGTCGCAACGTTTGTCGTAGGAAAAGCGATTCAAGGGGTTACGGCAGCCTATTTAACACGCATTGCAGGCAAAAGTTTTATCGAATATTTCAGCAATGATCAAGATTGGGGTGATGGTGGCATTACAGAAGTGGTGCAAGAGCAATTTCAGCTCAGCAAAAAGGATGAATTCGTCAAAGATTTTGTGGGGGATGCGATCCTAAAAGTTGTAAATCCCTTTAAAGATATGTGGCAAATTGAGTTCGAAGAAGATCCGGAGCTTTCAGAATTAGAATGGACAGCACCAAAACGTCGCCGTCATGACGAATGGTGACGCCTTAAGAGGACTAGGGAATGGCTACTCTACGAAAAATTGATTGGCAAAAATTAGCAGAAATTCCAGAGTTAGAAGAATTTTTTGAGGCTGATTTTGAGGGATTCAAAGCTCATATTGAGGGAGACATAAAAGATATTGAGCAGTTTTCCGATGAGTCGTTAGAAAAAATTGCGAAGTTACGGGCGCTAGAGGTTACCAATGGTGTGACGCAATGGGCGTTTCGACGGGGTGATGAGAAGGCGATCTCTGTGGAAAAAGCGCGAATTTGCATGAATGTCGTCATGGGCTTTATGAAGAAAGTGGAATTAGATTTCCCGAGCATTGGCAAGGTGGAGTTTACGCCCGAGGAAAAAATTTTTGTGCGTAAGGTCCGGGAAACCTATATGGATGCGTTTAAACATGATTCGGAAGAGGCGAAAAAAGCTTTTTATGCGAATTCAACAGCACAATTTATTGTTTGTGGCCATGAGCGTTTAGAGGAAGCGATGGCATTGGTTAAGCAGGATTATGAGGAAATGTTTTCGCCTTATTACACTGGGCGAGGGCAGGGTTATATTCGCTCTTATTTAAAGAGTTTTGAGGAAGTAGCGGCCTAATTTCAATGCTGCACTTGGCAGGCGATCGCCTTTTCGTTCATGATCTAAATCTGTGCGTGGAGGTAGGACGATGAAAATACAAGCGGTAGACTACACAACGTTGGTAGCGTTAGTGGCGGAACTTCGGCAGGATTGGGTTCCAGCAAAATTGGAGCAGGTTTATCAATATGACAAGCAAACGATTTGTTTAGCTCTGCGCACGCTCAAAAAACGGGATTGGCTCTGGATTTCTTGGCATCCCCAAGCGGCACGCATTCATATGGGCGATCGCCCGCCGCGTGATCCCGATACGTTTACTTTTAGCGAACAATTGCGCCATCTGATTAAAGGATCGGCGTTAATTGGTTTGGAGTTTATTCAGCCTTGGGAACGGGTCGTGGATTTGCAATTTGGTACACGTCCCGGCGACCCAGCAAAATTTCATCTTTATGTGGAAATTATGGGGAAACACAGCAATGTGATTCTCACAGATGCTGATCAGAAAATTATTACCACCGCCCAACAAATTACCAGCGATCGCTCCTCTGTACGTCCAGTAGAAACCGGACAGCCCTATCAAGTCCCACCTGCTTTAACGAAAACTGCGCCAAGGCTCGATGAATCTTTTGAACGTTGGCAAGAACGAGTCGCCTTACTCCCAAAAGCCTTAAAGAAACAATTACTGTCTAATTATCGTGGTGTGAGTCCATTACTCCTCGAAAATATGATTCAGGCAGCGGATTTAGCATCGGCTCAGAATACCAATGAGGTAACTTCTGAGCAATGGCAAGCTTTATTTACTCAGTGGCAAAACTGGCTACATTGTCTAGAAAAAGAAGATTTTTCGCCAATACAATTTGACGGTGGTTATAGCGTTCTTAACTGGCCAAATTCTGAGGGGAAAGCCACTGATAATTTACAAGGGGTGGTGAGTCAATATTATGGCGATCGCCTCAACGAACAACAATTTCAGCAACTGCGTCATCAGCTCCAACAAAAACTAAACACCATCCTGAAAAAGCTGCGACAAAAAGCAAAAACTTTTGGCGATCGCCTCGCCCAATCCCAAGGCGCCGAAACCTTCCGGCAATACGGTGATTTAATGATGTCTTTTTTGCACGAGTGGCAAGTCGGCATGACAGAAATCACTTTAACCGACTTTGAAACAGGTGAACCCATCAAAATTCCTCTCAAGCCCGATAAAAATGCTGTTCAGAATGGTCAAGCCTTTTATAAACAACACCAAAAACTAAAACGCGCCAATCAAATCGTGCAACCTTTACTCGATGAAGTAAATGCCGAAATTCACTACCTAGAACAGATCGAGGGTAGTTTAGAACAACTGACTGAGTACAAAAATCGTGATGACTTGAAAGCATTACAGGAAATTAAAACAGAGCTAATTCAAGAAAAATACCTTGCCTCAGATCGCAGCAACCCCAGCGTCAAAGACATTTCCAAACCCCATATTTATCCCACACCATCCGGCGGTGAACTATGGATCGGCCGCAATAACCAACAAAACGACAACCTCACTTTCCGCATGGCGAATGACTACGACATTTGGTTCCACAGTCAAGAAATTCCAGGGAGCCATGTGTTGTTAAGGCTCCAACCAGGTGAAGTGCCTGACGAAAAAGAATTACAGTGGGCTGCAGATTTTGCAGCTTACTATAGTCGCGCTAGCCAAAGCGAACAGGTACCCATCATCTATACCAAACCCAAAAACGTTTATAAACCCAAAGGTGCAAAACCCGGCATGTGTATCTATAAACGTGAAACGATTCTCTGGGGACAACCCCAACGCGCAAAACAGGCGATCGCCTCCCAAACCAATAACCAAGACTAGCGATTGAATTGCCTCAATAAAAAAGCGAGATCACAATGACCTCGCCTCTTCCAAACAATTAAATTGTTATTTCTAATAAATTACAGACTTTTTTAAAGCTAAATAATCTCGAAATTAACCTTCCCAGTTCTTAGCAACGATCTCAGCAAGGTCAACAACACGCTGAGAATAACCCCACTCGTTGTCATACCAAGCAACAACCTTAATCATGTCGCCATCAAGAGCGAGAGTAAGGCTACTGTCGATAGTGGAAGAAACATCAGTACCACGGAAGTCACAAGAAACGAGAGGCTCGTCAGTGTAACCGAGAATACCTTTCATGTAAGTCTCAGAAGCTTCCTTAAGAACCTGGTTCACTTCCTCAGCAATTGTCTGCTTCTCAACCTGTGCAACGAGGTCAACAACAGAAACGTTAGGAGTTGGTACACGCATTGCGATACCAGTGAGCTTACCCTTCATCTCAGGAATCACGAGAGCAACAGCTTTCGCAGCACCAGTGGAAGTAGGAACAATGTTCTCAGCTGCCGCACGAGCACGACGCATATCACGGTGGCTGTTATCAAGAATACGCTGGTCGCCAGTATAACTGTGAACAGTTGTCATCACACCTTTGATAATGCCAAAGCGATCATTGATGACTTTAACAATGGGAGCCAAGCAGTTAGTTGTACAACTTGCATTACTAACGACGTTTTGCTTGTCGTGAGCATACTCATCGTCATTTACACCAACAACATAAGTACCGATATGACCACCCTTACCAGGCGCAGTGATCAATGCTTTCTTTGCACCAGCGACAAAGTGCTTCGAAGCACCATCTTCAGTATTAAAAACACCAGTAGATTCGATTACTAGGTCAATGCCCCATTCTTTCCAAGGAAGATTTAGGGGATTTCTGTCGGAACAACACTTAATTACATGACCATTAACTGTGATGGAATTCGCATCATAGCTAATCTCGCCGTCGAATTTGCCCAACATCGTATCGTAACGAAGCATGTGAGCGTTGCTCTTGGTATCGGTCGTAGCATTGATACCAACAACTTGAATCTGACTGTCAGTGCGACCAGCCCAACATCTCAAGAAATTACGCCCAATACGTCCGAATCCATTGATCGCTACTCTAATCACCGCGTCTTACCCTCTGTTTTAGACTAAAATTGCAATAAAAATTTTCATTTCGTGACCCCAATCATATCAAAGACTGCACAATTCGATCCCCGAATTTATGAAAACCCTCTATGGGGTCATTTTTTTTACTTTTTGTCTAGGAAAGGCTACTGGCGTTTGTTCTAGGGATCTCAAAGCTTTAAAAAAGGTCTTTGAAATGGCGCGAAGTATCAGCATAAATGCTTAAAACAGGGGAGATCACCGTAATCTAGAAGGGTAAATTCTTGTAAAAAATCGTTAATGCTGCATACTTAATGGTGTCCTAAAAAACTTTACAAGAGTTCTTCATTTTAGGTTGTGTATGTGCGAGGAGAAAGATCTTTGAAAACTGTAGATCTAAGCGGTAAACCTTTTCATTTCATCGGAATCGGCGGTATTGGCATGTCCGCTCTTGCCTATGTCCTTGCACAGCGAAATTTACCGGTATCTGGCTCAGATCGTCGATCTAGTCATATCACGGAAAGGCTAGCGGGTGCGGGTGCAAATATTTTTAGTCAGCAAGTTAAGGAAAATCTTCATCCTGTTGAGCCAGAAGCAAACACAGCAACGAAATTGCCCCAGGTGATTTGCTCTACAGCAATCGGCAAAGAAAATCCGGAGTTCCAAGCAGCACAGTCACTCGGCTGTGATATTTTTCACCGCTCTGATGTGTTGGCGGCTTTAGTTAATGAATATGACAGTGTCGCGGTTGGTGGCACCCATGGCAAAACAACCACAAGTAGCTTGATTGGCTACATTTTGCTCAAGGCGGGTCTCGATCCCACAATCATCGTCGGCGGTGAAGTCGATGCTTGGAATGGCAATGCCCGTTTAGGAGATAGCGGCTATTTAGTCGCAGAAGCGGATGAGTCAGATGGCACATTAGTAAAGCTCAACCCGAAGATCGGGATTGTGACAAATATCGAGCTGGATCACCCGGATCATTACCAGTCTATTGATGATGTCATTGAAACTTTCCGCACTTTTGCTGAGCGTTGCAAGGTATTAGTAGCTTGTCTTGATTGCCCAACGATCGCTTCTGGGTCTTTAGATTTTGACATTAGCTACGCAATTGATAACCACACAAATGCGGATTATTGGGCAACAGATATTGATTATGGGGCGATGGCGACGACCGCCACAATTTGGGAAAGGGGCGATCGCCTCGGTGAGATTAGCCTGACATTACTTGGGAAACATAATCTAAATAATGCATTAGCGGCGATCGCCGTTGCCCGTTATTTTGATGTGCCCTTCGCACCAATTGCCGAAGCTCTTGCCACGTTTGGCGGCGCAAAACGGCGTTTCGAGGTGAAAGGCAAACGTCAGGGAATTACTTTTATTGATGATTATGCCCATCACCCAAGCGAAATTTCAGTCACCCTTGCAGCCGCGAGAATCAGATCAGGCAAGGATCGTCGCGTTGTGGCCATATTCCAACCGCATCGCTATAGTCGCACGGCTAGTTTCCTTGATGAATTTGCGGTCTCCTTTAAAGATGCCGATATTACGGTAATTACGGATATTTATGGTGCAGGAGAGGAAAATACCGCTAACCTTACAGGTGAAACCCTCCAGCAGGCGATCGCACAGCACCAAGATAATGTGTTTTATCAACCCGATTTTCGTCAGCTACCCCGATGGCTATCACCGCAATTACAGCATGGAGATTTAGTCTTATTTTTAGGTGCTGGAAATCTCAATCAGATTATTGCTGTTTTTTTTAATGAGAGTTTCCCTGAATAAGTAATTTTGATGATGGATCAGTCAAATGTCCATTGACGAAGTTTGAAATTTCAGATTAAGGTGCGTGCATCGCGAATTGTAACCTAGCAACAAGTCAGCAAAACGAATGGTCTGCTCTCCCCCTTCCCGGTCTTCAATCACGAGACTCCCTGTCTCAACTCCCCAACCCTCATCCTCTTTAATCAAGTCAAAAATCAATCTAGCGAAGTTCACATCATTTCGGGTCGGTGGCGATGCGGAATTCTATGCCGAACCGACATCTCTAGAGGAAACTCAAGCTTGTATCGAATGGTATGTCGACTATCGCGAGGATCTACCGTTAACGATTTTAGGAGCTGGCTCTAACTTATTAATCAGCGACCATGGTTTACCTGGATTTGTGCTTAATACACATCGCCTTAGGTATTACCACGCTGAAACAGAAGGGTTATTGATTGCTAGTGCTGGGGAACCGATTGCTCGTCTCGCATGGAATGCAGCAAAACGGGGTTGGAGTGGTTTAGAATGGGCCGTTGGTATTCCGGGTAGTGTGGGAGGTAGTATCGTCATGAATGCAGGTGCTCACCAAGGTTGCGTTGCTGACGTGTTGCAATGGGTGAAAGTACTTGAGCCTGATGGTTCGATTACGCAGTTAGAGGCGGAAGCCCTTGATTATCGGTATCGAACATCTAATCTTCAGGGAGGCGATCGCCTCGTTCTGGAAGCAGCATTTAAGCTAGAAACTGGTTTTGAAGCAAAAGAAATTAAGCGCACAACCAACGCCAACTTCAAGATGCGTAAAGAAACCCAGCCTTATCACCTCCCTAGCTGTGGCAGTGTCTTCCGTAACCCTTACCCCAAAGCCGCTGGGCGGTTAATCGAAGAACTAGGACTTAAGGGTTATCGCATTGGTGGGGCACAAGTTGCAGAACGCCATGCAAACTTTATCTTGAATTGTGGTGATGCAAAAGCCATGGATATTTTTCAACTGATTCAGCATGTGCAAGCTCAAGTTGAAGAACATTGGGAGATTTTACTAAAACCTGAAGTGAAAATTCTCGGCGATTTTTCCTATGCAAACTCACCATTGAAATAGTAGAACTTTCGCAAATTCACCAATAAGAGCGTGAGGATATTAAGATAGTCTACGGATCGTCATATCGATTTCATCGTATCTTTTCGATCTCTCCACTGAAGCATATTAGACATTTAACTCTGTAACCACTATGGCAAAAGGACAAGGATTTGGTCTCGGACTTGGCAAGATGAAAGAACTTGCTAATGCGTTTCAAAAAGCACAACAGGTGCAAGAAGGAGCGAAAAAGCTCCAAGAAGAGCTTGAAGCAATGAACGTTGAAGGTACAAATGCTGATGGTTCTGTCAAAGTCATCCTTAGTGGTAATCAAGAACCCCGTAGTGTAGAAATCTCTGATGCGGCGATCGCCAAAGGTTCTGCGGATCTATCTGCAGCTGTCACTGAAGCACTCACTGACGCTTACACAAAATCTACTGAGACAATGCGCTCCAGAATGGAAGAACTCACTAGCGGCCTAAACATCCCTGGACTCTAAAAATTAGTCCATCGTTAATTCATTGAGATTGACACTCGAATTCAGATAGATTTTACACTCACAATCTTGAGATAAATAAAAAGCTCCTAAACGTAATGTTTGGGAGCTTTTTAGATGTTAGTGAGGATAACCTCAGCTCTTTAATGCTTGGTAAGCTTTCTGGACATCGGCAATTGTAAATAGACTCGAAAATTTCAAGTTTTGGCTCGCGTAAAATTCAGAACCACCCTGTTGTCGATCAACAACTGCAATAATTTCTGTCACTTGATAACCTATATCTTGTAAACGCTCAACAGCTTGTGCTGCAGACTTTCCAGTTGTAACAACATCTTCAAGGACAACGACTTTTGCTCCTTCTGGTAGAGAAGGTCCTTCAATATAAGCTTGTGTCCCATGACCTTTGGCTTTTTTACGAATGATTAATGCAGGTAAGGGGCGATCTTCGTAGGCAGAGACCACGCTTACAGCAGAAACAATGGGATCTGCGCCAAGAGTTAGACCAGCAACGGCAGCAATATCAGGATCCAACTGCTGGAGAATGAGACGACCGGTCATCACGCCACCAGCCGCAGTGAGGGTCACGAGCTTTCCATTGATGTAATAGGTGCTCTTTTGACCAGAGGAAAGGATAAAGTCTCCTTCCTTATAAGCTTCAGTGGCAATTTGATTTAAAAGACACTGTCTAAGGGTTGCGGTGTCAGCAGTTAATAGAGTTGAAAGGGAAGGATTAGTTGTCATGAAGCTATGGGAAAAGAAAACTTGACCAATTTAGATTTGTGAGCAAAGATGCTGGTAAGGATTTGATTTACGGACGAAATTACCATGCAAAAATGGTCTAATCATTTAATCACAGTTTTCGCGGTTGGAGCGGCAATCCAAGTGGCTTCAGCGCCGGCGATCGCCCAGACTCATCTAGAGGGTCGCCACCCCAACTATCCAGAGCATACTGCGGATGCATTCGATCGTGCCGTCAGTTATGAACTCCGTGATACTGATACAAGTTTCGATACATGGCAAGTGCTGAATGAGTATTTCGGTGTCTTCCCTCTTTCCTTAACTCAGCCAGCTTATCCCGAACATCAAGCAAAACGAGATTACAAAAAGGTTGATCTTTTGTATCGTGATGTGATGCTCCAGCAAGTTGCTAGCGACCCTGTGATTCGTACACCAGATTTGGCGAATCCTTTTAACTCTTCGATACGCAGTGAAGCTCCAGCTCAAAACGGCACACTACAGCTTCTACGCGGCACCGATTTTTCTTTCGACCGCTAAGTAAGTCTAAACGAAAGCTTATTGATTTTTCGGGTGTTTTCCTCAAATATCTATATTGATATTGAGGAGGCATAAGTCAATCAATGTTCTCGTCGAGACATTCCTCGCCATGAAAGACAAATAAGTCCGGATCAAGATCTGAGGCATTGGACTCAATGCCTCTTTTGATTAGCAGCCAAAGCTTTGAGGAAATCCCAATTCCGTTTTGGTTGAGCGTGTGAATCAAGTCCAGGGTACAGGAGTTGAACCTGTCTAACACGAATTATGAGTTCGTTGCCTAAACCGCTCGGCCAACCCTGGTTATATTCGGGAGAAAGCACCCGCTGGTTATCATAATATAATTTGTCTTTACTGCTTTGAACAATTTCTTCTTTATTTAACGGCGATCGCCCATGAAATTTCAGACAACCCTCGCTTTTACCCTACTGTTACTCGTGGCAATGGTTGGTGCTGGAACAGTAAGTGCCCTTTATGGCTTTACCATCGGCTATGACGCTTTACAGGGAGTTCGACAGCCAGAAGGGAACCCCACTCAGCAGTTAATACGAAGCCGCAAATCATCCAAAGAACATGCAAGTGTCAATGGCATTGAGCTTGTCTCTGAGCGGGAAGTCATTGTCGAGGTATATGACAAGATTTACGCGCGTGAGCAAGGTCTCAAAAAAGATAATGCAGCCAATAGTGCCCAGACAGACAGTAATTTCGTTAAAACGATAGAAAAAGAAGGAACTCCAACACCTGAAGCTCAAGCCGAAACTGTCTTTCCTCTCACGAGCACAGCACAAAATATTCAGTTTGATGTGATCGATTCTCGTCTTCTCGGGAATTATTGGGTACTTGATATTAGTTTGCAAAACAATAGCAATTCCGCAGTACGATTTCTCTACAATTTCCTTGAACTAAAAGATGGTCAAGGCCGCCTAGTGAGTGGCCAAACAGAGGGTTTGCCAGCCGAGATTCCAGCAAATAATCAAAGTTACACTGGGCAGGTGCGTATTCCTGCGGTGATTTTGGAAGATGTCGAAACCATTTCAATGAATCTTAGCGATTATCCAAATCAAGAAATCACCCTAGAGATTGCCGATATTCCGGTGGTGCGTTAAGAAGGTAAGGATTAATTTGAGGGTCTTTACGCCAAATTCATGTTGTCCAGCGGTGATATTTTAGTTCGACTATGCTCGGTTTTTGTCCTTATTGCGATTAATGCGTTTTTCGTAACTGCTGAGTTTTCAATTGTTTCAGTCCGGCGATCGCGTATCAGTCAGCTCATTGCAGAAGGGGACACAAAAGCAAAAATGGTACAGGCTTTGCAGTCAAGACTGGAAAGACTCCTCTCGACAACGCAGTTAGGCATTACCTTATCCAGTCTCGCCTTAGGGTGGATCGGTGAGGAGACAATGGCCAGCTCCATTGAGCAACTTCTAGTACAGATGCCGCTACCAGAGGTCTGGACAAAGCCTTTTGCTGCTTCTGTCTCGATTCCTTTTGCGTTCTTTTTAATTGCGTATTTACAAATTATTTTGGGAGAACTTTGCCCAAAATCCCTGGCTCTATCCCATTCAGAGGAAATCGCTCGCTGGTTAGCACCTCCAAGTTTAACGATCGCCCGAATTTTCAATCCGTTTATCTGGATTCTAAATCAATCAAATCGCCGTATGCTACAGCTTTTCGGCATTGCCCCTATTCATCAAAATCTTTGGCAAGATCGTGTAACGCCAGAAGAACTACAACTGATTATTAATACTGAACAAGAATCAATGGGTTTGGAAGCGGAGGAGCGAGAGCTGCTGAACAATGTGATCGAATTTGGAGATGTGAAAGCGGAAGAAATTATGACCCCCCGCACTAATATTCATGCGATCGCCAAAACATCTACCCTGGCTGACCTATTGGCAAAAGTCGGAAAAACCCATCATTCTGCCTATCCTGTCCGTAACGAATCTATTGATGACATTGTCGGGTTTGTTCGTTTTCGAGATTTTGCGGTGCCGTTCGCAGAAGAACAGACCAGCCTTAATCACACTATTGAAGATTGGATTAGACCGATTCCCTTTGTGTCTGAAGAAACGCCTATTGCGGATCTTCTCCCAAAAATGCAACGGACAAAACAACCAATGGTAATGGTCGTAGATGAGTTTGGCGGTACATCGGGGCTGGTCACACTTAAAGATATTATCAATGAAATTATTGGGGATGAGCCGGAACAAGGCATCGATTCAACACCACCAATTCAGTCGATTAATCCTCACACTTTTCTCGTTGATGCTCAGATTGATCTTGATGAGCTCAATGAAGCCCTACAAATTGATTTGCCGAGTACGGATGATTATCAAACTTTGAGTGGCTTCCTACTTTACCAGTGGCAAAAAATCCCCAAAACAAACGAAATTTTCCGCTTTGATGATTTAGAATTCGTCGTCTCTGAAGTCAGTGGCCCTCGCATTAAGCAAATTAAAGTGGTAAAAACAAAATCTGAGTTTGAGGCGATCGCCGAACCGGATGCTCAGCAAAAAACTGACCCTGCCACCAATTTTGACGAAATGCTATCCCCAGAAAGGGATAGTGGTGAAGAGAATCAGTCTGAATAAGTTGAGGGATAGACTGGCAGACTAATTATCTGGCTCTTTATCTTTGTTCTTACTGGTATTCAAGTCAGGGATTAAATCAGGTTTTTTTGCATTTTCCCAACCTACAGGTCGCTTGGAATTAAAAAAAGCGACAAGACCAATGCCAACAGCAGCCACCAAACCAACGGCATACACCAACGTGAAATATAACGGAAAAGACTTGGCGGCAATAGTAACTAAAAAATCTGTATAGTGGCTCATTCTGTTCTAGCTGTTACGTTTTTTTACAATATACCAAGGAGTGGAAGACCACCCAATCTCCGTCAGAAGTAGAAGTCAACGGCTGCCTTTGCTCCAAATAAAAACCATAAACAATTTCATAGATTTAGACGTTGTTGTTTGATGAGTGAAAGACGTATCGTTTTAAAACAGGCGATGTCATAAGATTCGACCCATATTTAGCGGGAACCTGCTGAAATATCGCAATTTTAGTGAACTATTGCCTCAGGACACCATGACTCTCTCGTGATGGTTGCCAGAGTGCCGAACCTATCTTTTTTGTCTATGGCTCACATTTCTGACTCATCTCCAAAGCCTTGGTCACACCAATGGCTTCTTTATCTTGGCCTAATTAGTCTCGGCATTTTTGCTTGGCTGCCAAACAGTTATGTCGCCATGCGGGATTGGTTTTGGTTACCGGTTTGGCAGGGAGGATTTCTATGTGTAGGACTATGGTTTTTGTTAACGCTGCGGGATTACCATCGATCCTGGCAAACGTTAGGTTATGGATTGGATTGGGGCATTGGGGCATTGGCGTTATCACTACTGCTCTCAACCCTAGGGGCAGCATCGCCGAAGGCTGCGGCTTGGTATTTAGTCATGGTGCTTGGTCACGGCTTGGCTCTATATGCACTCCGAAATTGGCTACAGCAAAATCAGCTCTGGCAAAGGTTATGGGTCGGATTATGCATCGTTGGCACAGGATCAGCGGTAGTGAGTTTGGGATTGTGGCTTCCGCAGGCAGATTGGTTTAGTCTCCGAAATGGTCTGCCTCTCGGCTCCTATGGAGCAATGGGTGGTTACCTAGTTCTAATTTTGCCGATGGTTGTAGCTTTGGCGATCGCCCGCAAAGGTCAGCAAAGATTGTTCTGGGGTGTTGGGGCTGGCCTTATTTTGCTCGATTTGTATACAACTGCGGCCCGTTCTGCGTTGGTGGCGATCGCCATTGTGGGAGTTTTTAGCTATATCTTGTCTTTGGCAAATTTACGGCGGGATTTTTCATTTCAGAAATTAACGGTACGTAGCCTTTTGCTCGCAGTGGTGCTCTTAACAGCAGGATTAAATCCAAGGGTATTTGCATCAGCGAATTGGCAAAATATTCAGCCAACAGTGGCATCTGACCTAAATTTAGTGGGCTCGGTAAAAAGTCGCTTTCTCCTTTGGGTCACAAGTACTGATTTTGTACAGCTAAATCCGCTCAATGGAATTGGAATTGGTAATCTCGGGCGATCATTAGATCTCTTTCGGCCACTCACTGGCCAATCCCCTGAAACACCACATTTGTTTAGTACTCCTCTACAGATTTTGAGTGAGATGGGTCTGTATGGTGTGGTAGCAGCATTACTCCTGCTATTTATGGTGATGCGACTGTGGCTCTCGATGCTCCCTTACGTTGAGCAGGGCAGTGCCGCAGAATTATTGATCTATGGCATCGGGGCTGGCTGGGCAAGCTACGGCATGGTCTGTTTTGTCGATTATCAATTGGAATATTTACCAATTAGCCTGACTTTGGTAGCAACCCTTGCGTTACTGTTGGCGATCGCCCAAATCTATAGTCCTGAGGAACAAGAGCCTTTTTCCAATCGACAGCGCCGAGGCATTCAGCTCGTGGGGTTATGGTTCCTGACGGTGGTGTTGTATTTGGGATTGCCGATGACCTTTGCAGTCGCTTTAAATGATCAAGCTCAAGAAGCAAAAGGGGTTAGAAATACAGACCGCTACGAAGAAAAATTACAAGAAGCCCATCGTCTTGTGCCTTGGCAACAGAGCCATATGGTGGATTTGGGGATGCACTATTGGCAACAACGACAGGAGAAATTAGCGACAGGTCTAGCGCCAGGAGAATTTGAAATATTAAGTGGCTCGATTCGGACTTATTTTCAGGCAGCAAGTCGAGCGGTGCCAGATGATGTGCTTTTGAAATATAACGATGGGGCGATCGCCGTTGATTTTGAGCCAGAGCGCAGTACTCAAATTTTTGAAGACCTATTAAAAAATGACGCGAATCGCTTTCCTTATGTCTTTTACTTTTTAGCGCAGAGCTACAGCGAACAAGAACTTTATCCCGAAAAAGTTGAAGAATTGTTAGCGCTCCAACTACTGCGTACCCCTGAATTTCTAACCGCTCCTCGTTGGGACACAGAGCCGACACTCAAAGCATTGCGAGACAAAATCTATCCAAAGGCGATCGCCCACTATGAGGCTTTACTGAAACAATTACCGCCCAATAGCCGCGATTTCCAGCAGCTTTACGAGACCATGCTTTTACTAAAATGGTGGCAAAATGATTTTCTCGGACAAGTGACGCCTAGTCGCCTCCGACCTGCAGTACAAGCGATTATTTTGGCGGATTCCCAACCTCAGCGTTCCCTAGAAATTATTAATGATGCTCTCGCAGAAATTGCTGACGATTTGCCAACGCAATTGCTGAAAGCTTGGTTTGATCCAGAATTTGCCATCAGTATTGAGCGCCCGAATGGTGAAACGGTCATCGTCAGCCAACCAAGTGAAAGCTACGCCAATTTACGGGAATGGATTGCCGATATTTTTCCCAGTGAACTGGTCACAGCAACGCCTGTCCCAAACCGAGACTTTCGCTATCGTGATCCGAATCTCGCTGGCTTGAGTCGGATTATTCCGCCAGCAAATTTACGGTCTGTGCCAATGCTAGACCTTTTAGGATTGTTTGGCGATCGCCCAGTGCCTGAAGTTGAAACATTCCTCACAGAACAGCAACAAACACTATTGGAATAATCACTATCCCGAACTCACGTTTTTTATTGAAAATATCTTGTTGATTGAGCTCAATCAGTAGAATATTGCATAAAATAATTGCTGCTCAATAAAGAACAAAAAGCCTCAAGCCCAGATTGGGAGAGACTTTTCCCCTATTGTTCTTATCCTGAACTCACGTTATCTCTAAAAAAACAGGCATAAAAAAGGAGTAGTCATTGATTGCCACTACTCCATAAAAATCGATTTAGTTAAGCAAGACCTTTCGAAGTCTTAGGCTGCACAGATCTCTAAATTCGACCTCGTAACATCATGGCCATTTCGTTCGGGAGTGGCGATTTTTCGAGGGCGATTTCTTCAGTAATCCGACCTTCTTGGTAAAGGTTAAAGAGAGACTGATTCATCGTGATCATGCCATCGTACTCACCATCCTGCATCAGAGCGAGCATCTCCTCATACTTGGCTTCTTTAATGTAGTCACGCATCGTATCGGTATTCACCAAAATGTCATGATAAGCAGCTCGTTTGCCATCCGTTGTCCGACATAGACCTTGGGCAATCACAGAAACTAAAGATTCGGCGATCGCAACCTTCATCGCATCCTGTTCCTCAGCACTATAAAGGTTCAAAATACGCTCAATCGTTTTAATCGCACTGTTCGTGTGGAGCGTTCCCATTACGAGGTGACCCGTTTGTGCTGCTTTGAGAGCCGTGTTGACCGTTTCTTTGTCCCGCATCTCACCAACAAGGATTAAATCAGGGTCTTCCCGCAAAGCCGCCTTCAACGCATTATCAAACTTGAGGGTATGCATCCCTACTTCGCGGTGTTTAATCAAGGATTTTCTACTCGTGTGAACAAATTCCACCGGATCCTCAATCGTAATAATATTTTTCGGGTGGGTTTTGTTGATATAGTCCACCATCGCAGCCATGGTTGTGGACTTACCGGAACCTGTTGGCCCCGTCACTAACACTAAACCTTTCTCAGAATCCGAAATATTTTTAAAGACGGGCGGCAAACGTAGCTGCTCCATCGTCAAAATTTTCAGTGGAATGAGACGCATCACCATCGAAGGGCCGAGCAAAGAATCAAAAATATTGATCCGCACCCGTGCAAATTCGTATTGAGTTGCCCCATCAAAGTCGAGATTGTCTTTAAATCTTTGAATTTCTTGGGGAGTCAACACCTCATGCAGCCAAGCATAGAAGGTGTCGTTATCCGTCATCGGATAATCCGTCGTTAAAATTTCACCACGATCGCGAAAACGAGGTTTTTCTCCAACACCAACGTGCACATCAGAAAAACCTTCTTTGTGAGCATGGGTAATGATGTGCTCCAGCGTCGGTTGTCCAGCGCCACGTTGGGGAATTGCTGGTGCGGCTGGCACGGCTTTTTGCCGTGGCGGCGGAGGAGCTGCAGGGCGAGCTGGTGCTGGTGGACGTTGGGGCGATCGCCGCTTCTGCTGTTGAGGTGTGACAATCTGCGTTTCATCCTTCGGCATTGGGGGCATCCCGCCACCACGGGGGTTAACAATCTGAGTCTCTTCCCTTGAACCTTGGGAATTGAGAGGCGGCATCGGCATTTTCTGACCCGCATCAGGGCGTTGTGGTGGTGTTGGTGTCATAGGAAAATCGAGAATCAATAATGGGTTTCTATTGGCACGGAAACTGGGCAAGGCGCATTCATTTACGTTCTCCAAAGACTCACAGCATTGACTGAGCCAGACGTGAGTGGAGGATGCCCCAATTCATTTTTCCCATGTTAACTCGGATTGCTAAACCCATCGGCGATCGCCACACCACCTATACAAACCGAGGCAAATAATCACTATATAAATCGCTTCTGAAACAAATTCTCTACACACAAATCAGCAGCTAATCAATAGATTCATCAATACTCTTCCTAACCTTTTTAACCTTCAGCAAAACCACAATAGATATGCCAAAAACGATAGATCAGCCATCTGCCATAGCTTTATCAAAAGGATTAAGTAATTAGACTCACGCAAAGTAAAGTAGTGTAAATTTATGATATCCAAAACAACGGTTTCTCATAAATAGCTTAGGGAAAATAATGTATCTATGAACAAATCACTTTCTAATAGGTGTATATTCCTATTTCTCACAAGTTATTAATACTTAAAACTCTTAAAATCCCTTTCAGACAAGCTATTCAAGCAAAAAACTACCATATTTATTCGGACCTGAAATTAAGTTCTGTAACCATTCTCTAAGCTTTACAGAAAATTTATTTATACTAGGAAACACCAAAGGCATCCGCACAGTTTTGTAGATATTAGCCAAGATGCCTGACTAATTTTTTACAACTGAAAAAAATCCCTCGGAGGGGACACTTTATATGAACTTCTCATCGACTCGCAGCTGGGACACATCTTACTTTTCAATTTTTCTCAAGAGCTTTTTAATCTGGAGTTTTACACTACTTGTTTGCTTACTAGTTGTCGGTTTTCCAATTGTCGTTTTAATGATGACTGTTGGTTCTTTGATGGCAATTGTATTGCAATCGGTACTACCGGTTAGCGCGGTGCTAGTTGTAGCTGGTACGATTATCGGCGGCACATTGATGAGTATTTTCTTGGCAGCTGGAATGCTTACAATTAAAGGCGTACATCCCCAGGAAATGAGTTGGTTGAGTTGGCTCCACGGAAAAGAAGTTGTGGCATCTGAGTCGGTGTATGCAGCTTGTCCCTTAACCTGCGAATTGACTTAGGTATATCTATCCCACATGTTTGGCTAGAGCCTAAATGTATAAGTTCATAAGTATTGATTGAAGTGATATCAAGAAAAACCTGGTAGTAATACCAGGTTTTTTATTTATGCAACCATCGAGTCGAATAATTCAGTCCCCAGCAACGTAAATTTAGGGGCAAGACCCAAATCACAATTTATGATGAGACAAGGGTTGGCTTTAGACAGATATGCAAGCTGGAGGCGATCGCCCCTCCACCAAATAAATTTTTGTCGATACCCCCGAAGATGATGGAGATACATGCAGTAAAAAATGATGACAAGTGACGAGACGAGGATCAATCGCTACACATCAGTCAATATGCCTCTGGAGAGGGACTTCTCTCTGGCAAAATTAATGATTTAAAGAGCCTCGGAACATGTCTAAAAATTTATAAAGACAAGATTAGCTTTTTTCTAATTGAGGCTGGGGATATGATATGTTACGTTACATAAATTATGCTCATAAAACTGATTGTTCATCCTAGTTTTGTGTCAGTAGGAGACCCCTAAAATATGCTCACTCTTAAAATCGCTGTTTACATCACGGTTATTTTCTTCGTGTCCTTGTTTATTTTCGGTTTTCTATCTAGCGATCCCACTCGTAACCCCGGTAGAAAAGATTTTGAATAGAAATTCGTAACGCACCTCTTTATTGAGGTCATGATTTATAGGCGTTCGATCAGTGAGGTTTGTCTTTGGGCAGCCTCGTTTTTTATGCCGATTAATAATCAAATTCGGTATGCTATTGAGAACACAGAACGGTGACGGAAGGTTTTGGGAGATGATCGCAAAGGTATTAGCTTGCTTGGCGCTGGGACTTTGGGTTGCACCTCGTGCAGTCAGTTTGCCGCCTCCAGAAGATTTGCCGGAAGAAGTGTTACGCACTGAGATTGTGACGGAAGCGCGATCGCCGGAAGATGGCTCTGTCTTAACAGCAGCGGAATATGCAGAGGTACAAGCAGAAATTGCAGAACGAGAATTTCCACCGACCGTCAATGCAGACCTTCAACACACAATCTTTTTACTCCGCGTTCTAAAGCTATTTAACGCAGTAACACCTCTTTAATTATGTTTTCTTGATAAAGTCAGCATTTTTGCCGATTCCAGAATTAGACAAGTCTGTACAATAACGACTATGCCATTATGTCGCTTTAGTCAGCCTTAGTGGCGATCGCCCCCGTGGGAAATTATTTTGTCTCTGCCTTCGCCAGATTCCAACTCATCTCCGAAGAAAATTCTTATTGTTGACGATGCCCGCACCAATCGTTTAATGCTGAAGCGGATATTGGCCTTACTGAAGTTTGAGGTTCGAGAGGCAAAAAATGGTTTAGAGGCGATCTATCAATGTTCAGCATGGCAACCAGATTTAATTTTCATGGATCTGATGATGCCGGAGATGAATGGTTTAGCCGCAGCAAAAAAAATTCGGCAGGGAGTACAAGGTAATCAGGTGATTATCATTGCCTATACAGCTGGCCCTGAGGCAGATGAAACACAGATGTGCACCATCCCTCCCGGCTGTAATGACATCCTATATAAACCGTTCAAAATTAATGACGTGATTTCTTTGCTTAATCACTATCTCAATATTGAAATCTCTGTTTAGAGTAAGCGGTGAATGACGAAAGTGAGACCAGCCAATGTTTATTCGTGTTTAATAAGCGTGTATCCATCCGGTATTCTCCCAAAAACCTCGCACTAAAATAGAGAAAGCAACTGTCATTGCGTGGTGGGAACATGAAATCAATTAGCTATCTCGGCATCGCTCTCTGCTTAAGTCTGTTGGCTTTTGGCTGCGATGAAGCAGAAAATACATCAACAACGACGGATCCATCTCAACCAACAACGTCCGTGAAAGATACGGAGCGACCGGAGGGCATTGCAGATAAAGAAGAAAATAAGACGCTCACACCAACAGATATAACACCACCCAAAGTCGCACCGCCTTCAGCGACGAAATCTGCGGAGGGAAAATCGAACGATCCTTTAGCCGTGCCCTCAACAACTCCGCCTGCCGCTGTTCGTTCAGTGCCACAGAATGTGCCGAATGTTAATCCACTTGAAGACAAGAAAAATGAAAGTGTGGCGATCGCCCAGACATTTGACAATCCAGATGTGAGCGACACCATTATTCCGTATCTAATCGCTAATAAAAATCAAATTGGTGCTTGTCAGGATATTAGATACGAACCAGAATTTACGCAATCGGCGTCGAATGTTTATCGTGTCGGAGAAAATCAATACCTCGCCCATTTTGTTTGTGGTTCCACTGCATATCAGTCGCTCCAGGAATATTATCTCTATGAGCAAACGACCGATGCGCCATTAATCACCGTTTTACCTATCACCTATCTCTATACCGATCTCAACGGCAAACTCATCGAAGAATCTGAACGGGCGATCGCCGGCTATTCTGAGTATGATCCAGCCACACAAACCATCAATATTTTCACAAAAGGGCGAGGGTTAGGAGATTGTGGGAGCTTGGGATTCTATCGTCTCGAAGGTTCGCAGCTAGTGGTGAATCGATTCCTCGCAAAAGATGAGTGCGATGGCAACTATATTGACCCCATCAATTACCCACAGGTATACCCCCAATAATCACCCAATTATTCCCAATACTCCAGTTGCAAGAAAGTGGGGCGATCGCCTGCTCCTCCTAATTGGTGGAGTAGAGATGAACATCGCGTTGTGGGAAAGGAATACTGACTCCAGCGGCATCGAAGCGTTTTTTTACAGTTTCAGTGAGGCCAAAGTGAATCGTTAAATAATCCTTACTTTTGATCCAAACTCGCATCGTAAAATTAACACTACTATCGGCCAGCTCTGACAATTCAATTTGAGGAGTAGGCTCACTCAAAATACGTTTATCTGCCTCTGCAATCTCCCGCAAAATCTGTTTTGTCTGATCAATATCAGCCTCATAACCCACACCAAAGATCAAATCGACTCGTATCTTTTGCTTCAAGCTAATATTGATGATTTTGTCGGCATAAATGGCGCTATTTGGAATAATTACCGTTTGATTATCAGGCATTCGAATAGTGGTCGTCAGAAAGGAAATATCTTCCACAAACCCTGTTGACCCCGCAATAACCACCAGATCATCAACGCTAAAAGGCCGGAAAATAATGATGAGGACCCCAGAGGCAAAGTTGGTAAGCGAGCCTTGCAAAGCCAAACCAATCGCTAAACCAGCAGCACCTAAAACCGTTAAAAATGAGGTGGTTTGGACTCCCACCCGCTCTAGGACAGCAACAATGACGAGAACGATGAAAGCAACATAACTCAGATTGACCGCAAAGCTGGTGAGCGTGGAATCAAGACGGGTTTTTATGAGGAGTGAACGGACGCTTTTTTTGACCCATCTTGCAGTCTGTAAGCCGATGAAAAGAATCAGTAAAGCCGTAATCAGACGGATCCCAAAGGTCGTCAGAAACTGGATAATGAGATCAATAGAGTTCTGCATTTTTGTTAGAAATAATCAAAAAATTTAGAGGTTAATTATTTTAAGTTATGGATATAATCACCACCGCGATGTAAGTTATCACGGGTAATGTTAATAGAGAAGAAAAGCTCGAAGGTTGTTGATCATCAGACGTAAGAACCTTAGTTGAGACAAAAAACAGCAGCCCTATCTATAAGATCAGGACTGCTGTTAAGCATATCGGCAAGGCGATCGCCTCATTAAGCTGACAGATGATTGTTAAACGATGGCAGGTGATGCAGCCATACGAGGATTCCAACGCGATCGCCGTTCTTCGATATGCATTGTCTCCTCATTTTTCTTCAGGTGGCGTGGGCTACTTTCAAAGGAGAGAGACGAAGGCATTTCCTCTAAACCATACTCATCCTGAATGAAGGTGATGGTGCTTGCATAGTCTGGCGAGAATAGCTCTGCCTCATTTTCCATCTGTGTTTCAATCCCCTGGGAACGACGCAGCGCCGCAGAGAACATGCCAGTGCCATCGTCAAAGAAACGCTCTGTGGTTTCGCCGTAGGTTTCATAGGGGTAGAAAGATAAATCCTCAGGTGCTTTTGTTGCGACCCAGGAGACATAAGCCCAGAATTCACTGAAAGTTCCAAAATCATTAGCAGAGCGCATCATCAGCAATAGCCAGTGATCTTCGGATTGGTAATAGTCATTGATTTTTGCGGCGAAGGAGCGGAGGTGTTCCTGCTTAAACCACATGTGGTGCGGCACAAAAGTCCCGGTGATGTCGGTGGCGGCCTCAACGCTAAGCACAGAGTTAATCCAGGTTTCCCACTTCGAAACGATCGCCGGATTACCGTAGGCATTGTGTTGGATGAGCGCGAAAGAGTAATCGAGCTTTTCGTCCTTCTTCTGGATTGCAGGCCAAGTCTCCACTGGCAACAAGTCACTATCCCAAACGAGATACCATTCACTCAAATTTTCAATGCCTTCAAACGCACCCAATTTGAGGAGCTGCTGGTAAAACCAACCGGGGTTATAGAGGGATTGTCCGAGGTCAATTTCTGCACAAATTTTGTCTTTATCCAGACCTAAGGTTGCAAAGAATGGCTCTTCGTCATGGACTGTCAGTGGGGCGATCGCCCAATCAGTTGCAGCATCTCGAAGATCTTGCGCACCAGCTTCGGGCGTAATGATGTGAATATGACGGGGCTTATAGTGAAATGTGAGTCCTTCCAAGACAGCCCTAGTATTCCAGCGCATCTGGAACAGTGGAATCACGATATCAAACTCAGGTTGCATAGATTTTGTCCTAACTTAAAAGAAACAGTTGATAAAACAGGCATAGCAAAATATAAAAGCGTAAATCCCCTCGCGGTAATCTCTCTCAAAGAGAGGATCACCAGAAGGGAATTTAAACTATTTTTCACTCAGGCGATTTTGAATGAACAGGTGATCGCCAAAAAATAAACAGTTACTAGACCGATGCGAGGGGCTGAGTGCCATTCGCTTCTGTGGGAGCCGCTTCCTCAAGCTCAAGAGGTCTCATAGAAACAGTCGACGGATCCTCTAGACCCACATCACTACAGAGCGGATCAATTCCGAGACCACCGCGAGGATACTCATCACAAATAACCTTATACTCATCAATTGCGGCATAAAGATCATCCTGAGACAGTTCATTGAGATAAGCACATTGACCAATCTCATTCTTCGGTAGAGGAATCGCCAAATTCTGACCGCGCTTCTGGTAAATTTTTTCTTGAGAAGACCACAACGTCTCTTTATTGAGCATGATGTCATGCCACAAACTCAAACCGAAGGAACTAATCAAACGCATAACCCGGTGCATTTGACGTTCCGAGAGCCAACCCAACTTGTAGCTCATGTAGGCACCGAATCCCATACCAATCGCCACCGAATGACCATGGAGCAGACCTGCCTCGATCTCAAAACCAGGAGACCAAGTGTGACCATAAGCATGAGGACGACATTGATGCGTCTCATACATATTGTCATACTCAGCCGCGACATAACTCCGCAGCGCACCACCTAAAATCTTTTGGGATAGATCATTGATCTCATCTTCTTCGTGACAATTCACTGTGCCAAAGCGAGTCGTGATTAAATTAGGACCAGCCAATTCCAACTGACGGAATAGCTCAGCATCCTTAACTACCGCCATCTTGACAATTTCGATAATGCCGTGGCGCAACCATCCCTCATGCAAACTCTTGAAGAAAAAGCGATCAGTAATAGACAAGACCGGAGGATGGTACGCACCAAAGAGATTTTTATAGCCGAAACCATCACAACAGGTTCGAGGAGAAGGCCCCGCATCGATACCCGCCACAATAGAAGTCGAAAGCATTACATAAGGCGTATTTCGGTGATAAAGCGCACAAGCTAAACCGCCAGTATCCGCAAGAACACCACCACCAACAATTAGGACAGGCTCATTACGAGAAACCCCTAGACGCTTGAAATCACCGAGCATCTTCTCAACAGTATGAATCCCCTTATCTACTTCCATCGCGCGATAGATCAGCTTATCGAGGGGAATACCATGGTGCTCGAAATAGGCATCAAGCTGCTCACTGTAATATTTCTCGACATTCTCATCAACGAGGCAAACGCAACGATCAAGAGAAATGTAAGTATCTCGAAGCAAAGTTTGCTCAGGATCTAAAATCTTGTCGACCAGACGAACTGAAGTAAAGGTGCTTGTACCCACCACAGCTTCAATTACACGGTCATCATCAGTACTCTCCACGAAGCCGCGACTTTCACGATAGCTCGATGTTGGGAAAATCGCGTGGGGATGAGTCTCAACTAACTCAGCAGCAAGCTCTTCATAAAAAGATGCCTGCTCAGTTTGTAGAAGACGATTGAGCAACTTAATCGAACCGAAGTTGGACTGGTGAATGCGGTTTGCAAACTTGTACCAGCTCAATCCTTTTGCCGGATCAAAGGCTGTAATCATCTCTGCAAAAAAGCCAAAGAAGCGACTGAGGGAGAGATTCAAACCACTTCTGAGATTACGGCAGGCAGAGATCCCTTCTACCGCGCCAGCAGCAGCAATTTCAGCACCAAGGTCTTGGCTGAAAGCTGGGCTGTGGATGAGGGATACTAGTAGCTCCTTGAATTTGCCACTCGCACAAACGGCTTCGATTGACTCTTCTAACTTTGTCTGGGAAAGGAAGTCTGTTTCAAACTCCGCAATAAAGGTCTGGATAGCTTGTGTCGTCTTACTCATGACTTAATTGTGAAGAAATGGCTTTAAAACTGTTATTAGAAGCGTCTGCGCTTAAGTTTTTTACTTAAATCAACACAGCATTTTTACTTCGATAATCCTGAGTTTAATTTTTTTTTAATAATCTTGACTGTCGTGATTGATACTAATCGCTTTAAGAAAGGCTATTGTTCAGTTTATTCTTTCTTTATTCTCAGCTAATCATGACTTTTAGAACCTTATATATGTACTGTCTTAGCTTTGGCTTTGAGATAAAAAAATTTGCTTATTTCTTAGCCTTAGTTTGATTCGATGGGATTGGAATGAGCTTCTTTAGACGTCAATGCTGTATCCCTGCAATCTCTAGCTCTATGATTTATTTGGGAGATCTCTCCTCCTAAAAAGCTAAAGGTCTCCATATACAGGAGTTTCAGGGTATGGAATGTGATGTGGACAACAAAATTGAACAGAAAATTGATTTGTTTATTCAGGCATTTTTAACTTGCAATCAGGTTGATGCTGAAAATTTGTTTGTATTTCAGAAGAACTCCATTCAGGAATATGAGCAACTTATTAATACTCAAAATAATTTGCTATTTGTTGCAGCTCTAATGGAATGTCTTAGGAATAAAAAAATAACTGCATTGTTTAATCCGTTGTGGTTATCGGAAAAGCAAAAAATAGTAAAGAGTCAGTCAAAAGTTTTGTCATCTCTATCAATAGATATAGATGTATCTAAACCAAAGTTAGAGGAGGAAGCTGTTTTTTTGATCCCTACAGGTGGAACTTCAGGTGAAATCAAGTTGGTGATTCATGACTTTTTGAGGATTTCAACTTCGGTGTCAGGTTTTCGTAATTTTTTTGGGCTGGAGCGAGTGAATTGCTTCTGTGTTTTGCCGCTTTACCATGTGAGTGGGTTTATGCAGGTGATGCGATCGCTGTTGAGTGAAGGCAGCTTTTATTTGGGGGATTATGGCTCACTGAAGCGAGGCATTTTACCGGAAGGGGATTTCTCTGATTTTTGTATTTCGCTTGTGCCAACTCAGCTTCAGGTTCTGTTGGATGTTTGTCCTGAATGGTTGCAACAATTTCGGTTGATTTTGATTGGTGGTGCTCCGGCTTGGCGATCGCTCCTGGAAAAAGCCCGAGAGTATCAACTTAATATTGCGTTGACATACGGCATGACTGAAACTGCATCGCAGGTGGTGGCGCTGAAACCAGAAGATTTTCTTGCAGGAAAGAATTGTGCGGGACAGGTTCTTCCCCATGCCAAAGTGAATCTTGATGAGGATGGACTGATTTCAATTGAAGCGAAGTCTTTGTTTCACGGTTATTATCCGGAGTTGCGTGGCGATCGCCCCTTTGTGACGGATGATATCGGCTATTTCGACGACGAAGGTTTTTTGCATATTGTCGGTCGCAAAAGTCAGAAGATTATTAGTGGTGGTGAAAATATTTATCCAAATGAAATCGAGGCCACAATTCAGGCGACTGGAATGGTTTCGGATGTGGCGGTTTGCGGGATGCCGGATGAATATTGGGGCGAGGCAGTAACAGCGGTAATTGTGCTGAAATCTGGAGCAACGTCTGAAGAGGTTAAGACGGCGATCGCCAATCGATTAAGTCGCTATAAACTGCCTAAATTATGGTTATGTGTGTCGAAGCTACCGCGCAATGCCCAAGGCAAGCTAAACCGAACAATACTGCGGGAAATGATTGAAAAAGACTATCAGTCCGAAGAAAGCTGATTTTTTCTTGTAGATTTGTTAAGGAATCGTAAAGTATTTACTACAGCCCACGATGACAGCTCTAAGCTCCGCCCATATCAATCCCAGCTACGCCCAGAAACACCCGCTACGAGTTCTCGCGTTTGGCGACAGTCTGGTTTATGGCTTTGGAGATCCGGTACGAGGTGGTTGGGTTGATCAGCTACGTTTGCAGTGGATGAGCAGTCAACCAGGTCATATTCTCTACAATCTCGGCGTTCGGGGCGACACAGTAAAACAAGTGGGCGATCGCCTAAAAGCAGAATTTCAGCAGCGCGGCGAACTCCGCAATAAACAGCCTGATTTGATTATTTTGTCCGTCGGTATAAACGATTCAGCGCGGTTAGGTCGTCTCGATGGCAAGAATTACACTGAGTTCTCAGAATACAGCCAGCATATCGATAAATTATTAGAAGAAGCTCAGGCCCTGTGTCCCGTGATTTTTGTGGGAATGGTGCCTATTAATGAGAGCAAAATGCCATTTGTTGATTGTTTTCACTTCAATCACGCCGACCAACATCGCTACAAAGAAGTCACAAAACAGGCGTGCCAAAAGCTCAATATTCCTTACTTCGATGTTTTTGATCTCTGGATGAGTCGTGGTGAACATTGGATCAATGATCATCTCAGTGCCGATGGTCTCCATCCCAACACAGATGGCTATAGTGTGCTTTTCCAGGACATTATGAATTGGCAGGCGATCGCCAAATTAAATCAAATCGAATTTACGCCAGACTACATTACTATCCAATAGAAAGACGTACCTGCCCTAATTCTTCGGTATAGTAAATTCCCATAATTTAGCCACATTAAAAAAGTCGGATATGTGAATAAACCCTACATTTCAATCGAAAGATTGAGGTCATTCTTTATCTTTAAATAACTTGTTGTGTCTATCGTCATCATTTCCTTGTTTTGACCAAAGGACTGGCAGATGAAATTCCCAGTAGCATTGCAATGGTTGATTGTCCCTATGGGTTTGGGGATAGGCATGCCCGTGGCTGCACAGCCAATCACACCAGCAAATAACTCAGATACAACAGTCACCCAATCTGGCACGCAATTTGATATTGGCGGCGGCATGTTATCTGGAAAGACAACAAACCTTTTTCATGACTTTGGAAGATTTGGTTTAGACCAAGGGCACAATGCCATTTGTTGATTGTTTTCATTTCAATCATTCGGATCAATATCGCTACAAAGAAGTCGCAAAACAAGCTTGCCAAAAACTGAATATTTCCTATTTCGATGTTTTTGATCCTGGATGAATCGTGGTAAACATTGGATAAATGATCACCTGAGTGCCGATGGTCTCCATCCCGGCGTTGGTGAATTGAGGTATGAATCTATGAGGGTCGAGGGATAGGAACATCCCAGAACTTGAGATAGTGAATCAGCAATCGAATCGAATGCTCTAACATTTCCACAGACTTTGAATAACATAAGGTCTTTCGATGGAGTCGAGCGAGATAATGCCGCAATCGAGTGTTCTCTCCTTCGACTCGAGTCATATAGGTCTTACTGACAATCTGGTCCCCATCGGGTACAAAGATGGGATAAACTTTCCAGCCATCTGTGACGTAAAAGAAGCATCTCCAGAGACTAACGATTGCCCATAGTGGCTTGAATGTCTCTGCACTTCTGTCACCAATAGTCCAAGCAAGAATACCTGGTTGAAAGTGGTCTACTGCTGTCCAGAGCCAGACCTTGTTTTTTTAGCACCGACGAATGTTTGAAGTTCATCGAGTTCCCCGACCTGAGGCATCTCTTCCGGTTCATAAGCATCAGGCAGCAATGCACCGACTTGTTTGACCCAAGTGATGACGGTAGTGTGGTGCACTCCTTTCACCCGTTCAATGGCTCGAAAGCCCATACCGTTGACATACATTTTGAGGCATTCACGTTTGAAGGCATTTGAGTAGCCGAGCTGACTATAGTGGTCGATAAACTGACGACCGCAATCTACACAGATGTGATTCTGTTTGCCTTTTTTCTTTCCGTTCTTACGGATATGAGTAGATTGGCATTCTGGACATTCCATTGAGTCAACAACCTCCATTCATACCTCTATTCTGCAACGCCTCCATCCCAATACAAATGGCTATAGTGTGCTTTTCCAGGACATTATGAATTGGCAGTTGATCGCTCAACTGAATCAATTAGATTTTGTGGCAGACTACCAGGCTTATCAAAAGAAAAATCAGTCTGGTATTTGCTAAATCTGAGAATCAGACCAAATCCGATAAGTAGAGTCTGCAAATAAAATAGGAGGGTAACAGGAATGTGAAAATTTTCCTGTGAGACTTATGCTCAGTCTTTACTGCTTCTATTGCCTCTATCGATTCGCCACTGAGCACTCATATATAAGGTAATTCACGGAGAAACGATGAAGTTTACGTAAAAAACTGTCCTAACTGCTGTGCTCTAGCTGATACAAGCAAGAACTACGATAAGATACATGATATTTGATTTTTATTGAGCCACTGTTTTTCAATGACTTCTAGTATCCTCATCCGTGTGTACGCCTTTCCCCTTTTACTAGCAAGTCAAATAGTGGCAGCTCAAACGGTTAATGCCGTTGAAGTTTTTACAACTACAGATAATGAAGCAAAACTATCTGAAGAATCTAAGGTTCAAGAACCAAAAGAGATGCAGATCGCTCAAGTGGAGGACGTTACAGAAACAACGGTAGTCAAGAGCAATTTGGGCGCATCTTTCACAACTGGAGAGGGAGTCGGTTACAGTAGCTCTTTCGGAAGTATCAATGGTTTTGTACCGCTGTCTCAGGAGCCAGGCAGTCGGCTTTGGTACTTATATGGTCGTGCGAATCTAGATACAGAAGATTCCGAATTTAGTAGCAATACTGTACTGGGTTATCGTGAATATTCTCCGGCTTTAGATATTGTGTTTGGCGGTTATGTTGGTCTGGATATCCGGAATACAACTAACGACAATACGTTTAATCAAATTGGTCTCGGTTTTGAAGTGCTAGGCGAACCTTGGGAAATTAGGGCAAACGGTTATATTCCTGTGGGCGATCGCCGCGATATTTTGCGAGAAGGAACAGCAACTATTACAGATCGAACCTTTGTTGGTAATACCCTCCTCTACAGTGCTGCCCAGACCAATCTCTACGAAGAATCTTTGATGGGCTTAGATATTGAAGGAGGTCTCCGCCTAGCAAATTGGAATGGTGGAAATCTCAAAGGTTATCTCGGTCTGTATTTATATGATGGACTCAGTGGTTCAGGCTTCGTCGGTTTAAGTAGTCGTTTACTCGCTGAAATTTCGAACAATTTCAATGCTGGTGTTTCCTTAAAAACAGATAGCGAATTTGGAACGACCCTAAGCTTTACCGTAGGTGCTTCTTTTGGTGGTAATGCCTCTGCCCGTAAAGATCAAACCCCAGAAGAATCCGTTATTGCCCGTCTCGGCGATCGCCTGCTGCGTCAGAGTAATGTTTCCATTCGCGAAGAATTTAGTACGGTTGCAATTGCCAATAATGCCACTGCAATAAATCCCAAGACAAGCAAACCTTGGCATTTTATCCATGTCTCCCCCAATGGAAATTCCGATGGTAGCGTAGAGGATCCTTTTGGCACAATCGACGAAGCTCTTGCCTCCAACCCGCCAGACAATGCAATTATTTATGTTGCAGATTTTGCTGAAGCCCAGGGGTCTTTTACCCTGCCCGATACCATACAGGTGCTTTCGACGGGACCAGAACAGTTTATTCCCATTACTGAACTAGGCTCAATTCAGCTTCCCAACTCTGGTAGTGGTTTATTTCCGGCCATCACAGGGACAGGAAATCTCGGTAATAGTAATACTATCGCTGGTTTTTCTTTTGAACCCATGGCAGATGAAGCAGCAATAATTGGATCTGGCATTACAGACACAACTATCCGTAACAATGTTTTGGCATTTTCTGGGTCGATAGGGGAGTCTTTAATTACTATTTCTGAGGGAGTAGGAACGATCAATATTTTAGATAATCGCTTTTCTGGCGATTCTGACTCTCTTCTGCGGATATCATCACAGACTGAAGTTCCTAGTAGTCAAAATAGCGATATCACTATTTCTGGAAATACTTTCAATTCTCTAAGTGAGGGGTCTGGTGATAATGGTGTTACAGTTGCAACCAATAGCAAATCAGATATCATTACCATTTCAGATAATACCTTCTTGAATCTTGACACTGGGATAACAGTAGCGAATTTTCAAGATACAGGGAAAGTAACTATCTCTGACAATATTATTACAGGAAATTCTAGTTCTCAAGCTATTACATTTTTAAACTCTGGTGCAACAAGTGCAGTATTGCAAGAGCCTGATCTGATTACTAATAGAGCATTAAACCTGATGATTTCTGGCAATACAATCTCTGGTTTTGAACAATCTATTGCTGGTTCATTCAATGCGAATGGTCGTCTCATATCATCAGATATCATCATCAGAGACAACACTATTTCCGAAACCATAATAGGTATTAATATTATTGAATTGAGTGCTAATGAAGGTAAGCTCACAAGTAACCTTACACTTTCTAACAATAATATTTCTGGAACTCAAATTGCTGAGACTGAAAACGGCATCCTAGTTTCTGGAAGTAGTAGTTATGGAGGTGACTTAAGCAGGAATGTCACCATCTCTGGCAATACTATTTCGAGCGTATTGAACGGCATTAGAGTGGGTGATGTCACAGTTGTCAGCAATGATCCCACAGACCTTGAGCTTGCACAAAAACCTGCTGCTTTAAACAGCAGCATCACTATTTCAGAAAATAACATCACCAATTCTGGTAGTGGGGTTCAGATTGCTTCTGGTGCATCTGGAGAGAAAGCAACGGCTTCACAGACTATTTCTATTGAAGGTAATAATTTAGATATTGCAACGAGTACTATTAGCGGTAATATAAGCCTTTCCCCAAGCGTCTTGTATATATCTACAAATGCTGCTGAAGGTGGCACCATAAATTCCACTATTGACCTTGAAAACAATCAAATATCTCTAGAATCAACATCTGATAGATCTGGTATTTTGATCGATAATATAGCGACATCAAAGACTGATAATCAAACAAGTATTGATTCTAAGATTGCGATTTCTGGTAATACTGTGAGTGGTGGTGATGCTAGTGTTCAAGTCATTGAACGATCTGGTGTTAGCAACCCTTCATCATCTCAAGCTCTCTATGGTTATTTGGATTCTGACGTTGAAATTTCTAAGAACATTCTAACTTCAGAAAGAGACGAGAGCAATTTGATTTCCTTTGATATTCAGTCTGCGTCTAATGCTGAATCAGAGTCTAAAATCGTCATTTCTGAAAACAACCTGACGAATACAGGCTCAGGGATTGATATCGCAATAAATGTAAGTGATGAAGCTGATGCTTCCGGAAACATTACTATTTCTGATAATAATATCAACAATAGAGATACGGGAATCAATATCACAAGAGAAGTAAATAATGACGGCAATATTTCTGATGAAATAACAGTTTCTAGGAATACATTAATTAGTAATAATGGTGAAGGAATAGCACTCTCAGTATCGGCTTATAGCTATGGAACTACTACTACGAATGCAACCATCTCGAGCAATACTGTAATGAGCCAAGAGGCTGGCATTAATTTTGATATAGAATCAAATGCGGATGCTGAAATTTCGAACACAGCAAATATTTTAGATAATACAATTACAGTTACTTCTAATTCTGATGACGGCATAGTCATCAGTAATGACATTGGCGCAAGTCCGGATGATAGCGCTTTCAGTGTATTGGAGACTATCATTTCAGGAAATACTATTAATCCTGGTGGCGAAGATGGTATTGAAATAAGTAATACTGGTGCTGAAGACGCTGATGGCGATCAGATCGACGGCATTGCAGAGGCGAATATAATCATTACTTCTAATAACATTTCAGGTGTTTCTGATAATGGCATTAAGATTTATCAAGAGAGCGGGCAGAAAATTTGTGTCAGTTTGAAGGATAATACCGTTACAGATATTGGTGAAAATGGGTTTAATCTGTCGAATATTTATGGTGATTTCTTTATTGTTGATAAGGCAGGCCTTTTAATGAATAATATCGGAGATTTTGACCCAGCAGATATCATCGTAAATGCTGATTTCAGAACTGTTTCAAGTTGTCCTGAGCTAAGTAGTCCCTAGTAGAAAACATTACTTTAAATAAATTTTAAGGGAAGGAAAGCTTCATACAGCAAATTTCAGCCTAGCAAGGTGTATGAAGTAGTATAGGTGAGTTGACTGGTGAGGAAGAAAGTAGCATCTTGCCGAAAGCCTACTCATTAGACTTAAGACAGAAAATAGTGGATGCCTACGAAAGGGGTGGTGTGAGTCAAAGTAGTCTTGCCCGACAATTTGGAGTGGCGAAAAGTTTTGTACAAAAGCTCCTCGACCAAAAACGACTGACAGGGTCGATTGCTCCGAAAAAACGAAGCCAACAAACACCTCCCAAATTAAACGAAGAGCATCAAACAATATTGCGCCAGTTGCTCACCAAGAAAAACGATGCGACGCTAGCGGAACTATGTGATGAGATGGAGAAACGCACTGGTCTCCGTGTGGCCAATAGCACCATGCATCGCACCTTAAGAAGAATGGGATATAGCCTCAAAAAAAACATTCTATCCAGACCTTAAGGCGACAAAACGAGTGCAACAAGCCAGATATGATTTTTGGCAGAAAATGCAAGCGACTCTAGCGAAAAACTTGATTTTTATCGATGAATCGGGCGTGAACTTAGCCATGACAAGACTGAGGGCACGTTCTGAGAAAGGGAAACGAGCTTATAGTCCGAAATCCAGTAAACGAGGCAAGAATGTTTCTTTGATTGGAGCATTAGGCTTCAAGGGAATGGTCGCTAATTATCATCTGCTGGGGAGTACGGATGGATTAACCTTTGAAGCATTCATCAGCCAGAAGTTAATACCAAACTTATGGGCGGGAGCATGTGTGGTGATGGATAACTGTTCGATTCATTTAGGAGAGTCAGTACGCACAATGATTGAGGCCGTGGGAGCTAAGTTGATTTACCTTCCTCCCTATTCTCCAGATTTTTCACCCATTGAAAATTGCTGGTCAAAGTTGAAAAGTACCTTGAAAAGTATCGGGGCAAGAACTTATCTAGCTCTAGACAAGGCAATTGAGGTAGCTTTTTCCAAGATTACCCTTGATGATATTCGATGCTGGTTTACACATTGCTGCTATTGCACCTCACTCGACTAGAAATTGCTATATGAAGAGTTTGAAACTTTGCTTAGGGAATAATTCAAGTCAGTAACTTCAAAGCAGTTATGTCCCTTAATCGATGAATTAATGGCTTTGAGCGATCGCCAATTCTCCTTCCGCATCTCCGAACTCTAATACTGCGGTTAGTGATGCGGGGACGATCGCCGATAACTCTTCAATACCCAATTCTGAAAATGTGGTTAATGATGCGGGGGCGATCGCTGACACCACCAGCACCACCACGGAAACAAATGGGACATCCACAGAACCTAGCACTGCGGCTCAAAATACTAGCGATGAGTCAACTTCCAGTGATACAAACTCCCCATCTAATTCAAACGCAACCATTGCTGTCAACACTTCAGACAACAGCAGTACAAACTCATCTTCATCCAGTGCTTCTGCTAATACCACTCAAAGTGACAGCGAAGGTATGTCTGTTGAGGCAGCCCAAGATCAGCTCAAAAAGGTCCAAGATGCCACAGGAATAACGCCTGTAATTCTCCATGCCATTTTCACACCGACCGAAGGCGAGCTCGAAAATAAAGATCAGCTCCAATTAATTTTGACGCCACCAGAGGGAGAGGCTCTAATTTATCGCATTGATGTGACGAGGGCAGAAGTCTATCGCACCGTAACCAACCTCACAAACACAGTTACAAATCGACGTTTTCCCACAGTTTACAAACGGCCACTCTATCAGTGGCTCATCGAACCCCTACAAGCAGATCTGGAACTTCTCGGTATAGAACATATTGCTCTCTCAGTAGACCAAGGTTTGCGTTCACTTCCCTGGTCAGTCCTCAGTGATGGTAACGAGTTTCTCATCGAAAACTACAGCCTCTCACTCATGCCTTCTCTGGCCTTAACCAATCTGGAATACACTGACATCCGAGACCTTGATGTATTGGCGATGGGTGCAAATACCTTTAGCGATGCTGACCCACTTCCAGCAGTACCAATTGAACTGGATATTGTCAGCAATATTGTGTGGGAAGGGAAAGCCTATTTAAACGAAGAATTTTCGACTGATAACCTCAAAATGATTCGCAGTGAAGTGCCCTATCGTCTCGTTCATTTAGCAACTCACGGCGAATTTAAACAAGGCTTGCCCAGCGACTCTTTTATCCGTTTTGGGGAGCAAAAATTGGGTTTAAACGAGTTGCGAGAATTAGGATTGCATAAACCACCAGTCGAACTTATGGTGCTCAGTGCTTGCCGTACAGCAATTGGCGACTACGAAGCAGAGCTTGGATTTGCAGGATTGGCGGTGATGGCTGGAGTAAAAGCTGCAATGGGCAGCCTCTGGTACGTTTCTGACGAAGGAACCCTTGGTTTGATTGCCGATTTCTATCAGCAACTACGGGAACAACCCATCAAATCCGAAGCTCTCCGCCAAACCCAACTAGCGATGATTCGCGGAGAAATTGAGCTAAAGGATGGCGAATTACTCACTTCAAAGCAAGCTTTTCCTCTAACTGAAGAACTTGAGGATTTGGGCGATCGCCAACTTTCTCATCCCTACTACTGGAGCTCATTTGTGATTATCGGAAATCCTTGGTAATCTCCACACCCGAAAGCCGCACACAAATAGACTCTAAATAATAGAGAAAAAAGAGTTTCTTTAGAATTTCTTTATTATTGTAGAATTATCATACATAGCCATTCCCAATAAGAACTGAAGACTCCTCTTATTGAGAGAAGACCTAGGGTGGTCTACAACAAATCAGTTCCAGCAAAATATCGAAAACTTATTTTCCTCGCCAAATCTTTCCGAAGAATGCATCGATTTCTCGGGACTATTAGTCATTGCGGAACAGAAACATACGTTATCCCTTTTCTCTTATGGAGATTCCAAACTGTGGAGTATTCGAGAAAGTTACGATGCCTGATTTTGCTAACTAGTCTAGGCATTAGTTTGCCTGCTGCATCACAGCCGATCACAGCCATAGACGGAGGCACTGGCACGACAGTCATTTCATCTGGTGATCAATGGGATATTGGCGGTGGCACTTTATCGGGGGATGGTCAGAATTTATTTCATGATTTTGAGCGATTTGGATTAGAGTCCGGGCAGACTGCAAATTTCTTGTCACAGCCAGATATAGCCAATATTCTGGGACGAATTAGTGGTGGTGAAACCTCATTTATTGATGGCTTGCTACAAGTTTCAGGGAGCAACGCCAACCTTTATTTACTTAATCCCGCCGGAATCATTTTTGGAGGCAACGCTAGTCTTAATGTTGGCGGCGATTTTACTGCAACGACAGCAACGGGAATTGGGTTTGGAGAAGATCAGTGGCTCAATGCCTTTGGAAATGTTGAGTATGAGTTTCTCAATGGTTCTCCTACACAACTTGCCTTCGATTTAGAGCAATCAGCGCCAATTATTAATACTGGCAATCTATCAGTGACGAGAGAGTCAAACCTGAGTTTAGTGGCAGGTTCTGTAAATAATCAAGGACGAATCACCAGTGCATCGGGGTTCGTGAACATTGTCGGTGTTGAAGGTCAAAATACTGTTCGAATTACGCAACCCCACAATATTCTGACTTTGGAAGTTGAACCCCCTCGCGATAGTGCAGGTCTGCTATTACCCATCACAGCAGCAGATTTGCCGGAGTTGTTGACTTCCAGCACTCAGCAACAAGACTATCTCGTCAATGGTGCTGATGGAGAATTGGCGCTACTCAATGCACCGGGATTAATCACTAACGACGGCACTCTCCAAGGTCAGACAATAAACATTGATGGCAGAACACTTCTCAATCGAAATGTCATCAATGTCAATGGTACTAATGGCGGCACAGTTGATATTCAGACGCAATATTTCTCGAATAGTGCAGGGGGTGAAATATTAGCGGATGGTACCGAAGGAGATGGCGGTATTGTATCTATTGAGTCAGAGCAGAGCATTATATTTACAGCTGATAGTCGTTTCTCTGCAAAAGGGAATTTCAGTGGTGGCTCAATATCCCTCAATGTAGGCGAAAGTGGCAATCAACTCATATCGGGCACAATTAATGTTTCTGGTGAAAACGGAGCTGGTGGGGAAGTCACAATCACTGGCGATCGCCTCGGCATTTTTGGCGCAAAGATTACCGCTGATGGTGCAACAGATGGCGGAGAAATTCTAATCGGTGGAGATTACCAAGGCTCAGGAGATTTACAGCGGTCATCTACTACCACGGTGGGCTTAAATTCTGAAATTACAGCTAATGCACTCACTGATGGCGATGGAGGTAAAGTTGTTCTCTGGTCTGATGGCATCACAAACTTCGGTGGAGCAATTGAAGCAAAGGGCGGAGCAATCAGCGGTGATGGTGGTTTGGTCGAAGTTTCTGGCTTAGGAGGAGGAACATTTGCTGGAGAAGTCGATGCATCCGCACCCAATGGAGAAGCCGGAAATTTACTCCTCGACCCGAAAAATATTGATATTACCGATGGCGGAATTGCACAGGAAGGGTGGAGTTTAGCGCAAACATTTACGAGTCCTAACCCTGCCTTCAATGATCAAGCAGGTCTCGGCATCGCATTAGATGGCGATAATATTCTCCTCGGTGTTTATCTCGATGACACAGGAGCTCCAGATGCAGGGGCTGCCTATTTGTTCAATACTGATGGCACTTTACTTCAAACTTTTAACAATCCCACACCTGCTAATGGTGATCTTTTTGGTCAGTCTCTAGCAATTGAAGACAACGATATTCTGATCTCAGCCCGAGCTGATGACACAGGAGCAGTAGATGCCGGGTCAGTCTATTTGTTTGATACGAACGGCGTTCTACAGAGAACTTTCAATAATCCTATACCTGGAGGCTATGAATTTGGATTTAGCTTAGCCAAAGATGGAGATAATGTCTTAATTTTTTCTTATGTAGGAACCAACGATGGCGAAGTAGCACTCTTTGACATCGATGGAACTCTATTACGCACCTATACAAACCCTAGTCCAGCTGCATTTGATAACTTTGGTCGCCAGTTATCAATAAGTGGAACAAATGTTCTTTTGGCATCCGAAACCGATGATACTCTCGGATTCGATATAGGACAGGCTTACCTCTTTGATACTAGTGGCAGTTTATTGCGCACATACAACAACCCAAACCCAGCACCCAATGCCAGTGACAATTTTGGTCGCGCATTGGCTATAGAGGGAGATAATCTTCTCATTGCGGCTTGGCGTGATGATACAGATGCAATAGATGCTGGAATCGCTTACTTATTTGATACGAATGGTAATTTGTTGCAGACATACAACAATCCAAATCCCGCCTTTGAAGATAATTTTGGTATCACCCTAGATATTGATGGGGACAACATTCTTATTGGCTCCCAACGTGACGATATCGGAGCTACGGATACAGGCTCTGCCTATCTGTTTGATAGGGCTAGTGGAAATTTACTACAAACCTTTAATAATCCCAACCCGGCAAACGCAGATTTGTTTGGTCGAGCTGTCGCGATAGATGGCACCAATATCCTTATTGGCGCCATCTTGGACGATGTTGGAGCTGTAGATTCCGGAGCAGCCTACCTATATAGCTTAGATACAACTCCGACTCTTTTTAACGATAATCCAGACGGTAGTTTCACCTTTGATGCCGATCTAATTACCAATGTCACAAACACTGGCACCGCCTTTTCCCTCCAGGCAAACAACGACATCTCCATTAATGAATCAATCATCAGCAATAATCCCGTTGGTGACGGTGGGGCTCTTACCTTTCAAGCTGGCCGCAGTATCATCATTAACGCCAATATTTTTACGGACAATGGCAGTCTCACATTAACCGCAAATGATCCGAATGCTCTACTAACCTCTCGCGATGCCGGTAGTGGAGACTTAACTATTGCTTCCGGGGTGACACTCGATACTGGTAATAGCGTAATGAATCTTTCGGGAGAAACGCTTTCGGGTGATGGCAACCTTCAAAGTACATTCGGAAATATTAATCTCAACTTTAGTGATACGAGTTCTGTGGATTCCGTTATTACTGCCGGAGGGAATGTCGATATTAGTGCGACCAATAACCTAGCAGTTAATAGTATTACGACGGCAGGTGGAAACATCAATCTCACAAGTAGTCTTGGGGAAGTAATCGCTGGAACTCTGAATACCTCCAGTGGCAAAGGAGGCAACGTATCGCTCATTGCGCAAGAAGCCGTCACAACAGGAACCATTAATACGAATGGCACTACTGGTAATGGGGGAAATGTTTTTATTGATCCAATAGGAGATGTAGAAGTTGCTTATATCGATGCCCAAGGGGGAAGTGGTGGAATTGGGGGCACAGTGGACATCACGGCAGGACAATATTTTCGCGCAACTGGGACATTTATAGATCAGAATGGACAGCCTGCAAGTATTGCAACCATCGGTAGTTTAGGTAATGGTTCAGTCACTATCAGGCATGGTGGCCAAGGAGTGATTCCCTTTGAAATTGGGAATTCAAGTACCAATGGCACAGCAGGAATAATTAGCAGCGGTGCTTTTAGTTTTTTGCTTTCGGAATCATTTCTATCCTCGATAACAAGAGGGGATTTGATCTTGAGCACAACTTCCTCTGCCACTCCTCAACCAACTACACCACCTTTAATCTCAACACCCTTAGTCACAAACCCTGTCCTAAGTTTTGATTTCTCGAATATCACCCTGGATTTAGATGATTCTATTTCTAAAATTCAAGAAGGAGTTGATCCGACTTTTCAAGATGCAATAGTCTTCGTTCCTCTGTCAAAAGTCAAGATTCAAGAGAATTCATCAGTGATTGCGGAACGAGCCGATAATTTTTTCACTAGTGCTTTTAATAATTATTTTGCCTCGGGTAAAACTGCCACAGCGCAAACATCAAATATTGCGACGAATAATACCAATAATGGTTCTGGGGCGATCGCCAATAATTCTTCTACACCGACCTCCAGTAATACGATTAGTAATGGAGGGGCGATCACCAACAGTATTGCAACAACAGATTCTTCATCCTCTGCCTCGACTCAGTCTAATGGATTTACTAATGACCCGAATACAATTACTGATGGCACCACTCAGGCTAATGCTGCAACCAACACACCGGCAGAAGAGTATCACTCAGAAAGCAATAGCACCATAGCCTCAACTGCCAATGAGGAAATCACAGAAAGCAGCTCTGGCAAAACTTCACTGAATGACGAAACTTCACCAAACGCGAGCAATCCTTCTGGTTATAGCGGCATTGATTTACAACAATCAGGGACCTCATCCAACGCAATAGATGAGGAAGAATTATCCACTGCGGCCAAGACAGCAGATGATGACGATGATGACGATGAGGGATTATCCATTGCAGAAGCCCAAGCTCAATTCAGAAAAGTCCAAGATTCAACAGGTATAACGCCAGCAATTATCCACGCTATTTTCATCCCCACGAAAGGCGAACTCAAAAACAAGGATCAACTCCAACTAATCTTGACGCCTACTGAAGGAGAACCATTGGTCTTTCGTGTCGATGCCACAAGAGAAGAAGTTTATCGTCTAGTAGCAAAATTACATCGAGCCGTTTCCAACCAACGTTTGCCAGCATCTCAGATTTGGAAACCCTCTCAAAAACTTTATCAATTACTCATCGAGCCTCTGCAAGCTGATTTAGAACGTTTAAATATCGAGCATATTGCGTTGTCCGTCGATCATGGACTGCGATCACTTCCTTGGGCTGTATTGAATGATGGCACAAACTTTTTGGTTGAAGACTATAGTTTGTCTCTAATGCCATCTTTGATGCTTACTAATCTGGAATATACAGATGTCCGCAATCTAGACATTCTTGCTATGGGAGCTAGTGAATTTGCCGATGCGAGCCCTCTACCAGCTGTCCCGCTCGAACTCAATATCGTGAGTGACGTGCTTTGGGAAGGGCAATCATATCTCAATGACGGCTTTTCCATTGACAATCTCAAAACCATTCGTAATGAAATCCCGTATCGCCTTCTCCATCTCGCAACTCATGGTGAATTTAAGCAAGGTTTACCCAATAATTCATACATTCAATTTGGAGACCAAAAATTAGGACTTAACGAATTGCGAGAATTAGGGCTCCATAAGCCACCTGTAGAAATGATGGTACTTAGCGCCTGTAAAACAGCCATTGGTGATTATGAAGCAGAGTTAGGTTTCGCAGGCTTAGCGGTGATGGCAGGAGTGAAATCGTCGCTGGGAAGCCTATGGTACATCTCCGACGAGGGCACGTTGGGATTGATCGCAGATTTCTATCAGCAGTTACAGGAAGCACCGATTAAGTCAGAGGCATTACGGCAGACCCAACTGGCAATGCTGCGGGGTGATGTGCAGCTTAAAGCCGGGGAGTTAGTCACTTCAAATCAATCTTTCCCACTCACTGACGAACTAAAGGAATTCGGCGATCGCCAACTGACTCACCCCTACTATTGGAGCTCTTTCGTAATCATCGGAAACCCTTGGTAAATCAAGAGAACCATCTCAAATCCAAAGCAAATCTAAAGCCTTATGAGAACAGCTTTACAAAACTAAATATTTTCGTTAACATAACCACATACATAAAAAACAGTTCTGAATTTATTCGGAACGTACCTTGAAAATTTCATAGCAATCATAAACATATGACTACTACTATCCAGCAAAGCAGCAATGCTTCTTTGTGGGAGAAGTTCTGTCAGTGGATCACTAGCACCGAGAACCGCATTTATGTCGGTTGGTTCGGCGTTCTCATGATCCCTACTCTTCTCACTGCAACAACTTGCTTCATCATTGCGTTCATCGCAGCTCCTCCCGTTGACATCGACGGTATTCGTGAGCCCGTAGCAGGTTCTCTTCTTTACGGTAACAACATCGTCTCTGGTGCTGTTGTTCCTTCTTCTAACGCAATTGGTCTCCACTTCTACCCCATCTGGGAAGCTGCTTCTCTTGATGAGTGGTTGTACAACGGTGGCCCTTACCAGTTGGTAATCTTCCACTTCCTCATTGGCGTTTTCTGCTACATGGGTCGTGAGTGGGAACTTTCCTACCGTCTCGGTATGCGTCCTTGGATCTGTGTTGCTTTCTCTGCTCCCGTAGCAGCTGCAACTGCAGTCTTCATGATTTACCCCATCGGTCAGGGTTCTTTCTCTGATGGTATGCCTTTGGGTATCTCTGGTACGTTCAACTTCATGATCGTATTCCAAGCTGAGCACAACATCCTCATGCACCCCTTCCACATGCTCGGTGTGGCTGGTGTCTTTGGTGGTTCTTTGTTCTCCGCTATGCACGGTTCTCTCGTTACTTCTTCTCTCGTTCGTGAAACAACTGAGACTGAGTCCTTGAACTACGGTTACAAGTTTGGTCAAGAGGAAGAGACTTACAACATCGTTGCAGCTCACGGCTACTTCGGTCGTTTGATCTTCCAATACGCTTCCTTCAACAACAGCCGCTCCTTGCACTTCTTGCTTGGTGCATGGCCTGTAGTTGGAATCTGGTTCACTGCTCTTGGTGTATCCACCATGGCATTCAACCTCAATGGTTTCAACTTCAACCAGTCTGTTCTTGACAGCCAAGGTCGTGTAATCAACACTTGGGCTGACATTCTTAACCGTGCAAACCTCGGTTTTGAAGTAATGCACGAGCGTAACGCTCACAACTTCCCTCTCGATTTGGCTGCTGGCGAGCAAGCTCCTGTTGCTCTTCAAGCTCCCGCTATCAACGGTTAATATCCGCAAGGATTTAATCTAGTCGAAAGGCTTAGTTGAAATGCAAATTAATTTGATTGCTCTGAAAAGACAATAGAATACTTTTGCTAAGCAAGAACCCTCATCCGTAACGATGGGGGTTTTTGCTTTTTCGATATTTTTTCAAAAACCAGATCAAGCACTATGGCGATCGCCAGATAACAGGTGACAGCTTGAAATAAAAATTGTTTAACCGAAAATAGCACTCACTACGACATTAGTGCTGAAGAACATTGAACTAATCAATAGCAAAAGAATACGAGAACTCGCTAAAGGAATGGTACCCCTAACCAAGATTAAGAGCACCATGATGAGCATCTAGAAATCATTTGCTAATCTATCGCATTACAAAGCCAAATAAAAGCTCTTAAGTGAGAAATATTATTATATTAATATCCGATTTCTTGATAGAGATACTGAATTCAAACTATTTCAGACGCAAACATTTATTGGTTACCAATTCTATTTCCTGATATACACGGGTGCCAATCTTTTTCCCTCTATACTCTAAATCTCTTTCTAAATAAGATTTTCAAGACAATCCCGCCCATTCCTTTTCGCACAAAACCTCCAACAGAGCAAAGTAAGCCCCGCTCCCAAAAAGCTCTCAATATAAGTTAATGTTTTTCTTAATGCGAAAGATTCTGATGTATTGTGAGATCACTTTATTGAAAATAAAGGTCAATAAAGAGTCTGAGACTATGTTCTGCTCACAGTGGAATGCACAAAGCCATTTGAGTTTTGTGATGTTTTGGGCTTTGACTATAAGGAGCTGATATGGCTGTAAATGGACTCTTCTGGAATCCCTTTATGCGATCGCTGGGCTGGTCTTTTAGGGAAACATCTGAGACACAGATTTCTTTGTTCTCAGGTAATGACCAATTTAAAGATCTCTCTGGTCGTTTATTAGGGGCACACGTTGCTCATGCAGGTTTAATTGTGCTGTGGGCAGGGGCAATGACACTGTTTGAACTGTCTCGCTTCGACCCGACAGTGCCAATGTTTGAGCAAAATCTAATTTTGTTACCTCACCTCGCTACGTTAGGTTTTGGGGTTGGTGCTGAAAGGGTGATCATTGATACTTATCCCTACTATGTCATCGCTATTTTGCATCTTGTCAGCTCTGCGGTATTGGGAGCAGGCGGGTTATACCATGCGGTTCTGGGTCCTGAGAAACTCAGTGAACAGGCTTTCGGATATGACTGGAAAGATGGCGGCAAGATGACGTCAATTCTTGGCATTCACTTGGTAATGCTAGGCATTGGTGCTTTGTTACTTGTTCTGAAGGCAACGCATTTTGGCGGTATCTATGATCCGCTCGTTAATGATGTTCGTCTCATTAATCCGAATTTAGATCCTGCACGTATTTTTGGGTATTTGTTTGGTCTTGATGGTACTGGCTGGAATATTGCTGGTTTAGCGAGCGTCAATAATCTCGAAGATGTGATCGGTGGCCATGTCTGGGTCAGTGTTCTCTGCATTGGTGGTGGTATTTTTCACATCGTCACTGAGCCATTCGCTTGGGCAAAGGAAAGATTAGTTTGGTCTGGTGAGGCTTATTTGTCTTATAGCTTGGGCGCTTTGGCGATCGCCGGATTCAGTGTTGCAGTGTTTGTTTCCGTGAATGAAGTTGCTTACCCAAGCATATTTTATGGCGAAGTAGATGCGATCGCCTCAACTCGAGCCGCTTTATCTAGTGTCCATGCAGCCTTTGGATTTCTGGCATTGCTCGGACATTTATGGCATGCATATCGGGCCATATGTGAAAAGCAAGGTGAGCCTCAAGGCACATTCTTTGATTTCGCAGCAGATCGGCAGCCTAGCACCGTCACTAGTTCGAATTAAGTGCAAGGTTTTTCAACCAATGAGTTGAATGTTGGGCTATTTCTAGCAGCATTCCATCACATCCAGTTTTTACAAATTTTCTATATGAAAGGAGGACTCTGTCATGGCGATCGCCGCAGACAGTATTAACTCACAAATTCCATGGCGAGCCGGAAATGCACGGCTAGTCGATCTTTCCGGTAAATTACTTGGTGCCCATGTGGCCCATGCTGGTCTTATCGTGCTTTGGGCAGGCGCAATCACATTGTTCGAGCTCAGTAATTTTGATACATCCCAGTCAATGTTTGAGCAAGGTTTGATTGTCCTGCCGAACCTCGCAAGATTGGGTATTGGAGTTGGCGAAGGCGGTATGGTGACGGATACCTATCCCTACTTTGTCATTGGTGCAATTCACCTCATTAGCTCTGCATTCCTCGGTGCTGGCGGAATTTTTCATGCTCTTAAAGGACCCGAAAAGCTAGAAAGAACTTCTGGATTTTTCGGATATAAGTGGGACGATACCGATAAGATGACCACTATTTTGGGTATTCATCTTGTTTTATTAGGCGTTGGTGCTTTTATGCTTGCGGCTAAAGCAATGTTCTTTGGCGGTTTGTATGACTCCAGCATTGAAAATGTACGCATCATCACCGATCCAACCCTAAGCCCAGCGAAAATCTTCGGATATTTCTTGGGTACAGAAGGTAACTTTTGGTTAGCGGGCGTTGACAGCTTAGAAGATGTTGTTGGTGGTCACATCCTTCTTGGTTTGACCTTGATTGCTGGTGGTTTCTGGCATATCAAATCAAAGCCACTGTCATGGACAAAAAATCTATTTGTATGGTCCGGTGAAGCTTATCTTTCTTACAGCATTGGGGCAGTCAGTTTGATGGCATTCATTGCCACCTTATTCGTCTCAGTTAATTCTCTTGTTTTCCCCACAGAATTTTTTGGCCCAACATTAACCCTTAACTTTGACCGCTTCCCGGTATTCCTTAGTCCTGACGGCGTCAATACAAGTCGTGTTTGGTTGGCGAATGCTCATTTTTGGCTTGGTTTCTTCTTCTTACAGGGACATATTTTCCATGCACTCCGGGCAGCTGGTTACAGCTTTAAGGAAGGTCGTGTGATCGAATCTACTCGTGGAAAGGCTGCTTAATTATGACAACAACAATTGATAAAAATCCGCTTCAGCCGCTCGGGTTTACGGCAGATAAAGCGGATCCGAATGCATTCGTTGCAACCTCTCAAGATCCTTATTCTTGGTGGGCGGGGAATTTTCGCTTTGCAAATCTCTCCGGTAAACTCCTCGGTGCCCATGTGGCCCATGCTGGTTTGATTGTCTTGTGGGCTGGGGCAATGACACTCTTTGAGCTGTCTCGCTACGATGCCAGTTTGCCGATGTACGATCAGGGCTTTGTGTTGTTGCCCCACATCGCAGCATTGGGTATTGGTGTGGGTGCTGATGGTGCCATTGTGAATACCTATCCTTATTTTGTGATCGGTGCAGTTCATCTCATCAGTTCTGCTTTTCTCGGTGCAGGTGGTATTTACCATGCTGTTTTAGGGCCTGAGAAGCTTGATATTAAAGGCTTTGGTTACAAATGGGAAGATGGCCAAAAAATGACCAGTATTCTCGGTATTCACCTTGTCCTGTTAGGTATTGGGGCATTATTCCTTGCCCTCAAGGCGAGTCTATTCGGAGGTCTCTATGATCCGGCGATCGCCGATGTACGGTTAGTGACAGATCCAACCTTTAATCCGCTACGCATCTTTGGATATGTCGTTGGTATTACACCTGATGGTTGGACACTCCAGGGAATGGCTGCGGTTAATAACCTTGAGGATGTTGTCGGTGGACATGTCTGGATCGGTGCGATCTGTGTTGTCGGTGGTCTCTGGCATATTCAAACCGAGCCAACAAAATGGGCAAAAGGTTTATTTGTCTGGTCTGGAGAAGCATACCTCGCCTATAGTCAAGCGGCGATCGCCTACATGGGATTTTTCGCAGCTTATTTTGTGTGGGTGAATGACACTGTTTTCCCTGAAGTTTTTTATGGTCCCGTCGGTACAACCACAGCCCACGGCATCATTACACCCCGAACTTGGTTAATGCTGTTCCAATTGATTTTTGCTTGTTTGCTGATGGCGGGTCACTTCTGGCATGGTCTTCGTTCTCGGGCGATCGCCGCAGGTTACAGCTTTAGCAAAATGAGCTTTAATCCCGATGCACTCTATGGTGATCGGCAATTTAGCGGTGATGCCACTGTGCTTGAAGGCCTTGTATTGCCTCCTCAAAATGACCCACAGCTCGGCACATTCGATACACCGATTACGGCTAGTCCCCTGACTAAAACTTGGATTAAAAATCTACCAATCTATCGTGATGGCCTTGCACCGATTGTCAGAGGTCTCGAAATTGGCATGGCTCACGGTTACTTTTTGCTCGGCCCTTTCCTCAAGTTAGGCCCATTGCGTGATAGTGATCAGGCCTTTATCGCTGGAGAAGGTAGTGCGATCGCCCTCGTTGTGATTTTGAGCTTCGGTCTATTCCTCTACGGAATGGCGATGTTCCAAGAGCGCGAAGCACCAATAGGAGTCTTGCCAGAAAATCTCCAGAACTATAAAGGCTGGAGCTTCTTTACCTCAGGCTTCCTGGTTGGTGGCGTTGGCGGCGCAATCTTTGCAGGATTTGTACTGATGGAAATTGTCCGTGCAGGACTCGTTTAAGCCACGTTTCATTTTTTATAGTTTTTAAGTTTTGCCAATCCATTTGGTCGTAGAGGCAGAGGCAACTTTGTCTCTACAGCCACTTTCTTTTACTTGAACTTTTTAGACATTCACATTTTTCCCATGACTATTCCTACACTGGCATACAATCCCACAAGTCGAAATCACAGGGTCAAAAGTTTTGATAAGCAGTGCGGCGAAGAACAGCCGATCCAATACACACTCGAAACCTCACCCTCCAATGCAGAACTGGACAACATGATTCGGGTTGCTTATCGTCAAATTTTCAACGAGCAACAACTGCTCAAAATCACTAGACAAAGGGAACTCGAATCGCAGCTACGTAATCGGCAAATTACGATGCGTGATTTTATTCGTTGTCTCCTTTTATCAGATTCATTTCGCCACCTAAATTTCGATACCAATAGTAACTATCGTTTTGCAGAGATCTGTATCCAGCGGGTGTTGGGTCGAGCTGTTTATAACGAGCAAGAGAAATTATCTTGGTCAATTGTGCTGGCAACTAAAGGGATCCAGGGCTTTGTTGATGCGCTGCTCTCAACAGATGAATATTTAGAGGCTTTTGGTGAAGATACAATTCCCTACCAACGCCGTCGGGTTTTACCGCAACATGAAAGCGGGGAATTACCTTTTGCTCGGATGGCTCGCTATGACAGCAACCACCTCGATCAGCTTTATCTAACAGGTCAATTGCGGCCAATCAGTCGTGGCCCAATTGATCGTAGTACGGAGATCTATCGTCGTGCTTTAGTCGGTGTTTCGGCAGCTGCAACGGCATTGTTATTAACCACAGTGGTTCTTATCATTTCAGTGTAGTTAGAGCCTAGTTTTCAAGTTTTCTGCGATCGCCTTATTCCAGTAAAGGTATGCTCAAATCGGCGATCGCTTTTCTTATTTTTTCGTACGTCAATTTTGCGAGTGAAATTCAACTATGAGCCAACCTATCGCCGTAGTTTGCGGTTTTTTAGGCGGTACAATTTTATCGGTTCAGGGAGGTTACCGTGTTTTAGAACATCCCCGTCCAGACAAAGTCTTTCCACGTATTTCTGAGGCGCGTTGGTTTCTAGCAGTGCGATGGTGCGATCGCCTTGCTGAGCCCGCTGCTATTTTGACCCATGATGGTCAATTTTCGTTTCAAAACCAAGCAGTACTCTATGATGCCGCAGACTTTTTATTACCGATTGAACGAACTGAAATTTTTCAATATAGCAGCCAGTTAAATCTTGGTGAAAGCGCCACTTATACAGTGACTGTCACCGGTGATCGTCCTGCATTGCAAGTACAACTCATGCCCTTAGAAATCGATCCGCGTTATGGCCGAGTAACGCTGGTATGGCAAATGACACAGACTGCGGCGATCGCTTAATTATTGTAGTTACGAAAAAGAATGAATCTAGGCTTAGTACTTTACTCTCACAATTTCAAACGATTAGCGAAATTTTATAAATTTGTTTTCCGCTTGGCGATCGCCGATCAAAATGACGGCCATATACGTTTGGCGAATGATCAAATGGAATTAGTCATTCTCCAGGCTCCCCGAAGATTTCAGGATATCTCTGGTACACAACGCATTAATGTTGCGATTAAACCTGTCTTTTTTATTAATGTGCCGCTCGAAAGGGTCAGAGCACGAGCGCTAAAACGTGGTGGTTCCCTCAATGCCGTGACAGCAGAGTGGCAATTTCAGTCGCATACTGTTTGCGATGGCCATGATTGTGATGGCAATATTTTTCAGGTGCGATTTCCTTTACCTGAAGATTGAGTCTTCCTTAATCTTCAGCTCTCTGCCATGACAATTACTGCTTTACTGAGGTTTTTGCCAGACTGTCAGCAATACGCCAAACATTAAATATTCATGGGAGACCGTTTCAAGCCCTGCGATATTACCCATTTCAGTGCGTTCTTGGCGAGAATAAAATCGAATGCCGCCTGGGGAGAAAGGAGTTCCGCTGCCTTGAAATAATTCACCTTTGGCATAGTCCGCTAAATAGAATTTGCCACCAGGTTTAAGAACACGGGCGATTTCTTCTAAGACCTTTTGAGGATTTGGATAGTGGAGAAAGCTAATAGTATTGAAAGCTGCATCAAACGTATTCTCTTCAAAGGGTTGGGATTCTGCGTTGCCTTGTTTGAAGGTTAGGCGATCGCCCCACAGATTTTTCTCTCTCGCTTGCCGCAACATCTCAGGCGATAAATCGAGACCCACTCCCGTCAACTCCGGATAAAGCTTACCCAACCGTTTAAATAATTTCCCTGTGCCACATCCCAGATCGAGAACATGACCATCCACTGGAAAATCAGTATATTCCAACATTCTTTTGTGGACAGCCTGATAAAACGGTGTCGTGAAAATGATGTCGTAGTTTGGGGCCCAGCGGTCAAAAAAAGTTTGTTTTCTATCAAAAAAGAGGCGATCGCCCATCATCCAAAAATCCCACTCAATATTGCTTACGACTTATCCATCATCGTATCTGTAGTCAAAAAAAACTCCCCAGAGAACTGAGGAGAAAATAGACCTTTTTAATTAAAATTTAGACCTTTGAGATTTTATACAAACCACTCATCCATTGCTTCTTCCTTCGTATTGGTATTGCGAGAAGGTGTTTCTCTGTCGAAGGTCATGTGGATAGAACGAGTTTGCTCACCATCTGCCGCCACTGCAACGATTGGGTAATCGATGTTGCCGTCTTGGAAAGACATTTGGAAGCGGAAAGTACCATCGGGGTTGAGCTTAATAGGCTGACCACCAATTGTGACTTCTGCATCAGGCTCAGTCGCACCGTAAACGATGAGTTCAGCATCTGCAACCAACCAGAACTTCCGGGGACGTGCAGGAGGCATAGACGCAAAACCAGCACCAGACATATTGAGACCAGAGACGTTGCTGAGACCAGAAACGTTTGGCACAGCCCACATACCCATGCCAGAAGGGAAGACATAGGAACTGATGGATTCTTGGGGAGGAACAGAACCAGCAACATGCTGCATCGAACCTGCTATGTGACGTCCTTCGAGAGACGACATATCACCAAAGATTTCGTCGTAGATAGCGTTTTTCTTGGATGCTGCCGCTGCTGCCGCTGCTTCCTCAGCTTGCTTCTTCGCAGGGGGAACGAGATTGTAAACCGTCTTGCCTTTAAGATCTTCGTCCCAATTTACGGTGACAAAAACGTCTTCTACCCAGTCACTGGGGTAAACGGGCGGTACACGGATAGTTGTAGATTTCGCAAGGCTTAACCAGCGGCCATCAGCACAGCGGTAACCAATATCAAGAATGTAATCGCGATCACTCACGGGGATGGGGAAATACCATTCACGAGCCATCTCATCACAGAGATATTCCTGCACGTTGTGGGGCGATTGATGGTTAATGTCAATGTCGGTTACGTCATAGAGGCGCAATGCGATTTGTTGACCACCTTGATTGCGGAGGTATTGCTTGTGATCGTTGGGGATGTCCCAGTAAGCGTAAGCCCATTGAGGGTCACGGGGAAGCAAAACGATGCGGCTTTGACCATAACCACCAGGAAGATCACCAAGATCTTCATCAGCTGTTGCTAAATCTGTTTCAACAGGATTGTCTTGACCAAGCTCAAATTTTGCGGCTTCCACTAGGGTTTCCTCCTCTTCACGATTAACGGGATTAACAGTTTCTTCTGTGATTGCTTTCGCGGCTACTGGGCTAGGGCTCGTGTAGTTCGCTTTTTGTTTAACTTCTGCAAGAAGTTGATCCTTACGCATGCGGCTATAGCGACTAATGCCAAGCTTGCTTGCTACTTTACGTAGCTGCCTTAGGGTCATTTCTTCGAAGTTATCTTCGAATCCATTGCTATTTGCGATGGTCATTTGGTTGCTCCTCCGTTGCGCTTCGGATTGAATGTCGATGACGCATAGTTTGACTTCGACGCACGGCGATCGCCTGCTTACAAATGTTGTAACAAAGAACGAGAGTCATGGATCTCCCAATTATCATATATCCCTGACATTCAACGCAAAACCTTCATTTCAGACATTTTTTAAGTCATGAGATTTTAACTTTTGAGTTCATTTGAGTGTTTGTACTCAACGAAAAGTGTTGTGAGATCACAATATTTATCATCGTGAATAGTCAATACTTGGTGAAATTCGGTAATATGACATCGCTCATTTCAGTACAAGGCCAACATGATCCGTCTCGACGAAGTTTCTTCCCATCAGCAGCTTGTAATTACACCGCCTCAGTCTGGCTTGAGCCTTCAAGGAACAGTCACTATTCCTGGTGATAAATCGATTTCTCACCGTGCACTCATGTTGGGGGCGATCGCCGAAGGGGAGACAGTCATCGAAGGATTACTTTTAGGAGAAGATCCTCGGAGTACAGCAGCTTGTTTTTCAGCGATGGGTGCAGAAATTTCAGAGCTCAATTCCACGGAAGTACGAGTAAAAGGCGTGGGTTTAGGTAATCTTCAGGAACCGGACAATGTATTAGATGCCGGAAATTCCGGGACAACGATGCGGTTAATGATGGGTTTACTAGCTTCATCCTCGGATCGATTCTTTGCGGTCACTGGTGATGGCTCATTACGATCCCGGCCCATGTCCCGTGTGGTTAAACCTTTACAAGAGATGGGCGCTCAGATTTGGGGAAAGAAAGGTGGGTCACTCGCTCCCCTCGGTATTAAAGGTACGCAACTTAAAGGAATTCATTACCATTCGCCTATAGCCTCAGCCCAGGTGAAATCATGTGTTTTATTAGCAGGTTTGTTGGCAGAAGGCAAAACAACAGTAACGGAGCCTGCTCTTTCTCGCGATCATAGTGAAAGAATGTTGCGGGCATTTGGCGCAAATTTAGAGATTGACTCCGAAACGAATAGCGTGACGCTTGAGCCTCATCCAACATTAGTTGGCCAAAAGGTGGTTGTGCCGGGAGATATTAGTTCAGCGGCATTCTGGATGGTAGCGTCAGCAATCGTGCCTGATTCAGATTTACTGATTCAAAATGTCGGCGTTAACCCAACTCGTACAGGCATTATCGAAGCGATGCAATTGATGGGGGCAGATATGACTCTTGAGAATTCTCGTGAAGTAGCAGGTGAACCTGTGGCAGATTTGCGGGTGAAATATTCTCAACTTAAAGGTTGCACTATTGGTGGCGAAATTATTCCGCGTCTAATTGATGAAGTACCAATTTTGGCAGTGGCGGCTTGCTTTGCAGAGGGAACCACAATTATCAAAGATGCCGAAGAGCTAAGGGTAAAGGAGAGCGATCGCCTCGCAGTAATGGCAGCAGAACTCGGCAAGATGGGCGCAAATATTATCGAGCATCCCGATGGTTTAGAAATTACGGGTGGTGCCACATTAAATGGTGCAGAAATGGATAGTTATACCGACCACCGCATTGCCATGAGTTTGGCGATCGCCGCGCTGAATGCGAAGAGTGAAACTAAGATTCATCGAGCTGAAGCTGCATCGATTTCCTACCCAACCTTTGTCGATACTCTCAAAGATGTATGTCAGATTGCTTAAATTTTGATGCCTAATTCTGAGACTCTAGCCTTGGTAAATATTGCCCTGAAGCGAAATCTTTTGGGCAAGGCTTTCCACTGCCATTAGCAGCGAATTAGATAAAGCACGTTTTTCCTCAAAGTTTGCCGGGACAAGATTTGAGACACGACCATCTTCCACAAAACCCCATGCCCTTCCCCAGCGATCGCGCCGTTCATTATCGTAAACTCCTATCGCAATCCCTCCACCTTTTCGCACGAGAGAAAAACAAGGAATATCGGTATAGCCATCCCCCACAAAAATCATTTGATTCAAAGGGATACGCGATCGCCCCGAAGGTATTTTTCGATTAACTTCAAAGGGTTTGCCTCGCACCGCATCCGCCGATAAGCCTTTTTTAATGTGAAAAATATAACGAGTTTTATCGGTAAAGCTCACCACTTTCTTCGGGTAGGCGATCGCCTCGTTTTCGTCATAGGAAAAATTTGACGCCCAAATATCATGGAATTCATGGGCAATTTCTGTGTGATGAAGGACATCTTCGATGCCACTACTAATCAAATAAAACTCAATAGAAAGACGTGGGTTAATCTTTTTCGCGTGGTCACGAATCCGCTGAAAAATAGAGTTCACTCCAGTATGAAGCGGTAATTCTTTCCCCCAATCTTGCAATACTTTTTTTGTGATTGTGGGGACTTCACCATTGCGAGATTTTTGGATCATTTTCACAAGATAGGCTGGCACTGGATCCCAGTCATCACGAATCAATGGTTCGACTTCATCACGCCAAAACAGTTCAACATCCACCCCTAATTTCTGTAATAAACCTGAAGTACTATCTGGCGCAAGGGTATCGTCAAAATCGAAAATGACAGCGATAGTTTCTCGCATAATGTCTACTGTATTGATGAATTTTTGAGGAGAAAAAGCCTTATTTCTACAGTTTAACCTTCGCTACTAAGTCGAATCAGGCTGCATAGTAGGAAATACTCAGGCTTACTCATTTTTTCTTGAATTTATGTTCTCGACAGATTTAAAGAAAAGCATTCGGGTCAATTGTGCTGGGAATAGTAGCTGCAGGCACATCATCTCCAGCATCCCGGAAAACGACATTGAGTGCTTCTTGGAGTGTTTTTTCCATCACAATTTGATTGTCATAAACGACGATAACGCGCGCTAAAGTTGGCACACTATTCTCATCTGCTTCAAGGTATAAAGGTTCTACATAAAGTAGCGATTGCTCAATCGGAATCACAAGTAAATTTCCCTGTACAGCTCTCGAACCTTCTCGATCCCAAAGAGATATTTGTTGAGAGATAATCGGGTCTTGTTTAATCAGTGCTTCGATTTGATCAGGGCCATAAATCAGCTTTTGTTTTGGGAATTGGTAGAGCAATAATTTTCCATATTGATCACCGTCAGAACGTCCCGCTAACCATGCAATCAAGTTTGGACGACTGGTGGGTGTGTAGGGATGCAACAGAATAAATTCTTCCGATTCTGCGGTTGGCAAACGCATAATCAGGTAATAGGGAGAAATAGCCTGAGATTCATTACCATAGGTTTCTTTGGGGATCTCCCATTGATCCTCGCGGTTATAGAAAACCTGTGGATCGCGCATGTGATAAGTGAGAAGTCTTTCCGACTGAACGCTAAAGAGATCCTTGGGATAGCGCAAATGATCACGCAATGCTTCCGGTAAATCAGCAAGAGGTCGATAGAGACTCGGAAAGACTTTTTGCCAAGTGCGAATCATCGGATCGCTCGCATCCGCCACATAGAAATTCACGTTGCCGTTATAAGCATTGATTACAACTTTGACTGAGTTGCGAATGTAATTAAAACGGTTCTCCCCCGGATCTGAATAGGGATAATGATCACTTGTGGTGTAAGCATCGAGAATCCAGTACAAATAATTTTTGTCGCCCAGTTTATTGGTCTCTCCTACATCTGCACTCACCAGGTAGGGATCACGGTCAAAATACAAAAATGGGGCGATCGCCCGTACCCGCTCATTAATATTGCGACGCATGAGCAACTTAGTATCTGGGATTAGATCATTTGAGAATAAAATCCGCCAATCCTTGAGATAGCGCGCAAATAAAAGGCGTTTAAACGGATTGCCAAACGTAATGCCGCCCTTGCCATCATAGGTGTTGTAACGATTATCTTCACCACTCGGATAATCCAATTCTTGGAGCTTCGTGGAAGTCATCACATACGTATTTGTCAGCTCACCGTAATAAATACGTGGCTGTCCGATGGGAATCGCATCACGGATTTCCGGCGTGAGAGTCGTTAAATTTCCAGCTTCTGCATCCTCACCAACCCCAATATCCTGCACATAATATTGCGGCAAGCCTGTCTCTTCCGCTTTGTTCACCGGACTAACGGTAAAACCATAACCATGGGTATAAACGAGATGTTCATTTACCCAAGTTTTTGCTTGCTCTGGCACCGCCTCATAATCGAGTTCGCGGGGCGCCATAATCAATTGTTCTTTAGCAAGAGGCATCTCTGGTTCTAAACGGAGAGTGTAGCGATCAATATCTGCGTCAGAAAAACGATAATACAGTCGAATTTGTTGCAATTGACGGTTGGTTTGGAGAACAGGGCGAGTATCCCAAAGCCGAATATTATCGATGGTGAGGTGATTTTTATCGATATCGGCAGCAGTGAGTTGGCCTTCGGGATTAAAGGTTTTGGATTCGATCTGATCTAGGCCAAAGGCATCGCGAGTATATTTAATACTATGTTCGAGGTAAGGGATTTCCCGTACCAATTCGTTTGGCTGCACTATCAATTGCTGGGTACCGGTTTTCAACAAAAGTGCCGCGACCATCACACAGATATAGAGAACCACACCTTTTAAGACTTGAGGTTGTCGACGACGGATCGACACAGTTCGGCGGTAAGGGTAACGCCAAAATTGCACCAAACACCACACGGCGATCGCCACAGCCATCAGCGTGAGGATCTCTTCGGTATGCTGTTCAACCTTGATATTGGTATAGCTGGCACCGTAAACCACCCCGAGTTTGGAGTAGAGCAACTCATAGCGCATCAGCCAATGGCGACCAGCCACCGCTAAAAATAAGAGACCTGAGAGGAAATTCAGATGGCGCAGTTGGGCGGGACTAAAACCAGGGAATTTGCCCTGGGAAAAGCTATTACCAGAAAGCAGATAACTGAGGGTGACACTGATCAGACTGTAGAGAAATAATCCCTCAAACCAAAAATCGAGGATTTGCCATAGGGGCAGAGTAAACACAAAAAAACTAATGTCTTGCCCATAAATTGGGTCTACTTGTCCAAATGGAGTCGCCGACCACCCTTGGAGCACCCGTACCCAATTACTAGAAAGGACAATACCAAAACAGAGGCTCAGAATTACGGCGATCGCCCGCAAAGCCCACCACCGCCGCCAGAGCATCATCGCAAATAAAAACCCTGCAATCCCAATGCGCCAAAATTGCTGTTCGAGCATCGTAAAAATTGACCGAACAGAAACGAGAGCCAAGGGGTCGGGCAATGCTGGTGTAATCAGTGGCAAACTCAAATCGAGTTGTCTCGTTTCCCAAACGACAGAGCCATAATGGAACAAAATCAAGACAATCAGTAGCCCAAAACCCAGCATCAACAACAGTAGCCAACGGAAGCCAATTGTGGGAGACTCAGGAATTTTTGTGTGGTAGGGAATCGGTTGCGGCAGGATTCGTTGCCACCATTTCATCGGGAGACGGGGAACATTTTCGAGACGATCATCTCCCGATTGATCCGGTCGCTCTTTCCAGTCCTGACGATCAACCACTCGATAATTGACCCAGAGAAAACCGAGAGAACTGACAAAACCTAAGCTCCATAAGCCCAGTCGAGTAAACACTTGTTTCACGAAAACGGTTTGGTAGCCGATTTCATCGAACCAAAATTTTTCTGCAAAAAAAGTCGACAGCAGACCGGAGAGTCCCCAAATTACGGCTAAGGAGAGACCCAAATAAATGAAGAGTGACCGTTTTTTTCCCATGTTGCCGATTCTATCGACTTAAGGGGAATTTCTGTTGGAAGATTTTTTGCGATTAATTATGGTCATTTGCATTGTGGTGAATGCGAGATCCTTGCCATTGAAGCTTTTCACGGATAGTCCGGTAAAAAGAATAGCTTTTTCGCAGCACAATAAATTTGCAATAGCAGCGCGCTTTACGAATATTGACCCACTGCCCTGGCCAAATCGATGTACCCAATGACCCATCAGCCCATAATTTATTATTCAGTTCATAGGGACCCAATGGCCAAATATCGACGCTTGTTCCCGCAGGTAACACAATCGGCCGACTGGATAAGCTCAACGGACAAATTGGTGTGACGGCGATCGCCTCCAAACCAGGGTGCATAATCGGGCCATTAGCAGAGGCTGTATAACAAGTTGAACCAGTCGAAGTAGCCACTAATAAACCATCACCATGATATTGGTCAACGATGGTATTATCCGCTTCCATCTCGAATACCGCTGTGGGCATCCGGTCTACGGCAGCCGGTTTTACACACATTTCATTCAATGCAAAATATGGCTCACTAACAATCTCAGGGTCGTGGCGATCGCCTTCGCAAATTGACGCTTCGAGCATCATCCGTTGCTGTACAGCATACACATCAGTTTGTAAGCGTTCCCAAAGCTTTTCACTATCTTGAATTTGCTCAATTGGCTCCGTTAAAAAACCCAAATGCCCACCCACATTCACCGCCAAAATGGGAATCCCTTCAACGGATAAATGTCGCGCTGCGGCCAACACAGTGCCATCACCACCGAGCACAATTGCGAGATCAATGGGTTTGGTGACAGAGGCCAGAAAAACAGGATAGGGATTATCTTTGAAACCACTCGGCCCCATCAAAACCTTACAGTCAAGGGCTTCAAGCTCCAATGCACATCGTTGCGCCCATGTTTTTGCGAGGCTATTGCCTGCCTTATAGGCGATGATGACTTGACCTAATTTCACAATTTATTCTGACTCAGTGAGAATCTCGACGCTATAACTGATGCGCTCAATTGTGTTTTCTGCGAGCGACTCACCACCACTATAGGTGAGAACCCAAAAGTCTTCAGTGCTGGGATAGACATAAATTATTTGCTGTTGGTCTGTTCCAGTCAGACGCAACTCTCCAACCTTGCCGTCTCTCTCAACTATCTGTGACTCAACCACAATCCCTGCTGCTTCGAGCCTTGAGACCTGTTGATCTAAATAGTTTTCTAATGTTTCTTCTGGCGATCGCCCAGCACGAACAACATTAAGGGTCGCAAGTTGATCGCCACTTTTCTGAAACGCTAACAAATCAATCTTTTCTGCGTTTTGCGCTAACCAATCTGTACGATCATCAAATCCTCCAGCAACCAAACTTGCCTGTAACTCTTCCAGCTGGAGTCCAGGCACACCCGCCACAAACCCTGGTGGAATTTCTAGCTGAATGCCTTCATTCTGCAAAATTTGCCATTGCTCATTAGGGGCGATCGCCAAAGAAGAATCAGGAGGACTCATACTTCCAGCACAACCCCAAAGACTTCCAACTAGAGCGACAGCCGCAACCCACTGAAAAGAAACACCGTTCTTCATCAGCTTACATCCGCTCTTCTAGAGGAATATAGGGCTGATCATGGACACCCGTATATTGCTGCGTGGGACGGAAAATACGATTCACACCAAGCTGCTCTTTCCAGTGCGCTAACCAACCAGCTACTCGGGCGATCGCAAACAAAGGCGTAAATAAATCACTCGGAATTCCTAATTTCCGGTACACCAAACCAGAGTAGAAATCGACATTGGCATAAATACCCTTTTGACCGTATTTCGCCTCAACAACTTTTTCGAGCTCTAAAGCAACTTTGTAGTAAGGATCTTCACCCTCTAGCTCAAACAACTGCTCTGCTAAACCTTGCAGAATGACCGCGCGGGGATCTTTCACCTTATAAACACGGTGACCAAAGCCCATAATTTTTTGCTTATTTGCCACACATTCATCGACATAGGACTGCACATTATCAATGGAGCCAATCTGTTCGAGCATCAGTAACACTTCTTCATTCGCACCACCATGAAGCGGCCCTGCTAATGTGCCCACAGCCGAAGCCATTACCGCATAAGGATCAGTTAATGTCGAGGCTGTCACCATCGCGGAGAATGTCGAGGCATTCATCGTGTGTTCCGCATGGAGCGTTAGACAAGTATCAAAAATTTTTGATTGATAGTCATGGGGACGTTTCTCTGTCATCATGTACAGAAAATTTGCCGCATAGTCCAAACTGTCATTTGGCTGCACTGGATCGTTTCCCTCGCGCATGAGGTTAAATGCAGCGACCATGGTCGGAATCTTTGCCAGTAGACGAACGACTGCATCGTAAATATAGTCGGGTTTATCAAGGGCACGTCTCGAATAAAATAAACCTAAAGCCGCCGCAGAGGTTTGGAGTGCATCCATCGGATGTCCCGTCTCAGGAAAACATTTCATCATGTCCCTAATCCGGTACTTAATCCGTCGATGGTTCAAAATATCAGACTTAAATTGTTCAAGCTCGCTGTCGGTCGGTAATTTGTTCCAGATGAGGAGGTAAGCAACTTCTAGGAAAGAGCTTTTTTTGGCAAGTTCTTCGATGCGGATGCCCCGATATTCAAGGATACCCTGTTTACCGTCAACAAAACTGATACTGGATTGGGCGGCAGGAATCCCTTCCAAACCGGGTTTAAATTCACAACCAGTTGTCATATGCGATACCTGTACTTGGTCTTAATAATAGATGGCTTCATAAGCCTGACTGCTCAGTGCCTGTGGCTCAACTAACCCATTTTTCCTTATATTAGCCATTTTGGCGATGTGAGCAAAAAGAGTTCATGACATGAGGCGGGTTTCGTCAGACGGTCGAGATGAATGCCTATAATGCCTGCTTTTTTCACCACGAGGCGATCGCCCATTTGTCCCCACAGAAGTTGTTCGGCCCAATTCCCCAGGTTCGGTTGATGTCCAACACAGACAAGATTAGCGAATTCTTGATGGCGATTTTGCCATTCCTTTAACCACTCAAGACCTTCTACAAATGATCCCGTGGGTGCTAGAGGCGGGAAGGAAATGGGGCGATCGCCGAGCTTTTCCTCATGAAGAATATCTGCCGTCTGCTGGGCACGCAATAAAGGACTCGTCACAATCTCATCAAACTGTACCCCAATTTGCCGCAACCGCTTTGCAACTTGCCGAGTACGACGCTGACCTTTGGCAACCAGAGGTCGTTCCGCATCATGAATCAGCTCAGAACGCTCCGCAGCAATCCCATGGCGAAATAAATATAAATCCATAGTTAATGATGGCCTTGGCTAAAAATCATCAACAAAAAATCCCCGTGTATTGCTAAACAGTCATTACAACAGGGATATCATTCAAACTTGACTTAAAAAATAGTTCTGAAATTCTCAGACAAGGCGATGGAATAAATTCCTATGCTTCAGACTCGATGTACTTGAAGAGAAGACCCAAGACAACAAAGTTAAGAACAGCCATCATGGGAACCATCATAGCGGGAAGAAAAGAGGCTGCATATGTTCCAGTCATATCAAAATTACCTTATTTAAATAAGTGGATATCAAGATACTTTTGAATGGTACTTTAGGGCGCTTCGAGATCAGAAGGACATTACGATTCTTTACAAAAGATAAGCAAAAACCCTTTAAATACAACTAATGTTGCCATTTACTAAGAACGCCTGTAATCCTCGCAATATCTCTTATAATCCCTTACAAGTATTCATTTATATGAGATACGAAAGCTCTTCTGAGTTTGTTTGTTTTGAGAGGAATCTAATCGTTCAATGGATGTTATTACACATGGTGGCGACCCCCAAGTGGGCAACCTCGCAACCCCTGTCAATGCTTCTGCTTTTACTAAAGCTTTTCTAAATAATTTACCTGCTTACCGCAAAGGTCTCTCGGCGCAACGTCGTGGTCTGGAGATTGGTATGGCCCATGGCTTTTTTGTCTATGGTCCTTTTGCTGTGCTTGGTCCTCTACGGGACAGCGACTACGCAAGTATTGCTGGTCTTTTAGCGGCAGTAGGTCTAGTTTCTATTTTGACTGTGGCTCTGTCCCTTTACGGTAGCGCTGGTGTTAGTACTCCCGCTGCGACTTTGACAAATCCTAACCCTCCTGAAGATCTCGGAACAGATTCTGGTTGGAGTGAGTTTGCGAGTAGTTTCTTACTCGGCGGTTGTGGTGGTGCGTTCTTCGCGTACTTCCTCTGCGGCACACCTTTTGTTGAGCCTCTAGTACAAATCGCTAGTGGTGTTTGGTCATCATAGTTTTAGGATAATCTGCGGCTTAATTCTTTTTAAGTCAAAATATTCGAGCTTTAGATAAGCCTATTTAGGTTAATCATTATTTTTATTGAGTTTGCTGTTTTACTGAGCCTAGCGGATTTCTGCTGGGCTTTTTCACGGCGATTCGATCTGGATGAGATAATAGGGACAATTCATTTTTATTTTTGCTTCGAAAAACAATCATTCTGTTTTTTTGTCTGAAAGTAAGGCGATCGCCAGATATTTTTTGAAGAATCATAAGTTCCGCAATAATTTGGAAAGATAGAAACAGTCATTATGATGAGTCAAACCAAAACCACCAAAAAGTGGAAACAGGTAGGTCTATGGCTGGCATCAATGGTGCTAGCTTTTGGCGGCTGGGTACTGCCGGCCCATGCAACAGGTGTTTATGATATTCCTTATGCCACTCCGGAGCAGCCTATCTGGCTAGTGGATCAAGCTGATTCGATTAGTCGTGCAAATGATAGTCGTCTTAACCGCGAACTAGAAGAACTCGCAGCGTCAACAGGTAAAGGTTTGCATCTTGTTGCTATCCGTCGCCTTGATTATGGTCAAACCATGTCTGAGTTTGCAGAGAAAGTTTTTGCAAAGTGGTTCCCTGATGCGGCTGATGGTGCAGATGAAATGGTGATCACCCTCGATGTACTCACAAATAATGTGGCGATCGCCCTCGGAGAAAATCTCAAAACAGACTTCTCCTCCGAAATCATTAAAAGCATTGGAGAACAAACCGTTGGTTATCCTCTGCGCAATAGTGCCTATAACCAAGCATTGCTAGATGCTAAAGCACGAGTGGGTACAATCTTTGCAGGACAGGAAGATCCTGGTCCTCCACAAATTGCGGAAATCAATGTCGAAAGCACCTTTACAAAAGCAGAAGATACAAAAACAACCAGCTCAACTATTTGGTTAATTGTTCTGCTTGTACTAGCAACAGCAATTCCGATGGGAACATATTGGTGGTATGTCCGCTAAATTTCTTAGCACAGATTCCAAAGTTGGTAGAGAGAGAAGAAAAAACTTCAACAAAAAATTTTCTCTCTTCCTATTAGCTCAATATCCAATAATCTACAAATAAACACTTAATTACGATTCTTTTGCATATCTTATCCATCTTGGTTTCTTGTTAAGAGCTTGCTCTCAGAAAGCAGATTTATTATGTTTAAGTAAATCAACAATACCAAAATCTTAGAGGATGTCTGAAAAGTCTTTATGTACGCTAAATACTGTGTGATTTCCACTAGATTGATCGCCTGAAAGACTTGTTTTTTCGTTCAGGTCATTCCGATAAAAGTTACGACTAGACCCTTTTCAGACATCCTCTTACTGTATATATCTAATGATCTACACATAGAGGATATATTTCCCTGAGCAAAGAATTTACTTAAAGCGATTTTTCTCACTTGTAAATACAAACTTAGCTTTAGTGTTTAAACGAAGAAATTCATGAAGATCAATACAAATAGTTCTATCCTCATTACAGGAGGTACAGGCTCTTTTGGCAAACAATTTGTGGCAACCATCCTTAAACAATTCCCCGAAATCAAACGTTTAGTTATTTATTCCCGGGATGAGTTGAAACAGTTTGAAATGTCTCAAGTTTTTTCACCTAAGCAATACCCAGGGTTGCGCTATTTCATTGGTGATGTTCGTGATCAATCTCGTCTGACTAGAGCGTTTGAACAAATTGATATTGTTGTCCATGCAGCTGCTCTTAAACAGGTCCCAACTGCAGAATACAATCCGATGGAGTGTATTCGTACCAATGTGCTTGGTGCCGAAAATGTCATTCAAGCAGCTCTAGATACCAGAGTGAAAAATGTAGTGGCACTTTCCACTGATAAAGCGGCTGCTCCAGTGAATTTATATGGAGCAAGCAAACTTTGCTCAGATAAATTATTTATCGCTGCGAATAATGTATGTGGTGGTAGAGATATCCGATTTAGTGTAGTTCGCTATGGTAATGTTATGGGCTCTCGGGGTTCAGTAATTCCTTTTTTCCTGAAAAAACGCAGTGAAGGCAAACTACCCATTACAGACAGACGTATGACCCGCTTTAATATTTCCCTTGAAGAAGGAGTCAAGATGGTTCTATGGACGATCCTCAATGCTTGGGGAGGAGAAATATTTGTTCCTAAGATTCCATCCTATCGAATCACTGATGTAGCAACAGCGATCGCCCCGGATTGTGAACAAGTGGATGTTGGCATTCGTCCAGGAGAAAAGATCCATGAAGAAATGATTACAGCTTCTGATTCCTATACAACAATTGATCTAGGTAAATATTACGCAATACTTCCTATCACTGAACGTTATACCGTCGAAGATTATTGCCATCACACAGAAGCTAAGCCAGTGCCATTGGGCATGAACTATAATTCCGGTGACAATAAGACATTTTTAACTATTGAAGAGTTACGAAGCCTCATTAGAGAGCATGTAGATTCTAATTTTATAGCCTAGTTACAAAGTATAAAAATAGATGAAAAAAATCACTAAAAAACAATATTATTCTTTGCTCGAAGAGGCGAGAAATATTTATCGAAATCAAGGTAATATTACTGAATTTTTGAGAGAGACTTTAGACTTATCTGAGAACAGTCCAGAAATCATTGAAATAGCATATGATTTGCAAGCGGGTAGTTACGTTCAACACATCAAGAAAAACCCATCACAAAATCATGCTTACTGTGAAGAAATCGCGAAACATATAGAGCCTTTTTTGGAAGAAGATTCGCTATTAGAAGTAGGTTGTGGAGAAGCAACCACTACATTTGGGGTTATTCAAAATCTGATTAAAAAGCCATCTAAGATTATTGGTTTCGATATCTCTTTTAGCAGAATTCAAGTAGCTAAATCTTTTTGGGAAGAATCACTTAAACTCTATCCTTTCGATATACCGCTCAATATCTTTGTGGCTGACTTATTCCACATCCCTCTCAGAGACAACTCTGTGGACTTAGTGTATACCTCTCATTCAATTGAACCAAATGGTGGAAAAGAGCTAGAAGCTCTTAAAAGTATTTTCCGGATTGCTAAAAAAAGAGTTCTTTTATTTGAGCCTTATTTTGAAGGAGCAACGGTTCAAGGACAGGCTCGCATGAGTAGTCATGGTTATATCAAAAACTTACCTACTTGTATTGAACAAGCTGGCGGCATACTACAGAATATCATTAAAATAGAAAATACAGGAAATCCATTAAATCCCACATACCTATTTGATATTGAAATCACAGACAGTCAAACAGTAAAAGATTCATTATTTTGGGTCGATCCAGTTACTTTATTTCCTCTAGAACAGCGGAACAATTATTTTTATTGTCCAAAATCTGGACTTGCATATCCAATACTCACTGGCATTCCTTGTTTGAGACCAGAGAATTCAATTCTTGCAACTGGCCTATCAGCTGATTAAACAATGAGTTTTTATATTCCCTATGGCAAACAAAATATTAACCAAGAAGATATTGATGCTGTGGTCGATGTCTTGCAATCTGATTGGTTAACCCAAGGCCCAACGATTAAGAGATTTGAACAAACAGTTGCCAATTATTGTGGAGCAAAATATGCAGTTGCGGTATCTAGTGCGACAGCTGGTTTACATATCGCTTGTCTCGCCGCAGGCCTAGGGATAGGGGATTATTTTTGGACTTCGCCGATCACTTTTGTTGCTTCTGCAAATTGTGGCTTGTATTGTGGAGCGACAGTTGATTTCGTAGACATTAACTCAAAAACTTATAATTTAAGTGTTGATGAATTAGAAAAAAAGCTGTTTCAAGCAAAAAAAGAAAACAACTTACCGAAGTTAGTTATTCCAGTACATCTATCAGGACAATCCTGTGAGATGAATCGTATTCATCAGCTTTCACAACAGTATGGATTTCAAGTTTTGGAAGATGCATCTCATGCTATTGGTGGGGAATATAAGAGAAAACCAATTGGGTGCTGTGAATTCTCAGATATGGCGGTATTTAGCTTCCATCCAGTAAAAATCATAACAACTGGTGAAGGGGGAATCGTTATTACTAACCGCCAAGATTTATATCAAAAATTAATTCGGCTACGCTCCCATGGCATTACTCGAGCCCCAGACTTGATGACAGACTCTTCCCATGGACCTTGGTATTATCAACAGCTTGAACTCGGTTTCAATTATCGTATCACTGATATTCAAGCGGCTTTAGGTGTGAGTCAAATGAAGCGATTAGATGAATTTGTGGAAAAAAGGAGGTCGCTAGCCGGAAGATACAATCAAATATTAAAAGACTTACCTATTCAATTACCAGAACAACAGGCAGATACAAATTCAAGTTGGCATTTATATATTATTCGGTTGTATTTAGAGAAAATCTCAAAAACTCACCGCCAAATTTTTGAGGAATTACGCTCATTAAATATCGGCATAAATTTACATTATATACCTATATATTATCAGCCTTTTTATCAACAATTCAACTTTAAGAAAAAGCAATTTTTACAGTCAGAGTCTTATTACCAAGAGGCAATTAGTTTGCCTTTATATTTTGATTTACAGGAATCTTCACAAGACTATGTGTGTGAGCAATTATCTAAAGTGTTATTAAATTAATAGATAATGCTATTAGATTTATGAAAATCTCTATTATTCCAGCTAGGGGAGGAAGTAAAAGAATTCCTCGAAAAAACATCCGTAATTTTGCGGGAAAACCAATGATTGCTCATGCAATTCAGATTGCAAGAGAATCACAATTATTTGACCATATTATTGTGTCTACAGATGACATAGAAATTGCAGCTATTGCTCGCCAATGGGGAGCCTGTACTCCCTTCGAGCGCCCTGCTGAGTTGGCAAATGATTTTGCCGGAACAACAGAAGTTATTGCTCATGGAACGGAATGGGCGATCGCCCAAGGTTGGAAGCTAGAAGCCGTATGTTGTTTATATGCCACGACTCCTTTTGTGGAGGTTGATGATTTAGTAGCTGGCTGGAAAGCTCTAAAATCAGATAAATGGTTTTATTCTTTTGCTGTGACTGAGTTTGCTTCGCCTATTTTTCGATCTTTTCAACAAACGAAAGAAGGAGGAGTCAAAATGTTTTTTCCGGAGCACTTCAGCAAGCGGTCTCAGGATTTACCTACAGCTCTCCATGATGCCGGACAATTTTACTGGGGGCTGCCTCAAGCTTGGCTTGAACAGAAACGTCTTTTTGAACGACACTCTATTCCTGTCTTTATTCCGCGAGATCGTGTTGTGGACATTGATACAGAGGAAGATTGGCGACAAGCTGAATTGATGTGGGATGTGATGCAACGAAGAAACAAAACAAAGTAATATTTTAGTCATTAGCAGCTCACTCGGATTGATGAAATGCTTGGCTAATGATGAACGAAAATGCCAAAGGCTTATGATAAAAAATCTAGAATATCTTCCTAATCAGACTTACCAGAAAACTTGTAATCTCTCAATTTTTGAAATAGCACAACAGTAGCAATCGAAGCAGCAGAAATATTTATGTTGAGGCTACAAATTTTATGAACATTGTCATTCGTGTTGACTCATCGCAGCAAATAGGCTCAGGACATCTTATTCGCTGTCGAACTTTAGCAGAAGAATTACGCCGCAATGGTGCAGAAGTTAGATTTATATGTCGAGAACATTCTGGACATATAAGCGAATGCCTAAGTCAATCGGCATTTCCTGTCACTCTCTTACCAGCCCCTCCTAAACCAGAAAAACAGAGTGACGATTATCAAGCTTGGCTCGGGGTTTCTCAGGAAACGGATGCAGCTGAGACTATTGAGGCTTTAGGTCAGATCAAAGCAGATTGGCTAATTGTTGACCATTATGGTTTAGACCAAATTTGGGAACGGAAGTTACGCCCCTACGTTAATAAAATATTTGTCATTGATGATCTAGCGAATCGTCCCCATGATTGTGAAGGATTACTAGATCAGAATGAAAATATAGAAGGCGAAACTCGCTATCAAGGATTAGTACCAGAACATTGTTTTGTTTTGGTTGGGTGTCGATATGCTCTATTGCATCCTGAGTATGCAGAGTATCGTAAAAGATTGAAACCTCGCACGGGGGAAGTTAAACGTATTTTCATCTTTTTTGGAGGAACTGATGCTGACAATATGACAGGGATGGCGATCGCCGCACTATCGAGTCCAGAATTCACCCATATTAATCTCGACGTTGTCATTGGCATGACAAACTCTAATCGGAGGCAATTAGAAATACAAGCCAATAAACGAGGTAAGGTAAGTATCTATGGTTCACGTCCTCACTTAGCTGATTTGATGGCTCAAGCTGATTTGGCGATTGGTGCGGGAGGCACAACAACATGGGAAAGATGTTGTTTAGGGCTGCCTACAATCGTAATTAGCGTTGCTAATAATCAGCTCTCAACTTGCAAATTCCTGGATCAATCTAGAGCGATTTTATATGCAGGCTTATCTAGTCATATAGACGCATTAGAGTTAAGAAAAAAGATCAGGGAAGCTATAGAAAAAAGAAGTCTTTTACTTGAGCTTTCTTTCCGATCTAGCCAGCTGATTGCTGGATTAGGGAGTTCAGCAATTACGCAAAAATTATACAGTTCTAAGCCTAGTTCTTTTAGTGAATTAAACAATGTTTGATCTAAACAAATTCTATTTGCGTCCAATTAACATAACAGATAAAGAGCAGGTTTTCAGATGGAGAAATCAAGAAGAAGTCAGAAAATATATGTATACAGATCATCCTATTTCAAAAGAAGAGCATGATCTATGGTTTAATATAATGCTCGATGATAATGACATGTATTACTTGGTTTTCGAATCTAACTATAAACCAGCAGGACTAGTTTGTTTTACAAACATCGATCAAAGAAACGAAAAAAGCGATTGGGGTTTCTACCTCGGAGAAGCAGATATCCCAAAAGGCTCAGGATTCGTCATGGAATTTTTAGCCTTAGAGTTTGCATTTGAAACGCTTTCCTTGAGGAAATTATGTTGTGAAATTTTCAGTTTCAATACATCAGTAACTAAAATGCATAAGCGTTTTGGTTTTGTTGAAGAAGGAGTCTATAAATCCCATATTTTAAAACAAGGAAAATTTGAAGATGTCACCCTCATGGCTTTATTTCGCGAACATTGGCTCAAAAATAGAGTAATGATTATCAATAAATATTTTTCATGATTTATGTTAGCATCAGCAAACTTATAGCAAGCAAGGAGTTGATTAAGACAGAATTAGGATAGAAACAATAAAATGGATTCCATGCCTACTCCCCATAGTCTTGATTTACACCTAAAAGTTTTTGCTGTCTTCGATAAAGGTGAACGAGAAAGTGACATCTGTCGCTTCTTTGGTATTAGCCGAAATACTCTAGACCTCTGGCTGAAACGACGAGAGAAAATTGGTTCAGTTGCTCCGAAGACAAATTACCGTCGAGGTCCTCAAGCGAAACTTAATGAACGTGAGTTCTGGATAAGGAAATGAGACTCTAATTGAGTTGGAGAGAAGGTGTCTTAGGCTGATGGCAGTAGGCAATGAGCCCGTAAAGCAAGTTAACACAGAAGTTCACTGGACTACGATGTCTAGAGTGCTCAATCTGAGAAATATTCTTCAGCTGGTCAATGACCGTCTCAATTAAAGCTCGCTTACGGGCAAGGATTTTGTCATGCCAAAGCATCAAGTGATTCTTCATATTGCGCCGAGGCTTAGCCATCAACGTCACATCATGCTCTTCTTGTAAATGCTGTGCCAGAGGTTGAGAGGTATAGCCTTTATCTGCAAAAACCTTGCCAAATAAATTCTGCAATAGTTCCAGCACTGGCTTGCGGTCATCAGTGTTGCCGGGGGTGACTTTCACTTGGAGTAACTCGCCACGGTCATTGATTACTAGATGCAGCTTGAAGCCAAAGAACCAACCAACAGATGTTTTACCTCGAGCAGCATGACCTTCAAAAACGCGATGTTGAGAGATACGGCGATTATGGCAAACCTTGATACTGGTGGCATCAATGAAACTAATACCAGTGCATTGACCATAACAGTGCTGTAGATAAATGCATAGAGGAACTAACACTGAAGGCATCCACTCCACAAAACGTTGGTAACTCACTGCTGTGGGAAAAGCTCTACGCCAATGGTGACGCACATTAATGAGATAGAAATACTTGAAATTACGATAGTGGGATTGATGAAAGGCAATAAGTATAGTCATTATCTCACTCAAGCTCAGACTTCTGGGGCGCCGCCGCCCGTTTTTGTTTTGAAGCCATCTGTTGCTGTTGCCATTGAGGTTCAAAGACTTGGCAGAAATCATCAACAGAGCAGAACAAAGATTCTAGACTGGTCATGGGAGAAGATGGTGGGCTGTTTATCAACTTCCACAATATGCACTTTCTCCTTTTTCTTCCTTATCCGAACTCACGTTAATGAGCTAAAAGCTTTTCGTGCTTTTCCAGACGAATATGGGCATCTAACCCAGAAGGAAATGGCATAGAAATAGCCAGAGCCTATTAGAGGTTGTCTGAAAAGTCTTTATGTTCGATAAATGCTGCGTAAATTCCGCCAGGTTGATCGCCTGAAGTGCTTATTTTTACGTGCAACTCATTTCGACAAAAGTTACGGTCAGACCCTTTTCAGACATCCTCTTAGTGATGCATCCATAAGTGAAGCTCTACGGAAAATTGAATTTACTCGAAAAAAAGACCTATCGATATCCAGAGAGAGATAAAGACTTATAGCAGTCGCCAAAAGAATTAAGAGGATGTCTGAAAAGTCTGGTTTCAGGCTAATCGTCTTAATAGTAGACGCATAGAAGCAATTGACCTCCTGCAAAAGGGATGAGAGTAGGTAAAAAAGAGGAAAGTAACAGAGCCATAGCGATAAAAATGCAAACTTACGAACAGCTCCAACATTTATCGACAGAACAATTCAGGAGAGCCTGTGGAGTTAAGCTTCAGACCTTCAATCGTCTGGTAGAAGTCCTAGCAGAAGCTAAAGTAAAGCAAAAACCCGGTCGTCCCAGTATTTTATCCCTGGAAAATCAGTTACTCCTCATCTTGGAATATCTGAGGGAATATCGCACTTATTTTCATATCGCTCAATCATGGGGCATTCATGAATCAACAGTTTGTCGCATGGTGCAAAAAACAGAGAATACACTCATCAAAGAAACCGATTGCCACTTACCCAGCATGAAACAGCTCCATGGTTCAGAAGAGTTATCTCTGACAGTAGTGGTGATGGATGCCATAGAACAGGCGATTGAAAAGCCCAAAAAAACAACGTCTTTACTACTCAGGGAAAAAGAAACATCATTCCCTTAAAGCTCAAATAGTTATTGCTTGGCAGTGGGCACAGATTATCTGTTGTGACTGTGAGAAAGGTAGCACCCATGACTTCAAACTACTCAAAAAGAGTAGAGTGCATTTTCAGCAGGGACAATTCTGCCTTGCCGACGCCGGATATCAAGGTCTACACAAGCGGCATCAGCGGAGTCACACTCCTCACAAGAAGCCTAGAGGAGGAGAGTTTACTGCGAGCAGAAACAGGAGAATCAGCTCTTAGCAGCTCAAAGAATCACCATTGAGATGGTATTCAGAATGCTCAAAAGATTCCGCATATTATCCAGTCGATATCGTAACCGCCGTCGGAGATGGGGATTAAGACTCAATCTCATTGCGGGTCTCTACAATTTTGAATTGCCATAACCTTTTGCAAGAGGTCAACTGACTAGCCCAGAGGAAATCTCCACGCCATACATTTCTTACATTTGGGCTTGAATATCTCTGGTACTTATACCTCGACTGTACAAAGCCAGTATCTTCTTTTCTAGCCCTTGAATACGCCTCTGAGCTTTGGGTGCCAAGATAACGTGAGTTCGGGATAAGGAATAAAGGTTCTAATCAAGTTTTAGAGAAGGTTTCTTGGGCTGATGACAATAGGCAATGAGACCGCAAAGTAGATTGACACAAAAGTTCGCTGGACTGCGATGGCGAGAGTGTTCAATCTGAGAAATATTCTTCAGTTGGTCAATGACGGTCTCAATTAAAGCTCGCTTACGAGCAAACACTTTGTCACGCCAAAGCATCAGGTGATTTTTCATATTGCGACGAGGCTTAGCTAGAAGTATCACATCATATTCTTCTTGTAAATACTGTGCCAGAGCTTGAGAGACGTAACCTTTATCAGCAAAGACTTTTCCCGATAACTCTTTCAAAAGCTCCACTACCGGCTTTCTATCATCGGTGTTGCCGGGGGTGACTTTCACATCGAGTAATTCGCCATGGTCATTGATAACCAGATGTAGTTTGAAGCCAAAGAACCAACCAACAGAGGTTTTACCTCGAGCAGCATGACCTTCAAAAACGCGATGTTGAGAGATGCGGCGATTGTGACAAACTTTGATACTGGTGGCATCAATGAAACTGATTCCTGTGCATTGACCATAACAGTGACGCAAATAGACACACAGCGGTACTAATGTTGAAGGCATCCACTCCACTCCACAAAACGTTGGTCACTCACGGCTCTGGGAAAGGCTCCTCGCCAGTGATGACGCACATTGATGAGATAGAAATACTTGAAGTTACGATAGTGAGATTGATGAAATGCAATCAATATCATCATTATCTCGCTGAGACTAAGGCTTCTGGGGCGACGCCGCCGTTGTTTCGAGGCCAGTAATTGTTGTTGCCATTGAGGTTCAAAGACTTGGCAGAAATCATCAATGGAACAAAACAAAGGTTCTAGACTGGTCATGGGAGAAAGTGGTGGATTGCTTATTAACTTCCACAATATGCACTTTCTCCTTTTCTTCTCTTATCCCGAACTCACGTTACCAAGATAGGTTCAAATTCACTTTTCCTATCCCTTGGGATGCTGATATCCATTTCCCATTGGGTTGTATTTGATTGTTTTCTTGGAATAGCCGTTTCGACTATTCTGCTTTCCTGCTTCTTTGGCTTGATTCAGATGATGACTCAATTCCCCTTGCAAGGCTCTTTCAATTAATCTCTTACTCAACTGCTGTAGCAAGCCTGATTCTCCCAGAATTGATTCCGAGTCTGGACAATCTTGCAGTCATTCATCAATCAGTTCATCGGCTCTATTGGTTTGATTCTGTTTTTTCATGGGTCACGGTCTCCTTAACCATTTGTTGATTTTGACCGCTTACACAAATTAATGTACATACCCTGATGAGTCGGGAATGGATGAGCGAGATGGGAGCTACGATTATGGCTATAATCTCGAAGGAGAAAGAGTTTACGACCTCAAGTCAGGAAGTCGTCGGGATAGAGTCAATATGATTGCAGCATGGCATGGCATCAGGGTAGATTGTGTGCTCCCTTTACGATGGAAGGCTCTTGTAATCGCCATGTGTTTGAGCTGTGGCTAGAGAATTGTTTACTGCCAGGATTACAACCTCATCAGGTGTTGATTTTGGATAATGCCACATTCCACAAGGGAGGGAGGATTACAGAAATCCTTGCGCAAGCGAAATATGAGGTGTGGTATTTACCTCCTTACTCACCAGATTTAAACAGAATTGAACAGTGCTGGTCTTGGTTGAAAACTCGTATCAGAAAGCAACTCAAATATAGTCAATCTCTCAGAGAGGCAATGGAGATGACTCTTCGTGATGCTATGTCTTAACTCTTTTGACCACTGCTATAGCAGCGAAGGAGAAGGTTAGGACATAGAACAGAAGGCTATTCTGATGGCATCGAACAAATCCTCAGTCTTCTTGATGAGCTTACTTACCTCCTTCTTTAACCTCCCCCAAAACTTCTCTATCTTGTTCAGGTGTGGTGAGTAGGGTGGCAAAAATATCACTTCACATCCTGCCTTCGCCACCAATGTTTGTATTCTTTCCTTTGGATGAACACTGGCATTATCCAGAATAATAATTTGACCCGGAATCAACTCTGGCACTAAGCAATCCTCTACCCATTGGCAAACTAAGGCGCTGTTGGCATAGCCCTCAAATACCATCGGTGCTATCTGCTCTCCCTCTCGCCATCCTCCAATCACGCTAACTCGTTCTGTACGATGACCTAACTTCTCTGCGATAAACCTCTCTGACTTATGGCAGTAGCCATACCCATAATCTAAGGTATTATCAAATCCACTTTCATCGATATATACGAGTCGTTCTTGGACATACTGCTTCAGTTGTGCCACAAATGCTTTTTCTAATTCTTTATCTCTCTCTTGATATCGATAGGTCTTTTTTTCGAGTAAATTCAATTTTCCGTAGAGCTTCACGTCTGGATGCATCACTAATAGACTCTGGCCATTTCTCCGCCATTTCCTTCTGGGTTAGATGCCCATATTCCTCTGCAAAAGCACGAAAAGCATCTAGATCATTAATCTTCGGTTGAGGGCCTCGACGGTAATCTGTCTTCGGAGCGACTGAACCGATTTTCTCTCGTCGTTTCAGCCACAGGTCTAGCGTATTTCGGCTAATACCAAAGAAGCGACAGATATCACTTTTTCGTTCACCTTTATCGAAGGCGGCAACAGCTTTTAGGCGTAAATCAAGACTATGGGGAGCAGGCATGGCATCTATGTTTATTGCTTCTATCCTATTCTGTCTTAACCCACTCCTTGCCTGCTATATAGATGATTTGTTCGGGTTTTAATCTTTCCAACCCTTGTTTGAATGCTTGTCGCTTCTGTTCATTCCTTTCTCGATACCCATAGGTCTTTTTTTCGAGTAAATCCTATTTTCTCCAACATCCTCGATATGTGTGACGACTCACTTTAACCGGTCACTGCTCTGCCATTTCTGCCTGGATTTTATCTGGATGCTCTTGCACAAAGCTTTTGAATGCCTCCCAGTCTGCGATTTTGTTCTGATACCCTGTTTTGGTGCTGTAGCTTCTTGTTTGCCTTTGTCATTTTATCCAGAGAGAAAGGCTACTGCGGCTAACATTAAACATGTCACATACATCTTTTTGAGGAACGCCTCGTTCCACTGCCGCAATGGCTTTACAGCGTAGGTCATCACTATAAGCAGCTGGCATTTTTGTAGTCCTAAAAATGTAAGGATGAGAGAGAAAGGAGCAAGAAAAAAGTCCTCACGAGAATGCCCCATTGCCCAAACTGTCAGTCTACTAATGTCGTTAAAAATGGTCGTATCCATAACGGCAAGCAAAACCATAGATGTCGTGACTGTGGTAGACAATTTGTCGAAAATCCTCAACAGAAAATCAGCTCTGCTGAAACCAAGCAATTCATTGACAAGCTACTCTTGGAAAAGATTCTTCTGGCTGGTATTGCCAGAGTTTGTAACGTTTCAGAGCTTTGGCGACAGAACTATGTCAATCAAAAATATGAAGCCATACCGAAACAAGTGAATGTGTCATCGAAAAAAAAGGCGATTGATAGTTCAATGCAATGAAATGTGGTCTTTCGTCGGTAACAAACAGCAAAAATACTGGATTTGGTTGGCATTGGATATCGATACCAGTGAAATTGTTGGACTTTATGTGGGAGCTCATGACGAGTTTGGGGCAAGACAGCTATGGGCATCTTTACCTCCGGTCTATCGTCAATGTGCTGTGGCTTATACGGACTTTTGGCAAGCCTATGGCATGGTATTCTCGGACAAACGTCATAAGGCTATGGGTAAAGAGACTGGTAAAGCCAGCTCTATCGAGCGTTTCAACTGTACTTTACGTCAGAGAGTTTTACATCTGGTCAGAAAAACGTTGTCTTTCTCCAAGAAAGTAGAGAACCATATCGGAGCTGTCTGGCTTTTTGTCCATCACTACAACGCATCCTTATCTCGTTAGGACTACCGGCATTTTTTACTTCATACAACAATTTCCGGCGTTGCAGAATAGAGGTATGAATGGAGGTTGTTGACTCAATGGAATGTCCAGAATGCCAATCTACTCATATCCGTAAGAACGGAAAGAAAAAAGGCAAACAGAATCACATCTGTGTAGATTGCGGTCGTCAGTTTATCGACCACTATAGTCAGCTCGGCTACTCAAATGCCTTCAAACGTGAATGCCTCAAAATGTATGTCAACGGTATGGGCTTTCGAGCCATTGAACGAGTGAAAGGAGTGCACCACACTACCGTCATCACTTGGGTCAAACAAGTCGGTGCATTGCTGCCTGATGCTTATGAACCGGAAGAGATGCCTCAGGTCGGGGAACTCGATGAACTTCAAACATTCGTCGGTGCTAAAAAAACAAGGTCTGGCTCTGGACAGCAGTAGACCACTTTCAACCAGGTATTCTTGCTTGGACTATTGGTGACAGAAGTGCAGAGACATTCAAGCCACTATGGGCAATCGTTAGTCTCTGGAGATGCTTCTTTTACGTCACAGATGGCTGGAAAGTTTATCCCATCTTTGTACCCGATGGGGACCAGATTGTCAGTAAGACCTATATGACTCGAGTCGAAGGAGAGAACACTCGATTGCGGCATTATCTCGCTCGACTCCATCGAAAGACCTTATGTTATTCAAAGTCTGTGGAAATGTTAGAGCATTCGATTCGATTGCTGATTCACTATCTCAAGTTCTGGGATGTTCCTATCCCTCGACCCTCATAGATTCATACCTCAATTCACCAACGCCCAATTTCCATACTACGGCCTAAGCTATCTGGCCATTGCTATAGTAGTAAACCGTGGAAGCAGGAGAAAAATCTTTGGGGAGATAAAACCATTGACAGCAAGTTTTCAGAAAATAGCATTGCAGACCTGTCTCATTTTCTGTGGTGCGGGGATAGCCACCAGTCTTGAGGGGAGAAATCAGAGGTTTGAGCAACTGCTATTCGGCATCAGTTAAATCGCTAGGATACACTTTGTCGGTCATCAGCAAGTCCTCTCAAAGGCTCTACTCGTAACCAATCTAGTCACATCTTCTTTCTAGGACACACTTCTTTTACTTTTTCTTTATAAACAGCCTCTAAGAGGTTGTATGAAAAGGGTCTAGTCGTAACTTTTATCGGGATGATCTGAAAAAAGAATTAGTCTTTCAGGCGATCTACCTAGTGGAAACTACACAGTATTTAGCATACATAAAGACTTTTCAGACATCTTCTAACATTGATCAGAAGACAAACAAGCTCAAGAAGAAAAGAGAGAGCAAAGGACAGTGTCTCGACAAAACAATACAGAAATGTCACGGTAATCAGAGCATTGAGTCTTCCAGGAATGTTAGCCAAACGCCTCATCTATGGATATACAGATCGTTCTATCTTTGAAGGATTTATCATCAAAGATTTAGTCCTATAATTATGGAAAGAAACCTGTGTGATCATGGATGATGCTCGCACCCATGGAGAGGAAATGGTGCATCATTTTATCGAATCTCAAGGAGTATAGTTTATATTTCCTCTCCTCAATTTGCCAGATTTTTCATTCATTGAAAACCATTGGTCGAAAATTAAAAATTCCTTGGGAGGAGATAAACCTCGCAAATATCTTCAACTGCTAGAACCTTTGAAGACTATCTCTAACAAGTTACTCTATCCAATATTAAGCACTGCTTTACTCATTGTGACTATTGTCCCTAACTCATTAAAAAAATGCTATAAGCAAATAAAATAATGATCTCACAAAAAACACTCACATACTCGTTGATTCCTTTCAAAGGGATGATTTACTTGTGTTTATTGCTTGCTGGAGTTATCTATTTCAAAATATGGAAAAAGACTCCGCACAAATCATATATAGCAATGAGAAAGCTATTTGTTTTAAGTGATGGCAGATTTAATGATTGTATTAGTACTATTCAAAAAATCAGACATCCTAAATATACAAACATAATTCCAAATGGTATTCTTGGTAACTTATCTAATGAAAATATTAAAAGTATAGCTGCTCAAATAAAAAAAGATGGCTATTTTATTTCATCTCAAAAACTCGATCAGAATACTATCGATAGAATTATTTATTTTTCAAAAAATACTCCATTATCTCATCTCAAGATTTCATCTCAGGAACATCAGATATTATCAGATAAAAAGAGTCTTTTCAATTCAAAAATTCCACTTTCACCAATTTATAGGTTCAATATGCAGCAGATTTATGAAAATTCAGATTTGTTAGATTTGATATTAGATCAATCATTATTAAGTGTGGCTCAAGAATATTTAGGATGTAGTCCTGTTTTGGATTTATACTCATTGTGGTGGAGTGCTCCTTTTAATGGAAAAGGAACCTCAGAGGCAGCCCAAGAATTTCATTTCGATATGGACCACATTAAGTTCTTGAAAATCTTCATCTATTTAACAGATGTCAATACGAATAATGGACCTCATTGTTATGTCAAGAAATCTCATATAAGAAAGCCAAAATCTTTGTTGTCGGAAGGAAGAAAGTCTGATGAGTTTATTCAATCTCATTACCCAAAATCTTGTATTCATGAACTGTGTGCACCAAAAGGAACAATCATCTTTGCTGATACTAGAGGATTCCATAAAGGCAAAGCATTAAATGAAGGAAATAGACTTTTATTTCAAATTGAATTTTCCAATAGTTTATTTGGAGAAAATTACAAAAAAGTCAAATATAAACATGATTATCAGCATTCAAACTTGAATAAATTACTTAAAAAATATCCTCGCACTTACAGTCAAATATTCACTGAAGTCAGTTCTCAAAGATGATGACAAGTTTCAAAAAAAAAGTTACTGTTTTTTTGTTAAAGTCAAATTAGTTGCTCGACAACTCAATTTAAGACATTGGCTAAATATAAAATATTGGATTTTCTGCTTTTATAAAGAAAGGAAATATAAGCTTAGAATACATCCCGATGCTACGGTGAAAATCAAAGGAAAACTTTTAGTTGGGCAACGCATATCTATTGGCCAATTCTCAAAAATATTAGTAGCAGAAAATTCGACACTGATTATTAACGATGATGTCTGGATTAATGACAATTGCCACATAGAAACTTGTTCTGGTCAAGCGATCAAAATAGGTAGTAAGACGACTTTACAAAGTAGATGTCAAATCAGAGGTGATATAACTATTGGAGAAAACGTTCTTTTTGCCCCTAATGCCTTTGTTTCTTCAGGAACCCATCTTTACTCATATATTCCAAGCTTAAGTATTCGGGAACAAGATCAGCGATACCAAGAAAATCATGGCGGCATTTACTCTAAGCCTATAATCATTGGAGAGGATTGTTGGTTCGGTATTAATGTCGTTATCTTACCGGGTATTACTATTGGGAATAATTGTGTAATTGGAGCAAATTCAGTTGTCACTAAAAATATTAATACAGGTCTCGTCTCTGCTGGAGTACCAGCAAAAATAATCAAAAATAGATTTAAAGAAACTTAAATACCAAATAAAGCCGATTTCTAAATCGAATTACTATGAATCTAATTGAGACTTGTGATAATAGTGGATTTTTACAGAATACTCATCCTTTAATTATTGCCGAAATGTCTGGCAATCATAATCAATCTCTGGAAAAGGCTTTAGATATTGTCGATGCAGCAGCAGAATCAGGAGTTCAAGCTCTTAAAATCCAGACTTATACTGCCGAGACAATGACTCTCGATTGCCAAAAAGAAGATTTTTTCATTAATGATCCTAATTCTCTTTGGCATGGCCAATCTTTATATATGCTTTATCAGCAAGCCTATACTCCTTGGGAATGGCATCAACCTATTTTTAAACGCTGTCAAGAATTAGGAATAATTGGTTTTAGTACACCATTTGATGAAACATCTGTTGATTTTTTAGAATCTCTAGAAGTTCCATTTTACAAAATTGCATCTTTTGAAAATACAGATTTACCTTTAATTCGCAAAGTGGCAAGTACAGGTAAACCAATGATTATTTCTACAGGTATGGCATCCATTGCAGAACTACATGAAACAGTGAATGCAGCGCGAGAAGTTGGTTGTCAAGAATTAGTTTTGCTCAAATGCACCAGTACCTATCCTGCTACACCAGAAAATACAAATATTCTTACAATTCCACATCTTAAGGATTTATTCGATGTTCAAGTTGGTTTATCTGACCATACTTTGGGCATTGGTGTGGCGGTTGCAAGTGTCGCTTTAGGAGCAATGATGATTGAAAAACATTTCACTTTAAGCCGCACTGAAGGAGGAGTTGATTCTGCATTTTCGATGGAGCCTCATGAAATGAAGCAGCTTGTTGAGGAGACAAGGCGAGCATGGCAAGCTTTAGGCAATGTCACTTATGGTGCAACGGAAGCAGAGAGAAAATCCTTGGGATTTAGACGATCACTTTATATTGCAGAGGAGATGAAGGCAGGAGACAAATTGACTTCTCAGAATCTTCGTTGTGTTCGTCCTGGATACGGGCTAGCTCCAAAGTATTATGATCTAGTCATTAACAAAGCTGTAAATCAAGACTTACAGAAAGGTACTCCTCTGAGTTGGGATCTACTGTTATAGATATTGCTCGGTATCAATAAGTCGCAGAAATTTATGACAAGTCTAAGATCTTGGAAGCAAAAAATAAAAACCATTGCCAAACAGCATGTGAGTAATCCTGCGTATAGGGTTGTTTTGGGCACAATTAATTACAATCGTGGTTTGATTGCTCTAAATTTCAATGCAAATTTGATTTCTGCAATTTTTGAGGGTAGTAGCTTTGGTCTGATTTTTATTGCTCTACAGGTTATAGAATCTCCAGATATTTCCTCTCATTTACTGAATAACGGTTTGTTACAAGCAATTGGTGTGGCTTCATTGCTAGAACAAATGAGTCAGGGTCAGTTATTTGTTAGTTTGATTGTTTTGGCGATCGCTTTACAGTATTTAAGGAATGCTTTGGAGTATCTCGGAGCTGTATCTTCTGATTACCTTTCAGCTCGCATCCAAGCTCAGATGACTGAGAGAATTTTTCGGCATGTGATGTCTTTTAGTTTCACTTGTGCCAGTCATTATAAAGTCGGGGATTTAACAAATTATATTAATCTGGCTGCTCCAACTGTTAGAAATGAAATTTATTATTGGAATATTTTCATTGTTAACTTGATGACAGCGATCGCTCAATTAGTATTATTATTGACGATTTCACCATTCTTATCACTTGTCACAGCTGCAATTTCCGTTGGTTTGTTTGCATTACAAAGAGTTCTCATTCCTAAAATTCGTCAGACAGCTCAATCAGCAACTCAGGCTCAAGTAGGAGTAGCAAAGCACATCACTGAAAGCATCCAAGGGTTGCGAGTTATTCATACCTTTGCAACCCAAAAACGTGCAATACAGAGTCTTCATGAATTGGAAGAAAAGCTTGTCCCTCAACTCGAAGCTCAAGGGCGTTCTTTTAGGTTGATTAGACCTTTAGGGCGTGCTTTAACATTAACAAGTATTGGTTTGATTCTTTTGATTGGCTTCAGCATTTTACAAAATCAATCGGTTATGCTGTTATCTTCTCTTGTTACTTTTTTAGCTGTATTAAACCGCTTGACAACTTACTTGAATACAATCGTAAATACGTTTGGGAATATTGCCCAAAATTCTGGTGACTTCAATCGACTCGCTAAAATTTTAGACAACCAAGATAAAGAATTTATTAGAGCTGGCAATGAAACCTTTGAGGCATTACAAACAAGTATTCAATTTAAAAACATTTCACTCCAGTATGATTCAACAGAGCAATTCGCGCTAACTGACATTTCATTTGAACTACCCAAGGGTAAAGTTATTGCTTTAGTCGGGGGATCTGGTGCTGGTAAATCTTCAATTACAGATCTTCTAATCGGCCTCTATCAACCGACTACTGGTGAAATCTTAGTTGATGGTAATAATCTACAAAAATTCACCCTAGAAAGTTGGCGCTCACACTTGGGTGTCGTCAGTCAAGATACATTTATATTTAATGAAAGTATTCTGGAAAATATTCGCTACGGGAATCTCAATGCATCTGAGAAAGAAGTTAGAGACGCAGCGATAGCTGCCCAAGCAAATCAGTTCATCAACGAACTACCGGATGGATATTCCACAGTAGTAGGAGAAAGGGGTTATCGACTTTCTGGTGGACAGCGTCAGCGCTTAGCTTTAGCTCGCGCAATTCTTAGGAAATCAGACATTTTGGTTTTAGACGAAGCTACTAGTGCACTAGATAGTCATTCAGAAAAACTTGTCCAGGAAGCAATCTCACATTTAAGGGAAAACTGCACGATTATTCTTGTTGCTCATCGATTATCAACGATTAGTAGTGCCGATGAAATTTTGGTTATTGAAAAAGGCCATATCGTCGAGCAAGGAAAACACAAAGAGCTTTTGGCTTTTAAGAAACATTATTATCAATACTGGCAAAAACAATCACAATAATGACATTATCAAAGTAAATTTTGCTAATATCATGGTCACTCTAGTGGCTTAAGTATATTTTATGAAAATTCAGAATATTCTCTTTTTTAATCCCTATGGTGTTTACCCGATTCACTTTGAAACCGATTTAGAATTGATCAAAAATCACCTCTTAAAGGGAGATAAAATCACCTATTTAGTTTGCAATGGAGAGTTGCTCAGTTGCCAAGCCAACCCAGATCATCACCAATATCGTTGTAATGACTGTATTGCCAGACGAAAAAAAGGATTTAGTCTATTAGATTTAACAGATAAAGTTGATTTTTTGCCTTGGAAATATTTATCTAATGAAGACTATATTTTTATTCAAAAAGAATCAGATAATACGATTAAAACACGAGAAGAATTGACTGATTTCTCTATTAACCAATGTGATATTGGCATGTCTGTTTTATCTTCATTAATTGATGTCACAAAAGAAGCACATCCTGATATTACTGCCCAAATATTTTTCATAGAAAAAAATAGACGAATGGCGATGGAAGTGTACTTTTCCATCAAAAATCATTTATCAAACAATCAATATGATCTTTTTTATCTCTTTAATGGCAGGACATCGACAATGCGTCCAGCACTGCGAGCAGCTCAAGAACTAAAAATTCAGACTTTTGTACATGAGCGATCGGGAATCATCAACAAATATACACTGACCGAAAATGATTATCCTCACAACTTATCTATTCGAAAACATCAACTTGATTTGGCTTGGAATAATTCAGAAAAGACTCAACAAGACAAAAGAGATGTAGCATCAGTTTGGTTCCAGGCCCAAGCATCGGGAAAAGATCAAGCTTGGTTTTCTTTCACAAAAGATCAACAAGATAAACTGCCCATATCTTTTAATTCTCAAAACACTAACATTGTTATTTTCAATTCTTCCGAAAACGAAGTTGCTACTATTCCAGGTTGGAAAAATCCTTTTTATCAAGATCAAAATCAAGGCATATTAGAAATAGCAAAAAACTTAGAACCTATATCAGATCTTAGCTTGTACTTGCGAGTACACCCAAATTTAAAATACAAGGAAAATTCACAGACGAAATTTATTCAAAAGCTGAAGAATAAATTTCGTAATTTGTATATTATTGAGGCTCAGGATTCATGCAGTTCTTATAAATTATTAGCGGCTTGTGATTGCGTTATTACATTTGGATCAACAATTGGTATTGAGGCTGTTTTTCATAAAAAAACATCTATCCTAGCTGGAAAGTCAATATATGAGGATTTAGGTGCTTGTATTGTGCCCAATTCTCACGCAGAACTAATATCAATTATTCGGGGAAGAGATTTCCAGTTGAGTGACAAAGAATTAGAACAGCGAAAAGAAAATTCTCTTAAGTATGCTTACTATATGGCAACCAATGGTATTCCTTTTAAGTTTTTTCAACAAGAAAGTATTTTGGACATTAGTTACAATGGGCAATATATTACAACCAAACCATATTATCTAGTGAAAGTGGTGCGAGACTTCAGAAAAAAGTTAAATAGAATCAGAGATTTCATCTCTTAAATAATTTAGTGCTTTACCAACCAGAAATAATCACAAGATTTATATGTAGCGAGAACGTTGAGATTGAGTTTTATTTAAACTGCTAGCGATCACCTCCCAATTTTCCTCTTCAATTTTGTTGATTATCTGTTCTAATTCCTGTTGATAGGCATAGAGAGATCGCCGCAGAGCGTCTTTATTATATTGAGCCATCATTAAACCGAGTTCTGGATTGCCTCCCCCGACTCGACTAGTATCACGAAAGCCTGAGCTTGCAAGAGATTGTGCCATTTCAAGAATTTCTGGATCTTCTTCGCTCATACAAGCAGCAATTAAACTAGCACTCACAAATACAGGTAGGTGTGAAATCCATGCAACTGATTGATCATGAACTTCTGGAGAACATGAATAATAGCGGCTTTGGAGATGTTTAATAAGTTCTTGCAGTGTTGCAATTGTTTTTTGTGAGGTCGTTTCTATAGGCGTTAAGACATAAGGTGCATCAACAAATAAATCCTCAAGTGCAGCATTAATCCCTTGTTCTGCGGTACCTGCCATTGGATGTCCGCCTACAAAATTTGGCCATAATGGGGCGATCGCCTGGACGATTTCTCCTTTGACTGAGGCCACATCTGTCAAAATTGCATCGGGTTTGAGGTGAGGGATTACAGCTTTTGCTGAGTCAATCACATAATCAATTGGTGTGCACAAAAAAACGACATCAGCAGTTTTCATTAAGGCTAAATCAGTGCCTGCTTGAGCAACAATTTGACGGTCTAGGGCTGTTTGGCAAGTAGAGTCTTTTCGAGATACACCAATTACTTCTAATCCAGCTTTTTTGAAAGCGATCGCCAACGAACCACCAATCAAACCGAGTCCAACAATACCGATTTTCATACAATATGCTCCAACAACAAAAAACCCCAATACTCAGTAGTATCAGGGAAAAGTTTGTAAATTAGTTACTGATTAATAAAAACGCAACTTTCGATTACATTGCACCACGAATTTCTTCAACGATGCCATCACGGACAAGGATTTCAACATTTAGCTTTTTGACAAGGTTGTCACCTTTTTTGATTTCAAAGAAGCTTTCCATCTGACCTTGGAAGAACTCTTGCTCTAATTCAAGGGTCTGGACTTGTTGGAGTTGCTGAAGTGCTTGATTCTTTTTCTCGAGAATCTCGCTCTTCTTTTTGTTGACCTGCATCTGAATATTTTCAATTTGCTGGGCCACTTGAGGGGGCGTGGGGCTAATACTTTGCTGTTTTAGCTCATTAATTGTGCGATTACCCTGAACATCAATTTGCTCAAGCTGAGAATCAAGGTTGGTGATTTGTCCCTGCAGTTGCTGTTGGACTTCTTGCTTCCAACGGGGGGTGACGATAACTTTGAGGTTTATTGGCCGCTTTAGGGTCACAGAAAGATCTTGATTTTCGTCCATTTGAATTGTCCTAGGGTTTATAAAATTTCTGTTTCTATTACGCTTATCAACACGCAAAACATTTTCAGGTTAGCATCAATATCCGATTGCAAAGCAATTTCTTCATTGAGCTTCTGTAAAGATCTACGAAACGCGATCGCCTAGATCCCGATATTTATTTTGGCCAAGACGAGGAGATTAAGCATAAAGTTCATCAATTAGAGCTTGATATTTCTGCGTCACAATGGGACGTTTCACCTTAAGGGTTTGGGTCATCAAGCCATTCTCCATCGAGAAAGGCTCAAGAATTAACGCAAAATTTGTAATGCGATCATCCGCACGATAGCCAGGACGATTTTTCACTTCTCGGGTAATTTCAGTCTTGAATAATTTCAATACAGCCTTGCTATATAAATCAGTCTGATGCAAAGTCTCTAACGGTGTTTCAGCGCTAGGAATTTTTAGGCCTGAGTTGCTTTCAGCTGCCCATTTGTCGAGAGCTTCGAGGTTAGGCACAATTAATGCGCCTAGGGATTTTTGATCTTGGCCAACCAACATAATTTGGTCGATATAGGCGCTGCGGGCGCAGGCATCTTCAAGGGGCTGAGGTTCAATATTTTCGCCATTGCTAAGCACAATCGTATCTTTTGCACGACCAGTGAGTACGAGGTCACCTTGGGGAGTGAGCCAGCCAATATCACCACTATCGATCGAACCAACCATCTGCATCAATGGCCTTCGCTGTCGCTTCAGGTTTACGGTAGTAGCCCTGCATAATTTGAGGGCCACGGAGAAGCACTAAGCCTTTTTCGCCTTGGGATAAATTTTGACGGGTCTCAAGATCGACAATGCGAACTTCCGTACCGGGAAGTGCTGGGCCTGAGCTACCACGCACATTACGCTCTGGGCGGCGAGCATTGGTTACGGGGGACGTTTCAGTCAAGCCGTAGCCGACTAAAATCGTCACACCAACAATTTCAAAAAAGGTATCGATATGTCTTGCTAGAGAACCGCCACCGCTGACGACATAGCGGATTTTGCCACCTGTTGCTTCACGGATTTTGTTGTAGACGAGTTTCTCGCCAAGAAGATGGAAAGGTAATAGGGCGATCGCCTTAAGTTTATTAATAAACCTTTCCCCAGCAGAAACATAAAGATGATCGAGACTGAGATTTTTTGCAATGCGATTCGCGTAGACATATTTGGTGGAGAGATCGAGGAAAAAGTTGACTAACTTTTGTTTATTGGGTGGTTGCTCTCGGAAATTTTTCTGAACGCCTTCATAAATTGATTCCCAAATACGGGGGACTGCAACCATATAGGCGGGTTTATAAGCTTTGAGATCTTTTTTGATGTGGCGAATGCTCGTATAAATCTGGGTACAGCCCTGGGATAGCAAGTAGTACTCAGAGGTTCGTTCATAGGAATGCCACGTCGGTAAAATGCTCAACACTGGATCGCCAATCCGTGGCCTCATCACCGTATCGAAATTGCGCAGTTGGTAAAGCAAGTTGCCGTGGGACAGCATCACACCTTTAGGCTTGCCCGTTGTGCCTGAAGTGTAAATCAGCGTCATTAAATCGTCGGGCGATCGCCGAGCCATCGACAATTCATTGTCCGTACCCAATGCCATGAGTTGCGAGAAATTGAGGATTTTAATCTCGCTATCTGGCACATCCTCATCGGAGAGCAAAATCACCCCTCTGGGTTGCATTCCAGAAATTTCGGGGTCAAGACGTTGAAACGTTTTTAGATCTTCAACGATTAAAAATTGGCTTTCGCTATTTTCGTAGATGTAGAGCAACTCATTCTTTTCGGCCTGGGAAGAGCGCACCGCATTGACCGCACCTGTAGCGATAGTGCCTTGGTCAGCGATAAACCAGCGGGGGCTATTATCCGCAATCAAAGCCACTTTTTCGTCGGGCTGGATCCCTAACACCTGTAGTCCTGCTCCAAACTGCTGGATATTCTCCCAGAGCTGTTGGTAGGTAAACTTAGTTTCCGGCTTGCTGTGAGGATCGTACAAGGCCAAAACATCACCGTACATATCGGCGGCGATCGCCCAGACTTCTGACAAAGATTGGATTTTAGCGTAGGCGGAGTTACTCATGACAAATACTTATACAGAAAAGAAACGAAGCCGGAATCGTGGCTTTAATCTTACTTTAAGAGTTTTTGCCCCACATCACTCCCAACAGTGGACAGTTAAAAAATCGTAATGGTGTGAGATTCGCTATCAAAATTTCTTGACTTGGTTCATTAACGGCGGATTTCGGCGCAAGTTGGCGAAACGAGCAGCTTATAATAATTTTTTCGTCACACAGGAATGAATTAGGTATGAGTTCACTACAAGGTCGGGATTTGCTGAGTATTGCGGATCTGAGTTCCACAGAAATGATGGAGGTGCTCAATCTTGCAGCAGATCTTAAAGCAGGAAAAATCAAACCTACCTGCCCAAAAACCCTTGGTTTACTTTTCTATAAGGCTTCTACCCGTACTCGTGTGTCCTTCTCTGTGGCGATGTATGAACTAGGTGGCAATGTCATCGACCTCAACCCTAGTCGAACCCAAGTGGGCCGTGGCGAACCACTCAAAGATACTGCCCGCGTCCTTGACCGTTACCTTGATATTTTGGCGATTCGGACGTTTGACCAACAGGATCTCGAAGAAATTGCAGATTATGCCGATATTCCGATTGTAAATGCTCTAACTGACCTCGAACATCCCTGTCAAATGTTGGCAGATCTCCAAACGATGCAAGAAACGTTTGGCAAGCTCGATGGGTTAACGATGACCTATGTGGGTGATGGCAATAATGTGGCACACTCGATTTTGCTGGGTGGTGCGCTGGTCGGTATGAACGTCCACATTGCTACACCAAAGGATTATGAGCCGAGCGCAGAAATTGTGGCTCAAGCGAAAAAGATTGCTGGCGATCGCTCTCGGATTTTAATTACCCATGATCCTAAAGAAGCCTGCGAAAATGCCCATGCCATTTACACCGATGTGTGGGCCAGTATGGGTCAAGAAGATTTGGCGAATACTCGCATCCCAATTTTCCAACCCTATCAACTCAATAGTGACCTAATGGCTATTGCTGATAAGGAGGCAATCGCCCTCCACTGTCTCCCAGCACACCGTGGAGAAGAAATTACCGATGAGGTGATGGAAGGCAAGCAATCAAAAATTTGGGATCAGGCCGAAAACCGGATGCATGCCCAGAAAGCACTCATGGCATTACTTTTGGGTGCGGTCTAAAGTTTGCACCAAAATTCAACATTATCGCGATCCAATGCTCAAAAATTGGGTCGTTTTTTTGAGCATTGGGGCGATCACAGCTCTGAAACAACCCGTTAAAATAAACATCAGCAATAGTCGGGCGGAAAATCCTATGGCGACAAACCTACTCATCAAAGGAGAAACATCAGGTTGGAGTGTGGTTGTGCCCAGAGCCAAGCCGATGAGTCGCGACGAATTTCATGAATTTTGCATTGCAAACCGAGATTTACGCATCGAACGCACTGCCACAGGAGAAGTAATCGTTATGCCTCCCGCTTTTTCTGACACAGGTAATCGTAACTTCAATCTCGCTATGCAGTTGGGCATATGGGCAGAGAAAGATGGTACTGGTTTAGGGTTTGATTCCAGCGCTGGATTTACGTTGCCGAATGGGGCCACGCGATCGCCAGATGCTTCATGGATTCGCACAGAAAAATGGGAGGCTTTAACAGAGGAGGAAAAAGCGTCTTTTGCACCAATTTGTCCTAATTTTGTAATTGAGTTGCGCTCAAAAAGTGACACGCTCAAATCACTAAAGGAAAAGATGGTCGAGTATATCGACAATGGTGTTTCCTTGGGTTGGCTCATTGACCGAAAGAACCGATCTGTCTATATTTATCGTCCCAATCAAGAACCACAAATTCTCAAAAATCAGGAAGTGCTCAGTGGCGAACCGGAACTTAAAGGCTTCCAATTACCCATGACAAAAATCTGGTAATCCATCAAAGTTTCTGGGCATAGCGATCGCCTGTTTTCCCGACGGCAAATTGGAGAGATGATTTCACATATTGATTGCCTTGGGTAAGGAACAATACAAAAGCAAACAGCGATAATCCAGCGGCGATCGCAAACCCTCCTTGATAACCGACCGTTTGGGTAACAGTGCCGAGGAAAAAGCCAGCTGCCGCAATCCCCACATCAAATCCCCCGATACAGAGCGAATAGACTTTACCGCGCTCATTACTAGACGATCGATCCGACATCAACGCAATCATCATCGGGATTAGGGTTCCAGCACCGACCCCTTCAATTGCCCCAGCCAAAATAAACAACGGCGGCTGATCCGCATTGGCTAAACAAATCATCGTCAAGGCATAGCAGAGCAAACTGCCGCTAATAAATAATCCCCGCCCCAATTGATCTGAAGCTTTACCGATTAAAATCCGAATCGAAAAACTCGAAATCGCAGCAGCCCCATAAAACAAGCCTGTATTGAAATCGATACCCAGCTCTCGGATATGTAGCGGCAAAAACGTTACCAATGTGCCGAATACCAAGCCAATACAGAGCATGACTAAAGCTGGAATATAGAGGCTTTTTTCGGCCATCAGCTCCCGAAATTGACGGTTTGTTTCTAATTTTGGTTTATCTAGAGATAGGCGATCGCCTGGGCTCTTATCGGCAGCCGAAACTCGCGGTTTTTCCTTCGCTTGACTCGCAAAAATAAACGCCGTCATCCCACACAAAGCCGACACAGAAAAGATCACCGGATAACCGACTGTTCCGAGTAGATATCCTCCGAGCACCGGGCCAATAGACATCCCAATCGGAATCGCCAAACTCATATAACTGACAATTTCACCACGATTTTTTGCCGGCGCTAAATCCACAACCAACGCACTATAACCAGTTGTAAATGCCGCGATACTTAGGCCGTGAAAGGCTCGCCATACCATCATTTCTGGGATCGAATCAAGAAAAATATAGCCCCACGGTGCAATGCCCACCACCGCCGCGCCAATCATAATTACTAATTTGCGGCTTTTCTCATCGGCCATCTTACCCAATTGAGCGCGGGAGAGCAGAAGACCAATAGCAAAACACCCCATCACAAAACCGACCTGCTGATCCGATGCACCAAGGTCTTGGATATAAGCGGGTAATACAGGTAATAAGCTGGTCATACTGAGCCAAAATCCCAGTGCCGCTAAAAACAGAAAAGCTAAATTAACCTGCGTCTTGCGCTCTAGTTGTAAAAAAACCTTCACAACTTATCCCCTTGAATGGTGCCTTTCAATTGTAAAGGAGTGTTACAAGGCTTGAGGGAACCTCCACCGCTTGAAATGCGCTACAGTCTTAAACGACAGTCGTTGCCGCAGCCATATGGTTCTCTTTAAAGTCCCGCCTTCCTATTCGATTTCTGAAAATTTGGTGACCGCCGAAGGGTCCTATTGGAATCGTCGTAAGTTTATTCAGACAGTGATTGGGGCAGGAATTGGCGCAACGTTGATGGGCTGCCAATCGAAAGACGACCAATATGCAGAACTGAAAAAAACTCTCGATTTACCAAAGTTATCGGCAACGAAAAATAAAGCGTTTCAAGTGGGCGATCGCCCGATAACCAAAGAACTTTTTGCGGGTCAGTACAACAACTTTTATGAGTTCGGCGGCACCAAAGGCATTTGGCAGAACGCCCAAAACTTACCGACCAAACCTTGGCAAGTAGAAGTGGGTGGCTTGGTCAATAATCCTCAAACCTACGACATTGACGATCTCAAAACAAAATTTCCCCTAGAAGAAAGAATCTATCGGTTCCGGTGCGTTGAAGCATGGTCTATGGTCTTGCCTTGGACTGGCTTCCCAATGCGCGAACTCATTAAGGCAGTTAACCCCAAAAGTAACGCCAAATTTGTAAGTTTCTCTACCTACTACGACGAAAACGTCACTTATGGGCCCGGTTTTCACCTCGGTAGTTTGCCTTGGCCTTACACAGAAGGTTTGAGCATCGAAGAGATGAATAACGATCTCGCCTTTTTTGCCCTCGGTATTTATGGCCATGATTTACCGAAACAACATGGTGCGCCATTGCGGATGGTCGTGCCTTGGAAATATGGCTTTAAAGGGGCAAAATCTATCGTCAAAATTGAGTTTCTCGCCGAGCAGCCTAAAACCTATTGGAATACTCTCGATTCTCACGAATATAAATTTGAGGCCAATGTCGAACCAGATGTACCGCATCCCCGCTGGTCTCAGGCGACAGAGAAGTTTATTGGCAATAGTAGCGAGTTCAGTTGGGAAATTAAAGAGACTTTACCCTACAACGGTTATGGAGATTATGTCGGGGCGTTATATAGCTAGCGGCAGTGACCATCCTCAGGCATAATATCGGCGATCGCCACCATTGATATTGATTCTGTAGCCGTATCTTGATATGGCAGATTAGTCGCTATGGTTGAATCAATATGTCGAGAGAAAAATCATAAAGTTAATGGGGTCAAGCAGACTATTACCATTACTGTGTTTCGGCGGGCTATTGGTTGTGCTCGAAACACAAGCCACAGCACAGATCGTGGCAGCTGATGGTACTGTCGGGACAGTAGTGAGTGGAATCAGCTCTCTGGATATTACTGGCGGAACTCAACAGTCAACAGCGCTATTCCATAGTTTTTCTGAATTTTCGCCAGGGTTTGCCGACGTCACCTTTAATTTGAATATGAGTCAAAACTTGGTCGATATCGTTATCGGTCGAGTCACAGGCAACAATCCATCATTTATTGATAGCAACCTGATATTGACTGGTGGTAACAATCCAGATTTATATCTGCTAAATCCAAATGGTATTACCTTCGGCCCAAGTGCAAGCTTAAGCTTACCCGGCTCCTTCATCGCAACGACGGCCGATAGTCTTGTCTTTAGGAATAATCTAGAGTTCAGTGCAGCGACAGCTAACCCAGCTCCACTATTGACAATTTCAACGCCAATGGGATTACAGCTAGGAACAAATCCCGGCGAGATTTTTATTGATGATGGCGTTTTAGAAATTGGCTCTGGACAAACTATCGGTTTTGTCGGAGGAACGGTCACCCTTGATGCAGGAGTACTGGAGGCATCAGAAGGTCGAGTCGAACTCTTTGCCGCCGCCAATGCCTTTGTGCCCCTAACAATGGCCAATAATCAACAAGCCTTGGGTACCCAACCAACCGTCGGCGAGTGGCGTGATATTACGCTGCAAAATGATTCTGATATTTTTAATCGCGGTAATGGTGGCGGTGCTGTCCAGATCCAAGGTCGAAATATCACCTTAAAAGAGCAATCAAGTATCCGCGTTATTAATGACGGGGCGATCGCCGCTGATGATATCAGTATTTATGGGTCTGAACAAGTATTGCTTACCGATGAAAATACCTCTGGGAGCGAAAGTCTAATTTTTAGTGAGGTTGATGATGATGCCACAGCCGGAGGAGAAGGAGCTGATATCAATATTTTCACGGAACGTCTACTCGTCCGCGATGGAGCATCCATCTTCTCGCAGACAGAAAGCGTTGGTACAGGCGGCAGTATCAATATCGATGCAGATTACGTCGAAGTCAGTGGACAGGGAGTCGCTGATGGTTTTAGTTCCATTCGCTCAGAAGTTGACGATGAAGTTGGTGCAACGGGTCGAGGTGGCGATGTCATCATCAATACGCAAACATTCTTAGCTGATGGAGCTGTTTTGGGAGCAGAATCTGAAGGTCCAGGGGACGCCGGAGACTTTAGACTTACGGCAACAGGAGATGTCATCCTACGTGGAGTTCAAGCGGATGGTTTAGGGACAATTCTTACCCTTGAAACAGAAGAAAGTGGCGCTGGGGGCAACCTATTCTTGCAAGCAGATCGGCTTTTCCTCATGGATGGCGCTCTCATTGATGTAGATACAGAAAACACTGGACAGGGCGGCAACATTCAGATTGGAGCGAGCCTAGTTTCCTTGTCCGGCATCAATGATCGCGGTTTTGGTAGTGCTATCACCACAGAAGTCGATCCAGATGCTTTGGCGATCGCCCAGGGCGGAGATATTTTTATTGACGCAGAACGCTTGGAGTTGAGAGACGGCTCTGTAATCAATTCATCTGCACGGGCAGCAGGCACGGCTGGCAATGTTTTGATTAATGCTCAAACGGTTGAACTAGATGGCGCCATTGAGTCACTGCGAGGAACTGCCTCAATTAAATCTGGTGTGATTGGCAATGTGGCGGGAACAGGAGGGGGGATTACGCTAAACACAAACACATTAACCCTACAAAATGGTGCAATCATTGATGCTGCAACGGAAGGCTCAGGCAATGGCGGCAGTATCGATGTGCAGGCACAGACAATCAATATTAGTGGCCAAACTCTAATGGGTAACCGTGGTGGTTTCACCACAGCAGTTCGTACTGGAGCAACGGGTCAAGCGGGTCAAATTAGAGTCCAAACCAATGATTTAACTCTACAAGGTGGTGATATTACAGCGAGTACGGCTGGCGGCAATAATGCAGGGCAAATCGAGATTACGGCAACCGGTTTAGTCAAAGTTTCAGAGACGGGAACCATTCAAAGTCAAGCGTTACCAGGGTCAATTGGCAATGGTGGTGATATTAACTTGAGTGCTGGTGAATTAACGCTGACTGATGCCAAGATTACTGCCAATAATTTATCTAGTGGAGGGTCTGCCGGAGATGTGGCGATCGCCGTCCCAACAAGAGTGACATTAGAGAGAGGACAGATCACAGCACTTGCAAATGATGGAGATGGTAGTGATCTCACAGTGAATGCGGGTGAAGCTTTGCTTTTAAGAGATAACAGTTTGCTATCGACAGCGACCCGTAATGGTAACGCTGGTGATATTAATTTGACAGCACCGTTAATAGTTGGTTTGCCTTTAGAAAATACTGACATTGTCGCTCAGTCATTAACTGGAAATGATGGTCGCATTAGCATTACGACACAGGGCTTATTCGGCCTTAGGTTTCGTCCTCAACAAACCCCTAAAAGTGACATTGTCCCCGGTGCTGAATTAGGAGGGAGCCTCGGATTTGGAGTGAGTGGCATTGTAGAAATTAATAGCTCTAAAGGAGAACAAAATATATTTTGGATCGCCTTGCTCAATAGGTTAAAGGCTCCAGATAAAGAAATCTCCTATACTTGCGACAACAGTAAGGGCAATACTTTTACTATCACTGGACGTGGAGGTCTTCCACCAAGCCCTGTCGGAACATTGATTCAAAATCGCCACTTCTGGATCGATATGCGTACCGTCTCTTTTGAGAATAATGGTGACGCTAAAATACCCTCTCTTTCTTCCGACCAACCGGTAACACAACCTCTAACTGCCACCAATGGCTGGCATCGAACTAATGCTAGCGACATTGAATTAATTTCAACAGCCGCTAAACCTCCGATATTGACGAGTAATGCAACTTGTTCTGGGTTCGCTTCAATTTCTCGATAAACAAACTGTTCCTCTCTCCTTGGCGATCGCCTCGTTTTTAATGATCGCGATATTATTCAAACTCTTGGGGCATATAGCCAGTGATCATCATGAATTTATAAACGAGGGTGCTAATTTACAAAAAAATCTCCCATTGACATGAATTCCACGCAAAATGGTAATTAGATAAGAAATAATTCGGTATTTCCTGCTACTTTTTATTGACTGATTTTAAAGGCATTAAGAAGAATTAGGTTCTTAGCTGCTCCATATACCGACTAGGCGGTTGTAATTTTGCCACTTTCCATCCAAAAATTTTGGCGATCGCTCCCGTTGCGGACAGTATTGGTTGTGCCGTTTGTACTACAGATTATGGGTACAGTCGGAGTTGTAGGGTGGCTATCTTTTCGGACTGGTCAGAAAACCGTTAATGAATTATCAACACAGCTCACCTCAGAAATCACATTTCGGATTGAGGAGCGGTTGCAGAGTTATTTATCGATTCCCCATCAGATTAATCGGTTAAATGCAGACGCAGTGCGTTTGGGAATTCTTGACCCAAATAATGTCGAGCAATTAGAAAAAACTTTTTGGCGACAAATGCAACAATTTGAGCCTGCCACCTATATTTACTTTGGCTCACCAAAACCTGAGTTTGTTGGTGCAGGAGAAGAAAACAGTGGTATTACCCTTGGCTATTCAAATTCGGCACCACCGGATAAATCCTTTGATACCTATACGACAGATGCCTTAGGTAATCGGTTAGCGTTGCAGAGTTCAGTGCCAGGCTATGAGATGCTGGGACGTCCTTGGTACACAACGGCGATCGCCGAAAAACAACCAGTATGGGGAGACCCTTATCTTTGGTATGCCCCCTACCCAAACTTAGCATTGCCAGCGGTGACAGCCGTTTATACACCAGAGTTACAGGGAGTATTTGCAGTCGATTTCTCACTATCGGATATTAGTGATTTTTTACGGCAAATCCGCGTTGGCAAAACAGGTCAGACTTTCATCCTAGAAAAAAATGGCCTGTTAATCGCGAACTCTGGGGAAGCAGCAGCCTTTCGGGAAACTGACGAAAATGTCGAACGAATTTTAGGGACAGAAAGCGACAATCCACTGATTCGCAGTACCAGTGAATATCTCAACGCAAATTTTACAGATCTCAATCAGATTAGCTCGGTAGAACAGCTCGATTTTCAGCAGGATAATCGCAAACAATTGGTGCGAGTCAGTCCATATCGCGATGAGTTTGGGTTGGATTGGCTCATTGTGGTGGTCATCCCTGAAGCGGACTTTATGACGCAAATCTATGCGAATGCCTATCAAACGGTAATTTTATGGACGATCGCCCTGTGTGTCGCTTTGGCGTTGGGAGTGCTCACCAGTCGTTGGGTACTGGCGCCGATTTTACGGTTAAACAAAGTGACCCAAGGGTTAGCCCATGGCGAGTGGGAACAAGATATTAAGAGCGATCGCCAGGATGAATTAGGGCAGCTCACCGAGGCGATCGCCCAGATGGCAGAGCAATTACAAAGCGCTTTTACGGACCTTGAAGACCGGGTCAATCAACGTACTGCAGATCTCGCCCAATCCAATGAAGCGTTACTCGAAGCAAAGGAAAAAGCAGAAGTTGCAAACGAAGCGAAAAGCAAATTTCTCGCCAATATGAACCATGAATTGCGGACACCTCTCAATGCAATTTTAGGATTTGTGCAAGTTTTACAGCGATCGCCTAATCTGAACAGCGAGCAACAGAAAAACCTCGACATTATGCAGCGCAGTGGCGAGCATCTGCTGGATTTGATCCATGTGATTTTAGATATGTCGAAGATCGAAGCAGGTGGCATGGCACTCGCTCCTGAGCCAACAGATCTACGCCAACTGTGCCATGACCTCAGCAATCTATTTTTGATTCAGACCCAGGCTAAAAATCTAACGTTCGCGCTAAATTTACCACCCAGTCTCCCAAAATTTGTCCACGCGGATCGCCACAAGTTACGGCAGGTTTTAATTAACTTACTGAGCAATGCGTTCAAATTTACGACAGCGGGCTCTGTTTGTCTCACCATTACGGAGATCGTCAGCCAACCCAAGGAGATCACTTTAGAATTTACAATTGCCGATAGCGGTATTGGCATCCCTAAATCTGAGCAAATCAAAATTTTTGAGCCTTTCCAGCAAACTGATTCTGGAAAGCAATTGGCTGGGGGGTCAGGCTTAGGACTGACTATTTCACGCGAGTTTGTACGCATCATGGGCGGCGAAATTTCCCTAGAAAGTACCGTGATGGTCGGCTCAACATTTTCTTTTGAACTTAGCTTCCCGATTGTCGAGGAAGAGGCGATCGCCCCAACAAAAATCGTTGATCAAGTCCCAGCTTCAAGTCAGGCTCAATACAAAATTTTGATCGTCGATGACAGTCGGATTAATCGTCTACTCTTTACAAAATTATTGAAGCCCTACCAATTCCAAGTAGCAGAAGCAGCTGATGGTCGTGAGGCGATCGCCCAATGGCAAGACTGGCAGCCCCATTTGATTTTTATGGACTGGTTAATGCCGGTCATGGACGGCAAAGATGCCATCACTGCCATCCGTAAAAAAGAAGAGGGTGATGAGGCAATCATTATTGCTTGTACTGCCAGCCTCCAACTTGATGAAATATCGAGCTTCATTGACCATGGCTTTGATGATGTCCTTGGTAAACCATTCCATGCCAACGATGTTTTCCAAATCCTTAAAACCTATTTAGGGATCGACCTTATTGATGTAGAGCAACCAGAACTCTCAGACTCAGACTAATTTTTTCACCTATCACACAATAAAGTCACAGGCCATCGCCAATCCATGCAATTCAGAACAAGAGCTTAAACAGCAGGGCAACGTTGCCCCCAACCTTCATAAAGTTCTTCTGCATAGAACATAATGTCTTCGTTATCGAGATGAACCTTAGACTTTGCCATTGGGTATAAACTTTCAAGGCATTCTGTATCTTGCTGAACCACAATTGATGCTGCGTTGAGTAACGAATCTTGCATCACAGCTTTTAACTCTGGCTGACTAAATTTAGCGTAGAGCAAAATAAAAGTTTTCGTTTGATTTTCCGTTTCAGGGTAGAGCACATGGCCTTGATATGTCTGCACCTCAGGAGACTGCAAACAGAAAAACTGTGTAGACGGAAAAACATATTCCAAAAAATTATGCATCACCTCTGGAATTGCCCCTAACATCGGATTGGTGGCAATCTCCTCTGGCGTATAGTGATCCTTTTCGACTGTTTGTGCCACCTTTGCGTAAATGTCATTTTTTTCGACAAATTTAGATTGACAAGACTTACATTTAAAAAATTCTCGATGCGTGCCATTTTGATGATTGTGATCGTAATTAATCATCAAACTGCGGAGAAATTCACTCTGAATACTTTTCTCTGCTGTCACCCCTAGAAATTCATATTCTGATGCCACTTGGCGATGCAATTTAGGCACTGGCAACTTCGGCTCAAAGCCACCATAAGTCCAAATCAAATCACCATCAATAATCAACTCCAGAGTTTCGCTGATGGGCGCTTTCCCAAATTCACCATCTCGCCATAAACGACCCACACCATCAAATTCCAACGCATGGAATGGACAGGTGATCGTATTGCGTTCCTCACAAATCCAACCATTCGATAACGGGGCTTGCATATGGGGACAAATATTATTTAGCCCAAAAATCTCGCCAGCAGCATTTTGCCAAAGGACATAATCTTGACCATTCAGGGTGAGCTTGTAGGGACAATTAATACCTAGCATCGATCGATGGGCAACCAACCAAGGTGCACCGGGAAGAATAGCTTGCATACTTTCCATCTATCTAATTAAACACTCGTTTAGCTAATTAAACATATGTTTAATTAGCTCGTCAAGGGTGTTCAATGGCAGCAAAGCTTAGGCTATAGGGAGTAAATCTCGTTCGCTAGCTAAATCTATCTATGCCAAAACCGCCTCGCTCTGTCTCAAAAAAACAAAAGCAAAGTCGTAATCCAGAAGCCACAAAAGCAAAGATTTTGGCGGCGGCAACTGAAGAGTTTGCGCAGTACGGTTTATCGGGTGCCCGCACTGGGGCGATCGCCAGTCGCAGCGGTATCACAAAAGCAATGCTCTGCTATTACTTTCAAAATAAAGAGACCTTGTATCGGCGGGTTTTGCAGGGGTTGGTGGACGATATTAATCAGGCTTTTCAGCCCATCAACTGGGAAGCACTCTCGCCACGACAGGCCTTAGAAGCAGTCGCCCGTAGCTATATCACTTTTGAAATTAGCAATCGACACCATGGCATGTTGTGGTTTCAAGAGGCGATTCAAAACCAAGGCCGTTATGGCGCAGAAACAGGTTGGCAATCAGGTTTTCACGATATTGTCGATATTTTGGAGCGAGGCATCGCAACAGGAGAATTTCGCCCCCTGGATCCATTCCTGACAGCTATTAATATTTTGGGGGTCTGCTCGTTTTATTTTGATGCCCATGAAAATCTGAAGTATCTCGACGCTGAGAAAAATCTCCTCAGTGCAGAAATGGTAGAGCAGCAAACTGAAGCGGCTATCGAGTTTATTCTTGCAGGTGTCACACTTTAAGCAAGGCTTCTTGCAATAGGGCGATCGCCAACCGTCTTTGAGGGGACAAATTACGGTAAATTAAATCTCTGTCCCATTCTCGAAACCGATGCAAATTGCTACTTGGAACGTCAATTCTGTCCGCTCTCGCAAAGACCATGCCGTGCAGTGGCTCCAGAAAAATGAGATCGATATTCTTTGCCTCCAAGAGACCAAAGTAGTCGAGCCAGACTTTCCTCGCAAACCCTTTGAAGATATCGGCTACCACACCTACGTTTCAGGCCAAAAATCCTATAATGGTGTCTCTTTATTTAGCCGTGAACCTCTCGAAGAAGTATCGATGGGATTTGCGCCAATTGTTGGGGAAGAGTTAGCGGGTGATTTTGACGAACAAAAACGAGTGATCACTGGCGTAATTGGGGATTTGCGGGTGCTGAATCTCTATGTGCCGAATGGTTCGTCAGTGGGTAGCGAAAAATACGAGTACAAAATGGGTTGGTTTGAAGTACTCAAAACCTACGTCAAAACCCTTTTAGAAGAAGGGCGAGAAATGTTGATTTGTGGGGATTTTAATATTGCCCTAGAGGAACGGGATATCTACGCACCAAAAAAAGAAAATCACATTATGTATTCCGCCCCTGAGAAGGAAACTTTGCGGGAAGTGTTGGCCTTAGGCGAGTTTGCGGATGCCTTTCGGAAGGTGAACCAAGAGGAAGATCAATTTAGCTGGTGGGATTATCGGACACGGGCATTTAATACTAATCGCGGTTGGCGCATTGACCATATTTATCTCACGCCAAAATCTTACGAAGCAGCAAAGAATTGCTGGATTGATCGCGAACCCCGTGGCTGGGAAAAACCCAGTGACCACACTCCCGTAATTGTTGAGCTCTAGGGAAACAGTATGGAAAATTTAGTTCTGCGTAATCAGGAATTCCGGTGGGGCGATCGCACCTATGTGATGGGAATTCTCAATGTCACTCCAGACAGCTTTAGTGATGGCGGACAGTTTAACTCAGTTGATACAGCCCTTGCTCAAGCTGTCAAAATGGTTGAGGCGGGTGTTGATATTCTCGATATTGGTGGACAGTCAACTCGTCCTGGTGCGGCTCAAATTTCCGTGGCAGAAGAGCTAAATCGAACCATCCCAGTGATTCAGGCGATTCGCCAACAATTCGATACGGTCATCTCCATCGATACCACTCGCTCTGAAGTCGCAAAACGGGCGATCGCCGCAGGAGCAGACATCATTAATGACATCTCTGGGGCAACCTTTGATGAACAAATGTTGTTTGCGGTAAAAGCATTGAATGTTCCAATTATTTTGATGCACATTCGGGGCACACCAGAGACGATGCAATCACTCACGGATTACGACAACCTCATTGCGGATCTCAAAACTTTTTTCGAAGGGCGGATTCAGACAGCAAAAGATCTGGGCATTCGAGACGATCAAATCATCCTCGATCCGGGCATTGGTTTCGCCAAAACAGCCATGCAAAACTATGATCTGATCCGCCAACAGCAGGATTTCCGGGAGATGGGCTACCCGCTATTAGTGGGCCCGTCTCGCAAAAGTTTTATTGGCCATGTCCTCAACCAAAAAGATCCACAAAAACGTGTTTGGGGAACTGCTGCGGCCTGTGCTGGGGCGATCGCCTTCGGTGCAGATATTCTGCGAGTACATGATGTGCCAGAAATGATCGATGTCTGCAAAATTAGTGATGCCATTTGGCGACCACAATCTAAGACGTAATCACCAACATTTCATTGCCACCTTTCTGAAATTCATAGCTGACAGTTTCAATTCGCACTTGGAAATTTTGCTGCTTTAACTGCTCAATGACTGGCGCAACATGGGGAGAGCGATCACCCATTAGATTGAGCAATGGAAATATCCTCACCTCTGCAGCCACTCGCAATAACTCCTCCACTGAAGCAAGATGAAACGCCAGTGAAAGCTTATCGGCATAAAGGAATAAAAAATGGGAGCACAAACACAGCTCAAATTGCCTATCGGCAAAACCTAACTCTGGCAAACTCTGAGCTTGATAACGCCCCTCTTTTTTACCTTGGTCATAATCCACCAAAAACCTTTCCATTGCCTGTAATCTCGCTGCGCCTAATTCATCAGCATCCACAAAATTTTTCCAAACAAATCGCTCCGATTGCTCTGCCACCTGCGAGATAACCGTGTCATAAACTGCTTCAACTCGCTGCCGAATTTGCGCATCCGAAAACTGATACACCGGATCAACAGAAATCACCTTATGCCCTTGCTGAAACATCTCTGCGTTAAAACTGCCAGGCCCATCACCACATCCCAAAATAGACTTGTTTAAATCAGTCTCTGACAGATTAAACATGGCTTGATACTCAGCAAAGTTTCGACCCCATGGAATAACATTTTCGAGTTTCATAGAGTCATACTCCAACAGTTCTCCAGGATTATAGAGAATCAAACCAACTAGAGGCGATCGCCCTCATTTCTGCAAACAGCAATGCTCCCGTTGAAGATAAAACAAGATATCAATGCTCATCCGAAAAATATGATTAGAGCAATTCAAGACTGTTTATTTTTGTATCGCAACATCGAAGTGACTGTCCCTATCTCCTTGGCGATCGCCCATAAGAACTTACACCAAGGACTATTAAATGACATTGTCTTGTCAAAACAGTACCAACTCACTCGCTACTATTGGGGCTCCTCTGACCTAAATCGTGTCAGATTTTTCGGGCCTAAATCCAGACGACAATTTTGCTTCCACTTCTACGGCAAACTCTCTGGCAACAGCCATGAAACCAAGTTCGCCGGAACCATGCGATTACGCAACCTCGACTTTTATCAAGTTGCCTGTGCCGCCTTATTTCTGATTGTCTTTCTATCCACCCTGATGAAATGGGCCGCAATTTCACCACTCACCATGTTCCTAGGCTTTCTCTACAGCATGACCCAATGGCATCTTGCGTTTTATCAAAAAGAGTACCAACATCTTCTCACCAGCCTCATCAAAGGCGATCGCCCAAAACTTCCTTAAATGCCAACAATATTAAAGGTTCAATCCGTTAGAGCAAAATAAGTGGCGATCGTCACTACCATCACTGACAAGAACGAATCACATCACCTTGTGAGTCGCAACTAAAATGTCAAGCTATGTGACAAAAATTTAAGTTTGGTTTATCAAATTGTGTCAGAATGCCTATGAAATCTAGGGTTACTAGGTATTTTTTGCTAAAACTTTTTAAGGTCAATCCCAAAAAATGCCCTATTTACCTGATCATCAAAACTCCATTAGATGAGATGATCCCTAGATTTGGAATAACTATAGGTTTTTTAGATCCATCTACTTGCTGAAGTACAGGAGAATCGCTATCTATGTTCACTAACGTCAAGTCCGCCATTCGCCATATCAAACCCGATGACCTCAATGGTCGTACGTTAGTGAAGGTGGTCTATGTCGTACTGGAGTCTCAGTATCAGAGTGCTCTATCCGCTGCGGTAAAAACAATCAACGCGAACCACCCCAAAATCGCGATTGAAATCAGCGGCTACCTTGTCGAAGAATTACGGAATCCCGAAAACTACGACGAATTTAAGCAAGACATTGCAGAAGCAAATCTCTTCATTGCTTCCTTGATCTTTATTGAAGACCTAGCTCAGAAAGTCGTTGAAGCAGTCACTCCACACCGCGACAACCTAAATGCGGCGATCGTCTTTCCTTCGATGCCCGAAGTTATGCGTCTGAATAAGATGGGTAGCTTCTCTATGGCGCAACTTGGTCAATCCAAGAGTGCCATCGGCGAATTCATGAAAAAGCGCAAGGCGAAGTCTGGCTCCTCTTTCCAAGATGCCATGCTGAAGCTTCTCCGCACCTTGCCGAAAGTCCTCAAATATTTGCCTGTTGAGAAGGCGCAAGATGCGCGCAACTTTATGTTGTCCTTCCAATATTGGCTCGGTGGTTCTCCCGATAACCTCGAAAACTTCCTGTTGATGATGACCGATAAATACATCCTCGATGGCAAGTTGAACGAAGGTGGTGAAACAGAATACGAAGAACCAGTCGTTTACCCTGACATGGGTATTTGGCATCCCCTTGCCCCCAAGATGTTCGAAAGCTCCACAGAATATCTCCAGTGGTATAACGAGCGCGACGACATTAATGATGATCTCAAAGATCCTTTAGCCCCCTGTATTGGCCTTGTGCTTCAGCGGACTCATCTTGTGACTGGTGATGATGCCCACTATGTGGCAATGCTCCAAGAACTTGAGTATTGTGGCGCACGCGTGATCCCAGTATTTGCCGGTGGTCTAGACTTCTCAAAACCTGTTGATGCGTTTTTCTGGGATGACACCGTTGCTGGTGTTGAAAGATTACCTCTGGTTGACTCTGTTGTTTCCCTCACAGGTTTCGCGCTCGTTGGTGGGCCTGCTCGTCAAGATCACCCAAAAGCAGTTGAATCTCTAAAGAAGTTAAATCGTCCCTACATGGTTTCTCTTCCCCTCGTTTTCCAAACTACGGAAGAATGGGAAGAAAGCGATCTTGGACTACACCCTATTCAAGTTGCGTTACAGATTGCAATTCCTGAGCTGGATGGAGCGATTGAGCCTATCGTGATGTCTGGTCGTGACGGAATGACGGGTCGCGCCATTACCCTCCAAGACCGTGTTGAAGCGATTTCTTCCCGCGCCTTGAAGTGGGCAAACCTCCGCAAAAAGCCCAAACTCCACAAGAAACTCGCAATCACGATCTTTAGTTTCCCACCTGACAAAGGAAATATTGGTACAGCAGCTTACTTAGACGTGTTCGGCTCGATCCACGAGGTGATGAAAGGGATGCGTGACAACGGTTACGATGTCCAAGATATTCCTGAAACGGCAAAAGAACTTCTCGAAGCTGTCATTCATGATGCCGAAGCACAGTATACGTCTCCTGAGCTGAATATTGCGCACCGCATGAGTGTGGAAGAATATGAGCGCCTCACGCCTTATTCTCAACGTCTCGAAGAAAACTGGGGTCCCCCACCAGGAGAACTCAACAGCGACGGTCAAAACCTACTGATCTACGGTAAGCACTTTGGCAATCTCTTTATTGGTGTGCAACCGACTTTCGGTTATGAGGGAGACCCAATGCGTTTGCTCTTCTCTCGTTCTGCGTCACCTCACCACGGTTTTGCCGCCTATTACACCTACATCGAGAGAATTTGGGGTGCTGATGCAGTACTGCACTTCGGTACGCACGGTTCGCTCGAATTTATGCCGGGTAAGCAAATGGGGATGTCTGGGGAATGTTATCCCGACAATCTCATTGGTAATACGCCCAACATTTATTACTACGCTGCGAATAATCCTTCGGAGGCAACGATCGCCAAACGTCGGAGTTATGCAAACACGATTTCCTATTTGACGCCTCCCGCCGAAAATGCAGGTTTATATAAGGGTCTCAAGGAATTGAGCGAATTGATTGCGTCCTACCAAACCCTCAAGGATGGTGGCCGTGGTGTTCAGATTGTAAACACGATCATGGATCAGGCGCGGGTCTGCAACCTCGATAAGGATATAGATATTCCCGATGTCAATGCGGCGGACATGAGCAAAGAGGAGCGCGACAATGTGGTCGGCATCGTCTACTGTAAGCTCATCGAAATTGAATCTCGTCTCCTCCCTTGTGGTCTCCACGTTATTGGTAAGCCTCCTACCGCTGAAGAGGCGATCGCCACATTGGTAAACATTGCAAGCCTTGACCGCGAAGAAGACGAAGGTTTCCTCGGATTGCCTAGCATCATCGCGAATAGCATCGGTCGCAACATGGAGGAGGTTTACCGTAATAGCGACAAAGGGATTCTCGAAGATGTCAATCTTCTCCAAGACATCACCGAAGCTTGCCGTAAAGCAGTTCGTGCTTTGGTTGAGCAACAGATCAATGACGAAGGTCGCGTATCCCTTGTCACACGATTAAACTTCCTTAACCTTGGCAAGAAAACTCCTTGGCTCGAATCACTTCAGGAAGCAGGTTACGGCAATATTGACGACGAAACTCTCAAGCCTCTCTTTGATTATTTAGAGTTCTGCCTTGAGCAAGTCTGCGCCGATAAAGAGCTTGCTGGTCTTCTGAAAGCCCTCGAAGGTGAGTATGTTCTTCCCGGCCCTGGTGGCGACCCTATCCGTAATCCCAACGTTCTGCCCACTGGCAAGAATATTCACGCCCTTGACCCTCAGTCCATTCCAACAATGGCTGCAGTACAGTCAGCAAAAGTTGTCGTTGACCGTTTGATTGAGCGCCAAAAGCTGGATAACGATGGTGCTTATCCCGAAACGATCGCCTGTGTTCTCTGGGGAACTGACAACATCAAAACCTATGGCGAATCCCTTGCACAGATTATGTGGATGGTTGGTGCACGCCCTGTACCCGATGCCCTCGGTCGCGTAAACAAGCTTGAGCTAATTCCTCTCGAAGAATTGGGTCGTCCTCGTATTGACGTTGTTGTGAACTGTTCTGGTGTATTCCGTGACCTCTTCATTAACCAAATGAACCTGCTTGATCAAGCAGTGAAGATGGCTGCGGAAGCTGATGAGCCTCTCGAAATGAACTATGTTCGCAAGCACGCTCAAGAGCAAGCTAAAGAAATGGGTATCAATATCCGTCAGGCTGCGACTCGTATCTTCTCCAATGCTTCTGGTTCCTACTCTTCCAACGTTAACTTGGCGGTAGAGAACAGCTCTTGGGAAGAAGAGAAAGAGCTTCAGGATATGTACCTCAACCGTAAGTCTTTCGCCTTTAACTCCGATAATCCCGGTGTGATGGACGAAAACCGTAAGGTTTTTGAATCATCTCTCAAGACTGCGGATGTTTCCTTCCAGAACCTTGATTCTTCAGAGATTAGTTTGACTGACGTATCTCACTACTTCGACTCTGATCCCACCAAAGTGATTTCTCAATTGCGGGATGATGGCAAAAAGCCAGCTGCATTTATCGCAGATACAACCACTGCGAATGCTCAAGTTCGTACTTTGTCTGAGACAGTACGCCTCGATGCACGCACGAAGCTTCTTAATCCCAAGTGGTATGAAGGCATGCTTTCCCACGGTTATGAAGGTGTACGAGAACTATCCAAGCGTCTCGTAAATACCATGGGTTGGTCTGCTACTGCGGATGCGGTAGATAACTGGGTTTATGAGGATACCAATGACACATTCATCAAGGATGAGGAAATGTGTAAGCGTCTGATGGATTTGAATCCCAACTCCTTCCGCCGCATGGTCACAACGCTCCTCGAAGTGAATGGTCGTGGTTATTGGGAAACTAGCGATGAAAACCTAGAGCGTCTTCAAGAGCTTTATCAAGAAGTAGAAGACCGCATCGAAGGCATCGATAACTAAGCTAAAAATTAAAATTAACGAATAATCAAGGTGGGCTAGTCCCACCTTTTTTCATAGCTCACAGTGTATTGACGATGTAAATATGGTTTGGTTATTTTATAAGTGATGGCTGTCTTCTACACGCTAAACGGCATTACTTTTGTTTGGGATGCCGAAAAAGCACAACTCAATATTCAAAAGCATGAGGGCGTCACTTTCCAGCAAGCAGCAGAAGCTTTCTTTGACCCTTTTTTGATTGTGGTTGATGCAAGCCGTAATGATGAATTTCGTGATGCGGTGATTGGTTTAGATACAAAGTGGAATCTACTCTTTGTGGTTCACATTGAAAGAGAAGACGAGATGATTCAGATTATTTCAGCCAGAAAAGCAACTCGACAGGAGCGTGACCAGTATGAAGTTTCAAGATCTCAAAAAACGATTAGACAAAAATCGTCCGATGACAACAATTACAATGCGGATGCCTGAAGATGTAATTGAGGACTTGAAACGTATTGCACCTTTACTTGGTTTTTCCGGATATCAGCCTTTGATGCGAACTTACATTGGTCAAGGATTACGTAAAGATCTTAAAAGGCTAGAGAATGACTCCCTAAATACATTAATTGAAAGTTTAAAACGACATGGCGTTAGCGAAGAGATTATCAAAATGTCATTAGAAGAAGTTGAGTGATTTTTTAGTTAAAAGATGCCTCAAGATCGCCCTGTACCAAAAATCTATAGACAAAAATATTTAAGTCAGCCTTTAGTTCTCTATCGAGGTAGTGCCGAATTATTTTGTGAAGACCAGCAGTTATTTGGCAAAGTTACATTGGAACTAGGCTGGCATCCTTACCCAAATATAACTATCAAGTTTGTATACAATTATACGCAAGTAAAAACAGGCTTTTTAGATAGTTCTTCCTCTAAATACTCTTTAAAGCTTCAGGATATAACTCCTCAAAAGATTGTTGACTTCCGTTGGTTTAGAGATAAGCCTTTAAGGAATAAACAGAGAGAGTTGTACGGATATCTTCGAGAGCCTTTAATTATCGGCTCTTGTAAAGATTTGACTTCTCTAGTATTTAATATTACTAACTTTTTCTCTTTTAGTATTTTTAATCAGTGGGATACTTTTCCTGATGGTAAAGGAGGGTGGATCGAAGTTCAACGAGAAGGATGGCTAGGTTTTGATGGTCAGTTTACTTTTGACTATCAGAATTGGCATATTGTATTGGGCGATTTGCGTAGTGATTGGGAAATTGAAGAGCACTTGGAGGAAAGAGGAGGATTCTTAATTACACATATTTTCAAGGTTGAACATTTGGATAATACAATCCTCAATTTTCAAGAAGCTCAAAAGATTGTTAAAGCGTTCTGTTACTACTTGTCATTTGTTAGAGGATTATGGATTTCACCTTTGTTATGCTCTGGGTTTGATCAATCTGGAACATGCGTATTTGAAGAATGGAAGACTCCAGAAATTCAAGCTGACTCTTGGTTCTCTTTAGCTAACTGTTGGACAACATCTGATACAACTGAATGTGTATACTATTTTTCCGGCTTTATGGATAAGTGGAATGATCCGCAATGGAATAGTGTTATTCAAGACTCAATTCAGTGGTATATAGAAAGTTCTAAGCATACAAGTGGGAACAACACATGCATTGTTTTAGTACAAGCAGCATTAGAAAAACTTGCATGGACATATCTGAGTACGAATGAATATCTTAGTCCTGATGGTTTTAAAAAACTAACATTTGCTGATAAAACCAAGCTCATGTTAAAGATTCTAAAAATTGAGCTTATTCCATTAGACGAGAATTGGGAAATTACTAAGCTATCCAAAGAAAAGAACTGGCCTGATAGTGTTGAAGCTATTGCTCAAGTGAGAAATTTAATTGTTCACCCGACAGTGAATAAAAAGCAAAGTCAGATAACAATCTCAGAAATCATGATGGCCGAAATTTTTGAAGTAGCTCACTATTACCTATGGCAGTCTCTCTTGAAAATCTTTGGTTTTAGTATCCAATAGAGTATTTTTTCCTATCGATAATCTTCTCGTAATTCTTGCACTGCATCAAAGATTTCATCATATAAAATCCATTGGTTGAACTGAATGAGATCTAGATCTGGCAGCAAAACACTCTTTTCTATTTTTTGATATTTTTCATCATTAAGTCTGTAGAGAGAGAGTTTCTCACTTTGCCAAAACCAGACTTCTGAGACATTTAGGTAACGATAAATCTCTAGTGAATTTAGTCCACCACTGGTAATTACGACTTCAATGGCTAAGTCTGGTGTGTCCTTGCGGGAATTTAGACAATAACATTGATCTGGTTCAATACCTTTTTGTTGAGTTTCTGAGCGAAATGTAGTGGAGCCAAATGGATAAAAACGAATCCGTTTTTCTAGAAAATATGTTTCGAGCAAAATACCGATCGCTTTTTTTATAAATTCATGACGACTACTAGGAGCCATAATTTCTAATTGATTATGGGCATATTTGAAACGAGCTTGATTGGTATCTCCATTAGCTTCCAAAAGGCGGGCATAATCATCCCAAAGAACTTGGTCAACAATGAAGCGTTGTTCTTGATCTATTTCTTTAGTCTGAATCAAGGCCAGCACTTGTTGGAGATAATTTAAGCGATCTAAAACTAATGTCATTTAGAGTTTGTCCTCGCCTAGTTGATACCGCTATCTTAGAGCAGAATTTCTCAGCATTACTATGGGGAAAGTATGAGAGGCGATCGCCATGGCTCAGAAAACAATCAAAGAATTAATCGCTGAGATGTCTTTTCGGACAGTTGAACCGGAAGAGATTGAAGCAGCACGGGAATATGAGCGATCGCAGATTCCAGATGACCTAGAGATTCCGCAAACTGGTCAGATATTTGAAACGGTTCGGGATGTAGAAGTGACGGCAATGATCACTTACTCGGCTCCTGTCACTGGTGGTGAGGAATTTACCTTGCCAGCAGGAACCCAAATAAAAATCCAAGATCAGACCGATGAAAGACCCATCGTCATTGCGGCTGATCCCATTGATTACGAAGGCATAGAACAACAATTTATTCCAGAAGCTGATCGGCTATCGCCCCGCTATTCTGGTTACTTTCTTTATATCGACACCGTAAAATTTGTGGATGGATTTCGACAGATTAAACCATAGGTAATATGCTGCAAAATTCAGGGAAATGGGGTGCGATCGCCAAAATTATCAGACGTTTCTAGGGGCATCTTTTACACTGGAAGGTGTCTCTTCATATTGCTGCATAATTCATGGTTGCTACCGTCAGTCTGGATGCTATCCTCCACAAACATCGCATTCGCCCCGCGATTCAAGCTCTACAAACTGAACTCGTCGAGTGGCGGCGCACATTCCACAAGAAACCAGAATTAGCCTTTCGCGAGAATTTAACCGCAGAATTCATTGCCCAAAAGCTCACAGAGTTAGGCATTGACCATCAGACAGGTATTGCCAAAACAGGGATTGTCGCAGTCATCAAAGGTAAAGATGAGGGAAAAGTTTTAGGGATTCGCGCAGACATGGATGCGCTGCCAATCCAAGAAGAAAATGAAGTGGATTACTGTTCTCAACATGATGGTGTCATGCATGCTTGCGGCCATGACGGACATGTGGCGATCGCCCTCGGTACAGCAAAATATTTGAGCGAAAATCGTGACAGCTTTAACGGCACAGTTAAAATCATTTTCCAGCCAGCCGAAGAAAGTCCCGGTGGTGCAAAACCAATGATCGAAGAAGGGGTGCTTAAAAATCCCGATGTCGATGCAATTATTGGCCTACACATCTGGAATAATTTGCCATTGGGAACGGTTGGCGTTCGTCCCGGCGCATTAATGGCAGCAGCAGAAACCTTTCATGTGCGAGTACAGGGCAAAGGAGGCCACGGCGCACTGCCTCACCAAACCAAAGACGCGATTGTCATTGGCTCGCAAATCGTCACCGCCTTCCAAACCGTCGTTGCCCGCAGTGTAAATCCCATCGATTCTGCGGTGGTAACCGTCGGTGAATTTCACGCAGGGGATGCCCATAATGTCATTGCTGATTTTGCAGAACTAAGTGGAACAGTTCGTTACTTTAATCCCGAATTGCGAGACTTACGCGATCGCCTCGAAGCCATTATTAATGGTGTATGTCACAGCTATGGCGCAACCTATGAGCTGGACTACATTCGGATGTATCCTCCAACAATTAATGATCCGGCGATCGCCGCCCTCGTAAAAACAGTGGCAGAAGAAAGTATCGAAACACCCCTTGGCGTCGCACCAGAATGCCAAACGATGGGTAGCGAAGATATGTCTTATTTCCTTCAGGAAGTGCCCGGCTGTTACTTTTTCCTTGGATCTGCGAATCCGCAGCTCGACCTCGCTTATCCCCATCATCATCCTCGCTTTAACTTCGACGAAAGTGCCCTCGGCATGGGGGTTGAAATGTTTGTACGTTGTGTCGAAAAATTCCTCGCCTAACTGCGACATTCCATTTTCGTTATCTTTATACTTTTCCCATTATTTAGAACATATTGTGAGTGATTCCGAACAAATCAGAATGTTGCTGTCCCATAACTTTGATATTAAATCTGGGGTTGTCACGCCTTTAACTCGAGGCGAATTTGTCGAAGTATTTCAAGCAGGACTAAAAGACTATCCTGATTGCAACTGCCGCCTGATTAGCCACCCTCACTGGTCAGTGGAAATCAAGTTTCCTCAAGGTAAATTCACACCTCAACAAATTGGGGAAGTTTGTGCCAAAGCCATGCACCAAAAACGCCAAGATAGACAAACAGGCGATCGCGATCTACCGGAAATTTTGATTCTCGGCGGCATTAAGCTTTCTCCAGCGACCAGTGAACTTCCCGAAACCTTGCAACCCGGTGAATGGGGTGTAGATGTTGTGGAAACCCAAAGCCGCGATACATTCCTTGAGGCGATCGCCTGGGAAACTGTTACTGCCCAAAAAGCACCCGGCAGCATCTTTAAAGTTGAATTAAAGACCAACCCCTAATCCCAAATTGGAGGCGGATCAGCCAGTCAGAAAAATAGTGAGATGGGGCGATCGCCAAACGGCCAGCCCATCAAAATTTCGACACGAACCTGACTGGCTTACCCTCCCACACCGAACCATCGTGTAAATAAAGATTAATTAAAGACAGCAGCAGACCCTACTAAAAAATTCACAATCAAATACACGAAATAAGGGGATCACACCTACAAGAAATTATATGATTACCATAGTCTCAACTTCTTGTTCTGGGCTCCTTTACCTCAATAAATGGCTTCAGTTTTTCCCTAGTCCAATGGCACTCTCACCATTACTGACGGAGTAATTCCCCTTACTACTGGCTTTAATCCATTTCGTGTCTACCCCGCGGCTCCATTCCCTATGTTTAATAGCTTCTTTGACGGTTTCATTTCATACGGTCGTGCAGATAGCAAGGCCTTCGCAAGCAAACTACAACAGGATCTCAGCGAAGCCGGATTTAACATGTGGTTTGACCAGAACGACATTCCGCTGGGTGTAGACTTTCAAAATCAAATCGACGATGGCATCGAAAAAGCGCACAATTTCCTCTACATTATTGCGCCCCATTCCGTTAATTCACCCTATTGCCTCAAAGAAGTTGTCCTTGCCCTAAAACGAAATAAACCGATTATTCCGTTACTCCATGTCGAGAACATCACCTTTGAAACTTGGCAGCAACGTAACCCTGGTGGCACAGCAGAGGAATGGGAAACCTACAAAGCCGCAGGAAAACATTCCAGCTTTCCGAATATGCATCCCAGCATCGGCAAAATTAACTGGATTTATTTCCGTGAAGGTCTTGACGACTATCAAGAATCTCTCAAAGGCTTAATCGGCCTCATGCACAAGCAAGAAGACTATGTACACCAACATACATTCCTCTTGACGAAGGCATTGGAGTGGGATCGTAATCATCGCCAAACTCGTCTCCTCCTAACTGGGGATGAGCGTAAAGCGGCAAACAAATGGTTAAGCCACCGTTTTAAGGATGAACAGCCACCCTGCGAACCAACAGCATTGCACTGTGAATATATTTGCGAGAGTGAAAAAAATTCCAACAATCAACTAACCGATGTGTTTCTGAGCTATTCGGAACATGATCAGAATGTGATGCAGGTGGTGGCGCGGCGATTGAGACGTGAAGCGCAAACCATATGGACGAATACAACGGATATTAAGACTGGGGCAGATTTCCAGCAGGAGATTAATCACGGTATTGAGCGGGCAGATACGATCGTTTTTCTAATTTCAGAGGATTCTTTAAATTCGATCTATTGTCAGCAAGAACTGGAATATGCAGCGGAACTAAATAAGCGCATTATTTCACTATTGGTTTGTCCGACGGATATTGAAAAGATTCCAGAGAAGTGGCGATCGCTGCAATTTATCGACATTGCCAACACCGAAAACCCAGAGCAATATGAGCAGGGTTTAACTCGTCTGATTAAATCATTACAAGAAGATAGCGTTTACCACTATCAGCACAAAGCGATTTTAGTTCAGGCGCTGAAGTGGAAAGAGCAAGACGGTAACGCCAGTATCTTGTATCGAGGTTTTAACCTCAAAAATGCCCAAAGTTGGGTTACTCTCGCCGCAAAACATCCCCGCTATCCAGCTCTGCCCATTCACCATGAATTTCTAGAGGCGAGTGCGGCCCAGCCCCCCGATCAGTCGCTGGATGTGTTTATTTCCTACTCGCGCGCAGACACTGATTTTGCGCGGAAAGTGAATGAAGCATTGCAGATTCAAGGTAAAACGGCTTGGTTTGACCAAGAGAGTATTGCGTCTGGAGCAGACTTTCAGCAGGAAATTTATAAAGGCATTGAACAATGCGACAATTTCCTATTTATTATTTCGCCCGATGCGATCACCTCAGAATATTGCGTGGATGAGGTGGAGTTTGCAGCGAGTTTAAACAAACGTTTTGTCACTATCCTCCATCGTCCAGTAGCGGAAGAAAAGGTGCATCCAGCCTTTGCAAATATCCAGTGGATTGATTTTAGGCGGCACAATGGTGATTTTAATGCGAACTTTAGCGATCTCATTCGCACACTCGATCTTGACCGCGACCACGTAAAAAGCCACACCAAATGGCTCCAGCGATCGCTTGAATGGAAAGAGAAAGGCAAAACCAAGGACATGCTGCTACGAGGTAGCGAATTTACCCTTGCAGAGGCGTGGTTAAAATCAGCGGAAATAGAGCAAAAAAATCCACCTGCGACAGAGCTGCAACAGGGATTTATCACGAAAAGTAAGGCTGCCATTGAAGCGGCAATTCGTCGGGAAAAACGACAAAAAACGATCCTACAAGGTTTACTTGTTTTAGTGAGTGGTGTTGCGGCGATCGCCGTCATTATTGGTGTTTATGCTCTCAAGCAAAATAAACAACTCAAAATCAGTGAAACCCTTTCCATTACAACAACGACAAAAGCGCTATTTGCCCTGAATGACCAACTCGATGCCCTCAAAAAAGCGATTAGTGCAGGCGTCAAACTTAAAAAATTAGGGGTGGATACCGCCCCCAACGTGACGAAGGAAGTAGAGGAAGTTCTGCGACAATCCGTTTATGGTTCCCGCGCCAAAAATCGTTTTTCTGGTCACCATGCCCCCATCCTCAACGTTGCCTATAGCCCGACGGGGGAATATATCGCCTCTGCCAGCGTCGATAACACCGTTAAACTCTGGACACCAGAGGGTGAGTTATTGCAAACGATTGAAGGCCATAATGACTCCGTTTTGGCGATCGCCTTTAGCCCCGATGGCAAACTCCTCGCCACAGCAGGTGTTGACCGTGTAATCAAACTCTGGACTCTAGACGGCAAACTCGTCACCTCCCTTATTGGACACCTCGACCAGATTAATTCCCTCGAATTTAGCGAAGACAGTAAAACCATCATTTCAGCCAGTAGTGATAAAACCGCCAAACTCTGGCGCGTCAAAGGGGGTGAACGCCTCGTAACCTTTACAGGTCATGTCGATAAGTTAAATACCGCCCACTTCCATCCATCCAAAGATATGGTGGCGACAGGTAGCCAGGATACAACCATTAAACTCTGGAATCTCGAAGGCGATCTCCTCGACACTTTAGAGGGACACACAGACAAAGTGACATCTGTTGCTTTTAGTCCAAACGGTAGCCATCTTGCCTCAGTGAGCAACGATCAGAGCATCAAATTATGGGATCTCCGCACAGGAGAAGCAGAAGACGATGTGAGTAATACGGATGAAGATCACGCTCTCGCCAACAGAACCCCAGTAAATGACGTGAGCGATCTCGACAGTATTGTTAGTCATACTGCCCCCATTAACTCAGTGAAATTTAGTCATGACGGCGATTTTTTAGTGACCGCCAGTGATGACAATACGTTAAAGATTTGGTCTATTGATGGTTATCTTCTCACCACCCTTGCTGGCCATACCGATCGGGTTATCCACCTTGATGTTCATCCTAATGACAAAACGATTATTTCTGGAAGTTTGGATAACACTCTCCTCGTTTGGGAATGGCAGGGTAGTCCTCTTCTGAAAGTGCTTTACGGTCACAGTCAGGCAGTCTCTGGTATTACCTTTAATCAAGATGGTCAACGTATTTATTCCGTTGCCCAAGATGGGCGGTTAAAAGAATGGAGCCTAGAAGGCGAAAATCCAATTTTCTTGAGTTTTGAAGACGAGAGAATGAAAGCGCAACTTGTGTCTCTCGCCGTTAGCCCAGATGGTCAGCAGGTTGTCACAGGCGACGAAGAAGGGAATATGTATATTTGGACATCGGAGGGTAAGCTCGTTTCCACCTACGATGCCCATAATGACGATATTTTGGCGATCGCCTTTAGTCCTGACGGGAAACAATTTGCAACGGCAGGCCGCGATAAAGTGGCAAAAATTTGGGATAGAGGTGGGCGATTTATCACGCCCATCAATGGCCATAGTGACGCCATTACAGATATTACGTTTAGCGATAATGGCACCTTTATTGCGACGAGTAGCTGGGACAACACCGTCCGTGCTTGGAGCAGGGAAGGAAAATTGCTACACACCTTTGATGGCCATGAAGGCTCCGTGCTATCCGTTGCCATTCACCCAGATAGTAGCCTCATTGCCTCTGGTAGTGGCGACAATACTATCAAGATTTGGGATGTGAATAATCTCGAATTGCAGACAACAATTACGGGTCACCACGACTCGGTCTACAGCGTTATCTTTAGTCCCGATGGTGAAACCCTTGTTTCTGGTAGCGGCGATGATCGCATTAAACTCTGGAAACCGGATGGCGAATTTATCACAACCTATCGCGGTCATCGCAGTGATGTCATCGATCTCAATTTCAGTCCTGATGGTAAACAACTAGCTTCCGGTAGTGATGACAATACAGCCATTATTTGGGATGTCACCCAAAAACTCAGCCTAGATGAATTATTAGCTGAAGCCTGTAAATGGGGTTCTGGTTTCTTGAAATACAATGAGCGCTTAACCTCAGAAGATCGTGAACTTTGTGCAAATGTATCGGAGGTGTCTTCGGTAGAAGAATCTAAAAACGACGAGGTCACTCCCAATAATGATGAAGGAGTCTGATGGCTAAAGTAATGCGGCGATCGCCTATGCCACAGTCCCTCTCTCTTTATCCAAGTGAAGTCCAGCATTTTGAGTTCTGTATAGACTAATTATTTTGGCGATAGATTCCAGAAAAAAGTGGATAACACGGCACCGGGTTGAATCATCTACAATACAAAAGTTAGTTTGAGTCGTTGGTTGTAGACAGGTTTATGTTGAAAGGGTTTTTTCGTAAAAAATTGCTGGTTGGTTGTTGTCTCGCAATTTTAGGCTGTAGCAGTTTTTCTCCCCTCGCCCTCGCGGAAACACCCGCAGCTTCTCCCTCAATTCAGCCTTATCTCGACCAAGTGATCGAACGCATCACAGAATTTAAGCTCGATAATGGTTTGCAATTTATTGTCCTAGAAGACAGCAATGCTCCCGTGGTTTCGTTTGTCACCTATGCCGATGTGGGCGGTGTCGATGAGCCAGATGGGAAAACAGGGGTTGCCCATTTCCTAGAACACCTTGCATTTAAAGGCAGTACGAATCTCGGCACGACAGACTACGAAGCAGAGAAGGTTTTACTCGACGAACTCGATGTGATTTTTGCGGATCTCCAAAGTGCCAAAACCGCTAAAAACGACCGGGCGATCGCCGAATTACAAGAAAAATTTACAGCAGTCCAAGCCGAAGCTAATCAGTACGTTGTCCAAAATGCCTTCGGTCAAGTGGTCGAATCCGCTGGAGGAGTTGGTTTAAATGCCGCCACTTCCGCAGACTATACCCAATACTTTTACAGCTTTCCCAGCAACAAACTCGAACTGTGGATGTCTTTGGAATCCGACCGTTTCCTCGATCCAGTGTTCCGCGAATTTTATAAAGAAAAAGACGTCATTCTCGAAGAGCGTCGGATGCGAACCGACAACTCTCCCATCGGTCAAATGGTGGAAGCATTCCTTGACACAGCCTTTACAACCCACCCCTACAAACGCCCTGTTATTGGCTACAACGAAGATATCCGCAACCTCACTCGCCAAGACGTGAAAGAATTTTTCGAAGAACATTACGCCCCCGATAATCTCACCATTGCCATTGTGGGAGATGTCGATCCAGCGCAAGTTCAGATGATGGCAAAAGCCTATTTTGGTAGATTTCCGACGGATCAAAAGTCAGTTTATACACCACTTCCAGCAGAACCACCCCAAACAGAAACTCGCGAAGTCACCCTAGAACTGCCGACCCAACCTTGGTATTTAGAGGGTTATCATGCCCCATCCGTAACAGACCCTGACTTTGTGGTGTATGACATTATCGCGTCAATTTTGAGTGATGGTCGTACCTCTCGCCTCTACAAATCTCTAGTAGAAGAAGAGCAAGTTGCTTTAAATGCCGAAGGCTTCGGTGGTTTTCCGGGAAGTAAATATCCAAATCTTATGCTCTTCTATGCCCTCACTGCACCAGGAAAATCCGTGGATGATGTGGCTGTAATATTGGGCAAGGAACTAGACAAACTAAAAACTGAACTCGTTGACGAGAAAGAACTAGAGCGGGTCAAAACTCAAGCACGAGCAGGTTTGCTGCGATCACTAGATTCAAATTTAGGGATGGCGAGATTATTAGTGAGCTATGAAGTAACTACTGGTGATTGGCGCAATCTCTTTAAACAGTTAGATCAGATTGCAGCAGTAACAGCAGAAGATATTCAGCGTATCGCTCAGGAAACGTTTACGCCAGAAAATCGAACAATTGGAAAATTACTTCCCGTCGCAGAAGAGTAGTAGAATCGGCGATCGCCTCGAACTGACAAACCGGATGCCCGTATAATGTTAAGCGATGTAACATTCCAGTGCTTTAACCGTGGTCAAGCTCGAATCACCGCCCTCTCCATCACTGTCTTCACCGAAGCCATCTAAGCCAAAATCAGAGTTGGCAAATATTTGGTCGGATACTTTAGCGGTATTTTGGGGAGACTGGCTTAAGTTGCGGGTACGCCTAAAGCAGGTAGCAGCAACAGGTTTAATCTCACCGCTAATCTACATCTTGGCATTTGGTTTAGGTTTGGGTGGCGCTATTGATCGAGCGATTACACCACCTGCGGGCGACACCTATCTAGAGTTTATTTTGCCAGGGATGGTGGCACTCTCGTCAATGACGATTAGTTTTGGCGGCACAACATTTTCGATTTGTGGCGATCGCCTCTACAACAAAACTTTTGAAGAATTACTGCTGTTGCCCGTGCATCCACTCGCTTTGCATCTCGGCAAAATGATGGCAGGCATTCTCCGTGGTCTCCTCACCGCTAGCTCCGTCATTGTGGTGGCGATTTTATTTACGGGTAAAGTCTTTAGCTTCCTCAACCCCCTCTTTTTCCTACTCCTCATCCTCAACTGCTCGGTTTTTGCGGGCTTAGGTGTAATCGTCGGCCTACGGGTCAAATCCCTCGAAAGTGTTGGCATCCTCAATAATTTTCTGATTGTGCCGATGTCTTTCCTCGGTGCAACATTCTTTGATCCAGAAACATTGCCCACAGCATTTCGGACAGTAGTTTATTTAATTCCGCTGACCTACACCACAACAGGCTTAAGGTCTGCGGCCTATTTACCTTTATCTGAATTTCCTTGGCATGCGATTCCCATTTTGGCAGGTGTGGCGATCGCCTTGGCCTTTGTGGGCGCTTATCAGTTTTCCCACCAAAGAAATTAGAGGTTAGCACAATGACATGGCAAGCGGTCAAAGGCGTTTTATTAAAAGGGCATCAAGTGGCTTCCGGCTTAGCAAAAGATAGTCCCTATGAAGCTGGAACCATTGCTCTCCAAACACCCCATTTCAAACGATTAGGTCTAGACCTGACGCCTTATTTTGCGGGTACATTAAATCTATCCATTGCCCCAAAAACATTTAGATTGCGACAACCAAGCTATACTTTCCCCAATCTAAAATGGCATCCAGATTTTGACTCAGAAACATTTTCTTTTTGTCCCTGCCAAATCCTTGTGGGCGATCGCCAATATGATGGCCTAATTTATTACCCACACCCCGAGACAAAGATCAACCATTTTCAAGATCCACACACAGTAGAACTTATCGCTCCACCCATCTCTGATATCGAATATGGCGATCGCCTGACCTTAAAGGTAAGACCCCATGAAGTAGCGATAGAATAACCCCAAAGTTGGGATTTCCCTAGTCTTTCAAAACCCCTTAGCACCTTCGATATTTTCATGCCCATGTCTTTGCCCCCTTCCCCTAGCGGCGAATATTTTTGTTTAGAAAATCTCGATTTGTACGACGATCCAGAGTGCACCTCCCTCGGTAGCCAAGCCGCTCAAGGTCGCCGTATCCAGATGCTAAATAAAGAAAATGACCATGCCGTTAGAGTAATGACTGTCGAAGATGGTTATTGTACTTGGCTCAAAAAAGACCGATTGTCTGCCCTCGAAATCGCCGAAGATCATTACGAGTTTGTCCCTTATAGCCGTAACGAAATCGAGGAAAAATTAGAAGCCGTTATCATTTTTGCCCAGGCTGCAAAACGAGTGAACAACACCTACCTCTGGGGTGGCACCACAGCACCAAACTATGATTGCTCTGGCTTTGTGCAGTCTGCGTTTGCATCCGAGGGCATTTGGCTACCGCGAAACTCCTACCAACAAGGGGATTTCACCGAGAGTATTAGCCTAGAAGACTTGTTACCAGGCGATTTAATCTTTTTCGCCAAGGAACAACGCATCGATCATGTCGCTCTGTACCTCGGAGAGGGTTATTATATCCACAGCTCTGGGCGAGATATGGGTCGCAATGGTATTGAGATCGATCGCCTCTGGGAGCCTTGGGATACGATTAGCCGCGCCTACCACCAAACTCTTTTGGGATTTGGTCGGGTGAATGAGAGCTACGCCCCACCATCGTTAATTTGTCAGCTTATTTGATGCTCAGCACTGCCCCTGTGAATACTCCCGTGTCTTCTGTGACCACTAGCACAATTTCTGTTGTGGTGCCAATTTACAACGAAGTGGAAAGCCTTCCGCACCTCGTTAAGGCGATCGCCGATGTGATGCAGGCAAACAACTATACCTACGAAATTGTTTGTGTTGACGATGGCTCTCGTGATGGATCAGCCGCCTTACTCAAAAAATTAGCAGAAGAGCGGGATGACTTACGGGCAATTTTACTGCGACGAAATTACGGCCAAACCCCAGCAATGGCAGCAGGCTTTGAAAATGCAGCAGGGGAGATTGTGATTTCTCTCGATGCCGATTTACAAAATGATCCAGCGGACATTCCCAATCTGTTGGAAAAAATGGATGAAGGCTACGATCTCGTCAGCGGCTGGCGGAAGGATCGTCAGGATAATAAATGGACGCGGCTTGTGCCCTCAAAAATTGCCAATTTATTGATTGGTCGAGTGACAAAAGTGACGCTACATGACTATGGTTGCTCGCTCAAGGCATACCGTTCTGAATTGCTGGCCGACATTAATCTCTATGGCGAACTACACCGTTTTATTCCTGCATTGGCATCTATTGAGGGAGCCAGAATCGCGGAAATTCCGGTACGCCACCACGCCCGGCAATTTGGTAGCAGTAAGTATGGGTTAGATCGAACATTCCGTGTCCTTTTAGATTTGCTCACAGTTTGGTTTATCCGTAAGTTTTTAACTCGCCCAATGCATGCTTTTGGCTATCTGGGTCTACTGATGATGTCTCTTGGTTTTATACTCGGGCTTTATCTGTCGACCGTGAAAATTTTGATGGGCCAAGCGATCGGCGATCGCCCTTTACTCATCCTCGTTGCAATTTTATTTCTAGCAGGCTTACAACTTTTTGGATTTGGTCTTTTGGGTGAACTCTTAATGCGAACTTATCATGAGTCTCAAGGTCGACCAATCTACCGTATTCGTTCCATTTTTGGTAGTTCCAAAGATTTTAAAAAATAGGTTCGCAAAATCAGCAATCAGCCTTTTTGAATTATGAGAAAATAGCACGTTGCTTTTGAGCTGTTTCAATCGCTTCAAATAGCGCTTGGAAATTTCCTTCTCCAAAGCCTGTTGCCCCTTCTTTACGCTCAATAAATTCCCAGAAAAATGTTGGTTCTTTAAATATTGGCTGGGTGAAAATTTGCATTAACATCATTTCTGGCGATCGCACCACATCAACAAGAATTTCAGCTTGTTTAATGCTCGACCACTGCGATAGTTTTGAGAGAAATGGATATCGCTGTGCCAAGTTGCAATAATAGGTTTGGGGAACAGTTAAAAAATCAAGTCCTTGCCGCCGTAGTTCATGAATTTTTCCGGGTAAATCTTGTTGTCGAATTGCAATATGTTGGACACCTGCACCACGGTTATAGTCAATAAATTCCTGAATCTGTGAACGATTATCACCCGGTTGATTAATAGGGATTTGAATACCACTGGGATGTTTTAAAACCCGCGAAGTCAGGCCAGAATATTCTGTTTGAATTTGAAAAGATTGCTTCTGCTGAAACCCCAGTTTTTCGATATACCAACTCAGGGTTTTCTCTAAATCACCTTGGGCAACATTCAACACAACATGATCAATATTACTATTACTTTTAGCTATATTTTTTTCAGGGATTAAAGTGTGTTTAAATCCAACAGGATTTTCGATTGTTGTTGGCATTGAAAGATTTAAATTTAGATTAAGAAGTAGCGCCGGGCTGACAAAAAACGCCACATCTGCGACACCACAAGGATGTTGGTTGAGATAATATTTAACGGAATTATTGGAGCTATGAGGTGCAGATAAAACAAATTGAAGAGCTGACGATCTAAGCAGTACATCACAATCAGAAAGATGAGGAAAATGAACCCGAGTTTCCACACTTTCAAGGTCAAAGATTTGCTGAAACTGCTGTTGCCAATAGGGAAGATTGTCGACATAAAAATGCACATAGGCGATCGCCAAATCCTGAGAAATATTCACAACCATAAACCCTAGTTAATAGCGAAAATCGATCACAATCGTGGTGGGAGAATGAGCAAAAGATTTCCTGCTGATTCGTTGTGAGCCGACTACAAACTATTTTAAACTCGGGTTTTTTGGATGGAAAAAATCAACATAAAGCGTCATTTAATCGTCTTCACTTTGGGAGGAATACCACAGCAAACGTACTGCCAAAATTGCAAAACCAATGGCAGCAAAGCCTTTTAAAGCCTGAGTTGGAATGAATTGCGCCACTGTCCCCCCAGCAATCACCCCCAACAAGCTTGTCGTAATCAATGCAAGGGTTGAGCCGAAGAATACAGCGATCGGAGATTTTGAGCTGCCACCAAGGGCGATCGCCGCCAACTGACTCTTATCACCAATCTCTGCGAGAAAAACAGTGATAAACGTTAAACCAAGTAATTGCCAATCCATAATCTTTTCCAGCTATGCCACCATATCGACAATCAACAAACCTGCAATCACCAGCATCAAAATGCCAACTAGCGTATCTAAAACATCTGGAGCTAGCTTTTTTGCGAGCCAATAGCCAATGAGTACTCCAAGCAAACTAGTGCCAATCAAGGCCAAAGCTGCTCCCAAAAAAACAATCCAAGGAGCCGTCGACTGGGCTGCAATTAATAACGTAGCCAATTGGGTTTTGTCACCCATCTCAGCAATAAAAATTGTCAGAAAAGTCGAGCTAAATACTGTCCAAACTGACCATCTTTTTTCTGTGCGAGGTGTAGGACTCGTAGCCATAGTGTTCAAAAAAAGGAAATAAGTAGAGATAATGTAATGAAAAATCTTAAAACGCAACAATGATAAGTGTGCGTCCAAACCATCGCATAGTCTAGCAGTTTCCGCGATCGCCCTAAATATTGTTGAGCCTAATCACAACACAAATAAAATGAGCTCCACGATCAAGCAGACCAATCTATAGTCAGCCTTTGAGCGGAGAAATGTAACATTCAGCACCTCGCGAAATCATCCAATAGAGCCTTGCAAAATGCAGAATAAGGACTGGAAAAAGCAGCTTCTTTATGGGGATCAATGGTATAACCATTAGAAACCATGTAACATTTCGCAAAGAATATCTATGACATCAGCTCCTGTGCGCCCTAGCGCCACAACTCTTTTGGAAAAACATCCGAATTTGCGGATGCGGGATATCCTAAATACCATCCCAAAGTCTGTTTACGAGATTAATCCGTTAAAGGCTTGGTCTAGAGTCCTATTGAGTGTGGTGGCTGTGGTTGCCAGCTATGCTCTCTTGGCGATCGCCCCTTGGTATCTTTTGTTACCTGCTTGGTTCCTGACGGGCACTGCTCTAACAGGCTTTTTCGTAATCGGGCACGACTGTGGTCACCGCTCCTTCTCCCGGAAAAATTGGGTGAATAACCTCGTTGGTCACCTCGCCTTTTTGCCCCTCATCTATCCCTTCCACCCTTGGCGATTACTTCATAACCACCACCACACCCATACGAATAATATGGATGAGGATAACGCTTGGGCTCCCTTCACTCCCCAAGACTACGATGACGCGCCTGTATGGCTGAAATTCATCTACAAGCACATGCGTGGTCGTTTCTGGTGGTTAGCTTCCATTGCTCACCAAATGAAGTTGCACTTCGAAATGGATCGTTTCGATGGCAAAAAAGGTGAACAGTTCCGTTTTTCCGCTTGGTTTGTGATTGTCTCTGCGGCAATTATCTTCCCCGCGATGTTCTACTACCTCGGTGCTTGGGGTGTCGTCAAATTCTGGTTAATGCCTTGGATTGGTTACCACTTCTGGATGAGTACTTTCACACTTGTTCACCACACTGTCCCTGAAATTCCTTTCAAATATAGTGACGAGTGGAACGAAGCAATGGCGCAACTCGCTGGTACAGTTCACTGTGACTATCCCACGTGGGTTGAAGTGCTGTGTCATGACATTAATGTCCATGTGCCTCACCACCTCTCAACTGGTATTCCTTCCTACAATCTCCGCGCTGCCTATGCAAGCATTAAAGAAAATTGGGGAGAATATGTTTACGAAACCAAGTTTGATTGGGAATTGATGAAAACTATCACTGATGAATGCCACATCTATCATCCTGAGACAAACTATATTCCTCTTAAGCAGCATCTCCAAAATCAAGCTTAGTCTTCGCTAAATCTTGATAAGAAAAGCGTTTTAGAAAACAAAATATTTAGATTCGACACTCCAAATTTTTGGGGTGTTTTTTCTTACAAAGAGTATTCTTTTATACAAGAAAAAAACAAGGTTTTAGAGAGATGGAAATAATGAGAGGCGATCGCCAAAACTTTATCTCAGTAGTCTCAAAAAAAAGTTTTCAATAAGACCCTAATTTTTTTATGTTTTAGTCACAAAATTTACATAAATCCAGTTTCTAAACCAACACAATGGGATTTACGCGCTTCGGTCCATCTGCCGCCCTAGACCTAGAGGTTATGACATGAACGCTTTTATTTTGCACACATCCCCGTTACAAGCACGCGTCTGGCAGAAAATTTTACAATCCCAAGACTGGTCAGCATCAGTTCTCGACCAGCAAAACGATTTGCAGAAAAAAGTGCTCGTCAGTGAAGCAGAGAACCAAGCACCTGACGTGATTTTGATGTCGGAAGGCTCCGCTAACATCAGTGTCACTAATTTTTGTCGCTGGCTCGTCTCTCGCCCGACAAAAATCCCATTAATTTTACTGTCGAAAACACCCGCTCAATCAAAACTGATATTGACAAACCGTCAACTCGCAAAAGCAAAAGGTGCTTACGATCTACTCCCTGCCTTTTCTGCAGACACGATCGCCATTGAAGCAGTAAAAGGTCTAAAATGTGTAGCGGCGGCAACGGGGGAAGAAAAGATTCAAAATAGCGCCCTCATGAGCTGCATTGTTGAGTTGAAGGGAGAATTTACTCCTCCGAAAATGACAGCAGGGACTCAAACTCAAACAAAAGCGGCTAAGACGAAAAAAGTCGTGCGCAAATTTCGCGGTCAGGAATATTAACCTTCAAACACAACATATTTAGATGAAATATTAGATTGCTTGTATGTTGTCTTGATTGACTGTGGGATAATTTTGCAACAGCTAAGAGAGCACTAAATTCAACAGTTATGGATCAGAGGTGGCAAGGGTTTTGGATTCGGGATTGGCAACCAGGCGATCGCCTCCCAGCTGCCGCAGTTGTTCAAGCGGTTCTGGAAGAATACGATGTCGGCTGGGAACCAGAGCGAGCAGACAAAGAAGTCTTCGAGATTGAAACCCACTACTGGCAAAATGATGGAGAATTCTGGGTCATCGAGCAGGATGGCAAGATTGTTGGCACGGCTGGCTATCATCCAATTAGTCGCGGAGAAAAAGCCGTTGAAATTCGAAAGGTGTATCTACTGCCATCAGTGCGCAGCCAAGGTTTAGGGAAATATTTGATGACCTCACTCGAAGGGGCGATCGCCGCCAAAGATTATCAGCAAATCTGGGTGGAAACAATTACCCGTTTTCAAGCAGCCAGGCATATTTATGAATCCACAGGATACGAAGCTGCAACAGACATCGAAACTAAACGCTGCGATCTTGTTTTCGTTAAACACATCAACAACTCATCCGAACCATAAAAATTCAGACAGAAAAAGACACCATTTAGGTGCCTAAAAACTATTTTGGTTTGAAACTTTCAATCCAAATTAAAAGATTTCCATTAACGGAACATGCTGCTAACAGAGCTTTCTTCGTGAATCCGCCAAATTGTTTCACCAAGGAGGTTCGCAACGGTTAATACAGTTAACTGTTCAAACTGCTTTTCTGATGGTACTGGAATTGTATTTGTGACAATCACTTCTTCAAACAAACCACTCGATAGACGTTCTACCGCAGGGCCAGAAAATACGGGATGGGTTGCACAAGCATAAACTTGTTTTGCTCCCTCTTTCCTGAGGAGACGTGCGCCTTCCTGCAGAGTCCCCGCAGTATCAATCATGTCATCAACCAAGATCGCGGTTTTACCTTTGACATCACCAACAACATTGAGCACTTCTGCAACATTGTGAGCCTGACGACGTTTATCAATGATCGCAAGGGGAGCGTCGTTTAACTTCTTCGCGAAGGCACGGGCGCGGGCAACACCACCAACGTCTGGGGAAACAACAACAATATCATCTAGATTTTTGCTATTGAGATAATTCAAAATAACGGGCGAACCATACACATGGTCACAAGGAATATCGAAATAACCTTGAATTTGGGCCGAATGCAGATCCATCGCCAACACACGACCCGCTCCAGCTTGGGTAATGAGATTCGCGGCTAATTTTGCGGTAATAGATTCTCGTCCAGCAGTTTTACGGTCAGCACGTGCATAACCATAGTAAGGAATCACAGCTGTAATCTGACGGGCAGAAGCACGACGACAAGCATCGATCATGATCAACAACTCCATGAGGTGATCATTGACCGGACGGCAAGAGGGTTGGATGAGATAGACATCGCAACCCCGAATTGATTCTTGAATTTGAACGTACATCTCGCCATCGGCAAATTGCTTCCGAATCATCGGGCCGAGATCTAGTCCGAGATAACGGGCAACTTCATTCGCTAAAACTTGGTTAGCAGAACCGGCAAAAAGACGCAGCCGGTTATTTGATGTCGTGGTCTGGATAAGGGATTGTTGTAAGGCGAGGGTAGCGGAATGGCTCACAGCAGAATAAACCTCTATTTTGGGTTGATAAAGGACATCCAAAAGGGGGAAGCACCATAATCATTCCCTTGATCATTTCCGGGGCTTGCATCGCTAGAGTCTTTGTTTACGATTGCCAATGTGTTGAGCTCAGCAAGCTATGCGGTCATGTTTCTGGGGAGTCATCAAAATAGATGCAGCAGAAAATGGTTAATAAAATATGAAAAAAATGTTAAAGAAGCGACTGTTCTTTCAGGGACTATTGTACTCAATAACTTCTAGAATGCAATTTGAATTTTACGTATGTTAGAAAACTGTTTATTTATAGCAGGTACAGACACTGAAGTCGGAAAAACAGTGGTTAGCTCAGCTTTAATTGCCTATTGGCGGCATTTCCTGCCTCTGGCTCCTCTAGGAGTCATTAAATTGATGCAAACGGGGATCGGCGATCGCCAGTGGTATGAGAACTTTTGTGACGATCAGACAAGTTTAATTGTGCCTCTGGAATATAAAACGCCCGTTGCGCCACCTGTCGCAGCGAAATTAGAAGGGAGAGAAATCGATCTAGATTTTGTGTGGCGATCGCTCCAGAATTTGGCCGCAGAACAGGAGTTTGTGATTGCAGAATCTTTGGGAAGTTTGGGGTCTCCGGTAACGGACGACAAAATTGTGGCGGATTTGGCGGGAGAATGGCAGTTGCCGACGGTGCTGGTAGTGCCTGTCAAGCTCGGAACCATTGGTCAGACGATCGCCCAAGTGAGTTTGGCGCGAGAACGCAATGTTAAATTGCAAGGTCTGATCCTTAGTTGTGGAACGCCAGATGCCCAAGGAGAAATCGAAGAGTTGGCTCCCCCAGGCATCCTTGAAAAATTCACGAATATTCCAGTGTTAGGCGTATTGCCCTATGTAAAGGATTGGGGCGATCGCCACTCCCTAGCCCAAACTGTCGCAACTTGGAATTTAGAACAATTACTACCTAGCAAGGCATTTGAGTTAACGCGAAAAATCTAAGGCTCTTTCGTCACGGTAATTTGCCCGTGGTCAATGCGCCAACAGCGATCAGCAATACTTTCTAATTCATCGGGGTCATGGGTGACGATGAGCAATGTCCAATGTTCTTTAAGTTTGGCGAGGAGTTTTGCTAGTTGCGATCGCATTGACCAATCCAAGCCTGCCGTTGGTTCATCGAGCATCAAAAGATTAGGCTGTCGAATCAATTGCACCGCCAAAGCTAACCGTCGTTGCTGTCCACCACTGAGGTCATGGGGAGAACTTTTAAGATCCAAGTGCGTCAAATCCACTTCTGCTAAAGCTTCCTGCACTTGCTCTAAACGTAATTCGGGGTGCCCAAACCGCAACTCCTCTAAGATTGTCGATGCACAAAAATGTCGCTCAGGAAATTGGAAAACTAATCCAGCTAATTGTTGGAGATGAATACTCGTTAAATCCTGTTTTTTCCAGAGAACCTTTCCTTGGGTTTGCTCTGCCAAACCTGCCAAAATCTCTAGTAAAGTTGTCTTCCCTGAACCACTTGGCCCGACAATCATGCCCAACTCCTGAGGCGCAAGGGAGAGATTGACTTCCCGCAAAATCGGTTGCGTTGTTGCCGCCGGATGGTAGGACAAGTTTTTGAGATATAGCATTCGGGGATCTGCGATAAAGCTTTGTTTAAGGTAGCATAGCTATTTGGGTCGCAAGTCACATCTCAGAGTAATCGCCCTACAACAATTTCCTTGATTGGGAACCCTCCGAAAGCCTTCTTAATATCAAAAATAGTTGATACTCAGTTAAATCTAAGTTTGGTTTAGAAGCCTAGTATCCTCTGCCAAAGCTGCTAAATTAGGAATTGAGGAAAGAGAGAAACAACCTCTTTCTTGGCAGATAAAACAGCCATTGTCCAAGTTAGTTTAAGGAGAGTAAAACCGCTGTTTCTTTACATATCTGTCTCGTCGAAAAACGATACCACCCAAACTCAAAATCTATACTTCCAATAACTGGTAAATATAGGGAGCAACCCAGCTGAAGAACTCTGTCTTGTCTGGCATTCGAGCGATGCAGCTGCCGCCTCTAAACGATATAGCTCTCAAAATGGAAGTCACTGGGATAGTAGTTCTGGGTGGTATTGTTATGTTTAGACATCCTATTTTGCCGAAGAAAAATTTCAGTTCTTTTTTACTCTAAATAATCTCGCTACATAGATTTAGAAAAAAGTTCTTATTCTTAGTATTTTATCTACACTTAGAAATTCAAAAAATAAAAGGTGATCGCCACCGCATTATTTAATTTAGAGATAGTTTTTTAGGTTCAAAATCTGATTATCCAGAGAATTTTGCACGTTTTGTGAATGGCTATAGTGAAAGCGTGTAATGGTAAAAGGCTTGATCTTTGATGTAGCCGCGCGACTCATAAAGTGACTGAGCTACGAGGTTTTCGACTTGAGTCGATAAAGCCAAACGAATGGCGCCACTTTTCCGAGCGAAATCTTCAGCAGTTGCCATCAGCAATTGTGCAACGCCTTGTTTTCGGGAAGTGGGTTCCACAAACAAATCATTCAAAATCCAGATTGGCTTCATTGATACAGAAGAGAAGCTCGGATATAACTGTGTAAATCCAACCAGGCAATCGCCTTTTCGTGCGGCAAAAATCACAGACTCCTCTTTCTGCAAACGCTCTCGGAGGAAATCTTTCGCTGCTTGAATATCGGAAGCAGCCTGATAAAACACACGATATTGATCAAATAATTGCGCTACTTCGTCTAACTCACCAAGACCTGCCCGAAAAACGTTCATCATTCTTGAGTGCTCTCAATTTCCATTTCACTCTAACTTATCGCTCCCATCCGATAGAAAAGCATGAGTAACTTTGTTAGCGCGAAAAATAGCAATAATCGCTTTGGATCTATTCCGATCATTTTAGAAAAAGAACACTTCTCGCCCTTTAAAAACAAACACAAAGCATACCCTTACATACAAGACGATCATCGTGACAAGCAACTAAATTGATGTTTTGTTACATTGTCGAAACGAGGTTGGAATCTTGAGCTGTTGGGGTGAGACAATTAGATTAAGGAAAGTTTAAGGCAAATCCTTGCAGCGGAAACTTAGGGGTAAGGTCAATGGACGAAAAAATTACATGTGCGAAATGTCATAGTTGCAAACATTTTAGATTTGTTGTGGGGAAATGGGGGCGGTGCTCCAAATTGCATGTTGAGGTAGATGGATGCAAGAAAACTTGTCCATTTTGTAAATCACCCTTTTGAAATTAAACCAGTAGAAAGCGCAGAATCTAAGAGTAATGATTAAGCATCTTGACTGCTAAGAAAGAACCGCTTTAATTCTTCTGAAAGCACAAAGTAATTTATCCAGATTGTTTAGCTTTTTTCTGTTGACGACGTTTCCAGAAAAAGAAGCCTAAAGTAATTAAGACAAGTAGGTTACCGATGATATGGCTCGGTTCAGGAACATCTTTACTATTGCCATTATTACTCTGCTGGCTGGGAGCCACATTTTTCGCGACAGGCACTGGAGTGGTTTGAGCTTGTGGTGCTTGATTTGTGTTTGGTGTTGGGGCTATTGCAGATTCTGCAGCCATATCATCGGTTGAGGCAGATCCGGCAGAAGTCGGCGCATTCAGAGCATCAAACTCCATACCCTCAGGCTTTTCGAGGGGGACATCTTGGGTCAGTGTCTCGGCACGGGAATCCACTCGCACTTCATCGCTCACCGCTACAAACGAAGTGTAGTCAGAAACTAACCGGTAATCCAGCGCTGTATTGGTCACGGTATTAACGCCTTCTGTAGTTTCCATCCAATACATATCATTCATGTATTCTTTGATTTTTGCCCGCCCCCAAAGCTGGGCGATCGCCCCATTGCCTTGCACTTGATCAAAGTTGACATCAAAGACTTTTTCGTAGGGTTTACCACCCGCGATTGTGCCCGTAACCTTAAGTTGACCGTTCTGGCGATCACCCTTTTTCCCATGGAGAACAAGAGGTTGACTGTCATAGAGATCGGGCATATGTTCCGGATAAATTTCAGGGCGATCGCCACCACCAACCCAACTCACTTCAACATTTGTGAGCACTGGATTATTAATTTCCTCGAAAAACTCTGCCACCACTCCTTTCGGATCTTCAGATTCAGGCAAAATTTCCGATTCACCCCGTCCCACTTCTGCCAAACGATTAATCAAAAAATGATTAGTAGAGTAGCCAACCCCAAACGTAAAGATACGATTACCCGGTTTGAGCTGCTTTTCCATCATGCCGATAATCGTGCGATCATCGCCAATCAACCCATCCGTCAACAACACAATTGTGCGCAACCGACCATCTTCCGCCTCAGGAAAAGTCATCACTTCATTAATGCCATTCATTAATTCGGTGCCACCATTTGCCGAGATTTTATTGACATATTTCAGCGCTTTTTGGCGGTTAGTCTCAGTATTGTCGAGCGGCACACGAGATAACTTTTTCGTGGTATTCGAAAAGTCCATAATCGTGAAAGTATCCTGCGGATTTAGCCCCTGAATAAATTGCCGCATTAACTCCTTCGATTGGCGAATGGCCGCTCCTCGCTGAGAGCCCGATGTATCCATGAGAAAAACCACATCCTTTGGGACAATTTCGTCCTTTTGGTAATCCACTGCTGGAATGAGATAAGTCGCAAAATGTCCACCTCGCTGATCCGCCTGAGCCAACATCGTCGCTTGGGTCTCTTTACCAGTCACTTGATAGCGAACAATCAAATCTTTATTCGGGATTTCATCAGCATTAGCAAGGGAAATTCCAGTGCTGCCACTGAGAGATTGGGTCGCAATTTCATGGGTTGGCGACGTCAGGTTTTGGATGGGGACACCCGCATCAATTTCGAGATTGACGCTGATATCCTGGCCAGAACGATTTTTCGGTAATGCTTTGGCACTCGTCGCACCACCAATACTTGATGCTTGAATGTTGCCATCGCCGTAACGGGGAGCTACCACCATTGGGAAAACAAATTCGTAATCTTCCCCTTCAAATTTGAGACTATTGCTATAGCGAATGGTCACCTCAATTTCTTCACCGGGCAGAATATTCGCCAAGGATTGCGTGAAAATATTGTCTCGCTCTTGTTCGAGAAGTGCTGCTGTTTTGCCGTCTTCTTTTGCTTCTTCGTAAATAGCTTCGGCTTCTTCAGAACGTTTAATCACACCACGAATGGTTTGGTTGCCAATTTTGATTTCCATGTCATCAACGGCAGCGTCATCGGGCAAGGGAAATTTATAGATCGCTTCAAGAGGCTGATCGTAGGGATTTGCAAACGTTTGGATGACTTCGACTTCAGCGATATTCCCCGAAACCTTGGCATCGACTTCAGTATTTTTCAGCGTTAAATTTTGCTCATTACCGTCAATGGTGGCGTATAAACCGGCAGGAAAGGGAGGCAAATCGGGATTCTGTACAACAACTGAAGGATTTAGCTTTTGGCGAATGGGCGTTAATAAAGCGTTCGCTCCCACAACGCCTAAGCCAATAATTAATGTTGCGGCGATCGCCCCTTTGAGTGGAAACTTTTTGGCTCTGGCTGGCGCATGCAAATCTTCTAAAACATCATCTGCTTGTTGATACCGACGGTTAGTGGCAGGCTCTAAAAGTTTGTTGAGAATGCGGGTGAGTTTTGGGTCGAATTTTTTATCGACAAAATCCTGCCACACCCATTTATTGTCGCCCGTATCAAGCAAATCAAAGGGGGCGATCGCCGTGAGCAGATGAATACAAGTGACTCCCAAACTATACAGATCACTCGCAAACGTTGCTTTTCCTCGCACTTGTTCTGGCGCAATAAAAGCCGCAGAGCCGATCATGGTTCCTGTTTTGCCGAGGGTAGTTTCGGTCGCATGTTTCGATGCCCCAAAATCCACGAGAACCAAAGTCGATTTTTCAGTGGCCTTTGTCGGTGTACGACGAATAATATTTTCGGGTTTAATGTCGCGATGAATCACCTGACGGCGATGGATAATCCGCAACACTGGCAACAACTCTTTTAATAATTTCGTGATGTCTGCCGCCGTAAATTTGCCGAGTTCCTCCAGCTCTTGCGCCAAGTTTTTGCCATCGATAAATTCTTGGACTAAATATTGGCGATCGCCTACCTGAAAATAATCATAGAGTGCTGGAATTTGATTATGATTGCCGAGAGTTTGTAGACGTTTTGCCTCCTGCTCAAACAATTCAATCACCTTTTCTTTTGCCTGCACCTGCTGCGGTAAAAATTGCTTAATCGCACAATACTTTTTCTGCGGATGCTCTTCATCAATTGCTTTAAATGTTCGCCCAAAGCCTCCTTGCCCCAACAGCTCCACAATGCGATATTGACCATTCAACAAAAGACTTTCACCACAACTCACGCAGTCCGTGGCGGTTAGCTCATTATTGGGGAGAGCACATTGGGGATTGGAGCAGAGGCTAAACTCAGGCATGGTTCGTCACATCACAGCTATCGTTCTTGTGCCCTATCCTAAAAGGTGATCGCCGCCATCTTGATGACGTTACCAATACTGAAACCTTTTTACAGCCATGACTTTCACCACCACTCTCGTCGATTACAATGACCCGAACCATGCAGCAGATCTCGTCTTTCTCTTAGATCACTATGCGTCGGGCGAATCTGGTGGCGGCAAAGGTTTAACCGAAGATGTCAAAACTCATTTAGTATCCCGTTTAGCCAAAATTCCCCATGCTTTTTCAATCCTGTGTTATGCCGACGAAAAACCAGCAGGACTAGCGAATGCCTTTCATGTTTTTTCGACCTTTAAAGCCAAACCCTTAATTAATATCCATGACTTGATTGTCCATGCAGACTTTCGGCGGCAGGGGGTAAGTCAGTTACTCCTCAGCGAAATCGAAAAAATTGCCCGCTCGAAAAATGCCTGCAAAATCACTTTAGAAGTCCTCGACAAAAACTATCCAGCTCTCAATGCTTACGAAAGGTTTGGCTTTGCAAGCTATGGCTTGAACCCAATTTACGGTAAAGCGATCTTCCTCGAAAAACTATTGGAATACTAGAAGGGCGATCGCCTGAAATTTCAGTTACCAAGACAAGCTCACATCAAGGATGCACAAACTCAAACTCTCTTTCTCTATTCCACATCAAGCGAGAGAGTACAAAGTTTCCAGTCTCTTGGTGGATCAAAACTTACTCTATCAGCTCTTGCTGGAATCGAATGCAACAATGCTGAGCTTGTATATGAAGAAGGACAATCATTCTTAGCATCCTTTAAAAGGACAACACTACGTCCATTTTTTTGCAAAGTACAAACCATCCAATATTGAGGCTTTTCGAGATCAAAACCATCCGCTTTGATATACAGATTTTCTAAAAAAGCAATCCGCTCATACCCGTTCGGACAATTATTACTTAGATGTTTAAGAGTAACCAGATTCGGGTGAGACTCCTCAATGATTAGACTACAGAGTACCCAGCTTTGTTGACCATCTGATAAATCATAGCCATCTGCATCAATTAACATTTCAGCCATTGACGCAACTGTTTGATATCCCTGAGGACAGCCATTATTCAAATGCTTTACCCTTAAGGCTAAATGATTATTTGCAGATTGATTTTCCTGGAGCAAAGTGAATCTAACAGCCTGAAAATCAGTCCACCAAATATCTAAATTGCTAGGCCAATAGTCAGAATCTATCTCAACATCAGGAGTGACATATCCTCCAACAACAAAGACGTCAATACCATCCTCTAAACCTAAATCTAACAGATGACCTTGGGGCGTTCTCACAAATGTATTTTCTTCCCTCCAGCCATTTTTTGGGACAGGAAATTCTAACTCCTGAAGAATTTTCAAATTGCTATCTGCCAACAAAAAACTCGATGTTCCACCTCGCAAATACAAAAAACTTTCTAGCTCATCACTCCAAGCAAATTCACCACCATTTGTATTATCTTTCCATAGATATTGAGTCTCATTTTCTGCTGTTAAATCAACAAAATCACCATAACCAGTTACAACTTCTACATGCTCAGAAAAATCAGCAGTTGAGGAACGAATCATATAAACACCAGATCCATTTACTGGATTTGAGACTTGGCCCGTCGAATCTATATAGGCCATATAAAAAAAACCATTGAGAAATACAACAGAAGGCTCACCAGCACCATAACTACCACAGCATATATTTTTAAGTAAAAAAGGCTCTAGAATGATTTTTATATCTTGCCAATTAATTCCATCTTTACTTGTTGTGTATCCAATTGCATTCACAGGAACTGATTCTCCTAGAGCAGACTGACCTCCGTTTCCAGCACTAATATACATATGATAAATATCCCCAACTTTAATAACACTTGGATTACCAACATAATAACCATATAGACTTGGATTATTATGACCTGGAGGCATTACATTAAGAGGTTCTGACCAGTTAATACCATTAGTTGATTCGGCATAAAAGATATTATCTTCTTGACGATCAGGAATGATAACAGTGGAGCGGCCTAGCCACCACATTTTAAATAAGTCACCTTCTTTCATGATTGTTGGGGCATAATCATAAATAGGAAATTTTCGTTCCGGATAATCTTTTTCTATGATGGAATGAAATAGTTCAAAATTTTGATATCGAATCTCTTTTTCATCTGCATTAAGTCTTTGTATATTAAAACCCAAGAAAAAGGATAACAACATTGGGGAAGCAACTTTAATTGTGGCATGTAGTTTCATCAAAATATCCTGTTCTAAAGCAAATCATTCAAACCTACTAGGAATAATCTTAGAAGCTTAAAAAAATCAACATCTTTCAATGTTTGATTTAAATTTTGTTGACATATATCAAGTCGAAATAAAACTGCAAATTATTTTAAAAAAGATAGTTAATTTTCTAATAAAAAGATGATCACCTTCTCACTTTCAGCAACCATGATCTAAGTTGTCAATCTCGCCCATTACCATGCATCAAATCATACAGCAGATCTATTTTTTTATTAGCTCTACTATATAGTCTAAATGAATCTGTTAGTGACAAAGGTTTACCTAAGAGGTTGTCTGAAAAGTCTTTATGTTCGATAAATGCTGCGTAAATTCCGCTAGGTTGATCGCCTGAAGTGCCAGATTTGGTAGTCCTAAAGAGGTAAGGATGAGTTGTAGTGATGAACAAAAAGCCAAATAGCTCCAATGTGGTTTGCGACTTGCTTAGAAAAGGATAAAGTCTTTCTCACCAAGCGCAAAACTCTTTGCCTCAAAGTACGGTTGAATCGCTCAATATAACTTGTCTTTCCTGTCTCTTTGCTTACGAATCGATGACGTTTGCTCGGGAAGATGAGGCCATAAGCAGACCAAAAATCACTTGACCTCTTGCAAAAGGTTATGGCAATTCAAAATTGTAGAGACCAGCAATGAGATTAAGTCTTAATCCCCATCTCCGACGGCGGTTACGATATCGACTGGATAATATACGAAATCTTTTGAGCATTCTGAATATAGCAGCGAAGGAGAAGGTTAGGACATAGAACAGAAGGCTATTCTGATGGCATCGAACAAATCCTCAGTCTTCTTGATGAGCTTACTTATCTCCTTCTTTAACCTCCCCCAAAACTTCTCTATCTTGTTCAGGTGTGGTGAGTAGGGTGGCAAAAATATCACTTCACATCCTGCCTTCGCCACCAATGTTTGTATTCTTTCCTTTGGATGAACACTGGCATTATCCAGAATAATAATTTGACCCGGAATCAACTCTGGCACTAAGCAATCCTCTACCCATTGGCAAACTAAGGCGCTGTTGGCATAGCCCTCAAATACCATCGGTGCTATCTGCTCTCCCTCTCGCCATCCTCCAATCACGCTAACTCGTTCTGTACGATGACCTAACTTCTCTGCGATAAACCTCTCTGACTTATGGCAGTAGCCATACCCATAATCTAAGGTATTATCAAATCCACTTTCATCGATATATACGAGTCGTTCTTGGCCATACTGCTTCAGTTGTGCCACAAATGCTTTTTCTAATTCTTTATCTCTCTCTTGATATCGATAGGTCTTTTTTTTCGAGTAAATTCAATTTTCCGTAGAGCTTCACGTCTGGATGCATCACTAATAGACTCTGGCCATTTCTCCGCCATTTCCTTCTGGGTTAGATGCCCATATTCCTCTGCAAAAGCACGAAAAGCATCTAGATCATTAATCTTCGGTTGAGGGCCTCGACGGTAATCTGTCTTCGGAGCGACTGAACCGATTTTCTCTCGTCGTTTCAGCCACAGGTCTAGCGTATTTCGGCTAATACCAAAGAAGCGACAGATATCACTTTTTCGTTCACCTTTATCGAAGGCGGCAACAGCTTTTAGGCGTAAATCAAGACTATGGGGAGCAGGCATGGCATCTATGTTTATTGCTTCTATCCTATTCTGTCTTAACCCACTCCTTGCCTGCTATACCATCTCAATGATGATTCTTTGAGCTGCTAAGAGCTGATTCTCCTGTTTCTGCTCGCAGTCAACTCTCCTCCTCTAGGCTTCTTGTGAGGAGTGAGACTCCGCTGATGCCGCTTGTGTAGACCTTGATATCCGGCGTCGGCAAGGCAGAATTGTCCCTGCTGAAAATGCACTCTACTCTTTTTGAGTAGTTTGAAGTCATGGGTGCTACCTTTCTCACAGTCACAACAGATAATCTGTGCCCACTGCCAAGCAATAACTATTTGAGCTTTAAGGGAATGATGCTTCTTTTTCCCTGAGTAGTAAAGATGTTGTTTTTTTGGGCTTTTCAATCGCCTGTTCTGTGGCATCCATACCACTACTGTTAGAGATAACTCTTCTGAACCATGGAGCTGTTTCATGCCGGGTCAGTGGCAATCGGTTTCTTTGATGAGTGTATTCTCTGTTTTTTGCACCATGCGACAAACTGTTGATTCATGAATGCTCCATGATTGAGCGATAGGAAAATAAGTGCGATATTCCCTCGGATATTCCAAGGTGAGGAGTAACTGATTTTCCAGGGATAAAACACTGGGACGACCGGGTTTTTGCTTTGCTTTAGCTTCTGCTAGGACTTCTACCAGACGATTGAAAGTCTGAAGTTTAACTCCACAGGCTCTCCTGAATTGTTCTGGAGATAAATGTTGGAGCTGTTCGTAAGTCGGCATTTCTATCGCTATGACTCTGATACTTTCCTCTTTTTTACCTACTCTCACTTCTTTTGCAAGAGGTCAACTGTGCCAGAGCTTGAGAGACGTAACCTTCTCTAGTACCTAAGAAGTAGAATTTATCACCTTCGGCATAGAGTTCATCGCCGCTCTTTTGAGTTGATTGAGCGAGGAGAATAGGCGTTTGTTGAAGTTCTTGAGCTGTTGCTGTGCCGTTCCCTGCGAGCATGACTGCACTACTGACTAGACCCCATACCCACCGCGCAGCAACCATAGATTTCCCTCGACCCAATACTTTTTTCGACACCAACCCCCATATTCTACTCATCCTTCCCTAGGGAAGGTGCCCGAAGGGCGGAAGGGGTCATCCGCATATTCCGCAACCCACCGAGAACCAAGGCATTTCATGCATTAGACTTCTGGCATAAGTCTTAACTTTTACTCTTGAAGGGCGACTAGGGCCAGCTCTCCGTCAGTTGCGACACCTATCGAAACCCCTTCCCGCCTTTGGCGACCTTCCCCAAGGAAGGATGTTTGTTGTAGGTCTATGGGCTTTTGCAAGGACTCTATTAGAGGAAGAGCAGAGAGACCGAGCTAAACTAAACATAGATTTCGCTGCCAACAAAATCATGACTGTCGCCACCAATCCCATCCCAAAAATGACTGTTGAAGAATACCTCATTTGGGAAGAACAGCAGGACAATCGCTACGAATACATCGATGGCGAAATCATTGCCATGACAGGCGGCTCCATTCCCCATAACGATCTGGCGGTCAACCTCTTAATCGCTCTCAAAGACCACCTCAAACCGAAAAGTTGTCGTGTCAATATTTCAGATGTAAAAGTCCAGGCAAAAGCCAATAGCCGTTATTTTTATCCCGATGTTGTTGTCAGTTGCCACCCCGAAGACCAACAAGCCAAAAAACTGATTCAATATCCTACCGTTATCATCGAAGTCCTATCCCCTAGCACTGGCAAATACGACACCACGGATAAACTCAAATACTATCGACAGATTCCGAGCCTACAAGAATATCTTTTAATCGCCTCTGACAAAATCCTGGTCGAGCTATACCAACGCCAACCTGATACCGAAAAATTTTGGTTGTATAGCTCCTATGGTGAAGGCGAAACCTTTATGGTTCCCAGCATTGAATTTGAATGCTCCGTCGATACCCTCTACGAAAATGTCACTATTGAACCAGAGACCTAAATTGGTGACCTACCGTTGAGTTTGAGAGTGGTGAGGATTTTTTCGTAAGTTGCGACACCTATCGAAACCCCTTCCCGCCTTCGGCGACCTTCCCCAAGGAATGATGTTTGTTGCAAATCTATGGGGTTTTTCAAGAACTTTAATGAGTCCAAAATAGTAGGCGATCGCCCTTCAGAGATATTAGGATGTGGTTGATATTGATTCATCCCCAAGAAAAACAATGGCGGCGATCGCCTCGGAACAAGTACTGCAAACTTTAGCTATACATCGTCCTGAATTAGAAAAAATGGGCGTTAAATCCTTGCGGTTATTTGGCTCTGTTGCTAGGGATGAAGCCACTGATGATAGTGATATTGATTTTTTAGTGGAATTTTTTGAGGAGCCTTCTCTATTCGAGATCTTCGAGGTGCGTTATTTTCTCGAAGATTTATTCCAACGCAAGATTGATATAGGTCTAGAGGAAGCCCTAAGAGAGCATTTACGGGAGCCAGTTTTAAGGGATACGATCCATGCCTTCTAGAGATTGGCAACTTAGAGTTCAGGATATTCTGCAAGCTGCCCAAGACATCGAAGACTTTACAGCAGACATGACTTTTGAGGAGTTTGAGAACAACAAAATGGTTGTGCAATCAGTGTTCTACAATTTCGTGATTATTGGGGAAGCATCGAATAACATTCCCGATGAAATTAAGATGCGGGACGCGAGTATTCCTTGGCGAATAATGGGTGATATGCGTAACGTGATGGCTCACGAATATTTTCAGGTGAGTCTCCGCGTCGTCTGGCAAACAGTTCATCGGAGTCTGCCACCTGTAATCACAAAGCTACAAGACTTAATCGCTTAGGGGCGATCGCCTTCCACAAATGCATGAAGTTAACGGTGGCGATCGCCTGGTTTTTTCCACACAACAAAAAAGGAAAGCGATAATCACTTTCCTTTAAGGGATTCAATATTCATTGAAAACTTATTTTCGTTACCTAGAACCTAGTAGCTAGCACCACGATATTTAAGGTTGGTGTGCTGAACAACAGTGATTTTTTGCTTTGGCTCTTGGGCATGGAGTTCAGAACCACGGTATTTACCGATAGTCTGACCTTCAGTGGATTCCACAACAGTAGAACCTTGGTTGAAACGAATGCCTCTGTAAGAGAGTGTCATGATATTAGCTCCTCAAAATATAAGCGTAGAGTGAATGAGGTGCGTTCCTTGGGGATAAATCCTTACTTCCGTCTCTCATAAAAACCTAGTGGTTTAGAAGCAGAGAGATGAACGACTTATTTATGCTTTCTGTATAAAATAATACAAAACTGATTTTTCACTGTCAACCCCAATAGTTGCGTTTTTCTGACAAAAGGATGATCGCCCCGCTAAAGCGCGTTTCCAAGAGAGTCAGAAACATTGCGCAGAGGGAGAATGATGAATAGATCCGCAGTTTAAACAAAGCATCTCTAAATACGGCTCCAGCCAAAAGACGAAACTCTACGACAATGTGAGCATTGAAGCCATTGCCGAACCTTGATCTCTTGCTAGAGTGGAAACACTTTATTGCGACGAGAATTCAGACAAAAATCATGGGTGCATCCAATATTGGCGAAGCAATCTACAACTACCAACACGCCCTAAACCTATTCTCAGAGCAACCAGATCTACAGAGCCTTCTAGAAACTCTCTACTCTCGCGATCGCCTTTGTTATGAGCTAAAAGATTCGCCACCCATTTCTGTCGGCTACCAAGACCAACTCTCTCACCTCGACCATGATCTCAAACAACAGGCCAACCTTATCTGTGAAACCATTGATTTAAAACCAATCCGCGACAGCCTAAATCCACCAGTAGACTCATGGTGGTGGTTCCCAGAAAATTTCCTCAAGCCACACGAACAAGATCAATATGACTGGGTGTGGCGCAGCAGCACGCTGGTAGGGTGGACGGTCAACCTGGCGCTGCTGACCGATATCACCAGTAAATTTGTGAGTGGTGGCTTGGGATTTGGTGGGGCTGGCGCAATTATTTTTCCGAGTTTGCTGACGTTAGTCAAAGCACGTGGTGACCTGACCGATGTGGGACAAGATAGCCTGCGGGGTCTGTTTACGAAGTTAGGGATTAAATCCCAGTGGCGCGAGGAAGCAACGACGATTTCCACTTGGGCTTTATTACTGGTCATTTTCGGATTTTGGACAAGTCTCCCCCAAATTTCGAAACTCTACAATTACCTTGGTTACCGTGCTGAGGAATCCGGTGATATTTCCACTGCTGAGCAGAACTTTAAACGGGCGATCGCCCTTGATGAGGACAACACAGATGCCCATTACAATTTGGGAAATCTGTACGAAGATCTCCGCAAAACTGATGCCGCAAAAGCTCAATACGAAATTGCAGTTAAAGCAGATCCGAAGAGTGCCGATAGCAGTGTTGCCTTTGCCCAAAATAATCTGGCGAGATTGCTGATCCTCGATGAAGACTATTCCAATGCCGTGGTCTTACTCAGACAAGGTTTAGATAATCTTGATCAAACTGCTGAAAACGAAGAGCAGCAGCAAAGTCTGCAATATAGCCTTTCAAAGAATCTCGGTTGGGCAAGATACAAGCAAGGACTCAACAACCAAGCCGATAATTATCTCCAAATTGCCTCCTCACTCAAGCCAGATAAAGCTCCCGCTTATTGTCTACAAGCGCAAAATTATCAAGTTGAGGAGCGAGAAGAAGAGGCGATCGCTGCGTGGGAGAAATGTCGCGATTTAGCGGATCCAACCCAACCCGATCAAGATCGGTGGCTCGTTATGGCACACAAGGCTTTAGACGGATCAGCGAGCAATACAACAGAAGAATCACAAACTCAATAGAACCCGTAGAAAAGGACGTTCTCACCCATTGAAAACGTCCCAATATTTGCAAATTAATTATTCGCGGCAGATCTTGAATTTATTCAGCGAGCCAACGAACAGCATCCTTCGCGTGATAGGTCAAAATCAAATCTGCACCAGCCCGCTTAAAGCTTGTGAGCGTTTCGAGAACCACCTTCTTCTCGTCAATCCAACCGTTAAGCGCTGCAGCTTTCACCATGGCATACTCACCGGAAACGTTGTATACCGCGACGGGAAGACTACTAATTTCCTTAACACGATAAATGATGTCCATATAGGAGAGGGCGGGTTTCACCATGACGATATCTGCACCTTCCATGATGTCCAGCTCAACTTCTTTAATGGCTTCGCCGGAGTTGGCAGGGTCCATTTGATAAGTCTTTTTGTCACCAAACTTAGGAGCAGAGTCCAACGCATCCCGGAAAGGGCCATAGTATGCGGAGGCGTACTTAGCGGAATAAGCCAAGATACCAACATTAGTCCAGCCTGCGGCGTCCAATCCCTGGCGGATAGCGCCGATACGACCATCCATCATGTCGGAAGGAGCAACGATATCAGCACCAGCTTCGGCATGGGAGAGGGCTTGCTTCACCAATATGGCAACGGTTTCATCATTCAGGATTTCGCCGTTTTCAACGATGCCATCATGACCTTGGTTGCTGTAGGGATCCAATGCAATATCAGTGATGACCGTCAAATCGGGAAAGGCAGCCTTTATTGCTTTAACCGCGCGCGGAACCAATCCATTGGGGTTGTAGCTTTCGGTACCAGCGTTGTCCTTTAGATCTTCCGCTACCAAGGGGAACAGGGCGATCGCCGGGATGCCCAGCTCAGACACCTCTTTGAGTTCTTCCAACAGCAGATCCAAGGTATAGCGAAAGCTGCCGGGCATGGAGGTAATTTCCTGCTTGGTGTTTTCCCCTTCCATTACAAAAACGGGGTAAATCATGTCATTCGCCGTTAAATTTGCCTCTCGTACCATCCGGCGGAGAGAATCAGTTTGGCGCAAACGGCGGGGACGCATTGAAGGGAACATAGGTACTAAATTATTGCTAAAAGCGGAAAATAAAAATGACTTCTAGCTAGTTTAAGGTGAACATCCGCACTCTCTTACGCAAACGTAACAGTCCTCAATGATCTGCAATTATTGGCCTGTCGATGGTGGAACAGTTACCAAGGGTTACCGATTAGGCTGTAGGCCGCCCAGTAGTAAGGATGAGAAAAATCAATTTCTCCGGATTCTCGCTTAAAGGCGCTGCGTGTTAGCTGAGCAAGTTCTGGGCTCGGCTGCTCATATTCTTTGTGAATCATTGCCAGTTGAGCTTGTCTGAGGGCAGAGATTTTTGTTGTCTCCTGACTAAGGGCTTGGTAAAACTCACTCATCAAGGTTACTGACGCGGCATCACTGACGTACCATAGCGAGGCGATCACCGCTCTAACACCAGACTGCAATGCCAAGCCCGCAAACCCCAATTCTGCTTCTTCATCACCAAGAGCTGTCCGACAAGCACTTAATACCAAAAGTTCGACAGGTGGATTGCGCCAATTGAGTTGATCCATTTTGTCGAGGGTCAAACGTTCATCGGCAAACTGAATATAAGAATTATCGGGTGTGCCACTCTGGAATTCCGCATGGGTCGCGAGGTGAACAATACCGTAATTATTTTCTGCACGCTCCTGTTTGAGATTTTCAAGCGTAAAGCCTTCATTTAAAAATGTTTTGCCTTGGCGGAGATTCGGAATAATCGTGTCTAGCTCAATTTCGACACCGGGTAAATCTGGCAACTCGTCGAATGTTGAAGCTCCCATCGCTAAGGCTGGGCGATCGCCGATACGAGAAGCCCCTTTTGTCATCAATTGGAAAGCAGGCACCACACCAACGCCATACTTTTCTACTAAAAATTCTTTGCCATCATGGAGCGCTCCAAACGGAATCGTGCGTAATCCTGGCCCCGTACAGAAAAGCAAATTATCAATCTCTTCGATATCTAATGTTGCGGCAATCGGCTTAATGATCCAGTCATATAGCGTTTGGGCAGACTTGAGATAAGAATTTCGAAAAATGGGATGTTGGCTCGTCACCCCTCGGAAAAAATCCATTTTAGTGCTGATTATTTCGGCCTTATTTACCAGCGTTGTACGGGAAACAGGTTTGTGATTTGGCGTCAACATACTGAGATTAATTTGATCGCCAGACGTCATGATCCAAATAAGAGCTGTCCTCTCCCCAGTAAGCTTTGCATTCTCCTGTAAGGCCGCAGACATCTTTCTGACATCCATCGCCTCAAACTTAAAATTGGTATTGAAATAATTTTCGTATTCCTGTTGCCAATCACTCTCCATTTTCATAATGGAGTCGTAGAAAGGATTGGTTTGGGCCATCACCGTCGGATTCATGAAGTGCCACGGGACGGCGATCGCCAAAAGACAACTCAAAGTAAAGCAAATAATCAGACGATACAGACGAACGAAAGCCATCACAAACCTAATCCACGGTGCTGTCTAAATGTATTATGGCCAGATTTTCAATCAGTTGACGGAGAACTCAGGACGCTTCAGTTAACCTTGGGTAAATTCTCAGCAACATCATAGATAAAACAATTTGTCAGCCATCGATCCGTCGCTAGACGATAGGTTTCCTTGCTACTGTCACTCATATTTTGATCGGTTACAGCGCTGAGATCTTCGAGGATGGCACGAATGAAAGGCAATGGCTCTTCAACTTTAACTGTGGCTGCTTCGACATTCGCAAATTGTCGATCAAGCTGTTCCTGAAATTTCGTTAAAGGGTCAATGCTTCCCACCCAATACACTTGCCAGCGGCCAACAGGACGTTGCTGTGCGAAATCAATTTCAGCAGTTTGTGTTTTGCCAGGTTCTACCTGCAATGGACTTTGAGGTGTCAACAACAGCATTTCTTGCTTCGGACTGAGGGCAAAACCAACAAGATTGAGAGCTTGTTGTCCTAAATTTTTATACTGAAATGCCAAGGTTTCATTTAGCTTGACCTCCGCAGCCTGAAAAGTTGGGGCTTTAGAAATATTAATTGGCGTTGTCTTCTGGATGAGTGGCGATCGCCGAGGTTCGAGACGATTTAAACTGCTCTGAGTTTGTAGTGAAGTCGTTGTTTCATTTACCAATAGCCGCAGCCATTTCAGAGCCAATAGACGTTCGAGAGTCGGCTCTAGCTCCTCTACAGAAGACTTAATTGCTTGATTACTATCCTGAGGCAATAGCTCAGGCAAAGGCTCACCACTCAGCGAAAACAAACGATAACCTTCATCAAAAATATAATCGGCCCATTCTGCTGGATTACTGATATTAGCAATGCCAACAATCCCAGCAAAAGCACTGGTTGCATCCACTCGCTCAATCCGGCTGAGCTCATCTCCGAGGGCAACGCGTAAGGTGAGATTACGGGGAAGAACTCGCAAATATTCCTGCAAAGGAGTATTTGGCACTAAATCTTTCGCTGATGTTTTGGCTTGAGCCGATAAGCCATTTTTTGAAGTGATCGAAAGAATCTTAGGGGTTGTCTCAATAGTTTTCACTTCACTTTCTGAGGCGATCGCCTGTAGCACTTCCGGTGCGTACCCAATCAAATTGAGCTCGACGGAACTCCCATCTACAGCCACCACATGTCCGACACTAGGTAAAGTGATGCTAGTTGGCAATAATCCATAAAGTGGGATTGATTTTTTCACAAATTGCGGTGCAGGTTGTCCTTCTGGCAACAACTGCAACTGTTGATAGCGGAAATTCAAAAACGAATTGGCTTCCGATATTGTTGCTTTCGGATTAACTGCGAAGAGATTTTGCGCCAAAGTCGCAGTAAACAGGCCAACATGGGCCCCATTAATCGCAAACTCTTTGCCTCCGTTTAGCTCTGCGGCACTGAGCTTGATAATGGATTTACCACCAAGATTTCGCTGGATAATATTTCGTTGTAGCTGTTCTTCAATCGCTGTCTCAGAAGGGTTGGCAATACTCGATATGGACTTCGGATAAGCTCGGCCTCGCAAGTATTGATATTCCCCTTCAGGCAATGGCGAGAAGCTAGTATCAAGAATCAATGCAGACTGCGCAACATTGAGCGATTGAATAAAACCCTCAATTGTTGAGACGGCGATCGCATTATTGACCACCACTTTGTTGGTCTTACCGATCACCCCATCTACAGGCATCAAAGCATTAATCGAATCTCCCTGAGCAGTATTAATACTTGTGCCGTAGCCACTAAAGTGAACGAACAAGAAATCCTCGGGGGTGAGAATATCTTTCAATTGCTTTTGAAACGTTGTAAAAATATTGTCGCGATTAGCAGCTTCATTTTTGAGAACAATGATTTGTGCTGGGTCAAACCCAAAACGGTGCATCAATAATTGCTTTTGGATCTCAATATCAACACCACAACCATTAAGATCATCAACTTCAGGGTAACGGTCAATACCAATTAAAAGCGCGAATTTCCGCCCGGAAAACTTTTCAAGAGCCTGGGCATAACGATCAATTTGGCCTCGCAATCCTTGGTCAAGCACACCAAATGAAAAGAGGGCTAATCCCAACCCTTGTAAGAAGCTGCGTCGATCCAATTTCATCTTGAACTAGTGCCCTTGGGAATCCTGCTATCAGACTACCAGTCATCTCTCTATATGACTACTCTGTAGGCATATAAAAGAACCTAACTTCAAATTATTTCAAGTAAGAATGTATTACCTCATATGGCATTACAAACTCAGTGTATTTCTACGGGACTGACGGGACTCGAACCCGCGACCTCCTGCGTGACAGGCAGGCATTCTAACCAGCTGAACTACAGTCCCCTGTGGTTTAAGTCACTTTTAATAATATATTCACAGAAAAAAGTTATGTCAACCCCTCAGACAAAAAAATCTTATTTGGAAGTTTAAGGCAGTCTTATTGTACTCATCCCATTCACTCTCAAAATCACGAGGAAGCTCAGGCCGCTAGGTTGCAATAGTGAGTGTTATTGGCTCTAGATAAAGTGTAAGTAAATATTTTCAAAGTACGTTGGGCGATCGCCGAGTTAATGCATGGGGATTGAGTCAAAAATCAGGTCCAATGCTTTATAAAATTTCATCTGATACATTGGGGAGCAAATACGCAGTAAAACTTGGCCTAGTTCTTTGGGCTGAAGAAAAAGCTATAAGATAGCGAAAGATCTTTTGGTGAGAGTTGTATGCCCTCAGTTTGTATCACCCTTGGTACGCGACCAGAAGCCATTAAATTGGCTCCTGTGATTCGTCAGTTTCGGCAAGCGACTGATTTTGAAACTTCAGTAATTTTGACAGGTCAACACCGCGAGATGGTTGATCAGGTGATGCAATGGTTTGATCTAAAGGCTGATTTTGATCTAGAGATTATGCAGCCGGGTCAAACATTATCGGATATTACCTGTCGCAGTTTGGATGGACTGCAAAAGATTTACCAGGAATTATCGCCGGATATTGTGTTGGTACAGGGGGATACAACCACTGCTTTTGCCGCAGCCCTCGCTGCTTTTTATCAACAGATTCCAGTGGGCCATGTGGAAGCAGGTCTGCGCACAGACAATATCCTCAACCCTTTCCCAGAGGAAGCCAATCGCCGATTGATTTCGCAAATTTCTCAGCTGCATTTTGCGCCCACAACTCAGGCGATCGCCAATCTCGAAAAATCAGATATTTTAGGGCAGGCGTATAACACCGGAAATACAGTTATTGATGCGTTATTAACAGTGGCGGCATCGGAGCCAGACTGCAATATTCCTGGTTTGGATTGGCCAGAGAAACGTGTCATCCTCTCCACTGTGCACCGCCGCGAAAATTGGGGTAGTCCCCTCGACAGCATTTTGCAGGGATTTTTAAAAGTCGTGGAAGCATTTCCCGATGTGGTGATCTTATTACCTATGCACCGCAATCCGAAAGTGCGTGAACCGATTCAAAAGGTGTTGGGTGATCATCCCCAGATTTTTCTCACTGAGCCCTTAGATTATCCGCAGCTCGTTGGGGCAATGCAGCGATGTGATTTGCTCCTAACCGATTCGGGGGGACTCCAGGAAGAGGCACCTAGTTTAGGTAAGCCTGTTTTGGTATTGCGTAAAACGACTGAACGTCCCGAGGCAGTTTTGGCGGGAACCGCAAGGCTTATCGGCACAGAGCAGATGGATATTTTTCAGGCAGTAAAAGCGCTGCTGACGGATCAGGAACAATATGATCAAATGGCCACAGCAACCAATCCGTTCGGGGATGGCACTAGCTCCAAGCAAATCCTCGAAATTGTGCGGAAATTTTTAGGCCAAATAACGTGAGTTCGGGATAAGAGAAGAAAAGGAGAAAGTGCATATTGTGGAAGTTGATAAGCAATCCACCACTTTCTCCCATGACCAGTCTAGAACCTTTGTTTTGTGCTGTTGATGATGTCTGCCAAGTCTTCGAACCTCAATGGCAACAACAGCTGCTGGCCTCGAAACAACGGCGGCGACGTCGCTCAAGAAGCTTGAGTTTAAGCGAGATAATGACGATATTGATTGCTTTTCACCAATCTCATTATCGTAATTTCAAATATTTCTATCTCATCAATGTGCGTCATCTATTGGCGAGGAGCTTTTCCCAGAGCCGTGAGTGACCAACGTTTTGTGGAGTGGATGCCTTCGACGTTAGTACCTCTATGTGTCTACCTACAGCACTGTTATGGTCAATGCACAGGTATTAGTTTCATTGATGCCACCAGTATCAAGGTTTGTCACAATCGCCGCATCTCTCAACATCGCGTTTTTGAAGGTCATGCCGCTCGAGGTAAAACATCTGTGGGTTGGTTCTTTGGTTTCAAACTATATCTGGTTATCAATGACCATGGCGAATTACTCAATGTGAAGGTCACACCCGGCAACACCAATGATAGAAAACCGGTAGTGGAGCTTTTGAAAGGGTTATCGGGAAAAATCTTTGCAGATAAAGGTTACGTCTCTCAAGCTCTGGCACAGTTGACCTCTTGCAAAAGAAGTGAGAGTAGGTAAAAAAGAGGAAAGTATCAGAGTCATAGCGATAGAAATGCCGACTTACGAACAGCTCCAACATTTATCTCCAGAACAATTCAGGAGAGCCTGTGGAGTTAAACTTCAGACTTTCAATCGTCTGGTAGAAGTCCTAGCAGAAGCTAAAGCAAAGCAAAAACCCGGTCGTCCCAGTGTTTTATCCCTGGAAAATCAGTTACTCCTCACCTTGGAATATCCGAGGGAATATCGCACTTATTTTCATATCGCTCAATCATGGGGCATTCATGAATCAACAGTTTGTCGCATGGTGCAAAAAACAGAGAATACACTCATCAAAGAAACCGATTGCCACTGACCCGGCATGAAACAGCTCCATGGTTCAGAAGAGTTATCTCTAACAGTAGTGGTATGGATGCCACAGAACAGGCGATTGAAAAGCCCAAAAAAACAACATCTTTACTACTCAGGAAAAAGAAGCCTCATTCCCTTAAAGCTCAAATAGTTATTGCTTGGCAGTGGGCACAGATTATCTGTTGTGACTGTGAGAAAGGTAGCACCCATGACTTCAAACTACTCAAAAAGAGTAGAGTGCATTTTCAGCAGGGACAACTCTGCCTTGCCGACGCTGGATATCAAGGTCTACACAAGCGGCATCAGCGGAGTCACACTCCTCACAAGAAGCCTAAAGGTGCGGAGCAGAAACAGGAGAATCAGCTCTTAGCAGCTCAAAGAATCATCATTGAGATGGTATTCAGAATGCTCAAAAGATTCCGCCTCTTATCCAGTCGATATCGTAACCGCCGTCGGAGATGGGGATTAAGACTCAATCTCATTGCTGGTCTCTACAATTTTGAATTGCCATAACCTTTTGCAAGAGGTCAAATGCACTGGTATTAGTTTCATTGATGCCACCAGTATCAAGGTTTGCCATAATCGCCGTATCTCTCAACATCGCGTTTTTGAAGGTCATGCTGCTCGAGGTAAAACATCTGTTGGTTGGTTCTTTGGCTTCAAGCTGCATCTAGTAATCAATGACCGTGGCGAGTTACTCCAAGTGAAAGTCACCCCCGGCAACACTGATGACCGCAAGCCAGTGCTGGAACTATTGCAGAATTTATTTGGCAAGGTTTTTGCAGATAAAGGCTATATCTCTCAACCTCTGGCACAGCATTTACAAGAAGAGCATGATGTGACGTTGCTGGCTAAGCCTCGGCGCAATATGAAGAATCACTTGATGCTTTGGCATGACAAAATCCTTGCCCGTAAGCGAGCTTTAATTGAGACGGTCATTGACCAGCTGAAGAATATTTCTCAGATTGAGCACCCTAGACATCGTAGTCCTGCCAATTTTTGTGTTAACTTGCTTTGTGGTCTAATTGCCTACTGTCATCAGCCTAAGAAACCCTCTCTTCAGCTTGATTAGAAGCTTCTTTTCCTATCCCGAACTCAGGTTGTTTCAGTTTTCTGGGCGAGAGGTTCTTGCTGCGTTGCACAGTGAATACTGCCACCACCAGAGGCGATCGCATCAATGGCAATTTGCTCGATCACCCGATCTGGAAAAGCCTGAGCGATAATCTCTTTTGCATTCTGATCCGCAACCTCATCCCAAAATTTCTGCATAATCACCGCACCATTACAGAGATAGTAGCCAATATAACCCGCCGCAAAATCCCGAACCCCAAAGTTCTCATTAATAACATCGGGAGCATCAATCACAGTCACATCCAGGGGATTATCATCAATGTCTGTCGCTTCTTGCAAGACTTCAATATTTTTCCGCGTGACATTGTAATCATGGGACTGCTGATAGTTATCACGGCTCACCAAGACTTTCTCTTTCTGAGAAAACCGCGCATAAAAATCAACATGGCCATCAGTAATATCTTTACCTTTAATGCCATCCAACCAAATTACTTTTTGAATCCCCAACAATCGCTCTAATTCTTTCTCGACCTCGGTCTGACTCACATTTGGATTACGATTGTCATTCAAAACAGCACTTTTCGTCAGGATGGCAGTGCCATGGCCATCAATTTCAAAACTACCTCCTTCTAAAACAATATTTGAGGGGATAATAGTCGCGTTTGCTTGATTCGTAATAAAATCTGCAACCCTTGCATCGAAGGAATGCTCTTGTTTGCCACCCCAACCGTTGAAGTTAAAATTCACACCGTATTTTTTCCCTTCGCTATCCAGCACAAAAGTGGGGCCAGTATCACGCACCCATAGATCATCTGTGCGACATTCAATCAGCTCAATTGGGTATTGATAACGCGTTAAATCTCCCAATAGCTTTTGCGCCTCGGCCATATCTTCTGGCGATACCAACATCGATACAGGCTCATATTTGGCGATCGCCGTGGCAATGCGAACCAAATCACGTTTCACCGCAGGAATCTGCTTACGAGTCCAAATATACTCATTAGCAACAAAAGCCATCCATGTTCTAGCGTGTGGTGCTCCTTCATCAGGCATAAACAATGACCCATCAACTGCAAGATGACGAAGTTGATTTGTTTTACAGCCCACAGCAAAACCACCTGCCATTAAAGCAGTCAATTTGATTAGAGTACGTCTAGAAATGCTCAAATACCGCTCCAGTCCAGTGAGATTGCTACAGCTTCCTGCAACACTACACTTCCAATTCAAGAAATTGTGTACAAGCAGTCCAGCGATCACCCGAAAGACATTCACCACACCACACAAGCACTTTATCTAGATAGAACTCCTGTTATCATGAAGTTTTGTAACGGGAGCAAATCCAATGAAAGCTTTTTTACAGGGGCTGCGTGATCCGGACATGATGCCATCGGCCCTGCGTGTTGCCCTACTTGTTGGCACCATCCTTTTCAGCATTAACCATGGCAATGCTTTATTAAAAGGAAAAATGGACAAATCACGGTGGTTATCGAGCCTCCTCACCTATGCCGTCCCCTACTGCGTCAATATCCATGGACAGGTCAGTAGCAAACGTAAATTTCAACGTAAACTCGCAGAAAAAAACATCCGTTCCGAAGAACAGATAGCAGCCCTAACACATGTTTAAAAATGCATTTTCAGAGAACGTATGTGAACCAACAATAAGCGTTCTTTAATAAGCTTTTTGACCTTTAACTGCCGGATCTTTTAACCAACATTTTTCCAATAGGTTGATTTTATACAAGTACCAAAATCGGTTGGGATTCCACACTGCACATTGCTCAGATTTCCCGATGGGCTGATTGAGATATTGGAATAATGGATCGACCACCTGCCTAACTCTGGTAAACATAGGCATCGCCCTCACTTTTAATAGGATTTTTTGAAACGAAAAGCGACCATTCATCACCAAACGTCTGCCAAATTAAATTATCTATACGACAAACTTAGCCAAATTCCAGAGAGAAACTAAGGTTGGGAATATTTGCTATATTTTGCGATTTTTTAGGATATATCTGTAAATTTCCTCATTTCCTTCAGTTTCGAGACACCCTAAGTTGAAAGAAAATGTTGTAATAACAGGCTTTCTACGTAATATTTTTTCAAAGAATTACTATTTGTTGAGGAGATTACTCCAATCGTCACTGTATATCTTAAGCACACTCTTCTCCTTACAGAGAGACGAATAGATTAGCTCTGTTGGTGATGGTTAATGCGATCGCTAATCTTACTGACAAGCTGAGAGATTTTTTGATCCTTGGTGAGCAACTGCCCAATTTTGTCGCAACTATACATCACTGTTGTGTGGTCTTTTCCGCCAAATGCTTCACCGATCCGAGGCAAACTAAGATCCGTATGCTGGCGCATTAAATACATGGCAATTTGGCGAGCAGTACTAATTTCACGGCGGCGGGAGGCACTTTTCAGATCCTCGATGCTAATGCCCACCATCTCCGACACGATTTGCACAATCAATTCTGGAGCAGCAGGGGCATACTCAACGGTGGGATTCAGGATAGGTGCAAGGTTTTCGACGGTCATCGGCAAGCCAGATATAGCGATATGGGTCACTGCCCGCAAGAGTGCGCCTTCGAGTTCGCGAATGTTTGAGGTGTAGTGGGTGGCAATGTATTCAATGACAGAACGAGAAAGCTGAATATTTTCAGCCTCAGCTTTTTTCTGGAGAATCGCCATCCGTGTTTCAAGGTCAGGCGGTTGGATGTCTGCAATCAATCCCATCGAAAATCGAGAGGATAATCGCTGTTGTAAGCCGGGGATCTGGTTTGGGGGGCGATCGCTAGCTAAAACGATTTGTTTACCAGCTTCGTGGAGAGTATTAAAAGTGTAGAAAAATTCTTCTTGGGTATATTCTTTCCCTTCAATGAACTGAATATCGTCCACTAACAGCACATCAGCAGTGCGGTAATGTTCGCGAAAGGTTTGGATGCTATCTTTGCGGATGGATGCAATGAGGTCGTTGGTGAATTGCTCGGTGGAAACGTAAAAGATTTTGGCATCGGCATTGGTATCGAGACGATAATGTCCAATAGCTTGCATCAGATGGGTTTTCCCAAGTCCCACTCCACCACAAAGCACAAGGGGATTAAAGTCACCACCGGGAGATTCGGCGACAGCAAGGGCAGCGGCATGGGCCATACGATTGGTGGGGCCAACGACAAATCGCGAAAAAGTATATTTCGAGTTGAGATCTTGAGCTTTTTTGGGCGATCGCCGCAATAAATTATTGTTGTTTTGGCTGCTGTAGAGATTCGGGGTCGCCGCGAGGGTATTACCTTCTGGAGACGTAAGACGAACACTGACCGGAGAGGAAACTAGCTCGGCGATCGTCTCGGAGATTAGCGCCCCATAATATTTCTGAATATGGTTGAGGACAAAGGCATTCGGCGCACAGAGAACAACCTCATCGTCCTGCCACTGTTGCATCGTTGTCGGCTCAATCCAGGTCTCGAAGGTCGGACGGCTTAATTGTTGTTCGAGTTTGACTAAAACTTCTTGCCATAGTCGTTGGGGATCTTGCGTCAACGTCCGTGCCTCGGTGGTGAGAATTACAGGAAGGTAGATGTTAAACCGAAAGTAC